>NZ_QPJK01000030.1 GCF_003337555.1 Pseudorhodoferax soli | reverse complement strand
ATGGCAAAAGAGAAATTCGCGCGGACCAAGCCGCACGTGAACGTCGGCACCATCGGCCACGTGGACCACGGCAAGACCACGCTGACGGCAGCGATCACGACGGTGCTGGCCGCCAAGTTCGGCGGTCAGGCCAAGGCCTACGACCAGATCGACGCGGCTCCCGAAGAAAAGGCACGCGGCATCACGATCAACACCGCGCACGTCGAGTACGAAACCGCCACGCGCCACTACGCGCACGTGGACTGCCCCGGCCACGCCGACTACGTCAAGAACATGATCACCGGTGCCGCCCAGATGGACGGCGCCATCCTGGTGTGCTCGGCCGCCGACGGCCCGATGCCCCAGACCCGTGAGCACATCCTGCTGGCCCGCCAGGTCGGCGTGCCCTACATCATCGTGTTCCTGAACAAGTGCGACATGGTGGACGATGCCGAACTGCTCGAGCTCGTCGAAATGGAAGTGCGCGAGCTGCTGGACAAGTACGAATTCCCCGGCGATGACACCCCCATCATCCACGGCTCGGCCAAGCTCGCCATCGAAGGCGACAAGGGCGACCTGGGCGAAGGCGCCATCCTGAAGCTGGCCGACGCGCTGGACAACTACATTCCCACGCCCGAGCGTGCCATCGACGGCACCTTCCTGATGCCCGTGGAAGACGTGTTCTCCATTTCCGGCCGCGGCACCGTGGTGACCGGTCGTGTCGAGCGCGGCGTGATCAAGGTCGGTGAAGAAATCGAGATCGTCGGCATCAAGGCCACGGCCAAGACCATCTGCACCGGCGTGGAAATGTTCCGCAAGCTGCTGGACCAGGGCCAGGCTGGCGACAACGTCGGCATCTTGCTGCGCGGCACCAAGCGCGAAGAAGTCGAACGCGGCCAAGTGCTGTGCAAGCCCGGCTCGATCAAGCCGCACACGCACTTCACCAGCGAGATCTACGTGCTGTCCAAGGACGAAGGTGGCCGTCACACGCCGTTCTTCAACAACTACCGTCCGCAGTTCTACTTCCGCACGACCGACGTGACCGGCGCCATCAGCCTGCCTGAAGGCAAGGAAATGGTCATGCCTGGCGACAACGTGTCGATCACCGTCAAGCTGATCAACCCGATCGCCATGGAAGAAGGCCTGCGCTTCGCCATCCGCGAAGGCGGCAA
>NZ_QPJK01000029.1 GCF_003337555.1 Pseudorhodoferax soli | reverse complement strand
CGCGCAGCGCCTGCGGGCGGCGACGCCCATTCCGACTGAGGACCTGCGGCATGCACAAGGTCAGCACCACCATCGACCGCGCGCAGCACACCGTGCTGGTGGTGGACGACAGTCCCGCCACGCGCTATTCCACCTGCCGCATCCTGCGCGCGGCGGGCTTCCGGACGGTGGAGGCGCTGACCGGCGCCGAAGGCCTGGAGCGGGCCCGAGCCGGCGGCATCTCGGCCGCAGTGCTGGACGTGCACCTGCCCGACATGGACGGCTTCACCGTCTGCCGCATGCTGCGCGAGCTGCCCGAGACCGTGGTGCTGCCCGTGCTGCACCTGTCGGCCACCTACATCGAGAGTTCGGACAAGGTGGCCGGCCTGAACTCCGGCGCCGACGCGTACCTGGAGCACCCGGTCGAGCCGGCCGTGCTGGTGGCCACGCTGCAGGCGCTGATCCGCGCGCGCATCGCCGAGGAACAGTTGCGCGTGAGCGAGCAGCGCTACAAGCAGCTGCTGCTGGAACGCGAGCAGGCCGCGCGCGCCAATGCGGAACGCCACAGCCGCACGAAGGACGACTTCGTCGCCGTGCTCTCGCACGAGCTGCGCAACCCGCTCAACGCCATCCTCATGAACGTGCACGTGCTGCTGCGCAAGCCGCAGACGCCGGACATCGCCAAGGGCCTGGACGCCATCCGCCGCAATGCGCAGACCCAGGCCCGGATCATCTCGGACATCCTGGACGTCTCGCGCATCAACTCGGGCAAGCTGGGGCTGCAGCGCGAGCTGGCCGACCCCGTCGCGCTGGTGCAGTCCTCCATCGACGCGATGCGCCAGCAGCTGGGCAGCCGCGAACTGCAGCTGGAACTGGACCTGCAGCCCACCGGCCCGGTGCTGCTGGACCCGGCGCGGTTCCAGCAGATCTTCTGGAACATCTTCAACAACGCCATCAAGTTCTCGAACCCGGGCGGCACCGTGCGCGTGGTGCTCTCCCGCAGCGCCGAGTGGCTGGAACTGACGGTGACGGACCAGGGCAAGGGCATCGCGCCGGCCTTCCTGGACCGCGTGTTCGAGAAGTTCACGCAGAGCGAAGCGCCGGGCAAGCGCGCCAGCGGCGGCCTGGGGCTGGGCCTGTCCATCGTCAAGCACCTGGCCGAGCTGCACGGCGGTGGTGTGGAACTGAGCAGCCCGGGCCTGGA
>NZ_QPJK01000028.1 GCF_003337555.1 Pseudorhodoferax soli | reverse complement strand
TGAACCGCCCCGGGTTTCGCGGAGGCTGTTTAGTTAAAGTAAGACGGCCTTATCGGATGGGGTTCCGAGTCGGTTGTAGTAGTTTGCCTCAGCTTCGGCAGGCGGGATATAGCCGATCGATGAGAGCAGGCGTTTATGGTTGAACCAGGCGACCCATTCCAGGGTAGCCAGCTCGACCGATTCCCGGTTTTTCCAGGGGCCGCGCCGATGAATCAATTCGGCTTTGTAGAGCCCGTTGATTGTCTCGGCCAGCGCGTTGTCGTAGCTGTCGCCGCGGCTGCCGACCGACGGTTCGATGCCAGCCTCGGCCAGGCGCTCGCTATAGCGAATACTGACGTATTGCGACCCCCTATCGGAATGATGGATCAGAGAACCATCGTTGCCAGGCCTGCGGTCATAGAGGGCTTGCTCCAAGGCATCGAGGACGAAGTCGGTTGTCATGGATGTGCTCACGCGCCAGCCGACGATGCGCCGGGCGTAGACGTCGATGACGAAGGCCACGTACAGCCAGCCTTGCCAGGTCGAGACATAGGTAAAGTCCGAAACCCAGAGCTGATTGGGACGATCGGCCCAGAACTGACGGTTCACCCGATCGAGCGGGCGCACGGCTGTTTCATCGGGCACAGTGGTGCGCACTCGCTTGCCGCGCCGTACGCCTTGCAGACCCTGAGCATGCATCAGACGTTCGACCGTACAGCGGGCCACCACAACACCCTCGCGGTTCAGCTGCCGCCAGACCTTGTCCGCGCCGTACACCCGCAGGTTCTCCTGCCAAACCCGGTGGACCTGGGGCTTGAGATGGTCATCGCGTTGGGCACGAGCGCTGCGCAGCGACGGATCGCGCTGGCGGGCTGCATGGCGCCGGTAAGCGGACGGGGCAACCTGCAAAACCTTGCAGATCGGCTCGACCCCGTAAGCATCGCGGTGCCGGTCGATATAGGCGTTTACAGCTTGAACTTGCGGTCGAGCTCCGCCTGCGCGAAAAAAGCGCTGGCCGTGCGCAAGATATCGTTGGCTCGGCGCAGCTCTTTGTTCTCGCGCTGCAACCGCTTGAGCTCGTCGCGTTCGCTGGTTGTCAGCCCTTCGCGCTTGCCACTGTCGATCTCCTGGCGCTTGACCCAGGTCAGCAGGGTCTGCGATGAACAGCCAATCTTCGGCGCGATCGACTCGACCGCCAGCCACAGCGATGGGTAGTCCGCACGGTGCTCCTGCACCAGGCGCACCGCTCGTTCACGCACTTCCGGGGAAAATTTGTTCGCGTTGTTCTTGCTCATGGCTCCATTCTCTCAAGAGTTGGAGCCTCCGCGAAACCCGGGGCGGTTCACT
>NZ_QPJK01000027.1 GCF_003337555.1 Pseudorhodoferax soli | reverse complement strand
CGCGTGGTCGACTACAACGTGAAGGTTCGCGTGAAGTCCGACGGCAGCGGCGTTGACATCGCCAACGTCAAGATGAGCATGAACCCGTTTGACGAGATCGCCGTCGAAGAGGCCGTGCGCCTGAAGGAAAAGGGCGTGGTCACCGAGGTGATCGCCGTGTCCTGCGGCGTGCAGCAGTGCCAGGAAACCCTGCGCACCGCCATGGCCATCGGCGCCGACCGCGCCATCCTGGTCCATACCGATGCCGAACTGCAGCCCCTGGCCGTGGCCAAGCTGCTCAAGGCCCTGGTCGACAAGGAACAGCCCGGCCTGATCATCCTCGGCAAGCAGGCCATCGACGACGACTGCAACCAGACCGGCCAGATGCTGGCGGCCCTGGCCGACCTGCCGCAGGCCACGTTCGCCAGCAAGGTCGAACTGGCCGGCGACAAGGTCAAGGTCACGCGCGAAGTGGATGGCGGCCTGGAGACGCTGGAGCTGTCCACGCCCGCTGTCATCACCACCGACCTGCGCCTGAACGAGCCGCGCTACGTCACGCTGCCCAACATCATGAAGGCCAAGAAGAAGCAGCTGGACACCTTCAAGCCCGAGGACCTGGGCGTGGACGTGGCCAGCAAGCTCAAGACGCTGAAGGTCGGCGAGCCGCCCAAGCGCAGCGCCGGCATCAAGGTGCCCGACGTGGCCACGCTGGTCGCCAAGCTGAAGACCGAAGCCAAGGTCATCTGAAGGAGAACAAGAACATGTCCATCCTCGTCATCGCAGAACACGACAACGCCTCCGTCAAGAGCGCGACCCTGAACACCGTCACCGCCGCCGTCGCCATCGGTGGCGACGTCCACGTGCTGGTGGCCGGCCACAACGCGGGCGAAGCCGCCAAGGCCGCCGCCCAGATCGCCGGCGTGGCCAAGGTGCTGCACGCCGACGAAGCCGGCCTGGAACACGGCCTGGCCGAGAACGTGGCCGCCCAGGTGCTGGCCATCGCTGGCAACTACAGCCACATCCTGTTCCCGGCCACCGCCAGCGGCAAGAACGTCGCCCCGCGCGTGGCCGCCAAGCTGGACGTGAGCCAGATCAGCGACATCACCAAGGTCGACAGCCCCGACACCTTCGAGCGCCCGATCTACGCCGGCAACGCGATTGCCACCGTGCAGAGCGGCGACAGCGTGAAGGTCATCACCGTGCGCGGCACCGGCTTCGACGCCGCAGCCGCCACCGGTGGCTCTGCTGCCGTGGAAAGCCTGTCGGCCGTGGCCGCTGGCGCCAAGTCCACCTTCCTGGGCTCGGAGATCGCCAAGAACGAGCGCCCGGAACTGACGGCCGCCAAGATCATCGTCTCCGG
>NZ_QPJK01000026.1 GCF_003337555.1 Pseudorhodoferax soli | reverse complement strand
GGTGGATTCAACCGGTCGACGCAACACCGGGTTACGCGGCGGATTTTAGGTAGTCGTTCAGCGCCTCCGTGGGAGTCCTCCAGTCCAACGTTTTGCGTGGCCTGCTGTTCAAGGCGTTGGTCACAGCTTGAAGCTCGCGCACGTCCCATCGGGACAGGTCAGTGCCCTTAGGGAAGTACTGGCGTAGCAGGCCGTTGGTGTTCTCGTTCGTGCCGCGCTGCCAGGGGCTGTGTGGGTCGGCGAAGAAGACCTTCACGCCCGATTCAATGGTGAACCGGGCATGGTCGGACAGCTCCTTGCCGCGGTCCCAGGTCAGTGACTGCCACAGTTGCGTAGGCATCGTGCTCACCGTTTTCTTGAGCGCATTGGCCATGGTGATGGCGCCATAGCCGGCCAGCGCAGGTCCGTTCTTCGTTCGGGGAGTCAGTCCATAGCCGGCCTCGCGCGGCAAGTGCACGAGCATGGTGAAGCGGGTTGATCGCTCCACCAGCGTGCCGATGGCAGACCGGTCCAGCCCGATGATCAGGTCTCCTTCCCAATGACCAGGAACGGCACGATCATCGGCCTGTGGCGGTCGGTTGGAAATCATCACTTCCTCGCTGACGTGTGCCCATGCCTTGGCTTGGGCCCTGGCCCGCGGCGTACGCAAGGCACGGCCCGTGCGCAGATAGCTCACCAGCTCGCGCTTGAGAGCCCCTCGGCCCTGGATGTACAGGGACTGGTAGATGGCTTCATGGGAGATGCGCATCGATGGATCATCGGGGAAGTCGATCCGTAAGCGATGTGCGATCTGCTCCGGTGACCAACCCTTCACCCACTTGCGGTCTCCGCGGTGCGGTTTGTTGCGCCCAATGAATGGTGCCTGCCGAGGGCCAGTGACTTCTTTGCCGCGGCTGTCATGCAGCTTGCCTTCCAAGCGGTCTTGAACATAGCGACGCAGTTGCGGGTTGGTGGCCAGCTTGGCCGGCTTTGGCCTCTTGGCCACAAGCTCGGCCTTCCACTGTGCGACCGATGCCCGGTAGTCGAGTTTGCCGCTGCGTGTTGCGGCGTTGCGCGTCAGCTCTCGCGAGACGGTCGAGGGGCTTCGTCCCAAACGACGGGCTATCTCCCTCACACCAATATCCTGGGCCCGCAGCAAGGCAATCTCTTCTCGTTCTGCAAAGGACAGGTACCGCTCGGAAACAGGTGTCGACATGAACAATGGCATGCCGCCACGATGCCGGAACCAGCGCGAGCCCACCGGCTGTGACACGCCGACGGCTTCAGCGGCCTTCTCGCTCGTGATTCCGGTGGCAATTTGCTGCCAGAACTGTCGTTCCACTTCCCGTCGCAGCGACGGCGCTCCAGGCGAGCGCATCGCGCCACGCCCCGTCAACCTCTGCATCCAACCCGCCGGTCGGCCCATAGACACCTCCTTGATTGAAGGTGTTGCGTCGACCGGTTGAATCCACC
>NZ_QPJK01000025.1 GCF_003337555.1 Pseudorhodoferax soli | reverse complement strand
AGGTTGATGAGTTTGGGTCTTTAAAAATATACAGCCGATAAGCGTGGGCGTTTGGTGCCAAGTTGCCAAGTTCTTCGGAACGAGTGCACTGCACTCAAACGCTCATGAGAATAGAAGTGAAGTCACTTCAATTCCGTTTTTATGAGTTGCTCGAGAGATCGAGCGAGAAGTTAACAAGATCGAACTATAGAGTTTGATCCTGGCTCAGATTGAACGCTGGCGGCATGCCTTACACATGCAAGTCGAACGGCAGCACGGGAGCAATCCTGGTGGCGAGTGGCGAACGGGTGAGTAATATATCGGAACGTGCCCAGTCGTGGGGGATAACGCAGCGAAAGCTGTGCTAATACCGCATACGATCTATGGATGAAAGCGGGGGATCGCAAGACCTCGCGCGATTGGAGCGGCCGATATCAGATTAGGTAGTTGGTGGGGTAAAGGCTCACCAAGCCGACGATCTGTAGCTGGTCTGAGAGGACGACCAGCCACACTGGAACTGAGACACGGTCCAGACTCCTACGGGAGGCAGCAGTGGGGAATTTTGGACAATGGGCGCAAGCCTGATCCAGCAATGCCGCGTGCAGGATGAAGGCCTTCGGGTTGTAAACTGCTTTTGTACGGAACGAAAAGGCTCTGGTTAATACCTGGGGCCCATGACGGTACCGTAAGAATAAGCACCGGCTAACTACGTGCCAGCAGCCGCGGTAATACGTAGGGTGCGAGCGTTAATCGGAATTACTGGGCGTAAAGCGTGCGCAGGCGGTAATGCAAGACAGATGTGAAATCCCCGGGCTTAACCTGGGAACTGCATTTGTGACTGCATTGCTGGAGTGCGGCAGAGGGGGATGGAATTCCGCGTGTAGCAGTGAAATGCGTAGATATGCGGAGGAACACCGATGGCGAAGGCAATCCCCTGGGCCTGCACTGACGCTCATGCACGAAAGCGTGGGGAGCAAACAGGATTAGATACCCTGGTAGTCCACGCCCTAAACGATGTCAACTGGTTGTTGGGTCTTAACTGACTCAGTAACGAAGCTAACGCGTGAAGTTGACCGCCTGGGGAGTACGGCCGCAAGGTTGAAACTCAAAGGAATTGACGGGGACCCGCACAAGCGGTGGATGATGTGGTTTAATTCGATGCAACGCGAAAAACCTTACCCACCTTTGACATGTATGGAATCCTTTAGAGATGAAGGAGTGCTCGAAAGAGAGCCATAACACAGGTGCTGCATGGCTGTCGTCAGCTCGTGTCGTGAGATGTTGGGTTAAGTCCCGCAACGAGCGCAACCCTTGCCATTAGTTGCTACGAAAGGGCACTCTAATGGGACTGCCGGTGATAAACCGGAGGAAGGTGGGGATGACGTCAAGTCCTCATGGCCCTTATAGGTGGGGCTACACACGTCATACAATGGCTGGTACAAAGGGTTGCCAACCCGCGAGGGGGAGCTAATCCCATAAAACCAGTCGTAGTCCGGATCGCAGTCTGCAACTCGACTGCGTGAAGTCGGAATCGCTAGTAATCGTGGATCAGAATGTCACGGTGAATACGTTCCCGGGTCTTGTACACACCGCCCGTCACACCATGGGAGCGGGTTCTGCCAGAAGTAGTTAGCCTAACCGCAAGGAGGGCGATTACCACGGCAGGGTTCGTGACTGGGGTGAAGTCGTAACAAGGTAGCCGTATCGGAAGGTGCGGCTGGATCACCTCCTTTCTGGAAACTGCAACGAAGCTCAAACGCTCACACTTATCGGTTGTTGGAAGGTTGTCGCCAACGGTTGGGTAGAAATACTTGACTCAAGCGACCGGCTTGGGTCTGTAGCTCAGTTGGTTAGAGCACCGTCTTGATAAGGCGGGGGTCGTTGGTTCGAGACCAACCAGACCCACCATCCCTCCAATGTCCAATCGTGTTTGGGGGTGTAGCTCAGCTGGGAGAGCGGCTGCTTTGCAAGCAGTAGGTAGCGGGTTCGAGTCCTGTCACCTCCACCAACTTCGCTTATCCAACAAGAAAATCAACACCAAAGTGGCTTTGCAAGAGGCCTCTTTGTTGTTGGTCAAGATCTCTTGATCAATCGGCTGTTCTTTAAAAAATTCATAGAGTTCGAATCAGCGTTGCTGGCGGAAACTGCACATTCGTAAAGGTTTAGTGCAGACCGTGCCGCCAGTGACAAAAATTTGATTGCGTCAAACGAATATCAAACTTCACGTTTGAAATTTAGTAATCTGAACGAGAGTTCAATTACGGCATAACGCGTCAGGTGAAAGACCTGACATATTCCTTGAGTAATTTTGGTCTTCGATAAGAGGCATCAAAGTTATAGGGTCAAGTGAATAAGAGCACGTGGTGGATGCCTTGGCAATGATAGGCGACGAAGGACGTGATAGCCTGCGATAAGCTTCGGGGAGCTGGCAAATTAGCTTTGATCCGGAGATTTCCGAATGGGGAAACCCACCTGCAAAGGTATCGCATGATGAATACATAGTCATGCGAGGCGAACCGGGTGAACTGAAACATCTCAGTAGCTCGAGGAAAAGACATCAACCGAGATTCCGAAAGTAGTGGCGAGCGAAATCGGAAGAGCCTGTTAGTGATAGCGCGACTCTTAACGGAACAGTCTGGAAAGGCTGGCCATAGCAGGTGATAGCCCTGTACGTGAAAAGAGACGTGTGGTACTGAGCTAACGAAAAGTAGGGCGGGACACGTGTAATCCTGTCTGAATATGGGGGGACCATCCTCCAAGGCTAAATACTCATCATTGACCGATAGTGAACTAGTACCGTGAGGGAAAGGCGAAAAGAACCCCGGGAGGGGAGTGAAATAGATCCTGAAACCGCGTGCTTACAAAAAGTAGGAGCCTGAAAGGGTGACTGCGTACCTTTTGTATAATGGGTCAGCGACTTACATTCAGTGGCAAGCTTAACCGAATAGGGAAGGCGTAGGGAAACCGAGTCCGAACAGGGCGTCTTAGTCGCTGGGTGTAGACCCGAAACCAAGTGATCTATCCATGGCCAGGATGAAGGTGCCGTAACAGGTACTGGAGGTCCGAACCGACTAGTGTTGCAAAACTAGCGGATGAGCTGTGGATAGGGGTGAAAGGCTAAACAAACTTGGAAATAGCTGGTTCTCTCCGAAAACTATTTAGGTAGTGCCTCAAGTATTACCTGCGGGGGTAGAGCACTGTTTAGGCTAGGGGGTCATGGCGACTTACCAAACCTATGCAAACTCCGAATACCGCAGAGTACAGCTTGGGAGACAGAGCACCGGGTGCTAACGTCCGGACTCAAGAGGGAAACAACCCAGACCGCCAGCTAAGGTCCCTAAAATTGGCTAAGTGGGAAACGAAGTGGGAAGGCTAAAACAGTCAGGATGTTGGCTTAGAAGCAGCCATCATTTAAAGAAAGCGTAATAGCTCACTGATCGAGTCGTCCTGCGCGGAAGATGTAACGGGGCTAAGCCAGTTACCGAAGCTGCGGATTTGCAATTTATTGCAAGTGGTAGGAGAGCGTTCTGTAAGCCTGTGAAGGTGGCTTGTAAAGGCTGCTGGAGGTATCAGAAGTGCGAATGCTGACATGAGTAGCGTTAAAGGGGGTGAAAAGCCCCCTCGCCGTAAGCGCAAGGTTTTCTACGCAACGTTCATCGGCGTAGAGTGAGTCGGCCCCTAAGGTGAGGCAGAGATGCGTAGCTGATGGGAAACAGGTCAATATTCCTGTACCGATGTGTAGTGCGATGTGGGGACGGATCTTAATAGGTCATCCGGGTGTTGGATATCCCGG
This sequence comes from Pseudorhodoferax soli, assembly GCF_003337555.1. GTDB lineage: Bacteria > Pseudomonadota > Gammaproteobacteria > Burkholderiales > Burkholderiaceae_C > Pseudorhodoferax > Pseudorhodoferax soli. The sequence continues at coordinate 1,625 of NZ_QPJK01000025.1, read as the reverse complement.
TTTAGGCAGATGTAGGCGTCAGGTAGGCAAATCCGCCTGACATATACCGAGGCTGCCGATCGAGCGAGCTTGCTCGCGAAGTGATTGAACGAGGTTCCAGGAAAAGCCACTAAGCTTCAGCTGCACACGACCGTACCGCAAACCGACACTGGTGCGCGAGATGAGTATTCTAAGGCGCTTGAGAGAACTCGGGAGAAGGAACTCGGCAAATTGACACCGTAACTTCGGAAGAAGGTGTGCCCTAGTAGTGTGAAGTGAACAACGGAGCATGAATGGGTTGCAAAAAATCGGTGGCTGCGACTGTTTATTAAAAACACAGCACTCTGCAAACACGAAAGTGGACGTATAGGGTGTGACGCCTGCCCGGTGCTGGAAGATTAAATGATGGGGTGCAAGCTCTTGATTGAAGTCCCAGTAAACGGCGGCCGTAACTATAACGGTCCTAAGGTAGCGAAATTCCTTGTCGGGTAAGTTCCGACCTGCACGAATGGCGTAACGATGGCCACACTGTCTCCTCCCGAGACTCAGCGAAGTTGAAATGTTTGTGATGATGCAATCTCCCCGCGGAAAGACGGAAAGACCCCATGAACCTTTACTGTAGCTTTGTATTGGACTTTGAACAGATCTGTGTAGGATAGGTGGGAGGCTTTGAAGTAGGGTCGCTAGATCTTATGGAGCCAACGTTGAAATACCACCCTGGTGTGTTTGAGGTTCTAACCTAGGTCCATTATCTGGATCGGGGACAGTGCATGGTAGGCAGTTTGACTGGGGCGGTCTCCTCCCAAAGCGTAACGGAGGAGTTCGAAGGTACGCTAGTTACGGTCGGACATCGTGACGATAGTGCAATGGCATAAGCGTGCTTAACTGCGAGACTGACAAGTCGAGCAGATGCGAAAGCAGGACATAGTGATCCGGTGGTTCTGTATGGAAGGGCCATCGCTCAACGGATAAAAGGTACTCTGGGGATAACAGGCTGATACCGCCCAAGAGTTCATATCGACGGCGGTGTTTGGCACCTCGATGTCGGCTCATCTCATCCTGGGGCTGTAGCCGGTCCCAAGGGTATGGCTGTTCGCCATTTAAAGAGGTACGTGAGCTGGGTTTAAAACGTCGTGAGACAGTTTGGTCCCTATCTTCCGTGGGCGCTGCAGATTTGAGGAAGCCTGCTCCTAGTACGAGAGGACCGGAGTGGACGCACCTCTGGTGTATCGGTTGTCACGCCAGTGGCATTGCCGAGTAGCTATGTGCGGAAGAGATAACCGCTGAAAGCATCTAAGCGGGAAACTCGTTCCAAGATGAGATCTGCCGGGGCCTTGAGCCCCCTGAAGAGTCGTTCTAGACCAGGACGTTGATAGGCGAGGTGTGGAAGCGCAGCAATGCGTTAAGCTAACTCGTACTAATTGCTCGTGCGGCTTGACCCTATAACTTTGATCGCTTACACCAAAGCATCAAGGCTGTTATGCCAAGTGACGCAGTCAAAATACAACTGATTCAAAACTCTATGAATTCGCCGCGCTGACAAAAGTCAGCGCAGCAACAAGTTATGCCTGATGACCATAGCAAGTTGGTACCACTCCTTCCCATCCCGAACAGGACAGTGAAACGACTTTGCGCCGATGATAGTG
>NZ_QPJK01000024.1 GCF_003337555.1 Pseudorhodoferax soli | reverse complement strand
TGGTGTCCGCATCGATGTGGCGCGCGGTGACCCGGCCCCAAAAGCGCGCGCCGTCCTTGCGCACGAACTCCTGGTCGTGGTGGCTGTCGCGCGGCGTGCCGATGCGCTCTTCCAGCCGCGCCTGCGCCTCGGCCTGCTCGGCCCCCTGGCCGTACCAGATGCCCATGCGCTGGCCCTGCAGCTCGCCCGCTGCATAGCCGAACATGCTGTCCATCTCGCGGTTGCAGCGCGCGATCAGGCCATCGCGCACGAAGGCGATGCCCACCCCGGCCGTCTCGAACATGGCCACCTGCTCCTTCTGCGCCACGCCCAGCGCGCTCTCGGCGGTCTTCAGCGCATCCAGGTCCACCATCACGCCCACCAGGCCGCCAGGGCTGCCGTCGGGCCGGCGGAAGCCGCTCACCGAGTACAGCACCTGGTGCACCCGTCCGTCGGCGAACCGGAACCGCATCTCGCGGCGCACATGCGTGGCCTCGGCGACGACACGCTCGTCCTCGGCCTGCATCTCGCTGCGCAGCGGCTCCGGCATGTCCGCCAGTTCGTCCAGGCGTTTGCCGAGCAAATCGCCGCGGTGCACGCCAAAGGCCTGCTCGAAGGCTTCGTTGCAGCCCAGAAAGCGCGTGTCCGGCCCCTTGTAGTACACGGCGTTGGGCATGCGGTCGATCATGGCCTGCAGGAAGACCGCCATCTCCTGGACCTCGCGGCGCGTCTGCTTGACGGCCGTGATGTCGCTGACCGTGAACTGGATCAGCGTGCGCCCCCGGTAGCGGAACGGCGTGCCATGCACCTCGGCGATCCACAGCTCGCCGTCCGGCCGGCGGTGGTACCACTCGAAGCTCGGCATCTCCTCGCCCCGGCTCTGCAGCCGCTTGCGGCCCATCGCCAGCATCTCCGCCGAGCCCATGCCGTTTTCCTGCCGGGGGGCCGAGACCGACAGCACGTTGCGCCCGACCAGATCCTCGCGGCGCTCCAACCCATACAGCTTGCGGGCGGCCTCGTTGCAATCCGTGTAGCAGTCGGCGACCGGGTCGTAGATCGACATCGCGATGTGCGATTCCTGCAGCATACGGCTGTAGGTCTCGTTGTCCTGGCGCGCCTCCTGCGCACGGCGCAAATCGGTCTCGTCGTCGACGATCCAGGCGACCGCCGCGCCCCCGCCCGGCAGCGCAGTGGCGCGGCCACGCGCATAGACCTGGAAGGCCGTGCCATCGTGGTGCCGCGCGCGCCAGGTGATGCTGCAGGTCTCGCCGTCGGCGAACGACCGGGCTGTCTCGGTGCGAAAGCGCTGGTACTCGGCCTCGTCCTCGAACAGTGCGGCGATCTCCAGGCCGACCAGCGTCTGGGCGTCGGCAAAGCCGAACATCTGCGCGAAGGTGGTGTTGGCGGCCAGCACCCTTGCGTCCGCGATGAGCACGGTGCCGGCCATCAGGCGCGCCAGGAGCAGGGCCTGCGCCGCATCCAGCCGCTGGACCGACGGCGCGCCTTCGGGCATGCCAGAGGCGTCCGGGGCGCCGCTGTGCTGCATCGGCGAGAGGGGCATGGTCGGCGCGGCCACCTAGCGGCGCGGCGGGACCGGCAGCGGCGCAGGAAGAACCATCCAAAGGCGCTTGTAGAGCATTGCGAAGACCGCGGCGTTGATTCGTTACCGTTTATAAAGGAATTTGCCGGCGAATTCGATGCGTGCAAGTAGCCGTTGCCCCGCCCGAAATGGCCAGACCGCACGGTTCCGGGGCCCGGCGCGCCCCGCTGGACGGTGGCGCAGGCCCATCAGCCGCTGGCGATCACCACGCCCTGTCGCGCTGCCGCCGCGCGCAGGCTCGCCAGCGCGGCATCGAAGTCAAAGCCCTGCACGGCTCGCACGATGCCGGCCAGCGCCTCGTCGCCGCACACCTGGTTCAGGGCAGCGCGGTGCTCGCCCAGGTATTCCTCGGCCTGGGCGTCGCAATCGACCAGCAGCCGCGCGAAGGCCTGGGCCTGGTTGGCCGCCTCGGCGGCGTCGATGGCCGGCTGGGGCACGGCGGGCGCCACGGCTGCCACCGCTGCCTCGGCCGGCTCGCCCCAGGCCGCACGCAGCGCCTGCACCCGCGCGTGCAGTTCCGCACCGAAGGCGGCCAGCGCGGACGGCACGTCGCCGCCGTGGCGCAGCGCCTCCTCCAGCGTGGTGGCCGCGGCGTGCAGGGCGACCAGCCCCATGTTGCCGGCCACCCCACGCACGGTGTGCGCTGCCCGCTCGGCTTCCTCCTGGCGGCCCGCCGTCAGCGCAGCCTGGACACGCTGGACCGCATCGGCCTGCCCGTCCACGAACTGGCGCAGCAACCGCAGGTACAGCGCGCGGTTGCCGCCCAAGCGGCGCAGGCCTGCCGCGGTGTCCAGGCCGTCGACGGAGGGCAGATCCTGCGCGGCGGCGAGGGCCGGGGGCGCCGGCTTGGCCGTCGGCGCCTGCGGCTTCGCTTGCGAGGGCGCCGCAGCCGCCGGCGCCTCGGCCGGCCGCGCCGTCACCCAGCGCAGCAGCGCCTTGAACATCAGCGGGGGGTCCAGCGGCTTGGTGATGTGGTCCACCATGCCGGCTGCCAGGCAGCGGTCGCGCTCCTCCACCATGGCATGCGCCGTCATGGCGATCACGGGAAGGTGGGCGAAGCGCGCATCGGCGCGGAGCAGCCGCGTGGCCTCGAGACCGCCCATCACCGGCATCTGCAGGTCCATCAGCACGGCGTCGAAGGCCTCGCCCGAGGCCACCATGTCCACCGCCTCGCGCCCGTTCTGCGCCACGCGCACCTGCGCGCCCGCGCCCTCCAGCAACTCGATGGCGATCTGCTGGTTGATCTCGTTGTCCTCGGCCAGCAGCAGGCGCACGCCGCGCAGCAGGTCGGCGGCCACGTCCTGCGTTTGTACCGGCCGCGCCGACGGGCCCGCGTTCGGCACCAGCGCGGTCATCAGCGCGTCGACCAGCGACGAGGCGCCCACCGGCTTGACGACGAAGGCCTCGATGCCGACCTGCTCGGCCTGCGCGCGCACCTCGTCGCGGCCGTAGGCGGTGGCCATGACGATGCGCACCGTGCTGTCCAGCAGCCGTGCGCGCCGGGAGGTTTCGATGCCGTCCATGCCCGGCATCTGCCAGTCCACCACCATGATGCCGTAGGGTTGGCCGGCACATGCGTGCGACACCGCGGTGAGCGCTTCCTCGCCGCTGGCCGCGGTGTCGACGGCGAAGCCCATGCCCGAGAGCTGCACGGCCATGAGTTCGCGCGCCGCGTCGTTGTCGTCCACCACCAGCGCGCGCATGCCGCGCATGGCGCCCAGCGCGGAGATGTCGTAGCCGCCCTGGTCTTCGCCGATGCCCAGGCGCAGCGTGAACCAGAATTCGCTGCCATGGCCGGCCGTCGATTCGGCGTGGATCTCCCCGCCCATGAGCTCGACCAGCCGCTTGCTGATGGTCAGGCCCAGCCCGGTGCCGCCGTATTTGCGCGTGGTCGAGCCGTCGGCCTGCGTGAAGGCCTGGAACAGCCGCGCGGCCTGCTCGGGCGTCATGCCGATGCCCGAGTCGCGCACGTTCACGCGCAAGAACACCTGTTCCCCCTCGCGCTCCAGCAGCCGCACCGACACCACGACCTGGCCACGCTCGGTGAACTTCACCGAGTTGCTGACCAGGTTGGTGATGATCTGGCCGATGCGCAGTGCGTCGCCCACCAGCACCGGCGGCACCTCGCGCGCGGCGTCGAACAACAGCTCCAGCCCCTTGTCGCCGGCCTTTTGTGCCAGCAAAGCGGCCACGTTGTCCAGCACCTCGTCGAGCCGGAACGGGGCGGCCTCGATGTCCATCTTGCCGGCCTCGACCTTCGAGAAATCCAGGATGTCGTTGATGATGCCCAACAGCGCCGTTCCCGCGTTGTGCACCTTGCTCACGTAGTCGCGCTGGCGCGTGTCCAGGTCGGTGCGCAGCGCCAGCATCGACAGCCCGATGATGGCGTTCATCGGCGTGCGGATCTCGTGGCTCATGTTGGCCAGGAACATCGACTTGGCCTGCACCGATTCCTCGGCCACCTGCTTGGCCTCGGCCAGCGCCAGCGCGATGGCCCGCTCCTCGCTCACGTCTTCCATGAACCACACGCTGCCCTGGGCGGTGTCGGCATCGATGTGGCGCGCCGTGATGCGGCACCACAAGCGCGTGCCGTCCTTGCGCACGAACTCCTGGTCGTGCCGGCTGTCGCGCGGCATGCCGATGCGCTGTTCCAGCCGCGCCTGCGCCGCGTCGTCGTCCCCGCCCTCGCCATACCAGATGCCCAGGCGCCGGCCCTGCAGCTCGCCAGCGGCGTAGCCGAACATGCTGTCGAGCTCGCGGTTGCAGCGTGCGATCACGCCGTCGCGCACGAAGGCGATGCCCACGCCGGCCGTCTCGAACATGGCGACCTGCTCTTTCTGCGCCAGCCCCAGTGCGGTCTCGGCCGCCTTCAGCGCCTCCAGGTCGACCAGCACGCCGACCAGCCCGCCGGGACTGCCGTCGCGCTTGCGAAAGCCGCTGACCGAGTACAGCACCTGGTGCACGTGCCCGTCGGCGTAGCGGAACCGGGTCTCGCGGTGCACGTGCGATGCGTCGGCGATGACCTGCTCCTCTTCGGCCTGCAGCTGCGAACGCCGGGGCTCCGGCATGTGGAGCAGCTCGTCCAGGCGCTTGCCCAACAGTTCGGCACGTTGCACGCCGAACGCCTGCTCGAAGGCCTCGTTGCAACCCAGGAAGCGCGCGTCCGGCCCCTTGTAGAACACCGCGTTCGGCATGCGGTCGATCATGGTCTGCAGGAAGACCGCCGACTCCTTGACCTGGCGCTGCACCGCCTTGGCCGCGGTGATGTCGGTCAGCGTGATCTGGATCAGCGTCTTGCCGCGGTAGCGGAACGAGGTGCCACGGCATTCGGCCATCCATTCCGTGCCGTCGGGCCGGCGGTGGCGCCACTCGAAGCTGGAGGTCTCGCGGCCGCGCTTGACCTGGTTGCGCCGGCCACTTTCCAGCAGATCCGCCGAGGGGCCCATGTCCTGCATGGGAGCCGAGACCGAGAGCACGTCGCGCCCGACCAGGTCCTCGGCCCGCTCCAGGCCGTAGAGCTTGCGCGCCGACTCGTTGCACTCCACATAGCAGTCGGCCTCGGGGTCGTAGATCACGACGGCGATGTGCGACTGCTGGAACATGCGGCTGTAGCTCTCGTTCTCCTGCCGCGCCTGCTGGGCGCCCAGCGTCTGCGCCTCGTCCTCCACCATCCAGACCGCGGCCTCGTGCAAGCCGGGCACCGCGACGCTGCGGCCGCGTGCGTTGGCCTGGAAGACGCTGCCGTCCTGGCGCCGCGCGCGCCAGCTGGTGCTGCAGACGCCGTCCTGCGCGAAGGACCGCCGGCGCTCGGCGTCGAAGCGCTGGAACTCCTCCTCGTCCTCGTACAGCGCGTTGCTCTGCAGGCCCACCAGGCTGTCCGCGTCGGCAAAGCCGAACAGGCTGGCGAAGGCCGCGTTGGCGCGCAGCAGACGGCCGTCGCCGACGAAGACGACGCCGGCCAGCAGGTGGCCCAGCAGCAGTTCGTGCTCCTGGGCCAGCGCCCCGATCTGCAACGGCGCCGGGGCCGGGCGGCCAGGGCCCTCGTCGGTGATCCAGGCGCTGTACCAGGTGTGGCCATCGGCCTGCAGCGTGGAGCACTGCACGCGCCCGACAAAGGCCGATCCGTCGTGGCGCAGCAGGCGCAGCGCCAGCGGCTCTACAGTCTCGCCCGTGCCCTGCAGTGCCTGCAGCAGCTGTCCCACCCCCGCTTCGGCATCCGCATACAGCGCCGCATCGAACAACGAGGGTCCTTGCCCGGCCGCTGGGCCGAAGAGGCGCGTCCACGCGGCATTGGTGCGCTGGATCTGCCCGCCGGGCTCGCACACGATCAACGCCGCAGGCGCGGCGCCCGGCATGGCGGGGGCGTCTGGGCCGTCGCGGTGCTGCATGGACGAAGCAAGCATGGCCGGGTCGGCCACCTATCCGCGTGGCCTTGCCGGCGGTGCCGACAACACCATCCGAAAGCGCTTGTGGTGCATGGAAAGACGGGCGGCGTTGATTTGTTACCGTTTATAAATGAATTCGACGGCGAACTCGATGCACGGGGAGGCTGTTCTGCGTTCTGGGAGGCCAGAACGCCCTGCCCCCGCTTCAAGCCGCAGCCTCGATCACCACGCCGTGCTGCACAGCAGCATCGCGCACGGTCTGCAGCGCGGCATCGAAGTCGAAGGCCCGCACGGCCAGCGCGGTGGCGACCATCGCCTCGGCGCCGCAGATTTGCACCAGCGCCGCGCGGTGCGCGGCCAGGTAGTCCTCGGCCTGCGCATCGCAGTCGGCCAGCAGGCGCGCGAACTGCTGCGCATGGCCCGCTGCCTGGACCGCGTCGATGGCTGGGGCGCCGACCGGTGACGCCACCGGCATGCCGGTGTCCGCGTTCCGCACCGCGCGCAGCGCCTGCACCCGGGCCGACAGCTCGGCACCGAAAACCGACAGCGCCGCCGGCACGTCGCCGCCACGGCGCAGCGTGTCCTCCAGCGTGGCCGCAGCAGCGTGCAACGCCACCAGCCCCATGTTGCCGGCCACCCCCCGGACGGTGTGCGCCGCCCGCTCTGCCTCTTCCTGTTGGCCGGCGGCCAGGGCGGCCTCGATGCGCTGCACGGCATCGGCCTGCCCGTCCGCGAACTGGTGCAGCAGCCGCAGGTACAGCGCGCGGTTGCCGCCCACGCGGCGCAGGCCGGCGGCCGTGTCCAGGCCTTCGATCTCGGGCAACTCCTGCGTGGCCGACGGCGCCGGCTGCGCGGGCGCCGCGGGCGCCGCGGGCGCCGCGGGCGCCGCGGGGGCCGGCACCCCGTTGCCGGGCCCGGCCGGCTGCGCCTGCACCCAGCGCAGCAGCGCCTTGAACATCGCCGGCGGGTCCAGTGGCTTGGTGATGTGGTCCACCATGCCGGCCGCCAGGCAACGGTCGCGTTCCTCCACCATCGCATGTGCGGTCATGGCGATGATGGGCAGGGCCTTGAAACGTGCGTCCGCGCGGATCAGCCCGGTGGCCTCCAGGCCGCCCATCACCGGCATCTGCAAGTCCATCAGCACGGCATCGAATGGGTCGCCGGCGTTGACGATGTCCACGGCCTCGCGCCCGTTGTGCGCCACGCGCACCTGCGCGCCCGCGCCCTCCAGCAATTCGACGGCAATCTGCTGGTTGATCTCGTTGTCCTCGGCCAGCAGGAGCCGCACGCCGCGCAGCAGGTCCGGCGCAATCTCCTGGATCTGCACGGCGCGCGAGGATGGTGCGGTGTGGCGCACCAGCGCCGTCATCAGCGCGTCGACCAGCGCGGAGGCACTCACGGGCTTGACCACGAAGGCCTCGATGCCCGCCTCGTCGGCATGCGCGCGCACCTCGTCGCGCCCGTAGGCCGTGGCCATCACGATGCGCAGCCCGTCGTTGAGCCCGCGCACGCGCTTGGCCGTCTCGATGCCGTCCATGCCCGGCATCTGCCAGTCCACCACCATCAGGCCGTAAGGCTTGCCGGACTGCGCACGCGCCACCGCGGCCAGCGCGTCTTCACCGCTGCCCACGGTGTCCACCGCAAAGCCCATGCCCGACAGCTGCGTGCCCATGAGTTCGCGCGCCGCGTCGTTGTCGTCCACCACCAGCGCGCG
>NZ_QPJK01000023.1:9065-11288 GCF_003337555.1 Pseudorhodoferax soli | reverse complement strand
TTGGCCGCCGCATTCACATCGGAGACCGCACCGACAGGCGCCTCGTTCACATCGGTCAGGTTGATGGTGAAGTTGGCGCTGGAGGTGCTGCCGTCCGACGAAGTGGCCACCACGGTGATGCCATGGCTGGTGGCCGCCTCGTAGTTCAGGAGCGTGCCGTCGGCCACGGTCACCACGCCGGTGCTGGCGTCGATGGCAAAGCGTCCGCCCGCGCTGTCACTCAAGCTATAGCTCACCGTGGCCGTGCCGTCCGGGTCGAGCGCCTGGGCCGTGATACCCACCACCGTGCCGTTGGCCGCGTTCTCGGCCACCTCGTTGGCCGCGGCGTTCATATCCGTGACCGCACCGACAGGCGCCTCGTTCACATCGGTCAGTGCGATCGTGAAGTTCGCGCTGGAGGTACTGCCGTCGCTGGATGTGGCCAGCACCGTGATGCCATGGCTGCTGGCGGCCTCGTAGTCCAGCAGGTTCACGTTAGCCACCGTCACCACGCCGGTGTTTGTGTCGATGGTGAAGCGCCCGCCGGCGTCGTTGCTGAGGCTGTAGCTCACCGTGGCGGTGCCGTCCGGGTCGATGGCCTGGGCCGTGATGCCCACGACAGTGCCATTGGCGGCGTTTTCGGGCACCTGGTTGGCCGCGGCGTTCACGTCGGTGACGGCGCCCACTGGCTGCTCGTTCACATCGGTCAGCGCAATCGTGAAGTTGGCGCTGGAGGTCGTTCCGTCCGAGGATGTCGCCATCACGGTGATGCCATGGCTTGCCGCCGTCTCGTAGTTCAAGAGCGTGCCGTTGGCCACCGTCACCACGCCGGTGGTGGCGTCGATGGCGAAGCGCCCGCCCGCGTTGTCGCTCAAGCTGTAGCTCACCGTGGCGGTGCCGTCGGGATCCAACGCCTGCGCGGTGATGCCCACCACCGTGCCATTGGCCGCGTTCTCGGCCACCTGGTTGGCGGCCACGTTCACGTCGGAGACGGCACCGATGGGTGCCTCGTTCACATCCGTCAGCGCGATCGTGAAGTTGGCGCTGGAGGTGCTGCCGTCAGACGAGGTGGCCAGCACCGTGATCTGGTGGCTGGTCGCGGCTTCGTAGTCCAGCAGGCTGCCATCGGCCACCGTCACCACGCCTGTGGTGGCGTCGATGGCAAAGCGGCCACCGGCGTTGTCGCTGAGGCTGTAGCCCACGGTGTCCGCGCCGTCCGGGTCGGCGGCCTGGGCGACGATGCCGACGGCCGTGCCGTTGGCGGCGTTCTCGGCCACCTGGTTGGCAGACGCGTTCACGTCGGTGACAGCGCCCACCGGTGCTTCGTTCACGTTGATCAGTGCAACCGTGAAGTTGGCGCTGGAGGTGGTGCCGTCGGAGGACGTGGCCAGCACGGTGATCTGGTGGCTGCTGGCCGTCTCGTAGTCCAGCAGCGAGCCGTCGGCCACGGTCACCACACCAGTGCTGGCATCGATGGCGAAGCGCCCGCCGGCGTTGTCCGAGAGGCTGTAGCTGACGGTGTCGGTGCCGTCAGGATCGGTCGCCTGGGCGGTGATGCCGACGGCGGTGCCGTTGGCGGCGTCCTCGGGGACCTGGTTTGCGGCGGCATTCGTGTCGGTGACGGGACCCACCGGGGCCTCGTTCACATCGGTCAGGCTGACCGTGAAGCTGGCGCTGGAGGTGCTGCCATCGCTGGAGGTGGCCAGCACCGTGATCTGGTGGCTCGCGGCGCTCTCGTAGTTGAGCAGCGTGCCATCGGCCACGGTGACCACGCCGGTGTTGGCGTCGATCGCAAAGCGCCCGCCCGCAGTGTCCGAGAGGCTGTAGCTGACCGTGGCCGTGCCGTCCGGATCGAGTGCCTGTGCCGTGACTCCCACGACCGTGCCATTGGCAGCGTTCTCTGCGACCTGGTTGGCGGCGGCGTTCACGTCTGTGACGGCACCCACCGGCGCTTCGTTCACATCGGTCAACCCAATGCTGAAGTTGGCGCTGGAGGTGCTGCCGTCCGAAGAGGTGGCCACCACCGTGATGCCGTGGCTGGTGGCGCCTTCGTAGTTCAGGAGCGTGCCATCTGCCACGGTGACCACGCCGGTGGCGGCATCGATGGCGAAGCGTCCGCCAGCGTCGTTGCTGAGGCTGTAGCTGACGGTGGCCGTGCCGTCGGGGTCGAGCGCCTGCGCGGTGATGCCGACCACCGTGCCGTTGGCCGCGTTCTCGGCCACCTGGTTCGCTGCCGCGTTCACG
>NZ_QPJK01000023.1:0-8967 GCF_003337555.1 Pseudorhodoferax soli | reverse complement strand
GGTGGCCGTGCCGTCGGGGTCGAGCGCCTGCGCGGTGATGCCGACCACCGTGCCGTTGGCCGCGTTCTCGGCCACCTGGTTCGCTGCCGCGTTCACGTCGGTCACGGCGCCCACCGGCTGCTCGTTGACATCGGTCAGCGCGACCGTGAAATTGGCGCTGGCGGTGCTGCCGTCGGACGAGGTGGCCAACACCGTGATCTGGTGGCTGGTGCCCGCCTCGTAGTTGAGCAGCGTGCCGTCTGCCACCGTCACCACGCCGGTGGCGGCATCGATGGTGAAGCGCCCACCGGCATTGTCCGAGAGGCTGTAGGCGACCGTGGCCGTGCCGTCGGGGTCGATGGCCTGGGCCGTAACGCCCACGACGGTGCCGTTGGCGGCGTTCTCGGGCACCTGGTTCGCTGCGGCGTTCGCATCGGTCACGGCGCCCACCGGCTGCTCGTTGACATCGCTCAGCGCAACCGTGAAGTTGGCGCTGGAGGTGCTGCCATCGCTGGAGGTGGCCAGCACGGTGATCTGGTGGCTGCTGGCGGCCTCGTAGTCGAGCAAGCTCGCGTCGGCCACCGTCACCACGCCGGTGTTGGCGTCGATGGTGAAGCGGCCCCCGGCGTTGTCGCTGAGGGCGTAGCTCACCGTGCCTGTGCCGTCGGGGTCGGTGGCCTGGGCGGTGATGCCCACCGCCGTGCCGTTGGTGGCGTTCTCCGCCACCTGGTTCGCCGCCGCGTCCACGTCGGTCACGGCGCCCACCGGCTGCTCGTTCACATCGGTCAGGTTGACTGTGAAGTTGGCGCTCGATGTCGAACCGTCCGACGAGGTGGCCAGCACCGTGATCTGGTGGCTGGTGGCGCTCTCGTAGTCCAGCAATGTTCCATCGGCCACGGTGACCACCCCGGTGACGGCATCGATCGCAAAGCGCCCGCCCGCGGTGTCCGAGAGGCTGTAGCTGATCGTGGCCGTGCCGTCCGGGTCCAGCGCCTGCGCTGTGATGCCCACGGCGGCCCCATTGGCGGCGTTCTCGGCCACCTGGTTGGCAGCCGCATTCACGTCGGTGACGGCGCCCACCGGGGCCTCGTTCACGTCGGTCAGCGCGATGGTGAAGTTGGCGCTCGATGTCGAACCGTCGGAGGACGTGGCCAGCACGGTGACCTGGTGGCTGGTCGCAGCCTCGTAGTTCAGCAGCGTGCCGTCGGCCACGGTCACCACGCCCGTGGTGGCGTCGATGGCGAAGCGGCCACCGGCGTTGTCCGTGAGGCTGTAGCCCACCGTGGCTGCGCCATCGGGATCGGTGGCCAGGGCCGTGATGCCCACCACCGCGCCGTTGGCCGCGTTCTCCGCCACGCTGTTGGCCGCGGCGTTGGCGTCGGTCACGGCGCCCACCGGTGCTTCGTTCACATCGGTGAGTGCAATCGTGAAATTGGCGCTGGAGGTGGTGCCATCCGAAGACGTGGCCAGCACGGTGATCTGGTGGCTGCTGCTGGCTTCGTAGTTCAGCAGCGTGCCGTCGGCCACCGTCACCACGCCGGTGGCGGCATCGATCGCGAAGCGGCCACCGGCGTCGTCCGAGAGGCTGTAGCCCACCGTGGCCGTGCCGTCAGGGTCGAGTGCTTGGGCCGTGATGCCCACCACCGTGCCGTTGGCCGCGTTCTCGGGCACCTGGTTCGCCGCGGCGTTCACGTCGGTGACGGCGCCCACGGGCGCCTCGTTCACATCGCTCAGGTTGACCGTGAAACTGGCGCTGGAGGTGCTGCCGTCGGACGAGGTGGCCACGACCGTGATGCCGTGGCTGGTGGCCGCCTCGTAGTTCAGCAGCGTGCCATCGGCCACGGTGACCACGCCGGTGGTGGCGTCGATGGTGAAGCGGCCACCGGCGTCGTCGCTGAGGCTGTAGCTCACTGTCGCTGTGCCATCCGGGTCCAGCGCCTGCGCGGTGATGCCGACGATGGCGCCGGTCGCGGCGTTCTCGGGCACTTGGTTGGCGGCGGCGTCCACGTCGGCGACGGCACCCACCGGTGCCTCGTTCACATCGCTCAGATTGACCGTGAAGCTGGCGCTGGAAGTCGTGCCGTCCGAGGATGTCGCCAGCACGGTGATGCCATGGCTGGCCGCCGCCTCGTAATTCAGCAACGTGCCGTTGGCCACCGTCACCACGCCGGTGGTGGCGTCGATGGCGAAGCGGCCTCCGGCGTTGTCGCTGAGGCTGTAGCTGACCGTGGCCGTGCCGTCGGGGTCGAGCGCCTGCGCGGTGATGCCGACCACCGTGCCGTTGGCCGCGTTCTCGGCCACCTGGTTCGCTGCCGCGTTCACGTCAATCACGGCGCCCACCGGCTGCTCGTTGACATCGGTCAGCGCGATCGTGAAGTTGGCGCTGGCGGTGCTGCCGTCGGACGAGGTGGCCAACACCGTGATGCCGTGGCTGGTGCTTGCCTCGTAGTTCAGGAGGGTGCCGTCCAGCACCGTCACCACGCCGGTGGTGGCGTCGATGGCGAAACGCCCGCCCGCGTTGTTGCTGAGGCTGTAGCTCACCGTGGCCGTGCCGTCGGGGTCGAGCGCCTGGGCGGTGATGCCCACCACCGTGCCGTTGGCCGCGTTCTCTGCCACGCTGTTGGCTGCAGCGTTCACGTCCGCGACGGCGCCCACCGGTGCTTCGTTCACGTCGGTGAGCGTGATCGTGAAATTGGCGCTCGAGCTGGAGCCGTCCGACGAAGTGGCCAGCACGGTGATGCCATGGCTGGTGGCGGCCTCGTAGTCCAGCAGGCTCGCGTCGGCCACCGTCACCACGCCGGTGGCGGCATCGATGGCGAAGCGGCCACCGGCGCTGTTGCTCAGGCTGTAGCTCACCGTGGCGGTGGCGTCCGGGTCGGTGGCCTGGGCGGTGATGCCGACCACGGCGCCGTTGGCCGCGTTCTCGGGGATTTGGTTGGCTGCGGGGTTCACGTCGGCGACGGCGCCCACCGGTGCTTCGTCCACATCGCTCAGGTTGACCGTGAAGCTGGCACTGGAGGTGCTGCCGTCCGACGAGGTTGCCACCACGGTGATGCCGTGGCTGGTGGCCGCCTCGTAGTTGAGCAAGCTGCCATCGGCCACGGTCACCACGCCGGTGTTCGCGTCGATGGCGAAGCGCCCGCCCGCGCTGTCACTCAAGCTGTAGCTCACCGTGGCCGTGCCGTCCGGGTCGAGTGCCTGGGCCGTGATGCCCACGAGGGCGCCGGTCGCGGCGTTCTCGGGCACCTGGTTGGCCGCAGCGTTCACGTCCGTGACGGCGCCCACGGGTGCTTCGTTCACATCGGTGAGTGCGATCGTGAAGTTCGCGCTGGAGGTGCTGCCGTCCGAAGAGGTGGCCAGCACCGTGATGCCATGGCTGGTGGCCGCTTCGTAGTTCAAGAGCGTGCCGTCGGCCACCGTCACGACGCCGGTGGTGGCGTCGATGGCGAAGCGGCCTCCGGCGCTGTCGCTGAGGCTGTAGCTCACTGTGGCTGTGTTGTCGGGGTCGGTGGCCTGGGCGGTGATGCCGACCACCGTGCCTGTGGTGGCGTTCTCCGCCACCTGGTTCGCCGCGGCGTTCACGTCGGTCACCGCGCCCACCGGGGCCTCGTTCACATCCGTCAGGGTGACAGTGAAGCTGGCGCTGGAGGTGCTGCCGTCGGACGAGGTGGCCAACACCGTGATGCCGTGGCTGGTGGCCGCCTCGTAGTTCAGCAAGCTGCCATCGGCCACGGTGACCACGCCGGTGTTCGCGTCGATGGTGAAGCGCCCGCCCGCGTTGTCCGACAGGCTGTAGCTGACGGTGGCCGTGCCGTCCGGGTCGAGTGCCTGGGCGGTGATGCCCACGAGGGCGCCGGTCGCGGCGTTCTCGGGCACCTGGTTGGCCGCGGCGTTGACGTCCGTGACGGCGCCGACCGGCTGTTCGTTCACGTCGGTCAGGTTGACCGTGAAGTTGGCGCTGGACGTGGTCCCGTCAGTGGACGTGGCCAGCACGGTGATGCTGTGGCTGGCCGCCGCCTCGTAGTTCAGCAGCGTGCCATCGGCCACGGTGACCACGCCGGTGTTCGCGTCGATGGCGAAGCGGCCACCGGCGTTGTCGCTCAAGCTGTAGCTCACGGTGGCCGTGCCGTCCGGGTCGGTGGCGAGCGCGGTGATGCCGACCACCGTGCCGTTGGCCGCGTTCTCGGGCACCTGGTTGGGCGCGGCGTTCACGTCGGTCACGGCGCCCAGCGGGGCTTCGTTCACATCGGTGAGCGCGATCGTGAAGTTGGCGCTGGAGGTGCTGCCGTCGCTCGACGTGGCCAGCACGGTGATGCCATGGCTGGTGGCGGCTTCGTAGTTCAAAAGCGTGCCGTCGAGCACCGTCACCACGCCGGTGTTCGCATCGATGGTGAAGCGTCCGCCCGCGTTGTCCGTGAGGCTGTAGCTCACCGTGGCCGTGCCGTCGGGGTCGGTGGCCTGGGCGGTGATGCCGACCACCGTGCCGTTGGCCGCGTTCTCCGCCACGCTGTTGGCGGCAGCGTTCGTATCGCTCACGGCCCCGATGGGCGCCTCGTTCACATCGGTCAGCGCGATCGTGAAGTTCGCGCTGGAGGTGCTGCCGTCGCTGGATGTGGCCAGCACCGTGATGCCATGGCTGGTGGCGGCTTCGTAGTTCAGGAGCGTGCCGTCGGCCACCGTCACCACGCCGGTGTTCGCGTCGATGGCGAAGCGCCCACCTGCGCTGTTGCTGAGGCTGTAGCTCACCGTCGCCGTGCCGTCGGGGTCCGTCGCCTGGGCCGTGATGCCCACTGCCGTGCCATTGGCCGCGCTCTCTGCCACGCTGTTGGCGGCAGCGTTCACGTCGGAGACGGCCCCGATGGGGGCCTCGTTCACATCCGTCAGCGCGATGGCGAAGTTGGCGCTGGAGGTCGTGCCGTCGGAGGACGTGGCCAGCACGGTGATCTGGTGGCTGTTCGCCGTCTCGTAGTCCAGCAGCGTGCTGTCCAGCACCGTCACCACGCCGGTGCTGGCATCGATCGTGAAGCGTCCACCTGCGCTGTTGCTGAGGCTGTAGCTCACCGTGGCCGTGCCATCGGGGTCGAGCGCCTGCGCGGTGATGCCCACTGGTGTGCCGTTGGCCGCGTTCTCTGTCACCTGGTTGGCCGCCGCGTTGATGTCGGATACGGCCCCGATGGGTGCCTCGTTCACATCCGTCAGCGCAATCGTGAAGCTGGCGCTGGACGTCGTGCCGTCCGACGAGGTGGCCAACACGGTGATGCCGTGGCTGGCAGCTGCCTCGTAGTTCAAAAGCGTGCCGTCCAGCACCGTCACCACGCCGGTGTTGGCGTCGATGGCGAAGCGGCCACCGGCGCTGTCGCTCAAGCTGTAGCTCACGGTGGCCGTGCCGTCCGGGTCGACGGCCAACGCCGTGATGCCGACTGCCGTGCCGTTGGCCGCGTTCTCCGCGACGCTGTTGGCAGCCGGGTTCGCGTCGCTCACCGCGCCGACAGGCGCCTCGTTCACATCGGTGAGCGTGATCGTGAAGTTGGCGCTGGAGGTGCTGCCGTCGCTGGAGGTGGCCAGCACCGTGATGCCGTGGCTGGTGGCGGCTTCGTAGTTGAGGAGCGTGCCGTCCAGCACCGTCACCACGCCGCTCGTGGCGTCGATGGCGAAACGCCCGCCTGCGTTGTTGCTCAAGCTGTAGCTGACCGTGTCGGTATTGTCAGGATCGGCCGCCTGGGCCGTGATGCCCACGGCCGTGCCGTTGGCGGCGTTCTCGGCCACGCTGTTGGCGGCGGCGTTTGCATCGCTCACGGCACCGAGAGACGCCTCGTTCACATCGGTCAACGCGATCGTGAAGCTGGCGCTGGACGTGCTGCCGTCCGACGAGGTGGCCACCACCGTGATGCCATGGCTCGTGGCGGCTTCGTAGTTCAAGAGCGTGCCGTCGGCCACCGTCACCACTCCGGTGGTGGCGTCGATGGCGAAGCGCCCGCCCGCGCTGTCGCTCAAGGCGTAGCTCACCGTGGCCGAGCCGTCAGGGTCGACGGCCAACGCCGTGATGCCGACCACCGTGCCGTTGGCAGCGTTCTCCGCCACGCTGTTGGCGGCCGGGTTCGCGTCGCTCACCGCGCCGACAGGCGCCTCGTTCACATCGGTGAGCGCGATCGTGAAGTTGGCGCTGGAAGTGCTGCCGTCGCTCGAAGTGGCCAGCACGGTGATGCCATGGCTGGTGGCGGCTTCGTAGTTCAGGAGCGTGCCGTCGGCCACCGTCACCACGCCGGTATTCGCATCGATGGTGAAGCGGCCACCTGCGCTGTTGCTGAGGCTGTAGCTCACCGTCGCCGTGCCGTCGGGGTCTGTCGCCTGAGCCGTGATGCCCACCACCGTGCCGTTGGCCGCGTTCTCGGCCACGCTGTTGGCGGCAGGGTTGCCATCGGTGACTGCGCCCACCGGTTGCTCGTTCACATCCGTCAGCGCGACTGTGAAGTTCGCGCTGGAGGTGCTGCCGTCCGACGAAGTCGCCAGCACGGTGATGCCGTGGCTGGTGCCCGCTTCGTAGTTCAGGAGCGTGCCGTCCAGCACCGTCACCACGCCGGTGTTGGCATCGATCGTGAAGCGTCCGCCGGCGTCGTTGCTGAGGCTGTAGCTCACCGTGGCCGTGCCATCGGGGTCCGTCGCCTGCGCGGTGATGCCGACCACCGTGCCGTTGGCGGCGTTCTCCACCACGCTGTTGGCGGCGGCGTTGACGTCCGTGACGGCACCCAGCGGTGCTTCGTTCACATCGGTCAAGTTGATGGTGAAGCTGGCACTGGAGATGCTGCCGTCGCTGGAGGTGGCCAGCACGGTGATGCCATGGCTGGTGGCAGCTTCGTAGTTCAAAAGGGTGCCGTCGGCCACCGTCACCACACCGGTATTCGCATCGATGGCGAAGCGTCCACCAGCGTTGTCGCTGAGGCTGTAGCTGACGGTTGCCGTGCCGTCGGGGTCCGTGGCCTGGGCGGTGATGCCCACCACCGTGCCATTGGCCGCGTTCTCCGCCACGCTGTTGGCGGCGGCGTTCACGTCCGTGACGGGACCGAGCGGTGCTTCGTTCACATCGGTGAGCGTGATCGTGAAGTTGGCGCTGGAGGTACTGCCGTCGCTGGAGGTGGCCAGCACGGTGATGCCATGGCTGCTGGCGGCTTCGTAATTC
Source organism: Pseudorhodoferax soli (assembly GCF_003337555.1). Taxonomy (GTDB): domain Bacteria; phylum Pseudomonadota; class Gammaproteobacteria; order Burkholderiales; family Burkholderiaceae_C; genus Pseudorhodoferax; species Pseudorhodoferax soli. Next base: position 1,811 of record NZ_QPJK01000023.1, on the reverse strand, counting down.
AAGAGCGTGCCGTCGGCCACGGTCACCACGCCGGTGGTGGCGTCGATGGCGAAGCGGCCGCCTGCGCTGTTGCTGAGGCTGTAGCTCACCGTTGCCGTGCCGTCGGGGTCCGTCGCCTGGGCCGTGATGCCCACGGCTGTGCTGTTGGCTGCGTTCTCGGCCACGCTGTTGGCAGCAGGATTCACGTCGCTCACGGCGCCCACTGGCTGCTCGTTCACATCGGTCAGCGCAACCGTGAAATTGGCGCTGGAGGTGCTGCCGTCCGACGACGTGGCCACGACAGTGATCTGGTGGCTGGTCGCGGCCTCGTAGTCCAGCAGTGTGCCGTTGGCAACGGTCACCACGCCGGTGGTGGCGTCGATGGCAAAGCGCCCGCCGGCGTTGTCGCTGAGGCTGTAGCTCACTGTCGCTGTGCCGTCTGGGTCGGTGGCCTGGGCTGTGACGCCCACGGCAGTGCCGTTGGCGGCGTTCTCGGCCACCTGGTTCGCCGCGGCGTCCACATCCGTGACCGCACCGACAGGCGCCTCGTTCACATCGGTCAGGTTGATGGTGAAGTTGGCGCTGGAGGTAGAGCCGTCGCTGGAGGTGGCCAGCACGGTGATGCCATGGCTGGTGGCGGCTTCGTAGTTCAAAAGCGTGCCGTCGGCCACGGTGACCACGCCAGTGCTCGCATCGATGGTGAAACGGCCGCCTGCGCTGTTGCTGAGGCTGTAGCTCACCGTGGCGCTGGCGTCCGGGTCGGTGGCCTGGGCGGTGATGCCGACCACCGTGCCGTTGGCCGCGTTCTCTGCCACGTTGTTGGCGGCAGGGTTGGTGTCACTCACGGCGCCGACAGGCGCCTCGTTCACATCGGTCAGGTTGACCGTGAAGTTGGCGCTGGAGGTCGTGCCGTCCGAGGATGTCGCCAGCACGGTGATGCCATGGCTTGCCGCCGCCTCGTAGTTCAGCAACGTGCCGTCGGCCACCGTCACCACGCCGGTGGTGGCGTCGATGGCGAAGCGGCCACCGGCGTTGTCGCTGAGGCTATAGCTCACTGTCGCTGTGCCGTCCGGGTCCAGCGCCTGGGCGGTGATGCCCACCACCGTGCCGTTGGCCGCGTTCTCCGCCACGCTGTTGGCGGCAGCGTTCACGTCCGTGACGGCACCCACCGGTGCCTCGTTGACATCGGTCAGCGCAATCGTGAAGCTGGCGCTGGAAGTGCTGCCGTCGCTGGAGGTGGCCAGCACCGTGATGCCATGGCTGGTGGCGGCTTCGTAGTTCAAGAGCGTGCCGTCGGCCACGGTCACCACGCCGGTGGTGGCATCGATGGCGAAGCGCCCACCTGCGTCGTTGCTGAGGGTGTAGCTCACCGTGGCGGTGCCGTCGGGGTCGGTGGCCTGGGCCGTGACGCCCACGACAGTCCCGTTGGCGGCGTTCTCGGGCACCTGGTTGGTCGCGGCGTTCACGTCGGTGACGGCGCCCACTGGCTGCTCGTTCACATCGGTCAGCGCAATCGTGAAGTTGGCGCTGGAGGTAGAGCCGTCGCTGGAGGTGGCCAACACGGTGATGCCGTGGCTGGTGGCTGCCTCGTAGTTCAGGAGGGTGCCGTCCAGCACCGTCACCACGCCGGTGGTGGCGTCGATGGCGAAGCGCCCGCCCGCGTCGTTGCTGAGGGTGTAGCTCACCGTGGCCGTGCCGTCCGGGTCGAGCGCCTGGGCCGTGATACCCACCACCGTGCCGTTGGCCGCGTTCTCCGTCACGCTGTTGGCTGCAGCGTTCACGTCCGTGACGGCGCCCAGCGGTGCTTCGTTCACGTCGGTGAGCGTGATCGT
>NZ_QPJK01000022.1 GCF_003337555.1 Pseudorhodoferax soli | reverse complement strand
CAAGAAAAGTAAGCAAAAGAAGGCGACCCCGGTGCCCCTGTCCCTGCGCTGGCGCTCCGGGCAACCTGCGGTGCTCGCGCCATGGGCTGCATTGCACAACTCGCACCGTTCACTGCGTTCACTACGCTCGGACAAGTGCAATGAGTCAGTTCACGAAGCGCGAGGTTCCCCGCGCAGCCCATGGCACTGCGCTCCTCGGCAGGGGCACAGGGGGCAGTCCCACACGGGCCATCGCTGCGCTCGGCTCTGCGCTCGGCTCTGCGCTCGGCTCTGCGCTCGGGCCATCGCTTCGCTCGGCCTTGGGGCGCGGTTGATCGTTCCATGTCAGCGGAACAAGGTGCGCCGCGCTGCCGTGGCCGCCAGGCTCACGGTGGTGGCCGTGTCGAAGTGCACGCGCACGTCGTCGCCCAGGTCCACGCGCGTCTGCGCCGTGTGCACCACGCGTGCCATCACCTCGCCCTGGCCCAGGTCCTCCACCGTGGCACGCGCCACCAGCTGGTCGGCCCGGTACAGCAGCGCGGCCATGCCCACGCGCAGCGGCGCGGCGTCCAGCACCGTGAGAGGGATGCGCACCCCCGGGCCCACGCCAGGGGTCGGCCGCGCCATGCGGCCCTGCACGATGCGGTCCACCGGCGCGTGGCTGGCCAGCAGCAGGCACATGCGCACCACGTCGTTGACCAGGGCCACGGCCTGCGGCTGGCCGGGCTCGATCTGGCCGAACAGCCAGTCGGCGTACGACTGCATCTGGCGCCGGTCCAGGTAGGGGATCTCGGCCCAGCGCGGCAGGTTGGCCAGGTTGCGCAGGTTGGGTGCGGCGTCGAACTCGGACAGCAGCTCGGCCCACTGCAGGCGGATCGCGGGCAGCACGCCGCTGAACTCGGCATGCAGGCAGGCCGCCACGCCGCGGATGCGGTCCAGCTCCTCGGCCGCCGCGCGCGCCACGTCGGCGCGGCCATGGCCGCCCTCGGCCAGGTCGCCGAAGCTCACCACCTGCGCGGCCTGGTCGCGCACGCCCTGCCAGCTGAGGCTCGTCAGCAGGTTCAGGTTCATGGTCTGCAGCGTGGCCACGCGCGGCATCAGCGCTTCGGTCTGGCGCGTGGCCAGCTGGGCGATGCCGGTGGCCAGCCGGCTGGTGCCGGCCACCACCTGGGCCGACAGCCGGGGCTGGGCCAGGCCGGCCAGCGCGCGCACCTGGGCGCCGTCGAGCAGGCGCATCAGGTGGTCGACCTTGTCCAGGCGCTGCAGCAGCGGCGGCACCTGCACGAACCAGGGCGCGGGCGCCTCCCGCACCACGCGCAGCATGTCCAGCAGTTCCTCGGGCGGCTCCGGGTGGGCGCGCAGGCAGGCCGGCACGGGCGCCTCCACCAGGCCGGGGTCGACCGCGTGGGTGGGCGTGGCCAGCAGGTTGTCGGTTTCGCGCGGGCGCACGTAGGCGATGAACTTCACCTCTTCGGCCAGCACCTTGGCGCGGCGCGCGTTGATGGCGGCGATGCGCTCGGTCTCCTCGGCCAGCAGCGCACGCGTGACGCTCACATCGTGGCGCGCCTCGGCCAGCTGGCTGGCCACCTCGGCCTGGCGCGCGGCCAGCGCGCCGATCTGGCCGCGCAGCGTGGCCAGCGCGGTCTCGCACAGGCTCAGCGCGTCGCGGTAGACGGTGAGGCGCGCCTCCAGCCGGCGCAGCATGGCGATGGTGGTGTCCGACAGGCTCACCGCCTGCGTGAACAGTGTGGCCTCGTCGAGCGCGTTGTCGCTGCCGGCGGGCGGCCGGGCCAATGCCTCCTGCAGCGCGGTGTCGCCGCGGAAATCGGCCAGCGGGCGCTGCAGCGTGCCGGCGGGCAGGCCGGCCAGGAAGGGATCACCCGCCAGGCCGGGGATCTGGAAGTCCTGCAGCAGCGCGGGCACCTCGCCGCTGTCTTCCGCGGCGAAGGTCTCCTGCAGGTTCAGCAGCGCGGTGACGGTGCGCGCCCGGTTGGACAGCGCGTAGTTGCGCGCCTCGGGCGATGGCGGGTTGCGCAACCGCTCGGCCAGCGCCGTGGTGCGGATCTCGGCCAGCCCCACGATGGGGTTGGCGTAGACGATGTTGGGCGGCGCAGTGGGGCGCTGGACCAGCACGCCTTCGGCGAGGCGGCTGCTGGTTGCGCTCGCCAGCTTGGCGCCCACGTTGAGGTTGAGGTTGGCGGAGGCGCCCGCGGCCAGTGCAGCGCCGCTGCCCAGGTTGGCCTGCAGCGCCGCCGTGCCGACGCGGGTGCCCAGCGCGCTGCCGGCCAGGATGCTGCCGCTGCTCGCGCCCGTGACGGTGCCGATGCGCACGGCCGAGATGCTGCCGATGTCGGCCGCCAGCCTGGAGACGCCCGGCCGGAACGGCGAGGGGCTGGGCGCGGGGGCCGGCGGGGGCGGTGGCGGTGGCGGCGGCGGTGCGGCAGCGGCCGCGGCGGTCTGGCGCACGCGGTCGATGTAGGCGCCGATCTCCTTTTGCACCACCAGTGCGCTGTCTGACTTGGCCAGCGCCGCCAGCGTGGGCGAGATCGCCAGCCGGCCGGCGTCGGTCGCGCTCATGGTCAGCTGGCGGATGCGGTGCATGTCCACCTGCATGTGGGCGAAGCCGAAGTCGGTGATGTCGTCGGCCCGGTCGATGCGTTGGCGCAGGTAGTCGGCAAAGCCCTGCAGGCCGCGCAGCAGCAGTTGCGATTGCTCGTGGCCGGACAGGCGCAGCAGCAGCGGGTCGCCGACGAGTTCGGTGTACAGGCTCACGGTGCCGATGCGCGAGGACGGCGTGGGCGTCAGCACGCCCAGGTTGTGCTGCGGGATCGGCGCCGGTGTCAGGAACGGCGCGTACGGCGGCACCGTGGTCGGCCGCGGGTCGGCACTGATGGCGGTGGGCCACAGCAGCGCCGGGGCCGGCGTGGGCTGCGTGGCGCTGGGCGGCGGCCGGTGCAGCAGGTCGCTGACGGCGAACTGGCCCTGGTAGCCCGTCAGCACCATGCCGAGCACGGCATAGCGCGATGCGCCGGTCGGAACGTCCGCGGCAGTGGGCAGGCGCAGCGGCAGCTCGACCCAGCCGCCCGAGCGCGGCAATGCACCCGCACGCTTGGTGCGCGCATTCAGCGTCTCCAGGCCGGGCACGGTGCGCACCAGTTCGGCCTGGCGGTTCTCGCCCCAGTAGCCGAAGACGTACTGGATGCGCGCGGTGGCCGGCACGTCCGAGCGCAGGTCCAGCAGCATCAGGCCGGCCCATAGTGCCCTTGGCGGATTCAGCTCGTCCAGGTAGATCCAGCTGCTGAACTGGTCGCCCGCGCCGATGGTGATGCTGGCCAGGCCACCCTGGCCGTTGGTGACGGGCGCGTTGTTGACCACGCTGTGGCCGCGCCAGCCGGTGGCCGGCGGGTAGACCAGGCTGAAGCCGCTGGTGGGCACGGCCAGGCGCCGTGCGGCCGGCGTGTCGGTGCCCGGTTGGCCGAAGATGCCGCCGTCGCCGGCCTCGGCCTCCAGGTCGGGCAGGCTGGGCTCCACGCCGCGCTGCGGCTCGAACGGGATCCACAGGTCGTTGGCGCTGAGCAGGTCCCAGGGCTCGTCGCCCTGCACGCGCGCGCCGGTCGGCAGGAAGTTGCAGAACCACTTGCGCCAGACCTCGGCCGTGCGCGCGCCCGTCAGGCCGAACGCGGCGCGGCCGTCGTAGAGCGCAAAGCCCATGCCGTCCACGTTCTGCCCGGCCAGGCCCAACGCGCTGGCCGCCACCGTCAGCATGGCCCACTGGCCCGGCGTGGGCAGGTCGCCCACGCGCAGCCGCGCGGCGGTGCCGTCGGCGCCGCCCGCGATCAGGTTCTCGCCCCAATAGGCGCGGTGCTCCCAGCCGTTCGGGCCATGCCAGCGCAGCATCAGCGTGCGCGGCGGGTTGTCCGGGTCCAGGCAGACCCAGCAGAACAGCGACTCGGTGGCCTGCACCGCGAACGGCGGCGCTGCGCCGTCGAAGAAGTGCTGGTGCAGCCCGGCGCGCAGCGTGCTGCGGTGGCCGCCGCCGGGCGGCGGTTCGCCCCAGGGCGCGAGCGATTCGGTCTCGACCGCCAGCGGGTCGTCCTTGAACGCGGGCACCGCCTGCACCTTGCCGGACAGCGCGTGGTCCAGCATGGCGGCCTGCTGGCGCAGGCCCTGGCGCAAGCCCAGCGTGCGCGCGCGGCGCAGCAGGTGTTCGTCCAGCGTCTGCTGGAACAGCGGGTCGATCCGCGCGCGCTGCAGCAGCCCCGGCTCCCAGGACGACAGCGGCACGGGCACCAGCAGCCGCACGCTTTCGGGCGCGCCGACGGCCAAGGGCGCCAGCGCCGCGCTGGCGCGCACCGCCAGGTCGAGCTGTTCGACCGGGATGGGCGCCGCGTCGATGTCGAAGCCGACCGGAAAGAACGCGCTGCGCGGCCCGGCCGCGTCGAATGCGTTGCGCGGCAGCAGGCCCACGGGCGGCAGGAAGCGGCCGAACGCGTCGTTCAGCGTGCCGGGCGCGGGTGCCGGTTCGCCGCTGGACGCCACCTGCTCGGCCAGCTGCTCGATGCGGGCCTGCCACAGCGCGGGCCGGCGGCTGTCGGCCTGCATGCGGCCGGCCAGGGCCACCAGCCGCGCGTCGCGCGCCTGGCCGCCGCGGCGCACCACGCTGGCGCGGTCCAGCCACAGCGGCGCGCGCGTGGCCGGGTCCAGCGCCACCAGCGCCAGCGGCTGGCCCCAGGCTTCCCAGGGCAGCACCTGCCCCACCGGCAGCGCTTCCTCGGCCTGGAACACGGTCCAGGCCAGCGCGTTGCGCAGCTGCACGTCGGCCACGGCCGGCACGCCGCGCCATTCGCCGGGCCACACGTACCAGAGGAGGCGCGCGCCGTCGCCCATGCGCCAGTCCTCGAAGGCGGCGGCGTCGCCGTAGGTGCCCTCGTCGCAGGCGCTGCGCTCGCAGGGGTCCATGGGGTCCAGGCTCGCCCGGTCGGCCATGACGGGCTGCAGCACCAGCACGCCGATGGGCGGCAGCGCGGCCGGCACGGCGGGCCGGGTCGGCACGCCGTCCTCGCCGGGCTCGCCGAGTGCGCCCAGCGCGGCGCCGATGGCGCGCGTGCGCAGCGTCGGCGGCTCGCCCTCGGTGCCGGGGCCGACGCCGCTGCCGTCCTCGAAGAAGCCGGCCGGCGCCACCACGGGCACATCGGCCAGCCGGCAGCGCAGCGGCTGCTGCAGCACCAGGTCTTCGCCGCTGGCGGCCAGGGCCAGGCCGCGGCCGATCTCCAGTTCGACCGCGGCGAAGCCGGTGGCGCCCGGCAGCAGCCGCACCGACAGCTCCAGGCCGTCGACCACGCCGGCCGTCCAGTCCTGCCCGCGCAGCGCGAGGTGGCCGGCCTGCCAGGCCTGCCACTGCGTGAGCGCGCCGGCCGTCAGCGCGCGGCCGGGGAAGACGTTGGGCCGCCGGCGCCAGTCGGTGGCGGCTTCGGTGGCGTTGGCCGGCGACAGGCCGATGACGCGCTCGCCGGCGAGCGCGCCGTCGATGCGCGTGGTGCTCACGGTGCTTCTCCTGGCTTGGTGGCCTTCTTCTTGGCCACCGCCTTCTTCACGGGTGCCTTGGTGGCCGGCGCCTTCTTGACCGCGGTCTTGCGCGGCGCAGGCGTGGGCGTGGGCGTAGGCGCGGCCGCAGGCTCCGCCACGGGCGGTTCCGCCGGCGCAGCGCTGGGCCCGCCCGGCGTGCGCGTGAGCCGCTGGCCGAGTTGCGCCAGCCGCGTGCTGTCCGCGCTCTGCGCGGCGGTGTCGAGCTTGCGCCATTGGTCGTTGCTGGCCAGGCTGGTGAGGGCGGTGCGCGTGACCGCCTCGCTGCCGGTGGCGCGTTCGAGCTTCTCCAGGCCGGCGCCAGCGCCGCCCGCCAGTTCGGCGCCCACCCGCAGCACGCGGGCGTGGTCGATCTGCGGCGCGCCCTCGACCTTGGCGTTCAGCGCACCCAGCGCAGCGGCGGTCAGCGTGGGCGAGGCGGCCACGCGCGGCGTGGCCAGCAGCGAGACCACGTTGGCGGCCGCCCGTGTGCTGGAGGCGGCCAGCACGCGGTCCAGGGCCGGGCGCAGGCCCAGCGCGTCCACGCGCGCCATCACGCCGCGCTCCACCGGCACGTCGTCGCCGCCAGCCACGGCCACCGGCCGGCCGACCAGGTCGTCGCGGTAGGCCAGGTTGCGCCGGCGCAAATACCACAGGCCCGGCAGCTGGGCCAGGCGTGTCCATTCGGCGTCCGAGGGGTTGGCCACGTCCACCGGCACCAGCAGCTGCGGAATGCGCAGCCGGGTCAGGATCTCCAGCGGCTTGCGCTGCGCGATCAGGTTGGGCGCGGCCGAGCGCAGCGGGCGCGCCACGGCGGTGAGCCGCGCGCGCACGGCGCGGAACTCGGCCCGCGGCACCGGCGCCAGGATCAGCACGGCGGTCAGGTCGAGCGCGGCCTCGCTGGCCAGCAGGTCGATCGGCGGAAGGGCCAGCGCCTCCTCGACCAGCGCCGGCAGTTCGTCGTCGGGCACGATGGAGAAGTCCACGTCCACCTCTGACGGGAAGTAGCGCTGCGTGAAGTCGCGCGTGTCGATCACGCCGGGCGGCAGCGGCCCGGCCGGCGGCAGCGCGGGGAACTGCGTGGCGGCCGGGAAGCTGCGGCTGCCCAGCTGTTCCACCACCTCGGCCAGGTGCGTCTGGTACTGCAGCAGGTGCGCCAGCCGCAGGCCGCGCGGCACCAGGCCCAGGCCGGGCAGGTCGCCGCGGTCGGCGCCGAGGTCGCGCCGCACCAGCGCCTCGTCGATCCAGACCACGCTGTTGGACTGCAGCGCCAGCATGGCCACGGGCAGCACGTTGGCCGACCAGCCAGGCGCGGTCGGCTGCGTGAAGATGCGGCGCGCGGCCGCGCCGCGGCGTGCGTCCAGCGCATCGGCGGCGCCGTCGTCCTGCCAGGGGATGAGCACCACGGCGGTGGCCTCGATGACGTCGCCATCTTCCACGGTGCGTGCGCCGGTCAGCGTGGTCGGGTAGGCGCCGATGGGGTTGGCCGTGAACTCCACCGGCCGCAGGCCCAGCACGAACAGGCCGGTGCGGCTGCGCAGCGGCGCGGCCGGCTGGCGCGACAGGCCGAAGCGCGCCGACAGCTGCTCGGCGAGCGGGATGTCGGCCAGGTTCAGGTCCAGCCGGCGCGGCAACAGCACCAGCTCGCCGGCGCCGGTGATGCCGTCGCCCGCGGCGATGGTGAGGCTCTGCGGCGTGGGGCCCCGGGCCACGTCCAGGCCGTGCGCCACGCCGCTGCCGGCCGCGCGGCCCAGATCGGCTTCGCGCGTGAGGAAGTATTGCTGGTCGCGCACCAGGTCGCGCGCTGCCAGGAAGCGGCCGTCGAAGTAGCGCGGGCGTTCGCGCCGCGCGTCTTCCACCAGCACGCCGCGCTGGCGCAGCGTGGGTGCCTCGGCCGGGTCGATGCGCTCGCGGGCGGCGCCCTGGGTCAGGTTGATGGCCATGGCAGGCTCCTTGGATTACGAACCCGCCCACTGCGCGAAGAGCGCGGCGGGTGGCAGGAAACGGCGGCCCCAGTTGTCGACGAGGGGTGTATCGGCGGTGCGGGCCGGCGGTGTGGCGCCGTCCACCGGCAGCAGCACGCGGGCCAGGAACACGGCGCTGCGGTCGACCAGCTCGGCGGGGTGTTCGGGAGCCGGTTCCAGCCCGCCGTCGCCACCGGCATGGCCGCTGGCGGACCAGCCCAGCAGCACGGCGTCCTGCAGCGCATCGCGGCGCGCCTCGCGCGTGGCGGTGGCGTCGCCCAGTGGCGCGGTGCCGGGCGGCAGCGGCAGGCCGTCGTAGCCGGTGTCCAGGCCGGGGCGGGCGATCAGCTGCAGTTCGTAGGCGTCGCGCAGCCGCGCGATGGACACCGCGTTGAGCGCGTCGAACGGCCCCTGCGCGAAGCTCGGCGTGAGCCCGCGCGGGCAGGCCACGAAGCGCAGGAACACATCGGCCACCAGCGCCCGCGCCGGCAGCGCGGTGCCGCTGTCGGCGAAGCGCTGCGAGACGAAGCCGCCCAGGTCGTCGTAGCTGGCCTGGGCCAGCGCGCTGGCGCCGCTGCCCGCCACACCGGCCAGCGCCTCGAACCAGCGTGGCAGCCGCAGGCAAGCCTCGCGCGGCAACTCGATCAGGCGGCCCAGGCGGTCCACCGCCAGGCCGGGCTGCACGCGGATCTCCTCCACCTGGTCGGCGCTGGCGGGCACGTGCTCCACGCGCAGCCCGGCCAGGGTGCCGGGGCCGGCCAGGAAGGCCAGCGCGCGGGCGAGGCGGCCGCGGTGGTAGGTCTGCTCGTCGCTGAAGTCCTGCGCGTCCAGCAGCATGCCGGTGGCATAGGCCAGCCGGTCGGCGTTGGGCCGGGCCAGCAGCGGGTCGGCATCCGGGGCCAGGGTGCTCATCGCGGTCTCCTCGGGTTGGGGGTCCGCACGGGACGCACGGGCGTGACGACCGGGCGCACCGGTGCCACGACGGGGGGATTGACGGGGTTGACCACCGGCGTCACGACGGGGGTGACGACCGGCGTGACCACGGGCCGGTCGGGGATCACCGGAGTGACCGGGGTGACCGGGGTCGGGATCGGCCGTTCCGGCACCACCAGCCGCTGGACCTGCACCACGAGTTCGTCCGCCACGCGGCTGGCGAGCCCGGTGCCGTCCATCACCGCCAGGCTGAAGCGGTGGCGGCCCACGGCCAGGCCGGCATCGACCGTGACGGCCGGTGTGTCCGTGGTGATGGGGCGGCCGACGCTGAACTGGGCCATGTTCGGTTCCTGCGGGTGGGGCGTGGGGGCCTGACCGCCTCAGGTGACCGGGCCCATGTAGGTCCAGACGTAGCGCACGATGCGGCCGCCGCCCGCGTCGAACGACGCCGAGCCGTCCAGCTCGAAGCTGCGGCCGAAGGGGGCGAGGCGCGGCCCCCGGATCACGGCCGTGGGCGCGTCCTGGTCGGCGATGATGATGACGACCTGGTCGGCCTGCGAGGCGTTGCCGGCATCGTCCACGACGACCAGCCGGAAGGTCTGGCGCCCGATCGGCATCGGGTTGTTCGGGCCGACGGTGACCTCGATGGTCGGCGTTTCGGTGGCGATTTCGACGCCGGGGGTGAATTCAGCCATGGTGAGCTCCTTCGGGTTGGGGGTTCAGGAATCGGTGGGTGGCAGCCAGCGCCAGCGGTACGCGGCCAGCGTGCGGCCCGGCGCGGCGCGCGAGCCGCTGCCGTCCAGCACGAAGCTGGCACCGGGCTGCGCGCGCTGGTCGGGCCCGGCGTCCGCCTCGGGCGGGAATTCGGCGGTGGCGGTGGTGGGCGCGCCGGCCAGGCGTGGGTCCAGCACGGCCGCGCTGACGAGGTAATCGCCCAGGCCCAGGCCGCTGCGCTCCACCTGCACCGCGCGCGGCAGCCGCGGCGGTCCGAGGTAGGTGTCCACGCCGACCAGGCTGGCGATGCCGACCAGCAGCGGCCAGCTGGCCTGGGCCACGCGCAACTCCACATGGGCCGGCGCCTCCAGTTGCGCGATGCGGCGGATGAGGCCCAGGTCCTGCGGCTGCACGGCCTGATGCACGAGCACGGTGGCGCGGTGCGCCAGTTCGGCGTCGAAGGCCAGCGCGGCCTGTTCGCCGGCCGCGCCGCGCTGGCCCGCATTGAACAGCGCAGCCAGTTCGGCCTGCGCCTGCTCGCCGACGAACAGCGTGTCGCCCACCACCGAGTTGCCGCTGACCTGCAGGCCGGGCAGCAGCGGGTCGTGTTCGTCGGCCAGGTCCACGCCCAGCAGCGTGGCCAGGATGCGGCGCAGGCGAAAGTCTTCCACCACCAGCACCTCGCCGCCGCGCACGGCCCCGCCGGTGGCGATGTCCAGCGCCAGCTGCAGGCCGCGCCGCGTGCCGTGCCAGCGCGCGAGGTCGGGCGCACCGCGCAGCCAGTCGCGCCGGCGTGCGGCTGGCAGCGCGGGGTCGAAGGCCACGCCGATCCAGCCGGCCAGCCAGTCCAGCCGGCTGTCGTCGGCCAGCGCCGGATCGCTCAGCAGGTGGGCGTGGGCCACGCGGTCTTCCAGCCGCGTCAGCACGCCTTCGAAGTTGGCGAGCAGGCGCGCGTTGAAATCGGCCGGCGTGGCGCGCGGACGGTAGATGGCGATGCCGTCGCCTTCGCGGCGCAGCCGCCAGGCGCTGGCGCCGTCCTGCAGCAGCCAGGCCTGGCCGCTGCGCTCGACCGCGATGTGGGCGGCGGTGCCCAGCGTCACCTGCTCCAGCAGCAGGCGCGCGCGCAGCGTGGCGTCGCTCGCGTCGGCGGCGTCCAGCGCGTCGCTGAACGCAGTGTCGATGGCCGCGATCCGCTCGCCGGGCTGCGTGGCGGCGCTGCCGAACTGGGATTCGCGGTACAGGCGCGGCAGGTATTGGTCGACGTACGAGAAGCGGCTGCCCCACACGCGCAGCGCGGCGATCTCGGGCGTGGCGTGGCCGTCGCCCTGCAGCGCCAGGCGCAGCCACAAGTAGCGCCCGGCCAGGCTGCGCACGCGCTGGCGGCTGTTCTGCACCAGCACCGAGAACAGGCCGGCGCGGCCGGGCTCCCTGGCGCCGCCCAGCAGGCCGGGGTGGTGCGGCAGTTCGCTGGGCACGGGCTCCCACACGGCCTGCGGCAGCTGCGGCGCGTCGAGCAGGGTGCTGCCGAAGCCGTGGGCGTGCCAGGCCAGGGTGTCGTCGTCGGCCGGCGGCGCGGCCTCGTTGGTGGCGGCCAGCCAGGCGACGAAGCCGGTGTGCGGCGGCAGCACGGCCTCGGCGAACAGGCGGTGCCAGACGGTGGTGGTGTCGCCGCTGTCGATCAGCCGGGCGACCAGGCCGCTCGCGCTGTCGGCGTAGTGGCGCGTCTCGCCCTGGGCGGCGAAGCGGTGCAGCGAGAGCGCGTGCAGCGGTTCGGCGCCGGCGCCGCCCACCGGGTAGGAGGGGGGCTGGACGGGGCCATTGCAGAAGGGGGCTTCGACGGCCTCGGGCGCGAGCGGGTAGACATCGCCGAGCGGATCGAGCGGGCCGGGCGTGGCGCCGAGCTGCCAGGCCGGTGCGTCGCGCCGGCCCGGCACACGCAGCGCCACGCGGTCGGGCGCGAGCCAGGCGAGCGCGTAGGCGTAGGCCGCGCCCTGCGGTGCAGCGGGTGCGTCCCAGCGCTGCGCATCGGCGCGCCAGCGGCGCAGGCGTGGCGCGCCGTCGGTGGCCCAGCTCAGCAGCGCGAGCGCGCCGTCGGGGCCGCTGGCCAGCGCGACGGCGTTCTCGCTGCCATCGCCGGGCGCGCCGGCCAGCAGGCGGATCAGCGGCGCGCAGGCGTTCTCGGGGTGGGGGCGGAAGACGCGCGGGTCGTAGTCGTCGGGCTGCGGGGTTTCGGTGCGGCGCGGCCGGCCGGTCAGGCGTGCGAGGCGGCCCGTGCCGCGTTCCATGAGCCACACGCCGCCGTCGGCCGCGGGGGCGGCGCGCCAGGGCGCGAAGCCGGCCAGAGTCACGCGCACATCGGCCCATCTGCCGCGCAGGTCGTGCAGCAGCACGGCGCCCGGCAGCACGGCGTACAGCACGCCGTCGGCACCGTTGCACAGGTCGCTCGGGGTGGCGTCCAGCGGCAGCAGCACGGCTTCGTCGGGCAGCACGCTGCGCACGCGGATGGTGGCGCTGTCGGCATCCCATCGGGCCACGCATTCGAGCACGTCGATGGCGGGCGGCACGCGTTCCAGCGCTTCCTGTGCGGCGGTGAAAGCGGCGGCGGGCGGCAGCGCCGGCGTGAGCGTGCGTTCGGAGGCCAAGCGCAGGCGGCGGCAGTCGGCGTCCCACGCGGTGTGGGCGTGCGACGGGAAGTGGGCAGACTCCCCAAGCAACCAGAAGCGTTGGCCGTTGGCGTCCATGTCAGTGCCTCAAGGCCAAACCCGTGGCCGAGCGAAGCGATGGCCTGAACCCGAGGCCGAGCGCAGCGATGGCCCGTGTGGGAGTTCCCCCTGTGCCCACGCCGAGGAGCACAGTGGACTGGGCGGCGCGGGGAACCTCGCGCTTCAATAACTGACTCATTGCACTTGTTCGAGCTGAGTGAACGCAGTGAACGGTGCGAGTTGTGCAATGCGCCCAGGCCGCGAGCACCGCAGGTTGCCCGGAGCGCCAGCGCAGGGACGGGGGCACCGGGGCCGCCTTCTCTTTGGTTACTTTCTCTTGGCGGAGCAAGAGAAAGTGACTGCACTGCCGGGGGCATATCCCGGTCCCTGGTGCTT
>NZ_QPJK01000021.1 GCF_003337555.1 Pseudorhodoferax soli | reverse complement strand
GGGCAACCTGCGGTGCTCGCGGCCTGGGCGCATTGCACAACTCGCACCACTCACTGCGTTCGTTCAGCTCGGACAAGTGCAATGAGTCAGTTCACAAAGCGCGAGGTTCCCCGCGCCGCCCAGCCCACTGCGCTCCTCGGCGTGGGCACAGGGGTGGGAGCGGGGTCACACACGGGCCATCGCTGCGCTCGGCCTGGGTTTCGGGCCTTCGCTGCGCTCGGCCACGCCGTTGGGCGCTCAGGCATCGATGACTGAAATGGCCTCGCCATCGACCGCGCGCCGCGCCTTGCTGCGCCACGGCGCCGTGGCCAGCCTCGCGCTGGCCGGCCTGCCCGCGCGCGCCGCGCCGATCGTGCTGCACGACGCGCTGGGTCGCCGCGTGGTGCTGCCTGCGCCGCCGCAGCGCATCGTGACCATCTTCTCGTCCAACACCGAGCTGGTCGTGGCGCTGGGCATGCTGGACCGCATCGTCGGCGTGGAGGACTTCACGCGCTTTCCGGCCGAGGTCGCGCGCATCGCCAAGGTCGGCGGGCGGCTCGGCTTTTCGGCCGACGCCGTGGTGGCGCAGCAGCCCGACCTCGTGATCGTGACGCCCGCGCGCCAGGCCGCGCACCAGCTGGTCGCGCCCATGGAGCGCATCGGCGTGCCCATCCTCGTGCTGCTGAGCCGCTCGCTGGCCGAGGTGCTGGGCAATGTGCGCCTCATCGCGCAGGCCGGCGGCGTGTCCGGGCGCGGCGAGGCCCTGGCCGCCAGCCTGCAGGCGCGGCTGGCGCAGGTCGACGCGCGCGTGGCGGGCCGCACGCCGCCACGCATGCTGATGCTGACCGGCCGCCTGGGCAGCGGCATGCTGCTGGTGGCGCGCCCCGACACCTACACGGGCGAGGCCATGCTGCGCGCCGGTGGCCGTTTCGCGTTGGCCGGCGCGGGCGCGGTGCCGCAGGTGTCGCCCGAGGCCGTGCTGGCGGCCGACCCCGACGTGCTGCTGTTCGCCGGCAGCGAGGAAGCCCTGCGCGACCTCGTGGCCCAGCCCGGCTGGCGCGGCATGCGCGCGGTGCGCGTGGGCCGCGCCGCCACGGTCTCGCGCTCCGAATTCCTCATCCCCGGCCCGCGCACGGTCGATGGCGTGGAGAAGCTCGCACGATGGCTGCATCCGGCATGAAGGCCACACGCGCCTGGGGCGCGGCCTGGGCCCTGCTGGCCGGGTGCCTGCTGCTGGGCGCGTGCGCGGGCCACCAGTGGGCCAGCCCGGCCGACGTGTGGCGCGCCGTGCTCGGCGACGAGGCACTGCGCAGCCGGCTGCTGTTCGAGTGGCGCCTGCCACGGGTGCTGGCCTCGGCCCTGGTGGGGGCGCTGCTCGGCCTGTCGGGCACGGTGTTCCAGGGCGTGTTCCGCAACCCGCTGGCAGAGCCCTACCTGCTGGGCGCATCCGGCGGCGCGGCGCTGGGCGCCACCATCGCGCTGCTGGTGCCGCTGGGCCTGCCGCAGGCGCTGACGCTGTCCTCGCTCGCCTTCGTCGGCGCCTGGGGCGCAACCCTGCTGGTGCTGGGTGTGGCGCGCGTGGCGGGTGCGCTGGATTCCGCGGGCCTGCTGCTGGCCGGCGTGGCGCTGGCGGCCGTGCTGGGGGCCGTGCGCTCCTTCCTGATGCTGGCCCTGTCGGACGAGACCGTGAGCCTGCAGGTCGTCATGAGCTGGGTGCTGGGCGGCATCCAGACGCCAAGCTGGGCCGGCCTCGGCCTGCTCGCGCTGATCACGGTCGCCTGCCTGGCCGCCACGCGCGCCATCGCCCCCGGGCTGGACCTGCTGGGCCTGGGCCACCAGGCCGCCCAGGGCTTCGGGCTGCACGTGGCCCGCTTCGTGCCGCGCGCCGTGCTCGTGGGCTCGCTCGTGGTGGCCGCCGCCGTGGCCTATGGCGGCCTGGTGGCCTTCGTGGGCCTGGCCGCGCCGCACATCGCGCGCTGGATGGTGGGACCGCTGCACCGCAGGCTGTTGCCGGCCTCGGCGCTGGTGGGGGCCATCGTGGTGACCGTGGCCGACGCCATCGCGCGCGCCGCGCTGCCGCCGGCGGAGGTGCCGCTGGGCCTGATCACGGCCGTGGCCGGCGGGCCCTTCTTCATCGTGCTGCTGGCGCGGCGCCTGAGAACGGCATGACGACGGCGTCCGTACCGCGCCTGCAGGCGCACGGCCTCACGCTGCGCCGGCGCGGCCGCGCCGTGGTCGATGGCGTGGACCTCGCGCTGCCCGCGCGTGGCGCCGTGGCCCTGGTCGGCCCCAACGGGGCGGGGAAGTCCACGCTTCTGTCGCTGCTGGCCGGGCTGCTGGCACCGCATGCGGGCCGCGTGCTGCTCGACGGCGCGGACCTGGCGTCCATGCCCGTGGCGCGCCGTGCCCAGGCCATGGGCTTCATGCCCCAGCACTTCGCGCCGCATTGGGACCTGCGCGTGGACGAGCTCGTGGCGATGCGGCTGCAAGGCCAGCAGGCCGCACGGGACGCAGGGGCAGTGCTGCAACAGGCCGGCCTCGCCGCCTTCGCTGCCCGGCACTGGTCCACGCTGTCGGGCGGCGAGCAGGCGCGCGCACTGCTGGCCACCGTGCTGGCCACCGACCCGCCCGCGCTGCTGGCCGACGAGCCGGGCGCGGCGCTGGACGTGCGGCACCGGCTCGCGCTCGTGGAGGCGCTGGCCGCACGCGGGCGCGAGCGGCTGGTCGTGGTCGCCATGCACGACCTGGACCTCGCCTTCCAGCACTTCGCGCGGGTCATCGTGCTGGACCGGGGCCGCATCGCGCTGGACGGTGGCGCCGAACTGCTGCACGCGCCCGCGCTCGATGCCGTGTTCGGCGTGCACTTCGAGCGCGTGGCCGTGCCACCGCACACGCTGCTGCGCGCGCACCGGCTGCAAAGGGCTGACCATGCGCATTGACCTGGCCGGCTGGACGCGCGAGGCCACCTGCGGCGATCACCGCGCCTTCGCCCTGTTGTTCGAGCGCGCCGAGCAACTGGGCTTCGACGGTGTCTGGTTCAACGAATTCCGCCTGCCCGAGACGCCCTGGCCCTATCCCTCGCCGCTGCTGCTGGCAGCCGCCTTGCTCGCGCGCACCGAGCGGCTGCGCGTGGGCACCTCGGTGCTGGTGCTGCCGCTGCACCACCCCCTGGTGCTGGCCGAGGAGATCGCGCAAGTCG
Organism: Pseudorhodoferax soli; assembly: GCF_003337555.1. Classification (GTDB taxonomy): domain Bacteria; phylum Pseudomonadota; class Gammaproteobacteria; order Burkholderiales; family Burkholderiaceae_C; genus Pseudorhodoferax; species Pseudorhodoferax soli. The sequence goes on along the minus strand of NZ_QPJK01000021.1, from coordinate 45,210 downwards.
ACTTCCAAAGCGCTGGCCGGCTCGACGTGGGCATCGGCCGCGGCACCGAGCCCGCCGCGCTGCAGGCGCTGCAGATCGCACCCGAGTCCACCCGTGCGCGCTTCGAGCAGTCCTGCCGGCTGCTGCGCCAGGCGCTGCGGGGCGAGGCCTTGCCGGCGGAGCAGGGGGCCTGGCGCTTCCCGGCCCGCGCGGCCATGGCGCCGGCGGTGCAGCGGCCGCATCCGCCGTTCTATGTCGCGGGGTCCACACCCGAGACGCTCGGCTTTGCGCTGGACCAGGACCTGCCGCTGCTGCTGAGCCTGGAGCCACCCGAGGGCCCGCAGCTGGCCCAGCTGCAGGCCGTGGCCACCGCGCAGGGCCGCGACGCCGCGGCGCTGCAGCAGCGCTCTTCGCTGGCCCGCTATGTCTGCATCGGCAGGGACGATGCCGCCGTGGCGCAGCAACTCGCCGCGCTGTGGCCGCAGCTCCACCAGCGCCGCATCCACTTCGCCGGCCGGCGCGGTGTGCCGCCCGCGCAGGTGCCGCCCATCGATGCCGCGCGCGTGCTGCGCGAGCAGTTCATCCACGGCACGCCCGAGGCCTGCCATGCCCAGATCGCCGCGCTGCGCGCGCGCACCGGCATCGGCCACCTGCGCTGCGTCTTCAACGCCAACGGCCTGTGGCGCAACGCCCAGGCCCTGGACGCCATGGCCTTGTTCGCCCGCGAAGTGCTGCCTGCACTGCGCGCCCTCTGACATTCCTCATCTGGAGAAGTACCCATGCAAAAGATCCCCGCCACCATCGTCACCGGCTTCCTGGGCAGCGGCAAGACCACGCTGCTGCGCCACATCCTGGACAACGCCGACGGCCGGCGCATCGCCGTGATCGTCAACGAGTTCGGCGAACTCGGCATCGACGGCGAGATCCTCAAGGGCTGCGGCATCGGCTGCGACGAAGACGGCCAGGTGCAGGAAGGCGCGCTCTACGAGCTGGCCAACGGCTGCATGTGCTGCACCGTGCAGGAAGAGTTCTTCCCCGTCATGCAGCAGCTGGCCGCGCGCCGCGACCGCATCGACGCGGTGCTGATCGAGACCAGCGGCCTGGCGCTGCCCAAGCCGCTGGTGCAGGCCTTCCAGTGGCCGGAGATCGCCAACGTGTTCACGGTCGACGCGGTGGTCACCGTGGTCGACACGCCGGCCGCCGATGCCGGCCAGTTCGCGGCCAACCCGGCGGCCGTGGACGAACAGCGCCGTGCCGATGCCAACCTCGACCACGAATCGCCGCTGCACGAGCTGTTCGAAGACCAGCTCTCGGCCGCCGACCTCGTGGTGCTGAACAAGACCGACCTGGTCGACGCCGCTGCCCTGGCGCGCGTGACCGCCCTGGTGCGCGAGGAGCTGCCGCCCGCCGTGAAGATCGTGCAGTCGACCCAGGGCCAGCTGCCGCTCGACGTGCTGCTGGGCCTGGCCAAGGCGGCCGAGACCACCATCGACCAGCGCGTGAGCCACCACGACCACGACGAAGACCACGACCACGACGCGTTCGACGCGCACGTGGTCGAGTTGCCGGCCGTGGACCGCGAGCGCCTGCTGGCCGCCCTGGCGCGGCTGGTGGAGCAGCAGACCATCCTGCGCGTGAAGGGCTTCGCGGAGATTCCCGGCAAGCCGATGCGCTGGCTGCTGCAGGGCGTGGGCAGAAGGCTGGACCACCATTTCGACCGCGCCTGGCGCGAGGGCGAGCGACGCGGCACGCGGCTCGTGTTCATCGGCCAGGACCTGGACGAGGCCGCGCTGCGCGCGGGCCTGGCGGGCGTCCAGGCCTGACATGAAACATCGCACCTTCGGACTTCGCCGCGCGCAGCGCAGGCCATTCGCGGCCGAGCGCAGCGATGGCCCGTGTGGGACTTCCCCCTGTGCCCCTGCCGAGGAGCGCAGTGCCATGGGCTGCGCGGGGAACCTCGCGCTTCGTGAACTGACTCATTGCGCTTGTCCGAGCGTAGTGAGCGAAGCGAACGGTGCGAGTTGCGCAATGCAGCCCATGGTGCGAGCACCGCAGGTTGCCTGGAGCGAAGCGGAAGGACAGGGGCAGCGGGGTCGCCTTCTTTTGCTTACTTTTCTTGGCGAAGCAAGAAAAGTGAGTCGTCGTGCGGGGGCGAAATCCCCGCTCCCGAACGCCGATCAGCAACTTCCGTGCATAGAACGCACTGCGTTCGCACGAGCACCAGGGACCGGGATATGCCCCCGGCAGTGCAGTCACTTTCTCTTGCTCCGCCAAGAGAAAGTAACCAAAGAGAAGGCGGCCCCGGTGCCCCCGTCCCTGCGCTGGCGCTCCGGGCAACCTGCGGTGCTCGCGGCCTGGGCGCATTGCACAACTCGCACCGTTCACTGCGTTCACTCAGCTCGGACAAGTGCAATGAGTCAGTTCACAAAGCGCGAGGTTCCCCGCGCCGCCCAGTCCACTGTGCTCCTCGGCGTGGGCACAGGGGGAACTCCCACACGGGCCATCGCTGCGCTCGGCCTGGGACTCGTGCCATCGCTGCGCTCGGCCGCGGGCTTTGTCGCCCTGGAGCACTGACATGCACCTGCTGTCCACCCGCCCCGGCGGCTTCGTCGAAGACCCCAGCATCGTCACGCGGCTCGACCAGCAGCCGGCCGACATCGTCGTGCTGAGCTCGGCCGACACCACGCTGGCCCTGTTGTCGGCCGCCGCCCAGCAACTGCCCGGCTACCCCAGCCTGCGCCTGGCCAACCTGCTGTACCTGCGCCAGCCGGCCTCGCTCGACCTGTACGTGGACGAGGTGCTGCAGCACGCGCGCGTGGTGGTGGTCGACCACCTGGGCTCGGAATCGGCCTGGCCCTACGGCGTGCAGCAGATCGCCGCACTCGCGCGCGCCAAGGGCCAGCGCCTGGCCATGTTCTCGGGCGACCTGCAGGAAGACCCGCACCTGCTCGCACGTGGCACGCTGCCGCAGGCCGATGGCCGGCTGCTCTGGCAGTACCTGCGCGCGGGCGGGCCGGCCAACGCGCGCGCCTTCCTGCAGGCCACAGCGCACCTGGGCCTGCAGCAGGGCGAGGCACCGCCCCCGCCGCGCAGCCTGCCGCAGGCGGCGCTCCACGTGCCGCCCGCGCTGTGCGCCACGGCCCATGCCGTGCCCGGCATCGACGACCTGCGCGCCGCCTGGAAGCCTGGCGCACCGGTGGTCGCGCTGGTGTTCTACCGTTCGCACCTGCTGGCGGGCAACACGGCCGCCTTCGACGCGCTGGCCCTGGCGCTGCATGCGCGCGGCATGAACCCGCTGCCGCTGGCGCTGGATTCGCTCAAGGACGCGCTGTGCCTGTCCACGCTGCGCACGCTGTGCAGCGAGCACGCGGTGCAGCTCGTGCTCAACACCACGGCCTTCTCGGCGCTGGAGCCTGGCCAGGCCCTGGCCGGCGACGCGCCCGTGCTGCAGGTCATCACGAGCGGCGGCAACCATGCCGACTGGCTGGCCGATGCCCAGGGACTGCGTCCGCGCGACATCGCCATGCAGGTGGTGCTGCCCGAGATGGACGGCCGCATCGTCACGCGCGCGGTCAGTTTCAAGGGCCTGGCCCACCGCTGCCCGGTCACGCAGGCCGACATCGTGGCCTACCAGCCCGAGCCCGACCGCGTGGACTTCGTGGCCGAGCTCGCGCAGCGCTGGTGCCGGCTGCGCAGCCTGGCGCCGCAGGAGAAGCGCCTCGCGCTCGTGCTGGCCAACTACCCGGGCAGCGAGGGCCGCATCGGCAGTGGCGTGGGGCTGGACACGCCGGCCTCGGTGATGGCCATCCTGCAGGCGCTGGCCACCGAGGGCTACCAGCTCGGCGACGCCCCGTTGCCGCAGGACGGCGACGCGCTGATGCGCCTGCTGCAGCAGGGCATCGCCAACGACCCGGCGCAATGGCCGCTGCGCCCGGCCTGGCAAAGCTACGCGCTGGCCGACTACCGGGCGCGCCTGGCCGCGCTGCCCCACGGCATGGCCGCCGCCATCGATGCGCGCTGGGGCCCGCCCGAGGCCGACCCGGCGCTGCGCCAGGGCCGCTTCATGGTCGCCGGCCTGCGGCTGGGCCAGGTCTTCATCGGCATCCAGCCGGCGCGTGCGCTGAGCACCGCCGGCGCGCAGGACTACGCCACCTACCACGACGCCGAGCTCGTGCCGCCGCACCACTACCTGGCGTTCTACTTCTGGCTGCGCGACGCCTTCGCCATCGACGCCATCGTCCACGTGGGCAAGCACGGCAACCTCGAATGGCTGCCCGGCAAGAGCCTGGCGCTCTCGGGCACCTGCTGGCCCGACGCCATCCTGGGCCCGCTGCCGCACCTGTACCCCTTCATCGTCAACGACCCGGGCGAGGGCGCGCAGGCCAAGCGCCGCAGCCAGGCCGTGATCGTGGACCACCTGATGCCGCCGCTCACGCGCGCCGAGAGCCACGGGCCGCTGCAGGACCTGGAGCGGCTGGTGGACGAGTACTACGACGCGCTGCTGGTCGACGCGCGCCGTGCCGCGCTGCTGCGGCGCCAGATCGTGGGCGCCGTGCGGCGCCAGCACCTGGCCGGCGAACTGGACCTGCCGCCGGGCGCCGAGGACGACGAGCAAGCACTGCTCGAGCGCATCGACGCCTACCTGTGCGAACTCAAGGAGACGCAGATCCGCGACGGCCTGCATGTGTTCGGCCGCTCGCCCGAAGGCCGGCAACGGCGCGACACCTTGCTCGCGCTGGCCCGCTTTCCGTCGGGCGGCGATGCCGGGCTACTGGGGGCACTGGCGGCCGATCTGCTGCCGGACACGGGCTTCGATCCGCTGCGGCTGGAGCCGGCACGGCCCTGGGCCGGCCCGCGGCCCCCCGCACTGCAGGCCCTGAGCGCCGAGCCCTGGCGCCACGAAGGCGACACACGCGAACGGCTCGAACTGCTGGCCCAGCAGCTGCTGGACGACGGCCGGCAGGCTGCCGGCTGGCCGCAGACCCAGGCCGTCCTGCAGCGCGTGCAGGATCAGCTGGCGCCGGCCCTGGACGCCTGCGGCAGCGAGGAGCTGCGCCAGCTCGCGCGCGGCCTGCGCGGCCTGTTCGTGCCGGCCGGGCCCAGCGGCTCGCCGTCGCGCGGGCGGCCCGACGTGCTGCCCACCGGCCGCAACTTCTACACGCTGGACACGCGCGCCATCCCGACCCAGGCCGCCTGGGAACTGGGCCAGCAGGCTGCGCGCCAGCTCATCGAGCGCTACCTGCAGGAACACGGCGAGTACCCGCGCGCGCTGGGCCTGTCGGTCTGGGGCACGGCCACCATGCGCACCGGCGGCGACGACCTCGCCCAGGCCTTCGCGCTGATCGGCGTGCGGCCGCGCTGGGCCCCCGGCAGCCAGCGCGTGCAGGATTTCGAGGTGGTGCCGCGCGCCGGCCTGCACCGCCCGCGCGTGGACGTCACGCTGCGCATCTCGGGCTTCTTCCGCGACGCGTTTCCGCTCGCCGTGCAGATGTTCGACGCCGCCGTGCAGGCCGTGGCCGCGCTGGAGGAAGACGCCGAGGACAACCCCATCCGCGCGCGCATCCTGGCCGAAGCCCAGGCGCTGCAGGCGCAAGGCGCCGGCGAAGCGCAGGCACGCCGCCAGGCCGGCTGGCGCGTGTTCGGCGCGCCGCCCGGCCACTACGGCACGGGCCTGGACCCGCTGCTGCACAGCGGTGACTGGCAGGACGCCGGCGACCTGGCCACGGCGTGGATCGGCTGGAGCGCCCATGCCTACGGCCAGGACAGCGAGGGCGAGCCCGCCGGTGCCGCCTTGCGCCGGCGCCTGGGCGCGCTCGACATCGTGGCCCAGAACCAGGACAGCCGCGAACACGACATCCTCGACTCGTCCGACTACCTGCAGTTCCAGGGCGGCATGGCCGCGGCCGTGCGCGCGGTGTCGGGCCGGACGCCGGCGCTCTACCACGGCGACAACGCCAACCCGCTGCAGCCGCGCGTGCGCACGCTGCACCAGGAGATCGGCCGCGTGGTGCGCGCGCGCGTCACCAATCCCAAGTGGATCGCGGGGGCCATGCGCCACGGCTACAAGGGCGCGTTCGAGATGGCCGCCACGGTCGACTACCTGTTCGGCTTCGACGCCACCACGGGCCAGGTCGCCGACCACCACTACGCGCTCGTGGCCGACGCCTTCGTGCTCGACGCCGCCACGCGCGGTTTCGTCGCCGAGCACAACCCCGAGGCCTTGCGCGGCATGCTGGAGCGGCTGCTCGAAGCCATGCAGCGCGGCCTGTGGGAGCAACCCGGCGACTACCGCCAGCAGCTCGAAGACCTGCTGCTGGACCACGAGAACCACCAGGAAGGAAGGCCATGAGCGCCACCGAAGCCACCGAGCTGCCCGCGCTGTTCCCGTTCGCCGCCATCGCCGGCCAGCCCGCGCTGCGCCAGGCGCTGCTGCTGGCCGCGATCGACCCGCGCATCGGCGGCGTGCTCGTCGAAGGCCCGCGCGGCACGGCCAAGTCCACGGCCGCGCGCGCGCTGGCCGAGCTGATCCCTGCCGCGCCCTTCGTCACGCTGCCGCTGGGCGCCTCGCTCGCGCACGTGGCCGGCACGCTCGACCTGCAGCAGGCCCTGGCCGGCCACGCCGTGCGGTTCGCGCCCGGCCTGCTGGCGCGCGCGCACGGCGGCGTGCTCTACGTGGACGAGATCAACCTGCTGCCCGACGCCCTTGTCGACGTGCTGCTCGATGCCGCGGCCAGCGGCGTCAACGCGGTCGAGCGCGACGGCATCTCGCACCGCCATGCCGCGCGCTTCGTGCTCGTGGGCACCATGAACCCGGAGGAGGGCGCGCTGCGCCCGCAGCTGCTGGACCGCCTGGGCCTGTGCGTGCGCCTGGCCAACGTGGCCGACCCGGCGGAGCGCCAGGCCATCGTGCGCGCGCGGCTGCAGTTCGAGGCCGATCCGGCGGCCTTCCGCACCCGGCATGCCGCGGCGCAGGCCGCGCTGGCCGAGCGGCTGGCCATGGCCCGCGCCCGCGTGCTGGGCCCCGAGGCGCTGCCCTGGTCCGACGCGGTGCTGCAGGCCGCGGGCGCGCTGTGCGTGCAAGCCGAGGTGGACGGCGTGCGCGCCGACCTCGTGCTGCTGCGCGCGGCGCGTGCCTTGGCGGCCTGGCAGGGCGATGCAGAGGTCACGCCCGCGCACGTGCAGGCCGTGGCCGAACTGGCGCTCGTGCACCGGCGCAAGCCGGGGGTGGCAGCGCCAGCGCCTTCGTCCGCGCCGGCACCGGCACCAGCGACGCCGCCTGCGGCCCCACCGCCGCAGGCGCATGTCGGCGAGAGCACCGCCCAGGGCCGCGGCGACGCAGTGTCGGACTGGGGGGCGATGCCGGCCGAGCCCGTGGGCACCGTGCGCCTGGCCGTGCCCGACCTGCTGCCAGCCGGCACGAGGGCCGCCGCAAAAAAAGCCTGAGCCTTCGTGCCGACGCAGCGCCCGGCCTGGCGGCAGGGCGCGCGCCCGGTGCGAAGGCGCAGACCGCGAGCCCGCCGCAGCGCGGCGCCGCCACCGGCGGCTGGGACTGGCCCGCGACCTTCGCGGCACGCGGTGCAGCGCCACTCGCGTGGCAGCACCTGCATCGCCAGCCGCAGCCGCCGTCCAGCCAGCGGCTGCACTGTTTCGTGCTCGATTGCTCGGGCTCGATGGCCAGCGGCGGCGCGCTCGCGCGTGCCAAGGGCGTGTTGCTGGCGCTGATGGAGCAGGCCTACCGCCGGCGCGAGCGCGTGGCGCTGCTGTGCTTCGCCGGCACGCGCGTGGAACTGCGCCTGCCGCCGCGCAAGGCCGCGGCCTGGAACGACGACTGGGTGCATCCGATCGGCGGTGGCGGCGGCACGCCGCTGGGCCCGGCCATCGCCCAGGCCGGGCAGCTGCTGGCCCGGGCCGGCGGCGAGGGCTGGCTCTGGCTCTTGACCGACGGCCGTTCGCGCGACTGGCCGGCGCGCCCGGCAGAGGCTGCGCAGCTGCGCGTGGTGGACTTCGAGCTGGGCCGCCTGCGGCTGGGCCGCGCGCAGGCGCTGGCGCAGGCCTGGGGCGCCGAGTGCCTGCACGCCGAGGCCTGGTGCTGACGCGGCGCCCGCGCGCCAGGCGCTGGCGGGCAAGCGCTTCTTGCACCGCACCGGCCCATCGCCGTGGATGCCGCGATCGGCGCAGGGCGGTCGGCCATGGCGTCGGCAGTGCGCGCTGGCCAGGCGGCTAGCGCGCGCCGGCCAACTGCCGGTCCACCGCCGCCAGGCAGGCCAGGATGTGCTGCGCCGCCTCGTCCAGGCGCGGCCCCGGCCGCACCAGCACGTCGAAGCGCGGCTCCGCAATGCGGCAGGCGCGCCCCTCGCGCACGGCGCGCATCGCATGCCAGCCGGGGCGCGCCTGCAGCGGTGGCGCGCCCGGCATGTCGTGCACGATCAGCAGATCGGGGTCGGCGCGCAGCGCGTACTCGGGCCCGAGCTTGGGAAAGGCGCCGAGCTGGGCCGGCACCACGTTGCGCAGGCCCAGCCGCGCCAGCGTCTCGCCGATGAACGAGGCCTCGCCGGCCGCGGCCACGCCGCCGTGCAGCTCGAAGTACACGCGCTTGCCCTGCCAGTGCGCCGGCAGCTGCCCGCGCAGCGCCTCGAGCCGCGCGTCCGTGCGCGCCCACAGCGCCTCGCCCGCGCCGGGGCGGCCGATGGCCTGGGCCACGGTTTCCATGTTGCGGCGCATGTCGGCATGCGACCGGGCGTCCAGCGCCAGCACGTTGAGGCCCAGTTCGCGCAGCCGCTCGGCCGCGCGGTTGCGCGGGCGCAGCAGCACGAGGTCGGGGCGGGTGGCGACGATGCGCTCGATGTCGGCATCGGCCAGGCCGCCCAAGCGCGGCAGCCGCTGCACGCTCGCGGGCCAGTCGGCGTAGCGGTCGATGCCGACCAGCCGGTCGCAGGCGTCGAGCGCGCAGAGCGTCTCGGTCAGCGAAGGCTGCAGCGAGACGATGCGCCAGGCCGTGGCCGGCGCGGCCGTTGGCGGGCGCGCCGGGGCATCGGCCGCGCAGGCCGGGGGCAGGCCGGGCCCGCCGTGCAACAGCAGTGCGGCCAGCAGCGCCGCCGGGCCGTGCGCGCGCATGCGCGGGGCAGCGCCTTCAGGCGGCAGCGTGCAGCCGCGCCGTGAACAAGCGGCCGCGCGTGAGGCCGGCCAGGGCCTTGGCGCCCCACAGCACGCCCAGGTCGACCAGCGGCTCCAGCAGCACCACGCCCAGGTAGGCCGCGCCGAAGCGGCCGACCTCGGCCAGCGTCTCGGCGCCCACGCCATGGCCATACAGCGCCCAGAACGCGACCCACAGCACGATGCCGCCCTGGTAGGTGAGCGACAGCGCGAGTGCCTGGCGGTACCGGATGTCCACGTAGGCCGTGCGCGCCGGGATGATGCGCCGTGCCAGCTGGTGGATGGCATAGAGCGGCACCAGCAGCGTGGTCACGTTCATGCCGTACTGCGGCAGGTCGGCCGGCGCGAAGAACAGGCCCTGGGCCAGCAGCCCCGCCGCCAGGCCGATGGCCGTGGCACCGGCGCCGAACAGCAGCAGCAGCGTGGAGCCGAGGACGAGGTGCACCTCGGACACGCCCACCGGCTCGTGCGGGAAGACCTCGAAGAAGCAGAACACCGCCAGGCTGGTCAGCGGGCTGCGCGCCAGCAGCGCCGGCCACCCGCCGCGGCGCGCATCGGCGCGCGCATCCTGGCGCGCCATCCAGGCGGTGAGGCCGAAGGCGGCGGTGGCGGTGGCGTAGCTCAGGACGATCTTGGCGCCGTCGACGACGCCGGGTTCGATGTGCATGCGGGTTTCCTTTGGGAGGCTGGACAGGCGGTGGCGCGGCGCCGGTGCACGGCGTGCGCCGCGCAGGTCGGCGCGGCGTGGTGCAGTGGCGGGGCAGGAGCGTGGCGGCGCGGCATCGTCAAGGGCAGGGCCGGACCGCTTGCTGCGACAGCAACGCCCGGTCGCTGCGCGCGTGCGCCAGGCGGCCGAGCGCCGCTGCCTGCACCCCGCAGACGGCTGGCTTTCGCATGCTGGGCATGCACGAACGCGCCAGGCCGGTCTCCGGGCTCGCAAGGGGCAGAGGGAGGCCCTGCCAGCGCCGCGTCTTCCCAGGCCCGTCGCGCATCTGCTGTGGCAGACCACGTGCGAACCCAGTGACGGCCCGCCTGGCAGGATGGTCCTGCCAGAGAGGCGATCGGCGTTGTCGCTTGCTTACCGTTGCGGGGGCAGCCGGGGCCTGGGCCGCCGCCTCATCGTGGCTGCAGCCTTCACCCCGTTCCCGTTTACTCCACATGCAGGGCATGCGGACACCTGTCGCACGGATGCCCGCGGAACGTGGTTCCGAGGGCGGGCGCAGTATAGCCAGCGTCCCTGCAGCACCGTGGCCCGGGCGCGCCCGCCCTGGGTCAATTTGCCCCACTGGTGGCCGAAGGCCGCAGCGCGCCGGCCGACTTATGATCGCCGCCCATGCAATCGCTGCGCCGCTCCACGCTGCTGGCCCGCCTCGTTCTGGCGTGGTTCGTGTTGGCCATGGGCGTGGCGGTCGCGTCGCCCCTGGTGCAGCCCCAGGCCATGGAGCTGGTCTGCACGGCCAGCGGCGGCGTGAAGCTGGTGGCACTCGGCGATGGTGGCGCCAAGGACGGTGCCGCCGTGCACCACACGCTGGACTGCCCCATGTGCCTGGCGGCCACCTTGCCAGCGGCACCGTACCCGGCTCCCTGCGCCGCGCCGCAGCCGCTGGCGCATGCCCTGCAGCCCTCGGTGGCTGCGCACATCGCGGCGCTGGTCGGCGCGCCGCTGCCGCCACGCGGCCCACCCTCCCTGGTCTGAGTTCGCGCCGCGACGCTTCACGCCCGCAAGGGCGTGCGCCGGCGCTCCTTACTGTGCAGTGCCGCCGCGTTCGCCGATGGCCTGCGCGATTGCAGACCCTGTTCCTTCGAGGTTGTGCCGTGCACCACGCATTCCGATCGACCCGCCGCCGCGCATTGCGGCAGCTCACCTGGGCCATGGCGGCCGCCACCGCGCCCGCGGCCTGGGCCCAGGCGCAGGCCGAGCCCGGCAGCGCCTTGCCCGCAGTGGTGGTGCGCGAATCCGCCGTGCCCCAGATCCTGCGCGCCGGCAGCCTGGCGACGGGCACCAGCGCCTCGACCATGGACACGCCGTTCTCGGCCTCCAGCCTGCCCGTGGACGTGCTGCGCGCCCAGGGCGGCACGACGCTGCAGGAGGCGCTGCGCAACATTCCCGGCGTGCAGGCCGATTCCGGCTTCAATGGCGCGCACAGCCAGTTCTTCACGCTGCGCGGCGCCATCATGGACAGCGCGACCGGCTCCAGCCGCATCCTGCGCGACGGCGTGCGGCTGTCCAACTACCCCTTCGCCGCGGCCTTCGTCGAATCCATCGACGTGCTGCGCGGGCCGGGCGCGGCACTGGGCGTGCGCAGCGAACCCGGCGGCACCGTCAACCTCGTGACCAAGCAGCCGCGGCTGGCGGACTTCGGCTCGGTCAGCGCGGGCGTCGGCAACGCCGGCGCACTGGCCTGGTCTGCCGACATCAACCGCGTGCTGAACGCCGAGCAGGAGCTGGCGGCCCGGCTGGTGCTCACGCGGTCCCATGCCAGCGAATGGCGGCACGTGCCCGACCAGCTGGAAGGCCTCAAGCTCGGCATCGCCAAGAGCGACGGCGCGCGCTACCACCTGCGCGCCGGGGCCGAGCTGATCCGCCAGCGCTACCAGCCCGACTACGGCATCCCATCGCTGGGCGACCGCCCCGTGGACGTGCCGCGCGACCGCCAGTTCGGCGAACCGGGCCAGGACTCGACCACGGACACGCGCATCCTCGACCTGCACGGCGATGTGGCGCTGGGTGCCGACACGCGGCTGGCCGTGGACCTCACGCACCTGCGGGCCGACGCCACCTCGGTGAAGAGCTTCCTGATTGGCAACCCGCTCCCCGTTTCGCCGGCCACGCCAGCCGGCACCTGGGCCCGCAGCGCCTCGGTGGAGCCCGGCACGGACCGGCGCATCGATGCGGCGGCGGTGTCGCTGAGCAGCCGGCAGGCGACGGGCGCGGCGCGGCACCAGCTGTTCTTCGGGCTGGACTACTACCGCGAGACGCTCGACCAGCCCTCGCTGACCGTGCCCACATCGGCCAGCGCGCCCATCGACGTGTTCGACCCGGTCTACGGCCGCGTCGCCATCCCGGCCTGGAGCAGCCTCGCGGCCGGTGCCCTGACCACACAGAACCTCAGGAGCCTGGCCGCCTCGGTGCAGGACCAGATCGACCTGGGCGCCTGGACCTTCGTGGCAGGCCTGCGCTATGCGCAGCAGGACTTCCTCTACGGCACGGCCGGTACGCGCGCCGTGCACGAGGCCGTGTTCTCGCCCAAGCTCGGCCTGCTGCACCGGCTCTCGGAGAGCGACAGCCTGTACGCCAACTGGGCCAAGGGCATGGCGCCGAACCAGGTGGCGTCGTCGTCCAGCCAGTCGCTGCCGTCGCGCCGCACGCGCCAGGTCGAAGTCGGCTGGAAGTCGCTGTGGCGGGGCGGCGTGCTGGCATCCGACGTGGCGCTGTTCCAGCTGGACCAGCGCAACATGATCTCGGCCGACCAGAGCACCCCGCTGAACGCCTTCGACTTCACGGTCGACGGGACGGGGCGCTCGCGCGGCCTGGAGGCCTCGCTGACGGGCCAGCTCGGCGAGCGCCTCAGCGTGCGGGCCGCCTACGCCTACACCCGCGCCGTGGTGCTGGCCAATGCGCTGTTGGCCGGCAAGACCACGCCCAACGTCGCGCCGCACGCGCTGAGCCTGTGGGGCGAATACCGATGGGCCAGCACCTCGGACGTGCAGTGGCGCACCGGTGCCGGCATCTATGCCCAGAGCGCGCGCTACGCCGACCGCGCCAACACGGTGGTGCTGCCGGGCTACGCGCGCCTGGACCTCACGCAGTCCTGGAAGAAGCCGCTGGGCGCCGGCCAGGCCGTGGAGCTGCAGCTGGCGCTGCGCAACGTGACTGGCAAGGCCTACCACGTGTCCAGCCACCTGCACGTGGCGCGCTGGATCACGCCGGCGCAGGGGCGCCATGCGCAGCTGTCGGCGCTGTACACCTTTTGACGCGGAGCACCACCATGCACCTGAACGACCTGCACCTCCACCGCCGCCGCCTGCTCGTGGCGGGCAGCGCCGCGCTGGCCAGCCTGTTGACGGCCTGCCAGCCTGGTACGCCGGCCTGGCACGGCATCGACATCTCGGGCGCCGACTACGGGCGCGACTTCAGCTTGAAGGATCCGGATGGCCGCACCCGCACGCTGGCAGACTTCAAGGGCCAGGCGGTCCTGCTGTTCTTCGGCTTCACGCAGTGCCCCGATGTCTGCCCGACCGCGCTGGCCCGCGCGGCACAGGCCAAGGCCCTGCTCGGCGCGCAGGGCGGGCGGCTGCAGGTGGTCTTCGTCACGGTCGACCCCGAGCGCGACACGCCCGATGTGTTGAAGGCCTACACCACGGCCTTCGACGAGAGCTTCCTGGGCCTGTATGGTTCGCCGGAGGAGACCGCAGCACTCGCGCGGGACTTCAAGGCCTACTACAAGAAGGTGCCGACCGGCGCCTCCTACACCATGGACCACACGGCGTTGAGCTATGTCTACGATCCCGCCGGCAAGCTGCGCGTGGTCTTGAAGCACGACCAGACCGCCGAGCAGTACGCGCAGGACCTGCGCCGGCTGCTGGCCTGACCCCCACCACCATCCACAGGAGAGCTTCCATGAACAACACATTGCGCACCATCCTCGCCGCCACGCTGCTCGCCGCCGGCGCCGCGCAGGCCCAGGTCACCGTGCAGGACGCCTGGGTGCGCGCCACCGTGCCGCAGCAAAAGGGCACGGGCGCCTTCATGCAGCTGCGCTCGGCCAAGGACGTGCGCCTGGTGTCTGCCAGCTCACCGAGCGCGCCCATCGTCGAGGTGCACGAGATGGCGCTGCAGGACAACGTGATGCGCATGCGCCATGTGCCCGGCCTGGAGCTGCCGGCCGGCAAGACCGTGGAACTCAAGCCTGGCGGCTACCACGTGATGCTGATGGACCTGCCCGCGCAGGTGAAGGCCGGCGACACCGTGCCGCTGACGCTGGTGTTCGAGGGCAAGGACGGCCAGCGCGAATCGGTGCAGGTGCAGGCGCCCGTGCGCGCGGTCAACGCCAGCGCCGCGCCGGCACAGCACAAGCACTGATCCGCGGCGATCGGGCCGGGGGGCGGCGCGCCGGCGCTCCGGTCAGCCGGGCGCCGCGGATGGCGCCTGCTCCGGCGCCTGGACCTGGGCCTGCACCTGCGCGCGCAGCCAGCGGCTGGCCGCGCTGGCGTGGCTGCGCTCGTGCCAGAGCTGGTAGAAGCGCATGGGCGGCAGTTCGGCCGGCGCGGGCGCCATCACCAGCGGCAGGCGCGCCGCGTAGTGCGCAGCGAAGCGCCTGGCCGTCGTGAAGACCAGGTCGCTGTCCAGCAGCGCATAGGGCGCCAGGTTGAATTCGGGCACGGTGGCGACGATCTGGCGCTGGTAGCCCGTCTTGGCCAGCTCGCCGTCGATGGGTCCGGTGCGCGGCTGCGCGCCCGTGTGCGGCGCCAGGTGGCGCATGCGCAGGTAGCGCGCGAGCGGGATGCGGCGCTCCTGCGCGAGCGGGTGGCCGCGCCGCATCAGGCAGACGATGTCGTCGGTGAACAGCGCGGCCATGCGCAGGTCCTCGCGCGGGCGCGGGTCGTTGTTGATGACCAGGTCCACGCTGCCTTCGTCCAGGGCCTGGGCCAGGTCGAAGGCCGCGTCGGCCGGCCGCACATGGGCGGCGATGCGCGGGCCGGCGCCGACCAGCCGCGCCACGACGCCAGGCAGGAAATCGGGCGGCAGGCAGTCGGAGCAGACGATGTGGAAGGCGCGCTCGGCCCGCGCCGGGTCGAAGCTGCCGCCGGCTTCCAGCCGCGCGGCCTGCGCCATGATCTCGCGCAAAGGCTCGCGCAGGGTCTGGGCGCGCTCGGTCAGCACCATGCGCGCGCCGCTGCGCACCAGCAGCGGGTCGGCCAGCACCTCGCGCAGGCGCTGCAGCTTGCGGCTCACGGCCGGCTGGGCCTGGCCGCTCGCCTCGGCCACCCGCGTGATGCTGCGCTCGGCCAGCAGCAGGGCCAGCAGGCGCAGGTCGGCGAGGCTCAGTGAATGCAGGTCGTCGGGCATGGGCTGGCCATGGTAGCCGGCCGCACGGCCACGGCCTGCTGCCCCGCGGCCCCGCGCGGCCGGTCGGCCAGGGAGCCCTGTGGATCCGCTGCCTGCCTCAAGCCGGCATGTCGCGCGTGACGACGTGCGGGTAGTTCTCGAAGGTGCGCTTCATCGCCTCACGCAGCCAGACGATGGCCGGGTCGTGGTGGAAGCGCGGATGCCAGTGCTGGTTGAGCTGGAAGTCCGGAATCGCGACCGGAGGATCGAAGATCCGCACCGCGCCGAGCTGGTGGAAGGTGTCCGCCAACTGCCGGGGCACCGTCGCAAGCAGGTCAGGCTGGCGGTCCATCAGCAAAGGAACCGCGAGGAAGTGCGGCGTCAGCAGCGCCACCTTGCGTTGGATGCCTTGCTCTTCCAGCACCTTGTCGTAGCTCTCCGCGGTGCGGCCCGTGAGCGTCACCACGATGTGCCGCATGCTCTCGAACTGCGCGCGGGTCAGCTTGGTGCCGAGTTCGCGGTTGCGCGTGCTGGCGATGGTCACGAACGAGTGCAGGAACAAGCGTTGCTGGTACAGGCCTTCTGGCGCCGACCGGATGGAGCCCACCGCCAGATCTGCCTCACCGGATGCCAGCAGGCCTTCGATCTGTTCGGTCGGCACCTGCATCGTGCGCAGGGAACAGCCTGGCGCGTCGTGCTTGAACCGCTCCAGCAGCGGTGGCAAGAAGACCAGTTCACCCATGTCGGTCATGCACAGCGTGAAGGTTCTGCGGGCCTGTTTGGGCTCGAAGCGCGCGCCCGCAAGGATCTGCTGGCGCACCAGCGACATGACTTCGACGACGGCGGTCCGCAGCGCCTCGGCTTTCAAGGTCGGCTCCATCCTGGCGGCCACCTTCACGAACAGCGGGTCGTCGTAGAACGCGCGCAGCCGGTTCAGCGCATGGCTGGTGGCGCTCTGCGTCATGCCCAGCGCCTGCGCTGCCTTGGTGACATTGCGTTCGCGCAGCAGGGCATCGAACACGGTCAGCAGGTTCAGGTCCAGCCCATCTTCATGCATGGCGCTCATTGTAGGAATGAGCATCATGCGATTGATACATGCAAACCCAGGGGCCAAACTTGTCCCCACGCCGCAACTCAGACGGCACAACGACAAGGAGACGCCCCATGTTCATCAAGAACACCTGGTATGTGGCCGCCTGGGACAAGGAGGTCGGCACCGACGGCCTGTTTGCCCGCACCATCATCGGTGTGCCGGTTTTGATGTACCGCAAGCAGGACGGCGAGATCGTCGCCCTGGAAGACCGCTGCTGCCACCGCGGCGCGCCGTTGTCGGTCGGGCGGCGCGAAGGCGACTGCGTTCGGTGCCTGTACCACGGGCTGAAGTTCGACGCGACTGGCCAGTGCGTCGAGGCGCCCGCGCAACCCCGCATTCCGCCGCAGGCCAGGGTGCGCACGTTTCCCGTCGTGCAGCGCCACCGCTGGATCTGGATCTGGATGGGCGACCAGGACCAGGCCGACCCTGCGCTCATCGCCGACACGCCGTGGCTCGACGATCCAGGCTGGCGCAGCGAGGACGGCTACATCCACTACGACGTCAACTACCTGCTGATCTGCGACAACCTGCTGGATTTTTCGCACCTGCCCTTCGTGCACCCCACGACCCTGGGCGGCGGGGCCGACTATGCAGCCAGCCAGCCCAAGGTCGAGCGGCTCGACAACGGCGTCAGGATCACGCGCTGGGCCTTGGACACCGATCCGCCGCCGTTCGCTACGGCGGTCAAGGACTGGGGCGGCAAGGTCGACCGCTGGAACATCTACAACTTCACCGTGCCGGCCATCTTGCTGATGGATTCGGGCATGGCCCCGACGGGGCAGGGAGCCCAGCAGGGCGAGCGAGAAGGCGCCATCGAATTCCGCGGATGCCAGGCCATCACACCGGAGACGGAGCATTCGACCCACTACTTTTTCGCGCACCCACACAACTTCGCGATCGACCAGCCGCAGGTGACGCGGTCAATCCACCAGGCGGTGGTCGATGCGTTCGAGGAAGACCGCGAGATCATCACGGCGCAGCACCGCAGTCTGTCGCTGGCACCGGACTTCAAGATGGTGGCCTTCGGCATCGATGCAGCGTTGAACCAGTTCCGCTGGATCGTCGCGCGCCGCCTGGAGCAGGAGGCGGCGGCCACTCGGGCGGTGATCCCGGTGGTCGCCGTGCAAACACCGGCCGCGCCCGCCGTCAGGGTGTAAGCCATGCAGCTCATCGTGTCGCGCCTCACGCAGGAGGCGCAGGATGTGCTCGGCCTGGAGTTGCGCGCGCCGGACGGCGCGGCGCTGCCGGCCTTCACCGCAGGCGCCCATGTGGACCTGCACTTGCCCGGCGCGATCTGCCGTCAGTACTCGCTCGCCAACTCGCCGTTGGAGCGCGACCGGTACGTGCTGGGGGTGGGCCTGGCGCCCGCATCCCGCGGCGGATCGGCGTACGTGCACCAACGGTTGGCCGTCGGCGACGTCGTCGAAGTCGGTGCGCCGCGGGCCTTGTTCGGCCTCGCCCCGTACGCTTCGGAACATCTCTTCGTGGCCGGCGGCATCGGCATCACGCCGATCCTGAGCATGGTCCTGTGGTGTGAGGCCCACGGTCACCCGTGGCGGCTGCTGTACTGCGTGCGCACCCGCGCCCGCGCCGCCTACGCCTGGACATTGGCGCGCCATGGCGACCGGGTCGCGCTGCACGTCGACCAGGAGACGGATGGCGTGCCACCCGATCTGGCCGGCTGGCTCCAACGGACGCCGCCAGGTGCCCATGTGTACTGCTGCGGTCCGGAAGGTTTGATGAGCGCGGTAGGCGTGGCCGCGGCTGGCGTTGGCGTGCTCCGGTCGGCGACACATTTCGAGCGCTTCGCGGCGCCTGCGTCGCCCGTGTCGGCACAACCCGCCGGCAGTTTCAACGTGCTGCTGCGCCGCAGTGGCAGGACGCTCAGCGTGCAGCCCGGGCAGAGCCTGCTGGAGGCCCTGGAAGAGGCGAGCGTCAGCGTCCCCTTCTCGTGCCGCGAAGGCATGTGCCGCAGCTGCGAAGTGCCGCTGCTGGCCGGCGAAGCCGAGCACCGCGACTTTGTCCTCAGCGACGAAGAGCGCGATGCCCACCGCAGCATCCTGCCCTGCGTCTCGCGCGCCCGCTCCGCGGAGTTGGTGCTGGACCTTTGATTCCCCCTCTCGAATCGCAACCCCACAGGAGACAACGATGTTGAAGATGCTTGCGTGCGTTGGTGCGGCCATGACGTTGGCCTTGCCCGCCATGGCCCAGGAACCGTTCCCTTCTCGGCCTGTCCGGATCGTCGTGCCCTATGCGGCCGGCGGCGCCACGGATTTCGTGGCGCGCACGGTCGGCGAGCGGCTGTCCAAGGCGCTGGGGCAGGCAGTGCTGGTCGACAACAAGACCGGCGCAGCGGGGGCCATCGGCGCAGGCGAAGTGGCCCGGTCCAAGCCGGATGGATACACCTTGCTGATGACCATCACCGACACGCAGATCAACAACACGGCCCTCTACAAGGTCCTGGCGTACGACCCGCGCAAGGACTTCATCGGCATCGCGCAGGTGGTCCGGAGCCCGGCGCTGATCTCCACGCATCCGGGCACCGGCATCCAGTCCATCGCCGATCTCCAAGCCAGGGTGGCCAAGGGTGACGCGCGGCTCAGCTATGGCTCCTGGGGCGTCGGTGGTCTGGGGCATCTCGCGGGCGAGACCCTCAACCGGAACCTGAAGGCCGGCATGGTCCATGTGCCCCAGCGCGGCGAGGGGCCTGTGGTGACGGATCTTCTTTCGGGCACCATCGACATTGGACTGTCTTCGGTGGCCAGCGCGATGCAGCACGTGCCCACCGGCAAGGTGGTGCCCTTGGCGGTGCTGGGCCGACAGCGTTCCACGACCTTGCCGCAGGTGCCCACCATGGCCGAGCTGGGGTTCAAGGATGCGCTCTACGATTCGAACGTCTGGATTGCGTTGCTGGCGCCGGCCAGGACGCCGCAAGCGACCACGGACCGGCTGGCGAAGGAGGTCCATGCCATCGTGGGCGCAGCGGATGTCAGGAACCTGTTCGTGGGACGCGGGTTCGAGATGCTGAACACCACGCCCGCGCAGTTCGCCGCCGGCTACGCGGCGGAGTTCGACATCATCACCCAGCGCATCCGCGAGTTGGGCATCGAGGCGCAGTGAGGGCCGTGGGGCAGGGCCGGCGAGGCGGGTGGGCCGCTCAGTGCAGCGACGACAGGAACTGCTTCAGCTCGGGGGTCTGCGGGTTGGCGAACAGCTCGTTCGGCGGCCCCATCTCGTGCACGCGGCCCTGGTGCATGAAGATCAGCCGGTCGCTGACCTTGCGTGCGAAGTTCATCTCGTGCGTGACCATGAGCAGCGTCATGCCTTCCTCGGCCAGGCTCTCGACCACGCGCAGCACCTCGCCCACGAGCTCGGGGTCCAGCGCGCTGGTGATCTCGTCGCACAGCAGCACGGCCGGCTCCATGGCCAGCGCGCGCGCGATCGCCACGCGCTGCTGCTGGCCGCCCGAGAGCTGGTCGGGCCAGGCGTCGAACTTCTCGGCCAAGCCCACGCGGGCCAGCAGCTTTTTCGCCTGCTCGGCACCGGCGGCGGCGTCCTTCTTCTTGACCAAGCTGGGCGCAAGCATCACGTTCTTGCCGACGGTCAGGTGCGGGAACAGGTTGAAGCTCTGGAAGATCATGCCCACGCGCTGGCGCAGTGTGCGCATGGCGTTGGCGTCGTCGTGCAGCAGCGGCTTGCCGTCCACGGTGAGGCTGCCGCTCTGGAACACCTCCAGCCCGTTGATGCAGCGCAGGAGGGTGCTCTTGCCCGAGCCGCTCTTGCCGATGATGGCGATGACCTCGCCGGGCTGCACCTGCAGGTCGATGCCTTTCAAGACCTCGTTGGCCCCGTAGGACTTGCGCAGGCCGTTGATCTGGACGATGGGCGCCGATGTGGCCTCAGGCATGGCGGACATGGAGTTTCCTCTCTAGGGTTTTGGCGTACAGGCTGATCGGGAAGCACAGCACGAAGTACAGCAGCGCCACGCAGCTGTAGACCACGAAGGGCTTGAAGGTGGCGTTGGTGATCATGGTGCCGGCCTTGGTGAGCTCGATGAAGCCGATCACCGAGGCCAGCGCCGTGCCCTTGACCACCTGCACGAGAAAGCCGACGGTGGGCGGCACGGCGATCTTGATGGCCTGCGGCAGCACCACATGGCGCAGCTTCTCGCCGAACGACAGCGCCAGGCTGTCGGCAGCCTCCCACTGGCCCTTGGGGATGGCGGCCACGCAGCCGCGCCAGATCTCCGCGAGGAAGGCGCTGGTGTACAGCGTGAGCGCGACGGATGCCGCGACCCAGGCCGAGGTCTGGATGCCGAACAGCGCGATGCCGAAGTAGGCGAGGAACAGCTGCATGAGCAGCGGCGTGCCCTGGAACACCTGCACGTAGCCGGCGACGAGAGGCTCCACGCCGCGCCGGCCCGACAGGCGCGCGACCAGCAGGCCGAGGCCCATCAAGCCGCCGCCGACGAAGGCGATGAGCGAGAGCACCACTGTCCAGCGCAGCGCCAGCAGCAGGTTGCGCAGGATGTCCCACAAGGTGAAGTCGACCATGGCGCTACCTTCCGTAGATGAACTTCGGGCCGGCCCAGTTCAGCAGCCGGCGCAGCGCCATGGCCAGCAACAGGTACAGCACCGTGGCGATGATGAAGGCCTCGAACGCGCGGAAATTGCGGCTCTGGATCAGGTTGGCGGCGTAGCTCAGTTCGGGCGTGGAGATCTGCCCGCACACGGCCGAGCCCAGCATCACGATGATGGTCTGGCTGACCAGTGCCGGCCAGACCTTCTTGAGCGCAGGCGGCAGCACCACGCGCGTGAAGGTTTGCATGCGCGACAGCGCCAGGCTGGCGGCGGCCTCGATCTGCCCCTTGGGCGTGGCGTCGATGCCGGCGCGGATGATCTCGGTGGCGTAAGCCGACAGGTTGACCACCATGGCGATGACCGAGGCGGTTTCGGCGCTGAGCTTCACGCCAGCGGCCGGCAGGCCGAAGTAGATGAAGAACAGCTGCACGATGAAGGGGGTGTTGCGGATCAGCTCCACATAGGTGCCGACCACCCACTTGAGCCATGGGGCGCCGTGCGAGCGCACCCAGGCGAACACCACGCCCAGCGCCACGCCCAGCAGCGCGGAGATGGCCGTCAGGCCGATGGTCCAGAGCATCCCGGTGACCAGCAACGGCCACTGGGACAGCACGGCCCCGAAGTCGAATGCGATCCGCATGGCGCTGTTCTTCGCGCGGGCTTACTGGGGCAGGTCGCCGGCCGGGCGGCCGAGCCACTTCTGGGCCAGCTTGTCCAGGTCGCCGGCCTTCTTGCCTTCGATCAGGATCTCGTTGATCCGCAGGCGCAACTTGTCCTCGCCCTTGGCCACGCCGATGAAGTTGGGCGAGTCCTTGAGCAGCAACTTGTACTCGGTGCCCAGCTGCGGGTTCTTGGCCATCATGTTGCCGGCCACCGAGGCGCCCGTGGCGATCAGCTGCACCTGGCCCGCGACGAAGGAGGAGACGGTGGCGTTGTTGTCCTCGAAGCGCTTGATGTCGGCGCTGGCCGGGGCCAGCTTGGTCAGTTCCTGGTCTTCGATGGCGCCGCGCGTGACGCCCACGCTCTTGCCGCCCAGGTCGGCGAAGCTCTTGACGGCCATGGCCTTGGGTGCGAACACGGCCTGGAAGAAGGGCGAGTAGGCCACCGTGAAGTCGATCACCTTCTCGCGCTCGGGGTTCTTGCCCAGCGTGGAGATCACGAGCTCGGCCTTGCCGCTTTGCAGGTAGGGGATGCGGTTGGCGCTGGTCACGGGCGTGAGCTCGACCTTCACGCCGAGCTTGTCGGCGATGTAGCGCGCGGTGTCGATGTCCAGGCCCTGGGGCGCCATGTCTGTGCCGACGAAGCCGTAGGGCGGGAAATCGGTCGGAACCGCGATGGTGATCTTCTTGGATGCCATCACCTTGTCCAGTGCGTTCTGGGCATGGGCGCCGACGGCCACGCTGGCGAGAACGGCGAAGGCGGCAGTGGCGGCAAGGCGGCGGGTCAGGTGCTTCATAGCAGGGCTCCGAGGTAGGTGGATGGTTCGTCCGGCGCGCCGCCCGAAGCTGGTGCGTCGGGGCGGGCGGGCCGGCGTGGCGGGGTTCTTGTACGCAAGACTTGTGCCGCAGGGGCATCGACCGGGGCCAGCGCATCGCGCAGCTGGGCCAGCGGGTCGTTGTCCACGGGCAGGCGCAGCGCGTCGTGCACGGCGCCGATGTGCTGGTGCATCAGCGCCTCGGCGCTGGCGAAGTCGCCGCGCTCCAGTGCGGCGACGATCTGCACGTGGTCCTCGCACGAGGCCTCCGCGTTGTGGGGCGACTGGTAGAGCATGGCGATCAGCGTGGTGCGTGCCGTGTAGTCGCGCAGCGTGTCGGCCAAGAGCGAATTGCCCAGGCATTCGGCCAGGCACACATGGAAGTCGCCGAGCAGGAAGCTGCGCGCGCCCACGTCGCTGCCTTGCAGCGCGGCCTTCTCGCGCGCCAGGTGGGTCTTGAGCTTTTTCAGTGCGGGCTTGTGCACCGTGGTGAGGCTGCGGATCAGGCCGGTCTCGATCACGCGGCGGGCCGCGAAGGCCTCGCGCGCCTCGTCTTCGGAGGGCTCGATCACATACCAGCCGCGCCGCGCGCTGACGGTGACGATGCCGCGCGCCGCCAGCCGCGTGAGCGCCTCCCGCACCACGGTGCGGCTGCAGTCGAACAGCATGGCCAGCGGCTGCTCTCCCAGCCTGGCGCCGGGCGCGAGCTTTTGCGCCATGACGGCCTGGATGATGCGTTCGCTGATCTCGGATGCGGTGCTGGGCATGCACCTGCATCAGCAGGAAGCGTGCCCGCTGGTATGCAAGATGGATGCACCAGTCTGGCGCGATGGGCTGGTCAGCGGATCGGCAGCGCGTACTGCAGGCCGCCGTGGCTCCACAGCGCGTTGAGCCCGCGCGGCAGGCCCAGCGGGGAGTCCACGCCGACGTTGCGGGCGAAGATCTCGCCGTAGTTGCCGGTCGCGCGCAAGGCGTTGAGCAGCCAGTCGCGCTCCAGGCCGATCATCTTGCCGCTGTCGCCGCTGCGGCCCAGCATGCGCTGCACTTCGGCATTCGGGTTGCTCGCGGCCTGCTCGACCACGTTGGCGCGCGTCAGGCCATGCTCCTCCGCCGCGATCAGGCCCTGGATCACCCAGGTGACGACCAAGGCCCATGCGTCGTCGCCGCGGCGCACCAGGGGCCCCAGCGGCTCCTTGGAGATCAGCTCGGGCAGGATCAGGTGGTCGGCCGGCAGCGGTGTCTGCGTGCGCCGGATCACGGCCAGGCTGGTGGCGTCGGCCGAGATGGCGGCGCAGCGCCTGGCCAGGTAGGCCTCGGCGGCCTCCTTGAAGCGGGCGAAGCGCAGCAGCTTGAAGCCCATCTTCTGGGCGTCGGAGTACTCCTGCAGCGTTTGCTCGGAACTGCCCGTCGTCGTCACGCAGATCGGCTTGCCGCGCAGCTGGCGCGTGTTGCGCACCTTGCTGGCCGTCGGCACCATGAAGCCCTGGCCGTCGTAGTAGGTGACCACGGTGGCCTGCGCACCCATGCTGGTGTCGCGCGACATGGTGTAGCTGGCGGCGAAGGCGAGGATGTCGAAGCGTCCCTCGCGCAAGGCCGGCAGGCGTTCGTCCACCTGCAGGTGCACGAACTTCACCTTGTCGCCGCTGCCCAGCACCGCGGCCGCCACGGCGCGGCAGATGTCCACATCCATGCCTTCCCAGTGGCCGGGGGTGGTGCCCGGATGCGAGAAGCCCAGCATGCCGGGGCTGATGCCGCACAGCAGGGCATCGCGTGCGCGCACCGCCTCCAGCGTGGGGCCGGCCTGCGCGGCACCGACCGCCAGCACCAGCAGGGCTCCACCCGCCGCAAACCGACGCCAGGAGGCCATCACCGACCTTGTGCGGATCACGGCCATATGGCCCGCCGCAGCATTCTCGAAGTGCGCATATCTTGTGCCAATCCTTCCGGAAATTTGGTATTGGGCGCCAGCAAATACTAGCGCAGGACAGTGCATGCGGGACGAATGCCCCGGCCCGCCTGCATGCTGTCCGGTGTGCCTCCCGGCCTCCTAGAATGACCGGCTCCCCTCCGCACGTAACGACCCGCATGCACGTTGACGAAGGTTCCCGCGACCGCCCGCCCATGCTGCCGCCCTGGCTGGGCCAGGCCGTGGGCCCCGTGCTGGTCATCGTGCTGGTGCTGGCGCTGGCGGTGCTGGCGGTCGCCACCGACCACGTGCGCAGCCGCGAGCGCGCCCTGGTGGGGACACAGAACCTCGCGCGGCTCATCGAGGCGCAGCTCTCCGACAACTTCGACAAGATCGACATCTACCTGCAGCTGGTGGCATTGCGCCATGGGTCGGTGCTGCAGGGCGGCGGCGCCGACCCCGGCGGCACGGGGCTGCAGGTGCAGCCGCGCATGGCGCGGGTCGCGCTGGACGACGTTGCCATCGCCGATGCCGACGGTGCCGTGCGGCTGCGCACCGCGTCGCTGCCGGCGCCCCTGGCGCAGGTCGGCGCGCAGGAGTTCTTCCGGCGTGCCGTGGCCGAGCCGCGGGGCGCGCTGGTGGTGGTGGTCGGGCCGGTGCCAGGCGGGCCGGCGGGCGCGCAGGACGGTGCGTCCCGCATCGTGTTCGCCAGGGCGGTGCGCGATGCGCGCGGCACTTTGCGCGGCGTGGTGTTCGCCGGCATGTCCGGCGCGCAGTTCGACCAGCTGTTCGAGGGCATCGATTTCGGCGTGCACGGCGCCGCATCGCTGCGCACCGAGGATCTGCAGGCCGTGCACTACCACCCGGCGACGCAGGGCGCGCCCGCCGGCGTGTCCGATGGCCTGCGCCGGGCCGTCCGCGTGGCGCCGGCGCAGGGCTCGTACGAGGCCGCGGGAACGGTGGATGGCCACCAGCGCCTGAACGCCTACCGGCGCCTGCGCGACCACCCGTTCTACGTGGTGGTGGGGCAGTCCATGCAGGACGCCATGGCCGGCTGGCGTGCCAACACGCTGATGGTGGCGGCGCTGGCGGCACTGACCATCGTCCTCACGCTGTGGGCCTGGCTGATGCTGGTGCGCTCGTCGCGCCGCCAGCTGCGCGCGCTGCACAACCGCTTCGAGGCCATCGTGCAGAGTTCTTCGGACAGCATCGTCAGCAAGACGCTGCAGGGCCACATCACCACCTGGAACCGCGGCGCGCAGCAGATGTTCGGCTACACCGAGGCGGAGATGCGCGGGCAGTCGGCCGTGCGGCTGGCCCCGACCGACCGGCAAGGCGAGGACGCCGCGCTGATCGCCCGCGTGCGGCGCGGAGAAAGCCTGCAGGACTACGAGACCCAGCGCCTGCGCAAGGACGGCACCCTGATCGACGTGTCGATGGCGGTCTCACCGGTGCTCGACGCGCGCGGGCGCATCGCCGGCATCTCGGTCATCGCGCGCGACATCAGCCGCCACAAGGCGATGGAGGTGGAGATCCGCAGCATGGCCTTCAACGATCCGCTGACGCGGCTGCCCAACCGGCGCCTGCTGATGGACCGGCTGCGCCAGGCCCAGCTGTCCAGCAGCCGCCAGCGCAGCTACTTCGGCGTGCTGTTCATCGACCTGGACGGCTTCAAGCGCATCAACGACAGCTTCGGCCACGAGGCCGGCGACCAGATGCTGATCGAGGTCGGCCGGCGGCTGCAGGCTGCCGTGCGCCAGCACGACACGGTGGCGCGGCTGGGCGGCGACGAGTTCGTGGTGCTGCTCGAAGAGCTGGGCGTGGACGAGAAGACCGCGGCCGACCATGTGAACACGGTGGCCGACAAGATCCTGGACGCGATCGAGCGCAACTACCACCTGCGCGGCGAGACGCACCGCTGCTCGGCCAGCATCGGCATCCGCCTGCTGGTGGGCAGCCAGGAGAGCCCCGAGCAGGTGCTCATGGACGCCGATGCCGCCATGTACAGCGTCAAGCGCCAGCGCCGCGCGCTCAGGACCTTCGCCTTCGAATGAACAGGGAGACCACCATGGCCCACGGGCACGACGACCACCACCACCATCACCACGACGGCGACGCGCAGGCGCGCTGGAAGCACGACGGCGTGCGCGTGGTGCCCGGCAACCAGCTGGACGCCAACACCGCGCAGACCCCCGGCATGGACCGCAAGGCCGCGATCAATTTCGCGCGCGTGGGCGCCAGCAAGCTGTGGGCCGGCACCGTGACCATCCATCCCGACGCCAAGACCGGGGCCCACCACCACGGCCACCTGGAGAGCGTGATCTACGTGGTGCGCGGCCGCGCGCGCATGCGTTGGGGCGAGCAGCTCGAGTTCACGGCCGAGGCCGGGCCGGGCGACTTCATCTACGTGCCACCCTATGTGCCGCACCAGGAGATCAACGCCAGCGCCACCGAGGCGCTGGAGTGCGTGCTGTGCCGCAGCGACGGCGAGGCCGTGGCCGTCAACCTGGACATCGCGCCCGTGGAGAAGCCCGACACGGTGCTGTGGGTGGACCCGACGCACCCGCACGGCGGGGTGTGATCCCGGCGCCGATCCGCCCCGCCGATCAGCCCGGCTAATGGCGGATGTGATCGGCGCCGCAGGCCACCGCGCCCCGGTCTTCGCTCGCACAATCCCGCCACACGAAATCGCGGGAGGGCGGGCATGAAAGTGGTGGTCTTGGGCAGTGGCGTGATCGGCACGACGGCGGCCTTCTATCTGGCGCGCGAGGGGCACGAGGTCACCGTCGTCGACCGCCAGCCGGCCCCAGCGATGGAGACCAGCTTCGCCAATGCGGGCGAGGTCTCGCCTGGCTACTCCGCGCCGTGGGCCGGGCCGGGGGTGCCGGTCAAGGCCATCAAGTGGCTGCTGATGCACCACAGCCCGCTGGTCATCCAGCCGCTGCTGAGCCCGGCCATGTGGCGCTGGGGTGCCTCGATGCTGCGCAACTGCACCGCCGAGCGCTACCGCATCAACAAGGCGCGCATGGTGCGCGTGGCCGAGTACAGCCGCGACTGCCTGCAGGCCCTGCGTGCCGAGACCGGCATCGCCTACGACGAGCGCAGCCAGGGCACGCTGCAGCTGTTCCGCGAGCAGAAGCAGCTGGACGGCACGGCCAGCGACATCGCGGTGCTGAAGCAGTACGGCGTGCCCTACGAGGTGCTGGACATGGACGGCTGCGTGCGCCACGAGCCCGCGCTGCAGGCCGTGCGCCAGAAGTTCGTCGGCGGCATGCGCCTGCCCGGCGACGAGACCGGCGACTGCTTCCTGTTCACGCAGCGTCTGGCCCAGCTGGCCGAGGGGCTGGGTGTGCAGTTCCGCCACGGCGTCACCATCCGCGGCGTGGACCATGCCGGTGGCGACATCACCGGCGTGCGCACCGATGCGGGCCTGCTGCAGGCCGACCGCTACCTCGTCGCACTGGGCAGCTACTCGCCGTTGCTGCTCGAGCCGCTCGGCCTGCGCCTGCCGGTGTATCCGGTCAAGGGCTACTCGCTCACGCTGCCGATCACGGACGCCAGCGGCGCACCGGAATCCACGGTCATGGACGAAACCCACAAGGTCGCCGTCACGCGGCTGGGCGACCGCATCCGCGTGGGCGGCACGGCCGAACTGGGCGGTTTCGACCTGAGCCTGAAGCCCGGGCGCCGGCGCACGCTGGACCACGTGGTCAGCGACCTGTTTCCCCGGGGCGGCGACCTGTCGCAGGCGAAGTTCTGGTGCGGCCTGCGGCCGATGACGCCGGACGGCACGCCCATCCTGGGGCCGACGCGCTATCCGAAGCTCTGGCTGTCCACCGGCCACGGCACGCTGGGCTGGACCATGGCGGCCGGCACGGGGAGGCTCATGGCCGACTGGATGGCGGGCCGCAAGCCGGCCATCGACACCGAAGGCCTGGGCCTGGCGCGCTACTGACGGCTTACTCCGCGGTGGCGTCGCCGCTGGTGGTGTGCACCACACCGCCTTCGGCCTGCGCAGCCTGAAAGCGCATCAGCAGCGCGTGCAGCATTTCGGTGGACAGGCCGTGCACCACCAGCCGGTGCCCCGCGCGCAGCGTGGACAACGGCACCAGCGGGTGCTTGTTGTTGACCAGCACCAGGTGCTCGGGCGCTGCCAGCAGCGTGGCGCAGTAGATGCCGACGGTCTCGTCGAGCTGCAGCGAATTGGCGGCACGCCAGAAATCGTTGTCGGTCAGCAGCAGTTGGTAGAGCGGCGTGAACAGCTCGATCGCGCTCTGCAGGTCCAGGAAGTTGAGCCGGCCGTGCGGCATGTCTTCGAGCCTCAGGCCCGGGTCGCGCAGCATGGTGAGGTCCAGGTGCTCGGGCTTGCGCAACTCCAGGCCCTGGGCGCGCAACGCCTCGCCCAGCCGGATCACGAAGTTGAACAGGTTCAGGTCGTGCTTCAAGAACAGGTGGTCGCGCAGCGCCTCGATGTCGGCTGGCTCCAGCGGCGTGGTGCCCACGGGCGCCGGCGAGTTGCGGCCGATGAAGCCCAGCACCTGCGAGCCCAGGTGGAAGTGGCGCAGGATCAGCCAGTTCGCCTCGGGCGACACGAAGCGCTTGAGGCCCCAGACCAGGACGTTGTGCAGCAGGCCGGAGTGCGACCAGTTGCGCGGCACGAAGACCTTGCAGACCTGGAT
The DNA here is from genome assembly GCF_003337555.1 of Pseudorhodoferax soli. Taxonomy (GTDB): domain Bacteria; phylum Pseudomonadota; class Gammaproteobacteria; order Burkholderiales; family Burkholderiaceae_C; genus Pseudorhodoferax; species Pseudorhodoferax soli. The sequence continues at coordinate 16,297 of NZ_QPJK01000021.1, read as the reverse complement.
CAGGATGATGAAGGTGCGCGCCAGCGGCCGCAGGAAGGGCAGCAGGAACTGGCGCGAGGCCGAGCTCGAATCGGCCAGCCAGGCCGTCTTCACCGCGTCCGGCAGCGGTGTGCTCTGGTCCAGCCACAGCGCGAGCCAGGGGCTGGGGTCGCGCTCGTCGTGTTCCCGCGCGAGGAAGTCGGGCAGCGGCTTCTTGCTCATGCCGCCCCCCGCCCTTCGGTCACATGCTGGAACTGCATGAGGTACAGCGCCGCCGTGTGCCGCGCCGTGGCGAGGATCTGCCGCGCAGCGCGGCCCTCGCCATCGAGCGCCACCACCATCTCCACGGCCGTGAGCCAGCGCGCGAGGTGGTTCTCGTCGTTGTGGCCGTGGTATTCGAGGAAGCGGAAGGCGTCCGGCGGCAGCGGCAGGCCGGCCTTGAGCAGCGGCAGCAGGGCCGGCACGATGCGCTGGCCCGTGCCCTCGATGATGTAGATCGCGCCCAGCAGCCCGAACGGGTCGGGCATGGCCGCCAGCCGGTGCAGGTAGGCGTTGAGCGCCTCGCCGCCCGGGTTGCGACGCAACACGTCGATGTCGGCGATGGCGCCGCCGGCCCGGCGGTAGTCGTCGAACAGGATGCGGAAGTCGTTCTGCTCCTCGCCCGCGTGCAGGCCGATCAGCGATGCCAGGCCCTGGTAGGGCGCGCTCAGCGAGGCCGCGCCCTCGCGCATCCACAGGCTGCCTTCGCGCACCTGCGGCACCCAGTGCTCCATCCAGTTGAGGTAGTCGGGCACGGCGAAGCGCCGCTCGCGGATCTGCCGCACGAGGGGCGTGCGCCAGACCTCGGAGCGGTAGCCGTGCCAGATGGATGCCAGCTCGGTCAGCAGGTCGCGCAGCGGCGCGGGCGCGGTGGCCGGGTCGTGCGGCGGGGCGATGCTGGCCTCGTCGGGGGCGGCCGTGCGTGCGGCCGGGCGGGCCGGCACGGGCGCATCGACCGCTTGCACCTCCAGCAGCATGTAGGCGGCCATGAAACGGCCCGACTCGGGCACGTAGCAAAACAGCTGTTCGCCGGCCTTGAGCTGCCGCGTGTGCAGGAACTCGGCCAGCATCACGAGGATGGAGGCCGCACCGGTGTTGCCGCGCCAGGCCAGGTTGCTGTACCAGCGCTCGCGCGGGATCGCGAGGCCGGCCTTGTCCATGAGGTCCTCGACCACGGGGATGAACTTTTCCGACGAGTAGTGGCACAGGAAATGGTCGACCTTGGCCGGGTCGAGCCAGCCGCCGTGCACCAGCTGCGCGTACTCGTGGATGCCGATATCGAACAAGTGCGGCAGCAGCCGGATGTCCTGGCGCAGCGACAGCGCACCGGCGGCCTCGGCCTCGCCCCAGGAGTCGAAATCCAGGTGGCCGCGCGCGCGGTCTTCCGTCAGGCCCAGCTGCATGCAGACCGGGTAGTCGCCCGAGAACGCGCGCTGGTGGACCCATTTGAGCTGCAGGCGCAGGCCGGGCGCCTGGGGCAGGGCGGCGGTGCTGTCGGACAGCAGCAGCGCGCCGGCGCCGTCGGACAGCATCCAGCGCAGGAAGTGCGCGTCGAAATCGATGTCGTAGTTGCGCGCCGCGAAGCGCGAACGCTTGAACAGCCGCGAGGGCAGTTCGCTGGCCACGGCCAGCGCGGCGCGGTGCGCGCCGAGCTGCACGCCCTGCGCGGCGGCCTGGATGGCCGAGACGCCGGCGGCGCAGATGCCATGCACCGACAGCGTCTCCATCGGCGGCGCGGCGAGCTCGCCCTGCACCATGTTGGCGAAGCCGGGCATCAGCGTGTCGCCGCCCGAGCTGCCGCAGGCCAACAGCGAGACATCGGCCAGCGTGCTGCCGCCGCGCTGCAGGCAGTCGCGCACCGCGTGGGCTGCCATCTGCGCGTTGCTGAAGACGGTGCGGCCTTCGGTGTCGATGGCGTAGTGGCGCTGCTGGATGCCGTTCTCCGCCAGGATGCGGCGCTGGATGCGCGTGGACATGCGGTTCAGCGGCGCGATGTAGGCGTCCATCTGCGCGTTGCCCACCGGCTCGCCGGGCAGGAAGTAGCCGGCGCTCTGGACGAAGACACGGTCGAAGGTGACGGGCATGTTGTTCTTGGAATCAGTCGGTTGGGGCCGGCATCAGCGAGCGGCTGCGGTAGCGCGGCAGCACGCTGCCGAGCACGAACACGCGCAGCATATACGGCACCAGCCCGCCTTCGTTGAGGGCAGGATCGACGCGCGCGCGGTAGTGCGCGTGGTGCAGGCCGCGCAGTTCCGACCAGTGCGCGTGCGGGTGCTCGTGGTGGGCCGTGTGCAGGCCGATGTTGAACAGCAGCGGGTTGAGCCAGCCCTCGAAGTTGCGCGCGTAGTTGAACTGGCCCTGCGGCTGGCGCCCGCCCGCGCTGCCGTCGGCGTGCGCGTGCTGCAGGTAGTTGGTGGCCAGCAGCCAGTGCAGGCCGTGCAGCTGCGGCACGATCACGAACAGCAGGGCTTTGCGCCAGTCCATTGCCAGCAGCAGCGCCCAGGAACCCAGCCACACGGCGTACTGCGCCATGCAGTAGCGAAAGGCGCCGGGCTGGTGGCGGTGCAGCCGGCCCAGCCAGCGCAGGAACAGCGGGTACAGCACCCACGCCGCCTGCAACGGGTGCAGCAGGTAGCCGAGCAGGTGGTTGGTGTCGCCGCCGAAGCGGTAGGTGCGCGCCATGTCCAGCGGGCCGTGGCGGTGGCGGTGGTGGTTGGCCACATGCGCCGGCCAGAACACGAAGCTCGGGTGGCCCTGCAGCAGCGTGATCCACAGGTCGGTGGCCCGGTTGGTGCGGCGCCCGCGCCACATGCGCAGGTGCGTGTGGTTGTGGTGGATCACGCCGATGCCCAGCGTGAGGAACAGCATCGCCGCGTAGAGCAGGGCGTTGAAACCATGCAGCCACTGCCAGGCCGCGAGGGCCGGCAAGGCCACCAGGTACAGCAGGCTCTGCCAGTCGCTGCGGTGGCGCAGCCGGGGCAGGCGCTCAGCCCACGGGCGCACGCCGGGCCTGTTGCTTGCGCCGGAACGCGGCGATCTGCGGATCGGCCGCATCGGCCGGCAGCCGGGTGCGGAACAGCCTGTCCATGAAGGTGAACTGGAAGCCGTAGTTGCCGGCATGCGCTGCATGGTGCAGGTGGTGGCGCCGGCTGGCCGCGAACCAGTGGCTGTAGGAGACGCCGGTGAAGAAGTCGTAGTTGGCGTGGCCGATGTTGTTGAGCACCAGGCTGAACACCGGCACCGAGGCCAGCGCCCAGAAGCTGAAGTCGTGCAGCACCATGGGCAGCAGGATCACGTTGCCCAGCATGGCCGCCTCCACCGGGTGGAAGCTGTAGGTGGACCAGGGCGTGCTGACCACCGAGCGGTGGTGCGGGCCGTGGAAGCGCCTGAGCCAGCGCGTGTGCAGCAGCCGGTGGTTGATCCAGAAGTGGATGTCGTTCCAGACCACGAGCACCAGGATTTCCGCCGCGATGCGCCAGCCGCTCGGATCCACCGCGAAGCGGGCCCAGCCCAGCTGCAGCAGCCCCCAGGGAAAGACCATGCCCAGGCCGAACACCAGCACCGAGCCGCCGGACTGCAGCAACTCGCGCCGCAGCTGCTCGGGCGTGACGGGCCGAGGATCGAGGATGCGGCCGATGCCCAGCGCCGGCAGCAGGTGCCGCGTGAGCAGCCAGTTCAGCCCGCCCAGGCCCAGGTAGATGCCGCCGAAGAACAGCAGGCCCCAGGCCATGACGGCGGGCAGCGAGAGGGATTGGAAGGCTTGGCCCATGGTGGTGCGGGCCGAAGGATAGCCCAGCCGCTCAACTTTCCGTCTCGGCCGTGTCGGGCTTGAGGCGGCCGGCCTTGAGTGCCCGGCGCAAGGTGTCGTTCACGCGGGTTTGCCAGCCCGGCCCCGTGGCCTTGAGCCCTTCCAGCACCTCCGGGTCGAAACGGATCGTGGTCGAGACCTTGGCATCTGCCTTCACGCTGCCGGCTGGTCGGCCGCGTTTGCGCGCCGCGATCTGCTCTGGCGTGTGGACGGCCGCGAACCGGGCCGCCTTGGCTTCGGCCAAGGACTCCCGCAGGCCTTGCAAGGCCTCGCCGGCATCCGCCTCGATGGCGGCCGCAACCTTGTCGATGTTCAGACGTTTCAGCCCCATGCCTAACTCCGGTGGATGTCCTTGGGCGCGATGTTGGTCTGGTCGGCCTTGGCATAGACGGCCACCAGCAACACGATCTCGTCGCCGGACAGGTTGAAGTAGATCACCCGTGCGCCGGACCGCTTGCCTTTGCCCTGCACGGCCCAGCGGACCTTGCGCGCGCCATCGGCGCCAGGGATCACATCACCCGCTTCGGGGTGGGCTGCGATCCAGGCAATGAAGGCATGGCGCTCGTCCTGCGACCAGATGGCAGCGGCCTGCTTCTGGAAGGTCGGTGTTTCGACGACGGTGAACACGATTTCATTGTAGTAACAAAAAAATCGTTTTCAAGCCGTCAGCCGAACAGCGTGCCCAGCACCTCGTCCAGCCGTTCTACCAGCAGGTCCGCATGCTCGCGCTGGAACACCAGCGGCGGGCGGATCTTGAGCACGTTGGCGTCTGGCCCGGTCGCGCTGAGCAGCACCTGGCGCTGGCGCAGGCCGTTGACCACCTTGGCCGCCTGCGCGGTGGCCGGCGCGCGCGTGGCGCGGTCGGTCACCAGTTCCAGGCCGATGAACAGGCCGGCGCCGCGGGCCTCGCCGACGATGGCATGGCGCTGGCCCAGCGCGGCCAGCTTCTCGCGCAGGTAGCTGCCCACGTTCAGCGCGTTGCGCTGCAAATCGTTCTGCTCGATCACGTCGAGCACGGCCGACGCCGCGGCCATGGAGACCGGGTTGCCGCCGAAGGTGTTGAAGTAGCGGCTGGCCTGGCCGAAGGCTTTCATCACCTCGGGCCGCACCGTCAGGCCAGCCACCGGGTGGCCGTTGCCCATGGGCTTGCCCATGGTCACGATGTCGGGCACCACGCCGTGGCGCATAAAGCCCCAGAAGGCCTCGCCGGTGCGGCCGAAGCCGGGCTGCACCTCGTCGGCGATGAACACGCCACCGGCCGCGTGGATGGCGTCCACGGCTTCGCGCAGGAAACCGGCCGGGGCCGTGAACACGCCGTCGCTGGAGAACACGGTGTCGACCAGCAGCGCGGCCGGCTTCAGGCCATGGGCCTGCAGGTCGGCGATGGCCGCGCGCACGCCATCGGCGAAGCGCTTGCCGGTTTCAGCATCACCACCCGTGGGCGCGTCGACCAGCCGCACGTGGTCGCCGATGCGCACGTACTGGCCCAGCGAGGGCGAGGCGCAGGCGATGGCCGCCGTCACGCCGTGGTAGGCGAAGCGCGTGACGATGAGCCCGGTGCCGCCCGTGTGCGCCGTGGCGATGCGCATGGCCAGGTCGTTGGCCTCGCTGCCCGTGCAGGTGAAGGTGGCGTGGCCGAGTTCGGGCGGCATGGTGGCCAACAGGCGCTCGGCGTAGTCGAGGATGCCCTCGTGCAGATAGCGCGTGTGCGTGTTCAGCACGGAGGCCTGGCGCGCGATGGCCTCCACCACCTCGGGCCGCGCATGGCCCAGCGGCACCACGTTGTTGTAAGCGTCCAGCCAGGGCGTGCCGGCGGCATCAAACAGCCACACGCCGTCGCCGCGCACGGGGTGGAAGGGCTCTTCGTAGAACAGCCGGTAGGCCGGGCCCAGCAGGCGGGCGCGGCGCGCGAGCAGGTCGGCGGTGGTGGTCTCAGGCATGGGTGGTCTCCTGGGTGCGGCAGGCGGCGTGGATGGCGTCCTGCACCTGCTCGGGAGTCAGGTTGGCGCAGGCCTGCAGGCGCGCCCACGACACGGCGTTGTTGCGCATCAGGTAGAGAACGTTATCGGGCTGGCGCGCGCCGCGCCAGCCGCTGATCGCGACCACCATGGCCAGGCGTGCGCGCACCAGGTCGAGCAGCACGAAGGTCTCGGCCTCCGTCAACGGCGAGACCGCGTGGTAGTCCGCCGCGAACCGTGCGATGGTGGCCAGCGCGTCGCCCTGTTCGTCGATGTGGTACGAGGCCGCGACGGCCAGGTCGTCCACCAGCGGCGCATGCACCATGTCGCCGAAGTCCAGGATGCCGGACACACGCGTCGGGTCGGCCGGATCGACCAGCAGGTTGTAGAGGTTGAAGTCGTTGTGGATGGGCTGGCGGCGCAGGGCTGCCAGCCGGGGCTGGGTGCGCTGCGCGAAGCCGTCGAGCGCGGCCTCGGCCAGTGCGCGCCGGGCCGGGTCGGCCACGTGCACGAGCAGCGGGCGCACGCGGTCGGCGCGCTGGATGTCCCAGGGCAACTCGCGCATGGCGGCCGGGTGGTCCAGGCCGGCCAGCGCGCAGTCCAGCCGGGCCAACATGCGTGCCACGCTGGTCCGCTGTGCGGCCGAGCGCGGCGCCTGCGGCATGGGCATGCCTTCGAGGTAGCTGAACAGGCGGGCCACGCGGGCGCGGCCTTCCGCGTCTTCGATCTGCACCGAGGGTGCGCCATGCCGATCCGGCAGCAGGCGCTGCACGGGCAGGGTTGGGTCGGTGCGCGCGACATGCAGCAGCGCCTGGGTCTGGAAGTCCGCCACCACAGGGTCTTCGTCCGGGTGCGAGAGCTTGAGCATGCAGCGCGTGCCGCCGTTGGACGTGTCCGCGGGCTCCAGAAGGAAGTTGGCATCGCGCTCGCCCGTCAGTGGCTTGAGCTGGCCCTGCATGCCGTACAGGCGCTGCAGCAAGTCGGCGGCCCAGTCGGTGGCGACGGGCGCCGGCGGGGCGGTCAACACCGCGGCTTCGGGCAAAGCCGCGCGGATCGCGGCGTCGAGGTCTTCCATGCTCAGGCCGCCTTCTCGAACCCACCCAGCGCACTCGCCAGGTTGGGCCCCAGGTCTTCCGACAGGTAGCCGCCTTCCTGCACCAGCACCGTGGGCAGCCCCAGCCGCGCGATCTCGCCCAGGATGCGGCCGAAGCCCGCCGTGCTGACGCCCAGCATCTGGTAGGGATCGTGCTCGTGCGCGTCCAGCCCCAGTGCCACGACCAGCGCCCCGGGCGCATAGGCGCGGATGGTGGCCAGGGCCGTCGCCAGCGCGGCGAGGAATCCCTCGTCCTGCGTGCCGCGCGCCAGCGGCAGGTTCAGGTTGTAGCCCAGGCCTTCGCCTTCGCCCATCTCGTGCGCGTGGCCCGTGAAGAAGGGCGTGCAGAAGTGGGGGTCGCCGTGCAGCGAGATGGTCAGCACGTCCCGGCGGCGCCAGAAGATGCCCTGCGTGCCGTTGCCGTGGTGCACGTCGATGTCCAGGATGGCCACGCGGTCGTGCCGGCCGCGCAGATGCTGGGCCGCGATGGCCGCGTTGTTGAGGTAGGTGAAGCCGTTGGCGCGGTCGGCATAGGCATGGTGGCCGGGCGGGCGGCACAGCGCGTAGGCGGCGCGTTCGCCGTCCAGCACCAGCTGGGCCGCGTGCGTGGCCACGTGGGCCGACCAGGTCGCGGCGTGCCAGGTGTGGCGGCCGATCGAGCAAGCCATGTCGCCCATGTGGTAGCCGGCCTGGCCGACCAGGCTGTCGGGGTAGGTGAAGGGCTGGCCCGGGAAGGGGTGCACGTTGGGCATCACCTCTTCGGACGCGCCCTCGAGCTGCTGCCAGCGCTCCCACGCGGTCTCCAGGAAGCGCAGGTACTGCGGCGTGTGGATCGCGGCGCGCGGGCCGGGGCCGTGGTCGGCGGGCGCCACCACCTCGTGGCCCTGGGCGCGCGCGGCGTTCAGCAGCAGCGTGCCGCGTTCGGGCTGCTCGTTGCTGCGCTTCATGCGGCCGCGCACGATGAACTGCTGCGGGTCGTGGCCGGTGTGCTGGTCGCTGTAGATGACTTTCATGGGGGCTTTCAGTATTGGGGTTCGACGGTCCAGCTGATGGGGATCTCGGCCACGCTGGCCGAAGCGGGGAGTTCGAGCGCCATGCGCGCGATGCGGGCGATGTCTTCGGGGCGCGTGGCCTGCTGCTGCTGTTCGAGCGGCAGGCCGGCCACCATGTCGGTCGCGACGAAGCCCGGGCACAGCGCCGTGCAGCGCACGCGCGCTTCGGCGCCGCAGTGGCGGATGCCATGCGCCAGCGACAGCACCGCCGCCTTGCTGAGCGCATAGAGCGAGGCGTCGGCGTTGCGCACGCGCTTGGCCGCGAGCGAGGCCATCACCAGCACTTTGCCTTCGCGCGCGGCAAGCAGGTGCGGCCAGGCCTTGCGCGTGAGCCGCAGCGGCGACTTGACGTTGACCTCCAGCAGCCGGTCGACCTCGTCGTCGTCGGCCGCGACGACAGAGCGCGTGCTGAGGATGCCGGCGTTGTGCACCAGCGCGTCGATGCCGCCGAAGTCGCGCACGGTGGCGGCCACCCAGTCGGTCTCGGTCTGCCTGTCTTCGGCGTCGAAGCGGTAGACGCGCAGCTGGTCGGCGCTGTAGCCGGCAAAGGCGTCGGTCGCGCTGCGCGCGCCCACGCTGACGCGCCAGCCGTGGGCCAGCAGTTCGCGGGCGATGGCCAGGCCGATGCCGCGGGTGCCGCCGCTGACCATGGCGATGGGGGAGTGTTCGTTCATCCACGTGCTCCGTTCATGGACAGGGGCGAGCGCAGCGATGGCCCGTGTGTGACCCCGCTCCCACCCCTGTGCCCACGCCGAGGAGCGCAGTGGACTGGGCGGCGCGGGGAACCTCGCGCTTCAATAACTGACTCATTGCACTTGTTCGAGCTGAACGAACGCAGTGAGTGGTGCGAGTTGTGCAATGCGCCCAGGCCGCGAGCACCGCAGGTTGCCCGGAGCGCCAGCGCAGGGACGGGGGCACCGGGGCCGCCTTCTCTTTGGTTACTTTCTCTTGGGCGAGCAAGAGAAAGTGACTGCACTGCCGGGGGCATATCCCGGTCCCTGGTGCTTGTTTCAAAGCAGTGTTTCTATGCACACCAACTGTGGATCGAGATGAGGAGGCGGGGATTTCGCCCCCGCACGACGACTCACTTTTCTTGCTTCGCCAAGAAAAGTAAGCAAAAGAAGGCGACCCCGGTGCCCCTGTCCCTCCGCTAACGCTCCGGGCAACCTGCGGTGCTCGCGCCATGGGCTGCATTGCGCAACTCGCACCGTTCACTGCGTTCACTACGCTCGGACAAGCGCAATGAGTCAGATGTTGAAGCGCGAGGTTCCCCGCGCAGCCCATGGCACTGCGCTCCTCGGCAGTGGCACAGGGGGAAGTCCCACACGGGCCGTCGCTGCGCTCGGCCTGGGGCTCGGGCCATCGCTGCGCTCGGCCAAAGCATGGGGCGAGACTTGGCGTGCTGCGCGCTGACAGGCGGCTTTTCATGTCAGTTTTTGAAGAGTCCGCTGGCATGCGCCTTGGCGTCTTCCAGATGGAAGCACAGCGCATGCTGCACCGCATCCACGTCGCGCCGGGCCATGGCCTGGGCGATCGGCCGGTGCGTCTCTGCCAGCACCTTGAGGTCGCCGTAGCTGTCTTCACTGAGCGCGAGAAACATGCGCACTTCGGTCTGCATGTTGTCGAACAAACGGTGCAGGTAGTGGTTGCCCGAGAGCGCGCTGATCGCGAAGTGGAAGTCCAGGTCCAGCGCCACGCGCTCCTGCGACGCCATGGTCTCGGCGCGCTCCACCATGTCGTTCACGCGCGCATCGAGTGCGGCGAGTTCGGCGTCACTGGCGTGCTGGCAGGCCAGCGCGGCGCCCAGCAGCTCGAGCTGGATGCGCACTTCGTAGAGGTCGTTGACCTGCTTGGACGAGACCGTGCGCACCGCGAAGCCGTGGCGCGGGCGCGAGACCAAGAGGCCCAGGCTCTCGAGCCGGCGCGCGGCCTCGCGCACGGGCGCGCGGCTCACGCCCATCTGCCGTGCCAACTCGGCCTCGACGATGCGCTCGCCGGGCGCAATGCGGCCCGACAGGATGGCCTCCTGCAGCTGCGCCTCGACCACGCCGACCAGATCCGGCATCTGGATCGAGGAGAAGGCGGGTGGGGCGGCGGCTTCAAGCCGGCTCGTGCTCATGGTGTGCTCCCTTTGTCTCTCGTGTGTTGGTCTGGATCATGCGGGCCGGCGGGCCCTGGCGAGGTACACGCCGGCGACAGCGATCAACGCCATGCCCACCAGCGCCAGTGCGTCCGGCGGGCGCTGGAACCACAGCGTGCTGATCAGCACCGCCAGCAGCAGCTGCACGTAGTTGAGCGGCGCCAGCGTGGCCGCGCCGACGCGGCGGAACGCGGCCAGCAACAGCAGCTGGGCGCAACCGCTCACGGCGCCACCGGCGATCAGCAGCGCCATCTCGGGCCACGGCGGCAGCGTGACGTGCGGCATGAACAGCACCGGCATGTTGGTGACGACGAGGCAGGCCAGCGCCATGTGGGCGAATTGCACCGGCCCCGGCACCAGGCCCGAGAGCTTGCGCGTGAGCACCTGGAACACCGCATAGCAGACCGCCGACACCGCCATCAGCAGCGTGCCCACCAGCGGCAGGCTGCCGCCGGGCCGCACGATGCACAGCATGCCCGCGAAGCCCAGCAGCACGGCTGTCCACTGCGCGCGGCCCACGCGTTCGCCGAGCAGCCAGGGCGACAGCGCCACCATGATCAGCGGTGCCGTGAAGTAGATGGCCGTGGCCTCGGCCAGCGGCATGGTCACCAGCGCCGTCATGAAGCAGGTGGCCACGATGGCCAGCGACACGCTGCGCGCGGTGAGCAGCTTCTGGTGCGGCTGGCGCCACAGGCGCAGGTCGCCATGGCGCAGCAGCAGCACGAAGGCCAGCGCGCCGATGGCGGTGTAGCGGCCCAGGTTGACGACGGCCGGCGCGTAGCTGGCCACCATCTGCTTGGCGAACGCGTCGTAGGCGGCGAACAGCACCAGCGCGCCCAGGAACAGCGCGATGCCGGTGGCGGCACTGTCGCTGCGCGGCAGCGGGGCCGTGGCTTGCACCGCGCTCATGCCGCCTGCGACAGCATCGCCCCCAGCAGCACGTTGGCCCCGGCCTCCAAATGGCGCGGATCGGCGTCTTCCACCTCGTTGTGGCTGATGCCGTCCTTGCAGGGCACGAAGATCATCGCGGTGGGCACGCAGCGCGCCATGTAGACGGCGTCGTGCCCGGCGCCGGTGACGATGTCGCGGTGGCTGCTGCCGCGCGCGACGGCCTCGCTGCGCACGCGCTCCACCAGCGTCCTGTCGAATGGCGTGGGCGGGAATTCCTGCACGAAGGCGATGTCGACCTGCACCGGCGTGCCCGTGGTCTCGCCGGCCGCCAGCGCATCAGCCGCGGCGCGGAAGCGCTGCTCCATCTGCTCCAGCAGCGCGGCGTCTTCGTGGCGCAGGTCCACCGTGAACGTGACGCGGCCCGGGATCACGTTGCGCGAGGCCGGGTGCACGTTCACCACGCCCACGGTGCCGCGGCCTGCCGGCGCGAACTCGGGCGCGTTGGCGATGTCGACCACCGCCTGCATCAGGTGCGTGGCCGCGTACAGCGCGTCGCGGCGCAGCGCCATGGGCGTGGGGCCGGCATGGGCCTCCATGCCGGTGACGGTCACGTCGTACCAGCGCAGGCCCAGCGAGCCCGTGACCACGCCGATGACGGTGTCCTCGGCCTCCAGGATCGGGCCCTGTTCGATGTGGGCTTCCAGGTAGCTGCCGGCCTGCACGGTGCCGATGGGCGCGCTGCCGGCATAGCCGATGGCGGCCAGCTCGTCGCGCACGACCAGGCCGTCGGTGTCGGTGGCAGACAGCGCCGTCTCCAGCGGGAACACGCCGCAGTGCACGCCCGAGCCCATCATCACCGGCACGAAGCGCGTGCCTTCCTCGTTGGTCCAGATCGCCAGGGCGAGCGGGGCCTCGGTGGTGATGCCCTGGTCGTTCAGCGTGCGCATGACTTCCAGCCCGGCCATCACGCCGTAGCAGCCGTCGAAGCGCCCGCCTGTGGGCTGGGTGTCGATGTGGCTGCCCGTCATGACCGGCTTGCGCGCCGCGTCGCGCCCTGCGCGCACGCCGAAGATGTTGCCGATCGCGTCGACCGTGATCTGGAGGCCGGCCTCGCGCATCCAGCCGACCACGCGATCGCGGCCCTGGCCGTCCAGCGCGCTGAGTGCCAGGCGGCAATTGCCGCCCTTGGGCGTGGCGCCGATGCGGGCCAGGTCCATCAGGCTCTGCCAGAGCCGCTCGCCGTTCACCGAAACCGTCATGCCTGCAGGCCTTCGAGGAAGGCGTCCAGTGCGGCGCCGATGGCCTCGACCATGTACCCGCCTTCCTGCACCACCACGGTGGGCAGGCCCAGCGCACGCACGCGCGCGCCGGCCAGGCGGAAGGCCTCCATGTCGAACTTCAGCACGCTGATGGGGTCGTCCTTGTAGGTGTCGAAGCCCAGCGGCATCACCAGCGCCTGCGGCTGGAAGCGCTCGATGGCGGCCATGGCCTGGTCCAGCGCCTGGGCGAACGCGGCGTTGCCGCTGCCATGGGGCAGCGGCAGGTTCAGGTTGAAGCCTTCCCCGTCGCTGGCGCCGCGCTCGTGCGCGTAGCCGGTGTACCAGGGGTAGTAGCCGGCCGGATCGGCGTGCGTGGAGACGGTCAGCACATCGGCGCGGTCGTAGAAGATCTGCTGCGTGCCGTCGCCGTGGTGGGCGTCGATGTCGAGCACGGCCACGCGCGCATGGCTCTGGCGCAGCGTGGCGGCGGCGATGGCGCTGTTGTTGACGTAGCAGAAGCCGCCGGCGCGCGCATGCTGGGCATGGTGGCCCGAGGGGCGGCACAGCGCATAGGCGACACCGCCGTCGGCCCGCACGGTCTCTGCCGCGGCCTGCGCGGCATGGGCCGAGCGCAGCACCGAGCGCCAGGTGTTCGGGCCGATGGGGCAGGACAGATCGCCGATGTACCAGCCGGTCTGCGCCACCACCGAGGGCGAAGGGCAGGGGCCCAGCCGCTGGCCGTGGGGCGACAGGTTGGGCAGCACCTCGATGCCGGGCTGCAGGCCGAAGGCGCCGGCATCCTGCCAGCGCGCGTAGGCGGTCTGCAGGTAGTCCAGATAGTCGGTGCTGTGCACCAGTTCGAGCGCGGCGCGGCCGGCCTCGGGCGGCGCACTGACGGTGATTCCGCGGGTGGCCAGCGTGCCCATCAGCGCCTCGGCGCGCGTGGGCAGGTCGGTGGGCTTGCAGATGCGGCCCAGCCGCATGTACTGCTGCGGATCGTGCAGCAGCTGGTCGTCGGAGAAGAAGGCCTGCATGCTCAGACCCCCATCTCGGCGTCGAAGCGGTCCATGGCGCGCGTGAGGCGCGCGAACAGGTCGGCCAGCTCGGCGGCAGTGATGATGAGCGGCGGGCACAGGCCGATGCTGTCGCCCATGGCGCGCACGATCAGGCCTTCCTCGAGCGCCAGCGCGGCGAAGCGGTAGCCGGCCTTGCGGTCGGCCGCGAAGGGCGTGCGCGCGGCCTTGTCGGCCATGAGCTCGATGGCGCCGATCAGGCCCACGCCGCGCCAGTTGCCCACCCAGCGGCGCTCGGCGAAGGAGCGCAGGCCGGCCTGGAAGGCGGGGGCCAGCGCCTGCACGTGGTCGATGAGCTTCTCGTCCTCGTAGACCTGCAGCGTCTCCAGCGCCACGGCGCAGGCAACCGGGTGGCCCGAGTAGGTGTAGCCGTGGCCGAAGCTGCCCAGCTTGCCGCTGTTGGCGGCGATCGCGCTGTGCACCTTGTCGTTGACCATGACGGCCGAGATCGGCACGTAGCCCGACGACAGCGCCTTGGCGCAGCACAGGATGTCGGGCTGGATTCCGAGCGTGGTCGAGCCGAACATGTTGCCGGTGCGGCCGAAGCCACAGATCACCTCGTCGGCGATCATGAGCACGTCGTACTTGCGCAGCACGGCCTGCACCTTCTCGAAGTAGCCGGCCGGCGGCACCAGCACGCCGCCCGCGCCCATCACGGGTTCGGCGATGAAGGCGGCCACCGTCTCCGGGCCCTCGGCCAGGATGCGCTCTTCGATCTGCTGCGCCAGGCGGGTGGAGAAGTCCTGCTCGGTCTCGCCATCCTGCGCGTAGCGGTAGTGGTGCGGGCAGTCGACATGCAGGAAGCGCGCTTCGGGCGCTGTGGCGATGGGCAGGTCGAAGTCGCGGTGGTTGCCGTCCAGCCCGCCCAGGCTGGCCGCGGCCACGGTCACGCCGTGGTAGGCGTTGCGCCGCGCGATGATCTTTTTCTTGGCCGGCATGCCGATGGCGTTGTGGTAGTACCAGACCATCTTGACCGCGCTGTCGTTGGCCTCGGAGCCCGAGTTGGCGAAGAACACGCGCGCCATGGGCACGGGCGCCAGCGCCAGCAGCTTCTCGGCCAGATCGGCCACGGCCACGTTGGTGCGCTGGTTGAACGTGTGGTAGTAGGGCAGGGTGTCCAGCGCCTTGGCGCCGGCTGCGGCCAGGCGCTTGTTGGAGAAGCCCAGCGAGGCGCACCACAGGCCCGACATGCCCTCGACATAGCGCTTGCCCTGGTCGTCGACGACGTGGATGCCGTCGCCACTGACGATGACGAGCGGCGGCGTCTGCGGCAGCGCGGCCAGGTTGGTGTAGGAATGCAGGTGGGTGGCGACATCTTTCTCGCCGGTGCTCAGCAGGTCTTTGGCCATGGGGCTCCTCTTGGTTTTAAACGCTCAGGCGTTTCAGGTTGTCTTCGGTCTGCCGTGCGATGGCCTCGGGGCCCGTGCGCGTGGCGATGTGGGGGGTGACGGTGATGCGCGGGTGGTGCCAGAACGGGTGCGCCTGCGGCAGCGGCTCCTCGACGAAGGCGTCCAGCACGGCCGATGCGATCTGCCCGCTCTCCAGCGCCGCGAGCAGGTCGTCTTGTACCAGCTGGGCGCCACGGCCGGCGTTGACGAGCCGGGCGCCGCGCGGCAGCTGCGCGAACAGCTCGGCGTTCAGGATGCGGTGGGTGTCGTCCGTCAGCGGCAGCAGGCAGACCAGCGTGTCGCAGCCGGCCAGGAAGTCGGCGCGCGCGGCATCGCCGTGGTAGGCCTCGACGCCTTCGGGCAAGCCTTGCTTGGGGCTGCGGCTCCAGCCGCGCACGCGGTAGCCGATGGCTGCCAGCGCGCGTGCGGCGGATTGGCCCAGCACGCCCAGGCCGGCGATGCCCACGCGGTGCCGGCCCGGCGGCACGACGGGCGACTCTTCCCACGCGGCGCGGCGCTGGCTCTCGATGTAGCCGCCCATGTGGCGCTGGCCGTGCACAACGGCCCAGGCCACGTAGGCGTTCATGCCGGCGGCCATCTCGGAATCGACGATGCGGTGGATCGGCACGTCGGGCAGCGTGGTGTCGCGCGTGATGTGGTCGGTGCCCGCGCCCACGGACTGGATCAGCCGCAGCCTGGGCATGCGGGCGAGCAGGCCGACGGGGGGCGACCAGCAGACCACGGCGTCGATCTCTGCGAGGGCGTCGAGCTCCTGCACCTCGGTGTCGATGCGGTGGAGCTTGGCTTGCGGAAAACGCGCGCTGAAGGCGGGGCGCAGGTAGTCCATGGCGATCTGGTCGGAGACCAGGGCGATCTGCAACGTCATGCCGCCACCTCCGAACAGTCGCTGTTGTTCCACGGGGCATGCAGTCGGTGGCCAGCGGCATGCGCGCTGGCGCCGATCCCCGCTGCGCGGGGCCCCTCGTCGCGTGCGCTCATACCGCTACCGCCTCCACAGCAGCAGCCGACAACCTCGGCTGCGCCTCGATCAGCGTGCGCGTATAGGCGTGCTGCGGGTCCGCCAGCACCTTGGCGGTCTCACCGTACTCGACGATCTGCCCGCGCTGCATCACGGCGATGTGGTCGCACATCTCGCCGGCCACGCGCAGGTCGTGCGTGATGAAGACCATGGCCAGCTGGAAGCGCTCGCGCACCTCGGCGAAGAGCTTCAAGACCTGGGCCTGCACCGACACGTCCAGCGCGGAGACGGGCTCGTCGGCCACCAGCAGCTGCGGCTCCATCGCCAGCGCGCGCGCGATGCCGATGCGCTGGCGCTGGCCGCCCGAGAACTCGTGCGGGAAGCGGTCCAGCGCCTCCGGCCCCAGGCCCACCAGCTGCAGCAGCTCGGCCGCGCGCGCCAGCGCCTTGTCCTTCGACAAGCCCTGTGCGATCGGGCCCTGCGCGATGGCCGAACCGATGCGGTGGCGCGGGTTCAGCGAGGCATACGGGTCCTGGAACACCAGGTGGATTCAACCGGTCGACGCAACACCGGGTTACGCGGCGGATTTTAGGTAGTCGTTCAGCGCCTCCGTGGGAGTCCTCCAGTCCAACGTTTTG
>NZ_QPJK01000020.1 GCF_003337555.1 Pseudorhodoferax soli | reverse complement strand
AAGCTGAGGCAAACTACTACAACCGACTCGGAACCCCATCCGATAAGGCCGTCTTACTTTAACTAAACAGCCTCCGCGAAACCCGGGGCGGTTCAAAGTGCTGCCGCTTCACGGACTGCTGAACGGCCAGCGGAAGCGAAGCTGTAAATCTTCTTTGGAATGCACCCTACGTTGACGCAGGTTCCGCCAAGCGCTGAGACCTCGGCCATACCGACTTTCGCTCCAGCCTCGGCGGCCTTCCTGGCAGCACGAACGCCGCCACTGCCACCCCCAACCACGTAGAGGTCAAAGTCGAACCCGGTCTCGAAGTCACATGCGTTCATGAAAATGTTCTCGTCGATCCTGGTAGGGGGTCTTAACGGCTAGCAGCTTGCACATGGAGCCGTTGGTCCGCGGGAATGTTCTCGACATTGGAGAAGTCGCTCTTCCATCGAGGGTCGTCCGACCAGCGCAGCGGGGATTGCACCGTCGTGCGCGGCGCGCGTGCGCTTTCGAGAAGGTCCAATGCGCGGCCGAGCGTCTCGATCTGTGATTCGACGTCTCCTGGGCGACCGGCGCCGTTGCCGAGGGGAAAGTCGCTGAAAAGCGCCCGCGGCACTCCGACATGCTCGACGATGTCTTTGGCGCACGCCATGATGACCGTCGGGATGCCCGACTGTTCCAGCATCCGTGCCACCAGGCTAAGGGTCTGATGGCAGATCGTGCAGTTGGGGATGAGGATCGCAGCATCGACCTGGTCTTCCATGCAGAGGCGCAGCACTTCGCCCGCGTGAATCCAGATGGTGGTTCGCGGATCACGCACCGTTGGAACGCCGAAGAAGCGAGGCGCCACACGGCCGACACGGCCAGCGCTGGCAGCCGCGCGCAGAGCATCAAGGGGAAACCAGCACCGCGGATCCTCCATCGAAGTGTGCTTTCGATCGATCCCAACATGGGACACCCGCAGATCCGGATCGTTGGAGGTGGGGCTTGCGTATACCTCGAAGAACTTGGCCTGAGCGTTGTAGCGCGAACCTGGACCCTGATCGCCCTTATCCGGTTGATAGTGCGCAGCGGTGGTAATGAGGGCGATGGAACTTGCAGTCAACGGCTTGCGCAGCGCACTGAAGGGGACGTCGCCGAAGTGCGCCCACACGTAGGGAGTGCCGCCGCCCACCGCAAGCTTCCAGTCTCGCAAACGCTGCATGTAGGGGACGGGCGCATCGATCGCCGCCAAAAACCCCAGCTCCTCAGCGACGGTCGCGGGCGGCTCGGGATTTGGATCTGGGTGGGTCTCGGCGTTCATATTGGTTCCATGCCGGCGGCGCGCGCGACACGCGCGAACCGATCGGTCTCTGTTTGGATGAAGGAGGACAGCTGCCCGGGGGCCAGCGGCATGGGCTCGCCGAGAACGGTCTTGTGGATGTACCCGATCGTTCCTGGATCTCGCAAGGTGGCACTGATTGCGTCGGTCAACCCTTGTGCTGTCTTTGCGGGGGTCTGCGGGTGAGCAAAGAAGGCTGTCCAGCCGTAGTGGTAGTACTCCGGATAGCCCAGCTCCTTGACCGTAGGGAGATCCGGCAGTTGAGGATGACGTTGCTCGCTCGTGATGGCCAGTGCGCGAACCCGTCCAGCCTGGATGGAAGGCATCGCGCCGCCGTACTCCAAAACGGCCGCGTCCATCTGTCCTCCCATCAGGTCTGCGAGCAGTGGTGCTTGGCCGCGATAGGGGACGTCCGTGAACTTCACGTTGGCCAGACCTGCTAGGTATTCGGCCGCCAGGCGATAGCCGGGCGAGTAGGAGCCGACGGAGACATGCGCCTGTTTTGCGCGAGCGACCAACTGCTCGAGACTCGTGATCTGCGAGCCAGGATGAACGGCAAACACCGACGACCCTCGATAGACACCCGACAAGGGCAGGAAGTCTTGCGCAGGCTGGTAGCCCAGGTTCCTGTAAAGGACCGGGTTGATCGCCATGATCGAGACGTTTCCTAGGAGAATCGTGCTTCCATCGGGTGGCTGCGATCTGAGGGCCTGGACCGCGATGACACCGTTGCCACCGGTCTTGTTGTCTACGATGACCGGCCGCCTGAGCGAGACGCTAAGGCGCTCTCCAAAGTGGCGAGCGATCACGTCGGCCCCGCTGCCCGAGGTGAATGGGCAGATGATCTTCAATGGCGCTGAAGCGTGCGCTGGTCGCGCGCCCCATAGCCCGGCGGCGACCACCGCTGCTGATCCTGCGGCTGACTCCATTAGCTTTCGCCGGGTCACTGCACGTTGCGCGGGGCCTGACTGAGTGAACATTCTTGGTTGTCTCCTTGGTGTTGCGGCGGCGACCTCCAGCCTGATGGTGGATTGGGCGCGCCGTGTCGTGGCAGGAAGGGCTGGCTCCGGTCAGCTTCAGCGCCGTTCAGAGCACGAATGACATGACCCAGTGATTGACGAAGGCGCCGCCGATCACGAGCCAAGCGAAAAGGATGAGAGCGAGCACGAGGGGCTTCGCGCCCGCTTGGCGGATGGCTCCGACGCGCGTCGAGACGCCCAATGCCGCCATGGCCATCGCCAGGAGGGCGGTATCGACCACGTTGATGACGTCGTTTGCTGCAGCGGGCAGAAGGCGCAGGGAATTGAACAAGACCACCGCGACGAATCCGACAGCGAACCAGGGGATCATGGCCTTTGCGCTGCCGCGCCCACTTTCAGCGTCCGGCTGCCGAGCCAGCCATGCCGCGATGCAGATCAGGAATGGTGCCAGCATCATGACGCGGACCATCTTGGCGATCACTGCGGTATCGGTTGCTTCGACGCCGATGCTTTTCCCGATAGCAACGACTTGCGCCACTTCGTGGACGGTGGAACCTGTGTAGATGCCAAAGCCTGCTTGTCCGCCAGGGATCAGCTGCCATTGCTCGTTGAGCGAGTAGAGAAAGGGATAAAAGAAGATCGAGATGGTCCCGAAAACCACGACGGTTGCGATTGCCACGGCGACCTGATCCGCGCGCCCTTTCACCACAGGCTCTGCCGCGATCACTGCTGCAGCCCCGCATACCGAGCTGCCGATGCCAATGAGCATCGATGTTTTCCGGTCCATGGCCAGCCAGCGTGTCCCGATCAGGCATGCCAGACCGAAAGTCGATCCCAGGATCACGGCGTCGATCGCGATGCCGGCCCAGCCGACATGGCCGACATCCTGAATCGTGAGACGAAAACCGTAGAGCACCACACCAAGCCGCAGCAAGCGCTGTTTGGAGAAGTTCACCCCTGGAGCGAGCGTTCCGTGCCACGGGCCCGGCATCAAGTTGCCCAGTGTCATGCCGAGTACGATGGCCAGCGTCAACGCGCTGAGACCATGGCTCTGCATCCATGGCAGGCTGCTCAGCGCCATGGCAGATGCGGCGATCAGGGCGGCTAGCGCAAGGCCCGGCAACATCCCGTTCAGGGAAAGGGGCGAGCGCATCGGGGGGGATCCTGCGGAGCCAGTGGACATCGTAGACGTTCAAAAGTTGAGATTAGCTTCCCAAAGTTTCTGATCTGAGGTCTAATCTGTCCAACAACTTGTGTCTGTAATCTCAAGCAATCGAATCGCTTGTCAGAGGCCATCCATGCGGTTGACGTTGCGCCAGCTTCAGATCTTTGTGACCGTTGCCAGAACGGGCAGCACCGCTTCGGCAGCCCAAGCTGTTTCGCTTTCCCAGTCGGCGACCAGCTCCGCGATCAACGAACTTGAACGGCTCCTGTCGATGCGGCTGTTCGACCGCAACGCCAACCGTCTGGTGCTCAATGAGAACGGCCGTGCCTTGCTTCCCATGGCGCTGGCTCAGTTGGATGGAGCGCAGCAGATCGAGCGGCTCTCCGAGGAGGGAGCACTGTGGTCGGCGTCCTTGCGCATTGGGGCGAGCACGACCATCGGGAACCATGTGCTGCCCAAGTTCCTCGCGTCATTCATGCACCACGATCACGCTCAGATGGGCGCGGCGTCGATGCGGGTCAAGATTGGAAACACCGATTCCGTCTGCGAGTCGCTGGACGGATTCGAGATCGATGTCGGTCTGATCGAGGGGCCGTCCCACCGCGCCGACCTGGTCGAGACGCCTTGGCTGCAGGACGACCTGGTGGTGGTCGGTGCGCCTCCGTTCTCAGCGCCCGGCGACCGACCGACGTCGTTGAGCGAGTTGGAGTCTTTCTTGTGGCTGCTGCGGGAGCCTGGGTCTGGCACGAGGGACGTGACCGACCAGCTTCTTGGTCCGCACTTGCGGATGTTTCGCCGCAGCATCGAGCTGGGAAGTTCCGAGGCGATCCTCGGTGCTGCGATCGAAGGCATAGGAGTCGCCTGTCTATCGCGGTGGGTAGTGAGAGACGCCTTGAGCGCTGGCAAGCTGGTGGAAATTCGCAGCACGCTGCCAAAGCTGTGCCGGCAGTGCTACATCGTCACCCACGCGCGCAAGCAACTGACCAATTCGCTGCAGCGCTTTCAGCAGATGGCCATGGCATGGAGCCTTGGCGATTCGGCGTGCGGTTGCACCGCGTCTCAAACACCGCAGGCCGATGAGGTGCAAACGAACTGACGCCTCACCCCGTTCCGGATCATGCGTTGGCGTACCCGGAAACAAAGGATTTGCGCGTGCCAACCTCGGGGCTGTAGACGTGTCGGTCGATTTTGCCGATGTTGCCGCCGTAGGCGTGAATGCTGATCGACGCCCGGTCGTCGTATGCGTTCCGCACGCGATGGATGTCGCCGATGGTGGGCGACACAAAGCCTACCTTGCCCGGAGTCAGAACCGACGCCTCGCCTCGGGGGTTCAGTTGGAACCTCGCGTCCGCGTCGAAGTGCTCGACGACTTCTGCGCCCCGCAGCATGCCGATTACGCCCCAAACAAGATGATCATGAACCGGGGTGGATTGGCCGGGGCCCCAAACGAAGCTCACCACACTGAAGCGATCGTGCGGATCCGCGTATAGCAAATATTGCTGGTAGTAGGTCGGATGAGGCTTCGCGTGCGCGTCCGAGAGCCAGTCGTCCACGGAAACCAGGCGCTTCATGCTCTCGCCGACCAAAGCCAGCAGTCGATCCTCCTGCCCCTCGGTGCTCGCAACCACTTCATGAACTTCGCGTACGAAGCGGTCAAAGCGAAGGTTCCCTGCACCAGCTGGCGTGCTCACATGTCTCTCCCTGCGTTTCAAATTGGCCCGACCATCGAATGTATCAGCAAATTCAAAAGATGGGTTGCAGATCCTAGAAAATGAAACTTCTGCGTACGGCCGGGGAGTCGTCGTTCGCGATTTTCGAACAAGTGCGATCAGATAGTTTCGCTTTCATTCCCCGCTTGGCGTCCATAGAGTCGTGGCATGTGTCCCACGTTGCAAGGAGAAAGCATGACCGATACAGCAGTCTTGGAAAGGGCCGCCACGAGCACGGCAGAACGCGTTCTTGAGGACGCAGAGAGCGGGTACAGCCCTCCAGATTTGAGCCGGGTGAAGTTGTCCGGTGACGTGGCCTGGAGCCGCTCGTCTCTTCAATCCGGAGACGGGCTTGTCACCCTGACCCCGCAGGTCCTGCAAGAGCTCGATGGCCTGGTCGAGGAGCTGCGGCGCAACCCGTTGCCCACTGAACTGCTTGCCGTCGAGGACTTCGGGCTTCCTGAGTCCCGCGCACTCATGGCGCGTTGCCGGGAGGTCCTGCAGGCGGGTGTGGGCTTCATCATCATCGATCGTCTTCCGATGGATCGCTACACGGTTGACGAGGCTCGCTCGGTGTACTGGCTCCTTGCGCAGATGGTCGCGCGGCCGGTGGCTCAGAACTGGGCGGGCAAGCTGATCTACGACGTGCGAGACCTGGGCAAGCCCCCTGGCGATGGCGTGCGGCCTGACATCACGAACGCGGAGCAGAATTTCCATACCGACAACAGCTACAACGTCTGTTCGCCCGACTATGTGGCTCTCCTTTGTGTTCGCCCTGCCAAAGAGGGCGGCGTCAGCAGCATCGTCAGCTTTTACACCGTGCTGGACGAGATGCGCCGACGTCACCCGGAGAAGGTCCTAGAGCTGTTCAAGCCTTACCTTTTCGACCGCCAGCGCGAACACGCGCCGGATGCCCCGCGCCTCATTCGCCATCCACTTGTGAAGACGGTGGGAGAGGAGTTGCTGTTCCGGCTGTCGCACCGCCATGTGGTCACCGGCCACAAGATGGCGGGGGAGCCGATGGCTCCGGCAGCGCTTGACGCTCTCGAGACGTTCGAAGCCCTTATGCTGGATCCCAAGTTCACCCGCGACTTTCATTTCGAGCCTGGGCAGATCCAGATCGTGGACAACCGCCGGTGCGGCCACCGTCGAACCGGCTACGTCGACTTCGAAGATTTCGAGCGGAAGCGGCACCTGATTCGGCTGTGGCTTCGCAACGGTGGGCGCCGCTTCTACAACGGCTAAGCGACCGCCAATCAGTGTGGATCGTTGCTATTGAGGGGCGTGCGGGAGGGCGTGCGCTCTCGCCAGATCAAGCAACGCATCCGCCACATCGGGCTTGCGGGTCTTTCTGTAGACAAGGCTGAACTCAACGCTCGGAAACTCGGGCTCGACGTTGAGAACCGTTAGCCGACCATCGTGCAGCCACTTCTTGAACCCGTTGACCGGAAGGAGGCTGACACCAACGCCTCTGGCTGTCAATTCGGCCAGGACCGCCATCTGATTGCACGTTACCAGCGGTTCGAACGGCACGCCTGCTTCGGAGAACCAGTCCTGTAGTTTGGAGTGGTGGAACGAATCCTCGGCGAACGTGAGCACGCCCATGGTGCTCAGGTCTGCGGGCGAAAGGGGGCGGTTGCCTGAGGCTGAGGGAGCCTTGGCCGCGGCGCCTGCCTGCATCCAGACGAAATCGTCGCTAGCTACGGGCTCGACGTGCATCCCAGGATGTGACACCGGTCCCGCTATGACAGCGAGGTCCAGCTTTCCGCTCGCCAAACGCGTGAGCAGCGAATAGGTCAAGCCGATGTCCAGCTTGAAGCCGATGCGGGGATAGACCCCATGAAGCGCATGGAGTGTTGCGGGGAACCAGGTCATAGCGACCAGCCCAGCGACGCCGATGCGCATGACGCCCGTTACCGCCGGGGACGACCTCAGGTCCTGGGTGAGCGCCCGGGTGTATTCCACGAGATGCCGCGCGCGGCCGTAGAACTCCTGGCCCCTGGAAGTGAGGCGGGCTCGGTGAAAGCTTCGGTCGAACAGATCAGCTCCCAGAAAGCTCTCCAGTTCGCGAACTCTTGCCGAGATCGTGGAAGGCGAGGCGTTCAGGTTCTTTGATGCAGCCTGAAAGCTGCCAAGTTCCACGATGCGGACAAAGCTCTCGAGTTGCTTGATGTTCATGGCGACCGTGCCGTGGAGGATGAATGCGAATTCATGGGATGCGGTTGACAGATGTTAGGAAACATCGGCATCATTGGCAACAGAATAGGAATGGCATCCTAGCAAATGGGATGCATTGGGCGACTACGTCAATCAAGGGGACAAACATGAAGCGCAGATTTTTGGTCGGAGCGGTCGGAGTGGCATTGGCCTGCAGTGGAGCGGCGGCGCTCGCGCAAAGCTGGCCCACCCAGCCAGTTCGCATGGTGGTCCCGTATCCGCCTGGCGGCGCGAACGACGTGGTGGCACGCATCTATGCGCTACATCTGCAGCAGGCGCTTGGGCAGCCGGTGGTCATCGAGAACAAGGCGGGGGCCGGCGGACAGATCGGTGCAGAGAGCGTGGCCCGCGCTGCGCCGGATGGCTACACCGTCTTGTTCGGCGCGATCGGAAGCTTGGCGATCCATGCAGTGATCCCCTCGCAAAAGCCGCCGTACGAGTTGTCCAAGGCGTTCGTGGGCGTTTCGATGGGCGCCAGCGTTCCCCTGGCCCTGGCCGTTCGGCAAGGATTGAAGGTTGCTGACGTCAAGGCACTGGCCGACGCTGCGCGCGAGAAGCCCGGCAAGCTGACCTACGGATCCGCTGGCAATGGGTCAACGCAACACATGACGGCCGAGTACTTCCGCCAGAGGACATCCACCGACCTCGTGCACGTGCCCTACAAAGGCAGTGCACCCGCGGTCAACGATCTGCTTGGTGGGCAAATCGACTTGGTGTTCGAGACGCTTCCCGCGCTGTCGTCTCAAATGTCGAGTGACAAGATTCGCCTGCTTGCGGTAACCAGTCGCCAGCGGGTGCCGGGACTGCCGGAGGTGCCCACGGTGGACGAAATGGGCGTCAAAGACTTCGAGGTGGTGACCATGTACGGCCTGCTCGCTCCCAGCGGCACGCCCAAGGACATCGTCGAGAGGCTCTCAAGTGCCATGCGGACGATCGGGGCCCGGCCTGATGTGAAGGCCCAGTTGGCCAAACAAGGCGCTGAAGTCAAAACCTCGACCCCTAACGAGACCGACCAACTGCTTCGACAGGAGGTCGAAAAATGGTCCGTCGTTGCCCGCAACGCAAAGCTCGAGTGAGAAATCCGGGCCTTTCGATGGCTGCGGTGGGCTGAGCGGATCGCTGAGCCCATTTGCACTGCGACCAGCGCCCGGCGCTTTTTTTTTACTTCTTGGAGAACACACGATGAACCTTGCGACCGCGCCAGTGCGGCGCCGCAGCATGTTGGTCAAAGCAGGAGCCGCCATGGCCGCCGGTGTAAGCGCGGCGGGGTCCGCTGCCTTTGCGGCAAACCCTGCGACTCCGGTCCAGACGCCAGGCGCCGGTGCCAAGCCCCTGCCCACGGCGGTGCAATGGAAAGACGCATCCAGCCTGATCGTGCACAGCAGCACGACCGTCGAACTCAAGCGAGGCAGCTTTGGGAGCAGCGGTATCACTCCAACCGATCGGCTGTACCTGCGCAACAACCTTCCAACGCCGGACGCATCCATCATGGCCGAACCAGAAGCCTGGGAGGTCAGCGTGGAAGGCGTTCGCAAACCCAGGACGCTGGACGTGCGCACGCTCAGAACCCTTGGCGTGGAAACCGTGGCCATGGTGATGCAATGCTCTGGCAACGGCCGCGCATTCTTCCCAAGCAAACCAAGCGGCACACCATGGCAGGTGGGCGCTGCGGGTTGTGTCCTGTGGAGCGGTGTGCCCGTCCGGGCAGTGGTTGAGGCCCTTGGCGGTCTGGCTGACGGGGTGATCTTCATGACAGGCACCGGGGGCGAGAAGCTTCCGGAGGGGCTGGATCCCAAGAGCATCGTTGTCGAGCGGTCGGTGCCGATCGCAGCCATGGGCGATGCACTGTTGGCTTGGGAACTCAACGGCTCGCCGATCCCGTTGGCCCATGGAGGCCCGCTTCGGTTGATCGTGCCTGGCTACACAGGTGTCAACAGCATCAAGTACATCCGGAGATTGGCGTTCTCAACCAGGGAAAGCGATGCGCACATCATGTCGCACGGCTACAGAATTTCCCCGCCTGGAGCAAAGGGTGATCCGACTCAGCCTTCCGTCCAAGAGATGTCGGTGAAGTCCTGGATCACTTCGCCAGGTGCCGATGCTGGGCAGGTGCGGTCGGGGCGCACCCAGATCCAAGGGGTCGCCTTCGGCGGGCTTCATGCCGTATCCAAGGTGGAGGTCTCGACCGATGGAGGCGAGAACTGGCAAGTTGCACGGCTCGTGGGCCCCGACCTAGGCAAGTACGCGTGGCGCCAGTTCGCCCTATCGGCCAACTTGCCAACTGGCACGCACACCCTCGTCTGCCGCGCAACCGACCAGGCGGGCAACGTTCAGCCACGGGAACGAATGGAGAACGCGGGCGGGTACAACAACAACAGCTGGGCCGATCACGGCTTGAAGGTGGTGATCGCATGAAGTGCCTCTCTGTGCTCCAGTTCCAACGCATCGCTCGGGGTGGCGCCATCGCCGCGGTCGTCGCAGGTGCGTGCTTCCAGGCGCAGGCTGCCGACGAGGCGCAGCTGAAGCTCGGCAAGGATCTGTTCAGCAAAGGAAGCGTTCCCGCGTGCGCTGTCTGCCACACCCTCAGGGATGCGGGCGCGGAGGGAGCAATCGGCCCGTCGCTGGACGAGGTCAAGCCGGTCGCATCCCGCGTGGCCACAGCGCTGCGCAATGGCATCGGTCAGATGCCTTCGTATGCGGGACGCCTGGACGACAAGCAGATCGCTGCACTTTCGGCCTACGTGGCCAAAGTCACTGGCGCCGCCAAGTAGGTCAGGAAGGGCGCGCGCATCAAGGGCGTGGCGCCGCACGCATCCGAGGCCTCGGGGGCAGGCGGCGGTCCGAGCTGGCACCGCCGCGCCATTCTTGTCACACCGTGCTCAAGTCGTGCCGCATGGCGTGCACGTGCTGACGCGCTTGAACCATGGCCAGCCGGGCGTTGACATCCATCGAGTTGGTCCAGAAATAGGTTCCGGCGGCCATGCTTCCAAGTGCGGTGAGGTCGCGCTGGATGGTGCCATCGGCCGTGACCACGCCACCGCTTGCGAAGTCCAGTTGCAGACCGCCGTGAGGATCTGCCACCGCAGAGCCTTCGCGAAGCAACGCTTGCAACAGCGGCACGGACGAACGCGCTGCGTCGCACGAGAAACTGGTGGCGTTGACGATCGCATCGCAGGAGAAGGTCTCCGGCCGAACACCCTCGCAGCGCACCGTGAAGGTGCTGGCCGCCTTCTCAACGTCATGGAATCCGCCACGAACGCGCAGTTGGCCGTTCTGCATCATTCGTGCCAGCGTTCGCGCGTTGGCAATCGGGAAAGTCACACGACGTGCCATCCAGATCGGGCGAATGGTTCGGTCGAATGTCTGACGGTCTTCGGGCGACAGGAGGTGCCACAGTTGGTCGACGACGTCGTTCAACGCGTTTCCAAACGACTGCCAGTTCCTGGGCGCCGAGGATGATTCGCGCAGCTCGTCCTCAAGGAACCTGAGCGGATCAGGGTTCACCTCTGCAAGCTGCAAGAGGTCGGCGGCCTGGATGCTGTAGGTGGCCAGTTCCTCTTGGATTCTGTCGATCAACACTTTCAGCGGAACTCTCTGGCCGGTCTCAACCATCGCAGTGAGCCACTGTTTGAAACCAACTCGCAGGGGCGTCGGCGCGTTCATCGTCCCACGCACGCATGGCAGACGGCCATTTCGCGACACGCACACGATGAGGCCTCGGTGTCCGTTGGCCGCCAATGCAGCGATCGCGTCGATGGCGCTGAGACTGGTCCCAAGGATCCCGACGGTGGCGTCCGAAGGGATGGCGTTGCAAAGCGACCGAACGGGATAGGGCGTGTCGAAGTAGCGGGGATCCCCCTTGAGTTGCGGAAATGCGATGGAATCGAGGTTGCCGATGGCCAGGACCACCCGGTCGTACGACTCGCGGGAGCCATCGCTTGCCCGAACGCCGAAGCCGGAGGCCAACCGCTCCAATTCCAGCGCCGCCGCTCGCCGATGCTCGATTGCGACCCCGCAGCGTTCAGCGCGCTGCAGGACGTCTCGGTACGCCTCTTCCAGGTATTGGCCGAACAGCGGCCGTGGAAGAAATCCATCCATGGTGATCGGTTCGCCGCGGAACTCGGTGATGCCGTTCTGCTTCAACCATCGAAAGAAGTGCTGACGATCGTCCCCCGCTACCGACATGGAACCGGCGGTGACGTTCAGGAGGTTGGAGTCGAGATCGACGTCGTAGGCGCCGCCCCGACCGACGCTTTCCCTTGGCTCGTACACCACAACTTCGGCGCTGGGCGCGCCCGGCCTGGCCTCCCAGGCTTCCACGAAGTGGAACAGGTACGAGGTCGCCACCGAGCCTCCACCTACCACCGCCACCCTTCTTGCTGTCTCCATGTCGTCACTCCTTACTAAGTGTTTGCCCTTAGAATCCTATGTTCTAGGATGGGCGTACCGAAATTTGTTGACATGATAGATGTGGCTGGTACGCTGTCAATCAGCGCGAACGCAACCAAGCCGGACCACGCCCTCCGCCCGAGGGGGTGCTCCAAACGATCGAAAGGAGTCGTTGATGTCAAGCCAGCTCCCGTTGGAGGGAATCAAAGTTCTCGAGGTGTGCAACGTTGCTGCAGGTCCCTTCTGCGGCATGTTGCTGGCCGACCTCGGCGCAGATGTCGTGAAGATCGAAAATCCCAAGGGGGGTGACACGCTGCGGAGCTGGCCCCCCATCACCGAGGGCTACAGCGAGAACTTTGCGTCGCTCAACCGGAACAAACGATCCATCACGATGGATCTGAAGGACGCCGATGACATCGAGATGCTCAAGATGCTGGCGGCCGATGCCGATGTGTTGATCGAAAACAATCGGCCTGGGGTCATGGACCGTCTCGGCATCGGGTACGAGGCACTTTCCAAGATCAACCCAAGGCTGGTTTACGCATCGATCTCCGCCTACGGACAGTCCGGTCCCCGCTCGGCCGAAGGCGGTTTCGACCTGACCGTTCAGGCCATGAGTGGCATCATGAGCATCACGGGCGAGCCGGACGGTGCTCCCGTGAAGTGCGGTGTTCCGTTGGCCGACTTCTCGGCCGGCCTCTATGCTGCTCTGTCCGTGTCTGCAGCGCTGCGAGCCGTCCAGTCCACTGGCCGCGGATCGCACCTTGACGTGCCGATGCTCGGCGCAACGCTCGGCATCGCCGCACTGCAGACGTCCGAATTCTTTGGCAGCGGCGTCGATCCGAAGCCATTGGGTTCTGCGCATCCACGCAACGCGCCGTACCGGGTGTTCCGTTCGAAGGACGGCTACTTCGGGATGGCCGCTGGAAACAACAGCCTGTGGGAGTCTGTCTGCGAAGTGGTGTCGCTTCCGCACCTGCTCGAGGACGACCGGTTCGTCTCGCCGACCACCCGTGCCAAGCACCAGGACGCATTGCTGGAGATTCTGGAGGTCGAGTTCGCCAAAGCCGGCACGGAGGATTGGCTGAGCAGATTCCGCAAAGCCGGTGTCCCTTGCGCACCGATCAACAAGTACTCTGAAGTACTGAAAGATGCCCAGGTCGAACACATGGGATGGGTCCAGGCGCTGGAGCTTCCCAACGGTGTGAAGACACGCACGTTCGGGGCTCCGGTGAGGATCTCGTCCAAGACACAGTCCATCCGGTTGCGTCCCCCTGCGCTTGGGGAGCACAACGGCGAGATCCTGGAGCCGCTGCGTCAGGCACTGGCTGGGGCAAAGGCATGAACACGATGCAGGAGACGTCTTTCGGCCAAGACGTGCTGAATGTCGAGCGCGTCGGCGACGTTTGGACGTTCACGCTTGGCCGGCCCGACAAGCTCAACGCTTTGAACGCAGACATCGTGGACGCGCTTCTCCACGCCGTGACACGCGCCGATGCGGAGAAGGCAAAGGTGATGGTCTTTCGCGGTGCGGGGAAGGGGTTCTGCGCTGGCTTCGATCTGTCGGGATTTGAAGCGCAAAGCGAAGGCGATCTGGTCCTCCGTTTTGTGCGCATCGAAATGCTGCTTCAAGCCGTTGCCGCGACACGTGCCATGACCATTGCCCTCGCGCATGGAAAGGTGTTCGGGGCCGGAGTGGATCTGGTGGCGGTTTGCAAACGGCGGATTGCCGCGCCGGAAACGACCTTCCGCATGCCGGGCCTCAAGTTCGGTCTGGTGCTCGGAACACGCCGGTTCGGCGAGATCGTCGGAAAGGAAGCGGCACGGGAGACATTGGAGAACGTGAGCAGCTTCGATGCGGAGCGTGCCACGCAGATGGGCTTCCTATCGCAGATCCTCCCACAGGAGGCTTGGCAGGAGGTCGTCGATCAAGCAAGCAGCACGGCGGCACTTCTGACCGATCAAGCGCGCTCCGATCTGTATCGCGTGCTCGGACCGGTCCACGAAGACGCCGACCTTGCCGCGTTGACGAGGTCTGCCGCACGGTTCGGAATCAAAGACCGCCTCAGAAGCTACTTGGCGAAGTAATCGCACCGGCGACACGCACACACAGGAGACAAAGATGCCATCAGGCTTTTCAGGAACAGGTCGACAGCTTGCATTGAGTGAGCTGGTCGCAAAGGTACCCAACGGGTCATCCATGGCCTTGGGCGGCAGCTTCCTGCATCGCGGCCCGTTTGCGTTCGTACGCGAACTGATCCGACAGAAAAAGAAGGATCTGGAGATCATCAAGCAGTCTCCGGGTTATGACATCGACATCCTGTGCCGCGCAGGCTGCGTACGAAAGGTGCGCGCTGGCATCGTAGCCATGGAGGGCAACTTCGGCCTGGCGCCCTACTATCGCAAGGCGATCGAGTCGGGTACCGCACAGCTGGAGGAGCACGCCTGCGCGACGCTCACGGCCGGCCTGCGAGCAGCGGCCTTCGGAATCCCGTTCCAGCCCTGCGGAGGCGTGCACGGCAGCGACATCGCAAGCCTGAACGATTGGAAATGCTTGCCCGATCCATACGGAAAGGGTGACCCCGTCTGGGTGATTCCAGCGATCCAGCCGGACTATGCCGTGATCCACGCATCCGAGGTCGATGAACTCGGCAACGTTCGCGTGTCGGGGACCTATCACTGGGATCGGATCATGTCCCGCGCTGCCAAGAGCGTCCTGGTCGTAGCCGAGCGGACGGTCGACAGCGGCGTTTTCGCTGCGACGCCGGAAGCGACCGTTGTGCCGTACTTCATGGTGGAAGCCTTCTCCATCGTGCCCTCTGGCGCGTGGCCAGGCTCGTGCTGGCCCGCTTACGAGATCGACTATCCGGCGGTCGAGGCATACCTGGAAGCGGGCGAAGACGCCCTTGCCAAGCATCTCGCTGCTGCCCCCGAAGTGAAGGAGAAGGCATGAACGCCAACGAATGGACCGGCTTCTCGTACATCGCGATCAACCTCGCGCGGTTCATCCGCCCTGGTGAGATCACCTTCAGCGGCGTCAACTCGACTCTTCCGATGTTGGCGTGCCTTCTGGCGAAGAAGGCTTACGACGACGATTTCATCTACATCAACGTGGCCGGAGGTGTCGACCCAAAGCCGTCGCACATTCCGTTGTCGAGTTCAGATCCCGTGCTGGCCGAACAATCCGCATCCATCTTTGCCAACGAGGACTTCTACGACCTGTGCACACGGGGCCGTATGGACCTTACCTTCCTCGGCGCAGCACAGATCGACGGAGAAGGCTGCGCAAACAATTCTGCGATCGGCGATTGGCACAAGCCGAAGGTCCGACTGCCCGGCGGTGGAGGTGGCGCTGTCATGCTTCCTACGGCCAAGCGCGCTTGCACTTGGAGAACCGAGCATTCCACCAGGACTTTGGTGGAGAAGCTTGATTTCAGGACCTCCTGGGGCGGATTCCACGGTGTCGTCACACCGATCGCCGTCTTCGTCAAGAGAGATGGACGCCTCGCACTGCAATCTTGGCACCCCGCTGCTTCGTTGGAAGAGGTGCGTCTGCGCACTGGATTCTCGTTTGACAGCAGGCAGGCCGAGCCTACGGCGCTCCCGACGGCTCGGGAGCGGGCAGCATTGGCGGCGTTGGATGCTGACGGGCAGTTCGAGAGCGACGCCCGAATCGCCCTCAGGTGATAGCGATGGAAGCACGCCACACAACGCTCATCCAAGCGTTCCACGATCTCTGGTCAAGCGCCGGGCGACGTGAATGCGTCGCCATTCGAACCGATGAAGAAGCGCTGACATACGGTGCCTTGCACCAGGAAGTAGGCCAGCTGTCCCATGCCCTGCGTGCTCGGGGGGTTCAGGAGGGCGATCGGGTGGCCATCGCCATGGACAGATCGGTTCTCCAGTGCGAACTGCTGCTTGCAGTCCTCGCCTGCGGCGCATGCCCCTGCGTTCTCGAGCCGAAACTAGGGGCCGAGGAGCTGCGTCGGCGCTTCGCCGCTGCGCGCCTGACGTGGTTGATCGCTGACGAGTCGAACGCAGACGCCAACGCCGGTCCAAATCTCGAGGACGGGCATGTGATCGACGCAGCGTCCTTGGAGCCAGGTGAATCCGTTTGGTGGAGCACCGGGACGGATCCGATGCAGCCCGCCTTTCTTCTGTTCACATCCGGCAGTAGCGGCAAACCGAAGGGTGTCCTCCAAAGCCATCTCGGGCTGTTGGTCAATGCCAAGGGTGTCGCGCAGCACAGCAAGCTGAGCGGTGAAGACGTGCTCCTTCATTTGATGCCGCTCTTTCATACGAACGGCGTCAACAACCAATTGCTTGCACCGTTGCTCGTCGGAGCGTCCATTGCTTTGGCAGGGCGATTCAAGGCCGAGGACGTACCCCGTCTCTTCGATCGGTTCCGGCCGTCCATCGTCACGGGCGTGCCGACAATGTACTCACGCCTCCTGGGCCAGGAATTTTCCAACGCAGCGCTTTCCAAGATCCGAATGCTCCGTTGTGGGTCCGCACCGATCACACAGGAGCTTCAACGTCGCGTTGAGGAGAAGTTTGGAACGCCGCTTGTCATCTCGTACGGGCTTTCCGAAGCGACCTGCACATCGACGATGAACCCGCCGCTTGCTCGCCGCCTTGGGACGGTTGGAACCGTCCTGGAGGGCCAGGATGTGTTCTTAGCCGACGACAAGGGCCGAAGGATCACGGAAGCCGGAAGGGACGGGGAAATCTGCATCGCAGGACCGAGCTTGATGCTCGGCTATCTCTTGGACGGCAGCGCGGGCATTCCTGCTCCAGTCGAGGGTGGGGTGCTTCGCACGGGCGATCTCGGCCGATTCGACGAGGACGGCTACTTGGCCATCACCGGCCGGATCAAAGACGTGATCATCAGGGGAGGCGAGAACCTGTCGCCGAACCTCATTGAAAGTGTCCTGACCAAGGTCGAGGGCGTCCAAGCCTGCTGCGTCGTTGGTCGACGAGATGAGGATCTTGGCGAAGTGCCAGTCGCCTTCGTGGTCCGGTCGAAGACGAGCGCGGGTGAGCAGCTGGCGCCAGCGGCGATGACTGCCGCGGTTGTCACCGAATTGTCGCGGATCCATCAGCCGGTGGAGTACCACTTCGTGGCAGATCTGCCTGAGAACGCGGTGGGCAAGGTCGATCGGAAGGCCCTGGCGCAACGGCTCGAAGCAGCACGACAGGTCAGCGAAGCGTCCAGCTGATCGCCGGGTGCGGCGCAAGTGCGCCTCCGGTGGGAGGCGCGTGGATTGGTCAGTGTGCGGTGGTTCTTATGATTTCGACAGAAAAAACCTACGACTACATCATCGTCGGAGCGGGATCAGCGGGTGCCGTCGTCGCCGCCCGCCTGACGGAAGATCGCTCAGTCACGGTCCTGCTGCTCGAGGCGGGACAACGCGACAGAAGTCCGTTCGTTCGGATTCCGCTCGGCGTCGGCCGTATGTTGGCCGACGACCGCTACGTGTGGAAGACCGAGACGGTACCGCAACCGGAACTGCATCAGAACCAGATCTACTGGCCCAGCGGAAAGATGCTTGGGGGGTCGAGTTCGGTGAACGGAATGCTCGCCGTTCGGGGGCATCCACGACGCTACGACGATTGGCGCGATGCTGGGTGCCCAGGATGGGGCTTTGACGACGTGCTGCCGGCTTTCATGAAGCTTGAATCGTTCGCGGAGGGGGATCCGGCGATCCGGGGCACGTCAGGCCCTGTCTCGATCGTCAAATCGCCGCCCAATCCATTGTCTGAAGCCTTTGTGACGGCTTGCGAGCAGTCCGGGATTCCACGGGTCCATGACTACAACGACCGGAACGCCGAAGGCGTTTCGCACATGCAGATGAACCGGCGGGGCGGGAGGAGGTGCAACACGTCGCTGGCGTATCTGGAGCCTGCTCGCCGTCGCAAGAACCTTCATGTCTTGGTCGGGGCCGTCGCCAGCCGCATTCGCTTCACCGGCCGCGTGGCCGTGGGAGTCGAGTACTTCCTACCTGACGGATCCGTGGCCAGGGCTTCCGCCCGGCGCGAGGTGATCCTGTGTGCAGGGGCTGTGAGGTCGCCTCAAATTCTTGAGCTGTCGGGTGTAGGCAATGCCGATTGGCTGTCGCGCCTCGGTGTGCCGATCACCCATCACTTGCCCGATGTGGGCGAGCATTTGCAAGACCACATCATGCCGCGGCTGAACTACGAATGCCGCCATCCTTACACCGTCAATGACCTGCTCCGCAGCCGTGTGCGAATGGCCGTGGAGTTGGCGAGGTACTTCGTGCGCGGCGACGGGCTCTTTGCCACAACGGGGATCACCGGAACAGCGTTCGTTCGCACCCGGGAAGGCTTGAGCTGCCCCGACGTGCGGTTGCAGGTCGGTTTGACCAGCGGTACATCGAGGCTGGCCACCAGTGTGAAGACGGGTATCGATGACTTCTCGGGCTTTCATATCGGTGGCTACTTCCTGTACCCGGAGTCGCGCGGCAACACCCATATCGGATCGCGCGATCCTTTCATGTCGCCGCAGATCCAGCCCAACTACTTCTCCCACGCACTGGACCGTGACGTCACGTTGCGTTTGATGAAGATGCTTCGCGGGATCGCCAGGCAACCTGCGCTGTCCCAGCTGATCAAGGGTGCAACCAGACCGCCGCTTGAGGAGGACTCCGATGAGGAGTTGCTGGACTACGCGCGTCGCACCAGCAGCACGTGCTGGCATCCGATCGCGACATGCCGCATGGGAGCGGCCGGAAGCTCCGTGGTGGACGCCCGGCTGCGTGTCCACGGCATCACAGGCCTGCGCGTTGCCGACGCTTCCGTCATGCCGATCCAGGTCTCGAGCAACACGAACATTCCCACGATCATGATTGGCGAACGAGCGGCCGAAATCATCCGCCAGGACGCTCGCATGCGGTGACACCCGGCCTCTAGGCTTCCCCCTCCCTCGATCATTTTGGCAAGGCCGTTTGACGGCAGTGCCCAGGCGAACTCATCCCAACGTTTCTGAAAGGTCAGTATCCATGAGCTATCCCAACACCGAGCTTCTCATCAACGGTCGGTTCTGCGCCGCGGCCGATGGACGGACACTGGAGGTGGTGAACCCTGCAACGGGAAAGTCGATCGGAACGGTCGCTCATGCCAGCACCGAAGATCTTCAGCGGGCCGCACTGGCGGCACGCGCCGGATTCGAAACGTGGCGAAAAATGCCAGCGTACCAGCGCGGTCGCATCATGCGCGATGCAGCTGGGCGGCTGCGGGCCAATGCCGATGAAACGGCGCGGCTGCTGACACTGGAGCAAGGAAAGCCGCTGGCAGAAGCACGCGGCGAGATCGATCGCTCGGCCGACATCGTCGAATGGTTCTCCGAAGAGGCCACTCGTGTTTACGGCCGGATCGTGCCAGCACGTGATTCCGCAACGCGCAACATGGTTGTGAAGGATCCCGTGGGCCCGGTGGCCGCGTTCACTCCCTGGAACTTTCCCATCAACCAGATTGTGCGCAAGGTCTGCGGTGCGCTGGCAGCGGGCTGTTCCATCGTGGTCAAGGCCCCAGAGGAAACTCCGGCTGCGCCCGCAGCCTTGATCCGCGCGTTCGTCGAGGCAGGTTGCCCTGAAGGTGTGATCGGCCTTGTCTATGGGGTCCCATCGGAGATCTCGGAGTACCTGATTGCTCACCCGGCGATCCGAAAGATCAGCTTCACAGGATCCACTGCAGTGGGCAAACAGCTGGCGGCCTTGGCGGGAAGCCACATGAAGCGCGTGACGATGGAACTGGGCGGACATGCCCCTGTGATCGTTGCAGAAGATGCCGATCTGGCGCTTGCCGTACGTGCTGCCGGCGGGACCAAGTTCCGCAATGCTGGTCAAGTATGCGTGGCTCCCACCCGATTCTTGGTTCACGACGCGGTGGCCGATGAGTTTGCCGCAGCGCTGGCGCGGCACGCCGCAGAACTGCGCGTGGGTGATGGACTCGATGCCGCCACTCAGATGGGGCCGCTGGCCAACACCCGGCGCGTGTCCGCCATGCGTGACCTGACTTCGGACGCTGTCGATCGGGGCGCCAAGTTGCTCACTGGCGGGGCCAGCGGCAGCGAGGGTGGAAACTTCTGGCAGCCCACCGTCCTCGCAGACGTGCCGCTCGATGCAAGAGTTTTCAACGAAGAGCCGTTTGGGCCCGTCGCAGCGATCCGTCGATTCTCCACTTTGGATGACGCTATCGGTGAAGCCAACCGTCTGCCCTACGGTCTCGCGGGATACGCGTTCACCCGCTCGCTGTCCACTGCGCACAGACTGAGCCAGGACGTTGCAGTGGGAATGCTCTGGATCAACCAGGGCGCTAACGCGTTCCCGGAGCTTCCGTTCGTGGGTGTGGGAGATTCCGGCTACGGGTCCGAAGGTGGACCAGAAGCCGTGGAAGCCTACCTCAACACTCGGCTGGTGTCTTCGGTCAGCGTTTGACCTGCTAAGCCATGTCCGCCGCCGCGACACCGCTGGATCATCCTTACGATTTCGTCGTCATCGGCGCCGGATCGGCAGGGTGCGTTCTTGCGGCCCGCCTCAGCGAGTCAGGGAAGCATTCGGTCCTTCTGCTTGAAGCCGGGCCAATGGATTCGACCTTCTGGATCCACATGCCGCTTGGTTATGGCAAGGCGGTCTACGACGAGCGATACACCCGCCAGTTCGTGACGGAGCCTGAAGAGGCGCTCGCTGGCCGACAGCTGGTGTGGCCGCGCGGAGTGGTTCTCGGCGGCTCCAGCTCCATCAATGGCCTGGTGTTCATTCGCGGGCAAGCGGAGGACTATGACGTCTGGAACCGGGAGGGAAGCCCAGGTTGGGGATGGAACGACGTGCTCCCGTACTTCCTGAAAAGTGAGCACAACGAACGGGGGGGCAGCACCTGGCATGGCGATCAAGGGCCGCTGTGGGCTTCCGACATCCAGCACCGCGACGATCTCATGGAGGCGGCGTTCGATGCCGCAGTCAACCTCGGTGTGCCGCGGAACGACGACTTCAACGGACCCTCGCAGGAGGGCGCAGGCTACTACCAGTTTTTTGTGCGCAACGGGCGACGATGCAGCACGGCTGTCGCCTACCTCCGCCCGGCGATGAAGCGGCAAAACCTACGGGTGGAGACGCGAGCGAAGGTGCAGCGGATCGTCACGAGGGGCGGCGCTGCGACCAGCGTCCAGTACCTTCAGGACGGCGTGCTGCGCGAGGCGTTCGCTCATCGGGAGATTGTCGTTTCGGCAGGCGCGCTGCAGAGCCCTCAACTGCTGATGCTGTCGGGCATCGGTCCGAGTTCCGAGCTGATCGACGCAGGCGTCCACGCCGTTCACCACCTCCCTGGCGTTGGGCGAAACCTCCAAGATCACCTGAACGCCAAGGTGGTGGTGCGCTTGAACCGACGCATCAGCCTCAACGATCGGCTGAGCTCGCCCGTCGGAAAGGTCGGACTCGGGCTGGAGTACCTTCTGTTCCGTCGCGGTGCGCTGGCTCATCCGGCCTCGGTCGGCGGGCTGTTCACGCGCGTTCTGCCCGACTCCAGAACGCCGGACATCCAATGTCACTTTGGGGCGCTTTCGGCGGACGGTGTGCGGTACGTTCCTCACACTTGGTCGGGCGCAACGCTGCAAGTTTGCCAACTGCGTCCGGAGTCTCGTGGCTCGCTGCATCTCAAGTCGGCAGACCCATCGGCAGCGCCGCGCATCGTCGCGAACTACCTCGCGACCGAGACCGATCGGCGGTGCATGGTGGAGGGCTTGAAATTCGTCCGTCGCCTGGTCAAGCAGACGCCGCTTGCAAGGTACGTCGAGGCCGAGTACCAACCAGGCCCCGAAGTTCAAGACGATGTGGAGATTCTGGAATACCTGCGAAAAACGAGCGGGACCATCTTCCACCCATCTGGCACTTGCAAGATGGGCACGGACGACCTTGCGGTCGTGGATCCTCAGTTGCGTGTGCACGGGGTTCCCAAGCTTCGCGTGGTCGACGCCTCCATCATGCCGCGCCTCGTGTCCGGAAACACCAACTCACCCACCGTGATGATCGCGGAAAAAGCAAGCGATCTGATCCTGCGGACGGCCCAAACGTAAGCGTGGGGCCCGCTAGGCCCTGATTCAACCCAAGGAGACGACATGCGATTGACAACAAAACTGGGCATCGCAGCTATCGCGATGGCAGCGGGCCTGACATCCGTGCAGGCCACGGACTTCCCCGAGAAGGGCAAGACGGTGACGCTCGTGATTCCATTCCCTCCAGGTGGAGCGTCCGACGTTCTGGGACGTGTGGTTGCGCAGAAGCTCGGCGAGTTGTGGGGCGTCACCACGGTCGTCGAGAACCGGGCAGGTGGCGAAAGCATGGTCGGCGCTGCTGCAGTGGCCAATGGGAAGAAGGATGGCTACTACATCGGCCTCTTCACGCTGGACTTCGTCCTGAACCGCATCGTTCAAACCTCCCAGCCTTACGACGCCGCCCGTGACTTTACGCCGGTGGCCCAGCTCGCACAATCTTCTCTCGTACTTGTCGTCAACAGCAAGTCGGAGATCAAAACGTTCGGAGATCTCAAAGCTGCTTCCGAAAAGAAGGCCGATGGCCTGAACTTCAGCTCGTGCTGCAGCGTCATGTACTTTTCCACCGAGATGCTCAAGAACTCGACCCGCATCAAAGGCATGCACATTCCCTACAAGGGAAGCGCTCCGTCCGTAGGCGCCGTGGTCGCTGGCGAGACCGACTTCGCAATCGACACGCCGCTGTCGATCAAGCCGTTTGTGGACTCCGGCAAGCTGCGGGCTCTCCTCGTGACGTCCCGGGAACGTGCCCCCGCATTTCCGCAGGTTCCGAGCCTGACGGAGGCGGGCGTCCCCGGCTCCTTCGAACTCGGCACCTGGTGGGGCATTCTGATGCCGTCCGGGGTGCCTCCGCAGATTGTGGCCAAGACGAGCGAGTCGTTGAAAGAGATCATGGACATGCCGGACGTCAAGCAGAAACTTGCTGACCTCGGACTGGAGTCGCAGTGGGGCTCTGGCAAGGAGTTCGGGCAAATGATGGAGGCGGATCACGCAAGGTACGCGAAGGTGGCCAAAGAAAACAACCTCGTGTTCAAGCATTGAGGTCGTGTTGGCATGCGGCAGCATCCAACGGTTTTGGAGGCTGCCAGCATCTCCAATCAAGCGTCTCGGATGCTCCCGCGGCCGAGGAGACCATGCGCGGCGATGGGTCCAGCTTTGCCCTGCGTTCTCTCCTGCTCCAGCGCGTTGACCGGATCGACGGCGGAATGGAACCGCACCCGCTTGCCATGCCGGGTGATGCCAGACAGGCCGATGGCCGTGGCCAGATGGGTCTTCCCGGTGCCCGGCCCACCGACCAGCACGACGTTTGCGCGCGTTGTCTGTGAAGGCCGTCGTGGCAAGCTGGGTGACGAGCGCGCGGTCCACCGGCGAGACCTCGAAGTCGAAGCCTGCCAGGTCGCGGTGCACCGGGAATCGTGCCGCGTGCATCTGGTGGCTGACCGAGCGCATCGTGCGGTCCGTGGCCTCGGCCTGCAGCAGGTGCTCGATGAGCCGGCGCGAGGACTCGATGCCAGCTCCTGCGCCCGCACCACCGCCTTGCTCGCCTGGGTGAGCCCAGGCGACGGCCATGCCGTGCATCGCAGCTCTTCCGGTTCGTGTCCTTCGAGGAGCCGGCCCAAAGCGCCCTTATCCAGCGCGTGCTTGCGATACCAAACAAGCGACACGACAAGCGCCAAGTGCATCTCCTGACGCGTCCGGAGATCGAAGCGCTCCTTGCCGCTCCCGGCCGGACGACGTGGCTCGGCCGCCGCGATCACCCCTTGTTGGTGCTCGCAGCCCAGACCGGCTTGCGCGTGTCGGAATTGATCGGTTTGGACAGGGATGCGATCCATCTCGGCACCGGCGCGCACGTGCGCCGTGTCGGCAGAAGCCGCAAGGAACGATGCACCCCACTGGCAAGGTACGCCCGACGAGCTGCACTCCAGGATTGGCTCAACGAGCCAGCGCGGCGAGGCACGAGCACCTTGTTCCCCACCGTGCACGGGGCAAGGCTCAGTGCCGACAGCATCCAGGCGCTCCTAGCCAAGCATATGAGCGTCGCAGTTAAGAACTGCACATCGTTGGCGTCGAAGCGAGTGACGCCGCATGTCCTGAGGCACAGCGCGGCGATGGAACTGCTGCAGGCGGACGTCGACTCCTCAGTGATCTCCCTGTGGCTCGGTCATGAATCGATCGAGACCACACAGACCTACCTTCATGCCCCCCTCGAGCTTAAAGGTAAGCGTGGCCTCACCACCCCATTGATGGCGCAGCCCTGACCGTCGAGCATGTGTGTCCATATGCAGGACTCTGGACATACCTCTCAATGGAGCGGCCCGATGGTCGAGCGCACAATGCGCAACGGCAAACGGATCTACACCTCGGCATTCAAGGCGTGGTTGGTGGATCATGCCCGCGTGCCAGGCGTGTCGGTCTCTGGCCTGGCGGTGCGCCACGGCGTCAACGCGAACTTGCTGCGGCACTGGATGCGGCTGGAGCACTGGGGTTGTTCTGCGGCTGCTCCCGTGCTGTTGCCCGTGACCGTCACGCAGCCAGAACCTTATGCAGCGCCGATGACTGCGCGCGAAGGCTTGGCACCGATTGAGATCGCGCTGGGCGAGGCCGTCGTGCGCGTTCCGGCCGACGCGAACCTTCAGCACCTGCGCCTTGTCCTGCAGGCGCTACGCGCGTGATCGGCCCGCCGGCGAACACGCAGGTCTGGCGGGTGGCCGGTCACACCGACATGCGCAAAGGCTTCGACGGCCTGGCCGCGCTGGTGCAGACGGCCCTGGCACAGAGCCCGTTCAAGGGCCACGTCTTCGTCCTCCGCGGCCGCCGTGGCGACATCGTCAAGCTGCTGTGGTTCGATGGCCAGGGCCTTCTGCTGCTGAGCAAGCGGCTGGAACGAGGGCGCTTCATCTGGCCGCAGGCCAGCAGCAGCAGCGTGGCCCTCACGCCGGCACAGTTGTCCATGCTGCTGGAGGGCATCGACTGGCGCATGCCGGTGCGCACGCAGCGCCCCGAGTTGGCGGCATAGCCACACCTGCGTGCCATCAGTTGCATCCCCGATTGCCTAGGGCGCGACCCTGCGGCACAGTTGGGGCCTGTGTCGACACCACCGCCCGCCGAGCGCCACACCGTCGAAGGCTTGCTGCGCCTGATGGTGGACAAGCTCAAGCTGCAACTGCTGCGCCGCGTGCGCGCGCAGTTCGGCAACTCCAGCGAACAGTTGCACGCCAGCCTGATCGAAAGAGCAGGCGCTGCCCGTTGCGACCTGCAAGCCCACTGGCGCCAAGACCGAGGCCGCCAACGCATCCACCATCGACCGCAGCCTGTCGGCGCACTTGCCGCGCGAGGCGCAAGTGCACCGCCCCGAGACGAGCGCCGCACACCATGACGCGGCAGGCCAGCCCTGCGGCTGCACCGCCTGTGGCGGGCGGCTGCGCCAGATCGGCCAGGACGTCTCCGAGCAGTTGGAGTACGTACCGGCGCACTTCAAGGTGATCCGCCATGTGCGGCCCAAGCTGGCCTGCGTGCGCTTCCAGTCCATCTTCCAGGCCGACGCCGCCAGCCGCCCCATCGCACGCGGCCTGGCCGCAGCAGGCCCGCTGGCCCACGTGCTGGTGTCCAAGTATTGCGATCACTTGCCGCTGTACCGGCAAAGCGGCATCTACGCGCGCAGTGGCGTGCAGCTCGACCGCTCCACCATAGCCCGCTGGGTCGATCACAGCGAGCGGCTGCTCGCGCCGCTGGTGTCAAGGAGCTGCACGCCTGGCTGAGCGGCCTGGTGGGGCGCGTGTCGGCCAAGTCCGATCTGGCGCGCGCCATCGGCTACACCCTCACTCGCTGGCAGGCGCTGACGCGCTACCGCGATGACGGGCGCATCGAGATGGACAACAACGCAGCCGAATGTGCCCTGCGCGGTATAGCGCTGGGCCGTGGCAACTACTTGTTCATGGGCTCGGATGCTGGCGGCGAGCGGGCCGCTGCGATCTACAGCCTGGTGCAGACGGCCAAGCTCAACGGGCTCGATCCCGAGGCCTACCTGCGCGAGGTTCTGGGGCGCATTGCCGATCACCCGATCTGCCGGATCGAGGAGCTACTGCCGTGGAACATCGGCACGCGCGAGGCGGTCGGCGACGAACAGCGACGCGCCGCATGAGCCGCGGCGTCGATCCGCGTCTGATGGAACTGCTGAACAGCGCCAGCAGCTTGCAGCTGTTCGAGCTGAGCACCGTCATCGAACGGTTGCTGGCCGACCCGCGCCGCATCATTGCCGTGCGGGTGAACCTGCACCTGGGCCAGACGGTGCGCTTCCTGGACTGGCGCGACAGCAGCCTGCGCAGGGCAAGGTGCTGGCCATGAAGGACACGCAGGTCGTGCTGCAGGATCTGCGCGAGCGGCGCGAATGGAAGCTGCCCTACACCGCCATCGAGCCGCCGTCAGCCCAAGCCGGCCGAGCGGAGCAAGGTGCAGCGGCACAGCCCGAGCCGAGTGCGCCAAAGCCCACCCGCGAGGACTTCCGGCGCGGCGACAAGGTAGCCTTCGAGGACAAGTACCTACAGACGGTGGTCGGCACCGTCGTGCGGATCAACGAGCGCACGGCGACGATCGATGCCGGCGATGGCAACACCTGGCGCGTTGGCTATGCGCTGCTGCGCCGCGTGCTGGACATCTAAGGTTGCACCGAACGGGCGGGGTCAGATGGGTCTTGGGACCACGCTTACGCTTAAAGAAGCGGCCTTGGCCAAGCTCGAACCCTAGCAGCATTGCAAGCGAATCCGCTTCCGCCCGCCCGACCGAGTGCTCGCCTTTCTCGAAGCGCTGTGAGCAGTCAAACAATGCCGAGGGGATCGGGTATGTGTCCCGCTCGAGCCTCTGGAGTTCCAGAACAATGAGGGCCTTGTTTCCATACGGCTCGGCATTGTTCGGCGCTCGGCATAGTCGGCACGGATGAACGGGCATGATCCGTGGGCCTACCTGCGTGTTTGTTCTGCAACGTCTGCCGACGCTGCGCAACTCACAGCTCGACGAACTGCTGCCACATCGCTGGGCGCCAAGTCAAGCCTGAACTACCATTCGCGTCAAGGTGGGACGGCCAGATGCTCACGGATGCCGACTCCTCGAGCCGGACTGCAGCGCAGCGGGCGAAACTTGCGCAACGCAACTAGGATGCCTGAGAAATCCTGACCGCGGGCAAGACCTTCAGCTACGGTCCGCCTGATTCGAAGGGGGTTTGCCGCCGGCAAGTGCGTGGACCTGACTCTCGCTAGATGCGGTGTCTTTGTCGGCGAGACACGGATCGCCCAGCACGATCGTACCGAAAGCTACCTACGCTCGAGCTTTTCGCTCATTGCCACCGCAGCCGAGCAGCGCGACCTCGCAAAGCGGAAAGCGGTGGCGGAGATCCATGGGTTGGACGCCGCAGAATTACAGCCGGCCTGAGAGAGGTGAAGCCGTTCAGCAGCATGGTCGACGTTGGAGCGATCGTCTAGAGTCCTGATAAATGGGACACTATTTGTAAGGATCGGGAACTCACTTGTTGATGCCCGGTCCATGCGGTTTAACGTTTTCTGAACCTTATGAAATCGAACCTTCCTGAATCTGAGATCACCTCAAGTCGCCGTCGCGTGCTGGGGGGCATCGCTGCGTTTATGGGCACCACCGTGGCGCCGTGGGCGGTCGGTGCGGCT
Source organism: Pseudorhodoferax soli (assembly GCF_003337555.1). GTDB lineage: Bacteria > Pseudomonadota > Gammaproteobacteria > Burkholderiales > Burkholderiaceae_C > Pseudorhodoferax > Pseudorhodoferax soli. The sequence goes on along the minus strand of NZ_QPJK01000020.1, from coordinate 31,959 downwards.
GCTGCTGCGCCTGCCGAAGCCTGGAAAAAACTGTCCGAACGCACATCGGTGGTGGATGGGGCGGCTTCTGCTAGGCACGTCGTTTACGCCATCATCGACCCGAACTGCATCTGGTGCCATCGGTTCTGGAAGGCGAGTCGTCCATGGGTAGACAGTGGAAAGGTCCAAGTGCGCTACCTTCTGGTGGGCATCATCCGTGGAGACAGCGCTCGCAAGGCCGCAACGATCTTGTCGGCGCCGGATCCAGTGGCAGCTCTGGAGCAGAACGAAAGAAACTATGCCAATGGCGGCATCTTTCCGTCCGCAGCGCTTTCCCCTGCGATTCAGGCCACCCTCGAATCGAATCGCAAGCTCATGCTGGACCTCGGCCTCCGCGGGACCCCTGCGCTGGTTTCTCGAAACAAAGAGGGAGCGGTTGAGACCGTGGCAGGGTACCCAAAGGAGGAGGTTCTGGCCATAGTAATGGGGGACCGTTGACTTCAAGAGTATGACGCTTCCCCACACTCTTTACCTGATTCAAAGTGGTCGCCCAGGGTCGATGGCGTGACTCCGTTCATTCGGCCTTGATGCCCGTTTCCTGCGTCGCACGCCACATCGGAATCTCCTGGCCCACGATCTGCCGCAGCTCCTCGGACGTGCTCCGACGCCTTGAGACCCGCTTTCCACCAGCGCGCGCAGCACGGGCAAGCAAGAGCGTGGCCGTGAAGAACTTGCGCACAGCGGTGCGATTCAGCAGGGGCGCAGGCGACTTGAACAGACGATCCGGCGGTTCACCCGGTTCATAGGCCAATGCCATTTCCGCGCGAGCCCGCAGGTCGAAGGCGGCGTCTTCTAGATGAGGGGGCGAATTCTCCGGCTTCATGTCACGCTCTCCTGAGCGGGGTCACGGATGTCGCGAGGGCGTCGCGAGGGCGTGCTCGCGGCGCGAGCATGGCTTCGCGCAGAGCCTCACGCGCCCGCGCCAGCCTGGAAAGGACGGTTCCCGGCGCGACTTCGAGGGCGTCGGCCATCAAGCTGGTCGACATGTCATCGAAGTAGTAGAGGGCCAGCACCTCGCCATGGATCGGTGAGATGCGCGTCAGCACCTTCACGACGTCCAACCGGTCATCCATTCCGCAGTCGGGTGCTGGCTGCTCGGCCACGGCTTCGTCGTCGATGGAAAGGTTTCCGGGCGAGAAGTGCCGCCGTGCATTCCTGCGCATGATCTGGAAGAGCCAGGCGCGGGCCGACTCGGCCTGGCGCAGCTGATCCCGGTGGCGCCAGGCCGCTGCAAAGCAATCCTGCACGATGTCTTCGGCTGCAGCCCGGGAACCGGTCAGCGCCCATGCACTGCGCATGAGGAACCTGTAGTGCTCACGCACCCAGAGGTTGTAGCGGGATTCGGCGGTTTGGAACATCGATGCTAAAGAGGCGCGGACCCCGCATCCCATTCCATGGCATCGCCGATCGCCAACCCTATATCCGGCCGGCTACGGCGCACGCCAGTGATGCGACCGGGGCCTCCCGCGGGACTCAGAACCGTGAGAGACCGATGGCCACCAGCGCAGCCAGACACACCGTCAATCCTGCAGCCGTCATCATCTGCATCGCCAACGGAGGGGAGGCGCTTGGAGCCAGCCCGTTCTGAAAAACGGTGCGCCGCGAACGACCGACATGAAAGGCCAGGCACGCGAACATAAGCAAAGCGAGACCCAGCGCTGTCAGCAAGATCGATGCGTGCAGGAATGCAAGGCGCAGATGAATGATGGAGTGAAGCAGCAGGCCGGCTGCCGTTCGGGTCCAGGACATACTGGTCCGTTCCGGCTGCAGGCCTGGATCCCCCACGTAGGGGTTCACCAGCGCACGCCGATCAGGATCAATGCGGAAAGGCCCAGTCCGGATGCGGCCAAGGCGGCCGCCAGCAAAGCCAGCGCGGGAGAGGATGGCAGGGGGAGCCGGTGCCGCATGGCCACTTCGTTGACCTGCCAGCGGCGGTAAGCGACAGCGCATAGTGTGCCGGCCAGCACACACAGTGTGATGGCCAACAGCACCACGAGCAGGTGCGGCTGCAGCTTGCTCGAGAACTGGTCGAGCAGAACCCCTGCGGCCAATACCGCGAGCGCGGTGCGGATCCAGGCCAGGAAAGTGCGCTCGTTGGCCAGCACGAAACGGTAGTCGGGGTCCTCGCCTTCCAGCCGCCAGCCAGGCTCTTTAGAAAGCATGTCGCGCACCTGGTCTGACTTGGAGATCATTTTGGAGGTCCTATGCAGCCCGTTCGAGGGCCATCGTGTCTTGAGTGTTGGTGCGGAGCGGGACTAGATCAAGCGTCCCAGCGATTCCGCGGCAGTTTTGAGAAGAGGAATGCGGGATTCGGCTCGGTCCAGCGTGAGCCGGACCTTGGGGGCATGCACGGAGACGGTGGCACGCACGTCGCCCTGCGGATCCCGAACCGGAACCGCGATGGAAATCAGTCCTTCCACAAATTCCTCTTCGTCGCGCGCGTACCCTCTCTCGACGATGGCATCGCACTCGGACCGCAGCCCATCGATCGTCGTGATCGTGGTGGCGGTCATGGCCGTCAGAGACAGGCGTTTGATCATGGTGTCCCGTTGCCTCTTGGGCAGATGGGCCAGGAGCAGCTTGCCGCTCGACGTGCAGTGCAAAGGCACGTGGGAGCCCACATCGATGGTCAGACGCAGTGGCCAGCGGGCTTCCACCCGATCCAGGTACAGCACCTCATGGCCGTCGAGCGTTGTGAAGTTGCAGGTCTCTTCGATCTTCGAAACGAGGTCCTTCAACACTGCATGCCGCATGCCACGCAACGTGGCATGGTTGAGCGCGTTGAACGCCACGCGCCGCATCGCCGGGCCCAGGAGGAACAGGCGCTCGTCGACATCGCGCACCAGGTAGCCCGCTGCGGCAAGATTGCTGCAAAGCCGGTGCACAGTGCCTTTGGCCAGTGCCAGCTGAGAGGTGATCTCCATGAAGCTCATGGCCCGCCCCTCTTCCGCCAGAAGCGAGAGCAGCTTGAGACTGCGTTCCGCGGAGCCAGAAACCGCATCTTGCTTGCGTGGCGAGGCATTCATGAGGTCAAAAGGGGACGATGCTGCGCTGTCGTTCATGCCTGTTCCCGAAATCTTGCAAGTTGCGTAGCGAGGGGGCTGATGCCCTCTGTGCATACGCCGAAGAATTCTAAGGGGGCAATTTTGGAACTGATCGTTCCAGCTCGGGCTCGTGCGCGCGTCGACGCGCAGCACTGGCCGGGCTGGCATCAGATGACGCGCAGCTCTCTGAGGGCCCGCAACCGCTCGTCCGAGATGCCGAGGCGGCCATAGACCTCATTGTTGTGCTGCCCCGTGTCCGGTCCAACCTGCGGTACCTCGAAATGGCGGCCAGGAAAGCGTGGAACAGGGGCGGGCACAGGAATGGCGCCCAGCACCGGATCGACCAATTCCATCAGCGCCTTGCGCGCCAGGACGTGGGGGTCGTCGGCCACGTCGGCGGCGGAGTACACCCTGCTGAAAGGAACGGCTTGCTCCTCGAGTTGACGTGCGAGGTCGTCGAAGTCGCGCTCCAGGAACCACGACTCGATCATGGCGTCGAGCTCTTTGAGGTTCTGCATGCGCTGCGCGTTCGAGTTGAAGCGTGGATCCGTTGTCAATTCGGGCCGGCCCATTGCGCTGCACACGCGGGCGAAGATCGGGTCGGACGTGCCGACCAGCGTTATCCAGATGCCGTCGCGCGATCGGTACACGTTGGAAGGCGCCGTGTAGGTCGCGCGCGAGCCCGTGCGCTCACGCGCTTCGCCGCTGAACTTGAACTCTGCGGCCAGAGGGTCGAGCAAGCGCATCATGGCCTCGGTGGCAGCGAGGTCGATCTCCACGCCGCGTTGCGCTTCGCGCGCAAGCCCGTTGCGCTCGGCCAGGGCCGTGGTGATGGAGAACGCACCGAACAGTCCGGCGATTACGTCACCCAGTGGATAGTTCATGTGCTGGGGCGGGCCGCCCGCTTCACCGGTGAGGTGCGCGAAACCACTCATGGCTTCAAAGATCCGTGCGAAGCCTGGGCGGCGTGCATAGGGACCGGTCTGCCCGAATCCCGTGAGCCGCAGCACGATGAGCCGCGGATTGTGGGTGTGCAGCACATCGAGCCCCAAACCCCACTGGTCGAGTGTGCCGGTGCGGAAGTTCTCGACCAGGACATCGAAGTCTTTGATCAGCGACAGGAACAGATCGCGTCCCTCTGGCTTGCGGACATCCAGGGAGATGCCCTTCTTGCCACGGTTGGCAGTCTTCCAGAACAGCGCGTTGCCGTCGTGCACCGGCGCCAACGTGCGCAACGGGTCTCCGCCGACAGGCAGTTCAAGCTTGACGACTTCAGCGCCCATGTCACCGCAAAGCGTGGCGGCAAACGGTGCCGCCAGGACTGTGGCCATGTCGAGGATGCGAACACCTCGCAGCGGATAGTTGCCTTGGCTCATGCTGCGCAGGCCTCCTTGGATTGCTCGATCTCGTGCCCGAGCTTGCGTGCGAACTCCGGATAGGCCTCGCCCAGTTCCGGAAGGACGCTCGCGCGCAGCGCGCGGGACTCACCCTCGGTGGGCATGGGCGTGACGACAGGAACAGGTGCTGCGTCGAAGGCAAAGCCGGTGCAGTCGAGCACTTCCTCCAGCGTGACACCCGGATGGATGGAATCGAGGCGAAAACGGCGTGCGGCCCTGTCGAACGAGAACAGGCACTTGGACGTCAGCAGCGCAGAAGGACCGCCGCGCCGATAGACGTTGTCGGCGCTGGCGCCTGGCGCGCTGATGAACTCGACCTGTTCCACCAGCACGCGCCGCGAGTGCTCCTCCCGGAACAGGATCACCTGCGGCACCACGAAGAACATGTAGGCCGAGCCGAAGCTGCCAGGCCACCGCACATCAACCTGGGGATAGTTGCCTACGCCGACGAGATTGACATTGCCATGCCCGTCGATCTCGCCCCCACCCAGAAAGAAGGCGTCGAGCCGGCCCTGTCCGGCCAAGTCGAACAGTTCGGTCGTCCCGTTGGTGAAAAAGTTGTGGCGGTTTGATCCGAGCGCAGAGATGTGGACCGGACGCGCAGTCTCGGTGGCCCGCAAGAGCATTGCGGCGGTCGGGATCGGCGACGCGGCGCCCGTGGCGACGGACTTCACATCGCGCAGCAATCGCGCCAACGCCACGATCAGGAGTTCATTGCCGACCGTCATGCGGGAACTCCGCAATCGGTCCAGCTGGCAGCGAATGCGGCAAAGCCCTCCGCGGTGCGTGCGGACTTGGCGTAGGCCATTTGATCGGCGGAACATCCTGCGCTGTGCCCTGGCAGTGGCAGGGGATGCGCGCCGGCCGCCGACTCGGCAATGCCTTCCACGTAGATCGCGGGCAGAACGCCCGCAGCCGTATCTTCGTTTTCGAGCAGGTTGCCATCGACGATGGTTTCGACAGTCACGAAGGTCTTGGCGCTTGCGTAGGCCATCAGCGACAGCTCCTTCATGCGTCCGATCCAGACGTTGCCGAAGCGGTCGGCCGTTCGCGCATGGAACAGCGCGACATCCGGGCGAAGCGCAGGGATGAGGACGATGGGATCGTTGTCTCCGAACGGGTTGTTGACGACTTTCCATTCGGGCCGGTGCCGCAGCACGTCTGTCCCGATCAGCCCGCGCAGGGGAACGAACGGCATGCCCTTCTGCGATGCGAGCAGGCTTGCGAGCAGCGCAGGACAAGTGGCGTCCAGAACCTTGACGGTTCCCGCGCGGACCGCGCGGTTGAAGCACGGTGCGCCGCCCGCCTCGCCGAGGCCAAGCGCACTGGTCTCGACCGTGTCGACCAGGCCCGCACCGACCAGGATGTCTCCCTGCATCCCGCAGGTTGGCGTGCACACGAGGTGGAGCCCGCCGCGCTGAATGCGCAGCAGTTCGCGGGTGACGCTCATCGCCGCGCCCATGTGCTGGGCCGGGAGGGCCAGCTTGGTGCCCGGGGCGATCGCTTCAGCGATCTCTTCCACGCTCATGCGTCTCATCGAATTCCTCTCAATGGCGGGTTGATATCGGAACTAAAGGTTCCGATATTTCCAATCATCTTGGATGAAACTTCGATGTGCCACAGGGAAAACCCCGGGCAGCCGGGGCGCTACGGTCCTGGTGGATCGAATGCGCGGTGGGGGGGAACCGGGTGGTCATACCGTTCCAGCTCTACACGGGAGAGCTGGCCGGTGCATGCCTGCGCAAGAGGCGAGGTCCCAAAGTCACGCGTCAGGATGTTGGGATTGCCATGGATGCACATGGGGAGCCCGCGCCCATCGATCGAGGGGGCATACCAGGCGCCGGTAGGCAGGCGCAGCGTATCGGCGCGGATGTCGGGGGAAATCTGCGCGCTGGCCAGGCACGACCCTCGCTCGTTGAACAGCCGGACGACGTCGCCTTCCGCGATGCCCCGGGCCTGCGCCGCCGCGGGAGAGATGGTGCAGACCTCCAGACCATGGCGTTTGGCGTCCTGGCTGTACGGGCCGAAGTCGAGCTGGCTGTGCAGCCGCGTTGCAGGCTGGTTGGCGACAAGCCACAGAGGGTACTCGGCGCTTGGACCTTCTGTTGGAGGAATCCAGGCAGGGATGCCTGGGCATGACGCGTAGCCGAACGAAGCGATGGCCGCTGAAGCCAAATGGATTTTCCCGGAGGGGGTCGCCAGCGGGAATCGATCGGGATCCCGCCTGAAGGCGCTGAACACGCCGCCCTCGTCCGCATGTTGCGGAAGGGTCAGCTCGCCTTGCTCCCAGAACTCGTCGAAGGTAGGCGCGGGCAGCCCCAAGGCGTCCAGTCCAGCGATCACGGGCGCATACAGCGCGGCGAGCCAGTCACGAACACTGCGTCCTTCCGTGAAGGGTTGACGTTGTCCGAGGCGGTCGGCGAGGTCCGCGAAGATGTCGTGGTCGTCTCGCGCCAGACCATGTGGCTCGGCAAGGCGGTGCATCGCCACCACCAGCGGGTCCGTGCCCGAGGCACCGATGTCCTCGCGTTCGACACTCATGGTGCAGGGCAGGATCAAGTCGGCGTGGCGGGCCGTCGCCGTCCATGCGCTTTCGTGTACAACGAAGGTGTCGAGGGTCGCAAAGGCGCGGGTCAGCCGCGCCAAGTCCTGGTGGTGGTGAAAAGGGTTGCCGCCGGCCCAGTACGCCAGGCGGATGTGTGGGTACGCCAGTGTCTGCCCGTTGTAGGGGAACGGCTGTCCAGGGTTCAGCAGCATGTCGGCGATGCGCGCCACCGGGATGTATGCACTGACGCCGTTCCTGCCTTGGGGCAGGGCGCCGACGGACACCTTGTTGGTGCGCCTTCCATAGTGCGCGAGTGTGCCCAGAGCGTAGTTGTAGCCACCGCCCGGCAGGCCGTACTGGCCGAGCAGCGCGGCCAGCACCGCGCCCATCCAGACAGGTTGTTCGCCGTTCTCTGCGCGCTGGAGCGCGTGCGCGACGGTGACCAGGCAACGCTTGCCCATCACGCTGCGCGCAAGCTCGGTGATGGTGGTGGCGGGCACGTCGCAGATGTCTGCGGCCCACACGGCCGACTTGGCGATGCCGTCTTCAAGACCGAGAAGATAGGCTTGGAACTCCGGCCATCCTGTGCAGTGGCGGTTCACGAAAGCCTGATCGTGCAGGCCGGCCGCCACCAGCGTATGGGCCATGCCCAGCATCAATGCCGTGTCGGTGCCCGGACGCACTGCAATCCATCGGGCGCGTGCCTCCTCTGGCATGTCCGAGCGCTGGGGGCCGATGCCGACGAAGGCGCATCCGCGCTCGGCGGCACGGCGGATGCAGCCGCGCTCGATGTGCTGGCTGACGCCGCCTTGACCGACTTGCGAGTTCTTGAGCGCGAGACCACCGAATGCAAGGACCACTTCACTGTGTTCCGCGACCTGCTCCCAGGTCACGTTCTTGCGCGTGCACTGCTCGAAGTTTCCGAGCACATGCGGAATAACGACCTGCGCGGCCCCGGCGGAGTAGTTGTTGACCGACCTCACATACCCGCCGATGGCGACGTTCAGAAATCTGTGCACCTGGCTCAGCGCGTGGTGGAAACGCCCGGCGCTGGCCCAGCCGTAGCTGCCGCCGTACACCGCTTGTGGGCCGTGCTCATGTGCGACACGGCCGACTTCCCGGGCCACCAGGTCCAGCGCCTGGTCCCAGGACAGGGGGACGAACTCGTCCGAGCCACGCCGGCGGTCGGGACCCGGGCCGTTCTGCAGCCAACCCTTGCGTGCCATGGGCCGCGTGACCCGGGCGCGGTGCCGCAGGGCCTTCAGATTCTCGAGCAAGGGACTCGGATCGGGATCACGCGTATGCGGTGCCATGATCAGCTGGCCGTTCTCGAAACGGCCCCGGAAGGCTCCCCAGTGTGTGCTGTGCAGAGTTCGTCCTTTTGACATGCGGTGCCTGCTCCTGGCAGCGGTCAGTTGCCGAAGGAAAGATTGGCGTCCTTGGCCAGCTTGGAGTAACGGTCGAAGTCCGTCCGCATGAGTCGGGCCATCTCCGATGGCGTGGATGCCGTAGGCTCGATGCTCATTTCTGCCATGCGCTTGCGGATCTCGGGGGACTGGAGGATCCGGTTGAGCGTGTCGTTCGCCTTCGCGACGATCGCGGGAGATACGCCGGCAGGGAACACCAGACCCCACCAGACCTCGGTCTCGAACTGGCCGGGAACCCCGGCTTCGTTCAGGCTCGGCACATCCGGCATGGTGGAAGCGCGCTGGCGTGAGGTCACCATCAGCGCGCGGAGCTTGCCGGACTCCACGAAGGGCTTCACCGCGGTCTGGGTGTCGATGATGAATGTCGTTTCACCCCCGAGGATGGCATTCACTGCGGGCGTGCTGCCCTTGTAGGGGACGTGCAACGCGCGCAGGTTGGTCGCGCTCTTGAGCATTTCCGCGGCGAAGTGCATGCCGGGGCAGCAAGATGCATAGCTGAACTTTTCTGGCTGCGCGCTGGATGCGGCCTCCAACTCCTTATAGGTGCTGTAGGGTGCGGACGCATTCACCGCAACGACCTGTGCCGACCGTCCCACCAGGCCGATGGGCACAAAGTCCGTCAAGGGATCGACGCGTTGGGCGCGCGCGATTCCGTTGAGAACGAAACCGCTGGTCGTAAAGCCCAGCGTGTAGCCGTCCCTCTTCGCGTTGGCGATGGCCTGGGAGCCGATCAGCATGTCGCCGCCAGCCTTGTTGTCGACGATGGCGGGAATACCCCAGGCCTCTGAGAATTTCTGGGCCAGCACCCGGGCCAGAAGATCCGTTGCTCCACCCGGAGGAAAGGGCGTCACGAGCTGCAGCGTTCGTCCTTTTTCGGGGTAGTTGTCCGACGCTAACGCGGCTCCGGCGGCGCCGAACAACATGCTTGCCCCGACCAACACAGCGACCACGCTCTTCATCATCGTCTCCTTTTCAAAGAAGACATTTGATTTTGGAACCGTTGGTTCCAAAATTGGTGTTTACGCGAATGAGGCCTGGGGGCGGTCCAGACCGGGCACTCAAACCATTGGGTGAAGCATGTGAGTCAGTCCGGGCAGGGGCGTCTTGCCCGCCAAGACTAGATGAGCCCGACCATGGCCGAGGCCGCCGCGCGCAGCATTGGCAATCGAGCAATGGCCTGGTCCATTGCCAGTCGCTCCACGGGCGCATGCACGGAGACCGTGGCGCGCACCTGCTGTCGCGCGTCGTGCACGGGTACGGCAATCGAGATCAGGCCAGCGACGAACTCCTGGTTGTCGCAGGCATACCCCTGTTCACGGATGCGCTGGCATTGCGCGATCAGCGTGTCGCGCTCCACGATGGTGTTGAGCGTCATCGGTGCGAGGTGCATCTGCGCAATAAGGGCTTCCCGGTCCGGCTCGGGCATGTGCGCCAGAAGCAGCTTGCCGCTCGATGTGCAGTGCAGCGGCACGTGCGAGCCGATGTCGATGGTCAACCGCAGCGGCCGCTTGAACTCGACACGGTCCAGGTAGATGACCTCGGCACCATCAAGGGTCGTGAAGTTGCAGGTCTCGCCCAACTGCTCCGACAAATCCTTGAGCACCTTGTGGCGCTGGCTTCTGAGCGGACCGAAGCGCAGGGTGGATTCCGCAAGGTCGCGGAAAGCCGGCCCTACGACATACGCCTGCGGCTCGATGTCACGCATCGCAAATCCCGAGGCAGCCAGGTTGGAGCACAGACGTTGCGTGGTGGATTTCGGAAGGCGCAGTTGCTGTGCCAAGTCGTCCACAAGCATGGGCTTGCCGGCCGCTGCCAGCACATCGAGCAAGCGCAGGCTGCGCTCCGCGGCGCCTGCCGATTCCGGTGTCGTTTCTTCGTATGCGGCGTCCGCCGCCGAAGTGGTGGTGGATTCGTCCTTCATGGAGGGCGTCGTTGGGAACAGGCCCCCACTGTATCAACCTGCTTGCAAAAACTTTTGTAGACCGCGTACAAACCCTTATAACGGAACATTGAGTTCCGAAATCTTTGAATCTATGATCGATGCATGGACCACCACACCTCCCTCTCCAACGGCGATGCCGAGCAGTACGACTTCATCGTCGTAGGGGCCGGCACCTGCGGGGCGACCTTGGCCGGGCGCCTCTCGGAAGATCCAAAGACGACGGTCTTGCTGCTTGAGGCAGGGCCGCCGGACACCTCCTTCTGGATCCATCTGCCGATTGGCTACGGAAAAACGATGTGGAGTCCGAAGTACAACTGGCGCTTTGAGACCGAGCCCGATCCGGGCATGAACGGACGCAAGATGTACTGGCCGCGTGGCAAGACACTGGGCGGTTCGAGCTCGATCAATGGGCTGATCTACATCCGGGGCCAGCGCGAGGACTACGATGAATGGGCCTCGTTCGGAAACAAGGGTTGGGGCTACGACGATGTGCTGCCGTATTTCAAGCGGTCCGAAGCCAACCAGCGTGGCGACAGCCCTTACCACGGTGGCAAGGGGCCAGTGCGGGTCTCCGATGTCGGTGCAAAGCATGAGCTGATCGAAGGGTTCATCGCAGGGGCCAAGGACTGCGGAATCCCGCGCAACGACGACTTCAACGGCGAGAGCCAGGAGGGCGCAGGCTATTACCAGTTGACGACCCATCAGGGTCGCCGCTGCAGTTCCGCGCAGGCGTTCCTGAAGCCTGCACGCAATCGCCCGAACCTGGACGTCAAGACCAATGCGCAGGCAACCCGCATCCTGTTCGAGGGCAAGCGCGCAGTCGGCCTGGTCTACGTCCAGGACGGTGTGGAGAAGACCGTGCGGTGCCGCGCGGAAGTGCTGCTGGCCGCCGGGGCCATTCAGTCGCCGCAGCTGCTGGAACTCTCTGGCATCGGCCGGGCCGAGGTTCTCCAGCGCTTCAACATTCCCGTCCTGCACGAATTGCCGGGCGTGGGCGAGAACATGCAGGACCACCTGCAGGTCCGCCTGTACTACGAGTGCACCAAACCCATCACGACGAATGACGACCTGCGGACCTGGTTCGGCCAGGCGCGCATCGGCTTGCAGTGGTTGTTGTACCGTGCCGGGCCACTGGCGATCGGCATCAACCAGGGCGGTTGCTTCATGCGTGCCCTGAAGGATGAACAGGGGCGGCCGCTTGCAGACCGTCCGGACATCCAGTTTCACGTCTCGACGCTGTCCGCCGACGCGGCCGGGGCGAAAGTGCATCCGTTCTCCGGATTTACGCTATCGATCTGCCAGCTGCGACCGGAGTCACGCGGCCACACGCACATCCAGTCGCGGCACCCCTTGCAGGCGCCTGCGATGGTCCCCAACTACCTGTCGACCGAGCTGGATCGGCAAACTACCGTGGCAGGCGTGCAGGCAGCACGCGAGATCGCGAGATCGCCTTCGATGCGCCCTTACGTCAAGCGTGAGCACAAACCGGGCGCCGGCACGGAGAGCTACGACGCTCTGCTCGACTATTGCCGAAACAACGGGCAGACCATCTTCCACCCGAGCGGCACGGCCAAGATGGGCAACGACCCCATGTCAGTGGTCGATGACCGGCTGAGGGTACACGGCATTCAGGGTCTGCGCGTGGTGGACTGCTCGATCATGCCGACCCTTGTTTCCGGCAACACCAATGCTCCGGCTTTCATGATCGCTGAGAAAGCCGTGGACATGATCCGCGAGGACCACTCGCCAGCTCGCCGCGTGATTGCGAAAGCGACGGCCGAGGCGAAGTTGAAGGCTCTGACGGCGAAGCCTGAAGAAGAGCTTTTCATGCGGGTCGGTAACTCTCGACCGGCGGCCTGAAAAATCCATCCACCGCCTGCCTATTACAACGAAGGAGACAAGCATGAACAGAAGAGAATTGACTCTGGCTGCTGCCGCGCTGTCGCTGGGGGCGCCCTGGGTACTTGCAGAGTCACGTTGGCCTTCCAAACCGATTAAGCTCGTAAATCCATATCCGCCAGGTGCTGTTTCGGACTCATTGGCGCGCTTGGTCAGCAGGTCGCTGGAAAAGCACCTTGGCCAAGCCGTCATTGTGGAAAACAAGGCCGGTGCGGGGTCGAACATTGGATCAGAGTCGGTCGCAAGAGCGCCTGCGGACGGCTACACGCTTTTGAATGGCAGCAGCGCCAACACCGCCAACATGTCGCTGTACGCCAAGATGCCCTACGACACGATGCGCGACTTCGTCCCCGTGTCGCTGATTGCTGAAGTGCCGATCGTGCTTGCCGTGAACGCCTCGCTGGCAGCGAAGACGGTCCAGGAGCTGATTGCGCTCGCCAAGAGGAGGCCAGGCGAACTGTCCTACGCTTCCGCTGGAGCCGGAAGTCCTGCACATCTCGGTGGGGCACTGTTCACGAAGTTGGCAGGCGTGAGCGTCCGGCACGTTCCCTACAAGGGTGCGGCTCCGGCATTCTCCGACGTGATGGCAGGCCATGTGCCGCTCATGTTCACGAACTACGCCGCCGTCATTCCCGGTGTCGAGTCCGGGAAGGTGCGGATTCTTGCTATTGGAACGACCAAGCGTTGGGAAGTCCTGCCAGATCTTCCGACCATGGCCGAAGCCGGGGTGCCGGGATATGAAGCCGGCGCTTGGTACGGCCTCCTTGCTCCGACCGGCACTCCAGCCGAAGTGCTGGCCCGGTTGGAGAAGGCCCTTGCTGCCTTCGATACGCCAGAGACACGCGAGGCTGTGCGCAAACTCGGCGCAGAACCTGTCATCTCGGGGCCGCAGGTTCTGCGCGCCCGTATGGAAGGCGAAATCGTCAGCTTCGCCAAGCTGATCAAAGAATCCGGTATCACCGTCGATTGAAAGAGGAAGAGAGAGTCTTATGCGTCGCCCCAACATAATCCTGTTCATGGCAGACCAGATGTCTGCCCTCGCGCTGCAGCAGTACGGAAACAACACCGTGATTGCGCCCAACATCGCCGCCTTGTCGGAACGCGGCGTGACGTTTAAGAACGCTTATACGAACTATCCGATCTGCGCGCCATCGCGCTACACGATGCTGACCGGCCGCCTGCCGCACGCGATCGACGCGTTCGACAACGCGGCGGAGCTGCCTGCGGCGGTGCCCACGCTGATGCACTACCTGCGAACGATGAACTACCGAACGATCATCAGCGGCAAGATGCATTTTGTGGGGCCGGACCAGCACCATGGCTACCACGAGCGACTCACCACCGATATCTATCCCGCCGACTTTGCCTGGGTGCCGGACTGGAAGAAGGGCCCTCGCAACGCACCGACGGGGATCAACATGCGTGCCGTGGTTGAAGCCGGCTGGTGCGTCCGAAGCATGCAGCTGGACTACGACGAGGAAGTGGCATTCTTCGGAAATCAGAAGCTCTACGACCTCGCTCGACGGACCGGCGACGATCCGTTCTTCCTCACGATCTCGTTGACGCATCCCCATACGCCGTTCACGGCGTCCAGGGAGCACTGGGACCGCTACGACCACGCTGCGATCGACATGCCGAAGGTGCCGCCGATCCCGTTGGACCAACTCGACACCCATAGCAAGTGGCTGTACTACTCGCACGGTCGTGACCGTCTCACGATCACCGACGAGCACACCCGCAACGCGCGCCATGCCTACTATGCGATGTGCAGCTACATCGACGACAAGCTCGGCGAGATGATGAAGGTGCTCGAAGCAACAAACATGCTGGAAGACACCATCATCGTCTTCACCGCCGATCACGGCGACATGCAAGGCGAGCGCGGCATGTGGTTCAAGCAAACCTTCTTCGAGAACTCCACTCGCATTCCGCTGATGGTCAGCGGTCCCGGACTGCCAAAGGGCAAGACCGTGAGCCAGAATGTGTCGCTGGTGGACTTGCTTCCGACATTGCTGGCGCAAGCGAACGACGGCCAGGTCAACGCGGTCACTGCGCTGGAGGGCGTTGACATGACCGGGTTGATGACCGGGTCGACGAAAGGGTGGAGTGACCAGGTCAGCTGCGAGTACTACGACATGGGTGTGTGCGCGCCTTGTCGCATGGTGCGAGAGGGCAACTACAAGTACGTCTACACGCATGGCCATCCTTCGATGCTGTTCGATCTGGAAGCGGACCCGACGGAGACCAAGAACCTGGCCGGAATGCCTGCGGTAGCGACGATCGAGCAGCGGCTACACGCGCTGACGATGGACAAGTGGGATCCCGATGCCATGACTCACCGGATCCTGGAGAGCCAGGCGAGCCGCGCCTTGATCTGGAATGTCTCCAAGGCCGACTCGATCCGCGACAACTGGTCTGCAGAAGTGCGCAAGGGAGACAAGCAACGATGGGTGCGGGGTGGCGGCGATCAGGAAGGTACGAATGCCGTGAAGGGCAAGATGCGCTTGCCTCTCGTGCCTGCGGTGCAGCAGTCGGAACCGCAGCCCATCCCAGACGTTCCTGGACTGAAGGTCTAGTCGGACGCAGGATTCAATATGGCGCACACCATGAACGACAAGCAAGGCCTGCTGTTGACGACGTCGAGCGAGGGCGCGGCTCGCTCGTACAACGATGCGGTGACGCAGTTACTCGACTACCGGGTGACAGCGATGCCTTCGGTCAAACAAGCTCTCGTGGACGACGAGAACTTCTGCATGGGCCATTGCCTGCGCGGCTACATGCTCATGATGTACAGCACGGTTCGCTTCCACGGCGCCGCGCAGAATGCTTTGGCGGCCGCGCGTGGGGAGGCGAACCGCTCGTCTCCGCGGGAACAAGCGCATGTCGAAGCGTTGGCATCATGGGTCTGTGGTGACCTGCACATGGCGTGCGCCAGGTGGGAGTGCATTCTTGTCGACCACCCATTGGACATCCTTGCCCTGCGCCTGCACCATTTCGTGAGCTTCTGGATGGGGCGGTCGCAGGCCTTGGTCAAGGCGCCCGCTGCAGTCCTTGCGGCTTGGACCAAGGGGATGCCCAACCGGGGAAACGTACTGGGAATGCTGGCCTTTGGTTTGGAGGAGGCGGGGCAGACCAAGCTTGCCGAGCGCTACGGGCGAGAGGCTGTCGATTTGAACCCGAACGACCTCTGGGCCGTCCATTCGGTGGCTCACGTGTTGGAGACCGAGCACCGGTTCGAGGACGGGCTGCGCTGGACCGACTTTCCGCGTGACCATTGGGAGGACCGAAATCCGTTTCGGGGCCACCTGTGGTGGCACCGTGGTTTGTTCCTGCTCGAGGCCGGCCGCTTTGACGAGGCCATGGCGTTGTATGACGGCGCGATCTACGACACCAAGTCTGATTTCTACCTCGACATCCAGAATGCGGCGGCGTTCCTGGCCCGTGTGGAATTCCGAGGCAGGGGTGTGGGGGAGCGCTGGGAAGTCCTTGCGCAGCACGCACAGGCGAACCTCCACGACCATGTCTTGCCGTTCACGGACTTGCATTGCGTGATGGCACTGGCGCACACGGGCCGTCATGGCGAGGCGCGCGCGTATATCGAGTCGATGCGGACGGAGTCGGTGCGCAATGAGTTTCATGTGGCGCAAGTCCTGCGTCGCGTTGCCATTCCGATCTCGGAGGCGATCCTGTCCCTTGAGAAGGGACACAGCGACCAAGCGCTGTTCTCTCTGATCGCCGCCAAGCCGATGCTTGCGGAGGTCGGCGCAAGCAACGCGCAACGGGACCTCATGACGCTTTACACGATCGAGGCGGCCAAACGGACCGGGAGCCGGCAAGCGCTCGAGCACCAGCTGAGGGAGCACGACTTTGTGACCCGGTTGGGCTGGACGAGCTGAACGGCAAGGCTAGGTCCCCATCTCTTCAAGGAATCCACGACCAATCCGCCGCCCTCGGGCCGCGGCCGGGAGTCCCTCGGCCGCAGTATTTCGACGCGAAGGTCTTGCGCGCGTTTCGGCAGCGCGACTGGAGTGCCGGAGTACGCATGAAGCAGTTCATCTCCAGAGTTTGCGCCAAGATCGACTCGTAGGTAGCAGGCCCACTTGAACAACGAGTCACCACTTTTCACCAACTGAGGAAGCCATATGAAGCTCATTGAACATCTCGTCGCTGGCAAGGCCTGGCGCGGCAAGTCCGAACGCACTGCGGACATCATCAATCCGGCGCTCGGCAAGAGCATCGGCAAGGTTCGCCTGGCCACGAAGGAGGACGTCGACGCCGTTCTCGAGGTCGCTCGCAAGGCCCAGCCCAAGTGGGCTGCGACGCCGCCCGCCAAACGCGCTGCGGTCATGTTCGCGTTCCGCGATCTGCTGAACAAGCACATGGACGAGCTGGCGCAGACGCTGTCCGAGGAACATGGCAAGACCATTCCCGATGCCAAGGGCGAGATTGCCCGCGGCATCGAGGTCATCGAGTTCGCATGCGGCATTCCCCACCTGCTCAAGGGCGAGTTCAGCGAACAGGTTGCGTCGCAGATCGACAGCTTCTCTATCCGCCAGCCGGTGGGTGTGGTTGCAGGCATCACGCCGTTCAACTTCCCAGCCATGGTGCCGCTGTGGATGTACCCGATCGCGCTGGCCTGCGGCAACGCCTTCGTCCTGAAGCCGTCCGAGCGCGATCCTTCCGTGCCGGTGCGCGTCGGCCAGTTGCTGCAGGAAGCCGGTCTGCCCGAAGGCGTGTTCAGCGTCGTCAACGGTGACAAGGAAGCTGTTGATGCGCTGCTGGACAGTCCGCACGTGGACGCCGTCAGCTTCGTCGGCTCGACTGCGATCGGCCACTACATCTATTCGCGCGGCACCGCCGCCGGCAAGCGCGTGCAGGCTCTGTGCGGTGCAAAGAACCACCTGATCGTGCTGCCGGACGCCGACATGGACAAGGCAGTCGATGCACTGATTGGCTCGGCCTTCGGCTCCGCCGGCGAGCGCTGCATGGCTATCTCCGTGGCCGTCCCGGTTGGTGAAGACACGGCCGATCGCCTGGTGGCGGCGCTCAAGCCACGCATCGAAGCGCTGAAGGTCGCCGCCTGCTCGGATCCGAACTCCGACATGGGCCCGGTGATTTCGCGCCAGAGCCTGGACCGCATCCTGAGCTACATCGATCAGGGCCTCGAAAAGGGCGCAAAGCTCATCGTGGACGGCCGCAGCGTGAAGGTGAGCGGCCACGAAGATGGTTACTTCATCGGCGGCTGCTTGTTCGACCGTGTCACGACCGACATGTCGATCTACAAGGAAGAAATCTTCGGCCCCGTGCTGGCGGTGGTGCGTGCGAAGGACTATGAAGAGGCCCTGCAGATGGTCAACGACCACGAGTACGGCAACGGCACGGCCATCTTCACGCGTGACGGCGACGCTGCCCGCGACTTCACCATGCGCGTCAAGATCGGCATGGTCGGCGTTAACGTACCGATCCCGGTACCGGTGGCCTACTTCTCGTTCGGTGGCTGGAAGCGCTCCCTGTTCGGCGACCACTCCATCCACGGCATGGAGGGCGTGCGCTTCAACACCCGATTGAAGACCATCACCACGCGCTGGCCGAGCGGCATCAAGGAAGGGGCTGTCTTCAACTTCCACTCCGGCCACGACACGAAGGCCTGACCGCAGGCGTCGAGCGCAGTCTCGGCGTCCTTCTTCGGTATGTACAAGGAGGAGACAATGCAAAACACGCGGATCAATGCCGGCCGTCGGCAGCTGATCGCTGCAGCCGCAGCAGCGCCATTCGTCGGCGCGCATGCGGCCAGCGAATGGCCACAAAAGACCATTCGGATCGTTGTCCCGTTTCCGCCCGGGGGTCTTGCTGACTTCCTCGGCAGGCACGTCGGCAACTTCATCAGCAAAGACCTTGGAACGCCTGTTATCGTCGAGAACAGGCCCGGTGGTGGCAGCAACATCGGCTCCAACAACGTTGCCAAGGCTGCCGGCGACGGCTACACGCTGCTGTTGGCGACAAGTGCCAACGCAGCGAATGTCACGCTGTTTCGACAGCTGTCGTATGACCCCTTGCGTGATTTCGAGCCGCTCACCATCCTGGCGGAAGCGAACACATCGGTGGTTGCACACCCTTCGGCGCCGTTCAGCACCATCAAGGAGCTGATCGAGTACGCGAAGAGCAAGCCGGACGAGGTGGCCTATGGCTCGCCTGGCATAGGGACGCCGGGCCATCTGGCCGCCGAGCTCCTAAAGCAGAAGGCCGGCATCCGCATGCGGCATGTGCCCTACCAGGGGGCGCCGCAGGCTGCGCAAGACGTGATGGGCAATGTGACCCCCGTCGCGTTCGTCAATGTGAACGTCTCCCAGACGTTCATTGCCGCGAAACGCCTGAAGGGGCTTGCGGTGACGGGCCCCACCCGCTGGGTGCAACTGCCCGACGTGCCGACGATCGCGGAATCTGGGGTGGAGGGCTATGCATGGACCTCGTGGATGGGGCTTGTTGCGCCAACTGGAACGCCTCAGCCGGTGCTGGACCGTCTTCAGAAAGCCATATCAACTGCAAGAACAGACGCGTCCTTTCAAGCCATTCGCATGCAGGGCTCCGAGCCGGTGTTCACGAGTAGTGCCGACATGCGGGCGCGCTTGCGGTCCGATGTTGCGGCATACGCCAGCGTGATCAAGTTGGCAGGCATTTCAGTCGACTAGTTTTTTTACAAAGAAGGAGTTCCTATGTTGATGGATTGGATCGAAACGCTGAGGAAGAACCGCGCCGCTGGTGGGTTGCTGATGAAGGCAAACCCCAAAATGATGACCGCGTACCAGGGGTTCAACGCCAATCAGAATGGCAATGGCGCTCTAGACGCCAAGACGAAGGAACTGATCGCGTTGGCTGTGGCAGTGACTACGCGCTGCGACGGATGCATCGCAGCGCATGCCAAAGCCGCAAAGGAGGTGGGTGTCACGGAGGCTGAGCTGTCCGATGCACTTGGCACTGCCATGGCGCTGAACACGGGCGCGGCCTTCGTCTACTCCAACCGCGTAATGGATGCGTTCCAGCAATTCTCGGCACAGTGATCAACTCGTGACCGTGGACGGCCTACAGAGGGTGTGTCCTTCCGTGGGCCGTTGCGAGTAGTTGAGTTCCGTAGAGCACTCGAGCGCCTATGCCTATTCGCTTCTCACTGCGCGAACTTGAGGTGTTTTGCGCGATCGCATGCCACGGCAATGTCTCTCGCGCTGCAGATGAGCTCGCGATGACGCAGTCAGCGGCCAGCCAGGCTCTCGCCAAACTGGAGCATGCGCTGTCGAACCAACTCTTCGATCGCCACGGTCGTCGGCTGGTTCTCACGAGAACGGGCGCCTACTTCGTATGCGTCCGGCAAAGTCACCTTGACGCCGGGAATGCTGGCCAAGCCCAGTTCCGTCTACATTTCGGCTACTGGTCCAGCGTGCAGTGCGCCAAGCGGATTGGATGAAAAGAGGTAGATGGTGGAAAACTTGGACATCGATGTTCTGAAGCAGTTGGCACTGCTGAAGGTTGGCGAGATGCAGAAGGCCCTCGAGGGCATCGACCCTATGGTGCGGCTGATGGACGTACCTGCCGTGGTGCAACTTTTGAACGCGGATAAGCTGCAACGGCAGGCACGCAATCGTGAGATCAGTGCGCAGGTCGGCAAGATGTCAACGTTGGTTCGCGCAATCGGCCGGACGTTTTCACAGGACCTGTCTCGACGTGATCTTGAGCTTGCAGCCATCTTGTCGGCTGAAGCCGGCGAACTCGGTAAGGCGGCGAGCCTCATCTACGAAGATCGAGACTCCGAGAACGAGGTGCCAACTGGCACCTTTGAAGAGCTGCTCGACAAAGCGATTTCCCACGCAGGCCTCTGCGAGTTTTTCAGCCTGGCAACCGATCTGCAAAGCCTTGGCGAAGCCGTAGTGGGTGGCGCAGAAGACCTTGCAGAATGGAAGGCGCATTTCGCAGGTAAGAAGGCCCGTACGGGGGAGACTCCCGCCGACTTCGCTCAGCCTGGCCGCCGCCGGCCCGGACGCCCCCCTCGTCTTGCAACGGACACCGGCACGCCCCTTCCGCATTAAGCCACGACCGCGCCTTAGAGGACTTGGGCCGTTCGACCTGGCTCGACAAGTACCTCAGGCCTTCCAACGATGCGGCAGCAGGTGATCAATCATGTTGGCGCGCTGTGTGGGCAGGCGCTCCAGAACGTCTCGCAGGTAGGCGTAGGGGTCATGGCCGTTGAGCCTCGCTGAGTGCACCAGGCTCATCACGGCAGCGGCACGCTTGCCCGCGCGCAAGCTGCCGGCGAACAGCCAGTTGGCCCTTCCAAGGGCAACTGGACGGATTTGGTTCTCGACCCAGTTGTTGTCCGGCGGCAGACGCCCATCGGCCAGATAGCGCGTCAGCGCATCCCACCGTCCAAGGCTGTACTGGATGGCTCGGGCAGTGGCCGAGCCACTTGGCACCAGGGCGCGCTGTTGCAGCAACCACGCCTGCAGCAGGTCGGCCACTGGCTTGGCTTCACTCCTGCGCCGTTGGAGTCGCTCCTCGACGCCCAGCTCCTGCAGCTGCCGCTCGATGTCGTACAGGCGCGTGAAGAACCGCAGGGCGTGCTCGGCGACCGTGCTCTGGTGGTTGACCGACAGCTCGTTGACCCTGCCTCGATTTCACGTACAGCAAGAAGTTGATAACTTCAGAGGTACGGAGAATCGAAATGAGAGAAGGCAAGCTGCCCAAGAGGCAGTACACACAGGAGTTCAAGGCTGAGGCCGTCAGGCTCGCGGCGTCGGTCGGCGGTCACGAGGCCGCACGTCGCCTCGGCGTGCCGGTGGCGACGCTGGGCAACTGGTCCCGGCGTGGCATTGCATCGGCCGGCGCCAGCGGCGCGGTGGCCCCGGCCAGTGAGCCCCCCACGCGGCGCCCGGTGAGCGAGTTGGAGGCGGAGAACAGCCGCCTGCGCAGAGAGCTGGCCGACGCGAAGCTGGACGTGGAAGTCCTTCGAAAAGCGACGGCGTACTTCGCCAGGGGGTCGCGATGAAGTACGCCTGGATCGACGAGCATCGCGACCAGTACACCGTCAGCCGGCTGTGCCGCGTGCTGCAGGTGTCCCGCAGCGGCTACTGCCAATGGCGCGTGCGCCCGCCCAGCCCCGGCACACTGGCCAACCAGGCTCTGGATGCCAAGGTGGCGGCCATCCACGATGCCAGCCGCCGAAGCTATGGTCGCCCTCGGATCGTTCACAAGCTGCGCCAGCAGGGCGACGTCGTCAGCGCCGAGCGAGTGAGAAAGAGCCTGCGTCGCCAGGGCCTGCGCCCGGTGTACAGAAGGCCATTCGTGGTGACCACCGATTCGGCGCACCGCCTGCCGGTAGCACCGAATCTGCTGGATCGACGCTTTGATGGTTGGCAGCGTGACCAGGCCTGGGTGGCAGACATCACGTACGTGCCCACCGGCGAGGGCTGGCTGTACCTGGCGGCCGTGATGGACCTGGCGGGTCGGCGCATCGTGGGCTGGTCGATGTCCGAGAACATTGACGCCACGCTGGTGTGCACCGCCTTGAAGTCGGCATGGTGGCTGCGCAAGCCTGCCAAGGGGCTGCTGGTCCACACCGACCGCGGGTCGCAGTACGCAGGCGGGCGCTACCGGGCGCTGGCCGCCGAGCTGGGCATCACGATGTCCATGAGCAGGAGGGCCAACGCCTGGGACAACGCGCCGATGGAGAGCTTCTTCAAAACGCTGAAGGTCGAGCGCATCCATCAGGTACGCTACGACACGCGGGCGCAGGCTAGGCTGGACATCGTCAATTGGATCGAAGGCTGGTACAACCGCCAGCGCTTGCACTCGGCCAACGGCTTCGTGCCTCCAGTGATCTGGGAGAGCACCCGTTTGGCTGCATGACTTGCTGTACGTGGAAACGAGGCAGGGTCACGTAGAACTTGCGCCTCGCATGGGCCAGGCAACCTGCTTCGACGACGCCCATAGTGAAGAGCTGCTTGTACCCACTGAAGTCGTCGCAAACAAGCGTGCCGCGCCAGCCTGTGGTCGGCGTGACGCCAAGGAAGTCGCGCGCATGCTGGCCAGCGCGGCTCTCGGCGAAGTCGAAGACCACGGCGTGCATGCCGGCGAAGCGGGTGCTGCAGTAGCTCCACAGGTAGGCGCGATGTGTCTTGCCATTGCCGGGCTTGAGCATGGCCACGGGCGTCTCGTCAGCGTGCAGCACAGGGTGCTGCAGCAACTCCCGCTTCAGGGCATCCACGAGCGGCTGCAGCTGCACGCCACAGGCTCCGACCCATTGGGCCAAGGTGGAGCGTGACAGAGCCATGCCTGCGCGCGCAAAGATGCTCTCCTGCCGGTACAGCGGGAGGTGGTCGGCGTACTTGGCCACCAGGACCTGGGCCAGCAGCCCAGCGGTGGGGATGCCTTTGTCGATGATGTGCGGCGCCACCGGAGCTTGCACCAAGGTCTCGCAATGCGAGCACACCCACTTTCCGCGTACGTGGCGCTCCACGGTGAAGACACCCGGCTGATAGTTCAGCTTCTCGGCGATGTCCTCGCCAATGCGTTTGAGCGCGCAGCCGCAGTGGCAGATGGTGCTGTGCGGCTCGTGGTGCACTTCGCGCCGCGGCAGGTGGGCTGGCAGCGGTTGGCGTCGCGCGGTCTGTCGGTCGGTCGCTGGCTGCTTGCCGGCAGCAAGGCCGTCCAGTTCGCAAGCCAGTGCCTCGAGGTCGGCCTCCACAGCCTCTTCAAGAAGGCTCGCCTGGTCGGGGCTGTAGCGCTCGGCCTTGGCGCCGAACTTCATGCGCTTGAGCACGGCCATCTCGTGCGTGATTTTGTCGATGACGGCCTGCTTGAACGTGAGCGCGCTCTCCGTCGCCTGAACCTTCGCCTGTAGCGACTGCACCATCTCACGCAGCTGGTGCGCGTCCAGGTGGTGCAGCTCGGTGGCGTTCATCACCCCGGTAGCTTGCCGTCTGCGCCGCGCGGGCGCATCGGCACATCCGGCAATTGCGTCAGAGCAAGCGGATGACCCCGGCTTCGCCCATGAGCTGCCAGGGCAGACCCAGCACCAGCGCGTCGAGCTGCTGGTGTGTCAGTTGCAGCGTGCCGGTGACGTCGCATGGCCAGGCGAAGCGGCCCTTGTTGAGCCGCCTGGCAGCGAGCCACACACCCACGCCGTCGTGGACCAGCACCTTCATGCGGTTGGCCCTGCGGTTCGCGAAGAGGTACGCGGTATGCGGATGGGCGCCGCCGAACACGCGCACGACGCGGGCCAGCGCGGACTCGGTGCCCGAACGCATGTCCAGCGGCTCGACCGCCAGCCACACGGCATCGACCCGAATCAACGCAGAATCTCGCGCAGCCAGGCCGCGCACTGCGGCATTGCCGACACCGGCCATGTACAGCTGACGGTCAGCGCGCCTCGGCGCAGTTCCAGTTGAACCGCCTCGGCGACGGTGGGCTGCACCGGTGGCGGCAAGCTGACCGCAATGAACCTTGGTTCAGGCCCGACCTCATCGAGCTGGTCGCGACCGGCCGATGCAGGGCGCGCTTCGCGACGCCATTTATGGACGAGGTTGGCATTCAGACCGTGCGCCAGCGCGACGCTGGCCACCGACGCACCAGGAGCGGCGCACTCGTCGAGAACGGATTGCTTCAGGCCTGCGTCATGCCGGCGGCGCTTTGCCGCTTGGGGAGCTTCCATGGTGTGCACTTAACTTTAGGTGGACACCATCCTCGGCGCCCGGCCCGACGACCTCAAGATGAGTTTGCCGGACGCCTACCCTACTTCTACCGAAGGCGCGGGCTTTGGTGGATCGCGCCGAAGACCTACAAGGGCTTCTAGCGGGTGACGCAATCTCACTGCGTCTTGGGGCCAGCACAACCATCGCGAACTACCGCGTCCCAGGCTATCTCGCTGCACTTCGACGCCAGCATCCGGATGCGCGGATCAATCTGACCGTAGGCAACACGAGCGCTGTGATCGCAGATGTCGCTTCCATGCGGGTTGACATTGGTTTGATCGAGGGAGGGTGCCATCATCCAGATCTGACCGTTGTCCCATGGACAGTCGATGAACTCGTTGTATTCGTGACCCGTGGCCATGCGCTTGCGCAGTTGAGCTGTGCGGTAATGTTGGCCGACGCTGCATGGCTCTTGCGCGAGCAAGGCAGTGGCACCCGTGAAGAGTTCGAGCGCAAGCTTCTTCCCCACCTAGGACGTTTAAGGGTCGACATGGAGTTGGGCGACTCCGAGTCGATCAAGCGGGCCGTTGCAGCTGGCTTGGGGATCAGTTGCCTCTCGCGCAGCGTCGTCGTCGATCTTCTCGCAAGTGGCGACGTCGTGGAGATCTCTGGCCTTCCAGTGCTAGCTCGAACGTTGTACCGCATCCAACACCGGGCTCGCTCGCTAACGCGGGGCGTGACCGCGCTCCTGAAAATTTTGACATTGGAAACGATGGAGGATGGAGCTGTCGAAGTACGAAATAACTGCAAATTTGAACGAATAAACGGATAGCCTGAACGAATAATTTGCAAACGCTTGTTGCCAGCGGTAGTGAAGCCCGCGCCGGCTGACCGATTCACTGGATCGAAGCAAGCAGGGCCGAGCGTGCTTTGAAGTAGCTGGGCGAGGTGCCGTACTCCCTCCGCAAGCTGTCTTGTCGCAGAGCCAAGTCGGCTGCGTTGGGGCACACCCAGGCGAGTGCCCCGTCGGGCCATCCGACCGTCGACGCCAAGCGCGAGACTGAAGCCGATGACCAGGAGACTTGAAACGTTCGCGCCCCAGGTGCCCAACGCAAGACGTGCGCGACTCTGGCCAAGAGCCATTGGCGTTGACGTAGGCGGGTTGGCAGCCACGTCACCGCCCGTTGACCAGCCGCGGACTTGAACGCGAAGCTCCTGACTGCCGGTGCTCTGCAATTTGCCGAGGGACAGTGTGCGCTCAGGGCGGAGGTTGGCACGGTGATCAACTCATGAGCCACAGCGTTCACGATCCGAATCAGATCGCTCGGCCGGGTCCTCCCCCAGGGCAGCCGTACGGCTGTCCTCGCCAGGAGTAGAGCCTGCAACCACAAGGCGTCGCCCACACGAGCGGGCTCTTCATCCAGAAGTGTGGGCGCCGCGGCTACAGGCTGAACTGCATCGCCGAACGCCCCCGCATGTCGCACGCTCGTCAGCCTGCGCGTCGCCACCGGCGTCAGCCATGTGCCGTGGATTTTGCACACGGTGGCCAAGGGGCCCATCCAATTCCTGTTCCACATGAGCGGTTCGCCGGCGTCTGTCTTGTCCATCAGGCATTGCTCGCACGCCCCGAGTTCTTCTGGCCAGTGGGGCCTGCAACCTGACGAAGCCATTTTTGCGAGATAGGATCGTGGCAAGTGCGTCGCCGCGGACAGGGCATCCATGCGAACGGTGCTAACGTCGATGGAGAACCAATGAGGAAGGTGAGTAACGTCGCTCTGCAGGGCACCCAGCCGGCTCAGCAACGTCGGCAGGCCCAGGCCGTAGAGCTGCGCGACGCGCAGAAGCCAGGAGCCGAGAAGCTCATCCGGTCCCGGCTGAGGGACGAAGGGCAGGCCGGTATGCCGCGCGACAGCGATGCTCATGCGAACGAGCGTGCGCCGATCACAGACTGCAGCAGCTCGGGCGTGATGCACTCCTTCTTCGAGCGTATCGCCGCCTCCGCCGCGCGAGACAACAACTCGCTGATGTGCCCCGTGATGCCGCTGGTAGCGCTCATGATCGCGCTGACCATGGCGCGGCTCCCTGAGATCCGAGATGCCTGCCGCAGCGGCAGCTGCCGCTCAAATCCGGCCAGGAAACCACGGAAATCTTCGTTCTCCTGCCACCGCGGAAGTTCAAAGCCTGGGAAACGACTGGCGATCTGGGCGTCGGTCTGTATCGCAGCGAGCGCGTCACGTGTGCCGAGGACGACGATCGCGCACTTGAGCTGGTTGGACAGGAACTTCAGCAGGTTGAGCGACGCACGCTGCTCGTGCGCGGTGCCGGCCAGCAGGTTGTGCACCTCGTCGACGACGATCATGCGCGGCGCCACCTTGCGCAGCAGCGTCAACGCGGTGTACTCCACGGCGGCCAGACGGTCTCCTGGACGGTAGGGCGCATTCAATGCCATAAGAAGCTGCCCATACAGGCGTCGCTCCTGAGGTGCTGAAGGCATCTCTACGGCCAGGACATCGACCTGCAGAAGACCAGTGGCAGTGTTGAACTCACGCGCCGGATGGGCTCGCAAGAACTTCTGGATGACCACGGACTTGCCGATGTTGGACTCGCCATGCAAGAGGAGCCCTGGCATGCGCGTCCGTTCAGGGCAGCCCAGTAAGCGTTCCAACTCCTGCAGGGCCTGTCGAGCTCGCGGGTAGTCGATCCAGCGATCCTCGGCCAGGTGGGCGATCCGCCTCGCGTCGTCGAGGTCAGCGATGACACGTGCCTCGGCAGTGAGGTGTGTATGAACGAGCATGGCAGTCCTCCAGGTCTTCGGTCAGCGACGGCGGCTGGGCCAAACTTCTCCCTCAAAGGGCACGGCCGGCTTGCTCCAGTCGATGTCGGACGGCGGCTCCGCCGCAGCGGCATCATTCAGCGGATCGATACCTACTGTGGCCGGACGGTAGGCGACCTGTTGCTTGCGGCGCATCTTGCGGGTCTTGGCCTGCGCGGCCCGCACGATCGCACGCTGCTTGTCGATGGCTTCGACCAGCAGCGCGGGGTTGATGGACTTCTGACCGGCCAGGCGCAAATGGCGCGTGGCCGCCTGGACCTCCCACAGGCTCACCGCGGGCATGCGAAGGTCCGCGAACGAGACCTCCAGGTAGTCATCTCCATGGGGCACGTACAGCTTGGATAGATTGCGCGGGTCAAAGTGCAGGGTCACCCGCTCGCGGTGCACCAGCCACTGCGAGAAGATCGGGTGCCAGTAGCGCAGATGCTCGAACACGATGCCGTCGCGGCGCAACGTGCGGCTGATGGCCGGCAGGAAGGCGATGCGAAAGCGCTTCAGCGGCCCGGGTGGTAGGCCCGGCGCCGGATGCAGCGCCCACGCGCCAGCGGGCGTGCCACCCTTGAGGCCTCGGTGTGGGTCTTGGTGGTAGCGGCCTACGATCTGCTGTGCAAACCAGGCCTCCAGCTCGCCCAGTGTCAATGCGGCGTGCTTATCGGGGTCGTAGGAGCGGCGAGCCTTGGGCGATCCGCCGGTGGCGCCCGGCAGGCTCTTGAGCTTGCTCATCTTCGTGCCGATCAGCCGCTCGATGTGACCACCATGGTGGGGGCGCTCGCGATAGACAAGCTCAATGCCGTACTGGCCGCACCCGCGCCGCAGGGCCTTGCTCCTGAACTCGGCCGCCCCGTCCAGATGCAGCGTCTTGGGCAGTCCCGCCATCGGCCAATCGCCGACGACGCCAAGCTGCTGGAGCCAAACTGCCTTGGGTGACACGATGAGCGTCATGCAAAGCGACACCGTGCCGGCGCCGGGCGGCACGAAGGAGATCACGAAGCCGAGGACGCAGCGCGTGGCGACATCGGTGGCCAAAGTCAGGTAGGGTTTGCCCAGGGGCTGGCGATACAGGTCGTCGACCACGACGATGTCCATCGGCGTGTGGTCGATCTGCACGACGTCCAGCGGCCGCTGAACGATGAACGAGCCCGGAGAGATCTTGGGATCTGCGTTGCCCGGCGTTGCCACGCCACGTCGATGAACCGTCAGTGCGCTGGAGCGCTTCAGGCGCCGGTCGATGGCCGGGCGAGAAGGGCAGGGCACACCCAGCAGCCGGCACCGCGCGGCGACTTCCTCGACCAGGTCGACGACGCGTGTCGGACCGGCCTTCTTGCGCAGAACGTTGATGGCCTCCTCGATGCTTTGTTCCTGCTTGACCGAAAGGCGCGACGCCAGCGGCTTCCATCCTCGCGTGCGACCCGCGATGGCAGTGGCTTCGTCCACCTGACCGAGTCGCGCACGGTAGCGATAGATGGTGACCCAGTGAACGCCGAAGCGTGCGGCCAAGCGTTCGGCCCTGGCTTGGGTCATTGGGGTGTCGCCCAGGGAACGCAAAGCCTGCGCAACCCGCTCAAGCCGCGTCCAGCGCTTGTTCGCGACGCCCTCAAGGGCACCGGGCGAGCGGCCGCGGACTGAAGGCGACTTCGGGGGCGACTTGGAGGCCATTGCAACCGATCACAAGGAGTGCAACAGGCTTGCAGCTTATGCGTTCAAAGTGCAACGCACTGGCAGATTATTCGTGCAGAGTCTCGCGATCGTTGCCCAAGCGCAACCGGTGGGCGGAGCACCGACCTGGCAGGAAAGCCGCGTAGCGCTTGGGTTCGCGCCGCAGAAGCGACTAGTCGCTCATTCGTTCAAGTTTGCAGATTATTCGTTCTTCGACAGTTCCGTCACCCGCGCCGAGGTGCTGCGCGACTTGGCCGCCAGCGGCCCACAGATCATGGGCGAAGGCTCGGACGTGGGCAACAGCCGAGCTGCTTTGAGCGTGCGCAGTCGCGCCGAGGTGCGCGCCGAAGCAACTCAGGCAGTGCGCGAAGGAACGATGGGCGGCGGCAAGCTCTGACGTACAGTGCGCGGCGCGGCGCGTTGCGGCCGTCGGCATTGCCGGATCGCGACCGCGTCGAAGCTGCGCCTCTCTTCTCTCGACGACGAGCACTTCGCGCTGACCCAGGGCATACCGTAAGATCAGAGATCCGAGAAGCGACGGGCCAGCAAAAGCAAGCTGTTGAAAGCAAGCTGAGCAACTCGGGCGATCGCACAGCGTGAACATTCACGTTACCCCGACCAACTTAAGGATTTCACGTCCAGGGAAACATTGGTTGGATATCCTTTGGTTCGCCGGGCGAGAGCCCCCTGTCCACTAGGTAGTGTGGGCTGTAGGAGATCAGGCAACTCCCGCTTGCCCGGAGCGAAACCCGGGCGCCAATTCCTTCGGCGACGCAAAGCGGTCCATTGCGATCGTGATCTGCTTGCGTTGCCTCTACCGGGACCTGCACGCCGGCACCCAAGTCCGAGACAACCAGCCGGGGCTACAGTTGCAGCGCTCCTGCAACCACCGCGGCCGCTGCAACGACCACCACCGGTGACACTCGGCCAAACACCAGCAGGCCGAAAGCCGCGAGCGAAAGCCCGAAGTCAGCCTTGGTATGAATTGCGCTAGTCCAAACGGGGTCGTACAGCGCTGCAACCAGCACGCCAACCACGGCCGCGTTCACTCCCCCCATGGCTTGTTGCACCCCGCCGCGCTGACGGATCGTTTCCCAAAAGGGCAACGCGCCGGCAACCAGCAGGAAGGCGGGCAAGAACATCGCCAGAAGAAGCGTGAATCCGCCAACCCATCCACCCAGCGGCGCGTGCATTGCGGCACCCAGATATGCCGCGAATGTGAACAAAGGCCCAGGAACTGCCTGTGCCGCACCGTAGCCGGCGAGGAATGTGTCATTGCTGACCCAGCCAGTCGGAACCACACCGGACTGGATCAGGGGCAGTACGACGTGGCCGCCGCCGAACACCAGTGCGCCGGCCTTGTAGAACACGGCAATCGCCGACGCGACCATGGAGCCGGTGGCCGCTGCAAATGCTGGAAGCCCGATCAACAGCACGCCGAACAGGACCAGCAGGGTGGCGCCGACCGTCTTTGACACCCCGTAGTCGCGGTGGGTTGCGGGTTGAAGCTGGTCGACGCGCACCGCGAAGCGCCCTACGAGGCCGCCCAACGCGATGACAGCGACTTGTCCTAGTGCTGTCGGCACGGCGAGCACCGCGAGTGCTGCCGAGACTGCCAGGCCGGCCCGCAATCGATCTGGGCACAGTGACTTCGCCATGCCCATGACTGCCTGAGCCACCACGGCGACCGCCACGACCTTCAGGCCATGTACCACACTGGAAGAGGCCAGTCCTGACCACTCGGCCACGCCGAAGGCGAAAAGGATCAACGCCACTGCGGACGGCAGGGTGAAGCCGGCCCACGCAGCCAAGGCACCCAGCCAACCAGCACGCCCGAGTCCCAGCGCCATGCCGACCTGGCTGCTTGCGGGGCCGGGCAAGAATTGGCACAGCGCGACCAGATCGGAGTAGCTGCGGTCATCCAACCATCGGCGCCGCTCGACAAACTCGGTGCGGAAGTACCCCAGGTGGGCCACAGGCCCGCCGAAGGATGTCAGGCCGAGTTTGAAGAAGGCTGCAAGCACCTCAAGGGCTGATCCTTTATGGCTGTCGCGTCCGTCGTGGGCGAGAGGGTCGGATATCATCGTGGAGGGTCTTTGCAATTGTTTCGCCCGATAGCTCTGCAAGCTTTGGCCGCAGGGTCTCAAGAGCCTCGTGTCCCTTAGCCGTCGCTACGTAGTACTTTCGCGTTTTGCCGCCGACGACCTCTGCGGAGCATTTCAACAACCCATCGGCCTCAAGTCGATGCAGCAGCGGGTACAGCGTTCCGGGACTGAGGCGATAGCCGTGGCGAGCCAGCTCCTGCGCCATGCCAGCACCGAAGATTCGCTCGGCAACGGCATGGTGGAGGACATGGACCCGCACGAACGCCAGCAGGATGTCACGGACGGTATCGGTCATCGTTATCGGTGTTCGACTGCATGTTAACCAACGACGTGCGTTGATATGTGACAGTTGGAGCGGGACTTCGCGCACGCGAATGACGATGCTGAACAACTCGCCGAGGCGAGGAGTTTTCGCATGCAAAGATGTTCGTTGTCACGGACGGCTGTGATGACGCGATTGAACCGCCCCGGAGCAGTGTGTCTACGAAGCTCTGCGGCGGAATACAGCGTAGAAGAACTCTTGATTCGTCCCGAAGGGCGTTTGATGGGACTCGCGCTCATGCTCCACCAAGTCGAATTGATCGCCCAGCTCCCGCTGCAAGGACACTTCGCCGTAGCGAACCACCGGCAGCCCGCTGCACTGTGTCGGGCCGTCCTCGGCGAAGGTCGCCATGATTATGAAACCGCCTGGCTTGATCGCCCGCTGCGCGGCACGCACGTATGCATTGCGCTCGGTTTGGCCCGTGAAGAAGTGAAAGACAGCCCGGTCGTGCCACACCTCGAATCCACATTCGGGCAATTCGGCCACCGTCACATCGTCGACCTTCCACGCCACGCGGTGCGCTCGCTCGCCTAGCCGGCTTTGCGCCGCCTTGACCGCAGCGGAAGAAAGCTCAAGCACTGTCAGGGAAGAGTACCCAGCGGCAAGCAAGTCATCCACCAAGGTTGAGGCCCCGCCGCCTACGTCGATGATGGGGGCGTCCAAGGCGACGCTGAATCGCCCCGGATTTCCTAGACACCTGTGAGCCGTTGGGAATGGCGTCGTTCGAACTCGACCGGCGAAGTGTCGCCTGCCGTGCCGTGGCGCCGCTTGGGGTTATAGAACATCTCGATGTAGTTGAAGATGTCGGCGCGTGCGTCGCTGCGCGTGGCGTAGATCTGCCGGCGCACCCGCTCGCGCTTGAGCAGTTGAAAGAAGCTCTCTGCCACGGCGTTGTCGTGGCAGTTGCCCCGCCGGCTCATGCTGCTGACCAAGTTGTGCTCGCGCAAGAACGTCTGCCACTCATGGCCAGTGAACTGGGTGGATTCAACCGGTCGACGCAACACCGGGTTACGCGGCGGATTTTAGGTAGTCGTTCAGCGCCTCCGTGGGAGTCCTCCAGTCCAACGTTTTG
>NZ_QPJK01000019.1 GCF_003337555.1 Pseudorhodoferax soli | reverse complement strand
AGGAGGCGGGGATTTCGCCCCCGCACGACGACTCACTTTTCTTGCTTCGCCAAGAAAAGTAAGCAAAAGAAGGCGACCCCGGTGCCCCTGTCCCTCCGCTAACGCTCCGGGCAACCTGCGGTGCTCGCGCCATGGGCTGCATTGCGCAACTCGCACCGTTCACTGCGTTCACTACGCTCGGACAAGCGCAATGAGTCAGATGTTGAAGCGCGAGGTTCCCCGCGCAGCCCATGGCACTGCGCTCCTCTGCAGGGGCACAGGGGGAAGTCCCACACGGGCCATCGCTGCGCTCGGCCTGGGGCTCGGGCCATCGCTGCGCTCGGCCCCTGCTGGGCGTCGGGGACTGCGCCATCTCAGAAATCGACGTGCAGGCCGACCAGCAGCTCGCGCCCCGGCATGGAGGTGCCGCAGCCGCCGTTCTGGAAGGCCGCGTTCGCGGTGCAGGGAGAACGGTCCAGCGCGATGAAGATCGGGTGGCGGTTCAGGTCGAACAGGTTGTTCACGCCCGCATAGAGCTTGACGCCCGGCGACACGCGGTAGTCCGCGCGCAGGTTCCAGACCGTGAAGGCGCCCTTGCGGTGGATGAAGGTGCTGCCGGGCTCGCCCTGCGGCACCAGCAGGTTCTCCTCGGTGTCGTACCACATCGGCCCGCGCAGCAACGCCGAAAGCTGCAGCGTCCAGGCGCCCGCATCGCGCGGGCCGCCTTCGCCGTAGCGCACGCCGGCCGAAGCCTCGTAGCGGTACATGCGCTGCACCTTGTCTGTGCTGGCCGTGGCGGCCGCGCCCTTGTCGCGCATGTCGAAGTGGTAGTAGCCGCTGGCGAAGGCGTCGAGCACGCGCCCCGGCAGCTGCAGTGCGTGGGCCAGGTCGAACTTGCCGTTGAACTCGACACCGCGCGCCACGGTGTCGGCCGTGTTGTTGGCATAGTCCGAGGTGTTGGTCGCGGGCCCGCGCGAGACCGTGGTGATGCGGTCGGAGATCGTGTTCTGGAACAGCGCGGTGTCCAGCCGCCAGCCGGGCACCTGCAGCGTGGCGCCTACCTCGATCTGCCGGCTGGTCTCCGGCTCCAGGTCGGCGTTGCCGAAGATGCGGCCGCCGCCCACGGCCGTGAAGTCCGAGGCCAGCTCGGTCGCCGTCGGCGCGCGGAAACCCGTGGAGGCGCCCGCGCGCAGGTGCAGAGCATCGCTGGCCTTCCAGGTCGCGCCCATGGACCAGGTGTGGGTGTCGTAGCTGCGCGTGGTGCTGACGGCCAGCGGCAGGTTGGGGGTGGCGTCGAAGCGCGTCCGGCCCCAGGTCTGGCGCAGGCCGGCGCGCAGCGTGAGCCGGTCGTCCAGCAGGGTCTGTGCATCCTCGAAGTACAGCGCGTGCACCGCTTCGGTCTGGTTGTTGTCGTAGGGGGCGACCTGCCCGCTGGGGCCACCTGGCATCGCCACGCGCTCGCGGACGGAGCGCAGGCGGCTCTTCTCCCAGTCCAGGCCCAGCAGCAGGTCGTTGCCCTGCCCCAGCCTGAAGCGCGGCTGCAGGCGCAGGCCGCTCACGTCCAGCGTGCGCCGGTTGTGGTCGCGCGAAGTGCCGGGCACGGCGGCGGTGCCCGCACGGATGACGGGCGAGGCCCAGTTGAATTCGTCGACATCGCTGAGGTCGTAGACCTGGGCCAGCCAGCTGACGCGGTGGTCGGCCGTGGCGCCCTCGTACGTCAAGTCGAGCGAGCGGTTGTCGCGGTCGTCGCGGCTGTGGATGTTGGCGCCCGATCCGCGGAAGCCCGCGTTGTAGATGCCGTCGGTGCGCAATTGCAGCGCCACGCGGTGGTGCGCGGCCAGCTGCCAGCCCAGCGCAGCGCTCGCGCCGCGGCCCTCCCAGGCGGTGTTGGCCATGGTCGTGCCGCCCTGGCCGGAGTCGTAGTCGCCGCGCTCGCCGCCGCTGAACCCGATGTACCAGTCGAACGTGTCGCTGGCACCCGCCGTCTGCGCATGGGCGCGCCACAGGCCCCAGGAGCCAGCCGTGAGGTCCGCGCTGGAGCCGGGCGTCGTCGCGCCGGTCTTCATGATGATGTTGACCACGCCGCCCATGTTCTGGCTGCCGTAGACCACGGAGCCCGGGCCGCGCACGATCTCGATGCGCTCCACGTCGGACGGACTCAGCTTGGACAGGTTGGCCGTGCCGGCGCGGCGCCCGTTCAGGAGCACCAGCACCTGGCTGCGGAAGTCGCGGCCCTGGCCGTCGGTGGCCGCGCCGCGGATGTTCATCGAGGTCTGCGCGGCGGTCCACTCGCTCAGGAACCCGACCGCGTTCTCGGCCAGCAGGTCGGTGACCGAGCGCGCGCTGGAGCGCTCGATCGTCTCGCGGCCGATGGTCTGCGTGGTGGCTGCGATGCGGCTGCGGTCCTCGGGCCGGGCCGTGGCCGTGACGAAGACCTCTTCCAGGGCGCCCTTGGCAGGTGCCTGGGCCTGGGCCATGCCGCACAGCGCCAGTGCGGTGGCCAGGACGGAGGATGGGGGAAGGAATCCGCGAAGCGCAGCCGCGCGTGGGCGGCCGGATGGCTGGTGGTCGTGCATGTGCCGTTGCATTCAGGCCCCGCTCTCCCGCAGGGCCGATCTCTGGAACACACCGCAGCCGCACAAGGCACGACCCGGGCCGCGCCGCGAGGGCGCGCACCCGCGTCGGACCAGCGCACGCCCGCGGTGTCCGAATCGACTGCAAGGCCGGTATCCGGGCTCGCGGAGCGGTGCCTTCAAGGCACCAGGCCCCTCGCCTTCCCACGCCCGGGGGCGCAGTGGCTGCCGGCGCGAGGCGCCGGCATGAGGGGTCGTGATCCGCTGACCGTTGCGGGGGCAGCGCAGGCATCTCACCTGCTTCCCGTTTGACCTCCGGCCTTGCGGCCGGCGGCACCTTGCAACCGGGGCCCGGCGCCCCTCCGGTGTGGAGGGGCGCCGCGGCCCGCGCGGATTATCGTCCAGCCACACGCACCGCCGTGTCGCCATAACAAGCCTGTTATGCCGGACATGGCCTGGCCGTGGCTGTTGCCATGGCGCACGGGTTCCTAGACTGCGTTCGAAAGCATTCCAGGAGCCCCACCATGCAACGCCGCCGCCTTCTCACCCTGGCCACCGCCGCCGCCCTGCCCGCGTTCAGCTTCGCGCAGGGCGGCAAGCCCCAGCCGCTCAAGTTCACGCTGGACTTCCGCATCTCGGGCCAGGTCGCGCCCTTCTTCGTGGCGCTGGCCAAGGGCTACTACGCGCAGGAGGGCCTGGCGCCCAGCTTCGACGTGGGCAGCGGCTCGGTGGCCGCGATCACGCGCGTGGCCAGCGGCGCCTACGACATGGGCTTCGGCGACCTCAGCGCGCTGATGGAGTTCCAGGCTGCGCAGGGGCCGCTGGTGCAGGCTGTCTACCAGTACTACAACCGCGCCCCCTTCGTGATCATCGCGCGCAAGGACCGCGGCGTGACCGATTTCAAGAGCCTCGCCGGCAAGCGCATCGCCGCGGCGGCCGTGGAGTCCACGCGCCGGGCCTGGCCGATCGCGGCCCGGCATGCGGGCCTGAAGGCCGATGCCTTCGAGTGGGTGACGACCGACTTCTCGCAGCGCGACAACGTGATCGTGCGCGGCGACGTGGACGGCGCGACCTATTTCCACGACTCCGCCCTGTCGCTGTTCCAGCGCGTGGACCCGGCCCAGCTGGCCGTGCTCTCCTATGCCGACATCGGCGCCAGCCTGTATGGCAACGCGATCCTGGCCTCGAGCAAGCTGGTCAGCGAGAAGCCAGAGACCGTGCGCGCCTTCCTGCGCGCCACCAACCGCGGCGTGCAGGATGCGCTGGCCGATCCGGTGGCCGCCATGGCCTTCGTCAAGCAGCGCGAGCCCATGGTCGACGAGAAGCTCGAGGCCCAGCGCTTCGCATTGACGGCCAAGTACATGGTCACGGCCGACACGCGCGCCCATGGCCTGGGCGCCGTGCAGCCGGAACTGCTGGCGCGCCAGATCGAGGAGATCACCCAGACCTTCGGGCTCAAGGCGGCGCCGCCCGCCAGCCAGGTGTTCAACGCCAGCTTCCTGCCTGCGGCCTCCGAACGGGCTGTCAAGGCGTGAGCATGGAAGAACTGAATGCCACGGACGGCCGCTACCTGCGCCAGGCCATCGCACTGTCGGCCCTCGGCAGCGCGCGCGGCAACCGGCCCTTCGGTGCCGTCGTCGTGGGCGCCGATGGCCAGCTGCTGGCCGAGGCCCACAACGACAACGCGGCCACGGGCGACTGCACGGCCCATGCCGAGGTCAATGCCCTGCGCCAGTTGAAGCGCGAAGCCATGGCCGGCGCCACGATGTACGCCTCGGGCGAGCCCTGCGTGATGTGCGCCGGGGCCATCTTCTGGAGCGGCATCCGCCGCGTGGTGTTCGGCATCGACGCGGTGAGCCTGCGGCGCTTTCGCGCCAAGGACGCCACGGCGGCCGACCTGCAGATGTCCTGCCGCGATGTGTTCGCGCACAGCGCGGAACCTTTCACCGTGATCGGCCCTGCGCTTCTCGCCGAAGCCAGCGCGCCCCACCAGGCCTATTGGGGAATGGAATGAGCGCCGCCCGTCCGCCCGAAGGCAATCGCATCGAAGGCCGCGAGGCCGAAGGAACCAACATGAGCTACGCACTGCATGAACTGACCAAGGAATCGCGCATGGGCGCAGTCGGCAGCGAGGCCGCGCGCGAGGTGCGCGTGATCGACCTGTCGGACTTCGAGCGCCGCCATGCCGAGATCGCCGACCAGCTGTGGGACGCCGCGGTCGACGTGGGCTTCTTCCAGCTGTCCAACCACGGCATCGCGCTGGACAAGGTGCGCGGCGCCTTCGCGATGACCGAGCGCTTCTTCGCGCTGCCGGACGCCGTCAAGGCACGCCACCCGCTCAAGAAGGGACTGAACGCAGGGTGGGAGAGCCGCGCCCAGGTGCGCCCCTCCACGGGCACGCCGGACCAGAAGGAGAGCTACCAGATCACGCGCCCGCACATGGAGGGCCTGTGGCCCGGCGAGGAGACCCTGCCCGGCTTCGAGCAGACCATGCTGGCCTTCGAGGCCCAGGCCTGGAGCGTGGCGATGCGCGTGCTGTCGTGCTTCGCCGTGAAGCTGGGTTTTGCGCGCGAGTTCTTCACCGCTGCGCACGACCCGAGCCAGCCGGACTACCAGAGCACGCTGCGCATGCTGCATTACTTTGCCGTGGATCCCGCGCTGCGCGACCAGCTGGGCTTGTGGCGTGCGGGCGCGCACACCGACTTCGACTGTCTCACGCTGCTGTTCCAGCGCAGCGGCCAGGGCGGCCTGCAGCTGCTGCCGGGCAAGGACATGGATTCGCAGGCCTGGACCTCGATCACACCGGCCGACGAACTCATCACCTGCAACATCGGCGACATGCTGATGCGCTGGAGCGACGACCAGCTGCCCAGCAACTTCCACCGCGTGAAGAACCCCGCGGCGCACGAGTACCAGGGCGCGCGCTACAGCCTGGCCTTCTTCGCCCAGGCCAACCGCAGCGTGGTGATCGACAGCCCCTCGGCCAAGTACCCCAGCATCACGGCCGGCGACTTCCTGCAGCAGCGCATCGCGGCCAACTTCAAGAAGTACTGAAGCTCAGCAGAGCCGCCAGACGCCCTCGGCATCGACCTGCACCTGGCCGGCGGCTTGCAGTTCGTCCAGGTGCTGCACGATGGTGCGGGCCTCGGCGGAATCGACCCACCAGCTCTGGTGGCCCGGCGGATACAGCAGCCGGCACGCGACCAGCTGGGCCAGCGTCTTCGGCGACTCGGCCAGCAGCGCGCGCAGCCGCGCGCTGCGTTCGTCGATTTTGGCCGCGAAGGCGGCCAGGTCGCGCAGGAAGCGGTCGCGCTCGGTGTAGACGCCGCGGTGGTGCGAGGTCACCCAGACCTTGGCCGGCAGCTCCGGCAGCCGCTGCAAGGTGGCGCGGAAATCGCGCAGGTTGGAGCCCGCATCGCCGTAGTAGGGGCCGAAGCCGCTCAGGTCGATGTCGCCGATGAAGGCCACGCCTTCGGGCTCGACCAGCAGCACGGTGTGGCCAGCCGTGTGGCCCGGCATGTGGAAGGCGCGGATCCTGCAGCCGCCCAGTTCCCAGCAGGCACCGTCGGCATAGCCCTGGGCATCCGGCCGCGGCCCGTAGAAGAACTCGCGCTGGTAGCGCGCCAGCACCTCCTGGCCGAGCGCCGCGTCGGCCACGCCCATGGCCGCGAGCAGGCCCGGCCAGCTCTGCGCCGCCGGCAGGTCCGCATGGTGCACGTGCACGCTGGCCCGGGGCAGGCGGTGCAGCCCGGCCATGTGGTCCTCGTGCACATGGCCCATGACCACGAGCTCGCTGGCGTCGAAGGCCGCGCCGATGAAGTTGGAGACGATGGGCGTGTCCATGGCGGCGCGCGTGTCCGTGCCGCGCACCAGCACCTGGTTGCCATCGGGGTACTTGCCGTTGCGCTCGCCGAAGAAGACCGAGACGCGGCCGAAGGTGACGTGCTGCACGCCGGCACGTGGCGCAGGGTCGCGGGCAGCGGTCTGGGGGGCGTCCATGGGCTCGGCACCATACCAGAGGGCACCCGCGGTGTGCTGTCGCGCCAGCGCACAATGGCGTCCCATGCAAAGCATCTTCCACCTCGCCTTCAATGTCCGTGACCTGGATGCGGCGCGCCGTTTCTATGGCGGCGTGCTGGGCTGCCGC
This sequence comes from Pseudorhodoferax soli, assembly GCF_003337555.1. Taxonomy (GTDB): domain Bacteria; phylum Pseudomonadota; class Gammaproteobacteria; order Burkholderiales; family Burkholderiaceae_C; genus Pseudorhodoferax; species Pseudorhodoferax soli. The sequence continues at coordinate 53,878 of NZ_QPJK01000019.1, read as the reverse complement.
GAAGGCCGCAGCACCGACACCTGGGTCGACTTCGACTTCTTCGGCCACCAGATCTCGCTGCACCTGGGCGAGCCCTTCGCCACCGCGCGCACCGGCCATGTGGGCGACAAGCTGGTGCCGATGCCGCACTTCGGCCTGATCCTGCAACTGGCCGACTGGCAGGCCATGGCGAAGCGGCTCACCGACGCCGGCACCGAGTTCGTGCTGGAGCCGCAAGGCCGCTTCGAAGGCCAGCCCGGCGAGCAATGGACCATGTTCTTCCTCGACCCGTTCGGCAACCCGATCGAGGTCAAGGGCTTCCGCTCGCTGGCCACGGTGTACGACGCGCAATAGCGCCACTGCACGGGGCTATGATCCCGCGACCCAGAACCAGGAGGAGCGCACCATGGCCTTGATGGACTTCATCCGCAAGCAATTCATCGACGTCATCCAGTGGACGGAGGACGGCGACGGCACGCTGGCGTGGCGCTTTCCCATGCAGGACATGGAGATCCAGTACGGCGCCTCGCTGACCGTGCGCGAGTCGCAGATGGCGGTCTTCGTGAACGAGGGCAAGGTGGCCGATGTGTTCGGCCCGGGCCTGTACAAGCTCACCACGCAGAACATTCCGCTGCTGACCAACCTCAAGAACTGGGACAAGCTGTTCGAGTCGCCGTTCAAGAGCGATGTCTACTTCTTCAGCACGCGCCAGCAGGTCGACCAGAAGTGGGGCACGCCCCAGCCAGTGACGATCCGCGACAAGGACTTCGGCGCGGTGCGGCTGCGCGCCTTCGGCAACTACAGCTTCCGCATCGCCGACCCCAGGCTGTTCCACACCGAGATCTCGGGCACGCGCGCTGCCTACGGCACGGCCGACCTCGATGGCCAGCTGCGCGGGCTGGTGCTGCAGCACCTGTCGGACGGCATCGCGCAGAGCGGCATCCCGTTTCTCGACCTGGCGGCCAACCAGATCGAATTCGCCAAGGCCCTGGCGGCCGAGCTGGGGCCGGCCTTCGCGGCCATCGGCCTGCAGCTCGACGGCATGACGGTGCAAAGCATCTCGCTGCCCGAGGAGCTGCAGAAGATCCTGGACCAGAAGATCGGCATGGGCATGGTGGGCAACGACATGGGCAAGTTCATGCAGTACCAGACCGCCCAGGCGATCCCGAAGTTCGCCGAGGGCGCGGGTGGCGGCAGCGGCGTGGCCGGCGACGCCATGGGCCTGGGCGCCGGCGTGGCGCTGGGCCAGGTGCTGGCGCAGAACCTGCAGCAGGGCTTGCAGCAGCCGGCCCCGGCCGTGCCTGCGGCCGCCGCCGCGGCGCTCAAGCCGGAGGACGTGCTGGCCACGCTGGAGCGGCTGGGCGAACTCAAGGCCAAGGGCATCCTGACGGACGAAGAGTTCGCCAGCAAGAAGGCCGAGTTGCTCAAGAAGCTGGTCTGATCCCGACGGCGCGGCAGCGGCCCGGCCCCACGGGCCCGGCCCGCCGCGCGCCCGACGCACGCCTGCAATGGCCAACGACACCCCTTTGCGCAGCTACACCGCGCCCTGCCCCGGCTGCGGCGCGCCGGTCACCTTCCTGCACGCGCAGTCCACGCACGCCATCTGCGCCTACTGCCAGAGCACCGTGGTGCGCGATGGCGAGGTGCTGCGCCGCCTGGGCAAGATGGCCGAGCTGTTCGACGACCACAGCCCGCTGCAGCTGCAGGCGAGCGGCCAGTGGGTGGACAAAGGACAGGCGCAGGCCTTCACGCTGATCGGCCGGCTGCAGTACCGCGGCAGCAACGGCACCTGGACCGAATGGGAGGCCATGCTCGCCGACGGCAGCCTGGCCACCTTGGGCGAGGACAACGGCAGCTATGTGTTCAGCCGGCCCGGCGTGCTGCAGCAGGCCTTGCCCGCGGCCGGCACGCTGCGCTTGGGCCAGCGCGTCGAACTGTCGGGCACCGTCTACAGCGTCGCCAGCCGTGACCAGACCGCGCTGATCGCTGCCGCAGGCGAACTGCCGCACCTGCCGCCGCTGGGCCAGGCCTTCGAGATGGTGGAGCTGCGCAGCGCCGAGGGCGAGGTGCTCAGCATCGACTACGGCCGCCAGCCGCCGCTGGTGGCGCGCGGCCGGGCGGTGCTGCTCGAGGACTTGCAACTGCGCGGCCTGCGCGATGCCATCGCGAAGGAAGAGCGCGCGCGCCAGTTCGCCTGCCCGCAGTGCGGCGCGCCCGTGCAGGTGACGCTGGCCAGCAGCAAGACCATCACCTGCGCGCAGTGCCACGCCGTGATCGACCTGACCGCCGGCATCGGTCGCGAACTGCGCCACGTGCTGCAGGACGAGCCGCTGCGCCCGCTCATCGCGCTGGGCAGCATCGGCCGGCTGCAGGGCGTGGACTGGCAGGTGGTGGGCTTCCAGCACCGGCTGGGGCGCGACCCGGAAGACCCGGACGAGACCTTCGGCTGGAGCGAGTACCTGCTCTACCACGCCAAGCGTGGCTTCTCCTTCCTCGTCGATGCGCAGGACGGCTGGAGCATGGTCGCACCCACCACGGGCGCGCCCCAGCTGTCGGGCGACGGGCGCACCGCGAGCTACCTGGGCAGCCGCTACGAACTGCGCGAGCGCTACGCGGCCGAGACCGACTACGTGGCCGGCGAGTTCTACTGGCCCGTGCAGCGCGGCCAGAAGACCCAGAACCGCGACTTCGCCAAGGGACGCACGCTGCTGTCCATGGAGCAGACGGCGGGCGAGATCACCTGGTCCACCGGCGGGCAGCTGGACAGCGCCACGGTGGCCCAGGCGTTCAAGCTGGACAGCCGCAAGGACCTGTTCAAGCGCAGCGATGCAGCGCCGCTCAGCGTGGCGTCCGGCATGAGCCGCACGACCATCGTGCTGGTCGTGCTGCTGGTGCTGGTCGTCCTGCTCGTGGCGCGCTGCGACGACTGCGATCCCCGTCGCGAGAACTGCAGCCAGAACAGCAGCCGCTCGAGCGGCGCTTCGTACGGCGGCTTCAGCACCGGCGGCGGCCACAAATGAAGACTCTTTCTGACGGAGGTTCCCCATGGGACTGGAATGGTTGAAACCCGGCGCCTTCTTCGGCTCCATCCTGTACGCGCTGATCGGCGTGGTGGTGTTCTGGCTGGCCTTCGTCGTGATCGACAAGATCACGCCGTACGACCTGTGGCAGGAACTGGTCGAGAAGCAGAACGTGGCGCTGGGCATCGTGGTCGGCGCGATGTGCCTGGGCATCTCCATCATCGTGGCTGCCGCGGTGCACGGCTGAGCGCGTGACGACCGCCGCTTCGCGGCCGGTGGCGGTCGCGCTGCTGGCCAGCGTCTTCGTCGTGGCCGCCTGCGGGCTGGTCTACGAGCTGGCCGCGGGCGCCCTGGCCTCCTATGTGCTGGGCGACTCCATCCTGCAGTTCTCCACCATCATCGGCAGCTACCTGTTCGCGATGGGCGTGGGCTCCTGGCTGTCGCGCTACTTCGAGCGCCAGCTGCCCGCGCACTTCCTGCGCATCGAGCTGCTGGTGGCACTGGTGGGCGGCGCGCTGCCGGCGATCCTGTTCATCGCCAACGCCTGGACGCCCGACGCGTTCCGCCTGCTGCTGTACGGGCTGGTGTTCCTGGTCGGCACGCTCGTGGGGCTGGAGATCCCGCTGGTGATGCGCATCCTGAAGCGCGACGTGGCGCTCAAAGACCTGGTCTCGCAGGTGCTGACCTTCGACTACCTGGGCGCGCTGGCGGTGTCCGTCGCCTTCCCGCTGCTGCTGGTGCCGCACCTGGGGCTCGTGCGCACGGGGCTGCTGTTCGGCTTCATGAACGCGGCGGTGGCGCTGTGGGCGCTGTGGCTGTTCCGCCATGAGCTGCGCCGCCTCAAGGCCCACGCACTGGCCTGCGGGCTCACGCTGGCCGTGCTGGCCACGGGCTTCGTCGGCGCCGACCACATCACCACGCTGGCCGAGGACCGCTTCTACCAGGACCGCGCCGTGTTCAGCGCGCAGACGCCCTACCAGCGCATCGTCGTCACGCACGGGCGCAGCGGCCACCGCCTGTACCTGAACGGCAATCTGCAGTTCGCCGAGCACGACGAATACCGCTACCACGAGGCGCTGGTGCACCCGGCCATGGCCGCCCACGGCTCGCCGCGCAAGGTGGCGGTGCTGGGTGGCGGCGACGGCATGGCCGTGCGCGAGATCCTGAAGTACCCCACGGTGGAGCGGGTCACGCTGGTCGAGCTGGACCCGGCGATGACGCGCCTCTTCCGCGACCACGAACCGCTGGCAGCGCTGAACGGCCACGCGCTGCGCTCGCCCAAGGTGACCGTGGTCAACACCGACGCCTTCCGCTGGCTCGAGGAGGCGCGCGAGATCTACGACGTGATCGTGGTGGACTTTCCCGACCCGACCAATTTCTCCATCGGCAAGCTCTACACGAATTCGTTCTACGCGCTGCTGGACCGGCACCTGGCGGCCAGCGGCTACGCCGTGGTGCAGTCGACCTCACCGCTGCTGGCGCGCCAGAGCTTCTGGACAGTGGTGCAGACCATCGAGTCCGTCGGCCTCAAGACCGCGCCCTACCACGCCCATGTGCCGAGCTTCGGCGAATGGGGCTTCGTGCTGGCCGGGCGCCGGCCCTGGCGCACGCCGCCGCAGCTGCCGGAGGGGCTGCGCTTTCTCGACCTGGCCGGCGTGCCGGCGCTGTTCGACTTTCCGCGCGACATGGCGCGCGTGCCGGCCGAGGTGAACCGGCTCTCCAACCAGGTGCTCGTGAACCTCTACGAGGACGAATGGGGCAAGGCCAAGCCATGATCTCGCGGCGCGCCTGGCTGGCCGGCGCCGCGCTGCCCCTGCTGGCAACCCAGGGCTGCGACGCGCCGGACACGCCACTGGCCGGCGGTTTCGTGGGCACCAGCCCCGAGCGTGGCCACCTGCTGCGGTCGGCCATGGCGCAGAGGCCGGCCCGCACGCAGCGCACGCGCGTGGTCATCGCCGGCGGTGGCGTGGCCGGCCTGGCCGCGGCACGCGCACTGCGCCAGCGCGGCATCGAGGACTTCGTGCTGCTGGAGCTGGAAGACCAGGCCGGCGGCAACAGCCGCGCCACGCAGCTGGGTGGCCTGCCCTGCCCGCTCGGCGCGCACTACCTGCCCTTGCCCATGGACGCCGCGCACGAGGTGCAGGGCCTGCTCGAAGAGTTCGGCCTGCGCCAGCGCGTGGCTGGCCGCTGGGAGTATGACGAACGCCACCTGTGCCACAGCCCGCAGGAGCGGCTCTACCGCAACGGCCACTGGCAGGACGGCCTGCTGCCCCTGCAGGACATCGGCGCCGGTACGCTGGCGCAGTACCGGCGCTTCGCCGCGCGCGTGGCCGCGCTGATGCGCAGCGCCCCGTTCGCCCTGCCGGCGCAGCGCGCGGCCTTCGCCCCCGAGCACGCGGCGCTGGACGCCCAGACCATGGCCCAGTGGCTGGGCCGCGAGGGCCTGGACGACGCGCAACTGCACTGGTATCTGGACTACTGCTGCCGCGACGACTTCGGCGCCGGCCTGGCGGGCGTGTCGGCCTGGGCCGGCATCCACTACTTCGCCAGCCGGCACGGCTTCCATGCGCCTGGCGACGCCGAAGCCGAGCGTGAGGCGGTGCTGACCTGGCCCGAGGGCAATGCCTGGCTAACGCAGCGCCTGGCGCAGCCGCTGGGCGAACGGCTGCGCTGCGCGCGCGTGGTCAGCCGCATCGCCACGCACCGCCAGGGCGTGACGGTGCAGGCGCTGGACACGGCCAGCGGCCAGCTCGAACAGTGGGACGCCACGCACTGCATCGTCGCGCTGCCGGTGTTCGTGGCGGCGCGGGTGCTGGCCGAGCCGCCGGCCTGCGTGCGCGAGGCGGCCGCGGCGCTGCGCTACAGCCCCTGGCTGGTGGCCAACGTGCACCTGCGCGCCGCGCTGGCCGACCAGGGCGGCGCTGCGCCGAGCTGGGACAACGTGGTCTACGGCAGCAATGCGCTGGGCTATGTCGATGCGGGCCACCAGGGCCTGGAACAGCGCCGCCCGGACAGCCCGCGGGTGCTCAGCTGGTACCACGCGCTGGGCCTGGCGCCGGATGCGCGCAACGCGCTGCTGCAACAGCCCTGGCAGCACTGGGCCGAGCAGATGTTCGCCGAACTCCGCGAGGCCCATCCGGACCTGCGCGCCAAGGCCACGCACATCGCGATCACGCGCTATGGCCACGCCATGGCGACGCCGGTGCCGGGGCTGGTGCAGCGCCTGCGCGCCAACCCGGCGACGCCGCGGTCCGGGCCGCTGCTGTTCGCGCACGCGGACTGGTCGGGTTACTCGGTGTTCGAGGAGGCCTTCACCCGCGGCCACCTGGCGGGCCTGGCGGCGGGCTGAGGCCGCGTTCCAGCGCCTGGCGCAGCACCTGTTCGGGCGCGAAACGCGCCACCAGTGCGTCGAGCAAGGCCTGGGCCTGGCCACGGTGGTCGGCGCCGAAGTTGCAGACGTAGACATCCAGCGTCACGGCCGCCTGCTCGGGCCAGGTGTGCACGCACAGGTGCGATTCGGCCAGCAGCACCGTCGCCGTCACGCCGCCCGGGCCCTGGTCTGTGGCGGGAAAGCGGTGGAAGAGTTGGCCCACGGGCTGCAGACCGGCATCGCGCACGGCCTGCACGCACCAGGCGCCGAGCAGCGGTGCGTCGACCAGCCACTGCGGTGCGCAGCGGCAGCCGTGCAGGTCGGCGGTCAGGTGCAGGCCGCGCATGGCGCCGGTCTCCGTGGTCAGCGGCCGTTGATGCCCAGGAGCTCCACTTCGAACTGCAGCGTGGCGTTCGGCGGGATGACACCGCCTGCGCCGCGGCTGCCGTAGGCGATTGCGGCCGGGCAGGTCAGCTTGGCCTTGCCGCCCACCTTCATCTTCTGCACGCCCTCGGTCCAGCAGGGGATCACGCCATTCAGCGGGAATTCGATCGGCGCGTTGCGCTTGTAGGAGCTGTCGAACTCCTTGCCGTCCAGGAAGGTGCCGCGGTAGTGCACCTTGACCTTGTCGCTGGCACCAGGGCTGGCGCCGCTGCCGTCTTGCAGCGAGCGGTAGACGAGGCCGGACGCCGTGGTCTGCGCGCCAGGTTCTTTGGCGGCGGCATCGAGGGTGGTGACGGTCTGGCCCCAGGCCGTGCTGGCGAGCAGTGCGGCGAGCACGATGGCGGGGGTACGGATGGGCATGCGGTCTCCTTCGAAAGCCATGGGACAAAGCCGGCCATTATGGCCAGCCGGCGCTGCATCCCATGCACCGCGGCAGGTGCTGTGAGCGCCCTATACTGCATCGCAGCAATCGGACCCCAGTTCCGCCATCCCAGAAGGCTTCCCCGTGGCTACATCTCCTTCCCTCGCGCGCAGCGTCGCCGCGCCCGCGGAACAGTGCGTGCTCGTACTGCAGGGCGGCGGCGCCCTCGGCGCCTACCAGGCCGGCGTGTACGAGGCCCTCGCCGAACGCAGCGTGGCGCCCGACTGGGTGGCCGGGGTCTCCATCGGCGCGATCAACGCCGCGCTGATCGCCGGGAACCCTCCGGAGCGTCGCGTCGACCAGCTGCGTGCGTTCTGGGCCCAGGTCTCGTCCGGCCTGCCCATGCCGGCTTTGCCTGCCAGCTACGGCGACGAGGCGCGCAGCCTGTTCAATGCCTCGAGCGCTGCGCTCACGGCCAGCTTCGGCGTGCCGGGCTTCTTCATGCCGCGCATCCCGCCGGCGCCGTTGCAGCCAGCCGGCACCGCCGCCGCGCTGAGCTGGTACGACACCTCGCCGCTCCGAAGCACGCTGGAACGCCTGGTCGACTTCGACCGCATCAACGACGCGCATTGCCGTGGCAAGGTGCGGCTGTCGGTCGGCGCGGTGGAGCTGGAGACCGGCAACTCGGTCTACTTCGACTCGGCCGACCCGACTTGCACCCACCCCATCGGGCCCCAGCACGTGATGGCCAGCGGCGCGCTGCCGCCGGGCTTCGCGCCGGTGCCCGTGGACGGCAAGTGGTACTGGGACGGCGGTGTGGTCTCCAACACGCCGTTGCAGTACGTGATCGACCAGCCGACGGTGCTGGACATGCTGGTGTTCCAGGTCGATTTGTTCAGCGCGCGCGGCGCGCTGCCGCGCAACCTGGACGAGGTGGCCGAGCGCGCCAAGGACATCCAGTACGCCAGCCGCACGCGCATGAACACCGATCTCGTGGCCGCGCAGCAGCGCCTGGCCGAGGCCGCCCAGCGCCTGGCCGACAAGCTGCCTGCGGCGCTGCAGGACGACCCGGACCTCCAGGCCCTGCTCAATGCCGGGAACTGCAACGCGGTCACCGTCATGCACCTGATCCACCGCAGCAAGAGCCACGCCGGCCAGTCCAAGGACTACGAGTTCTCCCGCCAGACCGTGGCCGACCACTGGGCCGCAGGCCGCGCTGACGTGGAGGCCAGCTTCGCCAACCCGCGCTGGCGCGACCGCCCACGCAAGAAGGCCGGCATGACGGTGCTCGATCTCGCCCCGCGGCCCTCGGGCCGTTGAACCGCTCCACACCCCGCTCCCCGAAAGGACCCGCCATGAAACTCAAGGACAAAGTCACGCTCGTCACCGGCGCCGCCAGCGGCATCGGCAAGGAGATCGCCTGCACCTATGCGCGCGAAGGCGCACGCGTGGCCATCGCCGACATGAACAAGGCCGCGGCCGATGCCACGGCCGCCGAACTGCGTGCCGCCGGCCACGAGGCCATGGGCGTGGCCATGGACGTGACCAGCGAGGAGCAGGTCAACGCCGGCGTGGCCGAGGTGGTGGCGGCCTGGGGCACGGTGGACGTGCTGGTCAGCAACGCCGGCATCCAGATCGTGCACCCCATCGAGGACTTCCCTTTCGCCGAGTGGAAGAAGATGCTGGCGATCCACCTGGACGGCGCCTTCCTGACCACCAAGGCCGTGCTGCCGCACATGTACAAGCAGAACAGCGGCTCCATCATCCTGATGGGCTCGGTGCACTCCAAGCTGGCCTCGGTGCTGAAGGCGCCCTATGTGACGGCCAAGCACGGCCTCTTGGGCCTGGCCCGCGTGCTGGCCAAGGAAGGCGGCCCGCACAACGTGCGCGCCAACGTGATCTGCCCGGGTTTCGTGCGCACGCCGCTGGTGGACAAGCAGATCCCCGAGCAGGCCGCCACGCTGAAGATCAGCGAAGAGGACGTGATCAAGAAGGTCATGCTCAAGGACACGGTGGACGGCGAGTTCACCACCGTGGCCGATGTGGCCGAGGTGGCGCTGCTGTTCGCGGCCTTCCCGAGCAACGCGCTGACGGGGCAGTCGCTGATCGTGAGCCACGGCTGGGCCATGGAGTGACTCCCCGGCAGGGACGCCATCCCTGCCGCTGGTCTGGCGCATGGAGGGCGCCAGAACGGCGCATTGGCTGACCGCCGCCGCTCGCCGCAGCTTGCAGCCGCCGCAAGCCATGTCCGCAACACTGCGGCCATGCACCACAAGAACCACCCCACGCTGACCGGCCGTTCCAGCGCCAGCCGTTTCAGCCGCACGTCCGCCATCGCCGTCCTGGCCGCCTCGGCGCTTTTCCTGGGCGCCTGCGCCAGCAAGGGCCCGCCGCCGCTCGAAGCCATGACGGCCGCCCGCGCCGCCCTGGCACAGGCCGAGGCCGCCGGCGCCGGGCAGTTGGCGCCGGTGGAGTTGCTGTCCACCCGTGACAAGCTGGCCAAGGCCGATGCTGCCCTCGCCGCCGAGGAGTTCGACCAGGCGCGCCGCCTGGCCGACCAGGCCACCGCCGATGGCGCGTTGGCCGAGCGCAAGTCGCGCGCAGAACGCGCCCGGCTGGCCGCTGCGGAGCTGCAGCGCTCCAACACCACGCTGCAGCAGGAACTGGGCTCGCGCACCACGCGCCAGTGACCCCGTCCGCCAGCCATTTCCACCGCGATGGGCTGCGCGCCATGCGCCGCCCTTGCCGAACCACTTTTCCGAGATTCGCGCCATGAAGACCTTCCACCAGACCACCCAGGATGTTCGCCGCGGCCTTGCGCTGCTGGTCCCGGCCAGCGCCTTGCTGCTGGCCGCCTGTGCCTCCACGCCCGCCAACAACCCGGCATTGGACGAAGCACGCGCCATCTACAGCCGCGCTGCCAGCGACGCCGACACGGTGCGCAGCGCGCCTGTGGATCTGCGCCAGGCCGAGCAGGCGCTGCAACAGGCCGAAGCCGCGTTCAAGGACGGAAAGGACCCCCAGGATGTGGCGCACTACGCCCAACTGGCCCGCCAGCGCGCAGCCACCGCACTGCAGTCGGGTGACATCGCCCGCGCCGAGCAATCGGTGGCGGTGGCAGGCGCCGAGCGCAACCGCATCCTGATGGCCGCGCGTTCGCAGGAGGCCGAGCAGGCCCGCACGCAGGCCCAGAGCGCACGCACGCAGGCCGAATTGGCCCGCGAGCAGGCCGCCAGGCAAGGCGCGTCCGCACAGGCAGCCCAGGACCGGGTGGCCAAGCTGCAACAGGAAATGGCCGCACTGCAGGCCCAGCAGACCGACCGTGGCATGGTGCTGACGCTCGGTGATGTGCTGTTCGATACCGGCCGCGCCGAACTCAAGCCCGGCGCCTTCGCCACGCTGGACCGGCTGGCTGCATTCATGCGCGACAACCCCGAACGCCGACTCGAAGTCGAAGGCCACACCGACTCGGTGGGCTCGGACGTGTTGAATGTGGCGCTGTCGCAGCAGCGCGCGGAATCGGTCCGCGCGGCGCTGGTGCAGCGTGGCGTGGATGGCGCGCGCATCCAGACCAAGGGCCTGGGCAAGGCCGTGCCGGTGGCCAGCAACAGCTCGGCCGAAGGCCGCCAGCGCAACCGCCGGGTCGAGATCGTGATCGGCGGCGCGGGCTGATCAGCCGGCCACGGGCTCCAGCACGTGAATGGCGCGCGTGGCCACCATCTCCTTGGTCTTGGCCGCATAGGCCGCCATGTGCGGGGCCTTGGCATGGGCCTTCAACGCGTCGAAGCTTTCCCACTTCTCGACCACGATGAAGGTGTCGGCGCCGAAGGTGGCCCAGCCAGCCGGCAGGTTCGCAGCATCGACGACCGCGCCGTACTCGATGCAACCGGTCTCGGCCAGCACGGCAGCGCGGTTCTCGTTGAAGGCTGCCAACACGTCGGCGCGCTTGCCCGGATGGGTGGTGATGATGGCCAGAACCTGGATCATGAATCGGTCTCCTTGAGCTTGAGGATCGGCGGTCACCTGACCGCCGGCGGCGCCGATTCTGCCCGCGATGCCCTTCAGCCCGCTGTCGCGGACGGCGCAGCCGCCTGGCCCTGCCAGCCGCCGCCCAGGACCTTGTAGAGCTGGACGCGGTTGGCCTGGTCGGTCAGCTGCAGTCCGATCAGCGTCTGCTGGGCCGTGTACAGCGTGCGCTGCGCATCCAGAACCTCCAGGTAGCTGCCGCCGCCGCCCTTGAACAAGGCCTGGGCCAGGTCGAAGCTGCGTGTCGTGGCCGCGACCAGTGCGCGCTGTGCGTCCAGGCGTTCTGCCAGCGTGCGGCGCTCGGCCAACGCGTCGGCAACCTCGCGGAAGGCCGTCTGCAACGTCTTCTCGTAGCTGGACAACACGATGTCGCGCTGCACCTCGGTCGCGCGCAGCTGGTTGCGGCGCGCACCGTTGTCGAACAGCGGCAGGTTGATCGAAGGGCCGAAGCTCCAGGCCCGGCTGCCGCCCTCGAACAGGTTGGACAGGCTGGGGCTGGCCACGCCGGCCGAGCCCGTCAGCGTGATGCGCGGGTACAGGGCAGCGCGTGCGACGCCGATGTCGTGGTGCGCGGCGCGCAGCGCGTGCTCGGCCGCCAACACGTCGGGACGCTGCTGCAGCACGCTGGACGGCAGGTCGGCCGGCGGCGTCGGCAGCGACGCGACCATGACCGACTGGTCGCCCGGCAGCAGGTCCGCCGGCAGCTGCGTGCCGGCCAGCAGCGCTAGCGCGTTGCGGCCCTGCTCGACCAGGCTATCGAAGCTTGCCACCTGGCCGCGCGCCGATTCCACCGTGGTCTGGGCCTGGGCCAGCGCCACGCCGGACTGCGCCCCCAGCGCATGCGCCTGGCGGATCAGGTCGTACGAGCGCTGCTGGCTCTGCAGGGTCTCGCGCGCCAGGCGCAGGCGCTGCTGGTCGGTCGCCAGCTGCAGCCAGGCCTGCGCGACGGAAGCCACCAGGCTGATCTGTACGCTGCGGCGCGCGTCTTCGGTGCGGAAGAATTCCTCCAGCGCCGAATCGGACAGGTTGCGCACGCGGCCGAAGAAGTCGAGCTCGTACGCCGTCAAGCCGAAGTTGGTGCTGAAGCGGTCGGCGATGCTGGCGTTGCCGTTCGTGGTCAGGGCGGCAGGCGTGCGCGCGCGGCTGGCAGCGGCGCCGACATCCACCGACGGCAGCGTGGCCGCGCTGGTCACGCCGTACAGCGCACGCGCCCGTTCGATGCTGAGCGCGGCCGATCGCAGGTCGCGGTTGTTGTCGAGCGCGAGCGCCAGCGCGCCGCGCAGGCGCTCGTCGACGAAGAACTCCTGCCACCCGGCCAGCGGCTGGGCCGGCATGGCGGCGGGCGCGCCGGGCCAGGTCTGGGGAATGGGCGCGGCGGGTTGCTGGTAGCCCGGGGCCAGGTTGGCACAGCCGGACAACAGGGCCAATGCGACCAGGGGAATCAGGGCGCGGCGCATCTCAGTGGCCTCCCTGCTCGACCAAGGATGTCGGCGCCGCTGCTTCCCGGCGCTTGCCGCGCCGCTCGAGCCAGCCGCGGATCAGCACGAAGAACAGCGGCACGAAGAAGATGCCCAGTGCCGTGCCGATGGCCATGCCGCCCAGCACCGAGGTGCCGATGGCCACCCGGCCGCCGGCCCCGGCACCGGTGCCGATGGCCAGCGGCAGCACGCCGAAGCCGAAGGCCAGTGACGTCATCAGGATCGGGCGCAGTCGCAGGCGCACAGCCGCCATCGTGGCGTCGAACACGCTCCTGCCCTGCTCCTGCAGCTGCTTGGCGAACTCCACGATCAGGATCGCGTTCTTGGACGACAGGCCCACCGTGGTGAGCAGCCCGACCTGGAAGTACACGTCATTGGTCAGTCCGCGCGTGCTGGTGAACAGCAGCGCGCCGATGATCCCCAGGGGCACCACCAGGATCACCGAGAACGGCACGGACCAGCTTTCGTACAGCGCCGCCAGGCACAGGAACACGAACAGGATGGAAATGGCATAGAGCACCGGCGCCTGCGCGCCCGAGAGCCGCTCCTGGTAGGAGGCGCCGGTCCATTCGTAGTCGATGCCGACCGGCATCTCCTTCATGACCTGCTCGACCCCGGCCATGGCCGCACCCGAACTCACGCCCGGCGCGGCATCGCCCGTGAACTCGTAGGCCGGCGCGCCGTTGTAGCGCGCCAGCTGCGGCGAGCCGTAGCTCCAGCGCGAACTGGAGAACGCATGGAAGGGCACCATCTGCCCCAACGAATTGCGCACGCTCCAGCGCTCGATGTCGGCCGGCAGCATGCGGAAGGCCGCATCGCCCTGCATGTAGACGCGCTTGACGCGGCCATTGTTCAGGAAGTCGTTGACGTAGGTGCCGCCCATGGCGGTGGACAGCGTGCTGTCGATGGCGCTCGTGGTCAGGCTCAGCGCGCCGGCCCGCGCATCGTCGATGTCGATGCGGAATTCGGGCGTGTCGTCCAGGCCGTTCATGCGCACGTTGCGCAGCTCGGCCCGGGCCTGCAGCATCTCCAGCGTCTTGCGTTGCGCGGCGACCAGCGCCTCGTGGCCCAGGCCGTTGATGTCCTTGAGGAAGAAGTTGAAGCCCGAGGCCGCGCCCAGGCCGCGCACCGCCGGCGGCAGCTGCACGATGATGCGCGCGTCGCGGATCTTCGCCAGGTCGCGGCTGGCGCGCGCGGCGATGGCAGCGGCCGAACTCGACGCCTCGGTGCGCTCGTCCCAGTCCTTGAGCTTGACGAAGGCGCGCGCCGAACTCTGGTCGCCGTTCTGGCCGGTCAGCACGTTGATGCTGACCACTTCGGGAAACTTGCCGAAGTACTCCTGCACCTCGGCCACCACCGGCTGCAACCGCGCGTTGGAGGCGCCCGGCGGCAGGTTCATCTGCACCGTGACGAAGCCCTGGTCCTCGTCGGGCAGGAAGGCCGTGGGCAGGCGCGAGAACAGCACGACCACGCCCGCGATGATGAGCGCGTAGACGATCAACGTGCGCTTGCCGCGCTTGAGGATGCCGCCCACCGTCCCCTGGTAGGCATTGGCGCCGCGGTCGAAGCCGTGGTTGAACTTGGCGAAGAAGCGGTCGACCCAGCCCAGCGGCCCGCGGCGCGGTGCCTGGCCATGCGGTCCGTGCGCACCTTTGGGGATGGGCTTGAGCAGCGTGGCGCACAGGGCCGGCGTGAGCGACAGCGCCACCAGCACCGACAGCACCATGGACGAGACGATGGTGATCGAGAACTGCCGGTAGATCACGCCCGTGGAGCCGCCGAAGAAGGCCATGGGGATGAACACGGCCGAGAGCACCAGCGCGATGCCGATCAGCGCCGGCGTGATCTCGGCCATGGATTTCTTGGTCGCCTCCTTGGGCGGCAGACCCTCCTCGCTCATCACCCGCTCGACGTTCTCGACCACCACGATGGCGTCGTCCACCAGCAGGCCGATGGCCAGCACCATGGCGAACATGGTCAGCGTGTTGATCGAGTAACCGGCGGCCGACAGCACGCCGAACGTGCCGAGCAGCACCACCGGCACCGTGATCGCCGGGATCAGCGTGGCGCGGAAGTTCTGCAGGAACACATACATCACGATCACGACCAGCAACACCGCCTCGAACAAGGCCTTGACCACCTCCTCGATCGACGCGCTCACGAAGGGCGTGGTGTCGTAGGTCACGAAGGTCTGCAGCTGGTTCGGGAAGAAGGGCTGCAGTTCGGCGATCTTGGCGTTGACGGCCTCGGCCACCTTGACCGCGTTGGCACCATCGGACAGCACGATGCCCAGGCCGGCGCCCGGGTTGCCGCGCAGGATGGAACGCACGGTCAGGTTCTCGGCACCGAGTTCGAGACGCGCCACGTCCTTCAGGCGCACCACGGCGCCGTCGGGCGTCACGCGCAGCACCACGTTGCCGAACTGCTCCACGGTCTCGAGCTTGCTGCGCGCGGTGATGGTGGCCGTCAGCTGCTGCTCGGCCACGGCCGGCAGCGCACCCAACTGGCCGGCCGAGACCTGGGCGTTCTGGGCCTGCAACGCGGTGTTGATGTCCGACGGCATCAGTGCGTACTTGCGCAGCTTGTCCGGGTCCAGCCAGATGCGCATGGCGTAGCCGGTGCCCAGCACCTGCACATCGCCCACGCCATCGACGCGGCTGATGACGTCGACGAGGTTGCTGTTGATGTAGTCGCCCACGTCCACCGCCGAGGCGCTGCCGTCACCCGAATAGAAGGCGATGACCATCAGGAAATCGTTGCCGCCCTTGGTCACGAACACGCCGCGGCTCTGCACCTGCTGCGGCAGCCGCGACATGGCGGGCTGCATCTTGTTCTGCACCTGCATCTGGGCGACGTCGATGTCGGTGCCCGGCGCGAAGGTCAGCGTGATGCGCGACTGGCCCGAGGAGTTGCTGGTGCTCTGCATGTACAGCAGGTTGTCCAGCCCCTTCATCTGCTGCTCGATGATCTGGGTCACCGAGTCCTCGACCGTCTTGGCCGAGGCGCCGGTGTAGGTGGAGCCCACCGACACGCGCGGCGGCGCGATGTCGGGGTATTGCTCCAGCGGCAGCGTGCGGATCGACATGACCCCCGCCAGCATGACGATGATGGACAGCACCCACGCAAAGATGGGGCGCTCGATGAAAAAGTGCGCCATGGAACGGTCTCCCGGCGCTCAGCGCACGATCTTGGCGTTGGCGAGCGGGCCGGCACTGGCCACCGAACCGGGGCCCGGGCCGCCCTTGCCGTTCACCGGCGCGGGCGCACCGGGGCCGGGCTTGGGCACCACTTCGCTGGCGCGCACCTGATCGCCGGCGCGTGCGCGCTGCGAGCCTTCGACCAGCACCCGGTCGCCGGCTTGCAAACCTTCCAGCACCTGCCAGCGGTTGGCGACGGCGCGGCCGACGGTCACCGCCCGCCTGACCAGCTTGTCGTCCGGCCCGACGACCAGCGAGGAAGCGCTGCCGTCGGGCGCGCGCGTCACGGCCTGCTGGGGCACCAGCAGCGCGTCCTCGGCCACGCCCTCCTCCAGCACGGCGCGCACGTACATGCCGGGCATCAGCATGCGGTCGGGGTTGGGCACCACGGCGCGCAGCGTCACGCTGCCGGTGCCGGCGTCCACGGTCACGCCGGCGAAGGTCAGCTTGCCGGCATGGGGGTAGACGCTGCCGTCCTCCAGCAGCACGCGGATCGGTGCCTCGTCGGCGCGGCCGCGCGACAGGCGGCCGCTGGCCAGTTCGCGCTTGAGGCGCAGCAACTCGGCACTGGATTGGGTCACGTGCACATTGATGGGGTCCAGTTGCTGCACGGTGGTCAGCGGCGTGGCCTGGTCGGCCGTGACCAGCGCACCGGCCGTCACGCTGGACAGCTCGATCCAGCCGCTGATGGGTGCCACGATGCGCGTGCGCGCTAGGTTGATGCGGGCGGTCTGCTCGGCCGCGCGGGCCACGGCCACATCGGCTTCGGCCTGGTCGGCGGCGGCCTGGGTCTGTTCGTTGACCTGCTGGCTGATGGCGTCGATCTTGACCAGCTCGGCATTGCGCTTGGCCACGCTGCGGGCCGTGGCCAGCGTGGTCTCGGCGCGGCGCACATTGGCGCGGGCGCTGGCGGCCGTGGCCTCGAAGCTGGCCGGGTCCAGCTGGTACAGCACCTGGCCTGCCTTGACCTGCGAACCTTCGGTGAACAGGCGCTGCTGCACGATGCCGCCAACCTGGGGCCGGATCTGCGCGATCACAGGCGCCACGGTGCGGCCTGCCAGCTCGGTGGTCACCGGCATGCGCTCGGTCTTGAGCGTCACCACGCCCACGTCCTTCACCTGGGGCGCCGCAGCCGGCGCGGCGGCCTTGCTGTCGCCCGTGCCACGTGAACAGCCGGCAGTGGCCAGCAATGCGAGCACCAGTGGCAGACACAGGTCACGGGGACGCAAGTAACTTTTCAGAATCGGCATGGAAGAGACCTGTGGGGCGGCGTGCTCTCGAAACCGGAACTGCCGGATTCGGGCGTGGCCGCATTGGCGCACGGTGGATCGGGCCGGCTCCGGTGAGTTCCCATCCACGGCCCGCCAGCGGCCAGCTTTGCACAGCAGACACAATGGCGGGATCCCCGAACCACAAGCAAGTGCGAGGCCTGAACCGGCCGCGCAGCGCCTGCGGCGAACATGCAACGATACACCGGCTTGATACATTTGGTCATGAATCGGGTGTAAAGCGCACCGAAAAGGAGATTCCGCATGCCACAGCCACCAGCCGTGCTGGCCTTCGACACCTTCGGTACCGTGGTCGACTGGCACGGCAGCATCGCACGCGAGATTCGCGCGCTGCACCCGGAGGTCGATGGCGACGACTTCGCGCGCGCCTGGCGCGACGGCTACCAACCGGCCATGCAGCGCGTGCGCTCGGGCGAGCTGGGTTGGACGCTCATCGACGACCTGCACCGGCTGATCCTGGACGAGATCCTGCCGCGCTTCGGCCTGCAGGGCATGTCCGAGCAGGCACGCCGCGATCTCAACAAGGCCTGGCACCGGCTGGATCCCTGGCCTGATGTGCTCACAGGCCTGGCGCGTCTCAAGCGCAGGTACACCATCTGCACGCTGTCCAACGGCAACATCGGCCTCTTGACCAACATGGCCAAGCGCGCCGGCCTGCCCTGGGATTGCATCCTGTCGGCCGAAGTGTTTCGAGCCTACAAGCCCGACCCGGCGACCTACCTGGGCGTGGCGCGTGTGTTCGACGTGCCGCCCGAACAAGTCATGCTGGTGGCCGCGCACCACAGCGACCTGGCCGGCGCGCGCGCCTGCGGCTTGCAGACCGCCTACATCGAGCGGCCGCTGGAGTTCGGCGTGGGCCATCTCAAGGATGTGTCGCCGCGGCCCGGCAACGACCTGCACTGCCACGACTTCGGCGACCTCGCCGACCAGCTGGACTGCTGAAGCACCACGCCAGCACGGTTTAGCGGGTCTGGCTACGATCTCCGGCCATGACCGCACTCTCCGTACTCGACCTCTGCCCCATCGTGGAAGGCGGCGACGCCGCCCAGGCCTTCCACAACAGCCGCGACCTGGCGCAGCACGCCGAACGCCTGGGCTACCAGCGCTTCTGGCTGGCCGAGCACCACGGCATGCCCGGCATCGCCAGCGCTGCGACCTCGGTCGTCATCGCCCATGTGGCGGGCGGGACCAAGACCATCCGGGTCGGCGCAGGCGGCATCATGCTGCCCAACCACTCGCCGCTCGTGATCGCCGAGCAGTTCGGCACGCTGGCCTCGCTGTACCCGGGCCGCATCGACCTGGGCCTGGGCCGCGCGCCGGGCTCCGACCAAGCCACGGCGCGCGCGCTACGCCGCGACGCCTTCGAATCGCCAGACCAGTTCCCGCAGGACGTGGTGGAACTCATGCACTACCTCTCGCCCGAAGCGGCCAACGCCCGCATCCAGGCGATCCCGGGTACGGGGTTGCAGGTGCCGGTCTGGATCCTGGGTTCCAGCCTGTTCGGCGCCCAGCTGGCAGCCGAACTGGGCCTGCCCTACGCCTTCGCCTCGCACTTCGCGCCGGCCGCGATGATGGACGCCATCGCCATCTACCGGTCGCGCTTCAAGCCTTCGGCCCAGCTGGCAAAGCCGCATGTGATGCTGGGGATGGGGGTGTTCGCGGCCGACACCGACGAAGAGGCCCAGTTGCTCGCCAGTTCCATGCAACAGGCCTTCGTCAACCTGCGCAGCGGCCGGCCGTCGCGGCTGCAGCCGCCCAAGCCGGGCTACCTGGAGCAGCTCAGCGCGCCCGAACAGGCCATCCTGGCCCAGACCATGAGCGCTGCGGCGATCGGGTCACCGGACACGGTGCGTCGCCAGTTGAAGGAGTTCATTGCCCGCACGGGCGCCGATGAGCTGATGGTCGCCACGCAGATCTTCGACCACGCGGCCCGTGTGCGGTCTTACGAGATCCTGGCGCAGGTGCACCAGGGCTGATTCACCATTCGCCGACGGCGCGCACACGCTGGTCCAGATCGGGCCAGTCGCCCTGGCCGTCGGTGGCCTGCGGTGCCTGCGACGCAGACTCTGATCCAGCGCTCACGCGGCCTGCCAGGCGCTGCATGAATTGCTGTCCTTCGTGCAGTGCGGACGTGACCAATGACGGGGCGGAAAGGGTTGCGTCGTAGGGGTTTGGCATGGCGCGGCTCCTGTTGCGTTCGGGCAACGAAAGTGTAAGGAGCGGACGATGAACAAGGCGTGACATCGGCACGCACGCAACGTGACGCATGCACGTTTTCGACCCATAAATTTGCAAGCGGCTGTGACACCAGCGGGCTTTCTACAATCACCCCGCAATGACTGACGCTTCCATCACCTCTTCGGCCCCGGCCGACGCTCCCGCCCAGCCACACCAGCGTCGCCGGCAACCCGGCCGCAAAGGCCCGCAGCAGCGTCCGCAGGGCCGCCCCATCCATCCGCTGCTCGAGCAGCTGGCTGAACTGCATCCTGCGCTGTTTGGTGCGCGCTTTCGCCCGCTCAAGTTGGGTACCTTCCAGGACCTGATGGAACGCCACCCTGGCGTGTTCCAGCCCGCGGCACTCAAAGAAGCCCTGGGGCAGCATGCCCGTTCCTCACGCTATCTGGAATGCCTGGCGCGCGGCGACCAGCGCCATGACCTGGACGGCCAGCCGGTCGCGCCGCTGGCGGTGGACCACCACCACCATGCGCTGGTCGAGCTGTTCAAGCGCCGCCAGGCGCGTAGCAAGGAAGACCTGCAGCCCGCACTGCGCGCGCGCGTGCGCGAGCTGTTCGTGCAGAGTGGGCTCGACCGTGCCGGCTACGCCGCTGCGGCCAAGGTCAATCCGGAGGCACTGGCCGCCTTGCTGGACGAAGCCGACCACGACCAAGCCGCCGAGATCGCCCGCCGCGAGGCCTTGTTGCGTGCCTTTGAGCTGGGCGGCCTCAGCGAAGCCCAGTTCGCCGACCAATATGGTCTGGCGCCCGACGCGGTGGCGCCCCTGCTCGCCCAGGCCCGCGACGACCGGCGCGTGCGCGCCGGGCGCTGAGCGGCCGCTTCAGCGCGGCACCACCAGGACCGGGTTGTCGGTCTTGGGTTCGATCGTGACTTCGGTCTGGCCCGGGGGAACGACCACCGTCTCGACCTCGCGGATCACGCCGCCGCCGCCTACGCTGCCGCTCTGGTTGCCATAGCCCAGAACGCGCGCGGTACAGGCGGCGTGGTCTTCGCCACCCAGCGCATCGCAGCGGCGCATGGCATTGGCCACGAGCTGGTCCTGCCCTTGGGTCTGCAGCTCTCCCTTGCGCTTGTCAGCCTGGGCATTGGCGGCTTCACGCAGACAGGTTTCCTGCGCCTGCGGCGTTGCGCCGTTCAGGCAGGCGGCGCGCTCGCGCTCATAGCTGCCCGAGTTGTCGATGCCGGTGTTGCCCGAGGCGGCGACCTGGGCGCCAGCGGCACCCGCCGCCAGTGCGCACACCAGCCCGAAGTACGCGAAAGGCCGGCTGCGTTGGAACGGTTGACAAGCTTGTTGCACTGACATGTTGAACCTCGTTGGGTCGTGCTGACGATGGACCTAGTCTAGAAAAGCGCCACGACCCGGCACGCCGGACGGCACCGGCGCAGGCTGCGCCCCGAATGCCGAGACCGCTGTAGGACAACAGGGCGCGCCTACACTCCCGCAGCCTCCACAACCGCAACTCGCCATGCTGACGCTCTACTACGCCCCCAAGACCTGCGCGCGCGCATCCCACATCGCCCTGGCAGAGAGCGGCCTGCCCTACCGCACCCAGCGGCTCAATTTCGCCGAAGGCGAGCAGCGCCAGCCCGCCTACCTGGCGATCAACCCCAAAGGCCGGGTGCCGGCCCTGGTGACCGAACGCGGGACGCTGACCGAGACGCCCGCCATCCTGGCCTACATCGCGCAAAGCGCCCCGCAAGCGCGGCTGGCCCCCTTGGACGACGCATTCGCGTACGCGCAGATGCAGGCCGTCAACGCCTACCTGTGCTCGACGGTGCATGTGGCGCATGCCCACCGCTTCCGCGCCGCGCGCTGGGCCGACGACAAGTCGGCGCACGAATCCATGCAGCGCAAGGTGGCGTCCAACATGCGCGAGTGCTTCGAGCTCATCGAATCGACGATGCTGGGCAGCCCCTGGGTGCTGGGCGAGCAGTATTCGGTGGCCGACGCCTACCTCTACACGCTCGCCGGCTGGCTCGAAGGCGACGGGGTGGACCTGGCCGGCCTGCCCGCCACCCGCGCCCACCGCGACCGCATGGAGCAGCGGCCGGCCGTGCAGAAGGCCCTGGCCGAGGAAGCAGCCGGTGCCTAGCCGCCCGAGCGCTTGACCTGGTAGCCCTGCTTGCGCAGGGCCTCCATGACCTGCGTGAGGTGGTCGCCCTGCACCTCGATCTGCCCGTCCTTGACGGTGCCGCCGGTGCCGCAGGCAGCTTTCAGTTGCTTGCCCAGCTTCTGCAGGCCTTCCTCGTCGACGGGAACGCCCCAGACCACGGTCACGCCCTTGCCCTTGCGGCCCTTGGTCTCCAGCCGCACGCGCACCGTGCCGTCGCCCTGTGGAACGGCCGCGGCCTTCTTGCACGCGCATTGCGCCACGGGCTGGCGGCACACGGGGCACATGCGCCCGGCCTCGGTCGAATAGACCAGGCCGCCACCCCCGCCCTTCATTGCGGCAGCGCCTGGCCCAGGCGCGCGATGCCTTCCTCGATCTTGGCCACGTCGGCCGTCGCGAAGCTCAGCCGCAGCGTGGACAGATCGGGGTCGTGCGCGAAGAACGGCGCGCCGGGCACGAAGGCCACGAGCTTCTCGATCGCACGCTGGGCGAACGCGCCCGCGTCGCGGCCGCCGGTCAGCCGGGCCCAGAAGAACATTCCGCCCTTGGGCGCGTCGAAGGTGATGGCGTCGCCCAGTTCGGCGCGCAGGCGCTCGGCCATCACGCGTGCGCGCTCCGCGTAGACCTTGCGCACCTGGCCGAGCGCGCCGTCCAGGCGGTTCAGCGTCAGGTAATGCGCAGCCGTGGCCTGCGTCAGGTTGGAGGTGTGGGCGTCGCTGAACTGCTTGCACATGGTGGCATTGGCGAGCAGCGCCGGCTGGGCGATCAGCCAGCCCACGCGCAGGCCTGGCGACAGGATCTTGCTCATCGATCCGCAGTGCGCGAGCCACTCGCGGCTGCCCGGCACTTCGGCGGACAGCGCCAGCAGCGAAGGCGGCGCTGGCTGGCCGAAGTAGAGCTCGCCATAGGGATCGTCCTCGACCACCAGCGTGCCGGTGCGCGCGGCGATCTCCAGGATGCGGCGGCGCCGTTCCAGGCTCAGCATGGCGCCGTGCGGGTTGCCGAAGTTGGGGATCAGGTACACGAGCTTGGGCTTGTGCTCCTCGATCAGGCGCTCGAGCGGCTCGACCAGCACGCCGTCGGCATCGATGGGCGCGCCGATCACGTTCGCGCCGTACAGCCGGAAGCACTGGATCGTGGCCAGGAAGGTCGGCGCCTCGACGATGACCTTGTCGCCCGGCGAGATCATGGTCTTGCCGATCAGGTCCAGCGCCTGCTGGCTGCCCGTGGTCACGATCAGGCCCTCGGGCTGGACCTGGGCACCCTTGTTGGCCATGAACAGCGAGAGTTGCTCGCGCAGCGGTCCGTAGCCCTCGGTCGCGCCGTATTGCAGCACCGGGCCGGGCGTGTCGCGCAGCACCGCCGCCGTGGACATGGCGATGCCCTCGGCATCGAACAGCGTGGGGTCCGGGAAGCCCCCGGCAAAGCTGATGATGCCGGGCTTGCCGAGCAGCTTGAACAGCTCGCGGATGGCGGAGGTTTCGACGTTCTTCAGGCGGTCGGCGAATTGCATGGGTGCCTTTCTTGTGCGTGTTCTAGAAGCCCGCGGCCAGGCCGTCGCGGCGCGCATCGCTGGCGGCCACGTAGCCTTCGACCTTGGGGTCGCCGGCGCGCCAGATGAACTGGCCCGCGCCGAAGTCCTGGTAGGAATCCTGGATCACCTCCATGCGGTGGCCGCGCGCGGCCAGCCCCTCGATGGTGGCGGGCCGCATGGCCGACTCGACGTTGAGCTCCAGGCCAGCGTTGTAGCGCCAGCGCGGCGCGTCGCAGGCGGCCTGCGGGTTCTGGCCGTAGTCCAGCATGCGCACCAGGGTCTGCAGATGGCCCTGGGGCTGCATGTTGGCGCCCATCACGCCAAAGCTCATGACGGGCTGGCCGTCCTTGGTCAGGAAGGCCGGGATGATGGTGTGGAAGGGCCGCTTGCCCGGCGCCACCTGGTTGTGGCCCGGCTGCAGCGAGAAGGCATGGCCGCGGTTCTGCAGGCTGATGCCGAAGTCCGGCTCCACCGCGCCCGAGCCGAAGCCCATGTAGTTGCTCTGGATAAAGCTGACCATCATGCCGTTCTCGTCGGCCGCGGTCAGGTAGATGGTGCCGCCCTTGACCGGGTTGCCGGCGCCGAAGTCCTGCGCGCGGCCCAGGTCGATCAACTTGGCGCGCGAGGCCAGGTAGGCGTCGTCCAGCAGTTGCTCGGCCGTCACCTCCATGCTGCCGGGCTCGCCCACGTAGCGGTAGACGTCGGCGAAGGCCAGCTTCATGGCCTCGATCTGCACGTGCTGCGACTCCACGCCGTCCACTTCCATGCCGGCGATGTCGAACTTCTCCAGGATGCCCAGCGCGATGAGCGCCGCGATGCCCTGGCCGTTCGGCGGGATCTCGTGCAGCGTGTGGCCGCGGTAGTCGCGCGCGATCGGGGTGACCCACTCGGGCTGGTAGCCGGCGAAGTCCTGCGCCGTGAGGCTGCCGCCATGCGCGGCCGAAAATTTGGCGATGGCCGCCGCGATCTCGCCGCCGTAGAAGGCCGCGCCGCGTGTCTCGGCAATCGCACGCAGCCCGCGAGCGGCCGCCTTGAACTGGAACAGCTCGCCCACGCGCGGCGCCCGGCCCCAGGGCAGGAAGGCGTCGGCAAAACCGGGCTGGCTGCGCAGCTCCTGCGTGGCGGCCTCCCACTTCTGCTGCACCACCACAGGCATCAGGTAGCCACGCTCGGCGATGTCGATGGCCGGCTCCATGAGGTCGGCGAAGGCAAGCTTGCCGAAGCGCTCCGAGAGCGCGGCCCAGGCGCTCACGGCGCCCGGCACGGTGACGGAGTCCAGGCCGCGCTTGGGCGGATTGGCCGCGTCCTTGCCGTATTTGCCCTGGAAGTACGCCGGCGACCAGTTGGCCGGCGCGCGGCCGGAGGCATTGAGGCCATGCAGCTGCCGGCCGTCCCACAGGATGCAGAAGGCGTCCGAGCCCAGGCCGTTGCTGACCGGCTCGACGATGGTCATCACGGCGGCCGCTGCCACCGCGGCATCGACCGCGTTGCCGCCCTTTTGCAGCATGCGCAGGCCGGCCTGGGCCGCCAGCGGATGCGAGGTGCTGCAGACGTTGCGTGCGAACACAGGCGTGCGCACGGAGGTGTAGGGATTGGCGAAGTCGAAATGCATGGCGGGCGCTCTCCTGGCAAGCCCGCCATTCTAGGAGTGCGCCCTGCGCACGAGCGGCCCGGGCTCCTACACTGCCGCGCCATGACTCCCGACCACATCGAGCACTTCTTCGCCACGCTGCAGGAAGCCAACCCCACCCCCGTCACCGAGCTCGAATACACCAGCGTGTTCGAACTGCTGGCTTCCGTTCTGTTGTCGGCCCAGGCGACCGACGTGGGCGTCAACAAGGCCACGCGCCGCCTGTACCCTGTGGCCAACACGCCGGCCAGGATCCTGGCGCTGGGCCTGGAGGGGCTGGAGAGCTACATCCGCACCATCGGCCTGTACCGCACCAAGGCCAGGAACCTCATGGCCACGTGCCGCATCCTGGTCGAACAGCACGGCGGCGAGGTGCCGCGCACGCGCGAGGCGCTGCAGGCGCTGCCCGGCGTCGGCCGCAAGACCGCCAACGTGGTGCTCAACGTGGCCTTCGGCGAGCCGACCATGGCGGTGGACACGCACATCTTCCGCGTCGCCAACCGCACCGGCCTGGCCCCGGGCAAGACGCCGGACAAGGTCGAGCAAGGCCTGCTCGCGCGCGTGCCGCCGCGCTACCTGGTCGACGCCCACCACTGGCTGATCCTGCATGGCCGCTATGTGTGCCAGGCGCGCAAGCCCCAATGCTGGCGCTGCAGCGTGGCGCGCTGGTGCGACTACGAGCCCAAGACGGCCACGCCCTGAGCGCTACGGCTGCGGGTTGCCGGCGAGCCAGTCGGCCAGTGCCTGCGCCGGCATCGGCCGGCCGTACAGATAGCCCTGCACGATGGTGCTGCCGCGCTCGGCCAGCAGCTGCGCCTGCACGGCGTTTTCCACGCCCTCGGCCACCACGGTGAGTTTCAGGCTGTCGCCGATGCGCAGGATGGTGTTGGTCAGCGCGCGTGCGGTGGCGTTGTCGGCCAGGTCGCGCACGAAGCTCTGGTCCAGCTTGAGTTCGTGGATCGGCAGGCGGTGCAGATAGCTCAGGCTGGAGTAACCGGTGCCGAAGTCGTCCAGCGACAGGTGCACGCCCATGGCGCGCAGCGCGTGCAGCGCGGCCAGCACGCTGGGCGTGGCGTCCAGCAGCATGCTCTCGGTCATCTCCAGCGTCAGGTCGCCGGCCACCAGGCCATGGGCGTCCAGCAGCCCGGCCACGAGGGGCACCAGCCCCTCCTCCTCGAAGTTGCGGGTGGACAGGTTCACCGCCACGCGCGGCACCCGCAGGCCCTCGCCGCGCCACTGCGCCATCTGGCGGCAGGCCTCGGCGAGCGCCCAGCGGCCCAGCTCGGCCACCATGCCGGCCTCCTCGGCCAGCGGGATGAAGCGCGCCGGCGGAATCTCGCCCAGCTGCGGGTGCGACCAGCGCGCCAGCGCCTCCACGCCGTACAGGCTGCCCGAACGCCGGTCGATCTGCGGCTGGTAGTGCAGGCGCAGGCCGCCGTCGCGCAGGCCCAGGCGCAGCGCGGCCTCCAGCGCCACGCGTTCGCGCGTGCGCTGCTGCATCTCCTCGTTGAAGAAGCGTGCACCGCCGCGCCCGCCCAGCTTGGCCTGCGTGCGGGCCATGTCGGCGTGGTGCAGCAAGGTGTCCACATCGGTGCCGTCGTCCGGGAACATGGCCACACCGATGCTGGCGGTCGGCTGCAGCGTCACGCCCGGGAGCAGCAGCGGCGCCGCCACCGCCGCCAGCAGCCGCTCGGCCGCCGTGGCGGCCTGCCGCACCGGGCAGGACGGCAGGATCACTGCGAACTCGTCACCACCCAGCCGGCCGGTCAGGTCGATGCTGCGCACGCAGCCCATCAGCCGGCGGGCGGTCTCGCGCAGCAATTGGTCGCCACTGTCCGGGCCCTGGGTTTCGTTGACGAGCCGGAAGCGGTCCAGGTCGATGCACAGCACGGCCATGGGCGCGCCCTTGCCAGCCAATTCCTCCAGGAGCTGCGTGGCGCGCGACTTCAGCGCCATGCGGTTGGCCAGGCCGGTCAGCATGTCGACGCTGGCCAGGCGCTCCATGCGCAGCCTGGCGCGCTCGCGCTCCAGGGCCAGCGCACACAGGCGCACGCAGATCCCGGCCAGGCTGCGGTGGAATTCGCTCGGGCCGTGGCGGCTGGCGAAATACAGCGCGAACACGCCAACCACGGTGCCGTCGCTGGCCCGCACCGGGCAGGACCAACAAGCCCGCAGGCCCTGCGGCAGCACCAAATGCGCCAGGCCCTGCCAGGCCGGATCGGCGGCGATGTCGGCCACCTCCACCGCGTCTCCCGTCCAGGCGGCTGCCCCTCCGCCGCCGGCCTGGGGCCCGACCGGCACCCCATCCAGCGCCTCGCCCAGCGCCACCGGCAGGCTGGGGCCGGCCAGGGGATGCAGCCGGCCGAAATCGTCCACGTCCAGCACGGTGCAGAGCAGTTCGGGCGCGATGCGCTCGACCTCTTCGCAGACCAGGCCCATCAACGCCGCCACGGGCAGCTCGTGCACCATGGCGTCGAGCACGCGGTGCTGCAGCACCTCGTGCACCTTGGTCAGCGTGATGTCCGAGAACATCGAGCAGATGTACTGGGCCTTGCCCTGGTCATCGCGCACCACGTTGCTGGTGATCGCAACCCACAGCGGCTGTCCGCTGCGCGTGTAGAGCAGCAGTTCGAGCCGGAAGTTGGCCGGCCGCTCGGGGTCGCGCGCGGCGGCCAGGGCCCGCAGGTCCGTCGAGGGGCCCGCCAGCACGTCGGCCGGCCGCTTGCCCTGCAGGTCCTCCAGCTGGTAGCCCATCAGCCGGCAGAAGCCGGGGTTGACGTACAGCGTGCGCAGATCGGGCCCACAGACCACGACCGCGTTGTCGCTGGCCTCGACCACGAGCGCCGCCAGGTTCTGCAGGGAAGCGTCGTGGGACATCGGGAAAGTCTATACGGCGAGTTCGCCGCGGTTGGACACGCCCGCGCCCGAGAAACTGGCCATTTCGCGCAACAACAGGCTGGCCGACTGCAGCAGCGGCCAGGCCAGCGCGGCGCCCGAGCCTTCGCCCAGCCGCAGGCCCAGGTCCAGCAGCGGCCGCACGCCCAGGTGCGCCAGCGCGATCGCGTGGCCGCGCTCGCCCGACAGGTGCGAGAACACGCAGTAGCCCCGCACGGCCGGCGCCAGCGCCTGCGCCACCAGCACGGCCGCCGTGGTGATGAAGCCGTCGACCACCAGCACACGGCGTTCGCGCGCGCCCTGCAGCAACACGCCCACCAGCGTGGCGATCTCCAGCCCGCCGAAGGCGGCCAGCGCCGCCAGCGGCGTGCGCGCATGGGCATGGCGCAGGTACACGGCCTGCAGCACGCGCAGCTTGTGCGCCAGGGCCGTGCCGGCCATGCCGGTGCCCGAACCGGTGCAGGCGGCCACGTCGTGGCCGGTCAGCCGTGCAGTGAGCAGCGCTGCGGCCGAGCTGTTGCCGATGCCCATCTCGCCCAGCAGCAGCGCGTTGCCGGGTAGATCGCGCACCAGGTCCATGCCATGGCCGATGGCCTCGGCGCACTGGGCGGCGGCCATCGCCGGCCCGAGCGAGGCGTCGGCCGCGCCGGCCGCGGCCTTGCGCACGCGCAGGCCCGGCCGGTCGCCGCCGAAGTCGTGCGCCACGCCGCAATCGACCACTGTCAGCGCAATGCCGTGCTGGCGTGCCAGCACACTCACCGCGGCGCCGCCGGCCAGGAAGTTCTCCACCATCTGGCGTGTCACCTCCTGCGGGAAGGCCGACACGCCCTGGGCGGCCAGCCCATGGTCGGCCGCGCACACCAGCATCTGCGGCGCCTGCAGCACCGGCGCCTCGCTGGCCAGGATCAGGCCCAGCTGCTGGGCCAGTTGTTCGATGCGGCCCAGCGAACCGGGCGGCTTGGTCTTGTTGTCCAGCAGTTGTTGCAACCGCTGGGCCTGCGCACTGTCGTCGGCATCGGCGATGGCCGGCAGGCGCAGCAGGGAAAGGATGTCGGATTCGGTCACACCGCAATTGTCGCGCGCCGTGGTGTAGGCCGGCACCCACGCGCAATGACGCCCTTGGCGGATGGCGGCCACGGGGCCACCTTGGCGACAGTAGGCGCAACTTTTCGCACGAGGTGCACGATGACATTGCCACCGTACCCCGCCGGCGCCATGAGCGCGCTGCCCGCTGCGGACCTGGCTGGGCCGATGGACAGCATGGCCGCGCCTGCCGCCCCGCGCAGCGCGGGCACGGCCATGGCTTATAGCCAGGGCCTGCGCGGCTATGCCAGTGCGCACGAGCAGATGACGCGCATGGAGGTGGTGCGCCGCCTGGCCCGCCTCAAGGGCTATGCCGTGTCCGAAGAATTTGCCCAGGCGCCGCTGGGCCCGGTGTACCTCGTGCCCAGCGACACGCTGGTCGGCCCCGAGCGCGCGCAGGCCCTGGGCATCCATGGCCGCGACGACTTCTTCGGCGGCGTGGTGCCCTACCCCTTCGTCTCCACCAAGGCCATCACCCATCCGCTGGTCGCTGCCGATGCCATGGCGCCCGAGGGCTGGAACCCGGCCTTCAGCCGCATGGTCGGCGACGCCGTGCTGCCGGGCTACACGGCCTTCACGCGGGCCGACGCGGCCGCGGCGGCCGACGAGCTGCTCCAGGCCGGCCCCATCCGCATCAAGCTGGTGCGCGAGACCGGCGGCAACGGCCAGACCGTGGCCAAGGACCGCGCCGCCTTCGACACCTGCCTGGCCGGCGTCGCCGACGACATGCTGGACCAGGACGGCGTGGTCATCGAGCAGAACCTGCGCCAGGTGCAGACGCTCAGCGTCGGCCAGGTTCATGTGGCCGGCATGGTGGCTACCTACTTCGGCCAGCAGCGGCTCACCCACAACCACCACGGCGCCGAGGTCTACGGCGGCTCCGACCTGACCGTGGTGCGCGGTGACTTCCAGGCGCTCCTGTCGCTCGCGCTGGCAGCCGAAGTGCGCACGGCGGTCGAGCAGGCGCTGCTGTACGACAGCGCCGCGCAGGCCTGCTTCCCCGGCTTCTTCGCATCGCGCATCAACTACGACGTGGCGCAGGGCCTGATGCCCGACGGCCAGTGGCGCTCCGGCGTGCTGGAGCAGTCCTGGCGCGCCGGCGGCGCCACCGGGGCGGAAATCGCCGCGCTCGAAGCCTTCCAGGCCGACCCCCAGCGCCGTGTCGTGCGCGCCAGCGGCTACGAGGTCTTCGGCCCTTGCGACGCGCTACCGCCCGGGGCGGTGGTCTATTTCCGCGGCGTGGACGACCAGGTCGGCCCGCTCACCAAGTACACCGTCACGGCGAGCGATGACCACCACACGACATAACAGCATCCACATTCCCGTCGGCGACCGGAGCATCGCCGGCACCCTGGTCGGCCCCAACAGCCTGATGCCTGGCGTCATGCTCGTGCACGGCTGGGACGGCAGCCAGGAGCAGTACATCGCGCGGGCCCACGAGATCGCCGCGCTGGGCTGCATCTGCCTGACCTTCGACCTGCGCGGCCACGCCCAGGACCGCGCCGCCCGCGACGCCGTCACGCGCGAGGACAATCTGGCGGACATGCTGGCCGCCTACGACGTGCTGGTCGGCCACCCTTCGGTGGACGGCTCCGCGGTGGCCGTGGTGGGCAGCAGTTATGGCGGTTACCTGGCGGCCATCCTGTCCACCCTGCGGCCGGTGCGCTGGCTCGGCATGCGCGTGCCGGCGCTCTACAAGGACGCCGACTGGCTGGTGCCCAAGCGCGCATTGAGCCGCGAGGAACTCGTGGCCTACCGCAACAGCGTGGTCGCGCCGGCCAGCAACCGCGCGCTGTCGGCGGCGGCGCAGTTCGAGGGCGATGTGCTGCTGGTCGAATCGGAGTTCGACACGATGGTGCCGCACCCGGTCATCAAGAACTACCTGGACGCCTTCCAGAAGGCGCATTCCATGACCTACCGCGTGATCAAGGGCGCGGACCACGCGCTCTCGCAAAAGGCCTGGAGCCAGTCCTACACCAACGTGCTGGTCAACTGGGTCTGCGAGATGGTCAAGGGCGCCAAGGAAGAGGCGGAGGCCGCCCGCAGCCGCAAGGCCGCCGCACGCGACAGGACCGGAGCCAAGGCACTGCACTCGGCCAGCGGCAGGGTGCTGGCATCGGGCGCCGACTCGCCGGCCATCGCGTAGGGGCCAACGCCGCTGCGCTCAGGGACGGGCGTGGGCGCTCCAGCGGTCCAGCGCGTCCAGCGCCTCGTCGAAGCGGTAGTCGCCCACGGCCTCCATCACCTCCTCCATGACCGGCTGCGCGGTGCTGCCGGCGGCAGCCGCGCGCAGCGCCTCGCTGAGGTTCACGGCATCGGGGTCGGATTCCAGCAGCAGCGCGCGCAACTCGCCCGCCAGCTCGAGCAGGCGCTCCTGGGCCTGCGCCGGCGCCACACTGGCCGCGGGCACCACCGGCTCGTCCGCCGGTGCCAGCAGTGTGGCCAGCCCGGCGAGCACGGGCGACAGCTCGCGCCCCACGCGTGCCAGCGCCGCCATCTGCTGCGCGCGCGCACGCCCCTGGTTGCAGGCCAGCTCCAGTTCGGTGGCCGCCTCCCAGACGCCGTTCGCGCCAATGGTGCCGGCGGTGCCGCGCAGGGTGTGCGCCAGCCGCGCCGCCAGGGTCAGGTCGCCGCTGTCCAGCGCCGCCGTGAAGGCCTGCGAGAAGCGCGCATTGCTGCTGGCGAATTTGTCCAGCATGCGGCGGTACAGCTGGGCATTGTTCTGGGTGCGGCGCAGGCCGCCGGCCACATCGATGCCGGGCAATGCGCCGGGGGTGTGGCTGACCGGCACCGGCGCAGCCGCCTTGGCCACCACCGCCGGGCGCCGCACCTTGGGCCGGATCCAGCGGGCCATGGTGACGAACATCTCGTCCACGTCGATGGGCTTGGAGATGTGGTCGTTCATGCCGGCGGCGAGCACCCGCTCGCGGTCGCCGGCCATGGCGTTGGCCGTCATGGCCAGCACCGGCAGCTTGGCCCAGCGCGCCTCGGCGCGGATCGCGCGCGTGGCCTCGAAGCCGTCCATCACGGGCATCTGGCAGTCCATCAGCACGCCGTCGAAATCGCCGTCGCGCGTGAGCATCTCCAGCGCCTGGCGGCCATGCTCGGCCACCACCACATGCAGGCCGGCCTGGCCCAGCAGGTCCAGCGCCAGTTCCTGGTTCAGCGCGTTGTCTTCCACCAGCAGCACGCGCGCGCCGGCCAGCGCCGTGGCGGCAGCACCCGGCAGCAGCGTGGGGGTGGCGGGCGCCGTGGCGGCCTTGGGCGCCAGCACCTCGCCGATGGTTTCCAGCAGCGTGGACGGCGTGACCGGCTTGGTCAGCACGGCCTGCAGCGACACGCCGGCCGAGCGGGCCGATTCCATGACCTCTTCGCGCGCATAAGCGGTCACCATGATGCTGGCGCGCGCATGGTCGACCTTCTGCTCCTGCAGCTGGCGCAAGGCTTCCACGCCGCTGATGCCGGGCATCTTCCAGTCCACCAGCAGCAGCTCGTAGGGCATGCCGATGCGCGCCGCCTCGGCCGCGGCCTTCACGGCGGCCTCGCCGCTGGTCACGGTGTCCACCTTGAGCCCCATCTCGGTGGCCAGCGCGGCCGTGATGTCGCGGGCCATGGCGTTGTCGTCCACCACCAGCGCGCGCAGCCCCTCGATCTGCTGCGCCAGCGGCATGCGCGGCGCGGCCTGCTCGGTGACCTCGGTCTGGCGCACGAAGGGCAGCACGAACTGGAAGCACGAGCCTTTGCCGGGCTGGCTGTCGGCCCAGATCCGCCCGTCCATCAGCTCGACCAGATGGCGCGAGATGGCCAGGCCCAGGCCGGTGCCGCCATAGCGGCGCGAGGTGGAGCTGTCGGCCTGGGTGAAGGACTCGAACACCTTCTCGACCTGTGCCGCCGTCATGCCGATGCCGGTATCGCGCACATGGAACTGCAGCTCGGCATGGCCGGCATCGGTGCGCACCGCCCGCACGCCCACCGTCACCTCGCCCCGGTCGGTGAACTTGACCGCGTTGTTGGCCAGGTTGAGCAGCACCTGGCCCAGCCGCAGCGGATCGCCCACCAGCAGGACCGGCACCTCGCTCGGCAGGTCGAACACCAGCTCCAGGTCTTTCTCGTCGGCCTTGAAGCCGACCTGGTTGGCCAGGTCGTCCAGCACCTGCTCCAGGCGGAAGGGCACCTGCTCGATGGTCAGCTTGCCAGCCTCGATCTTCGAGAAATCCAGGATGTCGTTGATGATGCCCAAGAGGCCCTTGGCCGCGCGGTGCGCCTTCTCCACATAGTTGCGCTGGCGCGGCGTGAGGTCGGTCTGCAGCGCCAGCAGCGACATGCCGATGATGGCGTTCATCGGCGTACGGATCTCATGGCTCATGTTGGCCAGGAAGTCGCTCTTGGCGCGCGCCGCCTGCTCGGCCTGCTCCTTGGCGGCCATCAGGTCGTGCATGAGCTCGGAGTTGCGCTCGCTCATGCGCGCGTCCAGCACCGTCAGCAAGATGGTGAAGCCCAGCACCACGAAGGCCAGCACGCTGACGGCCGCCGCCAGGCCCGTGCCCGGCAGGCCCCAGGCGCTGGGCACGCTCACGCAGTTGTCGGCAAAGCGCGCCGCGGCCATGCCGGTGTAGTGCATGGCCGCCACGGTGCAGCCCATGACCAGAGCACCGAGTGCGCGCGTCCAGGCGGCGCCGGCCTGGCGCGCGTGGCGGAAGGCCAGCCAGACGCCGGCGATGGACAGGCCCACGGCGACGCCCACGGACACCAGCACCATGCCCCAGTCGAAGCGGATCGGCGGCGCCAGCTCGATCGCCAGCATGCCGCTGTAGTGCATGGCGCCGATGCCAGAACCCAGGATCACCGAACCCAGCAGGATGTGGCCGGCGTGCGGCCTGGCCACCTTGCGGATCAGCATCAGCAGGCCGGCCGACGCCAGCGTGGCCGGCAGCATGGACAACCCGGTCCAGAGCGCCTGGTAGCTGAACTCGATCGGCACGCGCAGGGCGAGCATGCCGACGAAATGCATGGCCCAGATGCCGAACCCCATGGCCAGCGAGCCGCCGGCCAGCCAGCCACGCCAGGAGTTGTCGCGGCTGTAGGCCAGGCGCCCGGCCAGGCCGAGTGTGGCGTAGGCCGCCACCACGGCGATGGCCACCGACAACGCAACGAGCCAGAGGTTGTAGCTGGTGGTCAAGGTTTCGGCCGCGCGGTTTATGAGCGGCAAAGTGTACCGATTTGTTGCATTATGAGCGCAATAGTTTGTCCAGCACACCCGCGTCGACATGGGCTTCCAGAAAATCCGCCAGGCCGTCGAAGACCTGGTCCAGCGTCTTGCCGGCAGCGCCGAACAGCGCCTGCAACACGCCCGGATCCTCGAACAAGCCATGCAGGTACACGCCCAGCACCCGGCCCTGGCCGCCCTGCCAGCCCAGGCCCTCGGGCAGCACCGCGGTCGCCAGGTCGCCACTGCGGGCCATGGCCGCATGGGCTGCCGTCTGGCCGTGGTGGATCTCGTAGCCCCGCACCGCCAGGCCGGACAAGGCCTGCCATGGCCCCTGCACCGCGCCGAACCGCGTGCACGTGGCGCGCACCGTCTTGTCGGGCGCGAACTGCGTGACCAGCGGCAACAGGCCCAGCCCGGGCGCGTTGCCGTCGATGCCGTGCGGGTCGACCAGCGCCTCGCCCAGCATCTGCAGCCCGCCGCAGATGCCCAGCACCGCGCCGCCGGCCTGGGCGTGGCGGGTGATCGCGGCATCCAGGCCCTGGGCCCGCAGCCAGGCCAGGTCGCCACTGGTGTGCTTGGAGCCCGGCAGCACGATCCAGTCGGTCGCGGCCGACAGGCCGGCCAACTGCGCCGGCGAGCGCACCCAGGCCAGGCGCAGGCCCGCCACGTTCTTGAGCGGCTGGAACTCGTCGAGGTTGCTGATGCGCGGGTAGGCGATGACGGCCACCGTGCGCTGCACGGCCCCCGCCTGCTGCGTCCGGTCGTCGAACACGCCGTCCTCCTCGGGCAGGCCGTGCTGCCACCACATCGGCAGCGTGGCCACCGTGGGCACGCCGGTCATCTGCTCCAGCATCTGCGGGCCGGGCGCCAGCAGCGCGGCGTCGCCGCGGAACTTGTTGAGCACGAAGCCATGGATCAGCGCGCGCTGGGCCGGGGGCAGCAGCGCCCAGGTGCCGTACAGGTGGGCGAAGGCGCCGCCGCGGTCGATGTCGGTCACGAGCAGGCAGCGGGCGCCGGCGTGCTCGGCCACGCGCATGTTGACGATGTCGCTGTCGGCCAGGTTGATCTCGGCCGGCGAGCCCGCGCCCTCGATCACCACCACGTCGTTCTCGGCCCGCAGCGCGTCCAGCGCCTGCGCCACCTGCGGCCAGACCCTGGCGCTGCGCCCGCGCCAGGGCATGCCCGTCAACTCGGCATCGACACGCCCCAGCAGCACCACCTGGCTGTGCGTGTCGCGTTCGGGCTTGAGCAGCAGCGGGTTCATGCGCACGTCCGGCACGGCACCGGCCGCCAGCGCCTGGAAGTACTGTGCACTGCCGATCTCGCCGCCCTCCACCACGCGCGCGTTGTTGCTCATGTTCTGGGCCTTGAACGGCGCCACCTTCCAGCCCTGGCGCGCATACCAGCGGCACAGCGCCGTGGTGAGCCAGCTCTTGCCCGCACCGCTGGTCGTGCCCAGCACCATGACGCAGCGCGCCGGCCCCTTGTTCTGCTTGCTTTGCATCCCAGGATTCTCGCGCCCGCTCCCTTCACAATCG
Organism: Pseudorhodoferax soli; assembly: GCF_003337555.1. GTDB lineage: Bacteria > Pseudomonadota > Gammaproteobacteria > Burkholderiales > Burkholderiaceae_C > Pseudorhodoferax > Pseudorhodoferax soli. The sequence continues at coordinate 18,479 of NZ_QPJK01000019.1, read as the reverse complement.
TTCCACCATGGACAAGCACTACCTGACCCCGCTCTTCGCACCGCAGGCCATCGTCGTGCTGGCCGGCAACCCGGATGCGCCCGACAGCCTCACGCGCGAGGCGCGCCAGCTGCACCAGGCCCTGCGTGGGCAGCGCTTCCAGGGCACGCTCAGCTTTCTGGACGTGCGCACCAGCGGCACGCTGGCGGACCTGGCCCAGGCCCGCGCCGACCTGGCCATCGTCGCGCTGCCGCCCGCCGAGATCGCCCAGGCGCTGGCCCTGGTCGGCCGCATCGCCTGCCGCGCGGCGCTGGTGCTGGGCACCGGCATCGATGCCGACCTCGCCACGGAACTGCAGCGCATCGCCCACCGCGAGGGCTTCCACCTGATGGGCCCCAACGGCCTGGGCCTGCAACGCCCGGCGCTGGGCCTGAACGCCTCGGCCCTCGGCGCACTGGCAGCGCCCGGGCCGCTGGGCCTGGTCGCGCAATCGGGGGCATTGACGGCCGCCATGCTGGACTGGGCGCGCAGCAATGCCGTGGGCTTCTCGTCCGTGGTGGCGCTGGGGCCCAACCCGGGCGTGGACATCGCCCAGGCGCTGGACTTCATGGCCAGCGACCCGGCCACGCACAGCATCATCCTGTACCTGGAAGGCATCCTCTGTGCGCGCCGGTTCATGAGCGCGCTGCGCTCGGCCGCCAACGCCAAGCCGGTGCTGGTGCTCAAGGCCGGACGGCGCCCGGCCGGCAACGCGGCGGCGCAGACGCACAGCGGCGCCATCGTCGGCGCCGACGACGTGTTCGACGCCGCACTGCGCCGCGCCGGTGCCGTGCGCGTGCGCTCCTTCGTCGAGCTGTTCTCGGCCGCCAAGTGCCTGGCCTCGCGCTACCGGCCGGTGGGCCGGCGCCTGGCCGTGGTCACCAACGGTGGCGGCCCCGGCGTGCTGGCGGCCGACTGGGCCAACGAGATCGGCCTGGAGCTGGGCCGGCTGTCCGATGCGACGGTGGCCGCGCTCAAGCCGCAGCTGCCGGCCCATGCCTCGCTGAGCGAACTGATCGACCTGTCCGAGGACGCGGATGCCGCGCAGTACCGCGCGGCGGTGGAAGCCGCAGCGCGCGACCGCCAGGTCGACGGTGTGCTGGCCATCCACTCGGCCAAGCCCGGCGGCGCGGCCGACGACGTGGCGCAGGCCCTGGCTGCGGCCAAGGCCGGCATTGCCAAGCCGCTCCTGGCCTGCTGGATGGGCGATGCCTCGGTGGGCGCGGCACGCCAGGTGCTCAACGCGGCCGCGATCCCGAACTTCCGCACGCCCGAGGCCGCGGTCGGCGCCTTCGGCAACATCGCTTCGTTCTACCAGAACCAGCAGCTGCTGCAGCAGACGCCGGCGCCGCTGTCCACTTTGGCCAAGCCCGACATCGAGGCTGCCCGCCTGGTCATCGAGAGCGTGCTCGCGGAGCGCCGCAAGGTGCTGACCGAGATGGAGAGCAAGACGCTGCTGTCGGCCTTCCACATCCCCATCACGCAGACCACGCTGGCCCGCAACGCCAACGAGGCCATGATGATCGCCACGCAGCTCGGGTTTCCGGTGGCGCTGAAGATCGACTCGCCCGACATCACCCACAAGAGCGACGTGCAGGGCGTGGCGCTCAACATCATGAGCGGCACGGCCGTGCGCGACAGCTACCAGGACATGGTCGAGCGCGTGGCGCGCCTGCAGCCCGGCGCGCGCATCCACGGCGTGACGGTGCAGAAGATGGCGCGTGCCCAGCGCGGCCGCGAGATCTGCATCGGCATGGTCACGGACGACCCGTTCGGCCCGGTGATCGTGTTCGGCGCGGGCGGCACCATGATCGAGCTGATCCGCGACCGCGCCATGGAGTTGCCGCCGCTGAACCAGTTCCTCGCGCGCCGGTTGATCGAGCGTGCCCGCGTGGCCGAGACGCTGGCCGAATGGCGCGGCGCGGCGCCGGTCGACATGGAGGCGCTCGAGCGCGTGCTGCTGCGCGTGTCCGAGATGGTCTGCGAGCTGCCCCAGCTGCGCGAGATGGACATCAACCCGCTCATCGTCGACGAGAACGGCGTGGTGGCGGTGGACGCCCGCATCGTCGTCGACCACGCGCCGCAGAGCCTGGGCACCGCTGGCGGCAGCTACGACCACCTGGCCATCCTGCCCTACCCCGCCCGCTACGAGCAGCAACTGCCGCTGCGCGGCGGCGGCGAATACACGATCCGGCCGATCCACCCGGGCGACGCCCAGATGCTGCAGACCTTCGTGCAGGCGCTCTCGCCCGAAAGCCGCTACTTCCGCTATGTATCGTCGATGACGCAGCTGCCACCCGGCATGCTGGCGCGCTTCGCGCTGATCGACTATGACCGCGAGATGGCGCTGGTGGCGGTGTTGAAGCAGCGCAGCGCCGCCACCGACGGCTCCATCGTCGAGACGCAGCGCGTGATCGGCGTCTCGCGCTACGTGACCAACCCGGACCAGACCAGCTGCGAGTTCTCGCTCGTGGTGGCCGACGACATGGCCGGCAAGGGCATCGGCTCACGCCTCATGGACGCCATCATGCAGGTGGCGCGCGACAAGGGGCTGTCGGAGATCCAGGGCTTGGTGCTGTCGGTCAACCCGAACATGCTCAAGCTCATGCGCTCGCTCGGGTTCTCGATCAAGCCGTTTGCGGAAGACCCGGACTTCCGGCTCGTGACGCACGCGCTGTAGGCCAGCCGGCGAAGCATACCGCCGCCACTGGCGCCAGGTCGCGCGCAAGCACCTGCCAGCTCTCGCCCGCGTCCGCGCTGGCCCACAGCGCGCCGGTCGTCGAGGCCATGGCCAGCGTGCGGCCGTCCGGCGCGACAGCCAGGCCCTGGCGGTAGACCAGGTGGAAGGCGTCGTGCTGCGGCAGCCCATCGCCGAAGCTCTGGAAGCTCGCGCCGCCGTCGTCCGTGCGCCGACCAGGCCCTTGCGCGTGCCAACGAGCATCGTGCGCATGCATCCTCGTTTCAGCCGCCCGTCAGGGCCTGCAGAACCACCACCCGGTCGCCCCGGGCCAGGGCCAGCCGCTGCCGGTCGTGCACCATCTGGCCGTTGACGAACACCGCCACATGCTTGCGCACCTGGCGCTGGTCGTCGAACACATAGCCGGCCAGCGCCGGTGTGCCGGCCAGGGCCGCCTCCAGCACGTCGCGCAAGGAACCCCGTGCCACGCGCTGCGGCGGGCAGGCCTGGTGGCGCTGCAGGCTGGCGGCGAACTCCACGTGCACCGTGGTGGCTGCGGGGCTGGCGTCGGGCATCGCGGCATTTTCACCACAGGTGCGGTCAGGCGCCCGGGAATGGGCACACTACGGCCCGCCATGCACCTGCATCCGCCCATGCCCGTTCGCGCCGCGCCCCTGGCCCGGCTGGCCTGCCGGCTGCTCGCCTGGGCGCTGGCCATGCTGCTGACCGGCTGCGCCAGCCTGCCGCCGGACCTGGCCGGCCTGCCCGCCCAGGCCCTGCCCGCGGTGGCGGATGCACCGCTGGTGCGCACCGCCCGCGCCGCCCAGCCCGATGCCGAGCTGAGCGGCTTTCGCCTGATTCCCAGCGGAGACTACGGGCTCGACGCCCGGCTCGCGCTGATCGCCCGGGCCCGCCAGTCGCTGGACGTGCAGTACTACCACCTGGAAACCGATGCCACGGGACTGCACTTCCTGCGGGCGCTGCGCGATGCAGCTGCGCGCGGCGTGCGCGTGCGCCTGCTGCTGGACGACCTGTACACGGGCGGCGACAGCGCGTTGCTCGACGCGCTGGCCGCCACGCCCAACCTGGAGCTGCGGCTGTACAACCCGATTCCCCTGCGCAGCCCGAAGGTGGCGCTGCGCTTCGCCGCATCGCTGTGGCACTTCGACCGGCTGCAGCGGCGCATGCACAACAAGCTGCTGGTGGCCGACGGGGCGCTGGCCGTGGCCGGTGGGCGCAACATCGGCGGGCGCTACTTCTTCCAGACCGCGGGCGAGAACTTCCTGGACCTGGACGTGCTGGTGGCCGGCGCGCTGCTGCCGCGCCTGGGCGAGCTGTTCGACCGCTACTGGAACAGCGCGCATGTGGTGCCCCTGGCACGCCTGGTGGCACCCGATGGAGATGCTGCCGCCCGGCAGGCCCGCTTCGAGGCCCTGACCGATGCGACCCATGCCCCCGCGCCGCGCCCGCCGCCGCCCAACGACATGCTGGGCTATGCGCCGGTCTCGCAGGAGCTGCAGGCGGGCCGGCTCAGCCTCATCTGGGCCACGGCCCAGGCCTACGCCGACACGCCCGAGCGTGCCATCGGCTACCAGGCGCAGTACGGCGGCGTGCCGCTGCAGGACGTGGACAGCGTGCGCTACAACCTGGTGGAAGGCATCCGCCGCGCGCGCACCAGCGTGCTGCTGTGCTCGCCCTACCTGGTGCCCGGTGCGCACGGCCTGCAGGTGCTGCGCGAGGCACGCGCCCGTGGCGCCAAGGTGCAGCTGATCACCAACTCCCTGGCGGCCAGCGACGAGCCTTTCGTGCACACCGCCTACCGGCGCTACCGCGCCGAGCTCGTGACCCTGGGCGTGGAGATCGACGAAGTCAGCAGCCGGCGCGTGGCTGGCAGCCCCAAGCTGCCACTGTTCGGCGCGGCCGTGGGGCGCCTGCACACCAAGACCGCCGTGCTCGATGGCGAGCTGCTGTTCGTCGGCTCGCTGAACTTCGACCCGCGCTCGGAACAGCACAACACCGAGATCGGCCTGTTCATCCGCAGCCGCCCACTGGCAGCCCAGATGCTGCGGCTGGCCCAGGTGCTGCGCGAGCAAGGCGTCTGGCGCGTACAGGCCGGCGCGGACGGTGCGCTGGAGTGGCATGGCGAGGACGACGGCGCGCCCACCGTGCTGCACACCGAACCCGACGCCAGTTGGTGGGACCGGCTGCTGCTGGAGCTGGTGGCGCCGTTCACGCCCGAGCACATGCTGTAGTTCAGCGCGCGGCCGCGGGCACCAGCACCGTCTCGACCTGCACCAGCAGCCGCACGCGGTCCTCGAAGCCGAACTGCAGGCCCCAGTTGATGCCCCATTGGCTGCGCAGGATCTCGGCCTCGAAATCGCCGCCGCACACCTGGCGCCCATGCAAGGGGCTCACATAGCAGTTGAAGCGCACGGCCCGCATGTCCACCGGATGGGTCTGGCCCATCAGCGTCAGCCGGCCGCGCAGCACTTGCACGCGGCCTTCCTCGATGCGCACATCCTCGGCCTCGTAGCGGCCGGTGGGGAAATCGGCGACGTTCAGGAAGTCGCTGCTCTGCACATGGCGGTTCAGCAGGTCGACGCCGGTGTTGATGCTGGCCATGTCGAAGCTGACGTCCACGCGTGCCAGCTGGCCGGCGGCGTCGACCTGCACCTGGCCATCGCGCGTGCCGAAGCGCCCGCGGTTGGTGCTGGTGCCGTAGTGGCCCATCTCGTAGAGCACGAAGGTGTGGGTCGGGTCCACCACGTAGCGGCCGCCGGGCTGAGGCGGCCCCGCGGGCCGGGCGGCCATCTCTGGCGCCGCGCCCGCGGCGGGCGACTGCGCGTGGGTGGGCCAGGACAGCACCAGCGCAGCGGCCAGGCACAGGCGGTGGAGCGAAAGACGGCTTGCGGTGGGCATGGGGCCGCAGTGTAGGCGGGGCAGCCACAATGCAGCCCCCCTCTTTCGACCACAGCCCCATGTCCCAGTCCACACTGCTCCCCACCACTTTGCAGGTTGCTGTCGTCGGCGCCGGCGCCGTCGGCTGCTACTACGGCGGCATGCTGGCGCGCGCCGGCCACGCGGTGACGCTGATCGGACGGCCGCAACATGTGGACGCCGTGCAGGCCCGGGGCCTGCGCATGCAGACGCTCGGCTTCGACGAGCAGGTGCGCGTGCAGGCCAGCACCGAGCCGGCCGCGGTGGCCGGCGCCGACCTCGTGCTGTTCAGCGTGAAATCGCCCGACACCGAGGCCACGGGCCGCCAGTTGCTGGCGCACCTGCCGGCCCAGGCCTTCGTGTTGACGTTGCAGAACGGCGTGGACAACGCCGAGCGGCTGCGCACGGTACTGCCGCAGGAGGTGGCGGCAGCCGTGGTCTACGTCGCCACGGAGATGGCCGGCCCCGGCCACATGCGCCACCATGGCCGCGGCGAGCTCGTCATCGAGCCCGGCCCGCGCAGCGAGGCACTGGCGCAGCAACTGCGTGCGGCCGGCGTGCCGACGGAGGTGTCCGCCAACGCGCGTGCGGCGCTGTGGTCCAAGCTGGTGCTCAACTGCGCCTACAACGCCTTGTCGGCCATCACCCAACTGCCCTATGGCCGCATGGTGCTGGGCACTGGCGTGCCGCAGGTCATGGCCGACCTGGTGGCCGAGTGCCTGGCCGTGGCCAGCGCCGAAGGGGTGGCGCTGCCGGCCGACATCCACCAGGCCGTGGAGCGCTTGGCGCAGACCATGCCCACGCAAAGCTCGTCCACCGCGCAGGACCTGGCGCGCGGCAAACCCACCGAGATCGACCACCTGAACGGCCTGGTGGTGCGCCGCGGTGAGGCGCATGGCATTGCCACGCCGGTCAACCGTGCCATGTGGGCGCTGGTCAAGCTGCTGGGCAGACCGCGCGGCATTGACCGCATAACCGCTGGCTGTACAAATGGTCGTGGGCATTCGGCTGCAATACAGCCTATCGAATTTCCATGCCATCTCAACGTGAAATTTTCACTGTCGACAATTTTTTCACAGCAATCAATGCATCACTAAATTCCATACAAATTGCGTTCAAAAACAGTGCTGTTGTTCACATGGCACGCATGCTGCTATTTCTGTCAGGTCGACCACGGTCGACTTGTTTTTGTCCACGCTCAATTGAGTGCAAAAAAGGAATACACATGCGAACCACATCCATCGGCGCACTGGGTGCCATCGGCCTTGCCATGGCCATCGCGAGCGGCAACGCCGCCGCCGCTCCGATCAACTGGGACTACACGGTCACCAGTTCCTTCGTGACCATGCCCGGTTCGACCGCTTTCACTGGTGGCGCGGGTTGCCAGAGCGTCTCCGGCTCGGCGATCACCTGGGGCGCATGCCCCACCGGCCCCGCCGGTCCGGGCCGCAGCGGCATCGGCATCAGCAACAACCCCCAGACCGGCACGCTGGCCACCAATGGCGCAGCCGAGAGCGCCAACACCTACACGCACAGCAACAACGTGGTGTCCGGGGCCTTTGCGACGCTACGCAGTGCGACCATCAGCGCCACGCTCGGCCTGCGGGCGGCTGGCACGGCCGATGCCTACGTCTACGAGACCGCCACCTACAAGATCCTGTTTGCCGAGACGCCCAACTCCGCCGGCACCTGCGTGGCGAACAGCCCGGTCGGCAATCCCTGCAATGACATCTGGGTGTTGGACGGCTCGCTGAACAAGTCCATCACCCTGGCTGGCGACGAGTACTTCTTCAGCTTCTTCGCCTCGCCCGCACTGGCCACGCTGCCCAACGCCGTCTGTGCCGCTGCCGGCGCGGCCAACGGTTGCATCGGTTTCACGACGGTCGAAGGCCAGGAGAACGCCGTCAACTTCCTGCTGAAGGTGACCAGCACGCCGCTGGTGGTCGAAGTGCCCGAACCCGCTTCGATCGCGCTGCTGGGTGTTGGCCTCGTCGGCCTGGCCGGCATGCGCCGCCGCCGGCAGACCAAGGCCTGAGCGTCTCGTTCAGCCCCCGCGAACCCCGCCCTGGCGGGGTTTTTTTACGCCCGCGCCAGCCGGGTGGCGATCAGAAGGACTCCCAGTCGCCCGGGTCTTTTGCCAGCGCCGGCGCGCGCGCGGCCGCCATGGCCGGGCGAGCCGCCTTGGCCGCGGCCACAGGACGGGCGGCCGGCGCCGGCTGCGGCTTCTTGCGCGGCAGCTGCGGGGCCGCTGCCACGGGGCGCGGAGCCCGTTCACCCTCGATGCGGAACACGCTCACGGCGCTTGCGAGCTGGCCGGCCTGGGCCTTCAAGGCGCCGGTGGCGGCGGCCGCTTCTTCGACCAGGGCGGCGTTCTGCTGCGTCACCGTGTCCATCTGCGAGACCGCCTGGTGCACCTGTTCGATGCCCTGGCTCTGTTCCTGGCTGGCGGCCGTGATCTCGGCCACGAGGTCGCTCACGCGTTGCACGCTCTGCACGATGGCGTCCATGGTGCGGCCGGCCTCGGCCACCTGGGCGCTGCCCTCCTCCACCTTGGCCACCGAGTCGCCGATCAGCTGCTTGACGTCCTTGGCCGCGGCGGCCGAGCGCTGCGCCAGCGCCCGCACCTCGCCCGCCACGACGGCAAAGCCGCGGCCCTGCTCGCCAGCCCGTGCAGCTTCCACGGCCGCGTTGAGCGCCAGGATGTTGGTCTGGAACGCGATGCCGTCGATCACGCCGATGATGTCGGCGATCTTGCGGCTGCTGTCGTTGATGGCGCCCATGGTGCCGACCACGCCGGCCACCACCTGACCGCCCTCCACGGCCGTCTTGGACGCCGAGGCCGCCAGTTGGTTGGCCTGGCGCGCGTTGTCTGCGTTCTGGCGCACGGTGCTGGTCAATTGCTCCATGGAGGCAGCGGTCTGCTGCAGCGAGCTGGCCTGCTCCTCGGTGCGGGAGGACAGGTCCTGGTTGCCCGCGTCGATCTCGCTGGACGCCGTGGCGATGCTGTCGGTGCCCGAACGCACGCTGGCCACCACCGCGGACAGGCTGGCGTTCATGTCCTGCAGGGCCTGCAGCAGCTGGCCGGTCTCGTCGCGCGACTGTACCGTCACACGGCTGGTCAGATCGTTCCCTGCAACGGCGCGCGCCACGCGCACGGCCTCGGCCAGCGGCTGCGTGATGCCCACGGTCAGGCGCCAGGCGAACAGGCCGCCGGCCAGCAGGCCGAGCAGGCCCAGGCCCAGCATCAGCAGGCGGCTCTCGCCGTAGATGCCGTCGATGCGCTGGGCGGTGGCGTCGATGCGCGCGCGCTGCATGTCCAGCAGCTTCTGGATCAGGTCGGTGTACTTGTCCGTGGCCGGCAGATAGGTCTGCGTGAGCAGCCGTTCGGCCTCCTCGGCCAGGCCATCGCCCTTGGCCTTGACGGCCTGGTCGCGCGAGGACAGGTAGAGAACGCGTGCCTGCTGGATCTGCGCCCACAGGGCCTGCTCCTCGGGGCTGGTCAGCAGCGGCTCGATGCGCTTTTGCAGTTCACCGGATTCCTTGGTGCTGCTGGCCGCATCCGCGGCGAAGAACTGGCCGAGCGAAGGGTCGGTGCTCTTGACGATGGCCGTGGTGCGCCGCGCGCCGCTGTACACGTAGCGGTACCAGTCGCTGATCATGCGTTCCATGGCCAGCGGCTGCTGCGTCATGTCGTTGGTCGCCTGGGCCACCGTTTGCAGGCGCCACAGTCCGACCGCCGTGATGAGGGCCATCACGACGAGGATGAGCGCGAAACCGCCGCCCAGGCGGGTACCGATGCGTAGATTCTTCATGGGAGGAGAGCGGAAAAGGACAAAGGCGCGATCCGGCTCCAGCGGAGCCCAGAAACAATTTGTCTATTTTCCGCGCAAATTCTTTCAGAAATTTGATCGAAATATCCGCTGGCGACGCTGGTGCGACCGGCCATCGCACAGGCGGCTGGTGCTGCGCGGCGGACAGCCTCGGTGTGGCGCGCGCAGCGGCCTGGGGCCGCGCCCGCCATTCGGCCGGCGTCAGGCCGAGGCCGGCCCGGGAGCCGGCCACAAGTCGCCCGCAAGCCGGGGCAGCGCCGCCCACCGCGAAGGGCACCGCAGGTCTGCACCGCTGTGGCAAGCTCTGCCGCTTTGCCCACCTGCACCATGGACGACCTGCCTCCCCTGCCCCCCGTCGCGCCCGGCCGCTACCGCCACTACAAGGGCGGCGAGTACGAGGTGCTCGCCGTCGCGCGGCACAGCGAGACGCTGGAGCCGCTCGTGGTCTACCGCCCGCTGTACAACGCCACGGGCTGGTGGGTGCGGCCACACGCCATGTTCGTCGGCCAGGTCGAGATCGACGGCCGGGCGCAGCCCCGGTTCGCCTTCGTCGGCTGACCGGGGCCCGCCGGGCCGTGGCTACAGGTGGATGGCCCGTCCCAGCGCGCGCAGGGCGGCTTCCTGCACCGCCTCGCCCAGCGTCGGATGGGCATGGACGATGCCGCCCACATCCTCCAGCCGCGCGCCCATCTCGATCGCGTAGCTGAAGGCCGCGGCCAGCTCGGACACGCCCTGTCCCACGGCCTGCCAGCCCAGCACCAGGTGGTCGTGCTGGCGCGCCACCACCCGCACGAAGCCCTCGCCGCCTTCCATGGTCAAGGCCCTGCCATTGGCCGCGAACGGGAACTGCGCGCTCAGCGTCTCGATGCCGGCCTGCGCAGCCTGCGCCTGCGTCAGGCCCACGGCCACGACCTCCGGGTCGGTGAAGCACACCGCCGCGATGGCGAGCGGCGCGAAGCGCCGCTTGTGGCCCGCGATGCATTCGGCCGCCACCTCGCCCTGGGCCATGGCCCGGTGCGCGAGCATGGGCTCGCCCGTGAGGTCGCCGATGGCCCAGACATTGCGCATGGAGGTGCGGCAGCTGGCGTCGACCTTCACCGCGCGGCCATCCATGTCCAGCTGCAGCGATTCGAGGCCGGCCGTGAGCGGGCGCCGGCCTGCAGCCACGAGCACCTTGTCCGCGGGCAGCACGAACTCGTCGGCATGGCGGCTGCGCACGCGCAGCCCTGCGCCGTCGACCGTGAGGCCTTCGGCCGTGCAGCCCAGGTGCAGCACGATGCCCATGCGCTTGAGCGCAGCCAGCACCGGCTTGCCCAGGTCTTCGTCGTAGCCGGGCAGGACGCGCTCGGCCACGTCGACGACGGTGACCTCGGCGCCCAGCTTGCGCCAGGCCATGCCGAGTTCCAGGCCGATATAGCCCGCACCGACCACGACCAGGTGCCGCGGCACCTCCGTCAGTGCCAGCGCCTCGGTGGACGACAGCACCTTGCCTGCGAACGGCAACTGCGGCAGCGCCATCGGCTCGGAGCCCGTGGCCAGCAGCAGGTGCTCGCACTGGATGCGCAGCGTCTCGCCGCTCTCTTGCGCCACGTCCACCGTCTTGCCGTCGACGATGCGCGCCCAGCCGGCCACCACCTGCACGCCGGCCTTGCGTAGCAGCGCGGCCACGCCGCCCGTGAGCTTGCCGACCACGCCCTCTTTCCAGGCCTGCGTGACCGCAAGGTCGATGCTGGCAGCTTCGGCACGGATGCCCAGCGGCGAACTGACCGCACCGGGTGTGGCGCGGCGCACGCGGTCGAATTCGTCGGCCGCATGGATCAGGGCCTTCGACGGGATGCAGCCGATGTTCAGGCAGGTGCCGCCGGGCGCCATGCCTTCCACCAACATGGTCGCCACGCCCAGCTGCGCCGCGCGGATGGCGGCCACGTAGCCGCCCGGCCCGCCGCCGATGACGAGCAATGTCGTTGTCTTCGATGCCATCTTCACTCCACGAACAGCAGGGCCGGCGACTCGAGCAATGCGCGCACGGCCTGGATGAACTGCGCCGCGTCCATGCCGTCGACCACGCGGTGGTCGAAGGACGACGACAGGTTCATGAGCTTGCGCCCCACCACCGCGCCACCGCGGAACACCGGGCGCTCGACGATCTTGTTCACGCCGACGATGGCCACCTCGGGGTGGTTGATGACGGGCGTGGTCACGATGCCGCCCAGCGGCCCCAGGCTGCTGATGGTGATGGTGGAGCCGGAGAGCTCGTCACGCCCGGCCTTGCCGCTGCGGCCGGCCTCGGCCAGGCGTGCGATCTCGCGCGCGCAGGCCCAGGGGTCCAGCGTCTCGGCATGGCGCAGCACGGGCACCAGCAGGCCGCTGTCGGTCTGCGTGGCCATGCCCAGGTGCACGGCCGCGTAGCGTGTCACCACGCCGGCGTCGTCGTCGAAACGTGCGTTCATCTGCGGGAAGTCGCGCAGCGCGATCACCAGCGCGCGGGCCAGCAAGGGCAGCAAGGTGAGCTTGCCGCGTGCAGCGCCGTAACGTTCGTTGAGCTGCGCGCGCAGGGCCTCGAGGTCGGTGACGTCGATCTCCTCCACGTAGCTGAAGTGCGGGATGCGGCGCTTGGCCTCCTGCATCTTCTGCGCGATCTTGCGGCGCAGGCCGATCAGCGGGATGGCCTCCTCGCCCTGGCGCTGCGCGTAGGCGCCGCCGGCACTGGCGACGCGCGGCTGGCCGCCCGAGACCAGGTAGATGTCCAGGTCCTCGTGCGTGATGCGGCCGGCCGGGCCGCTGCCGTGCACGAACTGCAGTTCGATGCCGAGCTCCCAGGCGCGCTGGCGCACGGCCGGTGAAGCGATGGGCTTCTCGCCGGGTGCGCGCATGGCCACCGGGGCGGCGACCGGCGGGCGTTGCACGGGGACCGGTGCAGCCGCCGCGGGGGCGGCGGTTGCAGCGGGTGCGGCTGGTGCCGCTGGTGCGGCAGGCGCAGCAGCTGGTGCCTGCGCCGGCGCGGCGACCGCGGCCACCTGCACGGCCTTGGCCGCCACATTGCCGGCGCCCGCCACTTCGAGCCGGATCAATTCGGCACCGACGGCCAGCAACGCCCCGGGCTGGCCGCCCAGTTCGAGCACGGTGCCTGCCACCGGCGACGGAATCTCGACGGTGGCCTTGTCGGTCATGACGTCGGCCAGGATCTGGTCCTCGGCGACGGTGTCGCCCGGCTTGACCCGCCACTCGACGAGTTCCACTTCGGCGATGCCTTCGCCGATGTCGGGCATCTTGATGGTGTAGTGGCCCATGTCAGCTCTCCATCGCGCGCTTGAAGGCCGCGCCGACGCGGTCGGGCCCCGGGAAGTACGCCCATTCCTGGGCGTGCGGGTACGGCGTGTCCCAGCCGGTCACGCGCTCGATCGGCGCCTCCAGCTGGTAGAAGCAATGCTCCTGCACGAGGGCAGAGAGCTCGGCGCCGAAGCCGCTGGTCTTGGTGGCCTCGTGCACGATCACGCAGCGGCCGGTCTTCTTGACCGAAGCGACGATGGTGGCGAGGTCCAGCGGCCAGATCGAGCGCAGGTCGATTATCTCGGCGTCGATGCCGGTCTCGCGCGCGGCGCATTCGGCCACCCAGGTCATGGTGCCGTAGGTCAGCACGGTCAACTGGTTGCCAGGCCGGAACACCGCGGCCGATTCCAGCGGCACCGTGTAGTAGCCCTCGGGCACGTTGCCCATGGGATGCTTGGACCAGGGCACGACCGGCCGGTCGTGGTGCCCGTCGAACGGGCCGTTGTACAGCCGCTTGGGCTCCAGGAAGATCACCGGGTCGTTGCACTCGATGGCCGAGATCAGCAGGCCCTTGGCGTCGTAAGGGTTGCTGGGCAGCACGGTGCGCAGCCCGCTCACATGGGTGAACAGCGCCTCCGGGCTCTGGCTGTGCGTCTGCCCGCCGTAGATGCCGCCACCGCAGGGCATGCGCACGGTGATCGGGCAGGTGAAGTCGCCGGCCGAGCGGTAGCGCAGCCGCGCCGCCTCGGAGACCAGCTGGTCGGAGGCCGGGTAGAAGTAGTCGGCGAACTGGATCTCGGCCACCGGGCGCAGGCCGTAGGCCCCCATGCCCACGGCCACGCCGACGATGCCGCCCTCGCTGATCGGCGCATCGAAGCAGCGGGTCTTGCCGTACTTGGCCTGCAGGCCTTCGGTGACGCGGAACACGCCGCCGAAATAGCCCACGTCCTGGCCGAACACGACCACGTCGGGGTCGCGCGCCATCACCACGTCCAGCGCCGAGCGCAGGGCCTGGATCATGGTCATGGGCCTGCTGGCCATCTCTGCCGTCTGTGCAGTTTCCGCGGCCGGGTTCTTGACTTCGGTCAGCATGCTCAGACTCCCAGTTCCTGGCGTTGGCGGCGCAAATGCTCGGGCATGGTCTCGTAGACATCCTCGAAGATCGTCGCGGCGCTCGGGATGTGGCCGTCCAGCAGGCTGCCGTGGCTTTCGGCCTCCTTCTGCGCGGCGGCCACCTCGGCCTCCAGTTCCTTGTGCACCTGTGCGTGCTCCTGCTCGGACCAGATGCCCAGGTGGACCAGATGGGTCTTGAGGCGCTCGATCGGATCGCCCAGCGGGAAGCGCTCCCAGTCGTCGGAGGGCCGGTACTTGGAGGGGTCGTCCGAGGTCGAGTGCGCGCCGGCCCGGTAGGTGACCCACTCGATCAGCGTCGGGCCCTGGTTGGTGCGGGCGCGTTCGGCCGCCCACTGCGACGCCGCGTAGACCGCCAGGAAGTCGTTGCCGTCCACGCGCAGCGAGGCGATGCCGCAGCCCACGCCGCGTGCCGCGAAGGTGGTCGATTCGCCGCCCGCGAGCGCCTGGAAGCTGGAGATCGCCCACTGGTTGTTGACCACGTTGAGGATCACCGGCGCGCGGTAGACATGGGCGAAGGTCAGCGCGGTGTGGAAGTCCGATTCGGCCGTCGCGCCGTCGCCGATCCAGGCCGAGGCGATGCGCGTGTCGCCCTTGATGGCCGAGGCCATGGCCCAGCCCACGGCCTGCGGGAACTGCGTGGCCAGGTTGCCCGAGATGCTGAAGAAGTCGGCCCGCTTGAACGAGTACATCACGGGCAGCTGGCGGCCCTTCATGGGGTCGGCTTCGTTGCTCATGAGCTGGCAGATCAGCTCGACCATGGACACGTCGTCGCGGCTCAGCAGCAGGCCCTGCTGGCGGTAGGTCGGAAAGTGCATGTCGCCCTTGCGGAGCGCCATGCCCTGGGCGACCGCGATGGCCTCCTCGCCCAGGCACTGCATGTAGAACGAGGTCTTGCGCTGGCGCTGCGCAATGGTCATGCGCGCGTCGAAGATCCGCGTCTTCATCATCGCGCGCAGGCCGCGGCGCAGCTGGGTGCTGTCGATCTCCGGTGCCCAGGGGCCGACGGCATGGCCTTCGCGGTCGAGCACGCCGATCAGGGCGTAGGCCAGGTCCGCGGTTTCGAAGTGGGAGGTGTCGACCGGCGGTTTGCGGACGGTGCCCGCGCCGGAAATCTGCAGGAAGGAAAAGTCGGTGGCACAGCCAGGTCGCCCAGTGGGCTCTGGCACATGCAGCCGCAGGGCTGGGTGCTCGCGCATCGATGTCTCCGCACGCGGTAGCGTGCCTGGGTTGGTACAGAGCGCGGCCACGGGTGGGTGACCGGCCCCTGTGTGCCGCGCGGGTAAGCGCGGCCCGGCCAGTTTACGGGAAGACGGTGCGCGGCCGGTTCAGGCCAGGCGGACCTTGGTGTAGCTGCCGCGGTCCATGTCGACCACCTCCACGCTGAGGTAGGCCTGGAGCCCCGGCGGCAGCGCATCCAGGTGGCCGCGCAGCGCATCCGCCACGCGGCGGCTCAGGTCCTTTTTGGCCTCGGGCGTGCGGCCGGCCAGGATGCGCAGTTGCACATGCAGGTAGCCGCGGCCGCTGTCGGCCAGGCCCACGCGGAAATGGTCGGCGCGCAACACGCGCGCCTTGAGGTCTGCCTCGTCCTGGACTTCGGGGCTTTCCGACAGCGCCTGCGTGGTCGAGGCCAGCATGGCGTCGAACGGCAGCGCGCCGAGGTTGGGGGTGTATTCGATGACGATGTGGGGCATGGGCAGTGGCCCGCGCTAGGCGGGCGGCAGGTGTTGGGGGCCGAACGAAGCGGGCAGCAGCTCGTCCAGCGTGAAGCTGGCCAGCACGCCAGGCGCGCCTGCCGCATGCACGCGCGTGCCGGCCATGGCGAACTCGCGGATGCGCTGTCGGCAGTTGCCGCAGGGCGTGATGGGCTCGGGGCCGTCGCCCACGACGAGGAT
Source organism: Pseudorhodoferax soli (assembly GCF_003337555.1). Lineage (GTDB taxonomy): Bacteria > Pseudomonadota > Gammaproteobacteria > Burkholderiales > Burkholderiaceae_C > Pseudorhodoferax > Pseudorhodoferax soli. The sequence goes on along the minus strand of NZ_QPJK01000019.1, from coordinate 2,721 downwards.
CTCGGCGATGGCGCGCCCGCCGGCCGCGACCATGGCCGCGATGGCGCCGGCCTCGGCGCAGGTGCCGCTGGGATAGGCCGCGTTCTCCACGTTGCAGCCTGCGAACACGCGGCCATCCGGCGTGGCGAGCGCGGCGCCGACCTTGTAACGCGAGTACGGCGCATGGGCGTTGGCCTGCGCCGCCCGCGCCGCGGCCAGCAAGGCCGCGGTCACGAGAAGCCGACCACCGCGTGCGGCAAGTACGGCGCTTCCAGCGCCGCGATCTCCTCGGGCGTGAGCTTCAGCGCCAGCGCGGCCACCGCGTCGTCCAGGTGCTCCACCTTGGTCGCGCCAACGATGGGCGCCGTCACGCCGGGCTGCTGCAGCACCCAGGCCAGTGCCACCTGCGCGCGCGGCACGCCGCGTGCCGCCGCGACGCCGGCCACGGCCTCGACCACCTTGCGGTCGGCCTCGGCGGTGCTGGCGTACAGCGTGCGGCCGAAATCGTCGGTCTCCGCGCGCGCGCTGGCGCTGTCCCAGTCGCGCGTGAGACGGCCGCGCGCCATCGGGCTCCAGGGGATCACGGCCACGCCCTGGTCGCGGCACAGCGGCAGCATCTCGCGCTGCTCCTCGCGGTACAGCAGGTTCAGGTAGTTCTGCATGGAGACGAAGGGCGTCCAGCCATGGCGCTCGGCCACGGCCTGGGCCTTGGCGAACTGCCAGGCGTACATGGACGAGGCGCCGATGTAGCGCGCCTTGCCGGCCTTGACCACGTCGTGCAGCGCCTCCATCGTCTCCTCGATGGGCGTGGCGTAGTCCCAGCGGTGGATCTGGTAAAGGTCCACATGGTCCATCGACAGCCGCTTCAGGCTCTGGTCGATCTCGGCCAGGATGGCCTTGCGTGACAGGCCGGCGCCGTTGGGGCCGGGCCGCATGCGGCCGTTCACCTTGGTCGCGACCACCACCTCGTCGCGGGGCGCGTAGTCGGCCAGCGCACGGCCCACGATCTCCTCGCTGGTGCCGGCCGAGTAGACGTTGGCGGTGTCGAAGAAGTTGATGCCGAGGTCCAGCGCTTTCTTGAGGAAGGGCCGGCTCGCGGCCTCGGGCAGGGTCCAGGCATGGTTGCCCTGATCGGGCGCGCCGTAGCTCATGCAGCCCAGGCACAGGCGCGAGACCTGCAGGCCGGTACGGCCGAAACGGATGGTGTCCATGGGATGAAGGTGTGCAGGAAGAAAGAGCCGGCCATGATAGAGCCGGCACCCGGCCTGCGCAGCGCGCTCAGGCGGTCGCTTCGATCACCACGCCCTGCTGCGCGGCCGCATCGCGCACGGCCTGCAGCGCGGCGTCGAAATCGAAGGCCTGCACGGCCAGCGCGGTGGCGGCCACCGCCTCGGCGCCGCAGATTTGCACCAGTGCCCCGCGGTGCGCGGCCAGGTAGTCCTCGGCCTGCGCATCGCAGTCGGCCAGCAGGCGCGCGAACTGCTGTGCATGGCCTGCCGCCTCGGCCGCGTCGATGGCCGGCGCGGCGGCAACGGGCACGGCCTGGGCGCTTTGTGCACCCCAGGCTGCGCGCAGCGCCTGCACGCAGGCCGACAGTTCGGCACCGAAGGCCGCCAGCGCGGCGGACACGTCGCGCCCGTGGCGCAGGCTCTCTTCCAGGGCGGCGGCTGCCGTCTGCAGGCTGGCCAGGCCCATGTTGCCCGCCACGCCGCGCACGGTGTGCGCCGCCCGCTCGGCCTCTTCCCGCTTGCCGCCGGCCAGGGCGGCCTCGATGCGCTGCACGACATCGGCCTGCCCGTCCGCGAACTGGTGCAGCAGCCGCAGGTACAGCGCGCGGTTGCCGCCCACGCGGCGCAGGCCGGCGGCGAGGTCCAGCCCCGCGATGTCGGGCAAGTCGTGTTCGGCCTGCGGGGCAGGCGCATCTGGCCGCGCCGCCGCAGCTTCCACCGGGCGCGCCTGCACCCAGCGCAGCAACGCCTTGAACATCGAAGGCGGGTCCAGCGGCTTGGTGATGTGGTCCACCATGCCGGCCGCCAGGCAGCGCTCGCGCTCCTCCACCATCGCATGTGCGGTCATGGCGATGATGGGCAGCGTGGCGAAGCGTGCGTCCGCGCGGATCAAGCCGGTGGCCTCCAGACCGCCCATCACGGGCATCTGCAGGTCCATCAGCACGGCGTCGAAGGACTCGCCGGCCTGCACCAGGTCGAAGGCCTCCTTGCCGTTGCCGGCCACCCGCACGGTGGCGCCCGCCCCTTCCAGCAGCTCGATCGCGATCTGCTGGTTGATCTCGTTGTCCTCGGCCAGCAGGAGCCGCACGCCGCGCAGCAGGTCCGGTGCGATCTCCTGGATCTGCACGGCGCGCGAGGACGGTGCGGTGTTCGGCACCAGCGCCGTCATCAGCGCGTCGACCAGCGCGGAGGCGCTCACGGGCTTGACCACGAAGGCCTCGATGCCCGCCTCGTCGGCATGCGCGCGCACCTCGTCTCGCCCGTAGGCTGTGGCCATCACGATGCGCAGCCCATCGTTGAGCCCGCGCACGCGCTTGGCCGTCTCGATGCCGTCCATGCCCGGCATCTGCCAGTCCACCACCATCAGGCCATAGGGTTTGCCGGACTGCGCACGCGCCACCGCGGCCAGCGCATCTTCGCCGCTGCCCACGGTGTCCACCGCAAAGCCCATGCCCGACAGCTGCGTGCCCATGAGTTCACGCGCCGCGTCGTTGTCGTCCACCACCAGCGCGCG
>NZ_QPJK01000018.1 GCF_003337555.1 Pseudorhodoferax soli | reverse complement strand
CGCGCCAGCGGCGGCCTGGGGCTGGGCCTGTCCATCGTCAAGCACCTGGCCGAGCTGCACGGCGGTGGTGTGGAACTGAGCAGCCCGGGCCTGGACGCCGGCACCACGGCGCGCGTCTGGCTGCCGCTGCAGCCGACCATGGCCGACGGAAGCCCCACATTGGATTCGCAGTTCGGTGCATTCGACGATGCAGCACTGGCCGGCCTCAGCGGCCGCCGGGTGCTGGTGGTGGAGGACGACCGCGATGCAGCCGAGATGCTGGGCCACATCCTGGAGGACCGCGGCGCCCAGGTGCGCATCGCCGGCGACCACGACAGCGGCCTGGCGGCGCTGCAAGCGCGCCGACCCGACCTGCTGCTGAGTGACATCGGCCTGCCTGGCAAGGACGGGTACGCGCTGATCCGTCAATGGCGGACTCTGGAGGTCCAGCAGGGGCTGCCGCGGCTGCCGGCCATTGCGCTGACCGCGTTCGGCCGGCCAGACGACCGCGCCATGGCGCTGGACGCGGGCTTCGACATGCACGTGGCCAAGCCATTCGCACCACAAGTGCTGCTCAAAGAGATTCAACGGCTGGTCGCTTAGGGCTCAGGGAAGGCAGGACTGAGCAACCGTCTTGGCAGTCAAGCGGTATGCATCGCTGGCTGCCAGGTAGAGCCATGCTTTGCGATGGCGTTGAGCATGGTCAGTAGCTTGCGCATGCAGGCGACCAAGGCGACCTTCTTGCGCTTGCCCGCTGCCAGCAGGCGTTCGTAGCAGGCCTTGAGGGCCGGGTTGTGGCGCACGGCCACAAGGGTGGCCATGTAAAGCGTGCGCCGCACATCTGCCCGCCCGCCCCAAATGGAGCGCTGTCCGCGCATCTGGCCGGAGTCTCGGTTCAGGGGAGCTACGCCCACCAGCGCAGCAATGCGGCGCCGGTCGAGTTTGCCCAGTTCTGGCAATTCGGCCAGCAGCACAGCCACGCTGGCCGCTCCGATGCCCGGCACACTGGCCAGCGCCTGGGCCAGCTGCGCGTGGTGCCATTGCACATGCGTGGCCACCTCGGCCTCGCTGTCGCCAAGCTCCTGCTTGAGGAACTCGATGACCCGCCCGATGCTCGGGCGAGCGGCTGCATGGGCCAGACGCAGGCGCTGTCGCTCGGCGGTCAGCATCTGCACCAGCTGGCGACGGCGCAGCACCAGGGCCTGCAGTTGCTGCAGCTCGGCATCGGCCAGAGGCTTGACAAAGCGTTCGCGCTCGGGGTGTTGGTGCAGCACGCGGGCGAAGGCTGCCAGCATGCGCGCGTCCAGCGCGTCGGTCTTGGCCAGAGCACCCATGGCGCGAGCAAAGTCGCGGGCCGTGCGAGGGTTCACCACGGCCACTGCAAGGCCTGCGGCCTGCAGCGCACACGCTGCCTCGAACTCGTAGCCGCCGGTGGCCTCCAGTGTCGAAGAACGAAATAACTGCAAATTTGCACGAATGACCGGCTAGCTTGAACGAATAATCGCTAGTGATCCTGGTCAGCGGCAGCAAAGCCGCCCCCTACGGATCGGTTCACTGGATCGAAGCAAGCAGGGCCGAATAGGCCTTGAAGTAGCTGGGTGAGATGCTGTGCTTCCTTCTCAGCTCGCCTTGTTGAAGGACCAAGTCGGCTGCATCGGGGCATACCCAGGCGAGGGCCCCCTGCGGCCATCCGCTCGTCGATGCCATGCGCTTGACTGAAGCCGATGACCAAGAGGCGGGAAACGTCCTCGCCTCAAGTGCCCATCGCAAGACGTGAGCGACCCTGGCCAGGACCCATTGGCGTTGCCGTAGGTGGGTTGGCAGCGACGCCACCGCTCGCTGATCAGCCGTGGACTCGAGCGCGAAGTCCTTGACTGCCAGTGTTCGGGAGTTGGCCGTAGGCGCGCAAGCGCTCCCGTCGAAGGTTGGCTGGGAGATCACCTCATGGGCCACAGCGTTCACGACACGAGCCAAATCGCTCGGCCGGGTTCTCCCCCACGGCAAACGCACGGCTGTTCTGGCCATGCATAGAGCCTGCAACCACAAGGCGTCGCTCGCACAGATGGGCTCCTCATCGAGCAATTTTGGAGCCGTGGCCGCCGACTGAATTGCAGCGCCGAGAGTCTCTGTACATCGCACACGAATCAGCCGACGCGTGGCCACTGGAGTCAGCAACGTGCCATGGATGTTGCAGACGGTGGCCCAGGGGCTCATCCAGTTCCGATTCCACACGAGTGACTCGCCGGAGTGCGTTGCTTCCGTCAGACATCTCTCGCAAGCACCGAGTTCTTCAGGCCAGTGGGGCCTGCAAGCTGCAGGAGTCATCGTCTCCAGATCGGATCGCGGCAAGTGCGTTGCCGCGGACAAGGCGTCCATGTTGACAGTGCTGGCGTCGATGGAAAACCAATGAGGAAGTTGAGCAGTGCCAGTTTGCAGGGTACCCAGCCGGACCAGAAGCGTTGTCAGGCTCAGGCCGTAGAGCTGCGCGATGCGAAGAAGCCACGAGCCCAGAAGCTCATCCGGTCTCGGCTGGGGAACGAAGGGCAGGCCGGCATGTCGCGTCGCAGCGGTTCTCATGCGAACGAGCGTGCACCGATCACAGACTGCAGGAGTTCCGGTGTGATGCATTCCTTCTTTGAACGAATCGCCGCCTCCGCCGCGCGGCACAACAGCTCGCTGATGTGCCCCGTGATCCCGCTGGTGGCGCTCATGATCGCGCTGACCATGGCGCGGCTCCCAGAGATTCGGGATGCCTGTCGCAGTGGCAGTTGCCGCTCGAACCCAGCCAGGAAGCCTCGGAAGTCTTCGTTCTCCTGCCACCGCGGAAGCTCGAAGCTCGGGAAGCGGCTGGCGATCTGGGCGTCGGTTTGCATAGCGGCCAGCGCGTCTCGGGTGCCGAGCGCAACGATCGCGCACTTGAGCTGGTTAGACAGGAACTTGAGCAGGTTCAGCGACGCACGCTGCTCGTGCGCTGTACCGGCCAGAAGGTTGTGCACCTCGTCCACGATGATCATGCGCGGCGCCACCTTGCGCAAGATTGTCAGCGCGGTGAACTCCACGGCAGCCAGACGGTCTCCAGGACGATAGGGCGCATTCAAGGCCATGAGCAACTGCCCATAAAGGCGTCGCTCCTGCGGTGCTGAAGGCATCTCGACGGCCAGAACATCTACCTGCAGAAGACCTGTGTCCGTGTTGAACTCACGCGGCGGGTGGGCGCGCAGAAACTTCCGTATGACCATCGATTTGCCGATGTTGGACTCGCCGTGCAGCAAGAGTCCTGGCATGCGGGTGCGTTCAGGGCAGTCCAACATGCGTTCTAGCTCTTGCAGGGCTTGCCGCGCTCGTGGGTAGTCGATCCAGTGATCCTCGGCCAGATGGGCAATTCGCTGGGCATCGCCGAGGTCCGCGATGACGCGAGCCTCAGCGCAGAGGTGTGCATGAACCGGCATGGCGATCCTCCCAAGTTCTAGGTCAGCGGCGGCGGCTGTGCCAAACTTCTCCCTCAAACGGCACGGCTGGCTTGCTCCAGTCGATCTCGGACTTCGGCGTTGGCGCGGCAGCTTCATTGAGTGGGTCGATGCCGACGGTGGCTGGCCGATGGGCAACCTGCTGCTTGCGGCGCATCTTGCGGGTCTTGGCCTGCGCGGCCCGCACGATCCCACGCTGCTTTTCGATGGCTTCGACGAGCAGCGCCGGGTTGATGGACTTTTGTCCGGCCAGGCGCAGATGGCGCGTCGCGGCTTGCACTTCCCACAGACTCACGGGAGGCAAGCGCAGGTCCGCGAATGGCACCTCCAAGTAGTCATCTTCATGGGGCACGTACAGCTTGGACAGATTGCGCGGGTCGAAGTGCAGGGTCAGACGCTCGCGACGAGCCAACCACTGCGAGAAGATCGGGTGCCAGTAGCGCAGGTGTTCGAACACGATGCCGTCTCGGCGCAACGTACGGCTGATGGCAGGAAGGAAGGCAATCCGGAAGCGCTTTAGCGGCCCGGGTGGTAAACCCGATGCTGGATGTAATGCCCAAGCGCCAGCGGGCGTACCGCCCTTGAGACCGCGGTGCGGATCGTGGTGGTAGCGGCCCACGATCTGCTGTGCAAACCAGGCCTCCAGTTCGCCCAGTGTCAGTGCGGCGTGCTTGTCGGGGTCGTAGGAGCGGCGAGCCTTGGGAGAGCCGCCGGTGGCACCAGGCAAGCTCTTGAGCTTGCTCATCTTCGTGCCGATCAGCCTCTCGATGTGACCACCATGGTGGGGTCGCTCGCGATAGACAAGCTCGATGCCGTACTGGCCGCAGCCGCGCTTCAAGGCCTTGCTCTTGAACTCGGCCGCGCCGTCGAGGTGCAGCGTCTTGGGCAGTCCCGCCATTGGCCAATCGCCAACGACGCCAAGCTGCTGCAGCCAAGCCGCCTTGGGTGAGACGATGAGCGTCATGCAGAGTGACACCGTGCCGGCGCCGGGCGGCACGAACGAGATCACGAAGCCGAGGATGCAGCGCGTGGCCACGTCGGTGGCCAGCGTCAGGTATGGCTTGCCCAGGGGCTGGCGATAGAGGTCGTCGACCACGACGATGTCCATCGGCGTGTGGTCGATCTGCACGACGTCCAGTGGCCGCTGAACGATGAACGAGCCCGGCGAGATCTTGGGGTCAGCGTTTCCCGGCGTCGCCACTCCACGTCGATGAACCTTGATGCCGCTGTAGCGCTTAAGGCGCCGGTCAATGGCCGGGCGAGAAGGGCAGGGGACCCGGAGCAGCCGACAACGCGCGGCGACTTCCTCGACCAGGTCGACGACGCGTGTTGGCCCAGCCCTCTTCCGCAGCACGTTGATGGCCTCCTCGATGCCTTGCTCCTGCTTGACCGAGAGGCGCGATGCCAGCGGCTTCCATCCACGCGTGCGACCTGCAATGGCGCTGGCCTCGTCAATCTCACCGAGGCGCGCACGGTAGCGATAGATGGTTGCCCAATGAACGCCGAAGCGTTCGGCCAAGCGTTCGGCCCGGGCTTGGGTCAATGGGGTGTCGCCTAGGGCACGTAAGGCCTGCGCAATCCGCTCAAGTTGCCGCCAGCGCTTGCTCGCGACGCCCTCAAGTACACCAGGCGTGCGGCCGCGCACTGAAACAGACTTTGGGGGCGACTTGGAGGTCATTGCAGCCGTTCAAAGGGAGTGCAACACGCTTGCAGTTTATGCGTCCAAATCGCAACGCACTGGCGGATTTTTCGTGCAAGGTCCGGCAATCGTTGCCAAAGCGCAACCATCGGACTGAAGCACCGACCTGGCTGGCAAGCCGCGTAGCGCTTGGGTAGGCGCTGCAGAAGCGATTAGCCGATCATTCGATCAAGTTTGCAGATTATTCGTTCTTCGACAACAAGGTCGAAACCAATGACGAGGCGTGGATCGAAGCCGAAATCGAGGTCGCGGATTCTGCCCCCTTCGAGCGATGGAGCGATCCGAACCGAGAGTCGCTCTTCGACGACCTTCTCGAAGTTATCTACGCGAGGGGCGCGTCGGGATGGGCAGAACGAGATCTCATCGGCTTGATTCGAGAGCTGATCCCCGGACCGTCGCCTTGGGAAATCCTTCGAACACTCCAAGAATCCGGATGGTTGCAAGCGAAGGCTGCCATTCGATGGCGGGCAAGCCTTTGGTGCCTCGTCAGGCCGAGCCTCAGCGCGATCAGGGCGGACGGGTCGGAGGCGGTACTGTTGTGCGGGTCGGCAAGCTGGGGCGTTCGCGCCCGGTTCCAGGCGACAGTGCTCTCGATGGGCGGGACTGTCAAATCCCTGCAAGGCGTGGGATCGCTCTCTCCACTGACGTCCGTGGCAATGGGCGTTCCATTGCAAAGGCTTTCCGAAGAGCTGGCCTGGCCCATCGGGACTCTTCGAAGCGCGGCTCGATTGCGGGGACCTGCATCGTGGTCGGTAGCCCCGGCCGGAATCGACAAGCACCGTCTCCATAAGGAGTGGAGCTGGTCAGCAGGGGAGTTCCGTGACCTCGGATTGAAGGCTGCAGCGGAGGAGGTCGATGTGCGCTGGTGGCGCCGCGTCGAGGCGGACAGGGAAGACCTCTACAGCGTCGATGGAGGTTCGCCAGTTCGGTTCGTATCTCCTTCGCGGTCGGTTGCCCTATGCGAGGCATTTCGGAGGGCGCGCAGGGCGATGTTTCTGGAGCGCGGCGCGTTGCTCACGAGGTTGTCCGCTAGCGGACACCTGCCGCTGCACCTGGCTTGCACATTGCACGCCCTTACATTGAGATCGCCAGGCGTCATCCCATGTGGCACGAGTTGGGGATACGCGTACCCTTCCTGTGCCCTTGGGCTCAACGCAGTACGAGCCTGCCTCGGACGCCACATCGTTCGAAGCGAGGCCGCACCGACCAGGTTCAATGATCCGCTCAGCTCAAGATCGATCGGGATGGCGCGTCACCGAGCGGATCGCACCATGCGAACATTTGCCTCATGAACGAGTTACCTCAGCCGTCAACAGCCCTTGACAGCTTCTTCGGCAAGCTTGCCGAGGTCAACCAATTCTTTGCGCGTTTCGACCCTCTGGCGATGCTGCAGGATGGCGCTTGGGTTCGCTTGGACGATCGAAGGAAGCGGTTCACTCGCAGCAGTGGTGTTCAAGTTGCCCGGGGAGAGCTGAACGGACATGGGAGCATCGGGAGCTTCTGGTTCTTCCCCCGCGAGGCTTTGGGTGACTCGGACAAGCGACCATCAGCCGCTGTGCCAACGCGAGCGATCCCTGTTCTGGATCTTCGGCATCTAACTACCGCGGAGGCTCGAAAAAGAATCCTGAGGGATGGTGTCCGGCTTCCCGACCACCAGCCTCGTCAGGCATTTGTATTGTTGTCCGAAGGGCGGTACGGGCGCTTCAAGTTCGAGAAGTCCGGCACGACTTGGGTGGCCAGACTACCCGCGGATGGCGTCGTCGAGCTGCCAACGATCGATGCTTCCTGGAATCCATATCAACACTCGGATGACTTCGCCTACCTTCCCATCGAAGCGGGCACGGGGTCGACCGGGGAACTGATCGATTGGACGCCTGATCGTGAGTTCCTCGCAAGGATTCTGGAACGCTACAGGGCAGCCGTCGACTCCTACTTCGGTCTCAGCTCGAAGGGTGTGGAAGATCCCGCGAAGCGCCTCCTCAAGTCGTTGACCGACGCGCGCGTCGTTGGTGAGGAAGCGCGTATCAGTGACGTGTCGATCAGACGACTGCGCGAAGGTTGGCCCGCGGCGGTCGAGTCGTTGGATGCCGTGCAGGAGCTGGGCGAGCTGCTGATCAAATCGGAAGCTGGCAAGTCGCTGCTCGAACGCGTGGTGGCGAGCAGGGCGCAAACGATGTTGGCGGACATCGAGAGGCAAGCGCGTGCGACGCTCGAAGAGTCACTGCGGCAGCGACGGGAAGAGGTGCGCGGCCTGGACGACGAGATTCAGACGCTTCTTTCCGAGAAACTGAGGCTCGAAACAGAGGGAATCAGAGCGCGAGAAGCCGCGGACGAGGCTGACAGGAAAGTGAAGAGTGCGGGCGACGAACTTGCGGTTCGTCAGCGCGCTCTCAGTCGATCGGCTGAGGAGCTCGCTGCGTCCGACAGGAACAGAGCGGCCGCGGAGGCCAGAGCCATGACGGCCGCCAGCGAGGAATCGGTGGCCGAACAACGAGTTCGCAGCTTCAAGCTTGAGCTCGAGGGGCTCGCAGCGCAGCTTCTCGATTCGACCGAAGCAGCCAACCTGGTCGGCGACGAGCGTGCTGCCCAGCTGGGTCTTCGCCTCAAGGGACTACTGGGTTCTTCCGCAACGCCCATGCACAGCGCCCCGTGGTGGTCGCCGACCGGTGATGCCCCGTTGGAGATCGGGTTGGCAGAGCTCCCCAGCAGGCTCGACCACGAAGCACGCTTCTTTGGCGTGCAGACAGCGGATGTTCAGCTGCTCGATGGTGCACTTCGAGCTGGTGAGCTCGTCCTCCTCGTTGGAGTCGCTTCGGAGTTGGCGCTTGGCGCGCTCGCGCGTGCAGTGGCGGGCGGGAGGGTGCGCAATCAGGTCTTGGATCCGAGTGCGATCGGCTTGGATGATCTCTGGCGAGTACCTGGAAGTCATCGCCCGACTGCGTTCGCCATGGCGTGGAACCGTGCGGTACTGGAGCCTGAAAGCACGGTGCTCCTGTGCCTTCGGAACCTTGATTCGGCGCCGTTCAGGCTCTGGATCGGCTCACTGCGGGCAGTCCTGAATTCTTCCTCTCGACCATCGAATCTCCTGGTGGTGTCGACGATGGTCGGTCGTGACTCGGACGACGATGAGTTCCCCGATGCGTTTGCGCTCCGGCGTGACCTCATCGCCATCAAGGCTCGGTTCGAACCGGACGGGTACCGGTGCGACTACGCGTTGGGCGCCGAGGCGGGAATTCCGACCACGCTGACGGCCGATCTGGCGTCGCGCGCTCTCAAACCCAAAAGTCCGCCTACACAGCTTCGCCGCGATGAGCACGCACCAGTTACGGTGGCTCGAGCCCTCCGCCTCAGGGCCGCGCTCGAAGGATCGCAGGCGTCAGATGTCGCGCTGTCCTGGGCAACGTTCCTCACGACAGGTCGGCTTGATGACCTCGATGAACCCCTTCGCGGTGCGCATGCCGAGCTGAAGGCCCTCCACTTACAACGCTGATCGAGACTGATGATCGACCCGATAGGATCCCTTGAGCGAGTTCGCGAATTCTGGCTGAGCTACCTTGACACCGCGTTCAGGATCGCCGACCCGGATCTGGCGGAGGCTCGCAGGCGTCTGCTTCGTAGCCCTGGGGCATTGACCACGGAACTGTTCCTGGAGCCCGTCGCTCGCTACATGGAATCCGAGCATGCTCTGGAGGATCTTCTCAAGCTCAAGGGAAGCGGGAACCCGTTGGAGGCGTTCTCCCACGATGAGCGCCGGGCTTTCATCGAACTTGCCCTGTCTGGACTTTTTCCGGGCAAGGCAACGAAATCGGGTGAGCTGAGGCGGGCTCGATTCTTCAAGCCGTACCGGCATCAGATGGACATGCTCGCCAAGGGTGTTCTGTTCGGCAGTCCGGGCATCGTCACCTCCGGCACTGGCTCCGGAAAGACCGAATCGTTCATGCTGCCGCTGCTCGCGGCGTTGTCCAAGGAGGCAGTCCATTGGCCGGAGCCGCTCCGGCCGGCTTCTCCGACCCGATGGTTCACTCGGGGAGGAACATTCCTTCCACGTCGAGATTTCGAGCATCCGAAGCGGCCGATGGCAGTGAGGGCGTTGTTGCTCTACCCGATGAATGCATTGGTGGAGGATCAGATGGGACGCCTCAGGAAGACGTTCGATTCGCCCGAAGCGCACGCCGTGATGGACGATCGCTTCCGCGGGAACAGGGTGTTCTTCGGGCGATACACCGGGCAGGCGCCGGTCACCGGACATCTCGACCATCCGCGTCTCGCGGGGGATCCCGACGAGGTGCGCAGGCGTGCGACACGGATCGAAAAGCTCGCAACGGCAATGAAGGATCTCGACGACGACCAGGATACCGCTCGCCGGTACGACGCGCGTGGAGCCGCTGAAGCACGGCAAAGTGGTGTGGAGCCTCCCGAGCCGACCCGGTACATGTTCCCCTCCTTGGACGGGGGTGAGCTTGTCTCAAGGTGGGATATGCAGATGTCGCCTCCGGACATTCTCGTCACGAACACGTCGATGTTGGCGACCATGCTCGTGCGCGACGTCGAGGCCCCGATCTGGGATGCCACGCGCAAGTGGTTGAGATCGTCGCCAGAGGCCTACTTCTTCCTGATCCTGGACGAACTGCACCTGATCCGCGGCTCGTCGGGTGCGGAGGTCGTCGGCCTGCTCAGAACGCTCATCGCCAGGCTCGATCTTCACCTTCCGGAGATGCGGCACAAGCTGCGCGTGCTGGCCTCCAGCGCCTCCTTGCCGACTGAAGGGGCCGAAGCGGATGAGACGGCGCAGTACCTGCAGGACTTCTTCGGAACGTTTGGCACCTCTGCCGCTCCTGGCCTTATGGGCGACGCCAGCCGCGAGACGTGGCTTGGGGCTGTCGTGAAGGGCACGCCGGTCCACGAACCGCCTACAGCGCACGCGCAGTTGCCGACGAAGCCGTTCGTTGCATTGGTCGATACTTTGGCTTCCGGTGCCGATCGCTTCGTTGCTCGGATCGAAGCACCGCCGCATGTGCTCGACGGGTTGATCATCGACGCAGCCAGCGCGCTGGGCATCGAAGTAGCGGCTCGGCCCATTCCTCAGGTGGCAGTCGATCTCGTGGCCGAGACTGCTCGAATCCTGGCGCACGCATGTGGTCCTGCTCAAGGCGGCACATCCAGAGCAACGGCCGCCAGTTCAGTCGCGTCGGCAATCTTTGGGGAGGAAGACCCAGATCGGGAAGCTGCCCTTCAAGGCCTTTGTCTTCTTCGGGGTCTGGGCGACCGCATCGGGGAAAAGGGCCTCTACACGGCAAAGTTACCTGCGCATCTCCCAAGTTTTCGAGTGCACACGTTCTTCCGAAGCATGGAGGGCCTCTTCTGTGCGCCACGCATGGAAGGGTCCGTCGTTCGATACGACGAGCCAAGCATCGAGCGGGGTCAGACTCATTCCGTTGGCAACGACATGCGCTCCAGGCGCATGTTCGAGATGATCTATTGCGAGTGTTGCGGGGAGCTCTTTATTGGCGGTCGTCGAAGTGCCCAATCGTCCAAGGGATCCGAGCTCCTTACGACGTCTCCCGATCTCGAGCAGTTGCCGGAGCGCTCGAGCGATACGCTCTACGAGAAGTTGGCACACGACGAGTACGCAATGTTCTGGCCGTCGCGCGCCGAACCCAGGAACGTTCCTGCGACTGAGGAATGGGTCCACCGAGTTCTGGACACACGCAACAGCGTGATACTTCCAACAGGGAGCGGGGAGTTCACAGTTCCCGGCTCGCTGTTTCGCACGTCGCTCAGAGCGAGCACTGCGGGTTCTGCGCTCCCAAGGGCGTGCCCCTCGTGTGGGAGCGACTACTCTGCGAGAAAGAAGGGCATGGGTGCTCTCTCGCCGCTCCGCAGTTTCCGAACAGGTTTCGCCAAGGCCTCTCAGCTGCTTGCGACTGAGGTCTTCTCGCTTCTCCACGTGAGTGGGACCGCCACGAAATCGATCGTCTTCTCAGACAGTCGGCAGGATGCCGCCCGAGCGGCCCTCGACATCGAGCGCCGTCACCACCAGGACATGCGTCGTCAGCTTCTCGTCGCCGAGATTCGAAGGCTCGCCGAAGAGAATGTATGCATGGATGCCGCAGAGCTGGAACGGCAGGCCGACGAAGCCTTCGATAGGAAGGACAAGGCCGAGTACCGTCGCCTGTTCGACCTGGCGGAGCTTGCTCGACAGCGAGGCGACGGTTCGCGTGTTGCACTCGCCGACCTGCTCGAGCCTCAAGCGCCGCGCGATGCGATTCTGAGGCCACTGATGCGTCGACACGTGGAGCTTGGCGTTCATCCTATCGATCCGGCGGGCGTCAACCTGGTCCAAGACAGGCCATGGTTCGAGTGGGTCGATCCGAAGGGGCGGTCAGGAACTCCTGAATGGATCTCGATCGACCAGAACGACCAGCCTGGTCTTGCACGCAGCGCCATGGTGGCAGAGCAACGGCCGTTGACGTACGAGGTGCTGTTCTCGAAGAACTATTTCGCGTTAGAGGAGACGGGCATTGGCTACCCCTCCATCACTGCCAACGCGACGCCCGATTCGGACCGACTCGATGCATATCTGCGAGTCTTCGGCGATAGCTATAGCGTCGAGGGGAACAAATGGACGGATCCGGCGTATGTCGACAGACCGGAGGAACTGCCAAGACGCATTCGTAGGTTTGCTGAGGCCTCTTCAGTGGGACAAGACCCGAACGCGGTGATGCGCAGACTACTGGAGGAGCTTTCGCGAAACGACCACGACCGTGGAGTGATTCGATTGATCGGTCTGTATGTCAAGCTATCGAAGCCGGGAGATCCGTTCTATCGATGCGCCACATGCGATCGAGTGCACCTGCACCGTGGAACTGGATTCTGCACGCGATGCCTAGAACCGCTCCCCACCGTCCCGAGTGGATCCGTCGATGAGCTGCAGCGAGCAAATTTCCTTGCGCGTCGACTGGCCCGAGGTTTCCAAACCGAGGACGCGGCATTCAGGCTCTCGTGCGCGGAGTTGACCGGCCAGACCGAGTCGCCGGCCGATAGGCTGCGCGCTTTCAAGGGGATCTTTGTGGACGAAGGGCGCCCCGAGAAGATCTCGCTCAGAAGACGCGCCATCGAGACGGACCTGTTGTCCGTCACGACGACCATGGAGGTCGGTATCGACATCGGGCCATTGCAGGCCGTCTACCAGGCCAACATGCCGCCGCAGCGGTTCAACTATCAGCAGCGTGTGGGCCGCGCCGGCCGGCGAGGCCAAGCATTCTCCTTCGTTGCCACGCTCTGTCGAAGTCGCAGCCACGACCTTCACTACTTTCGGAACCCAGAGGCGATCACCGGCGATCCGCCGCCGCCGCCCTTTCTGACGCGCGGACACGGAGACATTGCACTTCGCGTGGCACGAAAGGCTTGGTTGGTCGGCGCCTTCGGCCTGCTGCGTGCCGAGGATGGCGCAGCGTATCCGGGGGATCTGCTCCACGACACGCATGGTGAGTTCCCTGGGGCTTCGGCCGTCTACGCGACCGATGGCGATTGGAAGTCGCGGCTCGGATTTGCGCTATCCAAGACGGTCTCAACGCGGGATGCGGTCATAGCTGCTTTAGCGGACCGCGACCCAACGCTTTCGAATGAAATGATCGGTGGGTTGCAGGTCGATGATCTCGTCGCCCTGATCTGGTCCTTCGAAAAGGAAGGCGCTGCGTCGCCTAAGCCGCTCGGAGAGTTCTTGGCCGAACACGGGATCCTGCCCATGTACGGCATGCCGACACGAGTCAAGCCGTTGTACATGGGTGCGAAGCAGGAGGGCCGTGCTGCGGCCGAGTTCTCCACTGTCGACCGGGAGCAGGATCTTGCGATCTTCGAGTTCGCACCGGGACGTTCGCTGGTACGCGACAAGCGTCGCTTCGAGTCGGTCGGGCTGTCTTCGGTGCTATTGTCTCCTAGCCCGTTTCGACGGGGGAGCGATGCGACTATCGCGGAAGCTTGGATGGACGAAGAACGATGGATCGCTGCGTGCCCCTCCTGCGGCGCCGTTGCAAGCGTCGTCCAGGAGCCGACGGTTTCGGTGAGTTGCTGCGACTGCCGTACCTCGCTTGCGAAGGAACTGTTCGAACGCTATGTGACACCTCGCGCTTTCACGACGACATTTCGATCTGAACCCGCGGATGAGAACGAGGACCTCGTAGCTTTCCGTCGTGTGGTGACGATCGAAGCCAACGACATCGCGATCCGCGAGATCGAAGGCAGCAACCTATCGGTGGGGAGTTCGGACAAGGCCACCGTACTGAGGCTCAACGATGGTATCGGCGATGGTGATAGCGTCCGCCCTTTCACACTTTTCCCGGTGGAGTCGCATCGAGTGCAGATCGCCCCCCGACGGGACTGGCGGCTTCCAGGTCAGATGCTGACTCCAGAGGCCTGCCAGAAGCTCGCGGCCTGGAAGCGTATCGATGGCCAAGGTGATGCCGAGGTCGTGCGCTTGATGTCCCGCAAGACGACGGATGCCTTGTTCCTGACGCCAACTTCGGTTTCTGCTCGCCTGGATGTGGGGCGTATTGGACGAGACGTGGCTGACACTGGCGTTCGTGCGGCGCTCGTCAGTGCGACGCAACTCCTGGTGCAACGCGCTGCACTCGCAATGGATATCGACCCTGCAGAGTTCGACCCTCTGGAGCCGCGTTTGAGGAATGGCAAGCCGGTGCTTCAGATCAGCGACTTCCTACCGAACGGTGCCGGATTCTGTCGCCGTCTGGGGGCGGGCGCTGAGCCGGAGGTGCTGAGACTGATACGCAGTATGGTGGAGACGCCCACCACTGATCCGCTGATCAAGGGGTATCTCACGCTTCATCATCGGCGCAATTGCAAAGCCGCCTGCTATGAATGCATGCTGCGCTATGGCAACCGTCAGTACCACGGGCTCTTGGACTGGCGGCTCGGCTTGGCCGCCTTGCGTGTCCTCGTGGACCCCGCTTGGGCCGCAGGCAGCGACGGCAATTGGACTACCGCCGCGGAGCTGGAGGACTGGCCCACCGATGCTCGCGATATTGCCATGGACCTCGTTTCGCTCAGTCCGGACGTCTTCACATTGGAATCGGCAGGGTCGTTGCAGCTGCCCGCCGTCGTGCGTAGACGCAGCAGGGAACGATATGTTCTGGTACACCCACTGTGGTCGGAGGCCACAGCGCTGGAGAGTTTGGGCACGGAGTTCGAAGGAACGACTTGGTTGATCGACACGTTCCATGCATCGCGCAGGCCGCAGCGCGCCATCGACCTCGCGAGGAGCGGTCGGCTCGCCCGCGCGCCGGTGGATCGCAACGCATGACCAGAAGCGGTTGACCAACACGTGTTCGTACGCCGCCCGTTCTGATTGGATCATGACAGCGTTCGCTCGGACCGAAACCGCGGCGGCAACTAGCCGTCGAATGGCCCGTACACGTGGCTTCGACAACGCGCGCGAGCGCGCGATCAGATCTGCGCTCCACAAGATGGGGTTCCGATTTCGTATCCACTTCCGAGCCATTGTGGGTACGACGAGAACGGTCGACATCGCTTTCACTCGATATCAACTTGCAGTGTTCTGCGACGGCTGCTTCTGGCACGGTTGCCCGCGGCATGCCACACAGCCCAAGACGAATGCGGAGTGGTGGAGGCAGAAGATCGCTGCCAACACGGCGCGGGACCGAGATTCCGACGTGAGGCTTGCCGGGGCCGGGTGGTCGGTTTTACGGATCTGGGAGCATGAACCAGTCGAGGACGCCGTGGCCGCAATCGTCGCGCGGCTGGGCGAGCTCGCGCGGGCGCCGGCAGGCTCTTCGTGAGGTCGATCGGATAACATCGAACGCAGTGACGTTTTGCTCTGAGCCATGCCTTCTATTACTGCAGTGGACCTTTTCTGTGGCGTGGGAGGGCTGACCCACGGGCTGCGCAAGGCTGGTATTGGTGTCGTCGCTGGTTACGACATAGATGCAGCTTGTGAATGGCCGTATGAGAAGAACAACGGTCGAGCGAAATTCCATCGCGCGGATGTTGGTGAGCTGACCGGCGCCCAGATCGACGCGCATTTCGGCAGGAACAAGGATTCGATCTCACTTTTGGCTGGGTGCGCACCCTGCCAGCCGTTCTCTGCTTACAGCCTTCACAAGACCGACGAGTCCGACGCTCGGTGGCCGATGCTGGAGCATTTCGGCCGTATTGTTGAGGAGTGCCTGCCGACACTGGTGACCATGGAGAACGTTCCGCAGGTGCGAAAGCATGCGGTCTTCGCTGGGTTCGTCCAGACGCTCCGCGACAACGACTATCAAGTGAGTGTCAGCATCGTTAAGTGCGAGGAGTACGGAATTCCGCAGGCCCGCGCCCGTTTGGTCTTGCTTGCCTCGCGACTCGGCGAGTTGAAGTTGCGTGATCGCGACCCTAAGCGTGACCGGCGACGCACTGTTCGGTCGGCAATACAGGGAATGCAGGCGCTTGGTGCGGGTGAAGCTTCTCAACACGATCCAATCCACCGGACGAGTCGGCTCACCGAACTCAACGAGCGCCGAATCAGGGCCGCTCGCCCTGGCGGAAGCTGGCGCGATTGGGATCCTGATCTGCTTGCGCCGTGCCACAAGAGCGAAACAGGACAGAGCTTTCCCGGCGTGTATGGACGGATGGATTGGGATTTTCCGTCTCCCACTATCACTACTCAGTTCTACGGCTTCGGCAGCGGTCGATTTGGTCATCCCGAGCAGGACCGTGCGCTCTCTCTGCGCGAGGGCGCAATCCTGCAGACATTTCCGCGGGGATACCAGTTCGTGAAGGCCGGTGAGCGAATCCACATGACCACTGTTGGTCGCTTGATCGGAAATGCTGTTCCCGTGCGACTCGGGCAAGTGATTGGGGAAAGTCTCATGGCGCATGTGGAGGACCATACGTGCCAAGCTACGCGAACGCACTGAGCCCGCGCATAAGCATGTCGCAACCATTTTCTCGACCGAAAGTTCTCGCAGGGGTATTGCCGCTGACGCCGATTTGAGCCATGTGCCCACCGGCGAGGGAGCCACTATCGACGCGCCGCATGCCACTGTCACTTTCGGCGTATGCAACCTTGTCATTGCAATCTCGGCGCGTGGCTCAAATCGGCGTTGCGAACATTAAACCAAACAGACTCAGCGGAAAACCGGTTTGACCAACGGCGTGACACCGTCTGCCTGCCTCTGAGCACGATGTCCTAGATGGAGATCTCCAGTCCCTGGACGTGTGCAAAGCCAGCTGCCGGGACGGTGAAAAGGCGAAGGCCGCTGCAGGGGCGCGCGATGCGGCGAAGCAAGGTCGCACGGCCGGTACGCGGCGTCGGGCATCAGGTGGACCTGGATTCCCTCTCCATCACCGTTATGCCGTCGATGCTGAAGCCGTAGTCCTTGAGCTTTCTGAAGTTGGACCGATGGCGCGCGCCTCCACGCAGCGGGCGCACGGGGAGCGAAGACACTTGAACAAGCAGTGCCGCTGCGAATTCCTCAAGCGTGGGCATGTGCGCCTGAGCGATTTCCGCCTCAAGATGCAGGCCGTCGGTGTGGACCGCCGTTGCAATCCAGCGTTCCACCTGAGGGGCCGTCACGCCGACGAAGGCACTTGTTGGACTTCGGCTGGGGGAGCCGCTTCGGTCCCCTGCAGACCGGACCCAGGCAGGCAGGCCTCAGCAGGCTGCACAGCACATTTGGCCTGGACGAAGCTGCCAAGTGCCTGGGATCCGATGCCTTCGGCACATGCTGCTGCGCAGTCCCCTCCAGCCGGTTGGACTTTGAATGGCCAGTCGCGCATATAGGCCCCCTCTCTCCCTCTCAATGCATTTTCCGGCTGACGGGCAGCCAGAGTGGACGACCATGTTGTAGCGCTCTTCTCGGGCCGTGAAGCGCAAGCATACAGGGCCGCTACGACGGGCGCTTGCGCTCTTTACCTCAGGGAGCCGCGTGGGGCGCGTCTTCGCTTGGGAAACCGGCGATGTGAAAACCGCTGCAAGATACCGGGCACTGTCGATCCTGGGCGAAGCGCTGCATTGAGTGCGAGGTCTCCTAGTTGCTCCTCGAGAAGGCAGACGCCACATGTTCGTCCGGAGCAATCCGTCTGCGGGGCGCAGCAACGTAGGCCGCGAAGGCCGCCATCTGGGCGGGACCGCCCAAGTGCGCCTAAGGCAACGGCTTGCCTTGCCTACGGTGCGCGATGGCAACACGTCCTTTGCCTGTGATCGCGCGGATATCCGCAACACTGTCCTTCCCCGGGACATCAGAGCCAACGATGCTGGCTTCGATCAACCCTGCGGCCTTCAACACGCGCACGCACTGCAACGCATGCTCGTCCGTCACCCGGAAGGGAAGGTGCACGTGTTCGATCGAAAGCAGGTAGTCCATGGGCATGCTGCAATTCTGTGCGAACTGAACTGCCCCCGTACGCCGCTCGCCACTCTGAGAGGCTTGAGCCCTGGAGAGTCGAACAAGTTCTCGCCTGAGGTGCACGAGTGCGCTGTAACGGTGGTGCAGGAGCAGCGTGGGGAGTGAAGGCTGTGTGCGCCGCTGTTGTCCTTGCTCCCCTACACGTGCGGCCCGCCGATTGCCCCATCTCTTCGGGGCCTCATCGGCCCTCGTTCCAACCTTCTAGGAGAGACACATGCACTTCATTGGAAAACGCATCCGCACGCCGATGGCGGCGGCCATCTTGGGCGGCTGCATGGCCGTCTTGACGCCCGCCGTGCAAGGGCAGACAACGGGTAGTGGCAGCGGCGGTGCTTCAGGCAGCGGCGCGACCACCATGCCGAACCGCAGCGGCGCAAGCACAGCAGGCACTGGGGCGGCGTCGGCGCAATCGCCTAGCTCGGCGCCACACGACCGCCAAGGCGGCAACCGCGGCGGTAACCGGCGCGACGGCAGCGGCGGCGCCAGCGGCGGGAGCTCTGGCAGTGGCACCGGGGGTGGCAGCACTTCCGGTGGCGCAGGCACGGGCACCGGCGGCAGCATGGGTGGCGCGACAGGCGGCGGCTCCGGTGGTACCCCGGGAAGCGGTTCGGGCGGCTCCTCGGGCGGCGGGTCTGGCTCTGGTTCTGGTTCGGGCAGCGGCGGTTCGGGCCGCTGAAGAAGTGCGGCGGCACTGGCCTCTTTGAGGTCAGCGTTGCCGCAATTGCTGACTTGCCACCAAACGGGCGCTCCCCACGTTCCCACGCAGGAGCAGCGCGCCGCGGCCATCGCCGCACTTGAGTTCGAGGCGTACCGCAGGCGGACTGGCGCCTTTCCGGAAGTCGGGAGCACCGCTTGCCGTGACTGCCGTATGCCACATACCGATCTCGACGCAGCGTTCAGCGCGGGCTGGCAGGCCGGCCTGGTTGGCATGGTCGAGAGCGACAACCCCTACAGCGACGAGCCGGCTGGTCCAGCTGATTCCTCCGCATGGCCTGGCGACTGGGCTGGACACGCTTTCGCACACAGTCCACTCGGTCTAATGCGCCACACGCCACTTCATCTACTCCTTGGCCTTGCGCCACACGACCCAAGTGTGGATGGATCGTGGCAAGGTGGCTGTGACGGACGCGCGTCGTCGGAGCTGCATTCAACGCCGGCCTTCTTGTACGTCAGGCGAAGGACGAGCACGGGTCGGAGGGCCTCGTGCCGGCGTCTTGGTCACCGGCTGTACGACAGCGCGCAACGTTGAGCGGCGGCCCGACCGACGCAGTGCGTCGGCGCTTGCGGGCGCCGCCAGACCCATGAGCGGGTAACGATGGCCATCCCCTCATCGTCTGGAGAGTCACATGCCACGCGGCGACAAATCGTCCTATTCGTCCAAGCAGCAGCGCAAGGCCGAGCACATCGAAGACAGCTACGAATCTCGTGGCACACCGAAGGCCGAAGCCGAGCGGCGCGCTTGGGCCACCGTGAACAAGGAATCGGGAGGCGGCAACGCCAGCGGCTCTGGTCGGGGCAAGCCCGACAACAAGTCGTCCTCGCACAAGGGCGGCAAGGCCGGCGGACACGCGTCGGCGACGCGTTCAGATGCCGAGCGTTCGGCATCTGCCAAGAAGGCTGCGGCAACGCGCAAGCGCAACACGGAGCGTGCCCATGGCTGACAATTCCCTTCAGGATCCCCGCACCAAGTACCCGGTGCCGCCGTTCCCCAAGCAACAGCAGGATGTGCCAGGAGAGCAGTCCCAGATGCAACCGGTCCCGGATTGCGGCGAGTCCTCCTATGCCGGTGCTGGCAAGCTGGCTGGGCGCAAGGCCGTCATCACCGGCGGCGACAGCGGCATCGGCAGGGCCGTGGCCATCGCTTACGCGCGCGAAGGCGCTGACATTCTGATCTCGTACCTGGACGAGCACGAGGACGCGCAGTCCACGGCTCAGCTCGTGCGCGACGCTGGACGCAAGTGCGTGCTGGTGCCCGGCGACATCCAGGACCAGGAGCACTGCAAAGAGATCATCCAGCGCGCGGTCGATGAACTCGGAGGCATCGACATCCTTGTCAACAATGCCGCTTTCCAGATGTCGCACAAGGATCTGAGCGAGTTCTCGGCGCATGAGTTCGACCGCACCTTCCGCACCAACGTCTACGCGACGTTCTTTCTGACGCAGGCAGCCGTTCCCCACATGCCTCCCGGGAGCAGTGTCATCAACACGGCTTCCATCAATGCCGACAAGCCGAATGCCACGCTGGTTGCCTACGCTGCGACCAAAGGAGCGCTCCAGAACCTGACCGGAGGGCTGGCCCAGTTGCTCGCCGAGAAGGGCATTCGGGTCAACTGCGTAGCACCAGGCCCGGTGTGGACACCTTTGATTCCCAGCACCATGGACGCTGAGAAGGCTTCGCAGTTCGGCGCCCAGGTGCCTTTGAAGCGACCCGGTCAGCCGGCCGAACTGGCGGCCGCGTACGTGATGCTCGCCTCGGAAGGCGGCTCGTACATCTCCGGCGCGACGATTGCCGTGACCGGCGGAGTGCCGTTGATCTGACTTTGCACCCGCATCGGGCCCATTGAACAGGAACGCGGGGCGTGGGGATGCGAATGGGCCCATCGGGAACAGAGGGTGATGCGCAAGCATGCGGGGCCGGCAACGCCGACGCGCGCTGGCCCGAGGCGCCGCGCGACACCCAGCCGTTTCGCGATGGGGCGCATGACTGGAGCGCGACTGAACGTGAGGGGCTGCGCTTTGAGCGCATTGCCCTCGTATGGATCTTCCTTTCGGGATTGACCGCCATGGCTGGGGCAGCGCTCGCCGTGAGCGTGTCCTTCGCGTTCGAGTGATGCGCGCGCGATAGCCTCAAGGGGAGCCATAGCGGCTATCGTCACCGGGACGCGTCGGGCTCCGGCGCGGTGGGCCTGCGTACGCTCGCCGACCTGGTCCCAGCGTCCAGTCCTGCCCTGGAGCTTGGATCTAGCGCTGACACTGAGCGACTGGTCAACGAACCTCTGCGCGGCGAGTTCTGCCCATGCCTCTTGAACACCTACTCATGATCCGCCATGCGGAGCGCCCTGGCAGCCGCCAGGCGGGCGCCCGTCCGGACGGAACTGCCTGTGAGCACAGCCTCAGCGTGGCAGGTTGGCAGCGTGCAGGTGCACTGGTCCCGTATTTCCGATGTCCCCAGGCGTTCAACGCCGCCCTCGCTCGGCCGTCACTGCTGTTTGCATGCCGGGCCACGGCCACGGCGCCGAGTCTGCGTTCGGTGCAGACGCTGCATGCCCTCGCCGTAGCACTTGGATTGCAGGTCGACGACACGTTCGAGAAACAAGACGAAGCGCGCCTGGCCGACTTCCTTGCACAGGCATCCGGCACGGCCTTGGTTGCATGGTCGCACCATGGCCTACCGGGGCTGGCACGTGCGTTCCTGCGCGGCAGCGCTGCTGCGGCACAGGTACCCAGTGCGTGGCCAGAACACAGGTTCGACCTGATCTGGCTGGTCGACGGGCCAGCTGAGCAGAGGCGATTTTCCGTACTCCCTCAGCTGCTGATGCCGGGCGACCGCGAAGTCGAGGATGGATAGTGGTCCACGACTGGCGGGAACTGGTGCCAAGGCGAGGCTGTTGCGGCGCAGCGCTCAAGCGAACGCTGCTGCCGTGGGCGACGTGGAGGAGCGAACCGAGGAATCATTCGAGCTCTGCAGGCCTGCTCGTCCCTGCGTGGACCTTCAAACCGGCGATGTGCGGCTCCAGGTCCGGGATCAAAGCCAAGGAGTCCAGCGCAAGCATGAAGACATCCTTCGTCAACCGGTCGGCGCTCTGCAGGCGAAGCAGGCTTTCCAGCAGGTCCTGGGCAAGCGAGCGCATCTCATCGGACGCTTCGGCATGTGCCAGCGCCGAAAGGCATTGCTCCAACTGGTCGCGCGGGATGTTTGGCTGCATGTTCCAGGCTGAACAAAAGGGATGATGCCGGGCCCATGCGCCCGTGCCTGGTGACAGCGCAGTTGCCGTCGAGGGCATGAAGGATAGCGCCACAACACGGAAGTTGTACGATTTCCCTGGCGTGTCGCATGCAACCTTGCGCCCGAGCGCCAATACCGGATAGGAGCTTGCATTTGCGGTGGGCGTAGAACGGCTCAGCCGTAGGTGGCCGGGGACCTACGGAGCGCGGCATGCGGCGGCAGTGGCTGCCGAGGCGGCGAGCATGACGCGCAATTTCTGCGAGGCGATCTGTCGCAACTGGGCGGCGCACTCCCGGTCAGGGAGCGTGGTCATGCCGGGTAGAGCCTGAAGTACCTTGACCTCTGCTTGATGCGCCGCATGGTGGGCGAGTGCCCATTCATCGAAAGCCTGCCGAAAATCCATGGCGCACCCCACAAGGTGCACTCAAATTGCTCGGCAGTCAGGGCACGAAGGAGGCTGCGAAGTCAGTGTGCTGTAGGTGCAGCACGATGTCGAGGGCCGGCTTGTAGGTCGTCAGGCCGCGTTTGCACTGATCGCACAGGTAGCAGCACCAACGGAGGCGCCGCAGCCGTACAAGTCCTACATCAGATCAGCACCGACGATCTTAGAACGGTAGCATGGCTATGGAGGTCGACAAAGCGTTCGAACAGGGGTATTTCGCCTCCGTGGCGGGCCGTCCCCGATCCGCCAATGCGTACCGCCAGAACGGTTGTCAGTTGGAGCAAATGCAGGCGATGGCATGGACGCTGGGCTGGCTCAGGGGTGCACAGGACGCCGCCGGTGTCAGGCGCCAATGCCGCAATGCCCGCGTCAGTCGTTCAGCGTCTTGAGCGTGGCCACCTAGTGGCTTTCAGGCGAAGGCAACGGTGCCACACGCCATGGGCGGCTGCAGACATCTGAGCACAAAGGGCGAAGACTGGACTGTGCCAGTTGGCAGCGCAGGCCGCGCAGCACGTGCGGCCTGCACCAAGTTCAATGCGCACGGGACCCAGACCGTTTTCGAGTTCGCCAACCCGGTAGCGGGTGCGCCCTTCTACGCCGTCGAAACGTACTCAGAATCGGGCGGCGACGTGCGCGCCTCGTTCGGCGATGGGTAGCGAGGCGGCACGTGAAGTAGCGCACAAGCTCGTGAGGCATCAGCGCCGTGCGGGCGGGCAGTCGCAGCATTCGGGAATGCTGCGGTTGGCAGCCAAGTCCGACGGCATCCAGCAGGCGCTCGCCTATGCGCGCAGCCACCTGGCTGAACCGCTGAACGTGGAATCTTGGCTGAGGCCGCCAAGCTGAGCCCGCGTCAGCTCTGCCGCGTCTTCACCGCCGAGACGGGACAGTCGCCTGCCAAGGCGGTGGAGGGGCTACGGCTGGACGGCGCGGCTCATGATCGAGCAGAGCCGCCACCCGTTGGAGGTCGGGCGCGTGAGACGGGTTTCCGGGACCGGCGCCGCCTGTGTGAGACGTTCCTGCGCGGCTATGGGATGCCTCCACGCGCGCTGCGCCGGGGAAAAGGGCAAATGCTGTGAAGCTGAAAGTCGCCGGCACCAACGTGATCGAGGGCAGCCTCCTTCACTCGGGGTGGACACGGGCGTCCTGCCCGAGCTGAAGCTGCATCGCAGCTTTACTCTGCACTGCTGCGTAAGCTGCGCTCACTCACCACCTCACCAATAGGACTTGGTGCCCATAGCTTTTCCATATCTGCCATACGCGTAGCGAACGCGGCAAAGTTTGACATGGTCAATACCAGGAAACATACTACCCAGTATCTTTTCTTGGAGACAAGCATTGACCTCTTCTCCTCGCTGGAAACGACGCCCTCCTGGCGCGAACTGGGGCGACTTCGGCCCTGACGACCAGCTCGGCCGCCTCAACCTGCTGACGCCCGAGAAGGTGCGCCAGGGCGTGGCCGAGGTCCGCGACGGCCGCAGCTTCTGCCTGAGCCTGCCGCTGGACTACCCCGGAGGCAACGTGCTCAACCCCAACCGGCATCCGCCTGTGCTGCGGCCCACGCTGCGCCAGGGCCGCGTGAACTTCAACTTCCGCCTGGCCGATCTGGTCGCCGACCGCAGCGACGTGCTCAGCGACGACTTGGCGATCCTGCACCTGCAGTATTCGACGCAGTGGGACAGCCTGGCCCATGTGGGTTCGCTGTTCGACGCCGATGGCGACGGGCTGCCCGAGGCGGTCTACTACAACGGCTACCGGGCCCACCACGACGTGCGCGGCCCCGATGCCCCCGGTGACGCAGGCGCCCACGGCACGCAGCTGGCGAGCACCTCGTCCGCGCAGGCGCTGGGCATCGAGCACATGGCCGAGAAGGCTGTGCAGGGCCGCGCCGTGATGGTCGACCTGCACGCCCACTTCGGCGATGGCCGCACGCTGGTCGGCTACGAGCAGCTGGCGCAGGTGTTGGCGGCCGATAAGGTGGTGGTCGAGCCGGGCGACATCCTGTGCCTGCACACCGGCTTCGCGCAGGCCGTGCTTGCCATGGGCCGGGAACCCAGCCACGAGACGCTGGAGCAGACGGGCTGCGTGCTCGACGGCCGCGACGACGCGCTGCTGCAATGGATCACCGACAGCGGCATCGCCGCTATCGCTGCCGACAACTACGCGGTGGAGGCCTATCCCGCCACGCACCGCGCCGGCTGCTGCGCGGCGCTGCCGCTGCATGAGCACTGCCTATTCAAGCTGGGTGTCCACCTGGGCGAACTGTGGTGGCTCACGCCGCTCGCGCGGCACCTGCGCGCAGCGGGCCGTTCGCGCTTTCTGCTGACGGCGCCGCCGCTGCGCCTGCCGGGCGCCGTGGGCTCGCCCGTCACGCCCGTGGGGACGACCTGAGATGCGCGTCGCTCTGCTCGGCGCCGGCGGTTTCCTTGGCACCCATCTGGCCGCACACTTGGCCGCTAGTGCCCGTTTCGCCGACCAGGCAATCGACGAGGTGCTGCTGTTCGACCAGCGGCCCGTGGCCGCGCCAGCGGCGGCGCGCTGCCCGGTGCGCATTCAGCACGGCGACCTGCGCGACGACACCGCGCTCGACGCGCTGTTCGCCGCCCCCGTCGATGCCGTGCTACATCTGGCCGCCACGCTGACGGTAGACGCCGAGACCGATGTGCGCCGCGGCCTGGACACCAACGTGCTGGCCTTCGTTGCGCTGCTGGAACGCTGTCGCGCGCAGGCCAGCGTGCCGATGCTGCTGTTTGCCAGTTCGATTGCCACCTTCGGCGGGCCGCTGCCTGCCGTGGTGGGCGACGGCATGCCCCAGCGGCCGACCACCTCCTACGGCACACACAAGGCCGTCGCCGAGCTGCTGCTGGCCGACTACAGCCGGCGCGGCTTCGTCGACGGCCGCGCGCTGCGCCTGCCCATCGTGCTGACCCACCCGGGCCCGGCCAGCGGCAGCATCTCCGACCAGGTGGCCGCACTGGTGCGCGGCCCCTTGCGCGGCGAGCGCACCATCTGCCGCATGGCGCCGGACAGCCCGCTGGCGACGGCGTCCGTGCACAAGGTCGTGCAAGGCTTCCTGCGCCTGGCGGCACTGCCGGCTGCGGCGCTGCCGCTGGGCGGCAGCATGAACCTGCCCGGTCTGAGCGTCACGCCGGCGGCGCTGTTGCAGGCGGTCGCGCGCCAGTTGCCGGCCGGCCAGGTCCCGGTGGTGGACTGGCAGCCCGACCCCGCGGTCCAGCGCATCGTCGATGGCTGGCCCCAGGCCTTCACCTCCGAGCATGCCCTGTCGCTGGGCTTCACGCCGGACGCTTCGGCCGATGCGCTGGTGCAATCCTTTCTAGCGCAGGAGCGCGCCGCGCCATGACCACGACCGCCTCCCTTTCCGTCTGCATCATCGGAGCCGGCTCTTCCGGCATGGCCGCGGCCAAAGCGCTCGCCGCGCGCGGCGTTGCGTTCGAGGGTTTCGAGATCGGCTCGGACATCGGCGGGATGTGGCGCTACGAGAATGACAACGGCCTGTCGTCGGCCTACCGCAGCCTGCACATCGACACCAGCCGCGGCAACCTCGGCTACCCGGACCATCCGATCCCGTCCACCTACCCCGACTTCCTCTCGCACGAGGAGGTGCTGGAATGGCTGGAGAGCTATGCGCAACGCTTCGACCTGAAGCGGCATTTCCGCTTTGGCTGCAAGGTGGAGCAGGTCGCGCCGGCTGACGACGGCAGCTGGTGTGTGCGGCTGGCCGATGGCTCGGAGCGCCGCTTTCGCGCGGTGATCGTTGCCAATGGCCATCTCTGGGACCCGCGCGTGGCCAGCTTCGCGGGCCGCTTCGACGGCGAGCAACTGCATGCGCACCACTACCGAACGGCAGCGCCGTTCGCGGGCCAGAACGTGCTGGTGGTCGGCATCGGCAATTCCGCGGTCGACATCGCGGTGGACGTGTGCAAGAGCGCGCGGCGCACCTTCCTTTCCACCCGGCGCAGCGCCTGGATCATGCCCAAGTACATCATGGGCATTCCGGTTGACCGGTGGTCGGGCTTCTTTGCGCGCAAGCTGCATCTGCCCACCCCTGTCAGCCGCACGCTGGTGCGCTGGCTGGCGGTGCTGGCCGTGGGCGACCAGCGCCGCTTCGGCGTGCCGCGGCCGCAGCATGCCATCTGGCGCGAGCACACCACACTCAGCCAGGAGCTGCTGCCCTACTGCGGCCATGGCTGGATTCGCATGAAGCCCAATGTGCAGGAACTGCGCGGCACGCAGGTGGCGTTTGACGACGGCAGCGTGGAGACCATCGATGCGATCATCCTGGCCACCGGTTACCGCACCAGTTTCCCCTTCCTCGATCCACAGCTGTTCCAAGTGAACGAAGACATTCCCGCGCTCTACCGCCGCATGGCCCCGCCGCAGTTGCCGGGCCTGTACTTCCTCGGGCTCGTGCAGCCCGTCGGCCCGACGATTCCCCTTGTCGAAGTGCAGTCGCGCTGGCTGTCCGCGCTGCTGGGCGGCGCCATGCACCTGCCGCCCGCGGCCACGCAGTCGCGCGAGATCGACCGGCACGCCCAGGGCGTGCGCGCACGCTACGTGGGCACGGCGCGCTACGCGCTGGAGGTGGACGCACGTAGCTACGCGCGACAGCTGCTGCAGGACATGCAGCGCGGCGAGGCCTCCGTGTGACGGGCATGGTAGACGTCCAGGATGCGATGGACCTCACGCCTGCGCGGCGCGAGATCCTTGAGGCCGCGGCGGACTGCTTCATGGAGCAGGGCTTCCACGCCACCAGCATCGATGTGGTGGCCCGGCGCATGGGCGCGACCAAGGGGCGCGTGTACCACCACTACCAGTCGAAGATGGACCTGTTCTTCGACGTGCACCGCCTCGGCATGCAGCTGCTGTTCGAGGCGGTCGAGCCTGCCAGCCGCGCGCCCGGCGATGCCGTGCAGGTGCTGGGCGGCATGATGCGCGCGCATGCCCTGGCCTTGTTCGAACACCACGCCTTCGAGAGCGTGGTGGTGCAGGGCGTGCACCTGCACCGCTTCGGCGCCACCACGCCGGCGCAGCGCAAGGTGCTCGACGAACTGATCGCCAGCCGCGACTGCTTCGAGCAGCTGTTCCGCCAGCAGCTGGAGCTGGGCCAGCAGCAGGGCTTGGTGGCCGCGGTGTCTCCGTCCATCGCGGTCAAGACGCTGCTGGGCGGGCTGCAGTGGTCGCTGGTCTGGTACCGGCCCGAGCGCGGCGATGGCGCGGCCCATCGCGAGCGGCTGGCCGACGCTATGGTGCACACGCTGGTGGACGGGCTGCGCGCCCGCGCGGTTGCGCCGACCGTAGGATCCCGCACGCGCAGGCGCCGCGCGGTTTGAGCTTGGCAGCGGTAATGCGCTGCGGGCTCTCACCACCTTTGCCCCATTGTCAACGGCTGGGATGCCCATGCTTTGACGGGCACCTATAGCAAGTCACTCGGCACAACGCTGCCGACGCTGCTTCATGGAAAATCCAGGCTCGGGCTTCGAAGGTGAGCTTTGGTGGTAGCCCTCCGATGCATGGAAGGTGAAACACCATGGCAAACTTCTACCTTCGAGAAACGCAGGAGCCATCGTGAAAGTTCGAAGGTTGGTGCCCGGTGAAGCGGAGAAGCTCTTCAGCATCCATTTTTCGGCGGTTCACCGGATCGCGGCACGTGACTACTCTCGCGAACAGCTTGAGGCTTGGGTGCCGCCTGATACAGACATGGCTGAATGGGTCTGCCGGATTCAGCGCCTCGATCCCTTCGTTGCCGAGATCGACGGGGAGCCAGTTGGCTATGCGGATCTTCAACCGTCGGGTTACATCGACCAATTTTTCGTTTCAGGCGTGCACGCTCGAATGGGCATCGGCCAGTGCCTGATGTTGCACATCATCGAAGAAGCGCACCGTGCCGCCATAGTCGATCTGACGTCGGATGTGAGTCTCACCGCCGAGCCATTCTTCGCAGCTAACGGCTTCCAGGTTGTCGAGCGTCGATTTCCAGTACGCCGCGGTGTAACACTGCCGAACGCGCTGATGCGCAAAATCCTTTAACGCCCTATCTGAAATCTGACTCACCTAGGGACTCTCTGCGCAGTGCGCTTCGAGATGTGCTGATGCCGGGCGGCAAACAGTAGCGGCAACCTCTCGTGCGCAGGCCATCGCAACGCTGTCTCTGCGCCTGGTCACCGCTGATCAGCACATCGCGGCGCGATTTGCGCAGACCTTCCCTAGTAATTTAATTGCGCAACCCTAGAAATGGACTGGCAGACAGCTTATTCGCGGTAGGACAACTCAAAGCGCTCGCACAACACAGGCATAGCCAGGTCCGGGACCCGACCGATGCGCTTGCACTCCGCACTGAAGTAGAGCCAATGACAATCCCTCCAATGCTTCAGTGAGCCGTCACCTTCGCCCTCTTCGGCGGCGAAGTCCAGGCCGACCTCTGCAAATTGGACTACAGACACCTCTAGGGTCTGAATAACACACAGCGGATTTCCCCGCCAGTCTGTCACGACGCTCAGGTGACCCGAGCGCGGGCGCGCACGCCCTGTGGCATCAAAGATCCAGTCCAGACTCGCGGTGGCGCGCTTGCGTCCTTCAAGTACCAACTCCGCCAACGAAGCCGCTCCCACCTCGTTGTTATCGAAGTGAAAGGCCTCGTAAAAGCGTTCGTGCATCGTAGTGCCGGCATTGGCCTCAAAGCGCTTCCAGAAGGATTGAATGTTTGGTGGGATTTGCATGGTTGGGCTCAACATGGCTTTGAGCTTATCCGCTGCGGGACGGCTTGACGTTGCGTCCGTGTCAAAGGCCACCCGCGCAGCGCGCTATCGCTCGCTCAGATATCTCCCATCGCCGTTTGTTGCGGCGATCACGAAGGTCAGCTCTAGACTTCCGTCAACAAGGCCGACGACGTACATGAACAAACTTGTTTCTCCAGAGCTATGCAATCCGATCAATGCGTGGGGCACACCGACCCCTTACCGTGGACTGTAGTAATAGTGGGTCTTCCGCACTTTGTGTGACGGCCCG
Source organism: Pseudorhodoferax soli (assembly GCF_003337555.1). Lineage (GTDB taxonomy): Bacteria > Pseudomonadota > Gammaproteobacteria > Burkholderiales > Burkholderiaceae_C > Pseudorhodoferax > Pseudorhodoferax soli. Next base: position 34,816 of record NZ_QPJK01000018.1, on the reverse strand, counting down.
CGCCGCGCCTTGATTGCGAGCCATTGACTCCCATGTATGTCTTACCATGCAACTACTCGCTGGGCTCGAGCGACTCCTTGCCCGCGTCGGCAAGCGCGTATTGCACGTCGAGCAGGGGGTCGGCGTGGTCACCGTGGAGGTCAGCAGTACGGTGCGTGCCGCGCCTTGCACGGTCTGCCGCCGCTGGAGTGACCGCGTTCATGGCGGCTTCGTCCGTTATCTCGCGGAACGCCCCGTCCTCGATCAGCGGCTGGTTCTGGCCGTCGAGATGCGTCGATTCAAATGCTCAGATGTTGGTTGTGCGCGCCGTACCTTCGCTGAATCCATCACCTCTCTGGCCGGCCGCCATCAACGTCGCACGCACTCCCAGTCTCGCGCCCTGCAAGCTCTTGGCCATGCACTCGGAGGTGAGGCTGCCGCCAGGCTTGCCGCAGCACTGGGGCTGTGCACCAGTGCAGACACGGTATTGCGTCAACTGCGACGCACAGACATTCGCCGGCGTCGTTACAAGCCGCGGATAGTTGGGATCGATGACTGGGCGATCGCGCGTGGTCACAACTATGGAACGATCATCGTCGATCTGGAGCGCCGTGAGCCCATCGAGGTCCTCGTCGGCCGCGAAGCCTCCGCTGTGACGCAGTGGCTGCGCAGGAACCCGTCTATCGAGATCGTCGCCAGGGATCGGGCCGGCGCGTACTCGGAGGCCGTAAACATCGCGCTGCCCCATGCCCAGCAGGTCTCCGATCGCTGGCATCTTTTGAGCAACCTGCGCGACAACGTCGAGCGCATGCTGCAGCGAATGGGCTCTCAGATGCGTGAGGCTGCCCGAAGGGTGGTCGTTACCGAACCGACCCACGGCCGCCAAGGGCGACGCGAGGGGCCCAGGCTGGCATGGTGGCAGCGTCTGAGCGACGATCGACGTTCCATCCGCTTGGCGTTGTACGACAGCGTGACGAAACTCCACACCCAAGGCAGAACGATGAAGTCGATCGCCGGCGAACTTGACATCTCGTACCAGACCGTCCGCAAGTTCGTTCACACTGGATCTTTCCCAGAGCGCGCCCGCAAGGCGCGTGGACACACGCCGCTGGACGCGCATCTCCAATACATCGAGGAGCGCATCGCCCAGGGTTCTCGCAACCCGCTGATGATCTGGCGCGAGGTGCGCCAGCGCGGCTACAGCGGAAGTCGGGCCTCGGTGAAAGCCTGCGTGGTCCGGCTTCTCTTCCCGCAGGGCAAGCCGGCGTTGGTTGATTCGGAGCCGACTGCTCGGACCATGCCTTGCCCGTCGGCACGGCGTGCATTCGGATGGTTGGTGGGCTGGCGCAAGCTCGCCGTTGAAGAACCAAAAAACGCAAACCACGAGCGCTTCGTGCAGGCGCTATGCGACATCGAGCCAGTCGTGGCGCAGGTGCGATCCCTGTCCCGGCAGTTCCTCGGAATCATGCACCGTCGCCGGCCGAGCGAGTTTGATCGGTGGCTAACGCAGTTGTCACGCTGCGAAGCTCCAGAGATGAAGAGCTTCGCCCGCAGCCTGCAGGCGGATCTGCCTGCCGTGCGCGCCGCCTTTCAACTTTCGTGGAGTAACGGTCAGACCGAAGGCCACGTCAATAGGCTTAAGTTCCTGAAGCGGCAAATGTATGGTCGTGGCAGCGTCGAGCTGCTGCGGCTTCGTGTGCTTCGACCGACTTGATCCGACCACCGCGGCAAGGGCGCCCGCGACGGCGGGCCGCGCAAGCAGACTTCGTCGGCGATCCCACTGGTGCCATGACCGCAAGCCTGGCTTGAGCTTGCCAACAGCCTCGTGGCAGTCCACCCGACATGCAAGGCAAAGGGGCCTCGTGGCTCCGCTTGGCCAACCGTCAATCAGCACGCTTCGCGGCACGTCACACAAAGTGCGGAAGATCCACTATTACTACAGTTGACGCCCGTGCAGATCGAGAAGGAGATCTTGGGGCACTCCTCGCTAGCGACGACGACGATCTACGTGACAACCGAGGACAAGCGGCGAATGAAGGCGATGGCGAAGTTCTGGGGAAAGACCTGATCATGTTCATGGCCTGAGCCTCACTCGAGAGCGGTCTGCCCAACTTCATCTTTCGGCCATCAGCCGCCAGTCGCGGATGTCTGCTTTCGTGTTCGTTCCGGGCTTTAGATGCTGCGCAGGTTCACGCGCGCGCTGGGACAGCGCCTCGGCGCTCTCGCGCCGCTCGCTATAGCGGTTCACCAGTTAGCCGGCGCAGTCGCGCGTCAGCAGCCTGAACTTCACCAGCTCCTCCATCACGTCCACCACGCGCTCGTAGTACGGCGAGGCCTTCATGCGGCCGTCTTCTTCGAACTCGGCGAAGGCCTTGGCCACCGACGACTGGTTGGGGATGGTCAGCATGCGCATCCAGCGGCCCAGCACGCGCAACTGGTTCACCGCGTTGAAGGACTGCGAGCCGCCCGACACCTCCATGACGGCCAGCGTCTTGCCCTGCGTCGGCCGCACCGAGCCGCTGGGGAATCTAGTCGATCTGCGACTTCATGATGCGGTCATGGCCCCGTGCCGCTCGGGCGAGCACCACACCATGCCCTCGGACCACTGCGCCAGCTCGCGCAGCTGCTGCACCTTCGGATGGTCCTTGGGCGCGCCATCGGGATGCGGCAGGCCGCGCAGATCGAAGATGCGCGGCTCGGCGCCCATGGCCTGCAGCAGCCGGGCCGCTTCCTCGGTCAGCATCCGGCTGTAGGAGCGCTGACGCATCGACCCGTAGAGCAGCAGGATGCGCGGCGGATGGGCCGCGCGCTCGGCCGGCAGCAGCCGCGCAAGATCGGGCCGGCGGAAGTGGCAACTCGCCAGTCAGACCGCCGCGGTGGCGGTCTGACTTATACCAAACAGCCTCCGCGGAGGCCGGTTCACTCACACACCCGCGTGAGAGCAATCTCCAGGTCCGACAGAGGCGCTGAGCACAGATTGCGTTAGGTCACTTCCGAGCGCCGAGAACCTTCATCACGGCAGAGCCGTTCAGGATTGGCTTGTCGTGCACTGAGACCGTTCCGCGCATGAAGGCCAGCGATCCTGTGGCCTGGATCAACTGCCCACGAGCGACGAGGAAGTCGCCGGTTGCTGCTGCGTTGAGAAACTGCGCGTCCAGTTGCACCGTTACGCAGGGACGGCGGCCGATCAGCTCCCAAGCGATAGCGCTGAGGGCGTGGTCAAGCAAGGACGTCAATGCGCCGCCATGAACCGCCCCATCCGGATTGAGGTGTTCATCCTCTGCCAGGACACCGTAGGCCCAGCCACGCTCTTCTTTCAGCGTCCAGAGTGGACCAAACCTTTCGGCGAACCCTAGCAGCTCACGTTGCTTCCAGCCGAGCGCTCGCAGCTCCTCGACCTTATCGGCAGCCGGGGCGGTCATGGCCGGCCTCCGAGTGTCAGGGACAAGGTCCGCGACTCCTCGAGCAATGCCTTGGCAAGCGCTTGCGTGATGCCCTTCGTCAGCTGGCCGGTTACGCCCACCGCGACTAACGCGTGCGTCATGCGCGCCTGCGTCGTGAGGACGGGCACCGCGATGACCGTGATCCCGCTCATGTAGTTGCCTTGGTCGATGCTGAAGCCTTGGCGACTGGCAGCGTTAACTTCCTTCTGCCACTGCGCGAACTCGGGCGCGTTGTCCCAACGCAGCTGCTTGAACTGCTTCAGGAGGTCGGCGTCAGAGAGCGCTGAGTGTGCGGCTACCAGCCGGCCGGTGGCGCTGGTCAGCGCCGGAAAACGGCTGCCCACCTCGACGTAGAAGCTGAACGGCGAGCGCGAGCGCGCCAGCGCGAGGACGACAAGGTCCTCGATGCCGGCCACCTTCACGCCGATGGTTGTGACGTTCCAGTCCTCGGCGATCTTGTCTAGCACCGGCTGGGCCAGCGTGTGAAAGGGATTGTTTTCGGCAACGCTGCGCGCCAGCGACAGCACGCCCACGCCCAGCGTGTAGCGCTTGGTCGAAGCGTCGACTTGGACCATCTGCTCCTCGACTAGCGCTCGGAGGATGTGCAGGCAGGTGCTCGTGACCATCTCCAGTTCCTGCGAGATCGTCTTCAGCGTCGAGGGTTCGGTCTGTTGGGCGAGGAACCGCAGGATCGCCAATGCCCGTGACACGGCCGGTACTGGCCGCACGCGGGGCGTCTTGGAACGCTGCGAAGTGGTAGAGGTAGAAGGAGAGGGCATAGGGGCGTGTCGAGAGCGTCCCGAGGATACGTCTCTTCGCCTTGCCATCAACCCGTCGAAAGGTGTAGAGGTCATGCTTCAATCAATTGTATCAAGACAATTGGCAGTTGTATTTGACAATTCTAGGCTGCCGCCGAAAAAATGTCTCCATCGAAATCGGAGACATGCACATGACGCGGTTGACTCAATTCAGTTCCTACGCAGATGCGCAGACGCACTGCAGTCCAGCTGCCCTGTGGGATCTGTTCGACGGTGACCGCGAGCACCTCAACATCGCCCACGAGTGCATCGATCGTCATGCCGGCAGCGGCCGCGACGCCGTCGTGCTGGTGCGCCCAGACGGCGAGGACGAAGTCCTGACCTTCGCGGCAATCTCCGAAGCGTCCTCGCGCTTCGCGCACTACCTTGTCTCTCGGGGCGTTGGACCTGGCGACCGCGTGGCCGTGATGCTGGAGCCTTCGCTGGCCTTCTACGCCGCGATCTTTGGCGCAATCAAGATGGGCGCCATCGCAGTGCCGCTGTTCACGTTGTTCGGTCCCGACGGCGTTCGCCTGCGGGTGGCCGATTGCAAGCCTCGCATCGTCGTCACCAACCCCGAGAAGGCGCCTGCCGTGCCCACGCAGGAAGGACTCGAGGTGCTCATCGCCGACGCGGCCTTCATGGCCGACTTGCGCGGCTACCCCGCGACGTACGCGGTGAAGACCCGTGCCGACGACCTGGCCATCTTCCAGTACACCTCGGGCACCACCCGCGAGCTGCCGGATGCGGTGAAGCACACTCACCGCGCGCTGGTCACGCTGATGCTTGCCGCGTTGTACGGCACGGGTGTGCGCCCTGGCGACCGCTTCATGTGCCCGTCGTCACCTGCGTGGGGGCATGGGCTGTGGCACGGCACATTGGCCCCACTCGCCATGGGTGTCACCGTGGGCGCATATGCTGGCAGGTTCAGCGGAGAGAAGCTTCTCGAAGCCCTCTCGAAGCATCGCTTCAACAACCTGTCGGCGGCAGCCACGCACTACCGGATGATGCGCAATTCCGGCGCGGCGGCGCGGTTCAGCTATGTGCTCGACAAGGTCTCCTTCACCGGCGAGCCCATCGACAGCGAGACGGCTGCATTCGTGGAAGCCACGTTCGGGCACACAGCGTGCAGCATGTACGGCACCACCGAGATTGGCGTGTGCCTGGTCAACTACCCTGGCGCGAACGACTTTCCGGTGAAGTCGGGGTCGCTCGGCAAGCCGGTTCCCGGCTTGCGTGTGGAAGTCCAGGACGCCGATGGCAAGCCCTGCGCTCCGGGTGTGGCCGGCGAGCTCAAGCTCTGGCGCAAAGGTGAATGGATCGCGACCAAGGACCTCGGCCGCGTGGACGAGGACGGCTACTTCTGGCACGGCGGCCGTGCCGACGACGTGATCATCTCCGCAGGCTGGACCATCGGTGCCGTCGAGGTCGAGGACGCCATCCTCAGGCACCCCGATGTGCTGGAGGCCGCCGCCATCGGTGTGCCCGATGCCCTGCGCGGGCTGGTCGTCAAGGCCTTCGTCGTGTCGAAGCGGCCGGGCAGCGAAGGCTTCATCCAGGAAATACAGGACGGCGTGCGCGCCCGGTTGAGCCAGCACGAGTACCCCCGGCAGGTCGCCTTCGTCGCGGAGCTCCCTAAGACGCCCGCCGGAAAGATCCACCGCAAGAAGCTGCGCGAGCAGGAAGCGGCCAACGCCGAGCTGGCCGAGCAGGCCTCGCTCGCTCCCCAACCCTGAACCGTTTCACCACAAGGAGACAGCATGTCTACGACCACCGAGCGCACGTTCCCGAAGATCACCGACGAGGGCATGGAGGACCTGCGCAAGCGCATCGGCCTGAAAATCGGCGCCACCGCCGAGCCCTGGTGCTATGAGGCCACGCGCGACAACATCCGCCACTACGCCCACGGCATCGGCGACGACAACCCGCTGTGGTGCGACCCTGACTACGCGGCCAAGACCCAGTACGGCGGCATCATCGCATTGCCGAGCTTCCTGTTCTCGACGAGCCGCATCGTCTCCGGCTATGTCGGCGGTCTGCCAGGAGTGCACGCCATGTGGTCCGGTGCAGACTGGCAGTGGCACAAGCCCGTGAAGCGCAACGACACCATCTCGACCGAGGCCTACCTCAAGGATCTGGTCGAGCACCAGACACGCTTCGCCGGCCGTGCCGTTCAGCAGATCTACCACGTGGACTTCTTCAACCAGGACGGCGACAAGGTCGCCGAGGCCGACAGCTGGTGCTTCCGGACCGAGCGCGACCATGCGCGCGAGCAGGGGAGCAAGTACAAGGAAGTGCGCGAGCGCGCCCCGCGCCGCTATTCGCCCGAGGAGATCCAGGAAGCGTACAAACTGTACGCCCAGGAAGAAGTGCGTGGCAGCACGCCACGGTACTGGGAGGATGTCAAGGAAGGCGAGGCGCTGCCCGTGATGTTCAAGGGCCCGATGACGGTGACTGGCTTCATCGCCTACGCGCAGGGTTGGGGCGGCCTGTACATCCGCGCCAACAAGCTGGCCTGGCGCCTGATCGATGCACACCCGGGCGTGGGCATCACCAACCGCCTCGGCATTCCGGACGTGCCCGAGCGCGTGCACTGGGAAGAAGACTTCGCGCTGGAAGTGGGCGCGCCCGGTGCCTACGACTACGGCCCCGAGCGCACTTCCTGGATGACGCACCACCTGACCAACTGGATGGGCGACGCCGGCTTCCTGTGTCGATCGCACTGCAAGATCCGTCGCCACAACCCCGAGGGCGACATGCTCTTCATCAAGGGCATGGTCAAGCGCAAGTTCGTGGAAGACGGCCGCCATCTGGTGGAGATCTCGCAGGAGGCGCACAACCAGGACGACGAACTGTCGGTGGTGGCTTCCGGCGTCGTCGAGCTGCCGTCGCGCGGTTGAGCCTGCGCGACTGACCCCCGGTGGCCCGTGCAGGGCCGCCGATCGAATCTTCGGCACAGACCCGCAGCCGGCTCGCCAGCCGGTTCGCGGAGCCATGCCTTCACGAGAGCGGCCATGGAACGTCCCACTCACGCCGGCGCGCACGCGCCAGGCGCCCTCGCCGGGCTGCGCGTCATCGATCTCTCCAGGGTGCTGGCTGGTCCGCTCTGCACCCAGATGCTGTCCGACCATGGCGCAGACATCATCAAGATCGAGCCGCCCAGCGGTGACGAGACGCGGTCCCTGGGCCCGCCGTTCGACAAGCACGGCGATGCCGCCTACTTCACGGCTGTGAACCGCGGCAAGCGCGCCATGGCCATGAATCTGGCCGACCCAGCGGGGCGGGACACCTTGTTCCGCCTCATCGAGGACGCCGATGTTCTGATCGAGAACTTCGTTCCCGGCACGATGGCGCGGTGGGGCCTGGACTACGAGGCGTCGCTTAAGCCGCGGTTTCCGCGACTGATCTACTGCGCGGTGACGGGCTTTGGAGCCGACGGCCCGCTCGGGGGCCTCCCGGGCTACGACGCCGTGCTGCAGGCGATGTGCGGGCTCATGAGCGTCAACGGCGACGAGGCATGCGGGCCCACACGGATCGGTGTGCCGATCGTCGATCATCTGACGGCCTACGTAGCGTTGACCGGCATCCTGATGGCCCTGAACGAGCGGCACGTCTCGGGCCATGGGCAGCGCGTGGAGGCCACGCTGTTCGACACGGCCATGAGCCTGCTGGTCCCGCATGCGGCCAACTGGATGTACTCCGGCGCGGTGCCAGGCCTTTTGGGAAGCGCGCACCCGAACATCGCCCCCTACGACAAGTTCGCGTGCGCGGACGGGCTTGTCTTCCTGGGCATCCTCAACGATCGGCAGTTCATGAAGTTCTGCCGCTTCGTGGGCATGGAGCAGCTCGCCGAGGATGCCCGCTTCGCAACGAATGCAGCCCGTTTGCAGCACCGAACCGCGTTGAGCGGCGAGATCGAAGCTGCGCTTTCGGGTTGGAGCCGCGATGCCCTGTGTGCCCAGCTGATGCGCATCGGCGTTCCGATCGGCCCCGTGAACACCGTGCCCGAGGCCTTCGCGCAAGCGCACGCCGCGCACCGAGGGGCTTGCGTCGAGATGGGGGCGTACCGCGGCATCGGCCTGCCGGCCGTGCTGTCGCGCACGCCGGGCTCCGCCAAGCGCGAGCCGCCAAGGTTCGGCGAGCACGCCAGCCAGATCCTCGGAGAGGCCGGCTTCTCCGAGCTTGATGTCCGACAGCTGATGGAGCAGGGCGTCCTCCATCAGAGCGCACCGCCCTAGCACGCCGCCTTGGTTTCGACCCGCTTATTCAAAAGGAGACAACGACATGACCGTATTCCGATTCCTGATGGCCTGGGCCATCGCCTTCCTCAGCGCCGCGGCTTTCGGCGCGCAATACCCATCGAAGCCGATCCGCATCATCGTTCCATACCAAGCGGGGCAGGGGACCGATGTGGCGACGCGCTACATCGCGGACCAGCTGAGCAAGAGCTTGGGCCAGGCCGTGATCGTGGAGAACAAGGCCGGCGCCGGCGGAAACATCGGAGCAGCCGAGGCGGCGCGAGCGGCCGGGGACGGCTACACCTTTGTCATGGGGACCAATGGGACGCACGTGCTGAACCAGTTTCTGTATCCGTCCATGCCCTACGACACCGAAAAGGACTTCGAGCCGGTCGCGCTCGTCAGCACTTTCCCGATGGTCATCCTCGCGAATGTCAGTGTCCCGTACAACACCTTCGCCGAGTTCATGGCCGAAGCCAAGGCCCGCCCGGACACGGTCAACGTGGCGCTGCCCAGCACCACGGCGCGGCTGGTTCTGGAACTTCTGCAGCAACAGAGCGGGACGCACCTGCGCGCGGTCCCCTACAAGGGCTCGGGCACCTCCATGACCGATCTGATCGGCGGCCAGGTGCTGGTCGGCATCGACACGGCAAGCGCGGCAAGGCCGTTCGTCTCCAATGGCCGGCTCAAGGCCCTGGCGGTGACCTCGCGCAGCGAATCCACCCTGCTACCCGGCGCCAAGAGCGTCGCGTCGTCGGGATTGAACGACTTCGAAGTCCTTGCCTGGAACGGTCTGTACGCCCCGCGTGGAACACCGGCGGCAGTCGTCCAACGGATCAACGCGGAAGTGGCCAAGATCCTGGCCCAGCCCGAGGCACAGCGTCGTCTGCTGGAGTTGGGCCACGAGGTGGCCGGTGGCACGCCGGAGCAGTTGGGGACCTTCGCGGCAGCCGAGCGCAAGAAGTGGGGCGCATTGGTGAAGAGCGTTGGCCTGAAGATCGACTAGGCAGGATGCAGACCGCACCGGTTGCAACGCGAACGGGAAACGCCCGGGCACAGACGCCGATGGCCTTCATCCGCGCGATCGTGCTGGCGTACGCCAAGGCGGGGAAGGACGCGACCCATGCACTGCGATCCGGCGGACTGGTGCGCAGCCAGGTCGACGACCCCATGGCGCGCGTCACGGCCGAACAGATGGAGTCTATCTGCCACTTCGCGATGCGGGAGCTGGACGATGAGGCGCTCGGCTGGTTCAGCCGCACGTTGCCCTGGGGAACGAACGGGATGCTCTGCAGAGCGGCGTTGCCGTCGCCGACCCTGGGGGTGGCGCTGAAACGCTGGTGCCGGCACCACGGCTTGATGGTGGATGCCATCGCCATGCGCATCTCTGTTCGCAACGCATTGGTCACCGTGGAGGTCGAAGAGCGCAAGGACCTCGGAGAGCAGCGCGAGTTCGCCCTGGTGAGCATGCTGCGGTCCGTTCACGGCGTCGCGTGCTGGTTGGTGGACTCGCGCATTGCGCTGCGGAGCGCGGCCTTTCCTTACCCGCCGCCGGAGCACTCGGCGGCCTACAGCTGCATGTTCGGCGCCGGCTTGTGCTTCGATGAGAAGCAGGCGTCCATCCGCTTCGATGCGCACTGCCTTGGCATGCGGGTGGTGCGGGACGATGCGGATCTTCGCCAGATGCTCAAGCGGCCCTTGCCCCTGCTGGTGCACCAGTACCCGCGTGTGCGGCTGGTTGGGAGGCAAGTCCGCAACCTGCTCAGAGCGCACACCTCCAAGTCTCTGGCAGCCTCGGACCTGGCGTCGAAGTTGAACTTGTCGGTGCGGAGCCTGCACCGGCACCTTGCCGAGGAGGGCTTCTCTCTTCAAGCGATCAAGAACGATGTGCGCCGAGACGCCGCGATCGCATCGTTGGCACACAACGGCCGGCCGCTGAAGCAGGTTGCAGGTTCGGTGGGGTTTCAGAACGAAGCGAGCTTCAACCGTGCTTTCCGGGAATGGACAGGGCAGACGCCGACGGCTTACCGTCGTGGGCTAGATGGCACCGCGGCGGCTGGCGGCCGACTCGCGCATGGCCGCCTCGCCGAGGCGACGCGACTCTCGAACTGACTGCCGGCGTCATGACATCGGTAACACCGAAGCCGTGCGCGCCAGCGGGGCATCCACCGGTGCCAGCGCGAGCGCGCGCTGGACCGCATGGGCAAGCTCACGCATGTTGCCTGGCCAAGTCGATGTGCGCAGTGCATGACGCACCTGCAATGGCACCCGGGCCGGCAGCGCGTTGAAGCGCCGCAGCAGCGCATCAAGAACGGCATTGAAGTCGTGCCGCTCTCGCAGTGGAAGCAGCTGCAGCGTGTGGCTCGCAATGCGCTATATCAGGTCACCCCGGCTGCCCTGGCGCACCGGCACCGGCAGGCCGCGGTGGGAGGCGCAGACCAGGTGCACGTCCACCGGCCGCGCACGCATGCAGGCCGGGCGCACCACCTTGAAGCTGTCGAGCAGGTGCAGCAGCGAGACCTGCAAAGCGAGCGGCATGTCGCCGACCTCGCCCAGGGAATGCGTGCTGCCGTGCGCGCCCTCGATCTTTCCCGGGGCGCGACCGCGCCGGGTGCCGGTGAACGTGCCGTCCACATAGCCGAACAGGTCGCCGGCCAGCAGCTCGCCCGGGATCGCCGCGCAGTTCAGCGCGACCAGCGGCCCGGCCGCGCTCGGGCCTGCAGCATGCAGCGCGCGGGCCGCAACCTCCTTGCTGGTGCCGGTCTCGCCCGTGACCAGTATGGGCAGCCCGACTGACGCGACACGCAGGCCGCGGTCGTAGGCCAGTACCAGCAGCTCGTCGCTGAGCGCCGCCTGCGCGGACGGAGTAGCCGCGCGCAGCTGCAGCGGGGCCGTGCGGGCCGCCGGCTGCACCATCTCCATCGCCACGGCACGCAGCCGCACGCCGTCGGCAAGCCGCATCGCCGCGCCCTGACGCGCGTGGCGCAGCGCGGACATCCAGGCCCCAAAGCCCACGCTAAACAGTTGCTCGAATGGCTTGGCCGACGGCGGCCCGGCTGCCAGACCGAGAAGCTGCCGCGCCGCGCGGTCGGCGGCCACCAATTCGCCACCCTCCCTGAAGGCCAACTATGCGCCGCTGCCGGAGGGCACGCTGGCCGCGCCGCCGGCGTCGATCTCCACATGCACGAGCGCCGGTATGCGCTGGAACCGCCGGTGCTCGATGCGGTGGGCACAGCGCGAGGCCAACCACAGTGTGCTGTCAACCAGGCCCGGCATGTCGCTGCTGACGTCGACGGCGCGGACCACCCGCCCTGGGGGTCGAGCACCCGCGCCGCGCCGCAGTGGAAGATCTGCGTCTCGGTGCGGAAGTGATTGAAGCCCAGGACCAGCGCCGGCTAGACCTCGCGGATCGCCACTGCCATGGCCGTGGTCCAATGGATGACTTCGACAGGTACACGCCGGCGCAGAAGGTTTGCCGCAGCAGCGTGCTGCGCTGAGCGATGGCGCCATCCACCATCAGTGCATTGCGGGGTGGTCTGTCAGCAGCACTGCATAGCCGGCGTCGGCGACCGAGACCGCGAGGTGGCCAGCTCCCGGCCCGCGTCCTCCTGTAGCGTTGAACTAGATGACGCCCGACGCCTTCAGATCAGAAAGCTCCTCTTTTGAAACTCCGACGCTGCCGTAGACCTGCTCGTTATGCTGCCCCGTTGCCGGGCCGACAGAGGGAATGCGAGCAAGGCGACCGATGAATCGCGGTACCGGTGCCGGCGCAGGAATCGAACCGACGTCCGGGTCTTGCAGTTCAATGAACGCCTTGCGTTCTCGGAAGTGCGGGTCGTTGACCAAGTCAGCTGTCGTGTAAACCTTGCTGAAGGGAACCTGCGCGTTCTGGAGCCTCTTCGACAGCTGCTCGAATGTTTGACCGACGCACCATGTGTCGATGAGCTGGTCCAGAGCTTCCAAGTTGGCTGTGCGATTCACGGAGGAGGAGAAGCGGTCATCGTCGACAAGGTCGGGCCGGTCCATGGCCACGCAAACACGCTTGAACGTGACATCACCGGAGCCGACCAGCGTAATCCACGCTCCGTCAGCGCTTCGGTATACGTTTGACGGCGCGGTGTAGGTCGCCCGCGAGCCAGAGCGCATCCGGTCTACTCCGGCAACCACGTATTCGGCAGCGAGCGGGTCCAGAAGGCGCATCATTGCTTCGGTGGCTGCGAGGTCAATCTCGACGCCCCGCTGCTCGTTGCGCGGCTTCGCATTGCGTTCCACCAGAGCGGTCGCTATCGAGAACGCCCCGAACAAACCGGAGATGGCATCGCCGAGCGGAAAGTTCATGTGCTGCGGCGGGCCGTCGCGTTCGCCGGTGAGGTTCGCAAAGCCGCTCATCGCCTCAAAGATACGCGCGAAGCCGGGCCGGCGCGCGTAGGGGCCGTTCTGCCCGAAACCAGTGAGGCGCAGCACAACCAGCCGAGGGTTGTGGCGGTGGAGCGTCGCAATGTCGAGCCCCCACCCGTCGAGGGTTCCGGTCCGGAAATTCTCGACCAGCACATCGAAGTCGGCGATGAGCTTGAGGAACAGGTCGCGGCCCGCCGGCTTGCGCACGTCCAGGGAGATTCCCTTCTTGCCACGGTTTGCCGTTTTCCAGAACAGCGGATGGCCTTGAAATACTGGAGCCAGGCCGCGCAACGTGTCGTTGCCATTGGGTAGCTCCAACTTCACGACGTCTGCGCCCATGTCGGCGCAGAGCGTTGCGGCGAACGGCGCGGCCAACACCGTCGCCATGTCAAGAATGCGGATGCCGCTGAGCGGAAGTTCATGCATGGCAGTACTTCGAGGACTTGAGGAAGAAAAGGGGGGTGGGTTTGTATGGTCGAGACCGCGTTGTGCTCAGGTCACTCGTCGGCGCGGAATCCCGAACGCTCGATGACCTTTGCCCACCGTGCCTGGGCATTCGTCGTCAGCCCGACGTATGCGGCGCCGTCGAGGTAGGCCGAGGAGTAGTCGCCCACCTGCAGCTTCTCTTGGAACGCCTGCTCTGCCGCGACTTGGCGAACGGCATCGGCAAGTTGGGCAACCAGTGCCCTGTCCAAGCCCACAGGAGCAAGCAGGCCGATGTTTTCCTGGACCACGCCGTTCGGGAAGCCCAACTCCGCAAGGGTGGGCACGTCCGGGGTCGTCGGTGAGCGCTGCGGAGCGGTGACCGCCAGCAGACGAATGCGCCCGCCCTTGGCAAGCTCGCGGAACGTGCCGGAAAGGTTTGCAGCCAACGCAATCTCGCCGCCAATGGTGGCCTGGGTGAGCTGGGGGCCACCGCGGTAACTCACATCCTGGAGCTTCACGCCCGCGTCCTGAGCCAGCAGGTAGCCGGTGAAGTGGGGGGCTGTTCCCATGCCGGGATGGCCGTAGTTCGCAGGGTTGCGCTTGGCCCACTCCAAGAATTCGGGGAGCGTCTTGTAGGGCGCCGTCGTCGCCGAGGCCAAGCCCATGTGGTAGTCGCAGAACTTGGCGACGGCGGTGTAGTCCTTGAGCGGGTCGTACGCCAGCTTGCGGTAGAAGCTCGGGAAGATGCTCAACATGCCAGACGGAACGACTGCGAGAACGGACCCGTCGTTCGGTGCACGCTTGAGTTGCTCCATTGCAATGCGACCGCTCGCTCCGACTCGGTTGTCGACGATGAAGGTGCGGTTCAGGACCTGCTGAAGCCGGTCCGCCAGGAGCCTGGCGACGTAGTCCACACCGCTGCCGGCGGGGAAGCCGACGAGCAGTGTGGTCGTCCGGGTAGCCTGCGCCATCGCGCTTCCGCTGCCGAGAACCAGGGCTGCCGCCCCCGACGCGCGCAGAGCGTTCGTGCTCACCAGGGCGCTGCACTGCCGCAGGAAATGTCGTCTTGCCAAAGCCACTCTTGTCTCCTTCGTTCGCCGATGCGCCACGTGCGACGTGCGCGGGCCGCTTGGTCGGGAGCGCAATTAAAGCACTTGCTTTACACAGAATCAAGCATTCGACTGTTTTTCTAAAGCACTTGACTTAACAGAACTGGCGCCCCTAGACTTCGGCCGCATCAAGACCCAAAAACTGGAGAACAAACGTGAACGGTGCTGAAGCCCTGGTGCACTCCCTGCTGGACGCAGGCGTCGATACGTGCTTTGCCAACCCCGGCACCTCTGAGATGCATTTCGTCGCCGCGCTGGACCGGATTGCCGGCATGCGCTGCGTGCTCGGACTGTTCGAGGGCGTCGTGACCGGTGCCGCCGACGGGTACTACCGACTCGCCGACCGCCCGGCCGCAACCCTTTTGCACCTGGGTCCGGGCTTGGCCAACGGTCTTGCGAACCTGCACAACGCCAAGAAGGCGCATTCGGGCATCGTCAACGTCGTGGGCGAGCACGCGACCGCGCATCTGGAACTCGACGCCCCTCTGACATCGGACGTGGAAGGCGTTGCGCGCCCGATGTCGCACTGGGTGCACACGGTGGAATCGGTGGACAAAGTCGCGAACGCCGGCCGTGCCGCGGTGTCCGCTGCGAGCGCCCGACCGGGGCAAATTGCCAGCTTGATTCTTCCCGCCGACAAAGCTTGGTCCGAGTTCGGCGATGCCCCTGCGGCCCAAGGCGCAGTCATGACTGCGGCACCAGACGCGGTGGACGCCGAGTCCGTCTTGTCCATCGCAAAGACGCTGCGGTCTTCCGGCAAGTCCACCTTGCTGCTCCTGGGCGGACCCGCTGTCCGCGAAGGCGCGGCCCAGTGGGCAGGCCGCATCGCGGCCGCAACTGGCTGTGCCGTGATGTGCGAGTTCTACGCAGAACGGATTTCCCGTGGTGCTGGCAGATTTCCATTGCCTCGGCTCCCCTACAGCGTCGACGCCGCGGTGCAGAAGCTCGCTGCCTTCGAGCACATTGTCTTGGTGGGCGCTATGCCACCAGTCGCGTTCTTCGCCTACCCGAACAAGCCGGGGCGGTTGTACTCGCCCGGGACGAACCTGCATCGGCTGGCCCATCGCGGGAACGATGTCGAAGGCGCGCTTCGCATGCTCGCCGAAGCAACGGACGCCACACGCACTGCGTTCGTGACGCCGAGCCGGCGCCAGGCGGCGGACACTGAAGGCCCGCTGACACCCGCTTCGATTGGTGCCTTGCTGGCCACGTTGATTCCCGAGAACGCCGTTGTGGTCGACGAGGCGGTCAGCACCGGTCGCGGGTTCGATGGGGTCACGCACGATGCTGCACCGCATGAGTGGCTGACCACGATGGGGGGCTCCATTGGCTATGCGCTGCCAGTGGCGGTCGGGGCCGCCATCGCAGCGCCCGAGCGCAAGGTCGTCGCACTCGTTGGCGACGGCAGTGCTATGTACACCTTGCAAGCGCTGTGGACCATGGCTCGAGAAGGCCTGGACGTCACCACGGTCATCTTCGCAAACCGGACCTACCAGATTCTGCGGGGTGAATTCGCCAATGTGGGTGCAGGGGAACCTGGTGCGCGGGCGACGGATATGCTCACCATCGACAGGCCAGCGCTTGACTGGGTGTCGCTGGCACGCGGTCATGGTGTCGGTGCCACCCGAGTCACGAACCTGGCCGAGTTCGCGGCGGCCATGCGGAGCTCACTTGCATCCGGTGGACCGTCTCTGATTGAGGTGATTCTCTAAGGAGCCGCCTGCGGCTCCCTTCCAAGGAAAACGATGGCCACGACCGGTTCCACCCCAAAGCCCAAGGCATCCCCGCGCGCCGCTGCATCCAAGAGCGAGGGCACGGAGCTGCTGCTCGAGACGGCGCAACGCCTGTTTGCAGAGCGCGGAATCGATGCGGTCTCCATGCGCGAGATTGCCCGGGAAGCTGGACAGCGCAACAACTCCGCGCTGCACTACCACTTTGGCTCCAAAGAGGCCTTGGTGCGCGCAATCCTGCAGGCGGGAATGCGAGAACTGGACATCCTGCGCAACGACTACATCAGTCGCCTCTTGGCCACCGAACGTCAGCGCGATGTGCGTGGCCTGGTCGAGGCCCTCGTCTGGCCCTTGGCGTCCAAGCTCATGACGAGCAACGGCAACACGTACAACCGCTTCCTCGCAGCTGTGCAGCTGCATCCGGACATCGAACTTTCGGCAGCTACCGCTGATGACATCGACCGCGGTTTCCGACGGGTCTACCAGTACATGGGCCCAGCGCTGCCAGAACTGCCGGAGACCCTCCTGCGGCAGCGCTACCTCTCAGCCATCAGTTATCTGTTCTTCAGCCTTGCGGACTTTGAGCGCGTCAGCGCCCGCCGCAGTCGCAAGAACCGAGGCTTTGACATGCAGCGTGCGATTGAAAACCTCATCGACATGCTGACCGGAGCGTTGACCGCGCCGGTTTCCACGCAGGTGCGCCAGCGCCTGACCGGGGCTCAGGCGCCCACAGAAGAAGACCAGACCGCCTGATTCCATTCGCGTTTTTTTCCCTTCCATTGGGGAAGGGTGGCCGCGTTCGGCCTTTTTCAGAGGAGACGACATGAAATTGAACAAATTTTGGGCAACAGCGGTGATGGCAAGCGCCGCATTCTGCGGGGTGGCCTCGGCACAACAGGGTTATCCAAAGCAACCGATTCGCCTGGTGGTCCCCTACGGCGCCGGGGGTCCCACGGACGCGGTTGCCCGCATCGTCGGACAGGCCATGTCGACCGAGCTCGGCACGCCCATCATCGTGGAGAACAAGGCAGGCGGTGCGAGTTCCATCGGTACCAATTACGTCGTTCGTGCCCAGCCGGATGGCTACACCCTGCTGGTGGTCGCTGCGAACCTTGTGCTTAATCCGGCGACAGGCATCGAGACCCCGTACGACGCGCTCAGGGACCTGAAGCCCATCGCGGCCCTGGCCAACATGCCCATCCTGGTTGCGGTCAATCCGAAAGTGCCCGCAAAGGACCTCGGTTCCCTCATCGAATGGATTCGCGCGCAACCTGAGTCCGTGCCATATGCCAGCCCGGGAGCCGGGACGCTGACCCAGAGCTGGGGCGAGATGCTGGCCCAGAAGTACAAGCTCAAGCTGACGCACGTCCCGTACAAGGGTTCGGCGGAAGCGTCTCGCGCAGCCCTTGCTGGCGATGTGCCGCTGCTGTTCGACTTGGGCGGCGTGACCGCAGCGCTGATTGCGCAAGGCAAGCTGCAAGGCATCGTGACGCCAGGAGCCGCTCGCGCGCCAGGCCTGCCCAACCTGCCGACGGCGCGGGAGTCCGGGTTCAAGGATGTGGACGCTGAGAGCTTCCTCGGTTTGGTCGGCCCTGCGAACTTGCCCCAGGACATCGCGGCCAAGCTCAACGCCGCAGCCAACACCGCGTTGAAGAACCCGCGCGTCATCGAGTCCATTCGCTCGCTCGGATTGACGCCAACCGGCGGCACCGCGGAAGCGTTCGGCAGCTTCCTGTCCGATGAGCTCAAGCGCTGGACCGCCGTCGCCAAGAGCACAGGCATCCGTCCTGCGCAATAACCGAACCCCCACAAAGCGGAAGTCACCATGGACGTCGTCCTTCTCGAAAAGCACCCAGGTTGGTGCGAACTCATCCTCAACCGGCCGGACCGAAAGAACGCGGTCGAAGGAACCTTGGCCAGCGCGTTGAAGGACGCTATCGCTCAGATAGAAGAGGACCAGGATATCCGCGCCGTCGTGCTCCGCGGCGCAGGCGGTGCATTCTGTTCGGGCCTGGACACCAAAGCGTTCTCGGCAGAGCCCAAACCCGACTGGGTAGCCGGATGGCCCTCCCTGTGGGAATCTGTCCACACCGCCCTGGTGTCCAGCAAGAAGGTGTGGCTTGTCGCCCTTGAGCGCTACGCCATCAATGGCGGGGCCGCTCTCGCGCTGGCCGGCGACCTCATGGTCTGCGGCCGCAGCGCCTTCCTGCAGGTGGGGGAAATCAGCATCGGCATGGCCGCGCCCCGTATTGCGGCCTGGCTTGCTTTGCGCCACAGCGAAGCGGTCGCAGCACGTCTTTGTCTGACGGCGGAGCGCATCCCCGCGGACGACTTGGTCC
This sequence comes from Pseudorhodoferax soli, assembly GCF_003337555.1. Taxonomy (GTDB): domain Bacteria; phylum Pseudomonadota; class Gammaproteobacteria; order Burkholderiales; family Burkholderiaceae_C; genus Pseudorhodoferax; species Pseudorhodoferax soli. The sequence goes on along the minus strand of NZ_QPJK01000018.1, from coordinate 16,357 downwards.
GCCTTGGCATCGGTACCGAGTGTGTGGAGGACGACCAAGTGCTGGCCAGAACGCGAGAGCGCGCGACCGCCATCGCAGCATTCCCAGCCAATGCCGTCGCTGCGGTCAAGTCGGGCATGCGCGCCGCCACCCTGCACATGCCGCCGGCAGCCTGGTCCAAGGCGTGTACCGAGTTCGACGTGTTCGGTGGCAAACCACTCGGTCCCGTCAAGAGCAACAAGTCGGCCTGACGCTGCCAAGGAGAACTGAACTGTGAAAACCGCCATTACCGAACTGCTGAACATCCGCTATCCCATCATCCAAGGGGGAATGATGTGGGTGGGGCGCGCTGAGCTGGCCGCCGCTGTGTCTAATGCAGGCGGCCTCGGGACACTGACTGCCTTGACGCAGCCCACGCCGCAGGCACTGCTCGCCGAAATCGAGCGCTGCCGGGCGATGACCTCTGCGCCGTTCGCGGTGAACCTGACGATTCTGCCCACCGCGTCGCCGCCGCCCTACGGCGACTACGCACAGGCCATCATCGAGAGCGGCGTGAAGATTGTGGAGACTGCCGGCCGACACCCCGACGAGATGACGGAAGCCTTCAAGCGCGCCGGCATCAAGCTCATCCACAAATGCACCTCGGTTCGCCACGCCCTATCTGCGCAGAAGCGCGGGGTGGACGCCATCAGCATCGACGGCTTCGAATGCGCTGGACATCCCGGTGAGGATGACATTCCGGGCCTCATCCTGATTCCCGCTGCGTGCGCCAGGCTGAACATCCCCGTTGTCGCCTCGGGCGGCATCGCGGACGGACGCACGATGGCCGCGGCGCTGTCGCTGGGTGCTCAGGGGGTCAACATGGGAACGCGCTTCATGATGACCCAGGAGGCCCCCATCCATGTGGATGTGAAGGAGGCGTTGACGGGTGCCAGCGAGAACGACACCACACTCATCTTCCGCGGCCTGCGCAACACGGCTCGCGTCTGGCGCAACGCCGTTGCAGCACAAGTGAACCAGCTCGAGCGTCGCGCCGAGGGCGCCACGTTCGAAGACCTCAGGCCGCTGGTCTCTGGTGCTCGGGGACGCGCAGCTCTCGAGTCCGGCCAAGCAGACGACGGTCTCATCTGGGCCGGCCAGTGCATCGGCCTCATCGACGACATCCCGACGTGCCAGGCACTCATCGACCGCATGCTGCAGGACTGCCGCGCATCGCTGGCAAGCGCCACCCGCATGTTCGCCGACACCGCCGTTCGCTGAGCCCGCCCCCCCCGCACCATCTCGTTGCCGGCTTCGAAGCCGGCTGTGACCCAACATGAATCTCGACTTCACGCCCCAAGAGGAGCAGTTCCGCCAGGAGGTTGCATCCTTCCTGCGCGCAGAACTCCCTGAAGACATTGCCAACAAGGTCGCCATGGACGAGCGCCTCAGCCGCGAGGACATGGTGCGCTGGCATGCCATCCTCCAAGCACGTGGCTGGTTGGCCAACCACTGGCCGAAGGAGCACGGCGGTCCCGGCTGGACCGCCACGCAGCGCTACATCTTCGAGTATGAGAGCGCAATGGCGAACGCGCCGCGGCCCATCCAGTTCGGCATCAACATGCTGGGGCCCGTGCTCATCAAGTTCGGCAGCGAGGAACAGAAGGCGCACTACCTGCCGCGCATTCTGGATGGCAGCGACTGGTGGTGTCAGGGCTACTCCGAGCCGGGTGCCGGCTCGGACCTTGCCTCGCTCAAGACCACAGCCGAGTTGCGCGGCGACAAGTACATCGTCAACGGCCAGAAGACGTGGACGACGCTTGGGCAGCACGCCAACATGATGTTCTGCCTGGTGCGCACGGAGAAGACTGCGAAGAAGCAGGAGGGCATCAGCTTTCTGCTCATCGACATGCGGATGCCTGGCATCGAGGTCCGCCCCATCATCACCATCGACGGCGAACACGAAGTCAACGAGGTGTTCCTGACCAATGTCGAGGTTCCCGTGGAGAACCTCGTGGGGCAGCAAGGGCACGGATGGACGTGTGCCAAGTACCTGCTCGGCTATGAGCGCACCGGCATGGCCGGCGTGGGCTACGCATACGCGGCGCTCTACCGCCTGAAGAAGGCCGCGGCAACAGTGCAGCGACGCGGCGCTCCTCTCCTGTCGCAGCCCGGCTTTCGCCGAGAGCTCGCGCTCCTGGAAATTGAAGCGGGCAACCTGCGCGTCACCAATTTCCGCACGCTCGCAGCTGTCGAGAAGGGCGGTGGCTCCGCTGCCGCGGCCTCCATGCTGAAGATTCAAGGTTCGCGACTGCGGCAGGCCATCAACGCGCTGTCACTGCGTGCGATGGGCGTGTATGGCCCGCGCGTGGTGAACGACCTCACCGACGAGGCCGAGCTCGACCTTCAGGACATCGGACCGGCCGCCTCCACGCGGGCCGCTGTCACGTACCTGAACAACCGAAAGCTGTCCATCTTCGGTGGCTCCAACGAGGTCCAGATGAACATCATTTCCAAGACGATTGGTCTCTGAGGTCAGCACCATGGATTTCGAATTCAGCTACGAACGCAAAGCCCTCGCAGAGAGCATCGCTCGTTTCGCTCGCGACAACCTGTCCACCCCCTCCCACCGCTCCAAGCAGTTTGGCTCGACTGCCGCCAAGACGCAAGGCTGGCGAAGCCTGGCGGAGATTGGCGCTGTCGGTGCCCTGTTCCAGCAAGACGTCGGCGGGTTCGGTGACGACACGTTCGATGTCGTCAACGTCTTCGAAGCGTTGGGACGGGAGCTGGTCGTGGACCTGCCGTTCCTCGGGGCCTTGATGGCAGGCCAGGTTCTGGCAAGCACGCCGGCCACGCATCCGGTACTGGACAAGCTCGTCTCTGGCGAGCAGGTGGTGACGCTGGCGCATTGCGAGCCTGGCGCGTTGTGGGAGCCTTCGTACGTGACTGCATGCGCGCAGCAGCGCTCAGGCGCATGGGTCTTGGACGGCATCAAGGCAGCCGTGCCGAACGCGCAGGACGCGCAGCACTTCGTGGTCAGCGCGCGAACTGCTGGTGCAAGCGCGGACGAGGACGGCATCACGCCCTTCCTGGTCGATGCGTCAGCGGAAGGACTGCGCGTCCGGCCGTATCCGGAGATTGACGGCGGTCGCGCGGGCGAAGTGGTGCTGGAGTCGGTTGTCGTTGCCGACAGCGCCCGCATTGGGCCGGTGCACGAAGGGCACACCGCGCTTCAGCAAGCCATCGCTGCGGGCACGCTGGCCATCAGCGCCCAGGCTGTCGGCGCGATGGACCAGCTCGTCCAGGCCACGACCGAATATCTCAAGGTGCGCAAGCAGTTCGGTGCACCCATCGGCGCAAACCAGGCGCTGCAGCACCGCATCGTTGAAATGATGCTCGAGCTGGAGAAGGCCCGGTCCGCCGTCATCAATGCAGCGGCCCTCAGTGGCTCCGCACAGCTTCAGGCAATTTCAGCCGCGAAGCTCACCGCAAACCAAGCCGCGCGTCGCATCGCCGAGGAAGCCATCCAGCTTCACGGCGGCATTGGGATGACATGGGAGCTTGAGCCTGCCCACTATGCCAGCTGGCTCTCCATGCTGAGCTCGCGTCTGGGGGACGACGACGTGCATCTGGACCGCTACGTCGCCCTTGCTGAGACCGTAACCGCATAGCCCAAGCACTGTGCCCAAGGGCACCGGCGTTGTACCGACCAAGCACCAGAAATCAGAAAAGGGGTAGCACGTGCAGCTTGCAAAAAAGATTCAACCAGGCGGCGGTTCGGCCATTCGTGAGATTGCCAAGAAGACCGTCCTCAACCCGAACATCATCTCCCTTGCGGGTGGCCTTCCGTCACCCGATTCCTTCCCGGTGGAGGAAATGCGTGCGTGCTTTGACGCGGTGCTGAGCAAGCAAGGGCGAGTCGCACTGCAATACGGAGCGACGGACGGGTACTTGCCCCTGCGCGAGCTCATCGCCAGTCAGTGGCGCGGCCGCGGCGTGGCAATCCAGGCCGAGAACGTGCTCATTACCTGTGGCTCGCAGCAAGGGCTCGACCTCGTCGGACGCGTGTTGGTCGATGAAGGCGCCACGGTGTTCACGGAATCCCCAACCTACCTGGGCGCAACCCAAGCCCTGCGTGCCTACGGGCCAGCGTTCGTGGGCATCGGCAGCGACCAAAAGGGCTTGGTGGTCGACGCGCTCGCGGAGCGCTCGAGCGCCTGCGGCGGCGGCAGGGCCGGGCTCGTGTACGTGGTGCCGAACTTCCCGAACCCGTCGGGCCGCACCCTCGATGCAGCCAGGCGGGAAGCACTTGACCATGTCGCCCAGTCGCGCGGACTGGTCATCGTAGAAGACGACCCCTACGCGGAGCTGTCCTTCGACGGGTCCTCGTTGCCGTCCCTGCTGTCGCTGTCACCTGGCAACGTGATTCACCTGGGGTCTTTCTCCAAGATTCTGTCACCCGGCATCCGGCTGGGGTTTGTCATCGCGCCTGTCCACGTCATCCGAGCCATGGAACAGGTCAAGCAGGGCATCGACCTGCACACTTCAGGGCTCACGCAGATGGCGATGGCGACCTTGTTGGAGAGCGGCTTCATGGACGGCCATCTCCAGCGCATCCGCGAGTTGTACGCCCGCAAGAGCCAGGTCATGTGCGGCGCGGTCAGAACGCACATGCCACCCTCTGTGAGGTTCGAAGAGCCCAAAGGCGGCATGTTTATGTGGCTTACCCTGCCTGAACACATTGACACCACCGAATTGCTGCCGAAGGCGCTCGCCGCCGGCGTCGCCTTCGTTCCCGGCGCTCCGTTCTACGTGGAGCACCCGGAGCGCAACACGATGCGGTTGAGCTTCGCCACCGCGTCGGACTCAAACATCAAGACCGGCATCGAGCGCATCGGAAGCCTCATCCGAGGTTGCACGTAGCGGATGGCCGGTTCCGCCGGCACATCCATTCCTGGACGACATCGGGTCCATGCGACCCGGGGAAAACATCATGAACAAAATCCTGAAAGCCTTTGTGGCTGCGGCAGTCGCCGTAGCTGGACTCTCAAGCGCGGTGGCGCAAGATGGTGCCAGGGCGGTGACGCTCTACGTTCCCTACGGTGCCGGCGGCACGTCGGACGTCATGGCTCGAATCCTGGCCGCCAAGATGCAGACCATCCTGCCACGCCCGGTCATCGTCGACAACAAACCCGGCGCGGGTGGCCGCCTGGCCGTGGGCCTCATCAAGAACATGCAGGCCGACGGCTCCGCGGTGCTGGTGGGTCTGCCTGCTCCCATCACGGTCGCCCCACACCTCTACGCCGGAAAGCTGAACTACGACATGGATAAGGACTATGTCGCCGTCGCGAAGGTGGTCAAGACCGGCTTCAGTGTGGCGGTACCTGCATCGTCGAAGATTCAGACGTTCCAGGACTTGGTGGCCATGGCCAAGAAGAATCCTAACAAGCTGAACTACGGCACCGCTGGAGTTGGCACCATCCCGCACTTCGTAGGCCACCTGATTGCAAAGTCGGCGGGTATCGAGTGGACGATGGTGCCGTTCAAGGGCGGCAGCGGAATGACCACCGACTTGATTGCAGGTCACATCGACGTGGCCATCGACTTGGTACCCGACCACGTGGAGCAGGCGAAGTCCGGCAAGATTCGCGTTCTCGCAGTGGTGGGACAGCACCGGGCCGCCGCTCTGCCTGATGTGGCAACCCTGACCGAGCTGGGCGTGCCAGGCATCGAACTGGAGAACTGGCAGGGCCTCTTCGTCCCGAAGAAAACGCCAGCTGCAACCGTGATTGAGCTGCAACAGGCGGTCGAGAAGGCCGTGGCCGACCCCGCGGTGAAACAGCAGCTTGCCCGGGTGGGCCTCGAAGTCGCGTACCAGGATGCGGCTGCTTTCACCGGTTTCGTTAAAGCGGACGCCGACCGGTGGTCAGCCATCGTTCGCGACTCGAAGATTTCCGTCGACTGACCTGACCGACCTGCGCGTGAGAGCCCGGGGTTCCCTTGGCTCTTGCGGACGGGCATTTTTTTCCCGCGGCCCCGCGTCCTTCCATGGAGTTTTGAATGAGCAAGCGAGAAGTTTTCGTCGTCGGTGCCGCGCGCACCGCAATCGGCACGTTTGGTGGAGCACTCAAGGATGTCCCGCCGACGCAACTGGCGACCACGGTTGTCAAGGCGGCGCTGGAGCGTGCTGGTGTCGACCCGCGTGAGGTCGGACAGGTCGCAATGGGCAATGTCGTTCCAACAGAGCCACGTGACGCCTATCTCAGCCGCGTCGCAGCGATTGACGCGGGCTGCAGCATCGAAACAGTCGCGTTCAACGTGAACCGACTGTGCGGCTCCGGCCTGCATGCCATCGTGACCGCGGCGCAGTCCATTCTGCTTGGCGACTGCGACGTCGCCGTCGGCGCTGGGGCGGAGTCGATGAGCCGGGGGCCGTACTTGGACCTGGCCACGCGGCACGGTGCGCGAATGGGCGACGTTGCGTTGGTCGACTACATGCTGGGCATCCTCCACGACCCGTGGCAGAAGGTCCATATGGGCATCACCGCCGAGAATGTTGCGGTTCGGTATGGCGTGACCCGTGAGCAGCAGGACCAGCTTGCTGTGGAGAGCCATCGTCGGGCCGCAACTGCCATCGCTGAGGGGCGCTTCAAGGAGCAAATCGTTCCCGTCGAGCTGAAGACGCGCAAAGGCGTCGCGCTGTTCGAAGTAGACGAGCATGTGAAAGCCGACACCACCATCGATACGCTCTCCAAGATGCGCCCAGCCTTCAAGAAGGAAGAGGGCACGGTCACTGCTGGCAACGCATCGGGCATCAACGACGGCGCCGGCGCACTGGCACTTGTTGAAGGCGGCCGCGCCGCGGCGTTGGGGCTGAAGCCTCTGGCGAGGCTGGTGGCGTACGCACACTCAGGCGTCGAGCCCGCCTACATGGGCATCGGCCCCGTGCCGGCGACGAAGAGCGTTCTGAAGCGCGCCGGCCTCTCCGTGCGCGACATATCAGTCATTGAAGCCAACGAAGCGTTCGCAGCCCAGGCCTGCGCAGTGGCACATGAGCTTGACCTGGACCCCGCGGTGGTCAATCCCAACGGCTCCGGCATCTCGTTGGGGCATCCTGTGGGCGCAACCGGCGCTATCATCGCGACCAAAGCCATTGCGGAGTTGCATCGTGTGGGCGGTCAGTACGCGCTGGTCACCATGTGCATCGGCGGTGGCCAAGGCATTGCTGCCATCTTTGAGCGTTGCTGACGCGCAGTCGACGACACAGTTGGCTCTTCTCGGTAGGAGACTGACACAGCCCTGCGCCGAATGCAGCAGCAAGTGCTTGCAGAATGCGATCCATGCCATCGTGCGTGTGCGTGCTTGATGCTATGGAGACGAAAGCACACGTCACTGCCGATCTGGACGGCGTGGTCGACCGCGTCCTTGCGACGCCAGGTGATCGGGTCGCGCCAAAGGATTTGCGGATGGTGAGGCGGGCCGGTAATGCGCCTTGATGCCTTCGACTAGAGTGTAGAGGCAGAGGTCACGTCAGGTGCCCGTGAATCCTAACGCGCGAGACAGTCCGCCTGCGACCTCGACGACGCGGGCTGCGCCAGACTTCATCAAGGAGGGCGTCAGCCGATCGAGCGGACCCGAGATCCCCAGCGCTGCGACCGGTCGGCCGTACGCGTTGAAGACAGGGGAAGCAATGCCTCCTACCGTGTCACGCCATTCGCCGCGATTGACCGCATAACGCTGTTTCGCTGCCTTGCTCAGTTCTGCGATGAGAGCCTCGCGATCAACGATCGTGGTCTGCGTGTAGCGCTCAAGCTTGGCAGGAAGAGATTCCAGGAACTCGGCCGGCTGTGCAGCGAGAAGCGCTTTACCGGTTGCTACAGCGTGCGCAGGCGCCCGTCCGCCGATCATCGAATAGGCGCGAATGGGTTGATCGCTGTCGATCTTGTCGATGTAGATCACCTCGAATCCATTCAGGATGGATAGGTGGACGGTCTCGCCCACATCGCGCGCCAGCGTAGCCATGTGCGGTGGGGCAATCTTTCGCACATCGAGCCGGCCTTGCTGCCTGACCCCGACTGCAAACATCTTGCTGGTCCCTCGATAGCCTCCATCGACGGGATCGCGCTCCACGTAGCCAGCGTGCATGAGCGTCTGCATGGTACGGTGCGCGTTACTCCGCGTGAGCCCGGTTCGCGCGGCCACGTCCTCGATGACGCGCGCTTCGCCTTGCATATCGGCAATCGCTTCCAAAACAGCCAGACCCTTGAGCAGAGTTTTGTCCATGCCGAGCGCAAATGTCTCAATAATTGGGAAATCATCCTAGCATATCCCCTGCAGACCGCTGAGTTCATGCGGACGGCCGGAACGTTCCGCGGATCCTTCTCGACAAATGCCGCCGAGCATTGGCGCGGCATGAATTGCCTGGACATGACGCATCTTGGACATGTCGCGAGTCGTTGGTGTGCTAAGCTGATTTCCTATCATTTAAGACGCACGGTGAGAAATGGACAAGACGCTGCTCAAAGGCTTAGCAGTGCTGGAGACCTTGGCGGAGATGCAAGGTGAGGCCAAAATCATCGAAGACGTGGCTGCTCGGACTGGCTTGACGCGTAGCAATGCACATCGGACGTTGCAGACCCTGACCCATGCGGGTTACGTGGAGCGTGACCCCGCAGAGGGCGGGTACCGCGGCACGATGAAAATGTTCGCCTTGGGTGTTCGGCAGCTCGGCCAACTCGACGTTCGAAAGATCGCACCTGGGTACATGGCGACGTTGGCCAAAGAAACCGGCGAGACGGTGCATCTATCGATCCTCGAGGGCGCTGAGGTCATTTACATCGACAAGATCGACAGCGTGCAGCCGATCAGAGCTTACTCGATGGTAGGAGGGCGTGCTCCCGCCCACGCGGTCGCGACCGGAAAGGCTCTGCTCGCTGCGCAACGCGATAGCGGCATCAACACGTTGCCGACCAAGCTGCCTCGCTTCACACCGTCGACGGTCGTCGATCGAAAAGTCCTGCGGGAGGAACTGGCCAAAGCTGCCCGCTTCGGCTATGCGGTCAATCGCGGCGAGTGGCGGGAGGGGGTGGGCGGAGTGGCCGCGCCGATCTTCAACGGTTTCGAACGGCCCGTCGCGGCCCTTGGGATCTCCGGACCGCTCGAGCGCTTGACGATGGCGAGGATGCGGCAGTTGGCGCCGCGTGTTGTCGAGCTGGCCGGTGCCTTGTCTCGCGATCTCGGCTATCTGCTGGACGACTAGCGCAGCACGCTTTCTGAGTGTGTCCCCTCGCTTGAGCCGCCGTGATCATGGCCAAGCGAAGTCGCACCGGCGCCGGACTTGGAACGATCTGTCAGGCTTGTGATGCGGCAATCAAGGCATCCATGTGCGCCTTGTCCGTTTCGGTGATGGCATCGATCAAGTCTTTCACCGCGTGTTCAAGGTTGAAGATCAGTTCGTTGTTGCCGGCGAGCCGATCGAGCGTGTTGCCATGACTGAAGTAATGGAAGATTTTGAGGATCCGCTTCGCACGCTCGGCGCCGAAGAGACTTTCGGCACGCTCGTCGACTTGCTCCGAATCTTTCGGTCCTGGTAGTCGAGAATACGTATAAAGTTCGATGAAGCGCCTCATAGCGTTGGGTAGCAGCATCAAGACTTCCTGAGCCGTCTTGTCAGGTGCTTTGTGGAAGCGATGGATGACCTCGAAAAGAAAGTGATATTCAGACAGGTAACGGGCGAGTGAGGAGGGCATGTCCTCAAGCGTCGAGGACTTGTCGGACACCCTTCTGATCAAGTACAGCCGCGCACCCTTGCTGCTCGCGACCGGCTTGATCTCCCGCAGGAGATTGAAGAACTCGAAATTGTGCGTGGAGATGAAGAGCTGCCTGCAGGTGGTCTGCCACGGTGCATTTTTGTCCTGCTGTTCGAAGAACATCGCGCGAATGGCCGCGGTCACCTGAAAGATGTGGTTGGCGTCCAGGCTCGAGATGGGATCGTCGATGTAGACGATGGTGTCCTTGAAGTCTGCGGGCTTGATCTCCTGGAGCTTTGTGAGGAAGTACGAGAAGGCAATCGCTGTCCGTTCCCCGTCGCTCATGTTCCTGGCGACGGCTCCTGTCTTGCGGACCAGTTGGAATCGCTCTTGGTTTGACGCATCTTTGACAACCTGGATCTGGACAGCCTCACTGCCGAGCATGGACAACAACCGTTCGTTGATCGTCTCGCGGCCTTTCTGAGCGCGGCTGATCTGAGCCTGTAGGTTGCTGATGACTGGCTTCAAATTCTCGCAATAGGACACCAGCGCGTCGCGCCTTGCGGCAAGCTGCGCCTTGCGACGCTCCCGACCTTCGGCCTTCTGCTCTTCATCGAATTGTTTTACATGGTGGTATCGCGCTCGCAGCAAGGCCTTCGCTCTTGCAGCCGTGAAGTTCGAGGCCAGCGCGTTGTTCTCGTCGATGAGCCGGTTGACCGAGGCCACCGCATCGGTGATGCCGCTTTCCAGGCCAGGTACCAACGGGCTGGGTTCCATGGCTCTGCGGGGGTCATCGGCTTTGCATTGGACTTCTTTCGCGAGTTGGTCGATGGCCTTGTTGAACAGCTCGACCGCTGCGGGAAGTGGCTCCCTCGCCGCGGTGTAGCGCTTGCGAAACTGCGCATTGAGTTCAGCAGCCTTTGGCAAATTCAAGGTGAGCGTCGCCGCCTTGACCCGTGCAAGCAACGCCTCCACACGCGACTTGTGATCCGCCAAGTCCTTCGAGAAATGGGCCCGAAAGGCTTCCAGCAGATCGTGAGGCAGTTCATGGCCGCAAAACTTGCAGGTATCGGAACGGTCGTGAAGCGGCAAACCAGACTCCACCCAACGCTCCAAGGCCGGGTTGTCTTCGAGATGCCTGAGGGTGCTGGCTGTCGGCGCCGATCCAATCTTGACCACCAGTGCCAATCGAATATTGACCAGGGGCTGGAGCGGCCCTCGTGAAGGCCAGCTGTGAATAACTATAGGTTGTCCGCCTCGGTCGAGCCTCCTTTTCTTGCATTGGTTTGGGCTGTTCCCGAGCCGTCAGGCGAGGCCCCCTCCGCGTCTCCAACGAACTGAGCAGTTGTCACCTTGCGGCTCTGCTCCCGCGTCTTGATCCGCCCCTTGGCCTCATGGCTGCTGTGGCGGAACCGGTAGGACTCGTTGCCCGTCTCGATGATGTGGCAGTGGTGGGTCAGCCGGTCCAGCAAGGCCGTGGTCATCTTGGCATCGCCGAACACGCTGGACCACTCAGCGAACGTCAGGTTGGTGGTGATCATCACGCTGGTGTGTTCGTACAGCTTGGACAGCAGATGGAACAGCAGCGCGCCGCCGGCCTGGCTGAACGGCAGGTAGCCCAATTCATCCAGCACGACCAAGTCCATGCGCACCAGGCTCATGGCGATGCGGCCAGCCCGCCCCTGGGTCTTCTCCTGCTCCAGCGCATTGACCAGATCGACCGTGGAGTAAAAGCGCACCCGCTTGCCGTGCCGGGTCAGTCCCGAGATGCCCAGCGCCGTGGCCAGATGGGTCTTGCCAGTGCCCGGTCCACCGACCAGCACCACGTTCTGCGCATCCTGGGTGAACGTCAGATCGGCCAGCTTCTTGATCAACTGCTGGTCGACTTGCGAGACGGCGAAGTCGAAGCCAGCCAGGTCGCGGTGCATGGGGAAGCGGGCGGACTTCATCTGATGGGCAATCGAACGCATGGCCCGGTCGGCGTCCTCGGCCTGCAGCAGGTGCTCGATCAGCCAGCGTGAAGCGGCCAAGGTGGTATCGCCCCCTTGCTCGGTCAGATCGGCCCAGGCAGTGGCCATACCGTTCAGCCGCAGCGCCTTCAGTTGCGCCTGCACATCGTTGGTGGCGTCACGCATGGCCGACCTCCTGTCCGTCCAGATGGGTCGGTCGCAGTCGGTCGTACCGTGCCGTATCGGCCACCGGGACTTGGTTGAGCCGCAGCGAGGTCTTGGCCTGCTCCGGGGTGACAGGGTTGTTCAGCCGGGCCAGCACGTTGCGCACATGCTCGACGCTGATGCTGCCACTGGGCGCCATGCCTTCGAGCACCAATTCGACGGCCACCAGCACCGCCTCCAGACCGGCCTGCGGCACCACGGCCAGTACCTGGGCCATGACGCGGTCCCCGCCAGGATGGCGCAGCAGGGATTGGCGCAAGCGCAGCAGCGGCGCCGGCAGGTCCAAGAATGGCGTGCCATTGCGCAAAGCACCGGGCTTGCGCTGCACCAGTTCGATGTAGTGCTGCCAGTCGTAGCTGGTCTGGCCGCTGCCCGGCAGCCGCGCATGGCTGGCCACCACGGCGTCGGCCGCGGCCACGTCGATGCGCCCGGGATAGACGCGGGTGCTGACGATGTGGCCAGCCCATTCACAGGGCACGGAGTAGCGGTTGCGGGCGGCCGTCACCAAGCAGGTGCTGCTGACCCGGGCCAGCCGTTCGACGTAGCCATCGAACGGGGCCGGCATGGACATCAGGTGGCCTTTCTCCAGCTCCCACATCTCGGCGACCGTGAACTGCCGGTGGATCGGGTGCGCGGTGTCGGCCCAGACAGAACGGCAGCGCTCACCCAGCCAGGCGTTCAGTTCGCTGAAGGAGCCGAAGCGCCGCGTGCCAGCTTCGATCCAGATGCGCCGCCGGCTGTCCTGCACGTTCTTCTCGACCACGCCTTTCTCCCAGCCCGAGGCGACGTTGCAGAAGTCGGGATCGAACAGGTAGTGGCTGCACATGGCGGCGAAGCGCGCATTGACGATGCGCTGCTTGCCACGCTGCACCTTGTCCACGGCGGTGCGCATGTTGTCGTAGATGCCTCGCCGCGTGACGCCGCCGAGCGCCTGGAACGAACGGGTGTGGGCGTCGAACAGCATCTCGTGGCCCTGGCTCGGGTAGGCCACCAGCCAGAAGGCCCGGCTGGCGCACAGCTTCAGGTGCGCCACTTGGACGTTGTAGAACACCCCGCCGACAACCATGGCCTCATCGCTCCAGTCGAACTGGAAGGCCTCGCCCAGCTCGAAGCTGAGCGGGACAAAGGCTTTGCTCGGGCTGGCCAGGGCCTGGACACGCCAGCGCCGGATGTAGTCGGTGACGGCGCTGTAGCCGCCGCGGTAACCCTGGGCCTGGATTTGCACCAGCAAGGCACGACCAGTGCGCCGACCTTGCTTGGGACGATAGCTGTCGGCCGTCAGGGCCTGGTGCAACGTCGGCTCGAAGGCCGTGAGCTTGCCCGGGGCGCTGACCCGTTCGTACTTGGGCACCGCCTCGCTGGGCGCCTTGAGCCACTTCTTGACCGTGTTGCGCGACAACCCGGTGCGCTTTGCGATCTCGCTGAGGGAGAGTTGGTCGCGCAACTTCATGCGCCTGACCTTGCCAATCATGTCCATGGTGATCACCTTGCTCCCTGCCGAAAGTTTCAGCAGGTCAGTGGAACACCCTGGTCAATTTTGGATCGGCACTTCGTCTTCTAGATGGTCAGTTTTGGGTCGGCGCCAACATGCTGGCAACACTAGGGGTTGCGGCAAGGACGGTGACGGCCTCACTATGCAACTTCACGATCGACGGAGAACTCAGGATCTTCTCCACCGTGCTCGGCTTTTCCGAGTCGGGTGTCAGAGCGAGTTCGATGGCTGCCGCAAGCTCATTCTCTTCGAGAAGCTGAGACTGAAGTTTGCTGACCGCGAGGAGGTCCTGCCCCAGATGAGAGGCCGTGTATGGATCGATCTTGAGGCGTTGCCGAATGGTCTTTGCCGTGTCGGTCTTGGCGTTCGCAACCCGCGTCTTGAGTTCATCGATGCGTTCGTTCAGTCTGCGCTGAATGTGCTCCGCCGTTTTGATCCGTGCGCTGAGGTGGTCGATACTTCGCAGCGCCTCCTCGGAGTCCTTGCCGAGCAACAATATGGGATTGAAACTCTGCCCGTTGAAGTGAAGATTGGCGCTGATGAAGTCCGAATTGAAGACGCGGACCGACAGTCCGCAACGGCTGAAATTCTTCTCCGTGATCGGTTCCTCAAGGCCGCCGAATGTGAACTCGCAACCCGTCAGGTCAGGATTTGGTGATCGGCTCTCGAGCTGAGCGAAAAGACGAGAGAGTGTGGTCTTGCCCGAGTAATTCCAGCCGTAGATGAGATTCTTGAGGCCAAAATCTTGAGTGCCTGCAGGCTTGACGTAACTCTGGTAAACGCCAAGTCCTTTGATCTTCTCGATGCTCTTAAGCATGAAGCCTTTCTTCCCGGGTAATCATTCGGCAGTAGGATTGCCTCGCGGCCTACGAGAACGGAGGCGACGGCTACGCATCAGCACAGAGTGCGACGATGCAACGACGGAGGTTTCCGACTCCACTGCGAAGCTGGTAACGCGATGTGTCTGACTTTATGCCATCCAGTCCATGAGCCTGAGATCCTCTGGCGGCCTTGTCACTCACTTTGATGAAAAGCGCAACTGTTTGTCCCCGGTGTGCCGCAGCGACACAGGTTGAGCCTGCTAGGCGGCGAAGCGTGAGAGGCCGCAGGACTAAGTGAGCACCATGCCGCGTCCAACTGCCGGTCGAGCGGACAGGGCGTCCATCCATCTTGATACCGATGGGTACTTGCTCAAGTCGATGCCGCCGCGTGCGCTCAGGCTGACCCAAGGAAAGCAAGCAATGTCGGCGAGGCCGAACGACCGGCACAGGTACTGGCGGGTGGCGAGGCGATCTTCAAGAACCTGGTAGAGCCGCGCTACCTCTGCCTTGAATCGGTCGCGGGCGTACGTGCAAGGATCGGAGGCACTGTTCAGGAAATGCGAGGCCTGACCCTGCATCGGCCCGAGGGCCGACATCTGCCAAAACAGCCACTGCAAGACTTCGGCCAAGTCTGACTGCTTCCGTGGGAGCCACCCTTCCACCTTTCCGGCCAAATACACAAGGATCGCACCTGACTCGGCCAGTACAACCTTGCCACCCTCCGCGGGTTCGTGATCGACGATGGCGGGCACGCGTCCGTTCGGATTGACCTCAAGGAACTGCGGCAACTTTTGCTGTCCTGAATGGATGTCGATGCGATGTAGCGCGAAGGGAAGCTGCAGCTCTTCCAGAAGGATGGAGATCTTTCTGCAGTTTGGAGTGGGCCAGAAATAGAACTCGATCATGACGTCAGTTCGGCTCGGCCTCTTTCCAGGACCGCATGGAGAGAAAGTCTTCTGCCACGGTAGGGTGGATGCCAACCGCTGCGTCCAGATCAGCTTTGGTTAGCCCGCACTGCATCGCAACCGCAAAACCCTGCACAATTTCTCCAGCATCTCGACCAACCATGTGCAACCCGACGACGCGATCGGAGCAAGTGTCTACGATGACTTTGAGGAACGTTCTAGCCGGAGTACTGCCAACGGTATCCTTCAACGATCGAAAGTCGCTTCGAAACACTTCGACCTTGCCGTAGCGCTCCTTGGCCACCCGCTCGGTCATACCGCAGCACGCGAGCGAAGGCGAGGTGAAGATCGCGGTAGGGATGTGCTCCAGGGACACGCGACGCCGCGCCCCGCCAGCGGGGAAGATCAGGCCGACTGCGTCCATGGCTTGGGCCAGTGCAACGGGCGTGAGTTGGGGGCCCCCAACCGCATCTCCTACTGCCCATATCGAACTCACGGAAGTCCGATGATCTTCGACTTGGATCGCGCCGGATTCGGTGAGATGGACGCCGGCCGCTTGCAATCCCAGACGATCCAGATTCGGCTGCCGACCGGTTGCTAAAAGAACCTGATCTGCTGAGAGCCTGCGTCCCGCTTTGGTGGTCACGATTCGCTGCCGACCGTCGGATTCGATACTCTCTATGCCGCTGTGAGGGTGGAGGCGCACCCCCGCCTTCTCCAGCTCGTTGGCGAGAAACTCGGACGTCTCCCTGTCAAAATCCTTGAGAAGACGGCTGCCTCGGTAGATGAGATCTACCTGGACCCCGAGCCCGGTGAAAATCGATGCAAACTCCACCGCGATGTAGCCAGAGCCTACGACGGCCAGGTTACGCGGCAAGCTGACGAGATCGAACACGTCATCGGACGTGATGGCGAGATCGACGCCAGAAATGGGTGGCCGCACAGGTTTGCCACCAGGAGCCAGGAGAATATGGCGCGCTCGGATCGCTCGCGTGCCAACGGCTAAGGAGTTCGGTCCCGTGAGCGTCGCCCAACCGCGGTGCAACTCGACCCCGGCTTCGTGCAGCAGCCTTTCGTAGACCTGGTTCAGGCGACTTACCTCGCTCTTGCGCAGGTTTTTCAGATGCTCCCAGTCAATACCGCCTGTTTCGGCCTGCCAGCCAAGTGAACCGCCCCGGGTTTCGCGGAGGCTCCAACTCTTGAGAGAATGGAGCCATGAGCAAGAACAACGCGAACAAATTTTCCCCGGAAGTGCGTG
>NZ_QPJK01000017.1 GCF_003337555.1 Pseudorhodoferax soli | reverse complement strand
TTGGCCGCCGCATTCACATCGGAGACCGCACCGACAGGCGCCTCGTTCACATCGGTCAGGTTGATGGTGAAGTTGGCGCTGGAGGTGCTGCCGTCGCTGGATGTGGCCAAGACAGTGATGCCATGGCTGGTGGCGGCTTCGTAGTTCAAGAGCGTGCCGTCGGCCACGGTCACCACTCCGGTGGTGGCGTCGATGGCAAAGCGTCCGCCCGCGCTGTCACTCAAGCTATAGCTCACGGTGGCCGTGCCGTCGGGATCCGTCGCCTGCGCGGTGATGCCCACGGTGGTGCCGTTGGCGGCGTTCTCGGCCACCTGGTTGGCCGCCGCATTCACGTCGGAGACCGCACCGACAGGCGCCTCGTTCACATCGGTCAGGTTGATGGTGAAGCTGGCACTGGAGGTGCTGCCGTCCGACGAAGTGGCCACCACGGTGATGCCATGGCTGGTGGCCGCCTCGTAGTTCAAGAGCGTGCCGTCAGCCACCGTCACCACGCCGGTGGTGGCGTTGATGGCAAAGCGTCCACCCGCGCTGTCACTCAAGCTATAGCTCACCGTGGCCGTGCCGTCGGGGTCGAGCGCCTGCGCGGTGATGCCCACGGTGGTGCCGTTGGCGGCGTTCTCCGCCACCTGGTTGGCCGCCGCATTCACATCGGAGACCGCACCGACAGGCGCCTCGTTCACATCGGTCAGGTTGATGGTGAAGTTGGTGCTGGAGGTGGAGCCGTCGCTGGAGGTGGCCAGCACGGTGATGCCGTGGCTGGCGGCTGCCTCGTAATTCAGCAACGTGCCGTCGGCCACCGTCACCACGCCGGTGGTGGCGTTGATGGCGAAGCGCCCACCGGCGTTGTTCGACAGGCTGTAGGTGACCGTTGCCGTGCTGTCCGGATCGCTGGCGAAGGCGGTGATGCCCACGGCCGTTCCATTGGCGGCGTTCTCGGCGACGCTGTTGGCGGTAGCGTCGGTGTCGATGGCGGGGCCGACGTCGAACTCGTCCACGTCGGTGACGGTGACCGCGATGGCCTGGGTGTCGCTGGCGGCGCCGTCGCTGACCCGCACCACCACGTCGTAGACGTTGTCGCCGCCGGCATCGCCGGGCGACTCATGGTTCGGTGCCGCCACGAAGCGCAGTGCCCCGGTCACGCTGTCGATGGCGAACAGCGCCGCATCTGCGCCACCGCTGATGGTGAAGGTGAGGCCAGGGCCGTCCACGTCCGTGGCCGTCACCGTGGTCACCGCCGTGGTGTTCTCCGCGATGCTGACCGCCGCGCCGGCGCCGCCGCCGTTGCTGGTGATCACCGGCGCGTCATTGACGGCCGCCACGGCCACATCGCGCGTGGCCGCCAGGCTGCTGGCGGTGCCGTCGCTGACGACGAACGACACGGTGCGCGTGGCCGTGCTCGGGTTGTCGCTGGTGTTGACGTAGGTGACGCTGCGCAGCGCGGCCTGGTAGTTCGCCACCGTGGCGCTGCCCGAGAGCGTCAGCACGCCAGTAGCGGCATTCCAGCTGCCGGTGATGCCATTGGCATCGGTGAAGGCCAGCACGTCTTCGCCGCTGGCGTAGTTGCCGCTGATGCGCACCGTGGCGCCGCTCAGGTTGGCGCTGTCCGCATCGCTCACCGTCAGGCCCGCGTCGATGGCCGTGGCCACCGCGTTCTCGGTGTAGCCCACCGCCGTGCCCGTGGTGGTCACCACCGGCGCGTCGTTCACGACAGTGACCGCGATGTCGCGTGTGGCCGCCGTGCTGGTGGCCGTGCCGTCGCTGACGGTGAACGACACCGTGCGCGTGGCCGTGCTCGGGTTGTCGCTGGTGTTGGCGTAGGTGATGCTGCGCAGCGCGGCCTGGTAGTTGGCCACCGTGGCGCTGCCCGAGAGCGTCAGCACGCCGGTGGCGGCGTTCCAGCTGCCCGTGATGCCGTTCTGGTTCGTGAAGGCCAGCACGTCCTGGCTATTGGCGTAGTTGGCGCTGATGGTGACGGTGGCACCGGTCAGGTTCGCGTTGTCCGCGTCGCTGACGGTCAGGCCGGTGTCGATGGCCGTTGCCGCAGCGTTCTCGGTGTAGTTCAGCGTGCTGCCTGTGGTGGTGGCCACGGGCGCGTCGTTGGCGGCAGTGACCGCGATGTCGCGTGTGGCAGCCGCGCTGGTGCCCGTGCCGTCGTTCGCCACGAACGACACGGTGCGCGTGGCCGTGCTCGGGTTGTCGCTGGTGTTGACGTAGGTCACGCTGCGCAGCGCCGCCTGGTAGCTGGCCACCGTGGCGGTGCCCGAAAGTGTCAGCACGCCGGTGGCGGCGTTCCAGCTGCCCGTGATGCCGTTGGCGTTGACGAAGGCCAGCACGTCTTGGCCGTTGACGTAGTTGGCGCTGATCGTCACCGTTGCGCCGGTCAGGTTGGCGTTGTCCAAGTCGCCCACGGCCACGCCCGCGTCGACGGCCGTGGCCGCGGCGTTCTCGGTGTAGGCGAGCGTGGTGCCGGTGGTCGTGACCACGGGTGCGTCGTTCACGGCCGTGACGGCGATATCGCGCGTGGCGGCCGTGCTGCTGAGCGCGCCATCGCTGACGCTGAAGGACACGGTCCGTGTGGCGGTGCTCGGGTTGTCGCTGGTGTTGGTGTAGGTCACGCTGCGCAGCGCCGCCTGGTAGTTGGCCACCGTGGCGCTGCCCGAGAGCGTCAGCACGCCGGTGGCGGCGTTCCAGCTGCCTGTGATGCCGTTGGCGTTCACGAAGGCCAGAACGTCTTGCCCGTTCACGTAGTTGGCGCTGACCGTGACAGTCGCGCCACTCAGGTTCGTGTTGTCCGCGTCGCTCACCGTCACGCCTGCGTCGACGGCCGTGGCCGCCGCGTTCTCGGTGTAAGCGAGCGTGGTGCCCGTGGTCGTGACCACGGGTGCGTCGTTCACCGCCGTGACCGAGATGTTGCGCGTGGCTGCCGTGCTCGTGGTTGTGCCATCGTTGACCACGAACGACACCGTGCGCGTGGCCGTGCTGGGGTTGTCGCTGGTGTTGACGTAGGTCACGCTGCGCAGCGCCGCCTGGTAGTTGGCCACCGTGGCGCTGCCCGAGAGCGTCAGCACGCCGGTGGCCGCGTTCCAGCTTCCGGTGATGCCGTTGGCGTTGACGAAGGCCAGCACGTCTTCGCCGTTGGCGTAGTTGGCGCTGATCGTCACTGTGGCGCCGGTCAGGTTGACGTTGTCCAGGTCGGCCACGGTCACGCCGGGGTCAACTGCCGTGGCCGCGGCGTTCTCGGTGTAGGCGAGCGTGGTGCCGGTGGCCGTGACCGTCGGCGCGTCGTTCACGGCCGTGATGGTGACCGTCGTGGTGCCGGTGCCGGCCAGCGCGCCGCCGCCGCCCTGGGCGCCCGTGTTGCCGTCGCTGAACGACCAGCCGATCGGCACCGAGGCCGGCGGCGCGTCGCTGCTGTTGGCATACCCGATGGCCCGCAGCACGTTGTTGACCAGCGTCTGCGTGGCATTGCCGTTGAAGCTCAGCACCAGCGTGCCGCCGCTGTTCGTGGTCACGGTGCCGACCGTCGTGCCGCCGTAGACCAGGTTGCCGCCCTGCGTCAGCGCCGACAGCGAGCCGCCCGTGGCCACGAACAGGTCCTGGGCGTTGGCGCCGCCGTTGCGCTGCAGCGTCAGCGTGGCGCCGGCGTAGTTGCCGGCGGCCGCCAGTTCGGTATCCACCACCGTGGCGGCGGGCGCCAGGGCCACCGCCGCGCCATTCTCGGTGTAGGCGGCGCTCGCCGGCACCGTGAGCACCGGCGCCGTGTTGGCGGCTTGCACGTTGGCCGAGAACTCCGAGGTCGAGCCGTAGCTGCTCGCCCCGGTCTTCTCGGTGGCCGTGGCGCTGATCCAGGCGCCGTAGGTCAGGCCCGCAGCGGCCAGCGTGGCGTTGATGCTCGCGTTGCCACTGGCGTTGGTCGTGACATCGACAAAGCCCAAAAACACATTGCCTTCGCCGTTGCCCGAGCCGTCCGTGCCGCCGTAGGGAATGCCGAAGAACTCGATGCGGTAGGTCTTGTTCGCCTCGCTGTTCAGGCTGCCGGTGATCGTGAACTGGTTGCTGGCCAGCCCCACCGTGGCCAGCACCGGGAAGTTCTGCAGGTTGTTGGCACCGCTGTCGCCGTCGCCGGTGTCGTTGGCCGTCACCCCGAGGGCGCCCAGGTCGATGCCCAGCGCGCTGTTGCCGTAGATGGTGTTGCCCAGCACCGCGTTGGCCACGCCTGCCGTCGCGGCCATGAACACGCCCGTGTTGTGGCCCACGACGAGGTTGCCCTCGCCGGCCGCCGTGCCGCCGATCTGGTTGTCGTGCGCACCGCCAGCGAGCCAGACGCCGTAGAAGCCGCCGCTGCCGCCGGCCACGCCAGCTGCGTTGGTGCCCACATAGTTGCCGATGATGCGGTTGCCGGTGGCTGTGCTGGCGTCCAGCACGATGTTGCCGCTGGTGTTGCCACTGACCACGTTGCGGTCGGCCGCCAGCGTGCCGCCGATGGTGTTGCCGCCGCTGCGCACGATGACGCCGAAGGCGTTGGCGCCGCTGCCCAGGCTGCCGTCCGATCCCAGCGCACCGAGGTAGTTGCCGACCACGGTGTTGCCGCTGGAGCCGGGGTTGATGAAGATGCCGGTGTTGAAGTTCTGGATCGACAGGCCGCGGATGGTGCTGCCGCCGCTGCCCGTCTCCAGCCCCAGCCCATTGGTGTTGCCGCCGGTGCCGGGCCCGACCAACACGATGGCAGGCCGGCTGCCGTTGGCCGCGAAGCTGTCGTCGCTGCGCCCGTCGATGAACACGGGCCGCACGATGTCCGGCAGCGGTGTGGCCAGGTTGATGGTGTGCACGCCGGTGCCGGCGATGGCGAAGTTCAACAAGGTGGGCAAGCCGTTGGCCACCGTGTTGTTGATGGCGATGAGGGCTTCGCGCAGGCTGATGAATCCGTCCGCTCCCTTGGTGGCCAGCAGCGTGGAGATGCTGGTGGTATCACCGTCCACAAGGTCGGCCGCCGTGGTCACGACCAGCACGTTCTGCTGCGTGGTGTGGATGGCCACCACGCTGCGCGCGAATTCCGAGGTGCTGCTGAAGCTGCTGTAACCTGCCACTGACCTCGTTGCCGTGGCCGAGATGAAGGCGCCCGCCGCCACCGTGGCCGACAGCGTGCTCGAGAAGCTCGCGTTGCCGCTGCCATCGGTCAGCACGTTGATGAAGCCCAGGTAAGTCTGGCCCTCGCCGTAGCCGCTGGGGTCGTTGACCGTGCTGGCGAACAGCTCGATGCGGATGTAGGTGTTGGCCGTGCTGTTGATGTTGCCGCTGATCTCGAAGCTGCCGCTGCCGTTGGTGCGCGCCACCGTCAGCACCGGGAAGTTCTGCAGGTTGTTCGGGCCGGTGTCGGCATCGCCCACGTCGTTGGCCGTCACGCCCGCCGCGTCCAGGTCGATGCCCAGGCCGGCGTTCGAATGGATGCTGTTGCCCAGGATGGCATTACCGGCGCCGCTGCTCGGGGTGATCCAGATGCCCCGTAGCGCCGAGCCCGCGATCAGGTTGCCTTCGCCGGCCGCGGTGCCGCCGATGGTGTTGTTGAAGGCGCCGACGCGGGCGATCACGCCCTCGGCACCCACACCCAGCGGCGTGCCATTGGCATCGGTGCCCAGGTAGTTGCCGATCACGCGGTTGCCGGTGGCCCCGGTGGTCTCCAGGCTCACGCCGGCACCCGCGCTCTGCATGCCCGAGATCACGTTGCGGTCGGCAGCCGTGGTGCCGCCGATGGTGTTGTTGGCGCTGGCCACCTCCACGCCCCAGGTGACCTCGGCGCTGGCGGCGCTGGTGTAGGTGCCGTCGGCCTGCAGTTGGCCGATGTAGTTGCCCACGATGGTGTTGCCGTCGGAGCCTGCCCGCAGGTAGATGCCGGCGTTGAAGCCGCGGATGACCAGGCCGCGCACCGTGCTGCCGCCGCTGCCGCTCTGCAATTCCAGCCCGAACCAGGTGCTGCCGCTGCCGTTGCCCTGCAGCACGATGGCCGGGCGGTTGCCGTTGGCCGCGAAGCTGTCGTCCGAGCTGGCGTTGATGACCACCGGCTTGGTGATGGCCGGCAGCGCCGAGCCCAGCGTGATGGTGTGCACGCCGGTGCCGGCGATGCCGAAATTCAACAGTGTGGGCAAGCCGTTGGCCACCGTGTTGTTGATGGCGATGATGGCTTCGCGCAGGCTGATGAAGCCATCCGCTCCCTTGGTGGCCAGCAGCGTGGAGATGCTGGTGGTGTCGCCGTCCACAAGGTCGGCCGCCGTGGTCACGACCAGCACGTTCTGCTGCGTGGTCGAGACGGCCACCACGCTGCGCGCGAACTCCGAGGTGTCGCTGAAGCTGCCGTAGCCCGCCACCGACTTCGTCGCCGTGGCCGAGATGAAGGCGCCAGCCGCCACCGTGGCCGACAGCGTGGTCGCAAAGCTGGCGTTGCCGCTGCCATCGGTCAGCACGTTGACGAAGCCCAGGTAGGTCTGGCCCTCGCCGTAGCCGCTGGGGTCGTTGGCTGTGTTGGCGAACAGCTCGATGCGGATGTAGGTGTTGGCCGTGCTGTTGATCGATCCTGTGATCTCGAAGTTGCCGCTGCCATTGGTGCGCGCCAGCGTCAGCACGGGGAAGTTCTGCAGGTTGTTGGCACCGGTGTCGGCGTCGCCGGTGTCGTTGGCCGTGACGCCGTCGACGCCCAGGTCGATGCCCAGGCCGCTGTTCGATCGGATGCTGTTGCCCAGCACGGCGTTGCCCGTGCCCGCGGCGGCGTCGATGCTGACCCCCGCACTCGCGTGGCCCGCAATCAGGTTGCCCGCGCCGACCGCCGTGCCGCCGACCGCCGTGTTGGCGGCACCGCCCGTGATCCAGACGCCGTTGACGGTGCTGGTGGCGCTCACCGTGCCTGCCGCGTCCGTGCCGATGAAGTTGCCCAGGATGCGGTTGCCGGTGGCGGCAGCGGCATCCAGCGTGATGTTGACGGAGGCGCTGCCGCTCACCACGTTGCGGTCGGCCGCCGTGGTGCCACCGATGGTGTTGTTCGCACCGCGCACGAGGATGCTGAAGGCGTTCGTGGCGCCGCCCGACAGGCTGCCGTCCGTGCCCAGCCGACCGATGTAGTTGCCGGCGATGGTGTTGCCGTCCGTGCCGACGTAGATGCCGATGTCGAAGCCCTGGATGACCAGCCCGCGGATGGTGCTGCCGCCGCTGCCGGTATCCAGGTTCAGCCCGTTCCAGCCCCCACCGCTGCCATTGCCCTGCAGCACGATGGCGGGCCGGTTCCCATTGGTTGTGAAGCTCGCGCTGTCGGTGGTGCCGTCGATGACCACCGGCCTGTTGATCAAGGGCAGTTCCGAACCCAGCGTGATGGTGTGCACGCCGCTGCCGGCGATGTTGAAGTTCACCAGCGTCGGCAAGCTGCCGGCCGGCGTGCCGTTGATGGCCAGCAAGGCCTCGCGCAGGCTGATGAACCCGTCCGCGCCCTTGGTGGCCAGCAGCGTGGACAGGCTGGTGGTGTCACCGTCCACCGTGTCGGCCGCGGTGGTTACGACCAGCGTGTTCTGCACGGTCGAGATGGCGACGATGCTCCTGGCGAACTCCGACGTGTCGCTAAAGCTGCCGTAGCCGGCCACCGACTTCGTGGCCGTGGCCGAGATGTAGGCGCCCACGGCCACCGTGGCGCCCAGGGTGGTGGTAAAGCTCGCGTTGCCCGCGCCGTCGGTCAGCACGTTGACGAAGCCCAGCAAGGTCTGGCCTTCGCCATAGCCGCTGGTGGTGGTGCCGGTGTTGGCGAACAGCTCGATGCGGAGGTAGGTGTTGGCCGTGCTGTTGATCGATCCCGTGATCTCGAAGCTGCCGCTGCCGGTGGTGCGCGCCAGCGCCAGCACGGGGAAGTTCTGCAGGTTGTTGGCGCCGGTGTCGGCGTCGCCCGCGTCGTTGGCCTCCACGCCAGTGGCGCCCAGGTTGATGCCCAGCGCGCCGGAATTCAGGCCCGTGCCGTAGATGCTGTTGCCCAGGATGGCATTGCGGACTCCGCTGACCACCTGGATGGCGTCGGCCACTGCGTTGTCCTGGTTGGAGAAGGCCACCACGTTGCCTTCACCCGGCAGCGTTCCACCGACCATGGTGTCGCTGCCGAAGATGCGGATGGCGCTGCCTCGGCTGCCCCAGTTGGCTGTGCCCGCCAGATCGGTGCCGATGCGGTTGCCCTGCACGACAACGCCGCTGGTGCCGTTGAGGATGGCGATGCCCGACAGTGTGCTTTCGCCGATCCAGTTGCCTCTGACCACCGTGCCTGCGCCTGCCTGGTAGATCGTGATGCCTGACTGCACGGTGCTGATGCGGGCGGTTCCCGCAGCGTTGATGCCGATGCGGTTGTTCAGCACCAGTGTGCCCGGCGCGGCAGTGCTGATGCCGATGGCGGCCAGGTCGCCCGCGCCAGACAGCAAGTTGCCTTCGATGCGGGTGTTGGCCACGCCGCTGTTGTTGATCCAGATGCCGGACTGCAGGCCTGTGAAGCCCGTCGTGCCGCTGGCGTTCACGCCCACGTAGTTGCCCAGGATCTGGTTGCCGTTGCCGGCGGTGATCAGGATGCCGTAGGTGCCCGCCGGCGTGCCATCCAGGCCGATCACGTTGCGGTCTGCTGCTGTGTTGCCGCCGATGGTGTTGTTGCTGCTCTGGATCCAGATGACGTCGTCGCCGGAGGCCACGGCCGCCTGTTCCCCATTGGCGCCCACGGCGCCCAGGTAGTTGCCGGCGATGGTGTTGCCGTCGGAGCCAGCCATGATGCGGATGGCCGAGCTGTCCGCGCCGGAAGCGTAGTTCTGGATCACCAGCCCGCGGATGGTGGAGCCACCCGAGCCGGCCGCCAGCCGCAGGCCGTCGGCCACGATGCCGTTCGCGTTGATCACGATGGCCGGCCGCCCGCCGTTGGCCGTGACGCTGCCGGTGTCGGTGGTGCCGTCGATGACCACGGCCTTGGTGATGGACGGCAGCGCCGACGCGAGCGTGATGGTGTGCACCACGTTGCCGCTGATGTTGAAGTTCACCAGCGTGGGCAGGCTGCTGGCCGGCGTGTTGTTGATGGCCAGCAGCGCCTCGCGCAGCGAGATGAACCCGTCCGCGCCCTTGGTGGCCAGCAGCGTGGACAGGCTGGTGGTGTCGCCGTTCACCGTGTCGGCGTTGGTGTCGACGACCAGCGTGTTCTGCACGGTCGAGATGGCGACGATGCTCCTGGCGAACTCCGAGGTGTCGCTGAAGCTGGTGTAGCCGCTGTTGCTCCTGGTGGCGGTGGCCGAGATGAAGGCGCCGGCCGCCACGCTGGCGGAGAGCGTGGTCGCGAAGTTCGCGTTGCCACTGCCGTCGGTCAGCACGTTGACGAAGCCCAGCAAGGTCTGGCCCTCGCCGTAGCCCAGGCTGTCGTTGGCCGTGTTGGCGAACAGCTCGATGCGCAAGTAGGTGTTGGCCGTGCTGTTGAGCGTGCCAGTGATCTCCAGGCTGCCGCTGCCGTCGGTGCGCGCCAGCGTCAGCACCGGGAAGTTCTGCAGGTTGTTGGCGCCCGTGTCGGCGTCGCCCGTGTCGTTGGCCGTGACGTTGTTGAAGCCCAGGTCGATGCCCAGGCCGGTGTTGCTGTAGATCTGGTTCGCCAGGATGGCGTTGCCCGTGCCCGTGTCGGCCGCCATCAGGACGCCACCGTTGGCGCCGCTGAACGCCACCACGTTGTTCTGGATCAGGTTGTTCGCTACACCCCCGCTCAGGAACACCCCCGCACTGCTCAGCATGCCCCAGTTGGCGGTGCCGGCGGCGTCTGTGCCGATGCGGTTGCCCTGCACGATGGTGCCCGTGGCGCCGAAGTTGATCGAGATGCCGCTGAAGGTGGTGCGGGCGACCCAGTTGTTCAGCACCAGCGTGTTGGTGAGGGTCGTCCCCGCCACCTGGATGCCCTGGCCGGGGCTGGTCACGGCCGACAGGCCGTTGGGCATCACGCCGACGTAGTTGCCCTGCACCACGTTGCCCGTGGCGTCGGGACCGTCCGCGGTGACCAGGATGGCGACCTGGGTGATGCCGATGACGACGTTGCGGTCCGCCGCCGTGCTGCCGCCGACCCGGTTGTTGTTGCCGCTGTCGATCCAGATGCCGGTCGGGATCGAGGTGGACAGCATCTGCCCGCCCGCACCGATAGTGCCGATGTAGTTGCCGGCAATGACGTTGTTGCTGGAGCCGATCTCCGTGTAGATGCCGGCGTAGCTGAAGTTCGTGAGCGCCAGGCCGCGCACGGTGCTGCCAGACGCGTCGACGCTCAGCGTGGGGCCGGCTTCGTTGCCGTTGCCATCGATCTGGATGGCCGGCTGGTTGCCGTTGGCGGCGAAGCTGTCATCGGTCGTGGCATCGATGATCACCTGCTCGGTGATGCGCAAGACGATCGGATTGTCCGGGTCAAGCAGCGGCGGCAACGTGATCGTGTGCAGGCCCGTGCCGGCGATGTTGAAGCGGATCAGCGTGGGGCCCGACGCCGCGTTGGCCGCACTGATCGCGGCTTCCAGGGAGCCCGCCCCGCTGTAGGCCGTGGTGGTCACCGTCACCACGTTCATCGCCGTCGTCGCCTGGTAGGCCGAGAACTCCGAGGTCTCGGCCAGCGCGGTGCCGCCCATGCGCGTGGCCGTGGCGCTGATCAGTGCGCCCGTGGCCACGGTGCTGCCTGACAGCGTGGCCTTGAAGCTCACGTTGCCCGAGGCGTCGGTGGTGGCGGTGGTGTAGCCCAGGTAGACGCGGCCTTCGCGGATGGTGGTGCCCGAGGGACTCGCGTAGAAGTCGATGCGGTACTGGCTGCCGGCCGTGCTGTTGAGCGTGCCCTGCATGGCCAGGTAGCCGTTGGCGCTGGTCTGCGCGCCCGTGATCACCGGGAAGTTCTGCAGCGCGTTGGGCCCGGTGTCGGCGTCGCCGCCATCGTTGGCCGTGGCGCCGTCGTTGGCCAGGTCGATGCCCAGCACCGTGGTCTGCGAGATGGTGTTGCCGACGATGCTGGCCACCGTGCCGGCGTTGGTGACCACCACGCCCCGGGCGCCACCGGCGATCACATTGCCTTCGCCGGCGTTGGCGCCGCCGACCGCATTGGCCGTGCCGGCCGAGATGCTGATGCCGGCCGTGGGCGTGCCGATGGTGGTGCTGCCGCCGGTGTTGGTGCCGACCAGGTTGCCCTGGACGGTGAGCGCGCCGGTGGCGCTGCTGACGATGTTGTTGGTGTTGCCCGAGATGAGGTTGCGGTCGGCCAGGGTGGCGCTGCCGATGCTGGTGGCGCCTGTGCCCCCCACCGAGACACCGGTGGCA
This sequence comes from Pseudorhodoferax soli, assembly GCF_003337555.1. Lineage (GTDB taxonomy): Bacteria > Pseudomonadota > Gammaproteobacteria > Burkholderiales > Burkholderiaceae_C > Pseudorhodoferax > Pseudorhodoferax soli. The sequence goes on along the minus strand of NZ_QPJK01000017.1, from coordinate 111,234 downwards.
TTGGCGCTGGCCGCCGAGCCCGCCGCGTTGGTGCCGATGAAGTTGCCGGCCACCGTGAGCCCGCCCACGCTGGTCAGGATGCCGGCGCCGCTGAAGCTGCCGATGGCCAGGCCGCGCACGCTGCTGCCGGCGCTGCCCGCGCCGAAGTTCAGGCCGTTGGCACCACCCCCGGCGCCCGCGCCGTTCAGCGCGATGCGGATCACGGCGTTGCTGCCGGTGCTGGCGCTGTTGGCCGTGGCGTCGGATTGGGTATAGCCGTTGATGGCCACCGCGCCGGTGATGGTGGGCAGGGCCGTGGTTGGGCTGATGGTCTGCAGGCCAGCGCCGGGGATGGCGAAGACGATGCTGTCGGCACCGGCGTTGGCATTGGCGTCGGTGATGGCCTGGCGCAGCGTGCCGGCGCCGCTGTCGGCCGTGCTGGTCACGGTGTAGGTGGCCAGCAGACCCTGCCACTGCGCCTGGGTCTGCAGGCCGAAGGCCAGCTGCGCCTCGATGGCGCCGGTCTGCATCTCCAGCGTCCAGTTGCCGCCCAGCGCGGTGGCGCCGGTGGCATCAAGGGAGGCGGCCACGTCGGCACCGGTCAGGTCGGCCAGGCCCTGCACGAGGGCGCGGCCGTCGTCGTCGCTGGCCACGTCGCAGCCGTACAGCAGGATGTCGGCGCCCCGGGCGAGGTGGCTGCCCCAGCCGGCGATGTCGCCTGCCCGCGCGAGCAGGGTGTCGTTGTCCAGTGCGTCCTGGCCCAGCTGCACCGCGCCGCTGCCGCCATGGCTCACGATGTGCAGCGCGGCCACGTCGCTGCGGCCGGCGAGCGCGGCGGTGATGGCGGCCACGCCGTCCTCGTCGGCGCCCACGCGCACGACCTCGATGCTGCGGCCCTCGGCGGCCTGGGCCGCGATGTCCTGCAGCAAGGCGTCGGCATCGGGTACGCGCTCGTCCAGCACCACCAGCTCCACCACCGGCTGCGCCTGCGCAGGGGCGGCGGCCGGGGCCTGCTCGGCGTGCGCCTCCGTCCTGGGGAGCGCGGCGGCCAGCGCCGCGGCCGGGGTGTCGGCCGAATACAGGATGCGCCGCTCGATGTCTTCGAGCAGCGGGCGCTGGCGCGGCGGCAGGGGCATGGCGTTCTAGCGCGCGGCAGCGCCGTTCATCTGGGGAGCCGGCGGCGCCTTGGCGGCGGCTGCCAGGCCCAGATCGGCGCGGCACCGCAGGCCGGCCGGCAGGCTGCCGTCGGCGTTGGGCAGGTCGAGCCGCAGCCGGAAGGTGTTGCTGGCCGGGTCGAGCACCTGGTCGATCTGCACGATGCTGGCGGTGCGCACCTGGGCGCCTGGCAACTCGGGCGTCACCTGGATCTTCTGGCCGACCTTGAGCTGGCCGAACAGCGGCAGCGGCGCCACCAGCTCCACGCGGAGCAGGGCGACGGCGGCGATGCGGAACAAGGCCTTTTCCTCGAAGCGCTCGCCCAGGTTGGCGTAGCGTTCCACTACCACGCCATCGAAGGGCGCGCGCAGCGTGCGCTGGGCCAGCTGGGCCTCGGAGGTGTCGACCTCGCGCGTGGCGGTGCGCAGCGCCTCGCGCACCTGGGCCACGCGTTCGCGCGCGACACGGAACTCGGCCTCGGCCTGCTCCAGCGCCTGGGCCGAGACGAAGTTCTCGTCCTTGAGCGATCTGGCGCGGTCGCGCCGCAGCTCGGCCAGGTCGAGCGCGGCGACGGCGCCGCGCAGTTCGCCCAGGCTCCTGGCGCGCGACTGGGCGGCCTCGGCGCTGGCGCGCTCCACCTCGGAGCGCAGCGTGGCCAGCACCTGGCCCTTCTGCACGCGGTCGCCGCGGTCGGCCTGCAGCGTCTGCACCACGCCGATGACGGCGCTGCCGACCTCGGCCACCTGGGCCGGCTGGATCAGGCAGGCCAGGGCCTGCGGGGCCGGCTGGGCCTGGCTGGCCGTCGCCAGCAGGGCGAGCGACAGGCCCACCCAGGGCAGGGGGCTGCGGCGTGGCGGTGGGTGCATCGGTGGGTGAAGCATCGGCATGGGGTGGATCAAGGATGGTTCGGTCAGCGGCGCTGGCCTGTGAAGCACAGGCTGGCATCGAAGCGGATGTCGTGCTGGAACAGCTGCTGGCGCCGCCGGGCCTGCAGCCGCTCGGTGCGGCCCTGCTCGCGCTGCAGTGCCCAGGCCAGCAGGGCGGGCGGCAGGGCGGCGCGGCCATCGGCGCGCACGCGGCCCGGCAGCAGGCGCAGCAGGCGGTGCAGGCCGGACAGCCGGGCGCCGGCGCCACCGGCTTCGTCCGTTCCCGCGGCCAGCGGGGCGCGGGGCACCAGCCAGGTCTCGTGGCTGCCGGGCTGGCCCTGGCGCGCGGCGCGGCCGGAGAGCTGGCGGTCGTGCCGGCGCGAGGCGTTGTGCTGGCAGCTCAGCACGTGCAGGCCGCCGGCGGCCAGGGCCAGGGCGTCCAGGTGGATGTCGGTGCCGCGGCCGGCCATGTTGGTGGCCACGGTGACCTGGCCGTGCGCGCCGGCCCGCGCGACGATGGCGGCCTCGGCTGCATCGAGCCGCGCATGCAGCACCTGGTGCGCCACGCCGGCGGTGGCCAGGGCCTGGCCCATGGCCTCGCTGGCGGCGACCGAATCGCAGCCGACCAGCACCGGCCGCCCGCTGGCCGCCAGGGCCTGGATGCGCGCGACGGCGGCGCGCTGGCGCGCTGCCTCGTCGGCGTAGCAGCGCAGTGGCCAGGCGCTGCTGCGGTCGGGCAGGCGCAGCGGCACGCGCAGCATGGTGCAGCCGTACAGCTGGCGCAGTTCGGTGCGGCCTTCGGCCAGCGTGCCGCTCATGCCGCACAGGCGGTGGTAGCGGCGGAAGAAGCGCTGGTAGGTCATCTGCAGCATGGTCTCGGACTCGGGCGGCATGGGGATGCCTTCCTTGAGCGCGACCAGGCCGTGCAGCCCGCGCGACCAGCGCCGGCCTTCGGCGATGCGGCCCGAGAGCATGTCGACGATGGCGATCTCCGGCTTGCTGCGCTTGGCCGGATCGCCCGGCACGACCACGTAGTCGCGGTCGCGCTGCAGCAGGTGGCGCGCGCTGAGTGCGGTGACGACGGTCTCGGCGCGCTGCTGGGCGTTGACCCACAGCGGCCCCAGGCCGGCGGCCAGGCGCGCCAGGCGCTCCAGGCCGGCGGGCAGCAGCGCGGCGCGCGCGGGCTGGCCCTGCAGCATGAAGTCTTGCCCCAGCACGAGCCGGCCGGACAGCGCCCAGGCCTGCCACAGGAAGGCGCGGGCGGCGGGATCGACCACCTCGCGCGAGAGCACCAGCGGCATCTGCGCCTCGTCGATGAGGATGCTGTCCGCCTCGTCGATGACGGCCATGCACAGGCCGCGCAGCACCGGCCCCTCGCCGTCCCGGCCGGCCAGCGCGCGCGCGCGCTGCTGCAGCGGCGCGCCGCCGGTGCCGTGGCGCATGCGGTCGCGCAGGTAGTCGAAGGCGGCCTCGCGGGCGGTGGCGTAGACGACATCGGCGGCATAGGCCTGGCGGCGCTCGGCCTCGTCGTGGCGGGCGCCGACCCAGGCGCAGCGCAGGTGCAGCAGCCGGTACAGCGGCGCGAAGGTCTCGGCGTCGCGCTGCACCAGGTAGTCGTTGGCGGTGAGCACGTGCACGGGAATGCCGGCGAGCGCGGCGACACCGGCCGTCAGCGCCGCGGCGAGCGACTTGCCTTCGCCGGTGGCCATCTCGGCCAGGTGGCCACGCAGCAGCGCCAGCGCGGCCATGAGCTGCGTGACGTAAGCCTGGCGGCCCTGGGTGCGGCGTGCGGCCTCGGCCACGTAGGCCAGGGCTTGGGCGGCGGCGGCGCCGTCCAGGCCCGAGCGCAGCAGCCGCTGCTGCACCTCCTCGCGCAGCGCGGCGAAGGCTGTGTCGTCCAGCGCCTGCCATTGCGCGGCCTGGTCCCATACGGCCTGCGCGCGCTGGCGCCAGGCACCGGGCCAGCGCAGCGCGAAGGGCAGCGGCAGGCCGCGCCGCCAACTGCGACCGCCGGGCGGCTCGGGCCGCTCGGGGTAGCTGCCCCAGCGCATGCCAGGGACGGGCAGGTGCAGGGCGGCGGTGTTCATGACCGGGGGTTGAAGTGGCCGAGCAGCAGCTGCTGCAGGCCGCGCAGGGCCTGCTGCGCCAGGGGCGCCGTGCCGTGGTCGAAGCGCACCAGCGCGCGCGTGCCGAAGCGCGGGCTCGCACGCCCTTGCAGCTCGATGTCCATGACCACCACCGGCTGGCGTGTGCGCAGGCCGTCCGGGTCGGCCGGGTCGGTGGCGATGCGGCCGCCGGAGGCTTCGCCCAGCGCGGCGCTGGGCAACTGGTTCAGCGTGCCGGGCACGCGCAGTGCGATGCGGCCGGCATGGGGCTGCGCCGGGCTTTCGAGCAGCCGCACCGCGATGCCCCGGGTGCTGCCGCGCACCAGATCGGCCTGCTGCTGGGGCAGGGCCACGCGCACGGTGGTGGGCGCGGCGGTCAGCACGTAGCCGATGGCTTCGCCACGGCGGCGGAACTGGCCGACCAGCTCGTCGTGCCGGGGCAGCACCAGCAGGCCGTCTGCCAGCGCCGCGACCTCGCGCACGGCCAGCCGCTCGTCCAGGCGCGCCAGCTCGGCCTCGTGGTAGGCCAGGCGCTGGCGCAGGTCGGGCGCATCCTGCGGGGCGCGGTCGATGGCGTAGAACAGGCGCACGTTGGCTTCGGCCACGTCGCCGACGAGCGTGGCGCGCCGCGCCGGCAGCACCGGGTCGTCCAGCAGCGCGATGCGCGCGCCGGCATGCACCTGCTGGCCGTCGCCGGCGTCCAGTTCGGTGATGAAACCGTCGGTGCCGGCGCGCACCTGGGCGTTGTCGGGCAGCCAGACCACGCCTTCGGCGACGCTGGACTGCGGCAGCGGCACCAGCGTGACGAAGGCGGCCAGCGCCGCGCCGACCAGGCCGGCCCGCAGCCAGGCGCGCCGGCGTTCCCCGTCCTCGCGGGTGGACAGGCCCAGCATCTGCAGCATGTTCTTGAAGGGCACGGCGATGTTGGCGCCCAGCAGCACCACCAGCGCGGCCACGCCCAGCATGGCGGCGAAGCTGCCCAGCCACAGCGCGACGACGACGGACAGCACGATGCGGTAGGTCCATGACAGCGGCGCGTAGAGCCGCAGCCAGATGCGCTCGCCGGGCAGCGGTTCGACCGGCGTGCGCACACGCACGCCGAACAGCCGCTCGCCGATGGCCTCGGACCACCAGCGCCCGCTGCGCGTGGCGAGGTTGCGCAGGTCCAGCAGGTCGCACACCACGAAATAGCCGTCGTAGCGCAGCAGCGGGTTGCCGTTGGTCAGCACGGTGGACAGTGCGCCGGTGAGCATGACGATGAAGGCCAGGTCGCGCACCAGGCCGGGTTGCACGGCCAGCCACACGCCCATGGCCAGCGCGGCGATGGCCAGCTCGGCCAGGATGCCGGCGGCACTGACCAGCGCACGCTGGCCGCGCTGGCGCAGGCCGTCGGCCGCGGAGGCGTCGACGAAGGGCACCGGGCTCAGCGCGATCAGGGTCACGCCGGCCTGGTGCACGGCGCCGCCGTAGCGCTGCAGCGCCAGCGCGTGGGCGGCCTCGTGCAGGCCCTTGATGAAGGGGTAGCACAGCCAGGCGAGCAGCACGTAACCGGGCGAGGCGAGCACCTTGCCGGCGCCCTGCGCCAATTCGTCCCAGTGCATGGCCGCGGCCAGCAGCGCGGGCAGCACGGCCGCCAGCCACAGCACGAGGCCGGTGCGCGAGAACAGCCAGGGGCCGAGCGGGCGCAGCGGCGCCAGCAGGCGCGAGGGGTCGCCCAGGGGCAGGCGAAAGGCCAGCGGGTTGACACCGCCGGCACGGCGCCGGCGGCGGCGCCGGTCCTGCGCGTGGAACAGGTTCTCCACGTCGGGCGTGACGTCGAACTGCAGCAGGTTGCGCCCGTGCAGGCCGACCAGCAGCTCGATGATCTCGGTCTGCGTGACGGCCTGGTGCGGCTGGGCCGCAAGCATGGCGCTCCAGATCTGCTGCACGCTGCACTGCCCGTCGCAGCGGCCGACGAAGGCGTAGGCGGCCTCGTTCAGCCGCAGCGCGTTGTCGTTGGTGAGGTCGCGCAGCACGTGGAAGGGCTTGCCGCGCTGCACCTGCAGCCGCAGTTCGGCGTGGGGGCGCAGCTGCGGGCGCAGGCCGGCCACGCGGTGCCAGCGCGGGTTGAACAGCGATTCCTGCGCCGCCTGCGCGTCCGCTTGCTGCGCACCTGCCTTGGCGGAGCGGAGCCAGCGCATGGCTACGCCACCCAGGACCACAGGGCCAGGCGCAGCCAGTCGGCCACGCCGTGGAACCAGACCCAGCCCAGCGCGGCGCGGCCGGTGTCCAGCTTGCCGACGCCTTCCAGGCCCGGGCGGATGCGCTCCGCGTCGGCCGTCACGTCGGTCTCCACCTCGAACACGTTGCGCCCTTCGACCGGCCGCGCCATGGGCGTGATGCGCACGGCGCGGATGGGCAGCGCATCCCAGGGCAGGGCGGACAGCGCCAGCTCGCCGGTCTGGCCGACGCGGACATGGCCGATGTCGCGCTCGTCCACCTGCAGCATGACGCGGTAGCGGTCCAGGGGCGCCAGTTGCAGCAGCGGCTTGCCGCGCTCCAGCGGGGCGCCGAGCGACTGCGTGAGGTCGCCATCGACGACGATGCCGGCGAAGGGCGCGGTGATGCGCGCACGCACCAGCTCGGATTCGACCAGGCCCAGGTGGGCGCGGGCTTCCTCCACGCGTGCCAGCGCAATGACCATGGCCGCGCGGTCGGCGCGCGCCAGTGCACTGGCGTAGGCGTTCTCGTACTGGCCGAGCTCGCTGCCCCACTTGCGCTTTTGCAGCTGCAGGTCCTGGTCGGACATCTCCAGCAGCAGCTGGCCTTGCGCCACGCGGTCACCGGGGCGCACATGCACGGCCTGCAGGTAGCCGTCGGCCGGCACGACGATGGCGCGCGTCTGCTGGCCCTCGACGCGCGCATGGCCGCCGACGCGGTAGGACACCGGCCAGGCGAGCAGGGCGGCCAGCAGCACGGCGGCGCCGGCCGCGAGCAGGGCGGTGCGGCGCCGGCTGCCGGTGTCCGCAGGGTCCATGCGCTGGTGCATCCGGCGGTACCACGGCTGCTCGCGCTGGGCCATCAGGTAGAGCACCGGGCCGGCCAGGCTGACGTTGTTCTCCAGTTCGGCCACCGCGGCGGGCAGCTCGGTCGGCGCGCTGGTCCACTCGCACGTGACGGCGCCCACGGCGCGGCCCAGGTGGACGATGGGCACCGTGACCACGGCGCCGCCGCGTTCGCCCAGCAGCAGCCGGTGGGCATGGCGGATGGCGGGTGCCCCTTCGGCGGGCCAGTGCACGCTGGCGCCTTGCTGCACGGCCTCGTCCATGGCGGCGGTGAGGGGGTTGAAGGCCTGGCGGTGCAGGTTTTCGCCCGTGCCGTGCGAGATCGCCACCAGCTCGACCTGCTGGCCCCGCACGAACCCGACGCCCACCCGCGCGCAACCCCTGCCGTTGGCCAGTTCGCTGGCGAAGGCGGTGGCGGCCTCGCGCAACTGCCCGTGTGCCAGTACCGTCGCCTGCAGGGCAAGCGCCAGGATCTGGGGGTCGGGCAGCCGCGGGTTCATGGCTGGCGCCGGGCCTGTCCGAGGCCGGTCAGGCGCGGTTTCGGCGTCATCGAGATGACGGGAAAGATGCTGTTCATGTCGGACAAGTCCCGCATTCTGCAACAGTCGAGCTTTCTTATACTGGTTCGTTGCTTTGTATGCGCAACTTTTGTGCGCCTCTGGTCAGGAACAAACGTCCGCGCATCCGTTTGTCGTGTGCGCTGCAACTTTCCTGGTACGAATCGTGGACATTTGGCTGCGGTTGATGAATCATGGGCTTTACAAATACCCGTGGTTCAGGGGGCAGCGCATGCATGTGTTGAGGAAGTTGAAGCTCTCCGCCCGGCTGGCGGTGTTGATCGCCATCTTCGCCATCGGCTTCGTGCTGTCGGGGGCCTGGGCCTTCAAGACACTGGACACGCTCAAGGTCAACGGGCCGATCTACGAGCGCATCGTGCAGGGCAAGGATTTGATCGCCGACATCCTGCCGCCGCCCGAGTACATCATCGAGTCGTACCTGCTGGCGCTGCAGCTCTCGCGCACGGACGACGCCGGGCGGCAGCAGGCCATGGCCGAGCGCATCCGCAGCCTCAAGGGGCAGTTCGACGAGCGCCACGACTTCTGGCAGAAGCAGGCGTTGGCGCCGGAGATGGGCCGCCTGCTGCTGGACGATGCCCACCGTCCGGCCCAGGAGTTCTACCGCATGGTCTTCGACGAGTTGGTGCCGGCCGTGCGCGGCGGCGACGCAGGCAAGGTGGCGGCCACCATGCAGCGGCTGGACGCGGCGTACGAGACGCACCGCGCCGCCATCGACAAGGTGGTGGAGCTGGCCAGCCGGCGGGTGGAGGCGGACGAGGGCGCGGCGCGCACGCTGATCCGGCGCGACACGGCGCTGCTGCTCGGCATCATGGTGCTGGCCATGGCGGCGGCGGTGGTGATGGCGCTGCTGGTGGCGCGCAGCATCACATCGCCGCTGCGCCATGCGGTCAAGGTGGCGCAGGTGGTGGCCTCGGGCGTGCTGAACAGCCGCATCCGCGTGCGCTACCCCGACGAGCCCGACCAGCTGCTGCGCGCGCTGCAGGAGATGAACACCAGCCTGCAGCGCATCGTGGGCGAGGTGCGTTCCGGCGCCGACAACATCGCCACCGCCACCAGCGAGATCGCGCGCGGCAACGACGACCTGTCGATGCGCACCGAGCGCCAGGCCAGCGCACTGCAGCAGACCGCCGCGGCGATGGAGCAGCTGACCAGCACGGTGCGCCAGAACAGCGACAGCGCGCGCCAGGCCAACCAGCTGGTGCAGACCGCCGCCCAGGTCGCCCAGCGCGGCGGCCATGCCGTGAGCGAGGTGGTGCAGACCATGCAGTCGATCAACGCCTCGTCCAAGAAGGTGGTGGAGATCATCTCGGTGATCGACGGCATCGCCTTCCAGACCAACATCCTGGCGCTGAACGCGGCGGTGGAGGCGGCCCGCGCCGGCGAGCAGGGCCGCGGCTTCGCGGTGGTGGCCTCCGAGGTGCGCAACCTGGCGCAGCGCTCGGCCGGGGCGGCCAAGGAGATCAAGGCGCTGATCAACGATTCGGTGCAGCAGGTGGAAGCCGGCAGCACCCTGGTGGCCCGCGCTGGCAGCACCATGGACGAGGTCGTCCAGAGCGTGCAGCGCATCACCGGCATCATGGCCGAGATCAGCGCGGCCAGTGCCGAGCAGATCAGCGGCTTGGAGCAGATCAACACCGCCATCACCGAGATGGACACCACCACGCAGCAGAACGCCGCGCTGGTGGAGGAGGCCGCCGCTGCCGCGTCCTCGCTGCGCACCGAGGCCCACAAGCAGGCGCAGATCGTCGGCGTGTTCCAGCTCGACGGGCCGGTGGCCAAGCTCGCATTGCCGCAGGCGGCCTGAAGGCGGCGCGCGGCGGCCGTGCCAGGTCCCGTTGCGATGCCTGCCGCATCCGTGCCAGCCAGCGGCGGCCCGCCCTGGCGCCCGCTGGGCCAGGGCGCCACCTGGGCGGCCGTGGCAGCCTGCCTGGTGCTTGCGGTGCTGGTGGGCTGGGTGGTGCAGCAGCGCCAGTCCGAGCGGCTGCAGCAGGAGGTGCAGCGCGACGCGGACCAACTGGTCGACCAGGTGCACGCGCTGAGCAGCGACGGCCGGGCCATGGGCGGCGTGCAGCTGCTGGGGCTGGTGGACATCCACATCCGGCAGCTGCTGGAAGGTGAGACGACGGCGCAGGACGCGGAGCTGCAGGCCATGCTGGCGGCCGTCATCGGCGAGTACGGCGCCGACAACGCGCTGGTGCTGGACCGCCACGGCCGCACCGTGGCCTACCGCGCGCAGGACGGCAGCGGCCGTGGCCTGGGGCGCGACCTGTCGGTGCGGCCGTACTTCCGGCGCGCCATGGCGGGCACGCCCAACCTGTATCCGGCAGTGGGCAAGAACACCGGCGAGCGCGGCATCTACCTGGCTGCGCCGGTGCGCGGGCAGCTCGATCCGCAGGCCGAGCCGGTCGGCGTGGCGGTGGTCAAGATCGGCATGGAGCGCATCGATGCGCAGCTGGGCCGCTATGCGCACACGGCGCTGCTGGTGTCGCCGGAGGGCGTGGTCTTCGGTGGCAACCGCAGCCAGTGGCTGCTGCACACGCTGGCGCCCATCGGCGCCGCGGACCGGGCGCAGCTGGCGCGCGACGAGCGCTACGGCGACCTGTTCGCCAAGGGCGTGCCACCGGCGCTGCCGCTGGCCCTGGGCGTCGGCGGGGAGCGGCTGGACGGGGAGCGTGTCGAGCGCGCCTTCACCACGCTGGACTGGCCCGCCGCCCGGCGCGACTGGCAGCTGGTGGTGTTGCGGCCGTTGACGCCAGCCGAGCAGGGCGGCACCGCCCTGGCCGCCGCCGTGGCGGCGCTGGCGGCCAGCCTGGGACTGGCCGCCGCCGGGCTGCGCCGCCGGGCGCGGCAGGCGCGGCGCGCCTGGGAGCACGGGCAGGCCGAGGCGGCGGTGGCGCGCGAGCTGGCGTTCCAGCAGCGGCTCATCGATGCCCTGCCCAATCCGCTGTTCCTGAAGGACGCCGAGGGCCGCTACACCACGTTGAACCAGGCCTTCGAGGCGGCCTACGGCGTGCGCCGCGAGGACATCATCGGCCGCACGGTGCTGGAGCTGCCGCTGCTCGATGCCAACACGCGCGAGGAGGCGCACCGCCGCGACATGGAGGTGGTGCACAGCGGCGGGCGCATCCAGCATGCGCTGGAGAGCCACTGGGCCGACGGCAGGGTGCACCAGACGCTGTTCTGGGGCCAGGGCCTGCGCGCGCTGGACGGCGGCACGGCCGGCATGGTCGGCGTGCTGCTGGACATCAGCGAGGAGGCGCAGGCACGTGCGGCGCTGCGCGAGCGCGAGCGCTTGCTGCGCGACCTGCTCGAGTCCGCGCCCGGCGCGGTGGTGGCGGCCGATGGCAGCGGCGGGGTGCTCTTCCACAACCGCAATGCACTGGAGATGTTCGGCGTGGATGCCGCGACGCTGGCGGCGCAGGGCATGCAGGCCCGGTACGCGGATCCATCGCAGCGCGCTGCGCTGATGGAGCACCTGTGGCGCGACGGCTTCGCCCGGGCATCGGAGCTGGAGATGGTGCGGGGCGATGGCGACCGCTTCTGGGCCCAGCTGTCGTTCACGCGCGGCAGCTTCGGCGGACAGCCCGACGTGGCCTTCGGCTGGTGTGTGGACATCACCGAGCGCAAGCGCACGGCCCAGGCCATGCAGGCCGCCAGGGACGCGGCCGAGGCGGCGGTGGCGGCCAGGTCGGACTTCCTCGCCAACATGAGCCACGAGATCCGCACGCCGCTGAACACCATCATCGGCCAGGCGCACCTGGCGCTGCAGGGCGAGCTGAGCGCCTCCCAGCGCGTGCATGTGCACAAGGTGCACGGCGCGGCCCAGGCCCTGCTGGCCATCGCCAACGACGTGCTGGACTTCTCGCAGACCGAATCGGGCCGGCTGGTGCTGCAGGAGGCCGATTTCGACCTGGATGCTTTGCTGGCGCGGCTGGCGTCCCGCCATGGGCCGCAGGCGGACGACAAGGGCCTGGCGCTGCGCCTGGATGTCGACGAAGCCGTGCCGCGGCAGTTGTGCGGCGACGTGCAGCGGCTCGAGCAGGTGCTGGGCCAGTTGCTGGGCAATGCCCTGAAGTTCACCGCGCAGGGCGAGGTGGTGCTGCAGTGCGGGTACCGGCCCACGGAGAGCGGCGGCGTGGTGCTGGAGATCGCCGTGCGCGACACCGGGATCGGCATCGCGCCGGAGCAGCTCGGCCCCTTGTTCCAGCCGTTCCGGCAGGTGGACGGATCGAGCACGCGGCGCTTCGGCGGCATCGGGCTGGGGCTGGCGCTCTGCAAGCGTCTGGCCGATGCGGCCGGCGGGGCGATCGCGGCGCAGAGCGCGCTGGGCGCGGGCACCTGCATCCGCCTGGCATGGCCGTGCCGTGCGGGCTCGGGGCGCTGCCAGCCCGAGGCCGCGCCGGCCCCGGCCGCCTCCGCCTGGACAAGCGGCGGGGTGGCCGCGCTGACCGACGCCCAGGCGCGTAGCGGGCTGGCACTTCTGTGTGAGATGCTGGAGTCCATGGACGGCAGCACCGGAACGCAACTCCAGGCCATGCGGCCCTGGCTGCAGCTGCAGCTGCCGCCTGCGCAGCTGCACAAGCTGGTGCGCCTGGTGCAGCACTACGACCTGGAAGATGCCCTGGCCCTGTTGCGCGGCAGCCCGGCGCTGGCGCCCTGGCTGCCGGAGGCGGCGTGAGCGCCGCGCCGCCCGCGCCGCCCGCGCCGCCCGCGCCGGCCCATGGCTTTGCCCGCATGGGCCTGCGCGGCCGGCCGGCACCCAAGGTGCCACGTGCAGTGCGCCATGCGGCCGCCGCGCTGGCCCTGGCCTGGCTGGCGCTGGTGGCCGGCCTGGGCTGGTGGGCCTCGCAGCGCATCCTTGCGGCGCAGCTGGACAGCCTGGCCGCCAGCGCCGACCACGATGCCGAGGCCACCGCGCGCATCGTGGACCGGCTGTTCACCGAGATGGCCAGCGTGTCCAACATGGTGGCGCGCCAGAGCCTGGTGATCCAGGTGGCCACGCGCTACCGCACCGATGCGCCCGGCGCGGCCCGGTTGACGCGCCAGCAGCGCGCCGCGCAGTTCACGCGCGACCCGCAGGTGCGCGAGGTGGGCGACTACATGAACGCGGTGGCGGGCGACCTGCGCTATGCCCGCATCTACATGAGCAACCTGTCGGACGACACGGTGTCGGCCAGCAACTGGGACCAGGCCGACAGCATCGTGGGCCAGATCTACGGCGGCCGCACTTACCTGATCGATGCGCTGCGCGACGGCGTGGGCAAGCAGTTCGGCATCAGCCGGCTCAACAACGTCCCGGCCTACTTCGTGGCGAGCCGCATCGAGGGCCCGGGCGGCGTGCCGCAGGGTTCGGTCACGGTCAAGTTCGATGCGCCGGACATGGCGCCCTACCTGTCGGGGCGGCACATCGCCCTGATCGTGGGCCCGCAGGGGCGGGTCGTCAGCGCGCCGTCGGAGCGCTTCATGCTGCGCAACCTGGCTGCGCTGCTGCCGGCCGGCACGGTGCGGCCGCCCGAGGGCGGCGAGGACCTGGGCGAGCCGCTGGACGTGCGGGCGCCTGCCGATCCCCTGTATGCCGGCCACTGGCTGATCGAGGGCCAGCCCTACCTGCTGCGGCGCATGGCGCTGTCCGATCCGCACTACCAGCTGCTGACGCTGACGGCGCTGCAGGAGCTGGCGCCCATGCGGCAGCGGCACCGCGTCGTCGCCGGCCTGGTGGCAGCTTTCGGCCTGGCACTGATCCTGGTCGGCAGCCGCTTTGCCGGCCAGATGCTGGTGCACCGCCGCGAGGAACTGCGGCTGGCGGCCGAGCACGCGGCCTTCCTGCAGGCGCTGATGGACCGCATCCCCAACCCGATCTTCTACAAGGACGACGAGGGCCGCTTCCTGGGCTGCAACCAGGCCTATGGGCAGGCGTTCGGCCTGCAGCCTTCGGACCTGGTCGGCAAGACGGTGCTGGACCTGCCCTATGTGCCGCAGCGCGAGGCCGGCCACGCCGAGCAGCTGGCGCTGGTGCACAGCGGCGGCAGGTTGAGCCGGGAGGCGCAGTTCGGCTTTGCGGATGGCCGCATGCACACCACGCTGTTCTCGGTGAGCGCGATCCGCATGGCGGACGACAGCAGCGCCGGCCTGGTGGGGGTGATCGTGGACGTGACGCCGCTGAAGGAGGCGCAGCAGCAGCTGCAGGATGCCAACGAGCGGCTGCAGGTGGCCCAGGATGCCGGCGGCATCGGCCTGTTCGACCTGGACATGCAGAGCGGCCGCGGCTATTGGGCCCCCCAGCTCGAACGCCTGTATGGCCTGGAGCCGGGCAGCTACGACGGCACGCCGGAGTTCTGGGAACGGCACGTGCACGTGGAAGATCGCGCGCGCGCCGCCGAGCTGTTCCGCTCGGCCATCGCCGACCCCCAGGCGTCCACGTTCCAGCACGAGTTCCGCGTGCCGCTGGCCGATGGCCGCATCCGCTCGGTGCAGAGCGTGGGCCGGGTGCTGCGCGACGATGCGGGCCGGGCGCGCCGCGTGATCGGCGTGGCGATCGACATCACGGCGATGGCGCAGGCGCGCGATGCCGCGGGCGCGGCCAACCAGGCCAAGAGCGACTTCCTGGCCAACATGAGCCACGAGATCCGCACGCCGATGAATGCGGTGATCGGCATGTCGCACCTGGCGCTGCGCACGCAGCTGACGCCGCAGCAGCGCGACTACCTCAACAAGATCCAGCAATCGGGCCAGCACCTGATGGGCATCCTGAACGACATCCTGGACTTCTCCAAGGTGGAGGCCGGCAAGCTGGAGGTCGAGCACATCCCGTTCGAGCTGGACCGCGTGATCGACACGATGGCCGGCGTGATCGCCGACCGCGCCAACGCCAAGCGGCTGGAGCTGGTCTGCGATGTGGCGGCCGATGTGCCGCAGCAGCTCAAGGGCGACCCGCTGCGGCTGGGACAGATCCTCATCAACTACGCCAGCAACGCGATCAAGTTCACCGAGGCGGGCGAGGTGGACATCGGTGTGCGGGTGCTGGAGTTCGGCCCGGGCGGCGGTGGTGAGGGCGGGCCGCAGGTGCTGCTGCGCTTCGAGGTGCGCGACACCGGCATCGGCCTGACCGAAGCGCAGCAGCAGCGGTTGTTCCGCAGCTTCGAGCAGGCCGACAGCTCGATCACGCGGCAGTACGGCGGCACCGGCCTGGGCCTGGCCATCAGCAAGCGGCTGGCCGGCCTGATGGGCGGCGATGTGGGCGTGGAGAGCGTGCCGGGCCGGGGCTCCACCTTCTGGTTCACCGCGCGGCTGGGCCTCGGCGAGCGGCGCGGCCGGCCGGTGTTGCCGCAGATCGACCTGCGCGGGCGCCGTGTGCTGGTGGTGGACGACAACGCGCACGCCGCGCAGGTGCTGTCCGAGCTGCTGGCCGCGCAGGCCTTCGAGGTGCGCGCGGTGCTGAGCGGCGCCGAGGCGGTCGCCCGGGTGCGCGAGGCCTTCGACGCGGGCACGCCCTTCGACATCGTGATGCTGGACTGGCAGATGCCGGGCATGGACGGGCTGCAGACGGCCGCGCGCATCCGTGCGCTGGGCATGGCGCCGGTGCCGCGCATGGTGGTTGTCACGGCCTATGGCCGCGAGGAGGTGATCCGCAGCGCCCAGGAGGCCGGCATCGACCATCTGATGCTCAAGCCGGTGAGCGCCTCCGTGCTGTTCGACACGATGATGCGCGTGCTGGGCGAGCAGGCCGGCGACGCGTTCGCCGCCGAAGCAGGGCAGGAGCGGCGCACGCCGGCGCTGCATGCGCTGGAGCCGCTGCGCGGCGCGCGCATCCTGCTCGTGGAAGACAACGATCTGAACCAGCAGGTGGCCTGCGAGCTGTTGCAGGCCGCCGGCTTCACCGTCGATGTGGCCGGCGATGGGCAGCAGGCGATGGACCGCATCGCCGCCACCCTGCTGCCTTCTGCCACGCCCTACGACCTGGTGCTGATGGACATGCAGATGCCGGTGCTGGACGGTGTCGGCGCCACGCGGCTGCTGCGCCAGGACGGGCGCCACGCCGGCCTGCCCATCCTGGCCATGACGGCCAACGCCATGGCCGCCGACCGCCAGCGCTGCCTGGAGGCGGGCATGCAGGACTTCGTCGCCAAGCCGATCGAGCCGGATGCGCTGTGGCGCGCGCTGGCCCTGTGGATCCGTCCGCGCGCGGGGCTCGGAGGGCTGCCGGTGGCGGTGCAGGCCTCCGTTGCGCAGGACGATGCGCCTGTGCTGGCGCGGCCGGTGCCCGGGCTGGACGTGGCCAAGGGCCTGCGCCGCGTGCTGGGCAAGCGGTCGCTGTACCTGACGCTGCTGGGCAAATTCGTGGAAGGCCAGCGCGACGCGGTGGCGGCGGTCCGGCAGGCGTTGGCCGCCGGTGACCGGGCCACGGCCGAGCGGCAGGCCCACACGCTCAAGGGCGTGGCCGGCAACATCGGCGCGCTGCAACTGCAGGGCCTGGCCGGAGACCTGGAAGAGGGCTTGCGCGGCGGGGCTTCGGCCCAGCGGCTGGAGTTGCTGCTGGACGCCGTGGGCGCACCGCTGCAGGCCCTGGTGCAGGCGGTCGGGGACCAGTTGCCGGACGAGGTGCTGGCATCGCGCGCGGCGGCGGTGACGCCGGCCCAGGCCACCGGACTGCTGCAACGGCTGGCCGCGCTGCTGGCCGACAGCGATGCAGACGCGCAGGACCTGATCGCCAGCGAGGCGGCGGTGCTCCACGGCGCGCTGGGCAACGAGGCCTTCGATGCGCTGCGGCGCGCGGCGGCGGCCTACGATTTCGAGGCCGGCCTCGGCATCGTGCGCGAGGCCCTGAGCGCTTGACTCTCCCGCCGAGGGCCTGCTTTCCTACAGGTACGGGAAGGCCGCCGCCCGATGATGGATCCGCGGTGCATCCAGACAAGGTGCTTTCTGGGAAGCGGATGCATCGATTGGGCTGCCTTTGGGCAGCCCTTTTTCTTGCAGCGCCGCGGTGCTCAAGGCACGTGGCGGCAGAAGCAGCAGACGCTGGCGACGATGGCGATGGCCAACAGAGTGCTCATCATGGCGGGCCTCCCGGTGGATGGCCGCGCGGCTTGCGCAGCCCCTGCATCCAGGATGGCCGCTCGCCCGGCCGGGCGCTGTCGGACAGTGCCGGGATGGCCTGCCCGCACGCCGTCAGTCGACCTGTGCGCCGGAGGCCTTCACGAGCTTCTGGTACTTGGCCAGCTCGGCCTGCATGAAGGCGCCGAACTGGGCCGACGTGCTGGGCACCGGTTCGGCCAGCAGGTTGGCGAAGCGCTGGCGCGTTTCCTCGGACTGCAGTGCCGCGACGAAGGCATGGTTCAGGCGCTCCAGCACATCGGCGGGCGTCCCTGCCGGCGCCACGAGGCCCCACCAGGTGTCGATGGCGAAGCCCTTGAGCGTGTCGGCCACGGGCGGCACATCGGGCAGGGCGGGCGAGCGCTGCAGCGTGGTGACGGCCAGCGCCTTGAGCTTGCCCGAGCGGATGCCGGGCGCGGCAGTGGCCAGGTTGTCGAAATTGAAGTCGACCTGGCCGGACAGCAGCGCCAGCTGGGCCGGGTTGCCGCCGTTGTAGGGGATGTGCAGCGCGAAGATGCCGGCCTGTGCCTTGAACATCTCGCCGGCCAGGTGGCCGGCGCTGCCGTTGCCGCCCGAGGCGTAGTTGAGCTTGGCGGGGTTGGCCTTGGCGTAGGCGATGAGGTCGGCCACGGTGGCGATCTTGAGCCGCTGCGCGGTGTCGGCGTTCATGACCAGCACGTTGGGCACGCGCACCATCTGCGTGATGGGCGCGAAATCGCGCGCGGCGTCGAACGGCATCCTGCGGTAGAGCCAGGGGTTGACGGCGTGCGTGGCGGTGGCCGCGATGCCGATGGTCAGCCCGTCGTGCGGCGCCTTGGCCACGGCATCGGCGCCGATGTTGCCGCCGGCGCCGGGCTTGTTGTCGATGATCACGGTGCCGAGCTGGTCCTTCACGCGCTCGGCCAGCACGCGGGCCGTGACGTCGATGGGGCCGCCGGCAGCGTAGGGGACGACGAGCCGGATCGGCTTGTTCTGCGCCAGCGCCGGCAGGGTGGCGATGGACGCGGCCGCGAGGGCGGACAGCAGCGCGGCACGGCGCAGGGTGTTGATGCGGGTGGTCATGGCTGCGCCTTGTCGGCTTCGGAGGTGAAGGCGTCGGCGAAGAATTCCTCGGGCGGCAGGCCGGCTGCGGCGCTGTACTCGGTACGGGCCGAATCGACGACGATGGGCGCGCCGCAGGCGTAGACCTGGTGGCCCGAGAGGTCGGGCAGGTCCTCCAGCACGGCACGGTGCACGAAGCCGGTGCGGCCGGTCCAGTTGTCCTCGGGCAGTGCGTTGGAGACCACCGGCACATAGCGCAGGTTGGGCATCTCGGCCAGCTTCTCGCGCAGCCAGGCGTCCATGTACAGGTCGGCCGGGCGGCGGCCGCCCCAGTAGACCGTGGCCGATCGCGTGCTGGCCTTGAACTGCAGCTGCTCGATGACGGCCTTGATCGGCGCGAAGCCCGTGCCCGAGGCCAGCAGCACGATGGGCTTGTCCGAGTCCTCGCGCAGGAAGAAGCTGCCGTAGGGCCCTTCGATGCGCAGGATTTCCTTTTCCTTCATGGCGCCGAACACGTGGTCGGTGAACTTGCCGCCGGGCATGTGGCGGATGTGCAGTTCCACGCTGGGGCCGACGGGCGGTACGGCGCCGGGCTGGCCGCCCGCGGTGTGCGGGGCGTTGGCCATGGAGTAGCTGCGGCGCGCGCCGTCGCGCAGCAGGAATTCCACGTACTGCCCGGCGTGGTAGCGCATGGTGTCGTTGGCCGGCAGCTGCAGGCGCACGACCATCACGTCGTGCGAGACCTTGGCCAGGCTGCTCACGCGGGCGGGCATGCGCTTGATGGGGAAGGCGCTCTCGTCGGTGACCTGGCGCGATTCGAGCACCACATCGGACAGCGGCACGCCGCAGCAGGTCAGGATGAGGCCGGCGGCTTCTTCCTCGGCGGACAGCGCCTTGCTCTGGTGGGGGCCGTGCTCGACGCGGCCTTCCAGCATCTTGCATTTGCACGAGCCACAGGCGCCGTCCTTGCAGCCGTAGGGCAGGCCGATGCCCTGGCGGATGCCGGCGGACAGGATGGCCTCGCCTTCGCTGGCTTCGAACGAACGGCCGCTGGGCTGCACGGTGATCTTGAACGGGGGCGCGGCGGCTGTCGTCGGGGTCATCTTTGGGTATCCTCTTGGGCTTTTCGCCGCTTCAGTGAACCCAGGATTTTGCCTTCAAACCAATGTCCGCTCGGCGCGCTGCCCGCGCGCTTTCGCCGCACCCGTGTGCTGATCGTCGGCTGCGGCGACGTGGGCCAGCGCGTGGCCGCCCGCCTGCCGGCCGGCGTGCGCGTGCTGGCGCTGACCTCGTCGGCCGAGCGCGTGGCCGCGCTGCGCAGCCAGGGCCTGGTGCCGCTGCGCGGCAACCTGGACGATGCGGCCTCGCTGCGCCGGCTGGCGGGCCTGGCCGACCGCGTGCTGCACCTGGCGCCGCCGCCGGGCGCCGGCGGGCGCGATGCGCGCACGCGTGCCTTGGGCCAGGCGTTGCTGCGCCGCACGCGGCCGCGGGCGCTGGTCTATGGCTCGACCAGCGGCGTCTACGGCGACTGCGGTGGCGATTGGGTGGCCGAGACGCGCCGGCCGGCGCCGCGCACCGAGCGCGCGCTGCGCCGGCTCGATGCCGAGGCTGCCGTGCGCTTCCTGGGCCGGGCCGGCGGCGTGCGTGCCAGCGTGCTGCGCATTCCAGGCATCTATGCACCCGACCGTGCGGGCGGTACGCCGCGCGAGCGGCTGGCCAAGGGCACGCCGGTGCTGCGGGCCGAGGACGATGTCTACACCAACCACATCCATGCCGATGACCTGGCACGCGCCTGCATCGCCGCGCTGTGGCGCGGGCAGGCGCAGCGCGTGGTCAACGCCAGCGACGACACCGCGCTCAAGATGGGCGACTACTTCGACCTGGCGGCCGACTTGTACGGCATGGCGCGGCCGCCGCGCGTGGCGGCCGAGGAGGCGCGTGGCCAGTTGTCGCTGATGGTGCTGAGCTTCATGTCCGAGTCGCGCCGGTTGCTGAACCAGCGCCTCAAGCGCGAACTGCGGCTTGCGCTGCACCACCCGACGGCGGAGACCGGGCTGCGCTGACAGATGACGGTCAGATGCCCTTGGGCTTGCGCAGCGTGCTCAGGCGGTCCACGGGCTTGATGGTCAGGGTCTTCACGTCCGCGCCCTGCAGCACGGTGAGCTGCACCTCGGCCTGGGCATCGGCGCGGTCCCAGAGCTTCTTGTAGAAGCCTTCCAGTGTGGTCACCTTGGTGCCGTCCACCGCCAGCACCACATCGCCCGGCTGCAGGCCGGCCGCGGAGGCCGGACTGGCCTTGCCGACGCGCGCGACCTGCACGCGCCCCGATTGCTCCACGGAATTGACGCCCAGCCAGGGCCGCTTGCTGAGCCGCGTGCTGCCGGTGCTCTGCATTTCCGCGAGGATGGGCTTGAGCAAGTCCACGGGCACGAACATGTTGCCGGGCATGCGCTGGCCGGTGCCCAGCGCGTCCATCACGAACAGGCTGCCGATGCCGACCAGTTCGCCCTTCTGGTTGAACAGCGGTGCGCCGGAGTGGTTGGCGACTGGCGGGCTGGTGAACAGCGCGGTGTCGATGAAGTACTCCCAGTAGCCTGAGAACGCGCGCTTGCCGACCAGCTGGGTCATCGCCACGTCACCGCCATCGCCGCCTGTGGCCGCCATGAGCACCATGCCGGGCTCGAGCTCGGGATGGCTGCCGAGGGGCACCGCGCCCACGCCGCGCAGCGGCAGCAGCGGGCGCAGCAGCCCGAAGCCGGTGGCCAGGTCGTAAGCCACGGCCTGGGCCGGTAGCCGCCGGCCGTCCTGCGTGACGACCTGGATGTGCTCGGCCTCCAGCATCAGGTAGCCGATGGTGAGGATCAGGCCGTCCGGGCCGATCACCACGCCGGAGCCCTGGCGCTGGCGGCCCAGGGTCTCGGCGGAGCCGGCGTCCTCGCTGGCGACCACCTGCACACCGACCACGGCCGCGTGCGCGCGGCTCAGCGCGTCGATGATCTGCTGGACAGGGGGAGGGGTGGTGGCCGCCTGGCCCGGCCCCTGGGCAAGCGCCAGGGCAAGGACGAGGAAGGCGGATCGGATGCTGCGCATGGCGAACTCCCGAAGCTGGGGACGATGCGCACAGGATGCACCCGGAAACGAACCACTGCAAGGCCCGGGGCAAGGCCTTGCAGGTGCGGGCGTCAGCCCTTGAGTTGCAGGTACTGGCCGTAGGCGAAGACGGAGTTCGGTGCCCGCACGGTGGCCTGGCGCGGCCGCGGCTGCACGGCGGCCCGCCGGCGGCTGGGGGCGGCCTCGATCTCCACGCCCTTGGCGCGCTGCTCGTCGGCCAGCTGGCGCAGCGAGATGCCTTGCATGTAGTCGAGCATGCAGGCGGACAGGCTGTCCCAGAGGTCGCCGGCCATCTTGGCGTCTGGATCGCCTTGCGCCACGGCGCCTTGTGCGTCCTGTGCCGCCTGGTCGTCCACGGCCAGGATGATGTCGGCCACGCTGATGGCGCTGGCCTTGCGGGCGAGCGTGTAGCCGCCACCCGGGCCGCGTGCGCTCTCGACCAGGCCGGAGCGGCGCAGGCGGCTGAACATTTGCTCCAGGTACGACAACGAGATCTTCTGCCGGGCACCGATCGCCGACAGCGTCACGGGACCGAGGTGTTCCCGCAGTGCGACGTCGATCATCGCGTTCACGGCGAAACGGCTCTTGGTGGTCAATCGCATGACTGGGCTCCTTGTTGTAACGGGCTATGGGCGGAAAGGTGCAACTCTAAAGGTTCGAACACTTCGCGTATATTCGTATTTGAGACAAAAACACTTCGAGAAAAGCGATGGAACCTTCTGATCGGTTGACCCAGCTTTCGGCCGGAGGTTCCATGAACTTCAAGCATTTGCGCTATTTCTGGGTCGTGGCGAAGGCGGGCGGCGTGATGCGCGCTGGCGAGCAGTTGCACACGACGCCGCAGACGTTGTCGGGCCAGATCAAGCTGTTCGAAGACTGGATCGGGCACAAGCTGTTCCGCAAGGTCGGCCGCCGGCTCGAACTGACCGAGCAGGGCCGCGTCGCGCTGGACTACGCCGAGGAAATCTTTGCGCTGGGCGCCGAGCTGGAGACATCGGTACGGCACAAGCGTGGCGAGCGCCGCTCGCTGGACTTTCGGGTGGGCGTGGCCGACGCGGTGGCCAAGTCGGTGGTCTACCAGCTGCTGGAGCCGGCCCTGGACGGGCCTGAGCCGGTGCGGCTGATCTGCCACGAGGGCAAGTACGAGGATCTGCTGGCCCAACTGGCGCTGCACCGGCTGGATTTGCTGATCGCGGACGAGCGCGTCTCGCCCAAGGTCAGCGTGCGCGCCTTCAACCACCTGCTGGGCCGCAGTTCCATGACGTTCTTCTGCGCCGACAGCCTGCGCGAGCGGCTGGGCGAGCGCTTCCCGCAATGCCTGGAAGGTGCGCCCATGCTGGTACAGGGGCCGACGGCCTCGGTGCGCCGCCAGCTCGATCCCTGGCTGGTGCGCCACCGCCTGCGGCCGCGCATCGTCGGCGAGTTCGACGACACGGCGCTGATGAATGCCTTCGGCCGCGAGGGCCGCGGCGTGTTCATGGGGCCGACCGTGTTGGAGGCGCAGATCGCGGCGCAGTACCGTGTGGGTGTGCTGGGGCGCAGCGAGGAGCTGGTCGAGGAGTTCTTTGCGATCTCGGTGGAGCGGCGCATCAGCCACCCGAGCGTGGCGGCCATCACGCATGCCGCGCGCGCCAAGCTGTTCCACGTCTGAAGCGGCGGCGCGGAGACCGGATGGTCGAATGGAGCGGGGCATGGCCATGCAGCCTAAGGACATGCTTCTGAGCGCTCTGTAGGAGCGGGCGGACAAGCCACTGTCGGTGCCCATGCCGAGCCGGGCGCGCACCGTCAGGGTTATCCTTGGGCGCTGTCTGCAGGCCGCTCTCTAGAATCTGCTGCAGTGCAACGAGCACCAACCCGAGGAACGCAGTGCAGACCAAGAAGCCCAGCGCCGAGAAGCCGGCCCAGCGTGTGATCAAGAAGTATCCGAACCGCCGGCTCTACGACACGGACACTTCGACCTACATCACGTTGTCGGAAGTCAAGAAGCTGGTGATGGGCAGCCAGCCCCTCGTGGTGCGCGATGCCAAGACCGGCGAAGACCTTACGCGTTCCATCCTGCTGCAGATCATCCTGGAAGAGGAAGCCGGCGGCGCCCCGCTGTTCACCGAACAGGCGCTGGCCAACATCATCCGCTTCTACGGCAACACGATGCAGAGCTTCATCGGGCCGTACCTCGAGAAGAACATGCAGGCCTTCGTCGACATGCAGGCCAAGATGACCGAGCAATCCAAGAGCATGTCGCCCGAACTCTGGTCGCAGTTCCTGAGCATGCAATCGCCCATGATGCAGGGGATGATGGGCAACTACGTCGAGCAGTCCAAGAACGTCTTCGTGCAGCTCCAGGAGCAGATGCAGAAGCAGACCGAGCAACTGCTCGGCTCCCTGGTCGTCAAGCGCTGACACCCGCCGCCTGCATCGCGGCGACAATAGCGCGATGACAGTTGCAGAAGCCCCCACGAAAGTCCCGAAGATCGGGTTCGTGAGCCTCGGATGCCCGAAGGCGCTCACGGACTCCGAACTCATCCTCACGCAGTTGAGCGCCGAGGGCTACCAGACCAGCAAGACCTTCGAAGGTGCCGACCTGGTGATCGTCAACACCTGCGGCTTCATCGACGATGCCGTCAAGGAGAGCCTGGACACCATCGGCGAGGCGCTGGCCGACAACGGCCGCGTGATCGTGACCGGCTGCCTGGGCGCCAAGACCGGGCAGGGCGGCGGCAACATGGTGCGCGAGATGCACCCGAGCGTGCTGGCCGTGACCGGCCCGCATGCGACACAGGAGGTGATGGACGCCGTCCATGCCAATTTGCCCAAGCCGCACGACCCCTTCGTGGACCTGGTGCCGGCGCAGGGCATCAAGCTCACGCCCAAGCACTATGCCTACCTCAAGATCAGCGAGGGCTGCAACCACCGCTGCACCTTCTGCATCATCCCCTCGATGCGCGGCGACCTGGTGTCGCGGCCGGTGGGCGATGTGCTCAAGGAGGCACGCGCTCTGTTCGAGGGCGGGGTCAAGGAGTTGCTGGTCATCAGCCAGGACACCTCGGCCTATGGCGTGGACCTCAAGTACCGCACCGGTTTCTGGGACGGCAAGCCGGTCAAGACACGCATGCTCGAACTCGTGCAGGCGCTCGGTGAACTTGCCGAGCCGCATGGCGCCTGGGTGCGGCTGCACTACGTTTATCCCTACCCCAGCGTGGACGACATCCTGCCGCTGATGGCCTCGGGCCGCGTGCTGCCGTATCTGGATGTGCCGCTGCAGCACAGCCACCCCGATGTGCTGCGCCGCATGAAGCGGCCAGCCAGCGGCGAGAAGAACCTGGAGCGCATCCAGCGCTGGCGCGAGATCTGCCCCGAGCTCGTGATCCGCAGCACCTTCATCGCCGGCTTCCCGGGTGAGACGGAGGAAGAGTTCGCCCACCTGCTCGACTTCATGCGCGAAGCGCAAATCGACCGTGCAGGCTGCTTCGCCTACAGCCCCGTCGAGGGTGCGGCAGCCAACACCATCGCGCCGATGCTGCCTCTGGAACTTCGCGAGGAGCGCCGTGCGCGCTTCATGGCGGTGGCCGAAGAGGTCTCGGCCGCGCGCCTGCGCAGGCGCATCGGCGCCAACATGCAGGTGCTCGTGGATTCGGCACCGGGCCTGGGGCGCAAGGGCGGCAAGGGCCGCAGCTATGCAGATGCGCCCGAGATCGACGGTGTGGTGCACCTGCTGCCGCCGGAGAAGATCAGCAAGACGCTCAAGGTGGGTGAATTCACACGTGCCCGCATCGTCGGCACTCAAGGCCACGATCTGGTGGCGGTGCCGGTTTGAGTCTGGCGGCAACGAAGGCCTCCTCTCACGGGGGAGGCTGTTCATTTTTGGCCGGCCCGGAAACAAAAAAGCCGCTGATGGCTCAGCGGCTTCGTTGCGATCTTTCCGACATGTGCCAATCGATGATTGGTGCCCAGGAAGGGACTCGAACCCCCACGATGTTACTCGCTAGTACCTGAAACTAGTGCGTCTACCAATTCCGCCACCTGGGCATCTCAGGAAGCCTACGATTATAGCAATGTTTTTTGGCCCGCTCTGCGTTTTCCACTCTGAAGATCGACAGGATTTCGTTCGGGGCGTGCGCGGGCTTATCGTCATGCCTGCAGCGGAGGATGCATCCTTTGCGTTGTCCGTGGGGTCGGCGAGCGCAGCGGCTGTTGTCGAGCAGGCAACAAAAAAGCCGCTGATGACTCAGCGGCTTCGATGTGTTCTTTCTGATGTGTTCCAATCGATGATTGGTGCCCAGGAAGGGACTCGAACCCCCACGATGTTACTCGCTAGTACCTGAAACTAGTGCGTCTACCAATTCCGCCACCTGGGCATTTCAGGAAAGAAAGCGATCATATCATCAAAAATTCCAACTACACAACAAGCCTTCTCGAAGAAGTGGAAGGCACGGTCCAGGGACACCGCGATGGGCACGGCTTCGTGCAGCGCGACGACGGCCAGTCGGACATCTACCTGCCTTCCAACGAGATGCGTGCGGTGCTGCACAAGGACCGCGTCAAGGCCCGCGTGGTGCGCTACGACCGCAAGGGGCGGCCCGAGGGGCGCGTCGTCGAGATCGTCGAGCGGCCGCCACAGCCCATCATCGGCCGCCTGCTGCAGGAGAGCGGCGTCTGGCTCGTCGCGCCGGAGGACAAGCGCTACGGCCAGGACATCCTGATACCGAAGGGCGCGACCGGCACGGCCAAGCCGGGCCAGGTCGTCGTTGTCGAGCTGATCGAGCCGCCGGCGCTGTACGGCCAGCCGGTCGGCCGGGTCAAGGAGGTACTGGGCGAAGTCGATGACCCCGGCATGGAAATCGAGATCGCGGTGCGCAAGTACGACGTGCCGCATGTGTTCTCGGACGCTTGCATCGCGTTGGCGCGCACGCTGCCCGACAAGGTGCGGCCGCAGGACAAGCGCCAACGCGTCGACCTGACCGACGTGCCGCTGGTCACCATCGATGGCGAGGACGCACGCGACTTCGACGACGCCGTCTACTGCGAGCCGACCAAGGTGGGCCGCAGCAAGGGCTGGCGGCTGTTGGTCGCCATCGCCGACGTGAGCCACTACGTGGAGACCGGCTCGGCCATCGACGTCGACGCCTACGAGCGCGCCACCAGCGTGTACTTCCCGCGCCGCGTGATCCCCATGCTGCCCGAGAAGCTGTCCAACGGCCTGTGCTCGCTGAACCCCGAGGTCGAGCGCCTGTGCATGGTCTGCGACATGCTCGTCACCTCCAAGGGCGAGGTCCATGCCTACCAGTTCTACCCGGCAGTGATGTTCAGCCACGCCCGTTTCACCTACACCGAGGTGGCGGCGATCCTGGCCAACACGCGCGGTGCCGAGGCCGTGCGCCGGCGCGCGCTGGTGCCGCAGCTGGAGCATTTGCACGACGTCTACCGCGCGCTGCTGGGCGCGCGCGGCAAGCGCGGTGCGGTCGACTTCGACACCGTGGAGACGCAGATCGTCTGCGACGAGAACGGCCGCATCGAGCGCATCGTGCCGCGCACGCGCAACGAGGCGCACCGGCTGATCGAGGAAGCCATGCTGGCGGCCAACGTCTGCAGCGCCGACTTCATCGCGCAGAACAAGCGCCCGGGCCTGTTCCGCGTGCACGAGGGCCCCACGCCCGAGAAGAAGGAAACGCTGCGCAACTATCTGAAGGCCGTCGGCGTCGCGCAGACAGTCAGCGACGACCCCAAGCCCGCGGAGTTCCAGGCCATTGCCGAAGCCACCAAGGACCGGCCGGACGCGCAGCAGATCCACACCATGCTGCTGCGCTCCATGCAGCAGGCGATCTACACGCCGACCAACAGCGGCCACTTCGGCCTGGCCTACGAGGCCTACACGCACTTCACGAGCCCGATCCGGCGCTATCCGGACCTGCTGGTCCACCGCGTGATCAAGTCCATCCTGGCGCGCACCCGTTACCAGTTGCCTGCCCTGCCGACGCCCGGCGAGGCCCATGCCAAGCTGGCCAAACGCCTGCAGAAGAACCAGGCCGCGCGCCTGAGCGACAAGGTGGCCGAGCCTGACCAGCGGCCGCGCAAGGTCAGCGCCGAGGTGCAGGCCTGGGAGGCGGCGGGCCTGCATTGCAGTGCCAACGAGCGCCGCGCCGACGAAGCCAGCCGCGATGTCGAGGCGTGGCTCAAGTGCAAGTACATGCGCGAGCACCTGGGCGAGGAATACGGCGGCGTCGTCACGGCCGCCACGAGCTTCGGCATCTTCGTCACGCTGGACGCAATGTATGTCGAGGGCCTGGTACACATCACCGAACTCGGCGGCGAGTATTTCAAGTTCGACGAGGCGCGCCAGGAACTGCGCGGCGAGCGCACCGGCATCCGCTATGCCGTGGGCACGCGCGTACAGGTGCAGGTCAGCCGCGTCGATCTGGACGGCCGCAAGATCGATTTCCGGTTGATCCGGGAAGGCGAGGAGTCTGGTCCCCGTAGCATCAAGGACAAGGCCGCCGCACGCGAGGCCGCCAGCGATGCCCGCTTCGACGGGGGGCGTCGCGACAGCCCCAAGCGGCGCGAAGACAGAAGCGGCGGCCTGGCCAAGACACTGAAGTCTGCCGGCAAGAAGGCCGCAGTGAACAAGGCACGCGGCCGGCGCTAGGCCAGGCCGCCGAAACGATCAATGCAAAAAAAAGGAGATCGCAATGAGTTCGAATGAAAAAGTGGCCATCGTGACCGGTGCAGGCACGGGCATCGGCAAGGCGGCGGCACTGGCGCTGGCCGCGGGCGGCTGGCGCGTGGTGCTGGCAGGGCGCCGGCCCGAGCCGCTGGACGAGGTCAAGGCTGCCGCAGGCACAGCTGCCCTCGTCGTGCCGACCGATGTGGCCGATGCAGGCTCGGTGGCAGCCTTGTTCGACACCGCCGTCAAGACCTATGGTCGCGTGGACCTGCTGTTCAACAACGCCGGTGTCAACGCGCCCGGCATCCCGCTCGAAGACCTCACGCTGGAGCAGTGGAAGAACGTGGTCGACATCAACCTGACCGGCATGTTCCTGTGCATCCAGCAGGCCTTCCGTGTCATGAAGTCGCAGACGCCGCGCGGCGGGCGCATCATCAACAACGGCTCGATCTCGGCCACCACGCCGCGGCCGAACTCCATCGCCTACACCTCCACCAAACACGCAGTCCAAGGCCTGACCAAGTCGGCTTCGCTGGACGGGCGCAAGTACGACATCGCGGTCGGGCAGATCGACGTGGGCAATGCCGGCACCGAAATGGCCATGCGCATGGCCAAGGGCGTGCCCCAGGCCAATGGCGAGATCGCGGTCGAGCCGCTGATGGATGTCAACATCGTCGGCCAGTCGGTGCTCTACATGGCCAACCTGCCGCTGGAGGCCAATGTGATGTTCCACACCGTCATGGCCACCAAGATGCCGTTCGCCGGCCGCGGCTGACGTTCAGTTGGCGGCGCGGGCCAGCGCCGACGCCGTGAGCGCCTGGCCCGCGGGCCAGGCATCGGCCAGGGCGCCATGCTGGTACACGGCGTGGCGGGCTGCTTCGCTGGCGCTGCTGCCGGCGGCCAGATGCGACGCCACGAAACCGGCGAGCACGTCGCCCGTGCCCGCGGTGGCCAGCCGGGCGTTGCCTGTGGGGTTGATGGCGGGCGCCTGCCCGGGTGCCGCGACCACCGTGCCCGAGCCTTTGAGCACGACAACGGCACCGAAGCGTTCTGCCAGTGTCTGCGCGGCCGCCAGGCGGTCGGCCTGCACTGCGGCGGTGCTGCTGCCCAGCAGCCTGGCGGCTTCGAGCGGGTGGGGCGTCAGCACCGTGGGCTGCCGACGCTGGCGCAAGCGATCCTGCAGGCCCTCGTCGGCCGCCAGCGCATTGAGCGCGTCCGCATCGAGCACGAGCTGGGCTGCTTCGGCCAGAACCTGCGGCAGCCAGGCCGCGATCTGCGGGCCGCCGCCGCACCCGCAGGCAACGGTCAGCCGGGCGAGCGCGAGTTCTGCGGGGGCGCGCCACATGAGTTCCGGCGCATCGGTCGTCAGGTCGGGGCCCGAATCCAGCGCGGCGACGTAGACGCGTCCCGCGCCGGCGTGCAGCGCGGCCGAGCCGGCCAGAACGGCCGCGCCGCGCATGCCGGGTGCGCCGCCCAGCACCGCCACATCGCCGTAGCTGCCTTTGTGGCTGGCGTGCGCGCGTGTGCGGGTGGGGGGCGGTCCGGCCAGCGTCGCATCGGCCTGCGCTGTCGCGCACTGCTGCAATGCGTCGAACCAGACCTGGCCCGCCAGGTCGCGGCCCACGCCGGTGAACAGGCCAGGCTTGAGCGTCAGCAGGCTCAAGGTGTGCTGGGCCTGCACGGCGGGGCCATTCGCCTGGCCGGTGTCCGCGGCGAGGCCGGTCGGCAAGTCGATGGCCAGCACCGGTGCGGCGCTGGCATTGAGTGCTGCGATGCAGGCGGCAAGATCGCCCGTGGCGGGGCGCGCGCTGCCCAGGCCCAGCAAGGCATCGATCGCAAGATCCTGCGGCTGCAGCTCCGGCATGGCGTCGGTGAACGGCACGCCGGCTGCGCGTGCGCGCGCCAGCGATGCCGCGGCGTCGGGCGCGAGGCGGTGTTCGTCGCCGAACCAGCGCACGCACGGCTGTCGGCCCCAGTGCTGCAAGTGCATGGCCGCTTCCAGCCCATCGCCACCGTTGTTGCCGGGGCCGCAGGCGATCCAGACCTGCCGCGCGTGTGGCGCCAATGCCAGTGCGAGCCGGGCCGCGGCCAGGCCGGCGCGCCGCATCAGCACATGGGGACCGGCTGCCGCGATCGCTTGGGCTTCGAGTCGCCGCGTGGCCGCACCGCCGTGTAACGGCCAGGCCCGGTCGAGGGTGATGGGGTGCATGCCGCGCATTGTGCGGCGCGTCCCGGCCCTACCGCCGCAGGCGTTCGATGCCCAGGCCTTCCGTGTCGACGGCGGGCGTGCGTCCCGCGATCTGGTCGGCCAGCACCCGTGCGCTGCCGCAGCTCAGCGCCCAGCCGCTGGAGCCGTGGCCCAGGTTCAGCCAGACCCCTGGGATGCCGCTGGCACCCAGCACCGGTGGCCCGTCCGGCAACATCGGCCGCGCACCCTTCCAGACCTGCACGCCCGCCTGCATGCTGGCAGCGCCCGGGAACCAGTCGTGCAGCACCTTGTAGAGCGTCTGCACCGAGGCTTCGCGGTGCACGTTCGGTCTGCCGCCGATCTCGGCGCTGCCAGCCACGCGGACGCGCTGGCCGAGCCGGGAGATCGCCACCTTGTAGCGCTCGTCCATCACGGCGCTGCGCGGCGCGTTCAGCCCTTCGCGGATGGTCGCGGTGATGGAGTAGCCATACACCGCCGCCAGCGGCAGATGCAGGCCCAGCGGTCGCAGCAACGGTGCGGAGCCGAGGCCGGCGCAGCAGACCAGTGCATCGAAGCCGCGCACGCTGCCATCGGCCAGGCGCAGCGTGACAGGCGGCCCGGCCTCGATTCGCGCAATGGCGCTGCCGAACTGGAAGTCGACGCCCAGGACCTGGGCCTCTGCCTTGAGCAGCATGCAGAACTGCCGACAGTTGCCGACTTCGTCATCGGGGAGCTGGATCGCGCCGTGGAAATCCATGTCCGGGCTCAGCGCGGGCTCGACCTGGCGTGCCGCCGCCGCGTCCAGCCGCGCGAAGCGCACGCCGGCGTTGCGCAGCACCTGCAGGCCTGGTTCGACCAGGCGGCCATCCTCCTCGGAGCGCAGCAGCACCATGTAGCCGTCGCTGCGGTCATAGGCCAGGCGCAGATCCTGGGTCAGCTGGTGCAGCCGGTCGCGGCTGTAGAAGGCTAGGCGCTGCATGCGCGTGCGGTTGGCGAGGTAGGTGTCCAGCTTGCAGGCACGCAGCCAGCGCGCCATCCAGGCCAGATCGCGTGCAGCCAGGGGCCAGCCCAGCTTGATCGGCGCGTGGCGCTTGAGCAGATAGCGCGCCACCTTGCCGGGCATGCCCGGTGCCGCCCAGGGCGTCACATAGCCCGGGGCCACCACGCCCGCGTTGGCGAAACTGGTCTCGGCCGCGGCGGCGGTGTGGCGCTCGTAGACGGTGACTTGGTGGCCGTCCGCGGCCAGCTCGTAGGCCGTGGTGATGCCGACGACGCCGGCACCGATGATGGCAATGTGCATGGGGAGGGGGCGCCACTGGGGTGGGCCCGTGATGTGCTAGACTCTTTGGGTTTTGCGAAGTGGTCCGGCCTGCCGGCGCCACGCGTCAAGTCAAATGACCTGGTCAAGTGACTAAAAAACGCAAGACAAATCGCAAACCCGCCCACATCAAGGTGTTGCGCCTGCATCGATCGCCCGGTTATAGACGGGTTGGCATGGCGCAAAACGGGCGGGATTTTAGACCCAACCTTTGGAGTTATTTCAATGTCCGTCACCATGCGCGAAATGCTGGAAGCCGGTGTCCATTTCGGCCACCAAACCCGCTTCTGGAACCCCAAGATGGCCCCGTTCATCTTCGGCCATCGCAACAAGATCCACATCATCAACCTGGAAAAGTCGCTGCCGATGTTCCAGGAGGCGGCCAAGTTCGCCAAGCAGCTGACCGCCAATGGCGGCACCATCCTGATGGTCGCCACGAAGCGCCAGGCCCGTGAGATCGTGGCCGAAGAAGCCCGCCGCGCCGGCGTGCCCTTCGTCGACCAGCGTTGGCTGGGCGGCATGCTGACCAACTTCAAGACGGTCAAGACCTCGCTCAAGCGCCTGAAGGACATGAAGGTCCAGCAGGAAGCCGGCCTGGACAACATGAGCAAGAAAGAACAGCTCATGTTCTCCCGCGAAATGGCCAAGCTGGAAAAGGACATCGGCGGCATCCAGGAAATGGGCGCGCTGCCCGACGCGATCTTCGTGGTCGACGTGGGCTTCCACAAGATCGCGATCGCTGAAGCCCGCAAGCTGGGCATTCCGCTGATCGGTGTGGTGGACTCCAACCACTCGCCCCAGGGCATCGACTACGTCATCCCCGGCAACGACGACTCGGCCAAGGCCGTGGCGCTGTATGCCCGTGGCATCGCCGATGCGATCATCGAAGGCCGCAACAGCGCTGGCGCCGATGTCGTCAAGACGGTGGCAGCCGGTGAGAGCAGCGACGAATTCGTCGAGGTCAACGAGGCCGCCTGAGCCTGACCCACGCGCGACATCCCGCGCGATCAAAGTGGGGCTGCATGGCCCCCTTTTTTTTAGTTCCTTGAATTCGAGATGGAGATCTGAGCATGACTGCTATCACCGCAAGCATGGTTGCTGAACTGCGTGGCAAGACCGACGCACCGATGATGGAATGCAAGAAGGCGCTGACCGAAGCCGCCGGCGACATGTCCAAGGCCGAAGAACTGCTGCGTGTCAAGCTGGGCAGCAAGGCCGGCAAGGCCGCCTCGCGCGTGACCGCCGAAGGCGTGGTCGCCAGCGCCATCAACGGCAATGTGGGCGCCCTGATCGAAGTGAACTGCGAAACCGACTTCGTCACCAAGAACGACAGCTTCCTGGCGTTGACGCAAGCCGCCGCCAACCTGGTCGCCGAGCACAATCCCGCCGACATCGCCGCCCTGGGTGCACTGGCCTACGCGCAGGACGGCTTCGGCCCCACGCTGGAAGACGTGCGCAAGGGCTTGATCGGCAAGATCGGCGAGAACATGAGCTTCCGCCGCTTCAAGCGCTACGCCGATGGCGGCAAGCTGGCCGCCTACCTGCACGGCACGCGCATCGGCGTGCTGGTCGAGTACGAAGGCAACGAGACGGCCGCCAAGGACATCGCCATGCACGTGGCCGCCATGAAGCCGGTGTCGCTGTCGTCGGCCGAAGTGCCCGCCGAGTTGGTCGAGAAGGAGCGTTCGGTCGCCGCGGCCAAGGCCGAGGAGGACAAGAAGGCCGCCGAAGCCGCCGGCAAGCCGGTGCAGTCGGCCGACATCGTCGCCAAGCGCATCGAAGGCGGCGTGCAGAAGTTCCTCAAGGAAGTCTCGCTGTACAACCAGCCCTTCGTGAAGAACGACAAGCAGACCGTCGAGCAGATGCTCAAGGCCTCGGAAACGCAGGTCAAGTCGTTCACGCTGTACGTCGTGGGCGAAGGCATCGAGAAGAAGGTCGACGACTTCGCGGCCGAAGTGGCGGCGCAGGTCGCTGCTGCCAAGACCGGCGCCTGATCGCGCCATGCGGGTCCGGCGTCTGAACTGTCGTCGGCCCGCGCTACCATTGCCCCCCATTTGCACCACCTGAAGGAATTGCCCATGCCCGCTCCCGCGCCAGCCCACAAGCGCATCTTGTTGAAGCTGTCGGGAGAGGCCCTGATGGGCGACGATGCCTTCGGCATCAACCGCGCCACCATCGTGCGCATGGTCGAGGAAATTGCCGAGATCACGCGCCTGGGCGTCCAGGTCGCCGTGGTGATCGGCGGGGGCAACATCTTCCGCGGCGTCGCGGGTGGTTCGGTCGGCATGGACCGCGCCACGGCCGACTACATGGGCATGCTCGCCACGGTCATGAATTCGCTGGCCCTGGCCGACACCATGGACAAGGCTGGCCTGATCGCCCGCGTCATGTCGGCGATCGCCATCGAGCAGGTGGTCGAGCCCTACGTGCGCCCCAAGGCCTTGCAATACCTCGAAGAGGGCAAGGTCGTGATCTTCGCCGCCGGCACTGGCAATCCGTTCTTCACCACCGACACCGCCGCAGCGCTGCGTGGTGCCGAAATCGGTGCCGAGCTGGTACTCAAGGCGACCAAGGTGGATGGCGTGTACACCGCGGACCCGAAGAAGGATCCGACGGCCACACGCTACAGCAGGATTTCGTTCGACGAGGCGATCTCGCAGAATCTGGGCATCATGGATGCCACCGCGTTCGCGCTGTGCCGCGACCAGAAGCTGCCGATCAAGGTGTTCTCGATCTTCAAGCACGGTGCGCTCAAGCGCGTAGTGCTGGGCGAAGACGAGGGCACCCTGGTCTACGCCTGAGGCTGGCAGGGCGGCGTTGCGCCGCCGGTCGGGCCCACAAGAAGCCGGAGAGAGCATGACGATTGCAGACATCAAGAGCGCGGCCGACAGCCGCATGGACCAGTCCCTGGCCTCGCTGAAGAACGCCCTGGCGCGTGTGCGCACGGGCCGTGCCAACCCAGCGCTGCTGGACGTGGTGCAGGTCGACTACTACGGCTCCATGGTGCCGATCAGCCAGGTGGCCAACGTGTCGCTGCTGGACGCGCGCACCATCAGCGTGCAGCCCTGGGAGAAGGGCATGGGCGCCAAGATCGAGAAGGCCATCCGCGAGAGCGACCTGGGCCTGAACCCCGCATCCATGGGCGAATTGATCCGCGTGCCCATGCCCATGATGACGGAGGAGCGCCGCAAGGAGCTGACCAAGGTGGTGCGCAGCGAAGGCGAGAACGCCAAGGTCGCGATCCGCAACCTGCGCCGTGACGCCAACGAGGCCGTCAAGAAGTTGGTCAAGGACAAGCTGGCCTCCGAGGACGACCAGAAGCGTGCCGAGGCGGACATCCAGAAGGTCACCGACAAGCACATCTCCGACGTCGACCACATCGTGGCGGCCAAGGAGCAGGACCTGCTGGCGGTCTGATGCGCGTGTTGCCGTGTCGTCAGTGGGGGATGCTCGCGTGAGTGTGGTGCCGCACCACATCGCCATCGTCATGGACGGCAATGGCCGCTGGGCGACGCGCCGCTTCCTGCCGCGCGTGGCCGGCCACCGGCAGGGTGTCGAATCGCTGCGCCGCTGCGTGCAGGCCTGCCTGGACCGCGACGTGGGCGTGCTGACCGTGTTCGCGTTCTCGTCGGAGAACTGGGACCGGCCGCAGGACGAGGTTTCGGGCCTCATGTCGCTGATGGTCAGCGTGCTGGCCAAGGAAGTGAAACCGCTCAAGGCCAACGGCGTGCAGCTGCGCTTCGTGGGTGCGCTGCTTGCGCTGTCCGACAAGGTGCGCGGTGGCCTGGAGCAGGCGGAACGCGAGACCGCCGGCAACCAGCGCCTGGTCCTGAACATCTGCTTCAACTATGGCGGCCGCTGGGACATCGCCCAGGCCGCGCAGCGCCTGGCGGCGGCCGGCGAGGCCATCACCGAAGCCAGCCTGGGCCGTGCCATGGCGTTGGCCCATGTGCCGGACCCGGACCTCGTGATCCGCACGGGGGGCGAGTTCCGCATCAGCAACTTCCTGCTCTGGCAGTCGGCCTATTCGGAGTTCGTGTTCAGCGACAAGCTGTGGCCCGAGTTCGACCCCGCGGCACTGGACGACGCCATCGCGGCCTATGGCCGACGCGAGCGCCGCTTCGGGAAGACCTCCGAGCAAGTCGTCGCCAACCGGGCTGCCTGAGGCCTGCGCCATGCTGCGCACGCGCATCATCACCGCCCTGGTGCTGCTGGCCATTCTGCTGCCGGCGTTGTTCTACGCCGACCCCACCCCATTCGGCATCGTCGCCCTCGTGATGATTGCGGCCGCCACCTGGGAGTGGGGCCGCCTCAACCAGATGGGCCAGGCGGGCGCCTGCGGGCTCGCGCTGGTGGCTGCTGCCCTGTGCACTGCGATGTGGCAGGCGGGCTGGCTGGCCCGGCCCTCACTCACCCTATGGACCTTGGCCGGCGGCGCCTGGGTGCTCGCTGCGGTGCTGTTGATCCGCGGTGGCGTGCCGGGCTGGGCACCGATTCCACGCCTGTTGCGCATCGTCGGTGGCCTGCTGGCGCTGTGCCTGGCCTGGCTGGCCGTGGTGCAGGCACGCGTGATCGGCATCGGTTTCCTGCTCTCGGTGCTGACACTGGTCTGGATGGCCGATGTCGGCGCCTATGCCGCGGGCCGCAGTTTCGGGCGGCGCAAGCTGGCACCGGCCATCAGTCCGGGCAAGAGCTGGGAGGGCGTCTACGGCGGTGCGGTGGGTGTGCTGCTGCTGGCTGCGGGCTGGGTTCTGGTCGACGGCCCGTCGGGCAACAACCTGTTCAGCCGCCTCTGGGCCGGCATGCCCTGGCTGATGCCGCTGGCCGTGCTGTTCCTGTGTGCCATGAGCGTGGTCGGCGATCTGGTCGAGTCGCTGATCAAGCGCAGCGCCGGTGTCAAGGACAGCAGCAGGCTGCTGCCGGGCCACGGCGGTGTGCTGGACCGTGTCGACGCGCTGTTGCCGACGGTGCCGTTGGCGATGATGTTGTATTGCGTGGTGGCATGAAGCAGCGGCTGAGTATTCTGGGCTCCACGGGTTCCGTGGGCGCCAACACGCTGGATGTGGTGGCGCGGCATCCGGAGCGTTTCGAGGTCGTCGCGCTGACGGCCGCGACCCAGGTCGAGACGATGCTGCAGCAATGCGCGCAGTTCCGTCCTCGCTTTGCCGTGATGGCCGATGCCGACGCGGCGCGCAGGCTGCGCGAACGCATCCATGCCGAGGGCCTGCCGGTCGAGGTCATGGCCGGTGCCGAGGCGATTGCAGAAGTTGCTGCGCACCCCGATGTGCATGCCGTGATGGCCGCCATCGTCGGCGCGGCGGGGCTGGCGCCCTGTCTGGCGGCGGCGCGCACGGGCAAGCGCCTGCTGTTGGCCAACAAGGAGGCGCTGGTCGTGGGCGGCCAGGTGTTCCTGGACGCCGTGCAGGCCGGCGGCGCGCTGCTGCTGCCGATCGACAGCGAACACTCCGCCGTATTCCAGTCACTGCCCGAGGATCCTGCCACCTGGCGCCGGCGCATCGAGAAGATCATGCTGACCTCGTCGGGCGGGCCATTTCGCACGCGCGACCCGGCCACGCTGCGCGATGTGACGCCAGAGCAAGCCTGCGCGCACCCGAACTTCGCCATGGGCCGCAAGATCTCGGTCGACTCGGCCACCATGATGAACAAGGGGCTGGAAGTCATCGAGGCCAAGTACCTGTTCGGCGTCACGCCCGAGCAGATCGAGGTCGTGATCCATCCCCAGCAGATCATCCACTCGATGGTGCAATTCCACGACGCCTCGGTGATGGCCCAGCTGGGCACGCCCGACATGCGCGTGCCCATCGCCTACGGCCTGTCCTGGCCCGAGCGCATCGACAGCGGCACGCCGCGGCTCGATTTCTCGCGCATCGCCGCGATGACCTTCGAGGTACCCGACCTCGTGCGCTTTCCCTGCCTGGCCCTGGCCTGGGACGCTCTGCGTGCGCCTTCGGGGACTTGCGCGGTCCTGAACGCGGCCAACGAAGTGGCCGTGGCCGCCTTCCTGGAGCGCCGCATCCGCTTCGACCAGATCCACCAGCTCAGCCATGCAACTTTGGAGGGCCTGGCGCCCTCCAAGCCAGGGTCGCTGGCAGATCTGCTGGCGCTCGATGCGCTGGCGCGCGAACACGCGCACGGGCACATCGCCCGGCTCTAGAAAGGACTCCATGCTGACCGTTGTGGCCTTCATCGTTGCGCTGGGCCTGTTGATCGCGGTCCATGAGTACGGCCACTACCGTGTGGCGGTGGCCTGCGGTGTCAAGGTCGAGCGTTTCTCCATCGGCTTCGGCCAGGTCCTCTGGCGCTGGCAGCCCAAGGGCTCGCCGACCGAATTCGTCGTCTGCGCGTTTCCGCTGGGCGGCTACGTCAAGATGCTGGACGAGCGTGAGGGCGCCGTCGATCCAGCCGAGCGCCACCGTGCCTTCAATACCCAGACCGTCGGCAAGCGTGCGGCCATCGTCGCGGCCGGCCCGGCCGCCAACCTGCTGCTGGCCGTCTTGCTCTACGCGCTCGTCAACTGGAGTGGCGTGGAGGAACCGCAGGCCGTGCTGGCCAGCCCGGTGCCGGCGTCCATCGCGGAGCAGGCCGGCGTGCGCGGCGGTGAGCACGTGGTGCGCGGTGCCTGGGACGGCGACACGCTGCAGCCGCTGCGCTCGTTCGAGGAACTGCGCTGGCTGCTGACGCGCGGCGCATTGGACGGGCACGATGTGCGGCTCGAGCTCGACGCGCAGGGCGCGACGCGTGAACTTGTGTTGCCGCTGGCGCAGATGGGCGTGCGCGAGGCCGACGCCCAGCTGTTCCGGCGCATCGGCATCGTCTCGCCCTGGACGCAGCCTGTCATCGGCGAGGTCGTGGCCGATGGCGCCGGCGCCCGGGCTGGCCTGCAGAGCGGCGACGTGGTGCTGGCCATCGGCAGCACACCCATCGTCGACGGGCCGCAGCTGCGCGAGACCATCCGCGCGTCGGTGCGTGGCGAGGAGCCGCTCACGCAGCGCTGGCGCATCGATCGCGCCGGCCAGCGCCAGGACATCGAGGTCACCCCACAAGCGCTGCGCGAGGGCGATGCCTGGATCGGCCGTGTCGGCGCCATGGTCGGCGCGCCGCCAGCCATGGTCACGGTGCGCTATGGACCCCTTGACGGGCTGTGGAACGGGGTGGTGCGGACCTGGGAGGTCTCGGCCCTCACGCTGCGCATGATGGGCCGCATGGTGATCGGCGAAGCTTCGCTCAAGAACCTCAGCGGGCCGCTCACGATCGCCGACTACGCGGGCAAATCCGCCAGCCTGGGACTGACCCAATACCTGGTGTTTCTGGCCCTGATCAGTGTGAGCCTCGGGGTGCTGAACCTGCTGCCGCTCCCGGTCCTCGATGGGGGGCACCTGATGTATTATCTTTGGGAGGCCGTGACCGGCAAAGGCGTGTCGGATGCATGGATGGAACGCATGCAGCGCACCGGGGTCGCCTTGCTGCTCGTGATGATGTCCATCGCCTTGTTCAACGACGTGACACGAATCTTCGGCTGACCCGACATCGAGGCCAGCCCACCAGCCCGGCCCACGCCGTCGGCCCTCTTTCTTATCCATGAAACATTCCATGCTTCGCTTTCGCACGCGCGCGCTGACCACGGCCCTGGGGCTGTTGTTGGTGGCCCACCAGGCCTGGGCGGTCGATCCGTTCAAGGTGCGCGACATCCGCATCGAAGGCCTGCAACGCGTGGAGCCCGGCACGGTGTTCGCATCCCTGCCGCTGCGGGTGGGCGACACCTACTCCGACGAAATGGGCGCCTCCGCGATCCGTTCCCTGTTCGGCCTGGGCCTGTTCACCGATGTGCGCATCGAAGTCAGTGGTGACGTGCTGGTGGTGGTGGTCGAAGAGCGCCCCACGGTGGCCGACGTCACCTTCGCAGGCACCAAGGAGTTCGAGCAGGACGCCCTGAAAAAGGCCCTGCGCGACATCGGCCTGACCGAGGGCCGCCCCTTCGACAAGGCGTTGGCCGACCGTGCCGAGCAGGAGCTCAAGCGGCAGTACATCAACCGCAGCCTGTACGGCGCACAGGTCGTCACCACGGTGACGCCGATCGAGCGCAACCGCGTCAACCTGACCTTCACCGTCACCGAAGGCGATCCGGCGAAGATCAAGGAAATCCGCATCGTCGGCAACAAGGCCTTCAGCGAGTCCACGCTGCGCGACCTGTTCGAGCTCGACACCGGTGGCTGGCTCAGCTGGTACACCAAGTCCGACCGCTACTCGCGCGCCAAGCTCAACGCCGACATCGAGACGCTGCGCTCGTACTACCTGTCGCGCGGCTACCTGGAATTCCAGGTCGAGTCGACCCAGGTGGCGATCTCGCCGGACAAGGAAGACATCGCCATCGTGCTCAACATCACCGAGGGTGAGCGCTACGTGGTGTCCAGCGTCAAGCTGGAGGGCAACTACCTGGGCCGCGACGACGAGTTCAAGTCGTTGATCACGATCCGCCCGGGCGAGGCCTACAACGCCGACCGCGTGGCCGAGACCACCAAGTCCTTCCGCGACAACTTCGGCAACTACGGCTTCGCCTTCGCCAACGTGGAGGCGCGGCCCGACATCGATCGCAGCAACAACAGCGTGGCGCTGCTGCTGACGGCCGAGCCCTCGCGCCGTGCCTACGTGCGC
Source organism: Pseudorhodoferax soli (assembly GCF_003337555.1). GTDB lineage: Bacteria > Pseudomonadota > Gammaproteobacteria > Burkholderiales > Burkholderiaceae_C > Pseudorhodoferax > Pseudorhodoferax soli. The sequence goes on along the minus strand of NZ_QPJK01000017.1, from coordinate 71,428 downwards.
CGCGTCAACGTGGTCGGCAACACGCGCACGCGCGACGAAGTCATCCGCCGCGAATTCCGCCAGTTCGAATCGTCCTGGTACGACGGCAACAAGATCCGTTTGTCGCGCGACCGGGTCGACCGCCTGGGTTACTTCACCGAAGTCAACATGGAGACCCTGGAGGTGCCGGGCGTACCGGACCAGGTCGACCTGCAGGTCACCGTGGCCGAGAAGCCCACCGGCAGCCTGACCATGGGTGCCGGCTTCTCGAGCGCGGAAAAGCTCGCGCTGTCCTTCGGCATCAAGCAGGAAAACGCCTTCGGCTCGGGCAACTACCTGGGGCTCGACATCAACACCAGCAAATACAACCGCGCCATCGTGCTGAACACGGTCGACCCGTACTTCACGACCGATGGTGTGTCCTTGTCTTTGGACCTGTTCCACCGCAACTCGCGGCCCTACAACGACCAGGGCGGCAACTACCAGCTGGAAACCACGGGTGCGGGCGTGCGCTTCGGCGTGCCGTTCAGCGAGGTCGACACGGTGTACTTCGGCGGCACGCTGGAGCGCACGACCATCAAGCCTGGCACCAACATCCCGGCTGCCTACCTCGCCTATGGCGAGAAGTTTGGCTACACCAGTTACTCGGTCCCGCTGTCGGTCGGTTGGCAGCGCGACAGCCGTGACAGCACGCTGGTCCCGACCAATGGCACCCTGAACAAGGTCAATGCCGAGATCGGGCTGTTCGGCGACACACGTTACGTGCGCAGCAGCTACCAGTACCAGCAGTTCATCCCGTTGAACAAGCAGTACACGCTGGCGTTCAACGGCGAGCTGGGTTACGGCAAGGGCCTGTCGGGCCGGCCATTCCCGGTGTTCAAGAACTTCTACTCAGGCGGTCTGGGATCGGTGCGCGGCTTCGAGCAGGGCACGCTGGGTCCGCGCGACGTGACCGGCTCCGTCATCGGCGGCAGCAAGAAGGTCACGCTGAACGCCGAGATCCTGACGCCATTCCCTGGCGCCGGCAACGACCGCACGCTGCGCATGTACGGCTTCGTCGACGTCGGCAACGTGTACGGCGAGGACGACAAGTTCGAGCTCAGCGACATGCGCGCCTCCGTCGGTGTGGGCGTGAGCTGGATTTCCCCTGTCGGTCCGTTGCGCTTGGCCATCGCCAATCCGGTGCGCAAGTTCGCGGGCGATAGAATCCAAAAACTGCAATTCCAGATAGGTACGTCGTTTTGATGAAGACTTTTTTGCGTCCGTTCGGAGCCGCCCTGTTGCTGGGGTTGGCGGCACTGGCAGCCCAAGCGCAGGCTGAAGACTTCCGGATCGGGTTCGTCAACATCGACCGCCTGCTGCGCGAAGCCAATCCGGCCAAGGTCGGGCAAAGCAAGCTGGAGGCCGAATTCTCCAAGCGCGAGAAGGACCTGATGGATGCCGGCAACGTGCTCAAGGCAGCCTCGGAGAAGTTCGAGCGCGAGGCGCCGACCCTGGCCGAAAGCCAGCGCACAGCACGCCAGCGCCAGCTGACGGAGCAGGACCGCGACTTCCAGCGCAAGCGCCGCGAGTTCCAGGAAGACCTGAACCTGCGCAAGAACGAAGAGCTGCAGCAGGTCATCGACAAGGCCAACCGCATCATCAAGCAGGTTGCCGAGACCGAGAAGTACGACGCCATCCTGCAGGAGGCCGCGTACATCAATCCCAAGCACGACATCACCGACAAAGTCATCAAGGCTTTGAACGCGGCCAACCCCACCAAGTGAGCGGGACTTGCCGACCTGACGTGGCTCTGGATCTTGGCGCGATCGTCGACGCGCTGGGTGGAGAACTGCACGGCGAGCGCTCCTTGGCCATCGAAGGCCTGGCGCCTCTGGCGTCGGCTGGTGCGGGGCAGATCACCTTTCTGAGCAACGCCAAGCTGGTTGCGCAACTGGCGCCCAGCCAGGCGGCCTGCGTGATCGTCGCCCCGGCCTTGCGCGATCAGGCTCAGGCGCGCGGCGCCTGCATCGTCGCGGACGATCCTTACCTGTACTACGCCCGGCTGACGCAGCTTTGGAAGCGCACGCAGATGCCGGCCCGCTCCGCGGGTGTGCACCCGAGCGCCGTGGTCGACCCCGAAGCCGAAGTCCATCCGAGCGCCTGGATCGGCCCGCTGTGCGTGGTCGAACGCGGCGCGCGCATCGGTGCGGACACGGTGCTCACCTCACGCGTGACGGTGGGTGAACGCTGCAGCATCGGCGAGCGTTGCACCGTCCAGCCCGGTGCCGTGATCGGTGCAGACGGCTTCGGCTTCGCGCCGAACGCGGGCCGCTGGGAGAAGATCGAACAACTGGGTGCGGTGCGCATCGGCAATGACGTGGACATCGGCGCAAACACCTGCATCGACCGCGGCGCGCTGGGCGATACCGTGATCGAAGACGGCGTCAAGCTCGACAACCTGATCCAGATTGCGCACAACGTGCGCATCGGCAGGCATTCGGCCATCGCTGGCAGCGCCGCGATTGCCGGCAGCACCACGGTCGGCGAGCACTGCACCATCGGCGGTGCGGCCAAAATCACCGGCCACGCCACCATCGTCGATCACGTGCACATCGGTGGCGGTGCCTCGGTCACGGGCAGCATCCGCAAGGCGGGTGCCTATGGCGGGGTGTACCCGCTGGACGAGTTTGGCAAGTGGGAGAAGTCCGCGGCAACGCTGCGCCAGCTGCCCAGCCTGCGCGAGCGCCTGCGTGCGCTGGAGCGCCGCTTGCCGGCCCGCGACGAATAGAGAAGACGACGACATGATGGACATCCACCAAATCCTCAAGAAGCTGCCGCACCGCTATCCCATCCTGCTGGTGGACCGCGTGCTGTCGATCGAGAAGGACGTGCGCATCAAGGCGCTCAAGAACGTATCGATCAACGAGCCGTACTTCGTCGGCCATTTCCCGAACCGGCCGGTGATGCCGGGGGTGTTGATGCTCGAGGCCATGGCCCAGGCCGCAGCGCTGCTGTCCTTTGCCAGCAGCGGCAAGGACCTGGACGACAACACGGTCTATTACTTTGCGGGCATCGACGCGGCGCGGTTCAAGCGCCCCGTGGAGCCGGGCGACCAGTTGGTGCTCGATGTGGAATTGCTGCGCCAGAAGGCCGGCATCTACAAGTTCAAAGGCACGGCCAGTGTGGGCGAGACCATCGCCTGCGAGGCCGAGCTGATGTGCACCATGCGCAAGGTGGCCTGAAGGGGATCTGCCACGTGGCCCATGTCCATCCCAGTGCCATCGTCGATCCGGCGGCCGAGCTCGATGCGTCGGTCCGGGTCGGTGCGTTCAGCCTGATCGGCCCGCATGTGCGCATCGGCGCCGGCACCGAGGTCGGCCCGCACTGCGTGATCGAAGGGCACACCACCATCGGGCGTGACAACCGGATTTTCCAGTTCGCCTCGCTGGGCGCCGTGCCACAAGACAAGAAGTACGCAGGCGAGCCGACCGAACTCGTGATCGGTGACCGCAACGTCGTCCGCGAGTTTTGCACCTTCAACCTGGGCACCGTGCAGGATGGCGGCGTCACGCGCATCGGCAGCGACAACTGGATCATGGCCTACGTGCACATCGCGCACGACTGCCAGGTCGGCAACCACGCCACCATGGCCAACAACGCCACACTGGCCGGCCATGTGCAATTGGGCGACCACGTGACCGTGGGCGGCCTGACCGGCATCCTGCAGCGCATGCGGATCGGCGACCACGCCATGATCGGCTTTGCGAGCCACGTGAACAAGGACGTGCCGCCCTTCCTCGTGGTCGACGGCAACCCGCTGCAGGTGCGCGGCGTGAATCTGGTCGGCCTGCGCCGGCGTGACTTCTCCGCGGAGCGCCAGACGGCCGTGCGCGAGATGCACAAGCTGCTCTATCGCCAGGGCAAGCCGTTGGACGAGGCCATGGCCGGCATCGAGGCGCTGACCGCATCGCATCCCGAGGCTGCCGGCGAGGTCGCGGCCATGCTCGGCTTTCTGCGCAGTTCCACCGTCGGCATCGCGCGCTGAGCCATGGCCCTGGCTTCGGCGCGGCGTTGCGCGATGGTGGCCGGCGAGGCCTCGGGTGACCTGCTGGCCGGGCTGCTGCTCGACGGCCTGCGGGCACGCTGGCCGGCGATGCAATCCATGGGCATCGGTGGACACCAGATGCAGGCGCGCGGCTTCGAGCCCTGGTGGCCGAGCGAGACACTGGCCGTGCGCGGCTACCTGGAGGTGGTGCCGCACCTGCGCCGCTTGCTCGCCATCCGCCGCGAACTGGGCGATCGGCTACTGCAAGAGCGGCCCGACATCTTCATCGGCATCGACGCTCCCGATTTCAACTTCGGCCTGGAAGCCCGGCTGCGCACCGCCGGCATTCCGACGGTCCACTTCGTGAGCCCCTCGTTCTGGGCCTGGCGCGCGAAGAAGGTCGAGACGCTCAAGCGCAGTGCCGACCATGTGCTGTGCATCTTTCCGTTCGAGCCGGCATTGCTGGCTGCGCATGGCGTGCCCGCCACCTATGTCGGCCATCCGCTGGCCAGCGTGATCCCGCTGGAGCCGGACCGCGCGGCCGCGCGGCGGCAGCTCGGGCTGGCAGACGAGGCCTGCGTGGTCGCCGTGCTGCCGGGCAGCCGTGGCTCGGAAGTCCAGCAGATGGGCGCGCGCTTCTTTGCCGCGGCAAACACGCTGCTGCGCAGCCGACCGGCGCTGCGGTTCGTGGTGCCGGCCGTGCCCTCGCAAGAGGCGGAGATCCGCCGCCTGGCCGATACCGCCGGCCTCGGGGCACGCCTGCAGGTCGTGCGCGGCCAGTCGCACACTGTGCTGGCCGCGTGCGACGTGGCGCTCGTGGCCAGCGGCACGGCCACGCTGGAGACGGCCTTGTACAAGCGGCCCATGGTCATTGCGTACCACATGAACCGGCTGTCGTACTGGCTCATGCGGGGGCGCAACCTGATGCCCTGGATCGGCCTGCCCAACATCCTGTGCCGCGACACGGTCGTGCCCGAACTGATCCAGGATGCAGCGACGCCCGCGGCCTTGGCAGCGGCGCTGGACCATTGGTTGCAGGCGCGGGACACGGCACCGGAGACAATCGCGGCCCTGGAACAACGGTTCACGGCGCTGCACCTGGAGCTGCGGCGCGATACGGCACGATTGGCGAGCGATGCGATCGAAAAACTTCTTGCGGGCTGAGCAGCAGGTGCTGGGCTGGGCTGCACCTGGATTGATGGCGGGCGTGGACGAGGCGGGCCGCGGGCCGTTGGCCGGCCCCGTGGTCGCTGCGGCCGTGATCCTGGACGAGCGCCAACCCATCGAGGGCCTGGCCGATTCCAAGACGCTGACGGCCCTGCGCCGCGAGCGCCTGTACGACGAGATCCGCGCTAAGGCCTTGTGCTGCGCGATCGGCGAGGCTTCCGTCGAGGAGATCGACCGGCTCAACATCCTCAAGGCCACGCTGCTGGCCATGCAGCGCGCCGTGCAGGGCTTGCGCCTCAAGCCGGTGCGCGTGCTGGTGGATGGCAACCAGCTGCCCGTGCTCGACATGCTGGCCGAGGCCGTGGTCAAGGGCGACGCGCTGGTGCCGGCCATCTCAGCCGCATCCATCCTGGCCAAGGTGCACCGCGACCGCTGGTGCGGCGAAATCCACGCGCAATTCCCGCAGTACGGCTTCGATGCCCACAAGGGCTATGGCACGGCTGCGCACCTGGAGGCGCTGCGCCTGCACGGGGCCTGCGCCTGGCACCGCCAGTCCTTCGCGCCCGTGCGCGAGGCGGGTGTGCGTGCCGTGACGGTGGTGGCCCCATGAGCAGCCCGGCCGTTCCGAAAGCCCATGGCACTGCAGCCCGACAGGGCGAAGGTACGCCAGCCAGCCTGCTGGAAATCCGCTCGCGCGAGAACCCGCAGTTCAAGGAACTGCGCCGGCTGGCGCAGGAAAACGGCGCCTACCGGCGCCAGGGGCGCATCTGGATCGAGGGCGAGCATCTGTGCCGCGCCGCGCTCGCGCGCGGTTGGCAGCCCGCGCAACTGGTGATGTCGGAGCAAGGCGCGGCCATGGCCGCCGCCTTGGGCCTGGATGCCAGCGTGCCGCGCCTGCTGCTGGCCGATGCGCTCTGGAGCCAGCTCAGCGCGCTGGGCTCGCCGGCCGGCTTCGCCTGCGTGCTCGCGTTGCCGGCCACGCCGGCGCTGGACCCGCTGGCCGCCACCGTGGTGCTGGACCGGCTGCAGGATGCCGGCAACGTCGGCTCCATCCTGCGCAGCGCGGGTGCCTTTGGCTTCCGCCAGGTGCTGGCGCTGGCTGGCACGGCTGCGCTGTGGTCGCCCAAGGTGCTGCGCGCCGGCATGGGCGCCCATTTCGGCCTGCGCCTGATCGAGGCGGCGGGCGAAGATGCCGTGGCCACGCTCCAGGTGCCGCTGGTCGCCACCAGTTCGCACCAGGGCGAGTGGCTGCATGCGGCGGCGCCGCCCTATCCCTGCGCCTGGCTCATGGGCCACGAAGGGCAGGGCGTGTCGCCGGCACTGCAGGCGCGTGCCGGCCTGCACATCCGCATTGCCCAGCCAGGCGGCGAAGAATCGCTCAACGTCGCAGCCGCCGCCGCCATTTGCCTCCATGCGAGCGCCCCACGGCCCTGAACAGCGGTTGGCGTGCGGTGGCCTAGGGTAAATCCCAGGTTCACGGCCCGGAACAGCCCCTGATCTGGCGGGCCAGCTGGCGCCCCGCGCTACAATCGTGGGCTTTTTCGCAATCGCGTCGCCGGCCGCATCCACCGCCACATCCCCTTAAAGCAGCAGTCCAGGGAAGCACTCCAGGTGCTTGTCGAGGGCGCCGGGCGACCGTCACCATCCGGAGAACCCAGTGCTTTCATCCCTCCAGGGATCCTTCCCGCCCGCGATCCTGGCGCTAGCTGACGGCACGGTCTTTATCGGCAACTCGATCGGCGCCCTTGGCGCAACCGTCGGCGAAGTCGTGTTCAACACGTCGCTCACCGGCTACCAGGAAATCCTGACCGATCCGAGCTACTGCCAGCAGATCGTCACGCTCACCTATCCGCACATCGGCAACTACGGCACGAACGCCGAAGACATCGAAGCCGACAAGATCCATGCTGCGGGCCTGATCATCAAGGATCTACCGCTGCTGGAATCGAACTTCCGCAGCAGCGCCAGCCTCAGTCAGTACCTCGTGGCCGGCAAGACGGTGGCCATCTCCGGCATCGACACGCGCAAGCTCACGCGCCACCTGCGCACCAAGGGCGCGCAGAACGGCGCCATCGTGGCGCTGGCCGCCGGCAGCACGGTCACGCAGAAGGACATCGACAGTGCCATCGCCCAGGCCAAGGCAGCGCCGGCGATGTCGGGGCTGGACCTGGCCAAGGTCGTTTCGGTGCGCGAAACCTACAGCTGGACCGAGACCGAGTGGCAGCTCGTGGGCCTGAACGGCAAACCCGGCTACGGCGTGCAGATCACGCCCAAGTTCCATGTCGTCGCCTTCGACTACGGCGTCAAGAAGAACATCCTGCGCATGCTGGCCGAGCGCGGCGCGCGCATCACGGTGGTGCCGGCGCAGACGCCCGCGGCCGACGTGCTCAAGCTCAAGCCCGATGGCATCTTCCTGTCCAACGGCCCTGGCGACCCGGAGCCCTGCGACTACGCGATCGAGGCCACGCGCCAACTGATCGAGACCGGCATCCCGACGTTCGGCATTTGCCTCGGCCACCAGATCATGGCCCTGGCCTCGGGCGCCAAGACCTTCAAGATGAAGTTCGGCCACCACGGTGCCAACCACCCGGTGAAAGACCTGGACAACGGCCGCGTGTCCATCACGAGCCAGAACCACGGCTTCGCAGTCGACGAGAAAACGTTGCCGGCCAATCTGCGCGCCACGCACGTGAGCCTGTTCGACGGCACGCTGCAGGGCCTGGCCCGCACCGACAGGCCGGCCTTCTGCTTCCAGGGCCACCCGGAAGCATCGCCCGGCCCGCACGACATCGGCTACCTCTTCGACCGCTTCACGCAGTCCATGGAAAAATTCAAGGCGGAGGCGAGCAATGCCTAAGCGCACAGACCTCAAGAGCATCCTCATCATCGGCGCCGGCCCCATCGTCATCGGCCAGGCCTGCGAATTCGACTACTCCGGCGTGCAGGCCTGCAAGGCGCTGCGGGAGGAGGGCTACAAGGTCATCCTGATCAACAGCAATCCTGCGACGATCATGACCGACCCGGCCACGGCCGACGTCACCTACATCGAACCCATCACCTGGCAGACGGTCGAGAAGATCATCGCCAAGGAGCGGCCCGACGCGATCCTGCCGACCATGGGCGGGCAGACCGCGCTGAACTGCGCGCTCGACCTGTGGCGCAACGGCGTGCTGGACAAGTACAAGGTCGAGCTGATCGGCGCCACGCCCGAGGCCATCGACAAGGCCGAAGACCGCCTGAAGTTCAAGGACGCGATGACCAAGATCGGCCTGGGCTCTGCCCGGTCGGGCATTGCGCACACCATGGACGAGGCCTGGGCCGTGCAGAAGACTGTCGGCTTCCCGACCGTGATCCGCCCCAGCTTCACGCTCGGCGGCACGGGCGGCGGCATCGCCTACAACGCCGAAGAGTTCGAGACCATCTGCAAGCGCGGCCTGGAAGCCTCGCCGACCAGCGAATTGCTGATCGAGGAATCGCTCCTGGGCTGGAAAGAGTACGAGATGGAGGTCGTGCGCGACAAGGCCGACAACTGCATCATCGTCTGCTCGATCGAGAACCTGGACCCGATGGGCGTGCACACGGGCGACTCCATCACCGTGGCGCCCGCGCAGACGCTGACCGACAAGGAATACCAGATCCTGCGCAACGCCAGTCTGGCGGTTCTGCGCGAGATCGGCGTGGACACCGGCGGCTCGAACGTGCAGTTCTCGGTCAACCCGGCCGACGGGCGCATGATCGTGATCGAGATGAACCCGCGCGTGTCGCGTTCCTCGGCGCTGGCCTCCAAGGCCACGGGCTTCCCGATCGCCAAGGTCGCGGCCAAGCTGGCCATCGGCTACACACTGGACGAACTGCGCAACGAGATCACGGGCGGTGCCACGCCTGCGAGCTTCGAGCCAAGCATCGACTACGTGGTGACCAAGATCCCGCGTTTCGCGTTCGAGAAGTTCCCGGCCGCCGACAGCCACCTCACCACGCAGATGAAGAGCGTGGGCGAGGTCATGGCCATGGGCCGCACCTTCCAGGAGAGCTTCCAGAAGGCGCTGCGCGGCCTGGAGGTCGGCGTGGACGGCATGAACCAGAAGACGACGGACCGCGAGGTGCTCGAAGAAGAGCTCGGCGAGCCCGGCCCCGATCGCATCTGGTACGTGGGTGACGCCTTCGCCTCCGGCTGGTCGCTGGACGAAGTCCACGCGCTGACCAAGATCGACAAGTGGTTCCTGGTGCAGATCGAGGAGATCATCAAGATCGAGCTCGATCTGGACAAGCACACCGAGGAACACGGCGCCGAGGCGCTCTCCAGGGTCACGGCTGACGAGTTGCGCCTGCTCAAGAAGAAGGGCTTCTCCGACCGCCGTCTGGCCAAGCTGCTCAAGACCGACGAGAACGCGGTGCGCGCCGCGCGCCACGCGCAGAACATTCGTCCCGTCTACAAGCGCGTTGACACCTGCGCGGCGGAGTTCTCGACCGACACCGCCTACATGTACTCGACCTACGAGGACGAGTGCGAGGCCGAGCCGACCGACAAGAAGAAGATCATGGTGCTGGGCGGTGGCCCGAACCGCATCGGCCAGGGCATCGAGTTCGACTACTGCTGCGTGCACGCGGCGCTGGCGATGCGCGAGGACGGCTACGAGACCATCATGGTCAACTGCAATCCCGAGACCGTCTCGACCGACTACGACACCTCGGACCGCTTGTACTTCGAGCCGCTGACCCTGGAGGACGTGCTCGAGATCGTCGAGAAGGAAAAGCCGCTGGGCGTGATCGTGCAGTACGGCGGCCAGACGCCGCTCAAGCTCGCGCTGGGCCTGGAGGCCGCCGGCGTTCCGATCATCGGTACCAGCCCCGACATGATCGACGCGGCCGAAGACCGTGAGCGCTTCCAGAAGCTGCTGCACGACCTGGGTCTGCGCCAGCCACCGAACGCCACGGCCCGTGCCGAGCCTGAGGCGCTGGAGAAGGCCCAGGCGCTGGGCTATCCGCTGGTGGTGCGCCCGAGCTATGTGCTGGGTGGCCGCGCGATGGAAATCGTGCACGAACAGCGCGACCTGGAGCGCTACATGCGCGAGGCCGTCAAGGTCAGCAACGACTCCCCGGTGCTGCTGGACCGCTTCCTGAACGACGCCATCGAGTGCGACGTGGATGCCATCCGCGATGCCACCGGCCGCGTGTTCATCGGCGGCGTGATGGAGCACATCGAGCAGGCCGGCGTGCACAGCGGCGACTCCGCTTGCTCGCTGCCGCCGTACTACCTCAGCAAGGCGACGGTGGACGAGCTCAAGCGCCAGACTGCGGCCATGGCCGAAGGCCTGAACGTGGTCGGCCTCATGAACGTGCAGTTCGCGATCCAGGAGAAAGACGGCCAGGACGTGATCTACGTGCTGGAAGTCAACCCGCGTGCCAGCCGCACCGTGCCCTTCGTGTCCAAGGCCACCGGCATCCAGCTGGCCAAGGTCGCGGCGCGCTGCATGGCCGGCCAGTCGCTGGATTCCCAGGGCATCGGCGCCGAAGTCACGCCGCCGTACTTCAGCGTCAAGGAAGCCGTCTTCCCGTTCGTGAAGTTCCCGGGCGTGGACACCATCCTCGGCCCCGAGATGAAGTCCACGGGCGAGGTCATGGGCGTGGGCAAGACCTTCGGCGAGGCCTTCGTGAAGAGCCAGCTGGGCGCTGGCACCAAGCTGCCGCGCTCGGGCACGGCCTTCCTGACGGTCAAGAACAGCGACAAGCCGCGCGCCGTGGAAGTGGCACGCGCGCTGGTGGCGCAGGGCTTCACCGTGGTCGCGACCAAGGGAACGGCAGCCGCCATCACGGCAGCCGGCATCGCCTGCAAGACCGTCAACAAGGTCACCGAAGGCCGGCCGCACGTGGTCGACATGATCAAGAACAACGAGATCGTGCTGGTGGTCAACACGGTGGAAGAGCGCCGCAATGCGATCGCCGACAGCCGTGCCATCCGCACCTCCTCGCTGTTGGCGCGTGTGACCACCTTCACGACCATCTTCGGTGCCGAGGCTGCTGTCGAAGGCATGCGTTACCTGGACCAGCTCGACGTGATCTCGGTGCAGGAGATGCACGCGCAGCTGGCCTGATCCGACGAGGGCCGGCCGATGACGTCGCAACTGGTGGAGCTGGACCTGGCCGATTGGGCCGGGGCCCGCTCCAACGACGACTGGATCGCTGCGCTGGAGGCAGGCAAGGTGCTGTACTTCCCGCGCCTGCGGTTCGAGTTGCTGGCCGACGAGCAGCGCCTGCTGGATCCCGCGCTGCTGGCCGAAGGTTCGCGCAACATCAGCCTGGACGCCACGGGCCGGCTCAAGGGGGCCGCCGGCGACGCAGCGAAGCAGCAGGCCACAGCCGCCATGGTCGCGCGTTTTCGCAGCCAGGCACGACAACTCGTGGACGGGCTGCTGCCGGCTTACGGGCCTGCCTTGCGGATGGCGCCCACGAGCTTTCGCCCAGCCCAGGTCGAAACGCGCACGCAGTCCTGGCGTGCGGACGACAAGCGCCTGCATGTCGATGCCTTCCCGTCGCGGCCCAACTACGGTGAGCGCATCCTGCGCGTCTTCGCCAACCTCAATCCCAACGGCGCGCCACGCGTCTGGCGCGTGGGCGAGCCCTTCGGTGCCGTGGCCCAGCGCTTCCTGCCGCGGCTCAAGCCCTATTCCCGTTGGCAGGCCAAGGCCTTGCGGGCACTGCGCGTGACCAAGTCGCTGCGCAGCGAATACGACCACCTCATGCTGCAGCTGCACGACGCGATGAAGTCCGACCTGGGCTACCAGCAGAGCGCACCGCAGCAGACCGTGCCCTTCTCGCCGGGCTCGGTCTGGGTGTGCTTCTCCGACCAGACATCGCATGCGGTGATGTCGGGCCAGTTCATGGCCGAGCAGACACTGCATCTGCCGGCAGCGAGCCAATACAATCCCGCCGCTAGTCCGCTGGCAATTCTGAGCCGGCTGACCGGACGAACACTCGTCTGACCCCCCTCACCTACCAACCGCCGAACGGCGACGTTCGGCGGTTTGCTTTTGGAGACCTGAAACATGACAACCACCTTTCCGGTGACCCGGCGCGGCGCCGAGGCCTTGAAGACCGAACTGCACCGCCTGAAGACCGTGGACCGCCCCTTCATCATCAATGCGATCGCCGAAGCGCGCGCGCAGGGCGACCTGTCCGAGAACGCCGACTACGACGCCGCCAAGGACCGCCAGGGCTTCATCGAAGGCCGCATCCAGGAGATCGAGGGCAAGCTGTCGGTGGCCCAGGTCATCGACCCGGCCGAGCTCAATGCCGGCGGCAAGGTGGTGTTCGGCGCCACTGTCGACCTCGAAGACGAGGACAGCGGCCAGGCCGTGACCTACCAGATCGTCGGCGAGGACGAGGCCGACCTGAAGCTGGGCCGCATCAACATCTCCAGCCCGATCGCACGCGCCCTGATCGGCAAGGGCGAGGGCGACAGCGCCGAGGTGCACACGCCTGGCGGCATCAAGCGCTACGAAGTCATCGGCGTCCGCTACATCTGAAGCGCTGGCGATGCGCGCGCGCCTGCCGCTACTGGCTGCCTCCCTGTGGTGGGGCAGCCTGACGGCCCTGTTCTGGATCGTGCCGCTGCTGTTCATGCAGCTGCCCAGCCCGGCCCTGGCTGGCGCCGCAGCGGCCCGGCTGTTCAGCGGCCAGACCTGGGCCACACTCGCCTGTTGTCTGCTGATCCTGATGGCCTCGCGTCCGCGCGATGCTGACCGCACGGCGACCTGGGCCCGGCCTGTGTTGCCGTGGGTGCTGGGTGGGCTGCTGCTGGCACTGGTGGTCGAGTTCGCGGTCGCGCCGCGCATCGTGGCGCGTGAGAATCTGAAGCTCTGGCACAACCTGGGCAGCGGCATGCTGTTGCTGCAATGGGTCTGTGCCAGCATCACGCTGTGGCAACTGGCGCGCCCTGCGCCCCCATCCCAAGAAGGAGACTGACCATGCCCGGACTCTTGCCCGATGTCGACCCGGACGGCCTGCTGGAATTCTCGGTGGTCTACACCGACCGCGCGCTGAACCACATGTCCAAGCGCTTCACGGGCGTGGTGCAGGACATCCTGTCCACGCTCAAGCAGGTCTACCACGCACACACCGCGGTGCTGGTCCCTGGCAGCGGCACGTTCGGCATGGAGGCTGTGGCACGCCAGTTCGCCAACCGCGAGAAGGTGCTGATCGTGCGCAACGGCTGGTTCAGCTACCGCTGGAGCCAGATCTTCGACGCGGGGGGCCTGGGCGGCGGTGCCGTGGTCTGCAAGGCGCGCCGCGTGGGCGACGGGCCGCAGGCTGCCTGGCAGCCTGCGCCGGCCGACGAGGTGGCCGCCGCCATCCGCGCCGAGAAGCCCAAGGTGGTGTTCGCGCCGCACGTGGAGACGGCCAGCGGCATCCTGCTGCCGGACGACTACCTGCGCGCCATCAGCGCGGCCGCGCATGAAGTCGGCGCGCTGTTCGTGCTGGACTGCGTGGCCTCTGGCGCCATGTGGGTGGACATGCAGGCCACCGGCGTCGACGTGCTGATCTCCGCACCGCAAAAGGGCTGGAGCAGCTCGCCGTGCTGCGCCATGGTGATGCTGAGCGCGCGGGCGCGCGAGGCCATCGATGGCACGACGAGCAGCAGCTTCTCCTGCGATCTCAAGAAGTGGATGCAGATCGCCGAGGGCTACGAAAAGGGCCAGCACGCCTACCACACGACCATGCCGACCGACGCACTGGTAAGGCTGCGCGATGTGATGCTGGAGACGCGTGAAATCGGCTTCGATACGGTGCGCCAGGCGCAGATCGAACTCGGCAGCAAGGTGCGTGCACTGCTGGAATCGCGCGGCCTGCCCAGCGTGGCGGCCGAGGTCTTCAAGGCGCCGGGCGTGGTGGTGAGCTACACGACCGACCCGGACATCCAGAACGGCAAGAAGTTCCTGGCCGTCGGCCTGCAGACCGCCTCCGGCGTGCCGCTGCAGTGCGATGAACCCGCGGACTTCCGTACCTTCCGCATCGGCCTCTTCGGCCTGGAGAAGTGGCAGAACGTGGACCGCACCGTGGGCCACCTGGCCAAGGCGCTGGACCAGGTGGTGTGAAAGGCGCCGTCAGGCTCAGGTCTGGCTGCGCTTCTTGACGCTGGTCGGCGGCTTCGGCTTGGCGCGCTTGACCTTGCCGCCGGCCGTCAGGCGCTGGTTGCCCAGCACGCGCAGGGTCTTGACCTCGGGCCGCTGGCCGCCGCGCTTGCTGAACTTCAGGATCTTCACGTCGCGCGGGCCGGGCTTGCGGTCCTCGTCCTCTGTGCGCTCGCGCTCAACCTCGGGCTTGGGCCGCCACAGCACCAGCAACTTGCCGATGTGCTGGATCGGCGCGGCGTTGAGTTCGTCGGCCAGTTGCTGGTACATGGCTTCTCGCGCGACACGGTCGTCGGCGAACACGCGCACCTTGATCAGGCCGTGCGCGTTGAGCGCGAGATCGGTCTCGCGCACCACCGCTGGGGTCAGGCCATCGCCGCCAACCATGACCACGGGGTCCAGATGGTGGGCCTCGGCGCGGTGGACCTTGCGTTGCGCGGGGGTGAGTTGAATTTGGGGCATCCCCGTATTATCCAGGCTGCATGAAAGTCAAGACCAAATCGAAGAAGGTCAACAAGGCATGGTTGAACGACCATGTCAACGATCCTTACGTGAAGCTCGCCGCCAGGGAGGGCTACCGCGCGCGCGCGGCCTACAAACTCAAGGAGATCGACGAAGGCCTCAAGCTGCTGCAACCCGGCCATCTCGTGGTGGACCTGGGTTCCACGCCGGGCGCCTGGAGCCAGTACGTGCGGCGGCGCCTGTCGCCCCAGGGTGCGGCCGTGGGCGAGCTCAATGGCACCATCATCGCACTGGACATCCTGCCGATGGAGGCGATCGAGGGAGTCCAATTCTTGCAGGGCGACTTCCGCGAACCCGAGGTGCTGGAGCAACTGCACACCGCCATGGGCGGGCGCCAGGCCGATGTCGTGGTGTCCGACATGGCGCCCAACCTGTCGGGCATCGAATCCGCCGACGCGGCCCGCATTGCCCATCTGGTGGAACTGGCGGTGGAGTTCTGCCAGACCTACCTGAAACCGGAGGGTGCCTTGGTGGTCAAGCTCTTCCATGGCAGCGGCTACGCCGAGCTGGTCAAGCTGTTCCGCAGCGAGTTCCGGGTCGTCAAGCCGATCAAGCCCAAGGCCTCGCGCGACAAATCCTCTGAGACATTCCTCGTCGGCATCGGGCTCAAGGCCGTGCAAAACGGCTGAGAAAACGGCGTAAACCCTTGCTCCGGCCATGGCTGACGCGGGTTTGGCGCCCTTGTCGCACACTTGAAATGCCTAAAATGGCGCGCAAGTACGCCTCAGCGTCGCTGTCGCCGCTGTCTGTCGTACGGCTTACCGGAGTCCCCGCTTGAAGAATCCCTGGTTTTCCAAAGTTGCTGTCTGGCTCGTGATCGCCATGGTGCTGTTCACGGTGTTCAAGCAGTTCGACACCCGTGCCTCCGCGGGTGCAGGCTTCGTGGGCTATTCGGACTTCCTCGAAGAGGTCCGCAACAAGCGCATCAAGACTGCCACCATCCAGGAAGGGCAGGGTGGCACCGAGATCGTCGCGATCACGACCGACGACCGCCGCGTGCGCACCACCGCCACCTACCTGGACCGCGGCCTGGTCGGCGACCTGATCGCCAACAACGTCAAGTTCGACGTCAAGCCGCGTGAAGAGGGTTCGCTGCTGATGACCCTCTTGGTCAGCTGGGGTCCGATGCTGCTGCTGATCGGTGTCTGGGTGTATTTCATGCGCCAGATGCAAGGCGGTGGCAAGGGCGGCGCCTTCAGCTTCGGCAAGAGCAAGGCGCGCATGCTCGACGAGAACAACAACACCGTCACCTTCGCCGACGTCGCCGGTTGTGACGAGGCGAAGGAAGAGGTGAAGGAAGTTGTCGACTTCCTCAAGGATCCGCAGAAGTTCCAGAAGCTGGGCGGGCGCATTCCGCGCGGCCTGCTGCTGGTCGGCCCCCCGGGCACCGGCAAGACGCTGCTGGCCAAGTCCATCGCGGGTGAAGCCAAGGTGCCGTTCTTCAGCATCTCGGGTTCCGACTTCGTCGAGATGTTCGTCGGCGTGGGCGCGGCCCGTGTGCGCGACATGTTCGAGAACGCCAAGAAGAACGCCCCCTGCATCATCTTCATCGACGAGATCGACGCGGTGGGCCGCCAGCGTGGCGCTGGCCTGGGCGGTGGCAACGACGAGCGCGAGCAGACGCTGAACCAGATGCTCGTGGAGATGGACGGCTTCGAGACCAACCTCGGCGTGATCGTGGTCGCCGCGACCAACCGCCCGGACATCCTGGACGCCGCCTTGCTGCGCCCGGGCCGCTTCGACCGCCAGGTCTACGTGACGCTGCCCGACATCCGCGGCCGCGAGCAGATCCTCAACGTGCACATGCGCAAGGTGCCGATCGGCCAGGACGTGAGCCCCAGCATCATCGCGCGCGGCACGCCTGGCATGTCCGGCGCCGACCTGGCCAACCTGTGCAACGAGGCCGCGCTGATGGCCGCCCGCCGCAACGCGCGCGTGGTCGAGATGCAGGACTTCGAGAAGGCCAAGGACAAGATCATCATGGGCCCCGAGCGCAAGAGCATGGTCATGCCCGAGGAAGAGCGGCGCAACACCGCCTACCACGAAGCCGGCCACGCCTTGATCGGCAAGCTGCTGCCCAAGTGCGACCCGGTGCACAAGGTCACCGTGATCCCGCGCGGCCGTGCGCTGGGGGTGACCATGAGCCTGCCCGCGCAGGACCGCTACAGCTACGACAAGGAATACATGCTGAGCCAGATCAGCATGCTGTTCGGTGGCCGCATCGCCGAAGAAGTGTTCATGAACCAGATGACCACTGGCGCCAGCAACGACTTCGAGCGTGCGACCTCCATCGCCCGCGACATGGTCACGCGCTACGGCATGACCGATGCCTTGGGCCCCATGGTGTACGCGGAGAACGAGGGCGAGGTGTTCCTGGGCCGCTCGGTCACCAAGACCACCAACATGAGCGAGACGACCATGCAGAAGGTCGACGGCGAGGTGCGCCGCATCATCGACGACCAGTACAACCTCGCGCGTCGCCTGATCGAAGAGAACAGCGACAAGATGCACGCCATGGCCAAGGCCCTGCTCGAGTGGGAAACCATCGACACCGAGCAGATCGACGACATCATGGCCGGCCGCGAACCGCGTCCGCCCAAGGATTTCACGCCGCGCACGCCGACGGGTGGCAACGGCGGCGGCAGCGGCGGTGCGCCGGCCGTCAATCCGGAGCCAGCGCCGTCTGCAGCATGACGTCGCCGGTCTGAACCACAATACGGGGCCCTCGCGGCCCCGTTTTGTTTTTCCCGTCCGATTCCCACATGTTCTGGCAGACCTCGCGCCACCTGATCGACCTGCGCCAGCCCCGCGTCATGGGCATCGTGAACCTGACGCCCGATTCCTTCTCGGACGGCGGTCGCCATGCCGGCCCGGGCGCGGCGCTGCGCCATTGCGAACAGCTGCTGGCCGAAGGCGCCGACATCCTGGACCTGGGCGCCGAATCCTCGCGCCCCGGTTCGGCCGTGCTCCCGGCGGACGAGGAGCTGGCGCGGTTGCTGCCGGTGCTGCGCGAGGCCGCACGGCTGGGCGTGCCCGTCTCCATCGACACCTACAAGCCGCGCGTGATGCAGGCCGCGCTGCACCTCGGCGCCGACATCGTCAACGACATCTGGGCCCTGCGCTGGCACGATGCCGCGGCCGGCGAGGCGCCAGGCGCGGCCCAGGCCGTGGTGGCCGGCCATCCGCACTGCGGTGTTTGCCTCATGCACATGCACGGCGAGCCCGCCACCATGCAGCGCGAGCCCATGGACGGCGATGCGCCGGCCCAGGTGCGGGCCTTCCTCGCCGAGGCCGCCCTGCAGTTGCGCGCGCGTGGTGTGGCGGCCGAACGGATCGTGCTCGATCCCGGCATCGGCTTCGGCAAGACCGTGGCCCAGAACTTCGCGCTGCTGGCGCGCCAGGCCGAGCTGCTGGAGCTGGGCCATGCGCTGCTGGCGGGCTGGTCGCGCAAGTCCTCGCTGGCGGCCGTGGCCGGTGGCTCCGACCGCCCGGCCAGCGAACGGATGCTTCCCAGCGTGGCCGCAGCCCTGCTGGCGGTGGAGCGCGGCGCGCGCATCGTGCGCGTGCACGACGTGCGCGACACGGTGGCCGCTCTGCAGGTGTGGCGTGCCGCCACCCCCGACCCCTTTTCCGTCAGACAACAAGAAGGAACCTCTCCATGACCCGTCGCTATTTCGGCACCGATGGCATCCGCGGAACCGTGGGCCAGGCCCCCATCACGCCCGATTTCGTGCTGCGCCTGGCCCATGCCGTGGGCCGCGTGCTGCGAAAGGCCGAGGCCAGGCCGACGGTGCTGATCGGCAAGGACACGCGGATTTCGGGCTACATGCTGGAAAGCGCGCTCGAATCGGGCTTCAACTCGGCCGGCGTCGATGTCGTGCTGCTGGGCCCGCTGCCCACGCCGGGCGTGGCCTACCTCACGCGGGCGCAGCGCGCCAGCCTGGGCGTGGTCATCAGCGCCAGCCACAACCCGTTCGCCGACAACGGCATCAAGTTCTTCAGCGCGCAGGGCACGAAGCTGCCCGACGACTGGGAGATCGCGGTCGAGGCGGCGCTGGAGCTGCCGCCTCAGTGGGTGGATTCCGCCAGCCTGGGCAAGACCACGCGGCTGGAAGACGCAGCCGGCCGCTACATCGAGTTCTGCAAGAGCACCTTCCCGACCGCGCTCACGCTCAAGGGCCTGCGCATCGTGGTAGACGGTGCGCATGGCGCGGCCTACCAGATCGCACCCATGGTGTTCCATGAACTCGGGGCCGAGGTGATCCGCATCGGCTGTGCGCCCGACGGGCTCAACATCAACGAGAAGGTCGGGGCCACGCATCCCGAGGCCATGGTCGAGGCCGTGCACACGCACCGGGCCGATTTCGGCGTGGCCCTGGACGGCGACGCCGACCGCGTGCAGATGGTCGACCGCGACGGCCGCATGTTCAACGGCGACGAGCTGCTCTACATCATGGTCAACGAGCGCCTGTCGCGCGGCGGTGCGCAGCGCAGCAAGCGCGCCGGCGAGGCAGTCGCCGGCGTGGTCGGCACGCTGATGACCAACAAGGCCGTGGAGGTGGCGCTGCGGGCCAAGGGCGTGGAGCTGGTGCGCGCCAAGGTCGGCGACCGCTACGTGCTCGAGGAGCTCGAAAAGCGCGGCTGGGTGCTGGGCGGCGAGGGCTCCGGCCACCTGCTGGCGCTGGACAAGCACACCACGGGCGACGGTCTCATCAGCGCGTTGCAGGTGCTGCAGATCTGCGTGCGCAATGGCCAGAGCCTGGCCCAGGCGCTGGGTGAGGTCACGCTGTTCCCGCAGACGATGATCAACGTGCGGCTGGCCGTCGGCCAGGACTGGAAGTCGAACCAGGCCATGGCCCAGGCCCAGGCCGAGGTGGAGCGCGAACTGGGCGACAACGGCCGTGTGCTCATCCGCGCGAGCGGCACCGAGCCCGTGCTGCGCGTGATGGTCGAGGCACGCGACGCGGCCCAGGCCCGCCGCTGCGCCGAGCGCATCGCCGCCACGCTGCGCTGAGCGTCACGCAGCTGCCATCGGCGCGACATGCGCCGGTCATGGCGGCTTCGCACACTGGCTCCCGTGCGCTCCCTGGTGGGGCGCCCGTGTCGCAGGAGCCAGACCATGAGAGAGTTGCCGTCCCCAGCCTATCCGCTGTCGCTGGGGCCGCGCCCTACGCCGCAGGCATTGCCCGCGGCCGGCGGCCTGCTGGTGCAGTGGGCGCAGCACCAGGACGAGGTGCGTGCTGCCCAGCGGCTGCGCCACGCCGTGTTCGCCGGCGAAATGGGCGCGCGGCTGGCCACGCCGCTGCCCGGCCACGACATCGACCTGTTCGACGACTACTGCGAGCACCTGCTGGTGCGCGAGGCCGCCAGCGGCGAGGTCGTCGGCACCTACCGCGTGCTGACGCCCGTGCAGGCACGCCGCATCGGCAGCTTCTACGCCGACACCGAGTTCGACCTGACCCGGCTGCGCCAGCTGCGCCCGCGCATGGTGGAGCTGGGCCGCAGCTGCGTGCACCCGGACCACCGCCAGGGCGGGGTGATCATGAGCCTGTGGTCGGCGCTGATCGCCTTCATGCAGCGCAACGGGCTGGATCTCGTGATCGGCAGCGCCAGCGTGCCGCTGCAGCAGCAGGGCGTGTTCAACCCCGCCGTGGCGGCCAGCCTGTGGCGCCAGCTGCGCGCCACGCACCTGGCCCCCATCACCCAGCATGTGCTGCCGCGCCTGCCCCTGCCCGTCGAACGCTTCGACGACAGCCTGGATGTCGAGGCACCGCCGCTGGTCAAGGGCTACCTGCGCCTGGGCGCCAAGCTGCTGGGCCCGCCGGCCTGGGATCCGGACTTCAACACCGCCGACCTGCCGCTGCTGATGCGGCTGCAGGACATGCCCCCGCGCTACAGCCGCCACTTCGGCGGGAGCCGCTGATGCGTGCGGCCTTCGACGCCACCGGCTTCTGGCAGGCCACGGGCGCTGGCGCGGACCACGGCGCCACGTTCGATGCCGAGGACAGCGGCCCGCCGCGCTACCGCGCCGTCTTCATCTCCGACCTGCACCTGGGCACGCCTGGTTGCCAGGCCGAGCCGCTGCTGGACTTCCTGAAAGCCCACCCGAGCCAGACCCTGTACCTGGTCGGCGACATCGTCGACGGCTGGCAGCTGCGCCGGCGCTGGTTCTGGCCGCAGGCGCACAACGACGTGGTGCAAAAGCTGCTGCGCCGCGCCCGCAAGGGCTGCAAGGTGGTGTTCGTGCCGGGCAACCACGACGAATTCGCGCGCGGCTTCGCCGGCCACCACTTCGGCGGCATCGAGGTGCGCGAGGAGGCCGTGCACACCACCGCCGACGGCCGGCGCCTGTGGGTCGTGCACGGCGACCATTTCGACGCCGTGATCCAGTGCGCCAAGTGGCTGGCTTACCTGGGCGACAACGCCTACGAGCTCACGCTGCGGCTGAACCGCCACCTCAACAGCCTGCGCGCGCGCATGGGGCTGCCGTACTGGTCGCTGTCGGCCTACCTCAAGCACAAGGTCAAGAAGGCGCTCAACTACGTCACCGCCTTCGAGCAGGCCGTGGCCGCCGAGGCGCGCAAGCGCGGCTACCAGGGGGTGGTCTGCGGCCACATCCACCGCGCCGAAATGCGCGAGATCGATGGCACGCTCTACTGCAACGATGGCGACTGGGTCGAAAGCCTCACCGCGCTCGTCGAACACCACGACGGCCGGCTCGAGCTCGTGCAATGGCATGGCGCGCACCAGCACCGCCAGCGTGTGCCGGCCGCGGCGGAGTCGGCCACGGTCTGAACCCGCCTTCGGCGAAAATACGGGCCCGTTTTGCAGCGGCACATCCGCGTTTGCCTTTCGCCTTGTCCTGTTCCGCTCCCGTCCGTTCCCGTTGGCATGTCCGCGCCATGGCGGCCGCCGACCTCCCTTGTGTGATGGCCATTCAGGCCGAGGCCTACGCCGCCGCCGACTTCGCACCCGAGCAGCCCGCCGTGTTCCGTGACCGCATGGCGTTGGCGCCCGGCCTGTGCCTGGTGGCCTGCGATGCGGCCGGCGCCGTGCTCGGCTACCTGCTGTCCCACCCCTGGGTCGATGCCGCTCCGCCCGCGCTGCACAGCGCGCTCGGCGCCTTGCCGCCGGCCGCAGTCTGCTGGTACCTGCACGACTGCGCCGTGGCATCGCGCGCCCATGGGCAGGGCATGGCGGCGGTGCTCTATGCGCAGGCCTTGGCGCAGGCGCGGGCGCAAGGCCTCGTCCGGGGCGCCCTGGTCGCCGTGGATGGCGCCGCGAGCTACTGGCAGCGGCTGGGCTACCAGGTGCGCGACCTGGGCGCTGGCCAGTCCAAGCTGGCAGCCTACGGCCCCGGTGCGGCCTACATGGTGCGCGCGTTCGGCTAGGCCGGCAGGGCCGCCGCCTGCAGGCCTGGTGCCTGGCTGCGCCGCGGTGCTGCAGTGGCGGGCTGCACCAATGCACCGGGAACACGCGCCTGGAACACGCCGATCGCATCGAGCAGCTGGCGCGCCTGGGCACGCAGGCCGCTGGTGGCCTCGCGTGCGTGGCTCACCATGGCGGCGTTCTGTTGGGTCATCTGGTCGAGCTCGGTCACCGCCACGTTGACCTGGTCGATGCCCTGCGACTGTTCGCGCGCCGAGGCGCCGATCTCCTGGATCAGGTCGGCCACCTTGCCCACCTGTTGCACGATGTCCTGCATGGCCGCGCCGGCGTCGCGCACCTGCTGGTTGCCGCTGTCCACCTGTTCGCTGCTGTTGTGGATGAGCTTGCCCACCTCCTTGGCTGCCTGCGCGCTGCGCTGCGCCAGGGCCCGCACCTCCGCCGCCACCACAGCGAAACCGCGGCCCTGTTCACCCGCGCGCGCGGCCTCCACCGCGGCATTGAGCGCGAGGATGTTGGTCTGGAACGCGATGCCGTCGATCACGCCGATGATGTCGCGGATCTTGCTGCTGGCCGCCGTGATGGCGTCCATGGTCTGCACCACCTGCCCGATCACCGCGCCGCCCTGCCGCGCGGCCGTGCTCGCGGCGCCCGCCAGGCCCACGGCCTGCGCGGCCGCGCTGGCCGTGGCCTTGACGGTGGCCGTCATCTGCTCCATGGACGCCGCGGTTTGCTGCAGGCTGGACGCCGCCTGCTCGGTGCGCGCGCTCAGGTCCTGGTTGTCGCGAGCGATGCCCTGGCTTGCATGCTCCACGCCGGCCACCTGCTCGCCCACGTCGTCCACCAGCGAGCGCAGGTTCAGCCCGGCCTGGTTGACGGCGCGCAGCACCATGCCGATCTCGTCCACGCGCTCGAGCTGGACGTTCTCGCCCGGGCTGCCGGAAGCGACGCACTGGGCCTGCCGCAGCACGCGTTGCAGCGGGCGGGCGATGCGGGCCTCCAGCCACAGCACCGCAGTCGCGCAGGCCAGGGCCACCGCCCCGGCCACGGCTTCGGTGCTTGCGCCCAGGCGCGGCAGAAGCTCGGCCCCGACCACCGACACCAGCAGCACGAACAGCAAGGCCAGGCGCAGCTGCCACCGCACCGGGATGGTCTGCGGCAGCGACAGCCAGCGCAGCATGCCCGTGCGCAGCACAAGTCCCTGGTGGAAGGTCCAGCCCTTGGCCCGTCCCCCGCGAAAGCGCGCGTACAAGGCCTCGGCCTGTGCCACCTCCTCGCGTGCGGGCCTGGTACGCACCGACATGTAGCCCACGGTCTGGCCGCTGCGCACCACCGGCGTCACGTTGGCGCGCACCCAGTAGTGGTCGCCATCCGCCCGCCGGTTCTTGACCAGGGCCGTCCAGGAGTTGCCGGACTTCAGCGTGGACCACAGGTCGCCGAAGGCCTGCGCCGGCATGTCTGGATGGCGGACGAGGTTGTGCGGCTGACCGAGCAGTTCATCGCGCGAGAACCCGCTGGCCTGCAGGAAAGCGGCGTTGGCGTAGGTGATGTGGCTCTGGGTGTCCGTCGTCGACAACAGAGTGGCATCGTCCGGGAACATGTACTCCCTCTGCGTGACGGATAGGTTGGTGCGCATGCTTTGCTCCTGTCGATGTCGGATGCAAAGTATGCAATTCGCGCAGTTGCCATGCGATCGAACGGTTCGCCGGAGCGACGAAAGCCGTGGATACGCCGATGAGCGGATCAGACCTGCGTCGGCGCAATAGCAGCGCCGGGAGGCAAGCGCAGAAGCGCCTGTCCCATGCGGACCTGCGCACCTTCGGCGATGCCCTCAGCCAGCGCGAAGCCCTTGGGCGCGAACACGATGATGGTCGAGCCATGCTCGAACCAACCCATCTCCTGGCCCTTGGTGAAGCGCTCGGCGCAGTCCACCGGCTTGCTGCCCAGCGTGCGCAGGTGCAGCAGCGTGTCCATGAAGTGCAGCCGGATGCTGGCCACCAGGATCGCCGCCACCGGCACCAGCGCGACCGGGTGGCCGCTGGCCAGCCGCGCGCGCAGCACGGCGCGCTCGTTGCGGCAGAACAGCCGCTCCACGCGCTTGAGCGCGATCGGGTTCACGTTCCAGGTGTCGCCAGACAGGTAGCGCAGCTGCTCCACCGTGCAGTCGTGGGGCGCGTGGAAGCGGTGGTACATGGCCGAGGTCAGCCGCAGCGTCACGTACTGGCCGCCGTGCCAGGGGCGGGCGGCTTCGGCGTCGCCGAACAGCTCGCCGATCTCGTACGGAAAGCCCTTGGCCTGGAACAGCTGTGTGCCGTCCACCGGCCCGCAGGCGCCGACGATGCCGTCGCAGGGGCTGGCCAGCACGTCCGGCTCCATCGCCACCGTCCGCGCCCCCGGCTTCAAGGCACGCGTGAACATGGCGTGCAGGCTCTTGAAACGCTTCTCCTGCGCGTCCGACAGGTCGATCTCGGTGCAGGCGCGCCAGGCGGCGATGGAGGCCGCGCGCACCAGCGGGTTCTCGATCTGGCTGAACCAGCCCATGAAGCGCGTGAGCGCCAGCCGCGGCACGCGGTTGGTCAACAGGAAATTGAGGTCTTCCTGCAGCAGCAGGCGGTCGCGCAGGCGGGCGAGGGCGGATGGAGAGGTGGAGGCGGTGGTCTGCGTCATCGTGTTGACAAATGAAAGGGTTACCAATGGGGGATCGCCAATTCCACGACCCCATGAACGAACTCACTTTTCTCGGCGGCTTCGGTGCCGCGGCCGTGCTGGCCCTCATGCCTGCCGCCCAGCAGCGCCTGGCGCTGTCGCGCGCCAAGCACCGCTCGCTGGCCGGCCATTCCAAGCTGTCGCGCCGCGTGGCGCGGCGCCTGCCGTTCTACGACTTCGGTCGTGAGCGCTTCTTCGACTCCGACGGCGCTCCTGCGGCCGTGGCGGCGCAGCGCGAGGCCGGCCTGGCGCGGCTCGCGGCGCTGTTTGCCCAGCGCTTCCCGAAGACGCTGGCCATGACCGAGGCCGCGCGCGAAGGCATCGCCGACCTGCAGTTCACGAGCCGCTACCGCGTACCCTTCCAGTACAGCCGCGTGCTGCGCGAGAGCCTCAAGATGGGCGCCTTCGTGCAGGCCAGCCACGGCGTGCAGGTGACCGACCTGGACGGCAACGACTTCTACGACCTGACCGGCTCCTATGGCGTGAACCTGTTCGGCCAGGACTTCTACAAGTCCTGCATCGCCGAGGGCAGCGCGCGTGTGCACGATCTCGGCCCGGTGCTGGGCAGCTACCACCCGGCCGTGCTGGCCAACGTGCGCGCGCTGCGCGCCATCTCGGGCAAGGACGAAGTCTCCTTCCACATGTCCGGCACCGAGGCCGTGATGCAGGCCGTGCGGCTGGCGCGCTACCACACGCGGCGCACGCACATCGTGCGCTTCTGCGGCGCGTACCACGGCTGGTGGGACGACGTGCAGCCCGGCATCGGCAACCCCGTCGCGGCCGAGCGCACCTACACGCTGCGCGACATGGACGAGCGCACGCTGCGCGTGCTCGGCAGCCGGCGCGACATCGCCTGCGTGCTGGTCAACCCGCTGCAGGCGCTGCACCCGAACGCCAACGCGCCCTCGGATTCCGCCCTCATCGCCGGCCGCGCCGCGCCGGCCTTCGACCGCGCCGCCTACACCGCCTGGCTGCAGCGGCTGCGCGCCGTCTGCACGGCGCGCGGCATCGTGCTGATCTTCGACGAGGTGTTCCTCGGCTTTCGCCTGGCGCCCGGTGGCGCGCAGCAGTACTTCGGCGTGCAGGCCGACATGGTCACCTACGGCAAGACGCTGGGCGGCGGGCTGCCGGTCGGCGTGGTCTGCGGCCCGCACCGCCTCATGCAGCGCTGGCGCGAGGACAAGCCGGCGGACATCTGCTTTGCGCGCGGCACCTTCAACGCCCACCCCTATGTGATGGGCGCGATGCAGGTGTTCCTGGAGCGGCTGGCCACGCCCGCGGTGCAGAAGATGTACGAGAACCTGGACGCGACCTGGGAGGCCCGCGCCGCGCAGCTGAACCAGATGCTCGAAGGCGCCAGCCTGCCGGTGCGCGTGGGCGCCATGTCGACCGTCTGGGCGGTGGGCTTCACGCAACCATCGCGCTACCACTGGATGCTGCCGTATTACCTGCGCGAACAAGGCCTGGCGCTGAGCTGGGTCGGCACCGGCCGGCTGATCTTCAGCCTGAACTACGGCGACGCCGAGTTCGCCGAGGTGGCCCGCCGCTTCGTCGCGGGCTGCCAGGCCATGCAGGCCGACGGCTGGTGGTGGCAGGACGCGGGGCTGACGAAGCAATCGATCCAACGCCGCATCCTGCGGGAAATGCTGGGACGCTGAGGGGCGGGCGGCCTGCGTTCAGCGGGCCGCGTTCTGCACGTCGTCCATCGGGTCGATCAGTTCGCCGCGCATCAGGGCCAGCGGCGCCTTCCAGTACAGCTTGATGTCATGGAAGGGGTCGGTCAGGATCTTGGTGGCCCAGGCCAGGCCGGCCATCACGCCCTGCAGGAAGAACAGGTGCACAGTGCGCATCAGCACGGCGGCCACGCCCAGCGCCAGCCACGCCAGGCCCACATGGCGCAGCCAGCCTTCGACGCCGGTGGCCGGCTCGACCAGGCCGAACAGGCCGGGCTCCAGCCACAGCAGCAGTGGCAGCGCCACCCACAGCAGCATCAGCACCACCTTGCGGCGCAGGTTGTAGCCGACCTTGATCTCTTCCTTGTGCTCGTGCGTGGCCTGGTTCACATGGTCGTAGCCCTTGGGCTCGAAGAAGAAGTGGCCGGCCTGGCGGCTGACCATGGCCACCGTCCAGGCCAGCAGCGCCGCCACGGCTGGGTCGATGAACAGCAGCACATAGCTGCACACGAAGGTGCAGGCCGAGAGCAGGTGCAGGCTCTGGTTGATGCGGCTGTGGTGGTAGAAGCGATGGTCGTCATCGCGCTGGATCTGCAGGGTCTGGAAGAAGTCGTGCACACGGGCTCCCGTTGTCATGTGGCGCGATCGTGACGACGGGGCATGAAGGACTGATGACAGGGGCGGCGCCGGTTCTCAACGGGCACCCGACATCAGACGATGCTCGGCGCACACCTGCTTCGGCTGGCGGGTGCCGGCGTTCAGGCGCATGGGGGCAAGGTGCGTCAACCGGCAAACCATTTCGCAGGCACCGTGACGAGCCAGGGGAAGATGACCATGAGAAACATGACGGCGAACTCGGCCACCATGAAGGGCATCACGCCTCGCATCACCTCATCCATCTTGAGCCGGCCCACGCCTGCGACCACGTTCAACACCGTGCCGACGGGCGGCGTGACCAAGCCAATGGCGTTGTTGATGATGAACATCACGCCGAAGTACACAGGGTCGATTCCGGCTGCCTTCACGACCGGCATCAGCACCGGGGTGAGGATGAGAATCGTGGGTGTCATGTCCATGGCCGTCCCGACGACCATGACAAGAAGCATGATCGCCGCCATGAGCAAGATCGGGTTTCCAATGAATGGCTGGAGCATCTCCACCACCTTGCTGGGAAGGTCCGCCACCGTGATCAGCCATGCGCTCACCATGGCAGCGGCGATCAGGAACATCACGATGGCGCTCGTCTTCGCCGCCACGATGAAAACCGTGTGGAGCTGCTTCATGCCCAGCTCGCGGTAGACGACCGTGGCGACGAACAACGCATAGGCCGCGGCCACGACCGCCGCCTCGGTGGGGGTGAAGATGCCCATGCGCAATCCGACCAGGATGATGATGGGCAGCACGAGCGCCCACCCCGCTTCCCGGGCCGCCTGGAGGATCTCTTTCCCACTCTTGCGTGGTGGGGGCTGGATCGTCTCCCGCCGCACCAGCCACGCCCAGGTGATCCACAGAGCGCCACCAATGAGCAGGCCAGGGACGATGGCCGCCATGAACAGCTTGGAGATCGACACGTTCGCAGCCACGCCAAAGATCACGAGGCCGATCGAAGGGGGAATGACTGGTCCGATCACACCCGTAGCTGCGATCAATCCGCCCGCGCGGGCGCGGTCGTGCCCCGCCTTGGCCATCATGGGCAGAAGCAATGCCGTCAGAGCGGCCGCGTCTGCAACAGCCGACCCGGACAACGCCGAAAGCAGGCAACCGGCCATGATCGTCACGTAGCCCAGGCCGCCGCGCACATGCCCGACCACGGCAAGCGCAAGGTTCACGATCCGGCGTGACAGGCCACCGACGTTCATGATCTCGCCGGCCAGCATGAAGAATGGCACCGCGAGCAAGGGGAAGCTGTCGGCGCCACCGATCAGGTTCTGCGCTAGGATCTGCGCATCGAACAGATCCTGGTGCCACATCAAGGCCACCCCACTTGCCAGAAGCGCATAGGCGATGGGCATGCCAAGTGCCATCGTGAGGAGCAGCGAGCCGATGAAAACAAAGACCGTCATGTCCTATCTCCCCGTCGCGACGGTGTTCGGGCCGCCGGCCTGGTGCTCACGCAGGATCTCGTCCAGGTTGGCAGTCTCTTCCGACTCCTGGATCATCACTAGTTGGTCGTCGGACAGCTGTCCGCTCAAGATCCGCCACAGGTCAAGCATCAACAAGGGCGCCGCCAGGCAAGCGAACACGCAGCCCACGCCGTAGACCCAGGCCATCGAGTAGCCGGACGTCGGCGCGCTCACATCCCAGTTGATGCGGGTCTGCGCCAGGCTCCCGGTGAAGAACATCCAGACGATCAGCAACATGATCAGGTGGCTCGCGACCAGGCACAGCCGCTTTCCCCAGGCAGGCAGCCGGCTCACCAGCATGTCCACGCCCAGGTGGCTACGGTCGCGCATGGCCGCGATGGCACCAAGGAATGTGGCCCAGATGAAGAACCAGCGAGCCAGCTCCTCCGATACCGTGATGCCCGAGTTGAATCCGTAGCGCAGGACGACATTGCCGAACACCAGGACGACCATGGCGGCGAGCAGCAGCGCGATGAGATTCTCCAGCGCGCGGTGGAGCATGTTGAATGCTTGTTCCATGTGGCCCGCGACCTACTTGCGCATGGCGGCGATCTCTTGGGTCGCCATCTGCATCAGACCGGGGCTCAGGTTCTTGGCGTATTTGTCGACCACAGGCTGCGCTGCGGCCTTGATCCGGGCAATTTCGCCAGCAGGCACTTCGTTGACCGCCATCTTGTTCGCCTTCAGGTCCGCGATGGCCTTCTCCGTGACATCGACCAGCAGCTTGCGCTGGTGCTGCTTCGCCTCGTCAGCAGCCTGACGGATCAGGGTCTTTTCTTCTTCGTTGAACCGGTCCCACGCCTTTGCGCTGATCAGCAGGACGATGTGGTTGTACATGTGCCGCGTGAGCGACATGTACTTTTGCACTTCGTACGCCTTCATGCTCGATGCGATCAGTGCAGTGTTCGTCATCCCGTCGATGGCCTTCTGTTCCATCGCGTTGTAGACCTCGGTGAAGGACATGGCCACCGGATTGGCATCGAGCGTCTTCACGAAGTCGACGTAGACCGGGCTCTGGATCACACGGAGCTTGAGCCCGCTGATGTCTTCGAGGCGGTTGATGGGCCGCTTGCTGTTGTGCAGGTGGCGAAAGCCGAATGCCGAGATCGGCATGCCGACGACGCCTTTCGCCGCGAGCTTGTCGAACAGCGCCTTGCCGACCGCGCCGTCGATGAGACCAGACGCCTCCTTCTCGTTGTCGACCAGGTAGGGAAGATCGAGCAGGCTGAAGTCCGGAACGACCCCGACCAGGGCGTTCGGCCCCATCACCGCCATCTCGAGCGTGCCGCCCTGCATGGCCGAAATCATTTGAACGTCACCGCCGAGCGATCCGCCAGGGAACACCTTGATGTCGATCTTGCCTGCGCTCTTGAGCTTGACCAGTTCGACAAACTTGTCCACACCGTTGAGCTTGCCGGTGTCCGCCGCCGTGACGTAGGCAAACTTGATCTTGTGCTCGCGGATCTCGGCGTGTGCGGCCGAGGCCAGCGCGGCGACGCCGACAAGGATGCTCGCACTCCACTTCGTGATGGTGTGGCGCAGCGAGGCGTTGGGGATGGGGTACATGGTGTCTCCTGGATGGGTGCGTGGGAATGTCAGGCCGCAGACCGCTGTTGGTCGCGCCGTTGGAAGAACTGGGTGGTGTGCCTGGCTGCCGACTCCGCGCGCTGGGCAGTGGTCCAGCCGGCTTCCGCCAGAACGGGTGTCTCCACGACAAGCTGAAGTTCTTCTGGCAGCAAGTCGAGTACGGGCCACAACGGTGCGATGCCATCGCCGAGGTGCAAACGCGAGGTGCGGGCTTCGGCAGGCAGGGCGTGCACCGGCAAGCTCGCCTGGGCGCAGTCGCACAGCTGCGCGTAGGCGATCCGCTCCGCTGGCACCGCCTGCAGGTCGGCAGCAGTGCCACCGCCGCGAACGAAGTGCAGGATGTCGAGAATGAGGCCCGCATTGCGGCGGCCGGCGGCCTCGACCAGTTGCAGGGCATCCCTGTACGTGCGGATGTCCCGGTACAGCATGAACTCGACACCCACCGTCAGGCCGAACTGCATGGCTTCGTCGCACAGGCGCCCGAACAGATCGACCCGTTGCGCTGGCGAAAGGAAGACGGCGCCCTCCCCGAGCTCGGTGCCGATGGAGGAGATGTGCGTTGCGCCCAGTTCGGCGCCGAGTTCCAGTGCCGGCTTGAACCGCGCCAGATCCGTTGCCGGAGACAGCACGAAGGCCTCGATGTCGAACACGCGTGTGCCGGTGTCGCGCAGGGCGGCCTTGACCTCACGGACCATCTCCGGCCTGCCGAGCAGCTCGTGCTGCAGCGGCTGCGCCGTCGCGGTCATGATGAGCAGGCCGACCTTGCCGAATCCAGCCGCTGCAGCGGCAGTGATGAGGTCCTGTTGCGCCACGCGTCCCACCGTGAGGTTCGCGAGCGACATCCGATGGAGTGCAAAACGTTCGGTCAAAGCGCTTCTCCTTCTCAGTAAGTCGCCCGGCCGCCGGTCAGGTCGAACGTGAAGCCGGTGGTGAAGCTGCAGTCCGGTCCGGCGATCCATGCAACCATCGCCGCGACTTCCTCGATCTTCAGAAAGCGCCCCATAGGGATCTTGGCCTTGATCCCGCTGATGAACTCGGGTGTCATCTGTTGCAAGAGATCCGTCTCCGCCATCGTGGGCGCGACGCAGTTGACGAGCACCCCGGACTGCGCGATCTCTTTCGCGATGGACTTGGTGAACGCGATCACGCCGCCCTTCGCTGCCGCGTAGGCCGCGCTGTTGGGGTTGCCTTCCTTGCCTGCAATGGATGCCA
Source organism: Pseudorhodoferax soli (assembly GCF_003337555.1). GTDB lineage: Bacteria > Pseudomonadota > Gammaproteobacteria > Burkholderiales > Burkholderiaceae_C > Pseudorhodoferax > Pseudorhodoferax soli. The sequence goes on along the minus strand of NZ_QPJK01000017.1, from coordinate 39,918 downwards.
CATTCACGATGCGGCCGTAGCCCTTGTGCGTCATGTGCGGGATGGCTGCACGGCAGCAATGGAACACGCCGGTCAGGTCGATGTCGATCACGCGCTGCCACTGATCCAAGGGGTACTCGGCTGTCGGGGCAATGGGCCCATTGATGCCCGCGTTGTTCACGAGGATCTGGATCTGGCCTCCTGCGACCTCGACGGCCTCCTGGAATGCACGGCCCACGGATTCCCAGTTGGACACATCGACCTGCTGCTGCAGCAGGGGCTGCAGGCCCGCGGTGGCGGCATCGAAGCCCTGGAAGTTGACATCCCACAGGATGACGTCGGTCCCTTCGTCGGCAAGCCTCTTTGCAATGCCAAGACCCAGCCCGCGCGCGCCCCCCGTGATGATGGCTGTCTGCGCTTGTCTGTTCGTGTTCATGGTTGATCGTCGTTGGTGAAGAAAATGCCGCCGGTGCTTGCGCGGCCCAGGGCGAAGCCGTTGCCGGCTAGGGCTTCCCGCCGGTGGACGGCTTGCACAGCTGTCCTGCCAGATGCAGCCCGGCGATGTATCCGAAGGTCATGGCAGGCCCCAGGTTGATGCCTCCCGAGGGATAGCGACCACCCATGACGCTGGCCATGTCGGCTCCGGCTGCATAGAGGCCGGGAATCGGCGCTGCCGCGTCGTCGAGCACCTGCGCTGCCTCGTTGGTCCTCAGTCCTGCAAAAGTGCCGAAGCTGCCCGGCAACACCTTGACGGCGTAGAACGGGCCCTGCTCGATCGGCGCAACGCAGGGATTCGGGTGGTGCGCAGCGTCGCCACCCTTGCGGTTGAAGGCGGTGGAGCCCCGCTTGAACTGGGGGTCTTGACCCTGCCGCGCGTGCACATTGAATTGCGCGACGGTTCTTTTGAGGCCCTCCACGTCGATGCCGCACTGCCGTGCCAGCTCCCCGATGGAGTGGGCGCGCACCAGGTAGCCGCTTCGCAGCAGAGGCTGGACGGAGATCGGGAACGGCTTCGCGTAACCAAGCCCGTAGCGGCGCTGGAAGCGGTGGTCGCACACCAGCCAGGAGGCCACCTCGGCGCCCTGCGGCGCATTGGCCACCATGGCCGCGGTGTAGTCGTAGTAGCCGCCAGCCTCGTTCACGAAGCGTTGGCCGTTGGCCAGCACCCCGATCACACCCGGCTTGGCGCGGTCGATGATGTGCGGAAAGTGGCCCACCGTGCCGTCGGCGTGGTGGATCTTCGAGACAGGCGCCCAGGCCACCGGCGATGCGAGGTCCGTCGCGAACACGCCACCCACCGATTCGCCCAGCGAGATGCCGTCGCCGCTGCACGATGCGGGCGGCAGTGCGAGATGCTCGTGCCCCGTGGATGTGCGGGGAAACAGCTTGCGGCGGCGCTCCACGTCATGGGGGAATCCCCCGCTTGCGAGGACGACCCCGCGCGATGCCCGGATCTCCAGCCTGCCGCGGGACGTCTCGACCACGGCGCCTTTCACAGCACCTTCGGCAACGATGAGTTCCTTCGCCGCGGCAGACTCCATGAGGGTGACGCCAAGCTGGTCCGCGGACCTTGCCAGGCGTGCAACCAGCGCGACGCCATTGACCAGCTGCGTCGACCGGCCATGGCGGGCCAGATCGACCAGGTGCCGCCCCAGGCGTCTTGCAACGTGGACGGCCGAGCGGGCCGAGCGGGTCACCGAGAGAAAGGCCGCCAGGTCAGCGCCAGCCATGATCGGCATTCCCGCGAACGAGGTCTCGCGCAGCGTCTTGCGCAGCCGTCCGAGCAAATCGCCCAGCGCCCGCCCGTCGTACGGCGCAGCGATCACCTGGTGCCCCTGGGTTGCTGCGCCTTCCGTGTCTCCATGCATGTCCGGAATGCCGTTCCCATCGACGAACTGCAGCTCGGTGTGCGTCTCGAAGAACTCCACCATGCGTGGGCCGTGGTCCAGGAACGCATCGACGCGGTTCGCGTCGTAGTGGTCGCCCAGTTCGTTGCGAAGGTAGGTCCGCGGCTGGGCAGGGTCTTCCACGATCCCCGCACGCTTGGCCAGCGGATTGCCGGGGACCCACATCCATCCGCCCGACCAGGCCGTGGCGCCACCGAAGACCGCTTCTTTCTCGACGACGACGACGCGCAGGCCATGCCAGGCCGCCGTCACGGCTGCCGCCAGGCCTGCAGCGCCGGAACCGACGACGAGCACGTCGCAAGCGACTGGGATCTGTGGGGAGGTGGTCCGGGGGGTGTTCACGGACCGAATTCTTCCCAGCCGGTCCAACGGGCTCGCCTATCTCGCCCCTGCCGAAAGTTAGGTTTCGGCCCCTGTCTAGGGAAAGTCCCTAGAGGACCGACAACTCGCGTGCCTTCGCGATTGCCTGAGAACGGTTGCGCACGCCCAGCTTCTCGAAGATCTGGCTGACGTGCCACTTCGCCGTGCCGACGGTGATGACGAGTTGCTCTGCGATCTGCTGGTTGCCCAGGCCTTTGCCGATCAGAACGAGGACCTCCAGCTGTGTCCGCGTGAGCTGCATCGGTGCCGTTTCCTGTGAGGCAGCCGGCGACTGGGCCGGATGGCGGACGGCGCCCAGCAGCTCCTCCACGAAGGCAGACCTGCCAAGGCTGGCATGGCGCAGCAAGGTGGCGAGTTCCGCGTCGGCATCCAGGAACGGGCGCACGTAGCCGCCGGCTGCGGCAAGCGAAATGGCCTTGTCGAGGTGCTCGAGAGTCGCAGCACGCCCTCCGTTGGCCCGATGCCCCAGGGCCTGCAGCAAGTGCACGGAAATCAGCGTGCCTTGCTGGCCCTGATCCCGGCAGGCGGCCTCGATGCCGCCGAGCATGCGCATGGCGGGCAGCGTCGCACCGGAGCTGAGCAGAACACGCACCTGCAGCAGTTGGGCTTCCACTGCCACTTCCAACGCCGGGCCGAGCTCCTCCAGTGCCAGCCGCCCGGCCTCTACGTTGTTGTCGCGCAGGTGCAGGTCGGCGCTGGCGACCAAAACAGCACGGCGCCGGCGCGGGTTGCGCGATCTGTCGGCAAGCTCACGCGCAGCGGCGATGGCGTTCCACGCGCGATCGCGCATGCCGCTGGCGTGGAAGGCCTTGGCGAGTGCGCAGGTCCCCGCCAACGCATGGAACACGCTGCCCAAGCGCTTGCACAACCCGGTGCCGGCTTCCAGCAGTTCCACGGCTTCGCGCAGTTCATTGCGCTCGTACGCAAGCATGCCCATCGGAATGAGGAGCAGGCCGCTGATGGGAGCATGTGCTTCGTCGGACGGCGAGCATTGCGCCAGAAACTCTTCGCAAAGCAGCTTTGCCTCGCGCAGCTGCCCCTGCCCGCTCATCAACGGGATCAGATGTCCGAGCGCGTCGAGCGCCGTCAATCGGTGCCCGAACGACCACCCCAGGTCGAGGGCTTGCCGCAGCACCTCCGCTGCCTCCCTGGTGCTGCCGGTGCGCAGCAATCCCAGTCCACTGTAGAAAAGAGGCCACAGACGGAAGAACGAGGTGGTATTGCCGAGTCGGCTGAGTGCTTGCTGGGACAGCTCGATCGCAAGCTCTGGCTGGTCCGAGTTGATGGCGATGAACGCTTGCAGCGAGAACAGGATCTCCGGCGGCTCCGGCGCATCGGGCAACGCCGCAAGGGCGGTCGCCACGCCGTGGTACTCCATCGCCTCCGTCGTCCGCCCGCTCATGAAGAGAAGCCAGGCCTTGTAGCCTGCCAGGTCCTGGTGCTGCCTGACCAGCGTCGTCGGGAGCATCTCCAGCCAGGCGAGCAAGGTCGGGAGCTCGCCGCGTGCGAGCAACTCCTCGACTTGCTGGCGGAACAGCCGCACCGCATCGGCATCGCTGCGTGCCGCCAAGGCATGCTTGATGGCTTCCGGCCCGCGGTCGTGGGCTTCGAACCATGCGCTTGCCTTTCGATGAAGTTCGAACGCCTCTGCTTCGTCGACGCCGTTGCGCAGGAAGTCGGCGAACAGCTGGTGAAACCGGAACCAGCGGCCTTGATCGTCGAGCCGCTGCAAAAACAAATTGCCACGCTCCACGGCGGCCAGCAGCGCGCTGCTGTCGGAGCGTCCGGTCACGGCGTCGCACAGGCCCGCACAGAAGCGGTCGAGAACACACACCTTGCGGACGAATTCGCTGAGCTCCCTGGATTGCAGCCGCATCACTTCGCCAGCCAGGTAGTCGATCACATGCGAGTGTTCTCCATTGAAGGCCGAGACCACCTGCGCAAGCTGCGCACTTCCCTGCACTTCGATGTGTCTCTGAAGGGAGAGGCCCGCCATCTGGAGTCCGGCGATCCACCCTTCCGTGCGCGCGGCCAGTGCGCGCAGCGACTGTGGCTCGATGGTCAGGCCCATGCTGCGCGAAAGGTAGGCCGAGGCCTCCTCTTGCGTGAACCGCAGTTGGTCGGCACCGATCTCCGACATCCATTCCTTCGTGCGCCAGCGCGCCAATGGGAAACGCGGCGTTTCCCGTGTGGCCATCACCAAGCGCAGGTTCTCCGGCGCGTGCTCGACAAGGAACGCCAGCGCCGTGTCGAGCTCCGCGTTTCGGACAAGGTGATAGTCGTCGAGGACAAGCATCACCGGCTGGGTCAGATCGGCAAGATCATCGAGCAGCACGGCCATCCGGTCCTTGGCCGATGGCGAAGCGGCACCGGGGTGTGTCCGCGCGGCAGGGCCACCGATCTCGATGCCGGCAGAGCGAAGCGCGCCTCGGACATATTCGAAGAACCTGGCAGGATCGTTGTCTTCTTCGTCCAGGACGAGCCACGCTGCGATGGGCTGCTCGACCGCTTCCGCAGCCCAGGTGGAGAGCAGGCTCGACTTGCCGAAGCCTGCCGGAGCGCAGAGCAACGTGAAGGGCCTGCGGATCGCATCGGACAGCAGCTCCAACAGCCGTGGACGGGACAGGCCCATGCGCGGAGCCAGAGGCCTTGCCAGTTTGGCTTTCAGCAGGGGCCGATGATCTGTGGTGGCCATGCGGCCATTTTCACACCGCCGATTCAGCGGTCCCCAGGGGCGCCGGGCGTCGCTGGCAGCGCTGCCGCCCGCTCCAGCGTCCACAGCTGGGCCAGCAGATCCTTGGCCCCCACATCCCCGATCACCGGCCCCGACAGCTCCAGGAATTTGCTCTCCAGCTCCGCATCCGACAGTGGCAGCTCCGGGTCGCCCTTGCGGTTGGGCTGCAGGTGCACCAGCTTCGCGCCGCTGTGCGTGGAGATCTCCACCCGCGCGGCGCGCTGGCCTGGAAACGCGGCGTCGATCTGCGGGTCCACGCGCACGTCGATGCGCGTCATGAGCTCGCGCGCACGCACATCGTCCAACTGCGCCGGCTCGTAGGCCGCCAGCCGCACGCTGCCACGCGCCAGCGCCGTGGCCACCACGTAGCGCAGGCTGAAGCGCGCCTCGTTGGCCGTGGCCGGCTTCTCGTAGCAGGCGATGTCCAGCGCGGGCCGGTAGGTGTCCACCTGCACATGGGCGATGTCGTCGGCCTGCAGGCCGTGTTGTTCGCGCAGCGCCAGTGCGCCGTCGACGGCCGCGAAGGTGTGGCCGCAGCCGATGTGGTTCTTGAAGGTCAGCCGCGTGATGTGGAAGTCGCGGCCCAGCGTGGCGCCGACCTGCGACCAATCGGGGCCGTCGCCCATGGCCCGGCCCAGGCCGGCCTCGCCGTCCAGCACGTCGAGCGAGCCGGTCACGCCGCGCGCCGCCAGCTGCGCGGCCAGCAGGCCGGCCTCGGCCGCGCGGCCGGCGTGCAGGGGCTTGGACATGGAGTCCATGCGGAAGGCCTGCTGCAGCCCGGCGGCAAAGGTGGCGGCCGTGGCCAGCGCGTGCGCGAACGGCTGGGCGCCGAGCCGCAGCGCGCCGGCGGCCGCGGCCGCGGCGCCGAAGGTGCCCACCGTGCCGGTGTTGTGCCAGTACTGGTAGTGCGGCCGGCCCAGCACCACACCGATGCGCGTGGACACCTCGTAGCCCAGCACCAGCGCGCGCAGGAAGTCCAGGCCACTGGCACCCGCGTCCTGGCTGGCGGCCAGCGCGGCGGCGATGGTGGCTGCGCCGGGGTGGTACATCGCGTCGCGGAAGCTGTCGTCCACCTCGGCCGCGTGGGCCGCCGTGCCGTTGTACAGCGCAGCGGCGCGCGCGGTGGCGCTGCGGCCGTTGCCCAGGCGTGCGCGGCCGCGGTCCAGGTCGTCGGCCAGCACCTGTTCGAGTTGCGCCAGCGGGGCAGTCGCCAGGCCGGGGAACAGCGCGGCGTACCAGTCGATCACGGCGCGCTTGGCGTGGTGGACTACCTCGTCGGGGAGCGCGGTGCGGTGGTAGTCCTGGGCGTAGTGGCCGAACACTTCAGTGGCATGCATGGCGGGGTCTTCCGGACTGGGTTCGCTCAGGCCAGCACGACCACGCCGTCGGCAGCACGCACGCCTTGCCCTTGGGCCTGCACGAACACTGGGTTGATCTCCGCCTCCACCAGCCGCTCGCCCAGCTGTGCCGCCATCTGCGAGAACGCCACGATGGCCGTGACCAGCGCCTTTACATCGGCCTTGGGCCGGCCACGGAAGCCGTCCAGCAGCGGCCAGCTCTTGAGCGCCTGCGCCATCGCCAGCGCATCGGCGCGCGAGAGGCCACCTTCAGGGGGCAGCAGGCGCATGGTGGTGTCCTTGAACAGTTCTGCCGTCACGCCCCCCATGCCCAGCAGGATGGCCGTGCCCAGCGCGTCGCGGTGCATGCCCAGAATCAGCTCGGTGCCGCTGCCCACCATCTCCTGCACCAGGAAGCGCCTGGGCTGCACGCCGGCCTTGGCTTCGACCTCGGCCGCCATGGCCACCAGGCGCGCGCCCACGGTGTCGGCCGTCAGGCCCACGGCCACGCCACCCACGTCGCTCTTGTGCGTGATCTCGGCCGAGAGGATCTTCAGCACCACGCGGCCGCCCAGCTCGCGCGCGGCGGCCTCGGCCTCGGCCGGCGTGGCCACGATGCGCTCGCCCGCGCAGGGCACGCCGAAGCGCGTGAAGAGTTGCTTGGCCTGGTACTCGTCCAGCGAGCCCGATGGCAGGTCGTCCAGCGCCACCGGGGCGGCAGGCGCGCTGGCCTCGACCTGGGGCTGCAGGTGTGCGACCTGGTACATCGCGCGCAGCGCCGCCGTGCAGCTCTCGGCCGCCGCGAAGGCGGGCACGCCGCGCTGCGTCAGCAGGGCGCCCACCTCGGGCGCATGCGGGCTCACATACGCGATGACCGGCTTGTCGGAGTTCGGCAGGCAGTCCTGGATGGCGCCGGCCAGCAGCTCGGGCATGGCCAGGCTGGACGAGCCCACGATGATGGTCAGCGCGTCGTAGCTGTCGCTCTTGAGCAGCACGTTGATGGCGCCGCGCAGCAGCGCGGGCTGCAGGCCGGCGAGCGTCACGTCGATGGGGTTGCGGTCGAGCACGGCGTGGTCGCCGGTCTGCAGGGCGCGCAGGGCCTCGGCCGTGGCCGCGTCGGGCGCGGGCGTGTCGAAGCCGGCCATGCCCAGGTCGTCGGACACCAGCGTGCCGGCGCCGCCCGTGGAGGTCAGGATGGCCACGCGCTTGCCTTGCAGCCTGCGGCCGGTGGCCAGCGCGGCCGGGATGTCGAGCAGCTCGCCGAAGGTCTGCGCGCGGATCACGCCGACCTGCTGGAACAGCGCGTCGTACATGCGGTCGGCGCCGGCCAATGCGCCGGTGTGCGAGACGGCGGCCTTGGCACCGGCCTCGGAGCGGCCGATCTTGAACGCCACCACCGGCTTGCCCTTGCGCGCGGCCTTCAGGCAGGCGTTGCGGAACTTGGCCGGGTCGCGCACGGTTTCCACGTACAGCGCGATGACCTTGGTGGCTTCGTCGTCGGCCAGGTGGTCGATGAAGTCGGCCAGCTCCAGGTCCACCTCGTTGCTGGTGGAGATCAGCTTGGACAGGCCCACGCCGCGCGCTGCGGCACGCGACAGCAGCGCACCCAGGATGCCGCCGCTTTGCGACACCACGCCGATGCCGCCCACGGGGAAGTGCGCCATCTCCAGCGCTCCGGTGGCCGACAGCACGATGTTGTCGGTCAGGTTCACGAGGCCAATGGTGTTGGGGCCGAGGATGCGCATGCTGCCTGCGGCCTCGATCAACTGCTTCTGGCGGCGCGCGCCGTCTTCGCCGGTCTCGGTGTAGCCGCTGGCCAGCACGATGGCGGCGGCGCAGCCACGCGCTGCCAGGTCGCGCACCGCCAGGTGGGCACGCTCGGCGCCCAGCAGCACGATGCCCACGTCGGGCACGCCGGGCAGGGATGCGATGTCGGGGTAGCAGGTCAGCTCGCCGATGCGGTCGACCTTGGGGTTCACCGGGTAGATGGCGCCCGCGAAGCCGTGCTTGACGAGGTAGGAAACGGGGCGTCCTGCAGTCTTGCCGGCGTCTGCCGAGGCGCCGATGACGGCGACGCTGCGCGGCTGCAGCAGGCGGGAAATGGCGTCGTTCATGGCATCACTCCTTGGCGGCAGCGGTCTTGTTGAGGAAGGCTTCGACCGAGGCGCGGTGCTCGCTGCTGGTGTAGCAGATGCCTTGCGCCTGGCTGCCCTGCGCGAACACGTCGTGCGAGGACAGCTCGAAGCTCTGGTTCAGGATGGTCTTGGTCAGTGCGAGCGCGGTGGCCGAGCCGCGGCCGAGCTCGGCGGCCCAGGCCTGCGCGTCGGCCACCAGCGTCTCGGCGCTGGTCTTGCGGTCGATGATGCCGAGCGACAAGGCTTCGTCCGCCTTCACCACGCGGCCGGTGAAGATCAATTCCTTCGCCCTGGGCAGGCCCACGCGGCGGGGCAGGAAGTACATGCCGCCGCCATCGGGAATGATGCCGCGGTGGATGTACGACCAGGTGAAGCTGGCCCACTCGCTGGCGATGACGAAATCGCAGGCCAGTGCGGTGTCCGCACCCAGGCCCGAGGCCGCGCCGTTGACGGCCGCGATCACCGGCTTGGGCATGGTGTGCAGCAGGGCCTGCACATGGTGCACGCGCTGCTGGCGGTGCCAGCCGTTGAAGCCCACCTCGCCAGTCGGTGCGTTCATGCGCTTTTGCATGCCGGCGATGTCGCCACCGGCGCAGAAGCCCTTGCCGGCGCCCGTCAGCACCAGGGCCTTGATGGCCTTGTCGGCGGCCACGCGTTCCAGCGCATCGATGAATTCGGTGCGCATGTCATCGCTCAAGGCGTTGCGCTTGTCGGGGCGGTTCAGGGTCAGCGTGGCGATGCTGTCGTGTACCTGCAGGGTGATGAGTTCGTAGGGCATGTGGGTCTCCTGGATGGGGTGAGGTTCAGTCGGCCTTGATGCCGTTTTCCTTGACGATGCGGGCCCAGCGGGCTTCTTCGGCGCGCACGTAGGTGTCGAGTTCGGCCGGGTCGCCTGCGGCGATGTTCAGGCCCTCCTGCTCCACCTTGCGCGTGAAGTCCGGCGAGCGCGCGGCCTTGCGTCCGGCGGCGTTCAGGCGGTCGATCACGTCCTTGGGCGTACCGGCCGGCGCGTACAGGCCGTACCAGCTCTCCACGGCGTAGCCGGGGATGGTCGCGGCGATGGTGGGCACGCCTTTGAAGGCAGGGGAGGGCACCGCGCTGGTCACGGCGATGGCGCGCAGCTGGCCGCGCTCCACGAACGGTGCCACGGCCGCGGCCGTGCCGAAGAACATCTCGACCTGCCCGCCCATGAGGTCGGTCATCGCCGGGCCGGCGCCGCGGTAGGGGATGTGCAGGGTCTTGACCTTGGCCAGGTTGTCGAACATCTCGCCGGCCAGGTGGGCCGAGGTGCCGGCGCCCTGCGACGCATAGGTCAGCTTGCCCGGGTTGGCGTTGGCGGCGGCCAGCACGTCGGCCACCGTCTTGAACGGGCTGGCCGGGCGCACCACCAGCACGTTGGGGCCGCGGCCGACCAGGATCACCGGCGCGAAGGCCTTGGCGTTGTCGAACGGCAGCTTGGACTGCAGGCTGGGGTTCACCGCATGCGCGAAGCTGGCCATCACCAGCGAGTAACCATCGGGCTGGGCCTTGGCGATGGCGTCCGTGCCGATGATGGTGCCGGCGCCGGGCTTGTTGTCGATGATGACGGGCTGGCCCAGGTCCTTGGACATTTCCTGCCCCAGCGTGCGCGCGATCAGGTCGGTGCCACCGCCGGGCGAGAACGGCACGACGATGCGCACGGGCTTTTGCGGGAAGGTGTTGGCCGACGCGGCGCCGACGGCGAGCAGGCCGACGATGAGCAGGGATGCGGCGAAGGCGCGGCGGGTGTGAAAGGGGCGGAAGGTGGGTTGACGCATGTGAATGTCTCCATGGCTGTGAGGGCCGCAAGGCCCGGGCTGTGGCGGCGCCGCGCTGCGATCACCGTGCGCTGAGCTTAGGAACTTCGCCCGCCAAAGTAACCCCGTCAATTCCACTCAGTGGAACAGCGATACTGCGCCGTCACTGCAGGGAACGCCATGGAATCCGTCCGCACCGTCATCGCCCACGACAAGCCCGGCCTGTCGCCCGCCAACCGTTCGCTGGAGCGCGGCATCGAGCTGCTGCGCGCCTTCCGGCAGGGCTCGGAGCTGCTGGGCAACGGCGAACTGGCCGAGCGCACTGGCCTGTCCAAATCCACCGTCAGCCGACTGACGCAGACCCTGGTCGGCACCGGCATGCTGCAGCTGGACACGGCACGCCGCGCCTACCGGCTCGCCCCCGCCGTGCTGAGCCTGGGCCACGCCATGCGCTCGGGCTCGCAGGTGCTGGCGATCGCGGCGCCGCTGATGCGTGTGTTGGCGGAGGGCCAGCGCATCAACGTCGGCCTGGCCGCGCCCGACCGCGACGAGATGGTCTACCTCGAATCCATCCGCTACAACCGGCGCGTGATCCTGCGGCACGTGGTGTCGGGCCAGCGCATTCCGATGGAGCTGACCTCGCTCGGCCGGGCCTACCTGGCGGTGGCGCCGGAGCCGCGTCGCAAGCGGCTTCTCGCCGTGTTCCGCGACCGCCGGCGGACCGGATGGCCGGCGCTGTCGCGCGCCATCGACGAAGCCCACGCGGCCGTGCAGCGCGACGGCTTCTGCGCCGCATCCTGGCAGCCCGAGGTGGTCGCGCTGGCGGCGCCGCTGGTGCTGGACGACGCGGCCTACGCGCTCAACGTCAGCGTGTCGACGGCCGAGCCGATGGCCAGCGTGGCGGCGCAGCTCGCGCCCCGCCTGCTGCAGCTCGTCGCGGACATCCGCAGCGGCCATGCGCGGCGGCTGCCGGATTGAGTGCTGCAGACCAGCGCGTGACTGCAGCTACCTCTGCAGTCTCAGTCTGTTACGAGCCCTGCCATGCCGCGCACCGCCCCAGACCATCCTTCGCCGGTGCGCCGGCGCGCGCCGAACCCGGCTCTGGCCTGGACTGCCGCCATGCAACGGACCTTCGTGGGCGCCTCCAGCGCGCCCTCCCGCTGTACGCGTTGTACCGCCAGGCCTGGGTCTCTAGGCACTCACGCAGACCGCGGTGTTCGCCAGCGACGCCTTCGCGCGCTCAGCGGCTGCGCGAAGGCTTGTCGGTCACTGCATCCGCGCAGGCTGCGGCCCAGCCGGCCACCTGCTGCGCGCTGGCCGGGACCATGCCGAACAGCAGCCGGTAGATGATGGGGGCGACCAGGCGGTCCATCACGTCCTCGACCGTCGGCACGGCGTCGCCCCGCGCTGCGCCGCGCTGCACCAGCACCGACACCACACCGGCCGTGAACTGCGCGCACTGGCAGGTGCCGGCCGCGTCGCCGCGCCCGGCGGCGGCGACCACGTCGCGCAGCATCGCCTGGCCCACCTCGGACGACATCTCTTCGTGGAACTGGTCGGCCCACAGCAAGAGGTCGCCCCGGAAACTGCCGGTGTCCGCCGGTTCGCCCTCGGGCCGCATGCGCTCGACCGAGACATCGGCCAGCAGTTCCGCCAGATCGCCCCAGCGGCGGTAGATGGTGGACGGCGTGACGCCGGCGCGCGCCGCGATGAGCGGCACGGTCAGCGCATCGCGCCCATGCTGCTCGATCAGTTCGCGCGTGGCCTGGTGCACGGCAGACTGGACGCGCGCGCTGCGCCCGCCGGGCCGGAGATTGGGGCGTGGAGGCATGGCGCCATCTTAAAGCAAAGCGTTTGCGTTATGAGTGGAGCCAGTGCACAATGGCGCAAACGCTATTTCTTTGCGTTTGAGAAGCTGCGCATGCCCACCTCCAGCCCCGCCACCACTCCTTCGCCGCGCCAACCGCTGGCGCCCAAGCCGGCGCTGTGGTGGACCGCCGCGATGATGGTCACCTTCCTGGCGGCGTCCAGCGCGCCGTCGCCGCTGTACGCGCTGTACCGCGAGGCCTGGGGCTTTTCGGCGCTCACGCTCACGTGGGTGTTCGGCAGCTACGCGTTCGCGCTGCTCGCGGCCCTGCTGATGTTCGGGCGGCTGTCGGACCACCTGGGCCGGCGCCGCGTGATCGTCGGCGCGCTGGTGCTGGAGTTCCTGTCGGTCGTGCTGTTCTGGCAGGCCGAGTCGGTGGCCTGGCTGCTGGCAGCGCGCATCCTGCAGGGCGTGGCCACCGGCATCGCCACGAGCGCGCTGAGTTCCATGCTGCTCGACCTGAATCCGCTGCGCGCGTCGATGATGAACGGGGTCGCGCCGATGGTCGGCATGGCGCTCGGCGCGCTGGGCACGGCGGCGCTGGTGCAGTTCGCGCCGGCGCCCACGCGGCTGGTCTACGAGGTGCTGCTGGCCATGCTGGCCGTGCAGGTGGTGGTGGCGTTGCGCCTGCCCGATACCGTGGCGCACCGGGCCGGTGCCTGGGGCTCGCTGCGCCCGCAGATGGCCGTGCCGCCAGGTGCGAGCGCGGTGCTGCAACGCCTGCTGCCGGCCAACACCGTGGGCTGGGCGCTGATGGGCTTCTTCCTGTCGCTGGGGCCCACGCTGGCGCGGCAGGTGACCGGCAACGCTGCACCGTTGACGGGCGGCGCGTTGATCGCGGCCATGGTGCTGCCGGGGGCACTGGCCAGCGTGGTCATGCAGCGCCGGCTGGCGGCGCAGGCCCTGGTGCTCGGTGCGGGCGGGCTGACACTGGGCATGGTGCTGGCCCTGGCCGGCGTCCACTGGCATGCACCGGCGGCCTTCTTCGCCGGTGCCCTGGTCGCCGGCTTCAGCATGGGCTGCAGCTTCAGCGGCACGCTGCGCACGCTGGTGCCGCTGGCGCCGCCGCAGCAGCGCGCCGGCCTGATGGCCAGCTTCTTCGTCTGCAGCTATTTGGCGTTCAGCGTGCCGGCGATCCTGGCGGGCCTGGCGACCGGCTGGTTCGGCCTGCACGCGACCGCGCTGGGCTACGGCGCCTTGCTGCTGGCGCTGGCTGTGGTGGCGGCGTTCGGCTCGCGCGGGCTGGTGGCCGCCAAGCCATAGCAGCGACACCGAACTGCCATGGCAGCGTCACGCCGTTGACTTGGGCGGCCCGCAGCATGGCGCCATGCCGCAAGCCGAACCCGCTCCCATCGTCGTGGACGAGTTCGCGCCGGCCCGGCGCGTGCTGCGTCTGGCCTTCGTCACCGAGACCTACCCGCCCGAGGTCAACGGCGTGGCGGCCACCATCGCCTGCGTGGTGCAGGGCCTGCGCGCGCGCGGCCACCAGGTGCAGCTGGTGCGGCCGCGCCAGGATGCTTGCGATGAGGGCGACGCTGCACACGCGAGCGCCGCCGAGGTGCTGATGCGCGGCCTGCCGATCCCGCGCTACCCGCACCTCAAGATGGGCCTGCCCGCCACGCGTGCGCTGGTACGGCTGTGGACGCTGTCGCGGCCCGATGTCGTGCACATCGTCACCGAAGGCCCGCTCGGCTGGTCGGCGCTGCAGGCCGCGCGCAAGCTGCGCCTGCCGGTGAGCTCGGATTTCCGCACCAACTTCCAGGCCTACGGCCAGCACTACGGCCTGGGCTGGCTGCACAAGCCGCTGATGGCCTACCTGCGCAAGTTCCACAACCGCTGCGACCTGACCATGGTGCCCACCGAGTCGCTGCGCCAGCAGCTGGCTGGCCAGGGCCTGGAGCGCCTGCGCGTGGTGGCGCGCGGGGTGGACGCCGAGCGCTTCGACCCGGTGCGCCGCAGCGCTGCGCTGCGTGCGCAATGGGGCGCCGATGCGGCGACGCCCGTGGTGCTGCACGTCGGCCGGCTCGCGCCCGAGAAGAACCTCTCGCTGCTGCTGCAGGCGGTGCAGGCGATGCGCCGCATCGACCCGCGCGTGCGCCTGGTCATGGTGGGCGACGGCCCGCTGCGTGCCGAGCTGGAGCGCGCGTGGGCCGGCCAGGGCGTGGTGTTCGCCGGCGCCCGGCGCGACGAAGACCTGGCCACGCACTACGCCAGCGGCGACATCTTCCTGTTCCCCAGCGTCACCGAGACCTTCGGCAACGTGACGCCCGAGGCCATGGCCAGCGGCCTGGCGGTGCTGGCCTACGGCTATGCGGCCGCGGCCCAGCTCATCACCGAAGGCGAGAGCGGCCTGCTGGCGCCGCTGGAGCAGCCCGCACGGTTCATTGCCCAGGCCGAGCGGCTGGCGCGCGACTGCGCGCTTGTGCAGGGGCTGCGGCTGCAGGCGCGTGCCGCAGCCGTGGCGCTGGCCTGGCCGCAGATCGTGGGCGAGCTCGAATCGGCCTTCGAAGCGCTGTCGCGCCAGGGCACGGCCGGCATCCGCGCGGCGACGGGCTCGCGTGCGGTGGCCGGCCTGCCGTGAAGGTCCAGCTGGTCTACTTCAACGCCGGCGGCGGCCACCGCGCGGCCGCGCAGGCCCTGCTGGCCGCCTGCGTGCAACAGCAGCGCCCCTGGGACGTGCAGGCTGTCAATCTCGTCGACGTGGTCGATCCGCAGGGCCTGTTCCAGCGCTGCACCGGCATGGCGCCCGAAGACCTCTACAACGCCCGGCTGGCACGCGGCTGGACACTGGGGCTCGCGCAGGAGCTCAAGCTGCTGCAGGGCCTCATCCGGATGGCCCACGGCCAGCTGTGCCAGCGGCTGGCTGCGCACTGGCGCGCAAGCCGGCCCGACCTGGTGGTCTCGCTGATCCCCAACTTCAACCGGGCGCTGGGCGAGAGCGTTGCCCAGGCCCGGCCCGGCGTGCCGTTCATGACGGTGATGACCGACATGGCCGACCACCCGCCGCATTTCTGGCGCGCCGAGGGCGTGGAACAGCACCTGGTCTGCGGCACGCCGCATGCGCTCGCCCAGGCCCGCGCTGCCGGCCACGACGCGCGCCGGCTGCACCTCGTCTCGGGCATGCCCGTGCACCCGGACTTCTACGCGCCCATGGCGCTGGACCGCGCGGCCGAGCGCCGTGCGCTGGGCCTCCCGGACCCGGACACGGGCCCGCCAGTCGGCGTGGTCATGTTCGGCGGTGCCGGCTCCATGGTGATGGAGCGCATCGCCCGGCTGCTGCCGGATACCCCGTTGATCCTGCTGTGCGGCCACCACCGCCGGCTCGCCCAGCGCCTGCGCGCGTTGCCGGCGCCCGCGCCCCGCGTGGTACAGAGCTTCACGCGCGAGGTGCGGCGCTACCTGGCGCTGGCTGACTTCTTCATCGGCAAGCCCGGCCCCGGCAGCATGAGCGAAGCCTTGCTGATGGGCCTGCCGGTGCTGACCACGCGCAACGCCTTCACCATGCCGCAGGAGCGCTACAACACCCAGTGGCTGCAGGAGCAGGGCCTCGGGCTGGTGCTGCCGGGCTTCTCGGGCGTCGCTTCCGCCGTCCGTGCGCTTTGCGAACGAATGCCCGCTTATCGTGCACGGGTCGCACTGTTAAGGAACCGATCTGTCTTTGAAGTGCCCGATTTGATGGCGAAATTGGTTCAACATGCACCATCGCTGGGTCATCTGCAATTGGTGGCGTGACAATCGGGTCACGAATTGGTCATGCAATTGACACAATTTTCGTGGGGTAAGCAGTGTCCAATCAGGGTTTGCGCTAATCCCGAGCGCCAGGAAGACCCAGTTGAACGCCATCAAAGAAGCCAAGAAACTCATCGCCAAGGACCCTTTCAGGCCCTCGGCCAAGACCCTCGCCGACCTCGTCCTGTCCCTCGAATCGGGCGAGCCTTTCCAGCTCGAACGGCTCTACGCGCTGCAGCTCAGCGACTTCGATCTGGCCGTGCAGATCATCCGGGAATGGCGCCTGGACCGGTACTACGCCGGCAAGGCCAAGCTGTACGACTTCGCCGTGCAGGCCAGCGCGCTGAACCAGCCTGAGCAGGCCGCCGCACCGCAGCAGCAGCAAATGGCCGGCATCGCAGCCGACGCGCCGATCAGCAGCCCCTCCTGAGCCCTCCGGAATTCGGCCTGAGCCCGGCCTGAGCCAGGCCTGGGTCAGTCCTTCTTCTTGCGCCAGAACGGCCGGGCCGCCCCAGCCAGTTCCGCGAGCGCAAGGCCGGCCTGGTGCGCACTGTGCGGCGCCCGGGCCTGCAGCCAGCCCACCGCGAACCAGGCGCGCGGCTCCTGCTCTGCCGCCGCGCGGTAGCTCTCCAGCGCCACCACCTCGTCGTAGTACGCGCCCAGCGCGTCCTGGGCGGGTTCCAGCGCGCGCGTGAACTGCGCGGCGCGGCGCGGCGCAAAGCACGCGCCCACGAATTCGGCCAGGTAGCGCAGGCGCTTCAGGCGCTTGCGCAGGCTGTGCCGCGCCTCGGGCGCCAGCTTCTCGAAGCGCTCGCCTTCCTTGCCCACGCGGCGGTGCAGCTTGTCCAGCCGCTGGCGCAGGTGGCGTTGCGTGTCGTGCGGCGTCAGGCCCTTGCCAGCGGCTGCGGCGGCAAAGCCGATCAAGCCCACCAGCGCGGTCTGCAGGCCGGCATCGTGCACCGCCTGTGCCGGGGTGGGCGCGCTGTCGTCCACCGGCGCCAGCACGATGACGGGGCTGCCGGCGGCCAGCAGCCGCGGCTGCATCAGCGCCTGCAGCTGCTGGCGGTCGCGCCGCACGCCCAGCACGCGGAAGGCCTGCGCCAGCGGCGCCTCCCAGGCCGGGTCGAGCCCCGGGCCCAGCCGCGCCAGCTCGCGCAGCGCGGTGCGCAGCCGGCGCAGGCCCACGCGCAGCTGGTGGATCTGCCCGGCGTCCTCGCTGCCCGCGGCGATCTCGCTCGCATTCGGCAGGATCTGCGCCAGGCAGGCGCCGACCACGGCGCGCTGCACCGTGGCGCCGTCCGGAAAACCGCTGCCGGCGGGCCACTGCGGCGCGCTGGCCTTGACCGCCGCGCGGGTGGACTGGCCATGTGCGAGCCGCAGCCCGCGCTCGGACTTGGTCACGGTGCTGAGCGTCAGCCCGTGGCGCGCGGCCCATTCGGCGGCAACCGCCGTGAGGTCGCGCACATCGCCCTCGAGCAGCTCGAGTTCCAGCTCGCAGACCACGGCGCTGCGCGGCAGGCCGCCATCGGGCGCGGGTGCCAGCACGCGGCCCTGGTCCAGCGCGACCTCGATGCGGCTCGCGCCCACCTGCAGCTCCTGCGTGGCGCGCCAGATGTCGGTGCCGTAGACCTCGACCAGCGGTGTGCCGGCGTGGCGCAGCACATGGTCCAGGCGCTTGCCCACCGGCGTGCCGGCATGGCGGGCGGGATCGGCCTGCAGCCCCTGCTGCCCTTGCGGCCCTTGTGATTTGCGCGCCGGGCCCAGGTCCACGTTGTGTTCCAGCCGCTGCACCGGGCCGTCGCCCAGGGCCTTGGCGGTCTGCACCCAGCGCTGGCCTTCCTTGCGCAGGCGCAGGGCCACGCCGTGTGCGGCCAGGTCGCCGTGCGGCGTATCGAAGTAGCGGGCCTGCAGGTGCGTGCGGCGGCTGCCCGGGCCGCGCAGTGCGGCCTCGAGTGCGGGCAGGGCGGCGCGGGGGATGTCGAACTTGAATTCGATTTCGGTCATGGAAGAGGACATGGCAGGCATGCTAACGGTCGTTGTGGCCGCGGAAGGCCAGCCAGCCGGCCACCGCCGTGAAGGCGATGACCACGGCCACCAGGATCCAGAAGCCGTGCGTGTTCTCGGCCAATGGCACACCGCCCACGTTCATGCCGAACAGGCCGGCCAGGATGTTGATGGGCAGGGCCAGCACGGTGACCACGGTGAGCACGAACAGGCTGCGGCTGGTGCGCTCGTTGACGGCTTCGGCGATCTCTTCCTGCAGCAGCTTGATGCGCTCCTGCAGTGCCGCCATGTCGCGCAGCGCCACCGAGAACTCCTCGGTCGCCTGGCGCAGTTCGTCCACGTCGCGCTCGACCATCCAGGTCGGCGGGTGCTGCAGCAGGCGGAACAGTGCGGCCGGCTCGGGCGCGAGCAGCCGCTGCAGCCGCACCAGCAGCCGGCGCAGCACACCCAGGCGTGTGCGCTTGTGCTGCAGCCGGCCTGCGAGCAATGCGTCCTCGACCTCGTCGATGCGCCGCGTGACGCCGCGCACCACGTCGACCAGCACCTCGGCCTGCGAGCGCAGCAGCCACTCCAGCAGCTCGGTGGTCGAGCGCAGGGGCTCGCCGCGCCGGATGGCCGTGCGCAGGCGGTCGATCGAGCGCAGCGGCGACTGGCGCGCCGTGACCACCAGCCGCCGGTCCACGCCGATCCACAGCGTGGCGATGTCGGAGGACTCGAACGCGAAGTCGAACTGCACGTCGTTGATGACCGCGATCAGCGCAGCCTGGTCGCGCTCCAGCCGCGTGGAACGGTGGTCGTCGTGCAGCGTGTCGTAGAAGGACTCGGGCAGCTGCGCGTGGCGCTGCAGCCAGCGCTCGGCACCGGCGTGCGACAGGTTGAAGTGCAGCCAGACGAAGCCGCCGTCCGTGGCACCGGCCAGCCACTGCGCCGCCTCGTCGGATCCGATGGGGCAGGCCGCGGTGGCAGTTTCGAAGCGGTAGCCACAGACCAGGCCATGCGCATCGGCGCCATAGCGTGTAGGTTCGATCGGGAGGTCGCTGTCCATGGCGTCGGGCAACCGGTCATGCTGCATCCGGGATGTTGCATTGGTGTGACAGTTCGGTGGCGCACGCAGAGCGCCGGGGCCGGGCAGCCGAGGAAGCCAAGGACGCCAGGGCGGCCGCCATCCGGCCGGATTGAACCTATGCTCGCGGCCGGAGACCTTCGCCCATGAACCTTGCCGTCCTGCTCGACCAATCCGCCACCCGACACGCCGGCCTGCCGGCCGTCTGCCTCGGGGCCGACACGCTCTGGACCTTTGCGCAACTGCGCACCCGTGCAGCGGCCATCGCCGCGGCGCTGCGTGCGCGCCATGTGCCCGGCGCGCGCATCGCGCTGGTCTCGGAGAACCGGCCGGAGTTCGTCGAGCTGCTGTTCGGCATCTGGGCCGCCGGCCTGGTCGCCGTGCCCGTCAACTACAAGCTGCACGCGCGCGAAGTGGCCCAGATCGTCGAGGACGCGCAGGTGGCCCTGCTGTTCGCCTCGCCGGAGCTGGCGCCGGCCCTGCAGGGCCTGCCGTGCCAGTGCATCGCGCTGGACAGTCCGGCCTACGGCGCCCTGCTGGCGCCGGCCGCGCTGCAGATCGCACCGGTGGCGGCCGACACGCTCGCCTGGCTGTTCTACACCAGCGGCACCACCGGCCGCTCCAAGGGCGCCATGCTCACCCACGGCAACCTGGTGGCCATGGCGGTGGCGCACCTGGCCGACATCGAGCCCGAGCTCGGCCCGCAGTGCAGCCAGCTGCATGGCGCGCCGATGTCGCATGGCTCCGGCCTGTACCTGCTGCCATCGCTGGCGCGCGGGGCGCGCCAGGTGGTGCCGGCCTCCCATGGCTTCGAGCCGGCGGAGTTCCTCGCGCTGTGCGATGCGCACCCCGGCTGCGGTGCCTTCCTTGCGCCGACCATGGTGCAGCGCCTGCGCGAGGCGCTGGCCGCGCGCGGTGGCCAGCGCCCGCAGCATCTGCGCTGCATCGTCTACGGTGGCGGGCCGATGTACCTGGAGGAGCTGCGCCGCGCCATGGACGCCTTCGGCCCGGTGTTCGCCCAGATCTACGGCCAGGGCGAGACGCCCATGACCATCACCGGCCTGACGCGCGCCGAGCACAGCAGTGCACCGGCGCACCAGCTGGCCTCGGTCGGCTGGGCCCGCAGCGGCACCGAGGTCGCGGTGCTCGATGCGCAGGGCCAACCATTGCCGCCGGGCGAGCCGGGCGAGATCGCGGTGCGCGGCGCCACGGTGATGGCCGGCTACTGGCGCAACGCCGAGGCCTCGGCCCAGGCCTTGCGCGGCGGCTGGCTGTGGACCGGCGACATCGGCGTGCAGGGAGAGAACGGCTGCCTGACGCTGCGCGACCGCTCCAAGGACGTGGTCATCAGCGGCGGCTCCAACATCTACCCGCGCGAGGTGGAAGAGGTGCTGCTCACGCACCCCGGCGTGGCAGAGGCCTGCGTGGTCGGCGCGCCGGACGCGGAGTGGGGCGAGGTCGTCGTCGCCCATGTGGTGGCTGCACCCGGTGCGGTGGTCGATGCGGCCGCGCTCGACGCGCATTGCCTGGCGCAGATCGCGCGGTTCAAGCGGCCCAAGCGCTATGTGTTCGTCGACGCGCTGCCCAAGAACAGCTACGGCAAGGTGCTCAAGCGCGCATTGCGCGAGACGGCCTAGATGCTGTCGTCGTCGCCCGTGCCTTCGATCGGGTCGTCCTCGCTCTCGCCATCCTCGCCGGCCAGGCCCGGCACTTCGTCCAGCGCATCCCGGCCGGCGCCCACGCCGGGCGTGACGATGCGGTCGGGCAGGATGTCGGCGTTGGCGCGGCCATCGTCGCCCACGGCCGAGGCGCGTTCGCCCGTGCCCGAGGCGTCGCTGTCGGAGTCGTGGCCGTTCACCACCGCGCCCCATTCGGCGGGGTTGTCGGCCTCGGTCGCCATGCGGCGTTCGCCCTGCACATCGCTGCCGCTGTCCGACGTGTCGCTGGGGCCCAGCGTGTCGACGTCGTTGCCGCTGGGTCGGGTGGCGGGCGTCTCGCCGCCCAGGATGCTGCTGCGTGCCATGTGTCTTTCTCCTTGGTTTCGTGCTGCCCACCAGCCTAGTGCGCGCGTGCCGGCGGCGCTGTAGGCCGCCGCGTCAGCGGACGTAGGAAGGCTGCGGCATCTGGATGCAGCGCACCGGCTGACACATGGCTGCGCCGCCGTCCGAAACAGCCCGCCCTCGGGGCCGCGCAGCATGGCGGCAACAGCCGCATTCAGGAGATTCCATGCCCCGCAAGAGTCCATCCCCGACCGCCCAGGCCCACGACACCGCCCGCAAGCAGCAACGCATCCAGCGCGAACAGGACCACCGCGACGCCGAAGCCCGCGCCCAGGCCAAGGGCCAGCCGCAGGCCAGCGCCAAGAAGGGCAAGAAGCCCGCACCCGGACCGCAGCGCGAAGAGCCGGCACCGCCCCTGTCGCGCCAGCACCTGGCCAAGCCCGGCCACGAGGCCGAGATGGCGCAGAAGCCGCGCTTCGAGGCCCCGCATTACAAGGGCAGCGGCAAACTGTCCGGCTTCGCCACGCTGGTGACGGGCGGCGACTCGGGCATCGGCCGAGCCGTGGCCGTGCTCTACGCGCGCGAAGGCGCCGATGTCGCCATCGTCTACCTCGACGAGCACGAGGACGCCGTGCAGACACGCCAGCTGGTCGAGGCCGAAGGCGGGCGCTGCCTGCTGATCCCCGGCGACGTGAAGGACCCTGCGTTCTGCCGCGATGCCGTGGCCCAGACCGTGCAGGCCTTCGGCAAGCTCGACGTGCTGGTCAACAACGCAGCCTTCCAGGAGCATGCGCAGGACATCGAGGACCTGAGCGAGGAGCGCTTCGACGAGACCCTGCGCACCAATGTCTACGGCTACTTCCACATGGCCAAGGCGGCCGTGCCGCACCTGCAGCGTGGCGCCAGCATCGTCAACTGCGGCTCGGTCACGGGGCTCAAGGGCAGCAAGCACCTGCTGGACTATTCCGCCACCAAGGGCGCGATCCATGCGTTCACGATGTCGCTGGCGTCCAACCTCATGGACAAGGGCATCCGCGTCAACGCCGTGGCGCCGGGCCCGGTCTGGACACCGCTGAACCCGGCCGACAAGCCGGCCGACGAGATCGAACAGTTCGGCGCCGGCACGGACATGGGCCGGCCCGCGCAGCCCGAGGAGATCTCGCCGGCCTTCGTGTTCCTGGCCGCGCCCTGTTGTTCCAGCTACATCAGCGGCATCGTGCTGCCCGTCACGGGCTCGGTGGGCTGATCCGGGCCAACAGGCCGTCCACGCCGCTGTCGATCAGGTCGAAGGCGTGGATGAAGTCCTGCGCGCCGCCGTACCAGGGGTCGGGCACGTCCTCGCCTGCATGGCCGGGCGCGAAGTCCAGCATCAAGGCGATCTGCGCATGGGCGCCTGCCGGCGCCTGGCGGCGCAGCGCTGCGCAGTGCGCCTGCGTCATGCCGACGATCCAGTCGAAGCGCGCGAAGTCCTCGCGCCGCACCTGGCGCGCGCAGTGCTCGTGGGCCGGCACGCCGCGGCGCTTCAGTTCGGCCGCGGCGCGGCGGTCGAACGGGTTGCCGCGCTCTTCGTCGGAGATGGCGGCACTGTCGACCTCCAGCTGCAGGCCGGCCGCGCGGGCCTTGTGCACCAGCAGCGCATGGGCCGTGGGCGAGCGGCAGATGTTGCCGGTGCAGATGAACAGGACGCTGTGGAGACGTGCAGGGGGCATGCGCGGATTGTGGCGCGCCGCTGTCAGGCGCTGCCGTGCACCAGCCGTTCGAACAGGTCCGGCGTGCCCATCTGCCCGCCCTTGAGCGCGATCTCGCTGCCGTGCAGCGTGGCGTCGTCGCTGTGCATGCGGCACAGCGAGACCCCCGGCGCCACGGCGCCAGCGTAAGACAGTCCCCAGGCGGGCAGCGCCTGCACCGCCAGGCTGGAGGTGTCCCCGCCGGCCACGCCCACGCGTGCCAGCGGCTGCGCCGCCAGCACCTGGGCCAGCAGGGCGCCGCCGGCCAGCGCGAGCGCGCGTGCATCGAGCGGCTGCGGGCCGGACTGCTGCGGCGCCACCGTGCAGGCCAGCACATGGCGGCCCTGGCGCAGCAGCGCCGCGATGCGCTGCGCGGCCTGCGCGCGGTAGGCGGCTTCGCTCGCCAGCGCGGGCGCGTCCAGCCAGAGCTTCTCGTAGGAGTGCGCGGCCTGCACCTGTTCGGCCGTGACCGGCGAGAGGCTGCCGGCCAGCACGAACACCGGCCCCCGCGCCGGAGCCACGGCGGGCGATGGCGCCAGCGCCGCGGTGGCGATGGCCGGCGCCAATGCCTGCACCACGCCGCTGGCGCCGGCCACCAGCAGCGGTGCGCGCTGCGCCTCGCGCCACAGCAGCGGGCCGATGCGGGTCAGGTCGGCGTTGTCGGCCACGTCGAACAGCACGCCGTCCGGCGCACCGTCGGCCAGCCGCTGCCAGTGCTCCCAGGGGTCGGCGGCGCGCAGCGCGGGCCAGGGCAGCAGCGCGAGCCGCTCCAGGCCCTGCAGCGCCAGGTGCAGGCGCAGGTCGGCCTCGGCCATGGGCGTGACCGGATGGTGCGCCATGGTCGGGTGCCGGTCGATGCGGTGCACCTCGCCGGCGCTGCCGGCCCGCGCGAACAGGTTGCCGAACAGGCAATGGCGGCCCAGGTCGGGCTGGCCGCCGACGATGGCGGTGCGCGTGCCCGGCGGCAGCGCCGCGCGCAGGGTCTGCAGCGCCACGCCGATGCTGCCCACCTGCGGCGCGCTGTCGAAGGTCGAGCACAGCTTGTAGTGCAGCACGCGCGCGCCCAGGCGCCGGAACAGCGGCACCACGGGCGCGAGCTCGGCCCGCATCGCGTCGGGCGCCATGGAGCGCGCCGAGCCGGCCAGGCCCACGCAGTCCAGCGGGCCGGCGGCCCGCAGCTGCGCACCGCTGGGCGGGCGCAGGAACAGCAGCGCCCGCAGGCCGGCCCGCGCGGCCGTGCCCAGCGTGTCGGTGGCGCCGGTGAAGTCGTCGCCGTACCAGAGCAGCGCAGGGCTCACGGCGTGCCGAAGAAGGCCAGCGCCTGCGCGAGCTCGGGCGCCTGGCGCGCGGCCTCGGCCAGCGGCTGGCCCGTGCGCACGGCCGCCCAGGCCTGGCGGATGCTGGCCACGCCGGCAGCCGGGCCGCCCGGGTGCGCGAGGATGCCGCCGCCGGACATGAAGAGCAGGTCGTCGCGGCCGATGGCGGCCCAGGTCGGCGGCACGGTGCCGGCCCATTGGCCGGACGAGAAGGCCGGCATCACGGCGTCGTCCAGCCCTTCGGCCAGCGGCGTGTAGCAATCGTGGGCCGAGCCGATGACTTCAGCGTCGGCCTGCGCGAACTTGCCGGCCAGGCCGTGCACATGCATGTGGTCCACGCCGGCCAGGCGCCACAGCGTCTGGTAGGCCTGGAACGAGATGCCCAGCAGCGGGTGGCGCGACAGCGCGCCGAAGCCGTTGCGGTGGCCGTGCAGCGCCAGCGGCGTGTGGCGGCGCAGGGCCTGGATGGCGGAGAAGCCGCACCAGTTCAGGCTGGCCATCACGCAGCTGCCGCCTTCGCGCTGGACCAGGTCGGCGTGGCGGCGCATGGCGTCCACCTCGTCGGTGATGTTGAAGGCCACCATCACCAGCTTGCCGGTGCGCTGCTGGTGGGCGCGGACCACGGCCATCACGGCCGGCACGCGCTCGGCCAGCGGCGCGTGGTCGGGGTCGGCGCAGACCTCGTCGTCCTTGATGAAGTCCACGCCAGCCGCGCACAGCCGGCCCACCAGCTCGGCCGTCTGCACGCTGGAGAAGCCCACGTTGGGCTTGATGATGGTGCCGACCAGCGCGCCCTGTGCCACGCCGGTGGCGGCGCGCGTGCCGGCGATGCCCAGGCGCGGCAGGTCGAAACGGCGGCGGTAGCCCGCGGGCACCTGCAGCGTCTCGAGCCGCATGCCGGTGCTCTCGCCCAGGTCGTACAGGTTGCCGGCCACGGTGGCTGCCAGCGTGGGCAGGTTGGCGCCGATGTTGGCCACGGGAAAGGACAGCCGCACACGCGCCCGCCGCCAGGGGCCGGGCACCTGCTGGCGCTTGAGCCGCGCGTTGGGCAGGCTCGGCGCCGCGGCGCTGTCCAGCGGCTCGACGCCTTCCACCGTGGCGCGGGCGCGCGCACGCAGTGCGTCGGTCTCGCCTTCCACGCGCTTGAAGGTGCCGCAGGACTGTTCGCCGGCCATGACCTCGGCCACGGCCGCCGGGTCCAGCGGCGTCTCGATCAGGTAGCTGGCGTGGATGCGGTCCGGTGCCGTCATCACAGGGTGCTCAGATCGGGGAACGGCCGCACCCGGTCGGTCTTGCCGTCCCAGGTCTCGGACGCTGCGCGGATCATGTCGAACATCCTGCCCTTGGGGCCGGCGACCTCGGACAGCTCGATCACCGTGCCCGGGTGGTACTCGGTGTCGAAGTAGACGAAGCGCCCGCGCTCGCCCACCTCGCCGCTCATGACCGGCTTGAAGCCCTCGGCCGTGAGCCGCGCCAGATCGGCGTCGTAGTCGCTGGTCCAGTAGGCCACGTGCTGCAGCCCGGTGCGGCCGGCCTGCAGGAAGTCGCGGTACATCGAGGGCACGTCGTTGCGGGTCTGGATCAGTTCGACCTGCACGTAGCCCGAGTTCGCCAACGCCACCGAGTTGTGCGGCTGGTGGCCTTCGCCGCGGTAGCGGTAGTTCACGATGGGCACCCGGGGGTTGTAGAACCAGGGCCCCACGCCCAGCGTGCGGCTCCAGTAGTCCATGGCGGCCTCGATGTCGTGGACCACGTAGCCCAGCTGGCGGATGGCACCGAAATGACGGCTCATGTCTGTCGTCCTTCTTATTTCGCGCCGGCGACGATGTCGTCGGGGATGGCCACGCCGGCGTACTTGAGGTGGATCTCGTTGAGCTTGCCGTTGGCCAGGTTGGTCTTGATCCAGCCGTTCACGGCGTTCATGAGCTCAGGCTGGTTCTTGCGCATGGCCATGCCCAGCTGGTAGGACTGCAGCACGAACTTGACCTCGAACTCGCGCGCCGGGTTGCGCTTGGCGATCGCCATGATGATGGGCGGCGTGATGGCCACGATGTCGGCCTGGCCGGTGGCCGCCGCCGTGATGGAGGCGGCCTCGTCGTCGAAGCGCACGACCTTGGCCTGCGGCGCGCGTTCGGTGACGATCTTGTCCTGCGGGCCGCCGCGCGTGACGGCCACGGTCTTGCCGGCCAGGTCGTCGATGTTGGCCAGCTTCAAGCTCTTGGGCGCGCCCACGGCCGCCTGGATCGCGCCGTAGGGGATGGAGAAGTCCACCGCCTTCTGGCGCTCGGGCGTGATCGACAGCGAGGAGATCACCAGGTCGACCTTGTTCGACAGCAGGTTGGGAATGCGCGCCGAGTTCGTCGTGTTGACGATCTCCAGCGGGATGCCGAGGTCCTTGGCCAGCAGCCGCGCGGCGTCCACATCCGAACCCGTGGGCTGCATCTTGTCGTCCACGAAGCCGTAGAACGGCGCGCCGAAATCGATGCCGACGCGCAGCTTGCCGGCGGCCTTGATTTCGGCCAGGTCGGCCAGCGCCGGCAGGCTCAGCGCGCCGATGGCGGCGGCCAGAACAATGCGAGAGAGTTGCATGGGGTCTCCTTGAAAACTGTCATAGCCCGTGGGACAGGAAGGCGCGCAGCTCGGGCGTCTGCGGGTCTTTCAGCATGGCGCCGCTGCCGGTCTCCCAGACGCGGCCGGCGTGCATGTAGATCACGGTGTCGGCCACGCGCGCGGCGAACTCCATCTCGTGCGTGACCAGCACCATGGTCATGCCGCCTTCGGCCAGCTGCTCGATCACGCGCAGCACCTCGCCGGTCAGCTGCGGGTCCAGCGCCGAGGTGACCTCGTCGAACAGCATCACCTGCGGCTCCATGGCCAGCGAGCGCGCGATGGCCACGCGCTGCTGCTGGCCGCCGGACAGCTGCTCGGGATAGGCCTGGGCCTTCTCGAGCAGGCCGACCTGGCGCAGCGTGCGCTCGGCGATGGCGCGCGCGGCGGCCGCGCCCAGGCCCTTGACGGCCTTGGGGGCGAGCGTGATGTTCTGCTCCACCGTCAGGTGCGGGAACAGGTTGTAGCTCTGGAAGACGATGCCCACGTCCTTGCGCAGCGCACGGATGTCCAGCGCCGGGTCGTGCACCGCATGGCCGCAGACCGTGATGCGGCCGCTGTCGATGGTTTCCAGCCGGTCGATGCAGCGCAGCGCCGTGCTCTTGCCCGAGCCGCTTTGGCCGATGATGGCCACGACCTGGCCCTTGGGAATGGCGAAGGACACGCCCTGGAGCACGGCATTGCTGCCGAAGCGCTTGTGCACGTCCTGGAGTTCGACGATGGGGTTCATGGTTTCCGGTGCTGGTGTGGCGCGTGGGCCGAGGCCACCGGGTGGCCCCTTCCGCGAACGTCCCCCGGCCTGGCGGCCTCCTCCTTTGTTTCGCTGCAGGGGCCACCCGCTGCCCTCGACCCAAGGCACGCCGCGTCGCACGACGCGGTCGATCGTGGCGCGGAGGGATCGCGTCGATGGCGTGTCCTGCGCAGCGAAATAAAGGAGGAGCCGAAGGCGGGGGACATTCGCGGAGCAGGGCACGCCGTCGGCGTGGTCCGGTGCTGTTCGAGGGAAACAACGTTTCTCATGCCTTGCCCACCAGCAAACGCCGCTCCAGCCGCCGGCTCCACACCGAGAGCGGATAGCACAGCGCGAAGTAGAAGGCCGCGATCAGCAGGTAGACCTGGAACGGCTGGAAGATGGGGTTGTTGATGAGCTGGCCCGAGCGCACCAGTTCGACGAAGCCGACGATGGATGCGAGCGAGGTGTTCTTGACGATCTGCACCATGAAGCCCACGGTGGGCGGTGTGGCGATGCGCACCGCCTGCGGCAGGATGACGAGCCGCATGCGCTGCGTGCGCGACATGGCCAGGCACTCGGCCGCCTCCCACTGCGTGCGCGGCACGGCCTCGATGCAGCCGCGCCAGATCTCGCCCAGGTAGGCGCTGACGTAGACCACCATGGCGATGCCGGCGGCCACCAGCGCGGGCAGTTCCAGCCCGGCGATCGACAGGCCGAAGTAGCTGAGGAACAGCACCACCAGCAGCGGCGTGCCCTGGATCAGCTGGATCCAGGCGATGGCCGCCCAGCGCACCAGGCGGTTCGGGCTGATGCGGGCCAGGGCCACGAGGCCGCCGGCGATGCTGCCGCCGACGAAGGCGATCAGCGACAGGCAGATGGTCCACAGCGCGCCGAACGCCAGGTACTGCAGGTGGATGGCTTGCAGGCCGCCGTCGATCATCGGGCTGCCCCCGCACCGAGCTTGCGGCGCCGCGTGAACACCGCCTGACCGAACAGCCACAGCCCGGCGCGCATCAGCAGCGAGAGCAGCAGGTAGGCCACGGCCACCAGGATGTAGGCCTCGAACGGCCGGAAGGTTTCCGACTGCACGCGCGCTGCGGCGGCCGTGAGTTCCTCCACCGAGATCTGCGAGGTGATGGAGGTCGCCAGCATCAGCAGCACGAACTGGCTGGTCAGGGCCGGGTAGACCTTCTCCATGGCCGGCCGCAGGATCACGTGCCAGTAGATCTGCCGGCGTGTGAGGCCCAGGCATTCCGCCGCCTCGATCTGGCCCTTGTGGATGGCGTCCATGCCCGCGCGCATGATCTCCGACGAGTACGCGGCCACGTTGAGGACCAGCGCGGCCAGCGCCGCCGCGAAGGCCGGCACCTTCCAGCCCAGGCTGGCCAGGCCGAAGAACACCAGGAACACCTGCACCAGGAGCGGCGTGTTGCGGACCACCTCCACATAGGCACCACAGGCGCTGCGCAGCCAGGCGTGCCGGCCGCGCCGGCCGATGGCCAGCAGCGTGCCCAGCATGAAGCCGACCACGGTGGCGGGCAGTGACAGCTGCACGGTCAGCCAGGCCCCGGCCAGGAACTGCGGCCAGGCCTGGAGCATTGCGGCGAAGTCGAATTCGTAGCCCACCCTGTCTCCGGTATTGGCCGCTCGTTGCGGCTCTGTGGTCTGATGGAATTTGATGCTTTGAGGCACAAATGGCGAGTGATAGTATCGATTGATGCCTCAGAAGGCCAGCCAAGAACTTGATTGAATTTGATGGAATCCAGCGAAGCCAAGGCCCCCCGCA
Source organism: Pseudorhodoferax soli (assembly GCF_003337555.1). GTDB lineage: Bacteria > Pseudomonadota > Gammaproteobacteria > Burkholderiales > Burkholderiaceae_C > Pseudorhodoferax > Pseudorhodoferax soli. The sequence goes on along the minus strand of NZ_QPJK01000017.1, from coordinate 10,838 downwards.
TTCCGGACATCGCGCGCCTGGCCGGGGTGTCCACGGCCACGGTGGACCGGGTGCTGAACCAGCGCGCGGGCGTGCGCGCCGCCACCCAGCAGCGCGTGCTGCGCGCGGCGGCAGAGCTCGGCCATGCGGTGCTGCCCGCGGTGCAGGCCAGCGCGGTGGCCGCGTCGCGGCCCATGCAGCTGAGCTTCCTGCTGCCGGCCGGCAACAACCGCTTCATCCGCATGCTGGGCGACATGGTGGGCTACTCGCAGGAACACTGGACGCCCTACAACGTGCGCTGCCGCAGCGAGTTCATCGAGAGCTTCAACCCGCTGGCGCTGGCCGATGCGCTGCGCCGCCACGGCCGGCGCGCCGATGGCGTGGCGCTGATGGCGCTGGAGCACCCGGCCGTGCGCGAGGCCGTGCACGAGCTGGTGGCGGCCGGCGTGCCCGTGGTCACGCTGATCTCGGATTTGTCGAATGCGTCGCGCACAGCCTACCTGGGGCTGGACAACCGCGCCGCGGGCCGCACCGCCGGCTACCTGATCGGCCGCTTCATCGGGCAGCGCCCGGCCAAGGTGGCGCTGATCGCCGGCAGCCGCAGCTACCGCGCGCACGAGGAGCGCGAGGCCGGCTTCCTGCACGTGCTGGCCGAGATGTTCGGCCAGCTCGAGGTGGTGGGCCTGCGCGAGGGGCATGACGACTCGGAGCAGAACCATGCGCAGACCTGCTCGCTGCTGGAGCAGCACCCGCTTCTCGCCGGCATCTACAACATCGGCGGTGCGTCCGACGGGGTGGCGCGCGCGCTGAAGCAGGCCGGGCGCGACCAGAAGGTGGTGTTCGTCGGCCACGGCCTCACGCCCGACACGCGCGCGCTGCTGATCGATGGCAGCGTGGACGCGGTGATCACGCAGAGCCCGCAGGCCACGCTGGCCAGCGCGGTGCGCATCTTCGTCAACGTGCGCGAAGGCCGGCCCGCCCTGGCGGGCGTGGAGAGCACGCGCAGCCAGGTGATCTTCCGCGAGAACCTGCCCTAGCTGCGCCGGGCGGGCGTACCAGGCCGCCCAGGGCCCGCGCTGCGGGGCGGCCGGCACCGCACAGGCACCGCCCGGCCGGCTTGCTGGCATGCTTGCGTCTGACCCACCGCAAAGGACCCTCCGCATGACCCGCATCGCCGCCGACCTCGCCCTGGCCTTCGCCCCCACGGGCCGCCTGCGCGCCTCCATCAACCTGGGGAACCCGATACTGGCCGGCCGCGACGCCGCGGGCCAGGCCCAGGGCGTCTCGGTCGACCTGGCGCGGGCATTCGCCGAGCGGCTGGGCGTGCCGCTCGATCTGGTGGTGTTCGACACCGCCGGAAAGTCGGTCGACGCCGTGAAGGCCGAGCAGGCCGACATCGGCTTCTTCGCGATCGACCCGCTGCGCGGCGAGGGCATCCGCTTCACCGCGCCCTATGTGCTGATCGAAGGCTGCTACCTGGTGCGCGCGGACTCGCCGCTGCAGGGCAATGCCGAGGTCGATGCCGCGGGCCGCAGCGTCATGGTCGGCAAGGGCAGCGCGTACGACCTGTTCCTCACGCGGGAACTCAAGGCCGCCACGATCCTGCGCGCGCCGAGTTCACCGGCCGTGGTGCAGAGCTTCCTGGACGAGCCCGCGGATGTGGCGGCCGGCGTGAAGCAGCAACTCGAGGCCGACGCCGCGCGGCTGGGCGGCCTGCGCCTGCTGCCGGGCTGCTTCATGGTGATCCAGCAGGCCATGGGGCTGCCCGCCGGCCGCGGTGCTGCGGCCCAGGCCGTGTTGGCGGCCTTCGTGGAGGACATGAAGGGCAGTGGCTTCGTGGCGGAGGCCTTGCGCCGCCACGGCATCCAGGGCGCCGCCGTGGCGCCGGCGGCCTAACCGTTGACCGTGGTGGGCGCGGGCGCCGTGGCCGAGCCCGGCAGGTGCCGCATCGAGCCGTACTGCTTGGCGTACAGCCAGGTGAACTCGGCGCCCATCAGGAACACCTGGGCCGAGTAGTAGACCCAGACGAAGATCACGATCAGCGAGCCGGCCGCGCCGAAGCTGGAGGCCACGCCGCTCTTGCCGATGTACAGCCCGATCAGGAAGCGGCCCAGCGTGAACAGCAGCGCCGTGGCGGCCGCGCCGATCCACACGTCGTACCAGCGCACATGCACGCGCGGCATGATCTTGTAGATCATCGCGAACACGCCGGTGGTCAACGCGAAGCCCAGCACGATGTTGATGAGCTGGGCCGCGATCTCCCAGCCGACGAAGGCATCGCCCCACCACTTGCCCAGTGCCGAGACCACGGCGCCCAGCACCAGCGAGACCATCAGCAGGAAGGCGATGCCCAGCACCATGCCGAAGGAGAGCAGCCGCGTGTGCAGCAGATTCCACAGGCCGCCGCCGGTGTTGCGTGCGGGCGCGCGCCAGATGCGGTCCAGCGCGTTCTGCAGCTCGCCGAAGACGGTGGTGGCGCCGATCAGCAGCACGCCCAACCCGATCAGCGTGGAGACGATGCCCTGCGCCGGCTTGTTCACGCTGGCCAGCAGTGTCTCCAGCGTCTTGGCCGCGTCCGCGCCCATGAGGCCGGCCAACTGGCCGAACAGCTCGCCGCGCGCGGCTTCCTCGCCGAACACCAGGCCGGCCACCGAGATCACGATCAGCAGCAGCGGCGCCATCGAGAACACGCTGTAGTAGGACAGCGCGGCCCCCATGCTGGGCGCGTAGTCGTCGGACCATGATTGCACGGCCTGCTTGCACAGCGCCAGCCATTGCTTGAATGTGGGCAGGACGGGACGGTCCGGCACATGGCGCTGCGCTGCGGCGGAAGTGGGGGGCAGGGTGCTCATGGTCTGGATCGCGTGGGGGACGGGGTGGCGGCCTTGGCAGCCGGGCCGGCGGTGGCCAGCAGCTGCTGGCAGTTGGTGTCTTCGCCGGGACCGGTCTCGATCAAGGGTAGCAGGGCGGCCAGCGGGTTGACCAGGGCCAGCGCCACGGCGCCCCCGCCGCGCAGGGCCAGGCCGGCCTTGTCGAGTTCGTAGTCGGGCGAGCGCAGGCTGCCGTACACCCGCACGGGGGTGCGCAGCGACAGGATGCCGGCGCGCTTGGGCTTGGGTGCGATGGTCAGGTCGAAGCGCTCGTGGTCCAGGTCGAAGGTGCCGTCGCCCTCGATGCGCGTGTCGGCCGTGTCGACGACGAACACCTCCGACTTGCCCTGGCCGTCCTTGACGTCGAACGACACCGCGCCGCAGTTGATCGGGATGGGCTTGTCGCCGCCCATCAGCAGCGTGATGATCTTGCCGCCGTTCAGGCCCGACACGGCATCGAGCAGGTTCGACACCTGGCCCCGCGACAGCGCGGCCTGCACCTGGCCGTCGGCCTTGGCCGCCAGGTCGGCGATGGAGTTGCCGCTGGCGCTGAGCTTGATGCGCGCCCCCATGGCGCCGCTGGACGGCGCCAGCCGCGGCGAGGGCGGCACCAGCCGCGCCAGCTTGAGCCGGCGCGCGGTGAGGTCCACGTTCGCGCGCAGGGTGGGTTGCTGCGCATCCAGGCGCAGCACGGAGCGGATCTCGCCGTCGGCCAGGTCCACGTCGAACGGGTCCAGGCGCAGCACGGCGTCTTTCAGGTCCAGCTTCACGCGCAGGTTCTGCAGCGCGATGAAGTCGGGCGCATCGATGCGGTCCACGCGCAGGTCGGCCTCGGCGTCGATGGCCTTGAAACGCCCACCTTCGAATTTGCCCGTGGGCAGCAGCCGCTCGCCCTGCACCGTGCCCGTGGGCAGGGCACGGTCGCCGCTGCTCTGCTTCTCGCGGGCCTGCGCGCTCGCGCGGGTCTGCGTCTCGGCCTGCGTGAGCGGGCGCGACTGGGCGGTCTCCTTGGTGGTCAGGCCCACCAGCGGGCCCAGGTCGGGCAGGTTCAGCAGCTTGCTGTGCAGCGTGGTGGTGAGCAGCGGACGCGGTTCGCGCTGCACGTAGGCGGCTTCGCCGGCCACGTCGGTCTTGCCGATGCGGCCCCGGATGTCCTGCATCGAATAGCGGTTGCCGTCCAGCTTCAGGTGGCCCGACAGCTGGTAGGGCGGCGAGGCCGGCAGCGGCAGCAGCAGGAAGGGGTAGAGGTTGGCCAGCGTGCTGCCCGCGATGTTGAGCCGCACGTCGATGCCGCTGATGTTGGCCGCATCGGCGACGGTGCCCTCCACGTCCAGCCGCGTGCTGCCGGCCACCAGGCGCCCCTGGATGGGGAAGGGCACGTCGGAGCCCTGGAAGCTCAGCACGTCGCCGGTCTGGGCCTGGCCGCTGAACTTGGCATCGTGGTAGCTGCCGGCGAAGCGGTAGCGGGTGGTGTAGCGCGCGTTGTCGGGACGGGCCTTGGCATCGTCGGCCTTCGCGGCTGCGGCCGGCTCGAAGGTTTCGACGTCGACGCCGATGTCGAGCGGGGTGCTCCGGTCGACATAGCGCAGCTTGCCCTGGCGCACCGAGAGGCTGGAGATGAGCAGCTTGCTCGGCTCCTTGGTCTCCGACGGTTCGCCCAGCACCCAGTTGCGGCGCTCGTCCTTGGCCTTCTCGAAATTCAGTTCGGCCTGGTCCATCGCCACGCGCGGCACGAAGACCTTGCCGTCGAACAGCTCGCGCAGCGAGACCGAGAACTCCAGCGTGCCGATGCGCGCCATGGGCTTGTCGCCTGTCCCGTCGGCCCAGTCGGCATTGGCGAAGTACACGTCCTTGAGCCGGATGACGGGGTTCCAGCCCAGCTTCACCGCCAGGTGCGAACTGTCGAAGCGGCGCTGCGTCTTCTCGCTGATGGTGCGGTTGAGCGGCCCGCGCAGCCAATCCCAGTCGAACAGCAGCACGAACACGACGATGGCGCCGAGCAGGCCCAACAGGATCTTCGTGCCGCGACCGGGGGAGAAACCACGCATGGCTGGAGACTACGACCCCTGTACCGCGCGGCGCGGCGGCGTTGGCGGCGCGCGGGCGGCAGTGCAGGGCGGGACCTGCTGTCGGACGGCGCCGACATGCGGCTAAGCTCGGCAGCCTTTGCACAGCGATGGAGACCCGCGCATGCACGCCCCCACGGGCACCTGGCTCGGCGTGGCCTGCGGCATGGCCGCCGGCGCGGCCTGGGGCCTGGTGTTCCTCGCGCCCGAGCTGGCGCCTGAATTCAACCCGCTGCAGCTTTCGGCTGCGCGCTACCTGGCCTACGGCCTGATCGCCGCGGCGCTGCTGCTGCCGCGCTGGCCCGCCGTGCGCCCGCACGTCGGCGGGCGGGAATGGCGCGCGCTGTTCTGGCTCAGCCTGCTGGGCAACACCCTGTACTACGTGCTGCTGGCCAGCAGCGTGCAGATCGGCGGCATGGCCATGACCTCGCTCGTGATCGGTTTCCTGCCCGTGGCGGTGACCTGGATCGGCAGCCGCGGCGCCAACGCGGTGCCGCTCGGGCGGCTGGCGCCGTCCCTGGTGCTGGGCCTGGCTGGCGTGGCCTGCATCGCCTGGGAGTCGCTCGCGGGCGCGTCGGCGCTGCCACAGGCGCAGCGCTGGCTGGGCTTCGCCTGTGCGGTCGGCGCGCTGGTCTCGTGGTCCAGCTATGCGGTGGGCAACAGCCGGCAACTGGCGCGGCTGCAGGGTGTGTCGGCGCACGACTGGAGCCTGCTCACAGGTGTGGTCACGGGCGCCCAGGCGCTGGTGCTGGCCGTGCCGGCCTTCGTGCTGGCCGATCTCATGCTGCAGCCGGCCGGCGCCTGGTGGCGCTTCGTCGGCGTCTCGGCCGGCGTGGCACTGCTGGCCTCGGTGCTGGGCAACGCGCTGTGGAACCAGGCCAGCCGGCTGCTGCCGCTCACGCTGGTCGGCCAGATGGTGGTGTTCGAGACGCTGTTCGCGCTGCTTTACGGCTTTCTGTGGGAAGCGCGCTGGCCCACGGCCTGGGAGTGGGCCGCCATGGTGCTGGTGACGGCGGCCGTGCTGTCGTGCATCTCGGCGCACCGCGCACCGGCGCCGGTGGACGAGATGCATCCATGAGCTTTTCTTTGCTGGCCGATGCGGTGCTGGTGCTGCACGTGGCCATCGTGCTGTTCGTGGTCGGCGGGCTGCTGCTGGTGGTCGGCGGCAACCTGGCCGGCTGGCGCTGGGTCAACCACTGGTGGCTGCGGCTGCTGCACCTGGCGGCCATCGGCTTCGTGGTGACCGAAGCCTGGCTGGGCATCACCTGCCCGTTGACCACCTGGGAGGTCGCGCTGCGCGTGGCGGCCGGGCAGGGCGGCTATGCCGGGGGCTTCCTGCAGCACTGGCTGCACCGGCTGCTGTACTGGGACGCACCGGCCTGGGTGTTCACGCTGGCCTACACGCTGTTCGGCCTGGCCGTGGCCTGGGCCTGGTGGCGCTGGCCGCCGCGGCGCTCGGGCTGAGCAGGCGGGCGGGCGCCGTTCAGCGCGCTCCGCGGGCAGCGTCCGCTGTCTCGAACGCACCACATCCAGGTGATCCAGCCCGGGAATTCGTGGCGGGAAACACGCAAGTTCTCGTTAGAATTTTTGCAAATGTGAATAGTTCGCATTGCTATGCCGCTCGGCATGGGGTTGGTGCCCGTCCAAGGCTTCGCACGGCTATGCCCGTGTTCGACCCCTCTTGTTTCCGATCTTCTGCACGCCATTCCATGCATTCAATTTCCGGTCTTTCGTCCCGCCGTGCCCAGCGTTTTGTGCCCACTCCGCTTGCGCGACTGATGCGCCAATGCATCGGGGCCAGCATGGCCATCGCGTCAGTGGGCGCCCTGGCGCAGACCGCGCCCGGCAGTGCCCAGCTCAAGGAAGTGACGGTGTCCGACCAGGCCGAAGCCATCGGCAACCTGCAAAAGACCTATTCGGGGGGCCAGCTGGCGCGCGGCGGCAGCCTGGGCATCCTGGGCACGACCGACCTCATGAACGTGCCGTTCAGCACGACGAACTACACGGCCGAGCTGATCCAGAACCAGCAGGCACTGACGGTCGCCGATGTGGTGATGAACGATGCTTCGGTGCGCAACCTGACGTCGCGCGGTGGCTTCGGCGACGACTTCCAGATCCGCGGCTTCACGGTGCCGAATGGTGATGTGGGGTTCAATGGGCTGTACGGCCTGGCGCCCACGACACGCATCCCGCTGGAGATGACCGAACGGGTCGAGGTGCTGAAGGGCCCCGGCGCGTTCCTCAACGGCATGTCGCCCACCGGCAACATCGGTGGCGGCATCAACATCGTGACCAAGCGGGCCGGCGACATTCCGCTGACGCGCCTGACGGGCACGTACATGGGCCAAGCGCAGTTCGGAACGCACCTGGATGTGGGCCGCCGCTTTGGCCAAGACAACGAATGGGGCGTGCGCGTCAATGGCGTCTGGCGCAATGGCGAGGGCAATGTGGACGGTGGCCGCCAGCGCCTCGGCCTGGCGTCCCTGGGGCTGGACTATGCGGGGTCGGGGCTGCGCTGGTCGCTGGACGCCATGTCCAGCCGTGGCAAGACGGTCGAGTTCCGGCCTCAGATCAGCTTCGCTTCGACGGTCACGCGGCCGATCGATCCGCCGTCCCCACGCAGCAACTGGTATCCGGGAACGGACCTGAAGGACAACGTCGATCTGGTGTCGACGCGGCTGGAGTACGACATCGATGACCGCACCACGGTGTGGGGTGGCGTTGGCTACTCGGAGGTCGACTACCAGCAGGTCTTTCCGCGCGCTGTGGGTGGGCTGCGGCAGGACGGCAGCTTCACCGTGACCAACAACTGGTACGACTACTACGGCAAGACCACCGCTGCCGATGCCGGCCTGCGCACCCGCTTCAGCACCGGCTCCGTCAAGCACACGGTCGCGCTGGGTGTGAACCTGCTGGAGCAGGAGGCGGGCAATCTGTTCACCACCGGGGCCTCCACGCCATCGAGCATTTACAACCCGACGCCCCTGATCCCCATGGTGGGCGTGCGCGGCGAGCCGGTGAAGTCCAACGAACTCCATCAGTACGGCATTGCGCTGGTCGACACGATGGCATTTGCGAATGACCGCGTGTTGCTGACCCTCGGCGTACGCGACCAGACCATCGAGCAAGAATCCTTCGGGACCAACCCGACACCCTACAAAAGGAGTGCGACCTCGCCTTTGGCCGGTTTGGTTGTGAAGCCCGTCAACAATGTGTCGATCTACACGAACTACACCGCGGGCTTGGTCCGCGGCGGCGTGGCGCCCGAAGGCACGGACAACGAAGGTCAGCTGTTTCCACCGCAGAAGTCCAGGCAGATCGAGCTGGGCGTCAAGGTGGATTGGGGCCGCTTGATGACGCAAGTGGCGCTCTACCAGATCAAGCGGCCTGCTTCGCTCACCGAGAACAACATCTACAGCTTTGACGGCGAGCAACGCAACCGCGGGCTGGAACTGACGGCCTACGGCGAGGTGCTGCGTGGATTGCGGGCCATGGCGAGCATGGCCTTCAACGACGCCAAGCTGACGCGCACGGCGCCGGCCAACCAGGGCAACAACGCCCCCGGCGTGCCGGACCGCACCTTCAACCTGGGCCTGGACTGGGACACGCCCTGGGTGCCCGGCCTGAGCGTCAACGGCCGCGTGATCCACACCTCCAGCGTCTACACGAGCCCCGCCAACACGCTGAACATGCCGAGCTGGACCCGCCTGGACCTGGGTGCGCGCTATGCCACCAGGATCTCCGGCAAGCCCGTGACGCTGCGCGCCAACCTGGAGAACGTGTTCGACCGCGACTACTGGATCACCAGCACCTACGTGACCGTCGGCGCCCCCCGCACGCTGATGCTGTCCGCTTCGGTCGACTTCTGATGGGGCAAGCCGGGCCGCAGCTCAGCCGCCCGGCGCTCCCACACGCCACACCGCGTTCCCCACGTCATCGGCCACCAGCAATCCTCCACGCTGGTCCAGCGCCACGCCCACGGGCCGCCCCAAAGCCTTGCCGTCCTCGGTCAGGAAGCCGGTGAGCACGTCGCGCGGCAGGCCCTGCGGCTTGCCATCCACGAACGACACGAACACCACCTTGTAGCCGCTCGGTGGCTTGCGGTTCCACGAGCCGTGGTTGCCGATGAAGGCGCCGGTGCCGAACTTGCCGCCCAGCACCTTGCTGTCGCCCATGGCAAGGCCCAGCGGCGCCACATGCGCGCCCAGCGCGTAGTCGGGTACGCGCGCCTTGGCCACCATCTCCGGCCGCGCGGGCGTCACGCGTTCGTCCACATGCTGGCCGAAGTAGCTCCAGGGCCAGCCGTAGAAAGCGCCTTCCTCCACCGCCGTCAGGTAGTCGGGCACGAGGTCGTTGCCGAGTTCGTCGCGCTCGTTCACCACGGTCCACAGCTTGCCGCTGCCGGGCTCCCAGGCCATGCCGTTGGGGTTGCGCAGGCCCGAGGCGTAGACGCGGTGCTGGCCGGTCTCGGCGTCCACCTCCCAGATGGCGGCGCGGCCTTCCTCGTTCTCCAGGCCGTTCTCGCCGATGTTGCTGTTGGAGCCCACCGTCACGTAGAGCTTCTTGCCGTCGGCGCTGGCGATCAGGTTCTTGGTCCAGTGGTGGTTGATCTTCGCGGGCAGGTCCACGAGCTTGGTCGGCTGCGCCGTGACCTGGGTTTGGCCCACCTGGTAGGGCAGCTTCACCACCGCGTCGGCGTTGGCGATGAACAGGGTCTGGCCCACCAGCGCCATGCCGAAGGGCGAGGTGAGGCCTTGCAGCAGCACGCTGCGCACTTCGGCCACGCCATCGCCGTCGGCATCGCGCAGCAGCGTGATGCGGTCGGCGCTGGGCACGCCCGCGCCGGCGCGTTTCATGAACAGGCCCTGCACCCAGCCGCGCAAGGATGGCGGCTTGCCTTCGCCCGCGTTGGCCGGCTTGTTGCTCTCGGCCACCAGCACGTCGCCGTTGGGCAGCACGGTGATCCAACGCGGATGGCTGAGCCCGCGCGCAAAGGCCGTCACGGTCATGCCGGGCGCGGGCTTGGGCGCCGCGTCGGCAGCCCAGCCTTCCACAGGCGCGACCTTGACGGTGGGGATCAGGCTGGTGCTGGGTGCGGGCAGCTGCGGCGCCGAGCCGGCCACGCCGGTCTCGGGCAGCCGCGAGGCCTCGCCGCAGCCACTGAGCAGGGCCAGGGCGGCGGCCGCGCAGAGGGCGGGAAGGGCGAGGCGAAGATGCTGCGGCGCTGGCATGGACGGAACTCCTGTCTGGAAAAGGGATGGGCCCGAGCTTGGCGCGGCCGGCGCAGAGCGGCTGACGGTGCGCAGGCAGGTGCCATGTAGTCCGCCGCGCGGACCATGGCTCACCCCAGCAGCCGGCGGATCGTGTTGAGCAGCAGCTGCGGCTCGAACGGCTTGGCCACGTGCGCGTCGAAGCCTGCGTCCAGCGCCATGGCGCGGTCGTCCGGCCGGCCGAAGGCGGTGAGCGCGATGGCCGGCAGACGCGGCTGGCCGTCACGCTTTTCCTGCGCGCGCCAATGGCGGATCAGCGCATAGCCGTCCTTGCCGGGCAGGCCGATGTCGCTCAGCAGCAGGTCGGGCCGCGCGTCCTGCAGCGCCGCCAGCCCGCTGTCGTGGTCGCCCGCGATGCGCACCTGGGCGCCGCGGTCCTCCAGGATGTGCTCCAGCATCTCGGCCGCGTCGCGGTCGTCCTCCACCACCAGCACCCGGCGGCCGCTCAGGCCTGCCAGCGCGGCGTCGTCCAGCGCGCCGGGCTGGGTCTCCGGAGCCGGCCCGCCGTCGGCCATGGCCGGCTGCAGCGGCAGCCACACGCGCGCCGTGGTGCCGGCATCCAGGCCCGGGCTGCTCAGTTCCACACCACCGCCGTGCAGCTCGGCCAGGTGCTTGACGATGGACAGGCCCAGCCCCAGGCCGCCGCTGGCGCG
>NZ_QPJK01000016.1 GCF_003337555.1 Pseudorhodoferax soli | reverse complement strand
ACGGTGTTGCGCGAGAGTTCGCTGGCGGCCGTGATCATCTTGGTCTGGTCGACCAGCGAGAAGCCCAGCTGCTGCGTCAGCTTGCGCACCAGCTGGCGGCTGAGCACGATGTCGGGCTCGCCGCGCAGCGGCATCTGCCCGGTGGGATCAGTCGGGTTCAAGAGACTCTCCGCGCTGGCCCTGCTCGAGCAGCAGCATGCCGCGCTTGACGTTGAGTGCCGTCTTCACGCCCTGCAGCGACAGGCCCAGCTCGACCAGCGTGATGGCCACCGCCGGCTGCATGCCGACCACCACCGTGGTGGCGTCCAGCACGCGCGCGATGCCCGAGATCGAGGCCAGCATGCGGCCGACGAAGGAGTCGACGATCTCCAGCGCCGAGATGTCGATCAGCACGCCGTTGGCACCGGTGGTCTCGATGCGGGTCGCCAGGTCGTCCTGCAGCTGCACGGCCGTCTGGTCCTCCATGTCGACCTGGATGGTGACGAGCAGCGCGCTGCCCATCTGCAGGATCGGGATGCGGTACATGGCGGGGCGGCTCAGGCGTTGCGCGAGACGGTCCAGCCGCCGCGCTTGAGCGCCAATGCGAGCGCCGCGGCCAGGCTGGCCTTGGTGGTCACGCCCTGCAGGTCCACGCCCAGGTGCACGATGGTCTGGGCGATCTGCGGCCGCACGCCGCTGATGATGCAGTCCGCACCCATCAGGCGGATGGCCGTGACGGTCTTGAGCAGGTGCTGCGCGACCAGCGTGTCCACCGTCGGCACGCCGGTGATGTCGATGATGGCCAGGCCCGATTCGGTGTCGACGATCTTCTGCAGCAGGGCCTCCATGACCATCTGCGTGCGGCTGGAATCGAGCGTGCCGATCATGGGCACGGCCAGCACGCCCTCCCAGAGCTTGATGACGGGCGTGGACAGTTCCAGCAGTTCCTGCTGCTGGCGCGCGATGAGTTCCTCGCGCGTGCGCTGGAAGGCCGTCGCCGTCCATTGCGCCATCGCGTCGAGCTTGTCGGTCACGCTGAGCACGGCCTGCAGCAGCGTCTGGCTGTCCTGGCCCAGGCGTTGCTGCAGCGCGGCAAAGATCGGCTGCTTGAGCGCCAGCACGAAGGCGCTGGTGTCGCCCGCGCTCTGGCCCTGGGCCGCGCGCGATGCCGACAGCGCGTCGAGCTGCCGGCGCGCGTGGGACCAGCCCTCGGCCCGCAGGTCGTCGGGCGCATCGCTCTGCAGGGCCTGCAGCAGCGCATCGAACAGCTCTTGCGCCTCCTCGCGGCTGGCGGTGCTGGCATGGGCGCCATGGGTGGCGGTGGTCCACGCCTTGAGCAGGGTGGTGCGCTCGTCCTGCAACAGCGCGATCAGGGTTTGGGCATGGGAAGCCATGGGTGTCCTCGGGCGGGTCTTTTTGGGGCCGGCCGCGAAGGTGGTGGGCGCGGGCCGGTTTCTTTTGCCACAGAAATTCTAGGAGTGGCAGATCGCGTTTCGGTTCGGGAACATGCAAGTCGCGGCGTTGTCCTGCAAGCGCAGGGCGCAAGAACCCTCAGCGCCGGACGGGGGCGGCCACGAGCATCGGTGCGCTCCGCGGGCCACGCGCAGCACTGAGCGCAACACAGAAGAGGAAGCGTCCATGGATGCACACAAGGAGGAGGCCCCGGAGCCGGTCGCCGCGTCGCCCGCGCCGGAGGGCGGGCATGCGCTGCCCGACGCCGCGGTGGACATGCGCAATGCGGCACTGGCCGTGATCGCCGTGCTGGCCTGCGTCTTCGCGCTGCGCTGGGCGGCGCAGGTGTTCATCCCGCTCATGATGAGCCTGCTGCTCACCTACGCGCTGTCGCCGGCGGTGGAGCGGCTCGCGCGCTGGCACGTGTCGCGCTGGATCGGTGCCGCAGTGGTGCTGCTGGCGCTGCTGGGCGCCATCGGCTTCACGGGCTACCGGCTGGCGGGCAGCGCCGGCGCGCTGCTCGATGCACTGCCCGTGGCGGCGCAGAAGCTGCGCATGCATGTGCAGGCCAGCCACCGGCCGGGCGACGTGAGCGCGTTGAACACCGTGCAGAAGGCAGCCGCCCACCTGGAGCAGGCGGCCGAGGGCGCGGCCGAGCCGCCGCGCCGCGGCGTGCAGCGCGTGACCATCGAGCGGCCGCGCTTCAACGTGCGCGACTACCTGTGGACGGGCACCATGGGCCTGGTCAGCATGGCGCTTCAGCTCACGCTGGTCACCTTCATGACCTATTTCGCGCTGGCCTCGGGCACCATGTTCCGGCGCAAGCTCGTGCGCATCAGCGGCGACAGCTTCAGCCGCAAGAAGATCACGGTGCAGGTGCTGGACGACATCGTCGGCCATGTGGAGCGCTACCTGCTGGTGCAGATCCTCACGAGCGCCATCGTCGGCGTGGCCACCGGGCTCGTGTTCTGGGCCTTCGGCCTGGAGAACGCGGCGGTCTGGGGCATCGTGGCCGGCGTCACCAACCTGATTCCCTACCTGGGCTCGCTGGTGGTCATGGTGGGTTCCGGCCTGCTGGCGCTGCTGCAGTTCGACAGCTACGAGATGGCACTGCTGATCGCCGGCAGCTCGCTGGCCATCCACACGCTGGTGGGCCAGTTGCTCGTGCCCTGGCTCACCAGCCGCACCAGCCGCATGAACCCGGTGGCGGTGTTCGTGGGCGTGATCTTCTGGGGCTGGCTCTGGGGCGTGCCGGGCCTGCTGCTGGGCATCCCGATCATGATGGTCATCAAGGCCATCTGCGACCACGTGGAAGACCTGCAGCCGGTCGGCGAGCTGCTCAGCGACTGAAGCCCTCCACCAGCGCGATCAGCTGCTCGGGGTCCAGCGGCTTGACCAGGTGGTGGTCGAAGCCGGCCTCGGCGGTGGCCTCGCGGTCGCGTTGCTGGCCCCAGCCGGTCAGCGCCACGAGCAGGGTGCGCTGGCCGGCCGGATGCTGGCGCAGGCGCCGCGCGAGCTCGTAGCCGTCCATGCCCGGCATGCCGATGTCCAGGATGGCCAAGTCAGGCCGCAGTTCGGGCAGCAGCTCCAGCGCCTGCGCGCCGCTGTAGGCCACGCCCGTGGACATGCCCACGGCCTCCAGGAACTCGGCCAGGCTGTCGGCGGCGTCGCGGTTGTCGTCCACCACCAGCGCGGTCAGCGCGGCCGCGGTGGCAGCCGGCGCGTCGACCGGCGTCTCCACCGCCGGCTCCGCCTGCAACGGCAGGCGCACGGTGAACGTGCTGCCCTGGCCCAGCCCCGCGCTGTGCGCCACGATGCGGCCGCCGTGCAGTTCGACGAGGCTGCGCGCCAGCGTGAGCCCGATGCCCAGGCCGCCCTGCGCGGCCTTGGACGCGCCGCTGACCTGCACGAACATGTCGAACACCGTGTCCAGCATGTCGGGCGCGATGCCGATGCCGTCGTCCTGCACGCCGACGACCGCCTGGCCGTCCTGCGCCTGCGCGGTCAGCACCACATGCCCGGCGGCGGGCGTGTACTTGGCGGCGTTGTTGAGCAGGTTGGAGAACACCTGCGTGAGCCGCACGCTGTCGCCCGCAAGCGGCAGCGGGCCCTCGGGCAGCCGCAGCGCGAGCTGGTGCTGCGCGGCGTCGAGCAGCGGGCGGCTCAGCTCCACCGCGTCGCGCAGCACCTGGCGCAGGTCGATGGGCCCCATGTCCAGCTCGATCCTGCCGCGCGTGATGCGCGAGATCTCCATGAGGTCGTTCACGAGCCGCACCATGTGGTCGATCTGGCGCCGCATCATGTCGTAGTGGCGCGCCGCCTCGTCGGGGCCGGGCCGCTTGCGCTTGAGCAGCGTCAGCGCGGTCTGCAGCGGCGCCAGCGGGTTGCGCAGCTCGTGCGCCAGCGTGGCCAGGAACTCGGTCTTGCGCTGGTCGGCCACGCGCAGGCCCTCCAGCGTGGCGCGCAGGTCGTACTGGCGCTTGCGCGCACGCAGGGCCGAGCGCACCGAGCTCACGAACGCCGCCACCCGCATCGGCCGCTCGATCACGGTGACGTTGGCCACGCTGTCCATGGCCTCGGCCACGACGCGCGAATCGGCGCCCTGGCGCGCCAGCACCAGCACCGGCAGGTCCGACCAGGGCGGCTGTCGCTGCAGGGCCTGGGTGAGTCCCGTGGCGGCCGGGTCGGCCAGGGCCTCTTCGGCCAGCACCAGTGCGCCGGCGCCGCGTGCCAGTTCGTCCACCAGTTCGGCCAGCGTGCTGCAGGTCTGCACCTGCACGTCGGCGCGTTCGAGCACGGCCCGCGTCATCAGCGCGTCCCTGGCGGTCGCGCCGCGCATCAGGACCCGGCATTCCAGCGCGTCGGCGGTTTCACTCATGGAGGGGTGCTGGCCGGCGCGTCGACAGGGATCGGCACGCCGGTCAGGATGCCGCGGAAGTGGCGCAGCGGCTCGCCGATGCGGATGCCGGTCTCGGTCAGCGAGAAGTCGCGGATGCTGCGCTCGTGCTGGCCGCCGCGCTTCTTGACGACCGAGATCGCCTGGCGCACCTCGCCGGCCAGTTCGAAGTAGCGCAGCAGCACCACCGCATCGGCCAGGTAGCTGGCGTCCACGGCCGACGTCATGTTGCCGCCGACCAGGCCGTGGTGCGCGCCGACCATCAGCGTGGCCACGCCGTGCTGGCCGAGGTAGGTCAGCAGCTCGTGCAGCTGCACGATCAGGAAGCGCTCGTCCGGCATGGCGTTCAGGTAGCCGTTGAGGCTGTCGATCAGCAGCACCTTGGCCTCGTGCTCGGTGACGGCCTCGCGCACCAAGTGCACGAACTCGCCAGGCGACAGTTCGGCCGGATCGACCTGGCGCACGCGGATCAGGCCCTGGTCGATGTGGGGGCCGAGCTCCATGCCCATGCCGGCGCAACGCGTGCGCAGCGTGTTGATGCTCTCATCGAAGATGAACAGCGCCGAGCGCTCGCCGCGGCGCGCCGCCGCCAGCGCGAACTGCACCGCCAGCGTGGATTTGCCGGTGCCGGGCGCCCCGACGAACAGGCTGCTGGTGCCGCGCTCGATGCCTCCGCCCAGCAGCGCATCCAGCGCCGGCAGGCCGCTGGGCATGCGCACCTGTTCCATCGGCTTGGTGTGCTCGGCCGCCACCAGGCGCGGAAACACCTGCAGGCCGCCGCGGTTGATCGTGTAGTCGTGGTAGCCGGTGCGAAACTGCCGGCCACGGTACTTGGTGACGAGCAGGCGCCGCCGCGTGGAGCCGAAGTCGGCGTTGCTCTGGTCGAGCCGGATCACCGCGTGCGAGATGCTCTGCACCTGCAGGTCGTGCTCCATCGCCGTCATGTCGTCCAGCAGCAGCACGGTGCAGTTGCGCCCCGCGAAGAACTGCTTGAGCGCCAGGATCTGGCGCCGGTAGCGCAGCGAGTTGCCGGCCAGCAGACGCAGCTCCGACAGCGAGTCGAACACCACGCGCTGCGGGCGCAGCAGCTCCACGTCGGCGAGGATTTTGAGCGTGGTCTCGCTGAGTTCCACCTCGGAGGGGTGGAACATCGTGTACTGCTCCTCGGGCTCCAGCGCATCGTTGTTGGGCAGCATCTCGCGCACGTGCACGCCGCTGAGGTCCCAGCCGTGCGAACGGGCCACGCCGGCCAGTTCCTTGGCGGTCTCCGACAGCGTGACGTAGAGCACCGATTCGCCATGCCGCGCGCCCTCGATCAGGAACTGCATCGCGATCGTGGTCTTGCCCGCGCCGGGCGCACCTTCCAGCAGGTAGAGCCGGTTGGCCGTGAGGCCGCCGCCCAGCACGTCGTCCAGGCCCGGCACACCGATCTGCGCCATGGCTTCGATGGGTTCGGCAGAAGTAGGAGGCAGGTCGGACACGTGTTACTCCGTGTGTTGGTTGGTCTGGTGGTCGATCGACCTTGCCGGCGGTTATACCCGTCCGCGCAGCGGGTTTTGCGGTCCACGCAACGGTCGGCCGGGCGGCGGAGCACGGGTCGGGGCGGCGTCCTACAGGCGCATTCACAGAATGGCGAGAATGGCGCCCCCACCGTGTCCGGATGTGCCGCATGAAACCCTCGTTGCGTTGGATGCCCCTGCTGGTCTGCTCGACCACCGCATTGCCCTTGTCGGCCCAGACGCAGGGCCCGGCCCCGGCGTTGGCCGCCACCGTGGTCACCGCCACGCGCACCGAGGCCGATCCGCTGGCCGTGCCGGCCTCGGTCGAGCGCATCGACGGCGACACGCTGCGCCTGGGCCGTGCCCAGGTCAACATCTCCGAGGCCCTGGGCAGCGTGCCGGGCCTGCAGGCGCGCGAGCGCCAGAACTACGCCCAGGACGTGCAGATCTCCATGCGCGGCTTCGGCACGCGCGCCACCTTCGGCATCCGCGGGCTGCGCCTGTACGTGGACGGCATTCCCGCCACACAACCCGACGGACAGGGCCAGCTCTCGCACGTGGACCTGGCCTCGGCCGAGCGCATCGAGGTGCTGCGCGGGCCGTTCTCCTCGCTCTACGGCAACTCCTCCGGCGGCGTGCTGCAGGTGTTCACCGAAGAGGGCAGCGGCGCACCGCGGCTGCGGCTGGACACGGCTGCCGGCAGCGACGGGCTGCTGCGCTTCGGTGCCAAGGTGAGCGGCAACACGGGCCCGAACGACAGCGGGGTCGGCTACGTGGTCTCGGCCAGCCGCTTCAGCACGGACGGCTACCGCGAGCACAGCGCCGCGCGCCGCACGCTGGCCAATGCCAAGCTCACGCTGCGTCCGCACGAGGACGGCAAGCTCACGCTGGTGGCGAACCGGGTGGTGCTGCCCAAGGCCGACGACCCGCTCGGCCTCAACCGCGCGCAGTGGCAGGCGAATCCGCGCGGCGTCGATCCCGCGGCGCTGAACTTCAATACGCGCAAGAACATGGACCAGACCCAGGCCGGCCTGGTCTATGAGCACTACCTGAGCGAAGCCCATGCGCTGCAGGCCACGCTGTATGGCGGGCAGCGCGGCACCACGCAATTCCAGTCCATCCCCGTCGCCGTGCAGAACAACCCGCGCCACCCTGGCGGCGTGATCGACCTGGACCGCGACTATGCCGGCGCCGACCTGCGCTGGACCTGGCGCACGCAGCTGGCCGATGCGCCGCTCACCGTGGTGGCGGGGCTGGCCTACGACGGTTTGCGCGAGGACCGGCGCGGCTATACCAACTTTGTCGGCAGCACCCTCGGCGTGCAGGGCGCGCTGCGCCGCGACGAGCGCAACCGCGTCAGCAACTTCGACCAGTACCTGCAGGCCGACTGGCGCATCACCCAGCGCTGGACCGTCAACGCCGGCCTGCGCCACAGCCGCATCCGTTTCGATTCGCAGGACCGCTACATCACGGCCAGCAACCCCGACGACAGCGGCGCGGCACGCTACGGCGCCACCTTGCCGGTGGTCGGCGCGAGCTTCGCGATCACCGAGAGCCTGCGCGTGTACGCGTCTGCCGGCAAGGGCTTCGAGACCCCCACGCTCAACGAGATCTCCTACCGGCCCGACCAGCAGCCCGGCCTGAACTTCGGCCTGAATCCGGCGCGCAGCAAAAGCGTGGAGGCGGGCCTCAAGCACCGCAGCGCGGCCTTCGGCGAATGGACCGCCGCGGTGTTCCGCACAGGCACCGAGGACGAGATCGTGACCAGCACCGTCAACGGGCGCTCGACTGCGCAGAACGCCGGCCAGACGCGGCGCAACGGGCTGGAGCTGTCGTGGGCGCAGCGCTACGCGCAGCACCTGCGCACGCAGGTGGCGGCCACGGTGCTCGATGCACGCTACCGCGATGGCGCCAACGCCGGTGCCCGCCTGCCGGGCCTGGCCAAGAGCAGCCTGTACGCCAGCGCCGCCTGGGCGCCGCCGCAGGGCTGGCGCGCCGGAGCCGACTGGCGCCTGCTGGGCAAGGTCTATGTGAACGATGCCAATGCCGACGCGGCGGCCGGCTACGGCGTGCTGGGCCTGTACACGGGCTACGCGGCGCGGGTGGGCGGCTGGCAGCTGGAGGGCTTCGTGCGGGCCGACAACCTGCTGGACAAGCGCTATGCGGGCTCGGTCATCGTCAACGAGGGCAACAGCCGCTTCTTCGAGCCGGCGCCTAGCCGCAACTGGCTCGTGGGTCTATCCGCCACGCTGCCCCTGTAGACGAGAAAAAGGGCGCCCCGCGGCGCCCCCTTCAGTGCCTGCCGGCCCTCACTTCGTGCCCGGGTTGTTGGTGGCGTTGCTCCCCGTGCTGCCCGGCAGATCGTTCTTCTGCTCGGTGCCCTGGCGGTTCTTGCGCCAGCTGTCGAACTCGTCGGAGAACTTCTTGTAGCGCTCGCCGCGCCAGGACTGGTAGTCCTCGTCCAGGTTGCGCAGCTGCTGCTCACGCCATTGCTGGTAGTCGGGGTCGTGGTGCTGCTGCTGGCGGCCGCCGCCCTGGTAGGAGCCGTAGCCCAGCTGGTCGCCGTAGCCGCCATAGGTCTGGCTGCCGGCGTAGGGCCCGGAATTGGAGCGGTAGCCGCCCCCGCCGCCCTGGAAGCGCTCATGGCCATGGCGGTCTTCGTCGCTGCCGTTGGCGCCGCCGTACCGGTTCCAGTCGCGGCCCTCGTCGTAGCCCCGGTCGCCCTGGCGGTAGCTCTGGTTGCGATAGTCCTGGTCGCCACCTCCGTAGCTGCCGTAGCCACCGCTCTGGCGCTCATCGCGGCTGCCGTAGCCCTGGTGGCTCGGGTTGCGCATGTAGCCCGGCTGGTTGTAGCCGGGGTCGGCCTGCCAGTCGCGCTGGTAGCCGCCACTGGGGCCGCCATGCACATCGGGTGCACTGGCGCGGCCGTAGCTCGCCTGGGCGGGGTCGTGGCGGTGCAGGTCGCTGCCTTCGTGGCGTGCGCCCCAGTTGCGCGCATCGTGGCTGCTGTCCTGGTAGCGCTGGCCGCCGTACTGGCGCTGCTGGTCGGCGTACTGGCCCATCTGGTTGCGGTCGTTGTCGCGCCACTGGTCCTGCTGGGGGTGGCGCTGGTTGCGGTTTGCCATCTTGGTTCGCTCCTGTGGATGTGCGGTTGCAGAGATCGGCAGGGGCCGTGCCCTGCCTGCGATGGATCTCAGGTTGCGTTGCGGGCCCGGCGCTGGGGGCCGGGATCGGCGCCAAGCTCCGGTAGGACGCTTCCGACCGGCCTCAGCCGCCGCTGCCGGGTGCCGAAGCCGGCGGGATGGCAGGCGGTGCGGAGCCGGGCGTCATGGCCGGGTCGGGCGTGGGTGCAGGCGCGGCGCTGCCGGCACCGCTACTGCCGGGCGGCGTTTCCGTGCCAGGGCTCTTGCCGGTGCCGCCCGCACCGCCCGTGCTGTCGGGCACGCTGGGGATGGCCGCCGGCGCGCTGGCGCTGGTGGCCGGCGCGTTGGCGCTGTTGCCCGAGACGCCGGGCGTGGGTGCCTCGTTGCGCTGGCAGGCTGCGAGCAGCGTGGCGAGGGCGATGGCGCCGATGGCATGCAGGCCGCGGCGGCTGTGGAGTGCTGGCATGGTGGTCTCCCATTGGTTTGGAACACCGCCATGCTGGCCACCGCACGCACTGCGCGCTGTAGGACGGGCGCGCCGCCGCCTGCCGGCCCGGCGCCGCGTGGCGCTACGGCAAGGTGCCCAGGCCGGGCGCGCTGGCCACCGCCTGCGGCGCACGCGGCAGGACCACGCTGAAGCAGGTGCGGCCCGCGGCCGATTCCACCTGCAGCTGGCCGCCATGCGCGCGCACGATCTCGCGCACGATGTACAGGCCCAGGCCCAGGCCTTCGTTGCGGGTGCTGGCGCGCCGCGACGGTGCTTCCTCGGCGTGCGCGCGGCCGCTGCGGAAGGGGTCGAAGATATGCGGCAGCACGTCGGCCGGGATCTCGCCGCCGTTGCGCACCGACAGGCGCACGCTGGTGGCGTGGCTGCCGTCCAGCTCCACCTGCACCACCTCGCCTTCGCCGTGCCGCAGGGCGTTGCCGACCAGGTTGGACAGCACCTGCGTGAGCCGGTCCTCGTCCCAGTCGCCCTGCAGGTTGCCCTGCCGGTCCAGCAGCACCTGCTTGTCGGGCCGCGTGCTCTGGCGCTCCTGCACCACGCGCTCGGCCAGCGCGCCGAGGTCGAAGCGCTCGCTGGCCATGGGCATGCCACCACCCTGGCGCGTGCGCGCGAGGTCGAGCATGTCCTCGATCATGCGGCCCATCCACTGGCCGCTGCGCAGCAGGCGCTGGGCCACGGTGCGCGTGGTCTCGTCGGGCCGGCGCAGCAGCAGTTCGGCGGCCGTGGTGATGGCCGACAGCGGGCCGCGCAGGTCATGGCCCAGCACGGCCGTGAAGAGCTCGTGCAGGCGCAGCGTCTCGGTGCGCTCCTGCAGGTTGCGGGCCAGCTGCTGCTTCTGCCGGTACAGCTGGAAGAACACGCCGGCCTTGCCGCACAGCACATGCGGCTCGACGGGCTTGTAGAGGAAGTCCACCGCGCCGGCCTCGTAGCCGCGGAACATGCGCTGCGCATCGCGCGTGCCGGCGGTCACGAAGATGATGGGCACATGGCGCGTGCGCTCCATGCCGCGCATCATCTCGGCCAGCTCGAAGCCATCCATCTCGGGCATCTGCACATCGACCAGGGCCAGCGCGACCTCGTGGCGCAGCAGCAGCTCCAGTGCCTCGGTGCCCGAACGGGCCTGCAGCACCTCGACCTCCTCGCTCTGCAGCAGCGCGGCGAGCGCGAGCAGGTTCTCGTCGAGGTCGTCGACGATCAGGCACTTGATCGGCTCGGGCCGCTCGGCCGGGCCGGGGGTGCTGGCGGCGAAAGGGCGGTGCGGGGTCATGCAGGGCTCCGCGTGGCGGGGGAGGGGGGCGAGGTCGCGTCCAGCGTGCCCAGCAGCGCGACCAGCGCGCGCAGCGGCAGCACGAAGTCGGCCGGGCCCCGGGCCAGTGCGCATTCGGGCATCAGCGGCATCTGTGCATCCGCTGGATCCTGCACGGCCGACAGGCCGCCGGCCGCGCGCACGCTGGCCAGGCCCTCGGCGCCGTCCTGGTTGCCGCCGGTCAGCACCATGCCGAGCAGGCGCGGGCCGTAGAGCTCGGCGGCGGACTGGAAGAGCACGTCGATGGCCGGGCGCGAGTAGTGCACGGGCGCATCCACAGACAGCGCCAGCCGTGGGCCGGCATCCAGCAGCAGGTGGTAGTCGGGCGGTGCGAAGTAGACATGGCCGGGCTCGATGGGCTGCTTGTCCTGCGCTTCCTGCAGCGGCACGGCGCAGCGCGGCGCGAAGATCTCCACGAGCAGGCTGGAGCGGTCGCGCGGCAGGTGCTGCACCACGAACACCGGGGCACGCAGGCCGGCCGGCAGCGCGGGCAGCAGCTGCGACAAGGCCTCGACACCGCCGGCCGAGGCACCGATGACGACCGCGTCCACGCGGCCTGCGAGCGATGGGGCGGCAGTCATAGGCTTTTCTGGTAGATGCGCTCTTCGCGCACGAACTCCGCGAACGCGCTCGCGCAGGAGGAAAAACGCAGCGATTCCTTGCTGCCCAACCCGAGGAAGCCCTTGCGGCACAGCGCGTCGCGGAACAGGCCGAGCGCACGGTCCTGCAGCGGCCGGTCGAAGTAGATCAGCACATTGCGGCAGGAGACCAGCTGCATCTCGGCGAACACCGAGTCGGTGGCCAGGCTGTGGTCGGAGAACACCACGTTGCGGCGCAGGCTCTTGTCGAACACCGCGCGGCCGTAGGCGGCCGTGTAGTAGTCCGACAGCGAACTCTTGCCGCCAGCGCGCTGGTGGTTGAGCGTGAAGCCGGCGATGCGGTCCAGCTCGTAGATGCCGGCCTCGGCCTGCTGCAGCGCCTGCGGGTTGATGTCGGTGGCGTAGATCAGCGTGCGCTCCAGCAGGCCTTCCTCGCGCAGCAGGATGGCCAGCGAGTAGACCTCTTCGCCGGTGCTGCAGCCGGCCACCCAGATCTTGAGCGAGGGGTAGGTGCGCAGCAGCGGCACCACCTCGCGCCTGAGCGCGAGGAAGTAGTCCGGATCGCGGAACATCTCGCTGACCTGCACCGTGAGGTAGTCCAGCAGCGCGGGGAAGAAGTCGCTCTGGTGCAGCACCTTGTCTTGCAACTGCGAGAGCGAGGTGCAGGAAAAGCGCCCCATCGCGGTCTTGAGCCGGCGCCGCAGCGAGGCCTGCGCGTAGCCGCGGAAGTCGAAGTGCCAGCGCAGGTAGATGGCGTCCACGAGCAGGCCCATCTCGATGTCGAAGGTCTGGTCGGACATCGCTTACTTCGGCATCCACACGCGGAGCAGGGAGAGCAGCCGCTCCACGTCCAGCGGCTTGGCGATGTAGTCGTTGGCGCCGGCGGCCAGGCACTTCTCCTGGTCGTCGCGCATGGCCTTGGCGGTGAGCGCGATGATGGGCAGCTTCCTCCACTCGGGCTGCTTGCGGATCTCGCGCATGGCGGTCAGGCCGTCCATCTCCGGCATCATGATGTCCATCAGCACGAGGTCGATGCGGGCCTCGGCATCGGCCTTGTCGGCGCGTGTGCGCTCCAGCGCGGCCAGGGCCTCCAGGCCGTTGCGCGCCAGCGTGATCTGCGCGCCCTTGGGCTCGAGCACGCTGGTCAGCGCGAAGATGTTGCGCACATCGTCCTCCACCACGAGGATGCGCCGGCCTTCCAGCGTGGCGTCGCGGTCGCGCGCCAGGCGCAGCAGGCGCTGGGCCTCGGCGGGCAGCTGCGACTCCACCTGGTGCAGGAACAGCGTGACCTCGTCGAGCAGCCGCTCGGGCGAGCGGGCGTCCTTGATGATGATGGACTTGGAGAAGCGGCGCAGCTGCTGCTCCTCGGCATGCGTGAGCGAGCGGCCGGTGTAGACGATCACGGGCGGGAAGGCCGTGCCCTCCTGCGCCGCCATCTGTTCCAGCAGCTCGTAGCCGGACAAGTCGGGCAGGTTCAGGTCCATGATCATGCAGTCGAAGGTCTGCTCGGCCAGCGCGCGCAGCGCGGCGGCGGCATCGGCTGCCGCGCGGATCTCCACGTCGGGCCCGGCCAGCAGCTGGCCGATGCTCTCGCGCTGGCGCGCATCGTCCTCGACCACCAGCACGCGGCGGATGCCCTGCGAGATCTTGGCCTCCAGCCGCTCCAGCGCCTCGACCAGTTGCGTGCGCTTGACGGGCTTCAGGTCATAGCCCACGGCACCGCGCTCCAGCGCCTCCTGCGTGTAGTCGGCCACCGAGACCACGTGCACCGGGATGTGCCGCGTGCGCGCATCGTGCTTGAGCTGGTCCAGCACGCCGAGGCCCGAATGGTCGGGCAGGTTCATGTCCAGGAGCACGGCGCTGGGGCGGTACTTCAGCGCGGCGGCCAGGCCGTCGGCGGCGCTGTGGGTGAGCACGCACTGGAACTGCATTTCGTGCGCCAGGTCCCGCAGGATGGCGGCGAAGCGCTGGTCGTCCTCGATCACGAGGATCAGCCGCGCACCGGGGCGCAGCGTGTCGCGGTCGTCCTGCAGCGCCGGGGGCGCGGCGCTGGCTGGCGGGGCGGGTGCCGTCATGGGCGCCGGCGCAATGCTGCGCTGCACGCGCTGCGGGGCCACGGCGGGCACGGGTGCGGGCCGGCCAACGGCCTCTTCGGCCTGGCGCGGCGCGTAGCGCGCCGGCAGCGCCAGCGTGAACGTGCTGCCCGCGCCGGCCTGGCTCTGCACCGTCAGCGTGCCGCCCAGCAGATGGGCCAGGTCGCGCGAGATCGACAGGCCCAGGCCCGTGCCGCCGAAGCGCCGGTGCGTGCTGCCGTCGGCCTGGCGGAAGGCCTCGAAGATGAGTTCCTGCTGCTCCGGTGCAATGCCGATGCCGGTGTCGCGCACCGCCAGCTGCACGCCGCCATCGGGGCCGGCGGCCAGCTGCAGCTCGACCGTGCCGTTGGGCGTGAACTTGATGGCGTTGGACAGCAGGTTCTTGAGGATCTGGCCCAGGCGCTGGGCGTCGGTCACGATCTGGCGCGGCGCATCGGGCGCGATGCTGACCGACAGGCGCAGGCCCTTCTGCCCGGCGGCGGGCTGCAGGCTCTTGGCCAGGCCCTCGAGCAGGCCGGCCAAGCGCACGGTCTCGGCATGCACCTCGACCTTGCCGGCCTCGATCTTGGACAGGTCCAGGATGTCGTTGATCAAGGTCAGCAGGTCGTTGCCGGCCGAGGAGATGGTCTGCGCGTACTTGATCTGCTCGTTCGTGAGGTTGCCGCTCTTGTTGTCGGCGAGCAGCTTGGCCAGGATCAGCGTGGAGTTCAACGGCGTGCGCAGTTCGTGGCTCATGTTGGCCAGGAACTCGCTCTTGTACTGGTTGGAACGCTCGAGCTCGGCCGCCTTCGTGCTCAGCACGTCCTGCGACTGCTGCAGCTCGTCCTTTTGCGCTTGCAGCTGCTGGGCCTGCTCTTCCAGCTGGGCGTTGCTCTGCTCCAGTTCGCTCTGTTGCACTTCCAGCTGCGCCTGCGACTCGCGCAGCGCGCGGCCCTGTTCCTCCAGCTCCTCGTTGGACACGCGCAGTTCTTCCTGCTGGGCCTGCAGTTCCTCGGCCTGGCGCTGGGTCTCCTCCAGCAGCTCCTCCAGCCGGGTGCGGTCGTGCGAAGTGCGCACGGCGATCGCCAGCATCTCGGACATGCGCTCGAGCAACTGCTCGTCCACCGGCTCCAGCTTGCGGGTGAAGCCCAGTTCGAGCATGGCGCGCACCCGCCCATCCACCTGGGCCGGCGCCACCAGCAGCTCGCGCGGGTCGGCGCTGCCCAGCGTGGAGTTGATCGGCAGGTAGCCGGCCGGAACGTCGGACACGCGCAGCGTGCGCCGCTCCTTGGCGGCCTGGCCCAGCAGGCCGTCGCCGGGCCGCACCAGGGCGCTGCCCGGCGGCGCGGCGAAGGCGGCGAGCCGGCGGAAGCTGCCGTCGCGCTCGGCCAGGTACAGCGCCCCGACCTGGGCATCCAGGTAGCTGGCCAGGTAGCTGAGCACGCCTTCCCCCAGTGTTTCCAGCCGGTGTTCACCCTGTACGCGCTCGGCCAGCCCGGCCTGGCCGGCGCGCAGCCAGACCAGGTCTTCGCGCAGGCGGTGCTCGCGCACCGCGATGCCGGCCGACACCAGGATCAGCACCAGCAGCGTGGCCGCGCCACCGCCCTGTACGCGCGAGGAATAGTCCACCGCCTGCTGCCACTCGGCCTGGCGTTGGGTGCGCAGGGCGACCTCCTCGCGCAGGGCTTCGTCGGCCAGCGCGCGCAGGCCGTCCATGGCGTCCTTGCCGCGGTCGCTGACGACGATGGCCAGGGCCCCCGGGCCGTCACCGGTGCGGCGCAGCGCGACGGTTTGCGCCAACTCCTCCAACTTGAGGTCGGCATAGCGCTGCAGCCGCTGCACGCGCTCGAGCTGCTGCGGGTTGTTGGCCAGGAGCTGCCGCAGTTGCTGGAAGGTGGCTGTCAGGTTGACCCGCGCATCCGTGTAGGGACGCAGGTAGGGCTCCTGGCCCGTGATCAGGAAGCCGCGCTGGCCCGTCTCTGCATCCTTCATGTGCGAGAGCAGCGCGTTGATCTGCTCGATCACGCGCGTGGCCTGCGTCACCCGGTCGGCCGTCGTCGCCCGGCTTTCCATGGCCAGGAACGAGAACCAGGCGATGGCGGCGACAGCGGCGAGCGCGACGCCGAAGCCGACCAGGCTGGCCAGCGGCAAGGGCCAGCGCGAGCGCGTGCGGCCCGTGGATTGGGGGGGGAGCGTGTTCACGGCCGTTGCCGGGTGCGGCCGCAGGGGGCGCGCGTGGCGTGGCAGGGCGGGGCGGATGCGGGGAACATGGGCATGAGGACCGGGATTCTAGAAACCGACATGCCGCCTTCCTGTAGGACCAGTCCTATGCCGGTGTCGGAAAGCAGCGGGGCAGGGCGCCGGGCCACGTGAAAACCGCTGCGACGCGCCCTCTATACTGCCGCCGCCCCATGGCCGTTTGCAAGGATCGTCCCGCATGACCACAGCAGAACAACACCCCGCGCTGGCCGCCGTGCTGGCCGTGCTGGCGCGTGAAACCCAGGCGCCCGTGGCGCCTGCGGTGCAGGCGGAGCTCGCCACCATCCTCGCGGCGCGCCGCGATGTGCCGGCTGAACTGGCGGTGGACCAGCGCGAGGTGACCATCCTGGTGGCCGACCTGCGCGGTTTCACGGCGCTGACGGCCACGCAGCCGGCCGGCACCATCGTGACCATGCTGAACCTGTGCCTGTCCAGGCTCTCGGAGGTGGTGTTCCGCTACGAGGGCGTGATCGACAAGTTCAACGGCGATTCGCTGACCGTGCTGTTCGGCGCGCCCACCGCGCGCGAGGACGACGTGCTGCGCGCGCTGTGCTGCGCCGTGGAGATGCAGCTGGCCATGCGCGAGCTCAACAACCACTACCTGCGCCGCCAGATGCCCGAGTTGCACCTGGGCATCGGCGTGAACACCGGCATGGTGATGGCCGGGCGCTTCGGCAGCCAGGCCTATTCGGAATACGCCGTGATCGGCAACCAGGTCAGCCTGGCCTCGCGCATCGAATCCTTCAGCCTGCGCGGGCAGGTGCTGATCAGCGAGAACACCTACGCGCGCTGCAATGGCGTGGCCTCGGCCACCGAGCCCAAAGAGGTGTTCGTCGCCGGCAAGAGCCTGCCGGTCAAGGTGCGCGAGCTCATCGCCATCGCGTCGCGGCGCCTGAAGGTGCCGCGCCAGGAGTTCCGCCGCAGCCACCGGGTGGAGGTGCGCGTGCCCTGCAGCATGCGCCGGCTCGACAACGAGCAGCCCGTGGGCGAGGTGCAGCGTGCGCTCATCCGCGACGTGGGCTACCACGGCCTGCTGCTCGAACTGGAGCGCCCGCTGGCCCCGCAGGACGAGGTGGCCCTGGCCTTCGACCTGACGCTGGTGGACTACCAGGTCAGCGATGTGCGTGCCCGCGTGACCAAGGTCAAGCGCGAGGAAGGCCGGCTGCTGGCCGGCCTGGAGTTCACGCACATCGGCGTGGAGACCAACGCCAAGATCCAGATGTTCGTGCAGTTGCTGGTGGGGGCGGGCTGACCGGTTCGCAGGGCGTGCCGCGGGCAGCGCAGGTCAGCGCGGCAGCGCCTCCACCTCCTTGGTCCAGCGGTCGATCAAGCGCTTGCGCTCGGCCGACTTGCCGTACTTCTCGAAGTCGTACTTGACCAGCTTGACGCTGTCGATGGCCGGGATGCGCGGGTCGGGCTTGAAGGTGCGGTTGGCCGGCGTCTGGTAGCTGCCGACCCTGGCGCCCACGGCCTGCCCGGCCGGGCCCATGAGCCAGTCGTAGTACTTCTGCGCGTTGGCCTTGTTGCGCGCCCCCTTCACGAGCGCGATGCCGCCGATCTCGTAGCTCGTGCCCTCGCAGGGCGCGGCCGTCTTCACGGGGTACTTGTCGTGCTTCCACTTCTCGAAGTTGAAGGCGAAGGTCACGCCGATGGCGACCTCGCCCTTGGCCACGTTGGGCGCCTGGGCCTGGCCGCTGCGCGTGTACTGGGTCACGTTGCGGTGCAGCTTCTTGAGGTACTCGAAGGCCTGCTCCTCGCCCATCTGCTGCACCAGGCCGGCGATCACGGTGTAGGCCGTGCCGCTGGAGGCCGGGTGCGAGATCTCGATGTCGCCCTTGTATTCGGGCTTGACCAGGTCGGCCCAGCACTTGGGCTCGGGCAGGCCCTTCTTCTTGAGCAGGTCGGTGTTGAAGCCGAAGCCGATGGTGCTGGTGTAGAAGCCGCCGACCTGGTTGCCGCTCATGGCGTACTGGCGCACGGCCCATTCGTGCAGGTCGTTGATGTAGGCAGGGCGGTACGCATCGAGCAGCCCGGCCTCGGCGGCCTGCAGGAACGGGTCGCCCGTGCCGCCCCACCAGATGTCGGTCTTGGGGTTCTGCGCCTCGGCACGCAGCTGGGCGCCGATCTCGCCCGTGCCCTTGTGCGCCTGGTTGACCTTGATGCCCGTCTGGCGCGTGAACTCGGCCGCGGCGGCCTCGCACCAGGGGGCGTCGGTGCTGCACAGGGCGTTGACCGTGCCCTGGGCCTGGACGCTGCCTGCGAGGGCGGCGAGGGCCAGGGCGGTGAGGGTGCGGGTGAAGGGCATGCGGTCTCCTTTTGTTGTGGGTGCGGACCATTGTGGGATGGCCCGCCCGCGCATGCCCTTCGGGTTTTCAGCCGGCCGTCAGCCCGCTTGCGGCACCAGGTCTAGGAAGCCGCTGACCTCGGCCAGCCGGCCGTCGCCCGCGAGCAGCGCGAAGTCCGTGCCCTTGGCCACGGCCGTGTCGGCGTCGGGGCCCAGCGTCCAGCGAAAGCGCAGGCGTTCGCCATGGCCATCGGCCTGGCCGTCGAGGTGGAAGCGCAGGCCGCCGAACTGCTGCTGCGCCGCGCCGATCATCTGGTCCAGCGCCGCGTGGCCGCGGGCCTGCATGAGCGGGTCGGTGTAGCGCGCATCGGGCGCGAAGGCCTGCGCGATGGCATGGGTGCGTTCGGCGCCGCTGGCGTTCCAGGCGGCGATGTACTGCTGGGCGATGGCCTGGTAGTCGTTGACGGTGTTCATGGACAAGCTCTCCTGCGTTGCAGCGTTCCCCTGTGGAACGCCATGGCGCAAGAGTAGGGCGCGGCCTGCGCGCGGGCCATGACCTGGCAGGTCATGTCCGCAGCGTGGCTACACGGCCCAGATGCGCGGCGGCGTGGCCGGCAGCTGCCAGCAGGCGCCGCGCCAGGCGGCCCAGATCTGCTGCATGAGGCCCATGGCCGGCTCGACCACGGGCGCCAGCGCGCGCACCACGACGACCTGCGCGTTCGGGCTGGTGGCGCCAGCGGTGGCGCGCAGCGCGTGGCCCTCGATCACGCCGCGCGCGGCGTCCAGCACCTGCTCGCGCCGGCCGCGGGCCAGCTTGTCGCCGCAGGCGAAGAACAGCGTGGCGATGCAGCGCTGGCCGGCCATGCCGAGCGGGCTGTCCATCAGCAGCGCGTCGTCGGCGGCGATGCGCGCACGCTCGAGCCAGATGCCGGGCAGTTCCAGCTGCTGGTGCAGCGCGCCCTGCGTGAAGGGCTTGCCGGCATGCGGCAGGCCGAAGGCCGTGATGTCCCAGGCGATCGTCTCGGCGCCGGGTGCCAGCTGCAGGCTGAGCCGGTTCTCGGCCAGGCACTGGTCGTAGCAGAGCGTCTCGGCCGGCAGCCATTCGAAGCGCGCGCCAGGCGCCAGCGACAGCTGCGTGTGCTGTGCGGCGGTCTCGCCCGCGCTGCGGTAGAAGCGCGCGGCGCCGGGCGTGGTCACGAGCCCGTGCGCGCCTTCGCCCACGTCGACGCGGATGTCCAGCACGTCGCCGCCCACGAGCCCGCCCGGCGGGTGCACCAGCACGTTGTGGCAGATGCTCTCGCGCTCGGGGTACAGGCTTTGCAGCACGCGCAGCGGCCCTTGGTGGCGGTGCCGCGCGACGCTGCGGCCCGCTTCGAGACGGTAGTCCAGCGCCAGGCTGGCATGCCAGGCCATCGCCTTACAACAGCAGCTGGTAGAGCCAGGTCTCGGAGAGGGTCTGGTCGCCGTTCTTGAGGAAGAGGCGCAGGTCCACCGGCCCGTTGCCTTCGGGCGTGTAGTCGAACTGGGCGCGCCAGTGGCCCGCCACGTTGTTCGGCACGGCCTCG
The DNA here is from genome assembly GCF_003337555.1 of Pseudorhodoferax soli. Lineage (GTDB taxonomy): Bacteria > Pseudomonadota > Gammaproteobacteria > Burkholderiales > Burkholderiaceae_C > Pseudorhodoferax > Pseudorhodoferax soli. The sequence continues at coordinate 108,139 of NZ_QPJK01000016.1, read as the reverse complement.
GTAAAGACGTACGAGAAGCTGCCGCGGGCTGCGCTCAGCACCGCCTCGGGCTTCACGCCGAAGGGCAGGTTGGCCAGCGGCCCACCCAGGAACTCGACCATGAACTTGCGCACGCCCTGCGGCCGCGGCTGGCCCGGCACGCCGCCCCGGCCGATGCGCGTGGCCACGCAGCGCGCCAGCGGCGAGGGGAAGGGTTCGTCTGCAACCCAGTGCAGGCGGTAGCGCAGGTCGTAGTTGGCGCCGGCCACGGCCTTGGCCTTGGGCACCCAGAACGCGCCGATGTTGTCGTGGATCTCGTCGTCCGTCGGAATCTCGACCAGTTCGACCGCGCCCTCGCCGAAGTCGGACAGCGGCTCGACCCACAGGCTGGGCCGCTTGTCGTAGTTCACGCCGTCCAGGTAATGGTCGAAGTTGCGGTCGCGCTGCATCAGGCCGAAGCCCTTGGGCGACTTGTCGCCGAAGGCCGAGACGCCGGTGCCGGCCGGGTTGTTGAGCGGACGCCAGATGCGTTCGCCGCCACCGGTCCACAGCGCCAGGCCGTCGGAGTCGTGCACCTCGGGGCGCCAGTCGATGCCGCTGGGCTTGAGCTTGTCCGAGTACCAGTACATCGAGGTCAGCGGCACCAGGCCGAGCCGCGCCACGTCCTGGCGCAGGAACAGCTTGCAGTCGATCTCCATGGTGACCGCCTGGTCGCGCCGCATCTGGAAGCGGTAGGCGCCGGCGATGCTGGGGCCTTCCAGCAGCGCATGGACCACCACTGTGTCGCTGCCGTCGGCGGGCGGCTCGAACCAGACCTGCGTGAAGGCGGGAAATTCCTCGTTCTTGCCGGCCACGGCCACGTCCAGCGCCACGCCGCGCGCCGACAGGCCGTACTGGTACAGGCCGCCGATGGCGCGGAAGTACGAGGCACCCAGGAAGGCCACCCAGTCGTTGCCCTGCCACGGCAGCTTGGTCTGGTCGCCGCTGCGGCTCTCCTGGAAGCGGAAGCCCGCGAAGCCCGCGCCCTGGGGCAGTGCCTTGGCCGGGCTGTCGGCCGGCATCTCGAAGTAGGCCGGGTCGTAGAGGATCTCGCGACCGCGCGCGCCGCTGCCGGCCTTGTCCAGCACATGCATGTGCACGGGCGTCTGGAAGTAGCGGCCCATGTGGAAGAAGGTGACGGGGAAGGGCCCCGGCCCGTCCTTGAACAACGCGAAATCGGTCTTGTACTTCAGCTTGCCATGCGCGTCGTAGTCAATGCGCTCGAGCACATCGGCGGGCAGCGGCGGCGGCGGTGCGTACGGCTTGGCGGCGAGTGCGCGGGCGCGTGTGACCAAGCTGTCGAAGGAGAACGGTGTGGCCGGGCCGAGCTTGAGGCCGGCCTGGGCCATGGCCTGGGGCGACAGCCCGAGTGCGGCCAGCGCGGCGGTGGTGCCGCCGGCTGTCAGAAGGGTTCTGCGGTGCAACATCGGACCGAATGTACCGGAGCCGCAAGCCCTGTCCGAGAGGGCCCGCCGGCGATGGGCGATTGGGCGACGGCGGGTCGCGGCTTGCGCCTACACCGGTGCGGTCAGCACGGGAGAACAGGGGAAGGCTCAGTCGTCCAGGCTGTCGTGCCGGCCGCGCTGCAGCGGCGCTTCTGGCGGCGGGAGCGGACTGCGCAAGGCCGACTCGCCACGCTCGGTGAGACCGAAGATCACGGCCTCGCCCTCTTCACCGAAGGCGGTGTTCAAGGGCCCCAGCGGGACCGATGCGGTGATGTATTCGGCAGCCTTGAGCACGCGAACCTTGTCGACATCGCTGGCCTTGCGCACCAGCAAAGGGAAACGGGCCCGTTCGAGCCGGGCGAGGTAGTCCAGCGGCATGGGTTCCTCCGTAAGCGCGTAGTCAGCCAATTGTGCAGGCGGCCCGACCGCTTGCCCCGCATTTTTGTGTAACGGCCTTGGTGCCGGTTGGGCCAATGCGGGCGCCGTCAGCGCGTCTGCCAGAAGCCTGCGTGCGTGGCCACCATCTCGGCCGCGACGGCGGGCACCGGGCCGACCACCGCCACCGTGCGCTGCCCGCGCGCGAACACCTCGCGGCAGGGCAGGGACAGCGTGGGGTTCTCCGGATGGTCGCCCGTCAGTGCCAGCAGCGCAGACTCTTCGGCACCGTAGACCACGCGGCCGATGCCGGCCCAGTAGACGGTGCCCGCGCACATCGCGCAGGGCTCGAAGGTGGTGACCAGCGTGCACTGCGCGAGGTAGGCGCCGGGGTAGTTGTCCGCAGCGTGGCGCGCGAGCGTGGACTCGGCGTGGTTCACGGTGTCGATGTTGCCCTGCTCGGCCAGCACGGTCTCGCCGTCAGGCGCGACCAGCAGCGCGCCGAACGGGTGCCGCCCCATGGCCATGGCGCGCCGCGCGACGGTGTCGGCGCGGCGCAGCTGGCGGACGGCCTGCTCCTCGGTCATCGGACTCACGCGTTCTGCGAGCCGCGGTGTGCCCAGCCCGTCGTGTGCTTCTCGACGAAGCTGAACAGCTCGTACATGAGCATCGCCATGGCGCCCACCACCAGCAGGCCGGCGAAGGCCAGGCCCATCTGCATGGACGAGCCGGCCGAGATCAGCAGGTAGCCGATGCCCTCGTTGGCGGCCGTCATCTCGGACACCGTGGTGCCGACGAAGGCCAGCGTGATCGCCACCTTGAGCGAGCCGTAGAAGTACGGCATGGAGCGCGGCAGGCCGACCTTGACGAGCACGTCCCAGCGCTTGGCACCCAGCACGCGCAGCACGTCTTCCAGTTCGGGCTCCAGCGTCGCCAGCCCGGTGGCGATGTTGACCATGATGGGGAAGAAGCTGATCAGGAAGGCCGTGAGGATGGCCGGCCCGACACCGATGCCGAACCACACCACGAGGATGGGCACGAACGCCGCCTTGGGCAGCGCGTTGAAGGCCGTCATGAGCGGGTAGACCGCCGCATAGGCCAGGCGCGAGGAGCCGATCAAAAAGCCCAGCAGCACGCCGACCACGATGGCAAGGCCGAAGCCCGCCATCGTCACCCAGAAGGTGCGCCAGGCGTGGCCGGCGATGATGGCCTTGAACTCCCAGAACTGCTCCCAGATCCGCAGCGGACTGGGGAAGATGAACTCGGAGACGTTGAAGGCCGCGCAGAGGATCTGCCACAGCGCGACGACGACGAACAGCAGCAGCCAGGGCGACCAGGCTTCGACGGTTTTCTTGTGCATGGAATCGATCGGGTCAGACGGGCAGGGCGGTATCGGCGGGCTTGGCTGCACCGCTGCGGATGGCGCCGATGTGGCTGCGCAGTTCCAGCACGATGTCGGTGAATTCCTTGGTGTAGGTCACCTCCAGTTCGCGCGGGCGTGGGAGTTCGATCTCGCGCTTGACCACGAAGCGGCCGGGGCTCTTGCTCATCACGTACACCGTGTCGGCCAGGAACACCGATTCGCGCAGGTCGTGCGTGACCAGGATCACGTTGAACTGCTGCTCGGTCCACAGGTCGCGCAGGATGCACCAGAGCTCCTCGCGCGTGAACGCGTCGAGCGCGCCGAAGGGCTCGTCGAGCAGCAGCATCTTGGGCTCGTGGATCAGTGCGCGGCAGATGCTGGCGCGCTGCTGCATGCCGCCCGACAGCTGCCAGGGGAACTTGTCCTCGTAGCCGGCCAGGCCAACCTTTTGCAACAGCCGGCGCGCGCGCTCGACGTACTGCTTGCGCTTTTGCTTGAAGGTGGAGCGGTAGGGCTCGACGATCTCCAGCGGCAGTAGCACGTTGTCGACGGTGGTGCGCCAGGGCAGCAGCGACGACGCCTGGAACGCCATCCCCGAGATCTTGAGCGGCCCCGTGACGGGCTGCCCGTCGATGAAGATCTTGCCCATGGAGGGCATCTTCAGGCCCGTGGTGAGCTTCATGAAGGTCGACTTGCCGCAGCCCGAAGGCCCGACGATGGCGATGAACTCGCCCTTCTTGACCTTCAGGTCGATGGCTTCGACGGCGAAGTGGTTCTCGCGCAGCAGCTGCTCGTTGTAGGCCAGCCAGACATCGCGGAAATCGACGAACGGGGTGTCCGCTTCCATCACTTCTTGGCCGGGGGCAGGACGTTGAGCTCGGCGGCGCTGGGCAGGAAGCTGCCGTTCCACACCGCTTCGGGGTTCACGCGGGTCTTGGTGCCGAAGGCGTCCGACACCTGCGAGGCCATCAGCGACAGCCGGCCCGGGTTGACCTGGCCAAAGCCCTCGGCGCGCGCGTTGGGGCTGGCGACGACGGTGTCGATGGCCAGCTGCAGGCGGCGCGTTTCCAGCGCCGTGTTGACGATGCCGTCGCGCGCCTTCACGTACTCGATGGCGGCGGGCGGGTTGGCCATGACCTCCTTGGCGCCCTTGGCGAAGGCCACGAGGAAGGCCTTGATGGCGGCCGGGTTCTCCTTGACCATCTTCGGCGATGCGATGACGACGTTGCCGTACAGCTTCACGCCGTACTGCGGGTAGGGCAGCACCACCACGTCCTCGACCTTGGCGCCGCGCGCCTCCAGGTTCAGCAGGGAGGTGAAGGTGAAGCCCGTGATGGCGTCGATGTCGCCGCGCACCAGCATGGTCTCGCGCAGCGGCGGGTCCATCGCGGTCCACTGCACGTTGCCCACGTTGTTGGCCTTGGCGAAGATCGGGAAGGCGCGGCGGCCGGCGTCGAACACCGGGGCACCGAGCTTCTTGCCGGTCAGGTCGGCCGGGGTCTTGATGCCGCTCTTCTTGAGCGCCATGACCGAGGCCGGTGTGTCGTTGTAGACCATCATCACCGCGACCGGCTTGTTCGGCGCGTCGGGGTTGTTGGCGTGGAACTCCATGAGTGCGGCCAGGTCGGCGAAGCCCATGTCGTAGGCGCCCGAGGCCACGCGCGTGACGGTGCCGCCAGAGCCGTTGCCTGCATCGATGGCCACGTCCAGGCCGGCGGCCTTGAAATAGCCCTTGGCGGCCGGTTGCAGGAACAACGCAGCGGGGCCCTCGAAACGCCAGTCGAGCTGGAACTTGATCGGTGTGGTCTGGGCCTGGGCGGCCGGCAAGCCCAAGGCGAGTGCGGAGGCGGCGAGGAAGCTCTGGAGCAGGTGGCGCTTGTTCATCGGTGTCTCGAAGTCGAAAGTCCGCGATTTAAGCAAGTAGGGTGCCTGCACGCCATTGGTGCCAGCCCCGACGACACAAAAGAAAACGCCCCACCATGGGGTCCCATGGTGGGGCGTGGTGTGCCGCAGTGGTGCGTTACTTGGCGATGTTGGCGTCGGCCACGGCCAGGGCGGTCATGTTGACCACGCGGCGCACCGTGGCGGACGGCGTCAGCACATGGGCCGGCTTGGCGGCGCCCAGCAGGATGGGGCCCACCGTCACGCCATTCGCGCCGGTCATCTTGAGCACGTTGAACAGGATGTTGGCTGCGTCCAGGTTGGGGCAGATCAAGAGGTTGGCCTCGCCGGTCATCGTGCTGCCGGGCAGCGTGCTGCGGCGCACGTCCTCGGACAGCGCCGAGTCGCCGTGCATCTCGCCTTCGGATTCGATGTCGGGTGCCAGCTTGGCGAACAGCTCGCGTGCCTCGCGCATCTTGCGTGCCGAGGCGCGCTCGGAGGTGCCGAAGTTCGAATGCGACAGGAAGGCCACCTTGGGCGGCAGGCCGAAGCGGCGCACCTCTTCGGCGGCCATCAGCGCGATCTGCGCCAGCTGCTCGGCCGTGGGGTCGTCGTGCACGCTGGTGTCGGCCACGAACAGCGTGTACTTGTCCAGCGTGAGCGCGTTGACGGTGGCAAAGCCCGGGCCGCCCTTCTGCGTGCCCAGCAGCTGGTCGAGGATCTTCAGGTGGCTGTCGAAGCGGCCGACCAGGCCGCACAGCATGGCGTCGGCATCGCCCAGGTGAACCATCAGCGCGGCGATGGTGGTGTTCGAGCGGCGCACCATGGCCTTGGCGGCCTCGGGCGTGATGCCGCGCCGGCCCATCAGCTGGTGGTAGGCCTCCCAGTACTGGCGGAAGCGCGGGTCGTTCTCGGGGTCGACCACCTCGGCGTCGATGCCGGGACGCAGGTGCAGGCCGGCCTTCTTCACGCGCGCGGCGATGATGTCCGGGCGGCCGATCAGGATGGGTTTGGCCAGGCCTTCGTCCACGGCCAACTGGGCGGCGCGCAGCGCGCGGTCGTCCTCGCCCTCGGCATAGGCCACGCGCTTCTTCGTGGCCAGCTTGGCGGCCGTGAACACCGGGCGCATGAACATGCCGGTGTGGTACACGAAGCGCTGCAGGTGCTGGGCGTAGGCGTCCAGGTCTTCGATGGGGCGCGTGGCCACGCCGGAGGCGGCGGCGGCCTTGGCCACGGCCGGTGCGATGCGCAGGATCAGGCGCGAGTCGAACGGCGTGGGGATGATGTAGTCCGGCCCGAACGACAGCTCCTTGCCGGCGTAGGCCGTGGCCACTTCCTCGCTGATGTCGGCCTTGGCCAGTTCGGCGATCTCGCGCACGCAGGCCAGCTTCATCTCCTCGGTGATCTTGGTCGCGCCGCAATCCAGCGCGCCGCGGAAGATGTACGGGAAGCACAGCACGTTGTTGACCTGGTTCGGGTAGTCCGAACGGCCGGTGGCGATGATCACGTCGGGCCGCACGGCCTTGGCCAGTTCGGGCCGGATCTCGGGTTCCGGGTTGGCCAGCGCCAGGATGATGGGCTTGTCGGCCATCGTCTTGACCATGTCCTGCGTGAGCACGCCGGCGGCCGAGCAGCCCAGGAACACGTCGGCGCCGTCGACCGCGTCGGCCAGCGTGCGGGCCAAGGTGTCTTGTGCGTACTTTTCCTTGGAGACGTCGAAGCCGCCCGGGCGGCCGTGGTAAATCACGCCCTTGGAGTCGACGGCGTAGATGTTCTTGCGCTGCACGCCCAGGCCGACCATCACGTCCAGGCAGGCGATGGCGGCGGCGCCGGCGCCGGAGACGGCCACCTTCACGTCCTCGATCTTTTTGCCGACCAGCTCCAGGCCGTTGAGCAGGGCGGCCGACGAGATGATCGCCGTGCCGTGCTGGTCGTCATGGAACACCGGGATGTTCATGCGCTCGCGCAGCTTCTGCTCGATGTAGAAGCACTCAGGTGCCTTGATGTCTTCCAGGTTCACGCCGCCCAGCGTGGGTTCCATGGCGGCAATGATCTCCACCAGCTTGTCGGGGTCGTTCTCGGCCAGTTCGATGTCGAACACGTCGACGCCGGCGAACTTCTTGAACAGGCAACCCTTGCCTTCCATCACTGGCTTGGAGGCCAGCGGGCCGATGTTGCCCAGGCCCAGCACGGCCGTGCCGTTGGTGATCACGCCGACCAGGTTGCCGCGCGAGGTGTACTCGGCCGCCAGGCTGGGGTCGGCCTCGATGTCCAGGCAGGGGTAGGCCACGCCGGGCGAGTAGGCCAGCGACAGGTCGCGCTGGTTCAGCAGCGGCTTGGTGGGCGTGACGGAGATCTTGCCCTTGCTCGGGAAACGGTGGTAGTCACGCGCGGCGTCGCGCAGGGCCTGCTCGGCAGGGGACAGTTCTTTGCTCACTGGGAACTCCTCGGTGTGTAACGCTGGCCGGGTGGCGGCGGGCCGGGGGCCCTGCCGCTACGCGGGGCGCTAGCCTACCCCATGCGCACGGTGCTTCCGAGCGTGGCGTTATAGGGAATTACCAGTTGCCTCTATACGAGTTGGATGATGTGGCTGCGTCGGCGCCGGCGCAGAATGCCCGCATGATGACGCCCCCCCCGCTCGACGACTGCCTGGACCGCCTTGCACGCGAGGACGGCGTGCTCGTGCAGGTCGAGGCCACGCAGGGCTCGGCCCCGCGCGAGGCCGGCACCTGGATGGCGGTCTGGCGCGGTGCGCTGACCGGCACCATCGGCGGCGGCCAGCTGGAGTACCAGGCCATCGCCGCCGCGCGCGCGCTGCTGCAGGGGCAGGGCGGCTCGGTGGCGCAGAACGCCGTGGTGCGCTATCCGCTCGGGCCCACGCTGGGCCAGTGCTGCGGCGGCGTGGTGTTCCTGCGGTACCGGCGCATCGGCGCGGCCGATGCGGCGTCGCTGCGCGGTGCCCTGGCCGACCGGCTGGCACCGGTGGCGCTGTTCGGTGGCGGGCATGTGGGCGGCGCGATCGTGCGCCTGCTCGCGGGGCTGCCGTATGCCGTGCGCTGGATCGACAGCCGCGATGGCGTCTTCCCGCCTGCCTTGCCGGCACAGGTGGAGACCGAGCACAGCGAACCCGTGCAGGACGCCGTCGCCGCGCTGCCTGCGGGCTCGCGCGTGCTGATCATGAGCTTCAGCCACGCCGAGGATCTGGACATCGTGATCGCCTGCCTGCAGCGCCTGCGCACGCGTGGCGACCTGCCGTTCGTGGGCCTGATCGGCAGCAAGACCAAGTGGGCCACGTTCCGGCACCGGCTCGAGGCGCGCGGCTTCACGGCCGAGGAGCTGGCGCGCATCACCTGCCCGATCGGCGTGCCCGGCATCACGGGCAAGGAGCCCGAGGTGATCGCGGTGGCCGTGGCGGCGCAGCTGCTGCAGGTGGCCCCGCCCCAAGCCCTGCCGGCCGCGGCAGCGCTTCAGGCGGCCGGCGCGCGGTAGGCCAGCACCTTGAGGCTGCGCTCTTCGTCGGCATCGGCGAAGGCAGGCGGGTTGGCGACGCGCTCCACGAACTGCAGCTCCGGCGCCTGCTCGGCCATGTGGCCCGTCAGGAAGTCCACGCCCAGTTCCGGTGCGTTCAGGCACAGCAGCGCGTGGCCGCCCGGCATCAGCAGGTCGGGCAGCCGGCGCATCACGCGCGCATAGTCCTTCGTCGCGACGAAGCTGCCTTTCTGGTAGCTGGGCGGGTCGACCACGATGAGGTCGTAGGCGCCGCCGCGGTTGATCTTGCCCCAGCTGCTGAACACGTCGTGCGCGGCGAAGCTGGCACCGGCGGCCACGCCGTTGAGCTGGTGGTTCTGCTGGCCGATGGCCAGCGCGGCGCGGCTCATGTCCATGTTGAGCACCTGGCCGGCGCCGGCCAGCCGCGCCACGACCGAGAACGCGCAGGTGTAGGCGAACAGGTTCAGCACGCGCATGCGCTGCGGCGCGGCGTGCGCAGCCACGGTGCGGTGCACCCAGGCGCGGCCCGCCGCCATGTCGGGGAACAGGCCGTGGTTCTGCCCGCGCAGCAGGTGCACGAGGTAACGCGCGCCGTGCTCTGTCACCACGTGGGGATCGGGCACGCTGCCGGCCATGAGCCGGGTTTCGGCCGGGCCGCTGGAGGGCCGCGTCTGCAGCACCCAGTTGAGCGGCTGCCCGGGCGCGATGGCGTGCCAGCGCTGGGCCAGCGCATCGCCGATGGCGACCACGTCGGGCTCCGGCAAGGGGGCGAAGCTGGTCAGCAGCCACACGGGCGGATAGGCGTCCAGCACCAGGTGCTCGCAGCCGGGCTGGCGCGCGCCGCGGCCGTGGAAGACGCGTTGGACATCGGTGCAGGGTGCCATCGCTGCGATGGCCTCGAGAAGTGCTTGCATGGTCGTCAAGAGATGGGCGCCGCGCCGGTTCCGGCGGTGGCACAAGTGTTGCTGCGGACGCTTGCGGGTTTACCCGGGGCGTTCATAACGCGCTCCGCATATGCACTATGGTGATGTTGGTATGCCACAAGCCGTATGAACCGTGACCATCCACTACCGGGCGACACCAGCGAGGATCGCCGCCGAAACCATTCCACGAGCATGCACATGAACAGCCCCCACAGCGCGCAGGAAGCCCCCAGCCAGCCGATCCGCTTCTACCACCGCGGCGAGGTCGTCGCGGTCGAGGGCGTGCGCACCACGCGCTCGGTGCTGGACTGGCTGCGCGAGGACGCGCACTGTACAGGCACCAAGGAGGGCTGCAACGAGGGCGACTGCGGCGCCTGCACGGTGGTCGTCGGCGAACTCGATGCACAGGGCGTGCTGCAGCTGGAAAGCCGCAACGCCTGCATCCAGTTCCTGCCCACGCTGGACGGCAAGGCGTTGTTCACGGTGGAAGACCTGCAGGAGCAGTGCGCCGGCGCATGTGCGGCACCGGCACATGGCGGGGCCGAGGCACAGGCGCTGCATCCGGTGCAGCAGGCCATGGTGGAGTGCCACGGCTCGCAGTGCGGCTTCTGCACGCCGGGGTTCGTGATGTCGCTGTGGTCCAGCTACGAGGCCCACCAGCAGGCCGGAACGCGGCCCTCGCGCCAGCAGCTGGCCGACGACCTGTCGGGCAACCTGTGCCGCTGCACCGGCTACCGGCCGATCCTGGACGCCGGCCAGCGCATGTTCGACCTGCCCGCTGTGCGGCTGGACCGCGCGGCCGTGGTGCAGGCGCTGCAGGGCCTGCGCCGCGACGGGGGCCTCGCCTACGCCGCGCCGCTGGCACTGCCCGATGGCCAGCGGCTGGACGCGTTCCACGCGCCCGCCACGCTGGACACGCTGGCTGCGCTGCGCGAAGCGAAGCCACAGGCGCGCCTGCTGGCCGGCTCCACCGACATCGGGCTGTGGGTCAACAAGCAGTTCCGCGATGTCGGTGAACTGATCTACCTGGGCAACGTCGCCGAACTGCAGTGCGTGGAGGAGCGCGGCGACTCGCTCTACATCGGCGCCGGCGCGTCGCTGGAGGCGGCCTGGCGTGCCCTCGTGCAGCGCGCGCCCACCCTGGCCGATGTCTGGCTGCGCTTCGCATCGCCGCCGATCCGCCATGCCGGCACCATGGGCGGCAACGTGGCCAACGGCTCGCCGATCGGCGATGCGCCGCCGATCCTGATGGCGCTGGATGCCGAGATCGAGCTGCGCCGGGGCGCCCGCGTGCGGCGCATGCCGCTCACGGACTTCTACCTCGACTACATGCAGAGCGCCCTGGAACCCGGCGAGTTCGTCCAGGGCCTGGCCGTGCCGCTGGCCGCCTTCGCGCGCCAGGTGCGCGGCTACAAGATCAGCAAGCGCTTCGACTGCGATATCTCGGCCCTGTGCGCCGGCATGGCCATCGCGCTGGACGGCGAGACCGTGGCCAGCGTGCGCCTGGCCTATGGCGGTATGGCCGCCACCGTCAAGCGCGCGGCCCAGGCCGAGGCGGCGCTGCTCGGCAAGCCCTGGACCCAGGCCTCGGTGCGGGCCGCGCAGGCGGCGCTGGCGCTGGACTTCAAGCCGCTGTCGGACATGCGGGCCAGCGCAGACTTCCGCCTGCAGGTCGCCCAGAACCTGCTGCAACGCCTGTGGCTGGAAACCCGGCCCGGCGATCCGCTGCCGGCCAGCGCCACCAGCGTGTTCAGCGTGCTGCCGCATGCTGCGGCTTGAGGTCGATCAGGAGTCCACGATGAACAAACCCATTGCCGAGCATCTGCTGGAGGCGGCCACGGCCTTCGCCAGCTACCAGGACAACACCGCCGCGCGCGTCGATGCCGAAGCCGAGGCGCGCGCCCACGACGCCGGCGCACGCGTGGGCATCAGCCGCGCGCACGAATCGGCCGCGCTGCACGTGGCGGGTGCGGCCACCTACATCGACGACATCCCCGAACTGGCCGGCACCCTGCACTGCGCGCTGGGCCTGTCGCCCGTGGCGGCCGGCCGGCTGCTGGGCATTGACCTGGCGGCCGTGCAGGCCATGCCGGGTGTGGTGCGTGTGCTGGTGGCGGCCGACATCCCGGGCACGAACGACTGCGGCTCCATCGTGCACGACGACCCCATCCTGTGCGATGGCGAGATCCGCTACCTGGGCCAGCCCGTGTTCGCCGTGATCGCCAGCACGCGCGACGCCGCGCGCCGCGCCGCCGCGCTGGCCAAGAAGGTGCTGCAGGTCGAGCCGGCCAAGCCGGTGCTGACGCCGCGCGACGCCCATGCCGGCGGCCACTACGTGGTGCCGCCCATGCACCTGGTACGCAGCACGAGCGGCCGCGATGCCGAGGGCATCCGCGCGGCCATCGCCGCCGCGCCGCACCGCCTGACCGACAGCCTGGACGTGGGCGGCCAGGAGCAGTTCTACCTGGAAGGGCAGATCAGCTACGCCATCCCGAAGGAGGGCGGCGCCGTGCACGTGCACTGCTCCACGCAGCACCCGAGCGAGATGCAGCACCTGGTGGCGCATGCGCTGCACCTGCCGGCCCATGCCGTGCACGTGGAGTGCCGGCGCATGGGCGGCGGCTTCGGCGGCAAGGAGTCGCAGTCCGGCCTGTTCGCCTGTGTCGCGGCGGTGGCGGCGCGCGCGCTGCGCAAGCCCGTCAAGCTGCGGCTGGACCGCGACGACGACTTCATGGTCACGGGCCGGCGCCATTGCTTCTGGTACGAGTACGACATCGGCTACGACGACGAGGGGCGCATCCTCGGCGCGGAGATCAGCATGGTCTCGCGCGCCGGCCATTCGGCCGACCTGTCGGCGCCGGTGATGACGCGCGCGCTGTGCCACTTCGACAACGCCTACTGGCTGCCCGAGGTGGCCATGCACGGCTACTCGGGCCGCACCAACACGCAGAGCAACACCGCCTTCCGCGGCTTCGGCGGGCCGCAGGGCGCCATCGCCATCGAGAACATCCTGGACAGCATCGCGCGCCGGCTCGGCCGCGATCCGCTGGCCGTGCGCCGCGCCAACTTCTACGGCATCGGCGAGCGCAACGTCACGCCCTACCAGCAGACCGTGCAGGACAACATCCTGGAGCCCCTGGTCGGCGAACTGGAGGCCAGCAGCGACTACGCCGCGCGCCGCGCCGCCGTGGCGGCCTTCAACGCCACGAGCCCGGTGCTCAAGCGCGGGCTGGCGCTCACGCCGCTCAAGTTCGGCATCAGCTTCAACGTCAAGCGCTTCAACCAGGCCGGCGCGCTGGTCCATGTCTACACCGATGGCTCCATCCTCGTGAACCATGGCGGCACCGAAATGGGCCAGGGCCTGAACACCAAGGTCTGCCAGGTCGTCGCGCACGAACTGGGCGTGGCCTTCGAGCGCGTGCGCGCCACGGCGACCGACACGACCAAGGTGGCCAACACCTCGGCCACGGCCGCATCGACCGGCGCCGACCTGAACGGCAAGGCCGCGCAGGACGCAGCGCGCCAGATCCGCGAGCGGCTGGCGGCCTGCGCCGCGGCGCGCCATGGCGGCACGCCCGAGCAGGTGCGCTTTGCCAACGACAAGGTCTTCGTCAACGGCCGCGAACTCGGCTTCGACGTGGTGGTGGGCGAGGCCTACCTGGACCGCGTGCAGCTGTGGTCGGACGGCTTCTACGCCACGCCGGGGCTGTCCTGGGACCGCGAGACCATGACCGGCCGGCCGTTCTACTACTTCGCCTATGGCGCGGCCGTGGCCGAGGTCGTCATCGACACGCTCACGGGCGAATGGAAGCTGCTGCGCGCGGACATCCTGCACGACGCCGGCAAGTCGCTGAACCCCGCCGTGGACATCGGCCAGGTCGAGGGCGCCTTCATCCAGGGCATGGGCTGGCTCACCACCGAAGAGCTTGTCTGGCACCCGGAGAGCGGCAAGCTGACGACGCATGCGCCCAGCACCTACAAGATCCCGACGGCCAACGACTGCCCGCCGGTGTTCAACGTGCGGCTGTTCGACCGCGCGAACGTGGAGGATTCCATCCACCGCAGCAAGGCTGTTGGCGAGCCGCCGCTGCTGCTGCCGTTCTCGGTGTTCTTCGCGATCCGCGATGCGGTGTCGGCCGCCGGTGGCCACCGCACCGACCCGCCATTGACGGCGCCCGCCACGGGCGAATCCATCCTGCGTGCGCTCGGCGCCGTGCAGGCCGGCTGACGCGTGACCCACCGGAGCCGGCCATGGCCAACGTCGTTCCGATCCAGAGGACTGCCGCACCCGGCGTTGCCGCCAAGAGTGCGGCAGCGTCCGGCCAGGCACTGTTCGACCGCATCGACCTGCACCTGATCCGGGTGCTGCATGTGGTGCTGACCGAGCGCAGCGTGTCGCGCGCGGCGATCCGGCTGGGCATGCACCAGCCGGCGGTATCGGCCGCGCTCAAGCGGCTGCGCGTGCTGTCCGGCGACCCGCTGCTGGTGCGCACCGGTGGGCGCATGGTGCCCACCGATGCCGCACTGCGGATGGTGGAGCCGGCGGCCAGCATCCTGCGGGCGGCCGAGATGCTGTTCGCCGACGCGCGCAGCTTCGATCCGCAGACCGCGACCGACACCTTCCGCATCGCCGCCAGCGACTACCTGGACCCGTTGTTCCTGCCCACGCTGGTGGCCGACATCAAGCGCCAGGCGCCTGGCGTGCACATCGAGATCCACCCGCTGTCGCCCGATTCCGACTACCAGGCCCATCTCGCGCAAGGCCATGTCGACCTGGTGATCGGCAACTGGATGGAGCCGCCGGAGGACTTGCACATGGCGCGGCTGTTCGGCGACGAGGTGGTGTCCATGGTGAGCCGCGACCACCCGGCCGTGCGCCGCGGCTGGGACCTGGACACCTGGCTGGCAGCCGAGCACATCGCGCCCATGCCGACGCACCCCGGCGCGCGCGGCATCATCGACCAGATGCTGGACCGCCAGGGACAGCGGCGCAACGTGGTGGCGCGCTGCGCCTACTTCGGCCTGATCCCCGACATGGTGGCCAACAGCCTGCTGGTGCTGACCACCGGCCGCCAGTACTGCGAGCGCGCCGCCGCACGGCTGCCGCTGGCCATCCTCGACTGCCCGGCCGCGCTGCCGCGACTGATGTACTACCAGCTCTGGCATGCGCGCAGCCACAGTTCGATCGCCGCGCGCTGGCTGCGTGCGCGCACCAAGGATGTGGCCGCCGCGCTGCGCACGTCCGCGGACCGCTGAATTTCCCAAACACAACATTTCCAAACGGACGGAGACCCCATGAACTGGACAGAACGCGTGTTCAAGCTGAAAGAACACGAGACCACGGTGCGCACCGAGCTGATGGCCGGGCTCACCACCTTCCTGACGATGGCCTACATCATCTTCGTCAACCCCTCGATCCTGGGCGACGCCGGCATGCCCAAGGACGCCGTGTTCGTCGCCACCTGCCTGATCGCGGCGCTGGGCACGACCATCATGGGCCTTTACGCCAACTATCCGATCGCCCTGGCGCCCGGCATGGGGCTGAACGCCTACTTCGCCTATGTGGTGGTGCTCAAGATGGGCTTCACCTGGCAGGCCGCGCTGGGCGCGGTGTTCGTCTCGGGTTGCCTGTTCCTGCTGGTCACGCTGTTCCGGCTGCGCGGGCTCATCATCCGCGGCATCCCGCTGTCGCTGCGCTACGCCATCACGGTGGGCATCGGCCTGTTCCTGGCGTTGATCGCACTCAAGAGCGCGGGCATCGTGGCGGCTTCGCCGGCCACCTTCGTGACGCTGGGCGACCTGCACACGGCGCCCGTGGTGCTGGCCGTTCTGGGCTTCGTGCTGATCGTGGTGCTGGACAAGCTCAAGGTGCCGGGGGCCATCCTGATCGGCATCGTGGCCGTGACCGTCGCCTCGTTCTTCTTCGGCGGCAACCAGTTCCGCGGCGTCTTCTCGGCACCGCCTTCGATCGCGCCGACCTTCCTGCAGCTGGACATCAAGGGTGCGCTGACGGGTGGCCTGCTCAACGTCGTCATGGTGTTTTTCCTGGTCGAGCTGTTCGACGCCACCGGCACGCTGATGGGCGTGGCCAAGCGCGCCGGCCTGCTGGTGCCGGGCAAGATGGACCGCCTCAACAAGTCGCTGCTGGCCGACAGCGGCGCCATCTTCGCGGGCTCGCTGCTGGGCACCTCCAGCACCACGGCCTACGTGGAGAGCGCTGCCGGTGTGCAGGCCGGCGGCCGCACCGGCCTCACGGCGGTGACCGTGGCCGTGCTGTTCCTGGCCTGCCTGTTCATCGCGCCGCTGGCCGGTGTGGTGCCGGCCTATGCAACCGCGCCGGCGCTGTTCTTCGTCGCCTGCCTGATGCTGCGCGAACTCACCGAACTCGACTGGGACGACACCACCGAGGTGATCCCGGCCGCCGTGACGGCGCTGACCATGCCCTTCACCTATTCCATCGCCAACGGCCTGGCCTTCGGCTTCATCACGTATGCGGCGCTCAAGCTGTTCACCGGCAAGATGCGCGAAGTGCACTGGATGGTCTGGGTCATCGGCGGCGTGTTCCTGTTCAAGTTCATCTACATCGGAGGCCACTGAGCCACATGACTGCGTCCACGAAAGCCTACCGCGCGCGCCTGCTGCGTTTCTCGCCCCAGGGCGAGGCCCTGTTCGAGGAGGATGGCCTGCTGGTGGTCGGCACCGACGCCGACGGCGTGCAGCGCGTCCGCGAGGCCGGCCCCTACCGCGACCTTGCCGCACGCCACGCGCAGGTGCCGGTCACCTACTGGCCCGACCGCATCATCGCCCCGGGTTTCCTGGACATGCACGTGCACTTCCCGCAGACCGACATCATCGGCGCGCCGGCCGAGGGGCTGCTGCCCTGGCTGGAGAACTACACCTTCCCGGCCGAGACACGGTTCGCCGACGCCGCGCATGCTGCCGACGTCGCGGGCTTCTTCTTCGACGAACTGCAGCGCAACGGCGTGACCACGGCGCTGACCTTCTGCACCTCGCATCCCGCTTCCGTCGACGCGTTCTTCGGCGAGGCGCAGCGGCGCGGCCTGCGCATGATGGGCGGCAAGGTGCTGCAAGACCGGCACTCACCCGACGGCGTGCGCGACGAGACCGAGCAAAGCCTCATCGACACCGAGGCGCTGATTCGCAAGTGGCACAACAAGGGGCGGCTGGGCTATGCGATCACGCCGCGCTTCGCGCCGACCAGCACCGACGCGCAGCTGCGCGGCGCGGGCGAACTCGCTGCCAAATACCCGGACACCTGGATCCACTCGCACGTGGCGGAAAACAAGGACGAGGTGCGCTGGGCGCGCGAGCTGTTTCCCGAGGCGCGTTCCTACCTGGATGTCTACACCGGCTTCGGCCTGATGCGCGAACGTGCGGTCTATGCGCACTGCATCCATTTCGACGATGCCGACCGCGCGCTGATGCGCGAAACCGGGACAGCCGCGGCCGTGAGCCCGACCAGCAACCTGTTCCTGGGCAGCGGGTTCTTCGACTATGAAGGGGCGGACCGTGTCGGCATGCGCCATGGCCTGGCCAGCGACGTGGGAGGGGGCACGAGCTTCAGCCCCTTCCACACCATGCTGGCGGCCTACTACGTGGGACGCGAGGGCCAGACCAAGCCGGGCCTGAGCCTGGCGCCTTCGCGCCTGTGGTGGAACCACACCGGCGGCGCGGCGCAGGCCCTGGGGCTGCAGGGCGTGGTGGGCACGCTGCAGGCCGGCACCGAGGCCGATTTCCTCGTGCTCAACCCGGCAGCCACACCGCTGCTGGCGCGCAAGACGGCGCTGGCAGACAACCTGGAGGAGTTGTTGTTCGCGCTGATCGTGCTGGGCGACGACCGCCTGGTGGAGCAGGTGGTCACGGCGGGCGCTGCCACGCCCGCCTGAAAGACGCCATGCGCGAAGACCGGTGGCTGCGGCATGGCAGGCGGCGGCGGGCGTGGCCCGCCCAGCGCTCAGGCCAGCGCCATCGAGATGTCGTTGCTGGGGATCTTGCGGTCGAAGGTCAGCGAGGATTCCAGGCGCTGCAGGTGCTGCTCCATGAGCTGCACGGCGCGCTCCTCGGCGCGTTCGGAAATCGCATCGAGCAGTGCGTCGTGCTCATCGTCGGCGAACTCCGGGCCGGTGTCCTTCTGGTACATCAGCGTGATCAGCGAGCAGCGCGACAGCAGCTCCACCATCATCTGCACCAGCACTTCGTTGTCGAGCAGGCGGGCCATCTGCAAATGGAAGTCGCCGGCCAATTCGATGCGCTGCGCGGCGTCCTTGCTTTCCTTGATCACGGCCTTCTGCCGCCCCAGGTGCTCGCGCAGCGACTTGATGCGCGACGGTGTGGCCTCGCGCACGAATGCGCGCGTCATCTCGGCCTCCAGCATGCGCCGCACCGCGAAGACTTGGCGCGCCTCGTTCACCGAGGGCGCGGCGACGAAGGCACCGCGCGCGGGCTCGAGCCGGATCAGCCGGTTCTGCGACAGCTGGAACAGCGCCTGGCGCACCAGCGTGCGCGAGACGCCGAAGTGGTCCGCGAGCTTCTGCTCCGCCAGCTTGGTGCCGGGATGCAGTCGGTGTTCGACGATGGCCTTGGTGAGCGCGTCGACGATGGTTGTGGTGTTGGTGCCGGTATTGTCCATTGCACCATCATAGCTGCATTCGTATTCGTATACACGAATGTTTCATTTGTAAGCGCGCCGTCGTCAGTCCTGGCCTTCCGACAAGGTGTCGAGCTGGAAGCGGCCGCTGCGGTGCCACAGCCAGGTGTCCACATAGCGCACGCGGCCCAGCCGGGCCGGCTGGGGGAAGGGTGCGGCGGCGCGCACGGTGCGCTCGATCTCGCGCACCACCTCGGGCGCATGGCTGGGCGCGCGCATCCAGTGCAGGCGTTGCACCTGGCCTTGGCGGTCCAGTTCGACCTCCAGCACGCCGATGGCGTACAGGTTGGGTGGCAACCGGCCGGCATAGATGCGCTCGGCATTGGCAGCGTACAGGTGTGTGGCAGCGTCCTGACGGTAGTCGCGCGGTGTGCCGGCGTTGGACACGCGTGGTGCGGCCGGCCGGCTGGCAGGGCCGGGCGCACTGCCCTGCGGGCCAGGGCGGCCGCCGCCATCGGGCGCGCCCGGTTGCGCGGCCGGCGACGGCGATGCGGCCGGCGGCTGGCCCAGCGGCGCACAGCCGATCAACAGGGCGGCCGAACCGCCGACGAGGGCGCTCGTCCACAAACGGCGCTGCAGGGTGGACAAGGGCATGGATGCTCGCAAAGCTGGAAACAGCGGCGCAGTCTACCGAAGGGGCCGCCCTGCGCCGTCGCGGCGGTCCACGGCCGTTTTTTCCGGGCGCGTGGCCACGCGACCACAACCACAAGAAAGCGATGACATGTTCGAATCTTTTTGCCTAAAATCCCGCCCGGTCGCAGCGGCGCGGTGCCCGGTTCACGGACACCTCAGCGCGGCCCCCCGCTTGCTCAGAGCGCCCGCAGTGGTGAGCAGCTTTCCCCACGGTGCCATCGCGCACCCCGAGGTTTGAGATGGAAAGCTACTACCTGGACTGGGCCAACCTGCTGCTGCGTTGGCTGCACGTCATCACCGCGATCGCCTGGATCGGCGCATCGTTCTACTTCGTGATGCTGGACAGCAGCCTCGAAAAACCCAAGGACCAGGAATCGCTGGACAAGGGCGTCGGCGGCGAGCAATGGGCCGTGCACGGCGGCGGCTTCTACAACGCGCAGAAGTACACCGTCTCGCCGAAGAAGCTGCCCGACCACCTGCACTGGTCGTACTGGGAGAGCTACTCCACCTGGCTCAGCGGCTTCGCGCTGTTCTCTGTCTCCTACCTCTGGAACGCCAGCACCTACCTGATCGACAAGTCCAAGATGGACTGGTCCCCAGGCGCTGCCATCGGCGTGGCGCTGGCCTTCTTCGTGGTGTTCTGGATGGTCTACGACACCATCTGCCAGGTGTTCGGCAAGCGCAAGAACGGTGATGGCATCGTCGGCTTCCTGCTGTTCGTGTTCATCTGCTTCGCGGCCTGGCTGGCCTGTCATTGGTTCGCCGGCCGCGCCGCCTTCCTGCTGGTCGGCGCCATGCTGGCCACCACGATGAGCGCCAACGTGTTCTTCTGGATCATCCCCGGCCAGCGCAAGAACGTCGCCAACCTGCGTGCCGGCCTGCCGGTCGACCCGATCCACGGCATCCGCGGCAAGCAGCGCAGCGTGCACAACACCTACTTCACGCTGCCGGTGCTGTTCGCGATGCTGAGCGGGCACTACAGCTTCACCTACACGCATCCGCAGAACTGGATGGTGCTGGTGGCGATCATGCTGGGCGGCGCGCTGATCCGTCAGTTCTTCGTCGTGCGCCACCACTGGAAGCTGGGCCGGGCCTCGCACCCGCTGCCGTACGCGCTGGTCGGCGTGGCCATCCTGGTCGGCGTCATCGTGTTGCTCAAGCCGCAACCGGCAGCGCCGGTCGACGCTTCGGCTGCCACGCCGGCCGTGGGCCTTGCGCAGGTGCAGCAGCTGGTGCAGCAGCACTGCCTGGCCTGCCACGGCGCCCAGGTGCAGATGAAGAACGTGCGGCTCGATTCGACGGCGGGCATTGCGCAGCACGCCCAGGCGATCTACCAGCAGGTGACGGTGACCAAGATCATGCCCATGGGCAACGCCACCGGCATGACCGAAGCCGACCGCGCCTTGATCGGCCGCTGGTTCCAGGAAGGCGCCAAGACGAACTGAGCCGCCAGCACGGCGGCGGGCTTTGGCGTATGGTCACGCTCCCATTTTCCTGTTCGCCAGGAGCGAGACGTCCCATGCCCCTTTCCATGTACCAGGCCTCGGTGCCCGTGTTCCAGCGCCAACTCGGCGTGCTGTCGCAACTGCTGCACAAGGGCCTGGCCCATGTGCAGGCCCAGGGCCTGGAACCGGCCACGCTGGTGCAGGCGCGGCTGGCACCCGACATGTACACGCTGGCCGGCCAGGTGCAAGGCGCCAGCGATGCGGCCAAGTTCGGTGCCGCACGGCTTGCCGGCATCACGCCGCCGCGCTTCGAGGACAACGAGGCCACGTTCGAGGAGCTGCAGGCGCGCATCGCCGGCACGCTGGAGTTCCTGGCCACGGTGCAGCCCGCCCAGTTCGATGGCAGCGAGGGCAAGTCCATCGTTCTCAAGGTCGGCGGGCGTGAGATGCCGTTCGAAGGCCAGCCCTACCTGCTGGGCTTCGTGCTGCCCAACTTCTTCTTCCACGTGACCACGGCCTACGCGATCCTGCGCCACCAGGGCGTGGCGATCGGCAAGCGGGACTTCCTGGGCTCCTGAATCCGGCGCAGGCCGGGTTGTTGCCACTGCGGCGCGCAGCGTCCCGAGGCTAGAGTGGGCGCCGACCATCGTCGGTCGACCCACCACCACAAAGGAGACACGACATGCTTGCACGCTGGAAATGCGCGGCCGCCCTGGCCTGCGCCCTCGCCGCATCCGCCGCCCTGGCACAGGGTCCCGGCTGTCCGGAGAAGAACCTGCTGTATTGGTTGGCTTTCCCGCCTGGCGGTGAGACCGACCTGGCGGCACGGCACCAGCAGGTCGTGCTCAAGAAGCGCTGCCCGGCCATCGACACCATCGTGCAGTACAAGCCGGGCGCCGGGGGCGGCCTGCTCTGGGGCCAGATGAACCAGATGCCTGGCGACGGCCTCAACATCGTGGGCATCAACCTGCCGCACATCGTGTTCCAGCCTCTGGAGGGGCAGGTGCAGTACAAGACCGACGACATCACGCCGGTGTTCTGGTTCCACTACACGCCCGACATCCTGGTCGTGCCCGAGCAGAGCCCGATCAAGACCTTCGCCGAGTTCGTGCAGGCGGCCAAGGCCGATCCCGGCAAGCTGAGCCTGGGCGGCTCGGGGCTGAATTCGGCCAACCATGCGGCGCACGAACGCATGAACGCGGCCTTCGGGGTGAAGACCACCTACATCCCCTACAAGGGCACGGGCGACATGTCGGTCGCGCTGCTCGGTGCGCAGATCGGCGGTGCCATGACCTACACCGCCTGGACCATCAACAACAAGGGCAAGGTGCGCGGCCTGGCCGTGGCGATGGAGCAGCGCCATCCGCTGCTGCCCGATGTGCCGACCTTCCGTGAACTGGGCGTGGACTGGGTCGACGGCGCCTACCGCGGCATCGGCGTGCCCAAGTCCACCCCGCCGGAGGCGCGCAAGCGGCTCGCGGATCTGTGGGCCGCCATCAACCAGGACCCGGAGATGAAAGAGCTGGCGGCCCGCAACGGCCTGGAGCTGGTGCAGGTCGGCAGCGAGCAGATGCCCTCTTTCATGCAGGACAAGACGCGGCTCTACACCGAAAGCGCACAGCGGCTGGGCCTGGGCAGGAAGTAGCCGGCCGGGGCGGCACAATGCGCGGCGGAGACCCCAGCCCATGACCGCCACCACCGCCACCACCGCCCCCGATCCTGCGCAGGCCCCGCGCGACTTCCTGCTGCACCTGTACCGCGCCGCGGTGGAGCGCGCCTTGCCGTTGCACAACATGGCTGCGCACCTGCCCGCGCCGCCGCGCGGCCGCACGCTGGTGCTGGGCGCCGGCAAGGCCGGCGGCGCCATGGCGCAGGCCCTGGAAGCGCTGTGGCCGGCCGACGCCCCCCTGGAAGGCCTGGTCGTCACGCGTTACCACCATGTTCCGCCGCGGCCCGCAGGCCTCGCCCAACGCATCGAGGTCGTGGAGGCCGCGCATCCCGTGCCGGATGCGGCTGGCCTGGCGGCCGCGCAGCGCATGCTGGCGTTGACCGAAGGCCTCACGGCGGACGACCTCGTGCTGTGCCTGATGTCGGGCGGTGCCTCTGCGCTGCTGACCCTGCCGGCCGACGGGCTGGTGCTGGAAGACAAGCAGCGCATCAACCGCGAACTGCTGGCCTCGGGCGCCGGCATCCACGAGATGAACTGCGTGCGCAAGCACCTTTCGCGCATCAAGGGCGGCCGGCTGGCTGCGGCCTGCGCGCCGGCGCAAGTGCTCACGTTGACCATCAGCGACGTGCCGGGCGACGACCCTTCGGTGATCGGCAGCGGCCCGACCGTGCCCGACACGACGACCTGCGCAGAGGCGCTCGCCATCCTCGCGCGCTACGGCATCGCTGTGCCTGCGGCGATCGACGCGGCGTTGCGCTCCGGTGCACTCGAAACCCCCAAACCCGGCGACGCGCGCTTCGAAGGCCACGCCGTGCGCATGATCGCCACGCCGCAGCAGTCGCTGGAGGCCGCGGCGGCCGCCGCACGTGCGGCCGGCATCACGCCGCACATCCTGTCCGACGAGATCGAGGGCGAGTCGCGCGAGGTCGGCAAGGTGCATGCGGCGCTTGCGCGCGCCGTGGCCCAGCGTGGCCAGCCTTTTGCGCGGCCCTGCGTGATCCTGTCGGGCGGGGAGACCACCGTCACGGTGCGGCGCCAGCCCGAGGGCACGCCGCGCGGCCGGGGCGGGCGCGCCGGCGAGTTCTGCCTGGGCCTGGCCCAGGCCCTGCAAGGCCAGGCCGGCGTGTACGCGCTGGCCGCCGATACCGACGGCATCGACGGCGTGGAGGATAACGCTGGCGCCAGCGTGCAGCCCGACACCTTGGCGCGGGCCGAGGCCGCCGGCCTCAAGGTGGCGGCCCACCTGGACCGCAACGACGCCTACGGCTACTTCGACGCGCTGGGCGACCTGGTCGTGACCGGGCCCACGCACACCAATGTCAACGACTTCCGCGCCTTGCTGGTTCTGTAGGCGCTTGCTGGACGACCCATGGATGCTGCTTCTCCCGGGCTGACCAAGCCCACCGTGCTGGTGGTGGACGACACGCCGGACAACCTGTCGCTCATGAGCGCGCTGCTCAAGGATCTGTACAAGGTCAAGGTGGCCAACCATGGCGAGCGCGGCCTGCGCATCGCCAACTCCGACCCGCCGCCCGACCTGATCCTGTTGGACATCATGATGCCGGACATCGACGGCTACGAGGTCTGCGCGCGGCTCAAGGCCGAGCCACGCACGCGCGACATCCCGGTGATCTTCCTGACCGCGCGTTCAGAGGTGGAGGACGAGACCCGCGGGCTGGAGCTCGGCGCGGCCGACTACATCACCAAGCCCATCAGTCCGCCCATCGTGCTGGCGCGCGTGCATGCCCACCTGACGCTGAAGGCGCACGCGGACTTCCTGCGCGACAAGAGCGCCTACCTGCAGGCCGAGGTGGCCAAGCGCACGGCCGAGGTGCAGGCCATCCAGGACGTAACCATCATGGCCATGGCCTCGCTGGCGGAAACGCGCGACAACGAGACCGGCGCGCACATCCGGCGCACCCAGCTGTACGTGCGCCGGCTGGCCGAGCAACTGAAGGACCACCCGCGCTTCTCGGGCGACCTGACCGAGCGCACCATCGAGCTGCTGTACAAGTCCGCGCCGCTGCACGACATCGGCAAGGTCGGCATCCCGGACGAGATCCTGCTCAAGCCGGGCAAGCTCACGCCCGAGGAGTTCGAGGTCATGAAGACCCACACCACGCTGGGCCATGCTGCGATCTCGGAGGCCGAGCAGCGCCTGGGCATGAAGGTGGACTTCCTCTCGCTGGCCAAGGAGATCGCGCTGTCGCACCAGGAGAAGTGGGACGGCTCGGGCTACCCGCAGGCGCTGGCGGGCGAAGCGATCCCGCTGTCGGCCCGGCTCATGGCGCTGGCCGACGTGTACGACGCGCTGATCAGCAAGCGCGTCTACAAGCCGGCCTTCCCGCACGAGGAGGCGGTGCGCATCGTGGTCGAAGGCCGCGGCAAGCACTTCGACCCGGACGTGGTCGACGCCTTCCTGGCCGTGGCCGAGGATTTCCGCCAGATCGCCGCCACGCACCGCGACGACAACTGACGGCAGGGCGGGGCTTAGGCTTCGCCCTTGTCGTCGGCGGCTTCGCCGTCCGTCATGCCGGCCTTGTCATCGGCTGGCGCGCTGTCCGACAGCGTGAGCTTCTGGCGCACGCCGGCCTTCTCGCCAGCGGTCGCGAACTTGCTGTACTTGCCCACCAGGCCGATCAACAGGCCGTAGATCTTGGGGTTGGCGGCCAGGCATTCCTTCTGGTCCAGGAAATCGGCCTCACCCGACAGGTTGCCGATCAGGCCGCCGGCCTCGGTCACGAGCAGCGAGCCCGCGGCTGCGTCCCAGGGCGACAGGCCCTTCTCGAAGAAACCGTCGGTGTAGCCCGCCGCGACATAGGCCAGGTCCAGCGCGGCGGCGCCAGGACGGCGAATGCCGGCCGTGCGCTGCATCACGTCGCCCATCATGGACATGTATTCCTTGAAGTTGTCGCCCGGGCGGAACGGGAAGCCCGTGGAGATCAGGCACTCGCCCAGGCGCACGCGGCGCGAGACGCGCAGGCGG
Organism: Pseudorhodoferax soli; assembly: GCF_003337555.1. Classification (GTDB taxonomy): domain Bacteria; phylum Pseudomonadota; class Gammaproteobacteria; order Burkholderiales; family Burkholderiaceae_C; genus Pseudorhodoferax; species Pseudorhodoferax soli. The sequence continues at coordinate 83,244 of NZ_QPJK01000016.1, read as the reverse complement.
CGATCGTTCAGGTAGGCGCCGCGGCCGCGCGTGGCCGTGAACAGGTCGTTGCGCGTGGGGTCGTAGACCACGGCCTGCTCGATGCGGCCCTTGACGGCCAGCGCGATGCTCACGCAGTAGAACGGGAAGCCGTGGATGAAGTTGGTGGTGCCGTCCAGCGGATCGATGATCCAGACGAACTCGGAATCCTTGGCGCCATGCTCGGAGCCCGATTCCTCGGCCAGGATGCCGTGGCCCGGGTAGGCCTCCAGCAGCGTCTGGATGATGATGGCCTCGCTCGCCTGGTCGACCTCCGTCACGAAGTCGTTCACCTGCTTTTGCGAGATCCGCACGGCCTCGACGTCGAGTGCGGCGCGGTTGATGATGGCGCCGGCGGCGCGAGCGGCCTTGACGGCCACATTGAGCATGGGGTGCTGGTTGAACGACATGGTTTGTGAAGAGGAGCGAAGCGGGGCGGTCTGCGATCAGGCCGGCGAGAATCGCGGGATTTTACCGATGCTCCAGCCATTTACGCCATGCGCACCCGTTTTGTCCTGATCCGCACCAGCCATGCCGGCAACGTGGGTGCCGCCGCGCGCGCCATGAAGGTCATGGGTTTCGACGACCTGGTGCTGGTCGCGCCGCGCTGGCCCAACGTGCTGCGGCGCCAGGAAACCATCCAGCGCGCGAGTGGCGCCTTGGATGTGCTGGAGAAGGCACGCATCGTCGAAACGCTGGACGAGGCGCTGGACGGCATGGACCATTTGTGCGCCACGGCCATGACACCGCGCGACTTCGGTCCGCCCACGCGCGCGCCGCGGCCGCACTTCGAGGCCTTGCTGGCGCCCGATGCGCTGCGGCCCGGCGGTGTGGCCTTCCTGTTCGGCTCCGAGCGCTTCGGCATGGCCAACGAGGACGTCTACCGCTGCCACGTCGCCATGAGCATCCCGGCCAATCCGTCCTTCGGCTCGCTGAACCTGGGTGCGGCGATCCAGGTCGTGGCCTACGAATGGCGCCAGGCGCTGGGTGGCTACGCGGTGCAGTCCAGCACGGCCGAGCACCAGCCAGCCGATGCGCGCCATCTGAACGGCATGCTGGAGCATTGGCGCGAGGCCCTGGTCGCGCTCGACTACCTGGATCCTGAGGCGCCCAAGAAGCTCATGCCGCGGCTGAACCAGCTGTTCAACCGCGCCCAGCCCAGCCAGGAGGAAATCCACATCCTGCGCGGCGTCGCCAAGGCCATGCTGAAAGCAGCGGAACGGGCAAATCGCTAGACTCGCCCGATGTTTTTCGCCCGCCTGCGCACAGACATCCGTTGCATCCTCGAGCGCGACCCCGCTGCGCGCAGTGGCTGGGAGGTGTTGACCTGTTACCCGGGCATCCACGCGCTGATCCTGCACCGGCGCGCGCACTGGTTCTGGAACCATGGCTTCAAGTGGTTGGGCCGGGCCACCTCGCAGCTGTCGCGCTGGCTCACCGGCATCGAGATCCATCCGGGGGCCAAAGTGGGCGAGCGCGTGTTCTTCGACCATGCCATGGGCGTGGTGGTCGGCGAGACGGCCGAGATCGGCGACGGCTGCACGATCTACCAGGGCGTGACCCTGGGCGGCACCTCGCTCTACAAGGGCACCAAACGCCACCCCACGCTGGGCCGCGACGTGGTGGTCAGCGCGGGCGCCAAGGTGTTGGGCGGCTTCGTTGTGGGCGATGGCGCCAAGATCGGCTCGAATGCCGTGGTCATCAAGCCCGTGCCGGCCGGCGCCACGGCCGTGGGCATTCCGGCGCGCATCATCATGCCCAAGGGCGAGAACACGGGCGATGCCGCGATGTCTACACCGCGCTTTTCGGCCTACGGCGTCACGCCCGAGGACGATCCGCTGAGCCAGGCCATGCGCGGCCTGATCGACAGCACGGCCGCACAGGACCACCAGATCACATTGCTCTGGAAAGCCGTCGAGCAGCTGTCACGCCAGCAGAAGCAGGGCGACTGCGTGCCACAGGATGCGGCGCGCGCCGAGTGCTTCGAAGCCGAAAAGCTCGCGCAGCTGATCGGCAAATAGCCCGGTCTCAGACGGCCGGCTGGCGCCGTGCCGACTTGGGACGGAAGGCGGCGCAGACGGCGTCGTTCGATTCCAGATAGGGGCCGCCGATCAGGTCGATGCAGTAGGGCACGGCTGCGAAGATGCCGGGCACCAGTTGTGCGCCCTGCGCGTCCTTCAAGCCCTCCAGCGTTTCCTGGATGGCCTTGGGCTGGCCCGGCAGGTTCACGATCAGGCAACGCCCGCGCACCACGGCAACCTGGCGCGACAGGATGGACGTGGGCACGAAGCGCAGGCCGATCTGGCGCATCTGTTCGCCAAAGCCCGGCAACTCCTTCTCGGCCACGGCCAGCGTGGCTTCTGGCGTCACGTCGCGCGGTGCGGGGCCGGTGCCGCCGGTGGTGAGCACCAGATTGCAGCCGGCGTCGACGAGTTCGACCAGCGTGGCGCTGATGCCGGCCTGTTCGTCGGGAATCAGGCGCTCCTCGAAGCTGAGCGGGTTGCGCAGCGCACGGCTCAGCCAGTCGCGCAGCGCGGGCAAGCCTTTGTCTTCGTAGACCCCGGCCGAGGCGCGGTCGCTGATGGAGACCAGGCCGATGCGCGCAAGTTCAAAGGTCGTTGTCGTCATCGGTTGGCTCGGTCGGCTCGTCGGGCTCGTTCAGTTGCGCGCGCAGCAGCTGGAAGATGTCGCGGTAGGCGCGGCCGTGGCGCGGCGCCAGCCCCGGCTTCTCGGGCACGGCATCCTTGCGCGCCTGGCGCACGAGCGAGCGCAGCTGCTGCGCATCGGTTTCGGGGTACTGGGTCATCCAGCGCGCCAGGGCATCGTCGCCTTCCAGCAGCAGCGTGCGCCATTGTTCGGCGTGGTGCAGCAAGGCTGCCTCGCGCGCCGGGCCGCGGCGCTGCTCGGCCAGCGCAGCGCGGGCTTGGTCCACGGCGCCTTCGTCGAGCTTGCGCATGAGCTTGCCGACGAACTGCGCCTGGCGGCGCCGGCCCTCGAAATTGGTGATGCGGCGCAGTTCGGCCAGGGCATCGGTCAGCTTGTCGGGCAGGCCCAGCTGGGCCAGCCGGTCGGCGCGCAAGGTCAGCAGTTCCTCGCCCAGATCCTGCAGTGCATCGCTCTCGCGCTTCATGTCGGTGCGGCTGGCGCCGTCCGTGCCTTTGAGCTCGGCCTTGAGCTCGAGGTCGAGTTCGCTGCCTTCGGCGACGAACTGGCCCCGCACGAAATAGCCTTTTTTGGGTTTGCGCGACATCGGGAAAACGGTGGGGAAGGGTGAGGGCTTGGACAATGCCCAGGCGGCCGGGCGAGGCCGGTGCGGCCGGTATCATAGCCGGCAACATGAATGCATCTCCCCAAGCAGCCGCGGCCGGCTTCAGCTACAGCCGTACGTTCTTCCAGGAACTCGTGGAGCAGGCCCTGGCCCATGCCAAGAAGATCGGCGCCACCGATGCGGGGGCCGAGGCCTCCGAGGGCTGCGGCCTCTCGGTCTCGGTGCGCAAGGGCGAGCTGGAGAACGTGGAGCGCAACCGCGACAAATCGCTGGGCGTGACGGTCTATGCCGGCAAGCGCCGCGGCAATGCCAGCACCTCCGATTTCTCACCCGCGGCGATCCGCCAGACCGTTCAGGCGGCGTTCGACATCGCGCGCTTCACGGCCGAGGATCCGGCAGCCGGGCTGCCCGACGCGCAGGACATGGCGACCGAGCAGCCCGATCTGGATCTGTTCCATCCCTGGGACATCGACTCCGAAGGCGCGGCCACGCTGGCGCTGCGCTGCGAAGCGGCGGCTTTCGCTACCGACAAGCGCATCACCAACAGCGAGGGCGCAGGCGTCTCGGCCCAGCAATCGCACTTTTTCACCGGGCACAGCTCTGGCTTTCGCGGCGGCTACGCGAGTTCGCGCCATTCGCTTTCGGTTGCACCGATCGCGGGCCGCGGCGCACAGATGCAGCGCGACGCCTGGTACAGCTCGATGCGCAATGCAGACGCGCTGGCCTCGCCCGAGGCCGTGGGGCGCTACGCCGCTGAGCGCGCGCTGTCGCGTCTGAAGGGACGCAAGATCAAGACGCTGGAATGCCCTGTGCTGTTCGAGTCGCCGTTGGCGGCCGGGCTGGTCGGCGGCTTCGTGCAGGCGGTCAGCGGCGGCGCGTTGTACCGGCGCAGCAGTTTCCTGCTCGATGCACTGGGCAAAGCGGTGTTCCCCGAGCACATCGACCTGCTCGAAGATCCGTTCGTGTTGCGTGGCAAGGGCAGTTCGCCGTTCGACGAAGAGGGCGTGCGCGTGGCCGCACGCAAGGTCGTGGACGCCGGTCGCGTGCAGGGCTATTTCCTGTCGACCTACTCGGCCCGCAAGCTGGGCATGCGCACCACCGGCAATGCCGGCGGCTCGCACAACCTGGTGCTGCAATCACGCCTGACCCAGCCCGGCGACGACCTCGATGCCATGCTGCGCAAGCTGGGCCGCGGCCTGTTCGTGACCGAGCTGATGGGCCAGGGCGTGAACTACGTGACGGGCGATTACTCGCGTGGCGCCAGCGGCTTCTGGGTCGAGAACGGCCAGATCGTCCATCCGGTTGAGGAAATCACCATCGCTGGCAACCTCAAGGACATGTTCCAGGGCATCGTCGCCCTGGGCGCAGATGCCTACAACTACGGCGCCAAGACGGTTGGCTCGGTGCTGGTCGAGCGCATGAAGGTGGCCGGCAGCTAATCGCGGTTGCCGAAGCGGCCGCCGCGCTCGCCGGGTTGGCGGAGGTCTTGTGGCGGCGCGGCACGCGGCGGCTGTGGGCGGTCCTGGCGTTGCTCGCGCTGTTCGCGGCGCTCCGAATGATCGCGTTGATCGCGCTGGTCGCGTTGATCACGCATGAAGCGCTCCTGCTGGCGTTGCGGCTCCTGCAACTGACGCTGTTGCTGGTCCTGTTGCTGACGCAGTTGCTGCATCTGGCGCATCTGCTGCTCCTGCAGCGCGCGTTGCTGCTGTTGCATCTGGTCCTGGCGCTGCAGTTGCTCCTGGCGGACCTGATTGTGGCGCTGGTGCATCTCGTTGCGGTTCTGGTCCTGCTGCTGCTGCTGCTGGCGCCGTTGCTGCTGCCACTCCTGGTCGCGCTGCCAGCGGTCGCGGCGCTCTTGGTCGGCGCGCCCGCCCTGGAAGCCGGGCGCTGGCGTGGCGATGCTCGGTCCCGGTGGGCGCTCGCGCTGGGTGTTGCGCAAGGGCGCTGGTAACGGCAGGCCCACGTTGCCGCGGCCCGGGTCGCGCGGATTGCCGCCGAATCCGGGGCGCCAGGGCTGGCCTGGCGCCAGCGGAAACCAGTCCGTGCCCGGCGTGCGGTGCCGGTTGAAGTTCGGCGGTCGCGGTGCCGGCGCGCCGGCAAAACCGACCAGTGCCGGCGCGTAGAACTGCCGCGGCCCGCGCGGGCCGGGCGCCCAGGCCCAACGGGGGCCGATCTGCACCCAGCGACCATAGTGGAAGGGTGCGAAGCCCCAGCGCGCATCGTCGAACCAGGTCCAGCCCCAGGGGTCGACCCAGCGCCATTGGCCGTGGCGGTAGGGCTCCCAGTTTGCGATGGTTGTGCGCGGGTACCAGACGGTGCCGTACTCCATGGTACTGCTCCATTCGCCGTGCGCGTCGAGCTCCTGGTAGCCCAGCACTTCGCGCGATAGATGCTGAGCGCTGGGCGAGCGGTCTTCGGCCAGGCTGCGGTCTGCTGCCCATTGGTCCAGCGCATCGCGCGGGCCCGCGCCCTGGGCGGCGATGGCGCTGAGGTTGCGGCCCACGTAGCGCGCCTGCTGGGCGGGGGCGAGCGTGGCGGATTCGCCGTTCTCGCCAAACAGGGTGGCGGTGCCGGCACGTGCCAGCACGCGTGTGCTGCCGGGTTCCAGGTCGACGCGGAATTCACCGGGCCGGTCTACCAGCATGGCCAGGTTCTGGGTGTTGACCTCGATGCGCTCGTCGGGCGCCATGTCGCGCACGCGCAGGTTGAGGCTGCCCTGGCGCAGCGTCAGGCGCAGGTCGTTGTCGTCGAGCGCGTCGATGCCCAATTCGGCGGGGCCTTGCAGGCGCAGGGCGTGGGCGCCGGCGTGCAGTTCTGCGCGACTGCCCGCAGCCACGCGGATGCTGTCGCCGGCGGTGAACGGCCAATTGGGGTCGGCAGCCTGCCAGTTGCCATCGGCGCCCGACCATTGCACGCCACCGTCGGGTTGCGAAAGCCGGGCCGCGCGGCCCGGCGGCTCCTGCTGGGCGCCGGCCGGAAGGCTGACGGCGGTTGCCCATGCCAGCGTGGCGGCCGCGGCCCAATTTCTCCAGATCCTTGCGGCCATGGCGGGCCTCCTTTCCAGCTGAGAACGTTAGAACGCGCGAGGTCGCGTTTTGGTTCGCCTGCGGGTGTGCAAAGACCTGTAAACCTTGGCAAGTTCAGCCGGCCAGAGCCTGCTTGACGGCTGCAGACACATGGGCCATCTCCGCCTTGCCGGCCAGTTCGGCCTTGGCCGCGGCCATCACGCGGCCCATGTCGCCGGGGCCCTTGGCGTCGAGGCGGGCCACCAAGGCGCGCACGGCGGCCAGCACGGCATCGGCGTCCATGCGCTCGGGCAGATAGGCCTGCAGCACACGCTGCTCGGCAGCTTCCTTGTCGGCCAGGTCCTGGCGGCCGGCTTGCGCGAAAGCGGTGATGGAGTCCTTGCGCTGCTTGATCAGTTTGTCCACGATGGCGACGACGGCAACGTCGTCCAGCGTGATGCGCTCGTCCACTTCCTTTTGCTTCAGCGCGGCCAGCAGCAGGCGGATGGTGGAAAGGCGCTCGGCGTCCTTGGCACGCATGGCGTCCTTCATGTCCTGGGTGATGCGGTCCTTGAGGGTCGGGGTGTTGTCCATGGTGCAATCCTGTGAATGAAAAAAGCCCGCGCTGGATGCACCAGGGCGGGCCTTCAACCGTGAGCCGGTCGGGTGCTGGATCAGTACAGCTTCTTGGGCAGCTGCATGCTGCGCACGCGCTTGTAGTGGCGCTTCACGGCAGCAGCCTTCTTGCGCTTGCGCTCGGCCGTGGGCTTCTCATAGAACTCGCGGGCGCGCAGGTCGGTCAGCAGGCCCAGTTTTTCGATGGTGCGCTTGAAGCGGCGCAGTGCGACGTCGAACGGCTCGTTTTCTTTAACGCGAATGGTGGTCATGTATCTCGTTGGCTGATTGGCCGGGCAAGATCGGGAGCCGTGGCCGGGGTTTCCTCAACTCAAAAGCATATGGCCCGCTGAGGGTAGGCCGGAGTTAGCCAAGCATTATAGCGCGCATTCATGGCAATGCGAGGGCGTGGGCACAACTGTACGCGCTGGACCAAGCCCATTGGAAGTTGTAACCACCAAGCCAGCCCGTTACGTCGACCACTTCGCCGATGAAGTACAGGCCGGGCTGGCGCGACTCCATGGTCTGAGACGACAGGTCACGCGTGTCCACCCCGCCGGCGGTGACCTCGGCCTTGCGATAGCCCTCGGTGCCGGTGGGCGTGACCTGCCAGGCGTGCAGGCTGCTGGCCAGAGCGTTGAGCGCCTTGTCGGCCGTCTCGTTGATCGGCCTTTGCCAAGTTGCATCGGCGCTCGTCCAGGCGGCGGCGAGGCGCGCGGGCAGGTGCTCGCCCAGCACATTTGGAAGCAGGCGTCGTGTGCTGAGCTTGGCTTCCTGTAGGGTGGGCTGCAGTGCGGTCTGTGGAGAGAGGTCCACGCCGATGGGCGTCCCGGGCTTCCAGTAGCTCGAGATTTGCAGCACCGCCGGGCCGCTCAGGCCGCGGTGCGTGAACAGCAGGTCTTCCGAGAAACTGGTGCGGGCCTTCTTCTCCCCTGTTGCGATGTCCACGGGCAGGGAAAGTCCGGCCAGTTGCGCGAAGGACTGCCAGGCCCGCTCGTCGAAAGTCAAGGGCACCAGCGCCGGCCGCTGCTCGACCAGGCGCAGCCCGAACTGGCGCGCAAGGCGGTAGCCGAAGTCGCTGGCGCCGATCTTGGGGATGGACAGGCCACCGGTCGCGACCACCACAGAATGGGAATGCACCTCGCCGCGGTCGGTAGACAGCACGTAACGCGCGGGTGTGTCGCCGGTGCGCACCTCGTGCACGGCGCAGGGTTGCCAGCGCGTCACTTGGCCGGCCGCGCATTCGCGCAGCAGCAGGTCGATCAGGTCCTCGGCCGAGCGGTCGCAGAACAGTTGGCCGCGGTGCTTCTCGTGGAAACCGATGCCATCGCGCTGCAGCAGCGCGATGAACTGCCGAGGCGTGAAGCGAGCGAGCGCTCCGCGGCAGAAGTTGGGGTTGTCGGACAGGAAGTTGCGCGGGCCGACCTCCATGTTCGTGAAGTTGGCCCGGCCGCCGCCGGAGATGCGGATTTTCTCCGCGACTTTGGCGCTGTGGTCCAGCAGCAGAACCCGCAGGCCGCGCTGGCCTGCGATGCCGGCGCAGAACAGGCCGGCGGCGCCGGCGCCGAGGATGGTGACGTCGAAGTGGTCCATGGATCGGTTGCGTACGCGATCTGCGCGTGTTGCGGGGCGATTGGAGTGCGGTCGGCATTGGCAATGCCAACTGGCAGCGCGGCGGTGCAGTAATGCGCAAAAGTGGCGCGAACGAGCGAGGCTTCAGCGCTCGAATGCTCGTCGACGGAGCTTACACTTGTAAGCTGCATGTTCCGATTATTTTGCGGCAATTTTTCTTAAGCCCTTAATTTAAAACAAGAAAAGGGTCGCTGATGACGACGGCCCGGAAATTGCTTCTGAGTTCTTTATCGCGATGAAATATCGATCTTCAGGTGTGCGGTGACGTCTGAATTTGGGATGACCGTCGCTTCTGTCGAGGTTCAATATGAGCAATATGTCTCCAGTTCAGGATAATTCGCGGCCGAGCGACGACCACCAGTCGGCCGCTCACGGCATGTCGAGCGCGGCCTTGGCCCGTCGCCGACTACTGCTCCGCGGGACCACCGCAAGTGCGACCGCATTGGCTGCACTGACGCCGATCGGTGCATTGGCGACCTCGCAATCGACCGTCTATACCTGCATTGGAACAAGCGGTAAGGAGGGGCTGTGTACTTTGTCTGGCGTGCAGTCGGCCGCCCATTCCTTCGGTCCAGATACGGAGAGGGTTCCGGCGGGCGGTAAAAGCCCCGGATGGTGGGGCCAGTCCAACAAGACCGGTGAGCCTAAACGGCCGTGGCCTGTGGATTGGAGGGAGAAGGTTTCGACCGTGTTGACCATGGCGCCATCCAATTTGCGATCGCTGACGCTGTTCGAGCTGATGAGCAAGTCGACGTACGCAAGCACGTCCGAGCGCCATTGGCTCTGCGCCTACCTCAACGCGAAGGCGGGCGAGCAAGGGGCACTGCTCCCTTACGGTTTTCCCTACACTTCGTCCGAGGTGCTCGGCTTCTATCTGACGGGCAACCAGAATGCGTACAGCTTCTTCACGACCTATCTGGAGAATCTTTGAGCGCATACGGCACGCTTTGTCTGCCTGCCATCGGGCCGTAGCCGTTCGATGGAGCGTTGGCAGCTGAACGAACTGGCGGTTCTGCATTGGCGGCAGTGGGGCGATGAATGGGTGATCTTTGATGAAAGCTCGGCGCAGACCTTGGTCGCGGACGCTTTGATGGCAGCCAGCCTGATGGCGCTCGAGAGTGGGCCACTGAGTCTGCCTGAGATCGAAACGCAGATCCGCGCTGATCTGCAATGGCCGGAAGCCGAGGTGTTGGTTCCGCGTGTCATGACGGGTCTCGAATTTCTGAGCGGCCTTGGTCTGGTCCGAGCGGAGACCCGGTGATCCTGGCGAGCTTGACGGATGCGTCGCTTCGGCGCCGGCTTGCAGAGGGCGAGCTTGTGATCCGCGCGGGGCCGTTCGGCTACCGCATCAAGTCGACCCTGCCGCCGATCGTTGATGGCCTGCGCGTTCTTTACGCAGACTATCCTCTTGACGATCCGGCCAGCTTTGCCGATTTTTCCCTCGTGATGGAACCTGGCGCAGGGATCCATCGGTGGTGGCACCGCCAAGTCCGCTTCAGCACAGACGGCTTCTATCCGTTCGAACCGCTGCCGCAATCGCACGCTTATCCGCAACTCGAATGGGCGATGAACTGGTGCGTCTCAACGCGGGCGCACCAGTACTTGATGCTGCACGCCGCGGTCGTTGAGCGCAACGGTTTCGCCGCCGTGTTGGCTGCGCCGCCAGGATCTGGAAAGAGCACGCTGTGTGCAGGCCTTGTGCACCGCGGTTGGCGGCTGTTGTCCGACGAGATCGCCCTCGTCAGCCTGGACGGTGCGGCGATCACGCCTGCTGTGCGGCCGATCAGCCTGAAGAACAAGTCGATCGAGGTGATTGGAGCTTTTGTCCCCGATGCGGTGTTCAGCCGCACCACACACGGCACGACGAAGGGCTCGGTGACCCACATGAAGGTGCCGGTCGCTGCATTGGATCGCATGGGCGAGACGGCCGTGCCGCGCTGGGTCATCTTTCCAAAGTACGTGGCCGATGCTCCTGCCGAACTCGTGCAGCGCCCACGCGGTCACAGTGTGCTTGAGCTTGGCAGCAACTCGTTCAACTACACGCTGCTCGGGCTGACTGGTTTCGAAGCGCTGACGGCGATGATCGGGATGAGCGACTGCTATCAGTTCAGTTACGGCCGACTGGACGACGCAGTGGCCGTGTTCGACCGGCTCGCCGATGCTGCGCTCACGCAACGCCGCGATGACTGATCTGTTGAGCAGCGTTTGGAAAGCCCAGGTCAGGACGGAACAATTTTCGCCGGCCGACTGGGAAATATTGATGGGTCAGGCGCGGCGTGCCCGCCTGCTGCCTCGGCTGGCTCGTCATTTCGAGGACCAGGACGGCGGCCTTGCCTCGCTGCCTTCGCCGCAGCAGCACTATCTTCGAGGCGCCCTGCGTCTCGTGCAGCGGCAGCGTCATGACGTGCTGGCCGAAGTGGCCCATATGCGACGCGCGCTGCATGGTCTGACAACTCCGGTGGTACTGCTGAAGGGCGCGGCGTACCTGTTCGCGGAACTCCCACCGGCACGCGCGCGCATATTTTCCGACCTCGACATCATGGTCGAGCGTGGCCAGATCGCCGTGGTAGAGGGGGCGTTGCTGGCGGGCGGCTGGATCAGCGAGGAGCGCGACGCCTACAACCAGCGCTACTACCGCGAGTGGATGCACGAGGTGCCGCCGTTGCGGCATGTGCAACGCGGCAGCGTGATCGACCTGCACCACACGATTGCGCCGCCGACTTCGCGTTTCAAGGTCGATGCGAAGCGCTTGCTCGAGCGTGTCCGGCCGGTCGGCTCGAGCGGCCTTTTCGTCCTTGGTCCCGAGGACATGGTGCTGCACAGTGCCCTCCATCTGTACCAGGAGAGCGAGTTCGACCATGGGCTGCGCGACCTGCTCGACCTGCGCGACCTGCTGCTGCACTTCGGCCGCGAGCCTGCGTTCTGGTCTGCGTTGCTGGCGCGTGCCAGGGAGCTGGGCCTGGAGGAGCCGCTGTTCCACCTGCTCCATCAGGTGCAGCGCCTCTTCGGTTTGCCCCTTCCAAGCGAAGCAACGGCCGCGTTGGATGCGTACCTTTCCCGCGGGCTCGCCACGTCGCTCGTTGCGGCACTGCTTGAACAGGCGGTGCGGCCCAACCACCCGAGCTGCGACAGCCCGACGGCTCGTCTCGCCCGCTGGCTACTCTATGTGCGCTCGCACTGGCTGCGCATGCCACTGCACTTGCTGCTTCCGCACCTGATCCGCAAAGCCTACATGGCGCGCTTCCCGGCGCGGACTGGCATCCAGCAGGCGGGCTGAAGGCGGGCCAGGTCGTCGTTCGGGTAGAGGGGGTCAGCGACGAACTGTTGGCGGCTGTTTGCTCGTTTGGGACTCGGCGCCGGACCGCGACTTGCACGTGGTGACCCTCTTTCTTGCCACGACTTGTGCAGCAAGGCCGGCAGGCTCACCACCTGTCAGCCCAGGCGGCGTTCTTCCTGGTGCATGGCGAGCGCCGAAGTCTGGGCCGTGAACTCCGCCGAGGCCATGGCACGCAGCACGTCGCCCACCACGATCACGGCGGGGCTGCCGAGCCCGCTGTCGTTCAAGGTGCTGATGAGCTGGCCCAGCCGCGCTGTCGCGTGGCGTTGTTCCGGCTTGCTGGCGTTTTCGATGATGGCGACGGGCGTGTCGGCCGGCATGGCCTGCAGCAGGCCGTCGGCGATCTGTTCGGCGGCACCCACTCCCATGTACACGACCAAGGTCAGGCCCAGCGCATGCGCGCTGGCGCCGACGGCGCGCCAGTCCATGGCCGCATGGCCCGGCTTGGCATGACCCGTCATGAACACCACGCCGTGCGCATGGTCGCGGTGCGTGAGCGGCACACCGAGCGAGGTGACGGCCGCCAGCCCCGCCGTGATGCCGTTGACCACCTGGCAGGCGATGCCTTCGGCACGCAGGTGCTCGATCTCCTCGCCACCGCGGCCGAAGATGAAGGGGTCGCCACCCTTCAGGCGCACCACGTGCTCACCGTCGCGCACGGCCGTCACCATGAGCTTCTCGATGAAGGCCTGCGGCGTGCTTTTGCAGCCGCCGCGCTTGCCCACATGGACGATGCGGGCCTCGGGCCTCGCCCAGGCCAGCACAGCGTCGTTGACCAGGTCGTCGACCAACAGCACGGTCGCGGCCTGGATGGCCTTGACGGCCTTGAGCGTCAGCAGTTCGGGGTCGCCTGGGCCTGCGCCGACCAGCGTGCAGGTGCCCAGCGGTGGGGTGGTGGTCGTGTTCATGCGTGGGACGTCAATTGGAGGATGTGGTCGACCTGGGCAGCGATGGCCGGCGGTACGGGCAGGCGGCCGGCCAGCACGCTGCGCGTGTACTCGGCGGTGTCGGCTGCGGCGATCGAGGCAGGCAGGCCTGGCACCTCGGCCTGCGTGCCGGGTTGCTGGGCCTGCAGGGGGACCGGCCGGCCGCGCAGGAAGCCGTCCAGCTGCGGCGTGCGGCGCGGGTCGCTGACGACCTCGCCTTCCAGCCCGCGCGAGAGCAGGGCCGTCATGCCCAGCAGTTCGAACAATTCGGTCATGACGGCAGCGAACGCCGGATGGGTGTAGCTGCCGATCACCACGGCCGGGCCGTCCACCGGCTGCATGAGCTTGACGACGCTGTGCCCGGCGTTGCGCAGCCCGACCACGCGGCGCACATCGAGCAGGCGCTGCAGGCCTGGGTGCAGCAATTCGGTGCCCACCATGGCCACCTCGCCATCGCCGATCCGGCGGAGGCTGGACCAGGCCGGCCGATCGAGCAGCGCAAGCACCTCGCTGGCCAGCACGCGGCTCGATTCGGTGGCGCTTCCATGCACCAGCACCGGCAGGCCCTCGCGGGCGAGCAGCAAGGCCAGCAGCGGCGTCAGCACCGGCAGCTTGCGCGCCCCGTTGTAGCTTGGCAGCACCACGACCGGCCGGTCGCTGGCCGGCAGCTTGGCGAGACGGGCATGCGTGGCGTCCAGGAAGCCGGCCATCTCGGAGGTGGTCTCCCCCTTGACGCGCATGGCCAGGCAGAAAGCGCCGATCTCCAGATCGGTCACCGCCCCGTCCAGGATCTGGCCGAACAGATCGGCCGCCTGCTCGCGCGCGAGCGGCTTGGCGCCCCGTGCGCCGCGGCCGATTTCCTTGATGTAGTGCGCAATGCTTCCCATGGTTGGGGCGATTGTCCCGCAGGGCTTATGCCGGATCGTGAGTCGGCTTATGCCGTCGGCGCAGGGTAGGGCGTTCATGCGAGCGCCTCCGTGGCGCGGACCATGCGCTTGAGCTCGGGCACGCAGGAGCCGCAGTTGGTGCCGCACTGCAGCGCGCCCTGCAGCGCGGCCAGGCGTTGCTCGCCGCTGCCGCTGCACTGGCTGAGCCTGTCGCGGATGGCCGACTCGCTGACGCCGAAGCAGCTGCACACGACCTTGCCGCGTGACTGGACACCGGCTGGCGCCTTGGCCTGGAACGACAGCAGCTGGCGGCCGAAATCCTGCGCCGGCAGCTGGTCTTGCAACAGCGCGCGGATCCAGGCCTCTGCGCGCGTGTCACCGGCCAGCAGCACGCCCACCACATGGGCGGCTGCACCCTCGCGTTGCAGCCGCACGGCACGGCGCTGGCCGCGCCGTGGATCGGCGTAGCGCAGCGTGTCCGAGCCCGACAGGCCCAGCAGCTGCTCGATCTGCGCCAGCAGGCTGCTGTCCGGCGCCTCGTGGCCCGCGGCGCGCAGTAGCACGCCGGTGCGCCCCGTGCCGCCGAACGGCACGCAACTCACGAAGGGCAGGGCGTCAGCCAGCGCGCGCAGCTGCGCGCGCACGCGCAGCGCCTGGTCTTCGGGCAGCCAGGCCATGGCCAGCAGCGACCAGGGCAGCTCGGCCTTGAGGATCTTGACCGCGGTGTGCTTGAGTTCGGGCTGCTTGGAGACAGGGCAGTGCGCAGGCGTCGTCAGGGCGTTCACGCCGGCCAGGGCCGTGCCGGTGCTGCTGCGCCCGCCCAGGTATTCGGGCCCCCAGTGCATGGCGATGAAGGCCTGTGAGGCACCCAGGTCGGGGCTGGCCGCCACCGGCACCACGATGCTGCCGCGCCGCGAGGTCAGGTAGACCAGGTCCCCCTCTGCCAGGTGCTGGCGGGCCATGTCCTGCGCATGCATCTGCACCGTGGGTTCGGGCACGTGGCCGAACAGCCGGCCCAGCGTGCCCGTGCGGCTCATGCCGTGCCATTGGTCGCGCAGGCGGCCGGTGTTCAGCGAGAAGGGGTAGCGCCCGTCGCGCGGCTCCGCCACGGGCTGGTAGGGCGCGGCGGCAAAGCGCGCCCGGCCGTCGGCCGTGGCGAAGCGGCCGTCCTCGTACAGGCGCGGCTTGCCCTGCGTGGCACCTGCCGGCAGCGGCCACTGCTGCGGCGCGGCCTCCAGCATGGCGTAGTCCATGCCGGTGATGTCCAGGTCGCGGCCGCGCGTGGTCTCGCGGTGCTCGTTCCAGACCGACTCGGGCGTGCGGTACGGGAACAGCGCTGCGCCACGCCCGAGCCGGCCGGCCAGCCGGCGCGCGAAGTCGGCCGCGATGGTCCAGTCGTGCCGCGCCTCGCCCGATGGCGGCACGGCCGCCCGCACGCGCGAGATGCGCCGCTCGCTGTTGGTGACCGTGCCTTCCTTCTCGCCCCAGGTCGTGGCCGGCAGCAGCAGGTCGGCGAAGGCGCAGGTGGCGGTGCCGGCAAAGGCCTCCTGCACCACGACGAACTCCGCGCGCTCCAGCGCACGCCGCACGGTGGCCTGGTCGGGCATGGACTGGGCCGGATTCGTGCAGGCGATCCACAGCGCGCGGATCTCGCCGTCGGCCGCGGCCTGGAACATCTCGATCGCGCTCTTGCCAGGCAGGGCCGGGATGCTCTCCACGCCCCAGAACGCCGCAACTTCCGCGCGGTGGGTGGCATTGGCCATGTCGCGGTGCGCGGGCAGCAGGTTGGACAGCCCGCCCACCTCGCGCCCGCCCATGGCATTGGGCTGGCCGGTCAGCGAGAAGGGGCCGGCGCCGGCGCGGCCGATCTGGGCCGTGGCCAGGTGCAGGTTGATCAGCGCCGCGTTCTTGGCCGTGCCGCTGGTCGACTGGTTCATGCCCATGCAGTACAGGCTCAGCGTGGCCGGCGAGGTGGCGAACAGGCGCGTGGCCCGGGCCAGCGCGTTCTGCGTGATGCCGCAGACCTGGGCCACGGCCTCGGGCGTGCAGTCGCGCACCAGGGCGGCGAGCGCGTCGAAACCGCTGGTGTGGGCCGCGATGTAGCCCGGCTGCGTCCAGCCCTCGCGCAGCATCAGGTGCAGCATGCCGTGGAACAGCATCACGTCGGTGCCCGGCTGCAGGGCGAGGTGCAGGTCGGCGATCTCGCAGGTGTCGGTGCGGCGCGGGTCCACCACCACGATCTGAAGCGCCGGGTTGGCGCGCTTGGCGTCCTCGATGCGGCGGAACAGGATGGGGTGCGCCCAGGCCGTGTTGCTGCCCACGATGAACAGGCAGCCGGCGTGCTGCAGGTCGTCGTAGCAGGCCGGCGGCGCGTCCGCGCCCAATGTCTGCTTGTAGCCGGCCACCGCGCTGCTCATGCACAGGCGCGAATTGGTGTCCAGGTTGTTGGTGCCGATGAGCCCCTTGGCCAGCTTGTTGAAGACGTAATAGTCCTCGGTCAGCAGTTGGCCCGAGAGGTAGAAGCCCACGGCATCCGGCCCGTGCTCGGCGATCACGCGGGCGAAGCGCTCGGCCGCGCCGTCCAGCGCTGCGTTCCAGCCCAGCGGCTGCGGCGCCGCGCCGCGCGCTGCGCGCTGCATGGGCTGCAGCAAGCGCGTCTGGCGCGTGACCTCCGCGGTGGCGGTCAGGTGCAGCGTCGAGCCCTTGGTGCACAGCCGGCCGAAGTTGGCGGGGTGGTCCGGATCGCCCCGCACGCCGATGATCTGGCCGGCCTGCGCCTCGATGACCACGCCGCAGCCGACGCCGCAGTAGGGGCACGTGGAGCGGGTCTGGGTGGAAGGGCTCATGCGGTGGGTTCCCCGAACATCAGCTGGTTGCGCAGTGCGCCCACATCGCGGCCCTCGCGCAGCAGCTCGAAGTACCAGTTGCCGTCCACGGTATCGCCGTACAGGCAGGCACCGACCAGCTTGTCGCCCTGCAGCACGAGCTTCTTGTAGACGCCGCTGAACGGGTCGCTCATGACGATCTCCTCCGTGCCCTCGCCGCCCTTGAAATCGCCGGCCGAGAACAGGTCCAGGCCCGTGACCTTGAGCTTGGTCGACGTCTGGGATCCCTGGTAGCGGCCGATGCCATGCTGGGCCAGGTGGTTGGCCGCCACCTTGCCCTGCTCGAACAGCGGCGCCACCAAGCCGTAGGCCACGCCCCGGTGCTGGGCGCATTCGCCGACCGCGTAGATGCGCGCGTCGGTCACGGTTTGCATGGTGTCATTCACCACGATGGCGTGTTCGCAGTGCAGGCGCATCTGCTGCGCCAGCGCGATGTTGGGCCGGATGCCCACGGCCATCACCACCAGGTCGGCTGGCACTTCGCGTCCGTCCTGGAAGCGCACCGCGCACACGCGCCCCTGGTCGTTGCCGAGCATCTCGGCTGTGTGCGCGTTGAGCAGGAAGTGCAGGCCGCGCTGCTCCAGCGCGCCGCGCAGCAGCGCGCCGGCGGTGGAGTCCAGCTGGCGCTCCATCAACCAGTCGCCGTGGTGCACCACGCTGACCTCCATGCCGCGCAGCTTCAGGCCGTTGGCCGCTTCCAGGCCCAGCAGTCCGCCGCCGATCACCACGGCATGCCGGTAGGTCATGGCCGCCTCGATCATGGCCTGCGTGTCGGCGATGTCGCGGTAGGCCACCACGCCCTGCAGGTCTGCGCCCGGCAGCGGCAGCATGAAGGGGTTGGAGCCCGTGGCGAGCAGCAGCCGGTCGTAGGCGGCCTCGGTGCCGTCCTCGGCGCGCACGGTGCGCTGGCGGCGGTCCACCGACACGACCTTCTTGCCCGCATGCAGCGTGATGCCGTTGTCGCGGTACCAGTTCCACGGGTTCAGGACGATCTCGTCCAGCGTTTGCTCGCCCGCCAGCACGGGCGACAGCATGATGCGGTTGTAGTTGGGATGGGGCTCGGCGCCGAAGACCGTGATGTCGTACAGGCCCGGCGCGATCTTGAGCAACTCCTCCAGCGTGCGCACGCCAGCCATGCCGTTCCCCACCATCACGAGTTTCATCTTCTTCATGGGTTGGCCTTTCTACAGATGCAGGCGGTCGATCGCACAGCCTGCCCGCCCCATCGCGCGCCGCCGTCCTGCGCCGGCAGAGGCCAGCGACGCGGATGAAGGCTGTGCGTGGCACCGCGGCCTCACGCGGCGTGCTTCTCCACATGCGCCTGGCGCGTGTAGAGGAAGTCGATCACGGCCTTGCGGTACATCACGTAGTCGCGGTCCTCGGCCAGTTCAACGCGGTTGCGCGGGCGCGGCAGGTCGACGCTCAGCACCTCGCCGATGGTGGCGGCCGGGCCGTTGGTCATCATCACGATCTTGTCGGACAGCAGCACGGCCTCGTCCACATCGTGCGTGACCATCACCACCGTGCTCTGCGTCTTCTGCACGATGGCCAGCAGCTCGTCCTGCAGCTTGGCACGCGTGAGTGCGTCCAGCGCGCCGAAGGGCTCGTCCATGAGCAGCACCTTGGGCTCCATGGCCAGCGCGCGGGCGATGCCCACACGCTGCTTCATGCCGCCGGAGATCTCGCCGGGGCGCTTGTGCGTGGCAGGCGTCAGGCCAACCAGCGCGAGCGCGGCGTCGGTGCGTTGCTTCAGTTGGGCCTTGCTCTCCTTGCTGCCGAACACGCGCTCCACGCCCAGGTAGATGTTCTCGAAGCAGGTCAGCCAGGGGAGCAGCGAATGGTTCTGGAACACCACGGCGCGCTCGGGCCCGGGGCCGGCGATCTCCTTGTTGGCGCACAGCAGCGTGCCCTGGGTCGGCAAGGTCAGGCCGGCGATCAGGTTCAGTAGCGTGGACTTGCCGCAGCCCGAGTGGCCGATCAACGCGACGAATTCGCCCTTGGCCACCGTGAGATGGATGTCGCGCAGCGCGATGAAGGGGCCGCGGGCGGTCTTGAAGGTCTGCTCGATGCCCTGGATTTCGATGAACTTTTTGTCGCTCATGACTTCACCTCTTCGAATGTGAAAGCGGAGGCCAGCTTGATGAGCGCGTACTCCAGCAGCAGTCCGACGATGCCGATCACGAAGATGGCGATGATGATGTTCTTGACGTTGAGGTTGTTCCATTCGTCCCAGACCCAGAAGCCGATGCCGACGCCGCCGGTCAGCATCTCGGCCGCCACGATCACGAGCCAGGCCGTGCCTACCGCGAGGCGCACGCCGGTCAGCATGTAGGGCAGCACGGCCGGGAACAGGATCTTGGTGACGATCTTCCATTCCGACAGGTTCAGCACGCGGGCCACGTTCATGTAGTCCTGCGGCACACGCTGCACGCCCACCGCGGTGTTGATGATCATGGGCCAGATCGAGCAGATGAAAATGGTCCAAATCGCGGCCGGGTTCGCGCCCTTGAACACCAGCAGGCCAATCGGCAGCCAGGCCAGCGGTGACACGGGTCGCAACAGGGCGATCAGCGGGTTGAACATGCGCGACAGAAAGGTGAAGCGCCCGATCGCGAAGCCCGCTGGAATGCCCACCAACGCCGCCAGGCCGAAGCCCATGGCCACGCGCTGCAGCGAGGACAGCACGTTCCAGCCCACGCCCTGGTCGTTCGGGCCGTTGCTGTAGAAGGGGTTGCTGAACACGTCGACGGCCTGCGCCCAGGTGTCGCGCGGCGTCGGGATGCTGCCGGCCGTGGTGACCGAGACGATCTCCCACAGCACCACCAGCAGGCCCAGCCCGGCCAGCGGCGGCAGCACGCGCAGCCACAGGCCGCGCCAGTCGAAGGGCAGCTTGCGCACGGGGGCAGGGGCAGCAGCAGAAGGCGCGTCGTTGGCGGCGGCCTTGGGCACGACCTTGAGGTCGCGCGGCGCGGCATCGGGCGCGATGGCCTCGATGGGGGAATGGAAGACAGCGGAAACCATGGGGTGCTCCTTTCTGGCGCTCAGGCCTTGACCTTGAAACCGTCGGCGTACTTGGCGGGGTCCTTGCCGTCCCAGACCACGCCGTCCAGCAGCTTGCTGGAGCGCATCGGGTCCTTGGGCACGCTGACCTTCAGCGCGCTGGCGGCTTCCTTGTAGAGGTCGATCTGGTTGATCTGCTTGGCAACCGCCAGATAGTCGGGGTGCTCCTTCAGCAGCCCCCAGCGCTTGTGCTGGGTCAGGAACCACATGCCGTCGGACAGGTAGGGGAAGTTCACCGCGCCGTCGTCGAAGAACTTCATGTGGTTGGGGTCGTCCCAGGTCTTGCCCATGCCGTTGTCGTAGCGGCCCAGGATGCGCTGGTTGATGGCGTCGGCGCTGGTGTTGATGAAGGACTTCTCGGCCACCACGTCGGCCATCTTGGCCTTGTTCTGCAAGTTGGCGTCGATCCACTTGCCGGCCTCCATCACGGCCATCATCACGGCGCGGCAGGTGTTCGGGTTGGCCTTGACGTAGTCGGCCTGCGTGCCGAGGACCTTCTCGGGATGGTCCTTCCAGATGTCCTGGGTGGTGATCGCGGTCACGCCGATCTTGTCGATGATGGCGCGCTGGTTCCAGGGCTCACCCACGCAGAAGCCGTCCATGTTGCCCACGCGCATGTTGGCCACCATCTGCGGCGGCGGCACCACGATGACCTTGGCGTCCGCCACGGGGCTGATGCCTGCGGACGCCATCCAGTAGTTCAGCCACATGGTGTGCGTGCTGGTGGGGAAGGTGCCGGCGAAGGTGTAGGTGCGCTTTTCCTTGGCCATCAGCTTGGCCAGCGACGGGCCGTCCACCGCACCCTTGTCGGCCAGCTGCTTGGACAACGTGATGGCCTGGCCGTTGCGGTTCAGCCCCATCAGCACGGCCATGTCCTTCTTGGGGCCACCGACGCCGACGTGCACGCCGTAGACCAGGCCGTACAGCACGTGGGCCATGTCCAGCTCGCCGTTGGTGAGCTTGTCGCGCACGCCGGCCCAGCTGGCTTCCTTGCTCGGGATGATCTTGACGCCGTATTTCTGGTCGATGCCCAGCACCGAGGCCATGACCACGCTGGCGCAGTCGGTCAACGGGATGAAGCCGATCTTCACTTCCTTCTTTTCGGGCGCATCGGAGCCCGCGGCCCAGGCGCCGCGCGTGACCAGGTCGCCCAGCAGGGCGGTGGTCGCGACGGCGCCGGCTTTGCGGATGAAGTCGCGCCGTGCCGGGGCCGGGCGGGAGGGAGCGTGTAGGGTCATGCGAACTCCTGGGATGGAACAGAAGGGAAGCTGGAAAACAAAAACGGCGTCCATTTCCTGACCGCGACATGTCGCGGTTCGAGAAATGGACGCCGTTGTCCTTGTGGCCCTGAAGCCTTGAACCCAGGCCGCCGTTGGCTCGGGTGTGCTGGTGCTATGCAGGTCGCGTGCCAGCCTGGTTGATGACGGTGCTCAGCGCATGCTTCCCATACAAATCAACAGCTTGTGGTGGATTGTTGATGGCGTGCCGCTGGCATGGTGCATGGGCGAAGATGGTGCGCGCCGTGGCCCGGGCACAAAACTCGTGCGGCGCGGCACGCACCGTTCAGAGGTAGTCGGACAGCGCCAGCACCGACTGCGCCACGTCCAGCAGCTTGCGGTTCTGGTTCATTGCGGTCTGGCGCAGCATCTTGTGCGCGTCGGCCTCGCTGAGCTTGCGCGTGGCCATGAGCAGGCCCTTGGCACGCTCGATGATCTTGCGCTCGTTGAGCGAGGCGCGCACGGTGTCCAGCTCGTCGGCCATCTGCTGCAGCCGGCGTGCCTGGTCCTGCACCAGGTCGAGGATGGAGCGCTCCAGGTGCGGGCCGTAGTTCGGCACCTGTTCGCCCGCGTCGCTCGTTCCGGCCGTGCGCACCAGCGCGTCGCGGATGGCCTCGTGGTTGCGCAGTTCGTCGCGCGCCTTAGCGATGCGCGAGGCGCACAGCTGCAACAGCTGGGCGGCCTGCAGTTCCTCGACGCCGCGCATCGCGTCGATGCGCTGGGTGCAGCAGTCATACCAGCCCTGGGCCAGTTCCGGGTCGAGCAGGCCGTCGGCGCGCAGCGTGCAGCCGATGCGGCGCAGCCGTTCGAGGTCGGCCTGGGTGCGCGTGTCGACGGCGCCGCGCCAGGCGGCCTGCACGGCCGTGTCGGAAAAGTCGAGCGCGATGAGAAAGCACCGCTCCTGCGATTCGATGAGTTCCAGCCATTGCTGGGCGCGGCTGCTCTCCATCTGGCCTTCGGCGAAGCAGGTGCCGCCGAAGGCACGCTCCTGTCCAGCGAACTCCTTGCCCTGCATGAAGTTGAACAAGGCCACGAGCGCACGCGAGATCTGCGGGTCGGTGGCGCTGTCGGCGGCCTCGAACACCACCTGGAGCAGCCCGGCCACAAGCCGCACGAAAGCGGCCGTGGCCGCCTGCGGCGTGACCGCCAGGGCGGCGATGTCGCTGCGCAGCGCCGGCAATCCGTCCAGCGCCTGCAACACCGTGGCGATGCGGCCGAACAGCCTCGCGCCGTTGCGCACCGCCGTGCCTTGCGTGTCCATGGCGTCGAAATGCTGGCGCAGCTGCAAGGCCGCGGCATCGCATTCGCGCAGCTGGTGCTCGCGTGCCTGTGCGAAGCGCGTGCCGCGCGAGCCGAGCAGCAGGTTGGACAGCCCCCGCTCGCGCTGCAGCGCGTGCACCAGCTGGCCGATCACACCCACCAGCTCGCCGGTGAGGGTGAGCTGTTCGAGGTCGCCGATCTCGCATTCGCGCGCGGCAATCAAAAAATGCAGTCCAGATTTCATCGTAGTGGCCATGGAATTCAGAGCAACAACCGTGCCGCGCCTGCCGGCTCACTACACTCGCGCCCCATGCTGGTATTGGGATTCGAATCTTCCTGCGACGAAACGGGTGTTGCGCTGGTGCAGTCCGAGGGCACGCGGCTGCCGCGGCTGCTGGCGCATGCGCTGCACAGCCAGGTGCGCATGCACGCCGACTACGGCGGCGTGGTGCCCGAACTCGCCAGTCGCGACCACATCCGCCGCGCGCTGCCGCTGGCCGAGACCGTGTTGCGCGAGGCGGGCCGCAGTGTCGCAGAGGTCGATGTCGTGGCTTACACGCGCGGCCCGGGCCTGGCCGGTGCGCTGTTAGTGGGTGCCGGCGTGGCTTGCGCGCTGGGCGCGGCACTGGACAAGCCCGTGCTGGGCGTGCACCACCTGGAGGGGCACCTGCTCTCGCCCTTCATGGGTGCCGATCCGCCGGAGTTTCCATTCGTGGTGCTGCTGGTGTCCGGTGGCCACACGCAGCTCATGCGCGTGGACGGCGTGGGCCGCTACGCCATGCTGGGCGAGACCATCGACGACGCGGCCGGCGAGGCCTTCGACAAGTCGGCCAAGTTGATGGGCCTGGGCTATCCGGGCGGGCCGGCGCTGGCGCGCTTGGCCGAGCAGGGCGATGCCAAGGCTTTCGCGTTGCCGCGGCCTCTGCTGCACAGCGGCGACCTGGATTTTTCATTCGCGGGGTTGAAGACCGCCGTGCTGACCCAGGCCAAGAAGCTGGGCGAGACGCTGCCGGCGCGCAGTGCCGACCTGGCGGCCTCCACCCAGGCGGCCATCGTCGAGGTGCTGGTGCGCAAGTCGCTGGCCGCGCTCAAGGAGAGCGGTCTGCAGCGCCTGGTCGTGGCGGGTGGGGTGGGGGCGAACCGGGAATTGCGTGCGCAGCTCGATGTTGCGTGCGCGAAGAGAAGGCTGCGGGTGCATTACCCGGAGCTGGCGCTGTGCACCGACAACGGCGCCATGATCGCCATGGCTGCGGCCATGCGCATGCAGGCGGGCGTGCAACAGGCCGACAAGCGCTATGCCTTCGACGTGAAGCCACGCTGGCCGCTCGACGCCATCTGAAAACCAGACGGCGCCGGGCGGTGCGGAGCGCGGAGCGGGCTTACTGGATGGACAGCGCGGTGACGTTGCTCTGTGGCAGCTTCTTGGCCAGCTTGAGCATCAGCACGCCGTTCTCCAGCGTGGCCGTGCTCGCGGTGGCGTCGATCTCCAGTGGCAACTCGTAGGCGGCTTTGACCTTGCGGCTCGCTGCCTCGGTGCTTTCGATGCGCACCACGGCGCCTTCGATGCCGATGTTGAGCTGGTCCTTTGCCACGCCGGGCAGGTCGACGGACAGCGTCCAGCTGCTGTCGTCCTGGCTCAGGCTGTGGCCTTTGGTGCCGCTTTGGCGCACGTAGGCGACGTCGTTGAAGAAGCGCTCGAAGCTGCGGTCCAGCGAACGTACGGCGGGGCTGTAGTTGGCCTGACGGATGACGGGGGCGAAGAACATGAGGGACTCCTGGTCTCTTTACACTCCGCGGCTCTCACCGTGAGCGCCGCATGCTTCCAATCTGCGTGCATCGCTTTGATTTTCAAGAGGATTTTTTGAATGCACGTACCACGTCGACGGGTCTTGAAAAGCGCCGCAGCAGCGCTATCTGTGACGGCCTTTCCATTTGTGGCGGCGCAGCCGGCGCCGGTGCGCCTGGCCATGATCGAGACTCTGAGCGGCCCTTTCGCCAATACCGGTGAGGCGGTGTTCCGCAACCTCGTGTGGGCGGCCGAACGCGTGAATGCACGCGGCGGTATCAAGCTGTCCGGCGGCGCGCGTCCGCTGGCCATCGCGCGCTATGACAGCAAGGGCCAGAACGAGGAAGCACTGAGCGCATTGCGCTCGGCCATCGACGATGGGGTGGGCTTCGTGGCCCAGGGCAACTCGTCCGCGACGGCGGCGGCCCTGCTCGATGCACTGAACAAGCACAACGAGCGCGAGCCCAAGCGCCGCGCGCTGTACCTGAACTACTCGGCGGTCGACCCCATCCTGACCAACGAGCGCTGCAGCTTCTGGCACTTCCGCTTCGACGCCCATGCCGACATGCGCATGGCTGCGCTCATGGAGGTGCTGCGCGAGGACGAGACGGTCAAGAGCGCCTACCTGATCGGCCAGGACTACAGCTTCGGCCAGGCGGTGCTGCGCGAGGCGCGGCGGCAGCTGCAGGCGCAGCGGCCCGACGTGGCCATCGTCGGCGATGAACTGCATCCCATGGGCCGCGTGAAGGACTTCCTGCCCTACGCCGCCAAGATCAAGGCCAGCGGCGCCGGCGCCGTCATCACCGGCAACTGGGGCAACGACCTCACGCTCCTCGTCAAGGCCGCGCGCGAATCCGGTTTCGAGGGCAAGTTCTACACCTTCTACGGCAACGCGCTGGGCGCGCCGGCGGCGCTGGGCGATGCCGGCATCGGCAAGGTGATCGCGGTGGCCGACTGGCTGCCCAACCTGCAGACCGCGCCGAGCGAGACCTTCTACCAGGCCTTTCGCCAGCGCTATTCCAAGCCAGCGGACGACTACGTCCACATGCGCATGCAGCTCATGGTCGAGGCCCTGGCCCAGGCCATCGAGAAGGCAGACAGCCTGGATGCCGTGAAGGTGGGCGCGGCGCTGGAGCAGGCCCATGTGACCCTGTACGGGCAGACCGGCCGCATGCGGGCATCCGACCACCAGTTCCAGCAGACCCTGGTTGTGGGCGTGATGGACCGGCAGGGCGCACCGGGCGTCAAATTCGACGTGGAAGGCTCGGGCTACGGCTTCCGCGTGATCAAGCAGGTGGCGGCCGCTCGCGCCGAGATGCCAACCAGTTGCCAGATGGTGCGGCCAGGGGCTTGAAGCTCAGCTGGCGTAGCCAGCACAGGCGCCGGCGTTGGGGCGGCCCTTGCATTCACGCAGCAGCCGGCGTTCGCGTTCGCGCGCGCTCTCCTGCGAACTGTTGGGAATGAACTTGGGTGCGGCGGTCTTCTTCTTGGCCGCGGTGGCGTCCTGGGCCTTGGCGCCAATGGCTGGCAGGGTGGTCAGCAGGCTCAGCGCGAGGCACGCAGCGGACAGGGGCATGGACATGTGCATGATGGTTTCTCCCGAGGACACAGCAGTGTCTGGCGGGCGAGCGGCCGCTACCATGGGCCGCCGCGTGAACCTTTGCCCGAATCCATGAGAAAAGCCATCCAGGACCTCGCCGAATCCCAGATCCGCGAGGTGGCCAATGCCGGTATCGGCCGCGACGACGTGCTGCCGTTCTGGTTCGGTGAAAGCGACGAGGTGACGCCGGCGTTCATCCGCGACGCCGCCATCGCCTCGCTGCAGCGGGGCGAGACCTTCTACAGCCACAACCTGGGCCTGCCCGAACTGCGCGAATCCATCGCCGGCTACATGTCGGAGTTGCATGGACCGGTGGCGGCGGACCGCATCGCTGTCACTTCAGGCGGCGTCAATGCCTTGATGCTGGCCGTCCAGTGCCTGGTCGATCCAGGCGACGAGGTGGTGGCCGTGACACCCGTGTGGCCCAACCTCACGGCCCAGCCCATCGTTCTCGGCGCGCGCCTGCGCTGCGTGCCGCTGCGGCCAGGGGAGGGGCGGTGGACGCTGGATCTGGACGCGTTGCTGGCCGCCATCACACCGACCACCCGGCTGTTGATCGTCAATGCCCCGAACAACCCCACCGGTTGGACGCTGAGCGCCGAAGAGCAGGCTGCACTGCTTGCGCATTGCCGCCGCACCGGCACCTGGATCCTGGCCGACGAGGTCTATGAGCGCCTGTACTACGCGCCCTCGCCACGGGCCTGCGCGCCAAGCTTCCTCGACCAAGCGCAGCCGCAAGACCGGCTGGTGGTGGTGCACAGTTTCTCCAAGAGCTTCTTGATGACGGGCTGGCGGCTTGGCTGGCTGGTCATGCCCGCCACGCTGACGCAGGCGATGGGCAAGCTCATCGAATTCAACACTTCCTGTGCCAGCGTGTTCACACAGCGCGCGGCCCTGGCCGCACTGGCGGGCCGCAGCGAGGTCACGCCGCGCGTGGTGGCGCATCTGCGCCAGTGCCGCGACACGCTGGTGCCTTTGCTGGCCGCCATGCCGCGAGTGCGCGTATCGGCTGCGCAGGGCGGGATGTACGCCTTCTTCCGCCTGGAAGGGGTCGACGATTCACTGGCCGTGGCCAAGCGCCTGGTACGGGAAGCTGGCCTGGGCCTGGCCCCGGGGTCGGCGTTCGCGCCGCAGGCGCAAGGCTGGCTGCGCTGGTGCTTCGCGTCCCGCGATCTGCAGCGATTGGTGCAGGGGGCCGAGCGACTGGATCGCTGGCTTCGCAATCCTTCTGCCTGACAGCCGCTGCATACCTACCGATTTGCATATAATTGCATACATAAAAAAGGCAAAACCTTTTTGTTTGGTCACAAAACCAGGTGTATTCATCCGGAAACGTGATTTTGTTGTGTACTGCGTTACAGCTTGCCCCCTTAAGATTTGCTCACTCTAGTGCCGAATCGGGTTTTCCGAGCTGAGCCGAGCAAGTTGTTTCCTACAGGTGTGCGATGGACCGAATTTCCGCGATGCGTGTGTTCAGTGAAGTGGTGACGCGTGGCAGCTTCACGGCGGCCGCCAACACCTTGGGCATGTCCCGGGCCATGGTGACCCGGCATATCGGTGAACTGGAGCGCTGGCTGGGCGCGCGCCTGTTGCAGCGCTCCACGCGCCGGCTGTCGCTGACAGAGGCTGGCGAAGCCTGCGTGGTGCGTAGCCGCCAGTTGCTCGAACTTGTCAACGATGTGGAGCAGGTGGTCGGCCAGCGCGACACCGAGCCGCACGGCCAGATCCGCGTGCAGTGCAGTCCTGCATTCGGCCAAGCGTACCTGTCCGCCATCCTGGTCGACTATCTGGCCCGGTACCCGCGCACCAAGATCGATCTGGTGCTCAGCGACCAGCCGCTCAATCTTGTCGATGAGCGCATCGACCTGGCGATCCGCATGACCAACGAGTTGGATCCCGCACTGATCGCCAAGAAGTTGAGCACCTGCCGCGCCGTGCTCTGCTGCACGCCGGTCTATCTGGAAAAGAACGATGCGCCCAAGACGCCAGACGATCTCACCCAGCACAATTGCCTGTCCCATTCGCGCGTGGAAAAGAGCCAATGGAGCTTTTCGCGCCAGGGTGAGGAATGCCTGGTGCAGGTCTCGGGCAGCTTCAGTGCCAACGACACCATGAGCCTGGTGGAGGCGGTGCGTGCCGGCGGTGGCTTGGCCGTGCTGCCGAATTACGTGGTGGCGCCAATGCTGCGCGACGGCGAACTGGTCAGCGTGCTGCCCGACTGGCATGCCGACGAGCTCGGCATCTATGCGTTCTACATCTCGCGCCGCCACCAGCCCGCGAGCCTGCGCACGCTGCTCGATTTCCTGACGCAGCGCCTGGGCAACACGCCCCTGTGGGACCGTTGATCAAGCCGGACGGAAGAACGCGTCGAGCAACGGCAGCAAGTTGGCGAAGTCCGCGCTGAAGCGCGGACGGTTCACGAAGTAGGCCTCGCAAGCCACCGCGAAGAATTCATCCAGGCTTTGGCTTCCATAGCTGTCCAGCCAGGGCATCTCCCCGCCGAAGCGCTCCGCGACCACGACCTGGTCGCAGAACTGCGCATAGGCTCCCTCCCAGACCTCAAGCCACTGCCGTCGCGCCTGCGTGGCGCTGCGCGCGCCCATGAAGCCAGGCGGCAAGGGCGGGCAACCATCCGGCGCGCCGTCGGCCATGTCCAGCTTGTGCGCGAACTCGTGGATGACCACGTTGTAGCCCGCGTCCGCGCTGTCGCCAGCCTCGCGCACGGCTTGCCAGCTCAGCATGATCGGGCCCTGCTCCATGGCCTCGCCGGCCAGCACTTCATCGTAGGCATGAACCACGCCGGTCTCGTCGATAGACTCTCGGCGCGCAACGACTTCGCCTGGCTGTACCACGATGCCGACGAAGTCGGCGTACCAGCGCAGCACGGAGCCGCGGCCAGGCGTGCCTCCATCCGGGCGGGCGGTGAGGTGCAGCAAGGGCAGGCAGGCCTGCGCCGCGATGGCGATCGCCATGGGATCCGTGACCTGCAAGCCGCCAGCGCCGTGGAATTCCTTCTCCGCAAGGAATTCGGTGCAGAGGGCGCGCAAGCCTTGCTGTTCGTCGGGGGAGAGGGTTTGCAGAAAGCCGTAGTCGGCCAGCACGGCTTGCCACAGCGGATCGGGGATGGCCCGTGGTGCGCGCTGCCACCAGCGCAGCAGTCGGCCCCAGCCGCCGCTCATGCGGCGGGCGTGACGGCAATGCGCCGGTGCGGGGCGTCGATGGCCAGCCGCAGCAACTCCAGCCGCGGCGGTCGGGCGGTGGCTTCCCAGTCGCTCATCACGATGCGCTGAAGGCCTTCGCCGAGATCGTGGTCGGCCGGCATGTGGGTGTGGCCGTGGATGAGTGTGCCGCTCTGCGCGGCGTGCAGCCAGGCACGGGCCGCGCCGGTATCGACGTCGGCATAGCCCAGCCCCTGGTCCTTGCGCTGCTCGCTGGCCTGGCGGATCTGCCGCGCCATCTGCCGGCGCATGGCCAGCGGATGCTGCAGCGAGGCCTTCTGCCAGGCCGGGTTCTGCACCTGCAGGCGGAACTGCTGGTAGGCCACGTCGTCCAGGCACAGCGCGTCGCCATGGCTCAGCAGCCACCGGCGGCCACCGAAAACCAGCACCGTGGGGTCCTGCAGCAACTGCATGCCGGTGGCGGCCAGCCCCGCGGGGCCGAACAGGAAATCGCGGTTGCCGTGCATGAAGTACACGGGCCGCTGCGCCGACACGGACCGAATCACTTCGGCGCACTGGCGTTCGAACTGCCCGAGCGGGCTGTCGTCGCCCATGGCCGGGTCCAGTGCGTCGTCGCCGACCCAAACCTCGAACAGATCACCGAGCATGAACAGCGCATCGGCTCGGCTCTGCGTGATGGCCTGCTGCCAGGCGGCGAACGTGGCCGGCTCCTCAGGACGCAAATGCACATCGGACAGCAGTTCGATGCTGCGCCAGTCGCCCGGCGCGACGAGCTCGGCGAACGTCGGCAGGGCCGGCTGCGGCTGCATCAGAGTGCGACTGCCTTTTCGATGACCAGGTCTTCGACGGGCACGTCGTCGTGGAAACCCTTGCGGCCCGTCTTCACCGCCTTGAGCTTGTCGACGATCTCGGTGCCGCCGACGACCTTGCCGAACACGGCATAGCCCCAACCCTGGGCCGAGGGCGCGGTGTGGTTCAGAAATGCGTTGTCGACCACGTTGATGAAGAACTGGGCCGTGGCCGAGTGCGGGTCGTTGGTACGAGCCATTGCGACCGTGTACTTGTCGTTCTTCAGGCCGTTGTTGGCCTCGTTGTTGATCGGCGCGTCGGAACTCTTCTGCTTCATGCCCGGTTCGAAGCCACCGCCCTGGACCATGAAGCCCGGGATCACGCGGTGGAAGATGGTGTTGTCGTAGTGGCCCTTCTTCACATAGGCCAGGAAGTTCTCTGCCGACTTGGGCGCCTTCTCGGCGTCCAGTTCCAGCGTGATGACGCCGTAGTTGGCAATGTGCAGTTCGACTTGGGGTTGGCTCATGTCATTTCACCAGTGTTGCGGATTGGATGAGGATGGGCGTTTGCGGCACATCCGTCGGGAAGGGGCCGCCCGGGCCGGTCGGCACGGCCTTGATCTTTTGTACCACGTCCATGCCGGCGACGACCTTGCCGAACACCGTGTAACCCCAGCCCCGCGGCGTGGGGGCGGTGTGGTTCAGGAAGGCGTTGTCGTTGACGTTGATGAAGAACTGCGAGGTGGCCGAATGCGGCTCGCCCGTGCGCGCCATCGCGATGGTGTAGGTGTCGTTCTTCAGGCCATTGCTGGCTTCATTGGTGACGGGCGCGCGCGTCGGCTTTTCCTTGTAGTTCTGGTCGTAGCCGCCGCCCTGGGCCATGAAGTTGGGAATCACGCGGTGGAAGATGGTGCCGTCGTAGTGCTTCTCGCGCACGTACTGCAGGAAGTTCTCCACCGTCTTGGGCGCTTTGTCAGGGTAGACCTCGACCGTGAAGCTGCCCACGCTGGTCTTGAACAGCACGCGCGGTGCATCGGCGGCCTGGGTCAGCGGGGCGAGGGCAAGGCCGGCGGCCAACACGAGGGCGCGGCGCGACAACGGAAACAGGCGAGCGGTCATGGAGCGACTAGGTGGTTGGACAAAACAATGCGCGCTGCAGCCTTGCGGCCCGGCGCGGCGGAGCACGAACTTACTTGCTGGGCGCGCGCGGCTTGGCGGCCTGGGGTGCCAGCATCGTGGCAAGTGCCGCGACCTTCTGCGTGGCCTGCGGGTTGTTGGCCTGCAGTTGCAAAGAGCGGCCATAGGACTGGCTGGCCAGCTTGGCGTAGACATCCCCCAGGTTCTCGTGCGCGGTGGCGTAGTTCGGGTTCAGGCGGATCGCCATCTCCAGCGCCGTGCGCGCCTTGTCGTACTGGTTCTGGCCTGCGTAGAGCACGGCGAGGTTGTTGTACGGCTCGGGCAGCTCCGGGAATTCCTGCGTGATCTGCGTGAGCGTCTCGACCGCTTCGTCGGGCTTGCCCTGCTCGGTCTGCACCACGCTTTTGAGGAAGCGCATCTGAGGATCGCGCGGCTTGCCGGCCAGGTACTGCTCGACCTTGGTGCTGGCCTCGGCCAGCTTGCCGGTGCGCACGAGTTGGCCCACTTCGGCGTAGGGATCGGCCTGCGCGATGGCGGCCTGGCCGGCGCACGCCGCACCGGCGAGCACCAGCACGCGTGCCACCAACATGCGCGTACGGGGCAGGATGCGGGACAGCGCTTGCTTCATAGAACCTCTTGCGGAATACGTAAAGACAGCCTGCGCACGCGGCTATAGAATGCCGGCGATTCTAGCCGAGGGGGGTGTGCGGCCAGGCGCAGCGCCAGTGCAGCCACCCTCGTGAAAGCGGGCCTTGACGGCCCGGTCGACCCCCAGGATGTCTTCGAGCAGTCCTGTGTTTTCCCCGGATTCCATGAGTTTGCGCATCTACAACACGCTGACGCGTGCTTTGGACGTTTTTTCGCCGATCGAGCCCGGCCATGTCCGCATGTACGTCTGCGGCATGACGATCTACGACCTGTGCCATGTGGGCCATGCCCGCATGATGATGGCGTTCGACGTGGTGCAGCGCTGGCTCAAGTGCAGCGGCCTGCGCGTGACGTATGTGCGCAACATCACCGACATCGACGACAAGATCATCCGCCGCGCCGTCGAGCGCGGCATCACCATCCGCGCGTTGACCGACGAGATGACGGCGGCCATGCACCAGGACATCGGCGCGCTGGGCATCGAGCCGCCCACGCACGAGCCGCGTGCCACCGAATACGTGCCGCAGATGCTGAGCCTGATCGAGACGCTGGAGGGCAAGGCCCTGGCGTACCGTGCCAGCAGCGGCGACGTGAACTTTGCGGTGCGCAAGTTCCCCGGCTACGGCAAGCTGTCGGGCAAGTCGTTGGACGAGTTGCGGGCCGGCGAGCGCGTGGCCGTGCTCGATGGCAAGGACGACCCGCTCGACTTCGTGCTGTGGAAGGCCGCCAAGCCCGAGGAGCCGGCCGATGCGCAGTGGGACGGCCCGTTCGGCCGGGGCCGGCCTGGCTGGCACATCGAATGCTCGGCCATGAGCTGCGCGTTGCTCGGTGAGAGCTTCGACCTGCATGGCGGCGGTGCCGACCTGCAGTTCCCCCACCACGAGAACGAGATCGCCCAGAGCGAGGGCGCGAGCGGCAAGCTGCTGGCGCGTTTCTGGGTGCACAACGGCTTCGTGCGCGTGGACAACGAGAAGATGTCCAAGAGCCTCGGAAACTTCTTCACCATCCGCGAGGTGCTCAAGAAGTACGACGCCGAGACGCTGCGCTTCTTCATGGTGCGCACGCACTACCGCAGCCCGCTGAACTACAGCGATGCCCATCTGGACGACGCCCGCAGTGCGCTGCGCCGCCTGTACACGGCGCTCGAGTCTGTGGCGCCTGCGACTGTGGCGATCGACTGGGCCCAGCCGCAAGCCGCCCGCTTCAAGGCCGCGATGGACGAGGACTTCGGCACACCCGAGGCCGTGGCCGTGCTGTTCGACCTTGCAGCCGAGGTCAACCGCACGCGCTCGGTCGAGACCGCCGGGCTGCTCAAGGCATTGGCTGGCACGCTGGGCCTGCTGCAGGGCGACCCCGTGGCGTTCAAGCAATGGCGCGCCGCGGAGGCTTCCTCCGACGCGGCCGCGGGCCTGTCGCCCGACGCCATCGCCGCAGCCATCACCGCACGCGCAGCCGCCAAGGCTGCCAAGGACTTCGCCGAAGCCGACCGCATCCGCAAGAGCCTGCTGGCGCAGGGCGTGGTGCTGAAGGACAGCCCGACCGGTACCACCTGGGAGGCCGCGCAGTGATACAGGCTCCCCAGGCGCCGCGCGCTGGCGCGGCGAGGATGGCCCATGGCGGCTAGGGCACGCAAGATGGCCGACATGCCCGTGGTTCAGGTCTACACGCCGGAGTACTGGCAGGACGCCTGCCGCCACCTGGTGCGCAAGGACCGCGTCATGAAGCGGCTGATCCCGCAGTTCGGCGACGCCTGCCTGGAGACGCGCGGCGACGCCTTCATCACGCTGGCGCGCAGCATCATCGGCCAGCAGATCTCGGTCAAGGCTGCGCAGACCGTGTGGGACCGCTTCGCACTGCTGCCCAGCGAGTTGACGCCGGCCAGCGTGCTCAAGCTCAAGGTCGACGACATGCGTGCGGCCGGCCTGTCGGCGCGCAAGGTGGAGTACCTGGTCGACCTGGCGCTGCACTTCGAATCCGGTGCGCTGCACGTGCGCGACTGGCACGCGATGGAGGACGAAGCCATCATCGCCGAGCTCGTCGCGATCCGCGGCATCGGCCGCTGGACCGCCGAGATGTTCCTGATCTTCCACCTCATGCGGCCCAACGTGCTGCCGCTGGACGACATCGGGCTCATCAACGGCGTGAGCCAGAACTACTTTTCCGGAGACCCGGTGAGCCGCAGCGATCTGCGTGAAGTGGCGGCCGCCTGGGCCCCCTTTGCCAGCGTGGCCACTTGGTATATTTGGCGATCGCTCGACCCGCTGCCGGTCGGGTACTGAAGAACACTGAAGGAGCGGCTTTGCCCAAAAGAACCTTCCTCGATTTCGAACAGCCCATTGCGGACCTCGAATCCAAGATCGAAGAGTTGCGCTATGTGCAGACCGAATCCGCGGTCGACATCTCGGCCGAGATCGACCAGCTCGGCAAGAAGAGCCTGCAGCTGACCAAGGACATCTACGGCGTGCTGTCGCCGTGGCAGATCACCAAGATCGCGCGCCATGCCGAGCGGCCTTACACGCTCGACTACGTGAACGAGATCTTCACCGACTTCGTCGAGATGCACGGCGACCGGCATTTCTCCGACGACCTGTCCATCGTCGGCGGCCTGGCGCGCTTCAACGGCCATGCCTGCATGGTGCTGGGCCACCAGAAGGGCCGCGACACCAAGGAACGTGCGCTGCGCAACTTCGGCATGACCAAGCCCGAGGGCTACCGCAAGGCGCTGCGGCTCATGAAGACGGCCGAAAAGTTCAAGCTGCCGGTGTTCACCTTCGTCGACACGCCGGGCGCCTACCCCGGCATCGACGCCGAAGAGCGCGGCCAGTCCGAAGCCATCGGCCGCAACATCTTCGAGATGGCGCAGCTCGAGGTGCCCATCATCACCACCATCATCGGCGAGGGCGGCTCCGGCGGTGCGCTGGCCATCGCCGTGGCCGACCAGGTGCTGATGCTGCAGTACTCGATCTACTCGGTGATCAGCCCCGAAGGCTGCGCTTCCATCCTCTGGAAGACCTCCGACCGCGCGCAGGACGCTGCAGATGCACTGGGCATCACCGCGCACCGGCTCAAGGCCTTGGGCCTGATCGACAAGATCGTCAACGAGCCGGTGGGCGGCGCGCACCGCGACCACAAGCAGATGGCCGCCTTCCTCAAGCGCGGCCTCAACGACGCGTTCCGCCAGGTCAGCGACCTCAAGGTCAAGGAACTGACCGATCGGCGTTATGAGCGGCTGCAGAGCTACGGCCGCTTCAACGACACCAAGGCCGAGAAGTAGGCCGCGCCATGGCAACTGCACCGCTCCACGTGAGCCGTGGCCTGGAGCGCCTGCCGGTGCTGTGCGCCGCAGGCTGCAAGCTGCCCGAGGGCTTGCAGCGCTTCTACTTCCTGCGCCACGGGCAGACCGCGCGCAACGCGCTGCGCATCTTCCAGAGCATCGACGAACCGTTGAATGAGACCGGCCTGGCCCAGGCCGAGCAGGCTGCTGCCTTGCTGGCCGAAGAACTGGCGGGCCATGAGGAGGGCGTGCACATCGTCTGCAGCGATGCACCGCGCGCGCTGACCACCGCCCGCACCGTCGCGCGCCGGCTGGCCCGCGAAGAGCGTCTGCACGCCGGCCTGCGCGAGCGCCACTTCGGCGCGCTGATCGGCTCGTCGTCGGCCAACATCGATTGGGACTGTGCGCCCGAGGGCGGCGAGACGCTCGACCAGTTCGTGGAGCGCACCCTGGCCGCGCTGGGCGACGCCGTGGCGCATCCGGCGCCCGTCGTGGTCGTCGCCCATGGCGGCACCCTGCATGTGCTGGCCAGCGCGCTGGGCGTCGTGCTCGATGCGGCACTGCTTTCAAACGCCACGCCGCTGCGCTTCGACCGTGCAGGCGCGGGCTGGACCGTCACCCGGCTCGGCACTGCCGCCGTGGCAGACGCCGCGCCGAACCTCGCCTGAGCCTGTGCGCCAGGCCATGGCGACGTGACCACCGGCCTGTACCTGTTCGACACGTCCATCGGCCGCTGTGGCATGGGTTGGTCCGTGCGCGGCATCGCGTCGGTGCAATTGCCCGACCACAGCGATGCGCGGCTGCTGGCCCGGCTGCAGCAGCGCCTGCCCGGCGCACAGATCGCCACGCCGCCCGACGCCGTGCGCCGCGCGGCCGACCGCACCATCGCCCTGCTCGAAGGCGCGCACGATGGCCTGCTGGACGTGGCTCTCGACATGCACGGCATCGCGCTCTTCCACCAGCGCGTCTACGCGCGTGCCCGGGCCATTCCGCCGGGCCGCACCATCACCTACGGCGAACTGGCGGCCGACATCGGCGACCCCGGCGCCGCGCGTGCGGTCGGCCAGGCGCTGGGCCTCAACCCCTTCGCGCCCATCGTGCCATGCCACCGCATCCTGGCGGCGGGCGCGCGCTCGGGCGGCTTCTCGGCGCCCGGCGGCGTGGACACCAAGCTGCGCATGCTGCTGGCCGAGCACGCCGCGTTCGGCGCGCCCGGCCTGTTCGACTGATCAGCTGAACTTGGGCGCGCGCTTTTCCATGAAGGCGCGCACGGCTTCCTCGTGGTCGGCCGTCTTGTGCGCGATGGCCTGGTAGCCGGCAGACATCTCCAGCAGCGATTCCAGCGTGCTGTTCTGGCCTTCGCGCAGCAACCGCTTGGTCATGCGCAGCACGCCGCCCGGATTCACTGCGATCTTGGCCGCCAGCGTGCGCGCCTCGGCCATCAGCGCCTCGGCGGGCACCACGCGCGACACCAGGCCGCAGGCCAGCGCCTGCTGCGCATTGAGCGCCTCGCCCGTGAACGCCATCTCGGCGGCCTTGGACATGCCGACTGCGCGCGGCAGCAGCCAGGCGCCGCCATCGCCGGGCACGATGCCGACCTTCACGAAGCTCTCGGCGAAGGTGGCGTTCTCCGAGGCGATGCGGATGTCGCACATGCAGGTCAGGTCCAGCCCGGCGCCGATGGCCGGGCCGTTGATGGCACAGATCGTGGGCACGTCCAGGTTGTAGAGCGCCTTGGGAATGCGCTGGATGCCGTTGCGGTACTCCTCGCGGATCACCTCGGGCGACAAGGTGTCGCCAAAGAAGCGCTGCATGTCCTTGACGTTGCCGCCCGAGCTGAACACGGGGCCAGTGCCCGTGATGATCACGGCGCGCACCGAGGTGTCCCGGCGGATCGCTTCGCAAGCCTGTACGAACTCGTCGACAGCCGTGTTGCCGGTCAGCGCGTTGCGCGTCTCCGGCTGGTTCATGGTCAGGGTGAGGATGGCGCCATCGCGCTCGGTGGTCAGAAAGCTCATGGGTGTTCTCGCGGTTCAGTGGACGGTGGTGGCGGCGCGGATCGTATCGAGCACCAGGGCGTTGCCGCTGTCCAGGTGGTGACGGCCGGCCACGCCGTGCCAGTACGACTCGCTGCCCGCAGCCTGGCGCCAGGCGTGCAGCCGGCGCGTGAAGATCTGCAGGTCGAACTCGGCTGTGAACCCGATGGCGCCGTGGATGGCGTGGGCCATGCCGGCCACTTCGAGCGCGGCCTCGCTGGTGCGGGCCTTGGCGATGGCCACCTGCAGCGCCTGCGGCACGAGGCCCTCGGCGCGGCAGCCGAGTTGCGCAGCGGTGCGCGCGGCGAAGACGTGCTCCGCCATCTGGGCCAACTGGTGCTGGATCGCCTGGAACTTGCCGATCGGCCGGCCGAACTGCTGACGCTCGTTGGCATAGGCCAGGGTGCGGTCGAAGGCCGCGCGCAGCGCACCGGCCAACTGGGCTGCGTACAGGGCGGCCTGCAGCAAGCGCAGTTCCTGCGCATCGCCAGTCACTGGCGTGCCGGCCTCCCAGGCCTGCGCCGTCCAGCGCAGCGCCACGTCGAGCACGAAGCCGGCCGGCGTGGCCTGTGCCGTGGCGGCGGGCAGCAAGCGCAGCGTGCCCCCGCGCGCGACCAGCACCTGGTCGGCCACACGGCCCGTGCGCACGAGCGGGCAGATGACCGCGTCCGTCGTGGCTTCGGCCTCGGCGAACACGGTGCTGCCTTTCGGCACGGCCACGCCAGCGCGCGCCAGCCAGCCCCGCGCGAGCACGGTCTCGCCGAGCGGCACGGGCACGGCATGCGTGCCGCACAGGCTCAGCACGCCGAAGACCTCGTGCAGCGCGAGGCCCGCGCCGCCCTGGGCCTCGGGCACGAGCGCGTCGGCAAAGCCGGCGTCCTCGATGGCCTGCCAGAGCGTGCGGTGCTCGCCGCCGGCCTCGATGGCGCGCACGGCGTCGGGGGTGGAAAGGTCGCGCAGCAGTTGCGCGACCGCGTCGGAAAACAGATCGTCCATGGTGTCTGGTCCTTTTTCAGCGCAGGCCCAGGCCGCGCGCGATCATGCCGCGCAAGATCTCGCGCGTGCCGCCACGCAGCGAGAACGAGGGCGCGACCTGGGTCACGTAGTCGAGCGTGTGCAGCAATTCCAAAGGCACGCTGCCGCCCTCCCGCGAGAACAGGTCGTCGGCGATGGCCGATGGAACCAGTTGCTCCACGCCGGTGCCCAGGTCCTTCACCAGCGCCGCCTCGACCAGCGGGCTCTCGCCGCGCGTGAGCTTCTCCGTCACGGCCACCGACATCGCACGCAGCGGCGCCAGCGCGCAGACGATGCGGCCGGCCAGGCGTTCGGCCTGCGGCGTGCGGCCTGCCGGCGTGCGCGCCCACGCGGCCCATTGGTCGAACAGCACGATGCTGGAGAACAGCCGTTCCGGCCCGCTGCGCTCGAAGGCCAGCTCGGCGTTGACCTGCTCCCAGCCCTTGCCCTCGGCGCCGACCAGCGCGTCGTGGTCCAGCTGCACGTTGTCGAAGAACACCTCGCAGAAGTGCGCGTCGCCTGACTGGTCGGTGATGGGCCGCACGCGCACGCCCGGCAGCTTCAGGTCGACGATCAGCTGCGACAGGCCCTTCTGCCGGTCCTCGGTGGTGCCCGAGGTGCGCACCAGCGCGATCATGTGGCTGCAGTGGTGGGCGTTGGTGGTCCAGATCTTCTGGCCGTTGAGCAGCCAGCCGGCCTCGTTCGGCGTGGCGCGGGTGCGCACGCTGGCCAGGTCCGAGCCGGCGCCCGGCTCGCTCATGCCGATGCAGAAGTACGACTCGCCGCGGCAGATCGGCGGCACGTAGCGCTGCTTCTGGGCCTCGGTGCCGAAGCGCAGGATCAGCGGCGCGCTCTGGCGGTCGGCGATCCAGTGCGAGCCCACGGGCGCGCCCCAGTTCAGGAACTCCTCGACCAGCACGTAACGCGCGAACGCGCTGCGGCCGCCGCCGCCATAGGCCGGCGGCAGCGTGATGCCGAGCCAGCCCTGGGCGCCGAGCTTGCGGCTGAATTCCGGGTCGTAGCCGCTCCACGATTTGGCGCGCACATGCGCGGGCACGTCTTTCAGGGCCTCGGCCAGGAAGGCGCGCACGGGTGCGCGCAGGGCCTCGTCCTCGGGCGGTATCGCGGTCAGGGCGAGTGAATCAAGCGCGCTCATCCGAGTGCTCCTTTGCTTTGCAATGCATCGATGTCCTCGTCGTTCATCTTCAGGATGTCGTGCAGCACCGCGCGCGTGTGCTGACCCAGCTGCGGCGGGGCCTCGCGGTATTGCACGGGGGTGTCCGACAGGCGGATCGGGTTGGCCACCAGCGCCACATCGGCGCCGCCCGCGTGCGGCATCGCCATCTGCAGGCCGCGTGCGCGCACCTGCGGGTCGGCGAACACGTCGGCGATGCTGTTGATCGGGCCGCAGGGCACGCCGGCCTTCTCCAGCAGCGCGATCCAGTCGGCGGTGGTGCGCTGCACCGTGGCCGAGCGCAGCAGGGGGATCAGCACGTCGCGGTGCTGCAGCCGGCCGGTGTTGCGCGCGAAGCGCGGGTCGCTCGCCCATTCGGGGTGGCCCGCGGCCTCGCAAAAGCGTGCGTACTGCCCGTCGTTGCCCGTGGCCAGGATCATGTGGCCGTCGGCCGTCGGAAAGTCCTGGTAGGGCACTGTGTTGGGGTGGGCGTTGCCCATGCGCTGCGGCGCTGTGCCGCTGTGCAGGTAGTTCATGGCCTGGTTGCCCAGGCAGGCCACGCCCACGTCGAGCAAAGCCAGGTCGATGTACTGGCCGCGGCCGGTGCGCGCGCGGGCATGCAGTGCGGCCTGGATCGCGTTGGCCGCGTACAGGCCGGTCAGGATGTCGGTCAGCGCCACGCCCACCTTCATGGGCCCGGCGCCGGGCGCGCCATCGGGCTGGCCCGTGATGCTCATGAGACCGCCCATGCCCTGGATCAGGAAGTCGTAGCCCGCGCGCTGCGCGTAGGGTCCGGTCTGGCCAAAGCCCGTGATCGAGCAGTAGACCAAACGCGGGTTCAGCGCGGACAGCGTGGCGTAGTCCAGCCCGTATTGCGCCAGGCTGCCCGTCCTGAAGTTCTCCACCACCACGTCGCTCTGGCGCGCCAGTTCCTGCAGCAAGCGCTGGCCTTCGGGCGTCTGCATGTCCACCGTGATCGAGCGCTTGTTGCGGTTGGTGCAGAGGTAGTAGGCGGCGTCCGTGGTCGGCTCGCCCGCGCCGTCGCGCACGAAGGGCGGTCCCCAGGTGCGCGTGTCGTCGCCAGCGCCGGGGCGTTCGACCTTGATGACTTCTGCGCCCAGGTCGCCGAGCAGCTGCGCGGCCCAGGGGCCGGCCAGCACGCGCGAAAGGTCCAGCACGCGGATGCCGCTCAAGGCGCCCTCGGGTGCCGTCATTGCAGCTCCACCTTGGCCTGCGTGGCAATGCGCTTCCACAGCCGGATCTCCTCGGCCTGGAAGGCGCGCATCTCCTGCGGGCCGCCTTGCATGACCTCGGCGCCGATGCGCTCGTAGAAGGCGCGCGTCTCGGGCAGACGTTCGATCTGCGTCAGCAGCGCGGCCAGCTTGTCGGCCTCGGCCTTCGGCGTCTTGGCCGAGACCATGGCGCCGACCCAGGTGTAGGCCGTGAAGCCGGGCAGGCCGGCCTCGGCCGCGGTCGTGACCTCGGGCAGCGCGACCGTGCGCTTGTCCGATGCCACGGCCAGCGCGCGGATGCGTCCGCCCTTGACCATCTCCTGCGCGCTCGTCATCTCGGCGAAGGCCATCTCCACCGTGCCGGCCGCCACCGCGGCCACGGCCTCGTTCGCGCCCTTGAAGGGCACGTGCGTGAGCTGCACCTTGGCCGCGTCGTTGAACAGTTCGGCCATGAGCTGGTAGCCCGCGGAGCCGGCGCCGCAGTTCAGCGCGGTCGGCTTGGCCTTGGCCGCGGCGATCAGTTCGGGCAGCGTCTTGTGAGGGGAGTTGCCCGGCACGATCAGCAACGCCGGCGAACGCATCATCATGGTGAGCGGCGCGAAATCGACCACGGGGTCGTAGGGCAGCGACTTGAACAGCGCCACGTTGACGGCCAGCGTCGAGTTGCTGCCGACGAACACGGTGTAGCCATCGGCCGGCGCGGCCAGCACGGCCTGCACCGCGAGGAAGCCGTTGGCACCGGCCTTGTTCTCGACCACCACCGGCTGGCCGGTCAGCTCCGAGAGCTTCTTGCCGAAGTAGCGGGCCGAGGTGTCGGTGCCGCTGCCCGGTGGGAAGGGCACGACGAACTTGATCGGCTTGTGCGGGAAGTCCTGGGCCTGGGCCGGCAGGGCGCCGGCCAGGGAGGACGCGGCGGCCAGGGCCAGCAGGGCGCGGCGGTGCAGCATGCGCGTGTCTCCATCGTTGTTGATGGAGCCGACCTTACCGCCGCGTCGATAGGTCGTCCAATACCGATTTGCGCCGGCCTGATACGGGTTTCGAATCAGGCCCGCGCGCCGCTCAGATCTCCTTGAGCAGTTGGTCGGCAATGCGCACGCTCAGCGCGGCGCCCGTCAGCGTCGGGTTCATGCACGAGGCCGACGGCATCACGCTGGTGCCCGCGATGAAGAGGTTCGGGTGGTCGTGCGTGCGGCAGTCGCGGTCGACCACTGAATCCTTCGGGTCGTCGCCCATGATGGTCGTGCCCATGATGTGCTGGCGGTCCTGGTGGCTGGTGTCCATCTTGAGGATCTCGGCGTTCATGAGCGCGGCCATGCGCTTCAAATCCGTCACGCCGAAGTCGCGGCCCGCGTTCCAGTAGTCGTTCACGCTGTAGTAGATCTCGGGCAAGGGAATGCCGATGGCGTCGCGTTTGGTCTTGCTCGGCACGATGCGGTTCTGCGGCAGCGCCTCGGTCTCGAAGTCCACGGCCACGTTCAGCGAGCGCGCCGACTGCCGCCGGATCTCGGCGTCGAGCCGGCTGCCGAACACGCCCTTCTCGATCAGGCCGGAAGCGATCTGCGAGGTCGGCACGGTGTTGCGGAACTTGGTCTTGTAGCTCGGGATGTCCTTGCGGAACGGCCCGTCGCGCCAGTTCAGGTAGACCAGCAGTTCGGTCGGCCCCTGGCCCGGCCACACGTCCTCGCCCATCATGATGTTCATGCTGATGCCGGTGTGGCCCATCAGGTTGCGGCCCACCTGGTCGGACGAATTGGCGATGCCGTTCGGGTACTTCTCCGAGGTCGACATCAGCAGCAGCTTGGGGCTCTCGATGCCATAGGCGGCCAGCACGAAATGGCGCGCCGTCAGCCGGTGCGTGCTGCCGTCGGGGCGGGTGTACTGCACGGCCGTGATCTTGCCGTCGTCACCTGCCTCGATCTTGTGCACCACGGCGTTGTCCAGCAGCTTGGCGCCATGGCGCTCGGCCGCGTCGATGTGCATGGAGCCGTCGTACTTGGCGCCGATGGGGCAGACCGGGTTGCAGTTGTTGTTGCCGGCGCAGACCGGCCGGTTGCCGTAGGGGCGGCTGGCGCGGCCGTGCGGCTCGATCACGGGGTTGTAGCCCCCGGGTTTCAGCATCTCGGCCACGCGCTGCATGAAGTAGGGCTCGTTCAGGCCCTTCATCGGGAAGGGCTTGGAGCGCGGCGGATGCGCCGCGCCGCCATGGCCGCTCTCGTCCTGGCCGTCCACGCCCGAGACGCCGAGTTCGGCCTCGGCCTCGTTGTAGTAGTGCTCCAGTTCGTCGTAGCCGATG
This sequence comes from Pseudorhodoferax soli, assembly GCF_003337555.1. Lineage (GTDB taxonomy): Bacteria > Pseudomonadota > Gammaproteobacteria > Burkholderiales > Burkholderiaceae_C > Pseudorhodoferax > Pseudorhodoferax soli. The sequence continues at coordinate 40,913 of NZ_QPJK01000016.1, read as the reverse complement.
GGCCAGTCGCGGCCGCGGCCGTACAGCGTGCGCAGCTTGAAGTCGTTCGGGATCATGCGCCACAGCGCCGAGCCGAAATGCCAGGTGGTGCCGCCCACCACGCGCAAATACTTGGTCGGGTACTTCACGGGGCCGACCTGCTGCAGGTAGTCGCCGTAGGTCGACGGGATGTGCGGCGGGTTCGGGAAGGGCGAGCCGCTGCCCTGGGCCTTCATGTTGGCCAGCGAGAGCTTGACCGGCGCGTTGCGGTAGGTTTCGACGATGTCGGCACGCTTCACGCGCGGGCCGGCCTCCAGGATGATGACCGACTTGCCGGCCTTGGCCAGGCGCGTGGCGATCAGGCCGCCCATCACGCCCGAGCCGATGACGATGAGGTCGGCGTCGAATTGGCTGCTGTTGTTCATGTCGTGCTTTCGGTCTGCGGCTTTTGGCCCCAGGTGTCGGGCCCGGAGCCATAGCTGGGGATGTCCAGGATGCCGCGCGTGGGGCGGTACATCAGTGCGTTGGCATACGCCACCAGTTCGGTGCCGTTGTCGTCGCCCACGATGCCCAGGTACCAGGCCGAGACGATGCGCTTGAGCGTGTCGTGCAGCGGGCCCTCGGCCAGTTGCGGCTGCTGCAGCAGGGCGTCGACATGCGCGGCCTGGCTGCCGTCCACCAGGCGCAGCAGGTCCTGCGCGGCCTGGTCGAAGGCCGGGTCACGCTTGCGCAGCACGGCCTGGTAGCGGGCGGCCAGCGCCGCGTCCAGCGGCTCGCCGCCTGTGAGGAACTGCGACAGGCGATGGAAGTCGGCCGCGGCCAGGCCGCCTGCGGGTGGCTGCGCCTGCGCCAGCGCGGCGGGCATGGACACCGCAGCCAGGCCCAGCGCGACGCCGGCTGCGGCAGCGGTTTCGAGCAGGGCGCGCCGCGACAGCAGCGGCCCGTGGATGGCTTGTTCTTGGGTCATGGGGTTCTTTCTTGGGGTCAGCGGGCGCGCCGGCGCAGCACGAGGGCCACCAGGGCCACCAGCACCAGCAAAGCCAGCACCATGAGGGCGGGGAGCATGAAGGGCTGCGCCTTCGCGAGCAGCGGCTTCTCGCCACCGGCGCGCGCCACGCGCACCTGTTCCGCATCCACGCGCAGGGCGCTGCCGCCGTACTGCGCCAGCACGTAGTTGCTGAGCTCGGCGATCTCCTGGTCGCTGAGCCGGTCGGTGAACGCGGCCGCGTCGCCGAAGGCCGGCATGAACTGCGGCTTGCCGTCCACCGTGCGGCTCACGCCGTGCAGGATGGTCGCGATCAGGTTGTCGGCGCGGTCGGCGCCGGTCACCGAGTTGTGGAACAGCGCCGGGTAGGCGCCGTTTCCGGTGCCCGTGCCGTTGGCCTGGTGGCAGGCCGCGCAGCTGCCGCTGAAGATGCGCCAGCCGGCATCGACCGTGGCCTGGCCACGCAGGTCGAATTCGCTGCGCGACGCCTGGCCGCGGTCGAAGCGCGTCGGCGCGCCGGCCTGCTCGGCGCCGATGGGTGGGGTCTGCTTCAGGTAGGCGGCGATGGCCTTCAGGTCCGACGCAGGCAAGTGCTGCAGGCTGTGCTCGATGGCCTCGGCCATGGGGCCGGCGGCCTGGGCCTTGTGGTCGATGTGGCCCGTGCGCAGGTACTGCACCAGTTCCGCCTCGGTCCAGCCGCCGATGCCGTGCTGCGGGTCGGACGTGATGTTGGGCGCGTACCAGGGGCCGACTGCGCCGCCGGCCAGGTGGCGGTCGCCCAGTCGTTCGGCCATCAGCGCGTTGCGTGGCGTGTGGCAGGTGCTGCAGTGGGCCAGGGCCTCGGCCAGGTAGGCACCGCGGTTGACCTCGGTGGTCTTGGCGGCGTCGGGCGTGAAGCGTTGGTCCTGGAGGAACAGTGCGTTCCACGCCGCCATCGAAGCGCGCACGCTGAAAGGGAAGGGCAGCTGCGTGGCCGGCGTGGGCTGGTCCGCGGGCTGCACGCCGTGCATGAAGTAGCTGTACAGCGCCTCGGTGTCCGCATCGCTGATCTGCGTGTAGGCCGTGTAGGGCATGGCCGGGTACAGGTGGGCACCGTCGGGCCGCACGCCCTGGCGCAGCGCGCGGCTGAACTGCTCCAGCGTGTAGTTGCCGATGCCGTGCGTCTTCGAGGGCGTGATGTTGGTCGAGAAGATCGGCCCCATCGGCGAATCGATGGCATAGCCACCCGCGAACGGCGCGCCGCCGTTGGGGGCGGTGTGGCAAGCCACGCAATCGGCCGCGATGGAGAGCTGGCGGCCGCGCTCGACGAGCGGGTTGGTGGCGGGCGCGGTGTCGGCGGCAAGGGCAGGGCCGCCGGCCAGCACCAGCAGCAGGGCGGCTGCGGTCCGGTTCAGCGGCATGCGGATCGTGCCTCGGGCTGCGGACGGTGGGCGGGGCGAGGGGGCGCTGTGCGTGCGCGCGCGTCGCCGCACGGGGCTGGGTGGGGATGGTGCATGCTGCTCCTGGCGTTCTCTTCGTGGGTGCGCGCGCCGAGGCGGGCCGCGCCCGCAGAGCGTCGGCCTCCGCAGCGGCCTGGTGGCCGGTGCGGACAGGAATCGATGCCGGCCTGGGGCACATGGGGCTGCCGGCCTGGGGGCGCGGGCCCGTTCGAGCGGGCGCTGTCGCGGCCGCAATGCTCGCCGCGCCGGATGTCGGCCCGATTTCAGCGCAGGGGCGTGGATTTCAGCTGTAACCGTCGGCTCGGCCGGCCCGCCTGCAAGGCGGCCAGCCGCGGTTGCCGGGGCCGCATGGGCCGGTGCCCGGGTGGCGCCGCCGCACAAGCGGCCCGCTGCGGCGCGGCGACAATCCGCCGATGACCCAAGGCAAGCGCATTTCCACAGACATCGGCGAGGACGCCTTGCAGACCATCCGCGCCCTGGGCGCGGCCGCCAAGGCGGCGCGGCTGGCGGCAGGCGAAGGCCAGGCCGCGGCGGCCGCGCGCCTGGGCGTGCATGTGCAGACCATCGGCCGCGTCGAAGCGGGCGAGCCCGGCGTGTCCATCGGGCACATGGTCGGCCTGCTGGCGCTCTACGGCGTCGGGCTCCAGCCGCAGCAGCCGCAGGAGCGTTGAGCCATGGCCCATCACCCGGACGGAGGGAGCGCCGCGGCGCTTCGCACGCTGGCCAACGGCGTGAGGCTGCTGGCCGTGCCGATGCCGCATGTGCAGAGCGTCAGCGTGGGCGTCTTCCTGCGGGTCGGTTCCCGCGACGAGACGCCGGCCACCAATGGCATCAGCCATGTCCTGGAGCACATGGCGTTCAAAGGCACGGCCACCCGCTCCGTCCAGGCGATCAACCTGGACGCCGAGCGGCTCGGCGCCGATGTCAACGCGTTCACCGGCAAGGACGCCACGGGCTACTTCATGACGGGCCTGGGCCGGCATGCCGACCAGTTGCTGCGCATGACGGCCGACATCGTGTTGAACAGCAGCTTTCCCGAGCACGAGTTGCGCCGCGAGCTGGAAGTGATCCGGCAGGAGGCCATCGAGTACGACGAGGATCCGCAGGACAGCGCCGACGACCTGCTCGACCGTGCCATCTGGGGCGACGCATCCATGGGCATGCCCGTGATCGGCACCCTCGGCAACATCGAAGGCTTCTCGCGCAGCGACCTCGTGCGCCACGTGCAGTCGCACTACGTTGCACAGAAGACGGTCGTCGCCGCAGCGGGCAATTTCGATGTCGCGGCCTGGATGGCGTTGGCCGGGGAGCTGTTCGGCGCGATGCCGGCGGCGCACGATCCCTCGGTGGTCGAGCCACCGGCGCCTGCCACCTATGTGGGGCAGGCCGTGGCGCGGCGCTTCACCCAGGTCTCCCAGGTGTTCCTGAACATCGCCTACCCGGTGGCGCCGGCGCAACTGGATGCCGTGTCGCAGCAGCGCTGGCGCCTGGTGGCGTCGGTGGCGGCCAACCTGTTCGGCGGCGGGATGTCGTCGCCGCTGGTCGACACCATCCGGGAGAAGCTCGGCCTGGCCTATACGGCCGATGCCACGATCGACAAGGGGGACGTGTGGGCCAACTTTGTCGTGAATGCCGTGACGACGCCCGACAAGCTGGAGGCGCTGGTCGCAGCCACGGGCGACCTGCTGCGTGCACAGGCGGCTGCGATCGACCCCGTGCACCTGGAGCGCGCCAAGAACCAGCTGACCGTGTCGCGCGTGCGCGCCGCTGAACGCACCTACGCCACGATGGAGCAGGCCGTGGAAGAACTGCAGGCCAGCGGCGCGGTGATGCCGATGGCCCAGGCGCTGGCGATCATCGAGGACATCGGCGCAGACGAAGTGCGCGCCGTCTTCCAGCGCATGCTGGCCCATGCGCCCGCGCTGGCGATCACGGGCAAGGGCGCCACCGCCCGGGGCGCGCGCCAGCTGGCCGCGCGCCTGGCGGCACTGGGCCCGGGGCAGGTCCCACCTGCGGGTGCGGCGGCGCGGTAGCCGGCCTTCAGCGGCGCCGGGTGTCCGGCATGGATGGTCGGGCGTCCTTGCGCAACGCGCTGGCCAGCGCCGCCGCCAGTGTGTGCCGGGCCAAGGGTTTGGGCAGCACGGCATGCACGCCAGCCACCCGCGCGCGCTGCGCCAGCGCGGCGTCGGCCTGGCCGCTCATGAGCAGCACCGGCAGGCCGGGCCGCTGCGCGCGCAAGCGCTGGGCCAGCACGCTGCCCGACAGGCCGGGCAGCGTCTCGTCGCTGAGCACCGCGTCGAAGCGATCGGGCGCGGCGGCGAAGGCTTCAAGTGCGTGCTCGGCGCTTGCGTAGCCGACCGGCTCGTAGCCCAGGCCGGCCAGCGTCTCCTCGGCCAGTTCGACCAGCGCGCGCTCGTCGTCGACGACCATGATGCAGCGGCCCTGGCCGTCGGCCGGTTCGGCGGCGGGCGTGGGCGTCGGCGCTGCGCAATGGCCGGGTGACGGCAGCCAGACCGCGATGCGCGTGCCGGCGCCGGGCGCCGACTGCACGTCGATCGCGCCGCCCATGCCCAGCACGATGCCGTGCGCGACGGCCAGGCCCAGGCCCGTGCCCTGGCCGGGCCGCCTGGTCGTGAAGAAGGGTTCGAACATGCGCGCCTGCACCTCGGGCGGGATGCCGGGCCCGTCGTCCTGCACCGTGAGGCACACGTGCGCGCCGGCGCGCAGTTCGCCATGCGAGAGCTCGCGCGGCTGGGGCAGTTCCAGCCGCTCGAGCGTGAGCGCCACGGTGCCGGCACCCTCGCCACCATCCGCCACGGCCTGGATGGCGTTGCTGCACAGGTTCATGGCCACGCGGTAGATCTGCGTGGCGTCGCCCAGCACGGCGCTGTCGCCGGCCTGCAACCGCACCTGCACCTGCACGCCGGGCGGTGCCGCCTCGGCCAGCAACGCCGCCAGTTCGGCCAGCAGGCTTTGCACATGCACGGGCAGCGGCTCGGCCACGCCGCTGCGGCTGAAGTCCAGGATGCCCTGCACGAGCAGGCGCGCGCGCTGGCCGCCTTCGAGCACGCGGTCGATGTGGCGGCGCAGCGCGCTGCCGGGCGGCGCTTCCTGCTGCGCCATGTCGCCGAAACCCAAGATGGCGCTCAGGATGTTGTTGAAGTCGTGCGCGATGCCGCCGGCCAGCTGGCCCAGGGCCTCCATGCGCGCCGTCTGCTGCAGGCGCTGTTCGAGACGTTCACGTTCGCGCGCTGCCTCATCGCGCTGGCGCAACTGGCGCAGCAGCACAGTGGCGGCCAGGGCGACCAGCAGGCCCACGGCCAGCACGCGCGCGGCGGCGCTGCGCATTTCCTGGCGCCAGGGCTGCAGGGCGGTGTCGCGCTCGCGGGTGATGGCCAGACGCAGGGGCAGGGGGCCGACCGGCACCACGGCCGCCAGTTGCAGGCGGCCGTCGGCCGGGTCGGTCCAGGGCTGGACGGCGGGGCCTTGCAGCCGCGCCAGAGAGTCCGGCATGCGCTGGCCGGCCGCATCGCCGGGCAGCTGCACGAGCACACTGCCGTCCGGCTGGGCCAGCAGCAGCCGGCTGCCCGCGCCGAGTGCGATGGCCGCGTAGGCCTGCTGCAGCGCATCCAGGCGCACGGTGGCGGCCACCACACCGTCGAAGCCGCCATCGGGACGGGCCAGCCGGCGCGAGACCACGACCGCGGCCTGGCCCTCGGTGCGCGCGAGCAGCGGGCCGTCGATGACGAGCCCTGCCTGCGCATCCTCGCGCTGGCGGCGGAAATAGGCGCGGGCAGAGGTGTCGGTCAGTGGCCGGCCGGCGGCGCGCGAGCGGTGCGTCTGCTGCCCGTCGGCCGCAACGATGGCCAGCACGCTGACCTGCGGTGCTCCGGCGGCGCGCGCGTCCAGGCTGCTGTTGACGGCCAGTGCGTCGGCCGTGCGGGGCAGGGCCTCGTACCAGATCGCGGTGTCGCGCAGCAGCACGTCCACGGCCTGCAGGTTGCGGGCGGCCTCGCCGGCCAGCGCACGGGCCAGGTTTCCCATCTCGCGCGCGTTGAGGTCCAGCACCTGCTGGTGCAGGCGCCAGCCGTCCCAGGCGGCCGAGCCCGCGAAGGCCGCGACCAGCACCAGGCCGCCGGCCACGATGCCGCTACGCAGGCGTGCGGCGGGCTTCATGGGGCCTCGCCCCGGCTACAGTCGAAACAGTGGGCCTCGGGCCGAATTTCCGCAATCTCCATGACGCATGCCGCCACCATGGCGCACTCCCCGCACATTCTCGTCGTCGATGACGATCCCGCCCTGCGCGAGCTGCTCGGCGACTACCTGGGCGGGCACGCGCTGCGCGTGAGCGGCGCCGCCTCGGGCGCCGCGATGCGCGCCGTGCTGGCCGCCCAGGTCATCGACCTCGTGCTCATGGACCTGCGGCTCGATGGCGAGGACGGCATGCAGCTCGCGCGCGAACTGCGCGAGCACAGCGCCATCCCGGTGATCATCCTGACCGGCCGCGACGAGGAGGCCGACCGCGTGATGGGCCTGGAGCTGGCCGCCGACGACTACGTGACCAAGCCCTTCAGCAACCGCGAGATCCTCGCGCGCATCCGCGCCGTGCTGCGGCGCACGCAGGCCCAGGTGCCGGCCGCATCGCCGGCCGCGCCGACGCGCGTACGCGCCTACCGGTTCGAGGGCTGGGAGCTCCACGTCCAGGGGCGCCACCTGACCGATCCGCAGGGCCAGGCGGTGGCCCTCAGCAACGGCGAATTCAACCTGCTGCAGGCCCTGTGCGAGGCGCCGCAGCGCGTGCTCTCGCGCGAGCAGTTGCTGGAGCTCTCGCGCCTGCACGGCGCCGAGGTCTATGACCGCTCGATCGACGTGCAGATCCTGCGGCTGCGCCGCAAGATCGAGGCCGACCCGGCCACGCCGCGGCTGATCCGCACCGAGCGCGGCGCGGGCTACATCTTCCACGCGCGCGTGGACCGGCTGGCATGACGGTGGCGGCCCTGCGCGGCGTGGACCTGCGCCGCATCCGCCACTTCGTGGTGCTGGCCGAGACGCTGAACTTCCACCGTGCCGCCCAGTTGCTGCACATGACGCAGCCGCCGCTCACGGTGTCGATCCAGAAGCTGGAGACCGAACTCGGCGTGCGGCTGTTCGAGCGCAGCGCCAAGGGCGTGCGCCTGACGCCCAGCGGCGAGGCCGCGCTGGACGCGGCCCGCCAGATGCTGCACCACGCCGCCGCGTTCTCCGAGATGGCCGCGCTGGCCCAGAGCGGCATGGCCGGGCTGCTGCGCGTGGGCTTCGTCGGTTCGGCCACGCACGGGCTGTTGCAGCGGCTGATCCCGCGCTTTCGGGCCGAGCATCCACAGGTCGAGCTGCTGCTGCGCGACAGCTCCTCGATGCAGATCCTGCGCGGCCTGGCCGAAGAGAGCATCGACATCGGCCTGCTCTGGACGCCGGTGCTCGACGCCATGGGCGCGGAGTTCCTGACGCTGCAGCGCCAGACCCTGGTGGCCGCGCTGCCGCAGGGCCATCCGCTGGCGCGCCGGCGCAGCCTCGTGCTGGCCGACCTGCAGGGCGAGAACTTCATCCTCTACGACCGCACGCAGGCCGAAGGCATGCGCAGCGTGTGCATGCTGCTGTGCCAGCGCGCCGGCTTCGTGCCGCGGGCGGCGCAGGAGGCGATCCAGATCCAGACCGTGCTGGCCCTGGTGCAGACCGGGCTGGGCATCGCGCTGGTGCCATCCATGATGGCCGAGCTGCCGAACGCGCAGCTGGTGTTCCGGCCGCTGCGCGACCTGGCGGACCAGGCCTTGGTCGCACTCGCGCTGGCCTACCGGCCCGGCAGCAGCAAGCCGGCCGTGCAGCGCATGCGCCAGCTGGCGGCGCAGGAGTTCGGCGAATGAGAGGGAAGCGGCGGGCGGCGGCTCAGTTGCCGCCGGCGCCCAGCTTGGTCAGCGCGCTGGCGTCCAGCGGCGTGTCGGTCTCGACACGGCGGGCACCATCGAAGCGGCGCTTCCAGTAGCTGCTGTCCATGTCTTCGACGCGCACCTTGGCGCCGCTGCGCGGTGCGTGCACGAACTTGCCATCGCCCACGTAGATGCCCACGTGGCTGAAGGTGCGGCGCATGGTGTTGAAGAACACCAGGTCGCCTGGTTGCAGGTCGCGCTTCTCGATGGTGTCGGTGGCGGCGGCCTGCTCGTTGGCGCGGCGCGGCAGCACCAGGCCCACGGTCTGCGAATAGACGGCCCGCACGAAACCGCTGCAGTCGAAGCCCGATTCCGCCGAGTTGCCGCCACGCCGGTAGGGCACGCCCAGGAAGCCCATGGCCGTGCCGACCAGGTCGGAGGTGGTGTCGCGCATGGTCTGGCCAACCTGCTCGATGTGGCCCAGGGTTTGCCGGACCAGGCCGCGCTCGGCCAGCGCGCGCTGCATGTCGGCCGGCATCTCGGGCGATGCGGCCGGCAGGGAAGACTCCGGGGGGGCGGCTTGGGCGGCGCTGGCGACGCAGCAGGCGAGGATGAAAACGGCGGTCCAGCGAGGCATGGGGCGGGAGAGTAAAGCCTGCGCTATTGAGGCGTCAAGCGAGGATTGGATTGTAAGTGTTTGATTCGTAATGTTTTACAAATTAAATTTGTAACAGCGACCCCCTTTGTCGGACAAAAACAAGGGGTGTGCTCCTACAAACGGATGAAATCGAGGCCGAACGAATCGCGCGCCGCATTGCTCCAAGCGGCGTGCGAATGCTGGCGCTGTGCCTGCCATGCACTGCCGTTTTCCAGGATCTGACGCATGCCCCTGTTCCCTTTCGTCCCCTCCGCGCGGCGCATTGGCCTCGTGCTGGCTGGCCTCGGCCTTGTGCTCGCGTGGCCCGCAACGGCCCAGACGCCAGCGCGCGTGCAGGCGGTGGCCGCCGGGTTGCAGAACCCCTGGGGGCTGGCCTTCCTGCCCGAAGGCCGCTTCCTGGTGACCGAGCGACCTGGCCGCATGCGTGTGGTGGAAGCCGATGGCAAGCTCGGTGCTCCGCTGGCCGGCCTGCCCGAGATCGCGGCGGGCGGCCAGGGCGGCCTGCTGGACGTGGTGGTGGACAGCGGCTTCGCCGACAACCGCACGCTCTACTTCTGCTACAGCGAGCCGGCAGGGGACGGCCGCGCCAACAGCACGGCCTTGGCCCGGGCCAGGCTGTCGGACGACCGCAGCCGCCTGGAAGAACTGCGGGTGATCTTCAGCCAGAAGCCCAAGGTCTCCAGCAGCGCGCATTTCGGCTGCCGCATCGTCGAGCGCCGTGTCGGCGGCAAGCCGGACGGCACGCTGTTCCTCACACTGGGCGACCGCTACAGCCGCATGGCCGACGCGCAAACCCTGGACAACCACCACGGCAAGGTCGTGCGCGTGGGCAAGGACGGCAGCGTGCCCAGGGACAACCCCTTTGCCGGCCGTGCCGGCGCGCTGCCCGAGATCTGGAGCTACGGCCACCGCAATCTGCAGGGCGCCGCACTGGCGCCGGACGGCCGGCTCTGGACCCACGAGCATGGTGCCCAGGGCGGTGACGAAATCAACCTGCCGCAGCCCGGTCGCAACCATGGCTGGCCGGTCATCACCCATGGCGTGAACTACGGTGGCGCCCGCATCGGCGAGGGCTTGACCGCGAAGGCCGGCATGGAGCAGCCGCTGCACTACTGGGTGCCCTCCATCGCGCCCTCGGGCATGGCCTTCCTGACGAGCGGGCGTTATGGCAAGGCCTGGCAGGGCAGCCTGTTCGTCGGCTCGCTCAAGTTCGGCCGGCTCTACCGGCTGGAACTGGACGCCGACGGCCGGGTGGCGCGCGAGCAGCAACTGCTGGCAGAGGTGGACCAGCGCGTGCGCGACGTGCGCCAGGGGCCGGATGGCCTGCTCTATGTGCTGACCGATGCCAGCAACGGCCAGTTGTTGCGCTTGGTGCCGGGCGATTCCTGATTCGACAGCAAACCGCGCAGATGCCGGCCCGGGCGGTGTCGATATTGCTTGCAGAACAAATGGGTTGCGCGTGACTTATGACACGGCGTGCATAGGTAGTTCAGAGGAGAAATGTGCAAATCGTATGCACATGGCCCGGTTTATGCGGATCGTGTGGTCCCCACACTACACAAAGAACCGGAGGCACCATGTCCCGATCCATTCGTTCAGGTTTGATTGCAACAGCACTGGCGTTCGGCGCCGTGCACTCGGCCCATGCCATAGCCACCATCACCTTGCCGACCTCGCCGATCGACGGCATCGGACCCCAGCAGTTCGACCAGGCCCTGGTCTATTCCTCCTCCTTGCTGGCCCAGCAGAAAGCCGCCGGCCTCATCCCCGGCAACAACAGCGTCTTCGATTTCGCGGTCGGCTCTGGCACGCTGGGCCTCATCGTGTACTCCAACAACGGCGTGGCCAATCCGTCGCCCTTCCAGCAGCCCATGAACGCGGGCGGGAGCGGCGATTTTGATGGCACCTGGGGCATGGGCGCGGCAGGCACCATCAATGCGCTGCGCACCCTGCTGACCATCGGCGGCACGGCCTACCAGCCCTTGTTTGTGTTCGACCACAACGAGAACCAGCAGAGCCCGAACCTGCTGATCTCCGGCCGCGTGGCGGTCTACCGGGGCGCCACCCTGTTGCAGGAGTTCGCGCTGGACACGGTGGCCAATGGTTCCTACGACGTCAACGCCCGCGTCACCTCGTGCGGCAGTCCCACGGTGGGCGCCAACCCGGACCTGCCTCTGGGCGACTGCAACATCCTCACGCCGAGCGCCAACACGTACAAGTGGCAGACCAGCGGCAGCGGCAAGCCCGACTACTTCGCGGTCTTCCCGACCTTCAACCTGTACGACGGCGGTTTCCTGCCGAGCGACTCCATCGTGATCCAGATGTCGCTGCGCGACATGGATCCTGGCTTCGATGAACTGGCCATCGCTGGTTACCTGTTCCAGTCGCGCAACGACGTACCGGAACCGGGCACGCTGACCTTGGCTGGCCTGGCGCTGGTCGCCCTGGGTGCCGCGCGGCGCCGCGGGCGTGCAGGCCAGCGCCGCGGCAGCTGAAGGCCCGTCGTCCCCTCCCCCCGGAGCCCCGCCCAGGCGGGGCTTTTTTACGTCCGGGCGGCGCAAGGGCCGCGGCCGCCCACCTATCATGGGCGGCTTTCCCCAAGACCGTCCGATCCATGCTGCTGCAAGCCTCCGCCTCCCAACTCGTGCTGGTCGACTACCAGCAAAAGCTCATGCCGGTCATTGCCGGCCATGCCGAGGTGGCGGCCAATGCGCTGCGGCTGGCCCAGGCTGCGCAGCTGCTGCAGGTGCCCGTCTGGGGTACGGAGCAGAACCCCTCCAAGCTGGGGCCCAACCTGCCCGAGCTGCGCGCGCTGTGCCAGCGCACGCTGGCCAAGATGCACTTCAGCGCCGTGGCCGAAGGCCTGGGCGAATGGCTGCAGCCGCCCGCGAAGCCCGCCGGAGGCAACGCGCGCAGCCTGCCCAAGCACCTGCAAAAGCCCGCCGAAGCGGAGCGTGGCAGCATCGTGATCGCCGGATGCGAGGCCCATGTGTGCCTGCTGCAGACCGCGCTCGAACTGCTCGAGGACGAGATGGAGGTCTGGGTCGTCACCGACGCCTGCGGCTCGCGCACCGAGCGCAACCGCGACGCCGCCTTCGACCGCCTGGCCGGTGCCGGCGCCGAACTCGTGACCACGGAAATGGTGCTGTTCGAGTGGCTGGAGACGGCCGAGCATCCCGACTTCAAGGCCGTGCATGCGCTGATCAAGTGAGCGTGCCGCTCACGCCGCAAGGCCTGGTCGCGGGCGCGCTGGCCAACCCGGTCAACGCCGCGCTCGTCGAGCGCCTGGCGCGGATGCACCTGCCACAGGGCCACGTGGTTGCAGGCTGCCTGTACCAGTCGGTCTGGAACCGGCAGGGCGGCCACGCGCCCGGCTGGGGTGTCAAGGATTACGACGTCTTCTACTTCGATGCGCGCGACCTGTCCTGGGAGGCCGAGGACGTCGTGATCCGTGCCGTGCACGCGGCCACGGCCGACTTGGGCGTGGAGGTCGAAGTCAAGAACCAGGCGCGCGTGCACCTGTGGTATCGCCAGCGCTTCGGCATGGACTATCCGCAGTTGCGCAGCGCCCGCGACGGCATCGACCGCTACCTCGTGGCCTGCACCTGCGTGGGCCTGGAACTGGCCAGCGGCGCGCTGTATGCGCCGCATGGGCTGGAGGAGCTCGAGGCTGGAGTCCTGCGCATGAACCCCTGGCACCCTGCGCCTGCGCTGTTCCTGCGCAAGGCCGAGAGCTACCAGGCCCGCTGGCCGTGGTTGCGCATCGTGCCGGTGGACCCGCCTGCGCTGCGCGTGTGAACCGCGTCAGCGCAGGGCGCCCAGCATCTCGTGCGTGTCTTGGGCCATGACTGCCAGGAACGCCAGCAACCCAAGGTCGTAAAGCGCATAGGTCAGGCGGGTTTCGGCCACACCGCGTAGTCGCTGCGGTTCTCCGGCGCCGCGGGGTCGTAGCGCCAGGCCTTGAGCACCTGAGGCGCGGCAGGAGCACCTTCACTGGCTAGGCCTTCGGGCCCTCGGATTTGTTCTTGCCGAACAGCTTGGCAAAGCCCCAGACCGCCGCGCCACCGGCCACGATGGCCACCTTGGCGAATTTGGCCAGGAAGGCGGCGATCACCGCCAGCAGCCCCAGCTTCTTGGCGGCGGCCCCTGCGACCAGGGCCGTCAGCCCGTAGGCCGCGACCTTGTCGGTGCTGCCATTGAAGTCGGCGTAGCGCTTGCCCTCGTCGTACTGCAGCGCGCCCAGAAGCGCCAGGGCTTCCGGCTTGTATTTCTCCAGCGCGTGGGCTGCCGTCACCATGTTGAGGCTCACATAGCCCTCGCGGCCGAGCGCGTAGGTGTTGTAGTTCACGCCCTGTTCGCCGCTGGTGTCGCCCTTGCTGCGTGTCAGTGCCGACCAGGCGAGCCGGTGCGTGGCGCTGTCGTACTGCGGCTTCTGGGCCCAACCCACCACCTCGATGGCGCCGATGCCGCGCTTGGCGCGTTCCTCGTTGGCGGCTTCCGTCCCTTCGCGCAGGCTGGTCAGCAGCTCGTCGGCGTTCCATTCCTTGGCGTCGTCGTCGCGGATGTAGCCCTCTTTGACGAACTTGACAACGACGAACCAGTCGCCGTCGCCGGCAGGAAAGATGGCGCCGACGAAGCTGTCGTCGACCGTGTTGCCCATGGCCTGCATGAGCTTTCCGGCGGCCGGCTGCGGAATCCACAGATACCCGGCGGGCAGCTTGAGGTGCGCCTGGTCGCGCATGGCGATGTCGGCCGGGCCGGGCAGGTGCGTGTCCTGCGCGGCTTTGTAGGCCGCGTCGAGCTCGGCCTGCCGCGGCGATGGCATGTCGGTGCCGGCAGCCTGGGCGCCAAGGGCGCACGCCATCAAAAAAGCCGCGACGAGGCGCGGCAGGATGTACGTCATGTTCACTCCCCCCTGTTGTGATCGATTCTGGGTGGGAGGAGTGTAGGGGAGGCGCTTACTGCTGGATGGCCTCGATCTGGGCCACGATGCGCACTTCCTTGGGGATGCCGAACTTGATGCCGTAGTCCACGCCGAAGGCGGTGCGGTCGATGGTGGTTTCGAAATCGCCGCCGCAGACTTCGCGCTTGAGCATCGGGCTCTCGTAGCAGTTGAACTGCTTGGCCTTGAAGGTCACGGGCTGGCTCTTGCCCTTGAGCGTGAGCGTGCCGGCCACTTCGCTGACCTTGTCGCCGTTGAACGTGAACTTGTCGCCCACGAAGGTGGCGGTGGGGAACTGGGCGGCGTCGAAGATGTCGGCGCTTTGCAGGTGCTTGTCGAACGGCGGCGTGCCGGTGCTGATGGAGCCGATCTGGAAGGTGATCTCGACCTTGCCGGTCTTGGCCGCCTTGTCCAGCGTGATCTGGCCTTCCTTCTTCTCGAAGCGGCCGCGGTTCACGGCAGCACCGAAGTGGCTGATCTCGAAGGTGGCGAAGGTGTGCGTCGGTTCGACCACGTAGGTGGCGCTCTGCGCGTGGGCGCTGCCGGCGGCCAGAAGGATCGAAGCGGCGGCCGTGGCCAGGGCAGTCAGTGCGAGACGTTGCATCCAGGAATCTCCAGTTGGGAAAAGGGTGTGGTTGAGGGGAGGGAAAGAGGGAGTCAGAGCTTGGGCACGCCGGTCAGGGCCAGCTTGAGCTTGACCTGCACGTCGTCGGCCACCATGGACGTGTCGGTCCATTCGTTCTCGCCGATCTTGAAGGCAAGGCGCTTGATCGTGAAGCTGCCCGCGGCCACGGTGGTGGCACCGCTTTGCGTGAGCGTCACCGGCACCACCACATCCTGGGCGTTGCCCTTGATGTCCAGCTTGCCGGCGACCTCGTACTTGCCCCCGCCGAGCGCCTTGATGGCGGTGGACTCGAACTTGGCCTGCGGAAACTTCGGCGTGTTGAACCAGACCGGCTTGACCAGTTCGGCATCGGCTTCCTTGCTGAGCGAGGCGCTGCCCATGTCGACCGTGAAGGCCACCTTGCTGGTCGCCAGCTTGGCGGGGTCGAAAGCGACCTGGGCGTCGAACTTCTTGAAGCGCCCCTCGACGGGCACGCCCATCTGCTTGCTGACGAAGGCGATCTCGCTCTGCGCGGGCACCAGGGCCTGTTGCGCCAGCGCGGCGGTGGCGGCCAGCATCAGGCCGGCGAAGGTGGTGACAAGCTTCATGGGAACTCCGAAGGAAAGAGGAGGGGTCAACCGCGGCCCGGCAGCATGCGCGAGAGCAGGCCGTCGCGGTCGATGAAATGGTGCTTCAGTGCGGCTGCCACGTGCAACACGACCAACGCGGCCAGGGCATAGGCGCTGATCTCATGCCACGGCTTGATCAGTTCGGCAAGTTCCGGATTGGCCGGCACGAAGCTCGGCAACGGTACCAGGCCCAGGAACACGATCGGAAAGCCCGCGGCCGAGCTGTAGGCCCAGCCGATCAGCGGCACGGCGAAGAACAGCAGGTAGAGCAGGTGGTGCGTGGCGTGGTGGGCGACCTGCTGCCAGCGTGGCATGCCGGCCTGCACCGCCGCCGGCAGTGCAGGCGGCCGGTGCGTGAGGCGCCACAGCAGCCGCAGCGCCGACAGCGCCAGGATCGTCACGCCGGCCCACTTGTGCCAGTTGTAGAGCTTCAGCCGCGCCGGGGAGAACGGCAGGCTGGTCATGTACAGGCCCACGGCGAAGATTCCGACCAGGGCAAGGGCCAGCAGCCAGTGGAGGGCGATCGCCGTGGCGCCGTAACGGGCGGCAGGGGGTGGAGACATGTGTTGGGGCGGCACGAAGCCGCACTTTGTTGTTGGCCCGATCCTAGAGTCGGCCCAGTGCGGGGAGTTTCAATCAAATCGCCTCCTGGATTCAAAAAGGATGAACGACGCGGCGAAGCCGGATCGAAACCGCCGGCGCGCAACCGACGCCGTCACGCATCGTCTGGCGCTGCAATGTGAGCATCGATCAGGTTTTGACGTATGGGTGACCGGTAGCTATAGGGTATTCACCCTCTCGTTTCTGTTGTTCGCTCGACTTACTATCTGATCACCGATCAAATAACCGGACCGAGACAGCGGCCGGTATGTCAACGCAAGGAGTCGAGACATGGACAGACGCAGCTTTTCACGATGGGGTGCGGCCGCCGCACTGGCTCCGGCCCTGGTTCTGGCAGGCACCGGCCCGGCAGGGGCGCAGGGCTACCCCGACAAACCCATCCGGCTCGTCGTGCCGTATGCGCCCGGCGGCATCGCCGACACGCTGGCGCGGCGCCTGGCCGATGCGCTGCGCAACAGCCTGCACCAGCCGGTGGTGGTGGAGAACAAGCCCGGCGCCAACACCGCCATCGGCGCCATCCAGGTGGCCAGCGCGCCGGCCGACGGCTACACCCTGCTGCTGGCGACGGCGGGCACCGCGGTGCTGAACCCCATGCTGATCCCCAACCTGCGCTACAACCCGGCGACGGACTTCACGGCGGTGGCCAATGTCGCCGTCACGCCGCTGGTGCTGACGGTCAACGCCAACGGCCCCGTCCAGACGCTGGCCGACCTGGTGCGCCTGGCCAAGGCCGAGCCGGGCAAGCTGGCCTATGCCTCGCCCGGCACCGGCAGTTCCACGCACCTGGCGATGGAGATACTGCTCGCGGAGGCCGGGATCTCGATGATCCACGTGCCCTTTGCCGGCAGCGCACCCAGCATGAATTCGGTGCTGGCCGGCGACACGCAGGCGTCCATCGACTCCGTTGCGAGCACCGCCGCCTTGATCAAGGGCGGCAAGCTGCGCCCGATCGCCGTCACCACCCGCGAGCGCGTGGCCGTGCTGCCGCAGGTGCCCACGGTGGCCGAGAGCGGCGTGGCAGGCTACAACGTCTCGACCTGGTATGGCGTGCTGGCGCCGGCCGGCACGCCTGCCGCGGTGGTGGAGCGGCTCAACCAGGCCATCGTCCAGGCCCAGGCCGAAAAGCCGTTCCGCGAGCAGTTCGAGGCCCTTGGCCTGGTCATCCCGCCGCCGCTCAAGCCGGCCGCGTTCAACGACTACATGCAGGCCGAGCGCGCCGTCTGGGGCCCGCTGATCCAGGCCAAGAACATCCGCATCGAATGAGCCGCGCCGACATGACGCCGAGGATCGACACCATCGTGCAGCAGGTCGTGGACAGCGGGCGCGGCGCCCATCCCGCGCTGTTGCTGGAGGATGGCCGCACGCTGACCTACGCCGACCTTGCGCAGCGCATCGCGCAGGCTGCGGGCCTGCTGCGCCGCGCTGGCCTGCAGCGCGGCCAGCGCATGGTGATGGTCGGCGAGAACAGCCTGGACATGGTGGTCGTTCTGCTGGCCGCCATCCAGGCCGGCGGCTGGGCCGTGCCGCTGAACGCACGCATGGCGCCGGGCGAGATCGACGGCATTTGCGCCCATTGCGAACCGCGGCTGGTCTATTTCGCGTCCTCCGCCTCGGCCGAGGCGGCGGCCCATGCGCAGCGGCTGCGGGCCGGCGCCGCACCAGCAGAACTGGCCGGCGGGCAACTGCTGCAATGCGAGGGTGCGGGCACCGCCGCCGACGGCAGCGACAACGGTTCGGCCGACGATGTGGCGCTGATGGTCTACACCTCGGGCAGCACCGGCACGCCCAAGGGCGTGATGCTGACGCACGGCAATCTGGACTTCGTCACGCGCTGCGCGCTCGCGCAGCAGATGGTGCAGCCGCAGGACGTGGTGTTCCATGCCTTGCCGATCTCGCACTCCTTCGGGCTGATCTCTGCATTGCTGTACGGCCTGCGCGCCGGCGTCACGTTCCGGCTGGTGGAGCGCTTCTCTGCGGCCAAGCTGGCAGATGCCATCCTGGGCGGTGTCACGGTGTTTCAAGGCGTGCCGGCGATGTACACGCGCCTGCACGAGTGGGCGCAGCAGAGCGGCCGCGCACTGGTGCCGAACCGGCTGCGCCTGGCCTACATCGGTGGCTCGCTGATCGACGCCACGCGCAAGGCCCAGACCGAGGCCCTGCTCGGCGTGCGCCTGCACCACGGCTACGGCTTGACCGAATCGGCGCCGGCCGCCACGCGCACCATCGGGCATCCGCCGCCCAGCGGCATCACGGCGGGCTGGCCGATCCCCGGCATCGAGGTGGAGGTGCAGGACGGCGCTGGCGCGCGCTTGCCCGATGGCGAACGCGGCGAGGTCTGCATCCGCGGGCCCAACGTCATGAAGGGCTACTTCCGCGATCCGGTGCAGACGGCGGCAGCCGTTGATGCGCGCGGCTGGCTGCACACGGGCGACATCGGCTTCTTCGGCCCCGAAGGCGACCTGTCCATCGCCGGGCGCAGCAAGGAGATGATCATCCGCGGTGGCTTCAACGTGTACCCGGCCGAGGTCGAGAAGGCCATCGCCGCGTTTCCCGACGTCGCGCAATGTGCCGTTGTCGGCCGCCGCGTGCCGGGCGACGAGGAGGTGGTGGCCTATGTGGAGCCAGTCGCCGGGCGCAGCGTCGATGCTGGCCGCCTGCTGGCCTTCCTGCGCGAACGGCTGGCACCCTACAAGCTGCCCAGCGCCATCGTCTGCCAGGCACAGTTGCCGGCGTCGAGCACGGGCAAGCTGCTCAAGGCGCAGCTCAAGGCGCTGGCGAACCAGGGCACGCAGGCGCAAGAGGCGGCGCCATGACTGGGCCGCTGCAAGCGCTGCTGGCGCCCGCGGCGGTCGCCGTCGTCGGCGCGTCCGACAACATCCACAAGGTCGGTGGCCGGCCGCTGCAGTACCTCGCGCAGCAGGGCTTTCGCGGCCGCGTGTACCCGGTGAACCCGCGTGCGGCCACGGTCCAGGGCCTGCGCGCCTACCCGTCCTTGGAGGCGCTGCCGGAGGTGCCCGACGCCGTCGTCGTCTGCATCGCCTCGGAGGGTGTGGAAGAGCAGCTCGTCGCCTGCGGACGGCTGGGCGTGAAGGCCGTGGTGCTGTTCGCGTCGGGCTATGCCGAGACCGGCAGCGCAGGGCGGGAGCGCCAGCAGCACTTGCAGCGGATCTGCCAGCGCGCCGGCGTGCGGCTGCTCGGTCCGAACAGCATCGGCGTCGCTTCCTTCGACAGCGGCGCCGTGCTGTCGTTCGCCTCGATCTACGCCGACTGCGCGCCGCAGGACGGGCCCGTGGCCATCGTCTCGCAGAGCGGTGCGTTCGGCGTGTCGCTCTACGCGCTGCTGCGCGAGCGCGGCGTGGGCGTGCGCTGCGTGGCCGCCACCGGCAACGAGGCCGATCTCGACACCGCCGACTTCATCGCTGCGCTGGCGCAACGGCCCGGCGTGCACCTGGTGCTGCTGTACCTGGAGAACGTGCGCGACCCCGAGCGCATGCGTGCCGCGCTCGTGCTGGCGCGCGAGTGCGGCGTGCAGGTGGTGGCCGTGCGCGCCGGTGCCTCCGAGCACGGCCGCCGTTCGGCCGGCCTGCACACGGGGGCGCAGGGTGCGGGCATGCCGGCCCTGGATGCGCTGTTCGACGGTGCCGGTTGCCGCAGCGTGGCCGATCTGGACGCCCTGCTGCGCTGCGTGCCCGGCTACCTGCAGCGCGCGCAGGCTGCCATGCGTGTGCGCTTGCCCGCCAAGCCACGGCTGGCCGTGGTCAGCAACTCGGGCGCCTACTGCGTCCTCGCCGCGGACCAGGCCAGCCGCGTCGGCCTGCCGCTGGCCCGGCTGTCGGACGCCAGCTGCGCGCGAATGGGTGCGTTGCTGCCTGCGTTCTCGCTGAACCGCAATCCGCTCGACCTGACCGCCGCGCTGCTGGGGCAGCCCGGACTGCTGGGCGACGTGGTGGCCTGCGCGCTGGCCGACCCGGCGGTGGATACCGTGGTGCTGGGCTTGCTGGCGATGGGCGGGCCGAGTTACGACATCGCCCGCTTCGCGCGCGACTGCCGCGCCGCCGTGGAGGCCGAGGGCAAGAGCCTGTGGCTGTTCAGCCCCCATGCGCATGTGCGCTCGGGCTTTGCGCAGCAGGGCTTCCCCGTGTTCCGTGGCGAGGCCGAGGCGGTGGCAGAGATCGCGGGCTTCGCCCTCCATCTCGCGGGTCGCGCCACACCGCTGCCCGCGGATGCCGTTCGGGCATGAGGTAGCCACCGATTCCCATGCCCGCACGTCCTTCGGCCGGGCCTGTCACGGCGCCCTGAACGCCAGGCACATGCCACGCGTGGCGCCCACGTGCCGCGCCATGCGGCCCAGCGTGCCGGCATCGCAGCACCGAGGCGAACAACGTGGTGCTCGGACCTCTCACTCCCGAGGGGCGCCGATCTTCAGCCCGGCCGCTCGCTCAGACCGCGCAGGAACATGCCGACGATGGTGCGCGCGATGCCCATCGGGTCCTTGCGCAGCACCGAACGCGGCGTGTTCTGCGGGTTGGTGAGGATGGTGGCCAGGCCGCTGCAGGCGGTCCAGGCCGCCAGCGTGGCCTCGCGGCTGCGGTCGATGGAGCCATCGGTGGCCTGCAGGTGGTCGGCCACGCAGGTTTCCAGCAAGGCATACGAGCGCGTGGCGGCTTCGTCCAGTTCCGGGAACAAACTCTTGTCGGGAATCTCGGGGCCGTGCATGAGCTGGAACAGCGCCGGGCGCGAACGCGCGAATTCCACGAAGGCCAGCATCACCGCGACCAGCCGCTCCTCGGGATCGCGCTTGTGCTGCAGCGCCTGCATGCGGAACGCGAACAGCTCGCGGAAGCCTTGCGCAGCGATGGCCGCGAGCAGGCCCGTCTTGCCCTCGAAATGGTGCAGCGGCGCGGTCTGCGCCACGCCGATCTGGCGTGCCACCTCGCGCATGCTGAGCCTGGCCATGCCCTGCGCTTCCAGCAGCGCCATGCCCTGGCGCACGAGTTCGTCACGCAGGTTGCCATGGTGGTAGCTCCTCCTGGTGGGCGCCGCGTGGTCGGCGTGGTCTGCGTCGTCGCAACTGCCGGCTGGCGTTGCTTCGGAGGGAGCTGCAAGAGGGGCTTTGGCGGGCATGGCGTGGGGTAGGTGGGGCCGTCGAAGCCGCGCCCGGCATTATCGGCACTGGCGGCGATGCGAATGCGTGTTCCACAGCGCGTTGCAGCAGTAACACAAGCGGCTGGCGCGCAAACCTTGGCGCAACGGTGGCGCCCGACACTGGCGCATCCGCACTGCGAGGGCAGCGCGGAACCAACTGGCCGCAAGCCGTTGCCTGCGGCACCAGGGAGTCGCCCATGCGCAAGACCATTTCGCCCCTTTCCGTCGCTCGCGTGCACTCTGGCCGCCACCACGTCGCCCATGCCCTGGATGGCAGGGCGAACGTGGGACAGGTGGCGGCCGGTTCTCCGCACCGCGTTTGACGCCGGCGGAGGCAGGCGATGCAACAGAAGGCATGGCGCGGCCTGCGCCAACTGGGTCCCGGCCTGATCACCGGAGCGGCCGACGACGACCCGAGCGGCATCGCCACCTATTCGCAGGCCGGCGCCCAGTTCGGCTACGGCATGCTGTGGACGGCGGTGGTCACGCTGCCGCTGATGGCCGCCGTGCAGGTGGTCAGCGCGCGCATCGGCCATGTCACGCGGCGCGGGCTGGCGGCCAACATCCGCGATGCGTTTCCGCGCTGGGTGCTGCTGGCCGTTGTCGGCCTGCTGGTGGTGGCCAACACGCTCAACATCGCGGCCGACATCGCCGCCATGGCCGAGGCGCTGCGCCTGCTGCTGGGCGGCTCGTCCCATGTCTATGCCGTCACCTTCGGCCTGGCGAGCCTGGTGCTGCAGGTGTTCCTGCCCTACCAGACCTACGTGCGCTGGCTCAAGTGGCTCACGCTGGCTTTGCTGGCCTACGTGGCGGTGGCGTTCTCGCTGCACCTCGACTGGTGGGCCGTGCTGCGCAGCGCCGCACGGCCGCAGCTGGCGCTGGACCACGACCTGCTGCTGATGGTGGTGGCGCTCTTCGGCACCACCATCAGCCCCTATCTGTTCTTCTGGCAGGCCGCGCAGGAGATGGAAGACGCGCGCGACGGCCCGCCGCAGGGGCCGGCCGACGTGCGCCGGCACCTGCGCCGCATCAAGCTCGACACGCTGGTCGGCATGGGCTTTTCCAACCTGATCGCGTTCTTCATCATCCTGAGCACGGCGGCCACTTTGCACGCGGCCGGCGTGACCGACATCCAGACCTCCGCGCAGGCGGCCGAGGCGCTGCGGCCGCTGGCGGGCGAATTCACGTTTGGGCTGTTCAGCCTGGGCATCATCGGCACCGGCCTGCTGGCCGTGCCGGTGCTGGCAGGCTCTGCCGGCTATGCGGTGGCCGAGGCCGCGGGCTGGAACGGCACGCTGAGCGCACGGCTCGACCGTGGCGAGGGCCGCGGCTTCTACGGCGTGATCGCCGCGGCCACGCTGGGCGGCGTGCTGCTGTGCTTCACGCCCATGGACGCGGTGCGCGAGCTGTTCTGGGCCGCCGTGCTCAACGGCGTGATCTCGGTGCCCATCATGGCCGTGATGATGCTGCTGGCGTCGCGCCCTGCGGTGATGGGCCCCTACGTGATCGGGCCGCGCCTGCGGGCGACCGGCTGGCTGGCCACGGCGGTGATGGGCGCGACGGTGGTGGCGATGTTCGCCACCCTGTGATCCTCAGACCATCAGCTCGATCAGGAACGGACCGGCGCGCTGAAAGCTCGCGCGCATGAGGTCGGCGCACTGCTCCAGCGTCTCGGCGCGCGCGGCCTCCACGCCCATGCCGCCGGCCAGGCGCACCCAGTCGATGTCGGGGTTGCCAAGGTCCAGCATGCGCATGGCGGTGGCGCCGGGCGTGGCGCCCACGCCCGCGTACTCGCCGATCAGGATGTTGTACTTGCGGTTGGACAGGATGATGGTGGTGCAGGGCAGTTGCTCGCGCGCCTGCGTCCACAGCGATTGCAGCGAGTACATGGCCGAGCCGTCGGCCTGCAGGCTGATCACGCGGCGCTGGCGCTTGGCACCGATGGCCGCGCCGGTGGCCACGGGCAGGCCATCGCCGATGGCGCCGCCGGCCAGGTGCAGCCAGTCGTGCGCCGGTGCTGCCTGCGTGTGGGCGTAGAAGCCGCGGCCGAAGGACACGCTCTCGTCGGAGACGATGGCCCGGTCGGGCATCAGCGCGGCCACCGTCTGGGCCAGGCCCTCGGGCGTGGGCTTGCCGCGCGCGGGCTCGGGCCGCGGGCCGGGATCGGGCAACGCGGCTTCGGGCGCGCCGAGCGCCTCCACCAGGGCGCGCAGTGCGGCGGCCGGGTCCTGGTCCAGGCGCGAAAGCCGGTGCAGTTGCGCCTCGGGTGCGTACTGCGTGGAGGGCTTGCCCGGGTAGGCGAAGAAGCCCACGGGCGGCTTGGCGCCGACCAGCACGATGTGCTTGAAACGCGCCAGCGTCTTGATGGCCAGGTCGGTCACATAGGGCACGCGCTCGAGCGGCAGGCGGCCGCGGCCGCGCTCCACATGCGCATTCATGAAGTCGGCCAGCAGCGTGGCGCCGGTGGCCTGGGCCACGCGCCAGGCCAGCGCCTGGGCGGGGCCGCGCACGGCGCTGTCGGCCAGCAGGATCAGCGTGTCGCGGCCGGCCGCGCGCAGCACGCGCGCGGCGTTGTCGACGGCGAACGGATCGAGCGCTGCAAGCGCGGGCACCGCCAGCGGTTCGGCCGCGGCCGCGCCTTCGTTCCACGACGCGTCGGACGGCAGGATCAGCGTGGCCACCTGGCCCGGCCCGCTGCGCGCGGCCTGCACGGCGGCGGCCGCGTCGCGGCCCACGTCCTCGGCGCGGCTGCTGGTGCGCACCCAGTGCGAGACGGTGCGCGCCAGGGCCTCGGTGTCGGCTGTCAGCGGCGCATCGTGCGGACGGTGGTAAGTGGCCTGGTCGCCCACGATGTTGACGATGCCGGCGTGGGCGCGTCGTGCGTTGTGCAGGTTGGCCAGGCCGTTCGCCAGGCCCGGGCCGCAGTGCAGCAGCGTGCAGGCCGGCTTGCGCGCGATGCGCCAGTAGCCGTCGGCCATGCCCGTGACCACGTTCTCCTGCAGGCCCAGCACGCAGTCCATGCCGGGAATCTGGTCCAGCGCGGCGACGAAGTGCATCTCGCTGGTGCCGGGGTTGGCGAAGCAGGTGTCGACACCGGCGGCGAGCAATGTGTGGACCAGGCTGTGGGCACCGTTCATCGGCGAACTCCTTGTGTGGATGGATGGGAAAGAGCGGGGGGGCCGTGTGTCAAACTGCCACGGCAAGCCCAGACCCCCGGAACATGGAAATCTACCAACTGCGCGCCTTCGTCGCTGTCGCCCGTGTCGGCCATGTGACGCGTGCGGCCGAGCAACTGCACCTGACGCAGTCGGCGGTGTCCAAGCAGCTCAAGGCGCTCGAGGAAGAATTGGGCGGCCCGCTGTTCGACCGTACCACGACCGGCATGGCCCCCAGCGCCATCGGCCGGCGCCTGCTGCCGCTGGCCCAGCGCACGCTGGAGGCCGCGGGCGAGCTGGCCACGGCCGCGCGGCAACTGCAGGGCCAGCTGACGGGCACCCTGCGCCTGGGCACCATCGTCGATCCGGCCTCGATCCGGCTGGGCGAGCTGCTCAGCGAGATGCAGCAGCACTGCCCGCAGGTGGACGTGCGGCTGGCGCACGGCATCTCGGGCACGGTGTTGCAGCAACTCAAGGCCGGTGAGATCGATGCCTGCTTCTTCCTGGGCGAGGTGGACGATGCCGAGGTCTCGGCCATCGCGCTGGGCGTGGAGTCGTATGCCGTGGTGCTGCCGCCGGCCTGGGCGCCGCGCGTGATGGGCCAGGACTGGGCGGCGCTCGCGGCACTGCCCTGGATCGGCACGGTGCGCGGCAGTTCGCAGACCGTGATCATGGAGCGGCTGCTGCGCCAGCAGGGCCTCTCGCGCCAGACCGTGGCCGAGGCCGACCAGGAGTCCTCCATGCTCGATCTGGTGCAGGCCGGCGTGGGCCTGTGCCTGGCGCGCGAACGGCGCGTGCAGGACCTGCTGGCCACCGGCCGCCTCGTCGCCTGGGACGGCGAGCGCATCGCCTGCCCGCTGTCGCTGCTCATGCGGGCCGAGGACGCGGCGCGGCCCTTGCAGGCCGCGCTGCGCGAGCGCGTCTTCAGCGTCTGGCCGTCGGCGGTGCAGGCCTAGCCAGGCGCTGGCCCAGCCGCAGCGCCATGGCGATGTTGCGCGCGGTGGCGCGCACATTGGCCGCGGCGTCTTGCAGCGCTTCTTCCAAGGTGCAGACGCTGCGCACGGCGCTGAACACGGCCGCGATGCCGTGCGCGTGCACCGCACTCGAATCGGGCGTCAGCGCACCGGACAGGCCGATCACGGGCACGCCGTGGCGCGCCGCCACGCGGGCCACGCCGATGGGCGCCTTGCCGTGGATGGTCTGGCCGTCGGTGCGGCCTTCGCCGGTGATGACGAGGTCGGCCTCGCGCACTGCGGCGTCCAGGCCCAGCGCGTCGGCCACGACCTCGCTGCCCGGGCGCAGCTTGGCGCCCAGCACCGCGAGCAGGGCCGCGCCCATGCCGCCGGCCGCGCCGGTGCCGGGCACCTCCGCCACGTCCTGGCCCAGGTCGCGGCGCAGCGCCTCGGCCAGCCGCCGCAGACAGCCGTCGAGCTCGGCCACCATGGCCGGCGTGGCGCCCTTCTGCGGGCCGAACACCGCCGAGGCCCCGCGCGGGCCCAGCAGCGGGTTGGTCACGTCGCAGGCCACGTCGATGCGGCACTGCGCGATGCGCGCGTCCAGGCCGCTGGCGTCGATGCGGTGCAGCCGCGCGAGCGCCGCGCCGCCGCGGGGAAGATCCCGGCCGTCGGCATCGACGAGGCGCACGCCCAGGGCCTGCAACATGCCGGCGCCGCCGTCGTTGGTGGCACTGCCGCCCAGGCCGATCACGAAGCGCCGTGCGCCGGCATCGAGCGCGTCGGCGATCAGCTCGCCGGTGCCGTAGCTGGTGGCGCCGCGCGGGTCGCGCTCGGCCGGCGGCACGGCTTCGAGCCCGCTGGCGGCTGCCATCTCGATGACGGCCAGGTTGCTGTCGGCCGCCAGGCCGTAGCCGGCCGCGATGCGCCGGCCCGTGGCGCCCGTGACCATGGCCTCGCGCAGCCGGCCGCCCGTGGCATCGACGAGCGCCTGCACCGTGCCCTCGCCGCCATCGGCCATGGGCAGGAGGCGGTAGCGCGCCTCGGGGAAGATCTCGCGGAAGCCGGCCTCGATGGCCTGCGCCACCGCGAGCGCGCTGAGACTTTCCTTGAACGAGTCGGGGGCGATCAGGATCTGCATGCTCAGCCGCCCTGGCGCAGCAAGGGAAAGGCGTCGCGGCCGGCGTAGACGGCATCGCGGCCGAGCTCGGCCTCGATCCAGAGCAGCCGGTTGTACTTGGCCATGCGGTCCGAGCGGCACAGCGAGCCGGTCTTGATCTGCGTGGCGCGCGTGGCGGCGGCCAGGTCGGCGATGCAGCAATCCTCGGTCTCGCCCGAGCGGTGCGACACCACGGCGCCGTAGCCGGCCGCTGCCGCCATGTCGATGGCGGCCAGGGTCTCGGTCAGCGTGCCGATCTGGTTGGGCTTGACGAGGATGGCGTTGGCGATGCCGCCATCGATGCCGCGTTGCAGGATGGCGGTGTTGGTGACGAACAGGTCGTCGCCGACGAGCTGCACGCGCCGGCCCAGGCGCTCGGTCAGCAGCTTCCAGCCGGCCCAGTCGCTCTCGTCCAGTCCATCCTCGATGGAGACGATGGGGTAGGCGTCGACCCAGCGCGCGAGGTAGTCGACGAAGCCCGCGGAGTCGAATGCGCGGTTCTCGGACGCCAGCGTGTAGCGGCCGCCCGCGTGGAACTCCGAACTCGCCGCGTCGATGCCCAGGAAGATCTCGCGGCCCGGCGCGAAGCCGGCCAGCTCGATGGCCCGCACGATGGTGTCCAGCGCGGCCTCGTTGGACGGTAGGTCGGGCGCGAAGCCGCCTTCGTCGCCGACCGCGGTGGCCAGGCCGCGCGTCTTGAGCAAGGCCTTGAGCGCGTGGAAGATTTCCACGCCGTAACGCAGCGCCTCGCTGAAGCTCGGCGCGCCGATGGGCAGCACCATGAACTCCTGGATGTCGACGTTGTTGTCGGCATGTGCGCCGCCGTTGATGATGTTCATCATCGGCACGGGTAGCGTGAGCGGGCCGCTGGGCGCAAGGTGGCGGTACAGCGGCAGCCCCCGGGATGCGGCCGCGGCCTGGGCTGTGGCCAGCGACACGGCCAGCAGCGCGTTGGCGCCCAGGCGCGATTTGTCGGGCGTGCCGTCCAGCGTGCAGAGCGTGTGGTCGAGCGCGGCCTGGTCCAGCGCATCCTGGCCGGCCAGCGCCTGGGCGATCTCGCCGTTCACGTGGGCGACGGCGCGGCGCACGCCCTTGCCCTTGTAGCGCGCGGTGTCGCCGTCGCGCAGTTCCACAGCCTCGCGCGAACCGGTCGATGCGCCCGAGGGCGCGGCGGCGCTGCCGCAGCTGCCGTCGGCCAGCCGCACGCGCGCGGCGACCGTGGGGTTGCCACGCGAGTCGATGATCTCCAGGGCCTGGATGTGGGTGATGGTGGACATGGGGCGGTCTCTCAGGCGTGGGCGATGTGCAGCAGGTTGGTGGTGCCGGCCTTGCCGAAGGGCATGCCGGCAGCGATCACGATCGTCTCGCCAGCTTGCGCAAAGCCCTCGGCGCGCGCCAGCGCACAGGCGGCCTGCACCATGCCGGGCACGTCGTCCACATCGTGCGGCACATGGACCGAATGCACGCCCCAGGCCAGCGCCAGGCGGCGCGCCGTGGCCAGGTCGGGCGTCACGCTCACGATGGGTGCGTGCGGCCGTTCGCGTGACGCGCGCAGGCTCGTGAAGCCCGAGCGCGTGAACGTCACGATGGCCGCCGCGCCCAGCAGTTCGGCCGACTGCTGCAGCGCGGCGCAGATCGCGTCGCCCACGGTGGGCTGGGGCGCGAAGCCCGAGGCCTCGACCACGGTGCGGCAGTGCGGGTCGGCCTCGGCCGCGCGGATGATGGCGTCCATGACGGCCACCGCCTCGCGCGGGTAGCGGCCCGAGGCCGATTCGGCCGAGAGCATCACGGCGTCGGCGCCGTCGTAGACCGCGGTCGCCACGTCGGAGGCCTCGGCCCGCGTGGGCACCGGTGCGCTGACCATGGATTCCAGCATCTGCGTGGCCACGACCACCGGCTTGCCGGCCTGGCGGCAGCTGCGCACGATGCGCTTCTGGATCGGGGGCACCTGCTCGGCCGGCATCTCCACGCCGAGGTCGCCGCGCGCCACCATCACGGCGTCGGACAGCGCGACGATGGCGTCCAGCCCGTCGATGGCGGCGGGCTTCTCGAGCTTGGAGAGGATGCCGGCGCGGCCCTGCACCAGCGAACGCAGTTCCTGCACGTCCTCGGGCCGTTGCACGAAGGACAGAGCGACCCAGTCCACGCCCAGTTCCAGGCCGAAGGCGAGGTCGGCGCGGTCCTTGGGCGTGAGCGCCGAGATCGGCAGCAGCACCGAAGGCACGTTGACGCCCTTGCGTTCGGACAGCACACCGCCGGCGATGACTTCGGTCTCGGCGAAGTCGGCGCCGCAGGCCAGCACCCGCAGGCGCAGCTTGCCGTCGTCGAGCAGCAGGTCATGGCCGGCTTGCAGCGCGGCGAAGATCTCGGGGTGGGGCAATGGCGCGCGCGTGGTGTTGCCGGGCGTGCTGTCCAGGTCGAGCCTGAAGCGCGCACCGTCGGCCAGCGTGACGGGGCCATCGGCGAAGCGGCCGACGCGCAGCTTGGGGCCTTGCAGGTCGAGCAGCACGGCGATGGGCCGGCCACAGTCGCGCTCGACGGCGCGGATCAGGTCGTAGCGGGCCTGGTGGTCGGTGTGGCTGCCGTGGCTGAAGTTGAGGCGGAACACGTCGGCCCCGGCCTCGAACAGGCTTTGGATGGTGGCGCGGTCCGAGCTGGCGGGGCCGAGCGTGGCGATGATCTTTCCGTGGCGTTGGCGTCGCATGGTGCGGGGCATTCCGGTCGGTTGGTGGCAGATGCGGCGACTCTAGGCACCGCCGGCCTCCTTGACCAATGGCATTGCGGCACCACCGCCATGCCCCGCAGGAATGACGCCCTACCAGCGGACCGCGACGCCCTCGGTCGACGAGCGCAGCACGGCCTCGATGAGCCGCTGCACGGCCAGGGCCGAAGCGCCGTCCGTGAGCGGCGCACGGCGTTCGGCGATGGCGTCCAGGAAGTCCGCGATCACGGCGCGGTGGCCGGCATGGTCGAAGCCCATGAGGTTGGCGCCCGAACCCGAGGCCTGGGCCTGGCCCACGCGCAGCGTCTCGGCGCCGGGCTGTTCCACGACCAGCGCGCCGGCTTCCAGCGTCGCCGTGCCCTGCGTGAAGTTGAGCGCGATGCGCTCCGGGTAGCCGGGGTAGGCGGCCGTGGTCGCGTCGAGCACGCCGATGGCACCGTTCTCCCAGTGCAGCAGGGCCGCGGCCTGGTCCTCGGTCTCCATGCGGTGCACGGGCGAGGTGGCGGCCAGGCCCAGCACGCGCTGCGGCGTGCCGACCAGGTGCAGCAGCAGGTCCAGCGTGTGGATGGCCTGGGTCATGAGCACGCCGCCGCCGTCGCGCGCCATGGTGCCGCGGCCGGGCTGGTCGTAGTAGCTCTGCGGGCGCCACCAGCGCACCGTAGCGCTGGCGCCCGTCAGCGCGCCGAGGCTGCCGCTGCGGATCAGATCGGCCAGTTGCAGCGCGGCGGGGCTGGCACGGTGTTGCAGCATCACGGCCAGGCGTACGCCATGCCGTGCGCAGGCGGCGACCAGCGCCTCGGCGCGGGCCAGCGTGAGTTCCACCGGCTTCTCGACCAGCACATGCTTGCCCGCGGCGGCCAGCCGTTCCACGATCTCCAGGTGGGTGTGGGGCGGTGTCAGCACGAGGGCGGCGCCGACGCTCTGGTCCTCCAGCACGTCCTCCAGCCGCGTCGTCGTGCGCGTGCCGGCCGGCAAGCCGGCCGCTGCCAGGCGTTGCAGGTCGCGGCCCCAGGCCCAGGCCACCTCGGCCCGGTCGCGCAGGTCGTGCAGGCTGCGCAAGTGCGGGGGCGCGGCCACGCCGGCGCCGATGATGGCGACGCGCATCACGGCATGTACTGGCCGCCGTTGACTTCCAGAATCTGGCCGGTCACGTAGCCCGAGAGTTGGTCCGAAGCGAGGTACAGGAAGGCGCCCACGCATTCCTCGGCGGTGCCGAGCCGCCCCATGGGAATGCTGGCCTTGAAGTTCTCCAGCATCTGGGCCGTGGAGAAGCGGTCCTGGAACGGCGTGGCGATCACGCCCGGCGCGACCGCGTTGACGCGGATGCGGTCGGGCACCAGTTCCTTGGCCAGGCCGCGCGTGGCCGTGCTGATGAAGCCCTTGGAGCCGGCGTACAGGTAGGCGCCGGGGCCGCCGCCATTGCGCGCGGCCACCGAGGTCACGTTGATGATGCTGCCGCCGCGGCCCTGCTGGCGCATCAGCGGCACCACCTCGCGGCAGAACACCAGCGCCGACAGCGCGTTGACGTGCAGCACCTCGTCGAACAGCGCGTCGGTGAACTCGGCGATGGGCGCGCGCTGCACCAGGCTGCCCGCGTTGTTGACGAGGATGTCGACGCTGCCGAAGGCCTGCACCGTGGCGGCCACGCAGGCCTTGATGGCTGCGCTGTCGCGCACGTCGGCGCGCAGCGCGACGGCTTGGCCGCCGCCCTGCACGATCTGCGCGACGACGGCTTGCGCCGGGCCTTCGCTCTGGTTGTAGTGCACCACCACCTTGCAGCCCTGCGCGCCGAGCGCAGCCGCCACGGCGGCGCCGATGCCGGTGCTGGCGCCCGTCACGAGCGCGGTCTTGCCTTTGAGGTCTTGCATGTCGTGCCTTTCGTGGCTTGGTATGTCAGGTCCGAGGACAAAGGGTAGGCGCCCTGCGTGGTGGGCGCGTTGCGCCACGCATCACTTCCCGAGTAGCAGCCCCGGCAGCCACAGGGACAGCGCGGGGATGTAGGTCACCGCGAGCAGCACCAGGAACAGCGCACCGAAGAAGGGATACAGCGCCTTGATCACACGCTCGATCGGCAGTTTGGCCACGGCCGCGCCGACAAACAGCACCCCGCCCACGGGTGGCGTGATCAGGCCCATGCCCAGGTTGACCATCATGATCATGCCGAAGTGCACGGGGTCGACGCCCAGCTGCGTCACCACCGGCAACAGGATCGGCGTCATGATCAGGATCAGCGGCGCCATGTCCATCAAGGTGCCCAGGACCAGCAACAGGATGTTGATCATCAACAGCACGACGTACTTGTTGCTGGAAACGCTGGTGAACAGTTCGGTGATCTGCTGCGGAATCTGCATCAGCGTCATGACGTAGCCGAAGGCTGCGGCGAACGCGATCAGGATCATCACGATGGACAGCGTCTTGACCGTGCGGTGCACCAGCTTGGGCAACTCGTTCCACTTGTAGTCGCGGTAGATGAACATGGTCACGAAGAACGCCCAGAGCACGGCGATGGCCGCGGACTCCGTGGCGGTGAACACGCCGGACAGGATGCCACCCAGGATGATCACCATGGTCATCAACCCCCACAGGGCATCGGCCGCGATGCGCAGTGCCTGCGCCATCGGGATGCGCTCGCCTTTGGGAAAGTCGCGCTTGCGGGCGATGAACAGGCACATGATCGCCAGCGTCAGCCCCAGGATCAGGCCGGGCAGCACGCCGGCCAGGAACAGTGCGGCGATGGACACGCCGCCACCGGCAGCCAGCGAATAGATCACCGCGTTGTGGCTTGGCGGGATCAGGATGGCCTGCACCGATCCGCTGACCGTGACGGCCGTGGCGAAGTCGCGCGGATAGCCCTTCTTCTCCATCTCGGGAATCAGCACCGAACCGATGGAGGCGGTGTCGGCCATGGACGAGCCGGAGATCGCGCCGAAGAAGGTCGACGCCAGGATGTTGACGAGGGACAGGCCGCCCCGCACGAAGCCCACCAGCACACTGGCGAACGCGACAAGCCGCCGCGACATGCCGCCTTCGGCCATGATGGCGCCGGCCAGCACGAAGAAGGGAATGGCCAGCAGCGAGAACTTGTTGACGCCGCTGGAGATGGCGATCATCACGGCGTCGAGCGGAATGTCGATCCACCAGGCACCGACGAGGGCCGCCAGGCCCAGCGCATAGGCGACGGGCAGCCCGAGGATCATGAGGCCCAGAAACGAGCCCAGCAAAACGAACGCATCCATGTCAGAGTGCCTCGGGTTCGATGTTCTTCTCGTGGTCGTAGGTGACCACATCGCGGTGATGCTGCTGGCCCAGGATCAGGTTCTCCAGGACAAACAGCGCAGTGATCACGCCGCCCAGCGGGACGGGCAGGTAGGTCGCGCCGACCGGCATCCAGGGCAGCTGGCCGATGCTCTGGTGCCAGGTTCCCATGCAGAGCTTGGCGCCATACCAGACCATGAACAAAGCGATCAGCAGCATCAGCACGTTCATGCACCAGGCGAGGGGCGGACGGATGGCCGCCGGCAACCGGTCTGTCACCATGGCCACGGAGATGTGTGCCTGGGCGCGGTAGCCAGCCGCCGCGCCGAAGAAGGTGAACACCACCATCAGGAGGATGGCGATCGGTTCGGGCCACTGTGATCCCGTGCCCAGGACATAGCGCGTGAAAATGCCCCAGGGGATGATCAGCGTCATCACGAAGATCGAAAGGCCTGCGATCCAGATGCACGCGAGGTACAGCTGGTCGTTGAAGCGCAGGGTAAGTTGTTTCATGTTATTGGCCCGGCCTGACCCCCGGGGCTTGCCATGGTCGGCAGCCCCTGGGCATCTGCTAGTGGAGCGTTGTACTGACGAACGCGGCGCTTACTTGACGTCGGAGATGCGCTTCATCAGGTCGGTGAAGTTGGCACCGTACTTGGCGCGCACCGGTGCGGTGGCGTCGTAGAACATCTTCTGGTCGACGGCCACGAACTCCACGCCTGCGGCCTTGAGCTTGGCCGAGTAGTCTTCCACGCTCTTGTCCCACAGCACGCGTTGCTCCATCTGCGCCTCGCGGCCCAGCTTTTTCATCAGCGCCTGGTCTTCGGGCGTGAGCTTGTCCCAGGCCACCTTGGACATCACCAGCAACTCGGGAATGATCAGGTGGTTGGTCTGCGCGTAGTACTTGGCGCCGGTGGTGAAGTGGTTGGAGGTGAACATGCTGGGCGGGTTGTTCTCCGCGCCGTCGATCACGCCGGTCTGCAGCGCGCTGAACACTTCGCCGTAGGACATGGAAATGCCATTGCCACCCATGGCGTTCATGGTGTCCACGAACAGCGGGTTGCCCATCATGCGGACCTTCACGCCTTTCAGGTCGGCGGGGGTCTTGACCATCTTCTTGGTGTACAGACTGCGTGCGCCGCCGTCCATCCAGCCCAGTGCCACCAGGCGCGCCGGGCTGGCCGTCACCTTGGCGAGCAGGTCATCGCCCACCTGGCCGTCGATCACCTTGCGCATGTGCGCGATGTCGCGGAACACGAAGGGCATGTTGAACACGTTGACTTCCGGTACCACCGGGCCGATCACGCCCAGCGAGATGCGGTTGATCTGGATCGCGCCGATCTGCGTTTGTTCGACGGTTTCCTTTTCTTCGCCCAACACCGCGCCGGGGTACATCCGCATCTTGATGCGCCCATTGGTCTGCGTATCGAGCTTCTTGCCGAGGTTCTCGACAGCCACCACGGTGGGATAGCCCGCCGGGTGGGTATCGGAAGCCTTCAGCACGTTCTGTGCGGAGGCTTGCAGGCCGGCGGTGGCGGCCAGAACGGCCACAGCGGTGGCGATGAAGTTGCGGCGGAAGGTCATGGGTCGTCTCCTAGGGGTTGGTGGGGGGCAGGATGAAAACTATGCTGCGAAAGAGGGTTCAGGCAATCCGCACACGCCCGGACGCAGCGCAAACACGCCGCCGGCCAGCGGCTGGTCCGACAGGTCGCCGCCCGGCCGGATCGAGGTCACGTACAAGGTGTCCAGCCGCGGGCCGCCGAAGGCGCACATGGCGGGCTTCTTGACGGGCACGGCCAGGGACTTGTCGAGCCGGCCATCGGGCGTGAAGCGGTGCACGAGCCCGGCGTCGTTGCCGCAGATCCAGTAGCAGCCGTCCACGTCGATGGCCGCGCCGTCGGGGCGGCCGGGCAGGGCGTTCATGTCGACGAACAGGCGGCGGTTGGATGGCGTGCCGCTGTCCACGTCGTAATCGAAGGCCCAGATGCTCTGCACCTGGGGATGCGAATCGGACAGGTACATGGTCTTGCCGTCGGGGCTGAAGGCCAGGCCGTTGGGCACGATGAAGTCGGTCAGCTGCGTCGGCAGGGCGGTGTCCCCGGTGCCGTAGCGGTACCAGGCGCCGGCACGGATGGCGGCCGCCATGTCCAGGCACATGGTGCCGGCCCAGAAGCGGCCCTGGCGGTCGCAGCGGCCGTCGTTGAAGCGCATCGCGGGCGCACTGTGCTGCACGGCGGCCAGGCGCTCGGCATGGACTTGACCATCGTCCTGCAATTGCAAGGCGAACAGGCCGGTCTCCATGCCGGCGATCCAGCGGCCGTGCGTGGGCGTGGCGGCGATGCACGCCGGCATCTCGGCCGTGGCCCAGTGGCGGTGGCCTTGCGCGGGCGACCAGCGGTGGATGGCCTTGCCCGGGATGTCGACCCAGTACAGCGCCTGCTCGCCCACGTGCCAGACCGGGCTTTCGCCGGTGCCGTTGCGTGCGTCGAGGATCAGTTCTGCGGTGCTCAATTCAGTCTCCGAAGGGGCCTTGGGCGGTGAAGGCGCCGCCCTGGTAGATCGCGTTCGGGTCGGTCGGCGCCACGGGTGGCTGTGCCTCGACCTTGGCGCGGAACGCCTCGGAGCTGTCCTTCGGCGTCCAGCCGAGCTTGGCGGCGGCATGGTTGTCCCACCAGACGTCCTTGTTGGCCGAGGCGCCGTAGACCACGGCGTGGCCCACCTGCGGCGTGAACAGCGACTTCTCGATCAAGGCGGTCAGGTCGTCGTAGCTGAGCCAGGTGCTCATCATGCGGCGGTTCAGCGGCTCGGGGAACGAGGAGCCGATGCGGATGCTGACGGTCTCGATGCCGTAGCGGTCGAAGTAGAACTGCGCCATGTCCTCGCCGAACGACTTGGACAGGCCGTAGTAGCCGTCGGGCCGGCGCAGCACGTTCGCGTCCAGCTTCTCCGTCTGCTCGTAGAAGCCGATCACATGGTTGGAGCTGGCGAAGACCACACGCTTGACGCCATGGCGGCGCGCGGCTTCGTAGACATTGAAGATGCCCTTGATGTTGGCCTCGAGGATCTCCTCGAAAGGCCGTTCCACCGAGACGCCGCCCAGGTGCACGATGGCGTCGCAGCCGGCCAGCAGCGCATCGACGGCTTGTTTGTCGGACAGGTCGCAGGGCACGACTTCCTCGTGCGCACCGCGGGCCTCGCCGAGCGCTGCGATGTCGGAGACGCGCAGCACCTGCGCCAGGCCGGCGAGGCGCTCGCGCAGCACCTTGCCCAGGCCGCCAGCCGCACCGGTCAGGAGCAGGCGCTGCAGGCGGGGCGCATCGGAAGAAGTCGTAGTGGACATGGCAGCAAAAGTTTGGACGTGGATTCAGCGGGCGACCAGTGCGGGCTTTCCAGAAGTTTTCTTGCGCCAGCGCAAGGAAACAAGGTAAACGTTTAACTGGTCTCGAAAAAAAGACGCCGTCAGGCGAACAGGGGTGATCGTCCTGCAGCGCCATGGTGGCGTCAATCCCCGCAAGCTAATCGTTTACCCTAGTCCGCCGCGGGCCGGTGGACTCGCGCGCGACGATGCGGCTCTGCAGCACGTCGTCCTCGTGCACGGAGGGCTGGCCCTTGATCACGCCGACCAGTTTGCGCATGGCCAGTTCGCCCGTGGCCTCGCCCATCATGTCCACGCTGGTGAGGGCCGGGCTCACGAGCCGGCCGTAGGCCAGGTTGTCGAAGCCCGCCACCGAGACCTGCTCGGGCACGCGGATGCCCAGCGACTTGGCTTCCACCAGCAGGCCCATGGCGAGCAGGTCGTTGTAGGTGACGATGGCGTCGTCCAGTTCCTGCGACAGCAGCACGGTGGAGGCCAGGCGTTCGCCTTCCTCGGCCGAGGGGGCGTGGGCGTCGAAGCTGCGAAAGCGCGCGTCCACGCCCTTGAAGGCATCCTTGAGCCCGCGCTCGCGCTCGAAGCTCCAGCGCGCGCCCGAAAAACCCAGGTAGCTGATGCGCCGGTGTCCCAGTTCGCGCAGGTGGCGGCCCAGCATCAGCGCGGCGGCGTAGTTGTCGCAGCCCACGTTGTGGTTGTTCTCGTAGGGCGAGGGACGGCCGTAGAACACCACGGGCGTGCCGCTGTCGAACAGCGATTCGATGGCCGGCGCCGGCAGCCGCGCGCTGACGATGAGCCCGTCCACGCGCCGGCGCAGCGACTGCAGCACCCCCAGCTCGGGTGAGGTGCTTTCTTCCGCGTCCGCGATGATGAGGTTGAGCCCGGCACTGGCGGCCTGGCGCGCCGCGCCCTTCACGAGGCTCGTGAAATAGGGATTGCGGATGTCCAGGATGACGATGCCGACGTTGCCGGTCTGGCCCGTGATCATGCCGCGCGCCATCGGGTTCAGCGAGTAGCCCAGCTGGCGCACGGCCTGCGCAATGCGTGCCTCCACCTCGGCCGTGAAGCGCTGGTTGCCGTTGACGAACTTGGACACCGTGGCGGTGGAGACCTGGGCGGCCTCGGCCACGTCGCGGATGGTGGCGGCGCGCTTGCGCGGAACAGTCATGGGTGGATGGGCCGTAAGTGAGGCAGGGCGCGAACCATGCCACAGATGGACAGCAGCGCGAAATGCGGATCGGCCCATGGTCTGTTGTCGTACAACCGCTAGAAGAACTATGATGAGCCCATGTCCACGCTGTCATCCGGGCCGACCACCGCGCCCGAAACCGCCGCCGCAGCGCCGTTCGCGGCCGCCGTTCCACGCGTGCGTGGCCGCGGCCTGGCCCACGGGTTGGTGGACGATCTGTCCGAGAAGATCCGCAGCCAGCAGCTGCGCACGGGCGACAAGCTGCCGACCGAGTCGGCCATCATGCAGGCCTATGGCGTCAGCCGTACGGTGGTGCGCGAGGCGCTGTCCAAGCTGCAGGCCTCCGGCCTGGTGGAAACCCACCACGGCGTGGGCACCTTCGTGCTGCCGCCGCGTGCGGCCGGCATGTTCCGGCTGGAGGGCTCGGACATCGCCACCACGGTCGACGTGCTGGCGGTGCTGGAGCTGCGCATCAGCCTGGAGACCGAGTCGGCCGGCCTGGCTGCTTTGCGCCGCAGCGAAGAGCAATTGCAGGGTCTGCGCGCCGCGCTCGACGCGTTCGAAGCCAATGTGGCGGCCGGCGGCGACACCGTGGCGCACGACTTCAGCTTCCACCTGCAGATCGCCCAGGCCACGGGCAACCCGTACTTCGCCGACATCATGGGCCACCTGGGCACGGGCCTGATCCCGCGCACGCGCGTGAGCGCGATCCGCAACCACGACCGGCGCGGCGAGTACCTGGTCCGCGTGAACCGCGAGCACGAAGAGATCTACGCCGCCATCGCGCGCCGCGACCCCGACTCGGCGCGCGCCGCCATGCGCATCCACCTGACCAACAGCCGCGAACGGCTGCGCCTGGCGCAGGAGGCTGCCCAGCGCTCGGCCGGCGCCGCCGACTGAACTTCGCCACAAAAAAATCTGGCGGCAGTTCGTCTTTGGTTGTACGATGACTGACTTCATCGCAACACACGACCCGAGGAGACCTCGATGCAACTGAAACGCCGCGAACTGCTGGCCGCCGCTGCCGCCACCGTCGCCCTGCCGGGCCTGGCGCAGACCAAGGACGCCTGGCCAAGCAAGCCCATCCGCATCATCGTGCCGTACCCGCCGGGTGGGTCGTCGGACATCATCGCGCGCGCCATCAGCGTGCCGCTGGCCGATGCGCTCAAGCAGACCGTCATCGTGGAGAACAAGGCTGGTGCCAACGGCAACCTGGGCGCCGACTTCGTCGCCAAGTCCCAACCCGATGGCTACACGCTGCTGCTGTGCGACGTCGGCGCGCTGGCGATCAGCCCCTCGGTCTACACCAAGCTGCCTTTCGATCCGTCCAAGGACCTGCGCGGCGTGACCATGCTGGCCTACTCGCCGCATCTGCTGGTGGTGCATCCGTCCGTGAAGGCCAACAACCTGAAGGAACTGGTCGCGCTGTCCAAGACCACCGACCTGAACTTCGCCGTGACCGCCACCGGTAGCGCGCCGCACCTGGCTGGCGTGGCGCTGGAACGCGCCACCGGTGCCAAGTGGGTCTACGTGCCCTACAAGGGCGGCGTGCAGGCCATCCAGGACACCGTGGGCGGCCAGACGCAGGTGCTCATGAACGGCATGCTCGCCACGCTGCCGCACGTGCAGAGCGGCAAGCTGAAGCTGCTGGCCGTGTCCAAGGGCACGCGCATGCCGCTGGTGGGCGAGACGCCGACCATCGCCGAGCAGGGCGTGCCGGGCTACGAGTCGGGCACCTGGCAAGGCATCCGCGTGGCGCGTGGCACGCCGGACGCCATCGTGCAGCGCCTGAACAAGGAGCTCATCACCGTGATCCGCTCGGCCGACATCCGCTCACGCCTGGCCGGGCAGGGCGCCGAGGTGGTGACCATGGCACCGGCCGAAGAAGAGCAGTTCTTCGCCAAGGAGCGTGCCCGCTGGGCATCCGTGGTGCAAGCCGCCGGCATCAAGCTCGACTGATTTTCGACCCCTACAAACAGGACACCGACATGAACCCGCAAGAACTCAAATCCATCATGGGCTCCGGCCTGCTCTCGTTCCCGATCACGGACTTCGACGAGCAGGGCAACTTCCGTCCCAAGACCTACATCGAGCGCCTGGAGTGGCTGGCTCCCTACGGCGCCAGCGCACTGTTCGCCGCCGGCGGCACGGGCGAGTATTTCTCGCTGGCCGGTGAGGAATACAGCCAGGTCATCAAGACCGCCGTGGACACCTGCCGCGGCAAGGTGCCGATCATCGCCGGCGCCGGCGGCCCGACCCGCACCGCCATCGCCCATGCCCAGGAAGCCGAGCGCCTGGGCGCCCACGGCATCCTGCTGCTGCCGCACTACCTGACCGAAGCCGGCCAGGAAGGCCTGATCGAGCACGTGGCCCAGGTCTGCAAGAGCGTGAAGTTCGGCGTCATCGTCTACAACCGCGACCGCACCAAGCTCACCCCGAAATCGCTGATCACCCTGGCCGAGCGCTGCCCGAACCTGGTGGGCTTCAAGGACGGCGTGGGCAACATCGAGACCATGTCTTCGATCTTCATGGCGCTGGGCGACCGCTTCGCCTACCTGGGCGGCCTGCCCACCGCCGAGGTCTATGCCGCCGCCTACAAGGCACTGGGCACGCCGGTGTACTCGTCGGCGGTGTTCAACTTCATCCCGAAGACGGCGATGGACTTCTACAAGGCCGTGGCCACCGACGACATGGCGACACAGCACAAGCTGCTGAAGGAGTTCTTCATGCCTTACCTGGCCATCCGCAACCGCGTGGAAGGCTATGGGGTCTCCATCATCAAGGCCGGCGCCAAGATCGTCGGCCACGACGGCGGCCCGGTGCGCGCACCGCTGTCCGACCTGAAGCCCAATGAGATGGAAGAACTGGCCGCGCTGATCAAGAAGCTCGGCCCGCAGTAAGGCGGACCCGACCGCGCAAGACAACGACACACAACAAGGAGACACGCACATGGTCAAGAAACTGTTCCTCGTGGCGGCTGCGGCCGCCCTGGTCGCCGGTTGCGCCGGCATGCCCTCGGGCAGCGGCGCGAACGACACCGCGGCCGTGGCCGCCGCAGCCGAGAAGCTGCGCGTGGCCATGGTCGACCCCACGCGCGAGGCCCTGTCCGCGCTGGTGGCCGACGACCTGAGCTACGGCCACTCGGGCGGCAAGGTCGACACCAAGGCCAGCTTCATCGCCGACCTGCTGGACGCCAAGTCCGACTTCGTGACCATCGCCATCAGCGAGCAGACCGTCAAGGTCGTGGGCGATGCCGCCATCGTGCGTCACACGCTGGTCGCAGACACCAACGACGCTGGCAAGCCGGGCAAGGTCAACATCAAGATCCTGCACGTCTGGCAAAAGCAGGGCGGACAGTGGAAACTGCTGGCCCGCCAGGCCGTGCGTCCGCCGGTCTGAACCACCTTTTCCCAGGAAGCTGCATGTCCACCCCTGTCGTCACCGAGTTGCGCGTCGTGCCCGTGGCGGGCCACGACGACATGCTCATGAACCTGTCGGGCGCGCACGGCCCGTACTTCACGCGCAACCTGCTGATCCTGACCGACAACGCCGGCCACACCGGCGTGGGCGAGGTGCCCGGGGGCGAGAAGATCCGCCAGACGCTGGAAGACGCCCGCGCGCTCATCGTCGGCCAGCCCATCGGCAACCACCAGGCCGTGCTGAACGCCATGCGCACGCAGTTCGCCGAGCGCGATGCCGGGGGCCGCGGCCAGCAGACCTTCGACCTGCGCGTGGCCATCCACGCCGTCACGGCCGCCGAATCGGCGCTGCTCGACCTGCTGGGCCAGCACCTGGAAGTGCCCGTCGCCGCCCTGCTCGGCGAAGGCCAGCAGCGCGATGCCGTGCAGATGCTGGGCTACCTGTTCTACGTCGGCGACCGTGACAAGACCGATCTGGCCTACCGCCGCGAGCCCGAGGCCGACAACGCCTGGTTCCGCCTGCGCCACGAGATGGCCATGACCCCCGAGGCCATCGTGCGCCTGGCCGAAGCGGCGCAACAGCGTTACGGCTTCCAGGACTTCAAGCTCAAGGGCGGCGTGCTGCGTGGCGACGAAGAGGTCGAGGCTGTCACCGCCCTGCACGAACGCTTCCCGGAAGCGCGCGTCACGCTGGACCCCAACGGCGGCTGGCTCCTCCAGGACGCCATCCGCCTGGGCCGCAAGATGCAAGGCGTCGTCGCCTATGCCGAAGACCCCTGCGGTGCC
>NZ_QPJK01000015.1 GCF_003337555.1 Pseudorhodoferax soli | reverse complement strand
GCAGCAACAAGTTATGCCTGATGACCATAGCAAGTTGGTACCACTCCTTCCCATCCCGAACAGGACAGTGAAACGACTTTGCGCCGATGATAGTGCGGGTTCCCGTGTGAAAGTAGGTCATCGTCAGGCTCCTACAGCCGAAAACGCCCCAACCTCCAACGAGGTTGGGGCGTTTTTATTTGGGCCTTCGATTCGTGAATGTTGTCAGGCATTGCTGTCTGCGGTGATCTGCTCGGGCCAATCCGATGCAAATGAAAAGGGCCGGCGAGATACTCGCCGGCCCTTGAGAAGTCGTCGTACGGTAGCTTACTTGGCCGTCGGCATCACGAACTCGGCGCCCTTGCCGATGCTCTCGGGCCAGCGCTGCATGATGGACTTCTGCTTGGTGTAGAAGCGCACGCCCTCTTCGCCATAGGCGTGCATGTCGCCGAACAGGCTCTTCTTCCAGCCGCCAAAACCGTGCCAGGCCATGGGCACCGGGATTGGCACGTTGATGCCGACCATGCCGACCTGGATGCGGCGCGCGAATTCGCGTGCCACATTGCCGTCACGCGTGAAGCAGGCCGTGCCGTTGCCGAACTCGTGCTTGTTGATGAGGTCCACCGCCGCGGCCAGGTCGGGCACGCGCACGCAGGCCAGCACCGGGCCGAAGATCTCTTCCTTGTAGATCTTCATCTCGGGCGTGACCTTGTCGAACAGCGTGCCGCCCGTGAAGAAGCCCTGTTCGTGGCCAGCCACCTTGAAGTTGCGGCCGTCCACCAGCAACTCGGCGCCTTCCTGCACGCCGGTGGCGATGTAGCCCTCGATGCGCTCCAGTGCCTGCTGCGTGACGATGGGGCCCATCTCGGCGTCCAGTTCCATGCCGTTCTTGACCACCAGGGTCTTTGCGCGCTCGGCCAGCTTGGGGATCAGCTTGTCGGCCGCGTCGCCGACCAGCACCGCCACCGAGATCGCCATGCAGCGCTCGCCCGCCGAGCCGTAGCCGGCGCCGACCAGCGCGTCCACGGCCTGGTCGATGTCGGCATCGGGCATCACCACCATGTGGTTCTTGGCGCCGCCCAGAGCCTGCACGCGCTTGCCGTGGTGCGCGCCGGTCTCGTAGATGTACTGCGCGATCGGCGTGGAGCCGACGAAGCTGATGGCCTTCACATCCGGGTGCTCCAGCAGCGCGTCGACGGCCAGCTTGTCACCCTGCACGACGTTGAACACGCCGTCAGGCAGGCCGGCTTCCTTCAGGAGCTTGGCGATGAACAGCGAGGGCGAGGGATCGCGCTCGCTGGGCTTGAGGATGAAGGTGTTGCCGGCGGCGATGGCCACAGGAAACATCCACATCGGCACCATGACCGGGAAGTTGAACGGCGTGATGCCGGCGACCACGCCCAACGGCTGGCGCAGCGTCCAGTTGTCGATGCCGGTGGAGACCTGGTCGGTGAAGTCGCCCTTGAGCAGCTGCGGCACGCCGCAGGCGAATTCGATGATGTCGATGCCGCGCGAGACCTCGCCCTGCGCGTCGGTGAACACCTTGCCGTGCTCGGCCGTGATCATGGCGGCCAGTTCGTCCTTGCGCGCGTTCACGAGTTCCAGGAACTTGAGCAGCACGCGGGCGCGGCGGATCGGCGGCGTGTCGGCCCAGGCCGGGAAGGCGGCCTGGGCTGCGGCCACGGCGGCGTCCACATCGGGCTTGGCGGCCAGGCGCAGGCGGCGGGCCTCGGTGCCCAGAGCCGGGTTGAACACCGCCTGGGTGCGTTCGCCGACGCCCTGGTAGGGCTGGCCGGCGATGAAGTGCGCCAGTTCGGCGCTGTCGGTGTAGGCGGGGGTGGCAGGCAGGTCGCGCTTCATGGGTTTGTCTCGCGTGAGAGTGGGAGAGGCCGCAAGTCTAGGAAGCGCTACAGGCCTTGTACAGGCAGGCCGGCTGAACTGATTGTTCGCCATGGTGAACAATACACACCATGTCTTCCGAAAAAACCGACGCGCTCTGGAGCACGCTGCACGCACTGGCCGTGCTCGGCGAACACGGCAGCTTCACAGCCGCGGCGGCACGCCTGGGCATCAGCAAGGCCGCCATGAGCCAGCGCATCGCCGAGCTGGAGCGCGCCGCTGGCGTGCCGCTGGTGCAGCGCACCACGCGCAGCGTGCGGCTGACCGAGGCCGGCCAGCGCCTGGCCGACGGCACCCGCGGCGCCTTCGCGCAGATCCAGCAGAGCTTCGCCGCCGTGCGCGACCTGGCCGATGCGCCGCAGGGCCTGCTGCGCGTGACGGCGCCCGTGGCCTTCGCACGCCAGCAACTCGTGCCGCGCCTGCCCGAGTTCCTGCGCGCGCACCCGCAGGTGCGGCTGGAGCTGGACCTGTCCGACGGCCTGCGTCCGCTCGCGGTGGAAGGCTTCGACCTGGCCGTGCGCCACACCGCCGCGCCGCCCGAGACGCATGTGGCCTGGCTGCTGGCGCCCACACACTCGCTTCTGGTGGCCAGCCGAGCCTACCTGCGCCGACGCGGCGCGCCGGCCAACCCGGACGCACTGCGCACACACGACTGCCTGCACTACCCGCGCGCTGGCCAGGTGGCGGGCTGGACGCTGCTGCGCGACGCCGAACGCCTGGTGGTGCCCGTGGCCGGCGCCTTCGCCGCCAACAACAGCGAGGCGCTGCGCGACGCCGCGCTGGCTGGCCTGGGCATCGCGCTGGTGCCCGACTTCAGCGCCCAGGCTGCGTTGCGCGCCGGCCAGCTGCAGCAGGTGTTGCCGGACTGGAAGGTCGAGGGCCAGTTCAGTGAGACGCTGTACGCCATCCGGCCCTACGCGCCCTACGTGCCGCGCGCGGTCGAGGCCTTCGTGGCTTACCTGCGCCGGGCCTTCGCCGAGGGCTTCGGCGCCTGAAGGAAGGACCTTCAAATGCCTCACTGCCTAGGTTTTGTCGCGCCCCTGGCGCCCTCGCGCTCCCGAGCAGAACGCCATGACGGCGAACGCCGTGCAGGGAGACCGCGAGCGCTGTGCCGCGGCCGGCATGAAGGACTTCGTGGCCACGCCTATCGAGTCCGAGCAACTCTGGCAGGC
Source organism: Pseudorhodoferax soli (assembly GCF_003337555.1). Classification (GTDB taxonomy): domain Bacteria; phylum Pseudomonadota; class Gammaproteobacteria; order Burkholderiales; family Burkholderiaceae_C; genus Pseudorhodoferax; species Pseudorhodoferax soli. The sequence continues at coordinate 149,262 of NZ_QPJK01000015.1, read as the reverse complement.
GCTGGTGCGCTCGATGCGGCCGCGGCAGGGGCTGCCGGTGCCGGCCATCCCAACGGCTGCAGCGGTGCCGTCGCTGGCGGCGGGGACTATCCTGCGAGGACTGGCGGGCAATCTGGGGGCTTCGCCGCTGCAGGCATGGCCGCCGAGCTGGAGGCGGCCATGACCAGGGCGACGCCTTGGCAGCCTCTCCCCAGCACTCGAAGCCTGGCGCGCCGCCTCGGTGCGCTGGTCGCTGTCTTCCAGTACGCGGTGCCCGCAGTGACTGCGGTGACCGCATCTGCGCCAGCTGCCAACGGCCACGGCCGCCTGGCCGCCAGCCGCCAGCCGCCATCGCGCGCACTTACAGGCGCTGCTGGAGCAGGGCGACGGCGAGGCCATGCACTACTTCGGCGAGCACCGCGCCGCGCTGCAAGCCACCATCGGTCCCGCCTGCGCGCATCTCGGTGGCGATCGATGGCGACGACTCAGACGTGCGGCGCAGGTCCTGGCCGCCGCGCTGCCCCGCTGAAGCTTCAGCCCAGCCAGTCGCGCAGCGCCTGGTTCACGGCCCCGGGCTGCTCCAGCGTGCTCAGGTGGCCGCAATCGGCGAACACCTGCAGCCGCGCACCGGGCACCAGCGCCGCCATTTCCTCGTGCAGCGCAGGCGGCGTCAGCAGGTCGTGCGCGCCGCAAGCCACCAAGGTGGGGCAGGCCACGGCCGCCAGCGCGCCGCGCGCATCGGGCCGGCCGATGATGGCCTCCTGCTGCCGCGCGAAGGCGTCCACGCCCACGTTCCAGGCCATGCTCCGGACAGTGGCGCGCAGCGCCGCATGCCGCGGCGCCTGCGGCCACACCAGGCGTGGCAGCAGCGCGTCCGCCGCGGCGCCCATGCCTTCGGCGCGGCCACGCGCCACCAGTTCGCGGCGTGCGGCGCTGGCGGCCGGCGCATCGGCGACGGCGTTGGTGTCCAGCAGGGCCAGGTGCGTGACGCGCTGCGGCGCCTGGCGCTGCATGGCCATGGCGATGTAGCCGCCCATGGACAGGCCGGCCAGCGCGAAGCGCTCGAACGGACAGGCGGCCAGCGCAGCGCTGGCGAGTGCGTCGACCGTGGCGTGCTGCGTGGGCGCAGGCACCCAGGCGTCGGCGATGTCGGCGAGCCCTTCGATCTGCGGCGCCCAAAGCATGGCGTCGCAGAGCAGGCCAGGGACGAGGACCAGGGGGTGGGGTGCGTTGGCGTTGGACATGACAGCGAATGGATGGATGACGATGGAGCGCGTCGATTGTCCTGGCATACCACAGACCGCTGATGACGGCAGCTGCGCAAACTGCAGGCCTTACATGCATCGAGCGCGCTTGCTAGACTGCTGGCGTGCGCATGCCATGCGCATCAAGGATGCCGATATGACCGATCTGGCCGAACGCCGCAAACGTGCAATCAACCTCAGCCTGAACGAAGCCTTGGTCGATGAGGCGCGTCGCTACAGTCCCAATCTGTCGGCCACGGTCGAAGCCTTGCTGACCGAATATGTCCACCGCGAGAGCGCGGCGCAGGCCGAGCGTCGGCAGCGTGCCGATGCCTGTACTGCGGGCTGGAACGAGGTGCACGCCAGGATTGGCTCCTTGGCGGACGAACACACCACCTTGTGAGGACGGTGCCATGGCGCAGTTCGACGTGCACCGCAACCGGGGCAGCCTGCGCGATGCGATTCCGTTCGTCGTGGTGGTGCAGTCATCGCTGTCCGACGGCTATCGGCGTCGTGTCGTGGTGCCGCTGGTTCTGCGCGCGGAACTGCCGCGCAAGGGCAGCATGGCGGGCTCGCGCTTGAATCCGGTGTTTCGGATCGAGGGCGTCGATGTGGTGCTGCATCCTTTGGACACGGTGTCCGTCGCCGTGGACCAACTCGGCCAAAAGGTGGTGTCCCTGGCGGACGACGGGCAGCGCATTGCAGATGCCATGGATGAACTGCTGACGCGCTCGTGGGGTTGAAACGCGTCATCAGGCGAGCAGTGCCCGCCCACAAGCAAGGATTCGAGATGGTGGATCTCGCGCAGATTTTTGCGGAAGGCGAATGGGCTGGCCGCGCCGATCTTCTTCTTCCGGAGGACCACTGCAGTGCGCACAGGCTCGCAGTCTTCTGGACGCCACGCGAGCTTGCTTTCGAAACTGCGCTTCGCACCTGATTCCGACCTGTTGGGAGTGCTCAGGGATGTGGAGTGGCGTCGCTCACCCCCTGTGCCCATCTTGCTGCGCAATGTGGTGCTGGAACACGGGCCTTGGACGCTCTCTGCTGACGAGCTAAGGGTGAGGCGGATCAATCCACTGAGGGAATGGCCGGAAGATGAGTGGTCTGACAATTCCGTGGACGAGCAGCGCCTGCGGATGCAGCCTGTTGAGGCGCAGCGGGTTGACTTCGACCTCGTGGGCCCGCGCACGCGCCCCGCACATTGGGTGCTGCTGCAGAACTGGCCTCAGAGCATGTGGCTGCCTTCTGCAGTGGAGTGTCCAGGGCACCAAGCCATCGTGCTCAGCGCTGGCGCCAACGGCATCTTCCTTGGCAGCGACGAGCTGCCCGCACAGGGCTGGGGCCGTCTCAGCACTGCCTTGCAACTGGCCTGTGGCGCGCCTCTGCCTTACGTCCTCAGCATGTCGCCAGATCGCTGCGCGCTGTATCGCTCTGCTGCGACACCACCTCCGAGCCAGCTGCCCATGTTCAAGGATGGGGGCGTGTGTCGAGCGCCGATCCACGACATGCTCCGCACCTTGCTGCAAATGCCGCAGGACGAGTTCGAGGTGTTGCGGTTCGCGGCGGCGATCACCGTACAAGGCAAAAGCCCGGAGCTCTTCCTGGAGATGCGCTACCTGCTCCTCATGATATGCGTCGAGATGCTGGATGGGCAGCGACAGCTGGGTGGCGAAGCGACAGCGCGGATGCTGGGCGTGGATCGACCGGTTGCAGATTTGCTCAATGGCATGAGGAACCAGCTGGTCCATGCGCATTCGGGCGGCGGCTATCGCAATGCCTTCACGGCGTGGGTACGGGAGAATCAAGGCGTTCTTCCGGCCATGCCAGAAACCTGGGCACACACCATCGATACCGAGGCCTGTGATGTGCATTTCGACAGGCTCTACTTCCAACTGTGCGAACGCATCGACGCATACTGGTGTGGACGCCTTGGTGTTCGCGATCCGCGGAGCTGTCGGCGCGCTTTTCCGTACTCCACGCTGGGCGACCTGCCACCAGCGGTTGCTCCTGCGCCGGATGTGGTGCGCGCGACGGCCGGTGAAGATCGGCACGTCGCCGAGCTTGAGGCGGCGCTGAGATCGAGGGAAGCCAAGATCGCTCAGCTCGAGGATGCCCTCAGCCGTCAAGGTCGCGCGATCGCCGAGAAGCGAGAGAACATCAAGGCACTGCAAGCTGCGATGAGACGCAATGGGATTGAAATTCCGGGCGCCCCGCATGCAGCGGATCCGTGACCGTCACCGGTCTCAACCCCACACCTGCTCCAGCGCCCTCCACGCCGCCTGCACCACCGCGTCCTCCCGCCGCCCCGCCAAGCACACGAACTGTAGCTCGCAGCCGATGCGCACCTGGTCCGCCACGGCCAGGCCATGCTGCTGGCTCTCGCGCATGGCGATCGCATCGCGCACCAGCGACAGGCCCACGCCCGACTTGATGAGGTCCAGCATCGAAGCCTCCTGGTCGACCAGCGCAGCACGGCGCGGTGCCAGTCCGCGTGGGCCGAACACGCCCTGCAGCAGCCGGTGGTGCGCGGACTCGGGTGGCGTCTCCAGCCAGGGCAGCGTGGCCAGTGCTTCCCAGTCGCGCCCCGCCACCTGCGGCCCCCAGCCGGCGGGCGCCACCACGCGGTAGTCGAAGCGCGTCAGCGTGCGCCCGGCCAGCGCCGGTTGCAGCGCCTCGGTGGCGGCCAGGCTGGGGCTCAGGTAGAAGCACACGTCCAGCTGGCCTTGCTGCAGCTGCGCCATCACGCTGCCGCTGATGCCGTGGCGCAGCTCGGTCGCGATCTGCGGCGCCGAGCGCACCAGCGCGCCGAGCCAGTCGCCCAGGCGCAGGAACGAGGGGTCGAGGATGGTGCCGATGCGCAGCAGGCCGCGCGCGCTGCCGTGCAGCCGCTCGACGCCGCGCGCGAAGTCGTCGGCCGCGGCCAGGGTGCGTTCGGCCAGCTGCAGCAGCGCGGCGCCATCGGCCGAGAGCACCATGCCGTGGGCGCCGCGCTGGAACAGTTCCAGCCCGCTGGCCTCGGCCAGCTTCTTCAGCTGCAGGCTCAGTGCAGGCTGCGTGCGGTGCAGCTGCGTGGCCGCGCGCGAGACGCTGCCTTGGCGCGCCACGGCGACGAACGCGCGCAGCAGGTGCAGGTCGAGCAGGGCGGGATTCATATTTGCGCCGCTTATACCAGTAGGGGTCAGAACTCATTGGCTTCGCTGGTGCGTGCAGGCGACACTCGCGCCCCCAGGGAGACACACGCATGAGCGGCAGCAATACCTTCGACCACATCGTCATCGGCGCAGGCACGGCCGGGAGCCTGATGGCCAACCGCCTGAGCAAGGACCCGCGCCAGCGCGTGCTGCTGATCGAGGCCGGCGGCAAGGACGACTACCACTGGATCCACATTCCGGTGGGCTACCTCTACTGCATCGGCAACCCGCGCACCGACTGGCTCTACCAGACCGAGCCCGACGCCGGCCTCAACGGCCGCACGCTGCGCTACCCGCGCGGCAAGACGCTGGGCGGCTGCTCCAGCATCAACGGCATGATCTACATGCGCGGCCAGGCGCGCGACTACGACGGCTGGGCCGCTGCCACGGGCGACGAGGCCTGGCGCTGGCAGAACGTGCTGCCGGCCTTCAAGCAGCACGAGGACCACTATCTCGGCGCGGACGAGATGCATGGCGCCGGCGGCGAGTGGCGTGTGGAGAAGCAGCGCCTGCGCTGGGACATCCTGGACGCCTTCGCCCAGGCTGCGCAGCAGGCCGGCGTGCCGCACAGCACCGACTTCAACCGCGGCGACAACGAGGGCGTGGGCTACTTCCAGGTCAACCAGAAGAACGGCTGGCGCTGGAACACGGCCAAGGCCTTCCTGCGGCCGGCCTGCTACGGCCGGCCCAACTTCGAACTGTGGACCGGTGGCCAGGTGGCGCGGTTGCTGCTGGAGCGCCAGGGCGATGGCAGCCTGCGCTGCACCGGTGCGGAGGTCTGGACGGGTGGCGAGCTCGTCACCGTGCGCGCCAAGGGCGAGGTGCTGCTGTGCGCCGGCGCGGTCGGCTCGCCGCAGATCCTGCAGCTCTCGGGCATCGGACCGGGCGCGCTGCTGCGCCAGCACGGCATCGACGTGCAGGCCGAGCTGCCTGGGGTGGGCGAGAACCTGCAGGACCACCTGCAGATCCGCGCGGTCTACAAGATCAGCGGCGCGCCCACGCTGAACGTGCTGGCCTCCACGCTGGCGGGCAAGGCCCGCATCGGGCTGGAGTACCTGCTGTCGCGCAGCGGGCCGATGAGCATGGCGCCTTCGCAGCTCGGCGCGTTCACCCGCAGCGACCCTGGCCAGCCCTATGCGAATCTCGAATACCACGTGCAGCCGCTCTCGCTCGACGCCTTCGGCGAGCCGCTGCACAGCTTTCCGGCGTTCACCGCCAGCGTCTGCAACCTGAACCCGACGAGCCGCGGCAGCGTGCGCCTCAAGAGCCCGCGCTTCGGCGATGCGCCGGCGATTGCGCCCAACTACCTGAGCACCGATGCCGACCGCAAGGTGGCCGCCGATTCGCTGCGTGTGACGCGGCGCATCGCCGCCCAACCCGCGCTGGCGAAGTTCAAGCCCGAGGAGTTCAAGCCCGGCGCGCAGTACCAGAGCGACGACGACCTGGCGCGCCTGGCCGGCGACATCGCCACCACCATCTTCCACCCGGTGGGCACGACCGCCATGGGCCGCGACGGCGACCCCATGGCCGTGCTGGACAGCCGCCTGCGGGTGCGCGATGGCAAGGGCGGCGTGATCGCCGGCCTGCGCGTGGTGGATGCGGGCGCCATGCCCAGCATCACCAGCGGCAACACCAACAGCCCGACCTTGATGATGGCCGAGAAGGCAGCGGCCTGGGTGCTGGCGGACGCGCGCGCGTAGGCTCAGTGCGCGGCGTCGCGCGCGCCGCGCCGCACCGCCTGTGGGGGCGTGCCGAAGCCGCGCAGGAAGGCCTCGCGCAGGTGGCGGCGGTCGCGGAAACCCGTCTCGCGTGCCACCACTTCGAGCGGATGGCGGCCCTGCTCGACCATCAGGCGGGCCGCCTCCAGGCGCAGCCCCTCGACCGCCTTGGCCGGTGACTGCCCGGTCTCCGCGGTGAACACGCGGCTGAACTGGCGCGGGCTCAGGTGCGCGGCCTCGGCCAGCTCCTCCACGCTCAGCGGGCCGGCCAGGTTGCGGCGCGCGTGCTCCAGCGCCTGCTGGATGCGGTCGGACTTGGGCGCGAGCTTGAGCATCTCGGAGTGCTGCGATTGCCCGCCCGCGCGGCGCTGGTGCATCACCAGCCCATGCGCCACGGCGCGCGCCGTTTCGGCGCCCAGGTCCTTCTCGACCAGGCCCAGCGCCAGGTCGAACTCGGCCGTCATGCCGGCCGAGGTCCAGACCGGGCCGTCGGCGATGTAGATGCGGTCGGGCTCGACCTGGATGTCGGGGTGGCGCTGCTGCATGGCTTCGGCATGGGCCCAGTGCGTGGTGGCGCGCCGGCCCGCCAGCAGGCCGGCCTCGGCCAGCAAGAAGGCGCCGGTGCACAGCCCCACGGTGCGGCGCGCCTGCGCGCCGAGCTTGCGCACCAGGCGCAGCAGCTCCGGTGCCGCGGGTGCGGCCAGAGGATTCACCACGCCCACCACCATCCACGTGTCGGCCTGGCTGCGCGCGGTGAGCGCGCGTGTCTGCACCGACACGCCGAACGAGGCATGCACCTCGCCTCCGCCCAGCGCGTAGTTGTCGACGGCATAGAAGGGCTCGCCCGCCACCAGGTTGGCGAACTCGAACACCGCCTGGGTGCCCAGGGCGATGACCTGGAAGCCCGGTGGCAGCAGGTAGCCGAGGCGGTGCATGGAGATGCCTTTCGTCGATGTCTTGAAAACGCACTATATACGTCATTTACGCCATGCGCCGCACGGCGCAACATGCGTCCCATCCCAACCTGAACACGACGGAGCGACACATGACACAAGCACATCCGGGCACGGCCCTCATCACCGGCGCCTCGACCGGCATCGGCGCGCTGTACGCCGAACGGCTGGCACAGCGCGGCTACGACCTGGTGCTGGTCGCCCGCAACCGCGAGCGGCTGAACGCGCTGGCCAAGGGCATCAGCACGCGCACCGGCCGCGCAGTGGAAGTGTTCCCGGCCGACCTGAACGACACCGCCGCGCTGGCCAGCGTGGAGGCCAAGCTGCGGCAGGACGCCAGCATCACGCTGCTGGTCAACAACGCCGGCATCGGCACGCACACGCCGCTGCTGCAGAGCGACGTGGAGGCGATGACACGCATGATCGCGCTCAAAGTCACCGCGCTCACGCGGCTGACCTATGCGGCGGTGCCCGGCTTCGTCGCGCGCGGCCGCGGCGCCCTCATCAACATCTCGTCCATCGTCGCGGTCTCGCCGGAGACGCTGAACGGCGTGTACGGCGGCAGCAAGGCCTTCGTGCTGGCCTTCAGCCAGTCGCTGCAGCACGAGCTGGCCGGCAAGGGCATCCACGTGCAGGCCGTGCTGCCCGGCGCCACCGCCACGGATTTCTGGGCCACCGGCGGCCTGCCGGTGGAGCACCTGGACGCCGCCATCGTGATGCGCGCCGAAGACCTGGTCGACGCTGCGCTGCTGGGCTTCGACCGCGGCGAGCGCGTGACCATTCCCTCGCTGCACCAGGCCGAGGAGTGGGACGCCTTCGAGGCCGCGCGCCGCGCCATGGCGGCCCACCTGTCCACCAACAGCCCGGCGCTGCGCTACCGCGCCGCGCATTGAATCGCAGCGAACGAAGGCACACATGCAATACAAGACCCTGGGCACCACCGGCGTGCCGCTGGCGCAGATCGCATTGGGCACCGCGAATTTCGGCCGCCGCTGGGGCCATGGCGCGGACGCGGCCGAGAGCGCCGCCATCTTCAACACCTATGCCGAGGCGGGCGGCAACTTCATCGACACCGCCGACATCTACCAGTTCGGCCAGTCCGAAGAGATCCTGGGCACGCTGCTGGCCGGGCGGCGCGAGGACTTCTTCCTCGCCACCAAATACACCAGCGGCGCCACGCCGGACGCCAACCGCCTGGTCACCGGCAACAGCCGCCGGGCCATGGTGGCCTCGGTCGAGGCCAGCCTGCGCCGGCTGCAGACCGACCGCATCGACCTGTACTGGGTCCACCAACCGGACGGGCTCACGCCGTCCGACGAGATCGTGCGCGGCCTGGACGACCTGTCTCGCGCCGGCAAGATCCTGTATGCGGGCCTGTCCAACTTCGCGGCCTGGCGGTTGGCGCGCGCGGCGACGCTGGCCGAACTGACCCGCGCCGTGCCCATCGCCGCGGCGCAGTTCGAATACAGCCTGGTGCAGCGTGCGCCCGAGGCCGATGTGCTCGCCGTCTGCCAGGCACTGGGCATCGCGCCGGTCACCTGGTCGCCGCTGGGCGGCGGCATGCTGACCGGCAAGTACCGCAAGGGCGAGGCAGGCCGGGCCGAGGCCCTGGGCGGCAAGGTGTTCCAGGCCGAGGACTCGGCCCAGCGCAGCGCCGTGCTCGACAGCGTGCTGGCGGTGGCGGCCGAGCTGCAGGCCAGCCCCGACCAGGTGGCCATCGCCTGGGTGGCGCAACGTGGCGCGCTGCCGCTGATCGGCCCGCGTTCACGCGCGCAGCTGGTGTCCAACCTCGGCGCCATGGCGCTGGTGCTGTCGCCTGAGCAGCTGGCCCGGCTGGATGCAGCCAGCGCACCGGCCGCTGGCCAGGCTGCGGCAGCCGCCGTGGCGCAGGACGACACCGCGCTGCGGGCGCCCGAGCGGCCTGTCGCCTGAACCATACCTCCCTCCATCGATCCCAGGAGCCCCCCATGAAAGCCCTCATCAGCGCCTACGCGCGTTCGCCCTTCCACTTCGCCCGCAAGGGCCGCCTGGCCGAGGTGCGGCCCGACACGCTGGCCGCGGCCGTGGTGCAGGACCTGCTGCGCCGCACCGGCCTCGATCCCGCACTGCTGGAGGACATCATCCTCGGCTGTGCCTACCCCGAGGCCGCGCAGGGCAACAACCTCGCGCGCATCGTCGGCCTGCTGGCCGGCCTGCCGCACGAAGTCGGCGGCATGACGGTGAACCGCTTCTGCGGCTCGTCCATGCAGGCCGTGCACATCGCCGCCGCGCAGATCGAGGCCGGCATGGGCGAAGCCTTCCTGTGCGTGGGCGTGGAGTCCATGAGCATGGTGCCGCAGGGCGGCTTCAACTTCTCGCCGCACCCGGCGCTGCAGGCCACCACCGACGCCTACATCTCCATGGGCGAGACGGCCGAGAACGTGGCGCAGCGCTGGAACGTGGGCCGCGCCGACCAGGAGGCGCTGGCCGTGCAATCGCACCGCAAGGCCGCCGCCGCGCGCGAGCTGGGCCGGCTGGCCGCCGAGATCGTGCCCATCCGGCTACCGGATGGCGAGGTCGTCGATGCCGATGGCTGCATCCGCCCTGCCACCTCGGCCGAGGCGCTGGCCGGGCTCAAGCCCGCGTTCCGGCCCGATGGCGTGGTGACGGCCGGCACCGCCTCGCCGCTGACCGACGGCGCCGCCGTGGTGCTGGTGACCAGCGACGCGTTCGCCGAGCGCCATGGCCTGGCGCCGCTGGCGCGCGTGCGCAGCTTCGCCACGGTGGGCGTGGACCCGGCCATCATGGGCATCGGCCCGGTCCCGGCCACACGCAAGGCGCTGGCGCGCGCCGGGCTCACGGTCGCCGATCTGGATGTGGTGGAGATCAACGAGGCCTTCTCGTCGCAGGCGCTCGCCTGCATCCGCGACCTGGGCCTGGCGATGGAGACCGTCAACCTCGACGGTGGCGGCCTCGCCATCGGCCACCCGCTGGGCGCCACCGGCGCGCGCATCACCGGCAAGGCGGCGGCGCTGCTGGCGCGCGAGAAGGGGCGTTACGCCCTGGCCACGCAGTGCATCGGTGGCGGGCAGGGCATCGCGACGGTGCTGGAAAGGGTGTAGTGGCTCAGCGCTGCGTCAGCAGCGCGGCGAACATGGCCGTGCCGATCACGCCATGCACCTGCGTGGTCGGGTGCATGGCGTCCCAGAACAGGAAGGGCGGCATGAAGGCCGGCTGGGTCACGTCCACGCAGGTGGCCGGGTTGGTGAACAGGCAGGTGGCCGCGCCCTTGCCCGGCGCCAGGAATTCGGCGGCCGGCACGTCGTCGATGATGAGACCGGTGGACAGCAGCGTGGCGCCCAGCTTGTAGACGTCCACCGTCACGATGCGCACGCCGCGCAGCTCGCGGCCCAGGTTGGCCAGCGCGGTCTTGAGCAGCGCGTTGTGCTGCTTGCTCAGCGCGGTGAACTGCGGGCCCAGCCCCTGCGACGTGGCGAACGGCGTGATGCCCATGTCGGCCAGGTTGGGCACGATGAAGTCGCGGGCGCCGGCCACGTACAGGCCGCGGATCGCGGTGGTGACGTTGGCCACTACCGTGTACGGGTCGCTCGTCAGCATCTGCAGGTAGTCGTTCGAGCCGCTCCAGACCATGTAGAGCGCCGTGCTGGGCGCCTTGCGGCCGTTCAGCGCGGTCGTGAACTGTCCAACCTGGCCCAGCAGGCCAGGCACCGTGAAGCCCATGGGCGTGGGCGTGGAAATGCCCGAGGCCGAGCCGCCGAAGGCGAAGCTCAGCGCCGGCTTGGTGCTCAGCGTGGGGTCGGTCACCGAGGGCGAGAGCTCGGCGTTGTTCCTGCGCGCCATCAGGCGCCACAGGTACTCGGCCGCCACGGGCCCGTTGCTGAAGCGGCCCTGCCAATAGGTGGCATAGGGCGTGGCCGAAGGGGGAATGGCGGGCGTCATGCCCATGCTGCCGCTGACGATGTAGTCGTTGCCGGTGTCCGACAGGCTGTCGCCGAAGACATACAGGCCGTTGTAGCTGACCTGGCCAGCCCAGGCCGCAGGCAGCAGTGCCAGGCACAGGGCCATGCACAGCACGCGCCACAGCGCGCGGAGTTGGTTTGCAAACATGTTCTCCCTCCCGGGGAAAAGTGGTAGTCGGGCCAGCGATCTTACGTAACCAGATGCCAAATTAGGTACGAAAACGATGCAAGTGTGTAACAGACATTGCGCTGTTTTATGGTTGTATCTGAGGGCGTGGGGACCGTGCCTTGCTGGCGGAAATGACCGTGCGTTTGTCATTTACGCCAGACCACCCGCTTTTCACAATCGCAGCTTTCTTGCAAGGGCCGGCTGCACATGAACCCCACCCACTTCGACCTGCTGATCCGCGGCGGCACGGTGATCGACGGCACCAGGCGCCCGCGCTTCGCGGCCGACATCGGCGTGCGGAAGGGGCGCATCGCGGCCATCGGTGAACTGTCTGCCGCGGCCGCCGACACGGTGCTCCACGCCGCCGGCCGCATCGTCGCACCGGGCTTCATCGATTCGCACACGCACGACGACCAGGCCGTGCTCTCCCAGCCGGCCATGCCCTTCAAGGTCTCGCAGGGCGTGACAACGGTGGTCACCGGCAACTGCGGCGTCAGCGCGGCGCCGCTGCGCGACGGCATGGACCTGCCGATGCCGCTGAACCTGATCGACGCGCCGCCGCAGGGCCGCTTCACCAGCTTCGCCGCGTACCTCGACGCACTGCGCGCCACGCCGTCCTCGGTGAACGTGGCCGCGATGGTCGGCCATTCGACGCTGCGCGGCGTGACCATGGACCAGCTCGACCGGCCGGCCAGCGCCACCGAGATCGCCGCCATGCGCGCCCATGTCGAAGAGGCGATGGCAGCCGGCGCCATCGGCCTGTCCACCGGCACCTTCTACGCCACCGCCACGCACGCGACCACCGACGAGATCATCGAAGTGGGCCGTCCGCTGAGCGCGCGTGGCGCGGTGTACGTGACGCACATGCGCGACGAGGCCGACCGGATCATCGAAGCACTGCAAGAGTCCTTCGCCATCGGCCGCGCGCTGGGTGTGCCCGTGGTGCTGTCGCACCACAAGGCCATGCACACCCCCAACTTCGGCAAGACCAGGGCCACGCTGCCGCTGATCCGCGAGACCATGCGCCACCAGTGCGTGGCGCTCGACTGCTATCCCTACACGGCCGGCTCCACCATGATCCGCACCGACCGCGGCATGCTGGACAACCGCGTGCTGATCGCCAGCAGCGAGCCGCACCCCGAATGTGCCGGGCGCGACCTGGCCGACATCGCCGCCGAATGGGGCGTGCCCAGGGAAGAAGCCGCGCGCCGGCTGCAACCCGGCAGCGCCATCTACTTCATGATGGACGAGGGCGACGTGCAGCGCGTGCTGGCCTTCGACGAGACCATGATCGGCTCCGACGGCATCCCGCTGGGCGACAAGCCGCACCCGCGCCTGTGGGGCACCTTCCCGCGCGTGCTGGGGCACTACAGCCGCGACATCGGCCTGTTCCCGCTCGAGACCGCGGTGTGGAAGATGAGCGGTCTCACCGCGCGCAACTTCGGCCTGCAGGGCCGTGGCACGCTGCAGGTGGGCCAACATGCCGACATCGTGGTCTTCGATGCGGCCACCATCCGCGACGCCGCCAACTACGAGACGCCGACGCGGCCGGCCGAGGGCATCGATGCCGTGGTCGTCAACGGCACCGTCACCTGGCAGCACGGCGTGCACACGGGCGCACGCAGTGGCCAGGTCATCACGCGGCAGGACAAGCTCGCAGCTTGAGCGCTGTCGGAGCGCTGTCGGAGCGCTGTCGGAGCGCTGTAGGAGCGAGGTCGGAGCGCGGTGCTGCTCAGGCCGTCGCCGACACCTGCGCCAGGTGCGCATGGATCTGCGCCACCGCCGCCGCACCTTCGCCGATGGCGCCGCCCACGCGCTTGACCGAGCCGGAGCGCACGTCGCCCACCGCGAACACGCCCGGCACGCTGGTCTCCAGCGCACCCTTGGCCTGCGCATCGTCTCCGGTCTGCACGAAGCCGTGGCGGTCCACCGCCACACCGCATCCTTGCAGCCAGTCGGCCTCGGGCTCGGCACCGACGAACAGGAACAGGTTGCGCGCCGGGCAATCGTGCTGGCCGCCGGTGCGCGCGTCGCGCCAGGTCGCGCCTTCCAGCCCGGTGGCGGGTTCGCCGTGCAGGCTGACCAGCTCGGTGTGCGGGCGCAGCACGATGTTGGGCGAAGCCTCGATGCGGTCGATCAGGTAGCGCGACATGCTGGCCGCCAGCGAAGGCCCGCGTACCAGGATGTTGACCAGCGCTGCGTGCTGCGAGAGGAACACCGCGGCCTGCCCGGCCGAGTTGCCCCCGCCGACCAGCGCCACCTCCTGCATGGAGCACATGCGCGCCTCGATGGCCGAGGCCCAGTACCACACGCCGCGGCCCTCGAACTCCGACAGCCGCGGCACCTGCGGACGGCGGTAGCGCGCGCCGCTGGCCACCACCACGGTGCGCGCGCGCAGTTGCCGGCCGTCGGCCAGCCCCACGCGCAGCCCCTCGCCGGTGTGCGTGCCGCTGCAGTCCAGCGACACCGCCTTGGCCGGGATCATCATCTCGGCACCGAACTTCTGCGCCTGCACATAGGCCCGCCCGGCCAGCGCGCCACCGGAAATGCCGGTGGGAAAGCCCAGGTAGTTCTCGATGCGCGCGCTGGCGCCGGCCTGGCCGCCGTAGCTGCGGCAGTCCAGCACGATCACGCGCAGCCCCTCCGATGCGGCGTAGACGGCCGTCGCCAGCCCGGCCGGGCCGGCGCCCACCACGATCACGTCGAACAGGTCGGCATGTTCTGCGGTGTCCACCATGCCGATGCAGCGCGCCAGCGCGTCTTCGCTCGGGTTGACCAGCACTGCGCCATTGGGGCAGGCCACCACCAGGCTGGCCTCGCCGTACTGCTCCAGCAGCGTCGCGGCATCGGGGTCGGTGGACGCATCCACCACGTGGTAGGGCTGGCCGTTGCGGCGCAGGAAGTTCTGCAGCCGCACCAGGTCTGCGGAATCGGGCGGGCCCATCAGCACCGGGCCGCTGGCCCCTGCGTCGATCAGCGCCACGCGGCGCAGGATCAGCGCCCGCACCATGCGCTCACCCAGGTCGGCCTCGGCCACGATCAGGGCGCGCAACTGCTCCGGTGGCACCAGCAGCGCCTCCACGTCCTCGTCGGCATGGCCATCGACCAGCGCCGGCTGGCCCGACAGCGTGCCGACCTCCGCCAGGAACTGGCCCGGCCCCTGCACGGCCACCGGCGTCACGTGGCCCAGGCCGTCGCGCTGCGTGATGGCCACCTTGCCCGCCAGCACCAGGTACAGGCCGGGCCCGGGCTCGCCAGCGCGGAACAGGCAGCTGCCGCGCGGGTAGTGCCGCAGTTCGCCGAAGCGGCGCACACGCGCTGCATCGGCCGCATCGAGCACCGGGAACATCTGGTGCCGACGCGTTTCCACTTCGATCGTTTCGGGGGTGGCCATGGGTTCTCCGGCGCCGGGGCGGCTGGTGGGGTGGATCGCCGCTTCATTCTGCAGGATCGCCGTCGGCCGGCCGCTGCCCCTCAGGGCATGGTGCAGGTGTAGTTCGCGGCCAGCGCCGCCGCGGCAGCGTCGTTCGCCGGTCCGGTGTAGCGCGGATACTGCGGAAAGCGGCACAGCGGGCGGCTGGCCTGGACCATGCCATTGGCCACCTTCGCCGCGCTGAGGGTGCCCGGTGCGGCGCCAGCCGTCACCCAGGCGTCGAGCGGGCCGAGCAGGTCGCTCTGGTCTGCGCCCGGGCCGCCTTCGCAGTGGCCCACGCCTGGGGCGATGTAGTAGCGCGCGAACGTGTCCACCTCGGCCTGGCCGCCCACTGCCGCGGTGACGGCCCGGTAGTAGTCCGTCGTGGCCTGCGGGCTCAGCGAGGGATCGCTGCCGCCGTGCCAGAGGATCAGCTTGGCGCGGCTGTTCTTGAAGGGGCGCAGGTCGGCATCCGTCGCATCGTTGAGTGCGGAGAGGTTCTGCAGCGCCGCTGGATTCGACTCGAAGGCATAGGCCAGTGAATCCTGCGCTGGATCGCGGGCCAGGTAGTGCTTGACCGTGGTGTCCTGGAACAGGAAGTGCAGTGCGTTGCGCACGTTGCCGGCGCCAGTGACCCACATCTCCCAGCCGGCGAAGAGATCGTCTTCCTGGCCACTGAGTGCCAGCGGCGCGCTGGTGTAGGCGCCGTCGGCGAACGAAGCCGGCGAGGTGCGCGACTGCACCACCGCCAGTTGCGCGTCCGACAGGCAGGTGTCGCCAGTGTCCGCGCCGCCGGCGCAGCGCAGCGCCGCGGGGTCGAAGCTGCAGGCTTGCGGGTTGGAGACGATGCCATCGGCGATGCCGTCGTTGGCATCGCAGGCGCTGCGCACGGCCTGGGCCAGCAGCCCCAGCTTCGCGGCAGAGAACTGGCCGCCCGGCGCCGCCACCGCCTTGGCGTTGCGGTTCCAGTGCCCCATGAAGCCCGTCCAGTTGTGGCCGGGCGCGCGCGCGATGATCCCGTCGAACAGGCCGGGGTTGCGCTGGGCAGCCATCAGCGCTTCGCGCCCGCCTTCCGAGCAGCCTTCGAAGTAGGCCTTCTCGGGCGGTTGGCCATACGCCGCCAGCACCATCTCCCGGGCGGACGACAGCACCGCCGGCACCGCCGCGGAGCCGAACAGCGAGGCCGCCAGCGGGTCGTTCAACGCGAATGCGGCAGACAGCCCTTCGCCCGTGTGGCCGGAGTCGCTGTTGACAGTGGCGTAGCCCTGCTGCAGCGCCTTGAGGGCCGGGCCCATGAGCGGCGGGATCGCGCCGTTGTAGCCGCCACCGCCTTCGTAATAGAGCTTGCCGTTCCACCGCTGCGGCAAGCGCAGTTCGAGGTGCAGCTGCGGCGCGATGGTGGCGCTGACCTTGCAGTACAGGGGATCGGCGGCCGTCGCAGCGACGGTGGTGGCAGCGGTGACCGCAGCAGCCGCCACGGTCTTGCCCGCCAAGGCGGCGCAAGCCTTTTCGGCAGTGGCATCGGCGGCAGGCCGGGTGGGGCCGTCACCGCCACCGCAAGCCGCCAACGTGATGGCGGCCAATGTCATGCACGTGGTGCGGTAGGGAAGACGGGAGCTTGCACGCTTCATGGCGGATATCCTTTGGATGGGGATGGCAGCAGCCACGAACAGGCAGTTCTTTTGGAGCTACCTTCCATCCATGACTGCGCCGGGACATTCTTGTGAAGCGGCGACCTGCGCGACGGTCAATCTTGCGTCGAATTCCGCCACGGGAGCGCGTGGCCTGCGCGGAGAGTGCAGGCCCGATGGCAGCGGTACGCGCTACGCCGCCTGGCCGCGGCAATGCAGCTCGCGGAACAGCAGCGGCGTCATGCCGAAACGCCGGTCGAACGCCTTGGACAACTGCGCGCCGGTGCTGTAGCCGGTGCGCGCCGCGATCTCCTTCAACGACATGCCGGCCGCCAGGAGGTTGCGCGTCTGGTCCAGCCGCAGCGTCTCGACGAAGTGCGCGGGCGTCTCGCCCGTGCTGGCGGTGAACTTGCGCAGGAAGGTCCGCTCGGACATCGCCACCTTCTCGGCCAGCAGCGGCACGTCGAGCCGCAGCGCCAGGTTCTCGCGCATCCAGTGGATGAGCTCTGCGAACGGCGCATCGGCATGCGACTGCGCGTTCAGCACCGGGCTGAACTGCGACTGGTAGCCGGGCCGGCGCGCGTAGAGCACCAGGCGCTTGGCGATCACGTGCGCCACCGCGTTGCCCAGGTCCGCGGCCACCATCTCCAGGCTCATGTCGATGCCGGTGGTCACGCCAGCGGATGTCCACAGCCGGCCGTCGTTGACGAACAGCGCGTTGGTGTCGACGGCCACATCGGGGCAGCGCTCGGCCAGCGTGCCGCAGGCCGACCAGTGCGTGGCCACGCGCTTGCCATCCAGCAGCCCGAAGTGCGCCAGCGCGAAGGTGCCGGTGCAGATGGAGCCGTAGCGCCGCGCGCCCTTGCTGGCCTTGACGGCCCACTTGCGCACCGCCTCGTCGGCCACCAGTGTCTGCAGGCCGGAGTCGTCGCCGCCGGCGATCAGCAAGGTGTCGACGGAGGAGGGCGGCAGCTCCTTCACCGATCTGGTGAGCATGGCCACGGCGCTGCTGGTCTGCACGGCGCCGCCCTCGGCCGAGAGGATGTGGACCTTGTAGTGGGCCTTGCCCAGCGCGTCGTTGCCGGCTTCGAACACCATCGCCGGGCCTGTCACGTCCAGCACTTGGCAGCGCGGGAAGGCCAGGATGGCGACGTTCAGCGGCTTGGACATCTGGCGGATATTAGCTTGCGTTTGTCATTTACGCCAAGGGCTGCGACTTCAACAATGGCCCATCGATCGGACCCTTACAACAGCTTCATGACAAACCCTCTGCACATCGGATTCCTGGTCTTTCCCAAGGTCACGCAGCTCGATCTCACCGGCCCGGCGCAGGTGCTCAGCCGCGTGCCCGGCGCCACGGTGCACCTGGCGTGGAAGGCCCGCGAGCCCTTGATGACGGACGTGGGCTTCAGCCTCAACCCGACCACCACCTTCGCCGACAGCCCGCAGTTCGACGTGCTTTGTGTGCCCGGTGGCGCCGGCGTGGTCGAGCAACTCAATGACGCCGAGACCATGGCCTTCCTGCGGGACCAGGGCGCCAGCGCGCGCTATGTCACCTCCGTCTGCAACGGCTCGCTGCTGCTGGGCGCGGCCGGGCTGCTGCAGGGCTACCGGTCGACCTGCCACTGGATGTGGCGGCACTACCTGACGCAGTTCGGCGCCGAGCCGGTGGCGGCGCGCGTGGTGCGCGACCGCAACCGCCTCTCTGGCGGGGGCGTCACCTCTGGCATCGATTTCGCTTTCACCCTGGCCACCGAACTGGCAGGAGAGGAAGCCGCACGCATGATCCAGCTGGGCCTGGAATACGACCCCCAGCCGCCGCTGGACAGCGGCTCGCCCGAGAAGGCCGGCGCCGAGCGCGTCGCCCGTGCGCGTGCGGTGCCTGCCGCCTGGCTGCGCGATGTCGTCGAACCGCAGATCGCGCAGGCGGCCCGCCGCCTCGCCTCCATGGCCTGACCTCCCCCCTCCACCCTCGATGAAGGAAGCCCCCATGAAACCCGTCACCCGCAGCTGCATCCTCGCGGCAGCGTTGCTCGCAGCGCTGCCAGCCTTCGCACAGATCTCGGACGGTGTCGTCAAACTGGGGGTCATCAACGACCAGTCCGGCCCTTACGCTGCGCTGACGGGCCCGGGCTCCGCGCTCGCGGTGCGCATGGCGGTGGAAGACATGAAGGCGCAACTGGGCGACACCAAGGTCGAGGTGCTGGTGGCCGACCACCAGAACAAGCCCGACGTGGGCCTGACCATCGTCAAGCGCTGGTTCGACGTGGACAAGGTCGACGCCGTGCTCGACATCGCCAACTCCGCCGTGGCGCTGGGCGTGCAGTCCGTCATCAAAGAGAAGAACAAGATCGCGCTGTACGGCATCGTCGGCACCACCGAGCTGACCGGCAAGCAGTGCGCCAGGACAGGCTTCTCGTGGGTGCACGACTCCTATGCGCTGGTGTCCGGCCCGGCCCGCACGTTGACGAAGGCCGGCCTGGACACCTGGTACTTCGTGGCCGCCGATTTCGCGTTCGGCAAGAACATGGTGCAGGAGGCCAAGAACTTCATCGGCGCCAATGGCGGCAAGGCCGTGGGCGAGATCTTCCACCCCATGGGCACCTCGGACTACAGCGCGTTCCTGCTGCAGGCACAGGCCTCCAACGCCAAGGTGGTGGCCTTCGCCAACGCGGGCGCGCAACTGGTGAACGCGATGAAGCAATGGAAGGAGTTCGGCATGCAGGAAGGCAAGCAGCGGCCCGTCTCGCTGCTGCTGTCCATCACCGATGTGCACGCGGCCGGCATCGACGTGATGCAGGGCCTGTCGGGCACGTCCGCCTGGTACTGGGACCGCAACGACAACACCCGCGCCTTCGCCCGCCGCTTCTTCGAGCGGCACAAGGCCATGCCCACCGAGTCGCAGGCCGGCATGTACTCGGCCACCACGCATTACCTGAAGGCCGTGCTGGCCACCAAGAGCGACGCCACCGACGCCGTGGCCGAGAAGATGCGCAGCACGCCGGTGAACGACATGTACGCCAGGAACGCCACGCTGCGCGACGACGGCAAGCTGGCGCACGATTTCCTGCTGGTCACGGTGAAGTCCAAGGCCGAATCCAAGGCCGCATGGGACTACTACAAGATCTCCGCCGTGATCCCCGCGGACGAGGCCTACATCCCGCTGGCCCAGAGCGACTGCCCGCTGCTGGCCAGCGCTGCCGCGAAGGCGAAGTGAGCGCGCCGAGATGAACGAGCCTGCCATCGGTGGCGCGGCCGCCATCCTCACCGCGCGCGGCCTCACGCGCAGCTTCTCGGGTTTCACGGCCGTGAAGAACGTGGACATCACGGTGCAGCGCAACACGGTGCACTCGGTCATCGGCCCCAACGGCGCGGGCAAGAGCACGCTGTTCAACCTGCTCACGCGCTTCCTGGAGCCCGATGCCGGCCGCATCGTCTACCGCGGCGAGGATGTCACGCGCACGCCGCCCGCGCAGCTGGCGCGCCAGGGCGTGGTGCGCTCGTTCCAGATCTCGGCCGTGTTCCCGCACCTGACGGTGGCGCAGAACGTCTGCGTGCCGCTGCAGCGCCTCTCGGGCCTGCAGAAGGTGTTCTGGCGCTCCACCGCCTGCCTTTCCGCCCTGGACGACAAGGTGCACGCGCTGCTGCGCCAGTTCGGCCTCAGCGAGTGGGCCGACACGGCCGCCGGCGAACTGCCCTATGGCCGCAAGCGCGCGCTGGAGCTGGCCACCACCTTCGCGCTGGAACCCGATCTCGTGCTGCTGGACGAACCCATGGCCGGCCTGGGCACCGAGGACGTGCACCGCGTGGCCGACCTCATCGCCGCGCAGGCCGGCACCAGGACCATCGTGATGGTGGAGCACAACCTGAAGGTGGTCGAGCGGCTGTCGGACACCGTCACCGTGCTGTGCCGCGGCGAGGTGCTGGCCGAAGGCAGCTACGCGGAAGTGGCGGCCGATTCCCGCGTGCTCGAAGCCTACATCGGGCACTGACCATGGAAACCTCCACCACCGTCCTGGACGTGCGCAATCTCAGCGCAGGCTACGCCGGCAACCAGGTGCTCGACGGCGTCAGCTTCACGATGGCGCGCGGCGAAGTCGTCACGCTGCTGGGCCGCAACGGCGCCGGCAAGTCCACCACGCTCAAGTGCCTGATGGGCTTCATCGCCGAGAAAACCGGCAGCATCGCCTTCGAAGGCCAGCCCATCGCGCGCTGCCTGCCCGAGCAGATCGCCAGACTGGGCATGGCCTACTGCCCCGAAGAGCGCGGCATCTTCTCGCAGCTCAGCGTGCGCGAGAACCTGCTGCTGCCGCCCGTGCTGCGCGCAGGCGGGCTCTCGCTCGACGAGGTCTACGCGCTGTTCCCCAACCTGCGCGAACGCAGCACCAGCCAGGGCACCAAGCTTTCGGGTGGCGAGCAGCAGATGCTGGCCATCGGCCGCATCCTGCGCACCGGCGCCAAGACCCTGCTGCTGGACGAACCCAGCGAGGGCCTGGCGCCCGTGATCGTCAAGCTCATCGCGCGCACCGTGCTGGAACTCAAGCGCCGCGGCTTCACCATCCTGCTGGTGGAGCAGAACCTGCGCTTCGCCACCGAGCTGGCCGATCGCCACGTCGTCATGGAGACCGGCCGCGTGGTCGACATGCTGACGAAGGGCGACATGCACCGGGACGCTGGCCGCGTCGAAGCCTACCTGGGGATGGGACATGCTTGAATCGCTGGGGATCCTCTCGCCCGCGCTGTTCGGCCAGCTGCTGCTGGGCCTGATCAACGGCTCCTTCTACGCCATGATGAGCCTGGGCCTGGCCATCATCTTCGGCCTGCTCAACGTGGTGAACTTCGCGCACGGCGCGCAGTACATGATGGGCGCGTTCACCGCCTGGATGCTGCTGCAGTGGGGCGGCATTCCGTATGGGTGGGCGCTGCTGCTGGCGCCGCTGATCGTGGGCATCTCGGGCATCGTGCTCGAGCGGCTGTTCGTGCGCCGGCTCTACCACCTGGACCACGTCTACGGCCTGCTGCTGACCTTCGGCATCACGCTCATCGTCGAGGGCCTGTACCGCAAGGCCTTCGGCTCCGCCGGCCTGCCTTATGCGAACCCGATGCCGGGCGGCCTGCGCACCGGGCTGGGCTACCTGCCGTATTACCGGCTGTGGGCGCTGTTCGCCTCATTGCTGGTGTGCCTCGCCACCTGGTACGCCGTCGAGAAGACACGGCTGGGCGCTTACCTGCGCGCCGCTATCGAGCGGCCGGACCTGGTGCGCAGCTTCGGCATCAACGTGCCGCGCATGGTCACGCTGGTCTACGGCTTCGGCGTGGGCCTGGCAGGGCTGGCCGGCGTGTTCGCCGCGCCCATCTACAACGTGAGCCCGACGATGGGCTCCAACCTCATCGTCATCATCTTCGCGGTGGTGGTGATCGGCGGCATGGGCTCCATCAAGGGCGCCATCATCACCGGCTACCTGCTGGGGCTGACCGAAGGCCTGGTGCGCTACTACTACCCGCCGCTGTCGGACACGGTGGTCTTCATCGTCATGGCCGCGGTGCTGCTCATCAAGCCGGCCGGGCTGTTCGGCAAGGGTGTCATCACGCAGCACGCCAGCGCCGCGCTGGACACGCGGCCCAGCCGCCTTCCCAAGCTGCGCGCGCCGCTCCGCTGGGCACTGCTGGCGGTGGCGCTGGCGGCGCTGGCCGCGGCACCGTTCGTCATGTACCCGGTGTTCCTGGTCAAGGTGCTGTGCTTCGCGGTGGCCGCCAGCGCGGTGAACCTGCTGCTGGGCTACATGGGCGTGCTGTCGTTCGGCCATGCCATGTTCTTCGGCTTCGCGGCCTACGTGGCCGGGCACCTGGCCAAGGCCTGGGGCTTCGCGCCCGAATGGGCCATCCTCGGGGCCACGCTGGTGTCGGCCGCGCTGGGCGCCGTGGTCGGCCTCATCGCCATCCGGCTGCAGGGCATCTACTTCGCGATGTCCACGCTGGCGCTGGCGCAGATGGTCTATTTCTTTTGCCTGCAGGCGCCGTTCACCGGTGGTGAAGACGGCATCCAGGACATCCCGCGCGGCGTGGCCTTCGGCGTGTGGGACCTGAAGAGCGACGTGGCGGTCTACTTCTTCGTGCTGGCGGTCTGCGGCGCCGCGCTGCTGATGGTGGCGCGGCTGGTGCACTCGCCGTACGGGCGCATCGTGGCGGCCGTGCGCGACAGCGAGCCGCGTGCCATCTCGCTCGGCTACAACGCCAACCGCGTCAAGTGGTCGATGTTCGTGTTCTCGGCCGCCATCACCGGGCTGGCCGGCGCCACCAAGGCGATCGCCGTGCAGATCGCCACGCTGACCGACGTGGGCTGGCACATGTCGGGCGAACTGCTGCTGATGACGCTGGTGGGCGGCCTTGGCACCATCGTCGGCCCCATCGTCGGCGCGCTGGCCCTCATCAGCATGCAGACCTACATGTCGGAGCTGCAGGACTGGGTGACCGTGGCGCAGGGCCTGGTGTTCTGCGTGGTGGTGCTGGCCTTCCGCGGCGGCATCGTCGGCAGCGTGGCGGGGCTGTGGCGCCGGCCCGCGCGGCCGCGGGCCAAGGCCGCGGTGGAGCCGCCCGGCGCGCAGGCCGTCGTGCCATGAAAGAGACGACCGAAGAGGAACCGGCCATGGAGTTCGAATATCTGGTGGTGGGCGCAGGCATCGCGGGCGCGTCCGTGGCCTGGCATCTCGCACCGCATGGGCGCGTGGGTTTGCTGGAGCGCGAAGCGCAGCCCGGCTACCACGCCACCGGCCGCTCCGCCGCCATGTTCATGGAGACCTATGGCACGCCCATGGTGCGCGCGCTGACACGTGCCAGCCGTGCCTTCTACGCATCACCGCCGGCCGGCTTCACCGAGCATCCCATCCTCACGCCGCGCGGCTGCATGCATGTGGCGAAACCCGGGCAGGAGCGGGAACTGGCCGAGGCCTTCGAGGTCTTGCGCGCGTCTTCCTCCGGCGTCGAACGCCTGTCGGTGCGCGAGGTGCTGGCGCTCTGCCCGGTGCTGCGCGAAGACATGGTCTGCGGCGCCGTCCACGAGCGCGACGCGATGGACATGGACGTGCACGCGCTGCACCAGGGCTACCTGCGCGGCTACCGTGCCCGCGGCGGCCTGAGCCTGCACGACGCCGAGTTCGCCCAGGCCACGCGGCAGGGCGGCCGCTGGGCGGTGCACCTGGCAGACGGCCGCACCTGCACGGCCGCCACCCTCGTCAACGCCGCCGGCGCCTGGGCCGACGTGGTGGCACAGCGCAGCGGCGTGGCGCCCATCGGCCTGCAGCCCAGGCGCCGCACCGCCTTCACCTTCGAGGCGCCGGCCGGTGCTGCCATCGCCGGCTGGCCCACCGTGATCGCCGTGGACGAGCGCTACTACTTCAAGCCCGACGCCGGCCAGCTGCTGGGCTCGCCCGCCAACGCCGACCCGGTCGACCCGCAAGACGTGCAGCCCGAAGAGATCGATGTGGCCACCGGCATCCACTGCATCGAGGAGATGACCACGCTGCAGATTCGTCGCCCCAGGCACACCTGGGCCGGCCTGCGCTCCTTCGTGCCGGATGGCGACCTGGTGGTCGGCGCGGACACGGAGGCGCCCGGCTTTTTCTGGCTGGCCGCCCAGGGCGGCTACGGCATCCAGACCGCGGCTGCGGTGTCAGAACTGGCGGCAGCACAGCTCACCGGCGCGCCCATGCCCGACCACATCGCGCGCTGCGGCGTGCGTGCTGAAGCCCTCTCCCCCACGCGCCTGCGCGGCGCCGGAAGCCAACCATGAACAAAACCCAACCGTTGCAGATCGGCGTGCTCGTCTTCGAGGGCATGACCTCGCTCGACGCCCTCGGCCCCTTCGAGGTGCTGGCGCGCACGCCCAACAGCGTCTGCCACCTGGTCTGGAAGGATTGCAAGCCCGTGAAGTGCGACACCGGCCTCATCGTCACGCCCACGCTGTCGTTCTCCGACGCGCCCCAGCTCGACGTGATCGTGGTGCCCGGCGGCCCCGGCCAGAACGAGCTGATGGCCGACGCCGAACTGGCGGCCTTCCTGCGCCAGCAGGCACAGGGCGCGCAGTGGGTCACCTCGGTCTGCACGGGTTCGCTGCTGCTGGCGGCAGCCGGCCTGCTCGACGGCTACGAGGCCACCTGCCATTGGCTGTCGCTGGATTTCCTGCGCCTGTTCCCCGTGCAGGTGGTGCCCGAGCGCGTGGTGATCGACCGCAACCGCGTGACCGGCGCCGGCGTCACCTCGGGCCTGGACTTCGCCTTCGTGCTGCTCGACCTGCTGCGCGGCGAAGACGTGGCCAAGCGCCTACAGCTGATGCTGGAGTACGACCCGGCACCACCCTTCGACAGCGGGCATCCCCGCGTGGCGGATGCGGGCACGGTCGCGGCGGTGAGAGAGATGGCGCAGGGGATGCTGATGCGGCGCGAGGCCGTGTGCGTGGAGGCGGCGCGGCGGATGGCGTAAGGCGGCGCCGGCGGCACTACGGCGTGCGGCCTGCGCGGGCACGCAGGATCGTGCGGGCCGTTACTTCTTGCGTCTCGCCGGGGCGAGCCCGCCTGTCATGGGCAAGCGGGTGTCGTAGAGAAAGAGCCGGGTGCGCACGGCGCTGATCTGTGCGATGCCCGGATGCCGTGGGTTGAGGAGGACATTCGCCTCTTCGGGCACGATCGCCGATGGCACCTCCATCAGCACCGTAGCGACGCTGTCGAGCCAGGCATCGCCGGCATCCAAGGACACCTTGCCCGCCGGAGAAACGTTCCAGCCCACTTTCGCCGTGTGCCGCGTAAGGATTGTTCGCACTACCCAGATGTCATCCGGCACATCCAGCCGAACGAGGATGCGGTTGAGCGGAAGGTCGGTCGTGTTGAAGTGGACCAGCGTTTCGAGGGTCGCCAGCGCAATGTTCGTCGCCGCATAGACCACTGGCGTTCCAGCGCGGTTCCAGCGGCCGCCCGTGATCTCTGCACCCTTGCCCGTGAGGTCGTCGGCGGTGTAGTCCGGCGTGTCGGTGGCGATACGCCACAGCGACATCGTCATGCAAAGGCACCGCTTTGCGAACGCAGGATCATGCTGGCGACGACGGCCTGGCCCTCGGCCGTGTCCATCAGTTCAGCGGGACGCTGGCCGCCCAGCGCCGGGAGCGGGCGGTCGAGCCACGCGCCGACCCATGCTGCCGCATCGAAGCCATCCGGATTTCCGGATGTCTCCACGATGGCCTGCACCTGGCCGATGAGACGGCCGATGCCCAGCACCCGCGATGATTCCTCGATGGAAAGGGATTCGTTTGCCTTCGCCCTGCGCCGGATGGTCTCGCGGCGCAGGCCGAGCGTGGCGAGAAGCTTGTCCTTCGACACCTTCATGCCGCCTGCGAGCCCGTCGATCACCATCGGCGCCACGCCTTGCTTGACCAAGCCAACCTGCGCCAGCGGATCTTCCTTGAACAGGCTCAGGTAGTCCGCATTCCGGATGTTGACCGTGCGGCTTTTCGACACCCAGACCGAAGCACTGGCGGCAGCCTTCAGCTTGACCGTCCGGCCGATGCGTCCGCGCGCGGCGGGCTTGGCCCGCACTGTGTCCTGCGCGTGAGCCGTCGGCGTGCTCATCTCACGCTTCGGAGTAACGGATTTGGCTCTTGGCGTGGACATGGTGGGCTCCTTTGAGCTTTTATTATGGCTCGAATGGGTGGTTCGGCGCGCGCACCGCCTGCGCGGCACGCGAGGCGCGGGCTCTGCAACCGAGATGCCGGAGGTGCTGAGGCTGACCTAAGCTTTGCATGAGGAGGTTTTCATGCAAGAGGCAGCAGCCAAATTCGATGCGGAACGCGCCGCGGAGTACGAACGCCAGAGCCGCATCGCGTTGGCCGGCTACGAGGCCTGCCATGCGCTGGCGGCCTGCCTGCTGGCGGCCGCGCTGGACGCCGAGCAGGCGCAGCCCGCGCCCTGCCATGTGCTCGTGGTCGGTGCCGGCGGCACGGCGCAGGAGGTGCAGAGCATCGCGGCCCTGCAGCCGGGTTGGCGCTTCACGGCCGTGGACCCGTCGCCGCAGATGCTGGACCAGGCGATGGCGCGGCTGCGCGGGCTGGGGCTGGATGCGCAGACCGAAGCGGTGCTCGGCACCGTGCAGGATCTGCCGGCGGCGCAGACCTTCGACGCGGCCACCCTGGTCGGTGTGCTGCACCACCTGCCCGGCGATGCCGCCAAGCGCGAGATCCTCCAGGCCGTCGCGCAGCGGCTGCCACCGGGTGCGCCGCTGATCCTGGCGGGCAACACACACCGTTATGCCAGCCGCCCCTTGCTGCTCAAGGCCTGGGCGCAGCGCTGGCGCATGGCCGGCGCGGGGCCGGACGAGGTGCAGGCCAAGCTTGCGAAGATCCTGCAGGGCGCAGACCCGCCGGTGGACGAGCAGGCCTCGTTGGCGCTGCTGCACGCGACGGGGTTCGGGCGGGAAGAGCGGTTCTTCTCCAGCTTGTTCTGGACGGGGTGGATTGCGTTTCGGCGGTGAACGCTGGGTGAGCAAAGTGCGCGCGGCTGGCGTAGCCCATGCGCTGCGGACCTGCGCCCGCTCCCTGCGGCCGGGGCGGACCCTGCAGGGCTGGACACGCTGTTCCGCGAAGCGGCGGTGCCGTTGGTGCGGCGATACCTTCCCTACGACGGACCGCCGTGGCGCGGCAAGGTCACCGACACCCGCGTCCAGTTCTGCGCATCGGACACCTCCAGGCCAATGTCGCCGCGTTGGGCCTGCGCCAGCAGCCGCGCGGAGTAGGTGCCGATGCCGCTGCCACCGCGCTTGCCGGCGGTGACGTATTTCTCGAAGAAGCGCTCGCGGATCGCGGCAGGGACCACGCCGACGTTCTGGATGTCGACCCGCAACGGCGTCTGGTCCAGCAGCTGGATCGAGACCTTCGTGCCCTGCGGCGCCGCCTCGCAGGCGTTCTTGACCAGGTTCTGGAACACCGAGTAGCACAGCGTGGCGTCTCCCGAGGCCAGCGGCACGTCCTCGCCGACGGGCAAGTCGGTGTCCACCGAGATGGCCAGGCCCTTGGCTGCAAAGGCCACGCGGTCCATCTCCGCGATGCGCCTGAGCACGTCGCCGATGCGGACCGGCTCGGCGTGCAGCTTGAAACTGCCGTTCTCGATCCGGTAGAGCTCGGAGGAAAGATTGATCAGGTTGAGTGCCTGCATGACGCTCTTCTCGGCTAGCCGAAGATGCTCCGTCTGGCGGCGCGCCAGGGAGTCGTCCTCCAGCACCGCCTGGATCAGCCCGAGGGCGCCGGCCAGCGGCGCCTTCACGTCGTGCCGGGTCATGCGTTCGACGTCCTCGCGCAGCTGCGCCGTCTCGACCATGGCGTCGAACTCCACCTGCAGGTCCTTGCGCAGCTGCACGTAGCGCATGAAGTTGCGGATGCGCGGCTTGAGCGTGGCCGGATCGATGGGCTTGGTGATGAAGTCCACGGCCCCCAGGTCCAGGCCCTGCAGCCGCGCGTCGGCCGACGCCATGGCGGTGATGAAGATGATGGGAATCCCCTGCGCGACGGGATGCTCGCGCATGGCCCGCGCGACCTCGAAGCCGTCCATGCCGGGCATCATGATGTCCAGCAGCACCAGGTCCGGCGGCTCGTCCGAGGTGGCGAACTCCAGCGCCTTGCTGCCGGTCTGCGCCAGCCGCACGCGGAACTCGCCCTTGAACAGCTGGGACAGCAGCACCAGGTTGTCCGCGGTGTCGTCGACGATGAGGATGCTGGGGCGCGGGTCGTGCTCGGGCGGCGCGGCGGCAGCGCCGGTCGGCGCAGCGGCCTGCACGGTAGCGGCCCCGGGCGCCGCATGCGCGGGCTGCGGCGCCCGCGGCTTGGCGGCCAGCGCCCGTTCGAGCCGGGCCATGAGCTGCCGCGGCACATAGGGCTTGAGCAGCAGCGAGGTCACGCCGCAGGCGATGGCGTGCTCGACGCCGCCGCGCTCCGCTTCGGCGGTGACGAGGATGAAGGGTGTGGCGAAGAGCTGCTTGTCGGCCCGGATGGCCTCGAGCAGTTCGATGCCGGACATGACGGGCATGTTCCAGTCCGACAGCACGACGTCGAAGCGGTGGCTCTTCATGAGCCGCAGCGCCTCCGCGCCGTTCTTGGCCGTCTGGACCTGCTCCACGCCCAGCTGGCGCAGCTGGTTCACGGTGATGCGGCGCATGGCTTCGTGGTCGTCCACGACCAGGCAGCGGGCACCGGCGCCTGGCGCGCGGGCGGGGGGAGGAGCGAGAGGGTTCATGGCAAGGCCTCTGTCAGTACCGTGGCCGCCATGGCGTCGCCACCTTCGTGGTCCGGTAGTGGTGCGTCGGGCGCAAAGCGCGCCAGGCTCACCGCCACGATCGGCTGGAAGGCTTCGAGCAACTGCCACAGCGGCGCCGTCATGGCCTGCACCATGGCGACTTCGATGACCGCCGTGACGCGGCCGGAATCCAGCACCGGCAGCACGACGATGGCTGCCGGCGTTCCGTGGCCCAGGCCGGACCGGATGCGCAGATAGTCCGGCCCCGGCTGCTCCACCAGCACCGGTTGGCCCGTGGCAATGCAGCGGTCCACGAGGACGGCCGTGCTGGGCATCTCCACCAGGGTCTGCGCCGGAGTCGCGCCGGCCCCCGCGTAGTGGGCCCTGGCGACAGCCTGGCCGGTGCGGTCGACCGTGGCGAAGAGGGCCTGCCCCACCGGCGCCTGCCGGCCCAGTTCACGCAGGACGGCCTGGCCGAAGGCCTCCGGCGTGCGCGCCTGCTGCAGCGCGAGCAGCAGGTCGGACACCGCGCTGCGCCGCTGTGCTTCGTGCGACATCTGCTGCTGGCTCTCGTGCAATGCCACCGCGGCCTCACGGTGGCGCAGCACCTCGCGGCGCAACCGCCCCGCCCAGAACAGCATGGCACCGAACACCCCGACGCAGCCCGCCAGCAGCGGCAGGCCCCATGTCGACCACAGCGTCATCAGCTGCCCGCGCCGATCGAACGGGGCGGAGAACAGCCGGTATTCCGTCAGGGACACGCCGTAGAACTTGCGCCAGGAGAGGTCCAGCCGCGAGCCGACGCGCTGGCTGTCCGCGAAGTACCGTGCCAGCGCAGCCTGCAGATCGTGCGCGTCGACGCCCATGCCCCAACCCACCTCGGTCGCGTCGCCGACGGTGAACAACAGGTCGAGGTGCTCCAGGTCGTCGCGCACCGCCTTGAAGGCCGATTCCGCGGCCAGCACGGTGAAGTCCGCACGCCGCTCCGCGACGCGGCGCAGGCTCTGCGCCGTGGGCGCGTTCTGCATGGCGATGGCCTTGTCCTGCGGCAGCGTTGCATTGAACGCGCGCAGCCAGGCCTCGTAGGTGGTGCCCGCCTGCACCGCGGCCGCGCGGCCGGCCAGATCCGCGGGCTCGCGCAGCACGCCGCGCAGCTCGGGCCGGGCCACGACGACGCTGCGCGTCAGGAAATAGGGGACCAGCAGCATCTTGGTCTTGCGCCAATCGACCATGTGCAGGTCGTTCGGGTAGAGGTCGCAGCGGCCATTGGCCAGGAGCGCGGCCTCGTAGCTGGCCTCCTGCACGGTCACGCCCTGGGCGTTGTGGAACTGCTCGTCCCAGCTGCTCAACACCGTCGTGCGCACGCCCAGCCCCATGGCGCGCGCGAAGTCCTCGCCGTTGACCTGGTAGTAGGCTGCGCTGGAGCCCGCGACGCACAGCCGCAGCTCGCCGCTGCGGCGGATCTCCGCGAGGTCGCGGGCCTGCACCTGCAGCACGACGGCCAGCAGCGCCAGGCCGCCCAGCGTCCGCAAGACGGTGCACGGCCCGCCGCTCATGGCAGCGTCGCTGCCTGCAAGGCGTCCAGGCGCTCCAGGGCATTGTCGAAGTCGATGTTCTCGATCGCACGGACCACGGGCGCCAGGCGCCCGGCCAGCGGATGCCCCTGGGCCGCCAGCCGTGCCACCACCTCGTCCAGCAGGTCGCCGGCCTCGCCGTCGTTCTGCTGCAGCAGCCGGCGCAGGCGCTGCAACATGGCATCGACCTCCGGTCCGGGGGCGGTGTGCGGTCCCTGCGAGCCCGGCATGCGCGGCACGTCGGCTGCGCCGGCCTGCATGGCCTGGATCGCGGCGACCAGCGGATCGAGCGCCTGCAGCGTCTCGGCCAGCAAGGCGTCGATGCGCTCCGGCGCAGCGCCGTCCCTGCAGGCCAGTTCGAGCGCTGCAGCCGCCTGCGCCACGGCGTGGGCGCCGATGTTGCCGGCCGAGCCGCGCAGCGTGTGCGCGCAGCGCGTGGCCGCCACCGGGTCGCTGTCCTGCAGGGACTGCGCGAAGGCCTGCGCGAACCCTTGCTGTCCTGCCGCGAACCGGGCCAGCAGGCGGCGGTAGAGCGCGCCGTTGTTCTGCGTGATGGCCAGCCCCTTGGCCTGGTCGAGGCCAGGCAGCGCCGGCAGCACGGCCAGCATCCGGGCGGGGCCATCGGCGGTGGGCGGGCGCGGCGGCTCGGCCGGCTGCGCGCGGGGATGGATCCAGCGCGCCATGCAGGCGAACATGGCGTCCACGTTCAAGGGTTTGGCGATGTGGTCCACCATGCCTGCGGCAAGCACCTTCTCGCGGTCGCCCGCCATGGCGTTGGCCGTCATCGCAATGATGGGCAGCGCGCGGAACTGCGGCTGGGCGCGCAGATGGCGCGTGGCCTCGTAGCCGTCCATGACCGGCATCTGGCAGTCCATGAGCACGCCGTCGAATGCCGGGTCGCGGGCCAGGATGTCCAGCGCCTCCTGGCCGTTGCTGGCGACGACGACGTCGATGCCCGCCTGCGTCAGCAGCTCCTGCGCCAGTTCCTGGTTCAGGTCGTTGTCGTCCACCAGCAGCACGCGCGCGCCGCGCAGCTGTTGCCGGTGCTCCTGGTTCCCGACCGCGCGGGCCTCCTCGCGGCCCGGCTGCACCTGGCCTCGGCCCAGCGCCTGGCCGATGGCCTCCAGCAGGGTCGATGGCGTGATGGGCTTGGTCAGCACGGCATCGATGCGCGCGCCGTGGTGCTCGATCGCCGTCATGGCTTCATCGCGCCCGAAGGCGGTCACCATGATCACGGCCTGCGTGGCTGGCACGTCCAGCGACTGCATGCGCCGCACCGCCTCGACGCCATCCATCACGGGCATCTTCCAGTCCATGAGCACCAGGTCGTAGGCCAGCTGCCGCTGCAGCGCCGCCTCCACCAGCCGCAGGCCTTCGGGGCCGTCGCGCGCCACGTCCACCTCCAGGCCGAAGCGCCGCGCCATGGTGGAGAGGATCTCGCGCGCCGCGGCGTTGTCGTCCACCACCAGGGCCCGCACGCCCTGCAGTTCGTCCGCGCGGAACATGCGCCGCGGTGCCGGCTCGGCCTGCATGGCGAAGCGCGCGTGGAAATGGAAGGTCGAGCCCGCACCCGGCGTGCTTTCCACCCAGATGCGGCCTTCCATCAGCTCCACCAGCGTGCGCGAGATGGCCAGCCCCAGGCCGGTGCCGCCGTACTTGCGCGTGGTCGAGGTGTCGGCCTGGCTGAAGGACTGGAACAGGCGCGCGCATTGCTCCGGCGTCATGCCGATGCCCGAGTCCTTCACCCAGAAGTGCAGCTCGACCGCATCGGCTTGCTGCTCTACCGCTTCGACCCCCAGCACGATGTCGCCCTGCTCTGTGAACTTCACCGCGTTGCTGCACAGGTTGAGCAGGATCTGGCCGAGGCGAAGCGGGTCGCCCACCAGCGCCGTGGGAACGTCGGCCGAGCAGTTGAAGAGCAGCTCCAGGCCGCGGTCTTCGGCCTTCATGCCGATCAGGTTGGCCACATGGTCGAGCACGTCCTCGAGCCGGAAGTCCACCCGCTCCATCGCCATCTTGCCGGCCTCGATCTTGGAGAAGTCCAGGATGTCGTTGATGATGCCGAGCAGGTTCTCCGCGGCCCGGTGGACCTTCTCCATGTAGTTGCGCTGCTTCTTGTCCAGTTCGGTCTGCAGGGCCAGGTGCGTCATGCCGATGATGGCGTTCATCGGCGTGCGGATCTCGTGGCTCATGTTGGCCAGGAACTCGCTCTTGGCCCGCGTCGCGTCCTCGGCCAGTTCCCGTGCGCGCCGCACCTCGTCCTCGGCCCGGCGCCGCTCGGTCACATCGCGCACCGAGGCGCCCACACACTCGCCGCGCCCGCCCACGTCGGGCAGGCGCGCCAGCCCGACCTCGATCGGGAACTCCGAACCGTCCTTGCGCAGTCCGAACAGCCGGCTGTCGCCCGCACCCATGAGCCGGGCCTTGCTGTCCCGCGCAAAGCCCGAGCGCAGGGCGACGTGGTGGCCGCGCACCGACAGCGGCACCAGCACCTCGATCTTGCGCCCCACCAGCTCGCCGTTGGCATAGCCGAACATCCGGTCGAGCTCCGGGTTGCTGAGGATGATCTCGCCGTGCTGGTCCAGCACCAGCATGCCGTCGGGTGCCGATTCGATGATGCTGCGGAACCAGGTCTCGGTGGCCTGGATGGCGTCCTTCTGGGTTTCCAGCTCGCGGGCCTGCCGCTCCAGCGTCTCGGCCTGTGCCTGCGTCTCCTCCAGCAAGCGTTGCGTGGCGACGCTGCGCTCCAGGATCTCTAGGTTGCCCGCCAGCACCGGCAAGGCGGCATCGAGCAGGGCCTGGCGCGCGCGTGTGGTCGGCTCCAGCGTGGCAATCTCCAGCACGCCGAGCAGCCGGTCGCCGCGGCACAGCGGCAACACGCTGATCGCCCTGGGGACCGCATCGCCGAGCGCGGAGCCGATCCGCACATAGTCGGGCGGCGGCTCCGTCAGGGTGATCGGCGTGCCCTCCATCGCACACTGGCCGACGAGACCCTGCCCGAAGTCGATGTACTGCTCCAGCGTCTTGCGCTCCCGGTGCGCAAAGCCCGTCAGCAGGCGCAACCGCCGGTGCTGCTTCTCGTGGATGTACAGCACGCCGTGGCCGATGCCGAGCAGCGGCGCGGCCACGCTGAAGAACTTCTGCGCCAGCTCCACGAACGAGCCTGCCGACTGCAGTTCCGCGGAGAAGGTCGCGGCATGCGTCTTGACCCATCGCTGCTCCGCCAGCTCGCTCGCCGCCGTCTGCAGCACCGCCACCGCGCGGGCCAGGCCACCCAGGTCGTTCTGGAAACCGGTGTGCGGCACCTCCTGGTCCAGATCGCCGGCCGCGATGCGCTCGACCGCCGAGCGCAGCTCGACCGCCGGAATGCGGATGGAACGCGCGATGACCCAGACGAACAACAGGCAGATGAGACCGCCGAAGACCAGCAGCGCCATCACCCAGATCTCGGTGCGCCGGGCCAGCGCCTGCACCCCGCGCAGGGTTTCGCGGGCGCTGTGCTCCTTGGAAGAGGCCACCGCTTCCATGGCCTGCGCAACGGCATCGCCGATGACGCCGAACTCGGGGCTGGACAC
Source organism: Pseudorhodoferax soli (assembly GCF_003337555.1). Taxonomy (GTDB): domain Bacteria; phylum Pseudomonadota; class Gammaproteobacteria; order Burkholderiales; family Burkholderiaceae_C; genus Pseudorhodoferax; species Pseudorhodoferax soli. The sequence goes on along the minus strand of NZ_QPJK01000015.1, from coordinate 115,588 downwards.
GCGCTTGCGGGCCTCCTCCAGGCCCCCCGCACGCGCCTGCTCCAGCACCTGCGCCACGTTCTGGCGGTAGATGGCATAGCTCTGCTCGAAGCTCGCCAGGTTCAGCCGGTTGTCTTCGCGAACGATGCGGCCGCGCAGGTCTTCCACCGCCCGCATGAGCTCGACGTGCTCCTGCTCCAGGCTCCTGACCGCCAGGGCATAGGTTTCCTGCCGGGTCGTGAGCAGCGCCTGGCGCAGCTGCCGGCCCATGGCCGCGTAGTGGAACTGCACTTCGCGCGCATTGGAGACGCCCTGCAGGTCCTGCTCGTACATCGCCCTGATGTCCTTGCCGACCGTTCGCAGGCCATGGATGCCGATCCCGCCCAAGACGACGGCGAGCAGCAGCACGCCGGCGAAGGCGGCAGCCAGGTTGGCGCTCAGGGATGAACGCTGCAGGTGGCGGGTCAGTAGCGGCACGGCCAGGCTCCTGTCGGGGGCTCTCGGTTCGGATGCCGGCTGCCAGAACCGTCGCGCCCGGCTCACGCCGGGCCGGCGACGTCGCCAGCGGCCAGCGCGTGGCTGCGCGCCTTCTCGGCCAGGTCTGCATCGCTGTCGGCGAACTGCTGCGCAATGCGTTGGAACTCGGGCAGCAGCAGCAGGAAGGCATCCAGGATGTCGGGGTCGAAGTGGCTGCCGCGGCCTTGCCGCATGATGTCCACGGCCTTGTCGTGCGGCATGCCTTCCTTGTAGACGCGGCGGCTGATCAGCGCGTCGTACACGTCGGCCACCGCCATGATGCGTGCCGACAGCGGGATGGCGTCGCCCGCCAGACCCTGGGGATAACCGCTGCCGTCCCACTTCTCCTGGTGGCCGTAGGCGATCTCCTTGGCATATTGGAGAAACTCCACCGGCATGCCGAGCTGGTCCTCCGCCTGCTGGATGGCGTCGCGGCCCAGCGTGGTGTGGGTCTTCATGATCTCGAACTCATGGGGCTCGAAACGCCCGGGCTTCAGCAGGATGCGGTCGGGGATGCCGACCTTGCCGATGTCGTGCAGCGGGGCCGACTTGTAGAGCATGTCGACGATGTGCTCGTCCAGCACGCTGCGGAACCGGGGATGCTGCTGCAATGCGCCGGCGAGTGTGCGGACATAGTGCTGCGTGCGCCGGATGTGGTTGCCGGTTTCGTTGTCGCGGGTTTCGGCGAGCGAAGCCATGGCCAGGATCGTCACGTCTTGGATGGCGGCCAGTTCGCGCGTGCGGCGCTGCACCTCGGTGTCCAGGAACTGGTTCTGGTTGCGCAGGAAGTCGGCGCCGGCCTTGGCCTGCAGCTGCGTGGCCACGCGTGCCAGCACGACGGCTGGATTGATCGGCTTGGTGATGAAGTCTGCGGCCCCCAGCGCGAGACCCTGGGTTTCGTTGTCCGCGCCCACCATCGCCGTCAGGAAGATGATGGGGATGTGGCGTGTTGCAGGCGCCTCCTTGAGCTGCCGGCACACCTCGTGGCCCGACATGCCCGGCATCATCACGTCCAGCAGGATCAGGTCGGGCGCGGTGTCGGCCTGGATGAGATGCAGGGCCTTCTCGCCGGAGTTGGCGAGCTTCACGCGGTACTTGGGCTTCAGCAGGCCGGACAGCAACCACAGGTTGTCGGATGAATCGTCGACGGCCAAGACCGTCGGACGCTCGTCGAGGCCCGGGTCGGAAGCATGGTCCAAGATGCCCTCACTTCTGTGTTTTCTTGGGCGGAACTATGTTGTAACTGTCTGGAGTTGGCAAGCATCGGGCGTTCCGCGTGCACCGGGCGCCACACAAGTCCCCGCGGTGGCGCCTGGAGGCAGCGGCCACCGGGCCAGCGCCGCCCGTGCCGCAAGGTGCTCGGTCTGGCCGCCCTGGCCCATGGGCTGCGTTCAGCATGCGCATCGGGTGGCGGGCACATGGCGGCGCCAACGCACCCGTGGTGCTGGGCTGTCAGGCCAGAGTGGAGGCGGCGATGCAGGCCAGCGGCATCGCGCACGGGCCGGTTGTGGCGCGCGCTTGACGGCCCATGGCCGAGATACTAAAGTGATATCACTTTCTCTCGGAGACGACCATGACCGCACCGGCTGCCGCCCCGCCCCGCGCCGCACTCGACGAAACCCGCTACCGCTCGCGGGATGGGTACGTGATGGTGGCGATCAGCGTGCTGCTGTTCGTGGCGGCAGGCCTCATCGTGGCGCGCCAGTGGGCGCCACCGGCGCTGGCGGGTCTGCTGGCCGTGGCCGGCGCGGCGCTGGTGCCCGGGCTCTACATGCTGCAGCCCAACGAGGCCAAAGTGCTCACGCTGTTCGGCCGTTACGTCGGCACCGACCGCACAGATGGCCTGCGCTGGACCAACCCGTTCCAGAGCGGCACCAAGATCTCGCTGCGCGCACGCAACCTGAACACCTCCACGATGAAGGTCAACGACAAGCGCGGCAACCCGGTGGAGATCGGCGCCGCGGTGGTCTGGCGGGTGCGGGACACGGCGCGCGCCGTGTTCGAGATCGACGACTACACCAAGTTCGTCAGCATCCAGGCCGAGGCGGCCATCCGCCACCTGGCCACGCTCTACGCCTACGACAGCGGCGAAGACCTGGCGCCGGAGGAAACCACGCTGCGCGCCGGCCTGGACGCGGTGGCCGACGCCCTGCGCGACGACCTGAACCTGCGCTTCGCCAGTGCCGGCGTGGAGGTGCTCGATGCCCGGCTCACGCACCTGGCCTACGCGCCCGAGATCGCCCAGGTGATGCTGCGCCGCCAGCAGGCCACGGCCATCGTCAGCGCGCGGCACCAGATCGTGGCCGGTGCGGTGGGCATGGTCGAGGCGGCGCTGAACGGACTGTCCGAGCGCAACCTGCTGACGCTGGACGACGAGCGCAAGGCCGCCATGGTGTCGAACCTGCTGGTGGTGCTGTGCTCTGACAACGACACGCAGCCCGTCATCAACACCGGCACGCTCTACACCTGAGCGGCGGCGCCGCTGCAGGCACCCCGATGGCGAGCCCCGACAAGAAGGCTTTCGCGCTGCGCATCGATCCTGCCCTGTGGGAGGAGGTGGAGCGCCTGGCCGCGCAGGAGCTGCGCAGTGTCAACGCGCAGGTGGAATTCCTGCTGCGCGAGGCGCTGGCGCGGCGCGGCCGCCTCCCGGCGCCGGTGGGCGCGAAGAAGGCTGCGCGCAAGTAGGGCATCGCCTGCGCAGCCGGCAGGCCCGGCGGCGCACGCTGGAATCCTCCAAGGCTGGGCAGGGCTCGGCGAAGCCACTGGCGCGGCTATCGCGCCGATCGAAAACAGGTATCACCGGTGCCACGCTTCGGCGCCAGAATGGCCGGCCTCTTCCCGACAACAGCACCAGGAGCCCCGATGAGCCAAGACCAAGCCCCCGCGAAATGCCCGTTCAGCCAGGCGAGCAGCGCCGGGCGCACCAACCGCGACTGGTGGCCCAAGCAGCTGCGCGTCGATCTGCTGCACCAGCACTCCTCCAAGTCCGACCCGATGGGCGCGGGCTTCGACTACGCCGCCGAGTTCAAGACGCTGGACCTGGCCGCCGTCAAGGCCGACCTGGCCGCGTTGATGACCTATTCGCAGGACTGGTGGCCGGCCGACTTCGGCCACTACGGCGGCCTGTTCATCCGCATGGCCTGGCACAGCGCCGGCACCTACCGCATCGGCGATGGGCGCGGCGGTGCCGGCCGCGGCCAGCAGCGCTTCGCGCCGCTCAACAGCTGGCCCGACAACGTGAGCCTGGACAAGGCGCGCCGCCTGCTGTGGCCGATCAAGCAGAAGTACGGCCGCAAGATCTCGTGGGCCGATCTGATGATCCTGACCGGCAACGTGGCACTGGAGACCATGGGCTTCAAGACCTTCGGCTACGCCGGCGGCCGGCCCGACGTGTGGGAACCCGACCAGGACGTCTACTGGGGCCGTGAAGACAAGTGGCTGGGCGGCGACGTGCGCTACACCCAGGGCTCGCCCGGCGTGGACAAGGACCGCGGCGTGCTCGTGAAGGACGACGACAGCAAGACGCCGCACACGCGCGACCTGGAGAACCCGCTGGCCGCCGTGCAGATGGGCCTGATCTACGTGAACCCCGAGGGCCCGGACGGCAACCCCGACCCGGTGGCCGCGGCGCGCGACATCCGCGACACCTTCGGTCGCATGGCCATGGACGACGAAGAAACCGTGGCGCTGATCGCTGGCGGCCACACCTTCGGCAAGACGCATGGTGCCGCCGCTGCATCGCATGTGGCCGACGAGCCCGAAGGCGCGGGCATCGAGTCTCAGGGCTTCGGCTGGAAGAACAGCCATGGCACCGGCGCCGGTGCCGACGCCATCACCAGCGGCCTGGAAGTCACCTGGACCACCACGCCCACGCAGTGGAGCAACAACTTCTTCGAGAACCTGTTCGGCTTCGAATGGGAACTCACGAAGAGCCCGGCCGGCGCGCACCAGTGGGTGGCCAAGGACGCCGCCGAGATCATCCCGCATGCCTTCGACAAGACCAAGAAGCAGCGGCCCACCATGCTGACGACCGACCTGTCGCTGCGCTTCGACCCGGCGTATGAGGCGATCTCGCGCCGCTTCCTGGCCCACCCGGACCAGTTCGCCGACGCCTTCGCGCGGGCCTGGTTCAAGCTCACGCACCGCGACATGGGCCCGCGCGCCCGCTATCTGGGCCCCGAAGTGCCGGCCGAAGTGATGGTCTGGCAAGACCCGGTGCCTGCGGTCGACCACCCGCTGGTCGACGCGCAGGATGTGGTGGGGCTGAAGTCCAAGCTGCTGGCCTCGGGCCTCACGGTGGCGCAGCTGGTGTCCACGGCCTGGGCTTCGGCCTCCACCTACCGCGGCTCGGACATGCGCGGCGGTGCCAACGGCGCCCGCATCCGCCTGGCGCCGCAGAAGGACTGGGCCGTGAACCAGCCCGCGCAGCTGGCCCAGGTGCTGGCGAAGCTGGAGAGCATCCGCACCGACTTCCAGGCCGGTGGCAAGAAGATTTCGCTGGCCGACCTGATCGTGCTGGCCGGCGCCGCCGGTGTCGAGAAGGCGGCCCGCGATGCGGGCCACGCGGTGGAGGTGCCGTTCACGCCGGGCCGTACCGATGCCACGCAGGAGCAGACCGATGTGGCCAGCTTCGAGCCGCTGGAGCCGGTGGCCGATGGCTTCCGCAACTACGTGAAGGCCCGCTACAGCGTGCCGGCCGAGGTGCTCCTCGTCGACCGCGCCCAGCTGCTGACGCTGACGGCGCCCGAGCTGACGGTGCTGGTGGGCGGGCTGCGGGTGCTCGGCGCGAACGTGGACGATGCCCAGCATGGCGTGTTCACCGACAAGCCGAGCCAGTTGACCAACGACTTCTTCGTCAACCTGCTCGACATGGGCACCGTGTGGACCGAGTCCGCCGGCGGCGCGCAGCCGCTGTACGAAGGCCGCGACCGCAAGACGGGGGCAGCGAAGTGGACGGCCACGCGCGCCGACCTGGTGTTCGGCTCGAACGCCCAGCTGCGCGCGACGGCCGAGGTCTATGCCGCCGCAGACGCGCAACCGAAGTTCGTGGCGGACTTCGTGCAGGCCTGGGCCAAGGTGATGGAGCTGGACCGGTTCGACCTGGTGTGAGTCCAAAGGGCGCGCCGAAGCCAGGCAGCTTTCGGCGCCGCCTTCGTCCCGGTGGGCTCGCTTGAATATATGCATTCAATATGCATAATGCCGGTGATGGACATCGAGTTCGACCCGGCCAAGGCGCGGTCCAACCTGCACAAGCACGGCGTCAGCTTTGCGCATGCAGAGCAGGCGCTGCACGATGCCAATGCGCTGACGATCGAAGACCCTGACGTGCCAGGCGAGCAGCGCTTCGTGACGCTGGGCATGGACGATGCCGGCCGGGTCCTGGTGGTGATCCACACACAGCGCGGCGACCGGCTACGGTTGATCTCTGCGCGCAAGGCCAGTCGTGGCGAAGCGGAGCAATACCATGCGTGACGAATACGATTTCAGCAAGGCCAGGCGCGGCGCGGCGCTCGCGTCGCCGGGCAAGACCCGGATCACGATCATGCTGGACGACGACGTGATCTCGTTCTTCCGCGCACAGGCCGAACAGCAGGGCACCGGATACCAGACCATGGTCAACGCGGCCTTGCGTGCGGCCATGGCGCCGGCCAAAGCCGAGAAGCCGGATGCCAAGCCGGTCACCGCGGCAACGCTGCGCAGGATCCTGCGCGAAGAGCTGCGCGCCGGCTGATCGTCTGGCTGCCGCGGGGTGTCAGAACCTGACCCTTGTCGTCAGCGTCACCGCCCGCTCCAGCCCGTAGGCCTCGTGGGCGCAGCCGCAGTTCTCCTTCTGGCCGGTCAGTTCCTCGCATATCAAAGCATTCTTTAATTTGCGTCTGGGCTATCAAAGAAAACTTGCATTGAAGGCTTACGGCTCCTCCGCCTTGTCGAAATCCAGCTCCACCTTCGCCCCGTTCGGATCGTGGCAGAACAGCTGCCACAGCGCCCCGGCCTGGCGCCGCAGGTCGTACTTCCAGCCCGCCGCGTCGAAGCGCGCCTTGACCTCCCTGAGCCCCTTGGCCGTGAACGCCATGTGGTCGATCACGCCCGCGCGCTGGGCCGGCACGGGTCGGTCGAAGTAGACGTGCAGGATGGCGTGTTTGGTGTCCTCGCCGTACAGCCACGCGCCGGGGAACCCCAGGTCGGGCCGGAAGCCCTCCTTCAGCCCCACCATGCCGGTGTAGAAATCCATGGTGGCCTGCGGGTCCTCCGCGATCACGGTGAAGTGGTTCATGCCGAGGATCATGCAAAGCTCCCTTAGGGGATCAGGACAAGTGCGCCGCTGCGCTCGCGCGATTCCAGACGCTCGTGCGCCTGGGCCGCGCTCTCCAGCGTGAAGCGCTCGATGGTGGGCGTCTTGATGCTGCCATCGGCCAGTGCCGCCCACAGGCGAGCAGCGCGGCGCCCCAGTGCCTGGGGCTCCGCCACATAGGCGAACACGATGGGGCGCGAGAACGTGGCGGACTTGGCCAGCAGCGCATCCGGGTCCAGCGGCGCCAGCGGGCCGCTGGCCTGGCCCAGGCTGATCCAGTGGCCGCAGGGGGCCAGCGCGGCCAGGTTCTCCTGCTGGGCTTGCTTGCCCAGGCCGTCGACGATCACGTCGGCGCCGCCCAGGGCCTGCGCCGCATCGGCGAATCGGTAGTCCGCCGTCACGAGCACCTGCGCGCAGCCATGCGCACGTGCAATGCGCGCCTTGGCCTCGGTCGAGACGGTGCCGATGACCTGCGCGCCCAGGCGGCTGGCCCATTGGCACAGCACCTGGCCCAGCGCCCCGGCCGCTGCATGCACCAGCCAGCGCGCGCCGGGTCGCACGGGGGCCACATCGTGCAGCAGCGCGTCGGCGGTCAGACCCTTGAGCAGCAAGGCGGCCGCCACCTCGTCGTCCACCGCGGGCGGCAGTCGCACCAGCCACTGCGCGGGCACGTTGCGCACGCCGGTGTAGGCGCCCGGCTGCGGGCACAGGTAGGCCACGCGTTCGTCGGGCAGGAAGCCGTGCACGCCCTCGCCGCAATTCAGCACGCTGCCGGCGGCTTCCATGCCGGGCGTGCCGCCGGGCGCGAGCATGGCCGGGATCTGCCCGCGGCGCTGGTACACGTCGATGAAGTTCAGGCCGATGGCGCGCTGGCGGATGCGCACTTCGCCCGGCGCGGGCGGCGGCGCCTCGGTGTCCTCCATGCGCAACTGCGCCGCGTCGCCGTAGCCTTGCAGCCGCACGCGCCGCGTGGGCAGCGCGATGGCCACCGGCATGGCGGCCTGGCCCGGCGCACGCAGGTCGCCGCCGCGCTGCAGGTGCCGGCGCAGGTTGGCGAAGCCGGCCTCGTACACGCCCTGCGCCACCATGTCGCGCAACTCATGCTCGCGGCCAGGCGGCGTGGCGAAGGTCGATTCCCAATGCCAGAAGGTGCGGTTGCCATCGGTCACGGGCTTGAGCGTGACGGTGGCCGCATAGCGCAGCAGCGGCACCGTGGCCTCGACGATGCAGTAGGTGCTCTTGTACTGGCGGTCGTCCAGCGTCAGCAGCTGCTCGCGGATGCGGTTGCCGTCCTTGAGCGAGAAGCTGCGCACGCAGCCGACCTGGTCGCTGCGCTCGCCGCCCTCGATGCGGCTTTCGGCGACCACGTCGTGCCACTGGTCGTGGCTGTTGAAGTCGCGCAGCACGGCCCAGACGCGCGCGATGGGCGCGTCGATCACCGTCGAGCGGACGACTTTCTGCAGCATCAACGGTATAGACGCTTGAGCGCGTCGAAGCCCGCCTGGAACACGCCGTCCGCAATCGTGCGCGTCAGCTCCTGCTCGCGCCCTTCGTCGCAATCGAACTCGGCGCTCCACTCGGCGAAGCAGCGGTTGCCATCGGTCACCGGCGTGAGCTTGAGCGTGGCCACGTAGTGCTCCACGCCCATGGGGCTTTCCAGGATCTCGTAAGTCTGCGCGAAGTCGAAGTCGGACAGAGCCAGCAGACGCTCGCGGATGGTGCCGCCGTCGCGCGTGTGGAAGTGGCGGATGCAGCCCACGCGGTCGCTCGGCTCGCCGTTCTCGATGCGGCAGTCGGCGATGCCCGGGTGCCACTGCGGCAGGCCGTTGAAGTCGCGGATGCGGGCCCAGACGTTGTCGGCGCCGGCCTCGATCACGCTGGAGACGTACAGGCGGATCATGACGCTTCGGATTTCTGCTGCGCCGGTGGCAGCGCCACGTTGGCACCCGAGGCACTGCCGGCCAGGCGTTGGATGTCACCGCCCTCCAGTCCGATCTCGCGCAGCAGCTGGTCCACCAGCGGCGCCTGCGCGCGGAAGCGCAGCGCGGAGTTCACCACGCCATCGGCGAAGCCGCCGCCACTGCCGCTGCCATCCCCGCCGCTGCCGCCACCACCACCCAGCCCGTCCACGTGCAGGATCTTGATGCCCTCGATGCGCTCCATCGGCCGCACCGATTCGCGGATGATGCCCTCGGCCTTCTCCACCAGCCGCATGCGCAGCGCCGAGGTGCGGGCCTCGGGCGAGAGCACGTTCTGCGCCTCGTTCATCCAGCGTTGGGCTTCGGCCTCGATCTCGGCGCGCACGCGGATGGCCAGCGAGCGGATGCGGTCGGCGTCGGCATCGGCCTCGGCCTGCGCACGGATGGCGGCGCCGCGGTCGGCGCTGGCCGTCATCTCGGCGTGGGCCGCCGTGGTCAGCTGCAAGGCCTCGCGCTCGGCCGCCTGCGCGGCGCCGATCAGGTCGATGGCCTTCTTGCGCTCGGCCATCTCCACCTCGCGGGCGGTGAACACCTTCTCTTCTGCCGCCACCGCCAGCGCACGCGCAACCTCGGCCCCGGCCTGCGCGTTCGACAGCGCCTCGCTCTCGCGCGCCACCGCAATCGCGCGCTGCTGCTCGGCCAGTTCCAGCGACTGCCGGCGTTCGATCTCGGCCGCCTGCAGCGTGCGCTCCTTGCTGATGCGCTCCTGCTCCAGGCTCTGCTCGCTGCGGATGCGCGCCATGTCGATGGCCTGCTTGGCGGTGATCTGCGCGCCCTCGGCGTTCTGATCGCTCTGCGCGCGTTCGCTGGTGAGTTCGGCGCGCTGCCGGGCGCGGGCGACTTCCACCTCGCGCTGCTGGTGCAGCCGCGCGTGCTCGGCCTCGCGGTCGATGTCCAGGCTCAGCTTCTCGGCCTCCAGGTTCTTGTTGCGGATGGCGATCAGCGTGTCCTGCTCCACATCGTTGCGCTGCTTCTTGCGGCGCTCGATCTGCTCGGTCAGGCGCGTCAGGCCCTCGGCGTCGAAGGCGTTGCTGGGGTTGAAGTACTCCATCGCCGTCTGGTCCAGCTGCGTCAGCGAGGCGGCTTCCAGCTCCAGGCCGTTCATGGTCAGGTCGCCGGCCACGGCTTCGCGCACGCGCTTCACGTAGGCACCGCGCTTCTCGTGCAGCTCCTCCATGCTCATCTCGGCCGCGGCAGTGCGCAGCGCGTCGACGAACTTGCCTTCGACCAGTTCCTTGAGTTGCTCGGGCTCCATGGTGCGCAGGCCCAGCGTCTGCGCGGCGGCGGCCACGGCCTGCGGCTCGGCCGCCACGCGCACGTAGAACTCGGCGATCACGTCCACGCGCATGCGGTCCTTGGTGATGAGCGCCTTGTCGCGGCCGCGGCTGACCTCCAGGCGCAGCGTGTTCATGTTCACCGGGATCACGTCGTGCACGATGGGCAGCACGAAGGCGCCGCCATCGAGCACCACCTTCTGCCCGCCCAGGCCGGTGCGCACGAAGGCGCGCTCCTTGCTGCTGCGCAGGTACAGCCAGTGCAGCAGCCAGACCGCGATGGCCACGACGATGACGACCACGATCAGGCCGAGGATGAAGCTGCCGAATTCAGCGCCGGTCATAGAACGATCTCCGTGAAGCGTCGGGTGGTTTCTGTCAAAGCAATTTCGGTGGGCAGCCGCTCCATCGAGCTGGCGCCGTAGAAGCCGTGCAGTTCAGGGCATTGGCCGAGGATCCAGCGCGCGTCCTCGGGCGTGGCGATGGGGCCGCCGTGGCACAGCACCAGTTGGTCCGGGTTCACCGCCTTGGCGGCGGCGGCCCAGGCCTTGATGGGCGCTACGCAATCGGACAGTTGCATCGCGGTCTCGGCACCGATGGCCCCGCCGGTGGTCAGGCCCAGGTGGCAGACGATGATGTCGGCGCCCGCCTGGGCCATGGCGCGTGCTTCTTCCTCGCGGAACACGTAGGGCGTGGTCAGCAGGTCCATGGCGCGCGCGCGGGCCACCAGCTCCACCTCCAGCCCGTAGCCCATGCCGGTCTCTTCCAGGTTGGCGCGGAAGGTCCCGTCGATCAGGCCCACCGTCGGAAAGTTCTGGATGCCCGAAAAGCCCAGGTCGATCAGCCGGCGCAGGAACTGGTCGGGGATCATGAACGGGTCGGTGCCGTTCACGCCGGCCAGCACCGGCGTGTGCTTCACCACCGGCAGCACCTCGCGTGCCATCTCGCAGACGATCTCGTTGGCGTTGCCGTAGGCCAGCAGGCCCGCCAGCGAGCCGCGCCCGGCCATGCGGTAGCGGCCCGAGTTGTAGATCACGATCAGGTCGATGCCGCCGGCCTCCTCGCACTTGGCCGACAGGCCGGTGCCGGCGCCGCCGCCGATCAGCGGCCGGCCTGCGGCGATCTTGGCGCGGAAGCGCCGCAGCAGTTCATCTCTGGCGATGCGTGGCATGGGTGCGTTCCTCGTTGCGGGCCGTGATCTGGCGCCAGGCGGCGACCAGCGCATCGGCGAAGGCCTCGTCGTTGATGTGGTGCGGCAGCCGCACGAGCTGGTGGTCGCTGCTGGTGCGGAACTGCTGGGCCAGCGTGTCGAACAGCGCGCGGTCGGCCTCGGGGTCGTGGAAGGGCTGGCCGGGTTTGTCGATGGCGGAGACACCGCCCTCGGGGATCAGCAGCCGCACCGGCCCACGCATGGCGTTGCACTTGGCCGCCAGGAAGGCGCCGATGGCGCGGCACTCCTCGGCCGTGGTGCGCATCAGCGTCACGCTGGCGTTGTGCTGGTAGAGGCGGCGTGCGCGGAAGCGCTCGGGCACCGTGTCGCGTGCGCCGAAGTTCACCATGTCCAGCGCGCCGACCGAGCCGACCCAGGGCAGGCCGTGGCGCGCGAACACGTCCAGCCGCGTCGGCCCGGCCGACATGATGCCGCCCACGATCTCGTCGGCGATCTCCGTGGTGGAGACGTCGATGCAGCCGGCCAAGAGGCCCGAATCCGCCAGCTTTTCCATGCTCTGGCCGCCGGTGCCGGTGGCGTGGAACACCAGGCAGTCGTAGGCCTCCTCCAACTGCTTGGTGACCATCTGCACGCAGGGCGTGGTCACGCCGAACATGGTCAGGCCCAGCGCGGGCTTGCGCGCCTCGCTCTCCGGCATCGGGTGCGTCACCATGCCGGCCAGCGCATGCGCGGCGTTGGCCAGCACGCGCTCGCTGATGCGGTTGATGCCTTGCACATCGGTGACCGAATACATCATGCAGATGTCGCTCGGGCCCACATAGGGCCGCACGTCGCCGCTGGCCACGGTGCTGACCATCATCTTGGGCACGCCCACCGGCAGCGCGCGCATGGCCGGCGTGGCGAGCGCCGTGCCGCCCGAGCCGCCGGCCGAGATCAGGCCACCGAGGTCGCGCCGCGTGAGCACGTAGCGTTCGAAGGCGAGCGCCATCGCCGTCACGGCGGTGCCGCGGTCGCCGCTGAACACGGCGGATTCGCCCTGCGGGTGGTGCCGCGCCACCTCGCGCGGATGCACGCTGGCGGGCGATGGCTTGCCGCTGGTGGCCAGGTCGACGGTGACGACGCGCAGGCCCAGCTTCTCCAGGCACTGGCGCAGGTAGGCCAGCTCGCGGCCCTTGGTGTCGAAGGTGCCGGCCACGTAGGCGGCACGCTCGCTGCTGGTGGCGACGGGGAACTCCAGCACCTGGGCCGCGCGCTGGACCACCGCTGGCGCGGGGCTGGGCGCTGCGGCCGGCGCCATGCGCGGGATGTCGGTCACCGGGGCGGCGGTGTCGCCGCTGTTCCAGCGGTTGAAGCCGCGCACCGTGCGCGGCAGCAGGGCGTCCAGCGAGGGCGCGCCGTGGCCGTGCATGCGTGCCACGGTGATGACGGTGGCGGGCCGCGCGCTTTCCACCGTCGGCGCCGCTTCGATCTCTTCGTCCGGCCCGGTGCGCACGCCCAGCAGCCGCTCCTGCAGCGCGCGGTCGGCGCCCAGTTCGGCCGCCGGCATCAGCTGCGCGATGCGGCCGTTGACCATCACGCCGATGCGGTCGGCCACCTCGATGGCCACGCCCAGGTTCTGCTCGATCAGCAGCACGCCGATCTTGCCGTCGGCCGCCAGGGCCCGCAGTGCGCGGGCGACCTGCTCGACGATGACCGGGGCGAGGCCCTCGGTCGGCTCGTCCATGACCAGCAGGCGGGGCTCCAGCAACAGCGCGCGGCCGATGGCCAGCATCTGCTGCTCGCCGCCCGACAGCTGTGCGCCGCCGTTGCTTTTGCGTTCGGCCAAGCGCGGGAACATGGCGTAAACCTTGTCCACATCCCGGCGCTTCGGTGCCACGAGCCGCAGCGTCTCGTCCACCGTCAGCGAAGGCCACACGCGCCGCCCCTGCGGCACGTAGGCGATGCCGCGCTTGGTGCGCCGCTCGGGCGGCAGGCTCAGGATCTCTTCGCCCTGCAGCCGTACGCTGCCGGTGGCGCGGCCCACGGGCGGCAGCAGGCCGCAGATGGCGTTGCACAGCGTGGTCTTGCCCATGCCGTTGCGGCCGACGATGCCGAGCACGCCGCACTCCAGTGCCAGGCCGATGCCCTGCAGCGCGTGGGCGCGGCCGTAGTAGACGTCCAGGCCGTCGATGGCCAGAAGTGGCGCATCCATCAGTGTTTGCTTCCCATGTAGATGGCCTGCACCTGGCCGTCGTTCTCGATCTCGGCCGGCGTGCCGGTCTTGAGCACGCGGCCGTTGTGCATCACGGTGACCTTCTCGGTCACGCGCAGCGCGATGTCCAGGTCGTGCTCGATGATCACGAAGCCCATGTGCGACGGCAGCGCGTTGAGCAGCGCTACCAGTTCGCGCCGTTCGGCCGGCGACAGCCCGGCGGCCGGCTCGTCGAACAGGATCAACCGCGGCGCACCAGCCAGCGCCATGCCGATCTCCAGCTGGCGCTGCTGGCCGTGGGCGAGGTCGGCCACCAGCGTGTCGGCGATGTGCGACAGGCGCGCGCGCTCCAGCAGTTCCTCGGTCGCCTGGGCCGAACCATGACCCGGCCCGGCGCGCCGCAGGCTGAAGCGCCCGTTGGCGACGCCGCGCACGGCCAGGAACAGGTTGTCGCGTACGCTGAGCTCGCGAAACAGCAGCGAGGACTGGTAGGTGCGCCGCAGCCCTTTGCGGATGCGCTCGTGGGGCGGCAGCGCCGTGATGTCTTCGCCGAAGAAGCGGATGCGCCCGCTGGTCGGCGGGAAGTCGCCCGTGATGGCGTTGAACAGCGTGGTCTTGCCTGCGCCGTTGCTGCCCAGCACCGCGTAGCGCTGGCCGGCCGCCACCGAAAAGCTCACGTCGTCCACGGCGCGCAGCGCACCGAAGGCGCGCGTGACGCCTTCGAGCGCGAGCGCGTCGCCCGAGGCCAGCGCGCGCGGGGCGGCGCCGGACCGGGTGGCAGGACGCAGCGGGGTGACAGTGGCCATGCGCGCCGGCTCCGTTACGGGCAGTTCGGCACGTCGCGCGTGCCCATCTTGAAGTCTTCCTTCTTCATGCCCAGCAGCTGGTCGATGTTGTCGACCTTCTTGGCCACCTTGGTGGTCAGGTTGCCCTGTGCGTCCTTCACCACCTCGGTCACGAAGGTGGTGCCGATGGCCTGGCGGTTGCCGTCCAGCCGCACGTCGCCGGTGGGGGTCTTGAGCACCATCTTCTGCAGCGCCTCGCGGTACTTGGCCTGGCCGCCCGACAGATCGCCCTTCACCGCATCGAGCCCGTCCAGCGCGGCCTTCATGTTGGTGTAGTACACATAGGCGAACAGGCTGGGGCTGGGGAACGCGCCGGCCGAGACCGGGTAGGTCTTCTGGTAGTCGGCCACAAAGGCCTTCCAGCCGGCGCCGTCGTAGCTGTCGGCCACCGGGCCGGCCGACAGCGTGCCCACCAGCGAATCGCGGCGCTTGCCGCGGTAGTTCAGCACGTCCTGGCTCACGGTGATGGAGCCGCCCAGCATGGGCTTGTCGCCGCCCGAGTTCTCGTACTGCGTGAGGAAGTTCACCGCGTCGGCACCGCCCAGCACCACCAGCAGCGCGTCCACGTCCTTGGGGATGCGCGCGATGACCGAGCTGTAGTCCTTGCCGCCCAGCGGCACCCATGCCTTCACCGGCACCTTGCCGCCCTTGGCGCAGAACTCCGACATGAAGCCCTGCACCTGCGAATAGGGGAACGCATAGTCCTCGGCGATCACCATCACGCGCTTGTAGCCTTTGTCCAGCGCGGCCTGGCCCAGGCCCACCATCCACTGCGCACCCTCGGTGTTGAAGCGGTAGAAGTTGGGGCTGGGGCTGTCCAGCGTGGTGCCCTGCGCGCCCGATGCGCCGTTGATGAAGGTCACCTGCGGCTGGGTCTTGGAGTAGTCCTTCACGGCGATGCCTTCGCCGCCCGACAGCGGGCCGACCATGATCTCCACCTTGTCCTGCTCCACCAGCTTGCGCGTGGCGTTGACGGCCACATCGGGCTTGGCGTCCGAGCTGGCCTTGACGAGCTCGATCTTGCGGCCCGCCACCATGCCACCGCGTTCCTTGACGGCCAGCTCGGCGCCGCGCATGCCGTCGGCCCCGCCGGCCGCGAACGGCCCTTCCAGCGTGGCCAGCAGGCCGATCTTGATGGGCCCGCCCTGGGCCCAGGCACCGGTCACGGCCGCAGTGGCCGCGATGGCCAGCAGAGTTCTTTTCATGTTCACGCTTGTCTCCTTGGGGTTGGCGTTGTCATGGTCTGCCTGGGCGCGAAGCGCGCACGCGCCTTCGCCCACAGTCCGAGCAGGCCGTCGGGGGAACACAGCACGATGGCGAGGAACACGCCGCCGATGACGAGGTTGAAGCGTTCGCGGTCGACCAGGTCGATGGCGAAGGTCTGCAGCAGCACGAACAGCACCGCGCCGATGAACGCGCCGATCGGGTGGCGCATGCCGCCCAGCACCGCGACCACCAGGATGTTGATGAGCCAGCTGGTGCCGACCGAACCCGGGGTCATCAATCCGTTGTACCAGGCCAGCAGGATGCCGCCGACTGCCGCCAGCAGCCCGGCGAATGCATAGGCCGCCACGCGGTGCGCGACCACGTTGTAGCCCAGCGCGGCCATGCGGCGCGGGTTGTCGCGCACGCCCTGCAGCGCCACGCCGAAGGGTGCCCGCACGATCCACTTGACGAGGCCGTAGCCCGCCAGCGCGCAGGCCAGCGCGAGGAAGTAGAACGGCACCGGCTTGCGCCAGTCCACGCCGAACACGTCGGGCGGGTGAAGTTCGCGCAGTCCCTGGAAGCCGTTGAAGATGCTGTAGTTCTGCAGCACCAGGTAGTAGAACGCCACCCCGATGGCCAGCGTGATCATGATGGTGTAGATGCCCTCGGTACGCACCGACAGCCAGCCGATCAGCGCGGCGCAGGCCACCGCGATCAAGAGCGCGAACGGCACCGCCACCCACCAGGGCCAGCCCAGGCTGATGGCCGCGCTGCTGCTGGTGCCCAGCACCGCCACGCCATAGCCGGCAATGCCGGCCACCGTC
Source organism: Pseudorhodoferax soli (assembly GCF_003337555.1). GTDB lineage: Bacteria > Pseudomonadota > Gammaproteobacteria > Burkholderiales > Burkholderiaceae_C > Pseudorhodoferax > Pseudorhodoferax soli. Next base: position 99,311 of record NZ_QPJK01000015.1, on the reverse strand, counting down.
ATCTGCGCCAGCGACACCATGCCGCCGTAGCCGCCCAGGAAGGTCAGCGACAGGGCGATCAGGCCCAGCACCAGGGATTGGGCCACCACCTGGTAGGTGAAGAAGGGCGTGGCGACGAAGGGGAACAGCAGGGCGGCTGCGATCACGATGCCGTGGCGGATGCGGAGCGTGGGCCAGGCGGCGGTGCGGGGCTGCGGCGTGGTGGCGGCGACGGGTGCTGCGCCGGGGCGCGGCCGGGTGATGGGCGCCGTCGGCTGGCGGTTCATGGCGCGGCGCCATTGAGAGGCGCTCATGGCAGGAGCCCCTGACGTGGTGCGTGGGCCGCGGCCACCGGGTGGCCTCTTCCGCGAATGTCCCCCGCCAGGGCCGCAGGCGGCCCAGGCTCCTCCTTGATTTCGCTGCAGAGACCACCCGATGCCCTCGACCCTGGACACGTCGCGTCGTGCGAGCTGGTGCGACGCGACGCTTCATGACCACGCCGATGGTGTGCTCCACGCAGCGAAATAAAGGAGGAGCCCCGGGCCGCCTGCGGCCCTGGGCGGGGGACATTCGCGGAGTGGAGTACACCGTCGACGGGGTCCCGCACCGGCCTTGTACCTCCGCTGTGCATCGCAACGGTTTGCTGAACCGCCAGACCAGGAGGATCAAACACACAAGCGTCCATCTCAAGCCGCCTTCCCCATGATCCCGCGCGGCCGGAACGCCAGCACCAGGATCAGGATCACGAACGTGAACACCACGCTGTAGGTCGGCGCATAGGCGAGCCCGTAGGTCTCGGCCAGCCCCAGGATCACCGCCCCGATGGCCGCGCCCACCACACTGCCCATGCCGCCCACGATCACCACGATGAGCGAGGCCAGCAGCAGCCGGATGTCTTCGCCCGGCACCATGGAGAGTTCCACCGCGCCGATCACGCCGCCGAAGCCCGCGAGGCCTGCGCCCAGCATGAAGGTGATGGCGAACACCAGGTTCACGTTGACGCCCGACGCGGCCAGCATGCCGCGGTCGTCCACGCCGGCGCGGATCATGGCGCCCACACGGGTCTTGTTCAGCAGCCACCACAGGCCGAAACCGATGGCCAGGCCGAAGCCCAGCAGGCTCAGGCGGAAGGCGCCGTAGGCGTTGATCAGCGGCAGGCCGCGGATGGGGCCTTGCAGCCACTCGGGCGCCTCCATCTGGTGCACCTGGCCGGTGAAGACCCACAGCAGCACGTCGGCGATCACGATGGACAGGCCGATGGTCACCAGCGTCTGGCGCAGGTCCTGGCCCTGCATGCGGCGCAGGATCAGCACCTGGATCAACAGGCCGGCCACCGCAGCTGCCGCGAAGCCCGCCGCCAGCGCCAGCAGCCACCAGCCGGTTTTGTCGGCCACCACATAGCCCACGTAGCCGCCCAGCAGGTAGAGCGAGCCGTGCGCCAGGTTCACGTTGCGCATGAGGCCGAACACCAGCGTGAAGCCGCTCGCCACGATGAAGTAGAGCGAGGCCAGCGTCAGCCCGTTCAGCATGGTGACCACGTACAGCCGCGCGTTGTCGAACAGCGCCCAGAGCGAGAACACCAGGATCGGCCCGCCGACCAGCAGCCAGAGCGCCAGACGGGCGCCTTTGCTCATGCCGCACGCTCCCATCTGCGTTCGCTTGCAACCGGCGGCGCCTTCGCGAACACGCCGTCCTTCATCACCGCCAGGATGCGCTTGGGGTCGCGCAGGATGGCGAGGTTGGCCAGCGGGTCGCCATCGACCAGCAAGAGGTCGGCCAGGTAGCCGGGCTTGACGAGCCCCAGGTCGTGCGGCTGCTTCATGACCGGGCCGCCGAACTCGGCCGTGGAGCGGATCGCCTCCATCGGCGTCATGCCCAAATACTTGACGAAGAATTCCAGGTCGCGCGAATTCTGGCAATGCGGGGTGAACGCGAAGCCGTAGTCGCCGCCCGGCAGCACGCGGATGCCGCGCTTGTGCATGGCGCGCAGCGATTCGATGGCGTTGTCCCACTCGTCCTGGTAGCCCATGTCCACCGCCATCTGGTGCGTGATGCCGAAGGGCTCGGCCTCGTGCAGCATGGCGTAGAGGATGGCGATGCCGGGCGCGACGAACACCTCGTTCTTCGCGGCCTCCAGCAGGTCCAGCGTCTCGGTGTCGGTGTAGCTGGCGTGGTAGATCAGCTCGATGCCGTGGCGCAGCGCCTGCTTGACGCTGTCGGCCGAGCGCGCATGGGCCACGCCACGCTTGCCGCGCATCTTGACCTCCTGCATCGCGGCGGCCACCTCGGCATCCGTCATCCAGGTGGTGCCGGCCGGCGACTGCGGTGTGAAGTTGTCGCCCGAGAGGTTGAGCTTGATCGAGTCGACGCCATAGGCCAGGAACCTGCGCACGGCCTTGCGCATGTCGTCGGCGCCGTTCACGTTCACGCCGAAGCTGAATTCGGGGAAGGGCAGGTGCGGCAGCGTCTCGTCGCCCAGGCCGCCGGGCACCGTGATCTCCTGGCTGGCGGCCAGGTAGCGCGGGCCTGGAATCTGGCCCTTGTTGATCGCGTTGCGCGTGACCACGTCCAGCCGCGGCTTGGCGCAGGCCGCGCCCACGCACGATGTGAAGCCCGCCTGCAGATAGCGCCCCGCCACCTTGGCGCACCACAACACGTGTTCTTCGAGCGGCATGGCCTGGATGGCGGCCAGCGTGGCCGCGTCGTTCCAGCTGAAGTGCGTGTGCGCCTCGCACATGCCGGGCATCAGCGTGGCGCCGGCCGCGTCGATGACCTGCACGCCGCTGTTGAAGCCGCCCACGGGCGCCAGGCTGCGGCCGACCTCGCGGATGCGGTTGCCGCTGACGCGCACGCTGCCCTGGTAGGGCGGCTGCGTGCCGCCTTCGAGGATGCGCACGTTGGTGAACAGAACGTCGGCCATGGTGTTCTCCTCAAGCCGCCCAGCGGTTCATGGGGCGCAACTCGCGCAGGTAGGCGGAGCCGCTGCCCTCGCGCACCGGCGGCGCGCGGTGAAATGCGCCGTCCTTCATCACGGCCAGGATGCGGGCCTTGTCCTGCAGGATGGTGATGTCGGCCAGCGGGTCGCCGTCGACCAGCAGCAGGTCGGCGTAGCAACCTTCGCGCAGGTAGCCGATCTCCTTGCCGTGCTGCATCATCGGCCCGCCCCAGGCCGTGGCCGACAGCAGCGCCTCCATGGTGCTCATGCCCACGACCTTCACGAAGTACTCCAGGTCGCGCGCGTTGGTGCCGTGCGGCGTCCAGGCAAAGCCGTAGTCCCCGCCCGGCAGGATGCGCACGCCGCGCTTGCGCAGCGCCTGCATGCTGGCCACCGCGCATTCCAGCTCGCGGTGGTAGCCCATCTTCCGGGTGACTTCGGGCGTCAGCCCGTACTCGCTGGCGTTGTTCACCGTGCGGATGAGCCAGGCCAGGCCGGGCGCCACGAAGTGCTGCATCTTGTGCGCCTCCAGCAGGTCCAGCGCCTCCTCGTCGCAGAAGCTGGCGTGGTAGATCACCTCGATGCCCAGCTGCACGCACTGCTTGATGGCCCAGGTGCTGCGCGCATGCGCGGCCACGCGCTTGCCCCAGGCCTTGGCTTCCTCGACACAGACGCGCACCTCTTCGGCCGTGAACTGGCTGCGCTCGGACGACATGCCGGTGATCGATTCGCCCGACAGGTTGATCTTGAGCGTGTCCACGCCGTACTTGGCGAACATGCGCACGCAGCGGCGCATCTCCTCGGCGCCGCTGACCACGGCGCCGAACGCGAATTCGGGCTGCGGCAGGTGCGGTTGCGTGGTGTCGCCCAGGCCGCCGGGCACCGTGATCTCCTGGCTGGCGGCCAGGTAGCGCGGGCCTTGAATAGTGCCGTCGTTGATCGCGTTGCGGATGACGACATCGAGCCGCGGCTTGGCCGCTGCGGCGCCCACGCAACTCGTCCACCCCATGTCCAGGTAGCGCTTGGCCACTTCCGCGCACCACAGGATGTGCTCCTCCGGCGGCATGCGCTGGATGGCGTCCAGGCTGGGCTGGTCGTTCCAGCTGAAGTGCGTGTGCGACTCCACCATGCCCGGCATCAGGAAGGCGCCGCCGCCATCGATGACCATGGCGCCGGCGACCGGCTGGCTGCGCTGGCCGAAGCCGGTCTTGACGACACGGTGGATGCGGTTGCCCGACACCAGCAGCTCGCCCATGAAGGGTTGCTCGCCGCCGCCGTCGAAGATGCGCACGTTGGTGAAATGGACGTCCGCCATGGCTAGCTCCTTACGCTGGCCAGGAACTCGCGCAGCGCGCGCTGGCAATCCTCGGGCTTCTCGACGGGCGTCCAGTGGCCGCAGCGCGGCAGCACCAGCACGCGCGCGCCGGCGATCTTCTCGGCCATGGCGCGCACGTTCTGCGGCGGCGCCACGCCGTCCTCGTCGCCGGTGACCAGCAGCACGGGGCAGGCGATGCGGTCGACGGCGGCTGGCTCGGCGCCGGCCAGCGCCTCGCAGCTGCGCGCATAGGCCTCGGGCTCCTGGCGCATCAGGCTCTCGCGGACGAAGGCCACGGCCAGCGGGTGCTGCTGTCGCGTCTCTGACGACACCGCCACCTGCGTCAGCTGGTCGACGATCTCGTGCATGGTGGCCACGCCCCCGCGGGCCTTGGTGGCGCGGGCGCGCATGGCGTTGCGGGCCGGCTCGGGCGGCGCCATCAGCGGGCCGAACAGGGCCAGGCTGCGCACGAGCTTGGGGTTCTGCACGGCCAGGTGCTGGGCCACGATGGTGCCCATCGAATGCCCGAGCACGTGGGCGCGCACGATACCGGCGCGGCCGCAAAAGGCCTGCACGGCGTCCACGTAGCGCTGGATCGTCAGCGCACCTTCCGCACGCTGCGAGCGCGCGCTGCCCGGCAGGTCCGGCCGCAGCACGCGGTGGCGCTGCAGCGCGGGCATCAGCGGGCCGAAGGTGTTGGCGCTGCCGCCCAGGCCGTGGATGCAGACGACGGCATCGCCCTCGCCTTCGTCCTCGGCCACCATGCGTTCGATCAGGTGCAAGCTCATTGGAACCTGTTCTCGATGGCGCCGATGCCGTCGATCTCGACCTTGAACACATCGCCCGCCTTCAGCCAGCGCGGCGGCTTGAAGCCCATGCCCACGCCCGAGGGCGTGCCGGTGGCGATGATGTCGCCCGGCAGCAGCGTGATGCCGCGCGAGCAGGTCTCGATGAGCGTGGGGATGTCGAAGATCATGTCTTCGGTCCGCCCGTCCTGGCGCAGTTCGCCGTTGACCCAGCCACGCACGCGGGTGGCGCGGCCGTCGAGCTCGTCGGCGGTGACGATCCACGGCCCCATGGGGCAGAAGGTGTCGAAGCTCTTGCCCAGGTCCCACTGCTGGTGGCGCGTCTGCACGTCGCGCGCGCTGACGTCGTTGACCACGGTGTAGCCCAGCACATGCTCCATGGCGCGACCCTTGGGAATGTCACGCCCCGGCCTGCCGATGACGATGGCCAGTTCGCTCTCGTAGTCGATCTGCTCGGTGACGGCGCGGCCCGGCAGGCGCACGGTGTCGTAGGGACCGATGACGGTCTGCGGCGTCTTGGTGAAGACGATGGGCCACTCGTCTTCTTTCGGCAGGCTGTCGCGGAACACCGTGCCAGCCAGCTCGGCCGCATGGGCGCGGTAGTTGCGGCCCACGCAGAACAGGTTGCGGTGCGGGCGCGGCAGCGGCGCACGCAGGCTGATGGCCGAGACCGGCAGGCGCGTGCCCGCTTCGCGCGGCAGCGGCCGGCCTTCGGCCAAAGCCTCGATGAGCGGGTGCACGCCACGGCTGGCGTCACCGCACGCGAGCGGCGTGGCCTCTCGTCCGTCGGGCGAGATCAGCCCCACATGGTCCGTACCACCCCAACGCCAGCTGGCAAGCCGCATCTGGTTGTCTCCTGGTGCCGCACATGTCGCAGGGCGGTGCCCTGGCTGTGAGATCGAATGTCCGTTTTAAGACAGGTGTCTCACAACGGGATGGGCGCATCATAATGAGCGGGTCTCGCCGCGCAAGACACAAACAACACACCCAGACCCGGACAAACCCGCATGGCGCGCCCCAAGTTCCCGCACAGCCCCCCTCCGCAGCCGCCCGAGCGCGGTGTCAAGGCGGCCACCTTCAAGCTGCTGCTGGAGACGGCCATGGCCATCATCCAGGACGGTGGCCACATTCCCTCCGTGGCCGAGACCGCGGTGCGCGCCAAGGTGTCGCGCGCCACCGCGTACCGCTACTTCAAGAGCCGCAGCGCGCTGCTGACCGCCGTGATCGAGGCCTCGCTGGGGCCGGTGCGCAGCCATGCGTCGGACCTGCCCGACGGCCATGCGCGGCTGCACGAGCTGTTCAAGAAGACCTTCCCGCGCTTCAAGGAGTTCGAGCCCCAGCTGCGCGCCGCGGCCCTGCTGTCGTTGGAGCAATGGGCGCAGGAGCGCGCCGGCCTGCTCGAGGAAGAGCCGTTCCGCCGCGGCCACCGCGTGCGCATCCTCGAGCACGCGCTCGAGCCGCTGGCGCCGCAGCTGCCGAAGGCGGTGTACGACCGGCTGCACCGCGCGCTCTCGGTGATCTACGGCATCGAGCCCTATGTGATCCTGAAGGACATCTGGGGCGTGAGCGATCGCGAGGTCGAGCGCACCGCGCTGTGGATGGCCGATGCCATGGTCGATGCCGCATTGCGCGAGGCCAACCCGCCGCGTGCGGCCAGGAAGAAGCCCGCACAATGACGCCCATGCCCGAACACGACCCCGCCTGGTACGACGCCCAGTACCACACCCGCGCCGCCATCCCCGAGCACCCGCAGATCCTGCAGCACTGGACGGACGCGTCCAAGGCCACGCGCGGCAAGCTGCGCGGCAAGCTCGACCTGCGCTACGGTGACGGCACCAAGGAGACGCTGGACCTGTTCCCGGCCGCGCAGCCGGACGGCGCGGCGGGCGCCCCGCTGCTGGTCTACATCCACGGCGGCTTCTGGCGCGCGCTGGACAAGCGCGACCACAGCTTCGTGGCCGAGCATTTCGTGGCGGCCGGCGTTTCGGTGATCCTGCCCAACTATGCGCTGGCGCCCTATGCCAGCATCGCGCAGATCGTGCAGCAGATGGTCAAGGCCGTCACCTGGATCTGGCGCGAGGCCGACGCGCTGGGCGTGGACCGCCAGCGCATCGCGCTGGCCGGCCACAGCGCCGGTGCCCACCTGGCCGCGATGCTGCTGGCCTGCAACTGGCGCGCCATCGAGCGGCGCATGCCGGCGCAGCCGCTGCGCGGCGCGCTGGCACTGTCGGGCATCTACGAACTGGAGCCGCTGCGCCACGCGCCCTTCCTGGCGCCCGACCTCAAGCTGACCGAGGAATCGGCCCTTCAGCTGAGCCCGGCCTGGATGCCGGCGCCCGCCGGCCCGCTGCTGGCCCTGGTCGGCGGCGAGGAGAGCGCCGAGTTCCAGCGCCAGAACGCGCTGATCCGCGCGCGCTGGGGCGAGGCCGCGGTGCCGGTCTGCGAGACCGTGCCCGGCCGCAACCACATGAACGTGCTGAACGAACTGGCCGACCCCGCCTCGCGCGCGCACCGGCTGGCGCTGGGGCTGCTGGGACTGTGATCCTTCCCGGGCTGGTGTAGGGTCCGGGCTTCGCCCGCACTCTCAGAAGAAAAAGCCATGGAGACACACAAGCCGCCGACCCCCGGCGTGGATTCGCGCTACGCCATGTTCCGGCTCGGTATCGCGCTGCTGCTGATGGCGGTCGGCAACGGGGGCATGTACGTGGTGTCGGTGGCGCTGCCCGCGGTGCAGGCCGAGTTCGGCGTGGCCCGCTCCGATGCCTCGCTGCCCTACACCTTGCTGATGCTGGGCTTCGGCATCGGCGGCGTGCTGATGGGCCGGCTCGCCGACCGCTTCGGCATCGGCTGGCCGCTGGCGCTGGGCGGCCTGTGCCTGGGCCTGGGCTACTGGGCCAGCGCCACGGCCGAGAGCCTGCTCGGCTTCGCGCTGGCGCAGGGCCTCCTGGTCGGGCTGCTGGGCTGCTCGGCCAGCTTCGCGCCGCTGATCGCCGACACCGCGCTGTGGTTCGAGCGCCGCCGCGGCATGGCCGTCGGGGTGTGCGCCAGCGGCAACTACCTGGCCGGCACCGTCTGGCCGCCGGTGGCGCAGCACTTCATCGAGACCGTGGGCTGGCGCCAGACCTACCTGGGCATGGCGGTGTTCTGCAGCCTCGCGGTGGGCGGGCTGGCGCTGTGCATGCGCCAGCGGCCGCCGGCCGTGGCTGTGGCGCCGCAAGGCACGGCCGCGGCCTCGGCGGCTGCGCTCGTGACGGGCCGACCGTTCGGCCTGTCGCTGGGCACCGCCCAGGGCATGCTGTGCGTGGCGGGCCTGGCCTGCTGCGTCGCCATGGCGATGCCCCAGGTGCACATCGTGGCCTACTGCGGCGACCTGGGCTACGGCGCGGCGCGCGGCGCCGAGATGCTGGCGCTGATGCTGGGCTTCGGCGTGGTCAGCCGGCTGCTCTCGGGCTGGATCTGCGACCGCATCGGCGGCCTGCGCACGCTGCTGCTGGGCTCGGCGCTGCAGGGCGTGGCGCTGCTGCTGTTCCTGCCCTTCGACGGCCTGGTGCCGCTGTACCTGATCTCGGCGCTGTTCGGCCTGTTCCAGGGCGGCATCGTGCCGTCCTACGCCATCATCGTGCGCGAGTACTTCCCGCCGCAGGAGGCCGGCGCGCGGGTGGGCACAGTCATCATGGCCACGCTGTTCGGCATGGCGCTGGGCGGCTGGATGTCGGGCAAGGTGTTCGACCTCACGGGCAGCTACCACGCGGCCTTCCTCAACGGCATCGCGTTCAACCTGCTGAACCTCAGCATCACGGCCACGCTGCTGTGGCGGGTGCAGCGGCTGCGGCGGTTCTCGGACGCGCCCGCGTGATTGGAGCGCTGCGTGCCGCTGCTTTGCTTCAACAGGGCAAAAATCTTGTTCAGGTCTCTCAACAGGCTCTGGGGCGTCGCAGTCGTCTCGGTTTGAACATTCCGTTTTGAAAGCCGCCGTCCTCCACGTGTAGCTCTGAGACCAGCAACGTTCTCAGCTGCCGTGCCTCGGGCGGCTCTTCATCATTCTTACAGCCAGAAAACGCGCACATCAGCAGCCCCCGTTTCGGAAGGCTGGTGAACAGCTCGACCCAGACGACACCCCCGGCGGGACCTGGCGGGAAGTAGGAGGCGCATGTTGCGAACTCTTCGACTGCGTACCTTTCAGTCCTGACTCCACCGAAGGTCCGCAGTTCGGAAACTGCCACTGTCCGGCTCTGAGGATCAATCGTGACCTCGCGCGCGTCTTGGCAGACACGTCCTCGGAAATCCCAGCAGAAGTACAGGAAAGCCCAAGTGAAAAAAAAGATCAACTCTTGCTCGAGGCCGAGCGCCGCCATCGTGACAGCTGCGACGAGTGCTACTGCTGCCAAGGAGAAGATGGCCCAATTGAGTATTCGATCCGGCTTCCTTCGGAGGACGATCAAGTTTGCTCGCATCGGTTGGCAGCTCTCAGTGAAGTTCGCATGTGATGGTAGCGATGGAACACTGGCGTCGACACGGGGGCGCTTTGGCGCATCTGGCTCAACGCCCGCCGACTCCGACGCCCGTGTCTGCTAGTGCTGCGTTCACTTGCTGCGCCGCCGATCATGGCCACGCTGTTCGGCATTGCGCTGGGCAGTTGGATGTCGGGCAAGGTGTTCGACCTCACGGGCAGCTACCACGCGGCCTTTCTCAACGGCATCGCGTTCAACCTGCTGAACCTCAGCATCACGGCCACGCTGCTGTGGCGGGTGCAGCGGCTGCGGCGCGTGGCGGCCTGAACGGCCGTGCGCAGCGCGGCGCGCAGGGGTTTTACACTGCGCGCCTTTTTCGTTTTCCAGGAGTTCTCGATGTCATTTGCCCTTGCCCGCCGCCCGTCCCTGCTGGCCGGCGCCCTGGCGTCCGCGCTGCTGCTCGGCGCCTGCGCGCCGATGCCCCCGTCGCAGGCGGCAGCGTCCAAGCCGGCCGCCGCGCCCGCAGCAGCGGCCGTGCCGGTCGACGCCAAGCTGCGTGAGCAGGCGCAGGCCGATGTCGGCCCCTACCTCAAGACGCTGGAGACCCTGGTCGGCATCGAGTCCGGCAGCCGCGACCTCGAGGGCCTGCGCAAGCTCGGCGACACCGTGGCCGAGCGGCTGCGCAAGGCCGGCATGCAGGTGGAGATCAAGCCCACGCGCGCACCCGGCTTCCACCCGCAGCTCAAGGGCGCGGAACTCGGCAGCATGGTCTACGCGACCCGCAAGGGCCGCGGCGCCAAGAAGGTGCTGCTGATCGCCCACATGGACACGGTCTACCCGCGCGGCATGGGCGCCAAGCAGCCCTTCCGCATCGACGGCGACCGTGCCTACGGCCTGGGCATCGCCGACGACAAGCAGGGGGTGGCGCTGATCCTGCACGTCGTCGAGATGCTGGCCCGCAACGGCTTCAACGACTATGCCGAGCTCGGCGTGCTGATCAACGGCGACGAAGAAGTGGGCTCGCCCGGCTCTGGCCCGTTCCTCACGGAACTGGGCGGCGCCTACGACGCCGTGTTCTCGTTCGAAGGCGGCGGCAGTGCCACGGCCCAGGGCGGCGACATGGTGCGCCTGGCCACGAGCAGCATCGCCATCGTGGAGATGAAGGTGACCGGCAAGGCCAGCCATGCGGGCGCGGCGCCGGAGCAGGGCCGCAACGCCCTGTACGAGCTGTCGCACCAGATGCTCAAGAGCCGCCAGTTCGGCGACCCGGCCAAGGGCCTGCAGATCAACTGGACCGTGGCCAACGCGGGCAACTCGCGCAACGTGATCCCGGCCGAGGCCACGGCGATCGCCGACGTGCGCTCGCTGACCAACGCCGACCTGGACCTGATGGAGGCCTCGCTGAAGAAGTCGATCGAGGACAAGCTCATCCCCGACACCAAGATCGACCTGAGCTTCTACCGCAGCCGTCCGGCCTTCGTTTCCAACGCGGCCTCGCGCGCGCTGGCGCAGCACGCCACCGGCCTGTATGGCGGCCTGGGCATGCCGCTGGAGATCCGCGAGCGCGCCACCGGCGGCGGCACTGACGCCGCCTTCGCCGGCCTGCGTCCGCGCGGCGGCGTGCTGGAGAGCTTCGGCCTGCGCGGCTTCGGCGCGCACTCCAACGACGACGAGTACGTGCTGGTGTCCAACGTGGCGCCGCGGCTGTACCTGGCCGCGCGCATGGTCATGGACACGGGCCGCGGCCAGGTGGGCTGGTAGGCACAGGGCTGGCGCGTGCAGACGCAGGCCCTGTCGCTGACCACCGCGCTGGGCCACAGCGTCGATGCGGTGGCCAGCACGCCCGACGACGCCGAGGCTGCCTATGTGTTCGCCCATGGCGCGGGTGCCGGCATGGCGCATCCCTTCATGGCGGCGGTCGCCCAGGGGCTGGCCGAGCGCCGCATCGCCTGCCTGCGCTACCAGTTCCCATACATGCAGGCCGGCTCGCGCCGCGTGGACGCAGCCCCTGTCGCGCACGCCACCGTGCGTGCCGCGGTGGCTTGGGCGCAGGCCCGCTGGCCCGGGCGCACCCTGCTGGCGGGCGGCAAATCCTTCGGCGGGCGCATGACCTCCCAAGCCCAGGCCACCCTGCCGCTGTCCGGCGTGCAGGGCCTGATCTTCCTGGGTTTTCCGCTGCACCCGGCGGGCCGGCCCGGTGTGGAGCGTGCCGCCCACCTGGCGGACATCGATCTGCCCATGCTGTTCGTCCGCGGCACGCGCGATGCGCTGGCCGAACCGGGGCCTTATGCCGAGACGGCCCAGCGGCTGGGCGGCATCGCCACGCACCTCGGCATCGCCGAAGCCGACCATGGATTCCAGGTGCTGGGGCGCAGCGGGCGCAGCGACGGCGACGTGATGGAAGAACTGCTGGACGGCGTGTGGGCCTGGGCCCAGGCCTGGCGGCTCTAGGAACGCGACCCCGGATAGACCGTGAACACGTTCTAAGCCGCAGGCCGCACGGCGACGGCCTCGATCTCCACCTTCACGGGTGCGATGAGCCCGGCGATCACGGTGGAGCGTGCAGGCGCCTGGTCGGCCGGAAAACGTTCGGCGTAGGCCGCGTTGAAGGCGGGATAGTCCGCCGCGTCGGTCAGCCAGACGGTGGTCTTGACCACGTCCTCCAGCGTGCAGCCCGCGTCGCGCAGGATGCGTTCGATGGCGTCCAGCGTGGCGTGCGTCTGGCCTGCGATGTCGGGCGCGGCCGGGCCGGCCGGCGTCATCGGCACCTGGCCGGAGACGAACACCAGCCGGTCCCAGGCCACGGCGGCCGAGATCGGCTGGCGCTGGCCGGCGCGCACCACCGCGCCGATGCGTTCGATCGGCCCTTCCATCAGTCGGCCTTGGCCCCGGACACCTTGACGATGGCCGACCACTTCTTCACGTCGGCCTCGATCAGGCTCTTGAAGGCGGCCGGCGTCGTGCCCTCGATCAGGAAACCGCGCGCGGCGAAGAAGTCGGCGATCTCCGGCGTCCTGACGGCCTTGTTGACCTCGGCGCTGATGCGGGCCACCAGATCCGGCGGCGTGGCGGCCGGCGCGAACAGGCCCTGCCAGGACAGCGCCTCGAAGCCCGGGTAGCCGCTCTCGGCCAGTGTCGGCACCTTGGGCAGCATGGGGTGGCGCTGCTTCGAGGTCACGGCCAGCGCGCGCAGCTTGCCGGCTTCGAGCTGCGGCATCACCACCAGCAGGTCGCCGAACGTCGCCTCGATCTGCCCGCCCATGAGGTCCTGCAGCATGCCCGCGCTGCCGCGGTAGGGGATGTGCACCATCGAGGTCCGCGTGGCCTGCTTGAACATCTCGCCCGTCAGGTGCATGGAAGTGCCGTTGCCGGCCGAGCCATAGCTGATGGAGCCCGGCCTGGCCTTGGCCAGCGCGATGAACCCGGCGATGGTGTCGGCCTTGACCGCAGGGTTGACGGTGACCACCAGCGGCGAGCTCACGACCATGGACACGGGCGCGAAGTCGCGCAGCACGTCGTAGGGCAGCTTGGGGTACAGCGCCTGCGCGATCGCGTTGCTGCCCGTCACGCCCATCAGCAGCGTCATGCCGTCGGGCGCGGACTTGGCCACGTAGTCGGCGCCCACCGTGCCGCCGGCGCCGGCGCGGTTCTCCACGATGACGGTGTGGCCGAGCGCGACCGACAGCTTCTCGCCGATGCGGCGCGCCAGCAGGTCGGTGCTGCCGCCGGGGGGGAACGGCACGACGATGCGCATGGTCTTGCCGCCCTGGGCCTGGGCGAGCAGCGGTGCAGCGGCCAGGGCGGTGCCGGCGCCAAGGCGGCGCAGGGACTGGCGGCGGGAGATGGGCTGGGTCATGGAGCACTCCGGAGATGGAAAGGGATCAGGGCGGCCAAGCAGGAACCGTGCAGGGCGGGCGGCATGCGGTGGCCTCATGCGCTGGCCTGTGCCGGGGGCTGTCCCCAGCCGCCGCCGCCTGCGGTCTCGATGACGAGCCGGTCGCCGGCCTGCCACTGCGCACGGGCCTTGGCGGGCAGGGGCTCGACGCGCCCGTCGGCGCGTTCGATGCGCGCCGCGGCGCAGGCGCCCGGCAGGCCGCCGGCCGCGCCCTGGGGCGCGATGCCGTGGCGTTCGCCGCGGTAGGAGATGCTGCCGCTGCCGTGCAGCAGGCGGTAGACGCGCACCACGCCGTCGCCGCCGCAGTGGCGGCCCGCGCCGCCCGAGCCCGCGCGCACGGCCACGCGCTCCACGCGCAGCGGCGCCTGGGCCTCGATGGCCTCGGCCGGCGTGCTGCGCGCGTTGCCCACATCGGTGGACACGCCCGAGCCGCCCGGCCCCGTGGGCGCGCCACCGGCCGCCGAGGCGATGATCTCGGTCAGCAGCCAGGGCGTGCCATCGGGCCGCGTGCCGCCCAGCGAGAGCACCACGGCCTCGCCGGCATTGGGCGCCGGCATGCGCGCCGGCAGGGCCTGCGCCCAGGCACCCAGCAGCGCGTTGGCCAGCAGCTTGACGAGGTTGGTGCGCGCGTTGACAGAGGCCGGAAAGGCCGGGTCGACGATGCTGCCGGGCCGCGTGCGCAGCGTGAGCGGGGCCAGGCTGCCGTCGTTCGGTGCGGCCTGCGGCGCGAGCATGCGCGCGAAGTAGGCCACCGCGGCCTGCACGGCGCCACGCGCGGCGTTCACGGGCCCCTGGGTCTGGTCGGCGCAGCCGGTGAGGTCGAGTTCGGCCGCATCGCCGCGCTTGCGGATGCACACCGCCACGCGCACGGGCGCGGCCGTGATGCCATCGCCGTCCAGCGCGTCCTCGAAGGCGTAGTCGCCGTCGGGTGCGGCCGCCAGTGCGGCGCGGGCCGCGGCTTCCGAGGCGGCCAGCGCGGCAACGCAGTGCGCGGCCGCACCGGGCGTGCGCTGCCACAGGTCGGCGAGTTCCTGCGCGCCCTGCGCAAGGCAGGCCCATTGCGCGGCCAGGTCGCCCTGCAGGTTGTCGGGCATGCGGCTGTTGGCACGCAGCAGGCGCAGCAGCGCGGTGTCGATCTGGCCGGCGCGGACCAGCGGCGTGGGCGGGATGCGCAGGCCTTCCTGCTGGATGCTGCTCGCGTGCGTGGGCACCGAGCCGGGCGCGATGCCGCCCACGTCCTGGTGGTGCAGCACGCAGGCCACGAGCGCCACCGTGCGGCCGTCCACGCAGACCGGGCGCACCAGCGTGAGGTCGGGCAGGTGCGTGCCGCCATGCCAGGGGTCGTTGAGCAGGTAGCCGTCGCCCTCGGCCATGCTGGCGGCGGGGTAGAGCGCGAGCAGCCCGGCCACGGCTGGCGACAGGCTGCCCAGCAGCAGCGGCAGCGTGCGCGCCTGGGCGACGAGCCGGCCGTCCGGCAGGAACACGGCAGCGGCGCAGTCCATGGCCTCGCGCACCACGCTGGAGACGGCCTCGGCCACCAGGCGCTGCTGCATGCGGTCGGCCAGCGCCTCCAGCTGCTGCGGCAGGCCGCACGCGCGCGCGGGCTCTGCGGCCGACGCCGGCGCATCCAGGCCCAGCGCCTGCACGGTCGCCAAGGTGCGCTCGTACTCGCCGTCCTGCGGCAGCACGGCGTGCGAGCAGGCCACGGGCATGCCCGGCCACAGGGCCGCGATGCGTTGCGCCAGGGCGCGCTCATGCGCCGGGTTGCGGTGGGCGAACAGCAGGCAGACCGCGATGCCGGCGGGCGGGCGCGGCAGTGCGGTCAGCGCGTCGAGCACGCCGGCCAGGTCCAGTGGCTCGACCTCGGCGCCGGTGGCGTCCATGCGCCCGCGCGCTTCGATGCGCCAGGCGGCCGGCAGCAGCTGTGGCCAGGGCGAGGCGGGCACGTGCAGCGCGTAGGGATCGCTGCGGTTCTGCCGCGCCAGCGTCAGCACGTCGGCGAAGCCTGCGGTGCAGACCAGTGCGATGTCCTGCATGTCAGAACCGATCGGGCCGGAACGGCGCGAGGTTGACCTGCGTGGGCCGCCCCGCCACGAGGTGCGCCACCTCGCGCCCCGTGCTCGCCCCCATGCACATGCCCATGTGCCCATGGCCGAAGGCCAGCCAGGCGTTGTCGGCACTGCGCGCGCGGCCCACCACGGGCAGGCTGTCGGGCAGGCAGGGCCGGTGGCCCATCCACTGCGTTGTCTCGCTGGTGTCCAGGTGCGGGAACAGCTGCTGGCCCAGCCGCAGGAGCGCCTGGGCACGCTCGTAGCGCGGTGGTGCCTTGAGGCCGGCGAACTCCACCGTGCCGGCCAGCCGCAGGCCCATGGCCATGGGGTTGACCATGAGGTTGTTCTCCACGGCCATGACGGTGTGGCGCAGCTGCAGGTTGGAGCTGCGCACGGTGACGTGGTAGCCGCGCTGCGTTTCCAGTGGCACGCGCGAGCCCAGCTGCGCCGCGAGCCGGCCCGACCAGGCCCCCGCGGCCACCACCACGCCATCGACGGGCAGGCTGGCGCCTTCGTCGGTGCGTACGCCGGTGACCCGGCGGCCCTGCCGCTCGAAGCCGGCCACGCGTTTGCGCAGGTGCACCGCGCCGCGCGCCATGCAGTGCGCGTGCAGCGCCTTGACCAGGGCCGAGGGGTCGGTCGTGGAACCGTTCTCGGGCGCCAGGATCCCGAAGCGAAAGCGCCCCTTGAGGTCGGGCTCCAGCTGCTCGAGTTCGTCCCGTTCCACGTCGCGCATCTGCACGCCCAGCGAGCGGCGCAGACCCATGCCCCAGGCCCACTGCGCGGCCTTCTCGCGCGAGGAATAGACGTAGAGGCAGCCGCTGCGGCGCACCAGATCGGTGGCCTGGGCGTCCTGCAGCAGCGGGCCGTAGCAGTCGAAGATGGGCACGAGCAGGCTGCGCAGTGCGGTGGCGATGCGCGTCACCTCCTCGCGCGAGGAATGCCGCAGCATGCGCACCAGCCAGGGCAGGACCACGGGCGCATGGCGCCAGCGCACCGTGAGCGGCCCCAGCGGGTCGAGCAGCCAGCTGGGCACGCGCTTCCACATGCCCGGCATGCCCACCGGCAGGCAGGCGCTCGGCGAGAGCGAACCCGCGTTGCCGAAGGAACAGGCTTCGCCAGGTTCCAGCGGATCGAAGAAGGTGACCTGGTGACCGTCGCGCTGCAGCCAGGCGGCCGTGCAGCTTCCGACGATGCCGGTCCCGATGACGGCGACATGCATAGGGCGCGGATTGTGGAGGGCGCCAGGCCATCAGGCCAACGAATTCCCTTGATCGACGCATCAGGTTTTCTGATCCATGGCCACGCCCGGCGCCACAATGGTGCGCACATGAACCTCACCCTCCGCCAGATGCGTGCGTTCTCGGTCGTGGCGCGCAGCGCGAGCTTCACGCTGGCTGCGCGGCAGCTGAACCTCACGCAGTCGGCGGTGAGCATGCTGGTGCAGCAGCTGGAGGACGAACTCGGCGTGAAGCTGTTCGACCGCACGCGCAACGCCGTCACCTTGACCGAGGCCGGCCAGCAGCTGCTGCCACTGGCGCGGCGCATGCTCGACGACCTGCGCCAGATCGAGGAAGGCGCGGGCGACCTGCGCTCGCTCAAGAGCGGCGTGCTGCGCGTGGTGGCACCGCAGCTGATGGCCTGCACCTGGGTGGCGGGCGTGCTGGCGCGCTTCGAGCGCGCGCATCCCCAGGTGGGCCTGCGCATCGTCGACGGCTCGGCCGGCGACATCGTGGGCACGGTGCGCCGCGGCGACGCGGAGCTGGGCATCGGCCCGGAACGCGCCACCGGCGAGGACGTGACGCGCA
This sequence comes from Pseudorhodoferax soli, assembly GCF_003337555.1. GTDB lineage: Bacteria > Pseudomonadota > Gammaproteobacteria > Burkholderiales > Burkholderiaceae_C > Pseudorhodoferax > Pseudorhodoferax soli. The sequence continues at coordinate 82,071 of NZ_QPJK01000015.1, read as the reverse complement.
GCTTCCTCATGCACGTGCCGATGCGCCTGGTCTGCGCCGCCACACATGCGCTGGCGGCGCGCGAGGCCGTGCAGTGGCGCGAATTGCAGGGCGAGCGCTGGGTCGTCTACTCGGGCGACTTCAGCCGCTACGTGGAGGAGCGCCTGCACGCGCACGATGCCTCGCTGTCGATGCAGACCGCCACCGAGGTGCGCTACCTCACGACCGCGCTGGCGCTGGTCGGTGCCGGGCTCGGCGTGGCCATGGTGCCCGACTACGCGCGCAGCTTCGCGGCCAACTTCGGCATCCGCTTCCTGGCGCTGCGCGCGCCGGCGCTGAACCGCGAGTTCTTCGTCTACCAGCGCCGCAGCCTCGCGCTGTCGCCGGCGGCCCAGGCCTTCGCGCAGATGCTGCGCGAGCAGGCGTAGCGCTGCGGCGTCAGCGCGGCACGCGCGCCGGAATGAAGTGCGCCAGCACGCCGGCCGCCGCGAAGGCCACGAGGCCGATGGCGGCGATGCCCCAGCCCAGCGACAGCGCACCGGCCAGGAAGGACAGCAGCGCCGGCCCGCTGGAGGAGCCGATGTCGGCCATCAGCCGCCACACGCCGAGGAAGTGCGCGCGGCCATGGCGTGGGGAGTGGTCGGCGCCCAGCGTCATGATCAGGCCCGAGCCGATGCCGTTGCCGAAGCCGATGGCCAGCGCCGCGACCAGCAGCGTGTTGAAGCCCGCGGTGAAGGGCATCGCCAGCATGCCCAGGCCCATGATGACCATGGACGGCACCGCGACCCAGCGCCGGCCCTTGAGGTCCATGAGCTTGCCGGCCGGGTAGAAGACCAGCATGTCGATGCCGCCGGCCAGGCCGTAGACCAGCGAGGCCACGGCCGGCGCCAGCATCAGGTGGTCGGCCCACAGCGGGATCACCACCTGGCGCGAGGCGCGCACGGCGCTCAGCAGCGTGACGCCCAGGCCCAGCGTGAGGAAGGTGCGGCGGTGGTCGCGCAGCATGGAGGCGATGCTGGTGGCCGCCGGCGCGGCCTGGCCGGGCGGCGGCGGGGGCACTGGCAGGTCGGGCACGCGCGAGCCGAGCGCCGCTGCGGCCAGCACCCCCGCGATGCCGACACCGAAGGCACCCGGCAGGCCGAAGGCGTGCACGGCCGCCGCGCCGAGGAACGGCCCGATGAACATGCCGATGCGCATGACGCCGCCCAGCGTGGACAGCGCGCGCGCACGGTAGTGCAGGGGCACGGCCTCCGTCATGTAGCTCTGGCGCGCGAGGTTGTAGACCGCCTGCGACATGCCCACCATGAAGCAGCCCAGCGCGAAGAGCGCCAGGTGGCCGGTGAACACGCACAGCGCCATGCCGACGGCGCTCCAGAGCCCGGCGGCGACGATGGCGCCGCGCTCGCCCCAGCGCATGGTGATCAGCGAAGCCGGGATGTTGGAGAGCAGCGAACCCAGGCCGATCAGCGTGACGATCAGCGCGGCCATGGGCACGGAGCCGCCGAGCTCGCGCGCCATGAGCGGGATGATGGGCAGGATGGCGCCCTCGCCCAGGCCGAACAGCAGTGAGGGGCCGAAGGCGGGGATGGCGATGCTGCGGAAGGAGAAGTCGGGCGGGGAGGCGGGCGCGGCGGGCGGGGCGGACATGCGGGAGTGGGCTGGGCGGGCCGAAGGGGACGGGGAGCGAGCCGCGATTGTGGCGCCGCCTGGATCGGCCTGTGGTGCGCTCAGGCTCTGCGCCGTGCAGCGCTCAGGCCGTGCGTCGCTTGCGCGGGCGCTTGGGTGGCGGATCGGCTGGTGCCACGTCGGGCGCGCTCAGCGCATAGAACTCGTGCAGCTTCGCCGCCAACAGCTGCCTGTCGGGCAGCTGCGTCTGGTACTGCGCCACCAGCGCGGGCGACAGCGTGCGGCTCAGGGCGTACTCCACCACCTCGGCGTCCTTGCTGGCGCACAGCAGCAGGCCGATGGCCGGGTTCTCGTGCGGCTTCCTGACGTCGCGGTCCAGCGCTTCCAGGTAGAAGTTGAGCTTGCCGAGTGCTCGGGTTCGAAGCGGTCCACCTTCAGCTCGATGGCCACCAGGCAGTTCAGGCCGCGGTGGAAGAACAGCAGGTCGAGTGCGAAATCGCGTCCACCCACCTGCAAGGGGAACTCGGAGCCGACGAAACAGAAGTCGCGGCCCAGTTCGATCAGGAAGCTGCGCAACTCGGCCAGCAGGCCGCGGTGCAGGTCGGCTTCGGTGTGGCCAACTGGCAGGGCCAGAAACTCGACGGAGTAGGCATCCTTGAAGGCACTCATCGCCGCTTCGCCGTGCAAGTCACTCACCGGCGGCGAGAGTTTTGGCGGTGTCAGTACCGCCTGTTCGAACGCGGCCAGCCGGAACTGACGCTCCAATTCACGTTTGCCCCAGCGCTGTTGTGCAGCCATGCGCAAGTAGAACTCACGTTCCTCTTGTCGTTTGCACTGGGTCAGGATGATCAGGTTGTGGGTCCAAGGCAAAACTCTCACCATTGGTGAGAGTTTCTCGTCGTCCCGGTAGGTTTCATAGAACTGCCGCATGCGCCACAGGTTCTGCGGCGAGTAGCCCCGTGCGCCGGGTGCGCGCTGCGCGATGTACGACGCCAGTTGCACCACGGTGCCCTTGGCCCATCCGTCTGCCTCGATCCGGAGGTGCAGGTACTCGCCCAACTGCCAATACAGATCGACCATCGTCGAGTTGACGGCTTGGTAGGCGCGCTGGCGCGCCCGTTCGATCAGCCGCACCACTTCGGCGAAGGCCGATTCCACCGGTAGAGACGCGACTGCACCGGGGTTCTTGGATGCCGGTTTGCGGGGACACATCGTTGGATTGTCATCCACCAGCGTTCCGCCAGCCCGCTTCACCCCGCCGCCAGCATCCCTTCGACCAACCGCCCCGCATGCAGCACCAGCTCATCCGCGTAGCGCCGCCCCACCACCTGAACGCCGAACGGCAGGCCCTGCGCATCGCGGCCCAGCGGCAGGCTCAGCGCCGGCTGCTGCGTGAGGTTGAACGGGTAGCAGTAGCCGTTGCCGGCGAACCAGTTGCGCGGCTGGGTGTCCGGTGCACCGGGCAGCAGGGGCGCCACGGTCGGGGCGCTGGGTGTCAGCAGCACGTCGATGCCGGCGAACTGCTGGGCCAGCGCGCCGGCCAGCCCGCGCAGCTGGGCGCGGGCGCGCGCCAGCCGCGTTGGCGAGAGATCGGCGCCCTGCTCCCACAGGCGCTGCAGCGCCGGGTCCAGCGCCGCGCGCTGTGCATCGGTCCAGTCGACGAAGGACTCGTGCACGCGCGACTGCCAGACTGTCCACATGGCATCGGCCGCGTCCAGGCCCAGCGGCGGCAGCGCCACCAGCTGGTGGCCGGCCGCTGACAGGCGCTCGACCAAGGCCTGCAGCGCCTGGGCGATGGCAGGCTCCAGCGCGGTGGGCGCACCCAGCGCCAGGCTCCAGCCGATGCGCAGCTGCGCCGGCCGCTGCGCGGCCCCGCGCGGATACAGCGAGGCCGGGTCGCGCGGGTCGGGCTGGGACAGCACGGCCATGGCGCGCGCGCAGTCGGCCACGCTGCGCGTGAGCGGGCCGAAGTGCGCGAACTCGGCGAAGGCGCTCTGCGGCGCAGCCGGGATCGCGCCGAACGTGGGCTTGAAGCCCACCACGCCGCAGTAGGCGGCCGGAATGCGCACCGAGCCGCCCGCATCGCTGCCGATGGCCAGCGGCCCCCAGCCGGCCGCCACCTGCGCGGCGGCGCCGCTGCTGGAGCCGCCCGCGCTGCGCGCCGGGTCACGCGGGTTGCGCGTGGTGCCGGCGTGCGGGTTGTGGCTTTCCGTGGCCCAGCCGAATTCGGTGGTCGTGGTCTTGCCGAACAGCACGGCGCCGGCGGCGCGCAGCTGCGCCACCAGCGGTGCGTCCTGCGCCGCGGGTGGTTCGCCGGCCGTGGCCAGCGAGCCGCGCCGCGTGGGCCAGCCAGCCACCGGCAGCAGGTCCTTGATGGATACGGGCACGCCATCCAGCGGGCCCAACGCGCGGCCGGCCCGCCAGCGCGCGGCCGAGGCCTGCGCCTGGGCCAGCGCGCCTTCGGCGTCCAGGTGGCAGAAGGCGTTGAGGCCTCGCGCGTCGGCGTTCACCTCGGCCAGCAGGGCCTGCAGCACCGCCACAGGCCCGTGCACGCCGCGTGCGTAGGCGGCGGTCAGCGCGCCGATGTCCAGCTGCAGGGCCGGGGTGCTCATCCCTTGGCTGCCGGGTAGGTCTCGAACTCCACGTTGGCCAGCACCTCGCCGACCTTCTCGACGCGGCGGATGTACTGGTCCTGCACGATGTCGCGCGTTTGCGCGTCGATGGCGATGCGGCCGCGCGGGCTGTCCAGCTGCAGGCCCTGCATGGCCTGCAGCAGGGCGGCGCCGTCGGCCCGGCCGCCGGTCTTCTGCAGCGCGGCGTAGATGGCGGCCAGGCCGTCGTAGGCGGCCACGGCCATGATGGTGGGCCTGGCCCTGGCGTCGCGCTGGGCCTTGAAGTCGCGCACGAAGCGCGCGTTCAGTTCCGACTTGTGGTGCATGGAGTACGGGTAGACCGTGGTCAGGCCCAGGGCGCGCTCGCCGATGGTCTCGATGATGGCCTCGTCGACGATGTCGCCGGTGCCCACCAGCTGGATACCGGCCTGCTCCAGGCCCTTCTCGCGGTACTCGCGGATGAAGGCCGGGGCCACGTCGCCGCCGTTGACGAAGGCGAACAGCAGGTCGGGCTTCGCATCCTTCACGCGCTGCATGTAGGGCGAGAAGTCCAGCGTGACCAGCGGCGTGCGCACACTGCCCACGATCTCGCCGCCCGCGGCCTTGTAGGCGGCCAGGAAGGCGGCCTCGGCGTCGTGGCCGGGCGCGTAGTCGGCCACGATCACATAGGCCTTCTTCGAGCCCTTCTGCGCGGCCCATTGGGCGATGGGCGGCACGGTGCGCGGGTAGTCGAACGAGGTGCGCACCATGAAGGGCGACTTCTCGGTCAGCTTGGCGGCGGCCGCGTTCATGACCACCATGGGCACCTTGGCCTGCGTGGCGATGGGCGCGACGGACAGCGCGTTGGGCGTGAAGCCGAAGCCGGCCAGCACGCTGACCTTGTCGCGCACCACGAGTTCCTGCGCGAGCCGCTTGGCCAGCTCGGGGTTGGGGCCGGCCACGTCCTTGACGACGATCTCGACCTTGCGCCCCGCGACACTGTCGCCGAACTGCTTCTGGTAGACCTGGATGCCGGCCAGCATCTGGCGGCCGAACTCGGCGAAGGGACCGGACATCTCGGCGACGAGGCCGATGCGGACGGGATCCTGCGCGAACGCGCGCGGCAGGGCGAGGCCGAGCGTGCCGGCGGCGAGGAGGTGGCGGCGATGGAACATGGGAAGACTCCAGGAAAAAGGGGCGTGGTCAGGCGGGCTCTTCTTCGATGCCGACGCCGAGGAACTTGTCGAGCAGGGGCTGGTCCGCCGCCAGTGCGGCGCTGGGGCCGGCGTGCACCACGGTGCCGCGCTCCAGCACGATGGCCTGGTGCGTCATCTCGAGCGCGAGCACGGGGTGCTGCTCGACCACGATGGAGGCCAGGCCCTCCTGTTCGCAGAGCCGGCGGATGGCTTCGGCCAGCTCCTCGACGATGATGGGCGCCAGGCCCTCCATGGGCTCGTCGAGCAGCAGCAGCAGCGGATTCGTCATGAGGGCGCGGGCGATCGCCAGCATCTGCTGCTCGCCGCCCGAGAGCTGGTTGCCGTAGTTGGCGCGGCGCTCGCGCAGCCGCGGGAACAGGCCGTAGACACGCGTGAGGTTCCAGGCGCCTGGCCGGGCCACGACCGTGAGGTTCTCCTCCACGGTCAGCGAGGGAAACACCTCGCGCTCCTGCGGCACCCAGCCCAGTCCGGCGCGCACGCGCTGGTGGGCCGGCAGGCGCGTGATGTCTTGTCCGCGCCAGCGGATGGCGCCGCCCGTCACGCGGGTGTTGCCCATCAAGGTCTCCAGCGTGGTGGTCTTGCCCACGCCGTTGCGCCCCAGGATGGCCAGGCTCTCGCCCGCGCGCAGGCTGAAGCCCAGGCGGTGCAGCACCACGGCGTTGCCGTAGCCGGCCGTCACGCCGTCGAAGGCCAGCAGTTCAGACATGGGTGGCCTCCTTGCGGATGTTGACGTGGGTCTTGCCCAGGTAGACCTCGCGCACGCGCGGGTCGCGGCCGATCTCGGCCGGCGTGCCCTCGGTCAGGATGCGGCCGGCCACCAGCACCGAGATGCGCCGCGCGAAGCGGAACACCAGGTTCATGTCGTGCTCGATGAACAGCACGCTGATGTCGTCGGGCAGTTCGGCGATCACGTCGAACAGCTCGCCGCTCTCGTCCACGGGCACGCCCGCGGCCGGCTCGTCCAGCAGCAGGATGCGCGGGCGCGCGGCCAGCGCCAGCGCGATCTCCAGCAGCCGCTGCTTGCCGTAGGCCAGTTCGGCCACGGGCGTGTTGGCCAGCGCGTCCAGGCGCAGGCGCCGCAGCAGCGCGTGGGCTTCGTCGAACGCGGCCGTGCTGCGGCTGAACGGGCGCCACCAGGTGGCGCCCTGGCCCTCGCGCTCATGGATGGCCAGCACCACCGACAGCAGCGGCGTGAGGCTGGCGAACAGCGTGTTGATCTGGAAGGTGCGCGCCAGGCCTTGGCGGGCGCGCCTGTCGGCGGGCCAGGACGTGATGTCTTCGCCGTTCATGCGGATGCTGCCGGCACTCGGCTTGTAGATGCCCGTGAGCAGGTTGATCAGCGTGGTCTTGCCCGCGCCGTTGGGGCCGATCAGCGCCTGGCGTGCGCCGGGTTCCAGCGTGAGGTTCACGTCGGCCACGGCGTGGAAGGCGCCGAAGCTGATGCCCAGGCCACTCGTTTGCAAGGCGGTCATCGCATGTGCTCCTGCGTGCGGATGCGGCGCGACAGCGCGCCCATGATGCCGCCGCGGCCCAGCATGACGGCCGCGATGAGGAAGATGCCGAGCCAGAACATCCAGTACTCGGGGTTCAGGTCGGCGAACCAGTCGTGCACCAGCATGTAGACGATGGCGCCGACGAGCCCGCCGTACAGCCGGCCCGTGCCGCCCAGCACCAGGATGATCAGGATCTCGGCCGAGCGGTTGAAGCCGATGGACTCGATGCCGACGAACTGCGTGGTCTGCGCCAGCAGCGCGCCGGCCACGCCGGCCACGGCCGCCGAGAAGCCGTAGGCCATGCGCAGCCGCGACTCCACCGGCGTGCCGATGGCCAGCATGCGCTTGCGGTTGTCGTGGATGCCGCGCAGCGCCAGCCCGAACGGCGAGCGCAGCACCAGCCGCACCAGCAGGAACATCGCCAGCACGACGACGAAGGCATAGCCGAAGGCCGTCTTGCCGAACAGGTCGAACTCGAAGATGCCCAGCACCGGCTTGACTTCCATGCCCTGCAGGCCGTCGCTGCCGCCGGTGATGCCCGACAGGCGGTTGGCCAGCTCGGCCAGCAGCATGCACACGCCGATGGTGATCATCAGCCGCGTGAGGTCGGCACCGCGCACGATGAGATAGCTCAGCGCATAGCCCAGCCCCCCGGCCACCACCAGCGCGGCCAGCAGGCCGCTGAACGGCTCACCCCAGCCGTGCTTGGCCAACAGGCCGGCCGTGTAGGCGCCGGCCCCGAAGAAGGCCGCGTGGCCCACCGTCAGGATGCCGGCGTAGCCCAGCGCCATGTCCAGCGCCACGGCGAACAGGCCGAAGATCAGGATCTGGCTCAGCAGCGTGAGGTGGTTGGGCGCGAGGAAGAAGCTGGAGGCCAGCGCCAGCCAGAAAGCGATCTCGGCCATACGCAGCTGGCCCGGCGAAAGAGTGATGGGTTTCATCATGCGAGGCCCTTCTTCGGGACGATGCCGTTGGGCCGCAGCAGCAGCATGCCGATCATGAACACGTAGATCAGGAAGGCGCCGGCCTCGGGCAGGTAGTACTTGCCCGCCACGTCGACGATGCCGACCAGCAGCGCGGCGATGAAGGGCCCGGTGATGGTGCCGGCCCCGCCCACGCAGACCACGATCAAAAAGTACACCATGTACTTGAGCGGGAACGAGGGCTCCAGGCCCAGCATGCCGAGGCTCAGCGCGCCGCCCAGGCCCGCCAGGCCGCAGCCCAGCGAGAAGGTCAGGAAGAACAGGCGCTGCACATGGATGCCGGTGCCGCCGGCCACGCGCTGGTTGTCCACCGCGGCGCGCACCATGGCGCCGTAGCGCGTGCGGCCCATGGCCAGCAGCAGCACGGCCAGCACCACCACGCCGCAGACGATCAGGAACATGCGGTAGCGGCTCAGCTCCAGCCCCGCGACCGGGAACTGCCCCTGCAGCGCCGGCGGCAGGTTGAACGCCAGCATGGTCGGCCCGAAGAAATACGTCAGTGCCGCGATCGACACGAACACCACGCCGATGGACAGCAGCACCTGGTCGAGCGGGTGCGCACGGTACAGCCGGCGGTAGAACGCGAACTCGAGCACGGCACCCATCAGCGCCGCCGCCACGAAGGCCGCGGCCAACGCCGCCGCGTACGGCAGGCCCAGCTGGTTCATCAGCACGGCGGCCGTGTAGCCGCCGACCACCGCGAAGCTGCCGTGCGCGAGGTTGACGAAGTTCATCAAGCCCATGGTGATGGACAGGCCCACCGCCATGAGGAACAGGAGCATGCCGTAGGCCACTCCGTCGAAGAGGACGATACCCATTGGATTCCCGATGCGGGGCGCACGGTGTCCGGGTGGACGCCGTGTGCCGAGGTCAGCGCTTGGCGGGCGCAGGCTTACTTGGCTTCCTTCGCCGGGTCCTTCACGCGGTCGAACTTGTCGAACTCCACGTTCACGAGCTTGCCATTGGCCTTCTCGGTCTTGCGGATGTAGACGGTCTGCACGATGTCGCGCGTGGCGGCGTCGATCTCGATGGGGCCGCGCGGGCTTTCGAACTGCAGGCCCTTGAACGCCTCCATCACCTTGTCGCCGCTCGCGTCGCCACCGGTCTTCTTGAGCGCAAGATCGATGGCCGACATCGCGTCGTAGGCCGTCACGGCGAAGTAGCTGGGCCGCATCGTGGTGCCGAACTGGGCTTCGAAGTCCTTGACGAACTTCTGGTTCTTGGCCGATGGGTGGGCGAACGAGTAGTGGTGGCTGGTGACCAGGCCCAGGGCCACGTCGCCGGTGGCGTCCAGGTAGCTGTCGTCGGTGGCTTCGCCCGTGGCATAGAGCTTGATGCCGGCCTCGTCCATGCCGCGTTCCTTCCAGACCTTGAGGAAGGCCGGGGGCATCACGCCCGAGGGGAAGAAGAAGAACACCGACTGCGGCTTGGCGTCCTTGATGCGCTGCACGTAGGCCGAGAAGTCGGGGTTGTTCATGGGTGTCTTCAGCTCGCCCACGACCTTGCCGCCACCCTCTTCGAAGGCCTTCTTGAAGGCGGTTAGCGAATCGGTGCCCGGCGCATAGTCGGCCACCACCACATAGGCTTCCTTGGTGCCGTTCTTGAGCATCCAGCGGGCCATCGGGTCGGACACCTGCTGCACCGTGAACGACAGCCGCGCCACGTAGGGCGAGGCGGCGGTGATGCCCGAGGACGATGCGTTCATCACCACGGTCGGAATCTTGGCCTGGGTGGCAACGGCCGCCACGGCGTAGGCGTTGGGGCTGAAGTCCAGGCCCGTGAGGATCTGCACCTTGTCGCGCACGATCAGCTCCTGGGCGATGCGCTTGGAGGCATCGGGGTTGGCGCCGCCGGTGTCCTTCTTCACCACTTCCACGGTGCGGCCGGCGAGCTTGCCGCCGTGCTCCTTGAGGTAGAGCGCCACGCCCGCGTCGAACTGGCGGCCGTAGTCGGCGTAGGGGCCGGAGTAGGTGCCGATCAGTCCGATCTTGAGCGCGTCCTGGGCCTGCGCGGCGCCGCCGATGCAGGCCAGTGCGGCCAGGGCGAACAGAGTGCGTTTGGTCATCTTCATCGTGGGGAACTCCGAGGGGAAGGATCAGCCGCGAGGCCGGGGGATGGAAAACGGTTTGAGGTCGCTGGCGGGGTCTGCCAGCAGGTCGGCCGGTATCTGCGCCCCGACGGCGACCAGCTTGCGGGCCAGCATGTGCTCTGCCGGCCGGTTGACCGAATGCGCGGCCACCACCGCGCCGTCGCGCAGGTAGAACAGCGTGAAGCGGTCGTCGGCCATGTCGCCGCGCAGCACGGTCTCGTCGCCATGGGCGGGCAGCCCGGTCATCTGCAGCTTGAGATCGTGCTGCTCGCTCCAGAACCAGGGCACGGCGGTGAGCGGCTGCGGCTGGCCGGCCAGCACCGAGGCCGCGGCGCGCGCGCCATCGTTGGCGGCCTGGATGGATTCGAGCCGCAGGCGCGCGGGGCCACCCGGCACTGGCGGCAGTTCCATGTTGGCCACGTCGCCGGCGGCCAGCACGTTCGGCGCGCTGGTGCGGCCGCAGGCGTCGACGAGGATGCCGCCCGCGCAGGCGATGCCGGCGGCCTCGGCCAGTTCCACGTTGGGCAGCACGCCGATGCCCAGCACGACGAGGTCGCAGGCGAGCAGGCGGCCGTCGTCGAGCAGCACGGATTCGACGTGGCCTGCGGCATTGCCGAGCAGCGCCTCGACACCGCGGCCAAGTTCCAGCGCCACGCCGCGCTGGCGGTGGGCCTCTGCCATGTAGTCGGACATGGGCTCGGGAAAACTCCGTGCGAGCAGCCGCGTCTGGCCTTCGAGCACGGTGACCTGGGCGCCGGCCGCGGTGAGTGCAGCCGCGACCTCCAGGCCGATGAAGCCGCCGCCGACGATGCAGGCGCGCTTGGCGCGGCTGGAGCCGGAGACGGCCTCCTGCACGGCCAGCGCATCGTCCAGCGTGCGCAGCTGCTGCACGCCTTGCAGCGTGGCGCCCGGCACGTCGAGCGGCCGGCAGCGCGCGCCCGTGGCCAGCGCCAGCCAGCCGTAGTCCAGATGGCTGCCGTCGGCCAGCTGCACGCGCTGGGCCGCGAGGTCGAGCGCGGTGGCGCGCACACCCAGGCGCAGGTCGATGTTCTGCTCGGCGTAGAAGCCCGGCCCGCGCAGCGCGAGCTGGTCCACCGCCGTCTTGCCGGAGAGCAGGCCCTTGGACAGCGGCGGGCGCTGGTAGGGGGCATGCGTCTCGTCGCCCAGCAGCACGATGGGCGCGTCGAAGCCCTGCTCGCGGGCCGCCGCCGCGAGCTGCACGCCCGCGTACGAGGCGCCGACGATGACCAAAGCGGCAGCCATCAGACCTGCGTCTCCGGCACGCGCACCGTGAGGCCGTCGAGCGCGGCCGTGACCGTGATCTGGCAACTCAGCCGGCTGTTCGGCGCGCGCTCGCTGGCGGTGCCGTCCAGCAGTTCGTCTTCCATCTCGTCGGGCGGCACCAGCTTGCCGAGGAAGGCCTCGTCGACATAGACATGGCAGGTCGCGCAGGAGCAGCTGCCGCCGCACTCGGCGTCGATGCCGCGGATGTTGTGGTGGATGGCGGTCTCCATCACGCTGGCGCCGGGCTTGGCCTCCACGCTGCGCGTGCTGCCGTCTTTGAGGATGTAGTGGATCGTGGGCATGGCGTGTTCCTAGAACATGTCGAAGTATTCGCGGTGTTCCCACTCGGTGACTTCGAGGTTGAAGCGTGCGATCTCGGCCTGCTTGATGTGGCAGTAGTAGTCGACGAAGGGCTTGCCCAGTCCTTCGACCAGCACGGCGTCGGCCTGCAGTGCGGCCAGCGCGGCGTCGAGCGAGCGCGGCAGCTGTTCGGCCGGCGTCTCGTAGGGTGCGTCGGCGGAGGGGCCCGGGTCCATCGCGTGTTCGATGCCGTGCAGGCCCGAGAACAGCTGCGAGGCCAGGTAAAGGTAAGGGTTGGCTGTGGGCTCGCCGACGCGGTTCTCGATGCGCGAGGCGTTGTCGCCCGGCGCGCCCAGCACGCGCAGCATGGCGCCGCGGTTGTCCTGGGCCCAGATGGCGCGGTCGGGCGCGAGCGAGAACGGCCGGTAGCGGCGGTAGCCGTTCAGCGTGGGGCTGGCCAGCGCGGCGGCGCCGCAGGCGTGCGCCTTGAGGCCGGCCAGGTACTGCATGCCGAGCGGGCTCAGCACACCACCGCCAGCTTCGGGCATGAAGGCGTTGGCGCCGCTCTTCACATGCTGCAGCGACTGGTGCAGGTGCCAGCCGCTGGACATCACGCTGGGGATCTTCGGCCGGCACATGAAGGTGGCGTGGTAGCCGTTGCGCTGGCAGATCTGCTTGATGGCGCTGCGCAGCAGCACCATGGTGTCGGCCGGCGCCATGCCGACGGTGGGCCCGAACACCAGCTCGAACTGGCTCGGGCCGAACTCGATCTCCAGCGAATGCAAGGGCAGGCCCAGCGCCTGGAGCTGCGTGCGCAGCAGGTCCATGAGCGCGTCCACGCGGTCGTAGCGCAGCTCGGTCAGGTACTGGTGTCCGTGCGTGAGCAAAGAGACGGCGGGCGGCGTGCCGGGCTGGCCCGAATCGCTGAGCGCCATGTGCGCCTCGTCGAGCTTGAAGACATGGAACTCCACCTCCAGGCCGGCGACGAACTCCAGGTTGCGCGCGCTCAGCTGGCCCAGTGCGCGCTGCAGGATGCTGCGCGTGGCGAAGGGGCAGGGCTGGCCGTCCTTCATGTAGGCATCGCACAGCACCCAGCCGGTGCGCGGCGCCCAGGGCAGCATGCGAAAGGTGGATGGGTCGGCCAGCACCACGAAGTCGGCGCCGCCTTGCAGGCCTTCGAGCGCGAAGCCGCCGCCGGCCGAGAAGACGGGGAACACCGAGCGGTGCGAGGTGTCCTTGGCCAGCAGCGTGCTCGTGAGGTTGACGCCGCGTGCGAGCGCGCTGCGTGCGGCAACGGCCACCAGGGTCTTGCCGCGCAGCACGCCATGCTGGTCGGGCCAGGCGAAGCGCAGCACGTCGAGTTCGCCCGCGTCGATGCGGGCGATGATGTCCTTGGCCTGGGCCTGTTGGTCGGCGCTCCACAGGCCGAAGCGTTCGGCGAAGCTGCTGCTCATGTCAGGCTGCCGTCAAGCGGGCGGAGGCCCAGTCGGAGCCCTGGCGGCGCGCCAGGTCGGCTTCGATGCAGTAGCTGTCGGTCTTGTCCGTTGCGGCCACGCCGTCGATGGACGGTGGCCCGGTCAGCGTGCCGGCTTCTTCGAGGGTCGGCTGCATCGGCACGGGATCGCCGGCCTGGGCCGCCTCGATCGCCTTCACCAGCTGGCGGCGGTACAGCATGATGCCCTTGTCGGTCGTGCCCAGGTGCTCGCGCGTGCGGTCCTGGATGCTGCCCATGGATTCGCAGGCCCACTGGTCGTGCACGTTGATGTCCTCGCCCATGCCGGTGTAGGTCTTGTTGCGCTGTTCCTCGGCGCTGTAGCCGTACGCGTTGTGCTTGTTCTTGCGCGAGCGGTAGTCGGGCAGGTCGATGGTTTTGAGGCGTTGCTCGCGCATCTGCTGCTTGTCCACCGGGCCGGTGAAGCTGGTGAAGATGGCGTACCAGTAGCAGTGGTGGTCGTCGATGGGCACATGCCACTGCGAGATCGTCATCTCGGTGCTCATCGGGATCACGAAGGCCTGCGGGAACACCACGTTGGTCACGCGCACATGGGTCTGCTCGGGCGACAGGGTGCGCAGCGTGGTCAGGCGCATGCCGTAGGGCGCGGCCTCGGCGCGGATTTCGGGCCGGTCGTACTCGCGCAGCACCTGGGTGATGGCCAGGTCGGAATCGGCCGACGCGCCGCGGAACTGCTTGCCGTAGCTTTCCGACGTGTCCTCGTCCTCGTAGAAGCGGTGCAGGAAGGAGGCATGGGCCGGGTCCATGCCCACCTCCAGCGCCTGCAGCCAGTTGCATTCCCACAGGCCCTTGAACGCGAAGGTGTGGCTGTCGGGCGCGACGAAGCAGTCGAATTCTGGGAAGGCGGGCGCCTCGCCCTCGCCGATGTAGGCGAACACGACGCCGCTCTTCTCCACCACCGGGTAGGCGCCCTGCTGGATGCGCGTGCAGAGCTTGCTGCCGGCGGGCTCGGCCGGCGTTTCCAGGCACTGGCCGCTGGCATCGAACAGCCAGCCGTGGAAAGCGCAGCGCAGGCCGCCGTTCTCCAGCCGGCCGTAGGCGAGGTCGGCACCGCGGTGCGGGCAGTCGCGGTCGAGCAGGCCGAGGCGGCCGGTCTCGTCGCGGAACAGCACGAAATGTTGGCCCATGAGCTGCACGGGCTTGAGCGGGCGCGGGCCGCGCAGTTCCTCCGACAGCGCCACGGGCTGCCAGTACTTGCGCAGCAGCGTGCCGGCGGGCGTGCCGCGGCCAACGCGGGTGATGAAGTCGTTTTGTTCGGCGCTGATCATCGGGGTGCTCCAGGATGGGTTCGGGTCTGCACGCCATTGCATGCAACGGGATTCATTGTCTGCATCATCTGACCTGCGTCAAAGCTTTGTCACACTGGCTCGCTCGGGAATTGGCACTGCTATAGGGGTTTTCTCTGCATCAAAGCGGTGCATAGAGGTGTTTCGCAAGAAAATTTCCGGCTGATGCATGCAGAATTTAGGCCAGTGCGCTGTGGGTGCGTGCAGGCAAGCAGGCTTCTACAATCCACGGCCGATTCCTGCATGCAACGAGGCTCCCCATGGACTCCCAACAATCCCGCGTGCTCGTGCAGCTGCGCGACATGATCCTGAAGGGCGAATTCGGCCCTGGCGAGCGCCTCGCCGAGATCCCGCTGGCTGAGAAGCTCGGCGCATCGCGCACGCCGGTGCGGCTGGCGCTGGCCAGCCTGGAGCACGAGGGGCTGATCGAGCCCTCGCCGGCTGGCGGCTACCAGATGCGGCGCTTCACCTCGCAGGAGATTGCCGACGCGATTCGCGTCCGCGGCGTGGTCGAAGGCCTGGCGCTGCGCCTGCTGGCCGAGGATGGCGCGCCGCGCCAGCTGCTGCGCGAGCTGCACGACTGCCTGGACGCGGGCGACAAGGCCGTCAACAAACCCACGATGGAACTGGACGACTACGCCGCCTACGTGGAGATGAACGACCGCTTCCACCAGCTCGTGGTGGAAGGCTGCGGCAATGCGGCCGTCAAGCGGATCATGGACATGCTGGACAGCCAGCCCTTCGCCGCGCCCAGCGCCATGCTGCCCATGCAGTCGTCCATGCAGGAGGGCCAGCAGTGGATGCAGCAGGCGCACCGCACGCACCACGCCATGGTGCAGGCCATCGAGAAGGGCCAGGGCTACCGGGCCCAGGCGCTGGGCGAGGAGCATGTGGAGATCGCGCGCATGAACCTGGACTACGCGCTGGAACGGCCCGAGCTCGCGGCCGAACTCATGCCCGGCATGAAGCTGGTGGCGGCACGACGCTGACACCGCCGGCGCGGCGGGGCCTTTGCCCCCGACGCCGCCAGACATACCGGTGGCACGACAATCCCCTGTCCCAACCGAAAGCCACCTGTGCCGACACGCAAGCAACGCATCAACGACCTGACCGCCATGATCCAGAGGATCGCGGACGGTGACCGCTGCATCCAGCGCATGGAGGATCTGGTCGCCCGGGCGGCGGAGCGTGGCGAGGACACCGTCGGCTTGCTGCGCTACCTGGAGGACATGCGCCTCGTGCAGGGCTCGTTCAAGGAAAACCGGGAGGTGCTGGCGCAGGTTCTGGGCGAACGTGCCCGCATCGCGGCGCTGCAGGCCCTCAATGTGATGGACTCACCGGAGGAGCGTGCTTACGACGACATCACGCGCTTGGCGGCTTCGGTCTGCGGCACGCCCATGGCACTCGTGTCCCTGGTCGATGGCACGCGCCAGTGGTTCAAGTCGCGCGTGGGTCTGCAGGCCAAGGAGACACCGCGTGAATTGGCGTTCTGCGCGCATGCGATCCAGACGCCCGGCGAGGTGATGGTGGTGCAGGACGCCCAGGCCGATCCCCGCTTCGAGAACAACGCACTGGTGACGGGCGATCCGAACATCCGCTTCTACGCCGGGGCGCCGCTGGTCACGTCCGCCGGACACGCCTTGGGCACCTTGTGCGTGATCGACACGGTCCCCCGCGGCATCACCGCGGCGCAGATGGAGGAGCTGGAGTTCCTGGCGAACCAGGTCATCGCCGCCATGGAGGCGCGCAAGGCCTGAGCCGCGCAGTCGGGCGCAGCGCCCGATCTGGCGACCCGGCACCGGGCGCCGCGCCGCCACCAGAGCGGGTGTCGGCCAGCGACTACAGCGCTTCGCGGCGCTTGCCGGGCGCCGCGGGCACGGCGGGGCGCCCATGATGGCTGCCTGATCCTTGAGAGCTCCATGACGATGCCACACCGCCCCCCACGCCGCCACGGCGAAGACGATGGCGAGCCCGAACCGGGTGGCATGCCCGTGGAGCCTGGCGATGGCGCACCCGAGCCCGGCCTGCCCGCCGAGCCGGATCCCGATGGTGCGCCGCCACTGCCCGCCCCCTGAGCAACACATGCGGCCCGACCGGCTGGCACTGCTGCTGGCCGAGCCCGCGGGCTTCGCCTGGCGCGTGCTCAAGGCTTTCAAGGCGAACCAGGGCCTGCTGCTGGCCGGCGCCGTGGCGTACTACGCGCTGCTGTCCATCGTGCCGATGCTGATCCTGACGGTCATCGCGCTCTCGCACTTCATCGACCAAGCCGCGCTGCTGGCCACGCTGCGCCACTACCTGGCCTGGCTGCTGCCGGGCCAGTCGGGCGCCATCGTGGCCGAGCTGGCGAACTTCCTGGCGCACCGCGAGGTGCTGGGCTGGGTGCTGCTGGCCAGCATGCTGTTCTTCAGTTCATTGGCATTCACGGTGCTGGAGAACGCGATGTCGGTGATCTTCCACCACCGCGTGGCGGTGCGGCGCCGGCGCTTCATCGTCTCGGCCGCCCTGCCGTATGTCTGCATCCTTGCGCTGGGCGCGGGCCTGCTCGTGGTGACGCTGGTGTCGGGTGCCTTCCAGGCGGTCGGCCGCGAGGAACTGCATTTCCTGTGGCTCAACTGGTCGCTGGGCCATTTGTCCACCGTGCTGCTGTACCTGCTCGGCTTCGCGGGCGAGGTGTTCGTGCTGGCCGCCATCTACCTGGTGCTGCCGGTCGGTCGGTTGTCGCCCTCGCACGCATTGCTGGGTGCCGTGGCCGCGGCAGTGCTGTGGGAGATCTCACGGCGCGTGCTGGTGTGGTACATGGCCACGCTGTCGCAGATCGGCCAGGTCTACGGCTCGCTGACGACCGCCATCGCGGTGCTGCTGAGCCTGGAGCTGGCGGCGGCGCTGCTGCTGCTGGGCGCGCAGGTGATCGCCGAATTCGAGCGCCTGGGCAGCGGTGAACCCGCTGCCGCTGCGGGTTTTCGGACGCCGACGGCGTCGCACGGGTAGGCTGGCCGCATGACAGCGCCTTCTCCTGGTCAGCCGCCCAGCCAGCGCCTGTGGCAGATCGACGCGCTGCGCGGCCTGATGCTGGTGTTGATGACGTTCACGCACCTGCCCACGCTCTTCGCCTCGCCCACGGGCCAGCCCTTCGGCTTCGTCTCGGCGGCCGAGGGCTTCGTGCTGCTGTCGGGCTTCATGGCCGGCATGGTCTATGCCGGGCGCGAACGGCGCGAGGGCGAGGAGCGCATGCGCAGCGCGTTCTACCGCCGCGTGGCCAAGATCTACCTGTGCCAGGCCGCCATGCTGCTGTTCCTGTTCAGCGTGGTGGCGCTGATCGCCGTGGTGCTGCAGGAGGACGCCATCACCGGCCTCATGAAGTACTACCTGCACGAGCCGCTGCACGCGCTGGTCGGCGCGCTGCTGCTGATCTACAGCCCGCCGCTGCTGGACATCCTGCCGCTGTACGTGCTGTTCATGCTGATCAGCCCCATGGTGCTGCTGCACGGCCTGCGCCACGGCTGGGGCGGCATCATGGCCTGCAGCGTGGCGCTGTGGCTGTTGGCGCAATTCAAGCTGGGCGGCGTGCTCTACGAGGCGCTGGCGCCGGCCGCCGGCATCCGCGTGCCGTTGGTGCAGACCGGTGCCTTCGATGTGTTGGCCTGGCAGTTCCTCTGGATCATGGGGCTGTGGATGGGGGCCGAGCGCGCCGCCCAGCGCCCGCCCGTGGTGTTTCCGCGCTGGCTGCTGGGCACTGCCATCGCCTACGCGGCAGTCTGCTTCGTCTGGCGCCACGTGGTCGGGCAGGTGCCCATTCCGCAAGACGCTGGCCTCAACATGCTGTTCGACAAGTGGCAGCTGGCGCCCCTGCGGCTGTTCAACCTGTTCGCGCTGCTGGTGCTGGCCATGCACTACGCACCGTGGATGGCCAGGCATCTGCCGCGCGTGCGCGCGCTGGAAACCATGGGTGCGGCCTCGCTGCCGGTGTTCTGCTCGCACCTGGTGCTGGCGCTGCTGGCCCTGGCGCTGTTCGGTGCGCCCACACCCACGCGCAGCGCGTGGATCGATGTGGGCATCGTGGTGGTGTCGTTCGCCGTGCTCTACGGTGTGGCGCTGCTGAGCCAGGAGCTGGACCGGCAGGCGGCCGCGCGGCGCAAGGCGCGCGCGGCGGGCGGCGTCAAGGCCCCGGCCGGGCCGAGACCGCCGTCTTCTGCAGCGCTGCCGCACTGAGCCCGGCCGACTGCGGCTGCTGCGGCAGCAGGTGCGGCGTGATCGTGGCCTTCCAGATCGCGTAGCCGGCAGGGTTCATGTGCAGCGCATCGGCCGAGTAGAGGTCGGTGCGCGGTTTGCCGTCGGCGTCCAGCATGCGCGAATAGATGTCGATGAAGTCCAGGTTGGGCGTGCGGGCGCTGTAGCCCGCGATGAGCGCATTGGCTTGCATGGCCTGCGGCAGCAGCGCCACGCGCGAAGGGCTGGGCTTGATCGACAGGTACGCGATGCGCGTGCCAGGCAATTCGGCGCGCACGCGCTCGACGAACGCGACGAAGCTGTCCAGCACCTGCTGCGGCGTGCGGCCCTCGGCCAGGTCGTTGTCGCCGGCGTAGACCACGATCAGGCGCGGCTGGTAGGGCAGCACGAGCTGTTCGACATGCTCTGCCACATCCAGCATGCGCGAGCCGCCGAAGCCGCGCTTGATCACCGGCATCTTGTCGAACTGGGTTTCCAGGTCGTCCCACAGCCGGATCGAGGAGCTGCCCACGAACAGCACGCCGCCGGTTTGCGGCGCCTGCTGGAGGTCGGCCGCGGCGAAGGCGTCGAAGCTCTCCTTCCAGCGTGTGTCCACTGCGGTGACGGCACGCTGCTGCTGCGGCGCGCCGCGTCCGGCCTGCACGGGCATGGGTTGCGCCCCCGCCGAGGCGCCGAGGCCCAGGCTGTACAGCGCGAGGGCGAGCTTGGTCAAGCGGCGTTTGGTTTTACGCATGGACAACATCTTCCTCCTCGAACAACCGTCGTGTGTCAGCGCATGCCCACGCGGCCTGACGGACTCAGCGCATCAGCGCCTCGATCTCGTCGGCCTTCACGGGCACGCCGCGCGTGATCAGCTCACAGCCTTCGGCCGTGACGATGGCGTCGTCCTCGATGCGGATGCCGATGCCGTGGAACTGTTCCGGCGCCGCGGTGCCGGGCCGCACATAGATGCCGGGCTCGATGGTCAGCACCATGCCGGGGCGCAGGATGCGGCTGGGCCGGTCGGTGATGGTCTCGCCCGACAGCGCGTCCTTGCGCTCGCTGCCGTTGCCGATCTCGCTGGGCTCCACGTAGCTGCCGCAGTCGTGCACGTCCATGCCCAGCCAGTGGCCGGTGCGGTGCATGTAGTAGGCGAAGTAGGCGCGCTTCTCGATCACGTCGTCCACGCTGCCGACCTTGTCCTTGTCCAGCAGCCCGAGATCCAGCATGCCCTGGGCCAGCACCTTGACGGTGGCCTCGTGCGGGTCGTTGAAGCGCTTGCCCGCCCGCGTGGCCTCCACGGCGGCGTCCTGGCTCGCCAGCACCAGGTCGTACAGCGCGCGCTGCGGGCCGGTGAATTTGCCGTTGGCCGGGAAGGTGCGCGTGATGTCGCTGGCGTAGCCGTCGAGTTCGCAGCCGGCGTCGATCAGCACGAGCTCGCCATTGCGCACGGGCGCGGCGTCGGCGCGGTAGTGCAGCACGCAGGCGTTGGCACCGGCCGCGACGATGGAGCCGTAGGCCGGGTACTGCGAGCCGCCCATGCGGAAAGCGTGCAGCAGTTCGGCGTCCAGGTGGTATTCGCGCACCTCCTGGCCCGCGCGCAGCATGCGTGCGCTGGTCTGCATGGCGCGGATGTGGGCCTCGGCGCTGATCTGCGCGGCGCGGCGCATGATGTCCTGCTCGTGCGCGTCCTTGACCAGGCGCATCTCGTCGAGCACGCCGCACAGGTCGCGCTGCGACTCGGGGCACAGGGCCCCGAAGCGCACCCGCGCACGCACCGAGGACAGCCAGCCATCGATGCGCGACTCCAGCCCCTTGTGGATCGCGAACGGGAACCAGACGGTGCCGCGGTTCTCCAGCAGCCTGGGCAGTTGCGTGTCCAGCGTGGCGACCGAGTGCGCGGCGTCCAGGCCCAGCGCCTCGGGCGCGGCATCGGGGCCGAGGCGGTAGCCGTCCCAGATCTCGCGCTCCAGGTCCTTGGGTGCACAAAACAGCGTGCTTTTGCCATCGCCGGTGATGACCAGCCAGGCATTGGGCTCGGTGAAGCCGCTCAGGTAGTAGAAGTAGCTGTCGTGCCGGTACAGGAAATCGCTGTCGCGGTTGCGCGGGCGTTCCAGCGCGGTCGGGATGATGGCGATGCCGTCGCGCCCGATCTGGCGGGCGACTTCGGCGCGGCGTTGGGCGTAGGGCAAGGTCATGCGGCGATGCTAACGCCGCGCGGGTTCAGGTGCGCTGCATCTGGCCCGACAGCAGCAGGCTGCGGCCCGGAGCGCCGCGGGCCACGGTGGCGACCAGCGCATGGGCCACATCGCCGGCGCGGATCGCGCGGTAGTTGGCCGGAATCAGCGGCCGCAACCAGCGGCTGACGGCCTCGCCGATGACTTCTCCGCGGCGCGTGGGCTGGCCGAGCGGACCGCGGTCGCCGACCAACAGCGAGGGGCGGGCGATCACCAGGGTCTCGAAGCCGATCTGCGCGATCGCCTGCTCGACCTCCCCCTTGACCTGGCTGTAGAATACGCGCGAGCCGGTGTCCGCGCCCATGGCGCTGACCAGGCCCAGCCGGCGGGCGCCAGCCGCCCGCGCTGCATGTGCCACGGCCAGCACGGCGTCGTGGTCCAGCGCGCGGAAGGCTTCCTGGCTGCCGGCCACCTTGATCGTGGTGCCCAGCGCGATGAAGGCGGTGTGCAGCGGCGGCAGCGCCGGGATGCTGCGCAGGTCGCTGGCATGGTGGTGCAGCTTGGCGTGCACCGTGGGCGGCGCGCGCCGGCCCAGCGTGTGGACGGCGGCCACGCCCCGGTCGGCCAGCAGCAGCGCGAGGATCTCGCGGCCGACCAGCCCCGTGGCGCCGGCCAGCAGCACGTTCATGGGGCGCCTCCGTCCAGCGCGGCCAGTTGGGCCGGCGTGCCGATGTTGTGCCAGGCGCCGGCATAGACCTCGGCGCCGATCTGGCGGTCGCGGATCGCCGACTTGAGCAGCGGGCCCAGCGCGGCCTTCTGGCCCGCGGGCACGCCGGCGCACAACGCCTTGCGCATCAGCGCGAAGTTGGCATAGGTCCAACGCCGGCCGTCCGGGCCGGCGTCGGTCAGCGCCAGGCCGTCCGCACCGATGCCGAAGTCGCCCGCGGGATGGAAGTTGGGGTTGGGCACCAGCCACAGATGGGCCAGGCGCCCGGGCTGCGCCGCGAAGGCGGCGGCGCACGCGGCGTCATAGGCGAAATCGGGCGCGTGGATGTCGCCCGAGACCAGCCAGAAGCACTCGTCCAGCAGGGGCAGCGCCTTGGCGATGCCGCCGGCCGTCTCCAGCGCGCCGCCGTGGTCGCGGCCTTCCATGGAGTAGTGGATGGCGAGGCCCCAGCGGCTGCCGTCGCCGAGGGCGGCCGGAATCTGCTCTTCCAGCCAGGCCGTGTTGACCACCACGCGCTGCACGCCCGCGCGTGCCAGCGCCTCCAGGTGCCAGACGATCATGGGCTTGCCGCGCACGGGCAGCAGCGGCTTGGGGGTCTGGTCGGACAGCGGCCGCATGCGCTCGCCGCGGCCGGCGGCGAGCACCATGGCGCAGCGGACCGGCTGCGCAGAGGGGATCGGGGAAGGCATGGTCCCGATTATGGGGACCGACGCCAGCCTTCAGCCGAACAGTTTGGCAGCCGTCTTGGCCACCAGCTCGCCTTGGTGGCGTGCGCCGGCCAACTCGATCGCACTGGGCTGGCGCGAACCGTCGCCGCCGGCGATCGTGGTGGCGCCGTAGGGCGCGCCGCCGACGATTTCGTCCAGCGTCATCTGGCCGCCATGGCTGTAGGGCAGGCCGACGATCACGAGGCCGAAGTGCAGCAGGTTGGTGATGATGGAGAACAGCGTGGTCTCCTGGCCGCCGTGCTGCGTCGCCGTGGAGGTGAAGGCCGCGCCGACCTTGCCGTTCAGCGCGCCGCGCGCCCACAGGCCGCCGGCCTGGTCCAGGAAGGCCGCCATCTGCGAGGACATGCGGCCGAAGCGGGTGCCGGTGCCGATGACGATGGCGTCGTAGTTGGCCAGGTCTTCGACCGAGGCCACGGGCGCGGCCTGGTCCAGCTTGAAGTGGCCCTTCTTCGCGATCTCTTCGGGCACCGTCTCGGGCACGCGCTTGATGTCCACCTGGGCGCCCGCCGCACGCGCGCCTTCGGCGATGGCGCCGGCCATGGTCTCGATGTGACCGTAGGTGGAGTAGTAGAGAACGAGGACTTTGGCCATGGTGCTTCCTGGTGGATGGAGGGATGGCTGCATTGTTGGCGCCTCCATCCGGGCTGCGCACCACCCAAAGGTGAAGGCAGCGTTCAAGCCTTTTGAACGGACACCCTCATTTGGCGCGCATCAATTCGCCCACTTCGAGCAGCACGAGTTCGTTGTCGTCGGCCTGGTCGGGCACGCGGCTGCTGCTGAACGGCAGGTTGTTGTCGTTGCCGACCACGATGTGCGTGGCGTCCACGATGTCCACGTTCTCGATCGTGAAGAACGGGAAGGTCAGCACGCCGTTCGTCAAGGGCTTCCTGGCGAGCTTGTTCGGGTCCTGGATGGCCATGAGGTCGATGTAGCCGACCTTGCGCACGGCGCTGCCCACGTTGGCCTCGCTCATCTCGATCTTGTAGACGCGCTTGAACTTGGCCAGG
Source organism: Pseudorhodoferax soli (assembly GCF_003337555.1). GTDB lineage: Bacteria > Pseudomonadota > Gammaproteobacteria > Burkholderiales > Burkholderiaceae_C > Pseudorhodoferax > Pseudorhodoferax soli. Next base: position 58,865 of record NZ_QPJK01000015.1, on the reverse strand, counting down.
TCGTGGAAGCAGTCGGCGCGCTTCTCGCCGGCGGGGCAGGCCTTGTCGGCCGTGCCTTCGCCGTTGTCGCGCTCGATGATGAGGGCGGTGGTGGCATCGACCATGTTGAAGTCGCCGATGGCGTGCTGGCCGGCTTCCAGCAGGTACTTCCAGTGCCGGCCGGTCCAGGCCTTCTGCTGCACGTCGAACTCGAGCACGCGCAGGGCGGTCTTGCCGTCGACCGTCTCGTTGGCCTTGGCCGCGGCGTTCCACAGCGGGCCTTCCAGCAGCGCGTAGAGCTTGCTGCCGTCGGGCGAGGCGGCCATGCCCTCGAAGCCCTTGGAGCGGCGCACCTCGAAGGCGGGCAGCGCGGCATCCGGCGCGCCGGGCATGGCGATGGCGGGGTGGTCGGGCGAGCGCACGGTCTTGCCGTCCACCTGGGTCTCGAACACGGCCAGCACCTTGCCGTCCAGGTCGGCCTGGATCAGCCAGGGGCCGAACTCCTCGGCCACCCAGAGCGAGCCGCCGGCGAACTGGAAGCTCTCGGGGTCGAAGTCCGAGCCGGTCAGGTAGCGCTTCTCGCTGCCTTCGTGAACGATGCGAAAGGGCACCTTGCGGTCCGGGTCGTGCAGGAACACGGTCTTCTTGCGCTCGAACCGGCCGCTCTTGAAGTCCACCGCGTAGTGGTTCAGGTAGAGCATGAAGTCCGGCGAGTTGGCCTTGCTGCCGGCGCCGTTGTCCGTGAGGATCCAGAAGCTGCCGTCGGCCATGCGCTTGATGCCCGAATGGCCTTGCGCGGGCTGGCCATCGAACGGCAGGCCGATGCCGGTGGGCCGGCCGCCCGACAGGCCCATCACCGCGCCCGGCTTGTCCGCACGCTGGGCCGTCGTGAACTTGCCAGCCCTGCGCAGGTCGGCCGGTGCATCGGCGGGCGGCGCGATCAGCGAGAGGGCGGGCAGCACGGCGTGCCCGGCCAGGGTGGCCGGGTAGGCCTGCTGGGCGTGGGCGACGGAAGACAGGGCGGCGGCGCAGGCAAGCGCGGCGAGGGTCAGGCGGAACATGCGTTGTCGGCTCGGTGGAAAAGACAAGCCCGCGAGCCTGACGGCCCCGGATGACAGCGCCGTGACCCTCAGCGGTTGAGCAGCAGCGGCCCCTCGCGCGCCGCCGCGCCCGAGCGCAGCAAATCCTCGACCAGCGAGCCGCCCCAGGCGTCGATGGCGCCAGCGTCCGCGAAATGCCGCGCGTGCAGGGTCTGGAAGTAGGGCGTGCGCTGCGCCCAGGCCAGCAGCTCGGCCTCGGCGATCGACTGCAACTCCAGCAGCTTGAACTTGAGCAGCACCTTGGCCGCGTAGAGCGCGTGCTTGCGCGGCGCCGCGACGAAGCCCTCCAGCCGCCGGCGCGCGCGATCGAGTGCCGGGCCCACGTCGTCGAACGCGCTGCCATGGCCGGGAATGACCAGGCGCGGCGCCAGCCGCTCGATGAGGTCCAGCGAGGCGCCCACCTCGGCGAAGGCCGATTCGCCTTCCAGTTCGGGGAACACCACGCCGAAGCCGTTCTGCCAGAGCGCGTCACCGGCCACGAGCAGGCCCCAGGCCGGCTCGAACAGCAGCACGGCATGCGGGTCGTGGCCCGGCGCCGCATGCACCTGCCAGCGCCCGGCCCCGAGCACGATCTCCTGGCCCGGCTGCAACAGCCCGTCGATGCCGAAACGCGGGCACAGCTGGCCCGTGGGCGCGTAGCTCAGCGCGTCGTCGTCCCAGTCGCGCACGGCCTCGGCCTGGCCGGGCGGGATGGCCGTGTGCAGCTGCGGGTAGTGCTGTTGCAAGGCGGCGTTGCCGCCGCAATGGTCGCTGTGCAGGTGGGTGTTGAGCAGCCGCTCCAGCGGCGCGCCCCCCAGGGCCTGCTGCAGCAGCGCCAGCGTCTGCACGGCGTGCGTGCAATAGCCCGAATCGACCAGCGCGGTGGGGCCGATGCCCTGCGGATCGCGCAGCAGCAGGTTGTTGGAGGAGAGCCAGCCGCGCTCGAACAGCGCGACGCCGGGGGGGAGTTCGATGGCGGCCATGTGCTGCCGGCGACTGTAGATCAAGCAAGGGTGCGGCCCGCCTCGCTAAAATCCCGGGTTTCCCCCGATTCCGACCGGAGCTGCCCACCCATGGCGAACACTGACACGCTGGCCTCTTCCACCCCCGTCGCAGAGGCCGCCGCGCCCGCCAGCCGCTTGGCCAATGCCATCCGCGCGCTGGCCATGGACGCCGTGCAGCAGGCCAATTCCGGCCACCCCGGCGCCCCCATGGGCATGGCCGACATGGCCGTTGCCCTGTGGGGCCAGCATTTGAAGCACAACCCGCGCAACCCCGCCTGGTTCGACCGCGACCGCTTCGTGCTGTCCAACGGCCACGGCTCCATGCTGCTGTACGCACTGCTGCACCTGACGGGCTACGACCTGCCGATCGGCGAACTGAAGAACTTCCGCCAGCTGCACAGCAAGACGGCCGGCCACCCCGAGCACGGCATCACGCCTGGTGTGGAAACCACCACCGGCCCGCTGGGCCAGGGCATCACCAATGCGGTGGGCATGGCACTGGCCGAGAAGCTGCTGGCGGCCGAGTTCAACCGCCCGAACTTCCCCGTCGTCGACCACCGCACCTATGTGTTCCTGGGTGACGGCTGCCTCATGGAGGGCATCAGCCACGAGGCCGTGGCCCTGGCCGGCGCCTGGAAGCTGGACAAGCTGATCGCGCTGTACGACGACAACGGCATCTCCATCGACGGCAAGGTCGCGCCCTGGTTCATCGACAACACGGCGCTGCGCTTCGTCGCCAGCGGCTGGCAGGTGCTGGGCCCGGTCGACGGCCAGGACGCTGCCGCCGTGGCCACCGCCATCGCCGAAGCCAAGGCCTCCACCGGCAAGGGCAAGCCCACGCTGATCATCTGCAAGACCGCCATCGGCCAGGGTTCGCCGAACCGCGCCGGCACCGCCAAGGCCCACGGCGAGCCGCTCGGTGCGGAAGAAATCAAGCTCACGCGCGAAGCGCTGGGCTGGGACGCCGCGCCGTTCGAGATCCCTGAAGACGTGTACGCCGGCTGGGACGCCAAGGCCAAGGGTCTGGCCGCCGAAGCCGAGTGGGACGTGCTGTTCGCCGGCTACAAGGCCGCCCACCCGCAGCTGGCCGCCGAACTCGTGCGCCGCATGCAGGGCGAGCTGCCCGCCAGCTTCGGGGAGACCGCAGCGCGCATCGCCTCCGAGGCGCATGACCAGGCCGCCACCGTGGCCAGCCGCAAGGCCAGCCAGCTGGCGCTGGAAGGCCTGACGGCCGCCCTGCCCGAGCTGCTGGGCGGCTCGGCCGACCTGACCGGCTCCAACCTGACCAACACCAGCCACACGCCGGCACTGCGCTTCGACGCCGAGACCGGCGCCGTGGTGCTGGGCGCCGCGCCCGACCGCAAGGCCGGTGCCGAGGACGAGAAGGCCGCCCCGGTGGAGGAGCCGCCGCACGGCGTGATCGGCCGCCACATCAATTACGGCGTGCGCGAGTTCGGCATGGCCGCCATCATGAACGGCATCGCGCTGCACGGCGGCTACATCCCCTACGGCGGCACCTTCCTGACGTTCAGCGACTACAGCCGCAATGCCATCCGCATGGCCGCGCTCATGAAGCAGCGCATCGTGCATGTGTTCACGCACGATTCGATCGGCCTGGGCGAGGACGGCCCCACGCACCAATCGATCGAGCATGCGGCCAGCCTGCGCCTGATTCCCGGCCTGGATGTCTGGCGCCCGGCCGACACGGCCGAGACGGCCATCGCCTGGGCCGTGGCCCTGGCCCAGAAGAACCGCCCGACCGCGCTGCTGCTGTCGCGCCAGAACCTGCCCTACGCGCCCAAGGGCGAAGAGGCGCTGGACAACATCGCGAACGGCGCCTACGTGCTGAGCGAACCCGCCGACGTGGGCCTCAAGCAGAAGGCCCGTGCCGTGATCATCGCCACCGGCTCGGAAGTGCAGCTGGCGCTGGCGGCGCAGAAGCAGCTGGCCGCCGCCAAGATCGCCGTGCGCGTCGTCTCCATGCCCAGCACCACCGCCTTCGACCGCCAGAGCCTGGCCTACAAGAAGGCCGTGCTGCCGGCCAACCTGCCGCGCATCGCGGTGGAGATGGGTGTGACCGACGGCTGGTGGAAGTACGGCTGCGCGGCCGTGGTCGGCATCGACACCTATGGCGAGTCGGCCCCCGCGCCCGTGCTGTTCAAGCACTTCGGTTTCACGCCCGAGAACGTGGCGGCGACCGTGCGCAAGGTTCTGTCCAAGTAATTTTCAACCTCAGGAGAAAAAGCAATGGCGATCAAGATCGGTATCAACGGCTTCGGCCGCATCGGCCGCAACGTGCTGCGTTCGGCGGTGCAGAACTTCTCCGACATCGAAGTCGTGGGCATCAACGACCTGCTCGAGCCGGATTACCTTGCCTACATGCTGCAGTACGACTCGGTGCATGGCCGCTTCAAGGGCGACATCGCCGTGGACGGCAACACCCTGATCGTCAACGGCAAGAAGATCCGCCTGACGCAGGAGCGTGACCCGGCTGCGCTGAAGTGGAACGGGGTCGGTGCCGACATCGTCATCGAGTCCACCGGCCTGTTCCTGACCAAGGAAACCGCGCAGAAGCACATCGATGCCGGCGCCAAGAAGGTCATCCTGTCGGCCCCGTCCAAGGACGACACCCCCATGTTCGTCTTCGGCGTGAACGACAAGACCTACAAGGGCGAGGCCATCATCTCCAACGCGTCGTGCACCACCAACTGCCTGGCCCCGCTGGCCAAGGTGCTGAACGACAAGTGGGGCATCAAGCGTGGCCTGATGACCACCGTGCACGCCGCCACCGCGACGCAGAAGACCGTCGACGGCCCGTCCAACAAGGACTGGCGCGGCGGCCGCGGCATCCTGGAAAACATCATTCCCTCCAGCACGGGCGCTGCCAAGGCCGTGGGCGTGGTGATCCCCGAGCTGAACAAGAAGCTGACCGGCATGTCCTTCCGCGTGCCGACCTCCGACGTGTCGGTGGTCGACCTGACGGTGGAACTGGTCAAGGAAGCCAGCTACAAGGAGATCTGCGCCGAGTTCAAGGCCCAGTCCGAAGGCGCGCTCAAGGGCGTGCTGGGCTACACGGAAGACAAGGTCGTGGCCACCGATTTCCGCGGTGACGCACGCACCTCCATCTTCGACGCCGAAGCCGGCATCGCGCTGGATGGCACGTTCGTCAAGCTGGTGAGCTGGTACGACAACGAGTGGGGCTACTCGAACAAGGTGCTCGAGATGGTCCGCGTCATCGCCAAGTAAGCTCCCGGCGCAAGAGGGCTGGGCGGCTTGCCCGGCGCTTGCGGGTTCCCCTGGGCGCGCTACGATGTGCGCCCACCTTGTCTCGCAAGAGTCCGAACATGTCCCAGCCTTCCAAAGATGCCCAGGCCGCCAAGGACCTGGAGCAGGCGATCGAAAAGGCCAAGGAAGTCGCTGCCGACATCCGTCAGGCTGCCGACGACCTTGCCGTCGCCAACACCGTGCTCGACACGCACCTGAGCGAGCAGGCGCGCACGCGTGAAGTCGACCAGGCGCTGGACCACCAGGGCGCCGTCGAGAAAACGCTGACCAAATCGGCCGAAACGCTGGACCAGGTCAACAACGCGCTGGACAAGGCGGCCGCGCCGGCGCCGCACGGCTGAGCCGCATCCTTTCCCTCTCACGACAAAGGGCCGGTCGAGACCGGCCCTCCTGCTTTCCATGGACAAAGAAGTCGCACCCGCCGTCCTGGCGGTCATCAACGAAAAGCGCTTGTCGGGCGACAAGCGCACGCCGGTCGAGATCATCACCAAGATGGGCGTGTTCGACGCCCGCGACAAGGCCTCCGACATGGCCTGGCTGGCCAGCGGCGACAACATCATCGTCACCATCTGGGCCGAGCTCGTCAGCGTTGGCGAGGGCGGCCGCTGGTTCCTGCTCGAATCGCTCGACCCGCTGCACCGCATCGGCGGTGGCGAGCGCACCGACCTGCGCATCCAGCGCACCAAGGACCGCATCCAGCTGATCAAGCGTGCGCTGGACGCCGGCCAGGGCCTGCGCGCCGTGCTGCAGACCAACCGCGTGGCCATCGCCGACCTGGAGACCGACAAGGCCGCCCGCATGTCGGTGCGCGTGCCCGACGAGCAGGAGTGGCATGTGGCCGTTTGGAGCCCCGAGGAGCGCCACGTGGTGCTGGTGCGCGGCCCGCGCGGCTGGGTGCCTGGCGAGGCGGAGATCCAGGCGGCGCGCGCGCGCGCCGGCATCGTGGACGCCGCGCCGGATGCAGCGGCCATCGCCGTCGGCGGCGGCGACCTGCACTCGGCCGCACTGGACCACCTCACGCGCCACTTCGCCGGCTACGGCTACAAGACCGAGGCCATCGATCCGCCGAGCGCGGGCCACGAGGTGGAAGTGCGCGACAAGAAGGGCAAGACCCTGCTCAAGCTCGTCGTCAAAGGCACCGCCACGGGCGCGACCGGCTATGCGCTGACGGCCGAGCAGCGCGCCCTCGCGCGGCGCGACCCGCAGTGGCGCCTGGCGGTGGTGTCCGACGTGGGCAGCCCCGCTGCCCAGCACAAGCTGTACAACGGGGCCGACATGGACAAGGCGCCGGGCCTGGCGCCCGAGCTGGGCTGACCCGGCCGGCCTGGTATCAGGCCATCTTGCCCGACAGGTCCCACATGGCATCGACCAGTGCGTCGATGTCGTTCGCGTCGTGCCACAGGTGGGTGGAGATGCGCATCGCGTAGTGGTTCGAGGCCGCGCCGATCACCGGGAAGCTGGCGTTGCGGATCACCAGGCCTTGCGGGTACTCGGCCTGCAGGCGCGAGACGAACTGCGTGGCCTTGGCCGAGTTCATCGCATCGTCCTTGTTGCGGAACACGTTGAACGAGGTCAGCGCGCACACCAGCTTGGGGTCGTCCTTGGGGGAGTAGAGCGACTCCACGCCCCAGCGCTCGACGATCTTCTCCTTCAGGTAGGCCGACAGCGTGAGGTCGTAGGTCTCGATGTTCTTGCGGCCGATCTGGTCCCACAACTGGCAGGCACTGGTCAGGGCCTGGAACATCGGCGTGTGCGTGCTGCCGCAGCTCGTCACGCTGGCGGCGATGTCGTAGGTGGCCGTGCCGTTGGTCGTGCGTTCGCGCGTGGAATAGGTGCTGGTGTGCACCGGGTACCACTTGGGCAGCGGCAAGGGGTTGGAGGCGCGGATCTTGTTGCGGATGATCAGGATGCCGGTGGACCCCGGGCCGCACTGCCACTTGTGACCGGCCCCGGACATGAAGTCCATGCCCAGCGCGCTGTAGTCGTAATGCATCATGCCCGGCAGGTGGGCCCCGTCCACGATGCTGATCAGCCCATGCATCTTGACCACTTCCATGATCTCGGCGATCGGCAGCAGCGTGCCCGTCACGTAGGTCGGCGAGGACCACATCACGGCACGCACATTCTTGCCGGCCGACTTGAGCGTGCGGATGCGCTCGTCGAACAGGTTCTGGTAGGTGGCCGCGGTCTGGTTGTTGCCCACCGGCATCTCGATGCGCGAGATCTCCACGCCGTAGCGGTCCACGGCGATGGCCAGCGGCGTGTTGCCTCCGCCGTGTTCGTGGTTGGTCGTCACGATCACGTCGCCGCGTTGCCAGGGGATGCCCAGGATCGCATGGCACATGCCCGAGGAGGTGTTGGCCGAGAAGGCCAACTCGTCCACGTCCACGCCGAAGGCGGGTGCCACCAGCGCGCGCAGCGCGTTGTGGTCCGAGTAGCCGTTGCCCGACTCCCTGGCCTTCTTGCGGTTCTCGGTGTCGAACAGGTCCAGCGCCACCTTGGGCATGGAGCCGGCCGTGCCGATGTTCATGAAGGTCTTGGTCGGGTCCAGCGTGAACATGTTCTGCACGTCCGCCCAGAAGGCCTCGTTGGCCACGAGCTGGGCGCGCAGCTCGGCGGCTGGCGTGGCCGAGTTGCTGCTGCCGCAGGCCATCAGGGCCGGGCCCAGCGCGGCCGCACCGGCGCCATAGCCCAGCATGCGCAGGAAGTCGCGCCGCTTGGACGGCCAGCGCGTGGTGTCGGTCGCGGCCAATGCGTTCAGTTCCGCGGCGTGGGCGGTGACGATCTGTTGGTCTTGCATGGTGTCTGTGCTCCTGATGGGGTTCAACGGCGACCGACGATGACGGCGATCTCGACCTTCACGTCACGCGGCAAACGTGCCACTTCGACGGTGGCCCGCACCGGCGCGTTGCCGGGCTTGAAGTACTCGCCGTAGACCTTGTTCATCGCGGCGAACTCGTTGAGGTCCTTCATGAACACCGAGGACGAGAGCACGTCGGTGTAGTCCAGCCCCTGCGACTGGAGCATGGTGCCGATGTAGCGCAGCACGGCATGCGTCTGTTCCTCGATGGTGGTGCCGACGACGGCGTTGCCGGCCTCGTTGAGCGGGATCACGCCCGAGAGGTACAGCGTGTTGCCGTGCGCGACCATCTGCGAGTACGGGCCGATCGCCGGGGGCACGCCGGTGGTCGACAACACGGTGCGTTTGGCCGGCATGGCGCAGGCCGTCATGAGCAATGCTGCAGTGCAGCCGGCCACCACCCTGGTGAAGCGGCCGACACGGATGTGAGAGGGCATGGAACCACCTTTCCTTCTTTCTGGAATCAAGAACCACGCGTGGCATTTCGGCCATGCGAAGCGACAAGAGCCAGACCCTCCCGGGATGTTTTGCTGCAGTGCAATGCGGTCTAACTTGCGATGAATTCTAGGAATGGCATCACGGTGTGTGACGGTTTCATTTCCCCTACGTGGTAGTACGCAGCGCTGCTTTTTGGACGCGGATTTCGCCGCACTGCAGCAGTGTTTCCAAATGAAACGTCACTGGCTGGCATCGGGATTGCTCTGCACATTCAGGCCCGCCATGCACATCGACACACATTCCAGGACATTGGTGCAGACCGGCCCCGGAGTGGGGCGCTGACATGCAGCTCCGCCTCAAGTTGGTGCTGCTGTCGGGTGTGCCCATCGTGGTCGCGTTGCTGCTCATGAGCGCCACCATGCAACAGCAGACCTACAAGCTCGTGCGCGAGGAACAGGCGCTCGTGCAGCAGGCCTTCATGCACAGCAAGGAGGCCGAGCTCAAGCACTACGTCGAGCTGGCGCGCAACACCCTCGTGCGCATCGCCGAAGGGCCGGGCGAGGTCGGCGAGCGCAAGGAGCTGGCGCTGGCCACGCTGGCGCGCATGCAGTTCGGCGACAACGGCTACTTCTTCGTCTACGACCAGCACGGCCAGCTGCTGATCGACCCGAAGACGCTGCCCATGCAGGGCGTGGCGTTCTGCGATCCCAACGATCCCGCGGGCGCCGATTCGGCGCAGCGCATCCTCAGCGTCGCGCGCCACGGCGGCGGCGTCGTGCGTTACAGCTGGAGCAAGCCCAGCTCGCAGTCGGTCGTGCCCAAGCTGGGCTACGTGCTCACGGTGCCGGGCTGGAACTGGGTGATCGGCACCGGCATCTACCTGGACGATGTGCAGGGCGCGCTGCAGGCCATCGAGACCGGCGCGCGCACCAACATCGAGGCCACGCGCCAGCGCCTGTACGCCATCGCCGCGGTCTGCGTGGTGCTCATCGGCCTGGGCGGCCTGGCGCTCAACCTGAAAGACCACCGCGTCTCCAGCGACAAGCTGCGCCGGCTGGCGCGGCGCGTGGTGCGTTCGCAGGAAGACGAGCGCGTGCGCGTGGCCCGCGAGCTGCACGACGGCGTGGTGCAGGTGCTGGCTTCGTCCAAGTTCCTGCTCGAGACGGCACAGCTGCAGCTGGCCGATCCGCGCGCCGCGGCGCCTGCGGCACCGCGCCAGGCGCTGGACCAGGGGCTGGCGCGGCTGGGCACGGCGCTGGTGGAGATCCGGCGCGTGTCGCATGGGCTGCGACCGGCCTTGCTGGACGACCTCGGGCTGGAGCCGGCCCTGGATTTGCTGGCGCAGCAGGTGCAGGAGAGCGGGGGCTTCAGCGTCGGCCTGGTGCGCCAGGGTGTGCCGGGCCAGCTGCCGGCCGAGCATGGCACGGTGCTGTTCCGCATCGCGCAGGAAGCGCTGCAGAACTGCCGCACCCATGCCCAGGCCACGCGGGTGGAACTCGTGCTGCATGGCACGCGCCACGGCGTCGGCCTGCAGGTCATCGACGACGGCCAGGGCTTCGACATGCGCGGTGTGTCCGGGGACGGCACGCGCGGCATCGGCCTGCGCAACATGCGCGAGCGGGCCGAGAGCCTGGGCGGCACGCTGTCCATCGAATCGGGCCGCCATGGCACACGTCTCGCCGCCTGGTTGCCCTTGCCCCAGGCCGCCGCGCCCGCACCCGCACCCGCACCGACGCGCGCGCCGCACCCCATCGCCATTGCCCGTTCCGCACCATGACCCCTGACCCCGCCCCCATCCGCGTGCTGCTCGTCGACGACCACCCGCTGCTGCGCGATGGCGTGCGCATGCGCCTGCACGCCACGCCGCACATCCGCGTGGTGGGCGAGGCCGGATGCGCGCAAGAGGCCGAGGCGCTGGCCGCCGCGCTGCAGCCCGATCTGGTGGTGACCGACATCCGCATGCCGGATGCCAGCGGCATCCAGCTGGCCACCCGGTTCCGCGACCGCTTTCCGGACCTGCGCCTGCTCGTGCTGTCCATGCACCAGGATGCCGAGTACGTGCGCCGCGCCGTGGCGCTGGACGTGCGCGGCTATGTGCTCAAGGACGGGCCGGGCCACCACCTGGTGGAGGCCATCGACGCCGTGCACGCGGGCGAGCGTTACTTCAGCCCCGGCCTGCCGCTGCCGACCGAGCCGGCGCCGCCGCCCGTGACGCGCGCCTGGGGCCACCTCACGCCCAAGGAGTCGGCCGTGCTCTCGCTGCTGGCCGATGGCTGCTCGAACCGCGAGATCGCCGATGCGCTGGGTGCCTCCGTGCGCACGGTGGAAACGCACCGGCTGCACCTGCGCCGCAAGCTGCGCATCGAGGGCCAGGCGGCCCTGGTCAAGTACGCGGTGTCGTACGCCGACCTGCAGGTCGGCCACGCCTGAGCGCGCGCCGCCCGAAGGCGCTCGGCAGCGCATGCGCAGCGCGGACGTGCTTGCTGGATGTCAGGCCGCGGGCGGCTGCGGCAGCCTGCGGTAAGCCAGTGCGCCGAGCAGCAGCGCTGCCGCGATCGCCAGCAGCGGCGCGGTGAAGGTCTCCACGCCCTGGCCTGCCGCCTGCGCGGCCACCCAGCCCGTGCCCCATTGCATGAACGCCACGCCCATGAACATGGCCATCGTGAAGACCGACAGCGCGCGCCCGATCATGGCCGGCGGGTAGGCTGCGCGCACGTCGGCGTACTGCAGCACCATGTAGCCCGACAGGCAGGCCACGGCCACGGCCAGCAGCACATCGGCCACCAGGCCGTGCAGCAGTGCCATCGCCACGAACAGGGCCGCCATCAGCAGCGTGCAGCGGCCGATGCGCCGGCGCCGCGCTGCGATGCCGCCAGGGTCGAAGCGGCCGAACAACGGCGGGCTGACCAGCGAGACCACCGACACCAGCAGCGCCACGTGGCCGCTGACGAGCAGCGACAGGCCGTGGCGCTCGACCAGCATGGGCCCCAGCCACAGGCCGCGCAGCGTCAGGAACGACGCGTAGTTGACGGCCGCCATGCAGACGATGCCCCAGGTGTGCGGCACCAGGAACAGCGCGCCGAAGCCGCGCAGCGCCTGGCCCAGCGATTCGCGCGCGATGCCGCTGGCAGCAGCCGGCACCTGGTGCGGCACCTTCCACCACACCAGCCCCCAGGCCAGGACCGAGCCGGCCGCCAGCAGCCACATGCCCCAGCGCCAGCCATGCGCCTCGATCAGCCAGGCCAGCGGCGTGCCCGTGAACAGCATGCCGGTGCCGCCCAGCATCAGCACCAGGCCGGACAGCATGGCGAAGCGCTCGGCCGGGAAGTTCTGCGCGATGAAGAGCGTGCAGGCCAGGAAGGCCGGTGCGCAGCCCACGCCGATCAGCACCTGGCCCACGATCAGCTGGCCCTGGCCGCCGGCCGTGGCCGACACGGCCGCGCCCACGACGGCCAGCGGGAAGGCCGTCAGCACCGTGCGGCGCAGGCCGTGCAAATCCATGCCGATGCCGACGAGCAGCTGCAGCGCGCCGAACGCGAAGTGAAAGCTTGCCGCGAACAGCCCCAGCTGCTGCGGCGACAGCTGGAACTCGGCCTGCAGCGGCGGCGCGAGGATGGCGGCCAGCGTGCGGAACGCCTGGCTCATGGCGAAGGCCGCCGTCAGCGCCAGCAGCATGGGCCAGGCGGCGCGCGGGGAAAGCAGGGGGCTCGTGGACATGGCGGGCGCGAGCCTACCCGAGCCCGTGCACGCCTACTGTCGCTTGTAGGTCGCCGTCATGAAGCGCCGCCACTGGCCGTCTTCGCCCAGCGTCTGCGAATGCAGCGTGCGCGTGTTGGCGTCGACCAGCGTGATCACGTCCTGGTAGCGCACGGTCCTGCCGTCGCCGGCGAAGCTCGGGCCTTCGGTGTCCAGCGTGAGGACCTTGCCGGCGGCGTCGAGCTGGCCCTCGTAGATCCACATCAGCGTCATCATCGAGCCGACCCAGTTGCCGACGAAGGCCTGGCGCTGCGGGTCGTAGCCCAGCGTCATGCGCATGTGGCCGGTGCCGGCACCGGCGGGCATGTCGGCCTGGCCTTCCAGCACCACCCACAGGTCGCCGAGCATGCGCACGCTCTCGGTGCCCAGGCTGCGGCTGGGGGGCTGGTCGGGGCCCATGTCGGCTTCGCCTTCCATGGTCCATTCACCGGCCAGCTGCTGCAGCCAGCGGTGCTGTGCGAGGGGCTTGGTGGATTCCATGCCTCGTCCTTCTGTTCAGCGCGGCGGCTGGTTGGGGTCTTGCACCACGATGAGCCAGTGCACGCCGAAGCGGTCGTCGACCATGCCGAAGGCCGGGCTGAAGAAGGTCTTGGCCAGCGGCATCTGGACCTGGCCGCCATCGGCCAGGGCGTCGAAGCGCTGCCTGGCCTCGGATTCATCCGCCACCACGAGCGACAGGGAGATGCCGGCGAAGCTCGGCTTGCCGCTGGCCATGCCGTCGGTCGCCATCAGCGTGGTGTCGCCGATGCGCAACTCCGAGTGCATGACCTTCTCGCCGTCCGGCGGGGGACCGCCGGCGCAGCCTTCGGGCGGTGGCTGGTCCATGGGCGGGGCGTCCTTGAAACGCATCACCAGGCCGACCGTGGCGCCAAGCTTGTCGCGGTAGAAGTCGAGCGCTTCCTGGCAGCGGCCTTCGAAGGAAAGATAGGGATGGATCTGCATGGCGTGTCTCCTCTCGATAGATGTGAACACCGTCCACAAGAATTCTGGCAGCAATAATGGACGCTGTCCACATGGCAGAGAACACACCTCCATCACGCACCCGGGCGGTCCCGGCACGCGGCAGTTACCGGCATGGGGACCTGCGCCGGGCCCTGTTGGAGGCCGGCTTGGCGCTGGCCGCCGAGGGCGGGCCCGATGCCGTGGTGCTGCGCGAGGCCACGCGGCGCGCCGGGGTGGCGCCCAATGCGGCCTACCGCCATTTCGCCAACCGTGAAGACCTGCTGGACGCCGTGCGCACAGCGGCCGTGGCTGCCGTGGCCGAGGCGATGGAGGTGCGGATGGCACAACTGCCGGTGCAGCCCGATGCCGTTGCCCAGGCGCGCGCGCGGGTGCGTGCCGTGGGCGCGGGCTACCTGGGCTTTGCGCGTGCGCACACAGGGCTGTTCCGTACCGCCTTCGGAGGGCGCTTCGCGCTGGCGACGACGCCCGATCCGGCCAAGGCCGGCCGCTCGGGCCTGGACCCGTTCCGCCACCTTGGCGCCGCGCTGGACGCGCTCGTGGCAACCGGCGCGCTGCCGCAAGAGCGCCGGCCTGGCGCCGAATTCCTGGCCTGGTCCACCGTGCATGGCCTGGCGCTGCTGCTGATCGACGGCCCCCTGCGCGGCCTGCCGGCCGAGCAGGCCGAGGCCCTGGGCGGCCGGCTGCTGGACATGGTCGAGCGCGGCCTGTAGGGCGCCTCCCGGCCGCCGCATTTCAGGGTTTACACGGGGGCCGCACAATCGGCGCCGTGCCCCTGCATTTCTGGACCACCGTCACCCACCTCGGCAACTCGGCGCTGCTGCTGCCTGCTGCGCTGGTGCTTGCGCTGTGGCTCGTCAAGACACGGCACGCGCCGCTGGCGCTGGCCTGGGCGCTGGCGTTCGGCACGGCCGTCCTGCTGGTGCTGGCCAGCAAGCTGGCCTTCATGGGCTGGGGCATCGGCAGCGCCGCGCTGGATTTCACAGGCATCAGCGGCCATGCGACGGTCTCGACCGCAGTGTTCACCATGGGTGCCTGGCTGGCGGTGGCCGATCGGTCGCGGCGCCTGCAGGTGCTGGGCATCGCCGCCGGCCTGCTGGTGGGCCTGCTCGTCAGTGTCTCGCGCGTGGTGCTGAAAGCGCACTCGGTGTCGGAGGTCGTGGCCGGTTTTGCGCTGGGCGCCATGGCGGCGGCGTTGCCCATCGCCTGGGCATCGGGCCGCACGCTGCGCCTGCGCCAGCGCTGGGTGCCGATGGCACTGGCCGGCATGCTGGCCCTGGTGCCGCAGATGGGCCAGCCCGCGGAGACCCATGGGCTGGTGCAGAAAATGGCGCTGATGGCCTCCAGCCGCGGCGAGGTCTACACGCGCCACATGCTGCACCGGGAGCAGCGCCGGCGCTGATCAGTGGTGGTGGCCGTGGCCACCGTGCACGTGGCCGTGCTGGATTTCCTCTGCGGTCGCCGCGCGCACGGCGCCCACCTGCAGCGTGAACTTGAGCGCCTTGTCGGCCCAGGGATGGTTGGCGTCCAGCAGCACCTGGTCGCCCTTGATCTTCATGACCGTGAAGATCTGCTCGCGGCCGTCTTCGGTCATGCCGCGCAGCTGGCCGCCGACCTTCACACCGGGCGGGAAGTCCTTCTTGGCGATGCTGCGCTCCAGTGCGGCTTCGCGGCGGCCGAAGGCGTCTTCGGGCTGCAGTTCCAGCGTCACGCGGAAGCCGGCTTCCTGCCCTTCCAGCGCTGCCTCGATCCTGGGCAGCGTGTTGCCATAGCCGCCGTGCAGGTAGTCGGTGGTTTCGCGGCTGGCCAGCGGCTTGCCATTGGCTTCGGTCACGCTGTAGTGCAGGGTGACGGCGGTGTCTTTGCTGATCTTCATGACATTGCGGTGTCGAAAGGCGCGGTCGCGCGAGGGCGCCGATTGTCGTGCAAGCCGCTGTGGCGCCACGCGCCGTCATCCATTTCCCACGCGCGGCGACGCACAGCCGTGCTACAACGCCGCGCATGCTCAAGATCATTGCCGCGGCCTTGCTGGCTGTCCCCCTGGTGGCAGCGGCCCAGGGACCCCAGGAACCTGTTCGCAACCTGCTGGTGCGGCTCAAGCCCGCGGCCGAATCGACGGCCTCCGCGCGCGAGGCGCCACAGGCGGCGCGTGAGCGCCTGCGCGCCGTGGCCGCCACGGCGGGGGTGGGCTTCGAGGACGAGCGCGCCGTCGGCCGGCAGCACCGGCTGCTGCGCATGCCGGCCGCGCAGTCCGGTGCCGAACTGGATGCCACGGTGCGTCGCCTGCGGCTGAACCCCGACGTTCTGGACGTCGAGCCCGATGTGCGCGTGCGGCGGCTGGCCGTGCCGAGCGACCCCGACTACGCACGGCAGTGGCAGCTGCAGCCGCCCACGACCGACGCCGCAGCGATGAACATGCCGGCGGCCTGGGATGTCACGACGGGCAGCGCCTCGGTGGTGGTGGCGGTGCTGGACGTGGGCGTGCGCCTGAACCATCCCGACCTCACCGGCCGCCTGGTGGCCGGCTACGACTTCGTGAGCGAGGTCGAGTATTCCAACGACGGCAATGGCCGCGACGCCGACCCGAGCGACCCGGGCGACTGGGTCAACGCTGCCGACAAGCGCTCGCCGCTGTTCTCCACCTGCGACATCGAGGACAGCTCCTGGCACGGCACCTTCATCGCCGGCCAGATCGCCGCTGCCACCAACAATGGCCTGGGCGTGGCCGGCATCGACTGGCAGGCCAGGGTGTTGCCCGTGCGCATCGCCGGCAAGTGCGGCGCACTGCTGTCCGACCTGCTGGACGGCATGCGCTGGGCGGCCGGCCTGACGGTGGCGGGCGCACCGGCCAATGCCACGCCGGCCCGCATCCTGAACCTGAGCTTCGGTGGCGATGCCGCCTGCAGCCCCAGCTACCAGGACGTGATCGACGAGATCACCGAGGCCGGCGCCCTGCTGGTGGTGGCGGCCGGCAACGAGGCCGGCACCGTGGCCCGGCCCGCCGATTGCGCCGGCGTGCTGGCCGTCGGTGCAGTGCAGGAGGACGGGCGCAAGACGGCCTACTCCAACTACGGTGCGCAGATCGGTATCGTGGCGCCGGGCGGCACGGGCACACGCGCCATCTATTCCCTGGACAACCAGGGCACGACCACGCCGGGCGTGGACACCTACGGCCTGAAGCTGGGCACCAGCTTCTCGTCGCCGCAGGCGGCCGGCGTGGCCGCGCTGATGCTGGCCGTGAACCCGGCGCTGACACCGGCGCAGCTGGTCGTGCGCATGCAGGACGCGGCCCGCCCCCACGTGGCGGTGGCCGGCGCACTGCGGTGCAGCACCAACGGCACCGTGCCATGCAACTGCGACACCAGCACCTGCGGCGCTGGCCTGCTGGATGGCGCGCGCGCCGTGCTGGCCGCGACCTCGTCGCTGGTGCCGCAGGCCGTGGCCGCGCCCGTGGCCACCGCTCCGGCGGGCAACGCCGTGCCGCTCAACGGCAACGCCAGCACGGCCAGCACGGGCGCCGCCATCGTCACCTACCGTTGGGCCCAGGTCTCGGGTCCGGCCACCGCCACCATCGCCAACCCCGGATCGGCCAACACCAGCGCGACCCTGCCCGTGGCCGGCGCCTATGTGTTCAGCCTGACCGTGACCGACAACGCCGGCCGGCGCGACGTGGCCAATCTGGCCGTCACGGCCAGCACAAGTTCCAGCGGCGGTGGTGGTGGCGGCGGTGGCGGCGGTGGCGCCAGCAGCTGGTGGTGGGGTGCTGCGCTCTGGGCCCTGGCGCTGCTGGCCTGGCGTCGGCGCGCTTGACCGAACCCGTGCCCCGCGCCAGGGCTTGCGGGGCCGCGGTGACCGACGGCGGCCGCGTGTGCAGAATGGGTTTCTTTTGCGCACCGCCGCCATGAGCACCGTCCACAGCCGCCTGAAGATCGGCCTGTCCGCCTGCTTCTCCCACGCCGACCACGCGCGCTCGCTGTTCACCGGCAAGACGCTGCAGTACGTGGAGCAGTCCATCGCGCACTGGCTGATGTCCACGGGCGCCATGGTCGTCATGGTGCCCTGTCCCACGGGGAGTACCCAGCGCGGCGACGTGACCTACGAGCACTACGCCCAATGGCTGGACGGCCTGGTCATGCACGGCGGCGCCGATGTCTGGCCGGGCAGCTACGGCGAGGAGCCGCTGCACGAGAACTGGGCCGGCGACCGCATCCGCGACGAGTACGACAAGGCCCTGGTGGCCGCGTTCGAGGCCGTGGGCAAGCCCATCTTCGGCGTCTGCCGCGGCCTGCAACTGCTCAACGTGGCCTTCGGCGGGACGCTGTACCAGGACATCAACACCCAGGTGCCCGATTCCTTCGTGCACCGTGACGCGGTGACGTACGACCTGAACTACCACAGCGTCAACATCCTGCAGGGCTCGCGGCTGTCGCGCCTGTACCCGGGTGTGGAGCGCGTGCGCGTCAACAGCATCCACCACCAGGCCATCAAGCGGCTGGCCGACACCTTCGAGGCCGAGGCCTTCAGCGTCAGCGACGGCATCATCGAGGCCATCCGGCGCAAGGACCCCTCTGGCAGCTACGTGGCGGCCGTGCAGTGGCACCCCGAGTTCCACCAGCCCGGCTCGGACACCATCGACGACGCCGCGATGCTGCGCGACTTCCTGGACGCAGTGGCCGCGCGACGCATGGCGAACAGCCCCTTCGCCAAAAGCTGATGGCCGCGGGTGCGCAAATCGCGCACCATCGCGGCATGAGCACCACCACGCCTTCGCCCGCTACCGACCTCGACCACCTGCGCGCCTGGATCGGCCGCAGCGAATCCCGCCACGACCTGCTGACGCTGCAGCCCGTGGCCGCCATGTCCGCCACGCTGGACCGCGAAGACCCGGCCCCCGCCGCCGGCGACGCGCTGCCGCCGCTGTGGCACTGGCTGTACTTCCTGCCGCTGGCGCCCGCGCGCGAGATCGGCGAGGACGGCCACCCGCGCCGCGGTGGCTTCCTGCCGCCCGTGCCGCTGCCGCGGCGCATGTGGGCCGGCGGCCGCCTGCAGTTCCACCGCCCGCTGCAACTGGGCGCCAGCGTGGAACGCCATTCGCGCATCCTGGATGTCAGCACCAAGAGCGGCCGCAGCGGCTCGCTGGTGTTCGTGACGGTCGAGCACAGCTATGGCGACGCCGACGGCGTGGCGCTCACCGAGCAGCACGACATCGTCTACCGCGACGCCCCCCAGCCCGGCGCGCCAGCCCCGGCGCCGCAGGCCGCGCCGGCGGATGCGCAGTTCGAACGCGCCATCGTGCCCGACCCGGTGCTGCTGTTCCGCTACTCGGCGCTGACCTTCAACGGCCACCGCATCCACTACGACCGCAGCTACGTGACCGAGGTCGAGGGCTATCCCGGCCTGATCGTGCACGGCCCGCTGATCGCCACGCTGCTGTTGGACCTGGTCCGGCGGGAGCGCCCCGGCCAGAGCGTGCGCAGCTTCTCGTTCAAGGCCGTGCGGCCCATCTTCGACATCCACCGCTTCAGCGTCTGCGGCCGCGACGAAGGCGGCGGCAAACTCGCGCTGTGGGCGCGCGACCACACAGGCGCGCTGGCCATGCAGGCCGAGGCCGAGCTGGGCTGACGGGCGGCGCCTGCGGGTGCCTGGAGCGGGTTGGAAACTTGCGTGTCGGGGGCGCACCGCTGGTTCAATCGGCAGATCGTCCCTGCCAGCGCCACCGGAGAACCGATGCCCCCCTCGCCCGCTTCCCCTGCCTCGTCCATGCGTCTGCGCACCAAGCTGCTGCTGCTCGTCGGCGGTGTCGTGCTTCTGGGCTTCGCCATCACGGTCACGGTGCTCGCGCGCCAGGCGGGCGACCTGCAGCGCAGCACCGCGCTGCACTATGCCGAGGAACTGGCTGCGCGCAATGCCGCGCAGGTGGAGGCCGAACTCGACGCGGCCATGCTGGCCAGCCGCACGCTGGCCTACGCCCTGGGCGGCCTGCAGGCCTCCGGCCGGGCCGACCGCACAGCCGCCGATGCGCAGCTCCGGGCCGTGCTGGCCGGCAACCCGCGTTTTCTGGGCGTGTGGACCGCCTGGGAGCCGAACGCCTTCGACGGGCGCGACGCCGAGTTCGTCGGCACGCCCGGCCACGATGCCACCGGCCGCTACATCCCCTACTGGAACCGCGGCACCGGCCAGCCGGCCGTGGAGCCGCTGACCGACTACGACAAGCCCGGCCCCGGCGACTACTACCTGCTGGCGCGCAATGGCAAGGTCGAGACGCTGATCGAGCCCTACAAGTACACCGTGGCCGGCCGCGAGGTGCTGATCACCACCACCGTCGTGCCCATCATGGCGGGCGAGCGCGTGCTGGGTGTGGCCGGCGTGGACGTCGCGCTGTCCGATCTGCAGCAGAAGGTCGGCGCCATCAGCATCTACGGCGACGGCTATGCCAGCCTGTTGTCCAACGGTGGCCTCTACGTGGGCGACCGCGATGCGGCCAACGTGGGCAAGCCGTCGACCGGCGCGCACGGCGATGCGCTGGCCGCCGTGCGCGAGGGCAAGCCCTTCGAGGCCACGACCTTCCACGAGCGGCTGCAGGGCCAGGCCACGCGCCTGTACGTGCCGGTGCGGGTGGGCGATGCGCGCACGCCCTGGTCGTTCGCCGCCACCGTGCCCGAAGACCGCATCCTGGCCGAGGTGCGCCGCCTCAACTGGACGGCGCTGGTGCTGGGCGGCATTTCCGTGGTGCTGGTCTCGCTGGGCCTGGCCTGGGCACTGCAGCGCCTGGTGCTGCGCCCGCTGGGCGGCGAGCCGGCCGAGGCCGCCGCCATCAGCGCGCGCGTTGCCGCCGGCGACCTGAGCCAGACGGTACGGGTGCAGGGCAGCGACACAGGCAGCCTGATGGCGCAGCTCGCGCGCATGCAGGGCGATCTGGCCGGCGTGGTGGCGCGCGTGCGCCACGGCGCCGAGGCCGTGGCCAATGCCAGCGCAGAGATCTCGCAAGGCAACCAGGACCTGTCCAGCCGCACCGAGAGCCAGGCCAGCGCGCTGCAGCAGACGGCTGCCTCGATGGAGCAGCTGGGCGCCGCCGTCACGCAGAACGCCACCCATGCGCGCGAGGCCGACCAGCTGGCCCGCAGCGCCAGCCAGGTCGCGCAGCAGGGCGGCGCGACGGTGGAGCGCGTGGTGGCCACCATGCGCGACATCGATGCGGGCTCGCGCAAGATCGCCGACATCATCGGCGTGATCGACGGCATCGCGTTCCAGACCAACATCCTCGCGCTGAATGCCGCCGTCGAGGCCGCGCGCGCGGGCGAGCAGGGCCGCGGCTTCGCGGTGGTGGCCGGCGAGGTGCGCAGCCTGGCCACGCGCTCGGCCCAGGCCGCGCGCGAGATCAAGGACCTGATCGGCGCCAGCGTGCAGCGCGTGGAGGCCGGCACCGCCCTCGTCGACGAGGCGGGAAAAACGATGCAGGAGGTGGTGGCCGCGGTGGCGCGCGTCTCGCGCCTGCTGGCCGATGTCAGCAACGCCAGCGCCGAGCAGAGCGCCGGCGTGGCCCAGGTCCGCGAGGCCGTGGTGCAGATGGACCAGACCACGCAGCAGAACGCCGCGCTGGTCGAAGAGATGGCCGCCGCCGCCAGCAGCCTGCAGCAGCAGGCCGACGAACTCGTGCGCACGGTGTCGGTGTTCCGGCTGGGGCACGACGCCCCGCAGGCCGGCCTGCCGCGCCTGAGCTGACCGCGGCTCAGGCCTCTACGCCGCCGGCCGCCAGCTGCGCCGCGCTGGCCGCGAAGTGCGCCGTGGCCGGGTTGCCGCTGTCGGGCCGGTGCACCAGCGCGATGCCGATGCCGCTGTCGCGCGGCAGCCCGCGCAGCGGCCGGTAGACCACGCTGGTGGCGTAGTAGTGCGCGTTGGTCGAAGGCACCAGTGCCAGGCCCAGGCCGCTGAGCACCAGGCCCAGCACGGTGGAGACCTGCACCGCCTCCTGCACCAGCTGCACCGCCACCTCGGCCTGCTGCAGCAGCCGGCTGGAGGCCGCGTGCAGCCCGCCCACGGGCGAGGGCGTGTAGCCGATGGAGTCCTGCCCGGCCAGGTCGCGCAGCGTGAGCTGGGCCTTGGCCGCCAGCGCATGGCCCGGCGGCAGCGCCACGCAGAAGCGGTCGCGCTCCATCACCTCGAAATGCAGGCCCGGCAGGTGGCTCGTGGGCACGCGCACGAAGGCCAGGTCCATCTGGCCGGCCTGCACCTGCGTGAGCGATTGCTGGTTGGTCAGCTCGTGCAGGTGCAGCCGCACCTGCGGCCAGCGTTGGTGGAAGGCCCGCACCACGCGCGGCAGCAGGCCGAAGGTGGTCGAGCCGGTGAAGCCGATGCGCAGTTCGCCGGTTTCGCCACCGGCCACCGCACGCGCTGCAGCGCCGACCTCGGCGGCTGCCGCCAGGCACTTGCGCGCCGCCGCCAGCGCGCCTTCGCCGGCGCTCGTCAGCTGCACGCCGCGTGCGCTGCGCTCGAACAGCGCCACGCCCATGTCTTCCTCGAGCTTGCGCATCGCCACCGACAGCGGCGGCTGCGCCATGTGCAGGCGCTCGGCCGCACGCCGCAGGCTGCGGGTCTCGGCCACGGTGACGAACTGGCGCAGTTGCCGGAGCTCCATAGAGATACCTTTTGTGTATCGCCAAGACCATCGAAAGTATTGGACGGAGTATAGGGCGCTGCCTAGGATTCGCAGCAGTGGCCGGGCCTTCCGCGCCGCGATATCAGGAGACAAGCATGGCAACCATGACCCGCCGCGCCACCGCGGCGCTCGCCTGCGCCATGGCGCTCGGCACCCTCGCCTACACGGGCAGCGCCAGCGCCCAGGCCTGGCCCACCCGCACCGTCAAGATCGTCGTGCCGTATGCGCCCGGTGGCACCAACGACATCGTCGCGCGGCTGCTGGCGCAGCGGCTGGGCGACCGGTTGGGCCAGCCCTTCATCGTCGAGAACAAGCCCGGTGCCTCGGGCAACCTGGGCGCCGAGCAGGTGGCGCGCGCACCGGCCGACGGCTACACGCTGCTGCTGGTGACCATGGGCCACAGCATCGCGCCCTCGCTCTACAAGGGAATGCGCTACGACATCCGCAGCGACCTGGCGCCCGTGGCCGAGCTGACCGCCGGGCCCACGCTGGTGATGGTCAACCCCGCGCTGGGGGTCAATTCGCTTGCCGACCTCGTCGCGCTGGCCAAGTCCAAGCCGGGCGCGCTGAACTTCAGCTCCGCCGGCAACGGCTCGTCCACCCACCTGGCGACCGAGTACCTGAGCGCGCAGACCGGCATCAAGATGACGCACATCCCCTTCGGCGGCAGCGCCCCGGCCATGGCCGACGTGATGGCCGGCAACACCCAGGTGGTGATGGACCTGATGTTCTCCGCCATGCCCCAGGTCAAGGGCGGCAAGCTCAAGGCCATCGCCCAGACCGGCCTCAAGCGCTCGCCTGCCATGCCCGACCTGCCCACGGTGGCCGAGTCCGGCGTGCCCGGCTTCGACGTGGTGGTCTGGAACGGCCTGATGGCCCCGGCCGGCACGCCCAAGGAGGTGATCTCCAGGCTCAACCAGGAACTCAAGCGCGAGCTCGACGCGCCCGAACTCAAGGAACGCCTGCTGGCGCAGGGCTTCGAGCCGGCCTGGTCCACGCCCGAGGCCTTCGGCCAGAAGATCGCCGCCGACATCGCACGCTGGTCCAAGGTGGTCCAGGTGTCCGGCGCCAAGGTCGAGTGAGGCCGGCGATGGTGGACGCTCTGCATTCCCCTCTGTCGCGCCTGCTGCGCCCGGCCAGCGTCGCCGTGGTCGGCGCCTCGGACGACGCGCTGCGCATCGGCGGCCGGCCCATCGCCTACATGCTGGGCCAGGGCTACGGCGGCCGCATCCTGCCGGTCAACCCCAACCGGCCGACCATCCAAGGCCTGCCTGCGTTCGAAAGCGTGGCAGCGCTGCCGCAGGCGCCCGATGTCGCCATCGTGGCCGTGGCGGCCAAGCTCGTGCCGCAGACCATCGCCGCGCTCGGCGAGCGCGGCACGCGGGCGGCCATCGTGTTCTCCGCCGGGTTCGCCGAGGCCAGCGCAGAAGGCGTGGTGCTGCAGCAGGAGATGCTGGCGGCCGCGCGCGCGCACGGCGTGCGCATCCTCGGCCCCAACACGCTCGGTGTGGTGAACCCGCGCAGCGGCTTCTACGGCAGCTTCACGTCCGTCGTGGAGATGGGCTTTCCGAAGGCCGGCGGTGTCGGCATCGCGAGCCAGTCGGGCGCCTACGGCAGCCACATCCTGGGCGTGGCGCGCGCGTCGGGCATCGGCATCTCGTCCTGCGTGATGACCGGCAACGAGAGCGACCTGCACCTGGCGGACATGGTGCAGGCCTTCGTGGACGACGGCGACACCGAGGTGATCGCCGTGTACGCCGAAGGCATCCGCGACGGCGGCGCGCTGATGGCCGCGCTGGAGAACGCGCGCCGCGCACGCAAGCCGGTGGTCATGATGAAGGTGGGCACCAGCGCGGTGGGCAGCGCCGCGGCGCAGTCGCACACCGCATCCGTGGCCGGCAACGATGCCGTGACCGATGCCGTGCTGGCCGAGCTTGGCGTGGTGCGCGCGCACAGCACCGACCATCTGCTCGACGTGGCCCGCACCGCCACGCGGCGCATCTACCCCGTCGACAACACGCTGGGGGTGATCACCGTCAGCGGTGGTGCCGGCGTGATCGTGTCCGATGCGGCCGAAGTCCACGGCCTGGCCATGCCCGAGATGCCGGCCGCCGCGCAAGGCCGGCTCAAGGAACTGATCCCGTTCTGCGCGCCGCGCAATCCGGTGGACTGCACCGCGCAGTTCATGAACGACCTGGGCATCGCCGGCCTGTTCGCCGAGGCGGTGGTGGCCGAGGGCGGCTATGGCGCGATCCTGGCCTTCTTCACCTACACGGTGGGGGCGGGCTCCATCGCCGAGGGCCTGCGCGCGCAGCTCAAGGCGGTGCGGGCGCGGCATCCGGACAGACTGTTTGTGCTGTGCATCCTGGCCACACCCGAGACCGTGCGCCAGTACGAGGACGATGGCTTCGCGGTGTTCGAGGACCCGGCGCGGGCCGTGGCTGCCATCGCGGCGATGACACGCTTTGGCCAGGCCTTCGCGCGCGGGCCGGCGCTGGCGCCGCCGGAGGTGCCGGTGCTGGCCTTGCCTGACGCCACGCCGAACGAGGCCCAGGCCAAGCAGTTGCTGGCCGCGGCCGGCATCGCCGTGGCGCCCGAGCGCGCGTGCACCGATGCGGCCAGCGCCGTGGCCGCGGCCGAGGCGCTGGGCTACCCGGTGGTCCTGAAGATCCTCTCGGCCGACATCCTGCACAAGTCCGAGATCGGCGGCGTGCTGCTGGATGTGGGCGACGCCGCGGCCGTGCGCAGCGGTTTCGAGCTGCTGCTGGCACGCGCCAGGGCCGCCGTGCCCGCGGCGCGCATCGAGGGCGTGCTGGTGGCCAAGCAGCTGTCGGGCGGCGTGGAGTGCATCCTCGGCATCCAGCGCGATCCGGTGTTCGGCCCGGTGGCGGTGTTCGGGCTGGGCGGCATCTTCATCGAGGTGCTGCACGACGTGGTGCTGCGCCGCTGTCCGTTCGGTGAAGACGTGGCCGAGCAGATGGTCCGCTCGATCCAGGGCGCCCCGCTGCTGCTGGGCGCGCGCGGCAAGCCGCCGGTGGACATCCAGGCGCTGGCGGCCATGCTGGCGCGGCTGTCGCAGTTCGCGCACCAGGCCGGCCCGCGCCTGCAATCGATCGACCTCAATCCGGTGTTCGCACTGCCGCAGGGCCAAGGGGCCTACGCCGTGGACGCCGTCATCGAACTGGCGCCGCAAGGCAAGGAGCAATAGACATGGATCTGGGACTGAAGGACAAGGTGGCCATCGTCACCGGCTCGGCACGCGGCCTGGGCGCGGCCACCGCGCGCAAGCTGGCCGAGGAGGGCGCGCGGGTGGTCGTCACCGACATCCTGCGCGAGCAGGCCGAGGCCACCACCGCCGCGCTGAAGGCCGACGGTCTGCAGGCCCACTGCGTGGTCGCCGACATCACCAAGGCCGACCAGGTGCAGGCGCTGGTCGACGAGGCCGCGGCCACCTTCGGCGGCGTGCATGTGCTGGTCAACAACGCCGGCTTTCCACGCGACAAGTACCTCGTCAAGATGTCCGAGTCCGACTGGGACCTGGTCATGGAGGTGATGCTCAAGGGCGCCTTCCTGGCCAGCCGCGCGGTGATGCCGCGCATGATCGAACAGGGCTGGGGCCGTGTCATCAACATCAGTTCGCGCGCGCACTTCGGCAACCCCACGCAGGCCAACTATTCGGCCGCCAAGGCCGGGCTGATCGGCATGGCCAAGGCGCTGTCGATGGAGCAGGGACGCTACGGCATCACCGTCAACTGCGTGGCGCCGGGCTTCATGGAGACCGAGATGGTGCAGGCACTGCCGACCTACGAGACCATCAAGGAACGCGCCGTGCAGATGCAGCCCGTCAAGCGCGTGGGCCAGCCGCGCGACATCGCCAATGCGGTGGCGTTCCTGGCGTCGGATGCGGCCAGCTTCATCAGCGGCGAGGTGCTGCACGTGACGGGCGGGCGCTATGGCTGACGGCCCGGTGCGCTGCGCCGTGCAGCCGGACGGCGTGGCCGTGCTGACGCTCGACAACCCGCCGCTCAACGTCGTGTTCCGCGGCCTCACGGAGGCGCTGGGCCGGCACCTCGGTGCGCTGGCGGCCGACCGGGCTGTGCGCGCCGTGGTCGTCACGGGCGCGGGCACGCGGGCCTTCTGCGCGGGCTCGGACATCGCCGAATTCCAGCCGCTGATGCAGCCGGGCCGCATCGTGCCCGAGAAGCTGCAGCTGCAGCACCAGGTGTTCGCGCAGCTCGACGACTTCCCCAAGCCGACCGTGGCCGCCGTCAACGGCCTGGCCTTCGGCGGCGGGCTGGAGATCGCGGTCTGCTGCGACCTGCTGGTGGCCGATGCCGCCGCCCGCTTTGCGCTGCCCGAGATCAAGCTCGGCGTGTTTCCCGGCAGCGGCGGCCCGGTGCGCGTGGCGCGCCGCGTCGGCGAAGGCCGGGCCAAGGAACTGATGTTCCTGGGCGAGCCCATCGATGCGGCGACCGCGCTGGCCTGGGGCCTGGCCAACCGCGTGGCGCCCGCTGGCCAGGCGCTCGCCCAGGCACTGGCGCTGGCCGCCACGCTGGCGCAGCGCCCGCCGCTGGCGCTGGCGCTGTGCAAGCAGGCCATCGACATGGCCTTCGACACCACCGAGGACGCGGCCATCGCCGCGGCGCTGCCGCTGTCCGAGCGCGCCTTCACCTCCCTGGAGTCCCGCGAGGGCGTGCGCGCCTTCCTGGCCAAGGAATCCCCGCGTTTTCCGAACGCACTGCACACCCTGAAGGATTGATCCCATGCAAAGAGCCGCCATCGTTTCCCCGCTGCGCACGCCCATCGGCGCGTTCGGCGGCAGCCTGCGCAGCGTGCCGGTCGAGGAACTCGGCGCCACCGTGGCGCGCGCCATCGTGCAGCGCACGGGCCTGGACCCGGCCCGCATCGACGACGTCGTGTTCGCACACTCCTACGCCAACGGCGAGGTGCCCTGCACCGGCCGCTGGGTGGCGCTGCAGGCGGGCTTTCCGATCTCGGTGGCCGGCATGCAGCTGGACCGGCGCTGCGGCTCGGGCCTGCAGGCCATCGCCACGGCCGCCATGATGGTGCAGACCGGCGCGGCCGACGTGGTGCTGGCGGGCGGCGTGGAGAGCATGAGCAACGTGGAGTACTACACCACCGACATGCGCTGGGGCAAGCGTGCCGGCACCGTGCGCTTCCACGACCGGCTGGAGCGCGGGCGCGAGCGCTCGCAGCCCGAGGCGCGCTTCGGCCGCATCAGCGGCATGATCGAGACGGCCGAGAACCTGGCGCGCGACTACGGTGTCACGCGCGAAGAGGCCGATGCCTTCGCACTGCGCAGCCACCAGCGCGCCGCCGCGGCCTGGGAGGCCGGCCGGTTCGCCGACGAACTCGTGCCCGTGGCCGTGCCGCAGAAAAAGGGCGACCCGCTGCAGGTGGCCATGGACGAGGGCATCCGCGGCGACCTCACGCTCGCGCAGCTGGCCAAGCTCAAGCCGCTGATGAAGGACGGCACCGTGACCGCGGGCAACGCCTGCCAGCAGAACGACGCGGCCGCGGGCTGCCTGGTCGTGGCCGAGAGCCAGGTCGAGAAGCTGGGCCTCACGCCCATCGGCTGGCTGCACAGCTGGACGGCAGCGGGCTGCGAGCCTTCGCACATGGGCATCGGCCCGGTGCCGGCGGTGGAGAAGCTGTTCGCGCGCAACGGCCTGTCCTGGGACGACATCGGCCTGGTCGAGCTCAACGAGGCCTTCGCCTGCCAGGCGCTGGCCGTCACCAAGGGCTGGGGCTGGAACGATCCCGAGCGGCTGAACGTGAACGGCTCGGGCATCTCGCTGGGCCACCCGGTGGGCGCGACGGGCGTGCGCATCATGACCTCGCTGCTGCACGAGATGCAGCGCCGCGGCGTGCGCTACGGGCTGGAGACCATGTGCATCGGCGGCGGCCAGGGCATGGCGGCGGTGTTCGAGCGCGCATGACAGGTGGATCGGCGCGCCGGTCCCAGAATCGAGGCTGTACCTTCCCATTCTTCGCTCTGAGACCAGCATGACCTATCCCTTCCTGAACCGCCTGCGCGTGGTCGAAAGCTCCGCCTTCATCGCTGCGCCGCTGGCCGGCCTCACGCTGGCGCAGTTCGGTGCCGACGTGATCCGCGTGGACATCCCCGGCGGGGGCATCGACTACGCGCGGCTGCCGCGCATGCCGCACCCTGAGGGGCGGGGGCGCAGCATCTACTGGGCCGGGCTCAACAAGGGCAAGCGCTCGGTCGCCATCGACATCCGCAAGCCCGAAGGCCGCGAGCTGGTGCAGGCCCTGGCCACGGCGCCGGGCCCGGACGCTGGCGTGCTGCTGACCAACATCGGCACGCCGTGGCTCGCGCACGAGGTGCTCGCCCAGCGCCGTGCCGACGTGATCAGCTGCACCATCCAGGGCAATGCCGACGGCAGCACGGCGGTGGACTACACCGTCAACTGCGCCACGGGCTACCCCTATGCCACGGGCGGCGGTTCGCGCGAGCGGCCCGTCAACCATGTGATGCCGGCCTGGGATGTGGCCTGTGCCTACCAGGCCGCGTTCGCCATCGTGGCGGCCGTGAACCGGCGCCAGCGCGAGGGCGTGGGCGCGGAACTCAAGATGGCGCTGTCGGACGTGGCGTTCACCACGCTGTCCAACCTCGGCGTGCTGGCCGAGGCCGAATTGCTGCACGAGGAGCGCCCCTCCATCGGCAACCACATTTATGGCGCCTTCGGTCGCGACTTCGCGACGGCCGATGGCGAACGCATCATGGTCGCCGCGATCTCGGCCGGGCAGTGGCGTTCACTGGTCAAGGCCTGCGGCATCGGCGAGGCCGTGGCCGCCACCGAGCAGCGCCTGGGCCTGGACTTCGACGACGAGGCGCAGCGCTACGAGGGCCGCGATGCGATCGCCGAATTGGTCGAGCCCTGGTTCGCCGCGCGCGGCACCCTGGACGCCGAACGCGAACTGCAGGCCAACAAGGTCTGCTGGGGCCGCTACAAGACCGTGGGCGAGCTGCTGGCCAGCGACAAGCGCGTCAGCACCGAGAACCCCGTGTTCGAGCGCACCACCACGCCCGGCATGGGCGAGCACCTGGTGGCCGGCAGCGCCGTGCGTGCACCGGCCATGGAGCGCGCCCCGACCCGGCCCGCGCCCACCATCGGCAGCAACACGGATGAAGTGCTGGCCGAGGTGCTGGGCCTGGATGCAGGCGCCATCGGCCGGCTGCACGACGCAGCCGTCATTGCAGGGCCGAGCGACTGAATTCCTTGCGCACCCAGTCGTCCAGCAACTGCTTCTCGTGGTTCAGCGGGTCGCTGGGGTAGAGCGCTGGGCCCATCAGGAAGCCGGCGTCGCGCAGTTCGCGCCGGCCTTGCTTGAGCACACGGCCATCGGCCGCCAGTTGCTTGAACTCCAGCGCGATGCGCGGCGGGTAGATGTCGCGCACGATGCGCACATCGCTGGCCTGCGTGCCGCGCCAGGGCTCGAAACCGCCAGCACGCTGGATGTCGGTGATGCGCACTTCCAGCTTTTCGTCGGCGGGCAGCACGGCCGCCGCCTTTTCGGCCAGGTGGCGGGCCAGCGCGCTGAGCCAGGCCTCGCGCGCGGCGGGCGTGTCGCGGGGGTTCGCGCGCGTCTCGGTGAACTGGGCCGGGTCGCTCCAGCTCACGCTGACGGCGCCCGGCGGTGCGCCTGTGGGGCGCGGCGTGGCGCAGGCTGCGAGCAGGGCGGCGGCGAGCAGCAGTGCCCAGCGCGATCGCGTGGTGGTCATGCCAGGTCCTTTCATTCGATGGCCGCGTAGACCAGGTGCCGGAACAGGTTGCGGAAGAATATGCGCTGGTTGGGCGTCTGTGCCAGCAGCAGCGCGAACACGTCCTCGGCCGGGTCGACGAAAAAGAAGGTGCCGCCGATACCGCTCCAGAAGTACATGCCGGGAGAGCCGGGCTGCGCGACCAGGCCAGGGGCCGTGCGCACCGCCACGCCCAGGCCGAAGCCATGGCCGGGCGCGAGCAGTTCGCCGGCCACGGGGATGGCGCCCAGGTGGTCTGCCGTCATCCATTCCATGGTTTTGCGCGAGACCAGGCGCTGGCCCTCGAAGCGGCCCTGGTTGCGCAGCAGTTGCAGGAAGCGCAGGTAATCGGCCGCGGTCGACAACAGGCCGCCGCCGCCCGATTCGAAGGCCGGTGTGCTGCGTGCGTCCAGCATCACGACCGGCTGGCCGGTTTCGGGGCAGTGGGCGAAGGGCTCGGCGATGCGGTGCTGCTGCGCGGGCGGCACGCTGAAACCCGTGTCCACCATGCCCAGCGGGCCCAGGATCAGCCGCTGCAGCAGCGCGCCCAACGGCTCGCCGGCCACCACCTCCAGCAGCGCGCCCAGCACGTCGGTGGCGCGGCTGTACTGCCAGCAGCTGCCGGGCTGGGCGCTGTAGGGCAGGCGGGCCAGCGCGTCGCAGAAACCCGCATTGGTCCGGCGGGTGTTGGCGAGGTCGGCCGCCTGGTACTGGCGCTGCACCGCGCTGTTGCCCAGGAACTCGTAGGTGAAGCCGGCCGTGTGGCGCAGCAGGTCGTGCACCGTGGGCGGGCGCAGCGCGCGCTCCAGCTGCAATTGGCCGTCGCGCTCGACACCGACCGGTGTCTCGGCGAACTGCGGCAGCCAGCGCGTGATCGGATCGGCGAGCGACAGCCGTCCCTGTTCGGCCAGCATCAGCGCCGCGAGCGACACGATGGGTTTGGTCATCGAATAGATGCGAAAGATCGCATCGGCCGGCATGGCTTGCGGACCGGCAGGGTCCCGCCGCCCCAGGGCGGCCCGATGCGCAACCTGCCCGCCGGTGCCCACCAGCACCACGGCGCCAGGCAGCAGGCCGGCATCGATGTGCTGCTGGAGCACCTGGTTCATGTGGTTCAAGGCGAGCGCATTCAGAAGGGCCATGGCAGGTTCCTGGGGTGGAAATGCAGGGTTATTGCGCTGGGTTGGGGTGGCTTTGGGTCTGGAACCTCTGTGATTACCATCATTTTGGTCACAGATGACCCGCTGCTGCG
The DNA here is from genome assembly GCF_003337555.1 of Pseudorhodoferax soli. Lineage (GTDB taxonomy): Bacteria > Pseudomonadota > Gammaproteobacteria > Burkholderiales > Burkholderiaceae_C > Pseudorhodoferax > Pseudorhodoferax soli. The sequence continues at coordinate 27,810 of NZ_QPJK01000015.1, read as the reverse complement.
GTGCGCAATCGAAGGCCCAGTGTCCTCTAAAGTCAGGGGACGCCGCAGGCAGCGGCCCGATTTCTGCATCTCCCCGACGATCCTTTTCCGCATCCGGACTCCGAAAGGCCAGCCATGACCGCACGCACCACCTACCACCGACTCCAGGTCGCGACCAACCTGGCCCGCTTCATCGAAGACAAGGTGCTGCCCGGCACCGGTGTCGAGGCGGCCGCGTTCTGGAAGGGCTTCGACGCCATCGTCGGCGACCTGGCGCCCAAGAACATCGCCCTGCTGGCCGAACGCGATCGCCTGCAGAGCGAACTCGACGCCTGGCACCAGGCCCACCCGGGCCCCATCGCCGACATGCCGGCCTACCGTGCCTTCCTGGAAAAGATCGGCTACCTGGTGCCGGTGCCCGCCGGCGCCAAGGCGACCACCACCGACGTCGACGCCGAACTGGCCACCCAGGCCGGCCCGCAGCTGGTGGTGCCGATCCTGAACGCGCGCTACGCGCTCAATGCGGCCAACGCGCGCTGGGGCTCGCTGTACGACGCGCTCTACGGCACCGACGCGATCTCCGAGGACGACGGCGCCGAGAAGGCCGGCGGCTACAACCCCATCCGCGGCGCCAAGGTCATCGCCTTCGCGCGCAAGTTCCTGGACGAAGCCGCGCCGCTGGCCAGCGGTTCGCACACGGCTGCCACGGGCTACCGCGTCGATGGCGGCAAGCTGGTGGTGCAGACCGGCGCCGGCCAGACCGGCCTGAAGGACGCCGCGCAGTTCATCGGCTACCAGGGCGATGCGGCAGCGCCGTCTTCCGTGCTGCTCAAGCACAACGGCATCCACATCGACATCCGCATCGACCGCAGCACGGCCATCGGCCAAAGCGACGCGGCAGGCGTCAGCGATGTGGTGCTGGAATCCGCGCTGTCCACCATCCTCGACCTGGAAGACTCGGTCGCCGTGGTCGACGCCGACGACAAGGTGGTGGCGTACAGCAACTGGCTGGGCATCCTGCAGGGCACGCTGACCGAGGAAGTCGCCAAGGGCGGCAAGACCTTCACGCGCGGCCTGAACCCGGACCGCCAATACACCGGCGCCAGCGGCCAGCCCGTCACGTTGCATGGCCGATCGCTGATGTTCGTGCGCAATGTCGGCCACCTGATGACCAACCCGGCCGTGCTCTACACCGCGGCCGACGGTTCCACCAAGGAAATCCCCGAAGGCATCCTGGACGCCGTCGTCACCACGACCATCGCGCTGCACGACCTCAAGCCCCGTGCCGGCCAGACCGTGCGCAACTCGCGCACCGGCTCGGTCTACATCGTCAAGCCCAAGATGCACGGCCCTGCCGAGGTCGCCTTCGCCAGCGAACTGTTCGGCCGCGTCGAGCAGCTGCTGGGGCTGGCCGACAGCACCGTCAAGCTCGGCATCATGGACGAGGAGCGCCGCACCAGCGTAAACCTGGCGGCCTGCATCGCCGCCGCCGCGAGCCGCGTGGCCTTCATCAACACCGGCTTCCTGGACCGCACGGGCGACGAGATGCACACCGCCATGTACGCGGGCCCGATGCTGCGCAAGGGCGCGATGAAGAGCACGCCCTGGATCACGGCCTACGAGAAGAACAACGTGCTGGTCGGCCTGGCCGCCGGCCTGCGCGGCAAGGCCCAGATCGGCAAGGGCATGTGGGCCATGCCCGACCTGATGGCCGACATGCTGGTGCAGAAGATCGGCCACCCGAAGGCCGGCGCCAACACGGCCTGGGTGCCCAGCCCCACGGCCGCCACGCTGCACGCGCTGCACTACCACCAGGTCAGCGTGGCGGACGTGCAGAAGGAGCTCGAGAAGACCGACGTGGCCGCCGAGCGCGACGCCATTCTCAATGGCCTGCTGACCGTGCCCGTGGCCACCGACACCAACTGGTCGGATGCCGACAAGCAGCAGGAACTGGACAACAACGCCCAGGGCATCCTGGGCTACGTGGTGCGCTGGATCGACCAGGGCGTGGGCTGCTCCAAGGTGCCCGACATCCACAACGTGGGCCTCATGGAAGACCGCGCCACGCTGCGCATCAGCAGCCAGCACATGGCCAACTGGCTGCAGCACGGCGTGGTGACCGAGGCCCAGGTGCGCGAGACCTTCACGCGCATGGCGGCCGTGGTCGACAAGCAGAACACGGGTGACCCGCTCTACAAGAGCCTGGTGGCGAATCCGCAAGGTGCCGCGTTCCAGGCCGCGCTGGACCTGGTGTTCAAGGGCAAGGAGCAGCCGAGCGGCTACACCGAGCCGCTGTTGCATGCGTGGCGGTTGAAGGTGAAGGCGGGCTGAGCTTCTTCCCACCATGGCCTGGCGGCGCCTGCGGGCGCCGTTTTGCATGGGGGACGGCGTCCCGTCCGACCTGCGCTGGCGGTACCTTGCCCGGGGGCGGCTGCCTTTTGCCGATACGATCCGCGGCACCTCTGCCACCCGTCCTTCACATGTCCTCACAGCCGCCAGCGCTCGAACAAAAAGCCTTCATCCTGCTGCTGGTCGCCGTTTCGGTCGCCTTCTGCTGGATCCTGTTGCCGTTCTATGGCGCCGTGTTCTGGGGGGCGGTGCTGGCCATCGTGTTCGCGCCGCTGTACCGGCGCCTGCTGGTCAAGACGCGCCAGCGGCCCACCCTTGCCGCGTTGCTGACCCTGCTCGTCATCGTGCTGCTCGTCATCCTGCCGCTGGCCATGATCACGAGTTCCGTGGTGCAGGAGGTGACGGCGCTGTACGCCAGGGTGCGCGACGGTGGCGTGAGCTTCTCGGGCTACGCGCACCAGATCTATGCCGCGCTGCCCGACTGGTTCACGCAGCTGCTGGGGCGCTTCGGGCTGGACGACCTGGACGGCCTGCAGCAGCGCCTCGTGACCGCGCTGCAGCAGGGCAGCCAGCGCATCGCGCAGCAGGCCATCGACATCGGGCAGAACACCTTCGACTTCGTGGTCAGCTTCTTCATCATGCTGTACCTGCTGTTCTTCCTGCTGCGCGACGGCGCCCGGCTGACGCGCCGCATGCGCGACGCCATCCCGCTCGACGCGGGCTACCTGCGCAACCTCTCGGGCAAATTCACCACCGTGATCCGCGCCACGGTGAAGGGCAACATTGCCGTGGCCGCCGTGCAGGGCGCGCTTGGGGGACTGGCTTTCTGGCTCCTGGGCATCCACGCGCCGGTGCTGTGGGCGGTGCTGATGGCCTTCCTGTCGCTGCTGCCCGCCGTGGGGGCGGGCCTGGTCTGGGGGCCGGTGGCGATCTACCTGCTGGCCACCGGCGCCACGCTGCAGGGCATCGGCCTGGTGGTCTACGGCGTGGTGGTGATCGGCCTGGTGGACAACGTGATGCGCCCGCTGCTGGTGGGCAAGGACACCAAGATGCCCGACTACGTGGTGCTGATCAGCACGCTGGGCGGCATGGCGCTGTTCGGGCTCAACGGCTTCGTCATCGGACCGCTGATCGCGGCCATGTTCATCGCCGTGTGGGACATCTTTGCCACCGAGCAGGCCCAGGCCAATGCGCTGGCCGAGGCCACCGTCACCCCTCGCCAGCCCGCGGACGACGGGATCCTGTAGCCATTACAACAGCCAGAGCGCGGCGAGGGCGAGCAGCGCCGGCAGCGCCTGGATGTAGAAGATCTTGCGGCTGACGGTCATGGCGCCGAAGACACCCGCCACCGCCACGCAGGCGAGGAAGAAGACCTTGATGTGCAGGCCTTCGGCGCCCAGGTTCAAGCCCCACAGCAGCCCGGCCGCCAGGAAGCCGTTGTACAGGCCCTGGTTGGCCGCCATGGACTTGGTCATCTCTGCCTTCTCGGGGGTGAGATTGAACGCCTTCATGCCTTGGGGCTTGTCCCAAAGCACCATCTCCAGGACCAGGAAGTACAGGTGCAGCAGCGCCACGAGCACGATCAGGATGTTGGCCAACATGAAGTTCTCCTTGTTCTGTGTGGAAAGCGTCGTCCATTGTGCAGGCCGGGGCGCGCCCTTCGGCCCAGGCAGGGGCGGATGCGGGCTTGGCCTACACTGATTTGCATGCCTGCCGCACCCTTGCCGCCGCTGCCCGTGCCCGACGCTGGCACCTGTCCGCTGTGCGGCCAGGCCAATGCCTGCGTGATCGCCTGTGGCGAGGCCGGGCGCGCTGCCGACTGCTGGTGCATGCAGGCACGCATCGCCCCCGAGGTGCTGGCCCGCGTGCCACCGGCCGCGCGTGGCCTGGCCTGTGTCTGTGCGCGCTGTGCCGAGGGCTAACATGCCGGGCTTTCAGCCCTTCCAGGAGAACCACCCATGCCCACTTACCACGTCGAGATGATGGAAGGCCGCACCGTCGAGCAGAAGAAGAAGCTCGTGGCCGAGATCACCCGCGTCTCGGTCGAGATCCTCGGCGGCTCGCCGGAATCGGTCGATATCCTGATCACCGACATCAAGCGCGAGAACTGGGCCACCGGCGGCCAGCTCTGGTCCGAGAAGAAGTAAGCGGGCCGGCAACGGCCCTTTTCTTCCCTTGAGCGCGACGTCCTCCCTGCCCGACCTGCGTGCCCGCTACGGGCCGCGCTACCGCTGGCTGCTGCTGCTGTCGGTGATGGTGGGCACGATCGCGTCCATCATGTCCTCCACCATCGTCAACGTCGCGGTGCCGGACATGAGCCACCAGTTCGCGCTCGGACCTTCCCGTGCCGCCTGGGTCAGCTCGGGCTTCATGGTCGCCATGACCAGCTCCATGCTGACCACGCCCTGGCTGCTGGCGCGCTACGGGTACCGCCGCACCTATTCGGGCGCCATGTGGCTGCTGATGGCGGGTGGCATCGCGGGCGGCTTCGCATCGGACTTCGGCCTGGTGCTCGCGGCCCGCGTGGCTGAGGGCCTGGCCGCGGGCGTGGTGCAGCCGATCCCGGCCATCATCATCCTGCGCGCCTTCCAGCCGCACGAGCAGGGCCGCGCGACCGGCATTTTCGGCATGGGCGTGGTGCTGGCACCCGCCATCGGCCCCAGCATCGGCGGCCTGCTGGTCGAGGCTTTCGGCTGGCGCTCGATCTTCTTCATGGTGGTGCCGTTCTGCATCGCTTCGCTGTGGCTAGCGCGCACCTACGTGCCGATGACGGCGCCGGGGGGCGCTGCCGCCACGCGCGATGGCGGGCGGCTCGACTGGTCCGGCCTGGTGCTGGGCACGGTGGGCACGCTGTGCCTGCTCAACGGCATGGTGGAGCTGCACGCGCGGCCGGGCGCGCTGGCGGTGCTGCTGCTGGCCGCGGCCGTGGCGGCCTTCGGCAGCTTCATCTGGTGGCAGGAACGCCAGACCCGCAGCGGCGGGCTGCCGCTCATGGACATGCGGCTGTTCCAGTCGCGCGCCTATGCCATGGGCTGCGTGGTCTCCGGCATCTATGGCACGGCGCTGTTCGGCTCCACCTACCTGCTGCCGGTCTACATGCAGTCGGCGCTGCACCTGTCGGCTGCCCATGTCGGCACCATCCTCGTGCCGGCCAGCCTGGTGCTGGCCGGCACCATGGCGCTGGTCGGCCGGCTGGCGGACCGCAAGCCCGCATCGCTGCTCGTGAGCACCGGGCTGGCGCTGCTGGCGGCCTCGTTCGCGCTCATGATGACGGTGCCTGCGGCCAGTCCGATCGCGTGGCTGGTGGCCTGGGCCATCCTCGGGCGCATCGGCCTGGGCTTCATCCTGCCGTCCTTGAACCTGGGCGCCATGCGTTCGCTCGACAGGTCGCTGATCCCGCAGGGCGCCAGCGCGATCAACTTCCTGCGCATGCTGGGCGGCGCCACCGGCGTGAGCCTGTGCGGCATCGTGCTGGAGTGGCGGCTGGCTGCGCATGGCCAGAGCCTGATGCCGCAGGACGGCGTCAGCCCGCAGCGCCTGGCCGCGTTCAACGAAACCTTTTTGATGTTGGCCGCGCTGTGCGTGCTGGCGATTGCGGCGGCACGCCAGTTGCGCGCCGATCCGCGCGCACCGGGGAACTGAGCATGTGCCAACTGCTGGGCATGAACTGCAACACGCCGACCGATGTGGTGTTCAGCTTCACGGGTTTTGCCGAACGTGGCGGCCGCACCGACCACCATGGCGACGGCTGGGGCATCGCCTTCTTCGAGGGCCATGGACTGCGCCATTTCGTCGACCACCAGAGCGCCTGCGAATCGCCCGTGGCCGAGTTGATCCGGCGCTACCCGATCAAGAGCCGCAACGTGATCTCGCACATCCGCAAGGCCACGCAGGGCGTGGTGGCGCTGGAGAATTGCCATCCCTTCGTGCGCGAACTCTGGGGCCGCTACTGGGTGTTCGCCCACAACGGCGACCTGAAGGACTTCCACCCGCGGCTGCATGCGGCGTTCCGTCCGGTCGGCAGCACCGACAGCGAGCGCGCCTTCTGCTGGATCATGCAGGAGCTGGCCAAGTCGCATGCCGGTGTGCCGACGGTGGAGGAGCTCAGCATCACGCTGCGCGAACTGGCGCAGCGCATCGCGCGGCACGGCACCTTCAACTTTCTGCTGTCCAACGGCCAGGCGCTGTGGGCCCATGCGTCCACGCTGCTGCACTACGTGGAGCGGCGCCATCCCTTCACACAGGCGCAATTGGCCGACGAAGACCTTTCGGTCGACTTCTCCAGCCTGACCACGCCCGACGACCGCGTGGCCGTGGTGGTGACCACGCCGCTCACGACCAACGAAGCCTGGACCGCCTTCGCGCCAGGCGAGCTCAAGGTCTTCGTCGACGGGGCGCTGAGCGCCTACTAGGCCGGCTACTGCCGCAGCTCGGAGCGCAGCGCCAGTGCGGTCGTGCGCTTGACGGTGCGCAGCACCAGCATGGAGTTGGAGCGCACCACGCCGGGCAGGCGTGACAGCACTTCGGCATAGAAGCGCTCCAGGTCGTCTGCGTCGCGGTAGGTGAAGCGCAGCAGGTAATCGTTGCTGCCCGCGACATAAAAGCAATCCTGGATCCGCGGCTCGTCCGCCACGGCCTGCTCGAAGGCGCGCAGGGCTTCCGGCGTGGTCCGTTCGATGTTGACGATCGTGAACGAGGTGCCCGGCTGGCCTACCGCCTTCGGGTTGACGAGGGCCACGTAGTGGGTGATCACGCCGCCATCTTCCAGGAGCTTCACCCGGCGCAGGCAGGCCGAAGGCGACAGCTGGACCCGGTTGGCGAGCTCCACATTGGACAGCTTGGCGTCATTCTGCAATTCGCGCAGGATGGCCGCATCAATCGCGTCGAATTGCACGTTCGCCTCGAACTTTCGCATTGGATTCTGTTTTTGCTGCTGATCGTCGCATGTTATGCGAATACGCAGGGTTCACCCTCCACCCAGGCGCAACCCGATTGCGCCGACCGCCGCCTAAACTGGCATGCGAAATGCATACGAAAAAACAGAAGGAGATGAACGTGGACATCCCAAGAACCCGATCGACAAAGCCCGGGTCTTTCAGTACGGTGGAGCGGCGGCCGGTCGCACGGCGCGGGCTGGCACTGCCGTCCGGCTGCGCTCCAGGCTGGCTGCGGGACGGTGCACTTCCCTTCTAAGGCGAGCTTCACTTATTTATGAGCTTTCTGAGCGTCGACCAAGATCTTGCGCGCGATTCGTACTACGTGGCCACGGCGCCGCGCGAGATCCCGTTTCCCACGCTCGACGCCGACGCCCAGGCCGATGTCGTCATCGTCGGCGGTGGCTTGGCCGGCCTGTCTGCCGCGGTCGAGCTGGCGGAGCGGGGTCGCCGGGTCGTGCTGCTCGAAGCCCGGCAGGTGGCTTGGGGCGCCTCTGGCCGCAATGGCGGGCAGGCCATCGCAGGGCTGGCCTGTGACCAGAGCGTGATCGAGCAGCAGCTCGGCAAGGAAGCGGCCCGCGACGTCTGGGACATGACATTGGAGGCGCTGGATTTGATCACGCAGCGCTGCCGGTGTTTCGCGATCGATTGCGACTGGCAACCGGGCTACCTGGACCTGGCGGTCAACGCGCGCAAGGCCGCGGAGCTGCGCAAGTGGCAGGAGCAGATGCACCACCGCTACGGCTACCAGACCACCTGGATCGCACCACAGGAGATGGGCCGCTGGATTGCCAGTCCACGTTTTCACAGCGGCATCCACGACGCCCGCTCGGGCCACCTGCATCCGCTCAAGTACAGCCTGGGCCTGGCCCGGGCCGCACAGCGCCTGGGGGTCCGCATCTACGAAGACAGCGCCGTCACGCGTCTGCAGACCGGCGCCAGGCCGCGGGTGCACACGGCACGCGGACAGGTCGTGGCCGAGCAGGTGCTGCTGGCCGGCAACGTCTACCTGCAGGGCGTGGCCGCGCAGCTGGAGTCGCGCATCATGCCGGTGGGAACCTACATCGTGTGTTCCGAACCGCTGGATCCGGCGCTGTGCACGGCGCTGATTCCCTCGCGCTCGGCCGTGTGCGATACCAACTTCGTGCTCGACTACTTCCGGCCCACCGCGGACCACCGCATGCTTTACGGCGGGCGCGTGAGCTACAGCACGGCCACCCCCCGCAACCTGGTGGCCAGCATGCGCAAGCGAATGGCACAAACGTTCCCGCAAATCGCCGCTTGCCGCATCGACCACGCCTGGGGCGGCTTCGTCGACATCTCCATGAACCGCGCGCCCGATTTCGGGCGCCTGCGCAAAGATGGTGCGCAAGATCCGCCGTCCGACGGATCGTATTCAGTGCGCTCGCACCACGCCAACGTCTATTACCTCCAAGGCTTTTCGGGGCACGGGCTGGCGCTCACCGGGCTGGCCGGCAAGCTGGTCGCGGAAGCCATGACAGGCGATGCCGCACGCTTCGACATCTTCGCCCGTCTCGGACACCGTTCGTTTCCGGGAGGAGCCCGCCTCCGCATGCCCGCCCTGGTGCTCGGCATGGCCTACTACCGCATGAGGGATGCACTATGAAAGCGCTCGCCCGGTCTGCGCACACGGCAGCGGGGCTGTACCACAGCGCAAGGCTTCGGCGGCCTTGTGTTGTGGCACAGCCCTTGCAAACGCCAAGGCACAGAGCACTCCGTTCCAGCACCAGCGAGCCCAATGCGCCGTATCGCAAGACCCGGGTCAAGAGCCCGGCGCAGCAAGCCCAATGAGCACCCACCATCCGTCCACTCCGCGGAACCTGCCCGTCGTGCTGGTTCCCGCCTGCAGCAAGATGCTCGGACACCATCCGTTTCAGGCTGCGGGCCAGAAGTACCTTGACGCCGTGCGGCTCGGCGGTTGTCTGCCCCTGGTGGTGCCGGCCGCGCAACCCGACGACGTGAACGCGCTGCTGTCCCTCGCAGACGGCGTGTTCCTCACGGGCTCGGTCTCCAACACCCACCCGCGGCATTTCGGCGAAGACGTCCACGACACCAGCCTGCCCCTGGACGAAGCACGCGACGCCTGGACACTGCCCCTGGTGCGCGAGGTGCTGCGACGGGGCATGCCGCTGTTCGGCATTTGCCGTGGCCTGCAGGAAACCAATGTCGCCCTGGGTGGCACGCTGTACCAGGCCGTGCAGGAGCAGCCCGGCCTGATGGACCACCGCTCGCGCGACGAGGATCCTGTCGACGTGCAGTATGGGCCGGTGCATCCGGTGCACGTGCAGCGCGGCGGCGTGCTCGAGCGAGTGCTTGGCCTGGGCGATCTCCAGGTCAACAGCCTGCACGGCCAGGGCATCCGGCGCCTGGCCGACGGCCTGCGTGCCGAGGCGCTCGCGCCGGACGGTCTCGTCGAGGCCTTCTCGGTTCCGCAATCCAGCGGCTTCAGCCTGTGCGTGCAATGGCACCCCGAGTGGCGAGCCGACGAGAACCCCGCCTCCCGAAAGCTGTTGACGGCCTTCGGTCGCGCCTGTCAAGCTTGGCGCGCGGCCCACCACCGCAACGAAGACGACGATCTCGCGCCTGAAACCTAGCTGCCCTGACTGCAACGCATCGTTGTCAGATCCAGAAGAAAACGCGCCGCGCCCGAGGGCCGGTGCACAAGAAAGGTAGATATGGTTGTCCGAGAAAACTTCACGTTCAGCGAGCTCGAGCAATGGCTCAACGAGCGTCGCGTCACCGAGATCGAATGCCTGGTGCCCGACCTCACCGGCGTGGCCCGCGGCAAGATCCTTCCACGCGAGAAATTCACAGAAGACCGCGGCATGCGGCTGCCCGAGGCCATCGTCGCCATCGGGGTGACAGGCGAATTCCCCGAGCAGGGTTCCTACTACGACGTCATCTCGCCGACAGACCGCGACATGCACCTGCGGCCCGACCCGGCCACCGTGCGCATCGTGCCCTGGGCGGTCGACCCGACGGCCCAGGTCATCCACGACTGCTTCGACCGCGACGGCAACATGGTGCCTTACGCGCCGCGCTCCGTGCTGCGCCGCGTCTGCGACCTGTTCGCCGCCGAGGGTTGGAACCCGGTGGTCGCACCCGAACTGGAGTTCTATCTGATCGAGCGCAACACCGATCCCAACCAGCCCCTGCGCCCACCGCGCGGACGCAGCGGCCGCGCGGAGACCTCGCGCCAGTCCTACTCCATCGACGCGGTCAACGAGTTCGACCCGCTCTTCGAGGACATCTACGCCTACTGCGAGAAGATGGAGCTCAACGTCGACACCCTGATCCACGAGGCCGGTGCCGGGCAGATGGAGATCAACTTCTTCCACGACCATCCGCTGGGTCTCGCCGACGAGGTGTTCTTTTTCAAGCGCACCATCCGAGAGGCCGCCCTGCGGCATGAGATGTACGCGACCTTCATGGCCAAGCCCATGGCCCACGAGCCGGGCAGCGCCATGCACGTGCACCAGAGCGTGCTCGACGAGGCCGGGCGCAACATCTTCAGCAATGCCGACGGCAGCGCCTCGGACATGTTCCGCTGGTACATCGGCGGCCTGCAGCGCTACATCCCTGCGGCGATGGCGCTGTTCGCTCCGTACGTCAATTCGTACCGCCGGCTGTCCCGTTCGACGGCGGCGCCCATCAACATCCAATGGGGCACCGACAACCGCACCGTGGGCATCCGCTCCCCTGTGGCGAGCCCGGCCGCGCGCCGCATCGAGAACCGCGTCATCGGCGCGGACGCCAACCCCTACGTGGCCCTGGCCGCCACGCTGGCCTGCGGCTACCTGGGCATCAAGAACCGTATCGAGCCCAAGCCCGAATGCAAGGGCGACGCCTACCTCGGCGAATACAGCCTGCCGCGCAGCCTGGGCGAGGCCCTGGAACTGCTCAAGGCCGAGACCGACCTGCACACCGTGCTGGGCAAGGAGTTCGTGACTGTCTACACCGAAGTCAAGGAGATCGAGTACGAGGAGTTCATGAAGGTCATCTCACCCTGGGAACGTGAACACCTGCTGTTGCACGTCTGAGCTGTCTGCACGCACTCCATCCAACGCACTCCATCGACTTCCATGAACACGACCACCCGCACCCGCAGCACCGAGGAATGGCAACGCGCCGATGCCGCCCACTTCCTGCATCCGTTCACCGACTTCCAGAGCCTGGCGCGCAAGGGCTCGCGCATCATCACCAGGGCCGATGGCATCTACCTGCACGACAGCGAGCGCCACAAGATCCTCGACGCCATGTCGGGCCTGTGGTGCGTCAACGTCGGCTATGGCCGTCATGAGCTTGTCGACGCCGCCACGCGCCAGCTGCAGGAACTGCCCTTCTACAACGCCTTCTTCCAGACCGCCACGCCGCCCGCCATCGAGCTGGCCGAGCTGCTGGCCGAGGTGACGCCGCCGCAGTTCAAGCACGTGTTCTTCTCGGGCTCGGGCTCCGAGGGCAACGACACCGTGGTGCGCATGGTGCGCCGCTACTGGGACCTGCTGGGCCAGCCCCAGCGCGACGTGATCATCAGCCGCAAGAACGCCTACCACGGCTCCACCATGGCCGGCGCTTCGCTGGGCGGCATGGGTGGCATGCACGCCCAGGGCGGCCTGCCGATTCCGGGCATCGTCCACATGGAGCAGCCCTACTGGCACGCGCTCGGCCGCAGCATGTCGCGCGACGAATTCGGCCGCGTGGCAGCAGGCTGGCTCGAGGCCAAGATCCTCGAGGTCGGTGCCGACAAGGTCGCGGCCTTCATCGGCGAGCCCGTGCAAGGTGCCGGTGGCGTGATCGTGCCGCCGGAAACCTACTGGCCCGAGATCCAGCGCATCTGCGACAAGTACGGCGTCCTGCTGGTGTCCGACGAGGTCATCTGCGGCTTCGGCCGCACCGGCCAGTGGTTCGGCTGCGAGCGCTTCGGCACGCGGCCCGACCTCATGACCTTCGCCAAGGGGGTCACCTCCGGCTACATCCCGCTGGGTGGCGTGATGGTGGGCGACCGCGTGGCCAACGTGCTGATCGAGCGCGGCGGCGAGTTCAACCACGGCTACACCTATTCCGGCCATCCGGTGGCCTGCGCCGTGGCCCTGGCCAACATCCGGCTGATCCAGCGCGAGCGCCTGGTCGAACGCGTGCGCGACGACACCGGCCCCTACCTGGCCGAACGTTTCGAAGCGCTCAAGGACCACCCGCTGGTGGGCGAGGTGCAGACCTGCGGCTTGATGGGCGCCGTGCTGCTCGTCAAGGACAAGGACAGCGGCGAGCCCTTCCCCGAGGCGCTCGAACTCGGCATGGTCTGCCGCGGCCATTGTTTCGGCAACGGCCTGGTCATGCGCGCCGTCGGTGACCGCATGATCATCGCGCCCCCGCTGGTGATGACCCGGGCCCAGCTCGACGAAATGATGGCGCTGATCCGCCGCGCGCTGGACCTGACCCTGGCCGACGCGCAGCGCAACGGCTGGCTTTGAACTTCTCCTTTCCCCTTGTCGCTTGCTCCCCCTCCGGAGGTTTCAACATGAAGCTGATGTCGTTCCGTCGCCGCCCGCACCGCCTAGCCGGTGCCTTTGCCGGGCTTGCCCTGGCCTGCGCAGCGCTGGCCCCCCAGGCCGCGCTTGCGCAGGAGGAAAAGGTGCTCAACATCTACAACTGGTCCGACTACATCGCTGAAGACACCATTGCCAACTTCGAGAAGGAGACCGGCATCAAGGTGCGTTACGACAATTTCGACAACAACGAGATCGTCCATGCCAAGCTGGTGGCGGGCAAGACCGGCTACGACATCGTGGTGCCGTCCTCGTACTGGGCCAAGCTGCAGGCCGATGGCGGCCTGCTGCAGAAACTCGACAAGTCCAAGCTGCCCAACCTCAAGAACCTCGACCCGGTGCTGCAGGAGCAACTGGCCAAGCTCGATCCGGGCAACCAGTACCAGGTGAACTGGCTGTGGGGCTACACCACCGTGGGCATCAACGTCGACAAGGTCAAGGCCGCACTGGGCAGCACACCCATGCCCGACAACGTCTGGGACCTCGTGTTCAAGCCCGAGTACATCTCCAAGCTGAAGTCCTGCGGCGTGAGCTTCCTGGACTCGGCCACCGAGATCGTGCCGGCCGCCCTGCACTACCTGGGCAAGCCCGCGTACAGCCGCAACCAGGCCGATTACAGCGCCGTCGGCCCTCTGCTCAAGACGGTCCGCCCGTATGTCACGCTGTTCAGTTCCTCGGGCTACATCAACGACATGGCCAACGGCTCGATCTGCCTGGCGCTGGGCTGGTCGGGCGACATCAACATCGCACGCCAGCGCGCACTGGATGGCAAGACCGGCCAGAAGATCGAGGCGCTGATCCCCAAGACCGGCGGTGTGCTGTTCTTCGACGTCATGGTGATCCCGGCCGATGCGCCGCATCCCGACAACGCGCTGAAGTTCATCAACTACATCCTGCGCCCCGAGGTGCACGCTGGGCTGTCCAACAAGGTGTTCTACGCGAACCCGAACAAGGAATCGCGCAAGTTCATCAAGCCCGAAGTGGTCAACAACCCGACCATCTTCCCGACCGACGAGGACATGAAGAAGATGGTGGCGCCCGACGCCCTGAGCAACGACCTGCGCCGCACGGTCACGCGCCTGTTCACATCGTTCAAGACCGGCATGTGACCTGAAGGTCCTGCCAACCGCGAGGGGGAGGGGAATATGGTGAAGAGCCAGGGGCACGCGTACCTGCAAATCCGCGACGTGGTGAAGGATTTCGGCGGCGTGAAGGCCGTCAACCACGTCAGCCTGGACATCCAGAAGGGCGAGATATTCGCGCTGCTGGGCTCGTCCGGCTGCGGCAAGACCACGCTGCTGCGCATGCTGGGCGGGTTCGACCTGCCGACTTCCGGCAGCATCGTTCTGGACGGCAAGGACCTCAGCAACCTGCCGCCGTACGAGCGGCCCATCAACATGATGTTCCAGTCGTACGCGCTGTTTCCCCACCTCAGCGTCTGGGACAACATCGCCTTCGGCCTGCGCCGCGACGGCATGTCGAGCGACTCGGTGGCGCAGCGCGTGGAAGAGATGCTCAAGCTGGTGCAGCTCAGCAAGTTCGCCAAGCGCAAGCCGCACCAGATGTCCGGCGGCCAGCAACAGCGCGTGGCGCTGGCGCGCAGCCTGGCCAAGCGGCCCAACCTGCTGCTGCTGGATGAGCCGCTCGGCGCGCTCGACAAGAAGCTGCGCGAAGAGACGCAGCTGGAACTGGTCAACATCATCGAGGAGGTCGGCGTGACCTGCGTGATGGTCACCCACGACCAGGAGGAGGCCATGACCATGGCCTCGCGCATCGCCATCATGAGCGAGGGGCGGCTGCTGCAGGTCGGCGCGCCGGGCGAGATCTACGAGACGCCGTCCACGCGCTTCGTCGCCGACTTCATCGGCAATGTCAACCTGATCGCCGGCACGCTGGACGAGGACCACCCCGACCATGTGGTGATCCGCTGCCAGGACATGACGCACTACGTGGGCCATGGCATCACCGGCCACCAGGGCATGGAGGTGAGCGTGGCGCTGCGGCCCGAGAAGATCCGCCTGTCGCGCCAGGAGCCCACCGGCCAGCACAACAAGGTGCAGGGCAAGGTCCGCGAACTGTCCTACTTCGGCAGCTACACCGTCTACCACCTGCAGCTGGGCAGCGGCCAGGTCATCAAGGTCAGCCAGATCAACGCCGAACGCCATCCGGAAGACGTGTTGACCTGGGACGACCTGGCCTGGGCGCACTGGTCCGATTCGGCCCAGGTCGTCCTGACCCAGTGAGGAGAACGCGATGAGCACGACTCCCGCTACCGCGCGCCGCAGGGGATGGTGGAGCGGCCGCACGGCCGTCATCGGCATTCCCTACCTGTGGCTGCTGGTGTTCTTCCTGCTGCCCTTCCTGATCGTCGCCAAGATCAGTGTCTCCGAGATGGAGACTGTGACCTTCAAGGACCTGCTGACGCTGCAGGAGGGCGTGCTGCAGCTGAGCCTGAAGTTCAGCAACTACGTCTTCCTCACGCAGGACGATCTGTACTTCCGTGCCTACGTGGCGAGCCTCAAGTACGCGGGCATCACCACGGTGCTGTGCCTCGCGATCGGCTACCCGTTCGCCTACTTCATGGCGCGCGCCCGCCCGGCGGCCCAGCCGCTGCTGCTGATGCTCGTGATGCTGCCGTTCTGGACCTCGTTCCTGCTGCGCGTCTACGCCTGGAAGGGCCTGCTCAGCGACCATGGCTGGGTGGCCGAGGTGCTGGTGGCACTGGGCATCGACCAGGTGCTGGCGGCCGGCGGCATGATCGCCACGCCGGGCAAGCTGCTCAACACCCCGTTCTCGCTGGTCCTGGGCATGGTCTACACCTACCTGCCCTTCATGGTCCTGCCGCTGTACGGCAACCTGGCCAAGATGGACCTGCGCCTGCTGGAGGCCGCCAGCGACCTGGGGGCGTCGCCCTGGGTCGCCTTCTGGAAGGTGACGGTGCCGCTGTCCAAGGCCGGGATCATCGCCGGCAGCATGCTGGTGTTCATTCCCTGCGTGGGCGAGTTCGTGATCCCCGAGCTGCTGGGCGGACCGCAGACCCTGATGATCGGCCGCGTGCTGTGGGACGAGTTCTTCAGCAACAACGACTGGCCCATGGCCTCCAGCGTGGCGGTGGTCGTGGTGTTGCTGATCCTGATCCCGCTGGCGCTGTTCAACCGCTACCAGGCACAAGCCCAGGAGGCTGTACGATGAACACCGCCCGCCCGCCGGCAGGCGCTGGCACCGCTGACCATGCGGCCAGCGGCTTTTCAGGACGTCGCGCACTCTTCGGCCCCCGCGCCGCCCTTGCCACCGCGCGCATCTGGCTGTTCCTCGGCTACGCCTTCCTGTTCCTGCCCATCGTCGCGCTGGTCGTGTTTTCCTTCAACGACTCGCCCGTGCCGGGCGTGTGGGAGGGCTTCACCTTCAAGTGGTATGCCGCGCTGGCGCGGGACCGCGAGATCATCGCCGGCCTGTGGCTGTCGATGAAGATCGCGTTCTTCACGGCCTGCGGCTCGGTCGTGCTCGGGACGCTGGGCGCGTTCACGCTCACCAAGTACCGGCGCTTCCGCGGCCGCACGCTGTTCTCGGGCATGGTCAACGCGCCGCTGGTGATGCCGGAGGTCATCGTCGGTCTGTCGCTGCTGCTGATGCTGGTCTCGCTGCAGCGCCTGACGGGCTTTCCCGAGCGCGGCGCCTTCACGATCTGGCTGGGCCACGTGCTGCTGGGTATGGCTTACGCCACCGTGGTCATCCAGGCCCGGCTGCAGGAGCTCAACCCGCAGCTCGAGGAAGCCGCCATGGACCTCGGCGCGCGCCCGGCCCAGGTGTTCCGGCTGGTCACCTTGCCCATGATCACGCAGTCCATGCTGTCCGCCTGGCTGCTCACCTTCACGATCTCGCTGGACGACGTGGTGCTGTCGGCCTTCCTGTCGGGCCCGGGCTCGACCACGATGCCGCTGGTGATCTTCTCGCGTGCGCGGCTGGGCCTGAACCCCACCGTCAACGCCGTGGCCACCGTGATCATCGTGCTGGTCTCCATCGGCGTCATCGTCGCCAGCTACCTCATCGCCCGCGCCGAGCGGGAACGCACCCGCGCGATGGCCGCCGCGCGACGTGAAGAGTGATGCGCGCCTTTCGATCCCATTCCTGTGTCCCACAACACATCCCTCCGAGGAGCAAGAAGATGACAACCTGGAAGTACACCGCCATCGCCGCCGCATTGGCCGCCACGTTCCCGCTGTCGGCCGCGGCGCAAAGCTCGGCCGACCTGCTGAACGAGCTGCGGGCGCTGCGCGACAAGGTCAACCAGCTCGAGAAGCGCCTGCAGGACACCGAGGCCAAGGCCGCTGCGGCGCCGGCGGCAGGCATGACGCCCGACCAGCAGCAGGAGTTCAACCGCATCGCGCTCAAGGCCGAGGCGCTGGAGGACACCCGGGACGCATTGGGCCTCAAGGGCCTGCAGATCAAGGGCTACATGGACCCGACCTACATCTACAACAAGCGCCAGGACACCTCGACCTTCCAGTTCCTGAACCGGGTGGATGCCGACGGTTACAACTACGACAACTCCTACTTCGGTGCAGCCGTCATCGACTTCACGAAGGAGACCGACAGCGGCACGCGCTGGCGCCTCACGCTCGCGCCGAACCGCGGCGTCGGCTCCACCTTCGACGGCACGTCCATCATCCACGAAGCCTCGGTCTCCATCCCGCTCGGCAGCCCGACGACCCGCTTCATCGCCGGCCAGGTGCCGGACTGGTCCGGCTACGAATACCTGCCGGCGCCGCAGAACAAGCTCATCACGCACAACCTGCTGTTCGACTTCACGCTGCCGACGGCCTACACCGGTGCCGGCTTCGAAATCACCGACGGCAAGTGGATCTACAAGGCGATGCTGGCCAACATGAACGCGACGCGGCGCGGCTCGGGCAACAAGGCACCCGTGCTGGCCTACCGCGTCGACTACGCCAAGGGCGAGTACGCCGGTTTCGGCTTTGCGGGCGTGCACGGCAAGGCGCCCAACCTCACGGAGCTGGTGCTGGACCCCGACGGCAACGCCGTCACGCAACGCGACTCGACCGTGCACCTGTTCGAGTTCGACGCCTACTTCATCCGCGGCGACTGGACGCTGCAGGGCCAGGCCAGCGTCGGCATGCAGCGCAAGGCCGCGATCACGCCCGATCCGGACTCCGGCGCCCTGCGCGACGCCCGCTGGTGGGGCCTGTCGGGCCTGGCCGCCTACAAGTTCTCGCCGCGCCTGGAGGGCACGGTGCGTGCCGACTACATCAACAACAAGAAGAACGGCGGCGGCCTGCTGGGCTACACCGCCTTCGACGACCGCAACGGCATCGGCCCCGACCCCACTGGCGGCGACCCGAGCAAGGGCGCCAACCGCTACGCGCTCACGATGGGTGTGAGCTACCTGCTCAACCCCAACACCACGCTGAAGGCCGAATACCGGCTGGACCGCGCCAACCTGCCGGTGTTCCTGGACGTCAGCAGCGGCGGCTACAGGAAGTCCAACCACCTGGTCGGCACCTCCGTGGTCGTGAGCTTCTGACCTGCCGCGGAGCCTCCCCATGTCTCTCACCTCCTGGCAGGAACGGGCCGGCCAGCTGCGGCCCGACGGCCGCCTCCTGATCGACGGCCTGCGGCGCGACAGCACCGACGGCAGGACCTTCGACAAGCGTTCACCCGTGGATGGCCGCCTGCTCGGGGCCGTGGCGCGGGCCCAGGCGGCCGATGTCGACCGCGCGGTGGCAAGTGCCCGCGCCGCGTTCGACGATGGCCGCTGGTCGCGCCAGCCGCCGGCGGCGCGCAAGAAGGTGTTGCAGAAGTTCGCCGACGGCCTGCTGGCCGCCACCGACGAGCTGGCCCTGCTGGAGACGCTGGACATGGGCAAGCCCATCCGCTTCAGCCGCAGCGTGGACGTGCCGGCAGCGGCGCGCTGCATCGCCTGGTACGCCGAGGCCATCGACAAGGTCTACGACGAGATCGCCCCCACCGGCCCCTCGGCGCTGGCGCTGATCACGCGCGAACCCATGGGCGTGGTCGGGGCCATCGTGCCCTGGAACTACCCGATGATCATGGCGGCGTGGAAGCTGGGGCCGGCGTTGGCAGCGGGCAACTGCGTGGTGCTCAAGCCCTCGGAGAAGTCGCCCTACACGGCCATGCGCATGGCCGAGATCGCGCTGGAAGCCGGGCTGCCGCCCGGCGTCTTCAACGTGGTGCCGGGCTTCGGCCACGAGGCCGGCGAAGCGCTGGCGCTGCACCCCGATGTGGACGCCATCGGCTTCACCGGCTCCACGCGCGTCGGCCGGCGCATGCTGGCCTACGCGGGCGAATCCAACCTCAAGCGCGTCTACAACGAACTGGGCGGCAAGTCAGCGTTCCTCGTGTTCCCCGATTTCGACGACCTCGACCGCGCCGCCGAGACCGCGGCCGCCAGCATGTACTTCAACCAGGGCGAGTCGTGCAATGCACCGTCGCGCCTGTTGGTGCACGAAGCCATCGCCGACGACTTCGTCGCGCGTGTGGCGCGGCACGCGCCGGCCTACGCACCGGGCGATCCGCTGGACGAGACCACCGTGATGGGCGCCGTGGTCGACGAAGGCCAGTTGCGCACGGTGATGGGCTACATCGCATCGGGTCGGGAGGAAGGCGCGCGCTGCGTGGCCGGTGGCCGCCAGGCGCGTGCCGACAGTGGCGGCTACTACGTCGAGCCCACGCTGTTCGACCAGGTGCGCAGCGACATGCGCATCGCGCGTGAAGAGATCTTCGGTCCCGTGCTCAGCGTGATCCGTTTCCGCGACGAGGCCCATGCCATCGCGCTGGCCAACGATTCGGCGTACGGCCTGCAGGCCAGCGTGTGGAGCAGCCACATCGACCGCGCGCACCGTGTCGCACGTGCGCTGCGCGCTGGCACCGTGCACGTGAACCAGTACGACGAAGACGACATCACCGTGCCGTTCGGCGGCTACAAGCAGTCGGGCAACGGCCGCGACAAGTCGCTGCACGCCTTCGACAAGTACACCGAGCTCAAGACCACCTGGCTGCGCATCAATGCCTGATCCGACCACCGCCCAGGCGCTGCACGAACGCCTGGCCAAGCAGGGCGTTCACACCCTGCTGGCGCAATTCACCGACCTGCTCGGCGTGGCGCGCGGCAAGTACGTGCCGCTCGCGCAACTCGACACGCTGCTGCGCAGCGGTGCGGGCTTCTCCGGCACGTCCATCGTCGGCACCGGCCTGCCGCGCAGCGGTGCCCGCTCCGAGTACTACGGCCGCGGCGACGCGGCCACGGCCCAGGCGCTGTCCTGGATGCCGGGCTATGCCCGCGTGGTCTGCGACGGCCATGTCGACGGCCAGCCCTTCGAGGGCTGCCCGCGCCAGATCCTGCGCCGCCAGGTGGACCGGCTGGCCGCGCGCGGCTGGACGCTGCAGGTCGGCATGGAGCCCGAGTTCTTCCTGCTGCGCCAGGGTGCGGCCGGACAGTGGCAGCCCATCGATGCGCTGGACCGCTCCGACAAGCCTTCCTACGACCTCAAGGCGCTGGCACGCCAGGGCGGCTTTCTCGACGAACTGCACCAGGCACTGGCCAGCGCCGGCCTGGAGGTGCTGCAGATCGACCACGAGGACGCGCACGGCCAGTTCGAGCTCAACTTCAGCCATGCCGATGTGCTGACCACGGCCGACCGGCTCATGCTGTTCAAGATGGCGGCGCACACCCTGGCCGAACGCCACGGCGCCAGCTTCTCGATGATGCCCAAGCCCTTCGCCAACCAGCCCGGCAGCGGGTTGCACTTCCATGTGTCGCTGTGGAAGGGCGATGAGAACCTGTTCGCCGATGCGCATGCGGACCTCTCCGAACTGGCTCAGTCCTTCATCGCCGGCGTGCTCGGCCGCAGCGCGGCGCTTTGCGCGCTGGCAGCGCCTACGGTCAACTCGTACAAGCGGCTGGTGGTCGGCGAATCGCTCTCGGGCACGAGCTGGGCGCCGGCCTATGTGGCCCATGGCTTCAACAACCGCACGGCGCTGGTGCGCACGCTGCGCGGCCGCTTCGAGTGGCGCCTGCCCGATGCCGCGGCCAACCCCTACCTGGCCGCTGCCGGGCTGATCGCCGCCGGGCTGGACGGCGTCGACCGGCACCTGGATCCGGGGCCGGCGCGGCCGGACGACCTGTTCGACTGGCCGCTGCAACGCATCCGCGCCGAGGGCATCGCCGTGCTGCCGCAAAGCCTGGGCGCCGCTGTCGATGCGCTGGAGCGCGACAGCGTGCTGGCGCATGCGCTGGGCGCTGCAGCGCATGCCGAGTTCGTGCGCCTCAAGTGGGCCGAGTGGACCGCTTATGCGCGCCATGTCAGCGCCTGGGAGTTCGAGCGCTACGCGACGGTGTTCTGAGCGCGCTGCGCCACGCGCGCGCTGAGGTAGGTCCAGACGAACTGGGCCGCGGCATAGCTGGTCAGGTCGGCATGGTCGTAGGGCGGTGACACCTCCACGCAGTCCATGCCCACGAACGGCAGGTCGGCCATCTCTTCCAGCAAGCTGAACACCTGGTTGGTGCTCATGCCGCCGGGCTCGGGCGTGCCGGTGCCCGGCGCGAAGGCCGGGTCCAGGCAGTCGATGTCCAGGCTCAGGTACAGCGGCGGATGGCCGTGCGCGGCCAGCCGCTCGCGCAGTTGCGCCACGAGCGGCTGCAGTTGCGTGGGGCTCTCCAGGCCGCGCAGGGCGCGCGCGGTGTGGATCAGTCCACCCTGGTCGCGCACGTAGTCGCGCGCGGCGCGCTCGCCCGCCGAGCGGATGCCGAACTGCACGAAGCATTCCTTGACCACCAGGCCCTCCTGGATCGCCTCGTAGACCCACGTGCCGTGGCCGCTGGGCTCGCCGAAGTGGTCCTTCCAGGTGTCGCAGTGGGCGTCGAAGTGCACGACGGCCAGCGGCCGGCCGAAGTGCTGGCGGTAGGCGCGCAGCAGCGGCAGGGTGATGGAGTGGTCGCCCCCGAGCCAGGCCATGTGGTGCTGCGCGATCAGCGTGCGCACCAGCGGCATCATCGCGGCGCGCATGCCTTGCAGGCTGGTGTTGGGCAGCGGCAGATCGCCCACATCGGTGAGCGCGGCCTCCGGCGAGACGTCGAACACGGGATGCGTGCCGTCGCACAGCATGTGGCTGGCCTCGCGGATGGCACGCGGCCCGAAGCGGGCGCCGGGCCGGTTGGTGACGCTGCCGTCCCAGGCCACGCCGGCGATGGCGAACGGCCGGCCGCTGTCGTTGGCCGGGACCTTGAGAAAGCTCGTGTTGGAGAGGAAGGCGAAGGCGGTCATGGCATCGTGGGAGTAGGGCGCCGAGTGTGCCGGTTCGGCCCTCCGCTGACCATCCGCAGATGCCTGCGGACCGCCTTCAGCGCACCCGCCCCACCATCCGCTGCGCCACCTGGTCGCGCCACCACCAGCGGTGCAGCAGGACCATCGCCACATGCCCGGCCACGAGCGCCAGCAGCGTCCAGGCCAGCAGCCCGTGCGCGGCATTGGCCGGCACCATCAGCGCTTCGTTCTTAGGGCCAGCGCCCCACAGCGGCAGCGTGTTGAACCACGTGAAGGCGCGCCCCGAGCCGTAGGCGCGCACCAGGGCCAGCAGCGGCACCACCACCATCAACAGGTACAGCGCGCGATGCCCGGCCGCCGCTGCGCGGCCCAGCCAGCCCTTGCCGTGCGGCGGGCGCTGGCGCGCGTTGGCAAGGCCCCAGGCGCCGCGCAGCAGCACCAGGAGCATGAGCAGCAGGCCGACGCTGGAATGCGATCCGACGAAGAACGACACCGCCGGCGTGCGGCCCAGCGCCAGGCGCAGGCCCATGCCGATGAACTGCCAGGCGAACAGCAGCGCCATGCCCCAGTGCAGCCAGCGGCTGATGCGGCCGTAGCGGCTGGGGGAGTCGCGCCAGACGGAGATGAGAGCGTTTCGCATGCGGCCGCACTGTAGGCAGCCTGGGTAAACCCGTTGCGAACGCAGGACTTCAGCTGCCCGTGGAGGCGTAGTGCCGCACACCCACGCGCCAGGCCATGAACGACAGCGCAAGAAAGGCGAAGCCGGCCAGCGGCGAGATCCAGCCCAGCCAGCCCGGGGCGCCCAGCGGATCGGCGCGGCCCAGGATCGCCAGCCCGGGGTAGTACGCCACGCAGGCGAGCGGCACCACGAAGGTCAGCAACCGGCGAAACCACCGCGCGTACACCGCCATCGGATACTGCCCGGCCTCGACGCCGCCGTAGGTGAACACGTTGGCGATCTCCAGGCTCTCCACCGTCCAGAACGCCAGCGTGCCCTGCAGCACCAGGATGCCCAGGAACAGCGCCACGCCGCCGGCCACGCAGAACAGCGCCAGCGCCACGGTGGCCGGTGTCCAGGCGATGGGCACTGCCAGGCTGGCGAACACCAGCACGGCCAGCGCCTGCAGCAGCCGGCCCAGGCGGGAGAGCCGCACCTCGTGCGCCATCAACTGCAGCGCGAGCGGGCGCGGGCGCAGCAGCAGGCGGTCGAAGTGGCCGGTGCGCAGGAACTCCGTGCCGAGCACGTCGAAGCCGCGGCCCAGCGCATCGGCCAGCGCGAACATGGTGTGCACGAGCGCGTAGAACAGCGCCACTTCGCCGATGCGCCAGCCCTGCACGCTGCCGAATCGGTCGAACAGCGCCCAGATCGCCACCACCTCGATGCCCGTGGCGAGGAACTGCGAGACGGTGAGCAGGAGCGCCGAGGCCGGGTAGCGCAGCTGGCCGCGCAAAGAAGCGGCGACGAGCCGCAGGAACAGGCGCAGGTGGTTCACGTCAGCCGCCCTGGATCTCGAGCCTGCGCATGGTGCGCGCCATCAGCACGCGCCCCAGGCCGACCAGGACCGCCGCCCAGAACCCCTGCAGCGCCAGCAGCGCCGCCGCGTGCACGCCCGTGGCCTGCCCCATGTACAGGCGCATCGGGATGTCGGTGAGACCGGCCAGCGGCTGCAGCAGCAGTGCCCGCTGCCAGCCATCGGGCAACAGCGCCAGCGGCAGCAGGTTGCCCGACAGCAGGATGACCAGGGGAACGGCGAACGCGTTGATGCCGCGCGCATCCAGCGCCGCAGCCGCTGCGATGTTGAGCAGCATCACCAGCGCCGTGGACAGCGTCAGCGCCAGCAGCGCCGATGCCGCGAAGGCGGCCCCCGCGGCCGCACCGGCCGGCGGCTGCCAGCGCCATGCCCCGAATCCGGCCAGCGGCAGCAGCACGGCCGCGAAGGCGGCCATCAGCGCCACGCGCGGCAGCACGCGCGCGGCGATCCAGCCCGCGCTGCGCGCGAACCACAAGGCGTAGGCATCGACCGGCCGCAGCCGGTCGTAGGCCACGGCGCCGGTGCGCACGGCCAGCGCCACCTCGGGGTCGCCGCTCCAGGGCAGCAGGGCCAGCAAGCCCTGCGCGACCCAGGTGTAGGTGATGGCCTGGGCCAGCGTCATGGCCGGCGCCGCGCTGGCCGCCCGGTCGAAGAAGGCCGCCAGCACCATGACCTTGATGCCGCCCCACCAGCACTGCGTGCCGAAGCCCGCGAGCGCGGCCGCGCGGTACTGCAGCACCTGCAGGAAGCGCGAGACGAAGATGGCCCGGTAGGCGACCATCAGCCCTCCGCCGCGCCGTGCATGGCGTAGAAGCGCGTGATGACTTCCTCGATCGCCAGGCCCTCGAGCCGGATGTCCTCCACCGCATGCGTGGTGGCGATGCGGGCGATCAGGGCCGGCGCAGCCACCTGGGCCGGATCGAAACCCAGCACCAGCATGCGGCCCTCGCGCGCGATCTCGCGCACGCCGGGCTGCGTGAAGGCCGGCGGCGGCGTCTCGGCGAAGTCCACCAGCAAGCGGCGCTCGGCCATGACCTGGGCGCGCAACGCGGCCACCGGGCTGTCGGCCAGCACGCGGCCATGGCCGATCACGATCACGCGCTCGGCCAGGGCCTCGATGTCGTGCATGTCGTGCGTGGTCAGCAGCACGGTGGTGCCGCGCTCGCGGTTGGCGCGGCGCACGAAATCGCGCACCGCCAGCTTGGAGGGGGCGTCCAGGCCGATGGTGGGCTCGTCCAGGAACAGCAGGTCGGGCGCGTGCAGCAGCGCGGCGGCGATCTCGGCGCGCATGCGCTGGCCCAGCGAGAGCTGGCGCACGGGCTGGTCCAGCACGCGCTCGAGCTGCAGGGCGGCCACCAGCTCGTCGCGCGTGGCGCGGTAGCGGCGCGCATCCACGCGGTAGATGTCGCGCAAGAGGTCGAAGCCTTCGCCCACCGGCAGGTCCCACCAGAGCTGGGTGCGCTGGCCGAACACCACGCCGATGCGGCCCACATGGCGTTGCCGGTCGGCCGAGGGCTCGCGCCCGTCCACCGTGACGCGGCCACCGTCGGGCTGCAGGATGCCGGCCAGGACCTTGATGGTGGTGGACTTGCCTGCGCCGTTGGGGCCGATGAAGCCCAGCAACTCGCCACGCTCGAGCTGGAACGACACCCCGGCCAGCGCCTGCACCTCGCGGTGGCGGCGCTGCCACAGGCCGCGCAGCGCACCGCCCAGCCCCGGCGCGCGCTCGGCAATGCGGTAGGTCTTGCGCAGGTCTTCGACGACGATCTGGGGCATGGGAGGGGTGCGTGGGCGGGGCGCGGATTCTAGGGGCCGGCGCCTTGTCACAATCCCAGCCTCTCCACGCCCCACACAAGCTCTGTGAACCCAGGCGCCAAGCCCTTCACGATCCAGGATGTCGCCCGCATCGCCGGCGTCTCCGCCATGACCGTCTCGCGCGCGCTCAACACGCCGCAGAAGGTCTCGCCCGACACGCTGGAGCGCGTGCGCGAGGCCGTGCGCCGCACGAACTTCGTGCCCAACGCCATGGCCAGCGGCCTGCGCCGTGCGCGCGCGCGGCTGGTGGCGGCGCTGCTGCCCACCATGGTGGGCCCGGTGTTCCAGGAGATGGTGGAGGCGCTCGACCTGGCGCTGCACGAGCGGGGCTACCAGCTCATGATCGGCCAGAGCGGCTACGACGCCACGCGCGAGGACGAGCTGCTGCGCGCCATCGTGCAGCGCCGGCCCGACGGCGTGGTCGTCACCGGCGTGGTGCGTTCCGAAGAAGGGCGGCGCGTGCTGCGCGCCAGCGGCATCCCCGTGGTCGAGACCTGGGAGCTGACGCCCACGCCCATCGACATGCTGGTCGGCTTCTCGCATCCGGCCATCGGCGCGGCGGTGGTCGACTACCTGCACGCGCGCGGCCACCGCCATGTGGCCATGGTCAGCGCGGGCGATCCGCGCGCGCTGACGCGCGTGGCAGCGTTCACCGAACGCGCCGAGGCGCTGGGCATGCAGACCTCGCTGACGGCGTTCACCGCGGCGCCCAGCACCATGGGCGCCGGCCGCGCCGGGCTGGCCGAGCTGCTGGCGCGCGCGCCCGGCGTCACGGCCGTGTTCTGCAGTTCCGACATGCTGGCCCTCGGCGCGGCCATCGAGGCGCGCGAGCGCGGCATCGCCGTGCCTGGCCAGCTGGCCATCGTCGGGATGGGCGACCAGAGCTTCGCGGCCGACGCCGCCCCGCCGCTCACCACGGTGCGCATCGACGGCACACGCATCGGCCGCCTGGCGGCCGAAATGATGGTGGCGCGCGCCGAAGGCCAGGCGCCCGCGGCGCCAGTGGTCGACATCGGCTTTTCCATCGTCGAGCGCGCCAGCACCTGAAACCGCCGGTACCGATAGCGCGGTGTCGCCTCCGCGACGGCCTGGACGGCCGGGCTCATTGCTGTCGAGGGTAATTACTTAGATTGCCTTTGGGGAAGTTTGGATATCGTTAACACGCCGTTTGTTAACGATAACTCTCAGCGTTCGTGCGCGGGCATGGACGCGTCTCTTCCTTCGTCCTTCAGGAGAAATCCCATGAAAAAGTTGCTCGTCGCCGTGGCCTGCACGCTCTCGCTCGCAGCTGGCGCCCAAACCGCCTGGCCCGAGAAGCCCGTCACCATCGTCGTGCCCTTCCCGGCCGGCGGCTCCACCGACATGGTGGCGCGCGCCATGGCCCTGCAGATGGGCACGGCGCTGGGCCAAAGCTTCATCGTCGACAACAAGCCCGGCGCCACGGGCACCATCGGCGCCGGCTTTGTCAAGCGCGCGGCGCCGGACGGCTACACGCTGCTGGTCTCTTCGCTGGGCGCCTTTGTCGTCACGCCGCACCTCGTCAAGAGCGTGCCCTACGACGCGAACAAGGATTTCGACTACATCAGCGTGCCCGTGCAGGCGCCCAACGTGCTGGTGGCCAGCCCCAAGCAGAAGGAGCGCACGCTGGCCGAGGTCATCGCGCTGCTCAAGGCCAACCCCGGCAAGGTCAGCTTCGCGAGTTCGGGCAATGGCTCGTCCGACCACCTGTCGGCCGAGGTGTTCTGGCAGCAGAGCGGAACCGAAGGCCTGCACGTGCCCTACAAGGGCGGCGCGCCGGCCATCAACGACCTGCTGGGTGGCCAGGTGGATTTCTCGTTCCAGAACGTCAACGCCGTGCTGCCGCACATCAAGGCCGGCAAGCTGCACGCCATCGCGGTGACGGGCGACAAGCGCTCGCCCGTGCTGCCTGATGTGCCGACGCTGGCCGAGGCCGGCGTCAAGGGTGCAGAGGTCTACTCGTGGCAGGGCCTGGCCGCACCCAAGGGCCTGCCCGCCGCGGTGAAGGACAAGCTGGCCAAGGCCGCCGTCGCCGCCATGAACGATCCGGCCGTCAAGCAGCGCATGCTGGAGCAGGGCCTGGAGATCGTGGCCAGCACGCCGGCCGAGTTCACCGCCTTCCAGGCCAAGGAGTGGACGCGCTGGAAGACGCTGATCGACACCCGCAAGATCAGCGCGGACTGAGCACGATGTCCACTCCCATCGTCAAAGACCTGCGTGTCGTGCCCGTGGCGGGCCACGACGACATGCTCATGAACCTGTCGGGCGCGCACGGCCCGTACTTCACGCGCAACCTGCTGATCCTGACCGACAA
>NZ_QPJK01000014.1 GCF_003337555.1 Pseudorhodoferax soli | reverse complement strand
AAGCTGAGGCAAACTACTACAACCGACTCGGAACCCCATCCGATAAGGCCGTCTTACTTTAACTAAACAGCCTCCGCGAAACCCGGGGCGGTTCACCAGAGAAAATCGCCTCGCTGCTGGAAGGCGTCCCTTTCAAAGACGGACTACCGGTGACCGACAGCACACCGGCTCAGCAACCGCTCGCCGCCTGATCACGCCACCCCTCGCAAACACCAGATTTGACAATAACTCTGTCCACTTTGATGTTCTGCGGTAAGTTTTGCCGGCCGGTATACCTCGATGGTCATGATCCGAAGGTCACGACCACGTTTGAGCATAGCCTAAGTTAAAGGAAAAATCGCGATGGCTGAGATAATCGAAATTGCACTGCAAGCATCCGTTGTAGGTATCGGCGCCACGGTGATCCTTGATCTATGGATTGCAGCCGGCTCGAGGTTTCTTGGCATTTCAGGCCCCAATTGGGCCATGGTAGGGCGTTGGGTGGGGCATATGCAATCGGGGCGCTTCACACATGAAAGTATTGGTGCGGCGTCTCCCATTCGCGGAGAGCTTGCGCTTGGGTGGATAGTGCATTATGCCACCGGGATTGCGTATGGCCTGATTCTCGTCGCGGTGTGGGGCGACGGGTGGTTGAGGCAACCCACCATGCTTCCACCCATGCTCTTGCTGTGGGCATTTTTGGTTGCGCCATATTTTGTGATGATGCCAGGCATGGGACAAGGCGTTCTGGCATCGAAGGCTTTGAAGCCTAACCTTGAACGTCTAAAAAGCGTGATTGGGCATTCCGTATTCGGTGTTGGAATGTACCTGATGGCACTCTTAACCAACGGCATCGTTGCATAGAATTGCGACAAGCGTGTTTGTCGCTGCTCCTTTGTGCGGCTGCGGTCCCATCATCTGGGCGTATTTCAGCAGTCAACCGACGGAAGCTAACTTCGAACGCGGTTGCTTGAACTGTGGAATGGGCATGGATCGTGCCGTTATGAGCCTCAGCGATGGATGTCGCTATCGCTAAACCCGAGACCCGCTCCTTCTCCGCTGCGTTGGCGTGAGGCGTCAGTTCGATAGAACCGCTCAAAAATCCGGTTTATGTGTTCGGCGGGAATCATTGGCCTCGAATTCTCGATGCGCACTGTTGCTGCTTTCGCCGCTAATTCGAGTGTGACGTCGACGCTATTTCCCGGTGGTGTATAACGAATCGCGTTAGACAATACGTTGCTCAACGCCCTGCGGATCATCAGCCTGTCCCCAAAGATACAAATCTGCTGGCCGGTGATCTCCAACGTAACATCGCGCTCTTCGGCCCAGGCACCAAGATAGTCAAAGAGAATGCGTATTTCGGCCTCGAGATCGATTTTGACAAGCTCAGGTTTGAGCAAGTTATTGTCAGCCTGGGCCAAGAACAGCATATCGCCGACCATTTTGGCCATGCGCTTGTGCTCTTCTAAGTTCGAGTACAGGATCTCCCGGTACTGTTCGACGCTGCGGGACTGGGAAAGTACGACTTCAGTTTGGGTTTTCAGGTTCGTGATGGGGTTCGAAGCTCATGCGCAATGTCGCCTGAAAAATCGGAGAGACGGCGAAAGACGTCCTCAAGCCGCTCAAGCATTCCGTTTAAGGACATCGCGAGCTCGACCAGCTCGGTAGGCACGGCGTGTGCTTCGAGTCGTATATGCAACTGATCAGACCTGATTTTTTGGATTTCGCAGCTGATACGCCGTATCGGCGCATGGCCTTGGTGTACGGCCAGCCATGTGGCCAAAATCGCAATGAGGCAGGCCGCAACCGTGATGATTCGAAGGTAGTCCCGAAAGCTCTCCAGATAATGCAGATGGAAATTGATACCCGTGGCGACTGCTATGGTTAAGATGCGCGGGGCAGGGAAACTGTTTCCGGTCCGTAGTACAGCTCCTCGAAATGTCACGCCATGGTCTTGCCATATGCCAACCGTGTCGATCAACGAGCGAGGGAGCACTTCGCCTTGCCGGCGTACCAAGAGCTCCAACAAGGCAAACTCTTTGTTCGTAAGATTAATACACACGTTTTGGCGCTGGGCTCGGCGGCGCGGAATATTGAGAACGAGATCGGCGATCTGTAACTGATTCTGGAAAGCAGCAGTGGCGCCCCGCCTTAATAACGTACGAACGCGCGCCAGGAGCTCTGAAAAAGCGAAGGGTTTTACTAAGTAATCGTCTGCGCCCAGCTCTAGCCCTTTGACCCTGTCTTCCACACTATCCCGGGCAGTCAGAAAAAGTAACGGCGTCCAGGGGATTTCGCATCGCGTAGCGCCTGCACGATACGCCAACCGTCCACGTCGGGCAGCATGACATCCAAGATAATCAAATCGTAAGAACCAGTCAGGGCCATATGATGCCCGTCTAAGCCCGTACGTACGAGGTCCACAACGAAGCCGGACTCAACTAGGGCCTGTTAACACAAACCGCGCAGGCCATCGACGACCAGCACGAAGCCCACATTGATCACTTGCAAGTTGGTCATGCTGACGTTGCCGCGCTGCAGGGGCAGGCAGTGTTCGATACGGCGAATTGCTCGGGCGTGATCTGCATGCCCAGCGGTGTCGCCGTATTGAGGCATGAATTCAATTAGTGTTAACACGCCCTAGCCGACGGACGCTCTGCCGCACATCCATGGGGGTTGGGCCGCAAGGCAATGGCTTCGGGCGCATCCTCATGGCGCTGGTAGTCGCCCATGATGACCCGGACGATCGCAGGCACGTTGGTGGGCGTGACTGCATCAATGGCTGCGCGATCACCCAGGTCAGGGTGCGGTTGGGTCAGCATGCGGTACAGGTCCCACGAATCCGCGTGCGGACACTGGTTCATGAGCACCTGGGCCAGCCTGTGCTTGAGCGGCACCAGTTGCCAGTCGGGGACCCGCTGCCCGCGATTGCCCAGGCTGATGGACAGGAGTTTGCCCGCTTTCAGCTCGCGGTTGATCTGGTCCTTGGACTTCCCGGCCAGCTTGCCGAAGAGCGGGACCGGCAGATTGTTCGGCGACTCGTAGATGGCCAGCATTTCCTCGCGCTCGCGCTGGATGGCGGATACTTCCGGCTCCGGGGCATGCACCGGAGCCGGCGGCACCTGCGACAGCCGCTGGAACGTGATTCCGCCGCTGTTGGGGGTCACGACGATGGGCGTGGCCACCACGGGCGGCACCCCGAGGACAGCGGGCTCGGCCGCCGTGGGGGCCGCAACTACCGCACCCAGCGCTTCCTCCACTTCAGCCATCGCCGGCACGCCGTCGATGCGGATGGTCAGGTGCGCGCTCGCGGCTTCCACTTCGCCCTGTTCGAGCAGATCGAGACGGTCGGCCCAGTCCTGCATCATGCGGCGCCGAGGCTCCACATACTTAGCGTGGTTGTAGGCCGAGCTGACCTTGTTCGGATCGGAGTGCGAAAGCTGCGCGTCCACCCAAATCTTCGGGTATCCGATCTCATTGAGCGCGGTCGAGATAGTGCCGCGGATGCCGTGGCCGGTCAGGCGTCCCTCATACCCCATGAGCTGCACGGCCTTGTTGAGGGTGTTCTCGCTGATGCGCTTCTTGAGTTCGCTGCGATGCGACAGCAGGTACTTCTGCGCCGGACGCATCACGCCCAGGAGATAGTGCACGATCTCGATGGCCTGCAGGGACAGAGGCACGATGTAGGGCGGCACGTCCTGCGGCCGCTTGCCGGCCTTGCGCATTTCGTCCTGGAGCTGCTTGACGACCTGCGGCGGGATGATCCACAAGCCGCGGTCGAGGTCGAATTGCTCGGGCTCGGCCAGCCGCAACTCGCCCGTGCGCACCCCCGTCAGGAACAGCAGCCGGACGCCAAGCTGCGTCTGCCAACCCCGGGGGTTGTAGAGCCGGAGCTTCTGAAGGAACTCGGGCAGCTCGGGAAGGTGCAGGTAGGGGTTGTGCGCCACCGGAGGCTTGGGTTCGGCCACCACGTCCAGGTCCGCTGCAGGGTTGACTTCCAGCCCCTCGGCAATGACCAGGGCATAGCGAAACATCTGATTGAACCAGGTGCGCACCTTCTCGGCGGTGGTGAACGCCTTGCGCTTCTCGATCGCCGCCACGACGCCCACGAGCTGGGGCCGGCGAATGTCGTAGATCGACATCTTCCCAAGGGTGGGCAGCACGTCCTTGTTGAAGATGCGCAGAATCTGCGACAGCGTGCTTTGACGGCCTTCCTTGAGTTCCTTGCGGCGATGCTCGACCCAGGCATCAAAGACGTTCTTGAAGGTGTATTCGCCCGCCAGCTTGGCCGCGTGCCGGCGCTGGTCGCGTTCGATTTGGGGGTCGATTCCCCTGGCGAGCAGGGCTTGGGCCTTGTCCCGCTCCGCGCGGGCCTCACGCAGGCTGAGGGCGGGATAGCCGCCGAGGGACAAGCGCTTCTGCTTGCCCAGCCAGTAGTAGCGGAAGATCCACGACTTGCCGCCTGCGGCAGAGACCATCAGGCCCAGGCAGTCGTTGTCGGAGAGGGTGTAGCGCTTGCCGGTGGTCCTTGCCTGCCGGACGGTCAGATCAGAGAGTGCCATTTCGAGGCTCCTAAGTTATGACTTAGGCCTAATGCTCGTCATGGTTCCCGCTCAGCCCCAGCAACTATCCGGTAGCCGACCCAACCGCATTCTTGTGCCTCAATTGGTCACTCAAAAACGGTAGCTGTGGGTGGATTTCCGTGGCGCTCGCTGGAATGAAAAAAGGGGCCGAAGCCCCTCTTTTCAACGACTTACAGACGTCAGTAGAAGTCTGTAGATCATAACTTGGAGCGGGAAAAGAGTCTCGAACTCTCGACCTCAACCTTGGCAAGGTTGCGCTCTACCAACTGAGCTATTCCCGCATCTTTCTGCACATCCGTCGAGCGATGCCCTCTCGACGGCTTCTGACTTGGAGCGGGAAAAGAGTCTCGAACTCTCGACCTCAACCTTGGCAAGGTTGCGCTCTACCAACTGAGCTATTCCCGCATCTTTTCTTCGCCACCGTAGAGCGATGCTTCTCTCTACGGCCTTCAACTGGAGCGGGAAAAGAGTCTCGAACTCTCGACCTCAACCTTGGCAAGGTTGCGCTCTACCAACTGAGCTATTCCCGCGAAGCCTCAGATTATAGGCCAAAAAATCACCTTCCGGCAAGTTTCGCCGAACTTTTCGATCTCAGTGCTTGGTCGAAACACCGCGCGCCGCGTCGGCCTCGGCCGCTGCCGGCACGTCCAGGGGCGCAGCCGCAGGCTCGTCGTCCGCGAGCGGCGTCGGCACGCGTTCCAGCGCCACCTGCAGCACCTGGTCGATCCACTTGACCGGCACGATCTCGAGGCCGTTCTTCACGTTCTCGGGGATCTCCTGCAGGTCCTTGGCGTTCTCTTCCGGGATCAACACCGTCTTGATGCCACCGCGCAGCGCGGCCAGCAGCTTTTCCTTCAGGCCACCGATGGCGGTCACCTCGCCGCGCAGCGTGATCTCGCCGGTCATGGCGACATCGCTGCGCACGGGGATGCCCGTCAACGCCGACACGAAGGCCGTGGTCATCGCCGCACCCGCGCTCGGGCCATCCTTGGGCGTTGCGCCATCGGGCACGTGGATGTGGATGTCGCGCTTCTCGAACGCTTCGTCCTTGATGCCAAGCATGCGCGAACGGCTGCGCACCACCGTGCGAGCGGCCTCGACCGACTCCTTCATCACATCGCCCAGCGAACCGGTGCGCGTGATCACGCCCTTGCCGGGCATGGTCGCGGCCTCGATGGTCAGCAGGTCGCCGCCAACCTCGGTCCAGGCCAGGCCGACCACCTGGCCCACCTGGTTCTGGTTCTCGGCGCGGCCATAGGTGTACTTGCGCACGCCCAGGAAGTCGTTGAGGTTGTCGGCGTTAACGACCACCTGTGGCGTCATCTTCTTGAGCTGCAGGCCCTTGACCACCTTGCGGCAGATCTTGGACAGCTCGCGCTCGAGCGAGCGCACGCCGGCTTCACGCGTGTAGTAGCGCACCACGTCGCGCACGGCATCCTCGGCGACCAGCAGTTCCTCGTCCTTCACGCCGTTGTTCTTCAGCTGCTTGGGCAGCAGGTACTTCAGCGCGATGTTGACCTTCTCGTCCTCGGTGTAGCCCGACAGGCGGATGACTTCCATGCGGTCCAGCAGGGCCGGCGGGATGTTCATCGAGTTGGAGGTGGCCACGAACATCACGTCGGACAGGTCGAAATCGACCTCGACGTAGTGGTCGCCGAAGGTGTGGTTCTGCTCCGGGTCGAGCACCTCGAGCAGCGCGCTCGACGGGTCGCCGCGGAAGTCCGTGCCCAGCTTGTCGATCTCGTCGAGCAGGAACAGCGGGTTGCGCGTGCCGACCTTGGACAGGCTTTGCAGCACCTTGCCTGGCAACGCGCCGATGTAGGTGCGGCGGTGGCCGCGGATCTCCGCCTCGTCGCGCATGCCGCCCAGCGCCATGCGCACGTACTTGCGGCCGGTGGCCTTGGCCACCGACTGGCCGAGCGAGGTCTTGCCCACGCCAGGCGGGCCGACCAGGCACAGGATGGGCGCCTTGACCTTGTCCACGCGCTGCTGCACCGCGAGGTACTCGAGGATGCGGTCCTTCACCTTGTCCAGGCCGTAGTGGTCCTCGTTGAGCACCTCCTCGGCATTGGCCAGGTCGTGCTTGATCTTCGTGCGCTTGCTCCAGGGCAGGTTGGTCAGCACGTCGATGTAGTTGCGCACCACGGTGGCCTCGGCCGACATGGGCGACATGAGCTTGAGCTTCTTGAGCTCGGCCTCGGCCTTCTTCAAGGCCTCCTTGGGCATCTTGGCGAGGCGGATCTTCTTCTCGATCTCCTCGATGTCGGCGCCCTCTTCGCCTTCGCCCAGTTCCTTCTGGATCGCCTTGACCTGCTCGTTCAGGTAGAAGTCGCGCTGGTTCTTCTCCATCTGCCGCTTCACGCGGCCACGGATCTTCTTGTCGACGTTGAGGATGTCGACCTCGCGCTCGAGCTGGCCGAACAGGTTCTCCAGGCGCTCGCGCACGTCGGACAGGTCGAGCACGACCTGCTTGTTGTCCAGCTTCAGAGGCAGGTGCGCGGCGATGGTGTCGGCCAGGCGCCCGGCATCGTCGATGCTGGAGATCGAGGTCAGGATCTCGGGCGGGATCTTCTTGTTGAGCTTGACGTACTGGTCGAACTGCTGCATCACCGCACGGCGCAGTGCCTCGACCTCGGTGTTCTTCTGCGACGCGTCGGCGATCTCGATCGGCGTGACGTTGGCGCTGAAGTGCGACTCGCCATCCTCGATGTGGTTCACGCGGGCACGCTGCTGGCCTTCGACCAGCACCTTCACGGTGCCGTCGGGCAGCTTCAGCATCTGCAGGATGGTGGAGACGCAGCCGACATCGAACATGTCGGTGACCAGAGGCTCGTCCTTGGCTGCGGCCTTCTGCGCCACCAGCATGATGCGGCGCTCGGCCTCCATCGCGGCTTCCAGCGCCTTGATGCTCTTGGGACGGCCCACGAACAGCGGGATCACCATGTGGGGGAACACCACCACATCGCGCAACGGCAGCAGCGGCAGATCCAGCGGCTCGGCTGGCAGGGGGGTTTGACCGGACATCAGAATCCTTTGTGTGACCCAGCGAATATGGTCGCGTGTGTCACATTTTCAACCCATGCCGCGCGCGGCACAGGAGAGATTGAAGAATGCCGGCGCCGCCCTTGCGGTCACCGGCAGCACGGTCAGGCTTTCTTGGCCGCTTCCCGGTAGACCAGCAGCGGCGCCTTGTTTTCTTCGATGGTGGACTCGTCGACGACCACCTTGTCGACATTGGTGGTGTTGGGCAACTCGAACATCGTGTCGATCAGCGAGAGCTCCAGGATGGAGCGCAGGCCACGGGCGCCGGTCTTGCGGGCCAGCGCCTTGCGCGCGATGGCCTTGAGCGCCGCAGGGCGAATCTCCAGGTCCACGTCTTCCATGGCCAGCAGCTTGGCGTACTGCTTGACGAGCGCGTTCTTGGGCTCGGTCAGGATCTGCACCAGCGCATCCTCGCTGAGCTCGGCCAGCGTGGCCACCACCGGCATGCGGCCCACCAGCTCGGGAATCAGGCCGAACTTGATCAGGTCTTCCGGCTCGACCTCGCGGAACACCTCGGTCAGTGCGCGCTCGGCCTTGCTCTTGACCGCGGCACCGAAGCCGATGCCCGAGGATTCCTGCCGGCTGCCGATGACCTTCTCCAGGCCCGCGAACGCGCCGCCGCAGATGAACAGGATGTTGGTCGTGTCGATCTGCAGGAAGTCCTGGTTCGGGTGCTTGCGCCCACCCTGCGGCGGCACGCTGGCCATCGTGCCTTCGATGAGCTTGAGCAGCGCCTGCTGCACGCCCTCGCCCGACACATCGCGCGTGATCGAAGGGTTGTCGGACTTGCGCGAGATCTTGTCGATCTCGTCGATGTAGACGATGCCGCGCTGCGCCCGCTCCACGTCGTAGTTGCAGCTCTGCAGCAGCTTGGCGACGATGTTCTCGACGTCCTCGCCGACATAGCCGGCCTCGGTCAACGTGGTGGCGTCGGCCATCACGAAGGGCACGTCCAGCATGCGCGCCAGCGTCTGCGCCAAGAGCGTCTTGCCCGAGCCGGTGGGGCCGATCAGGAGGATGTTGCTCTTGGAGAGCTCGACCTCGTCCTTCTTGGCCTTGTCCTTGTAGCGCAGGCGTTTGTAGTGGTTGTAGACCGCCACCGACAGCGTGCGCTTGGCGACTTCCTGGCCCACCACGTAGTTGTCCAGGTTGCTCTTGATCTCCAGCGGCGTCGGCAGGTCGCCTCGGCCCTCGCGCGCCTCGCCGGCGGCGGGCACCTCGTCACGGATGATCTCGTTGCACAGGTCGATGCACTCGTCGCAGATGAACACGGACGGTCCTGCGATGAGTTTCTTCACCTCGTGCTGGCTCTTCCCGCAGAACGAGCAGTACAGGGTCTTTTCGCTGGAGGAGCCTTTTTTCTCGGCCATGGAGGAATGCCTTTAAAGGACGTTGGGCAATGATAACCAACGCAAAAAACGGCGCCTTCCACCAAAAAGGCGCCGTTTTCCGCGCAGTCCGCGCGGCTGCCGCGGGGGCCGGATCAGGGCCGGCGTGAAATCACCTGGTCGACGATGCCGTATTCCTTGGCCTCGTTGGCTTCCAGGAAATAGTCGCGCTCGGTGTCGTTCTTGATCTTGTCCAGGGGCTGGCCCGTGCGCTCGGCCAGGATCTTGTTCATCTGGTCCTTGGTGCGCAGGATGTCCCGCGCATGGATCTCGATGTCCGTCGCCTGGCCGCGCGCGCCGCCCAGCACCTGGTGGATCATGATCTTGGAGTTGGGCAACGAGAAGCGCTTGCCCTTGGCACCGGCCGCCAGCAGGAAGGCGCCCATGCTGGCCGCGAAGCCCACGCACAGGGTGGACACATCCGGCTTGATGAACTGCATGGTGTCGTAGATGGCCATGCCGGCCGTCACGCTGCCACCGGGCGAGTTGATGTAGAACGAGATGTCCTTGTCGGGGTTCTCGCTCTCCAGGAACAGCAGCTGCGCCACCACCAGGTTGGCGGTCTGGTCGTTGACTTCGCCCACCAGGAAGATCACGCGCTCTTTCAGCAGGCGCGAGTAGATGTCGTAGGAACGCTCGCCGCGGCCCGACTGCTCGATGACCATGGGAACCATGCCCAGGTTCTGGGTCTCGAGCGAACTGTTGTGGATGGCCATGTTTTCTCCGGAATTAGGTTGGCAAGCGTCAGATGGGGGCCTTGCGCACGAAGGCAAGAGGCAAGGCCCGCCCGGGCATCAGCCCTGCTGCGCCATCAGCTCGTCGAAGCCGATCGCCTTCTCGGTGACCTTGGCCTGGGCCAGCACGTAGTCGGTCACGTTGTTCTCGATCACGGCGGCTTCCACGTCGGCCAGGCGTTGGCGGTCGCCGTAGTACCAGCGGACCACGTCTTCGGGCTTCTCGTAGCTGGCGGCCAGGTCGTCGATGTGGGCCTTGATCTGCTCGGGCTTGGCCAGCAGATCGTTCTTCTTGACGAGTTCGGCCACCACCAGGCCCAGGCGCACGCGGCGCTCGGCCTGGGGACGCACGATCTCCTCGGGGATCGGCGCGCTGTCGGCATCCTTGAGGCCGCGTTGCTTGAGGTCGGCACGCGTGCTCTCGATCATGCGGCCGACTTCGGCCTGCACGCTGGCGTTGGGCAGGTCCAGTTCGGCCTTGGTCAGCAGTGCATCCATCACGGCCTGCTTGTTGCGGGCCAGCAGGCGGAACTTGACTTCGCGCTCCAGGTTCTTGCGGATGTCGGCGCGCAGGCCGGCCACCGTGCCGTCGGCGATGCCCAGGGACTTGGCCAGCGCGTCGTCCACTTCCGGCATGTGGCTGGACTCGATCTTCTTGACCGTGACCAGGAAGTCGGCCTGCTTGCCGGCCACGTCCTTGCCATGGTAGTCGGCCGGGAAGGCCAGCGGGAAGGTGCGGCTCTCGCCGGACTTCATGCCGCGCACGGCGTCCTCGAACTCCTTGAGCATCTGGCCTTCGCCGACCACGTACTGGAAGTCCTCGGCCTTGCCGCCCTGGAAGGGCTCGCCGTCGATCTTGCCTTCGAAGTCGACCGTCACGCGGTCGCCGTCCGCGGCGGCGGCGTCCTGGGCGCGCTGGGCGAAGCTGCGGCGCTGCTTGCGCAGGATGTCCAGCGTCTTGTCGATGGCTTCGTCCGTCACCTCGGCCGACAGGCGCTCGATCTCGGCCGTGCCCAGATCGTTGATCACCACCTCGGGGAACACCTCGAAGACCGCGTCGAAGGCCAGCTGGCCTTCGGGCGCGCCTTCCTTCTCGCTGATGCGCGGCTGACCGGCCACGCGCAGCTGGGCTTCGTTGGCCGCGACCGAGAAGGCCTCGCCCACCTTGTCGTTCATGACTTCGTAGTGCACCGAGTAGCCATAGCGCTGCGCCACGACGTTCATCGGCACCTTGCCGGGACGGAAGCCGTCCATCTTCACGGTGCGGGCCAGCTTCTTGAGGCGGTTGTTGACCTCGTTCTGGATGACGTCCACCGGCAGCGACAGGGTGATCTTGCGCTCCAGCTTTTCGAGGTTTTCAACAGTAACGGCCATGGTGGTCTCGGGTAAAAGAAATAGGGTGTGGTGCGCGGGGGGGGACTCGAACCCCCACACCATTGCTGGCGTCAGGACCTAAACCTGGTGCGTCTACCAATTTCGCCACCCGCGCAGTCTCGGTCAACCGGACATTTTAGCCGGTCGCGCCGGCCGGCCCGCGCGGCCTGCCGGCACCGTTCAGACGCCGGGTGCCGGCGCCCGCGCGCGCTCCTCGTCCGTGGGCCTCTTCACGCGGAACCAGGCTGCATACATCGCAGGCAGCGACAGCAGCGTGAGCACCGTGGCGACGATCAGGCCGCCCATGATGGCCACCGCCATCGGGCCCCAGAACACCGAGCGCGACAGCGGGATCATGGCGAGCACGGCCGCCAGCGCGGTCAGCACGATGGGGCGCAAGCGGCGCACGGCGGATTCGACGATGGCATCCCAGGTCGGCACGCCGCGCGCGCGGTCCTGTTCGATCTGGTCGATCAGGATCACCGAGTTGCGCTGGATCATGCCCATCAGCGCGATGACGCCCAACAGCGCGACGAAGCCGAACGGCCGGTTCAGCAACAGAAGCGCGCCGGCCACGCCGGCAATGCCGAGGGGGCCGGTCAGGAACACCAGCATGGCGCGGCTGAAGCTCTGCAGCTGCAGCATCAGCAGCGTGAAGGTCAGGAACAGCATGATGGGCACGCCGGCGGCGATGGACGAGGAGCCGCGGCTGCTCTCCTCCACAGCGCCGGAGACCTGCACGGCGTAGCCGCCCGGGCCCTGCTGCTTCCACTTGGCCTCCAGCGCGCGCAGCTTGGGCAGCAGTTCCTCGGTCACGGTGGCGCCCTGCAGGCCTTCCACCACGTCGCCCTGGACCGTGATGGCGTAGTCGCGGTTCTCGCGCCACATCACGCCCGGCTCCCAGCTGAACACCGGGGTGGCGATCTGCGTGAGCGGGATCGAGCGGCCCGAGGCGGTCGGCACGTAGGCGTTGACGATGTTGGTGATCAGCGCGCGCTCGCTGGCCGGCTGGCGCAGCACGATGTCGATCAGCTTGTCGTACTCGCGGAACTGGCCCACCGTCGTGCCGGTCAGCGCGATGTTGGCGGTCTGCGCGATGGACTGGCTGGTCACCCCCAGCGCCCGGGCCTTGGTCTGGTCGATCTCCAGCCGCACGGTCTTGACCGATTCGTTCCAGTTGTCGTTGACGCCGCGCGTGTTCGGGCTCTCGCGCATCGCCGCCTTGACCTCGTCGGCGCGCAGGCGCAGCAGCTGCGGGTCGCCCCCGATCACGCGGAACTGCACCGGGTACGGCACCGGCGGCCCGTTCGGCAGCAGCTTGACGCGGCCGCGCACCTCGGGGAACTCCTCGGCCAACAGCTTGGGCAGGGCCACGCGCAGGCGCTCGCGCACCGGCACCGATTCGGTCAGCACGATGAACTGTGACACGTTGGTCTGCGGGAAGACCTGGTCCAGCGGCAGGTAGAAGCGCGGCACGCCCGAGCCGATCCACAGCGTGACCGAGCGCACGCCCTGCTCCTGCTGCAGCCGCTGCTCGACACGCTTGGCGACCGCCTCGTTCGCGGCGAACGACGACCCTTCGGGCAGCCACAGGTCCACCAGGATCTCGGGCCGGCTCGAGTCGGGGAAGAACTGCTGCTGCACCTTGCCCATGCCCACGATGCCCAGCGCGAACACGCCCACCGTGGCCAGGATGGTCAGCCAGCGGTGCGCCACGCACCAGTTCACCGACCTGCGGAATGCGTTGTAGAAGCCCGAATCGAACATCTCGTGCGGCTGGCCGTGCCCGGCGCCCTCACCATGGTGCGGCTGGGCCTTGAGCAGCAGCGTGCCCAGGTAGGGCACGAAGTAGACGGAGACGAACCAGCTCAGCACCAGCGCGATCACCGTCACCGCGAAGATCGCGAAGGTGTACTCGCCGGTGACCGACTTGGCGATGCCGATGGGCAGGAAGCCCACCGCCGTGATCAACGTGCCCGTCAGCATGGGCATGGCGGTGATCTCGTAGGCGAAGGTGGCGGCGCGTACCTTGTCGTAGCCCTCCTCCATCTTGCGCACCATCATCTCCACCGCAATGATGGCGTCGTCCACCAGCAGGCCCAGCGCGATGATCAGCGAGCCCAGCGAGATCTTGTGCAGGCCGATGCCCCAGTACCACATGGCCAGGAAGGTCACGGCCAGCACCAGCGGGATGGTGATGCCCACCACCAGGCCGGGCCGGATGTCGATGTAGTAGCGGCGCAGCAGGCCATGCTCGCCGGGCCGGCGGTGAAAGCCCAGCGCGATGAAGCTCACGGCCAGCACGATGACCACGGCCTCGATCAGCACCTTCACGAACTCGTTGACCGAGTTGGAGACGGCGCTGGGCTGGTCCTGCACCTGGGCCAGCTGCACGCCGGCCGGCAGGGCTTTCTCGATGTCGCCGAAGGCCGTCTTGAGCGCCTTGCCCAGGCGGATGATGTCGCCGCCCTTGGTCATGGACACGCCCAGCGCGATGACCTCGCGCCCGTCGTGGCGCACCTTCACGCCAGGCGGATCGACGTAGCCGCGCCGCACCTCGGCGATGTCGCCCAGGCGCAGCTGCGCGCCCGAAGGCCCGCGGATCGGCATGTCGCGCAGTTGCTCGACGGCGCTGAACTGGCCTGTCACGCGCACCTGCAGCACGTCCAGCGGCGTCTGGATGGCGCCGGCGCTGGCCACCGCGTTCTGCTGGCCCAGTTGGTCCAGCACCTGCGAGAAGTCTAGCCCCAGCTGCGCCAGCCGGCGCTGGGAGACCTCGATGTAGACCTTCTCGTCCTGCACGCCGAACAGCTCGACCTTGGCCACGTCGGGCACGCGAAGCAGCGTCTGGCGTGCATCGTCGGCAAAGGTCTTGAGCTCGGCGTAGCTGAAGCCGTCGGCCGACAGCGCATAGATCACGCCATAGACATCGCCGAAGTCGTCGTTGAAGAACGGCCCCTGCACGCTCTGCGGCAGCGTGTAGCGCATGTCGCCGATCTTCTTGCGCACCACGTACCAGAGGTTGGCCACGTCCTTGGGGGGCGAGTTGTCCTTCAGCTCGAAGATGATCTGCGACTCGCCCGGCTTGGAGTAGCTGCGGATGCGGAAGGCGTAGGGCACCTCCTGCAGCGTGCGCTCCAGCTTGTCGGTCACCTGCTCGGCCACCTGCTGCGCCGTGGCGCCGGGCCAGTAGGTGCGCATCACCATGGCACGGAAGGTGAACGGCGGGTCCTCGTCCTGCCCCAGCTGGAAGTAGGTGGCGAAGCCCAGCAGCATCAGCACCACCATCAGGTAGCGCGTCAACGCCGGGTGGTCGAGCGCCCAGCGCGAAAGATTGAAGCCAGCCTTGGGCTGGTCCATGGTGTTCGGTTCGCTCATCGTCGGCTCAGCGCGGTGAGGAGGCAGCGGCGGCGGCAGCAGCGGCAGGGGCGTTGGCCTTGTCGCCGCCCACGCGCGGCTGGTAGACCGTGACCTTCTGGCCCGGCGTCAGCACGTGCACGCCAGCGGCCACCACGCGCATGCCGGGCTGCACGCCGGCGCTGATCACGGCATCGTTGCCGTCCGCCGTGGCGATGGTCACGGGCTGGGCACGCACCGTCATGCTGGCCTCGTCGAGCACCAGCACCGAGGTCTGGCCGGTACCGGCGTCCTGGCGCAACGCACTGGTCGGCAGCTTGATGACGGGCACGCCGCCGCTGCCCAGTGCCTTGGGCGACACGGTGACCGTGGTGCCCAGTGGCGGCGGCGTCTTGGTGTCCAGCGCCACCTTGACCTGGAAGGTGCGCGTGGCCACATCGGCACTGGCCGCCACCTCGCGCACTTTGCCGGACAGCGTGTCGTCCGAATTCCACAGCCGGACCTCGACCGGCGAGCCCACCGCCATGGCCGCCACGCGGTCCTCCGGCACCGAGAACACCACGTCGCGCACGCCGCTCTGGGCCACCCGCACCACGGGGGTGCCCGCGGCCACCACCTGGCCGGGCTCGGCCTCGATGCCCGTCACCACGCCCGCCACGTCGGCCACCAGGCGCGCGTAGCCGGTCTGGTTGCCCTGGGCCGACAGCTGGGCCTTGGCCTGGTCCAGCTGGGCCTGCGCCGCCTGGTAGGCCGACTCGCGGCGCTCCAGCTCGGCGCCGCTGATGAAGTTCTGGCTGCGCAATTCCTTGTAGCGTTTCTGGTCGGCCAGGGCCAGGTCGCGGTTGGTCTGGGCGGCGGCCACCTGGGCGCGTGCCGCATCGGCGGCCAGGCGCAGGTCCTGGGCGTCGAGTTCGGCCAGCAACTGGCCCACGCGCACCGTCTGCCCCAGGTCCACGTTGCGCCGCACGATCTTGCCGGCCACCCGGAAACCCAGGCGGGACTCGATGCGCGGGCGCACCTCGCCTGCGAACTCCATGCCGAAGGTCGATGCCGCAGGCGCCACGGTCAGCAGCTTGACGGAACGGATCGGTTCGGGCTCGGCCGGCGGCTTGCTGCACCCCGCCAGCCCGGCCGCCACGGCCAGGACAGCCGCGCACGGCCAGGAAAAACGGCGCACGCGCCTCGGCAGGTTTGACATTGGGAAGCCCCGAACAAGCGCCCTGGAGGCCCGCACACCGCCGCTCCCCAGGCCCACTACTGACTGATGGGTTAGTAATCTAGGAGAATTGTTCGCGCATTGTCAACCAACTCACAGTTCGGATTGGCGCGGAAAACACAGCGAAAATCGCGCGCACATGCGTGCAAGGCCTCAAAGCGCGCCGGCTGTTGCGCCGGACGTTACACACTACGAAAACTTTCCCGTCGCGTCGTGGCTTTGTCCACCGGCGCTGCGCCCTGCCATCGCGGCCATCTACTGGTTCGCACGCACCGGTGACGACATCGCCGACGAGGGAAACGACGACGCTGCGCGCCGCTTGCAAAGCCTGGCGCTCTACCGCGCCGACCTCGCCGCGCTCTATGCAGGGCAGCCGCTGTCGGGCCGCTGGCCCGGCGTCTTCGCCCCGCTGGAACAGGCCCGGGTCCGGCACCAACTGCCCTTCGCGCCGCTGGACGACCTGCTGGACGCCTTCATGCAGGACGTCCGCAAGACAGATGAAGGCGCCGGCTACGCCGACCGCACAGAGTTGCTGGACTACTGCAGCCGCTCTGCCGCGCCGGTCGGCCGGCTGGTGCTGCACCTGTATGGCATCCACGACCGCGAGGCGTTGCGCCAGAGCGACGCCATCTGCAATGCGCTGCAGCTCATCAACTTCTGGCAAGACCTGAGCGAGGACCTGCCGCGCGGCCGCTACTACCTACCGCAAGACCGCTGCGCCGCCCACGGCACGACGCAGGCGGCCCCGGTGCGCGCGCTGGTGGCCGAGCAGGTGCAGTGGGCGCGCGCCCTCATGCTGGAAGGCGCCCCGCTGGTGCACCGCGTGCCAGGCCGCATGGGCTGGGAGCTGCGCTTCGTGGTGCAAGGTGGCCTGGCCATCCTGGACAAGATCGCCGCGCTGGACCACGCCAGCTGGCGCGAACGTCCCAGGCTCCACAAGACCGATGGCCCCCGCCTGCTCTGGCGTGCCTGGCGCATGCATGGATGAACAGCCAGTCCGTGGACAATCCCGCCCCATGACAACGACACCGGAACAGTACGTGCAGCAGAAGGCCGCGGCCTCGGGCAGCAGCTTCTACTACGCCTTCCTGTTTCTTCCCAAGCCGCGCCGGGCGGCCATCACCGCGTTCTACGCCTTCTGCCGCGAGGTCGACGACGTGGTCGACGAGGTCAGCGACCCCTCGGTCGCGCGCACCAAGCTGGCCTGGTGGCAAACCGAAGTCGCCAAGGCCTATGCCGGCGAACCCAGCC
This sequence comes from Pseudorhodoferax soli, assembly GCF_003337555.1. Taxonomy (GTDB): domain Bacteria; phylum Pseudomonadota; class Gammaproteobacteria; order Burkholderiales; family Burkholderiaceae_C; genus Pseudorhodoferax; species Pseudorhodoferax soli. The sequence goes on along the minus strand of NZ_QPJK01000014.1, from coordinate 148,550 downwards.
ATCCCGTGATGCGGGCGCTGATGCCGCTCGCGCCGCAGTTCGGCATCGAGCAGCGCCACCTGCAAGCCGTCGTCGAGGGCTGCCAGATGGACCTGGAGCAGACGCGCTACCTGGACTTCCCGGGCCTCAAGCGCTATTGCCACCTCGTGGCCGGCATCGTCGGCGAGGTCTCGGCGCGCATCTTCGGCCAGAGCCAGGAGGCCACCACGGAGTACGCGCACACGCTGGGCCTGGCCTTCCAGCTGACCAACATCATCCGCGACGTGGGCGAGGACGCCATGCGCGGGCGCATCTACCTGCCCATCGACGAGCTGCAGCGCTTCGACGTCAAGGCCCACGAACTGCTGAACCGCGTGCACTCCGAGCGCTTCGTCGCGCTGATGCGCTTCCAGGCCGAGCGTGCCCACGGCCTGTACGACCAGGCGCTGGCGCTGCTGCCGGCCGCCGACTGGCGCGCGCAGAAGCCCGGGCTCATGATGGCCAGCATCTACCGCACGCTCTTGCGCGAGATCGAGCGCGACAACTTCGCCGTGCTGGACCAGCGCATCAGCCTCACGCCGCTGCGCAAGTTCTGGCTGGCGTGGAAGGTGCAGGCCCTGGGCCGGCTATGAGCCCCCTGGCTTCTAACGCCCTGCGGTCGTGCAACGCCACCCCACAAGGGGGAGGCACGGCCGGCTTGGGGCTGCCCGGCCCTCGGCCGTGAACCTCGCCATCGTCGGGGCCGGCTGGGCGGGGCTGGCCGCCGCCGTGGGTGCCACCGAGGCCGGCCACCAGGTCACCGTGCTGGAAGCCGCGCGCCATGCCGGCGGCCGCGCGCGCAGCGTCGTCCACGCGCATGCAGGCCGCAGCCTCACGCTGGACAACGGCCAGCACATCCTGATCGGCGCCTACACCGAGACGCTGGCCCTCATGCGCGCCGTGGGCGTGGACCCTGCGCAGGCCCTGCTGCGCCTGCCGCTGGACCTGCGCCTGCCCGACGGCGAGGGCATCGCCCTGCCCGACCGGGCCCCGCCCTGGGACGCGCTGGCCGGCATCCTGGGCGCGCGCGGCTGGGGCTGGCGCGACAAGGCGGCGCTGCTGGCGGCCACCACGCGCTGGCAGCTGGCCGGCTTTCGCTGTGCGCCACAGACCACGGTGGCCCAGCTCTGCGCCGGCCTGCCCGCACGCGTGCTGCAGGCCTTCGTCGAGCCGCTGTGCCTGTCGGCACTGAACACTGCGGCCAGCGAGGCCAGTGCGAGCGTGTTCCTGCGCGTGCTGCGCGACTCTCTGCTGGGCGGACGCGGCGGCTCCAACATGCTGATCCCGCGGCGGCCCCTGGGCGCGCTGTTCCCCGAGCCCGCCATCGCCTGGCTGCAGGCGCAGGGCCAGTCCGTGCAGATGGGCATGCGCGTGAACGCGCTGGCCCGCGACGGCGCGCAGTGGCGCGTCGATGGCCAGCCATTCGACCGCGTGCTGCTGGCCTGCCCGTCCTGGGAAGCCGCGCGGCTGGTGCGCACCGCCGGCTGCGCGGCAGACACCTGGCTGGCCCGGGCCGACGCGCTGCAGTTCGAGCCCATCACCACCGTCTATGCCACGAGCGCCACGCGCCTGCCGCGGCCCATGGCCGCGCTGAAGGGCACACCCGCGCAATTCGTGTTCGACCGCCGCCACCTGGGCGAGGACGGCCTGCTCGCCTTCGTCGTGAGCGTGAGCCGCGGCACGCGCGAGGAGCTGCAACAGCAGGTCATCGCCCAGGGCCGCGCAGAGCTGGGCCTGGCCGACCTGCAGCCGGTCGTCACCATCGTGGAGAAGCGGGCCACCTTCGCCTGCACACCGGCGCTGGAGCGGCCCGGCCTGCAGATCGCGCCAGGCCTTTCGGCCTGCGGCGAGTACGTGGCCGGCCCTTACCCCGGCACCATCGAGGGCGCGGTGCGCAGCGCGCGCGACGCCCTGGCCGGTCTCAGCTGAACAGGGCGCAGAGTTCGCGCAGGTCCGTCAGGCTCGCGTGGGGCTGTACCGACTGTGTCCACGGGTGCTCGCCGCGGTTGATCCAGGCCGTCTGCATGCCCACGGCATGCGCGCCCAGCACGTCGAGCAGCGCATCGTCGCCGACATGCAGCACCGCCTCGGCTGGCACGCCGGCGGCCTCTGCAGCGGCCAGGAAGATGCGCGCGTCCGGCTTGCCCACGCCGAAGCTCGCGGCGCTGAAGGCCGCGCGGAAATGCGGCATGAGGCCGATGCGGCCCAGGTCGGCATTGCCGTTGGAGACCGCCACGAGCGGAAAGCGGGCGGCCAGGAACTGGAGCGCCTCCAGCGCATCCTCGTAGAGCTCGACCTCATGGCGCATGGCGATGAACACATCGAAGGCCGTGGCGGCCAGCGCCTCGTCGTCGCCGGCCTGCGCCAGCGCGCGCCGGATCGACTCGCGCCGCAGGAAGGCCATGTCGTGGGCCAGGTGCTCGTGCTCCTGCACGACCTGCTCGCGCAGCAGGCGGCGCCGCTCGGCATCGCCCCAGAACCGGCCCGTGGCCGGTGCGTTGTCGGTGAACCAGGCGCCGAGTGCCTTCTCGGCCTTGGCGATGGTGGGCCAGATCGGCCAGAGGGTGTCGTCCAGATCGAGCGTGATGGCCCGGACTTTGTGGGTCTGCAGCATGGGTCGCCGAGAATAGCGCAATGCCCTTTCGCCCCGCGCCCGCCGCCACCGACGACCCCGGTCGCACCGCCGTCCTCTACTGCAATCTCGGCACGCCCGACGCCCCCACCGCCCCTGCCGTGCGGCGCTACCTGGCCGAGTTCCTGTCCGACCCGCGCGTGGTGGAGATCCCCAAGCTGGCCTGGTGGCCCATCCTGCACGGCATCATCCTGCGGGTGCGGCCCGCCAAGTCGGCGGCCAAGTACGCCAGCGTGTGGATGGCACAGGGCTCGGCGTTGAAGGTCTGGACCGAGGCGCAGGCGCTGGGCCTGCGCGCCAGCCTGGCCGAACGCGGCCACGGCGTGGACGCGCACTACGCCATGCGCTATGGCCAGCCCGCCATCGCCGCGCAGCTGGACACGCTGGCGGCCAGCGGCGTCAACCGCATCCTCGTGCTGCAGGCCTACCCGCAGTACTCGGCCACCACCACGGCCAGCGTGCTCGATGCCGTCGGCGCCTGGAGCCGGCGCCAGCGCCGCGTGCCCGAACTGCGCTTCGTCAACGACTACCACGACGACGCGGGCTACATCGCCGCGCTGGCCGACAGCGTGCAGCGCCATTGGGCGCAGCATGGCCGCGGCGAGCTGCTGCTGATGAGCTTCCACGGCATTCCCGCGCGCAACATCGCGCTGGGCGACCCGTACCAGGCGCAGTGCCAGGCCACGGCCCGGCTGCTCGCGCAGAAGCTGGGTCTGTCGGACCAGCAGTACCGCCTGACCTTCCAATCGCGCTTCGGCCGCGCCAAGTGGCTGGAGCCCTACACCGAGCCCACGCTGCGCGCGCTGGCGCAGCAGGGCACCAAGCGCATCGACGTGATGTGCCCCGGCTTCCCGGTCGACTGCCTGGAGACGCTGGAAGAGATCAACATGGAAGCCCGTGAGGCCTTCCTCGAATCCGGCGGCGAGGCCTTCGGCTACATCCCCTGCCTGAACGACAGCCCGCGCTGGGCCCAGGCCTTGGCCGACATCGCTGACCGCCACCTGAGCGGCTGGAATACCCGGACCGGCCAGGCGGATCAGCCAGCGGTCAGTTAGCACTTCTTACGCTCGCCGCACAGCCGCGCCCTCTGCGTGGCTGCGCCGGTGCGCGAGCGCGTGCCGGCCCGATCCACTTCGGGGCCGCGTGCCCCTTTGCCTCCATGAAAACCACCCGAGACATCCACGACCTGGCCGGCGGGCTGCTGATGACCGCCGCCGGCATCTTCTTCGCGCTGTATGGCCAGCGCTATACCTTCGGCGAAGCCGCTCGCATGGGGCCCGGCTACTTTCCCGTCGTGCTGGGCTGGACCCTGGCCGTGCTGGGCCTGCTGGTCGCCCTGCCCGCCTGGTGGCGGCGCGGCACCGGCATCGCCGTGCAGTGGAACAACCTGCTGTGGAGCATCGCCGCGCTGCTGGCCTTTGCCTTCGCGCTGCACCCGCTGGGCGTGGTGCTGGCCGCGTTCTTCGCGGCGTTGCTGTCGCTGGTGCCCTCGGCGATGGCGCTGCGCACCCGGCTCACGGTGTGCGCCGTGGTCGCGGTGCTGACGACGCTGATCTTCCCCATCGGCCTGCAGATGATCCTGCCGCTGTGGCCCTGGAGTTCATAAGACCATTCCGCTTGGTTGGCTCACTTCGTGTAGCCATCCCTTCCCCCTCCAGGGGCGCACCCAGCGGTCCGGCAAAGCCGGTCCCGCGGGTGCACTCGCACGGCCTGCTCCGCGGCCTTCTGAACCTCTGCCCGCAAGACGCCCTCGTGCACTGCGCATGACGCTCGGCGCAATGGACAACTGACATGGAACTTCTCTCCAACCTCTGGCTCGGCCTGCAAGTCGCCGCCGAGCCCATCACCCTGCTCTACTGCTTCGGCGGCGTGCTGCTGGGCACCGTGGTCGGCGTGCTGCCCGGCATCGGTGCACTGGCCGCCATCTCGCTGCTGCTGCCGCTCACCTACCACATGCCGCCGACGTCGGCCATCATCATGCTGGCCGGCGTGTACTACGGCGCGCAGTACGGCGGCTCCACCGCCTCCATCCTGCTGAACCTGCCCGGCACGCCGTCGTCGGCCGTGACCTGCCTGGACGGCTACCCGATGGCCAAGAAGGGCAAGGCCGGCCTGGCGCTGTTCGTGACCACCATTGCATCCCTCGCCGGCGCGATGTCGGGCCTGGTGCTGCTGGTGCTGTTCTCGCCGGCCATCGCCGAGGTCGGTCTCAAGTTCGGCCCGGCCGAGTTCTTCTCGATGATGGTGCTGGGCCTGGTTGCCGCCTCGTCGATGACTGCGGGCTCGGCCGCCAAGGGCTTGTCCATGGTGGTCTTCGGGCTGCTGCTGGGCATGGTGGGCACCGACGTCAACTCGGGCGTGGCGCGCTTCTCGTTCGACGTGCCGGAACTCATGGACGGCATCAACCTGATCGCACTCGCCATGGGCCTGTTCGGCGTGGCCGAGGTGGTGCGCTGCATCAACTCGGCCGACATGAACCGCAAGCCCGAGAAGGTGGCGCTCAAGTCCATGGTGCCGAGCCGGGAGGAATTCCGCGCGACGCTCAAGCCGATGGTGCGCGGCTCCGCGCTGGGCTCGGCCCTGGGCGCCCTGCCGGGCGTCGGCCCGTCCATCGCAGCCTTCATGGCCTATGCCATCGAGAAGAAGGTGGCCAAGGACCCGAGCCGCTTCGGCCAGGGTGCCATCGAAGGCATCACCGCGCCCGAGTCGGCCAACAACGCCGCCGCGCAGACGGCCTTCGTGCCTTCGCTGTCGCTGGGCATCCCGGGCGACGCGGTGATGGCCGTGATGCTGGGCGCGCTGATCATCCACGGCATCCAGCCCGGCCCCATGCTCATCACCGAGCAGCCGCAGCTGTTCTGGGGCCTGGTGGTCAGCTTCGCGATCGGCAACATCATGCTGGTGGTGCTGAACCTGCCCACCATCGGCCTGTGGGTCGCACTGCTGCGCATCCCCTTCGCCTGGATGTACCCGGCCATCCTGGTGTTCGTGGCGCTGGGCGTGTACAGCGTCAACAACAACACCTTCGACATCTTCTCGGTCGCCGCGCTGGGCATCATGGGCTACGCACTCATGGTGCTGCGCTTCGAGCCGGCGCCGCTGCTGCTGGGCTACATCCTGGGGCCGATGCTGGAGGAGAACCTGCGCCGCTCGCTGCTGCTCTCGCGCGGCGACCCCATGGTCTTCATCGAGCGGCCGATCAGCGCTGGCCTGCTGGCCGTCACGTTGTTGCTGCTGCTGTGGGCAGTCTGGTCCACCGTGCGCGCCACGCTGCGCTCCCGGCGCCAACTGGCACTGGCGCAGCAGGCATCGGCATGAACGCGGCATCTGCTAGCCTCGCCTTCCATGCGAATCCTGCTGGTTGAAGACGATGCCGTGCTGCGCGAGGTCATGACGCGCAGCCTGGAGCACGCGGGCCACCGCGTCGACCCGGCCGAGAGCGTGGAAGACGCCGCCCACCTGTGGCGCGTGCAGCCCTTCGACGCCGTGCTGCTCGACCTGAACCTGCCGCAGCACCCACGCCCCGGCAGCACCATGGGCTCGGGCCTGGCGGTGCTGCGCGAGGCGCGTGCGCGTGGCGACCGCACACCCGTGCTGGTGCTCACGGCGCGCAACCGCACCGAGGAGCGCATCGCCGGCCTGGACGCCGGTGCCGACGACTACCTGGGCAAGCCCTTCGACCTGGCCGAGGTCGAGGCCCGGCTGCGCGCGCTGGTGCGCCGCGCCATCGGCACCGACGACCTGGCCGCGCTCGGCCGGCTGCAGCTGGACCGGCGCGCGCGCCGCTTCAGCGTGGCCGGCGAGCCGCTGGACCTGCCCGCGCGCGAGTTCGAGGTGCTCTGGGAACTCATGAGCCCACCCGGCCATGCGGTGAACAAGCGCACGCTGTCGGACAAGCTCTCGGGCTTCGACGACGCGCTGGGCGACAACGCGCTGGAGGCCTTCATCTCCCGCCTGCGCAAGAAGCTCGTGGGCAGCGGCGCGGCCATCCGCACACTGCGCGGCATCGGCTACCTGCTGGAGCCCGAGGCTTGAGCATGCCGGCCGCGGTTGCGCCCTCGCTGCGCATCCGCATGCTGCAGCACGTGATGCTGCCGCTGGTGCTGATCTGGCTGATCGGCACCATCGCCACGCTGGGCGTGGCCAGCTACTTCACCGAGCAGGCCTTCGACCGCGCCCTGCTCGACGACGCCTACTCCATCGCCTCGCAGGTCGGCCCCGCGCCGGACGGCCAGGTGGTGCTGCAGCTCACCAGCAGCGAGCTCACGGCCGCGCTGTTCGACCAGGCCGAGGCCGTGTACTTCAGCGTGCTGCGGCCCGATGGCACGCGCCTGGCCGGCGAGCCCCTGCCCCCCATGCCGCTGCCCGGCACGGCCGAAGGCCATGTCTACGGCAACATCCTCTATCGGGACCAGCCGGTGCGCGCCGTGGTGCTGCGCCACAGCGTGGACGGGGCCGACTACCACGTGGTCATGGCCCACACCACGCGCATCCGCGGCGCACTGGTGCAGCGCCTGCTGGTGTTCGGCGCGCTGCCGCTGCTGCTGTTGCTGGGCTTGCTGGCGGTCTGGCTGTGGCGCGGCATCCAGCGCGACCTGGCGCCGCTGAGCCAGCTGCAGGCCGCCCTCGCACACCGCGACGCCAACGACCTCTCGCCCGTGCCGCTGGCGCCGTCCACGCAGGAGATCGACGAGGTCGGCCAGGCCGTCAACGCCTTGTTCGAACGCCTGGGCCGCAACGTGCGCGCACAGCGCGAGTTCGCCGGCAACGTGGCGCACGAGCTGCGCACGCCGCTGGCCGGCATCCGCGCGCTGGCCGACTACGGCCTGGCCCATCCCGGCACGGCGGTTTCGCGCCAACAGCTGCAGCAGATCGCCACCAGCGCCGGGCGCGCCGGCCGGCTCGTGAACCAGCTGCTGGACCTGGCCATGGCCGACGAAGGCGAACTCGCGCTCAAGCGCGAACGCCTGGCCCTGGGCCCGCTGGTCGGCCAGACCATCGTGCGCCACCTGGACAAGGCCGACGCGCGCGGCGTCGACCTGGGCGCACGCGGCCTGGACGATGCCGACGACGCGGCCTTCACCGTCTGGGCCGATGCGGCGCTGGTCGAAGGCATCCTGGACAACCTGGTCGACAACGCATTGCGCTACGGCGGCCGCACGCTGACCATCGCGCTGCAGGACACGCCGGCGCGCGACGCCTGCGTGCTGGCCGTCGTGGACGACGGCCCCGGGATACCGGCCTCGGCACGCCAGGCCCTGATGCAGCGCTGGGCCCAGGGCCGGGACGGCGAGAAGCTGGGCCAGGGCGCGGGATTGGGCCTGTCCATCGTGGCGCGCTATGCACAGCTGCTGGGCTCCGAGCTGCGGCTGGACAGCGGCGAGGACGGCCGTGGCCTGCATGCCAGCGTGACACTGCCGCGCGCCTGAAGGCAGGGGCCCGGCGCGGCGCACTCCGGCCGCATGTAGGACCCCGCGTGACGGCCGGTTACAAGCGGCCGCCGAATGGGCTGCACGGCGCAGGGCGAGCGGCCCGCATGCACCTACATTCGGCCGCGCACATCCCACGCACCGCTGTCACGCGGGACCGCGTGCCTCCCCCTGCAACGTAGGAAAGACCATCTCGACCATGACGGAGACTGCATGAACGCCCTGAAGAATCTCAAACTCGGCACGCGCCTGGCATTCGGCTTCGGCCTGGTGGTGCTGCTGCTGGTGTGCGTCTCCGTCCTCGGGCTGGTGTCCATGGCCCAGGTCCAGGCCCGCCTGGACGACATCGTCTCGGTCAACAACAAGGAATCCAGCCTGGCCGGCGCCATGCGCGGCGCCGTGAGCCAGGTGGCCCAGCGCAGCCGCGACATCGTGCTGTACGACGGCGTGCGCAAGCGCGTGGCGATCGAGGGCATCACGCAGGCCCGCCAGCGCTACGAGGCCTCCGAAAAGGAGCTGGCGACCATGTTCGAACTGCCGGACACCAGCCCGCAGGAGAAGGAACTTCTGGCCAAGGTCGTTACGCTCCGGACCGCCGCCGTGCCCCTCGTCGCCAAGGTGGTCGAACTGGGCCGCACCGACATGACGGACGAGGCAGCCCGCTTCCTCGGCACCCAGGTGGACGGCCCGATGCAGGCCTGGTACGACGCCCTGGGCGAGCTGTCCGATCTCGAGGAGAAGGCCAACAACGAAGCCGCAGACGCCGCCCAGACGGCCTACGAACGTGCCCGCATGCTGATGCTGGCGCTGTGCGCCGTCGGCGTGGCGCTGGGCCTGCTGGCGGCCTGGTGGATCACACGCAGCATCACGGTGCCGATCGCCGAAGCCGTGCGCATTGCGCGGACCGTCTCGGCCGGCGACCTGACCTCGCGCATCGAGGTGCGCGGCAAGGACGAGACCGGCCAGCTCCTGGCCGCGCTGCGCGACATGAACGAGAACCTGATCCGCGTCGTCTCCACCGTGCGCCACAGCAGCGACTCGATCGCCACCGGGGCCGGCGAGATCGCGGCGGGCAACCAGGACCTGAGCCAGCGCACCGAGGAGCAGGCGAGCAACCTGCAGCAGACGGCGGCCTCTATGGAGCAGATCGGCTCCACCGTCCAGTCCAACGCCGAGACCGCACGCCAGGCCGCGCAGCTGGCCACCGCTGCTGCGGCGGCGGCCCAGCAGGGCGGCGCCGTGGTCGGCCAGGTGGTCGGCACCATGGACGCCATCTCGGGCGGTTCGCGCAAGGTCAGCGAGATCATCGGCCTGATCGACGGCATCGCCTTCCAGACCAACATCCTGGCGCTCAACGCGGCCGTCGAGGCAGCGCGCGCAGGCGACCAGGGCCGCGGCTTCGCCGTCGTGGCCAGCGAAGTGCGCAGCCTGGCCGGCCGCTCGGCCCAGGCCGCCAAGGAGATCAAGACCCTGATCGGCGAGAGCGTGAAGATGGCCGCGGTCGGCACCACGCAGGCCGGTGCGGCCGGGACCGCCATGGGCGACATCGTCAAGCAGGTCCAGCGCGTGGCCGACCTGATCGCCGAGATCAGTGCCGCCAGCCACGAGCAGACCACCGGCATCGGCCAGGTCAGCGGTGCCGTGAACCAGCTCGACCAGGTCACGCAGCAGAACGCCGCGCTGGTGGAGCAGTCCGCCGCGGCGGCCGACAGCCTCAATGCCCAGGTCGGGCGGATGGTGGATGCGGTCGGCGTGTTCCAGCTGCCGGCCAGCGCTGGCGCCACGGCGCAGCGCCCCACGCTGGCGGGCCCGCAGCCCGCGCTCGCAGCCTGAGCCTGCTTGCTCAGCCGCGCGGGTGGTGCCGCGCGTGCAGCGCGTGCAGCCGCTCGCGCGCCACGTGGGTGTAGATGGTGGTGGTGGAGATGTCGGCGTGGCCCAGCAGCATCTGCACGGCGCGCAGGTCGGCGCCATGGTTCAGCAGATGCGTGGCAAAGGCATGGCGCAGCGTGTGCGGCGACGGCGCCACGGCGATGCCGGCGGCCAGCGCATAGCGCTTGACCAGCCCCCAGAACATCACGCGCGACATGGCGCTGCCGGCCTGCGCGCCGCGCGTGGTCACGAACAGGTCTTCGCTCTGGCGCCCGTCCAGCAGCGCCGGCCGGGCTTCTTCGAGGTAGCGCTCCAGCCACTCCTGCGCGAGTTCGCCGAAGGGAACGAGCCGCTCCTTGTTGCCCTTGCCGGTCACGCGCAGCACCTCCTCGTTGAGACCGATCTGGAAGGTGCGCAGGCCCACCAGTTCGCTCACGCGCAGGCCGCTGGCGTAGAGCAGTTCGAGCATGGCGCGGTCGCGCAGGCCCAGCGGGGTCTGCACGTCGGGGGCGGCCAGCAAGGCCTCGACCTGCGCCTCCGTCATGGTCTTGGGCACGCGCAGCGGCTGGCGCGCGGACCGCAGCTTGAGCGTGGGGTCGGCCTGCACTGCGCGCTCGCGCAGGGCCCAGCGGAAGTAGCGCTTGAAGACGGTGAGCCGACGGTTCGCCGTGGTGGCCTTGGTGCCCGTGTGGCGGGCCGCGAAGTAGGCCTGCAGGTCCATCTCGCGCGTGGCGTCCAGCGTGGTGCCGCGCTGCGCCAGCCACTGCGCGTACAGCGCGAGATCGCGCCGGTAGGCGGCCAGCGTGTTGCGCGCCAGCCCCTGCTCCAGCCAGAGCGCGTCGACGAAGGCGTCGATGCGGCCCTGGCTCTCGCCCAGCACTGCCGGGGGCAGTGCCGTCACTCCAGCGTCAGCTTGGAGGTTTCCACGACCTTCTTGTAGACACTGAACTCGGCCTTGATCTGGGCCGCGAACTCCTCGGGCGAGTTGCCGACGATCAGCGAGCCCGTGTCCTCGATGCGCTTGCGCACGGCCGGGTCTTCCAGCGCCTTGCGCACGCCGGCGTTGATCTTGTCGACCACTTCCTTGGGCAGGTTCTTGGGACCGACGATGCCGTAGTAGGCCATGCGGTTCACGGGCTCGAGGCCGACCTCCTTGAAGGTGGGCACGTCGGGCAGCGCGGCCACGCGCTGCGGCGCGGCCACGACGATGGGCACCAGCCGCTTGCTCTGCACGAAGGGCAGCGTGGACGGCAGGTTGTCGAAGATCATGGGCACCTGGCCGGCCACCGTGTCGTTGAGGGCCGGGCCCGCGCCGCGGTAGGGAATGTGCGTGACGAACACGCCCGCCATGGTCTTGTACAGCTCCATCTGCAGGTGGCCGATGCCGCCCGTGCCGGAGGAGGAGTAGGAGTATTTGCCCGGCGACTTCTTGAGTTCGGCCACGTAGGCCTTGTAGTCCTTGGCCGGAAACGCAGGGTTGACCGCGATGATGTTGGGCGTGGCCGCGATGTTGATGATCGGCGTGAAGTCGGTCAGCGGGTTGTACGGCGTCTTGGGATTGATGGCCGGGTTGGCCGCCGTGGTCGACACCGTGGCCACGCCCAGCGAGTAGCCGTCGGCCGGCGAACGCGCCGTCTCGGACGCACCGATGATGCCGCCGCCGCCGCTCTTGTTGTCCACCACCACGGGCTGGCCCAGAACCCTGCCCAGCGGCTCGGCGATGACGCGCGCGATGATGTCCGTGGTGCCGCCCGGCGCGAACGGCACGACCAGCTTGACCGGCTTGTTCGGGTAGGACTGGGCGAAGGCCGAACTGGCAGCGGCCAGCAGGGCCAGGGTGAAAACGGAACGGCGTTGCATCGGGGAGGTTCTCCGCTGGGGGTGGATGGGTGGACGGTGGACGGCTCGTGGCCGGCCCCGAAAAATTATAGAAGTGGCCTCGGCCCCGGCGTCTTCGGGCATGCCCTTGTGTGCCGCTGGTATTCTCGGGCGCCGACCTGCGCCGCTGTGCGTCCAGCCCCGTGAACTACGCGCAACTGCTGCTCCCCGATTTCTCGCTGATCCTGATCGGCTTCCTGCTGTGCCGCTACACGCCCATGAACCGCGAGGTCTGGGCCCAGGTCGAGAAACTCGTCTACTACGTGCTGTTCCCGGTGCTGCTGTTCCAGTCGGTGCTGCGCTCGCGCATCGACCTGGCCGCCACCTCGGACCTGATCCTGGCCGGCCTGCTGCTTGCGGCCTGCGGCATCGCACTGTCCTACAGCCTGCCGTACTGGCCTGGCCTCTCGAGACATGTGCAGCAGCGCGAGCATGCGGGGGCCGCGCAGATCGCGTTCCGCTTCAACTCCTTCATCGCGCTGCCGCTGGCCGAGCGGCTGGCCGGTGCGCCCGGGGCACTCGCGATGGCGGTGCTGATCGCGGTCTGCGTGCCGATCTTCAACATCGCGGCCGTGTGGCCCATGGCGCGCGGCGCGAGCGCGAACTTCGGGCGCGAGCTGCTGCGCAACCCGCTGATCGTGGCCACCGCCACCGGCCTGGCCGCCAACCTGGCCGGCCTGCGCATTCCGGAGTGGATCGAACCGACGGCCACGCGCATCGGCGCGTCCTCGGTGGCCATGGGCCTGATGGCGGCCGGCGCCGGCATGCAATTCGGTCCGCTCGCGCGGGCCAAGGCGCTGGGCCTGTCCCTGCTGGCCGTGCGCCACCTGCTGCTGCCGCTGGTGGCGCTGGGCGTGGTGCTGCTGCTCCGGCTGCCGCCCGTGCAGGCCACGGTGCTGCTGATCTTCTCTGCCCTGCCCACGGCGTCCAGCTGCTATGTGCTGGCCGCGCGCATGGGCTACAACGGGCCTTACGTGGCGGGGCTCGTGACGCTGTCCACGCTGGCCGGCATGATGAGCCTGCCCTATGCGCTGGGCATCCTGCGGCCGCTCGCCCCCTGAGCGTCAGGCGGTCCGGTCGGGGCGCAGGCTCAGTTCCTCGCTCATGGCTTCGCGGATGCGGAACTTCTGGATCTTGCCCGTCACCGTCATCGGAAACTCGGCCACGAAGCGGATGTAGCGCGGCACCTTGTAGTGCGCGATCTTGCCCTTGCAGAAGTCGTGCACGGCCTCCTCGGTCAGGGCCTGGCCGGGCTTGGGGATGATCCAGGCGCAGAGCTCCTCGCCATAGCGCGCGTCGGGCAGGCCGACCACCTGCACGTCCTGCACCTGCGGATGGCGGTACAGGAACTCCTCGATCTCGCGCGGGTAGATGTTCTCGCCGCCGCGGATCACCATGTCCTTGATGCGGCCGACGATGTTCACGTAGCCCTCGTCGTCCATGGTCGCGAGGTCGCCGGTGTGCATCCAGCCCTCGGTGTCGATGGCCTCCCGTGTCTTCTCCACGTCGCCCCAGTAGCCGTGCATCACCGAATAGCCGCGCGTGCAGAGCTCGCCCGACTGGCCGCGCGGCACCATGGCGCCGCTGGCCGGATCGACCACCTTGACCTCCAGGTGCGGCTGCACCTGGCCGACCGTGGACACGCGCTTGGCCAGCGGCGTGTCGGTGGAGCTCTGGCAACTGACCGGGCTGGTCTCGGTCATGCCGTAGGCGATCGTGATCTCCGACAGGTGCATCTGCTCGACCACCCGCTTCATGACCTCGATCGGGCAGGGCGAGCCGGCCATGATGCCGGTGCGCAGCGAGGACAGGTCGAACTCGGCGAAGCGCGGATGGTCCAGCTCGGCGATGAACATGGTGGGCACGCCATGCAGGCCGGTGCAGCGTTCGTCCTGCACGGCCTGCAGCACCGTCAGCGGATCGAAGCCGTCGTTGGGGTAGACGATGGCGCTGCCGTGCGTGAGGCAGGCCAGGTTGCCGAGCACCATGCCGAAGCAGTGGTACAGCGGCACGGGGATGCACAGCCGGTCGGCCGGCGTGAGTTGCATGCACTCGCCGATGAAGAAGCCGTTGTTGAGGATGTTGCGGTGGGTCAGCGTCGCGCCCTTGGGAAAGCCCGTGGTGCCGCTGGTGAACTGGATGTTGATGGGGTCGGTGTTCTTCAGGCCGCGCTGCACCTCGGCCACGCGCGGATCGGCAACATCGCCCGAGGCCAGCAGCTCGGAGAAGCGCGTCATGCCCGGCTCGTCCGCGCCCTGCCCGGCGACGTCGATCCAGTAGCTGCGCTCGAGCTGCGGCAGTTGGCCGTCCAGCTCGCGCAACATGCCCAGGTAGTCGCTGGTCTTGAAGCGCGCCATGGCCACGATGGCGCGGCAGCCGACCTTGTTCAGCGCGTATTCGAGCTCGGCCGTGCGGTAAGCCGGGTTGATGTTGACGAGCACCAGCCCGGCCTTGGCCGTGGCCAGCTGCATGAGCAGCCAGGCGCTGTTGTTGTGCGACCAGATGCCGATGCGGTCGCCCGGCACCAGGCCGGAGCGCAGCAGCGCGCTGGCCAGGCGGTTCGCGTCGGCCTGCAGCTGGCCGTAGGTCAGGCGCACGCCTTCGTGGCGGCTCACCAGGGCCAGCGCCTCGGGCTGGCGCGCGGCCACGGCGTCGAAGCAGTCGCCGATGGTCTGCTCGATCAGCGCGGGCGCCGTGGCGCCCTTGGCGTAGCTGTCCATGGTGCTCAGACCGTCTCTGCGAACAGCTCGCGGCCGATCAGCATGCGGCGGATCTCGCTGGTGCCCGCGCCGATCTCGTAGAGCTTGGCATCGCGCCACAGGCGCTCGACCGGGAAGTCCTTGGTGTAGCCCACGCCGCCCAGCGTCTGGATCGCCTCGCCGGCCATCCAGGTGGCCTTCTCGGCCGAGTACAGGATGGTGCCGGCCGCGTCCTTGCGGAAGCTGCGCGCGTGGTCGTTGCGGTCGCAGGCCTTGCCCACGGCGTAGACGTAGGCGCGCGTGGCCTGCCAGGTGCTGTACATGTCGGCGATCTTGCCCTGCATGAGCTGGAACTCGCCGATGCTCTGGCCGAACTGCTTGCGCTCGTGGATGAACGGAATGACCGCGTCCATGCAGGCGGCCATGATGCCCAGCGGCCCGCCCGAGAGCACGGCGCGCTCGTAGTCCAGCCCGCTCATGAGCACCTTGGCGCCCATGCCCTCGCCGCCCAGCACGTTCTCTTCGGGCACCTCGCAGTTGTCGAAGAACAGCGGGAAGGTGTTGGAGCCGCGCATGCCCAGCTTGTCGAGCTTGGTGCCGGCGGAAAAGCCCTTGAAGCCCTTCTCGACGATGAAGGCCGTCATGCCGCGCGCGCCCATCTCGGGTTCGGTCTTGGCGTAGATCACCAGCGTGTCGGCATCGCCGCCGTTGGTGATCCACATCTTGCCGCCGTTGAGCACGTAGCAGCCGTCCTTCTTGTCGGCCTTGAGCTTCATGCTGACCACGTCCGAGCCGGCGTTGGGCTCGCTCATGGCCAGCGCGCCCACATGCTCGCCGCTGACGAGCTTGGGCAGGTACTTGGCCTTTTGCGCGGCGCTGCCGTTGCGGTGGATCTGGTTCACGCACAAGTTGGAGTGCGCGCCGTAGGACAGGCCCACCGATGCAGACGCGCGCGAGACCTCTTCCATGGCCACGATGTGGGCCAGGTAGCCCAGTTCAGTGCCGCCGTACTCTTCCTTCACCGTCATGCCGTGCAGGCCCAGGCTGCCCAGCTTGGCCCACAGGTCCTTGGGGAACTGGTTCTCGCTGTCGATGGCGGCGGCGCGCGGCGCGATCTCCGCGGCGCAGAAATCGGCGACGGCGTCGCGCAGCGCGTCGATGGTCTCGCCGAGGTCGAAGTCGAGGCCAGGCTGTTGGGTAGGCATGGGGGCAGTCTCCTGAAGGGGGTTGGGTCGCAGCGCGACAGCTTACGCCGGCCCGGCGGGCATTTGACGCCACAATGGTTGCAGATTGCGCCACGCCATTCGCCTGTTGCCATGCCTTCTCCGCTCGCCTCGCCGCCCACCCGCGCCGCCACGCCGATGGCCTTCGTCCAAGCCATCGTGCAGGCCTATGCGCGCCGCGGCCGGGATCCGGCCGCGGCCCTGCGCGCGGCACAGATCGCGCCGCGCGATCTGCAGCAGCCCGAGGCGCGCGTGACGGCGGCGCAGTTCGAGGCGCTCAACGCACACGCCATGCAGGAACTGGACGACGAGGCCCTGGGCTGGTTCGGCCGGCGCCTGCCCTGGGGCAGCTACGGCATGCTGTGCCGCGCCTCGCTGACCTCGCCCAACCTGGGCGTGGCGCTGGCGCGCTGGTGCCGGCACCACCGGCTGCTGGTGGACGACGTGCTGCTGCACCTGCAGGTGGAAGGCGGCAGCGCGCGGCTGTGGATCGAGGAGCAGCGCGACCTGGGCGCCATGCGCGAGTTCTGCCTGGTCTCCTGCCTGCGCTTCGTGCACGGCTATGCGAGCTGGGCCATCGACTCGCGCGTCTCTCTGCAGGAGGCCAGCTTCCCGTTCGCCGCGCCCGCGCATGCCGACGCCTACCCGCTGATGTTCGGCGGCGCCATCCGCTTCGGCGCGCGCGAGGCCGGCTACCGGTTCGACGCGGCCTACCTCGGCCTGCCGCTCGTGCGCGACGAGCGTGCGCTGCGCACCATGCTGCGGCGCGCCTTGCCGCTCACGGTGCTGCAGTACCGGCGCGACCGGTTGCTGGGCCAGCGTGTGCGCGAACTGCTGCGCACGCGCAGCGAGGCCAGCACGGCCGATGCACTGGCCGGCCTGCTCCACGTCTCCACGCGCACCTTGCACCGCCAACTGCAGGCCGAGGGCCTGTCGCTGCAAGGGCTCAAGGACCAGGTGCGGCACGAGCAGGCCGTGGAGCAGCTGCGCCGCACCCAGCGTTCGGTCAAGCAGATCGCGCTCAGCGTGGGGTTCCGCAACGAGAAGAGCTTCGCGCGTGCCTTCCGGCAGTGGACCGGCATGGCGCCGGGCGCATTCCGGCAGGCGCAGGCTCAGGCTCAGGCGCAGGCTCAACCCTGAGCCAGGGCCCAGGCCACGTGCTCGCGCACCAGGGCACTGGCATGCGCCGCGTGCGTTTGCAATGCCGTGCGCAGTGGCGCGCGCTCGTCTGCCGGCGCCTGCCGCAGCGCATTGCCCAGCGCCACCGCGATGTTGCGCAGCCAGCGCTCGTGGCCGATGCGGCGGATCGGGCTGCCCTCGGTGCGGCGCAGGAACTCGTCCTCGCTCCAGCCGAACAGCGTGGCCAGCGCGCTGCCGGCCAGGCCTTCGCGCGCATCGAAGTCGGGCAGGGCCGCGCGGCCCGCGAACTTGTTCCAGGGGCAGGCCAGCTGGCAGTCGTCGCAGCCGTAGATGCGGTTGGCCAGCAAGTGGCGCAGCGGCAACGGAATCGGGCCGGCGTGCTCGATGGTCAGGTAAGAGATGCAACGCCGCGCATCCAGTCGCTGCGGCCCGACGATGGCGCCCGTGGGGCACACGTCGATGCAGGCCTGGCACTGGCCGCAATGGGCGCTCACCGGTGCGCTGGGCGGCAGCGCGATGTCCAGGTAGATCTCGCCCAGGAAAAACATCGAGCCGCCTTCGCGGTTCAGCACCAGCGTGTGCTTGCCGCGCCAGCCCTGGCCGCTGCGCGCGGCGAGCTCGGCCTCCAGCACGGGCGCCGAATCGGTGAACACGCGAAAGCCGAGCGGGCCCACGGCTTCGGCGATGCGCTCGGCCAGCTTCTGCAGCCGCGCGCGCAGCACCTTGTGGTAGTCGCGGCCCCGGGCGTAGACCGAGACGATGGCCTCGCCCGGGCGTTCGAGCCGCGCGAACTCCTGGGCCTGCCAATCGGGCGGGGTGTCCTGCGGCAGGTAGTCCATGCGCGCCGTCAGCACGCTCAAGGTGCCGGCGACCAGCTCGGCCGGACGCGCGCGCTTCATGCCGTGGTGGGCCATGTAGGCCATCTCGCCATGGAAGCCCGCCGCGAGCCAGGCCGCAAAACCCGGTTCGGCCGACGACAAATCCACAGGGGCGATGCCGATTTGGGAGAATCCGAGCGCGCTGGCCCAGTCCCTGATCTGGGACACCAGCCGGAGAGCATCGATCTGAACCACAGCAGCCGTCACCCGCCGATTGTAGAAACCGCACCATCCCCGCCGGATGGCGCCGAGGATGCGGCCCCCTCCTCCTCCCTGGTGTTGCACTGGCCCGACGAGGCCGCGACGGCGGCTTTCGCCGCGCGCCTGGCCGCGCAACCGGCGGTGCAGGATGCCTTCGTCACGCTGCACGGCGACCTGGGCGCGGGCAAGACCACGCTGGTGCGCCACCTGCTGCGCGCGCTGGGCGTGCAGGGCCGCATCAAGAGCCCGACCTATGCGGTGGTGGAACCCCATGCCGTGGAAACCAGCCAACCGCCGCTGGCGATCTGGCACTTCGACTTCTACCGCTTCGACGATCCGCGCGAATGGGAAGACGCAGGCTTTCGCGACATCTTCGCGGCCCCCGGCCTGAAGCTCGCCGAATGGCCCGAGAAAGCCGGCGCGCTGCTGCCGCCGGCCGACCTGGCCATCGCCATCACCGCGCGGACCGACGACGGCCGCGACGTGCAGATCGACGCCCACACGCCGCGCGGCCTCGCGCTGCTGGAGAAACTCACATGAAACGCCGCCGCCTGCTCGGCCACGGGGCGCTGGTGCTGCTGCTGGGCGTGACCCATGCCGCGCGCGGCGCCGGCATCGTCGCGGTGCGCGTCTGGCCCGCGCCCGATTACTCGCGCGTGACCATCGAGTCCGACGTGCCCCTGACCACCAAGCAGATCTTCGTGGCCGACCCGCCCCGCCTGGCCGTGGACATCGAGGGCATCGACCTGGACGCCGCCCTGCGCGAACTCGTGGGCCGCGTGCGGCCGGACGATCCCAACATCGAGCGCATCCGCGTCGGCCAGAACCAGCCCGGCGTGGTGCGGCTGGTGATCGACCTGAAACGCCCGGCCGTGCCGCAGGTGTTCACGCTGAAGCCGGTCGCGGCCTACCAGAACCGCCTGGTGCTGGACCTGTACCCGGCCGAGAAGGAAGACCCGCTGCAGGCCCTGATCAGCGAGCGGCTGCGCGACGTCGACGCCGGCAAGGCGCCCGTGGCCGACCCGCTGGACGACCTGATCGCGCGCCACACCGGCCCCGGCAGCACCACGGGCCCGGAGCTGCGCGAGTCGCCACCGCCGGGGCGGGTGTTGCCCCTGCCCGGCCCGGACAGCACGGCGCGCCCGCCCTCGCCGGAGCTGCCGCACGGCACGCTGGCCGCCGCGCCGGAGAAGGCGCCGCCGCGCCCGGCCAAGGCCCCGCCCGCGCCGCCGAGCCGCACCGACCGCCTCATCATCGTCGCGCTGGACCCCGGCCATGGCGGGGAGGACCCTGGTGCCATCGGCCCGAAGGGCACGCGCGAGAAGGACATCGTGCTGCGCGTGGCACACAAGCTGCGCGAGCGCATCAACGCCTCCAGCGTCAACGGCAACCCGATGCGCGCCTTCCTCACGCGCGACGCGGACTTCTTCGTGCCGCTGCAGACGCGCGTGCAGAAGGCGCGCAACGTGCAGGCCGACCTGTTCATCAGCATCCATGCCGACGCCTTCACCACGCCGGCCGCGCGTGGCGCCAGCGTGTTCGCGCTGAGCCAGCGCGGCGCCACCAGCACGGCCGCGCGCTGGCTGGCCGACAAGGAGAACCAGGCCGACCTGATCGGTGGCGTCAACGTGCAGGCCAAGGACCAGCATGTGCAGCGCATGCTGCTGGACATGAGCACCACGGCGCAGATCAACGACAGCCTGAAACTGGGCAGCGCCGTCCTCGGCGAGATCGGCGGCATGGCCCGGCTGCACAAGCCGCGCGTGGAGCAGGCCGGCTTCGCGGTGCTGAAGGCCCCGGACATTCCCAGCGTGCTGGTGGAGACGGCCTTCATCAGCAACCCGGAAGAAGAAGCCCGGCTGCGCAGCGACGCCTACCAGGACGACCTGGCCGACGCGATCATGCGCGGCATCCGCGGCTACTTCGCGAAGAACCCGCCGCTGGCGCGCAGCCGCACCGTCTGATCTGGCGCGGCCCCACACGCCGCGCCGGCCGCCGCCTACAGGCGCGGACCCCGTGCCCGCCTACAGTCAAGGTACGGGCTCAGGAAGCGACCAAGTGAGCCTGGCATCGCAACACCAAGAGACGAGGTATCCCATGATCAAGACCATCCTGGCAGTCACCGCGGCATCGGTCATCGGCCTGACGGGCTGCGCATCCAATCCCACCAGCGCCCAGGTCGGCACGGGTGTGGGCGCTGTCGCAGGCGGTGTCGTCGGCAATGCCGTGTTCGGCAGCACGCTGGGCACCGTGGGCGGCGCAGCAGCCGGCGCACTGGTCGGCAACGAGGTCGGCAAGCGCCGCGACAACCGCTGACGCTCCCGGCCATCCGCTGACAGAGGGCCCTCAGGGGCCCTTTTGCATTCAGGAACCTTCTTGCGGCAGCTTGGCCGACTGGCACTGGATCGGGCCGCTGCCTCCGCTTGCCATGTGGCAGGCGATGGCCCGGCCCGAGGAAGGGTCATGGAACCAGGCCGTGCTGCCATTGCCGCTGGACGACACGCCGACGGGTTGGTAGCTCGGGTTGGCACGGATCTGCGACTGTGCGCTGGGCACCAGCAGCACGCACAGCACGACAGCCGAAGCGCCGGCCAGGGCCAGCGCCCGAACGCGAAGTCGGGACGGAAGGGACATGCGGAACTCCTTGGGGGGAAGAAACCCGCATCATGGCCCAGCGCCGCGGCGCCGGGCGTGACAACCGGTGTTCAGGGCGTGGCAGCGCCCGCCGCGTCGCGCTCGGCCTGGCGCTTGGCCTTCCAACCGCCGTAGATGGCGATCACGCCGGGGATGAAGATCATGGCCCAGATGATCTTGTCCAGGTTGGCCTTCACCCAGGGCAGGCCGCCCAGGAAGTAGCCCGCCGTGCAGATGCCCAGCACCCAGATCAGCGCGCCGGCCACGTTGTAGGCGCTGAACTTGGCGCGGCTCATCTCGGCCACGCCGGCCACGAAGGGCGCGAAGGTGCGGATGAAGGGCATGAAGCGCGCCAGGATGATGGTCACGCCGCCATAACGCTCGTAGAACGCATGGGCCTGGTTGAAGGCCTTCTTGTTGAAGAAGCGCGAGTCCTCCCACTGGAAGACCTTGGGCCCGAAAAAGCGGCCGATGCTGTAGTTGCACTGGTCGCCCAGGATGGCCGCCACGATCAGCACGGCCATGGCGATCGGCAGGCTCATGAGGCCCAGCCCGCACAGCGCTCCGACCACGAAGAGCAAGGAGTCGCCGGGCAGGAAGGGCATCACGACGACGCCCGTCTCGACGAAGATGATCAGGAACAGCAGCGCGTAGACCCAGGTGCCGTAGTTGCGCACGAAGGTTTCCAGGTGCACGTCCACATGCAGGATGAAGTCGATCAGAAAGCTCACCAGTTCCATGCGGCGGCATTATGGCGGCCCGTCCGTGCCCGGCGGATGACAGGCCCGCCCGCCTGGGGAATTGCGCGGCCGGCGCATTTGCTAGCATCGGCCCGCCCTGGCGCAGGCCGGCCGCGGCCGGCGCCGCCGGTGCACCACCGTCTCATCCATCCGCTGTTCCCCCTTGTCCAAGACCTGCCCCGCATGCGGCACCGGCAACCGGCCCATCGCCAGGTTCTGCAGGAAGTGCGCAACACCACTGGATCCGGCCATGCCGGCCGCCGGGGCCGTTGCGCGCGCTGAAGCGGCGTCAGCGCCCGCCTCCAGGCCGTCCGCTCTGTCCACGCCGTCCGTGGCCTGCGCCGCCTGCGGCAGGCCCAACCGGGCCGGCGCGCGCTTTTGCCGCAGTTGCGGCAAGACCTTGGCCGCGCCGGCAGCGGCTCCCGTGGCGCCCCGGCTGGTGCAGCCCGACCGGCAGCGCGGCACATCGCAGGCGACGGTGGCCGAGGCTGCGGCCAGGGCGCCGGCCGCGCCCGTGCCGCCGCGGCACCGTCCCATCCTGCCGCTGCTGTTGCTCGTGCTGGTGCTGGCGGCAGCGGTGGCGTGGTGGCAGCGCAGCAGTGCGCCACCGCTGCCTGCTGCCGCGCCTGCGCCGGCGGCACAACCGGTCGAGGAGTTCCTGACCGAGCCCGCGCCCGTGGCGCCCGAGACCGGGCCCGTCCCGGCAGAGGCACCAGGCGCCGCGCCGCTGCCGTCACCCGCGGCATCGGAGCCGGCACCCGCTGCCGCGCCGGCACGTGACCGGCCACAGCCCCCAGCCGCCCAGCCGCCCCAGCCGGCGGCCAGCGCCGTCTCCGCCGCGCCCGCGCCGCCGGCCGAGCCCGCCGCCGTCTACACTCCGCCCCCCGCGCCCAGCCCGCCACCGACGCCCCCGCCGCAGCGCCAGGCCGCCGCCCCACCTGCCGCGCCCAGCCCGGAATCCGTGTGCGCCGACCGCAGCAGCGGGCTCTCGCGCTCGCTGTGCATCGGCATGCAGTGCTTCAAGTCCGAGTTCCGCAGGCACCCGACCTGCGTCCGGCTGGAAAATGAAGCCCGCGAGCAGCGCCGGCGCGAGATCGAACAAGGTCTGGTCGGCAGCTAGCCGGCCGCGCCGCAGCCAACTTCAGGAGTACCCAGCCCGTGCTTTCCCAACAGGTCAAGGACAGCAGCAGCCTCGTCGACAGCATCGACGCCATGCGCAACTGGCGCGCGCTCGTGCTGCTGCTCGTCACGCTCGTCGCGGGCGCCATGGTCATGGGCCTGGGCACGTTGCTGGCCGGCGTCAGCTACTTCTTCGTCGCGCTGTTCGCGGTGGCGGCCTATGCCGTGCTGTTCTACGGCGTCAATGCCGCCGGCGTGATGCTGATGGACGAGGCCCATGGCGTGCGCTCGCGTTCCATCGTCGAAGCCGTCTCGCATTCGCTCACGCATTCGCACCGCCTGCTGCTGGTCTACCTGTGGATCGCAGGCCTGTACCTGGCCGGCGTGCTGGCGCTGATGGTGGTGGTGTTTTTGTGCAAGCTGCCGCTGCTGGGGCCGCTGCTGTATGCCTTCGTGTTCCCGGTGGCCGTGGTGCTGACCGGCGTGGCGCTCTTCGCGCTGCCCATGGTGGTGTTCCCGCTGTCGGCGCCCTCGGTGTGGAACGGCGCCACAGCCATGGAATGCATGAGCCAGCTCATCGCGATCGCGCGGCGCCGGCTCGGCATGGTGCTGCTGCTGATGCTGGTGGTGTCCTTCAT
Source organism: Pseudorhodoferax soli (assembly GCF_003337555.1). Classification (GTDB taxonomy): domain Bacteria; phylum Pseudomonadota; class Gammaproteobacteria; order Burkholderiales; family Burkholderiaceae_C; genus Pseudorhodoferax; species Pseudorhodoferax soli. The sequence continues at coordinate 125,452 of NZ_QPJK01000014.1, read as the reverse complement.
TGCCGGCCTCATCGGCCTGTTGATCGGCACCATGCTGTTCGGCGGCGTGGCCATCACGGCGGGCATCTCCGCGCCCATCCTGGGCAACATCGACATGGGCAGCTTCGGCATGGGCAGTGGCGGCGCGCATGCGGCCGCGGCCGGCTTCGGCAGCGGTGTGCTGTTCGCAGCCGCCTGCACGCTGCCGGGCCTCGTCTACCTGCGCGGCGTGAGCAGCGTCTACCTGCGCGCGCTGGACGGCCTGGACCTGGCGGCCGAGCAGGCCCATGTGGACGCCCACCTGGCCTACGCTGTCGACCGGGCGCGCGGCATGCAGGAACAGGCCCAGGCGCGCGCCCAGCGCGTGGCCGAGCGCGCGCGCGCCGCGGCCGCCAATGCCGCGCAGCCGGCCGAGCCGCCCAGGCCGCCGGCGATCTGTCCCAACTGCGCGACCAACGTGCGCGCCAGCGACACCCAGTGCGCCGCCTGCGGCCACCCCTTGCAATGAAAGCCCCCACGCTCATCGCTGCGTGCATCGCTGCCCCCCGAGGGGGTGCTTCAGCACCTTCGGGCGGCCGGGCGGTGCTGCAATGAGCCAACGCCGCCAGATCCGCGAACTGCCCGACGAGCTGATCAGCCAGATCGCCGCCGGCGAGGTGGTCGAGCGGCCGGCCTCGGTGGTGCGCGAACTCGTCGACAACGCGCTCGATGCCGGCGCGCGCCAGATCGTGCTGCGCCTGCTGGCCGGCGGCGTGCGCCTGATCGCCGTGGAGGACGACGGCATCGGCATCCCCATGGACGACCTGCCGCTGGCGCTCAAGCGCCACGCCACCAGCAAGATCGGCAACCTGCAGGAACTCGAGAGCGTGGCCACCATGGGCTTTCGCGGCGAGGCGCTGGCGGCGATCAATTCGGTCTCCGACATGGCGATCGCCTCGCGCACCGCAGAGCAGGCGCACGCCATGCTGCTGGACGGGCGCACCGGCGAGATGAAGCCCATCGCCCGCGCCATCGGCACCACGGTGGAAGTCAAGGAGCTGTTCTTCAGCACACCGGCGCGGCGCAAGTTCCTGAAGACCGACGCGACCGAGCTGGCCCACTGTGTCGAGGCCGTGCGCCGCCACGCGCTGGCGCGGCCCGACGTGGGCTTCGCCATCTGGCACGAGGGCAAGCTGGTCGAGCAGTGGCGGGCCGCGGCCGACAGCGACGACGCCGGCCTGGACCAGCGCCTGGCCGACGTGCTGGGCGAGGATTTCTGCGAACGCTCGGTGCTGGTGGACTACCGCAGCAGCGCGCAATCCGAAGCCGGCGGCCCGCTGATCCGTGTGCGCGGCCGCGCCGGCATCCCGGACGCGGCACGCGCGCGCGGCGACCACCAGTTCGCCTACGTCAACGGCCGCTTTGTGCGCGACAAGGTGCTTGCGCATGGCGCACGCAGCGCCTACGAGGACGTGCTCCATGGCCAGCGCCAGCCGGTCTACGCGCTGTATGTGGACATGGACCCCACGCGCGTCGACGTGAACGTGCACCCGACCAAGATCGAGGTGCGCTTTCGCGACAGCCGCGAGGTGCACCAGGCCGTGCGCCGCGCCATCGACCAGGCCCTGGCCGCGCCACGCGCCGCGCTGGCCCAGCCGGCGCCGCAGCTTCCCCTGGCGCCGCGGGTGACGGTGGTGCCGCCGTGGCAGCAGCCGTCCATGGCGTTCGCCGAGCGCACGCAAGCGGCCGATTTCACACCCTGGAGCCCTGCGCCGGCAGCCCGCGTGGCCGAAGCCGCCCCGCGCTGGGCGGGCGAGGCGGTGGCCGACCCCGCCACCGAACTCGCCGTCCTGGCAGACGAGCGCGATGCCGATGAGAGGCCAGCATCCGCAACACCGCCGACCCGGTCGGCCCCGCCCGCACCAGCCGAAACCGACGCCTGGCCGCTCGGCCGCGCGCTGGCCCAGCTGCAGGGCATCTACATCCTGGCGGAGAACCAGCAGGGCCTGGTGGTGGTCGACATGCATGCCGCCCACGAGCGCATCGTGTACGAGCGGCTGAAGGCGCAGGCGGACGGTGCCGCCATGGCCAGCCAGCCGCTGCTGATCCCTGCCACCTTCGCGGCCACGCCGACCGAGCTGGCGGCCGCCGAGGCCCATGCCGATACCCTGGCCCAGCTGGGCCTGGACGTGGCGCCGTTCTCGGCGCGCACGCTGGCCGTGCGCGCCGTGCCGGCCAGCCTGGCCCAGGGCGATGCCGTGGCGCTGGCGCGCAGCGTGCTGGCCGAACTGGCCCAGCACGATGCCAGCGGCGTGGTCGAACGCGCCCGCAACGAGCTGCTGGCCACCATGGCCTGCCATGGCGCCGTGCGCGCCAACCGCCGGCTCACGCTGGAGGAGATGAACGGCCTGCTGCGCCAGATGGAAGCCACCGAGCGCTCCGACCAGTGCAACCATGGCCGGCCGACCTGGCGCCAGATCAGCGTGCGGGAACTCGACCAGCTGTTCCTTCGGGGGCGCTGAACGGTCGCAGGGCCTGGCCTCGATCGTGCTTGCGCTGCGTAGGATTGAACTTACGCCGCACAAACGAAGTCAGTGCCTGCCATGCGCCGCCTTTCTCTGATCGCCTTGCTGTGCTCGACCCTGTCCCTGGGCGCGGTCACGGGTTGCAGTCTGCTCGACGAACGCCAACGCGACTGGATCTTCCAGCCCGGCGACCGCGCCTGGGGCGGTAGCGCCGCCAGCGCCGAGGGCATGGACGAGGTCTGGATCGACTTCGACTCCAAGGTTTCCAGGGAAGCCGTGCGCCTGCACGGCCTGTGGCTGGAGAACGAACCGGCGCTGCACACCGGTGCCGCGCAGGCGCCCATCCTGCTGTACCTGCATGGCGCGCGCTGGAATGTGCAGGGCTCGGCACCGCGCATGCGCGCCATGCAGCAGCTGGGCTTCTCGGTGCTGGCCATCGACTACCGCGGCTTCGGCAAGAGCACAGCGGAGCTGCCCTCCGAAGACCGCGCCTTCGAGGACGCCCGTGCCGCCTGGGATTGGCTGGCCGCCCGCTACCCCGACCGGCCGCGTTACATCTTCGGCCACTCGCTGGGCGGCGCCATCGCCATCGATCTGGCCTCCAAGGTGCAAGACGAGCGCGGCGTGCTCGTCGAAGGCACGTTCACTTCCATCCCCGAGGTGGCGGCCAGCATGAAATGGGGCTGGCTGCCGATCGGCTGGCTCATCACGCAGCGCATGGAATCCATCCGCAAGGTGCCCTACATCGGCGCCCCCCTGCTGGTGGTGCATGGGTCCAACGACAGCCTGATCAAGCCCGACCTGGGCCGGCGCCTGTACGACGCAGCGCAGGAGCCCAAGGCCTTCGTCGTGGTCGACGGCGGCACGCACCACAACACCATCCTGCGCGGCCAGGCGCAGTACCGCACGGCGTTGCACCAGCTGTTCGGCTGGCCGCCGGCCGGCACGCTGGCCCAGGCCGGCGAGTAGCCGGCCACCCGGAGTGTTGTTCTTTCGCTCAGTTCTCGTACAGCTGGGGCAAGCCAGTACATACCCATAGCGTACGAATGCCCATAATCGGCGCACCGTAGGCTCTCGGGAGGCTTGTTGTGCACCAAGAAGAAGTTTGTGTCCGGAACGGTTCTGCGCTGCCTCGCGGCGCGCAAGCCACAGCCAACGGGAGCGCAGCATGAGCGGACTGCGTCAACTGCGCATCGGCGCCCGGCTGACCCTCGCCTTCAGCATCCTGCTGCTGGTCATTGCCGTGAGCGCCGCCGTTGGCTATTGGCGGCTGCAGCAGACCGCCGCCGATGCCCAGCGGCTCGGGACCGTGGACAACGAGAAGCTGCGCCTGGCCGAACGCTGGCGCCAGAACATCGAGATGAACTGGGTGCGCACCCAATCCACGCTGCTCGAGGCCGATCCGGGCCGCATCCCCGCCTGGATCGCGCAGATGGACCGCACCTCCAAGCGCATCTCCGAGGTCAGCGAGCGCATCGGCCAGTTGGCCGCGACGCCCGAAGAGAAGGCCTTGATCGCCGAGATCAACGCCCGGCGCGAGGCCTACCGCGGCCCGCGCGCCGAGCTCATCAAGCGGCGCCAGGGCGGTGAGGATGTGGCGGCACTGCTCGGCACCCAGCTGCGCCCGCTGGCCGACCAGTACGACGCCGCGCTGCAGCGCTTCGAGGAGGGCCAGCACAAGATCTACGAAAGCTCTCTGCGCGCGACCGCCGACCAGGCGGCGCTGGGCCAGTCCATCCTGGTCGGCTTCGCGGTCGTGGCGCTGGGCCTGGTCGCCCTTTTCGCCTGGCTGCTCACGCGCAGCATCACCGTCCCGCTGGCGCAGGCCGGCAGCGCGGCGCGCCGCGTGGCGGCAGGCGATCTGACAGAAGACATCCAGGTGCATGGCCGCGACGAAGCCACCGCGCTGCTGGCTGCACTCAAGGAGATGCAGCAACAACTGGCCACCGTGGTCTCGGGCGTGCGGAGCAGCGCCGAGGGCGTGTCCACGGCCAGCAGCGAGATCGCGGCAGGCAACAACGACCTGTCCGGCCGCACCGAGCAGCAGGCCTCGGCACTGGAGGAGACGGCCGCCTCCATGGAGGAGCTCAGCTCCACCGTGCGCCAGAACGCCGACAACGCGCGCCAGGCCAATGCGCTGGCGGCCAATGCCTCGTCCGTCGCGACCAAGGGCGGCGAAGTCGTCTCGCGCGTGGTGGCGACCATGAAGGGCATCCACGAAAGCTCCGACCGCATCGCCGACATCATCGGCGTGATCGACTCCATCGCCTTCCAGACCAACATCCTGGCGCTGAACGCGGCGGTGGAGGCAGCGCGCGCGGGCGAACAGGGCCGCGGCTTCGCCGTGGTGGCCACCGAGGTGCGCAGCCTGGCCGGCCGCTCGGCCGAGGCGGCGCGCGAGATCAAGACGCTGATCGGCGCGAGCGTGGAGCGCGTGCAGCAGGGCACCACGCTGGTGGACCAGGCCGGCAGCACCATGGAGGATGTCGTCGCCGCAATCCGCCGCGTCACCGACATCGTGGGCGAGATCAGCGCCGCCAGCAGCGAGCAGAGTTCGGGCGTCGAGCAGATCGGCCAGGCCATCACCGAGATGGACCAGACCACGCAGAAGAACGCCGCCCTGGTCGAGCAGTCCGCAGCCGCGGCTGACAGCCTGCGCCACCAGGCCCAGCAACTGGTGCAGGCCATGGCGGTGTTCCAGCTGCGCGACGGTGCGGGGATGGCGCCGCGTGCAGCCCCGGCGCCAGCCCGCGCCCCGGTCCGGGCCCCGGCGCTGGCGGCCCGCCCCGCCGCCGCCCCGCAGCCGCGTGTGGCCGCGAAGGCCGCCCCCGCGCCGGCCGGCGTGCGGCCCAGGCCGGTCGCCGCCACCCCCAGGGCACTGCCGGCCGCCAAGGCCGCTGCCAAGAACGAAGAAGGCGAGTGGGAGAGCTTCTGAGCGGGTGAACGCGCCGCGCGAGCGGCGCATGCGGCGCGTGCGCCGCGTACGGAAATGGGCGGCATGCAGCGTGGCTTTGCCACAATCGCGGCACCGGCACGCAAGGCGTGCCGCCCGTCTTCGACACCATGCGCCTGCCCCACCCCGCTCCGACCCCCAACCTGACCACCGCCCTGCCCTGCCTGCCGCCCGCTGCCGCAGCGCGGCGCTGAGGCCGCCACCACCGTGGACATCGACTGGATCGGCCTGGCCGGCCCGACCGCCTCCGGCAAGACCGCCGCCGCGCTGGCCATCGCCGCGCGCCGGCCGGTGGAGATCGTCAGCGTGGATTCGGCCCTGGTCTACCGCGGCATGGACATCGGCACCGCCAAGCCCACGCGCGCCGAGCGCGCGGCCGCGCCGCACCACCTGATCGACATCCTCGACCCGGCCGAGGCCTACAGCGCGGCGCGCTTCGTGGCCGATGCCACGCGGCTGGTGGCCGAGATCCGCGCGCGCGGTGCACTGCCGCTGCTGGTGGGCGGCACCATGCTGTACTTCAAGGCGCTCATCGACGGGCTGGACGCGATGCCCCCCGCCGATCCCGGCTTGCGCGCCGCGCTGGAGACCGAGGCCGCCGCGCGCGGCTGGCCCGCCATGCATGCCGAGCTGGCCCTGTACGACAGCGCCACCGCTGCCCGGCTGGCCCCCAACGATTCGCAGCGCATCCAGCGCGCGCTCGAGGTCTGGCGCTCGACCGGCCGGCCGCTGTCGTCCTTCCACGGCGTGCGCGACGCCCAGGCCGCGCCGCGCCACCGCCTCATCGCGCTGGAGCCACGCGAGCGCGGCTGGCTGCATGCGCGCATCGCCGAGCGCTTCGACGCCATGCTGGCCGGCGGCTTCCTCGACGAGGTCCGCGCCCTGCGCGCCCGCGGCGACCTGCATGCCGATCTGCCGTCCATGCGCTGCGTGGGCTACCGCCAGGCCTGGCAGGCCCTGGACGCCCTGCCCGCCCTCGGCGCGCCGCTGCCACCGGCCGCGCTGGCTGCGCTGCGCGAGCAGGGCATCGCCGCCACGCGCCAGCTGGCCAAGCGGCAGATCACCTGGCTGCGCTCCATGCCGGCGCGCGAGACCGTGCCCTGCGACGCACCCGACGCGCTGGCCCAGGTGCTGGAGCGCATCGCATGAGCACCGCCGGGCCGCCCCAAGGTGCTCAGCACCGCAGCGCGCAGCGCGAAGGTACTCCAGTGCCCCCGGCCCCGGCCCTGGCCGTGGACGGGCTGGCCAAGCGCTACGGCGAGACCACGGTGTTCGCCGATGTCACGCTGCGCGTGGCACCGGGCGAGTTCGTCGCCATCGTCGGCGAATCCGGCGTGGGCAAGTCCACGCTGCTCAACTGCATGGCCGGCCTGGACCATTGGGACGCCGGCCGCGTGCTGGTGGGCGGCCAGGACCTCTCGGCGCTGGACGATGACGCGCGCGCACGGCTGCGCCGGCAGGCCCTGGGCTTCGTGTTCCAGGCCTTCCACGTGCTGCCGCACCTGGACGTGGCGCAGAACGTGGCGTTGCCGCTGATGCTGCTGGGCCGGCACGGCACCGACGCCACCGTGGCCGCCATGCTGGACGCCGTCGGCCTGCAGGGGCTGGGCACCAGGCTGCCCCAGCAGCTCAGCGGCGGCCAGCTGCAGCGCGTGGCGATCGCGCGGGCACTGGTGCACCGCCCGGCCCTGCTGCTGGCCGACGAGCCCACCGGCAACCTGGACCCGGCCACGGCCGCGCGGGTGATGGACCTGCTGGTCGCCCAGGTGCGCGCGCACGGCACCGCGCTCGTGCTCGTGACGCATTCCGAGGCCGCTGCCGCACGCGCCGACCGCGTGCTGCACCTGACGGCGCAGGGCATCGCCGATGCGCAGGGCTGACGCCCCCGCCGGCGTGCTGCGCACGCTGCTGACCAGCTACTCCTGGCAGGAGCTGCGCCAGCACCCCTGGCGCAACGCGGCCGCCGTGGTCGCCGTCATGCTGGGCGTGGCACTGGCCTTCTCCGTGCACCTGATCAATGCCTCGGCGCTGGACGAGTTCGCCAGCGCCGTGCGCAGCGTCAACGGCCAGCCCGACCTGGAACTGCGTGCCGCGCAGGGCGGCTTCGACGAGAACCTCTACGCACGCGTGGCCGCCCATCCGCAGGTGCGCCACGCCAGCCCCGTGCTGGAGCTGCAGACCCTGGCCGGCTCGGACCGCGCCGGCCAGCGCGTGCCGCTGCGCGTGCTGGGCCTGGACGCGCTGCGCGTGGCGGCCTTCGCGCCGCAGCTGCTGCCCGCGCCCACGCCCGGGCTGGCTGGCGCGCGCGACGCCTGGTTCGCGCCGGCCACGGTGTTCCTCAACCCGGCCGCCCAGCAGGCGCTGGGCATGGACGGCGTGCAGCTGCAGCATGGCCTGGCGCTGCGGCCCGTGCGCGTGGCCGGCACGGTGGCGGCCGGCGGCCCGCCGCTGGCCGTGATGGACATCGGCGCCGCGCAGGACCTGTTCGAGCGCCTGGGCGAGATCACCCGCATCGATGTGCAGCTGGCGCCCGGGGCCCCGCGCGAGGACGTGCTGGCCGCGCTGGCCCTGCCGCCCGAGGTGCGCGCGCAGACGCCCGGGCAGGATGCGCAGCGCGTCAGCAACCTCTCGCGCGCCTACCGCGTGAACCTCACGGTGCTGGGGCTGGTGGCGCTGTTCACGGGGGCCTTCCTGGTGTTCTCGGTGCTGTCGCTGTCGGTGGCGCGTCGCACGCAGCAGTTCGCGCTGCTGGGCGTTCTGGGCCTCACGGGCCGCGAGCGCCAGCGCCTGGTGCTGGCCGAGTCGGCGGTGCTCGGCCTGGCCGGCAGCCTGGCCGGCCTGGCGCTGGGCACGGCGCTCGCCGCCGCCGCCCTGCGGCTGCTCGGCGGCGACCTGGGCGGCGGCTACTTCAACGAGGCCGCCCCACCGCTGCAGTGGCGCCCGCTGGCGGCCGCCGTCTACGGCCTGCTGGGCATCGCCGCCACACTGGCCGGCGGCTGGTGGCCGGCCCGTGCCGCACAGAACCTGCCGCCGGCCCAGGCCCTCAAAGGCCTGGGCCAGGCGGCGACCGGCCGCCGCCGGCAGCTGTGGAGCGTCGTGCTGCTGGTGCTGGGCGGCCTGCTCGCGCTGGCGCCGCCGGTGGGCGGCATCGCACTCGGCGCCTATGTCTCCGTGGCCTTGCTGCTGGTCGGCGGCATCACGGCACTGCCGCTGCTGATCCAGGCGCTGTACGACCGGCTGCAGCCGCGTGTCGCCCACCGGCTGCTGCCGCTGCTCGCGGTGGAGCGGGCGCGGCGCGTGCGCGAGAGCGCGGCCGTGGCCGTCAGCGGCGTGGTCGCGGCGCTGAGCCTGGCCGTCGCGCTGACGGTCATGGTGGCCAGCTTTCGCGAGTCCATGATCGGCTGGCTGGACCAGGTGCTGCCGGCCGACCTGTACCTGCGCCCCGCCGTGGCGGCCGGCGACGCGCTGTTCTTCTCCCCCGAAACCGTGGCCGCGGTGGCCGCCAGCGAAGGCGTGGCCCGCGTGGCCACGACGCGCCAGCGCGCCGTGCAGCTGAACCCTGAGCGGCCCGCCGTGCAGCTGCTGGCCCGCAGCCTCGCCGACCCGGCCAGCAGCCTGCCGCTGGTGGGCGCGGCGCTGCCGGTGCCGCCGGGCATGCTGGGCGTGTACGTCAGCGAGCCCATGGTCGACCTGTACGGCGCCACGCCGGGCAGCCGCCTGGACGCGCTGGCCGCCGCGGCATTCCCGCAGGCCGCCGCGCCGCCGCTGTTCGTGGCCGGCGTGTGGCGCGACTATGTGCGCCAGTTCGGCGCGGTGGTGGTGCCGCAGCAGGCCTACCAGCAGCTCTCGGGCGACCGCCGCATCAACGACATCGCGCTGTGGCTGGCACCGGGCACCGACGCCGCGGCCCTGCAGCAGCGCCTGCGCGCGCTGGTCGAGGCGCAGGCCCCTGGCGCCGGCGCGCTGCTGGAGTTCACCTCGGTCGGCGCCCTGCGTGCCAACTCGCTGCGCATCTTCGACCGCAGCTTCGCCGTCACCTACTGGCTGCAGGCCGTGGCCATCGGCATCGGGCTGTTCGGCGTGGCCGCCAGCTTCAGCGCCCAGGTGCTGGCACGGCGCAAGGAGTTCGGCCTGCTCGCCCACCTGGGGCTGACGCGCCGGCAGATCCTGGCGGTGGTGGCCGGCGAAGGCGCTGCCTGGACGCTGATCGGCGCCATCGCCGGCCTGGCGCTGGGCCTGGCGGTGGCGGTGGTGCTGGTGCACGTGGTCAACCCGCAGAGCTTCCACTGGACCATGGACCTGCACGCGCCCTGGGGCCGGCTGCTGGCGCTGTGCGCGGCCGTCGTGGCTGCGGGCACGCTGACGGCCTGGCTCGCTGGCCGTGCCGCGGCCGGGCGCGACGCGGTCATGGCCGTCAAGGAGGATTGGTGAGCCGGCAGCGCGGCATGGTGCTGCGCGGCGCGCTCGCCATGGTGGCCTTCTGGCTCGCGGTGATGGCGCTGCTGTACTGGGCCATGGACCGCTGGCAGCAGCCGCGTGCGGCGCGTGTGACGGCCACCGGCGAACTGCTGATCCCGCGCCATGCCGACGGGCACTTCCGCATCGCCGGCAGCATCAACGGCGAGCCGGTGATGTTCCTCGTGGACACCGGCGCCAGCGTGGTCGGCGTCAGCGAAGCACTGGCCCGCCGCGCCGGCCTGGAAGGCGGCGAGCCCACGCAATTTCGCACCGCGAACGGCGTGCGCGAGGGCCGCATGGTGCGGGCCGGGCGCATCGAACTGCAAGGCGGCGCGGCCGTGCGCGGCCTGCGCGTGGGTGTCGGGCTGCAACTGGGCGCCAACGACGCCCAGGCCCTCCTGGGCCAGAACTTCCTGCAGCACTTCGAGGTCAGCATGGACCGCGACAGCATGCGGCTGCGCCCACGGGCCGAGTGAGGCCTGGTCAGGCGGCTTGCAATCGAAAGAGGGGGGCACCGAGGTGCTGAAGACGCGCCCTGCGACGCAGGCAGGTGGTGCAGGGCGGATGAATCCTGGAGGAGCTACGGGGAGTCGAACCCCGCTTCTCAGAATGAAAATCTGATGTCCTAACCGATAGACGATAGCTCCGGACAGCCCGCATTATAGCCAGACTTTTTGGTCCTTTCCGCGGCAGACCACAGAAACGTTCAAGCCGGGTCGTCGAAGGCCGCCTCGTGCTCGACGATGCCGAGCTGGGTATAGGCCTTGTCTGCACCGCTCAACTCCCAGACCGCTGCACCGCCGCGGATGGCGGCGGCGAACTCGGCCTCCTTCTTCATCTTGGCCTGGGCCGCGTCGACCACGCGCGCCGCCTCGGCACGCGGGATGGCGATCACGCCGTCGCCGTCGGCCACGATCAGGTCGCCCGGCCGCACCAGCACGTCGGCGCAAGGGATGGGAATGTTCACGCCGCCGCCCTTGCCCTTGTCGGCATGCACCGGCCACACGTGGGTCGCCCAGACCGCGAAGCCCATGGCCAGCACCTGGTCCACATCGCGCACGCAGCCGTGCACGACGACGCCCGCCAGGCCCTTCTCGACCGCGTAAGTGGTGGCCACGTCGCCCCATTGCGCCGCCGAGGTCTCGCCCAGGCTGTGCACGACCAGCACGTCGCCCGGCTGCGCCAGGCGCAGCGCGCGGTGCATCATGAGGTTGTCGCCGGGCTGGCACAGCGCCGTGACGGCGGGGCCGGCGATCTTCGCGCCCGGCGAGATGCGCCGCATGCGCGCCGACATCAGGCCGGTGAAGCCCAGGTGGGCGGTGCTCTCGTGCAGGTCGGCCACGGTGACCTCGCGCGCCTTCGCGCACAGCTCAGCGGCCACGCGGTTCACGCGCAGGTAGACATTGGATTGCGTCATCGTCGTTCTTTCAGGCATGCGGCAGGCAGTGCTCGGCGGCGGGTACGCGGAAGGTGGTGCGCTTCATGAGGCGCGGCTGGGTCAGGTACATCTGGTCGCGCCGGTGCAGCACGCAGCCGTTGTCCCACATCATCACGTCGCCGTTGTGCACCTTGTGGCGGTAGACCAGCGCGGGGTCGCCGCCCGCGGCGAACAGGATCGGCAGCACGCGCGCGTTCTGCTCCGGCGTGAGGCCCTCGATCTCCACCAGCGTGGTCTGGTCGGCGTACAGCGCCTTGCGGCCGGTGCGCGGGTGCGTCAGCACCACGGGGTGGCGGGCGTCCGGCAGGCTCAGCAGCGCGTTGGCCTTCTCCTTGTCCTTGAGCTCGGCGGTGTTGAGCATGGCGTAGCGCTTGGCATAGCGGTACACGCCGGTGCGGCCATCGATGAGCGCACGAACATCGTCTGGCAGCAGGTCCCAGGCGCCGTACTGGTTGGACCAGTAGATGTCGCCGCCGTCGCGCGGCACCTCGGTGCCGTACAGGATGGCGCCCGTGGCCGGCCGCACCTGGAAGGTCTGGTCCGAATGCCAGTCCACGTCCTCGCCGCCCGCGAAGCCGCCGACGAAGCGGCCGTCGTGGTACTTGAGCGTGCTGAAGTAGATGATCTCCGGGTGGTAGGGCGACTGGATGTCCTTGCGCACCGTGGTCTCGCAGGTGCCGAAGTGCGCGGTGAAGCGCACGAGCTCGTGCTCGTCCAGCGACTGGCGGCGGAACACCATCACCGGCGTGCGCTGCCACTGGGCCTTGAGCTCGGCGATGGCGGCGGCATCGTCCAGCAGGTCGGGGATGAAGGCATGCACCTGCACGACATAGTCGGAATGCAGTGGCGTGGTGCGGATCGCGGTCATGGGTGGTGTGTCTCCAAACTTCGGTGGCCGGAACCTTAGCCCCAGACCTTCGCCAGGGGCGCCTCGGCCGGCACGGCGCTTTCACATGTTGAACTTGCGGTGGCGGCCGCCATGCCGGGCCACAGGTAGCCCGCGTCCAGCGCCTCATAGCGCGCGCAGCCGATCTGCGCCAGCACCGCGTCGATCTCGCGCCGCATGATCTGCAGCGCATGCAATGCACCGGCCTGCCCGGCCGCGGCCACGCCGTACAGCGTGGGCCGGCCGAAGATCACGGCGTCGGCGCCCAGGCAGCGCGCGATCACCGCGTCCGAGCCGCGCCGCACGCCACTGTCCAGCAGCAGCGGCACATCCGGCCCCACGGCTGCACGGATGGCCGGCAGCATCTCGAGCGGCGCGGGCGCGGTGTCGAGCTGGCGGCCGCCGTGGTTGGAGACCACCAGGCCGTCCACGCCCAGCGCCACCGCCGCACGCGCATCGTCCGGGTGCAGCAGGCCCTTGACGACCAGCGGCCCGGGCCAGCCCGCGCGGATGCGGCGCAGGTGCTCCCAGTCGACCATGGGCGCAGGCGTCAGCGTGCCGTAGAGGTCGGCCACCTCGCCGGCATCGGCACCGGCCGGGGCGTAGGGCAGCCAGTTGCGCATCATCGGGACGCCGCCCGTGCGCAGGTAGCGCAGCACCCACATCGGATGGCCCAGCGCCTCCAGCGCCACGCCCGGCGTCATGCGGAACGGGCGCGAGAAGCCATTGCGCCGGTTGCGCTCGCGGTTGGAATTCACGGGCACATCCACCGACACCACGAGCACCCGCACCTGGGCCTTGCGTGCGCGCGCCACGAGGTCGGCGTTGATGGCCGGGTCGCTCGTGCAGTACATCTGGAACCAGACATGCTCGGGCGCCACGGGCAGCGCGTCCTCCAGCGCCGCGTTGGCCGCGCTGGACAGCAGGAAGGGCACGTCGGCGGCGCGTGCGGCCGCGGCCAGCATGCGGTCGGCGTCGGGCCTGAACAGCCCGGCCAGCCCGGTCGGCGAGATGCCGATGGGGCTCGCGTAACGGCGCCCGAACAGCGTCACCGACTGCTCGCGCTGGCGCACGTCGCGCAGGTAGCGCGGCAGCAGCCGGTGCTGCGCGAAGGCGGCGCGGTTGCGCGCCAGGCAGAGCTCGTCGTCGGCCCCGCCCTCGATGAAATCGAAGGCGATGCGCGGCAGCTTGCGGCGCGCCATGCGGCGCAGGTCGTCCAGGTTGACAGCGGATTGCAGCTTCATGGCGTGGCATGGAAGAACATGGCCACGACCTTAAGCGCAGGCCGGCGCGCTGCCACGCACCGGCGCAGCGCCCGTTTTACATGTTGAACTTGCGCGCGTCGGCTGCCAGCAGCGCCGCCGCGGCCTGCAGTTCGCCCTGCAACGGCGCCAGCCGTTCCTCGCCATAGAGCTCGGGCGTGCCGATCAGGCACAGCGCCGCGAAGGCATCGCCCGCGCTGTCGCACACGGGCACGGCCAGCGCGTGCACGCCCGGCACCACATCGCCCAGGTTCACGCCGAAGCCATGGCGGTCCGAGCGCTCACGCATCTTCTGCAGTGCCTCGAGCCGGCCGGTGCCGCGCCGGCCGATCTCCTGCGCCACGTTGTCCAGCAGCACGGCGCGCACCTCGGCGGCCGGCCGGGTCTGCAGGATGGCCACCCCGCCGACCGAGGTGAACAGCGGGCGGCGCGTGCCGGGGTAGACCATCAGCCCCGACAGCACCAGGCTGCCGGCGCGCTGGGCACAGACGTATTCGTTGCCACTGCGCAGCAGCAGCAGCGCGATGCCCGCCATGCGCCGCGCGAACGCCGCCACCTGCGGTTCCGCCGCCCGCAGGAACTGCGCGCGGTCGGGCAGCGCGAGGCCGAGCTCGCACATCAGCGGGCCCGGCAGGTAGTGGCGGTCGCTGGCGCGCTGCAGCACCAGCCGCTCCTCCACCAGGCAGGCCAGCATGCGGTGCACGGTGGCCTTGTCCTGGCCGCAGGCGGCCGCGAGATCAGACAGGCGCCAGCCGAAACCGGGCCGCGTGGCGACCATGCGCAAGAGCTTGATGCCCCGTGCGAGGCTTTGCGTGCCGCTGCGCTCCGGGCCGTGGGGCGCGGCGGCTTCCAGGACGAGGTCTTCGAGCTTCATGGGGCCGGCATTCTGGGCGCCTGCGCGGCGCCGCGCAGTGCTTTGCGCGTCAAACCAGGGTTAGTCCCGAGACTGGCCGTACATGGCACGGCCCGGCACCGCCACGCGCGCCGTGAACACGCAGCCGCTCTTGGACTCCAGCATGTACAGCGTGCGGCCGTCCGCGCCACCGTAGGCGCAATTGGTGGTGTAGGTGCCGCCGTCGGGCGCGTCGATGCGCACGAGCGGCTCGCCGCGCGGGCTGAAGATCCAGACCGCGCCGAAGCCCACGTGGCAGACCGCCAGCCCGCCCTGCGCATCCAGCGCGATGCCGTCGGGCCCTCCGCCACCGCTCATGCGGATGTAGGCGCCGACCTTGGTGGCCGTGCCGTCGGCCATCAGCGGCACGCGCCAGATCGCGTTGTCGCGGGTGACGGCCAGGTACACCGCGGTCTCGTCCAGGTTCATGACCAGGCCGTTGGGGCTCGGGATGCCCTGCAGCACCAGGTCGAGCTGGCCCGAGGCGCGCAGCCGGAACAGCCGGCCGCTCGCGTCGTGCAGCCCGGTCTGGCCCTGGTCGGTGAAGTACAGGTCGCCGTTGGACGCGAAGAACAGGTCGTTGCAGCCCTTGAAGCGCTCCAGCCGGGCGCGCTCCAGGTAGGGCTCCACGCGGCCCGTGCGCGGGTCCAGCACCATGATGCCGCGCCGGTAGTCGGCAATGAAGGCGCGGCCGTCGGAGTGGAACTTCAGGCCGTTGGGTTCGCCGTCGTATTCGGCCGCGAGTTCCACGCCGCCCTGCGGGTCGATGCGGAAGATGCGGCCCCACGGAATGTCGACCACCCACAGGTTGCCGTCGCGGTCGAACGAGGGGCCTTCGAGGAACACCGGCGCCGGCGCCCCGTGCAGCTGCGTGCGGGCCCATTCGCTCTGGCGGTCCTTCACGTGGAAGCGCTCGGGGATGCGCGTGAAGACCTCGGCCTTGCATTTCTCAGGGGGAGCGAACATGTCAACCTCCAGACAGGCGGCCCGGCAGCCACAGTGCGATGCCGGGCCAGGCCACCAGCATGCCCAGCAGCACGAACATGAGCAGGTGGAACGGAACCGTGCCCATGACCACGTCGGACAGCTTGCCGCGCGCGATGCTCTGGATCACGAACAGGTTGATGCCGATGGGCGGCGTGATCTGGCCCATCTCGATGAACAGCACCACGACGATGCCGAACCACACCGGGTCGATGCCGTAGTTGGCCAGCAGCGGGTACAGCAGCGGCACCGTGATCACGATCATGCCCAGGCTCTCCACGAGCGCACCCAGGACCGTGAACAGCACCAGCAGCGCGACGAAGAACTCCAGCTTGCCCAGCTGCAGCCCGACGATGAACTCCGTGATCTGCTCGCCCACGCCGGCATAGCTCATGGCATAGGAGAAGACGAAGGCCGCGTAGGTGATCAGCAGGATGTTGGCCACCATCAGCGTGGAGCGCCGCAGGCAGTCGCCGAACGTGCGCCACGACAGCTCGCCGAACACCAGCGCGATGGCCAGCGCGAAGATGCAACCGGCCGCCGCCGCCTCGGTCGGCGTGGCGATGCCGGTGTAGATCGCGCCCATGATGCCGCCGATCAGCAGCAGGAAAGGCACGATGTCCACCAGCGCGCGCAGCACCATGGCCCGCGTGAGTTCGCCGCGCTCGGGCGGGGCGATGCCGGGGCGCAGCACCGCGGCCACCGCCACATAGCCCATGAACATCAGGGTCAGCACGATGCCCGGCACCACGCCGGCCATGAACAGCCGGGCCACCGAGGTGTCGGTGAAGGTCGCGTAGACGATCATCGCGATCGACGGCGGGATCAGGATGCCCAGCGTGCCGCCGGCGGCCAGCGAGCCTGCCGCCAGCCGCGGGTCGTACTGCCGGGCCTTGAGTTGCGGCAGCGCCACCTGGCCGATGGACGCCGCCGTGGCGATGCTGGAGCCGCTGACCGCGGCGAACACCGCACAGCCCGCGATGTTGGTCTGCAGCAGCCCGCCCGGCACCTTGCGCACAAGGCTGGACAGGCCGCGGTACACGCGCATGCCCAGGCCGCTGCCCTGCAGGATCTCGGCCATCAGCACGAACAGCGGGATCGATGTCAGCGTGTAGCTGTCCATGCTGCCCCAGCTCACCAGGCCCAGGCTGTGCAGCGCGGCCACGCCGCCCTGCAGGTACAGGTACAGCATGCCCGGCAGCAGGATGGCGAAGGGCACGGCCATGCCCGCGGCCAGCAGGCCGATGAACAACGCGAAGATGAAGACGATCTGGTACTCGGCCATGTCAGCTCCCCAGCAGGCCGTGCGCGGCCCGCAGGCGGCGCCAGTCGCCGGCCAGCGTGCGCAGCAGCGCCCAGCACAGCGCCAGGGCGCCCAGCGGCATGACCAGGCGCGGCAGCCACAGCGGCGTCATGAGGCTGGTGGCCGCGACATCGCCGGACTGCCAGGTCAGCCATTCGAAGCGGACCAGTTCGGCCGCCAGCACCGCGGCCACCGCGGCCGTGGCCAGGTCGAAGCCCAGCCGCAACCGCGCGCGCCCCACCGGGCCGAGCTGCCTGTCCAGGAAGTGCACGCGGTGGTAGGCGTGCAGCAGCTGGCCCGAGGCCAGCGACAAGAAGGTGACGGCCACCAGCGCATAGCCGCCGATCTCGTTGCTGAACTGGATGGACCAGCCGAAGGCCGAGCGCACCAGCATCTCCAGGCCCATCATCACCACCAGGCCCAGCACGATGCCCTGCGTGGCCCAGCGGCCCAGCCGCGCGGGCAGGTCCTCGCCGGAACTGAACGCGTCTGCGTCCTGGCTGGCGCCATCGACATCGATGGCCGGCAGCGTCCCATGCGCGCCCATGCTCAGCGCCCCGCCGCCGCACGCGCCTTGCGCAGCGCATCCTGCGCGGCCGGCCGCTTCTCGCCCCACTCCGTCCAGTACGGCGTGATGCGCTTCTCTGCCTCGGCCAGGTCGGCCGCCGTGGGTTCGGTCACGACCATGCCGGCGGCCGCGAGCTTCTTCGTGAGCTCCTCGTCCTCGGCCGCCATGGCCGCCGTCATGCGCGCCGTGTGCGCGTCCACAAGCGCCTGCACCTTGCCGCGCACGGCCGGCGCGAGCTTGTTCCAGGCCTCCTTGTTCACCAGCACCAGCGAGTCGACGAAGCTCACGTTGAGCCGGTAGCTGTACTTGAGCAGGTCGCGCCAGACATAGCCGTAGCCCGAGCTGGCCGTCAGCGCGCCGTCGATCACGCCGCGGTCGATGCCGGCCGCGACTTCCGAGGTGCCCAGCGTGACCGGGATGCCGCCCAGGCGCTGGATGAACTCGGCCTGCTCGGGCGAGACCACGCGGATCTTCTGGCCCGCGATGTCGGCCAGCGAGGTCAGCTTCTTGCGCGACCAGAACACGTTCTCGGGAAAGATGTAGCGGCCCAGCAGCACCACGCCCTTCCGGTCGTAGTCGGCACGCAGGAACGGCGCCTCCGCGTCCCAGGCCTTCTCGAACTGGGCGCGCTGCGGAAACAGCATCGGCAGGCGCACCACGCCGCCGACCGGCACGCTACCGATGAAGAAGGCGTCGTCGCCCATCTGCACCACGTTGTCGGCCACGGCCTGCGTGATGTTGGTGGCCGTGATCGGCAGCGTGCCGCCCAGGTGCAGCCGCACCTTGAGCGCGCCCTCGGTCTCCTTGTCGACCGCCTCGAACAGCGCGTTGAGCCCCTTCACGGCCGTCACCGTGGCCACGGCGTTGTAGGTGTAGGCGCGCCAGCGTTCGCTGGCCTGGGCGGGCACGGCGGCGAAGGCCGCGGCCAGCAGGCCGGCAGCGCCCCAGCGCCGGGCGATGCGCTCGATGTTCAACATGCTTGTCTCCTTGTCGTTGGATGCCGCCCCTGCAGCGCAGCAGCGGGTGGCGGCAACCTTACGTGGCAGGCCTGCACCGGAGAACCACCGCGCCGGCGGCGGTTCCACATGTTGAACTTCGCGTCAGGCGAGGATCTGCGCGAGGTGCGAGGGGCTGGGCACGGCCTCGCCGCGCTCGATGCGCCCGATCACGCCGTTCACGCGGCGGTGCAGGCGCACGTCCACGCCCACCTCCTCGCCGCGCCGCGCGACCAGGCCGTTGATGGCCTCGGTCTCGGTGCGCCGGCCCTTCTGGATGTCCTGGCCCATGGAGGGGCGCTGCGCGTCGCTGCGCGAGTAGGCCACCGCCATGATCTGCTGCGTGATGGCGTCGTAGGCCGCGCGGTCCTCCTCGGCGCGGGCGAGCACCTCCAGGTCCAGGCCCCCCACCGGCTCCAGCGCCAGGCCCAGCGCGCGGCCCACGCGGATGCAGGAACTGCCCAGGCGCACCGTGAGATCGCGCGCCACCTCGTCGAGGTCGCGCTGGCGCCCGGTCAGCCCGGTCAGCGCGCACACGCCGTTGCGCATGGCGTTGATCGTCAGCTTGGACCAGCGCTCGCCCCACAGGTTGCTGGTGAGCTTGCAGCTGTCGCCATGGGCCAGCAGCGCGGCCAGCAGCTGGGCGCGCGGCGTGACCTGGCCGTGCATCTCGCCCACCCGCATGCCGGCCTTCTTCTCGTCGCCCAGCGGCGAGTTGCGCACGATGCGGCCCGGCGCCACGAGCTCGGCCGCCAGCGCGCTGACCGACACGCCGAGCACGCGGCCGAAGCCGGCCACGCTGGCGATCACGTCCTCGTGGATGCCGTTCTGCAAGGACACCAGGCAGGCCGTGGGCGCCAGGTAGGGCAGCACCAGTTCCGTGGCCCAGCGCGTGTCGTAGGACTTCACCGCGATGAAAGCCACGTCGAAGGGCTGCTCGCGCACGCAGCGCTGCAGCTCGCCCACATGCAGCGCGCGCACTGCCGTGTGCACCGCACCGGCGCCATCCATGCCCTCCACGCGCAGGCCATCGCGGCGCATGGCCTCCACATGCTCGGGCCAGGCGTCGACCAGCGTCACGTCCACCCCGGCCTTGGCCATGTGCGCGCCCACGTAGCCGCCCACCGCCCCCGCTCCCACGATGCATACCCTCGTCATGTCGACCTCCTTGTCAAAAACCCCAGCGCTGCGCCTCGGTGGCCAGGCGATCCTGCGCGGCCAGCAGCTCGGCATGGATGGCCGGCAGCCGCTCCTCGCCGTACAGCCCCGGCGGCCCCAGCAGGCACAGCGCCGCGAAGGCCTCGCCGCCGCTGCCGCGCAGCGGCACCGCGAAGGCGTGCACGCCGGGCACCACGTCGCCCAGGTTCACGCCGAAGCCATGGCGGTCCGAGCGCTCGCGCATGCGCTGCAGCGCCGCCAGCCGCTCGCTGCCGCAGCGCGCAATCTCCTGCGCCACGTTGTCCAGCAGCACGGCGCGCTGCTCGGCCGCGCCCAGCGTCTGCAGGATGGCCACGCCGGCCGCCGTGGTGAACAGCGGGCGGCGGTTGCCCGGGTAGAGCACCGAGCCCGTGAGCGGCAGGCTGCCCGCGCGCAGGCAGCACACGTATTCGTTGCCGCTGCGCAGCACCAGCACGGCCACGCCGGCCATGCGCCGCGCGAAGGCCGCCAGCTGCGGCTCGGCGCGGCGCTGGAACTGCTGGTGGTCGGGCAGCGCCAGGCCCAACTCGAACAGCAGCGGCCCGGGCAGGTAGTGGCGGTCGCCCGCGCGCTGCAACACCAGCCGCTCGGCCACCAGGCAGGCCAGCATGCGGTGCACGGTGCCGCGGTCGATGCCGCTGGCCGCGGCCAGGTCCGACAGCCGCCAGCCGAACTGCGGCCGCGCAGCCACCAGGCGCAGCAGCTTGATGCCGCGGCCCAGGCTGCGCGTGCCCAGGCGCTCCACGCCGGCCTCGGCGGACGCGGCGCGGGCCGTCACCGCACGAAGGCCAGCGAGAAGGCCGGCACGTACGTCACGAGGAACAGCACCGCGACCATCATGAGCACGAACGGCATGATGGCGCGCGCCACCTCCCAGAGCTTGAGCTTGGCAATCGCCATGCCGACGAACAGGCAATAGCCGATCGGCGGCGCGGCCATGCCGATGGCGACATTGGTCACGATCATGCTGCCGAAGTGGATGGGGTCCACGCCGTACTGGCGCGCGATGGCGATCAGCATGGGCCCCAGGATGACCATGATGGCCACCTCGTCCATGACGGCCGCCAGCAGGAAGAAGCCGATGTTCAGCGCGGCCAGCATCAGCCACTTGGTGTGGATGTGCGCGGCCAGCCAGCCCGTCAGCGCGGGTGCCAGCTGCTCCTGCGCCACCAGCACGCCGAAGCCCTGCGAGAAGCCGACGATGGCCAGCACCATGGCCGTGGTCGACATCGCCCGCGTGATGCTGCCGCCCAGCTGCGCGGGCTTGAGCGAACGCTCGATGCACAGGGCCACGAACAGCGCGTACAGGCAGGCCACGACGGCGGCCTCGGTCGGCGTGAAGATGCCGAGGTAGATGCCGCCCAGCACGATGACGGGCGCCAGCAGCACCCACACACCTGCGCGCAGCGCGGTGGCGATCTCGCGCAGGCTGGCACGCGGGCTGCGCGCCACGCCGCTGCGGCGCGCATGCCAGAGCACCAGCGCCACCATGCCCACGGCCATCAGCAAGCCGGGCAGCACGCCCGACAGGAACAGCTTGGCGATGGACTGCTCGGCGATCACGCCCCAGATCACGAACGCGATGGACGGCGGGATCAGCGGCGCCAGCACGCCGGCCGACACGCACAGCGCCGTGGCATAGGCCCTGGAGTAGCCGCGCTCGGCCATGGCCGGGACCATGACCGCGCCGATGGCGGCCGTGGTGGCCGGCGCCGAGCCGCTGATGGCCGCGAACACCAGGGCCGCCAGGATGGCGACCAGGCCCAGCCCGCCCGGCAGGTGCCGCACGAAGACATCGGCCACGTTGACGAGCCGGCGCGACAGCCCGCCCGCGGACATGATCTCGCCGGCCAGCATGAAGAATGGAATCGCCAGCAGGCTGAAGCTCTGCGTGCCGGCGACCAGTGTCTGCGGCAGCAGCATGGGGTCCATGCCGGTCACGGCGATGGCGCCCACCACGCACAGCGCGAGGGCAAAGGCGAACGGCACGCCGAGCAGCACCAGCGCGGCGAAGCCCAGCGACAGGATGGCGGCGACGGCGCTCACCTGTGCACCCTGCAGCCTGCGGCCTGTCCCGCCAAGGGGGAGCGCGCTGGCTTGCGGCGGCGCGGCGCGGCGCTCATGCAGCGGCCTCCGGCTCGCCGCACGCCGGCAGGCCCAGCAACAGGCGCTCGGCCGCGAACAGCGCCACCAGCGCTCCGCAGGCCACGCAGCTCGCATAGAGCAGCGGCATGGGGTAGCCGATGGCGGCTGATGTGGTGCCGACGGCGCTCTCGGTGTAGTGCCAGCCGGCCACCGCCAGGTACAGGCCGATGCCCGCCACGGCGGCCAGCACCAGGCGCTCGGCCCCGCGGCGCAAGGCCCGCGGCAGCGCATCGAGCAGCATGTCCATGCGCACATGGATGCCCTCGCGCACGCCGTAGGCCAGCGCCAGCAGCGCCGTCCAGCTGAAGGCCAGCAGCGCCAGTTCCTCGGACCAGGACGGCGGCGCGTTGAAGACCGAGCGCATCAGCACCTGGATGGCCAGCGCGGCCAGCATCAGCAGCGTGAGCGCCTGCACGCTCCAGCGCGTGGCCGTCGCCAGCGCCTCCACCAGGTCGTGCGCCGCGGTCCTCATTTTCCGGCGGCCAGCACGGCGTCGATCAGGGCGCCCTGCCCGGCCTTGCGGGCCTTGTCGTAGACCGGCGCCACGGCCTTGCGGAAGTTCGCCACGTCGCCGATGGCGTTGACTTGCATGCCCGCCTTCTGCAGGCTTTCCAGCGCCTTGGGCGTCTGGCCGGCCATGGCGCGGCGCTGCTCCAGCACGGCCTCCTTGGCCGCGGCCTGCACCCAGGCCTGCTGCTGCGCCGGCAGCCGGTCCAGCAGGCGCTTGCCGATCAGCAGCTCGTAGGCGGTGAAGGTGTGCTGCGTCAGCGACAGGTACTTGGCGAACTCGTTGACCTTGAGCGGCTCGATCAGCGCGACGGGCAGCTCCAGCCCGTCGATGGTGCCCTGCTGGATCGCCGTGATGGTCTCGCCCCATGCCATGGGCACGGCCGCCCCGCCCAACGCGTTGACGAGGTCGATGTAGACCGGGTTCTGCATCACGCGGACCTTGACGCCGCCCATGTCCGCGGGCTGCGTCACCGGGCGCTTGTTGTTGATGAGGCTGCGAAAGCCGCCCTCGAAGTAGCCCAGCACCACGGCGCCCCTGGCGGCCAGGCGCTTGGCCAGGTCGGCGCCGACGGGGCCGTCCAGCACGCGCTGCACATGGGCATCGTTTTCGAACAGGAAGGGCAGTTCCAGCACGCCGAAGGCCGGCTCGGTCTGCGCCGTGACGGCATTGGTGACCACGGCCGCGTCCACGGTGCCGAAGCGCACGCCTTCGACGAGCTGCTTGTCGTCGCCGATCTGCCGGTTCGGGTAGAGCTGCACCTGCATGGCCCCGCCGGACTGCTTCTCCAGCGCCTGCTTGAAGGCCCGCGCGCCGATGGCCAGCGGGTCGGTGGCGCCGTCGGAGGTGGGCCAGCCCAGCTTGAGCGTGGTGGGCTGCTGGGCCTGCGCGGCGCCGGTGGCCGCGCAGCACAGGGCCAGCGCTGCGGCCTGGAGGAAATGTCTGGTGCGCATGCGTGTCTCCGAGGGGTGGTCTGGTGGTGGGTGGTCAGAAGCCGTACAGGCGGGCCGGGTTGTCGGCCAGGATGCGGTCGAAGGTGCGCGCATCCGGCGCCCAGCTGCGCAGCCCGGCCAGCACCTGCGCCGAGTCGACCGCGAACGGCGGGCTGGTGTCGTGCGGATCCGGCCGGGTGCCGGGCTGCGGGTGCGGCCAGTCGCTGCCCCAGAGCATGCAATCGGGCCCGGCCGCGATGAAGGCGCGCGCGATGGGCGCCATGTCGGCGTAGCCCACCGCGGCGGACAGGCGGTACGGCGCGGAGAGCTTCACGTAGGCGCGCCCTTCGGCCACCAGGGCGAGCACCTCGCGCAATCCCGGCTGGGCCGGCCCGCCCTGGGCATGCGCACCGGCGTAGTGGTCCAGCACCACCGGCACGGGCAGCGCCCGCAGCACCGACCGGCAGGCCGCCAGCAGCGGCAGGTTGGCGTAGACCTGCACATGCCAGCCCAGCGGCGCCACGCGCGCGGCGGTCTCGCGCAGCTGGGTGGTTGCGGCGACCGCATCGCTGGCGTGGTCGATCTCTAGGTTCACGCGCACGCCGCGCACGCCCAGGGCGTGCATGGCCTCAAGGTCCCCCTCGGTGGTGGCGGCATCGAGCACGGCCACCCCCCGCGCGCGCGCCGGACCGAGCACGCGCAGCGCCTGCAGGGTGGCGGCGTTGTCGGCCGCGTACACGCTGGGCTGAACCACCACCACGCGCGCCAGGCCCAGCGTGTCGTGCCAGGCCGCCAGCGCCTCGGTGGAGGCCGGCGGCGGGGTGTAGCGCCGCGCGGGCGACCAGGGGTAGGTGCGCGGGTCGAGGAAGACATGCGTGTGGCAGTCGCAGGCGCCCGCGGGCAGCTGCAGGGTGGTCTTGTCGTGCATGCCGGCCCTTACGCCACATCCAGGTTGCGGTCCACCACCTCGATCACGGTGGGGAAGTAGCGGCCACCGAAGCCATGCGCCGCAGCCGCCGCGTAGTAGCGCCGCGCCAGGCCCGCGAAGGCGGTCGCGGTGCCGGTCTGCGCGGCCAGCTCCATGAGGTAGTCGATGTCCTTGAGCGCGTACTCGGGCGGAAAGCCGCCTTGGGGAAACACGCGCGGCAACATGGCCTTGCGGCCGTGGTTGCGCAGCACGAAGCTGTCGCCCGAGCCCTTGGCCACGGCATCCAGCAGCAGTGCGGGCTCGACACCGGCGCGCTGGCCCAGCACCATCATCTCGGCCAGCGCGGCCGTGTGCTCGAACACCAGCGCGTTGTTGACCAGCTTGACGACCTGGCCGCAGCCGACCTCGCCGCAGCGCGTGACGTCCGAGCCGATGTAGTGCAGCCACGGCGCGATCCGCGCGAACAGCGCTTCGTCGGCGCCGACCATGATGCTCAGTTCGCCGCGGCGCGCGGCCTCCGCCGTGCGCGCCACGGGGGCGTCGGCGAAGGCGATGCCGCGTTCGGCCAGCCGCGCCGCGACGCTGCGCGCCATGGCCACGGTGCAGGTGCTGAGGTCCACGATGGTGGCGGGCCAGCGCGCACCGGCGGCCAGCCCCTCGGGCCCCAGGCACACGGCCTCCACCTGGGCGCTGCCGGGCAGCGACAGGAAGACGATGTCGGCCTCCTGCGCAAGGGCGGCCAGCGAGGTGGCACGGCGCGCGCGCGTGCCGTCCAGCACCGCGCAGGCGGCCGGGTCGGCGTCGAAGGCGATGAAGTCGCCCGCGTGCTTGCCGGCCATGTTCCAGGCCATGGGGCCGCCGATGTTGCCCAGGCCGACGAAGCCGAGCACGGGCGGGGGTTGCGTGGTCATGCGGAGGTTCTCCGGGGTGCAGGCCGGCCTGCTGGCGCAGCCGGCATGGAATGGGAAGTTGCGGCGCAGGCCGCGCGGGACGGAGCGCGGGGGCGCGCTATTCCATCTTGATCTGCGCCGCCTTGACGATGTCGCGCCACTTGCGCGTCTCGGCCGCCTGGAACTCGCGCAGGGCCTGAGGCGAGCCGCTGCCGGCCTGGCCGCCCTGCTTCTCGATCCAGCCCTTGATCTCCGGGCTGGCCAGTGCCGCCGCCACGTCGGCGCTGACCTTGGCCAGCACTGCCGGCGGCGTGCCGGCCGGCGCATACAGGCCCCACCAGGCGCTGACCTCGAAACCGGGCAGCTTGCCGGCTTCGGCCACGGTCGGCACCTCGGGCAGCTGCGGCGTGCGCTGGGCACCCGTGATGCCCATGGCGCGCACGGCGCCGGCCTGCACATGGGGCAGCAGCACCGAGCTGTTGTGGAACAGCACCTCGTAGTGGCCGGCCAGCAGGTCGGTCGTCATCTGCGAACTGGCCTTGTACGGAATGCCTTCCATGGCGATGCCCGCGCTCTGGTTCAGCAGCACGGCCGACAGGTGCGGCGTGGTGCCGCCGCCGGGATGGCCGTAGCGCAGCTTGCCCGGGTTCTGTTTCGCGTAGGCGATCAACTCCTGCAGGTTCTTCGCCGGCACGCTGGGATGGATGACCAGCAGGTTGGGCAGCTGCATCAGCAGCGCGATGGGCTCGAAATCCTTCACGGGGTCGTAGGGCATCTTCTCCAGGATGCTGGAGCCCACCGCCATGCCCGCGCTCGTGCTCAGCACCAGCGTGTAGCCGTCCGCAGGCTGGCGCGCGCCGCGCTCGGTGCCCGTGATGCCGCCCATGCCGGGCACGTTCTCCACCACGACGGACTGCTTCCAGGCCGCGCCCAGGTGGCTGGCCAGCAGGCGCGCGATGGCGTCGGGGCTGCTCGCGGTGCCGGCCGCCACCATGAGCTTGACCGGCTTGGCCGGATACGGCGTGCCCTGTGCCGCGGCGCCCAGCGCGGCGGCGGCCAGCGTGGCGCCCAGGCAATGGCTGCAGGCCTTGCGGGCCCGGCGAAGGATGTTCTGGAACATGGAATGTGTCTCCTGTCTTCTAGTCATGGCGCGGGCACCGTGCTGCCGCTGCGTTGGTGGACGAAATGCGCGATGGCATCGATGGCGCGCGCCGTGGACGGCGCGTCGGGCTTCTTGTTGACGAAGCCCTCGGCCTCGCCCTCGAACCACTGCAGCGCGATCTCGCCACCGGCCCGGCCGTAGGCCTGTGCGAAGCGCTCGAGCTGCGCGCGCGGGTGCACCAGGTCGGCATCGCCCTGCAGGACCAGCACGGGCGGCAGCGCGACGGCCTCGCCGCGCTCCAGTGCCAGCACGGGGTTGCCCTCGGCCATGGCGTCTTCGCCGCCCCAGTACCGCAGGTGGTCGGGCAGCACGCGGCCGATGGTCTCGGGCACGGGGCGGCCGCTGTCCTGCCATTCGCGCGCATAGCGGTAGCGGCCCAGCGGGTCGATCACCGGCCAGCACAGCACCGCGAAGGCGGCGCGCGCATCCAGCCCCTCGCCACCTTCCAGCGGCAGGGCGGCGTAGCGCGGGTCGTGCGGCCGCATGGCCGTGAGCATGGCCTGGTGCGCGCCGCTGGACAGGCCCATGAGGCCCAGCCCGGCGGCGTCGCAGCCCCAGGTCGCGGCCTGCGCCTTGAGCCAGCGCACGGCCAGGTTGATGTCGGCCAGCGAGGCCGGATACGCCGCCTGCGGCGGCATGCGGAAGTCCAGCGCCGCGACGACGATGCCGCGTGCGGCCAGTGCGCAGTTCAGCCGGTCTTCGTCGAGCCGGTCGCCGCGGCACCAGGCGCCGCCGTGCACCTCGGCCAGCAGCGGGAACGGGCCGGGGCCGCGCGGCCGGTACAGGCGCAGCAGCAAGGGCGCATCGCCCTGCCGCTGGTAGGCGATGTCTTCGACCAGGATGTCGTCCGGGGTGTGCGGCGCCAAGGCTTGTCTCCATGCGTTGTGGTTTGGCTGCTGCAACCATAGTCCCGCAGGGCGCGCCGCCGCCTCGCGGTGGCCAGCACTTTTTCAACCTGTGAACTTCTGTGCCGTCGGCCCCCGGTGCGGGCCGGCACGCGCGGCAGCATGGCCGGGGCCGATAATTTCGCGCACAAAAAGGCCCCACCGGCCCGAGAGACAACGACTTGCACGACAACGCCGCAAACCCTCCCGCTTCCCCTGGCGACGCCATGCACGGCACGCGCAGCGTCGAGCGCACGCTGACCCTGCTGCGCGAGCTGAGCCACCGCGGCGACTTCGGCTGGCGCCTGACGGACCTGGCCGAACAGGTGGGGCTGGACCGCGGTACCTGCCACCGCCTGCTGGCCTGTTTCGTGCGCGAGGGCTTTGCGAGCCGCCATCCCGGCGACGTGAAGTACTACCCCGGCCAGCGGCTCTACGAGCTGGGGCTGGGCATGCCGGCCTACCACGCCTTCCGCGAGCGGATCGAGCCGCGCATGGAGCGCCTGGCCCGCGCCACCGACAGCGTTGCCAGCTTCCTGCTGCGCAGTGGCGACGAGATGGTCTGCGCCTTCCAGAAGCGCGGCGAGGTGGAGTTGCCCGGCATGTTGATCCGGATCGGCTCCTGGCGTCCCCTGTTCTCGGCCGTGGCCGGCCTGGCCATGCTGCAACGCATGCCGGCGCATGCGTCCGAGGAGATCCTCGCGCGCAACCGGCGCGAGGAGATCGCGCGCCGCGGCCCGCGCCGGCTCGAAGCGCTGGACCGCATGCGCGCGCGCAGCGCCCAGGCGGGCTACGGGCTCACGCGCGGCGAACTCGCACCCGGCATCTGGGCCATGGCCGAAGCGGTGCTGGACGGCGGCGGCCAGCCCCTGGGGGCGCTGACACTGTCCGGCAGCGAGAGCACGCTCAGCGAAGGCTGGCTGTCGCAGGCCCATGCCCAACTGGCCGAGACCGTGCAGGACATCGCGGCGGACGCCGCGCAGTGCTTCCGCGCGCCGGGCTGACGCTCAGGAGAACGCCACCTCGCGCGAACTGCTGAGCTGGCAGAAGCGCTTGAGGCCCTGCACCGCGTTCGCATGCTCCTCGGCGCTGGGCGCGCAGCAGCAGTCCTCCAGCAGCACCATCTCGAAATCGCGGTCGTGGCCCTCACGCACCATGGCCTGCACGACGGCGTTGGTCGACACGCCAGAGCAGTAGATGCGCGTGGTGCCCTGCGCGCGCAGGATGGCCTCCAGGCTGGTGGCGTAGAACGGGCTCACGCGGTGCTTGACGATGTCGAAGTCGCCCGCCTGCTGGCCCAGGTCGGGGTGGGTCTGCGTGCCCCAGGTGCCGAGCTGGAACACGCCGCGCGTGCGCGCGGCCGAGAAGATCGGCGAGTTCGGCGGGCATTCGCGGTAGTCGGGCGAGAAGCCGACGCGCACGAAGCCGATGCGCAGGCCCGCTGCGCGCGCCTTGTCGATGGCGGCGCGCGTGTTCGGCACGATGCGGCGCGCCTCCACCTGCTCGGCATAGGCGGCCTTGTAGTTGGCACCGTCGGCATGCACGAGGTCGTTCTCCATGTCCAGCACGAGATAGATCGAGGTGCTCACATTGCGCTCCTGGTCGAAGTGGTTGAAAGAGGTCAATCCGCGCGGATGCCGGCGGCCTTGATGATGTCGCCCCAGCGCTGGCGCTCTGCCGCCACGAAGGCCTGCAGCTCGGCCGGCCCCATGTAGCGCGGCTCCAGGCCCGTGTCGAGCAGCTTGCGGCGCAGCTCGGGCTGTTCCATGGCGCGCTGCACATGCTCGGCGAACTTCTGCGCCACCGGCGCGGGCGTGCCGCGCGGCGCGAAGAACGCGTCCCAAGGCACGAACTCGAAGCCCTGCACGCCCTGCTCGGCCAGCGACTTCACGCCCGGCAGCACCTCGCTTTCCTTGAGCGTGGTGACGCCCAGCGCCTTCAGCCTGCCTGACGCCAGGTGCGGCCGTGCCGCGATCACGGTGTCGATGACGAGCGGGATCTGGCCGCCCAGCACGTCGGTCATCGACTGCGCCGAGGCCTTGTACTTGACGCCGAACAGCGGCGCCTGCGCGGTCTTGACGAAGTGGGCGAAGATCACGGCCGACGAGGTGCTGGGCAGGCCGACGTTGAGGCTGTCTGGCCTGGCACGCGCCTTCTCGACCAGCTGCGCGATGCCGTTGGCCGGCAGGTCGGGCGCCGAACTGCAGACCACCATGGGCAAGAGGCCCAGCATGGCCACCGCATCGAAATCGGCGGCCGCGTCGAAGCCCGGGTGCGCGTAGAGGTAGCCGTTGGCAGCGTTCGTCGCGTTGGTGCCGAGCAGGAAGGTGTAGCCATCGGCTGGCGCCTTGGCCGCCAGTGCCGTGCCGATGTTGCCGCCGGCACCGGCCTTGTTCTCGACATAGACCGTCTGGCCCAGCGACTTGCCGAGTTCCTGCGCCATCACCCGCGCCAGGATGTCGGCGCCCTGGCCGGCGCCGTAGGGCACGAGGATGCGGATGGGCTTGTCGGGCCACGCCGGTGTGGCGTGCACCGGGCACAGCGTGCCCAGGCCAACGGCCGCCACGGTGGCCAACAGGCTGCGGCGAACGCGCAGCGACGGGCGAGAGGTCATGCTGGTCTCCTTGTGAAATCGTTCAGGCACGCGGCGGCGCCCGCCATGGCCGTGGCGGCGCCGGGCGGCGGTGAAGGCCCTAGCCTTCGGTCGGCTGCACGGCCTTGAGCACCGTCCAGCCCGATTCGATGTGCCGGCGCATGGCCAGCATGGCGCCCGCGCTGTCGCCCGTGGTCAGGGCCTGCAGGATCTCTTCGTGCTCCTCGACCGCGCCCTGGCCCCGGTCCTGGGCCGCGTTGATCAGGTCGAACGGGTAGCGTGCCCACAGGATCTGCACGAAGTGCAGCGTCTGCGGCAGGGCCGCGATGTCGTACATGCGGCGGTGCAGGCGGTAGTTGATGCCGCGGGCGGTGGCCCGGTCGCCCGAGCGGAAGGCCTCGGCGAACGCGTCGGCCAGCTGGCGCAGCTCGGTGATGTCCTGGGCCCTCACCCGCTCGGCGCAGGCGCGCACGAGCTGCGTCTCCAGCAGCAGGCGCAACTGCAGGATTTCGCCCGTGGCCGCGGCGTCGAAGTCCGCCACGCGGGCACCGCGGTAGGAGTCGCCACCGATGTAGCCCTCGGCCTCCAGCAGCTTGAGCGCCTCGCGCACGGGCGTGATGCTCAGGTGCAGCTGCTCCGCGATCTCGGCCTGCTTGAGCCGCGAGCCGCGCGGGTAGACGCCGGACAGGATGCGCTCGCGCAGGTAGTCGGCGACCTGTTCTTCCTTGGTTCGGTAATCCATGTGCCGTCGCCTGTGGGCCTGGGCTGGCCCAGGCATCGCCCCGGTGGGCCTGTCGATTGGCCAGCGACACCGCGCGTCGGTGTGGCAGGAGGTGCCCCGTCGGGTGAGCCGGCCGCTGCGCGCGCATTCTAGAGGTCCGCTGCAGCGGGTTCGGCCAGCAGCCGGCGGGCGCGCTCGACCACGGGCTTGTCGACCATCTTGCCGTCCACGGCCGTCGCGCCGCCGCCGCTGGCCTCGAAGGCGGCGAGCACGCGCGCTGCCCAGGCCTGCTCCGCCGCGCTCGGCGCGAAGGCCGCGTGCACGGCCGCCAGCTGCGCCGGATGGATGCAGAGCTTGCCGCCGAACCCCAGCGCGCGCGAGCGGCGCGCCTCGGCGCGCAGCAGCTGCGCATCGGTGAAGCCCAGGCTCACGCCGTCGACCGGCGGCGCCAGGCCGGCCGCCAGCGACTGCAGCACGATCTGGGTGCGCACGGCCGTGAGGGCCTCGCCCTCGTCGGCGATGCCGGTCTCGGCGGAGAAGTCCACGCTGCCGAAGGCGATGCGCTCCAGGCCAGGCGCGGCCGCGAGCCAGGCCAGTTCCTGGTAGCCGGCCACGCTTTCCAGCAGTGCGATGGCGCGCCGGCCCGGCAGGGCCTGCAGCACCGCCACCATGGCCGCAGCGTCGGCCTTGGGCAGCATCACGCCGGCCCGGGGTGCGGCGGCGAGCATGCGCAGGTCGTCGGCGTGCCAGGGCGTGTCCACCGCGTTGACGCGCACGAAGGCGGCATGCCCGGCCGCCAGCCAGGTGGCCACCAGATCGCGGGCGCGTGGCTTGTCGTCGGGCGCGACGGCGTCCTCGAGGTCCAGCACGAGCGCATGCGCGCCGCTGGCCGCGGCCTTGTCGAAGCGCTCGGGGCGGTGGCCCGGCACGAACAAGAGGCTGCGGTCGGCGCGGGTGGCCTTCACAGGATCACCTCGCGCTGCTCGAGTGCGTCGCGCTGCGATCGGCTCAGGCCCAGCAGCTCGCCGAACACGTAGTCCTCGTCCTGGCCCAGCGTCGGCGTCAGCCGCCGGATGCCGACCTCCCCCGTGCGGCTGAAGCGCGCCGGCGCCCCGACCGCCAGGCGTGGGTCGATGCCGGGGCCTTCGACCGGCGTCAGCGCGCGCCGGGCATTCAGGTGCGGGTCGCTTGCGATGTCCTGCATGTTCCAGGACACATGGGCGCAGACGCCGGCCTGTTGCAGGCGCACCGCCAGCGCATCGCCGTCCTGCACGGACAGCCAGGCACCGAGTTGTTCATCCAGCGCCTCGCGGTGCTGCCGCCGGCCGGCCGCGCTGGCAAAGCGCGCGTCCGCATCGGGCTGGCCCAGCACGCCCAGCAAGGCGCGCCACTGCGCATCGTCGCGCACGGCCAGCGTGAGCCAGCGGTCCGGCTGCGCCGTGGCGTAGACCCCGTGCGGCGCGAGCAGCGCGTCGGCGTTGCCGGGCCGCGGCGGCACCAGGCCGGCGCCCGCGAGCACGAGCGCGTCGCCGACCATGGCCGAGGCAACCTCGCGTGCCGCGAGGTCCACATGCTGGGCCTGCCCGGTGCGACGGCGCTGGTGCAGCGCCGCGATCGTGGCCAGCGCCGCGTGCAGGCCGGCCGAGTGGTCCATCACATGCCGCATCTCGACGGGCGGCCCATCGCTGTAGCCGCTCATCCACCCGAGGCCCCCCCAGGCGCCGAACAGCGGCGCATAGCCTGCGAAGTGCGAGTCGGGGCCGCTCTGGCCGCAGGACGACAGCGACAGCAGCACCACGTCGGGCTTGGCCTGCCGCAGCGACGCGAAGTCCAGCCCGAGGCGCTGCATGACGCCGGGCCGAAAGCTCTCGGCGGCCACGTCGGATGCCACGACGAGGCGCTTGGCCAATGCCACGGCCTCGGGATGCTTGAGGTTCAGGCGGACCGAGAGCTTGTTGGCCGAGACCTGGTCGAAGGTCGCGGCCTGCATGCGGCCGTAGACCGCATGCGGCTTGCGGAACGCGTCCGGCCGCGTGCGGCTCTCGACCTTGATGCACTCGGCGCCCAGCTGCGAGAGCAGGTGCGTGCAGAACGGGCCGGCCGCGTGGATCGTGAAGTCGGCGATGCGCACGCCGGCCAGGGGCGCGCGCGCAGCTGTGGTGGTGGTCATGCCGTGGCCTCCTTGGCCATTTCGTCGAGCGCGGGCACGGCCACGGTGTCGGCCAGCGGCGTGCAGCGGAACTGGAAGGGCGCGCGCAGCACCGACACCTGGCGGCCATCTGCGAGCTGCGCCTGGGCGAACAGGCCGCGCTCGCGTTCATGCGCGCCGGCCGCGACCTCGGCCGGCGTGCGGTACCTGCCGGCCGGCACGCCCAGGGACTGGGCCCGGCGCACGATGTCGTCCACCGCGTGCAGCGCCATCCAGGCACGGATGTGGCCGTTGATCTCGTCGCCGCGCCGGCTGCGCTCCAGCGGGTCCGCCAGGGCGGGCTCCAGCGCCCAGGCGGGGCGGTCCAGCATCTCCACCAGCGCCTGCCACTGGCGGTCTTCCAGCGTGAGCAGCTCCAGGTAGCCATCGGCCGCCTGGAACACGCCACCGTAGCGGAAGCTGCGCGTGGCGCGGTGCTCCAGCGAACCGTCGCCCAGGCGCTGCAATGCGAACGCGCCCACGCACAGGTTGGCGTCCTGCACCGCCACGTCGACGAACTGCCCGCCCGCCACGGGCCGCGCCCACCAGGCGGCCAGCCCGGCCATGGCCGCCGTGGCGCCGCCCTGGTAGCCGGCGAAGTGGCCGTAGATCTTGAGCGGCGGCCTGTCGGGGAACAGCTCGTGCGAGAGCCCGTTGGGCAGCAGGAAGCCTTCGCCGCTGGCATGCAGCAGGTTCACCTCCTCGCCGTCCCAGTGGGCCTTGGGGCCGCTGGCACCGAACGGCAGCACGCTCACGTGCACGAGATGCGGGTGGCGCGCGGCCACGGCATCCGCGTCGATCCCCAGCGCTGCGCGCTCGCGCAGCGCCGTGTCGTCGATGAAGATGTCCGCACGCGCCAGTTCCGCGTCCAGGCTGGCACGCCCTCCCTCGTCCGCCAGGTCGCAGACCAGGCTGCGCTTGCCTGCGCCCAGGTGGGCGAACAGCGCACTGGTGCCGCCGTCGTCCAGCCAGGGGGGCGCACCGCGCAACGGTGAGCCGCCGGCCGGCTCGGCCATGATGACCTGCGCGCCCATGGAGGCCAGCAGGCGCCCCGCATAGGCGCCGGCCACGGTGCGCGCGCGTTCGACGACCAGGCAGCCCGCGAGGGGGAGGCTGGCGCCGGACGGTGGCGCCTCGGTTGGTGGGGAGGGGTGCAGGGGCATGGCGTCCGTCTTCAGCGGGTGACCGGCAGCTCCAGGTCGATGGCCGCGCCATCGATGAAGGCGGGCAGCTTGACGTTGCGCGAGGGCAGCGCCACGGTGGCCAGGCCCGGCGTCGTGACCTCGCCGCGCTGGTTCTCGGCCGCGATCTCGATGTCGACCAGGCCGACCTGGTCCTTCACGTACTTGCGCACGACCTTGGCCTTGCAGAAGGTGGTGTCGCCGACGATGTTGAAGCGCCGCATCTCGGTGCGCACGCGCTTGAGGACACCGGCATCGCCCATCCAGTTGGTGACCAGCGTGGCCATCCACGACGAACGCTGCGGGCCGTAGTCGTAGGTGCCGGGCACGCCGACCTCCTTGGCCACCGATTCGCGGTGGTGGCCGATGCCGGTGTACTCCACGCCGCCGCCCGCCTCGGGGTTGCGGAAGAAGTGCCCCGGGTGCTTCACGGCCGCCTGCAGCACCACGCCGTGCGTGTGGCCGCGGCCGCAACCGACCAGGAAGCCCATGGTGTCCATCAGCGACAGCGGGCCGCGCGCGATGGTCGGCAGCTCCTCGCCCTCCTGCACCTCTTCCCAATAGCGCACGTTGGCGCCGCGGATGTTCTTCGGCTCGTTGAGCACGATCTCGTCGATGCGGTCGTGCTCCTCGTTGCTGTACTGGTACTGCTCGATCTCCTTGTACTTGCCGGTGTCGCGGGCGGCCTTGCGCTCATGGCGCGTGCAGGTGCCCAGAGCGCGTGCGACCAGTTCGCTGCGCTGGTTGTAGTAGCAGGCCTCGACGTACTGCAGCACCAGGCGGCCGGAGAACTTGCTCTCCTTCTCTTCCACGCCGACCACGCGCTCGATGGCCGTGATGCGGTCACCCGGCCGCACATGGCGGAACAGCTCCCAGTCGTTGCCGGCATAGAAGCCGTGCACGCCGGGCAGGCCCCAGCGCGTGCGGCCCAGCCAGCCGAAGGCCATGGGGTACATCGGGTGGCCCAGCAGCGAGCCATAGCGCGTGGTGGCGCCGTAGCCCACGTCGCGGTACAGCGGATTCAGGTCGCCGATGCCGTTGCACCAGTTGCGCAGCGTGTCGGCCGTGGCGTCCTGCAGGTACGGGCCTTCCGGGCGCAGGTGCAGGCCGATCATGGCCCGCGCATCGGCGATGGCCTGGTCGGTGATGCGGCCTTCCGCAGGTGCGTGGCCGACCTCGCCTTGCGGCGCGGGCTGGGTTTTCACAGGGGCTTCGGTCAGGGTGGCGGTGCTCAAGGTGACTCTCCTAGGGTGGCAAAACAGGGGAACAATGCAGAATGCATTCTTTTGAGGAATCCACCGCCCCGTCGCTGGTGGCCTTGTCGGCCACGCACGGATCGGTGGGACGGAATCAGTGCATCAGCGCCAGGCCGGGCCGCGGCCAGCGCGCGGCCAGCAGCTGGCCGGTGCCCGACAGGGTGATGAACGCAGTGCGGCGGTCGGGGCCGCCGAAGCAGATGTTGGTGCAGTAGCCCTCGGGCGCCTCGTGGAACTCCAGCAGCGCGCCGGCCGGCGAGAACACATGGATGCCGCCGCGGACCAGGGTGGCGACGCAGATGTTGCCGCTCTCCTCCACCGCCAGCGAGTCGAAGCGCTGGTAGCCGGGCAGGCCATGCAGCAGCCGCCCGCCATTGGGCGAAGGCCAGGCCTCCATGCCGAGCTGCCCGGGCGCCTCGACCGGGTAGGCCCACAGCCGGCTGGTCTCGGTCTCGGCCACGTACAGCGTGCGGCCGTCCGGCGACAGGCCGATGCCGTTGGGTGTCAGCACCGGGTGGGCCACGCGGCGCACCAGGCTGCCGTCGGTGCGGGCGTAGAACACCCCGCCGCGCAGGTAGCGGTCCTCGAAGAACTTGCCGAAGTCGGTGAACCAGAAGCCGCCCTGCCCGTCGAACACGAGGTCGTTGGGTCCGTGCAGCGGCGCACCGTCGCAGTGGGTGTAGAGCGTCTCGACCGCGCCACTGGCCAGGTCGACGCGCTGGATGGCGCCGCCCGCGTAGCCCGCCTTCGGCCCGGTCGGCCGCGTGAAGCCCGCATCGGTGCGCCAGCTGAAGCCGCCGTTGTTGCACACGTAGCAGTGCCCATCGGGGCCCAGGGCGGCGCCGTTGGGGCCGCCACCGAGTTCGGCGACGACCTGCGGCGTGCGGCCGGCCTGGATGCGCAGCAGCCGCGCGCCTTCGATCTCGACGACCAGCACGCTGCCATCCGGCAGGGCGACCGGGCCTTCCGGGAAACGCAGCCCGGTCGCGATCACTTCAGCTTGCAACTTCATGGTGTTGTCCTTGTTCATGCCACCGCCGGCGCCGCATGGCGCGCGCCCAGGTAGGCGTCGATGGCCTGCTGGCGCCCCTCGCGGCTGTGCAGGGCGTCTGCGTCGAGTTCGCCCACCAGGTGGCCATGGCGCATGACCCAGGCGCGCGAGGCCAGCCTGGCTGCCGCATGGAAGCTCTGCTCGACCAGCAGCGCGGTGAGCTGTTGCTCGCGCTGGACCAGCGCCAGCCGCTCGTAGACCCGGGCCACCAGCAGGGGCGCCAGGCCCAGCGAGGGCTCGTCCAGCAGCAGCAGGCGCGGGCCCGACATGAGGCCGCGGCCGATCGCCAGCATCTGCTGCTCGCCGCCGCTGAGCAGGCCGGCCGGCGCGCGCAGCCGGTTCGCGATCTCGGGGAAGAAGTCCAGCACCATGCGCTGGCGCTGCGCACGCGTGGCGGCATCAGCGAAGTAGCCGCCCAGCGTGAGGTTCTCCTCCACGCTGAGGTCGCTCACGATGGCACGCCCCTCGGGCACGTAGACGATGCCGGCGCGAAAGCGCTGCGCGGCCGACAGGCGCGTGATGTCGTGGCCGTCGAAGCGCAGACGCCCTTGCGCCGGTTCCAGGCCGGCGATGGCCCGCAGCGTGCTGGACTTGCCGGCGCCGTTGGCGCCCAGCAGCGCGGCCACGCTGCCGTCCGGCACCGCCAGCGCGATGCCGTGGACGACCGGGCCGGCGCCGTAGCGCACCGTCAGGCCCTCGACCTCCAGCAAGTGGGCCGCGGCGGTGTGGAGTGATTCACGCATCGTCGTCTCCCAGGTAGACACGCACCACCTCGGGGTTCGCCTGGATCTGCGCCGGGCTGCCCGTGGCCAGCATCCGGCCGCTGTTGAGCACGTGGATCACATCGCAGACGTCCATGATCAGGTCCATGTCGTGCTCCACGACCACCAGCACGAGGCCGGGTGCGCGCAGGCGCTTGAGCGCGGCAGACAGCTCCGCCGTCTCGAGCGAGTTCAGGCCGGCCGCGGGCTCGTCGAGCAGCAGCACGCGGGGCGACCCGGCGATGGCGCGGGCGATCTCGGCCAGGCGCAGTACGCCAGGTGGCAGGGCCGAAGGCGCCTGCTCCGCCACCTGTGCGATGCCGAGCCGGGCCAGCGCGGTCAGGGCCTGCGCCCGGTGCGCGGCGCGCTCCTGCCGGCCGCGGCCCAGTGGCAGGAAGGCGTCCAGCCAGCCGGCGTGCGCCTGGCGGTCCAGGCCGATCATCACGTTCTCGACGATGCTCAGTTCCGGGCAGAGCGCCACATGCTGGAAGCTGCGCGAGAACCCCAGCGCCGCGCGGCCCGTGGGCGGCACGCCTTCCAGCCGGCGTTCACCCAGCTGGATGCTGCCCTGCTGCGGCGTGTACAGGCCCGTCAGGCAGTTGAAGAAGCTGGTCTTGCCGGCGCCATTGGGGCCGATCAAGCCCGTGATCTCGCCCGCACGCAGGCGCACGTTCATGTCCTGCAGCACCTGGATGCCGCCGAAGGACAGCGCGAGGTTCTTCACCTCGAGCGACTCGCCCCGGTCGGCAGGCGCTGTCGGCGGCATGGCCAGAACGGGCGATGACAGCACGGCGCTCATCACTTGCCCCCTTGCAGGCGCGCCTGCAGATGCGGCGGCAGTGCGTTGAAGCCCAGCACCACTGCGAGCAGCGCCGCGCCATACAGGATCGGCACCCAGTCGCCGGCACCGGCCAGCAGCAGCGGCATCAGCGTCAGGAACATGCCGCCGAGCACAGCACCGACCAGCGAGAGCGAGTACAGGCTCACCACCGAGCCGACCAGCAGGAAGATCGAGGTCCACAGCGTGAAGCTGTTCGGCGAGACCGTCGACGAGCTGAACGCCAGCAGCGCGCCGCCGACCGCTGCCACCGCCGCGCTGAGCGCCATGCACGAGAGCCGCGCCCAGCTGCGCCGGATGCCGAAGGACTCCGCCGCATGGGCCGAGGTGCGGATCAACAGCAGCGCCGTGGCCTGGCGCGAGCGCCGGAACTGGTTCAGCAGCAGCACCACCGCGACCAGGCCGGCCAGCGGCAGGTAGTAGCGCTGCATGGACTTGGAGATGCCGGGCAAGGCGTCCAGCTTCACGTACAGGCCTTCGAACCCGCCCGTCACGGTGGGGAAGTGCAGCAGCACCTCGGGCAGCGCCAGGGCCAGCGCCATGGTCGCCACCGCGAGGTAGATGCCCGCCAGGTTGCGCGACGGGAACGCGAAGGCGATGCCCAGCAAGGCCCCCACCACGGCGGCGACCGGCAGGCTGGCCAGCACCGACAGGCCCAGGTACTTCTCGACCAGCGCCACGGTGTAGGCACCGGCCGCGGCGAAGACGCCGTGCCCGATCGACACCTCGCCGCCGTAGCGCACCAGGAAGCTCACGCCCAGGATCGCGATCGCATTGGCAAAGCACAGGCCCAGCGTGAAGGTCCAGTAGCCACCCGCCACGAAGGGCAGCGCAGCCAGCACGGCCAGGCACAAGGCGCCGGCTGCGCCCTGCCGCCAGGCCATGCCTGTGGGGGCCTGTGCGGGCCGGTGTGTTGCCGGCAGCACGCCGGAGGAGATGGAGGCCTCAGACACGGGCGCCCTTTCGCACGGCCAGCACGCCGCTCGGGAACAGGTTGAGCACGACGAGGATGGTCAGCAGCACATAGGTGTTGCTGAACTCCGCCGCCACGTAGAACGACAGCAGGTTCATGAGCACGCCGATGAAGATGCCGCCCACCACCGCGCCCGCCAGGCTGCTGAAGCCGCCCACCACCGCGCCGGCGAAGGCCTGCAGCATGAAGGACGCGACCGAGGTCGACGAGAGGAAGCTCGTCGGCACGATCAGCAGCGAGGCGATCAACCCGAACAGACCGGCGACGACCCACGACAGGAGGTGGATGCGCCGCAGGTTCAAACCGCACACGCGGCTGGCGAACGGGTTGGCCGACACCGCCCGGAACGCGATGCCCACCCGGGTGCGTTCGATCAGCACATAGAGCGCGCCGACCGACACCGCCGTGGCGGCCAGCACGGCCAGGTCGTAGGAGCCCATCCGCACCGGGCCCAGTTGGCCCTGCCACGCCGGCAGCGGGAGGTCGAGCGCCACCACGTCGGAGCCGAAGGTCAGCTGGGTGATGCCCTGCGCGACCAGGCCGACGCCCAGCGTGGCGATGGTGCTGGTCAGGTCGGACTTGAAGACCAGCGGCGCGATCAGCAGGTAGCTGAGCGCCATCACCGCGACCATGATGGCCAGCGTGAGCAGCACCGCGGGCAGCCAGGCCATCTGCGCGAAGTGCCCGGCCGTGAAGCCGAACACCAGGAAGGCGGCCAGCCCGGCCAGGTTGCCGTGCGCGAAGTTCACGACCATGGAGCTCTTGTAGATCAGCACCAGGCCGACCGCGCCCATGGCATACAGGCAGCCACTGATGACGCCGGCCCAGACCAGGCCCAGGAAATCGGCCATGGCTTCAGGCCCCCTGCCCTTGCGCCGCCGCGATGCCCAGGTTGCGGTCGACGAGTTCGATCACATTGGGAAAGTAGCGCCCGCCCAGGCCGTGCGCCACGGCGGCGCTGTAGTAGCGCCGGGCCAGCTCGGTGGCGTGCGCGGCCACGCCGCTCTGCTGCGCGAGCTCCAGCACGTAGCCGATGTCCTTGAGCGCGTATTCGGGCGGGAAGCCGCCGGCCGGGAACTCGCGCGGCAGCATCGCGCGGCGTGCATGGTTGCGCAGCACGAAGCTGTCGCCCGAGCCCTTGGCCACGGCATCGAGCAGCAGCGCGGGTTCCACGCCGGCACGTTCGCCCAGCACCATCATCTCGGCCACCGCCAGCGTGTTCTCGAACACCAGCGCGTTGTTGATGAGCTTGACGACCTGCCCGCAGCCGACGCCGCCGCAGCGCGTGACGTCCGAGCCGATGAAGCGCAGCAGCGGCTCGATGCGCGCGAACAGCGCTTCGTCGGCGCCGACCATGATGGCCAGCTCGCCGCGGCGCGCGGCCTCCACCGTGCGCGCCACCGGCGCATCGGCGAAGGCCACGCCCAGCGGCGCGAGCCGCGCGGCCATGCTGCGCGCCGTGGCCACCGTCGTGGTGCTGAGGTCCACGATGATCTGCGGCCGGCGCGCGCCGCTGGCGAGCCCGCCTTCGCCCAGGCAAACGGCCTCGACCTGGGGGCCGCCGGGCAGCGACATGAAGACGATGTCGGCCTCGGCCGCCAGGGCTTGCAGCGACGCGGCCTGCCGCGCCTGGGTACCGTCCAACACCGCATAGGCGGCCGGGTTGCGGTCGAACACCAGCACGTCGCCGGTGTGCTTTAAGGCCATGTTGCGGCACATGGGGCCGCCGATGTTGCCAAAGCCGACGAAGCCGAGCGTCGGGGTGGTGGATGGTGTCATGTCGGTGTCTCCTGTCGTTGTTCTGGTGGGGACCTTCAGTCCATCCACATGCCGCCGCTGATGTCCAGCGAGGTGCCGGTGATCCAGTTGGAGGCCGGCGAGCACAGGAACAGCGCGGCCTGGGCGATGTCCTCGGCGTTGCCGTAGCGGCCCAGCGGCACGGTGGCGTTGGCCGCGGGTGCGCCGGTGCTGCCCGTCACGTTGGCCCACATGGCCGTCTCGACCGGGCCGGGTGCCAGCGTGTTGGCGTACACGCCGTGGGGCGCGCCGGCCTTGGCGATCCAGCGCATGAGGCCGTGCACGGCCGCCTTGGCCGACACATAGGCCGGGCCCGAGGCGACGCCGCCGTTCTTGGCCGCGATGGAACCGGCGGCCAGGATCTTGCCGAAGCCCTGCCCGCACATCAGCGGGAACAGCTTGCGCGCGGGATTGACGACGCCGCGCAGGTTCACGTCGAGGATGGCGTCCCACTCCTCGTCGGTGCTGTCGGCCAGCGGGGTGCGCGCGATGGTGCCGGCGCACAGCACGAGGATGTCGACCTTGCCGTGCGCGGCGATGACGGCGTCCACGACCCTGTCGGTCTGCGCACGCGAGGTCACGTCGTAGGGGCGGTAGTCGATGCCCTCGCCGATGTCGGCGTGCTCGGCCCGGTCGGTCGCGACGACCTGCGCGCCCGCGGCGCGGAAGGCGCGAGAGATCGCGCGGCCCATGCCGCCGGCGCCGCCCGTGATCAAGGCCACCTGGCCTTGCAGGTTGGCCGGGCCGCTCAGGTGCTGTGCCATGTGAAAAGTCTCCTGGGTGGATGCTGGAAGGAAATTCAGCGGAACGCCGCCGTGGCGGACATGGCGAGTTCGCCGTCCGGCCCACGGGCCCACAGGGCGAGCGAGCCATCGGCCAGCGGCTTGCCTTCCAGCCGGAACTCGCGGCCCACGAACAGCGGGTTGACGCCGCGGAAGTCGAAGCGCGCCAGCGGCCGGCCGTCGCCCTGCGCGAGAGCGAACTGCTGCAGCAGCGTCGCCGTCAGCGGGCCGTGCACGACGAGGTCGGGGTAGCCCTCCTCGCCCTGCGCATAGGCCTG
This sequence comes from Pseudorhodoferax soli, assembly GCF_003337555.1. GTDB lineage: Bacteria > Pseudomonadota > Gammaproteobacteria > Burkholderiales > Burkholderiaceae_C > Pseudorhodoferax > Pseudorhodoferax soli. Next base: position 84,165 of record NZ_QPJK01000014.1, on the reverse strand, counting down.
GTCGTAATGGATGCGGTGGCCGTTGAAGGTCAGCGCGGAGTAGCGGAACAGCAGCGTGGTGTCGGGCCGCACGCGCTGGCTCCAGCGGGCCTCGTCCGGATGCGGCTCGGCCTTGGCCTGGGGCGCACCGACGGGGCTGGCCTCGCGGTAGACGATGTCCTGCTCCTCGACGATGCAGGCGCGCTCGCCGCAGCCGATGCGGTGCTGCACCGTGACAAACCACAGCGATCCCCGCTTGCCGACCTTCTGCTCGACCTTCTGGATCAGGCTGCGGCGCGTGGCCACGGCATCGACGGGCAGGTCGGCCAGGTACTGGATGCGGCTGCCGGCCCACATGCGCCGCGGCAGGGCGATCGGCGGCAGGAAGCCGCCACGCTGCGGGTGGCCGTCCACGCCCAGCTGGCTGCGCCGCAGGGCCGGGTTGAAGAACAGCCATTGCCAGCCGGGTGGCAGGGCGGTGCCGGCAGCCGGCGCGGTCTCCAGGTCCAGCGTGGCGGCCATGGTCTGGGCGACGGAGAGGTGCAGGCGCTCGCTGCGCTCTTCTTCGCGGCCGATCCAGGCCTCATGGTGGTCGCTGCCCATGGTGGCGGCTTCAGGCGAGCTTGGCATCGAACACCTCCGCCGGGAAGGCCTTGAAATCGCGCTCGAGCTTGAAGGCATCGGCCGTCGCCTGGATGATGCATTCCTGCCGCGTGCCGCGGTGGTCGTTCGGCTTGAAGCCCACGTTGCGTGCGCCACCGAAGTTCTGGTTGTTCATGGTCTCCATGACGTCCACGAGGCTCTGGCGGGTCAGGGGCTTGCCGCTGGCCAGCAGCATCTGGAAGCCCTTGACGAACAGCGCGCCGTTGGTCCAGCCGTTCAGGCCCAGCACACCGATGGGATCGTTCGGCCAGTACTTGGCCACGCTGGCGCGGTAGGCCTTGACCTCGGCGTCGTCGGCATCCACAGGCAGCAGCCAGGACGAGAAGTACACCCCGTTCAGCAGCGGCCCGGCCAGCTTGCGCGTGGTCGGATCGGCCGTGTAGAACGGCGCCAGCCACTTGGTGGTGAAGCCGATGCGCTCGGCCGTCTTCAGCGCCGCCGCGAGGTTGGCGTTGGAGCCGAAGAAGACCACGGCGTCCGACTTGGCATTTGCCAGCCGGCGCACCTGTGCGGTGAAGTCGGTGGTGCGGATCTCGAAGGGAATGGATTCGGCGGCCTCCTTCTTGAGCGCCGCGCAATGCATGTCGAAGCCGCGCTTGGCCGAGCGGCCGACCTCGTCGTTCTGCCACAGGAGGCTGACGCGTCCGGCGTTCAGGGGCGCGCCGGCGACATAGTCCAGCGTCGACGCGGCGGACCAGCCGTAGTCGGGCAGCAGCGGAAACACCAGCCGTTCGGAGAACAGCGCCGTGGCACCGCCGATGGGCGCGACCATCGGCAGGCCGACCTCCTTGGCATAGGGGATGACGGCCACGGACTGTGCGGTGCCGATGGGCGCGGCCAGCGCGAAGACCTTGCTCTCTTCCACCAGCCGGCGGGTGACGGCCACGCTGCGCGCGGGCTCGTAGCCGTCGTCGTAGGTGACGTAGTTGATCTTCCAGCCGTTCAGCGCGTTGGTCTCGTTGGCCCACTTGAAGCAGGCATCCGCACCGTGCGTGAGGATGGCGTAGAAGGGCACCGGCCCGGTGATGGGCGTGAAGGCCCCCACCGTCACCGTCTTGCTCGCCAGGTCGATGCCCGGGGCCGCCTGCTGGGCCCGGCCGAGGGCGGGCGCCGTCACCGCGGCGGCCGCCGCGGCGTGGGAGAGAAAGCTACGTCTGCGCATGGTGTCTCCGATTCATTAAATAAAATGCATTCTTTAAACCGATGCAATGGCGCTTTGCACGGGCCTTGCACCCGGTTTGTCTGCTTTGCAACCGCCTGGATCACCGCGACTGCAGGGCCGATGGAGCGAACGTTAGCGGGAGGCGCAGGGCAAGAGAGCACGCGCAACGCCAAGGTTTTCATGGGATGAACAAAAGCAGCGCCGGGCGACTCCCGCCGCGCCGCCCCTCATAAGAATGCAACATGCATTCTTTGAAAGGGCATCCATGAGCCATTCCCCGTTGCGCGGACTGCGGGTCGTCGAGATCGGCACCATGCTCGCCGCGCCATTCGCCACCCACATCCTGTCCCAGCTCGGCGCCGAGGTGATCAAGGTCGAGCCACCGGCCGGCGACCCCACGCGCAGCCTGGTGCGCGGCGGCCCGAGCGGCACCTTCATTGCCTACAGCCACGGCAAGAAGAGCGCCTGCATCGACCTGTCCACGCCGGGCGGCCGCGCCGCGCTGCACCAGCTGCTGGCGCGGTCGGATGCGCTGGTCCACAACCTCGCGCCCAAGGCGGCGCGCAAGCTGGGTGTCCGCCGCGAGGACTGCGCGGCGCTGAATCCAGACCTCGTGTACTGCCACATCCGCGGCTACGCCGCCGGCCCGCAGGAGGACGACCTGGCCTCCAACCCCGTGGCGGAGGCCGCGACGGGCGTCATGGAAGGCAACCGGGTCGACGGCAGGCCGAGCCGGCTCGGCCCCTCCTACCACGACCAGTTCGCGGGGGCCTATGCCGTGATCGGTGTGCTCGCATCGCTGCTGCAGGCCAAGGCCGGCGGCGCGGACCGGCATGTCGAGATCGGCCTGTACGAGACCGGCCTGCATGTCGCGGCGCGCGACCTGGTCGGCGTGCAGCTCAAGACCCAGTTGCTGGGGCGGGCCGAGCGCGAACCGCATGGCGAGTTCGCCATGCCGGGCTACGGCGCCTACATGACCGCGGACGAACGCTGGCTCTACCTGCTGATGCTGACCGATGGGCACTGGCTCAAGTTCTGCCAGGCGCTGGACCTGCCCGAAGCCGCCGACGCCTCGCTCGCCAGGCTCAAGGACCGCAAGAAGGCGCGCACGCAGGTGGAGGCGCTGGTCCGGCGCGCCATCGCCGCCCTGCCCTTCGACGACGCCGTGGCCCGGCTCAAGGCCGCCGGCGTCGGCTGCACCGAGGTGCTGCCGCTGGAGCGCGTGCTGGATGCGCCGCAGGCCCGGTCGGCCGGCAAGCTGCGCGATGTGGCCTTCCGCGGCCTGCAGTTCCAGGTGCCGGAATTCCCGAGGCACCCCGGCGCGGGCGATGCAGCCCCCACCCTGCCCCCTGCCGCGCTCGGCCAGCACACGCTGGAGGTGCTGGAGCAGGCGGGGCTCTCGGCCGCCGAATGCGCGGCCCTGGTGGCGAGCGGAGCGGTCGGCACCGACGAGCCCGACAGCTTCGCCTGGGCACCCGTGCGCGCCTCTGCCTGAGCCGCCCCCACTGCAATCGGCCTGGGAGGCGACATGGCAAGGAAGACCAAGCAGTCCCGCAGCCTGCTGGCGGTGCGGGCTTTGTTCTGCGCCGCGCTGGCAGGCGCCACCGTCCACGCACGGGCGCAGGCAGACCCGGCCTGCTATGTCGTGAACCAGGTGCTGTTCTGGCTGGAGCCCGCGTCGCCTGCGGTGGAGTGCGCCGCCCCGCGCGCCACCTCGGCGGCCAGCGCGCGCCACGCGGCCGGCGCGGCCGCCCCTTCAGCCCCCGCCGCCGCGGCGACCAGCGGCCAGGCGCCGCGCACACCGGCCACGGCAGCAGCGCACGCCGCCCATTCCACACTTCGGAGACCTCCATGACAGACTGCGCACGCCCCCGGCCCGGGGCGCCCCTGCCCCGCTCGCGCCGCGCCGTCCTGCAGCGCGCGCTGGCCTTGATCGGCATGGCGGCGGGCACGGCCCGCGCTGCCGACGGCTACCCCAGCCGCCCCATCCGGATCGTCGTCCCTGTCGCGCCAGGAGGCGGCACCGACTTCACGGCGCGGCTGCTGGCCGAGCGCCTGGGCAATGCCCTCGGGCAGCCCGTGGTCGTCGAGAACCGGCCCGGCGGTGCCGGCAACCTGGGGGTCCAGCATGTCGTGGATGCCGCGCCCGACGGCTACACGCTGGTGATGCCGATCACCTCGTTCCCCATCAACCCGAGCCTGTACAAGCTGGGCTTCGACACGGTCCGCGATCTCGCGCCCGTGTTGCTGGTGGGAACGCTGCCGCTGGTCCTGGTGGTGCACCCGAAGGTCGCTGCAACCAATGCGAGGGAACTGGTCCAGCTGGCCAACACGGCGGCGTCGCCGGTGACCTTTGCCAACTCGGGCACGGGCACCACGGCGCACCTGGCCGGCGAACTGTTCAACCACATGGCGGGCACGCGCATGCTCAGCGTGCCGTACAAGGGCGGCGGCCCTGCCCTGTCCGACCTGCTGGGCGGCCACGTGCAGGTCTACTTCTCGACCATTCCCGCAGCGCTGCCGCACATCGAGAGCGGCAAGCTCCGTGCGCTGGCGGTCACGTCGGGCAGCCGCGTGCCCGAGCTGCCGCAGGTGCCCACGCTCGACGCGTCAGGGCTCCCCGGCTTCGAGGTCAACGCCTGGTTCGGGCTGTTCGCACCGGCCAGGACGCCGCCGGCCGTCATCGCCCGGCTGCACGCGGAGTGCAGCAGGGTTCTCGCCGCACCGGATGTCCGGCAGCGCCTGGCCCAGCACGGCGTCATGCCCGGCGGGGGAACCCCGGAAAGCCTGCGCGACCACCTCGCGGCCGACATGGCGAGGTGGCGCCGCATCGTCCAGGTCGCCGGGATCCGGCTGGACTGAACGCCGTGCTGCGGCGGCGGGCTGCCTACTGCGGCGCCACGGTGTAGCGGATGTCCGCCCGCGCGCCACCCGCGGTGTCGCCCTCCTTCACGCCGCGGAAGGCGTTCTCCGCGTCGGCACCGGCCTTCGCCGTGGCCGCCACCTGCTGGGCGATGGCGGCCTGCACGCCTGGATCGGAGCTCAGGGCCGTCACCGTGTAGCGCGCGTCGCTGGCGATGCTGTTGACCGAGTTGCCTCCGTTCAGGCCCGACACGCTGTACGAGCCCACCGGCAGGCCGGCGCCCTTGAGCTTCACCAGTGCCCGACCAGCGGCGTGGACGGCGCTGGTGCGGCCATAGGCGCCGTTGCTGTGGCCGCCGGGGCCCTGGAACTCGACCACGATGCTGGTCTGGCCTGCAGCATGCGCAGACGCCATGCCCAGCGCTGCCAGGCACAAGAGGGATGCGATCGTCTTCTTCATGGGTTCTCTCCTGAGGTTCACTGGACTTCGGCGGTGCGCTTGCCGATCGGGCCGGCCGCCGGCGGCGTCACGCTGCCGTCGGCGGCGTGGAAGCCAGAGGCGATCAGCGCTGCGGCCATCACGCGCTTCATGCGCAGGACTTCGGTGGCCTGGTTGCCGGGGATGCCCCATTCCCAGAAGGCGTGGCCGCCGCCACCGGTGGCAGACGTCGCGATGTTCAGGTTGATGGTCGGAACGCCGATGGCGGCGGGCACGTTGTCGTTCAGGCTGCTGGCCGCCGTGGAAACCTCGGTCCGCTTGTCCACGCCCACGATCTCGGCGGACTGCCAGGCTGCCTGGATCGACACGTCGGACAGGTTGGTGCGCTCGTGCGGCGGGCGGTCACCGAACCAGGTGAGTTCCATCTTCACGGCCTGCGCCGATGCGTCGGCCAGGCTGTAGCGCGCGTTCTCCTCGCTCACGCCGGCCTGGAACAGCGGTTCGATGCGGCTGCGGATCTCGTTGAGCGGCTCCAGGCGCGGCGAGCGCATGTCCACCTGCACGGTGCAGCTGGGCACCACGGTGCTGCCGGCGGCTGGCTCCTCGCAGCTGACAACGCCCACCGTGTAGGTGGTCTTCAGCGCCTCCTTGTTGTCGTCCCATGGGGTCTTGATGTCGGCGATCTTGGCGATCGAAGCCGCTGCGGCCTCCAAGGCGCTGGGCTGGTTCGTGCCGGGGCCCGCAGGTGCCGAGTACTTCATCTCGAAGCGGTAGCTGCCGATGAAGTTGATGGTGCCGCTGCCGCCGTCGATGCCGAAGTTGGTGACGAAGTTCAGCGGGTTGGTGCCGGTGCCCTTGTTCTGGTCGTAGCCGTACAGCTGCTTCATGCCGGCCAGGTTGCCCTTGCCTTCTTCGCCGGCAGTGCCGCAGAACCACATGTCGTAGACCGGCTTGATGTTGTACTTCTTCATCGCCTTGGCGATGTTCAGCACGCCCGAGACGTTGCCCATGGCATCGCCGTAGCCAGGCACATAGATGCGCATTGCACCACCTGCCGTCGCGGCCTCGGCGGTGTCGAAGTACCGGCGGGCGCGCGCGTAGTTGGCGTCCTGCACGATGCGGCCGGCGGCATCGAAGGCCAGCTCGTCCGGGACCGCGGCCAGCTGCGCCGGCGTCTCGACGATGGGCAGCGAGATGGGCTGCAACTTCACCGGCTCATAGAAGTAGGTCAGCCGCTCCGGGTTGACGGTGTCGATGTGGCCCTCGACCAGCACCTTGGGGTACTGGCCGCGGTAGCTCTGGGCGCCGGCGGAGCTGGAGTAGCTGCCCTTGATCTCGGCGCAGATGTTGTAGACGGGCAGGCCATCGACGAGCTGCACGTCCGAGCCGGGCAGATTGCCGTCTTCCCGGGTGCGGATCTCGCTCTCGGCGAAGCCCCATTCCTGCACCATGCGGCGCTTGATCTCGCGGGCGCGGTTGTACTCCTCGCGCGAGGGCGAGGCGATGCGCACCAGCTCCATGTGCTGGTGGAAACGCTCCTGCGCGTTGACAGCGGTGTCCCACTCGGCCACGGCGGCGCGCACGTTCGCATCGGCCACGATCTTTTGCGAGGCGGCCTGCACTTCGGCAGAGATGGCGGGCACGTTGGGGTTGCCGGGCTCCGGGGGCGGCGCCGGCGGGTCGTCGCCACCGCCGCCGCAGCCGGCGATCAGCACGGCCACTGAGCAGGCCATCAGGTTCAGTTTGAATTGCGTTGCCATGGAGGCTCTCCGTTCGAGTCTTCGCGGGGTTCCGCAGGGGGCCCTGGGCCTGGTCCTGCGGCCGATACGCCAAGCGTGTTGCAACACGATGACGGATGGCAATTTGCAAGGCATATGCCAGCTGCCCTGGGAAGGAAAAAATGCATTGATTTCAAAGCTTTCTGCTTTGACCAGCGTGGCGGCGGCGACGGAAAGCCGTCCCCTGCGCGCCAGCTGCGGACGGAAACCCGTCCCGCCCCTCGCCCGTTCAGAGCAGGCCGTGCTTGCGCACCTTGTCGGCCAGCGTGGTCTTGGCGATGCGCAGCGCACGCGCACTGTGGGCCACGTTGCCCTGGTTGCGGCTCAGCTCCGCGGCGATCAGCCCGCGCTCGTAGGTGTCGACCATCTCGGTCAGCGAAGGCACGGGCACGTCGGCGGCTGGCACCTCGCCAGCGCCCAGCACCCCGCTCGGTATGCCCAGCACCAGGCAGTCGGCCATGTTGCGCAACTCGCGCACGTTGCCTGGCCAGTCGTGTGCCATCAGGCGACGCAACTGCTCCTGGGTCACACCCGGGTGTGGCCGGTTGTAGCGGCTGGCCGCCAGCAGCATGAAGTGCTCGGTCAGCAGCGGCACGTCCTCGCGGCGCTCGCGCAGCGCCGGAAGCTCGATCGTGACGACGTTGAGCCGGTAGTAGAGGTCGAGCCGAAAGCCTCCCTCCCTGGCCCGCTGCAGCAGGTTCTCCTTGGTCGCGGCGACCACGCGCACATCGACCTGCATGCCCTCGTTGGACCCGAGCCGCTCCACACGCCGCTCTTGCAGCACGCGCAGCAGCTTGATCTGCATGCCCGGAGGCATGGACTCCAGTTCGTCCAGGAACAGCGTGCCGCCGTGCGCATGCTCGATCTTGCCGATGCGCCGCTTCTGCGCCCCGGTGAACGCGCCGGACTCATGGCCGAACAGCTCGCTGTCGAGCAGGTTGTCGGGCATGCCGCCGCAGTTGAGCGCGACGAAGGGGTTGCCGCGGCGCGTGGAATGGGTGTGCAGCGCCTGCGCCACCACCTCCTTGCCCGTGCCGGTCTCGCCGTGCACCAGCACGTCGACCGGCGAGTCCGCCACCTCGGCGACCAGATGGCGCACGCGCTGCATCTGCGGCGAGTTGCCGATCAGCTGGCTCTCCAGCCCGGCCCGGCTGGCCAGCGACTTGCGCAGGGCCGCCACTTCCAGCGTCAGCGCACGCTTTTCGAGTGCGCGGCGCACGATCTCCACCAAGGCCTCCGGCGAGAAGGGCTTGGGGATGAAGTCGTAGGCACCGCTGCGCATGGCCTCCACCGCCAAACCGACGTCGCCATGGCCGGTGATCATGATCACCGGCATGTCGGCGTCGCGCTGCTGGCACCAGCGGATCAACGCCAGCCCATCCTGCCCCGGCAGCCGCATGTCGGTGATGACGACGCCGGCGAAGCCCGGCCGCACCAGGGGATGCGCCTCCTCGGCAGACGCCACCGCCGTGACCGGCAGGCCGGCCAGCTGGATCGCCTGCACGCAGCCCAGCTGCACATGGGGATCGTCCTCGACGATCAGGACAGAAAGCGCACTTGGATTCATGTCGGTCTGGGCCCGTCGGACGGGATCTGCAATCGGAAACATGTGCCGCCACCCGCCCTGTCGGTGACCTGGATGTCGCCGCCGAAGCCACGCACGATGTCGCGGGAAATGGCCAGCCCCAGGCCCAGCCCGGCGCCTGGGGCCTTGGTTGTGAAGAAGGGTTCGAACAGTTGCTCGCGTGCCTTGGGCGAGAGGCCGGCGCCGTTGTCCTCGACGGTGATCCATGTCCACCGAACCCCACCCGCGGGGCCCTCCGAACATCCGGCCCTCAGCGCCAGCTCCGGCGCCGGCGTGGCGGCCATCGCGTCCAGCGCATTGCCGATGAGATTGATCAGCACCTGCTCGAGCCGGTTCGCATCGCACCAGGCGTGGACGGTGCCCGGCGCGCAGTCGTTGACCAACGCAACCAGCATCTTGCGCAGGCGCAAGCCGTACAGGAACAGCGCGTTGCTGAAGGTCTGGCCGATGTCCGTGCGGACGAGCTGGGGCTCAGACTTGCGCGCGAAGGCCTTCAGCGGTTGGATGATGTTGCCCATCTGGTCCGTCAGCCGCGCGATGATGGACAGGTTGCTGGCCACCGGCTCCAGCTGACCACGCCGCATGAACTCCTCCGCGTTGCCGGACAAGGTCCGGATGGCGCCCAGCGGTTGCGTCAGTTCGTGCGTGATGCCGGCGGCCAGCTGCCCCATCATGGCCATCTTGGCGGCGTGGACCAGCTCCACTTGCGCGTCGCGCAGCGACTGCTCGGCCTGCTCGCGCTCGCGCACTTCGCGCTTGAGGTGTGCATTGGCGTCCAGCAAGTCCTGGGTCCGCGCCCCGATCTTCGACTCGAGATCGGCGTTGGCGCTCTCCAGCATGCGCCGTGCCTCCTGGCGCTGGCGCTGGATGCGGCGCGCCTGCACCAGGACCAGCGCCAGCAGTGCGACGAAGGCCGCAGCCACCGCCGACATGGCGGCCTGCATCAACGCGGCATGGCGCACGTCCTTCAGGTCGAGGAACAGCATCACCCGCCAGTCCATGCCGTCCAGCGGCCGGGTCAGCACCAGCTCCTCGCCGATCTGCTGGCGTTCGACCTGCGGATCGAGCTGCGGCACCAGCGGGAACTGCGGGATGCGCATGTCGTCGTACAGGCGCGTGAGCTGCTGCTCCACGCGCTGCTCCAGCGTCGATGGCACCAGCGAGGTGTAGCGCCAGTCCACGCGCGAGGAATGGATCACCACGCGGTTGGCATCGGCCAGCAGCGCCGGCGCGCCGACCATTGCCCATGTCTGGTCGATCGGTTGCAGGCTGATCTTGATGGCGGCGACACCGATCACGTGGGCGCCGTCATGGATCGGGTGCGACACGAAGTAGCCGGGTGTCTTGCCATCGACGCCGATCGCGAAATGCCTGCCCACCCGGCCGGCCAGCGCCTCCAGGAAGTAGGGCCTGAACGACACATCGTTGCCGATGCGGCTGTCGTCCGGATGGTCCAGGTTGCTGGAGGCCACGACCACACCGCGGTCGTTCAGCGTGAACGCGGCAAGGCTGCCGACATGCGCGTTGAGGCGGCGCAGGTAGGCACTGGCCGCCGCCGTGCGTTCCGGCGTGGCAGGCCCACGCAGCAGTGCCACGATGTCGGGGTGCAGCTGCACCGTGGCAGGGACGTGCTCGGAACGCTTGACCATGCCCTCGACCGCCGATGCGAACAGGTCGAGACGGTGGTTGGACTCTGCCTGCAGCTGCTCCATCCCCTGGTCCAGGCCGTCGCGGTAGGCCAGCATTGCGCTGCCCGCCATCAGCAACAACGCGGCTGCGGCGCCCACAAGACGACGTGCCGCGCGCCGGGCATCGCGCAGCTCAACTGGGCGAGAGGTCGTCAATCGACGGGCCGATCGTTCGGTTCGCGGTACAGCTCCAGCAGATCCGGCGAGGCCGGCCAGTTCAGGTTCAGCCCGCGCGGGGGGATCGGCTGTTGGAACCACTTGCCGTAGATGCGCATGGCTTCGCCGGAGCGCATCAGGCGGGTCAGTTCGCCGTCCACGATGCGCTTGAGCGCGGCATCGCCGCTGCGCATCATGCAGCCGTACACCTCCGACGACATCGGCGAGCCGACCACCACCCAGCGCTCGGGCTGCTGGGCCTTGGCGCGCTCGCCGTACAACAGGGCGTCGTCCATCATGAAGGCGTCGGCGCGGCCGGCTTCCAGCATCGCGAAGGACTCGCCGTGGTCCTTGGCGACGGCGATCGTGAACTTGCGGCCGATGCTCTCGTTGAACATCCGCAGCAAGCGCTCGGAGGTGGTGGCCGCCGTCACCACCACGCGTTTGCCAGCCAGGTCCGGAAAATCGCGGATGCCCGAGTCGCGCGCGGTCATGAGCTTCGTGCCGATCTTGAAGATGGACACGGAGAACGCGACCTGTCGCGCGCGCTCGCGGTTGTGGGTGGTCGAGCCGCACTCGATGTCGACGGTGCCGTTCTGCACCAGTGCAAGCCGGTTCTGCGGCGTCACCGGCACCAGCTTGATCGTCAGCGCCGGCAAGCCCAGCTCCGCCTTGAGGCCTTCCAGGAGACGCAGCATCAACTCGTGCGAATAGCCGAGCACCTGGCGCCGCTCGTCGTAGTAGGAGAACGGCACAGACGACTCGCGGTGGCCGAGGTTGATCTGCCCGGAGTCGGCGATGCGTTTGAGCGTGTCTGTGGGCTGCGCCACGGCGGCGGTGCCCAGCAGGAAGCAGAAGATGGCGATGAATGGACGCGGCATGGACGAAGAAGAGGTCGGCGCGTGGCTGCCGGACCTGCATGGGCGCAGCACGCCGCGTGCCAACGACCGCGCAGCCGCATGGGCGCTGGGCACGGGCCAGCAGGCCGAACGGATTTCCGCCCGTGCCGCCTGCGCGCGAACGGAAATCCGTCCTCGCCGCGCCAGGGCGTGGCCCACGCCGACCCGCCTGCCGCAGGCGCCGCTGAACCGCTGGCCGGTCGTCGTGACGCGGCTCTGCGCCGCCTGCATGGCGTCGAAGCATCTGCAACGGGGGCCGGTTCGGCGGGGGGCGGCCATCGCCATGGCGGCGGCGGCGCGGCGGATGAGGAAAGGGTGCAACGGCATCGGGCGGCATTCGGCGCCACCGGGCGCACGGCATGCTGCCCGGGGCGGCGGGATTGTCGCGTAGCGGCGGGCCCGTCAGCAGGTTGCGGTGCGCGTGCGGGGGCCAGGACAGGAAACAATTTGTTCGGCGCCGCGCGCGCGTCGCAACGATGGGGGGCAACGCCGTCGGACCAGACCGGCACCTCGCGGACCAAGGACCATGGTGACGTGCCCGGGTTCGTCACGGATTGGTTGAGCGCCGGGCAAGGCGCTGCACGGATCGGGCGTTCGCGATGATGCGAAACTTCCTGGAAGCCCACCCCACCAGGACACACCGCATGGACCGACGCCTTTTCGTTGCCGGCGCAAGCGCTCTCAGCGCCCTGCCCCTTCGCCTCGCGCTCGCGCAGCCGCGCGCCGCATGGCAGGACGATGCCGGGAGCATCACCGACGTGCCCGGCATCCGCGTCGGCCACTTCACCGACAGCCGCCGGCCCACGGGGTGCACGGTCATCGTCACCGAGGACGGCGCGGTGGGCGGCGTCGATGTCCGCGGCTCGGCACCGGGCACGCGCGAAACCGACCTGCTGCAGCCGTCCAACCTCGTCGAGAAGGTGCACGCGATCATGCTGTCCGGGGGCAGCGCCTTCGGGCTGGATGCGGCCACGGGCGTCATGCGCTATCTCGAGGAGCGCAAGATCGGCTTCGACGTGGGCGTCACCCACGTGCCCATCGTGCCCGCGGCCATCATCTTCGACCTGGGTGTCGGCGACGCCCGCATCCGCCCCGATGCACAAGCCGGCTACCGCGCATGCGAAGCCGCGAGCGCGAACCGGCCGGCCGAAGGCAATGTGGGTGCCGGCGCGGGCGCCACGGTGGGCAAGCTGTTCGGCGCCAGGCGCGCCATGAAGGGTGGCCTCGGCATGGCCTCGATCCAGGTGGCCGGCCTCACGGTCGGGGCCATCGTCGTGGCCAATGCGGTGGGAGACATCATCGACCCCGACACGGCGCAACCCATCGCCGGCGCGCGCACCGAAGACGGCCGCAGGCTGCTGGATGCGCGGCGCGCCATCGCGTCGGGGCAGGTTCCCGAGCGGCTGTTGGCCGGCACCAACACCACCATCGGCCTGATCGCCACCGACGCTGTGCTGACCAAGGCACAGGCGCAGAAGATCGCGCAGATGGCGCACGATGGCTTTGCGCGGAGCATCAACCCTGTCCACACCATGAGCGATGGCGACACCATCTTCGCAGTGGGCACCGGCAAGTCCGGCAAGACGGGCAACCCCAACCTGCTGGGCATGCTGGCGGCCGAGGCCATGGCGCGCGCCGTCGTGCGTGCCGTCCGGGCCGCCAAGGGCATCGACGGGTATCCGAGCGCAGCCGACCTCGCGTAGCCGACCTCGCGTAGCCGGGGGCGAGACGGCATCGGCCGGCAACGGCGCCGCTCGCAGGTGCTTGCATGCCAGCCGAGGCCAGGGGCCTATCCGCGAGGCCACCCGCGACAAGGGTGCTGACACCGTCGGCGGCAGCCTGTCATGGCTGGCGCCGCGCCATCGCCTCCAGGATGCCGGCACGGAGCAATGGCATGTCCAGCGGCTTGCGCACATGCGCGTCGAAGCCCGATGCCATGGCCCGCATGCGGTCTGCCGCGCGCGACATCCCCGAGACCGCCACCAGCGGCAGCTGACGCGTTTCCTCGGCTTCGCGCAAGCGCGCCGCCAGCCAGAAGCCGTCGCGCCCCGGCATCGTCAGATCGGACAGCACAGCGTCGAACGCACCGCGCCGGGCCAGCTCCAGCGCCGTCTCGGCGTCGCTGGCCATCGTCACCCGACCGCCCTCGGCCTCGACCAGTTCTCCCAGCGCCGAAAGCAGTTCAGGCTCGTCATCGACAACCAACACCGACAGGCCGGCCAAACCAGCGTTCTCGGCCAAGACCGGCGCCGAGGTCGTGTCGCCCTTGGCAAGCGGAAGCCAGACGATGAAGCGCGAGCCATGTCCGATTCCCTGGGACTGGGCCTGCACCCGCCCCCCGTGCAGTTCCGCCAGTTGCTTGACCAGCGCCAAACCAATGCCTAGCCCCTTCTTGTGGCGGCCGCCGCCGACTTCGACCTGCTGCAGCATGTCGAAGACGCGGTCCAGGTCCTTGTGCTCCAGGCCGATGCCGGTGTCGGCGACCTCCAGCCTGGCCATGCCGCCCTTGGTGGACAGCCGCACCTTGACCGAGCCCTTGGCCGGTGTGAACTTGACGGCGTTGGAGACCAGGTTCCAGACGATCTGCTCGATCCGCACCGGGTCGGCAAAGATGCGGGCCGTGGCGAGCTGTGCGTCCAGCGTTTGCTCCTTCGCCCGGGCATCGTTGTTCGCTGCGTCCACCACGGTCTGGGTGAGCTCCGCCAGATCGAGCAGCGACGGGTCCAGCGCGATCTTGCCCATGTTGACGCGGGATACATCCAGCAAGTCCTCGATGATCTGTGCCTGGCTCGCCACCGCAGCCGTGATGGTCTTGGCCGCCCGCGCGGCGCGCGGATCGTTCACGGTGCTCGGCAAACGGGACCACAGCTGCACGTTCAGATGGATCACGGACAGCGGATTGCGCAGTTCGTGCGCCATGACCGCCAGGAATTCGTCCTTCATCACGCTGTTCTGCTGCAGCCGTCCGTTGCTGGCCCGCTCGGCTGCGAACTCGGTCTTGCGCCGTTGCTCGAGCAGTTCGGTCTCCGTGAAGTCGCGCGCGATCTTGGCAAAGCCGATCGACCCATCGTCGCCCAGGGGCGTCGTCATGCCGCTGCAATAGATGCGGTCGCCGTTCTTGCACAGGTGCCAGCGGTCGTCATCTGCCCGACCGTGCTCGCGCGCCGTGCGCAACTCTTCCTCCGGCTTGCCCGCCAGCCGATCTTCTTCGGTGAACAGGACCGCGAAGTGCTGGCCCAGCACCTCTTTCGCCTCATAGCCGAAGATGCGCTCGGCACCGACGCTCCAAGTCTCGATCAGGCCCGCGGGGCTCATGGTCACGATGGCGTAGTCGCGCATGCTCTGCGCCACCAGGGCCATCCTTTGTTCGGTCACGCGCAACTGATCTTCCGCTGCCTTGCGTGAAGTGATGTCGAACAGCACCAGCACCGCACCGTCGATGCGATCGTCCACCGTGCGGTACGGCGCCACGCGTGCCAGATACCAGCGCCCATCCTGTGAGCGGATCTCGCGCTCCACGCGTTTGAGGTGCCGCATGACTTCGACCAGGTCGGATTCCAATTGCGCATAGGCGAGCTTGTGCGTGATGTCCCGCAGTGGGCGGCCCAGGTCTGGTGCCAGCAGGTTGAAGACCGTGGTCACCTGCGGGGTGAAGCGCTTGATGCCCAGGCCCTTGTCCACGAAGACGGCGCCGATGTCCGCCAGGATCATGAGGTTGTGAAGGTCGTCGTTGACCTTGCCGGTCTCGTCGATCCTGAGCGACAGCTCGGCGTTGACGGTGGTGAGCTCCTCGTTGACGGCCTGCAGCTCCTCGCGGCTCGTTTCCAGTTCCTCGGTCGTGGAACGCAGCTCTTCGTTGATGGTCTGGAGCTCTTCGTTCGACGCCCGCAGCTCCTCAGTCGACGCCGCCGAATCGCCAACCGTGGTGCGCAACCGCGCCTGGGTCCGCAGCAGCTCGGCCTCCAGCGACTCGACCAGGGGATTGCGGACCACCGCGCCCTCGACGCGCTCGGCCAGGCTCTCGTCGGTTTCGTCGAACACCACGAGCAGCAGGCCTTTGGGCACCTCGTCGACCGCGGGCCGCACGGTCATGGTGACCGTCTTGGTCCGGCCGTTGATGACCAGTTCGACCCGCGGCGCCTCGACGGTCAGGCCCGTCTCCGCGGCGCGCGCCATGGCCGCGCGCAGTTCCGCGCGCAGCTCTGGCCGGGCGAGCGCCATCAGCTTGTTGCTGGGGGCGCCCGCCGGAAACCTCAACAGGTGCGACGCGCGCTGGCTGACGTGCAGCACGGTGTCGTCGGCGTCGACGAGGATGGTCGGCGGCGCGTAGTTGCGCACGACGCGTTCATGCAGGGCTTCGAGTGGGACCAGGGCTGGAGAGGGTTCGGCGACGGGGTCGTTCCAAGGCGGCGCGACCTGCACCTGTGGCGGCAGGGCTGGCAGCACGCGTGCCCGCGTCGGCACCGCGCTGGCGGAGTAGACGCGGTGCGTCTTGTCGAGGCTTCGGAACAGGCCGTCGACGGCATCGGCCGTCTCGGAGCTGCCGAGAAACAGCACGCCACGCGGCTTCAGCGAGAAATGGAAGGTGCCCAGGACCTGCGATTGGGCCACCCGGTCCAGGTAGATCAGCACATTGCGGCAGCAGATCAGCTCCAGGCGCGTGAACGGCGGGTCGCTGAGGGCGTTGTGCACCGAGAAGACCACGCTCTCGCGGATCGACTTGGCGATGCGGTAGCTGCCGTTCTCCTCGACAAAGAACTCGCGCAGCCGCGCCGGCGAGACATCGTTGGCGATGGACAGCGGAAACAGCCCGGTGCGCGCCGCGACGATGGCCCGCTGGTCGATGTCCGAAGCGAAGAGCTGGATGGCGGGGCCCTCGCGGCCAAGCAGCTGCCGCAACACGATCGCCACGGAGTAGGCCTCCTCGCCGGTGGCGCAGCCCACGACCCAGGCACGGAACGGTTCGCCTCTGGGACGCTCTGCGAGCCGGGTTTGCAGTGCGGCCTCCAGCGCGGAGAACGCTTCCGGGTCGCGAAAGAAGTTGGTCACGCTGATCAGCATGTCCTGCAGCAGCGCCTGCGTTTCCTTGGGCTCGCTGTCGAGCAGGCGCCGGTAGCTGGGCAGGTCCGGCAGCGCGTTGACCTGCATGCGCCGCTCCAGGCGCCGCAGCACGGTGCCCCGCTTGTAGTGGCCAAAGTCGTGGCCGGTGCGTTCGCGCAGTACGGCCTTGATCGACAGCAGCGCCTCCTCTGCCAGCAACTCTGCATCGGCAGTGGGCCGCTCGACGTCCAGGTCCGGCGGTGGTGCCGGCAACTCGATGCGCTGGGCGTTGTGCCACATCAGCGCCAGTTTGTCGGCCATCTCGCCCACGGGAAGCACGAAGTCGATCAGGCCGGTCTGCAGGGCCGAACGTGGCATGCCGTCGAATTCGGCGTCCTCCGGACTTTGGGCCAGCGCGACGCCACCCACCTCCTTGATGCGCTGCAAACCCTGGGCACCATCGCTGCCCGTACCGGACAGCACGATGCACACAGCCCGTTCCTGATGCGCCTGGGCAAGACTGCGAAAGAACATGTCGATCGACTGCCGCCGCGCCTCTACCGTCACCAGCGGCGACACCTGGAGGTGCCCGTCGGTCATCTGCAGCTTCATGGCCGGCGAGATGACGTACAGATGGTTGGCCTGGATCGGCGTGGGTTCCACGACGGTCGTGACCGGCAGCTTGCCGGCCCGCTCCAGGATGGGACCGAGCATGCTCTCGTGGTCGGGCGACAGGTGCATCACCACCACGAACGCCATGCCCGAGTCGACGGGGATGGTTCCAAGCAGCCCCTGCAGCGCCGCGATGCCCCCTGCAGAGGCACCAATTCCCACGACGGGGAAGCCCAGATGGCTCTTGGCGATGGGCGTCTCCTCGGGGTCGGCGAAGGTCTCGGTGCTCACTGTGTTCTCCTGTGCTGCTCGCAGGTGCCGTCGTTCGACGATCGTGCTCGAACGCGGTTCGAGGACCTCCGTCAACCGATCGTTTCGCACCGTGGTCGACCGACAAGTGTCGATCAACCGCTCAGCCCGGCCGACCTGAAAAAAATGTCGGCTCGTCGAACACAGGTCCAGGCCCAGCAAGCGGAATGGACAGTTTGCCATCGCGGGTGGTGCGTCTGCCGCAAAGCCGCACGAGACCGTTGTCACGCTGGCCTGCAGGCGCCCTGCTCCTGGCGCCAGGCACGCGGTCTGGCCGTGCGCCAGCAGCATCGCGTTCCTTGGGGCGGTTGCTTGCGGGCGTCGCCGGCGGGCCATCAGGCCGGCTGCAGCCTGCGCCGCCGAGGTGGTGGCGTAAAGCCGTGGCGGTCCGGCGCCGGTCAGATGAACGGCACGCCGCCGGTCACGGCCACCCTCGCGCCCGAGATGTACGAGGCTTGCTCGCTGGCCAGCATCACGTAGGGTGCGGCCAGTTCCGCGGGCTGGGCCGGCCGCTTGAGCGGCACGTTCTGGCCGAACTTCGCAGCCTGCTCGGCGCCCATGGTGCTCGGGATCAGCGGCGTCCACACCGGGCCGGGCGCCACGCAGTTGACGCGGATGCCCTGCTCGGCCAGCAGCTGCGCCAGCCCGCCGGTCAGGTTCTGCAGCGCGCCCTTGGTGGCGGCGTAGGCCACCAGCGTGGCGTTCGGCTTGTCGGCGTTGATGGAGGCGGTGTTGATCACGCAGGCGCCCGGCGGCATGTGCGGCGCGGCCGCCTGTGTCAGGAAGAAGGTGGCGTAGACGTTGGTGCGGAATGTCTTGTCGAACTCTTCTTCCGTCAGCTCCTGCAGGCTCTTGTGCGACATCTGGAACGCCGCGTTGTTGACCAGGATGTCGACGCCGCCCAGCTCGTCCACCGCGCGCTGCACGATGGCCTGGCAATGGGCCCGGCTCTGGATGTCGCCAGGCACCAGCACGCACTTGCGGCCGGCCTTGCGCACGAAGCCGGCCGTGGCCTCGGCGTCCTGGTGTTCGTCGAGGTAGGAAACCAGCACGTCGGCGCCCTCGCGCGCATAGGCGATCGCCACGGCGCGGCCGATGCCGCTGTCTCCGCCCGTGATGATGGCCTTGCGGCCGGCCAGCCGGCCGGCGCCCACGTAGGAGTCCTCGCCGCAGTCGGGCACGGGGTCCATGGCGGGCTGCTGGCCCGGCGGCGTCTGCTGCTGCTGCGCAAAGGGCGGAACGGGGTACTTGGTGCGGGGGTCGGCAAGAGGGGTGTCGTGCATCTGCAAGGCTCCGGGTCGGTGGGTGGTGCGGCCGGTGCCGCCGGCGCGCGGCCGGCGGCATGGGCCGCGCGGCTTCATTTGTCCTGCTTGGACGACGAGGTCTGCGACGTGCCGGAGGCGGACGCGCCCATGCCGCCGCCGGCCGACTGGCCCGAGGTGCCGCTGGCGCCGCTCGTGCCGCTGGCGCCGCTGGTTCCGCTGGCTCCGCTGGCGCCTGCACCCGTGCTGCCGCCGCCCTGGCTGCTGCGGCGGGACCGCCACTTGTCGAAGTCCTCGGAGAACTTGCTGTAGCGCTCCTGCCGCCAGGCGTCGTAGTCGCTGTCGAGCTGGCTGATCTGCCGCTCGCGCCACTGGTGGTAGTCGGGATCGTGGTGCTGCCGGCTGCCCTGGTTGCCGCCATGGCCCTGGTTGCCCCCG
Organism: Pseudorhodoferax soli; assembly: GCF_003337555.1. Taxonomy (GTDB): domain Bacteria; phylum Pseudomonadota; class Gammaproteobacteria; order Burkholderiales; family Burkholderiaceae_C; genus Pseudorhodoferax; species Pseudorhodoferax soli. The sequence goes on along the minus strand of NZ_QPJK01000014.1, from coordinate 65,293 downwards.
TAGCCCTGGTTTCCTCCGTAGCCCTGGTTTCCTCCGTAGCCCTGGCTGCCGCCGTATCCCTGGTTGCCGCCGTCGCCCTGCGAGCCCTGGCCGCTGCTGCCGTAGCCGTGGTTGCCACCATAGCCCTGGCCGCTCTCGCCGTAGCCCTGGCTGCGGCCGTAGTCCTCGCCACCGAATTCCCGGCTTCCGTCGCCCCGGCCGCCGTAGCCCTGGCCGCGACTGCCATGGCCCTGGCCACCGCCCGAGCCACCGTAGCGGTGGTCCTCGCCGCCGTAGCCGCCGCCACGCCTGCCCTGGCCGCCGCCATAGCCGCCATAGCCCCCATAGCCACCCGTGTCGCGCTGGCTGCCCCAGTTGCCCTGGCCGCCCTGGCGACCCGGGTCACCACCGCTCTCATAGCCGCCGCCTTGCTGCTGGCCCGAGGGCGCATAGCCGGACTGCTGGTTGTCCCAAGCTTGCGAGGTGTCGCCCGGGCGGTTGCCGCGCCAGTCGCCTTGGTTTCTGTCGTGCATGAAGATCTCCTCGGTGTGAAAGAAAGATGCGGCATCGCGCCGCCCGTGGGGTCAGCCGGTGACGGCAGCGCCGCGCCGACCCTGCGCAGGGCGGCAAGCCGCGTGCCTGTGCCGCAGCCCGGGCGTGGAATGCCGACAGGGTCTTTCGAGACACCGGGAGGCGCGAGACGGCAGCATTGCGCCCCCTGCCTTGCGGCAACTTTTTCCGCTGCCGCGCGCAGGAGCGGGACCACCGGTGGCGGCGAGCGACGCCGATCCACTGCCGTCGCGTTGCGGGCATGCCGATTGCCACGGCGAACGCATGACCCACACATCGACGCGGTGCGACCAGGAAGCCGGCCATGCCTGAACGCCTGCGCATCCTGACCTGGCATGTCCACGGCAACTACCTCTACTACCTGAGCCAGGTGCCGCATGACTTCTACCTCGTGCGCGACGAGCTCCGCTCCACCCACCGCTCGGGCCGCAGCGGCAGCCTGCCCTGGGGCGACAACGTGCACGAGGCCCCTGTCGAGCACCTGCGCAACATGCAGTTCGATGTCGTGCTGTACCAGTCGCGCCTGGAGTGGGAGAGCGACCGCGAGCAGCTGCTGGCGCCGACGCAGCGCGCCCTGCCGCGCATCTACGTCGAGCACGACCCGCCTCTGCAGAGCCCGACCGGCACGCTGCACTGGGTGCAGGACCCCGGCGCCCTGCTGGTCCATGTGACGCCGTTCAACGCGCTGATGTGGGACGCGGGCGTGACGCCCACGCGCGTGGTGGAGCACGGCGTCAAGCCGCTGTCCGACGCGCGGTACGAGGGCCGGCTGGAGCGCGGCATCACGGTCGTGAACAACATGCAGCTGCGCGGGCGCAGGCTCGGGCTGGACATCTACCACGACATGGCGCGCACTGTGCCGCTGGACCTGGTCGGCATGGGCAGCAAACCGCTGGGCGGGCTGGGCGAGATCGACAACGCCGCGCTGCCGGGGGCCATGGCCCCCTACCGCTTCTTCTTCAACCCGATCCGCTACACCAGCCTGGGCCTGGCCATCGTCGAGGCCATGATGGTCGGCCTGCCCATCGTCGGCCTGGCCACCACGGAGCTGGCGGCGGTCATCCGCTCGGGCCAGAACGGCTATGTGGACACCCGGCCGGAGCGGCTCGCCGAGGTCATGCACATGCTGCTGCGCGAGCCCGGCACCGCGCGCGACTGGGGCGAGGCCGGGCGCCGCCTGGCCAACGAGCGCTTCCACATCGACCGCTTCGTCGCCGACTGGATGGACGCGTTCGCCAGCGTGACCCGGTAACCGGCGCGGCCTTCGCCGCCTTGCTCGCCGCCCTATCCGCTGTCCTTCTCGCCACTCCGTTCGCCGCCCAGTTCGCCGGCTGTTCCGTCGGCCCGCCCGCGCGCTCGGCTGGACAAGCATGCGGCGCGGCCGGGCAGCATCGGCGTGTCGACCAGTTGCCCCGGCGCCGCGGCAGGGCCCGCGTGGGCGGCCAGGCCTTGCAGCAGGGCCGCGGTGGCGTCCACGCTGGCCGCCAGGCTGAAGTGCTCGACCATGCGCTGGCGGCTGTGCCGGCCCATCTCGCGCCGGCGCTGCGGGTCGGCCACCAGCGCGGCAACGAGGCGCGCCAGCCCCTCGATGTCGCCGGGCTCGGCCAGCAGGCCCGTCCAGTCCTCCACGACGAGGTCGGCCACGCCACCGACACGCGTGGCCGCCACCGGCACCCCGCAGGCCATGGCTTCCATGACGGCCAGCGGCATGGCCTCGGTCAGCGAACTGGACACCAGCACGTCGAACTCCGGGTACAGCGCCGGCATGTCCTCGCGCAGGCCCGCCAGGTGCACATGCGCGGCCAGTCCGAGGCCGTCGATGCGCGCCTGCACCGCGTCGCGCAGCGGCCCCTCGCCCACCAGCACGAAGTGCGCCTGCGGCTGCGCGTCGTGCACGCGCTGCGCGCAGCGCACGAACAGCTCGGGGCCCTTCTCGGGCGACAGCCGCCCGACGAAGCCGACCAGCGGCACCTGCACGCCGATCCCCAGGCTGGCGCGCAGGCCGGCCGCGCTGGGGCCGGCCGGGCCAGCGGGCCTGAACAGCTCCGTGTCCACGCCGTTGGGCACGCAGTGCAGGTGCGAGGGCATGGCGCCCATGCCCAGCGCGTGCAGGTAGCTGTGCTGGCAGACCATGTGCAGGTGCGTGCCGAACGCGCGGTGCGCCTCCAGCTCCAGCGGCGTGACCTGGCGCGCATGCACCGTGCCCAGCACCGGCCGGCCGGCCAGGCGGCCCGCCAGGCCCGCCAGCACGTGCGCGTTGCCCAGGTGGGCGTGCAGCACGTCGATGCGGCAGGCGGCGATGGCCGCGATGGCCAGCTGCACCGAAGACCAGACCATGTCCTGCGGCATCGGCGCGATGATGACCTCCACGTCCAGCGCGCGCAGCCGCTCGGTGCAGGGGCTCGCGAAAGGCGCCAGCACGGTGGTGTGGAAGCGCGCGCGCGGCAGCCGCTCGACCAGGCGCAGCACCGTGCTCTCCATGCCGCCGACGATCGCGTTGCCCATGACTTCGAGCACGCGCACGCGCGGCGCCGACCCTGGCGGGACCGTGGCGTGCACCGTCATCGGTGCACCCGTTTGCAGTGCGCCGGGGTGTGCGGGGGTTCGGCAGCGGCGGCCATGGCGTCAGCAGCAGAGCGGCCCGATCCGGCCGGAGGCACCCAGCCAGCCGCTGCGCAAGCTGCCGGCGGCGGGCCGCGGTGCCGCAGCGGCACATGCGGGCGCGGCCGCCGGCGCCCTCGCCGTGCGCGGTGCCGCCGGCGGCAGGCGCAGCCACGTGGCGGCCGTTGCGGTGAACACCTGGTGGCGCGCTGCGGCGTCCAGGCCCAGCTGGTCCAGCAGGTCTTCCACCCAGCCGCGCCGCTCGGCGATGTGCTGGCCGCTGCAGGGCAGGAAGCAGTCGCTGCCGAACTGCAGCGACTCCGGCCCCAGCACGTCGAGCGCCCGGCGCAGCACCTCCAGCCGGTACGGCGGCGGCGGCCCGAACGAGATGTCGAAGCGGAACACGGCGTCGGCCGGCGCCACGCCATGGATGCGGTCGATCAGGCCCACCGCGATGGCCTCGTCGGTCCAGGGCCAGCCCAGGTGCGCCAACGCCACGCGCACGCCGGGATGGTCGCGCAGCACCTCGAACTCGCAGGGCCGGCAGAAACGGCCGGACCGGCCGTCGATGAAGATGCCGCTGTGGAACAGCAAGGGCAGCGCCAGCCTGGCCGCCACGGCGAACACCGGCTGCACGCGCGCATCGCTCGGGTACCAGCCCGAGGGCACCATCTTCGCGCCGCGCAGCCCCAGCGTCTCGACGGCCCGCGCGAGCTCGTCGGCGGCGCCGCCGTGCTGCGGGTTGACCACGGCGAAGCCGATCAACCGGTCGGCGTGCCCGCGCACCAGCTGTGCCAGGTGGTCGTTGGCACGCCGCAGGGAGGCCGCGTCGTCCAGCGCATAGCCGTCGCCGAGGAACGGCGCCAGCAGCACGGCCTGGTCGATGTCCGCGTCGTCGAGCGCGCGCAGCACGTCGCCCGTGGTCTCGCGCCCGGTGCAGTGGAGGTGGGCGTCGATGGTCATGGGTGGCCTGCCGGGGTGTGGTGGTCGGCGCTGGCTGGCGGCGGCACGGCGGGCCGGCCGGTGGGCGCGAGAATGTGCGCGGCCTCCTGTTGCAGCCCGCGCAGGAGGCCGTGCACGGCCTGCGCGGCGCTGCGCCAGGAGCGCCGCGCCAGCACCGCGTCCACGCGCGCGCGCTGGTGCAGGTCGTGCACGCGCAGCCGCCGCAGCGCCGTCTCGCAGGCCTGCAGAAAGCCTGCGGCGCCCGCCGCGGTCTCCACCATGTGGGGGTACAGGTCCAGCACATCCGGGAGGGCCACGCTGACCACGGGCTTGCGGGCCGCCAGGTACTCCAGCAGCTGCGGCGGGTTGGCCAGGGCCGTGCGCGGGCCCTGCACGTAGGGCAGCAAGGCCACGTGCAGGCGCGCCAGCAGGTAGGGCAGCAGGCTGTAGGGCTGCGCGCCGAGCCAGTGCAGATTGCGCCGCTGCGGCAAGGGCACATCGGCCGGCAGCTGCGCAGGGCCGACCAGCACGATGTGCCAGTGCGGCCGCGCATCGGCCAGCTGCGCCAGCAGGCCCAGGTCCAGCCGTTCGTCGATGCTGCCGCAGTAGCCGAGCAGGGGCCCGTCGATGCCGGCCAACAGGCGTTCGGCCTCGTGCGCCTCGCTGCCATGCGGCTCCAGCGCGCGTGGCGAGAAGTGCTCCGCATCCACTGCGTTGAACACGCTCGCCACATGGCCATGGCGCCCGCCGAGCGCGCGCGACAGCGCCGGGCCCGCCACCAGCACCAGCGCCGCCTGGCGCAGCAAGGCCAGCTCGCGCGTCTTCCAGAGCGCCAGGCGGTGCGGGCCGGCCGGCGCGCCGGGGCCGGCGCGGAAGCAGTCGTAGACGGTCGGCCGCAGCTGCAGCGACTGGACCAGCGGCAAGGCCTCGGGCGTCGCCAGCCAGGTCAGCGCCGAATGCAGCGCCTCGGCCCCCAGGGCCTGCTGCAGCAGCGCAGCGACCAGCGGCATGTGGCCGCCCTCGAACCCGGCCCCGCTGCCCGGCGTGTGGGGCTGCAGCACCTCGATGTCGGGCATGGGGCAGCTGCGCACCAGCTGGGCCCGGGCCGCGCCGTGCACCGGCTCCTCGACGAAGACGATGCGCCAGTCGGCCGCCAGCTCGGCCATCAGGTGCTGGGGCCGGTGCTGCACCAGGTCCCAGCGCAGCGGCGAGAAGACCAGCAGCAGCGGCTTGGTCCACACCGGCCGCGCCGGCACCGGCAGCCGCCGCTGCCAGTGCGCCAGCATCCGGGCATAGGGCAGTTGCAGCAGCCGCGCCATGCCGGGCCCCGGCCCTTCGTCCTGGCCTTGCCCCTGGTTCTGCGCCTGCGCCACGTCCCAGAGCCCGCTGCGGTGCCAGCGCTGCGGGTCACCCCAGTCGGGCCGGTCGACCAGCGGGTACAGGCAGATGCCGGCAACGGGCACGCCTGCGGCGCGCGCGCGTTCGACCTGGCTGGCCACGTCGCTGAGCCACAGCGCGCGCCCGGCGCCGACGTGGCTGGTCTCCGAAACCAGCAACGGGCTGCCATAGCGGCGCCACGCGGCCTGCAGCAGTTCGTCCAGGCCGCGCCGGCGCGGGTCGCGCGTGTGCCATGCGAGCCGCCGCTCGGTCTCCACCTCCCATTGGCCGTTGTGGTAGTAGTTCACGCCCAGCAGGTCCAGCATCGCGGGCGAGCCGCCGAGCTCGGGTTCGCATTGGCCGGCGAGCAGGTCCCAGGCCTGCCATTGGTAGTCGGCCACCTGGGCCGCGAGGGGCGCGAGATCGGGCCGGTCCGCCGGAGGCACCACATGCACCAGCGGCTCGGCCTGGAGGAAGCGCGCGCGGGGATCGACGCGCCGCACGGCCTCGGTCGCCGCCAGCGTGGCGCGCACCAGGCGGCGCTTGACCTCGTAGCCGCTGTGCCGGCTGCTGGGCACCGCGTCGGCCGACTGGCCGCGGTAGGGCCAGACCATGTCGGTGTGCGCCGCCGCCCAGGAGAGGAAGTTGATCTCGTTGACGAGCGTGTAGACGGGCGGCCCGTCGGTCTCGTCCGCCAGCGCCTGCGCAGCGGCCGTGGCGAACGCGGCGAAGCGCTCGATGAGGCGGTCGTCCATCAGGCTGACGTCGGCCGGTGTGCCGTAGTGCATCAGCGTCCACAGGATCTGCAGGCCCTGGCGCCGGGCGCTGCGGGCCATGCGCAGCGCGCGCTCCAGGTCGTAGACGCCGGGCGCCGTCTCGCACAGGCGCCAGCCCAGGCTTTCGCGCACCGTGCCGATGCCCATCGCCGCGGCGAGTGCGTAGTCCTCGTCCAGCTGCTGCAGGTGGCCGTGCGCCGCGGCCATGTCCAGCGGACGGCCTTGTCCATCCAGGTGGTCGGCGCCCTCGAAGCCGCCCATCCAGAACGAGCGCACGGGCCCGGGCGCGCCGATCATGGTTGCACCGTGGCGCCGTGCACCAGCCTCACGGGCGCTTCTCCAGCACGAACGGGCCGATCACCAGCGCGTCCAGCGGCGTGCTGTGGAATGCGTCCACCGCGTCCTTGGGGGTGCAGACGATGGGCTCGCCGCGCACGTTGAACGAGGTGTTGATGAGCACCGGCACGCCCGTGATGCGGCCGAACGCCTCCAGCACGCCGTGGAAACGCGGATTGGCGTCGGCCGACACGGTCTGCACGCGCGCCGTGCGGTCCTGGTGGCAGGCCGACGGGATGCGCGCCGCCTGGTCTTCGTGCACGTCGTAGATGAACAGCATGAACGGCGCCTGCCCGCCATTGGCCTCGGCCGGGCTGAACCATTCGGCCAGGCGCTCCTGCGGCACCGCGGGCGCCACGGGGCGGAAGTCCTCGCGGTCCTTCAACTCGTTGATGCGCGCCTGCATGGCCGGGTCCACCGGCGAGGCCAGGATCGAGCGCGCGCCCAGTGCGCGCGGGCCGAACTCCATGCGGCCCTGGAACCAGCCGATCACGCAGCCGCGCGCGAGCAGCTGCGCCGTCTCCGCGCACACGTCGTCAGCACGGCGGTAGGGCAGCTTGGCCCAGCGCAGCAGCGCCTCGATCGCTTCGTCGTCGTAGTCCGGCCCCAGGTAGGCGTGCTCCATCCGCCAGCGGCGCGGCGCGAGCGGCGTGGCGGCGCCACGGGCGCTCGGCTGGCCGGCGGGCGGTGCGTCGCCGCGGCGCTGGCGCGCATCCGTCCACAGGGCCGCACCCAGCGCCGTGCCGGCGTCGCCGGCGGCGGGCTGCACCCAGATCTCGTCGAACACCCGGCTGTCGCGCAGCCGTGCGTTCATCACGCAGTTCAGCGCCACGCCGCCGGCCATGGCCAGGCGCGGCTGCCCGCTGGCTTCACGCAGCCAGCGCGCCAGCTGCAGTGCGCTGTCTTCCAGCACCAGCTGCAGCGAAGCGGCCAGGTCCAGGTGCACGCTCTCCAGCGCTGCCCCGCGTGCGCGCGGCGGGCAGGCCAGCGCCGTCAGGTCGATGGGATCGATGCGGTAGCGGCCCTCGGGCAGCATGGCGATGTGGCGGCCCAGCGCCGCTGCGAAGCGCGGGCTGCCCATGGCGGCCAGGGCCATCACCTTGTACTCGTCCGATGAATGCAGAAAGCCCAGGTGGTGCGTGACCTGCTCGTACAGCATGCCCAGCGAGTGCGGCATGCAGACCTCGCCGAGCTGGCGGTACACGCCGTCCGCGTAGACGCCGTAGCTCGTCGTCGCATGCTCGCCGCGGCCGTCCAGCGTCATCACCGCGCAGGCCTCGAACGGGCTGGCCAGGAAGGCGCTGGCCTGGTGGCACAGGTGGTGCTCGACGAAGTGGAAGCGGTATGGCCCGTCGTGCCGCGCGCCCGACAGCCGGCCCTTCAGGTGGTGCGGCGCACCGTCGGCCAGCTGGCGCGGCGCGTTGACGATGTAGGCCGCGAACAGCGGGTCCCACGGGTTCTCCCAGGCGCCGGCGGCGTGTGCCGAGGGTTGCAGCGGCAGGCTGATGCTGCCGCCCTGCACCCGGTCCTGCAGGAAGCGCTGGGGGTCGTAGCTGTAGGCCACGTGGTCCACGTCGACCAGCCGCACGCCGCCCTGGCGCAGGCAGTCGTCGATGGCGTGGAACGGCAGCTCCCAGGCCGTGAACGGCAGCGGCCGCTTGCCGTGCTTGATGCGCGTGAAGCGCTCCTCCTCGCTGGCCGCGACGACGGCGCCGTCGACCACCAGCACGGCAGCGCTGTCGTGGAATGCGGCGTTGATGCCCAGTGTGATCATGCTTGTGCTCCCACCAATGAAAGGGGCGCCCGCGCCGGCGCGCTGGCCATGGCCTGCGCCGGCTGCACCGCAGCGTGGCCCAGGCCCATGAGGTCGAGCGCCGCTGCGGCCACGGCGGCCGGCTCGACGCGCTGCAGGCAGTCGTTGTGGCCCTCGGGACACACGCTGCGCAGGCAGTTGCGGCAGCCCACGTCGTGGTACAGCACGCGCGCCGCGGTCAGCCACGGCGTGTGCTGGGGGTTGGTCTGCGCGTAGAGCACGGCCACCGGCGTGCCCAGCGCGGCCGCCATGTGCACAGGCCCGGTGTTGTTGCTGACGAGCACCCGCGCGCTGGCCAGCAGCGCACCGAATTCGCCCAGGCCCAGCTGGCCCGCCAGCGAGACCGAAGGCCGCCGCATCGAGGCGCGTGCGCGCTCGACCAGCGGCGCCTCCGCGCTGCTGCCCGTGAACACGATGCAGTGGCCGCTGGCGGCGGCGATGGCATCGGCCGCCGCGGCGAACCGCTCCGGCGGGTAACGGCGCGAGGGCGCCGTCGCGCCCACGTGCACGACCACATAGGGCTGGGCCGCATCACAGCCGGCCGCCACCAGCCGGCGCCGCGCGGCGCGCATGTGCGCCGCGGCGTAGTGGAAGACCAGGCGCCGGTCGGCCGCCTGCATGCCCACGCTGTGCACCAGGTCGAGCTGGCGCTGCACCTCGTGCCGCATGCCCTGCTCGACACGCTCGCCGTCGAGCACCCAGTCGCTCAGCAGCGCATACGGGTTCTCGCGGCTGTGGGCCAGCCGCAGCGGGATCTGCGCCAGACGGCACAGCATGGCGGCCGGCAGCGCGCTCTGCGTGCACACCGTGAAGATGATGGCTGCGTCGTAGCGGCCGCAGCCCAGGCGCAGCAGCAGCCGGTGGTCGGGCCCGGCATCGTCGCCGGCCTGGCCCTTGACCCATGGCGCGTCGTAGCCGATGGCCTCGTCCAGCATCGGCAGGTGTGCGAGCGCGGCCATCGTTGCCGGCGAGCCCAGCAGCGTCATGTGCACGCCCGGCAGGCTGTGGCGGATGGCCGCCAGCGCCGGCGTGGTCATGAGCAGGTCGCCCAGGTTGTCCAGCCGCACCACGAGCAGGCGGCGCACAGCGGCCCAGCGCGGGTCCAGCCCCGCTGCCGGCGGCGTCATGCTGCGCCCGGGGCCGTGCGCCCCGTGTGCCATGCGCGCGCAACGTGCGCTGCGGCTGCCGCGTCCGCGTTGGCGCGCAGGTTCAGGGCCATGAGGTCTCCTGCTCGGGCAGCACGGTGATCTCGGCCACCACCGAGCCGCGCGGCACCGACAGCAGGAACGCCACGGCCGAGGCGACGGTGGCCGGGTCCTGCAGCTTGCCGGGGTCCAGCTCGGGGAAGCGGTCGAGCAGGAACGGCGTGCGCATGCCGCCCGCGATCACCGTGCTGACGCGGATGCCCTGCGGCCGCAGTTCGGCATGCAGCGCGCGCGACAGGCCGAGCAGGCCCCACTTGCTCGCGTGGTAGGCGCTGGCGTTGGCCCAGGCGCGCGTGGCGGCGGTCGACGCGATGTTCACGATCTGCCCGCCCTGCCCGCCGTCGGCGGCGCGCAGGTGCGCCAGCGCGCTCTTGCAGAGGTAGAACACGCTGCGCAGGTTGGTGTCCAGCACGGCGTCCCAGGCCTGCGCATCCACTTCTTCCAGCGAGGCGGTGACGTCGGTGCCGGCGTTGTTGACGAGCACGTCCAGGCCGCCGAAGTGGGCCGTCGCCTGCGCCAGGGCGGCGGCCACGGCGGACCGGTCGCAGATGTCCACACCCAGCGCCAGCGTCTTGTCGCCGGCCGGGTCGATGACGCCCGCCAGATCGCGCACGCGATCGCCGGCGCGGTCGAGCAGCACCAGGCGCGCGCCCGCACCGAGCAACTGCCGCGCGATGGCCGCACCCAGGCCGCTGCCCGCGCCCGTGACCAGGGCGGTCTTGCCGTTCATGTCCATCAGGCACCTCCCAGCATGGCGACGCTGCGCACGTCGGGCACCGCGCGCGGCGGCATGCGGTGCACGGGCGCCGGCTGGCGCACGATGCCGCGGTAGGCCTCGACCAGGCCGTCGACGACCTTGTCCCAGGTGAACATGGACTGCACGCGCCGCTGGCCGGCCCGCCCCATCCGCGCCGCCAGCGCGGGCCGGCTGTGCAGCAGGGCCATGCGCTCGGCCAGCGCCTGCGGATCGCGCGGCGGCACCAGGAAGCCCGTGGCGCCATCCACCACCGAGTAGCGCAGGCCGCCGACATCGCTGGCCAGCACCGGCACGGCGCAGGCCATGGCCTCCAGCGGCGTGATGCCGAAGGGCTCGTACCACGGCGTCGACACGAAGACGTCGGCGGCCGCGTAGTAGTGGCGCAGCTGCGCGCGCCGCCGGTGGCCGGTGAAGTGCACGTCGGCCGCCACGCCCAGCGCCTCGGCAATGCGGCGCAGCCGCGCGATCTCCGGCGTGCGGTGCTCGTCGGGCTCAGGCGCATCGCCGCCCACCACCAGCAGCCGCAGCCTGGCCTGCGGCGGCAGCAAGGTGCGCGCATGCGCCAGCGCCGCGATCACGTTGTCGATGCCTTTGCGCGGCACCAGCCGGCCGAGCTGCAGCACCAGGAACTCGTCCTGCGCGATGCCCAGCTCGCGCCGCGCCGTGGCGCGCTTGCAGGGGCTGAACTCGCCAGCGTCGAAACCGCAGGGCACCATGGCGATGCGCTCGGGCGCCGCGCCGTACAGGTGCATGAGGTCGTCCTGGTCCTGCGGGCACTCGGCGATCAGCACGTCGGCGTCGCGCACGCACTGGTGCTCGATGGCGATGCGCTCCGGTGGAAAGGCATCGGCTTCCTTCTGGTGCTGCAGGCGCACCAGCCCGAGCGCGTGGAAGGTCATCGCGAACGGCAGCATCAGGCTGCGCTGCAGGTGCCGCGCGACCAGGCCGGACATGAAGAAGTTGGCGTGCGCCACGTCGAAGGGCCGGCTCCTGCGCAGCCGCTCCTCGCAGCTGCGCGCGAACTCCTGCATGCAGGGCAGCAGCTCTTCCTTGCGCACGAAGCGCGGCGGCCCGGCCGGCACATGCACCACGCGCGCGCCGCGGCACAGCGGGACGACCGGCGGCAGGTCCGGGCTGTCGCGCCGCGTGAAGACCTCGACGGCGTGGCCGCGGGCGGCCAGCTTGCGGGCCACGTGGTTCACATAGATGTTCTGGCCCCCTGAATCGACACCGCCTGCCGCAGCCAGCGGCGAGGCGTGTTCACTGATGAGGGCGATGCGCATGGGCTTGCTCATGTGTTGTGGATCCTGGCCGGAGACGTTCCGGGTGCAATGCCGTGTGGCAAACCGTGTGCCCACGGCAGCCCTGCCGGGGGCCCGCCGGCCGCGCGCACGGCGCGGCACGCCGCTTGCCCGCCGCCGTCCATGCACACCGATACCTCTCTTGCGCCCGCCGGCAGCTGGCTCGCCCGCCAGGCCGCGCAGGCGGCGCTCGCGCGCGCCCTGCCCGCGATCCAGGCACAGCTGCAGGACCCGCAGGTCAGCGGCACCGGTTTCCTGCACATCGTGCTGATGGACCCAGGGCGCCCGCCCGCCACGTCGGCGTTCGCGCAGGCGATCCTGCTGGAGCACTCGGTCGGCGACCCGGCACGCTGGGACGCCGACTACGAGCAGTTCGCGCGCGCCAAGGCGCTGCTGAGCTGGCGCCACCAGATGGACGGCCACGTGCTGCAGGCGCGCTACCCGCACCGGCTGCAGCCCGGCGACACCCTGCTGTGGGGCGGCGTGTGCCTGGACGGCATCGTCGCCGCCACCAGCGGCGCGCACCCCTGGTACGACGAGGCCTTCGGCCTGATGCTGGCAGGCTACCTGCGGGCGGAAGTCAAGCGGCTGGCGGCCGGGCACGGTGCGGAGGGGCTGTTGTTCGCGCCGCCGGCGGATGCCAGGCCGTAGGGCTTGCTGCAAAACTTCCCGGGCCTTCCGGCAGGCACGGCAGGCGGTGCGCGGCGGGTCGGCGGCTGGCGCGCCGCCATGGCTCAGGCGCGCTCGCGCGCACGGGCCAGATCGCGCACCAGTTCGCGCACGCCGGCATCGTGGTCGGCGCCGCGCAGGCGCAGCAGCGCCGAGGGGTGCACGGTGATGAGCACGCTCCGGCCGTCCTCGCGCGCAAGCCACTGCCCGCGGTTGCGCAGCACGGGCGTGGGGCGCCCCAGCAGCGCCCGCGCCGCCGTCGCCCCCAGCGCGACGAACGCGTGCGGACGCACGAGCGCGATCTCCTGCTCCAGCCACTGGACGCAGACCGCGATCTCGCGCTGGCCCGGCGACTTGTGGATGCGCCGCTTGCCGCGCAGCTCGTACTTGAAGTGCTTGACCGCATTGGTGACGAAGACGGCACGGCGGTCGATGCCGGCCTCTTGCAGCGCCAGGTCCAGCAGCCGGCCGGCCGGCCCCACGAAGGGCTGGCCGCTGCGGTCCTCTTGGTCGCCGGGCTGCTCGCCCACGAGCATCAGCGGTGCATGCGCCGGGCCCTCGCCCACCACCGATTGCGTGGCACCGGCGCCGATGGGGCACTGGCGGCATGCGTCGGTGGCCTCGCGCAGCGCGGCCAGCGCGCGGGCCGGCGCCCGCGGCGGGGCGGCGCCCGGCGAGTGAACGTGGTCTTGCGCCATGGGACCGTGTGGGCAATCGGTGTTCCCGCAGGCTGCAGCGCGCCCACCTCCCCTTCGCCAAGGCGCACCGGGTACGCCGCTTGCCGGGCCCGCGCATGACCACTTCCGCGGACAAGCGCAGGGTGTTCGCCGGCCTGTGGGCTGCGGCCTGGGCCTACCGGCGGCGCACCCTGCTGGCTGTGGCGCTCCTCGTGCTGGCGAAGGCCGCGGGCGTGGCCGTGCCGTTCCTGCTCAAGGCCATCGTCGACCGCTTCAGCCACCCGGCCGGGCTGGTGGAGGCGGTGGCGCCCGGGATGCCGGCCGCGGCCCAGGGCAACGCGTCGGTGCTGGTGGTGCCGGTGTTCCTGTTGCTGGCCTACGCGCTGGTGCGCTTCCTCGGCACGCTGTTCACCGAACTGCGCGACCTGGTGTTCGCCCCCGTGACGCAACGCACGACGACGGCCTATGCCGAGCGCAGCTTCGCCCACCTGCTGGCGCTGGACCCGCGCTTCCACGTGCAGCGCAACACCGGCTCGCTGATCCGCGACGTGGAACGCGGCACCGCCGGCGTCGGCTTCCTGCTCGGTGCCGGGCTGTTCACGGTGGTGCCCACGCTGGTGGAGTTCGCCGCCGTGCTGGCGGTGATGGCGCTGGGCTACAGCCTGTGGTTCACGGCCGCCATCCTGGTCACCTTCTGCGTCTACGCGGTCCTCACGCTGCGGCTGACGCAGCGGCGCGAACTGCGCCAGCGGCGCGTCAACGAGATGGACTCGCGCGCCAACGGCCGCTTGGTCGACAGCCTGCTGAACTACGAGACGGTCAAGACCCATGCGCGCGAGGACTACGAGCGCCGGCGCTATGCGGAGATCTGCGCCCAGTGGGTGCAGGGCAGCATCGGCAACCAGCGCACGCTGTCGGCGCTGCACATCGGCCAGGGTGCCGTGATCGCCGCCGGCGTGGCCGCCGTCATGCTGCTGGCTGGCCAGCAGACGGTGCGCGGCGCCATGTCGGTGGGCGACCTCGTGCTCGTCAACGCCTACCTGATCCAGATCTGCCTGCCGCTCAACGCGCTGGGCTTCGTGTTCCGCGAGGCCAGCGACGCACTGGTCAACACCGAGAAGCTGTTCGCGCTGATGGCGCAGCGCCCCGACATCGAGGACCGCCCCGGGCAGGCGTTGCTGGCGGTCAAGGGCGGCGTGGTGGCCTTCGAGCATGTGGACTTCTCGTACGAGGCCGGCCGCCAGGTGCTCTGGGATGTGAGCCTCACCATCGGTGCCGGGCAGACCGTGGCCGTGGTGGGCGGCAGCGGCTCGGGCAAATCGACGCTGGCGCGGCTGCTGCTGCGCCTGTACGACGTGAACGGCGGACGCATCGCGGTGGACGGACAGGACCTGCGCGCGGTCACCGTGCAATCGCTGCGCGAGGCCATCGGCGTGGTGCCGCAGGACACCGTGCTGTTCAACGACACCATCGCCTACAACATCGGCTACGGGCGGCTGGGCGCCGGCATCGCCGACATCATGGAGGCCGCCAAGGCCGCGCAGGTGCACGAGTTCATCCTGTCGCTGCCCCAGCAGTACGAGACGGTGGTGGGCGAGCGCGGGCTCAAGCTGTCGGGCGGCGAGAAGCAGCGCATCGCCATCGCGCGGGCCTTCCTGAAGAACCCGCCGATCATGGTCTTCGACGAGGCCACGTCGGCGCTCGACACCCGCGCGGAGCGCGCGATCCAGGGCGAGCTCGACCGCATCGCCGAGGGCCGCACCACGCTGGTCATCGCGCACCGGCTGTCCACCATCGTCAACGCCGACGAGATCGTCGTGATGGACAAGGGCCGCATCGTCGAACGCGGACGCCACGAGGCCCTGCTGGCGCAGGCCGGCCTCTACGCGCAGCTGTGGAGCCTGCAGCGCCAGCAGCAGCAGTTCGAGCGGCTGGAGCGCCAGCTGGCGCGCCAGCCCGTCAACCTGGTGGCACTGGTGGCGAACGCCATCGACGGCCTGCGCCAGACCATCGACGCGCGGCAGGTGCGGCTGTACACCGAGATCGACATCGACGACGCCAGCGTGACGGGCGACCCCGGCACGCTGGCCCAGGTGCTGCGCCAGCTGTGCATGTGGGCGCTGCACGCCACGCCCGCGCAGGGCCGCATCGAGCTGCGGCTGGAACGCCGCGACCGGCGCGCCTGCCTCAGCGTGACCGATGGCCGGCATGCCGCGGTGGGCGAGCGCGCGCCGGCGCCCGTCCCCGATGCGCTGGCCGGGCTCGCGCTGCCCCATGGCACCGAGACCCCGCTCGACCCGATGGCGTTGCGCTCGACCATCGAGCGCCAGGGCGGCAGCTTCTCCATCGAAGCGCCGAGCGCACTGCACGGCATGCGCTACATGCTGGACCTGCCGCTGCGCGCCGTGGCCGCCGAGCCGGCGCCCGTGCCGCATGCCGCCGGTGCCGGGCATGGCCTGGGCGACACGCCGCTGGCGGGCCTGCGCATCATGGTCATCGACGACATGGCCGACGCGCGCGACACCCTGGCCATGCTGCTGGGCGCCGAGGGCGCGCAGGTGCTGCCGTTCCCGGGTGGCGCACCGGCGCTGGCATGGCTGGCCGGCGAGCCGACGACGCGCTGGCCGCATCTGCTGGTGTGCGACATCGTGCTGCACGGCGAAGACGGCTACGGCGTGATGCACGCCGTGCGCCAACGCGAGGCCGAACGCGGCGTGACGCTGGAGCAGCGCATGCCCGCGGTGGCGCTGACCGGCCTGGCGCAACCCGGCGACCGCGTGCGCACGCTGATGGCGGGCTTCCAGGTGCACCTCGTCAAACCGGTGGAGGCCGACGAACTGGTGCAGACGCTCTACACGCTCGCCGGGCGCGGGGAGAAGGCGGCGTGAGCCCGTGCCTGCACCAGGCGCGAGGCAGGCCGGCCCTTGGCGCCACCGCGCCGGCCGTCCCGCCCCCGCCGCCCGGCGGCGGGATCCGCAGCAGCCGTGGCAAGCGGCCCCAGGGCCCCGTCGCCGCGGCTGCCGAAGGCTCAGCCCTTCGGCCGGCTGCGGTCCGGAGCGCTGGGGCCGTTGCGGTCGGAGAGCTGCTCGGACGGCGGCCCGAGGCGGCCGCTGTCGCCGCCTTGCGCATTGGCGGTGCCGCCCGCGCGCAGCGCCTTGCCGCGGCCCGAATAGATCTCCTCGTCGTCGAAGTTGAGCGGCGGCGTGCCGTCGCCGCCGCCGCTTTCGACACCGCCCTTGCCGGGCTGTGGGGACTGCCCTTGCGCTGTCGCCTGCGCGTGGGGTGCCACGGGGTCCGACGCGCCTGTGCCGGGTTGCGAACGCGATCTCGTCATGCTGCTCTCCAGAAGTTGTGTGCCCCATGCTCGCGGCCCGCCCTGGCGCACGGGGCCAGCCTGTGCGCCATCGCCGCGCCGGAAACCGCCTACCGCGCGGGACCCTGCGGTCCTACAGCCATTCCTACAACCGCAGCGCATGCGCACCGACACCCGGCAGCACACGCGATGCACGAAAGTCATCACCCATGCCAACCCACACTCCGCCGCCCATCGCACGCCGCCCCTGGTTCCTGCTGATCTTGGCCATCTTGCTGATCGCTGCAGCGCTGTTCGCCGGCATCGCCGGCACACAGCTGCTGCTGCTCGGCGGATCGCCCTACTACCTCGTCGCCGCCGCGCTGCTTCTGGCCACGGCCTGGCTGCTGCTGGCGCGCAGGCCCGCCGCGTTGCAGCTGTATGCGCTGTTCGTCATCGCCACGCTGGGCTGGGCGCTGTGGGAGTCGGGCCTGGACTGGTGGCCGCTCGCCGCGCGGCTGGACGTGCCCTTCATCCTGGGCGCGCTGCTGCTGCTGCCCGTCATCACGCGGGCGCGGCACGCGGGCCCTGGCCGGCCGCGGCGGCCTGGCGCTGGTCGCGGCCTTGGCGGTGTTCGCCGCCACGGCCGTGGCATCGTGGTTCCACGATCCGCACCAGATCGCCGGGGAACTGCCGCGCGCGCCGATCGCCGCCGCGGCAGACGGCGCCGTGCCGGCGGGCGAGTGGCATGCCTACGGCCGCACCGCCGCAGGCCAGCGCCATGCCCCGCTGGCCCAGATCACACCGGGCAATGTGGAGAACCTGCAGCTGGCCTGGCACTACCGCACCGGCGACGTGCGCGGCCAGCCGGGCGACCCCGAAGAAACCACCTTCCAGGCCACGCCACTGAAGATCGGCGAGCGCCTGTTCCTGTGCACGCCGCACCAGTCCGTCGTGGCGCTGGATGCGACCACCGGCGCGCAGGCCTGGCGGCGCGACCTGGGCCTGCCCAAGGGCCTCGCGCTGCAGCACCTGACTTGCCGCGGCCTCTCCTACCAGGCCAGTTCCAGCGCGCCGGAGTGCCCGTCCAAGCTGTTCATGCCCACGGCGGACGGCCGGCTGCTCGCGCTCGATCCGGCCACCGGCAAATCGTGCAGCAGCTTCGGTGGCGGCCGCGGCGAGATCGACCTGTGGGCCGGCATGCCCAACCACCGGCCCGGGGCCTACTACTCGACCTCGCCCGTGGTCGTGACGCAAAAGCTCGTGATCGTCGGCGGCACGGTGCTGGACAACGTCTCCACGCGCGAGCAGTCCGGCGTGATCCGCGCCTACGACATCGAGACCGGCGCGCTGGTCTGGAACTGGGATTCGGCCCGCCCCGACGACACGGCGCCGCTGGCGGCTGGCCAGACCTACACGCCGAACTCGCCCAACAGCTGGTCGATCTCCAGCGTGGACGAGGCGCTGGGCATGGTCTACGTGCCGATGGGCAACCAGCCGCCCGACCAGTGGGGCGGCAACCGCAGCGAGGCGGTGGAGCGCTTCTCGTCCTCCGTGGTGGCGCTGGACCTGGCCACCGGCCGCGTGCGCTGGAGCTTCCAGACCGTGCACCACGACCTGTGGGACTACGACGTGCCGGCGCAGCCCAGCCTGGTCGACCTGGAGATCGGCGGCACGCGCGTGCCCGCGCTGGTGCAGCCCACCAAGCAGGGCGAGCTGTTCGTGCTGGACAGGCGCACCGGGGTGCCGGTGCACCCGGTGCGCGAAGACCCGGTGCCGCAGGGCGCCGCCGCGGGCGACCGCACGGCGCCCACGCAGCCGCGCTCCGCGGTCTCGTTCGACCCGCCGGCGCTGACCGAAAGCGCCATGTGGGGCGCCACCATGTTCGACCAGCTGATGTGCCGCATCGCATTCCGCAAGCTGCGCTACGAGGGCCGCTACACGCCGCCGTCGACCCAGGGCACGCTGGTCTACCCCGGCAACTTCGGCGTGTTCAACTGGGGCGGTGTGGCCGTGGACCCGCAGCGCCAGTCGTTGTTCGCCACGCCGACGATGCTGGCCTTCGTCTCCCAGCTGGTGCCGCGTTCCGACGACACCGCGCTGCTGGTGCAGGGCGGGCAGCGGCCCCAGGACAGCCTGCCTGCACTGAACGAGAACTTCGGCGCGCCCTTCGCCGTCAAGCTCAGCGCCTTCACCTCGCCGCTGGGCATCCCGTGCCAGCAGCCGCCCTGGGGCTTCGTGGCCGGGGTCGACCTGGTGACGGGCAAGACCGCCTGGATGCACCGCAACGGCACCGTGCGCGACCTGGCGCCCGTGCCGCTGCCCTTGCGCATGGGCGTGCCCAACCTGGGCGGCCCGCTGCTCACGGCCAGTGGCCTGGCCTTCCTGTCGGGCACGCTGGACTACTACCTGCGCGCCTACGACGCCACCACCGGCCGCGAGATCTGGAAGGCCCGCCTGCCCGCTGGCGGCCAGGCCACACCGATGAGCTACACCGGGGCCGACGGGCGCCAGTACGTGGTGGCCGTGGCGGGCGGGCACGGCTCGCTGGGCACCAAGGCGGGCGACCACGTCATGGCCTGGGCCCTGCCCAAGTGAAGCCGGCGCGCGCGCCGCTTTCGCCCTTGCGCACTGCCATGCTGCGCCGCCCGAAGCACGGTGCACCCCATCCGGCGGTGCACCGTGTCTTCAGGAGCCACCGGTGCATTGCGCAAGGTCGATGCGTGCATTCCCACAGTGCCTTCGCCTACAAGGGCGGCCCTTCCCGCTCCCTAGCATCATCCGAAGCCAGCCTGCCCAACGACAGCGGCCTCTCTCCCATGCCGCAACGCGTATTTTTGGTCGAAGACAACCCGCTCATCCGCCAGACCATGACGGAGATGCTCGAGGACGTCGCGGGCGCCTGCGTCGTGGCCTGGGCCGACAGCGAACAGCCGGCCATTGCACAGATGCGCCGTGAACCCTGGGACGTGGCCCTGGTCGACCTGTTCCTGAGGGAAGGTTCGGGCCTGGGCGTGGCGCGCGCCTTCATGCAGCGCGCGGCGCACCAGCGCCTGTACGTGGTCACGAACTATGCGACGCCGGACATCCGCGAACGCTGCATGCGCCAGCGTGTCGATGGCGTCTTCGACAAGTCCACCGAGCTCGACCGCCTGCTGGCGGCGCTGGAACACGGCGACAGCGCCTGAAACACGGGCCGCGTGCGGCCTGCGCACCGGCCCTTCAGCTGGCAGCAGGCTGTGCCGCCCTCTGGCGCCAGCCGCGTCCTGCTGCCACGCCGCCCCAGGCGGTCTGCAACATTTGCGGCAGATCTTGCAGCGTCCCGGCGTGCCGTGCGGCCACTGCGTTGCGCGCGGCCAGCCGGCAGGGCATGCCATGTCGCGCAGCGGCGCCCCGGCAGGAACGCGCCTTGCCCGCCGCAGTCCCAGCACCGCAGAGCACCGATGACCACGCCCATCTACCGCGACCGCCAGAGCGCCGGACGCACCCTCGCTGCCCGGCTGCGCGCCCACGCGCGCCGCGCGGCGTCGCATCCCATGGAGACGCCGCTGTGACCGAACTCCCTGACCCCCATGCCATCGCCGCGGTGCGCGCGCTGGCCATCCCCCTGCGCGAGGACGACCCGCACGACGCGTTGCTCGACCTGGTGGGCGATGCCGAACTGGTGCTGCTGGGCGAGGCCTCGCACGGCACGCACGAGTTCTACCGCGAGCGGGCGCGCATCACGCAGCGGCTGCTGGCAGAGAAGCAGTTCCAGGCCGTCGCCATCGAGGGCGACTGGCCGGATGCCTACCGCGTGAACCGCTACGTGCGCGGCGTGGGCAGCGACAACAGCGCCGCGCAGGCGCTGGAGGGCTTCAAGCGCTTTCCGACCTGGATGTGGCGCAACACCGAGGTCGTGGCCTTCGTCGAGTGGCAGCGCGCGCGCAACGCAGGGCTGCCGCCGCCGGCCCGCACCGGCTTCTACGGCCTGGACCTGTACAGCATGCACAGCTCCATGGCCGCGGTGCTGGCGCATCTGGAGGCGGCCGACCCCGAGGCGGCGCGGCAGGTGCGCGAACGCTACGGCTGCTTCGACCGCTTCGGCGAGGACAGCCAGGTCTACGGCCTCATGACGGGCCTGCGCGGCGCCGACAGCTGCGAGCAGGCGGTGCGCGCCACGCTGGCCGACCTGCGCCACCGGGCCGCGGCAGCACAGCCCGACATCGCCGACACGGAGGCCGCGTTCGACGCGGCGCAAAACGCGCTCCTGGTCAAGAACGCGGAGGCCTATTACCGCTCCATGTACCTCAGCGACGTGTCGTCGTGGAACCTGCGCGACCTGCACATGGCCGAGACCCTGGGCCAGCTGCAGGCACACCTGCAGCGCCAGTCCGGGCATGGGCAGACGCGGCCGAAGATCGTGGTGTGGGCCCACAACTCGCACCTGGGCGACGCGCGGGCCACCGAGATGGGCCAGCGCCGCGGCGAGATGAACCTGGGCCAACTGGTGCGCGAGCGCCATGGCGCCAGGGCGCTGCTGGTCGGCTTCAGCACCTACACAGGCAGCGTGGCGGCCGCGTCCGACTGGGGCGCGGCGGCGCAGCGCATGCAGGTCGTCCCCGCACGGCCCGACAGCCACGAAGGGGTGATGCACGCCAGCGGCGTGGCGCGCTTCCTGCTGCCGCTGCGCGGCGCGCGGCCCCTGGTGTTCTCCAAGCCGCGGCTCGAACGCGCCATCGGCGTGATCTACCGGCCCGAGACGGAGCGCATGAGCCATTACTTTCACGCCGAACTGGGCGCGCAGTTCGACGCGCTGATCCACCTGGACACCACGCGCGCGCTGGAGCCGCTGGAGCGCGGCACCGGCTGGCGCGACGCCGAGGCGCCGGCCACCTACCCCGCCGGCGTGTAGCGGGCCACGTCAGTCGCGCTGGCCGCGCAGGCTGGCACGCACGCCGGCCCACCACTCCTTGGCGCTGGCGCGCATCACCTGGCGCGCGTCCGGGTCGCCCTTGAGCAGCGCGGCCAGGTAGGCGCGCACCTGCGGGCCCGTCACGTGCGGCGGCACCGGCGGCACGTTGGGGTCGGTCACCATCTCCAGCACCATCGGCCGGTCCGACGCCAGGGCCTGGTCCCATGCCGGGCCGACCTGGGCGGGGTCGTCGATGCGCAGGCCGCCCAGGTTCAGCTGCCGGGCGAACTCGGCATAGGCGAAGGGCGGCAGGTCCTGCGAGGGCGCGAACTTCGGGTCGCCCGCCGTGCCGCGCTGCTCCCAGGTCACCATGTTGAGGTCGCTGTTGTTGAGCACCATGACGATGAGCCGCGGGTCGCTCCACTGCCGCCAGCTTGCCGCGACGCCGATCAGCGCGTTGAGCCCCAGCATCTGCATGGCGCCATCGCCCACCATGGCGATGACCGGCCGGTCCGGGTAGGCATGCTTGGCGGCCAGCGCGTACGGCACGGCCGGGCCCATCGTGGCCAGGCCGCCCGACAGCGAGCCCATCATGCCGCGCCGCAGCCTGAGATCGCGCGCGTACCAGACGGCAGCCGTGCCGGAGTCGCAGGTCAGGATGCAGCCCTCGGGCAGGCGCGGCGAGAGTTCCCAGAACACGCGCTGCGGGTTCAGCGGCTCGGCCTCGGCCATGGCGCGCTGCTCCAGCACCTGCCACCACTGGGCCACCTTGCCTTCGATCTCGCTGCGCCAGGCGGTGTCGGCCTTCTGGCGCAGCCGCGGCAGCAGCGCCGCCAGCGTGGCGCGGCTGTCGCCGACCAGGTTCAACTCCATCGGGTAGCGCAGGCCCAGGCGCGCGGGATCGGTGTCGATCTGCACGCCGCGGGCCTGGCCCTCCTCGGGCAGGTACTCCGCATACGGAAAGCCCGAGCCCACCATCAGCAGCGTGTCGCAGCCGTTCATGAGGTCCGAACTCGGCGCCGTGCCGAGCAGGCCGATGGCACCCGTCACATAGGGCAGATCGTCCGGCACGGCGGCCTTGCCCAGCAGCGCCTTGGCGATGCCGGCGCCCAGGCGCTCGGCCACGGCGACCAGTTCGTCGGTGGCATGCAGTGCGCCGGCGCCGGCCAGGATGGCCACGCGCTGGCCGGCGTTCAGGATTTCGGCCGCGGCGTCCAGTGCCGCATCGTCGGGCACCAGCGCGCGCCGGGTGCTGCCGATGCCGCTGCGCACGCTGCCGTGCGCGCGCGGCGGCACCGGCACGGCGTCGAGCTCCTGCACGTCGTTGGGCAGGATGATGCAGGTCACGGTGCGGCGCTCGCTGGCGATGCGCAGGGCGCGGTCCACCACGTGGCGCAGCTGGGCCGGCACCGACACGGTCTGCACGAACTCGGAGGCCACGTCCTTGAACAGGCTGGGCAGGTCGACCTCCTGCTGGTACTCGCCGCCCAGCGCGCTGCGGGCCTGCTGGCCGACGATGGCGACCACCGGCTGGTGGTCCATGCGCGCGTCGTACAGGCCGTTCAGCAGGTGGATGGCGCCAGGCCCCGAGGTCGCCAGGCACACGCCGACCTCTCCGGTGAACTTGGCATGCGCGCAGGCCATGAACGCGGCCAGTTCCTCGTGCCGCGCCTGGACGAACGCGATGCCGCCATCGCTGCGGCCGAGCGCGCCCATGACGCCGTTGATGCCGTCGCCGGGGTAGCCGAAGATGCGCCGCACGCCCCATTCATGCAGGCGCTGCAGCAGGTGGTCGCTGACATTCATGGCGGCTCAGGCCTGGGCCTGTTCGGAAACCGTGGGCATGGCGGATCTCCAGGAAGGACAGGAACAACGGTGCGGGCACTGCGCCGGCAGCCGGACCTTCACGGTAGACGCGCCACTGCGCGCACCGCGCCGCAGGATGTCCAATGACCCTGTAGGAGGTGGCGCACGGCGTGCGCGCGCGCCTCCCTGCCTAACTGCCTTACAGCACCTGGCGCAGCGAGTAGCAGGCGTGCTCCTGCAAGCGCCGGTGCAGCGGCCGGTGCTCCCACTCCTGCAGCGACACCGGCCGGGCGCTGCGCAGCAGGCGTTCGAACAGCGCGTCGAGTTGCCGCGCCACGCCGTCGTCCAGGATGCCCAGCGTGAGCTCGTCGTTGGTGTCGAACGAGCGGTCGTCGAAGTTGCTGGAGCCGACCGCACTCCAGCTGCCGTCGATGGTCATGACCTTCTGGTGGATGAGGCCCTTGTGGCACTCGAACAGCTGCACGCCGCAGCGCAGCAGCTTGCCGAAGTTGCGCCGCGCCGCGAGGTTGACGACGGGGTTGTCGGTCGCATCGATCGCGGGCATCAGCACGCGCACCTCGACGCCCCGCCGCACCGCGGCGCCGAAGGCGTCGATGGCCTCGGGCTTGGGGATGAAGTACGGGTTCTGCACCTGGATGCGCCGGTGCGCCATGCAGATCGCCGCGTGGTGCAGGATCTTGACGGCCGGCGCCGAACGCTCGGGTTTGGCATAGGCCGCATGCATGGCGATGGCGCCCGCCGGCTGCAGCGGCGGGAACACCGCGTCGCCGGCGAACAGTTCGCCGGTCTCGCCGGCCCAGTTCTCGCTGAATGCGCCCTGCAGCGTGTGCACGATGGGGCCGCGCACGCGCACGCTGACGTCGTAGGCCGGCAGTTGCTCTGTCGCCGGTATGTGGTCGCCCAGCCAGGCATCGGTGTAGCAATGGCCACCGACGAGGGCGGTGTGGCCATCGGTGATGACGAGCTTGCGGTGGTCGCGGTCGGTCAGCACCCCGAGGTTGCGCAGCGACCAGCGGTGGAAGAAGGCCACGCGGCAGCCGGCCGCGCGCAAGGCGCGCCGCGCGGCCCGCCCCATGCGCCGGCCGCCCATGCCATCGAGCAGCACACGCACGCACACACCGCGGCGCGCGGCCTTGCACAGCGCGGTGGTCATGCGCGTGGCGACCACGCCCTTCTTCCACAGGAAGTTCTCCAGGTGCACCGTGTGGCGCGCCGCGCCGATCTGCTCTTCGACGGCGTCGAAGAAGGCATCGTCGAGCACCAGCTCCACCGCGTTTCCGGGCACCACCGTGCCCAGGCTCAGGCCGGCCAGAGAGTCTGTCAGCGATGCCATGTCGCCCTCGCAGGCCATGCCCAGGCTGGGAGGACGGTGCCGCCGCACGGACCACAGCACCAGCAGCAGCACGCCGGCGATGCCGGCCGCGATGCCGGCGGCCCACTGCGGCCATGCGTTCATGGCTTCGCCTGCATTCAGCCCTTGGTGGAGGGATAGGCGGACGCCTTCAGCAATCCCGCCAGGTGTGCCGTGAGCCGGGCCAGCGTGCGCGTGGTGCCGGCGGTCTTCTCGGGCGTGCGCTCCAGGTCCACGTAGTTGGTGCTGCCCATGGCCTCGCCGACCCAGTAGGTCGAGGCGCTGGCCGGCACGGTGAAGCCGACATCGACCAGCGCCTGGAACACCTCGGCGCAGACATGGTGGGCGCCGTCCTCGTTGCCGACCACCGCCACGCCGGCCACCTTGCCGTAGGTCGGCATGTAGCCGGTGGCCTCGTCCACCTCGCTGATGAAGGCGTCCATGCGTTCGAGCACGCGCTTGCAGATGCTGGACGGCTGGCCAAGCCAGATCGGCGTGCCGATGACGAGGATGTCGGCATCCATGATGCGGCGGCGCACGGCCGGCCACTCGTCGCCCTCGCCTTCATCGGACGAGACGCCGGGCAGCAGGTTCAGGTCGGCCGCGCGGATGGATTCCACGGCCACGCCCAGCCGGCGCCACTCGGCCTCGACCTCGCCGAGCAGGCGGGCGGTGGACGACGGGGACGCAGGATCGCTGCGCTTGAGGGTGCAGTTCAGCGTGAGGGCCTGGAGCATGGATCGGTCCGATCTGAAGAGGGTGGCAGCCCGGGCCACGTGGTGCGCTTGCTGGTGTTGTCCATCAGGGTCTCCCATGGATGCGGGTAGACCACCAGCTTAGGCAATTGCCCGGCTGCGGAGCGCGGGACAAGGCCCATGCGGCGCGTCGGACGCGTCGGCCGCCCGCGCACGCGTGCTGTACCGGCCCCTCCACGGGTTGCCACCGCAGCGGTGTCCGGGTCAGCGGCTGCGCAGCAAGGCGTTGGCGTGGGGCTTGGTGGCGCTGCCCGGCCCCGCTGCGGGGCCTAGGGAAATGGCTTTCCCTGGGCGTGCTGGGCCAGCGCCACCCGGCCTTTGGTCGTGATCGCCTGCACGGCGGCGACCTCGCGGCCCGGCACTTCGGACGCAACGAAGGTGGCGTCGACCATTCCAGCGGCGCGCAGCACGCGGATGCACTGGACCGCGTGCTCGTCGTCCACGCGCAGCGGCAGGTCCAGATACTCGATGGAACGGAGGTAGTCCATGGGCATGGCGAAAATTTACCGCAGCCGCGGTGGGCTTGCCAAGGGAAGACGGCAACGGCTGTAGGACTTTGGCGGAGGTGCCGTGCGCAGACGGCCGACTGCGCCGAACGCCTTCATTCGGGCGCGGACGACGCCAGCGCCGGGTAGACATCGGCCAGGGGGCTCACCGTGCCCGCGGCCGCAGGGTCGTAGCCGGGCAGCGCCGCCAGGACCTGCCGGAACGCCGGGTCGCGCAGGGCCTGCAGCACGGCCTGCAGCGCAGGCGTGGCCATCACGTCGGCGCGGCACAGCAGGAAATAGCGCTCGGTCGCGATCGGCACGAAGTCGAGCTTGAACTGGCGCGCCGGTGGCTCCAGCCCGAAGCCTGCATCGGCCATGCCGCTGGCCACGTGCGCGGCCACGGCCGCGTGGGTGTATTCGCCCTGCTCGAAGCCGGAGATGGCCGTCGAGGCGACCTCTTGGGCCGCCAGCAGGCGCTCCAGCAGGAAGCGTGTCCCCGAGCCCGGCTGGCGGTTGATGAAGCGCACGCCGGGGCGCGCGAGATCGGCCAGCGCGAACAGCTCCTTCGGGTTGCCCGCGCGCACCATGAGGCCCTGGCGGCGCACGGCGATGTCCACCAGTTGCAGGTCCAGCCCGCGCAGCCAGCGCCGGTAGTGCGCCAGCGCCACGGGTTCCATCGCGCCGATGGGGATGTGGAAGCCGGCCACATCGCAGTCGCCATCGCGCAACGCGGCGGCGGCGGCCGAACTGCTGGCATAGGAGAAGGCGATCTTGAGCCCGTCGCCGGCCAGGCGCTCGAGCAGGCGCTCGATGGCAAAGCCATGGCTGGCATGGATGCGCAACGCCGCAGGCGCCTCCTCCAATGCGCCGCGCAACTCCTGCGCCAGCTCGGACGACAGCGTCTCCAGCACCGGCCGCAGCCGGGCATGGATGCGCCGGTCGGCCCAGGCGATGCGCGCGCCCAGATCGGTCAGCGTCGAGCCCTTGCCACGTTCCATCAGCATGAGCTGGGCCTGGAACAGCGCCTCGCCCTGGCGCACGAGCGTCCAGGCGTGGCGGTACGACAGCCCCAGCACGCGTGCCGCGCTCTGCAGGGTGCCCGTTTCCGACACCTGGACCAGCAGGTCGATCAGGCGCGCCGGCAGCTGCTGGCCCTGCGCATCCTGGATGGTCCAGACGGGAACGATGGAGACCTGCTTCATCTGCGATTGCACTTCATGAACTCGACTTCCTATGCACTGGATCGGGGCTTCATATTGCGGCGCCCGCGGTTCGGAGCGAGCATGGCCGCCCACGCACCTGCCGCGCGGATTGTCGGCGCCTGCCATCGGCGGACTCCGGCACCGCGGGGCCAACTCCATCCTATGAGCGAACAGAAGATCGCGTTCTACACGGGCCCCGCCGGCGGCTGGGGCGCATTGAACAGCGTGAAGAACGCGCTGCTGCGCCAGGACATTCCCCTCAAGGGCGCGAGGACGCTGCTGTCGGCCAACCAGCCCGACGGCTTCGACTGCCCCGGCTGCGCCTGGCCCGACCGCAACCACACCTCGACCTTCGAGTTCTGCGAGAACGGCGTGAAGGCCGTGGCCGCCGAGGCCACGGCCCGGCGTGCCGGCCCGGAGCTGTTCGCGCGCCACACCGTGGCCGAGCTGCTGCAGCACAGCGATTTCTGGCTCGAAGACCAGGGGCGGCTCACGCACCCCATGGTCTACGACGCCGCGACCGACAAGTACCTGCCCATTGCCTGGGACGATGCCTTCGCGCTGATCGCGCGCCACCTCAACGCCCTGCCCGATCGGGACCAGGCCATCTTCTACACCTCGGGCCGGGCCAGCAACGAGGCCGCCTTCCTGTACCAGCTGTTCGTGCGCGAGTACGGCACGAACAACTTCCCCGACTGCTCCAACATGTGCCACGAGCCCAGCGGCAGCGCCATGAAGCCGCAGATCGGCGTGGGCAAGGGCACGGTGCAGCTGTCCGACTTCGAGCTGGCCGACGCGATCTTCATCTTCGGCCAGAACCCGGGCACCAACCACCCGCGCATGCTGGGCGAGCTGCGCCAGGCCTCCAGGCGCGGCGCGCGCATCGTGAGCTTCAACCCGCTGCGCGAGCGCGGGCTGGAGCGCTTCCAGGATCCGCAGAGCAAGATCGAGATGGCGACCCTGGGCTCCACGCCCATCAGCTCGCACTACTTCCAGCTGCAGGGCGGGGGCGACCTCGCCGCCGTCAAGGGCATGCTCAAGCGGCTCATCGAGCGCCAGGACGCAGGCGAGGATGTGCTGGACCGTGCCTTCATCGCCGAGCACACGGTGGGCTTCGAGGCGCTGGCCGCCGATGTGCGTGCCGAGCCCTGGGACGCGATCGTCCAGGAGGCCGGCCTCACGCGTGAACAGATCCACCAGGCGGCCGACATCTACATCGCCGCCGGGCGCGCGATCTTTTGCTGGGGCATGGGCATCACCCAGCACCAGCACTCGGTGGCCACGATCCAGATGATGGGCAACCTGCTCATGGCGCGCGGCAACGTGGGCCGGCCCGGCGCGGGCTTCTGCCCGGTGCGCGGCCACAGCAACGTGCAGGGCGACCGCACCATGGGCATCTGGGAGAAGCCCCCTGCCGCGCTGCTGGACCGGCTGGCCGAGGTGTTCGGGTTCGAGCCGCCGCGCCGCCACGGGCTCGACACGGTGGAGGCCATCCAGGCCATGCTCGATGGCCAGGGCAAGGTGTTCTTCGCGCTGGGCGGTAACTTCGCGGCCGCCACGCCCGACACCTACGCCACCTGGCGCGGACTGCGCCAGTGCGCGCTGACGGTGCACGTGGCCACCAAGCTCAACCGCAGCCACGTGGTGCACGGCAAGGAGGCGCTGATCCTGCCCTGCCTGGGCCGCACCGAGATCGACATGCAGGCGACAGGCCCGCAGGGCGTGACGGTGGAAGACTCGATGAGCATGGTGCACATCTCGCTGGGCATCAACCCGCCGGCCTCCGAGCACCTGCTGTCCGAGCCGGCCATCGTGGCGCGGCTGGCGGCTGCCACCTTGCAGGGCCGCAGCCAGACGCCCTGGCTCTGGCTGGTGGAGGACTACGCGCGCATCCGCGACAAGATCGAGGCCGTGTTCGACGACTTCAAGGACTTCAACGCCCGCGTGGCGCAACCGGGGGGTTTCCGCCTGCGCAACACGGCCAGCGAGCGTGTGTGGGAGACGCCCACGGGCAAGGCCACCTTCTTCCCGCATGCCGTGCCGCGCGACACGCCCGTGCACCGCGCCCGGCGCAGCGAGAAGGCGCGCGGCACCATCGTCTTCACGCTGCTGACCACGCGCTCGCACGACCAGTACAACACCACCATCTACGGCATGGACGACCGCTACCGCGGCGTCTTCGGCCAGCGCCGCGTGGTGTTCATCCACGCCGAGGACATCCGCGCGCTGGGGTTCAAGGATGGCGACTGGGTCGACATCCACACCGTCTGGGACGACGGCCAGGCGCGCCGGGCCGATGGCTTCAAGCTGGTGGCCTACGACATTCCGCGCGGCAGCCTCGCCGCCTACTATCCCGAGACCAATCCGCTGGTGCCGCTGTCGGCGACGGCCATCGCGGCGGGCACGCCGACCTCCAAGGCCATCCCGGTGCTGCTGACGCCGCACGCGCCGGCCGCCGCCGAACCGGCCGCCGCGACCACTGCCGCAGCCTGATGCAGGACGGCGCCGCGCTGTCCACCCGCATCCTGCAGGAGCTGGCCGCTGCGCCCTTGGATGACGGCCTGTCGCTGCCGCGCCTGGGCAAGCGCCTGGGCCTGGGCGCCAGCGTGCTGATGCGCGAGCTCGCGCTGATGGGCGATGCCGCCATCGGCGGCGTGCGCGGCCCGGGCTGGGCGCGCGTGGAGCAGTTGGACGAGCGCTGGGTCGCCCACATCACGCCCGCGGGGCGGGCCCGGCTCAGCGCAGGCCCGCGTTGATCCTGTCGAGCGCGTTGGCGCCGGGGCACAGGGCCGGCGCGCCGAGGCGGTTCAGGGGCGTCTGGCTGGTCTGCAGCATGGCGTGCAGGTCTTCGGCCCCGCCGTCCACATACAACAGGCCGGTCAGCAGCTCGCCGCGCGCCTGCTGCGCCACCACGTGCTGCAGGGCAGCGGCCCGGTCGCCCGGATCGTAGTCGGCGCGCAGCTTGCGCAGGCGCAGCAGCGAACCGTCGCCCTGCGGCAGCGTGAGCAGCTCGCCGGGCGCCGGCTCGGCCTGGACCTCGTCGGCCAGGCGGATGAAGTCGATGCGGTTCACGGCTTCGTTGTGCTCGCGCACATGGTCGTAGCTCTTGGTGCTGCCGGCGTGGTTGTTGAAGGCCACGCAGGGGCTCACCACGTCGATGAAGGCCGCGCCGCGGTGGCCGATGGCGCCGCGGATCAGTGGCACCAGCTGCGCCTTGTCGCCCGAGAAGCCGCGCGCCACGTAGGTCGCGCCCAGCTGCAGCGCCAGACCCACGAGGTCGATCGGGCTGTCGTGGTTGACCGCGCCCTTCTTGCTCTTGGAGCCCTGGTCGGCCGTGGCCGAGAACTGGCCCTTGGTCAGGCCGTAGACGCCGTTGTTCTCGACGATGTAGACCATGTTCACGCCGCGCCGCATGGCATGCGCGAACTGGCCCAGGCCGATCGACGCCGAATCCCCGTCGCCCGACACGCCCAGGTACAGCAGTTCGCGGTTGGCCAGCTGCGCGCCGGTCAGCACGGAGGGCATGCGGCCGTGCACGGTGTTGAAGCCGTGCGAGGCGCCGAGGAAGTAGTCGGGCGTCTTGGAACTGCAGCCGATGCCCGAGAGCTTGGCCACGCGGTGCGGCTCCACGTCGAGTTCCCAGCAGGCCTGGATGATGGCGGCGGAAATCGAATCGTGGCCGCAGCCGGCGCACAGCGTGGAGATCTTGCCTTCGTAGTCGCGCCGCGTGTAGCCGACCTTGTTGGGGGCCAGCGAGGGATGGTGCAAACGGGGCTTGGCCAGGTAGGTCATGCAGCGGTCTCCGGCTGGCGTTGGGCAGCGTTGGCGTTGGTGATGGCGCGGGCGATGAAGCGCGCGGTGATCGGCGTGCCGTCGAAGTGCAGCACGCGCACCAGGCGCGCGGGGTCGGCGTCGAGCTCGTTGACGAGCAGGCTGCGCATCTGCGCGTCGCGGTTCTGCTCGACCACGAACACGCGTTCGTGCGCAGCGATGAAGCTGCGCACCGCCGCCGGGAATGGGAAGGCGCGCAGGCGCAGCGCGTCCACGTGCACGCCCGCTGCCGCCAGTTGCTCCAGGGCCTCGTCCATGGCCGGGCTGGTGGAGCCGAAGTAGATGACTCCGAGCGGCGTGGCCTGGGCCGCTGCGCGCTCGACCGGCGCCGGCACGAGGTCGGCGGCGGTGGCGAACTTGCGCAGCAGCCGCTCGACGTTGTAGGTGTAGTCGGCCCCGCGCTCGGAGTAGCGCGCATAGGCGTCGCGCGTGGTGCCGCGCGTGAAGTAGCTGCCTTTGCTCGCATGCGTGCCGGGCAGCGTGCGCCAGGGAATGCCGTCGCCGTCCACGTCCTTGTAGCGCCCGAAGTCGCGGCCGGCCTCCAGCATCTCGGCCGTCATGATCTTGCCGCGGTCGTAATCGCGGCCTTCTTCCCAGACGAAGGGCTCGCACAGGCGCTGGTTCATGCCGATGTCCAGGTCGGTCATCACGAACACCGGCGTCTGCAGGCGGTCGGCCAGGTCCAGCGCGGCGGCGGCATGCTCGAAGCACTCGCGCGGGTCTTCGGGGAACAGCAGCACGTGTTTGGTGTCGCCGTGGGAAGCATAGGCACAGGCCAGGATGTCGGCCTGCTGCGTGCGCGTGGGCATGCCGGTGGAAGGGCCGCCGCGCTGCACGTTGACGATGGTGACGGGGATCTCGGCAAAGTAGGCCAGGCCGATGAACTCGGTCATCAGCGAGACGCCGGGGCCCGAGGTGGCCGTGAACGCGCGCGCGCCGTTCCAGCCCGCGCCCACCACCATGCCGATGGAGGCGATCTCGTCCTCGGCCTGAACGATGGCATAGCGGCGTTCGCCGGTTTCCTTGTCTTCGCGGAACTTCGTGCAGTAGGACTGGAAGGCCTCGGCCACCGAGGACGAGGGCGTGATCGGGTACCAGGCCGCCACCGTGGCTCCGCCGTACACGCAGCCCAGCGCCGCGGCGCTGTTGCCGTCCACGAAGATGCGCCGGCCCACGCGGTCGGCCCGGCGCACGCGGATCGGCAGCGGCGCCTGGAGATGCTCCTGCGCGAAGTCGCGGCCCAGGTGCAGCGCGCGCACATTGGAGGCCAGCAGCTTCTCCTTGCCCTTGTACTGCTCGCCGAACAGGTCGACGATGACCTGGGGCTCGATGTCCAGCAGCACCGACAGCGCGCCCACGTAGATGATGTTCTTGAACAGCTGGCGCTGGCGTGGATCGCTGTAGACGGCGTTGGCGATCTCGGTCAGCGGCATGCCGATGACGGTGATGTCCGTGCGCAGCTGCTCCGGCGGCACCGGCCGGGTGCTGTCGTAGAACAGGTAGCCGCCCGGCTCGATCTCGGCCAGGTCGTCGGCCCAGGTCTGCGGGTTCATCGCCACCATCATGTCGATGCCGCCGCGCCGGCCCAGGTGCCCGGCCTCGCTGACGCGCACTTCGTACCAGGTCGGCAGGCCCTGGATGTTGCTCGGGAAGATGTTGCGCGGGCTCACGGGCACGCCCATGCGCAGGATGGCCTTGGCGAAGAGTTCGTTGGCCGAGGCCGAGCCCGAGCCGTTGACGTTGGCGAACTTGACGACGAAGTCGTTGATGGCCGCGATGGAGGTCATGCGTGGGCTCCCTGGCACGCGCCGGCCTGCGCCGTCTTGAACAGGAACTTCTGCATGTCCCAGGCCCCGGTCGGGCAACGCTCGGCGCACAGGCCGCAGTGCAGGCACAGGTCTTCGTCCTTGGCCATCACGCGCCCGGTCTTGAGCGGGTCGGAGACGTAGAGGTCTTGCTCGGGATGCAGCGCCGGCACCTTCAGGCGCCCGCGCAGGTCTTCCTCTTCGCCCGGCGCCGTGAAGCTGATGCAGTCCATCGGGCAGATGTCCATGCAGGCATCGCACTCGATGCAGGCCTCCTGCGCGAAGACGGTCTGCACGTCGCAGTTCAGGCAGCGCTGGGCCTCCTTGAAGGCGGTGGCAGCGTCGAAGCCGAGTTCGACCTCCACGCGGATGCTGGCCAGCGCGACCTCGGCCTTGGCCCATGGCACCTTGAAACGCGCCTCGGGCGCCACCGCGTTGTCGTAACTCCATTCGTGGATGCCCATCTTGGTGGACACCAGGTTGCTGGTTCCGGCCGGGCGGGCCTGCACATCCTGCCCTTGCAGAAAGCGGTCGATGGACACCGCGGCCTCATGCCCGTGGGCGACGGCCGTGATGATGTTCTTGGGGCCGAACGCGGCGTCGCCGCCGAAGAAGACCTGCGGCAACGAGGACTGGAAGGTCTGCGCATCGAGCGCCGGCAGGCCGTTCTCGCCGAAGGCGATGCCGGTGTCGCGCTCGATCCAGGGGAAGGCGTTCTCTTGCCCCACCGCGATCAGCACCTCGTCGCAGGGCAGCAGCACCTCGGGCTCGCCGGTGGGCACCAACTGGCGGCGGCCGCGCGCGTCGACCTCGGCGCGCACGATCTGGAAGCGCATGCCGGTCAGCCGGCCGGCCTCGTGCTCGAAAGCCACGGGCACGTGGTAGTTCAGGATCGGGATGCCCTCGTGCTGCGCATCCTCCTTCTCCCAGGGCGAGGCCTTCATCTCGTCGAAGCCGCTGCGCACCACGACCTTCACATCCGCGCCACCCAGGCGCCGGGCCGAGCGGCAGCAGTCCATGGCGGTGTTGCCCCCGCCCAGCACCAGCACGCGGCGCCCGATCTGCGTGACATGGCCGAACGAGACCGAAGCCAGCCAGTCGATGCCGATGTGGATGTGGGCAGCGGCCTCCTGGCGGCCCGGCAGGTCCAGGTCGCGCCCGCGCGGCGCACCGCAGCCCACGAAGACCGCGTCGAAGTCCTGCGCCAGCAGCGCGGCCATGGAGTCCACACGCTCGCCGCCGCGGAATTCCACGCCGAGATCCAGCACGTAGCCGGTCTCCTCGTCGATGACCTCCTCGGGCAGGCGAAAGCGCGGGATCTGCGTGCGGATGAAGCCGCCCGCCTTGGCCTCGGCATCGAACACCGTGACGGCATAGCCGAGTGGCGCCAGGTCGCGCGCCACGGTCAGCGCAGCCGGGCCGGCGCCCACGCAGGCCACGCGCCTGCCGTTGCGCGGCGCGGCCTGGGGCATGCGGTGCGCCACCTCGCCCTTCATATCGGCCGCCACGCGCTTGAGCCGGCAGATCGCCACCGGTTCAGGCTGCTCCTGGCTGGCCTCCTCCACGCGGCCGCGCCGGCAGGCCGGCTCGCAGGGCCGGTCGCAGGTGCGGCCCAGGATGCCGGGGAACACGTTGGAGGCCCAATTCACCATGTAGGCGTCGGCGTAGCGGCCTTGGCCAATGAGGCGGATGTACTCGGGAACGGGGGTGTGGGCAGGGCAGGCCCATTGGCAGTCGACGACTTTGTGGAAATAAGACGGACTGGCTACTTGCGTTGGCTGCAATCTTTTGTCTCCTTGCCCAGCGGTGCCGGTGGCCCACTGGTCAGACCAGTCTACGCGCGGGGCCCGTGGCTTGCCTACGGTGAATCCCGCACCCGTGGCCCCTGTGCAAACGCACGCCTGGCGCGCCAATTCGGCCCGGTATTCGCTATAGTTGCGCGCAGTAACGCCTTGAAACGCCGAAGCGGCGCCGCACCCCTTTTCTGCACGAGGTTGCCCAATGACCGAGTCCCTGGCCAAGCTGTTTCGCATCTTCGCGCTCCTTGGTGCCTGTTGGGCCCCGGGCTGGGCCGCAGCCCTGGACAAGCCTGCCGGCGAGGTCGTCCTGACGATCAGCGGCAAGGTCGGCCAGCCCAACGCCGGCCCGCGTGCCGTCTTCGACATGGCGATGCTGGAGAAGCTGCCGCAGCACAGCTTCTCGACCAGCACGCCCTGGCACTCCGGGCCCACGCGCTTCACCGGCCCGCTGCTGCGCGACGTGCTGGCCGCGGCCGGCGCCACCGGCAGCAAGCTCGTGGCCGTGGCGCTCAACGACTACAAGACCGACATCCCGTTCACCGACGCCGCCCGCTACGACGTGATCGTGGCCCGGCTGCTCAACGACAAGCCCATGCCGGTGCGCGAGAAGGGCCCGCTGTTCATCGTCTACCCCTTCGACAGCAAGGCCGAACTCAAGGCCGAGACCTTCTACAACCGTTCGGCCTGGCAGCTGCACCAATTGCAGGTGCAGTGACGCCACCGAACGCACCACCGACGGCCGGGCGCCGCCCGGCTCCTTCCCCCTTCGCATGCCGCGCAGCCAACGCCTCCTGCGCCTGCTGATCGCCAGCCTGGTGCTGGTCTACATCGCCATCGGCGTCCTGCAATACCGGCAGTACCGGGCGCTGGACGACGTGATGCGCCGCGGCGACATCAATGCGCTGTGGACCTTCGCGCAGCTCAATGTCGAGTACGAGCGCTTCGACCACGCGCTGAACGCCCACCTGCTGGACGCAGCTGCCATGCCGCACAGCCAGCTGCAGCTGCGCTACGACGTGTTCATCAGCCGCGTGGGCGCGGTGGACAAAGGCACGGCCTACGAGCTCATGCGCGAGGACCCGGCCTACCAGCAGGGCATGGACGAGCTGCGCCGCTTCATCGCCGCGGGCGACCAGGTGCTGGGCCCGAACGCCGCGGCGGGCCAGCCACGCGCGGCGCTGCAGGCGCTGCGCGAGCAGTACCTGGCGATCCGCTCGCCGGTGCGCGACATGTCGTTGGCGGCCACGCAGTCCTCGGGGGAGCTGACCGACCAACGCAACCGCGAGGTGCAGGCCCAGACCCTGCAGACCGGCATGCTGACCGCCTTCCAGTGCGTGCTGACGCTGTTGCTGGCCGGCGCCATGGCGCGCCAGTTCGCGGCCCGCCAGCGCGCCAGCGCCGAAGCGCTCGCGGCGCAGGGCGAGCTCGTGGCCTCGCTCAAGCGCAGCGAGGAAGCGCTGGAGCGGCGCGTGCAGGAGCGCACCGCCGCGCTGGCCGAGGCCAACGACAGCCTGCGCGCCCAGGAAGGCGCCCTGCGCCAGGCGCAGGCGCGTGCCGAGCAGGCCTCGCAGATGAAGTCCGATTTCCTGGCCAACATGAGCCACGAGATCCGCACGCCGCTCAACGCCGTGATCGGCATGAGCCACCTGATGCTGCGCACCGAGCTCACGGCGCGCCAGCGCGACTACGTGCGCAAGACCCAGCGCTCGGGCCAGCACCTGCTGGACCTCATCAACGACATCCTGGATTTCAGCAAGATCGAGGCCGGCAAGCTCGAGGTGGAGAGCGTGGACTTCGACCTGCAGAACGTGCTGGACGGCGTGGCCGACCTGGTCGGCGAGAAGGCCACGGCCAAGGGCCTGGAACTGGTGTTCGACACCGAGGGCGCGCTGCTGCCACGCCGGCTGCGCGGCGACCCGCTGCGCCTGGGCCAGATCCTCATCAACTACGCCAGCAATGCCATCAAGTTCACCGAGCGGGGCGAGGTCGTGGTGCGGGTGCGCCACCAAGTGCTGGCCGACGGCGCCGTGTTGCTGCGCGCCGAGGTGCACGACACCGGCATCGGCATGACGGAGGAACAAAGCGCCCACCTGTTCCAGTCGTTCCAGCAGGCCGACAGCTCGACCACGCGCAAGCACGGCGGCACTGGCCTCGGCCTGGCGATCTCCAAGCGGCTGGCCGAGCTCATGGGTGGCGAGGTCGGCGTGCACAGCCGCGAAGGCCAGGGCAGCACTTTCTGGTTCACCGCGCGGCTGCTGCTCAGCCAGCAAGCCGAAGCGCCGCGGCTGTCGATCCCCGACCTGCGCGGGCGCTCCGTGCTGGTGGTGGACGACAGCCCCACCGCGCGCGAGATCCTGGGCACCATGCTCGAGCAGATGCACTGCAGCGTGGTGCAGGCCGCGGGCGGCGCCGAGGCGCTCGCACTCGCCCGCGCGGCGCAGCAGGCCGGCCGGCCGTTCGAGGTGGCCTTCCTGGACTGGCGCATGCCGGACATGGACGGCATCGAACTGGCCGGCGAACTGGCGCTGCTTGCCTCCCCGCCGACGCCGGTGATCGTCACGGCGCACGGCCGCGAGGAAGTGCTGCAGGACGCGCAGCGCGTGGGCGTGGAGCTGCTGCTGGTCAAGCCGGTCAATCCCTCGCTGCTGTTCGAGACCGCGATGCGCGCCCTGTCGGTGGCCCAGCCCGCCACCGAGCCCGTCCCGCGCGCGGCGCTGCAGTCCGACGCGCCGCACCTGGCGCCCCTGCGCGGCGCGCTGGTGCTGCTGGTCGACGACAACGACCTGAACCGCCAGATCGGCACCGAATTGCTGGAGGCGGTGGGCATCCAGGTCGAGGTGGCCGAGGACGGCCAGCAGGCGCTCGACCGGCTCGCCGCCAAGCCCTACGAACTGGTGCTCATGGACATGCAGATGCCGGTCATGGACGGGCTGGAGGCCACGCGCGCGATCCGCCGCAACCCGCGCTGGCAGCAGCTGCCCGTGCTGGCCATGACGGCCAACGCCATGGCCAGCGACCGCCAGCGCTGCCTGGACGCGGGCATG
This sequence comes from Pseudorhodoferax soli, assembly GCF_003337555.1. Lineage (GTDB taxonomy): Bacteria > Pseudomonadota > Gammaproteobacteria > Burkholderiales > Burkholderiaceae_C > Pseudorhodoferax > Pseudorhodoferax soli. Next base: position 28,002 of record NZ_QPJK01000014.1, on the reverse strand, counting down.
AACAGCCACATCGCCAAGCCGATCGATCCGAACGAGCTCTACGCCCAGCTGCTGCAGTGGCTGCCCCGGCGCGAACGCGCGGTAGCACGGGCCGCGCCGGCTGCCGCACCGGCCCCGGACGCCGCATTGGCGGCCGACGACGCGTTGCTGTGCATCCCTGGCCTGGACGCCGCCGCCGGCCTGCGCCGTGTGCTGCAGCGGCGCAGCACCTACGACGGCCTGCTGCGCCGCTTCGTCGATGGCCAGGCGCAGGCCATCGCCAAGGCGCGCACCGCGCTGGCTGCGGGCGACCGCACCCAGGCGCAGCGCCTGCTGCACACGCTCAAGGGCACGGCGGCCACCATCGGCGCCGGCCCACTGGCGCAGGCCGCCCAGGCCGCGGAGGACATCCTGAGCCAGCCGCTGCGCGACGCGGCCGAGGAAGACCGCCTGCTGGCCGCCTGCGAGACGCTGTGCGGCCCGCTCGTCGCAGCGCTGCGCCAGGCGCTGGAGGCCGGCGAGGCCATGGCCCCGCCAGCCGCTGCCGCGGCCGGGCCGTTCGACTGGAACACCGTACGCCCGCTGGCCGAGCGGCTGCTCGCCCTGCTGGAGCAGGACGATGCCGATGCGATCGACCTGCTCCAGCGCAATGCCGCCCTGCTGCGCCCGGCGCTGGGCGAGCGCTACGAAGGCATGGCCAGCGCCATCGGCGACTTCGACTTCGGCAGTGCCGCGCAGCAGTTGCGCGATGCCCTGCCCGCCACCGTGCGGACTTAGGCCGGCAGCGCCAGCGCGGCGGCCACCTCGGGCGGCGCCTGCACCAGTTCGATCAACACACCCTCACCCGCGATCGGGAAGGCCTCATTGGCCTTGGGATGCAGGAAGCAGATGTCGTAGCCGGCCGCGCCCTTGCGGATGCCACCCGGCGCGAAGCGCACGCCCTGGGCGGTGAGCCATTCCACGGCCTTGGGCAGGTCGTCGATCCACAGGCCCACGTGGTTCAGCGGCGTGGTGTGCACGGCCGGCTTCTTCTCGGGGTCCAGCGGCTGCATCAGGTCGACCTCGACCTTGAAGGGGCCGCTGCCGATGGCGCAGATGTCCTCGTCGACGTTCTCGCTCTCGCTGCGGAAGTTGCCGGTGACCGTGAGGCCCAGCATCTCGACCCAGAGCTTTTGCAGGCGCTGCTTGTCGGGGCCGCCGATGGCGATCTGCTGGATGCCCAGCACGCGGAAGGGTCGGTTGTTCGTGCTCATGCGTGTTCGTCCTGTTCGATGGAAATGGGGCGGGTGGCGTAGCCCAGCTTGTCCAGCAGCCGGCGGTCGGCATCCGCATCGGGATTGCCGGTCACGAGCAGCTTGTCGCCGTAGAAGATCGAGTTGGCGCCGGCCAGGAAGCACAGCGCCTGCACCGGTTCGCCCAGCTGCTGGCGGCCGGCCGACAGGCGCACGCGCGCCGTCGGCATGGTGATGCGCGCCACCGCGATCACGCGCACGAAATCCAGCGGATCGATCGGCTCTGCGTCGGCCAGCGGCGTGCCCGGCACGCGCACGAGGCTGTTGATGGGCACCGATTCGGGGTACGGGTCCAGGTTGGCCAGCTGCGCGATGAGGCCGGCGCGGTGCACCGGCGTCTCGCCCATGCCCACGATGCCGCCGCAGCACACGCTGATGCCGGCCGCGCGCACATGGGCCAGCGTGTCCAGCCGGTCCTGGTAGCTGCGGGTGTCGACGATGGCGGCGTAGTGCTCGGGCGCGGTGTCCAGGTTGTGGTTGTAGTAGTCCAGGCCCGCGTCGCGCAAGGCCACGGCCTGGTGCTTTTCCAGCATGCCCAGCGTGGCGCAGGACTGCAGGCCCAGGTCCTTCACGGTGCGCACGAGCTCGGCCACCTTCTCGATGTCGCGGTCCTTGGGCGCGCGCCAGGCCGCTCCCATGCAAAAGCGCGTGGCACCGGCATCCTTGGCAGCCTGGGCCGCGTGGCGGACCTCGTCGACCGACATCAGCTTTTGCGCCTGCACGCCGGTGTCGAACCCGGCCGACTGCGGGCAGTAGCCGCAGTTCTCGGGGCAGCCACCGGTCTTGACCGAGAGCAGCGTGGCCAGTTCGATGTCGCCTGCCGGCCAGTGCGCCCGGTGCACGGTCTGGGCGCGGAACAGCAGTTCGTTGAACGGCAGGTTCAGCAGGGCCTGCACGTCTTCGACGCGCCAACGTTGGGGCGCCGAGGCGGCAACTTGCGCGCGGCGGACCGGCGGCGCGAAATGCACAGGTTGCGCGTGCGCGACCGATTCGGGTGGGGTCAACAGGGATTCTTGAGGCATCGCGTCCTTCCTGGTTTAACGGGATCTGCGGCGATTGTGGGAGGCGCTGGCGGCGCCTGGGAAGTCTCCGGGCGCAGAAAGTCGGCCTCTTTCCCGTGCTGCCAAGACCGTCCAAATGCACGAGGACGATCGCCGACGAAGCACGGCGTTGAGCCCTCGTTCGCAGAGCTTGGGCGCGGCCATGTCGGCACCGCGCCAACGTCCGTCTTTCGGCGCCGAACGTGCAGCGAACCGCACGGGGCAGCGGCCCAGGCCGCCGGGAGATGGACGCACTTGTGCGCCCACCGGGCCCGGTGTCAGGCGAACTCGACGATGGGCTGGTCCACGGCCAGGCTTTCGCCCTTGTTGGCCAGCACCTTGCCGACCACGCCGTCGGCGGCGGCGAACAGCACGTTCTCCATCTTCATCGCCTCGATCACCGCCACGCGCTCGCCGGCCTGCACCTTCTGGCCCGGTTGCACCGCCACCTCCACCAGGAGGCCCGGCATGGGCGAGAGCACGAAGCGGCTCATGTCCGGCGGCGCCTTGTAGGGCATCAGCGTGAACAGCTCGGCTCCGCGCGGCGACAGCACCAGCGCATCGAGCTGCGTGCCGTTGTGCTGCACGCGGATCGCCAGCGTGTTCTTGGGCGTGCCGCGCTCGACCTGGGCGCTGAACGGCTCTCCGTTGCTGGTACCGGCCAACCGGATCGCGCCGAGCCGGCTGTCGCTGGCCAGCGCATAGCTGCGCGCGCCCACCTGCACCGTGCTGCTGCCGGTCTGGCCTTCGTAGCTGGTCACGCGCACGGGCGTGGCCTTGTGGTGGCCGTCTGCGCCAAGCGCCACGACCACGAAGTCCTGGCCCACCTTGAGGCCGTGGCCCGCCATCTGGCCGCTGATGCCGCTGGCGCGGCCCAGGTAGCGCCGGTTGGCGAAGGCGGCCAGTGCCAGCAGGAACTCGGGCTCGGCGTGCGGCACGTCCTCGGCATGGAAGCCCAGGCCGTAGTGCTCGGCGATGAAGCCGGTGTTGAAGTCGCCTGCGACGAACCTGGGGTGCGCCAGCAGCGCGGCCTGGAACGGGATGTTGCTGCTGATGCCGCGGATGATGAAGCCGTTCAGTGCCTCGCGCATCTTGGCGATCGCCTCGTTGCGGTCGCGCCCGTGCACGATGAGCTTGGCGATCATCGAGTCGTAGTACATCGGGATCTCACCGCCGTCCTGCACGCCGGTGTCCACGCGCACGCCCTGCAGGTGCTCGGTGTCGGCCGCGAACATGGTTTCCTGCGGCGGCGCGAAGCGCACCAGCCGGCCCGTGGAGGGCAGGAAGTTGCGGAACGGGTCTTCGGCGTTGATGCGGCACTCGATGGCCCAGCCGTCGCGCTTCACGTCGGCCTGGGTGAGCGGCAGCTTCTCACCTGCCGCCACGCGGATCATGAGTTCGACCAGGTCCACGCCGGTGATGCACTCGGTCACCGGATGCTCCACCTGCAGGCGCGTGTTCATCTCCAGGAAGTAGAAGTCCTGGTCCTTGCCGACCACGAACTCCACCGTGCCGGCGCTCTGGTACTTCACGGCCTTGGCCAGCGCCACGGCCTGCTCGCCCATGGCCTTGCGCGTGGCGTCGGAGATGAAGGGCGACGGCGCCTCCTCGATGACCTTCTGGTGGCGGCGCTGGATCGAGCATTCGCGCTCGTTCAGGTAGATCACGTTGCCGTGGCTGTCGCCCAGCACCTGGATCTCGATGTGGCGCGGCTGCTCGACGAACTTCTCGATGAAGATGCGGTCGTCGCCGAAGCTGTTGCGCGCCTCGTTCTGGCAGGCCGTGAAGCCCTCCAGCGCCTCCTTGTCGTTGAAGGCCACGCGCAGGCCCTTGCCGCCACCGCCCGCACTGGCCTTGATCATCACGGGGTAACCGATGTCCTTGGCGATCTGCACCGCGCGCTCGGCGGATGCGATGGCGTCGTTCCAGCCCGGGATGGTGTTGACCTTCGCCTCGTTGGCCAGCTTCTTGGAGGCGATCTTGTCGCCCATCGCCGCAATGGAATAGTGCTTGGGGCCGATGAAGGCGATGCCCTCTTCCTCCACGCGCTTGGCAAAGGCCTCGTTCTCCGACAGGAAGCCGTAGCCCGGGTGCACGGCCTCTGCGCCCGTCTGCTTGCAGGCGGCGATGATCTTGTCGGCCAGCAGGTAGCTCTCGCGCGAAGGTGCGGCGCCGATGTGGACCGCCTCGTCGGCCAGCTCCACGTGGCGGGCATAGCGGTCGGCGTCGGAGTAGACGGCGACGGTTGCGATGCCCATCTTCTTGGCCGTCTTGATGACGCGGCAGGCGATTTCTCCGCGGTTGGCGATGAGGATCTTCTTAAACATGGCTTGTCTCCGCTACGCAATCGCCTGCGCACGCTGCGCGTGCCATGCAATGTGTTGAAACGCCCGCTGCGCGGTCGTTTTCTCCGCGATTGGCGATCAGGATTTTCTTGAACATGTTGTTGCGCTCCGGGCCGATCAAAGAGGAATGTTCCCGTGCTTGCGCCACGGGTTCTCGAGCTTCTTGTCCTTGAGCATCACGAGCGAGCGGCAGATGCGCTTGCGCGTCTCGTGCGGCAGGATCACGTCGTCGATGAAGCCGCGCGCGCCCGCCACGAAGGGGTTGGCGAAGCGGGCCTTGTACTCGGCCTCGCGTGCGGCCAGTTTCACGGGGTCGCTCTTGTCTTCGCGGAAGATGATCTCCACCGCGCCTTTGGCACCCATCACCGCGATCTCGGCGTTGGGCCAGGCGAAGTTGACGTCGCCGCGCAGATGCTTGGAGCTCATCACGTCGTAGGCGCCACCGTAGGCCTTGCGCGTGATGACGGTGATCTTGGGCACCGTGCACTCGGCGTACGCATACAGCAGCTTGGCGCCGTGCTTGATGATGCCGCCGTACTCCTGGCTGGTGCCCGGCATGAAGCCCGGCACGTCGACGAAGGTGATCACCGGGATGTTGAAGGCATCGCAGAAGCGCACGAAGCGCGCGGCCTTGATCGAGCTCTTGATGTCCAGGCAACCGGCCAGCACCAGCGGCTGGTTGGCGACGATGCCCACCGTCTGGCCTTCCATGCGCGCGAAGCCGACGACGATGTTCTTGGCGTACTCGGGCTGGATCTCGAAGAAGTCGCCGTCGTCCACGGTCTTCGTGATCAGCTCCTTCATGTCGTAGGGCTTGTTGGCGTTCTCGGGCACCAGCGTGTCCAGGCTCATGTCCTGGCGATCGGCCGGGTCGTTGCTGGGCCGCACCGGCGGCTTCTCGCGGTTGTTGAGCGGCAGGTAGTTGTACAGGCGGCGCAGCATCATGAGCGCCTCGACATCGTTCTCGAACGCGAGGTCGGCCACGCCCGAGCGCGTGGTGTGCGTGATGCCGCCGCCCAGTTCCTCGGCCGTCACCTCTTCGTGGGTCACGGTCTTCACCACCTCGGGGCCGGTGACGAACATGTAGCTCGAGTCCTTCACCATGAAGATGAAGTCGGTCATGGCCGGCGAGTACACGGCGCCACCCGCGCAGGGGCCCATGATCATGCTGATCTGCGGCACCACGCCCGAAGCCATCACGTTGCGCTGGAACACATCGGCATAGCCGCCCAGCGAGGCCACGCCTTCCTGGATGCGGGCGCCGCCCGAATCGTTGAGGCCAATGACCGGTGCGCCGACCTTCATCGCCTGGTCCATGACCTTGCAGATCTTCTCGGCATGGGCTTCGGAGAGCGCACCGCCGAACACCGTGAAGTCCTGGCTGAACACGAAGACCAGCCGGCCGCTGATCATGCCGTAGCCCGTGACCACGCCGTCGCCCGGAATCTTGTTGTCGGCCATGCCGAAGTCCACCGAGCGGTGCTCGACGAACATGTCCCATTCCTCGAAGGTGCCGTCGTCCAGCAGCAGCTCGATGCGTTCGCGCGCGGTCAGCTTGCCCTTCTTGTGCTGGGCGTCGATGCGCTTCTGCCCACCACCCAGGTGCGCCTGCGCGCGCTTTTGTTCCAGTTGTTCCAGGATGTCCTGCATGTCACTCCTCTAGCGGTTGTGTCTCTTCACGTCGATACGGATGCGCTGGCCAGCAGCTGGCGCGCGGCGGTGGATGCGGCGATGCGGCCTTCGGTGACGGCGGCCACCATGCCGGGCAACTGCTCGCGCACGGCGGGATGGCCGCGGAAGGCCTGCTTGAGCCCGGTCTCGATGCGTTCCCACATCCAGGCCAGGGCCTGCTTCTGGCGCCGGGCTTCCAGCCGGCCGTTGGCGGTCTGCAAGGTGCGGAACTGTGCGACCTTCTCCCAGAAGCGGTCGACACCTTCGTTGCGCAGGGCGCTGAGCTGCATGGCGCGTGGGCGCCACAGGCTCTCGTCGTGCAGCGAGTGGCCGGCACTGCCGTGCATGCCCAGCAGCCGCAGCGACGAGGTGATCTGCGCCTGCGCGCGCGTCGCAGCGTCTGGGTCGATGTCGGCCTTGTTGATGACCACCAGGTCGGCGATCTCCATCACGCCCTTCTTGATGGCCTGCAGTTCGTCGCCCGCGTTGGGCAGCTGCAGCAGCACGAACATGTCGGTCATGCCGGCCACGGCCGTCTCGCTCTGGCCCACGCCCACGGTCTCGACGATGACCACGTCGTAGCCCGCGGCCTCGCAGACCAGCATGGCCTCGCGCGTCTTCTCGGCCACGCCGCCCAGCGTGCCCGACGATGGGCTAGGCCGGATGTAGGCGCGCTCGTGCACGGACAGCTGCTCCATGCGCGTCTTGTCGCCCAGGATGGAGCCGCCCGAGACGGTGGACGACGGGTCGATGGTGAGCACCGCCACGCGGTGGCCCTGGGCGATCAGGAACAGCCCCAGCGCCTCGATGAAGGTGCTCTTGCCGACGCCAGGCACGCCCGAGATGCCCAGGCGGAAGGCGCGGCCGGTGTGCGGCAGCAGCGCGGTCAACAGTTCGTCGGCCTGCGCGCGGTGGTCGGCGCGGGTGGATTCCAGCAGCGTGATGGCCTTGGCGATGGCGCGGCGCTGCTGCGGCCCTTCGCCCCGCAGCAGCGGCTCGGCCCAGGAGGTGGTGGAAATGGTGCTCACAGGATGTCGAAGGCACGCCCGTCGGGCAGCCGGTAGCGGGAGAAGTCGCGCACGTCGGTGGTCATGATCTGCGTGACGCCGGTTTCCGCGGCCAGCCAGACCAGCGATGCGTCAGCCAGGTCCATTTCTGAGCGCGGCGCTGTGGTGTACCGCTGCATCAAGGGGACGAAATCCATCAGCGCCTCCTGTCCGAACGGAAAGACGGCCACGGCGCCCTGCCCGAGCCATTGCAACAAGGTATAGCGCTGGGGAGGTGAGACGAGATAGCTCGCCTCGACCACGCAGGGCCAGGTGGTCGACAAGACCCAGCGTTCCAGCGCAGCCAGTTGCAGCAGATCGTGGTAACGCTCGGCATGTGGCTGTTGCCGGCCGAACGCAGCCACCATCGCACTGGCATCAATCAGCGCTGAGGCCATGCTTGGCGCGGAGCTTGGCCACCAGAGCGGCACGCGAGGCTTCGGAATCGTAGGGCTGCTCGACGCCGTCGAAGGCCTTGGACACGGCTTGGTACTCGGCGCGCGCCTCCTCCACCTTGAGCTGCACCATCAAGGCATAAGGATCCTTGCGGCCCAGCGCGCGCTCCACCGCTTCGATGATGAACTGCGATTTGGTGATGCCCTTGCGCTTGGCCGCGAGCTCCAGCTCCTTCTCCATCAAGGGGTCCATGCGAACGGAAACAGCCATGGCAAACTCCGGTTGAATACCGTATTACGGTATCACAAAACCGCGATCGTCGCCTTGCGGATCTGCTCCAGCACGTCCTTGGCGCTGGCCGGGATCGGTGTGCCAGGGCCGTAGATGCCCTTCACGCCGGCCTCGTACAGCATCTCGTAGTCCTGCCGCGGGATCACGCCGCCGACGAACACGATGATGTCGTCCGCGCCCTGCTTCTTGAGCTCTTCGATGATGGCCGGCACGAGCGTCTTGTGGCCGGCGGCCAGCGTGGACACGCCCACCGCATGCACGTCGTTCTCGATGGCCTGGCGCGCGCATTCCTCGGGCGTCTGGAACAGCGGGCCCATGTCCACGTCGAAGCCCAGGTCGGCGAAGGCCGTGGCGACGACCTTGGCGCCGCGGTCGTGCCCGTCCTGGCCGAGCTTGGAGATCATCACGCGCGGCCGGCGGCCCTGCTCTTCGGCGAAGGTGTCGATCTCCTTCTTCAGCGCATCCCAGCCCTCGGCCGAGTCGTACGCCGCGGCGTAGACGCCAGTCACCTTCTGCGTGTCGGCGCGGTGACGGCCGAAGCATTTTTCCAGCGCGTCGCTGATCTCGCCCACCGTGGCGCGTGCGCGCACGGCGTCGATCGACAGGGCCAGCAGGTTGCCAGTATTGGTCTCGGCCGCAGCGGTCAGCGCATCCAGCGCGGCCTGCACCTTGGCGGCATCGCGGGTGGCGCGGATCTTTTCCAGCCGCGCGATCTGGCCGTCGCGCACCTTCATGTTGTCGATGGACAGGCTGTCGATCGCGTCTTCGGTCTTGAGCTTGTACTTGTTGACGCCGACGATCACGTCTTTGCCCGAGTCGATGCGCGCCTGCTTGTCGGCCGCGGCGGCTTCGATCTTGAGCTTGGCCCAGCCCGAATCCACGGCACGCGTCATGCCGCCCATGGCCTCGACCTCTTCGATGATCTTCCAGGCGGCGTCGGCCATGTCCTGCGTCAGCTTCTCCATCATGTAGCTGCCGGCCCAGGGATCGATCACGCTGGTGATGTGGGTCTCTTCCTGGATGATGAGCTGCGTGTTACGCGCGATGCGCGAGCTGAACTCGGTAGGCAGCGCGATGGCTTCGTCCAGCGCGTTGGTGTGCAGGCTCTGCGTGCCGCCGAACACCGCCGCCATGGCCTCGATGGTGGTGCGCACCACGTTGTTGTAGGGGTCCTGCTCGGTCAAGCTCCAGCCCGAGGTCTGGCAGTGCGTGCGCAGCATCAGGCTCTTGGGGTTCTTGGGCTCGAACTCTTTCATGATGCGGTGCCACAGCAGGCGCGCGGCGCGCATCTTGGCCACCTCCAGGTAGAAGTTCATGCCGATGGCCCAGAAGAACGACAGGCGCCCGGCGAAGTCGTCCACGTTCAGGCCCTTGGCCAGCGCCGTCTTCACGTACTCCTTGCCATCGGCCAGCGTGAAGGCCAGCTCCAGCGCCTGGTTGGCGCCGGCTTCCTGCATGTGGTAGCCGGAGATCGAGATCGAGTTGAACTTCGGCATGTTCTTGGCCGTGTACTCGATGATGTCGCCGATGATCCGCATGCTCGGCTCGGGCGGGAAGATGTAGGTGTTGCGGACCATGAACTCCTTCAAGATGTCGTTCTGGATGGTTCCGCTCAGCTTCTCCTGGCTCACGCCCTGCTCTTCCGCCGCCACCACGTAGCCGGCCAGCACCGGCAGCACCGCGCCGTTCATGGTCATCGACACGCTGACCTTGTCCAGCGGGATCTGGTCGAACAGGATCTTCATGTCCTCGACCGAATCGATCGCCACGCCGGCCTTGCCCACGTCGCCCGTCACGCGCGGATGGTCCGAGTCATAGCCGCGGTGCGTGGCCAGGTCGAAGGCCACGCTCACGCCTTGCCCGCCTGCGGCCAGCGCCTTGCGGTAGAAAGCGTTGGATTCCTCGGCCGTGGAGAAGCCCGCGTACTGGCGGATGGTCCAGGGGCGCACCGCGTACATGGTGGCCTGCGGGCCGCGGATGTAGGGCGCGAAACCGGGCAAGGTGTCCGTGTACTGCAAACCTTGCAGATCGGCCGCGGTGTAGAGCGGCTTGACGGTGATGCCGTCCGGCGTGAGCCAGTTCAGCGCGGCCAGATCGCCGCCCGGCGCGGATTTGGCGGCCGCCTGTGCCCACTTCTGCAGATCGCCTTGATCCAGTGCCATGTTGCTTGTCCTCTCGTATTGCAGCTTCACAATGTTCGCAAAATAGCGGCGCCTTCGCAACAAGTGAAAGTGCAATCATTGCAAACCTTGCCTGCAATGGTGCAAACTTTGCGAATATGGCCAAAGCATTCATGGGCGTGCACCTGAAGACGCTGCGCGAGCAGCGCGGCCTCACGCAGGCTGCGCTGGCGCAGGCGCTCAAGGTGTCGTCGAGCTACCTGAACCAGATCGAGAACAACCAGCGGCCGTTGACCGTCAACGTGCTGCTGCGCCTGCAGTCGGCCTTCGGCATCGACCTGCAGCTGTTCTCCGAAGATGCGCAGACGCGCCAGCTGGCCGAGCTGCGCGCCGTGCTGGCCGAAGGGCCGGACGCCGGCAACGTGCCGCAGGCCGAGGCGCAGATGCTGGCCCAGCAGCTGCCGGCCGTCTCCAAGGCCATCCTGGCCCTGCACAAGCGCGTGCGCTCGGCCGAAGAGCGGCTGGGGCTGATCGCCGAAAGCAGCGACGGCGACCGCTCCGCGGCCTCGACGCCGCTGCAGCCCTACGAGGAGGTGCGCGAGTTCTTCTACGCGCGGCACCAGCACCAGGCCCTGCTGGACGAGCGCGCCGAGCAGGTCTACGCCCAGTTGCAGGACAGCTTCCCGCCGCCGCGCACGCCCACCGCCGGCAACCTGTTCGCCGCGCTGGAGCAGCGGCTGCGCCGCATGCACGGCGTCGCCGTGCGCTCCGGGCCGGGCTCGTCGATGGCCGAGCAGCCGCTGCGCAGCTTCGACCCTGCCAGCCGCACCATCACGCTGGCGGCCGGGCTGAGCGCCGCGCAGCAGTCCTTCCAGCTCGGCGTGCAGCTCGCGTTCTTCGAGATGGGGCCGATGATCGACACGTTCATCCAGGCCAACGAGTTCAGCACCGGCGAGGCGCGCAGCCTCGCGCGCATCGGCTTCGCCAACCACTTCGCGGGGGCGCTGGTGCTGCCCAACCGCATCTTCCAGGAGAGCGCGGAAGAGCTGCGCTACGACATCGACCTGCTCTGCGAGCGCTTCGGCGTGGGCTTCGAGACGGTGGGCCACCGGCTTTCCACCATGCGCCATCCGCATGCGCAGAGCATCCCGTTCTTCTTCGTGCGCGTGGACCGGGCCGGCAACATGTCCAAGCGCCAGTCCTCGGCCGATTTCCACTTTTCGCGCACGGGCGGCACCTGCCCGCTGTGGAATGTGTACGAGGCCTTCTCGCAGCCCGGCAAGATCCTCACGCAGCTGGCGCGCATGCCGGACGGCCGCACCTACCTGTGGATCGCGCGCACCGTGGAGCACCGGCGCGGCGGCTACGGCGCGCCGCACCGCATCTTCTCGGTGGCGCTGGGCTGCGACGTGCGCCACGCCAACCGGCTGGTCTATGGCGACGGCCTGGTGGCCGACGCCGCCGACCGCGCCGTGCCGATCGGCTCGGGCTGCAAGGTCTGCGACCGGGAGAACTGCGTGCAGCGGGCCTTCCCGGCCATGGGCCGGCCACTCAGCATCGATCCGAACGCGCGTCGTTTCGCGCCCTACGCACCGGCCGGCTGAGGCGGCGCCTGGCCGGTGCGGTCAGGGTTTCTCAGCTGCTCCGTGGATGGCCTTGTGCCGCTGCAGCGCGCGGGGGACGTGGCCGCCGCCCTGACCGACGCTTGGCCCTGCCGCGACCTTTCCGCAGTGAAGCGAAAGGAAGGGAGAAGCGCATACACACCACGCCCCGCCGGGCGCCCCGGCAGATTTGCTACAAACGGCAGCCCCCCGCAGGTCCTGCGGTCACCTTGCGCACAAGCCCTTGAGGCAAGATCGCATTTGCAGCGGCGGGGACCATGCGCACCACCTCGCCGCCAACGGAGCCATTGCATGCCGCCATCGCCCGCGCCGACACCCGCCGACGCCCCGCTTGCCTTGCGGCCCATCCACCTGTGGACGGCCGTGGCGGCGCTGGCATGGCTGCTGGCCACGTTCCTCGGGGGCCATCTGCTGTCCAGCCGCATCGTCGCTTCCCAGGTCGAGAACCTCGCCGACGGCGCCCGGCTGGACGCGTCGGCCACGGGGCGGCTGATCGACCGCATGTTCGTGGAGCTCGGCAGCGTCTCCAACATGGCAGCGCACCAGGTCGACGTGATCGATGCCTCGCGCCGCTTCGTCGTCAACACGCCCATCGAGACCGCCCAGACCTCCGCCGAACGGGCATCCGCGCTGTCGCAGGATTTCCTGGTGCGCAATGTCGGCAACTACCTGCGCCGGCTGATCCAGGACCTCAGCTACGACCAGATGTTCGTCGTCAACCGCTCGGGCACCGTGATCGCCAGCGGCGACTGGACCGAGCCCGGCGGCCTGCTGGGCGCCAGCTACGGCGACCGCGATTACTTCTACCAGGTGCTGCGCGAGGGCGTGGGGCGCCGGTTCGACATGGGCAGCGATGGCCGCTACCCCGGCTTCTACGTGGCCAGCCGCGTCGATGCCAACGACGGCAGCTTCGGTGCCGTGGTCGTGCGGCTGGACACCAGCACCATGAACGAGATGCTGGCCGGCCAGCGCATCGCGGCCATCGTCGACGGCGACGGCATGGTGCTGGCCTCCTCGCGTCCGGATCTGGTGTTGCACCGCGTCGGCCCGCTCGCCGGCGACACCTCCGTGCCGCCAGCAGCGGCAGACCCCACCCGCACCGCGCCGGCCATGCTGGCCGTGCAACGCCCGCCGGAACTGCTGCATGCCAACCACTGGCTGGTCCAGGGCACGCCCTATGTGGTGGAACGTGCCGACCTGTCCGAACCCGGCTACCGGCTCCTCACGCTCAGCGCGCTGGACGCCGTGGCACCCACCCGCCAGCTGCACAGCACGGTCACCGGCATCGTGGCGGCCCTGGGCCTGCTGCTGATCCTGCTGGCGAGCCGCTTTCTGAGCCAGCGGGCGCGCCACCGCCATGCCGCGCAGCAGGTCGGCGTCGAGCATGCGGCCTTCCTGCAGTCGGTGCTCGACGCGGTGCCCACGCCCATGTTCTACAAGGACGCGCGGGCACGCTTCCTGGGCATCAACGCGGCATTCGGCCAGGCCTTCGGAGCCGATCCCGCGCAGCTGCTGGGCAAGGACGAACTGGCGCTCGGCTCCATGTCCGAGGACCGGGCCCGCCAGCTGCAGCAGGAGCAGCAGGCGCTCGTGCACGGCCGCGGCACCTTCCAGCGGGAAGAGGAATTCCGCTTCGCCGACGGCAAGGTGCACCCCACGCTCTACTCGGCCAGCGCCATCGCGCGGCCGGACGGCTCGTCTGCCGGCATGGTGGGCGTGGTGGTGGACATGATGGACCAGAACAAGACCCAGGAAGCCTTGCACAAGGCCAGCGCCCGGCTCAACGTGGCGCAGGATGCGGGCGGCATCGGCCTGTTCGACCTGGACCTCGTCACCAACGAACACTACTGGAGCCCGCAGCTCGAGCGCCTGTGGGGCCTGCAGGGCACGACCGACCGCAGCTACTCCACCTGGAACAAACGCCTGGTCGCGGAGGACCAGGAGCGCACCGGCAAGAGCTTCTTCGGCGCGCTGGCCGATCCCGAAGCCTCCACGCACCGCGACGAGTTCAGCATCCTGCTGCCCGATGGCAGCGTCCGCGTCCTGCAGACGCACAGCCGCATCGAGCGCGACGCCAAGGGCCGCGCCATCCGCATGACCGGCGCACAGATGGACGTGACCGCCCTGGTGCGCGCCCGCGACGAAGCCGGCGCCGCCAGCCGCGCCAAGGGCGACTTCCTGGCCAACATGAGCCACGAGATCCGCACGCCCATGAACGCCATCATCGGCATGTCGCACCTGGCACTCAAGACTGAGCTGACACCGCGCCAGCGCGACTACATCGCCAAGATCCAGCAGTCGGGCCAGCACCTGCTGGGCATCCTCAACGACATCCTGGACTTCTCCAAGGTCGAGGCCGGCAAGCTGGACGTGGAGGCCACCCCCTTCGAGCTGGACGGCATGATGGCCACCGTCTCGGGCGTGGTGGCCGACAAGGCCACGGCCAAGAACCTGGAGCTGGTGTTCGATATCGCGCCCGACGTGCCGCAACAGCTCATCGGCGACCCGTTGCGCCTGGGCCAGATCCTCATCAACTACGTCAACAACGCCATCAAGTTCACGGAACAGGGCGAGGTCGGCATCGTGGTGCGCGTGGACAGCCTGCACAGTGCCCAGGCCAGCACCGGGCCGCAGACCGTGCTGCGCTTCGAGGTGCGCGACACGGGCATCGGCCTGTCGCAAGAACAGATGGCCCGCCTGTTCCGCAGCTTCGAGCAGGCGGACACCTCCACCACGCGGCGCTACGGCGGCACCGGACTGGGCCTGGCCATCAGCAAGCAGCTGGCCGCGCTGATGGGCGGCGAGGTCGGCGTGCGCAGCGAACTCGGCCAGGGGTCGGTGTTCTGGTTCACGGCCAGGCTGGGCCTGGGCGAGCGCCGCGCGCCGGCAGCGCTGCCGCTGGTCGACCTGCGCGGACAGCGCGCGCTCGTGGTGGACGACAACGCGCATGCCGCCGCCGTGCTGGGCGAGATGCTCGAGCACATGTCGCTCAAGGTCACCACCGTGCACTCGGGCGCGCAGGCGGTGCTTGCCGCACGCGACGCGGCCGAGGCCGGCCAGCCCTTCGATTTCGCCATGCTGGACTGGCGCATGCCCGACATGGACGGCCTGCAGACCGCCGAGGCCATCCGCGCGCTGGCGCTGAAGCGGCAGCCCGAGTTCATGATCGTGACCGCCTATGGCCGCGAGGAAATCATCCACGGGGCCCAGCAGGCCGGCATCCAGCACCTGGTGCACAAGCCGGTCAGCGCGTCGGTGCTGCTGGACACCATGATGCGCGCCAGCCGTGGCGCCGCCCTCCCCGCCGCCAGCCCGGCGTCCAGTGGCCGCAGCAGCGCGCTCGATGCACTGCGCGGCCTGCGCGGTGCGCGCATCCTGCTGGTCGAAGACAACGACCTGAACCAGCAGGTCGCGGGCGAGCTGCTGCGCGATGCCGGCTTCGTCGTCGACATCGCCGACAACGGCCGCATCGCCATCGACATGGTGCAGGCCCGGGTGGCAAGCACCCCTCCCTACGACCTCGTGCTCATGGACATGCAGATGCCGGTCATGGACGGCGTGACCGCCACGCGCTTGCTGCGCGAGGATCCCGTGCACGACGGCATGCCGGTCCTGGCCATGACCGCCAACGCCATGCAGGCCGACCGCGAACGCTGCCTGCAGGCGGGCATGCAGGACTTCATCGCCAAGCCGATCGAGCCCGACGCCATGTGGCAGGCGCTGGCGCGCTGGATGAAACCGCGCGCCGGGCTCGGCGGCGATGCCGCCGCCGGCCCCGCGCCGGACCTGCCCACCACGCCCTCCGCCGAGGCGTCGAGCCTGCCGGTGGTCGCGGGGTTGGATGTCGCGTCGGGCCTGCGCCGCGCGATGGGCAAGCAGGCGCTGTACCGCCAACTGCTGGACAAGTTCGTGGCGGGCCAGGCCCGGGTGCCCGAGGCCATCGCGCAGGCGCTGCAGGACGGCGATCCGACCACGGCCGAGCGCCTGGCGCACACGCTCAAGGGCGTGGCCGGCAACATCGGCGCACACGACCTGCAGCAGCATGCCGCCGCGCTCGAGGAGGCACTGCGCGAGCGCCGGCCACGCCCCACCGTCGATGCCATGCTGGCCGCGGCCGCGGCCAGCCTGCACGCGCTGCTCGACGCGCTCCGTCCGCACCTGGCGCCTGCCGTGGCGCCCGCCGCCGACACCCCCGCGCATGCCGGCGGCCCCAACCAGCATGCGTTGCTGCAGCAACTGGCCCAGCTGCTGGAGCAGGACGATGCCGAGGCCGCCGAGCTGCTGGCCACGCACCGGGCCACGCTGGGCGCCGCACTCGGCCCGCACTACGCGGCGCTGTCCCAGGCCGTGGCCGACTACGATTTCGAGGCCGCGCTGGACGCCCTGCGCCAGGCCACCGGCCAGGCCGCCGGCTAGCGCGGCCCTCAATCGGCCGGCTGCGCCCGCGGCCCCTTGTTCACATAGCTGGCGTTGCCCAGCCCGGTGCCGATGGTCAGCACGGCCCAGCGCTTCACATCGCGCATGAACGGCAGCTCGGACAGGCCCTGCACCACGGCGTCGTTGTGCATGAGCACCTGGGTCGCTTCCTTGCCGACCACGGGGAGCTTCTCGCGCAGCGCGGTGGGCAAGTGGAAGGTGTCGGCCGCCCAGTTGCCGGGCAGGTTCTGCGCGCCGCGCGCGATGCTGCCGTCCTCGCGGATGAGGCCGGGGCAGGCGATGCCGACGAAGGGAGCGAGCCGGATGCCGTGTCGGCTGGCCCAGGCGATCATGTCCGCCAGCATCGCCACCAGCTCGTCCACCAGCGCGGTGCGGCTGGGCTCGTCGTCCGCATGGCGCCACTTGCTGCGGCGCACGACCTTGGCGCGAGAGAGGTCCGCCGCCTTGTCGCGCCGGAACTTCACGATGCCGCAGCGCACGTTGGTGCCGCCGATGTCCAGCGCCAGAAGCGCATCCGCATGCTCGACGAAGTGCGGCGGCGCCAGGTGCACCCAGCCGATCAGGCCGCCGTCGTCGGGCTCGTGGCGCAGGCGCGCCAACTCCACCGGGATCTCGGCCACCTGGCACAGCGCGGCCGCTTGCAGGATCGCGAGCTCGCCGACCTCGCTCTCCGGAAAGCCGCCACCGATGACGATGCGCTGCACGCCGCTCCAGGCCTTCTGGCGCATGAAGCGCTCGATGACATCGGTCAACTCGACCGAGAACTCGGCGATGGCGCCGCGCACCATGTCACCGGCGTCGGTCGACGATTTGCTGTGCAAGGCCCGGTCGAGCACCTTCTTGCTGAGCTGGGCCGAGGGCAGGTCGCCGAGCGGATCCTCGCGCCCCGTCTCACGGTAGCGCTTGCGCCACGCGTCCAGCAACTTGCGGAATGCGGTCTGGCTCGCGCGGTCGCCCACGAAGCCGTCCTCGTCGGAGACCTCCAGGTTGTAGCCGGCGATGTCGATCGAATCCAGCGCCAGCGTGCCATGGTGGGCACCCACCACACTGGGCATGTGGTGCTTCCTGGGCTTGACCCCCGTCTTCTTCTTGCCCTGGGGCTTCTCCTTCGCTCGCGCAGCTTTCTTGTTCATGAATGCGTGTCCTTGTGTCGCCTTGCGGATGCGGCGCGGGTCGATCTTGCGGCACACCGGCCGCGGCGTCCGCCGGAAAGCGCGCGCGCCGCACACGGGCACGGCACGCATTCGGATGTAGGACGGACGGCCGGCCCGCGCCCTGCTGTGGCACCACTACACTGGCCCGATGCCCGCACTGCGCCACCTCCTTTCCGCTGCCTGGCTCGCACTGTTGCTGGCACTCTTCGGCCCCTGTGCACACGCTGCCGACGACGGCGCCCTGCGTGTCGGCTCCAAGCGCTTCACCGAGTCCTACATCCTGGCCGAGATCCTCGCCCAGACGGCCGCGCCTCAACTGCGCAGCGCGCCCACCGTGCGGCAGGGGCTGGGCAACACGGCCATCGTCTACGAGGCGCTGCGTTCGGGTGCCATCGACATGTACGCCGAGTACACGGGCACCATTTCGGCAGAGATCCTGCGCAGCCCCACCCCGCTGTCGCGCGACGCCATGCAGGCGGCGCTCGCGCCGCTGGGCCTGGGCGTGGCGATCCCGCTCGGCTTCAACGATGGCTACGCCTTCGCGATGCGCGCAAGCGAAGCCGAGCGCCTGGGCATCCGGCGCCTGAGCGACCTGGCGCAGCATCCGGCATTGAAGTTCGGCCTGTCCAACGAATTCATCGGCCGGGCCGACGGCTGGCGCGGCGTGGCGAAGCACTACGGCCTCCAGCAGACGCCCACGGGGCTTGACCACGGCCTGGCCTACGACGCGGTGGGGGCCGGCCAGGTCGACGTGATCGACATCTACACCACCGACGCCAAGATCGACCACCTCGGCTTGCGCGTGCTCGAAGACGACCGCGCCTATTTCCCGCGCTACGACGCGGTGGTGCTGTACCGGCTGGACGTGCCGCAGCGCCTGCCCCAGGCCTGGGCCGCGCTGAGCCGGCTCGAAGGCCGCATCGACGAGCGCGCCATGATCGCCATGAACGCGCGCGCCGAGTTGCAGGGCCAGGCCTTCGACCGCATCGCACGCGACTTCCTGGCCGGCGGTGCGACGGGCGCCGACCAGGCGAGCGGCTTCACCGCGCGCCTGTTCGGCTCCGACCTTGCGCGGCTCGCCCGCCAGCACCTGATGCTGGTGGCGGTGTCGGTCGGTGTGGCCACGCTGATCGGCGTGCCGCTGGCGATCCTGGTGTTCCCGCACGTGCGGCTGCGGGCTTTGGTGCTGGGCGTGGCCGGGCTGCTGCAGACGGTGCCCTCGCTGGCACTGCTGGCGGTGCTGATCTCGGCCATGGGCGCCATCGGCACCCTGCCCGCACTCATCGCCCTGACGCTCTATGCCCTGCTGCCCATCATGCGCAACGCCGTGACGGGCCTGGCCGATGTGTCCGATGGCTTGAAGCAGGCCGGCACGGCCCTGGGCATGACGCCCGGCCAGAACCTGCACCTGGTGCAACTGCCACTGGCCCTGCCCACGCTGATCGCCGGCGTGCGCACGGCGACCACCATCGCCATCGGCACCGCCACCATCGCGGCCTTCATCGGTGCCGGCGGATTCGGCGAACGCATCGTGACGGGCCTGGCCTTGAACGACAAGCACCTGCTGCTGGCCGGCGCGGTGCCCGCCGCCGCGCTGGCGCTGCTGAGCGAATTGCTGTTCGAAGCGCTGGAGGCCCTGCTGCGGCGCAGGCGGGCCTGAGCAGCCGCCTGCGGCGCCGCTAGGCCGGGTCGGCGCCAGCGCCGCTGCGTGGCACTTCGGCCAGTGGCAATGTCGGGCTCGCCGCGCGCAAGAGTTTGCGAAAGCGCGGGCATGCCATGTGCGAAGGCGCCGGGCACTCGGCAACGTGCCGCAGCAGGCCGCTCAGGGTCTTCAACCGGCGGGCCTGCCGGTCGAGCGCATCGGCCCGCTGCTGCAGGGTGGGCCGGGGCAGGTCCGGATGCCGGTCCTTGTCGAACATGCGGCCGATCTCGGCCAGCGAGAAGCCGGCGGCCTTGCCCAACGAGATCAACGCGAGCTGCAAGAGCGCCTCCCCGCCGTACTGCCGGCGCAAGCCGTTGCGCCCCACGGACTGCACCAGGCCCAGCTCCTCGTAATAGCGCAGGGTTGACGCGGCAACGCCACTGGCCTTCGACAGCGCACCGATATCGATGAGATCCATGCTTGACTTCAAGTTGACTTGAAGTTGCATAGTAGGTGCTCATCCATTTCGCAGCAAGAAGCCTCGCATGCACATCGAACAAGATCTTCCGCCAAACAAACCGATGGTGTTTGCCCTTGCGGCGTCCGTGCTGGTCGCATCGCTGGGCGTCAGCATCGCCACGGTGACACTGCCCACGCTGGGAAGGGTGTTCTCGGCCGACGTGCGGCAAGTGCAGTGGGTCGTGCTGGCCTACCTGCTCGCCGTGACGGTGGCCATCGTCCTGGCCGGGCGCCTGGGCGATCTCTACGGCCAGCACCGCGTGCTGGTCGCCGGCCTGGCGCTATTCACGCTGGCTTCTGCCGCCTGTGCCGCAGCCCCGGGCCTGGGGTGGCTCATCGCCGGGCGCGTGGTCCAGGGCATCGGTGCGGCCGCCCTCATGGCGCTGCCTCTGCCGATCGCCAAAGGGCTGGTGGCGCAAGGGCGCGTGGGCACGGCAATGGGCCTGCTCGGAACGATGTCGGCCCTCGGCACCGCGGCGGGGCCGGCCCTCGGCGGCCTGCTGATCGGCGCGCTCGGCTGGCGTGCCGCCTTTGTGTTGCTGATGCTGAGCGGTGTCATCACCCTGGCAGTCGCCTTGCGCTGCATCCCGAAGGCCATCACCGCCCGTACCGATGCCGGCTCCATGGACTGGGCGGGCGGCTTGTGGCTGAGCATCGTCCTGCTGTGCCTTGCGTTGTCCGCCACTGGCGGCGCGTCCGGCCTGGCCATCCAGCCCTGGACGGCGCTGGTGGTGGCAGCCGCCGCGCTCGTCACCTTCGTCCACACCGAGCGGACGGCTGCACGCCCCCTTGTGCCCCTGCACATGCTGCGGGAGCGGCCTGTCGCAACGTCGTTGGCCATGAACCTTCTGGTCGGCGCCATCATGATGTCGACGCTGGTGGTAGGCCCGTTTTTCCTGTCGTTCGGCCTCGGCCTGAGTGAAGCGCAGACAGGCCTGGTCATGGCGGTCGGGCCGGTCGTGGCCGCGCTGTCGGGCGTGCCCGCCGGTCGCGCCACCGACCGCTTCGGGACCCATCGCACCCTGATGGCAGGGCTCTTGCTGACTGCGGCAGCGCTGTGCTGCTTCGCCGTTCTGTCCACGCGGTTTCGCGTGCCGGGCTACGTGGGGGCGTTGGTGTTGATGACGCCGGGTTTCCAGCTGTTCCTGGCCGCCAACAACACGGCGGTGATGACGGGCACGCATGACGCAGACAAGGGCCTGCTGTCGGGCTTGCTCGGCTTGTCGCGCAACCTGGGCTTCATGGCAGGGGCCTCACTGGCGCCCTGGACCTTTGCTTTCATGCTGGATGGCCATGGCGTGGCTGGCAGCTCTTCGCAGGCCATCGGCGAAGCCTTCACGGGCACGTTCGCAGCGGCGGCGGGGCTGTGTGTGCTGGCCATCGTTCTCGCGCTGCTGGGCCAAGGTGGC
Organism: Pseudorhodoferax soli; assembly: GCF_003337555.1. Lineage (GTDB taxonomy): Bacteria > Pseudomonadota > Gammaproteobacteria > Burkholderiales > Burkholderiaceae_C > Pseudorhodoferax > Pseudorhodoferax soli. The sequence continues at coordinate 7,039 of NZ_QPJK01000014.1, read as the reverse complement.
CGGCGCGGCCATGCCCCTCAGTAGGGCGGCTTCTGCGCCGCCCGCTGCACCCGCGCCGCATTCGTCCACCACGCCAGGTCGTCGGCCCATCGCGGAAAGGCGCGCTGCAGGCTCGCGCCCGCGTCGCCCGTCGGCTCGCCTTGCGCATCGAGCGTTTGCGCAATCGGGCCCACCGCCAGCGCGCTGGAGATCACGACCATGCCCATCTCCGACAAGGTGGAATGCCAGGCCGTGCCGGCACGCACGCCCGAGAACCGGCCGGCCGAGTAACTGGCGATGGCGGCGGGCCGCCAGAACCATTCTTCGAGGAAGTGGTCGGTGAGGTTCTTGAGGCCCGGTTGCACGCCCCAGTTGTATTCGCCGGTGACGAAGACAAAAGCGTCGGCCCCTCGGATCTTGCCGGCCAGCGCTTCCATCGCGGCGGGCGCTTCGCCTTGCGGATATTCCTTGTACATCCGATCCAGCATGGGCAGGCCCACGGCCTTCGCGTCGATGAAATCGACTTCGGCACCCCGCGCCTTCAGGCCTGCGACGATGAAGTCCGCCAGGCGAATGCCCATGCGGTCGGAACGGTACGAACCGTAGAAGACGAGGATCTTGTCGGCCATGGAGCCTCCGAGAAAAGCAAGGGCCCGATCATCTCTGATCGGCCGGTGCGTGGCGTACCCCAAGCTGGTGCTGGCGATGCCAGCGGACAGGGCGAACCCGGTGCCGTTGGCCGTGGCCAGGACGCGCTGCGCCGCCGCCGGCGCCGAGCCTCGGCCGAAGGCGGCAACGCCATGCCAGGGCGCCCGCCGTGCGGCTCAGCCAGCCGCTGAGGCGCCGGGCGCGCCGGCGGCCGCGAGCCGCGCCAGGCTTGCGCTGGCACGTCGCTCGAACAGCGCGGCCCGCTGTTCACGGGCCAGCACCACGGCGCGGCCGAAGCACGCACCCGCCTCTGCCCGGGCCATTGGCCCGTCACCCCGGTGCTGCAGCAGCCAGGTGCCCTGCAGGCGGTGCAGCTCGGGCTCGTACCAGCGTTCGCCGGTGCGCCCCACGGTTTCCAGCGCCTCCGCGAGATGCTGCAGGGCCTTGTCGGGCCGGCCGCCGTGCGCGTGCACGCGCGCAGCCACGGCCAGCGCATGCGGAAAGGTCAGCAGCGTGCCGGCATCGCGCCAGGCCTGCAGGCCTTGGTCCGTCAGACCTTGCGCCTCGTCGTGCAGACCGCGGCCCGCCAGGGCGGCGCCGCGCAGGATCTGGCCGCCGGCCAGCCAGAGCGGAAAACCGTGCGCCGCACATAGCGCATCGAGCCGCAAGGTCGCGCGCTCGGCGCGTGGCAGGTCGTCGCCGTCGAGCGCGATCAGCGCCTCCATCCAGAGCATCTGCGCCTCTCCGAACGGATGGGCCATGCGGTGCGTCAGCGCGAGGCCTTCGCGCAGGTGGTGCTCGGTCTCGTCGGCCTCGCCGACGACCCAGCATGCGAGCGCAGCGACGTGGTGGCTCACCATGGCCGGGTCTTCACCGTAGAGCACCGCCAGATGCGCATGGGCCTGCGCGTCGTACAGGGCCCGGGTCCTGGCCACGTGCGGCAAGCATGCGGATGCGGCGCCCGAGAACAGCAGCGCCGCACCGCGCACGTTGTGGGCCAGCATCTCCAGCACGGTGTCGGGCTGGCGCTGCAACAGCGCCAACGCCTGGTCGGCGATCTGCTGCACCTGTGCGAAGGCGGCGCGTGTCAGGTAGAGGTTGAAGAGCCCGGAGAGCGCCGGCCCGATCGCGCTGGCGTCGTTCACCGCAACGCCCAGGGCCAGCGTTCGGGTGTACGTGGCCTCGACCTCCGGTGCGGTGAAGCCGCGGATCGCGAGCAGGGCGGCGCCCTCGATCAGGCGCAGGGACAGCTCCGCGGCATCGCATGCGTGGCGGTCGTGGCGGGTGCCCCGTGCCGACCCGAGCTGCGCGAGCCCCCTTTCGGCGTGGGCGAGCGCCTCCAGCGGTGCGAAGCGGTGCAAGGCTTTGTCGCCGGCCAGCGTGCGGTGCTGCGCGGCACGCCATGGATCCTGGGCATGCTCGAAGTGCAGTGCGAGCTCGGCCGCGATGTCGCCCGCATGCTCGGCGTAGGCCACGGCCAGCCTGGTGCCGATGGCTGCGTGCAGGCGCATGCGCGGGGCACTGCCAAGGCGCCGGTACAGGCCTTCGCGCACCAGGTCGTGGCGAAAGGCATAGCGGCCGCTCACGGTGCCATCGTGCCAGCGGGCCAGGCCCCGCCCTTCGACGAAATGGCCTTGCCGTACCAGCGTCTCCAGCAATTGCTCGATCTCTTCGGCCGGCCTTTGCAGAGCGGCCCCGACCAGCGCGGTGGCGAACTCGGCGCCGGCCACGCTGGCGGCTTCGAGCGCAGCCAGTGCGTCGACCGGCAGCCGCGTCACCTGGGCTTCGATGAGCTCGCGCACGCCGAAGGGCAGCGTGTCGCCGTCGAGCGTAGCCACGGCGTCGGACGCGTGCTGCACTTCATCGACCATGTGCACCATGAACAGCGGATGCCCCTGCGAGCGCCGGAAGACGGCCGCCGCGAGCCGGGGTGCCGAGCCCGGTTGCGGCAGGCGCTGCGCGACATAGTCCTGCACCGCGGCCGCGCCGAGGCGGCCCACCACCAGCTCGCTGGCGAGCCGGCGGGTGACGAGGTCCTGCTTCACCTGCTTGAGGGGATGGCCATGCACGATCAGTTCGACCGGCCGGCAGGTGGCGATCACCAGCAGCCGCGCCGGTTCACGCCGCCGCGCCAGCATCGCGAGCCAGTCCACCGTCGATGGATCGCTCCAGTGCATGTCTTCGAGCACCAGGACCAGCAGCCGGTCGGCAGCGGCCAGGTCGACCGCTTCGGCCAGCTCGCGTGGCATGCGCTGCACCGCATCCTCACCCGCCGGCGGCAGCGCAGCGGTGTGCGGCGCGTGCCCGAAGACGCCCGGCATCTGGGCCGTCCAGCTCGGCGCATGGCGCTGCAGCAGGTCGACCAGCGGCGCACCATCGGCTTGCCGGCACAGCCGGGTGATCGCCTCCAGCACCGGCAGGTAGGGCTCCCCTGCGCCGAAGTGCTCGATGCACTGGCCCTGCCCCACGCGCGCCGCGCCCGTGCCCGCTGCGTCGGCGGCCCTCTGCGCACCGAGCGTGGCCACAAAGGCATCGACGAGCCGGCTCTTTCCGATGCCGGCGTCGCCGGTGACGAACACGATCTGGCGCTGGCCGGCCGCAGCGCGCTGCAAGGCGGCCTGCAGCACCGCGCACTCGGCGGAGCGGCCGACCAATGCGTCGGGCAGCGGCGGCGTGGCCTGCGGCAACAGCGCGCCGGCGGCCGCTGCCGCACGGGCCGCGACCTCGCCGATGAACCGGTAGCCGATGCGGTGCGCCGTGGCGATGAAGCGCGGCGCGCGCGCATCGTCCCCGAGCGCCTGCCGCAGATCGCGCATGCAGGTGGCGATCACGCCGTCGCTGACCACCATGCGCGGCCAGACGATGGCCAGCAGCTCGTCCTTGTGGACCACCTCGCCTGCCCGGCTGGCCAGCAGCCACAGGATCGCCAGTGGCTTGCGCGGCAGATCGACAGCCCGCCCGGACTGGAGCAGCGGCCCGTGCGGGCCCAACAGCCGGTAAGGGCCGAATTGCAATTCGGCCCAGGGCGGCGCGGCAGGCCCCAGAGGTTCCACAGTCGGCACGGGTGTCGCTCCAGTGCAGGCCGAGCGTGCGCCAAGAGTGCATGACGCTGATCGCGGGCCCGCTGAAGCTCAGAATTTTCTCAGAGCTTGCCCAGAACTTTCGGAACAACCAAGACTAAGGTCCAGCCATGGATCCCTGCCTTGCTTTCGGCCGCGTGCCCCATGGATGAAGTCTCTGCGCTGGCGAGCCTGCCGCCGGACTGGGCGTTCGTCGTGCAGCTCCACCGCGGAACGCCATTCGACGCCGCGCTGTTGCGCGGGCGGATCGAGCACGTGGCGTCTGGCCGCGCCAGCCACTTCGGGTCACTCGAAGCCATGCGCGTGTTCATGGAACAGGTGATGTCGCCCCCGGCCGGCCTGCATCCTCCACCACCGCCCGCTGCGCATTGAGCTGCACGGCGCAGCCATGGCGGCGCACGGATTCCGCCTGGCTTGTGCGGTGTGAAGAAAAGGAAACCATGTCTTTGGAACTGCTGCGTGCCATCGCCCTTTGCGACCTGCCTGTCTCCTTCACGGACGCTGCAGCCATCGAGGGGCTCAGAGCGCTCAAGGCCTCTGGCTATGTGGTGGGGATGACGTCGGAGCCGGGCAGCGACGCGCCGCACGGCCGGGTCTCGATCATCACCCACAAGGGATGGGTGGCGGCGTACGCACGGAACAGCGGCACGCCAACTGTGCCGCAGCCGCAAAGCCCATGACCACGGGCCCCGCTCGGCGACCTTGCCCGGCACTTCTCAGCTTTCTCTGAGGATTCGCTGCGGCGCTGACTTCCTGGCGGGTATCGACGTACAACCTGCGTGCACGTCGTTGCGTTTCACCACTTGAGGGAGATCGAAGAATGAAGTCGTTGATTGCTGGATTGGCATTGGCGTGCGGTTCGCTGGCGGCGAATGCCGCCCTTGTGACCTACGACTTGGCCGGGACCATGACCCGGAAGTTGACGTCTTCTGTGGAAACCACCACACCGTCGCCGCTCGGCACCGTGGGCAGAGGCCGCATCGTGTTCGACAGCGCTGCACCGGAAACGCTGGTTTCGGGGTTCTTTTCCTTCGGGTCCGTCACCACGCTGTTCAACGACGGCTTCATTTCCATGCGCGACGGCACCACGGGCGACTTTTTCAGCGTCAACCACCTGGCCTACCTGGGAGGCGGGCCCAGCAGCATCGTGGGTGGAAAGGACGGCTGGACGCTGCTGCGGTTCATTCTGCGTTCGGGCATCGGTCCTGCCACCAACCTCGACAGCGACGATGTGCTGGAACTCTCTGAGCTCGACCCTGCCCTCTGGCCCTTGATGCAGGTCCAGGTGCACTTCCTGGACGCGATGGAGGACGAAGCGGCTTTTTACGAGTTCAGCCTCCAATCCATCACGGAAGCGAACGAGGTGCCCGAGCCGACTTCGCTGGCGCTGGCCAGTGTCGGCCTGGCCGCCATCGCTGCCTTGCGCAGACGGCGGGCACTGCGCCGTTGAGCGGCGCCGGCGCGATCGGCCGCGGCACGTCGGTCGTCGTGGCCTCGGTCGCCGTGGTCCAGCAGGGCCACGGTCCACTGGTCGCGCTGTGGGCGGGCCGGGGCCGGTCTCGAACAGCCGGGCCACGGTGACGTCGGCGCTGCCGGCGCCCCATGAAGCAAGAAAGGCCCGGTCCTCGCGGACCGGGCCTTGACGATGGCGCGCAAGCGCCACCTTGCGCTGCCGTGCTTCAGGCCAGCGTGTAGGCCGTCTTCACCGTGGTGAAGAACTCCTGTGCGTACTTGCCCTGCTCGCGCGGGCCGTAGCTGCTGCCCTTGCGGCCGCCGAACGGCACGTGGTAGTCCACGCCCGCGGTCGGCAGGTTCACCATGACCATGCCGGCCTGGCTGTGGCGCTTGAAGTGCGTGGCGTACTTCAGGCTCGTGGTGGCGATGCCGGCGGACAGGCCGAACTCGGTGTCGTTGGCCGTGGCCAGCGCTTCTTCGTAGTCCTTCACGCGGATCACGCTGGCCACCGGGCCGAAGATTTCTTCCTTGTTGATGCGCATGGTCTTGGCGCTCTCGCTGAACAGCGCAGGCGACATGTAGAAGCCGTCGGTGTCCAGCTTCAGGCGTTCACCGCCGGCCGCCAGGGTCGCGCCCTCACCCTTGCCGATCTGGATGTACTCCAGGTCCTGGTCGAGCTGGCTCTGGCTGGAGACGGGGCCGATGTCGGTGCCCTGCGCCAGCGCGTCGCCCACCTTGATCTTGGCCATGCGGGCCTTCATCGCCTCGATGAACTTTGGGTAGATGCCTTCGGTCACGATCAGGCGGCTCGATGCCGTGCAGCGCTGGCCGGTCGAGTAGAACGCGCTCTGCACCGACAGCTCGACGGCCTGGTTCAGGTCGGCGTCGTCCAGCACGACCTGCGGGTTCTTGCCGCCCATCTCCAGCTGCACCTTCTTGCCGCTCTTGACGCATTCCAGCGCAATGCCGCGGCCCACGCCGGTCGAGCCGGTGAAGCTGATGGCATGGATGCCAGCATGGCCGACCAGCGCATTGCCGATCACGCTGCCGCGGCCCATGACCAGGTTGAACACGCCGGCCGGGATGCCCGAGCGGCTGATGATCTCGGCCAGCGCCCAGGCAGAGCCCGGCACCAGGTCGGCGGGCTTCAAGACCACGCAGTTGCCGAAGGCCAGCGCGGGCGCGATCTTCCATGCGGGAATGGCGATCGGGAAGTTCCAGGGCGTGATGAGGCCGACCACGCCGACGGGTTCGCGCGTGATCTCCACACCGATGCCGGGGCGCACCGAGGGCAGCGTCTCGCCGGCAAGGCGCAGGCATTCACCGGCGAAGAACTTGAAGATCTGGCCGGCGCGGGCGGCTTCGCCCATGCCTTCGGCCTTGGTCTTGCCTTCTTCGCGGGCCAGCAGCGTGCCCAGCTCTTCCTTGCGCGCCAGGATCTCGGTGCCGATCTTGTCCAGCGCGTCGCTGCGGGCCTGGATGCTGCCCGTGGCCCAGGCCGGAAACGCGGCCGTGGCAGCGGCCACGGCTGCATCGACCTGCGCTGCATCGCCCTGCGTGTACTGGCCCAGCACGTCGGCCAGGTTGCTGGGGTTCAGGTTGGGGCTGTAGGTCTTGCCGGTGACCCATTCGCCGTTGATCAGGTTGTCATGGTTCTGCATCGATTTACTCCGGTTCAGCGCACCATGCATGGGCGCTTGTTGTCGAACTTCCAGTTCGGGATGAGGTACTGCATGGCCACGCCGTCGTCGCGCGCGCCCAGGCCGTGCTGCAGGTACAGCCGGTGGGCCTTCTCGACCTCGGCCATGTCCAGCTCCACGCCCAGGCCCGGCTTCTTGGGCACCTGCACGTAGCCGCCTTCGATCTTGAAGGGCTCC
>NZ_QPJK01000013.1 GCF_003337555.1 Pseudorhodoferax soli | reverse complement strand
CCAAAGAGAAGGCGACCCCGGTGCCCCCGTCCCTCCGCTGGCGCTCCGGGCAACCTGCGGTGCTCGCGGCCTGGGCGCATTGCACAACTCGCACCGTTCACTGCGTTCACTCAGCTCGAACAAGTGCAATGAGTCAGTTATTGAAGCGCGAGGTTCCCCGCGCCGCCCAGGCCACTGCGCTCCTCGGCGTGGGCACAGGGGGAACTCCCACACGGGCCATCGCTGCGCTCGGCCTGGGGCTCGGGCCTTCGCTGCGCTCGGCCTCGAATTCGCGTTGCGCGAGGCGCTGAACGCCATGCCTGCCGACCAGCGCACCGTCCGCCACCTGCACGTGAAGGCCCCGCGTGCCGAGCACGCCCGCCGCCTGCTGCCGGTGCTGGAAGACGCACTGCGCTGCGCCAGCCTGGGCGACGCCGAGGGCACGCGGCTGCTCGTGGTGCGCCGGCTCGCGCTGGGGCCGGTGGCGGCCGGCATCTCGGCGCAGGCCCTGTCACGCCTGATCGAGCAGCGCAGCGCCGAGGCCGTGCAGCACTGGGTCGATGCCACCCACGCCACGGCCGACACTGCCGCCTGCGTGGCATTCAGCGGCGCGCTGGACGCGCGCGTGCAACTGGCACTGCGCCTGCTGCGCGGCCAGCCGTGCACCGCCTGGTACTGGCCGCTGGCCGTGCCCGAGTACAGCGCGCAGGCGGATGTGGCGACCAACCTGCGCGTGATCGCCTGGACCGTGGCCAGGTGGCCCGAGGCGCGCAGCGCACTGCCGGCGTGGCTGGCCGCCGCCGTGCACGCAGGGCAGGCAGCGGCGCTGGCGCAGGCCATCGGGCCGGCGCTGGGGCCGGCGCTGGTTCAGCAAGCCGGGCTGGGGTCGGTGCCGGCGCAGCCCACGGACGCCGTGGCACGCCCGGCGCACGGCCCCTTCGCGCGCCGCGGCGACCTGGCACACCAGGCCGCGCCCGCCGCAGGTCCACGCGCGCCGCTGCCGCCCTGGCTGCAACACGCGCTGCGGCTGGCACCGCCAACGTGGTTGCCGCCGACCTCGGCGGCACCGGAGACGGCACCCCTGGCGCCCGACCTGGGCGCGCCGCCTGACAGCCCTGCGCCGGTGCCGGCCGTAGCAGCGCCCAAGCCGACGCGCGTGCGCCGCCGGCAGTCCGCACCACCCCGCGCGCAAGAGCAGCAGACCCGGGCCGCACCCATCACTCCGGACTTGCCTGAGCCAGGGCTCCCGGCCAAGCCCGCCCCCCAACCGCTGGCCCAGCCGCCCTGGCGCGAACCCACCGCCTGGGGCGGCCTGCTGTTCCTGCTGCCCGTGCTGCAGCGCCTGCAGTGGCCGCAGTGGCTGGACACCCAGCCCGCCGACGCCGGGCCGCGCTGCACCGCCATGCTGCTGCACCTGGCGCTGCGCCGCCTGGCCGCGCCGCCGGACGATCCGCTCTGGCAGCTCGCCCTGCCGCTGCCCCCCGACGAAGACCTGCACGTCGCCCTCGCCGGCTGGCTGGCCGACGCACGCCGCTGGCTGCACCGCGCCGGCCGCCTGGGCCTGGTCACGCTGGCACGCCGCCCCGCCCGCGTGGCGCTCACGCCTACCCACGTGGACCTGTTCTTCCGCCTCGACCAGGGCAACCTGCGGCTGCGCCGCCTGGGCCTGGACCTGGACCCCGGCTGGCTGCCCTGGCTCGGCCGCGTGGTCGCCTTCCACTACGGGGATGTGCCGTGAACGCCCCCGGCACCCACCGCCACCTGCTGGCGCCGACGACCCCACCACTGGCCGAGACGGCCCTGCTGCAACTGGCCCCCGCCACGGCCGAGGCCGATGCCGCGCCCGAAGCCCAGTGGCTGGCCGGCCTGCACGCGCGCTGGCCGCTGGCGCAAGACCTGGCCACGGCGCTGCAGCAGTGGCAGGACCAGCCGCCCGACTGCGACGCGGCTCTGCACCGGCTGGCCCAGGCCTTCGCGCTGACCGAGGTCGAACGCCTGGCCGTCGCGCTGGCCCTGGCCGTGGACACCGACCCGCTGGCCGCCCGCGCGGTCGGCTGGCTGCAGGCGCCGCTGCGCGAGCTGCGGCCCACGGCCGGCCTGGTGGCCGCGCTGCACGCCGGGCCGGGCGGCGACGCCGCCGCCAGCCTGGCCACGCTGCTGGACGGCGCGGCGCTGCGGCACCAGCTGCTGCGCCTGGTCGAGGCGCCCGAGCGCACGCTGCCCGACACCGCGCTGGCCCTGCCCACGCCCGTGGTGCTGGCCGCGCGCGGCGCGCGCGGGCACTGGCCGGGCGTGACGCTGGAAGAACCCGGCGCCCCGCTGCCGCCCAGCCTGCAGTGCGAGGCCGAGCGCCATGCCGGCCTGCTCGCGGCTAGCGCGACGGGCGCCGGCGCGCTGGTGCTGCGCAGCGCCCACCCCGCCGAAGCGCGCAGGGCCGCCGCCGCAGTGGCCGCGCTGCTGGGCCGCCGCACGGCCTGCATCGATGGCGCCGAGCCGCCGGCGGGCCTGTCGGCCTGGCTGGTGCTGCACGGCGCATTGCCGGTGTTCTGCGCCCCACTGGCGCCCGGCGAGCGCCGCCGCGTGCCGGCGCTGGCGCCCGCCACCGGCCCCTGCCTGCTGGCCAGCGGCCCAGACGGCAGCTGGACGCTGGACGGCCACGCGCCGGCCGAATGGGTTCTGGCACTGCCCACCGCCGCCGAGCGCAGCGCCCTGTGGGCCCAGGGCGGCGCCGATGCCACGCTCGCCGCCGAACTCGGCGCGCGGCACCGGCACAGCGCCGCGCGCATCGCCGCGCTGTGCCGCGCCGCCGGCCCCGGCGCGCTGCAGCGCCCCGCCCTGCACCGCGCCGCGCGGCAGCAGCGCAGCGAGCTCGGCACGCTGGCCGAGGCCCTGCCCACCGACGTGCCCGACGCCGCCCTTGTGCTGGCCGCGCCGCTGCGCGCCGAGCTGGCCCACCTGCTGCAGCGCTGCCGGCTGCGCGACGGCCTCGCCGACGGCCTGGGCCCCGGTGCGCGCACGCGCTACCGGCCCGGCGTGCGGGCGCTGCTGGTCGGCGCCTCGGGCACCGGCAAGACGCTGTCGGCCGGGTGGATCGCCACGCGGCTGTCGATGCCGCTGTACCGCGTCGACCTGGCGGCGGTGACCAGCAAGTACATCGGCGAGACCGAGAAGAACCTGGCCGAGCTGTTCGCGCGGGCCGAGCACGACGAGGTGGTGCTGCTGTTCGACGAGGCCGACGCGCTGTTCGGCAAGCGCACCGAGGTCAAGGACGCCAACGACCGCTTCGCCAACCAGCAGACCAACTACCTGCTGCAGCGCATCGAGAGCTACGACGGCATCGTGCTGCTGACCAGCAACAGCCGCGCGCGCTTCGACAGCGCGTTCACGCGCCGGCTCGACGCCATCCTCGAATTCCCCGCGCCCGGCCCGGAGGAGCGGCGCGCGCTGTGGCTGGCCCACCTGGGCGAGGCCCACGCACTGGCACCGGCCGCGCTGAACCGGCTGGCCGCCGGCTGCGAACTGGCGGGCGGCCACATCCGCAACGTGGTGCTGGGCGCGCGCGCGGCGGCCGGCGGCGGCAGCATCGACGCGCCAGCCCTGGCCGCCGCGCTGGGTGCCGAGTACCGCAAGCTCGGCAAGTCCATGCCGGCCATGCTGCTGGCCCCGGCGGGCTGAGGCCATGGGCCGCGCCGCGCTCCCGGCGCACCTGCGCGCGCGCGACCGCCCGCCCGCCGCCACGGCGGCGCGCCGGACCGGCGCAGCGCCGCACGAGGCCGCGCCCGTGGCCGGGCCCGACAGCGCCGCGGCCGACGCCGCGCCGGCCTGGCCGCGCTATCTGCCACTGCAGGCCGCGCCCGGGGCACAGGCGTTCGGCGCTGGATCGGTGCTGGATGCGCGTCTGGATCGCCCGCTGGATGCCCGCCTTGACGCCCGCCTCGATGCTGGCTTTGATGCGCCACTGCTGCCGCTGTACCCGGCCGACGCATCTCCGCTTGCGCCACCGCGGCGCGACGAGCCCATGGTGCGGTCCATACCGCCCGAGGCTGCCCTGCCCCGTGCTGCGGCCAGCCCGGCGGCGCCGGCCGCGGCCCCCGCCCCCGCGCCCGCCGCTGCCGCCACACCTGCCGCCGCACCCGGCACCGCTGCCGCAGCCGACGCGCCCGCCGCTGACCGTCCAGCGCCCGGCCCAGCCGCCCCCGGCACCCCGGGCGCGGCCACACCCGGCGCCGCCACCGGACGCCCTGCCGGCAGTGGTGGCGGGCCGGCCGGCCCGCCCCGCGCCGACGGCCAGCCTGCCGCAGAAGGAGAAGACGGCCAGGCCGAGGGCACAGCCCTGCCCGACGCTGTCGACGCGCTAGCCGACGCCGCGCTGCAGGCGCCCCCGCTGCCCTGGCAGGCCCTCGACGCCCCCTGGGAAGCACCCACCGAACTGCCCGGCGATGCGCTGCAGGCTGCGGCGGAGCCTGGCCGTCCACCGCGCCCGGCAGCCGCGGCGCCGGCCGGCCGCGACGCCGCGGCCACGCCGCCCGCCGGCACCAACGCCGAAGACCAGCGGCGCGCCCTGCGCGAGGCCGCAGGCCAGGCGCGCCAGGCCTACGCCGGCACCGCCGACCAGCTGCGCGGAATGCACCAGCAGCTGCTGGCACGCGCCAACGACATCAGCCACTACATGGCCCAGGCCCATGGCCTGCAGGCCGGCGAGATCGTGCAGCGCCACGACCTGGACGGCGGCGCCATCGACCAGGCCGCCGACGCGGCCGCCGCCGCAACCGAGGAGGCCGGCCAGATGGCGGCCATGGCGGTGGACTCGGCAGCGCTGGACGCCGGCCAGGCCATCGCCGCGGCCGGCCGCAGCGCGCACGGCCTCATCAACGCCGGCGAGCGCAGCGGCGCAGCCCGCATCGCCAGCGTCGTCGGCGGCCTGGTCAGCGGCCATGTGTCGGCCTACAACGGTGCCGTGCGCCAGGCCCAGGAGGCCCACCAGGCGGCCAGCCGGAGCTTGGCGCAGTGGAGCGAGGCGCGTGCCACGCACTACTCGTCGCAGCGCGGCGCCTGGCTGGCGCGGGCCAAGAACGAGAAGCGCCAGCTGCGCATCCCGCGCTGGGTCGATCCCGAGGTCAAGGGCCTGGAGCAGCGCTTCGACGCCAAGAAGCAGGCCTGGGAGCAATCGCGCGACACCACTGCGTGCAGCCTGTCGTGCAGCTACCAGGCAGCGCTGGCCGGCGAGAACGCGCGCCTGGCCACGCAGGGCCGCACCAGCGTGGCCGCGGCGCTGCGCCAGGCGCGCAGCCGGCTGCGCGAGCAGCAGCAGGCCGCGCAACGGGCGCTGGCGTCGCTCACGCAGGGCCAGCTGCAGCAGCTGCGCACCCAGCAGCGCGCCGCCCGGAGCCGGCTCAACAGCCAGGCGCGCGGCGCGCTGAGCGGCGTGCGGCGCGAGGCGCAGCAGGCCGTGGGCGGCCTGCAAGCCGCCACGCGCGGCGCGCTGCCGACCTACCTGCGCACGGCCCAGGGCCTGGAGCAGAACCTGCGCGCCAGCGCCGCGCGCGGCGCGCCAGCGCTGCGCCAGGCGGCCGAACGTGCGCCCGATGGCGCGCTGCAGGGCGCACGGGCCAGCAGCGACCGGCTGGACCAGCGCCTGCAGGCCAACCAGCAGCGGCTGGAGGGCACCCTGGCCGAACAGGCCGGCGCGCAGCTGCAGCGCTCCGAGCAGGAGGCCAGCGGGCTGCAGGCCACGCTGGCCCAGCTGCAGGCCCAGGGCGCCGCGCAGCGCGCGCAGAGCACGGCCGGGGTCACCGAGGCCTTCGGCGGCCTGGCCGGCACGGTGACGCAGGCGGCCCAGTCCTGGGCCCAGCCGCTCACGGTGCGCATGGCCGGCTTCATCGCCCAGCAGCGCGCCCAGGCCGCCAGCGCGCTGGCCAGCCTGCGCAGCGACGCGCCCGCCGCCACGCCGGCCCCGCCCCCGCCGGCGGCCGACAGCGGCGGCCCGCCGGCGGCGCCTGCACCGGACTGTGGGCACTGCGCCAGCGCCGGCGGTGGGGGCGGCGCCGCGGCCGGCGGTCCGGCCCCGGGTCTGGACCGCCAGGTCCGCGAGGAGGTGGACTACAACGCCACGCGCAACGAACCGGCCACCTACTTCGCCAGCCAGCTGGAGGCCGCCGGCGCCGAGACCCAGACCGCGCTGGACGGCCGCGCCAACCGGGTCGTGGGCGCGCTGGGCGGCGGCTTCGCGGGCACCGTGGACGAGTCCGGCGTGCTGGCCGCGCTGCGCGGCATGACGCTGGCCCAGGGCCGCGCGCTGGACACCCAGGTCTACCCGCGCCGCCACCGCGGCCGGCACCTGGACACCGACCTGCGCCGCGAACTGGGCGCCGACAGCACCGACTACGAAGCCGCCAGCGCCTACCTGTACGGCGACAACGTGACCGGCGCCCGGCTGGAGCTGGCCGATTCGCTGGGCACCTTCAACGACGACGAGGCGCGCATCGAGGAGGTCATGCGCGCGCTGTCGCCCGAGCAACTGGCCGCGCTGGGCCGCGATGCCGGCGGCACCATGGCCGAGGTGCGCGACGCGCTGGGCGGCACCGACCGCGAGGTGTTCGACGCACTGGCCCGCGGCGAGCACGCCACGGCCGACGCGCTGCGGCTGCGCGACGCGGTGGACGAGGCGCGCGTGGACGGCGAGGCCGATGCCGTGCACAGCGCCATCGAGCGCTACACCGGCGCGCCGCCCGACGGCGACTGGCGTGCGGCGCAGGAGATGGACGGCGACACGCGGCGCCAGGCCGTGGTGCAGGCGCTGGGCGGCATCGTCACCGACGCGGCGGTGGCGCGCGGCATTGCGCCCGGCACCGATGTCGGGGGTCTCAGCGCCGAGGACCGCGCCGCGGCCTACGTCAGCCGCGACATCGATGTCTACGTGGGCGGCGCCGGCCCCGAGGGCGAGCCGCAGATGGTCACGCGGCGGCTGGAGGGTGCCAACCGCGACCTGGCCGGCGCGCTGCTGCGCCACGGCGAGAGCAGCGTGGAGGCGCGCGCGGCGCGGCTGGGCGTGGAGATGCAGCGCACCGGCGATCCGCCCAACGCCGTCAACATCGACCGAGCCACCTTCGACCCGCGCTTTCGCGCCGACCTGTCGGCCGCCAGCCCGGCCGAGCGCGAGGCCCACCGCCGCGCGGCCGAGGAGCGCGCGCGCGTGGTGATGCTGGCCGCCGAGCGCTATGCGGGCGGCGCCACCACGCCCGAGGACTTCGCGCCCGCCCACGACCCGGCCAACCCGGCCGCGGCCATGGACGACACGCGCGTGACGGCCGCGCGCGACCGCGTGATCGGCCAGCTGCAGACCCGCTTCGGCTCCGACAGCACGGGCGCCGCGCTGGCCACCGGCCTGCTGACCGACGCCCGGCCCTCGCCCGAGACCGCGGCGCTGGCCATGCAGCATGCGATGGCCGGTTGCGGCACCAACGAGGACCTGCTGTTCCGCTTCACCGAGCGGATGGACCGCGACGAGATCGCGGCGATGCGCGCGGCCTACCGGCGCAACACCGGCAACTCGCTCGACGCCGACCTGGGCACCTTCGGCGAAGGCTTCCTGGGCGAGGTCTCGGGCGACGACCGCCTGCGCATGGAACGCGCCCTGCTCGGCCAGCCGCGCAACGACCGCGAGCGGCTGGAGGTGGCGGCCTTCGCCATCGAGCAGCAGCGCCGCGAGGCCAGCGGCTTCGGCGCCTGGCTGGCCGACGGCACGCTGGCCGACGAGGCCATGGGCGAGACCGAGACCGAACTGCGCACGCTGGCCGGCGGGCCGCTGGCCTTCGGCCCGCGCGGCGAGGTCATCATGCGCGCGGCCAGCCCCAATTTCGACGCCCAGGGCCGCTACACCGGTGGCGACCGCGACACCTTCGCCGCGACCACCGCCACGGCCCAGGCCATCGCCGAGACCTATGGCCGGCGCATCGACGCCTTCGCCGACATCGCCACCACCGGCATCGCCATCCTGGGCGCCATCGCCGCGGCGGTGATCACGGTGGCCACCGGCGGCGCGGCCGGGCCGCTGATCGCCGCGGCCATCGTGACCGGGCTGGCCTCGATGTCGGCCAACTACGCGATCAAGGGCGGGCGCTACGGCTGGGAGCAGGCCGCGGTGGACCTGGGCATGACGGCGGTGCAGGCGGTGACGGCCGGCGTCGGCGCGCAGCTGGGCGCGGCGGCGCAGATCGCGTCCAAGGGCGCGCAGGCGGCCAGCACCGCATCGCGCACGCTGGTCACGCTGTCGCGCATCTTCACCGGCAACCCGGTGATCGACCAGATCATCGTGGGCACCATCACCGGTTCCATCGGCGGCATGGCCAACGCCGCCTTCGACGAGCGCACCTGGGCCCACGGCGCGGACGACGCCATCGGCGCGCTCTTCGGCGGGCTGATCAAGGGCGGGCTGTCGGGCGCGGCGACGGCCACGCTGACCAACTCCATCGAGGCGCTGGGCCGCAACGGCGCCGTGATCGCCGAGCGCGCCCGCGCCTACGCCGCGCAGGGCGGCATGGCGCGCGGCCTGGTCGGCCTGGCCGGGCGCGGCATCGGCGGCATGGGCCGCGGCATTGACGCGGCGCTGAACATGTCGGCCCAGGGCGGCATGGCGCGAGGCGCCGGTGCCATGGCTGCGCGCGGCCTCACGCGCGGCAGCATCTCGGCCGTCGGCGGCATGGGCGGGCGCGCCACCGAAATCCTGGTGGACGCCGGCAGCGGCCGCTTCAAGGGCGACGCGGGCGATGCGCTGCTGGACATCGGCCAGGCCGGCGCACACGCCTTCGTGCAGGGCATCGGCGAAGGCGCGGGCGAGTCCGTGGGCCAAGCCCGTCATGCGCGCGGCGCACAGCGCATGGAAGCGGAGATCGCCGCCGGCCGCGCCGAACGCGGCCTGCCGCCGCTGGCCCCCGACGCGCTGCAGGCCGCCGCGCACGACCTGGCCTTCATGAACCAGGTCGGCGAAGGCGGCGCGCTGGGCCGCGCCATCCACTTGGACCACGTGGTCACCCACGGCGGCCTGGAGCCCATGGCGGCGCCGGTGCGGCCGGCCGCACCCGAGGCGGCGCCAGCCGCGCACCCACCGGCCACCGAGGCGGGCGGCGCGGCCCCGCCGCACCAGGGTGGCGCAGATGGCAACGGTGGCGGCGGCGGCGATGGCGGCCCGCCCGGCGGCACCGGGGCCCATGCGGCGCCCGCAGCGCCCGACGGCGACGGCAACCGCCTGCTGCCCGGCCTGCGCAGCGCCGAGGTCGATGCCGCCATCGACGCCGCCCAGGCCGGCCCGGTGCTGCGCATCGGCGCAGACCAGCCGGGGGCCGACACGCGCCCGCTGCCGGCCGACCACGCCACGCTGGCCCAGCGCCAGCGCGCCGGCGCGCTGCACGAACAGGCCGACGGCCTGATGCAGCACGCCAATGCGCTGCTGGACACGGCCATCGCGCACGAGGCCGCCGCCGCGCTGGCCGACAGCCACAACCCGCGCCGCGCCGCCGCGTTGCGCGCCGAAGCCGACCGGCTGCTGAACCAGGCCGTGGACCTGGAGGCCCATGCCACGGGGCTGCGCGCCGAGGCGGCCGAGTTCGCGAGCGGGCGCCGCTCGGCCACGGCCGACCTGCCCGGCCCGGACGACGTGGACGCGCTGTTCGCCGGCCTGGCCAGCGAGCAGCCGGGCCTGGTGCGCGTGCCGCTGTCCGACGTGGAGCGCAACCCGGCGCTGCTGCAGCGCCTGGTGCGTCCGCTGCTGGAGGGCGAAGGCGGCGGCCGCATGGTGTTCCGCGTGGAAAGCGAGCGCAGCCGCAGCCTGGTGCACGTGGACGCCCATGGCAACGTGACCATCGAGGGCGGCGCCTCGGCGCACCTGAACTTCGGCTCGTTCGAGCGCGCCGTGGAGTTCGTGCTGCAGAACAGCCAGGGCCGCGCCCGCATCATCGCGTTCGAGGTGGACGAGGGCTGGGTGCGCGCACTGCGCTCGGCCGCCATCCCCGAACACGGCACGGCCGACCTGCACGGCCAGCCGCGCCTGGTGGACGTGCGCTTCGCCGACGACCAGATGGAGATCCCGGCCGGCCTGATCGGCGAGCTGGGCCGCGCCGTCGTGCCGGGCAGCGGCCGGGTGCATGAGGTCGGCGCGCCCGGCGGCGGCCTGCCGCCAGCCGATGGCAGCGGCGGCCACGCACCGGCCGATGACGGCGCCGGCCCCGCCACGCCGCCGCCCGGCACCGGCCCGCGGCCCGCGCCGGGCCATACCGACGAGAGCGGCCACTCGACCACGGCGGCTGCCATCCCGGGCAGCGAGTTCCATGGCGGCTCGGGCTTCGTGGTGCGGCGCGGCGGCGCCTCGCTGGCCGAGGCCGAGGCCGGCGCCGCACTGCAACGGCTGATCGGGCCCGACGGCCAGTTGCACGGCACCGTGCGGCCGACCCGCAACGACCCGGGCGTGCTGCTGGTGCCGCAGCACGGCGGCGGCGAGCTGCAGGTGACGGTGCGCGTGGGCTCGGTGGAGCCCAACGCCGACGGCCTGCGCCCGGTGGCCACCTACCGGCGCAACGGCGACCGCGTGGAGATCACCGTGTCCGAGCACGCCTCGGCCGCACAGATCCAGCGCGCGCTGGCGCACGAGCTGAACGAGCTGCGCTTCTCGCGCCACCAGCGCGACGATGCGCTGCGCCCCGGCGTGCGCCCCACCCCGCCGCCGGACGCCAATGCCCAACTGTCGCGCCACGACCGTGGCCGCGTGGGCGAGGTCGAGCACCTGGCACGCGCCATCGAGACCGCCCGCAGCCAGGGCGACACCCGGGCCCTGGCCCGGCTGCAGGACGAGGCCGGCCGCCTGGTCGCACACCTGGGCCTGGTGCACGGCGGCGAGGCGGCCGATGCGCGGCGCGCGCTGGCCCTGTCGGCGCTGGAGCCCACGTCGGCCGGCCGCCGGCTGCTGGGCGAGATGGTGGAGGCGGCCCGCGCCAACCCCATGCTGGAGCCGCTGACGGGCAGCCTGGACGATGTGTTCGTGCTGGCGCGCCAGGCCGCCCACCAGCAGACGCTGGGCCGCGGCGACCACCAGCAGCTGGCGCTGGCCGCGCGCCGCGTGGTGGAGGAAGGCCTGGTGCGCAACGGCGGCCGCACGGTGGACCACGACGCCATCGCCCAGGCACGCGAGCAGTTGCCCGATCCGGCGGCCCGCGCGCTGCTGGACCGCGCCATCGACGAGGCCCGCGCCAAGGGCAGCGCGATCGAGCGCGAGATCGTGCGCGACCTGCGCGCGGCGCCCGATCCGCTGGCGCGCGAGCTGGCCGCGCAGCGCTTCGGCGACCACGTGAACTACCAGGATTTCGCGCTGTTCCAGGCCCGCTACCTGGCGGCTCACACCTCGCTGGACGGCGCAGACCCGGCACTGCAGCAGCGGCTCTTCACGCTGTGGGCCGGTGGCGCCTTCGTGACCGCGGGCGGCGGCGTGCGCGGCATCTCCATCGGCGCGGTGCGCGCCGTGGCCACCGACGTGCCGACGGCCGGCCTGAGCCTGCGCGACAACCCCGCGCAGGAAGCCCATGCCCGCGTGCAGACCGATGCGATCCGCGAGCGCAACGACATCCTGGCCGAGCTGGGCGGCAGGCCGCCGCCGAGCGGGCGCACGCCCGAGCAGTTGGCCACCGCGCTGAGCCAGGCCATGGTCACCATCCGCGACAGCGGCGAGGCCCTGGGCGAGCACGCCGCGAGCCGCTTCGCCACCGACACGCTGGGCCTGGGCACGCCGCTGCCCTGTTCGCGCACCGGTGCGGGCGTGCCCGACCTGGCCTTCAACGGGCCGGACGGCCGGCTGGTCGTGGTCGAGGCCAAGGGACCGCAGGCCGACCTGGGCTTTCGCCGCACGGCCGATGGCCGCCGCGCCGAGCAGGGCACGCCGGAGTACCTGGAGAGCCTGGCACGTGACATGATGCGGCCGACCAGCCCGGCCGACGTGCAGGCGCTTGGCGCGCGCATCCTGGCCGCCGTGCGGGCCAACCCGCCGCAGGTGGACTACTACGTGGTGCGCCAGCCGCTGGACCGCCGCGGCCGGCCCACGCCCCTGGAAGCGCAGAAGTTCGACCTGACCACCGGCCGCACCACGACCATGACCGCCACCACGCCGTGACCGCAGCACCCGACAACGCCGATCCGCGCGACCCCGTGCTGTGGCATGGCCATGCCCAGGCCCTCGCCACCCGCGACGCGCTGCGCGAGACCGTGCTGGCCGCGCACTACGACGACGATGCGGCGCAGCTGCTGGTGCTGGCCGCCGAGCGCGCGGCCCTCGCCTCGCTAGATGCCGGCGCCGCCGCCGGCGCCGTGCTCGCCGCGGCCCTGCGCGAGGGCGCGGCCTGCGGCGGCGCCGCGGCGCTGTGCGCGGCACGCACCGAAGGCCAGGCCGAGCTGGGGTTGGACGATGGCCGCACGCGCGTGTTCCGCGCCGGCGGCCGCGCCGGCATGAGCGGCCCGCGCTGGGCCCTCGCCACGGCAATGGCCAGCAGCGCGGGCGATGGCGTTGTGCTGGAGGTGCTGACCCATCCCGCGGCCGTGGCCGCCTGCCAGGAAGGCGCGCAGACGGCCGATCCGTTCTGGACACCGTACTGCGTGGGCTTGGCTGCGCTGTACCGCGGCGATGCCGCAGCCGGCACGCTGCTGCAGGCCGCGATGCAAGCTCTGCATGCGCCGCCGCGCATCGCCGATGCCACGCAGCTCGCCGAACTGCGGCGCCCTGTGCTGCAGCTGGCGCTGCAACTGGCGCAGGCCGACGCCCCGGCAGACGCCCCGGCCGCCGGCGCGGCCGGTGATGCGGCCGGTGATGCGACAGGTGATGCGACCGGGGACGCGGCCGCGGAAGTGGCCAGCGACGCACTGCTGCTGGCGCTGCAGGCCCACGCGCGCTACCACGGTGCGGGCCCGGGCCGGGGCGAGGCGCTGGGCCTGCTGGCCTTCGAGCTGGGCGGGCTGTGCGCCTGGGCGCAACGCGCGGGCCACCCGCTCGCGGCCCAGCCCGCCGCGCTGGCGGCGCTGCTGCCGCCGGTGCTGCCGCCCCGGGACGCGGCGTTGGTCTACCGCTTCGCGCCGCGCCGCATCCTGCACGACGGCGAGCCGCACTGGTTCCTGGACCTGCAGGGCTTCCCGCGCGCCGGGCGACGGCACGTCGTGGGCGAGCGCGACGGCGTGCTGCAGGCCATCTACGAGGCGCAGGGCGCGCCCGGCCTGCCGCCCAGCCGCGTTGCCTTTGCGCTGCCGGATGCCTCAGCTGCCCTCGGTTCCCCAGGTGCTCCAGGTGCCCCCGCGCCGCCGCCCTGGCCGCTGGCGCTGGACGCGACGGCTCTGCGGGGCTTGCTGCACAGCGGTACGGCACAGGCCCACGCCGAGGCCGAGCCGCTGCAGCAGGCCCTGGTGCGGTATGGCGTCGAGCACGTCGGGGAGGCCGCGAGCACCGAAAGCACCGGGCGCAACGGCGGCGGTGCCACTGCGCCGGCCGGCAACGCCCAGGCCATGGCCATGGCCAGCGCCGCGCTCATCTGCGCCGAGGCGATGCCGCTGCTGCAGGCCCTTGTCGGTGCGCAAGGCGCCGCACTGGCCGCGCAGCTGCGGCCCCGGCCCGAGGACTACGCGGCCGTGTTCCGCCCGGAGGTGGCCGCCGCGGCACGCCAGGCCTTCGATGCCGTGTGGGACGCCGCGCCGCCGCACCCGGCCCGTGCTGCGGCCGGCGCGCGCATCACCTGCCATGCGGCACCGGCCGGCATGCTGGCCGACGAGAACGCGCTGTCGCGTCCCTTCCCGGGCGGCTACCGCGTGTTGGCCGCGCTGCTGCAGCCACGGCGCGTGTGGCTGGCCTGGAAGGTCATCGCGCCGGGGCGCAACGCCGGCATGGCCTACGACGGCCTGGTCTGGCTGGACGACCGCTGGGCCTGGTTCCCCAAGCCGTACCGGGTGATGGCGGCGCTGCTGAAGACGTGAGGTGCAAATCGGGGATCATCGTCCCATGCACGTCACCATCTTCCACAACCCCGCCTGCAGCAACTCGCGCACTGCCCTCGCCCTGCTGCGCGAACGCGGCATCGAGCCCGAGATCGTCGAGTACCTGAAGACCCCGCCGAGTGCCGAACGCCTGGCCGGCCTGCTGGCCGCCATGGGCATCACGCCGCGCGAACTGCTGCGCAGCAAGGAGCCGCAGTACGCCGAACTGGGCCTGGACGATCCGAAGTGGACCGATGTGCAGCTCATCGCGCAGATGGTTTCGCATCCGGTGCTCATGAACCGCCCCATCGTCGAGACGCCGCACGGCACGCGGCTGTGCCGGCCCGGTGAACGGGTGCTGGACCTCATCGGGGTGGTGCAGCCATGAAGACCATCACGCTGGTGCGCCACGGCGAGAGCGAGGCCAACGCGGGGCTGCCCAGCCACGACCCGGCCCTGATCCCGCTGACCGCCAACGGCATCGCCCAGGCCGGGCACTGGGCCCGCGCCATGGACTGGCAGCCGCCCCGCGTCTTCAGCTCGTACTACCAGCGCGCGCAGCACACGGCCGCACCCTGCGCCGCCCGCTGGCAGCTGCCCATCGAGACCATCGAGAACCTGCACGAGTTCGTGACGCTGCCGCCTGCCGAGGTGGCCGGCACCACCAACCTGGCGCGCAAGCCGCTCATCGACGCCTACTGGGCGCGCGCCGAGCCCGCGCACTGCACGGGCCCGGGTGCCGAGAGCTTTCTGGATTTCGCCGGCCGCGTCGACCAGGTGCGCGCGCAGCTGGAGGCCCTGCCCGACCGCAGCGTGGTCTTCGGCCACGGCATGTGGCTGGCCATGCTGGTCTGGCGCTGCATGGGTTTTCCGGTGGACAGCACGCGCGCCATGCAGGCCTTCCGCGCGTTCCAGCTCGGCCTGCCCATGCCCAACTGCTGCAGCTATGCGCTGCATGGCAGCGACGGGCACTGGGCCATCCGCTTCGCCGCTGTGCTGCCGCGGGCCCTGCCGACGCCGGGCGAGCAGGCGGTGCAGATCCAGTAGCCTCCAGGCCGCTCAGGGCAGCACGCCGAGCAGGCTGGTGCCCGAGGCCGTGATGTCGCTGGCGCCGGCCTGCAGCGCCTCGTCGCGCCAGCGCTGCGCGGCGTCGACGCTGCAGTAGATGTACAGCGGCACCTGCGTGCCCTGCGCCCGCAGGCGGCGCACGAGGTCGATGCCGGCGGTGCGGCCCTCGGCCCGGCCCATGTCGGTGACGACCACGTCGTAGCGCTGGGCGGCGAACCGGGCCAGGCCTTCGTCGGTGCTCAGCGCCGTGTCCACCTCGACGCCGCGCTCCTGCAGGGCGGCGATCAGGTAGCTGTTGTTGCGCGGCACGTCGTCGACCCACAGCACGCGGTGCCCGCGCGCCGGCTGCACGGTGCGGGCGGCCATCGGCGCGGCCGCGGCCTCGGGCGGCGGGCCGAGCCGCTTCTCGAGTTCCGCCAGCTTGGTCTGCAGGTCCAGCACCACCTGGCTTTGCTGTTCTGCCGCCTCTTCCATGCTGAGCTCGTTGCCGGCGATGGCGATCTTGAACTTGCGCTGCTTGGCCGAGGCGATCAGGTCGCCGACCGGCCCGCGCAGCCAGACCAGCAGGAAGGCGCACACCGCCGGCCAGGCCAGCGATGCGAGGGCGGAAACCAGAGCGGCGAAATCCTGCATGGCAGATGCTCCCCATCGAGGCCTGGACGGCAACGCGCCACTGTAGCCGCAGCGCGCGCATATGCACATGCGAAGTTCTTCGTGGCGCACGCGATGCGGCCCGCCTACGCTGGCCACCGTTTTCACGACGGATCTCCCCATGCCTGTTCTCCGCCGCCGCCAGGCACTGCAATTTGCCGCCGCAGGTGCTGGCGCTGGCCACCGAACGGCGCAGCTACGGCGTGGTAGCCCTTGAGCGACGCCATCGCGCAGGACCAGCAGCTGCTGGCCGATGCGTTCGCCAAGATCAAGCTGATCCCGAGGCCCGTGCAGGTCAAGGACGCATTCCTGGACCTGGACCTGGGGCTGGCGTGAGTTCCAATCCCGCCCCATGAGCACCAACGACGAACCCTATGACGTGGCCGTGGTCGGCCTCGGCGCGCTGGGCAGCGCCATCGTGCGGCCGCTGGCCGAGCGTGGCGCGCGCGTGCTGGGGCTGGACCGGCATGCGCCGCCGCACGACCTGGGCTCCTCGCACGGCGAGTCGCGCATCACGCGGCTGGCCATCGGCGAAGGCGATGCCTATGTGCCGCTGGTGCGGCGCTCGCACGCCATCTGGCGCGCGCTCGAACGCCAGACCGGCGTGCCGCTGTACGAGGCCACCGGCGGCCTGGTGCTGGGCGGCGAACGCAGCCGCCGCACCCACCATGGCAAGCCCGATTTCCTGCAGCGCACCATCGGCAGCGCGCAGCGCCACGGCATCGCGCACGAACTGCTGGACGCGCGCGAGATCCGGCGGCGCTTTCCGCCCTTCGCGCTGCGCGGCGACGAGATCGGCTACTGGGAGCCCGAAGCCGGCCTGGTGCGGCCCGAGCAGGCAATCCGCGCGCAGCTGGCCGTGGCCCGCGCATCCGGCGCCCACCTGCGCACCGGGGAGACGGTGCTGGCGCTGGAGCCCCACGGCGACGGCAGCGTGCTGCTTGCCACCGACCAGCGCCGCTACCGCGCCCGCCAGGTGGTGCTGTCGGCCGGCGCCTGGCTGCCCGGGCTGCTGCAGGGCCTGGGCCGGGACATCGGGGCGGCCTGGGCGGGCGAGTTCGCCGTGTACCGCCAGGCCATGCACTGGTTCGCCCTGCCGCCCGACGCGGCGCCGGCCTTTGCGCCGGGGCGCTTCCCGGTCTTCATCTGGATGTACGGCGACGGCGAGGAGGACTACTTCTACGGCTTCCCCTCGGTCGATCCGCAGCAGCCGGCGCTCAAGGTGGCGACCGAGCAGTACCTGGCCCCGACCACGCCCGACGCGCTGCAGCGCGAGGTCGGCGCGGGCGAGGCTGCCGCCATGCATGCCAGCCGCGTCGCCCACCGCTTTCCGCAGGCCGGGCCGCAGGCGCTGCGCTCACGCGCCTGCATGTACACGGTGACGCGCGACCGCGATTTCGTGGTCGACCGGCTCGGCGACGGCCTGCCCGTGTGGGTGGCCTCGGCCTGCTCGGGCCACGGCTTCAAGCACTCGGCCGGGCTGGGCGAGGCCATCGCGCTCAAGCTGCTCGACGTGGGCACGGGCGCGCTGCTGGCCTCGTTCGAGCGCCGCCCCGCGCCTTTGGCTCAGGCCGCGTCGCCAGCGGCCGCGCCGAACCGGTAGCTCGACACCGAGAGCCCGCCCATGAAGTCGCTCTCGTGGTAGATGCGGGCGGCCCGCTCGCCCTCGGCCGCGCCGACCGCCACCATGAGCGGAATCAGGTGTTCCTCGCGCGGGTGCGCGATGCGCGCGGCCGGCGCCTGTTCCCAGTCCACCAGCGCCTGGCTGCGCGGCGCCGACGCGCTGGCCAGCGTCTGCCCGAGCCAGTCGTCGAAGGCCTTGGAAGGTGCGGCGGCCTGCGGGCCGAAGGCGCGCAGGTTGTGGTAGCTCAGGCCGCTGCCCACGATCAGCACGTCCTCGTCGCGCAGCGGCGCCAGCGCGCGGCCCAGGGCCAGGTGCTCCGCCGGGTCCAGGCCGCGCCGGAGCGAGAGCTGCAGCACCGGCACGTCGGCCTGCGGGTAGATGGCCTGCATGGGCGAGAACATGCCGTGGTCGTAGCCGCGCTCGGTGTCCACGGCAGCCGGCAGGCCGGCGGCCTGGAGCAGCGCCTGCACGCGCGCCGCGATGGCCGGCGCCCCCGGCGAGCGGTAGTGCACCTGGTAGGTGTGCGCCGGAAAGCCGCCGTAGTCATACAGCATGCCGGGCTGGGCCGCGGCCTGCACGGTGAACGCCGGCGCTTCCCAGTGGGCCGAGACCATGAGCACGGCGGCCGGTTTGCGGCCGATCTGGTGCGGCATGTCGGCCAGCGCGGCCTCCAGCTTGGCGTAGGTGTTGCCCATCTCGGCCTTCATCCACGGCCAGGGGCCACCGCCGTGGGAAATGAAATAGGTGGGCAGGCGCGCAGCGGTGGCAGATGAGGCGGTCATGGGATGGCAGACAGTCGGGTGTAGGACGACATGTTAGGCCGCCGTGTCGCTTTGCAATGCGCGGTGCGCAGTCGGGCCAGGTCCGGCGAACCTGCATGCGCGGTTTGGGTCGTGCGGGCCCGCCATGCGCCGATCAGCGCTGTTGTTCGCCACCGTCGCGCTGCGGGTCTCGGCGCTGAGCGCCTGCAAGCTGCTCAGGTTGTTCTGGGCCGCATCAGCGCGGCTGCAGCAGCGCCAGCAGCTGTTGCGCCACCGGATCGACGCCGGCGGCCGGCCGCTGCAGCCCCTGCAGCAAGCGCTCGGCCACGCCCGCCGTGGGCAGCACCGGGCCGCAGAACAGCGGCTCGCCCTCCTGCGCGATCAGCAGCACCGGGAAGGTCTCGATGTCCATGACATCCAGCACGGCCTCCTGCGCATCCACGTCGACCCAGACGAAATGGTCCTGCGGGTGCGCCGCGGCGAGTGCGTCGAAGCGCGCGCGCCACTCGCGGCACACGCCGCACCATTCGGCACACAGGCAGTAGACATGGCGTGCGGCGGAGCGCGGGCTGGGGTCGGTGGCTGGCATGGGGCGCCATCATGCCAAAGGCGCCGGCAGCCTGCCGGGCGGCACTGCCCCGGTGGCCCTTGCCGGTGTCCCTTCTCGGCTCAGCGGCATTGCAGGCAGGGCCTGCTGGCGGTGTCGGGCCGCGCATCGGCCACGAAGCCGTCGCGGTTGGGCATGCGCACCTGCGGCAGGCTGGTGGCGTCGAGCACCGCGTCGGCCGGGACGATGCCGTTCAGGTGCAGCAGGTAGGCGGTGGCGGCGTAGACCTCGTCGGCC
The DNA here is from genome assembly GCF_003337555.1 of Pseudorhodoferax soli. Classification (GTDB taxonomy): domain Bacteria; phylum Pseudomonadota; class Gammaproteobacteria; order Burkholderiales; family Burkholderiaceae_C; genus Pseudorhodoferax; species Pseudorhodoferax soli. The sequence goes on along the minus strand of NZ_QPJK01000013.1, from coordinate 203,561 downwards.
GACAGGCTCTGCGGCGCCTGGTAGGGCATGGCGCGGCGGATGAAATCGAACACCGTCGTGGCGTAGGGCCAGAAGCTGCCGATGGTCTTGACCGGCTTGCCTGTTGCCAATGTGCCCAGCCCGCCGACCAGCGCATCGGCCGGCTTGCCCTCGCCCTTGGCGCCATGGCAGGCCGCGCATTGCGCGGCGTAGACCGCCTGGCCCGCGGCCACGGAGCCGCTGCCCGGGGGCAGGCCCGTGCCATCGGGCGCCACATCGATGTTCCAGGCGGCGATGGCAGCCGGGCTGCCGGGCTTGCCCAGGCCGTAGACCTGGGCCTGCGTGGCACCGGCGAACAGCGCACCGGCCAGCAGCACGAGCTCAGACTTGCGCATTGGCGATGCTCCCGTCGGTGGCGACCTTCCAACTCTGGATGGCGTTGTAGTGGTACAGGGAGTTCAAGCCGCGTTGCGCGATCAGCTGGCGCCCGGTCGGCTGCACGTAGCCGGTCTCGTCCGTCACGCGGCTCTGCAGCACGGCGGGGCCGCCGTCCCACTGCCAGTCAGCGCGGAAACGGGTCAGCGCACGGTCGAGCACCGGGCCTTCCAGGCGCGCCTCGCGCCAGCTGGCGCCGCCGTCGGTCGACACGTCCACGCGTTTGACGCGGCCCTGCCCGGTCCAGGCCAGGCCACTGATCTCGTAGTAGCCCCTGCCGCGCAGCCGGTGGTCCACGGCCGGGTAGGTGATGACGGACTTGGCCTCCATCGTGAACGTGAACTGGCGCGCCTTGCCGTCGGGCAGCGAATCGGTGTATTTGGAGGTTTCCTCGCGCGTCATGAAGGGCGCGGCGCCCAGCTTCAGGCGCCGCAGCCACTTGATGCTGGCGTTGCCTTCCCAGCCCGGCAGGAACAGCCGCAGCGGGTAGCCGTGTTCAGGCCGCAGCATCTCGCCGTTCTGGGCGTAGACCAGCAGCGCGTCTTCCCAGGCCTTGGCGATCGGGATGCTGCGCGACATGGCGGCGCCGTCCGCGCCCTCGGCCAGCACCCAGGCGGCCGCAGGGTCCACGCCCACCTCCTGCAGGATGGTCGACAGGCGCACGCCGGTCCATTCGCAGCACGACAGCAGGCCGTGGCTTTGCTGGATGGAGGTGCTGGCGGCGCCACGCCACTCCACGCCGGTGTTGCCCGAGCATTCGAGGAAGTGGATGCGCGAGACCGCCGGGAAGCGCACCAGGTCGTCCATCGAGAGGATCAGCGGGCGCTGCACCAGGCCGTGCACCACCAGCCGGTGCTGTGCCGGGTCGATCTGCGGGATGCCGGCGTGGTGGCGCTCGAACACCAGGCCGGTCGGCGTGATGATGCCGTGCAGGTTCTGCAGCGGCGTCAACGACGAGGCCGCGCCGGGCAGCACGGCCGTGCCACGCGTGCGCCGCACCACATGGGCCTCGTGTGCATCGGGCTGGCCGTAGGCATGCCAGAGCACGGGCTCGCCAGGTGTGCGGGTCCAGGCCGGCACCTCCAGCGCGGGTTCGGCGCCGGTGGCGCGCGCGGCCGGCAAGGCGGCGGCGCCCAGCGCGGCCGAAGCCCGCAGGAAGCGGCGGCGCGGCGTGGCCGCGGATCGGGAAATAGGCATGTCTGGCGCATCCATCGCAGGGAGAAGCGGCGCATTCTGGGCAGGCCTGGGGCCAGAACGAACGACCGAAATCGCGTTTGCTTATGCGCAGAGCGTTGGCGGCAGTGGCGGCGCGGCGGATGCGAAGAAGGGAAGGCCCCGCTGTGGCGAAGTCATCAGACAACTAGCCGACAACACCTATCCGCCGTAGGCGCATCTAACGACGCGCCCTGCACGTTGTCGTACAACGAGGCACAATGCACCGTTTTGGTTCACGCATCCACCCATGTCGGCCTCCCCCGCATCCGTTCCCCACGACCGCCCTTCTGCGCTGACCGACCGCAAGACCGTCTTCCTGCTGGCCATGTTCTGCTGCCTGCTCTGGGGCAGCTCCTATCCGGCCATCAAGGGCGGCTATGCGCTGTTCGGCATCGCCACCGACGACATCGCGTCCAAGCTGGTGTTCGCGGGCTGGCGCTTCGCGTTGGCCGGGGCGGTGCTGCTGGCCTGGGCCGCGGCCAGCGGCAAGCGAGTGGGTGGCTGGCCGGCGCGCACGCTGGGCCAGTTCGCGCTGCTGGGCCTGGTGCAGACCACGCTGCAGTACGTGTTCTTCTACATCGGCCTGGCCCACACCACGGGCGTGAAGAGCTCGATCATGAACGCCACCGGCACCTTCTTCAGCGTGCTGCTGGCGCACTGGATCTACGCCAACGACCGGCTCAGCTACGGCAAGGCGATCGGCTGCGTGGTGGGCTTCGCGGGCGTGATGGTGGTGAATCTCGGGGCCGGCCTGGGCGGCCTGCTGGCGCTGGACTTCACGCTGCTGGGCGAAGGTTTCGTGGTGATCGCCGCAGGCGTGCTGGCCGCGGCCAGCATCTATGGCAAGCGCATCTCGCAGGGCGTGGACCCGATCGTCATGACGGGCTGGCAGCTGGCGATCGGCGGCGCGGCGCTGCTGGCGCTGGGCTACGGGCTGGGCGGCACGCTCACGCGCTTCACGCCGGCGTCGACCGCCCTGCTGGCCTACATGGTGCTGCTGTCCTCGCTCGCGATCTCGATCTGGAGCCTCTTGCTCAAGCACAACCGGGTGAGCCTGATCACGGCCTTCAACTTCATGGTGCCGGTGTTCGGCGCGCTGCTGTCGGCGCTGTTCCTGCACGAGACCATTTTGGAGTGGCGCAATGCCATCGCGCTGGTGCTGGTCTGCGCGGGCATCTGGCTGGTGACGCGCGAGCCCAAGGCCGGCTGACAAGCTGTAACCACTTTCTCGGCCGCACTGCATCCAAGGGCGCCGCCCATCGGTAGTGCTGGGGAGTCCACGCCATCCAGGCCTGGGCCACCCCATTCCCAAGGAGCCACCCGATGATCTTGCGCACCGCCATCCACTCTTCCCTGCTCGTCCTGGCCACGGCCGGCCTCGTCGCCTGCGGCGGCAGTGACGACGACGACACGCTCCCTGCCAGCGTGCAGGTCGGCGACACCATCGTGCTGACCAGCGCCGGGCGCCTCGTCTCGTTCAACCGCGCAGCGCCGGCCACCGAGGTCGGCGCGGTCGCCGTGACCGGCCTCGCCAGCGGCGACGCGCTGGTCGGCATCGACCTGCGGCCGGCCGACGGTGCGCTTTATGCGCTGGGCACCAGCGGCAACCTCTACACCGTGGACCCATCCACCGGCGTGGCCACGCGCAAGTCCACCCTGATCGCCGCGCCCGGCGACAGCGCGCCCTACACGGCGCTCACGGGCACGCAGTTCGCGGTCGACTTCAACCCCGCGGCCGACCGGCTGCGTGTGGTCAGCGACACGGGCCTGAAACTGCGCATCAACGTCGACACCGGCGAAGCCACCACCGACGGCAGCATCACCCCAGCCACCACCTTCGTGACCGCGGCGGCCTACACCAATTCATTCGCCGGCACCGTCGGCACGCAGCTGTTCGGCATCGACGCCGCCGCCGGCCGCCTGGTGCTGCAGGACCCGCCGAACGACGGCGTCGTCAACGCCGGCGTGCCGCTGGGCGTGGTGGCCGACACGGCCAACGGCTTCGACATCGACCCGCGCACCAACACCGGCTATGCCGCGCTGCGCGTGGGCGGCAGCACGGCCCTGTACACCATCGACCTGGCCGCCACCGGCAATGCCGCCACGCGCGTGGCCACCATCGCCGGCGGCGAAGCCGTGCGCGGCCTGGCACTGAACGGCCCGGCCAAGCTGCAGGCGCTGGCGCTCAGCGCGGACAACCGCCTGCTGGCCTTCGACCCGGCGGCGCCCAACACCATCACCGCCACCATGCCGATCACCGGCCTGCAGGCCGGCGACACGGTGCTGGGCATCGACTTCCGGCCCAGGGACGGCATGCTCTACGCGCTGGCCACGGGCGGGCGGCTTTACACGGTGGACGCGGCCAATGGCGCGGCCACGCTGCGCGCCACGCTCATGGCCGACCCGACCGACGCCACGGCGCCGTATGCCGGCCTCACCGCACCGCGCTACACGGTGGACTTCAACCCCGTGGCCGACCGCATGCGCGCCATCGGCAGCGACGGCCAAAACCTGCGCATCGTGGTCGAGACGGCCACCACCAACGGCACCACGGTGACGGCCGGCCGCACCATCACGGACGGCGCCATCAACCGCGCCGGCACGCCGGCTTCGGTGATCGCTTCGGCCTACACCAACAGCTTTGCGGGCACCACCGCCACCGCGCTGTACAACCTGGATGAAACCAGCGACCAGCTCACGCTGCAGAACCCGCCCAACGACGGCACGCAGGTCAACGTGGGTGCGCTGGGCCTGGACGTGACGGGCGCGGCTGGCTTCGACATCGCAGGCGGCGGCAACGGTGCGGCATTGGCGGCGCTGCGCAACGGGGCGACGGGGCCGTTCACCCTGTACTCCGTCACGCTGGCCACGGGTGCCACGGCGCTATACCGCAACACCACGGGCGATGCGAGCCGCTCGCTGATCGGCGGTGCGGGCGGGCCGACGAACCTGGTCGACCTGGCGCTCCGCTTCTAAGGGAAATCGGCTGGGCGCATCGGCCATTCCTAGAATGGCGCGCCCATGCCCTCCCAGCCCACCGACTTCGACTACGAATCCACCGTGGAAGCCTGTGCCCGTGGCGACGCCGCCGCCCTGCAAGCGCTGTACACCCGCGAGTCGCGCTGGCTGCTGGGCGTGGCGCAGCGCATCGTGCGCGACCGCGACGCGGCGCACGACGTGCTGCAAGATGCCTTCGTGCAGATCTGGCAGCGTGCATCGACCTTCGACCGCGCGCTGGGCTCGGCCCGCGGCTGGGTCTACACCGTGGTGCGCCACAAGGCGCTGGACGAAAGCCGGCGCGCGCAGCGCGAGCTGCCGGCCGGCGACCTGCTGGAGCAACTCAGCACTGAGGCCGCACCCGAGGCCGTGGCCAGCGACGCCGATGCGCTGAGCCGCTGCCTCGATGCGCTGGACGCCCCCAAGCGCGACTGCATCGTGAGTGCCTTCGTCGAGGGCCTCACGCACGAGCAGATCGCGGCGCGGCTGGCTGCGCCGCTGGGTTCGGTCAAGTCGTGGATCCGCCGCGGCCTGCTCTCGCTGCGGGACTGCCTGTCATGAACCTGCAAGACGCCAACGACCGCAGCGTGGCCGCAGCCGAGTACGTGCTGGGCACGCTGGACGCGCCCACGCGCGCCGAATTCGAACGCCTGCTGCAAGACGACGCCGGCCTGCGCGCCGAGGTCTACACCTGGCAGGACCGGCTGCTGCCGCTGGCGATGCGCACGGGCCCCGAGACGCCGCGCGAGGGCTTGTGGCCTGGCATCGCGGCGCGCATTGCGCCGGCGTCCATCGACACCGCCACGCCCGCCGCCAACGACGCGCTGTGGCGCAGCCAGCGCCGCTGGCGCGCCACCGCCCTGCTCTCGATGGCGGCCTCGGTGGCGCTGGCCGCCGTGCTGGTGCTGCGGCCGGCCGAGACCCAGGTGCGCTACATCACGCTGCTGCAGGCACCAGAGACGCAGCGCACCGGCTGGGTGGTCGAGACGACTGCGGGCGAGCGCATCCGCCTGGTGCCCATCGACGCGGGCACCGTGGTGCCGGCCGACAAATCACTGCAGTTCTGGACCAAGCCGCAGGGCGCGGACCGGCCGACATCGCTGGGCCTCGTGAATCCCAATGCGCGGCTGGAACTGCCCGTGGCCCGCTCGCCCGGCGTGGGCGAGCAGCAGCTGTTCGAACTCACGCTGGAGCCGCAAGGCGGCTCGCCGACCGGCCTGCCGACCGGGCCCATCCTGTTCGTCGGGCGCTCCGTCCGGCTCTGAACGCCCTACGCGGGCTGCGCGCCTTCGAGCAGCGCCGCCACCCGGCGCATCGCTGCCGCCACCGGCGAGATCACCGGCACGCCGAAGCGCCCGGCCAGGCGCTCGGCACTTTCTGCCAGCGGACCACCGCCGATCACCACCGCCTGGGCGCCATCGGCCTCGATGCAGGCGCGCACGGCCTCGCCGAGCAGCTGGTCCTGCAGACCAGGGTCGGCGGCCAGCCGAAGTGGATCGTCCTGCGGAATGCGCGTGCCGCTGAACTGCGCCGCGAGCCCCAGCCGTGTTACGGCCTGGGCGATGGAAACGGCCAGCCCCGGCGTGGTGGTGGCCACGCCGAAGCGCCGCCCCTGCGCCGCCGCCTCGCGCATCGAGGCTTCGCCGATGCCGACCACCGGCACCTGCACGCGCGTGCGCAGCGCAGCGACCGCCGGGTCGCCGAAGGCCGCCACCACGATGGCCGCCACGCCGGCAGCCTCGCGCACGCCGATGGCCAGCACCTCGTCCACGGCCGTGGCGAGTTCGGCATCGCTCGTGATCATGGGCGCGCCGCGTGCCGCCGTGGCGCTGCGCAGGGCCAGCCCCGGCGGCAGCGCTGCGCGCGCCAGCGCCAGCATCATGTCGGTGGTGGCGGTGGAGGTGTTCGGATTGACCAGCAACACAGTGGGGCGCATGTCCGCACCCATCACCGTGTGGCCTGTGCCGGCTGCAGCACCGCGGCCGGTTCACCGGCCTCGGCCTCGTCCTCGATGGACTTGCCAAAGGTCTCGGGCGCGAACTGCACGGCCACCCCGAAGATGGCGTACATCGTCGCGATCATCCCGAACATGCCCGCGACGCCGTAGAGGTCGAACATCCTGCCGGCCAGCAGTTGCGACAGCGCGCCGCCCACCGTGCCCAGCGCGAGAAGGAAGGACGTGCCCAGGCCACGCATGCGCGTGGGGTACAGCTCGGGCGCAAAAATCCAGATCGAGGTGTTCAGTGTCAGCACGCAGAACTGGAACAGCGCGCCGCAGACCAGCACCATGGCCACGCTGTTGGTCAGGTTGCCGAAGGCCAGGCCCGCCAGGCATGCCGAGATGGCGCCGACCGTCAGCACGCGCTTGCGCGGGAACCTGTAGCCCAGCACCGACGCCGCGATGGCCCCCAGCAGACTGCCGCTCTGCATCACGATGGTGAAGGCGAAGCTCTTGGTGATCGAATAGCCCTGCGCCACCAGGATGGTCGGCATCAAGGTCAGCACCGACAACTGGGCACCGAAGGTCATCCACGAGGCGATGCCGACAGCGATGGTGCGCCGCGCGTAGCCGCCGCTGAAGATGTCGGCCAGGCGCGTCTTGCGCACCGGCTCTGCGGTCGTCTCGGCGTCGGCGGTGATCCAGTCACGGTGCGGGAACTGCGCATTGGCGAGCTTGCCCGAGGCCAGCATCGACAGCACGTGGTTGGCCTCCTGCACGCGGCCCTGCGACAGCAGGTAGCGCGGCGTCTCGGGCACGAAGCGCCGATAGAACACGATGAACACGGCCGGCAGCACCAGGCAGCCGAACAGCCAGCGCCAAGCGTTCTCGCCCGGGAACAGTGCGAACACGCCCAGCGCGAACGCCGGCGCCAGCATATTGCCCAGCCCGCCGCCGCCCACGTTGATGAGACCCACCGCGGTGCCGCGGAACTTGGACGAGCAGAACTCAGCCAGCATGGTCACAGCCGTGGTGATCTCGCCACCCAGGCCCAGGCCCACGATGAAGCGGCCCACCGCCAGCACCGCGTAGTTGGGCGACAGCGCGCACAGGATGGCGCCGAAGGTGAACAGGCCCAGGTTCACGTTGAGCATGAAGCGCCGGCCCTTGCGGTCGGCGAAGTAGCCCGATCCCAGCCGGCCGATGGCGGCGGCGATGAAGGTGATGGTGTTGAGGAAACCGATGTCGGTCGCGTCCAGCCCCCAGTGCTGGCGCAACAGCGGACCGACCAGGCCCACGGCGTTCTGCTCGAACACGTCGAACAGCACGCCGCAGACCACGAGGAAGATGATGCTTTTGTGCGAGCGCGTGACCCCGATCTGCTCGAGCGCAGATTCGAGTTGGTGCATCTGCGCCGTCTGGGGCTTTGACGCCGAGACCATTGCTTCTCCGGCCATGGTGAGAACCTCCGTTTGCCTGTGATGAACGACTGGCAGCCGCCAAGGCCGCACCCGTGTGGTGCCCGGCATCGGGCACTGGGACTGAAAAGCATTTTTCAGACCAGATTGTTTGTGAAATACGGTTTTCACAAACATCCGGACAAACCCGCGGAGCCGGTGACAGCGGTAGACGCCGTCGCGCCCTGCTGCTCGCTCGCTGGATGCCGAGTCTGTTCAGGGCTGCAGGGGCGCCGTTGCTATCGGCAACGGGGTGGCTCGCTCGGGCCACGGAGGCGCTGGGGCCGGCGCTGAGCCCCAGGCTGTGCGGCGCGCCAGCCGCGGCGGGCGGCTGCCAGGCGTGCACATTGGGCAGCCGCAGGTGCGGCTACCGGCCCCGTCCAGGCACGCGCCTGGGCCGGGGCTTGGAGGCGCTCAGGCCTTCTTGCGGCGGCGGTTGGCAGCCAGGCCGGCCAGCGCCAGGCCGACCAGGGCGAGCGAGGCCGGCTCGGGGACTTCGCCAGGCTCCTGCGGCTCCACCGGGCGCAGGTTCGGGTCGAACCAGATGTACTGGTTGTCGACCACGTCGTTCATGCCCGGCGTGTTGGAGCCGGCGATCACCACGGCATTGCCCTGCCCGTCGCCGAAGCCGACGGCAGCGGTCCGGCTGGTGTCGGTCTGCTCCCAGTCCATGTTGCCGTAGAAGAAGCCGATCTGGCCTTCGCCTTCCGGCAGCACGTAGTCGTTGCTGCGCAGCACCAGCTGAAAGCTGTTGAACAGGTCGGCCTTGCCATCGAAGTAGCCGACCTGGTCCCAGGTCACGACCAGCTGGTTGGCGCTCAGGCTGTAGCGCATCACGCCCGACGCGGCGTTGGTGGTGTCCACGTCGCCGAAGTAGGTCGAGATGATGGGGGCATTGGCGCCCGTGGGACCTTCCGGGTTGTACGCCGAGATCCCGCTGCCAAAGCTCACGTTGCCGTTGTTGTTCAGGAACAGGCTGGTGTAGGTCTGGCCGAAGAAGCTGAAGCTGAACCCCAGGTTCAGGGCCATGTAGCCGTCATCGTTGCGGCCGTCGGCCCCACCGATGTTGGGCGTGGCGCCGCCGCCGGTCATGACAGCCACCTGGCCGAAATTGTTGGTGTAGTAGCCATTGGGCGTGTAGACGCCGCTGGATGCGCTCAGCGCCGAGGTCGGAAGCGTGACGACGGCAGCGGAAGCGGCAGGCGCCACCACGGCGCTGGCGAGCGCCAGCACGGTAGCCGCTTGCTTGAAAGACAGCATGGAGATCTCCGAATAGTTGAGGAAATGGACCAAGTTCGAGATTCGAACGAGGCTTTTAGAGCAGCATCTGTGCCAAATGACCCAAGTCCTTGACACAACAAGAAAATTTCGGAGAAAAGCGTGACAAATCATGCGCGCCGCATGAAGGGTTGTCAGGTATTCCGACGCGCCGTCGGAAAGGCGTCAGAGGTCGGCGGCGTCGCCTCTTGGCGCAGCGCGCAGCTGGCCCAGTGCCGCGTGCGCGGCCTCCACGCTGGCCAGCCGCTGGCGGCCTGCCGCGCCGGCTGCCTCGAGCGTGCGCGTGGCGAGCAGCTCGCACAGCAGCATCAACGCCACATGGCTGTCCAGCGCACCGGGCGCGGCCGTGTGGCAGCGCAAGACCCAGCGCGCACCCGCGCCGTCCGCCGACGAGGGCTCGGTCACCAAGACGACCTGTGCGCCCGCCTGCGCAGCACGCTGGGCGAAGGCCGCCGCCACGGCCGGGCTGCGGCGCAGCGCGAACACCACGAGCACATCGCCCGCGGCGATGTCCACGGCGTACTCGGCCAGCGTCTCGCCCGGGCCCGGCAGCACCTGGGTGCGCGGCAGCACCTGGGCCAGCTGCCAGCGCAGGTAGGCGGCAAAGCTGCGGTTGTTGCGAAAGCCCAGGAACCAGACCGCGCGCGCCTGCACCATGGCCTGGGCGATCGCATCGAGCTGTGCATCGTCGATGCCGCGCAGGGTGGCGGCGATGTTGTCGTGCGCGGCCTGCACATGGGCGGCGGGCCCCGCACCCGGCGCCCCGGCGGTGCGCGGAGACAGGTACAGCGGCGAGCCGGCCGAGCGCTGGTCGCGTGCGTGGCGGCGTGCCTCCTCGTAGCTGGCATAGCCCAGCCGCTGCACGAAGCGCGTGACGCTCGCATTGGACACCCCCACCAGTCCAGCCAGTTCGGAAGCGCTGTAGCTGGCCAGTTCACCCGGGAAGTCGAGGATGAAGCGGCCCAGCCGCTGCTCGGTCGGCGGCAGCTGGTCCAGCAGCTCGCGGATGCGCGCGAGGAAGGAGCCGGAAGGGTCGTCGTTGGCAGGCATGGGCGCTGGCGATGCTAAGCCAAGGCGATCGACAGGCCCATCGATGCCTGACCCATAATGTTTTCGATGCATGCGTCGCTTGCCCGCCGACTCCCCGAAATCGCTGCCCTGTGCAAGCGATACGGCGTGGCGCACCTGGAACTCTTCGGTTCGGCGACCACACCCGATTTCCAGCCGACCACCAGCGACTACGACTTCCTCGTGGAACTGGATGCGCAGGCGCCTGGCTCGCTGGCACGCCGCTGGACCGAACTGGCCGATGCATTGGAGGCATTGCTGGGACGCCCGGTGGACCTGGTGAACCCACGCTACATCCGGAACCCGTATTTCCTGGAAGCGGTCAACCGCAGCCGGACCGTGGTCTATGACCGACAGGCTTCCCAAGCTACTGGTTGATGCGCTCGGCGCCATTGCCGCAGCGCAGGAGTTCGTCGCAGGGATCTCGCTGCAGGGCTACCTGGCCGACAAGATGCGGCGCTCGGCCGTCGAACGCCAGCTGGAGATTCTCGGAGAGGCATGCTCACGCCTGGCCAAGCTGGAGCCAGACACCGCCGGCGCCATCACCGACCTGAAACTCGCCATCGCCTTGCGCAACCGCGTGATCCACGGCTACGACGCCGTGGACGACGAAGTCCTCTACGCCACCGTGGTGGACGATCTGGATGCGTTGCAATCCGACCTGGCGCGTCTGCTGACCGCCCGCATCACAGCTTCGCGATCGACACCTCCGTCGACTTGACCAGCGCGACCACATCCGAGCCCGGCTTGAGCGCGAGCTCGTCGACCGAGCGCGTGGTGATGACGGAGGTGACGATGCCCCAGGGCGTTTCGACATCGACCTCGGAGACGACGTCGCCGCGGATGATCTCCTTGACCTTGCCGCGGAACTGGTTGCGCACGTTGATGGCTTGGATGCTCATGGACTAACTCCCTGTGGTGGTGAAGGATCAGACCGCCCAGCGCAGGGCATGCGCGGGGTGCAGGCGGTCGGGTTCGGGTTGCTCGATGCCGGGCTTTTGCAGCACGCGGTCGAGGATGCGTTTCTCGATGGCCGCGAAGGCCGCGTCGCCCTGCGAGCGTGGGCGCGCCAAGTCGATGCGCTGGTCCAGCGCGATGCGGCCGTCTTCGATCAGCACCACGCGGTCGGCAAGGGCCACGGCCTCCTGCACGTCGTGCGTGACCAAGAGCGCGGTGAAGCGGTGGCGCTGCCACAGGCCTTCGATGAGGCGGTGCATCTCGATGCGCGTGAGCGCGTCCAGCGCGCCCAGCGGCTCGTCGAGCAGCAGCAGTTGCGGGCGGTGCACCAGCGCGCGCGCCAAGGCCACGCGCTGGCGCTGGCCGCCGGACAGGCGGGCCGGCCATTCGCGTGCACGCTCGGCCAGACCGACCTGGGCCAGCACCTCCTCGCCACGCGGGCGGGCCGCTTCGGGCAGGCACAGCAGCACGTTGCCCAGCACGCGTTTCCAGGGCAGCAAGCGCGCCTCCTGGAACATGATGCGGGTCTGCGGGTTCAGGCCGGCTATGGCCTGGCCGTCGACCTGCAGGCTGCCGCCGCTCGCCGCCTCAAGGCCGGCAACAAGGCGCAGCAAGGTGCTCTTGCCGCAGCCGCTGCGGCCGACGATGGCGATGAACTCGCCCGGCGCGATGTCCAGCTGCGTGTGCTGCAGCACGGTGCGCGCGCCGTAGCGCTTGCTGAGATTGCGCGCCTGCAGGCGCACGCCGCCGCCTTCGCTCATGTGGCGCTCCCGTATCCCGGGTGCCAGCGCAGCCACCAGTGCTCGAGGGCGCGCGCCAGCAGGTCGGCCAGCTTGCCGAGCAGCGCGTAGAGGAGGATGCCGACCAGCACCACGTCGGTCTGCAGGAACTCGCGGGCGTTCATGGTCAGGTAGCCGATGCCGGCCTGGGCCGAAATGGTCTCGGCCACGATCAGGATCACCCACATCAGGCCCAGCGAGAAGCGCAGGCCGACGAGGATGGACGAGACCGCGCCGGGCAGGATCACCTCCCTGTAGAGCTGCCAGCGCGACAGCCCGTAGGTGCGGCCCATCTCGATCAGCTGCGGGTCGACGTTGCGGATGCCGTGGAAGGTGTTCAGGTAGATCGGGAAGAACACCGACACCGCGATCAGGAACAGCTTGGCCGTCTCGTCGATGCCGAACCACAGGATCACGAGCGGGATCAGCGCCAGCGCGGGGATGTTGCGCACCATCTGGATGGTGGAGTCGAGCAGGGTCTCGAAGAACTTGACCGAGCCCGTCAGCAGGCCGAGCAGCAGGCCCAGGCCGCCGCCGATGGCCAGTCCCGCCAGCGCGCGGCCGGCACTCACCTTCACATGGGTCCAGAGTTCGCCCGAGGCGGTCAGCGTCCAGGCGGCCGTGACCACGTCGATGGGCGCGGGCAGCACGCGCGTGGACAGCCAGCCCAGGCTGGAGGCGGCCTGCCAGGCCACCACCAGTGCCACGGGCACGAGCCAGGGCAGCAACTGGCGCGCGAAGACGGCCAGCCAGGCCGGTGCCTCGGTGCGGTCGGGCGCATCGGCCACGTCGGGAACCGGGGTGACTTGCGGCTCGCGGATCTCGGAAATCAGGGTGCTCATGTGCCGTTCCCTAGCTCTGGGACGCGAGCCGCACCGGCGCATCCAGGTTGGCCACGACCTCGCCGAATGGCCCCGTCACGTTGCCGCCGGACAGGCGCTCGCGCAGCCGGAGCGGCAGCAGCGGGAACACCAGTTCGGCGAAGCGGTAGGCCTCCTCCAGGTGCGGATAGCCCGAGAGGATGAAGGTGTCGATGCCCAGGTCGGCGTACTCCTGCATGCGCGCGGCCACGGTCGCGGGGCTGCCCACCAGGGCGGTGCCCGCACCGCCGCGCACCAGGCCGATGCCGGCCCACAGGTTGGGGCTGATCTCCAGCGCTGCGCGCGATCGGCTGGAGGCACCGCCCTTGGCGCGCGCCTGCGCGTGCAGCGCGGCCATGCGCTGCTGGCCCACGGAATCCATCTTGGCGAACACCGCCTGGGCGCGGTCCACGGTGGCGTCATCGAGCCGGCTGATCAGCGCGTCGGCCGCGCGCCAGGCTTCGTCCTCGGTCTCGCGCACGATCACGTGCAGGCGGATGCCGAACTGGAGCTGGCGGCCCTGCCGGACGGCGCGCGTGCGTACCGCATCGATCTTGGCGGCCACGTCGGCCGGCGGCTCGCCCCAGGTCAGGTAGGCCTCGACCTGCTCGGCCGCCAGGTCTTGCGCGGCCGCAGAGGAGCCCCCGAACCACACCGGCGGGTGCGGCTTCTGCACCGGCGGGTACAGCAGCCGCGCGCCCTTGACGCTCAGGTGCTTGCCCGCGAAGTCGTAGCTTTCCGTGCCATGGCTGCGCGCCAGGATCTCGCGCCAGATGCGGATGAACTCGGCCGACTGCGCGTAGCGCGATGCGTGGTCCTGGAACACGCCATCGCCCTCCAGTTCGCCCTGGTCGCCACCGGTGACGAGGTTGACCAGCAGGCGCCCGCCCGAGAGCCGGTCGAAGGTCGCGGCCATGCGCGCGGCCAGGGCCGGCTGATGCAGGCCGGGCCGCACGGCGACGAGGAACTTCAGGCGCTGCGTCGCGCCGACCAGGCTGGATGCGATCACCCAGGGGTCTTCGCACGAGCGGCCCGTGGGGATCAGCACGCCCTCGTAGCCCAGGCGGTCGGCCGCACCGGCCACCTGCTGCAGATAGGACAGATCGACCTGGCGCGCGCCCTCGGCGGTGCCGAGGTAGCGGCTGTCGCCGTGGGTGGGGAGGAACCAGAAGACTTGCATGGTCGATCAGGCGGCGATGCCGGGCGCTGCGGCCTCGAGCACCTTGATGGGCTTGGGGATGAGCTTGAGTCCGTAGAAGGTGTCGGCGATCTGCTGCTGCTCGGCGAGGATGGCGCGCGTGATCGGCGTGGTGCCGTAGCGGCTGCGGCCGACGGACAGCTCCAGCACCGGCTTGGGCAGGCCCAGCAGCGCGGCCAGTTCGCCCGCGAAGGCGTTGTTGTTGGCCTCCGCCCAGCGGTCCAGCGCGTCGATCTCCGCGACCACGGCGGCCAGCACGTCGGCGTTCCTGGCCGCGTAGTCCAGCGAGGAGAAGTAGTAGGCACGGTTGCCCACCACGCCCTGCGCATCGGCCAGCACGCGCCCACCCAGTGTCTTCTCGGCGGCAGCGAGGAACGGGTCCCAGATCACCCAGGCGTCGATCGAGCCCTTCTCGAAGGCCGCGCGCGCATCGGCCGGCGCCAGGAAGACCAGGTTCAGGTCGCTGTACGCCAGGCCGTGCTTTTCGAACAGCTTGACGATGAAGTAGTGGACGTTGCTGCCCTTGTTCAGCGCGATCTTCTTGCCCTTGAGATCGGCCACGCTCTTGATGGCCGACTGCGCCGGCACCAGCACGGCCTCGGACGCCGGCCGGTGCACGGTGGCGGCCACGTAGGCCAGCGGCGCGCCGGCGGCCTGGGCGAAGATGGGCGGCGCTTCGCCCACGTCGCCGAAGTCGATGGAGCCGACGTTGAGCGCTTCCAGCTGCACCGGGCCGGCCGTGAACTCGGTCCACTGGACGGCCAAGCCGAGCGGCGCCAGCCGCTTGTCCAGCGTGCCGCGGCCCTTGAGAACGCTGAGCACGCCCTTCTGGTGGCCGATGCGCAGGCTGCGCTGCGGTGCCCGCGCGAAGGCGCCGAAGGTTGGCAAGGCGATGGCGGCGGCCGTGGCCTGCACCAGGCGGCGGCGCGGAAGGGAGATGGTGGTGGTCATGTCTTGTGTCTCTGAACAATCAATCCTGGGCGAACGCCGCGGCCTGGCCCACCCGGAAGGGCTGGCGAGCCGGCTCGGGCGCGTGCAAGCTGTCGGCGATCCCCTGCGGACCGGCCGCCCAGCCACGGGCGATGGGCTGGGCGTTGATCCCGTCGCGGCGCAGTGCGGGTTCGCCCCCTTCTGCGGGCAGGCCCTGCAGCGTCGCGATGCGCTCGGCACGCGCCTGGGCCTTGACGGGCATGGACAGCAGGCCCACGGCCAGCGCGATGGCGGCCACGGCCAGCAGGGCCGCGCCGAAATGGCGCAGTGCGCTGCGCCAGAACGGGGCTTCAGGGGTCGGCGCTTGGGCAGGCGCAGCGGCTTGGGGCAGCATGGACGGGTCTCCGGCAGGGTTGGTGCCGCCAGTGTCCGAAGCCCGGTCCCTCATGAGAACGAATCAATGTGTGCGTGCTTATGCGTTTTCCGAGCAAGCACGCCATGCGACGCGCCGTCACGTGAATGGGGGATGTGCGGCGGCCCCACCCCGTCCTAGCATCCACCCGCCGCCCCGCACATCGGCCGGGGCCTGGGGAGTCGCAATGCAACACGCCAACGCAGTGCTTCTGGGAATCACCCTGCTGCTCGGTGCCTGCGCCAGCATGGACACCGCGCCGCCGCCCGCGCCGCAGAGCCGGCCTGCCACCGCCGAGGAACAGGCGACCGCCGCCTTCTATCTCCAGTACGCGGTGCTCGCGGCCGATGTCTACACCTCGGAGATGGAGCTGCAGATGCAGGTGGTGCGCTCGCTGAGTTCCCCGCTGATCGCCCAGGATGCCGAGGTGGCCGAGAAGATCAAGAACTTCGGGACGGACGCCTATGCCGCCAACCTGCTGGCGGGCTATCTGAAGGCCATCTCGGACGGCTGCCGGGACGCGGACCCGACCTCGGTCGAGCTGCTGCACCAGGAGGAAGACCTCGCCTCGCTGGTGCAGGACATCCAGACCATGGGCTGCGCGGAGGCACGGCGCCGGCATGGAGGCAACACCGAGCCGCGGAGCCGACAGGCCGGCCGCGACTGCGGCCTGAAGGATGTGGCGCCCGCGCTGTACGCCCCAGCGCCCGAGATGCAATGGCGGTATGTGCCGGAGCTGCAGAAGTACGCCCGCGCCAGGAGTTGGGCCGTCTTCGTGCCGCATCTGAAGATCGACGTCTGGTACCGGACTCGGCTGACGGAAAAGGATGCACCCATCACGGAGTACGCCATCGTCTTCCGTGGAACCGCCGGCTCGGGCGGCTGGCTGTCGAACCTGCGTGGCGTCTCGATCGTGACGCCGTTCATCTACGACCACTATCTGCAGGCGCGCAAGTCGACCGAGGACATCATCCAGCAGATCGTCTTCACCCACAGGCTCAAGGCCAGGATCCTCGGCAAGCCGGACGACAAGGTCCTCATCACCGCCGTCGGCCATTCGCTGGGCGGCGGCCTGGCGCAGTACGCCTACCTGACCAACCCGCAGATCACCCGCGTGGTGGGCTTCAATCCCTCACCGGTCAATGGCGCCTCGACCATTCCCGTCTCCGAGCGGGCCAACGTCAACAGCGGGCGTCCGGTCAACCTCCGGGCGCCCGCCCATCCGAACCGCGACGACAGCGAGGGCGCGTACAACGCTGAGATGCTGCGCCGGCTGGACAAGGCGTCGGAAGAGGCCGGCCCCAGGACCATCGACGCAGATCCCCGCCCGACGGCGGCACCGCTGCGCAAGCACATCGCCCGCCTGGCCGAGCCCGGGCACACCGATGCGGCCATCTTCCTGCTGTACGAACGCGGGGAGATCCTGACGGGCTTGTTCCCCTGTGCGCGCGGTGCCATGTGGTCCGCCGGCACCGGCCCGGTGGTGGCCTGCGACGCGGTCAACTACCAGGTGGGCAATTCGCTGCGCCAGCATGAGATGGGGCCGCTGGTCTGCGGCCTGGCCGCATCGGCGCGCCACCCCCAGCCTTCCCAACTTGCAGGAGTTCAGCCATGAGCACGGTCCATTCCCCGATGAAGCTTCTCGGCGCCGTGTGCCTCGCGCTGTCGATGGCCCTGTCTGCAGGCTGCGGCGCCTTGCCACCCGTCCAGGAGAAGATCAGCACACCGGACACCGAGGATGCGGCCGCGCCGCGGGACATCTTCGTGTTCCTGGACGGCACGCGCAACGACCCCTCGAGCGCCACGAACGTGTGGCGGCTGTACGAAGCGGTCAGCCGCGCCGGGCGGCACGCCATCTACATCGAAGGCGTCGGCTCCGCAGAGACGCCGCTGCTGGGCGCCGCCTGGGGTGTGGGCATGGAGGCGCGGATCCTGCGGGGCTACGCCTATCTGTCCAGCACCTACCGCCCTGGCGACCGGATCTTCATCTTCGGATTCAGCCGCGGCGCGCACCAGGCGCGCGCGCTGGCCGGACTCATCGCCTATGCGGGCCTGATCGGCAACGCCGGCCAGTACAGCGCATCGCAGTTGCGCACCCGCGGCAACAGGGTTCTGGAACTCACCAAGCAGTACGACGACATCGCCACCAGCGCCCCGATGCAGGCGCATCCCGAGACGCCGCCCCTGCTCGGCGTCGTCGCGTCCAGGCTGGGCATGTCCAACGTCGTGGCGCCCGTCGAATTCCTGGGCCTGTGGGACACGGTGCCGGGCTCGTCCTTCAAGGACTACAAGGACTGCCGCGAGGTGGCCGACGGCCGCGAAGGCGACCGGTACAAGGTGGGTTCGTATCCGCTGATCAGGCACATCGCCCACGCCGTGGCGCTGGACGAAAAGCGCAGCAAGTTCGCCCCCATCGCCCTGTGCCAGCCGGTGGCGGGCCACCTCACCCGCACCGACGAACAGTGGTTCGCGGGCGCGCACTCGGACGTCGGGGGCGGCTATGCCGTGTCGACGATGCACCTCGCTGCGCTGAACTGGATGGTCGGGCTGCTGCGCCCGCACCTGAGCGCAGCGATCGCGGACTTCCCCGGCGCGGCGCCCGCGCAGCCGGCCCATTGGTCCATGGCCGATGCACCGGGCAATGCGTTGAGCGAATGCATCGACCGCGCGGTGCCCGACGGTGCCACGCTCCACCCGTCCGCACTGGCCTACAGAAGCGCCGCCAGCGCGCCTCTCCTGGTCAAGGGGCGGGTGGTGGACAGCCCCAACCCGCCCCGCTGCGACAACGTCGGCGCTCGTTAGCGCCACGCCAACGCCGGCCGGCGGCGGGCCACTGCCCAGCGATTGGGCAATCCGTGTGCAGGCCGCGCCGTTGCTGGGCCTGCGCCCACTGCCCAGCCGTTCTTCACAGTGTTGTCCACAGGACCTGGGGGCAAGCTGCCGGCGCCCGCGCGCCACAATCGCCGGCAAGGGAGGCGCACAGGATGCTGGAAGGCTACGCAGCGGTGCTGCTGGTGGGGCTGCTCGCGGGTGCGGTCAGCGGGGTGATCGGCACGGGCTCGTCGGTGATGCTGCTGCCGGTGCTGGTCCACGCCTTCGGGCCCAAGCAGGCGGTTCCCGTCATGGCGGTGGCCGCCGTCGTCGGCAATGCGGCACGCGTGCTGGCCTGGTGGCGCCTGGTGGATTGGCGGGCCGTCTGCGCCTACGCGCTGCCGGGCGCGCCGGCCGCAGCGCTCGGCGCGCGCACGCTGTGGGCCATGCCCGCGCACGCCGTCGACATCGCGCTAGGCCTGTTCTTCCTGCTCGTGGTGCCGCTGCGCCACTGGCTGCAGCAGCGCCAGTGGCGCCTGCAGCTGTGGCAGCTGGCCGTGGCCGGTGCCTTCATCGGCTACCTGACCGGGCTGGTGCTGTCGACCGGGCCGCTCAGCGTGCCGGCCTTCTCGGCCTACGGCCTGGTCAAGGGCGCCTTCATCGGCACGGAAGCCGCCAGCGCACTGCTGCTGTACGTGGCCAAGTCGCTGGCCTTCGCGCAGCTCGGCGGCCTGCCCCCGGAGGTGCTGGCCAAGGGCCTCATCGTGGGCGCGGCGCTGATGGCCGGCACCTTCGCCGGCAAGGCCTTCGTGCTGCGCCTGCCGGGGACGCTGTTCCAGCGCCTGCTGGACGCGCTGCTGCTGCTCTCGGGGCTGGCGCTGCTGGCGGCGGCCTGGCGCTGAGCCGACCGGCCTGCCCCGTTGTTGCCCGGCGGTCAGCCCAGCTTCAGCTTCCTGGTGGAGATCAGCCGCTCGACCTGCCCGGCCCCGGTGCGGATCAGGTCTTGCAGTCCGCCCGGTGCCGGATCGCTGTCGACCGTCAGGTGCTCACGCCCCAGCGCCGTCCTGAAGTCCGGATCCATCACCACGCTGGCCGCGGCCGCCACCAGCGCGCGCAGGCGCACGGCCGGCACGCGCCGGTGGACGAACAGGCCGTGCCAGTTCTCGATGTCCACGCCGGGCATGCCGGCCTCCCGCAACGTCGGGACCGCGGGCAGGGACGGCAACCGCGATGCCGAGCTGACCGCAAGCGGCCGCACGCGCCCCTCGCGCTGCAGCGTGAGGGCCGTGCCGACGTTGACCAGGTTCAGGTGCAGACGCCCGGCCACCAGATCGGGCAACGAGGCCGCGACGGACTTGTACGGCACATGCAGCAAGGAGACGCCAGCCTGCGCGCACACTGCCTCCATCACCAGGTGCGGCAGGCTTGCCTCGCCGGTGGAGCCATAGGCCAGGGCACCCGGCCTGGCGCGCGCCAATGCGAGCACATCGGCAAGCTGCGCCGCGGGCACGCTGGCCGATGCCATCAGCACCGCGGCGGTGGAAGCCAGCTTGGCAACGGGAACGAGCCGGTCCGGATCGGGCGACTGGCGGATCGCCGGCCGCACCACCTGGGTGCCGGTGTTGCCGAGCAGCAGCATGGAGCCATTGGTCGGACCCTGCGCGATGGTCTGCAGCGCAATCGCACCCGCGCCACCGGGCCGCTCGAGCGCGACCATGGCCTGCCCGGCATAGGTGGGCCACGCCGACGCGAGCGCGTGGGCCAGCTTGTAGGAAGCACCGCCGGCCGCCGCCGGCACCACCAGCTGGACCCACGGCGTGGCCGCCTCGACGGCCGCCAGCGCCGCCGCCGGCCGCAGCACCAGGCAGGCCGCGCCCATGCAGGCCGTGCGCCGCCTCATGCGGGCGCTCCGGCGGGCGGCACGAGGCAGCCGCAGCGCGCGGCCACGCTGCGCACGGTCTGGCGCATCCAGTCCAGCCCGCCGTCGCCCTCACGGTGCTGGCTCCACTGCATCAGCATGCGCACCGGCGACAGGCGCCACGGCGTGGGGAGGATCTGCAGGGGCAGTTCCTCGGCCTGGCGCCGCGCCAGCTTGGAGGCCACGGTCGCGATCCGGTCGGTGCCGACGACGAACGCCGCCAGCATCGCCGGGCTCGCGCAGACCACCTCCACACGGCGCACGATCTGCAGCCTGTCCACCGCATGCTGCTCGCCGCCCGGCAGGCCCTGCGGGCCGTAGCGCGTGCCCACGTGGCCCAGGGCCTGGTAGGTGCGCCGGCTCAGGCCGCGCGCCACACGGCGGTTGCCTTTCCAGGCGATGCAGACGTACTCATCCTCGATGACGGGGACGCTCGGGAACGCGGGGCTGGCGAACGGTTCGCCTGCAAACGCCAGGTCGATGTCGCCGCGCCGCAGATGGTCGCCGATGCGGTCCGGCGAGGTTTCCATCCACTCGAGCGTGACGCCAGGCGCCGCCTTGCGCAGGTGCTGCACCAGGGGTGCACCCAGCACCAGCAGCGTCATGTGCGATGCGCACAGCACGAAGCGCCGCCGGTCGCGCAGCGGCTCGAAGGTGGGCCGCAGCGATACCGTCTCCTCGACCTGCTGCAGCAAGGCGCGGACTGGCGTGCGCAGCACCTGGCCCAGGGGCGTGAGCATCAGCACGCGCCCTGCCGGCACCAGCAGTGGATCGTTGAAGTGCTCGCGCAGCCGGGCCAGTGATCCGCTCATGGTCGACTGGGTCACGTGCAGGCGCTCTGCCGCAGCGGTGACGCGCTCGGTCTGGAGCAATGCATCCAGCGCCAGCAGCAGGTTCAGGTCCAGTCCGTGCAATCGCATGCGCTGACTATAGGCAGCAGGGCCCGTGCGCCGGATCGGGGCTTACGTCAGGTATCGGCGCCGCCGATGTGTCCCATGGCGGCAAACCATTGTTCAGCTGCCCGCTGCATCGCTAAGGTTGCGCTCGCCGGAACCGACCGGATTCCTACAGGAGACAACATGCAAGCACACCAGGGACCCAGCCCGCGCTGGAAGCACGCCGGCCATGCCGCGCTGGCCACGGCCACCATCGGACTCATCGCGGCCTGCGGCGGCGGTGGCGACGACGACACCGCCGCGCCACCGCCGGCCGCGGCACCGCTGGCCATCAAGACCTGCGAAGGCCTGCAGGGCCAGAGCGTCGCGGCCGCGGAGATCGGCCTGCCCAGCGGCGGCGCGACCATCACCTCGGCGACGCGCGCAGCGGCCGTGGCGCCCTATGCCGATGCAGAGGGCGAACACCTGCTGACCACGCCGGCGCGCTGCCTGGTGCTGGGCCAGATCGCCTCCGTCGATCCGGCGGCGCCGCCGGTCAACTTCGCCATCAACCTGCCGCTGGAGAACTGGAACCGCCGTGCACTGCAGTCGGGCGGCGGCGGCCTGGGCGGGGCCGTCGTCACGGCCCCGGGCCAGAAGGCATCGGGCCGTTTCGACCCGATGCCGGTGGACGCGCCCTACCCGATCACGCTGGGCTACGTGACCTTCGGCAGCGACGGCGGCCACAGCGGCTCGGCCGACTATGCGTTCACGCGCAGCGACGAGGCCATGCGCAACTGGGCTTCCGAGCACCTGAAGAAGACGCGCGATGTGGCGCTGGCCGTGGTCCGGCGGGCCTATGGCGAAGCCGCGCAGAAGGTGTTCTTCAGCGGCGAATCGGCCGGCGGGCGCGAGGCGCTGATGGTGGCCCAGAAGTACCCCAACGACTACGACGGCGTGATCGCCACCTCGCCGGTGATCCAGTGGAACGGCATCCACCTGTTCGACAACCGGCTGCGCGACCGGCTGGCCACGGGTTTCCTGGACGCGGCGGCCATCCGGCTCGTCGCCGACAGGACACGCGCCAGCTGCGACCTGGCCGACGGGCTGGCCGACGGCGTGGTCGCGCAGTACCTTGCTTGCAGCAACGACGTGGCGACGCTGCGCTGTCCGGACGGCAACACCGGCACAGGCTGCCTGTCCGACGCGCAGATCGCCTCGGTCAACGCGCTGCGCGAGCCCGCCGAACTCGGCGTCACGCTGGCCAACGGCAGCAGCCGCTTCCCCGGCTATGCGGTCACGGGCGACGAGGACGGCACGGGCTTCCAGTGGCCCTTCTATCCCGTCGGCAGCGTGGCTCCGTCGCTGGATCTGCCGCCGGGGCGCGGCAACGAGGCCGGCCGCGGCGCGGTCCTGAACTTCGCGACCTACTGGATCCGGCACGCCATCGTGCAGGACGACAGCTTCAACCCCTACGGCTTCGACCCCGCGCCCTATGCGGCCCGCATCCAGTACCTGTCCAGGCTGTTCGACGCGACCAACCCCGACCTCGCCGCGTTCTCCGCGCGCGGCGGCCGGCTCATCGTGGTCCATCCTTCTGCGGACAACGCGGCACCGCTGACGATGTCGGGCCAGTACTACCGCAGCGTGGTCGCCACGATGGGGCAGGAGGCGGCGGACCGCGCCATGCGCCTGTACGTCGGTCCCGGCGGCAGCCACAACGTCGGCGGCGTCACGCAGATCGACGCGCTGACGCTGCTGGAGAACTGGGTCCTGAAGGGCGAGGCGCCGCCGGATGCCCCGGTGGCCTACTACAAGAGCGTGGCCGATGCCAGCACCATCCGCGCCATGCCGGCCTGCCGCTACCCCGCCTACCCACGCTATGTGGGCGGCGACCAGAAGCTCGCGGCAAGCTTCACCTGCACCACCCGCAGCGACCCGCTGGGGGGCTGAGCGCCCCGGCCCGGCCTTGCCGGGCCGCTGCCCTACCGGCATGCCCGAGGCCTGGGCCGGCGCACCGCGGTCGGCCACAATCCAGCCAGCAGAATCACCCGCTGGAGCATGACCAAAGCACCGCAGCCCCGCGCCCCGGCCCGCACACCGGGCGCGCAGAAGAAGCCCCATCCGACCGTCGACCTCGACCACTACGCGCCGGCTTACCTCACCTGGATCGCGAACAAGCTGTCCGGGGGCGCATCCAGCGCCTACCTGCGCGCGTTCGAGGTCGGCATCGAGACCTGGCGCATCCTCGTCCTGCTGGCCATCGAGGATGAGCTCACCGCGCAATCCATCTCCAGGACGCTCGGCATGGACAAGGCCTCCGTGAGCCGGGTCTTCAAGACCATGCAGGCCGACGGCCTGCTCACGTTCGGCCTGGACGACAAGGATGGCCGGCTGCGGCTGGCGACCATCACGGAGAAGGGCCGCACGCTGCACAACCAGATCCTGGCGCTGGCACGCGAGCGCGAGCGCGTGTTCCTGTCGGTGCTCTCCCCTTCGGAGCAGGGCACCCTGCTGGACCTGCTGCGCCGGCTGCACGACAACCTTCCTGCCGTGGAGAAGGCCACCTCGGCCTTTCTCGAACAGCACTACCCCGCGGCCGCCACACGCCGGCCGCGCGGCTGACGCGCACGCTCAGGCCGACGCGGCCAGCAGGCGCTGGACCACCCGGCGGGCCCGGTTCCCGCCCGCGTCGACATGGATGTCGATCCACTCGGGCTTGCCGCCGAACTGCCGGATGTTGCGGTACTGCTCCTCGATGACGAGGCGGTCCTCGTCGAAGGTGAACGCGGTCTGCTGGATGACCGCCTGGCTGTTGTCCGGCTTGTCCGGGTGGCGCGTGCTGGACATGCTCCAGAAGTAGTGGCAGGTGTCCTCGGTCTCGGGCGTGATGCCGTGCAGGCCGCGCATGTGGAAACCGCCGCGCTGCGGATCGTCGATGGAATCCGTGCCGGGCTCGATGGCTCCCGTCCAGATCCTCAGGTGCGACAGCGCGAACTCGATCTCCTGCCATCGGTCGCAGGTGTCGCCGAACGGCCAGGCCGCCTTGTAGGTGGGCGGCGGCCGCGAGCCCGGCATCTGCCGCACCACCTTGACGGTGTCGCCGTCCTGCGTGACCTGCATGCCCGCGTTCATGTGCAGCCGCGCATCGCCGCCGATGGTCTGCAGGTGCACGTAGCCCAGGTGGCTCAGGTCCAGCAGGTTGTCGTGGATGAGCTGCCACGGTGCCTTGTAGTGGTATGCGCCCGTTCCGAAGGTGTAGCGGGGGTCGTTGTGCCAGGGATAGTCCGGCGCCTCGCAGGTCGGCGCACCGCCGGCCTCCCTGGGCATCCAGATCCACAGGATGTGGTTCTTCTCGGCGATGTGGTACGCCCGCACCTTGGCCTTGCTCGGAACGCGCTCCTGGCCCGGTATCTCCAGGCACTGGCCGTTGGGTGCGTACAGCATGCCGTGGTAGCCGCAGCGCACGCCCTTCTCCTCCACCGTGCCGCAGGACAACGGCAGCGAACGGTGGCAGCAGCGGTCTTCCAGCGCCGCCACCTGGCCGTCGGCGGTGCGGAACATCACCACGCGCTGCTCCAGGAACGTGCGGCCGACCGGCTTGTCCACCACGTCGGTGGAAAAGCCGGCCATGTACCACTGGTCGAGCGGGAACTTGGGGGCGGCCGGGGTCGCCGACACCGGCTGGATGGGAATGCACTGGGCGGTCATGGGTTCTCCTTCAAGGGCGTGGGCTGTGGCTCACAGGTCTAGAACAAGGGCGGCTGTCCTGGCGCGCGAACAGCACGGCGTGAAGAGCCGGTTGTCCGCGCGCTCGGCGTCCATCAGGCAGCTGTCGCGGTGCTCGGGCGTTCCCTCGAGCACGGCGGTGGTGCAGGTCCCGCACACGCCGGACTCGCATGAATAATTTACGTCGATGCCGGCGTCCAGCAGCACCTGCAGGGCCGTCGTGCCGGCGGGCACATCGAGCGTGGCGCCAGACCTGGCCAGCCGCAGCTGGAACGGCCGGTCGCTCGAGGCATCTGGGGCGGTGCCCGCGAAATGCTCGCGGTGCAGGCGCTCCTGCGCCCAGCCAGCGGTCGCGGCCGAGGCGAGCACGTGGTCCATGAACCCGGCCGGGCCGCAGACGTAGAGGTGCGCACCCGGCGGCGCCGCGCACAACGCCGCCACGGCATCGAACTGCCGGGTGGCCGCCTCGCTGAAGTACAGGCGGGACCGGTTGCCGAAGGCCCCCAGCGCAATCTCGTCGCGGAACGCCATGCGCGCAGGTGAACGCGCGCAGTAGTGCAGTTCGAAGGGCTTGCCGTCCCGGTGCAGCTGCCGCGCCATGGCCAGGATGGGCGTCACCCCGATGCCGCCGGCGACCAGCACGCTGTGCGGCGCATCGCACAGCGCGAACAGGTTCTTCGGTGCGCTGACCTGCAGCCGCGAGCCGACCTGCACGAGCTCGTGCATGCCCGACGACCCGCCGCGCGACGCCGGCTCGCGCAACACGCCGATGCGCCAGAAGCTGGCGTCCCCCGGGTCGCTGCACAGCGAATACTGGCGCACCTGGCCCGACGGCACACGCACGTCGATGTGCGCGCCCGCGCGGAAGGCCGGGAGCGATGCGCCCCCTGCGCGCTCGAGCTCGAAGCTGCAGATGCCGTCCGCCTCGACACGGCGCGCACGCACCCTGACATCCAGTTCAACCATCTCGTCTACCTCTCTCCGTGCCGCCCCGACCTGGGCGGCTCTTGGGTTCCCGGGCGGAGAGAAACCGCTCGGTCGCTTCCTCCACATGGGGCAGGTTCTCGTGCACGCGCTGGAGCAGCGACAGCAAGGACTTCGCCTCTTCGTCGGTGAGCACCTTCAGCAGCGCCCGCTCGCGCTCCAGCGCCACGCCGCGGATGGCGTCGTGCAGGGACCGTCCCTTCTCCGTGAGCACCGCGATGCGCGCACGGCCGTCGTTCTGGTCGAGCGCAATGCGGATGAGGCCGCCCTGCTGCATGCTCTTGAAGCAGCGGCTGACCGAGGCCTTGTCCATGCCGATCACGCGCGAGACCTGGTGGGCCGAGCAGGCACCGTCCACCGCCAGCAGCACCAGGCAGCGCCAGACCTCGATGCCGACGCCGAAGTGCCTGAGGTAGAAGCCGGAGGCGCCACGCGACAGCTTGTTCGCGGTCCAGGTCAGGTACGCCGGGACATAGCGCTCCAGGTCGATGTGCGTGCCGCGTTGGCCTGCCCGCGGCCGGCCTGCCCGCAGATCGCGGTTCTCGGCGTGCATCTCAATGCACCGCCATGCCGACCCAGCGTTCCAGCGTGTCGGTGTCTTTCGCCAGCTTCGCGGCATCGTCCTCGTGCACCACGGCCCCGTGGTCGAGGATCACGGCACGGCCCGCGTAGGCCAGGGCCTCGTCGACCTGCTGCTCCACGATGACGACGCTGATGCCGGTCTGCTGGCCCATGTGGCGAAAGGCCGCCAGCAACTCCTGGCGGATCAGCGGCGCCAGGCCTTCGAGCGGCTCGTCCATGAGCAGCAGCCTGGGCTGGCCCAGCAAGGCACGCGCAACGGACAGCATCTGCTGCTCGCCGCCCGACAGCTGGTTGCCGCCGTTGTGGCGCCGCTCCGCCAGGCGCGGGAACAGGTCGTAGGCCTCGCTGAGCGCGGCCTTGGGCCGGCGCTTCAGACCGGCCAGCAGGTTCTCTTCCACCGTGAGCGAGGGGAACACGTCGCGCGTCTGCGGCACCAGGCCCAGCCCGCGCTCCGCGCGCTGGTGGGCCGACAGCCGCGACACGTCCTCACCGGCGAAGAGGATGGAGCCACCGCGCAACGGCACCACGCCCATGACCGCACGCAAGGCCGTTGTCTTGCCAACGCCGTTGCGGCCGATCATGGCGAGCCGCTCGCCGCGCGCGACCTGGAAGGACAGGCCATCGAGCACCGTCATCGGACCGTAGCCGGCCTGGACGGATTTCACTTCGAGCATCAGGGCAGACATGTCAGTTTCCGAGGTAGGCGGCGCGCACCCGGGGGTCGCGCCGGATGTCGTCCGGGCTGCCTTCGGCCAGCACCGCGCCTTCGCACAGCACCACGATGCGGTTGGCGAAGCGGAACACCAGGTCCATGTCGTGCTCGATGATGAGCACGCCCAGGTCTTTGGGCAGCGCATCCAGCGCAGAGAGCAGCCGGGCGCCGTCGCCCTTGGGCACGCCCGCCATGGGCTCGTCCAGCAGCAGCACCTTGGGCCGCAGCGCCATGGCCAGCGCCATCTCGATGAGGCGCTGCTCGCCGTAGGCCAGGTCTTCGGTGGCGGTCGCGGCATGGGCGCGCAGGCCGAAGCGTCCCAGCAGCTCCTGCGCCTCGGCGGTCAGCGCCGGGTAGCTGTCCACGCTGCGCCAGGCGCTGGCGCTCAGGCCTTCGCGCTCGAACAGCGCCATCTCGATCTGCCGCTGCACGGGCAGGTGCGGCGCCAGCGTGGTGATCTGGAAGGTGCGGGCCAGCCCGTGCCGGACCCGCCTGGCCTGCGGCAGCCGCGTGACGTTCTCGCCGCGCAGCCAGACCTCGCCGCTGTCCGAGGGCACGACGCCGCTGATCTGGTGCACCAGCGTCGTCTTGCCGGCGCCGTTGGGGCCGATCAGTGCGAGGCGGTCGCCGGCGTCCAGGCGGAACGACACCTGGCGCGTGACGTGCAGGCCGCCGTAGCGCTTGTCGACCTGGCGCAATTGCAGCAAGGGGCTCATGGCGCACCTCCGAGGCGGGCGCGCAGCCAGGCCGTGGCCTTGGCCGGCGGGACCAGCACCACCAGCATGAGCAGGCCACCGACGATGAACAGCCAGTGGTAGGGATTGATGGACGAGGCCGTGTGGTGCAGCACCAGGAAGACGGCAGCGCCGATGAGCGCTCCCGTCAACCGCCCCGCCCCGCCCAGGATGAGCATGACCAGCGCCTCGGCGGACAGCGCGAACGACAGGCTGTCCAGGCCAACCACGGCCGTGGTCTGCGCAGACAGGGCGCCCGCGGCGCCGGCCAGTGCACCGGCCGCGGTGTAGATGCCCAGCAGCCGCCGGTAGACAGGCGTGCCCAACGCGGCCATGCGGGCCCGGCTCTCGTGGATGCCCCGTACCGCCAGGCCGAAGGGCGAGTCGACCAGGCGCCGGGCCGCGTAGAAGCCCAGCACGAGCACGCCCAGCGTGTAGCAGGCAGCGACGCGGCCTTCCAGGTCGAATGCGAACCGGCCCAGCAGCGGACCCATGCTGAAGCCCGACAGCCCGTCGTCACCGCCGGTCCAGGCCCGGGCCTTGTGGGCCGCCGACAGCACCAGCTGCGACACCGCCACCGTCAGCATCAGGAAGGTGAAGCCCTGGTAGCGCAGCAGGAAAGCGCCGCTCAGACCGGCCAGCAATGCGCCTGCCAGCAGGCCCACGCCCAGCCCGACCAGCGGATCGGGTGCGACGCGGAGCGCGAACACGCCGGCCGCGTAGGCGCCCATGCCGAACATCGCGGCATGGCCCAGTGTCGCCAGCCCGGCGATGCCCACGACCAGGTCGAGCGACAGCACGAACAGGCCGACGATGAAGATGCGCGTCAGCAGGCCCAACTGGTCGGGCATGCCGGCGCAGGCCGCCAGGCCCAGTGCCAGGGTCAGGGCCGGCGCACGCCAGGCGGGCGCGCAGCGTGGGCCGGCTGCAGCGGCCCCGGCGGTGGCCGCTGCGGGTTCGGTAAGGGAGATCGTGTTCATCGCTTCAGCAATCCGTTCGGGCGCCACGCCAGCACGATGGCCATCGCCGCGAAGAAGAAGAGGCTGCCCCAGTCGGATGCGAGGTACTTGCTCGCCGTCTCGATGAGGCCCAGCAAGATGGCCGCGCACAGCGAGCCGGCGATGCTGCCCATGCCGCCCACGGCCACGACCACCAGCACCAGCACCAGGTACTTGAGCGCGTAGTACGGCTCGAGCGGCATGACCTCGGCGCCGAGCACGCCACCCAGGCCCGCAAGGGCGGCGCCGGCGGCGAAGGTCAGGCACTGCACGGTGCGGATGGGAATGCCCAGGGACGACGCCGTGCCCGGGTGGTCCACGGTGGCGCGCAGCCAGATGCCGAAGCGCGTGCGGGTCACGGTCAACGCCGCGGCCAGCGCGACGGCGACGCCCACCGCGATCACCAGCAGGCGCTGCGCCGGCATGGTGCGGAACCCGAGGTCGATGGAGCCGGCCAGCGAGGGCGGCAGCTGCACCATCTGCACCTGCGGCCCGGCCAGCGCGTTCGTCGTGGCGATCAGCACGAAGGTCAGGCCGATGGTGAACAGCACCTGGTCGAGCTCCTTGCGCTGGTAGAGGTGGCGCAGCACGGTGGCTTCGAGCACGGCACCCAGGCACCCGGTGGCCAGCACGGCCAGCGGCACGGCGAGCCAGAAGCTCCATTGCAGCTCCCGCGTGAGCAGCGCCGCGCAGTAGCCCCCGACCATGGCGAAGGCGCCGTGGCTCAGGTTGACGAAGCGCATCAGTCCCAGCGTGACCGACAGCCCGACGGCGATCACGAACAGCACCATGCCGTACGCGAGTCCGTCGATGAGGATGTTGGAGAGCGTGTTCACGTGGCCTCGCGCGTCACTGGCCCAGACCGAAGTCGACCTGCGGCCCGAAGCTCAGCGTCTCCGTGTTGACCAGCGCACCGCCCTGCTTCTCCACCTTGCGCAGGTAGACGTTCTGCGTGATGTGGCGCGACTTGCCGTCGATGCGCACGGGCCCGCGCGGGCTCTCCCACTGCAGTTCGCGGGCGGCGGCCAGCGCCTTGGCACCGTCCCTGGCGCCGCCGGTCGCCTCGATCATCTTGTGGATGACGTACATGCCGTCCCAGGCGCCCACCGATGCGTAGTTCGCCACGGCCGCCGGGTCCTGCTTCCTGAGCGCGGCCACGAAGGCCTTGTTCTGCGGCGAGTCGTGCGCGCCGGAGTAATGGAAGGCCGTGGTCAGGCCCAGCGCGCTGTCGCCGAACTTCTGCAGGTCGAACTCGTCGGTCTCGGCCGTGCCCAGGAACTGGATGCCGGCACGGGCCAGTCCGTTCTCGTTGTAGGCCTTCACGAAGCCCAGGTTCGGCGGGCCGCCGGGCAGGAAGGTGTAGACGGCCTGCGCGCCGCTGGCGCGGATGCGCTGCGCGAAGGGGCCGAAGTCGGTCGTGGCGATCGGCATGCGGATGCTCTCGACCACCACGCCGCCATGCTTGGCGAACTCGCTCTTGAACGCCGCCTCGGCGTCGATGCCCGGACCGTAGTCGGTCACGGCCGTGACGACCTTCTGCATGCCCTGCTTCGCCGCCCATTGGGCCAGCGGCACGGTGACCTGCCACAGCGTGTAGCTGGTGCGGATGAAGTACTCGGACTTCTCGGTGATGGACGAGGTCGCGGCGTTGAAGATGACCGTCGGCGTCCTGGACTGCTGGATCAACGGTGCCACCGCCATCGCGTTCGGCGTGAACACGAAGCCCCCCAGGTAGTCGACCTTGTTCTTGACGATGAGCTCCTGCGCCATGACCTTGGTCTGCGCGGGATTCGGGCCGCCCGTGTCGCGGTAGATGAGCTCGACGCTCTTGCCCGCGAGCTTGCCGCCCTGGCTGGCGACATAGGCCTCTGCCCCCGCCTTGAACAGCGTGCCGTAGTGGGCGAACGGGCCCGAGAACGGCCCGATGATGCCGATCTTGACGGTGGAATCCTGCGCCAGCGCGAGGTGGGGAATGAGAGCCATAGCGGCCAGCGCTGCGCCGCACAGAACACGTCGGGTCAGTGGCATGTTTGCCTCCTTGGTTGTCGTGCCGCTCGGGGGGTGCGGCCATCGGAGCGCGATTTTGGTTGAATTACCAACTAGTTGCAATCACAACTACTTGGGGGTTAACCCTTGTTGCCGGTCAGCGGAGTGGCGGGGCGATGGGGAAAGGCTCTGCAGGCCGGGCGGTCCGGGTGCCTGCAGGGCGGGCGCCGCGTGGCGGCCCCGGTGCGGTGCAGTCCGTTGCATGGCGAGGGCGAGACCAAGACCCCTCCATGGGCGGGGCAGCCTGGCTTGTCACCCAGGTCCGGTGTCTGCCGTGTTCAGCGTCGCGGCCCTTGCCGGCCATGCGGCGCTCGGGCACTGCGGCAAGGCTGCCGAGGTGCGCTCGACGCATGCGCCGGCGCGTTCGGCGCTCTCGCTTCTGTTGCTCTGTCGGGCAGGTCGCCGCCGCCGACAGGCTGGTTCAGAACAGGACCTCTGCCCTGCCCTACTTCAGCGGTGCGGTCAGCTGCTGGAAGCTGCCGACCAGCACGCCCTTGGCCAGCACATGGCCACGCATGGCGGCCAGCAGTTGGTCGCGGTCGGCGGCGGGCGGCAACTCCAGCGTGCGGTCGAGCGCGAAGACCTGGAAGTGGTAGCGGTGCGGCGGGTCCATCACAGGAGGCTTGGGGCCGTAGTAGCCCGGCGCGCCGCGCGTCGTCGTGCCCTGCAGCACGCCTTCGGGCTCGGTCAGGCGCAGCTGCTCCTGCAGGCCCTCGGGCAACTGTGTCACGCCGGCCGGGATGTTCCAGGCCAGCCAGTGCACGAAGGGCGTCACGGGCCGGGCGTCGGGGTCTTCCATGATGAGCGCATAGGACTTCGCGCCGGCCACGGGCGTCCAGCGCAACTGCGGCGACACGCCGTCCGCGTACTCGCTGTGGCGCAGCGGGATCGTGCCCTGCGGCGCGATGCTGGCGGAGCCGACCTGCAGCGTGCCGGCCGCGCGCGTCTCCTCGCGCTCCATGGCCAGCGGCACGCCACTGCCGCGCATGGCCTGCGCGCGCATGGGCTCGGCCGGCGGCGCACCGGCGCTGCCACCGGCGCCCTGGCCCGTGTAGGCGATGCGGTAGACCACGCCGTTCGCGTCGTCGGCCATCAGCAAAGCGCCGTCCCGGGCCATCGCCAGGCCCACGGGCCGCGCCACATGCGTGCTGCCGCCGTCGGTCAGGAAGCCCGTCACGAAGGGCTCGAACCTCTGCGGCCGGCCATCGGCGAAGCGGATGCGCACGATCTCGTAGCCCGAAGCCGGCTTGCGGTTCCACGAGCCGCGCATGGTGACGAAGGCATCGCCCTGGTACTCCGCCGGGAAGGCGCCGCCCGTGTAGAACAGCATCTGCATGGGCGCGGCATGGGCCGTGTAGCCCATCACCATGGGTGTGCTGAGCGCCGCCCACTGTGCCTTGCTGACTTCGCCCACGGGTGTGCTCTGCGGGTTGACGCCGTCCTGGCCCCAGATGTGCGGCCAGCCGTACTGCTTGCCCCGCTCGATGCGGTTGAGTTCCTCCGGCTGCACGTCGTCGCCCAGGAAGTCGATGCCATGGTCCATGCCCCACAGCGCGCCGGTGCGCGGCTCCCAGTCGAAGCCGATGGTGTTGCGCAGGCCGCTGGCGAAGATGGTGCGGCTCTTGCCGTCGGGCGCGATGCGCAGCAGCGCTGCGTTCTCGTGGTTGGATTCGTTGCAGGCATTGCAGGTCGAGCCCACGCTCAGGTACAGCATGCCGTCGGGCCCGAAGGCCATGGTGCGGTTGGGGTGCTGGCCCGCGTCGGGCAGGTCGCCGAGCAGCATCTCCAGCGGGCCCAGCAGGCCGTCGGCCAGGATCGGTGCCCGGAACAACTCCCGGACGGTGGCGATGTACAGATGGCCCGCGTGGATGGCCAGGCCGTGGGCGCCGGCACGGTTGGCCACGATCACGCCGGGGCCGTCGGCCTGGCCGTCGCCATCGGCGTCGCGCAGCATGACCACGTCGCCCTGGTCGCGCCGGCTCAGGTAGACCGTGCCGTCGGGCGCGACCGCGAGGATGCGCGCGTTCTTGAGGCCGGCCGCGAACACCGAGACCGCAAATCCCGGCGGCGCTCGCAGGGCCTGCACCCCGGCCTGCGTCAGCGCGACCTTGGCGGGCTTGAACACATGGGTGCGGATCGGCACGTCGGTGCCGTCGCCTTGTTGGGCGGAGGCGGCCAGGGCGCAGAGCGCGCCCAAAGCCAGCACGGCGGCACGCAAGGGGCGGAAAGCGGGAAAGGTCATGGGGGGAAGCAGGGTGGAGTCAATCGCCGCAGTCTGGGCGGTGCCCGGCGGCCGCCCTGTCGGCGTGCGGCGCGTCGGCGGCACGGCAATGTCCGACCGGCTGCGACACGGCAGCTGCGCCGCCGCCGCGCTCACACAGCCGCGGCGGGCTCTGGCCGGGCGAAGCAGTAGCCCAGGCAGGCGTCGAGCTCGGTGTCCTTGTCGAAGAACCGGTCTGCCCCGAGGCGCAAGGCCTGCTGCCGGGCCTCGACCCGCGCGTAGTTGGAGAGCATCACCACGCGCTGGTGCGAGTGCTGGCGCTGGCAATGCTTGAGCACGGTGTAGCCGTTGCCACCCGCGAGGAAGGCATCGACCACGGCCAAGTCCCAGCCGTCGGCATGGGCCTGGAGCCAGGCGATGGCCTCGTCGGCCGTCGCGGCCTCGTGCACCACGGCGTGGCCAGCGGCGCCGGCCCAGCGCCGCAGCTGCGCTCGCCAGTGCGGGTTGTCTTCCACCAGCAGCACCCGCTGCACCGGCGCCGTCACCAGGGAAAGAACACCGCGAACAACAGGAAGGCGACGATGACGCCTCCCACCACCAGGGTGCGCTTGCTGGCGTAGCGGTTGCGGCTGGACGAGGTGGGCACGGCGCCGGGGGAGTTCTTGGGTGCATTCATGCCGCATAGCTTGGCAGGCGGCGAAGGCCCTGCGCGTCGGACGGGAGCGCAATGCCCTTGCAGACGATGTCGCCTGCAGCGCGTCTCAGCCAGGCTGTGCGGCTACACGGCCCGCACGCGACGGGCCGGCGCCCGCCGTGGAGGCGCGCACCGCGCACTTCATAACGGTGGCCATGTGGCGCAGCGCGCGGCGCTTGGCCTCGGGGGTCTCGGCGGCCGTGCAGTCCGACGGCACCCAGACGCTGTAGCCGTGCATGTAGGCCTCGGCGGTGGTCAGCTGCACGCACATGTCGGTGGCCAGGCCCACCAGCACGATTTCGCGGGCCTGCATCTGGCGCAGCAGCAGGTCCAGCGGCGTTGCGAAGAAGGCCGAATGGCGCGGCTTGAGGATGGTCAGGTCCTGCGGTGCAGGGGCCAGCAGCCGGGCGATCTGGCCGCGGGGGCCTGGCAGCGCCTGGCAGGCGCGCAGCACGTCGCTGAACTCGGCATGCCAGGTGCCGTAGTGGTCGTTGGCATAGATGGCCGGCACGCCGGCCTGGGCCAGGCGTGCCTTGAGCCGGGCCGTCGCGCGGGCGGCGCGCAGCGCCCCGGGCACGAGGCGTTCGGCGCCGGGAAAGTCGAGCGGGTTGATGAAGTCCACGAGCACCAGCACGCGCTCGGCGCGCGGCAGCGGCGTGGCACGCAGGGCGGGTTCGGCGTCCGCCGGTGGTGTGTGTCGCGGCATGGGGCGCAGCCTAGGCGGCGCCGCCGATGGGCGTCCGTCGGCGGTCCCCGCATCCGAGGCTGTCGCCATGTCCTACACCACGGCACACCCAGTGTTCGTAGCGTGTCTGTTTCGGCAATGTCGCCGCTGCAACCCAGGACCCCACGCACAACACCATGGCCAAATCTCCCAAGTCTGCCGCCCCCGCCCGGGCCACCCCTGCCCGCGGCCGCACCGCCCCGGCCGCAGCCCACCACACCGACAGCGGCCCCGCGCAGGGCCCGGCGGGCGACCCCGCCGATCCCGCGGCCCGGCAGAAGGCCGAGGTGCAGGCGCTGGCGGCGGGCATGCCGTCCAACCCGACCAAGCCGGACGAGCACGGCTTCGTGAACGGCGTGGCGCCCAAGCCTGGCGTGAGCATCGCCCCGCCTTCGCGCCTGCCCGGCGCCAGCACGCTGTCCGAAGCCAACGCCTCGGAGAAAACCGGGGGCGTGGCGCCCGAGGGCGGCAACCCGACGGTCGCCCCGCTGGACCGCGTGCGGGTGGACTCCACCGGCCAGCGCCTGACGACCAACCAGGGCGTTCCCATCGCGGACAACCAGAACTCGCTCAAGTACGGCCTGCGCGGGCCCGTGCTGCTGGAAGACTTCATCCTGCGCGAGAAGCTCACGCACTTCGACCACGAGCGCATCCCCGAGCGCATCGTGCATGCGCGCGGCTCCGGCGCGCACGGCTTCTTCGAGTGCTACGAGCCCCTCACGCAGTACACCAAGGCGGCGCCGTTCCGCGAGGCCGGCAAGACCACGCCGGTGTTCGTGCGCTTTTCCACCGTGCAGGGCGAGCGCGGCTCCAAGGACACGGCGCGCGACGTGCGCGGCTTCGCCGTGAAGTTCTACACCGACGAGGGCAACTGGGACCTGGTGGGCAACAACATCCCGGTGTTCTTCATCCAGGACGCGATGAAGTTCCCCGACCTGGTGCACGCCGTCAAGCCCGAGCCGCACCATGCGATGCCGCAGGCGGCCAGCGCGCACGACACCTTCTGGGACTTCGTCTCGCTGATGCCCGAATCCACCCACATGCTGATGTGGGTGATGTCCGACCGCGCCATACCGCGCAGCTACGCCACCATGCAGGGCTTCGGCGTGCACAGCTACCGCTTCGTCAACGAAGACGGCGACTCGGTGTTCGTCAAGTTCCACTGGTCGCCCAAGGCCGGCACGCATTCGCTGGTCTGGGACGAAGCCGTGAAGATCTCCGGCGCCGACCCCGACTACCACCGGCGCGACCTGTGGGAACGCATCGAATCGGGCAACTACCCTGAGTGGGAACTCGGCGTGCAGGTCTTCACGGAAGAGGACGCCGAGCGCTTCAGCTTCGACATCCTGGACGCCACCAAGATCATCCCCGAGGAGCTGGTGCCGGTGCAGCCCGTGGGCCGCATGGTGCTGAACCGCAACCCCGACAACTTCTTCGCCGAGACCGAGCAGGTGGCCTTCTGCACGGCCCATGTGGTGCCCGGCATCGACTTCTCCAACGACCCGCTGCTGGCCGGCCGCATCCACTCGTATGTGGACACCCAGATCTCGCGCCTGGGCGGGCCCAACTTCCACGAGATCCCGATCAACGCGCCCATCGCGCCGGTGCACAACAACCAGCGCGACGGCATGCACCGCCAGGCCATCCACCGCGGCCGCGTGTCCTACGAGCCCAACTCGCTGGCCGGCGGCTGCCCCTTCCAGGCCGGTGCGGTGCAGGGCTTCGTCTCGGTGCCGGCGCGCATCGCGGCCAAGGAGGAACAGGGCAAGGTGCGCGCCAAGCCGGAGAAGTTCGCCGACCACTACACCCAGGCCACGCTGTTCTACGAGAGCCAGACCCCGGTGGAGCAGGCGCACATCGCGGCCGCCTTCCGCTTCGAGCTGTCCAAGCTCACGGTGCCCGCGGTGCGTGAGCGCATGGTCGCCTCGCTGCGCAACGTGTCCGAGCCGCTGGCCCGCCAGGTGGCCGCGGGCCTGGGCATGCGCGAACTGCCCGAGCCGCTGCCCCGCGCCCTGGCCAAGCCGGCCAAGCCGGAGGTGCGCAACTCGCCCGCGCTGTCGCTGCTGGCGCGCCCGGGCGAGATGGGCATCCGCGCCCGCATGATCGCCCTGCTCGCGGCCGATGGCGTGGACGGAGCGCTGCTGCAGGCCCAGGCCGCGGCGCTGGCCGACCAGGGTGCGGCACCGCGCATCGTGGGCCCCCACGTGGGCGGCATTGCAGAGGCCGACGGCGGCATGCTGCAGGCCGATGCCTCGCTCGAGAACGAACCCGGCTTCCTGTTCGACGCAGTGGTGCTGCCGCAGGGCCAGGGCGCCATCGCCGCGCTGGCCACGAATGGCCTGGCGCTGGAGTTCGTCAAGGAGCAGTACCGCCACGGCAAGACGCTGCTGGTACCGGCCGACGCACGCGTGCTGCTGGAGCAGGCCGGCATTCCATGGGAGCTGCCCGACGGCAGCGCCGACCCCGGCCTGGTGCCCGGAGACGGCAACGGCGAGACGGCGCTCAAGGCCTTCGCACAGGCCGTGGCGCGGCACCGGCATCCCGAACGCGAGACCGATCCGCCGCGGGTCTGACACCGCCACCGCGCCGCCGCACCGCCGGGTGCGGCTGGCGCTTCACCTGCGCTCTTCGGGGTAGGCCTGGTCGATCTGGCGGGCCAGGCTCTCGGGCCGGGTGGCCTGCTCCAGCGCGGCGAGGCCGCCGGAAGCGTCCTCGACGCCGAGCTTGTCGGCGATGCGCGCGAGCAGCTGCAGCGCCTTGGTGTTCTCCTGCTCGGTCAGCAGGTTGATCTGCAGGTCGAGCTTGTTGCGGCGCTCGGTGATGCGCGCCTCGTGGTTCTGGCTCATCAGCACGAAGGTGGAGAGGAAGATCGCCTCGAGCGACACCACCAGCACCAGGAAGGTGAACGGATAGGGATCGAAATGCGGCAGCATGGGCAGGCTGTTGAACGCGATCCAGCCGCCGAACCAGGCCACGTGGAGCCAGACGAACTGGATCCTCCCGCACCAGTTGGCGATGCGCGCGGCAGCCCGGTCCGCGGGGGTTTCATGGCGTGCCGCTGCATCGTCCAGATGCCGCATGGCGCGCACGTTGTGCTCGGTGAGCTCCTCGGCCGTGCCCGGATCGCGGTAGCTGGACTTGGACATCGCGGTCGGCAGCGCCGCTGCCCTCAGCTGGCCCAGCCCTTCTTCTTCGGCCGCTCCTGGGCCTGGATGTCCACCGCCTTCTTGACGACGGGCCGGTCCTGCGCGTCCCTGTCCACGACCTCCTCCAGGTCGATGTCCTTGACGTCCACGTCGGTCTTGTCCTCCAGGTCGCGGAGCACTGCGCCGACCTTGCGCTCCGCCTCGTCGACTTCCGGTCCGTCGGGCTGCTTGCTGCGGATGCCCAGGCCATTGGATTGCGCCATGTCGTGTTTCCTCAAGTTGGTGAGCTGCCCGTTCAGGGCAGGCAGGGGGCTGGCACGCCGATGGATGCATGACAACCCACTGTCACCCGTTGTACGCAGCAAGGGGGCGGGCCGGATGTCGGAAACCGCATGCGCCGTGCGTCGGCGGCGGCGCCATCGCGCCATCGTGACATCCCGCAGCCTGCCGCCGACGGAGGCTGTTCGCATCTTGACGACGCGCGGCACAGCCCCTCTCCCACACGCCGCCCGTGCACGCGCTCCGTACAACCAGACACGGCCGCCGGTGTGCGGCGGCCGACCACCACGAGGGGCCTTCATGCAGAGACCACGCGCCGCCCAGCCATTGCGCAACATCGCGCCGCCCGTTGCCCAACCTGGCTGACCCGTGCCCAGGCCTGCAGAACGAAGCCCAACGAAATCGCCGGCACTGCTGGTGCTGCCCGGCTGGGACGACGATGGCCGGCGGCAGTTCGACGCCTTGCAGTCGCAGCTCGCACCGTCGGGTTGGCTGTGCCGGCGCGCCGACATTCCGGATGCCGGCTGGCCCGCCGACCAGCGCGCCCGCATCACCCGCGACCAGGCCCTGCAACGGGTGCTGGAGGACTACATGAACCTCGCCGCCGTGCGCGGTGTCGCGCGCAGCCGGCTCGCCTTGTTGGGGTTCAGCTTCGGCGCCTACATGGCCACCTTCCTGGCCGCGGCCAAGCCGGCGCGGCTGCTGGTGCTGCGCTCGCCGGCCCTCTACCCCGACAGCGACTGGAACACGCCCAAGGAGCAGCTGGACGCGCAGGAGCTGCGGGCCTACCGCTCCGGCCCGCTGGGGCCCGAGCACAACCGCGCGCTCTGGTGTTGCAGCCAGTTCACCGGCGACGTGCTGCTCGTCGACTCCGGCCAGGACGAGACCATTCCACCGCAGCTGATCGCCAGCTATGCCGGCGCATTCCGTCGCGTGCGCTCGCTGACCCGCTACACGCTGGCCGACGCCGACCACGCGTTGACCCAGCCCGCCTGGCAGCGGGAGTACCACAACGTGCTGGTCGAATGGCTGAATGCGCGGATGCGCGAGGCCTGAGCGGCCCCGCGTGTGGTGCCACGAGCCGGTGGTGCCTTGCCTATATCAAGCCAAACCGGCCAGCTGCCCCAGCAGCCGGCCATAGACAGAGTCGAACTGCAGCCGTCCCTGCACGGCCGTCAGGCAGACGCACTCGCCTGCGGACTGGACCACGGGCAGGTGGTGCACGCCGCGTCCGGGGGCGTCGAAATCCCCCGCGTGGAACTGCGCCCGGCCGTCGTGGAACCCCCCGCACAGCACCTGGGTGAACTCGCGCCCGCTGTGCGCATGCTGCGGCAGGTACTTGCCAGGCGCCAGCCGCAGCAGGAACACGGCGACAGCGTCGTCGCCAGCCAGCCGCACACGGCTGTAGCGCATGCCACGACCGATCCATCGCCAGGGCGCGATCTGGCTGCCGGCCAGCGCCAACGCCAGTGGCCAGGCGGCGCCCTGCGGCAGCGGCGGCGGGCCTTGCAGCGGCGCTTGCCGCGCCGCATCGGCAGGCGGTGCGTCCAGGGCAGCCAGGGCCTGGTCCAGCGCCTGGGCGTGCATGGCGGCCGGCGGCGTCTCTTCGAGCAATGCGCCCCCCGCGGCCTCCAGCGCCCCGACATAGGCCGCGCACCGTGTGCAAGCTTCCATGTGGACGGCCACGACCAGCGCCAGCCCTGCCGGCAGCCGCCCTGCTGCATGCGAAAGCAGCAGCGCGTCGGAAGGGTGGTGGGTGATGCGTGTCATGGCGCGGGCCCGCCATCCTGCAGGGCGCGGCGCAGATGCGCAAGCGCCGCGCGCATGCGCGACTTCACGGTGCCCAGCGGCAGGCCGAGCGTGCTGGCGATGCGGGTGTGGGGCTGGTCCTCGAAGTAGCACAGGCGCAGCACGCGCGCCTGCTCCGCCGGCATCGTGCGCAGCACCACGCGCATGCGGGCGCAGAGTTGCGCCGTGTGCAGGCGCTCGTCCACCGGCGGGGTGTCGTCCGCCACATCGTCCAGCTCGGTGGCATCGGCATGCACGAGCGCGGCGCCCTGGCCGCGCAGGCGGTCCACGCGCAGGTTGCGTGCGATGGTGAACAGCCACGTGCCCACGCTGGCCCGCTTGGCATCGAACAGCGCCGCCTTGCGCCACAGCAGCAGCAGCGCATCCTGGGCGATCTCCTCGGCCAGGCAGGGCTCGGTCCCGGAGCGGACGAGGTAGGCCTTCACACGCGGCGCGTAGAACGCGAACAGCTGGGCGAATGCCTGGCGGTCGGCCAGCTCGGCCACCGCCTGCATCCATGCCAGGATCTGCTGCGGCGCGGCCGGCCCCTCCTGCGGCACGACATGCAGGTGGGCCCGCGCCGCTGGCGGCTGGCGTGGTGAACCATCGGGATGCGCGTCGGCCATGGGCGAATACCGCAGCGCAGGTGGGCCAGCGGGGCGCTAGGCCAGCACCGGGATGAACCGCGCGAAGGAACTGGCGGCCAGCATGGCGCCAGCGCCGAAGCCCGGCA
The DNA here is from genome assembly GCF_003337555.1 of Pseudorhodoferax soli. Taxonomy (GTDB): domain Bacteria; phylum Pseudomonadota; class Gammaproteobacteria; order Burkholderiales; family Burkholderiaceae_C; genus Pseudorhodoferax; species Pseudorhodoferax soli. The sequence continues at coordinate 163,083 of NZ_QPJK01000013.1, read as the reverse complement.
TGGCGTGGTGGCTGCGCTGCGAGAACTTCTGCGACAGCAACGGCACCGGCACGGTGCCCAGCGCCGTCGCCCGGGCCGCCATGCTGCCGCCCATGAGGGCGCCCGAGACGCCGGCGCCCTGCAGCCAGCGGCTCTGCGGCAACTGCTGCGCCCGGGCCGCCAGCGCGCCGAGCACGGTGGCCAGCCCGCTGAGATGGCGCCAACGCCAGTGCAGCCCGCCGGCGGGCGGCAGCGCGGCAGTCTGCGGCGCATGGGGTCTGTGCGGCAAGCCCATGGTGCGGCCGACCTGCTCCCCCGTCAGAAAGTGACCCCGCATGGCTTGCCCGTGTAGGGTGTTCGCGCGCCGCCATCGGCAGGGCGCCACCGTGGGTGGGCACCGGCGCGGCTGCGCAGGCGCAACCGGATGCCTGCCTGGTCCCCGCCGCTCGGCGTCGCAGTCAGCACACCCGATCAGTGCCTGATACGGACCAGCGCGCGCCGCGGACCGCAGCCGCTGCGTAGGACAAGGCGCCGACATCGCCAGCGGCGCCGGCAGGCGGCGCTGCCTGTCGCGCCAGGCCCGCACCGCGGCGGCCGTAGCGCCCAGGCCGCCAGGGGCGCCTGCGCGCCTGTGCGCGGCGCATGTCATCGGGTGTTCACGGTCGATGCCTACATTGCTCTCGCCCTGACCGGCGAATGCGCCTGTCGGCACCCCCATCGACTGGAACCTCCACAAATGCACTCCAACAACTTTGCGTTCCCGCGCACGAAGGCGCAGCCATGAGCCGCCGCGATTTCCTGCGCACCCTGGCCCAGGCCGGCGGCGCCAGCGCCGTGCTGGCCAGCTTTCCGCCGGCCATCCAGCGCGCGCTGGCCCTGCCCGCCAACCAGCGCACGCGCACCCTGCAGGATGTCGAGCACATCGTCGTGCTGACGCAGGAGAACCGCAGCTTCGACCACTACTTCGGCACGCTCGAAGGCGTGCGCGGCTTCGGCGACCCGTTCCCGATCCCGGTGAAGGACCGCCAGAACCTGTACAGCGGCAAGACCGTGTTCGTGCAGCCCAGCGTCGGCGGCGCACCCGTGCCGGGCCGGCCCAACTGGCCGACCAGCAAGCCCATCGCACCGTTCCGCCTCAACACCGAACAGGACTTCCCCGTCATGCGCGTGGCCGGTACGCCGCATTCCTGGCTGGACGCGCAGCTCGCCTGGGACCACGGCCGCATGAACGACTGGTGCGCGGCCAAGCAGAACCATTCGCTGGGCCACTACGCCGAGGGCGACCTGCCGTTCCAGTTCGCACTGGCCCGCGCCTTCACGCTGTGCGACCACTACCACTGCGCGACGCAGACCGGCACCAACACCAACCGCCTGTTCCTGTGGACCGGCCACAACGACCCGCTGGCCCAGGCGGGCGGCCCGTCGACCGACAACAGCCGCGACAGCTTCAACCCGGACCAGAGCACCGACTACCGCTGGACCACCTACGCCGAGCGCCTGCAGGCCGCCGGCATCAGCTGGCAGGTCTACCAGAACATGGCGGACAACTTCACCGACAACCCGCTGGCCGGTTTCCGCAACTTCCGCAACGCCTGGTACCTGCGCCCGGGCTACTCGCAGGCGCTGCGCGATCGCGGCGTGAGCACGCGCGACCTGGACCTGCTCAAGGCCGACGTGCTGGCCGACCGGCTGCCGCAGGTCAGCTGGATCGTCGCCACGGCCGAAGGCTCCGAGCACCCTGGCCCGTCGAGCCCGGCCTCGGGCGCCGACTACACGGCCCGCGTGCTGGACGCCCTGACGTCCAATCCCGAGGTCTGGAGCAAGACCGTGCTGCTCGTCAACTTCGACGAGAACGACGGCTTCTTCGACCACATGCCGCCGCCGGCCGTGCCCTCGTACACGGCCTACAGCAGCAATCCGGCGCAGGCCCAGCTGGCCGGCGCCTCCACCGTGGACACCACGGGCGAATACCACAACGTGCTCAACGGCGCGGACCCCCGCACCATCAACCGCCCCTACGGCCTGGGCCCGCGCGTGCCCATGTACGTGGTCTCGCCCTGGACCAAGGGTGGCTGGGTCAACTCCCAGGTGGCCGACCACAGCTCCGTGCTGCGCTTCATCGAAGCGCGCTTCGGCGTGCAGGAGCCGCTGGTCAGCCCCTGGCGCCGTGCCGTCTCGGGCAACCTGCTGTCGTGCTTCGACTTCGTGAACCCCGAGGACAGCGGCTTCCTGCAGCTGCTGCCCGCCACGGCCGCGCGCCGCGCGCAGTCGCTGGCGCTGCCCAACACCAAGGTGCCCGCCACGCCGACCACGCTCGCGGCACCCGTGCAGGCCGCAGGCGTGCGCCCCGCGCGCGCCCTGCCCTACGAGCTGCAGGTGCAGGCCCAGGTCGAGACCGGCGCGGTGCTGCTGACGTTCGAGAACGCCGGTGAAGCCGGCGCCGTGTTCCACGTCTACGACCGCCTGGCGCTGGACCAGGTGCCGCGCCGCTACACGGTGGAAGCCGGCAAGCAGCTGCAGGGCCGCTGGGCCACGGCCGCCGCCTACGACCTCTGGGTGCTGGGGCCCAACGGCTTTCACCGCCACATCACGGGCGACGTGCGCCGCGCCAGTGGCGCGGCCGTGCCGGAAGTGATCGTGCGGGCCGAGCGCGCGACGGGCGAGCTCGTGCTCGAGCTCGTCAACAACGGCGGCCAGCCCTGCACCTTCCAGCTGACGGCCAACAAGTACTACACGAACACCTTGCCAGAGGTGCGCGTGGTGGCGCGCTCGCGCAGCAGCATGCGGCTGCCGCTGGGCACGAGTTCGCACTGGTACGACTACAGCCTGCGCGTGAACGGCGCGCCGACCTGGCTGCGCCGCTTCGCCGGCCACCTGGAGAACGGCCTGCCTTCCATCAGCGACCCCGCGATGCAAGGCGCCGCCCAGCTGGACCAGTACCGCATCAACTGAACCACGAGGACTTTTCTGCAATGAACTTTCGACACCTTCTTGCCACGGCCCTGCTGGCCGTGGCCTGCAGCAGCCAGGCGGCTGCCGTCTATGGCAGCAACCTGGTCGTCAACGGCGGCGCCGAGGCCGGCACCGCCGGATGGAGCGGCTACGACGCCTACGGCAACATCCAGTCCGTGAGCTACGGCAGCAACTGGGTGCTGCCCACGCAGCCAGGGCCGGACGACCGCGGCGCCAAGATGTTCACGGGCACCGGCGCGTACGCTGTCGGCTACCAGGCGCTGGACTTCGGCATGGCCACCACCCAGTCCATCAGCTACTCGCTGAGCGGCTGGCTCGGCGGCTGGAGCAACCAGACGGACAACGCGCTGTTCTACGTGCAGTTCCTCGATGCGTTCGGCGCCGAGATCGGCGGCGCGGCGATCGGCGCCGTGACGGCCGCCGACCGCAACAACCAGACCGGCCTGTTCTACCGCGAGACCGACGGCCTGCTGCCGGTGGGCACGAGTTCGCTGGCGTTCTGGCTGTCGATGGAGCGCAACGGCGGTGGCGACAACGATGGCTATGCCGACAACCTGGCCTTCGTGCTGCAGGCGCCCGCAAGCGAAGTGCCCGAGCCGGGCATGGCCTCGCTGCTGCTGCTGAGCCTGGGCGCCCTGGGCTGGGCACGCCGCCGGGCCCGCTGAGGCCAGGGCGCCTGCGTGGCAGGCGTCAGGGCCGACGCGTCTTGCGCAGGTTGTCCTTGAAGCGCTCGGGCACGCGCTCGTCGAAGCCCAGCGCCACGCGGCGCACCTCGGGCGTGTCGGCCGGCATGTGGCCCACGCCGAGCGCCGCGGCCCGCGGCGCCTCGATGGCCACCACGGTGCCGCCGACACGGCCGATGCCCGTGATCTCGCACTCCACGAAATGCCCCGGGTCCACGCTGCGTGAATGGCAGGGCGTGCCCATCAGGATCACGTCGCCCGGCACCAGCGTGATGTGGCGCGCAATGTCGGCAATGACGTAGTGCGGCCCCCAGATGGTCTCCTCGCCGATCTGCGCTTCCTGCACGACCAGGCCATCGACATAGGTGCGCAGCGTCTGCTCGAACAGGTTCACGCCGCGCACGATGCCGGGGCCGATGGGCAGCAGCGTGTCGGCTCCCTTCACGCGCAGCATGCTGCCCTGGTCGGTGTCGCGGAAATCCTGCAGGCCCATGTCCAGCGCGGGGCAGAAACCTTCGATGCAGTCCCAGGCCTCGTCTGGCGTCACGTTGCGGCAGGTGCGGCCGATCACCACGGCGTACTCGCCCTCGTAGTTGAGGTACTTGCAGTCGGCCGGCTTCAGGATCTGGCCCTTGTGGCCATTGAGCGCCGTGGGCGGCTTGGTGAAGTAGGTCGGCGTCTCGGTCGGCTTGGGCTTGTTGCGCGTCTCGACGCTACGGGAGCTGTAGCTGATGTGCACCGCGATGATCTTGCTCGGGCTGACCGGTGGCAGGTAGGCCTGCGCATCGGCATCCAGCAGGCGGCCATCGTCCAGCCGCAGCTGGCCCGCGTCGGCGCCCTCCTCGACGATGGTGCCCCAGTAGGCGCTGCCACCCACCAGCACGCGGCGGCGCTCGACGCGCGGGCCGACCATCACCGCGGGCAACTGCCGGAGGGGAAATTCGAAGTTCATGCGGCCTCCGTGTCGAACCAGATGTGGATGTTGCCGGTGCCACGCGCGTTCTCGTAGGCCGACAACGCGGTGCCTTTGGCCCGGCATGCGGCGCCACCCATGGCGCCCAGCATCTGCAGGTAGTGGGCGCCGAAGGCCTCCCAGGGCTTGCGCCGGTAGTCCTCGTCCCAGCGCGCCAGGATCTGGTCGTGCCGGCCCTCCTCCATCAGCGCGATGGCCCGCTTGTCGCTCGCGATGTTCTCGGGCGAGGACACATTGCTCTCGTGGAAGATGCGCGGGTGGTTCGGCTTCCAGTCGATGCCGTTGAACTTGTGGCTCAACGCGCCGGAGCCCAGCAGCACGACGCGCAGGCCGCTGCGGCGGATGGCCTCGCCGATGGTCTCGCCGGATTCCAGGAAATGCTGCCAGCTGCAGTTCTGGCAGGAGCTGACGGTGACGACGGGCGTGTCCGACATCTCCAGCCGCAGGTGCTTGACCAGGTTCACGGTGGCGTAGTGGCGGCCCAGGTCGGGGTGCTGGATGGCGCGGTTGTAGCCGCCGCGCTCGCGCGAGACGGCCTCGATGTCCAGCGCCAGCTGCGGGTGGCCGCGGTAGTCGTACGGCACGCCGTGCAGGTACCAGGGCATCTCGTCGGAGAGGTACGTGCCGGTGTAGCGGGTGCCGCCGTCCACCAGGTGGTAGCCGGTGGTGAACCAGTGGCTGTCGAAGACCACCACGACATCGGGCTTCAGCCCCTCGAGCTGCTGGCGCAGCCGCGCGTAGCCGGCGATCAGGTCGGAGTCCTCGCCCGCGCCCATCGCACGGCGGAACTCCTCGCACTGCATCAGGCCGGGGTGGTGCGACACAAGGGCCGCGCCGACGATCTGTCCCATGGTGTGGCTCCTGTTCATCGCTGGCTGAAACTGGCGCGGAAGGGCTTCTTCGGCACCACGACGTCCTTGACGTCGCAGAAGAACTCGAAGCTCCAGTCGCCGCCCTCGCGGCCGATGCCGCTGCGCTTGATGCCGCCGAAGGGCGCGGCCAGGTCGCGGATGCCGAAGCTGTTGACCCAGATGAAGCCGGTGCGCACGCGCTCGGCCACCGCCGTGGCGTGGGCGGTCTCGCCGTAGCAGACACCGCCCAGGCCGTAGTCCGTGCCGTTGGCCAGTGCGATGGCTTCCTCGTCGCTGCCGAAGGTCTGCAGCGTCAGCACCGGGCCGAACACCTCGTTCTGCACGATCTCGTCGCTCTGCTGCAGCCCGGTGACCATGGTCGGCTGGAAGTACTGCGCGCCGAACGGGTGCGGCCCGCCGCCCCACAGCAGCCTGGCACCGCCGGCCACGGCGCGCTGCACGAAGCCATGCACGCGTTCCACCTGGCGCGGGTGGACGATGGGGCCGACTTCGGTGGCCTCCTCGCGCGGGTCGCCGACCACCAGCTTGTCCACATGGCCGCGCATGGCGGCGACGAACTGCTTGGCGATGTTCGCGTGCACCAGGAAGCGCGTGCCCGCCAGGCACACCTGGCCGGCATTGCGGTACATCAGCGCGCCGGTGGCAGCGGCGTTGTCCAGGTCGGCGTCTTCCAGCACGATGAACGGGCTCTTGCCGCCCAGCTCCAGGCTGCACGGCAAGAGGTTGGCGCCGGCCGCCTGCGCGATCCACTTGGCCGTGGGCACGCTGCCGGTGAACGAGATACGGGCGATGCGCGCATCGCCTACCAGCTTGGCACCGGTCTTGGCGCCGGTGCCCTGCACCACGTTGAAGACGCCGGGCGGCAGGCCCGCCGCATGCCCGGCATCGGCCAGCAGCGAGCACGTCAGCGGCGCCCATTCCGGCGGTTTCAGGATGCAGGTGTTGCCGGCCGCGAGGGCCGGGCCGAGCTTCCAGGTGGACAGCATCAGCGGCGCATTCCACGGCGTGATGATGACCACCACGCCGGCCGGGTCGTGCCTGACGATGTGCCGCGCCTGCTCGGTCTCGATGGGCCGGTTCTGCAGGTCCAGCGCATGCTGGGCGAACCAGCTGATGTTGAGCATGGCGCGCGGCACCACGCCGTGGCGCATGCGCGAGAGCAGCACGCCGGCGTCGTTGCTCTCCAGCCGGCAGAAGGCGTCGGCGCGCTGGCCGATTTCCTCGGCGAAGCGGTCCAGCACCGGCTTGCGCTCTGCCGCCGTCAGCGCGCTCCAGGCCGGGAAGGCCTGCTGCGCGGCGACGATGGCGGCCTCGACATGCTCGTCCAGGCCCTCGGCGACACGGCCCAGCAGGCGTTGGTCGATGGGACTGTGCAGCTCGAAGCCGCTTGCGGACGGCACGCGGCGCCCGCCGATGTAGTGGTCCGGCGAGACGGACAGGTCGTCGATGACGATGGGGGTGGAGGTGGATGTGGAGGTGGCCATGGGGTGGGTGCTCAGGAATCTGCGGTGAAGCCGATCTGCTTGACGATGGGGCCCCAGCGCACGGAGAGGCCGGCCAGGGCCCGCGCGCCGGCGGTGGCGCACAGCTCCGCGGTGTAGGGGTCTGCCAGCCCGAGCCACAGGCCGATCAGGGCCTGGGGCTGCGCCAGCGCCGACTTGAATGCGTTGGTGGCCCCGCCCATCACACGAACCTCAGCGAGATCGAACCGAGCGGGCCGTAGTCGGCATGGAAGGTGTCTCCCGCGGCGCAGGCGACCGGCCGCGTGAAGGAGCCGCCCAGCACGATCTCGCCCGCCGCCAGGCTCTCGCCATGGGGTGCCAGCTTGTTGGCCAGCCAGGCCACGCCGTTGCCCGGGTGGTTCAGCACCGCCGCGCCCAGGCCCGACTCTTCGATCACGCCGTTCTTGAACAGCAGCGCGCCGGCCCAGCGCCAATCGACCTGGTCGGGCCGCATCGGCCGGCCGCCCAGCACGATGCCAGCGTTGGCGGCGTTGTCGGCGATCGTGTCGAGCACCTTGCGCGGCGCCTTGGTGTTCCGGTCGAACTGCTCGATGCGCGCGTCGATCAGCTCCAGCGCGGGCATCACGTAGTCGGTGGCGTTCAGCACATCCACGAGGCTCACGTTCGGGCCCTTCAACGGGCGGCCCAGCATGAAGGCGAACTCCACCTCCAGCCGCGGCACGATGAAGCGGGAGGCCTCGACCTCGCTGCCGTCGCGCAGCAGCATGCTGTCGAGCAGGGTGCCGTAGTCCGGCTCGGTGATCTGCGAGGCGATCTGCATCGCCCGCGAGGTCAGCCCGATCTTGTGGCCGATGGCACGGCGCCCCTGCGCCACCTGCAGGCGCACCCACGCGCGCTGGATCGCGTAGCTGTCGGCGATCTCCATGGTCGGGTGGCGCAGCGAGAACTGCGCGAGCTGCACGCGGCTGCGTTCGGACTCCGCGAGTTCATGCGCCAGCGCGGCGTGGGTGTCTGTGTCAAGCACTGTTCGTCTCCTGGCCCGGCAGCCGCTGCCAGGCGTTTCATCCATGCAAGGAGCCGCAGTGTCCAGGGGGTGCAGCGAGACAACAATCAATGGATTCGCGACAGTTATCAACCAGCGCTTGATAATCGAAACACCATGCCCCTCATCCGGTTCACGCTGCGCCAGGTCGAAGCCTTCGCCGCCGTCAACGAGACGCGCAACTTCGGCGCTGCAGCGGAGCAACTGGGCATGACGACGCAGGCCGTCAGCCAGTTGGTGTCCGAACTGGAGGCCCTGCTCGGCTTTCGGCTGTTCGACCGCACGACGCGGCGCGTCGACCTGTCCAGTGCGGGGCGCGACTTCCTGGGCTCGGCCCAGACCATGCTGCGCCACGTGCAGGCGGCCGAGCATGCCGCGGCCGACGTGCGCAACCGCGCCGCCGGCATCGTGCGCATCGGTGCGCCCCTGGTGCTGGCCAGCTCGGCGGTGCCGGGCGCGATCCGCAGCCACCAGGCCACGCACCCGAAGGTGGTGGTGCATGTCCGCGACATCCCGGTGGACGCACTCGTCGATGCGGTCGCTGCGGGCGACGTCGACCTTGCGGTCGGCCCGGACCGGGCCTTCGGCAGCGACGTATCGCGGCAGGTCCTGTTCGAGAGCCAATGGGTGCTGTGGTGCGCCAGGAACCATCCGTTGGCGCGTCGCCGCGTGCTGCGCTGGGTCGATCTGCACAGCGTGGCACTCGTGGCCGCGGGCCGCGACCACGAACGCAGCGTGGCGCAGATGCATCTGAGCGCGCCCGAGGGCGAGCGCGTCACGCCGGTGGACATCGTCGACAACATCTCGACGGCATTCGGCATCGCAGCCGAGGGCATCGCCGCGACGCTGGCGCCGGCCTACGTCGGTGTGATGGCGGAGCGCTTCGGCCTCGTGATGCGGCGGGTCATCGATCCCGAAGCCATGCGCACCGTGTGCCTCTACCGCCCCACCGCGCGTTCCGGCTCGCCGGCAGCGGACGGGTTCGCCGAGCATCTCGCGCAGTGGCTCCCGACCTGGTCTGGCCGCGCCATGCCAACGCAACGCCGCTGACGGGAGGCGGCCGCTCGGCACCAGGGGCACGACCGCATGGCGGGGCACGCCCGGTCGCGCCGATCGGCCACGGACACCGGCGCGACGACGCTGGTACCGCGCGTCGGACCATGCTGACCCGCGGACAAGGAATGTTCGGATCGGCGAGGCAAACGGCCAGGCATAAGGTGCTTTCTCCGGCGCATCGAACGCCGGGATCTTTCAACTTCCTCAGGAGAAATGCATGGCTTCGAACCAGAACACCAACCAAGGCAACAACAACGGCAGCGGCAACCAGGGCGGCGACCAAGGCGGCGGCACGTCCAACCGGGGTTTCGCATCGATGGACGAGAACAAACAGCGCGAGATCGCAAGCCAGGGCGGCAAGGCGGCCCATGCCAGCGGCAACGCACACGAGTTCTCTTCCGCGGAGGCACGCGAGGCAGGCTCCAGGAGCCATGGCGGCCAAGGCAGCCAAGGCAATGAAAGCAGCCAAGGCGGCGGCAACCAAACGGGTGGGCGCGGCCAGGCCAGCAGCAACAGCGGTTCGTCGGACCGGTCTTCGAGCGGCACACGCGGTGGCAGCAGCGAACAGCATGCCGCTGCCGGCCGGCAGAGCCACAAGAACGACAAGCGCTGAGGGTGCAACCGCCAGGCCGCGCTGATGCGGCCGCTGGCGCCGGGCCGGGCCTCCGTGGGGCGCCGGCCCTTTCCTTATGGCTGAGCGCTCGCGGCGCCAGCTGGGTCCGTCGGCCGGCCTGCCGCCGGCGCAGGCCCGGACGGCAGGAATTGCCGCAACTTTTGCGTCTGCGCCTGCCCGTGGCAGCGGGCATGGATGCGGGCCCACTGCACGGCACTTCGGGCTCGATCGCCAGCAGCCCGCCCTTGCTGGTTCCGTCTCCCAAGGTCGCCACATGGATTCCTACACGCGCTGCAGCGCGCGGCCCCTAGGCTTGCCGCAAGTTTCTAAAGGTCCTTGCCGTGTCCCCTGCCGCCTACAACGTGATCGTCGTCGGAGCCTCCGCCGGCGGTGTCGATGCGATGCTCAAGATCGCCGGCCACCTTCCCGCCAACTTTCCAGCGCCGATCCTCCTGGTGCAACACCTTGGCGCACACCCCAGCGCCCTGCCCGATCTGCTGGCGTACAAGGGGCCGAACCGCGCGAAGTTCGGCGAACCAGGCGAGGTACCGGAGCCTGGCGTCATCTACGTCGCACCATCGGACAGCCACATGCTGATCGAGCATGGAAGGATCCGCGTCTGGAAAGGTCCCAAGATCCATCACACCCGGCCGGCCATCGACCCCCTGTTCCGATCGGCCGCCATGGAATACGGCGCGCGAGCCGTCGGTGTGGTGCTCACGGGCACGCTGGACGATGGCACCGCCGGCCTCAAGGCCATCAAGGAATGCGGGGGCCTGGCCGTCGTGCAGGACCCCGACGACGCGCGTGAGCCCAGCATGCCTCTGAGCGCGCTGGCCTACGTCGAGGTGGACCACCTCGCAACGCTGGACGACATGCCCGCCCTGCTGGGCACACTGGCCCTTGCCAAGCCACGGCGGACGGCCAGCGGACCGACCCAGGCGTTGCGCGACGAGCACGCTGCCAGCTTCGGCGGCGCGGACATGCGGCACCTGAAAGCCATCGGTGCGCCGTCGGTCTTCACCTGTCCCGATTGCGGCGGCTCGTTGTTCGAGCTGAAGGACCAACGGCCGGTGCGGTTTGCATGCCACACCGGCCATGCCTACTCGCTGCGGACCCTGGCCGCGGCACGCGAGGAGACCACCGACTCGGCGCTGTGGGCCAGCCTGAGGGCGCTGCAGGAAAAGGAGGCGATCCTGCGCCGCCTGGCGGAGGTCCAGGAGGCGCGGATGCCGGCCAGCGGACAGGCGGCGCTGGGCGAAGCGCAAGAGCTGGCCCACGCGATCCAGGTGTTGCGTCGGTTCGTCGAAGGGCCGCCCCGCGCACCGGTGGCCTGAGCGCGGCGCGAAGGACCGCGCCGGGACGACGCACCACGTGGCTGCCGCCCCCTGGACCGCACGGCCCGGGACCGTGTTTTGCCGGGCGGCGGGATGCCTGAATTCCCCGCCCTGCCCACCGCCCGATCGACGCCCCACGGCGAAGCGCCCACGGCCCTGGCCGCCGACGTCGCCATCGTCGGCGGCGGGCCCGCCGGCATGACGGCCGCGCTGTACCTCGCCCGCTTCCGGCGGTCGGTGGTGCTGGTCGATGCGCAGCAGAGCCGCCTGGCCGCGGTGCCGCTGAGCCACAACTACCCGGGCTTCCCGCAGGGCATTGCCGGTGCCGACCTGCTGGGCGCGCTGCGCGCCCAGCTCACGCCCTACCCCGTGGCCTGGCTGCACGACACGGCGCAGGCCGCACAGCGCACGGACGAAGGCTTCGTCGTCCGCTGCGCCAGCGGCACCGTGCGCAGCAGGCGGCTGCTGCTGGCCACCGGCGTGCGCGACATCGCGCCGCGCGCGCCGCACATGCGCGATGCGCTGGCGCGCGGCGCACTGCGCTACTGCCCGGTGTGCGACGGCTACGAGGTGCGCGACCGGACGGTCGGCGTCTACGCCGACGGCGCGGCCGGCGTGGGCGAGGCGCTGTTCCTGCGGCATTTCACGCCGCACGTCACGCTGTTCCTCGACGGTGGAAGCGCCACGCTCGGCCCCGAAGACGCCGGCCGGTTGCAGCAGGCCGGCGTCCGCCTGGCCGCCGGTGCGGTCGACGCGATCGACTACCGCGACGGCCGCATCACCGTCACCCATGGCCCGGCCCGCTCGACCTGCGATTCGCTGTACTGCGCCCTCGGCCTGCAGGTCCACCACGGGCTGGCGCTGCAGCTCGGCGCGGCCTGCGGCGAAGACGGCTACGTGCGGGTGGACGGCCACGGCGCCACCACCGTGCAGGGCCTGTATGCCGCGGGCGATGTGGCCGAGGGCCTGAACCAGGTCGCGGTGGCCGCCGGCAATGCGGCCATCGCCGCCACGGCCATCCACCGGTCGCTGTTGCGCGGGGGCTGAGACGGCATCGCGGTGCGCGCCTTGCGGCATGCCGATTGCCGGCTTGCTGCACCCCACCAACCAGGAGTTCTCACCCATGTTTTCGCACAACAAACGTCTGCAGTACACGGTCCGCGTGACCGAGACCAATCCGGGCCTCGCCAACCTCATGCTCGAGCAGTTCGGCGGCCCGCAGGGCGAGCTGGCCGCAGCCTGCCGCTACTTCACCCAGGCCCTGGGCGAGGACGACCCGGGCCGCAAGGACATGCTGATGGACATCGCCACCGAGGCTGAGCCACCTGGAGGTGATCGGCACCATCGTCGCCATGCTCAACAAGGGCGCCAAGGGCCGGCTGGCCGAAGGCGTGGAGACCGAGGCCGAGCTGTACCGCGCGATCTCGGGCGCGGGCAACGACAGCCACGTGACCCAGGTGCTCTACGGCGGCGGCCCGCCGCTGGTCAACTCCGCCGGCGTGCCCTGGACAGCGGCCTACATCGACACCATCGGCGAGCCCACGGCCGACCTGCGCTCCAACATCGCCGCCGAGGCGCGCGCCAAGATCGTCTACGAGCGGCTGATCAACCTGACCGACGACCCGGGCGTGAAGGAGGCGCTGGGCTTCTTGATGACGCGCGAGATCGCACACCAGAAGTCCTTCGAGAAGGCGCTGTACAGCATCGCGCCGAACTTTCCGCCCGGCAAGACGCCAGGCGATCCGCGCTTCACCAGCGTGTACTTCAACATGTCGCAGGGCGAAGGCGACGCGGTGCGCGGCCCGTGGAACGCGGGCGAGCGCTGGCAGTTCGTCTCGGACCGCGACCAGCAGGCCGCGGTGGACGGCGGCACGGGCCTGCCCACCGTGGCGCTCGCTGCGGCGGAGGAAACCGTGGTGCAGCAGATGGCCTCGCGCACTGCGTCGGTGACGACCGGCGACCCGCTCACCGGTGCCGAATTGGGCATGGGCGAGGACGCGGCCCTGAACGACATCACGCGGGCCGTCAAGCCGACCCCGGCCGGCGGCAGCACCGACCCCACGCCCCCGGCATCCGCCGGCCTCTGACGGCCTGCACGGTGCGCCGCGCCCGGTCGCCCGGGCTGCGGCGCAGCGCCGCCGCCGGGTGCGGGCGGCGCGGGGCTCTGCGTCAGTGCTTCGCGGTCACGTTGGGCGTCTCGTCGCGCAGCAGGAACTCGCGGGTGATCTCCGGCATCTGCGCGGCGAGCCAGTCCGCCATGGCCACCTCTTCCTGCAGGATCTGCTCGCACACGCGCTGCGTTTCGGCATCGTTGCAGACGGCCGCAGCGGCCGCCAGGATGCGGTAGCTGGCGATCTCCATGTGCTCGAACGCGTAGCTGCTCATGCTGGCCTTGACCACCTCGTCGGTGACGAACATGCCGCTCATGCCCTGGGCCATGGCGACGATGCGGCCGGTCAAGTCCTTCACTGCGGAGGTGTCGCCGCCGCGCCGTTCGATGCAGCCACGCACCAGCGTCGCCTGGCGGCGCGTCTCTTCCAGGTGCTGCTCGATGCGCTGCTTCAGCACCGGGTAGTTCTCCAGCCTGGCGGCCGTGGCGGCCAGCATCTTCTCCGCCTGCTCTTCCATCGCGTGCGCATCGCGCAACCAGTCCATCAGGTTCTCTTCGGCTCGGGTGGTCATGGCAGTCCTTCGTCAAATGGGTTGGGGGAAAGTGCGCAGAGGCAGCCGCCGAGGCGGCCCACCGGCCGGACCGACCGGCAAACCGCATTCCCGCTTCCCTGGCTCCCGCCGCTTCACTGCATGGCCAGCAGGGTCGCCGCCACGCCATCGCGCCCTGGGCGCCAGGCCGGTCGCGCCCTGCGCCAGGAGCCGCCACGACGATGCGTCCTGAACCTACAACGCCCACCCTGCTGCGCTCGGAACATCGCCCGCATGACACCAACGACACCGGCGTGGCCGCAAACTCTCTGGGTCGTGCGCCACGGGCAGAGTGCGGGCAACGTCGCGCGCGACCAGGCCGAAGCCGCAGGGCTGCCCGTCATCGACATCCGTTTCCGCGACATCGACACGCCGCTGTCCGACCTGGGCCTGGCGCAGTCGCGTGCGCTGGGCCGGTGGTTCGGCCGCATGGCGCCGGAGCAGCGCCCTCAGGTCGTGCTCTGCTCGCCCTACCTGCGCGCCATGGAGACGGCGCGCATCCTGGCCGAGGCGGCCGAGGGCTGGGATCGCTCGGTACAGACCCGCCAGGACGAACGCCTGCGCGAGAAGGAGTTCGGCATCCTGGACCGGCTGACGCACCTGGGCATCACGCAGCAGCATCCGGCGTTGAGCGAACAGCGCGCGCATGTGGGCAAGTTCTACTTCCGCCCGCCCGGCGGAGAGAGCTGGTGCGACGTGATCCTGCGCCTGCGCAGCCTGACCGAGATGGTGACCCGCGAGTACAGCGGCCAGCGCGTGCTGATCGTGGCGCACCAGGTGGTGGTCAACTGCATGCGCTACCTGATCGAAGGCCTGGACGAGCGCCAGATCCTGGCCATCGATGCCGAGGGCGACGTGCCCAACTGCTCCGTCACCTCCTACCGGCTGAGCCAGGACGAGCAGCGGCTGGAGCTGGACCTCGTGAACTTCCTGGCGCCGCTCGAGGCGGCCGGCGTCCAGGCCACCGTCGCGCCGGACACGCCGGCCGCGCCGAAACCATGAGCCGGCAGCCGCCAGAGCCCGTCGATCTCAGTGCAGAGCTGCTGCGCGGCTGGGCGCTGCCGTCCCCTGACGCCGAGGGCGACAAGGAGTCGCGCGGGCAAGTGCTGGTGATCGCCGGCAGCCGCGAGATGCCGGGCGCGGCCCTGCTGGCGGCGCGGGCAGCGCTGCGCGCCGGTGCCGGCAAGTTGTCGATGGCCGTGCCGCAGAGCGTCTCCCAGGGCATCGCACTCCGGTTGCCTGAGGCGCGTGTGGTCGCGTTGCCCGAAACCGACGCAGGCGGTCTCGCACCGCATGGCGCCGAGCTGCTCGAAGCCGTGGCGCAGCGCACGTCCGCCGTGCTGGTCGGGCCCGGCATGCTGGATGCCGCCAGCGTGCCGGACTTCCTCGCTGCAGCGCTCGCGCATGTTCCGCAGGCGGTCGTGGTGCTGGACGCGCTGGCGATGGAAGCGGTGGGCAGCGGCCGCGGTTTCAGCCAACCCATCGTGCTGACCCCCCATGCGGGCGAGATGGCCGGCCTGACCGGCATCGACAAGGAGACCATCGCGGCCGACCCGGCCCGGCATGCCGACGCTGGCGCCCGCCGCTGGGGCGCACTCGTCGTGCTCAAGGGATCGACGACCTGCATTGCGGCCGCCGACGGGCGCGCCTGGCGGCACCAGTGCCGCGTGCCGGGCCTGGCCACCTCGGGTTCGGGCGACGTGCTCGCGGGGGCATTGGCCGGGCTGGCGGCACAGGGCGCATCGCCCGAGCAGGCGGCGGCCTGGGCCGTGGCGGCGCACGCGCGGGCCGGGACCCACCTGGCCGCGCGGCACGGCACGCTGGGCTACCTGGCCAGCGAGATCTGCGATGCGCTGCCGGGCGCCCTGCGCGAACTCTCCGGCTGAGGCGCGCCCGGTGCACACCGCTGCCAGCCGCGCAAGTCCGGCCCGCTCGAAAGACACGGCCTCGGATTCCACCCGCAGAGCCCGGGCACGCGCCTTGCCCCCAGGCCATGACCATCGCGCTCCCGCGACCACCAGGACAAACGAATGAAAAAGCCAAGCAAGCCGCAGCCCAGCCATGCGCCACAGCCTCTCGGGCCAGGCGATCTGACACCGGCGCCCGCGCCAGGCGCAGGGCAGCCGGCGCGCCGTGCACCTGCCGACGCGCCGACCACCGCCTACGAGTACCCGGCGGGCGAGCGCGGCGCCCCCGCAGCCCAGCAC
The DNA here is from genome assembly GCF_003337555.1 of Pseudorhodoferax soli. Classification (GTDB taxonomy): domain Bacteria; phylum Pseudomonadota; class Gammaproteobacteria; order Burkholderiales; family Burkholderiaceae_C; genus Pseudorhodoferax; species Pseudorhodoferax soli. The sequence continues at coordinate 147,185 of NZ_QPJK01000013.1, read as the reverse complement.
GAGCGCATGCAGCGCGAAGCGCTGAGCGGCCCCTCGCGCGACGACGCCGCGCGCGGCCAGCCCCGCCGCAGCCCCACCGCCCTGCCAGCCAACGAACCACACGGAGACGCCATGCCGACATCCAACCCCTCTCCCACACCTGCCGACCTGCAGGACGCCCCGGCGACGCTGCCGGATGGCCCCAATGTGGCGCCCAGCCTGCACGAGCACGAGGCCGCGCAGGGCCAGACCGGGGACGGCGCAGGCGCCTCCGACGGCCAGGCCGACGGCCGCGAGGAACGGGTTCGCGCGGCCGCCTACGCGCTGGCGGCTGAACGCGGCTTTGCGCCCGGCCGCGAGGTCGACGACTGGCTGCAGGCCGAACGCCAGATCGACGGCGGCGGCAACAGCGCGCCCTAAGCCAGGTCCGCCGCGGGCTGCGGCGTCCGCGTCGCCGGCAGGCCCCGCAGCAGAGCGCGCACAGCCTGCGCGCGGCCTTCCCAGCTGCAGCCCGCCAGCATGGCCTGGATGCGCGCCCGCGCGTGCGGCTCGCATGCGCCCGAGCGCTGCAACGCCGCCTCGCAGGCGCGCACGAAGCCGGCAGCATCTTCGGCGGTGTCCACCATGCCGGCGTAGAGCGCCTGCACATCGGGCAAGGGCACGCTGACCAGCGGCTTGCCCGCGGCCAGGAATTCCAGCAGCTGCGGCGGATGCGCCAGCACGGTGTGCGCATCGCGGCGCCAGGCGAGCAGGCCCACGTCGAGGCGCGCCAGCAGGGCCGGCAGCAGGCTGTAGGGCTGCGCCCCCAGCCAGTGCAGGTTGGGCCGTTGCGGCAGCGGCGTGCCGTCCGCCAGCGCCACCGGACCGATCAGCACGATCTGCCAGTGCGGCCGCGCGTCCGCGATGGCGGCCAGCAGCGCCAGGTCCACGTGCGTGCCGATGCGCCCGACATGGCCGATGCGCGGGCCGGAAAGCCCGCCCAACAGGCGCGCCGCCTCCTGCGCCTCGCTGGCGCCGGGCGCCACTGCCGCCGGGGCGAAGTGCGCGGCATCCACGGCCTGGAACAGGTGGTCCACGCGCCGGCCATGCGGCGCCAGTGCACGCGCCAGCGCCGGGCCGGCCGCGCAGACCAGCGCTGCCTCGCGCAGCAGCCGCGCCTGCAGCAAGCGCCAGCGCGGCGCAGCGGCGCCCAGGGGCGGGCCCTCGGCGCAGTCGTAGACGGCCGGGCGCAGCCGCAGGGCGCGCAGCAGCGGCAGGGCCAGGGGCGTGCAGGCCCAGGCCAGCGCATCGGGCCCCAGCGTCCTGGCCAGCAGCGCGGCCATGGCGTGCGGCGGTGCGCCGTCGAAGCTTCCGGTGCTGCCGGGCACGAGCGGCTGCAGCACCTGCACGCCCGGCCAGGGGCAGCTGCACAGCAGCCGCGCCGGCCCTTCGGCGTGCACGGGCGGGTCGATGAACAGGATGCGGTGGTCGGCCGCCAGCTCCGTCATGAGGTGCAGCGTGCGGTGCTGCAGCAGGTCCCAGGGGCGGTGCGAGAACACGGCCAGCGTCGGCCGCCCGGGCACGGCGGCCGGCGCCGGCAGGCGCTGCTGCCACAGCGCCAGCGCGCGCGCATACGGGCGGTGCAGCAGACGCTCGAACGGCTGGTGCGCCTGCGGCGGCTGCGCCACGTCCCACAGGCCGCTGTGGTGCCAGGCGCGCGCATCGTTCCAGTCCGGCCGATCGACCAGCGGGTACAGGCACAGGCCCAGCAGCGGCACGCCGGCGGTGCGGGCGTGCAGCGCCTGGCAGGCCACGTCGCTGAGCCAGGCGGCGCGGCCTGCGCCCACGTGGCTGGTCTCGGTCACCAGCAGTGGCCGGCCGTAGCGCTGCCAGGCGTCGTGCAGCAGTGCATCCAGGCCGCGGCGGCGCGGGTCGCGCGCATGCCACCACAGCCGCTGCTCGGTCTCCACCTCCCACTGGCCGCTGTGGTAGTGGTTGGCGCCCAGCAGGTCCAGCATCTCGGGACCACCGCCCAGGCCTGGTTCGGCGCGGCCGGACAGCAGGTCCCAGGCCTGCCACTGGTAGCCTGCCACCAGCGCGGCCTGCGGCGCCAGCTCGGGCCGGCCATGCGGCGCCACCACATGCACCAGCGGCTCGATCTGCAGGAAGCGCGCCTGCGGATCGATGCGGCGCACGGCCTCGGTGGCCGCGAGCGTGGCGCGCACCAGGCGGCGCTTGATCTCGTAGCCGCTGGCGCCGCCGCCGGGCTCGCGCGCGTCGCCGCCCCGGTAGCCCCCGAGCATGTTGGTGTGCGCCGCGGCCCAGGCCAGGAAGCTGATCTCGTTGACCAGGGTGTAGACGGGCGGCTCCTCGCCCTGCCCGCCCAGCGCGCGCGCCACCGCCGCGGCGAAGGCGGCAAAGCGGTCGATCAGTGCGTCGTCGCGCAGGTCCACGTCGGGCGGCGTGCCGTAGTGCATCACGGTCCACAGGATCTGCAGGCCATGGCGGCGGGCGCAACGCGCCATCTGCAGCGGGCGTGCCAGATCGAACACGCCGGGCCGCGGCTCGCTCAGGCGCCAGCCGATGCTCTCGCGCACGGTGCGCAGGCCGGCCGCAGCGGCGCGGGCATAGTCTTCTTCCAGATGCGCCAGGTGGCCGTGCGCGCGGGCCATGTCGAGCGGGCGGTTCTGCGGGTCCAGGTGGTCGGCCCCCTCGAAGCCGCCCATCCAGAACGAGCGCAGCGCCACCGGCTGCCACGGCCCGCACTGTGGGAAGCTTCCGCCGGCAGCCTCCCTGCCCCAGGTCTCCTGCATGCGGGCGCCCCGCTACGCCGGCCGGCGCGCCGGCGCCCGCTTGTGCGCCGTCGCCAGGTACTGCGCGACGATGCGCCGCTCGGCCGCAGGATCGATGGGCAGCCCTTCGAGGTAGTCGTCGATGGTGTCGTAGGAGACACCGAAGGCCTGCTCGTCCGGCTTGAGCGGCGCCAGGCTTTCCAGGTCGGCCGTGGGCACCTTCATGACCAGCTCTGCCGGCGCACCCAGCGCCAGGCCCAGCGCACGCACGCGGCGCTTGGAGAGCCCGGCCAGCGGCAGGACGTCGGCCGCGCCGTCGCCGTGCTTGGTGAAGAAGCCCATCAAGGCCTCGGCCGCGTGGTCGGTGCCGATGACCAGCCCGTCGCATGCGCCGGCCGCGGCGTACTGCGCCACCATGCGCGCGCGGGCCTTGATGTTGCCGACCAGGAAGTCCGCCGTGCCGGCATCGCCCAGGTCCACGCCGGCCGCCAGCAGCGCAGCGCGCAGTGCGTCCACCGTGCATTGCACGTCCACCTCGTGCACGCGGTCGGGCGCGATGAAGGCGATGCAGCGTGCCGCCTCGGCCGCGTCATGCTGCCGTCCGTAGGGCAGGCGCATGGCGACGAACTCCGCGCGCGTGCCGGCCGCGCGCAGCCGCGAGACGGCGCGCTGCGCCATGGCGCCGGCCACCAGCGAATCGACACCGCCGCTGATGCCCAGCACCAGCGCGCGCCGGCCGCTGGCGCGCAGGTCCTCGGCGAGGAAGGCCACGCGGCGCTCGAGCTCCGGGCCGGGGTCGAAGTCGCGCAGGACCTGCAGTTCCTGCAGCACCTGGGCCTGGGAAGGGCGTGCATCCATCACAGCTGCCGACCCCTCAGGACGTGAGCGCGGGCGACGCATCGACCTGCTCCAGGCCTTCCTGCGGCTCGAAGCGCGCCAGCAAGGCCTCGATGCGCTCGACCTGGCGGTCCCACGAGGTGCTGGCCACCCGGGCGCGGGCGGCCGCGGCGAAGGCCGCGCGCTCGGCCGCCGACCAGGCGAGGATGCGCTCGCACGCCGCGACGAAGGCCGCCGGCCCGTCGGCGATGGCCACCTCGGGGCCATAGGCGCGGGCCACGTCCCGGATGCGCGTGCTGACGCAGGGCCGCCCCGCCGCGAGGTACTCGAACGTCTTGGTCGGGCTGATGAAACGGGTGGAGGCATTGAGCGCGAACGGCAGCAGCGCCACGTCCCAGCCGACCAGGTGCGCCGGCAACTCGGCATAGCTGCGTGCGCCCAGCCAGTGCAGGTTGGGCCGGCGCGGCAGCGTGGCCGCGTCGATCTTGACCACCGGGCCGACCATCACGATCTGCCAGTCGGCATGGGCATCGGCCAGTGCGGCGACCAGGCCCAGGTCCAGCCGCTCGTCGATCACGCCGTAGTAGCCCAGGCGCGGATGCGGCAGGGCCGCCTGGCTGGGATGCTCCGGCGGTTGCTGCGCGAAGTGCGCGGCGTCCACGCTGCTGGGCAGGCAATGCACCTCGGCATGGCGCTCGCGCTTGGCCTCGTACAGGCTCCGCCCGCCGGTCAGCACCACATCGGCCACCTGCAGCAGGGCGCTCTCGCGCTCCAGCATCTGCGGCGGCGCCCCGTCGAAGGCCGACAGCTCGTCCATGCAGTCGTACACCACGCCGCGCGGCCGCAGGTCGGCGGCCAGCCCCAGCGCCATGGGCGTGTAGAACCACAGCAGGTGCGTGCGCAGCGCATGGTCCTGCACGGCCTCCTGCACCATTTGCCGCAGGACTTGCAGGTGCGCGTCGTCGAAGCCGGGCGCCTGGCCGCACACGTGCGGGCGCAACACCGTCACGCCCTCGGGCGTCTGCGCATGCGCGAGCCAGGGCCGCTCGGCCCCGGTGACGGGCTCCTCGAAGAACAGCACCGGCCGGCGCGCGGCCAGCCGAGACAGCAGGTGCTGCGGCCGCTGGTAGACGAACTGCCAGCGCAGGTGCGAGAAGACGAGCAAGGGGAGCACGGCGTGTCCTTGTGACGGGGTGGATGGGAAGAGGTCGAACCTGGGCGGCCGGCCGCCGTGCGCGCGGGTCGGCCGTGCGCTGGCCCGGGGGCCGGTGGTGGTGCGGTGAAGCTGGTGGCTGCCATCGCGGTGCCTGGGGCAAACGGCTTGCCCGGCCTGGTTCCGCCATCGGCCGGCCGGTCGGCTGCGCCCGCCACCGGCCACCACGGCGAACGCCATGCGCGTCGCCACCGGTGGATCGTGGCCGGGCCATGGGCGCGCCAGCCGCGCGGGAAGCGGGCATGCCGGTTGCCCTTGGCAGGGGGTCCCCCCTCTCCCCTCCACAAGGAACACCATGCCCGCCACGTCCCACGCCCCCGAGACCTTCGACTACCTGATCGTGGGTGCCGGCTTCGCCGGATGCGTGCTCGCCGAACGGCTGGCCAGCCAGCTGGGCCTGCGGGTGCTGCTGATCGACCGGCGCGACCACCTGGGTGGCAACGCCTACGATTTCCACGATGCGGCCGGCGTGCTGGTCCACCGCTACGGGCCGCACATCTTCCACACCAACGCGCAGAAGGTGCTGGACTATCTCTCGCAGTTCACGCGCTGGCGGCCCTACGAGCACCGCGTGCTGGCCGACGTGCAGGGCCAGCAGCTGCCGATGCCGATCAACCTCACGACCATCAACCGGCTCTACGGCCTGTCGCTGGACAGCGCCGGCGTGGCGGCATTTCTTGCCGCACGGGCTACAGCACTGCCCGAGCTGCGCAGTGCGCGCGATGTGGTGGTCAGCCAGGTCGGCGAGGAGCTGTACCGCACCTTCTTCGAGGGCTACACGCGCAAGCAGTGGGGCCGCGACGCGACGCAGCTGGACAAGTCGGTCACCGCCCGCGTGCCCACGCGCACCGACGCGGACGACCGCTACTTCCAGGACCGTTTCCAGTGCATGCCGCTGGAGGGCTACACGCGCATGTTCGAGCGCATGGTGGACCACCCGAACATCCACTTCCTGCCGGGCACGGACCACGCCGACCTGGGCGGCGCCGTGCGCTGGCGCCACCTGGTCTACACCGGCCCGGTCGACGAGTACTTCGGCTGCTGCTACGGCCCGCTGCCCTACCGTTCGCTGCGCTTCGAGCACCGCACGCTGGACCAGGAATGGCTGCAGCCGGTGGCGGTGGTGAACTACCCCGCGCCCGAGGTGCCTTACACGCGCATCACCGAGTACAAGCACCTGACCGGCCAGCGCCACCCGCGTACCAGCATCACGCACGAGTACCCCACCGACAAGGGCGACCCGTACTACCCCATCCCCGCGCCCGAGAACGCCGCCCTCTACCAGCGCTATGCCCAGTTGGCCGAGCAGACGCCCGGCGTCACCTTCACCGGCCGCCTGGGCACCTACCGCTACTACAACATGGACCAGGTGGTGGCGCAGAGCCTGGCGCTGTTCGCGCGCATCGCCCAGGCAGCCCAGCGCAGCGCCGACTGCACGGCCGACCCCTGCGGGCAGCAGGCCTTGCTGCCCAGCTTGCTGCCGCCGCAGCTGCCCGCCGTTGCCGGCGGCTGAGGCGCTGCTGCCGGCGCGCCCGGCGGCCTTCCTGTGGCACTACGTGCGGCGGCGCCCGCTGCTGTTCGGCACGCTGGGCCTGCTGATCGTGGCCGGCGCGGCCTGCTCGGTCGGCGTGCAGTACGGCATGAAGCTCATCGTCGACGCGATGGCGCTGGGCGATCGGCACAGCCGCGCGATCTGGGTCTGGCTGGCCCTGTTCATCGTGCTGATCGCGGCCGAGAGCCTGTGCTGGCGGCTCGGCGGCTGGCTCGGCTGCCACGCGGTGGTGGCCACCGGCGTGGACGTGCGGCTGGACATGTTCCGCCACCTCTCGGGCCACTCGCAGGACTACTTCTCGCGGCACATGGCCGGATCGCTGGGCAACCGCGTCACGGCCACGGCGGGCGCGACCGGCTCCATCCTCGGCACGCTGGTGTGGAAGATCCTGCCGCCCTGCGTGGATTTCGTGGGCGCGGTGGTGGTGCTGTGGACGGTGGATGTGCGCATGGCCCTGGCCCTGGCGGGCTTCGTCGCCGTCATGGGGGTGGTGCTGGCGCGCTTCGGGCGGCGCGCCCGGCCGCTGCAGCAGCGGTTCGCCGAGCAGGCCGCGCAGGTCGGCGGCGAACTGGTGGACGTGGTGGCCAACATCTGGACGGTGCAGGCCTTCGGTGCCCGCGCACGCGAGCACCGCCGCCTGCAGGCGGCCTTCGGCCTGGAGGCGCAGGCGCAGCGGCGCAGCTGGCTCTACCTGGAAAAGGTGCGTGCCGCGCACGACCTGTGCCTGTGGCTGATGGCCGGCGGCATGCTGGCCTGGGTGGTGCAGGCCTGGCGGGCCGGCGAGGCCATGCCCGGCGACGTGGTGGTGGTCAGCGCGCTGACCTTCCGCATCCTGCATGGCTCGCGCGACCTGGCGCTGTCGCTGGTGGATGCGTCGCAGCAGTTCGGCGTGATCGCCGACATGCTGCAGGCCGTGGCCGTGCCGCACGAGGTGGCCGATGGCGCCGGCGCCGCGCCGCTGGCCGCCGGGCCCGGGGAGATCCGCATCGAGGCGCTGCGCTTCGCCTATCCGGGCCAGCCGGCGGTGTTTCGCGGCCTGGACCTGCACATCCCGGCCGGGCAGCGCGTGGGCATCGTCGGGCCTTCGGGCGCGGGCAAGTCCACGCTGCTGCGGCTGATCACCCGCACGGCCGATCCGGACGCGGGCCGCATCCTGGTGGACGGGCAGCCGATTGCGCAGGTGCAGCAGGCCTCGCTGCGGGCGGCCATCGGCGTGGTGCCGCAGGACGTCAGCCTGCTGCACCGCTCGGTCATGGAGAACCTGCGCTACGGCCGGCCGCAGGCCACGGACGCAGAGGTGCTGCAGGCGGCGCGCGACGCGCATTGCGACGGCTTCGTCCGCGCGCTGGCCCAGGGCTATGCCACCGTGGTCGGCGAGCGCGGCGCGCGGCTGTCGGGCGGGCAGCGCCAGCGCATCGGCATCGCCAGGGCCATGCTCAAGAACGCCCCCATCCTGCTGCTGGACGAGGCCACCTCGGCACTGGACAGCCGCTCGGAAGGCGAGATCCAGCGCGCGCTGGACCGGCTCATGCGGGGCCGCACCGTGCTGGCCGTGGCGCACCGGCTGTCCACCGTGGCCGGCTTCGACCGCATCCTCGTGATGGCCGAGGGCCGCATCGTCGAGGACGGCCCGCCCCAGCAGCTGCGCGGGGCCGGCGGCCTGTACGCCCAGCTGTGGGCGATGCAGGCCGAAGGCCTGGAGACGGGATGAACCCGGGCACGGCGTTTGCCGGCCAGCGCACCGCCACACCGCGCCCACCAGAGGAATCCGCCATGCACGCCAGCCATCCCATGCCCTTCGGCCTTCCGGTCCGCTGCGAGGGCGGCGCGGGCTTGCGGCGGTGGGCGCCAGCGGCGCGCAGCGGCGCGGCCTGCCGCGGCCTGGCCGCGCGCTCGCCGATCGGCCGGGAGACCGCGCTGTGAGCGCCGGCGCATCGCCCGAGGACTGGGCCCGCTGCGCCGCCGCCGCCGGCGTGCTGGAGCGCTACGAGGCCTTCGACGGCAGCGAGCGCCGGGTGCCCGAGGCGGCGCTGCGGCGTGCGCTGGCCGCCATGGGCATGGCGCCGGACGGGCCCGGCACGCCGGCCGGCCTGCCGGCCTGCCACGTGCTGCGCGAAGGCCAGCCCTTGCAGCTGCGCTGGCAGGCCACCGACGACACGCCCGCGCAATGGGAGCTGCAGGACGAAGAACTGGTCGGCGCCCCGGCACTGGCGCACGGCGCCGTGGCCTTCGCTGCTGGCACGGCCAGCATCGCCCACTCTGCCGCGCTGGCGCCGGGCTACTACCGGCTGCGCGTGCGCACGGCCGCGGGCCGCCAGCAATGCCGCGTGGCCGTGGCGCCCGCGCGCTGCTGGGCACCGGCAGCGCTGCAGCACGGCGCGCGCTGGTGGGGCTACACGGTGCAGCTGTACGCGCTGCGCTCGGCGCACAACTGCGGCATCGGCGACTTCGGCGACCTGCGCCGGCTGGTGGACCTGGCGGCCGCCCAAGGCGCGGCCTTCATCGGGCTGAATCCGCTGCATGCGCTGTTCCCGCACCAGCCGGAGCGTGCGAGCCCCTACAGCCCCTCCAGCCGGCTGGCGCTGAACCCGCTGTACCTGGACCTGGAGGCCGTGGTGGCCGCCAGCGATTGCGCCGAGGCCCGCGTGCTCTGGAACGATGCGGCCTACCAGCAGCGCCTGCAGGCCCTGCGCGACGGCGAACTCGTGGACTACGCCGCCGTGGCCGCCGCCAAGGAGGAGCTGCTGGCCGTGGTCTGGCGCCATGTCGATGCGCAGCACGCCTGGCCTGCGGCCGGCAGCCGCGCCTTCCGTGCCTTCCTGCTGGAGCAGCGCGCGCGGCTGGGCATGCACGCAATCTATGAGGCGCTGCAGGCGCACCTGGCACAGCGCCACAGCGGCATCGGCGGCTGGCAGGACTGGCCCGAGGACTACCGCGACCCGCAGGGCGCGGCCGTGCAGGCCTTCTGCGCCATGCATGCGGACAGCGTGCGCTACCGCATGTGGCTGCAGTTCCTGGCCGAGCAGCAGCTGGCCGATGTGCAGGCGCATGCACGCCGCGCCGGCATGCCGATCGGCCTGTACCGCGACCTGGCGGTCGGCGTGGACCCCGGCGGCTCGGAAACCTGGCTGCGGCCGCAGCTGTACGCACTGGACATGCGCATCGGTGCGCCGCCAGACCTGCTGCAGCCCTCGGGGCAGGACTGGGGCCTGGCGCCGCCCACCCCACCGGCCCTGCGCGCGACCGGCTACCAGCCCTTCATCGACACGCTGCGCGCCAACATGCGCAGCGCCGGTGCGCTGCGGCTGGACCATGTGATGGTGCTGATGCGGCTGTTCTGGACCGGCGCCGATGGCGGCGTCTACGTGCGCTATCCCGCCGAGGACCTGATGGGCCTGCTGGCGCTGGAGAGCCACCGCCAGCGCTGCCTGGTGGTGGGCGAAGACCTGGGCACGGTGCCGGCCGAGATGCAGACGGCCATGCAGCAGGGCTGCGTGCTGTCGTACCGGCCGCTGATGTTCGCGCAGGACGCGCAGGGCCGCTTCACGGCGCCGGCCGGCTTCCCGGCCCAGGCCTTTGCGGCTTTCGGCACACACGACCTGCCCACGCTGGCCGGCTTCTGGCAGGGCCTGGACCTGCAGCTGCAACAGCAGCTGGGGCAGCACGTGGACCTGCCGGCCGCCCAACGCCAGCGCGCCGCCGTGCGCCAGGCCCTGCTGCAGGCGCTGGCCCAGGCCGGGCTGTGGCCGGCCGCTGCCGATGCGCCGGCGCAGGTGGACACCGCGCTGCTGGCGGCCGTCCACGCCTACCTTGCGGGCACGCCGTGCTGGCTGCTCGGCGTGCAGCTGGAGGACGCCACGCTGCAGCCGCTGCAGGTCAACCTGCCCGGCACGCGCGAAGACCAGTTCCCGAACTGGCGCCGCAAGCTGGGCCCGGCGCTGGAGGCGCTGGCCGACCACCCTGGCCTGCAGGCGGTGGTCCAGGCACTGGCCCGGCGCAGCTGGCGCGCCCCCTGAAGGGCGCGCCGGCCGGCAGAAGTTGCCGCCGTTTCTACACGCTCAACGCTTGCCGTGGCCTTTGCCGGCGTCATGGGCGGCCGGCAGCTTTTGCGCCATGTCCAGGTGGCCCTGCAGCGCTGGAAGCGTCTTGGTGGCGAAGGCCTTGACTTCGGGGTCGCGCGCCTCCTTGGCCGCCTTCTGGAACAGCGCGATGGTGTCGCGGTGGGCGGCCAGGCCCATGGTCTCGGCATAGCGGCGGTCGAAGTCGGCACCGTCGGCCGCCTCGAGCAGCTTGAGCTTGGCCTTCTGCATCAGCGAGGGCCCGTCCGGCAGCTCCACACCCTTGGCACTGGCCAGGGCGGCGAGTTCCTGGCCGGTCTTGCCGTGGTCGGCCACCATCTGCTGGGCAAAGCCCTTGACCGCCGGATCGCTGGCCTTCTGCATGGCCAGCTTGCTGCTCTCGATCTCGGCGTGGTTGTTCTCGGCCGCCTGCTTCATGAAGGCGGTGTCGGCGCGCGACAGCTGCGACGCCGCACGGCCCGCGCGTTCGCTGCCGGCGCCCTGCCCGGCCGCGGTGCCGCCCTGTGTGGCTGGGCCGGTCTGTGCCGCCGCCGCCAGCGCCAGGCACAGGGCGGTGCCGCCCATGCCCAGGCGCAGTGCCAGCGGTGTCTTGCGGATGATGCCTGTCATGCGTGTTGCTCCTTTGGATTGAAAGACCTGGCTGCCAGGGCAAAGGGCGTTCCCGCCCGCGGCAGTGCGCGAGTGCGGCCCGCTGCACGCGTGAAGCCGCAGGCGAGCGGTCGCCGGTCTCTCTCAAGCGGTCAGCGTGGCACCAGCAGCGCATGGCGCTGGCACGGCGCCGCGGCCTTGCACGGGGGCGCGAAGGACCCCCAGGCCACCCGCCGGGCCGCACGCCGGACCGGCCAAATGTGGCGCGACTGTGTCGTACTGCGCCACAAAGCGCCACCGTTGCTCCACGGTTGCAGGGCACCCGGGTTGAACAATTCAACCCATCGGATCACAGCGATCCGCCACCCCCACAACCCACCGCAACGAGGTTCACCATGCAACGCACCGCCACCAAGATCTCCCTGGCTGCCCTGTCCGCCCTGGCGGTGCTGGCTTCGTCCAATGTGATCGCCGCCGGCTCGCTGGCCGGCCAGCTCAACGCCCAGATGACCCTGCAAGCCGGCTGCATCGTTTCCGGCGCTCCCGGCGCCGGCGCCACCGGCGTGAACTTCGGCACCCTGGACTTCGGCACCCAGCCGGCCACCTTCACCGGCATCCTGGCCGCGACCTCCTCGGGCGGTGCCGGCGGCGCCGGTGCCACCCAGATCCTGTGCTCGCCCGACGTGACCTCCCTGTCCATCACCGTCAGCGGCGGCAACAACGCGGGCCAGGGCGGCTCGGTCGGCATCGGCTCGCGTGCCATGAAGCTGGGCACCTCCAGCTACCTGCCCTACGAGGTCTACAGCGACGCCGGCATGACCAGCGCCTACCCGACCAGCGCCAGCGCTGTCGGCGTGACGCTGCCGGGCACTGGCGTGGCCCTGCCACTGCCGATCTATGGCCGCATCAACAAGACGAGCCCGGCCGCACTCGTGTCCGGCACCTACACCGATGTGCTGCAGGTCACACTGGCTTGGTGACGTATTCACACATTCGGGCGATCCCTAGCACGAAATTAGGGGGGATTGGTTCAAAATTCGGCCATGTTGCAAGGAATGGATTCCGTGCAGATGGCGATGCGGCTTGCCGCGCTGGGTTGTGGCGCAGTGCTGGCCCTCACGGGCAGTGGCCCGTCGCGCGCCAGCACGAAGGTGCCCACCACCGCCAACTTCCTGGTTAGCGCGACCGTCTCGTCGGGCTGCTGGGTGGTGGGCAACGTCTCCCAGACGAGCGGCATCGGCTTCGGCAAGCTCGATTTCGGCAGCCACCCGGCCGTGCAGGCGGGCAACTACGACGCCGCCATCGGCATGGCGGCCAGCCCCGCGCAGGTGCAGTGCACGCCGGGCGCCACGGTCACGATGACCATCGACGGCGGCCAGAACGCCGTGGGCGGCCAGCGCCGCATGCGCTACGGCAGCTCTTACCTTCCTTACATGCTGACCACCCAGCCCGGTGGCGGCGCCGTCGTGGCGCCGGGCGTGGGAGTGTCTGTGGATGCCAGCGCCGGGCCCACGCTGGTGCCGGTCTACGGCCGCGCGAGCGCACCGGGCGCCGGCTTGCCGGCGGGCAACTACACCGACACGCTGCAGGTCATCTTCAGTTGGTAGGAAAGCCGATGTCGCGCCCCCACCGCCTGCAAGCGCTGGCCCTGGCGGGCTGCCTGGCCACGGCCCAGGCACAGGCCCAGTCCTCGCTGATGATCTGGCCGCTCGACCCGGTCATCGAGGAGGACCAGCGCGCCGCGGCCCTGTGGCTGGAGAACCGCGGCCAGCAGCCGATGTCGCTGCAGATCCGGGTGCTGGCCTGGAGCCAGGCCGACCGGATCGACGGCTACGCGCCGCAGGAAACCGTGATCGCCAGCCCGCCCATGGCCGTGGTGCCGGCCGGCCAGCGCCAGCTGGTGCGGCTCATGAACACCCGGCCTGCGCCCGACGGCACCGAACTCGCGTACCGCGTGCTGGTGGACGAACTGCCGAACGCCGACGGCGCCGAGGATGGCCAGCGCCAAGGCAGCGCCATGGGCATCAAGCTGCAGATCCGCTACTCGGTGCCGCTGTTCGTCTCGGGCAAGAACCACTGGACCAAGCCGCGTGCCGACAAGCCACGCGACCCTGCGACGGCCGCCAGGGCCGAGTTGCGCTGGCGCACCGAGCGCGGCATGGACGGGCACTACCTGTTCGTGCGCAACGACGGACGCGCCCATGCGCGCCTCACGGCCGTGCAGTGGGTGCGCGGCGACAGCGTGGTCACCGTCAACCCCGGCCTGCTCGGCTATGTGCTGCCGGGCGCCGAGATGCGCTGGAAGCTCGACCAGGCACCGCCGCCCGGCCATGTCCCGCAGGCGCGCGTCAACAACGCCGAAGCCGCCACCGCCTTCGTGGCGCAGTAGCGGCACGATGCATGGACTGGCGCCCTCCATCGCTCTGGCGGCTGCGGTGACGGCTTGCGCCTGTGCCTGCGCCCGGGCCCAGGGGCTGCCACCGCCGCCGCAGCCCGGCGCCGCAGCCACGCTGGGCGGGGCGACGCTGTATCTGGAGCTCGTGGTCAACCAGCAGGCCACCGGCCAGGTCGTGCCCGTGTTGGTGAAGAACGGCAGCTACCACGTGGCCGCCGACACGCTGCGCGCGCTGCATGTGCGCACGCCCGCGACCGGTGCCGAGCTGGTGGCGGTGGACCGCATCGACGGCCTGGGTGTGCGCTACGACAGCGTGGCCCAGCGGCTGGAGCTGATGCTGCCGCCCACCTGGCTGCCCGAGCAGCAGCTGGGCGCAGGCGGCCCGGTCGACCGGCTGCGCCCGCTGGTGGGCCGCGGCTTCCTGCTGAACTACGAGCTGTACGCCAGCAACCCGGGCCGCGCCGAATCCAGCACCGCGCTGTGGACGGAGCAGCGCTGGTTCGGCCGCTCGGGCCTGTGGTCCAACACCGGCGTGGCCCGTCACACACGGTCCGGCGCCAGTGGCAACTTCTCCGGCAGCCAGGGCTACCTGCGCTACGACACCAGCTGGCGCTACTCGGACACCGACGCCGTGCGCACCGTCACCGCCGGCGACCTCATCACGGCCACGCTGCCCTGGGGCAGCGCCGTGCGCATCGGCGGCATCCAGGTGGCGCGCAACTTCGCGATCCGGCCCGACCTCGTGCCCTATCCGCTGCCCACCTTCTCGGGACAGGCCGCCGTGCCCTCGGCCGTGGACCTGTTCATCAACGGCCAGCGGGCGGGCCGCGAGAACGTGCTGCCGGGGCCTTTCACGCTCAACACCATGCCCTTCATCACGGGCGCGGGCGAGGCGGCCGTGGTGACCACCGACGCGCTCGGCCGCCAGGTGCTGACCACGGTGCCGTTCTACGTGGCCAGCACCTTGCTCAAGCGGGGCACGGACGACTACGCGGTGTCGGCCGGGGCGCTGCGGCGCGGCTACGGCGAGGACAGCTTCGGCTATGGCCGTGCCGTGGCCAGCGGCAGCTGGCGCTACGGCTGGAGCGATGCACTGACGCTGGAGGCGCGCGGCGAACTGGCGCGTGGGCTCACCGTGGGCGGTGGCGGCGCGGTGGCCACGCTGGGCCGCTACGGCGTGCTCAACGGCGCGCTGGCGCACGGTGGCAACGGCGTGCAATGGACGGCGGGCTACCAGTACAACGCCCAGCGCTTCGGCCTGGCCCTGCAGCACACGCAGCGCAGCGCCGGCTGGCGCGACCTGGCCGACCTCGACCGGGACGCCGGCGCCAGCGCGGGCCGCAGCAACACCCAGCTGACCACCAGCCTCTCGCTGGGAGCGCTCGGCGCGGTGGCCATCGGCTACTTCGACGCGCGGGCGCGTGACGGCGCGCGCAGCCGCGTGGCCACGGCCAGCTATTCGCGTGCGCTGGGCAGCAGCAGCTTCGTGTCGATGAACCTGAACAAGGCGCTGGGCACGGACGACTACCTGGTGCAGCTGCAATGGACGCTGCTGCTCGGCGATCGCGGCGCGATGAGCGTGGTGGGCACGCGCGACCGCAACGGCTTCGGCCGCCAGCTGCAGTACAGCCGCACGCCGCCTCCGGCCGGTGGCCTGGGGTGGAACCTCTCGTACGCCAACGGCGCCGGCCCGGACGACTACCGCCAGGGCAGCATGACCTGGCGCGGCGACCACCTGCAACTGCAGGGCGGCGCCTACGCCCAGGGCGGGCGCAGCGCCACCTGGGCCGGTGCCAGTGGCTCCCTCGTGGCCATGGACGGCGGCTGGTTCGCCGCCAACCGCATCAACGACGCCTTCGCGCTGGTCGCCACCGGGGTGGGCGATGTGCCGGTGCGCTTCGAGAACCAGGTGATCGGCCGCACCGACGCGCGCGGCCACCTGCTGGTGCCCGGCGTCAACGCCTACTACCCGGCGCGCTTCGAGATCGATCTGCTGGACCTGCCCGAGGACCTGCAGGTCGCCCAATCCGAGCAGCGGGTGCTGCTGGGCGCGGGCAGCGGCGCGCTGCTGCGCTTTCCGATCCAGCAGGTGCGTGCGGCCAGCATCACGCTGGTGGATTCCGCCGGCCAGCCGCTGCCGGTGGGCATGTCGGTGCAGCTGCTGGGCTCGGGCCGCAGCGCCACGCTGGGCTGGGACGGCCAGGTGTACCTGGAGGGCCTGGCCCAGGACAACGAGCTGCTGGTGCGTGGTGCGGGCGTGCCGAGCTGCCGCGCGCGTTTCACGCTGGCGGAGCAGGCCACGGGGGTGGCCCGGCTCGGCCCGCTGGTGTGCCGCCCCCTGCCGCCCAACGCGCAGCAAGGGCGCTGACCTTGAACCAGCTGCACCCCACCATGCGACGCCCGCCTGTGGCCCTGCTCCTGGCGCTGGCTGCACTCAGCCCGCTTGGCGCGCGGGCCTGCACCATGGCAGAAACCGGCGGGCTGCTGCCCAGCGTGGCCACGCAGCGCGTGGCGGGCGGCCCCACGGTGACGACATCGGCCCTCTTCAACTTCAGCTGCACGGGCGTGGTGCTGGCCCTGCTGAACGGCACGCCCACGCTCAAGGGTCAGCTGCAGGCGGCCACCACCGGCCTGACGCTCAAGAACACCACCAACAGCAGCTACCAGATCCCCTACCAGATCTACAGCAACACCGGGTACAGCACCGGCTACAGCAGCGGCGCGCTGGTGGTGGATCTGAACGGCGCCAACCTGGTCGGCCTGCTGGCCTCGGGCAGCAGCACCAACGTGCCGCTGTACATCGCCACCACGCCGGGGCCGAACATCCCGGCGGGCGTGTACACCGACACCGTGCAGGTGACCTGGACCTACGCCAACATCTGCGAAGGCCTGATCGGCGCACTCGGCCTGTGCGTGGGCATCGCCAACACCGGCACCAGCGTGCGGAACCTGACGATCTCGATGACCGTCAGCAACGACTGCACCATCACGGCGCCCCCTGTCGCGTTCGGCAGCGCACCGCTGCTTGCCGGCTTTCCCACGGTGTCGCAAAACGTCAGCCTGCAGTGCAGCCGCAACATGGTCTACACGGTCGGCATGTCGCCAGGCAGCTACGCCAGCGGCGGCCGGCGCCGCATGGCGTCGGGCACCTCGCGGCTGGCCTACGACATCTTCAAGGTGGACAACACGGTCTGGGGCAGTGCCGACCCCGCCACGCGCGCGCCGGGACCGGCGCCGGCCACGGGCAACAGCGTGCAGACCATTCCGTACAGCGCGCGCATCTACCAGGACCAGGCCAACCCCGCGCCGGGCACCTACACCGACAACGTCGTTGTCGACGTGAGTTTCTGAACCGCCCAAACTGGGCGCGCCGAAAAGCTCCTGAAGGTCCGGACTGCTGGCAGCGGTGCGGTGTTGGCGCACGCCGAGCCGCTTGTCGTCACAGCGCCATCGAAAAATGTGACAACTTGCGCTCCGCTTGATACAACAGCGGCGGAGAATAGCCCGCTAGCCGAACAAGTGCGGCGACAAAGCAGCATGAAGACCCTGAAGTTCGCCTTATTTCTCGTTTCAATCTTGCTGATTGCTGCTAACGCTGCCCAAGCGGGAGACGTCGGCGGCCAGCTCATGGCGCAGATGACGTTGACGGGCGGCTGTGCCGTTTCGGGCGGCGGCGCGGGCACCGCGGCCGGCGCCAACTTCGGCATGCTGGATTTCGGCGTGCAGCCTTCCTCCTTCACCGGCGTGCTGCTGGCCACGCCCACCCGCGGCGCCGCTGGCGCAGGCAGCACGCAGATCGTCTGCTCGCCCGACGTGTCGGCCATGTCCGTCAGCGTGAACGCGGGCAACAACCCGGGTCAGGGCAGCAGCATCGGCGCCGGCACGCGCGCCATGCGCCAGGGCGCATCGAGCTACCTGCCGTACGAGATCTACAGCGACGTGGCCATGACCAAGGCCTACCCCACCAGCGGCGGCGCTGTCGGCGTCTCGGTGGCGCCCAACGGCGGCGCCTTCGCGTTGCCGGTCTTCGCCCGCGTCAACAAGACCGCGGCCGGCGCCATGCCAGCGGGCACCTACGTCGACACGCTGCAGGTCACTCTGAGCTGGTGATGGCGTGACGCTGGCGTGTGCAGTACGCCGCAGGCACGTGAGCGAATTTGGCCATGACTGGCTGAGGTGCGCGCGGGCACAACCTGGTCGGCAGTCTACGGTGCTGCGCTGACGCACAGGCAGCGGACAGCGGACAGCGGACAGCGGACAAGACTGCGGCGTGGCACCCGAAACTGGCACCGGCGCAGAAAAGAAAAAAGCACCTGGCGATTTCTCGCAAGGTGCTTGTTTCACGACTTAATTTTGGTGGGCCCTGAGTGACTCGAACACTCGACCTACGGATTAAGAGTAGTTGATGCGGTGCTTCTCGAACATGATCAAATGTGCGAAAACTCTTTTGCATCAACTACTTGTAAGCAAAAACGCCCTTCTCGACCTTCTCGCGCGTTCCCTTCTTTTGTGTAATTTTCTCGGCAGGATTACACGAGAACTACACGAAAGACCGCCCTGCCGTTTCTGCTGTCGTGGCCGCGCTTCTTGGGGTTGCGACCGTTGGCCATCAGTTCGCATCGCAGAGCTTCAGGATGCCAATGATCCCGGGCACGATGGCCTCCTTCTGCATGCCGTCGATGCAGCCCGCCCTGATGCAGGAGTACTCGCCAGCGGTATCGCGCATCACGAGCATCGCGCCAGTGAACTCGCCACGGATCGCCCGGCTGCGGATGTTGGTCAGGACTTCCAGCACGTTCTCTTGATCGCGCCAGACCGGACGAACCGGCAGCATCACGACGTTGGCGGGGCGGGCCGCGCGCTTGGCTCGGGGTTTCTTCGGTGCAGGTCTGGCCGGAAACTGCAGGACGGTGGCGGCACTCATGCTGCACCTCCCAACTCGCCTACGATGTGGATCAGGCGCTCGCGCACGTGCCCCACGGCGCGGCTCATGCCGCCGTCCAGCAGGTCGGGGCTACGGTAGGGGACTGCGTTGGTCCTCAAGGCCTCTGCCACGGAAGGTGTGGTATCCGCCACCAGGCGGAGACCCATCAGCGCGATCTGAGCGTCGGAGATCCAGCCCAGCAGGTCGATGTACTCGATCGCCTCTGTGGAGAGAAGGAGGCGCTCTTCGGGCGTCGGGCCTGCTGCTGGCGTGCTCAACACCTGTCCAACGGATTGCGGATGCGTGGGTGCCCCTCCCGGGGCGACAATGCGGGTAGCCATGGTGCACGTCCTTTCACGGTGTGTGCGTTGTGGTCAGACGGTCGGGGTGGGTCCAATCACCTCGGCCGTCGTCTTTTTTGCCTCAGATCCCGATGCCGGATTTCCGACATCGGCCACCCTGAGGCGCGGCGGTCATTCCTTCGGCTCGGGCGCCTTGTCGATCTTCTGACGCACCCATGGTGCACCGCCGAGCCGCTGCAGCTTCTCTTTCTGCATGTCCGACAGCTTCACCGTGACTGACTGGGTAGCCGGCGCGCCCGCTACCTTTGGCTTGCGGCCAGCACCAGGTCGGGCGCCGCCAAGGGTCTTTTTCTCTTGCATAAAGAAATAGTACCCCAATTCATCTGAATTGGGGTACTTTTTTGCGGGCGCGTGACCGATGTCCTTGCCGCAGGGGTGGCTACCCGGCTAATGCGGCTAACTTGGCTACCGTGGCTAAGCGAGGCCGCGAACAAAGCGAACTAGCGAACAATGAGCACTGGCGCGGCCTGCAGCCTGATTCCTAAGTTCGCGAACTATGCGAAGTAGCGAACAAACGCGTTGCTGCACAGGGACCGCGTTTTCACAAAGCCCCAGGTAGGACAACGCTCACAGAACCGCACAGGGCGCCTATAGTCCGCCCCATGCTTACACCGGGCACCCGAGCTTGTCTGGAGGAATGTCGCGCTGTCGTGGCAAGTGCCGACGTGAACGACGAGCTACGGCAGCTGGGCAGCGATCTGATCTGCCATCTGCTAGCCATGCATGCAGACGGGCGGCTCAATCCCCAGATCCTCCTACTTGCGCTGCAGAGCCTGGAACTGGTGCCCGGCCTAGAGGATGCAGTGAGCAAGCTGCGCGCGACGGCTGCCCGCGAGCAGGCACAGGCTAGCGAATGAAGCCGAGGCGGCACCTGAAGCGGCATTTTGCAGAGCGCGATTTCGCGTTCTGCTGGCAGATCAAGGGCTTGTGAGCGTGAGACGGTTGTAACCGACCTGGGGCCGCCAAGTCGGTATGTCCAGCCGTGGACTGTTAGAGCGTCATGGCGTGAAGCTTGGCGAAGTAGCCGTTGACTATCTGCTGAACCTTGTTGCTTGTGTCGTTGATTGCCCTCTCAAACTCTTGAACGCGCGAATAAAACTGTTCAGCGTCAGAGGTTGCTGCACTGAAGATGGCCTGCATGCACTTAGAGGAAAGCTCCTCGAGAGCACGTACTTCGCCTTCGGACACAAATGGGGTGATAAGGCTGATCGCCTCACTCAACTCGCGCTGTCCCTCACGCATGTTCCGCATCTTGGATGCATCGGCCGGCACCTTCCTCAGCGCAGACACAACAATGACGGAGGTCACATTGCTTGGATGCCTCGAAACGATTTGATGCAGCTTGTCCAGGGCCGCAAAGCGCTTCTGCGCAACTAGCAGTGCCAACGATTTTTTTACTTCCTGTCCTGCCTTCACTGACTCAACTTGAGCGATCAGCGAGGTCCGATAGGCTTCCAGTTCGCGTTCATATTGGGCGCGCCGCTGAGCCAGCTCGTGCTGGTGGTCAGCTTTGACTTGCTCAAGATCCCGATTCAGCCAGTGCGCGAGTTGAGCTCTGCCCATGTAGCCAGCAATGCCGACCAATGCCGCCGCCATGGCACCGCTGCCCAGCATGCTCCAGATCCATTCCCATGCCATCGTTGTTCCTCCTAGGCGGCGAGGATATCCTTCCGGAATGAGCGAACAGCCGCAAGCGCAATTGAAGTTCCGAAACCGACGTGCGTGGATCGGCCTGCCACTGACGGGCCTGTACCTGTTCGGTCTTGCAGCCCACGTGTACATGAGCGGTAGCAACCCACTCAAGCTTGATCTCAACGAGTTGGGCGACTTCCTTGCGGGCGTGTTCGGACCGCTCGCGTTCCTATGGCTTGTGCTGGGCTACTTTCAGCAGGGCGAGGAGCTAAAGCACAGCACGGATGCGCTTGCCCTGCAGGCTCAAGAGTTGGCAGCCTCTGTGAAAGCACAGCAGCAGTTGGTTGAAGTGGAGCTCAAGCGGATCGAGGTGGAGAGTTCGCGGCACGCAGCGGAGCGGAAGCGCCAGAGCGATGCAATTCAGCCAAGGCTCACCATACATGGCGCCTACGAAGGGGACCATGAGAACGTGGTCACATGGTGTTTGACAGTCCACAACGCTGGTCGGCACTGCACCCAGTTTCAGATGGCCAATTTGGGCGGAGAAGGGTCGAGCTCGAAAACTTTGCTGCTACCGCTGCTCCGTCATGACGAAACCCACGACCTTGCAATCGATACCGACAAAACAGTCGGTGTCAGAGCATTTGTGGTGAGCTACACAGACGAAGACGGCGTCGAACAAGCGCAAAGTTTCATGGCGCGTGAGGCGTCTGATGAGGACGAGCATCTATATCTTGTCTTCGATCCGTTGAGCAACGTGTTCAAGCCCGATCCCCGCCCAGCGATGTAGCTCGGAAAGTTGCTCAGCATTTACTTCGCCTCCAGCTTCTCGATGCGCTCGCTGAGCTGCACGATGTGCCGCACCAGGATGCCCAGGCCAACCCCGACGATTGTGGAGGGCATCGGCACGCTGGGGCAAGATCTTGCCGTTGGCATCCGCCTGGACCTGGTCAAGTAGACCCAATGCGGGCAGGCTAAGCCATGGCTAGAAAACCGCATCACCCAACAGAACGGCTGTCCCGAGCGCTCATGAGCATTGAGCACGCCGCTCGGTTGCTCGAATCAGCCGCGGACGAGCTGCGAAGCTGTGGCCCGGCCTTCGCCGGAGCCACTTCGAGTGCCCCTGTCGTAAGCGCCAGGTTTGTGACTATCGAACTGGCGTCTACTCTCACCGGCTTCACCCGAAAAGCCATTGAGTCGAAGATCTATCGCGGCGACTGGCTAGAGGGCCGTCTTTGGGTGAGGCGTGACGGTCGCATCCTGATCGACATGCGGGGATATGAGGCTTGGGCATCGAACAGCGGCTAGACGATTTTTTCGACACCCCACGGGAGATGCGAGTACATAACAAACCCCGTGATTTCGCCCGGCTATGCCTGCTCGCGCGCGTCCTTGCGCCGGCGCACCCAGATCAGCCCGGCCAAGCCGGCGCCGATCAGCGCGACGGGGGATGGCTCCGGAATCATCTGGTAGGTGAAGTCCACCGTGACCGCCTGAAAAGCGCGGGCGGAACTAGACATGTAAATCTGAAAGTCAGTGCCGAGCCCCGACAAATCAAACCACTGAGTGAGCTGGTCGCCAGCGACTTCGAACCTGCTTGTGCCCGAGCCCGTGACCCACGCGACGACGCCGCAGTCATTCCCAGCGTCAAGAGAACTTATAGCGAAGCCGGCGCTGGACGTGCTGTAGCGCGAATAGCCGTATTCACCGCCGCCATAGCAGCCGTACTTTCCGTCTACCCACCACTCCGCCCCCGTCTTGCCGATGCCAGTGCCCGGGCCTTCGAAGTAGGGGCCGTTGTTGAGCGTCCCAGTGTCGACTTCGATGTACGCCCAAAACGGCACCAAGCGGTCGTCGGAGTCGTACGTCGTCCCCTTGAAAGTCCAGCCGACTGTGGCCGCGTTCGCACCGAGCGCTGCGCCTGCGAGCACAAACGCCACTACTGATTTATTCATCTCGTCTCCTGCTACCGGCATCACAGCCTGCCGGGGTGGCCCGCAAAGTGTGTTGTTGATGTAAGGCGCGGCCACCGCATCCTTCCACCAAGTTGCGTAAGTTTTTCTGGCAACACAGGCTGGAGTCGCTGCGGCAACTGCTCAGCCAGCAACGAACAGCGCGGCCCCGCGACTCATTAATTTTGCGGACGCGCTCCCCGTCCGTGCGGCTTATGCTCGTGCAACGAAATATTACGTTTGCAACATGGCACTCCTGACCTTCGTGATTCCGATCCGTCACCCGGCCAATGCCTTGGACTGGGGCGCATTGACGCGGCGGTTGATGGCCACCATCGCGTCCATCAGTGCCCAAACGTGCGCGGATTGGAGCTGCGTGATCGTCGCCAACCGAGGTGCCAACCTGCCGTCACTGCCGGGTGGCTTCACGGTCGAGTGGGTGGACTTCGCGCCAAACCCAGTCCACGAGAAACGCGAAGGCGTGTCGCAAGAGGAGTTCTTCGACGCCGTGCGGCTGGACAAAGGTCGCCGGGTGATGGCCGGCATGCTGCGCGCGCGTGACAGCCGCTACCTGATGGTGGTGGACGACGACGACCTGATCAGCCGGCGCTTAGTAGCGCACGTGAAGGAGAACGAGGGTGGAAACGGGTGGTTGGTGTACAACGGGTTCATGTGGGGCGAAGGCTCACGTATGTTGATGCACATGCCGCACTTCAACAGGACTTGCGGGTCGAGTCTCGTCATCAGAACGGACCTCTACAAATTGCCCGCCTCGCTTGCGGTTGCAGACGCCGAGCACATCAAATCGATGTTCGGCAGCCACTACAGGACGCACGAGACGCTTGAGAAGGCCGGCACACCGCTGGCCCCGTTGCCGTTCGATGGAGCCATCTATCGAGTCGGCCAGCGCGGGTCGCACAGCAAGCTGCCATCCGTGCTGTCCGGCTGGATCTTCAACCTGCAAGCGATCCAGCAGCCTCGACTGTTCTTTTGGCGGTTGAAGCACCTGCGCTGGCTGAGCAGCGACCTGCAGCGGGAGTTTTTCGGACAGGCCTAGCTGGCCTCGCGGGCTCGGCGGCTGAGACCGCTACAGTGCGCGCCAGAGGAAACATGGACGAAGCAACAGGGCAGACCCTTGCGCAAGTTGCGAAGGCACTACAACCGCAGGCTGATGAGTACTGCCTGCTGTGGATCAACTGGTGGGCTACGTGTCTCACCAAGAGCGAGTGGGCAAGCTGGGTGCAGGCAATAGGTTCGGTTGCCGCAATCTACTTTGCGGGACTATTCGCGCGTAGGCAGTGGCGCCAGCTTGTCCAGCGCGAAGATGCGCGCGACAAGGCTCAGGAATGGCAGCGGATGACCGTGCTCATCGAGCTTGCTGACTACGCCGTCGCCTTACTGGAGCTCGTTCCTGACCCTGCGAATGAGCAGATCGGCAAGCAGGAAATGCTGGACTATTTCAAGCAGTACAGACATTGGGCGTTCGAAGAGACAGCCGATTCGCTCAAGAGGTTCGGACCGGAGCATGTACCTGACGGCAGAGCGCTCATCCACACGTTGGAGATTGTTCGCTGCTTAGGGGACATGAAACACCCACTTGAAACAGTACATTCGTTCGCGAACGGCTCTGAGCCCCGGAAGCAGGCGATATGGCGCAACGATGACCTGCTACACAAGGTGGCAGGGGTACAGACTCGAGCAAAGGCAGCAAGCGCTGCGCTGCACGAGATTCGATCCACGTACGCGAGGGTCCACCTCGACCGCAACGATGTGACCTAGCGCAAGGTTTCCAGCTGCTCGACCCTCTCCTGCAGCGCCAGCAGGTGCCGCATCAGCACTCCCAGCCCAGCACCAACCATCTCGGCCGGCATGGGCGGCAAACCGGGATCTCCAGGCGCCACCATCAGCATGGCCAAGTGCATCTCTTCGGACAGTTCCTGCGCGACGGTCATGGACTGGTCCGGCTGCATTAGCGACGCCCCACCGAACGGGCGAACGAACCGCCTCGGTTAGCCTGGCCCTGTACCGCCGCAAGTGCTTCTCGAACGATCTCCGGCTTCATCGCTCGAATGCGCTGCTCGACACCAGCATCAGCGCCGCGTGCGTCGATGTGCTGCGTCAGATACACGTTTGTCCCGCCACCACCCTCCATCGCTACAGGGATGCGTCGGCCGTCAGGAAGCGGTACGAAGGCCTCGGCCTGCCGACCTTCTCCGAACAGGGCAAGCTGCGGTGAACTGGCGACGCCGCCACTGGCGTACTTGCTGAGCGGCAGCGCTCCAGCGGAACTCATGACACCGCCCTTGGCGAACGAGAACAAGGAGTCGTAGCTGCCGGCGCTCCACCCAGACGAGGACGAGGAAGCCGAAGCGCCCGCGCCCGGAATCAGCGCCGACAGCAGGCCGGATATTCCCTTGCGGGCCTGCATCCGGGCGAAGCCAGCCAGAACCGAGTTCACCAGGTCCTTCATCGACAGCTTGCCGGTCGTGGCGAAGCGCACCCACGCATCCTCTGCGGCTGACAGGCCGTTGCTCCACATGCTGGCGGTCTGCGATGCGGCGTTGCGGCTCATCTCCATGTAGTCGGCGATGGCTTCGGACTGGCCCTTGCCGGTGGTGGCCTCCAGGCCCTGGCGCTGCGCATAGTGCTTGCGGAAGCTCTCGATGGACATGGCCTGGAATGTCTCGATGATCCCGAAGCGTTCCTCGTACTGCTTCCTGGCCTCGGCGGTGAAGCGACCCTCCATCTCCAGGATGGCGCGGCTGTTCTGCAGGTCGCGCTTTTGGCTGGAGTAGCGGTCCTCGATCTGCGACACACCCGAATCGAAGTTGCGCCGTGCCTGGCCTTGGCCGTAGCCTGCGAGCTCGCGCTGTTGCTGGCGCTCTGTCGTATCGTAGTAGTCCTGGGCTGCCTGCTTGGCCGAAAGGATGGACGCCGCGTACTGGTTGAGGGCCTTGGTGGCTTCCGTGTCGAGCACCTTCTGCCCGGTAGCAGCGTCGGCCATCAGTCGGGCGATGCGCTGGCCGTTCTCCAATACCTGGCGGTCGCGGTTCAAGCCGTCGGCGGTGTTGAGCTTCTGCTGCGCCAGGCGCTCGTTCTCTGCATTGAGCGCATCGACCTGGGCCGCGGTCGTCTCGGCCAGCAGCTTCTTCTTCTGGTCGTAGTAGGCCGACTCACTGACCAGACCGGCCGAGCGCTGCGCTTCAAGCACGCGCTCGGTGTTGGAGTAGGTGCTGGTCAGCTCGGCGGCGCGGGCCTTGAGGTCGGCGATGTCGAGATTCGCTCGGGCTGACGCATCAGCCCGGGTGGTGTCGCGGGGTTGCGGGCCCTTCTTGGCGTACTCGGCACGGATGGCGGCAACACGGTCCGCGATCTCCTTCGGGCTGGCATTGGCGGCCAGGCCTGTCGTCCGTGCGCGCTCGATCTCCTTGGTCATCTTGACCTGGTCGGAAAGGTACTTGGCAGAGTCCTTGTCGAACTCGCGGCGCGCCTTGGTTTGGGCGGTGCGTTCACCGTCCGCCTTGGCAAGCGCAGCCGACGACGTGACGGTGGCCGACAGGGTCGCCTCCAGCGCCTTGGCGGCAGCAAGCTGGCCAGTCAAATCGCCCGTTGCCGAGTTGCGCGAAAGGCGGCTTGCGACCTGGCCTTCGAGGTAAGCGATGTTCTTCCGGGTGGCCGACAGCTCAACTTCGGGCAGCTTGGCGCGGCCGATGTTCTTGAGGGCGTCGATGGTGTCGCCGATGGCGTCCTTGATCCCGTTCCATGCGGTCTCGATGCTGCCCAGGTTAGCGGTGATCTTGCCGGTGCGGTCCTCGATGGTGTCGGCGAAGACGGTCTGTGCGAGGTTGGCCGCCTTCATGGCCTGGCCCTGGCCTTCCAGCGCCTTGATCTGCTGGAGAACTGTCCCGGTCAGGTAGTTCATCGACGAGTTCAGCTTCTCGCTGGCCGCGACCGGGTCTTTGCCCAGCTCGGAGAACTGCTTGACCGTCTCCGCCACAGACTGGCCGGTGGCCTTCTCCAGCTTCAGGGCCAGTGTGGCGAAGCGCTCCAGGTTCTTTGCCTGCACGTCGCCCGCTGCTGCGAAGGCTGTCAACGCATCGGCAGCGCTCGCCTGCGTGCCAATGACAGCGTCGATGTTCTTGGCCATCTGCTGCAGCTGGCCAGCCGTGGTGCCGCTGGCGTTGCCGGTCAGAACGAGGGCCTTGTAGTACCCGTCTGCCTCCTTGCTGCCCAGGCTGTAGGCGTAGGCCAGCGCACCGGCCGCACCCGCTGCCAAGGTGAAGGGGTTGACCAGGCCAAGGACGTAGCCGCCCAGCGCTTTGGCCGCGGGACCGATGCCGCCGAAGGTGTCCTTGAGCTGGCCGCCCTGCTGCAGCAGAACCGTCAAGGGCGCCTGGCCGCCTTGCAGGCTCGTGATGATGTCGGTGAACTGGGCCGGCACCTGGCGCATGGCCGCGGCGGTGGCCCGAGCGGACATGCCCACGTTGTTCAATGCCGGCGCCGTGGCTGCGAGCGCAGCTTCTGCGACTTTCTGCTTTGCCGTCACCGCGTCCAGTTGTGCGAGGTACGGCTTCAGCACATCGACATTGACACCGCGCTGTGCTGCCAGCGTCTCGAAGTACTTGGAGCCCGAGCGGCCGCCGGCTTCCATCGCCGCGGTGGTGCGCTGGATCGAGCCGATCAGGTTCTTGGTCGCCGAGTCCACACGGGCAGCAGCGCGGTCGCCACCTTTGCCCACGCCGTCCAGGCCGTCAGCCGCCCGCTTGCCCTCGCTGGCCGCAGCGGCGCCGAGCGTGGCCAGGGACTTCTTGGCCTTGTTGACGCCGGCTTCAACGCCAGAGGCGTCGGCGCTGATTTCGAGTTGGGCTTTGAGATCGCCTGCCATGTCGTTCCTTTCAGGTGGGAATCAGCAGCAAATCAAAGGCCGGAGAGCCAGCGTTCATGCGGGTTTGCAGGCGGTTTTGATTCGTTGATTAAATTCAAAGGGGGATTTTTTTTGCGCGTGCGGTACAGGGCGGTCTAGGAACCTCGCCCCTGCCGAAGTCGAGACGGCCCCCCCTGGGGTGGGTAGTCCGTGCTGGCCCCTGGATCGACCGGCCAGCCGTCCGTGCCGATGCCCTGATGGGTGGGGCTGCCTCGCTCCTCGCGTGCCTTGGTGACGTCATGGCATGGCTTGCACAAGGACTGCCACCGGCTTTCGTCCCAGAAGATCTCAGGGTTCCCGCGGTGCGGCACGATGTGATCGACCACCGTTGCGAGTTCCACGCGGCCCGCTCGTTCGCAGTACACGCACAGCGGGTTGTTCCGAAGGAAGCGGGCGCGGGCCTTCTGCCAGCGATACCCATAACCGCGCTCCGTGGTCGTCATGCCCGACGTGCGCCAGGTCTGTCCCATGGTGCGCACGGCAGGGCCGACGGTGCGCAGCGTTGGCTTCAGGGTCTTGAGCTTCATTGCGCCTGGTACTCGCCGACTTCACCGCAGCCGCAGCCAATGGCCTGCTCGCCGCAGCATGCGCACCGCTCAATGCAGCAGGTGACGACGTGCAGCTGGCCGCGCTCAACACCGCAGTCCCTGCACTTGCGGCCGGACCCGTTGAACTCGTCGCCGTAGGGCACACGCGCATAGCGCTTGCCTGCGATGGTCTCGTGCGTGTGTTCCTGGGCCTCGGCGATGCGCTTGGCCCATTGGCCTGCGGTGGGCTTGGTCATGGTGCTTTCAGGTTTTTTCTGGACGTTTTGGAAAGGACGACGGACCTTGCGGTCTAGGAATGGACACCCTGGGCTTGGGCACTCCCCCCCAAGCCGCAGAGGTCGTCTTTCCAATTGGAGACGTGCGCAGAACAGGAACTGGGCGGTCAAGGTTTGCATGCCTGGCGGCTCCGAGCCCACCCCCCGAACGTCAGCCATCGCTGTGGCATCCTTGAATCGCACGGCGGACCTCAAGCAGCGCGATGACGCCAGCACTGACGGCATCTGCCACATCGCCAGCCTGCGTGTGCTCCAGGGCTGGCACGCTCAGATGTTCAAGGTGGCCGGTGCTAAATTCCATTGCGACGCCGACATCGCAGCCTAGGTCTGGATCACGGTAGCCGTCCGCTTCGATCAGAACCGCGCTGAGGGGCAGGCTGGCGACGACGCGCTCGATGCACTGCTGCAGATTCATCGCCCGTCCTTTCCGCGCTTGACTGCCAGCGTCCAGGCTGGGCCGTCACCCGGGCGGCTGGCGGTCTTGTAGTTCGCATGCCAGAGACTGCCGTCGGACGTGACGAACATGCCTCGTTCATAGACCTTGTCGGTCTCGTGCGGGCCGTCGTACTTGAACGGCACCTGCTCCAGCAACTCGATGCGCTTGAGCAAGGGGGCAACGGCGTCGCGGATCTGCTCGCCCACGGCAGTGCCGAAGGCCACGGGGTCGAACTGCGCGGCGGGCATCAGTACGCCACCCCGGTCAGCGAGGCAGCCGCGCCCGCGCGCAGTAGTTGCCAATTGACGCTCACCAAGCCCATCAGCGCGACCGAGTCGGTCTGAAACACGGACACCCGTGCCGGTGCGCCGGTGTCCGGTGTGTTGCTCATCAAGATCGTGGCTTCTCGGGAGACGCGCAGCTCTGCTGAGTCGGCGCCTGCGAGCTGGACAGCGGCCCCATCGACCAGTGCAATCACGGTGCCGGGTACTGCGGACGACAGCAAAACCGGCATCCCGAACAACAGTCCAGTACCAGCCTCAATGTCAATCCGGACGTTTACATCGTTCGGCAGCAGCAGGGCTATGCGCAGCGCCACACGGGGGGTCATCATGAACACGCCGGTCCCGAGGTCGCCGGTGTAGATCGCAATCAGCGCCTTGATGTCGGCGCGGACGGCGGCAGCGTCAGTGCCGGATGCTGCGACGGTCGGCTGGCCATTCGTGATTGCCGCCGGTCGCTCGTCGGAGACTGCTGCGCTCGTCGGGTCAACGAAGCTCGAGTCCATCATCGCGACCGAAGCAGCAGCCAGATCGCGCAGAACAATGGCTTCGCCGTCAGAGCTGCGCGCCAGCTCTTCGCTTACAACCGAAACTGCTGCGACCTTCCGCATCGGCAACGACTGCAATTGGCTGAAGGTGGACATTTGCACCGGGACGTTTCTTGTCTCGGCGACCCAAAAGCCAGTGGCGCCGGCGATCTGGACTATCGACCGCGTGCGGAATGGCACCCTACGGATGTGTTGCAAGCGCCCAATCAGCGTGCGCGGCCGGACCAAGGCCATGTAGTCCTGGCCAATACTGGAAACAAGCTCGGGCGCAGTGGCGGTGGTGACGCCGCCGACCGCAGCCTTGAGGACTTCGCGCTCCTCCCACGGCAAGCTGTCGACAAACGCTGCCGCGCTGAGCCGGTCGCGGGTGGCGGCGAGGGACTTGAGGTATCGGCCTGCAAGTCGGCCGGGTGGGACTAGAGACATGTGCTTCCTTCGTGCGTGCAATACCACGATAGGAAGCCGCATCTCTTTGCCTATGACGTGCAAGACCTCTTCCTGGCGCGACTCAGCGCGTCCTGCGACGTCGGCGCATTCAAGGCCTTGAGGCGGCCCACGATGTCGGCTACGTGGTCCGGTGCGGGACATTGACCGCGCAGCATCTCCAGCGCCTTGGCGTCGCCACCAACCTGCACCGACAGCCGCAGCAACAGGTTGTCTACCTCGTCGCGCCGCACACGTTCCTGCGGTGTGGCCCGTGAACCGCGCGGCGCACGCACTCCGAGCACCGCATCGAGTTCGCCGCCAGACGCGAGCCAGGTCTGCAGGCGCTCGCCGACCCATCGAGCTTCTCGATTGCCGTCAGCTAGCAGTCGGCCGGCCTGCCGTCGCAGGAGGTCGATGCGCTCGGCTCGCGATAGCTGGCCCGGGTCGGCCAGCACATCGCCAAAGGCATTGAAGCCTGGGCGTAGTCCCGAGTAGGGATGCCTGTTCATGGCTCATGCCCCGCGTCCGGGATGGGCTTGGCGCAGATGGGCCAGCAGGTCCGAACGAAGGTGCGGCGGCGTGTCGGCGATGTCGCGCTTCCAGTCGTCGCGGGCTGCGTGACTATCGCCGTGGTGGTCGCTGCTGCGCATGGCGGCGGCCAGGAGCCCCGCGGTCATGTCCTCGACCTCGCGCAGGTAAGCCAGTAGCGCCGGCTTATTCTCGACCAGGAGGGCGCGCATTGCGGGTTTGAGCCGCTCGGCCGGCGTCAGCACGAGATCGTGGCCGTCCGCGTGGATCGTCATGCCGGCGTCGAACACCTGGCGGCAGATGTCGGCGGGGGTCATAGCCGTGCTCCCTCAACCGATGCCGGCTCCGAAGATGCCCCGAAGGTGCCCAAGATGCCCACGTTTGAAAGTTGGGCACCTTGGGCATCTTCGAGGGCATCTTCGGTCTGGCCTATGGCTTCGAGCCATTCCGGCTTCGGCTTGAACCCGTCCGGCAGCGACCAGTACCAGCCCGCGCCCATCCCGCTTTTCTGCGGCTTGACGAACATCTTCTCGCGGGCGGTGCGGATCTGCTTCTTGGTGTAGCCCTGGCCGACCAGCGACGACTCCACGGCCTTGCTGGACACCGGACCGTCCTTCAGCTCAGCCCACATGAGCATTGCCAGCTCGCTCTTTTCGGCCGGCGTCTCGCCCTCGTCCTCGTCGGGATCGGTCAGCAGTTCGCGCGCTGTGCCATCGACCGACCGACCCCAGGCGATGCGCGATGCAGGAATTCCGGGCAGCGGCTCGCACTGCTCAAGCTGGTACTCGAAGCCGCCATCGTCCGGGCCAATGTTCGACTTGGCACGGGCCAGGATGCGCACGTCTTGGCCTTCCTCCTCGGCCTTGACCTTGGCTGCGACCATCACCACGCGGGCCACGGCGGTGAAGGCTACGGAGCCGACAACGCGCTGTGACGGGTCACCGCCTTGGCCGCCTTTGGAAAAGTGCGTGATGCCCAGCACCGCGCAGTTGCAGGCGTCTGCCAGGTCCACCAGCGGCTGCAGTGCGCGGCGTACTTCTCCGTTCTTGTGGCTGTCGCCTGTCACGGCCGACACCACCGGGTCCACGACCAGCAGGGAGACACCGCCGATCTGCTCGATTGCCTGCCGCAAGCGCGCCAAGTCGCGGGCGGGGTCGAAGGGTACAACCTCGCCATCAACGCGCGAGCCCTGCACGAAGTAGCAGCGGTCCCGGTCTGCGCCGGCCGCCAGCAGGCGCGGCAGCAGCGTGTCGGCCGGGTCATCCTCGCCCGACCAGAACAGGATGTTGGCCGCGTCGCAGCGCGTGCCGTCTGGCCATCTGCCGCCAATGGTCACGGTCGCGGCCATCGCAATGGCCAAGGTGGTTTTGCCTTGACCTGGCGCGCCGGCCAGGATGTGAAGCTTCTTCAGGGCAAGCCAGAATTTCCACAGCCAGGCCACCGGGACCGGGTTGAGGTCGGTGCCGCGCGCGAGGATCACGGCGTCGCCGAGCATGTGGGCCATGCCCCGGTCGAGCCCACGCGGGTTGGCCTCGTAGTCGTCATCCAGCGGGGGCATCACCGGTTTGCGCTCGACCGGACGGGCCGCGATGTCTGCATCCAAGGGTCCAGCCAGTGCGTTAATTTCGGCCGGCGTCATGCGAAGGCCTCCACCAGACGCGTGATGCGGTTCGATGCCGTCATCAGCCTGGCCAGGTCGGTATCAGCCAGCGCGACGCCGCGGGCGACGTTGCCGGCCGCGATGGCGACGAGGTTGCCTTCGGCGGCCAGCACCTGCAGCGCAGCGCGCGGACTCAGCGGCGACGGCTTGTGCTGCTGGGCCGGCTTGCCGTCATCGATCCATGCGCCCAAGGCTTTGGCGGCGTCGATGAACTCCAGGCCGTGGGCCTCGATGTGGTACGCCAGCACGTCGCCGCCCTTGGCGTTGCAGGCCATGCAGCACCAGCCGCCGGTCTTGGTGTTGATGCGCATGGAGTCGCTGCCGTCGTGGAAGCGGCATGCGGTGGTGCGCCAGGCGCCGCGGCCGGTCAGCTTCAAGCCCTCGGACTCGAAGTAGCTGATCGGGTCGGGCAGGCGTTCGCGGTCGAAGCTCATTGCGCACCGCCGATCTGGATCTGCGCGAGGAAGGCGCGCGCCTCATCAAGGTTGCCCAGCTCGCGGACCAATCCCCATCTGGTGGAGAAATAGCGCACCTGGCCGTCCTCGGCATTGGTGCGGTGCAGTTGGTGGCCGGCCCTTGCGAACTGGGCCTGCAGGTTGGCAAAGGACTTGTCGCCGGTGCCGGCGCCGCCCATAATCGCCTTCTCCTGCTCTCTCGTAGGTGCATTCGCCGGGCTCCACCCCGGCGTTTGCTTTTGTGCGGCCATCACTGCACCGCCTCCATCGCGCGAGCCGCAGCGGTGCTTGTTGCCGCTCCGGCTTTCAGCCAGTGGTCGAGGTCTTCCTTGAAGTACCAGACGCGACCACGCTTAATGAATCTGGGCCCAACCCCCTTGACCGCCCACTGCGCCAGCGTCTTGGGTGCGTTGCCCAGGTACTTGCTTGCGTTCTTCCGATCCATCCGGCCATCTGGAAGCACCAAGACCTCTGGTGTCGTTGCCATAACAGTCCTTTCGTGTGTTCAAAGTCAGCACAATTGCGGCCTTTCGGCAACTATAGCGGAAAACATGTGTTGAAAGTCAACTCATGAGCGCGGTAAGATGCGGTCGAGCACATTCGAGAACCATTGACCTACGGAGTAACCCAGAACATGACGAAAGCAGAAGCGCGCAAAGGCGGCGGGGCAAAGACGTCTCGGTCCGAAACCGTCACCGTCCGCCTTGATCCACGGCTTCGTTACCTTGCCGAAGTCGCTGCGGCAGTCCAGCGGCGCACGCTATCCAGCTACATCGAGTCGGCAGTCGAAGCGAGCTTGAGTTCCGTCTACTTGGACCATGAACACGACGTGACGGTGGCGTCGTCTGCCAAACTGTTGTGGTTTATCAACGAGCCGGCGCGACTGGCGCGCCTCAATAAGCTCTACCCGCATTTGCTTGACGTCGCGCAGCAGCGTCTAGTGCGCGCCGCGAAGGAGGCGTCGATCCTGATCGGAGCAGCCTTGCGCCGGCCTGGAGCTAGCGAAGAGGACCACGCCGAAGAGGAAGCAGAGGCACTTCGTCCGTACTGGGACTATCTCAAGCTGGCATCTGAGGATGACACGCCAATGGCAGAGATTCTCTCCACCGTAGCGGCTATGAAGAAGGAGTTCGAAACTGGGGGGGCTGTCACTCTAGAACGCATCGAAAAGCGAATGGCCGAGCTAGACGCCAAGCACAAGAAGGACATGGCGTGGCTGGAGGCGAAGAAGCAGGAAGTTCAAGCCGGCGCTGGGGCCTAACGTGGCGAAGTCGTTCGTGAAGTTGGATCGTCGCGAGCTGCGGAAGCTCAAGCCGGGCCAGAAGGTCATGGAGCACGGCATCAGCTTTCAGCGGCTCGAAAACGGCGACGGCGTCTACACCGTCAATGTCATGGTGGACGGCCAGCGCATTCACCGGGTGGTCGGTCGGGAGTCCGAAGGTGTCACCCGCAGCCAAGCAGAGGAGTTCATTGAGAAGGCTAGGACGGACGCCCGCCATGACCGTCTGGCGCTGCCCAAGGGTCGCAAGGTAGTGCTGTCCTTCAACGATGCAGCGGTCAAGTACATCGCCCGCCTGAAGGAGTCAGGCGGCAAGAACATCGATACCAAAGAGCAGCACCTACAGCAGCACCTGGTCCCCTTCTTCAGCGGCAAGCCCTTGGGCAAAATCGTCGCATTCGACATCGAGCGGTACAAGAAGCACCGCCTGGCCCAGGTGGTGCAGGCTGGGGGAGACTGGCGCAGCGGCAAGCGTGTGGCGAGGGAAACAGGCCGCACAACTTCGCCTGGCACGGTCAATCGAGAGATTGCCACCCTGTCGCACTTGTTCAACCAAGCTGTCGAGTGGGAGTGGATCGTTGCCAGGCCACGGATGCGCAGGATGGCGGAAGGCACCGGCCGCATCGTCTATCTGACCGCCGAGCAGGTACAGCGCTTTCTGGCTGCCTGCATGGCATCGGACAACGGCCAGCTGTACCCGTTCGCCCTGATCGCGCTGGAGACGTCTATGCGCAAGTCCGAGGTGCTGTCGGTGCGCAAGGAAAACATCCGCCTTGACCGCAGGATGATCTACCTGCCCAAAGCGAAGGCCGGGGCGCGTGAGCAGCCCATCACTGACCGACTGGCCGGCTTCTTGGAGCAGTACATGCGCGACTCTGTGCCGGCCAAATCGCCATGGCTCTTCCCGTCCGACCTTTCCAAGTCGGGCCACACCGTTGCGCTAGAGAAGCCATTCCGTACGGCAGCAACAGCTGCCGGCTTAGATCCGGCCCAGGTTGTGCGGCACACACTGAGGCACACCGCGGTAAGCCATCTCGTGCAGTCCGGCGTGGACCTGCCGACCGTGAAGCGAATCAGCGGTCACAAGACACTGCAGATGGTGGAACGCTACGCCCATCAGGATGGTGAACACATCCAGGCAGCAATGGATAAGCTGCAGGCCAGACTGACGCACAAGGCTTGACGCGATTACACGTGAACTACACAAAGCGAAGACGGAAAAAGAAAAAGCGCCTAGGTCTTTCGACCTAAGCGCTTGATTTCATTGCTTAATTTTGGTGGGCCCTGAGTGACTCGAACACTCGACCTACGGATTAAGAGTCTGGAATTCATGGGTTTTCATGGGACGGCGTGAGACCTCCTGAAATCAAACTTTCCTTATTTAAATCAACGGCTTATAGTCTCTCCGTCAGTCCACCTCGTCTCACCGAAAGTCGTGCAATCCGCCGATTTTTCGGACACCAGTCGGACACGGAGAACCAACATGCCGCTGCTAACCGTTCGTGCAATCGAGGCACTGAAGCCTCAAGCCAAGCCATTCAAGGTGCTGTTGGATCGAGGCCTACATTTGCGTGTAGCGATCGACGGCGTACGGACCTTGCTGGTCCGATACACAGTGAAGGGTTCAACCGATGAGCGCCAATATCGGTTGCCCCAACCTTATGGCGACGGCCCTGGCCAGATCCGTCTCGCTGCGGCGTGCGCCGAAGCTCTGAGAATTCGATCCCTGGCTCGCGATGGAGTCGATTGGCCAGCGCAGGAAGAGGCGCGGCTGAAGGCAGAGGCCGCCCTGCGCGCAAAAGCCGAGCGGGAGGTCGGCCTTACCGTAAAGGACGCTGTGCGCGAGTACGTCGACAAGAAGCGACGCGCCAAGGACGGCCTTGCGTTGAAGGCCCGGACGAAAGCTGACTACTTGGCCATGGTCGAGCCAGGCGGCAAGTCCAGCAAAGGCCGGAAGTTCAACGACGGCCTTCTTTTTCCGGTTGCCCACAAACTGCTTTCCAGTCTCACACCCGAGGACATCCGCGGTGTCTACCAGCTGCAGTTGAAGCGTTCGGAGCGCGAAGCGACGTATGCCATGCAGGTCCTGAGAGCGGTGCTGCGATGGCACGGCGTACTGATCCCGAATAGCCCGCTGAGCATCGAGACTGCAGGTCGTGATCGGATCATCCTGGCGCCCCCGCGGGGCAAGCCAGCCCCCCTCCCCGCCGAGAAGCTCGGGGCATGGTGGCTGGCGGCGTGCGCCTTCGACCGAGTTGCTGCCGACTACTATCGGTTCCAGCTTCTCACTGGTTGCCGTGGAGTCGAAATTCACGGTGACAAGCGATATGAGTACCAGCCCATCAAGGTCGGCGACCTGAACGTAGGGGCCGCGAGCATCACCCTGGTTGACACGAAGAACCGGACCGACCACAAGCTCCTGCTGTCTCGACAGGCGCTTGAGATTGCCAAGCGCTGCGCCAATGGTCGCAAGCCAGACGAGCCCCTGTTCGAGGTTGTTGATGCCCGCAAGACACTGGCACGCATCAACGCGGCGGCAGGCACTGAGGTTCAAGGACATGGGCTGCGCTCGACCTTCGCGAGCATCGCGGAGGAAATCGTGTCCGGAGGCGTTCTCAAGCGTGTGCTGAACCACACCGTGAGCAACGACGTCACTCTCGGCCACTACGTGGGCAAGGGCGAGGCACAGCTACGCGCGGGTTGGCAGGTTGTCTCGGACTACATCGAAGCGGCGGCGCAAGCCGAGCTTGCGGCGAGAACGGATGCATCCGCTCTTGTCACGACCGCTTGAGCGGCTGAAGATCGGCCGCTGGAGGCGAGGCGAGACGCCGGCAGATCAGGTTAAAGATCAACGGCAGGTCCGAACAGGACAGCCGAGCCGCGCGCTTCTGCGTCAACTAGCGACCAAACGAATCTCAGATCTGGGGCGAAAAACACTAGCCGGCAAGGGCACCTGCTTCGTCATCACCGAGCCGCATCACCACAGGGCGCTGTGTGCGCTCCCGAAGCAATGCCAAAGCTCGCCTCGCAACTGCCAGTCCTGCGCCATCGGAAGGAAGTCCGGCGAAGTTCAGTGGCTCGGTATCTCCGACCAATTGCCAGAGCAGCCGCTGGTATGCCCCCGCGACCGCGCACTCCGCGAAGCGCGTGGGATCGACCCCACTGGGGACGGACCGACCGCCCACGCTCATCAGTGGAGGCAGCCTGGCTAGGCTGTATTCCTTAAGCGGGCCCTCATGCAATTCGTCGGCGCGATGGATCGCGGTCTCGAGAGGAGCTAGGAGCGCCGCAGGCATGAGCCGGTGCAAGTGCGTCGAAGCAACGTGCGCGTCGTGAATGAGGAGGCGCAGTGAGCCCATCGGCGAAAGTTCCCGGGCGTGCCTCGGCAGGCGTGGCAGGCGACGAGGCGCGGACTGCGGTAGTCCTGCCGCGTCCAACAGATCGGCGCAGTAGGAACGCGTCTTGGCCGGCGTCAGATCACAGAGTATGTCGACCGGCACCATTCCGACGCGCCGTACGGCTCGGGCCAGCCGTAAGAACCGCAGCGGCGGTGAGACGTCCAGCCATGTGGGTTTGCTGTTCCCTACTTCCGGGGCGTAGTTGCCATCCACCCCACATGTTTCGATCTATTCCAGAGTACGCCTTCACTTGAAATCGCAGCCGTCGCCCTTGGCCGCCATTGCCCTGCCCAGGAGCGGCCGATCGAGTCTAATGTGCGCCCTATGATCGAGCCTGCCGACTCCGAACGAGCCCAAGAAGACAGGACTGGCGCTCGGCCCGCCCTAGCGGGTTATGCCTATCAAGTCGACGTTTCCATCCTGGCAGCGTTGCGCATCCTCTTTGTCAGCAAGTCGGCTTCACGCATCACGCTGGAGCCGGCGGGCACAGAAGACATCGAAGTAGAACTCGCC
This sequence comes from Pseudorhodoferax soli, assembly GCF_003337555.1. Lineage (GTDB taxonomy): Bacteria > Pseudomonadota > Gammaproteobacteria > Burkholderiales > Burkholderiaceae_C > Pseudorhodoferax > Pseudorhodoferax soli. The sequence goes on along the minus strand of NZ_QPJK01000013.1, from coordinate 109,630 downwards.
GCCGACGACCCCGGCCACGTCCAGGCGATGACGCCTCTTGGTGCCGGCCACAGACTGGTCATGCAGGTGAAGCTTCGCAACGGAGAGCCCTGGTCGATCGACGCATTCATCCAACTGCTCAAGCATGGAAAGCGCCGCACGCCAGCCAAAGACCATTTGCGCGACCCGCACGTACGCTATCTTTTGGTCACCAATGCTGATGTCTCGGGCGTAGCACGCGATCTCCTTGTCGAAGATTTCGAGGAGCACCCAGGGCGCCGAGCTTTCCCCCACTCTCTACGCACGATCCTGCCAGAGGCGCCGGATGGGCGAGTTGCCATCTACTCAGGCTTGACCCGGAGGCTTCTTGCCTTCGAACTGGAGGATGTACTGACCACCATCCTGCGAGTTCCGAAGAACCGTCAAGACCAGTGCCTCGCCGCGCTCCGCACCGAAGCAAAGAGCCGGATGGCAGGCATCTCGCCTGGGGCCTGGGCCTTCAACGATCTTCTTGCCACGATTCGTGCTCATGGAGGATTCCTGGCGAGCGTTGCGGAGCTTGACGCCTTCGTCCCACCGTCGAACTATCCCGACATGGTTCGCCAGCTCGACAGAAAGCACGCAGTCGTGATTGCGGGATCGTCGGGTACCGGCAAGACGCTGGCAGCACAAGCGCTTTGCGATCGGGCCCGCAGGAAGAATGGCGCGCTTGATATCGTCGTGGTGGATCCGAACAGCGACCCATCCAGCATCCGCCAACTCGTACAGACCGGACCAAAGCTGTTCTACCTGGAGGACCCATGGGGTCAGAACAGCCTGCGCGTTGGCTCGGCGACATGGACCGACCAACTGCCGCACATGTTGCGTGGTGCCAATGCGGGGAACCGCTTTGTCGTTACGTCCCGAAGCGACATGCTGAGCAGCGCTCAGGCCGGCCAAGAGTTCGATCCATGGATCGTGCAACTCGAGGCAGATCGCTACCACGACGGGCGGCTTGCGGAGATATACGACAGGCGAATGGACCTTCTTCCTCCGGAGCTGCAGTCCGTAGCGCTTGGCTTCAAAAACCACGCCCTGAGCAAACTTGAGAAGCCGTTGGAGATCGACCGGTTCTTCGCCGGGCTTATTTCCGACCGGAATGCGGGTGAGAACGATGGACAGTGGCTTCATCGGCTTATCGACATGGCGCATCGAGATGCGGTTGAGGCAGTGGTTTGCCGCTTTCTGGCCCATGCAGATGAGAGCAGTCAGTCCGCCGTCATTTGGGGACTGCTGGCGGCGCGAGGTTCATTCGAGCGCACGCAGCTCTTCGCACTAGTGCGGCGACTGCGGAGCATTGAACCGTCGCTCGCTAAGGGCCTGGACAGACTGGTTGACACCTTGATCGCCGCGCGCCATCTGCGCCAGCCGGCCACCACGGTGGCCTTCGCACACCCGAGCGTCCGCGCCGCATTCGAGACACATCTGAAAGGGAAGTGGCTGGACAAAGAGCCCGCGTTCACGGCTCTGCTCAGCGCATTGACCACACTCCCGGACCCGATCCTCGAATGGGGGATGGAAACGGCTGCGAGGGCGATCGGCGAAGGTCGGCGCCTCGTCTCAAAGCTCAGCGGCGACGACATGACCCCGGAGGTTCCCGCGCATGCCCAGCGCCTAGTCGATCAATGGCTCGATGCAGCGCTTGTCGATCCAGGCGCGGATTTCTCCAAGCTACTCGAACTTGCCAGTGATGTTGGCAGCGCTGCATCCAATCCGTCCGAACTCGCCCGTTGGCTTCTGACGAGTGTCCGGCGCGGTGTGGCGTACTTCATGGATGAATGGACGGCTCCCACCTTTTCCGATGAATGGTATGAGCAGATCTCCAATGATCCGCGGTCATTTGCCATCGCCGACCGCTTCGTCCGCGAACAGCTTGCTAGCGAACGTGGATCGTACGACTCGGACTTCCCGGCCGCGCTCGACCGAATTGCCAAGGGACTCGACGATGCATATCTCGATGCCGCTCACCGGCTCGTGGGGATGGGGCACGGATCGAACTTCGAGCCAGTCCTAGTCGGAGCAACGCGCGATCTCACCGCATTCAAGTGTGTTTTCGATGAGGCACTCGATGATCTTGCTGGCGACGAGGCAAGTCGTGCGCGCAGGTGGGAAACGCGGCGATCCATCGATGATGGCGAATGCGACTACGCGGTGGAGGAGTACTACAACTCTGGCGATGATGACGAGGGCTTCGCATCTGGGACCATCATCGAACACTACGTCAAGGCGCTCCGCACTGCTGGCCAGTGGAGGACATTGGCACAGCACCATCGAAGGACTGAACCTGCGTTCTCTTTCCATTGGGCACGGGCAATCGGGAGCGCCGAGGGCACGTCGGCGCCCTGCCTCGAGGAGCTCACTGCGATGGTCGCAGCGACACGGACGAGCGGGAATGAATGCGAAGCGTGGCGCGCTTTGCGCAATCACTGGCACCAGGATTTTCGCGAGTCGCTCAAGCAAGCCATTGGCGTAGGCATTCCAGATCAGTTCGACAGCCACGCCGCAATGGATTGCGCCATGGCTGTCGATCGAACCCTGCTTTGCGAGGTATTCAACGCCTGTCCAACAGCTGCGTCGCGCGTCGCTCTCCTCGGCGAGCTTGTGGGCACGCGTAAGCGCCATATGCTGAGCCACATGGCAGGCTTGCCGTGCCTTGTCCAGGCGCTGCGTGCCCCATACCTGGAGATCGGCAAAGCGCTGCTTCGCAATGGCTCGCGACCGGCTAGACTGAGCCCCGAAGCCGTCGTGGTTCTCCAGGAGGCAGCAGAGACCCTGCCGCCTCGCGCTCTTTCCGTTGTGGTCCCTCTCCTCCTCAAGAACTCTGGGGTGCGCAGCGAGCATCTTCGGCGCTGGCTGAAAGAAACCACGGACGCTGATGTCGCCGAGGAGGCCGCGCGCGCGGCGGTTGCAATCAGAGATGAGGAGGCGATGGAGTTGGCCCTGCGGCATTGCCGTGCCAATGCCCGCGCCGTCGCCCTCGACTTCCTCGCGAACCGGGCAGACGCTCCGTTGTCTGCCGAACTTTTAGCGCTGTGCAGCGACCCCGGACACAGGGTTCGACTGGTTTTGGTGCGCGCCCTCGCGAAGAAGCCTCACCCATTGCACCTCGCTGCGCTGCTGCATCGGATGAGCGACACGTGGTCCGACGCCGACCCGTACCATAACGATCCCGATTCCTTTCCGATCGCACGAGAGGCAGCGCTGGCGCTGGCGGCGTACGCGCCGTTGAACGACGAGGTCGGCGACTTTCTACTCAATCTCGCCAGGACCACCTTAGATCGGCGACTCCGCCAGGATTGCTTGCAAATGGCGGCCCGACACGGCTCACCCACGGCGCGTCAGAAGACGCTCACAATCGTTTGCAGTCCTGATCGTGAGCCGCCCGGGATGAGGCTTGACGCCCTTGATGCGCTGGTCGCGGCGAACTCCATCGAACCTGAACTGCTGGAGCCGTTCACGCCGGACTGGATCCTGAGCCGTGGGGCTGCGCTCGCGACTTCAGCGACCGTGTTGGTTTGCGACCGTGCTCCGCTGCACACGGCTGTCGCGTTTTGCGAGCGTATGGTCCACTCCAGCGCGGATCGATCGCTCGGCGTTCTCGGAGCTTGCCGCCTCCACCACCGTGACGCCGAGGCTGCCCAGGCGATCCTGAATCTGCTCCAGGAGCAGCACCCAGCACGTCAGCTTCTTGCCGCCCGAGTTCATCGCCTGCCCCTATCGGTACTGGATGACCTTGGTGACATCAAGCGCCAACCCTGGGTCCAGCGATGGCTGAGCGATCGGATCGCCGACGACTCCCCGAATTAAACGGATAGCGGCGCGACCAATCCTGGTCGGCGGTCTTGGCGATAGTCAGTCGATCTGCCGCACTTTCTGGCTTTTGATGTCCACGCAGAACTGATCCAGCACTCCGCTAACATCCGCATGAAGCCACCTGAGAGACACGGGGAGTCTGCGTGATCTTCGAAACGGAAACCAGCGGCGGCGCGTTGCGCAAACTCGACGCGGAGCCTGGATGGCATGACCAAGTGCCCAACACGTTCGGACGGTATGACACTTCGCTCCACCTGGTTGTCTGTCCATCCTTCCAGACAGCGCGGGCCACAATCGCATCCGCATCCGCATCCGCATCCGCATCCGCATCCGCATCCGCCGGAGCGGGCATGCGGGTCAACTCCAACTTCAGCGACATCCTGGCCCTAGGAGCCTGACGCCTTCCGCGCCCCAAGACGAATAGGCCAATGGGGCCTACGCGTCAGACCTTGAGCTCCTCTGGCGTCTTTCCACTGGCCAGTGCTTCTGTGAACCACCTCGGCTTTGGACCAAAGCCAGACCAGGCATTGCCTGCGTCGTCCTTGAACTTGATGCCGCCAGCGCCAGCCCGCGGCTTCTTGGCAGGCGCCTTCGAGGAAGAAACCTCTGCACCTTCTGCCGGCGCCTGTCCTGAAGGTGCGACACCGGCGGACTTCACACGACGGGGCGATGGCCGCGCACCACCGAACCCCAACTCGCCCGCCGTGATGCTGTAGTAAGAAATTGCTTCCTTGATGCGATCAATGACGCCTGCTTTCTCGTGGGCCACGATCGTCGCCGCGCGTTCTTTCAGCTTGGCGATCTCAACATCAATCTCTTTCAGCGTCTGAGTGGGCTCAACCATCAACGACTTTGCAGCGGTACGGCGGTTCTTCATAGAAGTTATGCGGTAACAAATGGGCTTTCAGTCTAATGGAGACGGACGACCGTCGAACAGTCCATTGAGAGCGCTAGGAAAAAGGGCGCATCCAACGATCACGCACGCAGCACCAATTGATCCCGGCGCAGCGAGACTGGGCGACATCAATTCCCCGGCGCACCAGATCTACGAACAGTCGGGAGTGGCATCAAACTTCGCTCTTCTTCAGGGCAATGGCATGCCCGAAGATCTCACCGACGGCCTCCATCCATTGGGCGGCGCCCAGCATGCGAACCGCGAACAGGTACAGACCGACAAAGGCCATGCCGATCCATTCATAGGCCCCGAAACCCGAACCGCCCTCTGAGAATTTAAGGAAAGACAGGAAGGCGCTGACGCCGAGAGGAATCAATCCGACCTTGTCCAGCGCTCCGACGATCAGAGCGATGCGCTCGCGCAACTGACACGCGCTTCGTTCAAACATCGCCCGGGCGTAAACGAGCTCTTGCTCAACCCCAACCGCTGCCAACTCGCGGATCAAGCGCAGGCTGGCATCCAACTCATCCGCTAGAGGTAGCGAGACCTCCTTTTCTGGGTTTCTCATCTTGACGAGCTCGTGTGCGAGCACGGTGATCTGATAGAGAACCACCAGCAGAGACGCAGCGTAAAAGAGCCTGGTGGCGACGTGTGCCAGCACTCCCCACTCCAACACCGCAAGGACCGCGAACAGGCAACCGGATACCACGCATACCGTAGTCATCCAGAAAACCCATTTCTGTGCCCGTGTTTGGTTGAACTCGAATCGGGCGTCACGGGTTGTGCGCTCGATCACCAAGTTGACAACGCCTTTGCTTGTCTCTGTGGGGATACCAGTCATAGATCAGGTGGGTACCAGGCGAAGAACCTACGGTCGCGTAGGCACAGTAGTCGGCGAGGGTACCCCATGCCCAGCACCGATCTTGATCGCACTACGCCCGTCAATGCGCTCCTGAAGAAGCGCGCACATCTCTTGCGTCGAAGGGCTGTAGATCCCGTGGCGCACAACGAACATCAAGCGTTCCTGTGGCGAACTGGAGTGCAATACGCTGGCTGGAACGGCGCGCAACCGGCCTTGTACCTCCAGCAGTTGGGTGGAGATGTCCCAGGTCTGGCGCGGAGCTAGTACGAAGGACTTCCTGGCTGCGATTGGCGCGGACGACCGGTCAGCGCATCGCGCCCGGGAAACAGTCTCAGGGAGCAGCTCCAGGCCCAGGCTGCGAAGCGCCACCGCAGGACGGTGGCGGCGCATTGCAGATCCCGTATGCTTTTCGGTTGGCTCATGGGCCCTCGCCCGCCGTTCCGAGCGATTTGGAACGTCAACAAGAAGACATCGGGAGGTTTCAACTGTGCGAATCAACTACCTCAGCGCCCGGGGAGTCTTGGAGGTGGAGCACGCCACGCTGCGCGAACTCGAGACCAAGCTGCCGGATACCTGGGGCGCCTACGCAGCTTTTCGGCTGCTCACCCGCGGCTCCAAACTGCCGCTGGATATCGACCTGTTGCTTCTGACCACAAACCGGATCCTGGTGGTCGAGTTGAAGAACTGGTCTGGCGACATCGAGTACTCCTCTGGCCAGTGGTTCCACCGCGGCTACGCGACGCCCTCACCGGTCGAGGTGACGGACAACAAGGTTCGGGCGCTGAAGAGCTTCATCCGCGAGAAGTACCCCACGATGAAGATTCCCTTCATCGAAACGCTTGTTGTCCTGTGCCATCCCAAATGCCGCCTGGTCAGATTTCCTGACGAGCAACGCCGCTTTGTCTCCACGCTCAACGAGTTCGTGCATGTCGCGACCGACGTCGGCCGCTACAAGAAGCGTTTCCCCGACACGCCGCCCAACTTCCTCTATCGGTCGGCGGACCCCCTGCAAAACAGGCAGCAGTACAACGCCATCTTCTCGTCCAACAACCCTGCAGTGCTCCGGCGCCGCACCGTGCTGTACGGTTTCGAGCAGATCGACGACCACGCGGACTACGTCCACCCGCGCAAGATCTGGTCGGAGTTTCTCGCCGAGCACCAGGAGAGCAGAAGCTCCAAAGCGCTGCTACGCAAGTGGAACTTCGAGGTGCTTGCTGCGGGCGGCACCTCCACGGTCGAGCGCCAAACAATCGGGCTGCGAGAGCTGCGGCTGAACGAGCAGCTCCGTGTTCAGGCATCGGATCTGCACGAAGACCTGCTCGAACCCATCGGCTCTGCGACCGCGGACGACATCACCACGAACTTCGTCGAAGCATACCGCCTACCCGCTGGCATTGAGCGACTCGGCGAGCATCTGGCACGCAACGCCGACATGGACGAGCTGGACAGGCGCGCCCTTGCCAAAAGCATCCTGGCGCGCTTTTCCAAGCTGCACGCACTCGGGATCGCCCACCGGGACATCACCAGGCGCACGCTCTGGGTGCTGGAGCCCTCCCGCGTCATCCTGTCAACGTTTGCAGCAGCCCGCGTGCCCCAAGCCCACACCGTGGGGGTTCACCGGATCGAGCTTGAAACGGGTTCCATCGACCTACCCGAAGATGGAGGCGGTCGCCAGGAGGCGCGCACCACCGACGCCTTCGCACGCGATGCATTCCTACTTGGGGTGTTGGTCTACGAGTTGATGGAAGGCCGCGAACTTGAGCGACGCAACCAAGTGCCTGTCTACGACGGTACCGCAACGCTCAACGTCCCCGCTCTCGCGCCATGGTACGCACAAGCCATGAGCCTTGACCCAGCTGCACGCTACCGCAGCGCATCCGACGCGCTGGACGCACTCAACGCCTGCCTGGCTGTGGAGTTCGGCCCCGACATCTGCGAGGCAGATTTCGACGGGTACGACACCACAGCCAGCCCCATGACCCTCCAGTGCAAACGCATGATCTCGCCGGCGTCAACGAAGACGGTCTACGAGTCGGAACGGGATGGAGTGCGTGTCCTGGTCAAGTGCTGGCCCCAGCTCAAGTACGACCAGAAGTACCCGGCACGCAACCTGCGCCTCCTGGCGTTCCTTCAACAGGCGCGATCACTGCGCCAATCCGGCTTCGACGCATCACCTGAGGTCCTGGACTTTGGCCTGAGTCCATTCGGTCTGATGCTGGTCACGCGATGGATCGAAGGCTCCACGCTTGCCGAGTGGTTGGAAGCCAACAGCGACGGACGGTTGCGGGCGATGCTGGCGCTGGCGCTTCTGAACGCGGTTCGGCGGCTCCATGTCCTCGGACTTTCCCATGGCGATGTCAAAGCAGACAACATCGTCGTCCCGCAAACGGCCGATGGCGAGGCGCCTGGCGTCGTACTGGTGGACATTCCCGATCTGAGCGCCGACGGCGACGAAGGCATCACCATCGGCGCGGTGCCACCAGCACTGGAAGGGGCGTCGCCCTTGCACCGCGATGCGTTCGCCGTGTGCGCCTTGGTCCTTGACCTCATCCCTGAGGAGTTTTCCAGCACCCGCAGCGACATCGCACGCGCACTCGACTTGGTGGACACTCCACCTCCCTTGGACCTGTTGGCGGAAACGCTGCAGGACGAGCTTCACCCCAAGTCCCGCGCGCCTGCGTCCTTCAAGGCCACGCTCAAGCGGCGCGGCCGAGGTGGCCCCCCATCGCTGGATCTGATCTCCAACCACGGCGAGTTCTCCGTGCGCGCGACACTGCATGCAGAGACTGGTCATGTGCGCTTCTACGTCGTCGGCACAAAGCAGGAGCTGTACATCATGTACGACCCAGCTCAAGAGGCTGTGCTCGACGCCGCCGTCAAGGAGATCGATCACATCGATTTCGTCAGTGCATTTCGCCGCAAGAACTTCACGTTGAACGCTGAGATCCAGGTTGCGTTCGGCGAGGAGCACAACGCCGACACCCTGGCAGGCCTGCTGTTCCAGTTGTACCGCGCGCGTGTCCCTGACGATTTGGAGGCGGGCGGATCAACCGACGGGCGTGCCAGAGACCCCTACGCACGGCAAGCCGACGCGGCACTGCTGCACGCGATGACAGCCCGAGCCTTCTGGACAGCATTGGCCGACACCGATGAGATGAACGTCACCACGATTACCGTGCGGACCGGCGTCAAGCAAGTGCCCCCAGGAAGTGGCGAGTGGCTCATCCCCTACGACTGTGAAGGTGGTGTTCTCGACTTCACGGAGGGTGAGACCATCGAGTTGTTGGAACGGCGCCTCGACGTGAGCGACGGCAACGAACGCTGGTTCACCATCGGCAGGGTATCGCCAGACCTGGGACGAGACCTGATGAAGGTGCGCTCCAAAAGCATGCTGTTCGCCCCGAAGCCGGGCGACACCCTCCATGTACGTGGCACGTTCGAGAAGGTCGGTTCGGAGCGACGCGTCGCGGCCATGAAGCGCGTTCTGGCTGGCGGAGGTCTCATTCCATCCCTGGTCGACTTCTTCGACCCCGAGGTGGAGCGAGCACCGCAACCAGACGCTTCGATCGTGCTGGAGGACCTTGGAGAGTACGAGCTCAACGCGTCTCAGGAGGAGGCCCTGCGGACAGCCTTGTCGTTTGGGCCCATCTCACTCCTCCAGGGCCCTCCAGGCACGGGCAAAACCAAGTTCATCGCGTCTTTCGTCCATCTGCTGCTCTCGCGCGGTCTGGCCGGCAACATCCTGCTCGTCAGCCAATCGCACGAAGCGGTGAACAACGCGATGCTCAAGGTGTCCAATTCGTTGCGGGCCTCGCGCATGGAGGTACCCATGGTCCGCGTCGGGTTGCCGTCGATGGTGTCTCCGGGACTTCGCAGCATCCAGGAGGACGCACTGCGCCAACGCTACCGGGAGAGCTTCGATGCGGAGGTCAAAGAAAGGGTACGCGCCGTCGGCGTCGCCATGGGTCTCCCTCCCGAGTATGTTCGAACCGCTACAGATCTTCACATCACGTTGGGGCCCCTGATGCAAGGCATCGAGCGCCTGACCCTTGCCGTGGAAGAAGGCGAAGGTGGGGATACGTCGGCGGCCGAGCATCTTAAGCGCCTCGGGGAGGTGTTCGCCGAGGTGGCCGCGCGTCAGTTCGGCATTGAAGCGCCGCCAAGCGCCAACGATGTTGGCCACCTCAAGGCTTTGCTGGAGGCCAAGTTGGACGAGTTGGCCACGCAGAACGGTTCGCCGAGTCCTTCGAAGCGCGCCCGCCTCGAACAGATTGCGCGCTTGTCAACCGAATTCGCCCAAGTGCTGCGCAACCCTCGTTCCAACTACACCTCCTTTCTCGCTCGCTCCTCCAAGATCGTGGCGGGCACCTGCGTCGGCGTCGGCAAGCAAGCGCTCGGCATCACGGAAGTACCTTACGATTGGGTCATCGTGGACGAAGCGGCGCGCGCCTCCCCAATGGAGCTCGTGGTCGCAATGCAGGCGGGGAAGCGCGTCCTGTTGGTCGGTGACCACCTGCAACTGCCACCCTCCTACCCTCGGGCTGTCGAGGAGCAGGCCTCGGCGTTGCTGGGCGTCTCGCGCAAGGACTTCCGCCGCATCAACAACTTTCAAAGAGCCTTCTCTTCAAAGTACGGCAAGTCCGTCGGCCGGACTCTGCGGGTCCAGTACCGGATGGCAGAACACATCAACCGGCTGGTCTCGCATTGCTTCTACGCCGACGCGCTCGAAGTCGGTCGCAAGCCTCCAGGTGACGAGTACGCGATGCTGCCCGACTTCCTCGCTTCGCAGGTGGTCTGGATCGACACCCAGGACCAAGCTCGGCTCGGCTTCCACCGTGCAGCGGGCACCCATGAAGGCGCGTTGGTCAACGAGGCCGAGGCAGCTGCGGTGGTCGATGTCGTCCGCGCCATCCTTACTTCGACGGACTTCATTCAGGAAGTCATGGAGGAGCGGCGCGACGACGAGCCGATCATCGGCATCATCGCCATGTATGCCGCGCAGCGGGACCTCATCCGCCGCAAGCTCGAGCAAGCCGATTGGGCCTCCAAACTGCGCGACCAATTCACGGTCGGCACAGTGGACAGCTACCAAGGCAAGGAGAACCGGATCATCGTCCTGTCTGTCGTACGCAATGACACGAACGAGAACATCGGCTTCCTGGCCGATCCCGAGCGGATCAACGTGGCGATGTCCCGCGCAAAAGACCGCCTCGTGATCGTCAGCTCATCGTCCATGTGGAGAACAAGGACCTCGACGCCGATGAAGCGCGTGCTCGACGAGGTCGAGCGTCTCGCGGACCAGGGCAACGCACAGTTCGTGCCCTCCAAGGACCTGAAGCGGAGCATCGTCCATGCGTGAGCGTTTCAACACCGTCGCCGTCGCGATCCCAGCGCAGCTGTTCAACGTCCGCTGCCATGTCTCTATCGACCGCCAGGTTCCGGCCATGACGGATTTCGCCGTCCGGTTGCTGCACCTGAGCGGCCCCTTGGATGTCAGCGCACTGAGGGAGTACTTCGGCTTGTCGGCCAGCGAGCTCCGCGACCTGTTGGAAGTGCTGCGCGAAGAAGGTCTTGTGGGCGAGGCGAACGGACGCGTTTCCTTGACGTCTTATGCCGAGTCCCGCTTCGCCACGTCATCCGACGGGCTGCCCCGCTTCACAAGAATCGCGGAGCGGCAGAGCCGGCCTATCTTCGAGCTACTGAGCTACACGCCACTCCCCAAGGCCCTGTCAAACAACTATTGGGACAACGCCCTGGAGTTGAAGTGGGGGGCAGACGATCCGCAGGCGGGTAGAACGCTCGAGCGCGCAGAAGCGGCATTCCACAAGCACTTCATCGACATCGAGCGCTTCGAACTGGAGGATGTGCGGCGACGCGCATATGCCTGCTACAAGGTCGACGAGATCCGTGCAGGGCGACCGTTCAGCGTACCGTTGCCTGTGCACTTTGAAGTCGACCTTGATGGCAACGTCGAGTTCGAGATCGACGCCCAGCTCGACCTTCTTCCGGAATCTCTGCGCTCGCAAGTGCGCACCCTGACGGCAGACCGCATCGCGGCCCTCAGCACGCGCCCCGACAACCTGAGCGCGTTTGTGGATCGGTTCGACGATGAGCTGCTCGCCCGCTATCTGCCCACGCCCGGCCCAGGCGAGGCACGCAGCGCGGTCATACGGCCAGACGGACGGATCGGGCTGCGCAAGACGCCTGTCCTGGATTTCGGGCGGTACGTGCACGAGGTGCATGGCCAAGCCAACGGCGAGGTGTACGACGGCGGCGGAAGCCAGGCTCTTCTTGGCGCCCTCTACATGCCCAAGTGCCAGTCACGGCTGCTGGACGGACTGCGCAAAGCTCTCCCACAGCTCAAGAAGAGTACGAAGGCGGCCCTGCCCCCAGCGGTCTTCTGGGTGATTCCCGACTCCGACCTGTGGGGCCGCACGAGTTTGGTGCGTGATCTGCTCCATGGCGTGCGCGTGGCCCTCCAAGATGCACGCGCCGAGCCGCCTGAGATCATCGTCGTTGCGCCATGCCGACAGGACGAGAACCGTGACCGCCTCGTCAAACGCGCACGTCACCTGCTCGAGGCCGGATTCAGCCGCGTCATCCTGAGCCCCTGCCTGCCAAAGCACGAGTGCTTTGAGGTGCTCCTAATCCCAGGGGTTTTCGGTGCTGCGACATACCAATGGACCGTTCCCAGCGCGAACCGGTACAACGTACCTCTGGGTTTCCTTACGCAGTCCAGCATCAAACTCCAGAGAATGGCCGCCTTTTCTCAAGCTGCTATTGCTGCATCCCTCTACACGGCGGACCGCGGCAGCGGGACGACACCTGACGAACGCAAGTTCAGATTCGAGGAGGCGGCAGCAGCCGAGTTTGCATTTCTGGACCACTATGCCACCTCCCTCGCACCTTTGACCGGCGGTAGAGAATAGAGCGACGAAACCCGATCACCGTCTAAACACCACACCAATTATCGCAACTTCGGCACGACATGGCTCACGCCCCTCCGATCCTCGACTCTCAACTCGCCAAAGCTTGGCTAGTAGTCCAGTTTGAACGTCGCGATAAGTGCTTGGCGAATGACCGACTCGCACTTTTTCGTCTAGTTTCAAGAGACGAGCTCGCGGTCGGTCTTCAGTACGGCTTGGCGGCATTCGCCCATCAAATAGAGCCGATCCATGGAGCACAGGTCCACCAATCGCTTTACGCCGTCGTTTGGCCAGTCTGAAGGTCTCTCCGCGGCGCTCAAGCAAGGCTGCTTGCCCCCATAGCAGCAAGCAGCCTCTTTGACCGGGCAGGAAGGAGCAAGCCACGCCAGATCGGCATGCAGCACTGCGATGCAGGCCGCTCAGGACTCCGGTGGCGCGAGCTCCACCTTCAGCAGGCTGGCCTCGGCCAGAGCCTCTCGTTCGTTCACGGAGGCAAGCCTAGAATAACGACGGCGTGCCGCAGCCGCTGTGCGCATGCTCCTCCAACTACTCGGATCGACACTCAAATGGCAACTGCGAAAAAGGCCCCCAAAGCCGCCCCGGCTGCGAAGCCGGCATCCCCCGCGGCGAAGGCCGCGGCCCCCACCATCAAGCCCATCAAGGAAGCACTCAACAAGACGACGCTGACCGCGTTGTTGGCTGAGCAGTCCGGCGTTGAGCCCAAGGCGGTGAAGGCCGTTCTGGCAGCGCTCGAGTCGGCCGTTCTGGGCTCGGTGCACAAGAAGGGCATCGGCGAGTTCACGCTGCCCGGCCTGCTCAAGATCGGCCTTCTGAAGGTTCCGGCCAAGCCCAAGCGCAAGGGCATCGATCCCTTCACGAAGCAGGAACGTGAGTTCGCGGCCAAGCCCGCAACGGTGAAGATCAAGGTCCGCTCCCTCAAGAAGCTGAAGGACGCTGCGCTGTAAGCGTCGCGCGGGACGGGATCTCCGTCCGCGCAGCATGATGAAAAGCCACCAGCGGCGCCCCAAGCGCTGCAAGTGGCTTTTTCTTTTCCGTGCGCACATCGGTGTCCGCAGCGAACCTGCCCGCAGAAGCTCGTCACGATAAGGGTCGGGCATCGTCAGTTGTCGAGCGGCGGATCGAAGAGACCGCTTGTCAGCGTCGGATGCAGCTCACCCAGTTGCTCCGGGTCGTCGCTCGGCGACACGCGCATCCCTGGGGCGTCAACGGCACTTGCGCTCGGGGCGGGTTCGGGCGCCCGGGTGCCTCGGTCCATGGCCAGGCCGTCATGCGCGAGAGTGCGTAGGCGTGCCAGCCTCCTGCGCCCCTTGGACAACGACGCCAGTGCATCGAACAAGAGCGGATCGTCGCTGCGCCTGAAATCCAGCGTGACCCGCAGTCGTGGGTTGGCGTCGACCTGGACGGCATCAACCTCAGGACTCTTCGCTCGAGGCATCGGCCTGCTCCGCACTCAGAAGGTTCGCGCCAGCGATCTGAAACCCCTTGACGTTGGCGAACATCGGATCCTTGATGACGTGGATCTTGTGCTTCGGGAACGCCGCCTTGACCGCGTCCTTGAACATGAAGGCCCCTCCCCCGACAAGGATCACGTTCTGGATGCTGTAGTCCTCCGCGATCCATTCCATCATCGAGGAGACGGCCCCACGGGCCACTGCATGGGCCGTCGGAAGGATCGGCGTCAGGTCGTAGGGCTTCTGGTAGATCAGCAAAGGCTTGCCGGTGCGCAGCGCCGTGTCGATTGCCGGCAGGTCGCTGTAGGGGCGACCGATGTCGCTGCTGATCTCCTGCGCGATGGTCTTGAGCACGTCGGACATCCCACGGTTGACCGAGCTGCTGACCTTGGAGACCAACCGCATGCCGCGCGACAGGAGCCAGTCGAAGGTGCGCGAGCCCGGATCGATGATCAGGCTTTGCTCCTGCGCGATGGTCTTCTGCTTGCCGTAGGCCGCCGTGAAGTGCACCAGAGCGCCCTGGGGCTGCGCCACCGCCACGGCCTTCCTGACTTCCACTGTTTTTCCTGCGCCCACGTCGTGCACGCCGGTCATGAGGCGCTCCAACTGCGCCTTGCGCGCCTGAAACGATGCCACCGGCAGTCCGACAACGAGCAGGTCGATCGTGCTCAGCCTCATGTAGCTCAGGGCACCGCGCGCCAGCGCGAGGTACTCCGGCGTCTCGATGTACCGGTCGTGCAGTTGCGTCCCGCGGAAGGTGTCGGCAGCCAGGTGCACGTCCGGACCCACCTCGTAGAAGAGTTTGTCGATGGGAATACTGACGGTCCTTCGACGCTGTCCGTCGGTGCGCTGCGCCGAGTCTTTCGCGCTGACGTAAGCCAACGAAGGGAAGGACCCGCACTTGACCTCCTGTGGTGTGTGGCCGACGACGAACTTGGTGTTGCCGAACCCGACATCGATGGCTCTGACGATCTTGCTCATTGGCTTGCTCTCCCCGTGCGGACAACGATGGAGCGAGCGTGAACGAGGGTGGCGCTTCTCACCAACGAGAAACGGCATTCAACGACGACCGTTTCGCGTTCACAGGGCCATGCACGCCATCTCGGCGCGGTAGACAGGCACGGTCCCGCAACTTCAACGTGCGTTGAAGGACACTTCAAGTCGGAACACGAAGTCTCCGGAACGGCCGATCCCAACTTGAAGAACACTTCAAGTTCCTCAGGATCACCAACCGGTCTCACGCCGCCCCGCATGCAACCGATCCAGATCTGACCTGCAACCAGAGGCCATTCCCCTCGGTGTCAACCCTCTCTCACAGCGTACCCCAGGAAGCCCACCTGAGACATGGAGACACCACAAACCCAGGCATCACCGCCACTCCGAATTCCGGCAACCTACTTGACGCCCGCTTTTGGCCGTAGTCCACTGGATGCTCCCGAAGGCCTCCTGGCCTTGGCTCCCATCGGTGGAGCCCAATCAGGCGTCGCGGTCGATACCCGCCCTTCGAGTCCCGGCCTTGAGCCCGGATGAGCGCTGCCCTTGAGCAGCCCTCTGGAGGTCAGTTCGTAGTGAATGCCCGCGACATGCCGGCCCTTGTGGTTGGGGTGAGCCTTGAGCTCACGTCGCAGAGCGTGAAGAGCCACGCGCACGGCACCAGATGCCGATGCCAGAGTTCCCGCCACCTTTCGAGCAAGCGCTTTGCGCGGCACGCGGTCGTGTTTGTCCATATGGGCTCCACGCGTGTCACCGCTCGGACATCTGACGCTTCCTGGCCACGGTCAGGGAAGCTACCCCGCAGATGGGTGGCGCTACGACAGCAGCACTGATCCCGCAGATGTGCCCCGGCATGACCGAGGCGCAGCGCACAGACCACAAGGTCGAGGCGCACCAACCCTGTCCGGCGCGGAAACGCGCCAACAGGACGGATCAAAACGTTTTCATTTTTAAGAACGACCGAGCCACTGCCCTGCTCCACGCAGCGCAAGGGTTGAACCATGGGGATGCGCGGTGCGGCGTGGTCACGCACCAAGCGCGGTTGGATTGGCCACAGCCGGTGCCGGTACCTGGAGTCCGCCTGCACCGAGAGAACTGGGACTTCTGACGCAGCAAGGGCAGGTGCGCGGGACACCGGCCAACAGACACGGAGAAACACATGCCGAATCTCGCATCCCTTCAACATGGACAGACCGCCCGTCAGCCGGCCTACCGCTCATCGACGGCAAGCGGCCCAATGAAGCGCCGCACCGACTGGGCCGGCCTGAGCGCGGTGGACATCATGAGGCGCCATCCGCCTGGCTCGCTGCCGCCTGAGAAGGCGCTGGAGATGCTCATCACCTTGTTCAACGAGCAGCACACGGCCAAGCACAAGAGCGTTTCTCACAAGACCCGGCACGACCGGGCGGTGTTCCTTCGCCGCTTCCTGCGTGAGTTGCGCACGAAGGCCGGCTTTGCCACCCTGCCCGACCCGCGAAACCTGGGAGGACGGCACATTCAGGCGACCGTCGACCTGTGGCGCAAGGATCAGATGGCTGCGGCCACCATTCAGACCTACCTGAGCTTCCTGCGTGGACTGGCACTGTGGATCGGCAAGCCGGGTCTGGTCCTGCAGCCGGCCGCGTATGGCCTGTCGCCTTCGCAGTACCAGCGACATGAGGTGGCGCAGCGCGACCGAAGCTGGACCGGCGCCGGCATCGACATCGACCCGCTGATTGAAGAAGTCTGCGCACGCGACCGCCACGTGGGCGCGGCGCTGCGGCTGATCCGAGCGTTCGGGCTACGCCGCAAGGAAGCGGTCATGATGCGCCCCCACGCCTGTGTGGTGCCGTTCGAAGCCACGGGAATGCCAATGGATCGCAAGAAGGCCGACAGCTACCTTTGGGTGCGCCAGGGAAGCAAAGGAGGCAGGCCGCGCTTCGTGGCAATCTGCACGCAGATCCAGCATGACGCGTTGGCCTACGCGAGGCAGGTCGCTGGCAGTGCGGATGCGCACGTGAGTGACCCCAACCGCGAACTCAAGCAGAACCTGAACCACTTCAGCTATGTCATGCGCTTCTTTGGCTTGTCCCTTGCCGAGCGTGGGGCGACGGGACACGGTCTGCGGCACGAGGTGCTCGTCGAGGTGTGGCGCAGCCAAACGGGTACGGAGCCTCCCGTGCGCCATGGGCGGCAACCGCCAGCAGAGCTGGCCAACGCCGCTCGCCAGGAGATCGCTGAGACGGCAGGTCACGCTCGCAAGCGCGCTGCCGGCGCGTACATCGGCTCGGCCCGGGCGGCTCGACAGGCCGACGCCATGGGCGGTGATCACGCCGTTGCAGACGCGCTCGAACACCAAGTAAAGAATCTGGGAACCGATGCCTAGGCGCTGGCGATCCGGCCGAATGTAGAGAAGCTCCAGCAGCAGGTGGTCAGTGCATGGCTCGGTCACCGAGAAGCCGACGCGCTCGCCATCCACCACGATGTGCCGAGTTTGCTCTGGCGCGAAGCCAGGCCACAAGCACTCCCGCGCACGGGCCCGATCGAAGCGCCCCAGCCGTTCCAGGTTCTCGCGCATGGCCTTCATCCCAAGGGCCACGAGGGCATCGAAGTCTGATTCCGAAACGGGGGTAAGTGCGATGTGCGGCTTGGGCGCTATGGGATTTCAGCCGGTACGTGACCAGCATGAAGCCGTTGCTGCGCACTGCACGAACTGCTGCAGTGGCTGAGGCTGCGAGCCACACCAAACGGATTCGATCCGACGTCGATGTGGTCAGCTGCCTGTAGGCCGCACCGCCGCTGAGCGGCGGCGTCGGCGCAGCGAGACTCTCGTCCTGAAGAGCCCCCCGGCATGCGGTCGCACGCAGGGGGAGCACTGTCTCAGGGCCGTCTCAGGACGCCTCGGCCGGCAGTTCTGAATCCTTGGGTTCGCTGGCGGCCCCAGCCGGCGCGGTGCCGCTTGTGGCTGCGTCGGCTCGAGCCTGTTCGTCTTCGCCGCCCACGTCGAATGGCGGGTCTTCGTCAGCGTTCGCGGCGATATCGGTGCCCGGCACTTCTGTCGGAGGACGCAGACGCAGTACGGTGGGCAACCAGCCGGTTCCAGCGACGGCCTGAGCGGCATGGGCCACGGCACCCTCCTTCTTGAGGGCCTGCATTGCAGCGCCGGCCGCTGCGCCTGTCGCTTCGCCGATCACCTCGGTCGCACGTGCCTTGGAGACGTGCTGAAAGTACGACGGGCCGGTCGCTTCCCACCATTTCGCCATGTCCAGCCCCAGCGCCTGGGCGAGCCCATCGGTGCGCTGCTGTGCCGGTTCGGTTGCGTAGACACCCGTGACGGTGATTGCCACCAGGAAGGTGAAGAGTTGCCGGACGGTGTCCGGCTCCTGGCTCAGGACCCACGGCAGCACGTCTGCGGCCTGGGTCGGGAGAATGGACTGCCAGTGGCTCCGCTTGGCGTCCAGGGTCTGCCAAGCCTTGCCGGACTCGATGTCCTGCGCGTCGGTGCGCAAGCCGTAGTGCGTGTCGGTGACGCTCAGCTTCAACGGGTCTTCGCAGCCGTAGGCTTGACGATAGTCCTCCAGCAGCAGGGACTTGGCCATTTGGGCGGTCAGCACCGCCAGGGCCACATCGGAACGGTCGAGCAGCTCCGCCTGGATCGCGGCCACACGGTGTGCGGTCAGGTTGCGAACGAGTTTTTCCGAGTGCACCGGGCGGGTCTTCGGTGCGGGTATGGACGCCAGGGCCGGGCTTTCTCGTCCAGCCCCTGCCCCTCCACGGCTTGCCTGCAGCACACTTGCCCGGTCATCCGGACGGATCAGGCCGTAGCGAACGGCCGGCTCGGCGTCGTTGCCCACGTACACCAGACAGCCGGCCTCGGCCATCAACTCGGACGGCCAGACTGCCAGCGCTTCCTCCAACGCGGTCACCTGGGCAGACAGTTCCTCGCACTGCGCTTCCAGGCGCGTGCACTCCGCTTCGGAATCCTCGTCCGGTTCGTCCAGGTCGTAGATCTCATTCATGCGCTGGCTGTGCTGCTCCAGTTGCTCGTTCAGCGTCTGCAGCACGGTGGCTTCTTCCTTGCTGGGTTCGCGGGACGCCTTGCGCAGTTCGCCGTGGCGCACGTACTCGTCGTGGACGTAGCGCGGGCGCACATCCACCCACTTCCACCCCTCGGCCGCGATCTTCTTGGCCTTGCGCTGGAGCTTGGCGACGGCCAGTTGGTCGAGCAAGGCGGCGTCCAGCAGGTAGACCTTCTTGTCGTTGTCGCTGAACAGGTCGCGGCGGGTCGGGCCACCGGCTTTCTCGTACGCCTTGACGGTGACGTACTTGGCGACCGGGCTGCGGTCGGACTCCACCTCGCCTTGGGTGAGGATGCGGCGCAGGTGCTCGGGATGGCGATTCCAGGAGTCCAGGCCCATCCACGCTTGCTCCTGGCGCTCGTGGTCTTCGACGGAGGCCAGCACCATCAGGCATTCCAGGTTGATGCTGCCCTCGCGGAACTGCGTCATCAGGCGCGGGGACACGGCGGCCAGCTTCATGCGGCGCTTGACCACCATGGGCGTGACGCCGAAGGCCGCAGCAACGTCCTCGACGGGCTTCCCACGCGCGACGAGCTTGGCGAATGCCTCGTACTCGTCGGCGGCGTGCATCGGAAGGTGAAAGGCGTTCTCCGCGAGGCTGGCGATGAGCCCCCGGTCGGCCGGGACGATCAGCACCGGCACGGGGAAGTTTTCTGGCAGATCACCTGCTGCGACCAGCGTGGTCAGCGCTTCGAGCCTGCGCCCCCCAGCGCATACCTCGTAGGTGTTGCTCTGGCCCGGCACGACGATGAGGTTCTGCAGTACGCCGCATTCCTTGATGGATGCGGCCAGCTCGGGGATGCTGAGCTTGGGCGAGGTGCCGGGCGTGCGGGCCTGGTAGTCCACCGACAGAACCAGTTGGGAGAAGGGAAGGAAGGTGCGCTGCGAAGCCTGGATGACAGCTTCGAACTCGGCCTTGGACAGTTTCATGGTCACTCCTGTACAGGAAACGGGACCGGCACCAGCGCCGGCCCTTGATTCAGGATCTCATCGGGACGGCGGCTTGCAAGGGCGGCTCCAGCCCGGCCGCCGTAGATGGTGTCCTGCCTGCCAACTAGTGAACGCAGCCGCTCAAGATCGGCGCGGGTGCCAGGTCAGAGGGCTAGATCAACGATCCGCGAAGAACGGCTGAGAGCGGTGCCTACCGTTTCGGCTTCCAGGCCAACGGCCTACGCACCGGCTTGGCGCGACCTGCAAGGTGCAGGCGTGAAAGCACCGGCTAGCCCGAGCCCGAGCCCGAGCCCGAGTCCGAGCCCGAGTCCGAGTCCGAGTCCGAGTCCGAGTCCGAGTCCGAGCGAACTAGCCGTGTCACTCCTGGCGATGGGAACGGGTTGCGAGCAGCACAAGCATCCGGCAAGCACATGCCCTTCTCGCGCTCCATTCGCTTGCTATCTCGGGAAAAAGTCTCGGATATCTGCCAGCGGCGTCGATGCCTGCGCCATCAGGTACAAGGTCTTGAGTTGCCCACTGTTGGCGTATGGGACCGGTATGTCCTGACCTGGAACCAGCCGGCACAGTAGATCATCGTCATCGAGGTTGAGCAGCAGCCTGCAAGCCATGGGACGCACCTCATAGATGCTGCAAGCGTCGTCAACCAGGAAGGGACAAGGAGCACCAACGTCCCTGGCACCGATAGCCTGGACCGCCGCCACACCGTCGGCCGCATCGGCAAACGAACCAACACGAACAGAGTGCGCTGGCTCAGCTGGGGCCCTGCCGACGTGGCGTCCAATGAGCGCAGCTTCGACGCTGGAGATCGTCACCGAGATGTGGCAGCAATGTGAGCAACCGCGCCGGCAGGCCGCGACGCTTTCGAGAGGCTTTGCCCATGCGGACGCCGCGCGCTGCAGCCAGACAATTCGCTGCGCTGCGGTTGACGCCTTTTGCGACACCCGCAGTAGTTTGTTTGCATCCTGGTTCGGTACGGCCGACGCGGTCTTCCGTGTCGCACGTTCAAGCGCAGCAGGCCAGCGCTCTTTCACGTACTCCGGCAGTGCAGATAGATCTGGCTCGGTCGCGCCCATGGACTACAACCCCAAGACACTCGCCGAGTGCACTTCAGGCACGCACCGCAAAAACTCAGCCGACTCAAAGGTATCGATGGTGCGGTCGGTTAGTGCCCAGAACACGATTGGCGTGCAGGCATCCACTAGCCGCGTGTAGAAGTTCTCCACCTTGAACTCATTTGGGATCGCTTCCCAGGGAGGCAGCAGCCGATCCGTGCCAAAGACAGGCTCAGCATCCGAAATGCTGTCGAGATCCTGCCTCGTCAACGGGTACGTCATGTTGAGGCGTAAGGAACCAAGTCTAGGTTTCCTGCGGCCACACTGTGCGGTACTCCGGCCAGGTGTCCTTGATCGCGTCCTCAGCGACCAGCTCGGGATGGGTATCTTCGTAGCCTTCAGGTCGTTTGAGCGCAACGAGCACTTCGTCGTCCGCGACCGCAATCTTCACGATCTTGGTGGTGGTTTTGGTGGTGGTCATCCCTGAAGTATCTGCGAAAGCGTATACCACGGCGGCGGGAAGCGCTGACAACCAAGATCTCTTGAATGAGGCCACCCGAGGCTCGTAGGGCATGAGGCGCAAGGCGGATGTTGCGCTTCGCTGCTGCTCGCGCGACCCCATTGCGGCGGCGGCCGAGGATTCAATCGTGCCAGCCCTGCTCGAACGTTTCCAAGCCTGACGTACCGCAGAGAGGAGCAAGCCCCTGCCACAATAGTTTGATGATGCCCATGGACCCAGACCACGAAATCAACGCGGACCCAGCGCGCGGGACCGTCTGGGTCAATGGGTACGATGGTTCATCCATCGGCCGCTTCAGCAAGCGGTTTGGCATCGATGTCCACCGAACGGGTACCGCGCAGTTGGCAGGTGAAGGCGAGTGCCTCGTATGCACGCACGGACCGGCCGATCACGCGACCTGGCTGCTCTTCATCGAGGCGATGCAGCAACACCACGGCGTACAGGTTCAGCCGGACCTGCTGACCTGGACCTAGACCGGTCTTGCTTTTCGAGATTGTTGACGGCGCCGCTCGGCGTCGGTTCGCCGCCTGGCAGGCTCACTACGCTGGCTCGACGGGCTTGCCGGGCAGCGTTGCCTCAAACGATGGATGCTGCTCCCCTCGTAGCCGTAGCTTTCCGATGTTCGAGCATGACAGTACGCTTAGCCGCAGCGGGATGTTGTTGCCTGGCCCAAGTTGATGATTGACCCAGCCGACGCAGTGCGCGTCATCTGTTTCGTGGCAAGCCATGGCGCGCAGCGGCGCTCCAGGCACAGGCAATTGCCCGGGTTCCGCGATCGTGTCTGCCAGTGCCTGGTGCTTGGTCTCGCAGTAGCCATCTGGAATGTCATGAGGATCGACGCCGACCCGCCAAGGGCACTTCTCGCATTGGACGGTGCGTTTGAGTTTCCAGAAGGTCATGAAAGAGACGTTTCCGTTGAAGCTGCGACGACCTCGACGGCGGTTCCGTAGCTGAAACAGCCGTCGTGCGCCTTGATCGCATCAAGGTCATGCTCCATGTCCCATGCGCAGTCCTGGTGGTAAACAAAGCGATGCAGTCCCGCAGACCCATCATCCAGATAGCCCTCCACCCACAAGGCTTCGCCTGCGATGGCGCCGTCGCAGTAGCAGCAAATCATCTGCGACGGTACTCGGTCTAGCCGGCGAGAGGTTTCGACGAGGTGAACATCGCACATGCCTGGATTGTGGCGGAGAACCCTGCATGCGCAACGATCATGCACCGGACGCGTGCCGCAAGTCCGGGCGGCGTCACCGGGTTTCGCCGAGCGCTTGTCGAAAGTAGTAGGTCTGTAGATCCAAAAGCGACCGGCACAACTTCGGCACCATGGCCTGGCATGTACGAACTGTCGAGCGACAATCCACCGAGGCAACCCTAGAAGTCGGCCCACTCCGTCAGGTCCAATGCCTGGCGCGCCTCAGCGAACAAGCTCTGCACTTGCTTCAGCTTGTCCCCCTCAAGCCTTACGAACATGCGCTCCGGCAAATAGGTAAACAGCTCCGCAGCGACCACTTCGTGAAGCACGCCCCAGACCTTCTGTTTCAGGATCCAGAAGATCAGGAACTCGGTATCGTAGGCAGCACCCCAGTAGGCATTCCCTGTTTCAGGCCAGGTCGCCTCGACTACTCGACCGTCCTCGTCGATGCACCAGGCATGCGGGATCAGGATCGAGCCACCCTGCGCAATGCCTTCGACATAGGTCAGTTCCGGAAAATCCATCGCCAGTTGCGCAGCGTTTCGGTAGCACTGCTTTGCGGGACCACGAGGGTAGTCGTGTTGAGCCGCTAAGTTCGCCTGGGCATACCCTGCTACCAGCGTCAGCTTCGCACCCAGTTGGCCGAACGAAGCCTCCAACTGGAGTTGACGCTCGATGCGGCTGAACTGGGTCTTCGAAGACATGCGCCACTTTAGCTGCCACAGGGCCTCGGAAAGCTCCCGCGGCAGAAAGACAGCGGACTGCGGGCCGCCCACCGGCCACGCCGCCCGGGCGTACCTCAGCGCATGTTGTCTCCGAGCTCGCGCATCTGCATCGCCAAGTCGAGCAGCTTGCCCTTCTTCGCGTAGTGGCGCGCAAGGCGCCACTCGCTGATGAGGTCGGTCGCCATTTCAAAGTCGGCCAGGCTTAGCGCGTACAGCCGCTCCAGTCTGAACGATGCCTCCAGTTCCAAGGCGATGACCAGATCGGCCACAACGGCTGCAGTGTCCGACAGCGGCTGTTCTTCGATGAGACGACGTGCCTGTTTGAGAGCGGTCATGGCGGAGCGTGTTCCTTGAAGTTGGAACTGCGCCTTGTAAGCGCCGCAGCTGCCAGCCACGGCACAGAAATTGGCGCCCGGGTTTCGCTCCGGGCGAGCGGGAAAGGCCTGCTTTCCTTCAGTCCACACTGCCTAGTGAACAGGGGGCTTGCGCCCGGCGAGGCCAAGAATAGCAAAGCGCTATGGCACCACCTGCAGGAAGTCCCCACCCGGCGCCGGACGTTGCACATTGCAATGCGGCCGTCAGCTTCTGGGACCTTGTTCATCGTAGGGATCACGGCTGCCCGCCCTCCAAGCGGAAGACTGGATCAACGTTGCGACCGGCCAGGGTCCAGCATCGGCGTGAGGAGCATTGACATCGAGCTGGCCCCTTTCTGAAGAGGTCCAGGAGCACTCGACGTGAACGCCGGTGGACGTTCGTCGGCGCCGGCGTCACTCATCCACATTGCGATGGCTGCTCAAGAAGGAGGCAATCCTGTGGGAACGCGCATGGATACTGGGTCGCCGCAATCCCTCCAGCCGGTGTCCCCAGAGATATCCACAGATGGCCGGGACAAGTTCGGTGCCAGGGACGATCGCGTTTCAGCGCTTCAACGTCGCCAGCGGGGGGCGCTGCACCGCAGAACATCTGGCTCGACAGCGATTGGCCGGCACGTTTGATACAGCCGCGCTGTCGCCCAGTCCAGCCGAGCGTGCATTCAGGTGAAATGGCTCCGCTGCGCCCGGACGTTGGCAAGTTGAATGCCGATCTATGGCGAGGCATCGCGCAGTGACGCGCGCAGCATGCGCTGGATCGCCTTTCCATTGGCATCGACGTGACGCGAAAGCATCACCACCTTGGAGGGCGGGAATGCCGGCAATCCGAGCTCGGGGCCGACATCGATGAGGCCGTCGGCCGCCAGCCGTCGCGCAACCGGCATGACACCTACACCGGACTGCGCTGCCGAGATCGCCGCGGCGACGCCACTCGTCCAGAGAGCATCGACCCACGGTACCTTGGCCCGCATCAGCAAACGCCTGGCCAGCGCGCCCACGCCGCAAACATCCATCGCCGTGATCAGCGGAATCGGACGACCGGCCAGACCCGCCGCAGTGCTTGCGAACCAGGCGTATGGGTCCACGAACAAGAGGTCGCCGTCGCGGCGCGTCCCCTGCCGCAGGATTGCCACGTCGAGATCGCCGCGTTCGAAGTCCCTGCGCAACGATCCCGCATCGTCCACGCGAAGCTTGAGCAGCAGCTCGGGATCGCTGGCTCTGATGCGGGCAATGACCCGAGGAAGCTCTGGCCCTGCGACCTGCTCGCTGACGCCGATGCTCAGGACGCGCCCAGGACGCGCGACCGTGGACAGCGCCGTCTGCTGGGCGAGCAGCAACTCTCGCGCATGCGGCAGGAACGCCTCGCCCTGCGCCGAGAGCCGAACGTGTCGTGGCGTGCGATCCAGCAAGCGGCGGCCCAGATGCTTCTCAAGGCGGTGGAGCTGCTGGCTGATTCCAGCCTGAGTGACACCTAGCACGTCCGCGGCGCGCGTGAAGCTGTGCAACTCGGCCACCAGGACGAAAGCTTCCACCGCGGCGAGATCGAGGTGTTGGCGCATCTTCAACAAGCGCTCGCAATCTCTGAAACAGCCCTTTGGGGCTTCATCTCCAAGGGCCTCTTCTTTAAATTTTTCCTGAGGCGAACACGGGCGGAGACCAACCGATCCGTGACCTCGTCGCCAGCACCAACCCACTGGACACGCACAGGAGAAGACACATGCAGGACGCCGCAGCGCACGCCAAGTTCAAGCCCTACACGCGCCAGAGCATCAAGCAGGCGCCGCAGTGGGAGCGTTTGCACCGAGATCAAAGAGAGGCCGTCGACGTCGTGTCGCGCATCCTTCCGTTCCGGGTGAACGCATACGTGCTGGACCACCTGATCGACTGGGACCGGGTCCCCGACGATCCGATCTACCGCCTGACGTTTCCGCACCGGGACATGCTCCCGGACAACGAGTATCTCGATATGCATCGCATGATCTCCGGTGGTGCGCCCGAGGCGCAGATTGACGAGTTCGTGCGGTCGATCCGCATGCGGATGAATCCGCACCCGGCCGGCCAGATGACCCACAACGTTCCGACGCTGGACGGTGTGGCGCTGCGCGGCCTGCAGCACAAGTACCGCGAGACGGTCCTGTTCTTTCCCGGTGCTGGACAGACCTGCCATGCCTACTGCACCTTCTGCTTCCGCTGGCCGCAGTTCGTCGGCATGGAGGAGCTGAAGTTTGACGCCAAGGAGTCGCAGGAGCTATGTGCCTACCTGCGCCGCCACCCCGAAGTTACCGACGTGCTGGTGACCGGTGGCGATCCGATGGTGATGAACGCCCGATCCCTGGCCGAATACCTCGATCCGTTGCTGGCGCCCGAGCTGGCCCATGTGCAGAGCATCCGCATCGGCACGAAGTCGGTGGCGTACTGGCCCCAGCGCTACGTGACCGACAAGGACGCGGACGATCTGCTGCGCCTGTTCGAGCGGGTCGTGGGCGCCGGCCGCAACCTGGCATTGATGGCCCACTACAGCCACCCACGCGAGCTTGAGCAGCCGGTCGCGCAGCAGGCGGTGCGTCGGATCATCGCAACCGGTGCGACCGTGCGCATCCAGGCTCCTCTGATTCGACACGTCAATGAGGACGCAGCCTGCTGGTCGGAGCTCTGGACCACTGGCGTGAAGCTGGGCGCTACCCCGTACTACATGTTCGTCGAGCGGGACACGGGCCCGAGCAGCTACTTCAAGTTGCCGCTGGTGAAGGCATACCAGGTGTTTCAGCAGGCCTACCGCTCGGTGTCGGGCCTCGCGCGCACCGTGCGCGGCCCGTCGATGAGTGCCTTTCCTGGCAAGGTCATGGTTGACGGCATCGTGGAGCTGGGCGGAGAGAAGTTGCTCGCGCTGCAGTTCCTGCAGGCCCGCAATCCGCTGTGGGTGCGTCGTCCCTTCTACGCCAAGTACGACGCGCAAGCGAGCTGGCTGGACGAGCTGCGGCCAGCATTCGGCGAGCGCTTTTTCTTCGAAGCGGATCAGCCAGCAGCGCCGAGCAGCCTGCTCCAGCCCATCGCGATCCACCCTTCCAGGACTTCGCCCGGGCCAGCCACCGAGCGGCCCCCGTGCTGACGTCTTGTTGACCTTCATGGCGCCCGCGGCGCGAGCGACCACTAAAACAACCCCAATCCGAAGGGAGCCAAGCATGGATCCGACGAGAGTGGCCATCATCGGTCTGGGCCCGCGCGGCGTCACGGTGCTCGAACGCGTGCTCGAGCATGCGCACCGTTTGCCTGTGGGGGCGAGCCTGCAGATCGATGTCTACGACGAGGGAAACGCCGGCGAGGGTTGTCACCGCGCCAGCCAGCCAGACCACCTGCTGATCAACACGGTGGCGTCCCAGGTGAGCATCTTCCCGCCCTCCAGCCTCGCCGGCGGCCACGGCGGCATTTCCCTGGTCGAATGGGCGCATGCCTTTGGCTACCGGCGCCACGGCGACAGCTTCGTCAGAAGTGAGACCGGTTCCGCAAAGCCCATCACCCAGGCGGACCACCTGCCGCGCGCCCTGCTCGGCGAGTACCTGGCTTGGGCCTGCCAACGGATCGTGGGCATGATGCCCACCCATGTGAGGGTGACCCACCATCGCAAGCAGGTCGTCGATCTGCGTCCGATGGACGAGGGATTCGAGGTGGTCGTGAGCGGCGGCGCTGCACACCGTGCCGACTTCGTGTTCCTCACCACCGGCCACGGACACCGCAGTCCGAACGGCCAGGACCGGGCGTTCGACCGCTTCGTTAACTCCCACCGACAGCGCAATGCACTCCTCGCGTACGTGGCGACGCCCTATCCCATCGAGCGGCTCGACAGCATCGACCCGACCGCCACGGTCGCTGTCCAGGGACTTGGACTGACCTCGCACGATGTGGTCTCCGCCCTCACCTTGGGTCGCGGCGGGCGCTACGTACACGATCAGGGCAGACTCAGGTACCTGCCCTCCGGGCGGGAACCGCGCATGCTCCTGTTCTCGCGCAACAGCCTGCCGTTTGCGGCGCGCGGCGTCAACCAGAAGGGCCTTGCCGGCAAGCACCAGGCCGCGATCTTCACGGTCGAGGCGGTAATCCGCCGGCGTCAGGCGGCGCTCGCCGCTACTGGTGATCCGCGGATTGACTTCGAGGCTGATGTGCTGCCGCTCGTGCTGCAGGAGATGGCATACGCCTACCGGTGCGCGGTGCAAAAGGAGCGCTGCATCGCCGAGGGCTTTGAAGCCACTGACCAGGAGCTACGCGCGATCGAAGGCATCCTGTGGCCGCTCAAGAAGCGGCCCTTCGACTCATTCGGCGCGTTCAACGACTTCGTGCACGGACTGATCGAGGAGGACCTGGCGGAGGCGGCCAAGGGGAACCTGACCAGTCCGGTGAAGGCTGCGACCGATGCGCTGCGCGACACCCGCGAGGCGTTGCGCGCGGCGGTCGAGCACGGCGGCCTGACGCCGCTCTCGCACCGCTTCTTCGTGGAGAACTTCAACGCGGCGACGAACAGGGTGTCCTTCGGGCCACCGCGCCAACGCAACGCGGAGTACCTTGCGCTGCGCGAGGCCGGCTTGATCGACATCACCGGAGGCCCGGGTGCCACCGTCGTTGGTGATCCGCACAGCGCCCGCTTCCGAATCTCCGCGCCGTACCCGACCGGGGAACACCACACCGAGGCCGATGTGCTCGTCGTGGCGCGACTGGACGCCTACTCCCCGCTCACGGACTCGGCACCACTCACGACGCGTCTCCTTGAGCGCGGCTTGATCCGCTCGTTCTGCAACGGCAACTACCACCCCTGCGGTGTAGAGATCGACAGGGCGATGCACCCCGTAGGCTTCGACGGTGTCCCGTGCAGCAACATCTGGGTGTTGGGCTATCCGGCCGAGGGAGCGCATTTCTACACCCATGCGCTTCCACGCCCGGGCGTGCTTTCGCGACAAACACTGGACGCGCAGCAGTGCGTGCTGGAGATGTTTGCCCAAGTTGCGCGGCGCTCTTGAGCTGATCTGGAAGATGCGGCGGCCGCCTGATGCCAGAGCGTTGCCGCGTCTGAACCCCGTCCGCGCTGGCGCACACACCCGGATGCGAGCGCGCGCGGTCAGGCGCTGAGGCGATCGGCCAGCAACTTCGCTTGTTCCGCGAACTTCTTCGGATTGGTCTTGCGCAGCTGGGACAGGTTGAGCAGCTTCCAACGCACGCCGGGCATCTGCTCAAGATGAGCGATCTCCAGCACCTCCCAGTCCGGCGCGCCAGCCGCCAGCGATCGCAGGAAGGTCCGTTCGTCCTCGTCCAGGTCGTGCGCCACTTCATGCACCAGCCGCTCGCGCGCCGCGAGCAGATCGTCCAGTGGCACTGGATCTGCAGTCATCCCTTGAAAGTTGTGCGCATAGTCGTGCCGGATGTCGCGCATCGGCGGGAACAGCACCTCGTGGATGGGCCGGTTGCTGCTGGCCAGGTAGACCACGAATGCGCGGCGGATGGCCGGCGTGAGGCCCTCATGTGCGAACAGCTGCATCACGTCGAACAGGTCCCGTGGATGCTGGCGGTCAAGCGCAGCCACGAGTTTGCCCCCGTACGCGTCCTCCAGCGACACCATGGGGATCTCCAGGTCTGCCATCAGGACGTCGCGTGCCGTCGGCGTGAGCGAGGCCCGCTGCACCGCGGTGACCGTGCCCCGCATCACATAGTTCACCTCGATCTTGACCTGGATGGCCCCACCGCGCACCAGCAGTTTGGTCTCTCCGGCCGCCGCCGCCGGTACGTGGGCTTGAAGGCCCCGCTTGCCCAGGCGCACCGAGGCCTCACGGATGGCTCCATTGATGCGCGCAAGTGCCTCGTCACGCGGGAGGGTGTGGTCCACGAAGACCAGGTCGAGATCCACCGACAACCGGGGCATGTCCCGGATGAAGAGGTTGATCGCCGTTCCGCCCTTGAGCGCGAACATGTCATCGACGAACACCAGCGGAGCGACGCGTGTCAGCAGCCGCGCAGTTTCCAGGTAGATCTCGTTCATGGCTTGAGAACCAGCAGTCCGTCAGGCGAGCGCGATACCCAAGGCCGGTCGCTGCCGGTCGGCAGGGTCGCCGGGTCGAGCTTGGCGGCCCAGGGAAGCGCACCTTCGCGGCCCAGCTGCAGGCACAGCCGCACGGTCTTGATGCTCAAGCAGCGCTGCAGCAACTCGCGCAGCACATCGGCGCGCAGGCTGTAGGCGTTCTCGAGGAGTTCGCGGGCCTCTTGCAGCGGTTGTCGCAGCCCAACTTCGCTCAGCATCTCCAGCAATGCCCGCTCGGGCGAAGACACCTGCGGAGCGCCGTCGCGCTTCTCGAACGGACCGGCGTGGAGCAGGCTCTCCGCCGGCTCGTCAAAGAGCCGCTTGCGGTGGTACTCGGCTGCAAAACGTTCCGTGAACCACTGCGGCAGTTGCCCTGCATCCCAACCGTAGAGCTGCAGCGTTGGCTTGTGCGCGACATACTGGCGTATCCCGTACCAATCCAGTGCCGACTTGCCGCCGACATGCAAGCCTGCAAGCCTGTGCTGCAGAAACACGAGGCAAGGATGTAGCGCCAGCACGTCGTTCTGCCTGGCGAACACGCCGCGTGTCAGACGCACCAGCCAGCCGGCGCGCACGTAGTGCACGGCCAGGTCCGCTGAGATGCCCATCGCCGCCAGGTCCTCTGACGCCAATGGGCTTCCAAGCGGCCAACGGGCGAAGAGCGCGTTTAATTTGCTGGTTCCAGTCGTAGCCACACTACGATTGAAGCAGAAATTCGAAGCTGGCGCAATTTGAAAAATGTTTTCCATTCGTAGTGAAACTACGATTAGTTAGAATAATTCAAATTTCGGCCGTCATCATGGACTGGCATAAGGAGCCATCTTCGGACCGGGCCCTCAGCCGATAGCCGCGACGATTTGTTCGACCGCCTGTCGCCGAAGCAATGGACGCGTGGAGATCCAGTCATGCAGCCGATGCCCCGCGCCGTCCAGCCAGCGGAAGTCTGCCCGCCGAGATTGGGCGCTGGCGCGCGCATAGCCATGCTGCACAGCCTGCGGAACAACAGCATCCTCGGATCCATAGAAGCACAGAAGCCGCCCTTCGAACCGCCGCAGCGCCTCGAATGCCGGTGAATCTTCGAAGCTCCGCGTACCCCGGATCACAGACCGAAACGCATCGCCGAAGAGCGCATCCTCCGCCCGCAGCTCGTACGCCGCAGGGCAGAACAGCACCAGCGCGTCCGGCCTGAGCGTCTCGGTGAGACGGCAAGCAATGTGGCCCGCCATGCTGGTCGCCACGATGGCGCGTGGCTGCGGTGGCTGCAAGCTGCCCACTACACGAAGTGCTTCCTTGCGCCGCCGGGCGAGGCTGGCCTCCTCCATGCTCCCCCCGCTACGGCCATGGCCGGAGAAATCCATCGCCACGCTCGCCACGCCACGCACGGCAAGATCTTCGCGCAGGTACCGCGTGCCTTCGGATGAAGTCGCCGCCCCACCCCCATGCAGGAAGAGCACATAGCGCTCGTCGCCCTGCCCCTTCGCGCTTGCCCAGCAGGACTCGACATGGAGCCCGAAGCCGTCGAAAGCCAACTTGAATTCGGTCACATGGGTCATCAACCGCAAAGCCTACTCGGGACGGATGCCCTGCGACCGGATCAGTTGCCCCCAGCGGCTGCGCTCGCCCTCAAGGAAGGCCGAGAACGCGGAAGCGCTGCCAGGATGCAGCTCGGCACCCATCTCGGCGAACTTCGCGACCACTTCCGGTTGCCGGAAGATCCGGTTCACCTCGGCATTGAGCCGCTCGGCGACGGTCGCGGGTGTCCCCGCCGGCACGTACAAGCCGAAGAAGTTGTAGATCTGCAGTTGCGGCAGGCCCAGCTCGGTGAAGGTCGGCACATCCGGCAACTGGGCCAACCGCTCCTTGCCGGTGTACGCGATGGCGTGGATCTTTCCGGCGCGGACCTGCGGCAACGCCGTCACCGTGTTGTCGATCATCATGGGAACCTGCCCACCGATCACATCGGGCATCGCGGGCGCGGTGCCACGGTATGGCACATGCAGCAGATCGACCCGACCTGCTGTCTTGAGCGTCTCCAGGGCCATGTGGCTGATGCTGCCCGAGCCGAAGCTGGCCACTGCGATGCTGCCCGGCTGTTCGCGCGCCCAGCCGAGGATCTGCGGCAATGAGGCGCCGGCGAAACGCTCGTTGGCCTTGGTCGCCACCAGCAGCAAGCCGTTGCGCTCGATCATCGCCACCGGAACCAGGTCCTTGCGTGGATCGAAGCGCAGCTTGGGATACAGGGCGTCCGCCAGCGCGACGATGCCGCCGCCGACGAGCAAGGTATGCCCATCCGGCTTGGCCTGCGCCACGTACTCCGTGCCGACCAGAC
Organism: Pseudorhodoferax soli; assembly: GCF_003337555.1. Lineage (GTDB taxonomy): Bacteria > Pseudomonadota > Gammaproteobacteria > Burkholderiales > Burkholderiaceae_C > Pseudorhodoferax > Pseudorhodoferax soli. The sequence goes on along the minus strand of NZ_QPJK01000013.1, from coordinate 77,392 downwards.
CGAAGGCCCCGGAACGGTTCTCGACGATGGCTGGCACCTTCAGGGACTTGGCCAGCTCCTGGGCCAGCGTGCGTCCGATCACGTCGGTCAGACCACCTGGCGCGAAAGGCACGACCACCCGCAAGGTCTCACGGGGCCAGGCCGCCTCGGCGTGCCCGACGTTGGGGAGCGCGGCGCCCAGCGCCGCAAGGAACACAATGAACAGTTGGGCGCAGCGTGTCATGCTGAACTCCTGCGATGAATGTGAGTGAACTCGGTCCCGCCGCATCGCGACCTGGAAGGCTGCGCAACGCGAACGAGCGCGGCGGCGGAGCGGCATGCGGGTTCGCCGGTCGGCGATCTCGCACCGGCCGCCCCGCCGGTCTAGCAGCTCAGGAGCCTTACGCCATGCCGGCGAAGCGTCGATGCCAGTGCGCAGGTTCATGCCCTGGTACCGGACAGTCGAACGCCAGCACTCTCTCGCCTAGCAACGACCCCAGGAACACCGTGCGACGTTGAGGGCCTGCGAAGCACAGACTCGACACGTTGCCCAGGGTGCTGGCTCCGCAGGTCCAGATGCTGTCCCGGCGCAGGCGCCGCGCATCGAGGTCCGATACGTACTGCGCCACGTGCGCCGCGTCGGTGTCCGCGATCACCAATTGCAGCTCGCCGTCGGGCCGCACGACGTAGACCTTGTTGCTGACGATGCAGGTGACCCAGACTCCGCCGAAGGCGTCGAAGCACACCCCATCCAGCTGATCGCCAGCCGGGAAGCTGCAAACGGTCTCGCGGTCCGTCAGCTCGGGACCTGGGCGCAGACGAAAGCGCGTGAGGCGCCTGGCGTGGGTCTCGTTGACATAGACGAACTGTCCGTCCGGCGAGAACGCCAGCTCGTTGGTGTAGCCCAGCCCATCGGCGAGGATCCGCGTCCCGCGGGCATCGTGCACAGCGATGTAGCCGTCCGCGATGTCCGGGTACCAGGCCTGCATGCGCGGGATGTGCCGTGTGCTGACCGTGAACCAGATTCGGCCATCGGCATCTTCCACCACATAGTTGGTCGGAGGCAGCGGCTTGCCCTCCAGGGCAGTCACGATCGGCAGCGCGCAACCGGCGTCGCCCAGCGCGTAGACGCCGCCCTCGGCATCCCCAAGGTGGGCGACCAGCACGCGCCCATCGGACGCAAGCGCGATCCCGTTGGCATGCAGGGGGCCGCCCTGGAGCGTGCTCCCACGCACCAGGTGCGCGCGTCCGTCCGGTGTGATGTGCGTGAAGCCTCCGCGCCGGTCCGACATCAGGAATTCGCCCGAGGCGTTCGACAAGATGCACTCGGGGCTCCGCAGTCCGTCGAAGACGGGCCGCAGCTCGGACACCGGCACGTGATAGTCCCGCGGCAATGGATACCGCGCCTGGCCATTCGTCTGCACACGCACCTGCTCACTCCAGCTTGAGGCCGCGGTCCGCGACGATGGCGCGCCGGATGCCCAGCTCCTTGTCGATGAGCGCGGTGAACGCTGCCACACTGCCGCCCACGGCCTGGATGCCTGCCTTCTCGAAGCGCTGGCGCACCGACGGATCGGCCAGCGCGCGATCGGCGGCGGCGTGTAGACGCTGCTGCAGCGCGGGCGGCAGCTTTGCCGGCGCGACAAGCCCCATCCAGGCGGTGTTGTCCAGCGCTGGCTGGCCTGCCTCCGTGAAGGTCGGAACCTGCGGCAGCGCGGCGCTGCGCTGCGGGCTCATGACAGCGATGGCGCGCAGTGCGCCCGACTGGATGTGCGGCAGCATGGATGGCAGGTTGTCGAACATCATGTCGACCTGGCCGCCCAGGAGATCCGCGATCGCGGGCCCCGCGCCTTTGTAGGGCACGTGGACCAGCGGTGTGCCCGTCACCGCCTTGAACAGCTCGCCATCCAGGTGCCCCACGCCGCCCGTGCCGGCCGAGGCAAAGGTGCACGGGATCGGGCAGCGTGCCAGCTGCGCGACCAGCTGCTCGAGGTTGCTCACCGGCAGCTTTGAAGCGTTCACCGCCAGTACCACGGGCACTGTGGCCAGCGTGATGATGGGCGTGAATCCGGTGACCGGGTCGTACGGGTTCTTGGGATTGATGGCGGGATTGGTCGCCATGGTGGAGACCGTCGCGAGACCCAGGACGAGGCCGTCGGGCGCCGCCTTGGACACGAAGTTCGCACCCACGGCGCCGCCCGCACCTGGGCGGTTCTCGACGATGACCGTCTGCGCCAGTTCGCGTGCCAGTGCGTCGGAGAACGCACGGGCCACGATGTCGGTCGCGCCCCCAGGGGCGAACGGCACGACGAGGCGCACCACCCTGTCGCTCTGTGGTGCTGGCGTCTGGGCCGGCGCGACGGTGCACGCGAACAGGCTGCAGGTCGCGAAGACCGCTTGCAGCAACTTGGAAGAGAACATGGAAACCTCCTTCAGGACAAAAATGGGCAAAGCGATGCCATCGCCGCAGAAGCGGCGTTTCAAACGTGGGACGACCTTGTTGGGGAAAAGCGCGCGGAAGCGGCCGCGCTCAGGTGTCCGTGGCCTGCGCCACGATGTGCCGGTAGCCGCCGTCAGGCTCCTTGCGCATCAAGGAGCCGGTGAACGCCTGCTCGGGCAGGTTCTGCGCGGAGTACACGATGGCGTCCTCCGTGTTGCTCAGGTTCTGCAGGTCGTGGTCCATCCAGGCCGGCACGTAGAAGCTGTCCCCGGCCGCCCAGGTGATCAGCTCGCCGCCGAGCTGTGAAGCGCCCCGTCCCTTGAGCACGAAGTACAGGTGCCAGAACGAGTGGCTGTGCATGCGCCCCTGCTCACCGGGACCCAGCGCCTGCACGATCAGCGAGATGCTGCCGTTCAGTCCGAGTGCGTCGGGCTCGCCGGTCGGCGTCAACGCCAGGGCGCGCGTCAGCCGCTGCGGGCTCGTAGGCTGTGCGGACAGTGCGGCGTCCACATCGGGCTTGCGCCAGATCGCGGGCCGACCGGCGGGCTGGGCGCTGCGCGCGAGGTATCGCGCGAACGCAAGGAAATGGCCGTTCATGGCAGTGGCTCCTCGGTGCAGGCCAGCAGGATGCTGAGGCAGATGCCTTCCATCGCCACGGCGAGGTCGGCGATGTCGGGAAAGCTCGGCGCCAGACGCAGGTTGCTGTCGCGTGGATCGTGGCCGAGCGGATAGGTCTTGCCCGCAGGAACGAGCACGATGCCGAGCTGGCGGGCCAGCTCGACGACCCTGCGCGCGCAACCCTCGCGAACCTGCAGGCTCACGAAGTAACCGCCGCGCGGCGTGGTCCAGGTCGCGACGCCGCGCCCGCCCAGGTGGCGGCGCAGGCTCTCTTCCACCAGCGCAAACTTGGGCGCCAGAATCGCCCGGTGTCCGTTCATGTGCTCCAGGAGACCCGAGTGGTTGCGCAGCAGGTGCACATGGCGCAGCTGGTTGAGCTTGTCCGGTCCGATGGAGCGAACGCCGGCATGCCGGGCGTACCACTCCAGGTTGGTCCTGGACGCCGCCACCATGCCGAGGCCTGCCCCCGCGAAGGTGATCTTCGAGGTCGAACCGAAGACCAGGGGACGATCCCCATGGCCCGCCTGCTCGCTCAGCGCCAGGATGCTCGGCACACCCTCCTCGCGGTCCGTCAGGTGGTGCACGGCGTAGGCGTTGTCCCAGAACAGCCGGAAGTCCGGCGCCGCCGTGCGCATGCGTGCCAGCCGTTGGACCACCTCCTCCGAGTAGGTCTCGCCCGTCGGGTTGCTGTAGACCGGCACGCACCACATGCCCTTGACGCGCGGATCGCGCACCAGCTCCTCCACAACCGCCATGTCCGGACCGCTACCGGTCATCGGCACCAGCAGCATCTCGAGGTCGTAGGCTTCGCAGAGCGCAAAGTGGCGGTCGTAGCCCGGCACGGGGCACAGGAACCGGTCCGTCTCATCCGTCCAAGGCTGGGTTCCTCCAGGCACGCCATGCAGCAGCGCGAAGGCCAACATGTCGTGCATCAGCGCGAGGCTGGAGTTGTTCGCCACGGCCACCTGCTCCGCAGGCGCACCCAGCATGGTCGCGAACAGCCGCCGTGCTTCCGGCAAACCCAGTGGCCCGCCGTAGTAATTGCGCGCATCGCCACCGTCCTCACCGACGTAGCCGCCGCGGCCCGGCAGGCCAAGCAAGGCGTCGGACAGGCTCAGTTGCTGCGCGCACGGCTTGCCGCGCGTCATGTCGATGCTCACGTCCCGTGACTGGAAGGCCCGGTAGCGTGCCTCCCACTGAAGGCGTTCCCCTGCAGCGGCGGCCGGCGCCGATGCGGCGCGAGCACTGGATCTTTCAGAGGTGTTGTGCATGTTGTTCCTTCTTGGGTTGGGATGGCGTCGAGCCAGCGACAACCAGGTCGAGCTCCACGCTTGCGTCTTGAGGCAGTTGGTAGACACCTACCGCGGTGCGCGCGGCCAGGCCGACGCTTCCGAACACCTGCGCCAGTAGTTCAGACGCGGCGTCCGCCACTTCGCTGTGCCGCGTGAAGTCCTGCGTGCACTGGACGAACACCTGCAGCTTGAGCACCCGCTCGACGTGGTCGAGCGAGCCAAGGGTCTGGCGCAGCGCGCCAAGAGCACGCAGCGTGCACAACCGTGCAGCATGCCGGGCCTGCTCCATGCGAACGTCCTCACCCACGCGTCCCGTGACGGCGACCCGCCCTCCCACCCGCGGCAGTTGTCCGCTCAGGTATAGCAACCCTCCGTGCGCCGTCACCAGCCCATAGTGGGCCGCAGGCGCGACGTCTTCGGGAATGTCAAGACCGAGCAACCGGACCTGCCGTTCAGGCGTCGGTGCGTCGCATGCCGCCGAAGTCCGAGTGCGCTTCGCGTCGCCGCGAGCAACTGGCGCTTGAAGGGTCGTGCTCATGCCCGTCCCTCCTTGCCGGCCGGCGCCAGGGCTGGCTGCAGGCACCGGACGAACAACCCCGGATCCACGTTGCCGCCGGAGCAGACCACCAGCGTGTTGCGACCGGAGAGCACGACCTTGTGCGACAGAACCGCTGCGAGGGCCGCAGCCCCGCCCGGCTCCAGCACCAGCTTGAACGAAGAGAACGCAAAGGCCATCGCGGCGAGGGCCTCTTCATCGGAGACCGTGACCCCACATGCGCCGTGTTCCCGAAGGATGGGCAGCGTGAGGCGTCCTGGCGCGGGCGCCAGCAATGCGTCCTGGATGGAGCCGGATCGCTGCGCGTTGTGCTCATGGGTTCCCGCACGCAGCGAACGCCCGGTGTCGTCGAATCCTTCGGGCTCGACCACCACGATGCGCAGCCGAGGCCAGGCCGCACGCAGCGCGACGGCCCAGCCTGCCGCCAAACCTCCTCCACTGCAACACAGCAACGCCGTGTCGAGCGCCCTGCCCGCCAACTGCTCCACCGCCTCAAGCGCACCGGTCCCCGCCCCCGCCATCACCATCGCGTCATCGAAGGGCGGCACCAGCGTCATGCCCTGGTCCTCCACCAGGCGCTGGCCGATGGCCTCGCGGTCGTCGCGCTCGCGGTCGTACAGGAGCACGGTCGCACCGCGCGCACGGCATCCGTCGATCTTGATCGCCGGCGCATCGGCAGGCATCACGACGGCGACGGGCACGCCCAGCATGCGGCCGGCCTCCGACACCGCGAGCGCGTGGTTTCCCGATGAGTACGCCACGACGCCACGCAGCCGCTCGGCCGCAGACATGGACAGGATGCGATTGCAGGCGCCGCGGAACTTGAAGGATCCGCTACGCTGCAGGTTCTCGGCCTTCAGGAACACCCGCCCGCCTGCCCGGGCGTCCAACTCGGACGAGCGCAGCAGCGGTGTGCGCACTGCATGCCCCTGGATTCGGACGGACGCGCGCTGGATCGCGTCGAGGTCCGGTGCGTTTGCAGCCGATGGCCTTTTGTCGGAGCCGTCCAAGCTTGCATGAGCCACCACGCGCACGCCGTCGCCGGAGGCAGCCGCCCCAGCGATGTCGGCCAGGGCGCCAGCGTTCGTGCCCGCCGCGTCGAGGAAGCCGGGCAGCGTCACGGTGCCTCCGTCGAGATCACAGCACCCGAGCTGCACGCCGTCGGCAAGGCGGCGGGCATGAGCAAGCGCTGAGCCTGCTGCAGCACGCCCTCGTACCGGGCACGCTCACTGGCGATCTCCTCTTCGGTCCACTTCCAGAAGCCATGGCCACTCTTGGTGCCGTATCGTCCCGTGGAGACCTTCTCGCGCAGCACCTTGCTGGGCGAGATGTCGTTGCACAGGCTTGGATAGATCGACGAGGCAGCCGCGAACTGCGTGTCCAGTCCAGCGAACTCCTTCTGCAGGATCGGCCCGGCAGCGACGTAGCGAAAGCCGAAGCCGAAACGCACGGCTGCATCCACGTCCTCCGGCGATGCCAGCCCCTCGTCGATGACCGAGAACGCCTCGCGCATCAGTGCATGCTGAATTCGGTTGGCCAGGAAGCCCGGCACGTCGCGGTTCACACGCACCGGAATGCGGCCTACCGCCGCGAAGATCTCCAACAGCCGGTCCATCGTCGCGTCCCGCGTGAACGCCCCCTTCGCGACCTCGACCAGGGGAACCAGGTGTGCCGGTAGGAAGAAGTGCGCATTGGCCATGCGCGCCGCCGTGGTGCACCCTGCCGCGATGTCGGTGATGCGCAGCCCGCTGCTGTTCGAGCCAATCGGCACGCCAGCTGGCACCAGGACGTCGAGCAAGCCGAAAACCTCGCGTTTGACCTCCAGCTTCTCCGTGACGGTCTCGATGACGACATCCACGCCATTCCAGTCCACATCGCGCAATGCATGGCGCATGCGCAGCAGGCCATACCGGGCGTCTCCGCCCATCTGCTTCACGGACTGGGCCACATGCCGCGCGACGTTGTCCCACTCGTCGCTGACAGGCGCCACGACCTGCGTGGTCCAACCGGCGTTCACGAAGATGGCAGCAATGTCCCTGCCCATGATGCCGCTGCCCACGACAACTGCTCTTCCGCAATCCATACTCGGCTCCTTGCTTTGTTTACTACCCACACGGCGAACTGTATGACTTTGAATTAGTACAGTTCGCCAAGAAACGCAGTCAGTGTATTAATGCAGTCTCGAGAATGCAAGATAGCAGCGCTGAAAAATTTGCGTCGTGGCCTGCCGCCCTCAAGGCTCGCAAGGGTCCGAAGTACCTGGCCATCGTCGAGCTGATAAAGGAAGATGTGCGCGAAGGCCGGCTCAAACCCGGGGAGCCGTTGCTGTCGCAGCGCGCGCTGGCGTCGCTGCTCAAGATCAACTTCACCACGGTGGGCCGGGCCTACGAGGAGGCTGAGAAGCAGGGACTGGTGCAGACCCGCCAGGGCCAGGGCACATTCATCGCGGGCGTGCGTCCCGGCGAGCGGCCTGCTGCGGGCGCCCCGGACGAGGCCGCCGGCAACGCAGACGACCCAATCGACCTCAGCACCAGTTGGCCGCCGAACCTGGACATCGCGGCCATGCTGGCCGACGAGGTACGCCAGCTGACGCACGAGCGCAGCTTCGACTTTCTGGCGCGCCGCAAGGGAGGCGTTCCCGGAGCGGATCGCAGCGCCGGACAGACATGGCTTCAGCCCCGCTTTGACGCCCCGCTGGATGGCCGGGTGGCCATGGCCTCTGGCACCCGCAACGCGCTCATCGCTTTGTTTTCGCGGCTGGTCGGCACCGGTGGCCGCCTGATGGTCGAGTCCATGTGCTGGCCAACGGTTCGCACGCTGGCCGCAGTGCTGGGCATCGAGCTCGTGCCGGTCGCACTGGACGCTGAGGGGCTCAGTCCCGAGGCACTGGACGAGGCCGCGCAGAAGTCGGGTGCCACCGCCCTGTACTGTGTGCCCTCGCTGCAGAACCCCACCGGTGCGGTCATGGGCCTGCAGCGCAGGCAGGCGGTGATCGAGGTTGCACGCCGGCGCGGTATCACGCTGATCGAGGACGATGCCTACGGCGGCCTGCAAAAAGAGCCGCAGCCGCTGCTGGGTGCACTCGCCCCGGACATCACCTACTCGCTGTTCGGCCTGGCCAAGCTGGTCTCGCCCAGTCTGCGCGTGTGCTATGTGGTGACCCCGGACGCGGCGGCCACGGAACGCCTGGTCGAGGTGCTGCGCGCCACGATGCAATCGGTCTCGCCGCTGGAGGGCGCACTCGCGACCCATCTCATTCACAGAAAAATGTTGGTGCCTTTGATCGAGCGCGTTCGCACCGAGGCGAGCACCCGCCAGCAGATCGCGCACGGGGTTCTCGACCGACACGGCGCCACGGGACAGGCGGAAGGCTTGTTCTGCTGGTTGCCCCTGCCAGCGCGGTGGGACGCGTCAGAATTCGCGATGCGCCTGCGCGGCGAAGGCGTGCTGGTGGCAGCCGGCAAGAGCTTCGCTCTGGCACCGGCCACTGCGCCGAATGCCATTCGCATCGCCACAGGCGCCGTCGCTTCCACGCAGGTCCTCTCACTCGCGCTGCAGCGCATCGACGTGCTGCTACGCCAGAACCCCTCGCTGCTCAGCACCATCGATTGACCTGGCGGAAGGCGCCGGCGGCACGGAGACCTCCAACGCCTGCGAGTCGCGCTGACTTTGCGCGTGCAACGGCCGGTCGCCGATGACGATCCTGAACGGCGGCAGGCCACGCAGCAGCATGCGTCCCCAACGCGTGGATCCCAGCCGCGGATCCAGCACCGTCACGGTGCCGTAGTCGTCATCGGTGCGCAGCAGCCTTCCGGTGGCCTGTGCCAGTCGGATGCCGACTTCGGGCACGCTACGTTCCAGGAACGCCGAGCGCCCCTGGGCCTCGATCCACTCACGGCGGGCTTGCTCGACAGGACCGTCCGGCACAGAGAACGGCAGCTTGGCGCAGATCACATGGGTGCAGTAGTCGCGAGGCAGATCGACACCTTCGGCAAGGCTTGCAAGGCCGAACAACACCGAGCATTGGCCCGCGTCGATGCGCTCGCGGTGGCGAGCGATCAGTTCGCGCCGCGCCACGACACCCTGCATGAGCACGAGATCGCGCAGATGCTTGGGCAGCGCAGCGTGCACCTCCCGCATCTGCCGGCCCGAGGCGAACAACACGAGCGTTCCGCGCTGTTGCTCCAGCAGCGCAGGCAGCCGCGAGGAAACCTCCTGACCATGGCTGGTCGGATCGCGCGGATCGGCTTGCACGGCTGGAATGTGTAGCGTGGCCTTGCTGGCGTAGTCGAACGGCGAGGACACGTGAAGGAGCTTGAGCGCAGACAGCCCGCGCAACCCTGCCTCCTCCAGGAACAGGTCGAAGCGCCCGCATGCGCGTACCGTCGCCGAGGTGAGGACTGCGGCACCGACGCGTTCCCAGAGCAGTTCACGCAGCCGTGGTCCACCGCTCAGCGGGGACGCGCACACCTGGAAGTCGTCCTCGCCGTCGGGACGCGAGCACCTTTCGATCCAGCGCGCGGTCGGAGCCTCCTCTTGTGCGCCACCGCAAGCCGGGGTCTTGCCGGTGCGCAGCATCGCCGTCCAGGTCGAGACCAACTGCTCGGTGCGCGCCAGGCATGGCGCAAGCGCACTCAAGTGCGGCTGCGCCTGTGCAGGCGCTTCGCCTGCGAATTGAACCAAGGCCGAGCGGATCGCATCCAGTTCCTTCCCCATTGCCTGGGCTGCCTGCAGCACGCCTGCCCCGCAATCCTGCACGTCACCCGGCAGTAGGCCTGCACGGAAGCGATGAACGCTCTGTTCGCCGGTGAACTCGCAGTGCCTGCCGACCACTTCCATCAACCGATCCAACGCCGTTCCCAACCGCGCTCCTGCGAGGGCTGGTTCCGGGACCACCGGTGCACGGCGAGACGCACGCAGAGCACGGCATGCGGCCTGCGCCGCGTTCACTGCCGAACCCAGCCAACTTCCCGCACCGCAAAGCGAGTGGCGTGTGGCCCCTCTGGAGACCATCTTCGCGGGTAGGCTGTGGGCTTCGTCGAACACGAGCAAGGCCTCACGCAGGTCCGGCAAGGTCGTACCGCCCTCGATGGCCGCCGCAGACAGCACGAGGTCATGGTTCGCAACCACCACATCCGCGTCCTGGGCGCGCTGGCGTCCAAGGTAGAAGGGACATTGCCCGAAGCTTGGACACCTGGCTCCCATGCAGCCTTGCCGGTCGGTGCTCACGCCGCGCCATACCTTGTCAGGGATCAGCTCGGGCCAGGCGTCGCGGTCTCCGTCCCAGCGGCCGGCCTCGAACCGATCCGCGAGCTTGCGGTGCCAAAGCAGGGCTTGCATGTCGATGGCGGCCTTCCCGGCGTCTGGATCGATGGCTGCTTCCTCTGGGTCCAGCAGTACATCCTCGGCTTGCTCGCCGTTGAGACGCCGCGCAAGACGCGCCGGGCACAGAAAGCGCCTGCGGCCCTTCGCCACGCCGTACTGGACCGAGAACGGAAGCAGCGCCAACAGCGCCGGGAGGTCCTTGTGCAGGAGTTGCTCCTGCAGCGTGACGGTCGAGGAGGAAACCACCAACTTGCGACCGCGCAGATGCGCAATGACCAAGGCCGGCAGCAAGTAGCCCACCGTCTTGCCTGTCCCTGTTCCCGCTTCGATGACGCCCAAGTGAGCGCCGGCCTGTCGCAGTCCCTCGTTGCAGCCGGCGCGCCCCAGCACATGCGCAACTGCCGCGATCATCTGCAGCTGCGCGCGACGCTTGCGAAACCCAGGCGAGCCCGCGCGAACTGCATCGAGGCAGCTTCGCATCAGTTCCATCTCGGGCTGGGTCAGCATGGACCCAGCATCCCCCCGATCTCAGCAGCGTCAACCCCAAGGTTTGGGCCGCTGGCCAGGACGTCTGAAGCACAGCCAGACCATGGCGAGCGTCGATAGCGAACGTCTGCGGCCGCTGTCTTCTACTTCGGTGCTCGAACTGCGGCATGGCGCCGCTGGAGCGGAGCGTCGCAGGGTCGCCAGCCGCAAGACATGGCTGCGGGCGCCACGTTGGCGCGGATCACCACGGAAAACCACAGGCCGGTGGCCGCGCTCCCTGTTGCGGATCGCACCCTATGGCCTACGCCGGGTGCCCGGTTGTCCAGAGAGGTCAACCGCCTACTTGGCGCCGCGCGAGCGCTTCACATCCGGAACAGGCTGGTTGAGGATGGCGCCCATCAACCCAGGAAAGCGCTTGTCCAGATCCGCACGACGCAATGTGTTCATGTGCGTCGTCCCGGCGCAATCCGTGTGGACCAGGCCGGATTCCCGTAGCACGCGGAAGTGGTGCGACACCGTCGACTTGGGCCGACCTCCATCCAGTTCGCCGCAACTGGCCGCGTCAACTTCCGCCAGACGCCGCACGATGTCAAGGCGTACCGGGTCGCTCAAAGCGTAGAAGACCCTCTCCAAGACGAACTCGTTGGCATCAGGGTGTTTGAGGGCGCGCATCGCCTCGATCATAAACTTTCGCTAGACTGCTTCGTATGTTCGTAATTTATCGAACATTCGAAAGCTCTCGTTCCGATCCAGATTTCTCCCAGAAAGCCAATGTCCGCACTGTTCAACCCCTTCACACTCAAGTCCATCACCCTTCGCAACCGCATCGCGGTTCCCCCCATGTGCCAGTACTCCGCCACGGACGGGCTGATCAACGACTGGCACCTCAGCCACTACGCTTCGTTGGCACGCGGTGGCGCCGGGCTGGTGATCGTCGAAGCGACGGCCGTCTCGCCGGAAGGACGCATCACCCCTGCGTGCACGGGCATCTGGAATGACGATCTCGCGCAAGCATTCGTGCCTGTGGTGCAGTCCATCAAGGCAGCCGGTTCTGTGCCAGGAATTCAGATTGCGCACGCCGGTCGCAAGGCCAGCGCGAATCGCCCCTGGGAAGGCGACGACCACATTGCCGAAGGTGACCCGCGCGGCTGGCAGACCATCGCGCCATCGGCGATCGCCTACGGCCCCGGCCTGCAGAAACAGCCACGCGCCATGACGGTCGAGGACATCCGCCGCGTGCGCCAGGACTTCGTCGATGCTGCTGTGCGCGCGCGTGACGTCGGTTTCGAGTGGTTGGAGCTGCACTTTGCGCACGGCTATCTCGCGCAGAGCTTCTTCGCCGCGGCGTCTAACCACCGCGACGACGCCTACGGCGGGTCTGCGCAGAATCGCGGCCGGTTCCTGCTGGAAACGCTCAGGGCTGTGCGTGAAGTGTGGCCCGAGCATCTGCCGCTGACGGTGCGCTTTGGCGTGTTGGAGTTCGACGGGCGCGACGAACAGACTCTGGTCGAGTCGATCGAGCTGACCCGACAGTTCAAGAGCGCCGGAATGGACATGCTCAGCGTCAGCATCGGCTTCTCGACCCCGGACGCAAAGATCCCATGGGGCTCGCCGTTCCTCGGCCCGATCGCCCAACGCGTGCGCCGCGAAGCCGGCGTTCCCGTGTCCTCGGCCTGGGGTTTCGGTACACCTTCCATTGCCGAGCAAGTGGTGCGAGACGCGCAGCTGGACGTGGTCATGGTGGGCAAGGCGCACTTGGCCAATCCACACTGGTCCTATGCGGCGGCCAAGGAGCTTGGCGTGGAACGGCCATCCTGGGTCCTTCCGGCACCCTACGCGCACTGGCTGGAACGTTACTGAGCTGGCCATCGGCGCGACGCTGGCTTGCGGACTGGTCATAGCGGACTGGTCAGCTCGTCGCTCCAGCCTGTCGGGACTCGGCACGAACAGGCAGACTCGTCTCGACGCTCCAGGAAGGCCCTTGCCTGAAAGCGGATCAGGTACGGCCCGCCCCATCACGCCCCGCAGCATCACGCCGCCCGCCACCTGGGTGGTGCGTGACGGGGAGCTGGGGCATGGGCTCGTCATTGCGCCAGATCCAGCCGTCCGCGGCCTGGGCCGACTTCTCCTTGATCGCACGCTCCTTGGCCGACATGAAAGCGCTCACGACATGCAGGGGCACGGCCTTCGTCCCGGCGTCGAGCAGCAACGCGTTGGGAAAAGCGGCTGCCGTACGCGCGTCATAGCGCAGAGGCTTCAGAAACCGACGACGCTGGGCGACGAGTTCGCCCAGCAGATCGAGCTCGTGCACGCCATCCAGAGGAATCCAGTGCTCGCTGGTGAGCATCATGCTGGCCGCGTCGATCTCGTAGGTGTGCTCGCGGCGGGCCCGGATCAGCGCCGCCATGACGACCCTCACCCGCTGGTTGGTGTCGGCATGCCGAGCCTCCAGCAAAGCGCCGAAGGTTCGCTCGATGCGCCCCCAGGTTCGGGCATCGGCCAGCAGCGGCGCGTCCGGCGCATGCTTGATCCAGACACGGCAGCCCAACGCCGTGGTGTCGCAAGCCTTGAACTCACCCAGCGCGATGGCGAGCGGACTTTGCCCATTGCGGGGATGCAGGACCGACAGCTTCGCGCGACGCCGGCTCGCCGCGCCTTCACGCCCCTCTTCGGAAAAGGGCTCCGGGACGTAGAGCCGCTCGGACAGGCTCAAACCCCTCACCGTGACGCTCTCGGCCGCCTCCAGAAGGTACTTGTGGAGCACGCCCTGGTTGCGCTTGCCCTGCATGGCTGGTGTCCAACGGTTCAGCCCCGCGCGCTCGAATAGGAAGTGCATCAGCGCTCGCAAGCTCATCCGTTTGCGCGCGACAACCACTTCGGCAGGGTCTTGCGGCTCGCCCTTGGGCACGGCCCGTCCGGCAACACGCATCCACGGAAAGTTGACGCGCAGCTCGAAGCTGCCAGGCGTCGGCTCGAGCACAGCTTCTCCGACGAGCTCGCCCAGCCCTGATTGCTGCGCGTCGGGCTCGTAGGAAGGACATTCGGGGTGGTGGCGCATGCCCGAACCTGGCATGCGTTTGAGCACGAACTGACGATGGCGTGCGATGTACATCTCAACGCCTCCCGAGACGCACAGGCATCGAGGCCTTTCCTGGGCGTCGTGGGCCTTCGCCAGCGCGGCTTGAAGCGCCGGATCGTCCGCGCCGTACTCGATACCGGTGACGGTGAACCGCTGGATGTCCATGGAAACCCCTGCAGGAGCAGCGCACATGCTTGCTACCGGCGTGTCGAAGCACAAGCACAAATCCGGGGACAAGGCAGGTGGCTATCGCGCTTGATGACGAGCAGATGCGGCCAGCAGCAGCAACCCGCCTTGCCGTTCTGTGCTGCGAGCCGCGTCAGCCTCTGCGCAAACATCCGCCGACGGCGTCGGCGATCGAGGCGTCGACCAACACCGCCACACGGAACAGCGCGCGATTCGCCCAGCAACGGGTCGATCGATGTGGCCGGGCTGCGTGGCGGCTTGAACCGACGCTGTGCCCGCTGCATAGTCGCATGGCTACCCGTGGGCGTCGAGCTCACCCAGCCTTCATCGTGGCCTCAGGGCTGCTTGAAGTCCGGCCACGGCCGGCGTAGCGATCGTTACTCGCCCTTCGAGCGCTCGGATCCGTCCGAGCCAGGCCATTCCAGTGGCCTTGAGCCCATGCGGCCCAGTTGGGTCGCGGAACCTGGCGCTGTCGTCCATGCGGCGGGCGCCAACCTGACTGCCCGGTCGCGACGGCCTGACCGTCGCGCCGGACATCGAGAGTGAAGCCCCGATCCTCGGATCGCGGGCTTCGACCCGTGGCGTGCCAATGGCCTGCCACTGAGCGCTTCGGCCTGCCGAAGCATCCCAACCGGGGACCCATCCCCGGCGGGGAGACGTGTCCCCATTGCCAATGGAGAGACACACATGCGAACAGCAAGAGAGGGAAAGCAACAGCATGAGGGTGTGTTGCTTGGTAGGCCCAGTCCGCGTTCCGTACGTCCGGCGAGAAGCACCCAGATCCCTGCACTGTGCAGGTCCTGGAGCATCTCGCCGCTCGCGAAACACGCAGCTGGCGACACGGCCTGGCCGAAAAGCGAGTGCCGTTGAAGAAGGCGAAGACATGTCCCAGGACAAGTCGAACGCCGGTCAGAAGCTCTTCAGCGTGGAGCATCTTGAGCAGCAGACGTGGGTCGGGTTCTATCCTGAAGCACGCAAGGATGCGGCACTTGCCGCTGAGATCCTGACGGAGCTGGAACGCGACGAGGACTTCCGTCGTCGCCACCGGGGACTGTATCTGTGCTGCCAACGCAGCATCCGGATCCAGGAGTACAGGGACATGCGCCAACAGCGCATCGGAGCAGCACTGCGGCGCCTGTTCGCCGTGCTGTTCGTTGCATGGCCGGCGGCCGCGGTTGAGGTCGCCAGACGCACGCGCAACCTGGCTGTGGATTGCCTGCCGGAGACCTCGCAGGCCACCACCGACCACCGGGTGCGAAGGCTCATGGAGAGCGATGCCTTCTCGCAGGCCGATCGGTCATTCCGGGATCGGGCGAGAGAGGCGGCAGACAGGTCGGACGATCAGATGCCGACTGTAGCGATGGGCGATCGGCCAACACCGATTCGCCCGACCGCAGCTTCTTGAACTGCCGAGGCGTTCACACCAGGCTGCGCACCGCTCAGGCGGTGCGCGGTCTGGCTTGAACCATCCGTCTGGATGGGAGCCTCAACGGGCGTACCCAACCGCGTGCCGCCACCGAACGCCGTCACGCAACGCGGTCAGCGCCACGCACCGGCAACTGAGGCGCACTGAAGCAGTCGGCCAAGCTGCGGTTCGGGCAAGCAATAGCCCATCGCCGCGTGGTACAGCACGATGGCCGGAAGCAGTGCCTGCATGATGCTGGTCTGCGAAGCGGCCGCTCCGAACTTGCACTCCAGGTCGAATTGGTTCTCGGGAGCGACCTCGTTCTCGTAGTACAGGACCAGTTTCTCGAAAGCCGACGCGTCCGGGGCATCCTCCAGATTCGCGAAAACCGCCGACGTGAAGAACGTCGCGCGAGATCGGGCCATCAGCAGCTCGACCATGTAGCGGTGGTCGCGAAGCAGCTGCCCGAAGCAGCGTCTTTCATGGACACCCCAGACACCGAACTTCAGCAACAGAAACGCCGACGTAGAAACGTCGCCAGACCCATAGCCGCGGCACAGCGAAAGCGTGACCTCCAGCCCCGTCGCGTCAAATCCGTCCGGGTTCGCCGGCCACGGTAGCGTGAAACCTGGCCGATCGTAGTAGGCATCGACGGGTCGCAAGCGGAACTCCGCCACCTCCACCCTCGGGTTGCCAGAGCGCAGAAACTCATGGGCTGACTCGCCCCACACACTGCCAGGAACGAGAGGCTTGACTGCCTCCATCAGATCGTCCGCGATCGGCACGAGGTACTCGCCAAACTCCTCCGTGATCTCGGACCAACGCTCGGGCTCGGTGTGGCAAGACGTGGATGGCAAGGCCTCATCCATTCGATTCAGAGCTTGTTCGAGCATTGAGCGCAGCGGGCCGAGCGGCCTGGGTGATGACGCGAACATTATGCGGAACACTGATGGCACGCTCGCGTCTATTCCGTCTGCATGGGGCCAGCCGCGCTGCAAGCGGCCCCGCGTGCCGTCCTGCGACTGGCGCGGGCCCGATCAGACCAGCTGCTCCATCAGCTCGTCGAGGCCGAGCCTTTTCCTGCGGTGACGCAGCTCCCGCACGCCCAGAATCTCCTCGATCTGGTCCTCATCCGCGCCGCGCCGGCGCAACCGTTCCACCACGGTGTAGCGCGCGCTCTGCGCGGAAAGTCCAGGGATGCCGATGCGCCGGAAGATCTTCCTGTAGGCGTAGTGGATCTCCGGACACAGGCACCGCTCACCCGCGACGGAGGGCACCGCTTCGATGCGGAACGCGCGCTCGGCAGCGCTGTGAAAGAGCGCCGCATCAGGATCAAGGCCACGGTACGGCAAGCGCGCAGGCCATGAGCCTGCGTCGGGCTCCGCGCTCGCGGCCAGACGGGTGGCCAAGTAGGCATCGATGGCCTCGCGCGCGCACGCACTGCCGAAGTACAGAGGCCTTGCGCGCCCGCTGGTCGCCACATCGTCCCGCACCTCCGAGCGCTTGCGCACACGACCATCGGCATCGAGGTAGTCTGCGACGACCAGACGCGCCACCTCAAGCGGACGCAGTCCAGTGGCAAACAAGATCCACACCATCGCGGCATCGCGCTCGGGTGTGTCTGTACGCGTGCGGACGCGTTGCATCATGGTGTGAATGTCCTCGTCGGACAGCACCATGGGATCGGTCGGCTTTGGGGGCGCAGGCACCGGCCTGTAGCGTGCAAGCGCCTGGTCGATGGCCAGGCGATGCTCCCTGAGCTTTCCGACGAACATTGCGCTGCTCTGGTTCAGCCCGGGGATGCCCACCGACCGGATCAGCTCGAGTACAAGGGCCTTGATAGGACGCTCGACGGCGGTACGGGTCACTCCGTTCGCGTGCGCGACCGCATCGTAGGTGGCGCCCTCGAGCACCGCCTGCAGCAATCGCGTCGATGAGTTCACCTTCGCCAGGTCCATACCGCATGTCCATCTGCAGTTCATCTGCACTGGATACTGCGGGACGTCGGCCCGCCGGACCACCGTCAATGCACGCTCGATGGCCACGCTTTCGCGATCAGTGAGGTACTCGGGTCCAGGTCCATCGCTGCGCAACACAAGCGCAAGTCAGATCCCGCACCCGCACTCGGCGCAAAGCAACGCGCAAGGCGTACAACGGCCGCGGGCAGTACCCTCAACCGTGTTGAATCGCCAAGCTCAGTTGAACGGGCGGCCAGGGGCGGCGAGGCGCCCTACCAGAACCGCCACCAAGCACGCGCGGCGGCGCTCCGCTCGCGCTCTTCGATCGGCCGCAGATCCAGACCGGAGGCCGTCGCAAGCCCGGCCGTCCGCCCCTTGCGGCGACGCATCTCGGCCTCGTACTCATGCGCGTAGCCACGCGCCTCCCGCAAGCCGCGCAGTGCTCTCTCGCGCCACTCGCGCGCCAGTTGCTCCAGTTCCGCCGTGGCGATGTTCTGCAAGTCAGACATGGGGCGCATTCTGCCAACTTGCGACTGGCCTGCACGCCCGCTCGGAGATGCTCAGCCGCCACGTGCGGTGATCCATCCCTTGATGTCCTCCGCCCGCCAGGCCGTGATGTTGGACGACAGCTTCACCGGCGCGGGGAAGCTGCCGTCGTCCACGCGGCGCCATAGGGTGGATTTCGAGAACGGAACGAAGACAAGCACCTGCGACTGGCGCAAAAAGCCCGTGACGGGAAGCGCCACGGCTGGGCGTGTTTGCTCTGGCATGGTCCGACTCCTCGCCGGCGATTGCCGGCATGCGGTCGACCTTGGTCGTTGGCATGGGCATCAGGTCTGGATCAGCCGCATGCGAGGGACGTGGAACTCCTGCGCCCTCCGCCGACGTCCACTTGGCGGGAGCGATGTACAGAACAGATCGTGCCGAAACCGTGATCGGCTTCGGATCAACGCGCAACAAGGCGCACTGAGATGGCATCGTAAATGGGCCGCATGCCATGGCACAAGGCGGCCCGCACCATCGAGTCTTCAGGGCTTGAGTTGTAAGGGATCCAGCTATCCCTGGCCTGCCAGACCAAGTTGGCATCGCAGGCCAAGCGCGAGACTATCCGTTGAGAGGCGTCTTGCAACGCCATGCGAAGTGTCCGCCACATGCAACGCCCGGACCTTGCGCCATGGGGGCTCAAACGGGCAGGCTTGGCACGTCCTGCGCCGGGGCAGCGGCCTCGCCGCCGGAAGCGGCGTCGCCCGGTACCAACGCGCCAACTTCCGGCTCGGGAACGTCTGCCTGTCCAAGCGCACCCTCCTCCGCGTCCGCATGGGGCGGCTCCCTGGACTCGGCCGCCGCCATGCGCCGCCGCAGCCCCGTGGCCAGCCGGCGCGCGGAGGTGGCGACGCCCTTGATCTGGCGCTTCAGGGCGGCGCGCTGCTTGTCCAGGTCTTCGGTCGAGATCAGCTCGTAGATCTCCAGGGTCTGCAGCAAGGGCATAAGCTGGTCGAGCTGGCCAATGACCTCCAG
This sequence comes from Pseudorhodoferax soli, assembly GCF_003337555.1. Taxonomy (GTDB): domain Bacteria; phylum Pseudomonadota; class Gammaproteobacteria; order Burkholderiales; family Burkholderiaceae_C; genus Pseudorhodoferax; species Pseudorhodoferax soli. Next base: position 58,550 of record NZ_QPJK01000013.1, on the reverse strand, counting down.
ATAGCGTCGCCCGTTGGAGGAAAGGATGCCGATCTCAACTTCCAACGGCTGCGTGTCGTAGGTCGCTGCGGTATCGATGCCGTGCGCCTTGAACAGTTTCTCGGCCGCATCGATCGCATCGTTCAACATCTTCTTGGTCGCCTCGATCTCGCTGCGCAGTGTGGCCTCCACCGCCTCCACGTCGCGGTGGTCCGCGCGCGAGCGCGCGATCACCGTGATGAAGTGGGCGTTGAGCTGCAACGTGCTGAACATGCGCATGAACATCCGCTTGGCCTCTGCGCTCGTGAAGTGCGTGCGGATCTTGATGCTTGCCACCTCCACCCGCCGGTAGTCTGCCTGCCCTTCCTTGGAAAGGATGCGCGCGTTGACCGCTCCGCGGTCGGTCTTGACAATCTTCGTCTCTGTCATCGCCACCTCCTGTGATGGGGGAGATGCAGGGATCATGGGACGTGCCCATGTGGGCCGCCACCCGAAATGCCACGCGATTGAGGCCCCTCTCGCGCTTGGCTGTGGTTCCGGCCCCTGTCGCGCTTGACCACCTGGCACACGAGAACTACTGTGTGCCCAACGGCAGCTGTCCCGCGCGGCGGTCGGAGCGACTGGATGTCGCCCCGGCCTGCCCGATGCCAGCCCTTCAAGCGATCAAGCCGCGGCACCGCGCCGCGCTCGGACCGAGTACGGCTTTCGAGGCGAACCCATCGCCGCCCCGAAAGCCGATTCCCCGATCGGTAGCTGGCACACCGGTCACGGCGGATCACCGCCTTTCTCAAGTCAGCCCAGGTCTTCGACCTGCAAGCCTCGGACGCTCGCGTCCTGAGATTCCACCACCCCAAGGGGCGCAAGCCCTGCCGGGTGCGCGCCTCCTCATTTCCAGGAGGCTGCCATGTGGCATAGCTTTGCATTGGAGCATCCCAGCGGCCCGACCGCCGGGAACATGTACTTCCTGACCCCGAGCACCGCACTCGCCGGCGCGCGGATCGTCAGGAAGGTACTGGAGGATCCTCTCCTGTCGGAGGATGAGGACGACATGCAGGACTGGACCGAGGAAGAGATCGTCTTCCTCCACTGGCGCCTGCTGCAGGACGTGCAGGCGCTTGCCCTGCCTGAGACACCGCTCGACGAGAAGCTCGCAACCTTGCGATGGATCTTCACCGAGCCGGAGAAGGACATGCGTCCGTTCTCGTTCGCGAACTGCCTGCGGGTGGTCGGCTGCAGCCCGCTGTCGCCGATCGCCTACTGCGGGGCAGTGGACTGCGAGACGGTACGTGCGTTCATCGCCGCCGGCGCGAAGCGCTGGCTCGAAGAGACGCTGTCCCGATACCCGAGCTGGGTCAGCGAGGCGCTGGCGCGCAATCCGGAATGGATCGACGCCCAGCTGACGAGAAATCCCCAGTGGATCAACGAACAGCTCAAGCGGCTCACGCAGCAACGCGACCTGTTCGCATGAGCAAGTTCTCTTCTGAAACCGCCGAGCATTGACCGTCCTTGAGACGGCCTGCGCGGCTTTCGACAGGAGCCAACATGGACGAGCAGACATACGCGATACGCGTGGAAGACGTGCAGGCACGTGCGCACGGCCGCTGGGACGAGATCCTGCGCAGCCTGGGCGTGGAGGAACGGATCCTGCGCCGCAGGAACATGGCATGTCCGGCCTGCGGTGGTACGGACCGCTTTCAGTACACGGACCGTTTCGGGGAAGGCAACTACCACTGCCGCAATCCCGAATGCGGTCCTGGAGGGGGCTTCAAGCTGCTGCAGGCCGTCTTCGGGTGGGACTTCGCGACGACGCTGAAGAAGGTCAGCGCCTGTGTCGGAGGCCTCCCCGCAGCCACGGAGAAAGATGCCCCAGGAGCCAGCGCGGAGCGGATGACGCTGCTCGCGCGCCGAATCTGGGACGAAGCCCGGCCGGTCACACCAGGAGATGCCGTCGATCGGTATCTCACGGCGCGCGGGCTGGGCAGGGAGGTCTATCCGCGCACGCTGCGGCTCCACCCGAGCCTTGGCTACTACGAGCGCACGCAGGAAGGCAGATCCCAACGGGTCGCCGAGTACCCCGCCATGCTGGCGCGGGTCGACGGCGCCGATGGGCAGTTGGTGACGCTTCACCGCACCTATCTGGGCGACTGCCGCAAGGCACCGCTCGATGACGCGAAGAAGCTGTTGTCGACCGGCGTGAACGGCGCGGGCATCCGGCTGTTCGATGCCGGCGAGGAGTTGGCGGTCACCGAAGGCATCGAGACGGCCCTAGCCGTCAACATGCTGCGCAATGTGCCGGTCTGGGCCGGCCTGAGCGCAGGGAATCTGGAGCGCATCTGGATTCCCGAGTCGGTGCGTCGGGTGCATGTCTACGCGGACAACGATGCCGATGCGGACTTCGACGGACAGGCCAGCGCCTACGCGCTCGCCCGCCGCCTTCGCAAGGAGGCGAGGCACGCCGGAGAGCGCACGGTGGAAGTGTGGATTCCGCGCAAGACGGGAGCAGACTGGGCGGACGTGTGGTGGGCTGTCGTGCGCAACATGAAGCGCGTGGCGTGAACTCGCAGGCGAGCCGCTGAAGGAGAGAAGGACCGGCGCCACCTTGGCGAGCACCGGTTCCGAGGAGTGTGGCGCCGACCGAGAGCGCCCAACAGGATGCCGCCGCCGTGTGCCCTGCAGTCGAGGGCACCGGGCTGGCGGCGGGTAGCAAGGGGCGCGCAGCGATGCGCGCACACAGGGCCGGGCGCATGCCTGGCCATTCATGACCCCGCGGGGACGCACTCCCCGCGGGGGATGGTGCGCCTTCGCATTTCACCCAAGGAGAGATGACATGCGTAACGGAAGGACCCTCGTGCAACTGGCCGAAGAACTCGAACGCCAACGCACGACGAAGAAGGATCTGGTCCTGCACTCGTCCATGATGCGGCACGAGACAGGAGAAGGCGGAGATACACGGCTCATCGTGGACCATGTGGAAGGAGGTCAGTTCGCGGTCACGGAGTTGGCGCGACGCCAGTTGGCCGGCAAGCTCAACATCCCGTATGCGTACTTCGAGCGCATGCGGGTCGAGCAACCAGGCTTGCTGGATAGCAACGTCAACACTTGGCTGCAGACCGACGACAGCCGAAGGATGCTGCGCACACTGGATGGCCAGGCGCGCGCTGTCCTGTCGGACAGATACCGTCGCCTGGACAACTACGATCTGGCCAGCGCGGTGATCCCGATCCTCAAGACGCTGACGGACCTGCGTTTCGAGTCGGTGGAGCTCACGGCCACGCGGATGTACCTCAAGGCCGTGGTTCCGGTGCTGGCCTACACGATGACGCCTGGCGACGTCGTGCAAGCTGGCATCGTGATCACGAACTCCGAGGTCGGCCACGGTACGCTGTCGGTGCAGCCGCTGCTGTACCGGCTCGTGTGCAGCAACGGCCTGATCCTTCCGGACCGGGCGCTGCGAAAGACCCACATCGGGCGCGCGCTGGGCTCGGAGGACAACCAGGTGCAGGTGTACCAGGATGACACGCTACGTGCGGACGACCGGGCCTTCTTCCTGAAGGTGCGCGACGTCGTGCAGGCAACCGTGACGGAGACGGCCTTCCAGGAGGCCGCGCGCAAGATGCAGCGCACGATGGGGATCCCGCTGACCGGGGATCCGGTGCGCAGCGTGGAGGTGCTCGCCGATCGCTATGACCTGAGCGAGGGAGAGCAGACGGGCGTGCTGCGGCACTTGATCCAGGGCGGAGACCTCTCCGGCTATGGTCTGGTGAACGCGGTCACGCACTTCAGCCAGGAGGTCGAAGACTACGACCGCGCCACCGATTTCGAGGAGATCGGCGGCAAGCTCGTGGAACTCACCTCGAAGGAATGGGATGGGCTGCTGACGGCGTAGCCGCAATCCCAGCCAAGTAGAGCCAGACCCTATCGCCCAACCTGGGCGATAGGATCCTTGGCGCCTATGCCATCGCACGCGCCGTGCGCGCGGTCGCCCAGCTTTTATGGGCGTGGGGCGCTGCTGCATAACCGCGCACTCGTGGAGAAATGCGAGCGCTACCGATGTCCGCACCAGGGCCAACGCGACGTCTCTGTGATCGCAGACGCCGCGAATCGGGTGATTCCGCCGCGCGACTTCGCCCACGTTCGTGCCTTGCTGCTGCAACACAGAAACCCACAGGCGGGCCCACATCGCCACGATCTGCGCTTTGTCTAGGCCACGGGCTCGGGCACTAATCCACATCCTCCAGCGCAGCTGCTTCCGACAAGCTGGCCACACGCAACATCCACCTGAGCCTGCGCTGACGCGTGCGCGCGCTCCCCACTGCGCGCCTCTGTTCCGACGAATAGACGAGCAAGAGCGCCAAACGGTACCTCAAGCAGTTAATTTTCGGATTTTCAGCAGTTTGCATGATGGATTTTCTGCGCACGTTATTGGTGCGTACTACATGCGTAGTAAAAATACTTACTCGATTATTTCGAGGAGTTTTCAACCAGCCAGAAAATTGATCTACCTCAATGACAAGAAATATTTAGATGGAGTTCAGTATGAGAAATCTCATTCAGGTCAGTACGGTAAGACTGCGAACCAGCGGATACTTGGCATCGGTCGCAATGGCCTCGCTTCTATCTGCCTGTGGCGGTGGTGAGGATGCACTGGCAGTTCGTGACTCAGCAAATGCCGTAACCACGGAAACAGCTTCGGAAAGGCTCGTTGTTGATGAGAAAGCTGGTACTGTAAAGTTTTCCTACAACACCATTGGCGGTGGAGTTCTTACCTCGGCATTTCCTCTCGCGGACCAAGACAAGAAGTTCATTTCAGTATCAGAAGCCGAAGCGGCGACTTTGACAAAGCAAAGCACAGGCCGCGAGCAAGCACAGGCAGTAAATCCATCGCCATGCAATACTTATCGATTCAGTGGAACTCAAGGGTGCCTACAACCCGGTTCCGACGTTTTTGAATACGTAGGATCAAGTACTGCCGACATCGTCGGCGTGATACCCAATTGCACCGAAGTAACCGTTGGATCGGCATTCTCTGCAATCACGCCAGCACCGGGTGCTAGGGCGTGTTTTCAGTACACGGTCGAAGCCTCGACAACATTCACGAATCAGGTCATTCTACCTGCCACGATCTCAGCGGCTACTGTTGAGCTATTCGCAGTTATTCCGAATACGCTTGCATTCAAGAAGGCACTTTCTCAGAGCCCGACGAATCCGCACAACCTAACTGCGACGCACGCATATGCCCGTTATGTGCTGATGGTACGGGCGGCTGACGGCGCAGGAGGTCAGCCATTCAACGTCGGCATCGGTGTTCCGGCTGGTCCCCTAGCCACTGCGCTGAACGATGACCCGACGCGGCCTAGTCTGGCTCCGATGAACGAAACGAAGACCGCGACCATCAACACCACCGGACAAGGTGACTTCTACTACTTCTATCCGACGACACCAGGCCAAACCACGGCGCAGTTCCTTTCGACGTTCACTGCCAACCAGACCGTCGCGTGGCGCAAGGCATCGCGGTCGGCCGCAGGCGTCTACACGCTGGTGACGACAGAGACTGTTCTTCCTGCGACGGCGAGCGGGAACACACAGGTGATCAGCGGACTGACGGCCACTGCCGCCGGAGCCGCCACAACAAATGGCGTGATGGTCCGCGTCAGCAAGAAGGCCCCCTTCGCTGGCGTGGCCCAAAACTTCTCAACCCGTGTCGGCGTCAAGACCGGCTATCTGACCGACTATGAGCTTTGGAACTTTGAAGGTCTCAACAACATTTATGACCTCGCCATGGGCCTCAAGCAGGCGCACAACTACATTGGGGTGACTCTCTATGTGAAGGACGCCAACGGCCAACCAGTCAAGGGCGAAGCACTGACGGTCACCGTTTACCAGGACGAATGGGATTTGCCCAGTGCACCAGTGATCGAAGGAACAACCGATGCTTGCCGGCAAGTTCACGATCAGCGCGAACTTGCTCGGATGCCCGTCTGGTGCGTTTTACCAGGAGAACTTTGTAGCATCGAGTCCTGGCGACCACTGGAAGATGCTGGGTACGGCAGGCAAGGTTGAACTTAATCTTCCCAACGCAACGCCGATAACACCTAATGCGGGGGGCAACGCCAGGAGCCTGCGCTACTACCGCGTTTGCAGCGAAACCTACCTAGGCCGTTACTAAGGAGTGCTTGATGAGTGTTTCCGTCACTTCGGTGTCTTCTGGTGTTGCAGCCACAACGGTGAATCTGGCACCGTCGGCGACGGAAGCACCATCTACAAAGAAATCTTCAACACCGTCCACCATTGTCTCGATCAGCAAAGAGTCTACGAATAACCAAGAATCGACGGGTGTGGATGGTGAGTACACTGAGAGCCCCGGTGCAACTCTCCAGTTGTTGAGTCCGCTCGCCCAAGCGGAGAATCGCATCAAAGCGAATGCAACTTTCTCCATTGAGCCAAGGCAAGCTGCCAACAGTGCGTTGCGCACTGCAAATGCAGAACTGGTCCGCCTGCAAGACAGAATCTCTGCCAACCGCCCCACTATGCTGGGGAAGACGTGGGATTTCGTACTGAAGGACAACAAGATTGAAGTTGTCAATGACAATTTGAGCGACAAAGATCGCCAGTGGCTCGAAAACACTTTGAACAAGAATCAGAAGCTAGTTTCTTCTGTTCAGAATTTCTACGGCGCAGTCACTAAGTTTTACGACCATACGGCAGAAAATTCCGCCGCGACAGGTCGCAACTCAACCGGCACTGAATATGCCGGTTATGTCATTAACGCGGGGGAGCAGATCAACGGAAAGCTGGCAATACGGGATATCATGGACAGGTCCATGCAGTCCTTGAATCGGCCTAGCAACACTCTGTCTCCTGACACCACAAAGCCGTATCAGAATTCAATTCTTCTGGTATCCACATACCTAAAATTCGACGCAGAGCCCAAGTTCCAAGGATCCCAATTCGACCTGTCTGATCCTGCTACTGCCAATTATCTGAAGGAGAACCCAGGATTCCAGGGCTAAACTCCTTTGGCCGGGTGCGGTAGCTTCGTTGCGCCCCAAATAAACAAACAAGGGTCAATTTCAATCGCTCATGAAGCGAGTAGACCGCTCGATCGTGGCAGTGCTGGCCTGTTAAGCCTTTGCAAGGCTGACGGTAGGTAAAGAAGGAACGTGTTCAACACGTTCTCTCTTTCCTTTTGACCGGCCTTCTGTAAACCACTCCGACTAAGACCTTTGCCGATTTGCCCTCCGGCGCCGTGGCCAAGTTGGAGTGCGCTGATCGATCCCGCTTGTTAAGCAGCCATCCAGAAATGTCGGGCGAGCGGCTGCTTACCTGGACGATCTGCTGATCCTGTAGAAGCGCAGGCTGCGCGCAGTCCTTCGTGTCCTCATCGCTCGCCCGGCCACGTCCCCGGCCGCTGTGGCACGCGCCACACCGAATAGGCATCGATGGCGGAGAAGTCGGACAGGCCAGCCGCTCGCTTGCGTACGACCCCATCCGCTTCACCCTACCCTGGCGTGCCCCGCGATGAAAGCGCTGTTCATCGCCGACAACTCCACCCCTTCCGGAAAGGGCAGGCATGCGTGCAGACGACCCGGCGGACCCCAGCGCACCGCAAGCGCCATGGGCGGACCCGTCCTCGTTCCATGGCGACGTGGTCCGAGCTTTCGCCTATCCCTCCGTCGATCCCGGGTTCCCCGCGCTGGACCTGAATCGGTTGATGGACGCACACAAGGAGCTGATCACCCGCATCAAGATCTGCTACGGGACCGACAACGCCACGTTCGAGAACGATGTTCTCGTGCCAGTCCGACGCTACGCCGCCTTCGTGCACCTGCTGCCGGCCACGCCGGCAAACTACTTCAATGAGCCCGGCGGCCTGTTGCGGCTCGGCCTCGAAACGGCCTTCTACGCCCTGCAGGGAACCGACGCGCACATCTTCTCCGGCCGCGCAACGATCGCGGCAAGGCGACACCTGGAGCCGCGCTGGCGGCTCGCCACCTTTCTCGCAGGCCTGTGCAGCGAGATCCACCGCACCTTGGGAGCCGTGATCGTCACTGACCACGCGGGTAACGAGTGGAGCGCCTACCTGCAAGGGCTGCAGCCCTGGCTGGTATCGACGAGCGCCGGCCGCTTCTACCTTAAGTGGCGTCCGCGGCCGATGGAAAATCCTGGGCTGGGGCTCTTCGCACTGCCCCACATCGTGCCCGCCCCGATGCTTGCGCATCTTGCCCAAGGCAACGCGATCGTGGTTCCGCACATGATGGCGAGCATCACGGGGATGTCGCTGCCGCGTGAGCACAACGTACTGGGAGACTTGGTGCGCAGGGCCGCGGCACTGGTCATCGACCGCTTCCTCAGGCTCAGCGCCGACCGCTTTGGAAAGCCGCAACTGGGCTCCCACCTGGAGCGCTACCTTGTGGACGGGCTGCGGCGCCTCGTGGCGACGCACCCGTCCTGGACTCCCAACGCGGAGCGATCCCGCGTCTGGTATGGCAACGATGGCATGTTCATCGTGTGGCCCAACGCGGCGCACGACCTTCGCAAGCTGCTCGAGGACGACCAGCTTCCTGGCATTCCCAAGTCCGCGGAGACCATGCTGGAGATCCTTTGTGCGGCGGGTGTCTTCCTGGCACAGGCGGATGAGAAGCCGCTCTGGCCGATCCTGCCCCCGGACGCGAAGGGGCCGTTGGAAGCCGTCAAGCTGGCCGACCCGGCGATCGTTCTCGCCGGACTGGAGCCAAGGCCGACTGCTGCGAGCAACTCGATCATCGCTCCGCCCGCTCAGGCGAAATCGCCGCCTGCGCCAGCCAAGGCGTCCTGCGAACCCTTACCTGCCGCTGAAGGGGCGCCAACGGAAGGCGTGAAGGATGCAGCGCACCTCGACGCACCCGACACGGCGGACGTCCCCCCATCGGATCGCCCACGAAGCGCGCTGTCGCCCAGCCCGCCGCCGCAGCAGCCGATCCCGCAGCAGCTGGAGTTGCCCATTGGGCAGGTAGCCCCCGCGCTACCTGCCGCGCCTGGCAAAGAACTGGGTAGAGAGCCCGCAGCGACGAGTGCAGGCGAGCTGAGCCGCCCCGCTCCTACGAGCGCTGCACTGCGCCTGGCCGCGCCGATGCGACTTGCGACGCAGGTGAAGGCCGCGCTCGTCGATGTGATCGACGCTCTCAGCGGCGAGGATGGTGCGCCCCAGGCGAGGTTGACGGCCGACGGGCTCTTCATCGCGTGGTCGGAGTTTGCCCGCAGAGGCATTGCACCGCCGCGGGCCCAGCAGGCGTTGGCGCAGGCAGGGATGCTGGTGCTCGCCGACGCGGATGACTCCACGCCGGCGCCCAGTGCATCCCAGGGATCTTCAGCTGGCGGTCTCGTGGTCGACAAGGCCTTCCTCACCGGTGCAGCGATGGCCGTGGATGGCCCGCCCCCTGGACGCTGAGATGCTCGTGCGCCCCTATGAGATGCCGTGGCGCAGGGCCTACGAGGCCTATGCGGGCTTGGCCTGGCTGGTCGCCTTCGGCGCGATCGTCCTCGACGCGGGGCGTGGCCGCACGCCGTGGCTGCTCGCAACGCCGATGGCACTTGTGTGCCTGCTGTTCGGCGTGTGGAGAACGGCGCAGGCCTTGCGCATCCTTGTGGTGCGCGCATCCTTGTCCGGACGGGCCATGCAGGTGATCGATGTGCGCACTGTCGAGCGGCTCACGGCCGCTTCCGAAAAGGTGTACCTTGGACAGGGCTTCGAGTGGCTGCCGGTGCACTCCCAGCGCCTGTACGAGCTCGCCAAGGTCGACTACCGCGAGTTCCTGGTCTCCCCCGCCCTGCTGAACCTGTTGGGATACCGAGCGGATCCGCAACCGGACGAGGAGATCGGCCTTCCCTTCATCCACGGCGTCGAACCGCTGGAACAGGCAGTCTATCGACCGCTGCAGAACTTCGAGGGCGGCCTCTTGCTGGTCGGCACAACGCAGTCCGGGAAAGGTGTGGCGCTGGCAATCCTCGTCGCCCAGGCAGTTCGCAGGGGCGACGTGGTCATCGTGATCGACCCCAAGAACAGCCACCGCCTCAAGCGCGTCGTGCAATGGGCTTGTGACCGCTACCGTGAGCCAGACACCTTTCTGGAGTTCCACCCGGCCTTTCCGGACACCGGCATCCGCATCGACTTCACCTTCAACTGGCAAAAGCCCACCGAAGTGGCCTCGCGCATCCAGGCCATCATGCCGCCGGACACGGCGGGAGCCTTCAGCGCCTTCGGCTGGGATGCCGTGAACGTCGTGGTCCAGGGCCTGGTGGAGCTGGAGGAAAGGCCGAACCTGCGCAAGCTCATGCGCTACATCGAGAACGGCATCGAGCCCATCCTGGAGGCCAGCCTTCGTCGCTTCTACGAGGAGCTTCTGGGACCGCAATGGCGCCAGGTGCCGGAGATGAAGAAGCTGCTGCACGATGCTCAGCGCGGCGGCATGCGCAAGCCGTCCGAGGCCGCGAGCCACGAGTTGATGGGCATGGTCTCGTACTACGAGCACCAGGTCAGCGACAGCCAGCGCACCAAGACCATCGACGCGCAGGTACGCACGTTCCGGCACGACAGGGAGCACTACCAGAAGATCACGGCAAACCTGCTGCCGATCCTGTCCATGCTCACGTCGGGTGACCTTGGACGCACGTTGTCGCCCGATCCCTTCGACTTGGAGGACGTCCGTCCCATCATGAACCTGGAGAAGATCGAGCAGGCCGGCCACGTGCTGTACATGTGCGTCGACTCCCTGCCCGACCCTTCGGTCGCTTCAGCGATCGGAGCGCTGGCACTGGCGGACCTGGCCGCGCGCGCGGGGATGCGCTACAACCTCGGGGCACACCGGCGCATCGCTCTGTTCGTCGATGAGGTCTCCAACGTCATCAACCTGCCCCTGATCGAGATCCTCAACAAAGGTGCTGAGGGCGGCATCTACTCGACCTGCGCGATGCAGACGCTGGCCGACCTGGCCAGGCGCCTGGGCAGCGAGGATGCAGCGCGCATGGTGCTGGGCAACCTCAACAACCTCATCGCGCTGCGTACCAAGGACCGTCCGACGCAGGAGTTCGTCGTCGAGACCATCGGCCGCACGGCCATCCACTCGATGCGCGTCGGACTGAGCCACGGCTCCGACGTGCACCTGGGGGACTTCTCGTCGTCCTATTCCACGCAGGTCTCCGAAACCCTGGAGGAGGCGATACCGGCAGACATCCTCGGCAAGCTGCCCAACCTGCACTATGTCGCGTCAATCTCGGGCGGCCGGCGCATCAAGGGCCGGTTCCAGATCATCGATCCTGGCCCGGATCCCCGGGCGGCCAAGCCGTCATGATCCGTATCGTCGCAACAGCCTGCCTGACCGCCCTGCTCGCGGCCGTGCTGTACCTTCCTTCGGCCCATCCGCCTGCCCACTTCTTCCAGCAGATGCTGCAAGAGCATCAAAGTACCGCGCAGATCTGGGGATTTCCCTCGGCAGAGAGCATCGCGCAACGAGCGCTGTCGATGCAAGCCAACGTCGCGAGTTCAAAGCCGATGCCACTTCCTGCTGCGGCGGCCGCAACATCACCGGAGCGCCCGGTCGGCCATGAGATGGCCCAGGTGCAGCTGCGCCTGTTCGGCAGCACCTACTTCCGGTCGGTCGAGGCATTGCTGCTGCTCGCGATGTACCGCGCATCGGCCATCTTCGAGTGGATCCCACGCTGCATCCCGCTCGCCTTGGTACTGGTCCTGGACGGCCTCATGCTGCGCGTTGTCAAGGCGAAGGAATTCCGCCACCACAATCCGGAGCGCTTTGCGCTGCATGTCTGTTTCGGCATCTTCACGATGTGCGCGAGCGTTTTGGTCCTGGTGTGGCCCGGACCCGTTCACCCGGCCACATGGGCAGCGATCCCGGTCATCGTCATCGCGCTTGGCGCGCGGGCAGTGGCCGACTACCACCGCAGGCCCTAAAGCGGCTGTGCCTAGTGAAAATCCCGCGACACCGTCGCCAGACGCCCCAACAGCGGCGTGAGATCGACCAGCCTGTACGCGATGATGTTGGTGACCTCTCCTTCGCGCTGCCAACGCCCCTGCACCGCCAGCAGCCGGGACCGCAGTACCTCGGCGCGCTGCTTCTCGCGCAGCGACTTCCACACGATCACCTGCACCGTACCGGTCTCGTCTTCCAAGCTGATGAAAACCGTGCCCTTTGCCGTCTCCGGCTGCTGCCGGATCGTCACGATGCCCGCGTAACGCACGAAGCGCCGGTCTGGAATCTCGGCAAGGTCCGCAGCCCGCAGCAGCCTGCGCCTGGCCAACGCCGGCCGCAGCAAAGCAAGTGGATGGCTGCGCAACGTAAGCCCAATGGTCTCGTAGTCGTGCACGACCTCCTGGCCTTCGGGCGCAGCCGGCAGCTCCAAGAAGTCTTCGTCCACAGGAGCGTCGGACAACAGCTCAGGTGGGCGCCGCAGCGCCGCGGCCTGCCAGACCTGCTGGCGGCGATGGCCTGACAGGCTTCGCAGCGCATCGGCTCCAGCAAGCAAGGTCATCTCGTGCTGCTCCAGCCGCGCGCGTCTGGCCAGGTCCTCGGGATCCTCGAACGGCGCCTCGGCTCGCGCAGCCGCAATGCGATGGGCCGAGGCCTCCTTGAGCCCCGAGACCAGCCGCAGGCCCAGCCGCACGGCCGGTGGCCCCGGCAGGTCCTCCAGCACGCAATCCCAGTCGCTGTACATCACGTCGGCCGCACGCACCACGACGCCATGGCGTTGCGCGCCCTGCACGAGCTGCGACGGCGAATAGAAGCCCAAGGGCTGCGAGTTCAGCATGCCCGCCAGAAACTCGGCCGGGTGGTGGCACTTGATCCAACACGACGCGTAGACCAGCAGCGCGAAGCTCGCCGCATGGCTCTCCGGAAATCCGTACTCGGAGAAGCCCTTGATCTGCTCGAAGATCTGCACGGCGAAGGCCTCTTCGTAGCCGCGCGAGGTCATGCCGTGGACGATCTTGTCGTAGTACTTTTGCAGCCCGCCCTTGCGCCGCCACGCCGCCATGGATCGCCGCAACTGGTCGGCCTCGCCAGGCGTGAAGCCGGCGGCCAAGACCGCGATTTGCATGACCTGTTCCTGAAAAATCGGCACGCCCAGCGTGCGGCCCAGGGCCTCTTCCAATGCCGCACTCGGGTACACCACCGGCTCCTTGCCCTGCCGTCGGTTCAGGTAAGGGTGGACCATCTGCCCCTGAATCGGCCCCGGCCGCACGATCGCCACCTCGATGACGAGGTCATAGAAGCACTGCGGCCGCAGCCGCGGCAGCATGGACATCTGCGCCCTGCTCTCGATCTGGAACACGCCGATGGTGTCGGCGCTGGAGACCATGGCGTAGGTCTCGGGATCTTCCGCGGGAATGTCCTGCATCTCGAAGCGGTAGCCCTCGCGCAGGCTCACGAACTCCAGCGTCCTGCGCAGCGCCGACAGCATGCCCAGGCCCAGCACGTCGACCTTCATGAGTCCGAGCGCATCGAGATCGTCCTTGTCCCACTGCACGATGGTGCGGTCCGCCATGGCCGCGTTCTCGATCGGCACGATGCGCTGCAGTGGCCCTTGCGTCAGCACGAACCCACCTGGATGCTGAGACAAGTGCCGCGGCATGCCGATCAGTTGGCCGACCAGCACCAGCAGCTGCTGCACGGCGAGATCGTTCGGATCCAGGCCCGTCTCGGCCAGACGCTGCCGGTGCGCATCGCTGCCGTCCCACCAGGTCAGGTTGCTGGCCAGCGCCTCCAGGCGCGACAGCTCGATGCCGAGCGCCTTGCCCACGTCGCGGAAGGCCGACTTCGCGCGGAACGAGCTGACGACCGCCGTCAGCGCGGCGCGGCTTCTGCCGTACTTCCGGTACAGGTACTGGATCACCTCCTCCCGTCGCTGGTGCTCAAAATCGACGTCGATGTCCGGCGGCTCATCCCTTTCGCGGCTGATGAAGCGCTCGAACAGCGTCGACATGCGCGCGGGGTCGACCTCGGTGATGCCCAGGCAGTAGCAGACCACCGAATTGGCCGCGCTGCCGCGCCCCTGGCACAGGATGTTCTGCGACTGCGCGAAGCGGACGACGTCGGCCACGGTCAAGAAGTAGTGCTCGTACTTGAGGTCCGTGATCAAGCTCAGCTCGTGCTCGATCTGGGTCTGCGTCTTGGCCGGGATGCCGTCCTGCCAGCGCCGACCTGCGCCTTCGTAGGTCAGCTGCCGCAGGTAGCTCGATGGCGTGTGGCCGGCGGGAACGACTTCGGACGGGTACTCGTAGCGCAGCTCGCCCAGGTCGAAACTGCAGCGGCTGGCCACGTGCAGGGTCTCGGCCAGCAGGTCCGCGGTGTAGCGCTGAGCCAGCAGCAGCCGGCTGCGCAGGTGCTGCTCGGCGTTCTGCGCCAGGTCCCAGCCGCATTCGGTGAGCGGCCGGCCCACGCGCGTGGCCGTCATCACGTCGTGCAGTGCCTTGCGCGAGCGCACGTGCAAGCGCACGTCGCCGCTGGCCACGAGCGGGATCGCCGTCAGCGCGCTGATCCTGCGCAAGCGGTGCAGCCACATCTCGTCGTCCAGCATGCGGTACTGCTCCACCCCGATCCAGCAGCACCCAAGGAAGGCATCGAGCAGCCAGCGCGCGAGCGTCTCCAGCTGCGCGTCCGTGGCCTCGCGGTTGGGCGAGACCAGCACCACGCAGTCGACCAGGGCCTGCGGATCGACGTCGTCGATGTCCAGGCGGTAGGTCCCTTTCTCCGACGTGCGGCGCAGTCCGGTGATGAACTCGCAGAGATTCCCGTAGCCATTGCGGTTGCAGGCCAGCACCACGAGGGTGAACGGCGCGTCGCACTGCACGGTGAACTGGCTGCCATACAGCAGGCGCAGCCCATGCTCCTTGGCGGCCTCGTAGGCGCGCACGACACCGGCCATGGAGCATTCGTCCGTGATGGCCAGCGCGCTGTAGCCCAGCGCCGCGGCGCGCTCGACCAGCTCGCCCGGCCAGCTCGCTCCCTTAAGGAAACTGAAGTTGCTCAGGCAGCGCAGCTCCGCGTACAGCGGAATGCCCGCGCGCGCGTCCTCTGACGGCAGGTCGGTGTCCAGGGTGACGCTCATGCGAACGCGCCGTGCAGGTACCAGGCGGTCTGGTCCTTGGCCAGCCGCTCCAGGTAGACCCACAGCACGCCCGCGTGCGGGCTGCGCGCGACCCAATAGTCGCGCGCCACGTTGCGCGTGCACTGCGCCTCGCCCACCTGCACGCGGTGCCACCAGCCGCCCTCGATGCGGTGCGGCCCGGTGAGCAACTGCAGCGTGCCTTGGTACATGGGCAGGTGGCCGTCCATGGCCAGGCGCAGCGGCTCGGGCAGCAAGAAGGTCGGCTGCGGGAAACGGTTCCTGCGCGTCCCCCGCTTGGGCAGCGGCTGCGGCGCCTGCTGCCAGTGCTGAGCCCACTCGACGCGGTGGTCCTCACGGACGACGGGCCTGCGCACCTTCTCGGGGCCCAGGCGCGCGGCGATGCGCTCGAGCGTCAGCGTGAGCGACTCGCCCTGCCGGCTGGTGTCGGGCAGCAGCGACTTGCTCGCCTCCTCCAGCGGCTGCACGTCCAGGGCCTCGAGTTCAAGGTCTCCGGCCGGTGCCTGCAGCGTGGTCTTCGCAAGGTGCTCCGCCAGCAGGCGGCACAGGTGCTCGACGTCACGCATGGGCGCGGCCGTGCGGATGGTCAGCTCACCGCCCGGATCTGCGCCGCGCGGACGCATGGCGTCGTGCATCCAGCGCAGCGTGAAAGCCGTGATGCCGGCGTGGCGCGCGGCCAGCCAGGCGCACATCTGCAGCAGCAGGCGCCGCGCGGCGAACAGCAGGCGCCGCGCGGCGAACAGCAGCGCGGGCGCGGCCTCGACCCTGGCCATCAGCTCGTGCCGCACCTTGAAGGCCTCGGGCAACTCCACCCACACGTGGACCTCGGGCCGCAGGCCGTAGGCCTGATCCAGGGCCACCAGCAGTTGCTTGTCGAACCGCCGGCTCAGCCCACCGCGCGGCAGCGCGCGCACGTCGCCCGGCGTGCGGCAACCGAGTTGGGACAGCGTCGTGCGGTGTGGCCGCACCGCCGACAGCGTGTCCATGGGCAAAGGATCGAGCAGCGCAGTCAGCGCGCCGCGGATGCCGTTCTCGCGGCCAGCGCGTGCGAAAGCCAGTGCGGCCAAGCTGGTCGATGACCAGGCGATGGCTTGCACTCCCAGGTCGGCAGCCTCCAGCACCACGCGGTCGCGCAGTGCACGCTTGCCCCCGAAGAGACGCGCGCTGGCCTCCACCTCCATGACCACGGCGTCCTCGGCGATGGCAGTGCGCGGCGAGAGGTGCAGCGCCCAGATCGCAAGTCCGCGCAGCTGGTCATCAGTGGGTGGCGTGGCGTCGGGACCGGGCGGTAGCAGCAGCGCTGTCCACAGCATCGATGGCCTCGCTGGGCAGGAGTAGGCTCGGCCGGAGCACCCGAGGTGTCAGCACGCTGGCGAGACCGCCAGGCAGCGACGCGAGCGCGAGAGGCCTCTCATGGGTCGGACCGCGGCGCTTCAGGACCTGCACATGCAGTTCCCAGTCGACGCCGACCGATGCGTGCACGCGCAGGGGCGCCGCTGACGACTCGTGGCGCGCCGCATCGGGACGGCACAGGAAGACCAGGCCTTCGCAGCCTTGTGCGCAGACCTGCAGCCGGCGGATCTGCTCGGCGCGCGCCTTGGGCAGCCAGGCGATGATCGCGCCAGCCGCATGCGATTTGATGAGCTGCTCGGCTGTCCACAGCCGCTGGGCAGGCGCTTCGGCTTCGATCCAGATGATGTGTCGCTCGCTCAATCCCACCTGCTGCAGCCCGGGCACATGCGGTAGGCGCGGTGGCCCGACGAGCACGACATTGCCGCCGCTGGCGGTCACGGACTTGAGCGCAGGCGCCAGCAGCCGCCATTCGAGTGTCGCCGGCTGGGTCGTCAGGATCTCGACCACCGACTGCTCCGGCCAGCCGCCTCCAGGCAACTCGGCATCCAGCTCTGCCCATCCCGTCGATCGGACCGCCGTCGTACGGTGCTCCAGCTCGGTACCGCGCCACACAGCTTCGGCGACCCGCGGCGACAACGCCACTTGGCGCACCGCACCGACATCGTTGGCGGCGACTGGTGGGGAGAAAGCTGGAACGGCGGACATGGCAAAAACAACTGGATGTTGATACAGTATCACGAACGGCGGCGGATGTCTGTCGGAAACGCCCAATCCAGCCTCCCCCTCCGATCCGGGAACCACAGCATGCAAAGTGACCTGTTCGCCACGGAAGAGATCGTCGCGATCCCGGGCCTGCGTTACGAGAAGGACTTCCTGACCCACGAGGAGGAAGCCGCTCTGCTCGACCTCATGAGCACCCTGCAACTGCAGCCCGCGAAGTACAAGGAATACTTGGCAAGGCGGCAGGTCATCAGTTACGGCGGCTCCTACGACTTCGATACGCACAGGCTGCGGCCGGCCAAGGATCTGGACGAGCGGCTGGCGCCGCTCCGAGACCGCGTGGCTGACTGGCTCGCCGTTGACCGGCGGCAGATCGTGCAGGTGCTGGTTGCCGAATACGCGCCGGGCACCCCGCTAGGCTGGCACCGCGATGTGCCGGATTTCGAGATCATTGCCGGCGTCTCGCTTGGCAGCGAGGTCACGCTGCGCTTTCGTCCATATCCACCAGACCAAGCAGCCAAACGCCAAGCTGTGCAACTGGAGGTCGCCCCACGTTCGATCTACAAGATGGCGGGCGCGTCGCGCTGGGCCTGGCAGCACTGCGTTGCGCCAGTCAAATCGCTCCGATGGTCGATCACCTTCCGGACGCCGCGCGAAACAGCTCGGCAAACGGTTCGGCAGACAACACTGCACCGACCCGCAAACGCCGTGGGAAGCCGCGGCCCTGCAGCGTATAGCCCTTGAACCTCGGAGCACCCATGGACTTATGGAACAGGACGGCGGTGGCAGCTCGAGCGACTGCAGCCGCGCTATGCATCGCGATGCTGTGTTCAGCGCTTCTCCCTTCGACCGCGAACGCCTGGGGACAGCGCGGCCATCGGCTCATTGCCGAGCTTGCACAGACCCAACTTACGCCGAAGGCTCGATTGGAGGTCGCGCGCCTGCTAGCGCCGGAGCCCGGGGCGACGTTGGCGTCCATATCGACCTGGGCAGACGAGCAACGCAGTCCTGCCACAGCCGCTTGGCACTACGTGAACTTTCCGCGGACGTCCTGCTCGTACGACGCCGCCAGAGACTGCGCTG
The DNA here is from genome assembly GCF_003337555.1 of Pseudorhodoferax soli. Taxonomy (GTDB): domain Bacteria; phylum Pseudomonadota; class Gammaproteobacteria; order Burkholderiales; family Burkholderiaceae_C; genus Pseudorhodoferax; species Pseudorhodoferax soli. The sequence goes on along the minus strand of NZ_QPJK01000013.1, from coordinate 40,301 downwards.
GTGGCCGCTGCGTCGTGGGAGCCCTTGAGCAGCAACTACGCATCCTGCAATCAGCTCCTGGCGATGAGGCTCGGTTTCTCGCCCTCAAGTACGTCGTGCACCTCGCGGGCGACGTGCACCAGCCTTTGCACGCTGGCTTTGCGGATGACCGGGGCGGCAACAGCTACCAGCTGCAGGCCTTCGGAAAAGGCACGAACCTGCACGCCTTGTGGGACTCGGGGCTGCTGCACAACCGAGTCGAAGACAGCTCAGCGACGCTTGCGCGTCTGGCGCAGATCGGTGTACCCAGAGCGAAGCGGCGTGTCTCGGTTGTGCAGGCTGCCGAGGAGTCCTGCGGCATCACCTCCAGGCCCGACTTCTACCCAACAAGGACGCTCGACGACGAATATGCAATCCGGTTCACGCCGATCATGGAGCGGCAACTGGCACTCGCCGGAGCAAGGCTGGCCGAGCTACTGAATGACGCACTTCGCTGACGCTGTGCTGTCCGCCCGTGCCGTTGAAGAAGCGGTTTCAGCCGCACCCTTGCTTGGTCGCTGACGCCCTCCCGATACAGCACGCTGACCAACAGTCAGGTAAGCAATCTCGTCACCGATCTGCCAAACCTGACGGCGTTGCGCGTCATCGCGAACACCGAGTTGGACTGCCTGGAGCAATACAACTGCGCCCGCTACAACCTCGCGCGAGGCATGACGCAGAGATGGATCGACGCCGGACGCCCGAGGTAGGCCATTGAGGCGCAACGGCAAGACACCGGGGCGCGTCACCGCGACGACCAGTGGAACTCGGCGCCGATTGGCTGCGCCGCCCCCGCGTCCATCCTGACTCCAAGGGCATCGAGCACGCAAGGCTTCGGCGTCAGTACCTACTCGATTCAGGAGCCTGCCGGATTCGGCAGGTGGCGCCGAGGGTGGACTCCAACCTATGCTCCTCGCTCCATCAGCTCGAGAGCTCAACATGACGATGCCTCTGCTCCTCTCGTCGCAACCCGGTCAGATGTTCGCCATCTCAGGACAGGCGAGATTGTCCGATGTGCAGACCACCAATTTGCAGTTCGTCTATGCCCTACGCTTTGGGCTCGATCGCGACATGGCTGGCACATGCCGACGCTTTGGGCTGCTCGCCGAACAGGCTCAGGCGATCCGCGCATTGATGCCAGAGCGGTTGTGGGCCTCCGTCTGCGCGGTGGGTCACACGTCGCTGTTTCTCGCGCGCAGCGATGTCGTCACCCTACTCCAGGCGCCTGACGCGGTCGCCGCAACGCTGGCAGCAGCAAGGCCGGCCTTTGCCTCGATCCCCCCTGACCAGTAGGGCGCGAGATCCACGCCATGCCGATCGGCTCCTCGATCACCGTCAAGGTACACGCGCTGTCGCTGGCACAGGACTGCGCGCTGCTTGGCGCTCGTGTGCGCACGATTCAGTACCTCACCGGGCTGCCCGCGTTCGAGCTCCTGCGCATGCTGTTCAGCGCCCGTCATCCAGCGCCAAGAGGACGGACGCCGGACTCTCGGGAGTGGTACCACCGTGCCAACCTGCTTCACCGTGTCGAAGCGTCCGTCGTGATAGGCAGCTTCACGCGGATGCGCGTCGCGGGTTTCGCGCCGGCCGACGCGCTGGTCGCGGCCTACCAGGACTACCGCACGCTCTATAGCCGGCACTGCCGCATCAGCTTTGACCGGGCCTTCGACCTGGCAGCGCACACGTCTGCGCTGTGGATCACCTGCACACGCAGCTTCCACATGGTCAGGTGCGGGCGGTGCGGTTGCGAAGCCATCGACGCGGCCAGTCTGCGGCGATCGGGACCTTCGAGTTGCCCGTTCTGCGATCTGCTGCAACGGCTGGACCGAGATCCGCGCCTTGCTGCGAGCCTGAAGGTCCACGTGCCACCCTGCCCTGAGGCGTGGATACGGGAACTAGCACCCGGCACGCAGACTTCGGACGGCCAATAGCAGCAGCACGCTTCGTGCGGCAAGCAGACTGCCAGTGCTGGCTCGATACCATCTGGCTGCATGGGAGCTGACAATCGAGACTGGTACCGCGAGTGGTGGCGCCGCAGGACCGGCTACGTGGAACGCGCAAGCTTTCGGCTTGGCGCCGACGAACTCGCGCGGCGCAGATACTCGTCCGCCTGGCGCCGCAACTGGATCATTCTTGCCCTGCTGGTGTTGGTGGCCACGGGTTTCATCGTCGCGCGCAGGTTCTTCTGACCCTTGACGAGCGTCAATTTCGGGCGGTGAACGAAATTGCCAGGTAGGAGACGGGCCCCTGGACGATCTCCTCCACACCGTGCAGCGCGCTGGCGTCGAGCAGCAACGAGTCGCCGGCGTCGAACGCCACCACCGTCGCGCCATGGCGGTAGCGCAGGCGGCCGCTCAGCAGGTGCACGAACTTCATGCCGGGATGCTGGTAACTTGCATACGCGCCTGCCTTGGCATCCAGGCGCACCAAGTAAGGCTCCACGTTCAGCTGCGCCGAAGGCACGTGCCCGAGCAGCTCGTGCCGGTACCCCTGTACGCTCGCCAGGCTTTCGATTCGAGCGCCACGGCCCTTGCGCACCAAGCTGAACTCAGGCCGGTCCGCCTGCTCGGCGAAGAACCGCGCGATGGGAACGCCCAAGCCGCGAGCGATGCAACCCAGGGTGTCCACGGATGGGGACACCTGACCCCTCTCGATCCGAGACAGCATCGAGCGCGAGACACCGCTTGCCAGCGCCAGATCCTGCCCGGATAGCCCCGAGCCCATCCGCAGGGATCGCACCTGCACCCCGAGTCGCGTCACCAACGACTGCGGTTCAGCGGGCTTTGGGCGTCGACTCATGCAATGACTCCATCACCGCGATCGCGAACCGGCGAACGACCGGTCACTGGGGCTGCGACACGCAGCCGCGTCCTCACGCCGTCTTCGCCGCGGGTGGATGTTCGGCACGAGCCAATGTTCTCCAAGACGTACCGCAAGTGCCGTGACGCCTCGACGATTGCCCGTACCGCGCCGCGGTCCGCATTCCTGCGTTGAAGCTGGGACATCGCCTGAAGTTGAACTGGCATGCAGTTTTGTACCATACAAGCGGGTGCATAAATGCATCAATGCCGACACAGTTGGCGCATGCGTTCGCATCAAGATCCCGCCTTGCTGCGCGCCTTCGCAACGGAACTACGGGCGCGGCGCAACGCCGCAGGTCTGAGCCAGGAAGGCCTGGCGTTCCAAAGCGGCCTCAACCGCACCTTCATCGCCAAGCTCGAGCTGGCCGATACCAGTCCGTCGATCACCACGCTGTTTCGCATCGCCGAAGGGCTGCGGACAGATGTCGGAGAGCTGATGAGCGCAGTTGCCAAACGCCTTCGCAAGGAACGGCCCGCCTCCGGCAAAGCTGCAACCTGAACCATGCTCAGCTGATGGTCGACATGGCCGTGCGCGCCACGCACCGCACACGTGCACGTTGATACCAGCCCTGCGCACTGAACTGCAGCACTGGAGAGCCGTGAGATCGTGCATGGCGCTCAGCGCAGAAGCCCCATCGCGGCGGCGCGCGCCAAAGCGGCTGTCCGGGTCCGGACGCCGAGCTTGCGCATTGCGTTCTTGAAGTGGAAGTCGACGGTGAACCGAGAGCGGCTGATGATCCGACCGGTCTCATCGGCTGTCTTGCCGTCACCAGCCCAGCGCAGGACCTCGATCTCTCGGCGCGTCAGCTTGCGGGAGCGACGCTTGGAAATGGACACCGCCCACGGCGACAGTGCACCGTGGGCCACGTTGACAAGCCAGCGCAACTCAATGTCCTTCACGCGCAGTTCCAATTCGCTCAAGGGTTCATCGCCACGGGCCAGTGACAGCAAGCCGACACCGCCATCGGGACTGAAGCACGACTGAGCCCAGCCATGACGCAGTCCGAACGAGCGGGCCTCGTCCCAGAGCTGTGCAGCGCCGCGGAAGAGCTTGTTGCTCCACACGATCGGCTCGATCGAGGCGCGTGCACGGATCACCGTCGGGTCGACGCCCAAGTACTGGGCGTCGTCGTAGCGCTCTCGCCAGTCCTTGGCGTAGTTGTTCAGCAAGAAGATCTCACTGCGTGAGAACGGCAACGGATGTTGGTAGCCGTACGCGCAGGAATCGAAGCCAACTTCACGTGCGGCGTTCACGATCGCGGCGAAGGCCTCGTCGACAGACGTCACCTCGCGCAGTTCCTCGGGCAATCGCACAGACCAATACGCCATCCTGCCATCCTTCCTGTGACGAGAATCAATTCTTGCAACCGGCAATTCGGTTGCAAGATCGGTGCCTGAATTGCATATCAAGCAACGACTTCCCGCAACAGTGTCACTCCCAACGACTTCCAACAATTACTACCTATTTCGGTAGCTAGTCATCGATGTCACTCCAGCTTGAAATCCAAGACTCTGGAGGACTGCAATGAACTACGTAAGCGGAACTGCCCAGGAGCTGGGCCGGCATCTGCGCGCACTCGGGCAATATCGTCACCGGGTGTTCGTGCAACGTCTCGGTTGGTCGCTTCCCGAGGCGACTGATGATCTTGAGTGGGATGGGTTCGATCGTCCCGACACGGTGCATGTGCTGGCGACCGACGACACGGGGAGCATCCACGGATGTGCCCGCCTTCTTCCCACCACCCGCCCATACCTCCTCGCCCAGGTGTTTCCTCAGCTGCTGGATGGTGCGAGGCCACCTGCGGTCGAACACATGTGGGAGCTCTCGCGCTTCGCGGCGGTCTCTTTGGACGGCTCAGCACCTGCTCGCGGCACCCTTGACACGGTCCAGTCCCTGGCATTGCTTGCCGCGACCATGGATGTCGCGGCCCGGCGCGGTGCATGCGACCTCGTGAGCGTCTCCCCAGTGGGGATCCAGCGCATCCTGCGCAAAGGGGGCTATGCATTCTCCTGCCTTGGAAGTCCCCAACTCATTGAAGGGCAGCGGCTGTTCGCGTGCAGCCTTCCACTTCGCCCGGAACGACAAGCGCTGGTCGAAGACTGACCCATCGGGTTATGGCACAGGGCACCTCATCATCTCCGGCCACCTCGTGACCCAATCCATTCGGAGCGACGTGTTCACTCTCAGGCGAGTCCTGCGGACTCTCCAGTGCAATCTGAACCGCCAGCTGCCGCGCCGGTGACTGCGGTGATCGAGTGCGCACAGCGCGCTGAGTGCACTTGCAGATGACTGCGCGCGGTTCCCTGCAGGTGCCACGCGGCGTCAGCGCACAACGTCAACGCGCAGCTCGGCCGTATCGCCCCCTCACGTTGTCCCTCGTCGCCTCACAGGGCCTCACCCGCACGCCGTGTGTCCGAGAGATCGCAAGCGTGGCTTGTGGTTCGCTCGACGAAGCTTCCTGGTCCGACCGGCCCCAATTCGCCAGCCCCCCCCTGTTGCCCCATCGCTGCGTCCGGCCAAGCCGTGCGGCGAGCAGAGGTGCTTGGGCGCGGCTAGATCGTCGAGGCACGCCTTGAGAGCCATTCCGGCCTTAACCGCGCGTCGAACTAAGCGCGATATCCCCGTCGCAGTCGCTGCGTTGCCAGGCGACGAGCGAGATGCGGATGCCTACGCTTCGTTCATGGATCACACAGCGCCCAACAACCTGGTCGACTCCAGCCCGCAGCGCGCTGAGGCGCACCTGCGCGGCCGTGAGGAACGGTGGCAACGCGTCGCTCGTGCGGCACGAAGGAGCAGCACATTTCTTGCGATCTCGTTGGCCTTTCTCTCCGAAGCACGGGCTGAGCCGTGCTGGCGCGCCGCAGCCGAGCGCTACGGCATCGCGCAGGAACTCTTGATCGCCGTGGCCCGCACCGAGTCGGGCCTGAACCCGCGAGCCGTGAACAGAGACCACATCGACAGAACGTCGAGCTACGACATTGGCTTGATGCAGATCAACAGCCGCCATCTGCCCAGGCTCGCGCAACACGGCATCGCTGAGGCAGACCTGTTTGACGCGTGCGTCAATCTGCATGTAGGCGCTTGGCTTCTGGCAGATGCATTCAATGGGCTGGGACCGACCTGGGATGCCATAGGCTCATACAACGCCAGTTGCACCCAGCTCAAAGGCGAGGCGTGCACGCGCGCGCGAGCCCGGTATGCCTGGCGGGTCTTCCGCCATCTGCCCTCGGCGGACGGTCAAAAGGGCTCTGATGCCCGTGCCAAGACGGCACAGACATCGCGCATGGGCAGCCTTGCCGCGAGGGTCGGGCCATGAACGACCGTCACGTCGGCCACAGCGGCCCCTGCGTTCGTGTACTCGCGCTGTGCATCTGGGCGTCGACCTACGGTTGTGCCAGCAAGGGCGAGCCGGAAGACGGCTTCGCTCCTGCAGCGGCTCCTCCTGCACCGGCATGCATCGGTCAGGAGGTGGTCGGCCGCAGCGCCACCTTCGTGGTCAGGCCTTGCCAGCAACCCAAGTTGCACCCTGCGGAGGAGGCTACGCCAGCTTCCGTGAAGCGCCCCGCTCCTCCTGCGCCGTCCGCCGTGCCCGTCCGTCCGCCGTGACGGGGCCAGTCGTTGTTTGCCGACCTTCTCCCATCCGTTCGCCCGTCACTTCACAAGGAGCTATTCATGGATCGAGGAACCGCTTCGCTGCCCACCCCCAACCTCCCCGTCATGCCGGTCGCGCGTATGCGCCACGCTGTGACCTGCTGCGCCCTGGTTCTCGTCGCCATCGTGGGAACGTTGCTGGCGCTTCCAGGCCACGCGCTGGACCTGGTGGCATTCACGGGCATCACTGGACCGATGACCTCTGCGCTGTCCCAACTGGCCGACCTGGGCCCGGCGATCAAGGCGCTCGTCGGCTTCATCGGCTTCGTCGTGGCGCTGATCAGCCTGTCGGCACTGCGTAACTTCGGTCCGGTGTTGTTCTACATCGGCATGGCGATCTTCGCAGCCGTTGGCCTGGTGATTGCCGGGGCCATCATGGGTGCCGTGGTCTGAATCCCCGCAAGAACCGGGCAAGACCATGCAGGCGGATACGTACATCCCGCGCCGGCTGGACGACAGCTGGAAGATCGGCTTCTGGGACATCGACGTGGCCGCGCCGGTCCTGTTCATGTTCTTCGTCGGCTACCTGACGTCGCACAAGGGTGCCTTCGCCCTGTGCGTCGCTGGCGGCATCGCGCTGTCCAGGTGGATCGCCCGGCTCAAGGTGGACAAGCATCCGGCCTTTGCGACCCATTGGCTGTACTGGCACCTGCCGACCAGCCCGGCGTCCTCGATGCAGGCCACACCGCCGTCCCACGTACGGCGCATGCTTGGCTGAGGCGCCGTCGTGGAGTTCGAACGACTCAGTGGCGATCTGCGCGACCTGCGCCGGCGCAACCAGAACCTGAGCCTGGCGCTGGGCGGCCTCACCGGCTGCCTGCTTGTGGCACTGCTGTCCATCGTCTTGCTGCTCGGCTCGGTTCGCACCGTGGTTGTCCCGCCGACGCTGAACAAGACCTTCTGGGTCGCTGGCGACAAGGCCTCTGGCGAGTACCTGGAGCAGATGGGCAGTTTCATTGCCTGGCTGGTGCTGGACGTCACACCCAGCAGCATCGACTGGAAGAAGGACATGCTCCTCGGCTACGTCGAGCCGGCCCAGCATGGTGCGCTGAAGTCGCGCCAGGAGGTGGAAGCCGAGCGGCTCAAGCGCATCAACGCGGCCACCGCCTTCTCGCCCCAGCAGCTCGTGGCCAGTGAGGCAAGCCAGTCACTGGTCGTGCGCGGGCGACTGCGCACGCTCGTCAACGGCCACGAGACGGCCAACGAACTCAAGGCCTACCGGATCGACTTCAGCCACGCGGGTGCGCGCATGCACATCGTTGGCTTCAAGGAGGTGCCCTATGCGGTCAAGTGAGAAAGCACATCGCACCCGCGCGAGGTCCATCGATGAGCCGGCGCAGACGGCCGTGTCCGGGCAATGCGCGCGGGAGAGCCTGGCCGGATCACTCGCAATGCCTTGTTTGCTCGCACTGGGCATGCTTGGGCTCGGACTGCCCGCCCACGCCCTGCAGCTCGTCGAGGCGAGCGATGGCGTCGCGGTCGAGGCGGTCCTGTCCCTGAAGGAGCCTACGCGTCTGCGCATCGAGGACGCAGCCATCACCGACGTGTTCGGCAACATCCACTCCAACCAATGCGGCAATGCCGATGCCGGCCCTGGGCTCACGCCGGGCGTCACACCTGCCGCTCCCGGCGCCGGCGCAGCAGGCAACATCAACCTCGACGGCGACATCATCATTGCCTGCGATCGCGGCAAGGGCGAGATCTACCTCAGGCCGGTGGGCGACAGTTCGCGCCCGGTGAACCTGTTCGTTTCTTCGGCCACCGCCACCTACACCCTGCTGCTGCGTCGCGCGGACACGCCTGCCGACACCATCGTGATCAGGGACAGGACGCCACGAGCACAGCGCCGGCAGGCGCAGCAGTCTCCACCGGCGGGCCCGGCACCCAGCCACGTGCGCACCATGAAGGCCCTGCTGGTCGCCATGGCTTCGGGCCGCATTCCTTCCGATGTACGGGTGGAAGATGTGCGACGCACGCTGCACCTTTGGCCGCAGGTCCAGTTCACGCTCCTGCGTCAGTACGAAGGTCGCGGGCTAATCGGGGAGCGGTACACGCTGAAGAACATCGGCGCCGAGCCGATGGCCCTCGCAGAGCAGGCGTTCTATCGACCCGACAGCCCGGCAGGCGGCGAGATCACGGGCATCGCCATCGAGCACCACAAGCTGGAGCCGGGCGACACGACGACGGTCTACGTCCTGCGGCGCGGAGGTTCGCGATGATCCCTTCCACCCCTCCCCGCAAGCCGCCAAGCGATCCGGCATCACCGCGCGAGCGCTGGTTGGCGCGGATGACACCGCGCCAGAGGCAGTTCGCGTTGCTGGCAGCGATCGTGGCCGCTGGGGTCGCCCTGTTGTGGATCGTCTTCAGCTTCTCGGAATCGGCAACCACTTCCGGTGGTGGTCGGCAGCCTGCAGCGCATCCCGACGACGTCACCAACATCGGGGTCATGCCCCCTGGCGGGCAGGTCAATGCACTGGACCAGTGGGTCGGCCAGGCCGGCCGCAAACTGGCGCAGTACGAGTCCGAGCGCGAGGAGCAAGGGCGCCAGAACAAGGATCGCCAGGCGTTCGAAGCGAGGACGATGCAGCGCTTCGCCGAGTTGGAGCAGCGATTGCTTGGATCGGTCAATCGAAGCCCGCCGCCAACGCCAGCGCCGCCAGCTCCCCAGTCCCAGGCGGAGCCACCCTATGCGACCGTGATGCCGCCGCAGCAGGCATTGCCTGTCCGGCCTGCCCCAGCGGCGCCCCTGGGACCTCCGCCCCCAAGTTCGCCTCTCACGGGTTCTCCTGTTGCCGTGGTGGTGCCGAGATCGCCCTCACCGGTCATCTCTCGGGTGTCGCTCGGAGGCGCTCCAGCTCGGCCGATCGAAGCCGCAGCGGTGCCGAGCGACACAGCCGCAGGCGCCGCCACAAACCAAGCCTCTAGCACGGTGTCCACATTCCTGCCGGTGAGCTTCACCCGCGGCATCTTGCTGGGCGGCCTGGATGCGCCCACCGGTGGGCAATCCCAGTCCAACCCCCATCCCGTGCTGATCCGCCTTTCCGACAACAGCGTGCTGCCAAATCAGTTCCGCGGCGAGTACGTGGAGTGCTTCGTGGTCGCGGCAGGCTACGGGGACATCAGTTCCGAGAGGGCCTATCTGCGCACGGAGAACCTGTCCTGCGTGCGGGCCGACGGCGCCACGTTGGAAGTGCGGATCCAGGGTTCGATCTACGGCGAGGACGGCAAGGTCGGCATGCGCGGGCGGCTCGTCACGAAACAGGGTCAGATGCTTGCCAACGCGCTGCTGGCCGGCGTGGTCAGTGGCATCGGCCAGGGCCTGTCGACGGCCAATACCAGCTACAGCAGCTCGCCGCTGGGCACGGTCGCCAGCACCGACAGCAGCGCGGATGCCTACCGCGCCGGCCTTGGAAGCGGCGTCGGCAAGGCGCTGGACCGTCTGGCGCAGTACTACATCAAGCTCGCGGAGAACACTTTTCCGGTGATCGAGGTCGATGCGGGACGGCAGATCGACGTCGTCATCACCAAGGGCGTGCGCATCGAAGTGCCCATGACGTCCACCACGCAAGCCGGCGCGCGCCGCGCCCAGGCGCCGCAACACCGTTACCTGGAGCCAACCGATGACCACAGCTACTGACTTGGGACGGCGGCCTGACGGCCGGCCAGCAGCGCTTCTGCCCGCTCGCGCCTCTGCACTCGCTCTCGCCGCCGCGTTGCTCGCACCCTTGCCGGGTCTCGCAAACACCGGCGAGGCCGCCCGGCTGCTCGAGCAGTTGCGCACGATGCATCCAGGCACCCAGTTCTCGGAAGTCGCCGTCACCGAGGTGCCTGGCATCTACGAAGTCTGGATGAACGGAAACGTGGCCTACGTTCCCGCCGCCAAGCCGCGCTTCTTCCTGTTCGGGCGTCTCTTCGACACCGAGGCGATGCGCGACCTGACCGGACCCAAGCTCACGCAGCGTGCCGGCGGACCGGAGGCGCTCCTTTCCGCTGCGAGCGAAACTACGGTCGCTCTGGACTTCGGGCAGCTTCCGCTTGCCGATGCGATCACTGTGCGCCGCGGCAAAGGAAGCCGCCAGGTGGTGGTGTTCAGCGATCCGAGCTGCGTCTTCTGCAAGCAGCTCGAGCCAGAGCTTGCGGCGCTGCAAGACGTGACCATCCACACCTTCTTACTGCCGTTCCAGGGCGAAGCCCGCCCCGTCGGAATCTGGTGCGCGAAGGACCGTGATCGTGCATGGCACCAGTGGATGCTCAAAGGCGACGCCAGTGCCCAACGCCCGGATGCGGGCTGCGAGCATCCGATCGGGCGCAATCTCGCCCTGGCGCGCTCGCTGCGCGTGACCGGTACTCCCACGCTCTTCTGGCCGGACGGGAGCCGAACGGACGGCTACGTCGACCGCACCGTGCTGCAGGCACGACTGCAAAGCAGCGGTGCGCCGCCAAAGGCTGCTGCAGCGGAGCCGAAGGCGGCGGAGCCGAAGCCATGAGTCGGTGGCTGCTGGCGTCCAGCCTTGCGCTGGCTGGCTGCGTCAACATGTCCGGCCTGGACGGCGAGACCAGGTATGCGTGCGCAGCGCCAACCGGCGTCGCCTGCGACTCCGTCTCTGGCACCTACGCAAACGCAGTGCACGGCAATTTGCCGAGCCAGCGCCCAGCCACTGCCGGCGCAGAGCGCAATCCGACCAACGCGAGTACTGCGCCATCGCTGATCGACAACGCGGGCGGCGCGGGCACTGCTCCGCTACCCGCTGCACCGTCCGCGCTGACCGAGCCGATGAGCGGACAGGCCGCCATCGTTCTACGCGCCCCGGCCAGCGTACTGCGCCTGTGGACGAAACCTTGGGAGGATGCCGACGGCGATCTCTGGGACCAGGGCTATGTCTACGTCCAGGTCGACAACGGACGCTGGCAACTCGACCACGTGCGCCAACGCATCCTGGACAGCTACACCGCGCTCAAGCCACCGCCCGCAGGCAAGGCCGATCCTGCTGAATCGCGCGCAGAGCCGGATTCGACGTCCTCCCCATCGCTGGAGGCGCCGGCGCGCATGTCGTCTCAATCGCCTCAATCGCCATTCGGCGGCTTCCCCGCGTTCAACCAGCCGCCGACCGCCAACGGTCTGCGCAAGCCCTGAAATCACAATGCACGCCGATCTCTCCGCCTCCGATCCACCGGCAAAGCGCCGTTGGCCCTGGACCCTCGGCACGCCCTCGCCCGCAGAGCAGTTCGCCGGCTGGCTGCCCTACTCCGGCTACCTGGCCGACGAGCGCATCTTCGTGAACCGCGACGGCATGGGTTTCATGCTCGAGCTCATGCCCCAGGCCGGGGCTGATGAGCGTATGGCCGAAGTTCTGGTGTCCATGTATGCGAACTGCCCGCCCGGCACCGGCCTGCAGTTCCACCTGTTCGCATCGCCGCACATCCGCCAGCAGCTGCGCCAGTACACCAACCTGCGCGTGGAGGACACGGACCAGGCCGAGCGTGCCCAGCCCTGGGGCAGGCCCGTTCCCGACGAGAACCTCTTCCGCAAGCTCGCGCGCCAACGTGTCCAGCACCTGCTGCGCGGCACGAAGGAGTCGCTCACAGCCGGATTTCACTACACCTTGCGTGACTTCCGCCTGATGCTGAGCCTCACAGTCCCAGGCGATGCCGAGGACCTGACGCGGCGGGACGCGCTGCTGACGCTGCGCGACTCCATCAGCGCTACGCTGCGCTCGGCCATGTTGCCCAACCGCGTGTGCGACGCGACCGATCTCATCAACTGGTGCGCCCTCTTCACCAACCCGGACCGTATCGCGCACTCGGATCACCCGGACCTCAACTTCGACGACGACCGCTGGCTGCACTACGACGATGGCCGGGAGATCCGCGACCAGATCGTGGACTTCGACACGATCCAGGACCTCAGCCCCACAGGCATCAAGCTCTGGAAAGAGACCAGCGAGGAGGTTCTCGAGGCGCGCTTCTTCTCCGTCAAGAGCTACCCCGAGCGATTCGGGCTCTGGCAGATGGGCTCGCTTATCGGCGATCTCATGCAGCCAGCCCTGCAATACCAGGCGCCCTTCATGATCACCTTGGGCGTGCACATGCTCGATCCCAACGCGACGAAGTCCATCATCACGGCCAACCATGTGCGCGCCACCCAGAACGCCAGGAGCAAGATGGCCGACGTGATGCCGGACGTGCAGAAAAAGCGCGATGACTGGGCGGCAGCGGCAAATGCCATCGACCATGGCGGTGGACTGGTCAGCCAGTACCACCAGCTTGCGATCTTCACGCACCCGGACCGGGCGACTGCGGCACAGGAGGCCGCGCACGCGATCTGGCGCGCACGCGGCCTGCAGCTCAACGCGGACACCTACATGCACCGGCAAGCGCTGCTGGCCAGCCTGCCGATGACCTTGACGCCGCGGTTCCACAAGGACCTGGCCAAGATGCGGAGGGTCACGCGCAAATTCATCTCCAACGCCGTGCACATGGCCCCGCTCATTGCCGAATGGCGTGGCACACGCACGCCCGCGCTGGTCTTCGGCGGCCGCCGCGGCCAGCTCATGACCCTGGACCTGTTCGACAACGACCTGGGCAACTACAACTTTGCCATCATCGGCGCGCCCGGTTCAGGCAAGTCGGTGCTCATGAACGAGCTCGCCTGGTCCTACCGCGCGATCGGGGCCAAGGTCTGGATGCTGGACCTGGGGCGCAGCTTCGAGAAGCTATGCCGCAAGGCCCACGGCACGTACATCGAGTTCCGTCCGGACGTGAAGATCTGTCTGAACCCGTTCACCATCGTGCGCGACATCCACGAGGACATCGACATGCTGGTGCCCGGCATCGCCAAGATGGCCTCGATGCAGCACCAGCTCGAGGAGGTCCAGTACAAGGCCATCTCCGCCATGGTGCTGCAGCTGTGGCGCGTCCATGGACAGGACCTGACCATCACGGGCCTGCGCGACGCCTTCAAGACAGGCTCCATCCCTGATCTAGGCATCGTCAACGACCAGCGCATCAAAGACCTGGCCATCATGCTGAACCCCTACGCTCGCGGCGGGCAGTACGAACGCTTCTTCGAGGGCAAGGCCAACGTCGACTTCAGCAACGACTTCATCGTCATCGAGAACGAGGAGCTCAAGCGTCGCCCGGACCTGCACGCGGTCGTCAACATCTTGCTGCTGCACCAGATCACGGGCGAGATGTACCTCACGCGCAACCGGCGCAAGGTCCTGTTCATCGACGAGCTCAAGCAGCAGTTGGGCGACATCGGCGCCGACGACCCCGTCAAGGCCGCAGTCGTCGAGGAGGCGGCACGACGCGCACGCAAGTACGGCGGCGCGCTGGGTACGGGGACACAGAGCGCGGACGACTACTACGGCTCCGCACAGATGGAGGCCGCCTTCAACTGCTCGGACTGGGTGTTTCTCCTGCGTCAGAAGCCCGAGTCCATCGAGATGCTGGCCCGAAAGGGACGCATCAGCATGGACGAACCCAAGAAGCGCCTGCTTGGCTCGCTGCGCACCGAAATGGGCGCTTACTCGGAGCTCTACATCTCTTCGCCGGTTGGCGAAGGCGTCGCCCGCAACATCCTGGATCCTGCCACACACCTGCTGTTCTCCAACAAACTGGAAGACAACGCGCCGATTGACGCCCTTCGCGCACAGGGCCTTTCAATCGACGAAGCGATTACCGAACTGCTGCGCCAGCGTGGACACATGCCCTGAGAGGATCAGTCGCGGCGCATGCGTCGGCATGCTGTCTTCCACAGATCCGGGATCCGTCCAGGCATGAAGGCATGAGCATCACGACCGCCTCACGCACTCAATGTTCATTCGGACCGAGTACTTGCAGATCGACAGCGATGCCAATAGTCTGCCCGCGAGCTGGCTACCTGCGGGCAGCCTCGGGCGAGCCCTCCCGGCTCGCCCGAGGCTCGCTTAGCTACCGCGGAGAGAACGCCTGCGAGGCGTCGCTCGTCTGGCGACCTCCACCTCCCCTGGCCATTCGCCGTTTGCCCGGAGCAGGCGTGCCGTTGTAAGACCGTCCATGAACATCATCCTGCAAGGCGACTGGAAGCTGCGCTGCAGTGCGAACGCCTCAGTTTGCTTGCGAACAGGCGCGCCGATCTGGTGGCAATGCTGAACCACGTAGACGTGCGCAGGGATGTTGAACAGCCGGTAAAGCTGGTCGCCGTTCTTCCCTAGGTCGGTCGGCTTCATCGGATGGAACCGAGAAGGTCCTTTGAGCAGAAACGCTGCAGTATGACGGCGACCATCGAGCATCAGGTTCGCAGACATCACGTCGCTTTCCTCCCCGCCCCAATCCTTCGGCACCGAGTGCTCGCCCAGCAACTTGCAGATCAGGCCTTTCACCGCAGACTCGGGAATGCCCGCCATGCGCTTGAACTCCGACTCGGACGGAATCCACTGGTTGTCCATGCTGGCAAACTGGTCGACGTCCTCGGGGCGAAGTTCCAGAGAACTCAAGAACGGAAGTTCCAGCCCAGTCCCCGTCGTGACGAGATCCCCAATGACGTACGGAACTGCGCGCAGCACGTCCTGGTCGATGCCTGTGATGTAGCCGAACACGAAAAGACGCGTTGAACCTGACAGGCGCACGTACGCGGTGCTATTCGCCAGCCCGCCCTTCGAGAACTCCACGAGAAGCCTCTTGCCTTCGAGCGGAGCATCGAGCTTCTCGGAAAGGGATAGCGCGGGGGTCTTGTTCGCTACACCGAAGCCCTTTCCGTAGACATGCCCGTAGTAGATGAAGGGAGCTCCCTCGCGGAGCTCGCCTGTGAATGCGAGCTGGGGCAATGTCTTGACGTGCCCGTCCGAGATCGCGGCCATAAGGTAGCGGCCTACCGCATTGGAGAGGATTGCTGCGGACATTGCGACGTCCTGACCTTGAAGAGTGGCTTGAACGTTCGCTGGAAGAGGTTGTGATCCAAATAGGCCCAGCACTCGGTCCTTGCTGAGGTAGAACGCCGTCAGTCGGGCACCATCCATCGCGAAGCCAGGCTCGGGCAGCGGATAGTCTTCGTATGGCTCGAAAGGAGGAGATGGCTTTGGCGGCATGGTCTAGAGAGCCGCTTTGGCGTAGTCGAGGAACTCCGCGTGGGGCGTGCGGGCTTCATCCCAACGGTTCGCGCCTGCAGGGCGATGCCTGCGCCCTGAAACTGTCAGAAGAAGCCGGCGCTTTGCTCGCGAGATCCCCACGAAGTACGCAGATCGTTCAGAGGCTACGTTGCTCCAATAAGTCTGGGCTTCAACCCCGAGCATGACGACGGTGTCGAACTCCAAGCCCTTGCTCTTGTGAATGGTCATGATCCGCACAGCACTGTCCTCCGAGAACCGCGACACCGCCTGCAATGGATCGTTGCCAAGCCTAATGAGTTCGTCGATCCGGTCGAAGGTCAGTGCAATCACCTCCTCAAGCCTCGCGCCCTGCTCGTAGTCGGCCGAAAGCGCCGCCAAGGCATCGCGGCCCATCAGCGTCAAAAAGGCGACTGCCGTCTCGCGCATCGCCGCCGCATTCAGCCGGGATCTCCGCGCTCTCTCCCGCGCCTCATCAATGAACCGGTGCCAACGGGCATGTACTGCGTAAGCTGCACCCTCCTCATGCCCGGTGGACAGCAGAACGCCCATCAGGCGACTATAAGCGTCGGGCTCCCGGTTTCCCATCACGACCGCGAGATAGTCCACGACTAGGCGCGACGCCGGTTCGGCACACAGGTCCTGCAGGACTTGCTCGTTGCGAAACGCGATGCCGCGCCTGGCCAGCTCGGCCATAAGGCGATCCGCGTACAGCTCGGGCTGCTTGCTGATCAAAACCGCGATCTCGGAGGCTGCAACGCCTTCCTCATCGGTCCACACGCGGATTTTCTCCGCCAGGCCCTCCGCTTCCCTTTGGCTGTCTGCGTAGGGCGCCACCGTCACTTCGCCACTATTGCCGATCAGGGTGGCATCGGACACTGCCGCCTGAGGATCCATGACCTTCACCATGGCGTTCTGCATCCGGCGCAGGCGCGGCAAAGAGCGGAAGTTCTGATACAGGTGCAGGTGACCAGCGTCGAAATCCTGGGCGAAGGTCTTGAAGACCCCTTCCAGCGCGCCGGCCCATCCCATGATCCGCTGCTTCGTGTCGCCCACTGCCGTGAGTTGCGCGCCCGTCCCGCGGAATGCCAGGCGGACAAGCTGATACTGCTGACCCGTGCAGTCCTGGAACTCATCTAGGAACACATGGTCGTAGGTCTGCCGGATCGCGTTCCGGGCAACCACGCAATTGGTCAGGATCTGGACAGCGAGTGGCACCAAGTCCTCGTAGAGGATCTGACGGCGCGCAATCCGGGGCGTTCCGATCCTGTAGTCCGCATCCAAGGCGTCCGTGCCGGTCAATACAGTCCTGAAGCGGTCGATCACGCGCTTGGCGAACGCATGAAAGGTGTGGCTGTCCAAGCGCCCCACAAGATCCGGGCCACACCGCTCGCGTGCGCGCTCCTTGAGGTTGCGGCTCGCGTCGACCTTAAACGATATCGCCAGGATGCGCTGCGGGTAGCGGCAGGCTCCGGTCCGCAGCAGGAAATCCGCGCGCTGTGCGAGCATCTCCGTCTTGCCTGCACCAGGGCCTGCGGTCAACGCCAGGCACCTATCCGTCTCCTTCACCGCGCGCAGGGCGTTGGGCTCCAGCGTCAAGCCACCGGAAGGCATCCAAGCCGCCACCCCGATCACTCTGGCAGCCCTGCCAGCCGGACCTTGACCGCCTCGATCAAGCGACCGATGCGTCGCGGCATCGGAGTGAGCAGTTCTTCGTCGTCGAGATCGGCCAGCGCGGCAAGGTGCTCTGCGGGCTTGCTACCAAGCTTGAACCGCTTGTGGTACGCCGAGAAGTAGCTCTGGTGCTGCGTGTTGTACTGCTCCACCCCATGTCGCTTCTTGCCGAGCACAGCGATCAGCGTCGAGGGTTCAGGTGCACCGAGTTCGTCTTCGGTGACACCGTATGCCTCGCTGTACCGACGCAGCATTGCGAAATCAAGGTCTAGAGGTGAAGAGAAGAACACCTGCCAAGTCTCCAGCCAGGCAAGCACATCCTTCCCCCGCTGCGACTTCAGAACGTCATCGTCACCATTCCACGCCGGTAACGCGTCGATGTACTCCCGGTTGAGGCCCTGTATGGGCACGCCCAGTTCGAGCAACTGCCTGGCAGCGTAGCGCACCCTTCCCCAGCCCCCTTGGTAGCGGCCCAAGTCCAGGTCGAGCAGCGTGACATGCGGAATGCCTAAGCCATTAAGCAGCCGCCAGAAGTGGTTGACATGTCGGCCACCCAGCGGTGCAACGACGATCGACGCATCGTCCTCCACCAGGCCCTTTGCTTGCATCAGCCGTGGGAGCACGATCTCCTCACTGTCGCCCTCTCCCAGTACGACCAGCCGTGAAAAGTACAGCTCTGGAAACGACTGCACCGCTTCGCGCACGAACTTGTGCGCCTCGTCGGCAGCGTTTGGCAGGACGATCAAGCTGACCGCCGTGTGCCGGTTCGCATCGAGCCTCAGGTAGCGAATGTTCTCCGGCGGCACCCGACGCAACAGGGACGGGGCATGCGTAGCAACTACCGCCTGTGCATCGTGATGCCCGGAGAAGCCAGTAAGGGCCTTGATGACTCGGCCTAGATAGTGCGGCGAGAGACTATTCTCCGGCTCTTCCGTCGCAACGAGCGTGAACACGGCAGGCCTCAGCTTGTCAATGTCGAAGGCGTCCGACTCCCCGGCGAGCGCTTGACGTCCGATGGCCTGAACCGCCAGCACCAACGAGATGTAAAGGAGAGACTGCTGACCGTCGCTCAGGCGAGAGAAGTCGACGGTCTCGTCGTCATGCCCGGGGGTGAACCCAACCGTCAGATGCCTCAGAAGGTTGTCGATCTCGTCGCGCGCGAACGAGACCGAAGGGTTGGCATAGTAGGCGCCCTTGTGCAGGGCGGCCCAATGCGCTGCCAACTGCTGGCCAAGCCCTTCGACCGCAGAATTTCCTGCCAGGGCTTCGCCGATCTGCTGAGTGAGCCCACTGATGTCGGCCTGTTCCTGCCGCCAATTGGCGGCACGCAGCACGCGGCCCAGAAGCGAACTAGCGGCGAAGGAAACATGGTCCTTGGGATCCCGCCTCGCTGGGAGGTAGTGCACCTGGATGGCATTGCGGGCGTGCTTGGACACGATAGCCGTCTTGACAGGCTCGTCGGCAGCGTCGGCCTGAACGACGTAGTGCATCGTTTCCTCGATGTCTCCGTCCTCATCGAGCCGGGCCATCAGCCGAAAGCGTACGCGCGGGATGCCGTCGGGCGACGCTAGCTGCATGTGCGCGAAGTGCCCAGGGATGGTGGCGTGCTTGCCCACGGCCAGCCTGAGCTCTGGGAACTCGAATTGTGCTTCCAACCACAGCGACTGGGGAACGGTCTCGCCGGAAGCAAGTGCTTTCGGCGGGATGTGGAAGTCAGTGCGCCGGATCCTGCGAAGCGTAGGATCAAAGCCGAACAGCCGGGCCAACGCCTGCAGAACGGCGGTTTTCCCAGAGCCATTGGGTCCAAGAAGGTACGTTGTAGCCTCCAAACCAATGACAGTGGGCTGCGGCCCAAACGACTGAAAGTTGCACATCCGCAACCGCGTGAGTTTCATCCTGCCCCCTGTAGTCATCTTTACCGTCCGGCAACTGCCACGCGGCGGCCGGCGATGGGATGGCACCCATCCCGGCGGCAGTTTATCGACGCGCAGCGGGAACATGCTTAACCCATCGATGCTCCTGAGCACGTGCAACCTTGCCGACCCCTGAGGCGCCTCCGGCAGCCAGTGAAAGTTGCGCGAAGTGGTCGAAAGCCCGCCAAGCATGGGAGAGAGATCTTCCAATTCCTGCTCGATCAGATTGGCAACGCCGCTTTCGCGCTGCCAGCGCCCGTAGACTGCAAGCAGCTTGGAGCGCAGCATCTCGGTGCGCTGTCTCTCCTTGAGCGTCGGCCAAATGATGACCTGCACGTCTCCGGCTTCGTCTTCGAGCGAAACGAACACTGTTCCCTTCGCTGTTTCAGGCGCTTGGGCGCCCAAGCGACCTGCGCTACATCGAGCTAGGTAGCCTGCGCGACGACGCGGTCGCGCAGCGCGCGACGGCCACCGTACAGCCGCACACTTCCTTCCACCTCCAGTACAACGGCGTCATCAACGATGGCCACGCGCAGCGAGAACTGCAGCGCCCATGTTGAAAGAATGCGCAGTTGCTCATCCGAGGGCGGCGTGCTGGGGGGGCGACTGCAATAACAGGGCTGCCCACAACATGGGGTGCCTCGCGCTGATCAGAAGATGTCGAACGCTGCATGCGGGGCGTCAGCACGGAGGCGAGCCCCCTAGGGAAGGTCTGCGTAAATCGCGCCGCGATGTGCTGATCAGCGGTGACCAGGCGCAGAGAATCTAAGCCATGAAGCAAGCCGACCTGGGCCTGAACTTGACGACCAAACGCACGCGCAAACGCGAGTTCCTGGCAGAGATGGAACGCGTGGTGCCGTGGACAGCCTTGGTGGCCTTGATCACGCCGTACGCCCCAGAGGGCAAACGCGGTCGCCCGCCGTTTGCTGTGGAGACGATGCTGCGCATCCATTTCATGCAACAGTGGTTCACGCTGAGCGATCCGGCGATGGAAGAGTCGCTTCACGACGTACCGCTGTTCCGCGAATTCGCGGGCCTGAACTGGGACACGCCGATGCCCGACGAGACCACGATCCTGCGGTTCCGCCGTTTGCTGGAGGAGCACAAGCTGGCCCCGCAGATTCTGGCGCTGGTCAACGAACTGCTGGGCGCCAAGGGCTTGATGCTGCGCGCCGGCACGGTGGTGGATGCCACGCTGATCGCCGCGCCCAGTTCGACCAAGAACGCCTCGGGCGAACGCGACCTGCAGATGAAGCAGAGCAAGAAGGGCAACCAGTGGTACTTCGGCATGAAGGCCCACATCGGCGTGGATGCGGACTCGGGCCTGGTGCACACGGTGCGCGGCACGGCCGGCAGCGTCAACGACGTGATCGAGGCCAACACGCTGCTGCACGGCCAGGAAAGCGAAGCCTGGGGTGATGCCGGCTACCAGGGCGCTGGCAAGCGCCCCGATGCGAAGGTCGCCGTGCGCTGGAACATCGCCATGCGCCCAGGCAAGCGCAAGCTGCTGGACAAGGCCCGCCTGGTCGACAACCTGACCGACCAACTCGAACGGCTCAAGGCCAGCATCCGGGCCAAGGTCGAGCACCCGTTTCGTGTGATCAAGCGCCAGTTCGGCCACATCAAGGTGCGCTACCGCGGCCTGGCCAAGAACACCGCGCAGTTGCACACCCTGTTCGCGCTGTCGAACTTGTGGATGGTGCGAGGGCGTTTGATGGGAGCGCAGGCATGAGTGCGCCTGCACACGACCAAAGGGCTGGAAAGCCGGCCTTAGACAGCGCTGCGATGGCCTGCGCACGAGAGGTTGCCGCGAATCTGTTTGGCCGCCCGGCATCAGCACATCTCAAAGCGCATTGCGCAGAGAGTCCCTAGGGATGGACGGCACACCAGCGGCTGCTCCTGCGGTGGGCCACGTCGCTTGAGGATGCGGACGGAAAGATCCCAGTCTTCGCCGGATTCAGCATGCAACCGAAGCGGTGCTGCGGAAGCTTCATGGCGCGCGGCATCAGGACGGCAAAGGAACACGGGCCCTTCACACGCGAGCGCGCAAACCTGGAGCCTACGCAGCTGATCAGGCCGGACCTTGGGCAGCCAGGCGATGACCGCCCCTGCTGCGTTCGACTTGATGAGCTGCTCTGTGGTCTACAGCCGCTGCGCCGGCGCATCGGCCTGAAGCCAGATGAACTGTCGCTCGTCCAGTCCCATATGCTGCAGGCCTGGAAGGTGTGGGTGCCTGGGCGGACCGATGACCACTATCTGACCGCCAGCTTGAACCACCTGGCTGAGCGCCGGTGTCAGAAGCCGCTATTCGCTGACGGATGGCGGAGCTGCGAGAACCTCGGTGACGGAACGACGCGGCCACCCGCCACCGGGCAGCGCTACGTCCAGTGCGGGCCATCCAGACGGCACGGCTTCGATTACCTGGTGGCCCAGTACGTCGCCACGCCAGACTGCTTCAGCCACGTGCGGCGCGAGCCGCAGCACCCCGCAGCCATCGTTGGCGGCGTGGGGCGCGGCGAAAGTAAGGACGGCGGCCATGCTCCAGAATGACTGTATGTAAATACAGCATAACGAAGCCTAGTGCCTGTCGGCGACGTGGAACTCAGCGACCAGTGGCTCTTGCCACCCAAGTTTCCCCAGCAGCTGGCCTGCGAGGCGCGTCGACACGCCACAGTCGTCATCTTCGACATGGGCGGCAGCGCGAACCCTCGCCCGCACGGACTTGACGTGTTCCACCGAAGTGGCTGTAGAAGCCCGGCAACAGCCCTCACTTCTGCGGATGATTCGCTGCCCGCGTCAGCGTAAGATGTGAGGATGGCGGGCAGCATGCACTTGCACTCTAATGGGTTCCTGGTCAGGAGCGGTACACGCCCGCCTCAACCTCCGCCGCGCCAGCGACAAAATGTCGTGATCCTTACCTGGAAGGCTGGATATGCAAAGGCGCTCCTGGAGGCGGAGAGCGCACGTGGTCGTGGTGATGTTCCTGTGTTTCTGAAGCATGCGCGCCAGGACTCGCCAGACGCGGAGACGTGGAAGCTCATCCACACGCGAAGCATTCCCCTGCTTTCAGTATCCAGCCGGTTTGCCGGTGAGGGTTGGACTTGGGACGAATTGGCGCGGGCAACGCAAGAGGCCTGGCGTCAGAGCCAAGAAGGGCTGACCGGCATGCCGCAGACCGGTCAGCTGTCCCCGCTGCCACGAGACACACAACCAAGCACAACAACGGTGTTGACCGATGAAGAACGACGCGAGTATCTGCGAGCCATGTACGGCAACCCGGAGGACGACGGCGTTCGATGATGGAACTGCCGCGTGAGCCGGGCACTTGCCGACTTCCGGCTTGAAGATCGCGTCTACCGTCTAGGTCAGTTCTCACCGGTCAGCATCCGGGATCAGGTGGTCCGAGCGACCTATCTGGTCGAGCACCTCGTCGCGACCTCGGAGCTTGCAAAGTCCACACGGCTGGTGGTTATTGGCGCAGGCGCTGCAGGGCTCACCGCAGCGGTCGCGGCCGCTCGCCTTGGCGTTCAGCACGTGACGCTGGTGGAGCGCGCGGGTACGGTTATGCCGCTGCAGAGCCGCTCGCAGTCGCGCTGGCTGGACCCCGTGCAGTACGACTGGCCCGCATCCCATTGGCGAGAGCAGGCATGGCCGATCGACGAGAACCCTCGGCGGTTCACTGCGGTCGCGGCCACCTTCCCCGTTTTGCGAGCCGCAGTGGCCGAAGACTGGGCCTCGAACTTCGAGAGCCGAGCAAGCCCCGTACTGGGTAAGGGCGTGACCGTGCTTTTTCACACTGAGGCGTTGGCCTGGACCGTAGCGCCCACAGGCGTGGTAATCGATCTCCACGATGCGAAGACTGCGACGACAAGCCCCATCGATGCCGATGTCTTGATCCTCGCGGCCGGATTCGGCACGGAAGACTCGGCGGTGCCTGACGCATCGAATCCAGGAACAAAGTTCAGGGGCGTGGACTTCTGGGCCGACGACCAGTTCGAGTCCGCAACGATGGGCATTGCCACCAACAGGCACGGTGTCCTGGTTTCTGGAAGCGGCGATGGTGCACTCCAGGACTTCGTGCGGCTGAGCGTCGGTGTGCGTGCTGTGGGAGACGTCCTTGACGCCGTGTGGAACAGCACGACGGCCCTGACTCCCTGGAAGGAGCAGATGCTGGGGCTATGGCATTGGGAGGACCACGCTGTCCGGGCTCGCGGCTTCTCTCCATCCCCCCTTGACGAGTGCATCCTCCTGCGGCGCTTGCATACGAGGCACCATGAGGCGGTTGAAGCGCTCTTTGGTTCTCCCCAGTGGCAAGCCGTTCAGCGCTGGTTCGACGCAAAGATCTCGCGTCGCAATTTCGGAAGTGTCCAACTCGCGCTGAGATGTGACCACTTCCACTGGTGCTATGCCCTCAATCGCACCGGCGCGCTGATCGCGATCAAGTACTTCCAAAGCAAGGGCTTCGATCCCATACTCGCCAACGTCGCGCTCAAGAGTACTGCTCCCCTCGCCCACTCTTGCAGCGCCGGCTGCTGGGGACATGCGCACGAGGCACATCTCGCCCAAGGCGTCACCTGCGCCGACGATGCGAGTGCCATTCATGCTTGGCCAGCGGCGCAGACAACGTCAGGCCAGTACGACGGCTTGGTGATCCGGCACGGCATCGACCCTTTGACGTATGGTCCGCGGACGTTTGACCGGCTGAAGCCACAGATCATTCCCTTTCACCTGCCGTGACCGGCAAGTCGCGCTAGCCTCGAAAATTTCAAGCTCGCGCACCTGTGATGGCTATCGTCTCGAGCCGACTTACGAGGGCAGGATTCGATAACCACCAACAACGCACGGACACACGAGGCGGTAGTGCAGCAGCTTTGTCGACAGCTCGGGCTCTGCACGTGCACGGATCGGATGGGATGGGATGGCGACCTGCGCCTTGCCGCTCGATTCGCTCTGCCAATTTTTCCCGAGCGGCAGCGATCGACCAGAGATCGCCGCTGGTGAGCGGAAGCTTCCCTTCTAAAAAGCCCGAGGCACACGTTCATGCTTGCGAGCTCTGCTGAGAAAGGCCGCTGGTAAGCCCCGGATGGATTTAGTCGATATCCCGTATGGGCTACGCGACGGCTGTAGCGCTCGTCAGCTGCACCGTGAACAGGGGCTGCTCAAACTCGATGGCTTGTCCATTCTGGACCAAACAGGCCTCGACGATGCCTTCAACGTCCGACTCGATCACGTTCATGATCTTCATGGCTGAGATCAAGCAGATCTTTTGGCCCACTTTGACATGCGACCCAACCTGCACTAGCGGGGGACTCTCCGGACCTTCAGCCCTATAGAAGGTGCCGACCATGGGGCTTTTGATCTGAAAGTACTGCTTTCCGCCGATGGCCTTGACCGGCGAAGACTTCACCTGAGGAGGCTCGTCCGGATCTGGCGAGTCTTCCGCACGAAGGGAGGTCACTTCGCCGGAATGGTACTCACGCCGGGTGCCTCCTGCGAACTCAAGGACCAACTGGCCCTGCGCCGTGATGCCCCGGTTGTACCCCTTCGCGGTCGTCTCTCCCTTCGCTGAGAGGAGCTTCACGACGCGACCCATGGAGTAGTCAAGCGCCTCATACTCTGTCCGCTGCGCACCGAGGCCTCTGCTGTCGATAAGCATCTTGATGCGTCGCTCAAGGTGGGGCGTGATCGCTTCGACCGCCTTCTCGACGTGAAGCTCCCGTGCCCGGTCGTCGGCAAAGTCGTTGAAGACGCTGGCTGGCGGCAGCACGTTGTCGCGCTGGTCCTTTACCTGGGGAACGCGGCATACGTTCATCCCGATACCAATGGACGCAGCCTTGCCTCCAACGTCCCTGCGGATCTCGATCAGGATGCCCGCCACCTTCTTCCCGGCAATCAGCACGTCGTTGGGCCACTTCAGCTGCACATCCGTCAGCGCTGGGTTCAGCTCGACGATCGCATCGCGCACGGCGAGAGCGGTGGCGATGTGGAGCAGGCCGAGAGCTTCAAACTCGGAGCGATCGAGGCTGAATCCATAGTTCCAGGTGGCCGTCATCACGCCTGCGCCGCCCTGCCAGGTGCGACCCAACTTCCCCTTGCCGTTTACCTGGTTCCACGCGTGGAGGATGAAGGGCAGTCGATGGCCGCTGTCGATCAGCCGCTGGGATTCGTCGTTGGTGCTTGCCAGCGAGGTCCTAGTGAGAAGCGCTGGTTGGTTCCCCCCTCCGATCAGGTCGGCGGAACGTATTCCCAGCATTCTTGAGGCGAAGTCGCATAGCTGCCTGTGCTGAATCGCGCTGCGGTGCCCGGGCTTGGCGATCGAAAAGTGGTCTGACTCGGAGACCTTGAACTGTTCGCCAAAGTAGCGAGCGCCACTGATTGGCTGGACGATGGCCTTCACGAAAGGGAATCGAGCCTTCCTGTTGAAATGCTGCTCGACCAGTTCTTTGCCAACGATTCGGAGCCGGCCGGACTCCTTCAAGTTCATGAACTCCCGGTCCAGGTCGTTCAGCCACTGGTTGCTTTGAGAGAATTTGAGCACCTTGGCCTGCGATTGGCCGAGAGCATCCCCGAGCAGACCAAGCCAGTTCGCGTACGTCGATCCGAGGGAGGGCGAAGCGACCAGGAAAAAGCCTATCGTTCTGTCCGGCTCGCTGAAGTCGGCCTCCCGGGACACCAAGAACTTTCGAGCGACGATCCCGCCCATGCTGTGGCAGACAAACAAGATCTGCTTGTAGCGGTGGACCGCGTCCAGCCGAAAGCGTTCCTTCAAGTCATCAACGGCGTCGCTGATGGTGTAGTTGCCCGAAAAGAGATCCGTGTGATAGGTGTAGACGTAGATGGAGGCGTGCGAGAGGGCGGACTCCGCATGCAGGAGCTGTGGCCAGGAATCGCCCTCGGCGCCTACCCAGGCATTTTCACCGTTGGACAAGATCCCGTGGATGAAGACGACCGCCATCGGGCCATCTGTCTGCCTCAACCAAGCACCCCGCACATTCCACTCCCGTTTGACGCACTGGCATCAAATGTAGCGCGCCGATTCGATGGTCCGGCTGAGGGCGCAGGCTCCGTTCGCACGGGTTGCGGCCGCACAAGGGCGGCGACTTCTTCCAGTTTGGGGTCGCAACAGGCACATCAACGGCGCGTCCCCGGCGCCCAGGCTTTGCCGCCACTAGCGCCACGACAGGCGTCCCACAAGAGTCGGGGCCCCTGGAAGTGGCCTTTGCTCTTGGCGAATCGCAACACTGACCCGCGGCCGCTCGTACGCGTCTCGGGACGTTCACCTTCGGGACGCTCTCGTCACGCCTTCAGCACCTTGCACTGACGACGCAACCTTCGCTTTCCATGCTGGTTCTGTTTCCGAGCAACCGGAATCCGAGCCTGGCAACAAGCGCTAGCAGCTCCGGGTGGCCAGGAAAGGAGGCTCGGGTAGCGGCCGACACACGAGCGGCCTGGGCAACTGAACGCGAAACGCCCCTCCTACGTTGCCCATTGCGAGTCGACCAACTCGCGGCTGACTCCTACGCTCGATCCCATCTCAAACCGCGGCGCTCCGGGCGTCGCAACCACCGAGAGGATGGATCCATGCGGAGCAAGCCCACCCCATTGACGCAACAGCGCAGCGTCCGTGGCTCCAACGCGCAGTGCCCGACTGGCCTTGCGAGCACCTCGGGCAGACGTGGCTCGATCCGGCACCTCGGGACGAGCCCAACGAGCGTTGAGCGAGCGCCATTGCCAGGCGTTCGGATAGGCAGCTCATCAAGCTCGCACTGGGGCTCTCGGTAGCCAGCGCTTGCGCATGCAGATTCCTATCTCGCACCTCGCGCTCAACCTCCTGGTGGCGGCTATCGTGTCTGCTGGCTTCCTCGCTACGTACGACCGTCAGGTTCTGCGCCCAGCTCTTTCCATCGGGACCGTGGATCTCGCAGAGGTCTACCGGGCAAAGGAGGCCCAGTTCACGCAACTGCTTACCGCCAGCAGCGGCGAGGAGGACCGTCAGCGGGCGCTCGCACTGGCACACATCTTCGCCCAGCAGCTACCAGCAGCTCTGGACGAGCTTCCGCACGAATGCCGCTGCCTGGTGGTCGTCCAGTCCGCGGTCATTGGAGGTCCACGCACGCGCGATCTCACACCAGCGCTGCGCAGAAAGGTAGGTTTGCCGTGAACTCGGATGCACACCGATCAGTAGCTGGGAAACGGACGCAACGGCTTGCCAGGACCGACCTCCCCGGCCTCCTGTCTCACATGCGCCTGCGCTGGTACCTGTACGCGCCTGTCTTCGCGATCTGGGCCTTCGCATACGCAAGGCTCTTCATCGACTCCACCCCAAGGTTCCCCCTGCTGTTCAACTGGACGCCGAGCCTGCCGTACCACGTCGCTTGGATGCAAGGCGGCGCGGCAGCGCCGCAGCGCGGAGACTTCATCGTCTTTCGCTTCGACGGCCCTGGCCAGACGCGTTACCCAGGCTTGCGCGGGCAGCCGTTCTTCAAACGCGTCCGGGGGCTGCCTGGGGATGTAGTCACGGTTCAGGGCCGCATGGTGCACGTCAATGGAGAGGCTGTGGGGTTGGCCAAGTCCCACGCCTTCGATCGCCATCCGCTCGCGCCGATCGGGTCCCTCGTCATTCCTCCTGATCACTTCTACGTGCAAGGCACAGCCGCGGACAGCTTCGACTCGCGGTACAGCGACAGCGGCCTGGTCCGCTCCGGTCAGGTCCTGGGCATTGTCGTCCCCCTGTTCTGAGGTCCAAGCCATGAATAGCCCTCGCGTACATCTCATCCTGCTGATCGCAGCCTGGACCTCAGGCCCCGCATTCGCGCAAACCAGCCCCGCTTACGGCCAGCTTGCATCGCCGGTGGCGCCGTCGCAGGACCCACCGCTTTCTGACTATCTCGCGCTCCTGGGACAGATCGCCCCGGCAGCACAGTCTGCCGCGCGCACCTACATTGCTGCTGTACGCCTGCGCTGCGGCTACGAGATGGATGCGGGTGCGTTGCGCCAGATCATGGCCCGCAGTGGCGGTGATCCTGTGCTGATGGGCCTGATCCGAGCGGAAGCGTCGCAGGACGCTGCAGCACGCAAGCAGCTGGTCGCGCAGATTCCATGCTCGGCAAAGTTGGTGCCATGAGGACAGGACTGCCCGCGCGCTCACCCTGGCGCCTGGTGCTCTTGATGGCGCTCCCCTGCGCTGGCGCCGACCTCGGTGTAGTCGGTCCGACCTACCCCATTGCCGAACCGCACTTGCTCCAGATGATCGAGGGGCGTCTGCGTCAGAAGCAGCAGTCCGGAGAGCTTGCCCGTCTGGAGCAGCTAAGCCGTACGAAGGGCGAGCGGGCCGTGCGCGAGCCGGCTGCAGTGGACGGGGTGCGCACAACGACTGCACCGCGCAGCTTCCACGTCGACCCAGGCATCGAACTCACGCAGAACATTCTCGGCCCAAGTGGGGAACTGCTGTACCCAGCAGGCACGCGAGCCAATCCGCTGGATGTGGTTGCGCTGTCGCGTCAGCTTCTGTTCTTCGACGGCCGCGACCCGCGCCAGGTCCTTCAAGCGCACCAGCTCATCGTCCAGTCGCCGGACGGATACAAGCCGATCCTGACGGGAGGCTCGTACTTGGACCTCATGCAGCGCTGGCAGGTGCCCGTCTACTACGACCAACTTGGCTTGCTGACCCGGCGCCTTGGCATCGCCCAGGTGCCGGCCTTGGTGTCCCAGGACGGCCGTCGACTGCGCATCGACGAGCTGGAGGTGCTTCCATGAAACGCACTCTCGGCCGCCGGCTTCTCCAAGCGGCTGCAGTCATCGTCCTGATGCTCGCCGGCAGCACCGCAAGCGCCGCCACGGCAACCACATGCACTGGCCGATTCCCCAACCCGATCACCGACATCTGCTGGAGCTGCATCCTTCCTATCAGCATCGGCAGCACGCGCATTGGCAACCTTGGCGATCAGGAAGACCTGGACAACCCGTCCAACCCGGTGTGCTCCTGCGGCGCCAACCCTGTGATCGGCCTGTCGGTGGGCTTCTGGGAGCCGGCGCGCCACGTGGAGGTGGTGCGCAAGCCGTTCTGCTTGAGCGCCCTTGGCGGCATCGATCTGAACCCCGGGCTGCCGGCACCCGAGGCAGCCCGGTTTACGCGCTCGGAGGGCGATGGCGACGGTGGCAGCTTCTACCAGGCGCACTGGTACACGAACCCCATCCTGCACTACCTGGCAGTGGTCACGGACTTTCCGTGCCTGGAACAGGGCTCCTTCGACCTTGCCTATCTGACGGAGGTGGATCCGCTGTGGGCCGACGATGAGCTGAGCCTCATCCTGCACCCGGACGCCATGCTGTTTGCCAACTCGGTGGCGGTTGGCTCCTGCGCTGCCGACTGCGTGGCTGCATCCGTCGGGTTCGGGATCCGAGAGCTGTTCTGGTGCGCAGGTTGCCAAGGAAGCGTCTACCCGTTGAACGGGCGCGTGCCGTACCACATGGGCGGTGTGCGTACGGCGACGCTGATCGCCCAGCGCTTGGCGGCCAAGATGCATCGTGAGCTGATCGCCTGGGGCTGGCACGGCCAAGCTGGCCTGTGCGGTCCCTACTTCGCGCCAGTGATGGACAAGACAGCATACAAGACCCAGCTGACCTATCCGATCCCCAACACCACCAAGGAGGCTGGCCGCTGCTGCCAGCCCTTCGGCCGCACCACCGCCATCTGGGGTGCCGGCAAGGAGTATCCCGTCCAGGGAGAGGACTTCGGCTTCATGCTGTTTCGCAAGAGGAACTGCTGTGTTGGCTACTGAGCAAACCGCCCCTTCCGTCGGTGCGAACACGAGGCCATGGCCTATCGCGCTGTTCGTTGCAGCCGCCCTGCTGTCGGCGTCGGCTCTGGCTTGGCCGCAGACCACGTTAGCGGGGGCGTCAACCTCGGGGCCGCGCATCGACGCCCTGCCCCAGCCGCTCGTCAAGCCATCCTTCGATCTTGAGGCGATTGCGCGCGGCTACGCCTCCCAGTCGCAGGAGCACAGCTCACCGCCAGCTCAGCAGCGCGGCCCCGGACTTATCATCTTCGTCAGCCTCGCGATGCCTCGCCTCACACTGGAGCGCTTGCTGGACCAGGCCACGCGTGCCGGTGCCAGCGTCGTGCTGCGCGGCTTCGCCGAGGGCTCGCTGCGCAAGACCGTCACTCAGCTTCAGGAGCTGATTGGCAACCGCCCTGTCGGCGTGCAGGTCGACCCACCTGCCTTCGATCGCTTCGCCATCACGCGCGTGCCAAGTTTCGTGCTTGTGCGGGATGGCACTCGGCCAAAACCGTGCGAGGAAGGAAGCTGCGCCCCGCCTGAGGACTTCCTGCAGGTCGCGGGCGACGTGAGCCTGGACTATGCCTTGACGCACATGCAGCGCTCGTCGCCCAGCTTCAAAGCCGAGACCACCGTGTTTCTAGACCGGCTGAGGCCTTGAAGCCATGCACAAGCCCTCCAAGTCCTTGATGCAGCGCGCCGCGGTCTGGTGCACGCTGGTGGCCATCTCGATCACATCGACACATGCTGATCCTGCGCTTCAGGCGGCCCAGGCCGCGCATGAGGAAGGCCTCGCCGCCGGCCATGCCGCGCAGCCGTCCGTGCGCAACAGTGTTCGCGCCTCCAGTGCCCAGGATGTCGTGCCGGGATACACCGCAACCCCGCCCGAGCGCAGCCACTACGGTCAGCCGAACTTGTCGGGCGCCAGCGATGCCCAACTGAGTGCCTGCGCACTGACCCCATTCGACCCTGTGTGCCAGGCACTCACCGGCGCCAGGGCGTCTGCCAACATCCCGCGCGAGCAGGTGTCGCCCTACGACCCATCTGTGCTGGATGCGCGCCGCGTTGCCGCCAACCCAGCATCGGTGCTCGAAGACATCGCGAGCTTCTACAGTGGCTGCGAGGTCACGTCACTGCCCACCGCCACCACCGAGAGCCGCGTATGTCGCCAGTACAGCGGTGCCACACCGCAATCCTGCGCGCGCACGCTGACAGTTGATGTCGCGCGCACCAGCAGCTGCACACCAGGCGACTGGATCGCGCAGGCCAGCCAGGGCACGCTCAGCTTATCGGTGCAGTGCAAGCCGGACCAGCCAGCAGCAGCCCAACGCATGCGTCTCGCGAACCGGGGAGAGCCGCTGGCGTTCTTCGACGTGGATGTGGAGACCCCGCTCACATTCCCTCAGGCCGTACACACCCTGGCCGACGGCCGCATGGTCTGGATCGCGAACAACCGTTGCGTAGGAGACGACTGCCAGCTCACCGGCCTCGTGGCGGCGCCGACCATGCTGGTCTGCACGTCCGAGGGAGAAGGTAGCGCGGCGTGCACGGAAGAAAGGCCGTTTCTTGCGCGCTACGGAAGCTGCCCAGCCGGAACCCTTCCAGGGAACCAGATCATGCGGTTTCACGAGGAAGGTGTCACCACGTCGGGAACACTCGAAACGGCAGCCTGTTTCGTACCAGATCCATCCCGCAACGGTGAAGTCGGCTACGACCCGACTGGCTCCATCACCGGGACCTCCTGGCGGCAACACAGCCTGAGGCCGGTCACGGGATACGAGATCAACCCCCGGTACGGCGCCATCCCGCAAATGGGACTGCGCTTTGAGCGCCCGCACACCACGGTCACCGAGACTGACCGGTGGGACGACCGCTGTCCGGCAGACTTTGGCGATGGGCGCTGCACTGTCTCTGCTGCTGCGCGCTGCGTCGACGGGCCGGCCACCAGGTCGATCGAGGGTGCTCTCGTGACACGGGACTGCTGGCGCTACGAGACGGCGCTGTCCTGTCAGTTCAATGCCTCATCCGACGAGTGCGCACCGCTCACCGCGGCCGGCTGCACACCCAGCGGCTCCGTCTGCCGGCAAACCAATCCTGCCACCGGTCAGTGCGAGGTGCTGGAGGCGACCTACGCCTGCCCCGTCGCGCCAGCGACTGGCGTCGCGGCCAGCAATTGCCCCGCCGATGTGTTCTGCGTTGCCGGGAGCTGCTTCAACACAGCTCGCACCGCCGACACCGACTTCGCGCGCGCCATGACCTTCCTGGAGGCAGCGCGCGAGGCCGGCGTCTACCTGGACACCGATCTGATGCGGGTGTTCTCGGGCGAGAGAAACCGGTGCCGTGACCGACTGCTCAAGAACTGCTGCACATCGGACAGTGCGGGGCAAGGCATGTCGAACCAAAGTGTGTTCGGCGTGGGCTCGAGGCTCGTGTTCGATGCACTCATGAACTCTGGGAACCGCGAGTTCCTCTACTACGGCATGCGCGCCCTCTTGATGAACGGCGGCTTCAACGGCACGTTTACAAGCTATGGCGTGACGGTCGCCGTCAATGGCACGGCGCTGCCGGCGGGCTCCTCTGTCCTCTACGCCGGCGAAAGCATGGTCGTCGCTTTCGATCCATGGAGCTTGGTCATCGCCATCGTGATCTATGTCGTGATGTCAGCCATCTCCTGCGACGAGGAGGAAGGCCAACTTGCCATGAAGGAAGGCGCTGGTCTGTGCCACGCCGTAGGCACCTACTGCTCCTCATGCATACGCGTGCTGGGCAGCTGCGTGTCCTGCATCACCCGCACAACCAACAAGTGCTGCTTCAACTCCGCTCTCGCACGGATCGTGCAGGAACAGGGGCGGCTGCAGATCGGCAAAGGCTGGGGTAGCGCACAGAACCCCGACTGCTCCGGATTCACGGTCGCGCAGCTGCAGCAACTGGACTTCGCGCGCATGGATCTGAGCGAGTTCTACGCCTCGATCGTTCCGACCTTGCCCAACACCGGAACGATCCAGACGGACAACCTGAACCGGGCAACCACCTGCTACTACGGAGAAGGACGCTGCCCATGAAACACTTCATCGCCAAGACAGCAAGCTTGGTCGCTCTGCTCGATCCGATGCCTGTGCGAACGGAGCCGGTGAGAACGCCAGTCCCGGACGCCCGACCGGTGCTGCTGGCGGCGCTGCAGGCGGACAGCGGCAAGGCACACGGCGTGCTGACAGGAGAGACCGCCAACGCAATCACCCGGCACTTCGGGGCGAGCTCGCCGATCTACATCGATGTCTCGACCGAGAAGAAGTACCAGCAGCCTGGTTGCAGCAGGCTCAAGGTGCTGTTTTGGCAAGAAGGCGTGCTGTTGCCCGAGGCAAAGGAGCCACGCCGCCAGACGATCGAGTTCGGCATCGACTACTGCATGGACGGGTTGCCACCGCGATCGCTTTCCTGAACGGCGCGCCATGGCAAGGATCACCCGCTTCCTCTGGCCCTTCATTGGGTTGATCGCGGCGCAAGCGCTGGCCCAGAACGCCGGTTCAGGCGACGCGCTCCATCCAGCATCGGCGCCGTACTGGATCGACCGCTGGCGCGGCTGGCACTTCTACGAAGCGCCCACTGCCCAGTTGCCCGAGGAGCTCACGCAGCCAGCACCGCTCGCACGCCCCCCGGCCCCGCATCGGCCACCCGAACTGGTCGAGTTCGAACGACTGCAGAAAGCGCTCGAGGACAACCGGAACATCGCCATCATGCGGCCCACCGAGGCGAATGTGCGGCGCTACATGGAGCTGGAGATGCAGGTCGTCGGCCGTGCCTCCTACTTCGCCGACGTTGCCCAGCGCGTTGCCTGGGCGACACCCTCGCTGGATCCCACCCTCCACGGACGCCCGGTCAACGCCACTGCGTTGGAGGTCTTCGAACGACAGCAGCAGTCTGACCGCTCCGGCACGGTGGCGGCCCTGGGACGGGACCATGTGCTGTTCTTCTTCTACCGTTCCGACTGTCCCTATTGCCATGCCTTTGCACCGATCCTGAAAACCTTCGAGGCGCGTCATGGGATCCAGGTCGTGGCCATCGGCTTGGACGCGGGAACACTGCCGGACTTCCCGCACTCCCGCCAGAACAACGGCATTGCGACTGCGCTGCAGGTCAGCCAGGTGCCGGCGGTCTTCCTCGCCCAACCGTCCAGCGGAGTCATCACGCCGATCGGATACGGCGTGCTCTCTGAATCCCAGTTGCTGGAGCGTGTCTCGATCGTCGCGTCGCCTCAAACCCAGGCCATGCTGCCGGACACGCCGCGGCGCCTTGCAGTCCCTTAGGAGATGTCCCGTGACCCCACCGAAACCTCTTCCTTCCGTCGCGCTTCGCCACCGTATCGCCGCAACGGCAGCCGCCGCGATGCTGGCAATGCCGAGCGTCGGCCGCGCTGATCTCAACAGCGAGGTCAACGACATGTTCAATCAGCTCGGCGCCATCGGGAACTACACGGCCCCAGGGGCGTTTCGGGGCCAGACATACAACACCTACACGGGCGGCAGCCTCATGATGCGTTCGCCGAACAAGGTGTACCAGCTGGCGGCGGTCCAGTTTCCGAGTGCCAAGGCCGGCTGCGGCGGAATTGACGTGTTTGGCGGAAGCTTCAGCCACATCTCCGCAGACGAGTTCAAGAACATGCTGCGAAACATCACAGCCGCCCTGCCCGGGATCGCGTTCCAGCTTGCGCTGGAGGCTGTCTCCCCCTTGCTCGGCGGCCTGACGAAGTGGGCCAAGGGCCTGGAAACTTGGATCAACAACGCGCGGATGAACTCCTGCGAGACCGCCAAGGCCCTAGTCAGCACCGCGGCCGAGTCCGTCGGCTACAGCAGCCAGGAGAGCTGCGCGGACCTGGCGATGGAGATGGGGCTGGAAAGCGACCGTGATGCGGCGCGCAGGCGCTGCGCCACCGACCGCTCGTCCATCCTTTCCAGCGCCCGCTCGTCAAGCGATCCGAGCGTGCGCAACAAGGCCCCCTTCGTCGGCAACCTGACCTGGAAGGCACTGCAGCACGCCAGTGCAACGATCACGGATGCCGAGCGCGAGCTGATCATGAGCATGGTCGGCACCATCATCTATCACCCCGAGGAGTCAAGCCGGGATCCCGAACACATCGCCCCGACGCTGACGTCGATTAGCCAACTGCTCTATGGCCAGGCGGCCAGTGGCAGCAGTCAGGTCGTGCAACACCTGCTCCGGTGCAACGACTACACGGAATGCGACACCGTTTCGCTGGACCAGACCTACACCCACACGCCGTTCACCACCCGCGTGGAGACGCTGATGCGCTCGATCTCGGATCGAATCACCACGCGAACCGCCATCCCGAACAACTCCGCCGAGGTCGGTTTCGTCAATCAGACCACCGAGCCGGTGTACCGAATGCTTTCCATCGGCACCAGCATTCCCGGCTCGGGACTTGCGGACAGCCTGATCGCTCAGTACCGCGACCTCATCGCTGCCGACTATGCCCATGTGTTCCTCGAACGCAACCTTCGGGTAGGCCTCGCGGCGCTGGATAAGGACTACACGTTGCAGCAGGCCCAGCGGGAACAGGCTGCGGCCATCCGCCAGCGCGCCCAGGCCCTGCTGGCGCAGCTCTCGCAGGAGAAGAATCTCCTGTACCAGAAGGTTGGCTCCTTCCGCGCCGTTGCAAGCCATCTGGAACAGCTCGAACGCCAGCTGCGCTCGAGCATGCCTCAGCACGTCATGGACATGCTGGGGCAGCAGGCGGCCTACCGCACGCGATGACGCCACTGGACCATCGGCGGCATGTGGGAGATCTACGCTTACCAGAACGCCGACAGCCTGTTCGGCGTGTTCAACGCTGCCGCCGCGATCCACGGCGCCAGCGACTACGCATCGGCGCTTGCCGCCGTCGCGTTCTGCGGTTTTGTGGCCGCGCTGATCGCCTATGCCTTCGCTCCCGAGAAGCTGCAGGGCTGGAAGTGGCTGGGTACCGTGGTGCTGGTCTTCGGACTGCTGATCGTCCCGAAGGTCACGGTGGGCATCGTCGACAGAACGGGCGGCTCCGCCGTCAAGGTCGTCGACAACGTACCCTTCGGCGTGGCCATGCTCGGCAGCATCACCAGCACGATCGGCCACACCCTGACAGGCCTGTTTGAGACTGCGTTTCAGGTCATTCCGGGTGCCGGCGCACTCCCGGCTGAGCTGAGCTACCAGCGCAACGGCCTGATGTTCGGCAACCGCCTGGTCCGAGAGAGCGGCAACCTTGTGTTCCAGGATCCGAGCTTCCGCACGGACCTGGTCAACTTCATCCACAACTGTACGACCTACGATCTGGTCGACGGTACGCTTGATCCGGCAGCGTTCGCGGCCTCATCCGACGTCTGGCCCCTGATGGGCTCGCCGAACCCCGCCCGCTTCAGTACCGTCTCGAGTCCAAGCGGCGTGGATGTGGCCACCTGCCCTGACGTCTACCTCAACCTGAGCAACCGCCTTCCGGCCCAGGTCCAACGGTTGCAGGATCGGCTGGCATTCCAGCTCAACCCCACCCTCCCCGCCGCCGCGGCTGCCGCAGTGATCGCCGCGCAGGTCCAGCAGGCCTATCTCAAGAACAACATCGCGGACGCGTCTGCCAGTGCAGCAGACATCGTGCGCCAGAACGCGATGCTCAATGCGCTGGAGGACACGACCCGCATCGTCGGTCAAAAGGTGAATGACCCCGCCGCCATGGTGCTGGCGGTCGGACGCGCACAGGCCGTTGCACAGATGAACGCTTCCTGGCTCAACTATGGCAAGGTGGCCGAGCAAGCCCTTCCTGTGTTTCGGAACGTCGTGGAAGCCGTCAGCTACGCATTGTTCCCACTTCTCGTGCTGCTTCTCCTCCTGACCAGCGGCCGAGAGACCATGATGGCCTTCAAGGGCTACGCGGCCATCCTGATCTGGATCCAGCTGTGGCCGCCCCTGTACGCGATCCTGAACTACATGGCCTCCATCTACGCTGCCTACGACTTGGCGGCTGCCGCCGACCTTGGCTCCGGTGCCCGGGGGCTGGCACTGCAGACTTCCTCGGTGGTCTACAGCCGGGCTGTGTCTGGCGAAGGAGTGATCGGCTACCTGGCCATCAGCATCCCCTTCATTGCGTGGGCTGCACTCAAGCGCATGGAGAACTTCGGCACGGCACTCACCGGAGGCCTGTCGGGCCTGCAGGCCTCGATCACCGGGGCAACGTCGGCTTCCACCATGGGAAACACCACGCTGGGCAGCGTCAGCATGGACCAGATGCAGCTTGCGCCCAACCGCAGCTCGGCCTTCATGGGCCACTGGCAGAACGACCTGAGCGGCAACACGTTCTCCTCCAACGCGCTGAACGGCAGGACGGCTGTGAGCCTGCTGCGCAATCAGGGCTTCGCGTCACGCGTCGTGTCGATGCGGGTGTCCTCACAGGACGTGCAGGATGCAAGCCGACAGGTGGACGCGGCACGCGGCGAGGCAATCGCTGCGAACCAAGAGCGATCGACGGTACTTGCAGACGTTTTCAGCAGGGGCCTGGCTAAGCTGCAGGCGTCGCGCAGCAGCAAGGGAACGTCCTCGTCCAGCTATGAGCAACTTGGGGAGACGCTGAACGAGATGAACCAGATCAGCCGCGGAGTTTCCGACGCGACAGGCATGTCGCAGTCCCAGGTCGCGCGAATCGCTCTCGACGCATCGGGGCGTGTTGGCAAGAACATCGGGATCGCGGGACTTCAAGCAGGAGCTAGCCTGGGCAAGTCGTACGCGTCAGGACTCTCCGCGACTGAGCAAAAGGTGCTCTTGTCAATGACGAGCGAGCAAGTGGCAGTGTTCCGCCAGTTCGGAGACCGCGCCACGAGCGACAGCAGCTTCGTTCATTCGATGAGCAGCGATGCCCGAGACGCGCAGGAAATGTCTGCAAGGCTTGCGTCGGCGACATCTCGCACCCAGCGCGCCGATGCCAGCCTGTCAGAGCGTACGGCCTTCGCAGAGCGAGTCACGACCGCGCATGAACGAGGAGATGCAGTTTCGCTCGACATCGCGCAGGATCCGCACAACCTGCGAATGTTCATGCGCTACGCCGAGCAGTACGGTGGCGACAGTGCCTCCGCGCAAGTTTTGATGTCCTCGGAGCTGGCTCGCCAGTCGATACAACCACAACGCGTGTTCTCGGACGGTTCGGCGCTCCCGGCAAGCTTCGGAGCAGTCGCCGACCAGCACCGGCGTGAGGCCAGGTCTGATGGCCTGAATCCAGACCTTGTTCAACGGCATCAAGCAGACTTGGTCAGGACGCGCTCTCAAGGCGAAACCCAGCTCGCCCCAGCGATGACGACCAAGCCAAGCACGCTCAAAGACGAGCTACGCGATCAAGCTGCGGGTATCCGAGCCGTGGTGGCAGGGGAGGAGGTTCAGTTCAAGGAACAGGCCGATGCAGGCCGAACGCCCGATGGCACGCTCAAGTCCGAGAAGTCGCTTGTCGTACGCACCGCAGATCAAGTTGGACAGGATCTGACTGCAAGCGCCGAGCGCACCGCGCGCGGCCTGAGGCGTTTACTGAAACGTGATGACAACTAAACGTTCTTGTCGGCATCAAGCATATGGGCCCCGTGCTCCGCCGGTGGAGGTTTCATGAACGGTGGATGGTCTTCGTCCCGCCAGTAGTTTGCCTCCCGGTCCCGAAATGAATCTCCCATCCCGGGGATCGGATGGAGCTCCTCCTCCGTCAACGACGGCTGCAACTTCGGGTTGCCTGACCCGATCTCCGACAACCCCCCGCCGATCGCACCGCCAAACATCCCTCCGACGCACATCACAATCAACTGGACTCCTAACGCCTCGTCGAGCGTCCACAGCCAGCCAAGGCCAACACCGCAAAGCAGGACCGACCAAAAGATGAGCCTACGCATAAATCCCTCCTTTAACAGACTAGCAGGACTCCGTAGCGAGCGAACGTTGCCCCTAAAGACCACAGAGCGTCAACGACCTCAGCGACAGAGCGTTTTCGACCGCAGATGTTCCTGCCAATGACTGCCGATAGAGATGGCGACCTGGTCTACTACGCATGTCTGCCAGGCCACCAAACAAAGCAGGATCCAGAAAACATCTAGGATCGACGTCTCTCGCGGAGGCTGTTGGTGCGCTGCTCCAGCCGACGCCGGGTCGTCTCGATCTCCTT
Organism: Pseudorhodoferax soli; assembly: GCF_003337555.1. Lineage (GTDB taxonomy): Bacteria > Pseudomonadota > Gammaproteobacteria > Burkholderiales > Burkholderiaceae_C > Pseudorhodoferax > Pseudorhodoferax soli. The sequence continues at coordinate 1,150 of NZ_QPJK01000013.1, read as the reverse complement.
CTGCAGCAACTCTGCGTCCGGTAGAACTGTTCGGTAGTTCGCGGCCATGACCTTGCTCGGAAGTCCATCCAGCGCATAGCGAGCCAGGGCGTGGCCTTTGTCCGCGCACAGGATCAACCCCACCGGCGGGTTCTCGTCCGGAAAGGCCCAGTGCTCCCTGGCGTAGTTGCAGTACATGTGCATCTGCCCAACATCCGCATGGCCCAGGCTCCCCAGTTTGAGGTCGATGATCACCAGACAGCGGAGCCGACGGTGAAACAGAAGCAGATCCACGCGGTACCAGGTCTGGTCGATCCGAAGCCGCCGCTGGCGTCCGACGAACGTGAAGCCTTCACCCAGTTCGAGAAGAAAGTCCTCCAGTCGCTGAATCAGCGCCGCTTCCAAATCGGACTCCGAGTATTCGTTCTTGAGGTTCAAGAACTCGAGCACGTACGGGTCCTTGATGGCGTCATCGGCAGAGACGTAGTCCTCCGGCCTCGGTGCAGCGCCTTTCGCCAAAATTGCAGCCTTGTCCCTCGACAAGGCCGTCCGTTCGTAGAACTGGCTGCTGATCTGCCGGTCAAGCTGGCGAACGCTCCATCCGCCCCGCAAAGCCTCGGCTTCGTAGAACTGTCGAGCGTCGCCGTCCTTGACCGCCATAAGAAGAGCGTAGGCGGACCAGGGCAACGTAAACACCTGAGCAAGCTCTGACAGTTCGAATTTCCGAGACTGAATCGCCCCGGTTTTCCGCGGAGGCTGTTTGGTTTAAGTCAGCCCGCCACCGCGGTGGTCTGACTGGCGAGTTGCCGGTAGTAGTTTGCCTCGGCCTCGGCCGGCGGGATGTAGCCGAGGGGTTCGAGCAGGCGTTGATGGTTGAACCAGGACACCCACTCCAGCGTGGCGAACTCAACGGTGTCCCTGCTTTTCCAGGGCGCCCGGCGGTGAATCAGCTCGGCCTTGTACAGGCCGTTGATGGTCTCGGCCAGGGCGTTGTCGTAGCTGTCGCCCCTGCTGCCCACGGACGGCTCGATGCCGGCCTCGGCCAGCCGCTCGGTGTAGCGGATGCTGACGTATTGGGTGGATTCAACCGGTCGACGCAACACCGGGTTACGCGGCGGATTTTAGGTAGTCGTTCAGCGCCTCCGTGGGAGTCCTCCAGTCCAACGTTTTG
>NZ_QPJK01000012.1 GCF_003337555.1 Pseudorhodoferax soli | reverse complement strand
GGAGCCCTTCAAGATCGAAGGCGGCTACGTGCAGGTGCCCAAGAAGCCGGGCCTGGGCGTGGAGCTGGACATGGCCGAGGTCGAGAAGGCCCACCAGCTGTACCTGCAGCACGGCCTGGGCGCGCGCGACGACGGCGTGGCCATGCAGTACCTCATCCCGAACTGGAAGTTCGACAACAAGCGGCCCTGCATGGTCCGCTGACGCCAGCCCGCGGCCTGCGCCGCGGGGCCCACGGGCTGGCCACGCCGGCCCGCCCATTTCTATAAGAGGAGACACCGTGAACACAGTACCCCGACACTGGCGCCTGCTGCCGGCCGCCATCGCCGCCGCCGCCCTCGTGGCCTGCGGCGGCAGCGAAGACAAGGGTGTGGACCGCAGCGCCTTCCGTGCCGCTGGCATGGTCTACGCCGCGCCGCAGGTAAGCAGCGATGCCGCCGGCGCCCAGACCATCAGCGTGGCGGTGCTGGCCAAGGACGGCATGAAGACGCTGTCCACCACGGCGGTCTCTGCCGACGCCGCAGCCGCCATCAGCGCCAAGCTGGTGCCGGGCAACCTGGTCGACTGGGTGCCTGCTGCGGAGGCCAACCGCGTCACCGTGGCGTCCGAGCCGGCCCAGACCTTCAACGTGGTGCTGGCCAAGGGCGGCTCCGCCGCCGCGCAGTTCGACCTGGCCAGGTTCGGCCCCGAAGTCACGCGCCACAAGGACATTCCGGGCCCCATGGTGGCGGCCGGCTGGGTCTACGCCAAGTCGGCGGGCAGCATCACCGTGGGCGATGGCCGCGTCGTGCTGGCCGACATGGCGGGCCGGCCCTACGCCACGCCCATCAAGCGCTACGAGGAGACCTACACCCTCGCGCCGGACGTGCAGGTCTTCAACGTCGACACCAGCGACTACAGCAAGAGCGCGGCCTCCACCGTCGCGGCCATTCCGGTCACGGCCGACTACGCCTACAGCACCACGGCGCGCCAGGCTGCCTACCTGGTGTTCGACACCAACCACACGGAATCCGAGAAGGCCAAGGTGGTGGCGATCTGGTACTTCACGCCGCAGTCCACCAGTGACGGCAAGCCCGTGTGGGACGTGCCCTCGCAAAGCCCGCTGCTGGCCGACAAGGGCACGGACCCGGTCTCCGGCCAGGCCTACATGGCCATCAACGCCACCGGCGTGACCGCCGCGCCCTACACGCGCAGCACCGAGCCCTTCGAGATGGTCAAGGACACGATGTACTACGTGGGCGACAACGAAGTCGCCTCCTACATCCTGAAGGCCGACATGGGCACGCCCAACGACAAGTCGGACGACAAGCTCATCAAGATCGACGCCGGCTGGGCCAACAGCGGCTACCAGTACTGGAAGAACATGGAGCTGCTGGGCCTGGACCCGCGCGCCGTGACCGATGTCTGGCTCACCCACGGCCACGGCGACCACTACGGCACCGTTGTCGAGCAGCTGCGCATGGCCGACAACGCCGGCAAGGCCGTCAAGCTGTGGGCCTCGCGCGAGGACGTGACCGGCATCACGCAGGACCAGCGCGGCAACACCTGGAACATCGCCGGTGCGCTGCCCGCCTCGGAGACCGAGATCCGCGCGCGCACCACCGACTTCTACAAGTACGACGCGTGGTACGACTACGGCAACGTGCAGATCATGGTGATCTGGTCGCCGGGCCACACGCCGGGCACCACCAACATGCTGTTCCGCGTGAAGAACCCGGTCGACGGCAAGTTCCTCACCTTCGGCTACCACGGCGGCTACGGCGTGAACGGCCTGACCACGCCCACGGCTGCCAACGGCTTCCTGCGGCTGTCGTTCCAGGCCGGCTTCAGCTACCTGCAGCAAAGCCTGGACGTGGACTTCGTCTCGCCGCAGCACACCAACCAGTTCCCCATCGTCGAGGTGTACCAGGCGCTCAAGGCCTACAACCGCGATCCGGCCAACGCGGGCAAGCCGCTGACCATGCTGGAGGCGATGCGCTCCAAGGTGTTCGACTCGCCTGCCGTGGGCGGCACAAACATCACCAGCGAGTTCGCCAACCAGCTGGAGAAGCGCCGCTCGGTGATCTCGTACGCGGCCAGCGATGCGGCCAACAGCAGCTACAAGAGCATCGAGACTTCCGGCCCGTTCAAGCCGGGGCGCGAGGCGGGTCCCACGGTCACGGCCACGCTGCTGGACGGCGGCAAGATCGTGCAGGGCTTCGTCGGTCCGCAGAACAAGAACCCGGCCATTCCACTGCTGGCCAGCGGCATCGTGACCGCCACCGACCAGTACGTGAACGACCCCGCGGGCTTCTACGTGCAAGTGGCGGTGCAGGTCAACGACGGCTACCCCGGCTACCTGCCGAACAACTTCACGCAGTTCAGCCCGGGCACCAACCAGACCATCACCTACCGCGGCGGCCCGGTCGAATCGGTGCATGCCAAGCCGGGCGAGGTGCTGCGCACCAGGCGGCTGAACTCGCTGGCCGAGGCCCAGGCCGTGCTGGCGACGATCGCGCAGGGCCGCCAGGTGACGATGACGCTGACGCCTGCCAGCGAGATCGTGGTGCCGGCGGATGTGACGCAGACCTTCCGCTGATGCGCATGCGGCACGCCTTGCTGGCCGCATGCGTGGCGCTGGCCTGCGCGGCCCAGGCCGAGCCCGCGCCATCGGCGCAGGCACAGGCACAGGCACAGGCCCTCTACGCCCAGGCCCGCCACTACGCCGGCGTCACCGGCCAGGTGGTGGACCTGGCACAGGCCCATGCCTACCTGCGCCAGGCGGCCGAACGTGGCCATGTGCAGGCCCAGGTCGACCTGGGCTACCTCTACCTGGACGGCAACGCCCAGGTGCCCAAGGACCCGGCGGCCGCGTTCCACTGGTTCCGCACCGCCGCCGGCCACGGCGCCGTGCCGGCCCAGTGCATGCTGGGCGACTTCTACGCCAACGGCTGGGGCGGTGCGCGCAAGGATGCGGCCGAAGCCCTGCGCTGGTACCGCCGCAGCGCCGCCACCGACGCGCCTTGCGCCTCGCGCGCGCAGTACGCGCTGTACCGCGCCTACGCAGACGGCGCGGGCGTGCGCCGCGACATGCCTGCCGCCATCGCCTGGCTGCAGCAGGCGGCCGAGGCCGGCAACCCGCGCGCCCAGCGCGCGCTGGGCCGGGCCTACGACCGCGGCGAGGGCGTGGCGCGCGACCCCGCACTCGCGCGCGTGTGGTTGCGCAAATCGCGCGAAGGTGTGGCCCCGCACGACGACCACGAGCACGACATGCCCAGCTTCGCCGGCCCGCTGCTGTTCAAGAAGCTGGCGCCGTTCTCGCCGCCGGCCAGGGAGCCATCGCCATGAACCCGTTGCGCCGCCGCACCTGCGCGGCCCTGGCCTGCGCCATGCTGGCGCCGGCCATGGCGAAAGAAGCCTTCCGCACCATCGCCTGGGACGACCTGCTGCCCCAGGACTGGAACCCCTGGGCCGACTTCCAGGGCGCGGGCGCGGGCGTGGACCTGCGCCGCCTGCCCGACGACGACCCGCGCGCCGCCGCCGCGCTGCAGCGCCTGCGCAAGGTCTGGGACGATGCGCCGCTGGTCGCCGCGCTGGACGGCGCGGCCATCCGCATTCCCGGCTACGTGGTGCCGCTGGAGACGAGCGCGCAGGGCCTGCGCGAACTGCTGCTGGTGCCGCATTTCGGCGCCTGCATCCACACGCCGCCGCCGCCCTCCAACCAGATCGTCCACGTGCGGCTCGACAAGCCCCACAAGTCGCTGGGCACCATGGACACGGTCTGGGTCAGCGGCCGGCTGCAGCTGGCACGCGCCAGCACGGCGCATGGCGTCAGCGGGTATGCGCTGGCGGGCCAGCGCGTGGAGCGTTACGCCGGCGCCCCACGCTGAAGCGCGCCGGGCGGCGCCAGGTGGCCATGCGCCGCGCGCTGCGCCAAGGCACGCAGATTTGACGCAGATTTGACGCGTGCGCCTGTTTTCGGAATGGAGACTTTACGGGGCTCCATCGAATACTGACGACTGGCACTTTTGCCATTCGATCGCGAGCAAGAACATGCGCTCCAAGCATCTGGTTTCCCTCGGGGGAACCGCCGCACCCTGCGGTGGATTGACGACAGCGGCCCTGCCTTCGGCGGCATCCGCGCAACCGGCGGGCCCGGCGGCCCCCACCTCCCACGGCGGCGCGCCCGGTGGCGCGCACAGGCACAAGGCGCCCGCGGTGCAGGTGGCCCGTGCGGACGGAGATGCCCACCATGGCTGAATCCCTTGTGCTGCTCGTCGTCGTCCTGGCGCTGGCCTGGCCGCTGGGCCACTACCTGGCCGCCGTCCTGCGCGGCGGCCCCATGCGCAGCGACATCCTGTTCGGCTGGCTGGAGCGGCCGATCTACGCCCTCCTGGGCACGCGCCCGCAGGTCGGCATGCGCTGGCGCGGCTACGCGCTCGCCTTCCTGTCGTCCAACCTCGTGCTGGCCATCGTCGTCTGGGCCATCTTCATGACGCAGGCCTGGCTGCCGCTCAACCCGGACGGCGTGCCCAACATGTCCTGGGACCTGGCGCTGCACACCATGGTGTCGTTCCTCACGAACACCAACCAGCAGCACTACGCCGGACAGGCGCAGCTGTCCTACCTGTCGCAGATGACGGGCATCGTCGGCCTGCAGGTGGTCACGCCCGTGATGGGCCTGGCCATCGTCGCGGCCACACTGCGCGGCCTGTTCGGCGGCCGCCAGGCCGCGCCCTCGGACCCGCAGGCCGCGATCGACGTGGGCAACTACTGGGCCGACGTCGTGCGTGCCAGCCTGCGCTTCGTGCTGCCGCTGTGCCTGGTGCTGTCGGCGCTGCTGACCTGGCAGGGCGTGCCGGCCACGCTGGCCGCCGGTCCCGTGGCCACGCCGGTGGCGGCCAGCTCCGACTTCACACAACAGAAGATCCCGCTCGGACCGGTCGCGCCCATGGTGGCCATCAAGCAGCTGGGCAGCAACGGCGGTGGCTGGTACGGCCCCAACAGCGCCGTGACCCTGGAGAACCCCACGCCGCTCTCCAACTTCCTCGAAACGGCCGCCATCGTGCTGATCCCGGTCAGCATCGTGTTCATGGTCGGCCCCTTCACCGGGCGGCGCCGCTTCGGCGCCATGGTCTTCGCGACCATGCTGACCATGTCGGTGGCTTCCGCTGGCCTGTCGCTGTGGTCCGAGGGCCATTCCGCCACCGCGCTGGACGCCGCACTGATGGAGGGCAAGGAAGTGCGCCTGGGCGTGGACGCCTCGGCGCTGTGGGCTTCGCTGACCACGCAGGTCAACAACGGCTCGGTCAACACCATGCTGGACTCCACCGCGCCGCTGACGGGCATGGTGTCCATGGTCAACATGCTGATCAACGCGATCTGGGGCGGCGTGGGCTGCGGCCTGCAGCAGTTCATCGTCTACCTGCTGCTGGCCGTGTTCCTGGCCGGGTTGATGACGGGGCGCACGCCGGAGTTGTTCGGCCGCAAGATCGAAGGGCCCGAGGTGCGCTTGCTCGCGGTGCTCGTGCTGCTGCAGCCGGTGGTGATCCTGGGCTTCACGGCGCTCACGCTGGCCTGGCCGGGCCTGGCCGGCAATTCCAACCCGGGCTTCCACGGCATCAGCCAGGTGTTCTACGAGTACGTCTCGGCCTTCGCCAACAACGGTACCGGCTTCGAAGGCCTGGGCGACGCCACGCCGTGGTGGAACGTGAGCTGCGCCATCGTCCTTGCGCTGGGCCGCTATCCGGCGCTCGTGGTGCCGCTGGCCATCGCCGCCATGCTGGCCGCCAAGCGGCGCGCCCCCGAGGGCTCGGGCTCCCTGCAGATCGAGACCCCGACCTTCGTGCTGACGCTGATCGGCATCGTCATCATCCTCACGCTGCTGCAGTTCATGCCGGTGCTGGTGCTGGGCCCCGTGGCCGACCACCTGTCGCTGAACGCGCTGCTGGCGCGCTAAGGAGGCTTCCATGCGCACCGCAAACGTTTCCCAAGCGGCCGACCAGGGCATGTCCCTCAAGCCGGCCATCGTCGACTCCTTCGTCAAGCTGGCACCCCAGCACGCGGTCAGGAACCCCGTGATGGCGGTGGTCTGGCTGGGCACGGTGCTGACCGCCGTGGCCACGCTGGCCGGCTGGACCGACGCCGGCTTCGGCTGGGCCGTCACGCTGATCCTGTTCGTGACCGTGCTGTTCGCCAACTTCGCCGAGGCCGTGGCCGAAGCGCGGGGCCGCGGCCAGGCCGCCTCCCTGCGGCGTGCCCGCAAGGACCTGGTGGCGCGCCGGCTGGACAGCGCCGGCCAGGAAAGCGCCGTGCCCGCGGCCGAGCTGCGGCCCGGCGACCAGGTGGTGGTCGAGGAGGGGCAACTGGTTCCCGCCGACGGCGAGATCGTCGAAGGCCTGGCCACCATCAACGAAGCCGCCGTGACCGGCGAATCGGCCCCCGTGCTGCGCGAGGCGGGCACCGACCGCTCCGGCGTGATCGGTGGCACCAAGGTGCTGTCCGACCGCATCGTGGTGCGCGTGACAGCCGAGCCGGGCCACAGCTTCCTGGACCGCATGATCGCGCTGGTCGAGGGCTCCAACCGGCAGAAGACGCCCAACGAGATCGCGCTCGGCATCCTGCTGGTCGTGATGACCGTCACCTTCGGGGCCGTGGTCGCGACGCTGCCCTTCATCGGCGGCTTCGTGGGCGTGCAGATCAACGTGGTGCTGCTCGTGGCGCTGCTGGTCTGCCTGATCCCCACCACCATCGGCGGCCTGCTGCCGGCCATCGGCATCGCCGGCATGAACCGCGCGCTCAAGGCCAATGTGCTGGCCAAGTCGGGCAAGGCGGTCGAGGTCGCCGGCGACGTGGACGTGCTGCTGCTGGACAAGACCGGCACCATCACCTACGGCGACCGCCAGGCCACGGCCTTCCACCCGCTCGCAGGTGTCGATGCCTCGCAGCTGCGCCAGGCCGCCCTGCTGGCCTCGCTGGCCGACCCGACCCCCGAGGGCAAGTCCATCGTCAAGCTCGCACGCGAGAAGGGCGAGCAGCTGGCCGACCCGCAAGGCGCGCACTTCATGGCCTTCACGGCCCACACGCGCATGTCCGGGGTGGATCTGCCCGGCGCGCGCGGCGTGGAGGACTCCACCGCGCGCCGCATCCGCAAGGGCGCGATGGACGCCATCGCGCGCCATGTGAAGGAGCTGGACGGGCGCGTGCCGGCCGAGCTGCAGGCCCGCGTGGACGACGTGGCCCGCCGCGGCGCCACGCCGCTGGTGGTCAGCGATGGCCGCCACGTGTTGGGTGTGATCGAACTGTCCGACGTGATCAAGCACGGCATCAAGGAGCGCTTCGCGCGGCTGCGCGCGATGGGTGTCCGGACGGTCATGATCACTGGCGACAACAAGCTGACGGCGGCCACCATCGCCGCCGACGCCGGCGTGGACGACTACATCGCCGAGGCCCGGCCCGAGGACAAGCTGGCCCGCATCCGCGCAGAGCAGGCCGGCGGACGCCTCGTCGCCATGGTCGGCGACGGCACCAACGATGCTCCGGCGCTGGCCCAGGCCGACGTGGGCCTGGCCATGAACTCGGGCACGCAGGCCGCCAAGGAGGCCGGCAACATGGTCGACCTGGATTCGGACCCGGCCAAGCTGCTGGCGGTGGTGGAGATCGGCAAGCAGCAGCTGATCACGCGCGGCGCGCTGACGACCTTCTCGCTGGCCAACGACGTGTCCAAGTACTTCGCCATCCTGCCCGCGCTGTTCGCCGCCAGCATCCCGCAGATGGCCGCGCTCAACGTGATGCAGCTGCACAGCCCGTCCAGCGCGGTGCTGTCGGCGCTGGTCTTCAACGCCATCATCATCCCGGCGCTGATCCCGCTGGCGCTGCGCGGGGTGCGCTTCAAGCCCGCCAGCGCCACCGAGCTGCTGCGCAACAACATGCTGGTCTACGGCGTGGGCGGCGTGCTGCTGCCCTTCGTGGGCATCAAGCTGATCGACCTCGTGCTGTCTGCACTGTTCACCTTTTGAGGAGCCCGCCATGACCATGACATCCACGCTCGCGGCGCAAGCCCGCCAGACCGCCACGGCCACGCCCGCGCCTGTGGTGGTGGACGATAGGGGCGCCTGGCGCGGCGCCATCGGGCTGGCCGTGCTGACGCTGGCCGGCTTCGGGTTCCTGTACGCATTGGCCGGCGTCGGCATCGGCCAGGCGCTGTTCGCGGCCACGGCCAACGGCAGCCTGCTCGAGCGCGGCGGCCACACGGTCGGCTCCACGCTGGTGGCCCAGCCGTTCGCCGGCGAAGGCTACATCCAGCCGCGGCCCTCGGCCGCGGGCTACGACCCGATGGCACTGGCCGGCAGCAACCAGGCGCGCACCAACCCCGACATGCGCAAACGCATCGACGAGGCGCGCGCCGCCATCGCGCAGCGCGAGGGAGTGGCGCCGGCGGCGGTGCCGGGCGACCTGTTCACGCAGTCCGGCGGCGGCATCGACCCGCACATCAGCCCCGAGGGCGCGGCGATCCAGATCGCGCGCGTGGCCCGTGCGCGCGGCCTGCCCCGCGAGGCGGTGGAGCGGCTCGTGGCCGGGCACACCGAGGGCCGGCAGCTGGGCCTGCTGGGCGCGCCGCGTGTCAACGTCCTGGAACTCAATCTCGCGCTCGACGCGGCGCAGGGAAAGTAGCCGGTGCGCGTGCTCGACCCCGCGCACGGTGCCGCTCCGCGGTGGCCGGCCTCCGTTGCCGGCCCATGCGCCCCAGCGGCCACAGCGGCCGCAGCGGTGTGGGCGCGCACGCCTTGCCGTGGGGTCGCCGTACCATCCCGTGCCGCGCCCGTGGCGCAAGAACTCCGCGCCGCGGCCCCACCGCACTGAGCCAGCAACGCCCATGGGATCCGAAAACACCGAGCAAGCGAACGCACTGATGGGGGAGCTGCGCCGCCAGGCCGCTGGCCGGTTGACGGTTTTCCTGGGTGCCGCACCCGGGGTGGGCAAGACGTACGCCATGCTGGCCCGGGCGCGCGAGCTGCACCGCCAGGGCGTCGATGTGGTGATCGGCATCGTGGAGACCCACGGCCGCAGCGAGACGCACGCCATGCTCGAAGGCCTGCCCAACCTGGCGCGCAAGCGTGTCGAATACCAGGGGCGCCAGCTGGAAGAGATGGACCTGGACGGCCTGCTCGCGCGCAAGCCCGCCATCGCGCTCGTCGACGAACTGGCGCACCGCAACGCGCCGGGCAGCCGCCACGAGCGGCGCTGGCAGGACGTAGAGGAACTGCTGGACATGGGCATCGACGTCTACACGACGGTCAACATCCAGCACCTGGAGAGCCTGAACGACGTGGTGCACCAGATCACGGGCATCCGCGTCGGCGAGACCGTGCCCGACGCGTTGTTCGAGCGCCTGCGCGACATCCGCCTCGTCGACCTGCCCGCGCGCGAACTCATCGAGCGGCTGAACCAGGGCAAGGTCTACCTGCCCGAGCAGGCCGCGCAGGCGCTGCAGGCCTTCTTCTCGCCGTCCAACCTGACGGCGCTGCGCGAGCTGGCCATGCAGACGGTGGCCGAGCATGTGGACGCCGACCTGCGCGAGACGCGCGCGGCGCGCGGCCTGTCGGGCATCGCGCTGCAGCGCCATGTGCTGATCGCGATCGACGGGCAGGGGCAGTCCGAATACCTCGTGCGCGCCGGTGCCCGGCTGGCCGAACGGCGCGGCGCGCCCTGGTCGGTGGTGACCATCGACACGGGCCATTCGGCCGATGCGTCCCTGCACAGCGACGACCTGGGCCGCCAGGGCGCGCCGCGCAACACCACCGCGCAGGTCGGCCAGCAGCGCCAGATGGAGCTGGACAAGGCCTTCGCGCTGGCGCGCAGCCTGGGTGGCGAGACCGAGGTGCTGCACAACACCGACATCACGCAGGCCTTGCTGGACGCCGCCGCCGCACGCGGCGCGCGTTCCATCGTGATCGGCCGCACGCGCGAACGCCCGATCGCCCGCATCTTCAACCGGACGCTGACGCAACAGCTGCTGCAGCGCGGCGCGCGCTACGAGCTCACCATCGTCAGCACGCCGGTGGCGCGACAGCGCGGCCGCCGCTTCCAGGACCTGGCGGGCGAGCGGCCCGCGCGCGGGGAACTCGCCACCATCGTGGGGGCCACGGCGGGCGCCATCGCCATGGCGGCGGTCGCGGAGCAGGTGGTGGGCCTGCAGGATATCTCGCCGGTGTTCCTGGTGGCGGTGCTGCTGGTGGCCTCGCGCACGCGCATGGCGGCCTCGGTGATCACCGCCATCCTGTGCTTCATGGCCTATGACTTCCTGTTCATCGAGCCGCGCTTCACCTTCCTGATCAGCGCGCCGCGCGGCGTGGCCACCGTGATGCTGTTCCTGGCCGCGGCACTGATCGCCGGGCGGCTGGCCTCGCGGCTGCGCATGCAGGTGATCGCCCTGCGGGCCGCGAACACGCACACCACGGCCATGCAGAACCTGGCCCGCCAGCTGGCCAAGGCGGCGGACGTCGGCCAGGTCATCGCGGCCAGCGCCTCGGTGCTGCGGGCGGCCCTGCATGCCGAGGTGTGGATCCGCATCCACGACGCGTCCAGCCCCGCGGCGGCCGAGCCGCACCTGGGCGAGCGCGACCGGGCCGCGGCCGACTGGACGCAGCGGCACGGCGAGCAGAGCGGGCGCTACACCGACACGCTGTCCCACTCGGAGTGGTGGTTCCTGCCCATCCTGGCCGACCAGGAGAGGCTGGGCGTGGTGGCGCTCCGCTTTGCGGCCTCGATGAACCGCCTTTCGTTCGAGCAGCGGCGCCTGGCCGAGAGCATGACGGAAGACATCGGCCAGGCCGCCTCGCGCGCCCGGCTCGTCGCCGAGCTGGAGGCGGCGCGCGTGGCCGGCGAGACGGAGCGGTTGCGCTCGGCGCTGCTGTCTTCGGTCTCGCACGACCTGCGGTCGCCCTTGGCTTCCATGATCGGCGCGGCCGACAGCCTCGCGCACTACGGCAAGGACATGGACGCCGCCGACCGCGCCAGCCTGCTGGACACCATCCGTGTCGAGGGCGAGCGCCTGGACCGCTACATCCAGAACCTGCTGGACATGACGCGCCTGGGCCACCAGGGGCTGACGCTCACGCGCGACTGGATCGGCATCGACGAGCTGGTGGGCTCGGCCGCGCGCCGGCTGCAGCGCTACCTGCCCTCCGCCCGTGTGGTGACCGCGATGGACGCCGGGATCGGGCCCATCCATGTCCATCCCGCGCTGATCGAGCAGGCGCTGTTCAATGTCATGGAGAACGCCGCCAAGTTCTCACCACCGGGGGAAGCAGTGCACGTGCGCGCGCACCGCGGGGACGACGGCACGCTGTGCATCGATGTCTCCGACAAGGGCCCCGGCATCCCGGCGGACGAGCGCCGGCGCATCTTCGACATGTTCTACAGCGTGGAGCGTGGCGACCGCGGCAAGCAGGGCACCGGGCTGGGCCTGACCATCGTGCAGGGCATCGTGGGCGCGCACATGGGCCGCGTGGAGGCGCTGCCCGGGCCGGACGGCGTCGGCACCACCATCCGCATCGTGCTGCCGGTGGAGTAGCCTTCAGGCCGCAACGGAAGGATGCACATGACAGATGCAAGCGATGCAGCCTCGGCCAGGACCGGGCACCGCGTGCTGGTGATCGACGACGAGCCGCAGATCCGCAAATTCATCGACATCAGCCTTCGCTCGCAGGGCTATGCGACGCTGCTGGCCGAGAACGGCCAGCAGGGCCTGGGCCTGCTGGCCAGCAAGGGCGCCGACATCGTCGTGCTGGACCTCGGCCTGCCGGACATGGACGGCCGCGACGTGCTGAAGGAACTGCGCCAGTGGTCCCGCGTGCCCGTGGTCGTGCTGACCGTGCGCTCCAGCGAGGACGAGAAGGTGGCCCTGCTGGACGCGGGCGCCAACGACTACGTGACCAAGCCCTTCGGCATCGCCGAGCTGATGGCGCGGATGCGGGCCTTCCTGCGCAATGCGGCGCCGGCCGACGACGGGGCACCGAACTACGACGACGGCACGTTGCGCATCGACCTGGCGCGCCGCGAGGTGCATCTGGACGGCCAGGCGCTGGCCCTGACGCGCAAGGAGTTCGCGCTGCTCTCCATCCTCGTGCGCCAGAGCGACCGGCTGATCACGCAGTCGCAGCTGCTGCGCGAGATGTGGGGCCCCACGCACACCGAGGATGCGCACTACCTGCGTGTGCTGGTGGCCAAGCTGCGCCACAAGCTCGGCGATGTGGCGGCCGCGCCCCGCTACATCGTCACGGAGCCCGGCGTGGGCTTGAAGTTCGTGTCGGAGCGCGCCGCGGGCTGACGCCGCAGGCCGTGGCGGGCCCGGCCTTGACGCATTCTTTGCGCAGCGCCCGCAAGAGTTGACAGCGGCTTGACGGGCATGTCCCGACACTGGAAGCCTCTCGACTTTCCCCTGACGACCCATGGCCTATGCCGCGTACAAGGAGTTCACCCCGGCCGCTACCGCGCCACGCCGGCCGGTGTTCCAGGTGCTCGATGTCACCGTCCCGCTGGCCGATGCGCACGGTGTGCGCCGTGCCCTGCTGGCCTGCGACGGCGTGGACATCCTGCGCTGCGAGCCGCTGCCACGCTCGGGTGCCGCCTGCGCCAGTGCGGCACCGCGGGCCCGGTTGACGCTGCACCTTGCCGACTGCAGCTTCGAGGAGGTCGCGCACCAGGTGCTGGCCTGTACGCACGATGGCGAGTTCGGCCGGATGGCCAGCTGGCGCGACCACCTGCGCCATCTGGGAATGCCCTGCGGCAACTAGGTGCGGCGCCGCATGCGGCGCTGCTCAGTCGGCGACGAAGCCCGTTGCCTTGACGATGCGCGCCCAGCGCGCCGATTCCGCGTTCATCTGCTGCAGGAAGGCGTCGCCGCACAGCGGCGCCGAGGGCGCCAGGCCCGAGGTGGCCATGCGCTGGCGGAAGTCCGGCGAGGCCAGCACCTTCTGGTGCGCCGCGGTCAGCCGCTGCACGATGGGTGCCGGCAGGCCCTTGGGGGCCGACAGGCCGAACCACACCGTGGTCTGCAGCTGCGGCAGGCCGATCTCGGCCACCGTGGGCACGTCGGGCAGCTCGGCAGAACGCTGGCCCGCCGTCGTCGCATAGGCCACGAGCTTGCCGGCCTTGATCTGCGGGCCGGCCGTGGCGATCTGCACGAAGCCCAGCGGCGCCGTGCCGCCCACCATGTCGGTGATCTGGTTCGGGCTGCTGCGGTAGGGCACGTGCGTCATATCCACCTTGAGCGCCTCGGCCAGCTGGTAGCCCAGGAAGTGCGCGGGCGAGCCGGGGGCGAACGACGAATAGGTCGGCGGCGTCTTCTGCGCCTTGATCCACTGCGTGAGCTCGGCGAAGTTGCGCGTTGCCAGGCTCGGGTGGCTGGCCAGCACCAGGCCGGCTTCCACGCCCTGGCAGATCGGCGTGAAATCGGCCGGTACGTAACGCGCCCGCGGGTTGGCGTTGGGCGTGATGGTCATCATGCCGGCCGTGCTGACCAGCAGCGTGTAGCCGTCGGCCGGCGTGCGCGTCATGACCTGGGCGGCCACCATGCCGCCGACGGCCGGCGAGTTCTCCACCACGACGGGCTGGCCCAGTTCCTTGACGAGCAGGTCGGCCAGCGCGCGGGCGTAGGCGTCGGGCGGGCCGCCTGGCGTGGAGGGCGTGATGAGCTTGATGGGGCGCTCGGGCCAGCTCTGGGCCTGTAGCGGCATGGCTGCGATGGTGAGCAGGGCGGCGGCGCAGAGGGCGCGGCGGGGGATGTGCATGGCTTGTCTCCGGAGGGTGGGAAGAAGGGGGGTCAGCGCTGCGGCATGTCCTTGGCCGAGTAGCCCAGGCTCACGGCCGCGTCTTCGGGAATGGCGGGCACCGTGGCCTCCCAGGCCAGCCAGTCGGCGCGCAGGCGCTCGAGCAGCTCGGGGTGCTTGTGCGCGAGGTTGGCGCGCTCGCGCGCGTCCTGCCGCAGGTTGAACAGGTACTCGTGTTCGTCGACACGGAGGTACTTCCAGTCGCCATGGCGCAGCGCGCGCTGGTGGCGGTGGTGCATGCGCCAGTACAGCGGGCGCTCGAAGGTCTGGCTGGGGTCGCGCAGCACGGCGGCGAGCGAGACGCCGTCGATGGGATGGTCCGGGTGCGGGGTGCCGCCGCCGAGCTCCAGCAGCGTGGCCGACCAGTCCATCGTCATGCAGTGCTGGGCGCTGGTCGTGCCGGCCGGAATCGCGGCTGGCCAGTGTGCGATCCAGGGCACGCGGATGCCGCCTTCGGTCAGGTCCATCTTGCCTCCAACCAGCGGCCAGTTGTCCGAGAAGCGCTCGCCGCCGTTGTCGCTGGTGAAGACTATCAGCGTGTTCTCCAGCAGGCCCTCCTCGCGCAGCGCGGCGACCAGCCAGCCGATGCCCTCGTCCATGTGGTGGACCATGCGGCGGTAGGTCTCCACGTCGCCGCCGTCCAGGTGGAACAGGTTGCCGGCCACCTCGGCCGCCAGGTGCGCGTCGTCGCGTGTTTCCCAGGGCCAGTGCGGCGCCGTGTAGTGCAGGCTCAGGAAGAAGGGCCGGCCGCCGCGGGCCGCGGCGGCGCGGGCCTTCACGTGGTCCACGGCGCGGCGCGACAGCAGGTCGGTCAGGTAGCCCACGTCGTGGCGCTCGGCTTCGTTCTCGTAGAGGTCGTGGTCGCCCTTGCCCGAGCAATGGCTGAAGTAGTCCACGCCGCCGGCCATGATCCCGTAGAAGTCGTCGTAGCCCGAGCGCTGCGGGCCGAACGCCGGTGGGTAGCCCAGGTGCCACTTGCCGATCAGCGCGGTGGCGTAGCCGGCCTCGCGCAGCAGAGAAGGCAGGGTCGGCATGGCGGGCGGCAGGCCCAGCGTGGGGCTGCCCTTGCTGCGGCTGTTGATGGGCTCCTCCATGCCGCCGCGCAGCCGGTACTGGTAGCGCATCGTCATGAGCGCGAAACGCGTGGGCGAGCACACCGGTGAGTTGCTGTAGCCCTCGGTGAAGCGCAGGCCGCCCGCGGCCAGCGCATCGATGTGCGGCGACACGGGGCCGAAGTCGGCCGGCCGGCCGCCGTAGCAGCCCAGGTCGGCATAGCCGAGATCGTCGGCGACGATGAAGATGAGGTTGGGTTTCATAGACGGCAGGGGTTGCGGGGCCGGAGCTTATGCGTCCGCGGGCCATCCGTAAAATTGAAAATTGCAGCCCAAACCAAAGTTTTCCGATGGACCCACGCCACCTCGTGCAGCTCGCCACGATCCTTGAGAAGGGCTCCATCACGCAGGCCAGCCGGCACCTGCACCTGACCCAGCCCACGCTCACGCACAACATGCAGACGCTGGAGATGCAGGCCGGCGGCGCGCTGTTCGAGCGCAGCCGCTACGGTGTGCGCAGCACGCCGCTGGGCGAGATGCTGGCGCGCGAAGGCCGCGCCATCGGCAGGAGGCTGAAGGACGCGGCAGAGGTCACGGCGCGCCACCGCAGCGGCATCCGCAAGCAGGTGCGCATCGGTGCCGGGCCGATGGTGGGTGCGGCGGTCGCGGGCGAGCTGGTGCGCGTGCTGCTGGCGCGTTTTCCCGATCTGGCGCTGGCAGTGCAGAGCGACCGGCCGCACCTGCTGGT
Source organism: Pseudorhodoferax soli (assembly GCF_003337555.1). Taxonomy (GTDB): domain Bacteria; phylum Pseudomonadota; class Gammaproteobacteria; order Burkholderiales; family Burkholderiaceae_C; genus Pseudorhodoferax; species Pseudorhodoferax soli. The sequence continues at coordinate 226,380 of NZ_QPJK01000012.1, read as the reverse complement.
GGAGCAGCTCATCGATGGCCACCACGAGTTCGTGCTCGCGCCCTCGTGGCTGGAGCGTCCGCCGCCGGGCATCGAGCGGCGCCTGCTCGTGGCCGACGCGCTGGGTGTGTTCTGCGCCCGCACGCACGCGTTGGCCCTGGGCGGCGGCCCGCTCGACGCCCAGCGCTGGATCAGCCTGGGTTCGGCCTCACCCTTCGACCAGGAGGTGCGCGAGATGCTGGCCGCCGCCGGCGTGCAGGCCATGCGCGTGGACGTCACGGTGCTGGGCGAGGCCTTCGTGCTGCTCGACACGCTGGCGCAGGGGCGGCACCTGGCGGTGCTGCCACGCTTTCCGCTGCGCCGGCTGGCCGAGCGCTTCGGTCTGTTGGAATTGGCGCTGCCCGTGCCGCCCCGGCCGCGCCCGATCTACCTGTGGTGCCGCACGACCACGCTGGAGGATGCAGGCATGACGGCCGTGGCCGAGCTGCTGCAGCAGACCGTGGTCACGCTGAGCATCAGCCCGCCAGCGCCGCCTCCAGCGCATCGATGAACATCGCCGGCACGTCGAAGCCGGTCTGCTCGGTGATCTCCTGGAAGCAGGTCGGGCTGGTCACGTTCACTTCCGTCAGGCAGTCGCCGATCGCGTCGAGCCCCACCAGCAGCAGCCCGCGCGCGGCCAGCACCGGGCCCAGCGCCTCGGCGATCTCGCGGTCGCGGGCCGACAGTGGCTGGGCCACGCCCTTGCCGCCGGCCGCCAGGTTGCCGCGCACCTCGCTGCCCTGCGGGATGCGCGCGAGCGAGAACGGCACGGGTTGGCCGCCGATCACGAGGATGCGCTTGTCGCCTTGCACGATCTCGGGCACGAAGCGCTGCACCATGATGGTCTCGGCGCCGTCCTTGTTCAGCGTCTCGACGATGGAGCCCAGGTTCAGCCCGTCGGCCTTGACGCGGAAGATGCCCATGCCGCCCATGCCGTCGAGCGGCTTGAGGATGATGTCCTGGTGCTCGGCGTGGAAGGCGCGCACCTCGGCCGCGCTGCGCGTGACCAGCGTGGGGCTGGTGTACTGCGCGAACTCCATGATGGCCAGCTTCTCGGGATGGTCGCGCAGGGCGGCTGGCTTGTTGAAGACCTTCGCGCCTTCGCGCTCGGCCTGCTCCAGCAGATGCGTGGCGTAGAAGAACTCGCTGTCGAAGGGCGGGTCCTTGCGCATCAGCACGGCGTCGAACTCCGCGAGCGCGCGCAGCGGCGTGGAGTCGATGCGGTACCAGGCGTCGGGCTGGCCGGTCAGCGTGAGTTCATTGACGAGGGCCTGCACCTTGCCGCCCGTGCGCCAGCCGATGTGGCGCGGCTCGCAGGACCATATGCGGTGGCCGCGGCGCTGGGCCTCGCGCATCATCGAGAACGTGGTGTCCTTGTAGATCTTGAAGCTGTCCAGCGGGTCGACGACGAAAAGGATGTTCATGCCTGGCTCTTTCGGGAAGGGGCGTACTGTTGCACAAACAGCGCCAGGGCGCCGGCCACCACCCCCCAGAAGGCCGAGCCGACGCCGGCAATTGCCACGCCCGACAGCGTGACGAGGAAGGTGATCAGCGCCGGCTCGCGGTGGCGCTCGTCGGCCAGCGCCGTCGCCAGGCCATTGCCGATGGTGCCCAACAGCGCCAGGCCCGCGATGGCCGCCACGAGTTCTTTCGGAAACGCCGTCAGCAGCCCCGTGACGGTGGCGCCGAAGATGCCGATCAGCACGTAGATCAGCCCGCAGCTGACGGCCGCGGTGTAGCGCTTGTCGGGGTCTTCATGCGCCTCCCGGCCCATGCAGATCGCGGCCGTGATGGCCGAGAGGTTCAGCGCGAACGCGCCGAAAGGTGCCAGCACCAGCGTGGCGATGCCGGTGATGCTGAGCAGCCTGGAGACCGGCATGCGCCCGTAGCCTGCCGCGCGGATCGCGGCCACGCCGGGCAGGTTCTGCGAAGCCATGGTCACGACGAAGAGCGGCACCGCGAGGCTGATGGCGGCCTGCCAGCTGAAGACCGGCATGGTGAACCGGGGCACCGCCAACGCCAGGTGGACCGACGACCACGCCAGCTCACCACGCAGGCCGCAGTAAACGATGGCCGACAGCAGCGTCAGCGGCACCGCGTAGCGCGGCAACAGGCGCCGGCCCAGCAGGTAGACCACCAGCATCAGCAGCACCAGGCCCAGCGCTGTCTTGGCGGCCAGAAATGCGTCGAGCCCGAAGCGCGCCAGCACGCCGGCCAGCAGTGCCGAGGCGATGGCCACGGGGATGCGGTTCATGACGCGCTCGAACCAGCCCGTGGCCCCCGCCAGCCAGATCGCCAGCGCGCTCAGCATGAAGGCACCCACGGCCTCGCCCATGCCATAGCCCGCGCCGGCGACGGCCAACACGGCGGCGCCCGGCGTGCTCCAGGCCACCATGACCGGCATGCGCCACAGCAGCGAGGGGATGGCGGTGGCCAGGCCCATGCCCAGGCCCAGCGCCCACATCCAGGAGCTGATGATGTCCGGCGTGGCGCCGAAGGCCAGTGCGGCCTGGAACACGATGGCCACCGAGCTCGTGAAGCCGACCAGCACGGCCACGAAGCCGGCGGTGAACGCGGGCAGGCTCAGGTCTTTGAAGAAACGCATGGCGCGCGATTGTGCCCACGCGTATTTTTTTTGGCCGGCCTGTCACAAGCCGCGCGGCTGGCCCGTCTTGAAGGGAAGAAGCCGATTTTTTCAACCCTTGACAAGGAAACACCATGACCCCCCGCCTCAACGCGCTGCAGCAGTCTCCCGAGCTCTACAAGAAGCTGTCCGACTACAGCATCGCCGCCAAGAAGGGCGCGCTGGACGCCGGCCTGCTGGCGCTGATCGAGATCCGTGCCTCGCAGATGAACGGCTGCGCGTTCTGCCTGGACATGCACGTCAAGCAGGCCAAGCTGCACGGCGAGGGCGAGTTGCGCCTGCACCACGTGGCGATCTGGCGCGAATCGCCGCTGTTCAGCGCGCGCGAGCGTGCCGCCTTCGCCTGGACCGAGGTGCTGACCCACCTGCCGGCCCACGGCGTGCCCGATGCCGTCTACGAAGAAGTACGGGCCGAGTTCCCTGAGAAGGAGCTGGTCGAGCTGACCCACAACGTGATGGGCATCAACGCCTGGAACCGCATGAGCATCGCGTTCCGCAACGTGCCCGGCTCGGCCGACAAGGCCTTCGGCCTGGACAAGGCGCAGTTCTCCTGATCGCAGGTCCACTCCACAAAAAAACACACACCATGAAGATCGTCGTCATCGGCGGCACGGGCCTGATCGGCTCCAAGCTCGTCACCCTGCTCCAGAACCGCGGCCACGCGGTGCTGGCCGGCTCGCCCAACACCGGCGTGAACACGCTGACCGGCGAGGGCCTGGACGCCGCGCTGGCCGGCGCCCAGGTGGTGGTGGACGTGGCGAATTCGCCCTCGTTCGCCGACCAGGCCGTGCTGGACTTCTTCCAGACCTCGGGCCGCAACCTGCTGGCGGCCGAGGCCCGCGCCGGCGTGCGGCACCACGTGGCGCTGTCGGTGGTCGGCACCGACCGGCTGCAGCAGAGCGGCTACTTCCGCGCCAAGCAGGCGCAGGAAGATTTGATCGAAGCCGGCGGCATCCCGTACACCATCGTGCAGGCGACGCAGTTCCTCGAATTCCTGGGCGGCATCGCGCAGTCGGCCGGCGCGGGCGGCGAGATCCGCTTGTCGCAGGCGGCCATCCAGCCGATCAGCTCCGACGATGTGGCCGCCGTGCTGGCCGATGTGGCGCTGGCCGAACCCCTGAACGGCCGCATGGAGATCGCCGGCCCCGAGCGCCTGCGCCTGGCCGAGCTGGTGCAGCGCTACCTCGACCTCCAGCAGGACGGCCGCCAGGTCGTGGCGGATCCGCAGGCGCTGTACTTCGGCGCGCCGCTGGACGACGGCACGCTGGTGCCCGCGGGCCAGGCGCGCCTGGGCACTGTCACCTTCGCGCAGTGGATGGCGCGCTGAGCCCGGGGGCTGCTCCTACACTGGGCGGTTCACCGAACCACCCATCCAAGGACCGTCCATGCCGTTGCAACTGCGCTCGCTGATCCGCCCCGACGCCACGCTCGAACTGTCGCTCGCCGAAGTCCCCATGCCCACGCCCACGCACGACGACGAGGTCGTGGTGCGCGTGGAGGCATCGCCACTGAACCCGTCCGATCTGGGCCTGCTGTTCGGCGGCGCCGACATGGCCACGGCCAAGGTGTCGGGCACGGCTGAGCGCCCTGTGGTCACGGCCAGCCTGTCGCCCGTGGCGCTGGCCGCTGCAGGGTCGCGCGTCGGGCAATCCATGCCCGTGGGCAACGAGGGCGCCGGCACGGTGGTGGCGGCCGGTGCCTCGGCTGCTGCCCAGGCGCTGCTGGGCAAGAAGGTCGCGCTACTGGGCGGCGCGATGTACGCCGAATACCGCGCCATGCCGGCCGCGCAGTGCCTGCCGCTGCCCGACGGCGCCACGGCTGCGCAGGGTGCCTCGTGCTTCGTCAATCCGCTGACCTCGCTGGGCATGGTGGAGACCATGCGGCGCGAGGGCCACAGCGCGCTGGTGCACACGGCGGCCGCCTCGAACCTGGGCCAGATGCTGAACCGCATCTGCCTGAAGGACGGCGTGCCGCTCGTCAACATCGTGCGCAAGCCGGAGCAGGCCGCGCTGCTGCGCGGGCAGGGCGCGCAGCACGTGGTCGACAGCAGCCAGCCCGATTTCCAGGCGGCGCTGGTCGAGGCCATCGCCGCCACCGGCGCCACGCTGGCCTTCGACGCCATCGGCGGCGGCAAGCTGGCCGGCCAGATCCTGCTGGCCATGGAAGCCGCCATCGCGCGCAAGGAGCAGGCCGCCTACAGCCGCTACGGCAGCAATGTGCACAAGCAGGTCTACGTCTACGGCAGCCTGGACCGCGGCCCCATCGAGATCGCGCGCGGCTTCGGCATGACCTGGGGCGTGGGCGGCTGGCTGCTGTTCCCGTTCCTGCAGAAGATCGGCCCGCACCATGTACAGCAACTCAAGGCGCGCGTGGCGGCCGAGCTCACAACCACCTTCGCGAGCCACTACACGCGCGAGGTCGGCCTGGCCGAAGCGCTGACGCTGGAGGCCATCGGCGTGTATGGCAAGCAGGCCACGGGCGAGAAGGTGCTGATGCGGCCGTCGGCCGGCTGAGACGATGGTCTGCCGCATCGACCACCTCGCCATCGTGGCGCCCACGCTGCAGGCCGGCAGCGACCACCTGTACGCGCAGCTGGGCGTGCACCCGCAGGCGGGCGGCGAGCATGCGCGGATGGGCACGCACAACCTGCTGCTGCGCCTGGGCGACGCGGTCTACCTCGAAGTGATCGCCGTGGACCCTGGTGTGCCGGCTCCGGCGCGACCGCGCTGGTTCGAACTCGACCGGGTCGCAGCCGATGCGCCACCGCGGCTGGCGTGCTGGGTGGCGCGCACGGATGACATCGCCGGGGCGGTCGTCGGCACGCCGCTCGGCGAGGTGCTGCCGATGTCGCGCGGATCGCTCGACTGGCGCATCACCGTGCCGGTCGACGGCAGCCTGCGGCTCGGCGGCGCCGCGCCGACGCTGATCCAGTGGGACACGGCAGCGCATCCTGCGGCTGCGCTGGACGACCTGGGCTGCACGCTGGCCGCGCTCGAATTGCAGCACCCGGAACCGGCGCGCGTGCAGGCGCTGCTCGACCGGCTCGGACTGGCGGAGCCCGCGATCACGCTGACGGTGCGCCAGGCACCAACGCCCGGCTTGTTGGCATGGGTGCGCACCCCTGCCGGGCTGCGCACGCTGGGCTGAGACCAAAAAAGCTCGGCCCGCGCAGTCTGAGCTGCGCCTAATATGTTTCTCATGATTGACAAAACCGCAGTTTTGTCAAAAATGAGGAGCACATGCCCAGCTCATCCCCGCCCACATCGGCTTTGTCGAACGAGGCGCTTGCCGCGATCGGTGCATCTGTGCGCGCGCGCCGCAAGGCCTTGGGCATCAGCGCCGTCGCCGCGGCCGAGGCGGCTGGCATCTCGCGGCCCACGCTGCACCGCATCGAGAAGGGCGGTTCCTCCGTCACCATGGGCGCCACCGTGCAAGTGCTCGTGGTGTTGGGGCTCACCGTCACGCTGCGGCCGCAGGAAGACGCTGCGGCCCAGCCTGCCACGGTGTCACGGCGCGGCTGGCTGCCCGCCCGCATCCGCATCACCGACTACCCCTGGCTGAAGCAACTGGCCTGGCAGTTGCACGGCCCGCAGGAGCTGACGCCACGCGAAGCCCTGGGCATCTACGAGCGCAATGCGCGGCACCTCGACACGGCGGCCTTGGCGCAGGACGAGCGGGACCTGGTCGAGGCCCTGCAACAGGCCTTCGGCGACGCGCCAGGCGGCGCCAGCCATGTTTGAGCGCCCGCACCACCGCCGCATCGCCAAACTGCTGGCGTCGCTCGACGGCGCGATGCTGCGCGAACGCCATTGCCTATTCGGCGGCGGCACGGCCATTGCACTGTGCTGCGGCGAGTACCGCGAGTCGGTGGACATCGACTTCCTGGTGTCCGACCTGGACGCCTACCGGCAACTGCGGCAGGCCCTCACCGGTGTGCAGGGGCTGGCGGCCATCGTGCGGCCCGAGGCCGCGCCCCTGGCGCAGGTTGGTGAGCTGCGTGCCGACCAGTACGGCCTTCGCACGCGCGTGCTCGTCGACGACCACGCGATCAAGTTCGAGATCGTCTACGAGGCGCGCATTGGGCTCGAAGCGCCGGGCGTGGCCGACGCGGTGTGCGGCATCGCCACACTGACAAGGCTCGACATGGCGACGAGCAAGCTGCTGGCCAACTCCGACCGGTGGATGGACGACGGCGTGTTCAGCCGCGACCTGATCGACCTGGCGATGCTCCAGCCCCGGTTGCTGCAACTGCGCCAGGCTATCGCCAAGGCCGAGGGCGCCTATGGGGTGTCCATCCGCCGCGACCTGCAGCGCGCCATCGAGCGCATGCGCGAACGCACCGGCTGGCTGGAACGCTGCATGCGCATGATGGCCATGGCTGGCACGCAGGCCCAGGTGTGGCAGAAGGTGCGGGCGCTGCGGCGCGTACTGGTCTAAGGCACGCGCAACTCGCGGTCTAATTGCGCCCATGAACCAAGACGCAAGCACCCGTCCCCCGCTGCCCGACCACCTGTCCGTCGACCCGCGCAGCCCGCACCATGTCGCGGCCGTGTTCCAGCACGACATCGGCATCCGCTTCAACGGCACCGAACGCCACGATGTCGAGGAATACTGCCTTTCCGAAGGCTGGATCAAGGTGGCCGCCGGCAAGACGGTAGACCGCAAAGGCAAGCCCCTGCTGATCAAGCTCAAGGGCGCCGTCGAAGCGTTCTACCGCGACGCCTGAAACCGGTTACTGTTTCGTTTCGAGAAACGATCCATTGCCCGGAGGGCGGTTTTTCTTATCTGGCAGAACTTCTACAGTTCATCCCATCGATGAGCCACACGCAAACGGTTCATCGAAGCGGTCACCCGGAAGTCCTGGTGACCGGATCGAACCAACCGATTTGCAAGGATGAACACCATGAACACGAAGTTTTTTGCCTCCGCCCTGATCGCCGCCGCTGCTTTCGCAGCCGCCCCCGCCTTCGCTGGCGACAACATCAGCGGTGAAGTCGGCTACGTGCCGCAAGTGAGCAGCGCCAAGAGCAGCCTGACCCGCGAAGCCGTGCGTGCCGAGTACCTGCAAGCCGAGCGCAACGGCACGCTGCCGGAAGTGGGCGAGGGCGCTGACACCGGCGCCGTGGCTTCTGCCAAGAGCACGCTGAGCCGCGACGCCGTGCGCGCCGAAGCTGTGTACGCCGTGCGCCATGGCCAACTGGTCGGCGGCGAAGTCTGAGCCTGCCCCCCCGCCCATCGCCTCACGATGGAACAAGGCCCGCGCCGCAAGGCGCGGGCCTTTTGCTTTTGTAGAACTGGCTGCGGCTTGGTGCGCTCGGTGCGATGCGATCAGGGAAAGTCCTAGGGGCGTTCACTGTTGTCGTTTCAGAAACGATGCATTGCCCACTGCACGGTTTTTCTTTGGCTCCAGGGCTTCGACAATTGAGCCATCGATGAGACGCCGACACGACTCGTCGAGACGGGGCAGGACAAAGGGTCCGGCTCCGCAGAACGGGAAATTGTCCTCATCACCCAAAGGAATTCACCATGAACACGAAGTTTTTTGCCTCCGCCCTGATCGCCGCCGCCGCTTTCGCCGCTGCCCCCAGCTTTGCTGGCGACAACATCAGCGGTGAAGTCGGTTACGTGCCGCAAGTGAGCTCGGTCAAGAGCGGCCTGACCCGCGAAGCCGTGCGTGCCGAGTACCTGCAAGCCGAGCGCAACGGCACGCTGCCGGAAGTGGGCGAAGGCGCCGATGTCGGTGCCGTGGCCACTGCCAAGAGCAACCTGACCCGCGATGCCGTGCGCGCCGAAGCCGTGTACGCCGTGCGCCATGGCCTGCTGGGTGGCGGCGAAGTCTGAGCATCCCGGAACGCCTGCCGACCAAGGCCCGCGCCGCAAGGCGCGGGCCTTTTGCATTGGTAGAAGTTCCTGAAGAACTGTTGCTGCAACGGAAACGATGCTTTGCCTTGAAGAGGCTTTCTCTATCGTTTCGAAGTTTTTAAACTTCATTTCATCGTCAATGTCAATGAAGGAAAGCACCATGAACACCAAGATCCTCGCCTCCGCCCTGCTCGCTGCAGCCGGCCTGGTCGCAGCGCCCGCATTCGCTGGCGGCGGTGTCAACGCCAGTGGTGAAGTCGGCTACGTTCCGCCCGTGGCAGCCGCTTCGTCCGGCAGCCTGAGCCGTGAAGCCGTGCGCAATGAACTCGTGCAGGCCCAACGCACCCACCAGCTCGCTGCCACCGGTGAAGTCGGCGACACGGGCTATGTCGCCTCTGCCAAGCCCAGCACTGTGACCCGTGAGCAAGTCCAGGGCGAGTACCTGGCTGCAGCCCAGAACCACCAGCTGGCCCCGGCCGGTGAAGGCGCCGACATCGGCTACCGCCCGTCCAAGAGCCTGCTGTCCCGCGAGGCCGTGCACGCCGAAGCCGTGCGTGCCCTGCGCGCCGGCGACCTGCCTGGCGGCGAAGTCTGATCCTCGCGCTTCGCGCAGGAAGAAAGCAGAAGGCCCGCGCCGCAAGGCGCGGGCCTTTTGCTTTGCACGGTCAGATCTCGACCTTGGAGCCGAGTTCGACGACGGCGTTGCTGGGCAGCTTGAGGAAATCGGCCGCGGCGCTCGCGTTCAGGTGCATCTGCGCGAACAGCTTCTCGCGCCAGGGCGCCATCCCGGTGCCGAGGGTAGGCACCACCATGTCGCGTGAGAGGAAGTAGCTCGTCGTCATGGTTTCCATCTCGCAGCCGCGCCCCCGCATCTGCTCCAGTGCGCGTGGCAGGTCGGGGTCGTTCTTGAAGCCGTAGTGCAGCACCACCTGCCAGCAATCGTGGCCCAGGGCCTCGATCTGCAGGCGCTTGTCCATGCCGATCCACGGCCGTTCGTGGCTGCGCACGGTCACGAACAGATTGGTCTCGTGCAGCACCTTGTTGTGCTTGAGGTTGTGCAGCAGCGCATTGGGCACGCTGCCGGGCTCGGCCGTCAGGAACACGGCCGTGCCTTCCACGCGCGCGGGTGGGCTCACGAACACCGATTCGAGGAAGCTCTTGAGGTCGATGGCGTTGGCGCGCAGGGCCTCGTTGAGCAGGCGCCGGCCTTCGTGCCAGGTCATCATGATCATGAACATCGCCGCGCCGATGAGCAGCGGAAACCAGCCGCCGTCGAACAGCTTCATGAGGTTGGAGGCCCAGAACGCAAAGTCCACGATGAAGAAGAAGCCGGTGGCCAGCACGCACAGCCACAGCGGGTACTTCCAGCCGTAGCGCACGACGAAGAAGGTCAGCACGGTGGTGATCAGCATGTCGGTGCACACGGCGATGCCGTAGGCCGCCGCCAGGTTGCTCGACGACTTGAACATCACCACGGCCAGGACGATGGCCAGGAACAGGCCCCAGTTGATGAAGGGGATGTAGATCTGTCCCGCCGACTTGACGCTGGTGTGCTGGATCTGCAGCCGCGGCAGGTAGCCCAGCTGGATCACCTGCTTGGTGACCGAGAACGCGCCCGTGATCAGCGCCTGCGAGGCAATCACCGCGGCCACCGCGGCCATGCCGACCAGCGGCAGAAGCGCCCACTCGGGCGCCATCATGAAGAACGGGTTCTTGACCGCCTCGGGCTCGCGTAAGAGCAGCGCTCCCTGGCCGAAGTAGTTGAGCGTCAACGCCGGCATCACCACGCTGAACCAGGCCAGACGGATCGGCCGCTTGCCGAAGTGGCCGAGGTCGGCGTAGAGCGCCTCGGCGCCGGTGACCGCCAGCACCACGGCGCCCAGGATGATGAAGCTCGTGCCCGGGTTGTTCCAGATGAAGCGCAGTGCGTGGTGCGGGCTCAGCGCGTGGAGGATCTCGGGGTGGTGCCAGATGTGCGAGACGCCGAGCAGCGCGATGGCGATGAACCAGATCAGCGTCAGCGGGCCGAAGAACTTGCCGATGCCGGCCGTACCCCGCTTCTGCACGACGAACAGGGCGAAGAGGATCACCAGCGTGATCGGGATCACGGCCTTGCGGAAGGCCGGCGACACGACCTCCAGGCCTTCCACGGCCGACAGCACCGAGATCGCCGGGGTGATCACGCCGTCTCCGTAGAACAAACAGGTGCCGAAGATGCCGACCAGGAGCAGCACCTGGCGCAGTTTGGGCTTGTCCTTCACCGACTGCGAGGCCAGCGCCAGCATGGCCACCAGGCCGCCTTCGCCGGCGTTGTCGGCGCGCAGCACCAGCACCACGTACTTGAGCGAGACGATGACGGTCAGCGTCCAGAACAGGATGGACAGCACGCCGTAGACGTTGTCCACCGTGAATGGCACGTGGCCGGAGCCGAAGATCTCTTTGACCGCGTACAGGACGCTGGTGCCGATGTCGCCGTAGACGACACCGATGGCGCCCAGGGTGAGCGCCGCGAGCGGGGTTTTTGCGTGTTGCAAAGGAAAGCCGCTCGGCCATGGGGCCAGCGGCTGGTGTTTCGCGGGACGACTATTGTGCGCTTCGCCCTGCAGCCGGCAAGCCGCCACGCTGCTTATGTTGCACCGCAGCAACTGCGTGGTTCAACGCGTCAGTAGACCTCGGCTTCGGGATCCGTGGCTTCCAGTTCGTAGGCGGCCGCAACCATGGCCAGCCGGCCGATCACGCCGTACATGTAGAAGCGGTTCGGGGCGCTCGCGCCCGGCTTCATGCCATGCTGGGGTAAGTGCGTACTCTCGGCAAAGGCCAATGGCACAAAGCGCGAGCCGGGTGCATTGAGGTTCTCGTCCGGGCCGCGGTCGGCATGCACGCGGTAAAAGCCGCCGACCACGTAGCGGTCCATCATGTAGACCACCGGCTCGGCCATGGCGTCGTGCATGCGCTCGGCGGTCAGCACGCCCTCCTGGATGATCACGTCGTGCACGGGCTGGCCATCCTTGACCACGGCCATCTTGTTGCGCGACTTGCGGTTCAGGCCCTGCAGCTCGGCGGCGTCGTGCACGGTCATGATGCCCATGCCGTAGGTGCCGTTGTCGGCCTTCACGACCACGAAGGGCTTCTCGTTGATGCCGTATTCCTTGTACTTGCGGCGCACCTTGGTCAGCAGCGCATCCACGTTGGTCTGCAGGCAGTCCATGCCCGCGCCCTCGGCGAAGTCGACCTCGCCGCACTTGGCGAACATCGGGTTGATGAGCCAGGGGTCGATGCCCAGCAGCTTGCCGAAGCGCTTGGACACCTCTTCGTAGCTCTGGAAATGCCGGCTCTTGCGCCGCACCGACCAGCCCGCGTGCAGCGGCGGCAGCAGGTACTGCTCGTGCAGGTCTTCCAGGATCCCCGGCGCGCCAGCCGACAGGTCGTTGTTGAGCAGGATGGTGCAGGGGTCGAAGTTTTTCAGCCCCAGGCGGCGCTTGCTGCGCACCACGGGTTCCAGCGTGAGCTCCTCGCCATTGGGCAGCTGGATGGTCTTGGTTTCCTTGATTTCCGGATCGATCGAGCCCACGCGCACGTTCAGGCCGGCCATGTGGAAGATGCGCTGCAGCTGCGCCACGTTCGCCAGGTAGAAGGTGTTGCGGCTGTGGTTCTCCGGGATCAGCAGCAGGTTCTTGGCTTCGGGGCAGATCTTCTCGATGGCCGCCATGGCCGATTGCACGGCCAGCGGCAGCATGGGCTGCGTGAGGTTGTTCCAGCCGCCCGGGAACAGGTTGGTGTCCACCGGCGCGAGCTTGAAGCCGGCGTTGCGGATGTCCACGGAACAGTAGAACGGCGGCGTGTGTTCCATCCACTCCAGCCGGAACCAGCGTTCGATGGCCGGCGTGGAATCGAGGATGCGCTGCTCGAGCTCGTTGATCGGCCCGGTCAGTGCGGTGATGAGGTGGGGAACCATGGAAGGGGCCTTGGGTTGGCAATATTCGAGTGAATTCTAGGGATATGGGGTGACCGTCCCGGGATGCAAGCGCCGCAAATATGATGACCATCATATTTCGTGCTATGTTCGCGGCCATGGACACCGCCCCGGGCCGCAAGCAGCTGACGCACGACCGCATCGTCGAGACGGCCGCCGGTGTGCTGCGCGAGTCCGGCTTCTGGGGTGTGGGTGTGGCCGATGTGATGAAGCGCGCTGGCCTCACGCATGGCGGCTTCTACGCCCATTTCGCCTCGCGCGACGCGCTGTTGTGCGAGGCCATCGCGCATGCCGGGCACGACAGCGCAGCGCGCCTGGCCAAGAGCACGGCGCAGCGCCAGGCGCGCGGCGCCAGCCCCCTGCGTGCCCTGGTCGAGGCTTACCTGTCCGACAGCCACCTGGGCGCGTTCACCCAAGGCTGCCCGGTGGCGGCCCTGGCCTCCGAGATGCCGCGCCAGTCGGCCGAGGTCGCCCAGGCCGCCGCAGAGCGCGTGCGCCGCCTGGTGGCCGCGGTGCAGCGCGCCATGCCCGAGGGGGCCGCCGAGCAGGCCGTTGTGGTCGCGGCCCAATTGGTGGGCGCATTGCAGCTGGCCCGCGCGTTGGGCGACAACGCCGAAGGCCGCGCGCTGCTCGCCGCCACACGCCGCAGCGTGCTGGCGCAGTTCGACGCCGTACCCGCCCGCTGAGCCCGCCCAGCACCGATCGCTTTCACGCCACCCGGAAATATGACGAACGTCATATTGGCCAAGCCAAGGATTCCTCCATGCAGATCGAGAACGCCACCCTGCTCGCCACCTGTGCCGGCCGCGCCGCCGGCGCCAAAGAAATGCTGGCCCACGCTCTCGTGCGCCAGGTGAAGCAGGCGCTTTCGGCCGAGCCCGGCGTCTGCCTCGGCCAGGTCAAGCGCTGAGCATGGCAGCCGTCCTGCCCGCGTCCGCCCAGGCGCCCGACCGAACGCAGCAACTGCTGCATGCACCGCTGCTGCCCACGCTGCTGCGCCTGGCCATGCCGAACGTGATCGGCCTGTTCGCCATGACCATCCAGATCGGCTATGACGGCTTCATCCTCGGCCGTCTCGGGCACGAGGCGCTGGCAGGCGTGGCGCTGGTGCTGCCGCTGTCGATGCTGATGGTGCAGATGTCGGCCGGTGGCATCGGTGGAGCCACCACGGCCGCCGTGGCGCGCGCGCTGGGCGCAGGCCGCACGGCGGATGCCGGGCAGCTGGCGCGGCACGCGCTGCTGGTGGGCTTGGCGATGGCGGCGTTGTTCATGCTGGCGCTGCTGGGCTTCGGCCGCACGGTGTACACGGCGATGGGCGGACGCGGCGGCGCGCTGGACGCGGCGTTGGCGTATTCGAACGCCATGTTCGGCGGCGCGCTGACGATCTGGGCGGTCAACGTGCTGGGTGGCATCGTGCGTGGTGCCGGCAACATGGTGTTGCCGTCCGTGGCCATGCTGGGCGCCACGCTGGCGCACCTGCTGCTGTGCCCGGCGCTGGTGTTCGGCTTGGGTCCGATTCCGGGCTTCGGCGTGGCCGGCGCGGCGCTCAGCACGCTGACCGTCAACGGCGTGTCGGCGCTGGTGCTGGCATGGGCCCTGCTGCGGCCGGGCGGCACGGTGCCGTTGCGGGCCAGGGGCTGGCGCATCGAGCGTTCCGCCTTTGCCGGCATCTTGCGCGTCGGGCTGCCGGCCTCGCTGAGCCCGGTCGTCAGCAACGGCTCGATCGCCGTGGCCACGGCGGTGGTGGGCAGCTACGGCACGGTGGCGCTGGCCGGCTACGGCGTGGCGGCGCGGCTCGAATACATCCTGGTGCCCATTGCCTTCGGCTTCGGCACGGCGTTGACGACGCTGGTGGCCACCAACATGGGCGCGGGCCAGACCGGCCGGGCCCTGCGCGCGGCCTGGCTGGGCGGCGGCTTGGTGGCGGCGATCACCGGCGCCATCGGTCTGGCCGTGGCGGTGGCGCCAGGCCTGTGGATGGACGCCTTCTCGGCCGATCCGCAGGTGCGCGCCCAGGGCGCCGTGTACCTGCGCATCGTCGGTGCGAGCTATGGGCTGTTCGGCCTGGGCCTGGCGTTGTTCTTCGCCTCGCAGGGCGCCGGCCGCATGCTGTGGCCGCTGGTGGGCAGCCTGGCGCGGCTGGCGGTGGTGGCGCTGGGCGGCTGGATCTGCGTGGTCTGGCTGCAAGCGCCGGCCAGTGCGTTCTATGGGGTGGTGGCGGCCAGCCTGGCGCTGTACGCGGCCGTCATCGCAGGGGCGATCCGCTTTGGCGGCTGGGCGCGCTGAGCTTCAGTTCTTCCAGAACGATGGCGTCAGCAGCGCCATGAAGCTCAGCATCTCGAGACGCCCCATCAGCATGGCCAGCGTGCACACCCAGACCTGGAAGTCGTTCAGCACCGCGAACGAGGACGCCGGGCCGACCGCGCCCAGGCCCGGCCCCATGCAGTTGACGCTGGCGATGATGGCGCTGAAGGCGGTCACCGGATCGAGGTCGGTCAGCATCAGCACCATCGACAGCACCACCACCGTGGCGCCATAGACCAGCATGAAGGCCAGCACGGCGAAGATCACGGGCGTGTCGACGACCGCGCGGCCCAGCCGCACCGGCTGCACCGCGCGCGGGTGGGCCAACCGGCGGATCTCACGGCGCGCCTGCTGCAACAGGATCAGCATGCGCACCATCTTGATGCCGCCGCCGGTGGAGCCGGCGCTGGTGGCGATGCCCGACAGCAGCAGCATGAACACCGGCAGGAACACCGGCCAGAGCAGGTAGTCCTGCGTTGAAAAGCCGGTCGTCGTGGCGACCGACACCACATGGAACATGCCGTGGCGCAGCGCGTCCAGCGGCGCATACAGGCCCTTGCTCCACAGCAGCAGCCCGGCGAGCAAGCCGCCGCCCACCAGCACCGACAGCGTGGCGCGCAGCTCGGGATCGGAGAGCGCCACGCTCAGCCGCCCCTTGCGCACGGCCGTGAAGTACAGCGCAAAGTTGCAGCTGGCGAACAGCATGAAGACCACCGCCGTCATCTCCAGCAGCGGCGAATTGAAGTAGCCGAAGCTGGCATCGTGCGAGGACAGGCCGCCCAGGCTAACCGTCGTGAACATGTGCATCACCGCCTCGATGGGCGGCATGCCGCCGGCCCAGTAGGCCAGCGCGCAGGCAGTCGACAGGGTGGCGTAGACGCCCCAGAGCCCCTTGGCGGTCTGCGCCATGCGCGGCGTGAGCTTGTTGTCCTTGATCGGTCCTGCCGCCTCGGCCTTGAACAGCTGGCTGCCGCCCACACCGAGCAGCGGCAGCACCGCCACGGCCAGGATCAGGATGCCCATGCCGCCGACCCACTGCAGGAAGCAGCGCCAGAAGTTCACCGACACCGGCAGGGTGTCGAGCTTGTTCAGCACCGTGCCGCCCGTCGTGGTCAGGCCCGAAACAGCCTCGAAGTACGAGTGCGTGAAGCTCAGCGGCCGGCCGATCTCCATGAACGCCAGCTCCAACGGCAGCGCCGCGAACACGGGCAACAGCAACCAGGCCAGCGAGACGAGCATGACGCCGTGGCGCGGCTGCAGTTCTCGCCGGTGGCGCTGCATGCCGCGCCACAGCAGCACCCCGGCCGCCATGGTGACCAGGAAGGAGGCGATGTAGGCGTCGGCCACGCCGTCCTGCCAGTGCCAGGACACGGCCAGCGGCAGCGCCATGGTCCAGGCCATGAACGTGAGCATCACGCCCAGCACGCGCAGGACCGGAAAGATGTCGCGCATGGCCCGGGACTAGAAAAAAGCCGCGCTGACGCGGAAAGCCTTCTCCACATCGCGGATCAGGCGCTTGTGGGGCACGAACACCACGACATGGTCGTTGCTCTCGATCACCGTGTCGGCGCTCGGGATGATGACCTGCGGCGCCACGGCCGGCGCGGGCGCATCGGTATCCGCCGCGGGCAGCGCCAGCGGATCGGGCAGGCCGCGCACGATCAGGCCGAAATGCGCCTGCTCGGGCAGCTTCAAATCGCGCACGGCCCGGCCGACGATGCGCGAGGTCTTGCGGTCGCCGCGGGCGACGATCTCCAGCCCCTCTGCCACGCCGCGGCGCAAGCTGTGCACGGCCTGCACGTCGCCCTGGCGCACGTGCGCCAGCAGCTCGCCGATCATGGCCTGCGCGGGCGACAGCGCGATGTCGATCTGCGTGCCGTGCATGAGCTCGGCGTAGCTGCGCCGGTTGATCAGCGCCAGCACACGCCTGGCGCCCAGCTGCTTGGCCAGCAGGCTGGACATGATGTTGTTCTCGTCGTCGTTGGTCAGCGCGAGGAACAGGTCGATGGTCTCGATGCCTTCGTCTTCCAGCAGGTTTTCGTCGGTGGCGTCGCCGTGCAGGACCAGCACCTCGTGCGGCAGCTTGCTGGCCAGCTCGATGCAGCGCTCGGCGCCGTGGTCGATCACCTTGACGTGGAAACCCGCGCCGGCCGCGGCCAGCTCCTGCGCCAGGCGCTCGCCCACGCGGCCACCGCCCGCGATCATGATGCGCTGCACGCTGCGCTGGGGCCGGCCCTGGCCGCGGTGTTCGTCGCGGTGCAGTGCGCGCAGCACGCGCGGGATGTCGTCGCGCGCGGCCAGCACGAAGACCTCGTCGCCGGGCTCCACGCGGGTGCCCCCGCTGCAGGCGATGAAGCGGTCGGGCTCGTCTTCGAAGCGGCGGTAGATCGCGACGATGCGCATGGGCACGTCCGGAACGCAGTCGCGCAGCTCGGCGATGTTGTGCGCCACCAGCGGCGCACCGGCCACCGCGCGCACGGAGACCAGGCAGGCCAGGCCGCCAGCGAACTCGCGCACCTGCAACGCTTCGGGGTATTCGATCAGCTTGAAGATGTAGCGCGTCAGCGATTCTTCGGGGCAGATCACGCGGTCGACGGCGAAGCCTTCCTTGTCGACCAGGTCGCTGCCGTGGCGGAAGGCCTGTGAGCGCACGCGTGCGATGCGCGTGGGGATGTTGAAGCGCCGGTGTGCGATCTTGCAGCAGACCAGGTTGGTCTCGTCGAGTGCGGCGCAGGCGATCAGCATGTCGGCGTCGCGCGCGCCGGCTTCTTCCAGCACGTCCGGATCGACGCCGCTGCCGACGAGGCCGCGCAGGTCGTAGCGCTCTTCCAATGCGCGCAGGCGGCGGGCGTCGGTGTCGATGACGGTGATGTCGTTCTTCTCGGACACCAGGCTGTCCACGACGCTCTCGCCGACACGGCCGGCGCCCAGGATGATGATTCTCATGGCCTGCGGGCCGGTGCGGGGATCAGTGCCGCGTCTCGCCGTTGCCCAGCACCACGTACTTGAGCGAGGTCAGGCCAAGCAGGCCGACCGGGCCGCGCGCGTGGAACTTGTCGGTGCTGATGCCGATCTCCGCGCCCAGGCCGTACTCGAAGCCGTCGGCGAAGCGCGTGCTGGTGTTGACCATCACGCTGGCCGAATCGACCTCGCGCAGGAAGCGCTGCGCATGCACGTGGTCGCGCGTGAGGATGGCGTCGGTGTGGTGGCTGCCGTAGCGGTTGATGTGGGCAATAGCCTCGTCCAGGCCTCCAACCACCTTCACGGCGATGACGGGCGCCAGGTACTCCTCGGACCAATCCTGCTCGGTGGCGGGCACGAGCTGTGCGCCGGCGACCCCGGCCAGGATGGCGGCGGCTTCGGCATCGCAGCGCATTTCCACGCCCTTGGCGGCATAGACGGCGCCGATCTTGGGCAGGAACTCAGCGGCCACGCCGCGCGACACGAGCAAGCCTTCTGCCGCGTTGCAGGGGCTGTACTTCTGCGTCTTGGCGTTGTCCGCCACGGTCACGGCCATGGCGATGTCGCAGGGGTCGTCCACGTAGACGTGGCAGTTGCCGTCCAGGTGCTTGATGACGGGGACCTTGGCCTCGCGGCTGATGCGCTCGATCAGGCCCTTGCCGCCGCGCGGGATCACCACGTCCACATGCTCGGGCATGGCAATCAGGTGGCCCACGGCCTCGCGGTCGGTGGTCTGCACGAGCTGCACGGCATCGGCCGGCAGGCCGGCTTCTTCGAGCGCCTGCTGCACCAGCCGGGCCAGCGCCTTGTTCGATTCGATGGCCTCGGAGCCGCCGCGCAGGATGCAGGCGTTGCCGCTCTTGATCGACAGGCTGGCGGCCTCGATGGTCACGTTGGGCCGGCTCTCGAAGATCATCGCGAACACGCCGAGCGGCACGCGCATCTGGCCCACGCGGATGCCGCTGGGCTGTTGCTGCATGCCGCTGATCTCGCCGATCAGGTCGGGCATGGCGGCCAGCTGCTCGCAGCCCAGCGCCACCGTGTCCAGCACCTTGGGCGTGAGCTTCAAGCGGTCCACCATCGGCGCCGAGAGGCCGGCGGCCTCGGCGCGCGCAATGTCCTTGGCGTTGTCGGCCTGCAGCGGCCCGGTCTGCTCGCGCAGCAGCCGCGCAAGCGCGCGCAGTGCCTGGTTCTTGGTGGCGGCGCTGGCGCGCGCCATGGCGGCAGAAGCCTGGCGGGCCTGCACGCCCAGCGTCTGGGCGTATTCGGCGATGTTCAACGCGTTCATGGCGGCGATTGTCGCGCAGATGCCCAGGATGGGCCGGCGGGCGGGGCTCTCAGCGCGCCGGCGCCTGCGCGCACACGCGTGCGAGCGCCAGCGCCAGGCGCTGCAGCGCCTGCCAGCCGTCGGTCGGCCAGTCCGGCACCTTGAGGCCCTTGACGATGCCGTCCACCGCGTGAGCGCCGTGCAGCAGCCGCGCCAGTGCGGCCGGCGACAGGCGTGGCAGCACGCGCTCGAACAGCCGCTCCTTGATGCCCCAGACGCGTTGCTCGCGCAGCGCCATGGGCAGCGGGCGACCGGCGGCCATGGCGTCCTTCACGCGCTTGAGCGCGCGGATGTCCTCGGCCAGCGTGTAGTGCACGAGCACGGCGGCCTCGCCCTCGGCCTGCAGGCCGTCCAGCATGCGCTGCACGCGCAGCACCTGGCCGCCCAGCACGGCCTCGGACAGCTTGAAAACGTCGTAGCGGGCCACGTTGAGCACCGCGCTCTCGACCTGCTCGAAGCTGAGCTCGCCGGGCGGATGCAGCAGGGCCAGCTTGCTGATCTCCTGGTGCGCGGCCAGCAGGTTGCCCTCGACGCGGTCGGCGAAGAACTGCAGCGTGCGCTGGCCTTCCTCGCCGCCCGTCACCTGCTGGCCCTGGGCCTTCAGGCGCTGCGCGATCCAGGCCGGCAGCGTGGCGCGCTCGATCGGGTCGATCTGCACCGTGACGCCATTGGCGTCCAGCGCCGTGAACCAGGCGCCGGTCTTGGTGGTGCGGTCGAGCCGCGGCAGGCTGACCAGCACCAGCGTGCTGTCGTTGCCCTGCGATTGTTCGGCCAGCTGCTGCAGGGCGGCGCTGCCGTCCTTGCCCGGCTTGCCCGAGGGGATGCGGATGTCCAGCAGCTGCTTGTCGGCGAACAGGCTCATGGCGCCGCCCGCGGCCAGCACGCCGGCCCAGTCGAAGTGCGCGCCCTGCACCATGAAAACGCTGCGCTCGGTGTGGCCCTGGGCACGCGCGGCCGCGCGGATGGTGTCGGCCGCCTCCTGCTGCAGGAGCGGCTCGTCGCCATGCAGGGTGTAGAGGGAGCGCAGGCCGCGCTGCAGTTGTTGCGTGAGTTGGGCCGGGGCCAGTTGCATGCCGGCAGTTTACGTGCCGAGTTCCAGCGTCAGGCAGCGCGCGGAACCGCCGGAGCGGCGGAACGCATCCAGCGGCACCACCTGGGCGCGGTAGCCGCGCTCTTGCAGCAACTGGCGCAGCGTGGCACTGCAATGGCCCATGACGAGGTCGCGGCCGATGCAGACGGCGTTGGCGGCCAGCTGCAGTGCGTCCTCCTCGGGCATCTCGACCAGTTGCGTGCCGGCGATGTCCTGCAGCTGTTGCCAGCCCTGCGGCGAGAAGGCCCGCTTGACGGCGAGCAGCTCGCCACCGGAGAGCAGGCTGAGGCAGGTGTCCAGGTGGTAGAAGCGCGGGTCGACCAGTTCCAGGGCCAGCACCGGCCGGCGCGCCACTTCCTGCAGCGTTTCGCTGGCGCGGCGGTCCGAACGCGGCCCGTAGCCCATCCAGCAGATGCCGCGCGTGTTGTCGACCACCGCGTCGCCGTTGCCTTCGAAACAGACGCCTTCGGGCAGCACGTGCAGGCGGTCGACCAGGCGGCGTGCGCGCAGCTGTTCGAACAGCGCGCGGCCGTGGGCTTCTTCGCCCTGGCGTTCGGGGTGGCGAAAACGCGCCAGCAGCACCTGGCGATCGATCACCACGGCCGCGTTGGCGGTGAACACCATGTCGGGCAGGCCGGCCGCCGGCGACATGGTTTCGACCGCGGCGCCCAGGCCTTCGTAAGTGGCGCGCAGGGCGTCCCACCCCGCGCGCGCGTGGCGGCGCAGCGTGGCGTCGTCGGGCCGCCAGAGGTCTGGCTGCATCCAGGGGTTGATGGCGTAGGACACCTCGAAGTGCTCGGGCGCGCTCATGAGCAGGCGTGGGCGCTGCGGTGCCGCAGCAGCCGCAGCGGCAGGCTGCGGCGCCGCGGCGCTGCGCGGCGCGCCGGCGCCCGGCAGGGCGGCCAGCACCTCGGCGAAGCGGTCCACGCCTTCGTCGATGAGCGCGCGCGTGATGGTCAGCGGCGGGGCGAAGCGGATCACGGTCTCGTGCGTTTCTTTGGACAGCACGCCGGCCTGCGCCATGCGCTCCACCACCTCGCGCGCGCTGGCGTGGGCCGGGTCCAGCTCCACGCCGACCCACAGCCCGCGGCCCCGCACGCCGCGCACCAGCGCGGGCCACTGCGTCTGCACACCACGTAGGCGCGCCAGCAGGTGCGTGCCCAGCGCGGCCGAGCGCGCGACCAGTTGCTCGTCCTCCATCACGCGCAGCGCTTCATGCGCCACGGCCGCGGCCAGCGCATTGCCACCGAAGGTGGAGCCATGGCTGCCAGGCGAGAACACCTGCATCAGCCGACGGTCGGCCAGGAAGGCGCTGACCGGCAGCAGGCCGCCGCCCAGCGCCTTGCCCAGGATCAGCGCGTCCGGGCGGATGCCTTCGTGCTCGAACGCGAACCGGCGGCCCGTGCGGCCCAGCCCGGACTGCACTTCGTCGGCGATCAAGAGGATGCGGTTGGCATCGCACCAGGCGCGCAGCGCCGCGAAGAAGCCGGGCGGCGGCAGCACGATGCCGGCCTCGCCCTGGACGGGCTCGACCAGCACGGCGCAGGTGCTGGCCGTGGTGGCGGCGCGCACGCTGACCATGTCGCCGAAGTCGAACCAGCGGAAGCCCGGCGTGAACGGGCCGAAGCCGGCGCGGTAGGAGGGCTCGCTGGACGCGCTGATGACGGTGGTGGTGCGGCCGTGGAAGTTTTGCCGCGCCACCAGGATTTCGGCCGTGCCGTCGGGCAGGCCGCGCACCTGGTGGCCCCAGCGGCGCGCGGCCTTGATGGCGGTTTCCACGGCCTCGGCACCGGTGTTCATGGGCAGCGCCTGCTCGAAGCCCGCCAGCGCGCAAAGCTTCTGGAGGAAGGGCCCCAGCGTGTCGCCGTGGTAGGCGCGCGAGGTCACGGCCACGCGGCCCAGTTGGCGCTGCGCGGCGGCCACGATGCGCGGATGCAGGTGGCCGTGGCTGACGGCGGAGTACGCGCCCATCATGTCCAGGTAGCGTTTGCCGTCGACGTCCCAGACATGGCAATCGAGCGCGCGCTCGATGACCACGGGAATGGGTTGGTAGTTCGGCGCGCAGTGCTGGCGCTCGGCCTCGATCAGCAGTTCGGAGCGGATGGGATGGCGGTCCATGGCGGTTCTCCTTGTTGTCACCGCAACTGTAGGAACAGCCGGCTGCCTGCGGCGCCAACGCAGACCGCGCGCGCTGCTGCATGCGGCACAGTTGAGCCGCCACGGCTTCCGAATCGGAAGCGGTGGCCCCCAGTGCTGCTACAGCTGCAACACGACGGAGCGGCAATGTCACGCGGCGGTGCAGGGCGCTGAAGACGATGGCGCGTCATCACCACCGGAGCCATCCATGCAGGCCGCTGTTTCCTACCTCTCCCGCCGTCGGTTGGCGCTGGCCGCGCTCGTGGCGGGCTGTGCGCTGCTGAGCGCCTGCACCACCGTCGTCCGCGAGCCAGCGCAGCAGCACCATGTGGTGGTGCGCGAAGTGCCGGCGCCGCTGGTGGAAGTCATCCCCGGCCCGCCGGGCCCTGGCCTGCATTGGGTGCCGGGCCATTGGGCGTGGCGCGAGGGCGACTGGCGCTGGTTCGGCGGGCGCTATGTCGCGTCGGCCGTGCCGCCGATGCCTGCGCCGTATGTAGAAATGGTGCCTGCACCGCCGTCGGCCATGCACGTCTGGGTGCGTGGCCACTGGTACTGGAGCGAGCGCGGCTGGGCCTGGGCGCGCGGCACCTGGGTGCGGCGCTGAGCCTCAAGCCAGCGGAAAGCCGCCGAACTCCTTGACCGTCTGCAGTTCGGTGTTGGTCACGATCTTCTCGATCCCCAGCGCGGCGTCTTCCAGCCAGCCATTGGTCAGGCGCTGGTACTGCGCCAGGTCGGTGCACGCCAAACGCACGAGGTAGTCGTAGCGGCCGCTGAGCAGGTAGCAGGCGACCACTTGGGGCGTGGCCAGCATGCGGGCCTCGAACCGGCGTGAGGCGGCCTGGCGCTGGTCTTTGAGCGCGATCTCCGCGAAGAAGGCGATGGCCGGGCCGACAGCCTGGCGGTTGAGCACGGCGCGGTAGCCGGCGATCAGGCCGTGCTGCTCGAGCTTGCGCACGCGGTTGAGCGTGGCACGGGCCGACAGGTGCACCTGTTCGGACAGCGACTGCACGCTGGCGCGGCCGTCGCGCTGCAGCAGGTCCAGCAGGCGCAGGTCGGTGCGGTCGAGCTCCATCGGCCGCCCGCGGCGTCAGATCGCCTTGACGGCGGCCAGGCGCCGCAGGAGCTGCTGCACGATGTCGGACTGCATGCTCCGGTAGAGCAGGGCCTCTTCCGCGTCCTTGGCCAGGATCACGGATTCGTTGAAGCTCAGTTCGCGCTGCTGCAGGATCTCGGTGTCGGGGATCAGCTCCGCGCCCTGCACATTGCGCAGCCGGAAACGGAAGCGCAGGCGCAGCTGCAGCTCGCGCACTTCGCCCGAGGAGGTGCGGCCCACGACCACGCGTTCGCGCTGGTCCATGGTGGGTTCCAGGCGCACGTCGGCCTTCTGGCCGGCCACCGGGTCCGTGATGACCTCGACGCGCCCGGTGCCCGCCAGGTTGCGGCGCAGCTCCAGGCCCATGGGCGAGGACGGCGGCATGGCCACATAGATGGTCTTGAACGCGAACTCGGGCGCTTGGCGCAGCTGAAAGCCACAGCCAGCCAGCGACAGCGCGGCGGCGCTGCCCAGCGCATGGGCGAGGAATCGGCGACGGCTGGCCATCACAGCACCACGTTGACGAGGCGGCCAGGCACCACGATCACCTTCTTGGGTGTCGCGCCTTCGGCGAATTTGGCGTACATCTCGTGCGCCAGCGCGGCGGCCTCGATGGTGGCCTTGTCGGCCCCGGCCGGCACGCGGACCGCGCCGCGCAGCTTGCCGTTGATCTGCAGCATGAGTTCGACCTCGTCTTGCTCCAGTGCGCTGGCGTCGACCTGCGGCCAGGGCGCGTCGAGCAGTTCGCCGAAGCGCTGGTCGTAGCCCAGTTCCGCCCACAGCGCATGCGTGACGTGCGGCGTGGCCGGGTACAGGCAGCGCAACAGGATGCCGAAGCCTTCTGCCAGCGCGATGGGCGCGCCCGCTGCCTCGACGGCCTTGAAGTTCTCCAGCGCGTTGAGCAGCTTCATGGCACCGGACACCACGGTGTTGTACTGCATGCGCTGGTAGTCGTAGTCGACCTGCTTGAGCACGCTGTGCACCTCCAGCCGAAGGGCCTTGGCCTCCTTGCCGAAGGCCACGTCCTGGAGGCTGGTGGCGCCGTGCGCTGCGTCGAGTGCGTTGGAGAAGTCGCTGGCGGCCAGCTTGACGCCGAAGTTCCAGACGCGGCGCAGGAAGCGGTAGCTGCCCTCGACGGCCGCGTCGTTCCACTCCAGCGTGGCCTCGGGCGGCGCGGTGAACATGGTGTAGAGGCGGGCGGTGTCGGCGCCGTACTTTTCGATCAGCTCCTGCGGATCGACGCCGTTGTTCTTGGACTTGGACATGGTGCCCACGCCCTCGTAGTCGATGGCCGTGCCCACGGGCAGCGCACCGACCGCATTCTTGAGCTTGGCGCCGACGATCTTGCCGCCCTCGTCCAGCACATGGTCCACGTCGTGCGGCCAGAAGTACTCCTTGCCACCCTTGTCCGTGCGCCGGCTGTAGATGTGGTTGAGCACCATGCCCTGCGTCAGCAGCTTGGTGAAGGGCTCGTCGATCTTCACGAGGCCCAGGTCGCGCATGACCTTGGTCCAGAAGCGCGCATACAGCAGGTGCAGGATGGCGTGCTCGATGCCGCCGATGTACTGGTCCATGCCGCTGCCGCCGGCGGGCAGGTTCTGGTCGCGCATCCAGTAGGCCGTGCCGTCGCCGACCATGGCTTGGTCCAGCGTCGGATCGCAGTAGCGCATGAAGTACCAGGACGAGTCCACGAAGGTGTCCATGGTGTCGGTCTCCCGGCGCGCGGGTTGGCCGCAGACCGGGCAGGTCACGCCGGCATGGAAGCCGGCGTGCTTGTGCAGCGGGTTGCCCGAGCCGTCCGGCACGCAATCCTGCGGCAGCACCACGGGCAGGTCCTGCTCGGGCACCGGCACGGCGCCGTGCTCGGCGCAGTGGATGATGGGAATCGGCGTGCCCCAGTAGCGCTGGCGGCTCACGCCCCAGTCGCGCAGGCGCCAGGTGGTCTTCTTCTCGCCCAGGCCCTTCTCGGCCAACGCGCGTGCCACAGCGTCTACCGCGTCGCGGTATTCCAGGCCGCTGAAGATGTCGGAGTTGATGGTCACGCCGCGCTGCTTGTCGCCGTACCAGTCGTGCCACTGGTGGTAGTCGTAGTGCTCGCCGTCCACGTGCACGACCTGGGTGATGGCGAGGCCGTACTTGAGCGCGAACGCGAAGTCGCGCTCGTCGTGCGCTGGCACGCCCATCACGGCGCCGTCGCCATAGCCCATCAGCACATAGTTGCCGACCCACAGCGGCACGTCCTTGCCGCTGATCGGGTGCACGACGGACAGGCCAGTGGCCATGCCTTCCTTCTCGCGCAGCGCCAGTTCGGCTTCGGTGGTGCCGCCCTGCTTGCAGCGCTCGATGAAGTCGGCGAGCGCCGGGTTCGTGGCGGCGGCGTGCGCGGCCAGCGGGTGCTCCGGCGCCACCGCGCAGAAGGTCACGCCCATGATGGTGTCGGCACGCGTGGTGAACACGTACATGCGGCCGCCGCCGATCAACTGGCCGTCGGCACCGTGGATGTCGTGCGTGAACGCGAAGCGCACGCCTTCGCTCTTGCCGATCCAGTTCTCCTGCATGAGCTTGACGCGCTCGGGCCAGCCGGGCAGCTTGTTCTGCACGTGGTCCAGCAGCTCTTCGGCGTAGTCGGTGATCTTCAGGTAGTAGCCCGGGATCTCGCGCTTCTCGACCACGGCGCCCGTGCGCCAGCCCTTGCCGTCGATGACCTGCTCGTTGGCCAGCACGGTCTGGTCCACCGGATCCCAGTTGACGACCTGGGTCTTGCGGTAGGCGATGCCCTTCTCGAGCATCTTGAGGAACAGCCACTGGTTCCACTTGTAGTAGCTGGGATCGCAGGTGGCGACCTCGCGCGACCAGTCGATGGCCAGCCCCATCGCCTGCATCTGC
Source organism: Pseudorhodoferax soli (assembly GCF_003337555.1). Classification (GTDB taxonomy): domain Bacteria; phylum Pseudomonadota; class Gammaproteobacteria; order Burkholderiales; family Burkholderiaceae_C; genus Pseudorhodoferax; species Pseudorhodoferax soli. Next base: position 200,086 of record NZ_QPJK01000012.1, on the reverse strand, counting down.
TTCTTCATGTAGGCGATGTTGTCGTAAGTCCACTGCGCGGGCGGCACGCCGTTCTTGAGCGCGGCGTTCTCGGCCGGCAGGCCGAAGGCGTCCCACCCCATGGGCATCAGCACGTTGTGGCCGCTCATGCGCAGCTGGCGCGTGAGCATGTCGTTGATCGTGTAGTTGCGCACGTGGCCCATGTGCAGCTTGCCGCTGGGGTAGGGCAGCATGGAGCAGGCGTAGAACTTGGGCTTGCCTGCCTCCTCGCCCACGCGGTAGGCGTCGCGCGCGCGCCAGTGGGCCTGGGCGGCGGGTTCGACTTCGAGATGGTTGTACTTGTCTTGCATGGAAAGCAGCGTTGGGCGTGTCGCGCGACGCGATCACACGAGAAAGGGCAGGAAACAGGCGGCGCGGAGCCGGGCGCCGGGATTTTAGGTTCAGCGCGCGGGCTTGCGTTCGGCCACGAAGCCGATGCGCGACAGGCCGGCTGCCTGCGCCATGTCCATGAGCTCGACCACCTTGCCGTACGGCACCTGGGCATCGGCGCGCAGCTGGACCTCGGTGTCGGGGTCCTGCGTGGCGCGGCGCTCCAGCGTCTGGCGCAACTGCTCGGGCGTGACGGGGCGCTCGTCCAGGTGGATCTGGCCATCCGGCGTCAGTGCCAGGTTGATGGACTCGGCCGGCAGCCCCGGCTCGGCGGATTCGCTGTGCGGCAGGTCCATGCGCAGGCTGCCGGCCATCAGCGGGGCGGTGATGATGAAGATCACCAGCAGCACCAGCATCACGTCCACCAGCGGCGTGACGTTGATGTCGGCCATGGGCTTGGCGCCTTCCTTGCGTTCCAGGCGGCCGAAGGGCATGGGCTCAGGCGTCCGGGGCCATAAGGTCGCGCAGGTCGAAGGCGAAGCCTTCGAGCTCGGCCTCGATGCGCGCGATGCTGCGGCCGAACCAGTTGTAGGCCAGCACGGCCGGAATGGCCACGGCCAGGCCGGCAGCGGTCATCACCAGGGCTTCGCCGACCGGGCCGGCCACCTGTGAGATGGTGATCTGGCCGGCCGATGAAATGCTGGTGAGCGCGTGGTAGATGCCCCAGACCGTGCCGAGGAGACCGACGAAAGGCGCGGTGGAACCCACGGTGGCCAGCAGCACCTGGCCGAATTGCAGGCGCTGTGTGCTTTGGTGGAGTGCTCCGCGCAGCAGCCGCGTGAGTTGCTGGCCGCGCGGGCCGCTGCCGGCCAGCGTGCCGGCCGCTGGCGCCTGGGTGGCGGCCAGCAATGGCCGCAACAGGCCGCCGCGGTCGAAGGCCGCCACGCGCTCGGCCGCACCGTCCAGGGCCGGCGCCTGCCAGAAGGCGGCCGTGCCGCGCAGCACGTCGCGGCCGGCGCGGCGCAGCACCCACAGCTTGTAGAGGATCACGACCCAACTGGCGACCGACATGGACAGCAGCAGCCAGGCGACCAACCTGTGGATGGCGTCGCCAGCGGTCAGTAGATCGAACGCGTTCACGGCAGGGCCGCGGTTCAGTCGTTCAGGCCCAGCACGTCGAACATGCTGTACAGGCCGTTCTTGCGACCGGCCAGGAAGCGCACGGCGCGCAGGCTGCCGATCGCGTAGTTCATGCGGCTGGTGGCCTTGTGGGTGATCTCGATGCGCTCGCCGGTACCAGCGAACAGCACGGTGTGGTCGCCGACCACGTCGCCGCCGCGCAGCGACTGGAAGCCGATCGTGGACGGATCGCGCTCGCCAGTCACGCCTTCGCGGGCGTAGACGGCGCATTCCTTGAGGTCCCGGCCCATGGCCTCGGCCACCACCTCGCCCATCTTCAGCGCAGTGCCCGAGGGCGCGTCGATCTTGTGGCGGTGGTGGGTCTCGACAATCTCGATGTCATAGCCCACGGGCATGGCCTTGGCCGCCAGCTGCAGGAGCTTGAGTGTGACGTTGACGCCCACGCTCATGTTGGGCGCCATGACGATGGCGATGTCGCGCGCGGCGTCCTGTATCTCGGCCTTCTGGGCGTCGGTGAAGCCCGTGGTGCCGATCACCAGGGCCGTGCCTTGGGCGCGGCAGGCCCGCAGATGGGCCAGCGTACCTTCGGGCCGCGTGAAGTCGATCAGCACCTGCGCGCCCAGCAGGCCCTGCGCCAGATCGGCCGTGATCGCCACGCCGGCAGGTTGGCCGAGGAAGGCCGCGGCGTCCTGGCCCAGGCCCGGGCTGGCGGCGACGTCGAGCGCACCGCTCAGGCGGCAGTCGCCCGAGGCCAGCACGGCCTCGATCAGGGTGCGGCCCATGCGGCCGCAAGCGCCCGCGATGGCCACTGAGTGCGTGGTCGGGACAGAAGTCGAAGGTTGCGTCATGGCAATGGCTGGGCAGGGATGCGGATGCCGCCGCAGGCCGGCGCGGTCAGCGCGCCGGGGCTTCCAGCGGCGGGTAGGACGAGGGCAGGGGGGCAGCCGGCTGCGGTGTGGCCTGGGGGGCTGGCTCGCGCGGTGCGAATGGCTTGAGTTTGTCTTCGCTGGCTTCGAGCACCGGAACGGCCTTGGCCTTGCGCTCGGCACCGAGCAGCGCCACGAACTCGGTTTCGCTGGGCATCGGGTCGCCCTCGCTGCGCTCGAGCAGGTCGTCCTTGAAGTACACCGTGAGCTGGCGCGCCTGCGGCTCGGTGCCCTGGCGTTTCATCGTGAACACGTAGTCCCAGCGGTCGGCATGGAACACGCTTTGCAGCAGCGGCGTGCCCAGGACATCACGCACCTGGGCGCGCGACATGCCGGGCTTGAGCGCCTCGACCTGCTCCTTGGAGACGAAGTTGCCCTGCACGATCTCGATCTTGTAGGGCACGATGGCATTGGCCGCGCGGCGGGTGGCGTCTGTCACCGTGCCGCACCCCGCGAGCGCGGCGCAGCAGAGCATCAGCAGGCCGAAGGGCGGGGGCATCGAACGGGGAGCGGGCATGGAGACTCGGCGGCGCTATGATCGAGCGATTGTAGCGGCGGCCCTTTTTGCCCCTGCAGCCCGTCCGGGCGCGGCGGGGGCGCTGCCATCAAGACATCCAGAGCGCGCATGGCCAATATCGACGAACTCAAGAGCACCGGTCTGAAGGCCACCCTGCCCCGGCTGAAGATCATGGAGATCTTCCAGAAGGGCGAGTTGCGCCACATGACGGCCGAAGACGTGTTCCGCGTACTGTTGATGGAGCGCTCGGACATCGGCCTGGCCACGGTCTACCGGGTGCTGACGCAATTCGAGCAGGCCGGCATCCTGTCGCGCAGCCATTTCGAGTCCGGCAAGGCGGTCTACGAGCTCAACGAAGGGCGTCACCACGACCACTTCGTCTGCACGTCCTGCGGCAAGGTCGAGGAGTTCTTCGACGCCGAGATCGAGAAGCGCCAGGCCATCGTGGCCAAGGCCAAGGGCTGGACCGTGCAAGACCACGCCATGTCGCTGTACGGCCTGTGCGCCGAGTGCGGCGGCAAGCAAGCCAAGGCCTGAAGCGCGCGCTTCAGTCGCCTTCCATGGCGCGGCGGTGCCGCTCCACGAATTCCTGGTAAGTGTCGATGCCGCGCAGCTGCAGGATGGTGTTGCGCACCGCGGCCTCCACGAGCACGGCGATGTTGCGTCCAGCCACCACCTGGATGATGACCTTGCGCACGGCCACGCCCAGCACATCCTGGGTGAGCGGCTCATAGGGCAGGCGCTCGTGCTCGCGCTCCATGGTTTCGCGGCGGACCAGGTGCACGATGAGCTTGAGCCGCATCTTGCGGCGCACGGCGGTCTCTCCAAAGATGCCGCGGATGTCCAGTAGGCCGATGCCGCGCACTTCGAGCAGGTTCTGCAGCAGCTCCGGGCAGCGGCCTTCGATCGTGGTCTGGTTGATGCGGTACAAGTCGACCGCGTCGTCGGCCACCAGGCCATTGCCGCGCGAAATCAGTTCCAGGCCGAGCTCGCTCTTGCCCAGGCCCGACTCGCCCGTGATCATGACGCCAAGGCCCAGGATGTCCATGAACACCCCGTGCATGGTGGTGCGGTCGGCGAAGTGCTTGGACAGGTAGGCGCGCAGCACGTCGATGACGAACGCGGATGATTCCTCGGTCGCGAACATCGGGATCTGTGCGCGCTCGCACATGGACAGCAGCGCCTGCGGCGCAGTCTGCCCGTCGGCCAGCACCAGCACCGGCGGCTCCAGCGTGACGATGCGGGCGATGCGCCGTGCGCAGTCCTCGGGCGTGGCGTTGACCAGGTAGGCGATCTCGCGCTCGCCCAGGATCTGCACGCGGTAGGGGTGGATGTAGTTCAGGTAGCCGACGAGGTCCGCGCCCGAGCGCGCAGCGCGCACGGCGACTTCATCGAAACGGCGTTCGGATGCGCCAAGTCCTGCAACCCATTCCCAGCGCAACAGCGCCCGGAACTCCTCGAAGAGGACATCGGCACTGACGACGTTGGGCTTCATGGCCGCGCAGCGTCGCCAGGGCGGGCGGTCACGCCGGCTGGGACGATTGCCAGCCGTCGATCAGCGCATGCAGCGCTGCGGCATCCACCGTGCTCTTCAAGCTTTCGCGCAACGGCGCGTCGCTCAGCAACTCGGCGATTTCCGACAGGATTTCCAGGTGTTTCTGGGTGGCTGCTTCGGGCACCAACAGGAAAATCAGCAACTTGACGGGCTGCTCGTCCGGTGCGTCGAAGCCAATGGGCTGGGCCAGTTGCAGAACCGCCGCCATGGGCGACTTCAGGCCCTTGATGCGGCCGTGCGGGATGGCCACGCCATGGCCCAGGCCGGTCGAACCCAGGCGCTCGCGCGCGAACAGGCTGTCGGTCACCAACGCACGCGACAGCGCGTGCAGGTTCTCGAACAGCAGGCCGGCTTCTTCGAACGCGCGCTTCTTGCTGGTGGCATCGACGCTGACGAGGACCTGCGCTGCAGGCAGGATGGACGCTAGGCGGTTCATACGAAGGGCGGATTATGCACGCCGTTACATTGCGGTGCAGCAACAAAAAGGCCGCCCATTTCGGCGGCCTCGGTTTCTGTCGGTTGCCGGCGACACGCTGGGCGCGCCGCCGAAGACTTCACATCAGGCGCTTGGGGGCCTCGTGGTGGTGTTGCTGGATACGGTCCTTGTGTCGCACAACTTGGCGGTCCAGCTTGTCCACCAGTTCGTCCACGGCCGCATAGAGATCAGCGTGTGCACTCTCCGCAAACATGTCATTGCCCTTCACGTGGATGTTGCACTCGGCGCGTTGCCGATTCTGCTTCTCCTTCTGCTTTTCCACGGTCAACAGGACCTTGACATCGACCACCTGATCGAAATGCCGCGTGATGCGATCGAGCTTGTTGATGACATAGCTGCGCAGTGCGGGAGTCACTTCGAGGTGGTGACCGCTGATCGTCAAATTCATGGAGCCTCCTTCTTGCAGTTCACGGTTGACGGGCGATTCACTATGCGCGCGAACCCCCTGAAATGCAAGGCTGGTTGGACAAGGTTACAGGGAGTTGGCGGTGCCATAATTTCGGGCTTCCCGTACGGAGCCCACCGCGTGGAATCCTGGCGACGGCACTGCGCTCCAGTGCCCGGCGCGAGGTCGCAAAGCACCCCCCATCCGCCTTGGTGCGGGCCCGAGAACACCACAGGGGATTCCCCATGCTGAACATCTTCACCCTGGCCAACGGGCGGCTGGTCCAGGAAGAAATCGATTCGCTCGAAGAACTGTCGCAGTTCCAGCCGATCTGGGTCGACCTGGAGTCGCCCACGCTGGAGGAAAAGCGCTGGGTCAAGCAGTATTACGGCCTGTCCATCCCCGAGGACGTGACGGACGAGGACATCGAGGAATCGGCCCGTTTCTACGAGGAAGACAACGGCGACCTGCATGTGCGCAGCGACTTCCTGATCGCGGACCCGGATGATCCGCGCCACGTGCGTGTGGCCTTCATCCTGAACCAGCACAACGCCGAACTCAAGAGCCGCGGCGTGCTGTTCTCGATCCACGACGAGGACGTGCCGGTGTTCCGGCTGCTGCGCATGCGTGCGCGGCGCGCACCCGGCCTGATCGAAGACGCCAAGGAAGTGCTGCTCAAGCTGTTCGACGCCGACGCAGAGTATTCGGCCGACACGCTGGAAGGCGTGTATGACGAGCTGGAAAAGGCCGGCACGTTGGTCCTCAACGGCAACGTCAGCGACGAGACGGCAGGCGAGGTGCTGGGCCTGATCGCGCGCCAGGAAGACTTGAATGGCCGCATCCGCCGCAATGCCATGGACACGCGCCGCGCGGTCAGCTTCATGATGCGAAGCCGCATGCTCAATGCCGAGCAGTTCGAGGAGGCGCGCCAGATCCTGCGCGACATCGAGTCGCTGGACAGCCACACCGCCTTCCTCTTCGACAAGATCAACTTCCTGATGGATGCGACGGTCGGTTTCATCAACATCAACCAGAACAAGATCATCAAGATCTTCTCGGTGGCCAGCGTGGCCTTGCTGCCGCCGACTTTGATTGCCAGCATCTACGGCATGAACTTCAAGTTCATGCCGGAGCTGGACTGGGCCATGGGCTACCCGTATGCGCTGGGCCTGATGGCGGCCAGCGCACTCGTGCCGATGCTGTACTTCCGCCGGCGCGGCTGGCTCAAGTAGCGGCGAGCAGGGCCTGCACGATGGCCGCCGAGGCCGGGCTGGCCACCGTGCGCACGAACTGCAGAAAGTCGCGGTGCGCGGCCTCGTCGGCGCGGTCCGAGATGGTCCGCACGGCCGCAAACGGCAGATCGAAATCGTGGCACACCTGCGCGAAGGCTGCGCCTTCCATCTCCACGGCCAGCACGTCGGGCAGCGCTGCGCGCAGGGCGCGCACCTCGGCCGAGCTGCTGACGAAGCGGTCGCCGCTGACGATCAATCCCTCGTGCACTTGGGCGTGCGGCAGCGCCTGGCGCGCGGCCTGCACCAGCGCGTCACGCAGCGCAGGGTCGGCCTCGAAACGGCTCATGCCGTAGAGCGGCACCTCGTGCCGCGGGAACAGCGGCGACGCATCCATGTCGTGCTGCAAAAAGGCGTTGGCGACGACCGCGTCGCCCACGCTCACCCCGGAACCGATGCCGCCGGCCACGCCTGTGAAGACGACGCGGTCGACGCGAAAGCGTTCGGCCAGCAGCGTGGCCGTGGTGGCAGCAGCCACTTTGCCGATGCGCGCCAGCACGGCCACCACTTCCTGCCCGTGCAGGTGGCCGACCCAGAAGTCGCGGCCTGCCACGCGCTGGCACTGTTCGTCGGGCAGCAGGGCCAGCACGGCAGCGAGTTCCTCGCGCATGGCGCTGACGATGGCGGTCTTCATGCAGCTTGGTCGCGCAGCTGGCGGCGCAGGATCTTGCCCACCGGCGTCTTGGGCAGTTCGGTGCGGAACTCGATCACGCGCGGCTGCTTGTAGCCGGTCAGGTTTGCGCGGCAATAGGCGCGCACGGCCTCTTCGCTGAGTTCGGGGTTCTTGCGCACCAGCACGAGCTTGACGGCCTCGCCGGTCTTGTCGTCGGGCATGCCCACGCAGGCCACCTCCAGCACGCCGTCGAGCTGGGCCACCACATCCTCGATCTCGTTCGGATAGACATTGAAGCCGCTGACCAGAATCATGTCCTTCTTGCGGTCGATGATGCGGAAGAAGCCGTGCTCGTCCATGGTGCCGATGTCGCCGGTCTTGAAGTAGCCGTCGGCGGTCATGACCTTGGCGGTCTCGTCGGGCCGCTGCCAGTAGCCGGCCATCACCTGCGGGCCCTTGATGGCGATCTCGCCGGGCTGGCCCGGGACGACCTCGTGGCCGTCGTCGTCGAGCAGCTTGAAGAAGGTGCTCGGCAATGGCAGGCCGATGGTGCCGGTGAACTCCTTGTTGGTCGGCGAATTGCAGCTGGCCGATGGCGAGGTCTCGGACAGGCCGTAGCCTTCGCAGATCGGGCAGCCGGTCTTCTCCAGCCACAATTTGGCGACAGCACTCTGCACGGCCATGCCGCCACCGATGGACACCTTGAGGTGGCTCCAGTCGACGGTGTTGAAGTCCGGGTGATTGGCCAGCCCATTGAACAGCGTGTTGACGGCCGGGAAGCTGTGGATCTGGTGCTTGGAGAGTTCCTTGAGCACGGCCGGCAGATCGCGCGGGTTGGGGATCAGCACCAGCTTGCCGCCGGTGCGCATCGTCAGGATCATCCCCACGGTGAACGCGAAGATGTGGTACAGCGGCAGCGCGCAGACGGAGACCGGTTGCACGCCCTGCGGTACCCGATCCATGGCCAGCTGGTTCCATGCTTCGGACTGCAGCGCGTTCGCGATCACGTTGCGGTGCGTCAGCATGGCGCCCTTGCTCACGCCGGTGGTGCCGCCGGTGTACTGCAGCGCGGCCAGGTCCTCCGGGCCGATCTGCGGCTTGGTGAACTGCGCGCGTGCGCCACGGGCAACGGCGTCGTTGAAGCGCACTGCGCCGGGCAGCGAGAACGGCGGCACCAGCTTCTTGACTTTGCGCACCACGTAGTTCACCAGCGCGCCTTTGAGCATGCCCAACTGGTCGCCCATGGCGCAGAGCACCACATGGCGGACCGGCGTGGCCTGGATGCAATGCACGAGCGTCGCGGCGAAGTTCTCGATGATGACGATGGCCTTGGCGCCCGAGTCCTTGAGTTGGTGCTCCAACTCGCGCGGCGTGTACAGCGGATTGATGTTCACCAGCACATAGCCAGCGCGCAGGATGGCTGCCACGGCCACCGGGTACTGCGGCACGTTGGGCATCATCACGGCGATGCGGTCACCGCGTGCCAGTCCCAGGCTCTGGAGATAGGCTGCGAAGCGCCCGCTGAGCTGGTCGGTCTCGGCGTAGCTGACATCGCGGCCCATGAAGCTGTAGGCTGTGCGGTCGGCGAACTTCGAGAAGCTTTCTTCCATGAGGGCGACCAGCGAGGGGTATTCGCCAGGGTCGATGTCGCTGGGCACGCCCGGCGGATAGCTCTGCAGCCAGATGCGCTCGCTCATGCAATCTCCTTCGTTCTGCGTTCAGGCCTTCAATGCGGCCAGCACCTCGTCCAGCATCTTCTTCGCGTCGCCGAACAACATGCGGTTGTTTTCCTTGTAGAACAAGGGGTTATCGACGCCGGCATAGCCCGAGGCCATGGAACGCTTCATCACAACGGAATGCCTGGCCTTCCACACCTCCAGCACCGGCATGCCGGCGATGGGGCTGGTGGGGTCGTCCTGCGCGGCCGGGTTCACGATGTCGTTGGCGCCGATGACCATGGCGACGTCCGTGTCCGGGAAGTCCTCGTTGATCTCGTCCATCTCCATCACGATGTCGTAGGGCACCTTGGCTTCGGCCAGCAGCACGTTCATGTGGCCGGGCATGCGGCCGGCCACGGGGTGGATCGCGAAGCGCACGTTCACGCCCTTGGCGCGCAGGGTGCGGGTGATCTCGTTCACCGTGTGCTGGGCCTGCGCGACGGCCATGCCGTAGCCGGGCACGATGACCACGCTCTTGGCATCGCGCAGCAGTTCAGCGGTGTCGGCCGCCGTGATGGGCGTCACTTCGCCCTGCGGCTCGGCGGCGGCCGCATCGCCGCTCTTCTTGGCCGGAGCGCCGGAGCCGAAGCCGCCCGCGATCACGCTGATGAAGTTGCGGTTCATGGCCTGGCACATGATGTAGGACAGGATGGCACCCGAGGAGCCCACCAGTGCGCCGGTCACGATCAGTAGGTCGTTGCTGAGCATGAAGCCGGTGGCCGCAGCGGCCCAGCCCGAGTAGCTGTTGAGCATCGACACCACCACAGGCATGTCGGCACCGCCGATGGCCATCACCATGTGCACGCCGAACAGCAGCGCGATCACGGTCATCACGAGCAGCGACAGCATGCCGACGCCCACGGTGTCGGCGTGGATGAACTGGCGGCCGAACCACACCACGATCAGCAGTGCAGCCAGGTTGAGCCAATGGCGCCCTGGCAGCAGCAGCGGCTTGCCGCCGATCTTGCCGTTGAGCTTGCCGAACGCGACCAGCGAGCCCGAGAAGGTCACGGCGCCGATCAGGATGCCGACGTAGATCTCCACCTCGTGGATGACCTTCTCGGCGCCCTGGTACTGAATGGAGGTGTCGACGTAGCTGGCGAATCCCACCAGGCAGGCCGCCAGGCCCACCAGGCTGTGCATGAGCGCAACCAGCTCGGGCATCTGCGTCATCTTGACGACCTTGGCCGCGTACAGGCCGATGCCACCGCCGATGACGAGGGCGACCACGATCCAGGCGATGCCGCCGCTGCTCACGCGCGGCCCGAAGACCGCGGCCAGCACGGCCAGCGCCATGCCGACCATGCCGAACAGGTTGCCGCGGCGCGAGGTCTCGGGGTTGGACAGCCCCCCCAGGCTCAGGATGAACAGGATGGCGGCGCCCAGGTAGGCCACCGTTGCAAGACTTTGGGACATGGTGTCGTTCTCTCTTCTTGTTCTTCTTATTTCTGGAACATGGCCAGCATGCGACGCGTGACCGCGAAACCGCCGAACATGTTCACCGCCGTGAGCACCAGGGCCGCGAAGGCCAGCCAGCGGATCAGGTCGTCGGGGCGGCCACCGGCCGTCGCATCGGGCGGCGCGATCTGCACCAGCGCCCCGATGGCGATGATGCTGGAGATGGCGTTGGTCACGCTCATGAGCGGCGTGTGCAGCGCCGGCGTCACGTTCCACACCACCATGTAGCCGATGAAACAGGCCAGCACGAAGACGGTGAAGTGGCCCAGGAAGGCGGCGGGGGCGAAGCTGCCGATGAACCAGAACGCCAGTGCCGCCACCGTGAAAACGATGGCCAGCGTCTTGGCCGGCAGCGGCCCGCTGCTGCCATGGCCGTGGCCGCCCTTCTTGGCGGCGGGCGCCACGGCCGGCTTGGCAGCTGCGGGCGGCTTGGCCACCTGGGCCAGCGGCGGCGCGGGCCAGGTGATGGTGCCGTCCTTGACCACGGTCAGGCCGCGGATCGCGTCGTCCTCCATGTTGACCACGGCCACGCCGTCCTTGGCCTTGCACAGCTCCTCGGTCAGGCGCAGCAGGTTGGTCGCATACAGCGTGGAGGACTGCTTGGCCAGGCGCGAGGCCAGGTCGGTGTAGCCCACGATGGTCACGCCATGGCGCACCACGGCTTCGCCGGGCACGGTGAGCTCGCAGTTGCCGCCCTGTTCGGACGCCATGTCCACGATCACGCTGCCGGGCTTCATGCTCTGCACCATCTCGGCCGTGATCAGCTTGGGCGCAGGCTTGCCGGGGATCAGCGCGGTGGTGATGATGATGTCCACGTCCTTGGCCTGCTTCGCGTACATGTCACGCTGCGCGGCCTGGAAGCCCTCGCTCATGACCTTGGCGTAGCCGCCGCCGCCCGAGCCCTCTTCCTCGTAGTCCACCTTGACGAACTCGCCGCCCAGCGAGGTGACCTGGTCGGCCACCTCGGCGCGCGTGTCGTTGGCGCGTACGATGGCGCCCAGGCTGGCCGCCGTGCCGATGGCCGACAGGCCGGCCACACCCGCACCGGCGATGAAGACCTTGGCCGGCGGCACCTTGCCGGCCGCCGTGATCTGCCCGGCGAAATAACGGCCGAAGGCGTTGGCGGCCTCGATCACCGCGCGGTAGCCGGACACGCCGGCCATCGAGGTCAGCGCATCCATCTTCTGCGCGCGAGAAAGCGTGCGTGGCAGGCAATCGATGGCCAGCACGCTTGCGCGCCGGGCGGCGAGCTGCTGCATCAGGTCGGGGTTCTGCGCGGGCCAGATGAAGTCGATGAGGGTGCCGCCTTCGCGCATCAGCCCCACTTCCTCCGGCGTGGGTGGGCGCACCTTGAACACGATGTCCGCCGTGCGCCAGAGTGCGGCCGCGTCGGCCACGATCTCGGCGCCGGCGGCCCGGTAGGCGTCGTCGCTGCAATTGGCCGCCTCGCCTGCGCCGGATTGCACCGACACCGTGAAGCCGAGCTTGATGAGTTTTTCGACGACTTCGGGCACGGTGGCCACACGTTTCTCGCCCGGGAAAATCTCGCGTGGGACGCCGATGCGCTGCGGCGGCTGGGTGGAAGCGGTTTGCATGAAAGACCTCCTGAAATTGTTCTGGTGGTGCGGCCGAGGCGCAGGCCGCAGCCGCTGGGCACGCTCGGTTGGCGTTGGCGCCGCGATGGCTAGGCAGGCTGGTTGCGCGGCGTCCTTGCCGCCCAGGTGGGACTCAGCTGGGATGCCCTGCTGCGCTTGGGGCGGCGGGGGCGGTACGGAGCGCCATGTCCGGGGTGTGTTGCGCCACACGCCGCAGCGCGGCCTGCTGGATGGCTGCTGTGCGTGTTTTCTTGCCGGCCGGTATGTCGGCGGGCACTCCGATCTGCATGGGGTGCTCCTTCCCTCGCGTTGTCGTTGTCTCTGGTGCGGGCGGAGCTTACCCGACTTCCCCGCGCGGACAGCCGCTGAAAAGAGCGTGACACAGGCCGCCTCCTTGCCGGGGCAAACGTACGCGAGGTACGGTGCGAGGACGGCTGCCATCGGGCCGGAGGAAGGCCAGCCGGCGAAAAGATCGGGGCCGGATGTCTTCTTATGATGTGCACCATGCAAACGCGTTGGAAACCCAGTGTCACGGTCGCCGCCGTCATCGAGCGGCAAGGGCGCTTCCTGCTGGTCGAGGAAGAAACGCCCGAAGGCCTGCGCCTGAACAATCCGGCCGGCCACCTGGACCCGGGCGAATCGCCGTTGCAGGGGTGCGCACGCGAGGTGCTGGAGGAAACCGCACATCCCTTCTTGCCGCACGCGCTCGTGGGCGTCTACCTGTCGCGTTTCGTGCGCGAAAGCACGGGCGAGGACGTGACCTATCTGCGTTTTGCCTACTGCGGCGACGTGGGCCTGCCCGAGCCCGGCCGCCCGCTGGACCAGGGCATCGTCCGCACGCTGTGGCTCACCGCGGACGAGGTGCGCGCCAGCGCCGACCGCCACCGCAGCCCGCTGTTGCTGCGCTGCATGGAAGACTACTTGGCCGGTTGCCGGTATCCGCTCGACTTGGTCTACACCGACTCTTCGGTCCTGGCGCGCTGACCGGGTTCTGCCCGGGTCTTGGGCGCCCCGGCGCACGCGGGCGGGCGCCGCTTTCTAGAATCGCGGCATGGGCAAGCAGCGTGTCGTCGTCGGTCTGAGCGGTGGGGTGGATTCCTCGGTCACTGCCTGGCTGCTCAAGCAGCAGGGTTATGAGGTGGTGGGCATCTTCATGAAGAACTGGGAGGACGACGATGACTCCGAGTACTGCTCGTCCAACGCAGACTTCGTCGATGCCGCGGCCGTGGCCGACGTGGTCGGCATCGAGATCGAGCATGTGAACTTCGCGGCCGAGTACAAGGACCGCGTGTTCGCCGAGTTCCTGCGCGAATACCAGGCCGGCCGCACGCCCAATCCCGATGTGCTGTGCAACGCCGAGATCAAGTTCAAGGCCTTCCTCGACCATGCGATGCGCCTGGGCGCCGAGAAGATCGCGACCGGCCACTATGCACGCGTGCGCGAATGCGACGGGCGCTTCGAGCTTCTCAAGGGGCTGGACCCTTCCAAGGATCAGAGCTACTTCCTGCACCGCCTGACGCAGGCGCAGCTGTCCAGGACGCTGTTCCCCGTCGGCGAGTTACAAAAAACGGAGGTGCGCCGGCTGGCCGCCGAGATCGGCCTGCCGAACGCGAAGAAGAAGGACTCCACGGGCATCTGCTTCATCGGCGAGCGGCCGTTCCGCGATTTCCTGAACCGATACATCGCCAAGGAGCCCGGCCCGATCAAGGATGAGCGCGGCCGCGTTCTCGGGCAGCACCAGGGGCTGTCGTTCTACACGCTGGGCCAGCGCCAGGGGCTGGGCATCGGTGGCTTGAAAGAGAAAGGCGCGCCGCGCGGTGGTGGCGAGCACGCGCCCTGGTTCGTTGCGCGCAAGGACATGGAGCGCAACACGCTGTGGGTGGTGCAGGGGCACGGCCATCCCTGGCTGCAGTCGCAGGCGCTGGTGGCCGACGATGCCAGCTGGACGGCTGGCCATCCGCCAGCGCCGGGGGCCTATGCCAGCAAGACGCGCTACCGCCAGGCGGACGCGCCTTGCGCGCTGGCGGCGGGCGCCAATGGCGCGTTCGCGCTGGAATTCGGCGCCCCGCAGTGGGCCGTCACGCCAGGGCAGTCGGCCGTGTTGTACGACGGCGAGGTCTGCCTGGGCGGTGGTGTGATCGCCAGCGCGCAGGGCTGAACCGGCCGTTCTGGCCGTTGTGCATATTCACGCGTGATGCTGCGCTGGTGCGCCACCGGGCGTGGGTAAGCTCCGCGCCACTGGACAAGCTGTCCCCTGCCCACCGGGTCGTGTGGGCTGAAGGAGATCAGGTCTCTCCCGCTTGCCCGGAGCGAAACCCGGGCGCCAATCCTGCTGCTGGAGTGTTGTTCCAGCCCCATGAACGAAAACGCCCTGGGCAGCAATTGCCCAGGGCGCGGTGTCGGCTGTTCAGCAGGGGTTGTTCTCAGAACGGAATGTCGTCGTCCATGTCGTCGAAGCCACTCGAGGCCTTGGGCGCAGGAGCGGGCGCGGCGCGCGGCGCCGGTGCGCGGGCAGGCGGCGCGGCCGGGCGGCGCGGGGCTTCGTAGCCACCCTCGTCGTCGCCGGAGGACGACGGGCCACCCATGCCTTGCCGGGCGCCCAGCATTTGCATCTGGTCGGCGCGGATTTCGGTGGTGTAGCGCTCGTTGCCGTCCTTGTCGGTCCACTTGCGCGTGCGCAGCGAACCTTCCACATAGACCTGCGAGCCCTTGCGCAGGTACTGGTTGGCGATCTCGGCCAGGCGGTCGTTGAAGACCACGTTGTGCCACTCGGTGATCTCGCGCATCTCGCCGCTCTGCTTGTCCTTCCAACGGTCGGTGGTGGCGATCCGCACGTTGCAGACCTGGCCACCGCTCGGGAAGGTGCGCGTTTCGGGGTCACGGCCCAGGTTGCCGACGATGATGACTTTGTTGACGGATGCCATGGTGATGCCTGTGCTGCCGATGCGGGGAAAATGGCATCGATTGTGCCGCATCCGGATTTGGGAAGGCAGGGTCTGCGCCCGAAAGCGCCGCCGCTTATCATGGCGGGTTTTCCCGGACGCGCATCTTGAACGACCCCAAGGACGGCTCTTACCTCGCGACCGCGCTGCAACTGCAGCGCATCAGCGTCCGCGGTGCGCGCACGCACAACCTCAAGAACATCGATCTGGACATTCCGCGCAACCGGCTCGTGGTGATCACGGGGTTGTCGGGTTCGGGCAAATCCTCCTTGGCGTTCGACACGCTGTACGCCGAGGGGCAGCGCCGCTATGTGGAAAGCCTGTCGACCTATGCGCGGCAGTTCCTGCAGCTGATGGACAAGCCGGATGTGGACTTGATCGAGGGGCTGTCTCCCGCGATCTCCATCGAGCAGAAGGCGACCAGCCACAACCCGCGCTCCACCGTAGGCACGGTGACCGAGATCCACGACTACCTGCGCCTGCTGTTCGCGCGCGCCGGCACGCCCTATTGCCCGGACCACCA
Organism: Pseudorhodoferax soli; assembly: GCF_003337555.1. Classification (GTDB taxonomy): domain Bacteria; phylum Pseudomonadota; class Gammaproteobacteria; order Burkholderiales; family Burkholderiaceae_C; genus Pseudorhodoferax; species Pseudorhodoferax soli. The sequence continues at coordinate 184,581 of NZ_QPJK01000012.1, read as the reverse complement.
CTTGCCCTTGTCGGCCCAGACCGTGGCGCAGATGGTCGACACGGTGCTGGCGCTGCCCGAGGGCACCCGGCTGATGGTGCTTGCGCCGATCGCGCGCGAGCGCAAGGGCGAGTTCACGGATGTCTTTGCCGAGCTGCAGGCGCAGGGCTATGTGCGCTTTCGCATCGACGGACAGGCCTACGACTTCGACAACCTGCCCAAGCTCAAGAAGACCGAGAAGCACGACATCGACGTCGTGATCGACCGCATCAAGGTACGTGCCGATCAGGAAGGCGCAGGCGGTGGCCTGCGCCAGCGCCTGGCGGAAAGTTTCGAAGCAGCGCTGCGGCTGGCCGATGGCCGTGCCATCGCGTTGGAGATGGACGCCGCGCCGCACGCCGACGGCACGCCGGGGCAGCCGCGTGAGCACCTGTTCAACGCCAAGTTTTCCTGTCCTGTCTGCGGCTATTCGATCAGCGAACTGGAGCCGCGGCTGTTCTCGTTCAATTCGCCGGTCGGCGCCTGCCCCAGCTGCGACGGACTGGGCGCGCAGGAGTTTTTCGACCCTGCGCGCGTGGTCGGCTTTCCGACGCTGAGCTTGGCCAGCGGCGCCATCAAGGGTTGGGACCGGCGCAACGGCTATTACTTCGCGTTGGTCGAGAGCCTGGCCAAGCACTACCGCTTCAATGCCGAGACGCCGTGGGACGAGCTGCCCGCGTTGGTGCGCCAGGTGGTGCTGCACGGCTCGGGCGAGGAAGAGATCAAGTTCAGCTACGTCATGGAGTCGGGCAACTTCCAGGGCAGGAAACTGACCAAGAAGCACGCTTTCGAAGGCGTGATCCCCAACATGCAGCGGCGTTACCGCGAGACCGATTCCGCCGTGGTGCGCGAAGACCTGGCCCGCTACCGCAGCGTGCAACCCTGCCCCGAATGCCATGGCTCGCGGCTGCGCCGTGAGGCGCGCCATGTGAAGGTTGGCGAGGGTGCGCAGGCGCGGGCGATCTACGAGATCAGCAGCGCCACGCTGCGCGAAAGCCAGGCCTACTTCGACGGCCTGCAACTGCACGGGTCCAAGGCGGACATCGCGGCCAAGGTCGTGCGCGAGATCGGCCTGCGCCTGAAGTTTCTCAACGATGTCGGCCTGAATTACCTGAGCCTGGACCGCAGCGCCGAGACGCTGTCGGGCGGGGAGTCGCAGCGCATTCGGCTGGCCTCGCAGATCGGCTCGGGCCTGACCGGCGTGATGTATGTGCTGGACGAGCCCAGCATCGGCCTGCACCAGCGCGACAACGACCGCCTGATCGGGACGCTGCAGCACCTGCGCGACCTGGGCAACAGCGTGCTGGTGGTCGAGCACGACGAAGACATGATGGCTGCCGCAGACCACGTCATCGACATGGGGCCCGGTGCTGGTGTGCATGGCGGCCGTGTCGTGGCCCAGGGCGACATCGCGGCCATCAAGGCCAATGGCGCCTCGCTCACGGGCCGCTACCTGTCGGGTGCCTTGCGCATCGACGTGCCTGCGCGGCGCACGCCCTGGCTGCCGGCCACGGGCGATGTCGCCAACGGTGCGCTGCAGACCATCGGCGTACGAGGCGCGCGCGGCCACAACCTCAAGGGCGTGGACGTGGACTTCCCGGTCGGCCTGTTCACCTGTGTGACCGGCGTGTCAGGCTCGGGCAAGTCCACGCTGGTCAACGACACCTTGTACGCGGCGGCGGCGCGCCAAATCTACCGGGCGCACGAGGAGCCGGCGGCGCACGACGAGATCGCCGGGCTGGAGCAGTTCGACAAGGTCATCAACGTCGACCAGTCGCCGATTGGCCGCACGCCCCGCAGCAACCCGGCCACCTACACCGGCCTGTTCACGCCGATCCGCGAGTTGATGGCCGAAGTGCCGACGGCGCGCGAGCGTGGTTATGGTCCTGGGCGCTTCTCTTTCAATGTGGCCGGGGGGCGCTGCGAGGCCTGCCAGGGCGACGGCGTCGTGAAGGTGGAGATGCACTTCTTGCCGGACGTCTACGTGCCTTGCGACGTTTGCCATGGGCAGCGCTACAACCGTGAGACGCTGGAAGTCGTCTACAAGGGCAAGAACATTGCGGAGATCCTGGATCTGACGGTCGAGGCCGCATACGACTTCTTGCAGGCGGTGCCAGCGCTCGCACGCAAGCTCAAGACGCTGCTCGATGTGGGGCTTTCTTACATCAAATTGGGCCAGGCAGCCACCACCCTGTCGGGCGGCGAAGCGCAGCGGGTCAAGCTGGCGCTGGAGCTGTCCAAGCGCGACACCGGCCGCACTCTTTACATCCTGGATGAACCCACCACGGGCCTGCACTTCGCGGACATTGATCTCTTGTTGCGCGTTCTGCACCAACTGCGCGACGCGGGGAACACCATCGTTGTGATCGAGCACAACCTGGATGTGATCAAAACGGCGGATTGGCTCGTCGACATGGGGCCCGAAGGCGGCGCTGGTGGAGGGCAGGTGCTGGCCGTTGGCACACCCGAGCAGATTGCCGCGCACGAGGCGAGCCACACGGGCCGCTACCTGCGCCGCTACCTGGCAACTTGATTCAACCTGAAGGACGGTTCAGCTGACGCTGGAGCGCCTGGGCAAAGTTCCGAGCGGTGCGCCAGGTGCGCCAGACCAGAAGGCCCCGCTTCATCCAGCGTCCGAGGGACCGGGGCCGTCGCAGTACCAGCACGGCGCCTATGGCGCCCATCGCCCAGGGATGTCCCCGTACGAACGTGCGCGCAGACTGTACGGTCTGTGCAACGCGTTCGCTGAACTGCAGCAGATGCGCCACCGGCGCAAACTGCGCTGGTAGCTGGCTGCGCTGCACGCCGATGCGTTCCAGCAAGCGGCCGCGCTCGCGCTCCAGCTCAGCGAGGTTCTTGCGGCGGCGCATGCTGGGCCGTCTCCTTCAACTGCCGCAGGTCCTCTTGCAACTCCGCCAAGCTGGCGGCGAAAGGATGGTCCTGCATGGCACGCCGGCTGCGGACCAGATGCTGCAGCCAGAACGCGGCAGCAGCGAACAGGACCAGCAGCACGCTCAACACGGCGATACGCTGCTCCCACCACAGCGCCAGAACGAGCCCGACCGCCATCAGCAGTGCCATGCACGCGCAGAACATGGCGAGCAGCACCTGCGCCAGCATCTGCAGCGCGCGGTGCTTCTCGATCCGGATCTCGTTGCCGATCAGCTGCAGCCGTGTCTGGGCCAGATCCAGGAGAGTCGACAGCATGCGGCGCACGGCGCCGATCGGGCCGGCACCCGCTGCCGCGCCGCGCGGTGCGCTAGCCATGCCCAATCCCGAGGATGGGGTGCAGGCCGGTCAACGCCGGCCGAGGGCCAGGCCCAGCAGCACGCCGGCCGCAGCGGCGACGCCAATCGCGGTCCAGGGCGACTCGTGCACGTATTCGTCGGTCGCGCGCGCCGCCGCCTTGGTTTTGGCCAGCAGGGCTTCTTCGGCATCGACCAGGCGCAGCTTGGCATCGTGCAGGCGAACCTGGATGCGCGCGCGCAGGTTGTTGACCTTCTCTCCTGCCTGGTCTGCCGTGGCGCTCAGCATTTCCTCGGCATCAGAGATCACGGACTTGATGTCGCTGACCAGTTGTTCTTGGGATTCGACGCTGGATGCACTCGCTTTGGACATGGGATCTCCCCGCTGTGATGATGGAAAACGGAATGTATGCAGATTAGCAGATACCGGCGGCCCTCTAGCCTTCCGGCCGTGCCGCAAGGGTTTTTGCTGACGCCAAGACTACATCGAGACGAACACACCTTCACAGGGCATCAGAGAGCGTTTTGATGAAGGACAAGGAGTACTTCTGAAACGTCGACCTGCGCAACTTGCTCCGACAGCGGTGGCAGGACAGTGCGTCGCTTGCGACGGCGGTGTTGCTGTTCGCTGCGCTGACCTTGCCGGTCGTGATTCCGACGCTGATCTGTGCTGCTGCCGTCGATCGACTTTTCCATGGCGCCTCGGCCATGAGACCTGACGTTAGATCTCGAATTCTTGGCCAGCTTCCAGCCAGCGGATGTCGTGCGCGCCAGGCGGGCTGTCATGCGTGGCATTGCGGTCAAACTGGTCGATCTCTGCCATGATCAACACGGTCTCCGACGGCTTGGTGTGCGTGATGTAGATCGGCACGTTGCGGGCGTGGTCCATGTGCGCCAATTCTTCCGCCAGTGCGACGGGCGACAGGTGCAAGCTGCGCCGAGCGAGTTCTTGCTCGCGGTTGCTGAACGCGGTTTCGATCACCAGCATCGCCACATCCAACTGTTCCAGACGCTCCCAGAACGCCGGGTTGCGTTCCGTGTCGCCGGTGAACACCCAGTGCGGGCCTCCCGCCGAGACGGCATAGCCGCAGGCCGGCACCGTGTGCACGGCAGGCAGGGGCTCGATGGTCTTTCCGCAGACCTGGACAGGCGTACCGATCTCGATCTCGTGGAAACGCACGAAAGGAGCGGCTTCCGAGGGGATCCGGCTGAAGTCTGGCCAGATGACGTTGTTGAAAATGTGCACCTTGAGTGCTGCAATGGTGCCTGCAAGTGCGTGCACGCTGATGGGCTTTGTCCGTTGCGATGCGATGGCATCGACCATGAGCGGAAGCGCGGCGATGTGGTCCAGGTGCGAATGGGTCAGGAACACATGGTCGATCAGGCGCATCTCATCCAGGCTCAGATCCCCAACGCCGGTGCCGGCATCGACCAGTACGTCGGCATCGAGCAAAAAGGACGTCGTGCGACAGTCCTTTGCAATGGCGCCGGAACAGCCGAGCACGCGCAGTTTCATCCGGTTCCTTCGGTGAAATGAGGAGGTGGGCGCCTGACACTCCTGCCCAGGGCGCGATGTCGAAGGCTACAGGCAGTGGTGACCCGCTGTCGAGAAAATTTGCTGATTCCGTTGCCAACAAGGTCCCCACGTGCACGATTTGCCGAGGCGTGGCGCCGTCCGATCACGCACCATGGAGGAACTCCATCTGCGTGCCCGCCAACTGGAGCACGTCGCCGTGCTTGAGATCCACTGGCGTCGAGCCGACGGTGGTGCCGTTCACGATCGGGGCATGCGCTCCTTCCACATGCACGACCACATAGCCGTGGGGACGGCGCGTGATGGCGGCGACGGCCACACCCGGCTTGCCGATGGTGGTCACAACCTTGACCAGCGCAACTTCGCGTCCGGCTGCCGAACCCGAGGTGACGCGGATCGATGCGGGGCCGGTCGTAGCCTCGAGGTCTGCACCCAGAACGGTATCGAATGCCCGACGCTGCGGCGTCGGGGCATCGGTGCGCGCCGCAACCGGGCTCGGCGCTGCCGGCATGCGCGCTTCGCTGCCATCCTGTGCATCGTGCAAGAACTTGATCTTGTACTTGCCGATCTCGACCATGTCGTTGTGGCGCAGCACCTGCTTGCGGATGGGCCGGCTGTTGACGTAGGTGCCGTTCGTGCTGTTGAGGTCTTCCAGCTGCACTTCGTTGCCGGCCATCAGCACGGCCGCATGCTCCCCGCTGACCGCCAGATGGTCGATCACGACGTCGTTGTACGGGCGCCTGCCGAGCGTCGTGCGGTCCTTGGTGAGCTGGACTTCCTTGATGACTACACCGTCGATCGAGACGATCAACTTTGGCATGGCCGGCTCCTGGGTCTGATCATGTGGATGTCGATGGATATTCAAGTGCGCAACAACCTGGAAACCAGGCCGGGCCGGGTAGCCGGAGCAGACATCGCCTGTGCGAGCAGGACGGTGATGTTATCCCGGCCGCCATTGGCGTTCGCAAGGTCGATGAGCCGGCGTGCCTTGTGCTCGAGCGAGCTGGCCGCGCGCAGGATGTCCCCGATCTCGCTGTCGTTCGCCATGTCCGACAGCCCGTCCGAACACAGCAGGTAGATGTCGCCAGCTTCTACCGCGAATTCGTTCAGATCCAACTCGACCCCGGACTCGATGCCGAGAGCGCGCGTGACGAGATTGCGCTGAGACGACACGGCGGCTTGCGCGGGGGTGATCAACCCGGCATCGAGTTGCTCTTGCAGCAGGGAATGGTCGCGCGTGATCTGCTGCAGCTGCCCTTCGCGCAGCCGGTACGCACGCGAATCGCCGATGTGGCCAAGCACCAAGCGCTGCTCATGGAACGTGGCCACGACCAGCGTGGTGCCCATTCCAGCGCAGTCCGGGTCTGCGCGCGCCGTGCTCAGGATGGCCTGGTTCGCATGGTGCACGGAACGCTCCATGGCCTTGCGGACCTCGCGCACGGAAGCGCTGGACCCGGCTGCGGCGAACCAGGCAGCGAACTCGGCGAGGATGACGTTGACGGCCATGCTGCTGGCCACCTCCCCGGCGTTGTAGCCGCCCATGCCGTCGGCCAACACGCTGCAGCGGCAGACAGGGTCAAAAGCCGCGGAGTCTTCGTTGTTGTGGCGCAGCCGGCCGGGATGGGTCAACGCCTGGAACTGGTAGTTCATGGCGCACCGGGCCGATCGCCGTCCTGGCCGCTGGATGGGCCTGGACCACGTGCATGAAGTTTGGTGTGCTGTGCCTGCACTCGTGCCCTTTGCCTGGCTTGCGTCTGCATGAAAACACCACGCATGCAGGCGAAGGGCGCTCAGCGGCTGGGGTCAGCTGCAGCGCACCGAACGAGGCCGGGGCGTGGACCCACATTCTGTTACATGACAGGGCGATTTGCCGGTGCCCAACAAAAATATCGCCAGAACGGGACCAAAAGGGGGGCCGTCTGCGCTGTTCCTGCAACAGCGCAGTGGGCGACACCCGCTCAAGCGTTGCTGCGGCGCTGCAGCCAGTTGCCCAGGGCCACGACAAGCACCGCTCCCGCCAGACCGGCGGCCTTGACCGTCGTTTCGCTCACAGCGCCCAGGTACTGGCCCACAGCCGGGTCGGTCAACAGCATCTCGCCGGCCAGGAAGCCGAGCAGGGCCGCGCCGATCGTGATGATGATGGGAAAACGCTCCATGACCTTGGTCAGCAGCGAAGCGCCGAAGACGATCAGCGGAATGCTGACCAACAGGCCGAGCACCAGCAGCGGCATGTTCCCCTGTGCGGCGGCCGCGACGGCCAGCACGTTGTCCAGGCTCATGACCAGGTCCGCCACGAGGATGGTGCGGATCGCGTTGAACATACCGGAGACTTCGGTGCCACCGCCGTCGCCATCGCCTTCGCCCATCAGCAGGTCGACGCCGATGTAGGCCAGCAAACCGGCACCAGCGATCTTCAGGAAGGGCAGGGTCAGCAAACGGATCGCCACGATCGTCAGCACGATCCGCATCACGATGGCTGCGGCGCTGCCGAAGAAGATGGCCTTGCCGCGCTGCTCCGGCTTGAGCGTCCGTGCGGCCATGGCGATGACGACGGCGTTGTCGCCCGACAGCACGACATTGGCCAGCAGGATGGAGCCGAATGCACTCCAGAACGTGGCGGAAGACAGGTCGAGACCCATGAACATGTGTAATTTCTCCGGCTGTTATGAATGCGAAAGCGCCCGTGCAGGGCGCTTTCTTGTATGCCGGGGCAGTTTACCCAGCAATCCGGAGGACCGCAGTTCGTGGAACTGCGTAGCCTGACGAGAACCTGACCGGTTCTTACAGCTTGGACTTGAGCAACTTGCCCAGTTCGGAGAAGTTGCGCGTGATCGTGAAGCCGCACTCTTCCATGATGGCCAGCTTGGCGTCGGCCGTGTCGGCGCCGCCAGAGATCAGCGCACCGGCGTGGCCCATGCGCTTGCCAGGAGGCGCGGTCACGCCGGCGATGAAGCCGACCACCGGCTTCTTCATGTTGTCCTTGCACCAGCGGGCTGCGTCGGCCTCGTCCGGGCCGCCGATCTCGCCGATCATGATCACGGCGTCCGTCTCCGGATCGTCATTGAAGGCCTGCATCACGTCGATGTGCTTCAGGCCGTTGATCGGGTCGCCGCCGATGCCGACGGCGCTGGACTGGCCCAGGCCGATCTCGGTCAGCATGGCCACGGCTTCATAGGTCAGCGTGCCGGAGCGCGAGACCACGCCCACGCGTCCCTTGCGGTGGATGTGGCCGGGCATGATGCCGATCTTGATCTCGTCGGGCGTGATCAGGCCGGGGCAATTCGGGCCCAACAGCAGCGTCTTCTTGCCGCCGGCAGCTTCCTTGGCCTTCATCTTGTTGCGCACTTCCAGCATGTCCCGGACCGGGATGCCTTCGGTGATGCAAATCGCCATGTCCAGGTCGGCTTCGACGGCTTCCCAGATCGCGGCAGCCGCGCCCGGGGGCGGCACGTAGATCACCGACACGGTGGCGCCGGTCTGGCTGGCGGCTTCCTTGACGGAGGCATAGATCGGGATGTTGAAGATCGACTCGCCGGCCTTCTTCGGGTTCACACCGGCGACGAAGGCGTTCTTGCCGTTCGCGTATTCCTGGCACTTCTCCGTGTGGAACTGGCCGGTCTTGCCGGTGATGCCCTGGGTGATGACCTTGGTGTCTTTGTTGATGTAGATCGACATGACGCTTCCTTACTTCTTGACCGAGGCCACGACCTTCTGGGCCGCGTCCGCCATGGTGTCTGCGGCGATGATGGGCAGGCCGGATTCGGCCAGCATCTTCTTGCCCAGCTCTTCGTTCGTGCCCTTCATGCGCACGACCAGCGGCACGGACAGGTTCACGGCCTTGCAGGCTGCGATCACGCCGGTGGCGATGGTGTCGCACTTCATGATGCCGCCGAAGATGTTGACCAGGATGGCCTGGACGTTCTTGTTCTTCAGCATGATCTTGAAGGCTTCGGTCACCTTCTCGGGCGTGGCGCCACCGCCGACGTCCAGGAAGTTGGCCGGCTCGCCGCCGAACAGCTTGATGGTGTCCATGGTCGCCATGGCCAGGCCGGCGCCGTTGACCAGGCAGCCGATGTTGCCGTCCAGGCTGATGTAGGCCAGGTCGAACTTGGAAGCTTCCACCTCGGCCGGGTCTTCCTCGTCCAGGTCGCGCAGGGCCACGATCTCGGGATGGCGGAACAGCGCGTTGCTGTCGAAGTTGAACTTGGCGTCCAGCGCCATGACCTTGCCCTTGCTGTCACGGTTCAGCGGGTTGATCTCGACCAGCGAGGCGTCCGTTTCCATGTAGCAGGCGTAGAGCTTCTTCAGGATGTCGACGGTCTGCGCGGTCGAATCGGCCGGCATGCCGATGCCGTCGGCGATTTCCTTGGCTTGCGCGTCGGTCAGGCCTTCCTTGGGGTCGGCGAACACCGTGATGATCTTCTCGGGCGTGGAGTGGGCCACTTCCTCGATGTCCATGCCGCCTTCGCTGGAGGCGATGAACGCCACCTTCTGCGTGGCGCGGTCGGTCACGGCAGAGATGTAGTATTCCTTCTGGATGTCCGCACCGTCCTCGATGTACAGGCGACGGACCTTCTGGCCTTCAGGGCCGGTCTGGTGCGTCTTGAGCTGCATGCCCAGGATTTGGCCAGCCAGTTCCTTGACCTGCTCAATGCTCTTGGCCACCTTCACGCCACCGCCCTTGCCGCGGCCGCCCGCGTGGATCTGGGCCTTGACCACCCACACCGGGCCGCCGAGTTTCTGGGCGGCCTCGACCGCCTCCTGCACCGTGTAAGCCGGAATGCCGCGGGGCACCGGTACGCCGAACTTGGCAAGGATTTCCTTGCCCTGGTACTCGTGAATCTTCATGAGGAGGTCTCTCGGAAGAGGGTTGGGGACGGAGAGGCGAAAACGGGTTCGCTGTTGTCCACCAGCGACGGATGCTTGACAACCAGACGGCGGACAGCCGGCGACTGTATCATGGTGCGCTGCACCAATTTCGTGCGGTCAACACGTACTTCTACCGAGCGAACACCATGGCCAAAGTCTTCATCGATGGCGAAGCCGGCACCACCGGCCTGCAGATCCGCGAGCGGCTGCAGGCCATGCCACAGATCGAACTCGTCAGCATTGCGCCCGAGTTGCGCAAGGACGTGGCGGCCAAGCGCGACCTGATGGCCGGCGTCGATCTCGTCGTGCTGTGCCTGCACGACGACGCAGCCATCGAGTCGGTCGCGCTGATCGACCAGTTGCAGGGCAAAAAGCCCAAGATCGTCGACGCCTCCACGGCCCACCGCGTGAACCCGTCGTGGGTGTTCGGTTTCCCCGAACTCGTGGCCGGCCAGGCTTCGAAGGTTGCGCAGGCCGACCGCGTCGCCAACCCGGGCTGCTACGCCACGGGCGCCATCGCCATCGTGCGGCCCCTGGTCGATGCGGGCCTGTTGCCGGCCGACTTCCCGATCGCGCTGCCTTCCGTCAGCGGCTACTCGGGTGGTGGCCGCACCATGATCGAGGCCTACGAGAAGAACGAGGCTCCGCTGTTCGAGACCTACGCCCTGGGCCTCAAGCACAAGCACATTCCCGAAATCATGGCCTACACGGGGCTCACGCGCCGGCCGGTCTTCATTCCCTCGGTCGGCAACTTCCGCCAGGGCATGCTGGTGCAGCTGCCGCTGCACCTGGACGACCTGCCGGGCAAGCCGCGCGCGGCCGACCTGCAGGCGGCGCTGGCCAGCCACTATGCCAAGAGCAACACGCCCGAGCAGTTCGTGCAGGTGTTGCCGCCCACCGAAAGCGGCAAGCTCGATGCGCTGGCGCTGAACGACACCAACCGGCTGGAGATCCGCGTGTTCCCGAACGAAGACGCGCGCCACGCCGTCGTCATCGCGCGGCTGGACAACCTGGGCAAGGGCGCCAGCGGCGCGGCGGTGCAGAACCTGAAGCTGATGCTGGGCTTGTGAGCCCGCTCAAGCCCTGGCATTCGGCCGTGGGCTGAAGGCGTAGGGCAGCGCGCCCAGCAGCACCAGCACACCGGCACAGCCGAAGATCGCCGACCAGGTCCATTCCAGCGTCCAGCCGGTGCGCTGGCCGGTGTCTGCGATTTGGCCGAAGGCCCAGGCCGTCAGCGCCGAGCCCAGGAACACAAAACTGTTCAGCACGCCCAGGCCGCGCCCGCGCAAGGCCGGCGGCAGCAGCTCGCGGCCGTGCGTCATGACCAGCGGATGCAGCATGCCGATGGTCACTAGCAAGGCCATGGCCGCCAGGTGCGCCAGCATGGCGCCGCCGCCCGGCCAGAGCACCAGCACCAGCGCGCCGGCCAGCGACAGCAGCGTCCAGCCCAACACGGTCGCGCGCAACCCATTGCGGCGCACCAGGCGTGGCAAGAGCAGCGCAGTGCCGAAGCAGGCGATGGTCACGGCCGACAGCGCCAGACCGCGGCCCTGCGTCTGCAGACCGAACAGGTCCGCCAGGTAGGGGCCGCCCCAGGCGTTGCGAAAGCTGGTGCCGGCCGCCATGGCCACGCACAGAGGAATCAGCGTCCACAGCGCCGGCCGCAGCAGCAGCGTGGTGCTGGAGCCCAGCATGGCCATCGGCGTCTCGCGGCGCGCGTCCGCATCGCCCTCGTCGTGCAGCGAGCGCCACACGGCCACGCAGGCCAGCAGCATGCACAGCCCGGCGAACGCCATGCCGCTACGCCAGCCCAGGTGCTGGGCGACCCAGCCCAGCGGCAAGGTGGCACACAGCGCGCCCAGCATGCCGGTGGCGTTGGCGCGGCCGACGAAGGCCACGTACTGCGCATTGGGCAGCTGCGCCCCGGCGTAGTGCATGAGGCCCATGAACACCGGTGCGCAGGCCAGGCCCAGGCCGGCCTGGGCCAGCATGGCGGTCGGCCCGTTCGGGGCGAACACGAACAGCAGCGAAGCCCCCACGCCGATGGACATCAGCCAGCGCGTGGGCCGGCCCACGCCGTAGCGGTCGAACGCGATGCCGACCGGGATCTGCGCCACCGCAAACGACATGAAGAAGCACGAGGACAGCAGGCCGAAGCCGGCGGCCGACAGGCCGAGGTCGCGTTGCAGTTCGGGTGCGATCACGGCCAGGCAGCTGCGGAAGAACTGGCTCAGGCCGAAGGCGAAGGTCAACGCCGAAAGGGCGCGGGCAGGAGAAGCGGGCATTCAGTCCGCATTGTCGGGCCGGTGCCGCAGCACACGCGTCACCACCGCGCCCGAGAAGCCCCGCGCCAGCAGGAAGCGGCTTTGCCTGGCGTGCTCGCGCGCGTCTGTGGCCGCTGCGAAGCGGCGTTGCCACAGCGCCAGTGCACGGTCGAACTCGCTGTCGGCCAGGCCAGCCACGGCCTCGCTGATGGCGGCGGACGCCACCCCCTTGCGTTGCAACTCCTGGCGCAGCCGCAGGGCGCCGTACTGGGCGGCGCGCTGGTGCAGTACCGACTCGACCACCCGCGCTTCGCTGATGAAGCCCTTGGCCTGCAGTTCGTCCAGCGCGCGCGCCAGTTCCTCGGCGTCTTCGGTGTGGCGCGCCAGCTTGCGCTCCAGTTCCGGGCGCGAGTGTTCGCGCTGGGAGAGATAGCGCAGCGCCCGGCCTTTCAGCGAGAGCGCTGGCCGGGCGCCGTTCACTCGCCCTTGGCTGGGGCGGCTGCGGGCGGCAGCAGCGCGATGCCCAGGTTCTCGCGCACCTTGTTCTCGATCTCGCGTGCCAGGTCGCCGTTCTCGCGCAGGAACTCGCGTGCGTTGTCGCGGCCCTGGCCGATCTTCTCGCCGTTGTAGGCGTACCAGGCGCCGGACTTGTCGACGATGCGCGCCTCCACGCCCATGTCGATGATCTCGCCCTCGCGCGAGATGCCCTCGCCGAACAGGATGTCGAACTCGGCCGTCTTGAAGGGTGGCGCCACCTTGTTCTTGACCACCTTGACCTTGGTCTCGTTGCCGATGGCCTCGTCGCCCTTCTTGATCGTGCCGGTGCGGCGGATGTCGATGCGCACCGAGGCGTAGAACTTCAGCGCGTTGCCGCCCGTGGTGGTCTCGGGGCTGCCGAACATCACGCCGATCTTCATGCGGATCTGGTTGATGAAGATGACCATGCAGTTGGTCTTCTTGATCGTGGCCGTGAGCTTGCGCAGCGCCTGGCTCATCAGCCGGGCTTGCAGGCCCGGCAGCGAATCGCCCATCTCGCCTTCGAGTTCGGCCTTGGGCGTCAGGGCGGCGACCGAGTCGACCACGATCAGGTCGACCGCGCCCGAGCGCACCAGGCTGTCGACGATTTCCAGCGCCTGCTCACCGGTATCGGGCTGGCTGATCAACAGCTCCTGCAGGTTCACGCCCAGCTTCTGCGCGTACTGGATGTCCAGCGCGTGCTCGGCGTCGACGAAGGCGCAGGTGCCGGCCTGCTTCTGCATTTCGGCGATGACCTGCAGCGTCAGCGTGGTCTTGCCCGAGGATTCCGGGCCGTAAATCTCGACCACGCGGCCGCGTGGCAGGCCGCCGACGCCCAGCGCGATGTCCAGGCCCAGCGAGCCGGTGGAGACCACCTGGATGTCCTCGATCACCTCGCCTTCCCCCAGGCGCATGATCGTGCCCTTGCCGAATTGCTTTTCGATCTGGGCCAGGGCGGCCTGCAAGGCCTTGGTGCGTTCTGCTTGTGCGGGATTGGGCTTCACTGCGGCGTCCATGAAAAATCTCCTTGAGATCAATGACTTGCAAACTGCACCTGGACTGTGACTACATACTGTCTGGATGCTTGACCAGTAGTGTAGTGCAGCTCTTGATTCTAGAAATCATGTTTTTTAGTCAGTTTGCCTTACGATTGGCAGATGCAGAACATCGACGTTCACGATGCCTGGCGCACTGCCCATCTGGGGCGTTTGCTGGGCGATGCGCTGCGCCGCTTCGATGCGCGTGTGCTGGCCCTGATGGCGCACGACGTGCAGGTGCCGCTCGCCCTGTCCAACCTCGCGGCGCGGGCCCAGGTCAGCGCCGCCCATGTGCACATCACGCGGCATCTGGACGTGGCCGGCACGCGGCCCGGCGTGCTGGCCGAGCGTGCCGGCATGAGCAAGCAGGCCATGGGCGACCTCATCGCGCAGTGCGAGGCCTGGGGCCTGGTCACGCGGGCCACGGACCCGCACGATGCGCGCGCGCGCGTCGTGCGCTTCACGCCGGACGGCCTGGCCTGGCAGCAGGCCTTCCGTGGCGCACTGGCCCAGGCCGAGGCCGAATTCCGCGAGGCGGTGGGCGCCGAAGTGGCCACCGTCGTGAGCCTGGGGCTGGAAGCCTACGCAGGCTCCTAGAATTTCTGTCTGTCCAACCGGAGAACCGCATGCGCATTCTGATTGCCGAGGATGACCAGGTGCTGGCCGACGGCCTGCTGCGCGCACTGCGCAGCTCCGGCGCGGCCGTGGACCACGTGGCCAGCGGCACCGAGGCCGATGCAGCGCTGCGCACCAGCAGCCAGTTCGACCTGCTGATCCTGGACCTCGGCCTGCCGCGCCTGCACGGCCTGGAGGTGCTGCGCGCGCTGCGCGGCCGCGGCTCGGCCTTGCCGGTGCTCATCCTGACCGCGGCCGATAGCGTGGAAGAACGCGTCAAGGGGCTGGACTACGGCGCCGACGACTACATGGCCAAGCCCTTCTCGCTGCAGGAGCTCGAAGCCCGCGTGCGCGCGCTCACGCGGCGCGGCACCGGCGCCACCAGCAGCGCGATCCGCCATGGCCCGCTGGAATACGACCAGGCCGGCCGCGTGGCCACCATCGACGGCCGCATGGTCGAGCTGTCGGCGCGCGAGCTGGGCCTGCTGGAGGTGCTGCTGCAGCGCGCCGGCCGCCTGGTCAGCAAGGACCAGCTGGTCGAGCGCCTGTGCGAGTGGGGCGAGGAGGTCTCCACCAACGCCATCGAGGTCTACATCCACCGCCTGCGCAAGAAGATCGAGAAGGGCCCGATCCGCATCGCCACCGTGCGTGGCCTCGGCTACTGCCTCGAAAAAATCAGCGCGTGAAGATCTTCCAGCGCGAGCAGCGTTCGCTGTTCGGCGAGATCCTGGACTGGATGCTGACGCCGCTGCTGCTGCTGTGGCCGGTCAGCCTGGTGCTGACCTGGCTGGTGGCCCAGGGCATCGCCGGCAACCCGTTCGACCGCGCGCTGGAGCACAACGTGCGCGCGCTGGCCCAGCAGGTGGCGCTGCCCAAGAGCGGGCGGCTGCAGTTCAGCCTGCCGCCGCCGGCGCACGAACTCCTGCGCGCCGACGAATCCGACCAGGTCTTCTACCAGGTGCTGGGGCCGCGCGGCGAACTGCTGGCCGGCGAGCGCGATCTGGCGCAGCCGCAGGACGCCGAACGCGCGCAGCCCGGCGAGGTGCGGCTGCGCGACGACGAGCTGCGCGGCCTGGGCCTGCGCGTGGCCTACACCTGGGTGGCGCTGGACAGCAGCGGCCAGGCGGCGCTCGTGCAGGTGGCCGAGACGCGCGAGAAGCGCTCGGTGCTGGCCGCCGAGATCATCAAGGGCGTGATGCTGCCGCAGTTCGTGATCCTGCCGCTCGCGGTGCTGCTGGTCTGGCTGGCGCTGGTGCGTGGCATCAAGCCGCTGTCCGAGCTCGAGGAGCGCATCCGCGCGCGCAAGCCCGACGACCTTTCGCCGCTGGACGACCGCACCGTGCCACTGGAGGTGGCGCCGCTGGTCTCCTCGGTCAACGACCTGCTGACCCGGCTCAAGGACTCCATCGCCACGCAGAAGCGCTTCCTGGCCGACGCCGCGCACCAGCTCAAGACGCCGCTGGCAGGCCTGCGCATGCAGGCCGACCTGGCGCAGCGCGAGGGCGCCAACGCCGACGAACTCAAGCAGTCGCTGCTGCAGATCCGCCGCTCCAGCATCCGCGCCACGCACACCGTCAACCAGCTGCTGGCGCTGGCGCGCGCCGAGAACGCCGGCGCCCCCATCACGCGCCAGCCGTGCGATCTCGCGCGGCTGGTCATGGACGTGGTGCAGGAGGCGCTGCCGCGCGCCATGGACAAATCACTGGACCTGGGCTACGACGGCGCCCTGCCCGGCGCTGCCGGCGTGCAGCTGGAAGGCAATGCCACCCTGCTCAAGGAGCTGGTGCGCAACCTGGTCGACAACGCGATCGCCTACACGCCCTCGCGCCCGGACCGGCCCGGCGTGGTGACGGCCCATGTGCTGGCGGCCGATGGCCATGCCCCCCTGCGCCTGCAGGTGGAAGATTCCGGCCCCGGCATTCCGGCGGCCGAACGCGAGCTCGTGTTCCAGCCCTTTTACCGTGCGCTGGGCACAGACGCCGACGGCTCCGGCCTGGGCCTGTCCATCGTGCGCGAGATCGCGGGCCAGCATGGCGCGGCCGTGGCCTTGCGCGATGCGCACCCGGGCCAGCAGCCGCCGGGCACCTGCGTGGAAGTGCGCTTCGGCCCGGAGCCCGTGCCCAACTGAAGGCTGCTGGTGCTCAGCAGGGCGCCAGCGGGCGGCCGGCCAGCAGCCCCTGCACCTGTTCGCGCAGCGCCGCGTCGGCCGCCGGCAGGCGCAGCCGCACCGAACTCGGCTCGCGGTGCTCGGGCACCACCCGGGCGGTGCGCACGCCACGCCGGGTCAGCTGGGCCAGGTGCTCGCTGGCCGATTCCTGTGTCGAGAACACGCCCAGCGAGAGCCCGGGTGCGAGCGCGGCCTGCGTGATCGGTGCCGTGTCCACGCGCAGGGCGCGCAACTCGGCGCGCTTCTTCTCCAGTGCATCGGCGTCGGTGTAGCGGCCCATGTAGACGATCCAGCGGTCGGGCGGCGCAATCGGTTCCAGCGCCCAGGCCGCTGTTGGCACGCCACCGGCAGCCAACGCGCGGCGCAAGCCCTCGGCCTGGGTGTTGTCCAGGGGGCCGGCCTGCAGGCAGGTGGCGGCAGGGATGGCAGGGGTGGACGCTTCGGCCTGCGAAGCCGGTGCCGCGGGGGGCACGGGTGCCACGGGCGCGGACGGCGCCGGTTCCGGTGCCACCGGTGTCACGCGCAGCGCCTCGGGCCGGATCTGCTGCGCCAGGCGTTGCGGCTCGCGCGCCGACTCCGGTGCCAGGCCCAGCGGCGCCAGCAGGCCCTGCGACCACGCGAAGTAGGCGCAGTTGGCGAACAGCAGGGCCAGTGCCGTCGTCCGCAGCAGCATGCTCAGCTTTTCACCGGTCGCACGCTGACTTCGGAGCTGCTGATGCGCTGCAGCCCGGTGGCGGTTTGCACGCGCAGTGCGCCATCGGGGTCCACGCCGTCACCCATGCCCTCGGTGCCGTCGGACAGGCGCAGCGGCCGGCCCTTGAGCAGGTCGCGTGCCTCGAAGGCGGCGCGGAACGGCGCGAAGCCCTCGGCCTCGAACCGCTGGATGGCCTGCACCAGCGGCAGCGCGATGGCGCGCAAGGCCTGGCCGGCGTCCCAGCCGGGCTGCAGTTCGGCCAGCGCCGCGGGCGGTGTCGACAAGCCCTCAGCGGGGCGCGCCGCGATGTTGATGCCGATGCCGACGATGGCATGGCGCTCGCTGCCGGCGGCCACGGTCTCGATCAGGATGCCGGCCAGCTTGCGGTCCTCGAACCAGACATCGTTGGGCCACTTGAGCTGCAGCGCCGGATGCAGTGCGCCGACCACGGCCACGCCCACGGCCAGCGACAGGCCCGACCAGTCCCGGGGCGCCAGCGGCAGCGCCAGCGACATGGCCAGCGAACCGCCCACCTCGCCCTGCCAGGGCCGCCCCATGCGGCCACGGCCGGCGGTCTGGCGCTCGGCCACGAGCAGCGTCGGCTCGGGCCGGCCGGCGCGGATGCGGCGCATCAGTTCGCTGCTGGACGAGTCGATCTCGGGCAGCACCTCGACCGTGAAGCCCGGCAGCACCGGCGCCACGGCTTCCCAGATGTCTTCGGCAGGCCAGCGCAGCATGTTCATGTGCGGCGGCGCGGCTTGGGCGACAGCAGCGTGCCGCGGCAGCTCTTCGCGCCGCACCAGCAGGGGTACTCGGCCTTGAGCTTCTTGGTGTAGGGCTCGTCGATGATGAGCCCGTAGTCGTAGTTCAGTTCCTCGCCGGCGTGGATGTCGCGCAGCGCCTTGATGAAGATGCGGCCGTCCACTTCGTCGGCGATGCAGTTGGGCTCGCAGGCGTGGTTGATCCAGCGCGAGGAGTTGCCGCCGTAGGTGGCGTCGATGACGTGGTCCTCGTCGACATGGAAATAGAAGGTGTGGTTCGGGTCGCTCGGGTCGTGCGGGTGGCGGTCCTGCGCCTCCTGCCAGCTGATGATCTCGCCCACGTACTCGATGATGGTCTCGCCTTCGGCGATGTCCTGCATGGCATAGACGCCCCTGCCATGGACGCCCGAGCGACGGGCCTGGATGCGGCGCGAGGGCGTAGCGGGGCGCTGGGTTTTTGAAGCCACGGCGAAACTCTGTTAATTTAAAAAAAGGCATGCGCGCATGTGCGCGAGGCCGGATTGTAGGAGCCGCATTTGCAGCCCTGGCGCCGTGGAGCGCCGGGGCCGTGGCCCGCTGAATTACATTCGGCACAAATTTTGGAAGGCGCCCCGGCTGGCATCTCCGCGGGCCGGCGCCCTCGAAGGACATCGCAGAGTTTCTATATGAGCAAGACCTTGGTGATCGCCGAAAAGCCGTCGGTGGCGCAGGACATCGTGCGCGCACTCACGCCGGTGGCCGGCAAGTTCGACAAGCACGAAGACCACTTCGAAAGCGAGAGCTTCGTCGTGACCAGCGCCGTCGGACACCTGGTCGAGATCCAGGCGCCCGAGCAGTACGACGTCAAGCGCGGCAAGTGGAGCTTCGCGCATCTGCCCGTGATCCCGCCGCACTTCGACCTGAAGCCGGTGGACAAGACCAAGTCGCGCCTGAACGCGGTGGTCAAGCAGGCCAAGCGCAAGGATGTCACCGCACTCGTGAACGCCTGTGACGCGGGGCGCGAGGGCGAGCTGATCTTCCGCCTGATCGAGCAGTACGCCGGTGGCGCCAAGCCCCTGGGCAAACCGGTCAAGCGGCTGTGGCTGCAGTCGATGACGCCGCAGGCCATCCGCGACGGCTTCGAGCGCCTGCGCAGCGAAGCGCAGATGCAGGGCCTGGCCGATGCCGCGCGTTCGCGCTCCGAGGCCGACTGGCTGGTCGGCATCAACGGCACGCGGGCCATGACGGCCTTCAATTCGCGCGACGGCGGCTTCTTCCTGACCACCGTGGGCCGCGTGCAGACGCCCACGCTGTCGGTGGTGGTCGAGCGCGAGGAGCAGATCCGCAAGTTCGTGAGCCGCGACTACTGGGAGGTCCACGGCCTGTTCGATGCCCAGGCCGGCCAGTACGCGGGCAAGTACTTCGACCCGGCGTTCAAGAAAGCCGCGGCGCCCCTGTTGCCCAACGGCGAGCCCGATCCCGAGCAGCGGGCCGACCGCGTCTGGAACGCCCGCGACGCCCAGGCCATCGCCGATGCGGCGCGCGGCCAGCCGGCCACGGTGACGGAAGAGAGCAAGCCCACCACCCAGGCCAGCGGCCTGCTGTTCGACCTGACCTCGCTGCAGCGCGAGGCCAACAGCCGCTTCGGCTTCTCGGCCAAGACCACGCTGTCTCTGGCGCAGAGCCTGTACGAGCGCCACAAGGCCCTGACCTACCCGCGGACCGACTCGCGCGCGCTGCCCGAGGACTACCTGCCCGTGGTCAAGGACACCATGAAGATGCTGGCCAACAGCGGCATGAAGCACCTGGCCCCGTTCGCCAAGCAGGCCATCGACGGCGGCTACGTCAAGCCGACCAAGCGCGTGTTCGACAACGCCAAGGTGTCGGATCACTTCGCCATCATCCCCACGCTGCAAGCGCCCAGCGGCCTGTCGGACGCCGAGCAGAAGCTCTACGACTTCGTCGTCCGGCGCTTCCTCTCGGTGTTCTTCCCGAGCGCGGAATTCCAGGTCACCACGCGCATCAGCACGGTCGAGACGCAGGGCAGGAAGTACGCCTTCCGCTCCGACGGCAAGGTGCTGGTCAAGCCGGGCTGGATGGCCATCTATGGCAAGGAAGCCGAAGGCGAGGACGACGAGAAGGAAGGCGGCAAGCGCCTGGTGCCCGTGCAGAGCGGCGAAACCGTGCACGTGGCCTCGGCCGACGCCAAGGGCCTGCGCACGCGCCCGCCGGCCCGCTACAGCGAAGCCACGCTGCTGGGCGCCATGGAAGGTGCGGGCAAGCTCATCGACGACGAGGAACTGCGCGAGGCCATGCAGGAGAAGGGCCTGGGCACGCCAGCCACGCGCGCGGCCATCATCGAAGGCCTGCTGAACGAGAAGTACATGCTGCGCGAAGGCCGCGAGCTGATCCCCACAGCCAAGGCTTTCCAGCTCATGACGCTGTTGCGCGGCCTGGGCGTGGAGGAACTCTCCAAGGCCGAACTCACGGGCGAGTGGGAGTACAAGCTGGCCCAGATGGAGAAGGGCGCGCTGAGCCGCGACGCCTTCATGCGCGAGATCGCGCAGATGACCGAGCACATCGTCAAGAAGGCCAAGGAGTACGACCGCGACACCGTGCCGGGCGACTACGCCACGCTCTCCGCGCCCTGCCCGAACTGCGGCGGGGTGGTGAAGGAGAACTACCGCCGCTACGCCTGCACCGGCCCCAAGGGCAGCGGCGACGGCGCCTGCGGCTTCTCGTTCACCAAGTCGCCCGCGGGCCGCACGTTCGAGATCGCCGAGGCGGAGCAGCTGGTGGCCACCAAGCAGGTCGGCCCGCTGGAGGGCTTCCGTTCCAAGGCCGGCTGGCCCTTCGTGGCCGAGATCCGCCTGGCCTTCAGCGAGGACGACAAGAACTGGAAGCTGGAGTTCGACTTCGGCGACGACGCCAAGGACCCGGCCGAGACCGGCGAGATCGTCGACTTCAGCGGCCAGACCAGCCTGGGGCCCTGCCCCAAGTGCGGCGCGGGCGTCTTCGAGTTCGGCAGCAACTACATCTGCGCCCACTCGGTACCCACGGCCGAGCAGCCCCAACCCACCTGCGATTTCAAGACCGGCAAGATCATCCTGCAGCAGCCGGTGGACGAAGCCCAGGTGAAGAAGCTGCTGGCCGAGGGCAAGACCGACCTGCTCGACAAGTTCGTCAGCATGCGCACGCGGCGCAGCTTCAAGGCCTTCCTGGCCTGGAACAAGGACGAAGGCAAGGTGACCTTCGAGTTCGAGCCGCGCGACTCCAAGTTCCCGCCCCGCAAGGGCGCGGCGTTTGCCGCGAAGAAGGCAGCGCCGGCCAAGAAGGCGGCTGCGGCGAAGAAAGCCCCGGCCACCAAGACCGCCGCGGCCAAGACCGCCGCCAAAGCGCCGCGCAAGGCCGCGACGGGCACCGGCCTCAAGCCCAGCGCCGCGCTGGCTGCCGTCATCGGCGACACGCCCGTGCTGCGCACCGAGGCCACCAAGAAGCTCTGGGACTACATCAAGGCCAAGGGCCTGCAGGATCCGCAGGACAAGCGCAGCATCAAGGCCGATGCGGCGCTGCAGGCGGTGTTCGGCAAGCCCAGCGCCACCATGTTCGAGCTGGCCGGCATCCTCGGCAAGCACCTGGCCGCCTGAGCCTTGCCCCACAAGCGCAGGAGCGGCAACGCTCCTGCGCTTTTTTCATTCGGAGACACCCACCCCATGCGCATCCCCTTCCTTCGCCGCAGCCTCCTGGCCGGCCTGGCCCTGTCCGTGCTCGCGCCGCTGGCCCATGCGGCCTGGCCCGAGAAGCCCATCCGCCTGGTCGTGCCCTTCCCCCCGGGCCAGGCCTCGGACATCTTCGCGCGTGCGCTGGCCGAGCAGCTGGGCAAGCGCCTGGGCCAGCCCATCGTGGTCGACAACAAGGCCGGCGCAGGCAGCAACATCGGCACCGAGATGGTGGCGCGCGCCGCGCCCGACGGCTACACGCTGCTGATCGCCGGCAGTGCCATGGCGGTGAACCAGACGCTCTACAAGAAGCTCGGCTACGACCCGGCCAAGGACCTGGTCGGCATCTCGCTGATCGCCAAGGTGCCGCTGGTCTTCCTGGCCACGCCGGCATCCGGCATCAAGACCCTGGCGCAGATGGTGCAGCAGGCCAAGGCCGCGCCAGGCCGGCTCAACTACGCCAGCGCCGGCATCGGCGGCTCGCAGCATCTGTCGGGCGAGATGCTCAAGGCCCAGGCCGGCGTGTTCATCACCCACATCCCGTACCGCGGCAGCGGCCCGGCCCAGGCCGACTTCCTGGGCAACCAGGTGCCGCTGATGGTCGATTCGGTGACGGCCGCGCTGGCCAACATCCAGGCCGGCCGCGCCGTGCCGCTGGCCGTGACCTCGGCCACGCGCTCCAGCCAGTTGCCCGACGTGCCGGCCGTGCGCGAGACCGGCGTTGCGGGGCTCAAGGACTTCGAGGCCGTGGGCTGGCTCGGCCTGATGGCGCCCCACGGCACGCCGGCCGAGACGGTGGCGCGGCTCAACGAGGAGGTCGTCGACATCCTGCGCAGCGAGTCCATGGTCAAGTTCATGCGCGACCGCGGCTCCGAGGCGGCGCCGACGACGGGCCCGGAGTTCGACCGCTTCATCGCCAGCGAGATCACCAAGTGGGGCGCGGCCGTGAAGGCCTCGGGCGCGACGGCCGACTGATCCGGTTCAGGCGGCCAGCGCGCCGTCCAGCAGCTCCAGCGCCTGGCCGAAATCGAAGTCGGCCGCGGCCTGGGCCAGGGTGTCGAAGTCGGCACCCAGCACCTGCTGCAGCAGGCCGCGGTGCTGCTCCAGCAGGTCCAGCGCGGCGGCATCGTCGCTGGCCAGCAGCGCGCGCAGTTCGCTGCCGATGCGCTTGAACTGCTGCACGTCGGCGGGGGCCTGGGCCGCCGCCCTGCCTGGCGCCACGGCGGGGCGCAGGACCGGCGCCAGCGCCTGCAGCAAGGCCCGCAGCGGTGCCTCCACGGCTGCCACCAGGGCGGCCAGCTCGGTGCGCGGGTGCTGGGCGCGGATGGCGTGTTCGAGCTCGGCGGCCGCCGCCTGCAGCGCCTCGGCGCCGATGTTGCCCGCCACGCCCTTGAGCGTGTGCGCGAGCCGCTGCGCCAGCGCCATGTCGCCGGCGTCCAGCGCGCTGCGGATCTGTGCCGGCACCTCCTGCTGCCCTTGCTCGAACTTGCGCAGCAGGCTCAGGTACAGATCGCTCTTGCCCAGCGTGCGGCGCAGGCCGGCCGCCGTGTTCAGGCCTTCGATCTGCAGCGGCGCGGCCGGCACGGGCGCGGGCGCCGGTTCTGCGCGCGGCGCTGCGGCGGCCCGGGCGGCGCGCGCGGCGTCCGGCGCGATCCAGCGCAGCAGTGCGCGCTCCAGGTCGCTGGGCTCGATGGGCTTGCTCACGAAATCCACCATGCCGGCGGCCGCGCAGCGGTCGCGGTCGACCTGCATGGCGTTGGCCGTCATGGCCACGATGGGCGGCGGTGTGAAGTTCGCCAGCGCGCGGACCGCCAGCGTGGCCGTGATGCCGTCCATCACCGGCATCTGCATGTCCATGAGCACCAGGTCGTAGCGCTGGCGTTGCACCATCTCGAGCGCGATGGCGCCGTTGTCGGCCACATCGACGCGCATGCCCATGTCCTCGAGCAGGCCCAGCGCCACCTCCTGGTTCAGGTCGTTGTCCTCCACCAGCAGCACATGGGCGCCGCGCAGGCTGTCGAGCTCCTGCGTGGCAGGATGCGCCGCCGGCGTCTTGGCGCCGGCCGGCAGCGGCTCGCTGCCGTCGGCCAGCACGCGCAGGGTGCAGTCCAACAGGCCCGAGGCGTTGACCGGCTTCATGAGCACGTCGGCGATGCCGCAGGAGGCGGCGCGGGCCAGCAGTTCCTCGCGGCCGTAGGCCGTGACCATGACCTGGTGCAGCGTGCCCGGCAGCTGCAGCGCACGGATGCGCTGCGCCGTCTCGAAGCCGTCCATCTCGGGCATCTGCCAGTCCAGGTAGACCAGCTCGTAGGGCCGGCCGCCGTCCACGCCCTGGCGCAGCATGGCCAGGGCTGCGGCGCCACTGGCCGCGTCGTCGACCTCGAACATCATGGCCTCCAGCAGCGTGCGCAGCACGGTGCGGGCGCTGTCGTTGTCGTCGACCACCAGCACGCGCAGGCCGCGCAGCTTGGCCGACAGCGCCAACGCGCGCGGCTTGCTGTGGGCCAGGCCCAGCCGCGCCGTGAACCAGAAGGTGCTGCCCTGGCCGGGCGTGCTGGTCACGCCGACCTCGCCGCCCATCAGCACGGCCAGCTTCTTGCAGATCGCCAGGCCCAGGCCGGTGCCGCCGTACTTGCGCGTGGTCGAGGTGTCCGCCTGCTGGAACGACTGGAACAGGCGTTGTTGCTGTTCCTGCGCCAGGCCGATGCCGGTGTCGCGCACGGCGAAGTGCAGCAGCACCTGGCCGGCCAGGCGCTGGCGCACGCGCACCACCACGTCGATGCCGCCCGTCTCGGTGAACTTGATCGCGTTGCTGGCGTAGTTGACCAGCACCTGCCCCAGCCGCAGCGGATCGCCGACCAGCGAGGTCGGCACGTCGCGGCCCACGTCGAACACCAGCTCCAGTCCCTTGGCGGCGGCCTTGTCGGCCACCAGCGTGGCCACGTTGTCCAGCAGGTGGTCGAGTTCGAAGTCGACCGACTCGACGACCATCTTGTCGGCGTCGACCTTGGAGAAGTCCAGGATGTCGTTGATGATGGCCAGCAGGTGCTGGCCGGACTGCTGGATCTTGCTCACGTACTCGCGCTGGCGCGGCGCCAGGTCGGCCTTGAGCACCAGGTGCGACATGCCCAGGATGGCGTTCATGGGCGTGCGGATCTCGTGGCTCATGTTGGCCAGGAAATCCGACTTCATCTGCGCCGCACTCTCGGCCGCCTGCTTGGCCGTCTGCATGGCGGCCTCGGCCTGCTTGCGCTCGCTGCTGTCGCGCGCGAACAGCGTGCCGTGCCAGACCTCGTCGATCGGGAACACCGTCATGCCGGCCTCCACCGGGATGCGGCTGCCGTCCTCGCGCAGCGCCGTGAGGTCCCAGAAGCGCCCGGCCGTCAGGCGCCGGGCGTCTGCGTCCAGCCCCCGCGCGAGGATGTCGGGCAGCGTGGGCTCGCCTTCCAGCTGCACCAGGGCCTGCAGGCGTTGGCCCACGGCGCGGGCCGCGCTGTGGCCGAAGGTCTGCTCGGCCACGGCGTTCCATTCCTTCACCACGCCCTCGTGGTCGATCAGCACCACGGCCAGCGGTGCGCCGTCGATCACGGTTCGCGAGCGCAGCTCGCTGACCGACAGCGCGCGCGTGCGGCGTTCGATCTCGCGTTCCAGGCTGGCGCGGTGGGCCTGCAGGTCGTCGATCAGCTGGTTGCGGCTGCGCCGGGCCACGATCGCGCGCAGCGCGCTCCAGTCGGGCTGGCCCATGCCGGGCAGGTGCGCCTCGAAGCGCCACCCCGCAGGCGTGCGCACGGTGCCCAGCAGGCCACCCGTGTGCGGCGCTTCGTCCATCAGCCGGGTTTGCAGCCACAGCGTGTCCGCCGCCAGGCCGATGTCGACCTGCTCCACGTGCAGCGCGGCCAGGCGGCGCAGCAGGCTGGACAGCCCCGGCAGCAGCAGGTCCACCGTGATGGCGGGCACGCGCAGGGCCTGCAGCACCTGGCGCAGCTTGGCGCGCACGGCGTTCACCTCTGCGGGTCCGAGCTGCAGGCTGCCCAATGGGCCCGCATTGGGGCTGGCGGCCTGGCCGTCAGGCTTCATGGTGGGCATCGCAGCACCATGCAGGTGGCATCGTCGTGGTCCTTGCCGTGCTCGCGCAGCACCTGCTGCGCGACGTGCTGCACGCCGTGGTGGCGCAGCGGCAGCAGCTGTTCCACGGTGAGCCGCTCGTTGATGCCGTCCGTGGTCAACAGCAGCGTGTCCTGCGGCGTGATCTGCACGCGCGTGGGGCGCAGGCGCGGCATGTTGTTGCCGCCGACGATGCCCGGTTGCGCATCGATGCACAGCCCGGGCACGCGCAGGCAGAACAGCCGCGTGTTGCCGACGCCGGTGACCACGGCCTGGCGGCTTTGCGCGTCCACGAAGACCAGCGTCAGCGCCAGGCCGATGCTGCCGCGCACCTCGGCGTGCAGGCCCTCGGCGAGGCCGACCACGTCGGCATGGGCGTTGGCGGCCAGCCAGCGCTCGCAGTGGCGCGCCAGCCGGTGCGCCTCTGCGCCATGGCCCAGCACGTCCAGGATGCCGAACACGGTGCCGTGCGGCACGGCCTGCAGCACGCAGCCGTCACCGCTGACGATCTCGCCATAGCAGGGCCGCCGGGCCTGCCCGTACTGCCAACCCGCGGGCGTGCCGGGCTGCCGTATGGCCGCCGGGCTGTCGGGCAGGGCGGGACCGGTGCGCTCGGCCGTGGACGGCGGGGCGTCCTGCAGCCAGCGCCGTGCGCGCACGCGGGTGCCGGCGGCGGCTTCGGAACGGATGTCGAACTGGTCGGACATGCGCCGCACGCCGGGCAGGCCCAGCCCCAGCGTGCCGCGGCTGCTGTAGCTTTCGGTCAGCGCCAGCGCCAGGTCGGCGATGCCGGGGCCGCGGTCTTCGGCCAGCACCTCCACATAGGCGCGCGGGCTGGTCTGCAGGCTCACCGTCATGCTGCCGCGACCCGCGTACTTGACGATGTTCATGCCCAGTTCGGAGACCACCGTGGCCGCCTCGGTGGCCAGCAATGTCCGCGCGCCGGCCTGCTGTACCAGTGCATAGACCAGCATGGCGGCGTTGTAGACGTCGGCCTCCCTGTCGATGTGGATGCGCTGGCGCTGTACGCCCTCGTCCGCATGCATCTCAGTCCCCGGTCGGCAGGGCCAGGCCCTGGGCCACGTCGCAGGCGCCGGGCACGGCGGAGAGGTCGGCGTCCAGCGCGGCCAGCGCGGCCACGGTGCCGGGGCGCATGCCCACCAGCACGGTGCCGGCGCCCAGCAGCTTGAGCATGCTGGCGGTGGTCACGATGTGCGCGTACTCGTGCTCGTCCAGCGTGACCAGGCCCGACAGGTCCAGCAGCACGCGCGTTGCCCGGCTCTGCACCACGCGGCGCGCCAGGTCTTCGCGCAGCCAGTCCAGCAGTTGCGGGTGCGGGTCGATCTGCAGCGAGGCGAACACGACCTTGCCGATCATCGAGACCGGGACGCGCGTCTCCTCGACCGGATCCATGGCCTGGCGCTCAGTTGCGCGAAAGCTCGGTGACGGTGCGGCCGATGACGCGGAACGCGCGCTCCAGCGCATCGTGCAGCGTGGCCGAGGTGGAGATCTCGCTCACGTCGAAGCCCAGGTTCACCATGGTCTGGGCGATCTCGGGCGAGATCCCCGAGACCAGCGAGGTGCAGCCCATGAGGCCGGTGGACTTGGTGATCTTGATCAGGTGGTTGGCCACGCCCGAATCGACCACCGCCACGCCCGAGATGTCCATGATGAAGACCTTGGCGCGGGTCTGGCTGATGCGCTTGAGCACGGTCAGCATCAGGTCCTGCGCGCGGCGCGAATCGATGATGCCCACCACCGGCAGCATCAGGATGTCTTCCCAGATCTGCGTGACCGGCGTGGACATTTCCAGCAGCGCCTGGCTCTGCTTGGCGATGCGCTCGTTGATCAGGCGCGAGTAGGTGTCCGCCACGATCGTGATGTCGAAGTGCATCAGCTTGGTGAACGCCTGCAGCGCCACCAGGTAGTCCTCGTTGCTGAGCTGGCCCTCGTACAGCGTCTTGGTGAGCAGCACGAACGAGTAGTTCATGGCCGCGAAATAGCTCGGCAGCGACAGGCCGATGCGCGCATGCGTGGCGCCCACGTGGCGGCGCTCGGCCACGTAGCGGTCGTCCACCTCGGCGGCGAAGGTGCGGCGCCAGTACTGCAGTTGCTCGGCGCGTGCGTGGGCGGTGATCTCCGGGCTGGTGAAGACGATCTGGTACTCGGGCAGGTCGGCGATCCAGCGGTAGAACATCTCGCCGTATTCGTTGAGCCGGGGCACGATGTGGGCGCCCAGCTTGCGCACCGCAGCGAGGTCTTCCGGCGCCAGATCGTGCATCTGCAGCAGCCCGTCCACCGTCATGTCGCGAATGTCTGTCTGCACCGGCAACCTCCGCAGGAAATCGATCGTTGTTGCAGATTAACACATAATTACTGGAGGAAATATGTGCGTTTTGCAGTGCAAATGATGCGTCTGGCGCACGGATTTGGACGCGCGGGGCGCCTTCGATAATCGCGCGATGGACAGACTGAAACAGCTGGAGTCGTTCGTGTCCGTGGCCACGCGCGGCAGCCTCACGGCCGCGGCCAGGGCCGAAGGTGTGGCGCCGGCCGTCATGGGCCGCCGCCTCGATGCGCTGGAAGAGCGGCTGGGCGTGCGCCTGTTGATGCGCACCACGCGGCGCATCACGCTGACCTACGAGGGCACGGCCTTCCTGGAAGACTGCCAGCGCCTGCTGGTCGAACTGGCCAATGCCGAGGCCAGCGTGGGGGCCGGCGGTGTCAAGGCCAGCGGCCACCTGCGCGTGACGGCGCCGGCCGGCTTCGGCCGCCGGCATGTGGCGCCGCTGGTGCCGCGCTTCCACGAACTGCACCCCGAGGTGACGATCTCGCTGAACCTGAGCGACCGCCTGGTCGACCTGACCGGCGAGAGCTTCGACTGCGCCGTGCGCGTGGGCGACCTGCCCGACTCCTCGCTGGTCAGCCTGCGGCTGGCCGACAACCGGCGCCGCTGCGTGGCCACCAAGGAGTTCCTGCGCCGTCACGGCACGCCGCGCCACCCCTCGGACCTGCCACGCTTCGCCTGCCTGACGCTGTCCAGCGACGCCTCGCAGACACGCGGCTGGGCCTTCGCGATGCCGGGCGCCAGCGGCGCGCACGAGGTCGTGCACCTCAAGCCCGGCGGGCCGCTTGATTGCTCGGACGGCCAGGTGCTGCACGACTGGTGCCTGGCCGGCTACGGCATCGCCTGGCGCAGCACCTGGGAGGTGGAGGCCGAGATCGCCGCTGGCCTGCTGGTGCCGGTGCTCGACGAGTTCGCCGCGCCGCCCAATGGCATCTACGCCGTGTTCCCGCAGCGCAAGCATCTGCCGCTGCGGGTGCGGCTGTGGCTGGACTTTTTGAAGGCGCAGTACGCGCGGCCGGGCTTCTGGGGTTTGTGACAGGACCGGCCACCGTGCCGGCCCAGCAGGTGCTGCGCGTGGCGCGCGGGCGCATCGTCTTCACCCGTCGTGCTGGCAAGGAACAGCCCGTGTTCTTCGGACGCGGCACCTTCCGGCGCATGGCCTGCCGCGCGGCGGCAAAATGTCGTCGCCGTCGTACAACAAATCGGGTCGTGTCGATGATTCTCGAAACCGTTCTCGCCTATGTGCACTGGGTCGCCATCTTCACGATGGTGGTGTTTCTGGCCAGCGAGGCCGCGCTGTGCCGCGTGGAATGGATGAACGCCCGCGTGGTCGAGCGGCTCGCGCGCGTGGACATGGTGTACGGCATCGCCTCGGTGGCCGTGTTGCTGACGGGCCTGGCGCGCACGGTCTGGGGCGTCAAGGGCATGGGCTGGTACTGGTCCAATCCGCTGCTGCACGGCAAGGTCACGCTGTTCGTGGTGATCGGGCTGATGTCGATCAAGCCCACGCTGACCTACCTGCGCTGGCGCCGGCAACTGCGCGCCACGGGTGCCTTGCCGGCCGACGAGGAGGTGCGGCGCACGCGCAAGACGGTGATGGTGCAGGCGCACCTGATCCCGCTGGTGGCGCTGCTGGCGGTGTTCTTCGCGCGCGGATTCGGCAAGTGAACGTGACAACGGCCCCGTGAGGGGCCGTCGTGGCAAGGCGGAGGGGATCAGGCCTTGTTGCAGTCCGACAGGTACTTGTTGCGTTCATCGCCCTTGAGGCCCTTGGCCGCGGCTTCCTTGCTGCAGGCACCGAGCTTGGAACCCGGCTTGTCGGCCACGGCCGCCACACCCTTGTTGCAATCGGACAGGTACTTGTTGCGTTCGTCGCCCTTGAGCCCCTTGGCGGCTGCTTCCTTGCTGCAAGCGCCCAGCTTGGAGCCGCTCTTGGCTTCGGCGGCCGGCGCGGCCGCCATACCCTTGTTGCAGTCCGACAGGTACTTGTTGCGCTCATCGCCCTTGAGCCCCTTGGCGGCAGCCTCCTTGCTGCACGCCCCCAGCTTGGAGCCGGGCTTGGCGTCATCGGCGGCATGGGCGCTGCCCAGCGACAGGGCGAACGCCGCGGCCAGGATCAGGGAGGCGGTTTTCAACATGGAATGTCCTTCGAATGCGTTGAAGAGAGGCGGGTCCGGCAACGGCTGCCGGCCCCACTCTAACGCCGCAGGCCGCCCGCGGATGACCCGTTTCTCTCAGAGTTCTGTGACGATGCGTTGCGCCATCTGCGCAAAGATCGCCTGCACTGCCTGGTCCAGCCACTGCAGCACGGCGCGGGCATCGCCCTTGCGCCGCAGCAGCGCCAGCACCTGGTCCTGTGCCGGGCTGCGGATGCGCCGCAGCGCGATGCCGGTGCGCCCCAGCAGCAGGGCCGATTGCGGCACCAACGCATGGCCCAGGCCGGCGGCGACGAGATCGAGCACGCCGTGCACGGTGCTGGCTTCGTAGCGGATGCGCGGGCTGAAGCCGGCCCGCGCGCACAGATGGATGGACTGGTCGAAATACGCCGGGCCGCGGTGCCGTGTGAAGGCGACGAAGTCCTGCTCGGACAGCAGGCGCAGGTCGATCGCATCGCGCGGCCCAGGCGGCGCAGGCAGCGCGGTGGCCGGTGAGGCCAGGCAGAACGGATCGTCCATCTGCGCCGGCGCGACCACCCGGGGATGCCGCGCCGGGCTGCGCGCGATGCCGGCGTCCAGGTGGCCGGCGACCAGGGCCTCGGCCTGTTCGCTGCTGATCATCTCGCGCAGCTCGATGCGCAGCGTCGGGTGGGCCGCGCGCAGCTGGCGCACCAGCCCGGGCAGCACGGTGCTGCTGGCAGAGGGCACGTAGCCCAGCGCCAGCACGCCGCTGCTGCCGTCGCCCTGCAGCCGCTCCTTGAGGTGGCCGGCGCGGTCGAGCAGCGCGCGGGCTTCGGGCACCAGTGCCTCGCCCGCGGCCGTCAGCCGCACGCCCTTGGGGTGGCGCGCGAACAGCGGCGTTCCCATCTCGTTCTCGAGTTGGCGGATCTGCACCGACAGCGGCGGCTGCGCGATGAACAGCTTCTCGGCCGCCCGGCTCAGGCTGCCGGTCTCGGCCACGGCGATGAAGTAGCGCAGGTGCCGCAGTTCCATGGTTTCACCCATACCTTGTGAGTATGGGAACCATACCCGAACGGTGTTTGGAATATTGCACAGGCCTGCCGAGAATCCGGCCCGCAACCCCCTGCTTCGGAGACAAGCCCATGAAGAGACTGTTCGCCCCCGTGTTCGGCGGCCTGGCCCTGGCCGCCACGGCGCAGGACTGGCCCGCCAAGCCCGTCAAGCTGGTCGTGCCGGCGCCGGCCGGCAGTTCGCTGGACTTCATCGCGCGCACGCTCGGCGACAAGCTGCGCGAGCGCTGGAAGCAGCCCGTGGTGGTGGACAACAAGGCCGGTGCGGGCGGCATGCTGGGCATGGCGCTGGTCGCCAAGGCGCCAGCCGATGGCTACACGCTGGGCATCGGCTTCAACGGGCCGATCGCATTCGGCCCGTACATGTACAAGAAGATGAGCTACGACCCGGCGCGCGACCTGCTGCCCATCGTGCTGACGTCCTCGCAGCCCAATGTGCTGGCCGTGCCGGCGGGCAACCCCGCCAAGACCCTGCCCGAATACGTGGCCTGGGCCAAACAGCAGAACGGCAAGGTCAGCTACGCCTCGGTCGGCGCCGGCAGCTCCTCGCACCTGACGATGGAGCTGTTCCGCAGCACGGCCGGCTTCGAGGCCACGCACGTTCCGTTCGCGGGCTCGCCGCCGGCCGGCCTGTCGCTGGCCTCGGGCGAGACGCATGGCTTGTTCACGGTGGCGCCGGCCCTGCTGCCGCTGATGCAGAGCGGCCGCATCCGCCTGCTGGCCGCCACCAGCCTGAAGCGCATGGAGGGCATGGCCGATGTGCCGACCGTGGCCGAGCAGGGCTACCCCGGCTTCGAGGCGCTGGCCTGGAACGGCCTGTTCACGGCGGCCGGCACGCCGCCCGAACTCGTTACCCGCATCAACGCCGACGTCAACGCCGTGATGCAGGACGCCGGCGTGCGCGAGGCCTTCGCCAAGCAGGGCCTCGTCATCGGCGGCGGCACCGCCGACAGCTTCAGGAGCTTCATCGCGGCCGAGGGCGGGAAGTGGGGCGCGATCATCCAGAAGGTCGGCATCACCGTCGATTGAAAGCCTGACATGCGAGCCTTTCAAAAAACCCGCGCCGCGGCGGGACTCGAACTGGTCGACGTGCCGGTGCCCGTCGTAGATGCGGAATCCGACGAGGTGCTGGTGCGCGTGCGCGCCACCGGCATCTGCGGCAGCGACCTGCATGTGGACGACTGGACGCCGAGCTACGCCTTCATCGCGCCCAGCATCCCCGTCACCATCGGCCATGAGTTCGTGGGCGTGGCGCAGAACGGCCCGTTGGCCGGTCGCCGCGTGGTGGTGCGGCCCTCGGTCACCTGCGGCCGCTGCGCCGCCTGCACCGACGGCCGGCACGATGCCTGCGAGCGCCGCCGCGGCATCGGCATGACGCGCGACGGCGCTTTTGCGCCCTGGGTGCGCGTGCCGCAGCGCAACTGCGTGCCCGTGCCGGACAGCTTGAGCGACGACATGGCCGCACTGACCGAGCCGCTGACGATCTCCATGCAGGCGCTGCGCATCGCGGGCGACGTGGCGGGGCTGCGCGTGCTGGTCATGGGCCCGGGCACCATCGGCCAGGGCATCGCGGCGCTGGCGCGGCGCGCCGGTGCCAGCCAGGTGGTGGTCAGCGGCCACGACGACGCGGCCCGCTTCGACGCGCTGCGCGCCATGGGTTTCAAGGCGCTGGTGGATGTGAAGGCGCAATCGCTGGCCGACGGCACGCGGCCGTACACCGGCGGTGCGCCCTTCGACCTCGTCTTCGAGGCCACCGGTGTGCCCGAGACCATCGCCGAGGCGCTGGCCCTGCTGCGCCGCAACGGCACGGTGGTGGTCACCGGCATCCACGCCCGGCCGCTGGCGCTGGACCTCACGCCGCTGGTGCGCAACCAGCAGCAACTGCGCGGCTCGTTCCGCCCGCCCGAATCCGATTGGCCGCTGGCGCTCGCGCTGATGGGCGAAATGGATGCGGTGCTGCGCCCCATGGTCAGCCATGTGCTGCCGCTGGCCCGGGCGCACGAGGGCTTTGCGCTCGCCCATGGCAAGCTGGCCAGCAAGGTGCTGCTGTGCCCGGAGCCCGGCGATGCCTGAGGCCACCGCGCTGCTCGCGCTGTGGAACGGCGTGGACCCCGCGCACGCGTCCGAATACGACCGCTGGCATGCCGAGGAGCATGTGCCCGAGCGCCTCACGGTGCCCGGCATGCAATGGGCGCGGCGCTACGCGGCCCTGTGGCCACAGCCGGGCCCGCGCTACCTCACGCTGTACGGCTTGCGGGACGCCCGGGTGCTCGAGGAAGAGGCCTACCAGCGCCTGCTGCGCGAGCCCACGCCCTGGAGCGCGCGCATGCGTCCACACCTGTGCGACATCTCGCGCTGGGTCTGCACGCTGGCCGCGCCGCACGCCGGCCCCGAGGGCGCCTGGCTGCAGCTGCACACCTTCGACGCCGCCGAAGCCGCCCGCCAGCAGGCCGACCGCCCCGACGACCTACTGGCCGAGCGCCTGCAGGGCGCCGCCCCGCTGCCCTGGCTGCAGCACAGCCAGGCGCTGGCGGTGGATGGCCGCTGGCTGGTGGCCCGCGGGCAGCGGCAGCAGCCGGCCGGCCACCGGCCGGGCACCATGGTCTACGCCGCGCTGCCGGTGGGCGCAGCCTGAGCCCGGCCGTGTAACCGGGCGGCGCGATGGCGCCACCTAGAATCCCGCGGATGTTTTCCGTCAAACAAGAATTGCTGGTCGCGCTGGGCGCCGCGCTGGAAGAGGTTTCGCCCGGCGCCGGGGCGCGCGCCGCCTTCGAGACCCCCAAGGTCGCCGCCCGCGGCGACCTGGCCTGCACCGCGGCCATGCAGCTGGCCAAGCCGCTCAAGCTCAACCCGCGCCAGCTCGGTGAGCAGCTGCGCACGGCACTGCTGGCGCAGCCGGCCGTGGCGCAATGGGTCGCGGCCATCGACATCGCCGGCCCCGGCTTCCTGAACCTGAAGCTCAAGCCCGAGGCCAAGCAGCAGGTGGTGCGCGAGGTGCTGGCCCAGGGCGAGCGGTTCGGCACGCAGCCGGCCAACGGCCGCAAGGTGCTGGTCGAATTCGTCTCGGCCAACCCGACCGGCCCGCTGCACGTGGGCCATGGCCGCCAGGCGGCCCTGGGCGACGCGATCTGCAACCTCTACCAGTCGCAGGGCTGGGACGTGTGGCGCGAGTTCTATTACAACGACGCCGGCGTGCAGATCGCCACGCTGACCAACTCCACGCAGTTGCGCGCCAAGGGCGTCAAGCCGGGCGATGCCGGCTGGCCCGAAGCCGCCTACAACGGCGACTACATCGGCGACATCGCCACCGACTTCCTGGCGAAGAAGACCGTCAAGGCGGACGACCGCGAAGTCACGGCCAGCGGCGATGTGGACGACCTGGATTCGGTGCGCGAATTCGCCGTGGCCTACCTGCGCCGCGAGCAGGACCTGGACCTGAAGGCCTTCCAGGTGCGCTTCGACAACTTCTACCTCGAGTCCAGCCTGTACACCTCGGGCCGCGTCGACGACGCGGTGGCCCGCATGCAGGCCTCGGGCAAGACCTACGAGAAGGACGGCGCGCTGTGGCTCAGGTCGACCGACTACGGCGACGACAAGGACCGCGTGATGCGCAAGTCCGAAGGCGGCTACACCTACTTCGTGCCCGATGTGGCCTACCACATCGCCAAGTGGGAGCGCGGTTTCACCAAGGTCGTCAACATCCAGGGCACCGACCACCACGGCACCATCGCGCGCGTGCGCGCCGGGCTGCAGGCGGTGGGCGTGGGCATTCCCGAGGGCTACCCTGACTACGTGCTGCACACCATGGTGCGCGTCATGCGCGGCGGCCAGGAGGTCAAGATCTCCAAGCGGGCCGGCAGCTACGTGACGCTGCGCGACCTGATCGAGTGGACCAGCAAGGACGC
Source organism: Pseudorhodoferax soli (assembly GCF_003337555.1). Lineage (GTDB taxonomy): Bacteria > Pseudomonadota > Gammaproteobacteria > Burkholderiales > Burkholderiaceae_C > Pseudorhodoferax > Pseudorhodoferax soli. Next base: position 149,620 of record NZ_QPJK01000012.1, on the reverse strand, counting down.
CGTGCGCTTCTTCCTGCTCTCCCGCAAGCCCGACACCGAGTACGTGTTCGACGTCGACCTGGCCATCGCCCAGAGCAACGACAACCCGGTCTACTACGTGCAGTACGCCCATGCGCGCATCTGCTCCGTGCTGGCCGCCTGGGGCGGCGACCGCGCCAGCCTGGCCGGCACCGACCTGTCGGCGCTGCAGAGCCCGCAGGCCGATGCGCTGATGCAGCTGCTGGCCAGGTACCCCGACATGCTGACCAGCGCGGCCGCCGAGTTCGCGCCGCACGACGTGAGCTTCTACCTGCGCGAGCTGGCCTCCAGCTACCACAGCTACTACGACGCAGAGCGCATCCTGGTCGACGAGCCGGCCGTGCGCACCGCGCGCGTGGCGCTGGTCGCGGCCACCGCCCAGGTGCTGCGCAACGGCCTGGCGCAACTGGGCGTGAGCGCGCCCGAGAAGATGTGAAACCCCGATGACGCAAGCACAGCAACGCAAACGGCCGGCGGCCAAGTCCGGCGCCAAGGCGGGACGGGGACAAACCGGCGGCACCATCATCGGCTTCATCGCGGGCGTGGTCGTGGGGCTGGTGGCAGCGCTGGCCATGGCGGTCTACGTCACCAAGGTGCCCGTGCCCTTCATGAGCGGCAAGACCCCGTCTGGCCGGCCGGTCGACGACGACGCCGAGACCCGGAAGAACCAGAACTGGGACCCGAACGCGCCGCTGCACGGCCGCAACCCGGGACGCCCGGCGGCGCCCTCGTCCGTGCCGGCAGCCGCACCGGTGACGCCGCCCGCGGTGGCCACGGCAGCCCCGGCCACCGCGCCGCGGGTGGACAGCGCCCCGGCCACGGCACGCCCCGCCGCCCCGTCGGCCGACCCGCTCGGCGACCTGGCGCGCTCCCGCGCGGGCGCCACGCCCGCACCCGCCGCGGCGCCGGCGGCCACCGCCGACCCGTTCGACTACTTCGTGCAGGCCGGCGCCTTCCGCACCGCCGACGACGCCGAAGCCCAGCGCGCCCGCCTGGCCATGATGGGCCTGGAAGCCCGCGTGACCGAGCGCGAGCAGGCCGGCCGCACCGTCTACCGCGTGCGCATGGGCCCCTACCGCTCGCGCGAGGATGCCGAGCGCACCAAGGCGCGCCTGGACGGCACGGGCGCCGATTCGGCCCTGGTGCGCGTGCAGCGCTGAAGCCCGGTCCGGGCTGAAACTTTTTGCGACCGATGCCGGTCACACCGCCCCTAGGAGTGAAACCAATGAAACGTCGTGAGTTCTCGAAAGCCGGCCTGGCCGTGTCCGCGCTGGGCCTGTCCCAGGCACCTGCCGCCTGGGCCCAAGCCAAGGCCGGTACCGATTACCTGGTGCTGGACAAGCCGGCCGGTACCGAAGCGCCACCCGGCAAGATCGAGGTGGTCGAGTTCTTCTGGTACGCCTGCCCGCACTGCAACGCCTTCGAGCCGGCGCTGGAGTCCTGGGTCAAGCAGCTGCCCAAGGACGTGGCCTTCCGCCGCGCGCCCGTGGCCTTCCGCAACGACTTCGTGCCGCTGCAAAAGCTCTACTACGCGCTGGAAGCGCTGGGCAAGGTCGACGAGCTGCACCGCAAGGCCTTCTACGCCATCCACGTGGACAAGCAGCGCCTGAACACCGACGACACGGTGATCGCCTGGGCCGCCACCCAGGGCCTGGACAAGGCCAAGTTCACCGAGATCTACAACTCGTTCAACGTGGCCACCAAGGTGCGCAAGGCCACGCAGCTGCAGGACGCCTACAAGCTGGCCGGCGTGCCGGCCATCGGCATCAATGGCCGCTACTACACCGACGGGACGCTGGCGCAGAACATGAACCGCGCCCTGACCGTCACGGACCAGCTGATCGTCGAGCAGCGCGGCAAGGCCAAGTCGTAGACTGCATCCATATTGCACTGCACAATGGCCCGCTGATGCGGGCCATGTCGTTTTTGCATTCGCTCACGCCCGCTACAATGGCCGAGCAAGATTCGTGCCTTTCATGAAACCCACCACCGCCTCCTTCTTCGTCAGCCTGGCCCTTGTCCTGTCTTCCGGACTGGCGCTGGCCGAACGTGCCGACCGCGACAAGCCCATGAACATCGAGGCCGATGCCATGCGCTATGACGACCTCAAGCAGGTCAACGTGTTCACGGGCCGCGTGGTCGTGACCAAGGGCACGATCCTGACGCGCGGTGCGCGCGTGGAGGTGCGCAAGGACGCCCAGGGCTACCAGTTCGCCACCATCACTGCGGCGCCGGGCGAGCTGGCCTACTACCGCGAGAAACGCGAAGGCGTGGACGAGTACGTCGAGGGCCAGGGCGAAGTGATCGACTACGACGGCAAGGCCGACAAGGTCATCTTCACCCGCCGCGCCGTGATGCGCCGCTTCGTCGGCAGCACCATGAACGACGAGGTGACGGGCAACGTCATCGTCTACAACAACGTGACCGAGGTCTTCACGGTCGATGCGGCCAAGCCCGGCAGCACCAACCCCGACGCCCGCGTGCGCGCCATGCTGTCGCCGGCGCCTGCGGCCAGCGCGGCCAAGCCGCCCGCAGCAGCACAGCCGAGCGCACCGCTCAAGCCCAGCACCCGGCTCGGCACGGAGAAGAACTGAGGTGGGGGCCGCGGACAGTGCCTTCGGCGAAGCGGGCGGCAGCCGCCTGGTGGCGCGCCAGCTGGAGAAGTCGTACGGCAGCCGCAAGGTGGTGCACGACGTCTCGCTGACCGTCAACAAGGGTGAGGTCGTGGGCCTGCTGGGCCCCAATGGCGCGGGCAAGACCACCTCGTTCTACATGATCGTGGGCCTGGTGCGGGCCGATGGCGGCCACATCTCCATCGACGGCCAGTCGGTCGAGCACATGCCGATCCACCGGCGTTCGAGCCTGGGCCTGTCCTACCTGCCGCAGGAAGCCTCCATCTTCCGCAAGCTCACGGTCGAGGAGAACGTGCGCGCCGTGCTGGAATTGCAGCGCACGCCCGAGGGCAAGACGCTGGGCCGCAAGGTGATCGAGGAACGCCTGAGCGGCCTGCTGCAGGACTTGCGCGTGGACCACCTGCGCGATTCTTCGGCGCTGGCGCTGTCCGGCGGCGAGCGTCGCCGCGTGGAGATCGCACGTGCGCTGGCCACGCAGCCGCGCTTCATCCTGCTGGACGAGCCCTTCGCGGGCATCGACCCGATCGCCGTGATCGAGATCCAGCGCATCGTGAGCTTCCTCAAGGGCCGTGGCATCGGCGTGCTGATCACCGACCACAACGTGCGCGAGACGCTGGGGATTTGCGACCACGCCTACATCATCAGCGAGGGCCGCGTGCTGGCCAAGGGCACGCCCGCGGAGATCGTCGACAACGCAGAAGTGCGCCGGGTGTACCTCGGCGAGCACTTCCGCATGTGAGGAAGGTCCCCGCTCCCCGATGAAGCAAGGCCTCTCGCTCCGCGTCTCCCAGCACCTGGCACTGACCCCCCAGCTGCAGCAGTCGATCCGGCTGCTGCAGCTGTCCACGCTCGAGCTGTCGCAGGAGGTGGAGCAGATGCTCGACGAGAACCCGTTCCTGGAGCAGTCCATGGACGAGGCGCCGGGCGAGGACTTCGGCCTGGCGCAGGCCGACACGCCGGTGCGCGAGGAGGACCGCGACACCGAGGCGGCACTGTCCAGCGGCCTGGACTACGCCACCGAAGCACCGGCCGAGAACCGCAACGAATCCGAATCGCCGCTGACCGGCCAGGCCGACGAACACGACTGGGGCGGCGACGGCACGCACGACGTGGCGCCCGACGACGGCGAGTGGGGCGGCGACGCGCTGCCGCGCAACGGCGCCACGCAGGGCGAGGACGGCGAGGCCGATGCCACCGAACTGGCGCGCAGCCAGGAGTCGCTCACCAGCTTCCTGCACCGCCAGGCGCTGTCGCTGCGCCTGTCTGAGGAAGACACCGCCGCGCTGCGCTTCCTGATCGAATCGCTCAACGAGGACGGCTACCTCGAAGACAGCCTGGAAGAGCTGGCCGCCGGTTTCGCGGGCGACGACCCCGAGGCGCAAGAGGAGCTCGTGCACCGCTTCACCGTGGCCCTGCGCCTGCTGCAGAGCCTGGAGCCGCCCGGCGTGGGCGCCCGCAACCTGGGCGAATGCCTGGCGCTGCAGATCCGCGCCCTGTCGGAGGACGCGGTGCCCGCACCGCTGCGGCGCACCGCGCTGCGCATGTGCCGCCAGTCCATGGACCTGCTGGCGCGGCGCGATTTGCGCCGCCTGGCCAACCTGTGCGGCGACAACGAGGCGGGCATCAAGGCCGCGCTGACGCTGATCACGCGGCTCGAGCCCAAGCCCGGCCGCAAGTTCGTCGACGTGGAACGCAACGTCATCGTGCCCGATGTCATCGTCGTCAAGAGCGGCCGCGGCGCCAACGTGCGCTTCCGTGCCCAGCTCAACGCCGACGTGATGCCGCGCCTGCGCGTGCACGACATCTACGCCAATGCACTCAAGCAGCACCGTGGCGGCGGCCGCGAGGCCTCCGACACCGCGGCGCTGCAGCAGCGCCTGCAGGAGGCGCGCTGGTTCATCAAGAACATCCAGCAGCGCTTCGACACCATCCTGCGGGTGTCCAACGCCATCGTCGAGCGGCAGAAGAACTTCTTCACCCACGGCGCGCTGGCGATGCGCCCGCTGGTGCTGCGCGAGATCGCCGATGAGCTGGGGCTGCACGAGTCCACCATCAGCCGCGTGACCACGGCCAAGTACATGTCCACGCCGTTCGGCACGTTCGAGCTCAAGTACTTCTTCGGCTCCTCGCTGGGCACGGAGACCGGTGGCAACGCCTCGAGCACCGCCGTGCGTGCGCTGATCAAGCAGTTCGTCACGGCCGAGGACACGAAGAAGCCGCTGTCGGACAGCCAGCTTTCTGACATGCTCAAGGAGCAGGGCATCGAGTGCGCGCGCCGCACCGTCGCCAAGTACCGCGAAGCCCTGCGCATCGCACCAACAAACCTGCGCAAAGCGCTGTAGCCATGCAAAACCTGCGCTTGTTCCTGCCCTGTGCGGCGGGTGTCGAAGCCATGCTGGCCGACGAGGCCGCGCGCATCGCCGGCGCTCCGGTCCAGGCCCGCCGTGCCGGCGTTCGGCTGACCGCCTCCTGGCGCGACGCCATGCGGCTGAACCTGCACAGCCGGCTGTGCCAGCGCGTGCTGATCGAGTTGGCCCATGGCGACTACCGCCAGGAGCAGGACCTCTATGCGATCGCCTCCAACGTCGCCTGGGAAGCCTGGTTCACGCCGCGCCACAGCTTCAAGATCGAACTCACCGCCCAGCACAGCCCGCTGCAGAGCCTGAACTTCGCGGCGCTGCGCATCAAGGACGCCATCGCCGACCGCTTCCGAGACAAGACCGGCAGCCGGCCCGACGTGGACACGCGCTTTCCGCAGGTGCGCATCTACGCCCACCTCACCACCGACCGGCTGCAGCTGTACATCGACAGCTCCGGCGAGCCGCTGTTCAAGCGCGGCTGGCGCGAGGACAAGGGCGACGCGCCGCTCAAGGAGACCCTGGCCGCCGCCATGCTCGCGGCCAGCGGCTGGGACGCCCAGACCCCGCTGTACGACCCCTGCTGCGGCAGCGGCACCATCGCCATCGAGGCCGCGCAGATCGCCTGCGGCATCGCCCCGGGCCTGAACCGGCGCTTCGGCTTCGAGCGGCTGGCGCCGTTCCAGGCGCATGTCTGGGCCGCGCTGCGCGAGGAAGCCCAGGCCGCCCAGCATGCCCCGACGGCCACCGTGTTCGGCAGCGACGTGGCCCACCGCATGGTCGATTTCGCGCAGCGCAACGCCGAGCGCGCCGGCGTCGCCGCGGCCGTGCAGCTGCGCGGCGGCGACGCACTGCAGCGCATGCCGCCGGCCGAGGCCGGCACCATGTTGCTGAACCCGCCCTATGGCGAGCGCATCGCCGTGGCCGGCGTCGCTGGCAACCGGCTCGGACAGCCGCAGCGTGGCGGCCGCGAAACCGCGCAGACCGACGACGGCGGCGATTTCTTCCCGCAGCTGGCCACCCACTGGAAGCGCAACTACGCCGGCTGGACGGCCTGGGTGCTCACGCCCGACGCCAAACTGCCCAGCCGCATGCGCCTGAAGGAATCGCGCCGCGTGCCGATGTGGAACGGCCCCATCGAATGCCGGCTGTTCCGCTTCGAGCTGGTCGCCGGCTCGGCGCGCGGCACGCCCGCCGCACCCGTCCCGCCGCCCGCCGAGGGCCATGAGGCCAGCTGAAGCCGGCCGCGCCGTGGTGCTGGACACCAACGTCGCGCTGGACCTGCTGCTGTTCCAGGACCCCCGCACCCGCGCGCTGCAGGAGGCGCTGGCGCAGGGCCGGCTGCACTGGCTGGTGCTGCCCGGCATGCGCGAGGAGTTCGCACGCGTGCTCGACTATCCCCACCTGCTGGCCTGGCGCCAGGCCCATGGCCGCTCCGCCGAAACCGCACTCGCGGCCTTCGATGCGGCGAGCCGCACCGTAGAGGCAGCGCCCTCTGTGGCCGTACGTTGCAGCGATCCGGACGACCAGCCCTTCATCGATCTCGCCGTCGCCCACCGTGCCCTGTTGCTGAGCAAGGACCGGGCAGTGCTCGCCACGCGCGCCCGGCTCGCCAGCCTGGGCGTCGACGTTCTGCAACAGTTGCTTACCAAGCGTCATGCAGGTGCAGCCTCGCACGGTGCCGAGGACGGCGCGAAGCTGGCACACTTCCCCGATATGTAAGCATGCGCAACGCGCATTCGCCACTGCCAGGGCCATGAGCCCCGCCGATTTTGATTTCGCCCACTGCCAGGCCGCCGTTGCCGGGGCGGTGCGGCCTGGACCAAGATGACCCTACCCGCCTCCGCCCCCGCCGTTCCTCATCCTGCAACCGCACTCCAGCCCGAGGACTTCGACCTGCTCGACGACTGGCTCGACACCCTGCGTGAGCAGGGCGTCGAGGCTCCGCAGTGGGAGCTGTGCGAGGGCTTCATGGCCGCGCTGGTGTGCTGCCGCAGCCCCGTGGCGCCGGCCGCCTACTGGCCGGTGCTGTTCGAATCGGACAAGCCGCTGGAGGAGCTGTTTCCCGATGCTGCCCTGCGCCGGCAGTTCGAGTCCCTGTGGGCGCGGCGCTGGCAGGAGATCGCCATTGCGCTGGACGCCGATGTCGAGCGCCTGGACGACGAACGCGCGTACTGCCCGCAGGTGCTGGACGTGCGCAGCGCCATGGCGCAGCTGGAGCCCAAGGCGCGTGCCGAGGCCCTGGCCCTGCCGGACGCCGACGAAACTGCGCTGGCCGAGGCACTGACGCAGCTGCCGTCCTTCGCCCAGCTGTGGGCGCTGGGCTTCATGCTCGTGGTGGAAAGCTGGCCGGACGACTGGCTGGCGCCCAGCCGCGAGAAAGACATTGCCCGCACCATCGACGATGCCCTGGGCAACGTGGCCGCGCTGTGCGAGGACGACGAAGGCCCGCTGGAGGTGTCGGCCTATGTCGGCGACGATGGCGAGGACGGCCCGCCCAGCATGTCGGCCGACCGCCTGGAGTCCTTCGGCGAAGCCGTCTGGGCGGTCTACGACCTGCGCGCCGCCGGCCTGGCGTTGGGCCCCCGCGTGAGCCAGGTGCGCCACGACCAGCCCCAGCCAGGCCGCAACGATGCCTGCCCCTGCGGCAGCGGCAAGAAGTTCAAGAAGTGCCATGGCGCTGCCGACTGAGCGCCCGCGCCAGCTGCCAGCGCACTGAAGCGCCCGCCATTCCGTTTCTTCGCCTGCCGAGGTCTGCACCGTGCTGTCTCCCCGTGCCATCGATGCCGTCATCACCTTCCGCAACAGCCAGGGGGAGGTCGTCCGCGGGGTGCTGACCAACCACCAGCGGCGTTCGCTGGTGATGGAGATCTACAACCCCTATTCCATCGTCCAGGTCAGCGAGGTGCTCAGCGAGCTGACCGTGCGCGCGGGCGAGCGACCGGTCTACCGCGGCAAGGCCGTGGTGGTGAGCCTGCTCAACACCGGGCTGATGGCGGTGGTCTCGGTCACGCTGATCGACGAGTGGGACGAGCTGGCCGTGCTGGGCCACGACCCGGCCTCGTTCTCGCAGCAGGCCCGGGCCTTCGTCGACGAGTGGAACCAGCGCTTCCACATCGGCGAGTCCTACCAGGTTGCCGTGAGCGAGTTGCGCGCCTACCTGTCCGACGTGTCGCGCTGGGTCGACCAGGCCGACATGTCCGCCACGCTGCCCAAGGACGCCGAGGGCAAGCTGCGCAAGGACGTGTTCTTCGAGATCGCCGAGCCGCTGATGCTGCGCACCCGCGACTACTTCGACCGGCTCGAAGAGGTGGCAAGCGCGGTGCCTGCGCCATTGCAGACCAGCCACCGCAGCTTCGCCCAGACCGCCATCCACCCGCTGATCCTGCGTGCGCCCTTCGTCTACCGCACGTTTGCCAAGCCCCTGGGTTATGCCGGCGACTACCAGATGGTCAACCAGATGCTGCAAGACCCGCGCGACGGCGCCAGCACCTACTTCCAGATCATCAACACCTTCTTCTTGAACGCACCGGTTGCCACGGCGCACCGCAACCGCATCGACATCCTGGTGGACAGCTTGTCGTCGCTGACCGAACGGCCGGGCAACGAAGGGCCGGTGCGCATTCTGAACGTGGGCTGCGGACCAGCGGTCGAGATCCAGCGCCTCATTGCGCAGCATCCATCGCCCGAGCGCTTCATCTTCACGCTCATGGATTTCAGCGAGGAAACGCTGGCCTATACGCGTTCCATGATCGACCAGGCGTGCGCCCGACGTGGCGTGCGCGTCGAGGTGGAGTTCGTCCATGAATCGGTCCACAACCTGCTCAAACGCAGTTCCGGCGCACGCCAGTTGCCAGAGACACCGTTCGATTTCGTCTACTGCGCAGGCCTTTTCGACTACCTCTCAGACAAGGTGTGCAACCGCCTGCTCGAATACTTCGTCGCTCGCACGCGTCCCCAAGGCGAAGTGCTGGTGACCAACGTGCACGAGCGCAATCCCGACCGCAATGTGATGGAGCATGTGCTGGAATGGCACTTGATCTACCGCGACGAGGCCGGCATGCGGGCGGTGGCGCCCGAGCGTTCAAGCGTCGAGCAACTGTGGACCGACCCCACCGGTGTGAACGTCTTCATGCGCCTGGCCGCGTTGCCTGCCTCTGCCCATTGAGCTGCGATGGACGCCGCGCCACAGCTGACGACCGCGCTGAAGGTCGACTACGAGACAGAACTGTCCGAGTTCCGCCTGGCCTACAGCCGCGCCGGCTGCATCGTGGCGTGCGTGTTGGTGCCCGGTGGCGTGGGCCTGGACATGGCGTTCTATCCGGGATCCGTGCTGCCCCTGGGCGTGGCGCGCGGCGTGACCACCATCGTGCTCGGCTTGCTGCTGGCGTTGCTGTACTCGCGCTTCGCCGACAAGTATGTGCGCGCCATCACGGTGGCATGGCTGCTGTTGCCGCAGATCATGATCGTCTGGATGATCTACCGGACCGACGGGGCCTTGTCGCCCTACGTCTTCGGGCTGAGCCTGGCCCTGTACGCATCCGGCATTGTCATGCCGATCGGTTTGATGCAGTCGGTCGGCCTGGGCGCATTCACCTGCGTCGCCTATTTCCTGGCGGGCTTGCTGCATCTGCATGCTCCTGTGCCAGGGGGGGCGCTTATAGGCAACACCATCTTCTTGCTGTTTTCGGCGACGGCCTCGTCGGTGTGCACGGTCTTCAACGAACGCGCCAGGCTCAAGCTGTTCGCGCTGAAGCGCGAGGTGGCGGAGAAGAACGCCACGCTGCAAAGCACCAACCATGCCCTGGCCCAGATCAAGGGCATGATGATGCAACAGGAGAAGATGGCCGCCCTGGGCACGCTGTCGGCCGGGCTGCTGCACGAGGTCAACAACCCCGTCAACTACAGCATGATGGCGCTCAACATGGCGCTGATGGACCCGGCCGTGGCCGCCAGCGCCGAGCTCAAGGAAAGTCTGACCGACGCCAAGGACGGCATGCTGCGCGTGCAGAGCATCGTGAGCGACCTCAAGACCTTCGCCTACCAGAAGCCCGGCGGCGACAGCGAACGCATCTTCCTGTTCGAGAAAGCGCTGCGCTCGGCGCTACGGCTCACCGGCTTCGAATTGAAGGGCGTGGACATCGAGACCGATCTGCCGCTGGACACCCATGTGCGTGGTGACGAGCCTGCCGTCATCGGCGTGCTCGTGAACCTGCTCGGCAATGCGGCGCTGGCACTGCACAAGGCCGCACAACGCCGTGCGGGCCTGGAGCCGCAGATCGTGGTCCGGGCCGAGCGCCAGGGAGCGCGGCTGTTCGTGCACGTGCGCGACAACGGCACCGGCATCGCGAGGGAGAACCTGGAGCGCGTGTTCGAGCCCTTCTTCACCACGCGCGAGGTGGGGCAGGGCCTGGGCCTGGGCCTGGCCGTCTGCTATGCCATCGTGCAGCGCCACGGTGGGCACCTCACGGTGGCCAGCGAAGAGGGCGCGTGGACCGAGTTCCGCTTCGACCTGGCCCTGGCCACCGCCGATGCTGCGGCTGACCCGGGCGCTCCATCCACCGCCATCCCGCCACCCGCGGCCCTGGGCGCGCCGGCCGGCGCAGTCCCGGCCTGAGGCACAGCCCCGCCATGCACGCCGCGCCCATGGAACCGGAAGCCGACACCGTCCTCGTGGTCGACGACGAGGCGCTCGCGCGCAAGTGGTTCAGCCGCACCTACGCCAACGAGTTCCGCATCGAGACCGTGGCCAGCGTCGACGAGGCACTGCAGCTGCTGGGCCGCAGCGGCCACCGCATCGCCGTGGTCGTCACCGACTACCGCATGCCGCAGCGCACCGGCCTGGAGCTGCTGCAGGAGCTGCAGCGCCAGCACCGGCACCTGGTGCCGCTGCTGTGCACGGCCTATGCCGACACCGATTTGGCGATCGCCGCCGTCAACGAAGGCCGCGTGTTCCGCATCCTGCAGAAGCCGCTGGAGGAAGCGGCTGCACGCCAGGCGCTGCGCGATGCGCTGGCCTGGCACCGCCACCGCACGCGCGAAAGCGCGCTGCACGAGAGCCGCGTCCTGGCCATGCGCGAGACGCTGGGTTTCCTCGCGCACGAGCTCAACACCCCGCTGGGCACCGTGCGCGGCTACATGGCGGCGCTGCGCGACCGCTACGCGGCCCAGGCGTCGGGCGAAGGCCGGGCGGTCTTCAACGAGCACCGCGCGGGCGAGGTGATCGCCGCGATCGATTCGGCCGAGCGGCGCGCGCTGTACTGCCAGTCGCTGGTGGCCAGCTTCGTGCAGTCCGCGCGCGACGCCTTGCCTGGCGCTGTGGAACCGCCCCTGTACGCTGGCGCGCTGACCCGCGCGCTGCTGGCCGAGTACCCCTTCGAGGGCGAGGAGCGCGACTGCGTGGCGCTGGAGCCGCGGCAGGATTTCCGCCTGCCCGGCCGCCGCGACCTGCTGTACCTGGTGCTGTGCACGCTCACCAAGAACGCGCTGCTCGCCTTGCGCGGCGTCGCCAGGCCGCAGCTGCGCATCGAGTTCGGCCGGACGCCGCAGGCGGAGCCGTCGCGCAGCGCCTGGATCCGCTTCATCGACAACGGCTGCGGCATCGCACCCGACATCCTCGCGCGGCTGACACTGGAGCCGCTGACCACGCGCGCCGCCAGTGGTGGCAATGGCATGGGCCTGGTGTTCTGCCGGCGCGTCGTCCAGGCCGCCGGCGGCGGCATCGCCATCCACTCCGAACCCGGACAGGGCTGCACCGTCACCCTGACCTTCCCGAGCACCGAGGACGCCAGAACATGAGCAAGCAACCCCAGAAAATCCTGTACGTGGACGACGAAGTCATGGCGCTGAAGTACTTCGAGCGCCTCGTCTCTCCCCTGGCCCCGGTCCTCACGGCCTCCTCGGTCGAGGCCGGCAAGGCCATGCTGGCCGAGCATGCCGACGAGATCGCCGTGCTGGTGTCCGACCAGCGCATGCCCGGCGCCTACGGCAACGAGCTGCTGCGCCACGCGCACGACAACCACCCCAACATCGTGCGCATGCTGACCACGGCCTACTCCGAACTCGGCGAGGCCATCGAGGCCATCAACTCCGGCCACATCTACCGCTACATCACCAAGCCCTGGGACCTGGAGAGCCTGCGCGCCGACCTCAAGAACGCGCTGGAACTGGCCGCGCTGCGCAGCGAACGCGACATGCTGCTGCGCGAAAAGCTGATGGTCCAACAGCAGCAGTTGCTGGCCGAGCGCGTGACCCAGCTGGTGGTGGCCTGCGCCGGCTTCGTGCGGCCCGACCATGCGCCGCGCGTCGAGGCCTTCCTGCAGTCCGCAAGCGTGCTGGGTTGCCGCTCGCCCGCGATCGACTGGCACAGCACCGACCACGCCGACCTGATGCAGGCCGAGACAGCGCGCAGCATCGCCATCGGCACCGAACTGGCCGCCTGGGGCCGCTGGTTCGCCGACCAGGGCAGCGCGCGCCCGCCGCTGGCGGTGCTCGACGAAGCGCTGGCCGGCGCCTCGGAGATCCACGAAGGCAAGCTGATCGTGCGCGACCGTGCGGCGCTGGTCTGGCCGCTGGAGGCGACCACGGCGGCGCCCGTCACCGCCGCCGGCACGGCCTGGCTGGCCTGGCTGCTGTGGACCGAGGGCAGCGCCACGCTGCAGCCCCACGGCGAAGGCCGCTGGCTGGTGGTGCCGGGTGCGTTGCCGCCGCCCGAGAGACTGCGGCGCGACTGGATGGCCGCGGCCATCGAGCGCATCGGGCAGGCCCGCTGACTCAGGCTGGCGCGCGCGCCTGCACCGTGCCCGCGGCGCGCGCGAAGAGGCCGGCACCCAGGTGGTGCAAGGTCTGCAGGTCGGCGTTGTCGTCGCGAAACGACCAATGCCCGTCCGCGAACACACGCGGATCGGCGGCCGCAGCCATCACCTCACCGAAGCAGGTGTCGTAGGCCGTCTCGGTGTGGCGTTCGGGGATCAGCCGGCATTCCAGCCAGCCGACGCAGCCCTCTTCGAGCACCGGCATGCCCAGCACCGGGCCGCTGGCCGCCACGATGCCGTGGCGTGCGAACTTGTCGGCCTCGCGCCCGCTGGTGCTGCCCACGGCATACGCCAGGTCCGCCAGCAGGGCGCCCGGAATGCACAGCGCGAACGCACCGCTGGCCATGACCAGTTCGCGCGTGAAGGTGCTCTTGTCGATCACCACCGCGATGCGCGGCGGCGTGAACTCCACGGGCATGGACCAGGCCGCCGCCATCACGTTGCGGCGCCCGCCATGCGCGCTGGTCACGAGCACCGTGGGCCCGTGGTTGATCAACCGGCTCGCGTGGTGCAGGGCGACCGGCTTCATTTGAGCCATTTCGCGGCGGCCTCGCGCACCGCACCGCGGCTGTCCACGAGCTCCCAGGCGAAGCGCAGCACGCGCAGGTAGTCGGCGTCGTCGGTCGGCGCCATGAAGCCCAGGGTGTTGACGGGCGTCAGCGGTGCGTCGATGAAGGCCGCGTACAGCCGCGGATCGGTGCGTGCGTAGTGCAGCGCCTCGTAGGTCTCGGTGATCATCACGTCGCCCTTGCCTTCGGCGATCAGGGCGGGGATCTCGGCGTTCTTGTCGTGCGTGCTGACCTGGGCGGCCGTGAGGTTCTGCAGCACATAGGCCTCGTTGGTGCCGCCCGGGTTCTTGATCACGCGCACGCCGGCCTGGTTCAGGCTCTCGCGCGTGCGGAACCTGTCCTTGTCGGCCGCGCGCACCAGCGCCACCTTGCCGAAGGGCGCATAGCCCGGCAGCATGTCGACCTGGCGCAGCCGCGTCACGTTGCGCGTGATGCCGCCCACGGCCACGTCGAACCTGTCGGCCTGGATGTCCTTCATGAGGTTGGGCCAGCTGGTCGGCACGTACTCGACCTTGGCACCCAGCTCCTTGGCCATGGCCTCGATGAGGTCGATGTCGTGGCCGCTGTAGCCGGTGTCGGTCTTGATCGCGAACGGCCGGTAGTCGCCCGGCGTGCCCACGCGCAGCGTCTTGCTCTCCACGATCTTGTCCAGCCGCGGGCCGGCCTGGGCCGTGGCCAGAAAGGCGGAAGCGGCCAGCACGGCGGCCCCGAAGAGGGCCTGCATCAGGGGCTTGCGTTGCATCATGTCTGTTCCTGGTGGATCGAGCGGCGCATCGTACCGGCTCCGGGCCCGGCGCGATGCGAGACTCGGGCCCTGCTTTCCTCCACCCACCACGCCCATGAAGACACTGCTTCTTGCCACCTCCTTCGTGCTCGCCGCGCTGCCGGCGCTTGCCCAGCAGAATTGCGACAAGCCGCGCGACGACTTCGACGGGCTGTACTGCCTGAACAAGGTCTACATCGAGACCGATGCCGAACTCAACCAGGCCTACAAGGACCTCGCGCCGCGCCTGCAGGCGGACGGGCGCGCAAAGCTCAAGGAAACCCAGCTGGCCTGGATCGAGGAGCGCAATGCCGCCTGCTCCAGGCGCATCGATTCCGGCTTCTATGTGAACCTGTCCTGCGCCACGCGGACCACGCGCAAGCGCCTGGAGTTCCTGCAGGAGCGCGCGCGCGAATGCCGCAGCGCTGGCTGCCAGCCGAGCAAGTTCTAACGGGCGCTGAACAGCCCGTTCAGCTCCGCGCCCGTGGCCGCGCCCGCGAAGCCGTCGAAGCGGCCGTGCTGGGCCAGGTCCTTGGCGGCGCGCATGAAGCCACCCCAGGCTGCGCGCGCCAGGCCGCCGCCCACGCTGACGCGGCGCACACCCAGCGCTGCGATCTCGGCCATGGTCATCTCGAAGGTGCCGCCCACGAGCAGGTTGACCGGCTTGGGCGCGACGGCGGCCACCACGGCCGCGATCTGCTCGCGCGTGCGGATGCCGGGCGCGTACAGGCAGTCGGCGCCAGCGGCGGCATAGGCGCGCAGCCGGGCCAGCGTGTCGTCCAGGTCGGGCCGGCCGACGATGAAGTTCTCGGCACGGCCGACCAGCAGTGTGTCGCCGCCGGCCGCATCGATGGTGGCGCGCGCCGCAGCCAGGCGCGCCACGGCCACGTCCAGCGGGTACTGCGGATCGGCCGCGCTGCCCGTGCCGTCCTCGATCGACAGGCCGGCCACGCCGGTCGCGACGGCCAGGCGCACGCTCTCGGCCACGTCCTCGGGCGTGTCGCCGTAGCCGTCCTCGAAGTCGGCGTTCACGGGCAGTTCGGTGGCGGCCACGATCTCGCGCAGGTGGGCCAGCACGGCATCGCGCGGCATCGCGCCGTCGGCTTCTGCGTGCGACCAGGCGTGCCCTGAACTGGTGGACGCCAGGGCCTGGAATCCCAGGCTTTCGAGATAGCGTGCGCTGCCGCGGTCCCAGGGGTTGGGAAGCACGAAGCAGCCCGCACGGTGCAGGGCATGGAAGGCGGCGCGTTTCTCGGCGGTGCTGCGGGGCATGTGGCGGTCTCCTGGGATGTGGGCCGGCGCCGCCAGGGGCTTTGCGGGTCGGCGCGTGTGGCGCGGCTATGGTCGCAGAACCTGGGCCGCCACGGTCCGGCTTTTGGGAAGGGCTGCCATGCGACGACGACATCTCACCGCGGCCGGTGCCGCACTTGCCATTGCGGCCCTGCCGGCGCTGGCGCAGCCCTGGCCCGCGCTGGGCCCGGACGCCGCCGTGCTGTTCCGCCATGCCGACGCACCGGGCACAGGCGATCCGCCGCAGTTCCGCCTCGGCGACTGCGGCACGCAGCGCAATCTCGGCGAGCGCGGCCGTGCGCAGGCGCAGGAACTCGGCGCGCGCTTTCGTGCCCGCGGCGTTACCGTGGGCCAGGTGCTGAGCAGCCAGTGGTGCCGCACCCTGGACACGGCCGAACTGGCTTTCCCGGGCCGTGTGCAGCCGGCGCCGGTCTTCAACTCCTTCTTCAACGAGGACGCGGCCCAGTCCGCGCGCCAGACCGCGGCTGCGCGCGCCGTGCTGGCAGCCTGGCGCGGGCCCGGCGTGCTGGTGGTGGTCACGCACCAGGTCAACATCACGGCACTGACAGGGGTCTTCCCGGCGTCGGGCGAGGGCATCGTGGTGCGCGCCGCGCCTGGGGGCGCGCTGGAGGTCGTGGGGCGGCTGCCGCCCTGAAGGTGGCGGTGGCTACCTGCCGCTGAACCGCGCCGTGCGCCGCTCCACGAAGGCGCGCACACCTTCCGCCGCATCCTCGCTGTTGGCCAGGCCCTTCTGCACCGTGATGAACTCGCCGACCGCCGCGGCCACGCCTTCCTCCACGGTCTTGCGCACCGACAGCCGCGTGGCCACCACCGCCAGCGGTGCCTGCGCCGCGATGGCGTCGGCAATGCGCAAGGCCTCGGTCAGTTGCTGGCCGGCCGGCACCACCTTCTGCACGAAGTTCAGCCGCAGCGCCTCGGCCGCGTCGAACACGTCGGCCGTCAGCAGGTGCAGCAGCGCGTTGCCGCTGCCGGCGCGCTCGGCCATGCGCAGCGTGGCGCCGCCCGTGGCCATGATGCCGCGCTGCACCTCCAGCTGCGAGAAGCGGCAGTCGTCCGCCGCCACCACGATGTCGGCCGCCAGCATCAGTTCGATGCCCAGCGTGTAGGTGATGCCCTGCACCGCCACCACCATGGGCTTGGTGCGTCGGCGGTACTGCGGCATGCCCAGGTCCACCGGATCGACCAGGCCGTCGGGGATGGCCTTCTCGCCGCGCTGCATCAGCGGCGCGAAGCTGGGCAGGTCGAGCCCCGCGGTGAAGTGCGCGCCCAGCGCATGCAGCACGCCCACGCGCAGGGCCGGGTCGTCGTCCAGCCGCGTGTAGGCCTCGGCCAGCTGGTGCTGCATGGCGGGCGTGAAGCCGTTGCGCTTGGCCGGCCGGTCGATGCCGATCAGCAGGATGTGGCCACGCTGCTCGGTCACGATGCGGCCTTCGGCCGGGGTGCTTGTCTCCGTCATGGGGGTCCTCCTTGGTCCCCCATTCTGGGGCGCGACGGGCTCAGTACGTGTACACCCCGCGACCCGTCTTGCGGCCCAGGCGGCCGGCGGCCACCATCTCCTTGAGCAGCGGGCAGGGGCGGTACTTGCTGTCGCCGTACTCCTCCAGGTAGACGTTCATGACGGCCAGGCACACGTCCAGGCCGATCATGTCGGCCAGCGCCAGCGGGCCGATGGGCTGGTTGCAGCCCAGCTTCATGCCGGCGTCGATGTCCTCGGCCGTGGCCAGGCCCTCGGCCAGCACGAAGAAGGCCTCGTTGATCATCGGCACCAGGATGCGGTTGACGACGAAGCCCGGTGCGTTCTTCACCGTGATGGGCGACTTGCCCAGCGCCAGCGCGAGCGCGTGCACGGCAGCGTGGGTCTCGTCGCTGGTCTGCAGGCCGCGGATGATCTCCACCAGCGCCATCATCGGCACGGGGTTGAAGAAGTGCATGCCGATGAACTTCTCGGGCCGGCCGGTGGCGGCCGCCATCTTGGTGATGCTGATCGACGAGGTGTTCGACGCGATCAGCGTCTCGGGCGGCAGCACGGCTTCGGCCTGCTTCAAGATCTTGAGCTTGAGCTCGTAGTTTTCGGTCGCGGCCTCGATCACCAGTTGCGCGGCCGCCAGGTCGGCGTAGTCGGTGCTGGTCTTGATGCGCGCGAGCGCGGCATCCTTGTCGGCCGCAGTGATCTTGTCCTTCTTGATCAGCCGGTCCAGGCTGCCGGCCACGGTGGCCAGGCCCTTGGCGACGGCCGCGTCCGAGATGTCGACCATGACGACGTCGACGCCGCTGGTGGCGCAGGCCTGGGCGATGCCGTTGCCCATGGTGCCGGCGCCGATGATGCCGACGGTGCGGATGGGGGTGCTCATTGGGGAACTCCTGGGATGGGGATGGAAGGTGGCAGGCTGCGGTATCGTGGCCGCGTGGAAGGCAGGCCGGGCCTGCTGTGTCGCAGCATCATAAATGTTCGATTTCGTGGTTGTGGGGGGTGGCGCCACCGGCTACGGCCTGGCATTGCGGCTGGCCGCGGACGCGGACGCGGCCGCGCAGGTCGCGCTCATCGAGGCCGGCCCGCTCTGGTCGCGGCGCCGGCCGCGCCCGGCCTGGCGCTGGCCCACGGTGGCGCAGCCGGGCCTCAATGGCCGCGCCGTCGCGCTGGTGGCCGGCAAGGGCCTGGGCGGTGCGGCCGCCTGGGGCGGCGCCGCCGAGCCGCCGCCCGCACCCGGCACGCTCACGGTCTTGACCGACGCGCTGGCCGTGCGTGTGCTGCTGCAGGGCCGGCGCGCCACGGGTGTGGAGTTCCACCGTGCCGGCCTCGTGCAGCAGCTGCAGGCCAGCCGCGCCATCGTGCTGTGCGCCGGCGCGCTGCCATCGCCGCTGCTGCTGATGCGCTCCGGCATCGGGCCGCACGCCGAGCTGGTGGCCGGCAACGTGGCCACGCGGCACGACCTGCCTGGCGTGGGGCAGGGCTTGCAGGTGCCCGTGCATGTGGCGGTGCCACTGCGGCGCGCGGCGCTGGCCTTGCACCGCCCGGCCGCGTCCGTGCACCTCGCGCTGGAACAGCCCGCCAGCCGTGGCCGGCTGCGCCTGGAGGGCAAGGACCCCTACCAGCCGCCCCGGCTCGACCCGGACCTGCTCAGCGAGCGCGACGACCTCGAGGCCCTCCTGCATCAGGCGCGCCTGGCGCTGGAGGGGCTCGGTGCGCAAGGCTTGCGCGCAGCACGCCCGTGGGCGGGCCCGCTGTCCGACCTGGCGCTGGAGCGGCTGCTGCGCGAACGCGCCGAGCCGGGGCCCGGCGTGGCCGGCGGCTGCCGCCAGGGCGACGGCCCGCTGGCCGTGGTCGACGCGCAGCTGGCCGTGCAGGGCATCGCGGGTTTGTACGTCGCCGACGCTTCGGTGCTCACGCAGCTGCCGGCCGACGGCCAGGCCGTGGCCGCGCTCGTCGGGCCATTGGCGCAGCGGCTGCTGTCCGGCTGAGCGGCGTCAGGCCTTTCGACCGGCGGCCAGCGAATCGATGATGGGACAGTCCGGCCGGTCGTCGCCATGGCAGCACTGCACGAGGTGCTGCAGCGTGGACTTCATGGCCTGCAACTCCGCGAGCTTGGCATCGAGTTCCGCCAAGTGGGCCTGGGCCAGCGCCTTGACGTGGCGGCTCGGGCGCTTGCGGTCCCACCACAGGCCCAGCAGTTCGCGGATCTGTTCGAGCGAGAAGCCCAGGTCGCGCGACTGGCGGATGAAGCGCAGCGTGCCGATCTCCTTGTCGCCATAGAGCCGGTAGCCGCTCTCGCTGCGCGCGGCTTCGGGGAACAGGCCCACGCTTTCGTAGTGGCGGATCATCTTGGCCGACACACCCGTGGCCTTCGCGGCCTCGCCAATGTTCATCATGGCGCACTCCGGTGGACCAGGGCGGCCGCAGGCGGCGTGTCCTGGCGTTGTTCGACGCTGCGCCAGCGGCGCAGCAGCAGCGCATTGCCGACCACGCTGACGCTGGACAGCGCCATCGCGCCGCCGGCGATCACCGGGTTCAGCAGCCCCAGCGCCGCCAGCGGAATGCCCAGCGCGTTGTAGCCGAAGGCCCACCAGAGGTTCTGGCGGATCTTGGCGCTGGTGCGGCGCGACAGGTCCAGCGCATCGGCCACCAGGCGCAGGTCGCCACGCATGAGCGTGATGTCGGCCGTCTCGGTCGCCACGTCGGCGCCGCCGGCCATGGCGAAGCCGCAGGAGGCCGCCGCCAGCGCGGGCCCGTCGTTGAGCCCGTCGCCGACGAAGGCCACGACCTGGCCGGCGTCGCGCTCGCGCTGCACCACCTCGGCCTTCTGCTCGGGCAGCATCTCGGCCTGCACGCGCGTGATGCCCAGTGCCTGGCCCACGGCCTCGGCCGCGCCGCGGTTGTCGCCGGTCAGCATCAGCGTCTGGATGCCCAGTGCGCGCAGCCGTGCGATGGCCGCTGCCGCCGAGGGCTTGATGGTGTCGCCGAAGGCCAGCAGGCCCAGCACGCGGTCGGTGTCGAGCAGCCAGGAGACGGTGCGGCCGGCCTGCTCCAACTGCTCTGCCTCGGCGGCCAGCGCGCCTGCATCGAGCCCGCGTTCGCGCAGCAGCCGCGTGCTGCCCAGCGCCAGCAGCCGGCCCTCTACCGTGCCCTGCACGCCGCGGCCGGGCAGGGCGCGCGCGTCCTGCACGGCCGGCACGTCCAGGCCCTGGGCGCGTTCGCGCACTGCCAGTGCCAGCGGGTGGCTGCTGCTGGCCTGCAAGGCCGCAGCCTGGCGCAGCACGGCCTCGAGCGCCAGGCCGGCGGCGGGCCGCACGGCAGCCAACGCGGGCTTGCCCTCGGTCAGCGTGCCGGTCTTGTCGAAGGCCACGAGCGTGACGGCGTGCGCCGTCTCCAGCGCCTGCGCGTCCTTGATCAGGATGCCATGGCGCGCCGCCACGCCCGTGCCGGCCATGATGGCCGTGGGCGTGGCCAGGCCCAGCGCACAAGGGCAGGCGATCACGAGCACGGCCACGGCGTTGACGAGGGCCTGTTCCCAGTCGCCGCTGACCAGCACCCAGCCGACCAGGGTGGCCAGCGCGATGACCAGCACCACGGGCACGAACACGGCGCTCACGCGGTCCACGAGGCGCTGGATCGGCGCCTTGGCAGCCTGGGCCGACTCGACCATGCGGATGATGCGCGACAGCTGGGTCTCCGCGCCCACGGCCAGCGTGCGCACTTCCAGCGCGCCTTCGGCGTTGATGGCGCCGCCTGTCACGCGCTCGCCCGGGCCCTTGGCCACGGGCAGGCTCTCGCCGGTCAGCAGCGATTCGTCCACATGGGTCTGGCCCAGCACGATCTCGCCGTCGACGGCGATGCGGTCGCCTGGCCGCACCAGCACCAGGTCGCCCACCACCAGCTGCTCGACGGCGATGTCCTGCTCCACGCCGTCCCGGCGCACACGCGCCTGGGTCGGCCGCAAGGCGTTGAGCGCGCGGATCGCGTCCAGCGTCTGGCGCTTGGCGCGCTGCTCCAGCCACTTGCCCAGCAGCACCAGCGTGATGACGGCGGCCGACGCTTCGAAGTACAGGTGCGGCGCGCTCCCATGCCCGGCATGGCCGGCGGACTGCCAGAGCAGGTACAGCGACAGGCCGAAGGCCGCCGAGGTGCCCAGGGCGACCAGCAGGTCCATGTTGCCGCTGCGGGCACGCAGGGCGGCCCAGCCGGCCCGGTAGAAGCGCGCGCCGAGCCAGAACTGCACCGGCGTGGCCAGCAGCAGCTGCACCCAGCCCGGCGGCATCCAGTGCCAGCCGAAGGGCTGGCCGAGCATGGGTGCCAGCATGGGCAGCGTGAGCGCCGCCGCCACGGCCACGGGCCACCAGGGCGCACCGGCCGGCTCGGCTGCGGCACGCGCATCGCCCAGCGCACGGGCCGGATAACCGGCCGCAGCGGTGGCCGCGAGCAGGGCCTGCGGCGCCACGGTGGACAGGGCCTGCACCGTGGCCTGCTCGCTGGCCAGGTTGACGGACGCCTCGATCACGCCGGGCACGCGGCGCAGCGCCTTCTCCACGCGGCCCACGCAGGAGGCGCAGGTCATGCCCTCGATCTGCAGGCGGTGTTCGGCAGTGGCCACGCCGTAGCCGGCCTGGCCCACGGCCTCCACGAGGGCCATGAGCGGCTGCGCATCGGCGCCAGCGTGTACCGTGGCCTGCTCGGTCGCGAGGTTGACCTCGGCCTGCGCCACGCCCGGCACGGCGCGCAGCGCCTTCTCGACACGGCCCACGCAGGAAGCGCAGCTCATGCCCTCGATCTGCAGGCGCAGCGTGGAATCAGTGGTGGTGATGGAAGCCATGGCAGCATTGTCCGGCTTGCCATGATGGGAAGGTCAAGCAACCCCAGCGGCGATTCCATCTCGGCATCAGGGGCATGCCGGTCACGGCCTTGACCTTGCCATGGTGGAAAGGATGACACTCGGTCCCATCATTTTCAAGGAGCATCCATGCTGACATTCGACGTACAGGACATGAGCTGCGGCCACTGCGTGGCCAGCATCACCAAGGCCGTGCAGGCCACCGACCCGCAGGCCAGGGTGGAGGTCGACCTCGCGCGGCACCGTGTGCAGGTGCAGCCGGCGCAGGCCGATGCGGCGGCCGTGCAGCAGGCCATTGCCGCGGCGGGCTTCACGCCGCAGCCCGTCACCGGCTGAGCAGGTTCACTGAGGCCATTGCTGCGCGGCAGCCATGCCCGCGCCGATGGCCTGCAGGCGGACCTTGCCTGCGATCTCGGGCGCGGCCGCGTGCAGCCTGCGGTGCCAGGTGCCGGCCTCGGCCGCGTTGTTCTCCGCGAGGTAGCTGAGGGCCATCAGCGCCAGCACCGGCGGCAGCGCCGGTTGCCGCACGACCACGGCTTGCGCATGCTCGCGCGCCTTGGCCGGCAGGCGCGCCTGCAGGTAGCTCTGGGCCAGGTAGAAGCGCCCGTCCATGGCCTCGGGAGCCAGCACCACGGCCTTCTCGAGTGCCTCGATCGCGCGGCCGAGGTTGCGCGCACGCATTTGCGCGTGGCCCAGGTTGATCCAGCCGTTGGACAGCGTCGGGTCCAGGCGCACGGCCGTCTCCAGCGCGGCGATGGCCTCGGTCAGCCGGTCGAGCCGCATCAGCGCGTAGCCCTTGGAACTCCAGACCACCGAGGCGCTGGGGTTGTCGGCCAGCGCGCGTTCCAGGTAGGCCAGGGCGCCGGCCACGTCGTTCTGCGCGCCCAGCGTGCGGCCCATCACCAGGTTGAAGCGCAGGCGACCCGGCTGGCCGGCATCGGCCTGCTTCAGCTTGGCCAGTGCATCCTGCGCCTGGCCGATGTTGACCAGCGATTCGGCCCAGTTCACGAGGTCGTCGTCGTTCGGCGCCTGCAGTGCCGCCAGCCGGGCGTAGGCCGCGGCAGCGTCGGCGAAGCGGCGCATGTCCAGCAGCAGCACGGCCAGCAGGCGCTGCGCCACCGGTTCGTCCGGCTTCAGGCGCAGGGCGGCCTGGGCGTCGGCCATGGCGGGTTCGAACCGGCGTTGCACGCGCAAGACCTCGCCGCGGTTGGCCAGCACGAGCGCGTCGTTCCCCTCCCTGGCCAGCGAGCGCGTGAACGCCTGCTCGGCCTCGGCCCAGCGCAGCGTGCCCTGCATGACGCCGCCGATGCCGTTCCACAAGCCGGCATGCTCGCCGTCCAGGGCCAGGCCCTTGCGGAAGGCTTCCTCGGCCTGCACGTAGCGCTGCTGGCGCAACGCGATCCAGCCGAGTGCCTCCAGGGCCTCGGTCTGTCGGGCGATGTCCAGCGTGGCCGAAGGTGCAGCGCCGGCCACCGGCGGCGCGCCGCCCAGGCGCACGGCCGCGGCAAAGGCCTGCTGGGCCGCGTCGGCCTGGCCCAGCGCTGCTTCCTGGCGGCCGAGCTCGGTCCACAGGCGTGGGCTGAATGGCCGCTTGCGCACGGCCGTGCGCATCTCCTCGCGCGCCGCCTCGGGCTGGCCTTGGCTCTTGCGCAGGAACGAGCGAACGATGTGCGGATCGGCCTCGCCCGGCTGGCGCAGCGCCGCTTGCTGCAAGGCCCGTTCGCCCTCGGCGCTGCGGCCGGTGGCGATCAGCGCCTGCGCCAGTTCCGACCAGGCACTGGCGAGGTCTCCGTCCAGCGCCAGGGCGCGCCGCGCCAGGGCCTCGGCCTGTGCGTGGTCCTGCTGCTGGCCGGCCGCCCGCGCCAGGTAGACCAGCGCCGGCGCCGACCGGGGCTGCGCCTGCAGCCAGGCCTGTGCATGGGCTTGCAGGCCGGCCCAGTCCTGGCGGTCGTAGAGCCCGACCGCCACCGCGGCCCAGCGTGGCTCGGCCGGCGGTAAGGCCTGGGCCGGCGCACGCGGTTCGGCCTGCGCCAGCAGGGCCGCCACGGCTTCGGCCGGCAGCACGAGGTTCAGGCTCTGGCCGGTGCCCAGGATGGCCGTGGTCAGGCCCAGCAGCCGCGCCTGGCGGTCGAACAGCCCGCCGCCGCTGGAGCCCGGCGACACCGGTGCGGTGGCCGCCAGGCGCGCGTGGGGTTGGCCCGCCTGCCGGCTGGACAGCAGGCCGCTGCTGACGGCCAGCCCGAAGCCCAGCGGGTTGCCGACCGCGTAGACCGGCTCACCGACCGCCAGCTCCTGGCTGGGCCGCAGCACCACCGGCGGCGCCGACAGCCCCGGCGCGGCCAGCAGGCACAGGTCCAGGCCGGCGAGCTGGTGCGTCCACTGCGCAGCCTGCTTGCCGGCGGTGCCGGTCAGCTCCAGTGTGGCCGCGCTGCGCACCACGTGGCAGTTGGTCGCGACCAGGCCGGGCGCGACGACCACGCCGCTGCCCTGGCCGTCGGCCTGCCCATGCGCGTCGAGCGCCTGCACCGTCACCACCGAGGGACTGACGCGGGCGAACACCTGCTGCGCATCGCGGGCGGCGCCGCCATCGTCCTGTGCCTGTGCCTGCGCCAGCGGCACCGCGAGCAAGGCCAGCGCCAGCGCGCGGCCAGGCGCCCAGGGCATCTGCGGGCGCGGCATCAGCGGTTCTCCCCGTAGGGCAGCACCAGGGTGCGGTAGACCAGCTCGGCGCGTGCTGGCTCGAGTTCGCGCAGGCGGCGCAGGGCCTCGGCGGCCAGCCTGTGCTGGCCCAGGTTCTGCTGCACGTGCACCAGCGACGCCCACAGCGCGGCATCGCTGGCGTCGATCTGCAGCGCGCGTTCGAGGGCAGGCAGGGCCTCGGCATCGCGGTCCAGCGTGACCAGCGTGCGGGCCAGCAGGCCCCAGTGCGCGGCGCTGGTGGCCTGCTCGGCGACGAGCTGCTGCGCGATGGCCAGCGCCTGCGGGGCCAGGCCGCCGGCGCGCAGTGTGTCGCCCAGCAGCACGCGCCAGCGCGTGCTGGCCGGCTCGCTGCGCACGGCCTCGCGCAGCGCGGAGATGGCCTCGGGGTAGCGCTCCAGCGCCGTGAGGGCGGCGCCCAGCTCGGCCTGGATCCAGGCGCTGTCCTGCTGCGCGTCGCGGGCCAGGCTCGTGCGCAGCGCCTGCACGGCGGCCTCGGGGCGGCCCATGCGCGAGGCCACGAGGCCGCGCAGGTACCAGCTGCTGGCGCTGTCGACATGGGCTGGCGGCAGGTTCTGCAGCTCGGCGTGGGCCCGTGCAACGTCCTGCGCCCGCAGCAGCGCACCGATCAGCTGCTGGCGCGGCCAGGCCTCCTCCGGGTACAGGCCCGACAGGCGGGCGAAGATCGCCACGGCCGTGCCGTGGTCGTTGCGTGCCTGCGCCAGCGCCGCCAGGCCGTTGTAGGCCGCCACCAGCCACGGGTTGGCCGCGAGCGCGCGGCGGTAGGACGACTCCGCAGCATCGAGCGCGCCATCGGCGTGCAGCGCGCGCGCCAGCAGCCAGTGGGCGCGCGCCTCTCCCGCATGTTCCGCCACGAGCTGGCGTGCCAGCGCGGTGGCCTCGGCGAGTTGCTGCTGTTGCAGCAGCGCCTGGACCAGGTCCAGCCCGGCCTCGGCGTCATGCGGCTGCACACGCCGCAGCGCACGCCAGGCGTTCAATTCTTCGGCGGGCTGCTGCTGTGCGCGCGCGGCCTCGGCCGCGAAGCGCAAGGCGTCGGCCTGCCCGGGCTGCACCGCGAGCCACTGCGCCGCGTGCGTCGCCAGGGCGGGCCATTGCGCCGCGCCTGCCAGCGCATGGCCTGCGTCCAGCCGCGCCAACTGGGCGGCATCGGCCGCCGCGCGCGCTGCGAGTTCGGCGAGCCAGGCGGCGGGCGCGCCGAAATTGACGTTCTGGCCATCGCGCCGGCGGTAGTCCAGGATGGCGATGAGCCGCCCCTGCTCGTCCAGCAGCGCGCCGCCTTCCGAACCCGGCGAGATCGGCGCGGTGAACTGGATCAGGGGGCCGCCGGTGTCCTGGCGTACGCCGGCGACCACGCCTTCGGAAATGCCCACGCCCAGGCCCAGCGCATTGGAGATGGCGAAGACGCGCTGGCCGGCCTCCGGCAGGTCCGGCTGCAGCGGCAGTGGCGGCCCCGCGTGCGGTGCCAGCAGTTCGCACAGGTTGCGTTCACGGTCGCGTGCGCCCAGTTGTGCCGGCACCGCATCCGTGCCGGCGCGCAACTGCAGCGCGGCGCCGCTGTGCAGGTTCTCGCAGGCCGTGACGAAGCGGCCTTCGCCGATGCGGGTGGCGCTGCGTTCGACGATGCGCTGGCCGTCGGCGTCGAGGATGTCCAGCGCGACGACGGAGGCGGCTGAGCGTGCGTGGACCTGTTGTGCGGTGAGGGCGCAGGCCTGCTGCGCCAGGCCCAGCAGCAGCAGGCCTGCGAGGCCATGCCATGCGGCGTGTTGGTGATCTTGGTGTCGCATGCATGCATGCTATGGAAGCGGCACGCCCGCCAGGCCGTGTTTTTCGTGCATCTTGTGGATGCGCGCGCCTGCGTGGCGCGGTGCCGTGTGCCGGTCAGGGCCGGGCGGCGGCCACCGCGCTGGCACCAGCCTCGCGCTGCGCGCGATGAGGTCCTGCGCAGCCGGCCCCGCTCTCAGGCCTTGAAGCGCCTGCGCGTGAGCGCCAATGCCACCCAGAACGCCACCACCGCATAGACCACGACCACCAGGCCATGGCGCAGCGCATGTGCAGGCCAGCGGTCCATGAACAGCGGCCGCACGAGTTCCACGGCGTTGGTCAGCGGCAGCCAGTCGGAGACGATGCGCACCGCCTCGGGCAGCTGCTCGCGCGGGAAGAACACGCCCGACAGGAACATCATGGGCGTGAGCACCAGCGTGAAGTAGTAGGTGAAGAAGTCGTAGCCCTTGGCCAGCGCGTTGAAGATCAGCGCGATGGCGCTGAACATGATGCCGGCGACGAGCAGCACGGGCAGGGCCACGAGCAGCTTGGGGCTGTGGCTGATGCCCAGCGCCAGCATCACGCACAGGATCGCCGTGACGGTGAAGATCGACTTGAAGGCGGCCCAGAGCAGCTCGGCCAGCACCAGGTTGTCCAGGTTCACGGGCGCGTTCATGATGCCCTCCCAGGTCTTTTGCACATGCATGCGCGAGAACGCCGAGTACAGCGCCTCGAACGAGGCCGCGTTCATCGCGCTCATGCAGATCGAGCCGGACGCCAGGAACAGGATGTAGGGCACCTTCTCGCCGCCGATGTCGATCTGCCCGACCAGCGCGCCCATGCCGTAGCCGAAGGCCACCAGCCACATCAGCGGCTCGGCGATGTTGCCCACCAGGCTCGGGATGGCCAGCTTGCGCCAGACCAGCAGGTTGCGCAGGAACACGGGCCACCAGCGGCCGGAGATCTGTGGCCTGCGCCAGATGCTTTGGGTGCTCATGCGTCGCCTCCGTACAGTTGTTCTTGTGTGATGGTCATGTGGTCAGCGACCTTGACGCGTTCGCTGGGTCGATCCCCGCAAGCGGGGCCCCTCGCCTGCGCGCTCACGCGTCGTCGCGGATCTGCCGCCCCGTGAGTTTGAGGAACAGGTCCTCCAGATTGGCCGGCCGGTGCAAGGTGCGCAACTGGCCATGGCCGCCCAGCGCATCGAGCAGCGGCCTGGCCTCGCGCGTGTAGAAGAACACGGTCTCGCCGCTCACCTCCACGCGGCGCGCCAGCGCGCGCAGCGGCGCATGCTCCTCGGCCTTTGCCAGCGCCAGTGCACCGTTGCCGTAGACCTCCACCACGTCGGGTTCCAGGTGCTCGGCGATCAGCGCGCGCGGCGCGCCTTCGGCGATCTTCTTGCCGTGGTCCAGCACCAGCAGGCGCGAGCACAGGCGTTCGGCTTCGTCCATGAAGTGCGTGGTCAGCAGGATGGACTTGCCCTGCTGCAGCAGCATCTGCAGGCGTTCCCACATCAGGTGGCGCGCCTGTGGGTCGAGGCCGGTGGTGGGTTCGTCCAGCAGCAAGAGACGCGGGTCGTTGACGAGCGCACGCGCCAGGCTGAGCCGGCGCCGCATGCCGCCCGACAGCTCGACGGGCTTGGCGTGCGCCTTGCTGGTCAGCGCGGCGAACTCCAGCAGTTGGGGCACGCGCGCGGCGATGTGCTCACGGCGCATGCCGAAGTAGCGGCCATAGACGATCAGGTTCTCGCTGCAGTCGAAGTCCGGGTCCAGCGTGTCGAACTGCGCGACCACGCCGAGCTCGGCCTTGATGGCCAGCGCATCGGCCGGCATGGCCAGCGGCCGGCCGGCGCCGTGGTAGCGGATGCTGCCGGCATCGGGCGCGGTCTGGCCCAGGCACATGCGGATGGTGGTGGTCTTGCCGGCGCCGTTGGGGCCGATCACGCCCAGGCATTCGCCTGGCGCGATGGCGAACGACAGGTCGTCGACCACGGTGTTGTCTCCATAGCGCTTGGTCAGCGCCTGGGCCTCGAACAGGGGGGAGGTCATCCGGCCATTGTCGGCGAGCGGCCATGCGCCGCACCACCGGAGGGCGCACGCCGGGGCGGGCCCGGCGCGCGCCTGCCTGGCTACTGCCGTTCCACCGCGATGTTGGAGACGATGGCCCGGCCCTGCACGCCGGCGAAGTTCAGCGTCAGCTTTCCGTCGGCCACCGTGGTGGTGAAGCTGCGCGCCGTCGCGCTGCGGATGGCGCCCGTGGCCTGGTAGATGTCCATGTTGGCAATCGCCACGCCACCCTCGGCGTTGACGTTGAACACCCGCGCGCCCGCAGCGGTGACGGTGGGCTCCAGGAAGCCGAGGGTCACCTTGTAGGTTCCGTTCGCCACCGGGATCTCGTAGCTGAAGTCGGTTCCTTCGCGCCACATGTCCCAGACGCGGCCCTTCTCGGGAATGGTCGTGGTGCCCAGGCCGGCGATCGCGATGGCGGCCGAGAGGCCCACGTTGCTGCGGCCCGACAGCGGCGGCAGGTCGCCGTTCAGGAAGTAGTTGTCCGAGCCGTAGACGTTGCTGCCCAGCAGCGGGTCGTTCGACACCAGGCCGCTGGTCAGCTGGCCGGCCGCGATGTAGACGTTGGTCGCGTTCTTCTCCGGCAGGTTCCAGTTGACGAAGTCCGTCACCGTCTCGCTGCCGTGCGTGCCGACCGCCGTGATGGTGTTGACGCCGGCACCGAGCGCGACCTCGCCGAAGTTGCAGACCTTCACGGGCACTCCGCGGCCGCCTTGCGCGCGACCTCGACGCCGTTGACACGCAGCGCGACCGAGGCGGCGTTGCTGTAGACCTTGACCTGGGCGGTCTTGTAGACGCGATCGGTGTGGCGGCGCTCGGCGATGTAGGTGACCGGCGCCTGCGACCAGTTGGCCTTGTAGAAGAAAAAGACGTCCTTCTTCACGTCACGGCCGAAGGTCACGATGCCCTTGGTGTTGGTCTGGCCGATGTCGCCTTCGTGCCGGTTGCCCGAGCCGAAGTCGAACATGTTCCAGATCCAGGTGCCCATCAGATAGGGGCGCTGCACCATCTGCGCGTACGCCTTCTCGTGCACGTAGTTGGCATAGCCCTCGGGCTGGTAGCAGATGCGTGTGGCGCCGCTGGTGTCGCTGGAGCACACGCGTCCGCCGCGCACGTTGTCGGTGTGGTGGCTGAGGCCGCTGCCGGCGCCGTATTCGGTCACCCCGATCGGCTGCGCGGGGCTGGCGGCGTGGATCTGGTCGAGGTTGTCGCCGAGCTGCGTTTCCGACTGGCCGTAGTACCACTGGAAGTAGCGGTTGACGCTGAAGCTGTCGGTCACTCCCGTGAGCGTGATGGCGTCCGGGCGGACCACATCGCCGCTGCGGTTGATCTGGTTGGCCAGCGTGGTGATGCGGCCCGGGTCTTCGGCCTTGGCCGTGTCGTGCAGGCTCTTGAACATGGCCCGCACGTTGTTCTGCGCGTCGTCGCCGCCCTGCACCTCGTTGCCGACCGACCAGATGCCCACGGACGCGTTGTTGTACTTCTGCCGGATGAGTTCACGCAGTTGCTCGCGCGCGTTCTCGGCGAAGCCGGTGGTCTCCGGGTCCACCGTGCGGCCGCCGACGGCGGAGGAATTCACGTACGGCAGTTCGGCCATCACCACCAAGCCGAGCTTGTCGGCCTGGGCCACCGCGTAGTCCGAATGCGGGTAGTGGGCCATGCGCAGCGTGTTGGCGCCCACCTCCTTGATGAGCTCGAACGAGCGGTCGATGTCCTCGTGCGACGTTGCCCAGGCCTTGCCCAGCATGTCCTGGTGCATGTTCACGCCGTGCAACGGCACGCTGCGGCCGTTCAGGAAGAAGCCGCTGTTCGGGTCGAAGCGCATCTCGCGCACGCCGAAGTCGCGCACCACCTTGTCGATGGAGGTGCCGGCCCCGTCCCTCAGCTCGATGACCAGCTTGTGCAGGTAGGGGTCCGCCAGGCCTTGCCACAGGCGCACATCGGCGAGGTCGAGATCCTGGCTCACCGTGATGTTCTCGCCAGGCCGCAGCGCCACGGCGCTGGAGACCGACCGCTTGACCGTCTTGCCTTCCGCATCGAGCAGCGAGGCCGTCACCGTGTAGCTGCCCGCCGCCGCGAGGGCGTTCTCCAGCTTTGTCGCCACGTTCACCACGGCGCTGGTGCCGGAGACGGACGCGGTCCGCGCGTAGATCCCTGGCCCGCCGAGGTCGCCCAGCGCAATGTGGGCCTTGTTCGGCGTGGAGACCAGCGAGACGCCACGGTACAGGCCGCCGGACATGTTGAAGTCGCCGCTCAGCGGGGCGATGGCATTGGCTTCGCCGTCGCGCGTGGCGCGCCGGTTGTCGGTCTTGACGACGAGCACGTTGCGTCCGGGCTTCAGCAGTTTGGTGACATCGAAGCGGAAGGCCGTGAACGCGCCGCGGTGCTGGCCCAGCTTGACGCCGTTGAGCCAGACGTCGGCAGTGATGCTGGCCGCATCGAACTGCAGCCACCGGGTGCCGCTGGTCTGCGGACCGGCATCGAAGTCCAACTGGTACCAGCCCACGCTGCGCAGGTACTCCGGTGTGGACGGCGTGGATTGGGCCGTGGTGGCCGCATCGCCGGCGTTCCACGTGTGCGGCAGGTTGACGGACGACCAGTTGGACGTGTTGGCGCCCAGGGCCTGGTCGTCGGTCAGGCTGTCGTCGAGCACGAAGCGCCAGTTCCTGGTCAGGTCGGTCACGGTGCGGACCTGGTCAACGGTGGCGATTGGTGCGGTCGGTGCGGCCGGGTCGTCTCCGCCGCCGCCGCAGCCGACGGCGAGTGCGGCGGTGAGCGATGCAACGAGGATGGCTTTGGCGATGGGGTGCAGCGCGTGCTGGTGCATGGGGAGTCTCCTCTCGTTGTCTTGGAAGCTGGGAAAAGTGGGCGGGGCTGCGGCATGCGCAGGCCTCGCGCGGGGCGCGCCCGCGCACTGCCGCCGGCACGCCCCAGGTAACGCGCGGTGTGTCAGTACGTCAGACCGAACCCGTACGGGAACAGCGTGTCCGCCGCCGGGTAGCCCGGCACGTCGGGCTGGTTGTTCACGATGGCCTGGGAGTTGTTCGCCAGCGCGAGCGGCAGCTTCCCCTGCGGCTTGACGGCGGCCCCCGTGGCCAGCACCTTGCCGCCCAGCACGTCCAGCAGCGCGGTGTTGCTGATGCCGAAGCCGGCCACGATGGCGCCGGCGTTCTTCAGGCCGCTGGCGTCGTCCAGCACGTAGGGCTGGCGGAAGTAGATGGCCAGCACCGTTTTCTTCGCGCCCACCTCGTTCATGACCGCCTGGATCTGGTCCAGCGGTGGCGAGATCTGCCACGACTCGGCGGCCGCCATTTCCGTGAACGACATCTTGCCGTTCTCCCATGGGAACGAGCCGCCAAAGGTCAGGCCGTTGTCCAGGCAGGCCTTGGCGGCGTCCTCGGCCGAGTAGGCAGCCTTGTTCACGCAGCGGTCATCGAAGCCCCAGCTGCGGCCCGTGGCGGGATTGATGCGGCCGCCGGTGGCCGGGTTGTCGCTCCGGTAGGTGCTGGTGGCGCGCGTGTTGGTGCCGGGCACCAGCTTGTTGTTGTTCACCTCGACGCGGATCACCGCGTAATCGTGGCCGGCGGCACTCGGGCGCACGCCGCCCACCAGGGCCTCGCCATCGGTCACGGCGTAGCCGTACTTGTCGGTGTCGGTCTTGGCCAAGCCCATGGTGTAGACCTTGGCACCCGCCTTCAGCGGCAGCGTCTTGCCGCCATCGGCCTGGGCCTGGTTCTGCAGCAGCACGACCGATTTGCGCTGGATGTCCATGCCGGTGGCGCGGTGCCCGTCCTTGCCGATGATGGCGTTGGCCAGCGCCGGATCGACATACGGGTTCTCGAACAGGCCGAGCTGGAACTGCTCTTTCAGCAGGCGCCTGGCGGCCTCCGTCACGCGCGCCTCGCTCACGAGGCCGGCGGCCACCAGGTCGGTGATGGTCTTGTTCTCGCTGAAGCCCGAGAGCGTCTCGGTGCCGCCGTTGATGGCCGCGGCCACGCGCTCTGGCACCGTCTTCATCTCCAGGCCCCAGGCGCGGTCGTTGATGATGCCGGTGTCCGAGTTCACATAGCCCTTGAAGCCCAGCTTGCCGCGCAGCAGGTCGGTGACGATCTGCTTGGAGAACGCCATGCCGGTCTGCTCGTAGGTCACGCCCTCGTAGGTCACGTTGATCGGCACGCCGTAGTAGGGCATGACCGCGGAAACGCCGGCCTCCATGGCGGCCAGGAAGGGCTTCAGGTGGTAGCCGAAGTTGCCGCCGGGGTAGACCTGGTTCTTGCCGTGCGCGTAGTGCGGATCCAGGCCCATCTCCTGCGGGCCACCGCCCGGGAAATGCTTGAGCGTGAGCGCGACGGCCGAGCTGGGCGAGACCGAGGTGCCGTCCTTGATCTTCGTGCCCTGCAGCGTCTGCACCAGCGTGCGCATGATGTCGGCGTTCAGGTCGGCGTTCTCGGTGAAGGTCTCGTGCACGCGGTACCAGCGCGGTTCGGTCGACAGGTCGGCCATGTAGCCGTACATGCCGCGCAGGCCGATGGACTTCCATTCGTCGCCCATGACGGTGGCGAAGTCCTTGACCAGCGACATGTCGCCCGCGCCGAGCGACGCGGCAGCGAGGCCGGCTTCCTTGGGAAATTCCGTGAACGCACCCGAGGCCTCGTTGATGCCGACGCGCGGGTCCTTCTCGTAGTGGTTGCGGGCGTTGGACTTGAACACCGCCGGGATGCCCAGGCGCGTGCCTTCGCTCATCTCCTGCACCGCATTGAGCGAGGTGGCCGCCTGCTCGGGTGTGACCTGCGAGCCGGTGGCCGGAATCGTCACGACGCTGCGGAAGACGAAGCGGCTCATCTTCTGCGTCTGCACCATGTCGGCCGCAGCGGCCGGCAGTGCGCCGCCGGCGCCTGCGTTCAAGGTGTTGATCAACATGAGGCCGGCCTTTTCCTGCAGCGTCATCTGCGCGACCAGGTCGTCGATGCGGCGCTCGACCGGCAGACGCCAGTCCTCGTAGGGATCCAGCTTGCCATTGGCGTTGGAGTCCTTGAACTGCTTGCCGTCGGCGGTGATCACCGCCTTGGCGCGCGCGCCGATGACCGGCTGCGCGATCTCTTCGTCGCCGTCGCCGCCGCCGCAGCCGGCCAGCACGATCAGCCCGGCCGTGCCGCACAAGGCCAGTTTGGTGGCCAGCGGGATGGCGCGCAGGCGTTGGATGGCATGTTTCATCAGGGTCTCCTTTGTTGAAAAGTCAGGTGGCGGCGCGCGGCGGTGGTTCAGCCCGAGCGCCGCGGAACGATGGAAAAGCCCACGTCGAGCGCGGCCAGCTCGGGGGCGGGCGCGCCGGCGATGCGGCCGATCACGCGCAGCGCCGCCTCGCGGCCGATGCGCGCACCGTCCACGCGCACGGTGGTGAGCGCCGGCTCCGCGTCAGCGGCGAGCGGCTGGTCGCCGAAGCCGACCACGCCGATGCGGCCGGGCACGGCGATGCGCTGGTGCGCCGCCTCGGTCAGCACGCCCAGTGCCAGCATGTCGGAGCTGCAGAAGATGCCGTCCACACCCGCGGGGTGCCCCAGCAGTTGGCGCAGTGCCTGCCGACCGTGGCCCAGCGTCGTCGGCGCATCGACTTCGACCAGCACGGGCGCAGGCAGGCCGAGGTGCTCGGCCGTGGCCGTGAACGCCTGCGC
This sequence comes from Pseudorhodoferax soli, assembly GCF_003337555.1. Classification (GTDB taxonomy): domain Bacteria; phylum Pseudomonadota; class Gammaproteobacteria; order Burkholderiales; family Burkholderiaceae_C; genus Pseudorhodoferax; species Pseudorhodoferax soli. Next base: position 115,615 of record NZ_QPJK01000012.1, on the reverse strand, counting down.
ACGGCGGGCGGCGCGCCCGTCCGCGCCGCTGACGACGGCCAGCCGGCGCCGCCCCTGGTCGGCCAGGAAGCGGCAGACCGCCGCGCCCACGTCCGCATGCGAGAAGCCGACCAGCATGTCGATGGGCGTGGGCGTCAGGTCCCAGGTCTCGACCACGGGCATGCCACAGCCGGCGAGCCGTTCGCGGGTCTGGCGGCTGTGGTCCACGCCCACCAGCACGATGCCGTCGGGCCGGCGGCCGATGACGGCCTGCAGCAGCGCGTCTTCGCCAGCCGCGCCGTAGCCGCTCTGGCCCAGCATCAGGTGGTAGCCGGCCGCGCCCAGCGTGGCCGTGAGCGCCTGCACCGTCTCGCTGAACACCGGGCTGCCCAGCGCGGGGACGATGGCGGCCACCAGCCGGCTGCGGCGCGAGCGCAGGCCGCAGGCCAGCAGGTTGGGCACGTAGTGCGTGGCCTCGACGGCGGCCTGCACGCGCTGGCGCGTGGCGGGTGGCACCCGCTGCGGCTGGTTCAGCGCGCGCGACACCGTCATGGCCGACACGCCGGCCAGCCGGGCCACATCCAGCACGGTGGTGGCGCGCTGGCGGTCGGGCGTGGGAAGGGGCTGGGTCATCGGGCGTGTTGGGAAAGGGTTGTCAACCGGTTAACTTTTCAAACTAAAAAATGCGATTGGGGGCAGCTGCGGGCGCAAATGCTGATTGGCGCACTTACCTCATGCAGATGGTTAACCGGTTAACTTCAACGGCAATGGTGATCGATAACATTTGCAGGGTCAAGCGGACCGGCCCCGGGGATTACCCGGGGGTCTGGCGCGTGGTGGACTCGCGCACCATGAGCCGGCAGGTCAGCACGTCTTCGTGGCGCGTCTGGGCGCCTGCGATGACCTCCGCCAGGCGTTGCATCGCCATCTCTCCGACGGCTTCGCTCATCATGTCCACGCTGGTCAGCGAGGGGCTGCCGAGCCGGCCGTAGGTGATGTTGTCGAAACCGGCCACGGCCACCTGCTCGGGCACGCGCACGCCCAGCGCCCGGGCCTCTGCGAGCAGGCCCAGGGCGAGAAGGTCGTTGAAGGTGACGATCGCGTCCGGCATGTCGCCCGACAGCAGCACCACCGAGGCCAGGCGCTCACCCTCCTCGGGGACCGGTGCGGCGGCCTCGTAATCCTGGAACCGGGCTTCTTCGCCCTCGAAGGCATCCTGCACGCCGCGCCAGCGTTCGGCGCTCCAGCGCGCGGTCGGGAAGCCGATGTAGCTGATCTTGCGCAAGCCGCGGTCCCGCAGGTGCCGGCCCAGCATGCGGCCGGCCAGGTAGTTGTCGCAGCACACGCTGTGGTAGGCCGGGTCGGGCGGCGGGCCGCCGTAGAACACCACGGGTGTGCCCGTGTCGAACAGCGCCTGCAGCACGGGCTGCGGCAGCCGCGCGCTGACGATCAGGCCATCGACGCGGCGCGCCAGCGCGCGCAGCACCGCCAGCTCGGGCGCCTTGCTTTCGGCGGCGTCCGCGACGATGAGGTTCAGCCCGGCCACGCCCGCACTGCGCGCGGCACCCTTGACCATGCTCGTGAAGTGCGGGTTGCGGATGTCCAGGATGACGATGCCGATGTTGCCGCTCTGGCCCGTGGTGATGCCACGCGCCATCGGGTTCAGCGACCAGCCCAGCTCCTGCACCGCCCGTGTGACACGCGCCTCCACATCGGCCGAGAAGCGCTGGCTGCCGTTGACGAACTTGGAGACGGTGGCGGTCGAGACGGCGGCGGCCTTGGCGACGTCGCGGATGGTGGCGGAGCGCTTGCGTGCAGGCGGCATGCGGGAAGGGTTCAGAGCCGGGCGATCAGCGCCTGCGCCGCCGCGGGCGCGCGCTCCTTGGCGCCGTTGATGAAGAACACGAAGACGTCGCGGGGCCCGCCGTCGGCGGGTGCCGGCTCCACCAGCGGCGCGCCGGCCGGCGTCGCGCCGCGCGCCCAGTCGCGTGCCACGTCGGCCCAGCGGTCGAGCGGCTCCGCCTCGTAGCCGGTCGTGCACGCGGCCTGGCTCTGCATGAGCCGCGCGTAGACGAAATCGCCCGTCACGTCGGCGAAGCTCGGGAACTTGTCGGAATCGGCGAACACGGTCGCGCAGCCGTAGCGCCGGGCCAGCGCGAGATAGGCGGGCACCATGAAGCTGGGGTGCCGCACGTCCAGCACATGGCGCAGCGCGAGGCCGTCCACCGCCTTGGGCAGCAGCGCGAGGAAGGCTTCGAAGTCCTGCGCGTCGAACTGCTTGGTCGGTGCGAACTGCCAGACGATGGGGCCGAGCTTGCGGCCGAGTTCGGAGAGCCCGCTCCCGACGAAGCGCGCGATGGATTCGCCGGCATCGGCCAGCACGCGGCGGTTGGTCGCGAAGCGGTTGGCCTTGAGCGAGAAGACGAAGTCCTCGGGTGTCTCGTCGCGCCAGCGCGCGAAGCTCTTGGGCGATTGCGTGCTGTAGTAGGTGCCGTTGACCTCGATGGCCGTGACGGCGCGGCTCGCGAAATGCAGCTCCTGGCTGTGCGGCAGCCCGGCCGGGAAAAAGTTGTTGCGCCAGGGCTCGAAGGTCCAGCCGCCGATGCCGACACGGATGCTCATGGGGGTCTCCTGCTGCGAAGGGCCGCAGCATAGCCGCCTACGCGGTGTGCGGATGCCGCGCGGCTTCGACCAGTTGCTGCGCGAGCACGCGGTGCCGCGCCAGCAGCGGGGCCGTGTCGCAGTCCACCAGGTGCCCGTCGCGCACGCGCACGCGGCCGTTGACGACCGACAGCGCGGCATGGGCCGGCTGGCAGAACACCAGTGCGGCCACCGGGTCGTGGCCGGCGCCGGCATGGCCCACGCCGCGCAGGTCGAAGGCCACGAGATCGGCCGACATGCCCGGCGCCAGCGCGCCGATGTCGTCGCGGCCCAGCACCTGGGCGCCGCCGCGCGTGGCGATCTCCAGCGCCTCGCGCGCGGTCATGGCCGCAGGGCCGAAGCCCACGCGCGCGAGCAGCAGCGCCTGGCGCGCCTCGCCCAGCATGTGGGCACCGTCGTTGCTGGCGCTGCCGTCCACGCCCAGGCCCACCGGCACGCCGGCGCGGCGCATCGCCCCCACGGGCGCGATGCCCGAGGCCAGCCGCATGTTGCTGCAGGGGCAGTGCGCCACGCCGGTGCCCGTGCGGCCGAAGAGCCGGATGCCGGCCTCGTCCAGCTTGACGCAGTGCGCATGCCAGACATCGCGGCCGACCCAGCCCAGGTCCTCGGCGTACTCGGCCGGCGTCATGCCGAACTTCTCGCGCGAGTAGGCGATGTCGTTGTCGTTCTCGGCCAGGTGCGTGTGCAGCGAGACGCCGGTGGCGCGCGCCAGCTCGGCCGAGGCCCGCATGAGGTCGCGCGAGACCGAGAACGGCGAGCAGGGCGCCAGCACGATGCGCAGCATGGCGTGGCGCGCCGGGTCGTGCCAGCGCTCGATCAGGCGCTGGCTGTCGGCCAGGATCGCGTCCTCGCGCTCGACCACCTCGTCCGGCGGCAAGCCGCCCGCGCTGCGGCCCACGCTCATGCTGCCGCGCGCGGCGTGGAAGCGCATGCCCATGGCGGCCGCGCCCTCTATCGCGTCCTCGAGCCGGCTGCCGTTGGGGTACAGGTACAGGTGGTCGCTGGTCGTGGTGCAGCCCGACAGCAGCAGCTCGGCCATCGCCGTTCTGGCCGACACGTGGACCATCTCGGGCGTGAGCCGCGCCCACAGCGGGTACAGGCTGCCCAGCCAGCCGAACAGCTCGGCGTCCTGCGCCTCGGGCACCGCCCGCGTGAGGCTCTGGTACATGTGGTGGTGGGTGTTGACCAGCCCCGGCATCAGCACATGGCCATGCAGGTCGACGGCCTCGGCGCGGCCCGCGGCCAGCGCCTCGGCATAGGGCGCGGGCAGCGCGTCGCTGGTGCCGACCCAGGCGATGGCCGGGCCCTGCACCACGACGGCGCCGTCGCGGATCTCGCGGCGCTGGTCGTCCATGGTCACCAGTACATCGGCATGGCGCAGGATCAACAGGGGAGTGGCAGGGTTCATGGTCATTCCGCAGAGTGGGCGGTGGCTGCCGCCTGCGCGAGCGAGCGCTCCAGCGTCAGCACACCGTGGTAGAACAGGTTCAGCAGCACAGCAACCACCGTGCCCAGCACGATACCGCTGTGCGTGATGGCGTGGGTCCAGGCCGGCAGGTGCTGGAAGAAGGTGGGCGACAGCGTGGGGATCAGCCCCATGCCGATGGAGATGGCGATCACGTACAGCGCATGCCGGTTGGCGCCGTAGTCCACGCTGCCCAGGATGCGCACGCCGGTGGCCGCGACCATGCCGAACATCACGATGCCGGCGCCGCCCAGCACGAAGGGCGGCACGCTGGCCACCAGGTGCGCCACCTTGGGCAGCAGCGCCAGCAAGACCAGCACCACGCCGCCTGCCGCCGCCACATAGCGCGAGCGCACGCCGGTCACGGTGACCAGGCCCACGTTCTGGCTGAAACTGGTGTACGGGAAGGTGTTGAACACGCCGCCGATCACCGTGCCCAGGCCGTCGGCACGCAGGCCGCGCGTGAGCAGATCGGGCGTCACGCGCCGGCCGGTGATGGCGCCCAGCGCCAGGAACATGCCGGTGGACTCCACCAGCGTGATCACCATCACGATGCACATGGCCAGGACGGCCGAGAGCTCCAGCCGCGGCAGGCCGAAATGGAAAGGCGTGGTCAGCGCCAGCCAGGGGGCATCGCCCAGGCCCTCGAAGCCCATGCGCCCGGTGGCCAGCGCGACGGCCGCGCCCGCGGCCACCCCTAGCAGCACCGCGAGGTTGGCGACCAGCCCGCGGCCGAAGCGGCTGATGCCGATGACCACCGCCAGCACCAGCGCGGCGATGGCCAGCTTGGCCGGGTCGCCGTAGTCGGGGTTGGCGATGGCATGGGCCACGCCGTCCACCATCTCGGTGCGGTGCGGTTGGCCGCCCGCGGCCCAGTGGATGGCGACGCCCATCAGCGAGACGCCGATCAGCGTGATCACCGTGCCGGTGACCAGCGGCGGGAACACGCCCAGCAGCCGCCCCATGAGCGGCGCGACCAGGATGCCGAACAACCCGGCGACGATGGTGGCGCCGTAGATGGCCGGCAGGCCCAGCGCGGGGTCGGTGCCGATGGCGATCATCGGGCCCACGGCCGCGAAGGTCACGCCCATCATCACCGGCATGCGGATGCCGAAGCGCCACAGGCCCAGGGCCTGGACCAGGGTGGCGATGCCGGCGGCCAGCAGGTCGGCATTGATCAGGAAGGCGATGTCGGCCTTGGACAGTCCGAGCGCGCCGCCGACGATGAGCGGCACGGCCACCGTGCCGGCGTACATCACGAGCACATGCTGCACGCCGAGCGCGGCACAGCGGGGCAGGGGGATCTTCTGGTCGACGGCATCGGCGGACATGGGGCACCTCATTCGGACACAGTGGCGGGGTGCGCGCAGTCTAGGAACGGCGGGCGCGCCGCGCGAGCGCAGATTTCTGCGCGCTGCGTGCAGAAAAACTGCACGGCCTGCCGTCAGGTCTGCAGCTGTTCCAGCCCTTCGACCAGGTACCGGGCCAGCAGGGCAGTGGTCGGGTTGGCGTCCGCACCGGCGCGGCAAACCAGGCGCAGCGTCTGTGGCCGCGGCAGCGCGTCGCGCAGCGGCACGAAGGACAGCGCGCCGCTGCGGCAGTCGTCCGCCACGTCCAGCCGGTTCAGCAGCGCGATGCCCACGCCGCGCTGCACCAGTTCACGCATCAAGGCGGTGGACGTGCTCTCCACCACGGGGGCCACACGCACCGCGCCCAGCGCGAAGGCGCCGTCCAGCAGCGCGCGCAGCGACAGCGCCGGTGCGGGCAGGATCAGGGGATGGCCCACGCAGTCCGACAGCGCCACCGTGGGCTGGCGCGCCAACGCATGGCCGGGCGGCAGCACCGCGCCGATCGGCCAGTCGCTGGTGGACAACACGCGCAGGCCCGCGCCGTCGGGCACGTCGTAGGCCAGGCCCAGGTCGGCGTCGCCGGCCTGCACGCAGCGCAGCACCTCGCTGACCGGGGCGTCGAGCAGCTGCAGCCGCAGGCCGGGATGTTCTGCGCGCACCCGCTGCACCAGTGCAGGCAGGAAGGCGCTGGCCAGGCCCGCGGTCGTGGCCAGCGTGACTTCGCCCTGCTGCAGCCCCCGCACGGCGGCGATGCGTTCGCGCACCTGATCGAAGGCGCGCAGCGTGGCGCGCGCGTGCTCGAGCACGATCTCGCCCACCGGCGTGAGCTTGAGCGTGCCGCGCACGCGCTCGAACAGCGGCGCGCCCAGCTCCTCTTCCAGGATCAGGATCTGCCGGTTCACGGCCGAGGGCACCACATGCAGCTGCTCCGCGGCCTTGCGGATGGAGCCGGCGCGCACGACGGCGGCGAAATAGCGGAGCACCTTGGCGTGCATAGGGGGCGGAGCATAGCGGGCAAGGGCTGTGGCAGACTGCACGCGCAAGCCCGGCGCCTTGGTGCGCGGCCACCCATCTCCAGGCCCCCACGAGGCCTTCCACCCATGCAATTGATCGACACCATCGTCGCCGAACACGAGGCCCTGCAAGCCGTGCGCCGCGACATCCATGCCCACCCCGAACTGGCTTTCGAAGAGACGCGCACGGCCGACCTCGTGGCCGAACTGCTGACGGGCTGGAACATTCCCGTCCACCGCGGCCTGGCCAAGACCGGCGTCGTCGGCACCGTGCGCTGCGGCAGCTCCAGCCGCACCATCGGCCTGCGCGCCGACATGGACGCGCTGCCCATGGCCGAGCACAACCGCTTTCCCCACGCCAGCCGCCACGCCGGCAGGATGCACGCCTGCGGCCACGACGGCCACACCACCATGCTGCTGGGCGCGGCCCAGCAGCTCGCACGGCTGCGCGACGCGGGCGGATTCGACGGCAGCGTGCACCTGATCTTCCAGCCGGCCGAAGAGCACGGCGGTGGCGCACGCGAGATGCTGCGCGAAGGGCTGTTCGACCAGTTTCCGTGCGAGGCCGTGTTCGGCATGCACAACATGCCGGGCATCCCGGTCGGGCAGTTCGCCATCTCGGCGGGGCCGGTGCTGGCGTCGAACAACGAGTTCAAGGTGACCATCCGCGGCAAAGGCGGCCATGCCGCCATGCCGCACCTGGCGATCGACCCGATCCCTGTGGCCGGCGCGATGATGCAGGCCTTCCAGACCATCATCAGCCGCAACAAGAAGCCGCTGGAGACGGCGGTGATCTCGGTCACCATGGTCCACGCCGGCGAGGTCGCCAACGTGATCCCCGACCAGTGCGTGATGCAGGGCTCGGTGCGCGCCTACACGGCCGAGACGCTGGACCTCATCGAGCGCCGCATGCGCGAGGTGGCCGAGCACCAGGCCGCTGTGTTCGGCGCCAGCGCGGTGTTTGAGTTCAAGCGCAACTACCCCTCCACCGTGAACCACGCGGCCGAGAGCGCCTTCGCGCGCAGCGTGGCCGAGGGCGTGTTCGGTGCGCAGAACGTGGTCACCCAGGCGCCCATCATGGCGGCGGAGGACTTCTCGTTCATGCTCGAGCAGGTGCCGGGCTGCTACGCCTTCATCGGCAATGGCGACGGCGAGCACCGCCTGCCCGGCCATGGCGAAGGCCCCTGCCTGGTGCACAACCCGAGCTACGACTTCAACGACGCGCTGCTGCCCATGGGCGCGAGCTTCTTCGTGCGGCTGGTGGAGCGCTGGTTCGCCACGCCGCGCGGCTGAAGCACGAAAAGGCGGTCCTATGATGGCCGCTCCGCACAACGACAGAGGAGACGACATGCACAAGAACCTGCGGCGCCTGGCGGCCTGCGCGATGGCAACGCTTCTGGCGCTGGCCCCGCTGGCCCAGGCCGCATTCCCCGAGAAACCCATCCGCCTGGTCATCGGCTTCCCGGCCGGCGGCCCGCTCGACCAGCATGCGCGCCTGCTGGCAGACAAGCTGCAGGCCGTGCTGGGCCAGCCCATCGTGGTCGACTACAAGTCCGGGGCCGGGGGCACCGTGGGCGCGCAGGACGTCATGAAGGCCCAGCCCGACGGCTACACGCTGATGCTGGCCAACACCGGCGTGATGGTGATCAACCCGGCGCTGTACAGCCGCCTGCCCTACGCCACCCTCAAGGACTTCACGCCGATCGCGCGCACGGCCATGCAACCGCTGGCGCTGCTGGTCACACCGCAGCTGCCCGTGAAGACGCTCAAGGAGTTCGCCGACTACGCGAAGGCCAAGCCCGGCCAGATCAACTATGGATCGGCCGGCAACGGCGGCATCAGCCACCTGGTGCCCGAGATGTTCAAGAACGCCGCCGGGCTGTTCATGGTCCACATCCCCTACCGCGGCAGCGCGCCGGCCTTCACCGACTTGATGGCCGGCCAGGTGCAGTTCATGGCCGAATCCATTCCCCAGGCTGCGGCCTATGCCAAGCAGGGCAAGGTGCGCGCGCTGGCCGTGACCAGCCGCGAGCGCAACCCGGCGCTGCCCGACGTGCCCACCGTCATCGAGTCCGGCTTCAAGGGCTTCGAGGTGGTGGGCTTCTACGGCTTCCTGGCGCCGGCCGGGCTGCCGGCCGATGTCACCGCCAAGCTCAGCGACGCCTTCGGCCAGGTGCTGAGCAACCCCGAGGTGCGCAGCCGCATGGTGGCGCAGGGCGCCGACCCGGCCTTCCTGGGCAGCGCGGATTTCGCCAAGTTCCTGGCGGCCGAGATGCCGCGCTGGGCGGCTGCGGTCAAGGCCTCGGGCGCCAAGCTGGATTGATAATCGCGGGCTTCTTTCAGCCCTGCCCGCGACCACCATGACCACCTTCGGCACCCCCCTGTCTCCCCACGCCACGCGCGTCATGCTGCTGGGTTCCGGCGAACTCGGCAAGGAGGTGCTGATCGCACTGCAGCGCCTGGGCGTGGAGACCATCGCGGTGGACCGCTACGACAACGCGCCCGGCCACCAGGTCGCGCACCGCGCCCACACCATCGCCATGAGCGACCCGGCCGCGCTCAAGGCGCTGATCGAACGGGAAAAGCCCGACTGGGTGGTGCCCGAGATCGAGGCCATCGCCACGCCGGCGCTGGCCGAGCTCGAAGCCGCCGGCGCCGTGCGCGTGGTGCCCACGGCCCGCGCCGCGCGGCTGACCATGGACCGCGAAAGCATCCGCCGCCTGGCGGCCGAGACGCTGGGCCTGGCCACCAGCCCCTACAAGTTCTGCGACTCCTTTGAGGAACTGCAAGCCGCCATCGATGGTGGTATCGGTTATCCCTGCGTCGTCAAGCCCGTCATGAGCAGCTCGGGCAAGGGCCAGAGCAAGATCGACGGCCCGGCCGATGTGCGCAAGGCCTGGGATGTCGCCATGGCCGGCGGCCGCGTGAGCCACGGCCGCGTGATCGTCGAGGGCTTCATCGACTTCGACTACGAGATCACGCTGCTGACGGTGCGCGCCCGCGCCGCCGATGGCAGCGTGCAGACGCATTTCTGCGACGCCATCGGTCACGTGCAGGTGAGCGGCGACTACGTGGAGAGCTGGCAGCCGCACCCCATGCACCCGGCCGCGCTGGAGAAGGCCCGCGCCATCGCCAAGGCCGTCACCGACGACCTGGGCCGCGGCCTGGACGGCCAGCCCGCGGGCCTGGGTTTGTTCGGCGTGGAGCTGTTCGTCAAGGGCGAGCAGGTCTGGTTCAGCGAAGTGAGCCCGCGCCCGCACGACACCGGCATGGTGACCATGGCCACGCAGTGGCAGAACGAGTTCGAGCTGCACGCCCGCGCCATCCTGGGCCTGCCGGTGGACACCAGCCTCAAGACGCCGGGCGCCAGCGCCGTCGTCTATGGCGGCGTGGACGCCCAGGGCATCGTGTTCGACGGCGTGGACGAGGCCCTGCGCGTGCCCGGCACCGAGATCCGGCTGTTCGGCAAGCCCGAGAGCTTCGTGAAGCGCCGCATGGGCGTGCTGCTCGCGCGCGACGCCGATGTGGAGCAGGCCCGTGTGAACGCCAAGCGCGCTGCCGCGCTGGTGCGTCCGCGCACGGCCTGACGGCGTCGCGGGGCGCCGCGGCGCCCTGCATTTCTCGGCTTTCGAAAGCCCTTTGCCGCCGCAGCTAGCATGCCGCGGCTATGCAGACGCAATGGAACGCTTTGGTGGCCTGGGCCGATTCTTCGGCACTGGGCCTGTTGGTGGCGGCCGCGCTCGCCGTGGTGCTGGCCTGGATCGTCCACCGCGCCGGCGTGCTGGTGCTCACGCGCGTCACGCGCGGCATGCCGGTGGCCTCCACCGTCGTGCGCTTCGTGCGGCCGGCGGCGCGCTGGTGGTTGATGTTCCTGGCTTTGCAGGTGGTGTGGCAGGGGGCGCCCGACGACATCCCCATGATCGGCACCATCCGCCAGGTCAACAGCCTGCTGCTGCTGGCCTGCCTGACCTGGGTCGGCCTGCGCGCCGTGGCTGGCGTGGGCCAGGGCGTGGTCGACCAGCATCCGCTGAACGTGGTGGACAACCTGCATGCGCGGCGCATCCACACCCAGGCCAAGGTGCTGTCGCGCACCGTCATGGTGGTGGTCGGCCTGGCCGGCGTGGCGCTGATGCTGATGACCATTCCCGGCGCGCGCCAGTTCGGCACCAGCCTGCTGGCCTCGGCCGGCGTGGTGGGCCTGGTGGTCGGCATGGCGGCGCAGCCGGTGTTCGGCAACCTGATCGCCGGCCTGCAGCTGGCGCTGGCCCAGCCGATCCGGCTGGACGACGTGCTGATCGTCGAGGGCGAATGGGGCCGCGTGGAGGCCATCACCGGCACCTACGTGGTGCTGGCCATCTGGGACCAGCGCCGGCTCATCATCCCGCTGCGCTGGTTCATCGAGAACCCGTTCCAGAACTGGACGCGCACCAGCTCGGACATCATCGGCACGGTCTTCCTGTGGGTGGACTACCGGCTGCCTTTGGAGCCGCTGCGGGCCGAGGCGCAGCGCCTGTGCGAGGCCTCGCCGCATTGGGACAAACGGCTGTGCCTGCTGCAGGTCACCGACACCACCGAGCGCACCATGCAGCTGCGGCTGCTGTGCACGGCGTCCGATTCGGGCAAGGCCTGGGACCTGCGCTGCTTCCTGCGTGAAGGCCTGATCACCTTCATCGCCCGCGAGTATCCAGAGCACCTGCCCCTCACGCGCGCCGAGGTGCGCGGCGGCGAGCCGCCGCTGGGGGCGGCTCGGTCGCTGTCGGAACACCCCGCGGCCCCCGGGCCTTCGCAGCCGATGCCTGCGGTGCAGCCGCAGCCGCCTTCGCCGAACCCGCTGTGAGCGGCGGCGGCGGCGTCGCCGCGGCGGCACCTGCACGCAGGCTGTCCAGCAGCAGCCGCGCCGCCGGTGCCAGCGCCGCGGCATCCCGTACCGCCAGCACGAAGCGCCGCTCTGCCCAGTCGTCGGCCAGCGGCACCACGGACAGGCCCAGCGGTTGCTCGAACAGGCGCGCCTCCTCCCGCGGCACGATGGCCAGCGCCAGCTGCGCCGCCACGATGCGGCAGGCGGCGTCCACCGTGGCGACCTGCAGCCGCGTGCGCAGCGGCTTGCCGGCGATGGCCGCCTGGCGCTGCTGCGTGGTCTTCATGATGCTGCGGCCCAGGATGTCCACGTGCTCGTGGTCCAGCGTGTCGGCGAAGCGCAGGCTCTTGCGGCCGGCCAGCGGGTGGCCGGCGGGCAGCACCACGGCCAGGCGGTCGCGGCGGTAGTCGAAGCACTGCAGCCGGCCCAGGTCCACCGCGTCCCAGCACACGCCGATGTCGGCCCGGCCTTCTTCCACGCCGCGCACCACGTCCCAGATCTCGCGCTCCTCCATGCTCACGCGCACCTGGGCGTAGTCGCGTGCGAAGCGGCCCACGTCCGCCGGAAGGAACTGCGCCAGGGCCGACATGCTCGCGAACACCCGCACCTGGCCCTGCACGCCCTCGGCATAGGCGGTGAGTTCGGCCTGCATGCGTTCAAGCAGCTGCAGCGCCTCGCGCGCGTAGCGCCACAGCGTCTCGCCGGCCGGCGTGATGGCCACGCCGCGGCGCCCGCGGGTCAGCAGCGGCGTGCCGGCCTGCGCCTCCATCTGCGCGATGCGCTTGCTCACGGCGGAGGGCACGATGGCCTCGCGCTGCGCGGCCAGCGCGATGTTGCGTTCCTCGCAGACGGCGACGAACAGGCGCAGGGATGTCGGATCGAAAGGATGCATGCCATCTCCGAATGGAATCCTTGGCGCGAAACAATACCACTTCAGAGATTCCAGGAGCTTCCCTAGCATCGGCGTACCTCAACAGGAGAACCACCATGCGCATCGTCAACATCCTCGAACGCACCGCCCCGATCGCCTCGCCGATCGCCAACGCCTTCATCGACTTTTCCAAGATGACGCTGAGCCTCGTGGCCGTCGTCACCGACGTGGTCCGCGACGGCAAACCCGTGGTCGGCTACGGCTTCAACTCCAACGGCCGCTACGGGCAGGGCGGGCTGATCCGCGAGCGCTTTGCGCCGCGCATCCTGGAAGCCGCGCCCGACAGCCTGCGCGACGACACGCGCGACAACATCGACGCGCACAAGGTCTGGGCCACGATGTTCAAGAACGAGAAGCCGGGCGGCCACGGCGAGCGCTCGGTCGCCATGGGCACCATCGACATGGCGGTCTGGGACGCCGTGGCCAAGATCGAGAACAAGCCGCTGTTCCGGCTGCTGGCCGAGCGCAACGGCACCGAGGCCGATCCGCGCGTGTTCGTCTACGCGGCCGGCGGCTACTACTACCCGGGCAAGGGCCTGGAGGGCCTGAAGGCCGAGATGCAGGGCTACCTCGACCGCGGCTACACGGTGGTCAAGATGAAGATCGGCGGCGCACCCCTGGCCGACGACTGCGCGCGCATCGAGGCCGTGCTCAAGATGCTGCCGCCCGGTTGCCAGCTGGCCGTGGACGCTAACGGCCGCTTCGACCTGGAGACCGCCATCGCCTACGCGAAGGCGCTGCGCCAGTACCCGCTGTTCTGGTACGAGGAAGCCGGCGACCCGCTCGACTACGAACTGCAGGCGCGCCTGGCCGAGCACTACGACGGCCCCATGGCCACGGGCGAGAACCTGTTCTCGATGCAGGATGCGCGCAACCTGATCCGCTACGGCGGCATGCGCTCCGACCGCGACTGGCTGCAGTTCGACTGCGCGCTGAGCTACGGCCTGGTGGAGTACCTGCGCACGCTGGAGATGCTCAAGGCCTACGGCTGGTCGTGGAGCCGCTGCATCCCGCACGGCGGGCACCAGATGTCGCTGAACATCGCGGCCGGCCTGGGCCTGGGCGGCAACGAGTCCTACCCCGACCTGTTCCAGCCCTATGGCGGCTTTCCGGACGGCGTGCGCGTGGAGGCGGGCCACATTACGATGCCGGAGCTGCCGGGCATCGGCTTCGAGGGCAAGTCCGACCTGTACGCGGAGATGAAGTCCCTGGCAGCCTGAGCCCACAACACCGGAGACACCCCATGCGCATTCCTCTTCTCGCCGCAGCGTTCGCGTTGCCCATCGGTTTGACGGGCCTGGCGGGCGCGGCATCCGCCGCGGATTTCCCGGCGCCGCAGAAGAAGGAATGGGTGGTGAGCGACTTCCGCTTCCACACCGGCGAGGTGCTTCCGCAGCTGCGCCTGGCCTACACCACGGTGGGCGATCCCAAGGGCGAGCCCGTGGTGGTGCTGCACGGCACGGCCGGTTCGGGCGAGCGCATGCTGACGCCGGGCTTCGCCGGCGAGCTGTTCGGCCCCGGCCAGCCGCTGGATGCGCGCAAGTACTACATCATCCTGCCCGACGCGATCGGGGCCGGCGCCTCCAGCAAGCCCTCCGACGGCCTGCGCATGGCCTTCCCCAAGTACAACTACGACGACATGGTGCGCGCCCAGTACCGGCTGGTGCGCGAGCACCTGGGGCTGGCGCATGTGCGCATGGTGCTGGGCAACTCCATGGGCGGCATGCAGGTGTGGATGTGGGCGCAGAAGTACCCCGGCTACATGGACATCGCGGTGCCCATGGCCTCCGTGCCCGCTGCCATGTCGGGGCGCAACTGGATGATGCGGCGGCTGTTGGTCGAATCGATCAAGCGCGATCCGGCCTGGGCCAACGGCAACTACACCGCGCAGCCGCCGGGCCTGGGTTTCGCGCTGGCCTACTTCGGCCTGGCAACGAGCGGCGGCACGCAGAAGCTGCAGAACGATGCGCCCACGCGCCTGCAGGCCGATGCGCTGGTGGACCGGCAGCTGGCCGCGCCCGCCGTCGGCGACGCCAACGACCACCTGTACCAGTGGGACGCATCGCGCGACTACGACGCCTCAGGGCAGCTCGAGCGCATCGAGGCGACGGTGCTGGCCATCAACTCGGCCGACGACGAGCGCAACCTGCCGGAGCTGGGCCTGCTGGAGCAGGGCATGCGCCGCGTGAAGAACGGCCGCATCCTGCTGATCCCGGCCAGCACGCAGACCAGCGGACACGGCACGACCGGGCAGGCCCGGTGGTGGAAGGACGGCCTGGCCGAGGTGCTGCGCAGCGTGCCGCCGGCAGCGCCCTGAAGGCCTGGCGCGCTACAGCCAGTTGCCGTTCTGCGGCATCTGGATCTGCTGGGCCGGATCGCTGCCGCCGACGAAGGAGCCGATCACCAGGCTCAGCACCGAGACGAAGAGGCTGGCGAACACGGCCGTCCAGAAGCCCGAGATGCGGAAGCCCTTGACCAGCGCGGCCACCAGCAGGATCACCAGCGCGTTGATGACCAAGAGGAACAGCCCGAAGGTCAGCAGCGTGAGCGGCAGCGTCAGCACGATCAGCAGCGGCTTGACGATGGCGTTGGCAAAGCCCAGCAGCAGCGCCGACACGACGAGCGCCCCGGTGCTGTCGAACTTCACGCCGCGGAAGATGTGGCTGGCGACCCACAGGGACAGGGCCGTGATGGCCCAGTGGATCAGGAAGGGAGAGAGCTGTTCGAACATCGGCGGATGCTACCAGCGGCCCCGGCGGCCGCTGGTTCAGACCACCGTGTGGCCGGAACCGCTGTCGCCCATCAGCAAGCGGCCGCGGCCGCCGTGCTTGGCCTCGTACAGCGCAGCATCGGAGCGCGCCAGCAGGCCGGCCAGCGTGGCGTCGCCATCGGTCATGGCGGCCACCCCGGCGCTGTAGGACAGCCCGAAGCCCAGCTCTTCTTCGCTGCGCTGCTGCAGCCGCGCGCGCAGGCGCTGGTCGAAACCGCTGGCCGTGTCGCGCTGGCTGGAGGGCAGCACCACGCAGAACTCCTCGCCGCCGAGCCGGCCCGCGAGGTCGCCGGTGCGCCGCGTCTCGCGCAGCATCTGCGCGAACAGGCGCAGGGCGTCGTCGCCGCGGTCGTGGCCGTAGCTGTCGTTGATCTGCTTGAAGTGGTCCAGGTCCAGCATCAGCACGGCCAGCGGCTGGCGGTAGCGCTGGGCGTTGGCGAACAGCGCCTCGGCGCGTTCCATGAAGCCGCGGCGGTTGGGCAGGCCGGTCAGGCTGTCGGTGTTGGCCATGGCGCGCAGCCGGTCGTCCGCCTCGTCACGCCAGGCCACCAGCAGAGCCACCGTGCCCAGCACCACGGCCATGTTGACCGCCACCGCGGCGGCGATGTTGACCGGGTTGGGCGACAGGAAGGTCGGGTAGGCCGCTGTGAAGAACGCGCCCAGCACGCCGCGCGCTGCGGTCAGCACCGCCATGATGGCGAAGCAGCCCAGCAGCAGCAGCCGCCAGTGGCGGCCGGCATGGCGGCGCGCCACCAGCGTCGCCCGTGCCAGCAGCACCAGCATGGCCGCCAGCAGGAAGTTGGACCAGCCCACGCGCAGCGGGTAGTGGGCGAACGAGAACGCATAGCCCAGCGGCATGGCGATGGCCAGCACCCGCAGCGCCAATGCGCCGGGGCGCGGCCCCAGCCAGCCGCTCAGTGCGCGGTGCAGCATCACCAGGCTGGCGGACAGGCCGGCCATGGACAGCACCGACAGCACGTAGGAGGACACCAGGTACTCGGAGGCCACGAGTGCCGCCCAGCCGCCCGTGAGCAGCAACAGCGCGCGCTGCGCCGCGCGAGCGGCCGGCGTCAGGCTGCGGCCCATGATGGGCGGCAAGGTCAGCGAGATGGTGACGAGGTTGACCATCGCCACCGTCATCAGGGACAGCGCGTCGAGCTGCACAGCCGCTTACTGGAACGCCACTTCCGCGAAGCTGCGCAGCTTGCGGCTGTGCAGCTGGTCGATGCCCTGGGCGCGCAGCAGCTCGGCCGCGCGGATGCCGATGCGCAGGTGCTGGTCCACGCGCTCGCGGTAGAAGTGGTTGGCCATGCCGGGCAGCTTGATCTCGCCGTGCAGCGGCTTGTCGGACACGCACAGCAAGGTGCCGTAAGGCACGCGGAAACGGAAGCCGTTGGCCGCGATGGTGGCGCTCTCCATGTCCAGCGCCACGGCGCGGCTCTGGCTGAAGCGCAGCTGGGCCTTGTTGTCGGGCAGCAGCTCCCAGTTGCGGTTGTCGGTGCTGGCCACGGTGCCGGTGCGCAGCACGCCCTTGAGCTCGGGGCCCTCCAGCTTGGTCACGTCGCGCACGGCCTTCTCCAGCGCGAGCTGGATTTCGGCCAGCGCGGGGATCGGCACCCACAGCGGCAGCTCTTCGTCCAGCACATGGTCTTCGCGCACGTAGCCGTGGGCCAGCACGTAGTCGCCCAGCTGCTGCGTGTTGCGCAGGCCGGCGCAGTGGCCCAGCATGATCCAGGCGTGCGGGCGCAGCACGGCGATGTGGTCGGTGATGTTCTTGGCGTTGGCCGGGCCGACGCCGATGTTCACCATGGTGATGCCGGTGTGGTCGGGCCGGATCAGGTGGTAGGCCGGCATCTGCGGCAACCGCGGCGGCGGGGCGCCGAAGGCGTCGATGTCCTGCGGCGGCAGGTCCTTGCGGCGCGTGACCACGTTGCCGGGCTCGATGAAGGCGATGTATTCGCTGTTCTCGTCGGCCATGGCCTCGTGGCCCATGCGCACGAACTCGTCGATGTAGAACTGGTAGTTGGTGAACAGCACGAAGTTCTGGAACCACTCCGGCGCCGTGCCGGTGTAGTGGCGCAGCCGGTGCAGCGAGTAGTCCACGCGCGGCGCCGTGAACAGCGACAGCGGCTGCGGCTCGCCCGGGCGCGGCTGATAGGTGCCGTTGGCGATGCCGTCGTCCATGGCGGCCAGATCGGGCAGGTCGAACACGTCGCGCATGAGGCCGCGGCGCTCGGCGCTCATGCTGCCTTCCACGTGGTCGTTCTCGGCGAACGAGAAGTGCACGGGGATGGGCTGGTTGCTGATGCCCACCTCCAGCGGCACCTGGTGGTTCTGCAGCAGCAGGCGGAACTGCTCCAGGTAGTAGTTGCCGTACAGGTCGGGCCGCGTCAGCGTGGTCTCGAAACGGCCGGCGCCGGCCACGAAGCCGTAGGCCAGGCGGTCGAGCTCGTCCTCGACCTTGGCGCGCGACAGCGTCTCGGTGTGCACGCGCACGAAGGGGTAGCAGGCCCGCACGTGGCCCGGCAGCGTATCGCCCGCCACGAAGCGGGCCATGGCCTCGCGCAAGTGCTCGATCTGCTGCGCGTAGATGTTCTGCACCTGCGCCAGCGCGGCGGCAGGGTCGGTGTAGAGCGTCGGGGCGATGAAGGGCGGCAGATAGGGCATGCATCCATTGTGCAGTGCCCCGGCGACACCTTATTCGGGGGCGGGCTCCCGCAGGGTGACGAACTCCTCGGCGACTGTCGGATGGATGCCGATGGTGCCGTCGAACACCGCCTTGGTGGCGCCCGCCCGCAGCGCCACGGCGAAGCCCTGCACGATCTCGCCGGCGTCCGCGCCCACCATGTGCAGGCCGACCACGCGGTCGCTGGCCGCATCGACCACGAGCTTCATGAGCGTGCGCTCGCTGCGGCCCGACAGCGTGTGCCTGAGCGGCTTGAACTCGGTGCGGAACACGGTGACGCGGCCGAACCTGGCGCGCGCGGCTTCCTCGGTGTAGCCCACGGTGCCGACGGGCGGATGCGTGAACACGGCCGTCGGGATGTTCTCGTAGGACACCGTGCGCGCCGCCCTGCCGGGGGCGGGGCCGAACAGATGGTCGACCAGCGCCATGGCCTCCGCCGTGGCCACGGGGGTCAGCTGCATCTCGGTGGAGACATCGCCCAGCGCGAAGATGGAGGGCACGCTGCTGCGGTAGTGCGCGTCCACCACCACGGCGCCCTGCGCGTCCAGGCGCACGCCGGCCGCTTCCAGGCCGATGTTGGCGGTGTTGGGGCGCCGGCCGGTGGCCAGCAGCACGGTGTCGGCGTCCAGCAGGTCGCCGCCGGCCAGCGTGAGGTGCAGGCCCCTGGGCGTGCGGGCAATGCGCTCGACCTGGGCGTTCAGGCGCAGGTCGATGCCGGTCTTGCCCATCTCGGACGCCAGGAAGCGGCTGATGTCCTGGTCGAACGAGGACAGGATGCGGCCGCCGCGTTGCAGCTGCGTGACCTCGGCGCCGAGCCCGCGGAAGATGGATGCGAACTCGCACGCGATGTAGCCGCCGCCCACCACCACCAGCCGCCGGGGGAACGGATCGAGGTCGAACATCTGGTCGGAGCTGACGGCCAGTTCGCTCCCGGCGATGTCGGGCAGAAAGGGCGTGCCGCCGGTGGCCACCAGGATGTGGCGCCCGCTCAGGCGGCGCGGGCCGACCTGCAGCGTGTGCGCGTCCGCGAGCAGGCCCCAGCCCTGCACGACATCGACGCCCGCGCCCTTGAGCAGGTCGCGGTAGATGCCGTTGAGCCGGCCGATCTCCTTGGCGCGGTTGGCCTTGAGCGTGGACCAGTCGAAGCGCGGCTCGGGCACGCTCCAGCCGAAGCCGGCCGCCTCCTCGAAGGCCTCGGCGTAGCCGGCGGCGTAGCTGTAGAGCTTCTTGGGGATGCAACCCACGTTCACGCAGGTGCCGCCCAGTGCTGCGGCCTCCACCAGCGCCACGCGGGCGCCGCGCTGCGCCGCCATGCGCGCCGCGCGCACGCCGCCGCTGCCGCCGCCCAGCACCAGCAGGTCGTAGTCGAAGCTGTCCATCGTCTTGTTCCTTGTTGTGGCGGCGCGATGATCGCCGGATCGGCAAGCCCGCAGGCCGCGATGGGCTACTCAGCCAAAGCGCTGCAGGCGGCCGGTGTGCGACCAGACCCAGGCCGATTGCGCGGGGTCGCCCGGGAAGTCGGGCCGGCGCCAGAGCCAGACGGCGGCGAAATGCGCGGCGCTGGCGTAGTGCGTCAGCCAGAGTTCGGCGCTGGCCAGCACCTGCGGCCAGGGCGTGGCCAGGTGGTCGGACCAGGCCAGCAGTTCCAGGCGGCTGGCCTCGACGCCGTCGTACAGGCCGGCCTCGGCCTTCTTGAACTTGCGCGAGAAGGCGTCGACCGCGCTGGCCATGGGCGGCAGCCGGGCCGGCGGTGCATCGGCTGGCGGCAGCCTGGGGGCCTGGCGCGCCAGCATCTGGCTGTCCTGCTCGGTCAGGCGCACGAGCTCGATGGCGAGCGGCTGGTCGCTCTCGCTCGACTTGGCCAGGATGTCGGGCTCCCGCGCGTTCGGGTTGCCGCTGGCGACCGAGGCCAGGTCGATGTCGGCCCGCCAGCGCTGCGCGAACTCCAGGAAGATCGCGCGTTCCAGCGCGGCCTTGTGCAGGTCGCGCACGCTCTCAGGCGACCTTGCCGGTCCAGCTGTCGCGCAGTTCGCGCTTCAAGATCTTGCCGATCGCACTGCGCGGCAGCTCCTCGGTCAGAACGAGTTCGGACAGGCGCTGCGTCTTGCCCACGCGCGCGTTGACCCAATCCTTGAGTTCGGCCGCGGCCACCGATGCGCCCGGCCGCAGCACCACGAAGGCCACCGGCGTCTCGCCCCAGGCCTCGGACGGCACGCCGACCACGGCGCTTTCCAGCACGGCCGGGTGCTGGCGCAGCTCGCCTTCCATGTCGCTGGGGTAGATGTTGAAGCCGCCCGAGATGATCATGTCCTTCTTGCGGTCGAACAGCACGAGGAAGCCGTCGGCGTCGAAGCGGCCGATGTCGCCGGTGCGGATGAAGCGCTTGCCGGCCGGGTCGAACCACTCGGCCTCGCGCGTCTTCTCGGGTTGGCGGTGGTAGCCGTTCATCATGCCGCCCGAGTGGCCGACCACCTCGCCGGCCTCGCCTTCGGGCACCTCCTTGCCGGCCTCGTCGATGAGCCGGATGTCGCTGGTCGGCGTCGGCTTGCCCACGGTGTGCAGCTTGTCCGGATGCTCGTGGGCGTCCAGGATGCAGCTGCCGCCGCCTTCGGTCATGCCGTAGAACTCCACCAGGCCGCCGGGCCAGCGCTTGAGCACGTCGGCCTTGAGCACGGGAGAGAAGGGCGCACTGGTGCAGAACTTGAAGCGGAAGCTGGACAGGTCGTGCGCGTCGAAGTCGGGCAGGGCCAACAGGCGCTGGTACTGCACCGGCACCAGCATGGTGTGGCTCACGC
Source organism: Pseudorhodoferax soli (assembly GCF_003337555.1). GTDB lineage: Bacteria > Pseudomonadota > Gammaproteobacteria > Burkholderiales > Burkholderiaceae_C > Pseudorhodoferax > Pseudorhodoferax soli. The sequence goes on along the minus strand of NZ_QPJK01000012.1, from coordinate 95,108 downwards.
GGTGGCGCACCGCCAGCTTCAGGTACTCGGCCGCGTTGAACTTGGCCATCAGCACCAGCGTGCCACCGAAGGCCAGCGTCGGGAAGAACAGCACCAGCGTGGTGTTGGAGTACAGCGGGGTGGAGAGCAGGGTGACCGTCTGCGGGCTGTAGTCGTACTGCAGGCCACGCTGGATGTGGGCCCAGCGCATGCCATGCGATTGCACGATGCCTTTGGGCGCGCCCGTGGTGCCCGAGGAGTAGATGATGTTGAACGCCGCGGCCGGCTCCACCGGTGCGGGCTCCGGGGCGCTGCCCTCGGGCGCGAGCCAGTCCGCCAGCGGCTGGCCGACGGCGGCATTGCCGTCCAGCGCGATGCGCGGTGGGTTCAGCGCGCCCGCGGCGATCTCGCTGGTGGCGTCGAGGAACACCAGCCGGGCCTCGGCGTTGTCCACCATCTGGGCCAGGCCCTGCGGCGTGGTGCTCGGTGCCAGCGGGGCCACCACGACGCCGGCGCGCAAGGCACCCAGGAACACCGTGGCGTAGGCGATGGACGAGGGCGCGCAGATGGCGATGGCCTCGCCCGGCCGGATGCCGGCGCGCTGCAGTGCCACGGCCACCTGGTCCATGCGCCGGTGCAGCGTGGCGTAGTCCACGCGCTCCTCGCCATGCACGACGGCGGGGTGCTGGGGTTGGCGCTGGGCGTGCAGGGCGATCAGGTCGGCGATGCGGGCGAAAGGCTGGTCGATGGTGTCTTGCATGGTGTGAGGGCGAAGATCAGACGCGGCGCGCAGCTCGGCCAGTGGCACGCGCGGCTACCATCGCCGGCATTCCATGACGACCGACTCTGCTGTCTCCGCGCCCGACCCGGCGCTGCGCGCGCCGATTCTGCGGCCAACGGCGCGTTTCATGCTGTCGCATCCGGCGCACTGGATCGCGCTGGGCTTCGGTTCCGGCCTCTCGCCCAAGGCGCCCGGCACGGCCGGCACGCTGTGGGCCTGGCTGGCGTACTGGGTGATGCAGAGCCGGCTCGATGCGGTGCAGATCGGCTGGGTCATCGCGCTGTCGCTGCCGCTGGGCTGGTGGGCCTGCACCACCTGCGCACGCAACCTGCGCGTGGCCGACCCCGGCGCCATCGTGTGGGACGAGGTGGTCGCCTTCTGGCTGGTGCTGTGGCTGGTGATGCCCACGGGCTTCTGGGGCCAGCTGGCTGCGTTCGCGCTGTTCCGCTTCTTCGATGCCGCCAAGCCCGGCCCGGTGGCCTGGGCCGACCGCCAGTTCAAGGGCTTCGGTGCGCGCGGCGGCTTCGGCATCCTGTTCGACGACCTGGTGGCGGCGTTCTGCACGCTGCTGGTGCTGGCTTTGTGGAGGTGGCTATGGTGAACGAATCCGTGGATGCGCTGGTGTTGCGCCTGGCCGATGTGCTGCGCGCGCGCGGCCTCATGCTGGCCACGGCCGAGAGCTGCACGGGCGGCCTGATCGCCGGCGCCTGCACCGACCTGGCGGGCTCCAGTGACTGGTTCGAGCGCGGCTTCGTGAGCTATTCCAACGCGGCCAAGACCGAGCTGCTGGGCGTGGATGCCGCGCTGATCACCGCCCAAGGTGCCGTCAGCGAGCCCGTGGTGCGCGCCATGGCCGAAGGCGCGGTGCGCCATGCGCACGCCCAGTTGGCCGTGGCGGTCACGGGCGTGGCGGGGCCGGGTGGTGGCAGTGCCGACAAGCCGGTGGGCACGGTCTGGTTCGGCTGGGCCTTGCCGGGCGGCACGCGTGCCGAGGTGCAGCACTTCGCAGGCGACCGCGCCGCAGTGCGTGCGGCCACCGTGCGCCATGCCCTGGCGCGCCTGCTGGATCTGTTGGGCTGAGCCCGTCCACGCGCAGGCTTGCATTCTGTTACTTGCAATTAAGTTGCACGCAATTGAATTGCGAAATAGAATTCGGGCCATGGCATCGAACACCGCTCTCGGCGAACAGGCACTGCAGCTGGACCACCAGCTGTGCTTCGCGCTGTACTCCGCCTCGCTGGCGATGACCAAGCTCTACAAGCCGCTGCTGGAGCCGCTGGGCCTGACCTATCCGCAGTACCTGGCCATGCTGGTGCTCTGGGAGCAGGACGGCCCCATGGTCTCCGCCCTGGGCGAGCGCCTGCGGCTGGACTCCGGCACGCTGACGCCGCTGCTCAAGCGGCTGGAGGCGGCCGGCCTGGTGCAGCGCGAGCGCGCCGCCGAGGACGAGCGCCGCGTGCATGTGCGCCTCACGCAGGCCGGCCGCAAGCTCAAGGCCCGCGCGCTGGCCATTCCCGCCTGCGTGCTGCAGGCCAGCCAGTGCACGCTGGCCGAAATCTCCGAACTGACACAGCAGGTGCGTACGCTGCGCGACCGCATCGCCTGAGCCCCGTTTTCACCCCAACCGCTTCGAACGAAGCACTTACCCCAGGAGTCACCATGACCACCACGCTCGACAAGGTTCTGTACACCGCCCAGTCCCACACCACGGGCGGCCGCGACGGCGGCGCCGGCAAGTCTTCCGACGGCAAGCTCGATGTCGAGCTGAGCTCGCCCGGCACCTCGGGCACGGGCACCAACCCCGAGCAGCTGTTCGCGATCGGTTACTCGGCCTGCTTCATCGGCGCCATGAAGGCCGTGGGCGGCATGAAGAAGATCACCGTGCCGGCCGATGTGGCGGTGGACGCCGAAGTCGACCTGGGCCCGACGGCCAAGGGCTACGGCATCGCCGTGCGCCTGAAGGTCTCGCTGCCGGGCATGGAGCGCGAAGCCGCCCAGGCCCTGGTGGACGCCGCCCATGGCGTGTGCCCGTACTCCAACGCCACGCGCGGCAACATCCCGGTCGAGATCACGCTGGTCTGACCGCGGCGGGGCATCGCGCGACAATCGCGCGATGCCTTCCGACGCGATGTTTGCCGACGCCCAGCGTCACCCCTACGACAGCCTCACGCCCGACCGGGTGCTCGATGCGCTGGACACCATCGGCCTGGTCGGCGACGGCCGGATGATGGCCTTGAGCTCCTACGAGAACCGCGTCTACCAGGTGCAGCTGCAAAGCGCACCCGACGGCGTTTCCGAGACGGTGGTCGCCAAGTTCTACCGCCCCGGCCGCTGGAGCGAGGCGCAGATCCTCGAAGAGCATGCCTTCGCCGCCGAACTGGAGCAGGCCGAGGTGCCCGCCGTCGGCCCGCTGGCCATCGCCGGGGCCACGCTGCACCGCTTTGAGGATTTCTGGTTCGCCGTAAGCCCACGCCGCGGCGGCCGCACGCCCGAGCTCGACGACTTCGAGGTGCTGGAATGGATCGGCCGCTTCCTGGCCCGCATCCACAGCGTGGGCGCAGCGCGCCCCTTCACCGAGCGGCCCACGCTGGACCTGCAGAGCTTCGGCACGGCGTCCAAGGATTGGCTGCTGGCCCACCAGATGGTGCCGCTGGACGTGCAGGCCGACTGGGAGCGCGTGTGCACCGAGGCGCTGCAGCGCGTCCAGGCCAGCGGCTTGCCGCAGGTCGGCCAGGCTGGCGGCATCGCCAGCCTGCGCCTGCACGGCGACTGCCACCCCGGCAACATCCTCTGGACACCGACCGACCGCCCCGGCGGCGGCCCGCATTTCGTCGACCTGGACGACGCCCGCATGGGCCCGGCGGTGCAAGACCTGTGGATGCTGCTGTCGGGCGACCGCAAGCAGCGCACGCTGCAGCTGTCGGGCCTCCTGGACGGCTACGAGCAGTTCCGCGATTTCGACAGGCGTGAACTCGCATTGATCGAGCCGCTGCGCACGCTGCGCCTGATCCACTACAGCGCCTGGCTGGCGCGGCGTTGGAGCGACCCGAGCTTTCCGGCGAACTTCCCGTGGTTCGGCAGCAGCGACTACTGGCAGGGCCAGGTGGTGCTGTTGCAGGACCAGATCGAGGCGATGGACGAGGCGCCGCTGATCGTCTGAGGAGCTGAGAGCCTGAGCGCCTGAGCGAGGCGCTACCTATGGGCCGCCGACGTTGTCGGCATTGGTGTTGGCCGGCGGCGAGCGCCTGGGGTCCTTGGGGTCGTAGATGACGGTGCCGGTGCCAACCCCGGCACCCACGCGCGCGCCGCTGTTGCCCACGCCGGTGCTGACACCGACGCCGGCACCTGCCGACACCTGGCCGCGCTGGTTGACGCCCACGCCCACGCCGACCGGCCCGACGCCGGTACCGACGCCGACGTTGACATTGCCGCCCGAACCCACGCCGACGCGCAGCGAGACGCCCGGGAACACCGGCACGCTGATGCCCACGCCTGCCGCGCAACCCCCCAGCACGACGGTGCCCGCGAGGGCGGCGAGGAGGCGGGTGGCGTGGGTCATGGAGGCTTGGACCCTCAGGCCAGCAAGGCGTTCACACGGCGCACGTAGGCCGCGGGATCGTCCGGCAGTCCGCCTTCGGCCAGCAGCGCCTGGTCGAACAGGATGTGGGCCAGGTCGTGGAAGTGCACGGAGCCGTCCAGCTTCTTGACCAGCGGGTGCTCGGCGTTGACCTCCAGCACGGGCTTGACCTCCGGTGCGCTCTGGCCGGCCTGCTTGAGCATGCGCGCGAGCTGCGTGCTCATGCCATGGTCCTGCACCACCAGGCAGGCGGGCGAGTCGACCAGGCGGGTCGTCACGCGCACGTCCTCGGCCTTGTCCTTGAGCGCTTCCTTGAGCTTGGCGAGCAGCGGCTTGAAGGTTTCGGCGGCCTCTTCGGCGGCCTTCTTTTCCTCCTCGTCCTGCAGCTTGCCCAGGTCGACGGCGCCCTTGGCGACGGACTGCAGCGGCGTGCCGTCGAACTCGTTGAGGTAGTTCAGCGCCCACTCGTCCACGCGGTCGGTCATCAGCAGCACCTCGATGCCCTTCTTCTTGAAGACCTCGAGTTGCGGGCTGTTCTTGGCCGCGGCCAGGCTGTCGGCGGTGATGTAGTAGATCGCCTCCTGGCCTTCCTTCATGCGGCTCTTGTAGTCGGCGAAGGAGACCGTGACGGCATCGGACTGCGTGCTCGCGAAGCGCAGCAGCTTGGCCAGGCGTTCGCGGTTGGCGAAGTCCTCGCCCAGGCCTTCCTTGAGCACCGAGCCGAACTCGGCGTAGAAGCGCGCGTACTTGTCGGACTCGTCGGCGAACTGTGCGGCAGCGTCGGCAGCCGTGGCGGTCTTGTCCACCACGTCGGTGACCTCGGCGCTCAGCGCCTCGGTCGGCTCGGGCGCCGGCACGGCATCGCCCGAGCCCACGTCGATCTTGCCTTCCTGGCTCTCGGGCGCGGTCTTCTGCTTCTTGGCCAGGTCTTCCAACATGGAAAGCACGCGGCGCGTGTTGCCATCGCGGATGGCGCGCACGTCGCGGCTTTCCTGCAGCAGCTCGCGGCTCACGTTCAGCGGCAGGTCGGCCGAATCGACCACGCCCTTGACGAAGCGCAGGTAGCTGGGCAGCAGTGCCTCGGCATCGTCCATGATGAACACGCGCTTGACGTAGAGCTTCAGGCCGCCCTTCTTGTCGCGGTTCCACAGGTCCATCGGCGCCTTGCCGGGGATGTAGAGCAGCTGCGTGTACTCGGTGCCGCCTTCCACGCGGTTGTGCGAATGCGCCAGCGGGGCCTCGTGGTCGTAGCTGATCTGCTTGTAGAACTCGGCGTATTCCTCGGCCGTGATGTCCTTCTTGGGGCGCGACCACAGGGCCGTGGCCTTGTTCACGGTCTCCCACTCGTCGGTGAGGACCATGTCGCCGCCCTTGTTGTCCTCGCCTTCCTTCCACTCTTCCTTGCGCATCAGGATGGGCAGCGAGATGTGGTCGGAGTACTTGCCGATGATGGACTTGAGCTTCCAGGTGTTGAGGTATTCCTCGCCTTCGGGGCGCAGGTGCAGCGTGACGCTGGTGCCGCGCAGGGGGCGGTTGATGGTCTCGACCTCGAAGTCGCCCGTGCCGCCGGACACCCAGCGGACGCCCTGGTCGGCCGGCAGCCCGGCGCGGCGCGATTCCACGGTGATCTTGTCGGCGACGATGAAGCCCGAGTAGAAGCCCACGCCGAACTGGCCGATCAGCTGCGCGTCGACCTTCTGGTCGCCCGACAGCTTGCCCATGAACTCCTTGGTGCCGCTCTTGGCGATGGTGCCCAGGTTGGCGATCGCCTCGGCCTCCGACAGGCCGATGCCGTTGTCGGTGATGGTCAGGGTTTTGGCCGCCTTGTCGAAGCTCACACGCACCTGCAGATCGGGCGCGTCTTCGTAGAGCTTGCCGTCGTTCAGGGCTTCGAAGCGCAGCTTGTCGCAGGCGTCCGAGGCATTGGAGATCAGCTCGCGCAGGAAGATCTCGGGGTTGGAGTACAGCGCATGCGTGACGAGGTGCAGCAGCTGGGCCACTTCGGCCTGGAAGGACAGGGTTTGCTTGGTCATGTCGTTGTGTTGTCGGTCGGTTCCGGCGGCGTGCCGGACAGGGGCGCAATTATGGGCGGCGCAAAAGTCTTCAAGTCCGTGAACTAATCTGTCGCGATGTGCCAACTGGTTACAAACTGCGCATTTGTTGTTACGTGTTGCATGCAATTGCGTGTTGAGAATTTTGCCTGCTGGTGCGCGTGCACCGCTTCCTCTTCAAGAAAGACCAACAAATGGACAGCAACATCAAGAAGTGGACGGCCGAATTCCTCGGCACGTTCTGGCTCACGTTCGGCGGCTGCGGCAGCGCGGTGCTGGCGGCCGCGTTCCCGGGCGTGGGCATCGGCCTGCTGGGCGTGTCGCTCGCCTTCGGCCTGACGGTGCTGACGGGCGCCTATGCCTTCGGCCCGATCTCGGGCGGGCACTTCAATCCGGCCGTGTCGGTGGGCCTCGCGGTCGGCGGCCGCTTTCGCTGGGCTGAACTGCCGGGCTACGTGATCGCCCAGGTGCTGGGTGCCGTCGCGGCGGCGGGCGTGCTGTACCTGATCGCCACCGGCAAGCCGGGCTTCGAGGTCGGCGGCTTCGCCAGCAACGGTTTTGGCGAACTCTCGCCCGGCAAGTACAGCATGACCGCCGTGCTGATCGCCGAGGTGGTGCTGACGGCGGTGTTCCTGCTGGTCATCCTGGGCAGCACGGCCAAGCGCGCGCAGGGCGGTTTCGCCGGCCTGTCCATCGGCCTGTGCCTGACGCTGATCCACCTGGTGTCGATCCCGGTGTCCAACACCTCGGTCAACCCGGCGCGCAGCACGGGCCCGGCGCTGTTCGCCAGCACCGGCGCTGTGGACCAGCTGTGGTTGTTCTGGGTGGCGCCTATCGTCGGCGCCGTGCTCGGTGCGCTGATCTACCAGGCCGTGCTCAGCGACGACTGAGGTTCAGAAGCTTTCGCCGGGGGCCAGGTAGCGCCACTGGCCCGGCGGCAACCGGCCCAGCAGCACCCGCCCCATGCGGATGCGCTTGAGGCCCACGACCTTGAGGCCGACCTGCTCGCACATCCGGCGGATCTGCCGCTTCTTGCCCTCCGTCAGCACGAAGCGCAGCTGCTCGGCGTTCTCCCACTCCACCACGGCCGGCTTGAGCGGCTTGCCGTCCAGCGAGAGACCGTGGCGCAGCCGGGCCAGCTGGGCTGCAGGGAACGCGGCGCGCACGTCCAGCGCCTGCTCCCCCCATTGCACGCGCACCAGGTATTCCTTTTCCATGTGCGCGTCCTCGCCGATCAGCTGGCGCGCGATGCGGCCGTCCTGCGTCAGCACCAGGAGGCCCACGGAATCGATGTCCAGCCGGCCGGCCGGGGCCAGCCCGCGCAACTGCGAAGGCGAGAAACGCGTGGGTGTGCGGTCCTCGGCCCAGCGGTTTTGCGCGGTGAAGAGCGTCACGGCCGGGGCGTGCCCGTCTTCGGCCTGGCCGCTGACATAGCCCATGGGCTTGTGCAGCAGGACCGTGACCTGGCGCGCCTGCTGGCCCTGGGCCGCGCGTTCCACCGTGATGCGGTCCGCGCCCGTGACCTTCTGGCCCATGGTGGCGGGCTGGCCGTTCACCAGCACCCATCCGCGCTCGATCCAGTCGTCGGCCTCGCGGCGCGAGCACAGGCCCTGGTCGGCCATGCGCTTGTTCAGGCGCACGGCCTCGGCCGGGCCGGCGGTGGTGGCCGCGACGGCTTTTGGAATGCGGCGGATCGCCGGCGGAGAGGGGGGCTTGGGAGCGTTCATGCAAAAGTCCGGCGCGGGCGCTGCGGGCGGCGGCGAGTCTACGCCACGCCCATCGGCCGCATGGTTTCCCGGGCCCCGGCGGCCGACGTGCTGCGCGCATGCACGCTAAAATTTCTGCCCTCGCCGCGCGGCACTTGGCCGCTGCGGCGAACGGGTCCGGCGCGTACGCGCCTCTTGACCTGCCTCTGACCGGCTGGCTGCGCCGATCGCCAGTTTGCCGATCCCCGCGAGAGGCAAACGCCCCGGGTCGGCGCTTTCCCTCTTTCCGTCCCAACTGTTGCCAGTCGGCCAGCCGTCTGGCGTGTGCGCCCGGCCAAGGCGGCCGGGTGGTGTCGTGAACCGAAGGCCGTGGCTGCCGCAGCAGCGCTGCCATGGCGAGGAGCTTTTACATGAGCAAGGAAGAACTGATTGAGATGCGTGGCAAGGTCGACGAGGTCCTGCCCGACTCGCGCTTTCGCGTGACGCTGGAGAACGGCCACCAGCTCGTCGCCTACACCGGCGGCAAGATGCGCAAGCACCGCATCCGCATCCTGGCCGGCGACAACGTCTCGCTCGAGCTGTCGCCCTACGACCTGACCAAGGGCCGCATCACCTTCCGGCATCTTGAATCGCGCGGTCCTGCGCCGGCGTTCCGGCCGGGATCGCGCTGATCGGGTGACAAAAACGTCAGGGTGGTGTTCCATAAATGGCGGGAACAGGGGCACGGGCGCCAGCGATGCATGGAAAAGCGAGAAAAATGTCGCAATTCAGGCTACAAAAGGCCCCGATTCGACCCTGGCACGCAACCTGCACAGAAGTGCCGGTTGTCTATCCACCAGTTTTGAGGAGTTCCGAATGAAGCGTTCCATGCGCACCATGCAGAAGGGTTTCACCCTGATCGAACTGATGATCGTGGTCGCGATCATCGGCATCCTGGCGGCGGTGGCGCTGCCGGCGTATCAGGATTACACGAAGAAGGCCAAGATGTCGGAGATCATCCTGGCAGCTTCGGGATGTAGAACAACGATCACTGAGGCATATCAGTCGGCATCAGGAGCTAGTGCTGCACCAGCTGCGGGCGGCTGGGGTTGTGAAAGCGCGTCGCAGACGAGTAAGTATGTCTCTGCGATTCAGACAAACGGAAACGGCATGGTTCGTGTAACCATCAACACCGGTATCGATGCTGCTCTAAATGGAAAGTTTGTTTACCTCGTTCCGCAAGATAATAATGGTAATGTTTTGACGACGACTAATATTCCCGCGCAAATCGGTCAATGGGTCTGTGGCGTGCCCAGTGCAGACACTGCGGCTGTAGGAAAATTTCTTCCCGGTTCTTGCAAGACTGTTGTGACACCTTCTGGCACTTTTGCTCCTTGAGAGCTTAATGCACCGGAAAGCGCGCCTCGGCGCGCTTTTTTTTGACCTCTGGATTCTTTGAGAATGTCCGTCGCCTTGGCTTTGGCTGGAATCGGCTTCCTTTTGAGTTGGTTGCTGCCAAATCACTACGCCCCCTGGGCGTCATTCTGGCAAGACGTTTCTGCCGCATTGGGTCTTATGGCCTTGTGGGCTTTAAGCATTCTTTGTTCGGCGCGTAACATCCGTGTCTCTTGGCTTTCTCTCGGTGCAGCGCTTGTTGCAGTCGTTCCATTAATCCAGTGGGCCTGCGGCCAAGTCTATTTTTTCGGCGATGCGGTCATCGTCTGTCTCTACTTGATAGGTTTTTCGCTTGCAGTTGCAACCCCTACTTTCTCACCCGCTGAGGCGGAGCTAATAATTGAGCCGCTAGTGATTGCTTGCATTGCCGCATGTGTTTTGTCAGTTGGCCTCGCAATTTCTCAGTGGCTGAATATCGGCCGCACGTCCATTTTTTTTGTCGACATGCCCCCCAACGCTCGGCCATACGCTAATCTGGCTCAGCCAAATCAACTGGCAACTCTGCTGTTGCTTGGAGTTGTCGGGGCCCTGTGGTCCCTGCAAAAAGAGTGGATAGGCCGCTTCGGTGCAGGGTTGGCGATTGCTTGGTTTTGCTTTGGCATTGCAGTTACCCAGTCGCGGTCGGCATGGGCCGGAATGGCAGTTTTGGTGATCTGGTTGCTTGTCGTGCAGAGGCGGGCAAATATCAAAATTGGTCGCGTCGCAATTGCCGTTGTGGGGGGACACTTTTTTCTGTTTGTACTTGCTTGGCCCACGCTATGTGATTGGTTATTTCTCTCAGCAAATAGAAGCTTGGCAGATCAGGCCAAGGCGGGTGTGCGGGTGCCGCTATGGGCGGCAATGTTGGACGCCATCGGACGGGAGCCTTGGATAGGCTATGGATGGAATCAGGTGTCTGTTGCCCAATTCAAAGTTGCCGACGCTCACGCACCGATCAATCAATGGTTTGAAGACGCACATAATCTGATTATTGAGCTGTTCGTAACGAATGGAGTTCTTGTGGGAGGTCTAATAGCGGTGAGTTTGACGCTGTGGCTCTGGCGTCATCTGTACGCCTGCAAAGATGCTGCTTCCGCATTGGCGCTTGGTGGAATCCTTGTAGTCGGTGTGCATGCCATGTTTGAGTTTCCCTTGGACTATGCGTACTTTCTGCTGCCAACCGGATTGCTCGCAGGCTTGGTAGAGGGGAGGTCGACACCTCGCAAGTCTATTGTGTTGCCGCGTGTCCTGGTGATCGTGGTTGGAGTCGTCGCAGCAACGCTACTGGCACGAGTGGTGTATGAGTATCTTGAGGTGGAGAAAAGGCATCGCGACATGCGTTTTGAGATGGCTGGGTTTGGGCCATCATTTGACCAGTCTAATGCTATCCAATTGCGGTTGTTGACCCAGTTTGACGAGATCTCGAATTTTGCGAAATCGCGCGCCGTCCGAAATATGTCCCAAGAGCAATTGGATGAAATGAAAAAAATGGCGGAGCGCTTTGGGTTTCCGCCTGTATTGTTTAGATATGCCTTAGCAGCGGGTTTAAATGGAGATCCTGCCACGGCGGAGAGAACACTGAATGTTTTATGTCGCGTCCACGCTGTTGAACTCTGCGTTGAAGGAGTAACCGCCTGGCATGCCATGGCGCAGGGCGACTATCCCGAGCTCCGAGCCGTCAAAGTGCCAGACTTAAAAGGTGAGATCCAAATGACACCACTGCAAATATTCCGACCTTCGATACCGGCGCCGCCGTGACCTCGCGACGCGGAACGTCGAGTAGGCCCATGTGGGCTGCGTGTGTTTTTGTCGGTTGCGCGCTCCCTTGGCTTAGCGCCATCTCTTTTGGTCCTGTCCCGGCAGTCCCACCTTGGCTATTCACAGCCTTCGCGGTTGCCCTTTGCACTTTGGCTGCAATCCAGCATGGGCAACCGCGCGCTTATATGTTCGTCGTGTGCATGTATGGCTCAATTGCGCTTCTACTCGTTCTATGGCCACGGAGCGTTGCGCTGGTCCCTTACGAAGCACTTGCTGTGACCGGGGCGTTCGCCCTTATCGCTTTAGGGGCTGCGCTGCCGCGCTGGCGCCGACCACGCGTAGCCATCGGCGTCAAATCGTGGTCCTGGTTCTGGTGGTGCGCATTTCTTCCCTGGATCCTCGCAGCTCTAATCAGCAGTGCAATGGCCCTACTGCAATACTTTGGCTATGCCGCGCTGCTCGCGCCATGGGTAAATTCGGCGCCGGCCGGTGAGGCCTTTGCCAATTTACGCCAGCGTAACCAGTTCGCCTCGCTGACCAATATCGCCTTGGCGACCGTGTTGGCAACCTGTGTCATTTCACCGCGGCACTGCGAGTGGGGCCGGCGCACCTCAGTCGTTGCCGCCGTCGCCCTGTTAGTGGTTGCCAATGCCGCCACAGCCTCGCGCACCGGGCTACTACAGCTGGGGATGCTGGCCGTGGCAGCCTTATTTTGGCGTCGAGACGCCCGCACCGCGACACGGCTCGGCAGCATGCTCGCCTGCTACGCCATCGCCACACTCGCACTCCCCTGGCTCGCCAACCTCGACCCCGCCACCCACGGCATGCTTTCCCGACTGCGCGAAGGCGACGCCCTGTGCTCCAGCCGCATCACCCTGTGGCGCAACGTGCTCCACCTGATCGCCGCCAAGCCCTGGCTCGGCTGGGGTTGGGGCGAGCTCGACTACGCGCACTACATCACCCTGTACGACGGCCCGCGCTTCTGCGACATCCTCGACAACGCCCACAACCTGCCCCTCCACCTGGCCGTGGAACTGGGCATTCCGGCCGCGCTGCTGGTGTGCGGCGGCGTCGTGGTGTGGGTCCTGCGGGCCAAGCCCTGGCGCGAGACGGATCCCGTGCGCCGCGCCGCCTGGATGGTGTTGGCCGTCATTGGCGTGCACAGCCTGCTGGAATATCCGCTCTGGTATGGCCCCTTCCAACTGGCCCTGGGCTTGTGCCTGGGCCTGTTGTGGCGCGATGACCCCGCCGCCCGGCCGGCCCCGGCGGCCATGCGCCACGCGCCCACGCTGTTGGCGGTGCTGGCGCTCGCCCTGGTCGCCTACGCCGCCTGGGACTACCGCCGCATCAGCCAGATCTACCTGCAGCCCGCACAGCGCGCGCCCGCCTACCGCGACGACACGCTGGCCAAGGTGCAGCAGAGCTGGCTGTACCAGCGCCAGGTGCGCTTCGCCGTGCTCGGTGTGTCGGAGGTGACGCCGGACAGCGCTGCGTTCGTGCACGCCCTGGCGACCGAACTGCTGCATTTCTCGCCAGAGCCGCGCGTCATCGAGAAGCTGCTGGACAGTGCGCAGCTGCTGGGGTTGCAGAGCGAAGTGGAGTTCCACAAGCCGCGCTTTGCAGCGGCATTTCCCAAGGACTACGCGCGCTGGCTGGCCGCTCAGGCAGCCGACCCGGCCGCCAGGTAGTCGCCCGACTTGCCGCCGCGCTTCTCCAGCAGCCGCACGTCCGTCATGACCATGCCGCGGTCGGCCGCCTTGCACATGTCGTAGATGGTCAGGAGGCCGACCTGCACGGCCGTCAGGGCCTCCATCTCCACGCCCGTGGGGCCGATGGTCTCGGCCGTCACCGTGCAATCGACCCAGGCTGCGGCATCGCCCTCGCCAGGCAGCGCGAACTCGACAGCCACGCGCGTCAGCGCGAGGGGGTGGCACAGCGGAATCAACTCGCTGGTCTTCTTGGCCGCCTGGATCGCGGCGATGCGCGCGATGCCCAGCACGTCGCCTTTCTTGGCGTTGCCCTGGCGGATCAAGGCCAGCGTGGCCGGCTGCATGGCGATGCGGCCGGTGGCCACGGCCACGCGGCGCGTGGCGGGCTTGTCGGCCACGTCCACCATGTGGGCCTGGCCGTGGGTGTCGAAATGTGTCAGCGTGCTCATGGGCGGAGGAGTCGAAGGCGCTGCGGCCAAGGACTGAACCCGGCGCCGGATCGCGCATCATAGAGGGCATGGTTTCCACATTCCTGCGTGGTGCGCAGCGCCTCCTTTGCGTGGTGCTGGCCGGCACGATGACCCTGGCCGCGGCCCAGGGCCTGCCCAGCCTGGGCGATGGCAGCTCGATGACGACAGCGGCCGAGCGCAAGCTTGGCGCGCGCATTGCGCGCGAGCTCTACCGCGATCCGGACTACATCGACGATGCCGTGCTCGAGGACTACGTGCAGAGCATCTGGCAGCCGTTGCTGGCCGCGGCCAGGCAGCGCGGCGAGCTGACTTCCGAGCAGGACGAGCGCTACGCCTGGGAGATCCTCATGGGCCGCGACCGCACCATCAACGCGTTCGCGTTGCCGGGCGGCTATCTGGGGCTGCACCTGGGCCTGATCGGCGCCGTCAGCTCGCGCGATGAACTGGCCTCGGTGCTGGCACACGAACTGACCCATGTGACGCAGCGGCACATCTCGCGCCTGATGGAGCAGTCCTCGCGTGTCACACCCTGGGCCATCGGCGCCATGATCCTGGGGGCGCTGGCCGTCAGCAGAAGTCCCGATGCCGCCAGCGCCGTCATCATGGGTGCCCAGGGCGCGGCCGTGCAGAGCCAGCTGAACTTCTCGCGCGACATGGAGCGCGAGGCCGACCGCATCGGCTACGGCGTGGCGACGCAGGCCGGCTTCGATCCGGCCGGTTTCGTGAGCATGTTCGACAAGCTGCAGCAGGCCAGCAAGCTCAACGACAACGGCTCCTTCCCCTACCTGCGCAGCCACCCGCTGACCACCGAACGCATGGCCGACATGCAGGCCCGCCAGGCCCTGCTGGAACGCCGGCCCGCACCCACGCAGCCCGACCTCGTGCACGGCATGATGGCGGCGCGGGCGCGCGTGCTTTCCAACCCGGGGCCCGATCGGCTGCGTTCCTGGGTCGGCGAAGCCGGCACGCTCGGCCCTGTGCCCGCGGCACAGGCCGCACCGGTGCTGTACGCCGGGGCGCTGTCGGCCAGCCGGCTGCGCGATGACGAGGCGGCACGCGGCCTGGTGCAGCGTTTGCGCGTTGCGGTGCAGGCCGATCCCAAGGCCTTGCGCCAGGCGGCGCTGCTGGACGCTGAGCTGCGGTCGGCAGCCGGTGATGCGGCCGGCGCGCTGGCGGCGCTGGCCGTCATCCCCGCAGACCAGGCCGGCCGGCCCGAACTGCTGCTGGCCGCACCGTTGCAGATCCGCAGTGGCCAGGCGGCCGAGGTGGCGCAGCGCCTGCAGGCCCGCGTCGCCCTGGACGCGCGCGATGCCGCTGCCTGGCAGCAACTGGCCAGCGCCTACGCACAGCAGGGGCAGACGTTGCGTGCCATCCGCGCCGAGGCCGAGCAGCAGGTCGCGCGGCTGGACTATGCCGGCGCGCTCGACCGCTTCAAGGCGGCGCAGAACTACGCGCGCGGGCCGCGCCAGGGCAATGCGCCGGGCGACCACATCGAGGCCTCGATCATCGACGTGCGCGCACGTGCGATCGAAGCCATCGTGAAAGAGCAGGAGAAGGAGCGGCAGGCCGAACGCTGACGGCCCGCCGCGGGCGCGTGGATTACTCCGCGAGCACCAGCGCCAGGCCGAAGATGCCGGCGATGGCGCCCGGCAAGGACCACGGCGGCTGCTTCTTGCCGGCGGCCGGGGCTTCGGCGGCGGGTGCCACCACCGGCTGCATGTCGTGGCCGAGCTTGGGGCGGCGCGCGTCCAGCAGGTGCTGCGAGCGGTGCTCGGCAGCCAACTGCGCCTGCAGTTCCGTGAGCGGGCCCTTGGCCAGCACCTCGGTGATGCGGTCACCGCGCTGGCGCAGCCACGGCGAGACCTCGTTGAACAGCTTGTCCGACCATTTGGCGCGCCAGTTCTCGCGCGCGCTGTGGCTGACCCATTTGCTGATGCGGTGCGTCATGCGCGGCGCGCAGGCCACCAGCACCCAGTGGACCGGGGGCAGTTGCGTGTCCGTCGCGCCGGCATCGAGCACAGAGGCCAGTTGCTGCCTGGCGTAGGCCGCGTCGTCGATGTAAACAATGACCGTTTCCATGGAGGCCTCCTGGTTCGGCGGACTGTCGTCAAGGCAGGGGGCTGCCGCCGCAGCCCCGTGCCTGGCCTTCACCCGTTCAGGCCGCTTGTTGCTTGCCGGCGCTGCGGCGCTCCTTGAGCCAGCCTGCACCCAGCACGCCGACGATCACGGTGGCCGTCAGGCCCCAGCGCAGCGCAGGATTGTCGGTGAACGTGGAGCCGAGCACGGGCTCGTTCACGATCATCTTGGCGGCCGTGAAGGCCAGCACCGCGGCACCGATCTTGATGATCATCGGGAAGCGCTCGACCAGCTTCAGAACCATGGTGCTGCCGAACACCACGATGGGCACGCTGATGAGCAGGCCGATAACCACCAGGTCCATGGCGCCGTGGGCCGCACCGGCCACGCCCAGCACGTTGTCCACGCCCATCAGCGCGTCGGCAATCATGATGGTCTTCATCGCGCCCCAGAAGGTGGTGGCCATGGGGCCGTGGCCTTCCTCGTCGCCGTGGTTGTCGGCCAGCAGCTTGTAGGCGATCCAGACCAGGCCGATGCCGCCGACCAGCATGAGGCCGGGCACCTTGAGCAGCCAGACCACACCCAGCGTCATCACGGCACGCACGGCGATGGCGCCGACCGTGCCCCAGATCACCGCCTTCTTCTGCAAATGCTGCGGCAGGTTGCGGGCGGCCAGGGCGATGACGATGGCGTTGTCGCCCGCGAGCACCAGGTCGATGAGGATGATGGCCAGCAACGCCGACCACCATGCGGTGGACATGAACTCCATGAACAAAACTCTCCGTGTTGTAGATCAAGTACAACCAGAAACAGGCGAGCCCGGCGGAGTTGGTGGATGCAATGCCACCGCAAGCGCACTTCGACCCGCCCGTTTCAGGCTTGGATCGAAGGTCTTGCTCGGCATGTGTTTGTCCGATGTCTGCCCGACCTGCCGGAAGTCATGCTTCGTAATGACGGCTCGGTCGAAACGGCTGCGGCGGCTCTCCTCAACGGATGGCCTCCCTGCGTCGCAGCCAGTGGGAGCTACTCCCCTTCGCGGCGCGGATTAGAGCATCGGCCGCAGCATCTGCTGGCAAGTCCCCGCGCCGCGCAAGGGGCTTGACTGCGTGGCCGAAAGGCCACTACGCGCGCGCCTGCCTGGAACCGCGGCGACCGGCGCTATGATCCGCGCCCCTATGGCTGGCATCCACATCACCGACATCGAAGCCGCCATCAACTTCTGGCGCGAGCGCACACCCTCGCCCGATGGCGTCACCCTCGGGCCGCAGGTGCGGGCTCTGGCCGAGGTCTATGCGCTGATGGTGTACTACCACGAGGACGAAGCCGACGAGGCCACCATGCCGGCCCAGGCGCGGCAGGCCTGGCTCGACTGGTATGCCACCCAGCCCGACACGCCCTGCATCGCGATCTGCTCCACCAGCCAGGGCGACGACGACTGCAAAGGCTGCGGGCGGACCTTCGAGGAGGTGCAGCTGTGGCCGGAGATGTCGCCGGCCGAGAAGCGGGCCACCTGGCGCCGCATCACGCTGCACGGCCAGGCCTGGCGCTTCAACCGCTATGCCGAACGGGCGACCGAGAACAAGGCCGCCGACACAGCCGCCGACGAACCCGACCCCGCCTGATCAGGGCTGCCAGCGTTCGCAGGCGAGTTCGAGGCTGGTGCTGGCATTGGACAGCAGCAGCTGGCCGTCCTGCACCGTGGCCTGCAGCTGCATGCTGCGTTCGGCCATCGTGGCCAGGGCCTGGCTGGTGGCCGTGGGAATGCGCCAGACCGTGAGCTTGTCCTGCCGCGCGAGCTTGCCGCGGATGCCTTGCCACCAGATCTCGGCCGAGCTTTGGTAGGCGTAGACCGCCACCGCGTCGGACTTGCCGCAGGCCTTGGCCAGCGCACGTTCCTCGGGCAGGCCGACCTCGATCCAGAGCCGCGCCTGGCCGGTGTAGTCGCGCAGGATCACGTCCGGGTCGTCCGGATCTGAGAGGCCCGCGCCGAAACCCAGCGTGCCGTCACCGTTGCAGACCGTCTGCAGCGCGTGCGCGTGGAGCGCCAGCGCAGCCAGCCGGACCATCATGCGTTCGTCGGTCTCGCTCGGATGGCGGGCCAGCGTGAAGGCGTGGTCGGCGTAGTAGCCGTGGTCGATGTCGGCGATCGACAGCGCGGCCTTGAAGACCGTGGACTTGAGCGCCACGGCTTCAGGTGCGCCTGGCCAGGTCGACGGCCTTGCCGATGTAGCTGCCCGGCGTCATGGCCAGCAGCCGGTTCTTCTCGGCCTCTGGAATTTCCAGCGAGCGGATCAGCGCATGCAGGTCGGCCGCCTGCACCGTCTTGCCGCGCGTGACTTCCTTGAGCTTCTCGTAGGCGCCCTGCACGCCGAAACGGCGCATCACCGTCTGGATCGGCTCGGCCAGCACTTCCCAGGAGCTGTCCAGGTCGGCGTCCAGCGCCTCGCGGTTGAGTTCCAGCTTGTTCAGGCCGGTCAGGAGCGACTGGTAGGCCAGCGCGGCGTAGCCCAGCGCCACGCCCATGTTGCGCAGCACGGTGGAATCGGTCAGGTCGCGCTGCCAGCGGCTCACGGGGAGCTTCTCCGACAGGTGGCGCAGCAGTGCGTTGGCCAGGCCCAGGTTGCCCTCGGCATTCTCGAAGTCGATCGGGTTGACCTTGTGCGGCATGGTCGACGAGCCGATCTCGCCGGCCTTCAGGCGCTGCTTGAAGTAGCCCAGGCTGATGTAGCCCCACACATCGCGCGACCAGTCCACCAGGATGGTGTTGGCGCGTGCCACGGCGTCGAACAGCTCAGCCATGTAGTCGTGCGGCTCGATCTGGATGCTGTAGGGCTGGAAGGTCACCCCCAGGCCCAGCGGCTCGGGCGTCTCGATCACGCGGCGGCTGAAGGCCTCCCAGTCGAACGTGGGCCAGGCCGACAGGTGGGCGTTGTAGTTGCCCACGGCGCCGTTCATCTTGGCCAGCAGTTCCACGCCGGCGATCTGCGCGCGCGCCTTCTCCAGGCGGCGGAACACGTTGGCCACTTCCTTGCCCACGGTGGTGGGGCTGGCGGTCTGGCCGTGCGTGCGCGCCAGCATGGGCACGTCGGCGAAGGTCTGGGCCATCTCGCGCAGCTTGGCCAGGATGGCGTCCAGCGCAGGCAGCAGCACGGTCGCGCGTGCGGCCTTCAGCTGCAGTGCATGGCTGGTGTTGTTGATGTCTTCGCTGGTGCAGGCGAAGTGCACGAACTCGGCGGCGGCGAGCAACTCGGGCCGCGCTTCGAACTTCGACTTGATCCAGTACTCCACGGCCTTCACGTCGTGGTTGGTGGTCTTCTCGATCTCCTTGATGGCCAGCGCATCGGCCTCGCTGAAGTTCTTCACCAGGCCCAGCAGGTAGGTGCGCGCGCCGGGCGTCAGCGGCTTGAATTCGTCGAAGCCGGCATCGCTCAGCGCGATGAACCAGGCGATCTCGACCTGCACGCGCCGGTGCATGAAACCGTGCTCGCTCATCAGGGGGCGCAGCGGTGCGAGTTTGGCGGCATAGCGGCCGTCCAGCGGGGAAAGGGCGGAGATCGTCGAGAGGCTCATAGGGCCGAATTGTAGGTTGCGCACCACGCTGGCCCCAGGGCGGCCGCCTAGAATCTGCCCGCCTGGGGCGGTGCCCAGGCCGCTCCCGAGACCCCATGCCCATGAAACTGATCGGTTCCCTCGCCAGCCCCTACGTCCGCAAGGTACGCATCGTCATGGCGGAGAAAAAGCTGGACTACCAGTTCGCGGACGAGGATGTGTGGGCGGACGCAACCACCATCGCGCGCTCCAACCCGTTGGGCAAGGTGCCCTGCCTGGTGATGGAAGGCGGCGAGGCCGTGTTCGATTCGCGCGTGATCGTCGAATACCTGGACACCTTGTCGCCGGTCGGCCGGCTCATCCCCACGCAGGGCCGCGAGCGCGCCGAGGTCAAGACCTGGGAGGCCCTGGCCGACGGTGTCATGGACGCCGGCGTGCTGGCCCGCCTGGAAGCCGGATGGGCACACCGTGCAGAGGGCGAACGCAGCCAGGCCTGGATCGAGCGCCAGCTCGGCAAGGTCAACGTCGGGCTCAAGGCCATCAGCCAGGGGCTGGGCGACAAGCCCTACTGCAGCGGCATCCACCTGAGCCTGTCGGACATCGCTGTCGGCTGTGCGCTGGGCTGGCTGGAGTTCCGCTTCCCGGACATCGCCTGGCGCAACAACCACCCCAACCTGGCGCGGCTGCAGGACAAGCTCATGCAGCGCCCGAGCTTCGCCGACACCAAGCCGCGCTGACGCGCCGCGCAGTGCAGACGCAGAACAGGGCCCCGCGGGGCCCTGTCGTCTTGGCGCTGTATGAAAGGCTGCGAAGCGCCCCGGAGCGAACGAGGGGGAGGGAGGAGGAGGAGAACCACTCCGGGATTGCTTCCATCGAGAGGAAGGCTTCGCAGCGAAAACTTGGCGGAAGCGGCTGGCGGAACGTTGCCTGCTGCGCATCACCCTTGCATGGAGCCGCGTCGCCGTGGCGAAGTTCCCGGTGATATGCGCGCACGCCGTAAAAAAATGTTCGCGCACCCATGGCCGCGCGCTTCACCTGCACCGGAACCGGAATTCAGCTCACCTTGGGGGCGGCTTGCTTAAAATAAGCTCAAGTAATGAAGACTGCCATGCTCTACCCGGAACTGTTCAAACAACTCGAAGCTGTGCGCTGGAACATGGAGAAGGACATCCCCTGGGACCAGTTCGACGCCTCCAAGCTCACGGACGAGCAGGCGCAGACCATCAAGATGAACGCCATCACCGAGTGGTCGGCGCTGCCGGCCACCGAGATGTTCTTGCGCGACAACCAGGGCGACAGCGATTTCTCCGCCTTCATGTCGGTCTGGTTCTTCGAGGAGCAGAAGCACTCGCTGGTGCTCATGGAGTACCTGCGCCGCTTCAAGCCCGAACTCGCGCCCACCGAGGAAGAACTGCACGAGGTGCGCTTCCAGTTCGACCCGGCACCTGCGCTGGAAACGCTGATGCTGCACTTCTGCGGCGAGATCCGGCTGAACCACTGGTACCGCCGCGCCAGCGAATGGCACACCGAGCCGGTCATCAAGAAGATCTACGACACGTTGAGCAAGGACGAAGCCCGCCATGGCGGCGCCTACCTGCGCTACATGAAGCGTGCCATCCAGAACGCGGGCAACGAGGCGCGTGCCGCCTTCACCAAGGTCGGCGTGCTGATGGCCAGCGCGCGCCGCACGGCCCAGGCCCTGCACCCGACCAACCTGCATGTGAACCAGAGCCTGTTTCCGCGCGACACCGTGCAGTCGCGCCTGCCCAACCCCGAGTGGCTGGAGCACTGGCTGGACCAGCAGATCAAGTTCGACGCCGTCTGGGAAGGCAAGGTCGTCGACCGCATCCTGCACAACCTGAGCCTGCTGATGGACCGCAGCTTCAAGACCGTGCAGGAGCTGAACCGCTACCGCAAAGAGATCACGCGCGAACTCGCCGCCGCGGCGCCCAACGCCGCCTGATCAGACCAGCGCCAGCAGCCGGTCCAGCGGCACCTGGACCTTTACCTCGCGCTGCGGCACGCTGGCCGCGATCTTGTACTGCGGCAAGGCCGTGTCGCGCAGCATCATCGTGCCGGCGGGCAGCCCGTCGCGGTTGACCAGCACCGCCACGCGCGGCGTGCTGGTGTTTTTGCCGCGCTGGATCACCACCGCCAACTCGTTGTTGACGAGGCGCACATACAGCCCCGGCGAATACACGCCCACGGCCTTGATCAAGGCCGCGCCGGCTTCGTCCACCTGCTGCTCCTCGTCGAAGTAGCAGCCCTGCATCGCCGCCGAGGTGGACATGGGCGTGCGCGACACGCGCGGCGCCAGCCGGCTCGTAAACATGTCGGCGCGCTGGATCAGCCGCGCCAGCCGCAGCGGCAGCGTCTTGCCCGCCAGCGGCCCCGGCGCGCGGTCGTGGTGGTGGCGCACGGCCAGCAGCCAGTTCTCATCGGTCACGCCGAGTGACAGCAGCGCCGAGAAGCTGCGCTGCGCGTGCTGCTCGATGGCCTCGATCTGCGCCACCGTCAGCGCCTGCGACTGCTGGGCCAGCTGGTCCTGCAGCGCCGTCATGCTGATGTTCATGGTCAGCGCGGCCTTGCCCAGGGCCTCGTCGAGTTCGGTCGGCCACTGCAGCACCTCGCGCGCGGCCAGGCTGCACACCACGTAGACCACCATGGCGTGGGTGGCGCTGTACATGCGCGTCTCGGTGGCCGCCAGGTGGTTCAGCGCGAGCAGCGTCGCGTCCGGGTGGTGGTGCAGCGCCTCGCGCAGCTCCTGGTAGAGCTTGTCCAGCCGGCCCAGGAAGTCCTCGCCCTGCGCGTCGCGCAGCAGGCCGTTGGCACGCGACTGCAGGACCACCCAGTCGGGCCGGTCCGGCTTCTCGGGCCGCACGTTGCTGGCGAACAGGTCGTCGGGGGCGATCTTGACGTTCTGGATCTCGCCCAGCGTGCGCTCGGAGCGCACCATGTCGTGCAGCTTGCCCATGTAGGCGCGCTGGCGGTCGTCGCTGGCGTCCATGTCGATGCAGATCGTGATGCCGCGCGACGTCCATTGCAGGAACTCGCCGCGCGTCTGGATCACGTAGCCCTTGTGCGCCAGCAGCACCCCACGCTCGGTGCGCAGCTCGAACGGCAGCGGATGGCCGAGCTTGATCGAGTGGATGTTGACTTCGACAAGGTTCATGGACGCACGATTATGGAAGCCCCGGCATGGCCGCACGGCTTGAAATGCAGGCCGATGGGGTGGCATTTCGCGCTGCTAGCATCGTCGCCCATGACCGTCTTCGCCCCGCCCGCCTTCCTGGACAAGATCTGCGCCCGCAGCGAGGCACCCGCGCGCCTGGCCGCGCTGCCGCGCCCGTGGGTGTTCACCAACGGCGTGTTCGACATCCTGCACCGCGGCCATGTGAACTACCTCGCCCAGGCGCGCGCGCAGGGTGGCAGCCTGGTCGTGGCGCTCAACAGCGACGCCTCGGCGCGCCGCCTGGGCAAGGGACCGGACCGGCCGCTCAATGCCGAGGCCGAACGCGCCGTGATGATGGCCGCGCTGGGCGCCGTCGACCTTGTGACCTGGTTCGACGAGGACACGCCGCAGGCCCTGATCGGGGAACTGCGGCCCGACCTCATCGTCAAGGGCGGCGACTACGACATGGACAAGCTGCCCGAGACCGCGCTGGTGCGCAGCTGGGGCGGCGATGCGCTGGCCATCCCCTTCGTCGACGGCTACTCGACCACGGCCCTGGTCGCGCGCATCCGCCACATCCGCGATAGGCCGTAGGCCGCCAGCGCGCAGAGCAGCCCGGCGAGCGCGCCCGTCAGGTGCGCGCCCGTGGCCACGGCGAAGCCCCATTCGGGCTCGAACACCAGCGGCCGGCTCCAGGCGCCTTCGGCCAGCAGCTTGGCCGCCAGGCCCGCGCCCAGCAGGCCGGCCCAGGCCTGGTGCCCACGCGTGAAGGCGCAGTGCACCACCAGCACGGCCACGGCCGCGTGCAGCGCGCCCGACAGGCCGGCGTAGCGCTCGATTTGCGGGAACAGCAGCAGCCCCAACGTGGACAAGGGCCAGGCCGCGAACAAGGCCCAGGCCTGGGCGCGCGGCACCTGCAACGCCAGCCCCAGCACCGCGACGGCGGCCAGCGCCAGCAGGTTGGCCAGCCAGTGCGCGGTCGAGCGGTGCACGAGCGCTGCCGCCCACCAGGTCATGGCATCGCCCGCGAAGTCGGGCCACCATTCCCATTCCAGCGGGTTGCCCAGCCACCGGGCCAGCAGGCTGCCGGCGGCCAGGAGCAGGCACAGCGTGGGCCAGGACCAATCGTCGTTGCGGTTCACGCCCTCAGTGTGGCACGGGCGCGGCCTCGGGCGGCTGCCGGCGCAGGCGGCGCACGCTGCGGCGGACCCACCGCTCGAAGTCGTCCACGTAGGTGAAGACCGCCGGCACCACCAGCAGGCTCAGCACCGTGGAGGTGATCAGCCCGCCGATCACCGCCGTGGCCATGGGCGAGCGGAAGCTCGCATCCGCTGCGCCCCAGCCGATGGCGATCGGCAGCATGCCGGCGCCCATGGCCAGCGTGGTCATGATGATGGGCCGCGCCCGCTTGTGGCAGGCGTCCAGCAGCGCCTCCCAGCGGTCCATGCCGTGGTCGCGCCGCGCCACGATGGCGTACTCCACGAGCAGGATGGAGTTCTTGGTCGCGATGCCCATCAGCATGATGAGCCCGATCAGCGAGGGCATGGAGAAACTCTTGTCGGCGATCAAGAGGCCCACGAAGGCCCCACCCAGCGACAGCGGCAGCGCGGCCAGGATGGTCGCGGGCTGCAGGAAGTCCTTGAACAGCAGCACCAGCACGATGTAGATGCAGACCACGCCGGTCAGCATCGCCAGGCCGAAGCCCGTGAACAGCTCGCCCATGGCCTCGGCGTCGCCCACGTCGATGATGCGCACGCTGGCGGGCAGGTTCTTCACGGCCGGCAGCTGGCGCACCGCCTCGGTCACGTCGTTCAGGCCGCGCGTGGACAGCTCGATCTCGTAGTTCATGTTGCGCGCACGGTCGTAGCGGCTGATGACGGCCGGCCCGCCGGCCAGCTCCAGCGCGGCCACCTCGCCCAGGCGCACCGGCCCGTGCGCGCCGGGCACCGAAAGGCTTTCCAGCAGCGCCAGGTCTTGTCGCGCGTCGTCGCGCAGCTTGACCATGATGGGCACCTGGCGCTCGGGCAGGTTCAGCTTGGCGAGCTGGTTGTCGTAGTCGCCCATGGTCGCCACGCGCAGCGTGTCGGCGATGGCGGCGCTGGTCACGCCCAGGTCGGCCGCGCGCGCAAAGTCGGGCCGCACCACGATCTCTGGCCGCACCAGGCTGGCCAGCGACGTCACGTTGCCGATGCCCGGGATCGTGCGCAGCTCACGCTCCACGTCGGTGGCGGCCTGGCGCAGCGCGTGCGGGTCCTGGCTCGACAGTGCCAGCACGTACTTGTCGTTGGAGCCGCCCAGCCCCACACCCGTGCGCACGCCCGGCAGGTCGGCCAGCGCGTTGCGGATCTGCTGCTCGATCACCTGCTTCCTGGGCCGCGTGCCGCGCGGCGCCAGCTGCAGCGTGAGCGTGGCCTTGCGCGCCTCCACGAAGTTGCCCGAGAACGGATCGGCACCGGCGCTGCCTGCACCGATGGCGGTGTAGATGTCGCCGATGTGGTCGATCTTGAGCAGGCGCTGGCGCACCTGCTCGGCCATGGCCAGCGTGTGCTCCAGCTTGGCGCCGGGCGGCAGCTCCACGCGCACCTGGGTCTGGGTGTTGTCGTCGGGCGGGATGAAGCCCGAGGGCAGCAGCGGGATCAGCGCCAGCGAGCCGAAGAAGAACAGCGTGGCGCCTACCATGGTCAGCACGCGGTGGCGCAGGCAGGCCCGCGCTGCGCGCATGTACCAGGACAGCCAGCCCGGCTCCTTCTCCTGGCCCACCAGGGGCTTGAGCATGTAGGCCGCCATCATGGGCGTGAGCAGCCGCGCCACCACGAGCGAGGCGAACACCGCGAGCGAGGCGGTCCAGCCGAACTGCTTGAAGAACTTGCCGACCACGCCGCTCATGAAGGCCGTGGGCAGGAACACCGCGATCAGCGTGAAGGTGGTCGCCACCACGGCCAGGCCGATCTCCTCGGCCGCCTCCATGGCCGCCTGGTAGGGCGACTTGCCCATGCGCAGGTGGCGCACGATGTTCTCGACCTCCACGATGGCGTCGTCCACCAGGATGCCCACCACCAGCGAGAGCGCCAGCAACGTGATGATGTTGATCGAGAAGCCAAGCAAATACATGCCGATGAAGGCCGGGATCACCGACAGCGGCAGCGCCACGGCCGAGACGATGGTGGCGCGCCAGTCGCGCAGGAACAACCACACCACCAGCACCGCGAGGATGGCGCCCTCGTAGAGCAGCTTCATCGAGGCGTCGTATTCGTCCGAGGCGATCTGCACGAAGTCCAGCGTGCGCGTGAGCTGGATGTCGGGGTGGTCGGCCTGCAGCTTGCGCAGCGCCTCTTCGACCCCGGCACCGACCTCGACCTCGCTGGCGCCGCGCGAACGCGCCACCTCGAAGCCCACCACCTGCTTGCCGTTCAGCACGGCCGTGGCGCGCTGCTCGGCCACCGTGTCCTCCACCGTGGCCACGTCCGACAGCAGGATGCGCCGCCCGTCGGACAGCGGGATCTGCATGCGCCGCAGCTCGTCGGCCGACTGCACGGTGCCGATGGTGCGCACGGGCTGCTCGCTGCCGCCCAGGTCCGCCCGGCCGCCCGCGCTTTCCTGCTGCACCTGGCGCAGCTGGCGCGAGACATCGGCCGCCGTGGCGCGCAGCGCCTGCAGCCTGGCCGGGTCCAGCGCCACGCGCACCTCGCGGCTCACGCCGCCCACGCGGTTCACCGCGCCCACGCCGCGCACGGCCAGCAGCCGGCGCGCCACGGTGTCGTCGACGAACCAGGACAGTGCCTCGTCGTCGAGCCGGCTCGAAGAAATTGCGAAGGCCAGGATGGGCTGCGCCGCGAGATCCAGCTTGGTCACGATGGGGTCGCGCAGGTCGGTCGGCATGTCCGAGCGCACGCGGCTGACGGCGGAGCGCACGTCGTCCACGGCCTCCTGGATCGGCTTTTCCAGCACGAACTCGGCCGCGATGGTGGCCGAGCCGTCGGTCAGCGTGCTCGTGATGTGCTTCAAGCCCTGCAGCGTGGCGATCGAGTTCTCGATCTTGCGCGCCACATCGTTCTCCAGCTGCGCGGGCGAGGCGCCCGGCAGTGCCGCGGTCACGATGACCACGGGCAGGTCCATGTCCGGGAAGTTCTGCACCTTCATGGCATGGAAGGCGAACAGCCCGCCCAGCGTCAGCAGCACGAACAGCATTGCCGCCGGAATGGGATTCTTGATCGACCAGGAAGACAGGTTCATGGGAGGCCCCGTTTCACTTGGCTGCGGCCGGCGCTTCGGCCGGTGCCGCATCGACCACGCGCACGAGGTCGCCGTCGTTGAGGAAGCCCGCACCCTCGGTCACCACACGCGCACCGGCCGGCAGCGCGCCCGTGATCTCGATGCGCTCGCCGATGCGCCGCCCGGCCTGCACCTTGCGCATCTGCACGCGGCTGTCCTCCTGCAACACCATCACGGTGTTGAAGCCGTCGCGCGGCACCACCGCGGCCTGCGGCACCGTCTGCGCCGCGCTCCTGCCCAGCGCGAACTCCCCGCGCGCGAACATGCCGGCCTTGAAGCCCTTGTCGGCCTGCACGGACGGAATGTCCACGTAGACCAGGCCGTTGCGCGTCTGTGCATCCACGGTCGGGGCGATGCTGCGCACCTTGCCCTGCACCTCGGCACCGCCGGGCGCCGTCACCCGCACGGGCATGCCCACGGCCACGCGGCCGAGTTCGGCCGCGCCGACCTCGGCGCGCCACTCCAGCCGGCCCTGGCGGATCAGCCGGAACAGCTCTGTGCCCGAGCCGACCACGCTGCCCACGGTGGCGCTGCGTGCCGAGATCACGCCGTCATCCGGCGCGAGCACCTGCGTGTTGCGCCCGCGCACCTGCTGGGCCGCCAGCATGGCCTCGGCCGCCTCCACGCGGGCTTTGGCGGTCTGCTCGGCGGTCTGGTACTGGGTGATCTGCTGCTGGCTCAGCGCGCCGGTCTTCTCCAGCGTGCGTGCGCGGGCCGCATTGCCGGCCGCGTCCGCCGCCGTGGCGCGGGCCTCGGCCAGTGCGGCCTTGGCCTGGGCCACGTCGGCATCGATGGTCTCGGGCGCGAAGCGCGCAAGCACCTGGCCGCGGCGCACCCGGTCGCCGACGTTCACGCGCACTTCGGCCAGGCGCAGGCCGGCGGATTCGGAGCCCACGCTGGCCTCCTGCCAGGCGGCGATGTTGCCGTTCGCCGGCAAGGTGATGGCCAGCTCGGCCGGCTCTGGCACGGCCACGCGCACCGTCAGCGCGGGACGGGGCTGGGCTTCCTCTGTCTTGGCAGCCTTGGTGCCGGACTCGGCTGCAGAGTCCGCGGGTTGGCGCGTGAACCACCAGCCGGCGGCCACCAGGGCCAGCACGACGGCGGTGATGGAGACGTTGCGTTGGGTACGGGTCATGGTCGGGAGGTCTGCGCTGCGGGAGCGGGGGAAGATGTCGCGGCGACGGCCTGGCCGTCCTCGGGCCGGGTCCAGCCGCCGCCGAGGGCACGGTACAGGGCCACCCAGGCTTCGGTGCGTTCGCGCTGCAGGGCCACGCGGGCGGTCTGCGCCGCGAACAGCGTGCGGCGTGCGTCCTCGAGTTCGAACAGGCTGGCCAGGCCGCCGTCGTAGCGCGCCTGGGTGGCATCGAACGAGGCCTGGTAGCCGGCCACGGCGGTGTCGGCGTCGCCGGCACGCTGGGCCGTGTCCTGCAGCCTGAGCAGGGCTTCCTCGACCTCGCGCACGCCCTGGCGGACCTTGGCGCGGTACAGCACCACGGCCTCGTCGTAACGTGCGCGGGCGGCCTCGGCATTGGCGGCACGCGTGCCGCCGTCGAAGATCGGCAGGCTCAGTTGCAGCGGGCCGATGCTCCAGCTGTTGACCGTCTGGCTGGCGCCGGCGCCGCGCACGTGCAGCGCCGAAATGCTGCCCGCCAGCGACAGCCGCGGGTAGCGCTGGGCCTGCGCGGCGCCGGCGTCGGCACTGGCAGCCGCCACGGCCAGCTCGGCCGCGTAGACATCGGGCCGCTGCGCCAGCGCGCGCGCGGGCACGCTGTCCACCGGCTGCAGCGCAGGCAGCGCCAGGTCGCCAGGCCGGGCGTCGAGCCGCTGCGCCAGGGCCGGCAACTCCCAGCCGGTCAGGGCCACGAGCGCCTGGCGCTGCAAGGCGCATTGCGTGCGCTGCTGCGTGAGCCGCGCCGCGGCGTCGGCGGCGCTGGCGCGCGTCAAGGCCGCATCGGCCGGCGCGGCGAAGCCGGCCTTCTCGGAGAGTGCGGTCAGGCGCGCACTCTCGCGGCGCGAGGCGGTGTCCTGCTCGCTCACCGCAAGTTGCCGCGCGCAGGCGCGCTCGGCGAAGTAGGCGTTCGCCGTCTCGGCGGCCACGGCCACGCGGGCCTGGTGCCATTGCGCCTGGCTGGCCGAGAGGCGTGCGCCCGCGGCATCGCGCGTGGCGGCCAGGCCGCCGAACAGGTCGATCTCCCAGCCGGCCTGCAGGCCGGCCTGCGCATTCGTGAAGCTGGGCAGCGATGCCGTGCCGCCCGAGATGCCACCGCTGCCAGTGGACAAGGTGTTGCCGCGGCTCAGCGAGAGGCTGCCATCCAGGGTGGGCCCCATGGCCGCGCCGGCCTGCACGCGCGTGGCGCGGGCCTCCGCGATGCGCGCGGCCGCGCTGGCCAGGTCGGGGCTGGCGGCCTCTGCGGCCTCGATGAGGTCGACGAGCAGCGCATCGCCGGACTGGCGCCACCAGTCGGCCAGGGCTGTCAGCGCGCCGGCATGCGGCAATGCGCTCTGCGGGGTCTGCCATTGCGCGGGCAGGGGGGCCGGCACTGCAGCCGGCGGCCGCGTGACGCTGCAAGCGACCAGCAGCAGCGGCAGTGCGGCCACGGCCAGGCGCCACGGCACCGGGGAGGGGGGCAGGGACAGGTTCATGCTTTCTTGCGGGTCTGGGTCGCTGTGGTGGTGGTGCGGCGGCGCTGCTGCTCGGCGTCCACCAGCGCCAGCGCGTAGTCCACCAGCCGTTCGGCCCAGCGGTCGATGGCCGCGGCACTGCGCATCAGCGGGGGATGGATGAGGTCGACCATGTCGTGCATGACGAACAGCTGCATGGCCAGGCCGGTGATCGCAAAGGCCAGCCGGTGCAGGTCGTCGTCGGCGCGCACATCCAGGTGGCGGGCGAGGATGCCGACCAGCACCAGGTGCGGGCCCTTGATGTCGCGCTCGACCTCCTGCGCCCACTGGCTGGTCGGCTCCAGCATCTCCCGCAGGTGCAGGCGCATGCACTGGCGCACGATCTCGCCCTGCTTGAGCGGCTCCACATAGCCGGTGAGGAACAGCCGCAGCGCCTCGGCCACCGGCAACTCCGGCGCGCCGCACAGGCGCGTCAGGTCGCCCGCGTTGCCGCCCAGCGGCTCGGAGAAGCAGGCAGCGTACAGCCCGGCCTTGTCGCCGAAGTAGTAGCGGATGGCGGCCAGGTTCACGCCGGCGGCCTGGGCGATGGCGCGCGTCGAGGTCTTGGCGAAGCCCTGTTCGGCGAACAGCGCGAGCGCGGCGGAGAGCAGCTGGGTGCGGGCCTCCTGGCGGGCGGCTGGGGCGGGCGCGGTGGTCTTCATGCGGCGCGCATTACAGCACGATTCAATCGATTGATTGAAATGTGCCGGCGCCGCCGACAGGGGTATCGGGCTGTGACGGCGCGACGGCGCTTGCCGCCCAGAAGAACCCAGCGTTCGAGAAACCGGTCAGTTCAGCGGCGCTGGATGTCCGTCTGCTGTTTGCCCAGCGGCGATGCGATGTCCTCCAGCGAGCGGCGTTCGGCGTCGATGCCGTAGCGCCACGCGATCGCTGCGGCCGCCATCACCCGCACTGCGCCGACCACGTAGCCTACGAAGACGTTGGCGCGGCTGCCGGTCTCGATCAGCGCGCCGAACAGCGCGGGTGCGGCGAAGCCACCCATGCCGGCGCCGACCGCGAAGAAGATCGAGATCGCGAGCGGCCGCATCTCCAGCGGGAACAGCTCGCTGGCCGTCAGGTAGGCCGAGCTGGCCGCGGCCGAGGCCAGGAAGAACACCGCCGACCAGGCCAGCGTCTGCGTCAGCGCGTCGAACCAGCCCTGCAGGAAGCCCCAGCCCGTGAGCAGCAGGGTCAGGCCCGACAGGCCGTTGACGGCCAGGCTCACACGGCCGCGCACACGCGACGGGATCAGTTCGTCATGGCCGAGTTGATGGCCGCGTACCCGCCGCCGATGCCCGCACGGTCGCGAAGCGGCACAGCACGAAGGCGCCGAAGCCGGTGGTGAAGGCCGTCGCCGTGGTTGCCGCCATGTGGACCACGAGCGTGAGCAGGAACAGGCGCTTGCGCCCCAGTCGGTCGGCCATGCGACCGAACCTTTGGCTGCGCTTCTACAATCCGCGCCCTTTTGCAGCACCGCTCTCGCGCTTTCCCATGGACATCGTCGTCAACGAAGAACTCAAGGCCTACATCGATCCGCTGACGCCGGATGAATACGAGGCGCTCGAACGCAGCCTGCTGGCCGAGGGCTGCCGCGATGCGCTGGTGCTGTGGGGCGACGTGCTGGTCGACGGCCACAACCGCTACGGCATCTGCCAGAAGCACGGCCTGCCGTTCCAGACGGTGCAGAACACGCGTTTCCAATCCCTGGAAGACGTGCACCTGTGGATGATCGACCAGCACCTGGGCCGGCGCAGCGTGTCCGACTTCCAGCGCGGCGTGCTGGCGCTGCGCAAGCGCGAGATCGTGGCGGGCCGGCGCGAGCGGGCCAAGGCCGCGCCGGCCGAGTCCGCCGCATCGGAGCAGGCCGCGGCACCCCAGCCCGCCGGTGAATCGCTGGACAGCCGAGAGGCGCTGGCGCGTGCCGCGCGGCTCAAGAGCAACCAGGTCGTGATGATCGAGAAGATCCAGCAGAGCGCTGCGCCCGAGGTGGTGGCTGCCGTCAAGTCGGGCGACATCACCCTGAGCGCGGCCGCGGCTGTGGCCAGCCTGCCGGTGGAGGAGCAGGCCGCTGCTGCTGCCGCCGGCAAGGACGAGCTGAAGCAGGCCGCCAAGCGGGTGCGCGAGGCCAAGCGCAAGCCGGCGCGCGAGAAGGAGGAGCCGGGCGCGGAAGATGCCACGGCGCAAGCGGCGGGCGGCGAGGACGAAGTGGCCGCGCTGCGCAAGCGCGTCAAGGAGCTGGAATCGGAGAACGCCGCGCTGCGCAAGCAGGTCCTGGCGCTGCTCGGCAAGCCGGGCCAGGGTGCTGGCGCCGCGCCGCCGGCCGAGGATGCCGACGCGCCGTTCTGACGCACCCCAGCGCCGGGCTCACTTGAAGAAGCTCATGAACGACGTGATGATGACCGCGTTGAAGAAGTCGATGAACAGCGAGCCCACCAGCGGGATCACGAAGAAGGCCTTGAACGACGGGCCGTTGGCCCGCGCGAATGCCTGCATGTTGGCCATGGCATTGGGTGTGGCCCCCAGACCGAAGCCGCAGTGTCCGGCGGCGATCACGGCGGCATCGTAGTCGCGGCCCATGATGCGGAAGGTCACGAAGTAAGCGAACGCGAACATGATGACCGTCTGCACCAGCAGGATCGCCAGCAGCGGCCCGGCAACGGCCGCCAGTTCCCAGAGCTTCATGGACATCAGCGCCATGGTCAGGAAGAAGGCCAGCGACACGTTGCCCACCACCTCGAACTGGCGGGTCGGCAGCAGCCAGTTGCGCCAGTCGATGATGTTGCGGATCACCGCTGCCATGAGCATCGGGCCCAGGTAGGCAGGCAGCGTCAGCCCCAGGTCCTTCAGCCAGTTGACCAGCACCGTGCCCAGGCCGATGGCCACCATCAGCAGGATGGTCGCGCGCAGGATGGTGTCGTCGTTGGTCTCGGCCGTCTCCGGGGCGGTCTGCGAGCCTGCGGCCTGTGCGGCACCGCTGTCGGCCAGCTTGGGGCCACGCAAGCCATGGCGGCGCATCAGCAGCGTGCCGACCGGACCGCCGATCACGCAGCCGGCGACCAGGCCGTAGGTGGACGCAGCGATCGCTGCCGGCAGCGCGCCGACTGCGCCGGCCTGCTCCAGCAGCGGACCGAAGGCGGCCGATGTGCCGTGGCCGCCCGTCAGCGAGATCGAGCCTGCGGCCAGGCCGATGAGCGGGTGCGCGCCCAGCGCCTGGGCCAGCGCCACGCCCACGCCGTTCTGGATGCACACCAGCATGATGGCGCACAGCAGGAACAGCGCCACACCGATGCCACCCTTCTTGAGCAACTCGAAGCTGGCGGAGAACCCGATGGTCGTGAAGAACACCAGCAGCAGGAAGCTGCGCATGTTGTCGTAGAACTGGAAGCCGAAGCTGCCGGTCTGGTGGCCTATCAGCGCGACGATGGAGAAGATCAGCCCGCCGATGATCGGTGCCGGGATGAAATAGCGCGAAAGCAGCGGAACGCGGTTCTTGATGAATTCGCCGAGGGCGAGCAGCGCTGCTGCCACGGCCACGGTCTGGGCGATGTCGAGTTTGAAAACGGTCATGCAGGTTCCTTGGTGATTCGTGTGGCCGTGCGCCTGGCCCCTGGGCGCCTGCGGAAACAGAGCCGCCACCGGGCCGCCGCGATTATCCAAAGTCGCTCGCGCTGTATGCATGGTGCTTGTGCGGATGTGTCATGCGATTTCGGCATACGGTTTGCATGGGGCATGGATGTCCGGCTTGGCAGCGGGCCGCGCGGTGCGCAGAATGGCCCACCCGTCCATGTTCCGTACGCCCCGTATTGTTCTGCTGCTCGCATCTCACCTGCTGGTGCTCGGCCTGGGTTTCGGCCTGGGCATCTACCTGCTGCCCATCCTGACCGCGCCTGCGGCGCCCAGCGCCACCGAGGTCGCAGCCCAGGCCCGGTCCGCGCAGTGGACGGCGCAGTTCCGCCGCGACCTGAAGGACAGCGACGCGCTCCACTGGGGCCAGGGCACAGTCACGGTGGCGGCACGCAGCATCGCGTTGGCCGGCGCGCTGGCCCCGGGGCCGGACTACAAGCTCTACCTTTCGCCCGAGTTCGTCGAGACCGAGGCCGACTTCCTGCGCCTGAAGGCCGGCATGGCACGCGTGGGCGATGTGCGGACCTTCGACAACTTTCTGGTGCCGGTGCCCGATCACATCGACGTGGCGCGCTACACCACCGTCGTCGTCTGGTGCGAGAGCTTCGGCCAGTTCATCACGGCGGCGCGGTACCGCTGACCGGTACGCCGCGCTGTCCAGGTTCAGGCTGCCGCACACTGCGGACATGACCTCGCCCGCGATCCGCCCCGCCCGACCAGACGATGCCATCGCCGCCCCGGCGCAATTCCTGGCGGCGCACCGCTTCGACAAGAAGAACGGCTTGGCCCCCATGGACCGGGCGACGCCGCCGCCGGCTTTTCCCGCCATGGCAGTGGACAGCCGCTTCTACCGTTTGCGGCTGGGTGAGCGATGAACACCCTGGTCTTCGTCTACGGCACCCTCAAGCAAGGCTTCCCCAACTTCGCGCGCAACCCCGGCCGCCGCGTCGGCGCCTATCGCACACAGCAGCCGTATCCGCTCTACGTGGTGCAACTGCCCAACGAGGACCGGGCCCCCTGGCTCGTGGACCAGCCCGGCACGGGCCACCAGGTCGTGGGCGAAGTCTTCGAAGTGGACGCTGCGTCGCTGGCCGCCATGGATGCGTTCGAGGAGGTCGGGCTGCCCGGCGGCTACCTGCGCGCGGAGATCGCCGTCGAGGCCATCGATGCGCCGCACAGCATGCTGCGCGTGCATGCCTACCTCAAGCTCCCAGCGCAGCTGGCGCCCGGTGTTCCGCGCGAAGGACCGTTCGCCGCGTACACGCACGCACTGGCGCTCGGCTACCGCATCGACCTGGGTTGAGGGCTTCAGGCCCTGCCGTACAGGCGCACCTGGGCGGCGTATGGCTCTGCCCGCGGCGGCAGCTGGATGCGGCTGCTGGCGAGCCGGTGCAGCAGCGCGGGGTGGAACGCGCCCGCGGCGGCCTGTGCATGCAGGTCCACGGCCGTTGCGGCAATCCAGCGCACCGCGGGGTCGCTGCCCGCCTGCACCAGGCGCCATAGCACCTCCTGCTCGCATGCAGAAAGAGTCTCCACGGAATCCAGGAACAGCGTGCCGCCCTCGGCCAGGCGCACGAGGGCCGGCAGCGCGGTAGCGTGGGGCCCGTCCTGCAACCCGGCGCAATGCAAGGGGACAAAGGGGCGATGGCGACGCGGGCCGAGGTAATGCACGGCGCGCGCCACAAACTCCCTGCCGGTGCCTGGCGCCCCGTCGACCAACAACGGCAGGTCACCGGCCGCATGGGGTTGGGCCAACTCGATGGCAGCGCCGGCGACGGCGTCGGCCCCCATCCGCATCGGCGGCTGAGGTCGCGAAGAAGCCATGGTGGTTGCGTGCATGCCTGTGCGTCCCCCGCGCTGGTGGGCGTGTCCGCACCATTTGTTCGCTTTGTCGGCGGCAACTGTAGGCGCGCCGCGCAGCACCTGTGTTGCTATCGTGTTTTGTCACAGATGGCGCGTTTGGATACATGTGGGCTGTGCGATGGCGCGAGTCAATGCGCTGCCGCTCCGGAGCGTTTGTTCGCAAGCTGCGCGGCTGCGGCGCAGATGCTCAGCCCCCCCGTGGCCGGCGCGGTGGCGGCTCCAGCGCCAGCAGTTCGGCCGGCAGACCGTCGTTCCACACCTCGCGGAAGTACGCGCGGTCGCTGGCCACCAGCTGGGGCAGGGCTTCGCGCAGCGCGGCCAGTGCTTGTGCCGCCACTGCCAGCGCACCGGCATGCGCGGCGAACCAGGCCTGCTCCAGCAGCAGGCCGCAGTACTGCAGGCCCGGGTAGCGGCGCGCGCCGCTGCGGTGCTCGGCCAGGCGCTGGGTGGCCACCTGGACCCAGTCGTCGGGCCAGTCGGCACCGCGAAACACCTCCGCCAGCGGGCCGGCTTCCCGCGCCAGCGTGGCAGGGGTCAGCGGCGCCAGTGCGCGGAACTGCGCCAGCGTGGGGCGCGGGGGCGGCTGGCAGGCGCCACGCGCGATGCGCAGCAGGTAGATCGCGTTCCAGGCCGAGCGCCCTTGCAGTTCGGCCTGGCCGCTGAGCCATTCGCTGAACGCGATCCACTGGATGGCGCGCGGCCGGGCGCCATCCACGCCGGCCTGCAGCCCCACGCGCTCGAACAGCCAGACCGCCATGCCCATGTTGGCGGCCACGTGCTGGGCCGCATCGAAGGAGTGCGATTCGAAGGCCGCCGCCAGCGCACGGCCGAAGTGCTGCAGGGATTCCTCGGCCTGGGCCGCGGCTTGCACCGGCGCCTCGGCTGCGCTGCCCAGCGCCTGCGAACGGCAGGCCAGCGCCCACAGGTTGCTCCACTCGAAGCGCACTTGCGGATGGTGGGCCAGCAGCGCACCCTGGGCTGGATCGCGCGCAATGGACTGCAGCTGCGCGCGTGCGGCCGGCAGGTCGCGCGCCGTGTAGTCGCACCAGGCCGAGACGATGGCGGCCATGGCGCCCAGGTAGTCGTGGCCCGCCACATGGCGGGCCAGGCGCTGGCGCCCGAGGGCCTGCACGCGGCGGCGCGCCTGGGCGTCGTCGCCGATGCGGCGCCACAGCAGGGCCTCGTTGAGCGTGACCAGCGCACGCTGGAAATCGCTGCCGGCCAGTTGGGCCGCGCGGCGCATGGCCTGCAGCGCGCTGGCCGACGCGGGCGCGCCACCGGCCGTCAGCTGCGTGGCCCAGCGGCCCTGGCGCATGGCCTGCTGCGCGGCCACCAGCTGTTGCCAGAAGCCGGCGTCCTGCAGGTGCACGGCGTCGGGCGCCGTGCCCGGTGCCGCGCCGGGGCCTGCGCCGGCCCTGGCCAACGGTGCCGGCAGGCCCAGGAAGGCCGCGCGCTCCGCCAGGGTGGCGGCCTGGCCCTCCACCAGCAGCAGCAAGCGTTGCGCCTGCGCCTCGGGCAGCCAGAACGGGCCCTGGCTGCGGCGCTCGGCGTTCAGGAAGCGCGGGTCGCGCTGGCGGTCTTCGCCCCAGCCGGCCACCAGGCCCCAGGCCTTGAAGTCGCGGAAGGCCCGGCTGACGAGCATGCGCTGCGTGCGCGCGGCCGAGACCTGGCCGCGCAGGTCGTCGATGCGCACGGGCTGGCCGGCGGCGTGTGCATGCAACATGCGCACCAGCAGCCACAGCGACTGGTAGGTCGCCGGGCGGCCGTCCACGGTCTGCGGGGAACTCAGCTCGATGGTGATCGCGGCAGCAGGCATGTGACACAGGTTACACCCGTGCACTGCGGTCCGGGCCGCGGCTTGGCGCGGTGGCCGCGGCTGCCTAGCATGCGCAGCGTCGCGACACCTTCCTTCCGCCAACCCCGCATTCCGGAGACCCTTCCATGCACCCATCCTCATTGCACAGCCGCCGTGCGCTGCTGCTTGCCGCTGCCGCCATGCCGCTGGTCAGCGCCTGTGCCGCACCGCCGCGCCGCGCCGGCCACGCGCAGGCCGAACGCGCGCTCGCCGCCCTGGAGCAGGGCTTTGCCGGCCGCATCGGCGTCTGTGCGCTCGACA
Source organism: Pseudorhodoferax soli (assembly GCF_003337555.1). Lineage (GTDB taxonomy): Bacteria > Pseudomonadota > Gammaproteobacteria > Burkholderiales > Burkholderiaceae_C > Pseudorhodoferax > Pseudorhodoferax soli. Next base: position 58,331 of record NZ_QPJK01000012.1, on the reverse strand, counting down.
CCGCCGACGGCGCGCTGCTGGGCCAGCGCGCCGACGAGCGCTTCCCCATGTGCAGCAGCTTCAAGGCCGTGCTGGCCGCCGCCATCCTGGCGCGCAGCAGCACCGAGCCCGGCCTGCTGGCGGAGCAGGTGCGCTACACGCGCGGCGACCTGCTGGCGCATTCGCCCGTCACCACGCAGCACCTGGCGCAGGGCATGCGCGTGGATGCACTGTGCGAGGCCACCGTGCAGACCAGCGACAACGCCGCCGCCAACCTGCTGCTGCAGCGCATGGGCGGGCCGGCCGGGCTCACCGCCTTCATGCGCAGCATCGGCGATGCGCAGTTCCGCCTCGACCGCTGGGAACTGGAGCTCAACAGCTCGCTGCCGGGCGATCCGCGCGACACCACCACACCGCGCGCCATGGCCGACAGCCTGCGCAAGCTGGTCGTCGGCGACGCGCTGGCGCCGGCGCAACGCGACCAGCTGGCCACGTGGCTGCGCGGCACGGTGACAGGCGCAGCGCGCATCCGCGCCGGCATGCCAGCCGGCTGGGTGGTGGGCAACAAGACCGGCACCAGCGGCCAGGGGGCCTATGGCTCGGCCATCGATGTGGCCGTGGTGTGGCCACCGGCACGCGCGCCGCTGGTGTTGACGGTGTTCACGACGCGGCATGCGGCCGATGCGCAGGCGCTGGACGCACCGATCGCCCAGGCGGCGCGCATTGCCGCGCAGTGGGCGGTGTCCGCCTAAAGACCGGGGCGCAGCAGCGCCATCGCCAGGCTGTCGTGGTAGGTGCCGTCGATGCAGTACGCGTGGCGCTGGCGGCCCTCCGGCACGAAGCCGAAGCGCCGGTACAGGGCCTCGGCATTCAGGTTGTCGGCGCGCACGGCCAGCTCGATGCGCGCCATGCCGCGCGCCCAGGCGCCGGCAATGGCCTGCTCCAGCAGGCGGGCGCCGATGCCGCGCTGGCGCGCCTTGGGCACCAGGCCGATGCCCAGCGTGCCGACATGCGCGCGTGCCTCGCCGCGCACCGGCAGCACGTCGCACCAGCCGACGACTTCGCCGCCCAGCACGGCGATGCATTGGCACAGATTGCCCGAGACGATGTCGCGGTAGAAGGCCCGGGCCTCGTCGAAGGGCGGGGCCTGCGTGAAGGCCAGGAAGCGCTTCTCGCGCGCCACCTGGTCGAGTGCCTGGTGCAGGCCGGCGAAATGCCGCTCGGCAAGAGGCTCGATGCGCAACAGGGTGGTGTCGGACATGGGCCGCATTGTGCGGCGGGTACCGGCTTCAGCGCTCGGTGCGCCGCTGCACCAGCGTCAGCCCCAGGCCGGCCAAGGCCTGCACCAGTCCGAGCACACCGTACAGCAGCGAGACCGCCACCGCGGGCGCAGCCGCCACGCCGAAGGGCGCCAGGCTCAGCGCGGCCGCGGCCTCGCGCGTGCCCCATCCGCCGAAGCTCACCGGCAGCGCCGCCATCAGGAAGGTCGGGGCGGCCGCGATGGCATAGGCCCAGTACGGCAGCTGCAGGCCCAGTGCCTGGCCGCAGCAGGCCAGAGCGCCGACCGACAGCAGCTGCACCAGGGCCGACTGCAGCAGTTGGCGGCCGAATTCGCCTGCGGTGTCCGGGCGCTGCGCCAGCACCGCGCTGCGGCCACGCCCGGGAACGCGCTGCAGGCCCCACAGCAGCGCCGCCGGCAGGGCCAGCAGCAGCACCGCGGCAACGGCCGGCAGCGCCGCGCCGAAGGCCGGCAGGCCCCAGCCGACCAGTGCCGCCTGCGCGCCGCCGTGCCAGGCCCAGGCGGCTGTCGCGGCCGCCAGAACCCACAGCATCCACAGGCCGCTGAGCCGGTCCAGCAGCACCGACACGCCGGCGGCCCAGGTCTCCATGCCGCCGCGGCGCAGCGCCACGGCGCGGAACACGTCGCCGCCGACCACGGCACCGGGCAGCAGCGCGCTCAGTGCCATGGCCTGGAAGTACAGGCGCAGCGCGCGCCCGAGCGCCAGGCCATGGCCCAGCCAGCGCACCAGCGAACGCCAGCGCCAGGCCGAGACCAGGTTGGACGCCACCGCGCTGGCCAGTGCCGCCACCAGCCAGCCGGGCTGCGCCTGGCGCAGCTGGCGTGCCACGTCGCTGAGGTCGACGAACCACAGCACGCCCAGCAGCAGGACGGGCGCGAGCGCGATGCGCAGCCAGACCATCGCTTCAGCGGGCCGGGCCGGGGGTCTCGGGCTCTTCGCGCAGGTGGTACTGCTTGCCGCCACCGCCCTCGTAGTAGATGCGCATCATGACCTCGCCGATCAGCCCGGTGACGACCAGCTGCAGGCCCACCAGCACCAGCATCACGCCGGCCAGCAGCAGCGGGCGGCCGCCGATGGCTTCGCCGGCGAGCTTCTGCGCGAACAGCCAGGCCAGGATCAACGCGCCCGGCGTGGCCAGCCACAGGCCCAGGCCACCGAAGGCGTGCAGCGGACGCTGGCGGTAGCGCAGGAAGAACAGCACCAGCACCAGGTCGAGCACGACACGGAAGGTGCGGTCGATGCCGTACTTGGACTGGCCCTTGGCCCGCGCATGGTGTCGCACTGGGACCTCGGCGATGCGCGCACCCGCGTCGTGCGCCAGCAGCGGCAGGAAGCGGTGCAGTTCGCCGTACAGCCGGATGCGGTCGACGATGGGGCGGCGGTAGGCCTTCAGTGCGCAGCCATAGTCGTGCAACTGCAGGCCCGTGGTGCGCGAGATCAGCCGGTTGGCCAGCATCGAAGGCAGGCGGCGCGACAAGGCCTTGTCCTGGCGGTTCTGGCGCCAGCCCGACAGGGAGTCGAGTTCGGGCTCGGCGTCCAGCCGGTCCAGCAGCGCGGGAATGTCCAGCGGGTCGTTCTGCAGGTCGGCGTCCAGTGTCACCACGTAGCTGCCGCGCACGCGGTCGAACCCGGCCTGCAATGCGCAGGACTGGCCGTAGTTGCGCGCCAGGCAGACCGGGCGCAGCCACGGCCGATCGTGGGCCAGCTGGCGCAGCAGCGCGGGCGTGCCGTCACGCGAGCCATCGTCCACGGCGAGCAGTTCGAAGCTGCGGCCGCTGGCCTGCATGGCCTCGCCAACGCGTGCGACCAGATCGGACACGCTCTCGGCCTCGTTGAACATCGGCACGACGATGGACACCTCCGGAGGCTGCGGCGCAGCGGCGGGGTGCAGGAGCGTGGGGTCGGGCAAAGGGACGGTGGACATCGGTTGGGGGCTGCATTCAGGGGGAGGGGTGCGACCGCCGGCGCCATGGCCGGCGCCCCGGTGGGCTTTCGCGCAGGCGAGGGCCGCTTATCATCGCGCGCGAATCCGAGCTTCCCCCACGATGGCCTGCACCCCCCCTGCGCTTGCGCGCGCACGCATTCTCCCCGCAACGGCCATGCCGCCCTGGGGCTGGCTGCTGCTTTATTTCGCGGCCCATGTGCTGGGCCGCGTGCTGGTCTCGCCGGCGCTGGAGCTCGACGAGGCCGAACAGGCCGTGTGGACCCAGCACCTGCAGTGGGGCTACGGCGCCCAGCCGCCGCTGTACACCTGGCTGCAATGGGCGGTGTTCCAGGTGCTGGGGGCCTCGGTGTTCACGCTGTCCCTGCTCAAGAACGCGCTGCTGGCGCTGGCCTATGTCTGCGTCTACCTCGCGGGCCGCACGCTGATGCCGGCCAGCCTGGCGGCCCTGGGCGCCGCCACCATGCTGCTGCTGCCGCAGATCGGCTGGGAGGCCTCACGCGACCTCACGCATTCGGTGCTGCTGACCACCGTGTCGGCCGCGACACTGGCTGTGGTGCTGGCGCTGCTGCGCCGGCCGCGGCCGGCCCTGTACCTGCTGACGGGGTTCGTCGCCGGGCTGGGCCTGCTGTCCAAGTACAGCTACGCGGGCTTCCTGGCCGTGCTGCTGCTGGCCCTGCTGGCCGGGCGCGATACGCGCGCCGTGCTGCTGAGCCGCTGGACGTTGGCTGCCATCGCCCTGGCTGCGCTCATGGTGCTGCCGCACGGCCTGTGGGTGCTGCAGCACTGGAGCCTGGCGGTGGAGTCCACAGCCGGCAAGCTGACGGGCAAGATCCCGGTCAGCTTTGCCCACGGGCTGTGGCTGGGCCTGTCGAGCATGGTGCTGGCGGTGCTGGCCTTCTCCGGCCTCTGGGCCCTGACCATGGGGCTGTTGTTCGGCCGCACAGCCGTGCAGGCCTGGTCGCGCTGGTGGCGGCCGGCGGCTGCGCCGCCCGGGGGCGGCCTGCACCTGCAGGCCCTGTGGCGGCGCTATTTCGTGGCGTTGGGCCTGCTGTTCCTGGCGATGATGGTCTTCGGCGAGGTCACGCGCTTCAAGGACCGCTGGATGATGCCGTTCCTCTTCCTGCTGCCGGTCGCCTTCTTCAGCTGCGCCCCGGAACTCGCGCAGCATGCGCGGCTGCCCCGCCTGCGCCGCGTGCTGCTGTCGGTGGCGGTGCTGGTGCTGGTGCTGCTGACGGCCCGCGTGCCCTACAACGCCATGCGCGACAAGCCCGACGAGCTGAACCAGCCCGTGCGTGAGTTGGCCCAGGCGCTGCGTGCGCGCGGCTATGCGGGCAAGGGCATCATCCTGTCGAACGACCGCACGCTGGCAGGTGCCCTGCGGCTGCAGTTCCCGCGCGCGCACATCGAGGTCGATGGCGGCGAAGGCGACAGCAGCCTGCCCACGGAACGCCCGCTGCTGTGGGTGGAACCGCTGACAGCGGAGCTGCCCACGCTGCCGCAAGACCTCGTGCTGCCCTACCACTTCTCCTCCTCCGGCGACGCGCCTGCGCGCTACCGCTACACGCTGCTGCCCTGAGAAGCTGTGAACGAATCGTTCACGACCACGCGAGGCCCGATGACTGCCGGCGCCCAGCGCCTTCGTCGCGTCCTGGGCCTCGCCCTTTGGGCCGGGGCACGCCAGGCCGCATGCGGGCGTTGCAGTCCTTGCCCGGGCACGAGCCCGGGCGGCGGCCTGCGCCTACGCCTGCGGCCCGGCGCACCCCGTCGCGGCCGCAACCGATTCATCCACAGCTTCTGAACGCTCATCCGGGCGGGAAGTCCAGCAGCACTGCCAGCCCCCGGCCATCCAGCCCATCGCCGAAGTGCAGCCTGGCGCCGTGCAGGGCCGCGGTGCGCGCGACGATGGACAGGCCCAGCCCGTTGCCGGTCTGCCCTGTGCCCAGCACGCGGAAGAAGCGCTCGCCCAGGCGTGCGCGGTCGGCTGGCGCCACGCCGGGGCCGTCGTCGCGCACGGCCAGGCGCACGCCGCCATCCGGCTGCGGCGCGGCGCTCAGGTGCACACGGCCACCGGGGTGGCCGTAGCGCACGGCGTTGTCGAGCAGGCTGCGCAGCGCGCTGGCCAGCAGGGCCGGCTCGGCCTGCAGCGTGGTGGCGTCCAGCGTCTGCGTGACCGTGATGCCACGCGCCTGTGCTGCGCTGCGGTCCATGCTGTCGAACAGCGCTGCCAGGTCCACGTCCTGGCGCGCCAGCGCGGCGTGGTCGGGGTCGAGGCGGGCCAGCGCGAGCAGGCTTTCGACGAGCGCGGTGCAGCGGTCCACGTCCTCACGCAAGGCGCGCAAGGGCTCGGCCGGCCCGGCCTGCTGGCGTTCGAGCAGCTGCACGCGCATGCGCAACGCGGCCAGCGGGGTGCGCAACTCGTGCGCGGCGTCGGCCGTGAAGCGGCGTTCCGATGCCAGGGCCGTGCCCAGCCGCCCGAGCAGCGCGTTCAGCGCGTCGAGGATGGGGCGCAGCTCGCGCGGCTGGCCGGCATCGGCCACGGGCGAGAGATCCTGCGGCGACTTGGCGGCGATGCCCGCGGCCGTGCGTTCCAGCGGCGCCAGCTGGCGCCGGATCGCCAGCCAGCAGACGGCACCGAGCAGCACCAGCAGACCCAGCATTGGCCAGGCCAGCTTCTCGGCCATCTCTTCGAGCAGGTCCAGCCGCTCCTTCCAGGGCTGGCCGACCTGGGCCGTGAGCCCGCTGCGCGCGTCGCGCTCGACGTAGACGCGCCAGTAGCTGCCATCGATCCAGACGTTGTCGTGGAAGTCGCGGCGCTTGTCGCCTTGTACGAAGGGGCGGGCGGGCGCGTCCTCGGCGCGGCTGCGCACGCGGCCGTCGGCATCGACCAGCTGGTAGTACAGCTTGAGCCGGCTTTCGCCCGCAAGGGCGCTGCCGGCGCGCGGCGTGGCGCCGCGTTGCTGCGGATCTGCGCCCAGCGCCAGCGCGAGACGGGCCGTCTCTTCGAGCGCTTCGTCGAACACGGCGCTGGACTCGTGCCACGCCACACTCACCACGATGGCCAGGCTGACCAGCCAGGCCGTGACGCTGGCACCCAGCACCCAGGCCAGCAGCCGGCGCCGCAAGGAGTAGGGCGCCTTCACGTGGCGGCCAGCCCGTAGCCCTGGTTGCGCACGGTGGCGATGAAGCTGCTGCCCAGCTTCTTGCGCAGGTTGTAGATGTGCACCTCGATGGTGTTGCTCTCCACCTCCTCGCCCCAGCCGTACAGCGCTTCCTCGAGCTGCGCGCGCGAGAGGATCTGGCCCGGCCGGCGCATCAGCGCGCGCAGCACCGCGAACTCGCGTGCGGTCAGTGCCAGTGGCGCGCCGTCCAGCAGCACGCGCTTGGCCGCGGTGTCCAGCACCACGGCGCCGTGGCGCAGTTCGGTGCTGCCCTGGCGCGCCTCGCGCCGCAGCAGCGCGCGGATGCGGGCCGAGAGTTCCTCCAGGTCGAAGGGCTTGACCAGGTAGTCGTCGGCGCCGAGGTCCAGGCCTTGCACGCGGTCGTGCAAGGTGTCGCGCGCGGTGATCACGATCACCGGCACGAGGGCGGCCGGTGCGCCGCGGCCGCGCAGCGCGGCCAGCACCGCGTCGCCGTCCAGGCCGGGCAGGCCGCGGTCCAGCAGCACGCATTGGTAGTCGTGCGTGGCCAGGGCCGCGGCGGCCTGGTCGCCGCGCCGCAGCCAGTCCACGGCATAGCCGTCCAGCTGCAGCCAGGACTGCAGCGAGCTGCCGAGCGAGGGGTCGTCTTCGAGGAGCAGGATGCGCACAGCCGCGAGGCTACACCCGGCGGCTGAGGCGAATCTGATGTCCCCCGTTCAGCGGGCCTTGAGCGCGGTGTCCGGGAAGTCGCTGAAGACGCCGTCCACGCCGGCGGCGTAGAAGCGTTTGTACTCGTTGACGGGGTCGCCCTTGTCGTCCGACGGCAGGCCGGTCACCTCGCTGCGGAAGGTGTAGGGCACCACCATCAGGCCGGCCGCATGCGCGTCCTTGATCACGTTGGTGGCCGGCATCACCACGCGGTCGCGCTCGTCGATCTTGCCGTCGCCGTTCAGGTCGTCTGGCTGGCCATCGTTGTTGGCGTCGACCTGCCGGGTGGGGATCAGGTAGGGCTTCCATGGGCCGATGATGTCGGCATAGGTCTTGATCTCGCGCAGGCCCTCGGGGGTCAGCAGGCTGGCGAAGGTACGCGGGTCCTTGGCGACGGCGAAGTCATAGGGCTTGTCGTAGGGTGCGACCAGCTGCATCACGCCGTTCTTGTCCACGGAGTCGCCGTCGACCAGCTGCACCAGGCGGATCTGGCTCTTGCTGCGCAGGTACTTGAGGTTGGATACCTCGAAGGACTGCACGATCACGGGCGAGCTTTTCTGCGTGTAGCCGTAGGTGGCCAACAGATCGAGCAGCCGGTCCTCCAGCTTGAGGCCCAGGGTCACGTGGAAGGTCGGGTGCTTGGTCTCGGGGATCACGCCGACGGTGCGGCCCAGCCGCGCGCTCTCGGACTTGGCCAGGTCCAGCACCTCCTGCAGCGTCGGGATGCGGAACTGCTGGTTGTAGCTCTGGTCGCGCGCCGCATTGGTTTGCTTGGCGAACAGGGTCTTGAGCTCGGCCAGCGTGAAGTCCGAGGCGAACCAGCCGGTCTCGTCGACGCCGTCGACGGTCTTCGTGGTCTTGCGGTCGGCGAACTCGGGGCGCGTGGCCACGTCGGTGGTGTTGGTGATGTTGGGTTCGTGCCGTGCCACGAGCACGCCGTCCTTGGTGGCCACGAGGTCGGGCTCGATGAAATCGGCGCCCATGTCGATGGCCAGCTGGTAGGAGGCCAGGGTGTGCTCGGGCCGGTAGCCGCTGGCACCGCGGTGGCCCACCACCAGGGGCTTCTCGCCGTTCAGCGTGGGGTAGCCGTCGTCGTCGTCACCGCCGCAGGCGGAGAGCAGTGCGCAGGCGGCCAGTGTGGCGGCCAGGGGGCGCAGGGTGGCGCGCAGGAAAGGGCGCTGGTTCAGCGGCATGGACGGTCCTCCTTGTTGTTGGGCGGCGAGTCTCCGCGGCCACTATGACAAGGCCATGAACCGAACGGCAGCTGATTTGCAAGGAGTTGTGACGGCGGCGCCGCGTGCTTCAGATGTCCACCGGCACCTTGAGCTTGGACACCGGCACCAACCCCTGGTCGCCGTCTTCATAGACCAGGTAGACCGCGGTGGACACCAGGCTCCAGCAGGCGGTGTAGCGCTGGCCCCGCAGCGTGGCCGATGCGCTGCGGAACAGGGGGCGGTCGCCCGGGTCGATGCGCTGGAGCACGGCCTCGTTGCTGCAGGCCGCCTCGGTGAAGCGGATCGAATCGGCGCCTTCGTTGACCACCAGGTCATTGGCCTGGGCGCCGGCGCTCAGCAGGGCCGCGCAGAGCACTGGGAGCAAAGCGGTGGTTCGCATGGTGTTCTCCGGTGGGTGCGCGGCGGGCTGTCGCGCCATGGATTCATTCTGGTTGGCGCCTGCGCAGGCTTTGTAGGACGCGGCGCGCTGTGCGCCGCGCCGCTGGCGGACCCGGCTGTCCGACGCCGCGCACGGGGCGGCACCTCGGCCGACTTGGGGCAACATCGGCGGCTTCGCCCGCTGTCCACGATGCCTGTCCTCTCCGCTGCTCCCGTCCGTCCCGTCTGGCTGACCGCCAACCTCGTCGCACAACTGGCCCTGGGCATGCTGGCCATGACGATCTGCCTGCCCTCCATGCAGCAATGGCCGGCCGAGTTCGGCGCCACGCAGGCCGAGGTGCAACTGGGCTTCGGCGGCTACGTTGCGGCCTACGGGGTCTTCCAGCTGGTCTATGGCGCGGTGTCCGACCGCATCGGCCGCAAGCCGGTCTTGCTGGCCGGGCTGGTGCTGGCGCTGGCCGGTTCTCTGGCGGCGGCGCTGGCGCCCAGCCTGGCCGTGCTGAACCTCGCGCGCGCGGTGCAGGGCGCGGGCTGTGCGGCCGGCATGGTGATCGGCCGGGCCATGGTGCAAGACCTCTTCACGGGCGCCGAACGCACGCGTGTGATGGCCTTCATCGGCATGATGATGGGCCTGTGCCCACCCACGGCCATGCTGTTGGGCGGGCAGGTGCATGCGCGCTGGGGCTGGCAGGCCAACTTCCTGCTGATCGCCGTGTTGGCCGCGCTGCTGCTGGTGGCGGCATGGCGTTGGCTGCCGGCCACGCAGCCGCCTGCACAGGCCCAGGGCGCCCGGGTGGCAGCGCTGCTGGGCGGCTACGCGCGGCTGGCGCGCGAGCGCTCCTTCGTGCTGCACGTGGCCATCCTGGCGATGACCTCCGCCACCTTCTACACCTTCCTGGGCGGCGCCCCGCTGGTGCTGGCCAGCTATGGCGTGGGGCCGCAGCAGATGGGCCTGTACATCATGACGCCGCCGGTGGCCTATGTGCTCGGCAACCTGCTCACGCAGCGGCTGCTGCGCACCGGCTGCAGCGACCGCTTCCTCATGGGCATGGGCCAGGCCGTCACGCTGACCGGGCCGGTCACGGTGCTGGCGCTGGGCCTGGCGGGCCTGCACCATCCGCTGGCACTGTCGCTGCCCATGCTGGCCATGGGCATCGGCCACGGCCTGCTGTTGCCGCCCACGCTGATCGGCACCGTCGGCCTGGTGCCCGCGCTGGCCGGCTCGGCCGCGGCCGTGGCTGGCCTCATGCAGCAGCTCACCGGTGCAGTGGGCGGCTTCGCGGTGAGCCTGGTGCCCATGGACGGGCCGGTCTGGCTGGGCGTGCTGATGCTGGGCTGGGCGGGCGCGGGGCTGCTGGCCCAGGCGCTGCTGCTGCGTCAGCGTGCGCCGGGGTCGGCGTAGGCCTGGCCTTGGGCCAGCAGTTCGGGCGTGCCGATCACACCGTTGAGCTGGTCGAAATCCAGCATGCGCTCGCGCAGCGTGGCCGTGGTGCCTTCGGCCTTGAGCGTGGCGAAGTACTGCTGCAGGCCGGCCGCCACGAAGCGTGCCGTGCCGCCCGGGAAGATGACGATGCGAAAGCCGATCTCGCCCAGCTCGCTGGCCCGCCCGATCGGCGTTTGGCCGCCCTCGACCATGTTGGCCAGCAGCGGCGTGCGGCCGGCGAAACGCGCGCAGGCCTGCTGCATCTGCTCGGGCGAGCGCAGCGCCTCGATGAACAGCGCGTCCACGCCGCATTCCAGATAGGCCTCGGCGCGCGCAAAGGCGGCGTCCAGGCCCTCGACGGCCACGGCGTCGGTGCGCGCGAGGATCAGCGTCTCGCGCGAGCGGCGCGCGTCCAGCGCGGCGCGCAGCTTGCCCTGCATCTCGGCGCAGGACACCAATGTCTTGCCGGCCAGGTGTCCGCAGCGCTTGGGAAAGTCCTGGTCTTCCAGCTGCACCATGGCAGCACCGGCACGCTCGAAGTCGCGCACCGTGCGCTGCACGTTGAGCGCATTGCCGTAGCCGGTGTCGCCGTCGACGATGACGGGCAGGCGCACGCGGTCGGTGATGCGCGCCAGCACGTTGGCGGTCTCGCTGGCAGTCGTCAGGCCAATGTCGGAGCGGCCGAGCTGGCTGTAGGCCACGGCACCGCCCGACAGGTACAGCGCCTCGAAGCCGGCCTGCTCGGCCAGCAGTGCGGTCAGGGCGTCGTAGACACCCGGGACCAGCAAGGGCCGGGGTTCGGCCAGGCGTTCGCGCAGGGTGCTCATTCCGCTTTCGCTCCCGTGGTGCTGACGATCTTGGCCCAGCGCGCCATCTCGCTCTGCACGAAACTGCCGAACTCGGCCTGGCCGCTCGCCATCGGAATCAGGCCCTCGTGGCGGAAGCGCTCGCGCAGCGCCGGCGACTGCAGCGCGGCCTGCACCGCCTGCGCCAGGCGCTGGGTCTCGGCCGCGTCCATGCCGGCCGGGCCGAACAGGCCGTACCAGGAGCTGAAGTCGAAGCCGGGCAAGGTCTCGGCGATGGTGGGCACCTGCGGGAACTCGGCCACGCGCTGCAGGCTGGTCACGGCCAGGGCCTTGACCTTGCCGGCCTTGAGCAACTGCTGCACGCTGGCCACGCCCGAGATCACCAGCTCGATCTGCCCAGCCACCACCTCCTGCAGCGCCGGCCCCGTGCCCTTGTAGGGCACGCTGGTGATCTGCAGGCCGGCCTCGCGCTTGAGCACCTCGCCAGCCAGGTGGTTCGAGCTGCCCAGGCCGGCGATCGCGATGTTGAGCTTGCCGGGACTCGCCTTGGCCAGCGCGATCAGTTCGGGCAAGGTGTTGGCCGGCAATGCAGGATGGGCGACCAGGATGCCCGGCAGCGATGCCACGCCGGCGATGGGTGTGAAGTCGCGCACCGTATCGAAGGGCAGCTTGTCGTACAGCGAGGGATTGATGACATGGCTGGTGTAGCTCAGCAGCAGCGTGGCGCCGTCCGGCTGGGCTTTGGCCACGGCCTGGGCCGCGATGTTGCCGGCCGCACCGGGCCGGTTGTCCACGATGAACTGGCGGCCCATGCGTGTGCTGAGCTCCTGCGCCAGCGCGCGCGCCACGATGTCGGTGCCGCCACCGGGCGTGGCGCCGACCAGCAGCCGGGTCACGCTGGGCTGGGCCTGCAGGCCCTTGGTGGACAGGGCCAGCGCGCCGCCCAGGGCGGCCAGTAGTTCGCGTCGTTGCATGTCTCGTGCTCCGTAGGGTCGTTGTCGTTGCGCTTCAGGCACTGGCCGTGTTGCGCGTCACCAAGGCTTGCCATGGCCGCCAAGCCATGCCCAGGTCCTTGGCCTGGCGTTCCTCGTAGGCCAGGAACTCCGCCGTGATCGCGCTACCGCGCACGCCGCCGCGCACACTGCCGGCGCGGCGGTCGCCGTAGTACTCCTCCCACTGCGGCGGCAGCGGCTGCGAAGACGGCACGGCCAGCCACAGGCGCAGCAGGTGGCGCTTGCGGTCGGGCGCGTCGAAGTCCTCGAACGGCGTGCGCGAGTGCAGCGTCACGTAGTTGTTGAGCAGCTGCAGGTCGCCCTGTTCCAGTTCCATCGAATAGCACAGCTTCTCGCTGGGCATCAGTTCGTCCAGCAGGTCCAGCACCTCGCGCTGCGCGGGCGACAGGCGCGGCACCTCGTCGAAGTCGCGCTGCGCGGCGTCGGTGTTCTTGCGGTTGGTGCGGGCGCAGAACCAGTCGGGGTCGTCGCCGACGATGGGGCAGCGGTAGTAGGGCGGCTGCGCCGGATCCTGCGTGCCCTGGTAGCTGTGGTACCAGTCCTGCTGCAGTACGGATACGAGGTCAGGCCGCAGCCGCGCCACCTCGTCGCGCAGCGCGATCGAGCTGACCACCTTGCTGGTGCCGCCGCTTTTGGCGGTGCGCCGGCACAGCAGCGCCACGACATCGCAGGAATCCTGGTGGAAGTCCAGACCGGCGTTGGTGTTGTAGCCGCGGCCACCCTTGACCTTGTAGTCAGCGCCGGTGTCGCGCACATCGTTGATGATCTCGCTGGCGCGGTTCTGCGTGCGCGCCGTGCCCATGTGCAGGCCCATGCCCCAGTAGGCCAGGCGGGTCTGGGCCTCGGTCCAGCGGTCCACGCCGAAGCCCTTGAGCAGGCACATGCCCCAGCGGCCCTGCGTGGTGGCGATGGCGCGGTCCAGCACGGCGCGCGAGGGGGCGGGCAGCGGGAAATCCGCCCGCGTCATCGACAGGAGCGGCTTGGCGGCTGCTTCGGCATGCGCCAGCGCGGTGTCGAAGCCGGCGGCTTCCTCCGGCGTCAGGCGGATGATCCAGGACAGGTCCTGTGCGGCGTCGTGCGCCAGCCAGGCGCGGGGTTTGGGTTCCATGCTCATCGGGTCTCCTTGCGGTGCGGGCCAGTCTAGGCTTGAGCAACATCAAGAAAAAGCGATGATTCTTGAATTGGAACGTCAAGGAATTTGATGAAGATCGAAGCATTCGCCACGCTCGACGCTGTGCTGCGCACGGGCAGCTTCGCAGGGGCCGCGGCCGCCATGAACCTCACGCCCAGCGCCGTCAGCATGCAGATGAAGCAGCTCGAGCAGTACCTTGGCCAGCCGCTGTTCGACCGCTCCGGCCCGCAGGTGCGCCCGCGCGTGGCGGCCTTCGACGTGGCCGCTGCCATGCGCGGCGGGCTGCAGCGGCTGGACGGCCTGCGCCGGCGGCCAGGCATCGCGATCGAGGGTGTGCTGCGCCTGGGCGTGATCGAATCGCTGCTGCCTTCGCTGCTGCCGGGCACGCTGTCGGCGCTGCGCGCGCAGCACCCGCAACTGGCGGTGCGGCCGGTGCGCGGGCGCAGCGCGACGCTGATCGCAGGTGTCAAGGCCGGACAGATCGACGCGGCCGTGGTGGCCATGCCGGCCAAGGGCGGCAGCGAGCAACTGCGCTGGTGGCCTCTGGCGCGGCGCGAGCTGGTGCTGATCGCGCCGCCGGATGCCACCGAGGCCAGCGCCACGGCCTTGCTGCGCCGACACGACTGGATCCGTTACGACCGCAGCACGGTGACCGGCGCGATGGCCGCGCGCCATGTGCTCGCGCTGGTGCCCGACAAGCGCGGCGCGCTGGAGCTCGATTCGGCGCCCGCCATCGTCGCCATGGTCAGCGGCGGGCTGGGCGTGGCCATCATCCACCTGCTGGACAGCTCGCTGCTCACGGCCTATCCGGTGCGCGTGCTACGCCTGGGGCGCAATGCGCCGGTGCTGGAGTTGACGCTGGTCGCGCGCAAGGCGGCCGACGACGACCGCGGTATGGCGGTGCTGCGCGAGCGGCTGGTCGAGCAGCTGAAGGCGACGGCACGGCCGTAGCCGTGCGCCCGGCTTCTCAGCGCAGGCCGCGCCGCGCGATGGTCTTGGCCATGCTCCAGCGGTGCACTTCGCTCGGGCCGTCGTAGACGCGGAAGGCGCGCATGTCGCGGAAGATGCGCGCGACGATGGTTTCGTCCGAGACGCCGCTGGCGCCCAGGATCTGCACCGAGCGGTCGACCACGCGCCACTCGGCCTCGGAGCACAGCACCTTGGCCACGCTGGATTCGTGGCGGCCCTTCTCGCCCTGGTCCAGCACCCAGGCGCAGTGCCAGATGGCCAGCCGCGCACTGTGCAGGTCCATCTCGTTGTCGGCGAGCATGAAGCCCACGCCCTCGTGCTCCACGAGCGGCTGGCCGAAGGCCTGGCGCGTCTTGGCGTATTCCGTGGCCACCTCGTGCGCGCGGCGCGCCTGGCCCAGCCAGCGCATGCAGTGCGTGAGCCGCGCCGGCGCCAGGCGGATCTGCGCGTAGCGGAAGCCCTGGCCCAGCTCGCCCAGCACGTCGGTGGCGGGCACGCGCAGGCCGTCGAAGCGCACCACGCCGTGGCCGCCGGTGAAGCAGCTGTCCAGCGCGTCGATCTGCCGCTCGATGACGATGGCCTTCTGGTCCATGTCGGCCAGGAACATGGTGGCGCTGCCGTCTTCCATGCGCGCCATGATGATCGCGAAGCCCGCGCCGGTGGCGCCGGTGATGAACCACTTGGTGCCCGTGATCACGTAGTCGTCGCCGTCGCGCACGGCCAGGGTCTTCATCATCGAGGGATCGGACCCTGCGCCCGGGGGCGGCTCGGTCATGCAGAAGCACGAACGCACGCGGCCATCGATCAGCGGCTGCAGCCAGCGCTCTTTCTGCCCCGGGGTGGCCACCACCTCCATGAGGTGCACGTTGCCTTCGTCGGGCGCGTGGATGTTGAGCGCCACGGGGCCCAGCGGCGAGTAGCCGGCTTCCTCGAACACGATGGCCTTGTCCACATGCGACAGGCCCAGGCCGCCGTGCTCCTTGGAGGCATGCGGCGTCAGCAGGCCGGCGCGCTTGGCGCGCGCGACGAGTTCGTCGCGCAGGGCCTCGTGCGGGCCGTGGTGGTCCTGGCGCGGGTCTTTCTCCAGGGGGATCACCTCTTCGGCGATGAAGCGGCGCGTGCGCTCCTGCAGGTCCTGCTGGAGCGGGGAGAGGCTGAAATCCATGGTGGCGTTCGGAGGTTGGGAACAGTGAGGCGCGAGCCTAGCGCAGCGTTTCACAGCGCCCGTGTCACATTGGCTACCCGGGCCGCCGCAGCTGTCGCGTCGGCGGCATCCCACGGCTGTCGGGGCTCGCGGCGCACGCGGGCGGCTCCATTGGCGGTGCAGCATGGGCCGATCCGCACTGCACGAGGCACCGCACCATGGCACACGCACGCCGCAACGAGGAACCCTGGGACCATCCTGCCCCCCGCGGCACGCACAGCCAGCCGCTGAGCGCGGCGGCCAAGGCATCGGCCCGCCAGCATGCCCGCGCCGCAGGGCGTCCCTATCCCAACCTGGTGGACAACATACAGGCGGCGAAACGCCAGAAGGCGCGCGCCGAGACACGTGATCCGGCGGGTGGGCTGACGCCGGCAGGCCGCGCCGCCTTCAAGCGCCGCGACGGCGCGCAGCTGCAGCCGGGCGTGACCAAGCTGGTGCGCGACATGACGCCCGAGGAGATGCGCCGCAAGGGCAGCTGGGCCACGCGCTTCTTCGGCCGCGCCGAATTGCCGCCGCTGCGCGACCCGCATGGCAAGCCGACGCGCTTCGCGCTGTCGGCCCATGCCTGGGGCGAGCCGGTTCCGCGCACCGAGGCGGCGGCGCGCCGCATCGCCGAGAAGGGCCGGCGGCTGCTCGCCCGGTACAAGCGGCTGCGCGAGCGTTGAACACTTGGGCCCGTGGCCTACAGACGCGGCGGCTGGACATGGCAGCATGCCGGCGATGAACGCATCCTCTCCATCCGCCGCGCCTGCGGCACGCCATTGGCTGGGTCTGCTGGGCTGGCTGCTGCTGTGCTTCGCGGTGGCTGCACTGGGCGCCTGGGCCTCGCGCGCGGCGCCGCAGTTCTATGCGCAGCTGGACCAGCCGGGCTGGGCGCCGCCGGCCAGTGTGTTCGGCCCGGTGTGGACGCTGCTCTACCTGATGATGGCCGTGGCGGCCTGGCAGGTCTGGCGCCTGCGCGGCTGGTGCGTGCCGCTGGTCCTGTTCCTCGTGCAACTGGCCGCCAACGGCCTGTGGAGCTGGCTCTTCTTCGGCTGGCGACTGGGCGGGCCGGCCTTTGCCGACATCGTGCTGCTGTGGGTGCTGCTGGCCGCCACGCTGGCCGGCTTCTGGCGCATCCGCCGCAGCGCCGGCCTGCTGCTGCTGCCCTACCTGGCCTGGGTCACGTTCGCGGCCGCGCTGAACTGGGCGGTCTGGCAGCGCAACCCGGGCCTGCTCTGAGTGCGCGCTACTTCTTCACATCGATCTTGGCCAGGATGCCTTTGAACATCTCGCGGTCCGCGAGGATCTGCTGGAGGAACACGTCGCCCTCGGCGTACGAGTAGCCCAGGTTGCTGCGCTCCAGCGTCTCGCGGAAGGCCGGCTCGGCGGCAGCCTGGCGCGCCATGGTGCGCAGCTTGGCCACCACCTCGTCGGGCGTGCCCTTGGGCACGGCCAGGCCGCGCCAGGCGCCCACCGTCAGGTCGATACCGCGCTCCTTGAGCGTGGGCGTGCCCGCGAACAGGCCTGGCATGCGCGCATCGGCCATCACGGCGAGCACGCGCAGCTTGCCCGCGGCCACGTGCTGCGCCACTTCGCCGGGGCTGACGGTGACGGCATCGAGGTGGCCGCCGAGCAGGCTCAGCACGGCCGGGTTGCCGCCCTGGTAGGGGATGTGCGTGAAGCGCGTGCCGGTCTTCTCCTCCAGCGCGAGCGCGGCCACGTGCCAGGCGTCGCCGGTACCGGCGTTGCCCACGCGGATCTTCTCGGGCGCCTGCTTCGCGGCGGCGAGGAACTCCTCGATGCTCTTCCACGGCGCGTCGGCCGCCACGGTGATGGCCGAAGGGTCGTTGTTGAGCCGCGCGATGAAGGTGTAGTCCTCCACCACCACCTTGGTCAGGTTCAGCGCAGGCAGGATCGCCAGGTTCACGCTGATCACGCCCATCTTGTAGCCGTCCTTCCTGGACAGCGCCACGTCGGTGAAGCCGATGGAGCTGGCCGCGCCGGGCTTGTTGACGACCACGATGGGCTGGGCGAAATGGGTGCGCGCGGCCTCGCCGAAGGTGCGCGCCACGGCGTCCGTGCCGCCGCCGGCCGCGGCCGAGACCACGAGTTCGACGGGCTTGGTCGGGTAGTCCTGCGCGAGGGCCGGAATGGCGCCAACGAGACCGGCGCTGCACGCCAGCGCGAGCAGCAGGTGGCGCCGCGCGGGCGCTCCAGGGAAATGCGTCATGAAACCTTCAGCGATGCACTGGCACGGTGCCAGCGGGCTGCGAGTGTCGGCGCTGAGGTACGGTATGCAAGCCCGGGTGAACCCGCGGTTCCTGTCTAGAAGGTGACGACCACGGAGGGCACGTTGCGCTGCGCCTCGCCGTGGAACACCGCCTCGATGTTGTTGCCGTCCGGATCGAGCACGAAGGCGCCGTAGTAGCCAGGGTGGTAAGGCCGTTCGCCGGGCCCGCCGTTGTCGCGGCCGCCATGGGCGAGTGCGGTCTGGTGGAAGGCCTCCACGGTGGCGCGGTCCTTGGCCTGGAAGGCCAGGTGGTGGCGGCCCGTCAGCTGGCCTTGCGCGGCCGTGCTGCTGGCGGTCGAGATGAACAGCTCGTCGGCCCAGAAGTAGTCGTCGCCGGTGCCGCCCAGCGGGATCTCCAACGTGGCGAACACGGCCGTGTAGAAGCGCCGGCTGGCCTCCAGGTCGCGCACCACCAGCTGGATGTGGTCGATCAGCCGGCCCCGGTGCAGTTGATTGGTCTCCATCGCAAGCTCCTCGGAAAAAGAAAAGCCGGCAGCGTACGCCCGCAAGGGGGCACGGTGCCGGCTTTCCCGCAGCGGTGGCAGGGGTTCAGGCCGCCTTGCGCCGCCCCATCCACTGCACCAGGCGCGGCAGCACCAGCACGGCCACCACCACGATGAGCAGCGCCAGCGACATGGGCCGCTGCAGGAACACCATGGCGCTGCCTTCGCCGATGGAGACGGCGTTGCGCAACTGCGCTTCGGCCAGCGGCCCCAGGATCATGCCGACCACCACCGGCGCGGTCGGGAAGGCATAGCGCCGCATCACCACGCCGAGCAGGCCGATGCCGAACAGCAGGAACAGGTCGAACGCGCTCTGGCGCATGCCGTAGGCACCCACGGTCGAGAAGATCAGGATGCCCGCGTACAGCTGCGGCTTGGGGATCTTGAGCAGCTTGACCCACAGCCCCACGAGCGGCAGGTTCAGCACCAGCAGCATGATGTTGCCGATGTAGAGCGAGGCGATCAGCGCCCAGACCAGCGAGGCCGAGGTCGTGAACAGCTGCGGGCCGGGCTGGATGCCGTAGTTCTGGAACGCGCCGAGCAGGATGGCCGTGGTGTTGCTGGTCGGAATGCCCAGCGTCAAGAGCGGGATCAGCGCGGCCGTCACCGTGGCGTTGTTGGCGGCCTCGGGGCCGGCCACGCCTTCGATGGCGCCCTTGGTGCCGAACTCGGCCTTGTCCTCGGGGTTCTTGGCCAGCTTCTTCTCGGCGGCGTAGGACAGGAAGGTCGGGATCTCGGTGCCGCCGGCCGGGATGCAGCCGAACGGCGTGCCGATGGCGGTGCCGCGCAGCCAGGCCGGGATCGAGCGCTTCCAGTCGCGCGCCGTCATGTGCACGCGGCTGAGCTTGTTCTGGCTCTCGGCCACCTTGCCTTCGTACAGCACGGCGTAGAGCACCTCGGCCACCGCGAACAGGCCCACCGCCACGAGCACGATCTCGATGCCGTCCAGCAGCTCGGGGATGTTGCCCACGTAGCGGCCCTGGCCCGAGATCTGGTCCAGGCCCACGCAGCCGATCGCCAGGCCGATGAACAGGGCCGCCATGCCACGCAGCGTGCTCTGGCCCAGCACCGCGCTGACGGTGGTGAAGGCCAGCAGCATCAGCATGAAGTACTCGGGCGGGCCGAGCTTGACGGCGAACTCGGCCACGCTGGGCGCGAACAGCGTCACGATGATGGTGGCGATGGTGCCGGCCACGAAGGAGCCGATCGCCGCCGTCGCCAGCGCCGCGCCGGCCCGCCCGCTCTTGGCCATCTTGTTGCCCTCCAGCGCGGTGACCATGGAGGCCGTTTCGCCCGGCGTGTTGAGCAGGATGGAGGTGGTGGAGCCGCCGTACATCGCACCGTAGTAGATGCCGGCGAAGAAGATCATCGAGGCCGTGACCTCGACCTTGCCCGTGATGGGCAGCAGCATGGCCACGGCCACGGCGGGGCCGATGCCGGGCAGCACGCCGACGGCGGTGCCGAGCGCGCAGCCGACCAGGCACCACAGCAGGTTGCTGACGGTGATAGCCTGGCTGAAGCCTTGCAGGAGAGCGTTGAAGATGTCCATGTCAGAGCCACCCGGTTTGCGTCAGGCCCGGCAGGTTGATGGCCAGGAACTTGGTGAACATCCAGTACACGGGCGCGGAGATCAGCAGCCCGGTGACGAGGTCCGTCGTCCAGGTGCGGGCGCTGCCCGCGACGGGCTGGCCGGCCGCGCGGCGCAGGCCTTGCACGGCCAGCACATAGCACAGCGTGCAGCCCAGGATGAAGCCCAGGTGCTCGATCAGCGCGGCGTTGAGCAGGAGGCCGGCCGAGACCCAGACCAGGCCGCTCCAGTTGGGCGGCGGCAGATCGGCTTCGTCCCCCATGTCGCGGAAGCCGCCGCTGCGCGCCTCCCAGAGCAGGAATGCGCCGCACAGCGTCAGCGCGCCCGCGCACAGCATGGGCAGGAAGTTGGGGCCCACGCCGCCGTAGCCGGCGTCGGACGAGATGCCCAGCGCGCCCCAGCCCATGGCCAGGCCGGTGAGCAGCACGCCCAGGGCGACCAGCGTTTGCGGGCCGCGTTGATCGCTTGGAGACATGGCTCAGACCATGCCCGACTTGGCCATGATGGCGCGCAGCGAGGCGAACTCGTCGTCCACGAACTTGTCGAACTCCGGGCCGGTGAGCACCGCCGGCGTCCAGTCGTTCTTCTTGACCGACTCCTGCCACGAGGCGCTCTTGACCGCGGCCAGCACCATGTCGGTCAGCGCCTTGCGCTGCGGCGCCGTGAGCCCAGGCGCGCCGTAGACGCCGCGCCAGTTGCCGATCACCACATCGATGCCCTGCTCCTTCAGCGTGGGCACGTTGACGCCCGGCAGGCGCTGCTCGGAGGTGACGCCGATCGCGCGCATCTTGCCGTCGGCGATGTAGGGCGCGAACTCGCTCATGCCGCTGCCGCCGATGGTCACGTTGCCGCCGAGGATGGCTGCCGTGGCCTCGCCGCCGCCACGGAAGGCCACGTAGTTGATCTTGGACGGGTCGACGCCGACGCGGCTGGCGATCATGGCTGCGGCGATGTGCTCGGTGGCACCGCGCGAACCGCCGCCCCACTTGACGCTGCCGGGGTCCTTCTTGAGCTGCGCGACCACGTCGGCCATGGTCTTGAACGGCGAGTTGGCCGGCAGCACGAACACGTTGTATTCGCTGATCAGGCGCGCGATCGGCGTGGCCTGCGACAGGTTCACCGGCGGCTTGCCGGTGATGATGCCGCCCAGCATCACGGCGCCCATGACCATCAGCGCGTTGGCGTCGTTCTTGGAGCCGTTGACGAACTGGGCCAGGCCCAGCGCGCCGGCCGCGCCGCCCTTGTTGTCGAAGCTCACCGTGTCTGCGGCCTTGGAATCCATCAGCGCCTTGCCGAGCGCGCGGCCGGTGATGTCCCAGCCGCCGCCCGGGTTCGCGGGGATCAGCATCTTGACGTTGGGCGCGGCCAGCGCGTGCAGGGGCAGGGCGCCCGTGGCGGCGAGGGCTGCGAGGGACTTGAGGAAGGTGTCGCGGCGCATGCTTGCGTCTCCTGGTGTGTGTGAAATAAGCGGCTTCGCCATGGGCTGACGGGAGCCTGACGGCGTGGCTATGATGCGCCGCCCTCCTGTCAGTTGGCTGTCCGCCAGCCTGGGGTAAACACCGAGAACCATGAAGCTGCTGCTCGTCGAAGACGATCCCGCGATGCAGGCCACGCTGCAGCGTGCGCTGGGCCGCAGGCAGATCGACGTGCGCGTCTGCGGCGACGGTGCCGCGGCCCTGGCGCAATGGCAGGCATTGGCCCCCGACGTGGTGGCGCTGGACCTGAGCCTGCCCGGCCGGGACGGCCTGCAGGTGCTGGCCGACGCGCGCGCCGCCGGCCTGCGCACGCCCGTGCTGCTGCTGACCGCGCGCGGCACCGTGGGCGACCGGGTGCTGGGCCTGAATGCCGGAGCCGACGACTACCTGCCCAAGCCCTTCGACCTGGACGAACTGGAAGCGCGGCTGCGCGCGCTGCGCCGCCGTCTGGGCGGTGTGGACGATCCCGTGCCCGAGGTCGGCGCGTTGCGGCTGGACCCGGCCAGCGGCGCGGTCTACCTGCGCGGCGAGGTGCTGGAACTCACCCCCCGCGAGGCCGCGTTGCTGCGCGCGCTGATGGCCCGGCCCGGCCATGCCGTGGCCAAGGAGCGGCTGTTAGCACTGGTGTTCCCGGGCGAAGCCGAGGTGCAGGCCGAGGCCATCGAGGTGGTGGCCTACCGGCTGCGCAAGAAGCTGGCCGGCAGCGGTGCGAACCTGGTCACGCTGCGCGGCCTGGGCTATCTGCTCAAGCCCGATTGATGTCCCGCACCTCCCTGCGCTTTCGGCTGCTGCTGGGCTTGCTGGTGCCGCTGACGCTGTTCATCGTGCTCAACAGCATCAGCGTCTACCGCCAGGCGCTGGCCGCTGCCACCACCGCCTATGACCGCACCTTGCTGGCATCGGCCAAGACCATCGGCGAGCAGCTCGACGTGCAGGGCTACGACGATCTGGCCGAACTGCGCGCCACCGTGCCGTTCTCGGCGCTGGAAGCCTTCGAGGCCGACAACCAGAGCCGCATGTACTACCGCGTCTCGCGCCGCGACGGCGAGATGATTTCCGGCTTTGCCGAGCTGCCGTTCTGGCGCGGCCAACTGCCGGCGCGCCCGCCCTATGCGGCGCTGGTGGACTTCTACGACGACCGCTTCCGCAACCTGCCCGTGCGCGTGGCCGTGCTGCTGCAGCCCGTGGCCAGCGAGCGCGGGCGCGGCATGGCCGTGGTGCAGGTGGCCGAGACGCTGGAGCTGCGTGAATCGCTCGCGCGCCGGCTGCTGCAGGACATGCTCTGGCGCCAGTTGCTGCTGCTGGCCGTAGTGGCGGCCGCCACCGTGTTCGTGGTGCAGCGCGCTACGCGGCCCGTGCGGGCGCTGGGCCAGGCCATCCAGGCGCGCGCGGCCGACGACCTCTCGCCGATCCAGGCGCCCGATGCCCCGCGCGAGCTGGCGCCGCTCCTCGACGCCATGACCGACGTCATGGGCCGGCTGCAGCGCCTGCTGGACCACCAGAAGCGCTTCGTGCGCGATGCGGCCCATCAGCTGCGCACGCCGTTGGCGGTGCTCAAGACCCAGGTGCAGTCGGCCCGGCGCGGCGACGCGCCAGCGCCGCAGGCCCTCGCCGAGATCGGCGCCACCGTGGAGCGCGCCACCGTGCTGGCGAACCAGATGCTGTCGCTGGCCAAGGTCGAACAGCTGCGCCAGCGGCCCGAGTTCGAGCGCATCGACCTGGCCGAGGCCGTGCGCGATGTGGCGCTGGACGTCTCGCCGCTGCTGGCCGACAAGGATCTGGATTTCGCGCTCGAGGTGGAGCCCACGCTCGTGCGGGCACACCGCTGGATGCTGCAGGAACTCACGCGCAACCTGCTGCACAACGCCATCCGGCTGAGCCCGCCCGGGGCTGCACTGCTGGTGCAGGTGCGGCCGCAGGCCGGCTCGGCGCTGCTGCGTGTGGTCGACGGCGGCCCCGGCATCTCGGCCGAATTGCGCCAGCGATTGTTCACGCCCTTCGCTGCGGGCGACGTGGCGCGCGGTTCGGGACTCGGCCTGGCGATCTGCCGCGAGATCGTGCAGACGCTGGATGGCGAGATCGCCCTGGACAACCGCCTCGCCGCGGACGGTCAGGTGCTGGGCCTCGACGCCGTGGTGCGCCTGCCGCAGGCAGCTGCGTAGACATGCAGCCTGGGTGCCGGGCCCGGGGCCGCAGGCGGGTTCAGGCGCGGGCCGTGGCGATGGCGCGCAGCCGGTCGCGGCCCTCTGCGTCCTGCGGCAGGAACGCCATGCCGATGCGGAAGTCACCCGGCGCCGTATAGGACGAGTACACCGCCTTCACCTCGAGCTTGAACCCGTCTTCGTCGGGCCTGGGGCGCAGCAGCAAGGTGCAGCGCGAGCCCGGCGTGATCGGCCGGTCGGTGGACAGGGAGAGGCCCTCGGCGCTGAGATCCACGGTCGTGCCGCGGCGTTCGTTGCCGCCGGAGACCAGGATGGTGACCGGCCAGCGCAGCGCATTGCGGGGCTGGAGCCGGCGGCTGGGCTGGCCCGCGAAGGGGCCGGACAGGATGGACGATGGGCGGTGTTCTTGCATTGCGGCGGCAGGGCGGCCCCGTCGACACGCCAGCGCGTGGCCGTGGGCGGTCCGTCCTGGGGCGGCATTATGCGGCGCGGCGGCGCGGCTGTTAAGCCAGGGCCGGCCGGTGGTACAAGACGCGCGCAACGAATTCCATTGGAGACCCCTATGCCCCGCTTCGCCGCCAACCTCAGCATGATGTACAACGAGCACGACTTCCTGGACCGCTTCTCGGCGGCGGCGCGGGACGGCTTTCGCGGCGTCGAGTTCCTGTTCCCTTACGCGTTCGCGGCCGACGAGATCGCCGCCCGGCTGCAGGAGGCCGGCCTGTCGCAGGTGCTGTTCAACGCGCCGCCCGGCGACTTCGAGGCGGGCGAACGCGGCATCGCCGCATTGCCGGGCCGCGAGCAGGAGTTCCGCAGCGGCTTCGCGCGCGCGCTGGCCTATGCCGAGGCGCTGCAATGCCCGCGCCTGCATGTGATGGCGGGACTGGTGGCACCGGACGCAGACCGCGCACGCATGCACGACACCTACTGCGCCAACCTGTCCTGGGCCGCCGGCGAGGCGCACGCGGCCGGCCGCACGGTGCTGATCGAGCCCATCAACGGCCGCGACATGCCGGGCTACTTCCTGCAGCGCCAGGACCAGGCGCATGCCGTTGTGGAGGCGGTGGGGGGCGCGGGCCTGGCCGTGCAGATGGACCTGTACCACTGCCAGATCGTCGAAGGCGACCTGGAGGCCAAGCTGCGCCGCTACCTGCCGACCGGACACGTCGGCCACATCCAGATCGCCGGCGTGCCGGCGCGCCACGAACCCGACACTGGCGAGCTGAACTACCCACACCTCTTCGGCGTGCTGGATGCACTGGACTACACGGGTTGGGTCGGATGCGAGTACCGCCCGGCTGCCGGCACCAGCGCGGGCCTGGGCTGGCTGCGCGACTTGGGCCAAGCCGGGTAGCAGTTCACACATCCCCCACTTCAAGCCGGCGCACGGCTTGTGCATGGTGCATGCGGTGCATACATTCCGTTTGATGTAACAACATGAAACTGGAGTGGATGCCATGGCTTTGTCAGCAGCGCTTTGTGGGGACGATACCGCGCAGAAACGTCCCTCCTGGGTGGCAGAGAGGCGCCGCCCGCGTGTCCTGCTGGCCTGGGAGCACGGCCGCAATTTCGGGCGCCTGTCGCGGCTGTTGGCGGTCGCGCGCATGGTGGAACAGCAAGGCGGCGAGCCGGTCTGGGTGGTGCCGAGCAGCCAGCGCAATGCGCCGGCGCTGGCGGCACTGTCGCAGCGCCGGGAGGAGGCACCGGTGCTGGAGCAGCAAACCTTCGGCCCGGACTTCCGCGCCGACTCCTTCGCCGATGTGCTGCTCGCCAGTGGCTTCGGCGATGCCGACCGGTTGTTGGCCGCCGTCGACGGCTGGGCACGCATCATCGATGTGCTGGCACCCGAATGCGTGGTGCTGGACTATGCGCCGGCCGCGCAACTCACCAGCCAACTGCTGGGCCTGCCCGCCTTCCAGCTGACCAATGGTTTCGACGCTCCGCCGCCCGATTGCCCGCCCTATGCGGGCGTGCGCGCCACATCGCCGCTGGGTCAGCGCACGGCGGAGCGCGTGGAGCGTCTGTCAGCGACCATCGCCCAGGTCGGGCAGCGCTTCGGTGGCCCGCACGCCAGTTCGCTGCCGCTGATCCTGGGCCACCCGCGCCGGGTGTTCGAGTGCATCCCCGAAACCGACCCCTACGGCCCGCGCCACGAGGGCCTGTGGGTGGGCCCCTTGGCCAGCCACCACGAGACCGTCGATGCGCCGTGGCCGGAAAGCTGGCAGCGCCGCCGCGTGTTCGCGCACCTGCGCAATGGGGCTGGCGCGACGGCGCTGCTGGACGAGTTGCAACTGTCCGACGCGGTCACGCTGTGCGTCTGGCGCGACGCGCCGGACGAGGTGCTGGCGCGTTACCGCCACACGTCGGTGCGCGTGCTGCGCCAGCCTTTGCACCTGGGCCGCGTGCTGGCCGCGGCCGACGCCGTCATCAACCAGGGCTCGACCGCACTGGTCAGCCATTGCCTGCTGGCCGGCAAGCCACAGTTGATCCTGCCGGCCGATTTCGAGAAGCTCAAGGTGGCGCAGCGCGTGGCCGCATGCGGCGCCGCGGCGCTGTGGAATCCGGCCGAATGCAATGCGCGCGAGGCACTGCGGCGCTTGCTGCACGCGCCTGCGCTGGGCGAGGCCGCGCGGACCATTGCCGCGCGTTACGCGCCCGACTGGTTCGAGGCGAACCGCAACCGCTTCGCACGCGACCTGATCGGCCGCGTGACGGTCTAGACCATCAGCGGATCGACATCGATGGCCCAGCGCAGCACGCCTTCGATGCCGCCATCGCGCCGCGTGCTGTGCAGCACCGCTTGCCAGGCCGCGAGGAACTGCTGCAGCGCGCCGCGCGAGGCGCTTTCCACCAGCATCTGCGCACGCTCCACATTGGCCACGCGCTGGATCGCGGTGGGCACGGCCGGGTACACCACGATCTGGTCGGCGCCCGGCAGCTCCGATGCCGTGCTGGCGGCCTGCGTCAAAAACGCCTGGGCGGCCTGCTGCGTGCGCGCATCGGCACGCACCAGGGCCTGGAAGCTGAAGGGCGGCATGCAGGCCTGCATGCGCTCTGCCAGCTGGTCGTTCGCGAACGCCGGATAGTCGTGCCGGCGCAGCGCCGCGAACAGCGCGTGCTGCGGGTGGGCGGTCTGGATCCACATCTCGCTCACCGCACCCTGGCTGGCGTCGCGGCCGGCCCGTCCGGCCGCTTGCATGAGCAGCGCGAACAGGCGCTCGGGCGCGCGGAAGTCGCTGGAGAACAGCGCGCCGTCCGGATTCACGGCCGCCACCAGGGTGATGCGGCGAAAGTCGTGGCCCTTGGCGATCATCTGCGTCCCGACCAGCACGTCGACAGCGCCGGCATGCACCTGGGCCAGCTGCTCCTCTAGCGCGCCCTTGTGGCGGGTGCTGTCGGCGTCGATGCGCAGCACGCGCACGCGCCGATCCTCGCCTTCGGCGCCAGGGCGTTCGATGCCTTCGAACAGCTGCGCGAGGTGCTCCTCCAGCCGCTCGGTGCCACGGCCTACCGGCGCCAGGTCCACGTCGCCGCATTCGGGGCAGGCGCGCGGCACACGCTCGGCGAAGCCACAGTGGTGGCAGCGCAACGACCGGTCGATCTTGTGGAACACGCGGTAAGCGCTGCAGTGCGGGCATGCGCTCTTCCACTCGCAGCTGCCGCAGGCCAGCACAGGCGCATAGCCGCGCCGGTTCAGCAGCAGCATGGCCTGCTCGCCACGCGCGATGCGCGCGCCGATGGCGGCCATCAGCTGCGGGGCCAGCTGGGTGTTGCGCGGCTGCTGGCCCATGTCCACCAGGCGCACCGCCGGCAGCCGGCCGGCGCCCACGCGGCTGGGCATGGCGAGGCGCTGGTACTTGCCGCCTTCGGCCGCCGGGCGGCTGTGGTGCCAGCTTTCCAGGGAAGGGGTGGCTGAACCCAGGAGCACACGGCAGGGCTGGCCGCTGTGCCGGCTCTCGAGCCGGCCGCGGTAGATGGCCAGGTCGCGTGCCGAGTAGCGTGCACCTTCCTGCTGCTTGTAACTGGGGTCGTGTTCCTCGTCGACGACGATCAGGCGCAATCCCGGCATCGAGGCGAACACCGCCATGCGCGTGCCGAGCACGATGCGGGCGCTGCCCTGGTGGGCCGCCAGCCAGCTGGCCAGGCGCTGCGCGGGCGTCATGCCGCTGTGCATGGACACCAGGGCGTGCCGCCCGAACGCGGGCGCGAACCGTGCGACGAAGCGCTCTTCCAGCTGCGGCGTGAGGTTGATCTCGGGCACCATGACCAGGGCCTGCCCGTGCGGATCGGCCGCCAGGGCTTCCTGCACGGCGCGCAGGTACACCTCGGTCTTGCCGCTGCCGGTGCTCCCGTACAGCAGGAAGGGGCCTTCTTCAGACCGGATGCGCGACAAGGCCTGCTTCTGTTCTTCGGTGGGCTGCGGCGGCGGCGCTTCGGCTTCGGTGGCGGCCTCGGCCTTGCGGCTCTTGCGCTGGAGACGGCGCTGCCATTGCGCAGCGTCCAGTTCACGCAGCTGCGGTGGCAGGGCGGCGAGCGCCACCTCGCCCAGCGCACGCTGGTAGTAGCCGGCGGCAAAGCCCACCAAGTGGCGCCATGCCGCGTCCAGCGGCGCGATGCCTTCGAGCACGCTGGCCACGGGTTTCAACTGGGCACCGTCCGGCTGCGGCGCAGCGTCCCAGACCACACCGAGGGTTTCGCGCCGCCCCAGCGGCACGCGCACCAGCGTGCCGGGTGCCAGCGCCTGCTCGCTGCTGTAGCTCAGCGGGCCGGCCAGCGCGCTGTGCGCCGGCAGTTGCACGACCACGGAAACGGTGAAAAGCATGCTAGACGCGCACTACCCGGGGTTGTTGATGTGAACTCAAGGTTATGCCCTTAAGTTGTTGATTCAGAAGTCGTTTGAAAGTCATCCCCGGAATCTGTGGATAACTTTGTTGATAGCCTGCTCGCGGCTTTCGCAATCCCTTGCCCATCAAGGCGTCCCGGTCCATTGCCCGCAAACCAAGCAAAACACGAAGCCGTTTAAAATCAACGACTTAGAAGCGTGCGGCGCCGGCACCGACCCGGTACCTGCCGCGGCAAGCTGTGCAGCCCCGCTTCACCGTTTTTGTGCATAAGTGGAGCAGGTGCAAACTCTTTCACAGCCGGCGCCGTGTATGCAAACCCTGGGAAATGTGTCAGCGGCGCAGCTCGCGCGAGTGGCTGTGGACTGCTTCCACCAGCGCCGTCACGTGCTCGGGCGGCGTGTGCTGGTTGATGCCGTGGCCCAGGTTGAAGATCTGCGTCGGCCCTTGGCCCGGCCCCTGGTGCGGCGTGCCGAAGCTGTCCAGCACGCGGCGGGCCTCGGCGGCCACGGCCTGCGGCGGCGCGAACAGCACGTTGGGGTCGAGGTTTCCCTGCAGCGCCTTGCGGTCGCCAGCGCGCGCGCGCGCCTGGCCCATGTTCACGGTCCAGTCCAGGCCCAGCACCTCGCAATCGAGCTCCGCCATCTGGTCCAGCCAGATGCCGCCGCCCTTGGTGAACACGATGCGCGGGATGGTCTGGCCGTCGTGCGTGGTCTTGAGCTGGCCCAGCACCTGCTGCGTGTAGGCCAGGCTGAACTCCTGGAACGCGCCGTCTGCCAGCACGCCGCCCCAGCTGTCGAACAGCATCACGGCCTGGGCACCGGCCTCGATCTGGGCGTTCAGGTAGGCGGCCACGGCTGTGGCGTTGATCTGCAGCATGCGGTGCATGAGGTCGGGCCGTCCGTACAGCATGCTTTTGACCAGGCGGTAGTCGTCCGAGCCCTGGCCTTCCACCATGTAGCAGGCCAGCGTCCAGGGGCTGCCCGAGAAGCCGATCAGCGGCACGCGGCCGTTCAACGCGCGGCGGATGGACGTGACCGCATCGAACACGTAGCGCAGCTTGTCCATGTCCGGCACGGCCAGTTTCGCCACGGCGGCCTCGTCGTGCACCGGTGTGGCGAAGCGCGGGCCTTCGCCCAGCGCGAATGACAGGCCCAGGCCCATGGCGTCGGGCACGGTCAGGATGTCGCTGAACAGGATGGCCGCGTCCAGCGGATAACGCTCCAGCGGCTGCAGCGTGACCTCGGTCGCGTAGTCCGGGTTGGTGGCCAGCCCCATGAAGCTGCCGGCCCTGGCGCGGGTTGCGCGGTATTCGGGCAGGTAGCGGCCCGCCTGGCGCATCAGCCAGATCGGCGTGTGGTCGGTGGCCTGGCGCAGGCAGGCGCGCAGGAACGTATCGTTCTGGAGCGGGGCAAACATGGGGCGGGATTGTCGCCCACCGCTCTCGGGGCCTCAGCGCACGGGAAGAAACTGGAAGAATTGGCCGCCCAACAGGCTTTGCACGTAGCCGATGGCGGCCCGCCGCAGCTTCTCGGTCAGGTAGGCGGCCAGCAGGTCGAGCCGGCCGATGATCTTGCCGAACTCGCGCTCGAAGCTCAGGTTGCGCTCGTTGGCATTGATCTCGTCGGCCAGCAGCAAGGGCTGGCCCAGCGTATTGCGGCGGGTGGCCAGCAACCAGGCGGCGGCCTCGATGTTGCGCGCGGCGTTGTGCAGCAGCTGCGGCTCCAGGCCGTCCAGCAGGTTGAAGCTGGTCTTGCCGCCGTGGGCCGTGATCAGCATGTCGGCCGTGGCGTAGACGAAGGCGTTCACGCGGTCGCCCACGAAGTCGGGCTGCAGCGCCAGCGCCATGGCGGCGATGTCGCGCTTGCCCTGCAGCGAGGCGGGGGGCTGGGCCAGGCGGATCGCCGCAGCCAGGTTGTCGAGTGCGGCTTCGCGGCCGGCCTGGCCACTGCGCCGCCATTCGGCGGGGTTGCGCCGGTACAGCTTGTCGGCCAGCAGCATCAGGCTGGCCAGGTTGTCGCGCATGGCCAGCGTGGCCATGCGGTTGGTGTCCGACTGCACGGCCTCGCCGGCCGAGGCCGGCTCGCCGCGCGCGGTGCCGCGCGTCTGCGGGGGACTGGTGCACGCTGCAGCGCCCAGCGGCAGGGCCAGCAGCAGCAGGCGGCGTTGCATGGTTTCAGCCGAAGTGATCGAAGGAGCCGAAGCGCTGCTCCAACGGCTGTCCTTGGGCATCGACGACCCGCACGCCGGGCTCGGCGGTGGTGCTGCCGATGCGCGTGACCTGCACCTGCGCGTGGGCGACCGCGCCCTTCACCTGGCCGCGCGCCGACGGCGGCGCCGTGAACGCCAGCTCGTAATCGTCGCCACCGGCCAGCGCGAAGTCCAGGCGCTGGGCCGGCGAGAGCGGGGCGTCGGCGCAGCCCATCAGGCGCTGCGCCGCGGCTGCCTCGATGCGCGCCCCCAGGCCCGAGGCCTTGAGCACATGGCCGAGGTCGCCGAGCAGCCCGTCGCTGACGTCCACGGCTGCCGTGGCCACACCGCGCAACGCCAGGCCCAGCGCCACGCGGGGCGTGGGCTGCTCCATGCGCGCCCGCGCCTGCGTGAACACCTCCTGCGGCATCGCCAGTTGTCCGCGGAACACCTCGAGCGCGAGCCGCGCATCGCCGACCGTGCCGCTCACGTAGATGTCGTCGCCGGCCTGCGCGCCCGAGCGCAGCAGGGCCTGGCCGCGCGGCACCTCGCCGAACACGGTGATGCAGATGTTCAGCGGGCCGCGCGTGGTGTCGCCGCCCACGAGTTCGCAGCCGTGCGCATCGGCCAGCGCGAGCAGGCCTTCGGAGAACGGGCCCAGCCAGGCCGCATCGGCCGAAGGCAGCGCCAGTGCCAGCGTGAAGGCCAGCGGCTTGGCACCGCAGGCCGCCAGATCCGACAGGTTCACGGCCAGCGCCTTGTGGCCCAGCGCGCGCGGGTCGACGGTGGACAGAAAGTGCCGGCCCTCGACCAGCATGTCGCTGGAGACGGCCAGATGCATGCCGGGTGCGGGCTGCAGCAGCGCGCAGTCGTCCCCCACACCCAGCGCGGCGCGGCGCACGGGGCGCTTGAAGAAGCGCTCGATGAGGTCGAACTCGCCCATCTCAAGCTTCCCGGAAGCGGCCGGCGGCCTGGCGCACGACTTCGGCCAGCAGCCGCTCCTCGCCTTGCCGCTCGCGCAGCCAGCGTGCGTCGTTGCGGCTGGCCTGCACGTCGGCGCGCAGCAGCGCCAGGCCGTTCTCTGCCCCGAGTTCGCGCGCATGCGGCGCGATGCGGTCCATGGTGGCCAGGATGTGCTCGCGCAGTGCCATGTGCTCGCCCGTGGCCGGGTCGACATAGACCGCGTCCAGCCCGAAGCGGCACGCCTGGAAGCGGTTGTAGGTGTAGACCAGGTAGTCGTCGTCCGTCGGCATGAACGGCTTGTCGTGCATGCACCAGGCGGCCAGGCTCTGCACGTAGGCGGCCAGCGCGGCGGCGCGCTGCACCGTCAGCGGCGTGTCGAACACGCGGATCTCGATCGTGCCGTACTCGGGCTTGGGGCGGATGTCCCAGTAGAAATCCTTCATGCTCCTGACCACGCCGGTGCGGGTCATCTTGGTGAAGTAGTCCGCGAAGGCGTCCCAGGTCAGCGCGAACGGCGCGCGGCCCGACAGCGGGAACGCGAACACCGAGTTCAGCCGCGCCGAGTCGAAGGCCGTGTCCTGCCCCTGCACATAGGGTGAGGAGGCCGACAGCGCGATGCAATGCGGGATGTAGCGCGACATCTGGTGC
Organism: Pseudorhodoferax soli; assembly: GCF_003337555.1. GTDB lineage: Bacteria > Pseudomonadota > Gammaproteobacteria > Burkholderiales > Burkholderiaceae_C > Pseudorhodoferax > Pseudorhodoferax soli. Next base: position 26,459 of record NZ_QPJK01000012.1, on the reverse strand, counting down.
AGCGTGACGAGCGCAGTGTCGGCATCGGGGCAGCCGATGTGCACGTGCTGGCCGAAGATCGTGAACTGCTTGGACAGATAGCCGTACAACGCCGAGAGCTCGCGAAAGCGCGGCTTGTCGTAGATGCGCTGCTGGTGCCACTGCTGGAAGGCGTGCGTGCCGCCGCCCAGGATGGCGATGTTGAGCTTGTCGGCGCAGGCGACGAGCGCGTCGCGCAGCTGCGTGAGCTCGTCCAGCGCCTGGCCCGCACTCGTGCACACGCCGGTGGAGATCTCGATCATGCTGGAGGTCATCTCCGGCACCACTGAGCCGGGCAACTTGCGCCCGGCCATCAGGCGCAGCATGTCCTCGGCGTAGGGGGCGAGGTCGTAGTTGTGCGTGTTGACGAGTTGCAGCTCGAGTTCCACGCCCAGCGACAGGGCGGCCGACTGGCCGAAGGGTTCCAGGCCGATGGGCTGCTGCGGTTCGTTGGCGGCTGCGCTCATTCCAATGCTCCCCGGCCGCTGTCGCCGGCCTCGCGTGCGTGGTCGCGGCCGCTCTCGCCGGCGCGCCGCAGTGCCACCGTGGCGATCACGGCGCCGACCACCTCCATCAACAGAATGCAGGGCAGGGCCACACCGGTGATGACCGCACCGTGCGCTGTGGACGCCAGCGCGAACTGCGAGGCCAGCAGCAGCGCGACGGATGACATGGGCGACATGGCGCAGCCCGTCCACAGCGCCTGCGACAGCCGCAGACCGCTGCCCGGGCTGGCCAGCACCGTGCCGAGCACCTTGGCCAGCAGGCGCACGGCCACCACACCCAGCACCAATGCCGCGCCGGCCGCAGTCCAGACCGTGCCGGCCGCCACGGTGGAGACCAGCACGAACATCAGCATGGTCAGCATCGAGGCCGCCGTGCCAAGTTGGCGTGGCCAGATCCAGGGCCGCGGGTTGAGCTGCTTGAGCAACAGGCCGGCCAGCAAGGCCGACAGCGCGGCCGAACCGCCCACGAGCGTGGCCAGCGCCGTGCTGGCCGCGATCAGCGCGAGCAGCAGCATGGAGGTGTTCTCGCTGGTCGGGCTCATCACGCGCAGTGCCGTGCGGATGGCCAGCCCCAGCAGCGCCGCCACGGCCAGCGACAGGGCCAGCAGCTTGAACAGCGGCGCGATGGTCTCCAGCACACCCGTGTTCTCGCCGGCCTCGATGAGGCCGGCCAGCGCGCTGCCGATGGTCAGCGCGTACAGCGTGGACAGCGTGGACAGTGCAATCGCGCGCTCCGTCACAGGGCCGGCCGCATGCGTGTCCATGACCACGCGCGTGAGCACGGCGGGCGAGGCCACCACCGCCACCACGGCCAGCGCCTGGGCGGCGATGGGGGCCAGGTCGAACTGGCGCAGCAGCCAGTAGACGGCGACGAAGGTCAGCACCGACTCGAGCAGCGACTGCACCAGCACCATGGGGTTGTGCTGGAACCAGCGCAGCGAGATGCGTGCGCCAGCCTCGAAGAGCACCACGGCAATCGCAATCTGGAGCAGGAACAGCGCATTGCCGGCCAGCGGCCAGGCCGCGTCGGCGAAGCCGAAGAAACCGGCGATGGCGCCGACCACCGAGTAGCCCGCCACCTTGGGCAGGCCGCTGTGGCGTTGCACCAGATAGCCGGCTGCGGCCGCGAAGGCCAGCACCAGGGACCAGGCCAGCGTGGGCAGGCTGGCGCTGGCTCCGTCAGCGTTCCAGAAGGTCAGCAGGTCCTGCATCGGATGGGGGTCTCCTTGGGGTGTCGTTGTCGGGCGTGCCCGAGGCGGCGGGCCGCACGGCGGGCAAAAAGAATTGCAGTGGCCGGTGCCGCAGCCGCGCGCGGATGGCGGCGTAGATGCGCGCGCGGTCCACGTTGCTCACGTTGTGGGCGCGTGCCGCGACGCGGAAGGCGAGGTAGAAGCTGACAGCCAGGTTCAGCGCGCCGATCAGCGGGATCGCGGCCACGCACCACCAGAAGGCTTCCTCGCGCAGCACCGCCGGGCCCAGCGCCGAGGCCGCCGCCGCCAGCTGGCCGGCCGACAGCGTCACGTGGCGCACGTCCAGGCCGACGGCGAAGAACGCCAGGAAGGCCGGCACCAGCCCGAGCATGAAACCCAGGGTGATGTTGGAGGCGAAGCCCGAGATGTTCTCGCGCATGTAGCCGGCCCAGCGGGCCGCGCGGCCGGCGCCCAGCACGCGCGTGATGCGCGGGTTGTAGCGCAGCGCCGAATCCAGCCGGTGCAGCACGAACCAGTTCTCGGCCCAGCCGCCGATGATGCTGGCCGCGAACAGCAGCACGCCCGTGAAGGCTGCGAACAGCAGCGTGGGGCCGCGCAGGTCCAGCGAGTGCAGCACGTACTGCGCGCCCTTGGCGTCCAGCATGGGGTGGCCCAGCGTGTGCAGCATCAACAGGCTGATGCCCAGCACCGTGGGCACCACCACCAGCAGGTTGCCCAGCACGGCCGCCACCTGCGAGCGCGTGAGATGGGTGATCTCGTCGACGAAGCGTGTCACCGCGTCGCCCGTCAGGTCGCGCAGCCTGGCGGCCATGGCCGGCGCCGTCATGGCCGGTTGCTTGGTGGCCAGCGTGCAATGCAGCAGCTGGATCAGTACGAAGCTCGCGGCGTAGGACACGCCGGCCCAGAAACCGCCCCAGAACGCCGACAGACCGATGGCCATGATGCCGAACTTGAGCAGCACCGTGAAGCCGGTCAGAAAGCCGCCGCCTGCGGCTTTGCGCAGCATGCGCAGGTAGGCGGGCACGTCGCGCGTGATGTAGTGCTCGCCGGTCTCGGCGCTGCGCTCGGCCACCTTGGCCGCCAGCAGCGAGGAGTTGGCCGTGACGAGGGCGCGCAGGCTCTTCTTGTCCTGCTCGGCCTGGGCCAGCCGCGCGATCAGGCGCGCGCCGCTGGCCAGCGGCTTGCCGCCCAGCAGCATGTCTAGCAGCTCGCGCACGCGCACGATGCGCTCGCGCAGCTGGCGCAGCCGGAACACCACGCCGACCGAGATGCCGTTCTCCTCCAGGTGCGCATAGACGTCGCCCACGGCCTGGCGGCAGGACTCCAGCCGCTCGCGCAGCTGCTGGGCCGCGGCGTCCACGGCCTCCTGCGAGGCGGTCTGGCGCACGGCGCGCGCGAGCTGGTCCACATCGCCCACGAGGGCGTGGAAAGCGCGGTCGCTGCGCGCCTTGGGGCCCATGCGCAGGCGCAGCTCGGGCGCGAAACCGTTGGCCTGGATCTGGCCTGCGCAGTAGGTGATGGCGTCCAGCACCACGCTTTGCCAGGGCGGCGTGCGGGGGTCCTCGGGGTCGGACAGCTGGTGCGCCAGGCGTTGCAGCAGCGGCTCGTCGAGCGCGGCCAGCCAGGCGCCGTCGATGCGGCGCGGGAACGCCAGCGAGAACAGCGCCGAGGCGTCCACGGTTTCGGGCGTGCCGGGCAGCAGCTTGCGCCGTAGCCGCTCGTTGAACTCACTGGCAAAAGCCGTGCGCGGCGCGAAGCCGTGATCGCCCAGCAGCACGGAGAAGTCCACCGTGAGCACCATGGTGCGCCACCAGGCGCGCAGGCGCGGCAGCAGTTCAGGCCGGGCTTCGAGCGCTTCGACGAGGAACTGCACGCGGCTCACGGCGGCCGCAACGGACTTGCCGTCGCCGCGCACCCAGTCGAGCACGCCGATCAGCCAGATGTGGCGGTGCGCGAGTGGCGCCGACGGGTCCAGCGCATCAAGGATGCGGTTGATGTCTTGCTGCATGGAAGGGGGGTCAATGCAGCACCCGTGCGCCGCCGTTGCCGCCCGTGTCGGCGTCGAGGATGAAGGCCGGGATCTCGACCTCGAAGCGCGTGCCGTCCTCGGCCACGCAGAAGTAGCTGCCGCGCATCGAACCCGTGGGCGTGTGCAGGCGGCAGCCGCTGGTGTATTGGAAGGATTCGCCGGGGCGCAGCAGCGGCTGCTGGCCGACCACGCCCAGGCCCTTGACCTCCTCGGTGTGGCCATGGCCGTCGGTGATGATCCAGTGGCGCGAGATGAGCTGTGCGGGCACGTCGCCGCGGTTGTGGACGGTCACCTGGTAGGCGAAGCTGTAGACCGCCTGCTCGGGGGAGGACTGGTCTGGCAGGTAGTGCGGCTGCGCCTCTGCGGTGAACTGGTACTTGGACATGGGCGGCATCCTACCTGCCCCGCTCCGCTCCGCGGCCAATACCCGGCTGGGCGAAAATACGGCCCCATGAGCCTTCCTGCCTACCGCATCGCCCCCTCCCTGCTGTCCGCCGATTTCACGCGGCTCGGCGAGGAGGTCACCAACGTCATCGCCGCTGGCGCCGACTGGATCCACTTCGACGTGATGGACAACCATTACGTGCCCAACCTGACCTTCGGCCCCATGATCTGCAAGGCGCTCAAGCCCCTGTGCAAGAAGGCCGACGGCACGCCGGTTCCGATCGACGTGCACCTCATGGTGCAGCCCGTGGACGCGCTGGCCGCCGCCTTCGCCGAGGCTGGCGCCGATCTGATCAGCTTCCACCCCGATGCGAGCACCCACGTGCACCGCAGCGTGCAGGCGATCCGCGCGGCCGGCTGCAAGGCCGGCGTGGTGTTCAACCCGGCCGCCTCGCTGGATGTGCTGGACTGGGTGCTGGAAGACCTGGACCTGGTGCTGATCATGAGCGTGAACCCGGGTTTCGGCGGCCAGGCCTTCATCGACAGCGCGCTGCGCAAGACCGAGCTTGTGCGCAAGCGCATCGACGCCATCGGCAAGGACATCCGGCTGGAGGTGGACGGCGGCATCAAGGCCGACAACATCGCGCGCGTGGCCGCGGCCGGTGCCGACACCTTCGTGGCCGGCAGCGCCATCTTCGGCCAGAAGGATTACAAGGGCGTGATCGACAGCATGCGCGCCGCGCTGGCCGGCTGACGCCGGCCGGGGCTCACAGGCCCAGGCGCTGCGACACGTAGTCGGCGTCCTTGTCGCCGCGGCCGGACAGGTTGACCAGGATGTGGTGGTCGGCCGGCAGGCCGGGTGCCGTGCGCATGGCCCAGGCCACGGCATGGGCACTCTCCAGCGCCGGGATGATGCCCTCCACGCGCGACAGCGTCATGAAGGCCTCCAGGCATTGCGCATCGCTGGCGGCCTGGTAGTCCACGCGGCCGATGTCCTTGAGGTAGCTGTGCTGCGGCCCCACGCCCGGGTAGTCCAGGCCGGAGGCGACGGAATGCACGGCGGCCGGCTCGCCGTCGGCGTTCTCCAGCACGTAGCAGGCCATGCCGTGGATGGCGCCGGGCTTGCCCATGGTCAGGGTGGCGGCATGGCGGCCGGGCTTGTCCGTGCCTTCGCCCGCGGGCTCCACGCCGACCAGGTGCACCTGGGCGTCGTCCAGGAAGGCCGTGAAGATGCCCATGGCGTTGGAGCCGCCGCCCACGCAGGCCGCCACATGGTCGGGCAGCCGGCCGTGCTTCTCCAGGAACTGCGCGCGTGCCTCGCGGCCGACGATGGACTGGAAGTCGCGCACCATCATCGGAAAGGGGTGCGGGCCCACCACCGAGCCGATCGCGTAGAGGTAGTCGGTCGGGTTGTTCAGGTACTCCTCGAAGGCGCTGTCCACGGCCTCCTTGAGCGTGGCCGCACCGCGCGTGACGGCGACCAGCTTGCAGCCCAGGATGCGCATCTTGGTGACGTTGGGGTGTTCCTTCTCGATGTCCACCTGGCCCATGTGGATCTCGCACGGGATGCCGACCAGCGCGCAGGCCGTGGCCAGCGCCACGCCGTGCTGGCCCGCGCCCGTCTCGGCGATGACCTTCTTCTTGCCCATGAAGCGCGCCAGCAGCGCCTCGCCCAGGCAGTGGTTGATCTTGTGCGCACCGGTGTGGTTCAAGTCCTCGCGCTTCAGGTGGATCTGCGCGCCACCCAGCTGCGCGGACAGCCGCCGGGCGTGGAAAATCGGGCTGGGCCGGCCGACGTAGTCGGCGAACAGGCTTGCCAGTTCCTGCTGGAAGTCCTCGCGCTGCGTGATCTGGGCATAGGCAGCGGCGATGTCGTCCATGGCCTGCTTGAGGTGCGGGGGCACGAGCTGGCCGCCGTACGGGCCGAAGTAGCCCTCGGCGTTGGGCATGGGGGCGAAGGTGGTGCTGGTCATGGTGTGTTCTGTGTCGGACAGGGTGCTTTGGGGGAGGCCCGACGTCGATTCTGGCCACCACCTGTGGCCGGCACCATGTGCAATGACCCTAGGTGCGCTTGCTGGGCGCCGTCTTCTTCGCGGTCTTTCTGGCGGGGGGCTTGCCGGCTTTGGACGCCGGCTTGCCAGCGGCCGCGGCTTCGGCCTGCGCATCCTCCAGCCAGGCCAGCGCATCGACCTGGGCCATGAAATGCCGCAGGTAGTCCGGCGCGCAGCCGCGCATGAGCTGCAGCGCCTGGTGCACCAGGTGCTCGGAGTTGAGCGGGCCGGGGTTCTCGGGTGCGTCGGCCAGCGCGTGCTTGAGGCGCTGCTCGGCATGCAGCCGGGCCCAGGTGCTGCGGAAGAACTGCAGCATGTCCGGTTCGGCCGTCTGGCCTGCGCGTGGGCCCTTGGGCGTGGCGGGCGGGCGCAGGGCCTGCACCAGGCCGGCCAGGGGGCCGGGCCCAGCGGGGCGGGGCGTGGGCGGCGGTGCAGCGGGCCGGGCCTCGGCGTGCAACACGGCCAGGCGGGCCTCCAGCAGCGCCCGCTCGGCGCCCGTGCGCGTGGCCGCGCGCCGCGCCAGCGCCGCAACGAAATGGGCGCGCAGCGGATCGGTGGCGGCGCTGGCGGGCTGTTCAGTCACGCGGCTTGGCGTCGGTGCGGGCCGGCCTGGGCGTCGGCGCGATCTCCACACGGCGGTTGCGGGCGCGGCCCTCGGCGTCGGCATTGGAAGCCACGGCCTGCTCGGAGCCGAAGGCCGCCGCGAACACGGCCGATGCGGGAATGCCTTCCTCGATCAGCGTGCGCGTGACGGTCAGCGCGCGCTGGGCCGACAGTTCCCAGTTGTCGGCGAACTGGCGGTTGCTTGCGCGCACCTGGCGGTCGTCGGTGAAGCCGCTGACCATCAGGATCTCTTCGCGCTGCTGCAGGTAGGCGGCCAGGGGGCCGGCCAGGCTTTGCAGCAGCTGGCGGCCCTCGGGCTGCAGTTCATTGGAGTTGAAGGCGAACAGCACGTTGCCGCTGATGCCGATGCGGCCGTTGTCCAGCGTCACCCGGCCGGCCGCGAGCGGGCCGGACAGCGCCTGCTCCAGCGTCTGCAGGCGCTGCGTCTGCGCCTTGCGCTGGGCGATCTCGGCCTGCAGCCGCGTGTCCAGTTCCAGCTGCATGCCGATCACGCCGACCAGGATCAGCACGAACGCGCCGAGCAAGCCGGCCATGAGGTCGGCGAAGGCGGTCCAGACCGGCGCGGCCGCGTCGTGGCCCAGGCCCTCGTCGAAGTCCTCCGCCGTCATTGGCGCCCCCTTCTGCCTGCGGCCTGTCCCCCCGAGGGGGAGCGAGCTTGCTTGGGGCGGCCCGGCGCGGCGCTCATGCTTCAGCCGCCTGCGCGCTGCGCTCGCTGGCCAGGCGCTGCAGGTCTTCCACGATCTGCTTCTGCGACAGCAGCGAGAGGTCGATCACCTCGCGCGCCTGGGCCACGTAGTAGGCTAGCTGCTCGTCGCTGCGCGCGATCGATTTGCCCAGCGTCTCGTCGACCTGCGCCAGGTGCGCGCCCAGCTGGGTGTTGGACTCGCTGAACAGCTGCACGGCGGCGCCGAAGGCCTCGCCCAGGCTGGCGACCTCTGCCGCACCCGCGCCGAGCTGGGCGGCGGACTCGGCCAGGCGGCTGCCCTGGTCCGCGACCTGGGCCGCGAAGCGCTCGCCCGCCCGTTCCAGCAGTTCGGCGGAGCCCGAGACCAGCGCGTCGATGGCGGCGCGCTGTTCGCTGGAGGCGTGGTTCACCGCGTCCAGCAGCGTGCGCAGCGTGTCCAGCACGCGGGCGCGTTCGTCCAGCATGGCGTTGTCGCGGGCCATGCTGTCGGTCAGCTTGTCGCGCAGTTCGGCGATGACCTCGGCGGCAGCGCGCGGCGCTTCGGCCGCGGCGTCGACCAGGCGGCCGATCTCGGCCACGGTGGCGCTGGCCTGGGCCTCGGCACGCTCGCCCATGGCCTGGGCGGTTTCGGCCAGCGCGGTGCAGATGCGCTGCTGCTGTGCCAGTGCATGGTCGCTGGCCTCGCGCCACTGGGCCGACAGCTGGTCGGCCATGGTGGTCAGCGTGGTGTTCCAGCTGGCCAGGCGCTCGGCATCGCGCGCGCCGGCCTGCGTCTGCAGATCGGCATGGGCCTGGGCCACGGTGGCCTGCAGCACGGCGGCATGGTGCGAGAAGCCGTCGGCCGCGCTGGCCAGGGCCTGGCGCGTCTCCTGGCCATGGGCCTGGGTGCTGTGCTCGTGCCGGGCCAGTGCGGCGGTCCAGGCCGCCAGGCGGTCGCTGTCGCGCTCTGCCACCTGCTGCTGCAGGGTGGCCACCTGCTCGACGAACCCGCTGGTGGCGCCTTCCAGCGCCGCGCGGGTGTGGCTGGCCAGGGCCTGCTGCGCGGCCTCGTGCCGGGCCAGCGCGGCGCTCCAGGCCGCGGCCTGTTCGGCGTTGCGGGCTGCTGCCTGCGCCTGCAGGTCGGCATGGGCCTGGGCCACGCCTTGCTGCAGCGCCGCGGCATGGGCGCCGAAGCCGTTGGCCGTGCTGGCCAGAGCCTGCTGCGTGTCGCTGGCCAGCGTCTGGGTGGCGCGCTCGTGCGCGGCCAGTGTTTCGGTCCAGGCCGCCAGGCGCTGCGCGTCGCGCGCATCCACCTGCTGCTGCAGCTGGGCATGGGCCTGTTCGACGGTCTGCAGCAGCGTGGCCGTGTGCTGCGCGAACTGCGCTGCCGTGCCGGCCAGGGCCTGCTGCGTGTCGCCGGCCAGGGCCTGCGTGGCCTGCTCGTGCCGGGCCAGGGCCTCGGACCAGGCCGCCAGGCGCGCTGCATCGCGCTGGTCCACCTGCTGTTGCAGCTGGGCGTGGGCCTGCTCGACGGTCTTCAGCAGCGCGGCCGTGTGCTCGGCGAACTGGGCCGTGGTGCCGGCCAGGGCGGCGTGCGTGCCGCTGGCCAGGGTGTCGTTGGCCTGCGCATGCTGCGCCAGGCTGTCGTGCCAGCGTTGCTCCAGCGTGCCCGTGCTGCGGGCGAGTTGGTCCGACACCTGTTCCACGAGCGCGGCCGAGCGCTGCGCGAAGCTCTGCGTGAAGCCCTCCAGGCCGGTCTGCAGGCTGTTGCCCAACTGGGCCTGGGTCGCGCGCTGCTCGGCCAGCGCCTCGGTCCAGGCGCGGGACACGCCTTCGGCACTGGTGGCGAAGCGCTGTGCCAGCTGCTCGAGCTGCTGCTGCACGCCCTGGGCCGCGCCCGCGTGCAGGGCCGCGGCCTCGCGTGCCACGCCGGCCATGGTGGCCTCCACCGCGGGCTGGATCGCGGCGCCGGCCAGGCGTGCGCTTTCCGCCAGGCTGTCCTTGAGCGAGCGGTCCACGGCACCCGCGAGGCCCGTGTAGGCCGCCTCGGTGCGGCTGTGGAAGCCCTGCTGGTCGGCCAGCAGGCGCTCGTGCAGCTGCTGGCTCTGGCGCTCCATGCCCTGCACCAGCGTGCCCAGCTTGTCCACGAGGGCGGGCATGGCCTCGGCTTGCTGGCGCAGCAGCTGGAAGGAGTCGTCGCGGCGCTGCGCCTCGGAGAAGCTGCGCAGTGTGGTGCCCGTCAGGTGGTCGAGCTGCTGGCCGGCCACCAGGCGTTCACGCCTTGCCAGCGCCGCCGCCAGGCCCAGCGTGGCCGAAGCCGCCACACCGGCCAGCGAGGTGCCGAAGGCCACGCCCAGGCCGGTCACCGGTGCGGCCAGCGCGGCGCGCACGCTGGCCAGGTCGGTCGCACCCTGCAGGGCCAGGCCCGTGCCGCGCAACGTGACCACCATGCCGAGGAAGGTGCCCAGCATGCCGAGCAGCACCAGGAATCCTGCCAGGTAAGGGGTCAGCACCGGGCCGGGCAGCGCCACGCGCTGGCCTTCGATGCGCAGGCGCACGGGGTGGCGCAACGTGGCGGGCAGGCGCTCCAGCCAAGGCCCCAGCGCCGCGGGCGGCGTGCTGCTTGCGGCCAGCACGCCGCTCAGTTGGTCGGTGGCCTGGCGGAAGCGCCACAGTTCCAGCGCGCCGAACACGAAGAACGCGCCGATCAGCGCAGTGACGGCCAGCGCCAGCAGATGGCTGCTGTCCGCGTAGCCGGCACCGACCCAGGCGATGCAGGCCAGTCCCGCGAGCAGGACGGCGTGGTGGAGAACTCGGTTCATGCAGCTTGCTTGCCTCTCAACTCAAAGATTTGCACGAAGGGTCTTCATGAGCCCTTCGATCGGTTGCCAACGAAGATCCAGTTCGGCCATCAGCACGCTCTGCACCTCCTGCTGGAACACCAGGGGCCAGTCCTCCACCGCATCCTCGCCGCTGGCATCGCGCAGCTGGCGGAAGCGCTTTTCCAGCAGCTTGGGGATGCCGGCCAGCAGCCGGTGCTCCTGGTTGCCGATGACCTGCTCCAGCACCGTGTCCACCGTCGCCAGGCGTGCCAGCGCCGGCGAGCGCGCCGACAAGGCCATGCGCAGGCGCCCGCGCAGGGGCGCGATGCCCGCGGCCATGGCCGACTGGCGCGCCAGCACGCAGCGCCGGAAAGGCGGAAAGCCGGGTGTGGCCTCCTTGACCTCGCCGGGCAGCGGCACCGGCGGGGCACGGAACTCCACCGTGGCGGCCGCCGTTTCCTCGGCGATGGCGCGGGCCAGGGCAGTGCGCAGCCGCGCAGCGGCGCCGGCCGTGGCCTGCAGCGATGCCGCCGCCTTGGCCGCGTCGCCGGTGGCCGGCGTTGGCTGTGGCGCGTCCTTCAAGGCCGTGAACAACGGCATGGCGTCGGTCCACCGGAGCCAAAGCCCCAGGCGGTCCGCAAAGCCCTGCGAGGAGGGGCGCACGTCCGACCCGGCCAGGCGGGCCAGCAGACGGACCAGTGCCGAGTCGGGCGTGCCTGTGTGCCGTGACGCTTGCACCATGCCGACGAATTCGAAAAAACCGCGCAGTCTACATGGCCGGCGTGGCCGGAACTGTCACAGCTTGTGCGCCAGCCGACGCGGAGCCGGCGTGTACTGGAGCGATCTGCAGGCTTTGGCAGGAAGATTTTTTTGCTGGGCGGTGGAATAAGCGCACGCTGCCATCCGTCCATGCCGGTGTTCCTCAACCCCTGCGGAGACCGCAACCATGAACACCCGCCTCGCTTGCACACTCGCCCTGGCGCTCACCGCCGCCTTCACGCTGCCGGCCCAGGCCGAGCCCGCGCCCAAGATGGCCGGCGGCATGCTCGTCAATGCCAGCGGCATGACGCTGTACACCTTCGACAAGGACACGGCCGGCAGCGGCAAGAGCGTGTGCAACGGCCCCTGCGCCACGCTGTGGCCGCCGGCGATGGCCGATGCCGACGCCAAGCCCGCCGGAGACCTCAGCGTGGTCACGCGCGACGACGGTGCCAAGCAGTGGGCCTACAAGGGCAAGCCGGTCTACACCTATGCGCCCGACAAGAAGGCCGGCGATGCGACGGGCGACAACTTCAAGGACATCTGGCACACCGTGAAGTGAGCGGCCGGACCGCCGACACTTGGCGCCCATGCGCTCCCAGGACGAAGCCGAGATCGTGGCCTGCATCCCCAGCCTGCGCCGCTACGCGCGCGGGCTGGTGGGCGAGCGCGACCGTGCGGACGACCTGGTGCAGGACACGCTGGAGCGCGCCTGCGCGCGCTTTGCGCTGTGGCGCCGGCATGGCGAGGTCCGGGCGTGGCTGTTCGGCATCATGCACAACCAGTTCGTCGACCGGCTGCGCGCCCAGCGCAGCCGGCCCGAGGACAGTGCCGGCGACGCGCTGCCAGAGCAGCCGCAGCGCCCGCAGCAGACCGATGCACTGGAACTGCGCGACCTCGATCGCGTGCTGCAGCGCCTGCCGCCCGAACACCGCGAGGTGCTGCTGCTGGTGGCGGTCGAGGAGCTGAGCTACCAGGAGGTGGCCAGCGCCATCGGCGTGCCCGTGGGCACCGTGATGTCGCGCCTGTCGCGCGCCCGCGCCCGCCTGCAGCAAGAACTCCAGGGGCCGGACGCCGGGCGCCCGGACACGACGGCCGACCGCCTCCGACGCGTGAAATGACCATGGACGACCCCCGACTCCACCCCAGCGCCGCGGGCGCGCCGCCGCCGATCACCGAGGCCGACCTGCACGCCTGCGCGGACCGCCAGCTGCCGCCCGAGCGGCAGGCGCAGGTCGCGCAGTTCCTGGCCGCGCACCCCGAGGCGCAGGCGCGCGTGCAGGCCTGGCAGCAGCAGAACGCGCTGCTGCGCGGCCTGCTCGATCCGGTGCGCGAGGAACCCGTGCCGCTGGACCTGGCCCTGCCGCCGGCGCGCGCGGCCTTCCCCTGGCGCAGCCTGGCGGCCGGCCTGCTCGTCGCCACGGTGAGTGCGGGCGCAGCCTGGTCGCTGCGCGGCATGGTAGAGGCCGGCGCGGTGTCCCGGATGGCGGCCAGCGGGCCCGCGTTGACCGGCTTCGCGCAGCGCGCGGCCGTCGCGCATGCGGTCTACAGCCCCGACAAGCGCCGCCCCGTGGAAGTGGGCGCAGACCAGGAGCAGGCTCTGGTCACCTGGCTCACGCGCCGCATGGGCGCCGCGGTGCGCGCACCCGCGCTGGCGCCGCTGGGCTACGCGCTGATCGGCGGCCGCCTGCTGCCGGGAGAGAGCGGCCCGGTGGCGCAGTTCATGTACGGCGCCGAGGACGGCCGGCGCCTGACGCTGTACGTCACGCGCGAAGTGGGCCAGGCCGACGCCGCATTCCGCTTCGGCCAGGACGGCGCGGTGAACGTCTTCTACTGGGTCGAAAACCACTTCGGCTACGCCATCTCGGCCGACGCCGGCCGCGACGTGCTCATGCAGGTCTCGCAAGAGGTCTACCGGCAGCTCAAGCCGGGCTGAGGCCTCGCGCGAGAATCGGGGAGCCTCCGACCGGAGCCCACCGCCCGAGAACCCGCATGCTGCCCGACCCTTCCCCGACTTCCACGCTTGCCCTGCAAGCGCCCTTGCAAGCCGCCATCGTCGACCTCGACGGCACCATGGTCGACACGCTCGGCGACTTCAGCGCCGCGCTGGACCGCATGCTGGCCGACCTTGCCCTGCCCGCCGTGCCCGCCGCCGCCGTGGCCGACATGGTGGGCAAGGGCTCGGAGCACCTGATCCGCAGCGTGCTGGCCCGCGTGCAGGCCGACCCTGGCCTGTACGACGCGGCCTGGGCCAGCTACCAGCGCCACTACCCGGATGTGAACGGCCGCCATTCACGGGTGTACCCCGGCGTCGTCGAGGGCCTGCGCGCGCTCCAGGCGCGTGGCCTGGCGCTGGCCTGCCTGACCAACAAGCCCACAGGTTTCGCACGCGCACTGCTGCGCGACAAGGGGCTCGATGGTTTCTTCTCGCAGGTGTTCGGCGGCGACGCCTTCCCGCGCAAGAAACCCGACCCCCTGCCGCTGCTGCGCACCTGCGAGGCGCTGGACAGTGCGCCGGCGCGCACGCTGATGCTGGGCGACTCCAGCAACGACGCCCGGGCCGCGCGCGCGGCCGGCTGCCCGGTGGTGCTGGTGAGCTATGGCTACAACCACGGCCAGCCGGTGCGGGCGGTCGATGCCGATGGCTGGGTCGATTCGCTGGCCGAGGCTGCTGCGCTGCTGTAGTTGGTCTCCTACCGGCACTTGCAGGCTGGTCCCACAGCGCGCTGAAGCGGGCAACTACTGGGCCCGCCCCGGCGCACGCTTAGCCTTGTGCGCATCGTCACTGCGTACAAGAGGGGATCAGGTCATGGACTTCGTCGTTTGGGCCGTCGCGGGCATCGTGGGCGTGCTGGCATTGGTGGCCGTGGGCCGCGCCATCGCCTGCTGCGTGGACGCCTGAGGCGATGGCGCGCAAGGACGCAGCCGGCGCCAAGGCACCACGGGCCGGCATCAGCCCCAAACAGCAGCAGATGCAGGCCTTCGTGGCGACCGAGCCCACGGCGGCCACCGGCCTCACCACCAACCAGGGCCTGCGGCTCTCGGACAACCACAACTCGCTGAAGGCAGGCGCGCGCGGCCCCACGCTGCTCGAAGACTTCATCCTGCGCGAGAAGATCACGCATTTCGACCACGAGCGCATCCCCGAGCGCGTGGTGCATGCGCGCGGCGCCGGAGCGCACGGCTACTTCCAGCTGTACCGCTCGATGGCGACCTACACGCGCGCCGCCTTCCTGCAGGACCCGGAGCAGCGCACGCCGGTGTTCGTGCGCTTTTCCACCGTGGCCGGCTCGCGCGGCTCGGCCGACACCGTGCGCGACGTGCGCGGTTTCGCCGTCAAGTTCTACACGCCCGAGGGCAACTACGACCTCGTGGGCAACAACATGCCGGTGTTCTTCGTGCAGGACGCGATGAAGTTCCCGGACCTGATCCACGCCGTCAAGCCCGAGCCGCACCATGAGATGCCGCAGGCCGCCAGTGCGCACGACACCTTCTGGGACTTTGCCTCGCTGATGCCCGAGACCACCCACATGCTCATGTGGGCCATGAGCGACCGTGGCATCCCGCGCAGCTACCGGATGATGGAGGGCTTCGGCGTGCACACCTTCCGGCTCGTCAATGCAGGCGGCGATGCGGTGTTCGTCAAGTTCCACTGGAAGCCCCGGCTGGGCGTGCATGGCCTGGCATGGGACGAGGCGCAGAAGATCGCCGGCACCGACCCCGATTTCCACCGGCGCGACCTGTGGGAGGCCATCGAGCGCGGCGAATTCCCCGAGTGGGAGCTGGGCCTGCAGATCATCGACGAGGGCAAGGCCGACCAGCTCGGCTTCGACATCCTGGACCCGACCAAGCTCGTGCCCGAGGAAATGGTGCCGGTGCAGCGCATCGGCAAGCTGGTGCTGGACCGCAACCCCGACAACTTCTTCGCCGAGACCGAACAGGTGGCCTTCCACCCGGGCCACATCGTGCCGGGCATCGATTTCTCCAACGATCCGCTGCTGCAGGGCCGGCTGTTCTCCTACACGGACACGCAGCTCTCGCGCCTGGGCGGGCCCAACTTCCACGAGATCCCGATCAACCGCAGCGTCTGCCCCTTCCACAACTTCCAGCGCGACGGCATGCACCGCATGGCTGTGCACCGTGGCCGTGCGGCCTACGAGCCCAACACGCTGGGCCAGGCCGGCGGAGAGTTCCGGGTGGACGGCGGGCCGCAGGGCTTCCAGGAATTCCAGGCCGCCACGGGCACCCCGCGCATCCGCCAGCGCAGCCCCTCGTTCGACGACCACTTCTCACAGGCCGCGCTGTTCTGGCACAGCCAGGGGCCGGCCGAGAAAGAGCACATCGTGGCCGCCTTCCGCTTCGAGCTGGGCAAGGTCGAGCATCCCGAGGTGCGCCAGCGCATGGTGGACAACCTGGCCCATGTCGACGCCATGCTGGCGCGCAAGGTGGCAAGCGGGCTGGGGCTGACGCCGGACCCGCGGGCGGCCGCCGGCCGCGCCGGCTTCCGCGAGGCGCGGGGCAAGCTGCCCATCGAGGAATCGGCCGCGCTGCGCATGGCCAGCCAGCCGCCTTCGGGTTCGCATCCGCTGGCCACGCGCAAGGTGGCCGTGCTGGTGGCCGATGGCGTGGAGGTGCAGGGCCTGCGCCCGGTGTTGCAGGCACTGCAGGATGCGGGCGCGCATTGCCTGGTGCTGGCGCCGCAACTGAGCCCGGTGGCCACCGAAGGCGGCCGGCAGTTCGCCGTGGACCATGCCCTGGCGACCATGCCGTCGGTGCTGTTCGACGCGGTGCTGGTGGCGGGCGGCGAGCGTGCGGCGCAGGCGCTGGACACGCTGGGCAGCGCCCACCACTTCGTGCTGCAGGCCTACAAGCACGGCAAGGCGGTCTGCGTGCTGGGGCAGGGCGCCGCCCTGTTGCGCTGGCTGGGCCTCGCTGCCCAATCCGACGCGCAGGCGCTGGCAAGGCATCCGGGCGTCGTGGTCGGGCCGGGGGGGGCCGAACGCGCGCCGGAGACGGCCAAGGCCTTCATCGAGGCCATCGGCCGCCACCGGCATTGGGACCGGCCGCTGGCCGAGTCGGTGCCGGGCTGATCAGGCCAGGCTGAACTCGTCGAACTTGAACGGCGCGCGCGCCGGGTAGCGCGTGTCGAAGGCGTAGCTGGCCAGCAGGCCGGTGCCCGAGTCGAACACGCTGTAGACCGTGATGTCGTTGCTGGTTACGAAGGGCACCGGTCCGGCGGCGCCGGCCAGCTCGACCTGCGGGTGGCGCAGCGTCGGCAGCGCCATGCTGCGGTCGTGCGGGTCGCCCTCGCGCGGGTAGTCGTCGGCAACCCAGGTCAGGGTTGTCGCTCCGGCCGTGTTGGCCGGTGTCGGCGCGGCGCTGCGACGTGGTGCCAGATCGGCCACGTAGGCGCCATAGCTGTTGCCCACGTTGGAGGTCTCGATGTAGTGCAGGCCGCCCACCTGGGCGCGGCACCACAGGTGCGAATGGCCCATGTGCACCAGCTGCACGCCAGCGGCCACCAGCAGCGGCTCGATGTCGTTCTTCCAGAGGTCGCCGGCCAGCGGGTAGTCGTACTTGATGTAGCGCATGCGGCCCGCGTCCACGATGGGCTTGATCTGCGTGTTCCACACCGCGGCCGAAATGGGAAAAGGCAGCGGCCCCAGGATCTGGCGCGCGCCGTTCTCGTCCTCGTAGTCGAAGCTGGCCTGGGTCTGGGCCATGACCGGCGTGGCGTTGTCGCCCAGGCCGAACACCGACTGGTGCACCAGCACGATGCGGTACTTGGCCGTCCGGAAGGCCTCGCTGGCCAGCTGTTCCTGCAGCCACGCGAACTGCTGCGAGCCCCGGGCGAAAGGCCAGAACTGGAAGTCGCCGAAGCCCCAGGCCTCGGGGTTGTTGATGTCGGCCGTGGCTTCGGTGAACTTGCCGCGCGTGCACGCGGCCCAGCCACGCCAGATGCGGTTGCCGTCCAGTGCGATCAGGAACACGTCGCCGATGCGCTGGCTGTAGTAGCGCTTGCCCTCGGGGCCTTCGGGCAGCGTGAAGATCTCCTCGTACGAGACGGTCTCGAAGGAGTTGTCGGCGATCCAGCGCGCGCGCACGGCAGCGTCGTTGCCGGGGTTGACAATGGCCGCCACCTGTTCGTAGCGGATCTCGGCATACCAGCGCGGTTGCGGGTCGTTGAACATGGTGTTCAGGTTGTTGGCCTGCGGCAGCCAGCGGCCCGAGTACTCGTGGTTGCCCAGGATCGGATAGATCCAGGCGTTTTGCAGCAGCGCCCCGCCCTCGTAGGTCGAGGTCGGCTGCCACTTGCGCATGGTGCCCTGCAGCGCCGCGAAGAACGGCGGGTTGTTGAGCAGGCTGTAGTCGAACCACTCCGAGGCGCGGTTCGGCACGTTGACGAGGTCGCCCGCGAAGAGAACGCCGTCGATGGGGGCCATGGTGGCCGCGACCTGCGCGTAGTTGGCCGAGGCCATTTTCTTGAGCTGCAGGTCGGAGGTCAGCAGCAGGCGGGTGGCCTGGCCCGCCGCCGGCAGCGGCTGCAGCTGGTTCTGCGCGCTGCGCAGGCCCTGGCCGTCGTTCTGGCTGACGGCCACGTAGGGCAGGCGCTCGCCGGCCTTCAGTCCCGTGACGGTTGCCTCGTGGCGCCAGATGTCGCGCTCGGTCACGCCGGCAAAGCTGCGACCGGTGACCTGCGAGGACGCATCCTCGTACATGCGGCTCATCTTGGTGGTGCTGGCGGCGACTTCGCGGTCCAGTTCCGCGCCGTAGCGCACGGCATGGCCCTGGCCTTCGAACTCGGTGAACCAGACCACGCGCACGCTGTCTGTGCCGGGTAACTGCAGCATGGGCTCGCTGAGCACCAGGCGGTCTTCGGCGAACAGGCGCGTGGGCAGCGGTGCCAGCGCGGGGGTCTCCGGGGCAGGAGCGGTATCGTCGCCACCGCCGCAGGCGGCCAGCACACTGGGACCGGACAGGGCCACCGACCACATGCCCACGCGCTTGCCGAACTCTCTGCGTTCCATCTTCGATTCCTCCGCTTCAAGGTGAAACGGTGGATTCTTGGAACGCGCCAAGGCGCCTCTATGACGCCATGTGCGGTGGGGTTATCGGCGCCGTGGCGCGGCCCCGGTCAGGTCGCGGTCTTGACCATCCGCAGCATCTTGCGGATGGTGTCGGCCAGCTCCTCGATGACGAACTTGCCGACATAGGCGTCGGCGCCGACCGTCTTCACGTGGCTTTCGTTGGTGGTGCCGGACAGCGAGGAATGGATCACCACGGGGATCGAGCGGAAGCGTGCGTCCTGCTTGATCTTGCGTGTGAGCGTGAAGCCGTCCATCTCGGGCATCTCCAGGTCGGTCAGCACCAGGGCCACCTTGGAGGAGACCGGCTTGCCTTCGGCCTCGGCCTTGGCCGCCAGGTCCTGCAGCTTGTCCCACGCTTCGCGGCCCGACTTGGTCATGATGAAAGGCGTGCCCAGCGTCGACAGGCCCTTCTCGATCAGCGAACGCGCAATCAGCGAGTCGTCGGCGGCCAGGATCACCGAGCCTTGCGGCAGGCTGACGCGCGGGCCGACGGATTCGTCGGTGATCTCCGGGCCCGGCGGCGGCATCACGGTGCGCAGGATCTGCTCCACGTCCAGCACCTGGGCCAGGCGCGTGTTGTGCACATCGCCGTCGAGCCGGGCGATGCTGGTGATCAACCCGCCGGCCGAGGTGCTGGCCTCGGCGGACAGCACCTGGTTCCAGTCCAGGCGCACGATCTCGTCCACCTCCTCGACCGCGAAGGCCTGCGTGGTGCGCGCGTACTCGGTCACCAGCAGGATGTTCAGCCCTGTCTGCGGCACGCAGCCCACGGCGGCCGGCAGGTTGATGACCGGAATCACCTGGCCGCGGATGTTGGTCACGCCCATCATGTGGGCGGTGGAGTTGGCCACGGAAGTCACGGTCGGCATGACCATGATCTCGCGCACCTTGAACACGTTGATGCCGAACAGCTCGCGGTGCTGGGAGTTGGGTGTCACGCCCAGCCGGAACAACAGCAGCTCGAATTTGTTGCTCGTCGTGAGATTGGTGCGCTCGTCGACCTCTTTTTGTACCGTACTCATGACAAGTTTTCCCCTGGACCCGTTACTAGGCTGAAACGATTGTGGGTGTCTGGAGGGGGGCTGGTCAACATCAGCCGCCAACTGGTCGCGATCAGCCGCCAAGCGGCAGCGCTGCGCGTCTCTTTGCTACACTCGCCGCCCATGTCCGCTCACAGCACCACGACATCAGGCACAGGCCGGGGAGCCTGGCCCTGGCGTAAGCCAACGACAAGCCGCACCTGATTGCACGGCGCATCGCCGTGCGCCCGTGCTCTTCGCCAGTGCAGCAGCACCCGCGCAAGGGCTTGAATGAACGAAGGCAGCACCCCGCTGCCGCCGGGACGCACCACCCCAAGCGCCCGGCGTGAACTTCGAAAGCACGCTGTGATCACTGAACTCGAATTCAAGAGCCTGTCCAAGGACGGCTACAACCGCATCCCCATGATCGTCGAGGCCTTCGCGGATCTCGAAACCCCGCTCTCGCTGTACCTGAAGCTCGCCCACTCCCAGGGCGGCGGCAAGCTGAGCTTCCTGCTCGAATCGGTCGTCGGCGGCGAGCGCTTCGGCCGCTACAGCTTCATCGGCCTGCCGGCGCGCACGCTGCTGCGCGCCAGCGGCTTCGGCGCCAACGCGCGCACCGAGGTCGTCACCGACGGCCAGGTGGTCGAGACGGCCGAGGGCAACCCGCTGGACTTCATCGAGGCCTACCAGAAGCGCTTCAAGGTCGCGCTGCGGCCGGGCCTGCCGCGCTTTTGCGGTGGCCTGGCCGGCTACTTCGGCTATGACGCGGTGCGCTACATCGAGAAGAAGCTCGAGGACAGCTGCCCGCCGGACCAGCTGGGCTGCCCGGACATCCTGCTGCTGCAATGCGAGGAACTGGCCGTCATCGACAACCTGTCGGGCAAGCTCTACCTGATCGTCTACGCCGACCCGAAGCAGCCCGAGGCCTATGCCAACGGCAAGCGCCGGCTGCGCGAGTTGAAGGACAAGCTGCGCTATTCGGTCAGCGCGCCGCAAGTGAAGCCCACGCTGGCGCACCCGGCCGAGCGGCCGTTCGGCAAGGCGGCCTACCTCAAGGCCGTGGAAGAGGCCAAGGAGCTCATCGCCGCTGGCGACTTCATGCAGGTGCAGGTGGGCCAGCGCATCAGCAAGCGCTACACCGAGTCGCCACTGTCGCTGTACCGCGCGCTGCGCTCGCTGAACCCCAGCCCCTACATGTACTACTACGACATGGGCGACCACCATGTCGTGGGCGCCTCGCCCGAAATCCTGGTGCGCCAGGAGATCACCGAGGCCGGCGAGCAGAAGGTCACGATCCGCCCGCTGGCCGGCACGCGGCCGCGCGGCGCCTCGCTCGAGCAGGACAAGGCGGCCGAGGTCGAACTCGTGAACGACCCCAAGGAGCGGGCCGAGCACGTGATGCTGATCGACCTGGCGCGCAACGACATCGGCCGCATCGCCAAGATCGGCACCGTCAAGGTGACCGAGGCCTTCGCCGTGGAACGCTACAGCCACGTGATGCACATCGTCAGCAACGTCGAGGGCATCCTGAAGGACGGCATGACCAACATGGACGTGCTGCGCGCGACCTTCCCGGCCGGCACGCTGACCGGTGCGCCCAAGGTGCATGCCATGGAACTCATCGACAAGCTCGAGCCGACCAAGCGCGGCCTGTACGGCGGCGCCTGCGGCTACATCAGCTATGCGGGCGACATGGACGTGGCGATTGCCATCCGCACCGGCGTGATCAAGGACCAGACGCTGCACGTGCAGGCCGCGGCCGGCGTGGTGGCCGACTCGGTGCCCGAGCTGGAGTGGAAAGAGACGGAAGCCAAGGCGCGCGCGCTGATGCGTGCGAGCGAACTCGTCGAAGAAGGTCTGGAGTAAACCGCCATGGCAAAGCTTTTGATGGTCGACAACTACGACAGCTTCACCTTCAACCTGGTGCAGTACTTCGGTGAACTGGGTGCCGAGGTGGAGGTGTTCCGCAACGACGAGATCGACATCGCGGGCGTGGCGGCACGCCAGCCCGACCTGCTGGTGATCTCGCCGGGCCCGTGCTCGCCGGCCGAGGCCGGCATCTCGGTCGAGGCGATCCGGCATTTCGCGGGCAAGCTGCCCATCCTGGGCGTGTGCCTGGGGCACCAGAGCATCGGCGCGGCCTTCGGCGGCCAGATCGTGCGCGCGCAGCAGCTCATGCATGGCAAGACCAGCGAGATCACCACCACGCGCGAAGGTGTGTTCGCTGATCTGCCGGAGCGCTTCACGGTCAACCGCTACCACTCGCTGGCCATCGCGCGCGACAACTGCCCGGCCGCGCTGGCCGTGACGGCCCGCACCGAGGACGGCGAGATCATGGGCGTGCGCCACAAGGAGTTGCCGATCCAGGGCGTGCAGTTCCATCCCGAGTCCATCCTGACCGAGCATGGGCACGCGATGCTGCGCAACTTCCTGGAGCAGAAGTGATGGCCGTGGTTGACCTGCGCAGCGACACGGTCACGCGACCGACGGAGGCCATGCGCGCGGCCATGCTGGCCGCGCCACTGGGCGACGACGTGTTCGGCGACGACCCGACGGTGCAGGCGCTGCAGGAACGCATCGCCGGCCTGTTGGGCTTCGAGGCCGCGCTGTTCGTGCCCAGCGGGACGCAGAGCAACCTGTGCGCCATCCTCGCGCACTGCGGCCGCGGCGACGAGTACATCGTGGGCCAGATGCAGCACGCCTACCGCTGGGAGGCCGGCGGCGCCGCCGTGCTGGGCAGCGTGCAGCCGCAGCCGATCGCGCATGCGGCTGACGGCACGCTGCCGCTGGCGGAGATCGAGGCCGCGATCAAGCCCGACGACGCGCACTTCGCGCGCACGCGGCTGCTCGCGCTCGAGAACACGCTGGGCGGGCAGCTGCTGCCGTTCGACTACGTGCAGGCTGCCACGAAGCTGGCGGCCGACAAGGGCCTGGCACGGCACCTGGACGGCGCGCGGCTGTTCAATGCCGCGACGGCGCAGGGGGCGGACGCCTATGCCGAAGCCCGGCGCATCGCGCAGTGCTTCGACAGCGTCTCGGTCTGCTTCAGCAAGGGCCTGGGCGCGCCTGTGGGCTCGGCCCTGTGCGGCTCGCGCGAGTTCATCGCGCGTGCGCACCGCGTCCGCAAGATGGCCGGCGGCGGCATGCGCCAGGCCGGCCTGCTGGCGGCGGCGGCGCTGCATGCGCTGGACCACCACGTCGCGCGCCTGGCCGACGACCATGCGCTGGCGCGCCGGCTGGCCGAAGGCCTGTCCGGCATCGCCGGTGTGCATGCGCAAGCGCCGCACAGCAACATCGTGTTCGCCACGCTGTCGGGCGCGGCGCGCGAACGCGGCGCCGGGCTGCTGCCCTGGCTGGCTGAGCGCGGCATCCTGGCCACGGGCTTGTACCAGCTGCGCTTCGTGACCCACCTGGACGTGGACGCCGCTGGCGTGGACCGGGCCGTGGCGGCTGTGCGCGACTACTTCGCGCAGGCATGAGGATCAGCACATGCCCGATCTCCACCATCTGCTGCTGTTCATCGCGGCTGGCTGGCTGCTGAATCTCACGCCGGGCCCAGACGTGCTGTGCATCGTGCGCCACGCGCTGCGCGGCGGCGTGCGCGCCGGCATCGTGGCCGGGCTGGGCATCACGGCCGGCTGCTTCGTGCACGTGGCGGCCGCGGCCATCGGCGTGGGCGCGCTGCTCGCCGCCTCGGCCACGGCCTTCAACGTGCTGAAGTGGGTCGGCGCGGCCTACCTGGTGTGGACCGGCCTGCGCCTGCTGTTCGGGCGTGCCGACGCCAGCCCGCTCGCGCAGGCTGAGGCCGCTCCCCCGGGCGCACCCGTGGCACCGCGCCGCGTGTTCCTCGACGGCTTCTGGACCAATGTGCTGAACCCCAAGGTGGCCTTGTTCTTCCTCGCCTTCGTGCCCCAGTTCATCGCACCGGGCACCGCCAACGCGGCCTGGGTGTTCGTGGGGCTGGGCGTGCTGTTCAACCTCAATGCCATCCCGGTCAACGTCGGCTGGGCGCTGGCCGCGGCCTGGATGGCGCGGCGTGCCAGCGTGCAGCGCGGCCTGGCTTGGCTGGACCGCGTCGCCGGCGTGCTGTTCATCGGCTTCGGCCTGCGGCTCGCATGGGCCGCAGGCCCGGTCGCACCCGCGCGCTGATCCCCCTCTTTCGGAGACGTTCCCATGATCACCCCCCAGGAAGCGCTGCAGCGCACCATCGAGCACCGCGAGATCTTCCACGACGAGATGCTGCACATCATGCGGCTCATCATGCGCGGCGAGTGCTCGCCCGTGATGATGGCCGCGCTGATCACCGGCCTGCGCGTCAAGAAGGAAACCATCGGCGAGATCACGGCCGCGGCCCAGGTCATGCGCGAGTTCGCGACCAAGGTGCAGGTGGCCGATACACGCCATCTGGTCGACATCGTCGGCACGGGCGGCGACGGCTCGCACACCTTCAACATCTCGACCTGCGCGATGTTCGTCGCAGCGGCGGCCGGCGCCAAGGTCAGCAAGCACGGCGGGCGCAGCGTGTCCAGCAAGTCCGGCAGCGCCGACGTGCTGGAGGCGCTGGGCGTGGACATCCACCGCACGCCCGAGCAGATCGCCCAGTGCATCGCCGAGGTCGGCATCGGCTTCATGTTCGCGCCCAACCACCACCCGGCCATGAAGAACGTGGCCCCCGTGCGCAAGGAGCTCGGCGTGCGCACCATCTTCAACATCCTCGGGCCGCTGACCAACCCGGCGTCCGCGCCCAACATCCTGATGGGCGTCTTCCACCCGGATCTGGTCGGCATCCAGGTGCGCGCGTTGCAGCGCCTGGGCGCCGAGCACGCGCTGGTGGTCTACGGCAAGGACGGCATGGACGAGGTCAGCCTGGGCGCGGCCACCCTGGTCGGCGAGCTCAAGGACGGCGAGGTGCGCGAGTACGAAATCCATCCCGAGGACTTCGGCCTGGCCATGGTCAGCAACCGTGCGCTGCGCGTGGAAACACCGCAGCAGTCCGAGGCCATGCTGCGCGGCGTGATCGACGGCGAGCATGGCCCGGCCTACGACATCGTGGTGCTGAACGCGGGTGCGGCGCTGTATGCGGCCAATGTCTGCGCCTCCATTCCCGAGGGCTTGGCCGCTGCACGCCAGGCCATCGCCTCGGGCGCCGCCAAATCCAAACTGGACCAGTTCGCTGCACTGACACGCACGCTGGCCGCTGCCTGAGAAACACCATGTCCGAAGACATCCTGAAGAAGATCGTTGCCGTCAAGCAAGAGGAACTGCTGCTCGCCAAGGGCCGCAAGCCGCTGGCCGAGGTGCGCGAGGACGCCGAGTCGCGTGTGCTCACGCGCGATTTCGTCGGCGCGCTGCGCGCCAAGATCGCCGCCGGCCGCCCCGCCGTGATCGCCGAGGTCAAGAAGGCCAGCCCCTCCAAGGGCGTGCTGCGCGAAGACTTCATCCCCGCCGACATCGCGCAGAGCTATGCCGAACACGGCGCGGCCTGCCTGTCGGTGCTGACCGACCGCCAGTTCTTCCAGGGCAGCGTGGACTACCTGAAGCAGGCGCGTGCCTCCTGCCAGCTGCCCGTGCTGCGCAAGGACTTCATGGTCGATCCCTACCAGATCTACGAATCGCGCGTCATGGGCGCGGACTGCGTGCTGCTGATCGCCGCCATCCTCGACGATGCGCAGATGGCCGAGTTCGAGGCCATCGCGCTGCATCTGGGCATGGCGGTGCTGGTGGAGGTGCACGACGCGGCCGAGATGGCCCGCGCGCTCAAGCTCAAGACCCCGTTGATCGGCGTCAACAACCGCAACCTGCGCACCTTCGAGGTCTCGCTGCAGACCACGCTGGACCTGCAGGCCGCCGTGCCGACAGACCGCCTGCTCGTGACCGAGAGCGGCATCCTGCAGCCAGCCGATGTGCAGCGCATGCGCACGGCCGGCGTGCATGCCTTCCTGGTCGGCGAAGCTTTCATGCGCGCCCCCGAGCCGGGTGAGGCGCTGGCGCAGCTGTTCGGCGCATGACGGCATTCGGCCCGGTCGCGCCCGGCTGGCAGCCGGTGGTCGACAAATTTGCCGCCAGCCCCGAAGGCTGCCAACTGCAGGAGTTCCTGGCCGCGCGCCGCGCCTGCGGTGCCGTGATGTACCCGCCCGAGCCACTGCGCGCGTTGCGGCTCACGCCGCCCGATCGCGTGCGCGCCGTGATCCTGGGGCAGGACCCCTACCACGGCCCCGGCCAAGCCGAGGGGCTGGCCTTCTCTGTCGCGCCGGGCGTGCGGCTGCCGCCCTCGCTGCGCAACATCTTCAAGGAGTTGCAGCGCGACCTGGGCCATCCCATGCCGACCGGCGGTTCGCTCGCCGCATGGGCCGCGCAGGGTGTGCTGCTGCTCAACACCAGCCTGACGGTGGAAGACGGCCAGGCCGCCAGCCACGCCAGGACGGGCTGGGAGACATTGACCGACGCCTTGATCGCCCAGGTGGCGGCGGTGGCCTCGCCCTGCGTCTACCTGCTCTGGGGCGCGCACGCCCAGGCCAAGGCGCCCTTGATCGAGCGCACGGCCCAGGCGGCGGGCCGCGAGGCCTTGGTGCTGATGGCCAACCATCCTTCGCCGCTCTCGGCGCTGCGCCCCCCCGTGCCGTTCATCGGCTGCGGCCACTTCGGCCAGGCCAGCCGCTGGCTCGCCGAACGCGGCCAGACCATAAATTGGTGCTTGTCCGCTACAGCGGATGTGCAGAGTCAAAAAGTTCTGCTATAGTCCTGAGTTCGCTGGAGAGGTGGCCGAGTGGTTAATGGCAGCAGACTGTAAATCTGCCCTCTTACGAGTACGCTGGTTCGAATCCAGCCCTCTCCACCAGTGATTTTGGAAGTCGGGTTGGCGATCGATCGATAGTTGGAGTGTTGCGAAAGCGCAGTGTTTGCCGTAGTGCCCCAGGGGCGGCGGCAGGCGCAAGGCGGGAGTAGTTCAATGGTAGAACCCTAGCCTTCCAAGCTAATGACGCGGGTTCGATTCCCGTCTCCCGCTCCAACGGGCACCGATCGTCAGCAAAAGTTTGAGCGCCCTTTTGGCTCAGTGGTAGAGCACTCCCTTGGTAAGGGAGAGGTCGCGGGTCCGATTCCCGCAAAGGGCACCATGATTCCCGGCACTCCATGTGGAGTGCCGGGCGCTTGGCTAGTTGGAACGTATTTTTTTCGGAGTCGAAACATGGCAAAAGAGAAATTCGCGCGGACCAAGCCGCACGTGAACGTCGGCACCATCGGCCACGTGGACCACGGCAAGACCACGCTGACGGCAGCGAT
>NZ_QPJK01000011.1 GCF_003337555.1 Pseudorhodoferax soli | reverse complement strand
ACGGTGTTGCGCGAGAGTTCGCTGGCGGCCGTGATCATCTTGGTCTGGTCGACCAGCGAGAAGCCCAGCTGCTGCGTCAGCTTGCGCACCAGCTGTCGACTAGCCACGATATCGGCTTCCGCACGCAGCGCAAGCTGCCCGCTGCTGTCAGTCGGGTTCAAGCGCTTCTCCCTGCCGACTCTGCTCGAGCAGCAGCATGCCGCGCTTGACGTTGAGCGCCGTCTTCACGCCGTGCAGCGACAGGCCCAGTTCCACCAGGGTGATGGCCACAGCCGGCTGCATGCCCACCACGACGGTGGTGGCGTCCAGCACGCGCGCGATGCCCGAGATCGAAGCCAGCATGCGGCCGACGAAGGAGTCGACGATCTCCAGCGCCGAGATGTCGATCAGGACGCCGTTGGCGCCGCTGGTCTCAATCTTGGCGGCCAGGTCGTCCTGCAGCTGCAGCGCGGTCTGGTCTTCCATGTCGACCTGGATGGTGACGAGCAGCGCGCTGCCCATCTGCAAGATCGGGATGCGGTACTTCGCCGGTTTCTCAGGCGGTCTTGGTCACGACATAGCCGCCGCGCTTGAGTGCTAGCGCCAGCGCGGCCGCCAAGCTAGCCTTGGTGGTCACGCCCTGCAGATCCACGCCCAGGTGCACGATGGTCTGCGCGATCTGCGGACGCACGCCGCTGATGATGCAGTCCGCGCCCATCAGGCGGATCGCGGTGACGGTCTTGAGCAGATGCTGTGCGACCAGCGTGTCCACGGTCGGCACGCCGGTGATATCGATGATGGCCAGCTCAGACTCGGTGTCGACGATCCTCTGCAGCAGTGCCTCCATGACCATCTGCGTGCGGCTGGAATCCAGCGTGCCGATCATGGGCACGGCCAGCACGCCCTCCCAGAGCTTGATGACAGGTGTGGACAGCTCCAGCAGCTCCTGCTGCTGGCGGCTGATCAGTTCCTCACGCGTGCGCTGGAACGCCGTGGCCGTCCATTGCGCCATCGCATCGAGCTTGGTGGTCACGCTGACCACGGCCTGCAGCAGCGTCTGGCTGTCCTGGCCCAGGCGTTGCTGCAGCGCCGCAAAGATTGGCTGCTTAAGCGCCAGCACGAAGGCGCTGGTGTCGCCCGCGCTCTGGCCCTGGGCCGCGCGCGATGCCGACAGCGTGTCGAGCAGATGGCGCGCATGGGACCAGCCCTCGGCCCGCAGGTCGTCGGGCGCATCGCTCTGCAGGGCTCGCAGCAGTGAATCCAACAGCGCGTCGGCCTCCTCTCGAGTGGCGGAGTTCGCGCCTGGACCGTGCGTCGCAGATGACCACGCGTTCAACAGCGCACCGCGTTCCTCTTGAAGCACGGCAATCAGGGTCTGGTCGTGGGAAGCCATCGGAGTCCTTGCTCTTGTTGGTCCGCGGCGCGGACGACACACAAGTCTACGTCCCTCGGATCGCGCAGTTCGCACGAGGAAGATGACCACCGAGCACGACAGGAGCTCCGTTCTCGCACAATCTTGCGACAGCGGTGCCACACTTGCGCGTGGTTTTTGTAGGATGGAGGTCTATTTGGCCAATGATGGACGGTCCATCGCCTCGGCGGTCCGACCTCCCCCATCACTCTTGCTCGACAGGGAGCAACATGACGTTTACAGTGCGAATTGCTCGGATAAGAGCCGTTGGAAGTGCTGGGGTGGACATTGTCGAGGCCCAGGTGCTTGATGGATTTGCTGTCCTTGGTCAGACGGCGGTGGTCAGAACACATGGCCTCAACGACCGCCTTCAAATCGTCGGCATAGGTGTGGAGAGGAGTGACCAAAGCATGTTGAAGCTGTGCTTCGCGCACCCGTCGAATCTTGCGGTCGGCGACATTCTTAGCAGCTAGCGGCCCCGTATCCGTTAGAGCCCCATCTGAAAGCGGTCGGCGTCTAAGTCAGGGCGGTCTGTAGCTCGACGGCGCAAACGGGACTTGGCTGGACGAGTGCTTTCCCTCAGCCCACTCGGCGACGCGCTCGGCGGGCATGGGCCGGGCGAACAGGTAACCCTGCAGCTCGTCGCACTGTAGGCGCGTCAGCACCTGCTGCTGCGCTTGCGTATCCACGCCCTCGGCCACCACCTTGAGGCCCAGCGCATGGGCCAGCCGGATCACGGCCTGGACGATGGCACGCGCGTCGGCGCTGCACTCCAGGTCCTGCACGAAGGAGCGGTCGATCTTGAGTTCGCCCACCTGCAGCTGGCGAAGGTAGGAAAGGCTTGAGTAGCCCGTGCCGAAATCGTCGATGGACAAGTGCACCCCAATGGCGCACAGCGCCTCGAAGGCCTTGAGCGTGCCCTTTGCGTCCTCCATCGCGACCGATTCGGTGATCTCGAAAGTGAGTTGCCGGGGGTCGATGCCGGCCTGCGCGATGGTGGCCGCCACCCGCCGCACGAAGGCGTTCTGGCGCAACTGTGCACCCACAGGTTGACGGCCACGCGCAGCCGCAGGCCCTGCTCCTGCCATGCCGCGATCTGGCGGCAGGCCTCTTCGATGCCCCAGTTGCCGACCGCGGAAATCAGCCCGAAGCGCTCTGCCACGGGGATGAACAGCGCCGGGCCCAGCATGCCACGCGTGGGATGCTGCCAGCGCACCAGCGCCTCCACGCCCGTGACGACCTCGCGCCCGGCGCTGACCTTGGGCTGGTAGTGCAGCGCAAGCTCGCCGCGCTCCAGCGCCAGCCGCAGGTCGCGCTGCAGCTCGATCTGCTCGCGCACCTTCGGCGTCGGGGCCCATCTGAGGGAAACAGCGCGACGCCGATGGAGCACGACAGCCGCACCTCGTGCCCGCACTGCTCCATCGGCGCGCTGACCACGTCGATGAGCCGCTGCGCGGCCTGCGCGACGGCGGCCGAATCGCTGACGCCCTCCAGCAGCAGCACGAACTCGTCGCCGCCCACGCGCGCCACCGTGTCGCAGGCGCGCAGCTCCGCCGCCAAGCGGCGCCCCACCTCCTGCAGCACGGCGTCGCCGACGCGGTGCCCGAAGGAGTCGTTGACGGGCTTGAAGCCGTCCAGGTCGATGAACAGCAGCGCCAGGCTGGTGTTTTCACGCCGACAGAGTTCTACGGCGGAGGCCACGCGCTCGCCGAGCAGCAGCCGGTTGGGTAGGCCAGTCAGCGCATCGCGGAAGGCGATCTCCTGCAGTTCTGGCTGCCTTGAGCGACACCGCCAGCCGCTCGGTCTTGCCCTGCATGCCGGGCGTCCAGCAGCGAGGTGAACATGGCCAGGCTCAGGAGCATGGTGGCCGCCACGGTGACCACCACGCCGACGCTGTCGCCGCGCAGCTGGCCGGCGCTTAGGCAGACGCTGTCGGCCGAGAATGCTGCCGCGGCCATGCCGGTGTACTGCATGCCGCAAATCGCCGCGCCCATGACCAGCGCGGCCAGCACCTGGCGGTGGCGCGCTGCCACGCCGCGGTAGCCGCGCAGTGCGAAAAAGATCACCAGCGCCACGGCGGACGCCAGCACGGCGATGGCCGCAGAGGCCGCGACCAGCAGCCAGTCCCAATGGATTCCAGGTGTCAGCTCCACGATGCCATGGTCGGGGATTTGAGCACATGCAACTCCGCGCGGCAGTTTGCGTCTTGCGTCGGGTTGCTGCCGCGTCACGTGAGGACAGGCGCAAGACACAGCAGGTGTGCATCTCCTGAATAAGTAAGCCGACTTGAATCGGGGCGGTGCTATGCCGCGCCGGCCGGTCAGGCCGACCGACCACGTCAAGAACCGAGGTCGACCAGGTTTCGCACGTGGCAAAACTACAAGCCGCCGGCTACCTTCAGCACGCTGCCGGTCACGTAGGAAGCCTTGTCCGACAACAGCCATAAGATGGCCTCGGCGATCTCGGGCGCCTCGCCCGGTCGGCGCATCGGAATGCGCGCTGCCACACGCTGAGGGCGCCCCGGTTCGCCGGCTGCGGCGTGGATGTCGGTCAGGGTGGTGCCGGGCGACACGGCATTGATGCGGATGCCCTGCTCTGCCAGTTCCTTGGCCAGGCCCACCGTGAACGCTTCAACAGCCGCCTTGGAAGCTGCATAGTGCACGTACTCGCCCGGTGCACCGAGCGTCGCGGCGATGGACGACACATTGACGACCACGCCAGCGCGCCCCGCCGCGCACCAGCGTCGCACCGCCTGCTGGGTGAGCAGCATGGTGCCCAGCACATTGACATCTAGCACCTGCTCCAGTGTGGAGCGCGAAGCCTGCGCGAAGCCGCCCAGCGGACCGGTGATGCCAGCGTTATTGACGAGGCCGTACAGCGGCGGCAGCGCAGTCGGTAGTCGGTCCAGCAGGGTCTCCGCAACCTGCGGGTCGCCCACATTGGCCTGCAGGCAGGCCGCTCGGCCGCCTGCCGCCACGATCTCGGCTACCAACGCGTCGGCCGGCCGCTGCTGCGTGGCGTAAGTGATGCAGACGGCATGGCCGGCGGCCGCGGCCAGCCGCGCAGTCGCAGCTCCGATGCCGCGGCTCCCGCCGGTGATGAGCACAGTGCCTGGGTCGTTCATGGGATGGTCCTCCTTGCAGTGGGTGGCGGGTGCCGAAGCACCAGGGCGACGGGTGCGGCCAGCAGCACGGCGCAGATCGCCAGGCCCAGGCCGAGCGTACCGGCATGGCCCAGGCGCTGCAGCGCCAACGCCACGGCCACCGGCGCAGCAGCGGCCAGCACGAAGGCAGGCCGCAAGATGGCGCCGACGATGCGCCCGTAATGCGCGGTGTCGAACAGGAGCAACGGCATCGCGCCGCGGGTGATGGTGGCGATGCCGTTGCCCGCCCCATAAAGGAACGCAAAGGCCCCAGCCCCGGCCAGCGAGGTGCCGATCAACAGCGCCATCGCATATGCGCCGGCCAGCAGGGTGCAGGGCAGCAGGTTCAGGCGGATGGCGTCGATGCGGTGGCCCCAGGCCACCACCCAGGCACGGCCGCAGAACTGGCCCACGCCCAGCAGCATGGACAGCGAGACCGCTGTCTTCGTGTCCCAGCCCAAACCGACGAGGAGCGCGAGGAAATGCGCCGCCACGCCGGTCTGCATGGCCAGCACCAGCACCGCGACAAGGCCGTAAAGCCAGGTGTCGGCCGGCGCCGTGCTCCGCACCTTCGGAACGGACGGGGCATGCACCGGCACCATGCCGGCCACGGGGCTGCGGTGTGTGTGCCGCGGGATCGCCAGGTGCAGGGCCGAGCCCAGCAGCAATAGCAGCGCATAGACCCACAAGGCGCCGCGCCAGCCCACTGCGTCTGCGAGTGCCTGGCCCAGCGGCCAGAACAGCGTGGAGGCGAAACCGCCAAACAGCGTGATCTGCGACATCGCGCGCTTGGCAGCCGGACCGCCCACGACAGCCAGCGCGGCGAAGGCCGCGTCATATAGCGCCAGCCGCATGCCCAGGCCCAGCAGCACCCAGCTCAGGTAGTACACGGCCAGGTGCTGGGCGCTGGCCAGCAGCGCGCAACCCAGCGCCCCGGCCCAGCAACCGGCCATCATGGCGCCGCGCCCGCCATGGGCGTCGATCCAGCGGCCGACCGCGCTGGAACTGGCAGCCATTATCAACAGTGCTAGCGAAAAGCCGCCCTGCACCCAGGCCGCACTCCAGCCTTGCTCGACTGTGATCGGCTGGGCGAACACCGCGGTCAGGTAATGCATCGCGCCCCAGGCGATGAGTTGCGACAGGCCCAGGCAGCAGACCAGCCACGCGCCGATGCTCGGCGGCTTCGGTGGTGCGGTTGAACAGGGCATGCGGCGATTTCTCCGGCCGTGACTCTAACCGCAGGCCTCGGCGCGAGCATGCACAAGTCTCATGGATGGCCGCACGTTTTTGCATGCCGCGTAGGCACCTGGCGCCCCGCACTGTGGTCAGCACCGGAACACCACGACCGTGAAATGCAACTGGACCACGCCTGCCAACGCCTATGCCAACGCGCTCGGATGGCCGGGCGACGCATCGTGTCCGCGTCTGCCGAGTCGGTCATGGATCTCGTCGTCAATCGAAGGATGTCGAAGCGTCAGCAGATGCGCTGGTCAATGTACGGTGGCCATTGTCTGCTGCAGACGAGGTGGAGATGCACGACGGAAAGCTTGAGCAGCACTTCGAAGCATGGTTCCCTCATTTCCGGACGCCTGTGCTGCAACGATGTTGAAAGGCGCTCGCCCAGAACACATTCACTCCGAACCAGCATGCATAGCCTGACACTACCGTGACGTGGGGGCCGTCAACGCCTCTCAAGGACCCAAAGACCCCGCCCCGCCAAACTTCGCCTCGCCAATGCGACGATTCGTCCCGCACTTGTCACGGTCACCTCACCGGATGCGGGGGCCTGAGAACCTGTGAAGTCCAGAACGAACTCGCCTTCCAGAACATACTCCGCCCCATCCGTTGCCAGCCGCACCTGGTGGTACCGCACGGATTGGCGAACTGGGCTCTCGCGCTGCTGGCCGGTATCTTCATTGGAGACCACCCAGGCGCCGCCAAGGACCTGAATCGTACGGCCCGTCAGATTGTTGATCAAACTTGCGCCCTGCCCTGCTCGCCTGAGCTCACGCTGCCTCGTCGTCGTGCCGGCAACTGCCGAGCCGATGTCGATGGCTTCAAAGTTCCCAGCTGCAGTGCTGTCGAGTATCGGCTGCTCGTGCGGCGCGCCGCCAAGGCTCACGCGCAGGGCGCTCAGCGTGCCGGCCAGTGAGACGTTGAGGTCGGACTGCGCAGCGAACTGAGCGGTCGTGCGCGCCTTGCCGCTCAACCAAATACCGAATGGCGTGGTCCAGGAATCGAAGGACGCCTCGACCACCCGGCTCCCCGCAGCAACTCGCCGACCAGCGACCAAGGGCGTTCCATCGACGTGAACGGAACCGATCCCAGACTGGCAAGCCTCCGCCGTCACGTTCAGCTGTGCGTCGAGCTGGCCAAAAGAGGCGCCGATGGCGAGGTTCAGACCACTCCAAGCGTCAAGCAAGTCCACGATCCGTGACTCGAACGCGTCGTTGGGCGCTGCGGCCACGGTCAACCTGGCAGGACGACTCGTCACCGTCCCTGCATCATTGCGAACCACGACCCGTACTGTGGACCCGTTGTCCCCGAGAACAGCATCATGCAGCGTCAGATCTGGCATGTTGGCTCCCGCAATGTCGGAACCGTCGCGCTGCCATTGATACCGCAAAGGTCCTGTACCTTGTGCAACGACGCTGAATGTGGCGCTGGAACCGACGTACACGGCGGTTTCCTGCGGCTCTCGCACCAGTGTGGGAGCGGTGGCCGTTTGAGAGACGCGAACCAACGCTGCGGGACTGGTCGTCTGTCCGTACGGGTTGGCCACACGGACGGCGTACGAGGAACCGTCATCTGCAGGGGAAAGTGCCTGCGTGGTGTACTGGGTGCCTTGGGCGCCAGCGATCTCAACACCATCGCGCAACCATTGGTACTGAAGCGTGGGCGATCCGCCCGCAACCACTGCAAAGCTCGCGCGCTGCCCGGCGACCAACGACACTGGGTCAGGTCCCGCAAGAACGAAGGGCGCTCGACCCTCGGTACGCACGTTGAGCACCGCAGATTGACTGGTCGCGCTGCCGAGGCGGTTGCTGACCTTCACACTGTAAACAGCCACATTGTCTTGAAGTGCGGCACGATCCACGAAAAGCATAGAGCTGCCACCAGTGCTGACGATGTGGTGGCGCCCGTCCCCATTGGCCACATCCGCACCGTTGCGTTGCCATAAGTACTCCAGAACGGGGCTGCCCATGGCATACGCGCGGAACACGGCTGACTGTTCCTCGACTACCTGCTGTGGTTCCGGATCGCGCACGACTACAGGTGCCATGCCAGCGTCTGATGGACTGCCCGTCCCAGGGGTCGTCGGCGTTCTCGGCAAGGTCAAACACGCGACCTCGACGAAGTCCACGGCAGTTCGTGCAATCGGTCTGAGCGGGCTGACCCTGCCGTTGAGGGATGCCTGCAGCACCGCGCGCGAGTTCGGCCGCACGCCGAGGGTGAACTTTCCGTCTGCGCCCGTCTGCGCGCTCGCAGTGCCGGAGTACTCAACGCCGCTCGCCTGCACCTGCACACTTGGGTACGGGTTGGCGCGGCAGCGACATCAGTGTCGGCGCATCCAGTTCGGCGAACACGCTGGCGCGGCTGCCGGGCAGCTTCTGGAACGGCCGGTCGTTCACGCTCGATAGCAGTTCGGTGATGGCTGCATCGACCTGGGCGACGGTGTCGAAGCGATGGTGGCGCAGCCGGGCCAGCACCCAACGGGTGACGACTTGCACTGAAGACTCGGCGGTGGCCTTATCCCTGGGGGTTCGTGGGCGGGCAGCAAGCACCGAGGTACCGTAGTAGCGGGCGAAGTCGAGCACGGTGTCGTTGGCGCGTGGTTCGTAGCGGTCGGGCGAGGCGATGAGGAAAAGCTGGCTCGCCAAAGTACCCATCGACGTCGGTCCGCAGGCTTGGATGGCGGGGCGCCTAATGGTCCATCCAATGCAGCACCGTATTAGGTCGGACATGGGTGGGTCCGTCGGCCAGCGCTTCGGCTACCGCTGCCAGATGCAGATGCCAAGGCAGCTGCTAGGCCGGCATGAATGCCAGGACTTGGCCCAAAGCTTTGCCATCGCCTTCATGCGCCGCTTTTCCTCGGTGGACACGTAGACGGTAGTCGCCAGCGACGCGTGCCCCAGGATCTCCTTCTCGATCTCAACACGGATGCCTCGCGCGATCGCGTGCGATGCATGGGTGTGCCGCAGCCAGTGCGTGCTGGCCCTACGCAGCCGATCAGCGCCCTTCGCATCGTCCAGCGAGTCCAACACGCGCCCGCATTCCTCGAAGAACCGCTTGAGCTGGTCGTACAGCGTGTTGGCCGTGATCCCCTGCTTGGGATCGTCGCCATGCCGCTTCTGCACCGAGGGCGCCACCGCCTACATGTCAGCCGCCTTGCCCAGCAGGTAGGCACCTTGGTTGACCCCAGCCTCCGGGTCGCAGTCCAGGCCTCGCGCGATCAAGTAGTCCGCCAGCCGCCCGACCACGTCAACGGGCACCGGCACCTGCCGCAGCTTCTGCCCTTGCAGCGCATGGATTCGACATCCGATCTTCCAGATCCCCAATCTTGGACGGAGTGAGCGCGACGAGGCGCCACTGCGTGCAAACGGCCGGACAGCAAGCTGACAGGCCATGCTGCGGGGCCACGGCTCGCGGTGTTCGATCAGGTCATGACTTTCCCCAGAACTTTGCCATTGCCTTCATGCGCCGCTTTTCCTCGGTCGTCACGTAGATCGTGGTCGTCGCCAGCGACGCGTGTCCCAGAATCTCCTTAGCCACCTCGACACGCACACCACGCGCGATCGCATGCGACGCATGGGTATGCCGCAGCCAGTGCGTGCTGGCTCGGGTCAGCCGCTCAGCCCCCTTGGCATCCCCCAGCGAGTCCAGTACGCGGCCGCACTCGCCCAAGAACCGCTTGAGCTGGTCGTACAGCGTGTTGGTGGCGATCCCCTGCTTCGGGTCGGCGCCGTGCCGGGTCTGCAGTGAGGGAGCTACCTCACCGAGGTCGGCCGCCTTGCCCAGCAGGTACGCGCCCTGGTTGACCCGCGCCTCCGGATCCGGATCGAGGCCCCGCGCGATGAGGTAGTCTGCCAACAGCCCGATCACATCCACCGGCACGGGCACCTGGCGCAGCCGCTGCCCCTTGCCCACCACATTGAGCAGCCAGCCCTCCACGTGCTCGTCGTCCTCGCTGTCCGGTGGGTACTCCACCCACTGCAGATCGTCCACCTTGGCCGCCACCGCTTCAGACAGCCGCAGCCCCGTGGCGTAGAGCAGCGACAAGGCAAATTTCAGACGCTGCGCCGTCGAGCGGTCTGGCTGCCTCTGCGCCTGCTCGCCGATGAACTGCCACTGTGCCATCGAGAAACTCCGTCCCGGGTTCATGCGCGGCTGGGCCGAGCGCGGCACAGCGATGCCAGTCCACGGGTTGCCCATCAGGTAGTTCTTGTCGACCCAGTAGGCGTAAAGGCTCTTGAGGATCGTCAGCGCCTGGTGCTGCGCCGACGCAGACAACGGTCCCTCGAAGGGCCGCCACAGCGGTGACCAACGCTCGCGGTTGCGCTGCCCACACCAACGTGACCGTGGCAGCGGATCCGCCAGGAAGTCGCGGTAGGCCACGCAATCCTCCGTGGTCATCGACGACAACGGCTTCCTTCGCTCGACCACCGCCCATAGCAAGAAGCGCTCGGCCTCCTTGCGGTAGGCCCGCTGCGTGTGCGAGAGCGTCTGCATCCAGTCCAGCTCTGCGGCCACGCCCAGGTCGCGCCCGCGGCGCCGGGCCTTGGCCCGTTCCTGCTGCGCCGGCGTGGCAGCGGTCTTCGAGCGCAGCCAGGCCAGGATGGCCTCGTAGTCGTTGCGCGCCGCCATGAGGCACTGGGCCTGCGGCCGACGGTACTGGCCGGCCCGCCCATCGAGCTCGGCGGGCACCAGCAACTTCTCCAGCGGCCGCACATCGGTGGCCGGCTCGACCACCTTCTGCAGCTCATGGCGAAACACCTTCGCACGCGCCAAGGCCACGTGGGTGCCGATGGCCAGGCCGAGCGACTCCCGGTGCTCGGTCAACCACTGCTGCACGCGGGCGGCCTTGGCGATGCCCACGCCGCGAATCGACGCGGTCCAGTTGCGCCCTACCCCATTGATGCGCTCGACCAACTGGTGCAACGTGAAGATCCCCACCGCCTCCAGCCGCAATGCCACGCTCGGGTTCAGCCAGGACGCCACGGCATCGCCCGCCCGCGGCGGCTGGGCCGCCAGCTGCTCGAGCCAGCGCAGCGCGTCCAGCTGCCGCGCGATGAGCTTAGCCCGGCGCCCCTGGTGCGCACTGGCGTTGCCGAACTCCGCTTCGAAGGCCTCGATCTGCTCGGCTTCTGAGAAATCCTCCAGCCCGCGCTCGGCCGCGAAGTCCTCCAACGAGGGCACCGCAGGCCCGGTGTCCGGGATCTGGCTCACGTCCATCAGCACGAGCCGCGCCGTGCCGTGTCGAGCCTCGCGCCGCGCGGCCGCGGCGAACGCATCGCGGATCCAACCGATAGTGCCTTTCACCAGCCTCAGGTCGGTCGCTGGGCCTTCGACCTGCAGGTAGCGGTCCCAGGCGTGGCGCATGTCCACGCCCTGCACGAGCGCGCGGATGAAGGCGAAGTGGGCGATGCCCAGCTTTCGCGCGCGAGCGTCGATGGTCACCGCACACCTCCCCGCGCGGTGGCCAGCGGACAGCCCAGCGCTCTGCGCCACTGCCCTGCCCTGTCACCACGACCATGGTCGCAGCGACGCCCAAGCGCTCCATGAACGCATTTGCAGCCGCAAGCAAATTCTTGAACAGTAGCAAGCACTTACGTCACCCCCTCGGAGCCTCGGTTCAGAACGGATAGTTTACGACACCTATTTTGATAATGTTGATAATATAAGTTATCAACGTATGTGTGTAGCTCAAGATTCACCGATGCAATGGCGCCGACTACGGGCACGACAGGTGCTTTGGGTAGTTGGAACCCGGATCAGGACAAGGGGTCTAGTCCCCTCACTGCGCGGCTCGCTCCAGAGGACTTTGTCGGGCCGCCAAGGGCAAATGGCGCCCTCCCCTGCCCTACCCCTTGGGGCCTCATGAAAGCGGCCATAGGGGCCGTTGTAGGCAGCGCCTCTCCTGCTTCCGGCAACGCCGGATAGCGGCACCCAGCGTCCCCATCAAGGTGGCCGACCGCGTCCGTCCTATCGATCCAGTTGTTGGACACCAGGGTCGTGGTGAGATCGCCACCGAAGACATAGCGTCAGCGTTCTGAACGACCGCTTGAGCCTGTCGCAAGCGCCAACCATTTCCCTCGCGGCAGCTCTCGGCCTCGCGCAGAAGTAGACCGGACGGGAGCAGGCGGCTTGACCACCCGCGGATGAGACCTGGCCAGGAGAACGTCTGCGCTTGTTGCGGCACGCCCTTAGCGACACGAGCTCTCACCATGTACATGGCGAGGCGCCAGAAGCAGCCAACAGCTTTGGATATGAATGGCGGTTGGACCAGATCTCACAAGCCTAGCAGGAGGTGCTGAACGGTTCAGCTTCCCTTGCGGTCTGAGTGAGGCGGGCGATGTCCGCTGGTCTTCGTCTGCACTAGTTGTGTAAGCCTCGTGCCCCACACTGGCCGAGCTTGCATCTGTGGATGCTCAAGTGGCGCACCCAATATTGGCTGGGCATGCAGGCTAAAGTCCATTCAGTGTCCTGCGTCCGGGTGGCGTTCGGGTGAGACCATCCGAGGAACAGCCTCTCCGCTGGATGGGTGACGTCAGCGACATCCAGCCCTCGAGTGCTCGCGTCTCACTCGCTCCAGTGCCGGCATTCCTGCGGCCAACGGAGGAAGAAATGAACTGCCCTTCCAAGGTCGTGGACGGCAGTGCCAACGTTAGGAATAGCCCTCGCGCCACAAAACTTTCTTCGAGCGTCGAACTCGGTGTTGAACCGTTCAACACTCGTCCAAAGACACCTTGGACTTGGCCAGCCAGATACGTCAGAACGCCGACAAGCTTGTCCGAGATGCAGGACGCAGGCTTCCATGCGTTCATTGGTGCGACACATCAAGCCGCTCACGAGGCGACGGTTTTCACAGTCCGTCGCTATTGCCTGTTAACAGTCA
The DNA here is from genome assembly GCF_003337555.1 of Pseudorhodoferax soli. GTDB lineage: Bacteria > Pseudomonadota > Gammaproteobacteria > Burkholderiales > Burkholderiaceae_C > Pseudorhodoferax > Pseudorhodoferax soli. The sequence goes on along the minus strand of NZ_QPJK01000011.1, from coordinate 231,443 downwards.
ACACAGCGAGAGGAGCTGAGCCCTCACGACACAGTGGGGCGTCTGCGCATGGAGATCCACTTTCGTGGCCGAGCCGGTGCGACGTCCTTACGCTATGGCTCGACACACGCCGGGCTATGACTCCGGATCCGGTCTAGCGCGGTGTCCTGAATTGCTGCGTTCGTCTGGAGATCTGGCTGCCTTGGTCTGGCACCTTCTGAGAAGAATTGACCGCAGATTCCTTCGACCCGCTTGCATTTGGTTCTTCGCCGACTCGTTGCAGGCGTGTGTTGAACCGTTCAACACCCTTCCCGGCAAGACATCCAACACTGGGGGCAACTTCGCCGATCGATCGACTCTAGTCACGGCAACGCCGTTCATCCATGCGTGTCGATTTGGAATGAGAGTGGAAGCACTGGCAAGAAACTGGGCAGCAACAAGAGGGGTGTTGAACGGTTCAACACCCCACTCGAAATGCGTCCGCGGCGAGCAAGGAGACAGAGGGAGTGCGCCTAATTGTTGAAGTCCGGCAGGTTTTTTCCCGCCGCATTGTGGGATCAAGTCCGACTCTTTGTCAGAGCTATGCAGAAATTTCGGGGGGTGTTGAACCGTTCAACACCCTTGCTCGCCTCGCTTCCTAAGCCGACGCTTGGCGCGCAAACGTTGTAGCTACCCAAGGGGGATCCCCCACATCGCTCGGGGTAGAGCCTGCAGACCACAACATACAGATCGCCCAAAAAAAAGGGTGTTGAACCGTTCAACACCCCATCGTTATTCAGCTTCAACTCTCGCTTCTATTCCTGTTCCACATCGGAGAAACTGTCTCTCAACCACGCGATCATCGCAGCCTCTCGCTTCGCGGTAAGTACGCCAGGATCGAAGGTCAGAACCACTTGCCCATCAGCGCTCCTACGCAGCAGCGCGCCACGCCCAGCCTTGCCGACACGCCGCTCGACGATAGGTGTTGAACCGTTCAACGGCTTCTCCATCATCAGCAGTTTGTCGAGCACTGCTTTGCCTAGCATAGGCTCGTTTGATGCCGCGATTTCCTTTGCTCGCGCGACCAGTCCGTCAGGGTCACGCTGTAGTGCTTCGCTAAGTGGCTGAGCCCATCGGAACTGCACATTCAAAGGAGAGCCAAACGCGGCCACCACTGCTTCTGGCAATCGCGCAAGGGCCACGCCCTTCGAAATCAGTGCCAAGTCGACCCCGAGCGCTTCTGACATCTTGCGTTGCGACGGGTACAAACCAAGGTCGAGTGCTTGCCGGTACATCATGCCCTGCTCCCACGCGCTAAGGTTCTTCCTGCCGCGGTTCTCCCGCTCCATGGCCTCGAACAGTTTGACGTCTGTCAGCTCGACGATCAGGGCTTGCACGAGCAAGCCGAGATCGAGGCAAGCTCGGTGGCGTCGGTGGCCGAACACGATCTCGAAATCGAAGCCCGCGCCGGAATCAGGCGAGACAGGGCGTACGCAGATCGGCTGCACGTTCGTCCCAGCCGCCGATATCTCGTTGCGCAGTTCTATGAACTCCTTATCAGCGAAGGCGTCTTCATGACGGTTCGCGTACCTGGAAGGTTTGATGCGCCGCGGGTCAAGGGCACGCACGACCAGTGCACCCTCGAAGTCCTTCAACTTCTGCCGTAAGTCATCAGCCTCTCTAACGGCGGCAGACTGGGTTGCCATGAAAACAGCCATCGTTCCGGGCGCCGTCTTGGCTCGAGCCTCTGAGCGCGCCACTGTGGGTGCGGCAGGGGAAGGCAATGCTGCATCGGCCTTCGGTGCAACCGCATGGGCCGCCACTTGGTCGGCTTGCGAGGAGGACAGGGCGCGCGCGGCATCGGGTCCGGCTGCCGGCGTAGAGGGCAGACTCGGCGGAAGCTGAATCAGGCTAGCTTTGGCGGCAAGCTTCTTACTCATCGACGCGTCTCCTTAGTTTGGGGAACAGGTGTTGAACCGTTCAACACCCCTGCCTGGCGGGCCCAAACAGCCCTGATGGAGCCTTCAATGTGGCCGACAAAACTGTCGTAGGCGTCTCGAGCGCGCTTGAATGTTCGAGCGCTTCCGTCGTAGCGCGAAACGTCATAGACAGTCCCGAACTCCGCACTAGCAACGCCAGTAACAGCGGTCTTAGGGATCTCAACAGGAAGCACCTTCTCTGCGTACGTCTGCCCAATCCACTGCCGAATCACCGTACTGGCTGCATCAGCCGAGTCCACGCGCGCGAGCAAGATGTGGATGAAGTCGAATTGCTTGTCCATTCCCCGTCTGGTCAAAAGCTCACCGGCAAGATCCGAGAACAGGTTCCAGAACTGCGAGGCGGAGGCAAAGTCCAACGCGTTCGGGGGCAGGGGCATGATGATCCCGTCCGAAGCAACGAAAGCATTGATCGTTGTGTACGACAGCGCTGGTGGGGTGTCGATGATGACAACGTCATAGTCCGCGCGGACGTCGTCGATACCAAGATCCAGTACGCGCCAGAACTCAAACCCCGGCTCCTGAGTTTGACGGGCAGGAAGCGCGAACTCAGCACCGAAGAGAAGAGGAGCCGCTGCTACAAGGTCGATACCGTCCCAGTACGTGGGTCGGATCGCATAGCGAATGGAGGTTTCTTTCCCGAGGCACAACGGAAGAATGGTGTCGTGCTCTTCAACTTCCGTATCAGGAAGAATTCCGAACAGTGTGGTCAAAGAGCCTTGGGGGTCAGTGTCGACCACAAGCACTTTGTAGCCCAGTAGAGAAAGGCCCTGGGCAAGCGTTACGGCGGTAGTTGTCTTCGACACCCCGCCCTTGAAGTTGCCGATCGAAATCGTTACAGCTTCGCAGCCCTCTGGTCGAAGCCGGTCTCGCCGGTACTCACGAATCCACTCCCGGCTTTCAGCGAGGGTGAACTCCCGGCGGCTACCAGAAGCGTTCAGCTTTCCGGCTGGGAGATCTCCTTTGGTCAATCGGTGGGAGATCGAGCCCTTCTCTACTCCAACCATGCCGGCCAGCTGCGACAAGCTGTAGAGCGGTGCAACCTTACGTGCTGTCGGCGCGAGCATGGCACTACGGATCTGAGCCATCATCGCGATTGCCCTATCCGCCTGGTTGGAAATGTCAGCCAGAGTGATTGGTTTGAGCTGGGGAAGCGGTGTAGATGTCATGCGAAACTCCTCTGAGCCGGAGTTTAGCGGGGGTTTTACAGTTTTCGTCACGTCTTCTCGAAAAGCGTCAAACATGCGGGAGTTGTTGTCTCTGCTGACTTACAAAACTCCCTGCCACTTTTGGAGTTTTCTAAGCCCTTGAACTCCTTTAATACCTTTACGCTGACTTTTTCTGTTTAAAATCAATGCGTTACTGCGGATTCTGGAGAGTGATCAGGACGGTTTGGAGATCAAGCAGGACCAGGTGTGAAGGGATACGGGTCCCAGCGGCGACCGCGCAGGGGGCTACGTGAGTGGTTTCGGGACTTCGCCTGCCGAAGATGCGCCCCTTCTAGTGGAGAGTCTTCGGGATGGCCTTGCGCCGCTGGCTGCTCGCTTGACGTGAGGGTTTTCAGGAAACGAGCGGGCTCCAAGGGCCGGGAATGGTGCATCTGCTGCTCGTAAGAAGCTTCTACAGTGTTCTGAGCTGGCTCCTTTAGCTGGACCTGGGTCCGACTAGCAAGCGAAATCCCGAAAACTCTCCGCGAAAGTTAGGTCTACTGCCCGAAGTCGCGAATCTCACGTGAGAGTTTTCGGGAGTTGCGCTTGCCGTTTTGACGTGAGTTCGACATTTCACGTATCGCTTACAGTACAGCGATGACTAATGGACCCGTGCGAACAGCGAGCGAACCGACGGCACCGAAGCGCGTGCGTGTTGGCCGTCCGGTCGCCGGAGCCGAAGGACAGCTGGTGCGCAAAGCTGTCAACACGCTGGCCATCGTTCCAAAGTCGACCAGAATCACCACCCTAGCCCGAAAGAGCTACAACGTGCTTCTTTACCAGGCGCAGGAACAAGGCCTGGAGCATGATGTCTTCAAGGCGCCACTCGACAGCATCGTCAAGGGCCTGGACTTCGACAGCAACGACCATGGCTTGATAAAGAAGCACTTGCGTGCCATGGTGTCTACGACGGTGGAGTGGCAGTCGCCGACTGTTGGTGAAGGAGCTGCTTGGAACGTCAGTGGTTTGTTGGCGCATGCCAAGGTCAGCAAGGAGCGCGGGCAGGTCTGGGTTGAATGGTCTTATGCGGTCAACTTGAAGCAGGAGCTACTAGACCCGACGGTCTTTGCTCGTCTGCGGCTAGACGTGCTCAGTCAGCTACGGACGCATGCTGGCGTCGTGCTCTATGAAATCTGCACTCGTTACCGGAACGTCGGCCGGACTTCCCGTCAGCCCTGGCGCTGGTGGTATCCAGTACTAAGCGGAAATCCAACCAGCGAAAAGTCTGATCGACTCGAGTACCGGATATTCAAGCGCGACACGCTCAAGCCAGCCATTGCCGAAGTCACCGCGATCACGGATCTTGAGATCGAGCTTGTGGAGCACAAGCAAGGTCGGTTCGTGGACGAGATCCAGTTTCTCATCGGAGTGAAGAAGCAGGCTTCACTCGCTTTGGGACGGCCACCTCAACCCGTTGACGTTGAACTTGTCCAACGCGCGCATGTTCTGGGCATTGGAGAAGACGCACTGGAGCCTCTGCTCGCGGAGTTCGGTGATGCGGCTGTACGACCTGCTTTGGACGCCGTGGAGCGGAGGGTGGCAAGTGCTTTCCCTGAGCAGCTTCGAGATCCTCTGCGATACCTAAAGGTGCTTTTGCAGAACGCGGTGGGCCGGACTGCGGAACCCACGTCAGATTCGCAAACGCAGGAGAAAACTGCGCATGTTTCTCGCGATCAGCAAGCTGCGAGGCGGGCTCGCTGGCAGCTGGAGTGGACGCGTCGCGCCAACGAGCGTTGTGCTTCGGCGATCGCCGAACTGTCAGTACCGCAGCAGCAGGAGCTTGTTGTCCAGTTGCTAGAAGCTTTGCGTGGACGCGATGCTCACCCCTCGATCATCAAGCGGCTGAGTACAAGTGGTTGGCAGCATCCTATGGTGCGCCACGAGATGCTGAAATTCTTTGGGGAAGCAACGTTCGGGGTGGGTTGGGACAAGCCGACGGCTGAGCAGCTTCTGGAGATTGCGACGGAACTCGGTCCGGAGGGAGAGTAGGGCGGCGCTGCGTGGCCAGCGCTCGGGAAGATCTGATGCCTGGGTAGAAGGGCGGTGGCCGTGCCCAGCCGGCAGTGCAGCGCCCAGAAACGAAGTAACAGCCAGACGTATTCCTCCTGTAAGCTTGCTGTTTTCTGATATTTTCGCCTGCTGTTACTTCGTTTATGGCTGACCTGTTCGAAACTTCGCTGCCCCCTTCCGGCTTGCTTGCTGAGTTCGACTGGGCCTTTAACAGTTGGCTTACATCGAAGCAGACAGCTGGCGACAAGGTGACTGCTGCATCCTTAGACCTCTATCGCAAGATGTGGCAAACGTTCTGCCGATGGTGCGTTGGGCAGGAGCCTCCGATTCGCTTGCCCGCCGTGACTCGGGAGGACGTTCGCCAGTTCGCGACGAAGCCTTCCTTGCACGACGCATCTGAAGCACTGTCGCCGCGCTATGTGTGGCGCCTGCTCGACTTGGTCGAGAAAGTACTTGCTCACCTCGCAAGAAGCGAAAGTCGTCCATATGAGTCCGTCGCAGAGCAGGTTCTTCAAGACCAGGAGAGGTGGCGGTATGCCAATGCAGCCGACAAAGATCCCCTCCCGCAATACCTCTCGGCGGGAGATGCGGCTCTGCTTGTCACCTATCTTTCCGCGGCGCGTCCAAGGCAAGCACGCCCTGCGGTTCAGACCTGGCAGGAGCTGCGCAACAGGACGGCGGTCGCGCTCATGCTGGGTGCAGGGCTCACGCCCGGCGAAGTGCGAGCGGCGCAGGTCGGTGACGTCGTTGTCGCCGGCGGCCGCACGAAAGATGTTCCTTGGAAGGTTCGGGTGGCACCCGGCAGGGCAGGGGGTGCACGCGAGACACCGATTGCGCCGTGGGCTGGCCAGCTCCTTCAGTACTGGCTTCAGGTTCGCATCCATGAGGGCATTCCTGGACAGCACCTCCTGCCGTCCACCCGGACTGGCAAGCCATGGAAAAGCCACGTGGCGCAGTACGACGCCATCAAGCTCGTGATGCGAGGATCAGGCCTCGATCCATCCCTGGAGAAGGGCGGCTCCTTCCGGCTGAGGCACACGTTCGCACTTCGCCAGCTGCGGCGAGGCCAGGCAGATGCGGTCGTGGCCGCCTGGCTCGGGGTGGAGGTCGCCGAGATAGCCCGGTACCACCGCGTCGTGTTCTCCGCTGCGTGGGACGTTGTCTAAGCGCTGGCTGGCGCCGCGGTGTTGGATCAGGACCAGGCGTAACCGCAGGGCGAGCGGCTGCGTAGATGGACGGGCAGGACTTCAACGGCTAAAGTATCACCAGGTATTACCTAGTGATAAGGACCACCATGGCGACGTCCCTCAAGATCGATGACGCGCTGAAAAGCCGCGTGCAGCACCTGGCCGGGCTGCGGCGCCGTTCGGCGCACTGGATCATGCTCGAAGCCATCGAGCAGTACGTGACGCGCGAAGAGCAGCGCGAGGCCTTCGCTCAGGAAGCGCAAGCCTCGTGGGAGGAGTACCAGGCCACCGGCCGGCATCTGACCGTCGAGGAGACGCGCGCCTGGCTTGGCACCTGGGGCACCGACAAGGAAGGGCCGGCGCCTGAATGCCACAAGTGATCGTCACGGAGGGGGCGGCGGGAGGCTTGGAGCGGTGTAGGCGATTCCTGGCGGCCAAGGCGCCCGACGCGGCCAGGCGGGCCGGCCAGACCATCGCCCAGCAATTCCAACTGCTGGAGCACACCCCTGACATAGGCCGGCCGCTGCCGCAGACCCCCGAGTTGCTTCGTGAACTTGTGATCCAGTTCGGTGACTCGGGCTACGTGGCCCTGTACCGGCATGACGCGTCCAAAAGCGCCGTGTACGTCCTGGCGTTCAAACATCAGAAGGAAGCGGGGTACTGATGCTGGTGCAGGTTGAACGTCGAGGGATTGGCCTCCACGCACCGCCCCGGTTAGCGCTCACTCAGCGAACCGGCGCCAAGTGCGGTGATGGCGATTGGGCCGGGGCGCGCGCGTCGTGCTCCTGAGGCCCCATCGGTAGCCCCTAGATGGACCCGGCTCGCGCGTCGACGACAAAGCCCTCCGCTCGAAGATTGATGCCAACGTAGCTAGCCTTCGCGCGCGATGTGGACCACCTGAACCAACCACTCTGGACTTTTCGACACCCAGTCGGCAAAAGAGAACGATGAACGAATACAGCTTGATCCTGCCCGGACTCGAGGAGTCGGTCGCAAAGTGCCGGCCAGACCTGCGGCATGCGCAGCTTGTGCAGACGCTGGCTCGCTTTCCGGCTCTGGAGGGTGCCACCTTGCGCGCAACGCGCGGCGGCGACGGCAGCATCTACATGCAGCGTCGCAAGGTTGTGCGTCCAGACGGATCGGTTGAGCACGACGATCATGAAGCATGGCTTGAGGTACAGTTGCGCGTCGATGACGGCAACGCAAAGGTGACCTATGCGCGGCTGTCTCAGCAGGGCTACCGCCTCAGTCGCTGCGACATCACACGCTTGCACCTGGCTTGCGATCGGGGAGGGGAGGACCAGGCGAACTTCCTGCAGATCGACATCGATCTGTGCGACGACCGCGTGCACTGCGCGCTGTTCCGCGGGCGCTACTTCGACGAACCGCGCACGCTACGCGACCTGGTCGATGTCGCGGAAGGTGAGGCCGTCGGCGAGGACGAGCGAGCGCCCATCAGCGTGCACTACGAGCTGCGCCGTGTTGTCGATGTGGCCAAGTTCGTCGACCTGGCGGAACAGCTGGAAGAGCAGCAGCGCGCCAACCTTCGGGCACGCGAGTACGTGGTCACGATGGGAGATGGGTCCAAGAAGACGCAATCGCATGCCGACCTCGATCCCGGGTTCGAGCGCTTTCGCAGCAGGACCCGGCGCCTGTTCGAAGACTGGCGCGCAAGCAGCGCCGGCCGATCGGGAGCGAGGTTCTGCGAGCACTGGTTGCTCCAGTTCAGCGAATGGACCGATCCGAGCTCACGCACGCGCTATCTCAGCGTGGTGCCGCTTTGGACCTTCAGCAAGAAGCTGGCCGAAGTGAACGCCCGCAGCGGCGATGTGTATGGGCTGTTCAGCAAGCTGCAGACGATCGACCGGCGCGTGGGGGTCCCGTTCGGTTGGTACTTCTACATGCTGCACGGCAACCGTGTGCATGACGGCGCCGGCGAGCGCGTACTCGAAGCCGCCGAAGGTGGCCTGATCGTGCTGCCCGAGCACGACTACCGCGTGCTTCGCAACTGGGCCGATCGGCGCTACGGCTTCTGAGCCGCCAAGCTGAACCGCAGCTTACTCAGCGAAGGACACGACGCCGTCACGCCTCAACAACGCGAGGAACATCGTCCCGCCGTCTTCGGAGGATGCGACCCTCATCTCCCCGCCATGTGCTTTCGCAATCTGCTCCGCGATGAACAGGCCGAGGCTCGGTCCCCATGGGCCTCGTTGTCCTGGCGCCAGTAGGGCTCAAAGAGCCTTGCTTGGTCTTCTGTGGGGATGACAGCTCCCTCGTTCAGCACGGCGATTCCCTGCGTTGGCGCTGTCTTGGTCAGCCTGGCGCTTGGTGTTCTGGGCCGCTATCGCTGCCCCGGTTAGCACTCACTCCGGTCCGGGTTGCAAAATTACTTTGGTGAGCAGCCCTGCCTGTTCGTACTGCCGCGTCAACCACGGCTCCCCTCCGAGGCCTGAAAGGGTCAGCGCTAGCGCTGTGTCGCAAGGGCATGGGTACCGCGTGTAAAGCGCGACCCAGCCGGCTCTAACACGAGTTATGACCCAAGGGCTCTTGTCAAGAACTATTAAGCGGGCTACATTCTCATCGAGTCGAGAGTGCTGCCCTATGCGGTTCGTTGGACGATTGTTCCACTCGGCTTCCCACATTCAACGGACCGCATGCGGTCCGTTCGCCTTTGTGGCTAATTTGGAGTTCCCGCGCATGTCGGCGCCGATGCGAAAGTCAGCCACCGTCGTCGCCAAAAGCGTTAGATTGGCAAGAGCGCAGCGAGATCCTTCCGAAGCTTTCATCTACAGCGGCAGCCGCTGACCTGCGTTGCGGCAACTGGTTGGCACGGCTCGGCGCCGTGGGCATCCGGCGACCTACGTTCGCGCATCCGGGCCTTCAAGGGTTTTAAGCATGTCCGATCGGCTGCGATAGGCATCGGCTACGAAGGGGTCACTGACGCCGTAGATTCCGTGCCCATCGCGGGCGAGGATGTTGGAATCGACCAGCAGGTTGGCGACCTTCTGAACTTCTTCTGGAGCCACCGGCCGGCCTATCTCGGCACCATACTCCTCGAGCGTAGCTGCGGAGAACAGCTTCTTCACGCCTTGGCCGCCTTGCTCGCACACGTAGCCAAAGACGGCAAGGGCCAATGGTCCCAAATCATCCAGCCTCGCCAAGTCCACGCCGGCAGCGGACTGCCGCACCCCTTCCGTGATGGCGCGCAAATCTTGGTCCGCATCGACGAAGTTCGGAGCATTCTGCAGCGCGGACAGCGCCTTCATGAGCTCCTCTGGCCGGCGGCCCAATCGAGTGAAGCATTCGAACGCGGTATCTGCGGTGGGCGTGCGTGCACCGAGATCGGCTTCCTTCAGCAACCAAACTACGAAGTCGATCCCCAGCACCGGAAAATCCTCCGACATCGCTCCGTTGAAGGCCTGCTTGCCCTTGATCGTGAGCTCGCGAACCCGCGCACGATGTGAGCCGGTTCCGATAAACAAGAAATACCCGGGCGTGTCCGGCGTGAGGTTGATTTCATCGCGGGCCGCCTTGAGGGCTAGCAACATGCTGTCTCCGTCATCCGAGCCCAATGCGTGCTGAACCTCGTCGATGATCACGACAACGTCTGTTTTGGCCAGGTTCACGAGTTCAGAAAAGGCCCCAGCCAGGGTGTTACCTTCATCTTTACCGAGTTCGGTCAGGCTGAAGCCGAATTTGAAGCCTGCCGCTCCGAGATCCAGCCCCTTGAGACGTTTCAGCATTCGGACCGCCTTGGAGTCGGCACGCTGCAGGTCCGCCAGCGTCCTGCGCACGGCGCCCAGCAGCAGGTCGCTCGGCTTGGCAGCGGCATTGCTCCACAGGTCGACATAGACCACGATGGCACCCTGGGCCTCGAGTTCGGGGATCAGGTCGCTTCTCAGAAACGTTGTCTTGCCGGTCCGGCGTAGGCCACCTAGGAAGAGACCGGAGCGCACCTTCTTGCTCAACCCCTTAGGCCGCAGTAGCTGTTCCGCCATCTCTGTTGCTAGTTCTGGCCGGTGGAACGTCATTTCTATCCCTTTTTATTGAATTCCGATAATTATCTGATTTCAATAAATTGCTGTAAAGGGCCAACGTCCCAGCTTGCCTGGTCGACGACCGGACTGTCGCAGGAGGGGTAGCAAGTGGTCGGCAAAACCTTCGACGCCGGCTATGTTCTCGCGCATGGTCCGCCTCAATTCCGAGTGGTGCTGCCTGCAGGGGCACGTCGGCCGCCTCCACTGGCGAGCACATCAGCCGCGGCATCGCGGCATCGCTGCCTCGGGGACAATGGCCACATGCAGGAAGAGTCCCGCTGGCTTGCGTCCCTCGATGCACTTCGCCTGGAGTGCGACGGGATGACGCGCGTCATCTCCAACCTCCTGCAGCGCGATGGCATCTCCCACACCCCGATGACCGGACGACTTGTCATCGAGGGTGTCGGCAGAGTCGTGCCGCACTGCTGGATCAAGCTCGAGGACGGCCGTCGCATCGATGTGCGCGCCCGCATGTGGCTGGGCGACGATCCGCGCGTGCCGCATGGCATCGTGCCCGATGACGCGCTTGGGGTGCAATACGAAGGCGAGCCGTTCCAGGTGGTGGGTAGTCCCCTCGTCTTCTGGGTGCTGACCGACACCACGATGGACGCGTTTGCACCTGCGAGCTTTCTTGCAGCATCCCTGCCGGCCCCACAGATGGCCAACGCTGATGGCCCCGGGCTGGGAAGCGTCCAGGCCTGTGCCCGACCGGCATCGACCGCAGCGCTTTGATGACCGCAGACGACGTTGATGTGTCCGAGCTCCCGCACGAAGTGCAGGAGCGTCTGCCCATCGCGGTGGAGCGCGCGCACCGCAAAGCCCGGACGGTTCAGCCAAATCGAGACGCCGAGCAGCTCGTGAGAGCTGCACAGAAGGCCTCGACTGCCTCGCAGCGGGTGCTATGGCTACAGCGTGCGGCTTCGGCATGGGCCAAGCCCATCGAGAAGGTCGCAGCCTGTCGCAAGGGCTGCGCGCACTGCTGCCACATCTCGGTGACCATCTCCGCGGTGGAGGCGGCCGCGATCGGCCGCCACGTCGGCGTCAAGCCAGCACAGCCGGACAAGGCGGTCCATCTGCAGTGTCTGCTGCAGGACATGCAGCAGGCGATTTCCGAGGTGCAGACCATCAGCGCGCGAACCGAGCCTTCGCCGTGCCCGTTCCTGGTCGACGACGCTTGCAGCATCTATGAGGCGCGCCCCATGGCATGTCGGCTGCTGCTCAACCTGGACGACGATGAGCTTCTGTGCAAGCTGATTACGGGCCAGGCTGTTCCCGTTCCCTACGCGAACAGCGATCAGTTGAAGACGCTGTACCTGATGGCCCAGGTCGCGTCGCCGCTCGCGGACATCCGGGAGTTCTTTCCTACCGCGCCGCCTTCGACCACACGGCAATGACTCCGGCGTGCCGTTCATGGCACGCGAGTAGAGCCAGTGAAATGTGATGCGCTCACGCGCACCTGGCGCTTGCCATCCGCCAGAATGGCGACATCGATGCGCGAGGTGTTCCGACCCATCGGTTCCAATTCCTTGATGCCTTGGCAATGACCAACAAGCACACCGACGGCGCGACGGCCACCTGCCAGAATGAATCCATGATGGACACGGAACCAACACACGAGATCTGCGCCGACCCGACGCGCGGTACCGTGTGGGTCAACGGACCCGATGGCTCGTGCATCGGCCGCTTCAGCAAGCGCTTTGGCATCGATGTCCATCGGACAGCAACGGCGCAACTGGCAGGGGAGGGCGAATGCCTGATGTGCACGCACAAGCCTGCGGATCAAGCGTCCTGGCAGCTCTTCGTTGAAGCGATGCAGCAGCACTATGGGGTGACCGTCCCCATGGATCTCCTGACCTGGTCATAGGCCTGCCGCGCTTCTTGCCGAGAGGCGGGCCATAGCCCACAAGCCCCGGCCAGCCGCCTGCGCCGGCAGCGCTACGGCACAGATTCGACCGGCTTGCCCGGTAGCGTGGCTTCGAACGAAGGGTGCTGCTCCCCGCGCAGCCGAAGCTTGTCCACGTTGGAGCAAGACATCATGCGAAGACGCAATGCGATGTTGTTGCCGGCGCCAAGTTGGTGGTTGACCCAGCCAACGCAATGCGCATCATCAATTTCGTGACACGCCATGGCGCGCAGGGGCGCACCCGGCTCAGGCAGGACGCCAGGCTCGGCGATGGTGTCAGCCAGCGCCTGATGCTTGGTCTCGCAGTAGCCGTCCGGAATGTCGTGCGGATCCACGTCCACCCGCCACGGGCACTTGTCGCATGGGCCGTGCGCTTGAGCTTCCAGGATGTCATCGATGCCGGCTTTCGGTTGCTTGGCGGACGACCTCGAACGGGGTGCCGTAGCTGAAACAGCCGTGATGCTCGTCGATCTCTTCGAGGTCGTGTTCCATGTCCCATGCACAGTCCTCGTGGTACGCGAACCGGTGAAGACCTGGTGATCCGTCGTCCAGATGACCTTCGATCACGACACCTTCACCAGCGATCTTCTCACCGCAATAGCAGCACGCTGTCCCTGCCTTCACTTGGCAAGTCAGTCGAGAGGTTTCCACGAGATGGACGTCGCACATGGCCTCATTGTGATCGAGCGCATGACCATCATGTGGCTGTCATCCCAATGCGTTCCGGCAGTTCTTCCTGACGATCAAGGAGGCCGAGATTCGCGACTTGCCAAGTCGTGAATTGAGTTGGACCCACTTTCGGCTGCTCACGCGCGTACAGGACCCTGATGCCGGGAAGTGGTATGCGCGCGATGCTGTCAGCCAGACCTGGAGTGTGGCGGCCCTCGACCGTCAGATCAGCACGCTGTACTACCAACGCCTCCTCTCGAGCCAGGACAAGGACGGCGTCAAGGCCGAAGCCACGGCGCTCATCACACAGCAGGCTGCACCTGATCCGCGCGACTTCATCCGTGCCCCCTACATCCTGGAGTTCCTGGGCGGCGAGCCGCAATCCAACTGGTACGAGCTGGACGTAGAGCAAGACCCCGTGGCGCACGCCGAAGATCAGGCGCTCATCGGGCGAGGTCGACGCGAGTGTGCTTGCTGGAACGACCCGAATCCGACCTCGCTCATCGAGCATGAACGGAGAAATATCCCGGACGAAGTTCGGATCCAGCGCAAACGTCCCCACCCGCGCATTCTCAGAATGGCATCGCACGCAGCGGTGGCAGCAACAGGCTTCGGCATCCAAGCCGTGTTCGGAAAAAGTCGACGCGATCCGTAGAGAATCAAGCAGCGGTCACATGCGCCAAACCAGTCGGGTCACCCCTGAGTAGGCTGATCGGGGTGCTGAGGTCGGGCGAGAAATGCACTGGGTCGGCGCCACCCGACCTGATCTGCTCGAGACACGCGACACAGTAGACCCGGAACCCCATGCACGACGACGACATCACCCTCATCCACTCGCCACTGGAGCGAACGCACAGCGCGGACGGACACACGCTGCGCATCCACATCTACCGCAGCCCCGAAAGTAACTGGACGCTCGAAGTCGAAGACGAGTTGGGCACCTCCACCGTATGGGATGAATCCTTCGATACAGACACCGCCGCGCTCGAAGCTGCATTGGCAGCGCTCGAGATCGAAGGTGTTCACGACTTTGTGACCAGCGCCCAACAGGCGGCCGAGCAGGATGAGCCTGCGCTGCTGCAAAAGCTGGCACAGGCGCGAGCGCAGTCTCCTTCGTCACCGAGCGGCGTGCGCGACATGATGCTGCCGCTCAGCAATGAGGAGCTGGACGATCTCGATGGGTTCCTGCTCGGGCTTGATGCCGAAGAGAGCATGACCCTGGACATGCTCGACGGCTTCATGCACGCCTTGGCGATTGGCCCGCAGACCGTGATGCCCAGCCGCTGGTTACCCAAAGTGTGGGGGCAGGCAGAGGGCCCGTTGCCGCCAGCAGAAAGCCTGGACGAGGCCAACCACTGGCTAGGCCTGTTGATGCGCCACTTCAACAGTATCGTGGCAGGCTATGAGCAGAATCCTCCCATCATCGAACCCTGCTGGTCCTCTACTCGGTACGGTGACGACGGGGAGCTCGATGACGCAGAGACGTGGGCGCACGGTTTCATTCAAGCGGTCGAGCTGAGTCGTGCAGCGTGGCAGGAGCTGCTGGACGACCCGGGCGGCCAGCGCTGGTACCAGCCCATCGGATTGTTGGGCGAAGACGATTTTTCAGCCGACCAGGACGAACTGACCCGCACACCCGCGCAGCGTGCGGCGCTGGCTGAGCAGATTGAAGATAGCCTCGCGCACATCCACGCGTTCTGGCTTCCACCTAGGCAGGCCGTGGCTGAGCGCGAGCATGCACAACGCATGGGCCGCAAAGTGGGGCGCAACGAGCCCTGCCCCTGCGGCGGTGGAAACAAGTTCAAGAAGTGCTGCGGAGCCGCGGCACACCTGCACTGACAGCTGGACATCACATAGCCGGCGGCCTTGGCCTCTCAATGCCCCTTCACCAGCACCGCATCAGTCCTGCCGGGCAAGGCCGATCGGCGCGACCAGTGCGTCAATGCCTGAAGCCGCGGCTTAAATGCTACGGATTCGGCCCCCTGCGTGGGCGCATGAGTTTAGAAAAGCGTTTGCAGGATTTCTAAAGGGCGCGCACAATCTCGCCTAAATTGGAGCCATCGTGCAAAGCTTGACCCTCGACCAGTTCAAAGCCACCGTCCGTGCTGGGGGCGTCACTGGCGTGACGTTAACAGCGCAAGGCAGTGGCTTCTTCATGAAGATCGCCACGCGCGCGGGGTCGGAGCCGGTTGTGCTGGCCAAAGCGCGTAGTTCAGAGCCGCGTCGCTTTGGGTCTCCAACCTCTGCCATGTTGGTTCTCAAAGAGATCGGCATTCGCACGGCCAAGATGGAGTTTGCGCAGTGGGATCCCGAGCAGAAGGAGGTCACCAACCGTGAGGCGCAGAAGGTGACCATGCGGGCTGCGCACAAGGCGGCGGCCGATCAAAAGCGTCTGGCGGCGGACTTGCTGGCAGCGATCAACGACCCGCGGCCCAGCCTTTCCACGCAAGAGGTCCTTCGGCAGTTCGACGAAGAGCCGGACGACGCGGGTCCGGAGTCCGGTGTCGCAGGCAAGGCATGACGCGTGCGCGTTGAATGGCGCCCACTGGCCAACGAGGACTTGGCCAGTATCCGGCGATACATTGCCCGAGACGACAAGTTGCAAGCCCGCCGCTTCGGCGCCGAACTGCGCAGCAGGGTCAAGGTGCTCTCCGACCATCCGGAACTCGGCAGGCCGCTCGATATGGCTGTGCCTCCTGGAGTTCGCGTACTGGTGCTGCACGAGAACTACCTTGCCTACTATCGGATCATCGACGCGGGTGGCGAGCCAGTCGTGCAGGTGCTGAGAGTCAAGCATGCCGCGCAGGAGCGTGTTTGACGGCGCACGTCGTCGAGGCACGATGAGCAATCAAAGGTTACGTGGAACGCAGCCGCTGCATTCTTAAATCGTTTGCAAACCCAAAGGCGCTCTGTCGGTTCACTTTTCCACAGACGCCCCAGCACAGCAAAAATATTCTGCCGTTTCCACTCGGTCATCGTTGGTCGTGCTGCGACGGCTCTACAGGTCGGCCGCGTTGTAGGCCGTCTCGTCAAGCAGCCGCTCGTCTCCGGGTCCATCTCCTGGCCGAACGAGCATGTACCGGGTCTCGCGCAACGACAGCGTGCTGTGAGCCTGGTCAGACATGTGCGCCTTTTGCGGGCTGGGCCATTTTGTTGAGTTCGTCTGCCCGGGCCTCTGCCGCGTTGATCGTCGAAAACCCCGCTTCGTGCAGCTCCCAGGCAAACCAGTCCACCCGCTGGCGCTGCACAATATTCGTCCCGCCCATGGTGCGCACTGCGCGGTAGAGGTAAGCCGGCTCAGGCATCGTCCTCACCCTGCGCTTTTTCATGGGCGCGCAGCTCCGGCTCCTCGGCGAAAAGCTTGACCGGCTCTGCGCCGTCTTCGCAGTATTTCATCGCTTCTTCCAGGTCATCGAGGCCGAAGTACATCGAGCCGCCGCGGGCAATGACAAGGTAGCCCTCGTGTTTCATGGGAATGCTCTTGGTGTTCTTGCTCATGGCGTTTCTCCATAGGTTGCGCGCAGCTTGTCCCAGCAGGCCCAGCACATCAGGCCAAGCCCTTTGACCCGCCACCAAACGTAGCTACGCGGGCTGTTATCCAGACGCACCCTTGCGCATCGAGGGCAATGTCGCTTGACCGCCATCACGCGCCCTCCTTTCCTTTGACAGAAGGGGTTGCGCGCAGCAGTTCGGCCACGCCGTAGGCCCACTTGGCGCCGTAGTCGGTGTGTCCGAGAGCGAGCTGCTCCTTAGCTTTGATCTGCTCCAGCGTCGGGACCGGTCGGTCGTGCTGTTGGGCATAGTCGCGCGCTGCCGTCCAGACGGCCAGCCGTTCCTTCTCGATCCAGTTTCCGACTTCGCGCTGCTTGCGCAGCTTCGCCTCAGCTTGGAAGGCGTCGTAAAGCAGCCTAGCTGGCTCGTGGGTTGGTCGAAAAATGCCGTCGCTCATGCCGCGTCCTTTCCATGGGGCTGCTCCGCCGGTGGTACGGTCGCGTAGAACGCGGTTCCGAAGGCATAGTTCTCCAGCACCATTCCGATCTCATTCCAGGCCTGACCGCTATACACGAACGCGGGAGCGGCCGGGCCGCCCGGTGTTGCGGCTGCTGCGACCGACAGCAGAAACTCGCGAATCTGATGGGCTGCGCCCCCATCGCTTGGGATGCCTCGGCCGTAGCTCCATTTGGTGCCGTCGGGGGCGGTCAACGACACGCCGTTGATGGTCTTGATGATGGCCCAGCCTGGCGGCACCCGAACAACCGGCCCGGGAGCTTCACTGACAGCCTTCTCGGCACCGAGCTTTGCGAGCACAGCGTGCTCGATGACGCGCGCACGCTCGATGTCATTTCCAGTCCACTCGCCAGAGGCGCCAGGGAAGGCCGCCTCGACGGCATCGACGATCTCCTCGTCGGTAAGGACCCGTTCTGTTTGCTTGGTCATGGTGTTCAGTAGATGGTGGTCCAACGCTGCTCGTTCAGCGGGGAGACACGCCAGAACGTGCGCATGATGTCCATGGCCAGCTCCTTCTGACGAGGCTGTTCACGACTCGCTCCGGCGGTCCGTCCACGTGCACGCTCAGCCCGCGCTCGTGCAGGCGCGATCTCAACACGCTCCCCGATACTCTTCAACCGGAAAAAGCTGTGCGAACTTTATCGCGAAACCATCTTCAGCTCGATGGTTGCAATTGACCTCTTCTGCGCGTTCTTGGACCGGCTTTGGACGTGGCGTTGCGTTCGGTTGGAGAACCCAGGCTTGCATCTAGCTGCACTGGTCAGCTTCGCGTTGGTGGTGGGCCGAACTGCATGGCACGCGCGGCCTCCACAGCGTCGGCATCTAGTAGAACGCCGGTCATCGCTTCGCGGAGCGCCACCGCCTGGAAAAGTGCCCGGTCGAATCCATGGAGCTTGATACCGAAGCTGCGACGTACCTGCCGATCAGTGACCCAGTGAGCCATCCAGCGCCATGAAGTCCACAGCGTGGGGTCACCGCGGTTCAGGCTGAGGCTGACACCCGGAAGTTGCGTTCGCCCATCGCTTCGCGGGCCGCGTATGCGCAGGTGCACCGGGGTGCCAGCCTCCGCGAAAGCTTGATCCCGTCGATTGCGCGCAACCTCCTTGGCCTTCTCGGCTGAGCCGTAGACGCTGTCCGAGAAGGTCTCGTACTTGCCGGCCCATGGGTGGTATGAGGGATAACGAACGAGCCAAGCCCCGCCGCTGCGGGCAAGATGCATGTTGGTTGTGTCCTTCGATAGCAGCGGCGCGGGCCGCGGCGGCAGCACGTTCACGCCGGTGGGAGGCGGGAACTCCGGCAAAGCCGCTTTGACAACCTTGGTCATGGACGCGCGCAGCACGAAAAGTCGACCACCTCAAATGGGCAGTGGACAGCGGCACCGAGCTCCAATCCGTCGACCGCTCGCGCTCCACGTTTCGCAGCTTCACGTTGGACCGTGTTGCAGAACCGTCCACGGGGCTCGTTGTGCGGCCGCAAGGGAATCTGCTGAACTGGGTTCATCGGGCCATTCTGCATCGAGTGGAAGAGCAAGTCGGGCTGGGTCACCGCCTTGGAGATGGCCCGACGTCGGAGTCGTCAGCCGTGGGCTCACAGGAACCAGCAAGGCCGCTAGCCCTCAGACCACCCCGATCATCACGTGGCGCTTCCAAGGTTTCCAGCGACCTTCTCCAGCAGCGCAGTCAACTGGCTGCGCTCGCTTGCCGACAAGTTGGCGGACAGACCAGCAGTCCAGCGGCCATGCTGTTCGACCACGGTCTTGGCGACGCGTCTTCCCTTGGGCGTGAGCTGAACGCGCCGGGCACGCCGGTCGTTGGCATCTGCCCTGCGTTCGATCAGCTCTTCGCGCTCAAGGCCATCAAGCAGTCCCGAAACGGTTCCACGCGTCACGCCTGCCTGCTCTGCCAGCGCCTTGGGTGCCACTCCATACGTTGAGGCGTCGAGCAAAGCCAGCAGGACGAAGCGCCCCTCGGATAGGCCATGCGGCTCGAGCAATGCAGCGCAGCCGCGGTCGATGCTCGCTGCGAGCGAGAGCGTCTGAAAACACAGTCGAATGCTCTCCACATCGGACACCCTTCGACGCTGCGCCTCCTCAAGTAGCGCAAGATACTTCTGATCCAGCTTCATGGTTCCGCCATACGATTTCGCGCCGAACTGTAGCGACTTGCTGCTGCTGAGACGGCGACGTGCCCGTCGGCGCAACGCCGCGCCGTTTGGTTGGGCAGGGAACAGGCAAACAGGACGCGTCGGTCTCCGCAGCGTGAACAGGGCAGGGCCTGGCGGGAACGGCCATCTGCACTCTTGAAGAAGCGTGTCTAGCGCCGGCCGTACGAGGCGACCAATCAGCGCGCCTCCATCGACCACCATCGACGCCGCCGCTGATCAGTCGCGCGGCGTTTGCCGCAGCTGGGCCAGCACGGCGATCTCACGCCGCAACTCGTCAAGATGCCGAGCGGCCTCACGATGCAGTTCGGCCGCACGGCCAGGCAGCGGCTCGCCAGAAGGCATGCAGCCCGATTCCGCGGCGTCGCGCAGGATGTTGACGGCAGCCTGCAAGGCGGTGTCGAGGTCAATGTCCATCGTCGAACTCACTGGCGGAGCATGAAAGCCGCCACCACCAACAGCACGACGGCGGCGAGCCAGCAGACCGCGTACAGCCCGTAGGGGGGCGGCTTCACTTGTGCAAGGAATTCCGCAAGCTGCCGATCCCGAAAGCTCACGCTGCGGGTACGGTGCAGTGCGGCACGGCTCCAAGCGTGTTCCAGGCCCTTGACGAAGCATCCCGCCGCGCAAAGCAAGGCGAGCGGGAGCGTCCACCACAGGACCGACGACAGGGTTTCGACTTCTTGCATGGGCAGGCCTCGAGTGCAGGATGCCGGCTCCGCTTTCAAGCTTGAGCAGGCGACACATTGTCGTCGTGCTCACCAGCCAGCCTCAGAAAGGCTCGATGTTGCCCGGAAAGGGACACCATGGCAGAGCGCAGCGCGGCCGACCGTGTCCGCCCGAGCTGGCGCTGGATGACCCTTTGCAATCAGCTCTTGGCCAACTCGTTCAGGTCATGCAGGCCGTCAGCGGCCCAGCGTCGGAACTCTTGGACCTTGCGGCGAGTTTCGGCGAAGCGTTCTTTGTCCGCCTCTACAGGCTCCATCAGGGCAAGCAAAGCGTCGTAGTGCCTGCCTGTTTCCAGCAGCCCGGTCAGGATCTCCCGTCGCTTGGCGATGAAGTGCAGCTTGAGGTGATCGGAGATGGGGATCTTCATGTCTACGGTCGCGCGCCAGAGCTCGATCTGGGTGTCGAGCTCCTCCGTGTTCAGGGTCACCGTGATCGAGGCCATGTGTCGATTCTCGCGCGCGAAACCGATGGAGGACAGGCGGGCCCTGGGTCCCCTCGCCTAGAAGGCGATACGATTTCGGTTTGCCAGGGAAAGCAGTCGGACCAGCTGGCCATATCACGTGAGGTCCGCAGCCAGCAGAACCATGATCGAAACCGAGAAATTGAAGAAGCAGCGCGAAGCGCGGCTCGCAGCTGAAGCATTGTTTGAGCCGATTGCGCAACCACCACAGACCGCAGCAGCGACCGTCGTGACGGTCCGGCACCGCCGGGCGTCAACGAATGCTGCCGAGCACGTCGCAACCGCCTCTCCTGACGCGCTGACCGCGGCGGCCGGGAGGCCGGCCCGGATTCATCTCGTCGCTGCGGAACCCGCAGCCACGACCACAGACACAGCGGCGGTGACCGAACCGAAGGTCATTCCGCTAGACGCAGCACCTCTAGAAGCCAAGTCGACCGACGTCCAACCGGTTGAGGCGCCGGCGGGCATCGCTGAGCCAACGGTGCTCGCAAACGAGCCCGCCACCGCTCCCGCGGCCGATCAGGTGTCGGTACCGGTACCGCCCAAGCCGCGCAAGACGCGACGGCGCGCCACGGCCCCGGTGGCCTTGAAGCCACAACCTGTCGAGAAGAGCGTGACGAGTCGCGTGGCCATCGCATCGCGAAGCACCTCACCAAGGCGTCAGGAGTTGAACACCAAGGCGCCGCATGACCACGCGCCTTCCGTGCAGCACCTGCCAGCTACGGTCGGCTTTGAAGCCTACGAATGGCCGGTGTACCCCAAGCTCATCGCCCAGATTGAGGAGCTCAAGCGCAAGGCACAGGTTGTGCGCGAACATGAGTCTGCACAGGCGCTGGAGTGGATCAAGGGCGCAATCCGGCAGTACGGGCTTTCCGCACAGGACTTGGGCTTTGGCCAAGGAAAACGCTAGTCCGGAACGGCCAGATCATATGCAAAGCCATTCCTAGCCGTAAACCGTTCACTGAGTCGGGTCAGTGTTCATTTCCTGTGGGTCAGGATTCGGTGGATCAACACGCTGGAGGGCACGGACGACGAGAAGGCGCAGCTCTGCACCTTCATCGCGCCGCGCCACAACTTCAACCTGTGGGCCCGCTACTAGTTCGGTCCGGGTGTGCCGCAGGACTTCAGCATCTGCGGTGGCCTAAGTTCAGCAGCGACTATGTCGCATCTGGTCATCTCATAGCAGGGGCGCTCGCCCGGAGTGCCGTTGAACGTCGCAATCGAAGAGGAGGGCATCGACGCCGTTTCGCCGGCGGTGACCCGCGGCTTTTCGACCAACCCCACGCCGAGTAGGCGCTGCATTCCGCGCTGCGCGCAGTCGCCGCTTTCAAGGTTCCTCAACGTTTGCGAGACGCCTCCTCTAAGCCGTCCCGTGCCTCTTCCAACATCAGAATGATGGTGGTGACGACATCTTCGATTGTCTCGTGCTCCCAGAATCAGTTCCGGGGGACGCGGCGTCGAACAATCGCTCGACGGAGCGGCTCCCAAGACAAGGGATATCCTGGCAAAGCTCGATCGCACCGCTCGCGCAAAATCGCAGCCATGCCCATGGACTACCTCCTGTCGATCGAGTACGTGCAACTTCCGTTCCGTGTAACGGATGAGCGTGCTTTGCAGTGCGTCCGCGTGTTGAAGGCCGCAGGGCTGATCGAAGCCAGCATCGTGGCATCTGACGTTCCGGGGCGGGACTCTGCGGCAGACATCCGCGCGATCACCGGCAAAGGGCGAGTGGCCATCGCACACCATGCGCAGGGCAAGCCCTTGCCTTAGACGACCAACATGACTGATACGCGTCGATGGCCAGCCTTGGCCGCCAACGGTAGCAGCGCTTTGCGCGGTAGGCGGTCCAGCGTCAAGCTCGGGAGACCGCGCTAACCGGCCTCCGTGAGCCGGGCCTGCAGCACAGCAGCGGTATCGCAGGCCCCCATCTGCCGAGCGAGCTCCAGCGCGGTGAGTCCTTCGGTGCTCTTCACAGCAACATCGACATGCTGTGCCAGAAGCAGGTCCAGGATCTCAACACGATTGAACATCGCGGCGAACATCAACGGCGTCTTGCCCCCTGGCGGCGCAAGAGTCGGATCGGCACCGTGAGACAGCAAAGCTTGGACGATCGGAAGATAGCCCTTGTAGACGCAAGCACCAAGAGGAGTCTGGGCCATGTCGTTGTAGCGGTCCGGTTTGGCACCGGCCTCCAACAGGACCTTGGTCGCTTCAAGGTGCCCGTGGTAAGCCGCCAGCATCAGCAAGGTGTCGCCCTTATGGTTGCTCATGTCGGGCGGCAAACCCTTCTGAAGCAAGCTGGCAAGCATCTTCGCATCGCCCGTCCTGGCCAGCTGAAACACCTCCTGAGCGAAGGCAATGAATTCTTGCTTTGCAGCGTCAGAGCTCGGGCTGGTTTCCGACATCGTGGTTCCGTGAAATGAGCGACTTCAACATCCGTGTTCTGCGGACGAAATTGTGCCCACGGACCAGGCAGGAGCGTGTCGGACAAGCGCTAGTGTGCTGTTTTGCGCCCACCACGCACCGGCTTCTACGGCACGCAGCATCACATCGCCGAGTACGTGCGGACCGCTCGCGGAATACCGGCCAGCCCGCGGCAAGGGGGACCATCAGCTGCTGGCAGCGCAACTCCTGCACCTGCACCGACAAGCAACGGCCTGCAGACTTTCAGCCGTCGCTGCGACGAGCCTCGGCTCGCAGGTATGGAAGCAGCAGATACGCTGACATGCGCAGCTCCTGGAACTGGGGGTCCGTCAGGTCTGTCTGCACGACGTCAAAGTGACACAGGGTGCCCCAGACCCGCTGCAGCGCCTCGTCCATGATCGGCACGGCATGGTAGGAGGTGACGATGCCCTGATATGGGCTGTAATCCAGCCGGTCATCCGCTGCGGTGTCAGGAGAGGAAAGCTTGCCCTCGCGCACCGCAATCTGGCAAAAGCTATCGACCCAAGGGACCGACTCCAGAAACGCGGCACGCGGCTGGCCGAGCCTGTCGTAGAAGTGCTTGTTGAACAGCCGGTCATCCAGCAGCTCAAAAATCGCTGTGAACCTGCACTCGACGCGCCGGTTGAGCATGCCGAGCGCTTCGTCCACCCCCTGCTTGCCCAAGACGTTCTCGAGCTCCTTCAAGAAGCCATACATCACCTTCTCCCTTGAAGCCGCTTCCACATTGCAGTCTTCCCAACGGAAGAATCTGTCGCCCTTGGCGCTTCAACGGAAGATGCGAGAGTGTAGGCGTCTGTCGCGGCAGCCCTGTATGCTCAGCTCTACGGCCCAAAACAACGCTTCTACACGGTCGTTCACGCTGGCTGCCCTGCAGCCTGAATCGCATTGAGAGGGGAACAGGGGGCTTATATGCGCGACTGGCCATTCAAAGTTCAACCGGCTGCAGGGGACGGAGCCGTACCCGGCATAGACGCCCGCAGTTCACAAACGCTCGGCAGCATTGTCCAAGCTGGCCGTGATCTGCAGCCTGTCACTTCCAAGCTACCGGAGCCCGACGTTCAATCGCCCGAGGTGACTCTCCAGGCCGAGTTCAAGCAGGCCTCTGCTTGGGCGTGACATCCCCTCAGGTGGAGCGGTGGGTGGCAACGGCTGTCCACACCGACGGTCTGCAGCTTGAGGCAGAGATCGCGCAGGAGCGCATGCCCACGCTGGAAGAGTTTGCGGCGGCGCTACTCGTTCAAGTTTCATCGCTCGCCGTTCGCCCGCGTCGTGGAGGCGCGCGTCATCGGTCCCAGCTTCGAAAGCTCAAGGACTTTGGCTTCAGCATTGACGGCATACGGGTGGAGGAGCAGCCAATCTGATCTCGGCGCCCCGCTTCGCGGAAATGCTATGCCACTCGTTCGCAAAGACAACTGCAGCGTCGAAAGCACCCTGACGAAGAAGGGCCGACAGCATCGGCCGGCGTGCGCGGTGCCATAGTCACTCGACTGGAACAAGGACGACACGGGACAGCGACCCGCGTGACGCCCACCTGCAGAGAGTTTCGATCCGTAGAACTTCCCCCATCGCGCCTGGACAGGCTGCATGCCGTACCGCACATTTCTCGTAGAAGACGACCCGCTGATCCGGCGGCAGATGACGGCAATGCTTGAGGAAGTCGCCGGCGCACAGATCGTCGGGATTGCCGAGACCGAAGAGGCGGCCATCGAAGCCATGGCTCGCATCGAATGGGACGTTGCTGTCGTGGATCTGCAGCTGCGGATTGGCTCGGGCATCGGCGTTGCACGAGCCTTCAGCGAGCGGGACAGTTCTCAACGCCTGTATGTCGTGACCAACCATGCGACCTCGGAAGTCTGTGAGTGTTGCAGAGCGCTGAAAGTCGATAACGTCTTCGACAAATTGACCGAACTCGACGCGTTATTGGACGCGCTGGTCAGCAAGGCTTGACTGTTTCGATTTTCCCAGGACCGCTGCGTTGCTATGCGGGCTGATGTGCAGCGCGAAACACCAGACGTTCGCGGTCGCTCTGGTTGAAAATCGTGAAGCGCGTGAGCACCAGGCGCGCGCCTCGATATTGAACTGGCAGTGAACCGCGGAGCATCTGCTGCGAGACGCTCCTGAGCAAAAGTGCAGGCGCCTCCAATTCCACGGCGAGATGCTCGGAGTCGAGTGCTGAAGCTTGGCACCAGGCAAGAGAGGCGGAGGTACCCAGGCCCTCAATGGTCATCGGGTGGCTGGCAGACACAGGCGAACGTTCTTGAACAGTGGATGCCGACAGGGGTCAACTATCCCGCACAGGCTCGCTGCGGGTGGCGTCAACCCATCGTTGTAGCGCAGGGCGGTCGAGCCCGGACTGCATTCATCCATCCATTGGTGGATATCTCGACCTTGCGACGGCCTTTGCAACAGGCCTGGCCAGCCTGCAGCGCTTGCGCAAGGGGGCCTGAAGCGGCCGACACGCGGCGCAGGATGCGTCTCAGGCGCACTGCCCATTCGTTGAGCATCGTGGCGTAGCCCGCGCCCAGCAACGCTCTCGGCGGATGCTCATCCGGTTGCCAACAGAGTTGTCCACCGGCCTTAGGGACAAGTTGCGCCGCGACGGAGGCAAACCCGTCAGGCCATCCTGGCGATGGCTCTCCAGTGGTCCGCCAACAACGCCACGCCCGCCGGCGCCTGCTTGCCCTGCGGCAGCGTCGCCGCGACGCTCTTCCACTGCGCTTGTGACAGCTTCAGGATCTGCGAATGGGGAGCCCGGGCAAAGCCCATGACCCAGTCGGAAAAATGCCGCCGAACGACAGTTCCTCCGAACAGCTCGAAGATGCCGCGGTGTCGCGTGGCTTTCAGGATCCGGTTGTAAACCTCCCGAACGCCGTCGACTGGCCCCTCGAAGTACTGAAAGAAATTGCCCTCGTCGTGGAGCAGAACGCCGGTCACGCCGACTTCATGGTTGAACTGGCGGGCATCCAGAAGAAGATCCTCGAGCGCTTCTTCGGACTGCTCCCCCACGGCGCTGCTGACATAGGCGATCCCGCTCAAGGCGACCATGTTCACATTTCCAAGGTTTAGGCCAAGTACGACGGCTGCACTTGCATCGCACGGTTAATGGCCATATCAGGCGACCGCGCAAAGCGGCCAAAGAGCGAGTATCAAAAACCAAGTGGCGCAGGTCTGTAGGAGAGCGCGCGCAATACCGAAAGAGGTATTTCAAGGCGTTACCCGAGCAAGACGTCTGCTGGACCATCGAGCCACCACACGGACATCAAGAATCAGTCGTTGCCGTCGAATCCAAACTGCTCGCAGCGTGATTGCCGTGCGGCCCTGAGGTCTCGCCTGTCGACCTGTAGATTCCGTGTCAGCCCGGCGGCGACAGGAGAGCCTAGAGAGCCTATTGCTCGTTGGCCGGCAAGGGTCGGACGAGGCCCTTCAACACCAGCAAACCGATCACGAGAAAACCGACGCCAGACACGATCCCGATCATCCCTGGCCAGACGCCGAAGTAGCGGTTGAAGTCCAGAAACATGAGGATGTTGTCGGGCGAGGCCGCGACCGGCAATGGCTCGAAGCCAACAACGTAGCGCGCGCCGGACACCGCGGCGATCGTTCCAAGCAGCATGAGGGCCCAGCCGACGTATCGGCGGCGCTGGTCGAAGTCGTCTCGCGCGTTGGTCATGAGCGAGATTGTGCATTGGCACCCTATGGATGCCAAGCCACAGCTGTGCAGCCGCACAGCGGCGTCCCGCTCTGCACGCCGCAGCAGGCTGTCTCGGCGGTCTCGCCCAAAGACAAAGAGCCGCCCGAAGGCGGCTCTTCATAAACGCTCGAGGCCGATCAGACTTCGCCGCCGATCTGTTGACCATGCTGTGCGGCGTAGATGGCCTCAGCGCGCACTGCATCACGCGTCAGCGTGCTCTTGGCTTGGGCCACGGCACCAGTGTCGGCACCTTCGCCGTACTCAGGCAGCGTGCCGTTGCGTTCGGCTTGCAGGTAGTCGGCGCGAACAGCTTCGCGGGTCAGGCCGCTGGCAGTGCTGGACACTTGGGGCACGTAGCCGACTTCACCGCTGATGTTGTCGCCAGCGAAGCTGGGAGCTGCGGCGAAACCGGCGGCGGCGATCAGGGCGGATGCGATGAACTTGTTCATGATGGACTCCTAAAAATGTGGATGGATGCAAGGTCTCAAACGGCGCTGCGGACACCATGTCTGCTGCGTCTCGGTGAGTCGTTTTTCTTGCGTCTCATCGATGGTTTGAATTGTGAAACTCGGCAGCCGGAAGAAAAACCAGCGCCGGGTCAATGCATCGTTTCCGCTCGCGGAACAATCGAGCAAGGCTTGGCGAGCCGTCGCCGCGCACGCGGCGACGTTCAAGCGCAGGCGTGCAGGGCTCCTGGGCTACCTCTGTGCGCAGCTGCGCGTGCTTAGCGACAGCGGCGTGTCAACTGCGTTTGACAGCCGCTGCTGAAGAAGTGAAGCTGCGCCGCCAGGCCTCGGCCGTCACCCTTCGAGGGATGGGCGTGCGAGGCTGTCTTGCACCAGGCAAGCCGATGGCTTCCCGCAGCGTCTGGGAGATCCGGGCGCTGCGGGAAACCATCCATCCAAACCACGATGGTTTCAGGCGCGTTCAGCCTTGCAAGCGCGCGTGACCGGGCGACCGGTCCAGGCAATCTCACCCTCAACCCGCGCGGGATCCTGCATCCCGTCCCGGGGGCATGACCTGCGTTCTTTCAACCCCATGGGGCTCCCACGCCCCGATGGGCGTCGGTGCCTTCAACTTCTTGGAGAACACCATGCAGATGCAACCCTGGAACGAAGAGCAGCGCAAGCTGTTCCATGTGGAGTTCAACGACTGGATCAACACCGCGGAGGAAGCGGACTTCGACCGTCTGGAAACGCTGCGTGCAGAAGTCGCCCCTGGCGAAGTCTGCTCGATGGTCAGGCTGGTCCGGTCGTGCTTTGCCCGGCCGGATCTGCTGGCCGGCCTTCCGACGGCGCTTGTGCAACGACTGCGAGAACAGAGTTTGCTGCAGCTTTGCGCTGTCTCGCCATCGCACGCAGGCGCTCAATAGCGTCGCGCGCATCCATCTCTTCGAGCACATGCGACAGATCGGCCTTGCCGCCTGAGCCTTCGATCAGCGTGAACTTGCGTGGCATCACGTGAGTTTCGCATCGAAGGCTCAAGCGCGGTGCACCGACAGCTATTCCTCTTCGTCTCGGTGCATCGGCATTGGTCACCACCGTTCATTCAAACCCTGGCGGGCCAGATCCCGTCAGGGGTCCTGCCGCCACCAGCAGGAGAATTCATGTCATCCTTCAACGCAACCCGCTCGCGGTTCGGCCATCAGCGCGAGCGCGGCCTGTCCGTGCGCGACGTGAGCGGCGTGTACCGCACGGTGCGCCCCGCGGAGATCTTGCAAGCAGCGCAGCAGGTCCTTGAAGCCCGCCTGACGCACACCCCTGTCCTCGACGGACCGTCCACGGTGAAGGAGTACCTGCGCGTCAAGCTGGGCACGTTGGAGCACGAAGTCTTCGGCGTCGTGTTCCTCAACTGTCAGCATGCCGTGATCGCTGTCGAGGAGCTCTTTCGAGGCTCCGTGTCGCAAGCCGTCGTGTATCCGCGCGAGGTCGTGAAGCACGCCATGCTCCACAACTCGAGCGCATGCATCCTGTTCCACAACCACCCTTCGGGCACGGCCGAACCGTCCAAGGCCGACGAGCACCTGACGTCGCAGCTGCAGGCCGCCTTGAAGCTGGTGGACTGCCGTGTTCTTGACCACCTGATCGTGATCAGCACGACAGTGCGAAGCATGGCAGAGATGGGGCTGATCTAGAAGGCGTTGCGATCCTGTGGGTGCGAGAGCCGGTGTCAACTGCGTTTGACGTTCCAGCATCAACCCACTAGATTGCGCTCCGTGTACTGCCGCAAGGCACCACAGAGGCGCTTCGGTTCTTGAAAAGCGCACGGCTCGGCCCCCAAGGCCAGGTCCAGAACATTTCCATCCTTGCAACCCGGACGGGGAAGATCAGTCTCCCTGTCCGACCCTCTGGGTTGCGGCATGGGTGCGCCGATCTCCTGTCCTTCTTTTGGAGATCATCATCATGGCGAACGACACCCAAGATAAGCAGTTTTTCAACCTGCATGCGAGCGGCATCGGCTATCTCAACCGCGTGCGCTGGGTCGAGACCAACAACCGCAGTGGCGGCCGGCGCGCCGAACCGTTCCTCAGTTGCGCCATCAACGCGCTGCGGGGCAGTTCTGATTCACCGCAGTACACCTACTTCGATCTGAAGGTAGTGGGCGAGGACGCGATCCAGGTCATCTCCGACCTGGAAGAAGCGGTCAATGCCGAACGGAAGGTCATCGTGGCGTTCAGGGCCGCAGACCTCTATGTCCACACGTACGAGCGCCGCAAGCGCGATGGCCGCAATGGACAGCGTAGCGACGAGATGGAGACCGCGTCCTTGATCAAGGCGCGTCTGCTCCTGATCACCTCCGCCAAAGTGGACGGTGAGCTCGTCTACAAGCGCGAGGAGCCGGAGGAGGGCGATGCTGGTGGTGTGGACGACGCCGGCGCTGAGCCTGGCGACGCAGGTGATGGTGGCAACACCGACACCGACCAGCCGCAGGAAGCCAATCCTGCCGAGCCGCCGCAACGCCGCGAGCCTGCGAACCAGCGCCCCCAAGGCCAGCACCATGCTGGCGACCGGGGTCAAGGTCAGCGCAGTCGTGGTGGTGAGCGCGGCAGTGATCGTCGTGAAGAACGGCAGCATCAGGGCCGTGACCAACGTGGCGACACGCGGTCCGACCGGTACGCTCGCAACTGACGAAGCCTGAACACCCTCGAGTCGCTCTGCGGCTCGGGGGTGTTTCATTTCGAGAATGCACATAAGTAGCCAATGGCTACTACCGAAGGAGGCGCAGTTCCGCTATCCTTCGCACGCTCTCCGAGTGTTTGCTGGTACCACTTGAACAACCAGAGGCCGGCTTGCCGGTGAAGCACCTCAGCCCCTGAGAGGTGAACGTCGAAAGACTGGGGCAAAAGTAGCGGCGCCACTCCGCTGATGCACACCTCGTTATGGCGCCCAGCACCTGGCAGGTCGGACACCTGTCGGATCATCAGAGCCGAGTGCTCCCGACCAGCCGGTGGCTGGTTGGGCGCAACCTTATTTCCCCTTCCTTTGTCGTCGCCGGTCCTCGGCGCGGCTTCTTCCTCTTTCCCCACGGGATCACGCATCCCGTCGCGGAGGTGCTCCCATTTCTTCAAACGGAGCACACCATGATCAAGATCGAGAACACGACGCTGCGGGTCCGCAAGATCCGTCAAAGCCGCAACGGGCCCTTCGCCGTCGCGGACCTGAGCACCGAGATCGGTGAATTCAAGGTCAAGGACCAGCTGCTGGACGCCTTCGACGAGGGCGAGTACCGGGCCACGGTCTGGGTCTCGGAGATCTTCCTGGCCCAGTACGTTGCCTTCGGCCGCGGCGTCACCGAGCTGCGCGCCCGGCTGCACGACCTGCAGATCCAGGAAGCCAGCGACCTGGAAGACATGCCGGAGCAGTCCGAGCCGGATCCGATCGACGAGCGCAAGCCTCTGCGCGTCCCCGCGGCCGCCGAAGCACCGGCCCCCGAGCCCGAGGAAGCGCAAGCATCCGACGGTGTCAGCATCGCGGCCCTGAAGGCCAAGCTCAAGAGCATCGGCAAGCCCAAGGGTGGCAAGCCATCTGCCTCAAAACTCGAGACTGCGCCGACGCCAGGCGACGAGCTGGGTGCACTGTTCGGCGAAGAGCTCTGGGCACGCATCCAAGGCCGCGAGCCCGTCAAGCTCGACCCGACCGTGGACCGACTCACCTTCCGCAAGCAGGCCGAGCTGCTGGGCAAGCTGGACTACACCTTCAAACCGATGGAGCAGACCTTCCATCCTGTTGAGGCCGTCGCATAGCGATGGTCCCGAACAACCCGCGCGCGGGTTGTTCCATGCAGCTGACGCCCTGACGGTGGCCGCATGGAACAGCCCGCCACGCGGGGCTTGTCACAGCCGGGGTGGCGGCGACCTGATGCGCCGCGGCCTTTGCGGTCGAGGGTATGGTGGCCAGAGCCAGACCTCCGTGCGACTCCCGCGCCTTTCCTAGGCCACCTGGACCCCGCATCGGTGGCCGGCATGCCAGGCAGGGCTCGCGTCCACGCGAGCTTGACCTGGTAGCCAGGGGTAGCGTCAAACACCTCCATCAAAGCCCGAGCCCGATGGGCTCCCACAGCGTCCAGCCGTACTGGCCGGTCGCTGTGGAAGTCCATCCGTTCATTCACCCTTGGACTTCTCGGTGTGCTCAGCCTTGAAAGCGCACCCGCCGCACCCGCGGTGAGGCATTACCTTGAACCCGTCGTTTCATCAACCTGGACAGGAAGTCACCTGTCCAGGTGGCCTCCCGTCCGCCATTGAAGGAGGTTTGACATGTTGACTCCCACCACGCTCATCCGTCTGAAGGACGTGCCCGCGCACACCACCGACATGGAACGCAGCGACCTGCCCAAGTGGTCCGGCAAGGACCCGGTGCCGGCCATCGGCCAGACCATCTACGTGCGGGTCAACCGCATCGGCGCCGCCAAGGTCGTCGGCTATGCCATCGACTGCGGCTACCTGGGTGTGCTGGCCTATCCGCTGGATCCTCCGGAATGGTGGGTCAAGCAGAACGGTCCATCCAGCCCCGAGAACGCACCGTTGGTCTTCGGCGCCGAGCTCCAGGTCCTGAAGCAGGAGGCCTGAGATGGCGCTCATGTTCGCGCGCCTGGCGCAGAACTTCGTCAAGGCAGGGTACTACCCGACCGACGAGGTCACGCTGGAACGCGTCATCGGCATGCTGCGCTGTACAGGCCCAGGCCCGTTCAGGCTGCTCGACCCGTGCTGCGGGGAGGGCACCGCGCTGGCAGATGTGCGGCACGGCCTGCTTCACACAGCCGGCACAGCCGACGATGAGCCTGCCAGCCGCACCATCGACATCGAGGCCCTGGGCGTCGAGTTCGACAGGGAGCGTGCCTGGCACGCTAAGCAGGTGCTGGGCCGCGTGATCCACGCGGATTTCCATGACGTCGTCATCAAGGCCCGATCCATCGGCCTGCTGTTCCTGAGCCCGCCGTACGGTTTCGGTGTCGCTGACCAGGCCAATGGCAAGGCCGGCGATGCCGACGCAGAGAAGGCGGAGCGCCTCGAACGCACGTTCCTGTTCAAGTCCACGCCGTTGCTCGCCAACGGCGGCATCCTGGTCTTCATCGTTCCGCACTATGCGCTGGACGACGAGATGCGCAGCCATCTGGCCCGCAACTACCAGGACGTGCGGGTCTTCATGGCCCCCGAGCAGCGCTTCAGGCAGTGCGTCGTGGTCGGTCGCCGCCGCAAGGCAGGAAACCCGAGCAAGGCCGTGCAGGACATGCTCGCGCGTGCCCAGGCCTCGGTCGACGGCGCTGCCGTGCTGCCCGAGGAATGGACAGACGCACCGTACCTGGTGCCAAGCGTTGCCGACCAGGAGTTCACGTTCCACGCGGTGCGCATTGATGCGGAGCAGCTCGGCGACGAGCTGCAGCGCTACCGGGGTCACCTGCTGTGGCAGGCCTTTGCGACGCACTTTCGCCAAACGACAGGGGCCTGCCGGCCGCCGCTGCGCGAGATGACCCCATGGCACATGGCCTTGGCCTTGGCCGCGGGCCAGATCACAGGGCGCTTCGAGTCCGAGGACGGCCGCGTGTTCCTGCTCAAGGGCGACACCTACAAGCGCAAGCAGCGCACCGTCGCCACGGACGTTGACGAGAAGGGCGAAGTCACCCACACCGTCACGATGCTCGACCGGTTCGTCCCGGTCATCAATGCGATCGAGTTCACGCCGGACTACCGGCTGGGCCAGATCGTGAAGATCACCTGATCGCGAGATCGGGCGACCGCCAGTGCTCCAGCGCACGCTGGCCAGCACTTCAACCACCCCGGAGGGATGCACATCCTTCTGGGGATGGCTCCCTCGAACCATCGAAGGAGAAACCATGAAGTCAGTCCATCCAGGTGCCGACAGCGGCGCCAACGTCAGTCCGGCACCGGCGAAGGCACCGCAGGTCGATCCGGAGCTCGTCGAGCTGGCCTTGTCGGCGCTCAAGGACGAATCGGCCGGCATTGCGCGCCTGGCCGGCCAACCGTTCTTCTACTTCGAGTTCGAAGGAGAAGACCTGCTGCTCACGAAGGCGCTGCGCGCCGAGGTGGAGGCCAAGCTCGGGGAGCCGCTGGTCGAGATCGTGTTGCCCGGCCTCACCGGCCAGGTGAACTTGCTGCCCGCGTCGCGTGCCAATGCCCTGCGGACCGCGTCGGAGGACGGTCAAGGAGCCCAGCCATGCTGAGCATCACGGCCATCCCCCTGGAGGGCGTCAAGTTCCCGCTCGGCGACCTCGTCGTCACCAGCGGCATCTGGGACCTTGTCATGGCGGGCCGCATGAACCCGGCCCCGTACCTCAAGCGGCACGGCTCGGGCGACTGGGGCGATGTCTGCGCGAGCGACAAGGCCTTGAACGACCGGGCACTGAAAGGTGAAGACCGTCTGGTCTCGGCCTACCAGGTCGATCAGGACCTGAAGATCTACGTGATCACGGAGTGGGACCGCAGCGTGACGACGGTGCTGCTGCCATCCGAGTACTGATCTCCTGATCCACAACCTTGGGAAGCGACGGCTTCCCGCTGGGCCACCTGCGCATCTGCAGGGCCCAGCGGGAAACCGTCAACCGACTTCAAGCGGTTTCCAGGCGCGCTCAGCCCTGCAAGCGCGCCGGCCACGTGTGGCTGGGCACATCGGCACCTCGGTGCCGCCTTTCATCAACCCATGCGGGGCCAAGCCCCGTCGGGGCGAAGCCTTGCAGATCACAGGAGCACATCCATGATCGAGCAAACTTCCACAGTCGGGCAGCGCAGGCCGACAGGGCTCACGAACGACGCCAGCGTACTGGCGCCGAACTGCAAGCAGTGCCTCGCCATCATCCCGCACGGGAAGGCCTCGTGCGACAACTGCTCGAGCACCGCACCCGACACGGTCGCAGCCCCAACACGGGCCGACATGATCGTCTTGCTCCGCAAGGTGCACAGGCTCATCACCGAAGGCCAGCGCTCGATGTTGGACGACGACGTGACACCGCTCGTGCAGGACCTGACCGACGAGGCCATCGGCCTCGCCAAGGAGCTGGAACTCGCCGCTGCCATGGAGGCCGCACTTGTGATGCTGTCCGAATGCGGATGGCTCGTAAGAGATGTGCGGGAGATTCCGTCCGTGGCGAAGGCGAAAGCCATCGCACGCGACGTGGTCGATGACATCTTGCTGATGAGGCTCACGCGCTAGTAGCTCCGACCGCCCCCAGATCGGGGCATCGTCATTAACGCAACCCCAGGGTCTTCCAAGCCCGCGGGACCGGTCGACCCTGTTCAACCAAGGAAGACCATGACCAAGACCGTCATCTCGTTCGACGACTTTGACAACGCACAGGCAGTTCGCGAGGGCTGGGGCCTCTTCAACGCCAACGGCGTGCTGGAGATCCAGCGCATTGACGAGCCCGAACCTGCCTGACCCTCCGGCCGAGGGCTGGCCATCGCATCCAACGGATGAGCACGCAGTACTCCACGTCATATCCGCAGCGGCGGCGGGGAGCGCCTACCACCAGCAGGCCTTGCGCTTGAACGGGGAGTCCTCCTGGTCGCGCGTCGATCTCGATGGCGACCATGACGCGCCCCAGATCGCGTAGGGACCGTCCTCGGTCGGATCGCTGGCGTTGACCCCGCGGGGGCCGCCAGGGCCCAAGCCCGTCGACTGATCCATTTCTCAACTGGGAAGCGACGGCTTCCCGCTGCACCTGGGTACGGGTCCAGCGGGAAACCGTCCACCAATCACACGGTTTCCAGTGCGCGCTCAGCCCTTCGAGCGCGCCGGCCACTTCGTGGCAGGGCATTGCGGCACCTCGGTGCCTTCTTCACCACCCTTGCGGGCCCGCCCGCAAGGCGGCAACCCGCGCAACTTGGAGTTCAACATGACGACGTTCACTCACCGTCTCACCAAGCGCGACGGCAACTGGGTCGCTGAGTCGGTCACGAAGCTCGAGCACAACCGCGAGCTTTCCATTCGCACGCGCCGCGACAGCAACGGTACCGTGAGGACCTATGCGACGGTCAGCAAGATCGAGGGCAGCTTCAGGACACACCGGATGGGCTTCGGCTCGAAGGGCGGAGATTTTCAGAAGACCGTCCTGTCGCTCAATCCTACGCGCGCGACATCGAAGGCCATCCAAACTCAGCACGACACGGCGATGGCCCAGATGGAAAGCATCCTCTTCCAGGTGCGCAAGCACTACGAGGAAGAGGACCGTGAAGCCAACGCGGCTCAGCCTACCGCCGAGACCTCCGACGCGGTGGCCACGGACACCGCTGCAGTAGCGGCGGCCAGCTCCTCCGAGGTGGCGGCGTGAACGACGCGGACGAGCTCGAGATGCCCCGGCGCATGTCGAACGAGGAATTCGTGTCCGACCTGATGAACTACAGCCGCTATGGCGGCCTGGTCCAGGTCTTCGTGATCGAGGCGATCCGGAACTACGCCGAAGCCATGGCGACTGCGGATCCAGCCAAGTTCGACAGCGACTTCCTGAACGGGAAGGCGTGGATCGGCGTGGCGCAGGAGGTCAAGGCCAAGCTGGATGCGCAGTACGCGCTCGATGTTGCGCTGCCTGGCCCGGCCGAGGGGTAGCAGCTCCGAAAGCTCACACGTACGGACTGTCGTGGCGCCTCGCGCCGCGGCGGTCCGATCTCTCCAACCTGGAAGCGACGGCTTCCCGCTGCAGCTGGCCGCCCGCAAGGGCGCGCCGGCGGCATCGGGAAACCGTTCATCTGCATCACAGCGGTTTCTGGGCGCGCTCAGCCCTCACAGCGCGCCGGCCACACCTGGCTGGGCTTCGCGGCACCTCGGTGCCATTCCAACCACCCGCGCGGGGCTCCGTCCCCGCAGGGGACGTCTCGCGCTTGCACAGGAGAAGATCTTGTACATCCAGCTCACACAAGCCAGCAACGGCTGGCAAGCCGAGAGTTTCCTCAACCTTGGAGGCGATCGCTTTCTGGCGATCACGACAGCGCGCTCGGAAACCCGGGCGAACACCTTGGTGACACGGGCAACGGTCCTGCTGCGCATCGACGGCAGCGGACCTGTTCACGATGACGGCGACGCTGCGCGAGTAGGGGACTTCGACCTTCTGGTCTCGGTCTTCACCTGCGAAGCGCTGCACGAGCAACAGCTGCGGGTGCGCCACGCGCTCGCCTTGTCCAAGCTGCCATGGATCCTGGGCCAGATCCGGCTGCACTACAGCGATGCCCTGGGACCGATCGACGACACCTGTCGCGAAGAGGCCTGGGGTGAGCGTGCGCTGGAGGTGGCCCATGTCTGAGATCGAACGCCTGGCCGTACAGGTCGTTGACAGCTGGGAGCGGGGCGACCTGGCCGCGGCGGTCCGAGAGCTCGCATGCCATCTGGACATGCTGCGCGACGATCGGCTCCGGTACAAGAGCCAGATCGAGGCGGCAAGGTCCACCTACGCCATTCCGTCGGACAACGACATCGAGGTCGACGAGGACGCGATCGTGGCAGCGACGGATGACGGCTGCTGGGTCAGTGCCTGGGTGATGGTCCGCGAGGACGACACCGAGGACAGCCAAGGTGCGGAGGTCCAGCATGTCTGAGCCGATGTTCTTCGTCGCGGAGTTTCCGGAGGTGTTCGCCGATGCCTGCCTGCGCGACAGCGCCGGCACGCTCAAGTTCCTCTCCGCCTATGGTCGCGACGGTTCCATCATGCAGTTCGAGGCTGCGCTGCAGATCGGCCACAAGGAGGGCGGTGTCCGCCGCTTCCACCTGGTCGGCACCGACGGTGCACGCCATGCGGTCGAGGTCGGCAACGCTGACCGGCTGACCAAGTTCTCCGGCCGGCTGCCGCGCCAGAACCTGTTCGGGCCGCTCACGCAGGTCTGGATGTACGACAAGGCGCTCGTCGAGCTGGACCGGGCCAACCGGATCGGCTGGGCGATGCATCGGACCGTCAACGACAGCCCGGCCAGCGCTTGCGCTGACCGGCGCCTGGATGGGCTGCTGGCCAAGGCCTGGGAGCTCACCTTGCAGCTCTCGCCGGTCGCGTTGGCAGCTCCCTGGAAAGCCGACGTGCAGGCCTGGTGCCTGGAGAAGAACGCCCACGAGCGTCTGGACGGGTCTATGTACCCAGCGATCGGCAACGTAGACGCCATGCGCGTGAGCATCACCGACCACTTCCTGCGCTTCGTCAGCGAGCAGGTCAAACGCAAACTATTCGTCATCTGAGGCAGCCGGCAACGCCAGCACTTTTATCTCAACCCCGTGGGGATCACGTCCCCACGGGGGCGCGGTTCCCTCCATTTCAACCCCGAGAAGGAGAGAAACCATGAACAGCACGGACAACTTGGAAGAAGTAGCGGCCGCGGACAGCGCCGCCGGCACTGGTGCCGGCGACGCCCTCGCGGCCCAGGACGGCCCATCTGAGGCGCAAGCCTCCGCCGCCGACGGCACCGAGGTGGCCGACATCATCGACAACGTCGTGGGCGAGACGATCGCCCTGGGCGACTTCATGCGGGCCTTCGGGCCCAGCATGCTGGCCCAGATTCGGGAGAGCAATCCCCCCGTCTACCTGCCGACGGTCGAGCAGCTCACGCCCGCGTGGCAGAGCCGCCAGGCCGCCATGCAGTCGCTCAAGCGCCGGCCCTTCGCGGCCCAGGCCGAGGCGGTGCAGGCGCTGTGCAAGTTGCTTCTGGATCATGGCGAGCCCGCCGCAGTCCTGAATGCGGAGATGGGCACGGGCAAGACCATGATGGCGATCTGCGCCGCGACCATCGTGTCGCAGCAGCATCCGCGCACCCTGGTCGTCAGCCCGCCGCACCTGGTCTACAAGTGGCGCCGCGAGATCCTGGAGACGGTGCCCAACGCCAAGGTCTGGGTGCTCAACGGCCCCGACACGCTGCGCAAGCTGCTCCTGGTGCGCAGTGCGCTGGGCCTGAAGACCACGCAGCCCGAGTTCTACGTGCTCGGCCGCGTGAGGATGCGGATGGGTTTCCATTGGAAACCAGCGTATGTGAATCGCCGGCTGCGCGCCGATGGGCAGACCTGGACAGTTGCCTGCTGCCCGCAGTGCATGAAGCCGCTGGAGCGCCCGGACGCCGAGGGGCATGCCTCATGGCTCTCTGTCGAGATGGCCAATGCAGTGCTGAGCGATCGCCGGGCCCTGTGCCCGTCGAAGACCTGCCGCAGCCCGCTGTGGACACTGATGCGCCCCGGCACAGCCAAGCAGTCCATGCGCGAGCTCGTGGGAGACGCCATGCAGCAGTTGCCGACCATCGGGCCGGCCGCGTCCAAGCGTCTTCTCGACATGTTCGGCGAGTCGCTGCTGGGCAGCATGCTGGAAGACAACGTCTACGAGTTCATCAACCTCATGGACGAGAACGGTGGGCTGGTCTTCAACGACCGGCAGGCCCGTAGGCTGGAGCGCGCGATGGCCAGCTTCGAGTTCTCGATCGGGCAGGGCGGCTACCAGGCCACGGAGTTCGTGAAACGCTATCTGCCACGGAAGCACTTCGGCCTGCTGGTTGTCGACGAGGGCCACGAGTACAAGAACGAGGGTTCGGCCCAGGGCCAGGCCATGGGCGTGTTGGCCAGCCAGTGTCGCAAGACGCTGCTGCTGACCGGCACGCTCATGGGGGGCTACGCCGACGATCTCTTCCATCTGCTCTGGCGGATCAACCCTTCGGTCATGGTGGCCGACGGTTTCAAGCCCAACGACCGCGGTTCGTTCGCATCGGCCGCGATGTCCTTCATGCGCGCCCACGGCGTGCTCAAGGACATCTACAAGGAGACGTCGTCCGGCTCCCACCGGACAGCGAAGGGCAAGAGCCTCACCGTACGCACGAGCAAGGCACCAGGGTTCGGACCCGTGGGCATTCTGCGCTACGTCCTGCCCATCACCGTGTTCCTGAAGCTGCGGGAGATCGATGCGAAGGCCCTGCCACCGTACGACGAGGTGTTCCAGCCCGTCGCCATGACCGAGGAGCAAGCCTCGGCCTACCATCGCATGGCGGGCAACCTGGTGCGCATCCTCAAGCAGGCGCTGGCCATGAAGGACAGCACTCTGCTGGGTGTAGTGATGAACGTGCTGCTGGCCTGGCCAGACTGCAGTTTCAGGGACGAGACGGTGCGGCATCCGCGCACACGTTCGCTCCTGCACCTGCAGCCGGCGGTGTTCGGCGATGCTGATCTGATGCCAAAGGAGCGCTGGCTCATCGACCTGTGCAAGCAGGAGAAGGCGGCAGGCCGTCGTGTGCTGGTCTACTCGATCTACTCGGGTACCCGGGACACGACGGCCAGGCTGCGCCACCAGCTCGAGGTCCAAAGTCTCAAGACCGCGATCCTGCGAGCGACCGTGGATGCATCGAAGCGCGAGGACTGGCTCGCCGAGCAGGTGGAGCGCGGTGTCGATGTGGTGGTATGCAACCCCGAGCTGGTCAAGACCGGCCTGGACATGCTGGAGTTTCCGACCATCGTGTTCATGCAGTCGGGCTTCAACGTCTACACCGTGCTGCAAGCCGCGCGGCGCAGTTGGCGGATCGGCCAGAGGAAACCTGTGAGGGTATTCTTCCTGGGCTATCAGGGCACCTCGCAGATGGACTGCCTGCGCCTCATGGGGCAGAAGATCGCGGTGTCGCAGTCCACGTCCGGTGAGATGCCGGAATCCGGGCTGGATGCGCTGAACGAGTCCCAGGGTGACAGCCTGGAAGTTGCGCTGGCTAAGGAGCTGCTGGCGAAGGTCTGATCAAGGCCTCTTTGACCCCCTGTCCTGGCTTTGCCGGGGCAGGGGTCTTCTTCTTGGCGGCACTTCTTGGCTGCCTCGGGCTGACCGCGCGCCGTCTCACATTGCCCGTCCCCAGTGTGTACGAAGAGGCTTGGCCGGCCATTTCGACGTCCTGCTTTAGCAGTTGAAAGGCTCCCGTCGCCGCCGACCAATAGAGCTACTGCGCCTTCAGAAAGGGGGCGGACACGCACGGGCTCAGCCGAGCGCGAGCCGTGGCGCCACTGCGCGCACCGGCTCACACGCTTTCAATACGGACGAAGAAAGGATAAGTGGGGAGTTGCACACTATTTTGTGTGTCTTCAGACATAAAATAATGTGTATCTTGCTGCAGGACTATAGCTGAATGACCTACGATGCCTTCCTTGTTGAGCTGGCCTTGGCTGGGCTCAGCGTACGCGCATTTGCAGAACTCATAGGGATGAACAAGAACTCCGTGTCGAACTACGCCGGTGTCGGCAGGGTACCGACCCATTTGGCTGTTATTGCCAGGCTGCTTTCAGAGTTGAAGGGGCGCGGCATCGGCTTCGATGACGTGCTGGCAAGAATTGAGCGGACGCCCAAGAAGCCAAGGGGCGCGGCCAGGCCTGGCCGCTTCGGTGGCGACAAGCAAGAACAGTTGGAGCTGCAATCGTGATCAGGCAGCCTGTTTTCACTCTGGACTGGCTCCACGAAAGTTTAGGCTGGAACCACCCTGAGCAGGTTTTGCGACCGGACGGCGCTGGCGCGGCGAAGTTTGCGGCTTTGGTGCAAGAGAAAGTAGGCCGTGCTCTGACTGGCGAAGCTGAAGGCCAAGGGTGTCGTATCGGTGTTCTCGCCGCCGTGCCGAGCGCTGTCAGCACTGAACCGCCCATTGCGGTCGTGGTTGAGTTCTCGCAACCGGCCTCGGATGCCACGCTCAGTGAACTTCACCGGTTGGCTTGGAACTTCTCTCATTGTCCGGCATTGATCACAGTCGAACCTAGCCTTGTTCGCGTGTGGACATGCTGCGAAGCTCCAGTCTCCGGCCAGAAGCCCTCGGACCGGATAGTCCATACCATGACTGCGGACGAGGTCGCCGGATTACAGACTTTGGCGATTGAGCGATTTGCGGCGCAGTCCTTACATTGGATCAATCTGGTATCTGGTGTGTTTTTCTCCAATCATGCCAGGCGTTTTGATAGGGATGGCCGCGCCGATCAGTTGTTGCTGGGGAACCTGAGGCACGTCAGGCAGCTCCTCGCAGAGATCGGCTTGAGCGACGACGATGTTTGCCACGATCTGCTTGCCCGGATCATTTTTGTCCAGTTCCTGTTTGACCGGAAAGACGTGGATGGCAATCCTGCCCTAACAGCGTCCAAACTCGCACGACTTCATGCAGAAGGCGTGCTGAGCAAGCCCCATGCAGGCTTCGACAGTATTCTTTCTAGCTACACGGACGCCTACGCATTGTTCGAATGGCTCAATGAACGCTTCAATGGCGACCTCTTCCCTGGGAAGGGGGATACGCCGCAAGCCCGCGCAAAAGGCTGGGCCGCAGAAAAGCGCATTGTCAACAAGAGACATCTGT
The DNA here is from genome assembly GCF_003337555.1 of Pseudorhodoferax soli. GTDB lineage: Bacteria > Pseudomonadota > Gammaproteobacteria > Burkholderiales > Burkholderiaceae_C > Pseudorhodoferax > Pseudorhodoferax soli. Next base: position 190,214 of record NZ_QPJK01000011.1, on the reverse strand, counting down.
CGTTGTTGGCCGATTTCATTCGGGGCAATGTCGACATGCCGTCAGGCCAGCATTGCCTCTGGCCGAAGTACTCATTCGACGTCATTCCGTTGGAGTTCATCAGTAGCATCTACGAGACCTTCGTCGATGAACGCGCAGCCGACGGCGGTGTGTTCTATACGCCGCCGCATCTGGTCGACTTCGTTTTGGACAAAGTGCTGCCCTGGGACGGGTTGGAATGGGATCTCAAGGTGCTGGATCCCTCGTGCGGGTCTGGGATCTTCTTGGTCAAGGTTTTCCAGCGCTTGGTACATCGCTGGAGACAGGCCAATCCAGGTCAAGCGGTGCGAGCCGAGTTGCTGCGCAGACTGTTGGAGCGAAACCTGATTGGGGTGGATATCGACCCACACGCCGTGCGTGTCGCTTGTTTCAGCCTCTATCTAGCGATGTGCGACGAGATCGAACCGCGCCACTACTGGACGCAAGTTGTATTTCCAAACATGCGCAATCGACGATTGCTGTGCAGCGACTTCTTTGCGGAGGATAGCCCAGCCATCAATACGAGGACAGGCGCACAAGGCTATGACCTCGTGGTTGGCAATGCACCATGGGGCGAGGATCTCGTGACCCCACTTGCGAGAGCGTGGGCCCATGCCGACGAGCGAAGCTGGACGGTCGCGAACAAGGACATCGGGGGACTCTTCCTAGCCAAAGCAGCGCACCTTTTGAAGCCAACGGGGCGCGTGGCTATGATTCAGTCGGCAAGCGCATTCTTGTTTAACACGAGTGTCAAGTCCTGCGAGTTTCGGAAGCAGTTGTTCCAGACTCATCGCGTCGAGCAGGTGGTGAATCTTGCAGCGCTTCGATTCGACGTATTCAAGCGCAAGTCACACACGACCAAGACGTCCGTTTCGCCTTCATGCATCGTAGTCCTGTCTCCAGGCGGGCCCGCATGGAATGACCGGATCTCGTACGTCAGTCCGAAACGGCTTAAGCCGCTGACCGACGAGTTCACCATTGTGGTAGAACCTCAGGACTGCCGTACCTTGAGTGTCCATGAAGCCCTGAATGACCCGCTCATCTGGACATTGCTCATGTGGGGGTCACCTCGCGACCGCGCCCTAATCAAGCGTTTGGTTGAATACCCAACCATTTCCAATCCTGGCGAGTCGATCGAGGTGCTCACGCGGCAAGGCTTCATCTACGGTGACCGAACCCGGCCTCAGCCTGACTTGGATGGACGGCCGTTCTTCGACCAAACCACATTTCCCGACGGTTCGTTGATGCACTTGGACACCGACCGGCTGGTTCCAGCACGCAATCTTCGCGTGCATTCCAAGGACTCCACCAACTTCGCTGCTTTCGAATGGCCCCAACTCATTCTCAAGAAGGGCCTGCAGAAGGGACATGCCAGATTCCAGTCCCGGCTGGCTCAATCGAACAACCAAGCGGCGGCCGTATTTAATGACAACTACGTCTCTATCCATGGCCCTAAAGCTTTCCTTGAAGCCGCCTGCCTCACCGTAAACAGCCTGCTGGCCGTTTACTTCCTCAAGCTCACCAGCGGACGAATTGCTGCCTATCGCCCCGCGGCACTAAAAAACGAACTGCTGGATATTCCGATCCCCTACCCACTGCCGCGGCAAACCGAGGAGGCCAAGAATTATGAGGACATCGATGAGGCTGTGTACCGGGCGTTTGCGCTGAAGGACGCGGAGCAGGTGCTGGTCGAGGATCTTTGCGAGTTGGCGCTCGCGGAGTTTCAAGAGAAGAAGGGGCGCACAAAGGTCAGCGACCAGCGTACAGACGAGCCAGCGCCGTCAGATACCAACCTCCACGACTACTGCACCTACTTCATGCGTGTGCTTAAGGCGGGTTTTGGAGCAGACAAGGCCGTAAGCGCGACCGTTTTTTGCACTCCGGACGACAAACCGCTACCGTATCAGATGGTGTCCATCGAACTCGGCCGTTCATCCGTCCCTTCCGTCGTGTCGCGGAAGATGACCACCCTAGCGCTTCTAAACGAACTAGAACGACTAGATCTACAGGACGGGAAAGACACCGGGGACCGACTGGGAATCTATACCAAGCGGGTGGTACGCCTGTATGACGCCAGCCATGGCGTTCCGATCATCATCATCGTCAAACCCAACGTGCATCGTTATTGGACAAGGTCCACAGCCTTGAACGACGCGGACGAGGCTTCGTTGGATCTATTTCGAATGCAGCAGCAAGACGATACTGCACGAGTCATCCAATGACGATCTCTGCAGACCCGGCGTTCATCGCCTTAGCAAGGGCATGGATGCAGGCACCCGCAGACAGGCTCCTGGCACTCGTCTGGACTGCTTATGACGACATGCGGGCATCACCGCCGACTATTGACACCCGCGACCTGGAACGCAGCATCACCCAGCGGCTAGAAGCCCGCATCAACGATGCGATGACGGGCGATGAACCCTTTCGAGTTCAACATGGCGCTTATGAACACGAGACCATGGCGGCGCCGCCAGCGCAGCCGCCCCAGTACGACATCGCGTTTGTACTTCGGTCAGACGAACGATTGATGTGGCCCTTGGAGGCGAAGGTACTAGAGACCGCCGGAAGGATCTCGGAGTACCTGGACGACATCAGGCAGCAGTTCCTAACCTGCCGCTACGCGCCTTTCACCGGATCAGCGGCCATGCTTGGCTACTTGCTGAGCGGAAACACGTCGGATGCACTAGACGGCATCGGCAAGAAATTGGGATGCATGCTCCACCCGGTGGGTGGCCCTTCATCCGCGCGTGCGCACCGAATTTCCTATCACGTCCGGACGCCCCCCGCTGGAAAGCCGTATGCCCAAGACTTCATCTGCCATCATTTGATGCTGGAGTTTGTGGGGCTCAAGCGCCACAGTTGAGCGAAGCCCGCCGCTCACTCAGCCCTTGAGACTACGCTTCATGCACAAGCCCCTGCTGAAGTAGGCTCCCCCATTTCGCAATTGAATCTTCTGTCAACAAGAAACCCGCCTCACATTCGAGGCCACGCCTCCGCCAGCCCAGTTGGCTGACCTCAAGGCACACGTGCAAGCGCTGTTGAGTGCTGAGTATCTTCTGTTATCCGTGGCGTCAAAGTGGGGTCACGGGATGTCGGGGGAGTGATTGCCGAGTTCGTTTGTGCCACTTCGACGCCGAGGTCGTGCCGCTTGAGTGAGCGCTTGTTTGAATTCAAATTTGTTGCGTTTCACTGAGCCAGCTAATATGCAGGTCATTCCCACCACATGCGCACGCCATGCCAAGAGCTAAAGCCCAGACTTCCACTCCATCGACCTATGCCGAAATGCAGAAGCAGATCGCTGAGCTGCAATCGAAAGCCGAGGCGCTCAAAGAGCAAGAAGTCAGGGACGTGATCGGCCGCATTCGAGAGGCCATTGCGGTCTATGGCCTCACGCCAGACGATCTCTTTGGTGGAACCAAAGGCAAGGGCAGGGCGGCCAAGGTCAAAGCTGCGCCTGGCGCCAAGGCGGCCAACGTGGCGAAGTACAAGGACCCCGCCACTGGCAAGACCTGGACAGGCGTGGGCAAGCGTCCCGGCTGGTACGTGGCCGCTGTGGAGAGCGGCGTCAATCCGCAAACCCTGGCGGTCTAAGGCGCCTCGCGCGGGGAGCGTCTAGGCGCGGCCCATCGCAGGCGCTCGGTCGATGCTCAGAGCATCGTGAGGATCACCAGCAGCACAGTCATCGCCACGGCCGCGCCCTTCCAGCTCACCAGCAGGCTGGCCGCAGGAATGCGTCCCTTGCTGAACAGCCGCCAGGTCTTGCGACTCGACGACAGCAGGACCAGGGCCATCGAGGTTGCAACGATCGCGTAGATCAGGCGCTTCATGTCGGTCATGGATGCGCCTGATCCCTGCGCGAAGCCCTGGTCGATCGCCTGCGTGATGGACACGCAGCCGCCATAGCCGTCCTGAATGCAGCTTGGCACGTAGACCGGCACGGGAGCGCTCACCGTCCCGCCGCCCGTGCCGTTCCCGGGAGTCCCCGGGTTCGGCGGAATGGGCCCGGTCCCCGGATTCGGTGTCACGCCGGCCAGGCGGTCTGCCATCGAGCAGATCGTTGTGCCGTTGGAATCAGCGAACCCGCTGCAGCTGCCGCTGTTGATCATCCGCTGGCAATTCCCGATTCCGAGCTGTACGCAGGCCAGCACCAGATGGGCATCTGCGGCGCGACCGTCGAACGTTCCCATGCCGGCGAGCGTCCGGGGTGCCCTGGCCCTCAGAGCGTCCACTGTCAACCTGACCCAGGCGTCGACCTGTGTTTGCAGGCTGGACTGCCGGTACTGCTCCGGCGTCAGGTTGGTATAGGCCTGGATGTTGGTCTGATTCATCTGCAGGACGCCGTAGCAACAGGAGCCGTTATAGGCCTCCGTGTTGCCGCTGCTTTCCACCCGGATCGCCAGGTTGGCAACCGCGGCTGCGTTGTCGCGCAGCCATTGCGTCGCATTGGGGGCGGCGCGGACCGCCGCCATGATCTGCTCGGCCGTCACGGTCACAGCCCAGGCCATGAGCGGCAACAGCATTGCCAGCATTGCCATCCGCAGTGATCGCGCGGGCATGACTACCCAGCGAGCCGAACGCTTCGGCTGCATTGCGGCACCACCTTGCCGTGCTCGACGGTACGCAGGTGGAGAGTCGCCGCTTTGGTGTCGTAGGCGAACTCGACGCGGTTCTGCGCGCGCGGGGCATCCTTGCTGTCTCCCCACAGCATGCAGTAGCCGGGGACGTCACGAACCGCCAACACTTGGTCTTGCGCGTCCTGCAGTCGGGCAACGCGCAAGGGACACACCCAGTGGCTGTACTCCACCGAGGCGCCATTCAGTGCGGGCTCGCACGGCTCGTATCCCGCTCTTGCGTAGATCGTGAAGACGAAGTGCTGCCCTGCGGCCTGGGCCGTTCCCAGGAGGGCTGCACTCGGGTACGGAACCCCGGGCCCCATCTCACGAGCGCCAGCAAGCTCCTTCGCCCACAGCCGCTGCAGAACAGCGTGCTCCTGCGGCGAAGCCGTCGGGCGTGCCCTGGGTGCACTGAATGCAGCCTCTCGCATCGGTTGCCATTGCAGCGCCGGCTGTTGTGCCCAGGTGGGACCGGCGGCAGCCGTCAGCAGGCTCGCGGCGGTAAGGACAGCGCGCATCTGTGCACCGCGCAGGGACGGCCGTCGGTAGCTGGTTCGCATGAGCGTTGGATCTCCGTGTCTAGTTCGGGCGACGACCGCCCTGTTCCAGTTCCTGCATGAACAATTCAGGCGGCGTCGCACCTACGAGCCGCTTGCCGCCGCCGAGGATCACGGTCGGGGTGTTGTTGATCCGGTTCGCCTCACCAAACTGCACGATCGCCGCCAAGCCGCTCGTGTCGCAAGATGCTGCCCCGGTTCCAGGCGCCTGCCCGTTGCGGGCGCCCGCCATGACGTCGCGCCACGCAACAGCGCGGTCCCGCGCGCACCATGCGCTCTGCGCCAAGGCTTCGGACTGCGGCGCGATGACGGGGTACATGAAACGGTAGATGGTCACGTCGTCGATCTGGTCCAGGAACTTCGTGAAGACCTTGCAGATAGGACAGTTGGGGTCCTCGAACACCGCCAGGTTGCGCGTGCCGTTGCCCCGCACCTCTTTGATGGCCAGCTGCAGGGGCAGCCGATCGAACGGGATCGCATGGACGCGATCGAGCTCGGTGGCCGTGAGATCGCGCTGTTGCTGCATGTCGATCATGGAGCCGCCCACGAAACTGTAGCGACCGGTCGAATCGACGTAGAAGATCTCGCCGTCTGAAAATACCTGAAAAATCCCCGGTATCGGTGTGCGCGACACGTCTTCGGCGGCCACCTTGCCCTGGCTCAACGCGGCAATCGATTGCCGCAGCCGCTCTGCCTGAGCCTTGGGAATCGGCTCGGAGACCGCACCAGTGCTCAGCATCAGGGCCAAAACGCCTGCTAGCCCTTGCAGCAAAGACCTGGCTATCGCCGACCGCTGTGCTCCAAAGTGCATAGCGGACTTCGCTGACACAGTGCTGAAAGCACCGACTCCCCATCGGAGTAAATGTGAACTATTTCGTTTTGCTGTCGATGGCTTCTTGGTCATGATGCGCCCGCTTTTGTCGGTGTTGCAGTTCGATTGCCGTAGAAGTAATCTAGAAGACGCGGCGACCGTGTGCATCAATCAAACGTCTGGACGTAGATGGCGTTTAACGCTTGACACGTCCACCCCCTTGATGCAACTGGTGGGAGGGAGATGTCAATTTCCAAGCCGCGCGGCCGCGGCCATTCCGTGCTGGGCAACTTGTTCCGGGCGCCAACGCAAGCAGCTCGCGGCGCTCTGCTCGACACACACCTGCAGGATTTCTTGTATGCCGCCCAGTGCGAGGGCCTGGCTGCATCGACGCTCGTCAAGCTGCAGCGCCTGGTCACCGAGCTGGCCCACTGGCTATCGCGCGAGCGCGCGCGCACTTGGCGCCATGCGAGCGAGGACGATCTGCGCAAGTACCTGTCCAAGTTCACCAGCGCTGCCGCCTCAACGATGGCGAGCCGCCGTTGGATGTTGAAGCGGTTGTACCGATGGGCGTTGAACGAGCAGCTGGTCGAAACCGACATCACGTCGAGGCTTGCGTCCATGCGCACGCCGCCACTATCGAAGCCCTACGCGCCGACGGAGTCGCAGGTTGAGCGCCTTCTGTCGGCGCCAAACACGGCAACGGCCCTCGGACTGCGCGATCGCGCGGTGCTCGAGCTGCTCTATGCAACAGGCTTGCGGGCCGATGAGCTGGTGGGGCTCAGACTGCACCAGCTCCAACGTGCGGAATGCGCCATCGCCGTGACCGGCAAGGGCGCGCGCGAGCGCCTGGTGATCTACGGCGAGCACGCCGGGTACTGGCTCGAGGAGTACCTGCGCAGGGGAAGAGACGTCCTTCTGGCGAGGGCGAAGGGCGAGCAGGAGACCGATGCCGTGTTCGTGCACCCCACTTCTTTGATGAGCATGCGCTACTCCCATCTGCGCCAGCTCGTGCGCAAGCACGCGGAGACCGCCAGCCTCGCGCTCGTGACGCCGCACGTGCTGCGCCATGCGTTCGCGACCCACCTGAAGGACCGCGGCATGAACCTGCGGTCCTTGCAGACCCTCCTGGGGCACAGCACGCTCAGCACGACCACGGTCTACATCCGAACCCGCATGAGCGTGCTGTGCGAGCTGATCGAGCGGCACCATCCTCGCGGCCGACACTACCGCCACGAACGGGATGCTCCCTGCACCGCAGGCAGCGTTCGTCCCCTGCTCCAAGCACCTGCTGAGGCCGAGGTGCTGGCAGCTTGCGGAACCGAGCTGCCCCACCCCAGTGGCCAACATGTAAGCTCAGCGGTTTTACCTGCGCAGTCTGAGCATGTCGTCGTATCGCGAACTGATGGAGCAAAAGAAGAACCTGGACGAGCAGATCGCCAAGGTTCGCAAAGTGGAGGCAGCCACCGCGCTGGCCGCTATCCGCGCCCAAATCGCCGAGTTCGGGTTTACGGCCCAAGAAGTCTTCCCATGGCAAGAGCCCAAGAAAAAGGCTCCAGCCAAGTACTACGACGCGCAGACCGGAGCGACGTGGTCCGGCAAAGGCAAGCCGCCCAGATGGATCCAGGGCAAGGACCGTGAGGCCTTCCTGATCCAAACGTAGAGCCACTGCTGAGCCGTTCTGGCGCCTTCGGGGCCGTCGTGACCAGCTGTATCAACGCTGGCGTGCGACACGAAACTTCGGTAGAAGCACAGGTGCTGCATTCCCGCAGTGCCATTGCCATCTCCGTGGATTGCCATGAAGCCGACCAAGAAGCCAGTTCCGTACGCTGAAAGGCTTGCGCGCGAAAGCGTCAAGTTTGGGCTGCGCGTGGGCGGCTCTCTGCTGCGGCATGGCCCCGGGCTGTTCAAAGCTGGACTGTTCGGGCTGCCAATCGCCTTGCTTGGCGGCATCGGCACCAAGCGAGATTCGGAGCTGAGAGATGACGCAGTTGAAGAGGCCGACGCGTTCGAGGTTCGTGGGGATCTGACCTACGACGCCCATGGGGAGGTCGTCTCCCCACTGACCGGGAAAGAGTTGGACGACTACAACCACGGCCTAATTTAGCTTCACGGATTTCCTCGACCGCCTCGTAGTCCGCTACCGAATGCTCTACCAGCGCTGCGACCGACATTCGCTGCTGTCCGCGAAGAGCTAGATCCAGTTCCAGCGCTGGCGGCTGCTGCCGAGCCTCTCGACAGACCTTCGATGCTGCGCCCAACTCCGAATCCGACCCAGGTCATCATCGCGCTCCACAGCATCGGCAAACCGACGAACAGGCTCATCAGCACCAGATTCAGGATCATCCGCTTGTAGCCTTGCGCTTCGCCGCCGGACAGCACGGCCTGGATCTCCTGCATGAGCATGTTGCCGTTCAACCCCGGGTACATGGCCTGGATGAGCCGCGCATCGAGCCACTGCGCGATGAACCACATCACCGACCAGAACTTCACCGTGAAGATCGCCAGCCCGCCCAGCAGCATGACCTTGAGGTCGTAGCCGCTGAGCAGCACGATCATGGGCAGGAACATGTACATGCCCATGAGCAGCATGGCCTGGACCATTGGCAGGGCGTTGACCATCGGCACGAACTCGATGGTCGCGTCCAGGAGCTTCTTGCCCACGCCGAAGGTGCTGATGGCGCCGCCGATGCCACGCACCAGGTTCGTGATCCCGTCGTAGTCGTTGCCCATGATCCGCGAAGCGTCCAGGAATTGCGGATTGGCGCGCTGCTGCGCGAGCATGGCCACGCTGTCGGCCGCCCGGTCCGTGCTGCTCCAGCTCATCGCCGACTGCACGTTCTGGTACAGCCGCTGCCAGCTCGAGGCGTGGTTCACCATGCGGGTGCGGACGCCGTTCGTTCCATCCAGCCACCACTCCAGGCAGGTCGGCCGACCCCAGTCGGGATTCACGTAGTCGGCCTCCGGCGTGCCCGGCGCGCCGCCGGCGATGTAGTCGGTGTCCCGGCTCGGTACCACGACGAAGCCCGGCACGGGGTTGTACGAGCGCATGGTCCCGTAGAATCCGGCTTCGGTGCGGAAGAGCTGGCTGCCCATCCAATCCACATCTGTCGGGCCGTAGTCGGCGTTGCTCTCGGCAAGGATGCCCAACGCGTTCGCGCTGAGCGTCGATCGCTGCGTGCGCAGATAGCGGCTGCGTGCCGGGATGAAGCACTCGCTGTAGAAGCGCTGGATCTGCTCAAGCAGCTGCGGATCCTCGATCGTCGCCGTGCGCGCCATGTCCTCCACCATGCGCACGTCGCTGCGCGCGCTGCTCAGGCCGCTGCGCACCGCGTTGTTGATGCCCGAGCTGATGGCCATCACGGTGAACCACCAGGCAGGCACCTCCGACAGTCCACCCGAGGCGCTCATGCTGCCATCGCGCGCGTCGCGCAGCGCGTTGTCGAAGGTAGACCCCGTGCCAGTGTTCAGCGATCCGGTGACCGGGTTCGGCTCGTTGAGGGAGGCCTGCGGCGTGTACCGCAGGTTGATGCTGACCAGCGAGGTGTAGGGCGTCACTGCAAAGCAGGTCATGTACACGAACATCGCGATGAAGATGCGCGTCAGCACCGCATCGACCAGCTCCTGGGCGCCCGCGCCACCGGAGGCGGACTCCTTCGCGTCCCGCCAAACGCTGAAGACGATCAGGCCGAAGGGCAGGGCGGCCAGGCCGGTTCCGGTGAGCACCTCGCCGATGATGTTGGCGAAGGCCCAGCCGTACATCGTGGTGAAGATCTCCAAGTAGCTGTCGAGCTCCATCGCCTTCTCCTAGAAGATCTGTCCAAGCTGTCGGAGCAGCTCGGCGGGCCCGACACCCGCGAGGACCAGGTAAGCCGCCAGAAGAACGGCCACCTTCGTACGCGCCGCCTGCAAGACAGGCACCTCGTCCTGCCGAACAATGCCTCGACGCCCACACCACCGCGCGATCGCCGGCCAGCGCCAGAGCACCACCCCTGCACCTAAGGTCTGCAGCACCACGCCGATCCTTCTCCAGCGACGAGCGGTCTCGACAGCGCTCTCCAGGCCATCGATGGGCTGTTGAAGCACCACCACTTCCACGGCGACGCAAACGAGGCCGATGAGGGCCGCCAGGGCGAACCAGGCGGCCCAACGTCCCCACCTGCCCCATCGCCTGCCGCGGCGCGGAGCCTGTGGCCGGCCCTCCAGCGGATTGGTCCGGTCGGGTTCCCGCTTCATAGACCCGATCCTCACGGTGCCACCCGACCATCCACCAACGGCTGCCGCTCCGCGGTGCGCCCATCGCGCACGCGTGCAGCCTGGCTGTCGCGGTAGAACTGGTCGCCCATGATGGCCAGCGCCGTGTCCGAGGTCATCTCCTTGCGGATCCGGAACTCAAACATCAGGTCGTTCACGTACTGCGTGAGCCGGTCGACCTGGCGCTGCACGTCGGCTTGCATCTCGCCGGCCTTCGTCGCCTCGGGCAGTGAGAGCCCGGTGACCAGCACGGAACGGGCCACAAGAGCCTTGTCCACGACCCGGTGCATCGCCAGTTCTTGCGCCACGCGGCTGACGGCAATGCCACGCGAGCTCGCCGGCAGCTCGCGCATGGACTCCACCAGCTGCGGGCTCACGCCGAAGCCTGCCGTGCCGATGTCCTTCACCTTGGAGATGTTCTCGGTGCCGGCAATAACCCCTTGCAGCACAGGCGAGATCTCCTGGAGCTCCTTCTCGAACTTCGGGCCCAGGCCGGTCGCGGTGCCCGTGGTCGTTGGGTTCGGACACGACGCATCCTGCGTGCACAGGTAGATGGACTTGTCGCCCAGAACTTCGGTGGTCCAGGTGGCGAGCTCCTCCGGCGAGCGGAACGCACGAACGAGCCGTGTTTCGGCGTTGGCACCATTGCGGTGGTTCGTCGTGGCTGATGCGGTGGTGGGCAGGTTCAGCGTGGCATTGAAGCCAGCCACGGACAGATCTCGGATGGGCTGGATCGGTGACAAGCCGACGCCGCCAGCGCGCTGCTGGAAGACCCAGTCCAGACCGCGCCGCTGCGCCTGCTCGTTGCGATTCATGTCGTACTTCGCCTGTACCACATCGCCGCTGGCGTTGGCCGAGATCTTCCAGGCATCGCCCTTGGCCATGCGCACGTAGTCCTCATACGGATCCTGGCCGCTCTTGATCATCGACTCCATCTCCTCGCAGCTCTTGAGCGAGGAGGCCACCAGGAGATCTGCCTTCTGCGAGAAGTTCTGGAACAGCTGGTACAGCCCGGGCTGGGCGCGCTGCAGGATGTACAGGGGCAGGGCAGCGATGCCGGCCTGGATCGCTCCGTTGATGGTCGCTCCCAGGTTTCCAAGGCCGTTCATCACGTTGGACCAGGACAGGCCCACGTCGAACTTGCCACAGCTGTAGTTCATGCGCGAGGCGAGCCCGAGCCGTAGCGAAGTCTGCCCGCGGTTGACGGCCCCGCCCATGGGCGAGCCGCCACCCAGGCGGTAGTACAGCGAGGAGTTCGACACGGGCTGGGCGTAGACCGCCGGCGCCGCGGCCAAGCCGAGGAAGAGGACCGCGGCGGCAAGGGCGCAGCCGGAACGCCGGGCAGCCAGTGGGCAGGATCGGTTTGTGCGCATGGGAGCCTCGAGGTCAGGGCACAGAGAACAGGAAGATCTCGGCAGCCTTGCTGCAGCACTCGTAGCGGTGCCACAGGTTCCAGACGTAGCCGTCGTTGCCGGAGGTCTTGTAGTCGCCCCACGAGCCGACGCTCAGCGCGTCGTTCGCGCCGAAGGTCATGCAGGTGGGCTCGGGAATCGGGTGCACGGCCTGCCACTTCGGGTCGGCCATGGTCGCGAAGTACCGGTAGTTGCCGCCCTTGGCCCGCAGGCGCTTGTAGATGTGCGGCTGGGCCTGCTGCCGGATGATGGAGCCGGTGCGGTGGGCCAGCACGGCAGAGGCCTTGCGCGGGTGGGACTGCACCAGCTCGCCCATGCGCGGGTAGCCACCGCCCCAGGTGTTGATCAGGCTGTTGCCGACCTCACCGATGCCCGGGATCCAGCTGCCCGGGTACAGCAGCTCGAGTGGGATCTTGCCGCGCCAGAACAGCGAGTCCAGCTCAGAGTGGTACTGGATCGACAACATGCCCGAGCCACCTGGACACAGGTACTCCGAGGTCCCCGCGCCGCCGGCGGCCAGGCCGTCGTTCATGCTGTCCATCATCTGGCTGAACGGGGTGCTCGACGCGCCGCCACCGTCCTGGCCACCTCCGCCACTGCCTCCACCACTCCCTCCGCCGCCGCCACCATAGGTATCGGCGCCCTCGGGCATCGTGGACGACATCGAGCCGAAGCTGGACAGCGAATCGAACATGCCGCTGATCTGCCCGGGCAGGTTTCCTAGCTCGCCCAGCAGCGTCGACGGGTTCATGGCCGTAGCCCGCGCGCCTTCGATCATCCCGTTGGCGAGGTCGACCGGCACGGAGGCCCACATCTGCATGATGCGGGGCAGCTCGACCGACGGGAACATCATCAGTTCCTGGGTGTCAGGGAACTCGAACGTCGTGTTCCCGCCCATGATTGCGCCCACCGGGTTGCCCAGTGCATCCGTGCTTTTGAAGGTCACGACCTCCTTGTCCTCGCGCGCGGTGCCTGCGGAGGAGTCCAGCAGCGAGCCCATCAGGCTCGACCCCAGGCCGGTCATGGCCGCCGCAACCGGCACGCCCACATCCGCCCACGGGTGCTGCTCTGGCGCGCCGTAGGTGCTGACCACCACGTCGGGCACGTAGTGGGACACCTTGATGGAAGTCTTCACCGAACAGCCGAAGATCGTGCAGCGCAGCCAGAAACACACGCCCGTGACCCGGTAAGCCAGGCAGCTCGGCAAGCCGGCAATGGTCGCGGACATGATCGCGCCGGTGTTGGTGGTGCTGAACTGGGCGCGCGCGGGCGACGCGCCCAATGCCAACGCGGCGGCCAGTGCAGCGCTTCCGAGCAGGCCGGGCACGCCCGACCCAGAGCTGCCAACGCGAGGCGCGCGCCTCACGGCAGCCTCCGGCGCGAGGCCTGGTAGTGCTGCAAGGCCGTGCTGACGTCCAGCACCCCGTAGACCACGGTGCGCCGGTTGATCACCACGGCGGGCAGGCGGTCCAGGCGATAGTGGTTGGCCAGCCCGATCGCGTTGGCAGTGGCGATCGCGGCAGGCTGGACCTGCCGCTTGATCCGCGCTTCGTTGGCTGCCACCCAACGGCGCGCCACCTCCTCGCCGCCACGCGGGATGAGCTGGTCAATGGCCTGGGTCGCCATGTCCAGCTGGTCCATCCGATGAACGGTCACACGGTACGACGGTGCCTGCGGCGCAGTCACCACCATGGCCGAGTTCACGAACACCTCGACGGTCTGCACATCGGAGCCGGACGTCTGCGCATGGGCCGCTGTGCCCAGAAATGCGGCGAGCGCGAAGCAGAGAACCACCCGGCGCCGGGTGCAGAGGAGACGGTCAGACATGGATCCCCCGGTTGCGTGAGATCTCCTCGGCCACCAGCATGGCCGCCTGCAGCTCCGAGCACTGGTGCTGCTCCATCAGCCGGCGTCGGTGGGCCTTCTCATCGCCTTCGGTCATGGCCAGGGCCAGCGGGAGGGCAGGGGGCACGTTACGGAACAGGAACTGCCCCGAGGCCGTCGTCAGCACCCCCTCGGTGTACTGGTGCTTGGCCTTGCGCGCCGACTCGATCAGCTGGCGTTGCTCGAGTGTGAGGGTCTTGAAGCGGGCGACCTGGTCGATCTCGCTCTTGTCCATGGTCAGCAGCATCCAGAACTCGCACATGGACAGCACCCGGCCCATCGACTCGGGGAAGTCCTGCAGGTTCTGCGTGCCCATCCAGAACCACATGTTCAATTTCCGCCACATCTTGGTGCCCTTGGCCACCTTGGGCCCCAGCAACTCGCTGGTGGTGATGATGTGGGACTCGTCGGTCAGCATGACCAGCGGGCGGCCCTCGTGCTGGCAGGCCTCGCCGCGGGACTGCACCGCATCAATCAGCGAGGTGTAGGCCACGGCCAGCGCGTCGCTGTAGCCATCGCGGGTCAGCGTGCCCATCTCGACCAAGGTGACGTCGACGTCAGGCCAGTCGCCGCCCACGCGGTTGAAGAGCGTGCCGCGCAGGCCCTGCGTGAACGACATCATGGACTGCCCCATCTCCTCGGCCCGCTCGCGCCGACCAGGCGACAGGCTCGCGTCGGTCTGCATGCCCATGAGCTCGTAGGCCACGTCCTGGGTCAGCGGATGCGGCCGCCCCTCGTGGCGGGTCCGTATGGACGCCTTGATCAGCGCGCGGGTGATCAGGTAGCGGTCGGCGCGGGACATGCGATCTTCCTCGCGCCGCTCGCCGCCAGTGATCATCATGATTGCGGCCACCAGCATCTCGCCCAGGATGTCGCGCTTCTCGTCCTCCTCATCCTCCTGGTCGGAGTCGTCAGACTCTTCGGCGGCGCCGGCGCTCTCCAACGCCGCATCGATGGCCTGCGGCACCGAGCTCGGGATCTCGCCGCCTGCTTCCATGGCACGGAAGGCCTCCATCACCAGCGGATCGTCCAGCAGCTTGAGGCCATGCACGAAGGGCGGGAGGGACACTGTGGACGAGCCGCTCAGGTTCACGAAGTGGGTGCTGAGCCCCTTGGCCTTGAAGTACTCCAGCAACAAGGCGAAGGACTTGCCGGCGTCCACGATCACCAGCCGCGGGCGGTGGATCGCCGCCACCGACATGCACAGGTAGTTCAGCGTCGCCGACTTGCCGGCCCCGGTCGGGCCCAGCACCACCATGTGCGCGTTCTTCTTGCGGTCCCGGGCGTTGAGCGGATCGATCCAGACCGGCTCGCCCCCGCGGTTCCAGAACCACATGCCCGGGTGCGGGGTGCCCCGCGTGCGGCCGTACAGCGGCAGCAGCGCAGCGATGTGGGACGCGAAGGTCAGCCGCGACCTGCGCAGCAGCCGCTCGTCGAAGGCTGCGTCGTAGTTGAACGGCAGCCCGCGCATGAAGGTGTCCAGCGGCACAAGATCCTGGCGCGGCTCGATGAAGCGCAGGCCGGTCGGCACCAGCAGAGCGTTGATGCTGGACACCCGGTTCTCCAGCTCCGCAGCATCGTTGCCGCTGACGTACAGGGTCAGCAGCAGCGGCAGCAGCTTGTCGCCCTTCTGCATGCGGTCCAGCACCCGGAGGCACTCGCCGTGGGTCTCCGCGGCCGCGGCCGTCTGGGCGCGCGATGCATGGGCCATCTGCTCGATGTGGCGCTCCAGCAGATACTGCGGCCGCACCGTGATCGAGAACGACAACATGGTGCCGGGCGGCATGCGGTCGAAGCGCGCGAAGAACTTGCCGCCGCTGAGCAGTTCGGCCGTCAGGTGCCCGACTTGGGGCTGGCGGTGCAGGCCCTGCAGCGTCATGACCCGCACCGGCTTGCCATCGAACGCGAAGGTGCCGGACTCCGGATCGCTGTAGGGCTCCGAGAAGCTGAGCATCTCGGACAGGTCCATGCCGAGGATGGGAGCGCCATTGCCGTCGCCATTGCCGTCGCCATCTCCGTCATTGCTCGGCTGCAAGTCGTCCGGGTACGGCGCCACGCGCAACATGTCGGTCGCATCCTGCGCCCAGGGCACCGCGCGATTGAAGAACGGCAGCAGCCACTCGTACAGATCCTTGCCGGTGCCGCGGCGCACGCGAACGCCAGCCTCGGCCAGCGTCGCCTCCATGGTCACTGCCATGGTCTCCAGCTGCGCGTGTGCGGGCCGTGGATCCTCGGCCACGGCGGTCTCGAAGCGCTTGTAGATGCAGCAGCGCACGCGCCGGATCTGGCCGCACCAAGGCTGATCGGTCACTTCCGCATCGAAGAAGAGCCCCTCCGGCTGTGCGACCTGGCGCAAGTGCGCCCGGATGTCCTGGAGGACCGACTGAGTCAGATCGGAGGCCAGCACGGCGTCGCGGCGCGCCGGCTCGTGCCGGTGGACCTCGGCCACGTAGTCCAGCCAACGGTCGGCCAGGTGGTCCAGATCGTGGTCGTCGTTCACGAAGAACTGCACGATCCAGGGCGAGCTGCTCGACTCGGGCACGGCCTGCAGCACGGCCGTGATGCGGTCGCAGTACTGGGCCAGGTCGGCCGGCGTCCTGGCTTCAGTCGGAATGCTGCCCAGCTCGAAAAGCACGCCAAGGCTTTGACCGTCCTTGAGCTCGAAGATCCGCTGCGTGGGGCTGTAGGCCACGTAGGGCAGCAGGTCCGTGAAAGACGGTGGGCGCAGCGCCATGGCGCGGCGTTGGCCCACCGGCGACACCCCCGGCTTGCGGGGTTTGGCGGTATCCGACACTGCCGGTGGCTGCGGGCCCTTCGGCCCCGGCACCAGAGCGTCCGCCGCGGGCGCTTTGGGCGCCGGAGCAGCTCCATTGGTCGTTGGGAGCAGCCTGTTGATCCCCAAAGCGCTCAGAAGCTTCATCGGGCAGCTCCCGCGGTGGGCGGCACAGGCGGCTGCCATCGCACGAGCTCGCCCTCCAGCTCGCCCGGCAAGGCGTACAGGTCCGCCTGCTCGTACATCGGGAAGACCGTGACGTAGCCGGGCACGGGGTACTTGCCGCGCGACAGGTGCGGAAACACCACCATTACGAGGTCGGGGTTGGGCACACGCGCAAACCGATTGCGCATCGGCTCCAGCGCCGACCAGTACCGCTGGGTATCGGCATCCCCATCGCCGACCGGCCGCGGGGCCGAGCGCTCCAGCAGGCGATCACGGGCTGTTTTCTCCACGGCTGTGCCGCCAGCGGCATCGCCGCTCACAACAGTGGCGCCCTGGCCACGGTAGATCTGAACCACGGTCGGGCTGCCCTTCGTGACCGCATTGATCGGAGACTCACGCGGCCCGCTGACCGAACAGCCCGTGAGCAGCGCCGTCAGCGACAACGACAGCAAGATGGCGCCTCCCGCGCGGGGCAAGGACGGAGGCCGCAGCAGGGGCCGGTGCGGAGGTAGTTGGCAGAACACGTCATTCCAGGCCATGGTGGGCTCCTCGGGCGTTCAGAGCCGCGCTCTGCTGGCGGTGAACCAGCCGGCGGCCCTGGGGTTGCTTGTCGATCCGGATCTCGCTGTCCAGGTGGACCACAAGTCGCTGGCCAGACGGCGTGACCACTGCATCGAAGCTGCTCTTGAGCCGGGCCATGAGCCACTTGCTCACCTCGTCGGACGCACCCGCGACGGCCTGGCCCAGGGCGTAGCTGCCGACCGAGCCGGTGATCGTGGAGCTCGTGGCGCCGAACATGCCGCTCTGGGTCACCGTACGCTGTGCGTCGGCATAGGCCTGGCCGGCCACTTCCAAAGTCTTCATGCCGACGATGTCGGTGAGGTAGGCGGGCGCGTTCGTCACGAACTTCCCGGACACGCACGGGTTGCCGCGCAGGTCGCTGATGAAGCCCAGGTCGCCGGCGCCAGCGAAGCCGCCGGTGCCGCCACTAACCGGGGTCGCGGCGCGAGCCGCACCGCCGGCACCTCCTGCACCCGCGCCACCCCGCCGCGCGGAGACCGTGTTGATCGTCCCGTCGTTGAACACGAAGGTGATGGAACGGACCTTGCCCTCGGTGCAGGACAGCGCCATGTCGCCGATCGCGATGCCCGAGACGATCATGCCGGCCAGGTCGTCCGGCAGCTCAAAGCCGTTCGCGGCCAAGTTGTCGCGGCCGACGACCGCTTTCCACTGCATCGGGTCGGTCACCCGGCCATCGATGGGCACCCGCCCGATCAGGCTCGTCATGGAGACCACGCCGGCCAGCGTGGCGTTCTCCGGGATGGTGAAGTAAGGGACCGGCTCAGCCTTGGCCTGTGCGGCATTCGCCGCCCCGGCGGCGCGCGTAGCCGCACCGTTCGGCGCCGGGGTAGCAGACGCCGTCGGCGTCGTGGTGCGCACGTAGCTGCCGGTGGCTACCTTGTTCGGGCCTGCCGGCTGGGTCTGCTGCAAGGCGTAGCCCATCGGAGGGATGACCTTGTACGCGACGACGCCCTCGGCCGGTGTCGACCAGGGCTGCTCTTGGCCGGCATTCGTGCCTTGGCCGGCGGTACCGCCTGACCCCGGCACGCCATGGATCCCGACAGGCCCGGCCGATCCCGTAGGACCGCCCGTGCTGCCGGGTGCTCGGGCTCCGCCGAAGTTGAAGACGCCTGGCTGATCGTCGAGGACTTTGCCCGCAGCGGCCGACGCGCGGTCGAACGCCTGGCTGAAGACGTCCACGACGCCACGATCAGCCGTGCTGTCGGAGGTCCCTGATGACGCTGGATCGGATGGCGATGCGCCTGCCGTATTGCTGGGTGCAGGCGTTCCGTTGGAACGGCCGCCAGCTGCAGGCACAGCGATCCCGTCCGGCCCGATCGTCATCATGCGCTGTTGCGGCGGAGGTGGACGCCTGCGCCGCTCGTCCTCCAGCTCGAGGCGCAGGGCCTTGTTCTCCTTGAGGACCTGCTCGGTTGATTCACGCAGTTCGCGGTTGCTCGCGATCACGGTCTGCAACGTCTCCTGCGGCGTGTCCCGGTCCGCGCCCTTGGTGGGCGGCAGCTCGGCCTGAGGCACGGACGTCATGACGGGCCCTGCCTCGGTCCTGGCCGGCTTGGTGGCACTCTTCCAGGCGACGGTGCCTACGATCGCGACGGCGACGAGCCCGAGCACCGGAATCAGCTTGTTCTGCGTGGTGGCCATGGTGAATTCCTCGTTCCTTGCAGCAGCGCTACTGCAGACAGGCCTCGAAAGCCCGATCGCACACGAGGTACACGGCGGTGGTGTCGGTGTCCGATCCCGCTGCACCGACGCGCCCGTGCTGCGACGTCGCGGCGAGCCAGCGCCCGCGCAGCTGCTCCAGGGGAATCTCCAACGGGAACTTGCTGCGGTTGGTCACGCGCACGGCAGTGACGAACAACGGCCCGGACTTCCACTGTCCGAGCGGTGCGATCTCGGCGTTCACGCCGCGGATGAGGGCCGGAACCGGAGCGGTGGAGACCTCCACCTGGTTCACGCCCGGCGTTGCCCAGGCCAGGCGGCGCGGCGCGTAGAGCTGGCGGGCCGCGTGGCGGGTCAGCTGGACCATGTCGACGGCGGGCTGCTCCGGCGTGGTGTCCTTGTCCACTGCGGCACTGGCGTCCGCGCCCGCCTGCCCACCCGGCACCATCACGGAGACTTCCAGTTCGACCAGCTGCCCTTTGCCTTCAGCCCCGGTTGGCACCGCCACGGCCACGAAGTCCATCGGGACCTGCTGGCCAGTGTCGATGAGTTCGGCGACGATGCGGATCCGGTGGAATGGCGTCAGCGCCGTCACGTAGAGCGTGGGCCCGATGATCTCGATGCGCGCCACGTGTTCGATGTCCGCCGGGACGCTCAGCGCCGCCGGGGCAGGCAGCGTGATGAGCCTCTCCTGGCCCACATGTAGGTTGACCTGGACCGGCTCGCTGCGGAACACCGCGCGCTCCACGTCCGTCGCGGTGCGCGCTGCCCGGCGTACCGTGGGGCGAGCCTGGCCCTTCCCGCTGGGTTCGCCCACTTGCGCCGCCAACGCAGCGCGCTGGGCAGGGAGCAGACCACCAGCACTGGGTGCGGTGCCTCCACCCGCCGCATCAGCACGGCCCGCGGGCAATGTCTCGCCCAGATCCACGGGGCCATTGCGCTGTCCGGCACCGGACGGTGCGTCGGAAGCCTGCAGCATGTCCGGCGGCACGCTGCGAATGTCCAAGTCCTGGACCTGCTGGGCAACGCTCGGGCCCGCCAGCTGAAGCAGGCCAAGACAGGCCACCGAGACCAGGCTGGCACGCCGAACCGCAGTACGGCCGCGCGGGAAGAGGGGAGAGAGGTGGTGCATGACGTGCTCAGGGAAGTGGAGTGGACGCCTCGGCGCCTGGAGGACTCGGCATGGCCGTCGCCGGCGGCAGCGCCGTAGGCTCCACGCGTCCAGGCAGCTCAGGCGCATTGGGGCTGGCCGGTGGCTCGCCAGGCTTGGGGATGTGCGCCACCCGCATCTGCGCCTCGTCCAGCCGCGCCGGCCGCTCGGTGCCATAGCAGTCCACCGCAAGCTGCCAGGGATTGCGCTCGCGGTCGACGTCGAAGCGCACAACCCGGATCGGGTAGCGGATGAACACGTCTTTGACCGCTTGGCCGCGGTAGGTCTCCTGGATCTGCATGTCCAGGAACACGTTCCAGGCCATGCCGGCGTCGTCGGCGATCACGCGATTGGCCTGAAAACCCAGGCCCGGGATCTCGCTCATGTGCCGAGTGCGCTGACGCAGCTCGCCGGCCTTCTGGCGGGCCTGCAGGTCCCCTGTCAGCTGCGCGATGCAGCGTGGGGTGACGTAGTTCTGCACGCGGAAGATCTGCGCGCCGTAGTCGGTGGCACCGTCCGAGGACCAGCGGTTGACCTGCTGCCAGACGTAGTACGCGAAGGCGTAGACGTTCGCCGCAGGCACCAGCGACTCGCCTTCCTGCACCTGCACCGTGCTGCTGACCGCTACGCTGGGCAGCAGGTGCACGTTGAGGTTCTTGGGGACCTGGTAGGCCATGTAGGTGCCGAAGGCGCCCAGCAGGCCAACACCGCCGATGACCCACTTCAGCGTAGTGTTCAGACGGCGCTCAGCGGCCAGGGCGTTGAGGTAGTTGCTCATGCGCCTTGCTCCAGTTCATTTGCGAGCAGGGCGGTGCGCGCCAAGGCCGGTAACGGCCCCGGCGCGGCTGGTGCAGGTGACGGCGCCGGCGACGGTTCCGACCCCGGCGTCAGCGAGGCCCGCAGCGACAGCGTGTCGGTACGTCCGATGCTCCAGTAGCCGGCGTGGCGAATGAACCGCGCGTGGCTCAATCCATGGCGCGACAGCCACAGCTGCAGTGCATGGCCGTAGTAGCCGTCCGGCCGGTCGCGCTTGATCTTCTGCAGCCACATCGAGCCGAACCACAGCGTGCCGATGGTGGCGATGAGCGGCGCCAGGAGGAGCTGCCACAGGCCACTCGCGTAGATGACCATGCCGGTCCCCAACGTGTAGAGGAACAGCGACAAGCCTCCCAGCCAGCTCGCCTCACTGGCGGTCATCCCGTGCAGGATGGCCGGCTCTGAGTTGACCCTGTCCGTCAACGGCACACGGCCGTCGCCATCGTCGTCGAGAAGCCTGTCGCTCATGCTCGTGCCCGTCCGCGATCAGCTCATCGTGGAGACCGCGTAGCCGCCCAGCAGCACGACGACCACCGACGACAGGATCACCATCACGAAGTACTCCTTCAGGTCGCCGATCTGGGCCCGGCCGTTGGAGTAGTCCTTCCACTTGGTGATCAGGCCCATGATCCCCTGCAGGAAGAACCATGCGCACAGGACCAGCACGATGATCGCGACGACGGCCACGAAGATTGCACCGATCGTGCCGATCCAGTCGCCTTGCTGCACAGCCGCGCCGCCCACGCCGGTCGCCGGCGTCGCAATGGTCGGCAAGGCCGCCAAGGCCGGCTGGCTCATCAGGGTGGCCAGGGCGGCCGCTCCTGCAGTGCCTGCTGTGCTTGCGATAGGCAAGCTCTTCAGCGCGCGCAGGCGATCTCGGGCGCGTCGCGCGACGGCGACCAGGGGTTCGAACTTGGGTTGCATCGGAAACTCCGTGTGGTGCTTGAGGTCAGAAAGCCTGCGAGACGAATGGGCTCCGACCCCAAGGGGTCGGCGCCGCAGTACCCGCGCAGGGACCGGGTACTGTTCAAGGTCAGGACGCTGGAGGCGGAACATCGGCAACACTGGGTGCCTCACAGCCAGGCCAGCAGCACCAGCAGCACGACGACTGGAAGCGCGACGCTGGCAAGGGAGTGCGCCGCCTCGTGGGCCTCGATGTCGTTCGCGCGGTAGTCCGCCACGATGCGATTGACCAGCCACAGCGCGACCAGCAGAACCACCGCGGCGCAGATCGACACGATCACGAACTTCATCGTGGCGGGCGCAACACCGGAGCCGGCGGCGAAGGCGTTGGAGAGGGCGTGCAACATGACCTGGGGATGCATGGCTGGGCTGCGCGCTACTGGCGGTAGTCGCCGCGCAGCGGCGGCACCGGCCGCGGCTGCCGCGGTGCGTCCGTGTGCTGCGTGATGCCTTCGCGCACGAGCAGCAGGTCTCGCTGCAGCCATTCGTACCGAAACCGCACCCGCTGACCTGTCGGCTTGGTCTGCGCCGCAGCTGCGACCATCACCTCGAGCTGGGCAATCTCGTGGGCGATCCGGGCCAGCTGCTCGCGTTCGAGCTCTTCGTCAGCGGCATGCGCACCGGTCGGGACGAAGGCCGCAGCTGCGGCTAGGATCGCGAACCCCAACGACGCATCGGTGAGATTGCGCAGCGCGGAGATGTGGAAGGACTGGGCAGAGGATTGAGCGGTGGGTTGAGAGCAATCTCGCATGGGATGCCTTTCAGACGTACTTCTTGAAGGCGGCCAGCGTGGTAGACAGCGTGGCCGCCACGAGCACCGTGAACACCAGGACCATCAAGGCGGGGTTGAACCCGCCGAAGGGCCAAGCCAGGTACAGACCGAAGCCGCCCGTGAGCGACCAGACCGTGTACCTCTTCGCGTGGTGGTAGATGAAACTGGACTCCCGCCCGCCGCCCCAGCGGCGCAGGTCTCGCCGCACCAGGCCGTCCACCGCGCCCAGCAGGCAAGCAAGCGCAAAGGCCGGCAGCGCGAAGATGGCGATCGACATGCGCAGCAGCACGTCCTGCGCGACGAACATCGAGATCAGCGCGATCCGGCTCATGGTCCGGCTGGCATAGACGGTGCCGTTGTGCAGGCCGCGGGTAAGGGCTTGCTGGCCGGTACCGGTGGAACGGTCGATCTGCTGCTGCGCCGGCCCGTTGTGCCGCTGGTACCAGCGCACGATGCCGAGGGCTACATACGGCTGCGCCACGCGGCGCACGACCTCGTGGGAGAACGCCACCGTGTCCTCCACCAGCAGGCTGCTCGGCGCCGCGGCGATGTACTCCAGGTCCTGCTGGACGATGCGCTGCGCGTGGGCCTCGCCTTCATCCTTCCAGAAGCTGTAGATGCCGACCACCTCGATGGCCACGCCCGTGAACCAGGCGAACACGGCCACCATCACGAGGCCGATCGAGACCTCGAAGACCAGCATCACGGGCCCTCGGGTCTCAGGCCGCACGGGGCCACGCTGGGGAGGAGCGTTCATGCGTGGTGCCCCAGTACGTTGCCAAGGACTGCCCCATGCGAGAGCACGCTCTGGTCATCGCGCTCTGCGGGCGCCACGCCCCCTGCACCCGGCTCATCGGCAAACACGTCTGCGGTGGCCAAGTCGGTGGCGATCAGGCCTGTGGCCGCGCCGCCGAGCGGATGGGCACTTAGCCAGTCCTCGCTCGCCGCCCAGTGCTCACTGGTGCGGTAGCGCTTCTTCATCTCGATCGCCACCTTGCGCATGGACGCGGGCACGAACGGATCGTTGGTCGAGTCCGCTAGCGGGATGCGGATCTTGAAGCGCCGGTTGCCTTCCAGCAGCGCGAAGGCGTGGCCCTGCGGGAGCTGCAGGATGTCCGCCGCCTCGATCAGCGGCACCTTGGTCGTGGTGACGATGTCGTCGTTGCGGGACGTGAAGTCCACGCCGGTGCCCTGGGCCGCGGTGTCGGTCACGCCGGACATGGGCGTCAGGTGCACGACGTTCACCTGCGGCACCTGCTCGGCCAGCAGGTTGGCCGTCGCGATGCTGCGCACGCGCAGCATGACCAGGTGGTTGAAGTTGTCCAGGATCTGCGCGGCCTTGGCCTTGTCGCCGACCTTGGCCTCGAAGTCGAACAAGGACTGGGTGTACGCCGAGATCCGAAAGCCCGAGCCGCCCAGCTTGTTCACCATGGGCACGAACTCGGGCCCAGCGATCTCGTTGACCTCATCGAAGTGGCAGCAGACCGTTGGCAGCACCACCTTGCCGTCCTCGCGGTGCGGATCCAGGCCGGTCTTGTAGAGCTTGCCGCCCACGCTCACCAGATCGGCCAGCATGGAGTTGCCGACGGCGGAGGACACGACCGAGTCGGACAGGGCATCCAGGCCCACGTACACGATGCCGCCCTGGCGGATCACGGACATCCAGTCGAAGACCGGTCGCTCGTCGTCCGGATCGAAGTAGTCTGGCGAGATCAGCTTGCCGACGGCGCCGCTGGTGAGCTTTTCCAGGAACGGCCCGAGCGAGGCGATGATCTTTTCGTAGAAGGAACGGTCGTACGAGACCGCGCCGACCAGCCCGTGCAGCACGCTGTCCACGTGGCGCGACTCCTTGATCCAGTGGATCATGGCCACCACATCGGGCGTGCGCGTCTGGATCGGGCGGTCCACGGCGATCTTCTTGGCCATGACCTGGGCCTCGATGGCCGCCAGGCGCTGCGCAAAGTCCGTGAACTGGCCCTGCGCCGCGCAGGTGCGAAACACCATGTGGGCGTACTCCATGAAGAGCGGCTCCACGTCCGTGACGTCACGCAGCAGCGTGGAATAGGTAGGGATGCGGCCCAGGGCCACCTGGGCCTGCGCCACGATGTTGGTGAAGCGCCAGCTAAATTCTTTGAACGCGGCGCTGTTGCCAGAGGACGGCAGGGCATTCGTGGCACGCGCGGCGACCTCGGTGATGCGCGCGAAGTTACCGATGCCGTTGTAGCGTGCGGAGATCTCCGGGAACCCGAGGTGGAACAGGTAGAACTGGTCCTCTCGGCCGGCCCGGCGGGCTTCTGCGTATAGGCGCAGCATCAGGTCCGCGTCGCCCTTCGGGTCGATCACGATGACGACTTGCCCGGCATGGATATCTTGCGTCGCCAGTAGCTCCAGCAGCCGGGTCTTGCCGACCCGCGTGGTCCCTTTGACCAGCAAATGGCCGGCCCGGACCGACTGCCGAAGCGCGATCGGCTTCTCCTGCAGCGCGCCGACGCCGTGCAGGACGGGCGAGCCGCCCAGGTCGATGTTGGGGTACAGCGGGTTAAGAGCGCCGCCAGCGCTGGTCAAGCTGCGCAGGCAGCGGGCCCGCAAGGGCAGGGCGGTGCCCAGGTTCTGTGCCGTGCCGATGTCCGCCTCGACGGACGCCATCAGCCGCGTGCCGACCGCGGACAGCCGCTTCTCCAGACCGGAAGGGCGCACGAACGGCTCGGCATCCTTGCGCTCCGCATCCAGCTTGCGCTGCGTGTGCTGCGGTGTCCACTCGAAGCCGTCGCCCAGGTAGAGGTGCTGGCTGCGGTCGACAGGGAGCCGCGAGGGCGCTACCCGCGTGATCTTGTTGAACTTGAGCCCGCGCTGGTAGCGAACGACTTCCAGGGCCTGGCGCAGCCGACGCCAGCCAAAGCCTGCGGCCAGAACCGCAGCTACCCAACCCAGAGCTGGCGGCATCATGAGCGCCCACGGCGCGCAGACCGCCAGGAACGCGATGCCGAAGGCCACCGCCGCGCTCCACAGCTCGATGGGCGGGCGCAGCTTGGCTTCCAGGACGGAATGCGCGCTCATTGCTGACCTCCGGCGGCGACCGGGACAAAACCCGGGTCATCCATCGGCAAGATCTGCCGGGCCACGCCGTCCGTGCCGATCAGCAGCGGGTACACGTCGGCGCCCGCAGCGCGCAACCGGTCTTCGATCCAGCTGCTATTGCGCAGCACGATGGGCAGCCCAGGCAGCATCGAGCGGGCAAGGGCCAGGTACTGGGGTGCATGCGCCTGAACCACGACGACCTTTGCATCGATGGCAGCCAGCCGAGCACGGTGCAACAGCAGCCAAGCCATCGAGTGCCGGTCCGTTCCAGTGACCACCAGGGCCTGCGTCAGCAAGCTGCGATCGAACACGGGCACTTCGTGTGGCAGCACGCCACGCTTCAGTGAGCTGGTGACAGGGAAGGCCCCGGGCTTTGCGCCGTCCGAGGCCGCGCCACCGTCCCATCCGGTGGATGCCTCAGGCACGCTGCCGGGAACGGCCAGGTACGGCTGGATCGGTATCGATCGGCCGCTGTCGAACACAGCCTCCACCGGTGCGGCGTGGGCGACGCCGGCAAACAGCACGGGCAGGCAACCCGCAAGCCGCGGGATGGTCAGGGACGGACGCGCATCAAACACGTCGAGCTCCCGGGCCATCGGACTGCTCGGCGATGGCGGCGGCGAGCGTGTGCCCATGTCGCTGCAGGCGCCGTTCCACAGACGCCAGGTAGCGCTGAGCGCGCCCGCGACGCTCGGCCGTGTTCAGATTGCCTGCGTGGTAGAGCTGGATCGCCAGGCGCCAATCCCCGTGGGTGCGACGCAGATCGGCCAGCAGCTGGGCCCCCACATCCAGGTTGATGTACGGGTCCAGCGCGCGCTCGACGGTCTGCAACCTGTCCTGGTGCCAACGCCAGTTCACCTGCATCGGGCCACAGTCCACGTTCGTGAGGCCCGCGCGCAGGTAACGCCGCAGAGCGGCGCGTGCGGCTTGCGCATCCCGGTGCCGCTCGGGCCGGCCACCCACGTTCAGGGTCCAGGGGTAGGGCAGGGCCGTGCGGCCAATCGTGAGCTGCGATTCCTGCAGGGCGATGCCGTACATGAGCCACGCAGAGATACCGTGCCGTGCGGCCGTCCGCTCGAATGCCGCTGGCGGTCGGCCCAGCGAGGCACCTGGTTTGCCCGGCGCGAGCGGCTTCTGATCTTGCGGCGCGGGCTGCACCCGCGATCTGGCTGGCTCAACGGGCTCCAGCCTGCGGGTCTCGTGCGGCGGGTAGAGGTGAACGGACTGGCCGCTGGGTGGAGCGCTTTGTGGAACGCTGAGCGGGCTGGCCGCGCTCGATGCCGGCGGGGCTGGGCGCAGAAAGTGGAGGTAGCTCAACGGGCGCAGCGCGGTGTTGGCCATCGCCGGCAGCGCGGCACATGCCAGCAGCGGCAGCACGCCAGCGCGCAGTGCCGCACGCCGGTGGACGAAGGGGGGAGTGGTCGCGCTGGTCATCGTTCTCAGCGAGTGCGCTGCACCGGGGAGGAGGTCTGCGGCGTAGCGAAGCGTGCCCGCGAAGACGGCCCCGTGGCGCCTGGTTCGGTCACCAGGCTGCGCGGGACATTGCCGATGTCCGCCGAGCCAGTCGGCGCGACGACACCCGATGCGCCCGCGTACGACACCATCGGTGTGCCGCCCGCCAGCCGCTCCATGGCAGTCTGGTACGCCTGCCCGAAGGCCAAGGTGCGCTTGACGTCCTCGAAAACGGCGTGTGCGAACTTATCGGCGTACTTCTGCCGCTCGGCCTCGCTGCGCGCGTGGATGCCGAGGACCTCGACCGGGGACATGTTGGGGATCGAGAACGCGCTGCGCGGCCCCTGCATCAGGACCTTGGCGCGCAGCATCTCCCCGTAATCCAAGCCCCACATCTCAGCGACCATGCGCTCGCTGTCGGAAAGCTTGAGAGCGGCTTCCCGTGCGCCCTGCGTCTGGGCAGACTCGATCTGTGTTCGGGTTTCCCTGGTCTGTGCCCAGGGACTACCGGACATGAGCGCCAAGGTCGCGGCGACCACGAGCGGGAAGGTGCGTGGCCGTGCATGGACTCGGGCCATCTCAACCACCTTCCTTGACGTTCATCGTGAACGTGGTGCCGGCCGCGCTGAACGTGGCTTGCCCGGTCACGGGATCCGCATGCAACAGCGACACGCCGTTGTGCGAGTCGCCAGGCCGCAGCACGCGTGTGCGCCGGTCAGCGGAGTCGCCGGTACCGACCACTACGGAGGGAACGCCGCCCCACACGTCCACGGCCAGCAGCTGGCCGGCGCGGGATCGGGCTTCGGCCGCCGGCGTTGGCTTGGCGGCCGCCGCCAGATCACCGGAGCTCGTGCGTGCCCTGACGGCGGGCGTCGATGGCCGCGGGCGTGCAGGGATTTGCTGCCGCTGAGCCGAAGTTGCCAAGCTCGCGGAGCCCGACATCTGGGCCTGGATCAGATCCAGTCGGGACTCGATGGCCGCCAGCTTCGCCATGATCTCCGGGCTTGCAGCATCGCGCATCGCGATGGGCGTCAGCCCATGCGAGGGGTCCGAAGCAGCGGGAGTGCCCTCTGAGTCCGCGGAAGCGTGGTCCGTTTGGCCTGCTCCAGGCTCCTGCGTCACGTCTGCAGGTGCATCCGAAGTCGGCGTGGCGACCGTGGGCTCGACGGATGGCAGCTTCGGCTCGGCAGGGATATCGGAGCCCGCACTTGCTGGCGCTGGTCCACGGTCCTGCGCGCGTGCAACTTCATCATGCGGTTCGGCGGCCCCACGGTCAGGGCTACCGTTGAGCCACTGCGCGGCGACCTGGGTGACCTGCTTGGGATCGACCTTGCCCGAGGTGCCGAAGTAGATGGCCGCAGCTGCAACGACCACGACCAGCACTCCGATGCCCGCCGCCTTGCCACTGCCACCACCGGAAGAGCCGGAGGAGCCATGGAACCGGGCGCCCGACGCGGCCGGCGTGGAAGTCGAGCCAAACCCTTTGCCAGCGGCAGAGAAGCCGAATCGCGCCCGGTGCCCCGTCGGCCCAGCAGGGATCGCCCCTGCCGCACCCGCCGCACCTGCCGCACCTGCCGCACCTGCCGCACCTGCCGCACCTGCCGCACCTGCCGCACCTGCCGCACCTGCCGCACCTGCATTTTTTCCGCCTTGGCCAACACCACGCCGCTGAGCGCCTTGTCCACGAGCAGCAGAGCCTTCCTGGCTCAGCAGCTCTTCCTTTTCGCGACGCAGCCGCTCTTCCTCTTCCTGCACGCGCAGGCGCTCGTCCTCGATGCGCTGGGCGTCCTGGGCCATCTGGTCTTGGTTCATCGATGCCTCACTCGATGGGTTGACCAGCGGCAGCTGGAGGTGCAACAGGGAAGGTCCGCGCTTGCTCTCTGGCTTGTTCAGGCTCAACGGATGCAGTTGAAGCAGTCACATCCGAAATGCCGCGTTGGACCTGCGGCGCCTCTTCAGCGGCTGAAGCGGTCGGCGTCAGTGCGCCGGTGAACCAGACCCGTCGCTGCGCGTGATCGGCATGCCAGTGCCACGCCGATCCGACCAGCAGGTCCAGCACAGCCTGAAGCCTGTACGGCCCGACCTGGCGTTGCGACTCGGGAAGCGGCAGCCGCAAGAAGCTCTGCGCAGGCTCTGCGAGCCCGCTCTGCTCGAGCCTGTACCCGCTACGCAGTAGCGCGTGCTGGACGGCTTCACCGACGGTGGCAACGGTTGACCGGGGGAACGTGATGGCCACCACCACGTCGAGCGGCTGCGCGAGCTCGGACGGCGGCCGAGCGAGAGAGGTCGTGTAGCGACCCAGCACGAGCTCGTCGCCTCCCGATCGAGCCGCGGCTACAGACACCTGCGCTGCGGCAGCCTGCCACGCCGCTGCGCCACAGACCAGCAGCGTCAGGTTGCACAGATGGGCTCGCCACGGACCTGGACCGTGGTCTTGCCAAGTGCTGCTTGCTCGTGCCATTCCCAAGTTCTCCATGCGGTGAAGAAAGGGGCCCGGCCGGATCGATGCGAACCAGCCGGGCCAAGGTGGCACCGAGGCGCCGACAGTGCCCGCAGTGTTCTTGTCCAAAGGCCGGAGCTCAACGCGAAACCTGCGGCAACGTGCGAGGCGGTTCTCGCTTGACAAGAGGGCAGTGGATCGGTATCCGCTCGCGACGGACTGCGGCGATGCAACGAGAGATGCGGAACGCCGAAAGGGCGGGCCGCCCGGGGGGCCGGGCGGCGGACGGGGAAGGGCGCTCTACGGGGTTAATGGCCCAACCCAAAGGGCGCGCCGTCTCCTCGACGCTCGTCGACGGCGCAAGGGCTCTACGGGCAAGGGCAGTCCCTACGGGAGAACTACAGGTGTCAAAGGCGCGGTCGCCGCCGGGGGCGCGCCGACCGCGAAACGCGTGATCTCAAAAGACCGTAAAACGCCAAGCACCTAGCACACGCATCGCATCGCATCGCATCAGTGTGCAAACAGCGGCATGCGTAGATGTACTGAAAACCTTCATTCAACTTGTCTCGCACAACAAGTTACTGCACTACATTTGACTGCTGAAGGCGACCACGACTCCTCTCACGGCGCAGGAAGTGGAGTTTTGGCGGACAACTGAGTCGCGCCCGTTTGGAAATTCGCTGCACACCAGTGTCTAACCTCAGATGAGAAGGTCTTGACTAACTCGTTTGAAGTGGTGGATACGCACTACTCGCACAGCCGTTAGGCTGCAACCCATCTTTTGAAAGTTAGATGGTAGTTTTGGAAATTCAGAGCCGATGATTATCTTTTTTCAATTGACGACCATTGTTAGGCCCACCCCATGAGCGCGTTTCGTTCAGCACTAGTTCAGACGATTCTAAAAGCGTTGGTATGGATCACTCTATGGGGTACCTTGGGACTTTCCCAACTGGGACTTTTCGGCTCCTACTTTCGAATCGAAATTTCCACAGTCGGTAGTTCCGCACTGGACCCCAGGACTGCCATTTACATAACTGCCTCAGTCGCCCTTATCATTCTTTATATTTTCCTCCTCACATGGCGTAAACGTAAAAACAATTTACTCAGAGTTGCAGGTTTTTGTGCTATTTGGGTAGACGAGGCAGCGGGATTCGCCGGCCATCTGGCGGGAGCACTCTTCTTTTTTGGTCCATACGAGAAGGTGAAATTAGCTATTGCCGTATTTATAGCTGCCTTTGTAGTTGCATTGATTGCAAAGTGGGTTACAGAGAAAGAATCTCAGCAGCTAAAAAGGGAGGAGAAAGCTCGGCCAGATGCCCAGTCGGCGATTCCGCTAGATTGAAGCGAGAACTGGCGTCGAGTACAGTGACTATTGCTTGCGAACTCCAGAATCGATGTGCCACCGATGCTGGCATGGAGAATCTCACTAGCCGCGCTGATCTTGAAGTTAAAATTCAATCACAACGCGGTCTAGCTGGTCGTCGATGCCGTTTCCGGCTGTAACGTCATGCATGAAAGCCGCGGCGCTATTCTTGCGAAAGAGAGGCCAGGCATTCGTCTTTTGGTTGAAGATTTACCAATAGAGGCATACGAATGACCACGTCCAAGAATAGTCGGAGCGCCGTTGCATGGAGAAGACTTGACATTGGGAGAAAATCCATCAACCGTCGCCGGGCGAATTTCTTTCCGCCTGACGTCCCACTCGCTTCTTCTATTGACCGAAGTCTTATATAGATCCCGCTAAGAGCTTATAGCCGCCTAACAGGCATATAGCCGCAAGACGGCTTACACGAAGATTTTCCAACCATTCGGTAAAAATTTCGAAATTTAGCTAAATGCGATAGCTTCGACTAACGGCCTGGATTCTCAAAAATAGAAAGCAACCCTCCAGCAATCACGCGCTCAAAATAGAGCCGCGCCATATTCTTGAATCTATTCGACGGCCCTCACCTTGACAAGGAAAACGAGGCTACTTTATTGGCTAACCCGTCTGAGGTCTTCAGGTGCAAAGTTGATCAAGCACTTCACCAGCCAACTA
The DNA here is from genome assembly GCF_003337555.1 of Pseudorhodoferax soli. GTDB lineage: Bacteria > Pseudomonadota > Gammaproteobacteria > Burkholderiales > Burkholderiaceae_C > Pseudorhodoferax > Pseudorhodoferax soli. Next base: position 158,777 of record NZ_QPJK01000011.1, on the reverse strand, counting down.
CCAGAAACGGTGGCTCGCATCAAGCGAAATCCCCGCGCGATGTATCCGCGGAATGCGCAAGACCGTTACACAGGCTCCGACTAGAGTGCGCTGACGATGACCACCACGCCCGTCCCAAGACTGGGAGCTCAGATGGAACCTCTTCCTTCCAACAACGAGTACCCCCGCTTCGGGCGCTCCACGCTGGACCAAACGCACGCACCGTACGCGATCGTCATGCAGCTGCAACAGCTGGGTCTGAGCGAATGGGCCGGTACGGTGCTCAGCTGGTTGGGCCGCTACGACGGACTGGAGGAACACCTTCACATTGAGTCGAACCAGGCCATCGCGATGCGCGATGCGCTGATGCGCTTCGCCATCGAGACGCCCAAGCCCGAAGCCGGGACGACGCTCACGCCGCAGGCGCTGCGCGAGCTCAAGGCGGCCATCGTCGAGGACCTGCTGCAGCTCGATTTCGTGCGCACGATCGCCTACTGGGGCCCGCTGTTCGAAAAGCGCATCGTCTGGAACCCGCTGGAGATCTCCTGGCTCGGATTCCTCGACATCCTGCCGATCTCCGACGACCGCGAAGGCGAGGAGTGCCTCATGGTGATCACCAAAGAGGAAGCCGATCCAGCACACCTGCAGGCCATCCATGACCTGCTGATGGGCGGCCCGGCGCCAGAGAACTCCACCGACACAGGGCCCGGCCCTGCGCCCATGCCACAGGCGCCACATGTACCGCACGTGCCGCAAGTACCACGTGCGCCGCGGCCTGGCCGTGCCAGCGATGGCCAGGCCGACCACTGAGGCAGCGTCGGTACTGCCGCACCTCGCACAGATCCTGCGCGCCAACTGGCGCAGGTGGCTTGGACTGCCCGCGCAGCCGCACAAGTCTGCAACAGCGGTCGGCCCCGCGCCCTCGCCTGAGCCTGTCTCCGCCACACCGATTCGCGTGCAGGGTGCTGCACCAGGGTGGCTGTGCGTCCTGCCTGCCCAAGAGCTGCTGCAGGTGGTCCAGGCAGACAAGGCCTTGCGCGAAATCTGGCGCAGAACGCGCTTGGCGCAGCCGGTCTGGCAGCGCGACTGCCTAAGCGCCATCCACCGCTACGCTGAGTTTGTGCAACTGCTGCCAGCGTCCGAGGCGCACCACCACGCGCACGCAGGCGGCCTCCTGGCGCACACCATTGAGATGCTGCTGGCCGCGCTGGCCTGGCGGGGTGGCCGGTTACTCCCTGAAGGTGCACCGATCGAGATCATCGACGCGCAGCGCGACGAATGGACCCTCGTCGTCTTCTACAGCGCGCTGCTGCACGACATCGCCAAGCCCATGTCCGACCTCATGGTGTCCTGGCGCACCGTGGGCATGGCCGATGGCGTGCGCTGGCAACCCATGTCCGGGTCGCTGAACCAGGTCGCCGCCGGCAAGACGGGCGCGGAGTACCTGGTGGAGTTCACGCCCAAGTCGCTGCGCGACTACCGCGCGCACTCGCGCCTGGCCATGCTGCTGCTGCCGCACATCGCGTCGGCCACGGCCTTGGCATTCCTCGCGCGCCAACCTGCGGCATTTGAAGCCCTGCAGCGCTACCTCTCTGGCGAGGACAAGGACAGCCTCGTGGCCAGGATCGTGCGCGAGGCGGACAAGGCCTCGACGCGGCGCGCGCTGCAGCACGGCAGCCGCGCGCGGTTCGCCACTGCCACAGCGGTACCCTTGGTGGATCTGCTGATGCAAGCCGTGCAGGACATGCTGCGCAAGGGAACGGAGCTGCCGCTCAACCGTTCGGGCGCTGCCGCATGGGTGTTCGAGGACTCCATCTGGTTCGTCGCGAAACGGCTCGCGGATGCCACCCGCGGCTGGATCAAGGCCAATGCACCGGACGAAGCTGTTCCAGGCGATGACAAGAACGACCGGCTCTTCGACACGTGGCAGGAATACGGCTGCCTGGTGGCCAACCCGCAGTCGGGGCAGGCCATCTGGTACGTGACGGTGCACGGGGAAGGCGAGGATGGCGCATCTGCGCAGGGTGAGGGCGCGCCCACGGGCTATGCCCACAGCCTGAGCGTTCTGCGCTTTCCGCTGTCCAAGTTCTACGCGGATCCGGAGCACTACCCACCGGCCATGCGTGGCCGCATCGAGGTGTTGGCCAAGCGCGGGGCGAAGGACGAAGCTGCAGCACTCGCCTCCGACGGCGGACCTGCGACATCTGGGACATCCGCACGCTCTGCCACGCTTGCGCCACTGAGCGGCGTCGCGATGCGGGAGGGCGGGATGCCTCAACCGTCCATGGAGCAGCGAGAGGAAACTGTTGCAGAGGCCGGCACGCGCAAGGCTGCGCCAGTGGTATCCAACTCGCCAGAAGCTGCAGCAGTTGCTCAAGCCAGCAAGCCCGCGAATCGCAACGACCCGCTGCACAAGGCCCCTGCATTCAACAAGCCAAGAGCGGCAGGCGCCAAGAACAGCGGGAACACCTTGGCACCGGCACCGGCAGCGCCCGCATCCTCCAGTGACCAGGTAGAGCACGCACCAGCAGCTGCCCGCCAAGAACACGCGGTGCCAATGCCCCGCGAGCCGATCTTCGGCGAGTTCGGCGTCGACGAATTTCTCGATCCGGACGACGCCGCTGAGGATCAGCGCAGCGGGCGCGCCAAGAAGGACAGGCAGCTGGCCCGCAGCTCCATCATCGACGAGCCAGAGGCCGTCGAGCCACCACCGCAGGAGCAGCCGAGCACCGCTGAGACCTTCAACCCGACGCTCACCTTCGGCCGCGATGGTGCAGCGGACGACGGCGCTGGCCTATTGCTTCGACCAGGCGGCATGTTCAGCAGCGCTGTCGCTGATCAAGAGCGCACCGCTGGCACTAGGCAGGAGCCCCAGCGCGCCGAAGCCAGCGAGTCGATGCCGCAGGCCGTGCTGCTCAGGCCCAATCTGCCGATGATCCCCAACGGCGCTGGCAAGCAGCCGAAAGCCTCTGATGCTGCGCTGGAGTTCATGCGCTGGGTGCAGACATCACTCGTCGACCGCTCGATCAAGTACAACGAGAGCGGCGCGGTCGTGCACTTCGTGCCGCAAGGCATGGCGCTGGTTTCGCCGCTGATCTTCAAGCTGTTCGCCGAGAGCTGCGTGGGCGCGGACGGCCCATCCGACGAGATCGCCATGCAGGTGCAAAAGGACGTGATCCGTGCGGGCTGGCACATGGCCGGACCGAACCGCACCAACATCATCAAGTTCACGGTGCACGGCCGTGGCGATGCCGTGGTCGGCAAGCTGGCAGCGGTCGTGCTGTGCGAGCCTGGCAACTGGGTGCAGCCGGTGCCGCCGAGCAACCCGGCTCTGCGCGTGGCGTGATGCAGCGCGATGCTGCGGAATGCGAAAGCCCCTTGGTTGACACTGGGCGTTGCCATGCCATAGAGTCGGCCCCGTGCATCGGGGAGTCTTGGACAGCCGGTCCGGACGCGTCGATGAAGTGGAATTTGCAGGGGCGTGAAGCCTCTTTTTTAAGCAAAACTCACTTTATGCGACATACATTACGTTAAGTTATTTCGCAGATTTCGTTGTTTCTTTGCCTAAACGCACGACTTCTGCGACCAATGCTCACCATCTTCGAAATCCCTCCTGGCCGTCACAAGCGCTTACGCGCCTCAGGCCCGTGCCGTGATAAGCCGTCGACGGCCGAGGTGTCCAAACGCTGCGACGGCCGGCCGGGCATGGGTTGTCAGCACTGGGTCACGATGAAGTGATCTCCGCGTTGAAGCCAGCGCCACGGCTTGCCGCCTGGCTCGCTCGGACCTGGCCCAGCGAACGCAACCAATGCAGCAGCTCGCGCGCGTGGCACGTCCGCCGCGACCACGCGACCGAGTAGCAACGGCTCATCGGCAGGAAGCGCCTCCCGCAGCCCGCGGCGGCCACGCAGCCATACGCTCCACAGCATTGGACGGGTCGACAGCCCCACGGCCTTGACGTAGAAGTGACCAGCGGGGTGATCCTCGGCGGCTTCGTGCCGAGCCAGCGCCTCGGCCTCATCGGCCTCGAGCGCCCGGACCTGCGAGACATGCTCGGCACGGCTCTGGCGGTCGAACACCATGACGTCCCACAGCGGCAGCTTCGCCACAAGTGGAGAGTTTTTTTCGGGAGTGCCTGGCCACGGCGTGTGCCGGGGTCCGCCGCTGGAAAACTGAGTGCTCGTCATGGAAACCTCCTTGGAATTGCTGCTTGAACCGCCTGGTCACTTCGCCGGACAGGCGTAGACGTTGCCTACGATCGTGGTGCTCACGTTGCCCGTGCTATACGGATGCGTTGCGTTCAGCGTGTTCTGCATCGCGACGACGTTGCCGCCCATGGCCGCGGCCTTGTTGCGCAGGTCGTTGCGCGCGCCGACCATCAAGTTCTCGTTGGACGTGAAGTCGCCGCTGAACACGTTGCCCTGGCTGCCGATTACCTCACCGAGCGCCTTGCAGCCCGTCGGCCTGGCCGAGATCAGCTCTACGGCAGCGCCGCCCTGGGTCACGGGTACGGCCGAGCACGCCGTCAGGGCTAGCAAGGCGACGGCGGCGATCGGGTACGAAGCTTTCAAGATGTTCACGGTTTCTCCTGGTTGGTTCGAACTCTACGAAGCGCTCGACCGGAGCGCTTGGATGAACACGGCCTGTTGATGCAGAGCGCAGGGCTGGACTACCGTCCAGCCCCGCCCCCGCGGTTTTCCTCAGGCTACGCGGCGCAGATGACGCGCTTCGGCCTGCGCGTCCTGGTTGTGCGCGACCCGAGGGATCCGCACCTGCGCACGCACGCTCGCGACGAAACGCCGGCGTTGATGGGCGGCACGCACCGATGCGAGGCACCCACGAACACACAGTGCGATCCACGACGCGATGCCGCGGCAGGCCTGCGTGACAGCTGCGAACCGCACGCCAGCGCGATGAGCCTTGGCGTATCGGATGTGCGCACGCTTGATGGTCTCCAGCGCCTTCAAGTGCACGCCCGGGAAGGCGTCCTTGAGCCGCGGATTCGCATCGAACTGCGCGATGACGATGCGGGCCACAACGACGTCGTGCACGCGCTCGAACACCTGGTGCAGGTGTTGCATGTCGACGCCACGCGGGTTGAAGCCGCTGGCATCGCTCTTCGAGGAAGAGGACTGTTGCATGGTGATCTCCAGAACATTGGGAGACCACTGCCCATCTGGGAAGTGGTTCCCAGAGGGTTAATGAACGATGACTGCCTTGCCGATCTTGGGGACCGGTATGCCGCTTCCAAAGGCTGAGCGACTGCGAGTGCTCCGCAGAGCAAGCACCATTGGAATCTAGCAGGAAGGGCATCGATCGCCAACCATCGATACATCCGGTGCCACGCCCTGCGGCACCAGCTCCGCCGAAGTCAGAGCCTGGCATGAAGTGCCTCGCAACGCTGCGCGCGGGTAAGGCCAGCAATGGAAAATTTAGTGCCCGGGTTTCGCTCCGGGCGAGCGGGAGAGATCTGGTCTTCTTCAGCCCACACTTCCTAGTGGACAGGGGGCAACAAGCCCAGCGCCATGAGCTTACTCGGCCAGAATGACTCCACTGCAATAGGCCTCGGGTGAATATGCACATTTCGGGTTTCATGAGCCCGTCACATGCATTGGCCGACCGGTCGTCAATGCCCCCAGCGGCCTGGCGGTGAACATCCGGCGGCCATTGATGTTGGTGCACTTGGCGCGCCCGCCTGCGATCAGGGCGAGCAGCGTGCGCTGGGTTTCCTTCTCGCCCCATCCGGTGACGCGCGTCAGAACCTCCAGGGTCTCTGGTCCGTGCTGCAGGACCTTGGCGAGCGCATCTTCCTTGATGGCAGCTGCGCTGACGCTCTCGGGCGTCGATGCGCTGTTCGATGCTGGCATTCGAATCTCCTTGTGCAGGTACTGTCGGCACACTGGCACCACAAGGTAGTTCGGGAATTTCTTTGTCAGCCCTGACCAGGTCAGTCGGCCATCTCCTCCTCGCGCTGGCGGGCCGGCGCAAAGCGGATCTCCTCGACACGGGTCAGGACAAGCGCGACGTCCTCGGCTACCACTTTGATGACCTCGACCTCGTTGCCGTCATCGTCCTTGCCGATAAATTCACGCTCTTCGCCGATGACGAGAACCCGGGCGCCCTTGCGCAGGTGCTTGCAGACGTCCTGCGCCTTGGGGCCATAGATCTCGACCTCGCGCCAGAAGCCGCCGACCTGCTCGATGTTGCCCTCGCTGTCCCGGGCATACCGGCCGAACATCACACGCATGGTGGCCACGAAGAAGTCGCCGGAGTCGTCCTTGCGCCGGATGTGCTGGCCCTCGGGCGACTTGGCCAGGTTGCCTTTGCCGATGAACAGGTTCTGCATGTTGCTCTCCTTGGTGCTGGGGATGAAAGGCTCCGGTGCGGCACCACACACCATCGCCAGAGAAATCGTGGATGTCTCAGACCACGCGTGGCAGCACGTGCTGTTCGCGCGCGAGAACGTCAACCCGGATCTTCTTGAGCGCATCGCGGGCATGCAGGTGCGCCTCGTTGAGGCTCAAGGCGTTCTGCGACATGGCTTCGACCCACGCGCGGGACTCCGTGGGCCAGCCCTCGACCAGCTTGCGGATCTGCTCCAGCGACAGGTGCCGCTTGGATGCGCCAGACTCGCGCCACCGCAGGAACGCATACCCCGTCGATCCGCGGCGGTGGACCATCAGGTAGACCGGCGTGCGGGCCAGCTTGGACAACGTGCTGAGATCGACCATCTCGCGCTCGATCCCGGCGAGCTTGTCAACGTAGTGGCGCAACTCGATCAGCGTCCCCCTACCCTTAAGGCCCTTTGTGTCAACCGCGTCTTGACACCGTCGGCCTGCCACCGTATCTGCCGCCCAGACAGCCACGTTGACACAGCCTCGCACAGGAACGGCTGGTACACCTCTGCTCGCTCGCTCCTGCGCCAGGTTCACGACCACACCCGCACCCGCAGACGCATTGGCCCCAGCGCGATGCGATGTCAACTGCTCCAGCGTCACGACGAACCTCCTGCGCCAGCCGTACCCGCGGGACCGCTGCCGCCAGCGTCGCCCTCCTCCTCCGCTGCCTCAGCGCGGGCCAGTTGCAGGCGCATGTGCGCCAGGAACTTGCGCTCCTCGGGCGATTCGCGCAGGTGTCGGCGGGAGTGCGTCGGTTTCAGGACGCAGCCGAACACGTCGCTGGGGACGGCGCCAAACACCTCCAGCGCGAACTGGGCACGCTTGGCGGCATCCTCGCCAATGCCCTCGGCGAAGTCGCTGCGGCACAGATCCTTGATCTCCTCCCGAGACAGCCAGCGGTCGAACCTGGCGGTCTCGTACCAAACGCGGCGGATCGTGCGATTGACATCGGAGATCGACTGGCGCACCACATCGTCCGTACGTAACGACTTGCGCTCGAGCGTCTTCATCAACCGGATGAAGAAGTCGTACAGGCCCACCAGCTGCATCACGGCATACCCGTAAGGCGAGCGGAAACCCAGGTTCAGGACCTTGGGCTGTTCCGAGCGCAGGACCGACAAGGTCATGCCCCACTTCTGCTGCGCGGCGAGCAGCGCCTGCGCGTCAGCGATGGCCTTCTGCAGCTTCGCGTGGACTTCCTTCATGGCGTGTTCGTGCCGGATCAGAGACCAGTCCGCGTACGGGTTGTCCCGGCCGGTGAGCAGCCAGAGCGAGCGCAGCACGGCGCCCATCCTTTTGCCGCCGATGATTGGCGCAGCGTTCGTCCCGGGTTCGCGCCGGCGGCCCAGGAAAAGCCGATAGGCCTCCAGCGTGTGCACCTCCATCTGGTCGACGGTGTCGTCGACCAGGCGACCCATTTGGCGCATGCCGATCGCCTCCTCGCGCGATGCTTCATGGTCGGCACCCATGTTCCGCTCGTACTCCGCCTTCAGCGTCTGGACGCGGTCCTCCCGGTCGAGCAGCTCGATGTAGCGGTCATACAGAGCACCGAAAGGCTTGTCCTCCAGGCCTTCCGCGATGTGCGGCCCCAGCAGCTCGCGCTCGCGGGCGATGGAGTAGCCGTCCGGGAACGGCGAGTTCGGCTCCGTCAGGAAGGCCGAGGGCAGCGGGCCGCCGATCAGCGCCGGCGCGCGCGGCGCGGCGTCGATCGGTGCTGCAGCGACCGGCTGTTGAGCTGGGACAGCGGCGGTCTTCACGACGGCCTTCTTGGTGGATGCGGTAGCCATGGAGTCTCCTAGTTGAGTGGAGGTGGGGTCGCACCGCCCTGAGGCTCAGATGCGGAGGAACTGCGGACGGGCTCTAGGCCACGAGGGGAAGCATCAACGTCTGGCCAGCTCGACGGGATCCCTGAGGAACAACGCCCTCGCTCTTCTGACCATGCATCTAGAAACGGAAACAGCTTCGCGCTGAGGCCGGGCAAGCGGCCGTCCAGAGGCCGCCGAAGGAGCTGCAGCACTGCTGCGCGGTCGACTTTGACCAGCGTTGCGGTCTTGCGGTGGATGCGCACATGAATGAGGCTCTGCTCCTGCAGACTCTTGAACGAGCGCTTTGCAGCATTCCGATCAAGGACGCCGCTGAGCTGCACATGCGACATCAACATGGATGTGGTGGTGAACTCCTTGACGTCAGCCCGTTCCTTGAGCAGCACCCAGAGAACAGCGGCATCGGCAAAGTGGCGCAGGCTCAGGAGGAGGTGGATGAACAGATCCCGGCCGTCGACATCGAGCTCCCTCGAACAAACCTGCTCCGTCGGCGAGAGGCTCGACACCGCTTCGGGAATGCTGCGTGGCTCATTTCGATCCACATGGCAATGATTGCCACGTGGATCGTTTTGATCCACGTCAGCCAGTGAGGGGGATTTCACCCCACCTGCACGTTCGTCAAGAACACGAGGCGACATCAGCGACCCACCTTCTGCTTGAACTCAAGGCGCAGCGCCTGGAGCTTTCTACGAGCTTCCTCGCGGACTTCAGGGCTCCTGACCAGAGGCGTTGTGGGGCCTGGCTCGACCTGAGCGCTGACGCAACGGTCCTGCCGCTCCTTGGCAACCTGATCAGCGAAGGAAAGAAAGGCTCCGGCAGCACACGCGCGGATCAACCCCAACATCCAAGCGACAGGGTTGTGGATCGTCTTGGTCGGAATCCGCAGTTGCCCTTGGAGCTCGTCGAGCAGACGCTGCCGCAATTCGACGGGTGCCTGCGACAGTGCTGAGCGCAGCCCATCGATGACACCCACCGGGAGCCGTCCCGGGAAGATCAGGCCGTCGAGCTGATCGGCGCACGGTGCTTGCTGGACCGGCTCAACTGAACGACGACGACAACCCTCCTGCGTTGCGCGGGCCGCATCCTGGCTGCGCAGGTTTGTTGTCGTAGTGTTTGTAGAACCTGTTTGTATATAGCTTGGCGGTTTGGGCACCCTAAGTTTGGCGCTTTGGGCACTTTGGACCGGCACAAGTTTGGCGGTTTGGGCACCTGGCGCAGCCGCAAGCATGGCGCTTTGGGCAGGGTCGCTCAGAGGAGAGACCACTGTTGCACCTACCGTCACAGCCCCTTGGGACGCTGCCGCCGACGGATAGTGAAGTTGCTGGAAATCAGCAACTTCATGTCCACGGCGGTAGGTGTCGAACATTGCCGTACGGAGCAACGCCAAGCCGTTGAACTGGCCTGCCTGTGGTCGGGCACCTGGCTCGCATTCAATGAGCAGGCTCGGCTGCACGATCAGACCGAGGCTCCGCTGCTGGGGCTCGATCCCCTTCGCAGTCTTCTCAGGCACGCTGCGCAGCTTCGCGACGCCTTGGCCGCGCACGCAGGCAAGGATTGCCTGGATGTTGAGATGCACCATGGAGGCTGCGTTCGTCGGCAGCGTCAGGATCCCCAGTTGCATCAGCCGTTGGCGAACGCTGCGCTGCACCTTCGGCGACAAGCACAGCACGCGCTCGACCTCAGCAGGCTCGACGCGCATCACATCAGCGCTGTGGCCAGCGAGAAGGGCCTTGCGCTGGCGCCGAAGAACGAACGACAGGAACAGCCCGCCGGCGGCACTTCCAGCCAGATCACCTAAGGGGCGGTAGAAGCTGACGCTCTTCTGGAACCAGGCCCAGGCCGTCTCCACGGTCGCCGTTCCCGCATCGATGACCTCGAGGCGGTTCGCCAGATGGCGCAGATTCAGGCGATAGTGCATCCTGGCTGGCCTGCCGACGAGCTGCTGCTCCAGGAGACCCGCCGTCCCAAGGGCATCCCTCACCGTGTCCTGCTCGCGCCTCGACAGCGAAGTCGCCTGCGCGATCTCGTGCGAGGACAGGTAGAACCACCCTTGTCGCTGCGGGTTGTTCTTGGCGGCATGCCGCGACCAGTACAGGCACAAGCCGAGGAACAGCGCAGCTTTGTGGCCGAGATGTTGTGCAAGCGTTGGATGGAAGGGAACGAAGCCCCGGGCATTGAGGTGCTGGAGCACCAGCTCGCTCTCCATCGAGATCGTCAGTTTCGGATCCGCGGGACTAGATTCGCCGCGGATGGTGGCCAAGGCCACAGCGCTGGATGCCTGCTTAGGCATCGCGTGTGCCGCCTTCAGCGCTTGCGCCAGGGCTGCCCTGGCAAGCCCGCGCTTGCTGCAAGGCGGCCAGGAGCGGCTTGGACTGGTCGGTCATGATCTCGCGCAACCGACTCAAGTTCACGGTGTAGCTGCCGGTCTTGCCGCGCACCCCGTCGACCTGCAGCAGACCCAGATCTTCAAGTTGACGCCTGCATCCCGCCTGCTGTGCTCGCGTAATGCCCGTCGCGGCTTCGCAGTCGGCTCCGGTCATGTGAAACCGGTAGCCCTCGTCCTGCAGATGCGCCCGCTCGGCGCTTAGCTCCACGGACATGCGTTCGAGCACGTACGACAGCCACAGCGCCGACACCACGTTGCCCGTGATCTCGACGTAGCCGCGGTTGAAGGCGATCGTTTCCTGTCCAAACCAGTGCAGGAAGCGCGCTTCTTCGCGCAGTGCTTCATCACCATCCACGCCGACAGCAGGGGGGGGTGGCTCTCGGAGTATTGGGGCCCGTTGCCGAGGTCTGCGATTCGTGGAGTCCAGCCTCATTTCCGCTGCACCAGCCCGGTGATGCCTTGCAGCTCGCGCGGTTCGGGTGCGGTCACCGATGCAGACCGGCGGCCGCGCGGTTTGTCCTTCTCCTTGAACTCTTCCAGCGTCGAGACGAGGGTGTCGATGCTGTGCGCCATGAAGCGCTGGTGAAGCTGGTACAACAGTCTGCGATACGTAGCATCTGGATGCTGCGTGCAGATCTCGGCCCATGCCTGGTGGATCGCTTCACGGACCGCGGGGTCCTTGGGCAGCGGGGTCCGCCCAGGGCTGGCGCCGCCACCGGGCAGCAAGGCTTTGCGCATGGAGGCGACCTCGTCATGGGACCGCTTCCACATCTCGCAAACCATGTTCCGGTTGGCACCGTGGATGATGAAGTACTCGTACAGCTCCTGGTCTTCGCGGATCCGGTCCAGGCGATGCAACTCTCCTACGATCTCCTTGATGGATAGCAGGACGTACGTCGTGCGCAGCCGGCCAGCCACTTCGAGCAGGTCGCGGGCTTTGCGCTGGCGAAGGTCGTCCAGCAGGCTCGCCGGGCACCCTTGGCGCAGCAAGAGGTCCAGCCCCTCCTCCGTTTCGATCTGCTGGATGACGGACTGCAGCGCCAGATTGACGAAGCCGTTCTCTTGAAGTTGAACGGTGATCATGGCGTGCTCCTTCCAGGCGGGGTCTCGGACATTGGGTTGAATCGAAGCTGGACACCCCGCAGCATGTGGCTGTCGGGCTCCAGCTGCTGCAGCGAACGGCGCAGCTCAATCACGCGGGATAGCGAGGCCCCCAGCTCAGGATCGCTCAGCAGCGTCCAGAGGACGTTGGCGGGGATGTGCAGCTCGAACACCCCCTGCTCGCGATCGACCAGGCCGCAAGCGGCATAAATGCTCTCCCCAAGCACCCGCGCGAACGCCATCGCGCCTTGCGTGCGCTCTCGCGCCCAGCGCGTCGCCTGGATCAAGGGATCGTCAGCGACCGCTCGCCAGTGCTGTTCATGCAGCTGGCCAGACATGGACGCCAGAAAGTGCCACAGCATGCCGCGGCGCTCCATCTGGCTCGACACGTCCAGATCACCGATGCGCGCGAGGTTCTCCGGGATGTCTGCAAAGAAGCCGAACGGCATGCTGTCGATGGCCAGCATGAAGTCGTGAATTGGCACCACGCCGTTAACTTCGGTGATGGCCTGCACCATCTGATCACGCATGCGCGCACGGCGCACAGAAACTGCCTGCTCGGCCGCCGGATGGGCGCCTTGGGATTCGGAGACGACATCTCCGGCGCGACCTGGATGCACATGCTGCAGTTCTGACGGGTGCCTCGCTTGCGTCCCCGCGACAACGCCGGCCATCGGGCTCAGCGGCCTCTGGACAGTGGGGCTGGGCGTTGGCGGAACTGGCTGCAGGTTGTCGGCCGCGCCCGCCGGCGCTACCACAGGCTCCGCCAGCGCCCTAAAGGCCTCCTGGCGTGCGCTTGCTGTGGAAGAGGATGTGGAGACGCTCGCAGGCGGACGCAGGGCGAGCAGGTCGCTGCTTTGCAGCCGTGGGTCGGCCGCGATGGCTTCCCCCATGCGCTCGAAACCGGAGCGCTCGAGCCCCAGGAGGTCCGCCAAGGCTTGTGCGAGGTCGCGTACGACGCGTGCCGCCTCCAGTTCAACTGGCACATGCTCGGACGGATCCCGAAGTCGGTTGCGCTCCTCGAGCTCGCGCAGGCCGGATGCGGAAGCTTCCAGGTACGCGAAGACCACCTGAGCAGCTTCGTCGCTCTTGTCGAACCGCCCCGCGACATCCAGGAATCCGGACAGCCGGGGCCGCAGCGTCACGTTGACCTCGAACGCGCGCAGCCACGGACCGATCGGCCGCAAGAACTCGATCGCGAACATGAAGTTCTGGATCATCCTGACGCCGAAGTTCATCCCGCGCTTGTTGAGCTCGCGGTGCAGTTCGCTCCCGATCAGTGACTGCTCGGGGTGTTCTTTCTCGAACTCCTCCTTGAACGACTGCACCCCCAGCGCCTTTTCCCAGAACGAGGTATCACCCCTGTTCTCGTTCTCTACCAGGTGCGCCGCGACCACGTCGAATTCGCTCTTCCAGGCCTTGATGGCGACACGCAGCTGCGCGAAGCGGCTGTCGCCATCGGCGTGCAGTTCCTTCGCGATCGCCAGGCGCGTGTTGCCACCTCCGTACGGGAAGTACCTCGTTCCGCCCGGCCGGCGCGTGACCGTCAAAATGTTGGTGATCCCATCGGCTGCAATCGACTGGCGCAGCTCCGCGTACTTGGGGTTTCGTGAAACGCGCGGGTTGTGCTCGTAGAAGTCGATGTCGTCGATCGACAAAATCGTGACCGCGCCGTCGATTTCCATCCGCGGATCGAGATGCGCCGAGGCACTCGGCCGCTCGTTCAGCGTCGACATCAATGACGCGCGGGCCCTGTCCAGGCTGGAGTTCATGGAGTTCTCGTGGGAAGGATGGGCAACGGCCTGGTCCGCGCCTGGCCAGCTACCGGGGTCGAGGGCACGGAGCCGTGCCTCTCGCTGCGTCGCAGTGAGGGTTTCAGGAGTACGCATGGCATGGCCCTCATTGCAGCCCGATGCCGGACGACTCCATGACCGCCTCGGCAAACACAGGAGCCGGGACGCCGTGGTTACGGTGGTTCGGTGCGTAGACACCCTGCAGCGAGGGGATCAGCTCCCACAGCAGCATGTGCATCGCGTCGGCTGCACGCTGCGGGTCGATCCAATGCACAGGAACCCGGGCCGTGGCCGCCTTTCGGAATGCCACCGCGCTGTGAATGGCGGTCTGCACCGTGCTGACCCGCCCGCGCATCTGCAGGTAGCCCTCTCGGATGAGGCTGGACATCTCACGGCTGTCGCGCGTGTTCTCCGTGCGATTGATGACCGCCCGCATGGCTGGCACCTTGAAACCCATGTTGGCGGCTTCCTCGTGCCGCTTGATCAGGTGCCGCGTGCCATCGATGAACTCGCGCGCGGAGAGTACGTCCGGTGTGACCGGCGAGATCAGGATGTCTGCGGCATTGACTGCCGCGTCCTGCAGGTGGCCCAGCGCGCCCTGCGTGTCGATGATGGTGAAGTCGTAGGCGCTAGCCACGGCCTGCTGGTTCAGCGCCATGGAGATGCGCACCAGCCGGTCGAGCCGCTGGCCAAGCCAGTCCTGCAGCTTGCCCTCGCGCGTATCGGACAGGACGATGTCAATGTCCGGCATCGGGTCCAGCTCGGCCACGCCCTTGAAGCCGCCCTCACCGAACGGCAGACGCACCGTCGAGATGCAGTCCCGGGTGAGAAAGCCTTCGGAGACGAGCTTTGTCACGCCGTACGAGGCAATGTGGCCAAGCTCGAAGTACTTCGAAAGCGACGGCTGCACGTCCGCGTCAATCAGGAGCACTCGAAAGCCAAAGTCCCTGAGAAGACCTCCCAGGTTCGCAGTGAGTGTCGTTTTACCCACACCGCCCTTTGGCGCGACCACTGTAAACGTAAGCATTGTGTAACTCCGCTGATTGGAAAACTCTCAATCACGGAGTCCTGCACTGCCGGCTTTGCTACACCACTTTCATAGCGGCAGCATTAACCCTTCTCCTATTTATCCGCCACTCTGATGACGAGAAGTGCAAATAAATTTAGAGAATGTATGTCGTGTAAGGTAGCAGTGAGATCTCGCGCGTTTCGCGTTGCATTTCAGCGATTCAGCTGCCGAGTGACCACTCGTTGCAAGCCATGCAAGCGACACGAAAGCGCAACGTGATATAGGGCCATTGGATTGGCGCCGTCTCCAGCGGATACGATCGACGCAAGTTCGTGGCCCATGTGCCCGACAGAACCGGATCAGGCTTTGAGATCCGGACGTCAGCTTTCCAAGAGCTGGCCAAGCCAGTCATCCAACCCGCGCGGGCGTCTCATCGTTCCGCTGGGACCGGTGGCGTGTTCGCGCCCAACTAGGAGCATCGATGCATGTCACACCAACAAGAACCCAACCTGCACGCCCTGGCAGCCGAAGCCTCCAGAGCACGCAAAGACCGCGAGCAAGGCCTGAAGGCCAAGTACCGCGTCATTCCGATCGAAGGGCTGGAGCAGCTCGTCAACGATCCGTCTTCCCCGCTTTCATTCGCTCAGCGCAAGGAGATCCGAAATTACCTTTTGCTCGGCAAGCGAGAGCTCAAGACCGAACTGGAACGAATGGAACGAATCGGGCACGTCTACGAGAAGACGGGAATGCCAATGGCAGTCACCAGCTTCTCTGCTTACACTTGGTTGGTCCATTCAATTGGGCTATCTGGGACACTTAGGGCAACGATGGATGTGCTCATGTTCTTCCTTGCGGTAGTCATATGGATGTCCATCAACTGGGCAGCTTGGCGGCGCGTCGAAAGGGCGCGCAAGATGCTGATCGAATTGGGCAAGGTTGACTAGAATCCGACTTAGAAGGGAGCGGCCATGGAAGAAATGAGTGTCTTTCTACGCGTGGTGCTCGGACTGATCGTGATGTCGGTCCCTGCCGGATTGGTTTTTCAAGCAATGTTGGCCCTTAGACGGGCTGACAAAGAAATGGATGAAATCTCAAAGCAGATTTGGGGCGAAGTGCGCTCTTGAAGCGTTTTGATTGAAGTCAGCCTCGAAAGGCCCTGTGCATTCCGCACAGGGCCTTTCTCATTTGGCAAAGGGAATCACCACTTTCCTTCACATAACCTTTATCGCTTGAACTTGCATCGCTCCGGTCGATGCGACGAGATTCGAGAGCTGCGAAAGGTTCCGTCCACAAATGAGTTGGCGCCCACCACTGTCTGTCGGGTGACGTGCATCAAAGTCTGTTCCAACACAGCAAGTCGGCGGTCGTCGCTGAACGGCTCAGCCCGTGGTGGCCTTCAGCGCTCTCAGTTGCAGCGCCAAATCCAACAGCTTGCTTTTGCCGGCCTGCCGCTTTACCGATCGCCAGTCTTCCAGGATACCCAAGGTCAGCGCGAAGTGTTCGTCGTCGAGCCCAGAGAGGCGATGCACCTCGAAGGGCTGCTTCGATTCCAATGCAATGATCAAGTCGGCGACGACGATAGAGCCGTCCGCTTCTGGTCTACTGGCGATCCAATGGGAGGCTTGCTTCACTGCTTTCATGCGGGTCGATCCTCGGGATGGATGGCGTTCATGCGACGATCAGTAGCTTCAACGCGTTCGCGACCAAGGCAATGCCGAAGGCCGCGAAGCGCCCACACACAGTTCATCAAAGCTTGCCGCCGCCCATCGTGCCTTCGCGCACAGCCTGCGCGGCTTCGGCATGCACATCGGCACGACTGCGCACGCTCAAAGCAGCCCGGCTGTTGCCCACGTCCGAGCCTTCGCCCATGATCTGCGGGCCGTTGACGGCCAGATCGCGCTGCACTTCGGCGCGGGTGACAGAACTCTTGGACTTGCTCACCTGGGACACGTAGCCGACTTCGCCGGTCGGCGACAGGCGGCCTTCGGCGCGTGCCTGCAGGTATTCGGCGCGGACCTGCTCGCGCGTCAACGGCGCCTTGGAGGAAGCCTGGGCTTGGGCACCGATCGCCATCAGAGCGGCCAGAGCGATGAAGGTGAAGCGATTGCGGGACATGTGAGGTTCCTTTCGTTTAGAGCCTGCGCAACATCTGCGCATGGCTGCTAGTTTCGGAAGGGAAACCTCGCGTTCGCGGACCGAAAGATGACGTTTTTGTTACCTCAGCGCGTTGAAATGTAAGTCAATCGGAACTGCGACGTACGCACGAGACAGTCTGAACCGACACGTGGGCATGCCACCAAGCCGGCTCTTTGGCGGCGTCTGCTGCCACGTATGGCCTCTTCCGTCATGGGTTACGGGATTCTGCCGCCAAGCCGGTCGCGTCAAAGCAAGTCGCGTTCCGTTAGGCGCCGCATCAGCGCGCCGATGTCAAAGCCGATGCCACCCGAATTCTGATGGGGCCAATCCATAGCGCATGCACCATCTCAAGATGGGTCGCGGCTACCTCACTATCATCAACGAAGAGAAGGCATAGAGAGGGCTCAGGCGCTGCCGCGCTCGATCAGCTCGAAGCCAAGATCGCGCCGGCGTGCCGCCACCGGCTCGCCGCGCAGCCGCTGCACCAGCATGCGCGCGGCCTCCTCGCCCATGCGCACCGTGGGCACAGCCACCGTGGTCAGCCCGGGATTGAGTTCGCGCCCGACCTCGTAGTCGCCGAAGCCGACGATGGCCAGCTGGCGCGGCACGGCGATGCCCTGGCGCTGGCAGGCCAGCAGCGCGCCGGAGGCCAGCAGGTCACTGGAGAACAGCAGTACGTCGCTGTCCGGAAACTGCGTGCGCGCGGCGTCCAGCAGCACACGGCCGCTGCCCATGGTGTAGGGCAGGTCCTCCATCACCACGGTGCGGGCGGGCTGGCCCGCGTAGTGCCGCGCCATGCCGGACACATAGCCCTCCAGCCGCTCGCGCGCCCGGTCGTCGCCCGGCCGCGCTGCGGCGACGAACACCGGCCGCGCATAGCCGCGGCGCTGCACGTAGGCCACGGCCGCGGCGATCGCCTCGTGGTTGGAGAAGCCGACCAGCTGGTCGATGGGCTTGCGCGTCCAGGCCCAGGTCTCGACGACCGGGATCGCGGCGCGCTGCAGCATCTCGCGCACGGCGTCGGTGTGCCGCGTGCCGACCAGGAAGAAGGCATCGGGCCGCCGGCCGAGCAGGCTGCGCACCACGTCTTCCTCGCGCTCGTGGCTGTAGTCGCTGTGGCCGATGATGACCTGGTAGCCGGCCTGCAGCAGCACGTTGGACAGGCCCTGCAGCGTCTCGGCGAACACCGAGGCCGCGATCTGCGGGATCACGGCCGCCACCGTCATGCTGCGGTTGGACGCCAGGTGGCTGGCCGCCAGGTTCTGCACGTAGCGCGTGCTGCGGATGGCGGCTTCGACCCGTTCGCGCGTCTCGGGCGTGCAACCGGCCGGATCGCGCAGCACGCGCGAGACCGTCTGCGCCGACACGCCGGCCACCTGGGCCACGTCGGCCATCGTCACCGCGGCGGTGCCGGGGCGCCGCCGCGCACGCCGTTTCGTTTCTTCTTCCATGGGTGGCCGCGATTCTGCCGCCAACGCCCCGCTCAGGACCGCGGCGCCAGCAGCCCGCGCGCGGCCAGGTTCTGCATCAGCGCGCCGATGCCGAAGATCCAGGGCGGGATGCGGTCGCTGCGGCCGACGCGGTTGACCAGGCTGCCGAGCCGCTCGGCGCGGATCGCCACGCGGTCGCCCTCGTGGTGCGTGAAGCCGGCGCCCGGCGCGCCGCGGTCCTGCGTGGGCGCGAACATGGTGCCGCAGAACAGCAGCATGCCGTCCGGGTACTGGTGGTGCGGGCCCATGGCGTGGCGCACCAGTTCCAGCGGGTCGCGGCTGATGCGCGCCATGGAGCTGGAGCCTTCCAGCACGAAACCGTCCTCGCCCTCCACGCGCAGCTGGACCACGGCCTGGCGCACATCGGCGATGCCGAAGTCGGCGTCGAACAGCCGGATGAAGGGGCCGATCGCGCAGGCGCCGTTGTTGTCCTTGGCCTTGCCCAGGAGCAGCGCGCTGCGGCCTTCGAAGTCGCGCAGGTTCACGTCGTTGCCGAGCGCGGCGCCCACGGTGCGGCCCTGCGGGTCGACCACCAGCACGATCTCGGGCTCCGGGTTGTTCCACGACGAGCCCGGGTGCAGGCCCACCGGCACGCCGGTGCCGACCGAGGCCAGCGGCGCGGCCTTGGTGAAGACCTCGGCGTCGGGCCCGATGCCCACCTCCAGGTACTGCGACCACAGGCCCTGGGCCAGCAGCACTTCCTTGAGCTGCTGCGCCTCGGCCGAGCCGGGCCGGATGCCGGACAGGTTGTCGCCGACCACGGCCACGACCTGGCGCCGGATGGCTTCGGCCCGGCTGGCGTCGCCACGGGCCTGCTCTTCGATCACGCGCTCGACCATGCTGGCCGCGAAGGTCACGCCGGCGGCCTTTACGACCTGCAGGTCGTTCGGCGCGAGCAGGTGCCGCTGGGCCGGATCGGGGCCGTGCGCTGCCGTGCTGGCCAGCCAGTCGTCGAGCCGGCCCAGCGACGGGCCGTCGGCGGCGCGCACGGCGGCCACCGCGTCCTCGCG
This sequence comes from Pseudorhodoferax soli, assembly GCF_003337555.1. GTDB lineage: Bacteria > Pseudomonadota > Gammaproteobacteria > Burkholderiales > Burkholderiaceae_C > Pseudorhodoferax > Pseudorhodoferax soli. The sequence goes on along the minus strand of NZ_QPJK01000011.1, from coordinate 139,652 downwards.
GGCGCACAGCGCGGCCATGGTCGGCGCCAGCGCCGAGAGGTCGACCAGCGCGCCGTCGCGCACCGTGACGAGCGTGGGGCCGCCACCCGGGCCGGGCACCCAGACGCGGCCGACCAGCAGCGCGCGCGGCGCATCGACGGGCAGCGTGGCCGCCGCTTGCATGCGTTCCTGCATCTCAACGCCCCTGGAAGGAGGCGGCACGCCGCTCCTTGAAGGCCTGGCGGCCCTCGGCCGCGTCGGCCGTGCCGAAGCACACGGTCTGCAGGTCGCGCTCGTACTGGATCGCGGTCTCCAGCGGCATGGCGTAGGCCGCGCGCAGGTTGGCCTTGGCCGTCTCCACGGCGATGGGCGGGCGGCTGGCGATGGCTGCGGCGATGGCCTGGGCCCGCGCCAGCAGTTCGCCGGCCGGCACGAGTTCGCTGACCAGGCCCCATTGCAGGGCCTGCTGGGCCGTGATGGGGTCGCCCTGCATCAGCATCAGCGCCGCGTTGGAGGCGCCGATGCTGTGCGCCAGCATGTACGACATGCCGCCGCCGCCGATCCAGCCCAGCTTGACCTCGGGCGCGCCCAGGCGCGCGTGCTCGGCGGCGATGCGGATGTCGCAGGACATGGCCGTCTCCAGCCCGCCGCCCAGCGCGTAGCCGTTGATGGCGCAGACCACGGGCTTGCGCAGCGCGCGAATCGCGTCGCAGTAGTCGGGCCGGTTGCGGAATTCCCAGGGCGAGGCGTAGCCGTCCAGCTCGGCGATGTCGCTGCCGGCGCAGAAGGCCTTCTCGCCGGCGCCGGTCAGCACCACGGCGCGCACGTCGGCGCGGGTGTTGCAGTCCTCGACATGGGCGACCAGCGCATCGGCCATGGCCGGTGTGACGGCGTTGAGCTTCTCGGGGCGGTTCAGCGTGAGGGTGGCGACGTGCTCGCGGACCTCGAACAGGATGTGTTGCATGTGCTTGGATGTGAAGGTGTCGGAATCAGACTTCGCTGCCGGCGGGCCGGTGGCGCGTGTACAGGTCCTGCAGCCGCGCGAGCGCGGTGGCGGCGCCCCAGCGTTCGGCCAGTGCGCTGCGCACCAGGGCCGAGGCCTCGGTCTGGAACGGGATGTAGCCCGGATGGCGCGGCCGCACGATGGCGGCCTCCAGCGTGGCCTGGGTCTGCGCGAAGAAGCCGTTCCAGGCCGTGTTGACGCGCGGGTCGGCCCAGGCGCTGCGCGCGCTGGGCTGGCCGTCGGCGAACGGGATGAAGCCCTCCTGCAGCGCCGGGCTCAACAGCTGTTCCAGGTGCTGGCGCAGCGCAGCGTCGACGCGCGCGCGACGGCTCACGGCCAGGCCGGTGCCGCCCAGCGTGGAGCCCAGGCCTTGCGGGCCGGCCGGCACATCGGCGAAGTGCAGTGGCGCGCGGCCCGGCGCGGCCACCGAGTAGTTGACGTAGCCGTAGACCAGCGGGCAGTAGACGGCCGCGCCACCGCCATCGCCATTGCCGGCCATGGCCGCGAGGATGCCGATCGGGTTCAGCCCGGCCCAGCCGGCGTAGGCCAGGGCATGCAGTTCCGCCAGCAGCGCGTAGGCGGCCTCGGCACCGGGGCCGGCGAACAGCTGGCCGGGATCCTGCGCAGCGGGGGCATCGCCATGGGCGGCCGCCATGCTGAACAGCGTGAGCGCCGCATGCGGGCCGGCCAGCGAGAGGCAGACCGGCTGGCGCCGCGCCAGCGCCAGCACCTCGCGCCAGTCACGCGGCAGCGCCGCGGCCAGCCGGTCGGCGCGGGCCACGGCCACCTGGGTGGCGGCGTCCAGCGGCAGGGCCCAGTGCACGCCGGCGTAGTGGTAGCTGTCGAAGCTGCGGCCGATGCTCTGCGCGCGCCAGCGCGCCAGCGCCTCGGCGCCGAACAAGGACTCCAGCGGCTGCAGGCACTGGCCGGCCACGGCGTCGCCGATGTGCGGATGGTCCAGCACGATCAGGTCGTAGCGCTCGGCCAGGTCCTCGATCGGGTGCGACTCGAAGCCCTCCAGCGGCTGGCGCTCCCAGTGCAGGTCCAGGCCCTCGGCGCGCGCACGCTCGGCCGCGCGCTCGAGCGCCACATAGCCGCGCGGATGGTCCCAGGTCAGGCCACGGTAGCGCGGGCTCACAGCGTCTCTTCCCCGATCACCTTGGCGGCCAGCAAGGTGTCGATGCGCTCGGGCGCCCAGCCCAGCTCGGACAGGATCTCGCGCGTGTGCTGGCCGGTCACGGGCGCGCCGCGCTCGACCTTCGACGGCGTGCGGCTGAAGCGGATCGGGAAGCCCGGCGTCTTGACACGGCCCTCGGTCGGGTGCTCGTACTCGACGAAGGTGCCGTTGTGGCGGATCTGCGGGTCGTTCATGACATCGGCGTAGCCGTAGACCGGGCCGGCCCAGATGTCGGCCGCGCGGAAGATCTCCAGCCAGGCCGCGGTGCTGCGCGTGCACAGCCGCTCGCGTGTGAGCGCGAAGATCTCGTCGCGGCGCGCGAAGGTGTCGCGCTCGTCGTCGAAGCCGGCCAGCACCGGCGCGTCCAGTGCCTGGGCCAGCGCGGCCATCTTGGGGAAGGCCAGCGCGAGGAAGCCGTCCTGCGTGGCGAACACGCCATAGGGCGCGCGGATGTAGACATGGGCATGCGGCTCGGCGCTGCGCTGCTGCGGCTTGCCGGCCACGCTGTAGACCGACAGCTCCTGCATCTGCAGCGCGACGATGGCGTCCAGCATGTTGACCTGCACGAGCTGGCCCTCGCCCGTGCGCTCGCGGTGCAGCAGCGCGGCCAGCACCGCCTCGAACGCGGTGGAGGCCGTCACCGCGTCGACCAGGTACTGGCCGGCTGGCGTGGGCGGCTCGCCCTCGCGGCCGGTGGACAGCATGGCGCCGCTCATGGCCTGCAGCAGCAGGTCCTGGCCGGGCCAGGACTTGTAGGGGCCGTCCTCGCCGTAGCCCGACATGGAGATGTAGACCAGTTTCGGGTTGATCGCCGACAGCGTGGCGTAGTCCACGCCCAGGCGCTCGGCCACGCCGGGCCGGTAGTTCTGCAGGAACACGTCGGCCGTGCGCACGAGTTCGTACAGCGCGTCGCGGCCTGCGTCGCTCTTGAGGTCCACGGCCAGGCTGCGCTTGTTGCGGTTCAGCGAGAGGAAGGACACGTTGATGCGCTGGCCGCGCGCGCCGCCGGCTGACACATGGCGCTGCCATTCTCCGGTGACGGGCTCGACCTTGATGACGTCGGCGCCCAGGTCGCCGAGCCGCTGCGCCGCAAACGGGCCGGCCATGGCGATGGAACAGTCGAGGACCCGGTAGCCGCCGAGGATCGTGGAGGAAGTCTGCATGGTGTGGTGGTGTTGGAGGGAAAGGGTTCAACCTAGATTCGGCAGTTGGATGCGCCCGAGGGCGCCGTGATCGGCGTGCCAGGCAAGGCGCGACGACGCGGCGCACTCCTGTGCGCAAGGAGGAGCAACGCGGCATGGCGCGGCGAGCGCGGTGCCGGCGGGTGCATAGCGTGCTCACCCGGCAGGTGAGCGTGAGCGAAGACTCCGAATCCAGTGTTCATGCGGTGTTCCTGAAGGCTGCGAGCGGTCAGCTGCCGAATCTAGGTTCAGTGCGCGGGCTGCGCGGTGGCGAGGTTGCGGCCGGTGGTGGCGTCGAACAGCACGGCCTGCGCGGCGTCCACGCCCACGCTGACGGTGTCGCCGACGGCCAGGTCGGTGTAGCCCGGCACGGTGACCATGAGGTCGGCGCTGGCCGCGCCCTCCTCGTCGTGCAGCGTGCGGGCCTGGTCCAGCGCCACGGCCACGAGCGACTCGGCGCCGACGTGCTCGACCAGCGCCACGCGCCCGGCCAGGCCGGTGCCGCTGCGCTGCAGCGACAGCGCGTTCGGACGGATGCCCAGAACCACCGGCGCCTGCGGCCCGGCCAGGCCCTGCAATGCGGCCGGCAGCGCGAGGCGGTGGCCGGCGATCTGCACCGTGGCGGCGTCCGCGCCCATGGCGGCTTGCAGCAGGTTCATGGGCGGCGTGCCGATGAAGCGCGCCACATAGGTGTTCGCGGGCGCCTCATAGATCGCGCGCGGCGTGCCGAACTGCTGGACCACGCCGTCCTTGAGCAGCGCGATGCGCGTGCCCATGGTCATGGCCTCGACCTGGTCGTGCGTGACGTAGACGAAGGTGCCGCCCACGCGCTGGTGCAGCTTGGCGATCTCCGCGCGCATGCTGGTGCGCAGCTTGGCGTCCAGGTTGGAGAGCGGCTCGTCCATCAAAAACACCTGGGGCTGGCGCACCATGGCGCGCCCCAGCGCCACGCGCTGGCGCTGGCCGCCAGACAGCGTGCGCGGGTACTTGTCGAGCCAGTCCGTCAGCGCCAGCGTGCGCGCCGTGCGTTCCACCAGCTGCGCCACCTCGGGCGAGCGCTCGATGCGGCGCTTGGCCATGCCGCCCAACAGCGGGATGTGGAACCACCAGCGGTGCTGGCGCATGATCAGCGGGAAGGCGATGTTGCGCCGCACCGTCATGTGCGGGTACAGCGCATAGGACTGGAACACGAAGGCGATGTCGCGCTCGGTCGGCGGCAACTCGTCGACGCGGCGGTCGGCGATGCGGATCTCGCCGCCGCTGATGCTCTCCAGACCCGCGAGCATGCGCAGCAGCGTCGACTTGCCGCAACCGGAAGGGCCGAGCAGCACGAGGAATTCGCCATCGGGCACGTCGATGGAGACGCCCTTGACGACATGCTTGTCGGCGAAGTTCTTGGTGATGTCCTGCAGCTGGATGGAAGCCATGGTCGGTCTGTGGGTTGAAGACGCTCAGCCCTTGACGCTGCCGGCGGTCATGCCGGAGACGACGTGGCGCTGCACGATCAGGTAGAAGAAAACGGCCGGCAGCGTGTACATCACGCCCACGGCCATCACGGCGTCCAGCGGCGTGCTGAGCTCGCCGATGAAACTGGCCAGGCCGACCGATGCGGTGTGCAGCCGGTCCTCGGTGACCAGCGTCTGGGCGAACACGTACTCGTTCCAGCCGTGGAAGAAAGAGATCACGGCGGCAGCGGCCAACGTGGGCGCGATCAGCGGCACGACCACCGAGAGCACGATGCCGATGCGCGAGCAGCCGTCCACGCGGGCCGCCTCCTCGACCTCGATCGGCACGCCGTCAATGGCGCCCTTCAAGATCCAGGTGATGACGGGCACCGTGAACGCGGTGTTGGCCAGGATCAGGCCCGACAGCGTGTTCAGCAGCGACATCTGCGCAAAGATCGCGTACAGCGGCACGATCAGCATGGCCTCGGGCAGCATCTGGGTGGCGAACAGGCCGAAGCCGATGGCGCCCTTGCCGCCGAAACGAAAGCGCGACAGCGCGTAGGCCGGGAACACCGCCAGCGCGATGCTCAGCACCGTGGTGCCCACCGCCACGCAGAAGCTGTTGAACAGCCAGGTGCCCACGGGCTTGAGCGAGAACACGCTGGCGTACACCGGCAGCTGCGCCAGCGAGGGCAGCAGCTGCGGCCGGTCGGCGAACAGGGCCTGCGTGGGCGTCAGCGAGGTCACCAGCATCCAGTAGATCGGGAATGCGGCGACGCCCAGCAGCACCAGCACTGCCAGCATGCGCAGCGAATGGCGCGTCATGGAGATCGGCATCAGCACGCCCCCGCCTTCTCGGCACGCGCCTGGTGGCGGAAGTACACCAGCGTGACGACGAGTGCGATGGCCACGCCCACCATGCCCACGGCCGCGGCCTGGCCGAGCTGGTGGTTGACGAAGGCGCGGCGGTACAGGTCGATCACCAGCGTGTTGGTGGAGCCCACGGGGCCGCCCTGCGTGAGCAGCCAGATCAGGTCGAAGCGGCGCAGCGACCAGATCGTGGAGAACAGCGCCAGCAGCGCGACCGAGGGCCGGATGGTGGGCCAGACCACGGCCTTGAACACGCTGAGCCGGTCGGCGCCGTCCATGACGGCGGCCTCGCGCAGCTCGGACGAGACGCCCTGCAGCGCGGCCAGCAGCACCACCGAGGCGAACGGGAAGATCTGCCAGACTGTGGTCAGCAGCACGGCCGGCATGGCCAGCTGCATGTTGTCGAGCCAGTTCTCGCCGCCGGCGGCGATGCCGAAGGCCCGCAGCGTGTGGCCGAACACGCCGTACTGGGCGTTGTAGATCCAGATGAAGATCAGCGCCACCGCGACCGGCGGCGCGGCCCAGGGGATGGTGACCAGGGCGCGCGCGATGCCGCGGCCGCGGAACGGTGCGTCGAGCAGCAGTGCTGCCGCCAGGCCGAAGCCGATGGCCGACAGCACGCAGACCACGGTGTACAGCAGCGTGGTCAGGATCACGCGGTGGAAGTCCGGGTCGGACCAGAGGTCGGCGTAGTTGCGCAGGCCCACCCATTCGCTCTGCGAAGCCGTCAGCAGCGAGGTCTGGGTGAAGCTCAGCACCAGCTCGCGCAGCAGCGGGTAGCCCTGGAACACCAGCAGGTACAGCGTGGCCGGCAGCACCAGTGCGTAGGCGGTCAGCGGGTGCCCGTCCAGCCGCGCGGGTCGGCGCACCGGTTGCGCGCGCGGCGTGGCCGCGGGCGGTGACAGCATGGCGTCGGTCGACACGGCCACCTCAGCGCTTGAGCACGCGCGTCAGCACGGTCTGCTGCGCGTCGTTCATGGCCTTGGCCGGGTCCACGCCGCCCTGCAGCACGCGGATCACCTGCTCGATCACGATGGTCTGGATCTCCGGCGCCTTGACCTCCAGGCCCTGCGGCAGGGCCGGCACGGCGTTGGCGGTCTGCTGGTCGTAGACCGTGATCCAGGGCCACTTGGCGACCTCTTCGTCCGTGCGTGGCACGGCGATGGCCACGCTGGAGGCACCGTGGATCAGCTGCAGCTCGCGCTGCGCCTCGGGCGTCAGCATCCACTTGAGGAACGTGCCCGCGGCCGCCTTATTCTTGCTGTTGGCGTTGATGCTGATGGGCGCGAGGATCATGCCCTGGGCCCGCGTAGGGAACGGCGAGGCTGCGGCGCCGACCTCGAAGCCCTTGGCCTGCGTGGCCAGGTTGGCGGCCACGCCGCCGTTGTCGATCTGCATGGCGATCTTGCCCTCGGCGAACATGCGCCGGTAGGTGGCGGCGTCGGCGCCCTTGGGGATCACGCTGGCGTCGTAGACCTTCTTGTAGGCGGCCACACCCTCGATGACCTTGGGGCTGTTGATCGTGGGGTTGCCCTGCGCGTCGGACCAGCGGCCGCCGAAGCCATAGACGTAGTTGCACAGGTCATACCAGAAGCCGCCGCGCTCGGCCATGGTGGCGCGGTAGGCGTAGCCGAAGTTGCCGGCGCCGGTGGCACCCTTGGCGGCGGCCAGGAATTCGTCGAAGTTGGCCGGCGGGGCGCCCTTCAGCAAGGCCTTGTTGTAGACCATGGAGTAGTTGCTGACCTCGAACACCACGCCGTAGCGCTGGCCGCCCACCTTCATGTACTGGTCGGGGCCGGTCAGCGGAAAGGCGCCATCGGCGATCACGTCGCCGATGGGGGCCAGGCGCTTGGCGTCGACCGCGGCATAGAACTCGGGCAGGTCGAAGCGCACCAGGTCGGGTCCGGCGTTGCCGCCCATCTGCGTGAAGATGGTGCTGGCGAAGGACGAGAACGGGACCGTGACCGGCTGGATCTCGACCTGGTCCTGGCTCTGGTTGAACCTGCCGATCCAGGCGCGCATCTTGTCGCCGCGGCCGGGCTCGGCGAAGCTGGCCGCGGCGAAGGTCACGACCTGCTTGCCGGCAGGGCTGGCCTGCTGTGCCTGGGCCGACAGGGCGGTGCACAGCACACCGAGAACGAGGGCCGCGCGGCGGCCAGTGGAAAGGTTTGGTTTCATGCGTGTTGTCTCCAGAGGCTCCGGCCCCGACCGTTGAGGTGGTGTCACGTCTGTTTAGCGCTAACTATTAGCGCTAACATGCCGAACTGTACGAAAGCCGGAGCCGCTGCTGCACACGGGATTTCCCTAGGCTGGGGTGGTTGGTGCTACTGCATCACCCAGCCGCCGTCGACATTGAGCGTCTGGCCGGTGATGAAGCCACTGGCGTCGGAGGCCAGGAACAGCATGGCGTTGGCGATGTCCTCGGGGCTACCGCGGCGCTGCACGGACTGGTGCTGCAGCACGAAGCGGGCATAGCCTTCGGGGTCGGGGTGGATCTTCTCGGCGTCGGTCGGGAAGGCGCCCGGCGAGACCGCGTTGACGGTGATGCCGTGCGGCCCGAGTTCGCGCGCCAGCGCGCGTGTCATGCCCTGCAGCGCGCCCTTGGAGGTGACATAAGGCAGCAGCAGCGGCCAGCCGCCGTACAGCGTGATGCTGGTCACGTTGAGGATGCGGCCGAAGCCCTGGCGCTTCATGTGCGGCAGCGCGGCCTGCACGCAGGCCAGGGGCGCGTCGACGTTGACCGCCTGCACGCGGCGGTGGTCGTCGATGCTGAATTCCTCGACCGGGCGCGACGGGTAGATCGCGGCGTTGTTGACGAGCACCTCGATGCCGCCGATCTCGTCGAACAGCGCGGCCAGCCGGGCCGACAGCGCCGGCAGGTCGGCCAGGTCGGCCTGCACGAAGCGCAGCCGCGCACGCACGGCGGGCGACTCGCCCTCCCCCTGTGCGACCAGCGCCAGGCCCTTGGCCGCGTCGTGGTCCAGTGCCAGCACCTGGGCACCGGCGCGTGCGAAGGCCCAGCAGATGGCCTGGCCCAGCCCGCCGGCCGCGCCGGTCACGAGCACTCTCTTGTCTGTCATGTCCATGGGGTGTCTCAGGGAAGGTTCTCGCAGACGGCGATGCCGGCGCGCACCGGCTCAACGCCGGCCAGCGCGTCGCGCCCGGCGCGCAGGTTCGCGAACACGCGCACGCAGTTCATGATTTCGGTCTGCGGGTTCTGCGTGACCACGGCGTCCAGCGTGCCGTCGGCCAGCAGCGCGCGCGTGCCGGGCGTGATCTCGTGGCCGATGAAGACCAGCTGCTGCGCCAGGCCCAGCTCCTTGAGCGCACGGCCGATGCCCTCGGCCGCGCCGCCGATGTTGTACAGGCCCACGAGCTCGCGGTGCTGCTGCAGCAGCTGGCTGGCCTGGCGGTAGTTCTGCTCCACGTCGTCGTGGCCTTCGCGCAGGCCAACCACTTCCAGCTGCGGGAAGCGCTCGGCCAGCACCTGCAGGAAGCCGGCCTCGCGCTCCTCGTGGCCGCGGTAGGCCAGGCTGCCCGCGATGAGGCCGACCTTGCCGCGCGTCTTACCGAGCATGCGGCCCAGCAGGTAGCCGGCGGTGCGGCCCGCGGCGCGGTTGTCCACGCCCACATAGGCGGCGCGGCGCGCGTCGGCCAGGTCGGACAGCAGCGTCAGCACGTGCACGCCGGCATCGGCCAGCTGGTCCACGGCGGCGCGCACGCGCGCATGCTCGAGTGGCACGAAGGCGATGCCGTCGCAGCGCCGGCCATGGCGCAGCAACGCGGCGGCCAGGCCCTTGGGGTCGAAGCCCTCGATGGCGACGCGGCGGCAGCGCACGTTGAAGGGTTCGAGCTGCTTCTCGACCAGGCCCACGTAGTCGCCCAGCATCTGGATGAACTGGTTGGTGCCGGCCGGCACCAGGAACACGAGTTCCATGGGCCGCGGCCGGATGATGCGGTGCAGGTTGTCGTCGGGCAGGTAGTGCAGCTGCGCGGCGGCCTTGACGACGCGCTGCACAGTGGCCGAGCGCACGCCCTTGCGCGCGTGCAGCACACGGTCGACCGTGGCCTTGGAGACACCGGCGGCGCGCGCCACGTCTTCCAGGCGCGAGCGGGACGGCGGGAGGGTGGATGCGGGCGGCATGGCGCCCAGGATGCCATGCAGCACGCTCAGTCCCAGCGGCCGGTAATGTCCGGGTACTCGGCCTCGGGCTGGGCGCAGATGCCGCGCACGCGCTGCGCGAAGGCGTCCAGCTCCGTGCGCCCGTCCAGCACGGCGAAGCGCGTGTGGTACTGGCGCTCCTCGCCATGCTCCAGCCAGATCAGTTCGCCGCGCTCGCGCGCGAAGGGCTTGCCCAGCACATGGTGGGTGCTGGGCTCGATGCCCATCGCGTACTGGCCGGCCTGGTAGTTCTGCCACTGGAACTGGCACGGGAACTCGTCCTGGCGCACCTCCACCATGAGGCCGATGCCGCGGCCGCCGTCGAAGCCCGGGTTGACCAGGCCGACCGGGATGCGCCCTTGCGCATCGCTGGCCATGGCGTGCTCGTAGACCTGCTCATGGAAGTCGTTCTTCGGGCCGGCCTGGGTGCGGTAGCCCACGCCCTGGCGCCGCAGCTGTTCGGCATGCGCGGCCCAGGGCGTGTGGCGCACCGGCGCGATGTAGCGGCTGCCCTCGTCCAGCACCGGGTGGCCGACGTTGATGTGGTAGCAGAACATGTGCGGCGTGCGGTAGAAGCCATGGTTCAGCACGCGGTCGTGCAGCGTGAACTCGCGCGCGCCCACACGGGCCTCGATGCGGCGCACCAGGTGCAGGTCTTCGCCGAACACAGTGGACTGCTGGACCACGCCTTCGCACCACAGGATGCATTCGTCGCCTTCCCAGCGCTCGCCGTAGCCGGTCAGCCGCGCCGGGGTGTTGGCGATGCGGCCGTGCAGGCTGCTGTCCACCGTCTTGCGCGGTGTGTAGTGGTAATGGCCGGCCGGATCGCTGTCCATGAACAGCGTGTGGTCCAGCCCGCAGGTGACGAGCAGGCCCGAGAACGAGCGCAGCCACGACAGGCCGCCTTCGTCCGCGTTCTCGTGCAGGCCCGGGTGGCGAAAGCCCGTGGGCGACTGCCAGCCGATGGCCGCGCCGCGGTACTCGCAGGCGCCGATGTCCATGGCCCGGTCCACCAGCACGTCGAAGGACAGGCCGGCGCCGGTGCGGAACTGCAGGCAGCGGATGCCGCGCTCCACGCCGTCGCCCAGCGTGACCAGGCGCACGCCGGCGAACTGGGCCAGCTGGCCGGCATGCGCGCGCAGTGCGCGCCGGTCCATCTGGCGTCCGTGCAGCTGCGTCACGCACCCACCTCCAGCAATTGCCCATCGAGGAAGCGCTTGGCGCGCGCCACGTCGGACTCGTCCAGGTGCTCGATGATGATGGGGATGTTGGGATGCAGGCGCGCCAGCCGCTGCAGGTAGAGCCGGTAGTTCAGCGCGCCCAGGCCCGGGGCCGGCAGCTCGATCTCGCCCACGCCGCGGAACTGGTGCGCCTCGGACGCGTCGATGTCGGCGAACTTCTCGCTCTTGTCGCTGCCGCTGGCGCGCTTGACGTCCTTGGCGTGCGCGATGCGGATGCGGTCGCCGAGCGCGTCGAACATCTGGTTCAGCACGCTGTCCATCTGGTCGATGTTGTGCGCCTCGAAGTAGTTGGTCGGGTCCATCAGCAGGCCCAGGCCGGGATGGTCGACGTCGGCGAACAGGCGCAGCGTCTCCTCGACCGAGCCGATCACGTTGTTCACATAGGTCTCGACCAGCAGCATGGCGCCGTGTTCATGCGCCTCGCGCGCCAGCTCGCGCACCACCTGCACGCAGTCGGCGTAGACGCGCTCGGTCTTGTTGTCCGGGTGCGCGGACCAGTCGCTGTCGCGGTTGAAGGTGCCGGTCTCGGTGATCACGTAGGGCGAGCCGCAGTCGCGCGCATGGCGCAGCACGGCCTTGAGGTAGTCGTTGCGGCGGCGGCGCTCGTCGGCGTCCGGGTGCACGATGTTGGTGTAGGCCGAGATGCAGCTGACCGGCAGGTCGTGCCGACGGAAGGTGTCGCGCACCTGGCGGCACTTGGCCGCGGTGATGGCCGCAGGCGTGCTGAAGTCCATGTCCTTGAACGCGAGGTCCAGCTGCACGGTGTTGAAGCCATGCGCCTTGATGCGCCTGGCGGATTCCTCCAGCGCGTAGGGGAAGTAGCCGCTGAAGATGCCGACCTGGATCATGTGTGTCTCCTTTTATCTTCGGCTTCAGTGGTTTGAAGGGGAATGAACGTGGTGGTAGAAGGCTGTGGGCATGTGGTCGAAGGTGGCCGCGGTGGGCAACTCGAAGGAGTTGTCCACGGCGGCCACCGGTGCGCGCCAGCGCATCGTCCACATGTCCACAGCCTGGCCCCCGCGTGGTCGGTTAGGCAGGGGCGTGCAACCCGTTGTCTCCAGGGGCTGGCCGGTTCGCCGGCAAGCCCGCACACCAGCATTTGGTGCACGCCCCTTGCCGCTTGGGATCAGCCCGAACAGTTGTAGGAACACTTCACTTCGCATGTAAAAGGAGGGGCGATGACGAGCCTGCCGAACCGACCGAACGAGACCGCGCTGACCATCGGCGTGGATGTGGCCAAAGCCTCGCTGGAGGTGGCCTTCAGCGATGGCGCCGCAGCGCTTGCGCCGACCAACGACGCGGCTGGCCACGCCGCGTTGCTGGCGCACCTGGCCACCCTGCGCGAGCAGGGGCACACGATCGCCCTGATCGTGCTGGAGGCCACCGGAGGACTGGAGATGGATGTGGCCTGCGCGCTGCAGTTGGCCGGCCACCCGGTGGTGATCGTCAACCCGCGACAGTCGCGCGACTTCGCTCGCGCCATGGGCCAGCTGGCCAAGACCGACCGGCTCGATGCCCGTGTGCTGGCGCACATGGGTCAGACGTTGGTGCAACGCGAGGACCTGCACAAGCTCATCAAGCCGCTTCCCGACGAGACCCAGCGTCGCCTGCAGGCGCTGCTCACGCGCAGGCGCCAGCTGCAGGCCATGCACATCGCCGAGCAGCAGCGCGCCAGCGGGCCGGACCAGCGCATGCTGCGCAGCATGCGCACGATCTTGAAGGCGCTGGAGCGCGAGATCGCCCGCCTGGACAAGGACATCCAGGCGCTCATTGGGGCGCATCACGCGCAGCTTGCCAAGCTGCTCGGTGAGGTCAAGGGCGTCGGGCAGGCCACGATCAGCACCTTGCTGGCGGAGGTGCCTGAGCTGGGAAAGTTGAGCGGGCGCGAGGTCAGCGCCCTGGTCGGACTGGCCCCGATCAACCGTGACTCGGGTGCCATGCGCGGCAAGCGAACAATCTTCGGCGGGCGACCTACCGTGCGCAAGGTGCTGTTCATGGCCGCCCTGGTGGCCACGCGCTTCAACCCGGTCATCAAAGCGTTCTACGAGCGATTGCTGCCCGCTGGCAAGCCCAAGAAGCTGGCCATCACCGCTTGTGCGCGCAAGCTGCTGACCATCCTCAATGCCATGGCAAAGAGCGGCCAGCCATTCAATTCGGCGCTTCATTTGGCTTGACTTTCAAGACAGTTGCTGTTGTGGGTGTGGGGATCAGATGCCGAACTCGCTGAGCGGCACGGCGCGCTTTTGCTGCAGCGAGCGGTAGCCGGCCTCGACCAGGGCCATGGTCTTGACGTTGTCGGCCACGTCCAGCAGCGGCGGCTTGCCGCTGGACAGGGCCCATTGCAGCTGCTCCATGACGCCGGCGAAGGCCTGCGGGAACCAGCGCGTGGTCCAGCGCGGCTCGCGCCACTGGCCGCCGGTGGTCAGGCGCGAGCTGTAGCGCAGGGTGCTGGGGCTGCCATCGGGGTAGTCGGGCCAGCCGATCGTGCCCTCGGCCACGCCTTCGGTGCCTTCGACGCGCCACTTGATGAAGATGCCGGCGTCGAAGCCATCGCCGTGCGGGCCGGTCCAGACGTCTTCCAGGCTCAGCGCCAGGAGGCCGCTGCGAAAGCGCAGCGTGGAGCAGCAGATGCCGTCTTCGTGCGCGAAGCCGGTGCGCGGATCGGGCCGGGCGGCCGTGTAGATGTCCTCGGGCTCGCCGAACAGGAAGCGCAGCACGTCCAGGTGGTGCACTCCCATGTTGGCCAGCGTGAGCCGGCCGTAGTCCTTCAGGAACTCCTGCCAGTGCGGGATGGCGCGCATCTCGATGCTGGCCAGTACGGGCGCGCCGAGTTCGCCACGGTCCAGCAGCTGCTTGAGCACGCGCATGGACTGGTCGAAGCGCATGTTCTGGTTGACCGACAGCGGCTTGCCGGCGCGCTGCGCCTCCTCGGCCAGCGCACGCGCGGTCTCCAGATCGAGCGCCAGCGGCTTTTGCGCGAGCACGCCCTTCACATGCGGCTGTGCGAGCGCCAGGCGGATCAGCGCAGGCTGCTGGTCGGGCGGGTAGGCGATGTCGACGATCTGCACCTGCGGGTCGCTGATCAGCGCCTCGGGCGTCTCGTGCACGGTGGGGATCTCGTGGCGCTGCGCTACCTGCGCGGCCTTGGCCGGTGTGCGCGAGGCGATCGCCACGACCGGAAAGCCGGCCTCGCGGTAGGCCGCGAGGTGCACGTCGGCCATGATGAAGCCGGCGCCGATGGCACCGATGCGGAAGTCGCGGCAGCGGATCGGTGCGTCGGGCACGAAGCCCTCGTGGGCCGAGGGTTCGGCCGCGGGATGGCTGGTCATGGCTTGTCTCCTTCACATGGGCAGTGCGTTCTGCCTTGGACAGGGAGAGTAAGGGACACCGCATGGCCGGCCAAGCAACGGAAATGAGGTGTTTTGAGGTTCCGCGCGAGCCCCAAGGATTCGTCTGCTTTCGGCGTCGCGGCGAAGGAGTAACCCCCAGTGCGATCGTCGCCTTGCCTGGCGGTGTCCCTTGCAGTCGCGGAGTGAGGAAGAAGGCCAGGCGAAGGTGGCAATGCGGAAGCGGGCGTACCGCGTTTCGCCGACGCGTTCGGCTCGGCCGCCAGCACTGGCAGTCGCTTTCCGGGGTTTCCATAGACCGCCGAGCAGCTACGAAGTGATGTCGAGATCCATTCGTGATAGCAAGCCGCGGGGATCTACTCGCGCGGTACCGCCGAGGTATTTGAGGCGGCTCAGCAGAGCGCCTTGGCCTGCGGCTGGGCGCGAATGAACCGGGAGCACGGGAAGGCCCCCATGGCGGGCAGCACCTGCCAAGATTCGAACGTCTAGAAGTCGACCGACGCCGACAGCATCAGCATTCGCGGCGCACCGACGGTCGCGTAGGTGCTTGTGATCCGACATGCGCGGTCGAACGCGTTTTGCAGGTTGGCGCGCAGCGTGACAGGCTTGCCGGAAACCTTAGTGGCGTAACGCGTGCCGATGCCGAGGCGCGTCCAGCTCGGCATGCTCGGAGTAGCCCACGCTGCCTCACACCGTGGTGCGATTGTTGATGTCGCCCGCAGCGTGCGCGCAGGTTCTCCGGAACGGCCCCGGTCGCAACGCTCGTCTTCAAGCGACTGCAAATGCGGGTCTTCGCGGTCCGGCTGTTGTGAGCCTCGTTGCGTTCGATGGACGAACCCGGCAGCGCCGCGCACGACGCTGCCGCAATGGCGTTCTGCAGTCAGCCAACCAGGCCGTGCAGAGACCGATACTGCAAGCACTCCTCGATGCCGAAGCGGCCGTTCTCGCGGCCGAAGCCGGACTGGCCCCAACCACCGAACGGCGTTGCCAGGTTCTGCGCGGCACCGTTGATCACCACATGGCCCGTGCCCAGTTGACGTGCCACGCGCGGCACGGTCCCGGTCTCTGCGAATGCAAGCGCAACGCCCGGTGCCATCTCGCTGGATTTGAACACGACGGCTCAGCCTGCTGCCACCGCGCCCGCGACCTTGGCCACGATCTGGTGCAGCGGGAAATTCCAAGGCGTGATCGCGGCCACGACACCCACCGGCACGCGTTCCACCACGCCGTTGCCAACGGTCTCGGCCCGACCAATCTGCTCGATGCAGTCGATGGTGAACTCCAGGTCCTTCAAGGGATCGTGTCCCCGTAGGCGCGACGTGTCTCTTCCGCGAACTGCCTCTGCTCGCCCCGAGTTCTGCAGCAAGCGGAACCAACTAGCGCTCGTCTTCGTCCCGCTCGCGCAGCTGGCTCGTCGGAGCGGCGCGCTCCATCGACCCAGTGAGGATGGGAAGCAGGGTCAGAATGATCAACGTGAAGACGGTTGAAAGGATGGCGGCGGACTCTTCGCCCAGACCTGCTGCCACCCCAATGCCTGCGGTCATCCAGATGCCCGCTGCCGTCGTCAGGCCTTTGACCTGCGCCTCCGCACTTCCCTTCAAGATGGTCCCGGCACCCAGGAACCCCACGCCGGCAATGACGCCCTGGAGAACGCGGCTCATGTCCGCAGGGGCCATCACGATCAGCTCCGACACCAGCACGAACATCGCAGAGCCCATCGCCACGAGCATGTGCGTGCGGATGCCAGCGGCCTTTCCTTTGCTCTCGCGCTCGATGCCAAGAAGCGCGCCCAACAACCCGGCCAGCGCGAGTCGGACAAGGATCTGCGTGGCTTCCTCGACGCTGCGCAAATCGGCGAACTCAGCAGCGACCGTGCTGGCGATCCGGGTCCAGATGTCCACGTGTCTTCCTCTGTGTGAGCGATCCGCGCGCGACCAGGGGATCGCGGGAGACAGGCCATGCGTTCTCAGAACCACCCGGAAGCGGATGGATGCAAACGGAGAATCGAACGCTCGCAGGAGCCTCGCGCACCGCGCTCGTGGCGGCGATCAGGCATCGACTCCTGCGAACGGCTTCGATCACTGTTCGCCGCCGAGTCGCGCGCCCGAACGCACCAACGCAACGGCTTCTGCGTGGACTTCCGCCCGTGCGCGCAAGCTCTTGGCATTGCGCAGCACGTCGGGATCGCCCACTTCACCGTCGATGAATGGACCGCGTGCTGCCAATTCGCGCAACACCTCTGCGCGGCTCAGCTTGCTCGGCGTGCTGCTAACCTGAGAAATGCTCCCGTTCTCGCCCGACGGTGGCAGGGCCCCTTCGCTGCGGGCCTTGACGAACTCGGCACGGACCTGCTCGCGCGTCAGCGGCTGTTCGTTGGCCGCTTGGGCTTGGGTGCCGAGGGTGATCAGGCTTGCGATGGCCAACATGGCGATACGGGTACGAGACATGGGTTTCCTTTCGTGAGTTGCTGCACGGGATCCGCGCATGACCCAACTATCGAAAACAAAACCGGCCTTTTGCAAACGCACAGATGACGAATTTGTCATATCCGAGCACCGCGCATACATCCAGGCTCGGCAGTCCCCATCACTGCACAAGGGCAGGAATCATCTCGATCGTCCGTCGGATGTAATCCACCAGTGTCGAGAGCATCCAAGGGCCAGCCATCGCCAGCACGACGATCGCGGCCACCAACTTCGGCACGAAGGACAACGTGGCTTCGTTGATTTGGGTGAGCGCCTGGAAGATGCTGACCACCAATCCGATGACGAGGATGATCGCCAGCAGAGGTGCCGAGACCAGCAGCATCAGTGCAAGCGCATCCTGGCCCAACGTCATCACGAACTCGGGGGTCATGACCTGTTGCCCGTTTGATTCACCACCTGCGCCAGTGTTCCGATGCCCGCAAGTTGGCGAAGAGCCTGCGACGGCGAAAGCCTGGTTCGTGTGAACGCGTCGTTCTTCATCGAACGAACTCTAAGCTTAGAGTTCGTTGAGAAAAGGAATTACCGACCAGGAAATCCGGCCAGTTTTCATTACAAGAACCAAACAGCCCTCTTGAATGACACCTCCCTTTCAGGAGGGTGACATTCAGCTCTGAAGTGTGGCGAAGGCGCTTCGAAGCGAGCCTTCTCCAAAGATCAAAGTGCCGCGTCTTTCAGCTTTTTGAGCGAGCGGACTTTCACACGAACGGTTGCCGGCTTCGCAGCGAACTCGCGCTCGACTTTCGTGAACGGGTCGATGCCGCGGCGCTTCTTCTTGGCCTCGATGGCCACCGCCGTGACCTTCAACAGGCCGGGCAACGTGAACTCCCCCAAGCCCTTCTTGTGGACCGAGGCGAGCATGGTGGCCTCGAGTGCGGCCAGGATGGCCTTCACGCTCTTTGGCTCTGCTCCCGACAGTTCGGCGAGGTGGGCTTGCAGCGTGGACTTGTTGAACGCTGTCTTGATTGGCTTCAGCGGCCCTGGTGCGGGAGCGCTCGCCTTCTTGGCCGCAGGAACCTTCTTTGACACGGTACTCGAAACGGTTGCGTCGCTGGACTTGTTGCTCGCCTTTGCCACGTTCAGATTCATCCTTGGATAAGCATGCGCCGATTGCGCATCCAAATTCTAGGAACAAGCGGCCAGGCCGCCTCGGCCGCTCACGGCACTGAAAGCTCCGCTCATGCCTTGAGCAAGCGGTAGTGGCCTTTGTCGCCTTCCGCGATGAAGCCCTTGGTCTTCAGCGAGGAGATCGCGAATCCAACTGAGCCGAGAGCAATGGATGCGCCCTCCACGATTTCATGGTGCGTCACGCGAACGAACTTCTCGGAATCAAGTCGAGTTCTTAAAAACTCAAGCGCATCGGCTGCGTTGCCCTTGAGTTTTCGCGTGGTGGTCGACTGCGCACCCGCTGACGTTGCCAGGGACTGTTGCTTGGTTCTTCTTGCCTTCTTCACCGCAGTGACCGGCGGCTCATCGATCACGTCGTGGTTCGATTGGCCAGCCAGCGCCAGCAGCTGAGGTTGGGCCAGGCGTTTTCCGCCGAGCAAGTCAGCTGCGGCGTAGTAGACCTTCTTCATTTGCTCTTCCATGGCCGCAAGGGACTGCGCCATGCGTGCCACAGCTTTCCAGGATTCGAATTGCGAATCGGATTCGATGTTGAACGGATCTGCGGTCAGCACATCGGTGACCTGTGCTGCTTGACGCTTCACCTCTTCGGCAAGCATGGTCTGAGCCTCATGCAGGGCAGTGCCGGCGCGTTGAATGCTTTGCAAAGTGTCGAGGTTCATCAATAAATCGCGGTTTCGCGTCAGATTCAGGTCATCTATCGTAGATGAAAGGCGTAAGGTGGTGAATTTGGTGCTTGCCGCGGAAAACGGCTGGCAGGCAGACGGAGCGGCCAATTCAAGTCTTCCAGGAGGCCGACCAGGCACCGGAGCAGACGCTTCTCGCGCTTTGCTACGGTACGAACGATGCTTCCGACACCGCTCTGCGGGCGAATGCGCACGGTGATTGATGTCGCAATGCAAGGGCTTTTGCACTGCAGTCACTCAAGATGACGATCATCCCGAGCCATCACGCTACATGGGTGCACCATGGAAAGTATTCAAGCTCTGCTCGCCAACCCGACGGCCTGGGCCGCCCTCGTGACCCTTGTCGTCATGGAGGTCGTGCTCGGCATCGACAACCTCATCTTCATCTCCATCCTGTCGAACAAGCTCCCGCCTGAGCAGCGCAACAAAGCCCGGCGGCTTGGGATTGGTCTCGCGTTGGGAATGCGCTTGCTTCTCCTGACCATGATCGCGTGGATCGTGGGGCTGACGGCGCCGGTCTTTGACTTGGGTCGGACCGGACCGGCCGGACCGAACGGAAGTCCGAGCTTTGAGACCGAGTTCTCGTGGAAGGACCTGATCCTGATCGCCGGGGGCCTCTTCCTCATTTGGAAGGCGACCAAAGAAATTCACCACGCAGTCGATCCCGAACCTGTGGGTGGCGTCTTTGAGACGCGCAGCCCTGCGGCGATCTCGTTCTCCTCTGTGATCGTTCAGATCATCCTGCTGGACGTGGTGTTCTCGGTGGACTCGATCCTGACTGCCGTTGGCATGACCGATAACGTCGCGGTCATGGTGATCGCCGTGCTCGTAGCGGTGACCGTGATGCTGGTCGCGGCCGAGCCTCTGGCCAACTTCATCAACCGCAATCCCACGGTCGTGATGCTGG
Source organism: Pseudorhodoferax soli (assembly GCF_003337555.1). Classification (GTDB taxonomy): domain Bacteria; phylum Pseudomonadota; class Gammaproteobacteria; order Burkholderiales; family Burkholderiaceae_C; genus Pseudorhodoferax; species Pseudorhodoferax soli. Next base: position 120,046 of record NZ_QPJK01000011.1, on the reverse strand, counting down.
CCCTTGGCTTCTTGCTCATGATTGGCGCCGTGCTGATTGCCAACGGCTTTGGTGTCGAGGTGCCGAAAGGCTACATCTATGCAGCGATGGCGTTCTCTACGTTGGTCGAGGCGCTGAACATGCTGTCGCGGCGCGCGAAGCAGCGTCGCGCTTGATGTCGGGGGCCAACGGTGGACCGCGGGGCGACGGGCAGAGCCGTCTTACGACTTGAAAGGCCCCGAAAGCGACTGGCAGCTCGGAACGGTGTCACCCCGCCATGTGTTGCGGGCCTCCTGTGATCTGCTAATGGCAAATTCGTGCATTTGCAGACCACATATGCCCCATTAAAATGGCGATGAGCGCGCGTGTGGCGCGCCCGACGGGGTTTTGCAGCTGTAGCGCGATGCCACGCTGCAATCCGCATTTCGGAACTTTGAGTTCGCGGTGATGACACTCGCCTTGCTCTCGCCCAAAACCATCCTGAGCCAGCTTGGCGATCGAAGCAAGCGTGTGAGGCTTTTGCATGGATACATGCGTGCACAGCTTCCTGAAATGAGCGGCGTACCCGAGTCAAGCATCAAACGGTTCGAGCGCACGGGCGCGGTTGGCAGCAGATCGCTTGTCCAAATTCTTCTGTCGCTCGATGCGATCAATCCCTTGGGCGAGCTTGCGAAGCCGCCGGCACCGAGGACGATCGATGAGCTGCTAAAGCCAGCGCGACAACGGGGCCAACGGTCCGACGCGGGCAAGCTCAGATCCAAACCAGCGACGGGACAGCCATGAACACTAGTGGCCCTGCTAGGAGACCTGGCGCCAGCTCGGCAAGCGATGAAGGTTGCATGTCGCTGCAAGGTTTCGTTCAGCTCTACGCTTCAGGCCGAGCCACCTGCACGGCCCGGACAGCGCCCGTACGCAGGAACTCCACGTCCGAGCCGCTGGTGACGAACCCAAGTCCTTGAGCGCCTAACGCACTCGGTGCGATCCCGGGTACCTGGTGGACGGCCGCGACCTTGCCATGACGCTCGCAGGCATCGCGGACACGTTCCATGGCTGCGGCCAGCTCCGGATGCAGTTCAGGTCCGGGCAAGCCCAGGGCCAGTCCAATCGACAAGTCGGCCGGTCCGATGTAGATGCCATCGAGCCCAGGCACGGACACGATGTCCTCCAGGTTTTCCATGGCCTGCGCTGTCTCGACCATTGCCAGCGTGGCGATGTCGATGTTGGCGCGACCGAAGTACGGGCCCATGCCCGCATGCATTGCCGCGCGAACCGGTCTGAAACCGCTCACGCCTGCGCGTGATTGGCGCGGTGCGCACCTACTTCTGACACGTCATCAGACTGTCCGATGCTCCCTCATTCTTCGTAAGAGTCACCGGCTCGGAGCCTGCGCGGCGAAGACGGATCGCCGCTAGGCGAAGTCCATGGGCATCAACGGCGCCGTGCAGGCCTAGCTGAATTCCAAAAAGGCCATGACGGGGATGACGGTATGCGTGTCAACGCCCCTACCCATTCCCGCGCCTGCAAGAGCAGCTACAACGCAAGCCGCTCAGCGCGGCGCTCGCTGCAAGGCTTCCAACGGCCAGCATACGGGCAAGAAGATGATCCAGCTATCGAGTGCGCACTTCGTCGGTCACAGACTCCGATCTCGACAACGAATCCAAACGCAGCCACGCATCGCGAGCGGCCAAACGGGCGCTGTTCCAGTCCAACGTCGATCGGCCGCGCGCGGCACTCCAACCGCGGCCAAGTTCCTGCTCGATCTCTTCGAACGCTCGGCTTGGAAGCTGTCGGTAAGCGGTCACCCCATACGAGAACGCTGGACCATAGTCGTCGAAGTTCGCGCCGGCTGCGTAAGGGCGTTCGGTGTAGTGCTCACGCCAATACGCGTCTTCGGCAGTTGGCGACGTATTGGCCCAGAGCGTCCCTGCGATGGCCCCCACCACCGCACCTTCCAAAGCGCCTATCGATGCGCCCAAAGGTCCTGCCATGCCACCCACCGCAGCCCCCGCAGCGACGGCGCCTATGAGACCACCTCCAGCTGCGCCGACCACGGCGCCCTTTGCCGCAGCAGCTTGACCGTTCGATTCCTTTGTCACATCCATCCTTCAAATCTGATCCGCAAACGACTTGAGCTTGTGCAGGCTTCATTGGGGTTCGTACCTCCTGGGCTCACACCCCGGCGCCGGGTCCACCCTCGTCCTGCGATGGCACTTGGCACATCTCATCGAGCCCTTCCAAGCAGAAGAGCCACTTCGTCTTGGAAACCCTGGCGCATGTTCCATCAAGGATGGCGGTCAAGTAGCCGCGCACTTGCGGATCGTTGCACATGAGCGCTCCTGTGCGCTCCAGCATCGCCAAGTGCTGCAACACCTCGCATGCCCATGCCTGCACCCGATGTTCGACCACCATCCAGTACGGCCGGCCAGGGTGAGCCAGATCGTCGAAGCTCGGCGGCTTAGGATACGACGCCATGGAGGACAAGACTACGCTCGAGAAGACTGAAACCGCGAACCGCAACCCTCACTCATTCGAAGGGATCCGCCCAAAAAAGAGGCTGCCGCACCAGGCGGCAGCCGGAAAGTGGGGCCGTTGCGGCCCCCTGGGGTAGCTGATCAGCCGCGGATGTCGTACTCGCCCATGTGGATGTACACGACCTTGCCACTCGTGTCGAAGCCAGCAGGCGCGAAACTCGAGATGGCCACGCGCGAATGGCGAACCGAGTCGAACTTGAACGAGAACTGCTGCCCCTTGTTCACGAAAGTGACGGTCTCGCCACAGTCGACCGTCGCCCACTTGTCTTGGGAAAGATCGATCACGCGGTACGACTGGGCAACCGGCATCTGGCTACCGAAGTAGGAGTCGCCGTTCGGAAATGTCGATGCACTTGCGTAAGAGGTGGCCAGAAGGACGGCAGCCACGCCTATGAACAGGTTCTTCTTCATAAGTGCTCCATAGAAGGTTGGATGCCCTTTGGGCACCGTGGGATCGGCACGAGCCCACTGGCACAACTCTAAGAAGCCAAACCGTGGATCGACTGGCAGGATGCTTACGAAACTGTCATTCCTGAGTTCACTTTTGTTGCTGAAGCTTGGCTTGAACCAGATCGGAGAGCGCTTGCGGACTGACGGCTTCCAGGAACGTCCCGTTGACGTAGAAGCTCGGCGTCTTGTGCACGCCAAGGGCATTGAGATCCGCAACGTCTTGCTTCAGCGTCGCATCCACTCCAAGCTTGGACAGGTCGCTCCGTGCACGCGCGACATCGAGGCCAGCGCCTTCCGCCAGAACCCATGCTCGCGACACATCGGGCCGCTGATGATCTGCCCATTGCGGTTGGCCTTCGAGCAGGGCCTCCAGCACTGGCTCAAAACGTCCCTGGGCACGCGCGGCTTCGAGGATCGCCACCGCTTCCTCCGATCCCTGGTGAAACGGCGCGTAACGAAGCACCAGCCGGACGTCGGCCGGCTGCGCGGCCAGGATCTGCTTGACGTACGGGTGGAACGCGCGACAGCCCTCGCACGCAGGATCGAAGAACTCAACGATCGTGACACGTGCGCTCGGCACACCGACTGTCGGAGCATCGTCTCGGAGCAAGCGTTCCTGCAGTTGGTTGTCGAGGCTTGCTATGGGCGTCACGCTGCCGCGATGCTGAAGCCAGGCGCCGATCCCAAGGGCTGCGATGCCAAGAACGATGGCCATCCAATTAATTGATGTTCGATTCATAAGGGATTAGGGATTTCCTAGGTTTGAGAAAGTGTTGCGCGCGCGCCATAGACAGAACGTCCACCTACGGCTGGTTGATCGCAATTCTTACGTAACCCATTGGACTCATTGGAAATTCCCTTTGGCGTCACAAACGAAAAAGCGGCCGCGACAGGCTGAAACAAACATGCACCTGTCTGAAAACCAATACTTGATGCCATTCTGCAGACATATAGAAGTTAGATAGTTGCACCAACTTGGCCGATCACGTGCCTGGTTCGTTGTCGACCCCGTCCTGTCACAGGCGCTGGGTCAAATTCTTCGTGGCCCCTCGACGAGGAGCTGGTTCTCAAACTGACCATGCATGGACGTGGCGACCGGGAACCTAGCCTTCTTCATTCACGAAGTAACGAACCTATATGAAGCACGTACTCCTTGCCATCGCAGCACTCACTGGCGCTGCTGCTGCATCCGCTCAAAGCAGCGTCACGCTGTTCGGTGTTCTGGATGCCTCCATCACCCGCCTGTCCAACGACACCGCCAGCAACACGGGCATGTCCAACGGCGAACTCTCGAGCAGCCGCCTGGGCTTTCGCGGCACCGAGGATCTGGGCGGAGGCCTGAAAGCCGGCTTCTGGCTGGAAGGTAGCGTGGGCGTGGACAACGGCGGTTCCAGCTACCGCTTCGACCGTCGGTCCACCGTCAGCCTGATGGGCAACTTCGGTGAAGTCCGCCTCGGCCGTGACAAGCTGGCCTCGTACTTGAACATCGAAGCGTTCGATCCGTTCGGCGACATCGGCGTGGCTGGCAACGGCTTGAACAACATCCTGGGCAGCGCCACGGGCGCCGTCGGCACGGCCGAAGGCAGCCATCCGAAGCGCTCGAACAACATCATCTCCTGGATCAGCCCGAACTTCAGCGGCTTCCACGGCCAACTGCAGTACTCGTTTGGCGAGCGTGCGAGCAACGATCCCAACCGTGATCGCGGCAACGCGATCACGGGCCGCGTCGGCTACCAGGCCGGCAAGCTGGACTTGGGCCTGGGCTACGGCGAGATCAGCGGAGGCACCGACACCGTGGAGACGACCTACAAGGCTTATAACCTGGGCGCTTCCTACGACTTCGGCATGATCAAGCCGATGCTGCTGCTGGCTTCCGAGCGTGGGGCCGGTCGTCGCGTGGATGCCTGGACGCTGGGCGCTTCCGCCCCCGTCGGCGCAGCAGGTGAAGTCCGTGTGGCATGGACGCGCTTCAACACCAAGAACGTGGCCGACGCGGACACGGACAAGCTGGCCATTGGCTACATCCACAAGCTGTCCAAGCGCACGGCTCTGTACGGCATGGTCGCGCGCATCAGCAACGAGAACAACGCCGCCCGTGGCTTCGCGACCTCCTCGTCCGCGCTGGCCAGCCCGACGTTCACCGCAGGCGACAGCGCGACCGGCTACTCGGTCGGCCTTCGTCACACCTTCTAACCCGTTGTGGCTGGACTGTCCGGCGTCGTTTGCCGCCAGTCCCAGCCTGTGCTTTCGCGACTTTTTCATGAGTGGAGTTCGCCCTGGCCTCGAAGCCAGGGCATTTTTTTGGGAGATAGCGTATGAAAATGAAACTGCGTCACCCGGTGATGTTGAGCCTTTGTGTGGCGTTGGTCGCCTGCGGCGGGGACGGCGGCAGCCCAAAGACCGAAACGCCCGTGGCCGTGCCGAAGAAGAACGTGCTTCTGTTCGTCGGAGACGGCATGGGCATCACCACTCAAACCGCCGCCCGCATCTACTCGGTGGGCGAAGACGGCGAGTTGGCGATGGACCGCTTGCCTGAGACGGCCTTCGTGCACACGTACTCGGCAGACGGCCAAGTCACCGACAGCGCGCCGTCGATGGCGGCTTACACGACCGGCGTGAAGATGAACAACGAGGTCATCTCCATGTCCACGGAGACGCGACCGAACGACCCCAGCGGCGCCCCTTACCACACCAACTTCGACAGCACCTGCCCGACCACTGGCAACGGAACTCCGGTGGAGACCATCCTGGAGCAGATGCTGGCAGCCAACTACAGCACGGGCGTCGTCTCGACCGCACGCATCACGCACGCCACGCCGGCCGCCACCTACGCGCACGTGTGCCACCGCGATGCAGAGAACACCATCGCGGCGCAACTCGTTCCTGGCGGAGCCGGCTTCAACGCCAAGCTGGGCAGCGGCATCGACGTCATTTTGGGCGGCGGGCGCAACTACTTCCTGCCCCGGACGGTCACTGGCGGCGTGCGCAACGACGGCCGCGACCTCGTCGCCGAGCTGAAGACCGCGAAGTACAGCTATGCCGCCAACAAGACCGAGTTCGATCGCCTGCCCACCGACGGCAGCAAGATCGCGGGCCTGTTCACGGGCAGCCACATGGCTTATGACCTGGACCGCGACCCAAGTCGCGAACCCAGCCTCGCCGAGATGACCGGCAAAGCGATCGACGCGCTGTCGGCCAAGAAGAAGGGCTTCTTCCTGATGGTCGAAGGCGGTCGCATCGACCACGCTCTGCACGCCACCAATGCGCGGCGCGCCTTGCAAGACACGGTGGCGTTCGACCAGGCGATCGCGCTGGCGTTGACCAAGATGGAAGCCGTCGATCCGGGCCTGAAGAACACCCTCATCGTCGTCACGGCCGATCACGACCACACGCTGCAGATGAACGGCTACGCACAGCGCACCGGCAAAACCGAGGCGGGCAAGCCCGGCGTGCTTGGCGTGGTGAAGAACTACGTGGACGGCAGCGAATCCACGGACGTGGACGGCAATCCGTACACGATCCTTGGCTTCGGCAACGGCCCGCGCCGCCTGGCCACCCGTGGCCCCATCGACGCTTCGGCGCTCGAAAGCCCGGACTACCTGCAAGAGGCTGTCATCCCGATGTCGGGCGAAACCCACGGCGGTGCCGACGTGTTCCTTGGCGCGCAGGGCATGGGCGCCGAGAACTTCACCGGGACCATGAAGAACGACGAGGTCTACGGCCTCTTGCGCAAGGCAATCGGCCTGTGAGCCGCCGCACCGGCCATCACCAATCCGATTCGTCATCACAGGAACGCACCATGAACCTGAACAACCGCAAATCCTCGATTGCCCTCGCACTGGGCTGCGCCCTCGCTGGGGTCGGCACCATGGCACACGCTGCCGGCGAAGCCAAGAACGTCATCTTCTTTCTGGGCGATGGCATGGGCCCCGTCACCGTCACGTCGGCCCGTATCTACAAGGGCGAGAAGCAGCTGGCAGCGGCCCCTGGGTCGCTGGCCAGCAGCGAGCGCGCGAAGCTGGCGATGCAAACGCTTGGCACCGCAGCACGTGTCAAGACCTTCTCGCGTGACGGCCAGACCACCGACAGCGCACCGTCGATGGCTGCGTACATGACCGGCGTCAAGATGAACAACGAAGTCATCTCCATGTCGGCCGAGACCTCCGCGTACCGCGCGAACGGCACCCAGTACATCAGCGGCGAGAACAGCGCGTGCCCACAGGGCAACGGCCAACCCGCAGTGACGCTGCTGGAACTGTCCAAAGCGATGGGCCGCTCCGTCGGTGCTGTTTCCACCACCCGCGTGGGCCACGCCACGCCCGCGGCAACGTACGCGCACGTCTGCAACCGCAACGCGTACAACACCATCGCGGAGCAGGCGACGCCTGGCCATCCGAACTACAACGCGGCACTGGGCAATGGCATCGACGTGCTGATGGGTGGAGGTCTGCGCAACTACCTCACCCCCGACGTGAATCCGAGCAGCCGACGCACCGACGGCGTGAACCTGGTGACGCTGATGCAGAGCGCCGGCTACAGCTACGTCACGAGTGGGACCCAGCTCGCGGGTCTGGACGCCACGCGCGCGGATCGACTGCTCGGTCTGTTCGCCCAGAGCGAAATGGCCTACGAACTCGACCGCGTCAACCAGAACGTGGATCAGCCGAGCCTGAGCCAGATGACCACCAAGGCGCTGGACGTGTTGAGCCGCAACAGCAAGGGCTTCTTCCTGATGGTCGAAGGCGGTCGCATCGACCACGCGCTGCATGGCAGCAACGCCAAACGCGCGCTCGAAGACACGCTCGCTCTGGACCAGGCCATCGAGCAGACGCTGGCGTACATGGAGCGCAAGGATCCCGGTCTCGCCAACACCCTGATCGTGGTGACCGCCGACCACGACCATGCGATGGCGTTCAACGGCTACCCGAAGATCAACAACCCGATCCTTGGCAAGGTCGTGGACTACCAGACCGGCCAACTGTCCGCGGCTGCCGACGGCAAGCCGTACACCACGCTGGTGTTCGGAAACGGCGGTCGTCCCACTGCCAGCGCGGGGAGCCAGGTCAACTCCGAGGACGGCAACAAGCCGTGGGTTGCTCCAGCCCGCTCGACCGATCGCCAAGACTTGACCAACGTGGACACCGCGCAGGACAACTTTCTGCAAGAGGTGGGTGTCAACCTCGGCACACCGGGGGCTGAAACGCACGGTGGCGGCGACGTGATGCTCTACGCTGGCGGTGCCGGAGCGAAGATCTTCAAGGGCACCATGGACAACACACGGGTGTTCCACAAGGTCAAGGAAGCAGCAGGCCTGTGATGCACAAGCGCACCCTCCTGGTGGCAGCACTGGCCACCGCCACGGGTGTGCTGCAGCATGCTTGGGCCCAAGGCCCAGGTGAAGGCTCGGGGCCAGCCCCGAGCCTTCACCTGCTGCTGCAGTACGAAAGCCGCTCCATCGGACAGGACGGTGTGCAACGCGACAGCAAGCACACCGACCGCATGTTCCGTGGAGGCAACCAGGTCTGGATCGAGCGGCAGTTGCCCCAGGCGTTGATCGCCGATCGCGAACATGGTCACAAGCGCACCGCCGGCCCGCACGCCGGTCATGCGCACGACGAAGCACAGGGTGCTCCCATGCTGGTAAGCCGAGACGCAAAGGGTGATGTTGACGTCAGCATCGTGCTGCGGGAGCAGCACCGCGTGATCGACGTGGAGCGCGCCCACCGCGGCAACGTGGGGTACGGCGGATCATGGGAAGCAGCCTACTGGCTCATCGACCCGAAAGCGCTGCAGCGCATGGATGCACTGAATTCACCCCACAAGGGCGTGCAACGCTATCGGGTGAAGACCGCAGAACGCACAACCGAGGTCGACTGGGACGTTGCCGGCCAGTACGCCCGCCGGATCGAACACCGCGATGCGCACGGCTTGTCGTTTCAGAGAATGACAGCAACGGCACAGACGATGCCGGCCGTCATGCCTTGGACCGAGGTGGCCAACTATCCACGCGGCGACTATTCCGACCTGCTGGACTGAAGGCTATCGACGCCCAAAGGCGACCGATCCTGTCAGAGCGACCCGCGGGTTGCTTCGGCAGGCGACATCGCATCGGAAGCTGCGAGGTGGCGAGCTGCCTGATGAGCCTGGCTGGAGCCGACGCTGCGCAGGTATTCGCCCCGTTCGGCTTCCTGCAGGAAATCGTTCGCAGCGACGGTCGTGGCAGCAGGTGCGGCGACCACCGACTGGTGGGTGTGGCGAAGGTGCTCGCCGCGTGATGCTTCGACGTTCGACATGTCGGCAGCACTGGCCTGGAAGCCGGCGAGGCTGGCGGCGGCAAGAGCGATGGAAGCGAGGGTCTTGAAAGTCATGATGTTTCCTTTTGACGAGGTAGCTGAAGGGGCAGGCTGAAGGCCTTGGTGTCACTGCGAGCGTTGGCTCTCGGTGTGGGATGAACTTTAGGCTTCCATGCCTTGCCGAAAAAGCGGCCACGCGGCAAAGGAACGTTTCCAATATCGCAACACTGGCGTCATGGCAACCCTCGCATCCCCACTCCTAGATGACAAAAGCGTCATCGCCACGACGGATTTCAAGCGAGTTCGATCTCTAGACTTGCTCCAACGGGGTCAGGCTAGGACACCACCAGAGATCGTCTGACCAAGGCTTGCGGCTGTCGCCGCCAGCTCGGCACTGCCACAGCGCTGAAGCTCGATGCCACCGTCGTTTGCAATTCGGCCGATCATCTCTGGGGTCTGCCGGTTCGCTGCAAGGAGAACTGAACATGGGTCTGTTGAAGTCGCTGCTGGGTGGGGGCCACCATGGTGGCCATCATGGCTACAACCGGGGACACGGAGGTCCTGTGTACGACGCAGGCGTGCCGGCATCGTCCGCCCCAGCCGGTGCTGCGTGCCCTTCGTGCCGGGCCATGAACGCCACGGGCGCCCGGTTCTGCCAGAACTGCGGCGTGTCGCTCGCTCCTCGCGCTTGCACGCAATGCGGCACGAATCTGGCCATGAACGCCAAGTTCTGCGGTCAATGTGGCAACCAGGCGAGCTGAGCGTCGCGATGGCGGAGGCACGAGGCTGCATGGGAACGCGCGCTGAACCCGATCTGGAGCGCGCCGACGCTTCGCATGGGCGTCCTTCGCATCGTGCGCCTGGCCCATGATCGAGACGCTTCGAAGCATCCATACCCAGCTTCCGCCCTGGGCCGACCAATGGCTGGACACGGTCACCCTGTTTGGCCAGATCGCTGCCATCGCGTTGATCGCGTTGCTGGCCATGCGCTTGGTCAGGCGCTTGACGCTGCGCCTCGCAGCCAAATATGGGCTCCCTGCCCCGGTCGTCCTTTTGCCGCGCCGCGCGATCAACGTCGCGATCGGCGCCGCCGCCTTTTTTTGGGCACTGCAACGATTGGGCGTCTCCGGACCGGTGCTATGGACGGCCTTCACCGGCTTCGTGACCGTCGGCGCGGTTGCCTTCTTCGCAGCTTGGAGCGTGCTCTCCAACCTGTTCTGCACGCTGCTCATTTTCCTCACCGGAGCGTTCCGAATGGGTGACCTGGTGGAACTGCTGGAAACTGGCGACAAACCAGGGTACAAGGGCCGCGTGGTGGACATCAACCTCGTCTACACCACGCTTCAGGACGCCGACCCGGAGTCCTCGGGTGCCATGCTCCAGCTTCCGAACAGTCTGTTTTTCCAGCGCGTGCTTCGGCGCTGGCGATGAAGCGGCGGCGACCACCGTCTTCATCAGAAGTCGTGTCCATCTTCAGCAACGGAAAAAACCATGACCAACAAGCTGCGCCTAGACATACCGATTCTCTTGCCCGAGTTGCCGAACACCGCCGATGCGTGCGTGCACCGGCTTGTCCAGGAACTTCAGGGGCGTGACGGCGTTGGCCAAGTGCACGTTCGCGCAGCTGCCGGAACAGATCCTGCGCAGCTGTGCATCCATTACGACCCGGAAGTGGTTCCACTCGCTCGCATCCGTGAACTTGCGAGCGCTGCAGGTGCGTCGATCAGCAAGCAGTTCGGACATTTGCAGCGCCAGTTCGATGGCCTGACCCATCAGCGTCGCGCTCAGACCGTCACCGATCATCTGCGCACCTTGCCCGGAGTCCTCGAAGCCGGTGCAAGCGCGTCCGGCGCGGTGCAGGTGGAGTTCGACCGTCAGCGCACGTCGGAGGCCGACATCCTTTCCGCGTTGAAGGGGTTGGGCGTCACACCGACCGCAGGGAAGAGCCAGGCAGCTCCGCACGATCACGACACGACCGGCCACGACCACGCAGAGCACAAGGACCACGACCACAAGCACGACCATGGCGCAAGCAAGGCCGGGGGGCACGATCACGAACACGGCGGCATCTTTGGGCAGAACACCGAGATGGTGTTCGCGCTCATCTGCGGCGCTTTGCTGGCGATCGGCGCTGCTGCGGAGAAGTTCTTCACGGGCGCGCCGACCTGGCTGCCGATGGCGTGCTACGTGGCCGCCTACTTCTTCGGTGGCTTCTACACGCTGCGCGAAGCGATCGACAACATCCGTCTCAAGCGGTTCGAGATCGACACGCTGATGCTGGTGGCCGCAGCCGGTGCCGCGGCGCTGGGCTCTTGGGCCGAAGGCGCGTTGTTGCTGTTCCTCTTCAGCCTTGGGCACGCGTTGGAAAGCTACGCGATGGGTCGCGCCAAGCGCGCCATCGAGGCGCTCGCTGAACTGGCCCCGGAGACCGCCACGGTCCGAAGGGACGGGCAGACGACGGAGATCCCTGTCGAGCAACTGGAAGTCGGTGACGTGGTCTTGGTCAAGCCGAACGAGCGCCTCGCAGCCGACGGGTTCCTGACCTCTGGCAACACCAGCATCAACCAGGCTCCTGTGACCGGAGAGAGCATGCCGGTGGACAAGCGCCCAGTCAAGGACGCCGCCGCGGCGCGCGCCCGCCCTGACGCCATCGAAGCAGCTTCTCGCGTGTTCTCGGGCACGATCAACGGAGCCAGCGCGATCGAGATCGAGGTGACACGACGTGCTTCGGATTCCACCTTGGCGCGCGTGGTCAAGATGGTCAGCGAGGCCGAGACGCGCAAGTCCCCGACGCAACGTTTCACCGACAAGTTCGAGCGGATCTTCGTGCCAGCAGTCCTCGGCCTGGCCTTCATCCTGCTGTTTGCTTGGGTGGTGATTGACGAGCCGTTCCGCGACAGCTTCTACCGCGCGATGGCCGTGTTGGTCGCAGCAAGCCCCTGCGCGCTGGCCATTGCCACTCCGAGCGCTGTGCTGTCGGGCATCGCCAGAGCTGCTCGCAGCGGGGTGCTCATCAAGGGCGGCGCGCCGCTGGAAGAGCTGGGCTCGCTGAACGCGATGGCGTTCGACAAGACCGGCACGCTGACGGAAGGCCGTCCACGCATCACGGACGTGCTCCCGGCAGCAGGCGTCAGCGAAGACGAGCTGCTGTCGGTCGCCGTGGCCGTCGAGTCCCTCAGCGATCACCCGCTGGCCGCAGCGATCGCACGCGATGGCCGCGAGAGATTGACCGGCAAGACCATCCCCGAGGCCACCGGCCTCGAGAACTTGATCGGGCGCGGCGTGACCGCGAAGCTGAACGGCGACACGGTGTGGATTGGCAAGGCGGAGATGTTCGGCACCGAAGGCGTCGCACCGCTCGGCTCCTCCGCCACGGAAGCGATTGCGCGCTTGCGTGACCAAGGCCGTACCACGATGGTGGTCAGGCAAGGCACCCGCGACCTTGGAGCCATCGGCCTGCTGGACACGCCCCGCCCCGGTGCTCCCGAGACTCTGAAAGAGCTGCGCGAGTTGGGCATCACCCGCATGATCATGATCTCAGGGGACCACCAGAAGGTCGCCGATGCGGTGGCTGGCCAGGTTGGCCTCGATGAGGCCTGGGGCGACCTCATGCCCGAAGACAAGGTCGAATCGATCCGCAAGCTGCGCAGCGAGACCAAGGTGGCGATGGTGGGCGACGGGGTGAACGACGCGCCGGCCATGGCGAACGCGACCGTCGGCATCGCCATGGGTGCGGCCGGCTCCGACGTGGCCCTGGAAACCGCCGATGTCGCGCTCATGGCCGACGATCTTCGGCGCCTTCCGTTCGCGGTCGGTCTGAGCCGGCACACGCGCTCGGTGATCCGTCAGAACGTGTTCGTGAGTTTGGGCATCGTGGCTGTGCTGGTGCCTGCCACGATCATGGGCCTGGGCATCGGTGCCGCGGTGGCGGTGCATGAAGGATCGACGTTGCTCGTGGTCTTCAACGCACTGAGGCTGCTTGCTTACAAGGACGCACGAGGCACTTGATCCGGTCGGAAAGGCGCGGCCGATCAGCGTCCGCGCCACGGAACGCCGCGCATACTGGCGAACTATCGCTTGCAGGAGTGGCAAGGGTGAAGCCCCGGCTTTGACCAGCCGCCGGGCACATGACGGAGCCAAGCTTCGTGCAGCTAGGTCGCACCGTCTGCCATGCGCAGCTCCGCGTCCAGCGACGCGGGCCGGCCGCGATAGCAAGCTGCAAGAGCCGCTTCAAGTGCCCCATCTAGCGTTTCGGCTGCCGTCATCTCTGCAAGGGTCGGCTCGTGCAACGGCGCAAGCCCGCTCTCTCCCCACGCTGCACGCGCATGGTCTCCTGAAAACGCATCCGCGACGCTTACGCCCGCGCGCCGAAGGAACAACGATGCAGCAGCCAGGCCGCGCGCAACATCGACATCCGAGGCTCCAGGGGCGTGAAAGTACAACTGCGGGCAGTTCATGAGTGACGTTGAACAACAAGGTGAAGGATCAGGAACCGGGGTGGGGCGCTCGTGCGACGTTCGGGGCTGTCGATCACGCCCACCCCACCGATCAGGGCCACGGAAAAGGCCAACCTTCGTAGGTGCCGCGATAACTCAGTTCCTGAACGAACGCCTCTTCCTCTGCTGATTTCGGCGGCGTGGCAGCCATCGCGGTGGCCTGTCGCAAAGCCAGAAGGCGCAGGTACTCCTTCACACGGCGCTCTTTGTAGCCAGCGATCTCAAGCTCATCTTCGGGAACTGCGGTGCCGGTTTCAAGCATGATCGTCGTCGCCGCCCCTTGCAACGCCTCGTCGAAGCCATGGGCATCCAACGGAAACGCCCTCGACGCTTGCACGCTACTGGCCCGCCAGACGGCAACCCAAGAGAAGGCAGCGATGCCTGGCCGCCTCTTGTTGAAATGCAAGGCCAGGTTGTACTCCTTGCCGGGTGGGATGGCTTGAGGATCCGACCGCGGCATGCCGTCGTCGAACGGCTTTGATCGGTGGGCCGTGGGTTTCTCAACGGGCATCGGTGCAGAATCGACAGGCAGGCGGTTGGACGGCTGGCCATTATGCGCAACCGCACTGACCAATCCGCGCTGCCCGTAGAGATCGCCGCAACCGTCACTGCGCCGACTCGCCTTGTTCGTCTTAGGTGTCGAAATGCTAGAGATGCGGAGCGCTCATCTGCCATTCTGATGGGCCAGCTTCTCATCGGTTGCCGAAATGCGCCGCAGGAAGCCGAACATCCTGAACGGCTAACAATCCCGCACTTCCACACCGCCCAATGCGTTCTCAAGACAGTCTGTACTTGAATTGGCGGTTCTTGAACGCCGGCTCTGTTCCCTCAAGGATCTGCACCACCTTTTCGCGAATGCTTGGGTTTTCGATCGCGCCGGCCTCGTAGGTGAAACGGCTACCTGACTTGTCGCAAGACGCGTAGACGATTTGCTCGGCGTCGCACACCACGGCGAGGTTGGGGTTGTGGGTGACCATGATGACTTGCCTTCGCTCCTTGGCCCGCTTGATGCAGCGCACGAGGACTTTGTAGATCGTCTGGTTGTCCAGGTTCTCCTCAGGCTGGTCGATGACGATCGGAATGTCGTCCTTGTCGACGAGCAGGTAGAAAACGAGCAGCAGTAAGCCACGTTCTCCCGGAGACAGCTGCCCGATGTCCTGGCCGTCGTACGTGAGCGAGTAGCGCGGCGACAGGTAGTCGAACGCGTAGAGGAAATCCAGAAGATGCTGGGCCGTGGCTCCGCGTGCGGTCGCGATTTGGTCCTCGATAGGGTTGGCACGACCGCCCTGCCCCTCGCGCCGGTCGAAGCGCAGCAGATCTTCGACCGACTCTGCGAAGGCCACCGCGCCCTCTGCGTTGGCGAAGCTTGCCTCTTGAAGCAATCTGCGCAAGGTTGCGGCGCTGTCGTCCACGCCCATGAACGATCCGCGGGCACGCAGGTTGAGCTGCTGCAGCAGCTTCGTTGCGAAGGTGGACTCCTCGATCCGAACCTCGAAGCTGAGCGGCAGGTTCATTTCCTTTTGCTCTTCCGACGCGACGAAACTCTGCACCGGCTGGTACAGGCGCCGGTACTCGTCCACCATGGCCTGGATCTGTCCGTGGGCCTGGGCCGCGAGCGACGCACGCTCGGCGCGCGCCGCGTCCAGGATGCTCGGCAGAGTCGCTAGCGATTCGATCTCCGCCTTCAGCTGAACGATGCTGCCGGCCTTGGCCAGGTCGCCGACGATGTCCGCACGATTTCGCTCCCAGTTGGCCAGATCCTCCTTGTACAGGACGAAGAGGCGTTGCGGCTCGCCAAGCTTCCCTTTTGCGTCTTCGAGCGCGCCGGCTGCGACAGCCCGACGGGATTGCAGGCCCGTTTCCCCT
The DNA here is from genome assembly GCF_003337555.1 of Pseudorhodoferax soli. Taxonomy (GTDB): domain Bacteria; phylum Pseudomonadota; class Gammaproteobacteria; order Burkholderiales; family Burkholderiaceae_C; genus Pseudorhodoferax; species Pseudorhodoferax soli. The sequence continues at coordinate 104,431 of NZ_QPJK01000011.1, read as the reverse complement.
TGCTCCGCGAGCGCCGTGTCCACGGCCTCAATCGTCGCGTTGGCTTGGGCGATGGCGTCGTCGATCGGACCGGTTGCGATTTGCAGCGATGCGAGAGCTGCAGCAGGAATGTTGTCCTCCAGCTCGACGAGCAGGGTCTCCAGTTCCGCGATGAATGCCTCATGGACCTTCTTGTGATTGGCCAGCGCCTGAGAAACGCGCTTGGCAATCGCCTGCTTCTTGACCGCGGCGGCCCGTCGCTCTCGCAGCGACACCTCTTCGGTTTCCAGGCTTCGCAGCTCGACCTCCAGAGCATCGACACGCTGCGCCTGTTCTTTGGCCTCGGCGAGGGTCTCGTCTGACGCGCTTGGATCGGTCACCGGCTCCGGCTTGGCTGCGTCAAGTGCAGCCAGCTCCGCCTCCTTGCCGGCCACCCGCTCCTCAAGCTCACGTTTGAACTGCGGGGTGGAACGCCGGTCGGCGTCCAGAATGGTGGCATTGACCTTGGCGATGAGGCCCTTGATGGCGTTGCGCCGGCTCTCGATCTCGGCGACCTTGAAGTCAAGCAGTTCGTTCATGGACCGCTTGTCGAGCCGGTCGGGCTCTGGCACGTGCGAGTAGATGATCTTGCGCAGCTCGGCGTCGAAGGTGGCTGATCCGCCATCGCCGAGTTCGTTGCACAGATCCTCCACGTAGCTCTGCGGCAGGTACTTGACCCGTTCGATGCCGGACGGGTCGGGATCCTCGTCCAGAGATCGCTCTGCCTTGTTGCCATCGAGCCACGTGAGTTCGCCGACGAAGTGCTGCGCGAACTTCGTCTTGGGCTTGCGGAATCGGGTGTCCTTGAGGAAGGAGAACTTCAGGTGGTGCCGCGTGTTCCCGACCAGCGCGACGATGTCGGCGATCGCGCTCTTGCCGCTACCCTTGTTGCCGATGATGGCGACCAAGTCGGGGTTCAAAGGCACGTCCGCGTCGAACCATGGCTCCGCAAGCGTCGAGTCCGACTTCTTGGTCACGCGCAGCGACCGGATGAACTTCGTCTTCGCTTGCTCGACTTTGCGTACCTTTGGGGGCACGTCTCCCACGAAGACCCGGTCGTCGAACTCGTGGACCGCCTGCAGAAGCCCCTGGAAGGTCGCGTCGGACTTGATCCAGGTGAAGCAGTTGCCGACCCGGTCCTTGGTTTTCGATCCACTGAGCGCGTGCGCGTCCGAACAATCCAACAGCTTGGCGTTCACCAGGGCCGACTTCAGCGCCTCGCGGGCGCGGGCGTACTCGCCAGGGTTGGCTGACGCGGTGAACACGAGGTCGGCCTCGTTGATCACGGTCTTCTTGTCGGCGATGTTGTTGTCGTTCCAGCGCATCGCGCCCCACTCGCTCTTGCCGAGTGCGATCAGTGCACGCCCTGCGAAATGGGGGTTGTCCAGCGCCTTCTTGACGTCCGCCAAGGACACGTTGAGGTTGTTGAAGCCCGCTCTTAGTGGAGGCGGTGCAGAGCCACGTTGCGCCTCGGGCAGCGACTCGATGATCCGGCGGCCCAGGTCGATCAGGTTGTCGCGGGTCACGACGCCACCCCAGTGCCCCTGCGACGATCCCGCTACGAGCGTATAGCGCGGGGTGATGGCGGAAAGAAACTGGTCGCGGATGAGCTGGGGATCGACTTGGTCGAACACGACGTGCAGGTTGATCCGGCTCCAAGCCGATGGCACATAGCCGTCCTCGCCCTTTTCAAGGACGCCGCCGAACTTGTCCACCCGAAGCTCGACAACGGGCAGGACGAGGTCGATGTTTGCAAGCCGGCCGCGCTTGCGTTCGTCGAGGATGCGGGCGTAGCCATCGACAAAGACGTAGTCGTTGATGCCCAGAACCTTGAACTCTGGGGGGAGTGCTTCCAGATCAGCAAGAAAGGCCTCCCATGCGGCCTCTTTTTCGCCTGGGTAGTTGTGCACCAGGGACTCCGGTGTGTGAACGTGCAGGTCCCATTTCTTCCAGGTCGATCCAAGCGAGTTCATGGCCATACTGGCTCGCCAGAGGCGGCTCCTTCTCAAGCGGTGGAAATGTCCGCTGGGCTGGCCTTCGTTGCGGGCAGCTTTCCGGCTCAACGGCGCGAGCATTTTCCACAGATCCTTATGGGCTCCCCCATCCGGTGCGTTGGCAGGACAGAACTTGAGGCGCCAAGGTCAAACCAGCCGACTTTGAGATGGTGCAGAACGGTGACACCAGTGCAGCTACTAGGGAGCGTGCCCGGTTGTGGCTCGGTTCAGGCGGAAGACCCAGCGCTCCCGGAGCGAGATCGGTCGCCTCACACCATCGCGCGACCGCCACCTGGACCGGACAGAAAGAAGCCTTTCCAAGATGCGGGCGACACGGGCACCGGGCGCCGGGCACGCACATCTGCTCGCCGCGCCTCCTGCTCGACATGCCGCACGCCGGTCCACTCGCGTCATCCGCGGGAAGGCGTGCCCGTGACGCGCTGCCCATGACCTGCTGGCGGCGTAGATTTCATCGACATCGCTGCTCCATGAAGGCTACTCCTCAGAGATGCGCCGATGTCGCTGGGCCGGCGTTCGCGCACGGTCTTAACCCCAAACAGTCAACCGCTCCAGGATCGAAACGTCATCCCAATGGGCAGTCGTCGCAGGGTGCGGGCGGCGAGCGCAGGACCTGCATGTCTCCGTTGATCGAGCGTCGCCAACACCTACTCGAGCGATCCGATCAACTTGCCGAACTCCGCGGTTTTGGGACCGTCTTTGGCGATCAGAGACCGAAACTCCGAAACCGAACTGGAGGGGAGAACTTCCATGCCTTGCCTTTCGAGGCTTGCCTTCACTTTCGGGTCCGCCAGGGCTTTGGTGCTTGCCGCGAAAAGCTTGTTCACGATCGCTTCGGGCAGCTTCGCCGGACCGTACAGCCCGTACCAGAACCGGTAGTCGTAACCCTTGACGCCGGACTCGACGGCCGATGGAATCTCCGGAAAGAGCGGTGACCGCTCGCTGGAGGTCACCGCCAACGCCTTCAAGGTCCCTGCTTTGATGTGCGGCAGCACCGTCGGAGGGGTGGCGAACGAGACCTGGGTGTCGCCGGTCAGCATGGCCGTGATGGCTGGGCTACCCCCTTTGTACGGGACGTGGAACAGCTTGATGCCTGTGGCTTGCTGGAAATAAACCGGCGCCTGGTGGGTCGTCGTCCCGTTGCCGGCGGACGCGTAGTTGATGTCATCTGGCTTCACCTTTGCTGCGGCAGCGAGGTCGCCAAGCGACTTGAACGGCGAGTCCTTGCCTACGACCACGATCATCGGCGAGGCGACCCAGCGCGAAATCGGCGTGAAGTCGCGGTTGCCATCGTAGGAGATCGACGGGTACAGGATCTTGTCCAGACCATGGAGGTTCATGCTGCCGATGTACAGCGTGTATCCGTCCGGCTCCGACCGCGCGACGAACGTGGACGCGATGGTGGTTGCTGCGCCCGCCCGGTTGTCGATCACCACTGGTTGGCCGAGTTCACGAGACAGCTGCTCTCCCACGCTACGGGCAACAACGTCTGCGGCGCCTCCGGGAGGAAAGCCGACGACCAGCTTAATGGGGCGACTGGGCCAGCTGACGTCGTTGGCCATCGCAGGCGCAACGGCAAACATTGCTGCCAGCAGTGCGCAAAGATTTGGTTGGAACACGGTAAGACCTTTCAACTAGGTTTGTACAGATGGGGCGCTGCGATGGCTTTGAGCAGCGTCACGAGCGCGATGTGCGTCTCCAAGTCGATGCCGTCAACGTTCGGGTCGATGACGTTTGCGACCGAGTTGATCAGTCCGACCTCCACGCCGCGTTGAAGCAGGAAGCGCTCCAAGTCGGGGGTGTTCAGCAGTTTGGGATTTCCGAGCCGAAGAGCCATTGCCGCCACGATGGCAGAGCAGCCCCAGTTCGAACAAGCGGCCGTGACCAGCACATCCGTGCCCGTCACCGCACAAATTCGCTCGCCAAACTTCACGTGCTGACGTACCGCATCGGCGATCACGCCCATGCCAATTTCATTTCCGCCGTCGCCCACGCAGACCGTTGGGATGCTCCGACGGAGAGCTTCGTCGAAGGCGTGGTCCACTCGCGCGCGGCCCATGCCGTAGTCGATGCCGCGCATGCTGTAGTAGACGCCGTCACTCGCGCGGCCAACCCGCTCGGCGGAAAACATCAACGCAGGTTCGAACGTTTCGAGAAGGCGTTGCGCAGCTTCGGGTGCTTCGCCGTCCGTCACCGGAAATGGTTCGATGGAGACGGCGGCAAGTGAGCCGTCGCGACTGGCGTGCCTCGCCTCATCGTGGGGTAGAACGGATAGGCCAGCGGCGCGCAGGATCGCGGCGTGCGGCTCGACAAGCGGCTCTTCGCACAGCAGCACGCAGTGCGCTTTCACGCCGAGCGCAAGCGCGCGCGCCACGATGGCGGTCCCAGCAGGCCCGTCGTTCTCACCCACCCGTTGCGAAATCCAGGCTCGGGAGACGGAACCGGTTGTCAAAAGAACCGTGGACCCAGGAGCCAATCCGACAAGCCGGTCAGCAGCAGCGCCTACAAGAGATCCACCCTGGCGTTCCCTTGCGGCGGCGAACAAATGCTCCACACCGCGCCCACCGATGTCCACGTTGACGACCCGATCCAGACGGTCATCGACCGGGGCAAAGCGCTGAGACGCGGTCATTGCGAAGCTCCCAGGATCAGCTCGGCTACTTCGTCGGCATCGCCGATGGACGGTGCCAACGTGGCCAATGACTCCAGCACTGCATCGACCACGGCCGGCACGCCGCCCATGCGTGGCAAAGCATCGAGGGTCGGCTTGAACCGCAGCGATACGCGCGCACCGGGCTGGCCGTGGGTGTTCGTGGTCAAGATGCCGTGATCCCGAAGCAGCACCATGCCCAAGGCCGCAGCGGCTTCGGCAGGAACAACTGACGTCGATGGTGCGCCGGATCGCTCGAGAAGCATGGCCAGCACGTCGTTCTCATCCACGACAGGACCGAGGTCGCTCCGCGCCACTCGTGGCCCCAACTTCGCGGCCAGCGCTTCGGACAGCTCCTTGCCCGCGCGTGCTTCTTCGAGAAGCATTCCGGGGCTGTAGCGTTGCAGCGAACGCAGCGCACCGACCACGATGGGAGCGCGTGCTTCCATGCCGAACTCGGCGCCTTTGGCTTGTGCACGCGTGACCGCGGCAGGACGCCCAACCAGAACGCCAGCGCGCGGGCCAGACAGACCGGCTTTGTCGCAGTTGGTGATGGACAGGTCCGCGCCGAACTCGAGTCCTTTCCGTCCACCGTGGAGCACAGGCCGAATACGGGCGCCGTAGGCATCGTCCAGGAAAGCGATCGCACCGGAGCGCTGTGCCACCTCGACCGCTCGTTCAATGTCGTGCGCGTCAAGGCTTTCCAGGCTGCTCGTCACGGTGGTGATGACCACGAGCGCGGTCTCGCTTTTGCCAACAGCCGAATGGAGGTCTTGGAGGTTGTCGATCTCGATCAGCTTGGAGCCGCAGATTCCGCAACCGCGAATGACCGACGCATGGGAGCGACCACCGCGGGGGACGAACGACACCACGGGACGGCCATCGCTCAGCCCGGCAATGGTGGCAATGATGCCGGCGCTCGTCCGGTTGAATACCGCAACCTGGTCACCACTTCGGCCGCCCATGTGCTCGATGGCCACGGCGTTGAGTTCGTTGGCGATGATGCCGGGGCCGACCCATTCTTCGCACAGCCCCGCAAGGTCATCGGGCCGGATGGGGAAGTCGCGCTGGTTTCCTGTGAAGACGGCGATGGACTCTGGGCCCTTTGCGAGCACGCGCGCAGTGGCCAGGCGCTGTCCCTGGCGTAGTCGCATCGCCTCTTGAACGCTGGAGCGGATGATGTCCCCGCGGGCATAGCCAACCGAAGCGTCGATGGGATTGCCAAAACGGTCAACGGGTTGCGACGGGCTGCTCGGGGCTTGAGAGAACATGGATTTGCAGGCGTTCAACGGGTGCGGTAGCGCTACCTGGTCGCCGAAAATGGTGAAAGTTGCGTGACTGTAGGGATTCGTGCGTCAGAAGAAAAGACCAGGAAAATTGACGCCAGAGCAACTTTTTCCTACGCTCGCACCATGCTGAATTTGTGGCGTTTGCACCTTCTGCGCGAGCTTTCTGTCCTGGGCACCATTTCCGCGGTCGCCGAGTCGCAGGGCTTGACCCGTCCGGCCGTTTCGGCGCAGTTGGCGTTGCTGGAGACCGAGTCCAAGTCGCGCCTGTTTGAGCGCGGAGGCAGAGGAATTTCGCTCACGCCTGCGGGCGAGCGTCTGGCAAACAGGGCGAACGAACTGCTCGATCTGGCGGACAACATCCAGTCCGAAATGGAGGCCGCAGGCGCCGACGTGGCCGGTGAGGTGCGGATTTCCGCGTTCGGGTCCATCGCCGCCGGCTTGATGGCCTCTGTCTTCAAGGAAGCCGCTGCACGTCATCCCAGCCTGGAGCTGTCCATCGAGGAAATCGAATCGGCCGGGGGCTTGAAGGCCGTGGTCAGCCGAAAGGTGGACATCGCCATCATCGACGAGTGGGCCGAAGTGGAACCCTACGCGTCTTCCGTCGAATTGCAGCTGCTGGGCGTGGACCACTTCGTGGCCGTCACGTCGGCGCAGCATCCGGTGGCGTTGAAGCGAAAGAAGAAGGTTGCGTTGCAGGAGCTGTCTCTGGACAGATGGACCATCAACAAAGGGGCTCCCGCCTACCGAGCCGCCTTGCTGCGCGCCTGCTACTCCGCAGGCTTCACACCACGCGAAATCAGCAGCTGCCGCAACATGCTTGCGACCCTGGCGCTCATCCGGGACGCCGGCCTGGTTTCGGTTCTTCCGGCCATCGGTTTCCGTGAAGTTGGCCGCATCCCGGGGCTGCACATTGCCCCTCTTGAGCCGCCCGTGACCCGCAACATCCTCATGGCAACCCCAAAAGGCACGTCGAGCCGACCGAACGTCAGGGCGGTCATCGCCTTGCTGCGCGAAGCCATTGCCAGCCAACCTCCGGCGCCTCCAAAGCGTGCGAAGCTCGTCTGACGCGCACCTGCGTGGTGCGACGAACGGCTACGCCGCCCTGCGCGGGCTTTGAGCCAACGATGCGGCAAGGTCGGGGCTGTCTGCGAACCGCGGAACCACGCCGTCGAGAGCGCGAAGGACCGCTGCGATGGCAGGCCGCCGATAGGTACCTTGCACCATGGCGACGAAGATGCGTCGCACCATGAGCGGCATGATCGGCACCACGGCGAAAGCCGGGTCGGTGGCGGCCCCTCGCAACGCCAGCGCCGGCAACACCGTGATGACGTAGCCGGTTCGAACCATCCCTAAGGTCGCCGCCATGTTCCTGCAACTGGCAACCACGCGCGGCGAAAATCCCGCCTCGTGGCAAGCCGTGACGATCTGCGCCTTGTAAGTCTGCGCATTGCGGTTGATGGCCCAGTTTTCGGACGCAAGCTCTGAAATGCCGATGGCCGGTTCGGCGGCCAGGCGATGGTCCGCAGGCAGGACGGCCGCGAAATGGTCTTCGTAGACCGGCCGAAAGTACAGCATGCTTGACAGCGCCTCGGCGCTGATGGAATCGTCCACGAGAGCAAGGTCGACTTGCTTCGCCGCGGCTGCTTTCAGGCTTTCGCCTGGCTCCAGTTCCTCAAAACGCAGGTCAAGCTGCGGGTGCTCGCGGAGCAGTTCGCGGAACACCTCAGGGATGAAGGTCGTGGCCACGGAGCCGAAAGCCGAGATGCGCACCTCACCCGCGACCGCGCCTTTGGCAGAGGCAAGGTCGGACTCGATCTCGCTCACAAGATCGAAGACTTTGGCCGAACGGGACACCAAGTTCTCTCCCGCAATCGTCAGCCGCACGCCTCTTCCAGAGCGCTCGAAAAGGACGGTGCCGGTCTCCTGCTCAAGGATGGCCAATTGCTGCGAGACCGCGGGTCGTGTGAGGTTCACGGCTTCCGCAACTTTGGCGATGGTGCCGAGCACAGCAAGTTCGCTTAGCAAATGCAGTCGAGAGAGATTCAACATGAGGCGATAGAAAACCTTACGCGACGCAAGCGTGACACCGTGCTCATGCTGCAATGCATCTCAGGGTTTTCCCTCTGACAAAAGGGCGAAGAGCTGTAGCATGCAAGTCTCGAGCCAATCATAGGGCACCAAGACAGGGCACCACCAAAGGAAAGAAATTCTAACGCTCCACGTAAGCAGTGGTGGTCTTATCTCGCGCGCTTCATCTCCATAAAGTCCGGCCCATCCAAACAGGAGCGCTAGACAGCTATGAAGAACGTTGCATTTATCGGTGTGGGCAAGATGGGGGCGCAGATGGCTGCGCGCCTGGTCGCGGCAGGCTATAAGGTCTCCGTCTTCGATCCCAACGAAGCCGCAGTGAAGGAACTCGTTGCGAAAGGTGCAGCCGCCGCAACCAGCCCGAAGGCGGCCTCAGAAGGCGCAGATGCCGTCATGTTCAGCCTGCCCACCCCGGGCATCCTGCGCGCTGCCGTGAACGGCCCCGACGGCGTGCTGCACACGGTTCGCAAAGGCGCCGTGCTGATTGACTTCAGCACGGTCGATCCCGAGACCACGAAGGAGCTGGCCAAGGCAGCCGCCGACAAGGGCGTGGCCTTCCTCGACTCACCGGTCAGCGGCGGCGTCGCGGGCGCAACCAACGGCAAGCTCGTGCTGATGGTCGGCGGCGAAGCAGCCGTGCTTGACCAAGTCAAACCGGTGCTGGAGCACTTGGCCGGCCGCATCGTCCACTGCGGTGCCATCGGCTCGGGCCAGCTGACAAAGCTGAGCCACAACCTCATCGTGGCCATCAACACCGTGGCCCTCGGCGAAGTCCTGTCGGCCAGCGTCAAGGCCGGCGGCAATCTGGAAGTGCTGTGCGACGTTTTGTCGGCGGGCATGGCCGGCAGCAAGATGCTGGACTGGTTCCACAAGACCCTGTTCACGCAAGAGCGCCCCGCGTTCTTCGCCATCGACCTCATGCACAAGGACATCGGCCTGTGCTTGGACGAGTTCTCCAGCTACCCGATGCCACTGGGCCAGCTGGTCAAGCAAACCTACAACGCCGCCCGCGCCAAGGGCCTTGGTGGCAAGGACTCCACCAGCATCTGCGAACTCTACGAAGAACTGCTGGGCGTCCGCCTGCAAGCAGCTGCCTGAGTCTTCCATCCACCCTTCAGCGAGTCACACGTGAGCAATTCCACCCAACACCTTGGCGACGTCAAGCTGCCGACCGCCGGTCTTTCCGGCAACTTCATCAACGGCGAATGGTCCAAGCCCATCGGCGGCAAGACCCTGGACGTCATCAACCCATGCCGCCTGGACACCATCACCAGCGTCGGCGCAGCAGATGCACGCGACATCGACGCAGCCGTTGCAGCAGCCAAGGCTGCGTTCCCGAAGTGGCGTCGGCGCGCAGCGCGCGAGCGCGGCGCCATGCTGATCGAGTTCGGCAACCGCATCACTGCACACGCCGAGGAAATCGCCAGGCTCCTGGCCGCCGAGACCGGCAACGCCCTGCGCACGCAAAGCCGTCCAGAAGTCGCGAGCACCGCCGAGGTGCTGCGGTACTACGGCGGCGTCATCGCCGAGCAGAAGGGTGAAACTCTTCCGTTGGGCCCAGGGCTGTTCAGCTACACCACGCGTGAGCCGTTCGGCGTGGTCGGTGCCATCATTCCGTGGAACTCGCCACTGGTGCTTGCCGCCGTCAAGATCGGGATGTCGCTTGGCACGGGTAACACCCTGGTGCTCAAGCCCGCCGAAGACGCTCCGTTGGCGGTCATCCGCATCGCCGAACTGGCCGCCGACATCTTCCCTCCTGGCGTTTTCAACGTCGTGACCGGCGAAGGCCTGGCAGCCGGTGCACCGCTGAGCCAGCACGCCGACGTGGCCAAGGTCTCGTTCACAGGCTCCCACGAAGTCGGCCAAAAAGTCGCGCACGCCGTCGCCGACCGCATCGGTCACCTGACGCTGGAACTGGGCGGCAAGAGCCCCTGCATCGTTTACCCCGACGTGGCCGGCGACACCCAGCTCGACACCACGGTCAACAACATCATCGCGGCCATGCGTTTCGCACGCCAGGGCCAATCGTGCACGGCAGGCTCGCGCCTGTTCATCCATGAAACGGTTTGGGCCAAGGTCATGCCGCGTCTGGTCGAAAAGGTCAACGCACTGAAGGTTGGCGACGCATTGGACGAGACCAGCGACATCGGCGCCGTCATCAACGCCGAGCGCTACACCGCCGTCTGCGGTTTCATCAAGGAAGCCATCGATGCCGGCGCCAAGGTCGAGACGGGCAAGCTGCCGCCCAGCACCGCCGATGCGAAGGGCTACTTCCCGACCCCGGTCATCTTCAGCGGCGTCGATAACACCTGGCGCGTCGCCAAGGAAGAGGTCTTCGGTCCGGTGCTGGTGGCGATCCCATGGAAGGACGAAGCCCAAGTGCTGGCGATGGCCAACGACACGCACTACGGCCTGGCTGCTTACGTGTTCACGAACGACATCAATGCCGCCATGCGTGCCACCGAGGCTCTTGATGCAGGCTGGATTCAGGTCAACCGTGCCGGTGGCCAGATTCCCGGCATGTCGTACGGCGGTGCCAAGCAAAGCGGCATCGGCGCGGAGTACTCGATCGAGGGCGCCCTCGAGAGCTACACCAGCCGCAAGAGCGTGACCTACGGCATCTGACTTCGAGACAGACGTGACCACCTCATCGACATCGGCAACAGCCTGGACCAGCACGCTGACCTCGGAGCAGGTCGAGTCGGGCAACCGCATCGACCGGTTGATGACCCTGGAGATTCGGCCGCTACGCGGTGGACTGCCGCCCGGCATCGTCGTCCCGATGTACGAGGTGTGTCGGGCGCACCACGGCGGACCTCTGTCCATGGCAGCAGCCGCTGCACTGAAGGCCAAGGTCTCGCCAGGCGACACCGTGTTCATCGCCACGGGGGCTGGGGTCGCCCCCAACCTGCCCCTCGGCGAGACGGACGGGCCCGTCGGTGCCGCAGCCTTGGCCGTGGCTCTCGTCAAGGGACTCCAGACCAAGGTCGTCTTCGTGACGGAAGATGCCCACTTGCCACCCGTGGCAGCCGCGGTTGAACTCATCAATGCAAAGCTGGCCGACTGGGCCGTGCACCATCCGGCGGTCCACATCGACCGGATCGGCGTCGAGACGTTTCCCATCGGCCTGAACGCAGGCCAGACCCGCTCGCGCGAACTTGTCGAGACGTACAAGCCCAGCGCCGTGGTCTTTGTGGAGCGCGACGGTCCGAACGTGGAAGGGCACTTCCATGGCGTGCGCGGCGACTGTCGCGACCCACTGACGGTTGGCTATGTTTACCTGCTGGCATATCACGCCGCAGAAGCCGGCATCCTCACCATCGGCATCGGCGATGGCGGAAACGAGGTTGGGTTCGGTGCCGTGCGGGAATCGATTCGTGACGTGCTCCCGCTGCGGGGCCGATCCCAGGCCGGACACGCTTCCGGCGTGGTCACGGTCGTGCCCACGGACGTCACGGTGAGCGCAGCCGTTTCCAACTGGGGCGCCTGTTCGGTCGCAGCGGCTTTGGCCGTTCTGCTCGGCGACGCCGAACTCCTGCACGACAAGGACACGGAGCACCAACTCATCGCCGTCACCGTCGCCGCAGGGGCTCGGGACGGGGCAACGTCCAAACAGACGATGGTCGTGGACGGAATCGACTTTGTCGGCCACCTGGCCTTCGTGACCCTCCTGAAAACCGTCGCATCCATCTCCATCCGCACAGCCAAGGCCCGGTGAAAGGAAACCACATGGCAGATAACAACGCAACCGACTCGTTCGGCAACACGCTCGATCCGGTGGTCGGCTTTGCTCGGGGCGAGATCATCAAGTCCAGCGTCGACGAGGCACGGCGCTTGCGCAACGGCCAGAACATCGCCGCCGACCGCGTCCGTCGCCTTGGTCCCGAGTCCATCGGCGTGTTCACCGGAAATCAGCGGGAATTCCCGCTGAAGGTGGAAGACCTGAACACGCACTGCGAGGAATGGGTAGGCCCCGGCCTGTTTGCCGATGCACTGCGCGACATCGCGATCGAGCACATGGGCGGACTTCCGGATGACAGCGTCGCCGTGGTGAACCGCACCAGCGCCGGCATCATCGCCTCGATCGCGGCACTCGCGAGCGGCAAAGCCGTCGTCTCCGTGGTACCGCCGGCCGGTCGCTCTCACGCTTCGGTCGTTCGCGGTTGCGCCATCGCTGGCGTGGCGCTTCACGAGGTGCAAGGCGACAAGGACTGGGCCAAGCTCGTGGACGATGTGAAGCCGGGGCTTGTCGTGATCACGACCGTCACCAGCAGCCTCGAATTTCTGGACGATCACGTGGCCATGGACGTCGCTGCACTTGCCAAGCGCGAGGGGGCGCTTGTCTTGCTGGACGAGGCGTACGGTGCTCGCATGCGCCCGGTGCTCCGTGGCGGCGTGAAAAGCCTGAAGCTGGGCGGCGACCTGGCCATCACCAACTGCGACAAGGCAGGTCTGTCTGGCCCGCGCTCGGGCCTTTTGGTCGGCCGCCCAACGCTGGTCACCCGGGTCTCCGCAAAGGCTTCCGAGTATGGAATGGAGGCTCGTGCTCCGATCGCAGCAAGCGCACTGCGCTCCTTGCAGCGCTTCTCTCCCAGAGATCTGCTTGACGAAGCACGGAGTGGTCAAGCACTGGGCAAGGCCCTTCGCGAGCGCATGGGCGCCGATCTGGTCGAAGTCAGTGACCTCGGTCCCATGATCCACGAGGACTTGGCCATGAAGGAGGTCTTTCGCCGCGCTGGCAAGAGCACCGACGGCGCAACGGTGACACCGGCCGAGATCACGTCGGCACTGGGAGCCGTGCTGCTTCGCGATCACGGCATCCTGACCGTCAACACCCACGGCCAACCGGGCGCCCGCGTGTCCGTCAGGCTCAAACCCACCCATGGCGCCATCGACCGTCTTGGCGGCATGGACAAGGTGGTGGACGCCATGGTCACGTCGTTCGACGCCGTGGCTCGCGTCGTCCATCTGCCCGCCGAGATCTCCAAGCTGATTCTGGGAGACACGAAGTGACCACAGATCCGAAACTCATCGCTGCCATCGACGCCAGACTCGACAAGCTGGTCAGCCTGGACGTTGGCGGCAGAGGCGTCGAGCACCTCTTCCAAGCGGCCTTCCTTCGCCAGGGCGGATCGCTCGTAGGTGCGGCAGCCGATGCCCTCCTCGCCGTGCCAGATGGCTCCACCGTGTTCATCACCACCGGCTCCGTGTCGCGCGCCTGGATCTCCCCCGAAATCGGCGAGAACGACGGTCCCGCAGGTGCCGCGGCCGTGATCCGCGCCCTGGCCATCGCAAAGCGTGTGCACTGCGTCCTGATCGCCGAAGAGACGCTGTTGCCTGGCATGAAGGCGATCCTCACCAGTGCCGGACTGACGGTTCTTCCCTTTGACCTCGCGCAGATCGCTGCCAAGGACGGCAGCCTGGCGATCGCGTCGATGCTGCCTTTCACGACTTCGGACGATGACGCGAAGTCGCACGCCAAGGCGATGCTGGACAGGCATCAGCCCGCGCTGTTCTTCTCGACCGAGCGCGTCGGCCGGGCGCGCGACGGGGTGTACTACAGCATGCGAGCCATCGACTACGGCATGGGCCGTTCACGCATCGATCTGCTCTTTGAAGAGGCCCAGGCGCGTGGCATCCCAACGGTGGCAGTTGGCGACGGCGGCAACGAGATTGGCATGGGCGCGATCACGCCAGCCGTCTCTCAGCACGTGAAGTTCGGCGAAACGATCGCAGCGGTGACGTCCTCGGACGTGCTGGTGGCCGCTGCCTGCTCCAACTGGGGCTGCAACGCCATCGTTGCGGCGATGGCAGCACGCCGAGGCGATGGCCGGCTCGTGCACACGCCGGAGATGGAACGCCAGCTGCTCAACCGCGGTGTCGACATCGGCCTCATCAACTCGGTCCAGAACGTCGTCGATGCCAACGTGGACGGCCTTCCTCTCGAAACGCACGTTGCGTTTGCCGAGATGCTGCGCACGGTCGTGCGCCCAGCATTGAAGCAGCCCAACTGAGCGATCAATCCCCTTCCAACCCCAACCGATCAAGGTTCCATATGCGCAAACTACTTGCCGCCGCCGCCATGCTGTTCGCAGGCGTGCTTTTCTCGCACGCTGCCGTGGCGCAGGAGAAATCCAAGCTCGATGAGGTCCTCGCGCGAGGCAAGGTCGTCGTGGGTGTGAGCAGCGAATCCCCGCCGTTCGGCTTCGTGAACGAAAAGGGTGAACTCGCCGGTTTCGACATCGACGTCGCCAAACTGATCGCCAAGGGCCTGTTCGGAAGCGATGATCCGAAGCACATCGAGTTCGTCAAGCAAAGCTCGGCCGCGCGATGGGAGAACGTCAACAGCGGCAAGGTGGACTTCGGCATCCACGTGGCCACCATCCTGCCCGACCGCGTTGCACGCGTGGCCTTCACCCGGGGCTACATCGACTCGTCGATCGTGGTGATCGTGAAGGCGGACTCGAAGTTCAAGACCTTCGCGGACCTGAACAACGACAAGGTCACCACGGCCATCCTATCGACCCCCGTGCAGGCCGACCGCGCCAAGCAGTTCTTCGGGAAGGCGAAAACCACGACGCTGGACTCGATCGGTGCGCAGTTCACGGCCGTCAAGGGTGGCCGTGTGGATGCCGCGCAGCTCGATGAACCGGTCGCCCTGTGGTACGCCTCCCAAAACAAGGACGTGCGCATCCTGGAGGAGCGCATGACCGCGGTCACAAACAACGCCATCTACATGAAGCAGGGGGACTTCAAGTGGTGGCTCGCCCTGGATACCTACGTCAACGAGATGCGTTCGGGCTCGATGTTCAACGACTACGCCGCCAGCTACAAGAAGTGGTTCGGCAAGGATGCGCTGAACGCCAAGTACTACGCCAACCCGAAGTGACCTGCGGCCGTTAAGGAGGACATTGGAATGAACTGGCTCAACACGGCTGCAGGATGGCTGCCCGAGTTCGTGGACGGCTTCCTGGTCACGCTGGCACTCGTTGGAATGTGCCTGCCTGCCGCGTTGGTGCTGGGCATGCTTCTTGTCCTCGCACGCATCTCTAGCAAAGGGCTGGTCTGGATGCCCGCGTACGCGGTCATCGAGTTTCTGAGGAACGTCCCGACGTTCCTTCTCATCCTGGTCGTCTACTACGGCGCCCCGCTGTTGGGATCGCGGCTGGACGGCCTGTACTGCGGCGCCATTGCCATCGCCGTGCAGCACACCGCCTACCTGGCGGAAGTTTTCAGGGGCGGTGTCAGCGCCGTGCCCAAGACGCAATGGGACGCCGGTCGGGCCATCGGCCTCAAGCCTGTGGGAATTTTCTTTCGAGTGGTCCTTCCGCAAGCCGTTCTCAAAGTGGTTCCTGCCATCGGCAACCAGGTCGTGGTGCTGATCAAAGACACCTCTTTGGTGGCCGGCATCGGTGTCGTCGATCTGACGCTGACCGGCAAGCTCATCATGGAGCGGACCGCGGCTTCGTACGAGGTTTTCATCGTGGTCGCCATCTTCTATCTCATCCTGACAACCCTCGCCAGCGGTCTGTTCCGTTGGCTAGAGGTCCCCGCAGGCAAGCGTCGCTGAGACCGCCATGGACGTCGCATTTCTCAACCTCAACTACCTGCTCAGGGCCACCGTGGTGACTCTGGAGATCGCCGCCGCCACCGTGGTGTTCAGCTTTCTTCTTGGGACGCTCCTGGGCGTGTTCGCCGCACTCGGCGGATCCTTTGTCAGGGCGGTCCTTGCCGTCTACGTGTACATCGTGCGCGGCGTTCCGGTCCTCGTGCTGATCTTCATCGCCTTCTTCGGGCTTCCGCGGATGGGCATCGACGCGCCGAACTACGTGGCCGCCACCATCGCGCTGGTCATGTACTTCGCGGCGTTCGTCGCCGACATCGTGAGAGGCGCCATCGCCGCCGTTCCCAGGACCACCGTCGAGGCGGGCATGGCCATCGGACTGCGCAAGAGCCAGATCCTGCTGCAGATCCAGCTGCCACTGGGCATGCGGCTCGCGCTGCCACCCCTCGTGACCACGGCATCGATTGCCGTGAAAAGCACCTCGTACGCATCGATCGTCGGCGTTTGGGAGTTGACCTACGCGTCCCGCGAAGTCGTGGAGCGCACCCTTGCAGCTTTCGAGATCTTCTTCGCGGTCATGCTCATCTATTTCTGCATCTGCTATCCCATTTCTCTCGGCGCAAGCTACCTGCAGCGCCGGTTCCAAACGAACTGAAGGCCGACGATGAACCTCAGCCATTCCACCTCGCCACGTCGCACCATGATCCAGGTCAAAGGTGTCTCCAAAAGCTTCGGCGCGAACCAGGTCCTGCGTGACATTTCCTTCGATGTCAAAGAAGGCGAAGTCGTCGTGCTGGTGGGCCCAAGCGGCTCCGGGAAATCCACCCTCCTGCGATGCATCAACTTCCTTGAGGAATTCCAGGCTGGACAAATTCTTGTCGATGGCAGCGCCGTAGGGTATGACGGCGGGCCAAGCGGCCCTGGTCGCCGCCGCCAAAGCGAAGGGTCCATTGCGCAGCTGCGCACCAAGGCAGGGATGGTGTTCCAGAACTACAACCTGTTCCCGCACAAAACCGCCCTCGAGAACGTGATGATGGGCCCAGTGCAAGTCAACGGTGAGTCGAAAGCCGAGGCTCGCGCTCACGCCCTGACCTTGCTGGAGAAAGTTGGCCTGCAGGAGCGTGCCCACCACTTTCCGTTACAGCTCTCCGGGGGGCAACAGCAGCGCGTGGCCATCGCAAGGGCCCTGGCCATGCGACCCAAGGTCATGCTCTTCGACGAGGTCACCTCGGCACTGGATCCTGAACTCGTCGAGGAGGTTCTTAAAACCTTGCGCGATCTCAGCACCGAAGGCATGACGATGATCATCGTGACGCACGAGATGCAATTTGCGCGTGACGTTGCGGACCGCCTGCTGTTCTTTTACCAGGGCGCCATCATCGAGGACGGACCTCCTGCGGAATTTTTTGCCAACCCAAAGACCGAGCGCTTCCAAGCGTTCGTGAGGCGCTTCCAATCCAACAGCCTGCAAGCCTGAGGTGCTCCATGAAACTCGTAGAGGACGCCATCATGAGCAATCCACGCGCACTCGACGCGCACGACCGTCCAATCCTGGAGCTGCGCAACATCCACTTGGCATACGGGAGCAACGTCGTCCTCAAAGGCGTCAACCTTGCGGTCAAGCGTGGCGAAGTCGTTGTCATCGTCGGTCCCAGTGGCGGTGGCAAAAGCTCCCTTCTGCGCTGCGCCAACCTGCTGCAGCGTATTGACTCTGGGCAGATCTTCCTGGAGGGCGAGAACCTTCTGGGCGGCAGTCTGAACGAGAACCAGGTTCGACAGCGCGTGGGGATGGTGTTTCAGCACTACTACCTGTTCCCGCATTTGACGGTGATGCGCAACCTCACCCTGGCGCCACGCCGCGTGCTCAAAGAGCCGCCGGCCAAGTCCGAAGAGCGTGCGAGGGAGTACTTGCGAAAGGTGGGTCTTGCCGACAAAGAAAGCCACTACCCCGACCAGCTTTCGGGCGGGCAACAGCAGCGCGTGGCGATTGCCAGGGCGCTGATGATGCAACCGCACGTGATGCTGTTCGACGAAGCCACTTCTGCATTGGATCCGGAACTGGTGGGCGAGGTTCTGGCCGTGATGAAAGACCTCGCGAAGTCCGGCATGACGATGCTGGTCGTGACCCACGAGATGGGCTTCGCCCGCGACGTGGGCGACCGTGTGGTGCTGATGGCCGGAGGAAACATCGTCGAGCAAGGCCATCCCGCTGAGGTCCTCGACAACCCGCAGCACGAACGAACGAAGCAGTTCCTCTCGCGCATGAAGAAGCACTGAAGCTCCAGCCTCCACTTTCACAACCCGCAAAGGCCCTCGCCATGAACCGCATTGCATTCGCATCCGTCGCCGCAGCTTTTGGTCTCGCATCGCTGTCTTCCTTCGCCGCAGCTTCGAAGGTTGACGTTCCGATCCCGGCCGAGATCAAGGCCGCTGGGTACCTAACCGTTGGCATCAACTGCACCGACCCTCCCGCTGGCTACGTGGGCTTCGACGGCAAGCCAGCAGGGTACGAGTACACGATGGTCAAGCGCATCGCCGAGTTTGCGTTCGGCTCCGGCGACGGTTTGCGTACGCAGTGCGTCAACGACAGCAATCGGATCCCGTTCCTTCAAGCCGGCAAGATCGACCTGCTGCTTGCCTCTCTGGCCTACACGCCTGCTAGAGCCGAGCAACTGGACTACTCGAACCCCATCTGGGTGAGCAACCTGCAACTGATCGTGCCGAAGGACTCCAAAGTCTCGGACTATGGCGACCTCGCCGGGAAAACGGTGATCACTCCCACCGGCAGCACCTACCAGACCTGGCTGCAAAAGTGCTACCCGCAGGCGCAGCTGACCACGGTGCAGACGGCAGCAGAGGGCTCGACCATGTTGACGCAGGGGCGTGCCGACGCTTTCGCCTACATCGACGTGTACGGCTTCAATTTCACCCAGATGCAGAAGAACTTCAAAGTGGTTGGCACCCTGGCTGCTTCCGCGGTGCAGGGTGTGGGGGTGAAGAAAGGCAACAAGGCGATGCTGGACTGGGTGAACGCGGTCTTGGAACAGATGCGCTCTGAAGACGCCTTCTACAAAGCTTTCTCGCAGGAAGTGAAGGATCCAACGTTCGTTGCGAAGTACCGCCATCTCGTTCCGGGGCCGGACACCAAGATGGACTACAGCAAGAGCGGTGCACTGGACTGCTTGAAGTAACGCATTCACGCACCTGCAGGCGCACAGAAGCACTGCGGGTGCAGCGAAGACTTGCCATGTCAAACACCCTTCTCAACGAACTCTGGCCTCTGCTCGGCGGCCTGGGTAGAACGCTCCTGGTGAGCGTCATCGGCATCTCCATGGGCCTGCTTCTAGGGATGCTTCTGGGCGCCGCCCGGCATGCTCGCGTGCCGGTGCTGAGCCAGCTTGTGGCCTGCTACGCCAACCTGTTCCGCTGCACGCCGCTGCTTGTCCAGGTCGTGATGCTCTACTTTGCATTGCCGGACCTGGGAATCAAGCTGTCCCCGTTCGACACGGCCTGGCTCGCCCTCGGCCTGTGGGGCGCGGCGTATCACACCGAGATCTTCCGCGCGGGCTACGGTGCGGTGAATCCGAATGAGGTGGTCGCCGCAAGGGCGTTGGGCATGTCCGCTCCGCGGGCCTTCTTTGACGTCACGCTGCCGCTGGGTGCGCGGGCGTCCATTCCCGCGGCAACCACGATGGCGATCACGCAGTTCCGTTCTTCGTCCTTCATGATCGCTGTCGGCTATCAGGAGCTGACCTACGTGGCCAACCGCATGGTGGCCGACACCTTCAAGGTCTTCGAAGTATTTGGCATCGCGGCGCTGGCCTATCTCGTGATCTCCAACATCATCTCCGTGGCCTCGCGACGCCTTGAACGCGCGGTGGCTGTCCCGGGCCTGGGAGCCGTGAAATGAACCAAGACTGGATCGTTCCTGTTGCGCTGCACATGCTTAACGGGCTCTACATCACCCTGTGGGTCTCTCTGCTCACGACCTTGCTGGCAACGGTCATCGGCATCCTCATCGGTGGACTGTCGGCTAGCACGTCCAAGTGGGTCCAAGTGGCTGCGCGCCTGTACATCGACATCTTCCGTGGCGTGCCATCGCTGATCACGCTGCTCTTTGTGTTCTTCGCACTCCCACACGTCGGCATCACCACGGGCCCTATCACCGCCTCGGTGCTTGGCTTGGCGGTCTGGGGGGGTGCCAACATCGCCGAGACGGCCCGCGGCGCACTGAACTCCATCTCGGCCCGCCAAACCGAAGCAGCACGCGCATTGGGCTTGGGTCGCTTGCAAGCTCTTGCGTTTGCGGTGATGCCGCAGGCCATCCGACGCTTCCTTCCGCCTTACATCGGACAGCTGACGGTGCTGATCCAAGCCAGCGCGTTGACTTCGGTCGTCGGGGTTGCTGACCTGCTCGGTGCTGCGCGCCAGATGATCGAACGCCTTGCGTACGTGAGCCCGGAGCCGCATGCGGTGACCATCTACCTCGGCGTCCTGCTTGTCTTCTTCCTGATCTGCTATCCCCTCACGCTGCTCGCGAGTCACCTCGAACGCAAGCTCCGGAGTTGAACGCCATGAACACTCACATCCCTAACGTGCACGTCCCCGACGTGAAGAGTCGCCCCGTTCCTTCGTCGGCATTTCCCCATGCCAAGTCGCGCCCGAGCGAACGCGGCACGCCTTCGAAGCCGTTCCGAATCTACGGCAAGGTTCAATCGCCTGCGTGCGAGCGGGAGGCCGCGCTCTTGAACGTCGCGGTGCTCGGCTACAACTGACCGCAAGACGGCGGAGCAGGCATGTCTACATCGCATTCTTCCGACTCAAGAGGCGCGCGGACCCACCACCGTGTGGTCATCGTCGGCGGAGGAGCCGCCGGATTGGAGTTGGCCACCCGGCTGGGCCATCGCGACAATCTGGACGTGACGCTCATCGACAAGGCGCGTACCCATCTTTGGAAGCCCAAGCTTCATGAGATCGCAGCCGGGACGATGGATGTCGGCCGCCATGAAGTCGGCTTCCTGGCGCATGCTCGCAATCACGGCTTTCAGTTCCGCATGGGGGAGGTCACCGGGCTCGACCGAGAGGCACGAGAGGTCTCGGTCGCACCCTACGTTGACGTCGATGGCGAGCAGATCACACCCGCCCGCACCTTCGGCTACGACAGCCTGGTGCTGGCAGTCGGAAGTCAGAGCAACGACTTCGGGACCCCTGGTGTCAGAGAACACGCTTTGAAGCTTGAATCGCTGGGCGACGCCAACCGCTTCAACCGCAAGCTCATGAACGCCTTCTTCCGCTCGCAAGCGTTGCGAGGCACCGGGGACCTGCAGCCGCTGCGGGTGTGCATCATCGGTGCTGGAGCAACCGGGGTTGAATTGGCCGCCGAACTGATGCGCACAGGTACGGAAGCCGGGGCCTATCGCGGCGAGCGGCGGGCGAACTTGGCGATCGACGTGCGTCTCGTCGAAGCTTCGGATCGAATACTGCCCGCGCTCCCCGCGCGACTGTCCGCGGCAGCCCATCAGCTGCTGTCCAAGCAAGGCATCCATGTGCTCACGACGGCGAAGGTGAGCGCAGTGGCCTGCGACAACGTCGAGCTGGCAGATGGCAGGAAGCTGGGAGCGGACATCACCGTTTGGGCAGCTGGGATCCGTGCGCCCAGCTTTCTACGTGCGATCGACGGTTTGGAGTCGAACCGGCTGGGACAGTTGGCGGTTGGGCCGACGCTTCAGACGACGCGCGATCCACGCATCTTCGCCATCGGGGATTGCGCCGCGTGCCCGTTGGCCGATGCATCGGGGTTCGTCCCACCTCGCGCGCAAGCCGCGCACCAGCAGGCGAACCATCTCGCCAAGCACCTTCCCGCCTTTCTCAGCGGCTCCGCACTTCCGAGTTACCGGTACCGGGACTTTGGCTCCCTCGTTTCTCTCGGCGAGTACAGCACGGTCGGAAGCCTGATGGGTGGCGTGGTCGGCCGGAACATGTTCGTCGAAGGGATCTTCGCCAAGTCCATGTACATGGCGATGTACAAGTCGCATGAACTTGCGCTGCATGGCTGGCGACGGGTGCTGCTTGAGACGCTCGCCCGTTCGCTTTCTCCCTCAACCGGCTCCCGCATCAAGCTGCACTGAAGCTTGAGAGCCCGGAAGCACGCCTCCTCACCGCACGCGCATGCCGAACACAACCGCACTCGAGTCGATCCGCAGCGAGTTTCCAGTGATGGAGCACACGCTCTACCTGGACTCCGCGCACCAAACGCCCCTTCCCAACCGAGTCCGTCGCGCCATCGAGCGGTTTCTGGATGAAGGGAACACGAAGGCGGGGCCAAAGCCGGTGTGGGCAGCACGGGTCCACGATGCCAGGCAGATGGTTGCCACCTTGCTGAATGCACAGCGCGACGAAGTTGCGTTCACGAAGAACACGTCCGAGGGCTTGAACATCGCTGCCAACGCACTTGCGCTGCAGTCAGGTGACAAGGTCCTCATGCTCGCGGGAGACCACCCCAACAACGCCTACGCATGGTTGCACCAGCGACAGAGGGGCGTGGAGGTGCAGTTCGTCTCGCTGTCTGACGACGCGATCGCCTCCGGGTCCACGTTCGCCCCGCATGTGGATGCATCCACGAAGGTCATCTCGCTGTCGCACGTGACCTTTCATGCCGGGCAGCGGCACGACATCGAGAGCATCGGCAGGCTGTGCACAGATAGGGGCATCCATCTTGTCGTGGATGCGATGCAATCGGTCGGTGTGGTGCCGATCGACGTCAAGCGCATGGGCGTTTCGGTGCTGGCTGCAGGGTGCCACAAAGGTTTGTTCGTTCCCCAAGGGGTCGGATTGCTCTACGTTCGAGGCGATCTTCAGGAGATGCAGCCTGCGTACGTCGGCATGAGTAGCCTTGCCGACCCGCCCAGTGACTTTGTCGCGCGTCCGGACGATGCGAGGTTGCGCAACGACGCAGGAAGGTTCGAGTTTGGCAACTTGAACCTGCTTGCCATCCACGCGCTCATGGAAGCGGTGACGATGGTTGATGAGCTTGGGCCCGCGAACGTGAAGGAGCACGTCCTTGGCTTGGGGGACCGGCTCATCGAAGGGCTCGATGACCTGGGCGTCGGACTCGTCGGTCCACGAAAGCGTGCCGAACGCGCACACATCTACGTGATGGATCTTCCCGTGGAACCATGGACTCTCTTCCTGAGCAAAAGCGGAGTCCGCGTGTCGCCAGAACGCGGCGGCGTGCGCGTATCGTTCGGAGCCTTCAACACGTCGGAAGATGTTGCGAACTTGCTTGCACTGCTGAGGTCTCCCTGCGCGCCAACCCGATAGGGAAGTCTCCGTCGCATCCTCGTGATGCAGTTCCCAGCCCGTATCCATTGCATGCGCGAGATTGGCCGAAGCACCTCTCCTGGGGGTCGGCCGTTCCAGACACCTGACCATTGGCGCTGGACGCCCCCACGACTCAGCCTCAGTCAAGCTGCAGGCCGGCCTCTTTGGCGGACTTGGGCAGCACAGCCAACTCGCGTTGGAGGACGCTCGCGAAAGCCTCGGGCGTGTTGCCGGTCGCAGGTGCCACGCCGCCAAGGTCCAGCAGCCGCTGACGGAAGGCAGGCTCTGCCGTGATCTTGGCGATCTTTTCTCCCAGCAGCTTGACGATGGGGGCTGGCGTCTTGCCCGGGGCCACCACGCCGAACCACACGTCAAAGTCCACGCCGCCGGGTACCCCTTGCTCGGTCAGCGTTGGGATGTCTTGCCACAATTCCGAGCGGCCTTGGCGTAGCTGGCCGATGGCCTTGAGCTTGCCCGATTGAATGAAGCTGCGCACATCGCCCGTGCCGAGCAAACCCCAAGTCACTTCATTGGCCATCAGTGCCTGCACCAAAGGCGCACCGCCTTTGTATGGCACGTGCGTGAAGTTGCCGTTGGCATGGGCGTTGACCGACTCGGAGGCCAAGTGAGACAGTCCACCTGCGCCGGCCGAGCCGTAGGCCAAACCGCCCTTCCCGGCCTTCTTCCCCGCGTCCAGAAGCTCTTTCACGTTTTTGTAAGGGGACTTCTCGGGCACGACCAAAATCAGAGGGGCCAGGGACACGCGCGCCACGGGGACGAAGTCCGCGGCCTCGAAGCCAGCCGCTTTGTAGATCACGGGATTGATCGACATCATGCCGGTCAGGGTCATGGCCAGAGAGTAGCCATCCGGAGCACTCTGGGCCACGTTGTTCATGGCGATGTTGCCGCCGGCACCCGGCCGGTTTTCCACGATGATGGGCTGGCCAAGCTCTTCCTGAAGCCGCGGTTGCAAGGTCCGGGCTGCCACATCCGTGGCTCCACCAGGCGGGTACGGCACGACCAGGCGGATCGGTTTGCTGGGGTAGTTGACCTGGGCCACGGTGGCCGAGGACAGGCCCAGGATCAAGGCGCCCGCAATGGCGAGCCGGCCGACAAGTTTGTTGGTAAGCATGGTGACGGTCTCCTTTTTTTCTGGTGGAACGCTGCAATCTGGGTGGCGCGGCGTGAGGCTGGGATCAGTGCGAGTGGCCGGTTTCGTATCTGGCTTGCTGCTCCTCCAACGCATGCCAACCGATCAAATCCTTGAAGGCCGCCATCGACGTCTGCTCGAAGGGCAGGTTTGCGAAGTCGCCGGAGCGGCGTCGCGCCAGCTCGGCCAGGTTGGCCTGCACCGCATGCACGGTGGTCAGCAGGCCTGCGATGGGATAGGACGCAAAGGCCGCGACGCCTTCGATCTGAGCGCGTGTGAGGGAGGTCATCCAGGTCCCGGCCATCAGCTGCAACGACAGTCGGCGCCCGCTGACCTCGCGAAGCTGGACCAGTTGCTCGTAACGACTGAACGTTCGGGAGATGGGCTGGATGAGGTCGGCGCCGGCTTCGGCATAGCTTGCTGCGCGATCCAGTGCCTCGTTCGGGTCCATGGCGTCCGTGCGCGCCACGATCAACAGGTTGGGGTCATGCCGTGCATCGAGCGCGGCCTTGATGCGCGATAGTGCGTCCTCGACCGATACCAAGGTGGAGGTGGTCGTCGCGGCCGGGCAGCGCTTGGGGCTGATTTGGTCCTCGATCTGCAGCGCTGCGGCGCCGGCCTTTTCGAACTCGCGCACGGTCCTTCCCATGTTGAGAACGCTGCCGTAGCCGGTGTCGGCATCCACGAAGATGGGTTTCTTCACCACGTTGGCCATGCGGTTCACGGTGGCAACGTTCTCACTCAACGTGTACAGCTCCATGTCGGGCTGCCCGAGCAGCGAGGCCGAGATGCCAAAGCCGGTGCTGAAAATGCCGTCGAAGTCCGACTGATCGACCAGCAGGGCCGACAGCGCATCTTGTGCACCACCGAACCAAAGGGTGGATCCGTCGTTGACACGTTGACGCAGAACTTGGCGGAAAGAGGTCATGGCAGGTCTCCAAGGAATGGTGCAGCCGCAAGCGGTGCCTTGAACCGCTGCTGGCGATGGATTCAGGTGGCTGCAGGCGACGCCGCATGCGTGGATTGCGCCATGCGTCGCTTGAGGTACGGGATGAGGCCACCGGCCTCGAGCATCCCGCGCTCTGACGCAGCGAAGGGCTGCAACGCCAGCGTCTTTCCGGAGCGCAAGTTCGTCACCTCGCTGGTGGACCAATCCACCGTCAGCTCGTCGCCGCGCGCCACGGCGGTGCGAATGCCCGGGCAAGTCACAAGCGGAAATCCCATGCTCATCTCGCCGCGGAAGAAACCTGGCGAGAAAGACTCCGCGATCACGGCCGAAATGCCGAGATGCCGCATGGCACGCATGGCCGGGTAGTGGGGGTGGCCGTATCCAAAGTTTTCGCCGCCGATCAGCAAGTCGCCCTTGCTCACGGTGGCGGCGAAATCTGATGCGTAGTCGGACATGGCGAGCGCAGCCAATTCCTTGACATCGGTGATCTTGATGTTTCGCACGCCCACGATCAGGTCGATGTCGTAATCGTCCTCCTCGAAGACCCAGGCCACGCGGCCCTGCAGATTCTGCAAGCTCATGCGTCCACTCCCGCGCCATCGGCCTGGGCTTTCGAGTCCGCCAGGTATGGTCGTGGATCGGCAATGCGCCCTTCCAAGGCAGAGGCAGCCACCACCGCCGCGTTGCATATGTAGATCTCCGAGTCCACGCTGCCCATGCGCCCGGGCGTGTTCAGCGTGCCAGTGGAGACGGCTCGTTGCCCATCGCTCATGGTGGCGATGCGTCCGAAACAGTAGTCGCAACTGGGTGAGCTGATGAACGCTCCTGCTTCCACCAGCGTTTCGATCAAGCCCTCGCGCGCGGCTGCCGCCATGATGGCCTTGGACGTGGGCACCACGTGTAGCTGGAAGCCGGGCTGGATGTGCCGCCCCCGCAGCACTTGCGCCGCTATGCGCAGGTCCTCCAGCCGCCCGCTCGCGCAAGAGCCGAGGTAGCCGGTGTGCACCTCAACGCCTGTGTAGTCGGTGAGGTTGCGTGTGTTGGCAGGGCTCGGCGGAACCACCACGATGGGTTCGAGCGACGATACGTCGATGGTCACGACGCGCTCGTACACCGCGTCAGCATCGGGGTAGACGGGGTCCAGCTCGATCTTTGAGCGACCCTTCACGTACTCCATGGTCTTGGAATCGGGCGCGATCAGCATGGTGGTGGCACCCAGGAACATGGCCTGGCCACACAGCACCTGTCGGCCCTCGATGCTCATGGCATCGATGACGGGGCCACACAGCTCGACCACCTTGAAGCGGCAGGAAGCCGGCCCCATCACGCGCACCATGTGGTGGAACACGTCGCGCGCCATCACGCCGGTCTGCAGCGTTCCCGTCAGTTCCACCTTGATGGTGGCCGGGACGGTCATGGTGATGTTCTCGGTGGCGAAAGCCTCCACCACGCCCTTGCGCGCGCCGAAGGCGAACGTACCGAATGCCCCCAGCTGGCTCACATGGCCGTCAAAGTGCACGGCAAAGGCACCTGGCGTGGCGTAGCCCAACTCGGCCGAGACCTGGTGCCCGATGCCCTCTCGCTCGTACACGGGCACACCCTGCTCCTTGCCCCAGGCGCGCGTGATCTTGTGCAGCTCTTCTTCCTTGGGCGCGGTGGCCGGCACCATGTGATCGATGAAGAGCACAAAGCGCTCGGGGCTGGACACCCTCTCCACGCCGAAGTCCTCGCGCGTCTCCTTGAAGAACACGTCGGTGTAACCGGGAAAGTCGTAGGTGATCACGAAATCCGGCCTGGCCGTGACTTCTTGACCGGGGGACACGCTGGCCTGGCGCGCGGCGCGCGCCAGGATCTTCTCCGTCATCGTTTGGGGCATCTGCATCTCCGTTCAACTTCCACAATGTGGTTGTTGATCCTTTGTCGTTCCGGCCATTACATTGGAAGGTGAAAAGACCTCGTTCAGGTACAACCCGAGTTACTGCCACACTGTGGAAACTAAACGAAAGCCACGCGCGTCCCCCCAAGCGGAAGTAGGACTCGCCGATGGCGGTGTCCGTACGGGCACCCAAAGCATCGAACGCGTCGTCGGCATGCTGCGCGTGGTGGCCTCGCGCGGTCGGCGCGGCATGCGCATCGCCGATGTCGTCGACGTCAGTGGACTGCCGATGTCCACTTGCTTTCGCATGCTTCAGCGCTTGGAGCTGGAAGGGCTGGTGGTCCGCGACGCTTTGACGCGCAAGTACCACCTGGGCCCGCTGCTGTACGAACTGGGCCTGCTGGCACAACCGCGCTACCGCTTGGCCGATCTGTGCGAGCAAGCCATGCAGACCATCGCAGACGAGACGCAGGACACCGTCTACCTCAGCGAGCGACGCGGCGTCGAGTCCATTTGCACCAGCCGCGTGCTCGGCGACTACCCGATCAAAGCGTTGACCCTGGACGTGGGTATCCGCCGCCCCATGGGTGTGGGCGCTGGCGGATTGGCGATCCTGAGCGCACTGCCCGAACTGGAGGTGGCGCAGGTCGTCGAATGCAACGATGCGCGCTATGCCAAGTTCGGAACCTTCGAGCCCGGATTCGTGCACCGGGCGGTGGCCGAGACGCGCGCGCAGGGATACGCGTTCCTGGACAGCGCGGCGACGCCCGGCACGGCAGCGGTCGGCGTCGCTTTCCCGCCAGAGAATCCCACGGCCGCCATCAGCGTGGCCGCCATTTCGAGTCGGCTCGGTCCAGCCCGCCGCGCGCAGGTTGCGAAGGTGATCCAGAAGCAGGTGCGAATCATCTGTGCGCAGCTGTCGTCGGCAGCCACAGCATCGCCCCAGTCCCCCCGACGCGCTCGGGGATGAGGGTGTCGATGTCGCTGTTTCCCATCAGAAAATCAGAGAAGAAGGAAGGGTGACGTCAGCATGCCTCCACGTCCAGTCGTCCACATCCATGTCGATCTTCTAGCGTTGCAGGCCAACTTTTTTCGGCAGTTGCAGCACCAGCTCGACGTCGCCAAAGTCTTGCAAGTTGGATGCGCGCACGTTTCCGAGCAGCAGGTTGCCGATCAACGGGACTTCGGTACGTTCGTCCCAGCGGACGGGGCGCAACTCGCGCACGAGGACGCCAGAGCGCAAGCGCAAGATTGGGTCTTGCGCGGCTTTTTGCGCGACGCGATCGAAGCAACCGGATTGTTCCTCGACGAATGCTTGCAGGTTTGCGAGCTGCTGCCATTGGCAGTCCGAACGGAAGAGAACGAAGCGGAGATCCAGAGGCTGCTGCACGAACTTCCCTTAGCGAATCACCGCCTGCACTTCCCGCAAAAGCTGGACAAGCTGCGCCGGCAGTTCGGTGTTTCCACGCGCTTCGACCCACATTTGCTCAGCATCAACAAGGCCAGAACTTGCGTGGTCCATCGCCTAGGGGTGACCTCGCCCATGGATGTGGATGACAAGGGCGCGTTGACGATCACGTTGCATCACGTGCAATTCGTCCTGCGCGGGCTGGATTCCGGAGAGGAGACAGTGTTCGAACGGGCAGGAATGGTGACCACCGAGCGCTCCTCGCTTGGGCTTCGCTTTGTCGATCGTGAGCGGAGCTTTCAGCTGGGCGAGCGCGTCCGGCTGGAAGCGCGTGACATGTACGACACCATCATCACCCTTTGGCGCTTTGGCTTGGAGATGGCCCAAGCGATCGAACGTCATGGGCGATCGATGGGCATCGAGTTTCCCGTCGAAACTTCCTGAGTGCTCCACGCGGGGCAGCGCAGATCACACCTTGGTTGCGTGGGAGTCCCTTGGCATCTGTTCGGGACGGATCAACGCAGAGTCCGATCTGGGCATGGCTTGGCACGCCGACTTCCTGACCGCTCTTGTCGATGCGGCCGAAAGCGACTGCGTGACCCGGTCCGCCGCTCGGGCCAGATCTTGACCGCCATATCGGGCACAACAGGTCTCAAGCCAACTGCGCTAAGCACTTCCGAATGGCTCCCTGCGCCGATGCATCACGAGAAGCACAAGTCCGACCATGGCTTGCGGCAGCGCCACGATGCCGTAGAGCAGCGCGACGGCGACGGCCGAGGGTGCAGCCACACCGAATGGCGCCAAGCTCACCACGGCCGCGGCTTCCCGCGTTCCCCAGCCACCGAAACTGACGGGAAGCGCAGCCATCAGGAAGATCGGTGCAGCCGTGACGACGTAAACCCAGAACGGCACGTCAAGGCCAAGCGCCTTCCCACCGCATGCCAACGCAGCCACGGAAAGCAACTGAACGATGGCAGAGCCAAGCACCTGGCGGCAGAACTCGGCCGTGATGCCTCGGCGAGTCATCAGGCCGGTGAGCTTGGAGAGCCTACCCTGGTTCGGCAGCCATCGCCCCGCGCAGATGATTGTGATGGGTACCACGAGAAGAAACAGCGCCATGGCCAGAGGCAGCCATCTGCCCTGACCAGCCATGCCCACGTTGACCAAAGCCTCCTGCGCGCCGCTCGTCCATGCCCAAGCTGCGGCACCGGCCGACAACACCCACAGCATCCACAGCCCGCTCAACCGATCCAGCAGCACCGATGCTCCGGCCGGCCAGGTGCCCGCCCCGTCACGACGCAAACCGACCGCACGGTAGAGGTCACCGCCCACCATGGCGCCTGGTAGGAGCGACGAGAGCGCCATGCCTTGCAGGTACAAGCTGAAGACCCGGCTTAGGGCGGCGCGGTGCCCGAGCCAGTGCACCAGCGATCGCCAGCGCCACGCCGACACGAAGTTTGCGGCGACCGAGAACGCGAGCGCAACGGTTATCCACCCAGGGTCAGCGCCGCGGAGCTGGCGCCCCACGCCCTCCAGATCAACGACCCACAGCACGCCAAGCAGTAACGCGGGCGCCAAGACGACGCGTAGCCAGACCATGCTCAAGCCAGCTCGGCGCCGTCGTTCAGGTGGTGCCGTCCGTGGCTCGGTGCCGGGCAAACGGGTGAAAGCGAAAGTCGCTCTTGCGCCTTCGCGCGCAAGAGAGCGGCAGTCGCATCGCAAGCGCGATGGACGTGCAACGGCGAGGCTTCGACTTCGTCGAGGACTGGAACGACGACAGGGACCTGAGGAAGCGATGGCCGCGCGTGATCTGGATGAGCAGATGCGGCGACCGAAGCAATGCTGGGAAACATGAGTTTGGAAGTCAACCTTGGCCTCTTGACGGTCTGACAGCATTCATGGGGAACATCGCGCCGCCCCAGCGAGCTTTAGGTGATCTCGGCAGGAAGCTGCGCCATGGCCTGAGTCAGCCGGCTCAATGTGATCGTGTACGACCGCCATCCAAAGGCGTCCGGGCCGCTTGGCATGAAGTGACCATCGTGCGCCTGGGCCACCCGCTCCGCGATGCGGTGCCCGACGCCCAACCCCATGAGGTCGATCCCCGATGAAGCGACCGTTCTGCGTGATGCGCCGTTGTCGCGGACTTGAACCATGGGCGGCTGTTCCGAGACGTGGACCTCGACCGCCGTTCCGAATGGTGTGTGTCCCAAAGCGTTGGTCACGAGGTTGGCAATGGCCAGGTCCAGCAGGACCGCATGACCGCGAACGAGGCAGCGCTGTGGGGCCACCAATGTCAGCGAATGCTGCGATCGACTTGCAGCGGACGCGTGTCGGCCAACGACATCGCGGGCAAGAGAGGCCAGGTCCACCACGTCTTCGGCGGGCTTCCACGGCTGCTCGAATCCCCTCGCCAAGCTCACGAGCGCGGCAACCGTTTCGCTGGCCCGTTTGGCGTCCCTGTCGAGCTGCGCAATCGCCGCTTCGCGATCGACTGGCTCAAGATCACCCTTGAGTGCACTTGCATGAAGCTGCAGCGATGTGAGTGGCGTGCGAAGCTCATGGGCCAGGGTGTCGGCCAGCTGACGCTCGCGCTCGATCGTTGCGAGATGACGCGCAGACATCGACTTGACGGCCGCGACGATCGGTTGAAGCTCTCGCTGCCCAGGAAACCGTGCAGCGACGGTTGCGCGCCCCTCCAGCGCGCGCACGCCTTCTCCCAAACCACGCAGCGGGCGAAGCACACGGCGAACTGCCAACGCAATGGCTAAACCAAGCGCCGGGAGAAGCCAGAGCGCGGGCAACACCGTTCCGAGGACGATGTCACGAGCAAGATCGTCCCTCTCGTCCAGGTTCACGAGAACGGACAAGGTTTGCCCACTTCCATCCTGCCGTTCGCGCGAAAACACCCGCCAAACACCGCTGTCGGATCCCAGGTCCATCGTGGAGAAACCATCGACCACGTTGCGCGATCCCACCGATGCCGGCCCGGCACGCCATACCGGCTTTCCAGTCTCGTTGTGCACGATGACGCTCAGCGTTCGCTCGAAATGCCCGTGCGCTGAGCCTTGCATGGACGGGAGCGAAGAAGCAGCATCTTGCATCGGCCACCCTCCGAGGGCCATCAGTGCGCCGGAACTTGCGAGATGGCTGTCGAGTAACTCGTCCGCTTCGTGCAGGCCCGTCCGATACGCCGCAGCGGAGAAGACTGCAAAAGCAGCAGCGATCAAGCCAAACGTCCAGAGAATCAGTTCCCGCTCCAGTGAAGGCTTGCGCGAGCGGGAGGTCCCTTGGAACGCCCTCGTCATGACGCTTTGGATCCCACGGAATCTCGCGGCGGTCGGGGAGACGCTGGCACGTCGCGCACATCGCCGCGCTTCATGGCACCAGCACATCGGCAACAAGCCGCGTTCGCTGGAGACTGTCACGGGTGGCCTGCTCGGTGGAGTTCAACCATTCGTACTGCACGGCCCAAGCGAAGCCTGCACCGCGCAGCCGCACGAACTTCACCTCGCCCGCGTGACCCTCGATCTGCGCCACGCCTTGCTGGTCCTCGAACTGGAACGCGAGCGTGTGCGCGCCCGGCTTGAACCGCAAGCGAGCCATGGTGTCGGGCAACGTGCGGATGCTGGCGGTGCCGTCGGCTGTGACGTTGACCACGTCTTGGCCGTCTGCGATGTTTTGCCTGACGACGTAGACCGTCAGCAACGTGGGGTGCGGCTGCAGCGCCTTGGCCAGCGCATCTTCTTGCAAACTAGGCACGCCCTCGGTGACGCACGGACCCTTGATGTAGTGCTCCAGCTTGCTCCGATAGCAAAAGGAACCCTCGGGGTCGCGCGCGACCGGAGGCTTTGTCGCGCATCCCGCCAGCACGAACGGAAGTGCAACGAGAAACAGCTTGCGGCGCGTTGGCTGCGGCCCTGCGCCCGCAGACGCCGAAGGCGGCTGCGCTGGATACGCTTTGCGAATGCTCATGGCTTTCCCCCTTTTGCATTGGCAGCGATGACCGATCCGGTTCGGCATGGCGCGAAGACATCGAGATCGTCGCGGTACGTCGATGCTCGCGTCGAAGTCAAACCCAAGACCGAGTGGTAGAGGTTGTCGTGCGACAGTTGATCCCTGCGCGACGCCAGGCAGCCGGCGTCGATCTGCAGTCGGTCCCGCGTGGCTTGTGGCAACCACGCCATGAACGGGACTTCCTTCTGAACCGTCGGCGCGAAGTCGTAGGGCATCCCATGCAGAAACATGCCCTTCTCGCCCAGCGACTCGCCGTGGTCGGACACGAAGACCATCGACGAGTCGAGCCGATTGGCCTGGCTCTGCAATGCGTCGATGGTCTTGTCCAGGATGTAGTCGGAGTACGAGACGGCGTTGTCGTAGGCGTTCACCACTTGCTCCGGGCCGCACCGGTCAAGGGCGTTATCGCGGCATGAAGGGCCATAGCGCTCGAACTCGGGCGGGTAGCGCAGGTAGTACGCAGGGCCATGCTGACCCTTCATGTGCATCACCACCACGGTATCGCGCTGCACGCTCTCCAGTCGCTTCTTCAAAGCGTCGATGAGGACGTTGTCCTGGCAACCGCCTGGGCCGCACGCCCCTGCCGGCAAGGTTGCAGGGACATCCACGACCTGGACTCGGTCGCAGACGCCTTTGCACCCCGAGTTGTTGCTCAGCCACCAGACGTCCATGCCGGCCCGTTGCAAAACATCCAGGAGGCTCTCGCGCCGGAAGGCCATGCCGTCCTCGTAGCCACCCCTTCCCACGTCGAGGAACATGCAAGGCAGCGACACCGCAGTGGCCGTCCCGCACGACCCGGTGCGCCCGAAGTTCACGAGGCTCTTACGCCCCGCCAGCAGCGGTGTCGTCTCGCGCTCGTAGCCATTCACGGACAGGTTCGCAGCGCGCATCGTCTCACCCACCACCAACACAAGGACCATGGGGCGCTGGGTGGCGGGGTCGCTCGCGACACGCGTTGCGCCGAGCGAGACCTGCTCGATCTCCCGCTTGGGCTTGAGCTTGACCTTTGCATAGCCTTGGACGGCTGAGAGGTAGTTGGTCGGCACGAACTGCAGTCGAAGGTCACGGTGAGCGCGGAACAGCGAGATGTAAGACCCGCTTTGAAACACCAAGATCGCCCCCACCACCAAGATCAGGCCGGCGAGCGTGACCACTTTCTCCGTCAGCGTTCCGACCACCCCTTGAGGCGCGCGTGGCCACATCGCGATGACCAAGGCTGGCACCACGCCAAGGCCAAGGATCCACAACACCATGCCTGCACTGAGTAGCTCACGAGCTTCGGCCGGATCGGTTTCCATGACGTTGGCGACCATGCCACGGTCGAACGCGATGCCATAGCGGTGCATGAAGAAGGCAACCGCGGCGGACAGCACCATCACGATGCACAGCACCGGCTTTGCTGCGCGGCCCCAAGTCAGCAACTCAAGCACGGTCCACACCCAAACGAGGGCGAACACAGGCAAGGTGATCAAGAACCCTGCACGCGAAGCGTGCCAGCCGCCGACCGACTCCCACAGCGCCGACCAGAAAGGCTGATTCAGCAGGGCCAGAAGCCAAAGCGCTGCGAACAGGTTAAGGACTGCACCTCGTACCACGGGGAGCCGAGACCCCGTTCGCGACCGAAAAATGTTCACGCGTCGCCCCAGGAACCGGAATCGGCAAAGACCGCCTGACGAGAGCATCGCGCGATAGCGCTGCAGGGGGACGGGGTACGAGTGCCTTTGGCAGACGCAGAGAGTCCGGGCAAATCGGCGCTCGCCGATTGCCTCGCTGAAGTGAGCATGACGGTGTTTCCTCAGTCCCTCAAAGGGATAGGAAATTCTTGAAAGCCAACCCGTTGCGTTGCTGGCGGCGAGATGACAATTTCTTCATCTTCCCGTCATCGAGAAAGTCGCGAAGTCACGTCCTGGCGAGACGACGCACGCACAAAAGGCTGGCCACCGTGAGATGACCAGCCTTCGAATCCAGCCCTTCAAGCCACGCTAGAAGGTCTGGAGTGCGATACCACCTGGATCAGAAGCTGTGCTTCAGACCGACTTCTGCGCCGGTCGAGTTGCCCGACCAGCCGCCCGGCGTGGGCGCGCCGCCAGCGATGGAGAAGTTGGCTGCGCCGTCGTTGCTCACGCGGGCGACCGTGCCGTACAGCGACGTGCGCTTGGACAGGTTGTGCACGTAGCCGATGGCGATCTTGCTGGCGTCGCTGTCGTTGTAGGCGGCGGGACCCTTGCGTGCATTGGTGCGCACGTAGGACGCGCGGATCAGGTGGTTGCCCACGGGAACGTTGACGCCGATCAGCCAGCGGTCTTCGGAACCGGCCGTCTGAGCCGATGCCGTCGTCGCGCCGTACGTGCCGAACGGCAGGTCATCGCGGTAGACGCTTGCGACGAGTTGTGCCACGCCGAAGTTGTACGAACCCGCGACACCCAGTTGCTTGAACTTGCCCAGCGTGCCGGCAGCGGTGGCCACGTTCGTGACGCCGTAGGAAACCGAAGCGCTGACCGGACCGTTCTCGTAGGACAGGCGGCCCGACATGTGGCGACCCGTGTTGTTGGCGGCTTGCTCGTCCGGAGCAAACATGAACTCGGCTTGCACGCCGCCGAAGTTCGGCGTGAAGTAGCCCACCGCGTTGTCATGGCGGTAGTAGTTCGACAGACCGCGGGCCGTGGTGCTGGTGACGTTCTGGCCGCCGATGCCGATCACACCGAACGGGTCGTACTTGAACGAATGAACCGACGAAGGCGCGAAGTCGCGACCCAGGCGGAACTCACCCCAGTTGCCCATCAGGCTGACCGTGGAGCGGCGCTGGAACATCTTGCCGGTGGAGCTGAAGGTACCGGTGTCGGCGTTGACGTCGGACTCGAGCCAGAAGCCAGCCTTCAGGCCGCCACCCAGATCTTCGACGCCGCGGAAGCCCAGGCGACCGGAGGACAGACCGCTGTTGCTCATGCCGTAGTTGCTGGCCAGGCCGCTGTTCTTCACGTAGCGGAGGTTGGCATCCACAACGCCGAAGAGCGTCACGGAGGACTGAGCGTAAGCGCCGCCGGCGGTGGCCGCTGCGAGCGCGATAGCCAGTACGCGATTGGATTTCATGGGAGGTCCTTGACTTCGAAGTTGATTACGTTTGATCCGATGCCGTCGTTTGACATCGAGGCAAATCCTAGGACTGAGGACACCCTCGATTCGCGCGTGATAACGAATGGAAGGGCCAACGCAAGTCAAAAGTTAAGAAGCTTCATGATTAGCGTTTCTTGAATCCAACAAGCGAAGGAATGACCCTCCCTTGCTCCCGATAACTCAACTTGAAGCTGTCTCGTACCTATCAAAAATGTCATCGCTCTGACGAGGATTTGCAGGTCTTGCGTTTCGAAAATGTGCGCCACGGCGTCGCGCTACACAGGACGACGCTTCCCTTACGTGATCGGCGGACTCCGCCCGGAAGGATCGAATGCGGCGCCAGGATATTCAGCTCAGATTGCTTGCGAAACAAGGCGATGCCGACGCTCGCTTGAAGTTGGGCGAGTCGTACCTCGCCGGCACCTCGGGCTTCGTGCGCAACGTTCCCGTGGGCTTGTCCTATCTGCAAGCCGCGAAGCAGCAGGCCAGCCGCGCCGCCGCCGATTGCGTGGTGCAGCATCTGCAGCTGCAGGAGATCCTTGAGTTCGATCAGCTGGACATGCTGGAGATCGCAGCAGAGCACAGCGATGCTGCGCGGCTGAAGCTTGCGGCGTGGAAGCTGGTAGACGGCGACCGAGATGCCGCTCAGGCACTGGCCGAACGCTGCCACAACGGCACGCAGCAAGCCGTTCTTCTCAGCAAGGATCAGCGTGCTTCAAGCGTCGCCGATGTGCTCCAGGCGATCGGCGCGTTGCAACCAATGAGCGTGCCTGACGTGGTGTTGAGAGCAGCAGGCGCCGCGCTGGAGCGAGGCCAACTTGATCGCACGGTGCAAATCCTCGGTGGTCTGAGCGAACCCTACGACAGCCTCCCCCAACCCGTGCTGCAGTTGGTGGTGGAGGTCGTGCGCTACGCCGAGCAACACGCACTTCCCCTAACCAGTCTTTCCATCGGACTCGTCGAGACAGCACTGGACCGGGTTGCCAACGCGGGAGATGTCTACGCATGCCACGCGCTGGGCCGCGCCTTGGCTGGCATTCGCTGCGGGGATCTTCCCGCGGAGCGCCTGGCTGCCGCGCCTCAGCTGCGCAAAGCTGCCGCGCTGTTGCTGCGCGCTGCAGACGGAGGAACTCCGGCCGCTTGGCTGCACCTCTACCGCATCTGCTCCGACTATCGGGGCTCGGTCGCGAACCCGCTGATGGCCCGCTTCTGCCTGGAGAAGGCCGCGCAGCATGGCATCTCCGAAGCCGAGCGTCGCCTCGGTGCGCTTGAACTGCGCGAGGCCACCGAGATCGACGCGATGGAGAAGGCGCTCGCGTCGCTGTTCAAGGCTTCGCGCAAAGGGGATGCCATCGCGAAGCTGATGCTGAAGTCGCTGGTGCTGCCCGTGCAAGGCAACGCCGCGCAGGCCGAAGAAGGCATTCTGGAAGTCCAACGATCGTCCCCCGTGTTGGCCATGCGCCTTCGCTTGGCCCGCCATTTCGGGCTGACCAAGCTGGAAGCGCTGTCGGTCAACCCGGCGAGCGGTAGACGCACGTGGGGCCTCGTCGTGGACAAGAACCCGTTCGTCATGAAGATGCGGCTGTCCGAGCCGCGCGCCGTACCCGCCGTCTCTGACATCGCGTTGGAGTGGCTTGACCGCTCTGCCGCCATGTTCGGAACGACTGGCGGCGAGCACGGCGTCACCGAAGCGCCGCTGCGTGCCCGGGCACTGCAACAGCGACGGTTGTTCGAGCGTCTGCAGCTGGACGACGACCTCTTCTTCGCGTCGGCGACGTCGCAGGAGCGCGACGCGATTCGCGTTGGAACGAAATGGGCCCAGAAGCAACGGCAGACCTTGCAGATGGCGCTTGCCGACTGACGGCGTGGTGAACGACATGAACCTGAGAGCCGGGACCCTGCTGAATCGATGAGAGTTTTGATCGTGGATGACCAGCGCCCTTTCGCCGAGTACCTTGGCCAAGGGTTGGTTCAGAGTGGCTTTAGCGTGGAGATTGCTTCGGACGGCGTGCAGGGACGCGATCTTGCATTGGGTCGGGACTACTGCCTCGTGGTTCTGGATCTGCGCCTTCCTGGAATGGACGGGTATTCGGTGCTCAAGGCGATTCGACAGGTCAAGAACATGCCTGTGATCGTGGTGAGCGGCTTGGACAGCCTGGACGAGAAGGTGTCGTGCCTGGAGAACGGCGCAGACGACTATCTCGTGAAGCCCATCGCCATGTCCGAGTTCATCGCCCGCGTCGGGTTGCACGTGCGCAGGGCATGTTCGCCGGAGGGGAGTGGCGCGCGCCTTCAGATTGCCGACCTGGTGCTCGATCTCGCGCGCAAGCGTGCTGAGCGATCGGGCCAGCGACTGGACTTGAGCCGCAAGGAGTTCTCTCTGCTGATGGTGCTGCTGGAGCGGCCCGGGGACATCATCTCGCGCGCGACGATCTCTGAGCGCGTCTGGAACATGCAGTTCGATGCGACCACGAACGTCATCGACGTGGCCATCCGACGGT
Organism: Pseudorhodoferax soli; assembly: GCF_003337555.1. Lineage (GTDB taxonomy): Bacteria > Pseudomonadota > Gammaproteobacteria > Burkholderiales > Burkholderiaceae_C > Pseudorhodoferax > Pseudorhodoferax soli. The sequence goes on along the minus strand of NZ_QPJK01000011.1, from coordinate 66,478 downwards.
TGCGCCGAAAGCTCGACGATCCGTTCGACCACAAGCTGCTGCACACCGTCCGAGGTCTTGGGTACGTGCTAGAGCAACGATGAGGCAACCACTGGCACGCGCATTGCGCGTGCCGTGCCTCCATAACTGAGGAGATCGCAAGTGAAAAGCATCGTTTCGGTGGTTCTGACGGGGGCAGCCGCAATGGCCGGCTCTGTGGGTGCGCATGCAGCGGAGTGGAGCGACACATCCATCGGCGTTCGCTATGGGACGAAGTTTGCGGAGCCCTACAACGGACGCGACATCGAAAAGACGATCGTCAACCTGACCCACACCAGTGGCTACAAGTACGGCACGAACTTTTTCAATGCCGACTTCCTGATGTCCGACGGAAACGACAGCAACGCGCAGGAGGCCTACCTGGTCTATCGCCACACGCTCGACCTGGGGAAGGTATCTGGCCGGTCGATGGCGTTCGGTCCCGTTCGTTCGGTGGGCGCAACCGCCGGGTTCGACGTCAACACCAAGAACGATCCCGGCTACGGGTCACGCAAGCGCATGCTGGTGGTCGGACCCACGTTCTCGATGGACGTTCCTGGCTTCCTGAACGTGGGCGTCTACGCGCTGTGGGAAAGCAACCGCCCACGAACGATCGACAAGCGCTACTCCTACGACGTGCACCCCATGCTTAACCTTGCGTGGGGCATCCCCCTTGGAGGCAGCGGCCTGTCGTTCGAAGGCTATTTGAACTGGATCGCTTCCAAGGGCCGCAACGAGTTCGGTGGCCCGACGTCGGCAGAGACGAACCTGGATGCAGCCATCTGGTACGACATGTCGCCGCACATCGGCGCAGGCCCCAAGACGTTCCGCCTCGGTGTGGGCTACCAGTACTGGCGCAACAAGTTCGGCAACCCCAAGACGGTTCCGGGATCGCTGGCGAAGACGCCGATGCTGCGCGCCGACTTCCACTTCTGACCCGAACGACCGGCGACCCATGACCACCGCGTATCGGGAGGGAATTGCGATGCGAAGCCATTCCTGGAGGATCGGCACGCGCTTGCGCCAAGCACTGTCGACGGCTGCCTATCTGACGGCAGTCCTCGTGACTGTCTTTTTCCTGCTCCCCGATTGACCGCGATCGCGGCCTCCCGACACGTCATCCCTCTTGGAGCGACCCACCATGCAGACCTCCAACAAGTTCCTCCCGATCGGTTCACTCGCGGACCGTCTGGGTGCATCGGAAGACTGGCGCGGCGACTCGCTGCTGCTGCGCGGACGCCGCCAGGCGCTTCTGGCGGGCAATATCGCGAACGCGGACACCCCGCGATACCAGGCCAAAGATCTCAACTTCGCAGACGCTATGGGGCAGGCGCTGAACTCGACCATCGCGCCAAAGATGGAAGCTAGCTCCGACCGGCACTTCACGTCCGAGTCGGTCGCCAGGCCGAAGAGCACGTTGGAGCTGGCCGGCTACACCGATCCATCACAGCCCAGCCTGGACAACAACACGGTCGATCTGGACCGCGAGCGTGCAGGCATCGCCAAGAACTCCATCCTCTACCAGCTGGCCATGATGGTGTACGAAGACGAACTCAAGGAGTTCAAAGACGCTGCAGGTGATCCGATGAAGGCGCCCCGTTGAGCACACTGCCTGACCCCGTTCTTGAGCATGGCTGGCCTGAGCAGCGCGAACGACGACATTTTTGAGGTTTCTGCCTCCGAACGGCGCAGCGCACTTCTGCAGGTCTTCGTTCTGAACGCCGGTCTTGCTGCCGTGCTCGCTGTGGGAGGGCTTCTCGCGGACTCGAGCGCGCTGCTCGCCAACGCGATGTGCAGCTGCGCCCATGCCATGTCGTTGCAGTTGCGCCAACTCGCGGCCTCACGCAGCCTGCGATGGGGGAGCGTGGCCGCAGCGATCAACGGCGTGATCGTGCTTGCGCTTGCGGCAGCTGTGGCCTACGACTCGGGCAACCGTCTCGCACAGGGCTCGCAGCCCGTGGCATGGGCAATGGTCGGTTTGTCGGTCTCGGCTCTAGCCATCAACGCATGGTGCGTGCGCATCTCGCTTTGGTCCCACCACACGCGCTCGAAACAGCGTGCGGCCTGCAAGATGAGCATCGCTGGTGTCCTCGCCGGAGCCTTGGTCTTCTTCCTGGGAAACAACATACCGGATCTGGTGCTTGCCCTTCTCATCTGCGTATGGGCTGCCTACGCAGAGCTCAAAGCGCTGCTCGATGCGATCCGGCAGCAAGTCGGCCGTTCTGCTCTGTGAGAGGATGCTCGTGGACTCCGGCCCCGCCCCAGATCCCCGCAAGCGCTAACGGCGCGCGCGCTATGCAGCAGTTCCGGCGCGTAGATGCGCCCTGGGTCAGAACCTCGTGCTGATGCCTGCCGACACGAACCTCCGCGGTGGCGTGCTGCCCCGCACTCCTCGGCCCACGCTGAAGTCCAGCTGAGTGTCGCGAGTGAGCAAGTAGGCGATCCCCGCATCCACGATGAGCGTGGCCCGTCCGCCCCTGGTTTCGGGTGATTGCAGCCCTGCGTCCACGAACAGGTTCAGCGACGACGTCGGGCTGTAGCCAACGGTTGCCGCAAAGGTGCGGGCAAAGAAAGTTCGGCCCTCATCGTCCTCGACGCGTGCGACGCCGAAGTTTGGGTTGAGCGACCAATTAGGCGCAAAATCCCAATCGGCCGCCAGCCGCAGGTCGGCAGTCGTGCGGCGGCTGCGGAAGTTGCCCGATCCCGAAGGTGGCGTGAGCCGGGCAATGACACCAACAGACGGCGACGTGCGGTCCGTCGGATTCGTGATCTGATACTTCCCCCCGAGCGAGACAGGCGCACCGCCTTCTTCGCGCCGACCGTCGCCCCAGCGCTCGAAGACATAGGAATTCGTCTCCAGGCGGAACTCCCAGCGCGGGCCGATGCCGGCGCGCAACAGCAGCGGCGCCATCACCAGCTGATCGGAAAGGCCACCCGTGCGCCGCCACTCCTTCTGCGCGCCCGCCTCGATCTGCAATCGGCCGTGTCCGACCACCTTGCTACCGTCGGCAATGCCCGGGCGGTCGGGATTGATGGGCTCATCGTCCTGCGCCAATGCAACGCTGACGCTGGCCAACGCGATCGCGGCAACAACCACCTGTTTTCGGGTGCTTCGATTCATGAATCGTGCCTGTTTCAGTCGATTGGGGATACGTGGGAATTGTCAGCGGAGATGCGGACAAAAAACTTGGACTACCTGAAAGTAGTTCATGTGTTCCTACGAAGATCGAATCCAAGCAGTCGCGCTCATCACGACTTGGCAAACAAGTCACCGAGACCATTTACCAATGTGGTGACCCGATAGAGAACGCCCTCAAGATCTTGCTTCGGGCGTGGAGCAAACTTGGGGGCTACCGCGTGGTTAGGCGCCAAAGGTACTCAAGTTCCCATCGGTGCAACAGACGCTGGCCATCGAGCATGACCTCGCGAACGGGCGCTGCATTTCGGCAACCACAAGGCGCTCGGCAATCCATCACGCGACCGTCTGCGTGCCTGGATTCAGGAAGGGCATTCTCAGTGGTGATCGCGAGGCGCAGTGCGACCTGACACGTCACCACGACCGCCCGCGCTGCAACGGGCTGCAGTCATCGCCCTGTTGAGCCAACAAGAAAATACACATGCGGTCGCGGAACGACCGGGCGTCTGCGCAAGTGGAACTGCCCGGTGCTCGGGGTCCTTGAGACACCAGGCCGGACCAAGGCAGCCGGTCCGGCCGATCGCCGCAGACGCACTTACAGCTCGCCACCCGTTCGGACGCCCGAGCGCACCGCCTCAACGGCTTCAGCGTGGACCTCAGCGCGGCTGCGCGCCGAGCCTGTCGAATGCACGTAGCCGAGGTCGGCGCCCTCCCCCGTCTGCACAGCACCGCTGGCCGCCAGTTCGCGAAGCACTTCAGCGCGCGTGACCGTGCTCTTCGACGCGCCGACGGTGTTGACGTAGCCGACCTCGCCAGATGGCGGCAGAGTGCCTTCCGCGCGGGCCTTGAAGTACTCGGCGCGAACCTGTTCGCGGGTGAGCGGGGCATCGTTCGCCGCCTGAGCTTGCGCGCCAAAGGCGAGCAGGCCAGCGAAGGTCAGGAGGGCGATGCGGGTGCGGGACATGAAAATTTCCTTTCTTGCGTTGTCTGCGCAACGTCTGCGCAGGACTGCAGTGTCGGAAACCAAGCCTCGCGTTTGCGGTCAACCAAATGACGTTTTCGTCAGGAGTCCGCCGTGGCCAGCCACAGACCGATGCGCGTGCGACCCGCGCGGGATTCCGCGAGCGTGCCGCCTTGGTGCATGTGGGCGATGGCACCGACGATCGCCAGGCCCAAGCCGTGGTTCCTGTCGGCATGGGTCCGCGCGGGATCGACGCGAAAGAAGCGATCGAACAGCCGCGGAAGGTGGGCAGGGTCGATCGTTTCGCCTTCGTTCTCGACGGTGATTTCGACGGCCTCTGGACTTCGCCTGTGGATGCGCAGTTCCACGCTCGACCCGCTCTTGGCATGGCGGGTGGCGTTGCTGAGAAGGTTGGACAGCGCACGCTGCAACAGCCCTGCATCGACGGACCCCGAAGCATCGCCCTTGAGACGCAGCGAGACGTTGGCCTCCTGCATCGCCGCTTCGTGAAAATCGACCACGTCGCTCGCCATCTGGGCGAGGCTCGCGACGGGCTCACGACGTGCACCGATGCCCCGATGCGCCCGAGACAGGAACAGCATGTCCGCGACGATGCGTGCCAGCCGGTCCAGCTCCTCCAGGTTCGAGCCCAGCACGTCCTGCAGTTCGGCTAAGCTGCGCGCCTTGCGCAGCGCCAGTTCGCTGCTGCTGATGAGCACCGTCAATGGCGTGTTCAATTCGTGCGCGACGTCCGCGTTGAAGGCCTCCATCTGCGTGTACGCCGCTGCAAGCCGATCCAGCAGCGCGTTGATTTGTGCGATCAAGGGCTGAAGTTCGGCAGGCTGTGCAGACCCGTCGAGCCGCCTTTCCAGCGTGTCGGCCGTCACGCGTTGGGTCTGCTCAACCAGCTGGTGCAACGGCAGCAGGTTCCAACGAACCAGGAAGAACGCGCCCGTGGACACCATCGCTGAGCCACCGACCGCGGCGAGGAACAGCATCCAGGCAACCCTTCGCAACAACGCAGCGTCGGCCCCTGTGTCCAACTGCAGGGACATGCGCAGCGGACCTGGCATGCCCTCGATGGCCATGTCCACCTCATGCGCATGCGCGCCAGTCGTGCTGGCTTCCGGTGGCAGCGCGTGTTCGAAGATGAGGTTCTTCCGACCGTCCTCCAGCCGGATGCCAAGGTCCGCGTGGCCGGCGAGCATGGCGTCAAGAAGATGCGTCAGCTCATCCGGATTGGGCTTTGCAAGGTTCTGGGTCACCTGGTCGCGGACGGCAAGCTCCTTCTGAACCAGGGTTTCGTGCTGCCGCTTGCCCAGTGTCCAGTCCATGGCGAAGTAGAGCGCCCCGCACACCAGGCCCAGACCGACCATGGACTGCACGGCCAACCACAGCGACAGCCTCGCGCCCAGGCTGCGCGTACGATGCAACTTCATCCGCGGAATTCAAGGACGTAGCCCATGCCGCGCACCGTGTGGAGCAACGGCTGATCGAAGGGCAAATCCAACTTACCCCGCAGTCGCCGTACAGCCACTTCGACCACGTTCGTTTCGCTGTCGAAGTTCATGCCCCAGATCTGCGCGGCGATCTCGGTTCGCGACAGCACCGCCCCCTGCCTTCGCAACAGCAGCGTGAGCAAGTTGAACTCTTTGTTGGTCAGCTCCAGACGCTGGCCGGCTCGCGACACGCGACGGCGGATCAGGTCCACCTCCAAATCTGCAAGTTTGAGAACCGTGGTTTCGCCAGATGGCGGCGAGGTGCGTCGCAGCAGCACCTGGATGCGAGCCACCAGCTCCGAGAAGGCGAAGGGTTTGACGAGGTAGTCGTCTGCTCCGGTGCGCAATCCTTTCACGCGATCTTCGACTTCACTGCGGGCAGTGAGCATGAGGACAGGGGTCTGCTGGCTTTGGCGCAAAGCTGCCAACACGGCAAGCCCATCCAGGCCGGGCAGCATGCCGTCCAGGAGGATCAGGTCGTAGCGGTGGAGGGACGCGGCTTCAAGTCCGGTCACACCGTCGTGAGCCATGTCTACCGAGTAGCCTTCTTCTCGCAATCCCTTCTGCAGGTACTGCGCCAGTTTGACCTCGTCTTCGATGATAAGAATCTGCATGGCTAAATTGTGGTGGCGCAGTGGGTTGGTTCCAGATGATATTTTTGTCATCTCGAACGCGGCTGGTTTTATGACAAAAAAGTAATCGCCACGTCGGTCGATGCGGAGGTTCAAATTCCTACACTCCTGCACACTAGGGATACCCCCTAGCGAGCTTTACTTTGTGGTACGGCTCTTGTGACCTACTCTTCAAAGTTTTGGCCCGTCTCGATCGTCCCTTGCTGCGCTTGATCATGCTGACCTTGCTGGTGCTGATGCCGCTGCGCATGGCATGGAGCGCGGCAGCTGGGTACTGCGCGCACGAAGCGGACGTTTCGGTTGCGCACTTCGGTCACCACACGCATGCCCACGTCCATCCCGATGCCTCGGACGGCGGCGGCGAAAGCCACGCGGCCGGCTTGAGCGATCCTGACTGCAGCGCGTGCCACGCCTGGCTGGGCCATCTCCCCGCCTTGCCAACCTCCGCGTTGGCCTCGACTCCCGCAGGATACCAATCCTCTGCGCTTCAGGTGGCGCTGCCATCTCAGCTTTTACCGGACATCGACCGCCCGAAATGGCGCGGCGCCGCGTAAGCCGGCGCCGTCTCTTTCAATAAGGCCTGCCGCCCTGGCAGGTTGGCGGACGCGCCGGATTCCCTTTTTCGTTTGTTCGACTGGAGAATTCGATGTGCAGGATGTTTGCGCCGTTTGCGTTCGCGTTGACGGCTTTGGTAAGCGCTGCGGCGCTCGCTCAACCGGCGGTTAGCCCCGTCGCCCCCCCAACTCAAGAGGCCCCCCCTGCGGTCGCGGTTGCGTCGCGTTCGATCACGCTGAACGACGCGATCCAGGCCGCGCTGGAGTTCAACCCGACGTTGTCGGCGGCCCGCCGCGAGATCGAAGCGGCCGAAGGCGCATTGACCCAGGCAGGCGTCTACCAGAACCCGACCCTGAACATGGGCGTGGAGGACTTGCGCACGCGCAACCGCACCGTCTCGACGTCGCTGAGCCAACCGATCGAGCTTGGCGGAAAGCGCCAGGCACGAATCACGGCGGCGGAGCGCGCCCTGGACGGTGCACGCGTGCAACGAGAAGGGCGCGAGATCCAGTTGAGGGCCGACGTCACGCAGGCGTTTCTCGCAGCCCTGCTGTCACAAGAACGGGTTCGGTTGGCCGAAGCGTCGCTAGAAATTGCCAAGTCTGGCAGTCTGGCCGCCTCGAGGCGGGTTCAAGCCGGCAAGGTGTCGCCGCTGGAGGAAACGCGCTCGAAGGTCGCTGAAGCCAACGTCCGGCTGGAGCTGGTTCAGGCGCAAGGCGAACTGCGCACGCAGTTGCAGGAGCTGCGTGCGCTCACGACGGCAACCGTCCCCTTCGACGCGCTGAACGGGGATGCGCTGAGCCTCCCCATTCTCCCAACCATCGAAGCGCTGCAGCTTCGCGCCGAGGACTCGGCCACGCTGCGCCAAGCCCGCATCGAAACGCGCAGGCTGTCGGCCCTGGCCGACCTGGAACTGGCCAAGCGGACCCCGGACGTGACCATCAGCGCAGGCTTCCAGCGCGCGCGACAAGATGGTCAAGGCAGCAACACGATCGCCACGCTGGGCGTGTCGATCCCCATCCCCGTGTTCGACACCAATCGCGGCAACATCGTGCAAGCGCTGCGCCTTCGCGACAAATCGGAAGACGATGCGCGCGCGCTCGAGTTGCGCCTGCGGGCCGATCTGTCGATCGCTCGTCAACGTCTGACGATCGCGTCCACGGAAGTGACCGCGGTTCAGGGCGAGATCCTCCCTGCCGCCCAGACCGCCTTCGATGCCGCAGCGCGCGGCTTCGAGTTGGGCAAGTTCCAGTACCTGGACGTCCTCGATGCCCAGCGCACCCTGCTGCAGGCGCGCGCTCAGTACCTTCGTTCACTCGGCGATGCGCACCGTGCGGTGGCCGACGTCGCTCGCGTGCTTGGCACCTCTTCCACACAACCTTGATCTCCGCCATGACCAAGCCATCTCAGACGTCCTCCGGCAACCCGGGCCGCAAGAACATCATCGCCATCGCGATCGTCATCGCCCTCGGGGCGGCGGGCGCCTACCTCATCCTCGGCGGCGGCAAAGGCCACAGTTCCGGTGACGGACACGGACACGAACAGAAAGCTGCACAAACGGAAGACGACGGCCACGGCCATGGCCCTTCCGACAAGGATGCGCCCAAGGCTGCCGACGCGAAGGGCGAAGGTGCACCGGCCAAGGCTGCTGCGGCCAAGCCCGAGGGCGCCGCAAGCGGTGCGTCCGGCGAGCACAAGGAGGAAGCCGAAAAGGTCGCCATGACCGACGCTCAAATCCAAGCTGCCGGGATCAAGGTGGAGCCGAGCAGGTCGGCCATCGTCCGCACCGCGCTGCAACTGCCAGGTGAGATTCGCTTCAACGAAGACCGTACGGCGCACATGGTGCCGCGGATCGCAGGCGTCGTGGAAAGCGTCAGCGCCAACCTGGGTCAGCAAGTGCGCCGTGGCCAGGTGCTGGCGGTTCTTTCGAGCGTTGGTGTCTCCGAGCTTCGCTCCGAACTGCAGGGCGCCCAGCGGCGCCGCGAACTGGCCCAGACAACGTACGAGCGCGAGCGCACGTTGTTCGAGCAGAAGATCTCGCCTGAGCAGGACGTCCTGCAGGCACGTCAGGCACTTCGCGAAGCCGAGATCGCCGTTGCCAACGCCTCCCAGAAACTCCAGACGCTGGGCGCTTCGGGTGGTACGGGTTCGCTGGGTCGGGTCGATCTCCGTGCACCGTTCGATGGCATGGTCGTCGAGAAGCACATCTCGATCGGCGAGGCCGTGCGCGAAGACACCAGCGTGTTCACGCTCTCTGATCTGTCCACGGTGTGGGCGGAGATGAGCGTAGGTGCGGGCGACTTGGCCAGGGTGCGCGTCGGCGAACGCGTGCGCGTTCGCGCCGGCACGTCAGAGGCCACGGCGGAAGGCACGATCTCGTTCGTGGGCTCATTGATCGGTGCGCAAACGCGCACGGCCCCCGCGCGCGTGGTGCTCAGCAACCCACAAGGTGCGTGGCGGCCAGGCTTGTTCGTGACGGTGGAAGTTCTGACGAACGACCAAAGCACGCCCTCCCCCGTGACGGTCTCGTCCGAAGCCATCCAAACGGTGGAAGAGAAGCCGTCCGTGTTCGTGAAGGTTGACGGCGGCTTCAAGGCGCAGCCCGTTCGCGTCGGCCGCTCCGACGGCCAGCGCGTCGAGATCCTGGAAGGCCTGCAGGCTGGCGAGCCCTACGCCGCCGATGGCAGCTTCGTCCTGAAATCCGAACAGGGCAAGAGCTCTGCCACGCACACGCACTGAGGACGGCCATTCATGTTTGAACGCATCATTCGCTTTGCCATCGAGCAACGATGGCTGGTCATGCTGGCGGTACTGGGCTTGATCGGGCTCGGGATCTACAACTATCAGCGCCTGTCCATCGACGCGGTCCCCGACATCACCAACGTCCAAGTTCAGATCAACACGGCAACTCCGGGGTACTCGCCTCTGGAGACCGAGCAGCGCGTCACGTTCCCCATCGAGACCGTGATGGCCGGCCTGCCCGGACTGCAGCAGACCCGTTCGCTGTCGCGCTACGGCCTGTCGCAGATCACCGTCGTCTTCAAGGACGGTACCGACGTCTACTTTGCGCGCCAGTTGGTCAACGAACGGCTGCAGGGTGCAGTGGGCTCGTTGCCCGACGGGATCCGGCCCGTCACAGGGCCGATTTCGACCGGCCTTGGTGAGATTTTCCTCTGGACGGTCGAAGCCGAAGAGAACGCGAAGAAAGAAGACGGTACGCCCTACACGGCGACCGATCTGCGAGTCATACAGGATTGGATCATCAAGCCGCAGCTGCGCAACGTGCCAGGCGTGACCGAGATCAACTCGATCGGCGGTTTCGAGCGACAGTTCCAGATCGCGCCGATTCCCGAACGACTCCTTGCCTACGGCCTCACGCTGGCCGATGTGGTGAAAGCGGTCGAGCGGAACAACGCCAACGTGGGCGCCGGCTACATCGAACGCCGTGGCGAGCAGTACCTCATCCGTGCACCTGGCCAAGCCCGCGGCCTGGAGGATCTGCGCAACATCGTCCTGGCCAACAACGGCGGCACGCCCATCCGCGTGCGTGACGTGGCGGAAGTGGAAATCGGAAAGGACCTGCGCACGGGCGCTGCGACCGACAACGGCAAGGAGGTGGTGCTCGGAACGGTCTTCATGCTGATCGGAGAGAACAGCCGCACGGTGTCTCAGGCGGTCGCGAAGAAGCTGGAAGAGGTGAACCGCAACCTGCCGGAAGGCGTGAAGGCGATCACCGTGTATGACCGCACGAACTTGGTCGACAAAGCCATCGCAACGGTCCAGAAGAACCTTCTGGAAGGCGCGGTTCTGGTGATCGTGGTCCTTTTCCTCTTTCTCGGGAACATCCGCGCTGCGCTGTTGACGGCGCTCGTGATCCCGCTGTCGATGCTCTTCACCTTCACTGGCATGGTCAACCAGAAGGTGAGCGCAAACCTGATGAGCCTGGGTGCGCTGGACTTCGGGATCATCGTGGACGGCGCGGTGGTGATCGTGGAAAACTGCGTGCGGCGGCTTGCGCACGCGCAGGAAAAGTACGGCCGGCCGCTCACCCGTAGCGAACGTTTCCATGAGGTGTTCGCAGCCTCGCAAGAAGCTCGCCGCCCTCTGCTGTACGGCCAGCTGATCATCATGATCGTTTACCTGCCCATCTTTGCGCTGTCTGGTGTTGAGGGCAAGATGTTCCATCCGATGGCTCTGACCGTGGTGATGGCCCTCCTCGGTGCCATGATCCTGTCGATCACCTTCATCCCCGCTGCTGTTGCGCTGTTCATCGGCAAGAAGGTGGCCGAGAAGGAAAACCGTCTGATGGGCTGGGCACGTCGTGCATACCAGCCGATGCTGGAACGTGCGCTGGCTGCGCGCGGCGTGGTGGTCGCGATCGCCGCTGTTGCCGTGATCCTGTCCGGCCTGTTGTCCACCCGACTGGGCGCCGAGTTCATTCCCAGCCTCAACGAAGGCGACTTTGCCGTGCAGGCACTGCGCATCCCAGGCACGAGCCTGACGCAGTCGGTGCAGATGCAACAGCAAATCGAACGCACGCTCAAAGCAGAGTTCCCGGAGATCGAGCGCGTGTTCGCACGAACGGGTACCGCCGAGATCGCCTCTGACGCCATGCCGCCGAACATCTCCGACGCGTACGTGATGCTCAAGCCCGAGACCGAGTGGCCGTCGCCCAAGCGCACGCACCAGGAGCTGGTCGAGGCCGTTCAGAAGCGTGTCGCAGAAATGCCTGGCAACAACTACGAGTTCTCGCAGCCCATCCAGCTGCGGTTCAACGAGCTGATTTCCGGCGTGCGTGCCGACGTGGCCGTCAAGATCTTCGGCGACGACATGGACGTTCTGAACAAGACGGCCGCCGAAGTGGCGAAGGTCATGCAGTCGATCAGCGGCGCAACGGAAGTGAACGTGGAGCAAACCACTGGCCTGCCCATGCTGACGATCAACATCGATCGCGACAAGGCCGCTCGCTACGGGGTCAACGTCGGCGACATCCAGGACACCATCGCGACTGCGATCGGTGGCCAGAACGCAGGCACCCTGTTCGAAGGCGACCGTCGCTTCGACATCGTCGTGCGTCTGCCCGAGCGCTTGCGCGGTGACATCGATTCGATCCGTCGCCTTCCCGTGTCGCTGCCTGCGTCTTCTCAGGCCGCTGGTGGCCCTCGCGCCTCCTTCATTCCGCTGTCCGAGCTGGCCACCTTGGAAATGGCTCCCGGTCCCAACCAGATCAGCCGCGAGGACGGCAAGCGCCGAATCGTCGTGAGCACCAACGTGCGGGGCCGGGACATGGCCTCGTACGTGGAAGAGGCCAGCGCGGCGCTGCAGCAGCAAGTCAAGGTGCCGCCGGGTTACTGGACCACCTGGGGCGGCCAGTTCGAGAACCTTCAGTCCGCCACGAAACGCCTGCAGATCGTCGTGCCCGTCGCGCTTTTGCTGGTGTTCACGCTGCTGTTCGCCATGTTCGGGAACATGCGCGATGGCCTGATCGTGTTCACCGGCATTCCGTTCGCGCTCACCGGGGGCATCCTGGCGCTGTGGCTGCGTGACATTCCGCTGTCGATCACCGCAGCGGTCGGCTTCATCGCGCTGTCGGGAGTGGCTGTCCTGAACGGCCTTGTGATGATCTCGTTCATCCGCAACCTGCGCGAAGAGGGCATGTCGCTCGACGATGCCATCTTCCAGGGCGCGCTGACCCGCCTGCGGCCCGTGCTGATGACCGCCTTGGTGGCCTCGCTGGGCTTCGTGCCGATGGCCATCGCCACTGGCACGGGTGCGGAAGTGCAGCGCCCGCTGGCCACCGTGGTGATCGGCGGCATCTTGTCGTCCACCGCGCTGACGCTCCTGGTTCTGCCGGTGCTCTACCGCATGGCCTACCGGCGCGACGAAGAAGACGAGGAGAGGGAAGCCTCCGATCGCGCTGCGTTGCCCGCAGTTCCTGACGCGACGCATTAACCAACCGAGGCGTGACCACGGATCGGGACCTGCATCCCGGTCCGTGGCGTGAAGCCAATGAATGCGATCAATCGGTTTCCATTTGGTCCAAACGGCGCCGGCAGCGTGCAGTTGTCGGTCGTCGTTCCTTTCTACAACGAGCGGGAAGTGCTCCCGCTCTGTCTGCGCCGCATCACAGGTGTGCTCTTCAACATGGGCATACCGACAGAAATCGTCTTCGTCGATGACGGCAGCACCGATGAGGGCTCGGAAGTCCTCAGCTTCGCGGCCTTTCGCGAGCCGGATCACGACGAGCCCCGCGTGCGCGTGGTCCGCTTGAGCCGTAACTTTGGCAAGGAAGCGGCCATGATGGCCGGCATCGAGCACGCTAAGGGCGAAGCCGTCGTCGTGCTGGACGCCGATCTGCAGGACCCCCCCGAGCTGATTCCCGCGATGGTCCATGCGTGGTACCAAGGTGCCGACGTGGTGTCCATGCGGCATCGCCAACGTGACGGCGAGACCTGGCTGAAACGCGCTTCAGCGCACGCGTACTACCGGATCCTGCAGCGTTTGAGCCGTTCGCCAATGCCTGTGGACACGGGCGACTTCCGCTTGCTCAGCCGACGGGCCGTCCAGGCGCTGCTGCAATTGCCGGAGCGCTGCCGCTACATGAAGGGCCTGTATGCCTGGATCGGTTTGCCGACGACGGTCATCACGTACGACCGCGCGCCGCGTGCCGCCGGTCGTTCGACGTGGAGCTACGGCAAGTTGATCGGACTCGCGATGGAAGGGATCACGTCCTTCTCCGTCGCGCCTCTGCGGTGGGTCACCGGGTTCGGAATGCTGGCAGCTATTGCCGGTGGTGGCTTCGGCTTGAACATCATTGGCAAGACCGTCTTGTTCGGCTCGGACGTGCACGGCTACCCGTCGCTGATCGCTTTGGTCACCTTCCTCGGCGGCGTTCAGCTCATCACCGTCGGTCTGCTGGGCGAGTACGTCGGCAAGACCTACATCGAGTCCAAACAGCGACCGCTGTATCTGGTGCGCGACATCTTGCAGCCTTCCGGACAACCCGTGGAAAAGGCGGCCTGGCATGGGGCCAACGCTTAAGGTCTTGGGAGTCGCGCTGCTGCTGGGGCAGGCGATCCGATGGCTGGCGATGGGCTTAGTTCCCTTCGCCGATACGTCCGAACCCCGGTACGCCGAAGTGGCTCGCTTGATGGCCGAGTCGGGCGACTGGATCACACCTTGGTTCTCTCCTGGCCTTCCTTTTTGGGGCAAACCGCCGCTTTCCTTCTGGGCCCAGGCGCTCGGCATCCGTTGGTTGGGCTTGGGCGAGTTCAGCTCCCGCCTGCCAGGCTGGATGGCCATGGCCGCGGTTGCGTGGCTGATGCACCGCATGGGCCAGCGGATGATGGGTGTCCCCGCTGCACGCTGGGCTTTGCTCGTGTTCGCGACCATGCTGCTGCCCTTCGTGTCGGCGGGAGCGGTGCTGACCGACCCTTTCCTGGCACTCGGCGTCACGTGGAACTTGGTTGCGTTCTACTTCCTGAGTCTGGAGCCCTCCCGGCGCTGGGGCTACGGATTCTTCCTGGGCCTGTCGGTCGGCCTGCTCTCCAAAGGACCTCTTGCCGTGGTCCTGGTCGTCGGCGTGGTCGTGGCATGGTGCCTGTGGCATCGCCCGGCGCGCGAAGCCTTGCGCCGGATGCCTTGGTTGTCCGGCACCATCCTGATGTTGCTGGTCTCCGTGCCTTGGTACGTTCTCGCAGAGATCAAGACGCCGGGGTTCTTGCATTACTTCCTTCTGGGCGAACACGTGCTTCGGTTCACCGACCCTGGCTGGGCGGGTGACCTCTACGGATCGGCCCACGAGCGGGCGCGCGGGGCAATCTGGTTGGATGGCTTCCTGGCCGGCATGCCGTGGAGCCTGCTGGCGGCCGGCTGGCTCGCGGCGGCGTTGGTGAATGCACCATCCCGCGAGAGGTTGCAGGCATCGTTGCACGAAGGCAGCACACGCTTCTTGGTGCTTTGGGCGCTCTCAACCCCTGCGCTGTTCACGGTATCGAGCAACATCCTTTGGACGTACGTCTTGCCATCTTGCGGTGCGGTTGCGTTGCTGCTCGGCCGGGCCTTGGCGAACTCGACTGCCCACTGGCCGCGGCGTGCAGCTGGTGCCACGGCGATCGTCGTTCCACTGCTCTTCGCCGGCTTCGGCACCGCATCCATTCTCCGGCCCTCGTACCTGAAAACAGAGAAGTTCCTGGTCGAGGCAGCCAAGGACAACGCTATGACATCCGGGCCTCTGTATTTCGTGGGAGAACTTCCGTTCTCTGCCCGCTACTACAGCCAGGACACGGCACGCAGCGTCGAGCTGGACGCTGTGCCGTCGATGCTAAGAAGCACCAAGGGCGAAGTGCTCATCGCAGTTCGACATTCCGAAGCCCCGGCCCTGCACAACCTTGCAGGAACCGCACCGATGGAACTTGTGATGACGAGCCGACGCTACACCATGTACCGGGTCGCCGCCGCTCCGCGCGCGGCTTTCTGAGATCGTCATGGACACCTTCCTTACTTCATCCGGTGCGTCCTTGCTCGCGGAGCTGGGTGACAAGACCCAGCTTCTGGCCATCGTGATGGCGGTCGCGTTCAAGCGGCAACGGTCCATCCTCGTTGCGTGCCTGCTCGCAACCTTGGCCAACCACTTTGCTGCGGCGTCGATCGGCCAATGGCTGTTCCAAATGATCGGCCCGGTTGCCATGCGCTGGGGCATTGGCATGCTGTTCGTCGGCACCATGGGCTGGCTTCTCAGGCCCGACTGCGCAGACGATGCGCTCATGGAAGTGTCAACAGGCGTGTTGCTTCCGACCGCGCTGCTCGGATTTTTCCTTGCCGAGTTCGGCGACAAGAGCCAGGTGGTTGCAGCGGCGTTGGCGTATCCGGAAGGAAAAACCCTGTCGTCAGTGCTCGGTTCGACGCTGGGCGTTTTCCTTGCTACCGTCCCGGCGGTCATGTTCGGGGAGAGACTGGCTGCCATGGTCTCGATGCGAAACTTGCATCGCTTCGCCGCCGGTCTCTTCGGCCTGACGGGATTTGCGGTCCTCATGACGCCGAGCATCCTTCAATGATCCGCTCGACAGCTGCTGTGAAAGGGCCAAGCATTTGTGGGTACGCAAGAACCCACCCTGAAGGGCGCACATGCGAATGACCAGCAAGAGCCGGCTGTCCGTCGACCTCATGACCGACATGGCGCTGCTGGAGTCGGATGGTCCAGTCGCCTTGCGTGTTCTGGGAAAACGCAACGGAGTGTCGCCCTCCACAGTTGAGAAGCTGGTTGGCAGACTGAGCCACGGTGGCTTGGTCGAAGGGGTGCGCGGTCCGGGCGGCGGCTACGTGCTGACTCGCCATCCGCGATCGATCACGGTTTCCGACGTCGTACTCGCCGCAGACGAATGGGCGGCGGAGGACGCCTTGAAGGCCGCTTGCGTGACCAGGGAGGACGCGTCACTCTCCTCTGATCTTTGGGATTCACTGACCACGCGCATGCTGAGGTTCATGAAAGCCATCACGTTGGAAACGCTCGTGAACCAAAGGCTTGCGGCTCAAGCGTTCCAAGAAGGCCCCGCACCGGGCGCTGAGATCTCGGGGCCGAGAGTGTGCACCGGCACGATTGGCAAACGACAGCATCGGCTTTGGCCCCACCCACTAACATGAAGGCCTGATTTGATGCAAGCCACGACGCATGGCCGCGGCCGGCGCTTACCGATCCGGTCGGCACTTCGCTCCTGGCCCTATCGCAACGAAGGCGTTCTCTGGTCATCAGCGTCAGCACCATCGCCTTCTGCGGCGTGGGTTGACTCCGTTTGCGATGCCCCGCTGACACTTGGATTGAACGCCTTGGAACAGCTGTCTCGTGGAGCCAGCCGATGAAGCTCGCGTTCACAGCGCCGACCGCCTCCGATTTGGATCGGGAACGAGGCTTGGCCGCGGCCTATCTGTTCCTGAAACGGTCCGGCATCTCGATCGAAGAAGTGAAGCAGGGAATCGACGCACGCGCGTCGTGGGTCGATAGCGGAATGTCCCCGATGCTTGAGCCAGACCCGATTCTTCTCACCGCAGCCGAGGCCTGGGACAATGCCATGGAAGCGGCCTTCATGACCTGCTACGGTGATCGAAGCACGCAGTGGGGCGCTGCACTTCGCATCGTGCCCGACAACGACCAAGGCTCCGACCCCCAAGGATAGCAAGCGGCTTGGTTAAGTCGTCACCTGCGTGGCCAAGCTGGTGATCCTCATCGATCCAGCGCGCGATAGCGTGTGTTCGGCTCCGCGTCACGGCATGCCATTGCAGGTGCACATCGTCGATGTTTGAGAGACTCGGATCGAAGTGCTTCACGATCCACGGATCGCTTGCTGGCAGATAGTCATTGCGACGAGCGCTGCAATCACAACCAGAGCGTCCCGAGCAGCAATCGTGGTGATTCACGGAGCGATGCGCCGGCCCATTCAGCAAGCCATGGAACTTCGTCGTCGAAGTCAGTCGTGCGCGAAGCTCATGGGGGATTGGAACGCTGTGCCGCTCATTGCAGCTGAGAGCAAGCAAGTGCGCCTCATTCAGGAATCTTTGTCTTTCTGGGCCCGGAGGCTGTCACGTCGAACCTGCTGCGCAAGCTGGACACAGAATTTGGTCCCCGTTCGATGAGCGGCCAAGGACGAGGTCGATCGGGAACGATGGACCGCATGATGGACGGCCGCGTCGGCGGGCTGTCAACCTGCGCAGCCTCTACCAGTTGCTTCAGCGTGATGCCTTGAAAAGACTCGAGGGTATGCAATGACCAGTCGCTCCACAGCTTCAGTGCGAGCGATTCTCCGGGACCAATCACTGCAGGCATTGGCGTCACGCAGGCGTCCCTGGCATCCTGTGCAGACCGCTTATCGACGGCCATGACGACGTCGGCAACCGTGATCAACGAAGTGGCGCGCGCCAGAATGTATCCACCGTTGGTACCGCGGGTACCATGGACCAGACCCGCACGGCGAAGATGACCGAATAGCAGCTCAAGCTGCGACAACGAGGTCCGGTGGTGGCCGGCCAGTGCAGTCAGCGCGACGGGACCGAAGTGCTCGCGCAAAGCGACGTCGATCATGGCGCCCAATGCCAATCGGCTTTTGGTGTTCAGTCGCATGGGATCTCAGAACTCGCAGCCGTCAGCGTGCGTGCGCATTGCAGTTCGCCTTATGCTGCCAACAGCCACGGAGAACGACTCCTTGCTCAAGGCCACTCAAACGCCCGCTCGAGTTTCGTCTTCGAAATACTCGGATACCACCTGCGACTTCGGCAGAGCGCTCGTCGAAGTCTCCCAGAATTGGATGAGAAAGTCCTCGCGGTTCTTGTTCTGAATCCACTGCGGCGGCTTGCCGCGCCCTGCCCAGGTTGCACCGCTCGCGGGGTCACGATACTTTGGTGTGGACTTGAGCTCAAGCTTCTGCGCCTGTTGTGCCTTCTTTCCGAAGATGTCATCGGGCTTGATGCCGTGTTCCATCACCAACGAGCGCATACGGCTGATCGCCGCACGGATCTCTCTGGCCCGAGTTTCAAGAATCTGGCGATCCAGGGCATCGCGTTGCGCGACAAGCACCTTGTACGAGGTCATGAGAGGTCTAAAAGTGTGGGCGCGTCAACGGGGCACCCATAGGTAAAAAGTTGAAGTCTGCCTTACCCACCATGGCTTTCATGAACTTCGAATCATCGGCGCTTGGCGCACTGTCAAGTCCTTCACTGCCGCGTGAGTGAGTCAGTGTAGGTGCCGAAAACTGCAGGACGTTCCGAAATTCTTAGACCGTCAAAAATGTAATCCTCAGGTTATCTGAACACCCCGACTGCAACTGGCTCTATGCAACGGTGGTCATTCGATGATCTCGCTCGGCCTGTACAGAAAGCTCGACCTAGGCGGTAGTGGTCTGCAGGCAGCAAGCGTGAAGAGCCATGCCAAAATCTCTTCGACACCTTTCGAAACGACATGCTTCACAAGAAGGAGAAGTGCATGGCAGGGGGATTGGGCTTCAAAGGGTTCACGGCGGTGGTCGTGCTTGCGGCATCGCTCTTGCCCGGCATCGGCAACGCGTTCCAAGTGCTTCCCCGCATCAGCGACGTCGATCGGAAGCTCACCAGCGTGGGCACGAACCAGTGGGTCGATGGCCTGGGCATCTGGTTGGTTGGCAACGCTTTGCCGATGATCAAGAACCCGTTGCACGAAGCCATCACT
This sequence comes from Pseudorhodoferax soli, assembly GCF_003337555.1. Taxonomy (GTDB): domain Bacteria; phylum Pseudomonadota; class Gammaproteobacteria; order Burkholderiales; family Burkholderiaceae_C; genus Pseudorhodoferax; species Pseudorhodoferax soli. Next base: position 47,484 of record NZ_QPJK01000011.1, on the reverse strand, counting down.
TTGAACGCTTTGGGTTGCTCGGTGCAGGCCGGCTCGGAAGCGGAGTGCGTCACGGTGGCCGCGATCAAGCAGCATCAGGTTTTGTTGTACGGCGTGAGATGGCCCGACGATCCCCCATTTGCGCTGAACCGCAGCGACCCGCCTCGCACGTCGAGCTGCAACCCAGCAGTGACGCTGCGTTCTACCGCTCAGCCGAAGTGTTGGGCGACGCTGTTCTCAGACGCAGCGGCAACGGCGAAGATCAACCTGAAGAAGGATCCCGCTTCCCCTGCTTTTGGGCCTGGCGACTATTTGCTGTACCGCTCGCACTTCGGCGATCTGCAGTTCTTCCATGCCATGGCCGCGCACGATGGCGAGTTGGCGGCGGTGGCGCAACGGCGCATGAAGTCCTGGGCGCAGTTTTTGTGGGGCATTGCGACCAAGACCCTACCGACCGGTAAGTTCGTCCGGGACTTGGAGCCTGCAGCGCTGGGGGAATACTTCCCAGGGGACATCACGGCAACGAACCTTCTGGCCACCGGCATCGTCGAGGTGCGCAAGGATCTGTCCCATGTGGCCATGGGAGCGCTCTTGCACATGGTTCAGGACAGCTTCTCTCAAGCGCACAGCGGGCGCGGCGCAGAGACGGGAGCGATGTGCCCAGGCTCTCCTCGGTTTGCTCAGCCCGGTCGCATCGAGCGCTTCTACAGCTACGCAGGCCAGGCGGGATCGGCGCACGACCGGGAGGATACGTTTGCTTCTCTGAACGTGCACACGCTCCAGGTGAGCCCGACGGTGGTCGATGCCAGCAAGGGGTTCCTGGCTCTTTGGAACGAAGGTGCCTCGTGGGACGAAGCCGAGAAGCTTTTCGATTGCGTGTTCGCGCTGCAGGCGCCGGGCGCAGCTGCTGGCCCAGGGCCGTTCGTCAACTAGTTCTGCAAACCGGTCGATTCTGTCTGCGGCTGGAGAGCGGGCCAAAGTGGGGGCTAGCGTCGACGGTCAGCTCTAGGAAGTACAGCAGCCACAGAGGTCGCACCGAAGGAGGTGCGGACAGCCAGTCGCTTGCAACCGCAGTGAAGTCGCAAACCTTAATTCAATAATCGTTGTATAGTTCATTCATGCAAGAAGCCGATGCCGTCCGCTCCCTCGCCGCCCTGGCGCAAGCCCTGCGCCTGCGCCTGTTCCGCGCCCTGGTCGTTGCAGGCCCCGAGGGCCTGACCCCGGGCGCCCTGGCCGAGCACTTGGACGTGGCCGGCAACACGCTGTCGTTCCACCTCAAGGAGCTGACGCATGCCGGCCTGGTGACGCAGGAGCGTCAGGGCCGCAACCTCATCTACCGCGCGTCCTTCACCACGATGAACGAGTTGCTAGGCTACCTCACCGAGAACTGCTGCGAGAGTGCAGCGTGCTCGACCACCGATGCGGCAGCCGACTGCCGTTGCTGAAAGGCTCCCCATGAAGCGCTTCCACGTCCACCTGCACGTCACCGACCTGCACCAGAGCATCGCCTTCTATTCCAAGCTGTTCGCCGCCGAGCCCGCGCGCATCGAGGACGACTATGCAAAGTGGATGCTGGAAGACCCGCGCCTGAACTTCGCCATCTCCACGCGCGGCGCTGCGCCGGGCGTGGACCACCTGGGCTTTCAGGTGGACGAGGCCGCCGAGCTGGCCGACCTCAAGGACCGCGCCGAAGCAGCCGATCTGGCGCTGCTGGATGAAGGCCAGACCACGTGCTGCTACGCCCGCAGCGACAAGCACTGGATCACGGACCCGCAGGGCGTGCCGTGGGAGCACTTCCAGACGCTGGCCAACGTGCCGGTGTTCGGCAAGCCTGCCCCGGCCAAGGCCGCTGCAGCGGCCTGCTGCGCCCCTGTGGCCGTGCCGGCATCCACATCCTGCTGCGGGCCTGCAAAGGCCTGCTGCTGACCGATTCCCCCTGTCCCCAACCACGACCCATGACCTCGACCACCAAGCCGCTGAACGTCCTGTTCCTGTGCACCCACAACTCGGCCCGCAGCATCCTGGCCGAAGCCCTGCTGAACGGCATGGCCGGCGACCGCTTCCGCGCCTTCTCGGCCGGCAGCAGCCCGCGCGACAAACAGCAGCCCAACCCGCTCGCGCTGGAGGCGCTGCAACGGGTTGGCATCTCCACCACAGGCCTGCGCAGCAAGAGCTGGGACGAGTTCGCCAAGCCCGACGCGCCGCACATGGACCTCATCATCACCGTGTGCGACAACGCGGCCGGCGAGGTGTGCCCGATCTGGCCGGGCCACCCCGCCACGGCGCATTGGGGCTACGCCGATCCCTCGGAGGTGGAGGGCAATGCCGAAGAGAAGCAGGCCGCGTTCCGCAAGACGCTGCACGCCATCCGCCAGCGCGTCGAGCTGTTCATCAACCTGCCCGCCGCAGCCATCGACAAGCTCTCGATCCAGCAGTCCGCACGCGACCTGGCCAAGCGCTGACCGCGCGCGGCTGACCCCTCCTGCGGCCCTGCCGGGCCGCGTCCCCCGTTCCCTCCAAACAAGGCCCCCGCCATGCTCGCGGCCATCCTGATTTTTCTGTTCACACTCGTGCTGGTCATCTGGCAACCGCGAGGCTTGGGCATCGGCTGGAGCGCATCGCTCGGCGCCGTGCTGGCCCTGGTCTTCGGTGTGGTGCACTTGGCCGACATCGCCGTGGTGTGGGGCATCGTCTGGAACGCCACCGCCACGTTCGTGGCCGTCATCATCATCAGCCTGTTGTTGGACGAAGCCGGCTTCTTCGAGTGGGCCGCGCTGCATGTGGCCCGCTGGGGCGGCGGCAACGGCCGCCGGCTGTTCGCTTTCATCGTGCTGCTGGGCGCGGCCGTGGCGGCCCTGTTCGCCAACGACGGCGCCGCGCTGATCCTCACGCCCATCGTCATGGCGATGTTGGTCGCGCTGGGCTTCTCGCCGGCCGCCACGCTGGCGTTCGTGATGGCCGCCGGCTTCATCGCCGACACGGCCAGCCTGCCGTTGATCGTGTCCAACCTGGTCAACATCGTGTCGGCCGACTTCTTCGGCATCGGCTTCAACCAGTACGCCGCCGTGATGGTGCCGGTCAACATCGCTGCCGTGCTGGCCAGCCTAGCAGTGCTGCTGCTGTACTTCGGTCGGGGCGTACCGGCGCGCTACGACCTGGTCCAGCTCAAGACGCCGGTCCAGGCCATCCGCGACCCGGCCACCTTCCGGGCCGGCTGGGTGGTGCTGGTTCTGCTGCTGGTCGGCTTCTTCGGCCTGGAGCCGCTGGGCGTGCCGGTCAGCGCAGTCGCGGCCGTGGCCACCGTGGTGCTGCTGGCCGTGGCGGGCCGGGGCCACGTTATCAGCACGCGCAAGGTGCTGCACGGCGCACCCTGGCAGATCGTGGTGTTCTCGCTGGGCATGTACCTGGTGGTCTACGGCCTGCGCAATGCCGGCCTGACCGACCGCATCGCCGGGCTGCTCGATGTGTTCGCGCAGGGCGGCGTCTGGGGTGCGGCCATCGGCACGGGCGTGCTCACAGCCTCGCTGTCCTCGGTCATGAACAACATGCCCACGGTGCTCATCGGCGCACTGTCGATCGACGCATCGCAGGCCAGCGGCGTGGTGAAGGAAGCCATGATTTACGCCAACGTGATCGGCTGCGACCTCGGCCCCAAGATCACACCGATTGGCAGCCTGGCCACGCTGCTGTGGCTGCACGTGCTCCAGAAGAAGGGCACCACCATTGCCTGGGGCTACTACTTCCGCGTGGGCATCGTGCTCACGCTGCCCGTGCTGCTGGCGACGCTGGCGGCTCTGGCTCTGCGCTTGAGCCTGGCTTGACCGCGCCGACCGTCCACAAGGAACCAACCATGCCGAACATCACGATCTACCACAACCCCGCCTGCGGCACGTCGCGCAACGTGCTGGCGTTGATCCGCAACTCTGGCGAGGAACCCCAGGTCATCGAATACCTGAAGACGCCGCCCGACCGGGCGACGCTGGAAGCGCTCATCGCGGCCATGGGCATCACGCCGCGCGAGCTGCTGCGCCAAAAGGGCACGCCTTATGACGCGCTGGGCCTCATCAGTACCAAGTGGACCGACGCGCAGTTGATCGACTTCATGCTGCACGAGCCCATCCTGATCAACCGGCCCATCGTCGTCACGCCGCTGGGCACGCGGCTGTGCCGGCCTTCGGAAGTGGTGCTCGATCTGCTGCCGCAACCGCAGCAAGGCGCCTTCACCAAGGAAGACGGCGAGGCGGTCGTGAACGAGAAGGGGGTGCGCATTGCCAAGCCCTGAACTGCCGAACATCGATGCCGACCACTTCCAACGGCCCGACCTGGCGCGGCTGCTGCCGGCCGAGCGCGCCACCCATGCGCCGCGCATCCTGCTGCTCTACGGGTCCGTGCGCGAGCGCTCCTACAGCCGGCTCGTGACCGAGGAAGCGGCGCGGTTGCTGCAGGCCCTGGGCGCCGAGCCGCGCATCTTCGATCCGCGTGGCCTGCCGCAGCCCGATGGCGCGCCCGAGGACCATCCCAAGGTGCAGGCGCTGCGCGATCTGGCGCAGTGGTCCGAGGGCATGGTGTGGTGCTCGCCCGAGCGCCACGGCGCCATGACCGGCATCATGAAGTCGCAGATCGACTGGATTCCGCTGTCCAGCGGCTCGGTGCGGCCCACGCAGGGCAAGACGCTGGCCGTCATGCAGGTGTCGGGTGGCTCGCAGTCCTTCAACGCCGTGAACCAGCTGCGCGTGCTGGGCCGCTGGATGCGCATGCTGACCATCCCCAACCAGTCGTCGGTGGCCAAGGCCTTCGCCGAGTTCGAGGACGACGGCCGCATGAAGCCCTCGCCGTACTACGAGCGCGTGGTGGACGTGATGGAAGAACTGGTGAAGTTCACGCTGCTGACGCGTGACTGCGCGGGCTACCTGGTGGACCGCTACAGCGAGCGGCGCGAGAGCGCCGAGGCGCTGTCCAAGCGGGTCAACCTGCGCAGCATCTGACCGGCCCGGCCCAGGTGCAAAGCCGAACCACGACCACCGTTCTGCTGGGCGTGGCGCAGACGCTCGCATGGGCCTCGTCGTACTACCTGCCGGCCATCCTGGCAGACGCCATCGCGCGCGATCTGGGCACCACCAGCTCGGCCGTGTTCGGCGCCTTTTCGGTGGCCCTGCTCATGTCGGCGGCCATCGGGCCTTTCGCCGGCCGGCTGATCGACCGGCGAGGCGGGCGGCCGGTGCTGATTGCCAGCAATGTGGTGTTCGCGGCCGGCCTGGCCGCATTGAGCCAGGCACAGCAGCCGCTGCACGTCTTCGCGGCCTGGGCCGTCATCGGCTTGGCGATGGGCAGTGGCCTCTATGAAGCCGCGTTCGCCACGGCCGTGCGCCTGCACGGGCAGAACGCCCGGCGCACCATCACCGGCATCACGCTGTTCGCCGGCTTCGCCAGCACCGTGGGCTGGCCGCTTACGGCCTGGCTCGAGAGCACCATGGGGTGGCGTGGGGCCTGCCTCGTGTGGGCCGGGCTGCACCTGTTCATCGCGTTGCCGCTCAACGCCATGCTGCCGGCGGCCGAGCGAGCCGCGCCGGCATCGAGCGATGCCGCCGGCCAGCCCGAGCAGCAGACGGCCTTGCCGCCGGCCAAGCAGCGCGGCGCCGCTGTCCTGCTGGCCTTCGTCTTCGCCGTGGCCTGGTTCACCAGCACGGCCATGGCGGCGCACCTGCCCAAGCTGTTGCTTGGCGTCGGGGCGAGCCTGGCGGCGGCCGTGGGCATCGCGGCGCTGGTCGGGCCTGCACAGGTCGCGGGCCGGCTGATCGAGTTCGCGTTCTTGAGCCGCGCGCACCCGCTGCTGTCGGCGCGGTTGGCCACGCTCGGCCATCCCCTGGGCGCGCTGTGCATCGGCCTGTTCGGCAGCTTGGCCGCGATAGCCTTCGCGGTGTTGCACGGCCTGGGCAATGGCATCCTGACCATCGCCATCGGGACGCTGCCGCTGCTGTTCTTCGGTGCGAAGGGCTACGGCCAGCGGCAGGGCTTCCTGATGGTGCCGGCGCGCATCGTGCAGGCCGGCGCGCCGTTCCTGTTCGGCCTGGCGGTGGAGCGCCTGGGCGTGGGCGCGCTGTGGGTCTCGGCAGGCCTGGGCCTGGCCGCATGCCTTGCGCTGTCGCGTTTGGCAAGAAACCTGCCGCGCTGAACAACTCCCGGCGCGGCGTCTCAGCCGGTGGTGCAGCAGCCAGCCGTAGGCTTCGCTGGCCCCTTGCGCAGGTCCTCGAAGATGCAGCACTGTGCTGCCGGCCCGCCTGCGCACTCTTGGTCGCAGTCCTGCACGAAGCGCGCGAGGCTGCGCTCCAACTGCCGAAGCTCGGCCATCTTGGCCCGCACCGCGACCAAGTGCGACTTGGCAACGTCGCGGGCATCCCGGCAGTCGTTGTCGGTGTTGTCGGCCAGGGACAGCAGCGCGCGCGTGTCATCGATGCTGAACCCAAGGTCGCGGCAATGCCGGATCAGAGTCAACACATCGACCACGGCCTCGGGGTACACGCGGTGCCCGCCGTCGCTGCGCGCGCCAGGCTCCACCAACCCGACCTCTTCGTAGTACCTGATGGCCGAGACGGCCAGGCCTGTGCGCCGGGCCACGGCGCCGATGGGCAAATGCTGTGCGGGCGTCAGGGCTTGCATCTCAAGTTACTTGAGGTTCTAGATTCAATCGGGCGGAATGTACCCGCGTCTTGGAAAGCTGACGATGAAGAAGCCTTTGTTTGCCGCGTTGGGTGTGGCCGGCGCGTGCGCCGCCTGCTGCTCGATCCCGCTGCTGCTGCCATTGCTGGGCGGCACTGCCGTTGCCGCGCTGCTGGCCGGATGGGGTCTGGATGTGGGTATCGCCCTGAACGTCTTGATCGCCGCTACGTTGGTCGCCATGGTCGGCGCAGTCGTGTGGTTGAAGCGCCGGCCCAAAGCCGGCTGCGAGAATCCCAGCACTTCCACGCAGGCCGCGTGCGCTCTGCCGCCTGGTGGCTGCGGCTGCGGCCCCAAAGCCACCTCATAGCACTGAACGCACGCATGACCCTTGTATCCCTGCGCTCCCTTCTTGAAACCCGCCAGGTCGCGATCTACTTCGCTGCCGTGGTGCTCGCCGGCCTGGTGGCCTGGCAGTGGCCGGCCTCGACGGCGATGACACCGGCCATCGACCCGCTGCTGGCGTTCATGCTTTTCGTCACGTTCCTGCAGGTGCCGCTGACCGAGCTGCGGCGTGCGCTGTCGAACATGCGGTTCCTCGGTGCGCTGCTGCTGGCCAACTTCGTCGCGGTGCCCGTGCTGGTGGCCGTGCTGTTGCCTTGGATGCCGCAAGACCCGCTGCTGCGAATCGGCGTGCTGCTGGTGCTGCTGACGCCGTGCATCGACTACGTGGTGACCTTCGCCCATCTAGGTAAGGCCGACGCCAAGCCGCTGCTTGCGTCCACGCCGCTGCTGCTGGCCGCACAGATGGTCCTGCTGCCGGTCTACTTGAATCTGTTCATGGGCGATGCAGCCGCAGGCCTGGTGCAGTTGGGACCGTTCCTGCATGCCTTCATCTGGCTCATCGCGGTGCCGTTGTCGCTCGCGGCCATCTGCCAGGCCTGGGCCGCGCGCTCAACGGCTGGTGAGCGCGCCGTGGCATGGCTCGGCCTGCTGCCCGTGCCGGCTACGGCCGCCGTGTTGTTCGTGGTGGTCGCATCCGTCGCGCCGCAGCTCGGCCTGGCCCTCGATGCCGTGCGCCAGGTTGCCGCGATCTACGTGGCATTCGCCGTCGCCGCCCCGCTGCTCGGCTGGGGCGTGGCGCGCTTGTGCCGCCTTCCTGCAGACCAGGGCCGAGCCGTGGCTTTCAGCTCGGCCACGCGCAATTCGTTGGTGGTCCTGCCGCTGGGCCTGGCCATCCCCGGTGCGGTGCCGTGGGTGCCCGCCGTGATCGTGACGCAGACGCTGGTGGAACTGGTCAGCGAACTGGTGTACGTGAAGGTGGCCCCGAGCTTGGGTGCAAAGGCTGTTCGGCAGGCTTCGTAGTACACGGCCGGCGGACACTGAGCGCTACAGTGATTCCAAATCGATGACAGCAGGCCTGCGCCCATGGTGAATTTCAAGTCTGTCGAGTACGCCTCCCGCAAGGACGGCGTGCGCCTACTCGTGCTCGGCGCGGTGCACGGCAACGAGGTCTGCGGCACTGCGGCCATCCACAAGCTGATGGGCGAGCTGGACCGGGGCGATGTAGCGCTGTCGGCTGGCTGCTTGACGCTGGTCCCCATCACCAACGCTCTCGCGCACGCTCGCGGCACCCGTTCCGGCGACAGGAACTTGAACCGTGGCCTTTGGCCCACCGCGGCGCCGGCGGACAACGAGGACCACATTGCCAACTGGCTGTGCCCGCTGCTGGCCCGGCACGATGTGCTGCTCGATCTGCACTCGTTCCGTGGCGGTGACAAGCCGTTCGTGTTTGTCGGCCCGCCCAACAACGACGGGGCGATAGAGCCGTTCCGCTTCGCGGCCGAAGAAGAAGGCCTGGCCGCGCGCCTGGGCGTGCATCGCGTCGTTGACGGATGGCTGTCGACCTACGCGGGCGGCGTCGCGCGACGGCGCGGCCAGGCAACGGCTGGTGCGCCAGGCATCGATGACGCGTTCTATGGCATCGGGTCCACCGAATACATGCGGTCGGTTGGCGGTTGGGGGATGACGCTGGAGTGCGGCTTCCACGAAGACCCGAGTGCCGAGCACGTCGCCTACCGGGGCATCCGCAACGCCTTGGCGCACCTGGGGCTGACCGATGATGACCAGCCGCAGCCCGTCGCGGACATGGAGTGCCTGCAACTGTGCGAGGTCATCGACCGGCAGGATGCCGGCGACCGCTTCGTCCGATCGTGGACAAGCTTCGAGCCCGTGATGCAGGGCCAGGTCATCGCCGAGCGCGCTAACGGCGAGAAGGTCGTTTCACCGTTCGACGGGTGCATCGTGTTCCCCAACCCCGATGCCGCGCTTGGATCGGAGTGGTTCTACCTGGCCAAGACGAGCAGCAGGCTCTGACCTTGGCGGCCGGTTTCCGAGCTGAACAATTCCCGTTGCAGATGCGTTTTTTGCACTATCTGTGTCAGCAGTTTTGCACTTACTTGGCACAGTTTGCACTTTCTCTGTCATCTGACAGACGTGGCTGGCGCGCGACCTGCACACCGCGGCTGCCGCCGAGACTGGAGAGCGCTGAACAACTCTCGCCCTGGAGCAGGACCGCCCAGATGGTGCTCTTTGCGATAGGCCTGAGACAGCGCAGCACGAGACAAGCCAGCGTGGCAGCGCGCCTTCGCCGAAGTGCCCGCCTTGCATGGGCCGCAGACCTTGGCAGCTGGAGATCGCGAGGACCGAGCTCGGAAATGACCGAAGCACGTCAAGCGGACCAACGACTACACTTCAAGAATTCATGCCGCGCCGCCGCCGCCATTGCCTGCTGACCACGTTCTGCGTGGTGCTGTCACTGCTGTTCTCGCAGCTGGCACTGGCGCGCTACGTTTGTCCGGCAGAGGCTGACGCCGCTGCGATGGCGGCCATGATGGCATCGGGCGAGCCGTGCAGCGGCATGGACCAGGCGCAGCCGGTCCTGTGCCACCAGCATTCGGCTGGCGCGGCCCAGTCCTTCGAGGCGGTCAAAGTCCCTGCGCCATCGCTGCCGGCGATCGTCCAGGTACTGGTTGTGCCGCTCGTGCTGCAGGACCTGCTGGCGGGGAGAGCCCCGGTGGCAGACTACACGCAGGCGCGTCCGCCACCAGACACGCTGTTCCTCTCCACGCTCCGACTTCGCGTCTGACGCCTCCGATCGACTGACAGGCGCCGGCGCGGCCTGCTCGCGCGCCGGCAAACACCCCGTTTGTCCTCGGAGTTTCCATGTTCACGTTCCCTTTGCGTGCGGCGTTCCTCGTCGCCGCCATGCTGCCGGCCCTGGCCGCTGCGGCATCTCTCACTCTCGACCAAGCGCTCGACCTCGCCGTGCGACGGTCCGACGCCACCCACGCCGCACGTGCCGGCGTTGCCGGCGCCAACGAAACCGCGCGCGCTGCGGGCCAGCTGTCCGACCCGACACTGCGCTTGGGCGTGGACAACCTGCCTATGACTGGAGGAGACCGCTTCAGCACGACGCGCGAATCGATGACCATGAAGCGCATCGGCATCGGCCAGGAATGGGTCTCGGCCGACAAGCGCGCGGCTCGTCAGGCCGCGGCCGAGGCCGTCGCCATCCGGGAGAGCGTGTCGCTCCTGGCCGCGGCGGGCGACGTGCGCATGCAGACCGCACAGGCTTACCTGGACGTGTACTTCGCAGGCGAGGCCCTCAAGCTGGCGACCCAGACCGAGCACCATCTGCACGAGGAACTGGAGGCCGCCAAGGGCCGGCTGTCGTCGGCCGCCGGCAGCAGCCAGGACGTGCTGGCGCTGGCCAGCGCCCGCGGGATTGCCGAGGACGACACCGCCGATGTGCTGCAGCAGGAGCGCGGCGCGCGCGTGGCGCTGGAGCGCTGGGTCGGCGTTGCTGCGGATGAACTTGCAGCGCCATCGGGCTTGACGAACGGCGGTGAGGCGTCCTACGTCGCCAACCATCCCGCCGTCCTGGCCGCGCGGCGCGGCACCGAGGTCGCCAGGCAGGAGGCCGCCGTTGCAGCCGCCAACCGCAAGCCGAACTGGTCCTGGGAAGTGTCCTATGGCCAGCGTAGCGGCTACTCCGACATGTTGTCGGTCGGCGTGAGCATTCCGCTGCCGGTCGCGCCGGCCCAGCGGCAGGACCGCGACACTGCGGCCAAGCTTGCGCTGGTGGAGAAGGCAGAGGCCAATCTGGTAGAGGCTACGCGCACTGCGAGCGCAGAGTTCCAGCGGCTGGCCAGTGACGCTCAACGCCTGGCCCAGCGCGCCGAACGCTACCAGTCGTCCGTCGTAGCGCCGGCCCAGCAGCGCACAGCAGTTGCCCTGGCCGGCTACCGCTCGAACCAAGTGAGCCTGACGACGCTGTTCGAGGCACGCCACGCCGAGGTCGACGCGCAGAGAAAGCTGCTGTCGCTGCAGCGGGATCTGGCGAAAGTTCGCGCCCAGCTGGCTTTCACGCCGCTGCTGCCGGGAGATGCCCAATGAAGCGCGCACTCGCGATGGCCCTGTCGCTCCTGGGCGCCGCCGTGCTGGCTGCTGGTGGCTTCTACGCAGGGCGCCACACCACCGCCGAAAACTCGATGACAGCCATGCCGGCGCCGGCCGCGCCGGGTGCAGCGGAGCGCAGGGTGCTGTACTGGCACGACCCGATGGTGCCGGGCCAGCGCTTCGACAAGCCCGGCAAGTCGCCGTTCATGGACATGCAGCTCGTCCCGGTCTATGCCGACGAGGCGGGCGATGCCGGCGTCAAGATCAGCCCGACAGTGCAACAGAACCTGGGCATCCGTACCGTGGTGGTCGGGCGGGCAGACGTGTCATCGTCCTTCGATGCGATCGGCGCCGTGCAGTTCGATGAACGCCTTGGCGTTGCGGTCCAGACCCGTGTGGCCGGTTACGTCGAGCAGCTGGCCGTGCGCGCGCCGATGGAGCGGGTCCGCAAGGGCCAGCCGCTCGCAAGCCTCTTCGCGCCAGACTGGCTGGGACCGCAGAACGAACTCCTTGCGCTCCAGCGCGCGGGTGCCTCGCAAGAGCTGATCGCGGCCGCACGCGAACGTCTGCGCGCCCTGTCCATTCCCGAGGCGCTGATCCGCCAGAGCGAGGCCACCGGCACGGCCCAGGCGCGCTTCACACTCAGCGCACCGGTCAGCGGTGTGATCGCGGAACTCGGGGTGCGCGAGGGCGTGGCGGTCACGCCGGGCACGACCTTGTTCCGCATCGCCGGCCTGGAAAGAGTGTGGGCCGTAGCGGAGGTGCCCGAAGCCCAGGCGGCACGCCTCGAGCGCGGCCAGAAGGTTTGGGCGGCTCTACAGGCCGACACCAGCCAAACCTTCGAGGGCCAGCTCACAGAAATCTTGCCGCAAGTCAGCGCCAGCACGCGCACGCTGCAGGCGCGCTTCGAGGTCGACAACGCGGGGGGCAAGCTGGTCCCCGGGATGCTGCTGCGCATGCAGATGGCCGGGCCTTCGGCCTCTCGCCTGGTCGTACCTGCCGAAGCGGTGATCCGCACCGGCACACGCGCCGTCACCATCGTGCGCAAGGACAGCGGCGAATTCGCCGCCCGGGACATCCAGTTGGGGGCCGACCTCGGCGACACCATCGAGGTGCTCTCCGGGCTGGCCGAGGGCGAGCAAGTCGTCGCCAGCGGCCAGTTCCTGATCGACTCGGAGGCGCGGCTGCGCTCCGTGTTGGGTGCAATGGCCGCGGGCACTGCGGCTCCGGTTTCCGCGCCGGCATCGGCGCCTGCGGCCATGCACGTCGGCGACGGCAAGGTCGAGAGCATCGAAGCAGACAGCATCCTCATCTCCCACGGGCCCATCGCCTCGTTGAAGTGGCCCGCGATGACCATGGGCTTCGGCAAGCCCGCCGGCGCGGCCTTTGCCGGCATCGGGCCGGGTGACACGGTCCGCTTCGAGTTCCGGCAGGGAGGCACCATGGGCTATGAGCTGGTGTCCGTGCAGCGCCTCGGAGCCGCCAAGTGATCGCGGCCCTGATCCGCTGGTCGATCGGCAACCGCTTTCTCGTGCTCGTCGCCACGACCTGCCTCGTGGCCGCGGGAATCTGGTCGCTCAGGCACACGCCCGTCGATGCCTTGCCGGATCTGTCGGACACCCAGGCCATCGTGCGCACGACCTATCCCGGCAAGCCCCCCCAGGTGGTCGAGGACCTGGTCACCTATCCGCTCACCACCACGATGCTCAGTGTGCCCGGGGCGAAGACGGTGCGCGGCTACTCGTTCTTCGGCGATTCCTTCGTCTACGTGCTGTTCGACGACAAGACCGATCCCTACTGGGCCAGGTCGCGCGTCGTGGAGTACCTGAACCAGGCGCAGGCCAGGTTGCCGGCCGGTGCCACCGCCGCACTGGGCCCCGATGCCACCGGCGTGGGCTGGGTCTATGAATACGCGCTGGTCGACCGCACGGGCCGCAATGACCTGGGGCAGCTGCGCGCGCTCAACGACTGGTTCCTGAAGTTCGAGCTGAAGACCGTGCCGGACGTCGCCGAAGTCGCCAGCATCGGCGGGATGGTGCGGCAGTACCAGGTGGTGCTGGACCCCAGCCGCATGCGCGCGCTGGGCGTCACGCAGGGCGCGGTGGTCGAGGCCCTGGCCAAGGCCAACCAAGCCGCCGGCGGCTCCGTCATCGAGTTGGCCGAAGCGGAGTACATGGTCCGTGCGCGTGGCTTCCTGCAGTCGCTCGACGACTTCCGCAGCATCCCGTTGTCGGTGTCGGGCGCGACGCCGGTGCTGCTGCGCGATGTGGCCACCGTGCAGGTGGGGCCGGAGATGCGCCGCGGCATCGCCGAACTCGATGGCGAAGGCGAAGTGGCAGGCGGCGTCGTGGTCATGCGCTCGGGCAAGAACGCCAGGACGACCATCGAGGCGGTCAAGGCCAGGCTGGCGGCCTTGAAGCCCAGCCTGCCGCCGGGCGTGGAGGTGGTCGAGACCTACGACCGCTCCAAGCTCATCGACCGGGCCGTGCTGAACCTGCGTGACAAGCTGGTCGAAGAGTTCATCGTGGTGGCGCTCGTCTGCGCGGTGTTCCTGTTTCATTTGCGCTCGGCGCTGGTCGCGGTCGTCACGCTGCCGGTGGGCGTGCTGACGGCGTTCATCGTGATGCATTGGCAAGGCCTCAGCGCGAACATCCTGAGCCTGTCGGGCGTCGCCATCGCGCTGGGGGCGATGGTCGACGCCTCGGTGGTGCTGGTCGAGGCGGCGCACAAGCACCTGGAGCATTTCGAGGACCAACATGGAAGGCGGCCGACGGTGCCCGAGCGCTGGGCGCTGATCGCGCAGGCTTCGGTCGAGGTGGGACCGGCGCTGTTCTTCTCGCTGCTGGTCATCACACTGTCGTTCCTGCCGGTGTTCACGCTCGAAGCGCAGGAAGGCCGGCTGTTCTCTCCGCTGGCGTTCACGAAGACCTACGCCATGGCCGCGGCGGCCGGTCTGTCGGTGACATTGGTGCCGGTCCTGATGGGCTACCTCATTCGCGGCCGCATTCCCAGGGAGGCGGCGAACCCACTCAATCGCCTGCTCATCGCGGTCTACCGTCCTGTGCTGGAGCTGGTGCTTCGGTTCCCGAAGCTCACGCTGGCGATCGCTGCCCTGGTGCTGGCGGTCACTGTGGTGCCGCTCATGCGCCTGGGCGGCGAGTTCATGCCGGCGCTCGACGAGGGCGACCTGTTGTACATGCCCTCGGCGCTGCCGGGCCTGTCGATCGCCAAGGCGGCCGAGCTGCTGCAGCAGACCGACAGGCTCATCAAGACCGTGCCCGAGGTCGAGCGCGTGTTCGGCAAGGCGGGACGCGCGGACACAGCGACCGACCCCGCACCGCTGGAGATGTTCGAGACCACCATCCGGTTCAAGCCGCGCGAGCAGTGGCGGGCGGACATGACGCCGGACAAGCTGGTCGAGGAACTGGACCGCGTGGTCAAGGTGCCGGGCTTGTCCAACGTCTGGGTGCCGCCGATCCGCAACCGCATCGACATGCTGGCCACGGGGATCAAGAGCCCGGTGGGCATCAAGCTCGCCGGCGCAGACCTGGCGACGATCGACCGTCTGACCGCGCAGGTCGAGGCTGCGGTGAAGAACGTGCCCGGCGTGTCCTCGGCCCTCGCCGAGCGGCTGACTGGTGGTCGCTACATCGACGTGGACGTGGACCGGTCTGCTGCGGCCCGCTACGGCTTGTCGGTAGCCGATGTGCAGGGCATCGTCTCTACAGCCATCGGCGGCGACAACGTGGGGGAAGTGATCCAGGGCCGCGAGCGCTATCCCATCAACGTGCGCTACCCACGGGAGATCCGCGACTCGCTGCAGCGCCTGCGCGAGCTGCCATTCGTGACCGAAAAAGGGGCAACGCTGCTGCTGCAGGACGTGGCGCGCATCTCCGTCGCAGAGGGGCCGCCGATGCTGCGCAGCGAGAACGCGCGTCTGTCGGGCTGGGTCTACGTCGACGTGCGCGGCCGGGACCTGCGCTCGGTCGTGACCGACATGCAGGCGGCGGTGGCCCAGCAAGTGGCGCTGCCGGCCGGCTACGCCGTCTCCTGGTCCGGCCAGTTCGAGTATCTGGAGCGCGCCACCGAGCGACTGAGGGTGGTCGTGCCCGTGACCCTGGCGGTCATCTTCGTGCTGCTCTACCTGCTGTTCCGCTCATTCAGCGACGCGGCGATCGTGATGGCCGCGGTGCCGTTCTCGCTGGTCGGAGGTTTTTGGCTGGTCTGGGCGCTGGGGCATTCGGTCTCGGTGGCAACAGCGGTGGGTTTCATTGCGCTCGCCGGTCTCGCGGCGGAATTCGGCGTCGTGATGCTGGTCTACCTGAAGAGCGCCCATGCGCGCCGCCTTGCCGAAGGACAGCCGGATTCGGACGAGACGCTGCTGGCGGCTATCCGCGAAGGCGCCGTGCAGCGGGTGCGGCCCAAGGCGATGACCGTCGCCGTCGTGATGGCGGGCCTGGTGCCCATCCTGCTGGGCACCGGCACTGGCTCGGAGTTGATGACCCGCATCGCCGCGCCGATGGTCGGGGGCATGGTCACGGCACCGCTGCTGAGCATGCTGGTGGTACCGGCCGTCTGGCTTCTGGTGCACCGCAAGCGCGGTGAAGTTCGCCACCTCTCCTCCGCGGCGAAATCGCCCACCGCGGCGACGCTCCCCTGAAAACGCATTCACCAACCAACGAAAGACACATGATGAACCTGTGCCATATCCTGACCGCTGCCGTCCTGGCGGCCACTGCCGTCCATGCATCGGCACAAGGCATGTCGATGCCCACGAAACCCGCGGCCGCCTCCACTGCCACGATGCCTCTGGTCGACGGCGAGATCCGCAAGCTCGACCCTGCGGCGGGCCTCGTCGTACTGAAGCACGGCGACATCCCGAACCTGGCGATGCCCGGCATGACCATGGGCTTCGAGGTCGAGGACAAGAAGATGCTCAACGGCCTGAAGGTCGGAGACAAGGTCCGGTTTCAAGCCGAGATGATCAAAGGCAAAGCGATAGTGACCGACTTGAAACCGGTCAAGTAGCGCGGAGGCCTTTGGCGCCGGCAGCGCGTGGTTGGTCATAGGCTACGCCGGTTCGGTGCCACAAGGCGAATGAGGCTGCACATCTGGGCAAGCCCAGTGCAGCGCGTTCTGTCCAAGGTCACCTCGGCTCGCAAGCAGCAGTCATCTCAGGAACGACGATGAAGGCAATCCGCTTGCTTGCCCCCATCGATGCGTGCAGCACGCTGGCGTGCTTTGCACTTCACTGGCAAAGCAGTGACATGGCCTCACAACATGTCATGAGAACGATTCGTTTTTGTCAGTCGTCGGTAGGATTCCGCGGCTTTGCGTATGCCGGTGCTCGTAGCGGGAACGGCTGCCTAATCGTCTTATCCCTCCGAATCGCATGAACACTGAAACTCGGCCTTCCCTCGCACGCCCTGCGTGGTCCGCAAGCGCGCTCGTCGCGCTGACTTTGATGTTGGGCGCCTGTGCTGTTGGCCCTCAGTTTCAAGAACCGGCGGCGAAATTCCAGGGCCGCATCAATGTGGTCGATACCCCGCAGGTCATCCCCGGCGCCCCGGTCAAGATCGCTGGCCGCGGCTTCGTGCCTGGCCAGCAGGTGCAGTTGACCTATGCGGGTGCCGCATTGGGCGCGCCGGCGACGGCGGATGCTGAGGGCAACTTCCGCACGGAGTTTGCAATACCCAGCGACGCGCCGCCTGGGCAGCACCCCGTGGTCGTCAATGCGACGCGGCCCGTGGCTGCGGTCGTGCATCCTCTGAAGGTATCGCCCAACGTCCCGCTGTCCGGCCAAGAGCAGTTCAGCGTGACGTCCCAGCCGCTGGTCCAAGGCCTGTACCAGGTCGCCTACAGCGCACGCAACGACCGTTTGTATGTCACCTCTGCCGTGGGCCGCCCGCCGGTCGCACAGTCGGCTCTGCTCAAGGTCCATCCTCAGACTCTTGCAATCGAAGCACGGGCCACCCCGAAGGAGGTGCCCCAGCAAGCCGGCCAGCAGCGCGCACCGGGCGTGTTCGCCGTCTACGGCGTTGCAGTGGACGATGCGAACGACACCTTGTGGGTGACGAACACGCGCCAGGACACCGTAGCGGTGTACCGCCAGGCGGACCTTTCGCTGGTCAAGCAGTTCGAGGTCGGCAGTGTTGCGCACTCCCGCGACGTCGTGGTCGATGCCGCACGCGGCAAGGCCTTTGCGTCTGCCGCCGGTGCCCCGTTCATCAAGGTGTTCGACACCAAGACGCTGCAACCGCTGCCCGACATCAAACTGGAAACCACGGTGAAAGGGCCGGATGCCAAGCCGTTCTCGCCGTTCAGCCTGGCCTTCGATGCACCGACCGGCAAGCTCTACACCGTCAGCCTGAACAGTGCGGAGGTGGCCGTGATCGGCACGACCAGCGGGCGGGTCGAAAAAGTCTTCGTCGTGGACAGTGCGCAATCGACCATCGGTGTGGCCTACGACCCGAAAACCCGGCGCCTCTTCGTGGCTGCACAAGGCAGCGACAACCTTCTGATCGTGGACCCAGCGACCGGCAAGACGCTGCACAACGTGCTCGTGGGTGCGGGAACGCACAACGTCGCCGTGGATTCCGCCCGTGGTCAGGTGTACGTGTCGAACAGGGGCGCGGGGACTGTCACGGTGGTGAGCGTGGACGGAAAGATCATCGCCAACCTGCCCGGCGGAACCTTCCCGAACCATATCGCGGGCGATGGCAAAGGCACCTTCTATGCCATCAACAAGTCCAGGGGCGCCGACGATCCTCAAGGCGACCGCATCACGCGCATCACCCCACGCTGACGGTTGGAGGGCATCGGCTGCCGTTCATGGGGCGGCAGCCGAGTTCAACGCCTGTGCACTGAGCGCATGGTGCCGCGCCTGGGCAGCTGTCATGCCCGTTTCACCGATGCTCCGCGCGCCGGTGGCAACGCGAATGCGGATACACGACTCATCGGTCGCACATGGCCTCACGACACCTTGCGCACGCCGCGCAGCAGGCGCAGGCCGTTGAAGACGACCAGCAGGCTCGCGCCCATGTCCGCGAAGACCGCCATCCACATGCTTGCGCTGCCGAACACCGCCAGCACGAAGAACACCGCCTTGATTCCCAGCGCGAGCACGATGTTCTGCCACAGCACGGCATAGGTCTTCTTCGACAGCCGGATGGTCTCCGGCACCTTGCGCAGGTCGTCGTTCATGATGAGCACGTCGGCCGCTTCCTTGGCGGTGTCGGTGCCGGCCGCTCCCATGGAGAAGCCGATGTCGGCGGCGGCGAGCGAGGGGCTGTCGTTGACGCCGTCGCCGACCATGCCGACATGCCGGCCTTGGGCCCGCAGCTCGGCCACGACCTTCTGCTTGTCCTCGGGCAGCAAGCCGGCGCGCACGTCCTCGATGCCGACCTGCTTGGCGATGGCCTGCGCGGTGGTCGGGTTGTCGCCGGTCAGCATGACCGGGCGCACACCGAGCGCAAGCAGCTCGGCGACCGCCTGACGGCTGGTCTCCTTGGTCGTGTCGGCTACGGCGAAGAGCGCCAGGGCACGCTCGTCGTCCGCCAGCACCGAGAGCGTGCGGCCCTGCGCCTCGTGCTCCTGCATCAGCGCTTCCAGTTCCGGCGTGCACTGGCCGCGCTCGTGCAGCCAGCGGTGGTTGCCCAGGATGTAGGTGCGGCCGTCGATGCGGCCGTGGACGCCCTTACCGAGCTCTGCCCCGAAGTCCGCGACATCGGACGATGGTGCGTCCAGGCCTGCTGCGACGGCTTTGGAAACCGGGTGGTCCGAGCGCGCCGCCAGGCTGCGTGCGACACGCAGCACCGCGTCGTTGGACGCCTCGCTCAGCACGCGGTGGGCAACCAGCTTCGGCTTGCCTTCGGTGAGCGTGCCGGTCTTGTCCAGGCCCAGCGCAGTCAGCTTGCGC
Source organism: Pseudorhodoferax soli (assembly GCF_003337555.1). GTDB lineage: Bacteria > Pseudomonadota > Gammaproteobacteria > Burkholderiales > Burkholderiaceae_C > Pseudorhodoferax > Pseudorhodoferax soli. The sequence continues at coordinate 28,472 of NZ_QPJK01000011.1, read as the reverse complement.
GCCTGTTCCAGGTAGACCCCGCCCTTGATGAGAATGCCCCGCCGCGCGGCCGCGGCCAGGCCGCTGACCACCGTCACCGGCGTGGAGATGACCAGCGCACAGGGGCAGGCGATGACCAGCAGCACCAGCGCCTTGTAGGTTGCCTCCAGCCAAGGCCAGCCGGCAAGGAGCGGCATGCCGACCGCGATGGCGATGGCGAGCACGAACACGGCTGGCGTGTAGACGGCAGCGAACTTGTCCACGATGCGCTGGGTCGGCGCGCGTTGGCCCTGCGCCTCCTCGACCGCGTGGATGATGCGGGCCAGCACGGTGTCGCCGGCCGGCTTGGTGACCTCGAACTCCAGCGCACCGCTCTGGTTGATGGTGCCGGCGAACACGTCGTCGCCGGGGCCCTTGTCCACGGGAATGCTCTCGCCGGTGACCGGGGACTGGTCGACCGCTCCGTGGCCGGTCGTGACCCGGCCGTCCAGGGCGAAGCGCCCACCGGGCTTGACGCGCGCCACGGCGCCGACGGTCACGGCCTTGGCATCGGTCAGCGCCCAGCTGCCATCGGCCTGGCGGACCTCGGCCTGGGCCGGAGACAACGCCAGCAACCCTGCGATGGCGTTGCGGGCCCGCTCCACCGACCGCGCCTCGATGAGCTCGGCCAGCGAGTACAGCACCATGACCATGGCCGCCTCCGGCCACTGGCCGATGAGGAAGGCGCCGATGACGGCCACGCTCATGAGCGCGTTGATGTTGAGCTGGCCGGCGCGCAGCGCCGACAGGCCCTTCTTGAAGACGGACAGGCCGGACAGCGCGATGGCCACGGCGGCCACGGCCATGCCGGCCACGTGCCAGGGCAGCGTGTCCGGGAAGGCCAGGTGGACCACCTCGGCGCCGACCGCCACCACCAGGGCGGCGATGAGCCGCACCAGTTCCGCGCGCTGCGCCTTCGCGGTGTCGGCCGCCGCCGGCGGTGCAGACAGGGTCTCGGGGCTGAAGCCGAGCTTGCGGATGGCCGCAGTGACGCTGTCCCAGGCGTCGGTCGGCGCCTCGACGGTCAAGGCGCGTGCCGGCAGGTCGAAACGCAGGCGCTTGACCTGCGGGAAGGCTTCCATCGCACGCCGAATCTGGCCTTCTTCCACCGCGCAATCCATCTCGGGGATGCGCAGCAACAAGGCACCTACAGGGGCGGACGGAGCGGCCGCAATGGACGGTGCCGGCGCGGCCTTGGATGCGCGCGCCACGATGGAGATGGGCACGGCGCGGCTGGCGGGGCCACAGCAATCGTCAGCTACCGCGGGGAGAGGCGGTTCGGTCGCGAACCCAAGCTTGTTCACTGCGACAAGCGCCGCTTCGAACGTGGGCTCCGAGCCCCGAAACCGCACGGTTCGCCCGGGAAGGTCGATGGCCAGGTCCGCCACGCCGGACAGACCCTCCAGTGCCGCGCGGACCGGGCGCTCCTCGTTGACGCAGCACATGGACAGCACGCGCAGCGTGCGCTCCTGTTCCTGGGGCGCGGATGGCGAACAGCAGCCGCCGCAGCTGGTGGGCGGCGCTTCGGCCGATGGCAAGGATTCAGTGGTGCGCATGGAGGTCTTCGATGTGGCTGCAGTTATTTGAATACCTGTACCCACTACAGAGTCAAGCCCCTTTTGGCAACATTGGCAATGCGCCGCTCCGACCGACAGATGCTGTAGCCACTACAGAATTCCGACACCGTCTATCCACCCGAGCCCACGATGAAGATCGGCGAACTGTCCGCTGCCACCGCCACCCAGATTGAGACCATCCGCTACTACGAGCGCGAGGGCCTGCTGCCGGCACCGGCGCGCACGCAGGGCAACTTCCGGTCCTATGAGGCTGCACACCTGGAGCGGCTGCAGTTCATCCGGCACTGTCGGGGCCTGGACATGTCGCTGGACGAGGTGCGCGTGCTGCTCAAGGTCAAGGACGACCCCTCGGCCGACTGCGGCGACGTCAATGCGCTGCTGGACGCGCACATCGGGCATGTCACGACCCGCATCAAGGAGCTGCGCCTGTTGGAGCGGCAGCTCAAGGAGTTGCGCCAGCGCTGCTGCGACGCGCCAGGCTCGCAGCAATGCGGCATCCTGGCCGGGCTCAGCAAGGCCGCGTCCGAGCCCTCCGTGCCCGGCTCGGACGCGCGGCACCTGCGCTCGGTGCACGCGCACTAGCCGCGGCGGCGCTCACGCGCCGTCGAGCAGTTGCCGGATGTCAGTGAACAGGTCCTTCGCGCCGCTGCCGTAGCGGCTGTACAGCCGGATGCGGCCCTGTGGGTCGAAGATGTACGTGCCGGCCGAGTGGTCCATGGTGTAGGCGGTCTTGGAGTCGCCGACCTTCTTGAAGTACACCTTGAAGTCGGAGGCCAGTCCTTTGAGCTCATCCTCGGTCGGGCGCAGCGCGAGGAAGGCAGGGTCGAAAGCCTCGGTGTAGGCCTTCAACACTTGCGGCTTGTCGCGCTCGGGGTCGACCGTGACCAGCAAGACCTGCAGGCGCTCGCCATCGGCGCCGAGCAGTGTCTTGACCTCGGACATCTCGGCCAGGGTGGTCGGGCACACGTCAGGGCACTGCGTGAAGCCGAAGAAGATGGCGACGGCCTTGCCCTTGAAGTCCTGGAGCGTGCGGCGCTGGCCGTTGTGGTCCGCGAGCGAGAAACCCTGGGCGTACCCGGCACCGGTGATGTCGGTGCTCGCGAAGTTGGCCGGCGGCTTCTTCGAGCACGCCGCTGCCAGCAGCACGGCCATCGACGCGCCGAGCACCAGGGTACGGCGCCGGTGAAGGAGCGAAGTTGTGCCAATGGGCACTGGCGTCGTCTCACTGCGCATAGGCACGCTCGACCTCGCTCTGGACCAGGGCCACCAGCTGCTCGTAGCCGAAGCGCTCGAGCGGCTTGCCATTGACGAAGAAGCCCGGTGTACGCGTGACGTTGAGCGTCTTCGCATCGGCCATGTCCATCGCGATGACGGCCTCGACCTCCTTGGTCTGCACCGCGGCCCGCGCCTTGTCGAGGTCCAGGCCCGACTTCGCCAGGTAGCCCCACAGCAGTTCGGGATTCGGTGCAGCATGCGACGCCCAGGTGTCCTGCGTGCCCAGGACGACTTCGGCCACCGGAATGAACAACCGCTGCGCGTGGGCTGCCACCAGAATCTTGGCGGCCAGGTCGGCGCCGTCGTGGAACGGGACAAAGCGCACCACCAGTTGCACGCGTCCCTGGCTCTGGTCCACGATCTGTTTCACGGCCGGATAGAACGCGCGGCAGGTCTCGCAGGCCGGGTCGAAGAATTCGGTGATGCGAACCTTGGCGTCAGGCGCGCCGTAGGTCGGCGAATGGGCTCGGCTGAAGACGTCCTCGTTCTGCTTTGCCAGCTGCTGCTGCGCAGTGGACTGGCTGCGGTTGTAGCCGATGGTGCCGAGGGCGAAGGCCACGATGGCCAGCGCGCCCACGAGGAGCAGCGCGATCTGTTTGCGTGTCACGGTTTGAACTTTCGGTGTGCTGCCACGAGGAGCAGCAAGATGACGGAGAAGGCGGCGAAGGACAGCAGCGGAATGGTGATGAAGCCCGCAAGCTCCAGCTTCACGTCCGCGCACGACGCACCTTTGCCACAGGGCTGCATGCCCTTCGGGATGAACCCCTTGTAGAGCAACCAGTGGTAGCCGGCCAGCAGCCAGCCGGCCGCTGCCAGCGGCAAGGCGTAGCGGATGCAGGGGTGATCTTGTTTTCAGTGCAGAAAGTTGCGGCCTCCATCGAGGGTAAATACTTAGAAACGTCGGCGAGGTTTGCTGGTCCATTCGTGCGCGCACTCCCATCAAAGATCGCCGTGCCAACGACCGGTTGAACAGTGCGAACGGTGTGTGCAACTGCGCCTGCCTATGACTGCCTCAACAGGTTTACCTGACGTTTGACATCAGGTTTAAGCGCCGATGACCGCCGCGACGCCATGATTCCGGTGCGCGGCGCGGTAGTGCCGCGGTACTTAGGAGGCCCATCGTCACTGTTGGTCGAATGCGGGCCTATGACCGCGCTGCGCTCTTCTGAACTTAGGAGCGGGGCCAGTACAGGTGCTGATCATCAATCCAGAATTCGTGCGCATGCCGCGCGCCAGCACGATGGCCATACTCGCGCAAGTGATGGTGGTCGAGCGGCAAATCGGTGTGCTCGTGCTCGACGACCTCTGGATCGCTGGCGGGCCACAGCAAGAATGCGACCGCAGTCGCAGCCAAGGCCGCAACGCCTAACAACACAAAAGTCATGGGAACACCCAGGTTGGCACCGGCCCAGCCCGCGAGCGGATAGAACGCCAGCCAGCACGCGTGCGACAACGCGAACTGGGCGGCGAACAGCGCTGGCCGATCGCCGGGTGCGGATGACCGCCGGAGCAGTCGGCCCGATGGTGTCAGTGCGCTCGAATAGCACACGCCGGCCAGGAACCAGAGCACCAGCAGCGCTTCGTAGCTGGAGAACTGGCTTGCCACCAGCATGATCACTGCCAGCATCCCGGTGCCGAACAGGATGACAGGCCGGTCTGGCCAACGGTCCAACAGCTTGGGCAGGCTCAATGCCGCGAGCATGGAGCCTGCACCGAATGCCCCCAGTGCAACAGCCACAGCGCGTTGCGGCATTCCCCACAAGGCCTGGACCATGACGACGGTGTTCACGAATACCATGGAGACGGCTGCCGCAGCAGCGGCGTTCACGGCCAGCAAGCCGCGCAGACGCGGCGTCGCAAGGAAGATGCGCAAGCCGCGCGTGGTGCGGTCGTAGATGCCGCGCTTCTCCTGCACGGGCGGCGACGGCAAGGTCACCGACACCACAAGGGCAGCCGACACCAGGAAGCCCACGACGGTTCCTGCGAACAGGTCGTGGAAACTGATCACCGTCAACAGCGCCGCCGCGAGCATCGGGCTCAACAGGCTTTCGAGGTCATAGGCCATGCGCGACAACGACAGCGCACGGGTGTACTCGCGCTCGTCAGGTAGAACATCGGGGATGGTGGCCTGGAAGGTCGGTGTGAAGGCGGCCGAAGCGGCCTGCAGGACGAAGATCAGCACGTAGACCTGCCAGATCTGCGTGACGAAGGGCAGCAACACGGCCACCGCGGCGCGCACGAGATCCAGTGCCACCAACAAAGCGCGACGCGGAAAGTTGTGGGCCAGTGCGGACGCCAGCGGCGCCACACCGACGTAGGCAAGCATCTTGATGGCAAGCGCCGTGCCCAGAACGACGCCGGCATCCTTGCCGGCGAGGTCGAAAGCCAAAAGCCCCAGTGCCACCGTTGCCAGACCGGTTCCGACCAAGGCAATCACCTGCGCGCAGAACAGGTGCCGATATGTCCGGTTGCGCAGAACGCCAAGCATGGTGGCCTCCTAGAGGTAGCGGGTGATCTGCTTGAACTCTTCCAGGGACTGCGACTGGGCACTCCCGGATCCCTGAACCATGTGCTCCAGGCAGTGGTCGATGTGGTCCTGGACCAGCGCCTTCTTTGCGTGCGCGACCGCCTTCTCGACGGCTTGCAGCTGCTGCGCGATGTCCAGGCACTCCCGGCCCTGCTCGATCATCTGGATCACGCTGCCGAGATGTCCCTGCGCGCGCTTGAGCCGCTTGGCGATGGCTGCGTGGGACTGGTGGGTATGGTTCGTCGTCATGATTTTCATATCCTCCCCCCCAGGATACTATGATCAGCAGATAATCTGCACGCCCGTGCATACGTTGCTCCTTCCATCACCTCATGTCGCCCCGCTTCAGCGGGCGATGCGGGCGCGCGCGTGCATGCTTCTGCTCATCCTTGCGGGACTGATGCTGTCCCCGTTGGAATCGACCCGTTCACACGGTCTTGCGGTCGAGCGCCGCAGCGGCATTCGCCGGACTCGCCATTGGCGGAACGTATCCCCCCGGGTAGGATACGCCTGATGGTTTCATCCCTGCTCAGTGCCGTGCGAGCGCGGCGAGCCGCTGGCAAGGCGGTGGGCGGGAGCTTGGCCTTGCGCGAATGGCCTTGAAGATGCGCCGCCGACCGCTCGGATCCGTCGTCGGCCGCACCGCGGTGGCGTGGATGCGCTGGATGCTGGTGCTGCTCCTGGTGGTCGACCAGGTCAGCGCTCCATGGCACCGCCACCACCACGAGTCGGGCATCGACGACGTGGTCCGCGTGGTCGGCGCGATGCATGCCAGCGATGTCCACGGAGTCCACCTCGACGAGGGCGAGCTGCACGAAGACTTCGCGCACGCCACCGCTGCGCTGCGTGCTGAAGTCCGCTTAGTCGTCCTGGACGAGGATCGCGCGGCGGCGGATCCTGCATGGCTTGTTCCGACGGTCCATCCCTGGGTCGATCCGCCTCTGCCGCCTGCCGCCCAAGGGATGACGCAGGCACGCGCCAGCCCTGACAAACCTGCGCCACGCAGCCTTCCTCCCGACGGACGCGCACCTCCACTGACCGCCTGAAGAACTTTTTCCGTCTTCAGTGTGCGCTCGCGTGCGCAGGTCTTTCGTGGAGCATTCATGTTTTCTGTCCCCTTGCCGGCGCCGCTTGCGCGCGCCGCCATCACCCTCGCCTTCCTGGCCCTCGCGCCCGGCGTCCGAGCCGCTGACGATTTCAAGATCAGCCCGGCCCAGATCCAGGCCCTAGGCATCCAATTGGCGCGGCTGGAGAAGCCGTCCGACATCGGCGGGCAGGCCTACCCCGCACGAGTGGTGTTGCCTCCTGCTCAGGAGTCGGTTCTCAGCGCGCCGCTGGCTGGCAGCATCGACCAGCTGCTGGTCGCCGAGAACCAGGCGGTGAAGGCCGGCCAGCCGCTGGTGCGGCTGGTCAGCCCGGAGTTGGGCGAGCTGCAGCTGCGACTGGCCGAAGCCGCATCCCGCGCCCGGCTGGCCCAGCAGGCGCTGGCACGCGAGCAGGCCTTGCTGGCCGACGGCATCATCGCCGAGCGCCGGGTGCAGGAATCCAGCGCAGCGGCCGCGGAAGCGCGCATCCGGCAAACGCAGGCCGAGGGTGCTCTGCGCCTGGCCGGCGCCGACGCCGGGCTGATTCGGCGCATCGCTGACGGCGGGGCCATGCAGGACTCCCTGGTGCTGCGTGCGCGGTCCAGCGGCACGGTCACGCGCATCGACGCCAAGCCGGGCCAACGCGTGCAGGCAGCAGAGGCCCTGCTGCGCACGGCCGACACCAGCAAGCTGTGGCTGGACGTACAAGTGCCCGTCGATCGGCGGGCCAGCATCGCGCGACCGGGTGCCAGCCTGACCGGCGTCGACCGTGGCATTCAGGCCAAGACCATCGGCTTCGGACCCACGGTGTCGGAAAGCCAGACGGTCACGCTGCGCGCGGAGGTCACCCAGGGCGTGGACAGCCTGCGTGTGGGCGAGGCCTTGCAGGTCCGCGTGCCGTTCTCGGCAGCGCAGGCCTGGGCGGTTCCGGTACCGGCCGTGGTGCGCCAGGACGACAAGGCCTACGTCTTCGTGCGCACCGCCGACGGCTTCATGGCAACGCAGGTGGCCATCCAGGCCAGCGCTGGCCAGTCGCTGCTGGTGTCCGGGCCGCTCAAGCCCAGCCAGGAAGTCGCGGTGTCCTCGGTCATCGCCCTGAAGGCGGCCTGGCTCGGCAAGGGCGGGAGCAATTGATGCTGTCCCGCCTGATCCAGTTTTCGCTCGCCCAGCGCCTGTTCGTGCTGCTGGCGGGCATCCTGCTTGCGGGAGCGGGTTGGTACGCCTTCAAGAATCTGCCGATCGACGCCTTCCCCGACGTGTCGAGCACCCAGGTCAAAGTCATCATGAAAGCCCCCGGCATGACGCCGGAGGAGATCGAAAGCCGCATCGCTCTGCCCATCGAGATCGAGATGCTGGGCATTCCGAAGCAGCGCATGCTGCGCTCGGTGTCCAAGTACGGCATCGTGGACGTCACGATCGACTTCGAGGATGGCACGGACATCTACTGGGCACGCCAGCAGGTCTCCGAACGCCTCGGGGGCATCACCGACGCGCTGCCGTCCGGCATCAGCGGTGGCATGGCACCGGTGACCACGCCGCTGGGCGAGATGTTCATGTTCACGATCGAGGGCGAGCGCTACACGCTGGAGCAGCAGCGCGATCTGCTGGACTGGGTGATCCGCCCCGCCTTGCGGTCGGTCGTCGGTGTCGCCGACGTCAACGCGCTGGGTGGCAAGGTGCGCAGCTTCGAGGTCGTGCCGGACCCAGTGCGGCTGGCTGCCGTGGGCGTGTCGACGATGCAAGTCAAGGCTGCCATCGAGGCCAACAACCGCAACGATGGCGCTGGCCGGCTGGGCGAAGGTGACGAGGTGCTGCTGGTGCGCAGCGAAGGCAGCATCCGCGATGCCGACGATCTGCGTGCCATCGTCGTGAAGTCCGGCAACGGCAGCGCGGTACGCCTGGGCGAGATCGCCACGGTGCGCGACGGCAGCGTCACCCGCTACGGCGTCGTGACCAAGGACGGCAAGGGAGAGGCTGTGCAGGGCCTGGTGTTGGGCCTGGCCGGAGCGAACGCGCAGAAGGTCGTGCAGGGTGTGCAGCAGAAGATCGAGGAGATCAAGCCAACGCTGCCCGAGGGCATCGAACTGAACGTGTTCTACAACCGGGCCAGCCTGGTCGAGAAGGCCGTCGGCACGGTGTCGAAGGCGCTGCTGGAGGCCACAGTCCTGGTGCTGGTGCTGCTCGGCGCCTTCCTCGGCAACCTGCGGGCCGCCGTCACCGTCGCGCTGGTGCTGCCGCTGGCAGCGCTGGCGACCTTCATCCTGATGATGGCGACCGGCATGTCCGCCAACCTCATGAGCCTGGGCGGCCTGGCCATCGCCTTGGGCATGCTGGTGGACGCCGCGGTCGTCGTGGTCGAGAACGTGGTGCAGCACTTGGGCCACACCAAGAATGCCAAGAAGCTGCCGCGCCTGCACATTGTGTTCCGTGCAGTGCGTGAAGTAGCGGTGCCGGTTTCCGCGGGCATCCTGATCATCGTCGTGGTGTTTCTGCCCTTGCTGACGTTGCAAGGCCTGGAGGGCAAGTTCTTCGTGCCCGTGGCGCTGACCATCGTGTTCGCGCTGGCGAGTTCGCTCGTTCTGTCGCTGACGGTCATCCCGGTCCTGTCGTCGTTTCTGCTCAAAAGCGGCGCGCACGACGACCCCTGGCTGCCCCGGCAGCTCTCGCGCCTGTACGAGCCGTCGCTGGGCTTTGCCCTCAAGCGTCAGAACCTGATGTTCGTGATCGCGGGGCTGCTGCTGGCGGTGGCGGCCGTCGTCTACACGCTGGTCGGCAAAACCTTCATGCCGCAGATGGACGAAGGCGACATCATCGTCGGCATCGAGAAGCTGCCCTCCGTGAGCCTGGAGCAGACCGCCGCGCTGGACCTGCGCATCCACCAGGCGCTGATGAGCCGCATCCCGGAAGTGACGGGCGTCGTCGCCCGCGCCGGCTCCGACGAAATCGGCCTCGATCCCATGGGTCTGAACCAGACCGACACCTTCCTGGTGCTGAAGCCGCGGAACGAGTGGCAAGCGGCCAGCAAGGACGAGTTGCAGGACAACATCCGCAAGGTACTGGACGAGCTGCCCGGCGTGGGCTACAGCTTCACGCAGCCCATCGACATGCGGGTGTCCGAGATGATCATCGGCGTGCGCGGCGACGTGGCCATCAAGATCTTCGGGCCCGACCTGTCGACGCTGAATGACCTGGCGGCGCAGATCGAGAAGCTGGTCAAGGAAGTCCCCGGCAACCAGGACGTCTATACGGTCGAGAACGATGGCGTGCAGTACCTGCGCGTCATCGTGGACCGTCTGGTCGCAGGCCGGTATGGCCTGTCGATGGAAGACGTGCAGGACGCGCTGCGTGTGCAGATCGAGGGGCAGCGCGCCGGCACCGTGATCGACGGCAACAAGCGCGTGCCGATCGTTATACGCGGCACCGACGGCGTGCGCATCTCGCCAGCGGATTTCGAGGCCCTGAGCATCACGGCGTCCGACGGCCAAAGCGTGCCGCTCCGCACGTTGGCCCGGTTGGAACGCACCAGCGGCCCCGTCAAGATCGACCGCGAGATGGGCAGCCGCTACAGCGTGGTGATCGCCAACGTCACCGGCCGCGACTTGGTCGGCTTTGTCGATGAAGCCAGGGCCAAGGTCGCGCAAGCCGTCACCCTGCCCACCGGCTACCGCATCGCCTGGGGCGGGCAGTTCGAGAACCAGCAGCGCGCAGCCGCGCGGCTGGGCTTGGTGGTGCCGCTGTCGCTGGCCTTCATCTTTGTGATCCTGTTCACGACGTTCGGCTCGGTCCGGCAAGCGCTGCTGGTGCTCAGCAACATCCCGTTCGCGCTGGTGGGCGGCATCGTCGCGCTGTGGCTGACCGGGGAGTACCTCTCGGTGCCGGCCTCGGTGGGCTTCATCGCGCTGCTCGGCATCGCGGTGCTCAACGGCGTGGTGCTGGTGACCTACTTCAACCAGCTGTACGCCGAGGGGCTGTCGCCATTGGACTGCGTCGTGCAAGGGGCGAAGCGCAGGCTGCGACCCGTGCTGATGACGGCGTCCATCACGGCCTTCGGCCTGATCCCGCTGCTGTTCGCCACCGGTCCCGGCTCGGAGATCCAGCGTCCGCTCGCCATCGTCGTGATCGGCGGCCTCATCACCGCGACGGCGCTGACGCTGATTCTGCTGCCCATCCTGTACCTGCGCTTCGGCCACCCCCCTACTAAAGCCATCGAAGCTGACCAGGAGATCCACCATGCCTGAGTTGTGCCTCACCCTGTGCTGCCCACAGGACCTCGAAGAGAAGCTAGTCGACGCCTTGCTGGACGTGGCGGACCAACGCGTGTTCACCAGCACGGCGATCGCCGCCCACGGCGCGTCGAACCACCGTGCCAGCAACGCCGAACAGGTGATGGGGCGCAGCAGCTGGACGCAGGTCCAATTGCTCGTTTCCTCGGATCAGTTGGCCGCGCTGCTGGACGGCCTGCGCCCGTCCTTCGCGGGCACCCCATTGCGCTACTGGGCCACGCCGTTGGCCCAAGCCGGAGAGTTTTGAATGAAACGGATGAATTTCAGAGCCAGCGCATGCGCGTTCGCCGCGGCGGCCTTGCTTTCCCTGGTCTGCGGCATGGCCCAGGCCCAACCCATGGCAACTGTGGAGCTGCCCGATGCGGAACAGGCGACCACCGCCATCGCACAGGACCCGAGCGTGGCACAGGCCCGCGCGGCCCTGGAAGCCGCAAGCCACGGCGCGGCGATGCTGTCCGCCGGACCCTACGAGTGGACGGTCGGCGGCACGGCGCAGCGGCGCCGGGTCGACGGCAACGGCAGCTCGAACGAGTGGAATATCCAGATGGAAAGGCCCATCCGCATTGGCGGCAAAGCCGAACTCGACCGGAAGCTGGGCCAGTCGAGCCTGGACCTGGCGCGGGCGCAACTGGCCGTGGCCCGCACGTCGGCGGCGCGCACGTTGCTGGACAGCTGGCTTGACTGGCAGGCCGCGTCGCAGGCCCGGACAGCCCTGGACGATCAACTGCGCATCGCCGAAGAGAACCAGCGCACCGTCGAACTGCGGCAGAAGGCCGGCGACGCGTCGCGCCTGGACGTCAATGTGGCACAGGGGGACCTGGCCGAGGCGCGGCGGCAGGCAGCCGAAGCGCGCACCAACGAAGCCAAGGCGGCGGAGAGCCTGCGCCTGCGCTATCCGGCGCTCCCGTTGCGTGCCGCACCGCTGCCCGATCCGACCTTGTTCGAGGCCGGCGACACGGCGTGGCGCGAGCGCATGGTCGCCGAACATCCGCTGATGCTTGCGGCGACCCAGAACCTGCGCATGACGGAGCTGCGCGCCGACCGCCTGCGCGCCGAGCGCACGCCGGACCCCACGGTTGGTGTTTTCATGGCATCCGAGGCGCGGCGCACCGAGCGCATCGTCGGCGTCAGCTTCAGCATTCCGCTGGGCGGTACCTATCGGCAGGCCGCTGCCCTGGAGGCCCTGCGCCAGGTGGACGTGGCCCGCGCCGGCCTGGAAGTGCAGCGGCGCGAACTGGATCTGCAAGTGGCAGCCCAGCTACAGGACGTGGCCGGCAGTGTCGAACGCTGGCAGCTCGCCGAACAAGCCGCCACAGCGCTGCGCGAAACCGCGCGGCTAAGCCAGCGTGCGTACGCGGCCGGTGAGCTGGACGTCCAGGCGTTGCTTCTGGTCCGGCGCCAGGCGCTGAGCGCGGCGACCGCCGCCCAGGATGCGCGCGCATCGGCCTTGCGCGCACGATACCGCCTGCTGCTCGACGCCGGTGCGTTGTGGCCGCAAGGCCCGATCTGACAATGACTTGAAGGTCTGCGATGCAAACCTGGCAGGACTCGCCCTGCGGCGAGTCCCTACGGTGAAAGCCTTCTCAGGCGCTCACAACACGGGGATCGCGCAGGCCTTCAACTGCGCTTCGTAGCGCGCCTTGCGGACTTGGTTTTCGCCGGGAGTCGTCAGCGCACGGGGGCCGTGGTCGAGCGGCAGCACCAGAGGATCGGGCGGGCACTTCACCGGCTGGCCTGTGGTGCTGTCGACTCTGACCGTGCTGGTACCTTGGGCAGCCACGGCCGCTTGCCTGTTCGCGCGCGCATTCTCGATGACCTGGAAGTCGGGACCGGCCAGTGCAGGCCAGGCCGCACTCAAGGTCAGGGCGCCGATGAGGGAAATGAGCAGTTTTTTCATGATGTTCTCCTGAGGTTGATCGGATCTAAGCGTTCGAGGAAACCCATCTGATCAATCCAACCATCGGCAGAACGCGATGCGTACAGGCCATCGCAGACGTCCGTCTCCCGCGTCGAAGTACCAGGCTGAAGCCGGCTGCGAGACAGCCCGCTTGCTCCAGGTCTCGGGTTCTTGCTCCCTGGCTTCTGCTTCGCCGGTGAAGCTGTCGCCCGAGGGCGCGGGCGCAATGGCACAGGCGGCGCATGTCCGGCAGTCCTCGGCGCTTGCGGGCTGGGAGTCCGAGGCGCTTAACGCAACCATCATCGACCCGGCCTGGGGATGCATCTCAACGGAGCCCTCCGCACGCGCCGCCGCACCGAGCAGCAACGCCAGGCACAGGCCAAGCACGGCCGCCCACCCGATGCGGCGAGAGTTCGAACGCTCAAGCGTCGACACGACGACGCCTCCAGAACATCCACTGCGAGGCTGCGGGCTCCCGCGGTCTGCGCATCAACAGGTATGCCGCCGGGATCACGAACATCGACAGCAAGGGCGCAGTGATCATCCCGCCCACCATCGGCGCGGCGATGCGCTGCATCACCTCAGAGCCGGTGCCTGTTCCCCACATGATCGGGAACAGGCCTGCCAGGATGACGGCGACCGTCATCGCCTTGGGCCGTACGCGCAGCACGGCGCCTTCGCGGATCGCGTCCAACAGATCAGCCGTGCTCTTCTTGCCCTGATCGACCCGGTCGTCCCAGGCGTGCTTGAGGTACAGCAGCATGATCACGCCGAACTCCGCGGATACGCCGGCCAACGCGATGAACCCGACCGCCCCCGCGACGGACAGGTTGTAGCTGAGCAGGTAAAGCAGCCAGATGCCGCCGACCAGCGCGAACGGCAGCGCAGCCATGATCAGCAGCGCTTCGTCGAAGCGCTTGAAGGTCAGGTACAACAGAACGAAGATGATGAGCAGCGTGAATGGCACCACCACCTTCAGCTTGGCGGTGGCCCGCTCCAGGAACTCGAACTGGCCGGACCAAGAGACGGAGTAGCCCGGCGGCAGCTTCACATCTTTCGCGACCGCGCGCTGCATGTCCTGCACCGCCGAGCGCAGATCGCGCCCGCGGATGTCCACGTAGACCCAGCCCGACAGCCGTGCGTTCTCGCTGCGCAGCATCGGCGGCCCGTCCGCGACGCGAATCTCCGCAACGTCGGAGAGCACCAGCCGTGCCCCGCGCGTGGTGACGATCGGCAGGGTCCGCAACCGCTCCAGCGAATCGCGGATCTCGCGGGGGTAGCGCACGTTGATCGGAAAGCGCTGCAGGCCTTCCACTGTTTCGCCCACGTTCTCGCCGCCCACGGCCGAGGCAATGACCGACTGCACATCGGCGATGTTCATGCCGAAGCGCGCCGCCGCGTCGCGCTGGATGTTCACATCCACGTAGCGACCGCCGGTGAGGCGTTCGGCCAACGCGCTGGAAACGCCCGGCACGTCCTTGAGTACGCGTTCGATCTCGCCCGTGATGCGGTCGATGGTGGCCAGGTCGGTGCCCGCCACCTTCACGCCCACCGGGCTCTTGATGCCGGTAGCCAGCATGTCGATGCGGTTGCGGATCGGCGGCACCCAGATGTTGGTGAGGCCCGGCACTTTGACGATGCGGTCGAGCTCCTCAACCAGCTTGTCCTGCGTCATGCCGGTGCGCCATTGCTCGCGCGGCTTGAACTGGATGGTCGTTTCGAACATCTCCATCGGCGCCGGATCGGTCGCCGACTCGGCGCGCCCAGCCTTGCCGTAAACGCTGGCCACCTCGGGAACCGCTTTGATCAGCCGGTCGGTCTGCTGCAGCAGTTCGCCGGCCTTGCCCGCCGACAGGCCCGGCAGCGCCGAAGGCATGTAGAGCAGGTCGCCCTCGTCCAGGCGCGGCATGAACTCCCCGCCGATGTGCTGCAGTGGCCATAGGCTCAGCACCAGCACGACCACGGCGCCCAACAGCGTGAGCTTGGGCCAGCGCAGCACCGCGTTCAGCAGCGGCCGGTAGACCGCGATCAGCAGCCGGTTGAGCGGGTTGGTCTTCTCGTCGGGAATCCTGCCGCGGATCAGGTAGCCCATCAGCACCGGGATCAGCGTCACCGCCAGCCCGGCGGCGGCCGCCATGGCATAGGTCTTGGTGAAGGCGAGCGGAGAGAACATGCGTCCTTCCTGGGCTTCGAGCGTGAAGACTGGAACGAACGACAGCGTGATGATGAGCAGCGAGAAGAACAGGGCGGGCCCGACTTCGGCCGCCGAGTCGGCCACGACACGCCAGTGGCTCTCGCCGCGCAGGCTTTGGCCGGGGTGGTCGTGGTTCCACTTCTCGATGTGCTTGTGGGCGTTCTCGATCATCACCACCGCCGCATCGACCATCGCGCCAATGGCGATCGCAATGCCGCCCAGTGACATGATGTTGGCATTGACGCCCTGGTAGCGCATCACGATGAAGGCCGCCAGGATGCCGATCGGCAGCGAGACGATCGCGACAAACGCGGAGCGCAGGTGGAACAGGAAGATGAAACACACGACCGCCACCACGAGAAATTCCTCGAGCAGCTTGAAGCCGAGGTTGCGCACCGCCCGCTCGATCAGGTTGGACCGGTCGTAGGTCGGCACGATCTCCACCCCCTTGGGCAGGCTGGCCTGCAGGGTCTGGAGCTTTTCTTTGACGGCGGTGATGGTCTCCAGCGCGTTCTTGCCCGAGCGCATCACGATCACGCCACCGACGGCTTCGCCTTCGCCGTCGAGCTCGCCGATGCCGCGGCGCATCTCCGGGCCGATCTGGATGCGGGCCACGTCGCCCAGGCGGACGGACACACCGGCATCGGTCGTCATCAAGGGGATCTTGCGGAAATCCTCCAGGCCCTGAAGGTAGCCCGAAGCCCGCACCATGTACTCGGCCTCGCCGAGCTCGAGCACCGAGCCGCCGGTTTCCTGGTTGGCTTTCTGGATGGCGTCGACGACCTGGGTGTGCGCAATCCGGTAGGCGGCCAGCTTGTCGGGATCGAGCACGACCTGGTACTGGCGCACCATGCCACCGATCGACGCAACCTCAGCGACGTTGGGTACGGTCTTCAGCTCGTACTTGAGGAACCAGTCCTGCAGGGCGCGCAGCTGCGAGGCGTCCTGCGTGCCGCCGCGGTCGACCAGCGCGTATTGGTAGATCCAGCCGACGCCGGTGGCATCAGGCCCGAGCGAGGCCTTGGCCCCGGCGGGCAGGCGTGACTGGACTTGGTTCAGGTACTCCAGCACCCGCGAGCGTGCCCAGTACAGGTCGGTCCCGTCCTCGAACAGCACGTAGACGAAGGAATCGCCGAAGAACGAATAGCCGCGCACCGTCTTCGCACCAGGCACCGACAGCATGGTGGTCGTGAGCGGATAGGTGATCTGGTTCTCGACGATGCGCGGCGCCTGGCCCGGGTAGGTGGTGCGGATGATGACCTGGACGTCCGAGAGGTCGGGCAGGGCATCCAGCGGCGTACGCAGAACCGAGTGCACGCCCCAGACGCTGAGCATCAGCGTGGCCAGCAGAACGAGGAAGCGGTTGGCAATGGACCAGCGGATGAGCCTGGCGATCATGGCTTGCCCCCTGGCTTGGCCGGTGTGGCGGGTGCGGTGCCGGGTGCGACCGGCGTCACGCGGGTGAGCTGCGGCAGGTCATCCTTGTCGATGAAGAATTCGAAGCTCGCGCGATCACCAGCCCTCACGTTGCCCGGTGCACCGCCGGGTGGCAGCTTGAAGTCCATGGTCATCGCGCCCCACTTCATCGTCGGGATCGGTCCGTGCGAGAAAGTCATCGTGTCCGCGGTGATGCCTTCCACCTTGCCTTCGCCCACATGCCTGGGCGAGGCCGCGCTGGTCGGAGGCGTTGACGTCGATGGCGAAGCCGTCGCGGGAGCGGCGGCGCCCGCAGCTGGTACGGCGTTCAGCCGTGCCTCGACGCCCTTGAGACTCGCCTCCGAGTCGATCAGGAATTGCGAGGACACCACGACGCGCTGGCCGGCTTGCAGCCCGCGCTTGATCTCGGTCTGGCCGCCGCTTTCGAGGCCGGTCCCAACATCGACCGGGCGGAACCGTCCGCTGTCTTCCGCCAGCATGACGACCGTGCGCCTGCCGGTCTGGATGACCGCCTCGGTCGGAACCAGCAGCGCCTTCGGCGCCTGCGTGTCGGCGAACTGCATCGAGACGAACATGCCAGGCACCAGCCGGCCGGTCGGATTGGCTAGCTCCAGGCGCGCCTTCAGGGTGCGGGTGGCCGGGTTGACGTCCGGCAGAATGGCCTGGACCCTTCCGTCGAAGACCTCGCCGGGCGCGGCAGGCGATCGGGCCTGCACCTTGGCGCCTGGACGCACGAGCGCGGCCTGGCTCTCCGGGACTTCGGCGTTGGCCCAGACGGTGGACAGCCCGTTGATGCGGAACAAGGTCGCACCGGCCATCACCGTCATGCCTTCACGCACGGCCAGCTCCGTGACCACCCCGCCGATGGGCGCAACCAGCGTGATGCGAGGCTGGGTGCGCCCGCTGCGGGCCACGAGTTCGATCTGGCCGTCGCTCATGCCGACCTGACGCATGCGCTGGCGGGCGCCGTCGACCAGCGGTTCCATCTGCGTGCCGCGCATGCGCTGCACGGACAGGAATTCCTCCTGTGCCGCGATCCACTCGGGCACGTAGAACTCGGCCAGGGCCTGGCCTTTCTTCACCGCGTCGAGCGTGGCGCGCACATGCAGGCGCTCGACATAGCCCGTGGACCGCGCCTGCACGATGACCTGGTCGCGCTCGTTGAAGGCGATGCTGCCGACCGCGGCCACCTGCGGCGCGAGGATGCCTTCGGACACCGGCGCAGTTCGCACGCCGAGGTTCTGCTGGACGCGCGGGCTCACGGTCACGTTGTTCTGGTCGCCGCTGTCGCCACCGGCATAGACCGGGGACATCATCATGTCCATGAAGGGCGATTTGGCCGGCTTGTCGAACCGGTTGCCCGGCACCATCGGGTCGTGGTAGTAGAGGATCTTCTTGCCGTTGGCGGGGTCGGTGTCGCCGGCCTTCAGACCCGCCGCGATGTGGCGCCGGGTGGCGTCTTCCCCGGTTTCGTTGCGAGTTTCTGACGAAGCATCCGGAGCGCTTGCTGCAGGCAGCGCCGCCGATGCTGGCGCCATGTTTTTGCCGCGTTGCAGCCCGAAGTTGTATGCGCCAAAGGCGGCGGCAGCAAGGACCGCCGCAGCGATCAGCCCAAAGAAGAAAGGTTTGGCTTTCATTGTTGTGGCTCCGAGGCGTCCACGGTCTTCGTGGACGCGTTGCCAGCGAGTGCCGGGCGGTCGACGGGAATCAAGAACTCAAGCTGGGCCCACAGCGCGGCGGTTTCCATCTCGAGGCGCAGGCGGTCCATGCGCGTGTCGATCTCCATGCGTCTGGCCTCAAGTGCTGCGCTCAGGTTGGCCACGCCGCCACGATATGCGGCCAGTACCGCACGGATGCGATCGGCCGCCAGCGGGATCAGGATGCTGTCGTACTGCGCGAGGCGATTGCGGTTGCTTTGCCATTGCTGCAGCAGGGAGAGCGCATCTGCGGTGCTTTCGCGGGTGGCCTCTTCTCGCTGGGCGCGCATCTGCTCGACCGTCGCGAGCTTGACCGCGAGCTCCCGGTCCTGGCGATTCCTCTGGTCGAGCTGCAGCGGGATCGACACGTTGAGCGACACCATGTTCGAGTAGGCCTGGCCGCGCTGGCTGTACATCAGTTCGACGGTCCAATCAGAGTGCTTGTTGCTCTGCGCGATGTCGGCTTCGGCGCGTGCCACGGCTTCCTGCCTTGCCATCAACGCAATTTGCGGATGCGCCTCAATCTGGGCCTCCAACTGGTTGGCATCGAGCCGAACAGTGCCCAGTTCGGGGAGCTTCCCCGACAGTTGGACTGGGCCGGGGCCGATCCAGCGCGCCAGGCGCGTCTGGGCCGTGGCAATCTGGCGATCTTGCTGGAGGATGCGGTCGTCCAGTTGCGCCAGGGCCGAACGGGCCGCGAAGACGTCGGCCTGCGTGCCCCGGCTACCCCGGTAGGCCGCGTCCGCGCCTTCGGCCTGCAGCGTCAATTCCGCGCGCTGCGACTGCAGCAGGTCGCGCATGCGCGTCTGGAAGGAACGCTCGAGCCAGGCCATGGCGGTGTCACGCCGCAAATTGGCCAAGGCCACCACGCGGGCGGCTTCGGCCGCTTCGGCCTCCCGGTTGAAGCGCGCCGAGCGCGCCTGGCGCTTGTCCGCGCGGGTGAACTCCTGCATCACGCCGATCGAGCGCATCGTCATGAAATCGCGTGTGAAGCTGAAACGGTCGCTACCGTTGACCGGCAGGTTGCTGATGCCCGCCTTCAGCACCGGATCGGGCAGTTGCCCGGCGGCAACGGCCATGTCGCGCGCGCCGCTGGCGGCCGCATCCTGGGCGACGAGTTGGCGCGAACGCTCTTCGGCAAGCCGCAAGGCCGCATCGAGGGTGAGCGCCTGCGGGGTCAGTTGCGCTTGGGCGCCGAGACTGAGGGTGCTGGCGCACAGCGCCATTGCCACGGCCCAGTGGCGGGGCCAGCGTCGTGCGGTCGACTTGGCCGGGAAGGAAACGATGAACATGAGATCTCCTGACGACAAACCCCGGGGGGCGATGTCGGGCCGCTGCGCGCCACCAGGAGAACCGGTGAGAACAGCAAGCCACGACCGAAGCGCCGTCCGGCTCGAAGGAGCCGTCAGCGCAACGTCGATCAGTGGATCAAGTTCGGTAAACGCAGTGCAGGATGGCGTGCGGGGGCGATGCCGCAACCAGTGCACTCAAGGAAGTCGCCGCAGGGCGTGGGGACTGTGTCGCCTCGGGTGCCCAGGGGGTCAGGAGAAGCGGCGCCAGCAACGCGACGGGGATGGTCAGCGTGGATGCATGGTCGCTTTGCTGGCCGAACTTGCAGTGCTCGGCGCATAGGTTGGCAGACCCTGCATCTGCCATGCCGGCCATGTCGCCGCAAGGGGGGGCCTGCGTGGCGGTGTCAACGCTTGCATCGACAAATGGGACCGTGCTGGCGGCCATCTCCATGGAAGCAGAGCCCGAGCCGATGGCGCCCAGGGACAGCGCCGGGCACGCGTAGGCGCCAATCGCCAATTGCGCGAACAGCAGCACACCGATCACGCCTCGGGCGATCAAGTGCACCAGGCGGCGTGTCATGACCAGATCCTGGACAATGCCGCCCAAAGCACATCGGTAGCGCGAGGGGCGCTACGACCGTGCTTGGCATGGATGGCTGTAGGGGCCATGAAAAGATGCGTAAAACGCCTTGACGGATTCGGTGCGTGTGGGGTGAATGTACGAATTCTAGTTCTAGTCGTTGAAGAACGGCCGCAGATGGCGGCAATATGCGGGACTTTTGACATTGCGCGCTACTGGGCTGCGCACAACCCCATCAACGGCTGATGGTTGGAACCGACCGCGCGCCCTGTCGTGTGGTGCAGACCGTTGAACGAAGACTAGGCCGCCTGACGCACCGTTCCATTTAGAATTCGCGAAATGCACCGGGTTCGCCTGTTCGTCCTTTGGATCATGATGG
This sequence comes from Pseudorhodoferax soli, assembly GCF_003337555.1. GTDB lineage: Bacteria > Pseudomonadota > Gammaproteobacteria > Burkholderiales > Burkholderiaceae_C > Pseudorhodoferax > Pseudorhodoferax soli. The sequence goes on along the minus strand of NZ_QPJK01000011.1, from coordinate 8,231 downwards.
TTGCCGTGCCCTTCCAGGGGTACGCAGCGGCAGCCATGGTTTTTTGCGGACCCGGACACGCTGGTGCAAGTGCAGAAATGTCCGCCGAGCTGCCCGCGGCGCGCGACGTTGTCCAACATCCACATCTGGACGGGCATGCGGACCAGCACCACGAGATCGAACAGGACGCCAAGCAACCTGTCAATGACAGCACCGCCACGGGTGCAAGCGCGGAACCTGACGCGATGCACAAGTGCGGCATTTGCGGCGCGTGCCATGCTACTGCGTTGATCGGTACGTTGGAACTGTCCGTCTTCTGCGATCTTCCCCGCGCCGACCTGGCGGAGCCCGCCATCACGATGGTCACGCTCGCGCCCCGCGTTCTCGACAAACCTCCTCGCGCGTAACGCGTTCGTGCGCCTGTGACCTACGTCACGGGTCGCAGCGAACGCTCATGTATCGCCTGCGTCATGCCTCTGAAGGCAGCTCTGACGCATTTCGTTCATGAACTTGCGAGGACTCCATGTTCCATTCATCGCTGGCCCGTTGGCTGGCTGTTTTTCCTGGCATTGCAGCGCTGGCTGCCGTGGCCCAGCCTGCGCCCGCGCCGGGCCCCGTAGCTGCGACGGCACCGCCGCCAACCTTGATCTACAAATCCGCGCTTGAGGGCTATCGCCCCTTTGCGGACGAAAAGCCCATTCCCTGGAAAGAAGCCAACGAGACGGTCCACCGCCGCGGTGGCTGGCAGGCCTACGCCAAGGAGGCATCGGAGGGAACGGGCGCGGCACGAGCCGAATCGCCCAAGGGCGCAGCCGCTGCACCGCCTGCACAGTCAGGCCACTCGATGCCTATGCCTGCCAAGAAGGAGAAGCCATGAAGCGCGCTTTGCGTTTGACGGCCATTGCCGCTGCTGCCGCTTTCCTGGTGGGCTGCGCGTCGGTCGGTATCGACGACGCCTTGAAGGACACGAACACCAGTGGGCAGCAGTTCACTGGCGGCAAGCTCGAACTCAGCCGCACCCAGGAGCAGCGTGACCGCCGCGCCGCGCTGGCGCAGGAACTGCTGGCCAAGCCGCTGTCGCAGAACGACGCAGTGCAGCTCGCGTTGACCAACAGCCCATCGGTCCAGGCCCTGATCGCTCAAAGCTGGGGCGACATTGCTGCGTCGAACCAGACCAGCCGGCTGCCCAACCCGATCTTCACCTTCGAGCGCATGCGCCTGAACAGCGAACTCGAGCTTGGTCGGCTGCTGTCCTTCGGGCTCGTGGACCTCATCCTGCTGCCGCAGCGCCTGTCCATCTCGCGAAGCCAGGCGCATCAGGCCAAGGTGCAGCTCACCGGTGCCGTGGTCGATCAGGTCACGCAGGTCCGACAGTCCTGGGTGCGTGCCGTCGCCGCACAGCAATCGCTGCAGTACGCGGAGCAGGTCAACAAGTCGGCCCAGGCCAGTGCCGAACTCGCACGCAGGATGCAAATGATCGGCAACTTCAGCAAGCTCCAGCGCGCACGCCAGCAGGTCTTCTATGCCGATGCAACGACGCAGTTGGCTTCGGCGCAGCACGCCACCACGGCCGCGCGCGAGGAATTGGTGCGTGTCCTGGGCCTGGACGATGCCCAGGCCGCCAAGCTGACCTTGCCTGAACGCCTGCCCGACCTGCCGAAGGCACCGCGCGAAGGAAATGAAGTCGCAGCCACCGCGACCGAGCAGCGTCTCGATGTCCAGATCGCGCGCGCCCAGCTGGACGTGGCTGGCAAATCACAAGGCATCAACCTGCTGTCGACCTTCACCGACGTCGAAGTGGGTGGTCGTCGCGACACGGTGTTCGACAACGCGCAGGGCACCAAGAGCGCGCGGCGCGGCTTTGAACTCGACATCCGGTTGCCGCTGTTCGACTGGGGATCGGCGCAGCGCGATATGTTGAATGCGCAGTCTCTGGCCGCGGCTAACCGCTACGACGCCACCGTGCGCGGCGCCTCTTCGCAGTTGCGCGAAGGCTACTCGGCCTACCGCACGGCCTATGACATCGCGCGGCACTACCGCGACGAGATCGTGCCGCTACGCCAGTCCATGGCCGACGAGAACGTGCTTCGCTACAACGGCATGCTGATCGGCGTCTTCGAACTGCTTGCTGAAGCGCGCGACCAGATCTCCAGCGTGACGAACGCCATCAATGCCCAGCAACAGTTCTGGCTGGCCGACGCTGCGTTGGCGGCTTCTGTGATGGGCAAGCCCACGTCCGTGGGTGCCTCGATGGCCGGTTCAGGTGGCGCAGGCGCCTCCGCTGGCGCAGCCCACTGAGCTCACAACCGATTTAATCAACATGACAAACAGACGCAATTTTCTGAGTGGCGCCGGTGCCATCACGGGCGCCCTCGCGGCCGCGAGCGTGAGCAAGGTGGCGATGGCCGCGCTGCCCGAGCCCGTGCTTCAGACCACGCCCAACACCATGCCGCCGCTGATGCCCGCGAGCGGGCGCCCCTACAACCCCGTGGTCACGCTCAACGGCTGGACCTTGCCTTGGCGCATGCGTGATGGCGTCAAGGAATTCCATCTCGTGGCCGAACCCGTGGTGCGTGAGATGGCGCCCGGCTTCAAGGCCAACCTGTGGGGCTACAACGGCCAGTCGCCTGGACCCACCATCGAAGTGGTGGAAGGCGATCGGGTTCGGATCTTCGTGACCAACAAGTTGCCCGAGCACACCAGCGTCCACTGGCATGGGCAGCGGCTGCCCAACGGCATGGACGGGGTGGTGGGCCTGAACCAGCCGCCCATCCGGCCCGGCAAGACCTTCGTCTACGAGTTCGTCGCGCGCCGGCCCGGCACCTTCATGTACCACCCGCATGCAGACGAGATGACACAGATGGCCATGGGCATGATGGGCTTCTGGGTGACCCATCCCAAAGCCGAGCATCCGCTGATCGCGACGGTCGACCGCGACTTCGTGTTCCTGCTGAACGCCTACGACGTAGAGCCCGGCAGCGCCACGCCCAAGATCATGACGATGCTGGACTTCAACCTGTGGTCCTGGAACAGCCGGATCTTCCCCGGCATCGATTCGCTCAACGTCGGGCTCAACGACAAGGTGCGCATTCGCATCGGCAACCTGACGATGACGAACCATCCGATGCACCTGCACGGACACGAGTTTCTCGTCACAGGGACCGACGGTGGGCCGACGCCCAAGTCTTCGCGTCAGTACGAGGTGACCGCCGACGTGGCGGTTGGCCAAATGCGCCAGATTGAATTCCTCGCCGATGAGGAAGGAGACTGGGCCTTCCACTGCCACAAGAGCCATCACACGATGAACGCCATGGGTCACGACGTACCCACCATGATCGGACTGGACCACAAGGACGTGGCCAACCAGATCAAAAAACTGGTGCCCGACTACATGGTCATGGGCGAGCGTGGAATGGCTGACATGGCCGAAATGGAAATGCCGATTCCAGACAACACCGCGCGAATGATGACCGGCGAAGGTCCGTTCGGTTCGGTCGAGATGGGCGGCATGTTCAGCGTCGTCAAGGTGCGCAAAGGCCAGAAGGCCGGTGACTACTCCAATCCCGGCTGGTTCAAGCATCCCGCTGGCACTGTGGCCTACGAGTTCGATGGCGCGGCGCCCGAGACCTCGCGCCACGGCGGCGCGGGCGCAGCTGCGATGCCCGCCCAGAACATGCCCGCCAGAAACATTGAAGTCCAGATTCGCAAACCCACCGGTGGTCACTCCAACCACTGATCTTTTCTCCGTTCCCGTCCAACTCTCAAAGGAAACACATGCAACACACTCTCCGCAACACCGCACTCGCTGCCTTGATGGCACTGGCTGCAGCAGGCGCTTTCGCATCGGGCACGCATGCCGGCGGCCATGGTCACGATGCCGACGAGGCGATCGGCAAGCCCGGCGTCGCTGCCAAGGCCACGCGTACCATCAACGTGGACATGACGGACAGCATGCGCTTCACGCCTGCCGACATCACAGTCAAGCAGGGCGAGACCGTGCGCTTCGTGATCAAGAACTCGGGGCAGATCAAGCACGAACTCGTGCTCGGCACCGAGAAGGAGCTCAAGGAGCATTACGAGGTCATGAAGAAGAACCCCGAGATGGAGCATGCCGATCCAAACATGGTGACCTTGGCCGGCGGCAAGACCGGCGAGATCGTCTGGCAGTTCACAAAGGCCGGCAAGGTTGACTTCGGCTGCCTGCAACCAGGCCATTACGACGCCGGGATGAAGGGCGCGGTGAAGGTGACCAAGACTGGGAAATAAGGGAGCTGCTCCCGCTGCAGGCCTTCACCGGGGCGGCGGGACTTCACATTCATTATGTCCAAGGAGATTTTCATGTCGAACATTCGCATCGCACTACTGGCATTCGTTGCCGCTTTCTCGTTTGCTGGCGCGGCCAGCGCGCAATCCTCCAAATCGATGTCGGACATGCCAGGCATGCCCGATAAGGCGCCGGCAGCCAGCGGCTCGGATGCCGCCGCGGCCTCGGAGCTAGCCGAAGGCGAGGTCCGCAAGGTGGACAAGGACAACAAGAAACTCACGATCAAGCACGGTCCGCTGAGGAACCTGGACATGCCCGGCATGACCATGGTGTTCGGCGTCAAGGACGACGCCATGCTCGACAAGGTCGAGACGGGAGCCAAGGTCCGCTTCCTGGCAGAAAAGATCGACGGGAAGATCGTGGTCACCAAGATCGAAGCGGCCCGCTGATCCCGACAAGAACTTCGCAGGCAGCAGGCCCCAAGAGGATGGAGGAAAGCGTGGCGCACTCCAGTGCTTCGCAAGTCGTTCGACAAATCCTTGAGGGACCAGTCACCCGGCCAACGCTGCTGCCCTGGCGACGTCGCCAGTTTGTCTCCGAGGCTGGTTTTGCCGGGCACTTCGGCGGCAACAAGGACACTTTGGCGAAACACGGGATTGGCGTCGTGCCAATCCGGAATTCGATCACGCAGCCCTGGCGGCCGAGTACATGAACGTTCGCACGAAGAAAGTGTTTGCTGACGGCTTACGTTGCTCAGCAAAGCAGCTGATCGGCTGGATCTGAGGGAGGGACGGAGAAGTGGTGAAGTCCTGAATCAAGACTTGGAGTGGCGAACTCAGGTGAGTAGTGATCCTGGATGGCTTGCATGGTCGATAGGTGTTTTGCTACGCGGCTTCCACCGCCAAACCGGCGGCCTTCCACTCTGGAAACCCGTCTTCGAGACGCCGCACGTTGAAGCCCTTAGCGCGTAACGCGGCGACGGCCTCGAAAGACATGACGCAGTACGGACCACGGCAGTACGCAATGATCTCGCGGCCTTTTGGCAAATCCGCCAAGCGCAGTTCCAGTTCCTTTGCAGGAATGTTGATCGCGCCGGCCACATGGCCGAGCGCGAACTCTTCTTGCGGCCGAACATCCAGCACCGTGACCTGACCTGAGGCCAGTCGGGCGACAAGGTCTTCCCGGGACACCGCTTCCAACGCATCCCGGTCATCGAAGAAGTCGCGCATGACGCCACGTATCTCCGCAATGTTGCGCTCACCTACGCGGCCCAACGCCTTGAGCAATGCGACCACCTCGACATCACCGGCCAGCCGATAGAACACACGCTTGCCCTGGCGTTCCGCCTCCACAAGGCCTGCTTGGCGCAGCAGTTGGAGATGGCGCGATGCATTGGCCATCGTCAAGCTGACACAGCGGGCCAGCTCCTCGACGCTGCGAGCACCTTGAGCCATTCCCTCCAACAGCTCCAGACGATGTACATGGCCTAGTGCCTGACCGACCACGGCCAAGTTCTCGAAGACAACCTGCTTGGGGCTGTCAGTTGACAGCATGGATTTCATAGTTACACAATCAATGTATTGATTGAATGATGCCGCGTTGGCGATCGGCGTGCAAGCCTCACGCATTTCAAGCAGGCGATCAAAAGGGTTTCATGCTCAAAAGCAATATGCACCGACAGGTGTTGGTCCTTGCCAGCGCACAGGCGCTTTTCCAGATTGTGTCTGTGATGGTGATGACTGTGGGGGGACTTGCGGGTGGCCAGATCGCTCCTTCGCCTCGGTGGGCCACGTTGCCCATAGCCACCATGTTCCTGGGCACCGCGACGATGATGTTCCCGGCCTCGATGTGGATGGCCCGCGTCGGTCGCCGGATTGGCTTTATCAGTGGCACGGCGCTGGGCATGGCGGGTGGCCTGGTTGCTGCTTACGGGGTCCACGAGTCATCGCTTGCACTGCTCGCCGGGGGCACGTATCTGGTAGGCTGTTACCAGGCCTTTGCGCAGTTTTATCGGTTTGCTGCCAGCGAGGTAGCGGATGACGCTTTCCGGCCGCGTGCGATTTCGCTGGTCATGGCGGGTGGTGTCGTCGCCGCGCTCGCTGGCCCCATGCTCGCGCGCCTGGGGGGGCCGTTGATGTCGCCAGAATACCTGGGCTCCTTCCTGATCTTGGCGGTTGTGTCGATGGTGGCAGCCGGCGTGTTGATCAACTTGCGGGTGCCCACAACGCCGATACCGGCCGGCGCTTCGGCAACAGGCCGGCCGTGGCAGCAAATCGTCGCGCAGCCGTCCTACCTGGTGGCACTGTTCGGCGCTGCCACCGGCTACGGCATCATGATCCTGGCAATGACGGCGACACCCATCGCCATGGTGCACCACCACCACGAACTGGGCACGGCCGCAACCGTGATCCAGTTGCACGTGCTTGGCATGTTTTTGCCATCTTTTTTCACAGGGTCGCTGATCGCCCGGTTCGGCGTACTGCGCATCATGCTGACCGGTGTGGTGCTGTTCATTGGCCACATCCTGGCGACGTTGACCGGAACTGGTTTTTCCTCCTTCGCAAGCGCTCTGGTTCTGCTGGGCGTGGGCTGGAACTTCATGTACATCGGTGGGACAACGTTGCTCACGACGACGTACGCGGCTGCTGAAAAATCGCGCGCTCAGGCCATCAACGACATGACGATTTTCGCCGTAGGCCTGACTTGCTCATTCAGTGCCGGCGCTCTGTTGGAGTCTTTGGGGTGGCAAACACTGAATCTGGCGTTGATTCCCTGGCTCGTGCTGGCCGCCGGTGCTTTGCTCTGGCTTTCTGCTCGCAACCGGTCGGCCGCAGTGGGTGAGGTTGCATAGCATGTCCAACCGGGACTATTGGGAGAGCGTCTACCAAAGCAAGGGGCCGTTGCGCGTGAGCTGGTACCAGCAGCACGCGAAACGCTCCGCTGAATTGATCCGCCGAACGGGCGTGAATCGACCCGGTTTCAGTAGACACCTTCGAGCCTCAAACCTGAGGCCCAATAGGAGGTGCCATGACGAGCAAGCAACCCTACCCTGAAGAATTCAAGATCGAAGCGGTCAAGCAGATCACCGAGCGACACCATCGAGTGGCCGATGTGTCCGCCAGGATCGGCGTGAGCCAGCACAGCCTGTACAAGTGGATCAAGGCGTACTCAGCGCCGGCGGCCGAACGGCAGGCGCAGCTATCGCAGACGGAAGAACTGCGGCGCCTGAAGGCAGAGCTGCGGCGCGTGACAGAGGAGCGCGACATCCTAAAAAAGGCCGCGGCGTACTTTGCCAAGCAGTCCGGGTGAGGTACGCGTTCATCAAGGCGCACGAGGAGCAGCACAGCGTGCGGCGCATGTGCCGGGTCATGCAGGTGCACCCCAGTGGCTACTACGCCTGGAAGGCCGAGCCACAGAGTGCCAGGGCCAAGGACGACCAACGGCTGACCAGCCTGCTCAAGCAAGCCTGGCTGGAGAGCGGCGGCGTGTATGGGTACCGCAAGCTGACGCTGGACATGCGCGACCTGGGCGAGCGCTGCGGCAAGCACCGCGTGGCGCGGTTGCTCAAGCTCCAAGGACTGCGCTCGCAGACAGGTTACCGCCGCCCTGGCGTGCGCGGCGGCAAACCTGCGGTGGTCGCACCCAACCACCTGCAGCGCGAGTTCACGGTGGCCCAGCCCAATCGATCCTGGGTGACCGACATTACCTACATCCGTACACACGAAGGCTGGCTGTATTTGGCGGTCGTGGTCGACCTGTTCTCACGCCAAGTGGTGGGCTGGTCGATGGGCAGCCGCATCGACACCAGCTTGGTCCTGGACGCACTGCTGATGGCGTTGTGGCGCCGCAGGCCTGAAGATCCCGTCACGGTGCACTCGGACCAGGGCTGCCAGGGTGGATTCAACCGGTCGACGCAACACCTTCAATCAAGGAGGTGTCTATGGGCCGACCGGCGGGTTGGATGCAGAGGTTGACGGGGCGTGGCGCG
>NZ_QPJK01000010.1 GCF_003337555.1 Pseudorhodoferax soli | reverse complement strand
CAAAACGTTGGACTGGAGGACTCCCACGGAGGCGCTGAACGACTACCTAAAATCCGCCGCGTAACCCGGTGTTGCGTCGACCGGTTGAATCCACCCTGCCATCCTTGGTCCGAATGCAGGATCGGTTTCTCGCCCGAATCGAGCCGCTTGAATGCCTTGGTGAGCATGTTCTTGATCATGATCGGGAGCGGACGTTCTGCAATCTCATACGACACGATCTCCCGGTTGTAGAGGTCCATCACCGGCGACAGGTACAGCTTCTGGTTGTTGACCTTGAACTCGGTCACGTCGGTCACCCACTTCTGGTTGGGCTCATCAGCCGTGAAGTCGCGCTCCAAGCGGTCTGGGGCCTTCTCGGAAGCAGCGCCGTCGTAGGCCTTGTAGCGTTTGGGGCGGACCAGCGACTTGAGCTGCATCTCCACCATCAGCTTCTGGACTGTCTTGTGGTTGACGACGAGTCCTTGCTGGCGCAGTTCGGCAGTGACCCGTCGATAGCCATACCGACCCTTGTGGCGGTCGAAGATCTCGCGGATCTTCGCCTTCAGGTCGCAGTGCCTGTCACCTGTGCCGAGGGCCTTCAGCTGGTAGTAGAAGCTGCTGCGCGCCAGTTCGGCGGCGCGCAGCAGATCGCCGAGAGGGAAGTGCGGCCTCAACTCGAGCACGATCAACGTCCTTTCACGGGCGCCGAGCGTGACTTGGTTCGAGCTAAGGCCTGCACTTTTTTTAGGTAAGCGTTCTCCGCGCGCAGTTGCTGGAGATCGCGCAGCAACTCCTCGCGGCCGCGTTGGTCGTTCGTCACCGCATCGCGGTCATCGCGCCTGCTCGGCGGCTTACTCATCCTCTTCTGTTCCCACTTCCAGCCAGGCTGCAACGCCGCCGCCCCATGAGCGACGTACAGCCGGCTCCACTCCGCCACCATGTCGAGTCGCCGGATGTTGAAGAGGGCCGCAACCTGCCTGCACGACAGACTCTCATCCTGCATTCGGCGCAGAACCTCGAGCTTGAAGTCGAGATCGTAGATGGTGCGCCTCTTCGCCACCAGGCCAGCTTTCCCGTTGGCCTCGTACGCGGCGATCCACGCCCTCAGCGAATCAACGCCGACGTCGTGCGCGCTGGCGGTGGCACGCAAGCCGCCGGCGCCCTTCCTGTAGGCCAAGACGGCCGCAAGCTTCTGCTTCTCTGTGTACCTGGTCACTTCGAACCCTCGAGTTCGTCCAGGTTTCGGGGGTCAGATCATTTGTTCGTGGACACAAGCATCCAGGGTCGGCTACGGCAATTCAATGTGGGTTGGCCGGACGGTTACTTTGGTGATGCCTCCGAGCCTGGCCTTGCCCCCGGTGGAGTTCTGGCTGGGCACCAGGCCGAGCCAGGCGCCGAACTGGCGCGCGTTGGTGAACTGGCCGAACTCGCCCACGCTCGCGACCAGCGCCGACGCCGTGGTCGGGCCGATGCCCAGCAGGGCCGCGGCCTTGGTGGCCCGCGCATCCGCGCGCACATGGGTGGCGATGCGCTCGTCGCACCAGGCGATCTGCAGATCGATGTCGATCCAGTGCAGATGGGCACGCTGCAGCGCCAGCCGCGCCACGCCGGGGATCTCGTTGCCGGCGTCCTCGATCACGCTGGCCAGCACCAGGCGCAAGGCATCCGGCCCCTGCGCGAACACCAGCCCGAACTCGGCCAGCAGGCCGCGGATGCGGTTGATCAGCGCCGTGCGCTCTTCCTTGAAACCCTCGCGCAGCCGGTGCACGGCCAGTTGGCCCTGCTGCTCGGCCGTCTTGACCGGCACGAAGCGCATGTGCGGGCGGCCCGCGGCCTCGCAGATGGCGGCGGCATCGTTGGCGTCGTTCTTGCCACTCTTGCCGGCCATGCGGTAGGGCGTGACGAGGTGGCCGGCGATCAGCCGCGCGTCCAGGCCCAGCAGGCGCAGGCGGCGGGCCACGTGATGGGCGCCACCGCAGGTTTCCATCGCCACGACACAACCCTGCGGCAACCCGGCGCACCAGGCGAAGAACCGATCCGGTGCCATCGCCTTGGCCAGCACGCAGCGCCCCTGGGCATCGACCGCATGCACTTGGTAAACCCGCTTGGACAGATCGACCCCTACCCGCGCCACCGGCGCCCGTGTAATCTCCGTCTTGGACTTCCCCTTTTCCGTTTCAGATTGAACTTCCGCAAGTCGATCTTGGTGCCTGGACACCGTGGTGGGATTGGGGAAGTCCCTTCGTATTCGCTTTGGGGCACAGGCGCGTCGGCGGTCCGGCGCGCGCTGTGCACATCAGTAGCCCCTCTCAACGCTGCGCCCCGAGATCAGCGACAGACGGCTGGAGCGGTTGCGATGCTGTCCTGATCCGTGGAAGGTAGACAAGGTCGAGCTGAACACGGCGAAGCTGCCTATCGATTTCGAGATGATCAACACTACTGGGCGAATGGCCTGCCCGGCTGCGGCCTGAGGTGTGCGGCGCGCAGGGCCAGGTGGTGCACGAGCGGGTACGACGGTCCTGGCGCCATCCAGACTTGTTCCTGGACAGGGCCTGGCTGCACGCATCGATCTCACGCGTGGGCTGCACGGCGTGTGGTAAGACCGGTCAGTTGACCGTGCCATGGGCACGCGAGGGCAGCGGCTTCACGACGCTGTTCGGGGCGCTGGTCATGTCGCTGTGCGAGGAGTTGGACCCGGCGCAGCCGGCTGGACGCCTTCAAGCGCCTGGTGTATTGGCTGAGCGGGCATTGCGAGACCGTAGTGCACGGCATGTTCGAGCACCGCAGCAACGCCTTCGTGGAAGCCATGAACGGCTTCCGATAGTTGGCAGAGCGCGCTGCCCGGAGATTCAGAAACGCAGTGACCTTCATCGGCATCGCCTACCTGCGCATTGTCCAGCTCACGGACCTGAACACTTCACCATTCGCTCCCGCCAACCCGCGCAACACCCGCCGTGTGGTTCGGCGGGTGCTGGACCAAGCGCCAAGGAAAACGACGTAGAGCCCCTGGCAACACCAAGGCTGACGATCGTTGCGAACGCTAGCTGTCGACTGGTCACAGAGAACGACTGAGCATCCGCGCATAGTCACTCGCATCGGCGAGACGCGGATTTGTCTTGTGCGAATGGTCCTGCAGCGCGCCTTCGACAATGCGTGGGAAGCTGGCTTCGCTGACGCCCATGTTGCGCAAGCTTGTGGCCAGACCAAGACGACGGTTCATCGCGGCGATGGCGTCGCCGACGGAGGCCGGGTCGGCCAGGTCCATCGCGTGCGCCAAGCGGGCGAGCTTGTTTTCGTTCCTCACCGTGGTCGCCGACTCGTTGAACTCGATGACAGCGGGCAGGAAAACGGCATTCAGCATGCCGTGGTGCAGGGTCGGATCGAGGCCGCCGAGCGAATGGCTGAGGCTGTGCACGCACCCGAGGCCTTTCTGGAACGCCATGGCGCCCTGCATCGATGCGGACATCATTTGCAGGCGTGCTTCGCGGTCGTGCGGCTCGCGTGTGGCGCGCTCGATATGCGCCCATGCGCGCCACAGTCCGTCCAGCGCGATGCCGTCCGCAGGCGGGTTGAAGGCCGGGGACATGAAGGTCTCGATGCAGTGGGCGATCGCGTCCATGCCGGTTGCAGCGGTCAGTCTGGCCGGCAAGTCGAGCGTCAGTTCCGGATCGCAGATCGCCACCTTTGGCACCAGATGCGCCGAGATCACGCCCACCTTTCGGCCGTCGTCGAGGATCAGCACCGCGCCGCGGCCCACTTCGCTGCCGGTGCCAGCCGTGGTCGGAATCGCGATCACCGGTGCAGTTGCGGCGGTGATTCTGGCGAGTCCACCTTCGATCAACGCAAAGTTCTTCAGCGGCCCTTCATGCGTACCGCACACCGCAACGCCCTTAGCCAGATCGATCGAAGAGCCACCACCCACCGCGATCACGCCATCGCAGCGCTGCGCGTGAAAGAGTGCGACGGCGGCGCGAACCGCCGCTTCGTTCGGATTGGAAGGCGTTTGCTCGAAGACCGCGACGGCACTGGCATCGGCCAGGTGTGCGAGCACGCGATCGAGCAGGCCAACTGCGCGAACGCCGGCGTCGGTGACGACCAGCGGGCGCTGGATGCCAATGCGCTCGCACTCCTGCGCCAATGTGGCAATCGCACCGAAGCCGAATTGCACCGACGTGATGTAGTTGATCGGAAAAACCATGTGGAAGCCTCTGTTGAAAGGGGAATGGGAACCTACCGACCCAGCACGTAGGTGGGCAGCCAAGTGATGATCTGTGGCGCAGCAGCGCAGATCAGCAAGCCGAGTCCCTGCAGCGCGATGAAGGGCGGCGTCGACTTGTAGATGTCCTTCATCGTGATGCCCTTGGGCGCCACCGACTTCAGGTAGAACAGGTTGTAGCCAAACGGCGGCGTGAGGTAGGACATCTCCAGATTGATGATCAGCATGCCGCCATACCAGAGGGGATCGAATCCAAGTGCTACCACAATGGGCAGGAAGATCGGCGTGGTCAGGAAGATGATTCCGATCGGGTCCATCACCATCCCAAGCAGGAACAGGATGACCATCATGATCGTCATCACCACCCAGGGCGAGAGGTCCATGCCGAGGAGCATGCTGCGCACCAGCTTGTCGCCTCCGATGCCGGCGTAGACCGATACGAAGACAAGCGAGGCAATGGCAATCCAGATCACCATCGAAGTTGACTTCAGGGTTTCGCGGGCTGCGTCTGCGATATCGGCCCAGCGTAGACTGCGGCGCGCGAAGCCGATGACCATGCTGCCGATGGCGCCGACGGCGGCTGCTTCCGTGGGGCCCGCGATGCCGGTGAACATGGCCCCCAGCACAGCCAGGACCAGCAGGCCGACGGGTACGATCCCCAGCAGGCTTGTGATACGCGCGCGACCGGTGACGAGCGCTCGCTCCTCGGCGGGCATCGCGGGGCCTGCTGCCGGGTTGATCCAGCACTTGATCAGCACGTAGGCGATGAAAAGCGATGCAAGCAACAGGCCGGGCATCAGGCCTGAAAGGAAGACCTGGCCGACCGAGAGATTGGCCAGGCCGCTGTAGACGATACCCAGTACCGAGGGTGGGATCAGTTGCCCGAGCGCTCCGCCCGCGAGGATGGTGCCCATCGACATGTGCTTGTCGTAGCCGCGCGCCAGCATTGCCGGCAGCGCGAGCGAACCCATGGCCAGCACGCCCACCGCACTTACGCCGCTCATGGCCGCAATGATGGTGCAAGCCAGAACGGTGCCGACCGCAAGGCCGCCGCGCAGCGGGCCGAACAGCACATGGATGGCGTGGTAAAGGTCGTTGGCCACGCCCGCCTTGTTGAGGATGCCGGCCATGAACATGAAGAACGGGATCGAGACCAGCGTGTAGTTGAAGGTGGCGCTCTTCACATGGCCCGCTAGCAGGTGCAGCGCCATCGGCCCCCATTCGAAATAGCCCACCACCACCGCCACGCTGCCGAGCGCGAAGGCCAGTGGAACGCCCAGGAAGATCAGCGCGAACAGCGATCCGAACAGGACGACCGTGAGGAGTTCAACACCCATTGATTGATACCTACCCTGTAGAAAACAAAAGTCAGCCGGGGACGTCGCCGTCAGGCTGGGCCCGGTGTGCCGGATCGACGTAGGCGCGCAAGATCAGCGATACCGCCTGCAGCACCATGAGCGCGGCGGCCACCGGCGCGGCAGTGAGCACGGGGAAGATGTAGGGCGCCCACGGACTCTCCGCGCGCTCGCGGCTCGTGATGGCGTCGAGCGCCTGCTCGCCGGTGAACCACAACAGCACGGCGAGATAGAAAATCGTGACCACCAGACCAACCACTTCGGCCCGACGGCGCGCGCGCGGCGTCAGGCCGAGCAGCATCAGGTCGACCCGCACGTGCCCGCCGTGCAGCAGCGTGTATCCGCCCCCGAGCAGGAAGTAGAAGCCGAACAGGATCTGCACGGATTCGTTGACCCAGACCGTCGGGCTGTCGAAGGCATACCGTGCTACCACCTCGATCATCGTGATCAGCAGGCTGGGCAGGATCAGCAGAGCCGCCAGTCGTCCCGCCCCTTCGTTGAGGCGATCAATCGCGTCGCATAGTTGCCGCATGGGAGAGTCTGGCAACGTCAGTTCGCGCGGTAGCCGAGCTTCCCAAGGAACTTCAGCTGGGAGTCCAGCTTCTCGGCGTAGTCCTTGGATTCGACGGCGTACTTGTCCTTCATGACAGCCAGGCGCGCGTTCTCCATCTTGCGCATCTCGCTATCGGGCCATTTGACGAGCGTGACACCGCTCTTCTCGAGCTTGACCATCAGCTCTTTCTCTTCGGCCACCGCCGAGGCGTTGTAGTCCATGCTGGCGACTTTCAGGGCCTCTTCGATCTTGGGCTTCAGATCGGCGGGTACCTTGTTCCACGCGGCCTGGCTCACGACCCAGTCGGATGTCCCCCCGCCTGAGTACGACGGCACCGAGACGAACTTCGCCACCTCTTGCAAGCCGAGGCCGTAGTTCACAGGCATCGTCGTGAACTCGACGGCATCGACCACACCGCGCTGCAGTGCGGTGTACACCTCCTCGCCGGGCAACGCGACGACGGAAGCGCCGAGCCTTGCGAAGCCATCGGCGGCCAGACCCGCCGCGCGCACCTTGACGCCCTTCAGATCGTCGACACCCTTGATCGGCTTCTTCGACCAGATCTGCTCGCCGAGCAGCGGCGAGACACCGAGGAAGTGCATGTTGTGGCGCGCCACGATCTTGCGCATCAACTCCGCGCCGCCGCCCTCGTAGAACCAGTTGTAGCCCTGAAGCGGATTGACTTCGGCCGGCCACTCGTTCACCGCCTTGAGTGCGGGCTCCTTGCCACTGAAATAGACAAGATAGGTGTGGCCAACATCGAGCGTGCCCTTGCTCACCGCATCGACGACATTCGCGCTGCTCATCAGCATGCCGGCGGGAAAGGTCTTGACTTCGACACGACCGTTGGTGCGTTGGTTGACTTCTTTGGCGAAACGCTCGACGAGATTCCTGTATTCGGTCGTTCCGGCACCGGCGACGCTCTGCAGGCGCCAGGTGATGTCGGCGGCCTGCGCGCTGAAATGTGGCGTCGCGAAGGACGCAGCGGCGAGACAGGATGAGACGAGAGCGCGAACGTTGTTGAACGGATTCATAGGTATCTCATGTGTTCCAGGTTGGATGGCAGGGCGGGGAGAAAGCGCGGGATTCAGGCTGCGACGCCGAGTTGCTCGAGGCGCGCCATCGCTTCCACCAGATCGCCATGCGTGAGCCGGCGTTCGAAGTTGCGAATGTGCGGGGCATCGAGAGTGAGCGCGGCAATCGTCGACAGCTGCTGCGTCGCGGGTTTGGCAAGGCCGAGTTCGTGCAGACTCGTGGGCAGGCCCACGGCGCGATAGAAGGCGAACTGTTCTGCCAGGAAGGCGTTGGAGCGCTGCTCGAGTACGAACTGAACGAGCAGCGCATAGGCCACCTGGCGGCCGTGCAGGGCGCCTGCCGTTTCGGGCACCGCCGTCAGGCCGCGCGTCATCGAATGTGCCACCGACAAACCAGTGCCCTCGAAGCCGATGCCCGCCAGCAGGATGCAAGCCTCGACCAGGTGTTCAAACGATGTGTCGGGCCGCCCGGCGCGCGCTGCAGCCAGACCCGCCACGGCATGCTGGCGAACGACTTCATCGCAGGTCTGCGCCAGCTTCGCCGCAAGCAGCGTCGCCTGGCCGCCGAACAGGTTGAGGCCGCCCGCGCCGATGGATTGCGCTGCTTCGTAGCGTTTGACGATCGCGTCACCGATGCCCGAGACGAGCAGATCGACCGGCGCTGCGGCAAGGATGGTGGTGTCGACCACGACGGCATCCGGGTTGCGGGATAGCTTCTCGACGCTGAGCAACCGATGGTGATCGTCGTAGAGCAGGAAGACGCGGCTGGTGGGGCCGTCGTTCGAGGGCGCTGTCGGCAAGGTGATGAGCCGCGTGCCGAGGGCGCATGCCACGGCCTTGCCCGCGTCCACACCCTTGCCGCCACCTGCGGCGATCACCACGTCCGGCTGCCACGCCCGCTGGGCGCTGGCCATGCGTTCCACACTGGCCGGCGTGAGGTCGCCAGTGAACGAGACGGACGAGAACGCGAGCCCGCTGGCTTCGATGCTCTGCCGCACGCGCGGCGCGAACAGGCGCTCGACCACGGCGTCCGAGACGAGCAGCACGTTTCGTCCGAGTCCCGCAGCGATGTCGCCGAGCCGCATGGACGCGTTCGGCCCTTGGACATACAGTGCTGGCGCGCCGAGGATGCGAAGGATGTCGCCCATCGCTCAGGCGGCGACCGGGACGGTCACACCGGCCATCTCGCACGAGTTGGCGGGTTCCGAGACAGTGGCGCGCTGCATGTCGCGCTTCCAGCGCAGGTCGTCGAATTCCGTGCCCCGGTGCATGGTGCAGCGGTTGTCCCAGATCAGCAGATCGTGCTGGCGCCAGCGGTGGGTGTAGACAAACTGCCGCTGGGTGGCGTGTGCCGTGAGCATCTCCAGAAGCTCGGCGGCCTCGGCGTCGGGCAGGCCAAACACGCGGCCGGCATGCGATGCCAGGTAGAGCGACCTTCGGTCGTTCTCGGGAATCGTGCGCACCAGGACCTGAGGTACTGGCGGCAGCGCGGCGTGCTCCTCGTCCGAGAACGCAGTGAATCCCAGTTTGGCGCGCGAAGTGAAGATCGAGTGCTCCACGATCAGCTTGTCGATGCGGTTCTTCATCGCCGCCGGCAGTGCGTCGTAAGCGGCGCGCATGTCGGCGAACTCGGTGTGGCCTCCGATGGGCGCCACCGTGCGACCGTAGAGCAGTGAAGCCTTGGCGGGGACTTTGCGGAACGTGCTGTCGGTGTGCCACAGCCTGTTGCCCAGTTGGAACATGCGCTGACGACTGGTCTCTCCCCAGACCTGGTTGTTGGCGTCCAGGTTGGACACGTCGGCGATGTCCTCGCGTATGCGCAATGCCTCGTCGGTGCGGTGCTTCTGGATGGTGGTTTCCAGCGGGCCGAAGATGGTCGCGAAGTCGACGTGTTGCTGCTGCGTCATCGTCTGTTGCGGAAAGATCAGTACCGCGTACTTCCAGAACGCCTGCTTGATGGCCTCGCGGTCTTCTAGCGACAGTGGCCGCGACAGGTCAACGTCGCCGATTTCGGCCGCGAAGTCGGATGCAATGGGGTAGATGCTCAGTGCCATGGTCCTTGTGCTCTCTTCGAGTTTGCAACGTATTGCTGCGTGGAACTTAATTGGAACATGGCTGGCATGCCAGTACGATATAGGGCTAACCCTAGATCGCTGGACGACTTCGTACGCGTCAATCGTTCCGGCTTCTGAAGACGTTCGACAGACTGAGCGGGACGAGCCATGAACGAATGCATCACGTTGATGAGATGGCCTCCAATTCGATGGCGCGCATAACTTGCCAGCGAGGCGCGGCTAGCTGCATGCTGGGGAAGACCGCTCGGAAAGACGCAGCTCGGTGCGGACCGGCGGTCGCATCGCTTGCGCAACTCTTAAATCCTTTCCCCTGCCCAGCCTGTAGTTGAACGAGGTGTCCGGAAACTGTTGCTTGGTTGGTTAGCGAAGGGCTGCCGGCAGCGGAAACTGAGGCATCGACTGCTCTACCGACCAGACCCACGCTGATCCAGTGTCCGCTTGCACAAGGTGTTCCTTGGCAACGCGATCCGGCGCCGGCATGAAGGCACTCAGCAGGTGCAGCGCGACAGGGCGAGGTCCAGCATCCAGCAGCAGCGCATTTGCAAACAATGCCGCAGTCGGCGCGTCGTAACGCAACGGCTTGAAGAAGCGGCGCTGCTGAGCCACCAGTGCTTCGACCAACGTCAATTCGGACAGACCTTCAAGCGGGATCCAATCCCGGCTGGTCAGCATCAGACACGCCGTGTCGATCTCAAACCCGAGGGATCGATGTGCTCGCACCAGGGCTGCCACCACCAGGCGCAGCCGACGCCCGCCATCAGCATCGTGTGCTTCCAGCAGCGGCCGATGGACGCGCACCAGACGCTGCCAACCCTGCGGTGCCAGCAACAGCGGCAGGTCGGGCATGTGCCGGATCCACAGCCGACGCGCCAGGTCGCCTGGCTCACAGCATTTGAAGTCGCCCACCATCAATGCCATGGGCGCACAACCGTCCTGCGGGTGCGTGATGGCCAGCTTCTCGCTGCGCCGCACAGCGACCTCGGCCATCCGCCGTTCGTCGAAGCGTTCCGGCACGTACAGGCGATCGGCCAACGGCACGCCCTTGACGGCAATGCCGGCGGCCACCTCCATCAGGTACTTGTGCAGCACGCCTTGGTGCCGCTTGCCCGCCATGGCAGGCGTCCAACGGTTGAAGCCGGCGCGCTCGAACAGGTAGTGCAGCACGGCGCGTAGCGACATACGGGCGCGTGGGTTGGCGACTTCGCCACGCTCGCCCGGCGGGCCTGGCGGCACGGCGCGCCCCTGCAGCCGCACCCACGGGAAATCCACGCGCAGCTCCACCCGGTCCGACCCTGCATCGCGCACCGCGTCGCCGACCAGCGGGCCGAGGCCGGAGCAGGCGCCATCCGGCTCATAAGAGGGGCAAGTCGGATGGTGCTGCGGGCCGCTGTCCGGCAATCGCTTGACACGGTAGCGCTGGTGGCGCGCGACGTACATGTCCAGACCGGCCGGCGTGCACAGGCAGCGCGGCCGGTCGCCGGTCTGGTGTGCACGCGCCAGCGCATGCTGGAATTCAGGGTCGTTCAGCGACCAGGTGCGGCCATACAGCGCGAACTGCTGGGCATCGCCCAGTGCGTCCAGGTCGCAGGGCAGGGCGGTGGTCTCCACGGCGTCAGACCAGGTCGCGCACCAGCTCGTCGAGGCTGGGCAGTCGGCGCGGGAACTGTTCGCGCACGCCACGCAGTTCGCCGATGCCGAACAACAGGCCAATCTGACCTTCGTCGGCTCCTCAGGCGTACAGGCGTGCGGCGACGGTGTGTCGCGCCGTCAGCGCCGTCACCTGCTTCTGCTCGGCGTGGCGGAATAGCGTGCGGTAGTGGTGCCAGATGGCACGGCACTCGAAACGGTGTTGGCCGGGCTCGCCGTAGGGCGTAATCGTGAATCCGGTGCCAGTGGAGGACAGGAACAGACGGCTGTCCGGATCCAGGCCCCGGTAGGCGTCCTGACGGCCCAGACCCTGGCCGCTGGCGACACGCGCGTCCAGGCACACGTCCAGCGCCTCGCGCAGCCGTGCGCTGGCGAACAGCAAAGGCCGCGCCCGGCCTGTGATCGTGACCTCCGGGCGCAGTTCGGAGCTGGTTCGCACCATGCCATCGGCCGCCAGGTAGTCGCGCACCTGCAGCCGCGCGATCTCCAGCGGCCGTGCGGCCGTGGCGAACAGCATGTAGTACAGCGCCACATCCTCCAGCGGATGGCGGCTGCGCGCCCGGATGCGTTGCGCGCCGAGTGCGATCTCGGCATCCGACAGGATGGCGATGGTCCGCGCCGCGCCCTCGTTGGGCGGTGCCAGCGCATCGAGCGCCCCCAGCACCGCATCGCGGTGCAGGCGCAGGCGCCGCACGAAACCGGCATGGCGATCTCCTTGGAAGGGACGATGCGCCCCAGGACATGGTGTCCCAGGTGCGGTCGTAACCGATCAGCGCGTTCCGCGTTCCATGGCAGCCAGGATGGCGGCGCGCGGCAGCGGCAGGAACAGTGCCGGCAGTGCATGGCGCGGCATCGCCGTAGCGGCATGTGCCGAGGTGCCCCCGAGCAGGTAGGGGACGCGGCGCGACGACTGGGACAAAGAGGCAGTGGACATGGGGTTCTCCTTCGCGTGGCAAAAGGGAACGCCCATCCCCGGCGGGGACAAGGTCCCCGGTTGGGAAAGCTCCAGGCAAGCCGGAGCGGCAATTGGCTGGCGCGGGCATCCGCGACGGCAAGGTGAAGGCCTGCATCCGCAGACACAGGCCTTCGCTCGATGCCAGGCAGCGTGGGCTGCCGCAGCATGCGGTCGGCATCGGCACAGGGCCAACGACGTCAACAGGTCATCAGACGATGGCCCACCGGCACAGGGCCGGCGGCTACGAGGCAGGTAACGACTGCGACGCCAGCGAACTGGACTTCAGGGCCGCCGAGACGGCCGATGAAGGCTTGGTGGACGCGATGTCCACGGGAGCATGGTCAGTATGGGGTTTGGGGCGCGCGCTGGGGCAGGGCGCTTTTATTTGCCATGCGAGAGGGTGCGCGGACCGGGGTGGTCTCGGTGAACGAACAGTGCCCTTTCGTTGGGCATTCCGCTGCAGCCCGCGCCCTACAACGATCTCGGGCGATATACCCGCAGTTTTCTCCCAAATGTTGTCCACAGCGGGGAGGGACAAGTGGGCGTGATGAGGGGGCCAGATTCTAGGTTCAGGTTCTCTGGTTGACTGCTCTTGGAAGGGCTGGAGTTCTCACTGGCACACGATTGGCGAATGCACGCCAACGGCCACCAGCGGTCGATCAAATACATCAGCCGAACGGCGGCTTATCTTGGCAGCGGTCGTTGGGGGCGCTCAGCGTCAGACTGGAACGAGCGCAGCCCCCCAACCTCGACGGGCGGTAGTTCACACGGTTTGGATAGATGCCGAGGTTGTATCTGAAGCTCTCAAGACGCGCCCCTGTGTTGACACATCCGCGACATTGGAGAAAGCCTTCGACTTCGCCAGTTCGCGTCTTTGTTGGACGCACAGGCAGAAACTAGTCAGTACCGCCATCCGTTGCTTGAGCTACCTCCACCGTGACGTGCACGAGCTCGTGGATGGGTGCCAGCAACTCCTTGTAGTCGTTGATACCGCGAGGGTTCGCGGAAATGATCGAGACGATGGCGGCCAGGCGTCCAGGCCCGACCTGCCACACGTGGAGGTCGCAAATCGCGTCACCTGTGGTTGCAAGGGCCTCCTCGATCTCTTGACGAACCTCGCCCGCTTCTTGTGGGGCGTCCAGCAACACGCTGCCAGCGTCCTGGATGAGCCCCCAGGACCAACGCGCAATGACCACCGCGCCGACAACACCCATCAATGGGTCAGCCCACAACCAGCCATAGCCGCGCCCGAGAAGCAGTGCAACGATGGCAAGCACGGATGTCAACGCGTCGGCAAGAACGTGGACATAGGCGGCCCTCAGGTTGTTGTCCTGGCCTTGCTCGTGGCCGCCGTGAGTGTACTGATGGCCATGGTCGTGCTGGTGCCCGTGGCCATAGTGATGAGCGTGATCGTCCTTGAGCAGCCACGCAGAAACCAGGTTCACTAGGAGCCCAACGACAGCCACGGCGATGGCCTGCCCGAAGCTGATGGGAATCGGGTTCACGAGCCGAATGAAGCTTTCGTAGCCAATCAGCAGGGCGATGAGTGCCAGGACAACAGCGCTTGCAAACCCCGCGAGGTCGCCCAGCTTGCCTGTGCCGAACGCGAAGCGCGGATTGTTCGAGTTGCGCCGCGCATATCCGTAGGCCAACGCAGTGATGAGCATCGCTCCGGCATGCGTCGACATGTGCCATCCGTCGGCCACCAACGCCATGGAGCCATACACAGTCCCGGCGACGATTTCGACCAGCATCATGCTGGCCGTCAGCGCGATGACCAGCCAGACCCGCCGCTCGTTGCGGTGATGGTCTGCCCCGAGGAACTGGTGGTCGTGGGGGGCTTGCAAACGCACCGCGGGGTTCTCGAAGGCCGTCATTTCAGGTAGGTCCGGATCACGTCGACCATCTCCTGGCCACCGCTTTGGCGTTCCTGTTCGGACTTGGCATGCACCACGTGCTCCTGCAGGTGATCCTCCATCAGCTCGGCCGTCAAACCATTCATGGCCCCGCGTGCAGAAGCAAGCTGACGAAGCACTTCACCGCAGGCCGCACCGGTTTCAAGCGCGCGCTCGATGCCCTCCATCTGGCCCTTGATCCGCCTGACGCGCGCAATGATCTTTCCCTTTTGCAGAACGGTATGCGCCACGAAGCCACCCGAAAAATATAGTGTGGGGGACTATATTAGACCAGACGGGCGATGTGCGCGCCTGCCGCTGCGCCGGCGAACCGGCGCGCGGGGCCGTCAGTTGGCCACCTGTATTGACGTCACGGTGAAGGCGCCGTTGATCTTGTCGGCGGTGAACTTCACTTTGTCGCCCTCCTTGATGGCCTCCAGCATCTTGGGTTCGGTGACCCGGAAGACCATGGTCATGTTCGGCATGTCCAGGTTTGGGATCGGGCCATGGCGCAGCGTCACCTTGCCCTGCTCCGCGTCGATCTTTCGGACCTCGGCATCCACCTGGGGTGCGCTCGTCGTCGCTTGGTGGGTCGCATGCTCGGCGCCCGCAGGCGGTGCCGATTGCGCATGTGCACCAGCGACCGCAGCAGTTGCGGCTAGGGCCGCCAGGATGTGTGTGAATTTCATGAGATTCCAGCCTTTGGATAGTGGGCGAAGACCGACTTGCGGCCCTGTGTGTCGATGAGCAGCACGTCGTAGGCGTCCTGCTGGGTGCCGACCTCCATGCCGGGCGAGCCGACAGGCATGCCCGGCACCGCCAGGCCGATGGCGCTCGGCCGGGTGTTCAGCAGCTTCTTGATTTCCTTGGCTGGCACGTGCCCCTCGACCACGTAGCCACCGACGAGCCCCGTGTGACAACTGCCGAACTCAGCCGGCATGCCAAGGCGCTTGCGCGCGGCCGAGGTGTCGTCCACCTCGATGACCTTCACGGCGAAGCCGGCGGCTTTCAGGTGGTCGACCCAGTCGCCGCAGCATCCGCAGGTCGGGCTCTTGTAGACCGCCACCGCCGGCAGCGGCCCCTGCGACCAGCTCGGCAGGGCCAGCGCAGCAGCGCTGGCCGCTGCGGCCGAGAGAACGGCCCGCCGCTTCACTTGACCGTGACCTTGCCGACCATGCCGGCTTCGAAGTGGCCCGGAATCAGGCAGGCGAACTCGAACTCGCCGGCCTTCGTGAACTGCCACACGATCTCGCCGGTCTTGCCCGGTTTGACGTGGGCCATGTAGGCCTCTTCGTGTTCCATCTCGGGGAACTTCTTCATCTGTTCGGCGTGCTTCTTGAGTTCCTCGGGCGTGCCGATGACCATCTCGTGCAGCACCCGCCCCTTGTTGGTGGCGACGATCTTCACGGTTTCGCCACGCTTGATGGTGAGGTTGGCCGGCGTGAAGCGCATCGTGTCGGCCATGTCGACCTGGATGGTGCGCACCGCCTTCGCGGGGTCGCCCTCGCGGCCGAAGGCAGTGTCTTCCACCTTCGAGGCGTCGAACTTGCGTGGCTTGGCCGCATGATCTTCGTTGCCGTGCGCGAAGGCACCGGCGCTGGCCAGCAGTGCGGTGAGACTGAAGATGGCGATTCTGGTTTTCATCTGGAGGTCCTTGTGGTCAATGGCTGGAGTGGCCGGCGCCCGAGGGCTTGCGCACGGTCATGGTGTTCTGGTCGGCCTTGGGCGCCTGGGCACGCGGCGCCTGCTCGAGCTGCCCTGTGAACTCGTAGGAGACGGCGCCCTGGGGATGCTTGTACGGCGCCGGCTCCTTGTAGTCGCCCGGCCGCACGTCATCACGCACCTTCACCACGCTGAACATGCCGCCCATCTCGATGGGGCCGAACGGCCCGGTACCGGTCATCATGGGCAGCGTGTTGTCCGGCAGCGGCATCTCCATCGAGCCCATGTCCGCCATGCCCTTGTCGCCCATGACCATGTAGTCGGGCACCAGCTTGGTGATGCGCTCCGCCACGCCCTTGTGGTCCACGCCGATCATGTTGGGCACGTCGTGGCCCATCGCATTCATGGTGTGATGCGACTTGTGGCAATGGATGGCCCAGTCGCCCGCAACGGCATCGAATTCGAAGGCGCGCATCTGCCCCACGGCGATGTCGGTGGTCACCTCCGGCCAGCGCGCTGAAGGCGGCACCCAGCCGCCGTCCGTTCCCGTCACCACGAAATGCGGCCCGTGCATGTGGATCGGGTGGTTGGTCATGGTGAGGTTGCCGACGCGCACGCGCACCCGGTCGCCCGTGCGGCACACGAGCGAGTCGATGCCCGGGAACACGCGGCTGTTCCAGGTCCACAGGTTGAAGTCGGTCATCTCGGCCGTCTTCGGCGTGGCCGCGCCGGGCTCGATGTCGTAGGACGCAAGCAGGAACACGAAGTCGCGGTCCACACGCATCTGCCGCGGGTCCTTCGGGTGGATGATGAACATGCCCATCATGCCCATGGCCATCTGGGTCATCTCGTCGGCATGCGGGTGGTACATGTGGGTGCCGGCGCGCAGCAGGGTGAACTCGTAGACGAAGGTCTTGCCCACCGGGATGTGCGGCTGCGTGAGACCGCCGACGCCGTCCATGCCCGAGGGCAGCATGACGCCGTGCCAGTGCACCGTGGTGTGTTCGGGCAGCTTGTTGGTGACGAAGATGCGCACCCGGTCGCCCTCGACGGCCTCGATGGTCGGCCCGGGGCTGGAGCCGTTGTAGCCCCACAGGTTGGCCTTCATGCCGGGGGCGAATTCGCGCACCACGGGTTCGGCGACCAGGTGGAACTCCTTGACGCCGTTGTGCATGCGCCAGGGAAGGCTCCAGCCGTTCAGCGTGGCGACCGGGTTGTAGGGCCGACCCGTGCTGGGCATGAGCAGCGGTTGCATGGCGGGCGAGGTCTGGTAGACCGCCTCGGGCAGGGACGCGGCGCCCACGCGGCTGACCGCCGTGGCACCCAGAGCGACGGCACCTGCCGTCTTGAAGAAGTTTCTACGGTTGGACATGGTTGCTCTTTCAGTGGCCGGCGGACTGTTCGGGTGCTGCAGAGGGCGCTGCGGAAGGGCCGGAGCCGACGCCTGGCGAACGCCCGGTGAGCGCTGTCTGCAGGCTGGTCTCCGCGACCCAGAAATCGCGCAGCGCCTGGACGTAGTCCGTGACCCCTCTGACCTGCTCGCGCGCATCGGCCAGCAGTTCGAACACACCGATGAGCATGCCGTTGTAGCGCAGCAGGTTCTCCTCGGAAATGCGCTTGCGCAGCGGAACCACCTCGTCGCGGTAGTGCTTGGCAAGGTCGTACGCGGTGCGATAGGCAGCGTAGGACTCGCGCACTTCCGACCGCGCATTCACGGCCACCGCAGCCGTGCGGTGCACGGACTGCATGTAGGTCGCCTCCGCGCGCGCGGACCGCGCGGAGCCAAAGTCGAACAAGGGAATCGGCAGTTCGATTTCAAAGCCGTTCTGCCGGCGCTCGCCGGTCTCGCTCTTGTTCTGGTAGCCCACCTCCAGGCCATTGATGAAGCGCGTGGCGTTGGTCAGTCCGAGCGATTGCGCCGTGGCCTCGGTTGCACGCCTGGCCATCAGCACGTCCAGGCGCTTGGCGATGGCGACCTGCTCTGCGTTCTGCGGCGTGGTGGGCGACTTCGGCAGTTCGGGCAGGCGCTCGGGCAGGACGAAGTCGAGTTGGTCGCCGGACAGCCCCAGCAAGCGCGTGAGTCGCTCGCGTTCGGCCACGGCCTGCTGCTCGGCGCGCGCCAACCCCGCGGTCGCGTCGGCATAGAACGCCTGCTCGCGCATCTGAGCCAGCTTGTTGAAGTTGCCTGCGCGCAGCATGCGCTTGGCCAGCTCATTGGAAGCGTCAGCCGCGTCCTTGACCTGCCGCAGGTACTTGACCATCTCCTGTGCCGCCACCGCGCCGAAATAGGCACGCCGCGTGTCGGCCGCGACACCGACGGCTTCGGACGCCGCGGCATACTGCACTTGCTCGAAGTTGCGCTGCTGGATCCGGGTCGCCGCCGGCATGGTGAGCAAGCCCAGCACGTCGAACATCACCGAGCGCTCGATCTCCGCTGCGCCACCACCAAGTGCCATGCGGCCGAACCCGAACACAGGATTGCGCAGGCGGCCAGCCTGGACAAGGTCGGCCTCCGCGATGCCGAGCTGGCTGAAGCTTGCCTGCAAGCCTCGGTTGTTCAGCAACGCCAGCTCGACGGCTGCGTCGGGCGTCAGGGGTTGCTTCAAGAGTTCGGCCACGCGGGTGCGTGCCTGGTCGATGTCTTGCGTCGTGCGCTGCGGCACGATTGCCTGGCCTGTGCGTTCCTTGGCCAGCTCCGACACCCGGTCCATGCCGCCATCGGGCGAGAACGAGGCGCAACCTGCCAGCACCAGTGTGGCGAGGGCCGCCGCTGTGAGCCGCATCATGGCTTGCCTCCGTGCATGGAGTGGCCACCATGGGGCGTGGCCGAGGGAGTGACCGGAGCCGGCGCGGCTGGTCCACCCGATGCCGATGGCATCGCATGGCCGGCGTGACCGCCGGCCTTGCCCGCAGGCGTGGCCACCAGCGCATCGTTCAGGTGCCGCCAGTTGCCCGGCTTGATGTCCTGCCAGGGCTTGTAGTCGGAGAAAGCGGACTGGTAGCGCAGCGCCGGGGAAGGCGCGTTGGAATCTTCTGCTTGGCTACTGGCGGACTGGGCCAGCACACCAAGCGGCAGGCACAGCACCAGCGCAGGTGCCAAGCCGTGAGCGAGCTTGTTCATTGTTCAAAACCATGTGAGAAAGCTGGCGAGGTGCCAGCAGACGCTCATGCCTGCGCGAAGCGGACGCACGAGCCCCATCGGGCCTCCAGCGGAGGCCTCAAAGGGTCAGATGGTTCGTGGGGGTCGGTCCTGGCCGTCCGACTGGAACGTCGGCGCAGGAGCGAAGAGGTGGGGAAAACCGGCCGTACTCAGTTCGACCGGCGTACCCAGCCCGGCTGCAGCGCTGGGCACTGGAGGTGTCGAACACGAGGCCGAGCACATGTTGCACTTGTCGGGGCCCGACGCATGGGAATGGTCAGCTGTCTTCTCATCGTGGTGCGAATGGTCGGCCTGGTCGTGGACCTGGTCGCCGTGGCCGTGATCCGCGTGGTGCTCGCTAGCGTGCTTGGCTGGCATGCCGCTTGCCGGCGGACAGACCATGGCTGCAGCCATCGCACCCCTGATGGGTAGCGATACAGCGAGCAGCACAAGAAGCCAGATGCGAAGCAGTTTCACGTAGAGCGCGCGCGGCAGAACAATGCCGGGCTAGCCATTAAATTTTAGCCATCCTAGACCTTCCCACTGTGACAAGGTCAACACGACAAGGCGCACGCGTATCGCAGAACCTGCGTGTGAAGCCCTTGACCTTCCAACGGTGTCAATCGTGAGACTGGTCAACCGGAGAGTCCGACATGCCAAACGAACACCACCACCCCGCCGGCCACCAGGCGCCTCATCCCGCATCGAGCGGACACAACGACGGTCCGGGCCAGGGCGCACATAGTGCGCAGTGCCAGCACGGTCATGCGGGTCATCACCACCACCCTGCCGCCCCGGGGGATGGTGCGCCCCAGCCACGTGCCAGTTCACCCGGCCAGGCCGAGTACACCTGTCCCATGCATCCGCAAGTGCGCCAGATCGGCCCTGGCACCTGCCCCATCTGCGGCATGGCATTGGAGCCGCTGCTTGCCACGGAGGATCAAGGTGAAAGCCCGGAGCTGACGGACATGCGGCGCCGCCTGTGGATCGGCGCCGTCCTGACCGCCCCTGTCTTCGCGCTGGAGATGGGCGGCCATGTCTTCAACATCCATCACCTGATTGCGCAGCAAACCTCCAACTGGGTGCAACTGCTGCTGGCAACACCAGTGGTGCTGTGGGCCGGCTGGCCGTTCTTCGCCCGGGGGGCAGCTTCGATCAAGAACCGAAGCCTCAACATGTTCACGCTCATCGCGCTCGGCACCGGCGCGGCATGGCTCTACAGCATCGTCGCAACGCTGATGCCTCAACTGTTTCCCCAGGCGCTGAGAAGCGACAACGGGGCCGTTGCCGTCTACTTCGAGGCAGCGGCAGTCATCACCGTGCTCGTCCTGCTCGGGCAAGTGCTGGAACTGCGTGCGCGGGAGAAAACGTCCGGGGCCATCAAGGCCTTGTTGCACCTGGCCCCCAAGACCGCGGTGAAGGTGGACGCCAACGGTGCGGACGCAACAGTCCAGGTTGATGCCATTCAGGTCGGCGACCTTCTGCGCGTGCGGCCAGGCGAGAAGGTACCGGTCGATGGCGAGCTGACCGAGGGCAAGGGCAACGTCGACGAATCAATGGTGACCGGCGAACCGGTGCCGGTTGCCAAGTCCGTCGGATCGAAGGTCACGGCGGGAACGATGAACCAGACCGGCGGCTTCGTGATGCGGGCGGAGAAGGTCGGGGCCGACACCTTGCTGTCGCAGATCGTCCACATGGTGGCGGCGGCCCAGCGCAGCAGGGCACCGATCCAGCGCATGGCCGACCAGGTCGCCGGCTGGTTCGTGCCAGTGGTAATGCTCGTGGCACTGGCGACCTTCATGGTCTGGCTCGTCTGGGGGCCGTCGCCGGCCTTCAGCTATGCGCTTGTGACCTCGGTTGCCGTGCTCATCATCGCGTGCCCCTGCGCGCTTGGACTGGCCACGCCCATGTCCATCATGGTCGGCGTGGGCAAGGGGGCGCAGCTCGGCATGCTGATCCGTGACGCCGAAGCGCTGGAGAAAATGGAAAAGGTCGACACCCTTGTGATCGACAAGACCGGGACGTTGACCGAGGGCCGCCCTAAGGTCGTTCACATCGAAGCGGCGCAAGGCTTCACGCCGCAGGATGTGCTCCGGAAGCTCGCCAGCGTGGAGCGGGCAAGCGAGCATCCCCTGGCCCTGGCCATCGTTGCCGACGCGCAGGAGCGCAAGCTTGAACTGTCCCCTGTCTCGGACTTCGACTCGCCAGTGGGGAAAGGCGTCGTTGGCACCGTGGCGGGTACGGCGGTCATCTCCGGCAGCTTGAAGTTCCTTGCTGAATCCGGTGTGGATGCATCGGCGCTCGAAGGCATTGCCGAACAGCACAGGCGCAACGCCGCCACTGTGATCTTCGTCGCCATCAATGGTCAACTGGCGGGCTTCGTTGCCATTGCCGATCCCATCAAGCAGACCACGCAGCAGGCGCTAGAGGAACTCAAAGCCATCGGGATGCGCGTGGTCATGTTGACCGGTGACGGCAAGACGACCGCCCAGGCCGTCGGCCAGCAGCTCGGCATTGACGAAGTGGTCGCGGACGTTCTCCCCGAAGACAAGGCGGCCGTCGTGAAGCGGCTGCAGGGCGAAGGTCGCACGGTCGCGATGGCCGGCGACGGCGTCAACGATGCGCCTGCCCTGGCCCAGGCGACCGTGGGCATCGCCATGGGCACCGGGACGGATGTTGCGATGGAAAGTGCCGGCGTGACCCTCCTGAAGGGTGACCTCATGGGTATTGTTCGTGCGCGAACGCTGTCGCGCGCAACGATGCGCAACATCCGCCAGAACCTGGTGCTTTCGTTCGCCTACAACGTCGCGGGAATACCGCTCGCGGCGGGCGTGCTGTACCCGTTCTTCGGGCTCTTGCTGTCGCCGGTTGTCGCTGCTGCCGCCATGGCGCTGTCATCGGTGAGCGTTATTGCCAATGCGCTGCGCCTGCGAGGGCTCAAGCTGGACTGAACGCTGATAAGCGTAAAGAACTGGAGCGCACATCGTTTGCGCAGCGCGCGGACAGTGACGCTTCAGTAAAGTAGCCGCGCCGTGGCCCCTGCCACGGAAGGCCAATCCGCTCCTTTGCCCAATCCTTCACCGCGGCGCGGTGTACAGGTGGGATCGGCTCTCTGCTGGACGTGCCTGGCATCGGACCGACACGCATGCGAACGGCAGCTGACTACTACAGACCTGACGTTCAAGCACGCAACGCAGCAGACTGCAACGGGCGCGTAGCCGCCAGCCACGGCAGGCGGCAGACGGCCATCTGCAGACGTTCAGTACCGGCAGCATTCGGCCACTTCATCGACCTGCACCACGCGGCGCCGATCAGGCACGTGCGCGCAACTCCCTCACGCCGCGGCCCAGCTTGCGTCGCAACAAGGCGCGGAGGGTCACACCGTCGGAGTAGCCGATCTGAGCGGCAATTTGGTCGACGCTCTCGCTGCCGGTTCGCAGCAGATGCACCGCACGCTCGACGCGCAGATCCTGGAAGTACGAGAGGGGTGTCTTGCCCAACACGCTTTGCACGCGCCTCGCCAAGGTGCGTTCACTCGCGCCCGCTGCGACGGCCGCATCGGCGAGACAGAACCCGTGCGCGAGTTGCTGCCTGGCCCAGCCCTCAAAGCGCTCGACCACCGGGTCGGCATGGGCCAGGTGATCGGGGATCACGAACTCGGCTTGCGAGCCGCGGGCCTCTACCAGCAGGTATCGCGCCGCCAGAGCCGCCAGCGCCGGGCTACGGCTGCGCACGACGCTCAACGCCAGGTCGAGATGAGCCAAGGCGGCGCCGGCCGTGGTGAAGCCGGCCGAATTCACAAGCATGCGGGAGTCGTCGAGCGCCACGTGCGGATAGCGCTGCCGAAACATTGGCGCCAGCCACCACGAAGTTGTGGCGCGCTGGCCATCTAGCAGCGCGCTCTCCGCCAGCAAGAAGGTGCCGGTGCAGGCGGCGCCAGTGGCCGCGCCGGCGCTTGACCATTGCTGCAACGCGACGACCGCATCGGCCACGTCCGCATGCGCGAGACGCGCGGCGAGCGCGTCTGGCATCTTGGCGCCGAGCGCGGGCACCAGAACAACGTCAGGGTTTTGCACGCGGTGCACTGGCACGACCGGTACCGTCAGACCGTGCGCGGTGCGAACGCGACGCCGAACGCCGACCACCGTGACGTCGATGGGCGGCGGCGCCTGTGCGAGCGAGCCCGCCAATTCATTGGCCGTGCTCAGTGTGTCCATGAGTGCAGCAAGACCCAGGTCGAACACGCCATCGAGAACAACAAGGTGTAGTTTCATGGCAGAAATGATATCAATGTTGGCATTTCTGCCACTCGCGGAAACTGCCGCCGCGCCCGAGACTTCGCACTCGCCAACGCTGTCACCCGTTCAACCAGAGGATCGCTCCATGACCAAGTTCGCCCTGTTCGTCCGCCTCGAAGCCAAGCCTGGCCAGGAAGCTGCCGTTGCCGACTTTCTGCGAGGCGCGTTGCCGCTCGCCAACGCCGAGTCGGGCACCACCGCCTGGTTCGCATTGAAGTTCGGCCCATCGACGTTCGGCGTCTTTGACGCTTTTGCGGACGAGGCCGGCCGCGAGGCTCACCTGCACGGACCGATCGCCGCCGCGTTGATGGCGAACGCGGGCGCCTTGCTTAGTACACCGCCGAACATCGAGAAGATCGATCTGCTGGCGGCCAAGTTGCCTGGCTGACGAGCTAACCGCGGCGGCAAGTGTGAAGCTGCGTATGGCTTGAATGATCGGGATGAAGAGGTCCTGTCCTCGTGGGCCGTTCCTTCAAACCGATCCCGATTGAACGGCTCTCGTCGGCGGTGGCTGCGACGAAGTAGTCCCGGCCGTACACCGCCTCTGGGAGCGGGCGGCTGGCCTGCAAGGTCTCTAGCCGCGCGCTGCGCCTCTGTCGCCCTGAGTACCGTCTATCCGTGTGAGCCCTCCACGGGGGGCCGGCGTACCGGCCCGACCGCTTCGTGGCGCCGGATTCAGGGCCGTGGATGTCGGCTCAGGGCGCAATGCAGTCAGCTGCAGCTTGCCAGCACAGTGAACCGCCCCAGGGCGGTTCACTGCTTCATCACGGGTTGCGCAGCGTTCGTTGCGGCCGTGGATGATCTCGACGAGCTTTATTTTTGAGCGTAGGGTGACCGCCGGTGTGAGCACCACTCCGACGAACTTTGCATCGCACGCGACGCGCTGCAAAATCATGGACTTGGGCTCTTCAACCTCGACCAACTATGTTTGCCCTAGTCAGACGCTGGGCGAGAGGGGCCGGAAACGGTGAACCACGATGCCGGCCGCGGTTCGTCCGCAAATCTGATGGCGGCCTCAAATCTGAAGTGCAACACCCCTTGAAGTAAGGTGTTCACATGAAGCCCGCCATCCGATACGACCATCTCCAGCCCGAAGACCGCATGACGATTGCGAGCATGCTCCAGCGCAAATGCGGTGTACGGGCGATAGCCCGCCTGCTGAGGCGTGCGCCATCGACCATCAGCCGCGAGTTGGGGCGCAACACAGCTGCCGACGCCGCGTACGGCTGTATCCGTCCGGCCAACTCACCTGGACGGATTTGCAATCCCTTGATCTGGCGCGCTGCTACGCGGATGCAGCAGGCGTCCAGCGATGCGGCAGCAACTCGTCAATGCGGCTGGCCGGGTGCGTGGGCAGCCGCTCCAACACGTTCTTGATGTACGCGTAGGGCTCATGCCCGTTGATGCGCGCCGAGTGCAGCAGGCTCATGATTGCCGCCGCCCGCTGGCCCGCGCGCAGGCTGCCGGCGAACAGCCAGTTCGAGCGGCCGATGGCAATGGGCCGGATCTGGTTCTCCACCCAGTTGTTGGAGATCGGCACGTCGCCGTCCTGCACGAAGCGCGTGAGTTGCGTCCAGCGCTTCAAGCTGTAGTCGATGGCCTTCATCGTGGCCGAGCCCGGCGGCACCAGCTGCCGCTGTCTGAGCAACCAGCGATGCAAGGCGGCCAACACCCGACGTGACTTGCGCTGCCGCATCTGCCTTCGCTCATCGCCAGGCAGATCTTCGATCTCGCGCTCGATCCTGAACAGCACCTGGAAGTAGCGCAGCGCTTGGCGGCCGACCTCGCTGCGGTGGTTGGCCCACAGGTCGTTGAACTTGCGGCGCGCGTGCGCCATGCATTGCGCCGACGTCACGCCCTTGGTCGTCGTGGCGGTGTAGCCGCTGAAGCCATCGGTGACCAGCGTGCCCTGCCAGGCTTGCGGAGTGTCGAGCTGCAGGAACTGCTGAACGTTCTCGCCGCTGCGGCCTTCGGCGAATTGGAAGACCACGGCCTTCGTCGCGTTGAAGCTCGTGGTGCAGTACGACCAGATGTAGGCCTTGTGCGTCTTGCCGTCGCTCAGGTGCTTGGGCTTGAGCATGGACACCGGCGTCTCGTCGGCGTGCAGCACCGCATGGCGGCGCAACTCCTCCGCCAGCGCGTTGACCAGCGGCTGCAACTGCGCCCCGCACTCGCCGACCCACTGCGCCAGCGTAGACGACGTCGTCGATGGACGGGTCAGCTCGTTGGCTCGGCATCTGGAGCTTCTGCGTCAGCATGCGCGAGAGGCGCGGGAAGTCGAGGCATTCGAGGAGCGGCTCACAAGCATCCTGGCGCAGGAAAGCCCGCAGCGGCGCAGCATGCTGTTGGACAGTCTGCAGGTCCAAGTTGCCAACGCAGTCAAGCAGGCCAAGGCCTGGGCTGCTTTGACTGTCGAGGCGACGGAGCTGCTGACGTCGATCGCAGAGATCGATCGATCCGAGCTGGCACCGGTGCGTGCTGAGCTGGGTGCTGCCGTTGCGTCGGGGGATTCGCAGCGCCTCGCTTCGCAGATTGAGGCTTGTCGTCGCATGGTGGAGGCGGAAACGCGCGCGAATGCGGCACGAGCGCGTCGCAATGCCGTGCTCCAAGGCTTGGCGTCGCTGGGCTACCGGTGTCATCCAAAGCCCGAGCCGTCGGTGCCTTGCATCTGGTCTCTCAACAGTTCGATGATCTTGGCCACGAGCGTTTCGTTGCGACCGCCTAACCGTTCGATCAAGTCCTCACGGTAGGCTCGCGGAACGCGACGCAGTTGGTCGAGCGGCACAAGCATTTGTTCCGGCGTGAGAGCGGACAAGCCGCCGATCGGCTCGCGAAGAAACAGGTATAGGTGCCAATGATGATCACCGACTTCTGCGAGCAGCGCTCTGGTGTCTCGAGGCCTAAAGCCCAAGGTCCAGGCAGGGATCCGGATCTCCTTGGTTGAAAAGCTCCGCAGCGTGAGAAGGCTGCGTTCGCGCACGCGGCGCTGCACGGAGCGCACATGAACACGAAGCAACTGCGCAGCTTCGTCGATCGAAACGAACTCGTCAGTCAGGAGATCGGCGTCCTGGTTGCGAATGCCCTTCTCGAGCAGCTTCTTCCAGGCTCGGCTCATGCAAGCAACAAGTCTTGGCTTGCCCTGCTAAGTCGCAGGCGGTCGAACTCGGTGGAAAAGATCGAACTGCCCAACTCGGCGAGGCTTTCGACAAGTCGCCTGCGCTTGGCTCTGGCCGCCCGTGAATGGTTCTCGGACGCCACGATCAAGTCAAGCGGTCTCATGCCGTTGAGCTTGACTTGAGGTGTCTCGAGATACCACTCGAGAAAACCATTGCTACCGTCCACCGCGTCCATCAAGATCTTCGTGTCCTGCGGGGTTAAGGCCAACGAACATGCAAGAACTCTGTACCTCCCGGCTTCAGTGCTCCAAAGCGCAATCAGCTTCCGGTGAGCGATGCGACGGAGTACGGTTCGCTGCTGCAGCCCGAGCGCGGCGGCAGCCTCGGCGACCGACATGTACCTGTCAGTTCGAAGCCGCTCTTCTCTCCAATGCTTGACCCTTGCGAGAAGAAGCGAGCAGCGCTCGGCAAGCTTTTCTACAGCGCGCTCGACAGCATGGTGGTCGACGAACGACTCACCTGGTTTTGACTTCTTCTTGACGGCGTTCACGTTGACCAATTTTGCGCGATACCAGCGTGTGAAGGGCCACGAGCACAACGGCATCTCCTGACGCGCCTGTCAGCCCTACGCTGCTCTTGCACGGGGGCGAGATTGAAGGAAAGTGCTCAGCTGCGACGCCAAAGGAAGCTCCAGGCACCTTCCCCTTCCGGCCATACGCTTCGGCCTACCGTGTCGAACTCATAGGAGATTTGGGCGGTTTCGCCGTTCTCCGGTTCGAACAACCACACCGCAACCACGCCATATGCGGTCCACCTCGCGGCCTTGTCGTGCGGGTGAATGAGGGAGATGCCAACGATCTCGTCTGCCTCCAACTCGCGCAACCGCTTGTACAGATCGTCGTCCGAAAAAGAGAGCTCGGGGCAAATGGAGTCTTCCAGTTTGATGCTGAGTATGCAGAAGCGCCGGGGGGCATTCATCGCCACCTGACCCCATACCACCTCGCCGTCGTCCAACATCGTCGGCCTGCAAAGCGAGCCGTGCACCAGTCCTGTCTGCTCCAAGTTTTCGTTCCCCTGTTCGCTGGGCGTTCGCCCAAAAATGGCTTGTTAAGTCGCGCGGCGGAACACGCGGGGCCACTGCATCACCTGTCAGTTCGGCAAAAAGTGAGCCACCCGGCAGCTGGAAGTTTGCGGGCATCGACCGCGGGCGTTGCTGTCGCGAAAGGTCGACGCCAACAAGTAGTCCCACACAGATTTTATATTCACACCATAGTGTGAAAATTATAAGTTGTGCTTTTCAAGAATCTGCGGCATGCCAACGCAGATCTCTTGATGAAGGTTCTGGACGCTTTCGCGAACGTGTTGCGCTCAATGCGTCTTGACGCCGACATGACGCAGGCGGAACTCGCTGCACTTGCGGGGCTGCACCCCAATTTCATCAGCCGGCTCGAACTAGCGTCCGCTCAGCCCACGCTAGAAACTCTCTTCGCTTTGGGGCGGGCACTCGGTTGCCCTCCGCAACTGCTGGTTGAGAAGACTTTCGAGGGTGGAACGACATATCGACGAGGTCCCCGGCCGAAAATTACGACCGGTGCCGTCAAGCGTAAGCCAGGCAGGCCGCCCAAGGCCCCGGCCGCCCACTAGCGCGACCTTGTCGGCAGCTGTTTCTGACATCTGCCAAGCGATCGCTTCGATCGCATTTCGCTCGTTACGTCGTCCTGCGCGCGGCCGATGTATCCCAACTGTCGGAATTGAGCGGCCAGCGTCATTTAGAAGACGTCGGCGGTCAAGATGTCTTTTATCAGGTCGACGCGTCCGGCGTATGCTCTTGATTCTTCTGACGTTTTTTCTCAGTCTGCTTGCTCGTCGGCCTCCGGGTTCCACATGAGACGTAGACGTCGACTTCGAACACGAGCGACGTGAAGAGGTCATCCAGTACCTGTACGCCAAATACGGTCGCGACCGCGCCGCATTGACGGCCACGGTGGCGAGCTACAGGCCCAAGAGCGCGCTGCGTGACGTCGGAAAAGCGCTCGACCTCGATAAGACAACTCTGGACGTACTGGCCAAGGGCACAAGCTCGTGGGAGCTGGACCTTACCGACGACCTGGTGACGGAG
Source organism: Pseudorhodoferax soli (assembly GCF_003337555.1). Taxonomy (GTDB): domain Bacteria; phylum Pseudomonadota; class Gammaproteobacteria; order Burkholderiales; family Burkholderiaceae_C; genus Pseudorhodoferax; species Pseudorhodoferax soli. The sequence continues at coordinate 249,724 of NZ_QPJK01000010.1, read as the reverse complement.
GCAGGGCTCAACAAGGACAGCCTGCTCGTGAAGCAGCTGCGCACGTTGACGGAGCAACTGCTGGGCTTCCCCCGCCACCTCGGGCAGCACACCGGCGGATTCGTCCTGACGTCAGGGCCCTTGAGCCGCCTCGTTCCCATCGAGAACGCGTCGATGCCTGACCGCACGGTCATCCAGTGGGACAAAGACGACCTGGACCTCATGGGGCTGCTGAAGGTCGACGTCTTGGCCCTGGGCATGCTCACAGCACTGAGGAAGACGCTGGACCTCATTGGCCAGCGCAAGGGGCACGTGTTCGAAATGCAGGACATCCCGTCTGAAGACCCGGTCACCTACAAGATGATCTGCAAGGCAGACACGGTGGGGACATTCCAAGTGGAGAGCCGCGCGCAGATGAGCATGCTGCCGCGGCACCGCCCCCAACGCTTCTACGACCTAGTGGTGCAGGTGGCCATCGTGCGGCCCGGTCCGATCCAAGGTGGCTCGGTACATCCATACCTGGAGCGGCGCAACGGAACGGTCCCGGTGACCTACCCGAGCCCAGAGATTGAGAAGGCCTTGGGGCGCACGCTTGGCGTCCCGCTGTTCCAGGAGCAGTGCATGCAGCTGGCGATCCTCTGCGCCGGCTTCACGCCTGGCGAAGCGGACGGACTGCGACGGGCGATGGCTGCGTGGCGCCGGACAGGCAGCTTGAACAAGTACGAGCCGCGCATCATCGGCGGCATGGTGGATCGCGGGTACACCGAGGACTTCGCACGCAATGTGTTCGAGCAGATGAAGGGCTTCAGCTCGTATGGCTTTCCGGAGAGCCACGCAGCCAGCTTCGCCATCCTGGTCTACGCCAGCTGCTGGGCGAAGTGTCACTACCCAGCTGAGTTCCTGTGTGGACTGCTCAACAGCCAGCCCATGGGCTTCTACAGTGCAAGCCAGCTTGTGCAGGATGCTCAGCGGCACCAGGTCGAGGTACGGCCGCCCGATGTTCTCTCCAGCGAGTGGGACTGCACGATGGAAAACATCGAACACCAGCCCGCGGTCCGACTCGGCCTCCGCATGGTCGACGGCTTCAAGAAAGATGTTGCCGACCGCATCGTTCGGGCCAGGGACGAGGCCTACTTCGAAAGCGCCGAGGAGCTGGCCCGCCTGGCTGAACTAGAGCACCAGGACATGCGGCAGCTCGCGGGCGCAGATGCGCTGCGCAGCCTGAGCGGGCATCGCCGTCAGCAGGTATGGGATGCAGCCGCGTTGCGCCGCCCGCCAATGCTGCTGAGGCAGGCGCCTGTGGATGAACCGGTGCTTGAACTGCGGGCAGCGCCCGAGGGCGAAGAAGTGACCTGGGACTACCGCACGTTGGGGCTGACGTTGCGGAGCCACCCGATGAAGCTTCTGCGGCCCAAACTGGACGAGCGCCGCTTCGTGACGGCCTCACAGTTGATGAGGAGGCGCAACGGCATCGCGGCATCGTTTTGCGGAATCGTCACCCTGAGACAGAGACCTGAAACCGCCAAGGGAGTCGTCTTCGTCAGCCTCGAGGACGAGACAGGCAATGTCCAGGTCATCGTCTGGCCAAGCGTGAGAGATGCACAGCCAAAGGAGCTTCTTCGCTCTCGTCTACTTGCAGTACATGGCCAGTGGCAACGAGCTGGGGATGCCTGCAGCCTCATCGCTCGCAAGCTAGAAGACCTCACGCCAATGCTTGGCGACCTGGAGACTGCCTCACGCGACTTTCGTTGACCGCAAGTGCCGGGACTGGTCTTTCGCGCGTAGCTTGGCGGTTCGGACTGTCGGTCAGTCGACCACTGCCTGTTTCACAAGCATGCTTGGTTGAAGTCCGCCTGGTTAGCCGGGCCATGAGGGACTTCACAACGCCCGTACTGCCGTCAGCGCGACGGCCTCTAGGCAACATCAACGGCTTGCCCTTATATATTGGCTCAATTCACTCGCAGCAAGATTACGAATGCTGGCCCCGGCGAGCCGCCGCTGAAATGATGGGCCGAGCCGCGATTGCCCGCAATGGGTTGGTAGTTTCCGTCTAGATAGCACCGTTCGGTCTAAGTGTTTATTGCGGGGAACGCGTAGAGGTTTATTCTGAGGCTCTCACCAACATATGGAGACCGACGCTGCCGGCGAATAGACTACAACGCCAGCGCCGTCTATTGGTAGAGAAGCCTTCATGGTTTTCTATCGCTTGCTGAGACGAAAGGTGGTCGCGGTGCTCGGTCTGATACCTTCAGGTAGAGATAAACCGAAGACAACGCCGTGTGCCCAAAAATTCGCGCGAGCGGGATGATTCTTCGATTAAAACCAAAAAACAGTAATGCCACCAGACGACGCTCTGTCTTTGAAAGCGCGGGGGCAATTTCACCTTGGGATACGCCCGTCTCAAGCTTACTCTTAAACCACCGAAGCAAATCGGCTCGCTCGCCAGAAGCGAGAAATTTGGACTTGCTCCGACCCGCATTCGACAACGGCTCTGCTTGCCTCTCCAGTCGGTTAGACCGGACGAGCAATGCCCAATTCTTGTAGCCATGCCTCTTCGCAATCTCGTCTTGCGCTTGAGTAAGGGGGCAACTTTGCTCGCGCGCAATATTCTTCGCATCGCTGCGCAGATACGCAATCTGCTTGGATGTCAAGGGACTTGCCATGGTTGCTGATCTCCAGGGCGTCAAGCCGGACTGCGCCCACACAACCAGCATCAACGCCTTGGTCAGAACCAAGCCAACCGCCGCAGCCTCGATTGGCTTCGCTCTGTGAGCGTGCAGGCCTGCAGCGAAGGCCAGTGTCAGGATGATATACGAGCCAAGGCGAGAGGGCGCCTACGGACCGATGGGCGTAGCTGTTCTGGCTAAGCAAGGGCCCACACAGGTCACACGTCCTTAGTTGTCGACCGTGCCTTCTCGCCGAGGTCTGTTGATGACTTCACCCGCCTACGCTCCAATTCCCTGCGGTACCGGATGCGCGTGCGGAGTGGCGTAATCATGTTCGGTAGCAGAGTCTGCAGCGCCCCTACATAGAGCCAGCCCGAGAAGGCAAGAAGCATCACAGCAGGCGCCGTGAGCACCAAAGCAACTAAGCTGTCACCATCTTTGGAGGTGAAGAACCGGCCGCTTTGGTCGGGCAACCAGTACAAGACAGCGGACGCGGCAGACACCCCGACCACCAGGAGAAGCGTAGCGCGCAGGCATTGCTCGGCCGCGTGCAATGTTCTCCGCTGGAGCGGCCCCGCTGAGTACGCCCTCGCTCGGTTGTACAGAAGGCTAGTAGTCGCGGCGAACACGGTCAGAAGCGCAGCTGCCAGCGTCGGCAGGCCGTCCGTAGACTGGGTGCTGAACCGCGAGAGACACAATGTCGCGACCATGAGCAAGGCACCGAATCGACACCAACCCAGGACCTTGTAAGCACACTTGCGCAGCATGACCGCGTCCTGAAGACCTACCGCCATTGACGTCCTTGCCTTTGTGTTGGACCTGATGCTATCCCTATTTTCAGACTGCGCAGACGTACGGCGCCGAGCCTACCCACACAACCCGACGAGACGATCACACGGCGGAGAGCAACGCAGGTGTCCGCCCTCGTCACGTCAATACAACAGAACCGCCGCGACCCTTGGCGCCTGAAGACTGGCGAGCGACGGGCTGTTGAAAGAGCGATGTACCAATGCTCATCAAGAACAATGTGTTCATCACCTGCTGTCTTTTAATTGCTGCAGCAACCTATCGTTCTCTAGACGCAATCGCTCATTCTCCTCCTTCAGCTCATCTAATTTTCGTATTCGTCTAGACTTTGCTCCTACCAGCTCTATTGAAGCATGGCGGGCTGTGTACGCCCTTTGTGACTCCGGGTTAGAGTGCCCCAGCTTAACGGCCACCGCACGACTTATTGTGTCTTCACTCGTATCCAACCCTCGCTCTCGACGATCTTCGAATTCATCTTCTGTAGCTTCCACCGCATACTTAGCTCTAAACGCGTGAACGGCTGCTCCTTTCGGCGCCCCGTTAGCACGCATAGCTCCGGAAACGATAGCGGTAATCGTTCTCCCGTCCAAAGGCGTACAATTCCTGTCAGAAAGGAAGACAAATCCCTTCGCCACAGATTCGTTTTTACCCTTGTCGCGAAGCAATTGCGCGCGCTCGGTAAGGATGAAAGCACGCATATTGTTGTGCAAAACGACCGGGATATCGAAAGTGTTTTGGTAACCAAACTTCTGCTCGGCTGGCCTTATCGTTACGGTGTCGGATGTTCTAGTCAAGTAGTCATCACCGATGAATTGCTCCACTTTTAGCGACCTCATTGAGTTCCTCCTGAAACCGGAATAAGCTACAAAATCGACCATCATTGAATTTCGATGCCGAATGTGGCTTGTTGAACCTTTCGAAAAAAAGGTCTCGTGCAGTAGGTCAACGGTTTCCTCAGTTGGAATGAATGAAGCAACGGTGTGCTTACTCCGACTGTCGCTCTCCTCGTGAAGGAGAGGATACTTATCCTCCAGCCGCAATTTCCGATTCTCCTTTGCGTGATAGGACAAACTACTGCCATTCAACGCACTCTGCACCCTCGCACCAATTCGACCGATGGAATTTATTGAAATGCGCCCAGTTTCTTGAAGCCATATCAGCCAATCATAGACACGCGTCAACTTAGCGTTAGCTGTCTTTTTCGCAGCTTTCGGTCGATGCTGACGACGCGCCGGACTATTCTCGGCGCTCCTAGTAATATAGTCCCGAAACCCAGTCAGGTCGCGGTCTGTGAACTTCTCGATAGCAATGCCGTGCGCGTGCAAATACGCCCAAAATACGCGGAGATGCCCAATCTCCTGATGAATACTAGTCGGCTTGAAATGAAGGATGGAAATTAGATTTTCGGCGTAGTCAGTGACTTCCCATACCACTCTACAGCGCTGGAGATCATATAAAATAGCGGCGAATGAGCCCCCGCCGCACTCGACCAAAGAAAGCTTGAAACGGGAGTTCATCGCTTGAGCAGAACGACCGTTTTGTTCAGCTTGACCAGTCGAGAGTTCTCAGCGCTCAAGGCCGCAATTTCAGCTCGTAGGTTTTTCTGCAAGGCTGCCGCCTCCTTTTGCGTCGAGTTAAGCGATGCCTGAGCGTTCTCCAACTCCTGCTTCGCCATCTGGACGAGCCTACGCTGCGCAATGAGCTCGCGCTCCGCAATTTCGCGTAAAGCTTTGTGCAGGGAGGATGACCGCCTCGCGGCTGCCAAGGAATCCTCTTTGACTGAAGGCGTGATGGCTATGCGGCCCCGCTCCAGACGTATCAGTTCAATGGCAGACTCAATGCGCATCAGCAATGGCGGATATTGCTTAGCGGTATCAGGATTATTTGTACTTAACTTCTCTCCTGATGCGGTTATGGGTGTCCATAAGTAGAATTGGCGCTTCGTGGGAGGAAGGCCTTCCAAAGACTTCGCCACCTTTTCTTTCGCATAAGCCTTTATAGCGCCTTCGATAATTGCAAGCTTATCTCTGATACTTTTCTCGGCCGCTTTTTGATTTCCGAAGGCTACAGCAGGCTTGAGACCAGGCGCAGAATCTGAACTCGCGCCGCGAGCCAACGACATGTTTGTCTTTTTCATTTGTCTAGACCCAACCTCAATCTATGCAAAACAATGACGCGTCGGAGGTTTTCTTGCTCTTGTATAGCAGCGCGGCCTTTCACAGTTTCGGCGGCCGCAAGCCCGTGAGAAGAAAGGAAGGCTAGGTCCCGCTCGAGGGTCTTAAGCTGAACTTCGTTCGTTTCTGAATAGGGGCATCGCGAGCAAACCATGGCAGATGCATTCTCCCGTGCTACTGCTTCCTTTTTAACTCCGCATGCAGCATGCTTGCGGTTTCGGCCAGCCCAGCAGGTATTGGTCTTAAGAGGATGCGAAGTGTGGCCGCGATCCACCAACGACGCCATCAAGCTCTTCGCCTGCGCCGCAAGACTCATTTGGTCGTAATCTACTCTTGCGCTAAGAATCCTGTGATAACGAGCAACCAACTTGGAGAAACCACCTCCAAAAGTTCGCGCGCCTCCGATTACATCGCGCACAAAATTTTCTAACTTTCCCAAACCCACGTCTTCAATCTCCGCTTGCATTTCCTTGCGTTGATCCAATTGAGCACGTTGAACTGGATTTGAAGGTAATGCCCATTTTGCTGCGGCCGTCTTTCCAAGTTCTGTTTCCGTCCCATTCGTTATGTAGTGACGGGTGGAGTTTAGGTCGAGATGCCCATACTTTTGAGACAAGGCAACGAGCGTGGCGTTCTCATATCGGTAGTGGTAGAGAAGTCCATATCCTCGTCGGAACATGTGGGCTTTTACCTTGAATTGCGATGCGAGTTCTCCCAACGCGTCTCGAATAAATGCCTGCGCTGGCTCGTCTTGGTTTGCATCGAACTCAAACCATATCGGCTTCCCCTTTTTGCCACCGACAAAACCCGGCAGAAAGAAAACTTTTCTTTCACGTCCCGCTGCTCCCTGTTGTTCGTTAACCGCCTCTCGCCAGAACCATGCCACCTCTGCTACGTCGTCCACAAGTTGAATCGCCGTCGCGGAAACATTGTTCACAAGGAATGGAACGTAGTCTTGCACTGTCTTTTCAACATAGAAGTCGCATTCATACACATCGCGGTGCGGATCAATCTGTTTTAGTGCCCCAGCGTATATACCGACAGCTCTTCCGCTAACCTCATCCTTGCGTCGTGCATTCATTGAAGCAATTACGATAAAGCATGATGACAACAGTTGGTTTAGAACGGCGTTAACTGAAGTCTCGCCGTCTGGGTTCTCTTTCCTGCTGTAATTAGTAATCTCTAACCCTATCGCCGCGCTCAGCGCCTGTACCTCGGTAATTTTGGGCAGTGCACGCCTCATCAGGCTTGCGCGGTAAGAAGCTACGGATTCATTAGCGTCGGCTCGGAGGCGCATCTCGGTAGAGAAGTAGGGCTCCAAATGGATTGCAATTACGCGGACTGCTTCAACAACGAACGGGCCGAAGTCGTAAATCCATTTGTATGCGTGCACAAGCACCTTTGCCCAGACTTCTGGTTCGATATTCTCTGTCCGGTTCCCTTTCCTTCCGTTCTCCTGTGCGAATCCGGAGGCGCTCTCTCTGGGAATCGTTTTGACGCGATATCTTTCAGGGAGCATTCCTAGCAAATCATGAGCGCGCAATGTCTGGATCAGCATGGTCTCAGACATTTGCTTTGCAACACCAAATTTGTAGCGCCCGTCATCGTCATCACGTTTGGAAGTAGCCTGTACCACGATGCTTTTGAGCGCCCGAGTCTCTAAACCAGCTATGTTCGTCCCAAGAGCTTCGCGAAACTCATCTCGTAGGCTTATCTTTCCTTTCCAGTTGCGATAGATATAATTCGCGGCCGTGTTAGGGTTGTCGGCAACAAAGTTTATCGCTCTCTGTTCTGTTCGTAGCGCGGCATTCCAACTCCCTCTAGCAAGAGTTGTCCGAAGCTTTTGCCAAACTGCTTCTGGTGCGTCACGAGGATCATAGAAACCTTCGATCCATAGGTACTCAAATGTTTTGACAAGAGTTCTGCATATGTCGGTTACGACTGTATGGAAGGTCTTTGATCCCTTCTGTTTAGCTGCATAACAATCTAGTGAAACTACTAGCAACCAGAACAATTGGTCGTGTTCGACAAGTTTTGTCGGTGCGGGATGAAGGGGAGAGGCAGGCATCCAAGCGTATTGGACGCCTAAATCAGCCCAGGGCTCTTCGTCGGCGCGAACTATGGACCGCTTTACCGAGATTGTGCGAGACGCAAGATCGAACCGTATCTTCCTGCTAACGCATTCAAACTCAGGCGCAGCGCCGCTCGCCTCTGATTTCTCGGCTGCTTCACTCATTGTCGAACCTCTTGACCAGATGCCTGTAGGGTCCGCGCTTCAGAAGGCCGAACAGAGCATAGTTGAACTCCAGATTGGGCAGATGATCTGCTGCAAAAGCGGCCTCGTTCTCGTTAAGCAGTCGAATTGCGTTGGCGTCGTAATAGCGCTTTGTTCGAACGACCTCTTCGATTCTGGCCAAATCTATGACTATTTTTCTGTTCGGGCAGCCGCCGTTTTTATGGCATTCGCGCCCACTGCAAGCACCATCAACCAGCCATTCCTGCTTTGGAGGCTGCGACGGAGATTTGCATGATGCGCCGTCGCCTATCGGATACGCAAGAATTTTCTGGTCTTTTGCAACGCGTTTCGGGTCAATCATGTAATGTACGGTCGCGTCAAACCGCTTATCGAACTCAAACGAGTTCGCGGAGTTCAGGCGCTGGACTAGGATTTTGTTTATGTAGCCTAGTGTGGTGTTTTCGCTGAGATGCCCAGCGGTTGATCGCGCACTTAAAATACTCCGTGTAGTTGCCCGATAGGCCAAGACCTGATTCCTAACCATCTCAGCGGAGCACGTGGGCAGGCTGTATGTACGGCAGAACTTTTTTAAAGAGCTATCCCACCCGCTGACTGCGTCACCTTTTCCGCTACGGGCAGATCGGGAGCTTGCAAATACGCTAGGCCCTTGAATTCCACTCAATATCAACCGTTGATATCTCTCCCTAAGAACTTTCAACGCCAAAAGTACTTCTTCATCTGACCGCTCGATCAGAACAATGGGCGTTTTGTCCTTCGTTTTAGGTTTGGTGGATTGCAGTTGTAGGGGGAATTTGTCCGCTACCAGCATGTGGGGCTCTAGTTCGAGCACGGAGATAAAGTTCCATGCCGTTTTCATCTGAATAATCAATGCACACGAGAGCAGCACCTCAACTGGAGGTGCTATTTCTATGTCAAGCCAGAATGGCAAAGTGGTGCCATTTGAAAGTCCGCACAATAGCCCTTTCATATAATCATTTAGATTGTGCGGGTATCGTTGTTTTGGATACTCGGGTCTACCAAACTCTTGTGCCTTGCCTTCCCTTATTTCAAGCTCCAGAGCCACATAGGTCTGGAGTTCTTCCGCACTCCAGTTCTGCTCGTCTCCCACATAAGCAAGGCGGAGAACCTTGTTTCTTATGCTTTCTCCGTCAGCGGGAGCTATTCGGAGGTTTCTCAGCAACTGGACGTTTTCCAGTGCCAACTCATATCTACGCAGGACTGCCACGGCGGCCCTGTTGAACTGCTCCAAATCCCAGCTTAGGACCGCGGTCGTTTCCTTCGTCAGCTGGGAAAGCGATTCGTGAGGTAGCGCCTTAATGAGCGGGCGGGCGGGATGTGGCACATCGCTGAGTAAAGCCCTGCCTCTTGATCGGATGACGCAACGGACTCTGTAATGCTGGCGAATGTTGGACGTTCGAGCATCTTTAGAGTGTTTCTTTACAACACGCTCCACTAAGTTTCGGATGGACCCACTGAGGCGGGCGGAGCTGTTGTTGTCACCGACGGTCGTGACAAGGTTGTCTTCGTACTCATTGAACAGCGCGAGCACCTGCTCCAGAACGACGTCTTCCGGGCGGGTTGTCGCGATGTCCATCCATGTCTTCAGCTTGCTCGCGATCCTCAAGCCCCGCTGTAAGTACCGCATTTCTTGATCCTGCTCCGGCGATAGCCGGGACCTCCGCCCGAGCTCGTGGAGCTGCGGCCACACCCACGCGAGCGACCGAGCCGGGAACAGTCGGCTGTCGAACACCTCTGTGCGCTTATAGGTGCGCTGGTGCACCTTCATCTGGGTGTGCACCGCGATCTGGGGAAGCAGCCTTACGATCATGATCTACCCTGTTCGAGCATAGTAGAGCCTACCTCGTCCTTCGTGGACGGCGCTACCGTGTTCATTCCGATAGATTACATAGAGCTCGACGGTCAACCTGGCTCCGGCCGACCTGCCCAAGGATTCCGGCCGCTTCGACCTGCCCATCGCACTGGGCATCCTGGCGGCCAGCGGACAAGTCGACGCCGGACGGCTGGCCGGCCACGAGTTCGCCGGGGAGCTGTCGCTGTCGGGCGAACTGCGGCCCGTGCACGGCGCGCTGGCCATGAGCCTGGCGCTGCACGGCCAGGCCCACCCGCCCACGCTGGTCCTGCCGCCCGGCAGTGCCGAGGAGGCCGCCCTGGTGCCGGACATGCAGGTCGTGCGTGCCCGGCATCTGCTGGACGTGGTGGCCGCGTTTCCGCCGGGCGGCAGCCCCGCAGCGCCTGCGGGCGATGGCTGGACCCTGCTGCAGGCAGGCCTGCCGCCGGCCGCCGCCGCGGGCCCGGACCTGGCGGATGTCAAAGGCCAGTCCGCTGCCAAGCGGGCGTTGGAGATCGCTGCCGCTGGCGGGCACAGCGTGCTGCTGGTCGGGCCGCCGGGCAGCGGCAAATCCATGCTGGCGCAACGCTTTGCCAACCTGCTGCCACCCATGCACACGGAGGAAGCCCTGCAAAGCGCCGCGGTCGCCAGCCTGGCGGGGATTTTCTCGCTGGGGCAGTGGATGCGCCGGCCCACCCGCGCACCACACCACACGGCCAGTGCCGTGGCCCTGGTCGGCGGCGGATCGCCACCCCGGCCCGGCGAGATCTCGCTGGCGCACCACGGCGTTCTGTTTCTGGACGAGCTGGTCGAGTTCCCCCGTGCCGCGCTGGAAGCCCTGCGCGAGCCCCTGGAGACGGGGCGCATCGCGATCGCCCGCGCCGCCCAGCGCGCAGAGTTCCCTGCACGCTTCCTGCTCATCGCGGCCATGAACCCCTGCCCCTGCGGGTACTTCGGCGCCACCCACCGCGCCTGCCGCTGCAGCCCCGACCAGGTGGTGCGTTACCAGTCCAAGCTCAGCGGTCCGTTGCTGGACCGGATCGACCTGCACCTGGAGCTTGCCGCGCTGGCGCCCCAGGAACTGCTGGACACGCCGGCCGCCGAGAGCACCGCCACGGTGCGTGAGCGCTGCACCGCGGCGCGCGCGCTGGCCCTGCAGCGGCAGGGCCAGTGCAACCAAGCCCTGGCCGGCCAGGACCTGGAGCGCCATGCCGCACGCACCGAGGAGGCCAGCCGCTTCCTGAACCATGCCGCGGCGCGGCTGGGCTGGTCCGCCCGCGGCATCCACCGCGCGCTGCGCGTGGCGCGCACCATCGCCGATCTGCAAGGCAGTGAGAAGCTGCAGACCAGCCACGTCGCCGAGGCGGTGCAATACCGCCGGGCGTTGCGCAGCCCCGCGGCCGGTTGATCCGCCCTCAGACGCTCAGTGGCGCGCTCTGCGAGACCGGCACCTCGGCCAGGTCCCGCTGGACCATGGCCTCGTGCAGCAGGTAGCAGGTGTCCATCTGGGCATGCACCTCGTGCCAGATCGGACGCACCATCGCGCGCAGGCTGCTGTAGACCTGCGAGACGCGCATCAGCGAGGGGATGCGCATGCCGCGGTGCTCGATCGGCGCGCCGACGGTTTCGATCTGCACGCCGCCGCGTGCGAAATGCTTGGCCAGGCGCGGTTCCGTCAGCGTGAACAGGTATTCGACGCCGGCACGCTGGGCCAGCGCCACGGCGCCAAAGTACAGGCTCACCGGAATATTGGGAAAGCGCGCCGAGGGATCGCTCGAGCTGTCGCGCGCGGACAGGGCCACCGGCCGGTGAAGCTCGCCACGGCGGCGGCGGAACTCGCCCATGACGGCCAGCCGGGACACCTCGGCGATGCGTTCGCGCGGCAATGCCGCGGGATCGATGATGCGGCGGTCCAGCGTGTCGCGGCAGGATTGCTCGAAGGGCAGCGGGGCATCCCGGTCCCGCGGATCCGTCAGCACCACCCGGGCACAACCTACGGGACGAACATTGTCGTCATTGGTCCGGACAATGCAGTGCAGCGCATGCCGGTCGTAGCCATCCACCTCCCGCTGCTCGGTACGCACCGGCTCGAACCCCAGCTCCCGGGCGTACACGTCGTGGCGCACAAAATACACTTCGTCTCTCGCCGCGGCGTCCAAAGCTGGTGCAATACGGAAATATTGCCCAAACCGCTCGCTGGCGGGAGAGGTTTCAAAAGTTTTCATGACTTTTATGTGATCTGGGCGTTGCGCGACGTGCTCAACGGGTGTAGGCGGATGCTATTGGTTTTTGTAGGCGAACACCGCTACAAAATGTCAGTGAACGTGAATAGTTCCCTTGACCGTCCCTGCATCTGAACTATTTTTTGTTCCGGTTTCGTTACGACTTGCGCGTTTTGCCGCGATGGCAGGCGAGACGGTGCTCTCGTCTGGGTCAAGAAAAAAAAGGCCGGGCGCATGGCGCCCGGCCTTTTTTTGATGACGGATAACGGTTTTCGCGCTACGAGCCGTTCCAGGCCGCGGTGTTGCCACGCGCCCGGGCGGTGCCGTTCTGCACCAGCACGGGGCTGCCCACGGGCACGGCCTCGGCCTGCTCCACGGTGCGCACGCTGCCGTCGTCCATGCGGACGCGAACTGCGTAGGCGGTGTTCTGCCGTACGCGCTTTTCAACCTCGTTGCCGGCAAAACCGCCGCCCACGGCCCCGATCACCGTGGCCACGGCGCGACCACTGCCGCCGCCGACCTGGTTGCCCAACAGGCCACCGACCACGCCGCCTGCCACCGCCCCCACGCCGCTGCCCTGGCCGGCCCGCTGCACGGCGCTCACGGCGACGACGGTGCCGCAGCTTTCGCAGCGCGCCACGGGCGCGGCCGCAGGGGCCGCAGCCGGTGCCCGGACGACTGCAGGCGCAACGCGAGGCGCCGGCGCCGGTGCGGTCGGTGCGCTGTGCGTGGCAGGCTTGGCCGCCGCCGTGGGCGCGCCGTCAAAGGGCATCAGGCCCGATGCATGGCTGGCCGGCGGCTCAGCAGCACCGCGGGGCAACTGCGTCCCCAGCAGGGTGCCGCCGAGACCGGCGACCGCCACGGCCAGCGCGCCGACGGCGATCCACAGCGTCTTGTTTCCCGAGCGGGCAGGGATCGAAGGGGAAGTTTGGTGTTCTTGCATGGTCACTCCTCGAAGCAGAGCGCAAGCGCGCTCCGTGGATCCAAGGCTATGCAAGCAGCGTCGCTGGCCGGTGTCTCATTTGTAAGACACCGTAAAACCTTCTCTGCGGCCGAGCGCGGCTGTTCAGAGCTGCGGCGCCAGCGCCCGCTCGAGTTCGGCCACAGGCACGCCGCGGCGCCGCGCCAGGTCTTCCACCTGGTCCTGGCCGATCTTGCCGACGTTGAAATAGGTGCTGTCCGGGTGGCCGATGTAGAAGCCGCTCACGCTCGCAGCGGGCGTCATGGCCCAGCTGTCGGTCAACCCCATGCCGATGTCTTCGCACTGCAGCAGCGTGAACATGTCCCGCTTGACGCTGTGCTCGGGGCAAGCCGGGTAGCCCGGGGCGGGCCGGATGCCGCGGTACTGCTCACGGACCAGCTGCTCGTTGTCCAGCGCCTCGCCGGCCGCATAGCCCCACAGGTCGGTGCGCACGCGGTGGTGCAGGCATTCGGCGAAGGCTTCGGCCAGCCGGTCGGCCAGGGCCTTGAACATGATGGCCGAGTAGTCGTCCAGGTCGTCGACGAAGCGCTTCTCGCGCGCCTCGGCACCGATGCCGGCTGTGACGGCGAACATGCCGGCGTAGTCGGCCACGCCGCTTCCCGCCGGCGCCACGAAGTCGGCCAGGCAACGGCTGGGCCGTGGCACGCCGTCGATCACCTGCTTCTCGGTCTGCTGGCGCAGGCCATGCCAGGTCAGCGCGGTGTGGCTGCGCGTCTCGTCCGTGTAGAAGGCGATGTCGTCGTCGTGCACGCTGGCGGCAGGGTACAGCGCAACGATGCCGTTGGCCGTGAGCCAGCGGCCCTCGATGATCCGCTGCAGCATGCGCTTGCCGTCGCTGAACACGCGCTGCGCCTCGGTGCCCACGATCTCGTCCTTGAGAATGGCCGGGAACGGGCCGGCCAGGTCCCAGGTCTGGAAGAAGGGACCCCAATCGATGTACCGGGCCAGTTCGCCCAGGTCGAAGTTCTTGAACACGCGCCGGCCGATGAACTTGGGGCGGGTGGGCTGGTAGGCCGCCCAATCCACCGGCGTCTTGTTGGCACGCGCCTTGGCCAGCGGCCACAGTGGCACCTGCTTCTTGTTGGCGTGCTGGTGGCGCACCTTGTCGTAGTCGGCGTTGAGCTCGGCGATGTACGCACTGGCCTGGTCGGACAGCAGGCTCTGCGCCACCCCCACGCTGCGCGAGGCATCGGGCACGTAGACCACAGGGCCTTCGTAGTGCGGCGCGATCTTCACGGCGGTGTGCACGCGGCTGGTGGTGGCGCCGCCGATCAAGAGCGGAATCTTCTTGATGCGGAAGTGTTCGTCCTTCTGCATCTCGCCGGCCACGTACTGCATCTCCTCCAGGCTCGGCGTGATCAGGCCCGACAGGCCGACGATGTCCGCGCCCTCGACCTTGGCCTTGGCCAGGATCTCGTGGCACGGGACCATCACGCCCATGTTCACCACCTCGAAGTTGTTGCACTGGAGCACGACGGTGACGATGTTCTTGCCGATGTCGTGCACGTCGCCCTTCACCGTGGCAATGACGATCTTGCCCTTGCTGCGCACGTCGCGGCCGGCGGCCTCGTCGCGCAGCTTCTCTTCTTCGATGTAGGGGATCAGGTGCGCCACGGCCGACTTCATCACGCGGGCCGACTTCACCACCTGCGGCAGGAACATCTTGCCGGCGCCAAACAGGTCGCCCACGATGTTCATGCCGGCCATCAGCGGGCCTTCGATCACGTGCAGCGGGCGGCCGCCCTTGGCCAGGATGGCCTGGTAGGCCTCCTCGGTGTCGAGCACGATGAAGTCGGTGATGCCGTGCACCATGGCGTGGGCCAGCCGCTGTTCCACGCTGACCGGCGCCTCGGGCGTGCCGCGCCATTCGAGCTTCTTGCTCTCGTCCTTGGCGCCGCTCTTGGCGGTCTCGGCGATCTCGACCAGCCTCTCGCCCGCATCGGGCCGGCGGTTCAGAACCACGTCTTCCACGCGCTCCCGCAGCTGCGGCTCCAGGTCGTCGTAGACGCCCACCATGCCGGCGTTGACGATGCCCATGTCCATGCCGGCCTGGATCGCGTGGTACAGGAACACGGTGTGGATGGCCTCGCGCACCGGGTCGTTGCCACGGAAGCTGAAGCTCACGTTGGAGACGCCGCCCGACACCTTGGCACCCGGCAGGTTCTGCTTGATCCAGCGCACGGCTTCGATGAAGTCGACGGCGTAGTTGTTGTGCTCCTCGATGCCGGTGGCCACCGCGAAGATGTTGGGGTCGAAGATGATGTCTTCGGGCGGAAAGCCCACCTCGTCCACCAGCACGCGGTAGGCGCGTTCGCAGATCTCGGTCTTGCGCGCGAAGGTGTCGGCCTGGCCCTGCTCGTCGAAGGCCATCACCACAGCCGCCGCGCCGTAGCGCCGCACCAGCCGCGCCTCGTGCTTGAACTTCTCGACACCCTCCTTCATGGAGATCGAGTTGACGATGCCCTTGCCCTGGATGCAGCGCAGGCCGGCCTCGATGACCTCCCACTTCGAGCTGTCCACCATGATGGGCACGCGCGCGATGTCGGGCTCGCTGGCGATCAGGTTCAGGAAGCGCACCATGGCCGCCTTGCTGTCCAGCATGGCCTCGTCCATGTTGATGTCGATGACCTGGGCGCCGTTCTCGACCTGCTGGCGCGCGACCGACAGCGCCTGGTCGAACTCGCCGTTCAGGATCATGCGGGCGAACGCCTTGGAGCCGGTGACGTTGGTGCGCTCGCCGATGTTGACGAACAGCGTGCCCGCCCCGATGGCGACAGGCTCCAGGCCGGACAGGCGCATGGGCGGCGGCGTGGCGGCTTCGGAAGCGGAAGAAGGGGCGGCAGTGTCGTGGGTCATGGTCTCACCTGGGCATCCGATCGGGCGATCAAGGGGCCGGTGAGCGTCGTTGCGGATGCGGTCCCAAGCCTGACGGACCGGTGGTCCGCTGCAACGCTCCTTGGGAGGCGCGAATTCTAGTGTTGCCAACGCTGTGCCACCGACCATGAGAATATTGGACTATTCTTTGGACCATTCAGGAGCCTGGCATGCATGTCTCTGTCACCGACGCCAAGGGGCAACTGACCGACCTGGTCCGCCGCGCGGAAGCGGGCGACGACATCGTGCTGACACGTCACGGCCACCCCGCCGTTCGGCTGGTGCCGGTGCAGCCCGTCTCCAACCAGGCGGCACGTCGGGCGCTGCTGGCCGCCGTGCGCAGCGCCGGGGCGGCCAAGGCACGTCCCGGGCCCGGCGCGGCGCGCAGCCAGGACGCGCTGTACGACGACGACGGACTGCCCGCGTGATCGCGGTCGATACCTCGGCACTGATGGCCATCGTGTTGGACGAGGCTGACGCCGACCGTTGTGCAGCCGTTCTCACAGCGGAACATCGGCTGCTGATTTCCGCCGGCACGGTGGCTGAAGCGCTGATCGTCGCCGGCCGGCGCGGTGTGGGGGAGGAAATGGAACGCCTGCTCGACGGCTTGGGATTTGAAGTCGTCAGCGTCACCTCGGCCGGCGCACACGATGTGGCGCAGGCCTACGGGCTGTGGGGCAAAGGTATTCATCCGGCGGGGCTGAACTACGGCGATTGCTTTGCTTATGTGCTCGCCAAGACGCACGGGTGCAAGCTGCTCTATGTCGGCGACGACTTCGCGCGGACCGACATCGGATCGGCGCTTCCATAGCGCCCAGCAAGCCTGGCCTTGCGGCGCTCAAGCGTCCGCATCGACCACATAGTCCGGGAACTGCGTTCGGATCTCGTCCACTGCAGACAAGGTGCCCGACAGATGCGTGCGCACAGCCTCCTGCGCCGCCGGGCCGTCGCCCGCCGCGATGCCGGCCGTGATGGCGCGGTGGTCGCGCAGGATCGACGCGGTCTTGCCCGCCGTGGGCAAGTGCAGCCGGCGCAGCCTGTCCACATGGCCCGAGGTGCGGCCGACCAGCTCCCACAGAGCTTCCATGCCGGCCGCCGCATACATCAGCCGGTGGAACGCGCGGTCGGCCGCGACGAACTCGCCGTATTGCTGCGCCTCGGCCAGCGCCTGCTGCAGGCCCACCTGGCGCTCCAGCGCCGCCACCAGCCCCAGCGGGCGCTGCGCGGCCAGTTCGCGCACCAACTCCAGTTCGATCGCGCGCCGCAGGAAATGCGCCTGCCGGGCCGCCGTCAGGTCGATGCGGCTGACCACCGTGGCGTGCTGCGGGAACACGTCCACCAGCCCTTCTTCATTCAGGCGCAGCAGGGCCTCGCGCACGGGCGTCTGGCTGATGCCGAATTGCTCGGCCAGGGCCTGGCGCGCCAGCACGGTGCCGGGCACGAGCTCCAGTTCCAAAATGGCCTCGCGCAACCGCTCCAGCACCTGCGGCGCGGCCAGGCGCGTGCGGTCCAGGCGGATCTTGGGCAAGGCGTTCATGAGGCGATTCTGCGTTGACGTACTAATATATTAGTGTTTCAATCCTGCGCCGACAAGCTGAAAACCCTCGCAAAACACACCAAGGAGATGAACATGCACCGTCGAACGATCGTTCAAGGCGCGATCGCCGGGCTCGCCGCCAGCGCCCTCGCGCTGCCCGCACTCGCCCAGGGCACCTGGCCGACCGGCAAGGCGATCACCTACATCGTCCCGTTCCCACCCGGCGGCAACACCGACACGCTGGCCCGCGTGATCGCCCCGGCGCTGTCGACCGCGCTGGGCACGCCCGTGGTCATCGACAACAAGGGCGGCGCGGGTGGCAGCGTGGGCTCGGCCATCGCAGCGCGCGCGGCACCGGACGGCTACACCATCCTGGGCGGCACCATCAGCTCGCACTCCATCAACGGCAGCCTGTACGCCAAGCTCGACTACGACCCGGTCAAGTCTTTCGCGCCCGTCGCCATGCTGGGCTCCGGGCCGCTCGTGCTGGTGGTCAATGCGAGCAGTCCGTACAAGACCTTGAACGACGTGCTGGCCGCCAGCCGCGCCAAGCAAGGCGGCCTGTCCTCGGCCTCGCCCGGCAACGGCACCTCGCCGCACATGGCGCTGGCCCTGCTGGGCTACCAGTCCGGCGTGGCCTTCACGCACGTGCCCTACAAGGGCAGCGGCCCGGCCGTGCAGGACCTGGTCGGCGGCCAGGTGGACATGATGTTCGACACCACGCTGATCGTCGGCCCCCACATCCAGTCGGGCAAGCTGCGGCCCATCGCGGTCAGCAGCGCCAAGCGGCTGGAGTCGCTGCCTGACGTTCCCACCATCGCCGAAGCCGGCCAGAAGGGCTTCGACATGGGCTCCTGGCAGGCGGTGTTCGCACCCGCCGGCACACCCAAGGCCATCGTCGACCGGCTGCACGCGGAGATCATGAAGATCGTCGCCACGCCCGAGGTGCAGGCCCGGCTCAAGGGCTTCGGCATGCTGCCCTCCGACATGACGCCCACCCAGCTCGGCGACTACCAGAAGAGCGAGGTCGACAAATGGGCCAAGGTGATCAAGGCCGCCGGCATCAAGGCTGAATAGAGACCCACCTTCCACAGACATCCCCGATGACACGACGCACTTACGACAGCCTGCGCAGCGCGCGCTGGTTCGCCCCTGACGACTTCCGCTCCTTCGGCCACCGCTCGCGCGTGCTGCAGATGGGCTATGGCTACGAAGACTGGAAGGGCAAGCCCATCATCGCCATCGTCAACACCTGGAGCGATGCCAACCAGTGCCACACGCACTTCAAGCAGCGCGTGGAAGACGTGAAGCGCGGCGTGTTCCAGGCCGGCGGCTTCCCGCTGGAGCTGCCGGCCATCAGCCTGTCGGAAAGCATGGTCAAGCCCACCACCATGCTCTACCGCAACTTCCTCGCGATGGAGACCGAAGAGCTGCTGCGCAGCCACCCGGTGGACGGCGCCGTGCTGATGGGCGGCTGCGACAAGACCACGCCGGGCCTGACCATGGGCGCGCTCTCCATGGGCATTCCCTTCATCTACCTGCCGGCCGGCCCCATGCTGCGCGGCAACTGGAAGGGCCAAGTGCTGGGCTCGGGCTCGGACGCCTTCAAGTACTGGGACGAGCGCCGCGCCGGCCGCCTGTCCGATGAGGCCTGGCACGAGATGGAGGCCGGCATCGCGCGCAGCCACGGCACCTGCATGACCATGGGCACGGCCGCCACCATGATGGGCATCGCCGAGTCCATCGGCCTCACGCTGCCGGGCGCGTCCAGCATCCCCGCGGCCGACGCGAACCATGTGCGCATGAGCGCCGAATGCGGCCGCCGCATCGTCGACATGGTGTGGGACGACCTGACGCCCGCGAAGATGCTCACGCGCGCCAACTTCGAGAACGGCATCGCCTGCGCCATGGCCATGGGCTGCTCGACCAACGCCATCATCCATTTGATCGCCATGTCGCGCCGCGCCGGCCATCCGGTCAGCCTGGACGACTTCGACGACTTCAGCCGCCGCGTGCAGGTCATCGCCAACATCCGGCCCAGCGGCGACGCTTACCTGATGGAAGACTTCTTCTACGCCGGCGGCATGCGCGCGATGCTCGAGCGCATCCGCCCGCACCTGAAGACGGAAGCACTGACCGTCAACGGCAAGACCATCGGCGAGAACATCGCCGGCAGCGAGGTCTACAACGACGACGTGATCCGGCCACTCGACAACCCGATCTATGCCGAAGGCGCGCTGGCCGTGCTGCGCGGCAACCTGGCGCCCGACGGCGTGGTGATCAAGCCCAGCGCGGTCGCGCCGCACCTGCTGCGCCACACCGGCCGCGCGCTCGTGTTCGACGACTACCCCAGCCTCAAGAAGGCGGTGGACGACCCGGACCTGGACGTGACCGGCGACGACATCCTGGTGCTGCGCAACGCCGGCCCGCTGGGCGCCGGCATGCCCGAGTGGGGCATGCTTCCGATCCCGACCAAGCTGCTGAAAGAGGGCGTGAAGGACATGCTGCGCCTGTCCGACGCACGCATGAGCGGCACCAGCTACGGCGGCTGCCTGCTGCACTGCTCGCCCGAGGCGGCCATCGGCGGGCCGCTGGCGCTCGTGAAGACCGGCGACCGCATCACGGTGGACGTGCCGGCCCGCACGATCCACCTGGAGATCAGCGACGCCGAATTGGCCCAACGCAAAGCCGCGTGGACGCCCCCGCCGCCCCGCTACGAGCGCGGCTACGGCTGGATGTTCGGCCGCCACATCAAGCAGGCCAACGAGGGCTGCGACTTCGACTTCCTCGAAACCACGTTCGGCCAACCCGTGCCGGAACCCGACATCTTCTGACCAGGACCCTTCCATGAAGCAAGAAACCCGCGACCAGCTGATGAAGGTCAGCACCGCCACCCTGTGCACCGCCCTCTTCAAGCGCGGCCTGCGCAACCAGATGATCCAGGATGTGCGCCCGCTGAACCCCAACGGCCCGAACATGGTCGGCGAGGCCTTCACGCTGCGCTACATGCCGGCGCGCGAGGACCGCAACGGCATCGAAGTCTTCAAGAACCGCGACCACCCGCAGCGCGTGGCCGTGGAGCAGTGCCCGCCCGGTGCCGTGATGGTGATCGACAGCCGCAAGGACGCGCGCGCCGCCTCGGCCGGCGGCATTCTCGTGGCGCGGCTGATGCAGCGCGGCGTGGCCGGCGTGGTGACCGACGGCGGCTTCCGCGACAGCCCCGACATCGCCAAGTACGCCATGCCGGCCTACCACCGCCAGCCCAGCGCGCCGACCAACCTGACGCTGCACGAGGCCATCGAGATCAACGGCCCCATCGGCTGCGGCGACGCGCCGGTGTTCCCGGGTGATGTGATCGTGGGCGATGCCGAAGGCGTGCTCGTGCTGCCCGCGCACCTGGCCGACGAGATCGCCGCCGAGGCCACCGAGATGACGGTGTTCGAGGATTTCGTGCAGGAGAAGGTCATGGAAGGCCGCAGCATCCTGGGCCTGTACCCGCCGACCGACGAGAAGAGCCGGACGGACTTCGCCGAATGGCGCAAGGCCAAGGGCCGCTGAACTTTTCAACTTTGGAGGAGACACCCGAATGCAACGCAGAACCTTCGCCCTGGCCGCCACGCTGATGCTGGCCGCGCCCGCCTTCGCCCAGAGCTTTCCGACCAAGCCCATGACCATCGTCGTGCCCGCCTCGCCCGGCGGCGCCATCGACCTGGCGGCACGCCTGATCGGCCAGAAGTTCACCGAGGCCTGGGGCCAGCCGGTCGTCATCGAGAACAAGACCGGCGCCACCGGCGTGATCGGCACCGACTTCGTGGCCAAGGCCGCGCCGGACGGCCATGTGCTGGCGTTGGTGGCCAGCAGCCACGCCATCAACCCCAGCATGTTCAAGAAGCTGCCGTTCGACACGGTCAAGAGCTTCGAGCCCGTGGTGCAGACGCACACCGTACCGCTGGTGCTGGTGGTGGCGCCCGATTCGCCATTCAAGACCATGCAGGACGTGATCGCCTACGGCAAGAAGAACCCGGGGCAACTCAGCTTCGCGTCGAGCGGCAACGGCGGCGCGCCGCATTTCTCGGGCGAGCTGTTCCAGAGCATGGCCGGGCTGCAGATGCAGCACATCCCCTACAAGGGCAGCACGCTGGCGCATCCGGATTTGATGAGCAGCCGCGTCTCCATCATGTTCGACACGCTGGCCGCGACCAGCGCCCAGATCAAGGGCGGCAAGCTGCGCGCGCTGGCCGTGACCACGCCCAAGCGCCTGCCGGCCTTCCCCGATGTGCCCACGGTGGCCGAAGCCGGCCTGCCCGGTTACGAGACCAGCACCTGGGGCGGCCTGCTGGCCCCGGCCGGCACGCCCAAGGCCGTGGTCGCCAAGCTTGCGGCCGAAACCACGCGCATCCTGGCGCTGCCCGATGTGCGCGAACGCATGCTGGCCGCCGGCGTGGAGCCGGTCGGCGGCACGCCCGAGCAGTACGCGGCCTTCATCGGCAGCGAGATGGTCAAGTGGGGCAAGGTGGCGAAGGCGGCCGGCATCGAGCCGGAGTGATGTCCAGAGCGGTGCACCGTGCACCGCCGTGCGCCACGCTCAGAGCCGCGCCAGGCTGCAGCGGCAGCGGTACAGATGGGTGCAGAGCGCGTCCCAGCGCTCGGTGATCACCTGCTGGGGCACCCCGCCAGCCCGCGCGCCCAGCGGGCGCTCCGCCGACGTGTCGGCCCGCAGCGCCGGTCCGGACCTGGGGCGTTCGCCGTCCCAGGTGCGCGACGCAGCTGAAGATCTGCCTGTTCTCATCGCGACCCCTCCGTTTCGGAAGACAGCGCTGCTGCACGCAAGAGCGATGCCTGGCCGCGCCACCGCGTAGCGCCGCCGGCACCCGACATATTTCTGAGGGTAAACCCTGTTTGCATACGCATGCAAACCGCCCAGCATGAATACGTATGCAAACCTTCCAACCCTGATCCGTTCCGAAAGCCCACCCATGATCCGATACCTCAAGCGCGGCAAGGACGTGCAAGTCCGTGCCGACGACGACGCCAAGGTGCGCGCCACCGTTGAAACCATCATCAAGGACATCGAACAGCGCGGCGACGAGGCCGTGCGCCAGTACAGCCGCCAGTTCGACAACTGGGACCCGGCCGATTTCCGCCTGAGCCAGGCCGAGATCGAAGCCGCGCGCAAGAGCCTGTCCGCCCGCGAGATCGAGGACATCGCCTTCGCGCAGAAGCAGGTGCGCAACTTCGCGCAGATCCAGCGCGACTCGATGCAGGACGTGGAGGTCGAAACCTACCCGGGCGTGGTGCTGGGTCACAAGCACATCCCGGTCAACGCGGTGGGCTGCTACATCCCCGGCGGCAAGTACCCGCTGCTGGCCTCGGCCCACATGAGCGTGCTGACGGCCAAGGTGGCCGGCGTGCCGCGCATCGTCTCCACCGCGCCGCCCTACCAGGGCCAGCCGCACCCGGCCATCGTGACCGCCATGTCCATGGCCGGCGCCGATGACATCCTGGTGCTGGGCGGCGTGCAGGCCGTGGTCGCCATGGCCGTGGGCACGCCCAGCCTGGCGCCTGTGGACATGCTGGTCGGCCCGGGCAACATGTTCGTGGCCGAAGCCAAGCGCCAGCTGTACGGCCGCGTGGGCATCGACCTGTTCGCCGGCCCCACCGAGACGCTGGTGATCGCCGACGACAGCGTGGACGGCGAGATGTGCGCGGTCGACCTGCTGGGCCAGGCCGAGCACGGGCCGACCTCGCCCTCGATCCTGCTGACCACCAGCGAGAAGCTGGCGCACGACACCATGGCCGAGATCGAGCGCCAGCTCAAGATCCTGCCCACGGCCGGCATCGCCGCGCAGAGCTGGGCCGCCTACGGCGAAGTCATCGTCTGCGACACCGACGAGGAGATGCTGCAGAAGGCCGACGAGATCGCCTCCGAGCACGTGCAGGTGATGACGCGCGACCCGGACTACTTCCTCGCCAACATGACCAACTACGGCGCGCTGTTCCTCGGCCCGCGCACCAACGTGAGCTTCGGCGACAAGGTCATCGGCACCAACCACACGCTGCCCACCAACAAGAACGCGCGCTACACGGGCGGCCTGTGGGTCGGCAAGTTCCTCAAGACCTGCACCTACCAGCGCGTGCTGACCGACGAGGCCAGCGCCACGATGGGCGCCTACTGCTCGCGCCTGTGCCATATGGAGAACTTCGCCGGCCACGGCGAGCAGGCCAACCTGCGCGTGCGCCGCTACGGCACGCGGGCCGAGGTGCCTTGGTACCAGCCGGTGCCGTTCGAGGCATGAGCACCGCCGTAGCCCAGGCGTTGCCGAAGGCGCCCAGCTTTCGCCTCGACGGCCGCCGCGCCCTCGTCACCGGCGGCAGCCGCGGCATCGGCCTGGCGGCGGCCACGGCGCTGGCGCAGGCCGGCGCCCATGTGACGCTGGCCGCGCGCGACGCCGCCGGGCTGGACGCCGCGGCCACCTTGCTCCGGCAAGCCGGCTGCGCCTGCGACACGCTGGCGCTGGGCGTGGGCGACCGCGCCGCCGTGGCCCGCGAACTGGGCGCGCGCGCGCCGTTCCAGATCCTCGTCAACAACGCCGGCACCAACCGCCCCAAGCCGCTGGTCGATGTGCTGGACGAAGACATCGACGCCGTGCTCGACCTGAACGTCAAGGCCGCGTTCACCGTGGCCCGCACCGTGGTGCAGGGCCTGCTGGCGGCCAAGCTGCCCGGCTCCATCATCAACGTCTCCTCGCAGATGGGCCACGTGGGCAGCCCGCGCCGCACGCTGTACTGCGCCAGCAAGCACGCCATGGAAGGCATGACCAAGGCCCTGGCCTGGGAACTGGGCCACGCCAACATCCGCGTGAACACGGTGTGCCCGACCTTCATCGAGACCGAGCTCACGCGCGGCATGTTCGAGGACGCAACGTTCCGCCAGTGGGTGCTGGAGAAGATCGCGCTCGGCCGCCTGGGCCAGATCGAGGAGACCATGGGCGCCTTCGTGTTCCTGGCCAGCGACGCGTCCAGCCTGGTGACGGGCAGCGCGCTGATGCTGGACGGCGGCTGGACGGCGGCATGAAGAGCAGCGCCACCGCCCAGGAGGTCGCGCGGCTGGCGCAGGTCTCGCAGTCGGCCGTCAGCCGCACCTTCACGCCGGGCGCCAGCGTGTCGGAGGAAACGCGGGCCAAGGTGATGGCCGCCGCCGCCCAGCTCGGCTACCGGCCCAACGCCATGGCGCGCAGCCTGATCACGCGGCAAAGCCGCATCGTCGCGCTGGTGATGAGCTACCTGGAGAACCAGTTCTACCCGCTGGTGATCCAGACCCTCTCGCAGAAGCTGCAGAAGCAGGGCTACCACGTGCTGATGTTCATCAGCGACCTGGACGAGGCCGACGAGGTGATGGCCGAGATCCTGCAGTACCAGGTCGACGGCATCGTGCTGGCCTCCACCATGCTGTCGCCCAGTCTGGCGAGCAGTTGCGCCGCCTCTGGCGTGCCCATCGTGCAGTTCAACCGCGTGGCCGACACCAGCGCCACGGCGCGCTACGGCACCAACGCCGTCACCTCGGACAACCGCCGCGGCGGCGCCATGGTGGCCGAGCTGCTGCTGGCGCGCGGCTTCGAGCGCATCGCCTTCATCGCCGGGCTGGAACGTTCGTCCACCAGCGTGGAACGCGAGCGCGGCTTCAACGAAGCGCTGGCCGAGGCCGGCCACAAGGTCTACCGCCGCGCCGTGGGCGACTACAGCTTCGAAGGCGCGCAGGCCGCCACGCGCGCGCTGTTCGCGGCCGAAGGGCTTCCGCCCGACGCCCTGTTCGTCGCCAATGACCACATGGCCATCGCCGCGATGGACGTGCTGCGCAATGAACTCGCCTTGCGCGTGCCCGAGGACGTGAGCGTGGTCGGCTTCGACGACGTGCCCCAGGCCGCCTGGGGCGCCTACCAGCTCACCACCGTGGTGCAGAGCGTGGAGAAGATGGTGGCCGCCACCGTGGAGCTGCTGCACGGCCAGATGCGCGGCGATGCGCCGCCGCGCCACGTGGTCGTGCCGTGCGAACTGGTGCTGCGTCGGTCGGTGCGGCCGCCGGCCAATGCATCGGGCGCCGCGAGCGACTGACGCCACTCCACACCCACATCCCCCTTCTTTCGATCCCAGGAGACAACCCGATGAAGATCAACCGCCGCACGCTGGGCGCCTTCGCCCTGCTCGCCACCACCGCACTGGCACCGCTGGCCGCATGGGCCCAGGCCGCCGACTGGCCCAGCAAGCCGATCCGCTACGTCGTGCCCTTCTCCACCGGCGGCGTGTCCGACGGCGTGGCGCGCCTGATCGCCCTGCACCTGGGCGAGCGCCTGGGCCAGCCGGTGGTCGTGGACAACAAGCCCGGCGTCTCGGGCATCCTCGGCACGCAGGCCGTGGCCCGTGCCCAGCCCGATGGCTACACCTTCATGGGCGGCACCATCACCACGCACGCCGTCAACCCGTTCTTCTCCAAGAACCTGGGCTACGACCCGGTGAAGGACTTCGTGCCCGTGAACCTGGTGGGCATGGTCAGCAATGTGCTGGTGGTGCCCGCCGGCAGCCGCTTCGACTCGGTGCAGCAGATCACCGCTGAACTGAAGGCCAAGCCCGACAGCCTGACCTACGGCACGGCCGGCGCCGGCACCTCGCAGCACCTGTCGGGCCAGCTCTACCAGAGCCTGACCGGCACGCAGCTGCGCCAGATCATCTACAAGGGCGGCTCGCAGGCCATGGTCGACCTGGTCGGCGGGCAGATCGACATGGTCTTCGAGACCGTGGCCGCAGCCCGGCCAATGATCGACGCCAAGCGCGTGAAGGTGCTGGGCGTCACGTCCAAGGCACGGCTGGCGGACCTGCCGGGCGCGCCCTCGCTGGCCGAGGCCGGTGTCACGGGCTTCGAGATGCAGTCGTGGCAGGGCGTGTTCGCGCCGGCCGGCACGCCGCAGCCCATCGTGGACCGGCTGGCGCGCGAGGTGGCCACCATCGTCGCCATGCCCGATGTGCAGGCCCGCCTGCGCAACATGGGCGTGGAGCCCGATGGCCGCGTCTCGGCGCCTTTCATCGAATTCCAGCGCGCCGAAGTCGCCAAGTGGGGCAAGGTGATCCGTGACGCGGGCATCCAGGCCGAATGACAACCCAAAGAGATCCACGCACCATGAAGCCCTCCTCCCTCACCCGCCGCACCACCCTGCTCGGCCTGGCCCTGGCCGCCGCCTCCCTCGCCGCCCCGGCCCAGGCACAACCCGCCGGCTACCCGCAGACCGGCCGCGTCGTCATCGTCGTGCCGTTCGCGCCGGGCGGCGCCACCGACATCATCGGCCGCCTGATCGCAGACGAACTCGGCAAGCGCTGGGGCACGGCCGTGGTAGTGGACAACAAGGCCGGCGCCGGCGGCGGCATCGGAACAGAGTTCGTCGCGCGCGCCAAGCCCGACGGCTACACCTTGCTGCTGGGAACCCAGACCGCGCTGTCGGTCAATCCGCACCTCATCAAGAAGCTTCCCTACGACGTGGAGAAGGACTTCGCGCCCATCACCCAGCTGGCCAGCACGCCGCTGGTGCTGCTGGCCGGCAACAAGTCCGGCGCGAAGACGGTGCAGGAACTCGTGGCCACGATCAAGGCCAAGCCCGACGCGATCTCCTACGGCACCAGCGGCAACGGCACCTCGCAGCACCTGACCACGCTGATGCTCCTGAACCGCATCGGCGGCAAGGCCGTGCACATCCCGTACAAGGGCAGCAGCCAGTCGCTGACCGACCTGGCCGGCAACCAGATCGACATGCAGTTCGACAACATGACGACGGCGCTGGCCTTCGCCAAGAACGGCCAGGCCAAGGCCCTGGCCGTGACCAGCCTGGCGCGCACCGAGTTGCAGCCCGACCTGCCCACGCTGGCCGAATCCGGCGTGCCCGGTTTCGAGGCCGTGACCTGGCTGGGCTTGCTGGCACCCGCCGGCACGCCGCCCGACGTGGTGAACACCCTGAACAAGGAGGTCGTGGCCGTGCTGGCATCGGCCCCGGTCAAGGCCAAGCTGGCGGCCCAGGGCTTCACGCCCAAGCCGATGACCCCCGAAGGCTTTCGCAGCTTCATTCAGGACGAGACGCGCAAGTTCGGCGAACTGATCAAGACCAACCACATCACCATCGACTGAGAGGCGACACCATGGACATCCGACACCCCCTGGACGACCGCATGCCCGCACTGCTGAAGAGCGGCCAGCGACTGCGCGGCATCTTCAACGGCCTGCCCAGCCCGGCCATCGTGGAGATGTGCGCCTACGCGGGCTTCGACTTCGTCGTCATCGACAACGAACACGGCAGCGCCGACCTGGAGACCACCGAGAACATGCTGCGCGCCGCGCGTGCCAGCGGCATCCCGGCGGTGGTGCGTTGCCTGCGCCACGACATCGCGCGCGTGCTCGACATGGGCGCCGGCGCGCTGCAGATCCCCATGGTCAACACGGCCGACGATGCGCGCGACCTGGTGCGCCGCGTGCGCTACCCCGGCGTGGGCGAGCGCGGCAGCGCGTTCAGCACGCGCGCGGCGGGCTATGGCGCGTTCGGCGGGCGCACGCATGCGCAGCGCAGCAACGAAGGCATCGCGCTGATCGTGATGGTGGAGACGCCCGAAGCCGTGGCCAACGCCGGCGCCATCGCGGCGGTGGACGGGGTGGACGCGGTCTTCGTCGGCCCCAACGACCTCTCGCACGCCATGGGCTACGCCGACGACTGGCGCAGGGCCGAGGTGCAGGCCGAGATCACGCGCGCGCTGAAGGCCGTGATCGCGGCCGGCAAATGCGCGGGTACGCTGGGGCTGACGCTGGACGACGAAGAGAAGCACGCGGCCATCGGGGCGCGGTACTTCGCGACCGTGTCCACGGGGCTCATCACCAAGGCGTTCCGCGAGGCGGCCGTAGCGGGTCGCAGCGCCGAGGCCGTGGCGCTGAAGTACTGACGCCGAGACCACGCTAACCGCCCGCTTGCCGCTCCACCAGCGCCAGCACGATCCGGCGCACCCCCTTCACATGCGCCGCCACCGCCCGCGCCGCCGCGTCCGCATCGCCCTCGCGGCACGCCACCAGGATCACGCGGTGGTCCTCGTTCGAGCTGCGGTTGAAGCCGGCCAGCGACAGCTGCATGAACGACATGCGCTGGATGTGCCCCTGCAGCATGGCCAGGATCTGCTTGGACAGTGGACGCTGCGCCGGGCCGTAGAGCAGGTCATGGAAGCGCACGTTGAGTTCGCTGAAGGCCCAGGCGGTGCCGGCCTTGTCCATGGCGCGCACCAGGCGCTCGGCCTCGTCGAGGTCGGCCCTTTTCAGCAGCGGCGCAGCCGTGCGCATGAGGCTGGGCTCGACCAGAAGGCGCAGCTCGAAAGCGTCCTTCAGCTGGTCCAGCGTGGGCGCCTGCACCAGTGCGCCGCGGTTCAGCGGCAGCTCGACGAAGCCCTGCGCCTGCAGCGTGCGCAGCGCCTCGCGCAGCGGGATCTTGCTGACCTGGAACTCGGCCGCCAGCTCGTCCTGCCGCAGCGCCTGGCCCGGGTGGAAGATGCCGCGCACGATGGCCTGGTGCAGCACGCGCACGATGTCGTCGGTGGAGAAGCGCCCGCCCAGCGCCACGCGCTGCTCGGCCACCAGCCGCTGCAGCGGGGTGGCAGGTTCAGCCGGCGTGTGCGCTGCGGCTCTCGTGCCCGGCATGGATGGTCTCGCGCACAAAGCTGCAGATGCTGTTGAACACCGGGTCTTCCTGCATCTCGGGCCGGCGCGGCCGCGCGAAGGGCACGCGGATGTCGGCCACGATGCGCGAGGGCCGCGCGTTCATGACGAGCACGCGGTCCGACAGGTACACCGCCTCGCGGATGCTGTGCGTGATGAACAGCGCCGTCTTGTGCACCTGGTCCCAGAGCTGGGCCAGCATGAGGTTCATGTCGTCTCGTGTGATGGCGTCGAGCGCAGAGAAGGGCTCGTCCATCATCAGCAACCGCGGGTCGTTGATCAGGCCGCGGCAGATCGCCACGCGCTGGCGCATGCCGCCCGACAGTTCGGACGGGCGCTTGTCGCGGAAGTCCCACAGGCCCGTCGCCCGCAGCAGCCGCTCGGCCTCGCCACGGTACTCGGCCACCGGGCGCTTCTGCGTGCGGATCGGGAACAGCACGTTGTCCAGCACGCTCTTCCAGGGCAGCAGCGTGGCGTCCTGGAACACATAGCCGAAGTCGCGGCGCGGCGCGGTGACGGGCTCCCCGCCGACCAGGATGCAGCCCGCGCTGGGGTTCTCCAGCCCGCCGACCATGGACACCAGCGTGCTCTTGCCGCAGCCACTGGGGCCGACCAGGCTCAGGAAGTCGCCCTCGGCCACGTCGAAATCGGCATGCTGCACGGCATGGACCTCGCCGTTGCGTGTGGCGTAGGTCTTGTGCACGTTCTGCACGGACACATAGGCCTGGTCGCGCTGGGCCGGGGTCGCGAGCGGCTGCAGCCAAGAAGGGGAAACGGAAGACATCAGGCGCCAAACTTCTGTTGCATCCAGCGCTCCAGGCCGGCGACGAGCCCATAGAACGCCAGTCCGAACACGCACAGCACGAGGATGGCCGCGAGGATCAGCGCCGTGTCGGCCTGGGCCGAGGCGAACAGGATCAGGTAGCCGAGACCGGCCTGCGAGGTGATGAACTCGCCCACGATCACGCCGATGATGGCGAAGGTGGTGGCGATCTTCATGCCGCTGAACACATAGGGCAGCGCATGCGGCAGCCGCACCGAAGTGAACACCTGCCAGGGCGTGGCCGTGAGCGCGCGGCACAGGCGCAGCAGCGACTTGTCGACATGGTCCAGGCCCGCCAGCGTGGCGATCACCACCGGGAAGAAGCTGATGAACACCGAGAAGGTCAGCCGCGACTGGAAGCCGATGCCCAGCCAGACGATGAACAGCGGCGCCAGCGCGATCTTGGGGATCAGCTGGAACAGCACGACGTTGGGGTACAGCATGTCGCGCATGAGGGCCGAGGTGGACAGCAGCGCGGCCAGCGCCACGCCCAGCAGCGAGGCGATGGCGAAGCCCGCCAGGCTTTCCCAGACCGTGGGCCATGCGTGCTGCAACAGCAGCGGAAAGGTCTCCAGCAGGCGCTGCGCGATCGCGCTGGGCGCGGGCAGCAGTACCTCGCGGATCGCGAAGCCGCGCACCACGGCCTCCCACAGCGCCAGCGTGGCCAATGCGAACAGCAGCGGCAGCACGATGCGCCGCGTCGTCAGTCCGTCGCTCACGCCAGGCCCTCGAAGCAAGCCACCGCGTCGTCGGTCGCCATCGTCCAGCCGAAGAACTTCTCGATGTTGAACACACTGGCGTCGAACACAGACTGCGCGCCGGCCTGCAGCGTGGCGTCGGCCACCATCGCGGCGAAGAACTCGCGGTGGAAGGCATCGCGCACGGCGGTCTCCACGCAGACATTGGTGTTGACGCCGACGAACACCAGCGTGGTGATGCCGTGGGCGCGCAGCAGGATCTCGAGGTTGGTGCCGGCGAAGGCGCTGTAGCGCGGCTTGTCGACCACGGGCTCGCCCGGCAGCGGCCGCATGGGTTCGACGAAGGCATGGTCCCAGCTGCCGCGGATCAGCAGCTGCGCGCCGGGGTTGCTGCGCATGTACTTGAGCGGGTTGGACTTGTGCCACATCGGCGACGTCGCCGGGCCGGCCTCGGCCAGGCTCTCGGTCCAGCCGTTGCGCACGTGCACGACCATGAGACCAGCCGCCCTTGCCGCCGCAAGCACGCGCGCGGCGCGGTCGACCACGGGCGGGCTGCCCGCGATGTCGAAGCCCGCCAGGTCCAGATAGCCGCCCGGCGAGAGGTAGCCGTTCTGCATGTCGATGACGACCAGCGCGGTCTGCGCGCGCTCGGCCGCCAGCGGCTCGGGCCGCGTGGGCAGCGTGAACGGCATCAGGCCAGGCCGAGCATCTTGTTGTAGGGCGCCACGTTCTTGCGGATCTGCTCCCACTCGGCGCTGCTGAGCTTGATCTTGCCGACGAAGCGGTTGGTGGCCAGGTCTTCGGGCACCAGCGGTTTGGCATCGGCCGTCAGCGCGCCGGCGCGCGCGGCCAGCGAGATCATGCCGGCCAGTGTGGGGATGCTGCTCCAGCCCATGCCGTGCTCGATGGCCTCGGGCGCGACCATGGTGGCCTGGGCCAGGCCCTGGGAGATCTTGGCATTCTCCTTGCCGCCCTTGGCCATGCCGATCTCGGGCTGGGCCTTGTAGAGGATCTCCAGCGATTCCTCGGGCTTCTTGAGGGTGTAGACCACGGATTCGAGGATGCCGTCGACCATGGCCTGGCACAGGCCGGCGTCGGCCTCGATGGTCTCGCGCCGCGCGATGACCTGGGCTGCGTAGAGCTGCACGCCGGTCTTGGCCCAGGGGATGAAGCGCGTCTTCACGCCCAGCGAGTCGAGCACAGGAATGCTGGACGAGCCGATGGCAGTGATGGCGTCGACCTGCTTGTCCATCAGTGCGCGCTCGATCAGGCGTGCATCGAGCTGCTGGCGCGTGACCTTGCCGAGGTCGATGCCGGTCTTGGCCGCGTAGGCCGTCCAGTACGGCGACTCGGCCGAGGTGGCGACCGTGCCCACGCGCTTGCCCTCGAAGTCCTTGGGCGCGCGGATCGGTGAATCCTCCAGCACCAGGTTGCCCATCAGTGCGTCGTAGCCCACGGTGGCCAGCGCCTGCAGCGGCAGGCCGCGCGCCATGTTCACCAGCGTGCCGCCGAAGAACACCACGCCCAGGTCGAACTGCTTGTTGGCCACGGCCTGCGCGGCGGCCACGGAGCCGTTGCCGCGCGAGACCGTCAGGTCGATGCCGCGCTTCTTGAAGTAGCCCAGTTCCTTGCCGACCATGGGCCAGTAGTTGGAGCCGTTCACGACCCAGGGCAGCGTGATGCTGATGGCGCGCGTCTGGGCGAAGGCAGGCGCAGCCACGGTGGCGCAGGCGGCGGCCCCAGCGGCCTGCAGCAGGCGGCGGCGCGACAGGGTACGGGAAGGCATGGGCGTGGACGTGGACGACATGGCGGCTCCGAAGGGCAGGAGATGGCGGATGCGGTGCACCGACCCGGGGCGGGTCATGCACCAAAACGTATACGATTTGCGATACGTTGCGGGCTACGCCGTGAAACGCAAGTTGCGTACCAAACGCCCTGCCCCGACCCGGTCAGTCGCGCGGCACCCAGCCCTCGGGCACGGCCTGCAGCAGCGGGCTGTCGAACACGCCGAACACCTTGGCAGCCCGCTCAGGGCCCAGCACCTCGGCCCAGCGCCGTCCCTGGCACATGGCCACGCCGACGCCCAACACGGTGGCGCCTGCGGCTTCCAGCAGGTTCCAGGGCGCCACGATGGTGCTGCCGCTGCTGACGGCGTCGTCCACCAGCACCACGCGCTTGCCGCGCACCAGTGGCAGCAGGTTGGGGTCAAGGTAGACCCGCTTGCCGGCCGTCGGCGTGGTGATGGACTGCACGGCGCCCGAGAGCGCCTCGTCGTACCAGAACTTGCGCGAGTAGCCCAGCGGCACCATGCGCGCATGGCCGAGCCGGCGCGCCACGATGGGCGCGAAGGACAGTCCCAGCGTCGGCACGCCCACCACCACCTCGGGCGCCAGCGGGGCCAGGCGCGCGGCCAGCAGTTCGCCCAGTGCGTCGATCACGTCCAGCGCCGCCTGGTTGCAGATTAGCGAGGCCACGGCATGCCCGGGCTGGCCGGCGATCTGGCGGATCGGCAGCACCAGCACGCGGCCATCGGTCAGGCGCGCCGGATAGCCGTACTGCCAGGGGCCGTGCACCGGGTCGCCCGCTGGGCCGGCCTCGGAGGCAGGCAGGATCTGCTGCCAATAGCCCGTGGTGGGCTCGGTGAAGTGCGGCGTGGGCGTGGTCATGGGCGGGCGGTGGCTGAGGGCGCGGCATTGTCTAGCAGGCGCCGTGCCCGCCCCGCGCTATGCGCCCACGAAACCGCGCATGGCCCGGCACAGCGCGCTGTCGGGCTGCTCCAGCGGTACCAAAGCCTCGAAATGGTCGGCGCCCGGCAGCGCCAGCAGTTCGCCCCGGTTGCCCGCGCGCTGCCAGGCCGCGTGCAGGCCTTGCGACTGCTGCGCGAACACAGGCTGCTCTGCATCGCCCCAGGCCAGCAGCAGCGGCGTGGCGCAGGGCCGTACCAGGTGCATGGGCGAGTTGCGGCGCACGCTGCCTTCGTCGAGCTGGATCAGCGGCTGCAGGTAGCTGTAGCGCAGCGGCGCGATGTCGTACAGGCCCGAGAGCAGCACGGCGCCTTTGAGCGGATCGTCGGGCAGGCCGTAGTCGGCGCGCCAGGGCGTCGTCAACAGCATGGCGCCCAGGTGGCCCCCGGCCGAGCTGCCGCCGACCACGATGCGGCCGGGGTCGCCGTTGAACTCGGCGACGTGGCGCACGGTCCAGGCGGCTGCGGCGCGCACCTGGCGCACGATCTCGTCCAGCGTGACCGTGGGGCACAGCGCGTAGTCGACTACCACCGTGGTGAAGCCCATGGCGTGGGGGCCCAGGGCCACGCTGTGGAAGTCGCGCGCAGCACGGGCGCGCCAGTAGCCGCCGTGGATGAAGAAGAACACCGGCGCGCCGGGCTGCACGGCCGGGAAGATGTCCAGCGTCTCGGCCAGCGTGGCGCCGTAGGGCACGCCCAGCCGTGGCGCCAGCGTGCGCCGCGCCTCCTCGCTGCGCTCGGCGAAGTGGCGGTTGATGGCAGCGGCATCGTGCGCGCGGCGGAACGGGTCGTAGGCCTCGTCGATGGCTTGCTGGCCCGTGAAGCCGTGGGGAAAGGCGAAGGTCATGGCGGAGTGTCCTGACAGCGGTGGCGGAACGCGCTCTGGCCGGCCATTGTGTGCCGCAGCGCCGGGCGCCCCGCCACGGCCAAACCCAACCCAGTTCCACATCAAATGAACCAATTACTGGTAGAACATGGCCATATACTGAACAAATGCCTGGCGTCTGCGCGACGACGCCAGCCTAAATGTCTTTCCACCCGCCGGCGGCGCTCGCCACGGTGTTCGAACGAAGGAGAGACTTTTCCCCCGCCGCGCTTGCCGTCGGCGGATCGGTCTTGGGTTGCACCCTCCATGGGCGCAAGGCTGGCCTCGGCAGGGGCTGGCGCCAGCACGCGCCTTCTTCCACGAAATTTGGACCATGAGCACACTGGGTTTTGTCGTTTCCCGGCAGGCGCTGGACACGGTCGCGCACGCCGTCAAGCGCGGCCGGCCGCGTTCGTTCTACAGCCACCGTCTCGTCGGCGCCCTGTTGGGTGGCCTGGTGGCCCTGTGCGTTCTGGGCAGCTATGCGTTGGGCCTGGAGCGCGGCTGGCGGTGGGTGGCCGGCCTGCCCGCCACGCACCCCTACACCGCGCTGTGCCTGGTGGCACTGGCGGTTGCGCTGCTGCCGGGGCGGCCCCGTTCACCGCAGTGGCGGGGCGTGACCTACAGCGCGCTGGCCGTGCTGGTCGTCTTGCTGGTGTTGCGGCTGGCTGCACCCAGCATCGGGCCGGTCTGGGTGGATGCGCTGACGCCGTTTCGGGCGGCCGTCGATGCGCAGGCCGCGGCCGGCCGGCCGGTGCACCTGCCGGCCAACGTCGCGACCGCCCTGCTCATGCTGGCGTTCGCCGAGGTGCTGCGGCGCCAGCGCAGCCCCCTGGCCTCGCAACTGTTCGCCTGCGGTGCGGTGGCGTTGCTGTTCGTGGGTGCCACGGGCTACCTGGCCAATGTTTCGCCCTTCTGGGGCAGCGTGGGGCCGGCCGACTGGCTCGGCATGGGCGCGCTGGCGCTGGCCGTGCTGTTCGCCACCGCCCGGCGCGGCTTCATGCGCGGCCTGACGGCCCGGTCGGAGCCCGGCCGGCTCGCCCGGCTGCTGCTGGGCAGTTCGACGGCATTGCTGCTGGTCATCGGCTGGTTCGTGGCGCGCAGCATCGACAACCCTGGCGTGCACCTGCCGGCCGACCCCTACCTGCTGGTCTACGAATCGGCGGCCATCGCGGCCCTGGTCTGGGTGGTGGTGGTCATCGGCACAGTGCGTGCCGACCGGCTCGACCGCCTGCGCGCCGTGGCCGAGCGGCTGCAGGAGCGCACCGCCACGCGCGACGGCCTGACCGGCCTGCTGACCCGCAACAGCATGGCGCGCCGACGCGCGGCGCGCAGCCGGGACGGGGAGCCCGCGGCCAGCCTGTTCGTCGACCTGGACCGTTTCCGGTCGGTCAACGAGGCGCTGGGCGCCGAACAGGGTGACCGCATCCTCAAGGAGGTGGCGAGGCGCCTGCAGGCGCTGGACCGCAAATGCCTGGTGGCGCGCCTGGGTGGCGACGAGTTCGCGCTGTTCCTGGCCGGCGTCTCGGTGCAAGAGGCCGAGCGCATGGGTGCGGCCGCCACCTTGGCGCTGGCCCGGCCGTTCGAGCTGGGTGACCGCATCTTCCGGCTCACGGCCAGCGTCGGCATCGCACACACCGAGATCGCCGGCACGGGCGACCTGCGCCAGTCGGCCGACGATGCGATGTACGTGGCCAAGAGCCGCGGTGGGAACCAGGCCGTCGTGTTCGCGCGGACCATGCACGACGCCCGCAGGCAGGAGGCCGAACTGGAGCAGGACCTGCACGAGGCGCTGCGGCGCGACGACGAACTGAGCCTGGTGTTCCAGCCGGTCGTGCGCGTGGCCGACCGCAGCGTGGTGGCGGTCGAGGCGCTGGCACGCTGGGCCCATCCCCGCCTGGGCAATGTGGCGCCGGACCGCTTCATCCAGCTGGCCGAGCGCACGGGTCTCATGGTGCCGCTCGGCCTCAAGATCATGGAAATGGCGGTGCGCCAGGCGGCTGCCTGGGACGGTGCCCTTCCCGGGCAGTGCCCCACGCTGAACATCAATGTCTCGCCGATGCAGTTCGCCAGTGGCGACGTGGTGGCCGAGCTGGCCAACGCCGCCCGCCGGCACAGCCTGGCGACCGACCGGCTGTGCATCGAGGTGACCGAAAGCGTGCTGGCCAGCGACACGGCGATCAGCCAGCTGGCACGGGCCCGTGCGCTCGGCTTCAAGGTGGCGATGGACGACTTCGGCGTCGGCTACTCCACGCTGTCGCAACTGCCCCGGCTGCCATTGACCTCGGTGAAGCTGGACCGCAGCTTCATCGTGCACGCCACTCAGAGCGCAGGCGATGCAGCCGTCTTCAACGCCATCACGCAGCTCGTGCACGCGCTGGGGCTCACGGTGGTGGCCGAAGGGGTGGAGGACGAGCCGCAGTTCGACCTGATCGATGCCTCGGGCTGCGATGCAGTGCAGGGCTACCTGATCGCGCGGCCCATGAAAGCGGCTGCGTTCGAGGCCTGGTCACGGACGCAATCGGCCACACCGGCGCCACTGCCCGCGGTCGCGCCTGCCACCGTGGCCTCGCTGCAGGCCGCAGCCTCGGAGGTCACCGCGCGCTGTGCGTAGAAACGGCAGCCGGACAGATGCCGGGCGCGAGACCGGGGCCTGGCGCGTGCGCGGCTGTCAGGCCGTCTCGGCGTAGAAGAAGCTGCGCTGCGCCACGGCCCGCGTGGCCAGCGGCGCCACTGCCTGCCCGATCGCCGCGATGTGCTCGGGCGTGGTGCCGCAGCAGCCGCCCACGATGTTGACCAGGCCCTCGGCCGCGAACTCGTGCAGCAGCTTGGAGGTGTCGGCCGGCGTCTCGTCGAAGCCGGTGTCGCTCATGGGGTTGGGCAGGCCGGCGTTCGGGTAGCAGCTGATGAAGGTGTCCGGCGCGACGCGGTTCAGCTCCTGGATGTAGGGCCGCATCAGCGCGGCGCCCAGCGCGCAGTTCAGGCCGATGGCCAGTGGCTGTGCATGGCGCACGCTGTGCCAGAAGGCGGTGACGGTCTGCCCAGACAGGATGCGGCCCGAGGCGTCGGTCACCGTGCCGCTGATCAGGATGGGCAGGCGCTGGCCGCTCGCCTCGAAGTACTCGTCCACCGCGAACAGCGCGGCCTTGGCGTTCAGCGTGTCGAAGATGGTCTCCACGAGGATCACGTCGGCACCGCCTTCGACCAGCGCGGCGGTCTGCTCGTAGTAGGCCGCGCGCAGCGTCTCGAAATCGACATTGCGCGCGCCGGGGTCGTTCACGTCGGGGCTGATGCTGGCGGTCTTGGGCGTCGGGCCGAGTGCACCGGCGACGAAGCGGGGCTTGTCGGGCGTGCTGAACTTGTCGCAGGCCGCGCGGGCGAGCTTGGCGCTTTGCAGGTTCATCTCGCGCGCCAGGTGCGCCATGTCGTAGTCGTCCTGGGCGATCGTGATGGCGCCGAAGGTGTTGGTCTCGATCAGGTCGGCGCCGGCCGCGAGGTAACGCTCGTGGATGTCGGAGATCACATCGGGTCGGGTCAGCGAGAGCAGCTCGTTGTTGCCCTTGACGTCCTTGTGGAAGTCCTTGAAGCGCTCGCCGCGGTACTGCGCCTCGGTCAGCTTGAAGCGCTGGATCATGGTGCCCATGGCGCCGTCGAGGATGGCGATGCGCTCCGCCAGGATTGCGGGCAGTTGCTGGGCGCGGGTGTAGGCGGGGAGCGTCATGGTGGGGCGATTGTAGAAAGCGCCCGGTTGCACCGCAGCGCGCTAGCATCGCAGCCCTGCATGCCCAGCGCCTTTCCCCTCTCCCCCCTGCAACCCGGCCTCATGGTGCTGCACGGCAACCGGCCGGAAGACCTGCGCCAGCTGCTCGTGGCCTGGCTGCGCCGCCACCCGTTGGCACCGCTGGAGAACGAGGTCGTGCTGGTGCAGAGCAACGGCATCGCGCAGTGGCTCAAGCTGGCGCTGGCGGCCGACCGCGACGACCCGGCGGGCGGCGGCCTGGGCATCACGGCCGCCACGCAGCTGCAGCTGCCCGCGCAGTTCCTGTGGCGCGCCTACCGCGCCGTGCTGGGCGCCGACGCCGTGCCCGAGCGCTCGCCGCTGGACGAGGCGCCGCTGACCTGGCGCCTCATGCGCCTCTTGCCCGGCCTGCTGGACCAGGAAGGCTTCGCGCCGCTGGCCCGCTTCCTGGCCGCCGACACCGACCTGCGCAAGCGCCACCAGCTGGCCCAGCGCCTGGCCGACCTGTTCGACCAGTACCAGGTCTACCGCGCGGACTGGCTGGCCGATTGGGCCGACGGACGCGACGTGGTGCGCAACCTGCGCAGCGGCGAACACCCCCTGCCTGCCGACCAGCGCTGGCAGGCCCTGCTCTGGCGCGCACTGATCGCCGACGCCGGGGCCGCTGGCCAGGCCGGGAGCCGCGCCGGCGTGCACCAGCGCTTCATCGCCGCGCTGGCCGGGCATGCGGGGCCGGCACCGGCCGGACTGCCCCGCCGCGTGGTGGTGTTCGGCATCTCGGCCCTGCCCGCGCAGACGCTGCAGGCGCTCGCCGCGATCGCCGGCGTGGCCCAGGTCATGCTCTTCGTGCACAACCCCTGCCGCCACCACTGGACCGACATCGTGGCCGACCAGGACCTGCTGCGCGGCCCCTACCGGCGCCAGGCGCGCCGCGCCGGCATGCCGGCCGTGCTCGACGAGGCCACGCTGCACCAGCATGCCCATCCGCTGCTGGCGGCCTGGGGCAAGCAGGGCCGCGACTACCTGCACCTGATCGACAGCTTCGATGCGCCGGACCAGTACCGCGCGGCCTGGACCGGTGTCGGCAGTGGCCGCATCGACCTGTTCAGCGAGGAAGCCGCGCCCGCAGGCTTGCTGCAGCAACTGCAGGACGACATCCTGGACCTGCGCCCGCTGGCCGAGACGCGTGCGCGCTGGCCCGCGGTCGATCCGGCGCTGGACCGGTCGCTGCGCATGCACAGCACGCATTCGGCCCAGCGCGAGATCGAGGTGCTGCACGACCAGCTGCTGGCCCGCTTCGACGCCGATCCCACGCTGCAGCCGCGCGACGTGATCGTGATGCTGCCCGACGTCGACGCCTATGCACCGCACATCGAGGCCGTGTTCGGCCGCCTGCCGCGCGGCGATGCGCGCCTGATCCCCTACACCGTGGCCGACCAGGGCCGGCGCGGCCAGGAGCCGCTGCTGGTGGCGCTGGAGCTGCTGCTGCAGCTGCCCGACAGCCGCTTCGCCGCCAGCGACGTGCTGGACCTGCTGGAGGTCGGCGCCTTGCGCGCGCGCTTCGGTCTGATGGACGAGGCCCTGCCCCAGCTCAAGCGCTGGATCGCCGGCGCAGGCGTGCGCTGGGGGCTGGACACGGCCCAGCGGGCGCAGCAGGCGCTGGGCGCGGCCGGCGAAGTCAACAGCTGGCGCTTCGGCCTGCAGCGCATGTTGCTGGGCTTCGCAGTCGGCGCAGGCGAGGCCTTCGAGGGCATCGCGCCCTACGATGAGATCGGTGGGCTCGATGCGGCGGCCCTGGGCCCGCTGGCCGCCTTGCTGCGCGCGCTCGGCGACACCCTTGCCACCCTGAACGAACCGGCGCAACCGCTGCAGTGGGCCGAGCGCCTGCGCGCGCTGCTGCAGGGCTTCTTCGCGCCGGTGGACGCGCGCGAGCAACTGCGCGTGCAGCAACTGCTGCAGGGCCTGGACCAGTGGCTGGACGAGTGCGCGGACGCCGGATTCGACCAGCCGCTGCCGCTGGCCGTGGTGCGCGAACGCTGGCTGGCCGTGCTCGAGCAGCAAGGACTGCAGCAGCGCTTCATGACGGGCGGCGTGAGCTTCTGCACGCTGATGCCCATGCGCGCGATCCCGTTCCGCGTGGTCTGCCTGCTGGGCATGAACGACGGCGATTTCCCGCGGCCCATGGTGCGCGCCGACTTCGACCTCATGCAGGGCGACTGGCGCCCCGGCGACCGCTCGCGCCGCGACGACGACCGCTACCTGCTGCTAGAAGCCCTGCTCTCGGCACGCGAGCAGCTCTACATCAGCTGGGTCGGCCGCAACGTGCGCGACCACAGCGCCCGCGCGCCCAGCGTGCTGATCGGCCAGCTGCGCGACCACCTCGCGGCCGGCTGGCAGGCCGCGGGCGGCACCGATCTGCTGCAGGCCCTGACCACGGAACACCCGCTGCAGCCCTTCAGCCCGCGCTACTTCGCGCCCGACGCACCGGCCGCCCCAAGCATCGACGGGCTCTACAGCTACGGCCGCGAATGGCGGGCCGCCCACGCGGAGACCGCTTGCGCGCGCGGCCCCGGTGCGCCGCTTGCGGCGTGGCAGCCAGAGAACGCCCAGCCGCTGCGCCCGCTGGTCGACTTCCTGGCACAGCCCGTGGAGGCCTTTTTCCGCCAGCGCCTGCAGACCGGTCTCGCGCTGCACGCCGAGGACACCCAGGACGACGAAGCCTTCGGGCTGGACAGCCTGCAGCAATGGACGCTGGAACGCGACCTGCGCGCCGCGCTGCAACCCTGGTGCGACGCCCAGCCCAGCCCCGCCGCCGCGCGCGCCGGCCTGGCCGACGCGCTGGCCGAGCAGACCGCCGCGCTCGCACGCGCCGGCCAGCTGCCGCTGCAGGCCTTCGGCCAGATCGCCGAAAGTGCGCTGGCCCAGCCGCTCATGCGCACGCTGGGCCACTACCTCGATGCGCTGGCCGGCTGGCCCCTGCTGGAAGACCAGCGCCACGCGCTGCGCTGGACCGATCCGGCCACGGCCATCGCCTTCGACGACGCGCTGCCGCAGCGCCGTCGGCCTGCTGATGCCGAGCAGCTGCCGGCCTGCCTGGTGCTGGCCAACGGGCGGCTGCACAAGGGCCCCACGCTGGCCTGGCACCACATCGTGCGGCACTGGCCCACGCACCTCGCGTTGCAGATCGCGGCCGGTCCCACGCTCACGCTGCTGGCCAGCGAATCGGGCCTGCTGCGCCTGCCCGCGCTGGACGCCGAGGCCGCCGCGGCCACGCTGTCCGCACTCGTGCAGGCCTGGGCGGCGGGCCTGGCCGAGCCGCTGCCCGTGGCCTGCAAGACCGCGTTCGCGGTGCTGGCCGGCGAGCAGCGTGCCGCCCAGGCACTCTACGAGGGCGGCCAGCATGCGGGCGGCGAAGGCCAGCGCCCGGCGCTGGCGCGCGTGTTTGCCGATTTCGCCGCGCTGCAGGCCGCGCAGACAGCCGACGGCCGTGGCCTGCGCGAATGGAGCGATGTGCTGTACGGGCCGCTCTGGCGCGCCCTGGGCGGGGCGCACCGCGGCCAGCCGGACGCTGGGGAAGAGGCCCCATGAACAGCCTGCTTGCGCTCGACCCCCTGCGCTTCCCGCTGCACGGCCAGCGCCTGATCGAGGCCAGCGCAGGCACTGGCAAGACCTACACCATCGCGCTGCTCTACCTGCGCCTGGTGCTGGGCCATGGCGCGGACGGTGCGGCCTTCGCGCGCGCGCTGACGCCGCCCGAGATCCTGGTCGTGACCTTCACCGAAGCCGCCACGCAGGAGTTGCGCGAGCGCATCCGCGCGCGGCTGGACGAGGCCGCGCGCGTGTTCGCGGGCGAGGCCGAGGCCGCACCCGGCGATGTGCTGGAGGCGCTGCGCGCCGACTTCCCCGTCCGGCAATGGCCGGCCTGCGCGCACCGCCTGCGCGTGGCCGCGCAGTGGATGGACGAGGCCGCAGTGGCCACCATCCACGGCTGGGCCTGGCGCATGCTGCGCGAGCACGCCTTCGACAGCGGCAGCCTGTTCCGCCAGACCCTGCAGACCGACCTGGCCGAACTGCAGCAGCGCGTGCTGCAGGACCACTGGCGCAGAGACTATTACCCGCTCGCGGCGCCGGCTGCGCAGATGCTGCTGCAGTGCTTCGCCAACCCGGAGGCGCTCTGGAAGGCCGTCGAGCCGCTGCTGCGCCGCGAGGACGCACTGCTGCAGCTGCAAGGCACGCCCCTGGAAGAAGACGACGCGCTGGCCGCCCTGCACGCCGCAGGCGCCGCACGCCAGCACGCCGATGCGCTGGAGAAGGCCGCGCGCACGGCGTGGGCCGCCGCGCGCGCAGACCTCGAACGCCTGTGGCACGCTGCCCGCCCCCACCTGAGCGGCACGAGCTACCGCAACAAGGACGACGACGCCGTCTTCGCCGGCTGGCTGCAGGCGCTTGCCGAGTGGAGCCAGGGCGCCCCCGCGCCGAAAAACATCGCGCTGTTCGGCCTGGCCGGCGCCAGACTCAAGAAGAACCAGCAGCTGCCCGAGCACCCCGCGCTGCACGCCATCGACGCGTGGCTGCACGCCAGCGAGGGCATCGCCATCGACGAACTGCGCGCCCGCCTGGCCGCGCAGGCCGCCCACGCGCTGCGCGCGGCGCTGGCCGCCGAGAAGCTGCGCCGTGCCGAGCTCGGCTTCGACGACCTGCTGCAGCAGCTGGACCGCGCATTGCACGGCGAGGGCGGCGCGGCGCTGGCCGCGCGCATCCGCGCGCAGTTCCCGCTGGCGCTGATCGACGAGTTCCAGGACACCGACCCGGTGCAGTACCGCATCTTCCGGCGCATCTATGCCGAGGACGGTGGCGAGCGCGCTGACCGCGACACGGGCCTGGTCATGATCGGCGACCCCAAGCAGGCCATCTACGGCTTTCGCGGCGCCGACATCCGCACCTATCTGCGCGCGCGCCGCGACACCAGCGGCGCGGGCGGGATGTACGCGCTGGACACCAACTACCGCTCCACCGAAGCCGTGGTGCGCGCCGTCAACCATGTGTTCATGCATGCCGAGCAGCAGCCGCGCGCGGCCTTCCGCTTCGCGCAGGATGGCGACAACCCGGTGCCCTTCGTGCCCGTGCACGCCCAGGGCCGGCCCGAGTGGCTGCAGATCGACGGCGTGCCGGCCGCCGCGCTGACGCTGTGGTCGCTGGAGCCGCCGCACGA
Organism: Pseudorhodoferax soli; assembly: GCF_003337555.1. Classification (GTDB taxonomy): domain Bacteria; phylum Pseudomonadota; class Gammaproteobacteria; order Burkholderiales; family Burkholderiaceae_C; genus Pseudorhodoferax; species Pseudorhodoferax soli. The sequence continues at coordinate 206,566 of NZ_QPJK01000010.1, read as the reverse complement.
CGCCGACAAGCCGCGCGTGGGCAGCGCCGAGTACCGCCAGCGCATGGCCGAGACCAGTGCCAGCGCCGTCGTGCACTGGCTGCGCGGTGCCGACGCGGGCCGCACCGGCTTCGTCCACGGCGAGCGCCTGCAGCCGCTGCGCCCGGCCGACATCGCGGTGCTGGTGCGCAGCGGCAGCGAGGCCGATGCCGTGCGCGCCGCGCTCGCGGCGCGCGGGCTGCGCAGCGTCTACCTGTCCGACCGCGCCTCGGTCTTCGCGACGCCCGAAGCGCAGGACCTGCTGCACTGGCTGCGTGCCTGCGCGCTGCCCTCCGACGAAGCCCTGCTGCGCAGCGCGCTGGCCACGCGCACCCTGGACATGCCGCTGGCCGAACTGGCCCGCCTGCGCGAAGACGAGCTGGCCTGGGAAGCGCTGGCGCTGCGCTTTCGCGCACTGCGCGAACTGTGGCAGCGCCATGGCGTGCTGCCCATGCTGCACCAGCTGCTGCACGACTTCGACCTGCCCGCGCGCTGGCTTGCCGAGCCTGGCGGCGAACGCCGGCTGACCAACGTGCTGCACCTGGCCGAATGGCTGCAGCGCCGCGCCGTGGAACTCGATGGCGAGCACGCGCTGCTGCGCGCGCTGGCCGAGCGCCTGGCCCACCCGGAGGGCGAGGAAGACATCCTGCGGCTGGAGAGCGACGCCGCGCTGATCAAGGTCGTCACCATCCACAAGTCCAAGGGCCTGGAGTACCCGCTGGTGCTGCTGCCCTTCATCAGCGCCTGGCGCGAAACGCGCAGCGGCAAGCAGGAGACGCTGGGCTTCCACGACACCGCGGCCGATGTGCGCGTGCTCGAACTGGACGGCCAATACACCCAGGCCCGGGCCCTGGCCGAGGAAGAGCGGCTGGCCGAGGACCTGCGCCTGTTGTACGTGGCGCTCACACGCGCACGCCATGGCCTGTGGCTGGGCGTGGCGCCGCTGGCCCCGGGCAACGCCGGCAAGCCGCAGTTGCACCGCAGCGCGCTGGGCCATGTGCTGTCGGGTGGCGCACCCATCGACGACCTGGCGAGCTACCGTGCGCAGCTGCAGGCCCTGGCCGCGGGCTGCGCCGACATCGCGCTGGAAGCCGCGCCGGTGCCCGACAACGCGACCTGGCAGGCCGCTGCGCCGCCGCCCGTGGGCCCGGCGCGCCAGCCGCAGCGCCAGGGATACGCGCCCTGGTGGATCGCGAGCTACTCGGCGCTGGTGCAGCAACTCGGTGCGGTGGCTGCCGAACCCGAGGACGCGCGCCAGGACCAGGCCCTGGAAGAGGCCGAGCCCGGCGAAGAGGCCGAGAGCCCCCGGCCACCAGCGGCCGGCAGCTGGCACGCCTTCCCGCGTGGTGCCGAGCCTGGCAGCTTCCTGCACGGCTTGCTGGAATGGTGCGCGCTGCAGGGCTTCGCCAACGTGGTGGCACAGCCCCAGGCGCTGCGCGACCTGATCGCGCGGCGCTGCGCCGTGCGCGGCTGGGAAGCCTGGATCGATCCGCTGTGCGCGTGGGTGCCGCGCTGGCTGCAGCTGCCGCTCGCCCTGCCCGGCCACGCCACGCCCGTGGCGCTGGACCGCCTGGCCCAGTACCAGACCGAGCTGGAGTTCTGGTTTCCCATCCACCGCGCCGACACGCGCGCCATCGACGCGCTGGTCACCGCCCACACCTTCGACGCCGCGCCGCGCCCGGCCCTGGCCGGCACCAGGCTGGCCGGCATGCTCAAGGGCTTCATGGACCTGGTGTTCGAGCACGAAGGCCGCTACTGGGTGGCCGACTACAAGTCGAACTGGCTGGGCCCCGACGCGCGCGCCTACGACGCCGCCGCCATGCAGCAGGCGCTGCTCGCGCACCGCTACGACGTGCAATACCTGCTCTACGTGTTCGCGCTGCACCGGCTGCTGGGCGCGCGGCTGCCCGACTACGACTACGACCGCCATGTGGGCGGCGCGCTGTACCTGTTCCTGCGCGGCGCCGAGGCCGACACGCAGGGCGTGTTCGCGACCCGGCCGCCGCGTGCACTGATCGAGGCGCTCGACACCTTGTTCCGCCCTGATGCAGATGAACCAGCCTGACCTGTTCGACGCCCCTGCCCCGCCGCTGGACGACTGCGCCACGCTGCTGGCCGACCTCGGCGAGTGGGTGGAACACGGCTGGCTGCGCGAGCTCGACCGCAGCTTCGCGCTGTTCCTGCACGAACTCGACCCGGCCGCCGGCGCGCCGTTGCTGCTGGCCGCTGCCCTGGCCAGCCACCAGCTGGGGCGCGGCCATGTCTGCCTGGATCTACAGGCCGCACTGGCCGACAGCCCGGCCAGCCTCTCGCTGCCGCCGGCCCATGCGGCCGATGCTGCCCAAGCCCAATTCGCGCGGACGCCCAGCCAGTGGCTGCAGGCGCTGCGGCTCGACGCCTGGTGCGCCGCGCTGCGTGCCAGTCGCCTGTGCGAGGCCGGTCCCGGCCAGGCGCCGCTGGTGCTGCAGGGCCCGCGCCTGTACCTGCGCCGCTACTGGCAGCACGAGCGCGAGGTGCGCGCGCTGGTCGGATCGCGGCTGGCGCCCCAGCCCGTGGCGCCGGCCGCGCACATCCGGCCTGTGCTCGACGCGCTGTTCACCGCGCCCCAGGCCTCAAGGGACACGGATTGGCAGAAGCTGGCGTGCGCGCTGGCGTTGCGCCAGCGCTTCGCCATCGTCACGGGCGGTCCCGGCACGGGCAAGACCACCACCGTCGTGCGCCTGCTCGCACTGCTGCAGTCCATGGCGCTACAGGGCGGCGGCGCGCCGCTGCGCATTCGCCTGGCCGCGCCCACGGGCAAGGCGGCGGCACGGCTGGCCGAGTCCATCCGCGGCGCGCTGGACCGCCTGCCCTGGGACGCGCTGCCACACGGCGAGGCGCTGCGCCCGCACGTGCCCAGCGCCGCCACCACGCTGCACCGGCTGCTGGGCAGCCAGCCCGAGAGCCGGCATTTCCGCCACCATGCCGGCAACCCCCTGGCGCTCGACGTGCTTGTGGTCGACGAGGCCTCCATGGTCGACCTGGAGATGATGGCCCGGCTGTTGCAGGCGCTGCAGCCCCAAGCGCGCCTGGTGCTGCTGGGCGACAAGGACCAGCTGGCCTCGGTGGAAGCCGGCGCCGTGCTCGGCGAACTGTGCAGCCGCGCACAGGAGGGCCACTACGACGCCGCCACCGTGCAATGGCTGCAGGAGGCCGCCGGCCAGCAGCCGCCACCCGCGCTGCAGGACGGCGCCGGTCAGCCGCTGGACCAGGCGATCGCCATGCTGCGCGTGAGCCACCGCTTCACGGCCGACAGCGGCATCGGCCAGCTGGCCCAGGCCGTCAACACCGGCGACGGCCGCGCCGCCCAAGCGCTGTGGCGCGCTGGCCTGGACGACCTGCGCAGCTGCCGCCTGAGCCAGCCGCCCGCCCTGCTCGCACAGGATGCGAAGCTGCGCGCGCTGGTGCTGGCCGAGCGCGCCGCGCCCTTCGGCCACGCGCACTACCTGCGCCGCATGCACACCACCCGCCCGCCCGACGGTGCCGCGCCCGCGGCCTGGGATGCCTGGGCGGGAGAGCTGCTGCAGGCGCTGGGGCGCTTCCAGCTGCTGTGCGCGCTGCGCGAAGGCCCATGGGGCGTGACCGGCCTCAACGCCACGGTGGCCGAACTGCTGCGCGAAGCCGGCCTGCTGCAGGGGACGCAAAGCTGGTTCGCGGGCCGGCCCGTGCTGGTCACGCGCAACGACTACGGCCTGTCGCTCATGAACGGCGACGTGGGCCTCACGCTGGACCTGCCGGCGCCCGAACCGGGCGCGCCGCCCGTGCGCCGCGTCGCCTTCCCGGCCGGCGATGGCAGCGGGGGCGTGCGCTGGGTGCTGCCGGCCCGGCTGCAGGCCGTGGAGACGGTCTTCGCGATGACGGTGCACAAGTCGCAGGGCTCGGAGTTCGAGCACGCGGCGCTGGTGCTGCCGGACCAGGGCAACCCCGTGCTCACGCGCGAACTGGTCTACACCGGCATCACGCGCGCCAAGCGCTGGTTCACGCTGGTCGGCAGCGCCAGGGCGCAGGGCCCGGTGCTGGCCGAGGCCATCGGCCGGCGCGTTTTGCGCGCGAGCGGATTGATGGCCTGATGGCCGGGCGACAATCGCCCCCATGCAAGAACTCCTTCCCAAGCAGGCCTGGGACCTGCTGCTGGAACGCACGCAGGATGCGGCCGAAGGCGCGGGCGATCCGCCGCTGTTCGTCGACGTGCGCATGGAGATCGAGTTCCTCTACGTTGGCCATCCGCCCGGTGCGCAGAACATCCCCTGGTACGAGTACCCGGCCATGACACCCGACCCGGCGGCCTTCGTCGCGGCTGTCGAGCGCGCCGCCGGCAGCCGGCACCGCGCGGTGGTGCTGATCTGCCGCAGCGGCAAGCGCGCCCGTGATGCCGGCCAGGCACTGGCAGCCGCGGGCTTTGGCGAGGTGGTGGCCGTCGTGCATGGCTTCGAAGGCGACCTGAACGAGGCGCTGCAGCGCTCGCGCAGCAACGGTTGGCGCTTCGACGGACTGCCCTGGGAGCAGATGTAGACAAGTGTGGTGCGATGAGTGAAGTGACCAGTTCCATCCTGCGCGAGACCTTCGGGTACGCGCAGTTCCGCGGTGCCCAGCAGTCCATCGTCGACCATGTGGTCGAGGGCGGCGACGCGCTGGTGCTGATGCCCACGGGCGGCGGCAAATCCCTGTGCTACCAGATCCCGGCGATCGCGCGGCAGAACGCCGGCCAGGGCGTGACCGTGGTGGTCTCGCCGCTGATCGCGCTCATGCACGACCAGGTCGGCGCGCTGCTGGAGGCCGGCGTCGATGCGGCCTACCTCAACTCCACGCTGGACTGGGCCGCCACCCAGGACCTGGAGCGCCGGCTGGCGCGCGCCGAGGTGACGCTGCTGTACGCCGCGCCCGAACGCGTGACCACGCCGCGTTTCCTCGAGCTCATGGACGGACTGGCCGCGCGCGGCAAGCTGGCGCTGTTCGCCATCGACGAGGCGCACTGCGTGAGCCAGTGGGGCCACGATTTCCGGCCCGAGTACCGCCAGCTGACGCTGCTGCACGAGCGCTACCCCGGCGTGCCGCGCATCGCGCTGACGGCCACGGCCGATGCGCTGACGCGTGCCGACATCGTCGAGCGGCTGCAGCTGGAGGAGGCGCGCCAGTTCGTCAGCAGCTTCGACCGGCCCAACATCCGCTATGCCATCGCCGAGAAGAAAGACCCGATGGCGCAGCTGCTGCGCTTCATCGAGGGCGAGCACGCGGGCGAGGCCGGCGTGGTCTATTGCCAGTCGCGCAAGCGGGTCGAGGAGGTCGCGGCCTCGCTGCAGGGCGCGGGTGTGAACGCCCTGCCCTACCACGCGGGGCTGGACGTGGCGGTGCGCCAGAAGCACCAGGACCGCTTCCTGCGCGAGGACGGCATCGTCATGGTGGCCACCATCGCCTTCGGCATGGGCATCGACAAGCCCGATGTGCGCTTCGTCGCCCACCTGGACATGCCCAAGAACATCGAGGGCTACTACCAGGAGACCGGCCGTGCCGGCCGCGACGGCGAGGCCGCCGACGCCTGGATGGCCTACGGCCTGCAGGACGTGGTGAACCAGCGCCGCATGATCGACGAAAGCCCCGCGGGCGAAGAGTTCAAGCAGGTCATGCGCGGCAAGCTCGATGCGCTGCTGGCGCTGGCCGAGGCCACCGACTGCCGCCGCGTGCGCCTGCTGCGCTACTTCGGCGAAGCCAGCGCGCCCTGCGGCAACTGCGACAACTGCCTGACGCCGCCACAGGTCTGGGACGGCACCGATGCCGCGCGCAAGCTGCTGTCCACGGTGTACCGCGTGCAGCAGCACAGCGGCATCGGCTTCGGTGCCGGGCACATCATGGACATCCTGCGCGGCAAGGCGACCGAGAAGGTCAAGCAGTTCCAGCATGAGCAGATCAGCACCTTCGGCATCGGCGCGGAACTGTCGGAGGTACAGCTGCGCAGCGTGCTGCGCCAGTTGGTGGCGACAGGCGCCATCGCCGTCAACGCCGAGAAGTTCAACACGCTGCAGCTGACCGACGGCTCGCGCGCCGTGCTCAAGGGCGAGACCCCGGTGCGCCTGCGCGAGTCGGCGTCGGTGCCGCCCGGCCGCCGGCCGCGGACCTCCAAAGCCCGCAGCGACCGTGTGGCCCCGGCCGCCGCGCCGCTGGACGCACCGGGCCAGGCCTTGTTCGCGGCGCTGAAAGGCTGGCGCGCCGAGGTGGCCAAGACCCACAACCTGCCGGCCTACGTGATCTTCCACGACGCCACGCTGGCCGCCATCGCGCAGCGCGCGCCCACCACGCTGGACGACCTGCAGGGCATCAGCGGGATGGGGGCGACCAAGCTGGAGAAGTATGGCGAAGAGGTGCTGCGCGTGTGCCAGCAGTCCTGATGCAGGATCCGGCCATGCGGCACTTCGCCCACTTCGTCGCTGCCCAGGAACCGGTGTGGCCGCAGGTCTGCGCCGAGTTGCAGGCCGGGCACAAGACCAGCCACTGGATGTGGTTCGTCTTTCCGCAGCATGTGGCGCTCGGCAGGAGCAGCATGGCGCGGCGTTTCGGCCTGGCCTCGCTGGCGGAGGCGCAGGCCTATGCCGAGCATCCCGTGCTGGGGCCGCGGCTGCTGGAGGCCACCGGCCTCGTGCTGGCGGTGCAGGGCCGCAGCGCGCACGCCATCTTCGGCTCGCCCGACGACCTCAAGCTGCGTTCGTGTATGACGCTGTTCCAGGCCGCGGCACCGCAGCAGCCGGAATTCGGCGAGGTGTTGGCGCGCTATTACGGCGGCCAACCCGACCCGGAGACGCTCGCGCTGCTCTGAAAGGCGCGCGCCGCTACTGCACGAAGCCGATGCCGCGCGCCTCGCGCACCTCGGGCTTGATGCGGTGTTCGGCTTCGAGTTGCTCGATGAACTCCGCGGGCGACATCTCGGCGGCCAGGATGTCGACCTGGCGGCGCACGGCGGCGAAGTCGCCCGGGCACAGGTGCTCCAGCCGGTGTAGCCGCGTGCGCACGCCGTCGTCAAGCAGGGCGACGTCGCCGCCCAGCGCCTCGACCACGAACATGCGCTCGCGTTGCGCGGTCGTCAGCGGCTTGAACTTGATCTTGAACGTGAAACGCCGCAGCGCCGCCTGGTCGATACGGTCCATCAGGTTGGTGGTGCAGATGAACACGCCACGGTGGCGCTCCATGCCCTGCAGCATCTCGTTGACCTCGGTGACCTCGTAGGTGCGCTGGGCGCCACGGCGGTCCTGCAGGAAGCTGTCGGCCTCGTCGAGCAGCAGCACGGCCTTCTCGGCCTCGGCCTCGCGGAACATGGCGGCCATCTGCTGCTCGGTCTCGCCGACGAACTTGCTCATCAGATCGCTGGCGCGCTTGACGATCAGCGGCTTGTCGAGCGCGCGCGCAATGTGTTCTGCCAGCGCGGTCTTGCCGGTGCCGGGCGCGCCATAGAAGCACAGGCTGCCGTGCCCGCGCGCCTGCAGCGCCTGCACGATGCGGCCGATCTCGAAGCGGCTCTCGACGTGGAGCATCTCCAGGTCGTAGGTGGTGGCCGCGGGAATGCCGGCACGCTCCTCGCTGTGCCGGCCCAGGGCCTTGTCGGCATTGCGCAGCTGGCGTTCGATCAGCTGCTCAGTGGCCGCCTCATCGACGCGCGCCAGGCCGGCGAAGCGCACGGCGGTGCGGATCTGCGCGGGCGTGAGGCCTTTGCGTTCGGTCAGCTTGGCAACGAAGGCATCGGACACAGCCACGCCTTCGAGGGTCTTGCGCACCAGGCCCTCGCGCGCACCCGGCGGCGGCGACTTGAGCTCCAGGTGGTACGCAAAGCGGCGGCGGAAGGCCGGGTCGATCTGCTCGATGCGGTTGGTGACCCACAACGTGGGCACGGGGTTGGTCTCCAGGATCTGGTTGACCCAGGCCTTGCCGCTGACCGAGCCACTGGCGGGCGCCGCGACCTGCTCGGCGCGTGCCATCAGTTGCGCAGCCTCGGTACTGATGGGCGGGAACACGTCTTCGACCTCGTCGAACAGCAGCGCGGCCTGCACGCTGCCTTTGAGGAACACCTGCGCGATCTGCAGCGAGCGGTAGCGGTCGCGGCCTGACAGCGAGTTGCCGTCGCGGTCGGCGTACTCGACCTCGAACAGGTCGAGGTTGGCGGCCTGCGCGACGACGCGCGCGAGTTCGGTCTTGCCCGTGCCGGGCGGGCCATACAGCAGGATGTTGACGCCGGGCTCCTTGCGGGCCACGGCGTTGCGCAGCAGCGCGACCAGCACCTCGGCATCGTCCGACACGAAGCCGAAGTCGCCCATGGCCAAGCGGCTCTTGGTGGCCGGCCGCGTGAACACGGCCATGAGCTCGCTCTGGTCGCGGTACTCGCGCATGAGCACGGGCGGCAGCTTCTCGCTGACCTTCATGAGGTCGGCCAGGTCGGTGATGTTGTGCTCGGAGATCAGGTTCTCCACCAGGCCGATGCGCTCGAGCCGCGAACCCGCGCGCAGCGCCTCGCCGACCTCGGTGGCACTGACGCCGGCGACCTCGGCGATGGCTGCATAGGCCTCGGGTGCGTTGTTGACCTTGACCTCCACGAGGATGGTGCGCAGGTCGCGCTGGTAGCGCGCGAGCGTGCCGTACAGCAGCAGCGCGCGCTCGGCGCGGTTGAGCTGCAGCAGGCCCGACAGCGCATCGATGTTCTTCTCGACCAGGGTGGATTGCTTCTTGAGCGCGCGCGTGAGCCAGTCGCAGGTGACCTTCAGCGCCGCCAGCAGGTCTTTGGGCTGGTCCTTGGCGTACTCGTCCAGGTAGAAGAACAGCGTGCCTTCCTCATAGGGGCCGCGCCAGATCGCATGGCGCTCCATGAACTCGGCCGTGGACAGCGTGGTGTGGCCACGCCAGAACTCGTTGTCCTTGCAGCGGCGGGCGAGAAATTCGCGCAGCCGCGCCAGCACCGGCTGTGGCCACACGAGATGGCGCCCAGCCATCGCGAGCAGGCTGTTCAGGTCGCGCCGCACGTTGAATTTGGGGCCCTGGCGGGCGACCAGCGTCAGCACGAAGTGCGAACACATCAAGTCCAGGACCGGCGCAGCCTCGAGCCCGGGCGAGGCGATCACCTGGGCGGCTACTGGATCACGGACCAAACGCTTCACCATGGATGGATCTCCAATCAGCAAAGGAACGGTGGCCCACGATAACGCAGGCCTTGGGGGTTTGGAAGGCAGCCCCTCAAAAACGCGCGCCACGCCTGCTTTGCGGCCCACAATGCCGGCATGTTGACCCTCGACGATATCCGCCAGGCCGCGGCCCGGCTGCAAGGCCAGGTGCTGGAAACGCCCTGCGTGGAGTCGCGCACCCTGTCGGACATCACCGGCGCCCAGGTCTTCCTGAAGTTCGAGAACCTGCAGTTCACGGCCTCGTTCAAGGAGCGCGGTGCCTGCAACAAGCTGGTGCGGCTGGTGGAGTCCGGCGGCGCGCAGAACGGCGTGATCGCGATGAGCGCAGGCAACCATGCCCAGGGCGTGGCGTACCACGCGCAGCGCCTGGGCCTGCGCGCAGTGATCGTGATGCCGCGCTTCACGCCGGCCGTGAAGGTGGAGCGCACGCGCGGCTTCGGTGCAGAGATCGTGCTGCACGGCGATTCGCTGGACGCCGCGCGCGCCCACGCACAGGAACTGGCCAAGGCGCAGGGCCTGGCATTCGTGCATCCCTACGACGACGAGGACATCGTCACTGGCCAGGGCACGGTGGGCCTGGAGATGCTGACCCAGGTGCCAGCGCTCGATACGCTGGTGGTGTCGGTCGGTGGTGGTGGTCTGATCGCCGGCATCGCCACGGCGGCCCGCGCGCTCAAGCCTGGCATCGAGATCGTCGGCGTGCAGACGGCGCGTTTCCCGGCGATGGTCAACGCCGTGCAGGGCACCGCGCATGTCCAGGGCAGCAGCACCATCGCCGAGGGCATCGCCGTGGGTTCGCCGGGACAGATCACCCAGGCCATCGTGCGCGAGAGCGTCGACGCCCTGATGCTGGTGCAGGAGGGCGACATCGAGCAGGCCATCCTGATGCTGCTGGAGATCGAGAAGACGGTGGTCGAAGGGGCGGGTGCCGCGGGCCTGGCGGCGCTGCTGCGCGAACCCGGTCGCTTTCGCGGCAAGAAGGTGGGGTTGGTGCTCTCGGGCGGCAACATCAACCCCATGCTGCTGGCGGCCATCATCGAGCGCGGCATGGTGCGTTCGGGCCGGCTCGGCCGGCTGCGCGTGAGCGCCGCAGACCACCCGGGTTCGCTGGCGCGCATCGCCACCGTGGTGGCCGACAGCGGCGCCAATATCGACCAGGTGGAACACCAGCGCGCGTTCACGGCGCTGTCGGCACAGAACGTGGACATCGAAATCGTGGTGCAGACGCGCGGCCGCAGCCACCTGGACGAGCTGGTGCAGGCGTTGGGCCAGGCCGGCTTCGAGACCAAGGAACTGCGCTGACCCCCTGGCTACAATCCGCCTTTTCGAGCGAAGGAAAAGAGACATGTCCGACTCCCACGCCAGCCCCAACCCGCACGAGGTCGCTGCCCATGAAGTGGACCCGGTGGAAGCCGTGGTGCCCATGATTCCCATCGTGCTGCCCATCGTCGGCGGCGTGATGATGTTCCTGTTGGCCTTCATCGCCGTCTCGATGGCCTGAGCCGCAAGGCTCCCCAGGCCGTGCAACGCGGCCTGTTGCTTCCCTAGGCGTCGCCCGACTGGCCGGCGCCATTCCCCTTCCTCCTCCGTACAACGTTCCGGCGCTGCACCTGTTGTGTGCATGCGACGACAACTTTGTCACGGGCGTCATACGCCAGACATAACCCTATGCATGTTTTGCATGGTTTTTGTCTCCAACGTGGCTCCGTGCGCAGGCCCCATCCCTAGAATTGGCCTCTCCCACCGGCGCCGGACTGTCGCGCCGGGCTGCACCTGTCGTCTTCCACCAAGTCCAAGGCCTGCTTGCATTGCGAGCGACTTTGTGAAAGACGATTTTTTTACTTAGGAGCTAGCCCATGAACGCACCCACGATGCAGGGACTGAACATCAATCCCCCGGCACACGTGAAGAACGCCAAGCTGATCGCCTGGATTTCGGACATCGCTGCGCTGACGCAGCCTGCCGACATTTATTGGTGCGACGGCAGCGACGAGGAATACCAGCGCCTGTGCCAGCAGCTGGTGGACGCCGGCACCTTCAAGAAGTTGAACCCGGCCAAGCGCCCCAATTCCTTCCTGGCCCTGTCCGACCCGTCCGACGTGGCGCGCGTGGAAGACCGCACCTTCATCTGCACCGAGAAGAAGGAAGACGCCGGCCCGACCAACAACTGGACCGCGCCCGCCGAGATGCGCACCCTGCTGCAGAGCGGAGAGAACGCGCTGTTCAAGGGCAGCATGCGCGGCCGCACCATGTACGTGGTGCCGTTCAGCATGGGCCCGCTGGGGTCGGACATCGCCCACATCGGCGTGGAACTGTCCGACAGCCCCTATGTCGCCGTGAACATGAAGACCATGACGCGCATGGGCAAGGCGGTGTACGACGTGCTGGGCGTGGACGGCGACTTCGTGCCCTGCGTGCACACCGTGGGCGCGCCGCTCGAAGCCGGCCAGGCCGACGTGAAGTGGCCCTGCAACAAGACCAAGTACATCGTGCACTACCCCGCCACGCGCGAAATCTGGTCGTACGGTTCGGGCTACGGCGGCAACGCGCTGCTGGGCAAGAAGTGCTTCGCGCTGCGCATCGCCTCCACCATGGGCCGCGACCAGGGTTGGCTGGCCGAGCACATGCTGATCCTGGGCGTGACCAAGCCCGACGGCAAGAAGTACCACGTGGCAGCCGCCTTCCCGAGCGCCTGCGGCAAGACCAACTTCTCCATGCTGGTGCCGCCCACCGGCTTCGAAGGCTGGAAGGTCACGACCATCGGCGACGACATCGCCTGGATCAAGCCGCAAGCCGACGGCTCGCTGCGCGCGATCAACCCCGAGGCCGGCTACTTCGGCGTGGCCCCGGGCACGAACTACAAGACCAACCCCAACTGCATGCGCAGTCTGGACAAGAACGTGATCTTCACGAACGTGGCGCTCACCGACGACGGCGACGTCTGGTGGGAAGGCATGGAAGACGACGTGGCCGGCAAGGCCCTGCCCGCGCACCTGATCGACTGGCAGGGCAAGGACTGGACGCCGCAGATCGCCAAGGAAACCGGCGCGAAGGCCGCCCACCCGAACGCACGCTTCACGGTGGCCGCCATCAACAACCCCGCACTGGACGAAGCCTGGGACGATCCCAAGGGCGTGAAGATCGACGCCTTCATCTTCGGTGGCCGCCGTTCGACCACGGTGCCGCTCGTGACCGAGGCGCGCAACTGGAAGGAAGGCGTCTACATGGCCGCCACCATGGGCTCTGAAACCACCGCGGCCGCCGCGGGCCAGCAGGGCGTGGTGCGCCGCGACCCGTTCGCGATGCTGCCGTTCATGGGCTACAACATGAGCGACTACTTCCAGCACTGGCTGAACCTGGGCGCCAAGCTGGAGCAGTCCGGCGCCACGCTGCCGCGCATCTACACGACCAACTGGTTCCGCAAGGGTGCCGACGGCAAGTTCGTCTGGCCCGGCTATGGCGAGAACATGCGCGTGCTGAAGTGGATGATCGACCGCCTGGAAGGCCAGGCCGACGGCGGCCAGGAGCACGTGTTCGGCGTGAGCCCGTCCTACGAGCAGTTGAACTGGACCGGCCTGGACTTCAGCGCCGACCAGTTCAAGACCGTGACCAGCATCGACAAGGCCGCCTGGCAGGCCGAGCTCGCGCTGCACGAAGAGCTGTTTGCGCAACTGGCCTACCACCTGCCCAAGGAAATGGGCGAGATCAAGCAGCAGATCGAGACGCGCCTGGCCGCCTGAACCGGCACCGCCTCCCGATGAGAAAAGCCACCGCAAGGTGGCTTTTTCATGGGGGCGGCTACGCCGTCTGGCGCCGCCGCAGCAAGAGGGCCACCGCGGTCAGCCCGGCGAACAGCGCGCCGCAGGCAAAGGTGCCCTGAAAGCCGACGACATCCCAGAGCGCGCCGGCAATCACGCTGGCCAGCAGCAGGCCCACGCCCGTCAGCAGGTTGTACATGCCGAAGGCGGTGCCGCGCAGGTCGGCGGGCGCGCTGTCGGCGATCAAGCTGTTGAACACACCTTGCGTGAAACCCATGTGGAGGCCCCAGAGCACCACGCCCAGCCCCAGGCCCCACAGGCCCGGCATGAAGGCCAGCACGAGGTCGGCGGCGACCAGCAGCGCCAGGCCGGCGAGCAGCACATCCTGGCGCGGCCGGCGGTCCGACAGCACGCCGGCCGGATAGGCCGACAGCGAGTAGGCCACGCCCATCAGCACCAGCACGGCCGGCGCCCACATCGGTGCCAGGCCGACCGCCTGGGCACGCAGGATCAAGAAGGCCTCGCTGAACCGCGCCAGCGTGAAGACCAGGCCGATGCCGACCACCCACCAATAGGCCGCGCCCAGGCGCACGAGTTCGCTCTTGCGGAGCGGTAGCTTGCGCGGCCGGGCGGCCTCGGGCAGCTTGGGCTCGTGCACGAAGACCACCAGCACGGCCACCGCCACGAAGGCCGGGATCACGGCCAGCCAGAACACGCGCTGGTAGTTGTTGGCCGTCCACCACATCAGGCCCATCGCGAGCAGCGGGCCGGTGAAAGCGCCGATGGTGTCCAGCGTCTGGCGCAGGCCGTAGGCGGTGCCGCGCAACTCGGGCGGCGTCACATCGGCCACCAGTGCGTCGCGCGGCGCACCGCGGATGCCCTTGCCGATGCGGTCCACGAAGCGCGCTCCGACCAGCCAGTCCAGCGTGCCGGCCAGCGGGAACACCGGCTTGGTCAGCGCGCCCAGGCCATAGCCCACCACCGCCAGCAGCTTGCGCTTGCCGAAACGGTCGCTGATCGCGCCCGAGAAGACCTTGACGATGGAGGCGGTGGCCTCGGCGATGCCCTCGATCAGGCCGACCGCCAGCACCGAGGTGCCGAGCACTGCCACCATGTAGATGGGCAGCAGCGCATGGACCATCTCGGACGAGATGTCCATGAACATGGAGACAAAGCCCAATGCCCAGACGCTGCGGGGTACGGCGCGGGCGCCGCGGGCGGGCGCCACGCCGGCGGCGGATTCAACGGTTTTCGTCATGGGCGTCGTAGACCTGTCTGGCATAGCCGTCGAGCAGCGCCTCGCACTGTTGGAGGCGGTCGGCGGCCGTGGCCGCCAGCGGCGCGTCGTAGAAGTCGAGCTTGCGGATCTTCTCGAACCAGGTCTGCAGCTTCTTCAGGTCGGTCTCTTCTTCGTCGAGTTCGGCGTACGTGAACTTCTGGATCGCGATTTCCTTGGCGATCTCGGCCTCGAAGTCCTGGCAGCGGCCCAGCAGTTCCCGGTATTGGTCGTCGCGGTCGGCCTTGAAGCGGGCGATGACCTTGTCTTCCTGCAGCCGGTCCAGCGCGATGGTTTCCAGCAGCACGCACTCACCGCCCATGGCGGCGATGTCGTTCTCCAGCACCTTGAGCTTGCGCACATGGTCGTCGGTCTTGGGCAGCAGGCAGACGCCGTTCTGCAGGTAGACCGCGCCCAAGGCCTTGAGACGGCGCCACAGCGCCATGCGTTTGGAGGTCGGCTCGGCTGGCACCTTGTAAGTCAGCAGCAACCACTTGATTGAATCCATCGCTCGGCTATATTTGTGACGATGGTTTCATTCTAGGCGGCATGCTCGATGCATCCGACCATGAAAAAAGCCACCGCGGTGGGTGGCTTGGAGTGGTTCCCGGCGCGGCCGGGGCGGAGCACAGGGCTCAGAAGTAGTAGCTGCGGCGTGCGCCCAGGGCGTGGGCTGCGTCGCGCATTGCGTTGCCGGCGCTGTCGCCACGCAGCAGGGTCTGCGTCTGGGCCGGCACCGATTCAGCGCGGGTCGCGGCGGCCTGCAGGTCGGCCAGCATGCGCGGGTCGGCCTTCACGGCGGTCAGGTAGGCCACATCGGCGCGGGCCTTCTGCACGTCACGGTACCAGCCTTGCATCACATCACGCAGGCTGATGCGGGCGCCGGCGGATTCGCGGGCAAACAGGGCGGCTGCGGCGCGGGGTGCGATGGCATCGCTGCGCGACATCGCGGCCTTCAGGTCGGCCATCACGCGGGCGTCGGTCTGGGCGGTGGCCCAGAGGCGGTCGTCGGCGCGTTGGCTGGCCACGTGCTGCGACCAGGCATCCAGGCGCTGCACCAGCGCGTTGGCCAGACGGCGGGCCGGGGTGGCGAACAAGGCCAGGGCGGCGAAGGCCACCAGCCACAGCACCAGCCAGGCGGCCATCAGGCGGCCACCGCCCCAGCTGTCGACCAGGCGGTCTGCCAGCACGAGGAGTGCCGAGACCACACCTGCGAGCAGCAGCGCGGCAATGCCGCGCGTGCCGTCAAAGCCCTGGCGCAGGCGGCCTGCGGCTTGCATCACTGCCTCGGCGCGGGCAACGCCGGGGTGTTGTTGGGGATAGTCGACGTGGACAAAGCTGGTCATGGTGTTTTCCTTTGGTGGCCACCCGATCGGTGGCGCTATGGAACGAATACTAGGGTTTGCCCTAGGTGTCTTCAACTTTATATTGATGATGCTGGACATTCACCGCGGTGATGAATAGAGTGGCGTGCCAACTTCTTCACGCCCGAGGGCCCATGGCGCCGCCGAACTTCCGCACGCTGGATCTGAACCTGTTGCGTGTTTTCGACGAAGTGCTGGCCGAACGCAGCCTCACACGCGCGGCGCGCAATCTCTCTTTGACGCAGCCCGCCGTGAGCAACGCGATCCAGCGCCTGCGCGATGCGCTGGGCGACGAACTCGTGCAGCGCAGCGGCCAGGGCATCGAACCCACACCGCGCGCCATGGCCCTGTGGCCGGCCGTGCGCGAGGCCCTGCGGCAGTTGCAAGCCTCTCTGGCCCCCAGCAATTTCGACCCGTTGTCAGCCGACAACACTTTTGTGTTGGCGATGGCCGACGCGACCGCCGCCATGCTGGTGCCGGGGCTGGTGGACATCCTGGAAGAAGAGGCCCCGGGCATCTCGCTGCGTGTGGTGCCGCTGACCACCCGCGATCCGCGCCGCTTGCTGGACGACGAGACGGCAGACCTGGCCGTGGGCTTCTTTCCGGCCGTGCTGGCCGATCTGACAGCGCGGGCGCAGGTCGGCAAGGCCGTGCCCTTCGAGCACCAGCGCCTGTACGACAGCGAATACGTGTGCGTGATGCGGCGCGACCACCCGCTGGCCGGCGGCCCGCTGACGCTGAACCAGTTCTGCGCCGCGCGCCACCTGCTGGTCAGCTTCTCCGGCCGACCCTATGGCTTCATCGACGAATCACTGGCGTTGCTCAAACGCGAACGCCGCGTCGTGCTGACGGTGAACCAGTTCTTCACGGCCGGCCGCGTGGTGGCCAACTCCAACCTGCTGACGGTGCTGCCGCGCCATTTCGTCGAGGCCACAGGCATCGCCGAACAACTGGTGCACCAGGAGCTGCCGTTCGACGTGGCGGCCGTGCACGTGGCCGCGCTGTGGCATCGCCGCACCGACCTGCAGAGCCACCACCAGTGGTTGCGCCAGGCCGTCGTGCGCGCGGCCGAACAGGCGTTCGCGCCGTGAAGGGGCTGCCTCAGCGCACCACGCTGAGCCAGGCCTGCGCTGCGCTGCGCAGGCGGCGTGCCTCATGCGGGTCGTGGCCCGCGAGGTTGTCCGCGCTCTCCAGCAGCGCGAAGGCGACTTCGCCGGCGGCGCCATCACGGGCGCCCTGGTGGGCAGAGGCTGCGGCGGAAGCGGTCCACCCTTGATAAGCGCGGGCAAACCAGGAAACGATCAACATACGAACACCGCTTGTGGCGGTCCAAAGTTCAGGATGGGTCAAGAATAAGGGTTATCCCTAGGGTTGCAAGCCCCGCCCCATGCAGTTCGCGCATAACCTTTGCATGGCCACACGCGGACCACGAATCCATGAAATTCCAGCTCCTTTCCGATCTGCACCTCGAAGTGCACACCAACTTCGTGCCCGAGCCCGTGTCCGGCGCCGACGTGCTGATCCTGGCGGGGGACGTCGGCTCCTACCAGACCGGCTCGCGCATGCCGGATGCCGATTTCGGCCTGCGCCTCTTCGCCGACTGGCCGGTGCCGGTCTACTACGTGCCGGGCAACCACGAGTACGACATGCTGGACGTGGACGCGACCGCCTTGCGCCTGCGCCAGACCTGCGAACGCCTGGGCCTGCGCTGGCTGGACCGCGAGATCGTGCACCTGCCCGGCGCCGCCGCCGACGGCACCGCGCTGCGCCTGGTCGGCACCACGCTGTGGACCGACTACGACGCCATCGGCCCGGCCGGGCGAGGCGGCGACTTCTCGCTGGCCGACCAGTTGAAGGCCCGGCACAAGGCCTTCCGCGCGGCCGACCACTACCTGCGCCGCACCGGCACCGTGCGCCATGGCCAGCCCTGGCTGGCGGCCGAGATGCGTGAAGAAGGCCTGGCCTGCCAGCAATGGCTGCGCGCGGCACTGGCCCAGCCCTTCGACGGCACCACCGTCGTGGTGACGCACTTCGCGCCCAGCCTGCACAGCGCCGACCCGCGCTATGGCCTCACACCCGGCACGGCCGGCTTCTGCAATGCACTGGACGACCTGCTGCCCCACGCCAAGCTCTGGCTGCACGGTCATTTGCATGCGCCCAGCGACTACGTGCACCGCGGGTGTCGCGTCGTGGCCAATCCCCTGGGCTACGCCAAGAACGGTGAGCAGGCGGGCTTCCGCCCGCAGCTGCTGATCGAGGTCTGAGCGCAACAGCATCTCGTCGCAACTGCTTACGTTTCGAAATCACCCGGGGGCGCCAGGGTTGTCGTACGCGCGCTATCTTGCGCTTCACCCTTTCCCCGTCGTCGCGCACAGGAGCCACCGTATGAAAAGCGTCTGGTCACCTACCCTGGCATGGTTTCTTGCCGTTGTGGCGGCGGTATTGCTTGCCGTGGCCGCGCCCACGGAATCCAGCGTGATGGGACGCTTGCCGAACGTGCAGGCGCGCCAGCTCGACGAGCAGCCACTGGCGCTGCCGGAAGGCCTGGGCGCCGACCGCACGCTGGCGCTGATCAGCTTCCACCGCGACCACCGCCCTGCCGTCGACAGCTGGATCAACGGCCTGCAACTGGGCGGCGATGCCTCCGTGCGCTGGCTGCGCATGCTGGTGGTCAACGATCCGGGCGACGCTGCCGAGCGCGGCGTGATCGAGACCCGCCTGCGCGAGCGCTACGCACAGGAGAAGGCCGCCGTGGTGCCGGTGTTCACCGACCGCGCGGCCTTCGCGCGCTCGACGGGCCTGTCCGGCGTGGACCATCCGCATGTGGTGGTGCTGAACCGCCGCGGCGAGGTGCTGGCACGGGTCGAAGGCCCGTTCGACGCCGAGAAAGCCCGCGCGCTGCGCGCCACGCTGGGCGAGTGATCAGTCGAGGGCCGCACGCGCGGCCTGCGTCAGCGCCTGGCTGAGTCCGTCCAGCACCTCGGACTCCAGGTTCCAGCAGTGCCAGTACAGCGCCACGCGCTCGGCGTGGCCCGGCGCGATGTCCACGAGTTCGCCGCTCGCCAACTGGCCGCGCACCAGCAGTTCGGGCACCACGCTGGCGCCCCAGCCGGCCAGCACGGCGCGCACCTGGCCTTCCGAACTCGGCACGAACAGCTGGTTCAGCGCCAGCCGCGGCAAGCCCAGCCGCGCCGACACGAATTCCCGCTGCATGTCGTCCTTGCGGTTGAACGCCACGAAAGGCACCTGGTGGAAGTTGTGCGGCGTGAGCGCTCCGCCCAGCCGTTGCTGTGCGAACGCCGGCGCCGCCACGGCCACATAGCGCATCGCCCCCAGCGGCACCATGCGGCAACCGCGCAGGGCCTGGTCCAGCGTGGTCACGCAGCCCAGCACCTGGCCCTCGCGCAGCCACTCCTGCGTGAAGTCCTGGTCGTCCGCGATGATTTCCAGCGGCAAGCCCTGGGCCACCGGCTCGCGCAGCGCCGGCAACACCCAGGTGGCGATGCTGTCGGCGTTCACGGCGACGGCCACGCGTTCCTGCTCGCGCAGGCGGCCGCTGGCCTGGGGCGCGAACGCGCGCATGTCGCGGTCCAGGTCGGCGCGCAGCAACCGCAGCTGGCGCGTGTGCTTGAGCAGCAGCTGCCCGGCCGGCGTGGCCTTGAGCGGGCGCCGCACCAGCAGCACCGTGCCGGCCTGCGCTTCCAACGCCTGCAGCCGCTGCGACACCGCCGACTGCGTGATGTGCAGGCGCTGCGCAGCGCGCTCGAAGCCCCCCTCCTCGACGATGGCGGCCAGGCATTCCAGCGCATCGGGATCGAACATGTGCATGGGGGGCGATGGTATGGTCAGCGCCACGACAAGAGGAGACGGCGCCGCGCGCCACACCGATGAAGATCTTCTACGGCTGGCGCATGGTCGGCGCGGGTGGCGGCCTGCAATTCCTGCAGGCCATGCTGCTGCAACAGGCCTTCGGCGCCTATGTGGCCGTGCTGGCAGAAGAGCGTGGCTGGAGCAAGACCACGCTGTCGGGTGCCGCCGCCATGCAGTCGGCCGAGTCCGCGCTGCTCGGCCCGGTGCTGGGCTGGCTGGTGGACAGGATCGGGCCGCGCGCCATGATCCGCGCCGGCGTCGTGGCCTTCGGCATCGGCTTCATGCTGCTGAGCCGCATCGACAGCGTCGGCGAGTTCTACATGGCGGTGGCCGTCATCGCGGTCGGCACCAGCCTGTCGGGCTACTTCCCCATCAACGTGGCCGTGATCCGCTGGTTCTCGCGCAAGCGCGCGCGGGCGCTGTCGGCCATGAACCTGGGCATGGCCATGGGCGGGCTGTTCGTGCCCATCGTGGCCTGGTCGATGCTGACCTACGGCTGGCGCGCCACGGCTTTCGCCTCGGGCGTGGTGTCCATCGTGGTCGGCTGGCCGCTGGCCTCCATGTTCCGCAGCCGGCCCGAGGACCACGGCGCGACGGTGGATGGCGACCCAGCCCCGCCGCCCCCCACCGCAGGCGCCGGCACGGCGCCCACTGCCGCGCCGCAGCGCGAATTCACGGCGCGCGAGGCGCTGCGCACGCGCGCGTTCTGGCTGCTGGGCCTGGGCCACGGCTTCGCGCTGCTGGTCGTCACGGCCGTCAATGTGCACGCCATCAGCCACATGAAGGAAGGCCTGGGCTACAGCGTGGCGCAGGCCGCGCTGGTCATCACCTTGCTGACCGGCGCGCAGATCGGCGGCGTGCTGCTGGGCTGGCTGATCGGCGACCGCTACGACAAGCGCTACCTCTCGGCCGGCTGCATGCTGGCCCACGGCGTGGCGCTGCTGCTGCTGACCTACGGCCACCACGCCACTGCGATGGTGGCGGCTTTTGCGGTGCTGCACGGCATGGCCTGGGGCCTGCGCGGGCCGCTCATGCAGGCGATCCGCGCCGACTACTTCGGCCGCAATGCGATCGGCATGATCCTGGGCCTGTCGACGCTGATCATCGCCATCGGCCAGGTGGCGGGGCCGCTGGTGGCCGGCGTGCTGGTCGACCTGACGGGCAACTACCGCGCCGGTTTCACGGTCTTGGCGTTGCTGGCGGCCAGCGGTTCGCTGCTCTTCCTGTTCGCGCGCAAGCCCAGCTGAGCCTGTCGCCCACGCGTCGGGCCATTGCGCCCGGCCTGTGCGCCGCCAGGGCGGGACTCCTAGAATTTCGCTTTGCCAGCCGATTTGCCAGCGCCATGCCCCTTCCGCCTCCCGCCCCCCGCGCGACCGCGCACGACCGCCGCATCAGCTACCGCGGCTTCCACCGCGAAGATGGCCTGTGGGACATCGAAGGCCACCTGCGCGACACCAAGCCCTACGGCAAGACCGTGCGTGGCCGCGAGCGCGCCGCCGGTGCGCCCGTGCACGACATGGAGGTGCGCGTGACCATCGACGACAACATGACCATCGTCGACATCCACGCCGCCATGCTGACCACGCCGTTCGAGGAATGCCCGCGCGCCGAGCCGCCCGTGCGCCAGCTGATCGGCGCCACGCTGGGCCGTGGCTGGCGCCGTGCGCTGGACGAGGCCATCGGCAGCACGCGCGGCTGCACGCATCTGCGCGAACTGCTGTTCGGCACCGCCACGGCCGCGTTCCAGACCCTGGGAGCCTACCGCGACCACCTGCGCCAGCAGCGCGGCGAACCCGAGCCCGTGCGCACCACCCCGCCCTTCTTCATGGGCGGCTGCATGTCCTGGGACTTCGATGGCCCGGTGATTGCACGCATCGCACCCCAATTCATCGGCTGGCACCGCCGGCAAGGACAGTGACATGGAACCGCTGCGCATCGACATCGTCTCCGACGTGGTCTGCCCCTGGTGCTACATCGGCAAGCGGCGGCTCGAAGCCGCGCTGGCCAGCCCCGAGGCGGCCGACCTGCCGCCCGTGCAGATCACCTGGCATCCGTTCCAGCTCAATCCCGATCTCCCGGCCGAGGGCATCGACCGCAAGGCCTATCTCGAAGAGAAGTTCGGCGGGCCCGAACGCGCCGCCACGGTCTACGAGCGCGTGCGCGCCGCCGGCCGCACGGCCGGGCTGGAGCTCAACATCGACGGCATCACGCGCCAGCCGAACACGCGGCTGGCCCATGCGCTGATCGACTTCGCGCAGCGCAGCGGGGCCGACGCCACCGAGGTGAAGGAACGCCTGCTGCGCGCCTACTTCATCGAGAACCGCTTCGTCGGCGATGCCGAGGTGCTGGCCGCCATCGCCGCCGAGGCCGGCCTGGACGCCGCAGCCGCGCGCGCGCACCTGGACGACCCCGAGGCCCTCGCCACCATCGACGACGCCGACCAGCAAGCCCGCCAGATGGGCGTGAGCGGCGTGCCCTTCTTCATCTTCAACCGCAAGCTCGCGGTGTCGGGCGCACAGGAGCCCGCCACGCTGGTGGGCGCGATGCGCCAGGCGGTCGGCCAGGCCTGAGCCCCGCGCACGCGCTTCCCGCCCGTCACGGCTGGCCGTCGCAGCTTGTGCCCACGCCGGCCAACGCCACCCAGCCCAGGCGGCGGCGGGTCCAGATCTCGCGCTGCGGTGCCCCCAGTGCATGCCGCTGTTGCAGCACGCCGGTGCGCAGCGAGTAGGACTGCGGGTTCTCCTCTGCGCAAGCATAGAGCGGGCTGCCACAGTCGCCGCAGAACGCCAGCACCCGCCGCGCGCCGCTGGCCGCGGTCTTGACGTAGGTGCGGGGTTCGCCCCGCAGCAGCCGAAAGCTGGCAGCCGGCGCCGAAATGTTGGCCCTGAATGCGGAGCCGGAATGCGTCTGGCAATCCGTGCAATGGCAGACCGTCGTGGTGCCCGGTTCCACCTGCGCCTCGAACGCAAGCGCACCGCAATGGCATTGGCCTTCGACTTTCATGCTGTTCCTCGTTCGATGCAGGCGATGTCGGACGCGCCCTTGGCGCGGCCGGCTGCCGGTGCTCAACCGTGCATCAGCGTCCACAGCCGCGGTGCCGTCACCGGCATCTGCAGCTGCGTCGTCTTGCCCGCCAGCCCGTTGCGCGCCAGCGCATCGGCCACGGCGTTGACGATGGCCGGCGTGGCGCCGATGGTGCCCAGCTCGCCCACGCCCTTCACGCCCAGCGGGTTGTTCTTGCAGGGCACGCTCTGGTCCATGCGCGTGACGAAGTCGGCCTGCAGGATGTCGGCACGCGGCACGGCGTAGTCCATCAGGCTGCCGGCGACGGGCTGGCCGGTTTCGCGGTCGTAGACCACCTCCTCGCACAGCGCCTGGCCGATGCCCTGCACGGCGCCGCCGTCGAGCTGGCCGGTCACGATCAGCGGGTTGATCACGCGGCCCACGTCGTTCATCGAGGCATAGGCCACGACCTCCACGGAGCCGGTCTGCGGATCGACCTCGATCTCGCTGATGTGGCAGCCGTTGGGCCAGGTCGGGCCGGCCACGCTGCTGGTGGAGTCCATGAAGATGCGCCGCTCGGGCTGGCGCGCAGCCAGTTCGAACAGGCCGATCTTGAGGTCGGTGCCGGCCACCGTGAAGGCACCTTGCTCGTAGCGGATGTCTTCGGCGGCGGCCTCCAGTTCCTTGGCCGCGAGTTCGCGCGCCTTGTCGATGGTGCGCTCGCTGCCCACGCGCACGGCGGAGCCGCCCGTGAAGATGGAGCGCGAACCGGCGCTGCCGAAGCCGTCGCCGCGGTCGGTATCGCCCAGCACCACGCGCACCTTCTCGGCCGGCACGCCGAAGGTGTCGACCACCAGCTGCGCGAGCGAGGTGGCGATGCCCTGGCCCATGGCGTTGACGGCCGAGAACACCTCGATCATGCCGTCGGCCTGCACCTCCACCGTCACGCGTTCCTCGAACACGTTGCCCCCGGTCCATTCCAGGAAGGTGGCGATGCCCTGGCCGCGCCACTTGCCCCGCGCGGCAGACGCCTTGGCCCGCGCGTCGAAGCCGCTCCAGTCGGCCAGCTCCAGGGCCTGGTTCATCTGCTGCTCGAAGGCGCCCGTGTCGTAGGTCTGCGCCATCGGGTTCTTGTACGGCATCTGCTCGGGGCGGATGAAGTTGGCCCGACGCAGCGCGATGCGGTCGATGCCGGTCTGGCGCGCGGCCTCGTCCATCAGCCGCTCGATGTTGAAGATGGCCTCGGGCCGGCCTGCGCCGCGGTAGGCCCCCGTGGGCGCCTGGTTGGTCAGCACCGCCTGGAAGCGGAAGTCGATGGTCTGGATGTCGTAGACGCTGGTCTGCACCCAGGGGCCGATCAGCAGCTGGATGGCCACGCCGGTGCCGGTGGCGTAGGCGCCCACATTGGCCTGCGAGGCGATGCGCAGCGCAAGGATCTTGCCGTGTTCGTCCAGCGCCAGTTCGGCATGCGTCTGCACGTCGCGGCCGTGGTAGGTAGACAGGAACTCCTCGCTGCGGTCGGCCACCCACTTCACGCTGCGGCGCAGCTGGTGCGCGGCATGCGCCAGGGCCACGTCCTCGAGGTAGGCGCCGGTCTTCATGCCGAAGCCGCCGCCCACGTCGCCGACCAGCACGCGCGCCTGCTCGCGGGCGATGCCCAGCGCGTCGGCCACGGTGTTGCGCACGCCCGAGGGCATCTGCGTGGACATGCGGATCGTCAGCCGGCCATCGTCCGGGTCGACACCGGCGAGCACGCTGCGCGGCTCCAGTGTCAATGCGGCCAGGCGCTGGTGCGTGAGGTCCAGCGTGACATGGTGGCGCGCGCGGGCAAAAGCCTCTGCCGTGGCCTGGACGCTGCCGTGGCGCATCTCGGCGGCGATGTTGTCGGGGGCGGCATCGGTCAGCACCGGCGCACCGGCA
Source organism: Pseudorhodoferax soli (assembly GCF_003337555.1). Classification (GTDB taxonomy): domain Bacteria; phylum Pseudomonadota; class Gammaproteobacteria; order Burkholderiales; family Burkholderiaceae_C; genus Pseudorhodoferax; species Pseudorhodoferax soli. The sequence goes on along the minus strand of NZ_QPJK01000010.1, from coordinate 182,163 downwards.
GACAAGGCCTGCGCCAGCGTGGTCACGGCCGGCAGTTCGGCGTAGTCCACGAACACCGCCTCGGCCGCGTCGCGCGCCTGCTGCAGCGTCTCGGCCACCACCAGGGCCACGGGTTCGCCGACGAAGCGCACGCGCTCGTGCGCCAGGGCGTGCAAGGGCGGCGTGACGCCGGGCCCGCCATCGGCGCGCTTGAAGCCGGCCGTGCCCGGCAGCGGCTTGACGCCCTTGGCCACCAGGTCGGCCCCGGTGTAGACGGCCACCACACCGGCCATGCCACGTGCGCCCTCGGCATCCACCGAGACGATGCTGGCATGTGGATACGGGGAGCGGACGAACACCGCCCGGAGCTGCGCCTCGGGCACCACGTCGTCGGTGAACTTGCCGCGGCCGGCCAGCAGAGCGTCGTCTTCGAGCCGGCGAACCGCCTGGCCGCTGCCGAAACGGGTGGGGGATGCGAGGGTGTCCAAGGCTGCGCCTTTCGGGGATCGGGTCCATCGGGCACTTTGCGGCCCGGATGGCCGCAAAGCGAAGCAGCGCCGGAAATTAACAGAAATCGGGCCGCGGTGCGGCGCCTGCGCGACGGGTGTTCAGTCCTTCTGTTGACGGTAGGCGCGGTCCATCTCGGGCGCCTTGGTGGTGTCCTGCACGCCGCGCTGTAGGTCGCCATGGGCCTGCCGGCCTTCGGGCGTCACCCGGCCGTCGGTCATGCCCTGCTCGGTTTGGTCGCGTTCGTGCGGCAGCGCCAGGTCGTCGACCGGGCGCACCAGCGCCCCGGGCCGGGGACGGCGGCGCAAATAGTTGACGCGGGGCTTGGAAGAGCCGGGGGGCCTGTCGTTGGCTGCCATGGTGGTGTTCTCCTGGCCGCCAGGCAGAACCGGGCAGCAATGGGCAAGCTACCGACTCTGCAAGCACCGCAGTGAGCGCGTTGTCGGAGAGCAGGCAGAGCTCCCGTAGGACGTGCGCGCCACCGTTGACCCTGGCCCCGGGCCCGCCAATCGTGCCGCGACACGGGGCGGCGCGGCAGTTCGGGTAGATTCCCGGTCCATGCCAGTTCCCGCCGTGCCGCCGCAAGCGCGCGCACCGAGTTTTTCCGCCGCCGAGTTCCGCCAGGGCCTGTCGATGTTCGCCACCGGCGTGACCATCGTCACTGCACGCCGTGCGGATGGCCAGCTGGTCGGCCTGACCGCCAACTCCTTCAACTCCGTTTCGCTGCATCCGCCGCTGGTGTTGTGGAGCCTCGCGCAGGCGGCCTCGTCCATGGCCGCGCTGAGCGCTGGCTCGCACTACGCCATCAACATCCTGGCCTCGGACCAGAAGGCGCTGGCCGAGCAATTCGCATCGCGCACCGCCGACCGCTGGCGCGGCGTGGCCTGGCGCGAAGGCGTGGCCGGCGCGCCGCTGCTGGAGGGTGCGGCCGCCGTGTTCGAGTGCTTCAACCGCAGCCGCTACGAGGAGGGCGACCACGTCATCTTCGTCGGCGAGGTGGAGCACTGCGCCCACCGGCCGGGCGCCTCGCCGCTGCTGTTCCACGGCGGACGCTTCTACACCGAACACCCTCTCTAGAGCCATGCAACAAGTCCAGCGCAAGGACCACCTGGATGGCCTGGCGGTCGGCCTGCTGCTGGTTTGCTGCGTGCTCTGGGGGGCGCAGCAGGTGCTGGTCAAGGCCACCATCGCGCACATGCCACCGGTGCTGCAGGGGGCGCTGCGCTTCGTTGCCGCCACGCTGCTGCTGATGGGCTGGTGCCGCTGGCGCGGCATCCCGCTGTTCGACCGCGACGGCTCGCTCAAGGCCGGACTGGCCGCCGGCCTGCTGTTCTTCGGCGAATTCGTCTGCCTGTACCTGGGCCTGGTGCACACCACGGCCTCGCGCGCCACGGTGTTCCTCTACACATCGCCGTTCTGGGTGGCGCTGCTGCTGCCCTGGTGGGTCCCCAGCGAGCGGCTGCGGCCAGCGCAATGGACCGGGCTGGCCTGTGCCTTCGTGGCCGTCGCCTTCGCGCTGCGCGAGGGCTTCGGCACGGGGCTGGACACATGGCGCGGCGACCTGCTGTCGCTGCTCGCCGCGCTGCTGTGGGGGCTGACCACGGTGCTGATCCGCGCCACGGGGCTCACGCGGCTGGCGCCCGAGAAGCTGCTGTTCTACCAACTGGCGGTCTGCGCATGGCTGTTCCCGCCGCTCTCGCTGGCCATGGGCGAGCGCTGGGATGTGCAGTTCACGCCCTTCGTGCTGAGCTCCCTGCTGCTGCAGACGGTGGTCGGCGCGTTCGCGAGCTACCTGGCCTGGATGTGGCTGCTGGGCCGCTACCCGGCCACGCACCTGTCGGCCTTCATCTTCCTGACGCCGCTGTGCGCGCTGGTGTTCGGCGCGCTGGCGCTGCACGAGCCGCTGACGCCCAGCCTGCTGGGCGCGATGGCGCTCGTGGCGGCCGGCATCTGGCTGGTCAACCGCGCGCCGGTTCGGCGATGATCGTCCCTCTCCTCCCCTGCAAGGAAGCCCAATGTCTTTGATCGAGATCCGCAAGCGCAGCCTGACCATCGAGACCATCTACCACGAAGGTGGCCCGCCGGTGGACGTGCCGCTGAAGCTGGCCGCGTCCTGCGCCGTCATCCGCAACCCCTATGCGGGCCGCTACGAGCCCGACCTCATGCCCTTCATGGCCGAACTGCGCAGCCTGGGCACGCTGCTGGCGCAGGAGCTCGTGGACACGCTGGGCCGCGACAAGGTGGAGGTCTACAGCAAGGCCGCCATCGTCGGGGTGGACGGCGAGATGGAGCACGGCGCCGTCTGGCACGAGGCCGGCGGCTGGGCCATGCGCAGCGTGCTGGGCGAGCCCAAGGCGATGGTGCCGGCGTCCAAGGCGGTGGCCGGCGCCGGCTACCGGCTGATGGTGCCGGTGCACAACATCCATGCCAGCTACGTGCGCAGCCACTTCAACAGCATCGAGGTCGGCATCCAGGATGCGCCGCGGCCCAAGGAGATCCTGTTCGCGCTGGTGATGGGCACGGGCGGGCGCGTGCACTCGCGCCTGGGCGGGTTGCTCAAGGAAAACGTGTCCGTCCACGACGGGCAGCGCTGATCAGTCGGCCAGCAGCCGCGCCATCGCTGCCACCGTCAGCGGCGCCGAGCCCTCGGCCTTGTTGCCGATCGTGAGGTAGGCGTGGTGGCCCGCAGCCGTGGTCGCGCGCGCCACGCGGGCCAGCGCGGCACGGGTCTCCAGGTCGGGATCGACGAGCTTGTCGAACGGCAGGTACAGCGCCTTGGCCTCTTCGTAGCCGTAGGCGCCGTGGGCACGGTGCAGGTTCCAGCGGCAGACCAGCGGGCCCGGCCACAGCGCACGCAGCACCGGCAGCTGCTCGGAGATCGGCGGCAACTTGGCGTGGCCGCCCAGGCAATAGGTGGCACCGCCGGCCCGCAGTGCCTCGGCGAAGGCCGCCACCAGCCACTCGGCGTTGCGCACTTCGACGGCGATCACCAGGTCCGGCGCTTGGGCGTGCAGCTGTGCCAGCGGCGGCAGCGCCGCCAGCATGGCGCCGAGCCGCGCGATGCACTGCGGCATGCGGGCAAGCAGGGCCGGCGGCAGCGGACTCAGCTGGAACACCAGTGCACCGGCCTTGGTGCCAAGGCCCTGCAACGCCGGTTCGACGAAGGCCGACCAAGCCAGGCCGGGGTCGAGAAAAGCGTCGTTGGCGCGCATGCCCTGGCCGTCCTCGCGGCGCACCAGCGCGTCGGCCACGAGCGCGGGCGCCTTGACCACGAAGCGGAAATCCGCTGGCACCTGCTCGGCGTAGGCCGCGTACTGCGCCACGGTCAGCGGCTGGTAGAACGCCCGGTCGAGCGAGACGGTGCGCATCAACGGGTGCTGGGCGTAAGTGGCCAGGCCGCGGCGGGCCAGCATCGACTCGGTGTACTCGCCATCCCACACCAAGCCATTCCACCCCGGGAACGACCAGGACGAGGTGCCCAGATGCAGGCGCTCGGGCAGGCGCGCGGCCAGGGCGCTGAGCTCCTCGGGCCAGGGCACAGGCGCAACGGGGCGGACGCGTGAGCGCCTGAGCGGCGGCTCGGCCTGGGGCGCTGCTGCAGGCGCTGCTGCAGGCGCAGGCCGCGGTGCCGGCGCGGTGGGCGCTTCTTCCTCGGGAAACAGCCGGTCCTGCAAGCCTCAGCCCTGTGCCGCGCGATCGCGCGCGAACTGCTCGTACCAGGCCAGGCAGCCTGGGTTGGCCATGGTGCCGCGGTTCAGCACCTTGTCCGCCGGCTGGCCCAGCAGCAGCTTCTTGATCGGCAGCTCCTGCTTCTTGCCCGACAGCGTGCGCGGGATCTCGGGCACCTGGAAGATGGCGTCGGGCACGAAGCGCGGCGACAGTGCGCGGCGCACGGCGTCGTTGAGCCGGCCCTTGAGCGCCTCGTCCAGCACCGTGCCTTCGCGCAGCACGACGAACAGCGGCATCCAGCTGGGGCGTCCGAGGTATTCCAGGTCGACCACCATCGCGTCCAGCACCTCGGGCAAGGCCTCGATGGCGCTGTAGATCTCGCTCGTGCCCATGCGCAGGCCGTGGCGGTTGATGGTGGCGTCGCTGCGGCCGAAGATGACGCAGCTGCCGTCGGCATCCACGCGCAGCCAGTCGCCATGGCGCCACACGCCGGGGAAGGTGTCGAAGTAGCTGGCCAGGTAGCGCGCGTCGCCCGCGTCGTTCCAGAAGTACAGCGGCATCGAGGGGATGGGCCGCGTGCAGACCAGTTCGCCGACCTCGCCGACCAGCGGCTGGCCTGCGTCGCTCCAGGCCTCGACGGCCGAGCCCAGCATGCGGCACTGCATCTTGCCCGGCACCAGCGGCAGCGTGCGCAGGCCGCCGATGAAGCCGCCCGCGAAGTCGGTGCCGCCCGAGACGTTGCACCACCAGATGTCTTGCACGCCCAGCCGCTGGAACTGCGCCGTGCCCCAGCGCTGCACGTCTTCCGCCAGCGGCGAGCCGGTGGTGCCCAGCGCGCGCACGCGCGCCAGGCCGGGGTAGCGCGACAGGTCCACGCCGGCCTTCATGCAGTTGGCGAAGTAGGCCGCGCCGGCACCGAAGAAGGTCACGCCCGTGCTTTCGGCAAAGCGCCACAGCACCTCCCAGTCGGGCTGCTCGCGGCTGCCGCCCGGGCTGCCGTCGAAGATGCAGCAGGTGGTGCCGGCCAGCAGGCCCGCGACCTGGCAGTTCCACATGATCCAGCCCGTGGTGCTGTACCAGAGAAAGCGTGCGCCCTCCCCCTCGTAGCTGCAGCCGACGTCGTTGTGCAGCGTGGACAGCGCCAGCGCCACCACGACGATGCCCCCATGGCCGTGCACGATGGGCTTGGGCAGGCCGGTGGTGCCGCTGGAGTAGACAATCCACAGCGGGTGGTCGAACGGCAGCCAGTCGGGTTCGAACGCAGCCGTCTGGGCATCGGCGCGTGCCAGCACCGCGGCCAGCGGCTGGCTGCCGGGCACGGGGGGCAGGCCGCCCAGGTTGTCCAGCACCAGAAGCTGGCGCACGCTGGGCAGGGCGGCGCGCAACTCGGCCACGGTCTGCGTGCGGTCCAGGTCGCGGCCGCCGTAGGTCACGCCGTCGCAGGCGATCAGCACCACCGGTTCGATCTGGCGAAAGCGGTCGAGCACCGCGGCCTGGCCCATGTCGGGCGCGCAGACGCTCCACACCGCGCCGATGCTGGCCACTGCCAGGAAGGCGACCATGGTCTCCGGGATGTTGGGCAGGTAGGCGGCCACGCGGTCGCCGCGCTGCACCCCCTGCGCGCGCAGGTGCAGCGCCAGCGCTGCCACCTGGCGTTGCAGGTCCGGCCAGGAGAGTTCACGGCGCTGGCCGCGCTCGTTGTCGCTGACGATGGCCGGGCAGCCGGCCGCGTGCGCCGCGTCCACATGGCGCAGCACCTGGCGCGCGTAATTGGTTTGCGCGCCGGGAAACCACTCGGCGCCCGGCATGGCGTCGTTGGCCAGCACGGCGTGGTGCGGCGTGGGCGACTCCATGGCGAAGTAGTCCCAGATGCTCTGCCAGAAGCCTTCCAGGTCGGTGGTGGACCAGCGCCACAGCGCGTCGTAGTCGGCAAACGCCAGGCCGCGCGTGTGCTGCAGCCAATCCAGGTAACGCGTGATGTGCGGGGTGCGTTCGGCGGGCGGTGTGGGCGCCATGGCGGGCATGTCTCCGGTCTGGTTCTGGTGCCGCGCATGATAGGCGCGGCAGCCGTCACCGCCGCGGCGCTGGAGCGGGCGGAGGCGTCGGCGCATCGTCGCCGCCGAACAGCCGGCCGATGGCCGCGCCGATGGCCGTGCCCACGCCCGGCAGCACCGCGGTGCCGGCCACCGCGCCCACCAGCGGCGCCTTGGACACCGTCACCTTGAGCTGGCCGAGTGGCCCCTCGATGCGCATCGGCACGCCGACCAGGCCGTCGACGATGTCGATGGCCGCGGTGGCCTGCAACTGGCGCCGCTGCAGCAGCGCGGAGCCGCTGGCGCTCAGGCGCCCTGCCTCGGCCTTGATGTGGAGGAAGCGGATCGCCATGCCCTGCGCGGGCGTGTTCTGGGTTTGCACGCTGCCGGTCAGCCGGTCGAGCCTGGTCTGGCCGGCATGCTCGCGGCCCAAGGTCTCGATGGCGCGGTCCAGGTCGAAGCGCAGCACGGTGGCGGGCTGGATGGTGAAGCGGGTCTCGGTGTGCAGGGTCTGCGCCAGCGCCAGCGGGTTGTCGCCCTCGGCGGCGAAACGGGTCTCGCCGTCGGCCCGGCCGGCCACGGGCGAATCGCGGTGGAAGCTGTTCAGCGCGGCCTGCACCTCCACCTTGCGCGGCGACAGTTCGCCCTCCAGCCGCAGCCGCCCACCGGGTTGCACCAGCACACGGGCCTGGCCCTCGGCCGTGCCACCGCCCACGCGCGCCTGCAGGCTGAAGCGCTGCGTCGGGTCTTGCGCATCGGCCGTCTCGCGCAGGATGTGCAGGTCGGCGGGCGGCTGCTGGTCGGGCCGCCACAGCCGGGCCTCGTGCAGGCGCAGGCCGGCGCCGATGTCGGCCTCACCCGAATAGGCCACGGCCACGCCGCTGTGCGACACCCACGTCACATCGTTGAACTCGACCCGCGCCACGTCCAGATCCGGGGCGCCGGACTTCGGCTGGCCGCCGCCCAGGCCACGCAGGGATTGCTGCACCACCCGCGCGCCGTCGAGCACCACGCGGTCCAGCGCCACATGGCCCCGCAACAGCGGCAGCAGGCGCGGTTCGATGACCAGGCGGCGCAGCTCGATCGGCTGCTCCTGCGCAGTGGCCACGTCGTGCAGGCTGACCTGCGGGCGCGGCAACAACTGCCAGTGCAGCGCACCCACCCGCACCTGCACACCCAGTGCGGTGCTGGCCTGCGCCGCGACGCGCTGGGCCAGCGCGGCCTCAGAGGGCAGCCACCACCACAGCGCCAACGCGGCGGCGGCGAGCACGGCCGCAGCCGCCATCAGGGGGATCTTCCGGGTCTTGCGGGCGCGCATCGCCATAGTGTCGCGCTGCGCCGCCCGCCACACCCCGCTCGTGCGCCGCGCGCCTGCGTAGGCGCATGTCGCCAGCGGAGCAGCGGCGCGTCGTCGGCGCTCCTATAGTGGCGCCCTTCTGTTCATTGACTCCGCCCGCCATGCCCATCTGGAAAAAGCCGATCTCCGTCGACATCCTGACCCAAGGAAACCGCGGCACGGCCGTCGAGCACTTGGGCATCGAGTTCCTGGAGGTCGGCGACGACTTCATCCGCGGCCGCGTGCCGGTCGACGTGCGCACGCGCCAGCCCTACGGCCTGCTGCACGGCGGCGTGAGCGTGGTGCTGGCCGAGACGCTGGGCTCCTGCGGCGCGGCCTACGCCACGCCCGAGGACTGGCGCGCCGTGGGCCTGGACATCAATGCCAACCACCTGCGCGGCGCCACCAGCGGGTGGGTCACCGGCACCGCGCGGCCGGTGCACATGGGCCGCAGCACCCACGTGTGGCAGATCGACCTGGCCAACGAGGCGGGCGAGCTGACCTGCGTCTCGCGCATCACGATGGCGGTGCTGGCGCCGCGCTGACGCCGGCCTGCAGCAGCGCCAGCACCGGCCGGACCATGCCGCGCAGAAGGGCAGGCTCGGGCCGCGCGCGCGCCAGCACCCGCAGGCCCATCAGCAGGCCCAGCAGCATGCGTGCGAGGTCGGCAGCAGGCTGCGCGGCATGCACCGTGCCGTCGGCCTGCCCGGCCTGCACGCAGCGCAGGAAAAACGCTTCCATGTCGCCAAGCACCGCCGCCAGCGCCAGCTGGAACTCCGCGTCGTGCGGCGCGACCTCGAGCGCCGAGTTCACCACCAGGCAGCCCTTGTGCTCGGTGTCCGCCAGCGACAGCGCGACGATCTCGTCGAAGAACGCGGCGATCGCCGCGTGCGGCGCAAGCTGGTGCTCGAAGCGCCGCACGCGGTCGCAAAAGCCGTTCTCCACGTAGTGGTCGATGGCCTTCAGGTACAGCGCCCGCTTGTCGCCGAAGGCGTTGTACAGGCTGGGGCCGGTGATGCCCATGGCCTCGGCCAGATCGCGCACCGAGGTGGCCGCGTAGCCGCGCGACCAGAAGCAGCGGATCGCCGCATCGAGCGCGGCGGCTTCGTCGAACTGGCGGGGGCGGGCCACGGTTCCTTCCTCCTGTCGCGTGCGCTGGGCTGCCGGCCCGCGATCAGACGATGGGGGCGTAGTTGGTGGGGAACAGCGCGCGCTTGGTCTCGTCGTCGTTGACGCTCTTGAAGGCGTGGCTCTTCAGCATGGCGCGGGCGCGCGCCGTGGCCGGGCGCGCATCCACGGCGGCGTACCAGCGCTGCAGCGCGGGGAACGGCGCCAGCGGCTCGGCCTCGCCCTTGCGCACGCGCGCGGCCCGGTCGATCCAGCCCCAGGCCGAGATGTCGGCGATGGTGTATTGGTCCCCCACGATGAAGTCGCGACCCTGCAGGTGCTGGTCCAGCACCTGGTAGTGGCGCTCGGCCTCGCGCCGGTAGCGCGTGACGGCGTAGTCCAGCCCGGCCGGCGCGGCATGCTGGAAGTGCACCGACTGGCCCGAGAACGGCCCCAGGCCCGAGGCGATGAACATCAGCCAAGAGAGCAGCTCGGGCCGGTCGGCAGGCAGGCCCATCAGCTGCCCGGTTTTCTCGCCCAGGTACAGCAGGATGGCGGTCGAATCGAACACGCGCGCCTCGCGCCCGCCCGGGCCTTCGGTGTCGACGATGGCCGGCACCTTGCCATTCGGATTGACCGCGCGGAACGCCGCCGTGTGCTGCTCGCCCTTGCTCGTGTCGACCGGGACGGTCTCGCAGGCCAGGCCGGTTTCCTCGAGGAACAGCGCGACCTTGGCCGGGTTGGGGGTCGGGTGGAAGTAGAAGCGGATCATGGTGTGCGGTCTCCGTTGGTGGTGGTGGTGATGGAAGGAACCCGGCGGGCGGACAGCAGCACGCCGCCGACGACGCAGGCCAGTGCCAGGGCCTCGGCCGGCGCCGGCCATTCGCCGAGCACGGGAATGGCGGCCAGCGCGGCCACGGCCGGGATCAGCGCGATGATGGCCGAGGCTGCCGCCGGCCCCAGCAGCGCCACGGCGCGGTTGAACGAGACGATCGCCACGCCGCTCATGAGCACGCCCTGGTACAGCACCTGCAGCGCGATCTCGGCGCCCGAGGCCTGGCCCAGCCGGCTCAACCCGCCCAGCACGTAGACCGGCAGGAACAGCACGGCCGACCACACGCAGATCAGTGCGGCGGACTGCACGGGCGTGAGGCTGCTGCGGCGGAACAGCAGCGTGTAGACCGCCCACATGGACGACCCGCATGCCAGCGCCGCCAGCCCCAGCGGATCGGCCATGCCGTGTGCCGCCGCCCCGGCGGCGACCATGCACGCGATGCCCGCCACGATGATGCCGTGGCCCAGCCAGCGCACCCGGCCCTGCGGCTCCTTGAGCACCGCCCAGGCGAACAATGCGGCGAACACCGGCATCAGCGTCGGCGCGATGGCGGCGGCCTGGCCGGCCGAGGTGCGCTGCAGGCCGAACGCCACCAGCAGCACGAAGGGCAGGCCCCACAGGCAGGCATACAGCAGGCCTTCGCCCCAGCGCGCGGCCGGCAGCCGGTGGCCGCGGCGCAGCAAGGACGGCGACAGCAGCAGCGCGCCGACGCCGAAGCGCAACGCGGTGACATCCCACAGGCGCAGTTCGCGCGTCACGCTGAAGCGCGTGACGACGAACCAGCCGGCGAAGATGGTCACGGTGAGGCCGGCCCAGAGCAAGCCGGCCAGCCACGGGCGCTTGCGTTCATTGCTTTCGTTGCGCGAGGGCATGGGCTGCACGGCATCCGGCGATCGATGAAGAACGCATTCTAGATCGCTCGCTACAAAACCATCGCAGTGGCCCCCGTCGCGGCGGCGCCCTGCGGCCAGCGCCCGTCTTCAGTCGGCGTTGTCGCCCGCGTCGCGCGCCATGCGCTCGCTCTTCCAGTACACGTCGTCGCCCCCGTCCATGCGGTTGACCACGCGCGCCAGCACGAACAACAGGTCCGACAGCCGATTCAGGTAGTGCCGGGGTGCCTCGCGCACGGCCTCTACGCGGCCCAGCGCGACCACCGCGCGCTCGGCCCGGCGCGCCACGGTGCGGCACACATGCGCCTGCGAGGCGGCGCGCGTGCCGGCCGGCAGGATGAACTCGGCCAGGCGTGGCAGCTGCGCGTTGTGGTCGGCCAGGGCCTGGTCGAGCTGCAGCAGGGCCTCGGGCTTGAGCAGCTCGAATCCCGGGATCGACAGCTCGCCGCCCAGGTTGAACAGCTGGTGCTGCACGTCCACGAGCAGTTCGCGCACCGCGGCGGGCAGCGGCTCGCACAGCAGCAGCCCCAGGTGCGAGTTGAGTTCGTCGACCTCCCCGATGGCGGTGATGCGCAGGCTGTCCTTGCCGACGCGGGTGTTGTCACCCAGCCCGGTGCTGCCGTCGTCGCCCGTGCGCGTGGCGATCTGCGTGAGGCGCTGGCCCATGTGTCGTTCCCCTGGATGCAAAGGCGGGCATTTTGCCGCTTCCAAATGTGAAGTCGCGCGGCCAGTTGTGAGGGCGGCAACAGGGCGCAAGAGTGCTGGCGCCCCGCGCGCGCGTTTGCTGCAATGGCGGCTCGACCACTCCGATCACCGGTTTCGCATGCGCAAGTTCCGTCCCCTCGCCCGCTTCGAAGAACACAGCCTGGCCCTGTTCGCCGCTCTGGTGATGGGAGGCACGGGCGCCGCGGTGCACGCGCGCGACCACGGCAGCCTGGTGCAGGCCCAGATGCAGCAGGGCGCGCCCCGCGCCGCGCGGGATGCGGCCCACCAGCGCGCCAATGCGGCCTTCGACCGTGCCGATGCCAACGGCGATGGCCGGCTCAGCCGCGAGGAGGCGCAACGCCTGCCGGTGGTCGCCGAGCGCTTCGACGAGATCGACAGCAACGGCGACCGCGGCCTGTCGCGTGAGGAATTCCAGCGCGGCGTGATCGACTGACGCATGGGCCGGGCATGCAGCGCCCGGCAGCTGCGCCGCGCGCCTTGCAGCCGTGCGGCACGCGCCAGGCCTATGAACCGGCCCGACCCTGCACCACCGCCACGCACTCGATCTCGATCAGCATGCGCGGATCGGGCAGCGCGGCCACCACGCAGGTCGTGCGCGCCGGGAACGGCGCGGGCCCGAAGGCCAGTGCATAGCGCACGTTCATCTCGGCCACGTCCTGCGCGCGCGTGAGCAGCACGTTGGCCTTGGCGATGCCGCGCAGGCTGCTGCCGGCCTCGGCCAGGATGGCGCGCAGGTTCACGAGGGCTTGGTCGAACTGGGCGGCGAAGTCGTCTTCGTCGATGCGGCCGTCGTCGTGGTAGCCGGGCGTGCCGGAAACGAAGACCAGGTCGCCCACGCGCGTGGCAGAGGACAGTGGTGGCGTCTTGGCGCGGACCGGGGCGAAGTGCTCGATGGTGGTGGGCATGGCAGCTCCTGTGTTCAAGGAACCGGCCATGTTCGCACGCACCTCAGTCGATCGTGATGCCGCCGTCCTTGATCGCCTTGCCCCAGACGGGCGTATCGGTGCGCAGCATGGCGGCAAAGGCGTCGTACGGATCGCCGGCCGGCACCAGGCCCATCTCGACCATGCGGGCGTGGATGGGCGCCGAATGCACCGCATCGACCCAGGCCGCCGACAGCTTGCGCACCACCGCCTCAGGCGTGCCGCTGGGCGCCAGGATGCCGTACCAGCCATAGGGTTCCAGGCCGGTGATGCCCTGCTCGGCGAAGGTCGGCACCTGGGGCAGGTTCGGGTGGCGGCGGCTGCCCGTCACCGCCAGCACCTTGAGCTTGCCGCCCTGGATCAGGCCCATGGCCGATGCCAGGTCGGGCCAGGCCGCACCGATCTGGCCGCCCGTCACATCGGTCAGCATCTGCGCCGAACTCTTGAACGGCGCGTGCACGGTGTCCAGGCCGGCCTGGCGGCGGAAGGTCTCGCCCCAGATGTGGGCCGTGGTGCCGTTGCCATAGGTGCCGTAAGCATGCTTGCCCGGCTGCGACTTCACCAGCGCGATGTACTCGGCCAGCGTGTTGATGGGCGCGTTGGCGGCCACCACGAGCGCGTTGGGGCCGCGTGCCAGCAGCGCCACGGGCTTGAGGTCGCGCGAGAAGTCGTAGGGCAGCGAACGCATCAGGAACTGCGTCTGCACGAGGTTGGTGACGCCGATCAGCAGGGTGTGGCCGTCGGCCGGGCTCTTGGCCACGAAGTCCGCGCCCAGGGTGCCGCTGGCGCCGGGCTTGTTCTCGACCACGACAGGCTGTTTCCACTGCTCGGCCAGGCGCGCGCCGATCTGGCGCGCCAGGATGTCGGTGGACACGCCGGGGCCCGAGTTCACGATGATGCGCACGGGCTTGCTCGGGAAGTCGGGCGCCGGGTCGGCGGACTGCGCCGCTGCCGCGAACGCCCAGCCGCCGACCAGCGCGGCGCACAGCGTGCGGCGCGCCGAAGAGATGTCAGGCATGTGGTCTCCGGTTGTTGTGGTGTGCGTGGCTCAGGCCACGTTGCGGCCGCTGCCGGCCCATTCCTGCGCCCGCAGCGCCTTCTTGTCGATCTTGCCCAGCGCCGTCTGCGGCAGCACGTCCGCGAACTGGACCTGCTTGGGCGCATGCAGCGCACCCTTGCGCTCGCGCACCAGCGCCATCAGCGTCTCGGCCTCGACCTGCTGGCCCGGCCGCAGCACGACCACGGCCTTCACCGCCTCGCCCCACTTGGCATCGGGCACGCCGATCACCGCGGCCTGCGCCACGGCAGGATGGCTGCTCAGCACATCCTCGACCTCGCGCGGGTAGACGTTGAAGCCGCCCGAGACCACCATGTCCTTCTTGCGGTCGACGATGTACAACCGCCCCTCCTCGTCGCGGCGCGCCACGTCGCCCGTGTGCAGCCAGCCGCCGGCCAGGGCCTCGGCCGTGCGCTCGGGCTGGCGCCAGTATTCGCTCATCACCATGCCGCCGCGCACGCAGATCTCGCCGGCCTCGCCTTGCGGCACCGGCTGCAGCTGGTCGTCGAGTAGCGCGACCTCGCAGGCCGCGCTCGCGAAGCCGCAGGCGGCCAGCAGGTGCGGGCGCGCGGGGTCGTGGTCGGCCTTGGGCAGCGCGGCGATCGGGTAACACTCCGATTGGCCATACAGCTGCGAGAACACGGGGCCGATGCGGGCCAGAGCTTCGCCCAGGCGCGCGGGCGACATGGGCGAGGCGCCGTAGAGCACCAGCTCCAGAGACGACAGGTCGTGCTGGCCCAGGCCAGGATGGTCCAGCAGCACATAGACCATGGTGGGCACCATGAGCGCGAAGTTGATGCGTTCGCGCGCGATGGTGGCCAGCAGCCGCTCCGGGTCGAAGCGCTCGAGCAGGTGCACGGTGCCGCCCTTGCACAGCACGGGCAGCACGTTGGTGCCGGTCACGTGGCTGATCGGCGCCACGGCCAGGAAGCTGGGGCGGCGCGGCAGCTCGAACTCGGCCATCACGGTCAGCGACATCAGCGCGTTGGCGGCCGAGGTCTTGACCACGCCCTTGGGCTGGCCCGTGGTGCCGCCCGTGTAGTTCAGCGTGGCGATGCCGCCCGGCTGCGAGAGGTCCAGCGCGCTGGCCGTGCCGTGGGCGTCTGTCAGGCGCAGCAGGTCCTGCCCATAGCCGGCCGGCCCCAGCGTGAGCACCTGGAGGTCGGGGCAGCGCGCGGCCAGTTCGCCGCCGCGCTCGCCGAAGCCCGCCGCGTCGACGATGAGCAGGCTGGCCTCGGCGTCGGCCAGCTGGTAGAGGTGGGCATCGAGCGCGCCCAGCGGGTGCAGCGAGGTGACGACGGCGCCCAGGGCCTGGGCCGCCACGCCGGCGCACCAGCTGTCCCAGCGGTTGGCGCTGAGCAGCGCCACGCGCTGGCCGCGTTGCAGGCCACAGGCCTGCAGCACGGCCTGGGTGCGGCCGATGAAGTGCGCCGCCTCGGCGTAGCGCACCTGGCGCTCGGCGGTCTGGAAGGCCACGCGCTCGGGGAAGCGCGCGAGCGCGCGCAGCACGAGGCCGCAGTAGGTGGGGTGCTGGTGCGCGGCGCTCATCGGGCCGCTCCCGGCAGCCAGGCCATGGCTGCTTGCGCCGCAGCGCGGTACTCGGCGGCCGTCTGCTCCACGAGCGCGGCCACGCTGCCGCGCCGGTCCACGCCCGAGACGCTGTGGCCCGCGCTCCAGATGTCACGCCAGCGCCGGATGCTGGTCTCGCCGCCGCTGCCGTACAGCGCGTTCGCGCGCTCGGCGGTCATGTCGCTCGGCAGGGCCTTCGGGTCCAGGCCCGCGGCCACGATGGACGGGATCAGCGTGTTGGTCTCCAGGCCCGTGAACGCGCGCGAGAGCAGCACGTCGTCGAGACGGCTGTCCACCAGCATCTGCTTGTGGCCGTCCTCGGCCATGCTCTCGTCGGTGGCGATGAACTTGGTGCCCATGTAGCCCAGGTCGCAGCCGGCCACCTGCGCAGCCAGCAGCGCCGCGCCGTCGGACACGCCGCCGGCCAGCACCACCGGGCCGTCGTAGAACGCGCGCACCGCGCGCACGAAGGCCAGGCCGTTGGCCCAGCCGGTCTGCCCGCCCGCGCCGGCCGTCAGCAGCACCAAGCCGTCGACGCCGGCCGCAATCGCTTTCTCGGCATGGCGCACCGAGGCCACGTCGGCCAGCACGCGGCAGCCGATGTCGTGCAGCGGCGCCACCACCGGGTCGGGCGCGCCCACGCTGGTGATGACGAGTTCCACGCGGTGGCGCAGCAGGCAGGCCAGCTCCTCGCGCAGGTTCTCGCGCCGCATGATGAGGTTGGGGCAGAACGGTGCGTCCTGCGGGCCGAGCTCGGTGCTCAGCCTCGTGAGCCACTGGTCCAGCTCGGCGATGCCGCGGCAATTGACCGTGGGGAAGGAGCCGACCACACCGGCGCGGCAGGCCGCCAACGTGAGGTCCAGCCCCGACACGCGGAACATCGGGGCGGCGATCAGCGGCAGGCGCAGCCGCTCGCCGAACAGCGCGCGCAGCGGCTGTGGGGTCATGTCTTGTCTCCGTCGTTGTTGTCGTCAGGCCGGCGACTGGATCAGCTCGCCGCCTTGATCATGTTGCGTGCGATGACCAACTGCTGGATCTGGCTCGTGCCTTCGTACAGGCGGAACAGGCGCACGTCGCGGTAGAAGCGCTCGATGCCATGGTCGGCCACGTAGCCCGAGCCGCCGAAGATCTGCACCGCGCGGTCGGCCACCTTGCCGCAGATCTCGGAGGCGAACAGCTTGCAGCAGGAGGCTTCGGTGGAGACGTTTTCGCCGTTGTCGCGGCGGCGTGCGGCGTCGATCACCATGCAGCGCGCGGCGTACGCTTCCATCTTGCTGTCGGCCAGCATGGCCTGCACCAGCTGGAATTCGGCGATGGGCTGGCCGAACTGGCGGCGCTCCATGGCGTACTTGAGCGCGTCTTCCAGCATGCGCTCGGCCGCGCCCACGCAGATCGCGGCGATGTGGATGCGGCCCTTCTCCAGCACCTTCATCGCGGTCTTGAAGCCCATGCCTTCCTTGCCGCCGATGATGTTCTCGGCCGGCACGCGCACGTTGTCGAAGTTCACGTCGGCGGTGTGGGCGCCGCGCTGGCCCATCTTCTTGTCGGGCTTGCCGACCGTGATGCCGGGCGACTTGGCATCGACGATGAAGGCCGAGACGCCGCCCGAGCCCTTGTTGTTCGGGTCGGTGCGCGCCATCAGCGTGAAGATGCCGGCGGTGGGCGCGTTGGTGATGAAGCGCTTGCTGCCATTGACGATGTAGTGGTCGCCCTTGTCATCCGTTGCCTTGCGTGCCGAGGTGCGCAGCGAGCCCGCGTCGGAGCCGGCCTCGGGCTCGGTCAGCGCGAAGCTGGCGGTGAGTTCGCCGCTGGCCAGCTTGGGCAGGTAGTGGTCCTTCTGCGCCTGCGTGCCGTCGATCAGGATGCCCTGCGAGCCGATGCCCACCGTGGTGCCGAACAGCGAGCGGAAGGCCGGCGAGGTGCGGCCCATCTCGAACATGATCAGCGACTCTTCTTCCATCGTCACGCCCAGGCCGCCGTACTCCTCGGGCACGGTCAGGCCGAACAGGCCCATGGCCTTCATCTCCTGGACGATGTCTTCGGGGATCTGGTCGGTCTCGGCCACGGCGTTCTCGGCCGGGATCAGGCGCTCGTTGACGAAGCTGCGCACGCTGTCGAGGAAGGCCTGGGTGATTTCTGGGTCGCGGATCATGTCGGGTCCATCAGGGTCGGTTGAAAGTCATTCGTCCATCGAGAGCCCGGCGGCCTCGACGGTCTTGTGCCAGCGCGCGCGTTCGGCGTCGATGAAGCGGGCGAACTCCTCGGGCGTGTTGCCACCGGGTTCGGCGCCCATGGCGCGCAGGCGCTGCGCGTTCTCGGGTGCCAGCAGCACCTGGCGGGCGCTTTGCTGGATCTTGTTCACTACCGCCGGCGGCGTGCCGGCCGGCGCCACCAGGCCGAACCAGGCGGTGACCACCATGTCGGGCACGCCGGCCTCGGCCATGGTGGGCACGTCGGGCAGCTGCGGGCTGCGCGTGGCGCCCGTCAACGCCAGCGCGCGGAACTTGCCGCCCTGGATCTGCGCCATCGAGCTGGGCAGGTTGTCCACCATGAAGGTGTACTGGTTGGCCAGCAGCGCGGCCACGGCCGGGCCAGCGCCCTTGTAGGCCACGTGCTCCGCCTTTGTGCCCGTGCGCTGCAGGAACATCTCGCCCGACAGGTGCGGCGACTGGCCCTTGCCGGAGGAGCCGAAGGCATGCTTGGCCGGTTCGGCCTTGAGCCTGGCGATCAGGTCCTTGGCACTCGTGATGCCCGAGTCGGCGTTGACCACCAGCACGTTGGGCACCGAGACGGCCAGCGTCACGGGGGCGAAGTCGGTGGCCTTGTAGGGCAGCTTCTTGTACAGGCTGTAGTTGATCGCGTTGGGCCCGATGTTGCCCATGATCAGCGTGTAGCCGTCGGGCGCGGAGCGCACCAGCTGCTGCGTGCCGATGATGCCGGCCGCGCCGGCCTTGTTGTCGACCACCACGCTCTGGCCCCAGGCGCGCGAGAGGCCGTCGGCCAGCAGCCGCGCGACGATGTCGGTGGTGCCGCCGGGCGCGGCCGGCACGATGATGGTGACGGCCTTGGTGGGCCAGGCGTCTTGCGCAAAGGCAGGTGCGGCAAAGGCCAACGCGGCGATCCAGGGAACGAGGTGCTTGGGCATGGCGGCGCTCATTCGAACTTGATGTCCTTGGTCACGCCACGCCACATCTCCAGGTCCTTGCGCTGCTGCTCGGCCAGCACGGCGGGCGCGCCGTTCCACATGTCGTAGCCCTGCTCGGCCCACAGCTTGCGCAGGCCCTCGTCGGCCAGCGTGCGGTTGACGGCGGTGTTGACCAGCGCCACCTGCTCGGTCTTCATGTGGGCCGGGCCGTAGACGCCGTACCAGCCGATCACCTCGTAGCCGGGCAGGCCGGCTTCGCGCATGGTGGGCACGTCGGGCAGCGAGGCATTGCGGGTGCGCGAGGTGACGACCAGCGGGTGCACGCGGCCGGTCTGGATGTAGTTGCGCGCGGTGCTGACGATGTCGAACATCATGGTCAGCTGGCCGCCGATCACGTCGGTCATGGCCGGCGCGTTGCCCTTGTAGGGCACGTGCGTCATCGTCAGGCCGCTCTGCTTGGCGAACAGTTCGCCGGACAGGTGGTTGGACGCCCCCATGCCGGCCGAGCCGTACGACACCTTGCCCGGGTTGGCCTTCGCATACGCGATCAGCTCCTTGAGGGTCTTGATCGGCAGATCCTTGTTGATGACCAGCGCATTGGCGTAGGTCAGCACCGGAGACAGCGGCGTCAGGTCCTTGACCGTGTCGAACGGCATGGTCTTGATCACGTGCGGGCTGATCGTCAGCGTGGGGCTGGCGCCGAAGTACAGCACGCTGCCGTCGGGCGTGGCGCGCGCCACGGCCTCGCCGCCCAGCGCGCCGGCCACGCCGGCCTTGTTCTCCACGATCACCGTGCGGCCCAGCTCGCGGCCGAACACTTGCGCGAACTGGCGCGCGGCCGTGTCGACCGGGCCGCCGGCCGCGTAGCCGACGACCAGGCGCACGGGCTGCTGCTGCGCCCAGGCCGGTGCGGCGGCGAGTGCGGCGGCGCCCAACAGGCCCGCCAGCAGGCCCCGGCGGACGGGGCGGTGGAAGGGGTGCGGCATGGTCGTGTCTCCTGATGGGCTTGTTGTGGGCAGCTGCCAGAGCGGCGAGGATGGCACCGCACCGGCCCGGCGGCCATCAGTTTTTGGCAAAGGGGGTGTTCGCGCGGTGCGGTACGCTCGCGGCCCCACCATGCACTTCGACCTGTTCGACCTCCGTCTGTTCGTCTTCGTCGCCGAGGAATCCAACCTGCGGCGCGGCGCCGAGCGCGCCTGCATTTCGCTGGCCGCGGCCAGCACGCGCATCAAGCAGCTGGAAGACAACATCGGCGCCAAGCTGTTCTACCGCAAGCCCCAGGGCGTGGAACTGAACCCGGCTGGCGAGGCGCTGCTGCACCACGCACGCAAGGTGCTGCAGCAGGTGGACCACCTGAAGATCGACCTGCGCGACTACGCCCAGGGCGCCAAGGGCCACGTGCGCGTGCTGGCCAACACCACCTCGATCACGAGCGCCCTGCCCTCCGCGCTGGCCAGCTTCCTGGCGCAGCACAAGGACGTCAGCATCGACCTGCGCGAGCGGCTGAGCCAGGAGATCGTGATGGCGATCCACGAAGCGCATGCCGACATCGGCCTGGTGGCCGGCAACGTGGACACCCAGGGCCTGGAAGTGCGCGATTTCGTGGCCGACGAGCTGGTCGTGGTGGTGCCGGCCCGGCACCCGATGGCGGCGCTGCCGCGCATGGACTTCGTGCAGACGCTGGACGAGCCGCACATCTCGCTGGCCGAGGGCAGCGCGCTGGCCAACTTCCTGCCGCCGCTGGCGCGCCAGATGGGGCGCAACCTGGAGTTCCGCATCCAGGTGTCTAGCTTCGAATCCATCTGCCTGCTGGTGGAAGCCGGCGTGGGCATCGGCATCCTGCCGCGCTCGTCGGCGGCGCGCCATGCGCGCACCTTGAAACTGGCGCTGGTGCCGCTGACCGACGCCTGGGCCCAGCGCGAGACCAAGATCGTCAACCGCGCCGGCCAGCCGCTGCCCAGGTTGGCGGCGGAGCTGGTGCGGCATTTGGCGAATTTCAGTTTTGCGGATCGGCTGCTGTAGGGCGGGCGTGTAGGCCGCGCCGAAAGCGCGCTACCACTTCTCCAAGACAAGCTTGCCCAAACCGATGGTGGCCGACGTGAACAGGATCTGCGCGCCCTCCTTCGCGAGTTCCTTGAACGTGTCGCCGCTCGTCTTGCGCAACGTCGACAGCAAGGTGAACCCCGAGCCGCCACTGCCGGCTGCTTTGGCCGACATCAACGGCGCCACCATGCGGGGCGACAGTGTGTAGCGCGTGGCGTCGTCGTTGGGCTTGACCACAAGGATGCCGGCATCGACGAGGTAGTCGATCGTTCCGTCCAGCGTTTCCTGGCGGTCCTCCCACAGCCGGTGGCGCGCGCGCAGGGCGTGGACCTGCGCGCCGTCGTGCAGCGCCACGCCCTCGCAGGCCGCGTCGAATTCCCGCTGCGTCAACGCCTCGAGCAGCGCCATGGCGGCCGGGTTGTCACTGGGCAGTCCGTCGGGCGTTTGCAGCCAGTCTGGCGATGCGTCATCGAGTGACTGCTGCAAGCCGTGTTCCAGCGTGCCGTCCAGTACATAGGCCGCCAGGTCGAGCAGCCCGGATCGGTCCACCACGACGTCGCGCTCACGCAGCAGCGGATGCAGCTCAGAGGCGAACGCTTCCACCAGTTGGTCATGGAGTGTGCTCGACGCTGACACGAGGTGCCACAGGCGCACAAAGGAACGTGCGTCGTAGGGTGCGTCGTCCTGCCGAGGCGCTGCCGTTTTAGGCGGCAGATCCCTGTCAAGCTCCCACAAGAGACGGTAGCGCGGGTTCTGGTCGAGCTGTTCTGCGGCTTGCTCCACCGCCCGCCGGAAATCCACCTTCCAGGTGGCGGTGTCCTCGGCGCCCGCGGCAGCGTCCAGCGTCAGCAGAGCGCGCGCCCGCTGCTCTGCCGTGGCGACGCGATCGCGCACAACCATCGCCCGCGCTTGGCGGCGGCGCTTGAGCGTCTCCACGCAGACGAACTGCTCCTGTTTGACGCAGCGGGCCAGCGGCGCCAGCAGCTCATCCCTGTCCAGAGCCACCGGCCTGGGGAATTCGCTGGCGACGACCGAGACAGCCTTCACACTGAAGTCCCGAAACTGCAGCCAACGCTCTTCGTTGACGTTCAACTCGATGTCCATACTGCGCAAGCCTATCGGTGAGGGGTGGAACACAGAGCGGACCCTCGGTCTCGCGCGCCGCAGTGTAGGACGCGATCCGCCGACGGCCGCGCGCCCGCCACCCCATCGCCACGGGACCGACCGACCGCTCGGCGGCGCAGCCCTTGAGCGACGCAGTCAACCCGCGCGTGTGTCACCCTTCGGCAGCGCGGGCTTGGGCGCGGCCGGACTGTCGGCGGTCCGCCGCGCATAGCGCTGCGCCAGCACCCCGCACACCATCAGCTGCATCTGGTGAAACAGCATCAGCGGCAGCACGATGGCGCCAGCCACGTTGGCCGCGAACAGCACGTTGGCCATGGGCACGCCGCTGACCAGGCTCTTCTTGGAGCCGCAGAAGACGATGGTGATCTCGTCCTCTTTCGAGAAGCCCATGCGGCGCGCGCTCCAGGTGGTGATCGTCAGCACCAGGCCCAGCAGCACGGCGCAGACCACCAGCAGGCCGGCCAGCGCAGACAGCGGCACCTGCGTCCACAGGCCGTCGATCACCGCGTGGCTGAAGGCGGCGTAAACCACCAGCAGGATGGAGCCCTGGTCCACCACCTTCATGACCGAAGCGCGGCGCTGCAGGAAGCCGGCGAGCCAGGGCCGCAGCAGGTGGCCGACGATGAAGGGCAGCAGCAGCTGCAGGCCGATGCGGCCCATGGCGTCCAGCGGGTCGCCCATGGCGGCGTTCTGCGTCAGCAGCAGGCCCACCACGAGCGGGGTGAACGCCACGCCCAGCAGCGTGGAGGCGGACGCGCTGCAGACCGCAGCCGGGATGTTGCCGCGCGCCATCGACACGAAGGCGATCGCCGACTGCACCGTGGCCGGCAGCGCGCACAGGAACAGGATGCCGGTGTACAGATCGCGCGTGACCAGCGGCTGCAGCACAGGGCGGAGCGCCCAGCCCAGCAGCGGGAACAGCACGAAGGTGCTGGCCACCACCACCAGGTGCAGCCGCCAGTGGCCGATGCCGGCCACGATGGCCTGGCGCGACAGCTTGGCGCCGTGCAGGAAGAACAGCAGGCTCACGGCCACGGTGGTGGCCACTTCCAGCGCCTGGGCGAAGCGGCCGGACGCTGGCAGCAGGCTGGCCAGCACCACGGTGGTGACGAGGTAGAGCGTGAAGTTGTCGGGCAGCAGGCGGGAGCGGGCCATGGTCGGAGCGGGAAAACAGGAATGACGCGATTGGACCGCGTTGCCGCACCAAAGAGAAATGGATTGATCTGATGAATTTATGATTCGGCCGCATGAATGTGAGCCTGCGCCAGTTGCGTGTGTTCCAGGCCGTGGCGGCGCAGGCCAGCTTCACGCGTGCTGGCGACCAGATCGGCCTGACCCAGCCGGCCGTGAGCCGCTGCGTGACCGAGCTGGAGCAGCAGCTGGGCCTGAAGCTGCTGGACCGCACCACGCGCGAGGTGGTGCTGACGGAGGCCGGCCGCAGCCTGGCCGCGCGGCTGGACCGCGTGCTGGACGAGCTCGACACCGTGCTGCTGGACGTGCGCGGCCTGGCCACCCAGCGCCAGGGCCGCGTGCGCGTGGCCAGCAGCCCCACGCTGTCGGCCAACCTGCTGCCCGACTGCATCGCGCGCTGTCGGCTGGAGCACCCGGGGCTGGAGTTGGTGCTGCTGGACCGCATCCAGCACGACGCGCTGGCCAGCGTGCTGTCGGGCGAGGTCGATTTCGGCGTGGTGATCGACCCGGCGCAGCGCGATGAGCTGCATGCCGAGACCATCCTGGCCGAACCCTTCTGCCTGGTCTGCCCGGCCCAGCACCCGCTGGCGCGTCGCCGCAGCGTGCGCTGGACCGCGCTGGCCGGCGAGCCGCTGGTGCTGCTCGACCACGCCTCGGGCAGCCGGCGGCTGATCGACGAAGCCTTGCGCCAGCACGGCGTGCAGGCACCCGTGGCGCAGGAGGTGGGGCACCCGACGACGATCTTCCGCATGCTCGATGCCGGTCTGGGCATCTCGGTCGTGCCCACGCTGGCGCTGCCGCCGGCCGGGCTGCCGGGGCTGGTGGTGCGGCCGCTGCTGCCGCGCATCGACCGCAGCATCGTGCTGGTGCGGCGCAAACACCGCGCGCTGGCGCCCGTGGCGCAACTCGCCTGGGACCTGGTGCGCAAGGTGGCGGACGCGCGCGCGGGCCAGGCGCGCACAGGCGACGCATAGGCGACGTAGAGGCGTCTCACAGACCGATTGCGCCAATGCGGTGATCGCTTCGGCCATGGTGCCGGGGCTCGGCCGGCGCCATAGTCGTCGACCACCCGCGCCGACCCGTCGGCGCACAGAACCATGCCAACCGGAGACTCCATGCACATCACCCGTCGCACGCTCGCACTCGCCAGCACGGCCCTGGCCGCCAGCCTGCTGGCACCCGCTGCCTTTGCCCAGAAGCAGTACGACCCCGGCGCCAGCGACACCGAGATCCTGCTGGGCATGCCGATGCCGCTGTCGGGCCCGGTGTCGGGCTACTCGATCATCGGCAAGGTGGCCGAGGCCTACTTCAAGAAGCTCAACGAGCAAGGCGGGATCAACGGCCGCAAGATCAAGGTGCTGGTCTACGACGACCAGTACTCGCCCCCGAAGACGGTGGAGGTGGCGCGGCGCATGGTCGAGCAGGACCAGATCCTGGCCTGGTTCAGCAGCCTGGGCACGGCCAGCAACACCGCCGTGCAGCGCTACATGAACGCCAAGAAGGTGCCGCAGCTGTTCCTGCAGAGCGGCGCCAGCCAGTTCGACAACGCCAAGCAGTACCCCTGGACCACGCCCATGCTGGGCAGCTACCGCGGCGAAGGCAAGGTGTTCGCCCACCACATCGCCACCAGCAAGCCGGGCGCCAAGGTCGCGATCCTGATGCAGAACGACGACCTGGGCCGCGAGATCCTCAAGGGCCTGCAGGAAGGCCTGGCCGGCAAGAACGCCAGCCTGGTGGCGCAGGCCACCTTCGAGGTGACCGACCCGACCGTCGATTCCCAGATCGTGCAGCTCAAGGCCTCGGGTGCCGACGTGCTGGTGCTGGCCTCCACCGCGCGCACCACGGCGCAGGCGCTGCGCAAGGTGGCCGAGCTGGGCTGGACGCCCGAGCGCTACGTGAACATCGCCGGTGCCTCCGTCAAGATGGCGATGGAGCCGGCCGGTGCGGACAAGGCCAAGGGCGCGATCTCGCTGGCCTACTACAAGGACCCGGGCTCGAAGAACTGGGACAACGACCCGGAGATGAAGGCCTACAAGGAGCTGCTCAAGACCTATGCACCCGGCGTGGACCCATTGAACAGCTCCGGCGTGACGGGCTACGTCGCCGCGCAGCTCATGGCCCACGTGCTGCGCGAGGCCGGCGACAACCTCACGCGCGACAACATCCGCCGCATCGCCAGCAACCTCAAGAGCCCCAAGGTCGAGCTGCTGCTGCCCGGCGTGACGGTGGCCAACAGCCCCGAGGACCTGCACGCCGTGGCCGCGATGCAGCCGGTGCGCTACAACGGCGTGGAGATGGAGCCCTTCGGCAAGGTGGAGAGCCTGAAGTAAGGCCGGCCCTCACAGGGCGGTGCCCGCGCGCACGTCGCGCAGGAACTGCAGCACATCGCGCTCCGCCGCCGCGTTGGCCAGCGCGTTGGCCTCGGGCGCGCCACCGGCCGACACGCGCTGGCCCGACATCGCGTGGGTCTTGCCAATGACAGTGGTGGGCAGGCCGGGATAGAACAGGTAGTGCCCGGCGCCGCGGTAGTCGATGTGGCGGCATGGCGCCGCCATCCGCCGCTGCACCAGCTGCGCGTAGAGCGTGGAAGGCCAGAAGCCGTCGTCGGATGCCGACAACAGCAGCACAGGGCAGCGGATGCGCTCCACCGGAATGCTGGCACGTGCCAGGGCGGCGGGGTCTTCGAGCGTGGACACGAAGGCCGGCGCCTGGCGCACGCCCTCGTCCTGGTAAGGCACGGCGCGGCCCCAGTCGGCCGTGGCGCTGGGCTCCCAGACGTTGGGCAGGTCGCGGCCCTGGTAGGTCCAGGTGGTGGCGCTGCGGGGCTCGCCGGGCTGCCCTGCGCTGGCCACGCCATTGATGGTGGACGTGGGCACCACGGCCACCACGGCCGAGACCAGCGCCGGAAAGTACGCGGCGCTGAGCAGGGCCATCTCGCTGCCGCGCGAGATCCCGGCGATGGCGACGAAGCCATCGGCCGGGGCCAGCGTGCGGCGCACCCACTGCAGCGCATTCTCGAAGTACTCCAGCGGCGTGCGCGAGATATAGCGCGGCCGGCCTTCGCAGTTGAAGACGCCGAGCGCCAGGCAGGCATAGCCCTGCGCCGCGAACAAGGCCGCGCGCGCATGGTTGATTCCGCCGCTGGAGCCGTTCAGGTAGACCAGCACGGGATGCAGCCCCGGCGTGGCGGGCCGGTACAGCGCGCCGCTGACGCCTTCGGTCTGCACCTCCTCGCAGCGCACACCAGGGGCGATGAAGGTCTGTTCCAGCGTGGCGCTGGCGGTGCGGCCGGTCGCATCGCGGGCCGCGATGGCGATCTGCAGCGGCGCGGTGCCCGACGGCGGGAACATGGCGGACGGGTTGTCGGGCGCCATCGACCAGACGATGCCCATGGCCGACGGCATGCCGTAGCCGTCCAGCGGCATGTCGCGGGCCGGATCGACACGGCCTTCGGCATCGGCCAGGAAGCGCGTGCGGCTGCGCCAGGTCGTGCCGTCGTTCCACGTGCTGCAGGCCTCGACGGTGACCACGCTGGCGGGGCTGAAACCGTCGAGCCGGATCACGCGCTCCTGCGTGATCAGGCCGGACGCGGGTTCGACGTGCAGATGGGCGGTCAAGGCGAACAGGCCCTCAAACCAGGTCGGACGGCGTGATCTGGCTCTCGGTGACGATGCGCTGCCACAGCGCGGTTTCCGAGCGCACCAGTTGCGCCACGAACTCCGGCGAGCCGTACTGGATGAACACGCCCTGCGGCGCGAACTTCTCGACCAGGGCCGGCGTCTCGATGCCCGCACGGATGGCATCCACCAAGGTCTTGCGCACCGGCTCCGGCATGCCGGCGGGGCCTTCGATGAGCATGTAGGTGCGCACGTTGAAGTGGGGCACCCCCGACTCCATGAGCGTGGGCACGTCGGGCAAGGCGGCCATGCGCTCGGAACTCGTCACGGCCAGCGCGATGAGCTTGCCGGACTTGATGTGCGGCAAGGCCGAGACGCCGAAATCGAACGAGCCGTCCACCACGCCGCCCACCAGGTCGATGATGGCGGGCGCACTGCCCTTGTAGGGCACGTC
This sequence comes from Pseudorhodoferax soli, assembly GCF_003337555.1. Lineage (GTDB taxonomy): Bacteria > Pseudomonadota > Gammaproteobacteria > Burkholderiales > Burkholderiaceae_C > Pseudorhodoferax > Pseudorhodoferax soli. Next base: position 155,957 of record NZ_QPJK01000010.1, on the reverse strand, counting down.
CTGGAACGCGGTGCCGCTCTGCTTCTCGAAGTACTTGAGCGTGAGGTGGTTGATCACGCCGCGCCCGCCGTGCGCCATGTTGATCTTGCCGGGCGCGGCGCGGGCCCTGTCGATGAATTCCTGCAGCGTCTTCACGCCGAGCGAAGGGCTCACCACCAACAGCATGGGCGAGCTGCCCATGCAGCCGAGGAAGGCGAAATCCTCGACCTTGTAGGGCAGGTTGCGGTAGAGCAGCGGGTTCAGCACCATCGCATTGCTGCCGGCGAAGGCCAGCGTGTAGCCATCGGCCGGGGCACGCGCCACGGCCGTGGTGCCGATGGCGGAATTCGCGCCGGGGCGGTTGTCCACGACGACTGGCGTGGCGAGGATGGCGCCCATGCGCTCGGACAGCGCGCGCGCGGCGATGTCGGTGATGCCACCGGCCGGGAAGCCGGCCACCATGCGGATGGTGCGGCTGGGAAACTTCTCTTCGGCCCATGCGGGGCCGACGAGGGAGCTGGCGCAGGCTGCACCGACGAAGGCGCGGCGGGAAAGATGGGTGTTGGACACGGTGGACTCCTTGGGTTCGCTTCGAACAATGCCGAGCAGCAAGGGGCATGCCACATGTTTCCGACAGCCCGCCCCGGCGCGGGCTGTCGGCGCTAGGCTGTGGCTCTCAGACCGGATCCCACGTGAACACGTCGCCCGAGCGGTCCAGCCCGAAGTAGTTGGCCTTCATGGCCGGCAATGCGTGGCTCAGCACGGACTCGGGCGTCCAGCCTTCGGAGCGGTGCACCGAGCGCACCGGGCGCGGCTGGCTGATCAGGAAGATCTCGTTGTTGCGCACGGCGAAGATCTGGCCGTTGGTGTCTTGCGAGGCATCGCTGCACAGCGCCACGGCCAGCGGGGCGATCTTGGCGGGCGTCATCTGCTTGATGCGTTCCACGCGCGCCTTCTCAGCGTCGGTCTCGGTCGGGATGGAACCGATCATGCGGCTCCAGGCGAATGGGGCGATGCAGTTGCTCCGCACGTTGAACTTCTGCATGTCCAGCGCGATGGACTTGGACAGCGCGGCGAGCCCGAGCTTGGCGGCCGAGTAGTTGGCCTGGCCGAAGTTGCCGATCAGGCCAGAGGTGCTGGTCATGTGCACGAACACGCCGGAGTTCTGCTCCTTGAAGTGCGTGGCGGCGGCGCGGCTCACGTAGTAGCTGCCGTACAGGTGGACCTTGATGACGGCGTCGAATTCGTCGTCGCTCATCTTGTGGAAGAAGCGGTCGCGCAGAATGCCGGCGTTGTTCACCACGCCGTCGATGCGGCCGAAGCTGTCCAGGGCCGAGGTCACGATGCGGGCGCCGCTGCGCGAGTCGGAGACGCTGTCGGTGTTGGCCACGGCCTCGCCGCCCAGGGCCTTGATCTCGTCGACGACCTTCTGCGCGGGGCCGGCGTCGTTGCCTTCGCCGCTGACGGACGCGCCGATGTCGTTGACGACCACGCGGGCGCCGGACTTGGCCAGCGCCAGTGCGATGTCACGGCCGATGCCGCCGCCGGCGCCCGTCACGACCACGACCTTGCCGGCCATCAATGTTTGTTCGCTCATGTTGTGTGCTCCTTCGTCTTGGGAAAAGTGGTTACAGCAGGGGGGTGACGCGCGGCCATTCGGCCATGCGCCAGACGCGTTCGGCCACGCCGCGCGTCTCGTCGGCAGTGGCGCCGCCCGCGTACGCGGACAGCTGCAGTGCCTTGGTCTCGATCTCGGCGCGGCTCAGCGTGTTGCCCGGGTCGCCCTTGGGTTCGTCGACGCGGCCGTGCAGCGTGCGGCCATCGGTGGTGACCACCGTGACCTTGCCGATCCAGCGCTGAGGGTAGGCGCCATCGACCTCGGGGTCGAGCACCATGGTGACCTTGTCGCGCAGGGCCACCACGTCGGGGCTGCGGAAGTGCGTGTCGAACTCGGCCAGGCCGGCGCGGTCGAACGCGCCGATGAGGCCCAGCACCGTGCCCATGGAGAACTTGCTCTGGTGCACGGTGCGCGGGTCGGTCACCGGGCCCAGCACGTCGATGGCGCCCTGGTGCACGTGGGTGGTCACCTGCGCGATGTCGGCGAGCTTCAGGCCGTGCGCGCGCACGACCTGCTGCAGCGCGTCGGCGGCCGGGTGCGTGTGGCGGCACGAGGCGTGGTACTTGAACGAGGTCTCGGCCAGCGTCCAGCGGGTGCCCAGGCCGTCGGTCAGCTTGGCGGGGTCGGCGTCGGTCGACATGCCGGCCCCCATGCCCTGCTTGCCTTCGAGGATGCGCTGCGCGCCCGTGAAACCGTCCTGCGCCAGGTAGGCGGCCAGCAGGCCGTCGCTGGCGGCCTTGGCGGTGTGCAGCTGCTTGCTGTCGGCCGCGTCGCGCAGGAACTCCCACAGGCCCGCGGCCTGCGTGCCGGCCGAGCCGAAGGCGTGCAGCATCTGGCCGGCGTCCAGGCCCAGCAGGCGGCCCACAGTCGCGGCAGCGGCCACGGTGCCGGCCGTGGCCGTGGTGTGGAAGATGCGGTAGTGCGAGCGGCCCAGGAACTCGCCGACGCGGATGCCGACCTCGTAGCCGACCACGGACGCCACAAGCAGATCCTTGCCCGAGGCGCCGATGGCCTGCGCCACGGCCAGCGCGGGCGGGAACACCACGGCCGCGGGGTGGAACACCGAGCCGTTGTGCACGTCGTCCTGCTCCGCCACGTGCGAGGCCGCGGCGTTGACCATGGCGGCGAACAGCGGGCTGCTGCGCGTGCGCGAGATCAGCACCTCGCTGGCGCCATCGGTCGGGCCCATGGCGCGGGCCACGCTGGCGATGGACTCGACGGCGCGCGAACCCTTGCCCGCCAGCACCGAGCCGAACCAGTCGAGGAACAGGTCCTCGGTGCGGCGCAGCACGGGCGCGGGGATGTCTTCGAACTGCAGGCCGGCGGCGAAGGCGGCCAGGTCACGGCTGGGATGCTCACTCATGCCCTACTCCTCAGAACGAGCGTGGCAGGCCGAGGATGTGCTCGGCCACGTAGCTCAGGATCAGGTTGGTGGAGATCGGCGCGACCTGGTACAGCCGCGTTTCGCGGAACTTGCGCTCCACGTCGTATTCGCACGCGAAGCCGAAGCCGCCGTGGAACTGGATGCAGGCGTTGGCGGCCTCCCAGCTGGCCTTGGCCGCCAGGTACTTGGCCATGTTGGCCTGGGCGCCGCAGGGCTGGTGCGCGTCGAACAGCTCGCAGGCTTTCCAGCGCATGAGGCTGGCGGCCTCGACCTCGATGTAGGCCTCGGCTATGGGGAACTGCACGCCCTGGTTCTGGCCGATCGGGCGGCCGAACACGATGCGGTCTTTCACGTACTTGCTGACGCGGTCGATGAACCAGTAGCCGTCGCCGATGCACTCGGCGGCGATCAGCGTGCGCTCGGCGTTCAGGCCATCGAGGATGTACTTGAAGCCCTGCCCTTCCTCGCCGATCAGGTTTTCGGCCGGGATCTCCAGGTTCTCGAAGAACAGCTCGTTGGTCTCGTGGTTGACCATGTTCAGGATCGGCCGCACGGTCATGCCGCTCTTCTCTGCCTGGCGCAGGTCGACCATGAAGATCGACAGGCCTTCGCTCTTCTTCTTCACATCGGCCAGCGGCGTGGTGCGCGCCAGGAGGATCATGAAGTCGGAGTGCTGGATGCGGCTGATCCAGACCTTCTGGCCGTTGATGACGTAGCGGTCGCCCTTCTTCACCGCCGTGGTCTTGATCTTGGTGGTGTCGGTGCCCGTGGTGGGCTCGGTCACGCCCATGGACTGCAGCCGCCATTCGCCGCTGGCGATCTTGGGCAGGTAGTAGTCCTTCTGCGCCTTGGAACCATGGCGCAGCAGCGTGTTCATGTTGTACATCTGGCCGTGGCACGCGCCGGAGTTGCCGCCCGCGCGGTTGACCTCTTCCATGATCACGGACGCCTCGGTGAGCCCCAGGCCGGAGCCGCCGTACTCCTGCGGGATCAACGCGGCCATCCAGCCGGCCTTGGTCAGTGCATCGACGAAGGCCTCGGGGTAGACGCGCTGCTCGTCGACCTTGCGGAAGTACTCGTCGGGGTACTCGGCGCACAGCGAGCGCACGGCGTCGCGGATCTCTTCGTACTTGTCTTGGGTGTGGTGGGCCATGTTCAGGTTCTCACAAGGTTTCGGCCAGGCCGAGGATGGCGGTGGCCTGGCTGGACAGGGTGCCGCCGTTGCCATGCGCCAGCGCCGTCTTGGCGCCGGCGATCTGGCGCTCGCCGCAATTGCCGCGCAGCTGCCGCACGCCTTCGATCAGCGCGAAGATGCCGTACATGCCGGGGTGTACGCACGAGAGGCCGCCGCCGTTGGTGTTGACGGCCAGGCGCCCGCCCGGGGCGATGGCGCCGTTCTCCACGAACGGGCCGGCCTCGCCCTTCTTGCAGAAGCCCAGGTCTTCCAGGAACAGCAGCACGTTGATGGTGAAGGCGTCGTACAGCGCCAGCACGTCGATGTCCTTGGGCTGCAGGCCGGCCATGGCGAACGCGGCGGCGCCGGAGTCCTTGGCGGCCGTCACCGTCACGTCGTGCATGGACGAGATCTGTCGGTTCCAGCAGGCCGTGCCGTTGCCCAGCACGTAGACCGGCTTGTTCGGCAGGTCCTTCGCGCGGTCGGCGCGCACCAGCACGTAGGCGCCGCCACCGTCGGTAACCAGGCAGGCATCGCGCACCGACAGCGGGTCGCTGACCATGCGGGCCTTGAGCACGTCCTCGATGGTCAGTGGGTCGCGCATGAACGCTTCGGGGTTCTTCTGCGCCCATTGGCGTGCGGCCACGGCCACCTCGGCCAGCTGGCGCCGCGTGGTGCCGTACTGGTGCATGTGGCGCGCTGCCGCCAGCGCATAGGCCGACAGCGGCATCATGGGCTCGTACGGATGCTCGTACGGCTGCGGATCGAGGAACTTGCGGCTCTGGCCGACTTCCTTGCGGCCGAAGGTGGCGGTGCGCTGCGTGCTGCCGTAGCAGACCAGCACGGCATTGCACTGGCCCGATTCGAGCGCGTGCATAGCCGGCAGCAGGTGCGCGATGAAGCTGGAGCCGCCGATCATGGTGGAGTCGATGTAGCTCGGGCGGATGCCGAGGTACTCGATGACGGGCATGGCCCACATGGTGGCGCCGGCGCTGGCGGTGCACAGGCCGTCGATGTCGCTCATCTTGAGGCCGGCATCGGCCACGGCCTGGCGGGCCGAGATGGCCAGCAGCTCCATGTCGGTGTAGCCCGGGGCTTCGCCGCAGCCGAAGGTTGCCACGCCGGCGATGGCGGCCTTGCCGCGCAGTTGCTTCCAATCGCTCATCTCAAGCCCCCTGCACCGCGTCGAACACCACCAGCGCGTCAGCGCCCTCGCGCTGCAGCACGCGCGCCTTCACGCGCTGGCCGATGCGCACATTGCTGGCCGGCACGCCTTCCACGCGGCTCATCAGGCGCACGCCTTCGTCCAGGTCGATCAGCGAGACGTTGAGGTCGCCGCCGGCCTCGGGCTTGCGGCGCACCGTGGTCACGGAGTAGACGGTGCCGGTGCCCGCGGGCGCAACGAGTTCGAGCGCGCCGCTGCCGCAGTGCGGGCACAGCTCGCGCGGGTAGTAGACGTGCTGGCTGCAGTCGCCGCAGCGCTGGATCAGGAAGCGGCCCTGCCGGAGCGCGGCCTGGTGGCGCACCAAGATGCCGCCAGCGGCATCGGGTTGGGTGATGGTGGTCATGGAAGGAGCGTGTCTCGTCGGGTTTCGAACGGACGCAAGCATGCCGCCCGAGGCCGGCCGGCGCCATCCGTATTTGGTGAACAGGGTGTTCGGGCCACTTCTAGAATGGCAGCCCTTCTCGGAGACAAACCCATGAACGCTCCCGCAACCACCGCCCAGTTGATCCCCGAATTCCACCCGCGGGAGGTGCCTGCCGTGCTGATCGAGGCGCTCAAGGCGCGCTTCGGCGAGCGCTGTTCCACGGCGCTGGTGGTGCGCGAGCAGCATGGTCGCGACGAGTCCTCCTTCACCGTGCCGCCGCCCGCGGCCGTGGTGTTCGCCGAGAGCACCGACGATGTGGCGCAGGCCGTGCGCCTGGCCGCCGCGCACGCGGTGCCGGTGATCCCGTTCGGCGTGGGCTCGTCGCTGGAAGGCCACCTGCTGGCCGTGCAGGGCGGCATCAGCATCGACGTGTCGCGCATGAACAAGGTGCTGGCCATCAACGCCGAAGACCTCACGGTGACGGTGCAGCCCGGTGTCACGCGCAAGCAGCTCAACGACGAGATCAAGAGCACCGGCCTGTTCTTCCCGATCGACCCCGGCGCGGATGCCTCGCTGGGCGGCATGGCGGCCACGCGCGCCAGCGGCACCAACGCCGTGCGCTACGGCACCATGCGCGAGAACGTGCTGGCGCTGGAGGTGGTCACGGCCCAGGGCGAGGCCATCCGCACCGGCACGCGGGCCAAGAAGTCATCGGCCGGCTACGACCTCACGCGGCTGTTCGTCGGCAGCGAGGGCACGCTGGGCGTGATCACCGAGGTCACGCTCAAGATCTACCCGCTGCCCGAGGCCGTGTCGGCCGCCATCTGTTCGTTCCCGAGCATCGAGGCGGCCGTGCGCAGCGTGATCCAGACCGTGCAGCTGGGCGTGCCCATCGCGCGCGTGGAACTGATCGATGCGAACACCGTGCGCATGGTCAACGCCTATGCCAAGCTGGGCCTGCGCGAGGAACCCATGCTGCTGATGGAGTTCCACGGCTCGCCGGCCGGCGTGAAGGAGCAGGCCGAGACGGTGCAGGAGATCGCTGCCGAGTTCGGCGGCAACGCCTTCGAATGGGCCAGCACGCCCGAGGAGCGCACGCGGCTGTGGACGGCGCGGCACAACGCCTACTTCGCGGCCGTGCAGTCGCGCCCGGGCTGCAAGGTGATCTCCACCGACACCTGCGTGCCGATCTCGCGCCTGGCCGACTGCCTGCTCGACTCCGTGGCCGAGGCCGACGCCAGTGGCATCCCCTACTTCCTGGTCGGCCATGTGGGCGACGGCAACTTCCACTTCGGCTACTTGCTGGACCCAAACCTGCCGGAAGAGCGCGCCAAAGCCGAGCAGCTCAACCACGCCCTGGTGGCGCGCGCACTGCGGCTGGAAGGCACCTGCACGGGCGAGCACGGCGTGGGGCTGCACAAGATGGGCTTCCTGGTGGACGAGACCGGCGCCGGCGCGGTGGAGATGATGCGGACGATCAAGCGGGCGCTGGACCCGCAGAACATCATGAACCCGGGGAAGATCTTCTCCCTCTGAACGCCGGAGGCAGCGCAGCAGCGTGCATCCTTCACACAAAAATCCCAGCCGCCGTCGCTGAGATTTTGTCAAAATTGGTTACTCTCCGACTTGACATGCAGGGGTTTCTTGCATGTCGAGACATACAGTTGCCGCTTTTGTGATGGGGTGCCCAATGATCCGCACGCTTTTGCCTCTTGCCGCAGTGGCCCTCGCGGCTTGCGTGCAAGCGCCGCCTGCCGCGCCGGAGCAGCCGGCCATGGTCCGGATCTGTGACGACAAGGGCTGCTCCGACCGCCCCCGCAACAGCGCAAGCTTCGACGCCACGCGCGACACCAATCCAGAACAGACGCGGCGCATCGCCGCTCTGTCTGAACTCGGCAACAAGGACCCGCGCGCCGCCTACGACCTGGGTCTGCGTTACTTCCGTGGCGATGGCGTGCCGCAGAACAGCTACCAGGCCTTGCAATGGATGCGCAGCGCCGGTGAGCGTGGCCATCCGCAGGCGCAACTGGCGCTGGGACGCTTCTACCTGATGGGCCTGGAAGAAATGGGCTCCGATCCCGCAGAAGCCGAGAAATGGCTTTCCCTGGCCGCCGGACGCGGCAACAAGGAAGCCACCAAGTTGCTCGCCGAAGCCTCCGCCGCCAAGAAGAAGAACCAGGCCGACTACAAGGCCTGGGTCGACCTGAACCGAACTGCCTGGTACGGCTACTGGCAGACCGGCTACACGTACTACTGGGACTGGCGCCCGACCGGCTGGTACTACCGGTATTGACCGCAACCCCGGCTGCCCTCCACTTTCCTTTACCCATCTCTTGCTGAAAGCCAAGCCATGAACACCTCCTCCTTCCTGCGTCCCGCCGTCGTGGTCGCCTCCATCCTGGCCCTGGCCGGCTGTGAAACGCCTGGCGGCGGCAAGATCACGACCGGCAGTGCGCCCACGGCCGTGACCGGCGGTGCCGCCGGCGGATCGAGCGTCGGTGCCAACCCGGCGCTGGAGCGCTGCGATGCACCGATGGGCACGCTGGCCGTGGACGACGGCCGCGGCAAGGAGTGGTATGCCAGCTTCGGCGCGGCCACCAAGGTCACGTCGATCGAGCCGCTGCTGCGGCTGGCCGTGCAGCAGTCCAACTGCTTCGTGATCACCTCCATCGGCAACAACCGCACGGAGAGCAAGCTGTCTGCCATCACCGACAAGCAGCGCAACTCCGGCGAGTTCCGCGCAGGGTCCAAGCAGGAGAAGGGCCAGCGCGTGGCGGCCGACTACTTCCTGGAGCCGGCCATCATCATCGACAACGACTCCACCGGCAAAGTGGCTGCTGGCTTGGGCGCCTTCCTGCCCGGCGGCTTCGGCGCGCTGGCCGGCAGCATGGAAAGCAAGGCCTCGGTCGTGACCATGACGCTGTTCGACATCCGCTCGGGCGTGCAGATCGGCATCTCCGAAGGCAATGCCACGGCCACCAACTTCGGTGCCGCACTGGGTGCCTTCGGCGGCGGCGCTGCAGCCGGCCTGGGCGGCTTCTCGCGCACGCCCGAGGGCAAGGCCACGGTGGCGGCCTTCATCGATTCCTGGAACTCGATGGTGATCTCGCTGCGCAACTACAAGGCGCAGGAGGTCAAGGGCGGCCTGGGCCGCGGTGGCGTGCTCAAGGTCGGCCAGTAAGCCTGCCCTGCGCCCACCGGAAACCGCCTTCGGGCGGTTTTTTCATGCCCGGGTGAAGGGCAGCTGGTACAGCCAGACCGGGCGGCCGTCCGCGCCTTGCAGCCTGGCCGTCGGGCGCAATGCGGTGGCCTCGAACTCCAGGCTGACCAGCCAGGCGCCCGGCGAGAGTTCGGCCTCGGCCTTGGCCACCGCGCGCGCCATGCTTTCGGGCCGCTGGAACAGGTAGACCAGCGCACAGGGGCGCCAGTCGGCACGCCACATGTCACCCTGGCGCACCTGAGCCCAGGGGCAGCGCAGGGCGCAGGCCAGGCGCAGCGGCCAGCTCCACTCCACGCCATGCAGTTCAGCCTGAGGATATGTCCAGTGGAGCGCCTGGAGGCCGTGGCCCAGCCCGCAGCCAGCGTCCAACACCCGGGCCCCTGCCGGCAGTGGCGCGCGGTCTGCCAGGCCTTGCAGTGCATTGGCAGGGGTGGGGAACAGCGGCGCATCGCGCCAGGCGTTGAGCGGATAGACGAGGGCCAGCAACGCCAGCGGCAACAGCCAAGCCCACGCCGGCCAATGGGCCGCATTGCTCAGCAGCACGGCCAGTGGAAACCCCAGCGCGATCAGCGCCCGGCGCCACAGGCTGCTGCCCAGCACGCTGGCCAGGACACCGGCGGCGCTGGCCAGCAGCAGTGCGAGCCATGGGGTCCAACCCAGGCCCTGCAGCGCGCGGTACAGGCCCCAGGCCAGCGCCCAGGCCAGCACGGCAGGCAGTGGCCAGGGCAGCCGCGGCATCAGCGCGCGACCGTGGGCGACAGCTTTTCGATCAGGCCGTTGAGTTCTTCGAGCGAGCCGAACTGGATGCTCAGCTCGCCCGCCTCCTGCAGGCGGCCGCCGCGCTTGACGCGCTTCTTGATGCGGATCTCGACATCGGCGGCGAACAGGTCGGACAGCTCCTCCTCCACCCGCTTCAAGTCGCGAGACTTTTCCTTCTTGGGCTTGGGCGAGGTCAGCGTGAACTCGGCCGACAGCTTCTTGGCCAGGCTCTCGGCCTCGCGCACCGACAGCTTCTTGGCAGAGATCTGGTTGCCGGCCGTGATCTGCGTGGCCCGGTCCAGCGAGAGCAGCGCGCGCGCGTGGCCCATGTCCAGGTCGCCCGCCATGAGCATGGTCTGCACCGGTTCGGCCAACTGCAGCAGGCGCAACAGGTTGCTGGCGGCGCTGCGCGAGCGGCCGACGGCCTGGGCCGCCTGCTCGTGCGTCATGCCGAATTCCTTGACCAGACGCTGCAGGCCCTGCGCTTCTTCCAGCGGGTTGAGATCTTCGCGCTGGATGTTTTCGATCAGCGACATCGCCGCCGCGGATTCGTCGGGCACGTCGCGCACCAGCACCGGCACCTGGTCCAGGCCGGCGAGTCGCGCTGCGCGGAAGCGCCGTTCACCCGCGATGATCTCGTACTTGCCGGCGTGCTCGCCCGCGGCCAGCTGGCGCACCAGGATGGGCTGCATGATGCCCTGCGCCTTGATGCTCTCGGCCAGTTCGTACAGCGCGCCTTCGTCCATGCGCGTGCGGGGCTGGTACTGGCCGGGCACCATGGCGTCCAGGTTCAGCGTGGTGGGCTTGCCGTCGGCAGCGCCGCCGCCCTCGGTGGCCGGCGTGTCGGCGACGGTGGGGCCCAGCAGGGCTTCCAGTCCGCGGCCCAGGCCCTTGGGTCGTTTGGTGACCATCTCAGCGCCGCCCGGCCGCCCGAAGGCGCTGGAGCGCCCCGGAGGGCAGCGATACACGCAGTGGTGGGCGTGGGGTTGTCATGTGGTTGCTTTCTTGAGTTCTTCGAGGAGCGCACGTGCGGCCGGCCAGTCGCCCAGGCCGGACTCGGCGTTCAGGTGGCCGCCGGTGCCCATGTCGTGGTAGGCCGCACCCCAATCCTGCGCCATGACCTGGGCGCGCTCCTGCGCGCAATAGGGGTCGTCGGAGCTGCCCAGGAGCACGCTGGGGAAGGGCAGCCGGCTGCGCACGATGGGTGCCCAGCCCGGAAGCAAGACGCGCAGATCTTCGCGTTCGACATCGCCGGGTGCGACCAGCAAGGCGCCGCGCACGCGCGCCGTCAGCCGGCTGTGGTCGGCCCAGGCCGCGACCTGGATGCAGCCCAGGCTGTGGGCGGCGAGCACCGCCTGCTGGCCGGGCGGCAGGCCCAGCAGCACTTCGTCCAGGCGCGCCAGCCAATCACCGCGCAGCGGCCGCATCCAGTCGTGCTGCTCGACGCGGCGGTCGCCGTAACGCTCCTCCCACAGCGTCTGCCAGTGGCCGGGGCCGGAGCTCTGCCAGCCCGGCAGCGTGAGCACCACGACGCTCATCGAGCGCGCGCCACCATCTCGCGCGCAAAGCTCAGGTAGGCCTGGCTGCCGCGCGCGGCGGGATCAAACACCACGCCCGGCAGGCCGTAGCTGGGCGCTTCGGCCAGACGCACGTTGCGCGGGATCACGGTGTCGAACACCTTGTCGCCGAAGTGGGCCTTGAGCTGGTCGCTGACCTGCTGCTGCAGCGTGATGCGCGGGTCGAACATCACGCGCAGCAGGCCGATGATCTTGAGGTCCTTGTTGAGGTTGGCGTGGACCTGCTTGATGGTGTTGACGAGGTCGGTCAGCCCCTCGAGCGCGAAGTACTCGCACTGCATGGGCACGACCACGCCGTGCGCGGCGCACAGGCCGTTCAAGGTCAGCATCGAGAGCGATGGCGGGCAGTCGATCAAGATGAAGTCGTAATCGCCCTGCACCGCTTCGAGCGCCTGCTTGAGCCGGCGCTCGCGCCGCTCGATGCTGACCATCTCGACTTCGGCACCGGCCAGTTCGCGGCTGGCACCCAGCACGTCGTAGCCGCACTTCTCGGATGTCACGCGCACCTCGGCGATGCTGGCGGACTCCAGCAGCACGTCGTAGACGGAGAGTTCCAGCGCCCGCTTGTCGACGCCCGAACCCATGGTGGCGTTGCCCTGCGGGTCCAGGTCGATCAGCAACACGCGCTGGTCGGCACGCACCAGGCCGGCGGCCAGGTTCACGGTCGTCGTGGTCTTGCCCACGCCGCCCTTCTGGTTGGCAATGCAGAAAACACGCGCCATCACTGCACCGCCAGTTTGATGCCGAAGCCGACCAGGAACAGGCCGGCGATCTTCTCGAGCGCGCCGGAGATGCGGCGGTTGGCGCGCAGGCGCTCCGCCAGGCGGTGCGTGAGCAGGATGGCCACCAGGCTGTACAGGAAGCCAAGCACCGCGATGGTGGCTGCCATGACGCCGAACGTCACCATGCCTTGATGGCGAATCGGATCGATGAACAGCGGGAAGAAGGCCATGTAGAAGACGATCGCCTTGGGGTTGAGCAGCGTGATCATGAGCGCCTGGCGCAGGTAATGGCGCGGCTGCATCTGCAGCACCGGTGCGTCGCCCGGCTTGGCGCGCAACATGCGCAAGCCCATCCAGGCCAGATAGGCTGCGCCCAGCCACTGCACGGCATGGAAGGCTGTCGGGTAAGCGGCCAGCACGGCCGCCACGCCGGCCAGGGCCAGCCACAACAGGATCTGGTCCCCGAGGATGATGCCGGCTGCGCAGGCGAGTCCGCCGCGCAGGCCACCCTTGCTGGTGGACGTGATCAGCGCGAGGTTGCCCGGTCCGGGAATCATCAGAAAGACGACGATGGCGGCGACAAATGCGCCGTAGTCAGCAATGCCGAACACGGGGATCTCCTAGGGGAAGCAGGCCGCGAGTTTAAGCGGCGGAGGGTCGCATCCAGACGATGCAGCGCTCGGCATCTAGGCCTGGAACCTGCAGATGTTCCACGTGAAACACTGCCACCTCGGGCGGCAAAGCGGCGATCTCTTCCAGCGGCTCCTTGCCCTTCATGGCCAGCCACACCGCGCCCGGTTTGAGCGCGGCGCGCGACCACGTGGTGAAGTCCAACAGCGAGGCAAAAGCGCGGCTGGAAACGATGTCGTACCCCTGGCCCAAACCCTCCACGCGCGCGTGCAGGCCCCGCAGGTTGGGCAGCTTGAGCTCCACCGCCACCTGCTGAACGAAGGCCGCCTTCTTGGCCACGGTGTCCACGCAATGCACCTGCAGCTGCGGATGCAGGATGGCGAAGACCACGCCGGGCAGGCCGGCACCGGCGCCGACATCGAGAAGCGCTGGCGCTTCAGCGCCCTGCTCCTCCAGCGCGCGTCGCAGTGGCGGCACCGCCGCCAGGCAATCCACCAGATGCTGCGTCAGCATCTGCTGCGGGTCGCGCACGGCGGTCAGGTTGTAGACCTTGTTCCACTTGGCGATCAAGCCCTGGTAGTCCAGCAAAGCATCGGCCTCCGCATCCGACAGCACCAGGCCAATTGCCTGCGCAGCTTCGAGCAGACGACCCTTCACGCGCTGACGGCGCGGCCGCGCTTCTTCAGGTGCACGAGGAGCAACGAGATCGCCGCCGGTGTGACCCCGGAGATGCGCGATGCCTGGCCCAAGGTCTCGGGCCGCTGCTTTTGCAGCTTCTGTCGCACCTCGATCGACAGCGCCGGCACGGCCATGTAGTCGAAATCCTCGGGCACACGCAAGGATTCCAGATGCGCTGCGCGCTCGACCTCTTCCTTCTGCTTGCCGATATAGCCGGAGTACTTGGCGGCGATTTCGATCTGCTCGACTTCCTCCTCGGCCAGCGTTTGCTCCGGCATGAACCGCCCGCCATCCAGCGACATCAGGCCAGCGTAGTCCACGCCCGGGCGCCGCAGCAGGTCGCCCAGGTTGTACTCGTGCTCGATGGCCTTGCCCAACACCCGTTCCGCCTCCGCGATGGCCAGATTGCGCGGGCTCACCCAAAGCGAACGCAGTCGCTCTGTTTCACGTGAAACAGCGTCGCGTTTGCGGCTGAAAGCGTCCCACCGCGCATCGTCCACCAAGCCCATCTGGCGACCGGCCTCGGTCAGCCGCATATCGGCGTTGTCCTCGCGCAGTTGCAGCCGGAACTCGGCACGGCTCGTGAACATGCGGTAGGGCTCGCTGACACCTTGGGTCACCAGGTCGTCGACCAACACGCCCAGGTAAGCCTGGTCGCGGCCGGGCAGCCACGGGTCACGGCCCAGGCACTGCAACGCAGCGTTGGCGCCCGCGAACAGGCCCTGGGCCGCTGCTTCCTCGTAGCCGGTCGTGCCGTTGATCTGTCCGGCGAAGAACAGGCCCTGGATCGCCCGCGTCTCGAAGTTGTTCTTGAGGGCTCGCGGATCGAAGTAGTCGTACTCGATGGCGTAGCCGGGCCGCAGGATGTGCGCATTCTCCAAGCCCGGCATGGAACGCACGAGTGCGTACTGGATGTCGAACGGCAGGCTGGTCGAGATGCCGTTGGGATAGAACTCGTGGGTTGTCAGGCCCTCGGGCTCCAGGAAGATTTGGTGGCTGTCCTTGTCGGCGAAGCGGTTGATCTTGTCTTCCACGCTCGGGCAGTAGCGCGGCCCCACCCCTTCGATCTTGCCCGTGAACATGGGGCTGCGGTCGAAGCCGGAACGGATGATGTCGTGCGTGCGCGTGTTGGTGTGCGTCACCCAGCATGGCATCTGGCGCGGGTGCATGTCCGCCCGGCCCATGAAGCTGAACACCGGCACGGTGTCGCGCTCGCCGCCCGGCATGCCGTCGCCAGGTTGCTCGCTGCACTTGGAGAAATCGATGCTGCGCCCGTCCAACCGGGGCGGCGTGCCGGTCTTCAGCCGGCCCTGTGGCAGCTTCAGTTCCTTGAGACGTGCACTCAGCGACTGCGCCGGTGGGTCACCCGCACGGCCGGCCGCATAGTTGTTCAGGCCCACATGGATCTTGCCGTCCAGGAAGGTGCCGGCGGTCAGCACCACCGTCCGGCCCCGAAAGGCGATGCCGACCTGCGTCACGGCGCCGACCACGCGGTCGCCCTGCACCATCAGGTCGTCCACCGCCTGCTGGAACAGCCAGAGGTTCGGCTGGTTTTCCAGCATGCGGCGGATCGCGGCCTTGTAGAGAACGCGGTCGGCTTGGGCACGCGTGGCGCGCACCGCCGGGCCCTTGCTCGAGTTGAGGATGCGGAACTGGATGCCGCCCTCGTCCGTGGCCAGCGCCATGGCGCCGCCCAGTGCGTCGACCTCCTTGACGAGGTGGCCTTTGCCGATCCCGCCGATCGACGGGTTGCAGCTCATCTGCCCCAAGGTCTCGATGTTGTGGGTCAAGAGCAGGGTCTTGCAGCCCATGCGCGCCGCGGCCAGCGCGGCCTCGGTTCCGGCATGGCCGCCGCCGACGACGATGACGTCGAATTCCTGGGGGTGGGTGTAGGGGGTGCTCATGCGGTGATCAATCGGGTTTTGAGGCCGGCGGCCTCGGCGGCGGCCGCCTGCCGGCGGTCAGCTGTGACGAACAGGTCGACAGCGGCGTGCTGCGCCGAGCCGATGTGCAGGGCGTCCATGGCGCGCAGCCGTGCCCGCTCCATGGCGGAGATGGCGAGCGCCTGGACGCGCGGGTCGAGTGGCACCAGCGAGAAATCCTCGAAGTCACGGTGCACGTCGGCCATGATGCGGGCATAGGCGTCCATGTCGACCAAGCCATCATGGCGCTGCCTGTTCAATGCCGACGCCACCTCAGTCAGGCAGTGCGCCGCCACGCAGATCTCCCGGGCAGCATCGCTGAGCGCGGCCACCTCGTCGGTGCCGGATTCCGCCGCGTAGCGCTTGTACAGCGCGGATGTATCGAGCAGTAGACGCATGTCAGTAGCGCGCCTGCTCGCGGTCTTCAATGATGAGCTGCGCCCCCGTCTTGCCGTCTGGACGCGCGATCTGCAAGGGCTCGATCTTGCGCTTCCAACTCGGCACGCGCTCGGTTGCGCTGTCGCGCACCGGGACCAGATCGGCCACGGGCTTGCCATGGCGGAGGATGCGCACGGTTTCGCCCTGCTCGACCAGGTCGAGCATGGCCGAGGCGTTGGCGCGGAATTCACTCAGGGGCAAGGTTTGCATCTGTACAACTTTCGAAGATCTGTACATTTTATCGGCCGAGGTGAGTCCGCGCCATGCGTGGCCGACAATCCCCTGCATGCCGCTTCCGGACGCCCCACCCTCTTGCCGCAGCGGCTGCGGCGCCTGCTGCACCGCCCCGTCGATCAGCTCGCCCATCCCCGGCATGCCCCACGGCAAGCCGGCCGGCGTGCCCTGCGTTCAGCTCGACGACAAGCTGCGCTGCCGCATCTTCGGTTCGCCCGATCGTCCCGCCGTCTGCGCCAGCCTGCAGCCCTCCCACGAGATGTGCGGCCGCGATGCCGGCGGTGCAATGGCCTGGCTCACGCGGCTGGAGGCCGCGACGGCGCCCGCGTCAGGGCGCTGATGCAGGCGGCGCCAGGTAGGGCGCCAGCACTTCCGCCAGCCAATCCATGAACACGCGCAGCCGCCCTGGCAGCTGGCGCCGGTGCGCGTACAGCAGCGTGACGGGCAGGCCCGGCGCACGCCACTGCGGCAGCACCTCCACCAGATCGCCCGCCTCCACATGCGGCCGCAGCGCGATGGTGGGCGCCTGGATCAGCCCCAGACCCGCCAGGCAGGCCGCGCCGTAGGCCTCGGAGTTGTTGACGGTCACGCTGCCCTGCATCGGGATGCGCCGCACGGCGCCGCCCTCCTCCTCCACCTCGAAGCCGGCGCTGCGCACGCCAAGCCGCGTCGCGTAGTGCACCAGCCGGTGCCGGGCCAGGTCGTCCAGCGTCTGCGGCAGGCCGTGCGCCGCCAGGTAGGCGCGGCTGGCCAGGTTGTGCTGCAGGAGCATGCCAAGCGGCCGCGCAACCAGGTCGGATGCGTCGAGCGGCCCCGTCCGCACCACGCAGTCGAAGCCGTCGGCCACGAGGTCCACGCGCCGGTCGGTGCTGGAGAGCTCGATCTCCAGCGCCGGGTGCAAGGCGAGGAAAGCCGGCAGGCGCGGCAGGACGGCGCGGTGCGCCATGCCCAGCGACATGTCGACGCGGAGCCGGCCGCGCAACGCCTGGCCCTGGCGGAACATGGCCTGCAGATCGTCGAAGCTGGCCAGCATGTCCTTGCAGCGCTCATAGCAGGCCTGCCCGTCGTGCGTGAGCACCACACGCCGTGTGTTCCGGCGCAGCAGCTGCGTGCCCAGTGCTTCCTCCAGCTGTTTGACCGACTTGGACACACTGGCCTTGGGCAGGCCCAGGCTGTCGGCAGCCTGGGTGAAGCTGGACAGCTCGGCCACGCGGGTGAAGACCAGCAGCAGTTCGGGGCGGACCATGGGCGCTCACTGTTCGTTTTGGACGAACAAATCTATCACTTCAAGCGTCTTTTTCTCCTTGCAGCACATCAATAAAGTCAGGCCCATCGCAACCCAACCGGAGTACTCCATGACCACCTCGACCCACACCCCCATCGCCATCGTCACCGGCGGCAGCCGCGGCCTGGGCCGCAACACCGCACTCGCCCTGGCCCGCCAGGGCACGGATGTGGTGCTGACCTACCAGCGCAATGCCACCGAGGCGGCCGCCGCCGTCGCCGACATCCGGGCCCTGGGCCGCCAGGCCGTCGCGCTGCAACTGGACGTGGCCAACGTGCGCAACTTCCCCGGCTTCGCCGCCGCGCTGCGCACCGCGCTCGGCGGCACCTGGGGCCGCGAGCGCTTCGACTTCCTCGTCAACAACGCCGGCACCGGCGTGCACACCCCCTTCGCCGAAACCACCGAGGCGCAGTTCGACCAGATGGTCGACATCCACCTCAAGGGCGTGTTCTTCCTGACGCAAGCGCTGCTGCCGCTGATCGCCGACGGCGGCCGCATCGTCAACCTGTCCTCGGGCCTGGCCCGCTTCGCGCTGCCGGGCTATGCGGCCTATGCCACGATGAAGGGCGGCGTAGAAACGCTCACGCGCTACCTGGCCAAGGAGCTGGGCCCGCGCGGCATCCGCGTGAACGTGGTCGCGCCCGGCGCCATCGCCACCGACTTCGGCGGCGGCGCGGTCCGCGACAACGCCGAACTCAACGCCTTCGTCGCGGCGCAGACCGCGCTGGGCCGCGTTGGCCAGCCGGACGACATCGGCCCGGTGATCGCCTCGCTGCTGGCGCCCGGCACGGGCTGGATCAACGCCCAGCGCGTGGAAGCCTCGGGCGGCATGTTCCTCTGAAGCGGGTCAGCCCGGCGGTGGCGGCGGCGTGCGCCGGCGTTGCGCCGCCGTGTTCCAGCAGGCGTCGTGCACCACGTTGCGCAGCACGGCGGGGTCGATCGGCTTGGCCAGGAAGTGCGCGACGCCGCCGATGTTGATGGCATCGCGCAGCACCTGCGGGTCGTTGCTGGCGGTCATCAGCACGCGCGCGGTGTGCGGCATGCGCTTGCGGATCTCGCGCAGCAGTTCCAGCCCGCTGCTGCCCGGCAGCCAGTGGTCGACGATGGCAATCGCATAGTCGTGCTGGTGGAACATCTCCATGGCCTCTTCGGCGCTGGCCGCACTGGCCACGCGCACGCCGAAGGACTGCAGGATGTGCTCCAGCAGCTCGCGCGTGATCGCCTCGTCCTCCACCAGCAGCACCACCGGCAGCGCCTCGCGCTGCAAGAACGCGGCCGGGTCCAGCAGCAACGGCTGGTCGAACAACTTCTCCACCGCCTCGGCCGACTGCGGGCGCGCCATCCAGTAGCCCTGGATCTCGTCCACGTCCAGTGCATAGAGCAGGATGGCTTCGTCCTCGCTCTCCACACCCTCGGCGATGGCCCGCATGTTCAGGTTGTGCGCCAGCCGCACCACCGCCGCGACGATGGCCCGGTCCTGCGGGTTCTTGAGCAGGCCGCGCACGAAGGACTGGTCGACCTTGAGCCGGTCGGCAGGAAAGCGCTTGAGGTAGCCCAGGTTGGAATAGCCCGTGCCGAAGTCGTCCACCGAGAGCAGGATGCCGAGTTCCTTGAGCTCGTGCATGAGCACCAGCGCCGCGTCCGGGTCGCGCATGGCCAGGCTCTCGGTCACCTCCAGTTCCAGCACGCCGGGCGGGATGCCGTAGCGCGCCATGGCCTCGTGCAGCTCGGTCTTGAAATGCGGGTCGGAGAACTTTGTCGCCGCCAGGTTCACGGCCGTGCGAATCCAGCCATGGCCCTGCTGGTGCCATTGCTGCATCTGGCGGCATGCCGCATCCACCACATAGGTGTCGATCGCGCCGATCAGGCCCGACTCCTCGGCCAGGCCGATGAACTTGCCCGGCATCAGGAAACCGTAGTCCGGCGAATCCCAGCGCACCAGCGCTTCCAGGCTGACGAGCGCGCCGGTCTCGAAGTCCACCTGCGGCTGGTAGTGCAGCACCAGCTCGCGGCGCACGATGGCATCGCGCAGGCGCGCCTCCTTTTGCACGCGCACGTCGATGGCATCCTGCATCTCGTTGGAGAAGATGCACACGCCGCGGTCGGTCCGGTTCTTGGACTGCTCCATGGCCAGGTCCGCCCGCTTGACCAGCATCTCCGGCTCGTCGCCATGGTCGGGAAACAGCGCCACCCCCACGCTGCCGCCCAGCACATGCGGCTCGCCGGACAACAGCACCGGCGCCTGCAGCGCCGTGTGCAGGCGCGCGCCGAAGGGCTCGACCATGCTGCGCGGCAAGCCATCGCAGACGACGACGAACTCGTCCCCCGCCAGCCGCGCCACCGTGTCGCCCCCACGGGCCTCGTCCTGCAGGCGCCGCGCCATTTCCGAGAGCACCTGGTCGCCCGCGCCCCGGCCCAGGCTGTCGTTGATCTGCTTGAAGCGGTTGAGGTTGACGAAGTACACCGCCACCGGCCGTTGGCGGCTGCGGGCCCGCGCGATCGTTCGCGCCATGCGCTCCAGCAGCAGGGTGCGGTTGGGCAATTCGGTCAGCGCATCGTGCGTCGCGCGGTAATGCAGCGCGTCCTCCTGGCGCCGCTGCTCCGTGATGTCCACGCAGACGGCGATGTAGCGCAGCACCTGGCCCGCGGCATCCTTCTGCGGCACGATGGCCATGTCGACCCAATACAACCCATCCGCCTCGTTGCGGTTGCATACGACATCGCGCCAGATCTCGCCGCGCTGGATCGTCGTCCACATGCGCTCGAAAAAGGCGTGGTCGTGGTAACCCGAATTGAGCAGGCTGTGGTCCCGCCCCAGCAGTTCCTCGCGCCCGTGGCCGGTGGTCTGCACGAACTTGTCGTTGACCTTGAGGATGCGGCCTTCTGCATCGGTCACCGAGACCAGCGCATGCTGGTCGATGCCCTGCATGTAGGTCGACAACTCGGCGAAGGCCCGCTCCACCCCCTGCTTGGCCAACAGCAGCTCGTTGGCGTCGCGCGCCTCCTGCTCGGAGTGCGCCAGTTGCGTCAGGGCCTTGCGCAGCTGCCCGCGCTGCAGGCCCAGGCGCCGGTACAGCCACGCCAGCGCCAGCGCGCAGCCGAGCACCACAGCGGCGACGAGGACCGCCACCGTGACCAAGACCACCCCTGCACCGTCGGACCCAGCCGGCATCGCCCGCCCTTCTCCGCCATGTTCTGGGCGCCGAGCATCGCTTGCATGCGCCGACAGCGCAAGGCGGGTTTTCTGCTGATCGTGTAGGCCAAATCAGAATGGGTAGTGGCGCGGCGTGGTCTGCACCGTCAGCCAGCGCAGGTCGGTGAACTCGGCGATGCCGGCCTTCCCGCCGAACCGGCCCCAGCCACTGCCCTTGACGCCGCCGAAGGGCATCTGCGCCTCGTCGTGCACCGTCGGGCCATTCACATGGCAGATGCCGGACTCGATGCGCTGCGCCACCGCGATGGCGCGTGCCGTGTCGCGGCCGAACACGGCGGACGACAGGCCGTAGGCGTTGTCGTTCGCCACGCGGATGGCCTCCTCCACCCCGCTCACGCGCACGATGGCTTTCACCGGGCCGAAGGTCTCCTCGCCATAGATGCGCATGGCAGGCGTCACATGGTCCAGCAGCGTCGCCGGCATCAGCGTGCTGTCGGCCTTGCCGCCGCACACCAGCTTGGCGCCCTTCGCCAGGGCATCGTCGATCAGCGCGTTGCAGTGCGTGACCGTGCCCATGCCCACCACACTGCCCAGCACCACAGGATCGGGGCCGCGCGGATCGCCCAGCGGCAGCGCGCTCGCCTTGGCCGCGAACTTGGCAACGAAGGCATCGGCGATGGCCGCATCGACCACGATGCGCTCGGTGCTCATGCAGATCTGGCCCGAGTTGGCGAAGCTGCCGAAGGCCGCGCCGTCCACGGCCGCATCGAGGTCGGCATCGTCCAGCACCACGAAGGGCGCCTTGCCGCCGAGTTCCAGCACCACGGGCTTCAAGTGCAGCGCGCACTGCACCGCGATCAGCTTGCCCACGCGCGTGGAGCCGGTGAAATTCACGCGGCGCACGGCCGGGTGCGCGACCATGGCGTCGACCACGGCCGCCGCATCCGCCGGCGCGTTGGTGATGTAGTTCACCACGCCGGCCGGAAAACCCGCGTCGACGAAGGCCTGGGCGATCAGCTGGTGCGTGTGCGGGCACAGCTCCGAGCCCTTGAACACGACGGTGTTGCCGCAGGCCAGCGGCGTGGCGATGGCGCGCACGCCCAGGATGACGGGTGCGTTCCACGGCGCGATGCCCAGCACCACGCCGGCCGGCTGGCGCACCGCCAGGGCCAGGCTGCCCGGCACGTCGGAAGGGATCACCTCGCCGGCGATCTGCGTGGTCAACGCGGCAGCCTCGCGCAGCATGCCCGCCGCCAGGTGCACATTGAAGCCGGCCCACATGGCGGTGGCGCCGGTCTCGCGCGGCAGCGCAGCGATGAACTCCGGCGCCTTGGCCTCCAGTGCATCTGCCGCCTTGAGCAGCAGCGCCCGGCGCGCGTTGGGGCCGGTCTGGCTCCAGGCCGGGAAGGCCCCGGCCGCCGCTTCGACGGCGCGGATGGCATCGGCGGGCGTGGCCGCGGGTGCGCGCGTTGCCAGGCTTTCGTCGAGCGGGTTGCGGCGGTCGAAGGTGGCACCGTTCTCGGCGGCCACGGCTTGGCCGTTGATGAGCATGGACAGGTCGGACATGGTGGTTTCTCCTTTCAGGTGGTTGCCACGCCCAGGTAGGCGTGGCGGACGATGTCGGATTGCGCGATCTCGGCGGCCGGGCCGCTGTCCACGAGGGCGCCGCGCTCCAGCACATGGGCGCGGTCGGCCACGGCCAGGGCCTTCTTGACGTTCTGCTCGACCAGCAGCACCGTGGTGCCGGCGTCGGCGATGCGCCTTGCGATGGCCAGCAGCTCGTCCACCATGCGCGGCGCCAGGCCCAGCGAGGGCTCGTCCAGCATCAGCAGGCGCGGGGCGGACATCATGGCGCGCGCCACGGCCACCATCTGCTGCTCGCCGCCGCTCATGGTGCCGGCCAGTTGCTGCGCGCGTTCGGCCAGGCGCGGAAAGTCGGCAAAGGCCCGGCGCAGCCGCTCCGCACGTTGCGCCTTCGTGCTGAGCCAGCCGCCCAGCTCCAGGTTCTCGGTCACCGTCATCTGCGGAAACAGCTGGCGGCCCTCGGCCACCAGGGCCATGCCGCGGCGCACGGCCACGCCGCTCTGGCGCACGGGCAGCAGTGCGTCGTCCAGCAGCACGGTGCCGGTGCGCGGGATGAGGCCAGCCAGGGCCTTCAGCAGCGTCGTCTTGCCGGCGCCGTTGGGTCCGAGGATCACCGTGAGGCCAGGGCCGACCTCGAGGTCGATGGAGCGGATCACGTTGAAGCCGCCATAGCCGGCGCCCAGGCCCTGGATCTTGAGGTGGGCGGTCATGTTGTGGCTCCTTGGGGCGGCGCGATGCGGGGGAGGCGTGGTGCGCGGGTCGACGCCACCGGGTAGCCTCTTCCGCTCATGTCCCCCGGCCTGGCGGCCTCCTCCCTTACTTCGCTGCAGAGGCCACCCGATGCCCTCGACCCGGGGCACGTCGCGTCGTGCACCTTCATGCGACACGAGGCTGCCGAACCGCGACGATGGTGTGCTCCACGCAGCGAAATAAAGGAGGAGCCTCGGGCCGCCTGCGGCCCGGGGCGGGGGACATTCGCGGAGTGGAGTGCACCGTCGGCGTGGTCCAGCGCAACGGTCAAAGCGCGCACATTCATGCCGCCACCTCATCGCCTAGGTAAGCCTCGATGACCTCCGCATTGCGTGTGACCTCGGCCGGCGTGCCGTCCGCAATCTTGCGGCCCTGGTGCAGCACCAGCACGCGCTCCACGTGGCGCAGCAAGGTGGTCACGGCATGCTCGATCCAGACCACCGCCAGGCCCAGTTCGCCGCGCAGCCGGCCGATCAAGCGGGCCATGGCCTCGACCTCGGCCTCGGTCAGCCCGGCCGCCACCTCATCGAGCAGCAGCAGGCGCGGCCGCGTGGCCAGCGCCATGCCGATCTCCAGCAGGCGTTGCTGCGCCGGCGTGACGGCAGACGCGGGCAGGTCGGCCTGGGGCGACAGGCCGATCAGCGCCAGGATCGTCTGCGCGTCCGCCAGCGCCGGCACCGCGGTGCGGCCCCGGCCCGCGAACTGCAAACCGAAGTCCACGTTGTCCACCACGCGCAGGCCGCCGAACACGCGCGGCGTCTGGAAGGTGCGCGCCACGCCCAGGGCTGCGAAGCGGTGCGGCCCCTGCCCCGCCAGGTCGCGCCCACCCAACAGCAGCGCACCGCTGGTCGGCGGCTGCACGCCCGAGATCGCGTTGAAGAAGGTGGTCTTGCCGGCGCCGTTCGGTCCGATGATGCCCACCAGTTCGCCGGCGTGGAACTGCGCGTCCACGGCATCCACGGCCGTCAGTCCGCCGAACCGCACCGTGACAGCGCGGGCTTGCAGGAGTGGCTCAGCCATTCAGGCGCTCCCGTTGGAACCAGCCCCGCACCTGCTGCCAGCGCAGGCTTCCCAGGCCGTCTGGCAGGTACATCACCGACAGGATCAAGAGCAGCCCCAGCGCCACCATGTAGGCCTGCGGCAGCTGCAGCCGCAGCGTCTCGGCCAGCACGCTGAACACCACGGCGGCCACCAGCGGGCCCCACAGCGTGGCGGCCCCGCCGATCAGCGCGATCAGCACGGTCTGGAAGCCGATGAAGGGGTTGAACACCGTGACCGGGTCGATGTAGGTCCAGCGCACGGCCATGATGGCGCCCACCGCTCCGGCAAAGGCGGCCGTCAGCGCGAAGCCCAGCGTCTTGACCAGGCGCGTGTTCACGCCCAATGTCTGCGCGCGCTGCTCGTCGAAGCCGATGCCCACCAGCGCCAGGCCGAAGCGGCGCCGCCGCACCACGATGGCGGTGGCCACGGCGATGGCGGCGATGCCCAGCACCGTCCAGTAGACAGTGCTCTCCTCGGGCACGACCACGAGCACGCGGCCCACGGTGCCCGTGACCTGCTTCTCGAAGTAGGTCACCGCATGGCGGATCAGCTCGGTCATGCCGAAGGTCAGCACCGCGAAGTAGGTGCCGCGCAGGTGCAGCACCGCCAGGCCCATCACCAGTGCGATGGCCGCCGCCACCAGCGCGCCCAGGCCCACAGCGGCGAGCCAGGGCAGGCTCTCCAGCACCAGCGCACTCGTGTACGCGCCGATGCCGAAGAAGGCCGCCGTGGCCAGCGACAGGTAGCGCGTGCTGCCGCAGAACAGGCTCCAGCTCGACGCCAGCGCCACGTACATCAAACAGGTCATGGCCAGCGAGAGCAGGAACTCGCTCGCGATGCCGGGCAACAGTGCCGCGGCCAGCGTGAGCCCCGCCAGAAGAATCCAGTCGCGCTTCATCGTTTGGCAAACAGTCCGTTGGGTTTCCAGAGCAGCACGGCGATGAACACGCCGTACGACAGCAGCGACTTGAGAGATGGGTTGGTGAAGTGCATGCCCAGCGCCTCGATCACGCCCAGCAGCAGGCCGCCCGCCAGCGCGCCGCCCATGCTGCCGAAGCCGCCCAGCGTGATCACGATCAGCGCCGTCACCGTGTAGGGCTCGCCCATCGAAGGCGTGATGGTGTAGGCCATCGACAAGAGGCAACCCGCCACGCCCGACAGCCCCAGCCCCACGCCGAACATCAGCGGGTGCAGGCGCTTGGTGTCGATGCCCACCAGCTGCGCGCCCGTGGGCGACTGCATGAGCGCGCGCACGCCCTTGCCCAGCATGGTGAAGCGCAGCAGCGCCATCAGCGCCAGCGCGAACACCAGCGCCAGGCCGAACACCACGAGCTTGTTGGCCGCGAACTGCGCGCCACCGATGGCCACGGGTGTGGTCAGGTAGTCGTAGCCGCGCAGGTCGCCGCCCCAGGCCCAGCTGGCGAAGTTCTGCACCAGGAACATCAGGCCGAAGGCCACCATGAGGCCGCGCGCCTCGAACACATCCACGTTGGGCGCCTCGGCGGCCAGCTTGCGGAAGGTCAGCGCATGCACCGCCAGGCCGATCAGCATCAGCCCCGCGAAGGCCAGCGGCAGGACCGCCAGCGGCGACCAGCCCAGCAGCGTGTGCGCCATCCAGGTGGCATAGGCGCCCAGCATCAGGAACTCGCCGTGCGCGATGTTCAGGATGCGCATGAGCCCGTACTGCAGGTTCAGCCCCAGACCCACCAGCGCGTAGATGCCGCCCGTGATGAGGCCGCTGGCGATCAGTTCGAACCAGGCCGTCAACGACACGTCATTTCCACGCCGGCTTGGCCGGGTTCAGCTTGGCCGTGGCCATCGACGCCGGCCACACCACCTCGAACTCCCCGTTCTGCCACTGGCCCACGCTGCCCTGCGTGGCGGTGTTCTCGCTGCCGGTGAACTGGATGTCGCCGACGATGGTCTTGTGTGTGGTCGTGGCCACGAACTCGCGGATCGCCTTGCGGTCCAGCCCGGCCTTGGCGACGGCAGCCTGCAGGATCTGCAGGCTGGCCCAGCAATGGCCGCTGGCCCAGCGGTCCGGCTCCTTGCCCTCGAAGCGCTTGGTGTGCGCGTCGAAGTAGGCCTTGGCGCCCGCGCTGGTCTTGCTGTTCCACGAACCCATGCCCAGGACGCCCTCGGCCCCCGGCGCCGTGATCACGTTGCGGTAGAGCTGGAAGGCCGTGCCCACCGAGGCGTAGAAGAACTTCGGGTTGAAGCCGACCTCCTTGGCCTGCTTGCTGGCGAGGATGGTGTCGGGCGGGTAGGTGATGCCGATGAAGGCGTCGGGGTTCTGCTCCTTGATGCCGCGCAGCACGGGCGAGAGGTCCTTCACGCCCAGCGGATAGCTCTTGCGCTCCACCACCTGGATGCTTGTCTTCTTGAGCGCGTTGTTGATCGCGGCGAAGTTCTCCAAGCCGAACAGGTCGTCCATGTAGACGATGGCGACCGTCTTCACGTTGCTCGCCACCAGCATGTCGACCAGCGCGCCCATCATGCGGTCGGGCTGCTGCAGGATGGAGAAGAAGAACGACAGGTTCATGTCGATCAGCTTGCGCGACAGCGCCGTGGGCGCCAGCATGGGGTAGCCGAAGCGCTGCGCCAGCGGCGCGATGGCGAAGTTCGCGTTGCTGCCCCAGGGCGGCAGGATCAGGTCTACCTTGTCGCTGCCCATCAGCTTCTGGTAGCTGCGCACGCAGGTCTCGATGTCGCTGCGGTCGTCCACGCCGATGAGCTCGATGGGGCGTTTGGTGCCCTTCACGTCCAGGCCCCCGGCGGCGTTCACCTGCTCGGCCCACAGCAGGTAGTTGGGCTCCTGGCTGACCTGTGCGCCGGGCGCCCAGGGGCCGGTGCGGGCCATGGCGTAGCCGATGCGCACGGGCGTGTTCTGGGCCTGCAGCGCGGGCGCGAAGGCGGCGCTGCCGAGCGCGGCGGCCGCGCCTTGCAGCACGCGGCGGCGGGAGTGGATGGTCATGGTCTTGTCTCCTCGGAATCGGTGGTCCGGATCGTGGGAAGACCGCGCCGCAGGCGCTGTGCGCAGCGTGCAGGGAATGCTGGCACCAGCGCGCACACGCCCCCGGGTTAACCCGGCAGCGCACCCGCGCGCCGGGTGGCGCGGCCTATCATCGCGGCCCGTCTGCCACCCCGGAGAAGCCGATGACCCCGTCCCTGCTGCTGAGCACCGACGCGGTCGCCCCGCGCGACCGGGCACCGCAATGGCGCGAATGGATCTGGCGCCACTTCGGCGGCCTGGAGTCCGACCTCTACGGCGACAGCGACTTCGACGGCCGCCTGTCGGCCTCGCGCGCCGGCGACGTGGTGCTGACACGCCTGGAGGCCGGCCGCCACCGCGTGCTGCGCACGCCGCAGATGGCGCGCCGCGACGAAGCCGGCTACCTCAAGATCGTGGCGCCTTGGCAGGGCAGCGCCGAGGTCGAGCAGCAGGGCCGCAAGGCGCGCGCGCAGGCGGGTGGCTGGATCATCTACGACACCACGCACGACTACGCGATCGACAACCCCGCGCCCACCGAGCACCTGATCGTGATGCTGCCCAAGCGGCAGATGGCCGAGCGCGGCGTGCGGCTCGACCCGCTCATGGCGCGCCACGTGGGCGGCGCCAGCGGCATCTCGCGCGTGGCGCTGGAGACCATGCGCAACACCTACCTGGAGCTGCCCGCCATGAGCGAGACGGCAGCCCGCGGCGCTGGCGAACTCATCATGCAGCTAGTGCAGCTGTCGCTGCTGGAGCTTGCGGGCCAGGGCACGGCGGTGACGCTCAAGCAGGCGCTGCGCGACCGCATCCGCGACCATGTGGCGCGGCACCTGCGCGACCCGCTGCTGTCGATCGAGCAGATCGCGGCAGCGTTGAACTGCAGCAAGCGCCACCTGCACAACGCCTTCGCCGAGGGCGACCTGACGCTGGCGAGCTACATCCAGCAGCAGCGGCTGCAGGCCTGCATCCAGGAGCTGCGGCAGGCGCCCGCGGCGGGCCGCTCGATCACCGACATCGCGCTGGCCTGGGGCTTCTCGAACATGTCGCACTTTGCGCGCGTGTTCCGCGAGCACACGGGCCTGAGCCCGAGCGAGTTCCGCCAGGCCGCCCGCACGGGCGGCGGCTGATCAGGCGACGGCGCGCAGCAGCGGCTGGCCGGGCGTGGCAGCGGGCGGTGTCTCGCTCTCGCGCACTGCGATGTCCTTGCTCAGCAGCTGGGCCTTGCCGAACAGCGTGGCGAAGGCCACGTCCTTGGCATCGCGGCCCGTGCCCACGCGCACCAGGCGTTCCACGGGCGCCATGCGGGTCGGGTCGAACAGCACCCAGCGGCCGTCCAGCCAGGCCTCGAAGATCGCGTGGAAATCCTGCGGCGGCTCGTCGAAGAACACATAGCCCGCCACCAGCCGCGCCGGGATGTTCAGCGCGCGGCAGAAGGTCACGCCCAGGTGCGCGAAGTCGCGGCACACGCCCTGGCGCTGCACGAAGATCTGCTGGGCCGTGGTGGTCGCATCGCTGGAGCCCGGCGTGTAGGCGATGTTGTCGTGGATCCAGTCGCTGATGGCCTGCACGCGCTCCAGCCCGGCCGGCGCCTTGCAGAACAACTGCTGCGCCGCGTTGCCGAGCAGGTCGGACTCGCAGTAGCGCGTGGGCGACAGGAAGTGCAGCACCTCGTCGGGGATCTGGTTCACCGGCGCTTCGCCCAGCCCGGGCGTCGGCAGCGCGTAGTTCACCTCGACCTCCGCCCTGTAGTGCACCTGCAGCTGTCCCTTGGGCGCATCGAAGCGCACGAAGCGGTTGCCCTTCACCGGGTCGCGGTAGTCATGCAGCGGCAACGCAGGCTCCACCTGCAGGCGCTCCTCGCGCAGGTGCTGGTCGGCATGGTCTGCCACCTGCAGGTGCAGGCAGAAGTGCGTGGGCTCGGCCACGTCGTAGACGAGCTTGACGTCGATGGAGGACAGCATGGTCAGCCTCAGGCGTGGCGACGGCCGCGCACCCCATGCGCCTGCTCGCGCTCGCGGTGCGCACGGGCCACGCGGCCGGCGGCCTTGCGCGTCTGCGGCACCTGGCCATCGGGCCACCAGTCGGCGGCCGTCACCTGCACGATGCGCTGCGCGCGCTGCACCGGGCTCTGCAGCCATTGCTGCAGCTGCGCGTAGCGCTGGTTGCCCAGGCCTTCAGGAACAGATTGCACGGCTCAGTCCAAGATCTT
Organism: Pseudorhodoferax soli; assembly: GCF_003337555.1. Classification (GTDB taxonomy): domain Bacteria; phylum Pseudomonadota; class Gammaproteobacteria; order Burkholderiales; family Burkholderiaceae_C; genus Pseudorhodoferax; species Pseudorhodoferax soli. The sequence continues at coordinate 127,018 of NZ_QPJK01000010.1, read as the reverse complement.
CTTGGCCGCGCCCACGCCCAGTGCGGCAAGCACGACGAACACCACGGCCAGGATCAGGAACAGGCCGAACAAGACCTTGGCAATGCCGGCCGCGCCCGCAGCCACACCGCCGAAACCCAAGCCCCCGGCAACCAGTGCGATCAACGCAAAGATGATGGCCCACTTCAACATGTCGACTCTCCTTGTACTGCGGCGGCGCCGCGCTTGCATGCAATGTAGAAACGCGGGCTTTGTGCAGGCATCAGCCGTCGGCACCGGGGGGTGTAGGACAATCGCGCGGCCCTTTTTCGGGCGCCGCCGCGCGGGTCTGCAGATGCTGGCGGCACAACGATTCCAACCCTTTCGGAAACACGCCATGAAGCTGTATTACTCCCCCGGTGCCTGCTCGCTGTCCCCGCACATCGTGCTGCGCGAGGCCGGCATCGCGTTCGAAGCCCTGAAGGCCCCGACCAAGACGCACAAGCTCGACGACGGCACCGACTACTACACCATCAACCCGCTGGGCTACGTGCCGCTGCTGGAGCTGGACGACGGCACGCGCCTGGCCGAAGGCCCGGCCATCGTGCAGTACATCGCCGACCAGGCCCCGCTGAAGAACCTGGCCCCGGCCAACGGCACGCTGGCGCGCTACCGCCTGCAGTCGCTGCTGACCTTCATCGGCACCGAACTGCACAAGGGCTACAGCCCGCTCTTCTATCCGACCACGCCCGAGGACTACAAGGCCGGCGTGCGCGAGAAGCTGCTGTCGCGCTACAAGTGGGTCGATGAACAACTGGCCGGCAAGGACTACCTGACCGGCGACAACTTCACCGTGGCCGACGCCTACCTGTTCACCGTCACCACCTGGGCCAAGCCCACCGGCGTCGACCTGTCCGCCTACGCCAACGTGGCCGCCTTCATGGCCCGCGTGGCGGCCCGCCCCGCCGTGCAGGAAGCACTCAAGGCCGAAGGCCTGGCCAAGTAAACCGATGTAACAGGGCAGGCCCTGCCTTGCAGATGGGTGGCCCGCCCATACATGCACGCTTCGTCCGCTCCGGCACCTTGGGGGCGGCCAAGAAATAAATTCAACGGAGAGTGCATGTCTTCCTTGTTCGAGCCCACCCATGCGGGCAGCCTGGCACTGGCCAACCGCATCGTCATGGCCCCGCTCACGCGCAACCGTTCACCGCGCGCCATCCCCGGGCCGCTGGCCGTGGAGTACTACCGCCAGCGCGCCAGCGCCGGCCTGATCGTCAGCGAGGGCACGGCCATCAGCCAGCAGGGCCAGGGCTACGCCGACGTGCCGGGCCTCTATGCACCCGAGCAGCTGGAAGGCTGGCGCAAGGTCACGGCCGCAGTGCATGCGGCCGGCGGCAAGATCGTCACCCAGCTCTGGCATGTGGGCCGTGTCTCGCACACCGAGCTGCAAGCCAATGGCCAGGCACCGGTGGCGCCCTCGGCCATCCAGGCGGCCACCAAGACCTACCTGATCCGCGACGGCAAGGGTGGCTTCGACCAGACCTCCACCCCGCGCGCGCTCGCCGCCGAGGAGATCGCCGGCATCGTCGACGACTTCCGCAAGGCCGCCCGCGCCGCCCTCGACAGCGGCTTCGACGGCGTGGAGATCCACGGCGCCAACGGCTATCTGCTCGACCAGTTCTTGAAGCTCGGCGCCAACCACCGCACCGACCACTACGGCGGCTCCATTGCCAACCGCATCCGCTTCACGCTGGAGGTGGTGCGCGCCGTGGCGGCCGAGATCGGTGCCGGCCGTGTGGGCCTGCGCATCTCGCCCGTCACGCCGGCCAACGGCATCTCCGACCCCGATCCGCAGCCGCTGTTCGACACCCTGTTGGCCGAACTCGCGCCGCTGGGCCTGGCCTACATCCACGTGATCGAGGGCGCCACGGGCGGCCCGCGCGAGATCGACGACCGGCCCTTCGACTACCGCAAGCTGAAGGCCGCCTACCGCAATGCCGGCGGCAAGGGCGCCTGGATGGTCAACAACGGCTATGACCGCCAGCTGGCCGACCAGGCCGTGGCCGACGGTGCCGACCTCGTGGCCTTCGGCCGCCCCTTCATCGCCAACCCGGACCTGGTGCGCCGCCTGCGCGAACGCGCGCCGCTGCAGGTGCCCGAGCGCGCCACCATGTACGGGGGCGGCGCCGAAGGCTACACCGACTACCCCGCGCTGCCCGCCTGATCGGCTGCCCGCGCCATGCAAAACGCCGACCCTCGGGTCGGCGTTTTGCATGGGAGAAAGCCGGAAGGATCAGGCCGCAGCCAGCGCCGGCTTGCTGCTCTTGGCGGCACCCGCACCGAAGCTGATCTCGCCCGAGATCTGGCCACCTTCTTCGATCACCACCTTGCCATAGCGGATCTTGCCGCTGACCTTGCCGGTGGCGTAGATCACGAGCTTCTCGCGCACCACGAGGTCGCCATCGAAGGCGCCGCGGATCTCTGCCAGGTCGACCTCGGCCGAGCCCTTGAACGCGCCCTGCTCGGCGATCTGCATCATGCGCGAGTCCATCGTCGCCTCGACCGTGCCCTCGACCACCAGCGTGTCGCAGTCGGTGATCTCGACGCCCTTGAGCTTGATGTTCGGGCCGACGATGAGCTTGCTGCCGGGCTCCTGCGTGGCAGCGCCGACGGGTGCGCTTGCGCTGCTGCCGGACACCGACGGGGAGGTCGCAGAAGAGGCCATGGTGCTGCTGGAAGAGGTGGAAGAAGAAGACGAGGGCTGCAAAGCGGACGTGTTGTTGAACGTGCTCGGCCGGGTGTTCAGGGGCTCGTTCTCACGCTTGCCGAAAAAGGGGGATTGCAGGGCCACTGGGCGTTCTCCGATCAAAACTCCATCCTAGGGGAAGCCGCGTGCCAAACCACAGAAGACGCATGCAACTTCTGTAACCCTAAGAAAGCGGCACCGGCGCGGCACCGCACGCACCAAGCCCGGCGGCCACGCCGCGATGTACGCACTTCCTTGGTGCTTTTTGTACGCATTCGTGGCCACGGCTTGCGTACAAACGTGGCACGGGCTTTGCGTACTGCCCCGGCATGCCTTCCGCCGCACCCTCCTCCAGCGCGCCCCGGCCCGTGGCCGTGGAACTCGTGGCCCTGACCAAGCGCTATGCGCAGGGGCAGCCGGCCGTGGACAGCATCGACCTGCGCATCGCGAGCGGCAGCTACTGCTGCCTGCTGGGCCCCTCGGGCTGCGGCAAGAGCACCACCTTGCGCATGATCGCGGGCCACGAGACCGTCAGCAGCGGCGACGTGCTGCTGGAAGACCGCAACATCACCGACCTGCCCGCCGCCGCGCGCGGCACGGCCATGATGTTCCAGAGCTTCGCGCTGTTCCCGCACCTCTCCGCGCTGGACAACGTGGCCTTCAGCCTGAAGATGAAGGGCATGGCCCGGGCCGAGCGCCACGCCAAGGCGCAGGATCTGCTCGAGCGCGTGGCCATGGGCCACCTCGCGCAGCGCAAGCCCGGTGAACTCTCCGGCGGCCAGCAGCAACGTGTGGCGCTGGCGCGCGCGCTGATCACGCAGCCCAAGGTGCTGCTGCTCGACGAGCCGCTCTCTGCACTCGACCCGTTTTTGCGCGTCCAGATGCGCGCCGAGCTGCGCCGCTGGCAGAAGGAGCTGGGCCTGACCTTCATCCACGTCACGCACTCGCAGGAAGAGGCGATGGCGCTGGCCGACACCATGGTGGTCATGAACCAGGGGCTCATCGAGCAGGTCGGCCCGCCGCACGAGGTCTACAACAAGCCTGCCACCGAGTTCATCGCGCGCTTCATGGGCGGGCACAACGTGCTGGACACGCCGGCCGGCAAGATCGCCGTGCGCAACGACCACATGCGCATCGCCACTGCGGGCGAAGGCCTCGCCGCCACCGTCACCGACGTCGAGTACCAGGGGACCTACGTGCTGCTGGGCCTGGACACCGCGAACGGCTCCGGCCGCACCGGCGTCTCGCTGATGCTGCCCGAGGCCGCCTTCGCCGACCGACCCTACACGCTGGGCGAAGACGTGCGCCTGTCCTGGGCCGCGCAGCACGCGCATGCGCTCGCCGCCTGATTCCCCTTTCATCCACTGCCGCCACCGATTGGAGAGACGACCCATGTCCGACACCACCACCACTTCCGGCCTGCAACGCCGCACGATGCTCAAGGGCACGGCCGGCATCCTGGCCACCGGCATCGCGCCCTTCGTGCACGCGCAGGAGCCCATCGTGCTGCGCTACCTGGGCACGGCCGTGAACCAGGACAAGGCCATCGCCGAGAAGTTCAAGGCCGATACCGGCATCACCATCCAGTACGTGGCCGTGACCACCGACGACGTGACCAAGCGCGCCGTCACCGCGCCCAACAGCTTCGACCTGATCGACACCGAGTACTTCTCGCTCAAGAAGATCGTGCCCACCGGCAACCTCAAGGGCATCGACACCAAGAAGATCAAGAACGCCGACAAGATCACCACGCTGTTCACCACCGGCAGCGTGGGCGGCAAGGCCGTGGGCGACCAGGGCACGGCGCCCAAGAAGGTGATCTTCCTGGAAGGCGAGAAGAGCAAGGTGTTCGCCAAGAGCCCGACGCAGTTCATGAGCCTGATCCCCACGGTCTACAACGCCGACACGCTGGGCATCCGCCCCGACCTGATCAAGCGCCCGATCGATTCGTGGGCCGAGCTGCTGAACCCCGAGTTCAAGGGCAAGGCCGCCATCCTGAACATCCCCTCCATCGGCATCATGGACGCGGCCATGGTCGTGGAGGCCAAGGGCCTGTACAAGTACCCCGACAAGGGCAACATGACCAAGGCCGAGATCGACCTCACGATCAAGACCCTGATCGAAGCCAAGAAGGCCGGCCAGTTCCGCGCGCTGTGGAAGGACTTCAACGAGTCGGTGAACCTGATGTCGTCCGGCGAAGTGGTGATCCAGTCGATGTGGTCGCCCGCGGTGACGGCCGTGCGCACCAAGGGCATCGCCTGCAACTTCCAGCCGCTGAAGGAAGGCTACCGCGCCTGGGCGGCAGGCTTCGGCCTGCCGGCCACGCTGTCGGGCCGCAAGCTCGACGGTGCCTACGAGTTCATCAACTGGTTCCTCGACGGCTGGGCCGGTGCCTACCTGAACCGCCAGGGCTACTACAGCGCCGTGCTGGAGACCGCCAAGGCCAAGATGGAAGCCTACGAGTGGGCCTACTGGATGGAAGGCAAGCCTGCCGAGAAGGACATCAAGAGCCCCAACGGCGACGTGCTGGCCAAGGCCGGTTCGGTCCGCGACGGCGGCAGCTACGAAGCCCGCATGGGCGGCATCGCCTGCTGGAACGCGCTGATGGACGAGAACAACTACATGGTCCAGAAGTGGAACCAGTTCGTCGCTGCGTAAGGCGCTGACCAAGCCATGAGCGCTCCTGCCACCACCTCCCACGGTGCCCCGTCCGCGGCGCCGGGCCGCAGCATCGCGGCCTGGTGGCAGGCCGCGCCCTTCACGCTGGTCTTCGCCCTGTTCTTCCTCATCCCGCTGGCGCTGATCCTGATGGTCAGCTTCTGGGACTTCAACGAGTACGAGCTGCTGCCCGGCTTCACGTTCAAGAACTACGTCTCGATCTTCGAGGGTTGCTCGGTGGGCCTGGCGGGTGGCGACGACCTGTGCGTCACGCTCAAGACCTACCTCTCCACGCTGAAGTTCTCGTTCCTGGTCTGGGCCATCACGCTGGTGCTGGGCTTTGCGGTCTCGTACTTCCTGGCGTTCCACGTGCGCAGCGCGGGCATGCAGACGGCGCTGTTCGTGCTGTGCACCATCCCGTTCTGGACCAGCAACGTGATCCGCATGATCTCGTGGGTGCCGCTGCTGGGGCGCAACGGCCTGGTGAACCAGACGCTGCAGGGCATCGGCCTGGTCGATGAGCCCATCGAGTGGCTGCTGTTCTCCGATTTCTCGGTCACGCTGGCCTTCGTGCACCTCTACACGATGTTCATGATCGTGCCCATCTTCAACAGCATGATGCGCATCGACCGCAGCCTGCTGGAGGCCGCCAGCGACAGCGGCGCCAGCGCATGGCAGACGCTGTGGAACGTGATCGTGCCGCTGTGCAAGACCGGCATCATCATCGGCTCGATCTTCGTCATCACCATCGTGATGGGCGACTTCGTCACCATCGGCGTCATGGGCGGCCAGCAGATCGCCTCCATCGGCAAGATCATCCAGGTGCAGACCTCGTACCTGCAGTTCCCGTTGGCGGCGGCCAACGCGATGATCCTGTTGACGGTCGTCCTGATGATCATCTGGGCCTTGACCCGCATGGTCGACATTCGGAAAGAACTCTGATGCAAGCCCGCATTTCCGACGCACGCCCCGCCGGCTTCTGGCTGCTGCCGCTGGTGTTCGCCCTGTTCGTGGCCTTCATGTACGGCCCCATGCTGGTGATCGTGGTGCTGAGCTTCCAGGGCCCCGAGGGCGGGCTCACGTTCCCGATGCGCGGCGTCTCGCTGCACTGGTTCCGCCAGCTGGCCGAGGGCCTGGGCGTGGTCGACATCGGCGCCGCGCTGCGCCGCTCGCTGGGCGTGGGTGCGGCCGTGATGGTGCTGACCGTGGTGCTGTCGGTGCTGGCAGGCCTGGCCTTCCGCAAAAAGCTCAAGGGCGGCAATGCGCTGTTCTACATCGTCGTGGCCAGCCTCATCATGCCTTCCATCATCGTGTCGCTGGGCATCGGCCTGGAGTTCCGGCTGCTGGACACCGGCATCAAGTGGCTGCTCGGCGCGCTGGGCATGGACAGCGCGCTCGAGAACTACGGCACGGCGCTGGGCCTGTACACGTCGGCACTCGGCGCGCACCTCACCTGGACGCTGCCCTTCGGCCTGCTGATCATGTTCGCCGTGTTCAACCGCTTCAACCCCAGCTACGAGGAAGCCGCGCGCGACCTCGGCGCCACGCCCTGGCAGAGCTTCAGCCAGGTGGTGCTGCCGCTGGTCGCGCCCTCTGTGGTGGGCATCGGCATGTTCGGCTTCACCTTGTCGTGGGACGAGATCGCGCGCACCTCGCAGGCCATCGGCGACGTCAACACGCTGCCGCTGGAACTGCAGGGGCTCACATCGACCGTCACCACGCCGTCCATCTACGCGCTGGGCACGGTGACCACGGTGGTGTCGTTCGCGGTCATGGGCCTGGCGATCGGCCTGGCCTTGCTGCTCGCGCGCCGGCGCAAGGGATAGAGTGCGCGCGATGCCTGCCACCGATACGGCGCCCACGACCTCCCCCCCGGTCTCCGACAGCGAGATCTACGAGCGCATGGTTTCCGCCATCCTGGACCACAAGCTGCTGCCGGGCACCAAGCTCGTGGAGGACAAGATCGCCAACGCCTTCGGCGTCTCGCGCACCCGCGTGCGGCCCGTGCTCGTGCGGCTGGCCAACGAGCAGATCGTCACGCTCACACCCAACCGCGGCGCGTCGGTGGCCCAGCCCACCGAGCAGGAGGCCCGCGAGGTGTTCGAGGTGCGCCGGCTGATCGAGCCCACGCTGGTGCAGCGCTTCATCGCGGTCGCGCAGCCCGCCGACATCCAGCGCCTGGCCGACTGCATCGCCGCCGAGGAAACCGCGCGCCAGGCCGGCGACATGCGCCGCGCGATCCGCCAGGCCGGCGACTTCCACCTGCACATCGCGCAGGCAGCCGGCCACCAGACGCTGGGCCGCATCCTGCGCGAACTGGTCTCGCGCACATCGCTGGTGCTCATGACCTTCAGCAGCCACCATGCGCAGGAGCGCGAGGAGGCCACGGCCTGCGGTTGCCGCGAGCATGGCGTGCTGCTGGACGCGATCCGCCTGCGCGATGCACGCGAAGCCAGCCGCTGCATGCGCAAGCACCTGGACCTGCTGGAAGCCCGGCTCGAGTTCACGCCGCCGGCGGACACGACCATCGACCTCGCCGCGGTGCTCGCGGCTTGACGGCCATGCGCCAGCTGCTCGTCGTCAACCCCAATACATCGGCCCAGGTCACCGCGCTGCTGCAGCAGCATGTGCAGCGCGAGGCCGGTGCCGATGTCCAGGTGCGCAGCGTCACCGCGCGCCTGGGCGCGCCCTACATCGCCTGCGAAGCGAGCTACGCCGTGGCCGCCCATGCTGCGCTCGACGCCTGGGCCGCTGCGCTGGCCGAGCCGGGCAGTGCCGCACCCGACGCCGTGCTGATCGGCTGCTTCGGCGACCCTGGCCTGTTCGCGCTGCGCGAAGCCAGCCCGTCGCCTGTCACCGGCCTGGCAGAAGCCGCCTTCGCCGAAGCGGCGCAACACGGCCGCTTCGCCATCGTGACCGGTGGCGTGCGCTGGGTGCCCATGCTGGAGCGGCTGGCCCTGGCACTCGGCCACCAGGCGTTGGTGGGCATCCACACCGTGGCACCCACGGGCGCACAGCTCATGGCCGACCCTGTGGGTGCGCGCGCGCTGCTGGCCCAGGCCTGCCAGGAGGCGGCCGAGCGCTGGGATGCGCAAGCCGTCATCGTCGGCGGTGCCGGCCTGGCCGGCATGGCCGCGGCCCTCCAGGGCCAGGTGGGCGTGCCGCTCGTCGACAGCGTGGGCGCCGGCACGCGCGCTGCCCTGGGGTTGCAGCCCCGCGCCGATGCCCGTGCGCGGCCCGGCTTCGACGTGGCCTGGCAGCAGGTGACGGCCGAACTCCGGGCGCTCGGCCAGTGAAGCCCGCGCCCGCACAATGCGGGCGAAAGGAGCTTTCACATGCACAGCATTCCCCTGCCCGGCACCGGTCCGGCCCTGCCCGCCCTGGGCCTGGGCACCTGGCGCATCGGTGAGTCCAAGGCGCGCCGCGCCACCGAGGTGAAGGCCTTGCGCAGCGCGCTCGACATGGGTTGGCGCCTCGTCGACACGGCCGAGATGTACGGCGAAGGCGGCTCGGAAGAGGCCATCGGCCAGGCCCTGGCCGAGGCCGGGCGCGGTGGCCTGCGGCGCGAGGAGCTGTTCCTCGTCAGCAAGGTCTACCCGCACAACGCCAGCCGCCAGGGCACGGTGGCCGCCTGCGAGCGCAGCCTGCGCCGCCTGGGTGTGGACCGGCTCGACCTGTACCTGCTGCACTGGCGCGGCGGCGTGCCACTGGCCGAAACCGTCGAGGCCATGGAATCGCTGGTCGCGGCCGGCCGCATCGCACGCTGGGGTGTCAGCAACTTCGATGTGGACGACATGCAGGAGCTGTGGTCCGTCGATGGCGGCACGGCCTGCGCGGCCAACCAAGTCTACTACTCGATCACCGAGCGCGGGCCGGCGCACAGCCTGCTGCCCTGGCTGCGCGAACACGGCGTGGCGCTCATGGCCTACAGCCCGCTGGACCAGGGCGCGCTGGCTGACGATGCGGCGCTGCAGGCTCTGGCCGAACGGCAGGGCTGCAGCACGGCGCAACTCGCACTGGCCTGGCTGCTCGCGCAAGCGGGCGTCAACGCGCTGCCCAAGGCCGTGGGCGAGGCGCATCTGCGCGAGAACTTGGCCGCGGCCGAACTCGTCCTGAAGGACGAAGTCAGCGCCGAACTGTCCCGGCGCTACCCGCCACCGGCGCGCAAGCCGCCGCTGGCCATGGTCTAGCGCCTCAGAACGGCGCGTCTTCGGTGTCCGGCTGCGCCGTGGGCGCCGCGGCGGCAGGCAACGGTGTCTCCACCGCAGCCACCAGTTCGATCTCGCCGCCCAGCGCCTCCAGCAGGCCCGGCAGCAGGCGGCTGATTTCGCCCGTGGAGATGGCGGCATCGGCGTCGAAGCTGTCTTCCTTCTCCTGCGAGGTCTTCTCGAACACGCCGTCCTGGAACTGCAGCTTGCGCAGCTGCATGCTCTCGGTCAGCACGAAGGACACGCGCTCGTCCCAGGTCATGGCCAGCTTGGTCGGCAGCTTGCCCTCGGCGATGTGCTGGCGGATCTCCTCGATGTCCAGCGGGTGGTGGGCGTAGCGGATCGCGGCCTTGGAGGCGTCGGTCGCCTTGAGCTCGCACTCGCGGTCGATGGAGAAGCCGGCCGGCGGCTCCTGGCTGCTGAGCCATTCGGACATCGCTGCCGTGGCCGAGGTGGCGGTGTGCACTTCCTGCACCGCGAAGCCGTCCAGCACCTTGACCAGCAGGCTCAGGATCTCGTCGACCCGGTTCTGGCTGCCGGCATCGACCACGAAGCGGCGCGCCTGCAGGTCGATCCACACCCAGGTGGCGCCGCGCTTGGTGAAGGCCACGGGCAGCAGCGCCTGCTTGGCTTCTTCGCGCAGGTCGCGGATTTCCTTCTTGCCGGGCTTGCGGCCGGTGGTGGCCTCGATCTGCTGGGCGCGTTCGTCGGCCTTGCGCTTGACCACGGAGGCCGGCACGGCCTTGCTCTCGACCATCAGGCGCAGCAGGTATTGGCCACCCACGGACTCGACCAGCGGACCATGTTCCTCGCCACGCGGCGGAACCCAGCCGGCCGAACGTTCCTGCGTCGGGCCGCATTCCTCGAAGCGCTGCGTGCCGAGCGCCTCCTCGATCTGCTCCCACGTCGCCGTCCAGGCGCCGCCGAGCTTGTAAACCATCACGTTCTTGAACACTGTTCGCTCTCGTTGCACGGAAAGCCGCATATTGTCGTTGCACGCCGCCGCCGCATGGCACCGCAAACTTCCTTGCGAGAACTTTACAAACAGCCGGACAAACAGCACCGGGCCGATACAAGCGCCCCGGACACTGGCCCCACAGCAGAGCAACAGCCGCTGTGGTTCACCGACAGAAAGGAAGTCTTGATGACCCGCTCTCTCTTCTCCCTCCAACGCATCGTGCTCGCCGGCAGCCTGGCTGCACTGGGCGCCGCCGCCATGGCACAGACCCCGCCCGCCCCGCCACCCACGACCGAGGCGCCGGCACGCCATGCCCGCGAACACGCCCGCCCCGATCCTGCCAAGCGCATGGAGCGCCGCGAGGCCCGGCTCAAGCAGGAGCTCAAGATCACGGCCGAGCAGGAGCCGGCCTGGAACGTGTTCACGGCCAGCATGCTGCCGCCTGGCCCGCCGTCCGAGCGGCCTGACCGCGAGGCCATCCGCAAGATGACCACGCCGCAGCGCATCGAGCACATGCGTGCCATGCACGCCAAGCGCTCCGCCGAGATGGAGCGCCGTGCCGAAGCCACGCTGCGGCTGTACGGTGCGCTCACGCCCGAGCAGCAACAGGTGTTCGACCAGCGCATGGCCATGGGGCCGCGCCACGGCCCGCACCACGGCACGCACCAGCACGGCACGCCGCCCCAGCCCGAACCGAAGGGCTGAGGAACCGGCGGGACGCCAGCCGGCTCCTATCGGGTCTCGCAGACCCGGTATCCGGCAGGCGTCCTACAGCGCCGGCCTGGCCGGCTGCGGTACAACCGTCACCCGTATCCGCGTCATCCAGAAGCCATGTCGAACACCACCGCCGACGGCACCGCCACCAAGATCAAGGTCTTGACGGTCAACATCCACAAAGGCTTCACCACGTTCAACCGGCGTTTCATGCTGCACGAGCTGCGTGAAGCCGTGCGGCATGTGCATGCCGACGTGGTCTTCCTGCAGGAGGTACTGGGCACGCACGCGCGCCACGCGGCGCGCCATGCCGACTACCCCGAGGCGCCGCACTACGAGTTCCTGGCCGATTCGATCTGGCCGCAGTTCGCCTACGGCAAGAACGCGGCCTACCCCCATGGCCACCACGGCAATGCCGTGCTGTCCAAGTTCCCCATCGTGCACCAGGAGAACCGCGACGTCTCGCTGCCCGGCCCGGAACGCCGCGGCTTGCTGCACTGCGCGCTGGCCATTCCAGGCCAGAAGCACCATATGCATGTGTTCTGCGTGCACCTGGGCCTGCGCGAGTCGCACCGGCGCGAGCAGCTGCGCCTGCTGTCCGAGATGATCAACAAGGAAGTGCCCACCGGCGCGCCCGTGGTGGTGGCCGGCGACTTCAACGACTGGCGCCGCCGCGCGCACGACATCCTGGAAGAACTCGCCGGCCTGCGCGAGGTGTTCGTGCACGCCACGGGCCACTCGGCCAAGACCTTCCCGGCCAAGTTCCCGATGCTGTCGCTGGACCGGATCTATGTGCGCAACGCCGGCGCGCATTCGCCCATCGTGCTGCCCGGCGCACCGTGGAACAAGCTCTCCGACCACGCGCCGCTGGCGGCCGTGATCGACCTGTAGCGCCCACGGAAAAGGGCCTCGCGGCCCTTCTCCCTGCGCCGTCCCTTTACAACGCGTAGCTGTAGCGCAGCTGGTAGAAAGTCTCGCCCGGGTTCGGCTTGTCCAGTCCGCCGTTGGACACATGCTTGACGTACATGCCGATCTCGTGCCGCCCGAAGCTGTAGCCCACGCCCAGGTGGTCGCTGAAGTTCCAGCGCGAGCCGAACGCCTTGGTCCGGGTGCGGTAGCCGTGCACCAGATAGGACACGCCGATACCGCCCTCCACGAACCAGGGTGAACGTCCTTCGTCGAAGCGCCAGCGCAGCATGGGCACCAGGCCCAGCTGGGTGAAATCGTCGCGTTCGCCGGGGAGGGCGTCGGCCTGCCAGCGGCTCGCGTAGCCATCCACCGCCAGGGCCAGCCTGCCGCTGAAAAAGCGCACGTCGGTGGGCAGGCGCACGCCCAATGTCATCGCGTCGGTGGTGGCGCCATGGTGGCGGGCCTGGCCGGCCTCCAGGTACAGGGCGGGGCCCTGTCGTTGCTGCTGCGCCTGGGCTGCGGCGCCGAACACCAGGCATAGCGCGGCCAGTGCCGCTTTCTTCGTGATGGGCTTCATGCAACTCTCGTTGTGGGTTTGTTGCACATGCTACGCAGCCGTCACACAGGGGCTTGTAGGAAGCTGCCGATGCTTGAAAAAAGCCTGTGGATAGTTCCGGCACAACGAGGTAGTTGTCCACAGGAGAAGCGTCCGCGCGAAAGTTGTTCGCTTCTGGGGTGCAGCTTGCAGGGCCCCGGCCCACACGGCTGTGAATTTGCCAAGCCCTTGATGGCGCTCGGAAAAACCGGGTTGCCCACAGCGCAGGCCCACCCTCTACTACTACCACTATTGAATTAATTGAAAGATAGACAGGAGACCGTAGCGGCCTCTGGCGGCTGTTGCGTCAACAAAACAGGTTCCAGCAGCGCCGCGCCATCGAAGCCGCGCAGGCTCAGCTGCAGCCGCAGGCCCTGCCCCGCACCCTGCCCGTACCCATCCGGCAGGCTGGCGACGAGCGTGAGCAGCACGCTCTGTTCCTGCAGCAGCGCCTTCCCGTCGGAAAGCACCACCGTGCTCCAGCGGCCCGCCAGCTCGGCCTGGCCGTTGGCATCGAACTCCCAGGCGCCTTCGTGCACGAAGCGCTGGCATGGCAGGCTCAGTTCCACCCGCGTCTCGCCGACCGACAAGACCATTGCGCCCCCGCACCGGTCGCCGCAGGGCAGAGGCTGCGCCGGCTGCAGGTCCGGGTCCAGCGTGGCGGTGTAGGTGCCTTCTGCCAGGCTGGCGCCCACGTTCGGGCCGGTGCCCGTGCCGCCGGTGCCGGGGCCGCAGGCCACCAGCAGGCAGCCGAGCCAGAGGCCTGCCAACAGCTCAACGCGTCGTTTCATGGTCATCAGTGGCATGGAAGTAGCTGCCGAAGCGCACGCGCTGCGTGCGCTGCGCCGGGTCGGCATGGGCCTGGTCGTGGTCGAAGCGCGCCTGGGCCTCGCCCATCACCTGGCGGAAAGCCTGGCGCCACACCTTGGCGGCCAGGGCGTGCAGTTCGGCGGCGGACGCCGGCGTCAGTTCGTCCACGAACACGGCCTGCTCCAGGAAGTTCTGCTGGCCGTCGACATTGGCGCAGGCCGCCGCCAGGTGGTCGTGCACGTTGTCCCCCAGCAGCTGCACCATCTCGGCAAAGCCCTGGCGCGGCACGAAGCCGGGCGCGAGCAGGCGCACCCCCTGCGCGCCTTCATCCACCAGGCCCAGGCGCAGCAATTCGTCGAGCACGGCACGTGGCCGCACGTCGGTGCTGATGGCTGCGACCAGGGCGTCGAAGCCTGGCCCTTCGGCCTGGCGCGGCAGCACCAGTGGCGCGCCCTCGTCGTCGACGAAGGCCACGTCGCTGAGCCAGCGCGCCACCACCTGGCTGGCCATGTTCATGGCGTCGCGCGCGGGGGCTTCGCTGGCGATGCTGCGCAGCTGGCGCACATCGCGCCGGTGTACGCCCGACAGCAGGCTCAAGGCGCTGTCGGTGGTTTTCTGGCCGCTGGCGGCCAGCTCGTCGCGCGCAGCCTCCAGGAACACCTGCTTGAGTGCGGCCGCGAAGCTGGGATAGGCCACACCGTGCCGCAGCAACAGCCGCACCGCTGGCCGGAGCAGCCGCAGCACCGAAGCCAGCACGACCGCAGACCGGGATGGAGTGGACATTTCTGTGGGATATTATTCCACGCAGATGAAGAAGTGGACATTGGAAAGCCCGGGTGCCGGCATCGCGCTGCACCTGCTGCTGTTCGCGCTCGTGGTGGCCGCTGTGCAGTACAGCGAACACCGGGCTGCGTCCGTCCCTGCCGCAGCCCCCTTGCCTGCCCAAGGCAAGGCAGTGCCAGCGCGTCCGCACCACGCCAGCGCCCCTGCCCCGCACGTCTTGCCCGTGGTGGGCGCCGTCGCGCCGCAGCATCCGACCCCCTGAAGAACAACCGTGTGGATAGTTCCGGCACAAGCCGGTGCTTGTCCACAGCCGCGCGCGTTCGGCGCAAGTTGTTCATGCCGGCGCGACAGCAGGAAAGCGCGGCCACACACAGCCACGGCCGTGCCGCAAGTGCGCGGCGCGGCTGGACAAACCGCAGTTGTCCACAGCCAGGACCGCCCTCTACTACTACCACTATTGAAAGATAGAGAAGATAGAAGAGGGATAGGGACAAGCGGCGCGCCAGTCCCCGCATAGGATGGGCCCGCCATGCAACGTGTCGCGCCTGCTCCGAATCTCATGATCGCCACGCTGTGGGCCGACATGCTGCGGCGCGACGGCATCTCGGCCACGGTGCAGCGCGCCTATGCCAGCGGCATCGCCGGCCAGATCCCGCCGGACCAGGCGCTGCCCGAGATCTGGGTCGAGGACGACCACCACCTGGCGCGTGCCCTGGCCATGCTCGATCAGCTGCAGCATCCGCCCGAGCGGCGCTGGGCCTGCCCCGGCTGCGCCGAGGTGGTGGAAGGGCCCTTCGAACAGTGCTGGAACTGCGGCACGCTGCGCGAGGCGGCCGGGCCGGCCAGTTAGCATCGCAGGCCACCCGCGTCGTGAACAAAGGACTCCTGCGCCGTGCCGAACCGACTGAGCCACCTGCCCTTTCTGCACCCCTGGCGCCATGGCTTCGTGCGCCTGGCCGTGGCCGTGCCCCGCAACCGCGTGGCCGACCCGGTGTTCAACGCCGGCGAGACCGTGCGCCTGTACGAGGACGCCGCCGACCAGGGCGCCTCGGTCGTGGCATTTCCGGAATTGGGCCTGTCGGCCTACACGTGCGACGACCTGTTCCACCAGGCCACCCTGCTCGACCGCTGCGTGGACGCGCTGCACGCCGTCGTCCAGGCCACGCGCGGGCGCGACGCCGTGGCCATCGTCGGCCTGCCCTTGCGCGTGGACCACCGGTTGTTCAACTGCGCGGCCATCGTCGCCGGTGGCCAGGTTTTGGGGGTGCAGCCCAAGACCTACCTGCCCAACTACGCCGAGTTCTACGAAGGCCGCCAGTTCGCCGCCGCCGATGCGGCCGTATCGACCTCTGTGCGCCTGTTCGACCAGGACGTGCCCTTTGGTACCGACCTGCTGTTCCGGGCACGCCAGCAGCCTCTGCTGGCCCTGCACTGCGAGATCTGCGAGGACCTGTGGGTCCCCATCCCCCCGTCCAGCTACGCCGCGCTGGCGGGCGCTACGGTCCTCGTCA
This sequence comes from Pseudorhodoferax soli, assembly GCF_003337555.1. Lineage (GTDB taxonomy): Bacteria > Pseudomonadota > Gammaproteobacteria > Burkholderiales > Burkholderiaceae_C > Pseudorhodoferax > Pseudorhodoferax soli. Next base: position 111,168 of record NZ_QPJK01000010.1, on the reverse strand, counting down.
ACCTGTCGGCCTCCAACATCACCATCGGCAAGGCCGCCTACCGGCACCGGCTGGCCGGCCTGCAGTCGGGCCGCTGCCTGGCGGCCTACCTGTATTCATCGGCCGGCATCGGCGAATCGACGACCGACCTGGCCTGGGACGGCCAGGCCCTGATCTACGAAGGCGGCGAGCTGCAGGCCGAGAGCGAGCGCTTCTCCAATGTCTCGCACACCATCTTTGCGGACGTGGACCTGGAGCGCCTGGTGCACGAGCGCATGCGGCAGAACAGCTTCGGCGCCTCGGCCGCGCAGCACAAGGCCCAGCTGGCCGGCTGGCGCACCGTGGAGTTCGACCTCGCGCCGCCCAAGGCGCCGGGCGCGCTGCGCCGCACCGTCGAGCGCTTCCCCTATGTGCCGGCCGACGCCGCCACCCGCGACGAGCGCTGCCGCGAGGTCTTCAACATCCAGGTGCAGTCGCTCGTGCAGCGGCTGGAGGCCGCGCGCATCGAGAAGGTGGTGATCGGCGTCTCCGGCGGGCTGGATTCCACGCACGCGCTGCTGGTGCTGGCCCAGGCCATGGACCGGCTCAATCGCCCGCGCAGCCACATCCTGGCCTACACCATGCCCGGCTTCGCCACCAGCACGCGCACGCTGGACCAGGCGCACCGGCTCATGGCCACCGTGGGCTGCACGGCCAAGGAAATCGACATCCGCCCCAGTTGCCGGCAGATGCTGGCCGACCTGGACCACCCGTTCGCGCGGGGCGAGCCGGTTTACGACATTACCTTCGAGAACGTGCAGGCCGGCGAGCGCACCAGCCACCTGTTCCGCCTGGCCAACCACCAGGGCGCCATCGTGGCCGGCACCGGCGACCTGTCCGAACTGGCGCTGGGCTGGTGCACCTACGGCGTGGGCGACCACATGTCGCACTACAACGTGAACGCCAGCGTGCCCAAGACGCTGATCAAGCACATGGTGCACTGGGTGGCCGCGCAGAAGCTCTTGGGCGACGCCGGCAGCGCGGTGCTGCACGAGATCCTCACCACCGAGGTCAGCCCCGAACTGGTGCCGGCCGGGGCCGATGCCCCAGCCGATGGCAAGGACCAGCCCGGCCAGCGCACGGAAGACACCGTCGGCCCGTACGAGCTGCAGGACTTCCACCTCTACCACATCGTGCGCCACGGCTTCGGCCCGGCCAAGGTGGCCTTTCTCGCGCACGCGGCCTGGCACGACCGCGACCGGGGCCCCTGGCCCGACGCCCTGCAGGGTGCGCACAACCAGTACGGCCTGGCCGACATCAAGAAGCACCTGCGCACCTTCGTCTGGCGCTTCTTCCAGACCAGCCAGTTCAAGCGCAGCTGCGTGCCCAACGGGCCCAAGGTCGGCTCGGGCGGCTCGCTGTCACCGCGCGGCGACTGGCGCGCACCCAGCGATTCCGAGGCGCGGGTGTGGATCGACGAAGTGGCGACGATCCCGGCCGAAGAAGACTGAGCTTCAGGGCCGCGGCGCCGGCCCGATGGATCCGCGGTCCGTGAACTGCAGCGGCACGCGCTCGCTGCGCGCCGGCTGGGCGGCGTCCGTCATGCGGCTGTGCAGCAGCGTGGCGGTGAGCTCGGCCACGCGCTGGGCGTCCACGTTGAGCAGCGAGATGCTGGGCGAGTGGTCGCGTGCGAAGTCGGTGTCGCCGATGGTGACGACGGAGATGTCCTGCGGCACGCGCAGGCCGTTGGCTTCGATCGCGCGCAGCGTGCTGCCCAGCGTGTAGGTGCCCTGGGCGACGATGGCCGTGGGGCGGTCCGCCCGCTTGAGCAGCGCGTCGACATCGGCGAACACCGAGCTCGTGGCCGATGCGGCCTGCACCAGCATGTCCGGCACCCGCAGGCCGGCCGCCTTGTAGGCCGCGCGGTAGCCCTCGATGCGCCGGCGCACGGGCCGGCTGCTGGCACGCCACAAGGCCAGCGCGATGCGCGTGTGCCCTTGCGCGAAGAGTTCCGCCATGGCCGCCTTCATGCCGGCGGCGTGGTCGAACAGCAGCGCGTCGCAGCCGGGCGTGGCCATGTCGCGGTCCAGCACCACCACGGGCATCGGCAGCCCGTTCAACGCGGCCAGCACCTGCGCATCGGTTTCGTTGCCGGGCGCGGCGATCACGCCGTCCATGCCGCGCCGGCTGAACATGGAGAGTGTTTCCGTCTCGCGCTGCGCATCGTTCAGGCCGTTGGCCAGCAGCAGCATGTAGCCGTCCTTGCGCAGCCGCTCCTCGAGCGAGCGGAAGAGGCGTGCGTACAGCGGGTTGGTCACATCGGTGAACAGGCAGCCGATGGTCTTGCTCGAGCGCGAGCGCAGCGCCTGCGCCGTGTGGTTGGGCCGGTAGTCGAGGATGGCGATCGCGCGTTCCACCTTGCCGCGCGTTTCTGGTGAAACGTTTTCAGCGTCGTTGATCACGCGCGATGCACTGCCGACCGAGACCCCGGCCAAGGCAGCGACATCGCGAATATCCACCTTGCCTTTGGCCATAAAAATTACTTTCTTCGAACGCCCCGCCAGCATGATAGCCAAGCCGCATGTGGTCTAGGTATTTGCCCCATGTTGAAACGTTTCATCGGCGAATCTAGGATGCACTCCAGCAACAGGAGACGCCATGCAGCAGGGACTTGCGATCGATCCGCAGCGGCAGTGCTTTGCGCCGGCCGCGGGTCGCCCGGCCGACCATCCGGCACAGCGGCTGCATGGCCGCAAGGTGCTGGTGGTCGGCGCCGGCCAGCGCCACATCGACGATCCGGACCCACCGGTTGGCAACGGCCGCGCCATCAGCCTGCTGTTCGCCCGCCACGGCGCCGCGCTGACCTGCGTGGATGTGTCCGAGCCGGCACTGCGCGCGACCTGCGAGCAGGTGGCGCAGGAGGGTGGCCGCGTGCATGCCGAGGTGGCCGACGTGGCCGATGCCGAGCAGATCGCCCCGCTCGTGCAGCGGGCCAGCACGCACATGGGCGGACTGGACGGCCTGGTGCTCGTCGTCGGCGTGGCCAGCGGCCTGCCGCTGGCGCGGCAGACCGCGCAGGACTGGGACCATGAACACGCCGTCAACGTGCGCAGCAACATGCTGTTCGCGCAGCAGGCGCTGCACCACATGGCGCCGGGTGGCTCCATCGTGCTCGTCTCCTCGCTGGCGGCGCTGCGCAACAGCTCGGGCAACCCGGCCTACGAGACCACCAAGGCCGCCCAGGTGGCGCTGGCGCGGGCCATCGCCATGGCGGGGCAGCCCAAGGGCATCCGCTGCAACAGCCTGCTGCCGGGCCTGATGGACACGCCCATGGGTCGCGCCGCCACGCGCAGGCGGCCAGACCGGCTGGCCATGCCCCTGCCCTTCGGCCGCCAGGGCACGGGCTGGGAGGTGGCCCATGCGGCGCTGTTCCTGGTCTCGCACGAGTCGTCGTACGTGAACGCCCATGCGCTGCTCGTCGATGGCGGCCTGTCGGCGGGCATCGCCCTGCCCGTGTCCTGAAACCCTGTTCCGGAGACTCCACCATGCCCCAGGTTTCGCATGGCAGGCGGCGCGCAGCCGCCCTGCTCGTCCTCCCCACCGCGTGGCTGGCATGGGCCAGGCCGACCCATGGGCAGCAGGAGGACTACCCGAAGCGGCCGATCAAGATCGTGCTGGGCTTTCCGCCGGGCGGCTCCACCGACACCTCGGCGCGCCGCGTGGCCGACCAACTGGCGCGGCAGATGGGCCAGCCGGTCATCGTGGAGAACCGGCCCGGCGCGTCCGGCAACATCGGCGCGGCCTATGTGGCCAAGAGTGCGCCCGACGGCTACACGCTGCTGTACGGCACCAACACCACGCACGCCATGAACGTGAGCCTGTACCCCAGGCTGGAGTTCGACCCGGTCAAGGACTTCGAGCCGGTCGTGCTGCAGGGCAAGGTGTCCAACGTGTTCAGCGTGCACCCCTCGTTCGGTGCCACCACGCTGCAGGCCTTCATCGACCAGGCGAAGGCCAGGCCCGGCGCCATCAACGTGGCCTCCAATGGCAACTCGACCAGCACGCACATGGCGCTGGAATTGCTCAAGGGCATGGCGGGCATCTCCTTCGTCCATGTGCCCTACAAGGGCAGCGTGCCGGCGCTCAACGACGTGCTGGGCGGCACGGTGCCGGCCATCATGGACAACCTGCCGGCCTCGCTGCCGCACATCAAGGCGGGCAAGCTGCGGCCGCTGGCCGTGACCGCCCGCAAGCGCCTGCCGCAGCTGCCCGAGGTGCCGACCTTCGACGAGCTGGGCCTGCGCGGCTACGAGGTGGCCGGATGGGGCGCGATCTGGGCGCCGGCCGGCACGCCCCGGCCCATCGTGGAGCGGCTCAACCGCGAGATCAACCTGGCGCTCAAGGAGCCGCGCATCGTGGAGGTGATGTTCGAGACCGCATCCGAGCCGCAGGGCGGCACGCCGGAACAGCTGGCCAGCTACGCGCGCGAGGAAACCGCCAAGTGGCGCGAGGTGATCCGCAACGCCAACATCCGTCTCGACTGAACCGCTTCGCAACCAGGACCCAGCCCATGGCACGCATTCCCTATTTCGATCTCGACCAGGCCTCTCCCACCATCCGCGAGATGGTGGCCTCGCGCCCGCCGCTCAATGTCTACCGGATGGTGGCGCATGGCGGCCCGAGCGCCGAGGGCTTCCTGGCCCTGGGCAACGCCATCCTGCGGCGCTCGGAGCTCGACCCGGTGCTGCGCGAGCTCGTCATCCTGCGCGTGGGTGCCCTGTGCGGCTCGCACTACGAGGTGTTCCAGCACCGCCGGGTGGCCGCCCAGGCAGGTGTGCCGCCCGCCAAGATCGAGGCCGTGCTGGCGCGCCCCGAGGAGCCGCCCGCTGCCGGGGACTTCTCCGCCCTGGAGCACCTGGTGCTGCGCTACACGGATGCGGTGGTCCGTTCGGTGAAGGCACCGGCTGCATTGTTCGACGCGGTGTCGGCCCAGCTGCCCCCGCGCCAGCTCGTCGAGCTGACCATGGCCATCGGCTTCTACATGCTGGTGAGCCGCCTGCTCGAGAACTTCGAGGTCGACCTGGAGGGGCACGAAGCCGGGCCTACCCGCCCGGCCTGAACGGCGCGAGGCGGCCGCTGCCTGGCTCAGCCCGTGGTGCGGCGCCGCTCGTGGCGGCCTTCCTGGTAGAAGCGCGCCTTGGCATCGAACATGGCCTGGTCTGCCGCATGCAGTGCCTGCTCGACCTCGACGGCCCGCTGCGCGCTGGCCACGCCGATCGACAGGCTCAGCGCGTGGCCGGGGTAGAACTGGTTGTTCAACTCGACCATGGATTCGATGCGGCTCTTGAGCTCCTGCGCCACGCGCTCGTCCGCGCCTGGCATCAGGGCCACGAACTCGTCGCCGCCGATGCGGGCCATGCACCAGGGCTGGCCCGCGCTGGCGCTGGCCAGCACCTCGCCGGCGCGGCGCAGCAGCGCGTCGCCGGCCACATGGCCTTCGCCGTCGTTGACGCTCTTCAACCCGTTCAGGTCCATCGCCAGGATGCCCAGCGGCCAGGGCCCCTTGCGCGAGATGCGGTTGAGCTCGTCCACGTAGAAGGCGCGGTTGCGCAGCCGCGTGAGCGAGTCGTGCTTGCCCAGGTACTCCAGGTAGGCCTCGGCCTTCTTGCGCGCCGTGATGTCCACCAGCGAGACCAGCACCAGGTCCCAGTGCGCCAGATGCCCGGGCAGCACCGCGAACTGCATGTGGATGTTGATCAGCCCCCCGCCCAGCCCGTAGTTCACCACCTCGCGCACCTGCTCGGTCTTGCCGTTCCACAGGTCGATGAGCTGCTCGGCAAAGGTGTCGTGCATCTCGTCGCGGAACACGGCGCCCAGGTTGCCCAGCAGTTCCGCCTGGTTCGTCGCGCCGAACATCGTCAGCGTCTGGCGGTTGACCTCCAGCACGCGGATCTCCTCCATGCAGCGGGCCACGAATTCCGGGTGCACCGAGAGGAACACGCGGAAGTCCTGGATGCCCTGCTCGCGCACCTCGTCCAGAAGCCGCTTCACGCCGCTGAAGTCTTCCACCCACAGCGACACCGGCGAGTAGTGGAACAGGTCGCGCGCATGGCTTTCGCTGGCGGTCAGCTGCTGGCGCGTCTGCACGGCGTCGGTGGTGTCCTGCAGCGAGACCAGCACGCGGTCCCAGCGGTCTTCATGGCCCTGCAGCACGCGCACGCGGATGGCCACGTCGATGCGCCGTCCGTCCAGCGCGTAGTTGACGGTCTGGTTGGCGTAGTCCAGCCGGCCCTGCCACAGCGACAGCATCTCGGGCAGCATGGTCGTGAACATGTCGCCGCGGAACACGTCGGGCAGGCGCTGCTGCAGCTCCTGCAGGCTGGCGGCGCCGAACAGCGCCAGCGTCTGCCCGTTCACCTGCAGGATGCGCAGGCAGGCTGCGCACTGCTGCATGCGCGTGGGATCGGCGCGCAGGTGGGCCTCCAGGTCGGTCACGCCCTCGGCGCGCCAGCTGTCGAACAGGTCTTTGAGGGCGCTGAAGTCTTCGAGCCAGAGCGAGATCGGGGCCCACTCGAACATCTGCTCGAAATCGGCGGAGGCGGCTTGTGTCATGGCCTGGATTCTCCAGGACTTGTGTGTTTTGCAGCCCCTGACCGGGGGTGGCCAGGGCGCCGGGTCTGGCGAGTGCCACGTGGCGACTGCACGATTCCCGCCAAATTGTGCACAAATTTAGCCCAAAGTCGTTACATTTCCCGCCCAGATGCGTCCCGCAACAGCTTTCGAAGGAGCTTGCATGATCGACCCCGCCACGGCAGACCGGGTGCTTGCCGTCTACCCGATGCTGCGCGAGCTGCCAGCGCCCGTGTTGGCCGAGATGGTGGCCAGCGCCACCCACATGAAGGTGCCGCCCAACGCCATGATGTTCGACGAGAGCCAGCCCTGCATGGGCTACCCCTTGCTGCTGGCGGGCAGCGCGCGCGTGGTCAAGGCCTCGCCCAACGGGCGCGAGCTGCACCTGTACTACGTGGAGCCCGGCGAGGCCTGCATCCTCACCAGCAGCTGCCTGCTGGGCCGCTCCAACTACCAGGCGCGCTGCATGGTGCAGGACGCACTCGACCTCGTGGTGCTGCCGCCCGCCACCTTCCGGCTGCTGTTCTCCACGCTGGACAGCTTCCGCGTGCACGTGCTGGGCCGCTTCTCCGAGCGCATGGCCGACCTGCTGCAGCTGGTGGCCGCCGTCACCTTCCAGAAGCTGGACCAGCGCCTGGCCGCCGCGCTGGCCGCCAAGGCCAGCCCGATCCAGACCACGCACCAGGCGCTGGCCGACGAGCTCGGCAGCCTGCGCGAGATCGTCAGCCGCCTGCTCAAGAACTTTGCCGACCAGGGCTGGGTGCGGCTGGGCCGCGAGCGCATCGAGGTGGTCGATCCCGGCGCGCTGCGCCGCCTCGCCACGCTCTGAAGCCTGTGTAACTTTCCTCACCGACCGCGCGGCCTGCCGACGCGAGACTGGCTGCACCTTCAACCCCCCGGAGCCCTTCCATGTCTCTTCGCATCAACGACACTGCGCCCAACTTCACCGCGCAGACCACGCACGGCCCGATCGACTTCCACCAGTGGATCGGCGACAGCTGGGCCATCCTGTTCTCGCACCCCAAGGACTTCACGCCGGTGTGCACCACCGAGCTGGGCTACATGGCCCGCATCGAGCCCGAGTTCACCCGGCGCAATGCCAAGCTGATCGGCCTGTCGGTCGACCCGGTGGAAAACCACGCCAAGTGGGCCGCCGACATCGAGGAGACGCAGGGCGCCGCCGTCAAGTACCCCATGATCGGCGACACCGACCTGGCCGTGGCCAAGCTCTACAACATGCTGCCGGCCGAGGAAGCCGGTACGTCCGACGGCCGCACGGCCGCCAACAACGCCACCGTGCGCTCGGTGTTCATCGTCGGCCCGGACAAGAAGATCAAGCTCACGCTGACCTACCCCATGACCACGGGCCGCAACTTCGACGAGATCCTGCGCGTGCTCGACTCCATGCAGATGACGGCCAGGCACAAGGTGGCCACGCCCGTGAACTGGCAGCCGGGCGACGACGTGATCATCGCGGGCTCGGTGTCGGACGAGGACGCCAAGACCATGTTCCCGGGCGGCTGGAAGGCGCCCAAGCCCTACCTGCGCATCGTCAAGCAGCCGGGCTGAGCGTACGCAGACCTGGGCGGCTCACCGTTGGAGCGCGGCGCGGCCGCGTGCCGCCGTGCCTCAGGCGGCTTCGACGATGCGGATCTCGCGCTCGGCGCCATCGCCCAGCGCATCCAGCGCCGCGCCATAGGCCGCGCTGTCGTGCGTGGCGACAGCCTGCGCCACGCTGTCGAACTCGATCAGCACCGTGCGCTGCTCCAGGCCGGCCTCGTACACCTTGGCGGGCAGGCCACGGGCCAGGAAGCGGCCGCCGCCGGCGGTGATGGCGGGGCCGGCCAGCTGGGCATAGGCGGCCAGCTTGTCGGGGTTGTTGACCGAGCGGTAGGTCGAGATCCAATAGGCTTTGGGCATGTCGGTTTCCTGGGTTGATGCGGGGGCCGCTGGCTGGCGGCGCATGGCTGCCGCAGCGGCCATCCGCCGCCGGCGCCCATGGGGTGGGCGTGCGGCGGCGCGGCTACTCTAACCGCATGCGCTGGCGGGCGTGCGCGCCCTGGCCGAGGCGGCCCGCCGCCGTGGCTTAGCATCGGCCGACACAGAACAAACGTGCACCTGAGAGACAGGCACAACAATGACCACCGGCACCGGCATTCCCCATTTCGGCACGCTGCGCCGCATCGCGCGGGTGATGCAGATCTCGCAGGTCGCGGCCTTGGCCCTGCTGCTCGGCCTGGGTGCGCTGCTGTGGCACAACATCGCCGACTTCCGCAAGGCAGATGCCCTCGTCGACCACACGCACGATGTGCAGGGCGAGATCGACCGCGTGCGCGCCACCGTGATGCTGGGCGGGCTGGCGCTGCGCAACTACGCCATCTCGCCCAGGCCCGAGTTCCTCGAGAGCCTGGAGCGCGCCTCGTTCGAATCGCAGGACGCTGCCGAGCGCCTGCGCGACCTGGTCGAAGACAACCCTGGCCAGGCTGCCCGCGCGCACGAGGTGCACGCCGAAACGCGCGAGATCCTGGGCTGGTACCGCAGCTCCAGCGTGATCGCGCAGCGCGACGGGGCGCCCGCGCTGCAGGCATCGCTGGCCGCGCGCGTCAACATCGACGCGAGCTTTCGCCTGCGCAAGCTGCTCGACGTGATGGACGCCGAGGAGCGCGCCCTGCTCGAACTGCGGCGCGAAGCCAGGGAGCTGGGCTTCCAGTCCGTCAAGCGCTGGAGCGCGGTGGTCGGCCTGGTGTTCGTGCTGTTCACCGCCGGCGCCATCGTGCATGCCGGCCGGCTCGTGGGCCTGGGCGAATCCAACCTCAAGACCCTGCATGCCGACGCCGAGAACGACCCGCTCACGGGCCTGGCCAACCGCCGGTCCATCGACCGCGCAGCCCAGGCCCAGGCGGGCCGGCCCATGGCTGTGATCAGCTTCGACCTTGACGACTTCAAGCCCGTGAACGACCGCCACGGCCATGCGGCCGGCGACGCCGTGCTGCGAAGCGTGGGCACCAGGCTGCTGCAGCAGTCGCGCCACGGCGACGTGGTGGCGCGCACGGGCGGTGACGAGTTCGTGATCCTGCTGCCCGGCTTGGCCGATGCGAAGGTGCTCGAGGGCATCGCCGCCCGCGTGCGCAGCACCGTGGGCGAGTCCATCGAATTCAACGGCGTGGCGCTGAAGGTCGGGGCCTCGGTGGGGTTCGCGTGTTCGGATGGCAGCTTGCAGTTCGAGCAGCTGGCCGCGCAGGCGGATGCGATGTCTTACGCGGAGAAGAAGCGGAGCAAGACGGCGCGCGTGTGAGGGCGCGCTGCGGCCTGCAGATCAGGGCGCGCCGTGCTGGCGGCTGTTGCCGCGCGCGCTGGCCACGGGGTACTTCTGCGCGTTGACCAGGATCTTGTCCTGCGCCGCGGCCAGCTCTGGACGTCATTCCTGGTGTTGGCTCCCCACCATGCGCGCGCAGTTGCATTCCCAGATGCTTCTGGGGGCGTAGCCAGTTATTTCGTTGTCATGGACCAGCGCCCCCCGTCGTCGTTACGCTCCGCCGTCGATCTATTGCCCCATACGACATTCCGAGTACGGACGAATCAACCATCCCAGTAAGGACGCATGACAGAAGCCACACGCCCCTCGGAGAAGAGCCTTCGTTTAAGTCTTGCGGCAGTCCTCAGCGGTCTCGCGGCGGTGTTGGCGGCCGGCTCTGCCGCGTTGCATTTCATCGGGACGATCTGGCATCGCAACTACTTGGCGCACTGGGACATCGATGCCAATCTTTTCCCGCGTTCCACTGACCAAACGCTCTTGGCAGGCTATTACGCGGTTCTGGAGCGTGGGGTCATGCTTTGGCTGTTCATTGCTGAAAAATGGCCTTGGATGCTGTTGGGGGCTTGCGGCTTGATCGCCATTTGCTTCTTCATCGACTGGATTACCGATAGGGGTGTCGATGTCACTGCGGCTTGGATCGACCGCAGCTCCAGAAAAGCCCGGCTGACCGCCGCTGTCATCGTGGCAGGGCTGGCCTTGTTTTCGATAGTCCAAGTGTGTGTCGTGGTTGTCGTGGCGGCGATGCTGCTGCCGGCCGGCATTGCCGAGGCTGCCGCTGGCAGGTCCGCGGAGGTGGCGATGAGGGATCACGCGAAGGGATGCGAACTGTCTACCCGTCGGTGCATTGAGGTGCGACGCGCAGATGGCGTATCAGTCAAGGGCTATCTGCTGGATAGCTCTCCAAACGACATCGCCTTGTACGACGTCGAATCTGGTCGGGGGCGCACGATGTCGAGACAGGGCGTTGAAATTGTTTCTACGCGTCCGCTGAAATCACATTGACGGAAGTGGATTGCGACGGGAAGTGCGATGTGGAACGACTGCTGCGCGCCCCACGCAGACGTTCGCTTTTTACAGGAGCGGCCATTCGCGGTTCACAGGCACATACGGCCCTCGATGGCAATTGCACCGGCTTCCACAACGCGCAAGAATGACTGCGGGGGTGAAACATGACGACTGCGTTGCTTCCTCAACTCGGTGGCGGCCTCTTCCTCAGCGACGGTGGTCTCGAGACGACTCTCGTGTATCTGCAAGGGGTGGAGTTGCCGCAGTTCGCTGCCTTTGTCCTGCTGAACGACGATGCCGGACGAGAGCGCCTGCGACGCTACTACCGCCCCTATCTTGAGTTGTGCGCGGACACCCCTGGCGCGGGTTTTGTGCTGGAGACACCGACATGGCGTGCAAACCCCGATTGGGGCAGTTTGCTGGGGTATGACGCGGCGGCGCTGGCGCAAGCCAATATTGAGGCGGTGCGGCTGGTGAGCGAGCTTCGCGCGGCGTGGCGCCCTAGATTGGCTGGGCCCGTGGTTCTGAGCGGCATCATCGGTCCACGCGGAGACGGCTATGTGGCCGACGCGCCGAGCAGTATCGACGACGCGGCGGCGTACCACCGGCCTCAAGCCGCATCGCTCCGAGACGGCGGCGTCGACATGCTGGCGGCGGTGACGATGACCAACAGCGCTGAAGCTGTCGGTATCGCGAGATCAGCCAAGAAGGTCGGCTTGCCCGTGGCAATTTCCTTCACCGTCGAGACGGATGGCCGCTTGCCGAATGGAGAATCCTTACGCGAAGCCATGGCGAAGGTGGATGCAGATACACCACCGGCTTACTTTGCGGTGAACTGCGCTCACCCGAGCCACTTCGAGGCCTGCCTCGCAGATGGTGGTGATTGGACGGCACGCATTCGCGGAATCCGTGCAAATGCGTCGACGCTCAGCCACGCTGAGTTGGACGCAGCGACCGAGCTGGATATCGGCGACCCGGTCGATCTTGGCGACCGCTACCGACGGCTGCGCATTCCGTTGCCTGCACTGAACGTGCTGGGAGGGTGCTGCGGCACCGATCAACGGCACCTTCGCGCGATCCGTGATGCTTGGGTCTTGGCTGCGTAGCTTCGTGAGACTCTGACTGCGAGGCCGCACCCGGAGCGACTTCCCGTGACCGCTGTAGCGGCACTTGGGTGCGGTGGCTGCTGGCAATTGGTCGACGGTGACCGAACGCAATGAAGGACGAAGACTTGAGACCGCTTCTGGCCGATTCCCGTCTTCCAAAATTCTGCTCAGAGCCGCGCTGAACCACTCAATGCGACCAGTGAAGTAAAAAGGCCATGAACGGTTGTTCATGGCCTTCTTCAAATATGGTCCCCAGCTTTCAGGTCATGGGTTCATCTACAGAAAAACATCAAACGTCAATATTCCCAGCCCGCAGCGCATTCGTCTCAATGAAATCCCTGCGCGGCTCCACCTCATCCCCCATCAGCATCGTGAACACCCGGTCCGCCTCGATCGCATCGTCGATCTGCACGCGCAGCAGGCGCCGCACTTCGGGGTCCATCGTGGTCTCCCACAGCTGCTCGGGGTTCATCTCGCCCAGCCCCTTGTAGCGCTGGCGGCTGGTGGCGCGTTCGGCTTCGCCGATCAGCCAGCGCATGGCCTGGCGGAAGTCGCCGACCTTTTCTTCTTTTTGCCGCTCGCCCTCGCCGCGCATGACCTTGGCGCCTTCGCTCAGCAGGCCGCGGAAGGTGTTGGCGGCTTCGCTCAGCGCGGCGTAGTCGGCGCCGTGCACGAAGTCCTGCGTGATGACGCTGCTGCGCACGTTGCCGTGGTGGCGGCGGCTGATGCGCAGCACGGGCTTGTCGGTGCGCACGTCGAATTCGCCGGCCACTTCGGCACCGCTGCCCAAGGCGCGCAGGCTGGCCTGCAGCGCCACGGCGGAGGCTTCGGCATCGGCCACGGTGTCCAGGTTCAGCGTCACGCCGTCGGCGATGGAGCGCAGGGCCTCGGCGTCCATGAAGTTGGTCAGGCGGTGGATCACCGATTCGGCCACCTGGTGCTTGCGCGCCAGCTCGGCCAGCGTGTCGCCGCTGATGGTGGTGCCGGCCTCGCCGCCGGTGAACACGGAGGCATTGACCAGCGCGATGCGCAGCAGGAACGTGTCGAGCGCGGAGGCGTCCTTGAGGTAGAGCTCTTCCTTGCCGGCCTTCACCTTGTACAGCGGCGGCTGCGCGATGTAGATGTGGCCGCGCTCCACCAGCTCGGGCATCTGGCGGTAGAAGAAGGTCAGCAGCAGGGTGCGGATGTGGGCGCCGTCGACGTCGGCGTCGGTCATGATGATGATGCGGTGGTAGCGCAGCTTGGCGACGTTGAAGTCGTCGTTGCCGGTGGTACCGCCGGCCTTGCCGATGCCGGTGCCCAGGGCGGTGATCAGCGTGAGGATTTCGTTGCTGGTGAGCAGCTTTTCGTAGCGCGCTTTCTCCACGTTCAGGATCTTGCCGCGCAGCGGCAGGATCGCCTGGAACTTGCGGTCGCGGCCCTGCTTGGCGGAGCCGCCGGCGGAGTCACCCTCGACGATGTAGATCTCGCACAGCGCGGGGTCCTTCTCCTGGCAGTCGGCCAGCTTGCCGGGCAGGCCCATGCCGTCCAGCACGCCCTTGCGGCGCGTCATCTCGCGGGCCTTGCGCGCGGCTTCGCGCGCGCGCGCTGCTTCGACGATCTTGCCGCAGATGATCTTGGCGTCGTTGGGGCGTTCCTGCAGGTAGTCGGTCAGCAGGCGGCCGACGATGTCTTCCACCGGCGCGCGCACTTCGCTGCTGACGAGCTTGTCCTTGGTCTGGCTGCTGAACTTGGGCTCGGGCACCTTCACGCTCAGCACGCAGCACAGGCCTTCGCGCATGTCGTCGCCGGTCACCTCGACCTTGGCCTTCTTGGCCAGCTCGGTCTCTTCGATGTACTTGTTGATGACGCGGGTCATCGCGGCGCGCAGGCCGGTGAGGTGGGTGCCGCCATCCCGCTGCGGGATGTTGTTGGTGAAGCAGAGCACCTGCTCGTTGTAGCCGCTGTTCCACTGCATGGCCACTTCCACGCCGATGTGCGTGCCGGCGATGCCGCCGTAGGTTTCGGCCGGGCGCTCGCCGATCGCGTGGAACACGTTCGGGTTCAACACGGTCTTGCCCTTGTTGATGAAGTCGACGAAGCCCTTCACGCCGCCGGCGCCGGAGAAGTCGTCTTCCTTGCCGGTGCGCTCGTCCTTGAGCTTGATGTTGACGCCGTTGTTCAGGAAGGAGAGTTCGCGCAGCCGCTTCGAGAGGATCTCGTAGTGGAAGTCGTTGTTCTCCTTGAAGATCTCGGTGTCGGGCAGGAAGTGCACCTCGGTGCCGCGCTTCTCGGTCTCGCCCAGCACGTGCATGGGCGAAATGTCGACGCCGTTCACCTGCTCGATGATGCGGTTCTGCACGAAGCCCTTGCTGAACTCCATCACGTGCACCTTGCCCTCGCGGCGCACGGTAAGGCGCAGCATCTTGCTGAGCGCGTTCACACACGAGACGCCCACGCCGTGCAGGCCGCCCGAGACCTTGTAGCTGTTCTGGTTGAACTTGCCGCCCGCGTGCAGTTCGGTCAGCGCGATTTCGGCAGCCGAGCGCTTGGGCTCGTGCTTGTCGTCCATCTTCACGCCGGTGGGAATGCCGCGGCCGTTGTCGACCACGCTGACCGAGTTGTCGCTGTGGATGGTGACGAGGATCTCGTCGCAGTGGCCGGCCAGGGCTTCGTCGATGGAGTTGTCGACCACCTCGAACACCAGGTGGTGCAGGCCGGTGCCGTCGGAGGTGTCGCCGATGTACATGCCAGGGCGCTTGCGCACCGCTTCCAGCCCTTCGAGGATCTGGATGGCGCCTTCGCCATAGCCTTCGCTCGCGCCGACCTGGTGGGCGTCGATCTTGGGCTGCTGCGACAGCGATGGAAGGCCGTCTTCACCGGTGGGCGCCATGGCGTTTTCGTTGGCGGTGGGGGGAACGGGCTTGCTGTCTTCGGTCATGGCGTGCTTTTCGACTCACTCTTGAAAAAGCGAACCCGCGTTGGTGACGCGGGTCGCAGGCAGTGGTGGTGCCGGGCGTCAGATACGCATCGGCATCACGACGTACTTGAAGCTGGTGTTCTCGGGGATGGTGAGCAGCGCGGAGCTGTTGCCATCGGACAGTTCGATCTTGACCATGTCCTGCTGCATGTTGGCCAGCGCGTCGATCAGGTAGGTGACGTTGAAGCCGATCTCGATGCTGTCGCCGCCGTAGTCGATGTCCAGTTCGTCCTGGGCTTCTTCCTGCTCGGCGTTGCTGGAGGCCACGCGCAGCGTGCCCGGGTCGAGGTTCAGGCGCACGCCCTTGAACTTCTCGCTGGTCAGGATGGCGGTGCGCTGCAGGCTCGACAGCAGCGCCTGGCGGCCGAGCGTGATGCTGTTCTTGTGGTTCTTGGGAATCACGCGGTTGTAGTCGGGGAACTTGCCCTCGACCAGCTTGGTGACGAACTCCATGCCGCCGAATCGGAAGCGCGCCTGGTTGTTGGCGAACTGCAGCTCGATCTGCGGTGCCTCATCGCCGCCCGCGTCGGACAGCAGGCGCTGCAGCTCCAGCACGGTCTTGCGCGGCAGGATCACCTCCTGCTTGGGCACTTCGACCTCGAGCGTGGCGGATGCGAACGCCAGGCGGTGGCCGTCGGTGGCCACCAGGCTCAGCTGCTTGCCTTCGGCCACGAACAGGATGCCGTTCAGGTAATAGCGGATGTCGTGCACGGCCATCGCGAAGGCGACCTGGCCCAGCAGCTCTTTCAGCGTTTTCTGCGGCACGCTGAAGGCGGGGCCGAACTCGGCCGACTCCTGCACCAGCGGGAAGTCTTCGGCGGGCAGGGTCTGCAGCGTGAAGCGGCTCTTGCCACCCTTGAGCACCAGCTTGTTCTGGCTCGATTCGAGCGAGACGGTCTGGTCGGCCGGCATGGTGCGCAGGATGTCGATGAGCTTGCGGGCGCCCACGGTGGTGGTGAAGCCGCCTTCGTCGCCGCCCAGTTCGGCCGTGGTGCGGATCTGGATTTCCAGGTCGCTGGTGGTCAGCTGGACCTGGTTGCCGTTCTTGCGCAGCATCACGTTGGCCAGGATGGGCAGCGTGTGGCGCCGCTCCACGATGCCGGAGACCGATTGCAGCACCGCAAGCAGGGTGCTTTGGGCTGTCTTCAGAACGATCATGTCAACCTCTCGATGAATTTCTTGTGGAGCTGGCGCAAAAGCTTCGCATTTTCGCCCGAATCCGCCGTGCAATCTGCGCGGGGGTCGCAACACAGGCCGGCCGCAGGTGGGCAGGCCTTCCTCATCCCTTCAGGGTCTGCTCCAGCACGTGCAGTTGCTGGTTCAGCTCGGCCAGTTGCTGGCGTTCGCCGCCGATCTTGCGCACGGCGTGCAGCACGGTGGTGTGGTCGCGCCCGCCGAACAGCTCGCCGATCTCGGGCAGGCTCTTCTGCGTGAGCTCCTTGGCCAGGTACATCGCGATCTGGCGCGGCCGCGCGATGCTGGCCGGGCGCTTCTTGCTGTACATGTCGGCGACCTTGATCTTGTAGTAGTCGGCCACCGTCTTCTGGATGTTCTCGACGCTGATCTGCCGGTTCTGGATCGACAACAGGTCGCGTAGGGCTTCGCGCGCCAGCTGGATCGAGATTTCCTTCTGGTTGAAGCGCGAGTACGCCAGGATCTTGCGCAGCGCGCCTTCGAGCTCGCGCACGTTGGAGCGCACGTTCTTGGCGACGAAGAAGGCCACTTCCTCGGGCATCTCGGTGCCCTCGGAGATCGACTTGTTGATCAGGATGGCGACGCGCATCTCGAGCTCGGGCGGCTCGATGGCCACGGTGAGGCCGGAGTCGAAGCGCGAGACCAGGCGCTCGTGGATGTCCGGCAGACCCTTGGGGTAGGTGTCGGACGTCATCACGATGTGGCTCTTCTTGGCGAGCAGAGCTTCGAACGCGTTGAAGAATTCTTCCTGCGTGCGGTCCTTGTTGGCGAAGAACTGCACGTCGTCGATCAGCAGCAGATCGAGCGAGTGGTAGCGCTCCTTGAACTCGTCGAAGGTCTTGCGCTGGTAGGACTTGACCACATCCGAAACGAACTGCTCCGCATGGATGTAGAGAACTTTGGCGCCAGGCTTTTCTTCGAGCAGCCGGTTGCCCACCGCGTGCATCAAATGGGTCTTGCCCAGGCCGACGCCGCCGTAGATGAACAAGGGGTTGTAGAGCTGGCCCGGCGAGCCGGCCACGTGCATGGCTGCGGCGCGTGCCATGCGGTTGGCCGTGCCCTCCACCAGGGTGGAGAACGTGAGGGCGGAGTTGAGGCGGTTCTTGGGCGGGCCGGGGGAGATTTCTTCACCCAGATCGACCGGTTCGGACTGTGCGCTGATCTCGCGCGCCAGCTGCAAAGGCGTAAGCCTGGCAACGTTTTCCCGCGGAGTGATGGCTAACTCGAGCTGGATCGGCTGGCCATACAGGTTCTCCAGCATCTGCATGATGCGGTTGCTGTACTGCGCGCGGATCCAATCGAGCTTGAAGCGGTTGGCCACGTACACCGTGACCTTGCTGAAATCGCCCGTCACCTGGGCCGCCAAGGGCTTGATCCAGGTGTTGAATTGCTGTTCTGGAAGTTCCTGGGCAAGCTGCTCGATGCAGGCCTGCCACAGGCTGTCACCGGCGGCGCCGCTGGCGTGGTTCCCCTCGATCATGCGCCGCCCAGCTCCTGTGGATAAATGTTTTTTTGAAGCACCCGGCATTCTAGGTGTGCGGGTAGTTGTCCACAAGCTGCAGGGGCATGTCGTGTGGCGGATACGGAACCGGGTGTCGAAGAGGCCAAATGCAGAAAAGCTTGTCCTTCGAATTTTTTTGGCGATAATCGCCGGTTCCCCGAGGTTTGGCCCTGCCCGGCGTATTTCTTTGCGAGAGATGCCGACTGCATGGTGCCGCGGGTGCGGATAGGCAGGTCATCGCCGCGTGTGCGTCGATGGCCGCCTGGTTTCGGCACCGAACCTGTGGTCCGCATGCGGGCAATGCAAAGGCGTTGCCCGCCGAAACTGATTTCCAAGGAAGTGACATGAAACGCACCTACCAACCCTCCAAGATCCGCCGCGCCCGCGTCCACGGTTTCCTGGCCCGCATGAAGACCCGCGGCGGCCGCGCCGTCATCAACGCGCGCCGCGCCAAGGGCCGCAAGCGCCTGGCTGTCTGAGTCTCTTGCGGGTGGCCTTCTTCGCGTCGGCTCCCCGCATGGCTGTCTCCCCCTTCTCGGTGCCTCTGTGCAGCGACTCAAGACGCGCGCGCAGTTCCAGGCCGTGATGGCCGGCACCACCGTCTCGCGGACAGCCCACTTCGCCCTGCATCGCATCGCGCTGCCTGCTCCCCTTGCGGAAGAGCAGGCAGATGCACGCCCGCTGTTCCCCGTCGACGACTGCTGGATCGGCGCCGTGCTGCCCAAGCGCTGGGCGCGCCGTGCCGTCACGCGCAATGCCATCCGCCGCCAGATCTATGCGGTCTGCGGCGAGCACGCAGCTGCCCTGCCGGCGGCGGTGCATGTGGTGCGGCTGCGCAGCGGCTTCGACCGCAAGCAGTTCATCAGCGCCACCTCCGTGCAACTCAAGCAGGCAGTGCGCGGCGAGCTCGAGCAGCTCGTGCGCAGGGCCGCGGCCTGATGCAGCGCGCCCTCATCGCGCTGGTGCGCGGCTACAAGCTGCTGCTGAGCCCCTGGCTGGGTTCGGCCTGCCGGTTCGAACCCACCTGCTCCACCTACGCCATCGGCGCGCTGGAGCAGCACGGTGCCGGGATGGGCAGCTACCTTACACTGCGCCGGCTCGCGCGTTGCCATCCCTGGTGCGATGGCGGACACGACCCGGTGCCCGCGCAGCGGCCCCGCCTTTTCGGCCGGCGGCTGTTCCCGACTTCCTCCGACTAGCCTTCCATGAACGATATCCGCCGAACCATCCTGTGGGTGATCCTTGGTTTCTCCCTGGTGATGCTGTGGGACAAGTGGCAGATCCACAACGGTCGCCAGGCCACCTTCTTCCCGACGCCCACGGCCACTGCACCGGCGGCTGCTTCCTCGGCGCCCGGCGGCACGGCCCCGGCCGCATCCGCGCCCGCCAGCACCGTGCCCACGGCCGTCGCCACTGCGGCGCCCGCAGGCGCGGGCCAGGTGCCCGGCACGCCGACCGCCCCGGCACCGGCACGTGAGCGCGTGGAAGTCAGCACCGACGTGCTCAAGCTCAGCTTCGACACGGCGGGCGGCTCGCTGGTGCGCGCCGAACTGCTCAAGAACGTCGACCTGCACGACCCGAGCCGCCACTTCGTGCTGCTGGACGAGAGCGCAGAGCGCGTCTACCTGGCACAGACCGGCCTGATCGGCGCGCCCGGCCTGCCCAACCACACGACGGTGATGGCGGCCACGCCCGGACCGCGCCAACTGGCCGATGGCAGCAACACGCTGGAAGTGCGCTTCGAGTCGCCCGAGAGCGGCGGCGTGAAGCTGGTCAAGACCTACACGCTCACGCGCGGCTCGTACGCCATCGGCGTCAAGCACGAGGTCGTCAATGCGGGCAGCGCGCCTGTCACGGCGCAGGTCTACCTGCAGCTGGTGCGCGACGGCAACAAGCTGCCCGGCGAGTCGAGCTTCTACTCCACCTTCACGGGCCCGGCGATCTACACCGAAGCCAAGAAGTACCAGAAGGTCGAGTTCAAGGACATCGAGAAGAACGACGCCAAGTTCGAGAAGCAGGCCACCAACGGCTACGTGGCCATGGTGCAGCACTACTTCGCGAGCGCCTGGCTGCTGGGCGATGGCATCGAGCGCGACATCTTCGCGCGCAAGATCTCCAACAACCTGTACGCCGTGGGCATGATCAGCACGCTGCCGGCCGTGGCGCCGGGCGCGAGCCAGGTCGCCGAGTCGCGCCTGTTCGTGGGCCCGCAGGAAGAGAAGATGCTGGAGTCGCTGACGCCCGGCCTCGAACTGGTGAAGGACTACGGCTGGCTGACCATCCTGGCCAAGCCGCTGTACTGGCTGCTGGACAAGCTGCACAGCGTGCTGCAGAACTGGGGCTGGTCCATCGTCGCGCTGGTGGTGCTGTTGAAGCTCGCGTTCTACTGGCTCAACGCCAAGGCCTACGCGAGCATGGCCAAGATGAAGGCGGTGAACCCGCGCATCCAGGAGATGCGCGAGCGCCTGAAGGACAAGCCGCAGGAAATGCAGCAGGCCATGATGAAGATGTACAAGGAGGAGAAGATCAACCCCTTGGGCGGCTGCCTGCCCATCATGATCCAGATCCCCGTGTTCATTGCGCTGTACTGGGTGCTGCTGTCTAGCGTCGAAATGCGCGGCGCGCCCTGGATCGGCTGGATCAAGGATCTGTCCGCACCCGACCCGTGGTACCTGCTGCCCGTGATCATGACCATGACCACCATGCTGCAGACCGCACTGAACCCGGCCCCGCCGGACCCGATGCAGGCCAAGCTGATGTGGTTCATGCCGCTGGCGTTCTCGGTGATGTTCTTCTTCTTCCCGTCCGGCCTGGTGCTGTACTGGATCACGAACAACATCCTGTCCATCGTGCAGCAGTGGGTCATCAACACCCGCATGGGCGTGCCGCCGCAGTTCAACCTGCCGAAGTTCAGGTAAAGCCGGCAGATCGCTCCGCAAGGGCCGCGCAAGCGGCCCTTGTCTTTTGTACAGTCCAGACCCCATGACCGCCTCGCCCCGCGACCCCATCGTTGCCATCGCCAGCGCACCCGGCCGCGGTGCAGTGGGCATCGTGCGTGCCTCGGGCCGCGACCTTGCGCCACTGGTGGCCGCGCTGTGCGGCCGTGTGCTGAAGCCGCGCGAGGCCACCTACCTGCCGTTCCGCGACGCGGACGGCAGCGCCATCGACCAGGGCCTGGCCCTGCACTTCCCGGCGCCGCACAGCTACACCGGCGAGGAGGTGCTGGAGTTGCAGGCGCATGGTGGCCCGGTGGTCATGCAGCTGCTGCTGGCGCGCTGCCTGCAGGCCGGCGCCGGCATCGGCCTGCGCGCGGCCGAGCCGGGCGAGTTCACGCAGCGCGCCTTCCTCAACGACAAGCTCGACCTGGCCCAGGCAGAGGCCGTGGCCGACCTCATCGACGCGAGCACCGAGGCCGCCGCGCGCAGCGCCAGCCGCTCCCTGGCGGGCGAGTTCTCGCAACACATCGACGCGCTGCGCGAACGGCTGATCCATTTGCGCATGCTGGTCGAGGCCACGCTGGACTTCCCCGAGGAGGACATCGACTTCCTGCGCAAGGCCGACGCCCAGGGCCAGCTCGACGGCCTGCAGCAGCAGCTGAAGGCGGTGCTCGCGCGCACCCGCCAGGGCGCGCTGCTGCGCGAGGGCATCACCGTGGTCATCGCAGGGCAGCCCAATGCCGGCAAGTCTTCCTTGCTCAACGCGCTGGCGGGGGCCGAACTGGCCATCGTCACGCCGATCGCCGGCACCACGCGCGACAAGGTCGAGCAGTCCATCCAGATCGAGGGCGTGCCGCTGCATGTGGTCGATACGGCCGGCCTGCGCGACAGCGACGACCCGGTCGAGCGCATCGGCATCGAACGCGCATGGGGCGCCATCGCCAAGGCCGACGCCGTGCTGTTCCTGCACGACCTGCTGCGCCGCGACGATGTGGCCGCGCAGCAGGCTGATGCCGCCATCGCGCAGCGCCTGCCGGCCGGCGTGCCCGTGCTGCAGGTCTGGAACAAGCGCGATGCCGCAGGCGACGCCGCCCTGCCCGAGGGCCTGCACCTGTCGGCCAAGACCGGGGCCGGCCTGGCCGAACTGCGTGCGGCGCTGCTGCAGATCGCGGGCTGGCAGGCCCTGCCCGAGGGCGTGTACCTGGCCCGCGCGCGCCATGTGCAGGCGCTCGGCCGCGTGCAGGAACACCTCGACGCCGTGGGGCTGCACCTGGCCGATGGGCGGACGCTGGACCTCATGGCCGAGGAACTGCGGCTGGCGCAAAATGCCCTGAACGAAATCACCGGCGCCTTCGGATCGGACGATCTGCTGGGCGTCATCTTCTCCCGGTTCTGCATCGGCAAATAGCCGCAGGAGCACGACCCCCCGCCATGAACGCCATGCCGCCCCCCGCCCGTTTCGACATCCAGGACCTGATCCAGGCCATCGCTGCCACCAAGGTCGACGACCAACTGCTGCTGCAGCTGACGCCGGCGCAGTGGGAAGTGCTTGCGCCTTATCTGCAGCCGCTGGCGCTGGCGGCCGGGCAGGTGCTGTTCAAGCAGGGCGCGGCCGACCGCACGCTGTACTTTGTCGAGAGCGGCAACCTGAGCGTGCACTACGAGGACGAACAGGGCGAGGTGCGGCTTGCCATCATCAGCGCCGGTTCGGCCGTGGGCGAAGGCAGCTTCTTCTCGCGGGCCCCGCGCAGCGCCACGGTGCAGGCCGGCATGCCGGCGCGGCTGTGGAGCCTGTCGCCCTTGCGCTTCGGGGAACTGACCAACCGCCGGCCCGAACTCGCGTTGGCGGTGGCCATGGCGGCCGGCGCCGTGGTGTCCAAGCGCATGGTGAACCGCCGCCGCCGCGACGCAGTGACTTGAGATGACGGTGTTGGACAAGAGCGCGCCGGCCGGGCTGGACCCTGCCGCGGTGCGCAAGGTGGAACGCGCGGACCGCCGCGCGCAGCTGTTCGCCGTGGTGCGCGAAGCCATGGCGCAATGCGGATTTCCGGCCGAGGGCTACCGCTTCAAGGTGGTGGCGCTCGATGCCGAGGGCTGGCGCTACCTGGTGCTGGTCGACCTCGCGCCCGCCCTGGAGGACAGCGAGGCCGATCCGGGCCCGGTGCAGGGCATGGTGGCGGTGGCGGCTAAGATGCGGGCCGACCTTGTCGTGGAAGGCGTCTACTGGCGGCCTGCCGCGGCCGAACCCGGCGCTGCGGCGCCCGCCACGGCCGACTGATCAGCCGCGCAGCAGGCGGCCTTCGGCCAGGGCCAGTGCCTCGGCCCGGCCCGACAGCACCACCGTATCGCCGTCCTGCAGCACCGCCTCGTCGTTGACGGGCACCGCAGCGCCGCCCATGCGGCGCAGCTGCACGACGCGGGCGCCCAGCGCATGCAGCGCAAGATGGCCCAGCGGCTTGCCGAGCGAGCGCGAGGCCAGGGTCAGGGACACCGTGGCCAGCCGTTCGTGGTCCAGCTCGTCCTGGCCATCGTCGTCGGCGCCGTGGAAGTAACCGCGCAGCAAGTTGTAGCGCGCATCGCGTTGGTCCTGCACCAGCCGCAGCACGCGGCGCATCGGCACGCCCACCAGGGCCAGCGCATGGCTGGCCAGCATCAGGGAGCCCTCGATGGCTTCGGGCACGACCTCGGTGGCGCCCGCCTGCTGCAGGCGTTCGAGGTCGCGGTCGTCCTGCGTGCGCACGATCACGGGCACCTGCGGGGCGTGGGCGCGCACATGGGCCAGCACCTTCATCACGCCGGGCACGTCCAGGTAGGTCAGCACCACCGCGCTGGCGCGCGCCAGGCCCGCGGCCATCAGCGCCTGCAGCCGCGCGGCATCGCCGAACACCACCGAGTCGCCGGCCGCGGCTGCGAGGCGGACGCGGTCCGGGTCCAGGTCCAGCGCCATGTAAGGGATGGACTCGCGCTCCAGCATGCGCGCAAGGTTCTGGCCGCTGCGGCCGTAGCCGCAGATGATCACGTGCTTGTTGGCGTTGATGGAGCGCCGCGCGATGCTGGTCATCTGCAGCGACTGCTGCAGCCAGTCGCTGCTGACGAAGCGCGTGACGATGGCGTTGGTGTACATCACCATGAAAGGCGTGGCCAGCATCGACAGCACCATGCTGGCCAGGATCGGGTTCAGCAGCGCGGGCGGCACCAGGCCGCGGTTGTTGGCCAGCGTCAGCAGCACGAAGCCGAATTCGCCGGCCTGCGCCAGGTACAGGCCCGTGCGCAGCGAGACGCCGGCCGAAGCGCCCAGGCCGCGCGCCAACGCTGCGATCAGCGCCAGCTTGAACAACACCGGCAGCGTGACCAGCAGCAGCAGCAGCGGCCAGCGTTCCAGCACGATGCGCCAGTCCAGCATCATGCCGATGGTGATGAAGAACAAACCCAGCAGCACATCGTGGAAGGGCCGGATGTCGGTCTCCACCTGGTGCTTGAACTCGGTCTCGGAGATCAGCATGCCCGCGATGAAGGCACCCAGCGCCAGCGACAGGCCCGCCAGCTCGGTGAGCCAGGCCAGGCCCAAGGTGATCAGCAGCAGGTTCAGCACGAACAGGTCTTCGCTCCTGCGCCGTGCCACCAGCGTGAGCCACCAGCGCATCACGCGCTGCCCGCCCGTCAGCAGCAGCGTGATCAGCAGCACCGCCTTGACCATGGCCAGGCCCAGCGCAACCAGCATCTGCTCGGCCGAGGCACCCAGCGCAGGGATCAGCACCAGCAGCGGCACCACGGCCAGATCCTGGAACAGCAACACGCCCATCACGCGCTTGCCGTGCTCGGACTCGAGCTCGATGCGGTCGGCCATGAGCTTGACCACGATGGCCGTGCTGCTCATGGCCAGCGCGCCGGACAGTGCCACCGCCGTCTGCCAGGGCATGCCCCACCAGCGCGGCGCCATGGCCGCCACCGCCAGCGACGCGCCCGTGCCCACGAGGATGGTCAGCACCACCTGCCACAGGCCCAGCCCGAACACATGGCGGCGCATGGCGCGCAGCTTGGGCAGGTTGAACTCCAGCCCGATCACGAACATCAGGAACACCACGCCGAACTCGCCCAGGTGCTTCACGCTTTCCGAGTTCTGCGCGAGGGCCAGCGCGTTGGGGCCGATCAGCACGCCCACCGTCAGGTAGCCCAGCATGGGGGGCAGCTTGAGCGAGCGGAACAGCACCACGCCCAGCACAGCCGCCAACAGGTAGACCAGCGTCAGTTCGAGCGAGGACATAGGTGCGCGCATGCTAGCGTGTTGACCGTGCCCGGCCGCGGGCTCTGGACGGCGGCGCAAGGGCGCGCAAGGGGGCGCTCGATAGAATTCGCGCCATGACACCACCGCGCGAACGCGTCCAGCCGCTGGACACGGCACAGGTCATCGGCCTGGCGCAAACCACCTTCGACATCGAGGCCGCTGCCGTGCAGGGGCTCAAGGCCCGCGTGGGCGAGAGCTTCGTGCGCGCCGTGCAGCGCATCCTGCACCTGAGCGGCCGCGTGGTCGTGATGGGCATGGGCAAGAGCGGCCATGTGGGTCGCAAGATCGCCGCCACGCTGGCCTCCACGGGCACGCCCGCGCTGTTCGTGCACCCGGGCGAGGCCAGCCATGGCGACCTCGGCATGGTGACCGCGCACGATCTGGTGATCGCGATCTCCAACAGCGGCGAGAGCGCCGAGCTCAACCTGATCCTGCCCGTGCTCAAGCGCCAGGGCATCCCGCTCGTGGCCATCACCGGTGGCGCGCAGTCCACGCTGGCGCGCCACGCCGACGAGGTGCTGGACAGCGGCGTCGAGAAGGAGGCCTGCCCGCTCAACCTGGCACCCACGGCCAGCAGCACGGCCCAGCTGGTGATGGGCGATGCCCTGGC
Organism: Pseudorhodoferax soli; assembly: GCF_003337555.1. Lineage (GTDB taxonomy): Bacteria > Pseudomonadota > Gammaproteobacteria > Burkholderiales > Burkholderiaceae_C > Pseudorhodoferax > Pseudorhodoferax soli. The sequence goes on along the minus strand of NZ_QPJK01000010.1, from coordinate 85,668 downwards.
CGTCGCCCTGCTGGAGCTGCGCGGCTTCAAGGCCGAGGACTTCGCGCGCTCGCATCCCGGCGGAGCCCTGGGCCGCCGGCTGCTGACCCATGTCAGCGACGTGATGCGCAGCGGCGCCGAGATGCCGACCGTGGCCGCGGACACGCCGCTGGCCGAGATGATGCGCGAGATGAGCGCCAAGGGCGGCCTGGCCGCCATCGTCGACGGCGCGCTGCGCGTGCAGGGCGTCTTCACCGACGGCGACCTGCGCCGCCTGGTTGAAAAGGGCAGCGACCTGCGCGCCGTGCGCGCTGGCGACGTGATGCACGCCAGGCCACACACCATCCGCGCCGATGCGTTGGCGGCCGAAGCCGTCGAACTCATGGAGCAGTACCGCATCACGGCCGTGCTGGTGGTCGATGCGGCCGGCACGCTGGTCGGCGTGGTGCACATCGGCGACCTCATGCGGGCCAAGGTGATCTGATGGCGCGGCCCCCTGTGCTGAGCCACCCGGCCGAGCTGCTGCTGCGCGGCCAGGACGTGCGCGTGGCCTTCTTCGACGTCGACGGCGTGCTGACCGACGGCAGCCTGTACTTCACCGAGCTGCCGCCCGGCGATGCGCGCGGCGCGGCCGAGACCATCAAGCGTTTCCACACGCTGGACGGCATGGGCATCAAGCTGCTGCAGGCCGCCGGCATCACCCCGGCCGTGGTGACCGGGCGCGATTCCGTGGCGCTGCGCGCGCGCCTCAAGGCGCTGGGCGTGGTCCATGCCCGCTTCGGCACCGAGGACAAGCGCCCTGCCGCCGAAGCCATCCTCGCGGAACTGGGGCTGGACTGGAGCGCTGCCGCCGCCATCGGCGACGACTGGCCCGATCTGCCCATGCTCAACCGCGCCGCGCTGGCCGCCGCGCCGCCGCATGCCCACCCCGAGGTGCTGGCCGCGGCCCACTACGTGACGCGCATGGCCGGCGGCCAGGGCGCCGCCCGCGAGTTCTGCGACCTGCTGCTGATGGCCCGCGGGCGCTACGCAGAGCTGCTGGCGCCCTACCAGGCATGAAGATGTTTGCCCTGCTGCGCGATGCCTGGGAGCGTCTGTCGATCTACCTGCCGCTGGTGCTCATGGTTCTGCTGGCACTGGGCACCTACTGGCTTGTGCGCAATGCGCCCACGCTGGCACAGCCGGCCACGGTGCGCCCCGTGAACCACGAGCCCGACTACTTCATGCGCAATTTCTCGGTCAAGACCTTCGATGCCAATGGCCGGCTGCGCAGCGACATCCGCGGTGAGCAGGCCTGGCATTACCCGGACACCGACACGCTGGAAATCGACAAGGCCCACATCCGCTCGCTCAACGAGCAAGGCCATGTGACGGTGTCCACGGCCAAGCGGGCCTTGTCCAATGCCGATGGCTCGGAGGTGCAATTGTTCGGCGATGCCGTGGTGGTGCGCGAGCCCGTCAAGGGCGCCGACGGCCGCATGCTGCCGCGCCTGGAGTTGCGCAGCGAGTTCCTGCACGCCTACACCAACGTGGAACGCGTGCGCTCGCATTTGCCGGTGGAACTGCTGCGCAGCGGCGACCGCTTCACCGCCAACAGCCTGGACTACGACAACCTGGACCGCCTCCTGCAGCTCGACGGCCGCGTGCGCGGCACCGTGACGGGCCGCACGCCCTGACACCATGACCGCAGCACCGCTGGCCTTCATCACCGGCGCGTCCAGCGGCATCGGGCAGGCATTGGCACTGCGCTACCACCAGGCCGGCTACGCGCTGGCGCTGGTGGCGCGCCGCACCGACGAGATCGAACGCTGGCGCGCCGAGCAAGGCCTGGATCCGGCGCGGGTCGTGGTCTACGGGGCCGACGTCGCCGAACCCGACAGCATCATCGCCGCTGCCCAGCAGTGCCTGGAGCGCCAGGGCCTGCCCGATGTGGTGATTGCCAACGCCGGCATCAGCATCGGCGTGGACACGGCAGAGCGCGACGACCTGGCGGTCTTCGCGCGCATCCTGGCTGTCAACAACCTGGGCATGGCGGCCACCTTCCATCCCTTCATCCTGCCCATGCGTGCGCGCCGCAGCGGCACCCTGGTGGGCATCGCCAGCGTCGCCGGCATCCGTGGCCTGCCCGGCCATGGCGGCTACTGCGCGAGCAAGGCCGGCGTCATTTCCTACTGCGAAAGCCTGCGCGGGGAACTGCGCCCGTTCGGCGTGAAGGTCGTGACGATCACGCCCGGCTACATCGACACGCCGCTGACGCGCCGCAACCGCTACGGCATGCCCTTCCTGATGACGGCCGAGCGCTTTGCCGACAAGGCGCACGCGGCCGTCGCTGCCGGCGCTAGCTACCGCGTGATCCCTTGGCAGATGGGCGTCGTCGCCAAGCTCATGCGCGCCCTGCCGAACGCCTGGTTCGACCGGCTGTTGGTCGGCCGTGCCCGCAAGCCGCGCCAGAACGCGGACAGCTGAACGGGCAGACGCTGGACGGCAAAAAGGCTCCCGAAGGAGCCTTTTTCAAGATGCGCTGGTGAGCGATCAGTAGCTGTTGTTGCCACCGCGGCCACCGCCGCCGCCGCGCGGACCGGAGCCGTAGGGACTGCGGAAACCGCCGTCGCCACCGCCACCGCCGCCGCCGCTGCGACCACCGCCGCCGCCACCGTAGCTGTCGCCACCGCGGCCACCGCCGCCACCACCACCGTAGCCGCCGCCACCGCCGCTGCGACCACCGCCGCCGCCGCCGTAACCGCCGCCACCACCACCGCCGCCGTAGCCGCCACCACCGCCGCCGCCGTAACCGCCGCCGCCGCCACCACCGTAGCCACCGGTACGGGGGGGACGGGCTTCCATCGGGCGCGCCTCGTTGACGACGCAGCTGCGGCCGCCCAGCGATTGGCCATTCATGCCGTTGATGGCTGCCTGCGCTTCTGCGTCAGAACCCATCTCGACAAAGCCAAAACCCTTGGAACGGCCGGTGTCGCGTTCCATCATGACCTTGGCGCTGGTCACGGTGCCGAATTGGCTGAAGGATTGCTCCAGATCGCTGTCGCGAACCGAATACGGCAGGTTGCCGACGTACAGTTTGTTGCCCATTGAAGGGACTCCTCAAAAACACAAAGAAAAAGCGATGGAGTCCCGAAAACGCAATCTGCAGAACTCAAGGACGCGGAACTGGCCGACACCGCAAGCCGCATGGACGCGAGGCCCAGGCTCTACCATCATATGCGTTCAGCTCGGAAAGAAACACAAATCACGTGAAAATTTTCAACGTGGAAAGTGCCAATCCGTGGTGAGAACCCCGAAACCGTCTCAGTAGCGGCTGCGCTCGCCGCCAAAACCGCCGGTGCGTGGCGGCCGCGGCTCCATCGGGCGGGCCTCGTTGACCACCAGCGCCCGGCCACCCACGCTCTGGCCATGCAGGCCTTCGATCGCGGCCTGGGCCTCGGCGTCGCTGGACATCTCGACAAAGCCGAAGCCCTTGGAGCGGCCGGTGTCGCGCTCCATCATCACTTTGGCGCTGGCGATGCTGCCGTAGGCGCTGAACGCCTGGTGCATGTCGTCGTCGCGAAAAGAATAGGGCAGGTTGCCCACATACAGTCTGTTGCCCACGCAGGACTCCTTGGAAATCAGTTCTCGAAATAGAAGCGATGGGGGAGCCGCCCGCAAACCGAACCGACCGAACACCGCAAGCTCGTGCGCCGCAAAATGCGCAGGAACTTTTTATTATGCGAGGACCCGTCCGATTTGCGAGCAAGTCGACGTAGGGATAAACGCGAATACTGCAACGAGAGTGCGGGTTCCCCCGGGCTACAATCGCGCCCGTCTTGGGGGAGTAGCCAACCTTCGCTTCGTGCGAGAGGGGTTTGCGTCAACAGACTTGTTCGTGTGGTGTCTTCGGATGCTGCCGACATGGCGCAAACGGACCACCGGCGGCAGCCTGCAACGGGCAAGGCCTGGCCGGGGTTCAAGCGAGACCTTTGACTGCGCAGCTTCTCGTGCCGGGAAAGGCTGTCTGCAGTCATTGGTATGTCGCATCCCGGCCGGAGTTTGTTTCTTGGAAGCCTTTCTCGTCTCCACCGGAATCGTCGCGCTCGCCGAAATGGGCGACAAGACGCAGTTGCTGGCTCTGCTGCTGGCCGCCCGTTTTCGCAAACCCTGGCCCATCGTCGCCGGCATCCTGGTCGCCACGCTGGCAAACCACGCCGCAGCCGGTGCCGTTGGCGCCTGGATCCAGACCGTGGTCAGCCCGTCGACGCTGCGCATCGTGTTGGGCGTCTCCTTCCTGGCCATGGCGGTCTGGATGCTGATCCCCGACAAGATCGACGACGACGCGGGCGACAAGGCGCCCCGCTTGGGCGTGTTCGGCACCACGCTGGTTCTGTTCTTCCTGGCCGAGATCGGCGACAAAACGCAGATCGCGACCGTGATGCTGGCCGCGCGCTACGAAGCCGCCTTGGCCTGGGTCGTCTCCGGCACCACGCTGGGCATGATGCTGGCCAATGCGCCAGCGGTGTGGCTCGGTGAGAAGCTCACCAAACGCGTGCCGGTGCGTGCCGTGCACCTCGTCTCGGCGGCGATCTTCACCGTGCTGGGCATCGCGGCGCTGGTGAGCGCATAGCTATACTGCCCACCCTGCGCCGATTTGTTCCAGATTGCGGGCGCCGGAACCACCGAGTTCCGAAGTACTGCTAAACACGGACGCCCCCCAACCCGGCTTCGTTGTTAGCGAGCCGGGTTTTTTGTTTTTGCGTCCATGCCACTCATCGCGCATCCCCAGTCCATGCCGTTCAGCCAGCCGCTGCCGCTGCAGAGCGGCGCGGCCATCCGCGACTACGCACTCAGCTACGAGACCTACGGCACGCTCAACGCCGACAAGAGCAACGCCGTGCTGATCTGCCACGCGCTCAACGCCTCGCACCATGTGGCCGGCGTCTACGAAGACCAGCCGAAGTCAGAGGGCTGGTGGGACAACATGATCGGCCCCGGCAAGCCGGTGGACACCGATCGCTTTTTCGTGATTGGCGTGAACAACCTGGGCTCGTGCTTCGGCTCCACCGGCCCCATGCACATCAACCCGGACACCGGCCGCGTCTACGGTGCCGACTTCCCGGTCGTGACGGTCGAGGATTGGGTCGATGCCCAGGCCCGCCTGCTGGACGCCTTGGGTATCCGCCAGCTGGCCGCCGTGATGGGCGGCAGCCTGGGTGGCATGCAGGCCCTGTGCTGGAGCCTGCGCTACCCCGAGCGCGTGCGCCACGCCGTGGTGGTGGCCAGCGCGCCCAACCTCAACGCCGAGAACATCGCCTTCAACGAGGTGGCACGCCGCGCCATCGTGACCGACCCCGATTTCCACGGCGGCCACTTCTACGCGCAGGGCGTGGTGCCCAAGCGCGGCCTGCGCATCGCCCGCATGATCGGCCACATCACCTACCTCAGCGACGACGTGATGAACGAGAAGTTCGGGCGCCAACTGCGCGAAGGCATCGACCTGAAATACAGCACGCAGGACGTCGAGTTCCAGATCGAGAGCTACCTGCGCTACCAGGGCGACAAGTTCAGCGAGTACTTCGACGCCAACACTTACCTGCTGATCACGCGCGCGCTCGACTACTTCGACCCGGCGCGCGCCCATGGCGGCAACCTGCAGCAGGCCCTGGCGCAGACGCAGGCCAAATTCCTGCTGGTCAGCTTCACGACCGACTGGCGCTTCGCCCCGGCGCGCAGCCGCGAGATCGTGCAGGCCCTGCTCGACAACAAGCGGGCCGTCAGCTACGCGGAGATCGACGCTCCGCACGGGCACGACGCCTTCCTGCTCGACGATGCGCGCTACCTGAATGTGGTGCGCGCCTACTTCGCCCGCATCGCGAGCGAAGGAGCCGCGGCATGAGCGACCAGTCCACCATGGAGACGATCGCACGGCTCGTGCCGCAGGGAGCACGCGTGCTCGACCTGGGCTGTGGCGACGGCGCGCTGCTGGCCCACCTGCAGGCCACGCGCGGCTGTACCGGCTACGGCATCGAGATCGCCGACGCCAACGTGCTGGCCTGCGTGCAGCGCGGTGTCGACGTGATCCAGCTCAACCTGGAAGAGGGCCTGGCGATGTTCGACGACGCCAGCTTCGACGTGGTGCTGCAGATCGACACGCTGCAGCACCTGCGCAATGCCGAGACCATGCTGCGCGAGACCGCACGCGTGGGCCGCCGCGGCATCGTGGCCTTCCCCAACTTCGCGCACTGGCCGAACCGGCTGTCGGTGCTGCGCGGGCGCATGCCGGTCACGCGCCGCCTGCCCTACCAGTGGTACGACACGCCCAACATCCGCGTCGGCACCTTCAAGGACTTCGAGGCGCTGGCGCGCAAGAACGGCCTGAAGATCCTGGACGCGTTCGGCCTGCAGGCCGGGCTGGAAATCCGCGCGTTCCCGAACGCGCGCGCATCTACCGCGCTGTTCCACTTCGAGCGCGGCTGAGCAACAAAAAAGGGCCCGAAGGCCCTTGGCTGCTGCAGCGCGCCGCTCAGGCGGTTTCGCCCAGCGCGTCCGACAGCGCGTTCACCAGCCGGTCGATCTCTGCCTTCTCGCTGATGAAGGGCGGCGCCAGCTGGATGGTGTCGCCGCCGTAGCGCACGTAGAAGCCCTTCTTCCAGCACGCCATGGCGATCTCGTAGGGCCGCTTGGCCGGCTCGCCCGGCACCGGCGCGATGGTGATGCCAGCGGCCAGGCCGAAGTTGCGGATGTCGGTCACGTGCTTGGCGCCCTTCAGGCTGTGCACGGCCTGCTCGAAGTGCGGCGCCAGCGCCTTCACGCGGCCCACGCCGTCCTCGGCCTGCAGCAGGTCCAGCGCGGCCAGGCCGGCCGCGCAGGCCACCGGGTGCGCCGAGTAGGTGTAGCCGTGCGGGAACTCCACCATGTACTCGGGTCCGCCGGCCGCCATGAAGGTGTCGTAGATCTCACGGCTGGCGACCACGGCGCCCAGCGGCTGCGTGCCGTTGGTCACCTGCTTGGCGATGTTCATGATGTCCGGCGTGACGCCGAAGGCCTCGGCACCCGTCATCGCGCCGCAGCGGCCGAAACCGGTGATGACCTCGTCGAAGATCAGCAGGATGTTGTTGGCCGTGCAGATGTCGCGCAGGCGCTGCAGGTAGCCCTTGGGCGGGATCACCACACCGGCCGAGCCCGAGAACGGCTCGACGATCACCGCCGCGATGGTCGAGGCGTCGTGCAGCGCGATCATGTCCAGCAGCCGGTCGGCCAGCTCGGCGCCGTTCTCCGGCATGCCGCGCGTGAAGGCGTTGGCGGCCAATTGGGTGTGCGGCAGGTGGTCGGCCTCGATGGTCTGGCCGAAGGCCTTGCGGTTGCCCACCATGCCGCCCACCGAGATGCCGCCGAAGTTCACGCCGTGGTAGCCCTTCTCGCGGCCGATCAGGCGCGTCTTGCCGGCCTGGCCCTTGGTGCGCCAGTACGCCCGTGCCATCTTGAGCGAGGTGTCTGCCGCCTCCGAACCCGAGCCGGTGAAGAACACATAGTCCAGGCCCGCGGGCGTCAGTTCCTTGATCTTGTTGGCCAGTGCGAACGAGCCGGGGTGGCCGAACTGGAAGGCTGGCGCGTAGTCCAGCGTGGCGATCTGGCGGGCCACGGCCTCGCTGATCTCGGCGCGGCCGTGGCCCAGGCCGGTGCACCACAGCCCCGACAGGCCGTCGAAGATCTTGCGGCCATCGCCATCCGTGAAATAGGCGCCCTTGGCGCCGACGATCATGCGCGGGTCGGCCTTGAAGTTGCGGTTGCCGGTGAACGGCATCCAGTGCGCGTCCAGCCAGGCGGCGTCGCGTTGGGTGGCTTGGGTCTGCGGGGCGGACAGCACGGTCATGGCGGCTCCGGGAATGGTGGAAAAGCGCGCATTGTTGGACACCGCCATCTCTTGGACAATGTTGATGTATCAAACTTCAGTTGTCGATCCATGCAAGTAAAGAACCGTGCCGTGCTGGGCCAGCTCGACGACATGGACCTGCGCCTGCTCAAGGTCTTTCGCAGCGTCGTGCAGTGCGGCGGCATGACCGCGGCGGAGCTGGAACTCAACATCGGCACCTCGACCATCAGCCGCCACATCAAGGACCTGGAGACGCGGCTGGGCCTGGTGCTGTGCCGGCGTGGCCGGGCCGGCTTCGCGCTGACCGAGGAGGGCCAGCGCGTCTACGACGAAACACAGCGGCTGCTGGCCTCGGTCGACGTCTTCCGCAGCGGCATCGACGACATCCACGGCCGCATGGGCGGCGCGCTCGAGCTGGCCGTGTTCGACAAGACCGCCACCAACCCGCAGGCCCGCATCGCCGAGGCCATCGCGCTGTTCCGCGCCCAGGCGCCCGAGGTGCAGCCCAGCCTGCACGTGGCCTCCATCAACGAGATCGAGCGCGGCGTGATCGACGGCCGCTTCGCGCTGGGCATCATCCCTGCGCACCGGGCTTCACGCAGCCTGCGCTACACCGAACTCTTCGGCGAGACCATGCTGCTGTACTGCGGCCGCCAGCATCCGCTGTTCGGCGGCTCGCACGCCGGCCTGGGCTGGGCGAAGCTGCGCCAGTACCCATTCGCAGGTCTCGGCTACCACTCGCCCAACATGGAGCTGAGCCACCAGGAGCGGCTGGTGCGCCGGGCCAGCGGCTACGACCAGGAGGCCATCGCCACGCTGGTGCTGTCGGGTTGTTTCCTGGGCTTTCTGCCCGACCACTACGCGGCCGGTTTCGTCGACAAGGGGCTGATGCAGGCCGTGGCGCCCGAGCGCTTTTCCTACGCCTGCCAATTCGTGAGCCTGCTGCGGCGTTCACCCCAGCCCTCGCGGGCGGCACTGCTGTTCCAGGAGTGCCTGACCGCAGCCCATGCGCGCGATCAGTAGTGCGGCGGCAACTCGTCGCGCAGGTTGCGGGCGCCTGCGGCGGTCGGGTCGGGCTGTTGCAGCCGCAGCGCTTCGAGCTGGCGTGCCAGCGCATCGATCTGCTGCTGCTGGCGGTACACGGTCAGGTTCAACTCGTCCAGCAGGTCCTCGGCTTCGCAGGCCTTGATTTCCAGCGCTTCGAGGCGGCGCGAAAGGGGGTCTTGGGCATCCATGGTGGGATTGGACACCATGCCTGCACGCTGCTGCGCGGCGGTACTAGAATCCGGCCGCCGTGGGGGGGTAGCTCAGCTGGGAGAGCGCCGCGTTCGCAATGCGGAGGTCGGGAGTTCGATCCTCCTCCTCTCCACCACATCACCCGCGAGTCTTTCGTGTGCCGGCCATGCCGCCGGTTCAGTTCTGCATGCCCGCCCGCTGCACCGTCGCGCGCATGCGCGGCAGTTCCTCCTCGATGCGCGCCGCCACCGCCTCGCCCGGCTCGTAGGCCGGCTGCAGGCCGTTGGTCAGAAGGCCCTTGTGCAGGTCGGCCGCGGCCGCGGTCTCCGCGATCGCCTTGTGCAGCGCGCTGCGGACCTCGGCTGGCAACCCGCGCGGCGCCACCACGGCCAGCCACGAGTCCGCTGCGAAGCCGGCATAGCCGCTCTCCGCGATGGTCGGCACCTGGGGCAGTTGCGGCGCGCGGCTCGCGCCGAGCACCGCGATCGCCTTGACCTTGCCGGCCTTGAGCTGCGGCAGCGCCGCGGCCACGGTGTCCACGCTCAGGGGGATCTGGCCGCCGATCAGGTCGGTCATGGCCGGTGCGCTGCCCTTGTAAGGAATGTGCGTGAGCTTGACGCCGGCGCGCTCCCACAGCATCTCGCCGGCGAAGTGGCCGGTCGTGCCGTTGCCGAAGCTGCCGTAGACGAACGTGTCGGGTGCGGCGCGCACGGCGGCCAGCAGCTGGCCGAAGTCCTTGGCCGGCACCGAGGGGTGGGCCAGCAGGATCAGCGGCACGCGCGCGGTCATGCCCAGGGGCTCGAAGCTCTTGATGGCGTCGTAGGGCAGTTTCGGGTTCAGCGCCGGGTTGATCGTGAAGGTCGAACCCGAGCTGATCAACAGCGTGTAGCCGTCGGGCGCGGCGTTGGCCGCCACCACGGCCCCCACCACCGTGCCCGCGCCGGCCCGGTTGTCCGCCACCACAGGCTGGCCGAGCCGCTCGCCCAGACTCTTGGCCACGAGCCGGCCCACCACATCCACGGCCCCGCCGGGCGGGAACGGGATCACGAGTTGGATCGGCCTGGCCGGCCAGGCCTGGGCCCAGACGGGCGCGGGGGCTGCGAAGGCCGTGGCCAGGGCGATGCCGGCGATGCTTGCAACGGGGTTCTTCATGCTTTCTCCTTGGGGGCGGGGGTGAAAAGGCGGTGACGAATGCGCAGCGCGCAGGCATCCAGCGCCGGCCACACATGGCTGGCGAACAGGTGCGCAGGGGAGGGGGCGGCCCAGGTGGGCGCGCGGCTAGGGCGGCGGCGGGGGCTGGGCCTTGCAGTGCATGGCGCGGCCCTTCAGATCGGCAGCTGCGTGGTCGACAGCACCTGCTTGAGCACCATGAACGAGCGCACCTGGCGCACGCCCGGCAGGTACAGCAGCTGCTCGGCGTGCAGGCGGTTGAAGCTGTCGTTGTCCTTGGTGCGCAGCATCATCATGTAGTCGAACTCGCCCGTCACCACATGGCATTCCAGGCAGCCCGAGACCTTCTGCACGGCCTTCTCGAAGTCGGTGAACGACTCGGGCGTGGAGCGGTCCAGCACCACGCCGATGATGACCAGCATGCCGGCGTTCAGCGGCCGCGGGTCCAGCAGGGCCACGATGCCCTTGATGAAGCCCTCGGCCTTGAGCCGTTCCACGCGGCGCAGGCAGGCCGGTGCGCTGAGGTTGACCTTGGCCGCCAGCGCCACGTTGGAGACCGAGGCGTCCCGCTGCAATGCACGCAGGATGGCGCGGTCGATGCGGTCGAGCCCGGCCGGCAAGGTGTCGGCCTCGGCTGCGCTGCGGCTGCGCGGGCGCTCGGCCTTCATGGCGCCACGCCCGCGGCCGTGCGCCGCCGTTGCGCGATGGCCGGGCCCTGCTCGGCCAGGTCCCAGAACAGGCCGGCCATGATCTGCAGCCCCTCGCGCGCCACGCTGCCCAGCAGGTGCTCGTCGGGCGCATGCTGGCTGCAGGCCGGGTAGGAGTGCGGCACCCACAGCGTGGGCAGGCCCAGCAGTTCGGCGAACACGTCGTTCGGCAGCGAACCGCCGAAGTTGGGCAACAGCGCCGGCGCCTTGCCGCTGCTGCGCCGCATGGAGTCCAGCGCCCAGTGCGCCCAGGGGTCGTCCGGGTCGAGCCGGGTGGCGGCCATGGCCTCGCCATCGGGTTCGACGGCCACATCGTCGAAGCCCAGCTGGTCCAGATGCGCGCGCAGGTGCTCGATGAAGTGCGCGCTGTCGGTGCCCACCACGAAGCGGATCTGGCACAGCGCGAAGGCCTCACCCGGGATGGCGCCTACGGGCGCGTCGGGGTTGCCGGTCTTGAAGGCCAGCACCTCGAGGGTGTTCCAGCCGTAGACGCGCTCGGTTGGCGTCAAGCCCGGCTCGCCCCAATCGGAATCGATGGCCGGGTCCGCCGGCCCGCCACCGACCTCGATGGTGGCCAGCGCCTGCCGCACATTGGCCGGCAGCTGGTCGGGCAGCAGGCTGCGCACCAGCACGCGGCCTTTGGCATCGACCAGGCTGGCCAGCGCATGGGCCAGCCGGGTACCGGCGTTGCGCAACAGGCCACCCCAGTTGCCGGAATGGTGGCCGCCCGGCCGCAGCCGCACCCGCAGGCGGAAGTTGAAGAAGCCGCGTGAACCGAGGAACAGCGTGGGCCGCGCCGCGGCCACGCGCGGCCCGTCCGAAGCGATGAACAGGTCGGCGGCCAGCGCCTCGCGGTGCAGCGCGCAGAAGGCGCGCAGGCCGGGCGAACCGATCTCCTCGCCCGTCTCGATCACCAGCTTCAGGTCGTAACCCAGCCGGCCACCGCGCGCCTGCAGCACCAGCGCCAGAGCCGCCAGGTTGATCGTGTGCTGGCCCTTGTTGTCGGCGCTGCCGCGGCCATACCAGCGGTCGCCTTCGACCGTCACGCGCCAGGGCGCCAGGCCTGCGCGCCACTGCGCGTCCTGGCCGCGCACCACGTCGGCATGGCCGTAGCTCAGCACGCCGAAGCTGGCGCCGGGCTCGGTGCGCTCGGCGATCAGGAAGGGGCCGCCACCGGCCACCGGGTTGTCGAGGATGCGGCAGGCAAAGCCCATGGCCTGCAGTTCGGGCGTGATGTCTTCGGCCAGGTAGGCGCGCAGCACCGGCGCACCGGCGGGGTTCTGGCTCTCGGTGCGCTGCGCCACGCGGCGCGCCAGCGTGTCGAAGAAGTGACCCTCGTCGAAGTAGGCCGCCGCGGCGGCGATGGCTTGTTCTCTGCGCATTCGGGTGTCTCCTTGCGGTGTCGGCTGGTGGGGCGGGAGGCTGGGACGAGCGCATGGTAGGCACCGCGCCGGTTTGCGAGAAGCAGAAAATTCAGATGTACGGTTTGCCAGAATGGCAAACCGACACGTTCCCGGACCCTCGCCATGGCCACGTCCCACCGGCTCCAGAGCACCGCCCTGCGCTACTTCCTCGAGGTGGTGCGCTGCGGCTCGATCAGCGAGGCTGCCCTGCGCGTCAACGTGGCCGGTTCGGCCGTGAGCCGGCAGATCGCGGGGCTCGAAGAAGCGTTGGGCCTGGCCTTGTTCGAGCGCCGCCCGCGCGGCATGACGCTGAGCCCGGCCGGTGAGCTGCTGGCCGAGCACGCGCGCAAGTCCGGCGCCGACGCCGAGCGCATCGCCGCCAGCATGCAGGCGCTGCAGGGCCTGGGCAGCGGCCATGTGCGCATCGCGAGTTCGGAGGGCTTCGCGCTGCAGTTCCTGCCCACGCTGATCGACGCGTTCCTGGCCCGGCACCGCGGCGTCACCGTGCACCTGGGCGTGGCGGCGCCGGCCGAGGTCACGCAGCGCGTGCGCCAGGCGGCCTGCGACATCGGCGTCGTCTTCAGCTACAGCCGCGTGGGCTACACCGACGTGAAGGTCGCGCACCGCCAGCCCGCCCCCGGCATGGCCGTGATGCGCAGCAGCCACCCGCTGGCCCAGCTCAAGCAGGTCACGCTGGCGCAGCTGCAGGGCCACCCGATGGCGCTGCCGGGCACCGACACCACGCTGCGCCAGCTGTTCGACATCGCCTGCATCAAGCAGCGCGTGTCGGTGGACACGGTGTTCACGAGCAACTACGTCGGCGCGCTGCTGCGCTTCGTCCGGCTGCGCGATGCCGTCACGCTGGCCAGCGAGATCTCGGTGCACGGCCTGCTGGCCGAAGAGGGCCTCAGCGCCGTGCCCATCCGCGACCGCACGTTCAGCGGGCGTGACATCGAGGTGCAGATGCGGCCCGAGCGTTCGCACCCCGAACTCGTGCGCGTGTTCCGGGATTTCTGATCGCGCAGCTGGCCGCGCCACGCGGCGCCAGCCGGCCGGCCGGCAAAAGCAGGACCGCCAAGAGCTGACACTCTTGAAATGGAATTTTCTTGCGTGCAGAGACGGATACACGCACGAAGGCATTGAATTGTTACGCGCAATCGAGGTTAGAGCCACCTACCCGCCGCTGATTTTGCAACCCTATTGCGTGGCATGCCTCCTATGCTTTGGGCCATCGACCACCCCGCCCACCAGGAGCCCGCATGAACCTGCAAAAGTTTGCCCGCCATTCGCTGACCTTCGGCCCCACGCCCATCCAGCCGCTCAAGCGCCTGAGCGCCCACCTGGGCGGCGAGGTGCAGCTCTACGCCAAGCGCGAGGACTGCAACAGCGGCCTGGCCTTCGGCGGCAACAAGACGCGCAAGCTCGAGTACCTGATCCCCGAAGCCATCGAGGGCGGCTACGACACGCTGGTGTCCATCGGCGGCATCCAGTCCAACCAGACGCGTCAGGTCGCCGCCGTGGCCGCGCACCTGGGCATGAAGTGCGTGCTGGTGCAGGAGAACTGGGTCAACTACGCCGACGCCGTGTACGACCGCGTCGGCAACATCGAGCTCTCGCGCATCATGGGCGCCGACGTGCGGCTGGACGCCTCGGGCTTCGACATCGGCATCCGCAAGAGCTGGGAAGAGGCGATGGACGGCGTGCGCCGTGCTGGCGGCAAGCCCTTCCCGATCCCGGCCGGCTGCTCCGAGCATCCCAAGGGCGGCCTGGGCTTCGTCGGCTTCGCCGAAGAGGTGCGCCAGCAGGAAGCCGAGCTCGGCTTCAAGTTCGACTACATCGTCGTCTGCTCGGTCACGGGCAGCACGCAGGCCGGCATGGTGGTGGGCTTCGCGGCCGACGGCCGGGCCGACCGCGTGATCGGCATCGACGCCTCGGCCAAGCCGCAGCAGACCTTCGACCAGGTGCTGCGCATCGCCAAGAACACGGCCAACCTCGTCGAGCTGGGCCGCGACATCACCGACAAGGACATCGTGCTCGACACCCGCTTCGGTGGCCCCGAGTACGGCCTGCCCAGCGAGGGCACGCTGGAGGCCATCCGCCTGTGCGCGCGCCAGGAAGGCATGCTCACCGACCCTGTGTACGAGGGCAAGTCCATGCACGGCATGATCGAGATGGTGCGCCAGCGCGAGTTCCCATCCGGCTCGCGCGTGCTGTACGCCCACCTGGGCGGCGTGCCGGCCCTCAGCGCCTACAGCTACATCTTCCGCAACGGTTGAAGCCATGCGGCGCGCGCCTGCCATGCAGTGGGTCTGCGCAAGCGGGGTGCTGGCCGCGGCGCAGTCGGCCGCCCAGACCTTCGCGCGCGAGCATGGCCTCGCCGTGGAACTGCGCCACCTCGCCGACGGGGCTGCGCTGCTGGACGCCAGCGTGGACTGCGAGACGCAATGGCGGCGCGGCCTGCGCCCGCGCGTGGACAGCCCGCTGGAGCGCTGGATCGCCAGCGCGCCCGGCCCCGTGCTGTGCATCACCGACGGCGAGCGCGCGCAGGCCGAGGCGCTGCGCGCCTTCGTGCCCGCGGGGCACGCCTACCTGGGTCTGTGGGGCGACGAGGCGCGCCAGCCCGAGGCCATCGCGCAGGCCGCGTGGCAGCTGGTGCAGGCCGGTGCGGAGCGCTGGCTCACCCTGGCGGTGGACTGAGCGGCCCCGTTCAGAGCGGAATGTCTCCCGTCGGGCGGCCGAGCCACTTGTTGGAGAGGCGGTCCGCTTCGCCGGACTTGCGCGCCTCGGTCACGATGTCGTTGATCTTCACCCGCAGCTTGTCCTCGCCCTTCGGGATCCCGATGAAGTTCGGGCTCTGGCTCAGCATGAGCTTGTATTCGAGACCGAGCTGCGGCTGCGTCTGCATCAGCCTGGACACCGCGGGCTGGCTGCTGCCCACGGCCGGCACCTGGCCGGAACCCAGTGCCGCGATGGTCGCCGCGTGGTCTTCGAAGCGCATCAGGTTGGTGCCCTTGGGCGCCACCTTGGTCAGTTCCTGGTCTTCGATCGTGCCGCGCGTCACGCCCACCGACTTGCCGTCGAGATCGGCAAAACTCTTGATCGTGACGGACTTGGGCGCGTAGATGCCGCTGATGAATGGCGAGTACGCCGCTGTGGTGAAGTCCACGACCTTCTCACGCTCTGCATTGCGCGCCAGCGTGGACACGACGATGTCGACCTTGCGGGTCTGCAGGTAGGGCACGCGGTTGGTGCTGGTCACCGGCACCAGCTCCGCACGCACACCCAGCTTGGCGGCGACGTGGTTGGCCATGTCCACGTCCAGGCCCTGGGGCTTCATGTCGATGCCCACGAAACCATAGGGCGGGTAGTCGGTCGGCACCCCGACGCGGATCACCCCGGCCTTCACGATGTCGTCCAGTGCGTTCTGGGCGATGGCGCCCATGCTGGTCAGGACGCACGCGGCGCAGACGATGGTGCGGCGAAGAAAGGGCATGGCGGAACTCCGGTAGGGTTGGAAAACGAAGGGTGCAGGCTTCACCGGCCGGTGCTGTCAGCTGCCCGGGCCAGGCGCTTGGCGAACAGCTGGCCATAGCCGGGGCGCGCGCCGGCAACCTGCAAGGTCTCCAGGCAGTGCCAGAATGAGGCCTGCACGGCCGAGATGACCGGCTTGCCCAACGCCTGCTCGAGTGCCTCGATGGCGCCGACCGAGCGGAAGTTGGTGCAGCTGATGAAGATCGCGCTGGCCTCGGGGTGGTCCACCGAGCGGACCAGGTCGTAGACCTTCTCGAGCGGCACCTCCGCCAGCGCGCGGTCTTCGTCGATGCGCAGGTTGGCGTGCTGCACGACCTGGTGGCCGTTCTCTTCCAGGAAGCGGATCGCCTTGGCATGCACGGCATCCACGTAGGGCGAAGCCAGGGCCACCTTGCCTGCCCGCACCTCTTTGAGCGCCGCCAGCGTCGCGGTGGAGGCGGTGTTGACGCGCACGCCCGGCACCCACTGCTGCATCTTCGCGATGAGCGCGTGGTCGTAGGCCGTGCCATGCAGGAACGACGCGCTGGTGCCGCCAAAGCACATCAGGTCGATCGGTGCGGAGCCCACCAGCCGGGCGGCCTGGGCCAGCTCGGGGGAATTCATCATCTCCTCGATGCCTTCCACCGTCACCTTGGGCAGCTTGATGCGCGTGGTGTGCACGGAGACGCCGGGCGCGGCCATCGCCGACCACTCGGCATCCATCACGATGCTGGAGGCGATGTAGATCAGGCCGAGCTTGCAGAGGTGGCCTGAGCCGTCGTAGCGAAAGACCGGTGGGGGAAGGGCGTCGGGGTGCATGGGTTGCGGAAGGTCGGGGGCTGTGGGATGGGTTGGACGGGTGCGCATGGACGGCGCCGGCAGCGTGGGCGGCTCCGTGTTCGCGGCTCAGTGCTCGCCCTCGATGTTGAGGATCTTGCCCAGCCCCAGGAAGTAGTTGGCGAAGGCCAGCACGCTGGCCGTCACCGCGATGTAGACCACCGAGAGCGCGGCCAGCGTCGGGTCGGCGAACTCGCGCACGTAGTTGTACATGGCGACTGGCAGCGTCTGCGTGTCCTGCGTGGTAACGAACAGCGAGGCCGTGAACTCGCTGAACGACATGATGGCCGCGAACAGCCAGCCGCCGAACAGCCCGGGCGCCAGCAGCGGCACCGTCACGGTCAGCAGCACCTTGCGTGGCGAGGCGCCCAGGCTGGCCGCGGCCTGCTCCAGGCGCTCGTCCAGGTTCTCCATCGACACGTACACGCTGCGCATCACGAAGGGCAGCACCAGCATCACATGGCACAGGATGGCGATGCCGTAGCCGCGCTGCACCGAGGCCTGCGACACCAGGATCAACAGCCCCAGCCCCAGTGTGAAGTGCGGCACCACCAGCGGCGAATGCAGGATGGCCAGCAGGGTCTGCTTGCCCTTGAACTCCAGCCGCTTCACGGCAATCGACAGGCAGGTGCCGATCACCAGAGCCAGCGACGACGACCAGCCGGTGATGACCAGGCTGGCGCGGAAGCCGTGCTGGAAATCCGGGTAGCTGAACACCCGCGCGAACCACTTGAGCGAGTACGACTCGGGCGGAAACGTGAGGATGGCCTTCTCGTTGAAGGCCGCGATGGTGACCACCACCACCGGCAGCAGCACGAAGGCCAGCAGGATGGCGATCAGCACGGGGCCGGCGATGCGCAGCGGCAAGGGCAGGGCGCTCTGGATCTTCATGGTGTCAGTGCCCGCCGATGGCCTTCAGGCGCCTGGTCAGCTGGGCCAGCGCCAGCCGCGCGGCCGCGGTCAGCAGCAGGCCGACCACGCTCAGGCTGGCGGCCAGCGGGAAATTCATGGACGAGAAACCCAGCTGGTAGACCAGCGTGGACACGGTGGGCACGCGGCCACCGCCGATCATCTGGGGCGTGGCGAAGGCGCTGAAGGTCCAGGCGAACGCGGTGGTGATGCTGGCCAGGATGCCGGGCATGGACAGCGGCAGCGTCACGGTGACGAAGGTCTTGACCGGGCCGGCGCCCAGGCTTTGCGCGGCCTTCTCGTAGTCGCGGTCGATGTGCGAGATGGCCGTGGCCAGCATCAGCACCACCACCGGGATGGTCACGTGCACCAGCGCCACCAGCACGCCCAGGTGCGTGAACATGAGTTCCAGCGGCCACTCGATCACGCCGAGCCGGCGCAGCAGGCCGTTGATGAAGCCGTTGCTGCCCAGCACCGCGATCCAGGAGTAGGTGCGCACGATCTCGCCCAGGAACAGCGGCGTGATGGACACCACCAGGATGAAGGACTTGAGCGCGCGGTGGCGCACGCGCACCAGCGCATAGGCCAGCGGGTAGGCCACCAGCAGCGAGAACACCGTCGTCTCCACGCTCAGCAGCAAGGTGTTGGCGAACGCGCTGAGGTAGATCGACTTGGTCAGCCCGCTGAAGTTCTCCAGCGTGAAGCCGCCCACGTCCAGCGAGCCCGGCACGAAGGCGCGGAAGCTGAACTGCAGCACGGCGAACAGCGACACCGCAATGCCCGCCGCAACAATGACGGCCGGAGACACCAGCCAGGCCCGTAGATCGGAACGCATTCCTGCCCTTCTCAAGATTCCAGAAGCTCCATTGGCGCGGGAGACGGCCCGGCCTTGCGCCCGCGCCCGTCTCCCCGCCGCACGGTCCCGTGGCGGGATCAGTTCATGATGTTTTCAGTGAACCACTTGCGCCATTCGGCGGTCTTCTCGGCGCGCAGCTTGTTGTCGATCACGATGGCCTGCGTGTCCCACTGTTCCTTGGTCGTGAAGACGCCGGGCAGCTTGGCGTCCTCGGCCGACACCTTGGCATTGCCGACGACCGGGCTGGCCTTCTTCGACGCGACGATCTTCGACTGCACGTCGGCCGACAGCGCGATGTTCAGGAACTTGTAGGCCAGGTCGGCCCGGGTCGTGCCCTTCATGATGGCCATGGTGTCCACGCCCAGCACGGCGCCTTCCTTGGGCATCACCACCTTGATCGGCACGCCCTGGCTGGCCATGTGGTACGCGTTCATCGACAGGATCACCTCGACGGGCGTCTCTCCGGTGGCGATCAGTTGCTGGGCGTTGGCATCGTTGGTGTAGAACGCCTTGAAGTTGGGCTTGAGCGCCTTGAGCTTGTCCTGGCCCTTCTCCCAGCTCGCGGCATCGCCGCCCGACAGCATGGCCGACACCGCGATGATGTGGCTGGGGTCGAAGTCGGGCGCGCTGATCTTGCCCTTGAGGGCCGGGTTCCACAGGTCGTTCCAGCTTTCCAGCTTGATGCTCGCGGGCACCAAGTCCGGGCGGTAGCCGATGGAGTAGACGTAGGCCCAGCTGCCGATGTGGAACGGGCTGATCTTGGCGCGGTCGACCAGGTGCGTGTAGTTCGGGATCTTGGCCGTGTCGAGCTGCTCGAACAGGTTGCCGCTCACATAGAGCCAGCCCACGTGCGAGGTCGTGAAGGTGATGTCGCTCTCGGGCTTGGTGGCCAGCTTGGCCTTGTTCAGGCGGTCGATGGTGCCGCCCGTCACGTACTTCACGGGCACGCCGGTCTGCTTGGTGAACTCCTTGCCGATGTTCTCGTCGATGAGGTCACGGAAGCTGCCGCCCCAGGTGCTCACCACGAGCGCGTTGTCCTGTGCCCAGGCCGTGGTGCCGCCCAGCGTGGCCGAGAGCGCGCACAGTGTCAGAAGCTTGCGAATCATTGATTGACCTCGATCGAGAAAGTTGAACATCTGCCGGTATCGAACATGCCCGGGCGCCGGTGGCGGCACCCCGCATCACGGACCGGATCATGGGAACGCCGGCCCGTGCGGCCAAGTCGCCTTTTACGTAGAGGTGCCTCAAATTTTCCGAGGGGCCGGCGCGGGATGCCGCTCGGAAATTCCTAAACGGTCGCCCGGAAAAAACAAATGGCGCCGATGGCGGGCAGGCATGACCATGCCGTTCCCGACGCCACCGGCGTCCTTCGCCACCAGAGCGCAGCCGACCATGAAGCACACCCGCATCCGCCCCTTCAACACCAAGCTCACCTACCCGGAACAGAAGCTGGACAACGACCTGTGCCAGGCCGTCGTGGCGCGGGGCAGCACGGTGTTCCTGCGCGGGCAGATCGGCCAGAACCTGGACACCTCGGAGAGCGTGTGCATCGGCGATGTGGCCGGGCAGGCCGAGCAGGCCATGGCCAACATCGCCATGCTGCTCAAGGAGGCCGGCGGCGAGCTGCAGGACATCTGCAAGATCACCATCTACCTCATCGATCCGCGCTACCGCGAGGCCGTCTACCTCGTGGTCGGCCGCTGGCTCAAGGGCGTGTTCCCGGTGTCCACCGGCATCGTGGTCTCGGCCCTGGCGCGCCCCGAATGGCTGGTGGAGATCGACGCCACCGCCGTCATCCCGGACTGAGCGCCATGACCTTCTCCATCGTCGCGCGCTGCCCCGCCACCGGCCAGTTCGGTGCCGCCGTGGCCTCGTCCTCGCCCGCCGTGGCGGCACGCTGCGTGCGCGGCCGCAATGGCGTGGGCGCCGCCGCCAGCCAGAACATCACCGACCCCGACCTGGGGCCGCTGCTGCTCGACCTCATGGCCGCCGGCCGGACGCCCGAACAGGCCGTGGCCGAACTGCAGCAGCGCCCCTTCATCGACTACCGCCAGCTGATGGCCATCGACGCGCAGCACCCGCCGGTGGTGTTCACGGGCGCCAATGCGCTGGGCACGCTGGCAAGCGTGGTCGGCACGCACGCGGCCTGCGCCGGCAACATGCTGCGCGACCGGCAGGTGCCGGCGGCCATGCTGGCGGCCTTCGAGCAGGCCGAGGGCGCGCTGGCCGAGCGGCTGATGCAGGCCATGCTGGCCGGCCAGGCCGCCGGCGGCGAGGAAGGCCCCGTGCATTCGGCCGGCCTGCTGGTCTACGGCGCGCAGGACTGGCCCATCGTCGACCTGCGGCTGGACTGGGTCGAGGCCGATCCGGTGCAGGCGCTCCACGCCACCTGGAAGATCTACGAGCCGCAGCTGCAGGCCTACGTCACACGCGCGCTGGACCCGCGCGCCGCACCCAGCTTCGGCGTGCCGGGAGACCTCTGAAAAGCGCGTCGCTACACTGGCCCGTTGCCTTTTCCGCGCCGCTCCGGCGCGCCTTCCTGTACCGACATGCTCAACCGCGTATCCCTGCGCCAGATGGAGTACTTCGTCGCGACGGCCAAGCACGGCAGCATCGCTGCCGCCTCCGCGCAGATCCACATCTCCTCGCCCTCCATCTCCGCGGCCATCGCCCACATCGAGAGCGAACTCAACGTGCAGCTGTTCGTGCGCCATCCTTCCAAGGGGCTCGGGCTGACGGCCATCGGCACCCTGGTGCTGAACCAGTGCCAGGACGTGCTCGAACGCTCGTCGCGCCTGTACGAGATCGCTTCGGACTCCGGCGACGTGATGCAGGGCGCGCTGCGCGTGGGCAGCTTCCAGTCGCTCACGGCCATGATCGCGCCGGAGGTCATCTTCGGCTTCTCGCGCGCGTTCGAGCGGGTCGAGATGCAGATGGTGGAGGGCGACCAGGAGGTCCTCATGAACAAGCTGCGTGCGCTGGAGATCGACCTGGCCCTGACCTACGACCTGCGGCTGGACGACGACATCGCGTTCGAGAGCCTGGCCACGCTGCCACCCTACGTGCTCGTGAGCGAACTGCATCCGCTGGCGCAGCAAAAGGCCGTCACCTTCGAGGAACTGGCGCCCCAGCCCTTCGTGCTGCTGGACCTGCCCATGAGCCGCGAGTACTTCACCTCGCTGTTCGCCAGCGCCGGCGTGACGCCCAACATCGTGGCGCGCTCGCGCTCGGAAGAGGTGGTGCGCTCCATGGCGGCCAACGGCATCGGCTATGCGCTGTTCAACGTGCGGCCCAAGTCCAACTTGGCGCTGGACGGCAAGCGCCTGGTGCGCGTGCGCCTGGCCGGCAAGCACCGCCCCATGCTGCTGGGGCTGGCCACGTACAAGCCCATGAAGCAGTCGCGGCTCACCCAGGTCTTCATGGAGCGCTGCCGCGCCTACATCTCCGACCAGTACATCCCGGGCATGAGCGCGGCCAGCTTCTTCGACCCCCATCTGGTGGCGCCCACCGCGCCGCCCGCGACACCACCATGACCCCTGCGCCCTCCGCCAGCGTCGCCCTGCTGCAGACGCTCATCGCTTTTCCCTCGGTGTCGCTGCAGCCGAACGACGGGCTCATCGCCAAGGTGCAGGAGATCCTGGCCCAGGCCGGCATCGCCTCGACGCGCGCGCCCGACCCCGAAGACCCACGCCGCACCAACCTGTTCGCCTCGGTCGGCCCCGAGGGCGTGCCGGGCGTGCTGCTGTCCGGCCACACCGACGTGGTGCCCGTGGAAGGCCAGCCCTGGACTTCTCCGCCCTTCGAGGCCACGCACAGGGATGGCCGCATCTACGGCCGCGGCACGGCAGACATGAAGGGCTTCGTCGCCTGCGCGGTCGTGGCCATGGTGGCGGCGGCCGGCCGCCCGCTGAAGCAGCCGCTGCAGCTGGCGTTGTCCTTCGACGAGGAGATCGGCTGCGTCGGCGTGCGGCACCTGCTGCGCCGGCTCGAGAACCAGCTGCCCGCGCCCACGCTGTGCATCGTCGGCGAGCCCACGCTGATGCGCATCGGCACCGGCCACAAGGGCAAGGCCGCCTACCGCGCGGTCTGCTGCGGCCAGGCCGGGCATTCGGGCCTGGCGCCGCAGTTCGTCAACGCCATCCACATGGCCAGCGACCTCGTGGCCTCGGCGCGCGAGGTGCAACGCGAACTGGCCGAGACCGGCCCGCGCGAGGAAGGCTACGGCGTGCCCTATTCCACCGTGCACGTGGGCACCATCCAGGGCGGCAGCGCGCTGAACATCGTGCCCAGCGCGTGCGAACTCAGCTTCGAGATCCGCCACGTCGCGCAGGACCAGCCGGCGCAGATCCTCGCGCGCATCCTGCAGCGCCTGGCTGCGCGCGTGGAGCGCGAGGCCCAGCACGCCGATGCGCCGCTGCCCGAGGTGACCCTGCGCAACAGCTACCCCAGCCTGTCCACGCCCGAGGACGCGCCGGCCGTCGGCCTGCTGCGCACGCTGTTGCCCGCCGGCACACCCACGACCCGCGTCGACTACGGCAGCGAGGGCGGCCTCTTCCAGCAGAGCTGGCAGCAGACGACCGTGCTGGTCTGCGGCCCCGGCAGCATCACCGTGGCGCACAAGGCCGACGAGTACGTGGAGCTGTCGCAGCTGGAGGCCTGCGACCGCATGCTGGCCGGCCTCGTCGACCACCTCTGCCGCTGATCAACCGAGCCGCAGGATGCTGCGGTCCACGGCGCGGATGTCGGTGCGGCCGCAGAAGGCCATCGACAGGTCGAGCTCGGTGTGGATGATCTCCAGCGCCTTGGCGACGCCGGGCTCGCCGAGCGCGCCCAGGCCGTACAGCATGGCGCGGCCGATGTAGGTGCCGCGCGCGCCCAGCGCGATGGCCTTGAGCACGTCCTGGCCCGAGCGGATGCCGCCGTCCATGTGCACCTCGACCTGCGCGCCGACGGCTTCGACGATGTGCGGCAGCATGGCGATGGACGACGAGGCGCCGTCGAGCTGGCGCCCGCCGTGGTTGGACACCACGATGGCGTCGGCACCGGCGGCCACGGCCAGCCGCGCGTCCTCGGGCTCCTGGATGCCCTTGACGATGAGCTTGCCGCCCCAGCGCTTCTTGATCCATTCCACGTCCTGCCACGACAGGCGTGGATCGAACTGCTCGCGCGTCCACTCCACCAGCGAGCCGATGTTGTCCACGCCCTTGGCGTGGCCGACGATGTTGCCGAAGTGGCGGTGGCGGGTGCCCAGCATGTTCCAGCACCAGCGTGGCTTGCTGGCCAGGTTGGCCAGGTTGCGCAGCGTGGGCTTGGGCGGTGTCGACAGGCCGTTCTTGCGGTCCTTGTGCCGCTGGCCGAAGACCTGCAGGTCCATCGTCACGACCAGCGCCGCGCAGTGGGCGGCGCGGGCCCGCTCGATCAGCCCCTCGACGAAGCCGCGGTCGCGCAGCACGTAGAGCTGGAACCAGAACGGGTGGTGGCCGGTGGCCTCGGCCACGGCCTCGATCGGGCAGATGCTCATGGTGGAGAGCGTGAACGGGATGCCGAAGCGCTGCGCGGCGCGCGCGGCCAGGATCTCGCCGTCCGCGTGCTGCATGCCTGTGAGCCCGGTCGGCGCGATGGCCACCGGCATGCGCACCGCCTGGCCCACCATGGTGCTGGCCGTGCTGCGTTCGGCGATGTCGACCGCCACGCGCTGGCGGAACTCGATGGCGCGCAGGTCCGCCTCGTTCTTGCGGTAGGTGTATTCGGTCCACGAGCCGGTGTCCACGTAGTCGTAGAACATGCGCGGCACGCGTTTTTTCGCCAGGACCCGCAGGTCCTCGATGCAGGTGATCTCGGGCATGCAAACTCTCTCGGGAAAATGAAAGGGCCGCCGGATCGCAAGAATCCGGCAGCCCGTCATTCGCGCACGCGGCGCAATCAGGTTTTCTCGTAGGACATATAGCCCTGCTGCAGAACAATATGGTCGGCGATGTATTTGGCGTCGTGCCATACCCCGTAGATGAACGAGGAGGCCCGGTTCACGAGATTCGGCAGGCCCAGGAAGTAAATCCCGCTTTCGGCCGAAATGCCGCGCTTGTGGTAAGGCTCGCCATTCTCGTGAAAGGCATTGACCTTGAGCCAGCTGTAGTCGAATTGGAACCCCGTGGCCCACAGCACCGTGGTGATGCCGGCCTCGCGCAGGTCCAGGCTCAGGATGGGCTGGCTCAGGCAGGGCGGGTCGGGCAGCAGGTCCCAGGCCTCGGGCTCGGGCGGGAAGGGCAGGCCGTTCTGCTCGATGTAGGCATCGGCATCGCGCAGCACGTCGAAGTAGGCCTGGTCGCCCTCGGCCACGTTCTTCGCCAGGCCTTCGGCGAAGCGCATCACGCCGTCTTCATAGGATTGCGTCAGGCCCACCAGATCGATGCCGGCATGCGCCAGGCGCCGGAAATCCACCGTCCTGCCGCCCTCGTAGCCGCTCACGGCAAAGGCCACGTGCTTCTTCTTGGGCTTGGTGCGGACTTCGTCCCACAGGCCCAGCGCGCCCAGCCACCAGCAGTAGTCGCGGCCGCGGTAGGAACGCGGCGGACGGTAGTGCTCACCCACCGACAAAACCACCTTGCGGCCGGCCTGGCGCAGTTCTTCGGCGATCTGCGAACCCGAGGCGCCGGCGCCCACGACCAGCACCGCGCCGTCGGCCAGCTGGCCCGGGTTCTTGTAGGCCGAGGAATGCAGCTGCGCCACGGGTGCGCTGGCCGGCACGATCGCCGGATAGGCCGGAATCTGGAACGGGCCGGTGGCCACGACCACGTTCATGGCCTCGATGACGCCTTCGGACGTCGTCACCTTGAACCCCGGGCGGCCGACATGGCGCTCGACCTGGAACACCTCCACGCCGGTGCGCACGGGCGCCTTCAGCATCGCCGCATAGTCCTCGAAGTACTGGGCCATGCGTTCCTTGGGCGGAAAGGCTTCGGGCGAGACGCCCTCGAACGCCAGGCCGGGAAAGCGGTCGTGCCAGGCCGGGCCGTTGGCCACCAGCGAATCCCAGCGCTCCGAGCGCCAGCGTTCGGCGATGCGCTTGCGCTCCAGCACGGTGTGCGGAACACCCATGGCGGCCAGATGCTCGCTCATCGCGATGCCGGCCTGGCCTGCGCCGACCACCACGGTGTTGATTTTCTCCACTGACATTCTGATATTCCTCAAGATAACCGCCGCTGGTGGTTTCGGCCGGGCAAGCCGGCGCTGCCAGACACCGATGGGGGCCGAGTCTGGTCAAGCGCGCAGCGTTTGAGAATCACGTTTTTCAGACGCAAGGCTTAGGAAAAAGCGAAGCGCTCGTGCGGCGCCTGCCAAAGTGCAGCGCCACAGGAAAGAAGCGCCTGTTTCGTTTTTTCCGAGGGGCAGCCTCAATTTCTGCAAATGCCTGCCGGCGGCCGCTTGGCTTATGGTCCAGCCATGCATCCAGTTCCTTCCGAGCCCGGCTTTTCGCAGGCCGACACGGCCGTCAGCCTCGAGGGCGTGGTCAAGAAGTACCGCGACCAGACCGTGCTGCACGAGGTGTCGCTGAAGATCCGGCGCGGTGAATTCCTGACCCTGCTGGGCCCGTCGGGCTGCGGCAAGACCACGCTGCTGAACCTGATCGCCGGCTTCGCCGAGGCCGACCGCGGCGAGGTCTTCATCGACGGCCAGCCCGTGACCAGCGAGCCGCCGCACCGCCGCCAGATCGGCCTGGTGTTCCAGAACTACGCGCTGTTCCCGCACATGACGGTGGAGCGCAACATCGGCTATGGCCTGCGCATGCAGGGCGTGCCCAGGGACGAGGCGGCCCGGCGCATCGGGGATGCCATGGCCATGGTCAAGCTCGACGGCCTGGGCCACCGCAAGCCGCGCGAACTCTCGGGCGGCCAGCAGCAGCGCGTGGCGCTGGCCCGTGCGCTGGTGATCCAGCCCAAGGTGCTGCTGCTCGACGAGCCCTTCTCGGCCCTGGACAAGAGCCTGCGCGGCTCCATGCAGGTGGAGATCCGCGAGATCCAGCGCCGCCTGGGCCTGACCACGGTGTTCGTCACGCACGACCAGGGCGAGGCGCTGGCCATGTCCGACCGCATCGCGGTGATGTCGGCCGGCGTGATCCGCCAG
Organism: Pseudorhodoferax soli; assembly: GCF_003337555.1. GTDB lineage: Bacteria > Pseudomonadota > Gammaproteobacteria > Burkholderiales > Burkholderiaceae_C > Pseudorhodoferax > Pseudorhodoferax soli. The sequence goes on along the minus strand of NZ_QPJK01000010.1, from coordinate 59,082 downwards.
ATCGCGCCGCCGGCCGAGCTGTACCAGAACCCGCAGGACCCGTTCGTCGCGTCCTTCCTGGGCGACGTGAACATCCTGCCGGCGCACTACCACGGCCAGAGCGCGGGCGATGTGCAGCTGCGCCTGGGCGCGGGCCTGATCAGCCTGTCGCAGGACCGGCTCGTGAACGCATCGCACGAGGGCGCGCGGCTGGACGTCTACGTGCGCCCCGAACACCTGCGCATGGAGAACCTGCACCCGGCCTCGGTGCTGAGCGGCACCGTGGTCAACCATGTGTTCCAGGGCGACCACATCAACACCTTCGTCGATGTGAACCTGCCGATGACGGCGCGCCAGATCGTCACCGTGCGCAGCGCCGGGCTGGGTGCCATGCAGCACTGGCCCGTCGGTTCCGTCGCGGGCCTGGCACTGGCCGGCGAAGGCGTCAGCGTTTTCAGCCCGCGGCCATGAGCGCCGTGACTGCCATGACTGCCGCGAACGAGGCACTGCCCGCCTCCATGCAGGCCATCGTCGCGCGTGAACCGGGCGATGCCAGCGTGCTGGTGCTGGCCGAGCGCCCGGTGCCCGCCCCCGGCCCCGGCGAGGTGCTGCTGCGCGTGCTGGCCGCCGGCATCAACCGGCCCGACATCATGCAGCGCCAGGGCATCGCCAAGCCGGCCCCGGGCGTCACCGATGTGCTGGGCCTGGAGGTGTGCGGCGAAGTGGTCGCCTGCGGCCCCGGTGTCGACCGCGCGGTGCTGGGCCAGCGCCGCATGGCGCTGGTGCCCGGCGGCGGCTACGCGCCCTGGTGCGTGGCCACGCTCGCGCATGCGTTCGCGGTGCCGGCCCGGCTCTCGGACGCCGAGGCCTCGGCCCTGCCCGAGGGGCTGTTCACGGTCTGGCACAACCTGTTCGAACTGGGCCGCCTGGCCATGGGCGAGACCGTGCTGATCCATGGCGCGGCCGGCGGCATCGGCACGCTGGCGGTGCAGATGGCGCACGCGGCCGGCTGCACCGTCATCGCCACCGCCAGCGACCCGGCCCGCTTCGCCGAGTTGCAGGCCCTGGGCGCCGACCTCGCGGTCTGCTGGCCCACCACCGACTTCGTCCAGGCCTGCCTGGACTTCACCGGGGGCCGCGGCGTGGACGTGGTGCTGGACATCGTCGGCGGCGACTACGTGCGCCGCAACCTGCAGGCCATGGCCTTCGGCGGCCGGCATGTGAGCCTGTCCTTCATGCAGGGCTCGGCCGTCACGGTGGAGCTGCTCACGCTGATGCAGCGCCAGCTGAGCCTGCATGCCTCGACCATGCGCCCGCAGACGCACGCCGAGAAGGCGCGCATGGCCGAGGCGCTCACGCGCCATGTGCTGCCGCTGCTCATGCGTGGGCGGATCGCGCCGCGCCTGCACGCCAGCCTGCCGCTGGCGCAGGCCGCGCAGGCCCACCGGCTGCTGGAAAGCGGCCAGGTGTTCGGAAAACTCGTCCTGGTGCCTTGACGATGCAATTGCTCTACGCCCCCACCTCGCCCTTCGTGCGCAAGGTCATGGTCTGTGCCCACCTGAGCGGCCAGGCCGGCCGCATCCAGTGGCTGGACAGTTCTGCCCACCCGGTGCGCCGCGACGGCCGCATCGCCGCGCACAACCCGCTGGCCAAGGTGCCGACGCTGGTCCTGGACGACGGCCAGGCGCTCTACGACAGCCGCGTGATCTGCGAGTACATCGACAGCCTGGGCAGCGCCGGCATCTTCCCGGCCGCCGGCCCCGCGCGCTGGACGGCCCTCACGCGCCAGGCCCTGGGCGACGGCCTGCTCGACGCCGCGCTGCTGGCGCGCTACGAGCTGACGGCGCGGCCCGCCGAGGTGCAGTGGCCGGTCTGGCGCGAGGCGCTGCTGACCAAGGTCGCGGCCTGCCTGCAGGCGATCGACGCCATTGCGCCGGAGCTGGCCACGGCCGCCCCAGGGAGCCCCCCGACGATCGGCGACATCGCCATCGGCTGCGGCCTGGGCTACCTGGACTTCCGCTTCCCCGAACTGGACTGGCGCGCCGGCCACGCTGCCGCCGCACGCTGGTACGCCGGCTTCGCGCAGCTGCCCGCCATGCAGGCCACCCTTCCCCACGACGCATGAGAGCCCCCATGAGCGACACCGCCACGCCCCCCATCACGGTCTGGTTCCTGAACGGGCCCAACGCCAACCTCTACGGCCTGGATGCCAACAAGACCTATGGCAGCGACAGCTTCCCGGTGCTGCAGTCGCGCTGCGAGCAGAAGGCCGCCGCGTTGGGGGTGCAGCTGCGCTTCCTGCAGTCCAACCACGAAGGCCAGCTGATCGACTGGCTGCAGGAGGCGCGCGGCGTGGCCGACGGCATCGTCATCAACGCCGCCGGCCTGACCTACACCTCCATCGCCATCCTCGACGCGCTACTGGCCTTCCCGGGCAAGATCATCGAAGCCCACATGAGCAACATCTGGAAGCGCGAGCCCTTCCGCCACCACTCCTTCATCTCCAAGGCGGCCGATGGCGTGATCGCGGGCCTGGGCGGCGACGGCTACGAGTTCGCCATCGAGGCGGTGGCGCGCCTGGTGCGCAAGAGCCTGCAGGGCGCGTGACGATGGCGGCAAGCCTGGGCACGCTGGTGTTCTACAGCGCGTTCGACGATTTCGGCACCTGGAAGCAGGCGCTGCAGGCGCAGCTGCCGCAGCTGCAGGTGGTCGACGCCGGCGCCATCGAGCGGCCCGAGGACGTGCACTACGCGATGGCCTGGAAGCCGCCCGCGGGCTTCTTCCGGCAGATGCCCAAGCTGCGGCTGATCGTCAACCTGGGGGCTGGCGTCGACGCGCTGGTCGGGCGCAGCGACCTGCCGGCCGGCATCCCCATCACGCGGATCACCGACCCACAGATGTCGCGCATGATGGCCGGCTATGTGCTGTTCGCCGTGCTGCGGCATGCGCGCGACATCCCGCACTTCGAGCAGGCGCAGCGGCGCGGCGAATGGGCCTACCGCCACCCGCGCTCGCCCGGTGAAATCAGTGTGGCGGTGCTCGGCCTGGGCCAGCTCGGTGCCACGGCGGCCCATGAAGTGCAGCGCCAGGGCTTTCGGACACTGGGCTGGTCGCGCAGCCCGCGCCAGATCGAGGGCGTGGCGTGCTTCTCGGGCATGGAGACGCTGGACACCGTGCTCGGCCAGGCCGACATCGTGGTGCTGATGCTGCCGCTCACGCCGCAGACGCAGAATCTGTTCGACCGCGCGCGGCTGCAGCGCATGCGGCCCGGCGCCGCCTTCGTCAATGTGGCCCGGGGCGCCCTGGTCGACCAGGCTGCGCTGACGGCACTGCTGCAAAGCGGCCACATCGGCAGTGCGACGCTGGACGTCTTCGCGCGCGAACCGCTGCCGGCCGACGATGCGCTGTGGGGCATGCCCAACGTGCTGATCACGCCGCACCTGGCCTCGGTGGCCATCCCGTCATCGTCGGCCCGGCAGATCGCGGCCAACATCCTGCGCGTCGCGGCGGGCGAGCCGCCCGACCACCGCATCGATCCGGCACGCGGGTACTGAGGCCGGCGGCGTCTGCGCGCAGTCCAGTGCGCCTGTGCGTTCCAGAGCGCGGGCGCCATGGTGGAGCGGGGGTTCTTCCATCACCTGTGGCGGTGTACTGCGTCTGTCGGACAACGCCGCGTTTGGCAGCGGTCGGGGGCGGTTGCCGCACTGCTGTGGCTATAGTCCGCTGCAGCTTTTTCCCCATGAACTCCCTGGCTGCCCCTTCCCTGCAATTGTCCGAACTCGGCGAGGACATGCGCTACCGCTTGCTGGTGGACGCTGTCACCGACTACGCGATCTACATGCTGGATCCGGAGGGTCGGGTGGTCAGCTGGAACCCTGGGGCACAGCGGCTCAAGGGCTACACGCCTGCGCAGATCCTGGGGCAGAGCTTCTCCAGCTTCTACACCGAGGACGACCGGCTCGCCGGCCTGCCGGCGCGCGCGCTGGTGACGGCGGCCACGCAGGGGCGATTCGAGGCCGAGGGGTGGCGCGTGCGCAAGGATGGCAGCCGTTTCTGGGCCTTGGTGGTGATCGAGCCGATCCGCGGCGATGACGGTGGCATCGTCGGCTATGCCAAGGTCACGCGCGACCTGACCGAGCGCCGCGCCGCCGAGGAAAGCCTGCGCCGCAGCGAGGAGCAGTTCCGCGTGCTGGTGCAGGGCGTGACCGACTACGCCATCTACATGCTCGACCCGCAGGGTCTGGTCGCCAACTGGAATGCCGGCGCGCAACGCATCAAGGGCTACGCCGCGGCGGAGGTTGTGGGCACGCATTTCTCACGCTTCTACCGCGCCGAGGACCGGGCCCGCGACGAGCCCGGCCACGCCCTGGCCACCGCCGCGCGCGAGGGCCGCTTCGAGGCCGAGGGCTGGCGTGTGCGCAAGGACGGCAGCGAATTCCGCGCCAACGTGGTGATCGACGCCATCCGCGACGACGACGGCCGCATCGTCGGTTTCGCCAAGATCACGCGGGACGTGACCGCCCAGCGCGCTGCCCAACAGGCGCTGGAGCGGGCCCGCGAGGCCTTGTTCCAGTCGCAGAAGCTGGACGCCATCGGCCAGCTCACCGGCGGCGTGGCGCACGATTTCAACAACCTGCTGATGGTGGTGATGTCCAGCCTGAGCCTGGTGCGGCGGCGGCTGCCGGACGATCCCAAGCTGGTCCAGCTCATCGACAACGCGCTCAACGGTGCGCGCCGCGGGGCGGCCCTGACGCAGCGCATGCTGGCCTTCGCGCGGCGCCAGGACCTCAAGCCCACGGTGGTGCGCCTGCCGGCGCTGGTCGAGGGCATGGCCGAGCTGCTCACGCGCACGCTGGGCAGCACGGTGCAGGTGCAGACGGCCTTTGCGCCGGCCCTGCCCCCGGTGCTGGTGGATGCCAACCAGCTCGAGCTGGCGCTGCTGAACCTGGCCGTGAATGCGCGCGACGCCATGCCCGAGGGCGGGCAGCTGACGTTGAGCGCACAGGAAGAGACGCTGGCGCAGTCCGGTGCCATCGCGCCTGGCCACTATGTGCGGCTGGCCGTGACCGACACCGGCAGCGGCATGGACGCGGCCACGCTGGCGCGCGCGACCGAGCCCTTCTTCACGACCAAGGGGGCAGGCAAGGGCACGGGACTGGGCCTGGCCATGGTGCATGGCCTGGCCGGCCAGTCCGGCGGTGGCTTCACGTTGCAGAGCCAGGCCGGCCAGGGCACCACGGCCACGCTTTGGCTGCCAGTGGCGGATGACGACACGCCCGCAGCTGCGCCGGCGCGCGCGGCCGTGGCGTCCCCCGCTGTCGCGGCCATGCGCGTGCTGGCCGTGGACGACGACCCTCTGGTCCTCACCAACACCGTGGCCCTGCTCGAGGAGCTGGGCCACAGCGTGCTGCAGACCGCCACGGCCGAGGAAGCCCTGCGCCTGCTGCGTGCCGACGCCACCATCGCGCTGCTCGTCAGCGACCACGTGATGCCGCACATGACGGGCGCCCAGCTGATCGCCAAGGTCCGGCAGGAGCGCCCGCAACTGCCGGTGGTGCTGGCCACAGGCTATGCGGAGCTGCCAGCCGGCCTGCCGCCGCGCACCGTGCGCCTGGGCAAGCCCTTCGACCAGGCCGGGCTGGCCCTGGCCATCGCCGACGCGCTGGCGGACCGCTGAAGTGCGCGCAGCGCTGCCCGGCGGCGTCCTACGCGCATCCGCGCCCGAACGCGGCTGCCTGGCCTGACGCGGGCACGCACCATACGGGGATGAACCGTCCCGCTTCACCGCTTGTGGTTTTCCTCGTCGAAGACAACGCCCTGATCCGCGACAACCTGATCGTGGCCCTGGAGGAACTCGTGGACATGCGCGTGGTGGCCTGGGCCGAATCCGAGGAGTCCGCCGCCGAATGGCTGCGCGAGCATCCCGACGGCTGGCAGCTGGCCGTCATCGACCTGTTCCTGCGCGATGGCTCCGGCCTGGGCGTGCTGCAGGCCTGCCGTGCGCGCGATCCACGCCAGCGTGCCGTGGTGCTGACCAACTACGCCGATGTCGACATCCGCGCGCAGTGCCTGGCACTGGGCGCCGATGCCGTCTTCGACAAGTCCACCGAGCTCGACGCCTTCCTGGAGTTCTGCGAAAGCTGAAGGGGGGCGCTCCCGCGCGCCGTTGTGCACCGCACATCCCGTCGCATGGGCTGCCTGGCCCTTGCCTGACTACGCCGCCCGCGTGAACTGCCGCTGCGCGAACGCCCAGATCAGCCGCGAGGCATCGGGGCCCTGCGGATCGCTGTAGGGCTGTGCGGCCGGTCCGCCACTCCAGGCATGGCCCAGCTGCGGGATCTCGACCAGGCTCGCCACCAGCCGGCGGCGTGCGCGGTAGTCGGTGACCTGCATCGCCAGCCGCTTGCCGCGCTGCACCGAACGCGGCGCTGTGGCCTTGGCGCCGGCCGCTTCGGCCCAGGCCTGCACGGCCGCCAGGCCGTTGCTGGCCTTGACCACCGTGTCGGCGCCGCCGTGCACCACCAGCAGTGCCGGCCAGTGCGCCGCCATGGCCTCGGCATCGGCGTCCAGCGGCTTCGTGTTGCCATGCCCGTACATCGCCGACAGGGCACCCAGGCCGGTGCGTGCCGTACCGGGCGGCACGCCCGAGTGCATGGCCACGGCCCGGAAGCGGTCGGGGTAGCGCGTGACGACCAGCGCCGCCATGCTGGCGCCGGCCGACAGTCCGGCGATCGCCACGCGCGTGCGGTCGGCGCCGTACAGGCAGGCCTGGTCGATGGCCCGCATGATCAGCGCCGCCTCCACATGGCCGCGGCCATTGCGCGTGTCGAACCAGTTCCAGCAGCCGTTGACGTTGGCCATGCGGTCCTGGTCGGGGTAGAGCACCGCAAAGCCTGCGCGCGCCGCGAGCTGGTGCATGCGCGTGCTGGCGACGAAGATTTCGGCGTTCTGCTCGCAGCCGTGCAGCATCACCATCAACGGCACCTGCTGGCCAAAGGCGCGGCTGGCCGGAATGAACAGGCGGTAGCGTCGCGAGCCGCCCGCCGTAACGGCGCGGCCGCTGATCCAGCGGCCGGCGGCGGCGCTGGCGGCAGGGCGGTTTGGCATCGGCTTGGCGCGCGCCGGCGCCTTCGGGCGTGCAAGCGGTGCCGCGAACAGCGCCGGCTTGGCGCGGGCCGCTGGTTTGGGCGCCGCGCGCTGGCGCTTGCGCGGCGGCGATGCGGCCTGCAGCAGCGGCTTGAGGCTGTTGGTGAAGAGCCGCGTCAGCGTCTTGAGGGTCTTGCGTTGGATCATGGGATGGGGCGCGGTGCGCCCGGAGTGCGTCCTAGTATGGCGGCAAGGCGTGGCGCCCCGTGTAGTCAAGGGGCGAGGTTTGGCCCGCTTCTGCGCAGCGCTTGGCCTTGACGGGCCTGTGCCCGGCGCACGAATCGGCATGCGCCTACACCGCCCGGGTCGCACGAGGGCCGAGCATGGAGCCCATGTTCAACGACACACGGGAGTCCTGATGTCCAAGAAGCCCTCGTCCACCCGCAGCGACATGGACGGCGATCCGCAGGCCCAGGCCCACGGCAAGGTCGCCAACGACCGCAACAGCGCCACGCCGGGCGGTGCCACGCAGATCCACCAGTCGCAGCGCTCGCCAGCCAGCCGCAACGACCGCGAGTCGCAGATCGGCTCGGCCAACCAGGTGCGCAGCCGCCAGGGCGGCAGCGGGCGCTGACCCGTGCGGTGCCTGCGGCCCGGTGCGCCCACGTGGCCGCCGGGTCATGCGGGCGCGCGCAGGTCGGGATGGTCGCGCAGTGCCTCGGCCAGGTACTCGGCGAACACGCGGACCTTGGCCGGCACATGCTGGCGGTCGCGGTAGCACAGGAAGAATTCCAGCGGTTCCGGCGCGATGCGCGGCGCCTTCCTGCTGCGCGGACTCTGCAGGAACAAGGGCTCGAGCAGGCCCTGCGCCACCAGCGGCCTGGCGATGAACCAGCCCAGCCGCGTGATGCCGGCGCCGTGCACGGCCAGCATGGCGAGCGTGTCGATGTCGTTGGCCACCGCGGCGGCTCGCAGCTCCGGCACCACGCGCGTGCCCTCGCGCAGGTAAGGCCATGGCATGACCTTGCCGTCGACCTCCATGCGGTAGAGCAGGCAGTCGTGCTGCGCCAGTGCTTCGGGCGTGGTGGGCCGTCCGCGCCGCGCGAGGTAGGAGGGTGCAGCACAGAACACCATGGGCACAAACACCCATGCTTTCGCAGACCGCTTCTCCCCGCACCTGGAAACTCCCCAAGCGCATGGCCCCCGTGGCCTTCGCGTTCTACATGGCCTGCATCATGGCCTTCCTCATGAGCATGGTGATCGTCGCCGCCAACGGCGGCGCCGACGCGCGCTTCCTCGACCGCGTGCTGGCGTCCTATGCGCTGGCCATGCCGGCGGCCTTCGCCAGCGTGATGCTGGTGCGGCCCGTGGTCCTGCGCCTGGTCGGCTGGACCGTGCGCAGCTGATCAAAGCCGCTGCTGCGTGCCGGCATCGAACAGGTGCACGTGCTCCGGCGCGATGGCGAGGCTGATCATGTCGCCGGGCTTGACCATCAGCCGGTCGTGCACGAGGGCCTGCACGCTCTGGCCGTGCGACTCACAGGCCAGCAGCGTGTCGGCGCCGCTGAACTCCACGACCTTGACCTCGCACCCGATGCCCGGCGTGCCGGCCGGCTGCACCCTGAGGTGCTCGGGCCGCAGGCCCAGCAGCACCTTGCGGCCTTCCAGCGCTTGCGCCGGCGCCGGCAGCGGCACGGCGCCGCCCGGCGTTCCGGCGCTGCCGCCCTGCACGGTCGCGGGCAGCAGGTTCATCGACGGCGAGCCGATGAAGGTCGCAACGAAGGCATTGCCGGGCCGGTCGTACAGCTCCACCGGCGTGCCGATCTGCTCGACCTTGCCATCGCGCAGCACCACGATGCGGTCGGCCATGGTCATGGCCTCGACCTGGTCGTGCGTGACGTAGATCGAGGTCGTCTTGAGCCGCTGGTGCAGCGCGCGGATCTCCGTGCGCATCTGCACGCGCAGCTTGGCGTCGAGGTTGGACAGCGGCTCGTCGAACAGGAAGACCTTGGGGTCGCGCACCATCGCCCGGCCCATCGCCACGCGCTGGCGCTGGCCACCCGACAGCTGCTTGGGCAGCCGGTCCAGCAGTGCGTCCAGACCCAGCATGCGCGCGGCGCCGGCCACCTTGCTCGCGATGGCCTGGGCCGCGGTGCCCGCGATCATGAGGCCGAAGCCCATGTTCTCGCGCACCGTCATGTGCGGGTACAGCGCATAGGTCTGGAACACCATGGAGACCTCGCGCTGCTTGGGCGGCAGGTCGTTGACCACGGTGTTGGCGATGCGGATCTCGCCTGTGGTGGGCGCGTCCAGCCCGGCGATCATGCGCAGCAGCGTGGACTTGCCGCAGCCGCTGGGGCCGACGAAGACCGCGAACTCGCCGTCGCCAATCGCGATGTCCACGCCCTTGATGACCTGCGTCTCGGCGAAGGATTTGGTGATGCCCGAGAGCGTGACTGAAGCCATGTTTTTATCCGCCCTTGACGCCGCCGGCCGTGAGGCCGCCGACGATTTCTTTCTGAATCACCAGCGTGAGCACCAGCACCGGCAGCGTGACCAGGATGGCCGCGGCGGCCAGCGGCCCCCAGGCGATCTGCTCGAAGGTCAGCACGTTGTAGATGGCGACGGGCAGCGTGCGCGTCTCGCGCCCGGCCAGCACGGCGCCGAAGATGAAGTTGTTCCACGAGAAGATGAAGGCGAGGATCGCCGCCACCGTGATGCCGGGCCGCGCCAGCGGCAGCGCGATGTGCCGGAAGCGCTGCCAGGGCGAGCAGCCGTCCATGAGGCCGGCCTCGTCCAGTTCCATCGGCAGCGTCTCGAAGTAGCCCGCCACGATGTAGACCATGATGGGCACGGTGATCACCAGGTGCGTGATCACCACCGGCGCCAGCGTGCCCGTGAGCCCCAGCGCCTGGAACAGCGAGAACAGCGGGATCAGGAAGCTGATGGCCGGCGTCATGCGCGCGATGAGGATGGTCAGCAGCAGCTTCTTGGCCTTGAGCCGCGCGATGCCGTAGCCGGCCGGCACGCCGATCAAGAGCGCCACCAGCGTCGCCAGGCCCGACACCGTGATGCTGTTCAGGAAGTACTGGAAGAACGGGCCGCTGTCGAACACCTTGCGGAAGTTGTCCAGCGTGGGCGGGCTCGGGATGAACACCGGCGGGTAGGCCAGGTTGTCGACCTCGTTCTTGAAGGCCAGCGACAGCATCCACAAAAAGAAGCCGATGGCCGGCGAAACCAGCAGGAACACGCACAGCGCGAGCAGCGCCTTGTCGATGAGCTTACGCGTCATAGCGGGACCGTTCCTTCAGCCAGAACAGCAGCAGGCTCAGGCCCACCACGAGCACGAAGAACACCACCACCACGCTGGACGCCTTGCCGATCTGGTAGAACGAAAACGCCTGCAGGTACAGGTACAGGTTGATGGTCTCGGACGAGGTGCCGGGCCCGCCCTGCGTGATCACGTAGATGGTGTCGAAGGTCTTCAGCGCGTCGATGAGGCGCACCACGGCGGCCACCATGATGAAGGGCATGAGCAGTGGCAGCGTCACGTAGCGCAGCGTCTGCCAGCGCGTGGCGCCTTCCATGTGCGCGGCCTCGAACGGGTCGGTCGGCAGCGAGGCCAGGCCGCCCAGCACGATCAGCATGACCAGCGGCGTCCACTGCCAGATGTCGACCAGCACCAGGCACGGAATCGCCAGCATCGGCGAGTAGACCCATTCGCTCGGCGGAATGCCGACGAGGGACAGCAGGTAGTTCAGCACGCCCTGCTGCGGGTGGAACATCATGACCCACACCAGCGCGATGGCCACGGGCGTGGCCATCATGGGCAGCACGAAGGCGCCGCGCCAGAAGCCCCGGCCCGCGAACTTCTGGTTGAAGACCAGCGCGGCGGCCGTGCCCAGCACCAGCGGCGCGATGACGGCCAGCGCCGTGAACACCAGCGTGTGCAGGATGGCCATCAGGAAGCGCGTGTTCGTGGCCAACTCGGCATAGTTGGCCAGGCCGACGAACTTCGACGCCGAACCGATCTTCCAGTCGAACAGGCTCATCCACAGCGTGAACATCCACGGGAAGACGATCACGGCCACCACCACCAGCACGGCCGGCAGGATGAACCACAGGAAGGGCGAGACGCCGCGCTTGCGCATGGGGCTGGTCAGCTTTCCGACTTGGCCACCACGGGCGCGAACTCGGCCGTGGCCTTCTTGAGTTCGGCCGCCACGTCCCCGCCCGTCAGCATGTTGTTGAGCGCGATGCCGTAGACGTCGCGGAACTCGGTCACGGGCTCGATGATGGGCAGGCCGGGCTTGGCGATGCGGAGCGATTCGGCCACGGCCGTGAGCCAGGCGGCCGGCACCTTGAGGTTGGCGATGGCCTCCTTGTCGCCGTAGGCCGAGAGCCGCACCGGCGCCCCCGAGCCGGTGGCCAGCATGCGCGCCTGCATGGCCTTGTTGGTGGCCCAGACGATGTACAGGAACGCCGCCTCCTTCTTCTTGGAGAACGAGGAGACGCCGATGCCGTCGCCGAAGGTGGCCGAGACCTGCGCCTTGGGGCCGGGCGGCATCACGCCGTAGCCGACCTTGCCGACGACCTTGGACTTGGTGGCGTCTTCCAGAGGCGGCGCGAAGCCCGAGCCGTCGATCCACATCGCGGCCTTGCCCTGCAGGAACAGGCTCTGCGATTCGTTCCAGTTGTAGCCCGCAATGCCGGCCGGGCCGGTGGTCTTGAGCAGGTCGCGGTACAGCGTGGCCGAGGCGATGGCCTCGGGCGTCTCAGTCGCCAGCTTGCCGGCGGCGTCGAAGAACTGGCCGCCCCAGCCCAGGAAGAAGCCCGTCCACAGCGGCACGTTGGCGTTCTTGAGGCCGCGGCCGACGAAGCCCGCGACGCCGTTGGCCGGGTCGTGCAGCTTCTTGGCGGCTTCCAGGATCTCGGCGTAGCTCTTGGGGTAGGCCACGCCCTTGGCCGCGAACAACTCCTTGTTGTAGTAGAGGATCCACGGGTCCAGGTTCAGCGGCAGGCTGTCGATGCGGCCGTCGCTCTGCGTGGCGTAGAACATGCCGCCGGCGGAGTAGTCCTTCTGGTCGAAGTCCGGCGGCGCCGCATTGGCGAACATGGGCCGCAGGTCTTCCATCCACTTGCCCTTGGCGAACTGGCGCTTTTGCACGTGGTAGGAGAGGTGCACCACGTCGAAGCTGGTGCGGCCCGAGTTGAACTCGATCACGGTCTTCTGGCGCGACTGCTGCTCGGGCATCTGCTCGGCGCCGACCTTGATGCCGGTCAGGTCCTCGAACTCCTTCTGGTGGCGCTGCAGCAGCTCGCCGCGCGGGCTCTTGATCAGGTGCACCTCGAGGCTCTGGCCGGCATAGCGCTTCCAGTCGAAGTTGCCCTGTGCGAACACCTGGGGCAGGGTACCGAGGGCGGTGGCGCCGGCCGCTGCCTGCAGCAGTTCACGGCGCTTGAAGGCGGAATGGTTCATGGCTTGTCTCCGTTGGTGTCAGGTCGGGGGATCACAGGGTGGCGACATCCTGGCCCAGCGCACGGTAGGCCGCGCGCACGGCCTGTGCCTCGGTGCTTTCCAGGGGCGAGAGCGGCGCCCGCACATGCAGCCAGCCGTCGTCTCCCAGCTGCTCGGCCAGCGCGGTCTTGTAGGCGCTGACGAAGGGCATGTTGGGGCGCACGCCGAGCAGGGCCAGCAGGCCTTGCATCAAGGTCTGGTCGGCGGCCGAGACCTCGGCCGGGCGCGACACCACGCGGCGCATCAGGTGCGGGGCCAGGTTGGCCAGTCCGTTCACCGAACCGGCGCCGCCTTGCAGCATCACCGGGGCCACGTCGAGCTCGGCGCCGACCAGCGTGCCGAGCTGCGGGAAGGCCTTGACCAGCGCGAGCGAGTGCGCGCGGTCGCCCGTGCTGTCCTTGATGCCGACCACCACGCCCGGGTGCGCGTCGGCCAGCGTGGCGATGGCCGCATGGCTGAAGCCCACGTTGCTCAGCGAGGGGAACTGGTAGAGCAGCACGCGCAGCGCGTCGCTGCCGATGCCGCGCACCATCTGGCTCACCGCGTCCACCACGCCTGCGTCGCGCGGGTGGTTGAAGTAGAAGGCCGGCATGTACAGCTGGCGCGTGCAGCCCAGCGCGATGGCGTGGCGGCCCAGCGTGATGGCGTCGCCCATCGCGCAGGCCGTGGTGCAGACGATGAGCTGGTCCGGCCGCACACCGTCGGCCAGCAAGGCCTCCAGCAGGGCCTGGCGTTCGGCCACGGTGAGCGCCGGGCCTTCGCCCGTGGTGCCGAACGGGGTGATGCCCTCGCTGCCGGCGGCCAGCATGCGGCGCGCCTGTGCCAGCGTGCGGGCGGTGTCGACGGCGCCGCTGGCCGTGAAGGCTGTGGCCAGGGCAGGCCACAGGCCGGTGATGGCATGCGTCATCGCGTGCGTCTCCTCGGGGTGTTGTTGGGGGGAACGAAGGCCGGCAGCGGCATTGCCGTGGGGCCGGTCAGCGCGTGGTTGAGCGCGCTGTCCATGTGGGCGTCGAGCAGGCGCACGGCGGCCGCGGCATCGCGGCGTTCCAGCGCCGCGACGAACTGCAGGTGCTCCTGCATCGCAGGGATCAGCCGGGCCGGCGTGATGACGGCCTGCTCCAGCCGGATCAGCCGGATGCGCAGGCTGTTCACGCGGTAGATCTCCGACAGGATCTCGTTGCCCAGCGCGTCGACCATGCGGTCGTGCAGGCCCCAGTCCACCGCCTGCGCGTCGTCCAGCAGCGCGGCGTCCGCATGGCCAGCGCTGGCGCGGTCGATGATGTCTTGGTGCGCGGCCGTGATCGCCGCCAGCTCCGGGGCGGTGACCACGGCGGCGAAGTGGCGCACCGCTTCGCGCTCGATCATGGCGCGCAGCTGGAAGGCGTTGCGCACGAGCTTCAAGTCCACATGCGCGATCTGCAGGCCGCGCTGCGGCACGGTCTTGACCAGGCCGGCGGCTTCCAGGCGCGGGATCATCTCGCGCACCGCTCCCAGCGGCATGTCGAGCAGCGTCATGAGCTCGCGCTGCGAGACGAACTGCCCGGGCTTGATGCCGCCGGCCAGGATCTGCTGCGTGAAGCCCTGGTAGGCGCGCGCGCGCTGGCTGGTCGGCTCGGGGGGAACCACGGCCAGGCGGCGACGCGAAGCGGCGTTCATGCCGCCGGGCCGCCCCAAGGCATGAAGCGCCTCCCCGGGTGGCAGCGAAGGACACGCAGTACCGAGCGTGGGGGCCTCGTGATCTTGCTCACTTGAGCACGCCCTTCTTCAACAGGATGTTGGCGTAGGTGCGCGTGTCGCCCGTGGCGACGATGGCGAAGGCCTTGGCCGCGCGCTCGTAGAAGGCATAGCGGTCCAGCGTGCCCGGTGCCGCCCCGCCGTGCCGGGCCAGCACCTCGGTGAACTGCGCGACGGCCGGCGGCACCTCGTCGCTCCGGCCCACCACCTGCATGGTGCAGGCCGGCTGCGGCACGAAATCGTCCAGCGGCAACAGCGACAACACGGCGTCCAGCACGGCATCGGCGGAAATGCCGGGCAGGCGGATCAGGCGCTGGGCGTGCGTGGCGGCCGGAAAGAAGGCATCGGCCAGCACGATCTCGTCGCCATGGCCCATGGACGCCAGCGCGTGCAACAGGTCGGGCGAGAGCAGGGGCGAGAGGTTCTTGAGCATGGGCCGCGCATCGTGCCCAGCCTGCAGGCCTTCTCCCATCGGCACATGCCCTGTTGACGGACTGACATGTTAGTCATAGGGTCGGCGACATTTTTCTTGTGAGGGACTTTCGATGCCGACTGCGCACGCGACGCGCTTTCCGGGCTGTACCGACGGCCTGCGCCTGGGCCTGGGCGGCGCGCCGCTGGGCAATCTGTTCCGGGCCGTGCCCGATGCCGAAGCCCAGGCCGTGCTGGCCACCGCGCTGGCGGACGGCTGCCGCAGCTTCGACACCGCGCCGCACTATGGCAACGGGCTGTCCGAGCAGCGCTTCGGCCAGACGCTGCGTGGGCTGCCGCGCACGCGCTTCGTGCTGTCGAGCAAGGCCGGCCGCGTGCTGCGCCCCGATGCCCGGGCCGCACGCGCGCAGAACGGCTATGTGGACGTGCTGCCGTTCACGCAGCATTGGGATTACTCGGCCGCCGGCACGCGCCGCAGCGTGGAAGACAGCCTGCAGCGCCTGGGCATGGCCCGGCTCGACGTGGCCTATGTGCACGACTGCGACGCCGCCACGCATGGCGATGCCTACCCGCTGGTCCTGGCCCAGGTGCTGGGCGAGACCCTGCCCACGCTGCGCGCACTGCAGCGCGAAGGCCTGGTCGGCGCGGTCGGCCTGGGCGTCAACGACGTGCAGGTCTGCCTGGACGTGCTGGCCGGCGCCGACCTGGACTGCCTGTTGCTGGCGGGCCGCTACAGCCTGATCGACCACAGTGCGCTGCCCGCGCTGCTGCCGCAGTGCGTGGCGCGTGGCGTGCGCATCGCGCTCGGGGGCGTGTTCAATTCCGGCATCCTGGCCACGGGCGTGGGCGGCGGCACCGAGCCGCGCTTCGACTACGGGCGCGCGCCGCAGGCCTGGGTCGACCGCACGGCCGCCGTCGAGCGGGTCTGCGCCGCGCATGGCGTGCCGCTGCGCGCGGCGGCGCTGCAATTTCCGCTGGCCCACCCGGCGGTGGACATCGTGGTGGCCGGCGCGCAGGACGTGGCCCAGTGGCAGGACAGCGTGGCCATGCTCGCCCAGCCCATCCCGGCCGCGTTCTGGCAGGCGCTGCGCACCCAGGGCCTGTTGCCCGACACCGCCCCCACGCCATGATCGACGCCCACTTCCACATCTGGCAGCTGGACCGCGGCGACTACGGCTGGCTCACGCCCGCGCTCGGCCCCATCCACCGCGACGTGCGGATTGCCGACTGGCGTGCCGTGAGCGCACCCTGCGGCGTGCAGGGCGGCGTGCTCGTGCAGGCCGCGCCGACCGAGGCCGAGACCGCGTTCCTGTTGCAAGAGGCCGCCGGGTCGCCCGCGGTGCTGGGCGTCGTCGGCTGGGTCGACCTGCTGGCCCCGGACGCACCCGCGCGCATCGAGACGCTGGCGCGCCAGCCCAAGCTCAAGGGCCTGCGGCCCATGCTGCAGGACATCGCCGATCCGGACTGGATCCTCGACCGCGCGCTGCGGCCGGCGCTGGCCGCCATGGCGCGCTGCGGCCTGGTGTTCGACGCACTGGTGCAGCCCCGGCACCTGCCGCGCATCCTGCGCCTGGCCGAACGCCATCCGGACCTGCGCATCGTGATAGACCACGGCGCCAAGCCTGCCATCCCGGGCGACGCCGCAGGCTGGGCCGCGTGGACCGATGGCCTGCAGGCGCTCGCGGACGAGACGGCGGCCTTCTGCAAGCTCTCCGGCCTGTGGACCGAGGCCGCCACGGGCGCGCCGGTGGATGCGCTGGCGCGCCACGCGCACTGGCTGCTCGCGGCCTTTGGCCCGCAGCGCTGCCTGTGGGGCAGCGACTGGCCGGTGCTGGACCTGGCGGGCCGCTACGATGCGTGGCTGGCCGCGGCGCGGCAGTGGGTTGCGCCGCCAGACCAGGCCGCTGTGTTCGACACCACGGCGCGCCAGGCCTACGGCCTGTGAACCGGAGCACCGCATGCTGATCACCACCACCCCCTCCATCGAGGGCAAGCGCATCACCCGCTACTGCGGCGTGGTCGCGGGCGAGGCCATCCTCGGCGCCAATGTGTTCAAGGACATGTTCGCCGGCATCCGCGACCTGGTCGGCGGCCGCTCGGCCACCTACGAGCGCGAACTGCAGCGCGCGCGCGACATCGCGATGCGCGAGCTGCAGGAGCGGGCACAGGAGGCAGGTGCCAACGCCGTCGTCGGCGTGGACCTGGACTACGAGGTGCTGGGCCGCGACAACGGCATGCTGATGGTCTCGGCCAGCGGCACGGCGGTGGTGGTGGAATAGCGCCGCGGCCATCGCCGGCCTCGCCACCCACCCATGTCCGCCCCCGCCGCCGACGACGACATCACGCTGCGCCAGCTGCAGGTGCTGCTGGCCTTCATGGAGACCGGCAACCTCGCGCGCGCAGCCGAGCGCCTGCAGACCAGCGTGGTCAGCGTGCACCGCGCGCTGCACGCGCTGGAGGAGGCGATGCGCTGCGTGCTGTTCCGCCAGGAAGGGCGCAACCTGGTGCCCACGCCGGCGGCGCAGCGCCTGGCCGAGACGGCACGCGAGATGCGCCGCCTGCTCGGCGACGGCGTGCGCGCCACGCGCGAGATCGCCGGCTACGCGGCCGACCGTGTCCGGATCGGCTCGATGTACTCGCTGACCAGCCGCGCCGTGCCGGCGCTGGTGCTGGGCATGAAGCAGCGCCGCCCCACCGTGCAGACCGAGCTGCTGCTGGGTTCCAACGCCGACCTGCTGGCCAAGCTGCGCGACGGCGCGATCGACGCCGCACTGATGGCCGTGCCGGTGGCCGCCACCGACATCGAGTACGAACCGATGTTCGAGGACGAGGCCTTCTTCGCAGCGCCCGCGCAGTCGGCCTACGCAGCGATGCCCGAGGTGGACCTGAGCGCGTGCGTCGACGAGCGATTCGTCAGCCTGACCGAAGGCTTCGCCACCTACGACAGCTTTGTCGAGGCGTTTCGCATCGCCGGCTTTGCGCCGCAGATCGCCATGCACACCGGGGACATCTTCTCGCTCATGAACCTGGTGGACGGCAGCGTCGGCTGCACGCTGCTGCCCGGCCGCATGCGCACCGTGTTGCCGCCCAACGTGCGGCTGGTGCCATTGCTTGCACGCTACCGCGTGCGCCAGACCATCGCGCTGAGTTTCCTGCGCTCGCGCGAGCGCGACCCCAACCTGCTGGCGCTGTTGGCGGTGTGCCGCGCCTCACGCGGTCGGTTCTGAGAGGCCGCAGCAGCGGCCACACGGCCGGCGGCCCCGGCACTGCGGGTTATCCCTCGATCATTTCGTCCCGTGCAAATGTTCATGCGGCGTGTTAATTGATCAGGCCGGGCCTGCCCGATAAGGTTCGTCTCCAGGGAAGGCACCGGCTCCGCAACCTGTCGCAGCCGGTCATCGTTCCCTACCAAAAAGCCGCATCGCGGCGGGCAGGAGACATCGCAATGATCATTTACGGGGTAGGGCTCCTCGCCATCTGCACACTCTTCGGTGCGCTGGTCGGCGATGTGCTGGGGCTGGCCATCGGCGTGAAGGCCAATGTGGGCGGCGTCGGCTTTGCGATGCTGCTGTTGCTGTTGCTGACGGAGAAGCTCAAGCGCAGCGGGCGCTTCGTGCCGCAGTCCGAGCAGGGCATCGTGTTCTGGACCGCGATGTACATCCCGGTGGTGGTGGCCATGGCGGCCCAGCAGAACGTGCTCGGCGCCGTCAAGGGAGGGCCGATGGCCATTCTCGCGGGGGTCTTGGCCACCGTCGTGTGCTTCGCCCTGATCCCGGTGATCGACCGGATCGGGCTGGCGCGGCGAACGCTGGCACGCGCGGCGCTGGACCACCCGACTGGCGACGGTGCAGCATGAGCCCGGTCCTCGACCTGCTGCTCAATCTGCTCGTCAAGAACGGGCTGCTCACGGCGTTCGCGCTGGTCGGTGCCACCATGTGGCTGTCCTACCAGTTGTCGGCGAAGCTGACGCGCGGACGGCTGCACGGCTCGGCGCTGGCCATCATGCTGGGCCTCCTCGCCGCTTATGTGGCGGGCGTTTCCACCGGTGGCAAGAACGGTGTCGTCGATGTCAAGCTGCTCGGCGGTGTCGGCCTGCTGGGCGGGGCCATGCTGCGCGACTTCGCCATCGTGTCCACCGCCTACGGCGCCACGCTGTCCGACATGCGCAAGTGCGGCGTCAGCGGCGTCGTCTCGCTGCTGCTCGGGGTGGTGTTGTCCTTTGTCGTTGGCGCCGGCGTTGCGCTGGCCTTCGGCTACACCGATGCGGTCAGTGTGGCCACCATCGGCGCTGGTGCGGTCACCTACATCGTGGGGCCTGTGACCGGCGCCGCCATCGGCGCCAGCTCCGAACTGATCGCGCTGAGCATCGCCGCGGGCCTGGTCAAGTCGGTGCTGGTGATGGTGGGCGCACCCTTGTTCGCCCGCAGCATCGGCCTGGACAACCCGCGCACGGCCATGGTGTTCGGCGGAATGATGGGGACGACCAGCGGCGTCTGCGGCGCGCTGGCCGCGATCGACCCCAGGCTGGTGCCCTATGGCGCGATGACCTCGACCTTCTACACCGGACTGGGTTGCCTGATGGGCCCCTCGGTCCTGTTCTTCGCCACCAAGGCCCTGCTGGGATGAACCGACCATGGACCGCATGAACTGGAACACCAAGACCACCCGGCGCCAGGCGCGGCTGGCGCGCGCCGCGCAGGCGCTCGGCCCGCAGTTGGCCGGCAAGCACGTCGCGGCCGGCGCCATCGGCGCGCTGCTGGAGGCCGTGCTCGAACCCTTCGACCGCGTCTGCCTGGAAGGCAACAACCAGAAGCAGGCCGACTTCCTGGCCAAGGCGCTGGTGCAGGTGGACCCGGCGCGCGTGCACGGCCTGCACATGGTGCAGTCGGTGCTGGCGCTGCCCGAGCACCTGGACCTTTTCGAGAACGGCATCGCCGCGAAGCTGGACTTCAGCTTCTCCGGTCCGCAGGGCGCGCGGCTGGCCAAGCTGGTCTCGGCGGGCGGCATCGAGATCGGCGCCATCCACACCTACCTGGAACTGTTCGCGCGCTACTTCATCGACCTCACGCCGCAGGTGGCGCTGGTGGCGGCGCATGCGGCCGATGCCGAGGGCAACCTCTACACCGGCCCGAACACCGAGGACACGCCGGCCATCGTCGAGGCCACGGCGTTCTCGGGCGGCATCGTCATCGCGCAGGTCAACGAGCTGGTGGACGGCGCGACGACGAAGCTGCCGCGCATCGACATCCCGGCCGACTGGGTCAGCTTCGTGGTGAAGGCGCCCACGCCCAACTTCATCGAGCCGCTGTTCACGCGCGACCCGGCGCAGATCAGCGAGATCCAGGTGTTGATGGCCATGATGGCCATCAAGGGCATCTACGGTGCCTATGGCGTGCAGCGGCTGAACCACGGCATCGGCTTCGACACCGCCGCCATCGAGCTGCTGCTGCCCACCTACGGCGAGCAGCTGGGCCTGAAGGGCAAGATCGCCAGGCACTGGGCGCTGAACCCGCACCCGGCGTTGATCCCGGCCATCGAGGCGGGCTGGGTCGAATCGGTGCATTCCTTCGGCTCCGAGCTGGGCATGGAGGACTACATCCGCGCGCGCTCCGACGTGTTCTTCACCGGGCCCGACGGCAGCCTGCGCAGCAACCGCGCGTTCTGCCAGGCGGCCGGCCATTACGCCTGCGACCTGTTCATCGGCTCCACGCTGCAGATGGACCTGGACGGCAACAGCTCCACCGCCACGCTGGGCCGCATCGCCGGCTTCGGCGGCGCGCCCAACATGGGCGCTGACGCACGCGGCCGGCGCCATGCCAGCCCGGCCTGGCTGAAGGCCGGGGCCGAGGCGCGCGCGGGCCGGCGCGGCGCGGCCGGCACGCCGCGCGGGCAAAAGCTCGTGGTGCAGATGGTGGAGACCTTCCGCGAGCACATGCAGCCGGCCTTCGTCGAGCGGCTCGACGCCTGGACGCTGCAGGAGCAGGCCGGCATGGCGCTGCCGCCGATCATGGTCTACGGCGACGACGTGACCCACGTGCTGACCGAAGAAGGCATCGCCAACCTGCTGCTGTGCAGGAGCGATGAAGAGCGCGAGCAGGCGATCCGCGGCGTGGCGGGCTACACGGCCGTGGGCCTGGCACGCGACAAGCGCATGGTGGAGAACCTGCGCGACCGCAAGATCATTCAGCGGCCGGTGGACCTGGGCATCGACCCGCGCGATGCCACGCGCAACCTGCTGGCCGCACGCAGCATGCGCGACCTGGTGCGCGCGTCGGGCGGGCTGTACCAACCGCCCAAGCGATTCCGCAATTGGTAAGGAAAGGCATCCCATGAGCGACATCCCCGCAGGGCTCGAAACCCTGGACTTTTCCTACGCTGGCGGCCGTGCTGCTGGCAGGTTCGCGCCCGTGCTGGTCGGCGTGGTCGGCTCCGGCAACCTCGAAGTGATGCTGGAGGCCACCCCCAACGACGACTGCAGCGTGCGCGTGGAAACCTCGGCGCGCGGCTTCGCACCGATCTGGCAGGCCGTGATGGACGACTTCCACGCCCGCCATGGCCTGGCCGGCCTGCGCGTGTCCGTCAACGACATGGGCGCCACGCCCGCCGTGGTCAGCCTGCGGCTGGACCAGGCCGTGGCCGAACTGCCCAAGGGGGTGCGGCCATGATCAGCTACGCCGAATGCTCGGCGCGTGAGCGCCTGGCGCTGCTGCTGGACGCCGGCAGCTTCCACGAATGGCTGCCGCCGGCCGAGCGGCTGACCAGCCCGCACCTGGCGCAGCTGGGCGTGCCCTCGGCCTTCGACGACGGCGTGGCCATCGGCCGCGCGCTGCTGGACGGGCAGGCCGTGTTCGTCGCCGCGCAGGAAGGTGCGTTCATGGGTGGCGGTGTCGGCGAGGTGCACGGTGCCAAGCTCGTGGGCCTGCTCCAGCGCGCGCTGCGCGACCGACCGGCCGCGGTGCTGTTGCTGGCCGAATCGGGTGGTGTGCGGCTGCACGAGGCCAACGCCGGCCTGATCGCGGTGTCCGAAGTCATGCGCGCCGTGCTCGACGTGCGCGCGGCCGGCATCCCGGTGGTGGTCTTGATCGGCGGCGCCAACGGCTGCTTCGGCGGCATGGGCATCGTGGCGCGCTGCGCCGACCACATCGTCATGAGCGACGTGGGCCGGCTGGCCATGTCCGGCCCGGAGGTCATCGAGGCCTCGCACGGCGTGGACGAGTACGACGCGCGCGACCGCGCGCTGGTCTGG
Source organism: Pseudorhodoferax soli (assembly GCF_003337555.1). Classification (GTDB taxonomy): domain Bacteria; phylum Pseudomonadota; class Gammaproteobacteria; order Burkholderiales; family Burkholderiaceae_C; genus Pseudorhodoferax; species Pseudorhodoferax soli. Next base: position 37,088 of record NZ_QPJK01000010.1, on the reverse strand, counting down.
CGCACCAGCGGCGGCAAGCACCGCTGGCTGACCGGCGACTGCGATGCGCTGGTGGAGGACGACGTGCAGGCCTTCCGCGCGGCCGCCATCGCGGCGCTGCGCCAGTCCCGGCCTGTGAGCCTGCAGGCGCTGGAGGCCGAGCATGCACTGCTGGCAGCCCGCCTGGCCGCGGTGCCCGAGGCTGGCTGGAACGACGGCGTGCACGACGATGCCGTGCGCCTGTGGCAGCGGCTGGGCGTTGCCGATGCGGCGCAGGTGCCCGCGCTCGACGTTGCGGCCCTGCAGGCACTGGTTCCCGCACGCGGCGCCTGAAGGCGCCGCCGACGCACGACAAGTCGCAAAGACGACGAATCCGGTTCAACAACGAAGGAGACAACGACATGACACACATCCCTGGTGCCCTGGCCAGCCACGCCACGCGTGGCAGTGCGGCCATTGCGGCGGTGCTGCTGGCTTCCTGCGGCGGCGGCGACGGCGGTGCGCCGCAGCTGCCGGCCGCGCGCAGCGCGCTGGTGCCACCCGAGTACACGCGCCCCTGCCCGATCAAGCGCTCGGCCATCGAGCGCCTCGACGTCAAGGGCACGGGCCTGGCGTTCGAAGGCGCCAGCTTTGGCAGCGTGGGCACCTACACCTACACGCTGGCCGCGGCCACGGCCACGGTGTCGCCCAAGGACGATTGCGCCGCCACCATCGTCGACCTCAAGAACACCGTGCCCGACGCCGACGGCTTCGTGCGCTACCGGTTCGACGTGGTGCTGCTGGCACCGACGGATGCGGCGCGCGGCAACGGCACGCTGTTCTACGAAGTCTCCAACCGCACCCGGTCGCTGCTGGTGCCTGCGCTCAACGAGGGCTCCAGCAACGACCTGTTCGGCAACGTGCAGCCGCAGGTGTCTGCCACCGGCTCCGGCGACGTGGCCGGCGTGGGCGCTGGCAACGGCTTCCTGCTGAACCAGGGCGCCAGCATCGTCTGGGCCGGCTGGCAGGGCGACCAGCCGCAGACGCTGACCGGCGCCACGGCCGCGATCACGGGCACGCAGCGCTGGTACGCGCCGGGCATGACGCTGCCCATCGCCGTGGACGTGGCCAACGGCAACGCGCCCATCACCGGCGGCGTGCAGGACGAGTTCATCGCCGACAACGCCACGTCCAACCTGCTCGGCACCTACTACAAGATGGCGCCTGGCGCGCTGGCATCGGCCACGCTGACGGTGCGCAGGACGCCCACCTCGGCACCCATCACGGTGGCCTCGTCCGCATGGGCCTACACCGCCGGCAGCGGCACGGCACCGGCGGGCTCCACCGGCGCGACCGGCTACGGCTTCGTCACCATCGACCGCGCCGCCGTGCGCGCGGACGCGGCCTACGCCGCCGCGCTCGACGCCGGGCTGGACAACGGATCGATCTACCAGTTCAACTACACCGCGGTGGAGCCCAAGGTCATGGGACTGGGCTTCCTGGCCACGCGCGACCTCGTCAGCTTCCTGCGGCACGGCACAACCGACGCGGCGGGCAACCGCAACCCGCTGGCGGGCCGCGTGCAGACCACCTTGTTCGGTGGCATCTCGCAGTCGGGCCGCTATGTGCGCGACTACCTGTGGCAGGGGTTCAACGCCGACGCGCAACAGCGCCGGGTGTTCGACGGCATGCTGCCGCTGGTGGGTGGCTCGCGCAAGACCTACACCAACTACCGCTGGTCCAAGCCCGGCGACTACGCGCGCCAGCACGAGACCCACTACACGCCCGGCGACCAGTTCCCGTTCGGCTACGCCACCCTGACCGACCCCGTCAGCGGCCGCACCGATGGCCTGCTCAAGAAGTGCAGCGAAGACGGCACCTGCCCCAAGGTGATCCAGTACGACAGCCCGATCGAGTTCGGTGGCGCGCGCGCATCCCTGGTGGCCACCGACGGCCAGGGCAACGACGTGGCCGTGCCCGACAACGTGCGCCTGTTCTATGCCACCGGCACCCAGCACAGCCCCTCGCAGCTGGCCGCCAATGCGCGGACCCAGCCCGACATGACGGTCACGCGCAGCGTGGCCGCCACCTCGCCCACCTACGCGGCCACCGTCAACAACGCCAGCACGGCACTGGTGCGCGCGCTGTACCTGAACCTGGAGGGCTGGGTGAAGGGCACGGCGCAGCCGCTGGCCAGCGCCTGGCCGTCGGCCCGGGCAGGCACGCTGGCGGTGCCGACCGGCGCGGCCGCCAGCCTGGGCGGGCCCGACCTGTCGGGCGTGGCCTTCACGGGCGTGGCCGGCACGCCGGGCCTGGCCTTCAACGGCGTGTACAACACGCTGAGCCTGAACGACGAGAGCGTGATCCCCTCGGCCGTCTCCAGCAAGTTCTACGTGGTGCAGCTGCCCACGGTGGATGCGCAGGGCAACGACGTGGCGGGTGTGAAGATGCCCGATTCGTCCGTGCCATTGGCCACGTTCACGGGCTACAGCCTGCGCAAGAGTGGCTTCGTCGCGGGCGACCAGTACGGGCTGAACGGCTCGCAGCTGGCCTTCGCCGTGACCGATGCGCTGCGCCAGGGCGGCGACCCGCGCCGCAGTGTGCAGGCCCTGTACGGCAGCAAGGCGGGCTACGTGGCCGCGGTCGGCCAGTCGGTGGACGACCTGGTGGCGCGCGGCCTGATGCTGAACGGCCTGTACGGCGCCGACGATGCCACGGCCTACCGCAACCGTGCGCAGTCGCAGATCGCCCAGCCCGGCTTTGCCGCGCTGCCCTGAACCACAACGGAGACACACCACCATGCACCACGCCACCTCGTTCCCCCGCCGCACCTTGCTGCGCGCCGGCGCCGCCGGCATGGCCCTGACGGCACTGGGCGTGCGCGCCCAGTCCGGCTGGCCCACCAAGCCCGTCAACCTGGTCGTGCCGTTCCCGGCCGGCGGCGGCACGGATGCGTTCGCGCGCCCGCTGTCGGCCCAGTTCGCCAAGCAGACCGGCAAGCAGCTCATCGTGGACAACCGCGGCGGCGCCGGCGGCACGCTGGGTGCGACCATCGCTGCGCGCGCCCAGCCCGACGGCTACACGTTGTTCATGGGTGCCATCCACCACGCCATCGCGCCCTCGGTCTATCCCAAGCTGGACTACGACCTGCAGCGCGACTTCGTGCCGCTGGCGCTGCTGGCCGAGGTGCCGCAGGTGCTGGTGGTCAACCCCAAGCGCGTGACGGCGACAGACTTCAAGACCTTCCTGGCGGAACTCAAGAAAAGCCCCGGCAAGCTCAACTACGCCTCGGCCGGTGGCGGCACCTCGCACCACCTGGCGGGCGAGCTGTTCAAGCTGCAGACGGGCACCTTCATCACCCACATCCCCTACCGCGGCGCGGGGCCGGCGCTGCAGGACCTGATCTCGGGCAACGTCGACATGATGTTCGACGGACTGGGCTCCTCGGCCGCGCACATCAAGGGCGGCCGCATCAAGGCCTTGATGGTGGCGGGTGCCCAGCGCAACCCCTCGCTGCCCGATGTGCCCTGCGCGGCCGAGCTGGGCCTGCCCGACTACAAGGTCACGACCTGGTATGGGCTGTGGGCGCCCAAGGGCACGCCGGCCGAGGCACAGGCGCGCGTGGTCGAGGAGGTCCGCAAGGCCGGCGCCGCCGAAGAGATCCGCGCCGTGTGGGCCAGCAACGGCGCGCAGTTCGGCGCGCTGACGCCGGCGCAGTTCGGCGACTACGTGCAGGCCGAGATCACGCGCTGGGCCGGCGTCGTCAAGGCCGCCAACATCAAGCTCGATTGACACCTTTTTCCGGGAACCCCGCCATGCCGCTCGACTGGAACCTTCTTGCCACCCAACTGTTCGGCCCCGACCACGGCATCCAAGCCGAGGGCGACTTCCTGCACGGCACGGCGCAGCTCGACGGCGCGGCGATCGCGGTGGTCGGCACCACCGGCCACGCGCCCATCGGCGTGGCGCTCGCGCTGGCCCAGGCCCGCGTGGTGCTGGATACCATCGCCCAGCACCCGGGCCGGCCCATCGTGCTGCTGATCGACACCCAGGGCCAGCAGCTGCGCCGGCGCGACGAGCTGCTGGGCATCAACCGCGCGATGGCCCACCTGGGCATGGCCATCGACCTGGCGCGGCGCAGCGGCCACCGCGTGCTGGGCCTGGTGTACGACCAGGCGCTGTCGGGCGGCTTCATCACCTCGGGGTTGATCGCCGATGCCTGCTATGCGCTGCCCGATGCCGAGATCCGCGTCATGCGCATCCCGGCCATGGCGCGCGTGACCAAGCTGCCCGAGTCCATGCTGACCGAGCTGTCCAAGGCCAACCCCGTGTTCGCGCCCGGCGTGGACAACTACGTGGCCATGGGCGGCGTGCGTGCGCTGTGGCAGGGCGACCTGCAGGCCGCGTTGCGCGAGGCGCTCGTGCAGACGCCGGTGGAGGACGTGCGTGCGCAGGACGGCGCCGCGCGCGGCGGCCGCAAGCTCGCGGCCGCCGTGGCGCAAAGGGTGCTGGAAGCGGCATGACGGCCCTGCACCGCCACCAGCTCGTGCGCCTGACCGACGCCGGTTGGCTGCGCGTGCTGGCCGGTGCATGGGATGCCCAGGCGCGGGCCTGCCTCGCGCATTGGGCGCAGCACGGCTTGCCGCTGGTCGTCACGCGGCAGCGCCCGCAGGCCGAGGGCGCGGTTTGCCTGGGCCTGCCGGCGCCGGGCCGTTGGGCGCGCCGGCGCATCGCGCTGGCCGTGCCGCAGCCCGACATCGCACAGCGCACAGCCTTTCCGCCCGCCAGCGCATTGGCTCCGCTGCTGAGCGCCGCCCAGCGCCGGCCCTGGCGCGCGCTGTGCGGCGGCCTGTCTGCCTGCGGTGTGGCGGCGCGCGTCTACGGCAGCCACGGCTGGCAGCTGCTGACCGGGCTGGACCACCTGCGCCCGGGCTCCGACATCGACCTGTGCATTGCCGTCGACGGCCCCGCGCAGGCCGATGCCGTGGCCGTGCTGCTGCAGTCCTGGTCGGACGGGCTGCGGCTGGACGGCGAACTGCTGTTCGCGGGCGACCGCGCCGTGGCCTGGCGCGAATGGCTGGCCTGGCGCGCCGGCCGCACGGCCCAGGTGCTGGTCAAGCGGCTGGACGGCGTGGCCCTGGCCGATGCGCCGTTCTGGCAGGCCGAGGAGGCCGCATGACGGTGCCCGCACACCGGCGCGCCGCGCAGGCCGGTGCCACGCCGCAGGCCATCGGCCGCGCGGCCACGCTCGCGCTGTACGACGAGCTCGCCCTGAGTCCCAAACCCGGTCTCGTGACCCTGGTGGACAACGGCAGCCACGCCGACATGGACGCCGGCACCTTCGTGCGCAGCCTGTTCGCGCTGCGCGGCTACTTTCCCCGCATCGCCGCGCTGGGCCAGGCCGGGGCCGGCTTTGCGGCGCTGGAGCGGTGCGGCATCGCGGCCGAGGCGCGCATGCTGGCCGCCACGGGCGGCATCAACACCCACCGCGGCGCGGTGTTCCAGCTCGGCCTGCTGTGCGCCGCGGCCGGCGCGGTGGCGCAGTCAGGCGCGCCGCTGCGGCCCGCCGCCGTGCGCGCGGCGCTGCTTGCGCACTGGGGCGCGGCCCTGGCCTTGCGCGCCCAGCGTGCGCCCATGCTGCCCGGCGGCCGGGTGGCGCGGCGCCTGGGCCTGCGCGGCGCCGCGCACGAGGCGGCAGCGGGCTTTCCGGTGCTCTTCTCCACGGCGCTGCCGGCGCTCGCGGCGGCGCAGGCGCGCGGCCTGGCGCCGCCGCTGGCCCGGCTCGATGCGCTGTTCCATGTGATCGCCGTGCTCGACGACAGCAACCTTGCCCTGCGCGGCGGCCTGGCCGGCTTGCGCCACGCCCAGGCCGCGGCGCGCAACTTCCTCGCTGCAGGCGGTGCGGCGCAGCCCGATGCACTGGCGCAGGCCGCCGCCATCGGCCGCGACTTCGTGGCCCGCCGCCTGTCGCCGGGTGGCGCAGCCGACACGCTGGCCGCCGCCTGCTGGCTGCAACGCCTGGACGCGCTCTGAATGGCGTGGGCCCTCGTGTTCTCGGGCCAGGGCGGCCAGCATCCCGGCATGCTGCCCTGGCTGGCCGAAGACGCCCTCACGCGCAGCGTCGGTGCGCGGCTGGGTGTGGCCGATTGGCGCGCCAGCCTCGCCGATGCAGATTGGGGCGCGCGCAACGCCCACGCCCAGTGCCTCCTGACCGGGCTGGCGCTGGCGGCCTGGGCGCAGCTCGCGCCGCTGGTGCCGCCGCCTGCGGCCATCGCGGGCTACAGCGTGGGCGAGCTGGCGGCCTTCAGCGCGGCGGGCGTGTTCGATGCCGCCACGGCGCTGGACCTGGCCCAGGCGCGTGCCGTCGCCATGGACCGCTGCGCCGCCCAGGCGCCGGGCGGCCTGCTCGGCCTGAGCCAGTGCACGCCCGCCGTGCTGGAGCGGCTGCTGGCCGACGGGAGCCTGGCTATCGCCATCCGCAACGGCATCGACAGCGTGGTGCTGGGCGGCCCGCCCGCCGCGCTGGCGCGGGCCGAGGCGGCGGCCCGGGCCGCTGGCGCGCACGCCACGCCCTTGCGCGTCGCCGTGGCTTCGCACACGCCCGCCATGCAGCCTGCGGCCGCGGCCTTTGCCGAGCGCCTGGCCGGCCTGCCGCTGGCGCGCCCGCACACGCCGCTGTTCAGCAATGCGGCCGACCGCGTCGCCAGCGCCGCGCAGGCCGGCCAGGCGCTGGCTGCGCAGATCGCCACCACCGTGCGCTGGGACGAATGCATGGACAACCTGCACGCGCGTGGGGTCGACCGCGTGCTGGAGATCGGTGCCGGCCAGGCGCTGGCACGGCTGTGGAACCAGCGCCACCCCGGTGTGCCGGCACGCGCGGCCGACGAATTCCGCAGTGCCCAGGCCATCGCCGCATGGCTGGCGCGGACGTAGCAAGCCACCCCTGACGCCGCGCCTGCCTTGTGGTGCAATGCCCTCTTTGCGCCCTTGGAGTGCCCGCCATGAACGCCCGTGTCCCCGCCAACGTGCTCGATGCCAACGCCGCGCTGACCCATGCCACGCGCGCCTGGGACGATGACATCGTCCGCCAGCTGACCGACTACATCGCGATCCCGGCCAAGTCGCCGTCGTTCGACCCCGACTGGGCGGCGCACGGTCACCTGGAGACGGTGATGCGCAATGCCGCAGCCTGGGTCGAGGCGCAGAAGGTGCCCGGGCTGAAACTGGAGATCGTGCGCCTGGCAGGCCGCACGCCGGTGCTGTTCTTCGAGATCCCGGCCAGCGGAACGACCGCGACGCAGACGGTGCTCATGTACGGCCACCTGGACAAGCAGCCCGAGTTCAACGGCTGGCGCTCGGGCCTCGGCCCCTGGACGCCCAAGTACGAGGACGGCAAGCTCTACGGCCGCGGTGGCGCAGACGACGGCTACGCGGTCTACGCCAGCATCGCGGCCGTGCAGGCGCTCAAGGCGCAGAACGCGCCGCACCCGCGCATCGTCGGCGTCATCGAGACCTGCGAGGAAAGCGGCTCATACGACCTCCTGCCCTATGTGGACGCGCTGCGCCCGCGCCTGGGCGATGTGGCGCTCGTGGTGTGCCTGGATTCGGGCGCCGGCAACTACGACCAGCTGTGGCTCACGACCAGCCTGCGGGGCATGGCCAGCGGCGTGCTGAAGGTCGAGATCCTGACCGAGGGCGTGCACTCGGGCGACGCCTCGGGCCTGGTGCCCTCGAGCTTTCGCATCATGCGCCAGGTGCTGGACCGCCTGGAAGACAGCGCCACCGGCCGCCTGCTGCCCGCCAGCTTCCACTGCGAGGTGCCGGCCGAGCGCCTGGCCCAGGCGAAGGCCACGGCCGCCATCCTGGGCGACGAGATCTACAAGCGCTTCCCCTGGGCACACTACGACTGCGGCGGTGCCGTGCAGACCGCGCTGCCCACCACCACCGACCCGGTGCAGGCGCTGCTCAACCGCACTTGGCTGCCCACGCTGTCGGTGACGGGCGCCGAAGGCTTTCCCGAGCTGCGCAACGCCGGCAACGTGCTGCGGCCCTACACCGCGTTCAAGCTCTCGCTGCGGCTGCCGCCGCTGGTCGAGGCCGGGCAGGCCGTGCAGGAACTCAAGGCCCTGCTGGAAGACAACGCGCCCTACCAGGCCCGCGTGACGTTCCAGGGCGAGGGTGGCGCCACGGGTTGGAACGCCCCGGCCACGGCGCCCTGGTTCGAGAACGCGCTCCATGCGGCCTCGCAGGCGCACTTCGGCGCGCCCTGCGGCTACATCGGCCAGGGCGGCACGATCCCGCTCATGAACATGCTGTCTCAGGGGTTTCCGCAGGCGCAGATGATGGTCTGCGGTGTGCTGGGTCCCAAGAGCAACGCCCACGGGCCCAACGAATTCCTGCATGTGCCGTACGCCAAGCGGCTGACCGCCGCCGTGGCGCAGGTGATCGCGGCCTTCCCGGCCGCTTAGGGTTTTTGCATCGCACGGCCGCCCCCGGAATGAACAACGCCCCCTCGGAAGGGGGCGTCAGATCTCGCGCAGGGGGGACGCGTGGGGCTCTCTTCAGCGGCGCTGGTTGAAGGCTTCGAGCATGCCGAACAGGCCTTCGTTGCCGCCGCCCTCGCCGGGCTGCGGCAGCTGGCCCTGCGGCGTCATCTGGTCCACGAGGCCGGGCAGGATCTGGGACAGCTGGCTCGCCAGGTCGCCGCCGCCCATGCCCAGCTGCGCGCCGAGTTCAGACAACCGGTCCTGGCCGAACACCTGGCCCAACTGGTCGGGCGAGACGGCGCGGTTCTGGCCGGTGCCGATCCATGAGCCGAGCACATCGCCCAGGCCGGCCTGGTTGAACTGCTCGACCATGCCGCCCAGCGGGCCGCCCTGCGCCTGGGCCGAGCGGCCCTGGCCGCCCATGACCAGGCCCATGATGACCTGCAGCAGCTGGGGATTGCTGGCGAGCGCGCCGAGCAGGCCGCCCAGGCCACCTTCGGCATTGGCGCCGGGCTGTTGAGAAGACTGGCTGCCGTTCAGGACGGAACCGAGTACGGAATCGAGAAGGCCCATGGTTGCCTCGCAGGTAGTGGTCAAGGGGTGGGCATTGTGCGGCGCTGCCGTGTATACATGTGCAACTATTTCACGGCCACCCTGCGTTGACGCGCGGCCAGCCAGAGCAGGCCTGCCGCGGTGAGCGCCACCGGCACCAGCGAGCCGTAGTTGAGCAGCGTCCAGCCGCTGGTGGTGACCAGCAGGCCCGAGGCGAACGAGGTCAGCGCCAAGGTGGCGAACATGCAGAAGTTCAGCACCGCCTGCGCCTTGTCCTTCTCCTCGGGGGTGTAGGCCCGCAGCGACAGCGTGGTGGCGCCCGTGAACAGGAAGTTCCAGCCCACGCCGAGCACGAACAACGCCACCAGGAAGTGGTGCAGTTCCACCCCCGACAGCGCCACGGCGATGCAGGCCAGGTTCAGGGCCAGGCCCACGGTCATCACGGGCAGGGCGCCGAAGCGCTTGATCAGGTGGCCCGTGAAGAAGCCCGGCGCGAACATGCCGATCACGTGCCACTCCAGCACCAGCGCCGCCGCGGAGAACGGCAGTCCGCACTGCTGCATGGCGATCGGCGTGGCCGCCATCAGCAGGTTCATCACGCCGAAGCCCAGCGAGCCGGCCAGCGCCGCGACGATGAAAACGGGCTGGCGCACGATCACGCCCAGTGGCCGGCCGCCGTCGCCCTGCCGTGCCGGCGGGGCAGGCGGAAACCGGATGAAGGCCAGCAGCGTGGCCGACAGCAGGGCCGCCACGGCCAGCGCCACATAGGCGCCGGCGAAGGGCACGGCGAACCATTCGCGTGTGGCATTGGCGAGGTTGGGGCCGATGATGCCGCCCAACAGGCCGCCTGCCATGACCAGCGACACGGCCTTCTCGCGTTGTGGCGCGGCGGCCAGTTCGGCCGCGGCGAAGCGGTACAGGCTGGCGTTGGCGTTGTAGTAGCCGGCCACGACGGTGGCGCCGCACAGCAGCCAGAAGTCGCGCGCCAGCACGGCGTACAGGCACAGCAGCGCCGAACCGCAGGCCACCGCCAAACCGAGCAGGAAGGAGCGCTTGCGGCCCCAGCGCCGCTGTGTGCGCGCCACCAGCCCGGTGCTCAGGGCACCGCCCACCACGTAGCCCATCACCGGCAGCGTCGCCATCCAGCCCAGCGGTGCCAGCGACCAGCCGACCAGGCCGTTGATGGCGATGAAGGTCACGTTGTTCACCAGGAACAGGGCCTGGCACAGCGCGAGCAGCCAGAGGTTGCGGTTCATGGCCGGTGCCGTCAGTCCTGCAGCGCAGCGAGGGCGGCCAGGGGTGCGGTTTCGGCGCGCAGCACGCGCGGGCCCAGCGTCAGCGGGGCGAAGCCGGCGGCGATGGCCAGCTCTTCCTCTTCGGCCGTGAGCCCGCCTTCCGGGCCGTTGAGCAGGGTGACGGCTCCGGCCGGTGCCAGCTGGCGCAGCGTGCGCGCGCCTTCGCGCAGCGACAGCAGCAACCGCAGGCCCGCACCGGCCGCTGGCGGACGGCCCAGCCAGGACACCAGGTCGGCCACAGGATGCACGAGCGGCACGCGGTTGCGCCCGCACTGCTCACAGGCGGCCACCGCCACGGCCTGCCAGTGGGCCGCCTTCTTGGCAGCCCGCTCGCCTTGCAGGCGCAGCACGCTGCGGGCCGACACCAGGGGCTGCACGCTGGCGGCGCCGAGTTCGGCGGCCTTCTCGACCAGCCAGTCCATGCGGTCGTTGGCCGGCATCACGACGGCCAGGTGCACGGCCTGTGCCGTCTCGCGCTCGATGGCGCGGTGCGCCCCCACGCTGACCTGCACGTCGCTGCGGCCCATCTGCGTGACGGTGGCCTCGAACTCGCCGCCTTCGCCGTTGAACAGCGTCAGCGCGTCGCCGGGCTGCAGGCGCAGCACCTGCACGTGGCGTGCGGCGCCAGCGGGCAGGGCCAGCGCCAGGCCGGTGGCCAGCGCACAAGCACAGTGGATGCGCGGCATCGGTGGCTGTCTACATCCGCCCGTAGGCGAAGCCCGTGACGGGCGCAGTGCCTTCGATCTGGTCGATGAGGCGCAGCAGCGGCGTGAGCTCGCGGTAGCGACTGGCCGTCGCGCGGATGTAGGCCATGAAGCGCGGCGTGTCCGCCAGGTACTGCGGCTTGCCGTCGCGTAGCGTGAGCCGCGCGAAGATGCCGGCCACCTTGAGGTGGCGCTGCAGGCCCATCCATTCCACGGCGCGGTAGAAGGCGCCGAAGTCGTCGCCCCAGCCGGAGGCACTGCCTTCGCCCAGCAGGCCGGCCTTCTTCGCTTCCTGCCAGTAGCGCACGGTGACGTCGAGCACGAAATCCTCGTCCCAGCTCAGGAAGGCATCGCGCATCAGGCAGGCGATGTCGTAGGTGATGGGGCCGTACAGCGCATCCTGGAAGTCCAGCACCCCCAGGCGCGTGGCATCGCCGGGCAGCAGCATCAGGTTGCGCGGCATGAAGTCGCGGTGCACGTAGACACTGGGGGCGGCCAGGTTCTCGGCCACGATCGCGTCGAAGGCCTGGTCCAGCGTGGCGCGCTGGGCGGTGTCCAGCACCACGCCGCGGTGCCGGGCCAGGTACCAGTCGGGGAACAGCGCGAGTTCGCGGCGCAGCACGGCTTCGTCGTAGGCCGGCAGCACGCCGGGGCCCGAGGCCAACTGCCAGGCGATCAATGCGTCGACGGCCTGGCGGTAGCGGCCCGCGTTGGCGGCGGCGTTGTCGCGGTCCATGCCCTGCATCATGGTCTGGGTGCCCAGGTCGGACAGCAACAGGAAGCCAGCGACCTGGTCCCATTCCAGCACCTCGGGCACCGTGAGGCCAGCCTCGCGCATCAGCGCGGCAATGCGCACGAAGGGCTCGCTGTTCTCCTTGTCGGGTGGCGCATCCATGACGATGCGGCTGGCGCCGCCGGCGGTCGCGATGCGCAGATAGCGGCGAAAGCTCGCGTCGGCCGAGGCCGGTTGCAGCGTGGCGGGGACGAGGTCGTGGCGGGGCGCGATGGCGGCAAGCCAGCCGTGGAACGCAGCTTCGCGCTGCGGGTCGGACCAGGGCACGGCTGGCGGCGTCTGCGGGCCGGGCACGCCGGTTGGTTCGGTCTTCTGGCTCATGGATAATCGATTCTACAAACCGGCTCGCCGGCAAGCCCCGGGGCTGGTGGCGGCTTCAGGCCCGCCCCTTCGTCCAACGCTAGACTGCCCCGGATGCCCGGACCGTCCCAGATCTCTTCGATGCCACCCGTCCCTTCCATCCTGCCCGCGCGTTCTCCTGTCGGCGGTTTCGCCCTGTGCCATGCGGCAGGTGCGGTCGCGGCGCTGGTGCTGCTGCTGGCTGCCGACGGCGCACGTGCCCAGGGGGCGGCGGACACCGCGCCCCTGCAGCTCAAGCCGAGCGAGCGGCTGGCCGAGCAGGTGCCGGCCGATGTGCGCGAGCAGCTGCCGACCTTCTTCTTCGGCCAGCGCACCTCGGGCCGGCCGAACCTGGAGACCGTGATCGAAGGCGACGCCATGATGCGGCGCGGCGACACCATGATCCAGGCCGACCGGCTCGAATACGACCAGGCCTCGGACCAGGCCAAGGCGCAGGGCCAGGTGCGCATCAACCGGGCTGGCGATGTCTACGAAGGCCCGGCGCTGGAACTCAAGGTCGACGCCTTCGAGGGCTTCTTCCAGAGCCCGCGCTACCAGCTGCTGCGTGCCGGCGCCCATGGGCAGGCCAGCCGCGCCGATTTTCTGGACGACAAGCGCTCGGTGCTGCACGACGCCACCTACACCACCTGCAAGCGCCAGCCGGGCCCCAGCTGGCTGCCCGATTGGGTGCTGACGGCCACCACCATGAACCTGGACACCGAGCAGGATGTGGGCGAGGCCAAGGGCGGCGTGCTGCGCTTCATGGATGTGCCGGTGCTGGCGTTGCCGACCTTCACCTTCCCGCTGAGCGACGCGCGCAAGTCGGGCTTCCTGCCGCCCACGGTGGCACTGGACAACCTGAACGGCGTCGAGCTGCTGGTGCCCTACTACTGGAACATCGCGCCCAACCGCGATGCCACGTTCTACCCCTCGGTCATGAGCAAGCGCGGCGTGATGATGGGCGGCGAATTCCGCTACATGGAGCCCACCTACGCCGGGCAGCTGCGGCTGGACTACATGCCCACCGACAAGCTGCGCGACCGCGAGCGCTGGTCTTACGAGGCCAAGCATTCCGGCGTGATCCAGACCGGCGTGAAGGGCATCGGCAACCTGGCTTTCTCGCTGGATGCCAACCGCGTCAGCGACAACGACTACTGGCGCGATTTCCCGAGCACCACGACCTCTCTGACCGAGCGCCTGCGCACCACCGACGCCAACCTGCGCTGGTCGCAGGGCGACTTCTCCGCCGGGCTGCGCGCGCTCAAGTACCAGACGCTGCAGGACGTCAGTGCGCCCATCGTGCCGCCCTACGACCGCCTGCCGCAGATCACCGGCCGCTACGGCCGCTACGACGTCGGCGGTTTCGACTTCTCGGTCGATGCCGACTACACCCAGTTCTCGGCCGACCGCAGCTACACCCTGCAGCCCAACGCCAAGCGCAGCTTCGTGCTTGGCCAGATCAGCCGGCCCTGGGTGCGGCCGGGCTGGTTCTTCACGCCCAAGCTGCAGCTGCACGCCGCCAAGTACGAGTTCGATGCGCCGCTGGCCAGCGGCGCCACGAGCGCCACCCGCACCGTGCCGACCTTCAGCATCGACAGCGGCCTGGTGTTCGAGCGCGACGCGAATTTCTTCGGCAAGGCCTGGCGCCAGACCCTGGAGCCGCGGGCGTTCTACGTGAACACGCCGTACCGCGAGCAGAACAGCCTGCCGATCTACGACACCAGCGCCACCGACTTCAACTTCGCCACGATCTACAGCGAAAACACCTTCACCGGCAACGACCGCATCTCCGACAGCAACGTGCTCACGCTGGGCGTGGACACCCGCTTGCTGCAGCCTGACACGGGCGCCCAGGTGGCGCGCTTCGGCGTGGCGCAGCGGCTGCGGTTCAAGGACCAGCGCGTGTTCCTGCCGGGCGGCGCCGTTGTCGACGACCGTGTGAGCGACTTCCTGGCCGGGGCTTCGGTGAACTGGGATCCGCTGTGGTCGACCGACGCCACGGTGCAATACAACCCCGACACGCGGCGCTCGGAGCGCTTCACGGTCTCCGGGAAGTACAGCCCCGGCAACTACCGCGTGGTGAGCACCGCCTACCGCATGCAGCGCGCCACCAGCGGCCTGCCGGAGAGCGAGCAGGTAGACGTCGGCTGGCAATGGCCGCTCAACGACCTCTGGGGCGACCGCGGCCAGGACCTGGGGCCGGGCCGTGGCCTGGGTTCGGGCCGCTGGTACAGCGTGGGCCGGCTGGCCTACAGCCTGCAGGACCGCCAGTTCGTGGACTCCATCATGGGCCTGGAGTACGACGGCGACTGCTGGATCGGCCGCATCGTGGTCGAGCGCATCCAGCGCTCCAACGCCGCGGCCAACAACAAGATCATGTTCCAGATCGAGTTCGTCGGTCTGGCGCGCCTGGGCTCCAGCCCGCTCAAGACCTTGCGCGACAACATTCCCCGCTACCAGTTCCTGCGCGAGCAGGTGACCACATCGAGCCGGTTCGGCTCCTACGAGTGATGCAACAGTCCAAGCGCCGTACGGCGCCCGCTTCCTTCCTGACCGCCTTGGCCTTGGCTGCGGCCTGCTGGACCGCCGTGCCGGCCCTGGCGCAGGGCGGGGCGCGCGCGTCCGACTTCATCGTGGCGGTGGTCAATTCCGAGCCCATCACCAATCTGGAAGTGCAGCGCCGCACCGTCCGCGTGGCGCAGCAGCTGCGCCAGCAGGGGGGCCGCATGCCGACCCAGGCCGAACTCTCGCGGCAGGTGCTGGAAAGCCTGGTGATCGAGCGCGCCCAGCTGCAGCAGGCGCGCGAGATGGGCCTGAAGGTCGACGAAGCCGCCATCAACCTGGCCGAGCAGAACGTCGCGCGGCAGAACCAGATCGACGTGGCCGAGCTGCGCCGCCGCATCGCGCTGGACGGCATGACCAGCACGCAGTTCCGCAACGACCTGCGCGACCAGATCCTGATGTCGCGCCTGCGCGACCGCGAGCTCGATTCGCGCGTGCGCGTGAGCGATGCCGAGGTCGAGCAGTACCTGCGCGAGCAGACCGACGTTGCGCCCGCCGCGCCCACCGAGATCAACCTGGCCCAGGTGCTGGTGGCCGTGCCCGAGAACGCCACGCCGCAGCAGGTCGCCGAACGTCTGGCGCGTGCGCAGGATGTGGAAAAGCGCGCCCGCGCGGGCGAGGACTTCGCCGCCCTCGCGCGCAGCTTCTCCGATGGAACGGACGCCGCGGCCGGCGGCGAGATGGGCCTGCGCAGCCCCGACCGGTATCCCGAGTTGTTCCTGCAGGCCACGGCGCAGCTGGCCGCCGGTGGCATCACGGCGCCGGTGCGTTCCGGCGCCGGCTTCCACATCCTCAAGGTGATCGACAAGCGCCAGGGCGGCGTGCTGCAAAGCATCACGCAGCAGCACGCCCGCCACATCCTGCTGCGCCTGGATGCCCAGCAGACCGAGGCCAATGCGCGCGAGCGCCTGGCCACCATGCGCCGACGCATCGAAGCCGGCCAGGCCGACTTCGCCGCGCTGGCCCAGGCCAGCTCGCAGGACGGCAGCGCCGCACAGGGCGGCGACCTCGGCTGGTCCAACCCGGGCCAGTTCGTGCCCGAGTTCGAGGAAGTGCTCGATGCGCTGCGCCCGGGCGAAATCTCCGAGCCCATCGTCTCGCGCTTTGGCGTGCACCTGATCCAGCTGCTGGAGCGGCGCCAGTACCAGCTCAACCCGCGCGAGCAGCGCGAGGTGGCCCGCAACATGGTGCGTGAGCGCAAGATGGACGAGGCCTACCGCAGCTGGCTGCAGGAGTTGCGCGGCCGCGCCTACGTCGAGCTGCGCCAGGCGCCCCAGTGAAACACATCGCGCGCAAGCGCTTCGGCCAGCATTTCCTGTCGGATGCCGGCGTCATCGACGCTATCGTGCGGGCCATCGCGCCGCAGCCGGGCGATCCCATGGTCGAGATCGGCCCCGGCCTGGCGGCGCTGACACAGCCGCTGGTCGAGCGGCTGGGCCGGCTCACCGTCATCGAACTCGACCGCGACCTGGCCGAGCGGCTGCGCCGCCATCCGCAGCTCGTGGTGGTCGAGTCGGATGTGCTGCGGGTCGATTTCGCGGCACTGGCGGCGGCCGCGGGGCGCAAGCTGCGCGTGGTCGGCAACCTGCCGTACAACATCTCCACGCCCATCCTGTTCCACCTGCTGGACCACGTGGACCAGGTGCAGGACCAGCACTTCATGCTGCAGAAGGAAGTCATCGACCGGATGGTGGCTGCGCCCTCGACGGCTGCCTACGGCCGGCTCAGCGTCATGCTGCAGTGGCGCTATGCGATGGAGGACGTGCTGTTCGTGCCGCCCGAGAGCTTCGACCCCCCGCCCAAGGTGGACAGCGCCGTGGTGCGCATGGAGCCGTTGGCGCAGCCGCCGCAGCTGGATGTGCATCTGCTCAGCGAACTCGTGCAGGTGGCGTTCAGCCAGCGCCGCAAGCTGCTGCGCCACAGCCTGGGCCGCTGGCTCGAGGCGCGCCAGTTTGCCGGCAGCTTCGACCTGCAGCGCCGGGCCGAGGAAGTGCCGGTGGCCGAGTACGTCGCGCTGGCCCAGGCGGCACCATGAAAAACGCCCGTCGGTGACGGGCGTCTTGCGAAACCGGTGGTGGCCGCCTCAGGCCGCTGCCAACCAGTAACCCGCGTTGAAGGGGCTGCTCATGCGCAGCGCCAATGGCGAGACATCGACCAGTTTGTCGGTCGGCATCTTCTCGCCCGACTCCGTCAGGGTGGGCGTTGCCGCCACCGGGGTCGTCGTGAGTGCGATACCGGACACGGCATCGCCCTGGGCCTCGTTCGCCCGTTCCGCTTGGCTGGTGTGTGCGGAACGGGCTACAGAAAAGAATAGAAGCACCGGAACGGGATCTTGCGATCGCCCCAGTAGTCCGCAGCGTCCCGGAAGATGTCCAGCAGCTGCTCGCGCGCTTCCTTGTCGAACTTGGCGTTCGCGGGAATCTGCTCCAGCACCACGATGAAGCCGGGCTGCGGGCCCGACTTGTGCAACGGGTCCGTCATGCAGTCGTACAGCGCGTCGAAGTTCTTGCCGAAGTGCGTCGGGAAGGTGAACTGCTGGGCGATCAGGTCCAGCACGTCCTGCTTGCTCTGGGCATTCGCCAGGTTGGCATACAGGAAGTGGTGGCCCATCGACTGGGCGGCCTCTTGCAGGTCGGCTACGCGAAACGCCCGGATCGATTGGACGATGTTGGTTCGCACGGTACGCAGAGGCTGGTCCAGCTCCGCTTTAACGTTGGTCATCAAAATACCTCGGTCTCACAAAAACAAGGATCGCCCGCCCTTCACGGCGCGATCTTGCGAAAACTCGCATAGTGGTCGCTGGTGTAGTAGCAACCATCCGGTGTCGTCGGGCGCAGGCCCCCGCAGACGATGCGGCGCGCACCTCGGCTGCGCGCCCCCATCCTGGCCACCGTGTACTCGCGGTAGTAGCCCCGCTTGTGCTCTGGCAGCAGGCGCTCGCGGTTGAAGAACACGGTGCCGTCCTTCTCGTAAGGGAAGGGCCCGCCTTGCAGGATCCGTTGGTAAGTGGTCTGACCTTCCCTGGGCAGGGCGTCCAGCGCCACCGAGGCGCCATCGGCCGAGGTCCGCGCCTGCACCGAAAGGGTGCAAACCGTCAGCGCCGCCGCCAGCAAACCGCGCCAATGCGGACGGCTGAAGGTGTGGCAAATCGTGGACAACATGGGAAACAGGAAAGGCGCACAGACCGCACGGATCCGTGCGCGGGCTCCGGGTTAACCCCCGGATCGAAGCGCGCTAGTGTGCCCCAAGGCCCCGGGAAACGCAAGTCCCATGCCCAAAAAACAGGCATGGGCCGCAAGGGCTTCGCGCCGCACCAAGTTAGTGCTTGCTTGGCCGGCGAGGGTCAGCGCAGCGCGTTCGCGTCGGCGACGGTCAGGGCCGTCATGTTGACGATACGGCGCACGGTGGCGCTGGCGGTGAGGATGTGCACCGGCTTGGCCGCACCGAGCAGCACCGGGCCGATGGCGATGTTGCCGCCGGCTGCTGTCTTGAGCAGGTTGTAGGAAATGTTGGCCGCGTCGATGTTGGGAAGCACCAACAGGTTAGCGTCACCGGCCAGCGTGGAGTGCGGCATGATGCCCGCGCGCTGCTTGCCGTCCAGGGCCACGTCGCCGTGCATCTCGCCGTCGACCTCGAGCCAGGGGGCCTGGGTGCGCAGCAGCTCCAGCGTGCGGCGCATCTTGACGGCGCTCGGGTGCTGGCTGGTGCCGAAGTTCGAATGCGACAGCAGCGCGGCCTTCGGCTTCAAGCCGAAGCGCATCATTTCCTCGGCTGCCATGGTCGTGATCTCGGCCAGTTCCTCGGCGGTCGGGTCGTAGTTCACGTGGGTGTCGACCAGGAACACCTGGCGGCCCGGCAGCATCAGTCCGTTCATGCAGGCGTAGATCGGCACGTCCTGCGGCGTGCTGTCGCAGCCGCCCGGGCGCTTGCCGATCACCTGGTCGATGTAGTGCAGGTGGTTGTGCGTGGTGCCCCAGGTGCCGCAGATGAGGCCGTCGACCTCTCCCTTGTGCAGCAGCATGGCGCCGATCAGCGTCAGGCGTCGGCGCATCTCGATCTTGGCGACCTGCTGCGTCACGCCCTGGCGCTCCGTCATGCGGTGGTAGGTCTGCCAGAAGTCGCGGTAGCGGTGGTCCTGCTCGACGTTGACGATGTCGTAGTCCAGCTCCTCGCGCAGGCGCAGGCCGAACTTCTGGATGCGCTGGGCGATGATGGCCGGGCGGCCGATCAGCGTGGGCCGCGCAACGCCTTCGTCCACCACGATCTGCGCCGCGCGCAGCACGCGCTCTTCCTCGCCTTCCGAGTAGGCCACCCGCTTTTTGGCAGCGTTCTTGGCCGCCATGAAGATCGGCTTCATGGTCGTGCCCGAAGCGTAGACGAAGCTCTGCAGCCGGTCGCGGTAGGCGTCCATGTCCTGGATCGGGCGCAGCGCCACGCCGCAGTCGGCAGCGGCCTGGGCCACGGCCGGCGCGATCTTCATCATCAGGCGCGGATCGAACGGCTTGGGGATCAGGTATTCGGGGCCGAAGGTCAGCTTCTCGCCCGCATAGGCCGCCGCCACCACCTCGCTCTGCTCAGCCTGGGCCAGGTCGGCGATGGCGCGTACCGCGGCGATCTCCATCTCGTCCGTGATCGTCGTGGCGCCGCAGTCCAGCGCGCCGCGGAAGATGTACGGGAAGCACAGGACGTTGTTGACCTGGTTCGGGTAATCGGTGCGGCCGGTGGCCATGACCACGTCGTCGCGCACCGAGCGTGCGTCTTCCGGCGAGATCTCGGGATTCGGGTTGGCCAGCGCGAAGATCACGGGCTTGGCCGCCATCTTGGCCACCATGGCGGGCTTGAGCACGCCGCCTGCGGACAGCCCCAGGAACACGTCGGCGCCGTCCATCACCTCGTTCAGCGTGCGCAGCTCGGTCGGCTGCGCGAACTGGGCCTTGTCGTCGTCCATGAGCTCGGTGCGGCCCTTGTAGACCACGCCGGCCAGGTCGGTCACCCAGACGTTCTCGCGCTTGAGGCCGACCTTGAGCAGCAGCGTCAGGCAGGCCAGCGCCGCGGCGCCGGCGCCCGAGGTCACGAGCTTGACCTCGGCGATGTTCTTGCCCACCACCTTCAAGCCGTTGAGCATGGCGGCCGCCACCGTGATGGCCGTGCCGTGCTGGTCGTCGTGGAACACCGGGATCTTCATGCGCTTGCGCAGCTCGCGCTCGACGAAGAAGCAGTCGGGGGCCTTGATGTCTTCCAGGTTGATGGCGCCGAAGGTCGGCTCCAGCGCGGCGATCACGTCGACCAGCTTTTGCGGGTCCTTCTCGTCGATCTCGATGTCGAACACGTCGACGCCGGCGAACTTCTTGAACAGCACGCCCTTGCCCTCCATCACCGGCTTGGAGGCCAGCGGGCCGATGTCGCCCAGGCCCAGCACGGCCGTGCCGTTGGAGATCACGGCCACGAGGTTGCCGCGGGCGGTGTACTTGAAGGCGGCGTTCGGGTCCTTGACGATCTCCTCGCAGGGCGCGGCAACGCCGGGCGAGTAGGCGAGTGCCAGGTCGCGCTGGTTGGTCAGCTGCTTGGTCGGCGTGACCGAGATCTTGCCCGGCGTCGGGAACTCGTGGTACTCGAGCGCTGCGCGGCGCAGCTCGGCGCGTTTGTCTTCGGTGCTCACCGGATTCGAAGGGCTGGCCATGCTGGCGTCTCCTCTGGCGGCGAGCTTGCAGGATCTCGTTCGCCCCGGCAAAACCCGCCTGACGTGTTCAAGGGGAGCGCGATTGTAGACCTCGCAAAAAGGCCCATGAATGGCATGCAAAGGTCACGCAGTTGTGACTTTTCGGATGCGAATCGGGCGCTAGGTGGCAGGGGAAAACCCCGTGGTTGACGCCGGCGCGAATGCCAACAATCCGATTGTCCGACAAACAAGATCCGCTCCGGCGGAACGAGGAGACCCGGCTTGACTGGCAGCACCCGTGCGCCCCGCCGCGAGGCCGAAGCAGCGTCCGACAGAAGGGCCAGCGCGCCGACCCGGCCGCGCGACGACGCCTCCATGTTCAGCCGCCTGCAACTCGCGCCGGCCTACAAGCAGGTGTCCGCCGAGATCGAGCGCTCCATCCTGTCGGGCCAGCTGCGCCCCGGCATGCCGCTGCCCACCGAGCAAAGCCTGGCCGAGCGCTTCGGCGTGCACCGCTCCACGGTGCGCGAGGCGATCCGCCAGGTCGAGCAAGAGGGCCTGGTGCAACGCCGCGAGGGCCGCCGGCTGTTCGTCGCGCTGCCTGGGCTGTACGACCTGGCGCCGCGCACGGCGCGCCTGCTCATGTTGCAGCAGACCACCTTCGCCGAACTCTGGCAGGTGGCCGTGACGCTGGAGCCGCTGGCCTCTCAACTGGCGGCCGAACATGCCGAACCGGCCGATCTCGAAGAACTGGCGCGCAACACCGAGCTGACGGCCGCGCTGCAGGCCGAAGGCACGAATACGCTGGCGCAGGACCAGCGCTTGGTCGAGCTCGACGTCGAATTCCACGCCCTCGTCGGCCGCGCCAGCCGCAACCGCCCGCTGATGCTGGCGCGCGAGCCCATCAGCCTGCTCTACAACCCCACGCTGCTGCAGATCCACCAGCGGCTGCCGCAGTCCAAGGCGCGCAACCTGGCCGCGCACCGCGGCATCCTGGATGCGCTGCAGCGCCGCGACGGCGCCGCCGCCGCCGAATGGACGCGCAAGCACATGGTCGATTTCAAGAAGGGCTTCGAGATGACCGGCCTGGACATGGCCGCCCCCATCGCACCGCCGCCCTAGCCGGTTCCCGTCGTTCCCGTTCCATCACCACAAGCAGGAGACAAGCAATGCAAAGAC
Organism: Pseudorhodoferax soli; assembly: GCF_003337555.1. Taxonomy (GTDB): domain Bacteria; phylum Pseudomonadota; class Gammaproteobacteria; order Burkholderiales; family Burkholderiaceae_C; genus Pseudorhodoferax; species Pseudorhodoferax soli. The sequence goes on along the minus strand of NZ_QPJK01000010.1, from coordinate 15,561 downwards.
AGAAGATGGCATCACGCACCGCCCGCCTCGCCGGCGCCTTTGTCCTGACGGCCCTGGCCGCTGCCGCGCAGGCCCAGGAGACGTTCAAGATTGGCATCGTCAGCTTCCTCTCGGGCCAGGCGGCCGAGAGCTTCGGCATCCCGGCCGTCAACGGCGCCAAGGTGCTGGTCGAGGCCTTCAACAAGGGCGAGGGCCCGGCGCCCTACAACAAGGCCGGCATCGGCGGCATGAAGATCGAGGCCATCTACGTCGACGAGAACGGCGGCGCCACCAAGCAGGTGCAGGAGCTGCGCAACCTCTACGACCGCGAGAAGGTCGACGCCGTGGTCGGCTACGTGAGTTCGGGCGATTGCCTGGCCGTGGCGCCCGTGGCCGAGGAGCTCAAGAAGTTCCTGATCCTGTACGACTGCGGCACGCCGCGCGTGTTCGAGGACGCGAAGTACAACTACGTGTTCCGCACCGCCTCGCACGGCACCATGGACAACGTGGCGCTGGCGCGCTACCTCAAGGCGCGCAACATCAAGGCCGAGAGCTACAACCTCATCAACCAGGACTACGCCTGGGGCCACGATTCGCGCGCCGACTTCAAGGCCGCGATGACCCAGCTGTACCCGCAGGCCAAGGTCGGCGAAGACCTGCTGCCCAAGTTCGGCGCCGGCCAGTACGGCACCGAGATCTCCGCCCTCACCTCCAAGCGCGCCGACATCACGCACTCCAGCCTGTGGGGCGGCGACCTGCAGGCCTTCGTGCTGCAGTCCGGCCCGCGCGGCCTGTTCAAGCGTTCGCAGGTGGTGCTGTCCGCGGCCGACCACGTGCTGACCCCGCTGGGCGACAAGATGCCCGACGGCACCATCCTCGGTGCGCGTGGCGCCTACGGCCTGCTGGCGCCCAAGAGCCCGCTCAACGACTGGTGGTGGAAGCTCTACGAGACCGGCTACAACACCTACCCGGCCCAGGCCCCGTACCGCATGGCGCAGGCGCTGCTGGGCCTCAAGCTTGCGGCCGAAAAAGCCATGGCCGCCAACGGCGGCAAGAAGCCCACGCACGAGCAACTTGCCGCCGCACTCAAGGGCAGCGAGTGGGACGCCCCCGGCGGCCGCATCCGCATGACGCTGGGCGACGGCCACCAGGCCACGCAGCCCACCGCCATCGGCAAGACACGCTACGACGCCGCGAAGAAGATGGTGCTGCTGGACGACATCCAGCGCTTCCCGGCCGAGTGCGTGAACCCGCCGGCCGGCATGAAGTCCGAGGACTGGATCAAGGGCGGCATGCAGGGCGCGAAGTGTGAGTGATTGACCGGCGGCGCGAGCCGCTGCCACGCCCGGCCGGCCCGCACCACGCGGCCGGCCGGGGCCCGCCCCTCTTTCACCGATCCGGCCATGTCCACCGCCATCACCATCCTCGTCGACGGCCTGAGCTATGCCTCCTGGCTGTTCATCGTCGCGCTCGGGCTCACGCTCGTGTTCGGCGTGCTGAAGATCCTCAACATCGCGCACGGCAGCTTCTACGCGCTGGGCGCCTACGCGGCCGCCAGCTTCGTCGGCTGGTTCGCCACGCTCAAGCTGGCGCCCGAATGGTCGCTGGTCGCCATGCTGCTGGCCGCCGTGGCCGTGGCCGCGCTGGTCGCGCCGCTGACCGAACGCGGCCTGCTGCGCTTCTTCTACGGCCGCGACGAGGTGCTGCTGGTGCTCGTCACCTACGCGCTGTTCCTGATGCTGGAAGACATCACCAAGCTGATCTGGGGCGCCAACCCGTACTACGTGTCCGAGCCCTATGCCATGTTCGGCAACATCGAGATCGGCGAGCAGATCTACGTGGGCTACGACTTCATGCTGATGCTGCTGGCCATCGTGGTCGGCGTGGCGGTCTGGTGGGGCCTGAACCGCACGCGCCAGGGCAAGATCGTGCTGGCCGTGATCCACAGCGAGGAGGTGGCCTCCAGCATGGGCGTGAACGTCTCGCGCGTGTACATGCTGGCCTTCGCGGTGGGCATCTTCCTGGCCTGCATCGGCGGGGCCTTCACGGCGCCGCTCATCTCGGTGCAGCCCGGCATCTCGGTGGGCGTGATCATCGTCTCGTTCGCCGTCGTGATCATCGGCGGCCTGGGCAGCATCGAGGGCGCGGCCATCGGTGCGCTGATCGTCGGTCTGGCGCGTTCGTGCGCCGTCCATCTGGCGCCCCAGGTCGAGCTGTTCGCCATCTACGTGGTCATGGCGCTGGTGCTGGTGTTCCGGCCCGAAGGCCTGTTCCAGCGCATCCAGGCGAGGAAGATCTGATGAAGACCGCTGCTCTTTCCTCTCCCGTCCCCGCCGCTGCACGCCCGGCCACCGGGCTGCGCGGCCGCACCGTGCTCTGGGGCGGCCTCGGCCTGCTGGTGGCGCTCATCGCCATCGGCGCCTTCCTGCCGCGCTGGCTGGTGTTCCTGCTCACGATGGCCGCATCGCACGGCCTGGTGTCGCTGGGCATCGTGCTGCTCATGCGCAGCGGCGTCGTCTCGTTCGGCCAGGGCCTGGTGTTCGCCATCGGCGGCTATGCCGGCGCGCTGTGCTTCAACCAACTGGGCATCACCGACGCGCTGTTGCTGACGCTGGCGGGTGGCCTGGCCGCGGTGCTGGTGGCGCTGCCCTTCGCGCCGCTGCTGGCGCGCTACCGCGGCATCTTCTTCGCCATGCTGACGCTGGCGCTCTCGATGGTCTGCTACGGCGTGCTGGTCAAGACCAACAGCCTGGGCGGCTCCGACGGCTTCAACATGGGCCGGGCCACGCTGCTGGGCCAGACGCTGTCGGACGAGCGCGTGGCCTACGTGCTGTACGGCGTCACCGTTGCCGTGTCCGGCGTGCTGGCACTGCTGGCGCGCGTGTACTTCGATTCCACGCGCGGCCTGATCGCGCAGGCCGTGCGCGAGAACGAACTGCGCGTGGAATACCTGGGCGGCTCGGTGCGCCAGGCCGTGGCGCTCAACTTCGGCATGGCCGCTTTCGCGGGTGGCTGCGGCGGCGCGCTGACCGTCATGTCGCTGGGCCACATCGACCCCAACTTCAGCTACTGGACGACCTCCGGCGAATTCGTGTTCGTCGCCATCCTGGCCGGCTCCCAGAGCGTGCTGGCGGTGTTCGTGGCCTCCACGCTGCTGGAGGTGGTGCGCTCGTTCTCCAGCCTGTACTTCCCCAACACCTGGCAGCTCTCGCTGGGCCTGTTCCTGCTGCTGATGATCCGCTTCCTGCCGGGCGGCATCGGCTCCCTGTGGATGAAGAAAAAATGAGCGAGAACATCCTGCTGCGCGCCCGCGCCATCGAGAAGCGCTTCGGCGCCGTGGTCGCGGCGAGCAGCCTCAACATCGACATCCTCGCCGGCCAGCGCGTGAGCCTGATCGGCAGCAATGGCGCCGGCAAGACCACCTTCGTCAACATGGTGACGGGCTACCTCAAGCCCGACACCGGCAGCATCGAACTGGGCGGGCGCGACATCACGCGGCTGGCGCCGCGCGCCATCACGCACCTGGGCGTGGCGCGCTCGTTCCAGATCCCGCAGCTGTTCGCCGAACTCACGGTGCTCGAGAACATGCTGGTGGCCAATGCCTGCCATGGCCAGCGGCTGTCGTTCTGGCAGCCGGCCCGACGCGGCGATGCGGTGGACCGCGCCGACGCGCTGCTGCAGCGCTTCCAGCTCGCCGAACACCGCGAACGCCGCGTGGCCGAGCTGCCGGGCGGCGTGCGCAAGCTGCTCGACATCGCCATGGCGCTGACGGGCCAGCCGCGCCTCTTGCTGCTGGACGAGCCCACCAGCGGCGTGGCCGCCGAGGAGAAGTTCCCGATGATGGACATCATCATGACCGCGCTGGGCCAGGAGGCGATGACCGTGCTGTTTGTCGAGCACGACATGGACATCGTCGAGCGCTACGCCGACCGCGTGGTGGCGTTCTACGCCGGCCGCATCATTGCCGACGATGTGCCGGCCGTGGCACTCGCTGCCGACGACGTGCGCCGTTACGTCACCGGCACCCTGCACTAGGAGGCCCGCATGCTCAATGTCGAATCCGCCCACGTCGCCATCGGCTCGGTGCAGGTGCTGCGCGGCCTGAGCCTGGCCGTGCCCGCGCAATCCATGGTCGGCCTGATCGGCCGCAACGGCGCGGGCAAGACCACGCTGCTGCGCACGGTCATGGGCCACCTCACGCCCTCGCAGGGCCGCATCAGCTTTGAGGGCCAGGACCTGGCCAGCGTGCCGCGCCATGCGCGCGCCGCGCTGGGCATCGGCTACATGCCCGAAGACCGTGGCTTGGTGCCCGAACTCAGCGTGGAAGAGAACATCCTGGTCCCGCTGTGGGCCACCGGCATGCGCAGTACGCGCGCGCGGCTCGACTTCATCTACGGCGTGCTGCCCGAACTGGCCGAGATGCGTGCGCGCCGTGCGCTGCTGCTGTCGGGCGGCCAGCAGAAGCTGGTGGCGCTGGCGCGCGCGCTGGGCGTGGGCACGCGGCTGCTGCTGCTCGACGAGCCCTTCGAAGGCGTGGCGCCGGCCTTGTCGATGCGGCTCGCCGACGTGATCGCCGGCCTGCGCGGCGGTGCGCTGTCGGTGCTGATCGCGCAGTCCGACCTCAACCATTCGCGCAAGCTGGTGGATGCGGAGGTGGTCATCGAGCGCGGTGCCAACGCGGTGGTGGAGGCTGCGGGATGACACGCTGGCACACCACCGAGATGCCGGCCATGCGCGAGGAGGCGGTCTATGGCGACCGCGTCGTGCGCTGCTTTGTCGAGCGGCCCCCCAGCCTGCACGCGCTGCTGGAGCGCGCTGTGGCGCGGTACCCCGAGCAGGATGCGGTCGTCCACAACGGCCAGCGCTGGAGCTACCGCCAGCTCGATGCCGAGGTCGCGCACATCGCGGGCGGCCTGGCCGCGCACGGCGTGCAGGCCGGGGAACGCGTCGTGCTGTTCATGGGCAACCGACCCGAGTTCATGGCGGTGCTGTTCGCGGTGCAGCGCCTGGGCGCCATTGCTGTGCCGATCGGCGAACGCGAACAGCGGCCCGGGCTGGCCTACATGCTGCAGCAGTGCGGCGCCTGCGCCATCGTGTTCGATGAAGCGCTCGCCGAGCGCATTCCCTCGCACGACGAGGTTCCCGGCGTGCGGCTGCGCCTGGTGGTGGGCCATGCGCCCGGTGCGCTGCCACTGGCCGACCTGCGCGGAGAAGCCAAAGACGCTGCCCCGGTCCGCGAGGAAGACACCGCGCTGATCCTCTACACCTCGGGCACCACCGGCCGCCCCAAGGGCGCCATGCTCACGCACCTCAACGTCGCGCACTCGGTGCGCCACTACGAGCTGTGCATGGGCCTGCGCCCGGGCGACCGCTCGGCGCTGGCGGTGCCGGCCAGCCATGTCACGGGCCTCATCGCCATCATCGCTGCCATGGTGCACATCGGCGGCGCGGTGGTGATGCTGTCCGAGTTCAAGGCGCCAGCCTTCCTGCAGCTGCTCGAGGACGAGCGCGTGACCCACACGCTCATGGTGCCGGCCATGTACCAGCTGTGCCTGCTGCAGCCCGCCTTCGACCGCGCTCGGCTGGCCAGCTGGCGCATCGGCGGCTACGGCGGCGCGCCCATGCCCGTGTCGGCCATCGACGCCATGGCCGAACGCCTGCCCGGCCTCACGCTGATCAACGCCTACGGCGCGACCGAGACCACCTCGCCCACCACCATGATGCCGGCTGGCCTCACGCGTGCGCATGCCGACAGCGTGGGCATCGCGCTGCCCTGCGCCGATGTGCGCGTGGTGGACGACGAGGGCCGCGACCTGCCGCCCGGCGAGAGCGGCGAGCTGTGGATCGGCGGCCCCATGGTCGTGCCGGGCTACTGGGACAACCCCGAAGCCACGGCCGCCAACTTCACGGCCGGCTACTGGCATTCGGGCGACCTGGGCAGCGTGGATGCCGAAGGCTTCGTGCGCCTGTTCGACCGCAAGAAGGACATGCTCAACCGCGGCGGCTTCAAGATCTATTCGGTGGAGGTGGAGCACTGCCTGGTGGCGCTGCCTGGCGTCGTCGAGGCCGCCATCGTCGGCCGGCCCTGCCCTGTGCTCGGCGAGCGCGTGCACGCCTTCCTGTACGCGCCCGATCTCGCGCGCGACGACGAGGCCGTGCGCGCGCACTGCCGCGCGCGCCTGACCGACTACAAGGTGCCCGAGACCATCACCTGGTCCGACACCCCGCTGCCGCGCAACGCCGGCGGCAAGCTGCTCAAGCGGATGCTGCGGGAGCAGCTTTCCTGAGCGCAAGGCGCTGCCAGGCCTTCTCGTGGAAGAAGAACGCGAAGGCCTGCACGGTCGGCTCCAGCAGGCTCAGCGTGAGCGACATCAGCAAGTTGCCGGTCACGGCGTAAGCCACGGCGGCGGCCACCAGGATGTGCATCACGTAGTAGCTGCCGGTCTTCTTCAAGGTCGGGAGGTTGTTGCGGGCAAAGGCGGCCATGGGGGAGTCCTGGGAATCAAAGCGACGATGCACGTATCGTAAATGCGAGAGATTCTCAACGCCAATCGATTTGGCCTAAAGCGGCCATAGCCAGGAAAACCCCGAAGCGCCGGGCCGGCAGGCGCACGACCATGGCGCTCCACTCTTTCTTGCGATCCCGCCATGCCCCACGCCGTCCATCCCTCCCGCCGCCAACTGCTCGCGCTCGGCGCCACCCTGCCCTGGGCCGCGCGGGCGCAGCCGGCTTGGCCCAGCAAACCGCTGCGCCTGGTCGTGCCGTTCGCGCCGGGCGGCAGCTCGGAGATCGTCGCGCGCTCGGTCGCCGGCGAGATGGCCAAGACCATCGGCCAGAACGTCTTCGTGGACAACAAGCCCGGCGCGGCCGGCAACATCGCGATGCAGGAGGTCGCCGCCAGCGACGATGGCCACACACTGATCCTGGGCCACATCGGCACGCTGGCCGTGAACCCCTACATCTTCAGCAAGCTGCCCTACGACGCCGAGCGCGACTTCGTGCCCGTGACGTTGCTGTCCAAGGTGCCCAGCCTCTACGTGGTCCACCCTGACCTGCCCGTCAAGGACCTGAAGGAGTTCGTCGCCTACGCCAAGAGCAAGCCGGGCCAGCTCAACTACGGCTCGGCCGGCAACGGCAGTGCCGGCCACCTGGCCTTCGAGTACCTGAAGATGGCCAGCGGCATGTTCGTGGTGCACGTGCCCTACCGCGGCACCGGGCCCATGCTGACCGACCTGATGTCGGGCCGGCTGCAGGCGGCATCGGTCGGCGCGCCGGCGCTGCTGCCCTTCATCAAGGCGGGCCGGCTGCGCTGCATCGCCACCGGCACCACAGAGCGGCTGCCGCAGCTGCCCGACGTGCCCACCGTTGCCGCCCAGGGCTACCCGGGCTTCGAGATGACGCAGTGGTACGGCCTGCTGGCGCCGGCCAAGTGGCCGCGCGCCAACATCGCCAAGCTGGAGGCCGAGGCCATCCGCGCGGCCAAGGGCAGCATCGTGCGCGACAAGCTCTCGGCCGACACCGCGCTGGCCGTGGGCAGCAGTGCGGCCGAGTTCGGCGCCTTCATCAAGACCGAGCAGGCGCGGTGGAAGCCCGTGATCGCGCGGGCGCAGATCAAGCCGGAGGGGGCATGAGGCCGACGGGGACCGAAGGCCGGGCTGGCCAGCCTGGCCGGGCGGGAGGCTGAAGCCTCGGGCGCCGACGCGGCGAACCGCGGCTGTCGCACAGGCGTCCGCGGGGCAGCCCTGTGCCATCTGCTGTGCGAACATCCCCGCCCCATGGACACGCCCCTTCTGGAGATCACCGGCGCCAGCGCCACCATCACCCTGCGCCGCCCCGAGCAGGCCAACCGGCTGGAGCCGCAGGATCTGGACATGCTGGCCACGCACATCGCCACCGTCAACGCGCGGCCCGAGGTGCTGGTGCTGCGCCTGGCCTCCACGGGCCGCTACTTCTGCAGCGGCTTCGACATCGGCCAGATGGACGAGAAGAAGCCCCAGGCCTTCGAGGAACTCGCCAATGCGCTCGAAGATGCGCGCCCCGTGACGCTGGCGCTGCTGCAAGGCGGCGTCTACGGCGGAGCCACCGACCTCGCGCTGGCCTGTGACTTCCGGCTCGGCGCGCAGGGCATCGACATGTTCATGCCGGCCGCGCGGCTGGGCCTGCACTTCTATCCGCGCGGGCTCGACCGTTATGTGAGCCGGCTCGGCCTGGACCAGGCCAAGCGCCTGTTCCTGACGGCCGAGCGCATCTGTGCCGACGAGATGCGTGCCATCGGCTTCCTGACCCAACTGGTTGCGCCCGAAGCCCTGGCCGCCGAAGCCGATGCGCTGACGCAGCGCCTGGCGGCCATGGCGCCGCTCGCCATGCTGGGCATGAAGAAGCACCTGAACCGCATCGCCCGCGGCACGCTCGACCGCGCCGAACTGCGGCACGACATCGCCCGCGCCGCGCAGTCGGCAGATCTGCAGGAAGGCCGTGCGGCCTGGGCAGCCAAGCGCGCGCCGCAGTTCACCGGCGACTGAACCGCATGGCCGCACAGCCGGGCTTCACCCAGCACACCATCTCCATCGTGCACGTGCACCGCGTGCTGCTGGGTGCGCGGCGCCGTGCCGTCGACGTGGACGGCCTGCTGGCGCGTGCCGGCATTTCGCCCGCGTTGCTGGGCTCGCCCTTGTCCCGCGTGACGCGCGACCAATACGCGCGCCTCCTGGCCGGCCTGCGCCACCGGCTGCGCGACGAACTCTGGGGCCTGTGCCCCACGCCGCTGCCGGTGGGCAGCTTCACGCAGGGCTGCCGGCTGATGCTGGGTGGCCGCACACTGGGCGGTGCGCTGGGGCTGGGACTGCGCCACTACCGGCTGTTGCTGCGCGACCTGGTGCCGCGGCTGACCGTGCAGGCTGGCGTGGCACACCTCAGTGTGGCGCCGCGCGTGCCGGTCGATCTGGCGCTGGCCTACGCGCAACGCACCTTCATCTTCTTCACCTACGGGCTGGCCTCCTGGCTCGTGGCGCGGCGGCTTCCGCTGCTGGGCCTGGAGTATCCGGCCGTGGTGGCGGCCGAGTTTCCCGACGCCGGCGAGGTGATGCGCGCCCCCGTGCGCGGCACGCCAGGCGGTGCGGGCTGGTATGTGGACGCGCGCTGGCTCGAACTGCCGGTGGTGCAGACCGAGGAATCGCTGGCCGAATTCCTGCAGCACGCGCCGGCCAACCTGCTGGTGCGCTACCGCGAATCGTCCAGCACCACCGAGCGCATCCGCCGCATCTTGCGTGGCCACCTGGCGGGCGAGATGCCCTCGCTGGAAGACATCGGCCGCGCACTCGCGATGACGCCGCAGACCCTGCGCCGGCGCCTGCGCGAGGAGGGCCAGGGCTACCGCGGCATCAAGGAGGGCCTGCGGCGCGATGCCGCGATCGAATACCTCGCCCGGCCCGAGCTCACGCTGCCCGAGATCGCCGAGCGGCTGGGCTTCTCCGAGTCCAGCACCTTCCAGCGTGCCTTCAAGCAGTGGACCGGCGTGGCGCCGGGCGAGTACCGGCAGGCGCACATCGCACGGGCCTGAGCAGCGGCACGCCCGCGCGGCCATGGCCGTTTCGCTCAGCGGGCATGGCGCCATCGGCCAATCGCCGCCCGTGTTGGTCGAACGGGCCATCGCCGCTGGGCGAAGCCGCCATTGAGCGCGGTGCCCCCGCGGCGCATGCTCCGGCTCCCATGCTGGATTTCTACTTCGACTTCTTCTCGCCGTACGGCTACTTCGGCTCCACGCGCATCGAGGCGCTGGCCGCGCGCCATGGCCGCCAGGTGCGCTGGCATGCCTTCCACATGCGCAGCGTCATGAAGGACGTGCTGGGGCTGGTCCAACCGCTCACGGCGCTGCCGCTCAAGGGCGACTACATCCGCAAGGACATTCGCCGCGTCGCGCGCTGGCTCGACGTGCCCTATGCGCCCGGCGACGCGGCGGCCTTCGCCAACGTGGCTGCCGACCGCGCCTTCTGGCTCATCCACGATGTCGACGCCGAGGCCGCCAAGCGCTTCGCCGTCGAGGTGTTCCGCCGCCACCACGCGCTCGGCGATTCGCCGCGCGACGAGCAGGCGCTGATGGCCATTGCGGTTGCCACGCGATCCGACGTGGTGGACTTGCCCACGCTGCTGCAAGGCCAGGCCTGCAAGGACCGGCTGCGCCAGGCCACCGAGGCGGCCATGGCGGCAGGCGTCTGGGGCGCGCCGACTTTCGTCGCCGACGGCGAAGTCTTCTGGGGCGTGGACCGCATGCCCATGCTCGAACACTGGCTGGAACGAGGAGGATGGTGATGGAGACGAACAACAAGGCGGACCCGAAGGTGCCGCTGCGCGGCATCCGCGTGGTCGACCTCTCGACCATGCTGGCCGGGCCGCTGGCCGTCAGCATGCTGGCCGACCAGGGCGCCGATGTGGTCAAGGTCGAGGCGCCCGAGGGTGACACGAGCCGGCGCATCGGCCCGGCCAAGGGCGACCTGTCGGCCATGTTCATCGCGGCCAACCGCGGCAAGCGCTGCATCACGCTGGACCTGAAGGCCGAGGCCGGCCGCAAGGTGCTGCGTGCCCTGCTGCGCAGCGCCGATGTGCTGGTGGAGAACATGCGGCCCCAGGTGCTGGAGCGACTGGGCTTCGGCCGCGCGGCGCTGCAAGAACTCAACCCCGGCCTGGTGCATGCCTCCATCACGGGCTTCGGCCCCGACGGACCGTATGCCGAAGGCCGCGCCTACGACGCCGTGATCCAGGCCCTGTCCGGCATGTGTGCCGTGCACGCCCAGCCGGCCGGCGGCGACCCGCTGCTCGTCACCACCACGCTGTGCGACAAGCTCACCGCACTGACTGCGGCGCAGGCCATCTCTTCGGCGCTGGTTGCGCGCGAGCGCGGTGCCGGCGGACAGCACGTGCAGCTCTCGATGCTCGACGCCGCCGTTGCCTTCCAGTGGCCCGACGCCATGTACAACCACGTCTTCCTGGACGATGCGCCGCCGCCTGCGCCCGAGTTCGGCATCAGCCACCGGCCCTGGAAGACGCGCGACGGCGCGCTGACGACCAACACGCCGCAGCGCAGCGAGCTGGTGGGCCTGTGCACGGCCCTGGGCCGGCCAGAGCTGGCCGACGATCCGAGGTTCTCCAGCGTGCCCGCGTTGCAGCGGCATGGCCAGGCGCTACGGGACGAACTCGGCCCGGTGCTGGCCGACCTCTCCACCGACGAAGCCGTGCGCCGGCTCATGGCCCACGGCGTGCCCGTGGGCCGCGTGAACAGCCGTGCCGAGGTGCTGCGCGATCCGCAGGTCGTGCACAACGCGAGCCTGTGCGCCGTGGCCAACGGCGACGCCGGCCGCGTGCGCCTGCCGGCCGGTGCGGCACGCTTCGGCCATGGTGCGCCGCAGCCGCCTGGCCCCGGAGCGCACCGGGGTCAGCACACGCATGAACTCCTGGCCGAAATGGGTTACGACGAAGCGGCCATCCAGGCCCTGCTGGCTGCCGGCGCTGCACGTTGATCGTTCGGGCCAATCCAAAGCATGCAAACGGCCATCGCCAGCCACGCGGGCGCTGCCTAGACTGCGCCGTCATGACGAACGACACCGCACCTTCCCGCGCGCCGCTGGCCGGCGTCCGCGTGCTCGACCTCACGCGGCTGCTGCCGGGCCCGGTCTGCACGCTGCACCTGGCCGACCTCGGCGCCGACGTGGTCAAGATCGAAGACACCGGCGCTGGCGACTACGCCGCGCCGCCGCTGCGCGCGCTGGTCCACCGCAACAAGCGCGCGCTGCGGCTGGACCTGAAGCAGCCTGCCGGCGTCGCGGCGCTCCAGGCGCTCGCGCGCACGGCCGACGTGTTGGTCGAGGGTTTTCGCCCCGGCGTGATGGACCGCCTGGGCGTGGGCTATGCCGCGCTGGCCGAGATCAATCCCAAGCTGGTGTTCTGCAGCATCACGGGCTACGGCCAGAACGGCCCGATGCGCGACGCGCCAGGCCACGACCTCAACTACTGCGCGCTGGCAGGCGTCAGCGAGCAGATCGGCCGCGCCGGCGAGCCCGCGCTGTCCAACCTGCCGATCGCCGACCTCATGGGTGGCGCGCTGACCTCGGCCATGGGCGTTCTGGCCGCTTTGTTCGACGCAGGCCGCACGGGCCGCGGCCGGCACGTGGACATCGCCATGGCCGATGCGGCGCTGGCCCACAACCTCGTGGCCATGGTCACGCTCAACGGCCATGGCGCCACCAAGCCGGCCGGCGCCGACAAGCTGTCGGGCGCGCTGCCTTGTTATGGCCTGTACCAGACACGCGATGGCCGCCACCTGGCCGTGGGCGCGCTGGAGCGCAAGTTCTGGGAAGGCTTCTGCGAGACCATTGCGCGGCCCGACCTCAAAGCCCGCCACCTGCCGGCCAGCGCGGCCGAAGCCGAGGCCGTGCGCGCCGACGTGGCCGAGCTCATCGCCTCCAGGCCTCTGGCGCACTGGCAGGAGGTCTTCGCAGGCAACGACTGCTGCGTGACGCCCGTGCTGCGCCTGGACGAAGCGCTGAAGGACCCGCAGTTCCGCGCGCGCCGCATGGTGCTGGACGCACCGGGCGGTACCGCGCTGGCCAGCCCCGTGCAGATGAGCGGCCATGCCTTCGAGGTGCGCCGGCCCGCACCGCGGCCGGGTGAGCACAGCGACGAACTGCTGGCCGAGGCAGGCTACTCGGCCGAGCAGCTGGTGGCTCTGCGCGCGAGCGGCGCTGTCGCCTGAGCGCCTGCAGCGCTGGAGGCGCGCCAAGTCGCTGGGGTAAAAAGGCGGCCCTTTCGGGTTGCTGAGTTCCCCGTTTCGTGACCGCCAACCCTCCCCGCGCCAGACACACCATCGCCATCGCCCAGGTCGAGCGCATCTTGCTCGGTGCGCGCGGCCGTGGCCTTGAGGTGGACCGCCTGCTCGAAAGCGCCGGCATTGCCCCCGCGCTGCTGGCCACGCCGCTCTCGCGCGTGACGCAGGCGCAGTACGCGCACCTCACGCACTTGCTGCGGCACCGGCTGCGCGACGAGCTCTGGGGCCTGTGCCGCCGGCCCGTGCCGCCCGGCGCCTTCGCGCAGACCTGCCGGCTGTTGGTGGGCTGCCGCACCCTGGGAGAGGCGCTGGAAATCGGCCTGCGCCAGTACCGGCTGCTGATCGACGATTTCACGCCGCGGCTGCAGCGCCTGGGCGATCTGGCCGGCGTGAGCGTGGCACCGCGGCGGCCCTTCGACCCCGTGCTGGCCTACGCGCAGCGCGTGTTCTGCTTTCTCGCCTATGGCCTGGCCTCCTGGCTGGTGGGCCGGCGCATTCCGCTCTTGGCCGTGAACTACCCGGCAACCACGCCGGGGCCCGTCAGCGAGGCGGCGCTGGTGTTCCAGGCACCGATCCAGTACGGCGGCCAGTGCATGGCCTGGTACTTCGGTGCCGGCTGCCTGGAGTTGCCAGTGGTGCAGGACGCATCGAGCCTGCGCGCCTTCCTGCGCCAGGCACCGTCCAGCCTGCTTGTGAAGTACCGCGACCACGCGAGCGTGACCGAGCGCATCCGCCGCCTGCTGCGGCATCAACTGGCCGCCGAGTTGCCTTCGCTGGCCCAGGTCGCGCGCCAGCTGGAACTCACGCCGCAGACCTTGCGGCGGCGACTGCGCGAGGAAGGCCAGACCGGTTTCCGCGCGATCAAGGACGACCTGCGCCGCGACGTGGCGGTGGAGTACCTCGCGCGCAGCGAGATGGCGCTGCCCGAGATTGCCGGCCTGCTTGGTTTCTCGGAAGCCAGCACCTTCCACCGCGCGTTCAAGCACTGGACCGGCATGGCGCCAGGCGCCTACCGGCAGGCGCAGCTGGGCCGGGCCTGAAGGGCCATCCTTCGTCGTGGCGGCCACCGATGGCGACAGGCGTCCGGCGCGTGGAGCGCTGAGGCGCAGGGATCACTCCAACCGGATGTTCGCGTCCTTGATGATCCTGGCGTAGACCGCCGCGTCGTCGCGCACCACCTTGGCGAACTCTGCCGTCGGCATGCCGCCCGGCATCATGCCCAGAGCCTCGATGCGTTGAATCACTTCGGGCAGGCGCAGGATGCGGTTGCTTTCCTCGGCGAACCTGGTGGCGATGGCGGCCGGCACTTTGGCCGGCATGAACAGGCCGAACCAGCCGATCGGCTCGAACGACTGGTAGCCCAGCTCGGCGAAGGTCGGCACTTCCGGCAAGGTGGGGTTGCGCTTGCTGCCGGTGACGGCCAACACCTTCATCGCGTCCAGGTGCGGGCGTGCCGTGGCCATGTCGATGAAGGCGGCGGTCAGCTGGTTGCCGCGCAGGTCCTGCAGCAGCGGTGCAGCGCCCTTGTAGGGCACGTGCACGAGGTCCAGCCCTGCCTGCATGTTCAGCAACGAGCCCTGGATGTGGGAAGAGGTTCCCACGCCGTAGCTGCCGTAGTTGAACTTGCGTGGATTGGCCTTGACCTGGGTGACGAAGTCCTTGAGGTCCTTGAACGGCGCCGCCTTGGGCACTGCCAGCAGCGAGTTCGTGTTGGCCACCTGCGCCAGCGGCTGCAGATCCTTCATCACGTCATAGGGCAGGTTGGGCATCAGCGGCGGGATCTGCACGATGGCGGTGATCGCCATCAGCACGGTGTAGCCGTCCGGTGCCGCCTTGGCCACCATGTCGTTGCCGATCGCGCCGGATGCGCCTGGTTTGTTCTCCACGATCACGGTCTGGTTCCAGGCCGTCTGCAGATGGCTGGCCATCATGCGCGCCAGGGTATCGGTGGCGCCGCCGGCAGGATAGGGAACGACGATGCGGACGGTCTGGTGGGGGTAGTTGCCAGGCCCCTGTGCAAAGGCCTGCGGTGCGGCGAGGCCAAGGCCTGCGGCGGTGAGGCCGCCGAGGACCTGGCGGCGGGAAATCTGCGGACCGTGGCCCATGCTCTTGTCTCCTGGTCGAAAGGGCTGGCGCCCCGGAGCCGGCAGTCTGGGGCAGGTCAAGGCCACGCCCAATGGCCGCATGTCGCTCCGGCATTGGCAGAAAGTGACACTGTGCCCCGATCGAGGGAAATCCCGGAGAGCCCGCCGGCCGGGGGCGCGCTCGGACAACGAGGCGAGGGGTTGTGCCCTGCAACTGCGGTATCGCTCTTTGATTGGCGCCCGGGCAGAGATGTGCCGCCTGATTGACCGGGGGGTGTTGCAACGAGAGGAGCTCCATCGCACCACCAATACGCCTGCGGATGCGGCTGTGACCTGCTGCATCTTTTGTCAGCTGCCGCCCTTCGAAGCATCGGCAGCGAAATCTTTTACAGCCCCTATCCGGTCGCCAGAAGTGTTGTATAGTCGTGGGCTTCGCTGATCACGGCGCCCAGCGCAGCGATCTACCAGTCAGGCCAAGCGGCCCGGCAGGTTGAAAAAGAAGCGAAAAAAGTTGACCGGCCTTTAAAAAACGTGTCATAATGAAAGGCTTCGCTGATCACAGCGTTGCAAGACAAGTCAACCGGAAGGTTGATGAGTTTGGGTCTTTAAAAATATACAGCCGATAAGCGTGGGCGTTTGGTGCCAAGTTGCCAAGTTCTTCGGAACGAGTGCACTGCACT
>NZ_QPJK01000009.1 GCF_003337555.1 Pseudorhodoferax soli | reverse complement strand
AGTGCAGTGCACTCGTTCCGAAGAACTTGGCAACTTGGCACCAAACGCCCACGCTTATCGGCTGTATATTTTTAAAGACCCAAACTCATCAACCTCCCGGTTGACTTGCCTTGCAACGCTGTGATCAGCGAAGCCTTGCATTGTGACACGTTTTTTAAAGGCCGGTCAAATTTTTTCGCTTCTTTTTCAACCTGCCGGGCCGCTTGGCCTGACTGGTAGATCACTGCGCTGGGCGCCGTGATCAGCGAAGCCCACCACTATACAACAGCTCTTTGGGCGGGCGCAAACTTTTTTCGACGAGGTGGCACCGAGATGCGTCGGCAGGTGGCCGATGCCGGGATAATTTTCATCCTATGGCTTTGATCTCTCTCTTGGATGCGCATCTCGCGTTCGGTCACGTGGCGTTGCTCGACGGCGCGCAGTTCTCCCTCGAAAGCTCGGAGCGCGTGGGGCTCATCGGACGCAACGGTGCGGGCAAGTCTTCTCTGCTGAAGATTCTTGCGGGCATCGAGAAACCCGACGACGGCACCATGCATGTGCAGCAAGGCTTGCGGCTGGCGTTCGTCGCCCAGGAGCCTGTGCTGCAGGCCGACGACAGCGTGTTCGCGGCCGCCAGTGCCGGGCTCGCCACGGCGATTGCCGCGCGCGACGCCTATCTGTCGGGCGAGGACGGCATCGATCTGGATGCGCTGCAGACGCAGGTGGAAGCCTTCGACGCTTGGAACTGGGAGCAGCGCGTGACCGAGACGCTGCAGCGCCTGCACCTGGATGCCGACGCCCGCGTGGGCGACCTGTCGGGCGGCACGCGCAAGCGCGTCGCGCTGGCGCAGGCGCTCGTCGCCCGCCCCGACGTGCTCTTCCTGGACGAGCCGACCAACCACCTGGACCTCGACTCGATCGCGTGGCTGGAAGATCTGCTGATCGATTTCAAGGGCAGCATCGTGACGATCACGCACGACCGCAGCTTCCTGGACCGCGTCGCCACGCGCATCGTCGAGCTGGACCGCGGCCAGCTGATGTCCTACCCGGGCAATTTCGCCACCTACCAGCGCGACAAGGCGGAGCAGCAGGCGCAGGAGGCCGTCATCAACGCCAAGGCCGACAAGCTGCTCGCCCAGGAAGAGGTCTGGGTGCGCAAAGGCGTGGAGGCGCGGCGCACGCGCAGCCAGAGCCGCATCGGCCGGCTCGAGGCCCTGCGCGCCTCGCGCGCCGCGCGGCGCGACGCGGTGGGCCGCGTGCGCATGGACCTGGCCACCGGCCAGAGTAGCGGCAAGATCGTCGCCGAGCTCACCGAGGTCGGCCTGTCGTTCGGCGAGCGCCGCATCGTGCGGGACTTCACCGCCACCATCCTGCGTGGTGACAAGGTGGGCCTGCTCGGCGCCAACGGCGCGGGCAAGACCACGCTGCTCAAGCTGATCCTGGGCGAGTTGGAGCCCGACGAGGGCAGTGTGCGCCGCGGCAGCAACCTGGAAGTGGCTTACTTCGACCAGATGCGCAATGCGATCGATCTGGACGCCACTCTGGAAGACTTCATCAGCCCCGGCAGCGAGTGGATCGAGATCGGCAACCAACGCAAGCACGTCAAGAGCTACTTGGGCGATTTCCTGTTCTCGCCAGCGCGCGCGAACTCGCCCGTCCGCTCCCTCTCGGGCGGCGAGCGCAACCGGCTGCTGCTGGCCCGGCTATTCGCTCGGCCAGCCAACGTGCTGGTGCTCGACGAGCCGACCAACGACCTGGACATCGACACCCTCGAACTGCTCGAGGAACTGCTGCAGGACTATCCCGGCACGGTGTTCCTGGTCAGCCACGACCGCGCCTTCGTCGACAACGTGGTCAACAGCATCATCGCCCACGAGCCCACGCCGCAGCAGCCGGCGCGCTGGCGCGAGTACGAGGGCTCCGTGCAGGACTGGCTCGACCAGTCACGCCGGGTGCGCGCCCACGAGGCCGCCAGCCTCGCAGCGCCGGCACCGGCCGCGGCGGCCAAGCCCCCTGCGCCAGCAGCGGCAACGGCCGCGCGCCGCAAGCTCAGCTACAAGGAACAGCGCGAGTTCGACGCCCTGCCGGCCCGCATCGCCGCGCTGGAGGCAGAGCAGCACCACATCAACGGCGAGCTCGCCGGCGGTGCCCTCTACGCCACCGACAGCGCGCGCGCTACTGAACTGGCCCAGCGCCACAGTGCGCTGGATGAAGAGCTGCTGGCCGCGATGGAGCGCTGGGAAGCCCTCGAGAGGGCGGGCTGACGCCCACGCCGGCGCAGCGGCTGCGCCTACAGACGCGGCGCCTTTGCATGGCTACCGTCATGGCGCCATGCTGCAACCCACCCGCCGTCAGAACCACCACCGCCGATCATCGGCCCTGCACCTTCTTCTGATCGCGGCCATCGCCCTCTGGCTCGCCGGCTGTGCCAGCCTCCCCGATAGCGTGCAGCGCCCTGTATCCCACGCGTTGCAGCAGGCCGAGACCACACGCCTGGGCCGCAGCGTGGCAGAGCACATGGCCAGCACCGGCCAGCGCCATTCCTCCGGCTTTCGCCTGATTGGCGCAACCGAAGCCGCCTACACGAGCCGGCTCAGCCTGATCGATGCGGCCGACAGGACGCTGGATCTGCAGTACTACGCCATCCTGGCCGACCCGAGCACCGGCCTCCTGCTGCAGCGCTTGCGCGACGCCGCTGCGCGCGGCGTGCGCGTGCGCATGCTCCTGGACGACTTCAACACCACCGGCGCCAACGCGCAGGTGCTGCGGCTGGCCTTCGTCCCCAACATCGAGGTCCGCCTGTACAACCCCCTGCCTGGCTCACGCCGGTCGCTGGCGGGCCGCTTGCTGGGCTCGCTGGGCAACATCGAGCAGGCCCAGCGGCGCATGCACAACAAGATGTTCATTGCCGACAACACGCTCGGCATCACGGGCGGACGCAATCTGGGCGATGCCTACTTCGGCCAGGGGCGGGACAGCAACTTCATCGACCTCGACGTGCTGGCGGCAGGCCGCATCGTCCGCGCCATGTCGGCCAGCTTCGACGCCTACTGGAACAACGACCTCGCCTATCCGGTGCAATCGCTGCTCACACCCGGCGAGCTGGACGCACTCAAGAAGGCGGACGATCCGCTGGACCGGCCAGACGCCGACCCGGGCACGCCGCTGCTGGACCTCTCGCCCGCGCGGCTGACCTGGGCCCCCGCGCTGCTGCTGGTCGACAAGGCCGACAAGATCGCCTCCGAACAGGAGGGCCAGGGCGACACGGTGGTCGACGGCCTGCTGCGCCTGATGGCCGCCACGCGCGAAGACCTGTTCATCGTCTCGCCTTATTTCGTGCCCGGCGAGCCCATGATGGAGATATTCGCCCAGCTGCGCCGTGCCGGTGTGCGCGTGCGCGTGCTGACGAATTCCCTGGCTTCCAACGATGCGCCACTGGCCCACGTGGGCTATGCACGCTACCGCAAGCGGCTGCTGGAAATGGGTGTGGAGCTGTACGAGATGCGTGCCGAACCGGGCGCCGCGGGCTCGGCCCTGGGGAGCGGTTCGGGCAGCGGTTCGGGCGGCATGGCACGGGTGGCGCGGCGCGGCTCGGAAAGCAGCACACCCCGGGAACCGGGCGCCGGCGGCAGTGTCGGCGCCAGTTCGCGCGCCAGCCTGCATGCCAAGACGCTGGTGCTCGACCACAGCCTGCTCGTCGTCGGCTCCATGAATCTGGACCTGCGCTCGCAGCTGCAGAACAGCGAGCTCGCGCTGCTGATCCGCAGCAGCACGCTGGCACATCAGGTCGAGCAAGGGGCCAGGCCCGTGCTGGAGCAGGACACGTACCGCATGGCGCTGGAAGACGGCCAACTCGTCTGGAATCCGCCCGACGGCCCTCCCATCCGCAGCCACTTCGAGCCCGATGCCGGCCTGGGCATGCAGTGGCTGCTCAAGCTCATCGGCCCGCTCGCGCCCGACGAGATGCTCTGATCAGATGCGGTGGTGCAGCCGCTCGGTCGCGCTGCCCAGCTTGGCCAGCAGCGCCGGCGCGATCTGGTTCAAGGGCAGCACCTCGTCCACGGCGCCGTGGGCGATGGCCTCCTTGGGCATGCCGAACACCACGCAGCTCGCCTCGTCCTGCGCGTAGTTGTAGCTGCCCTTGTCGCGCATCTCGCGCATGGCGCGCGCGCCGTCGTTGCCCATGCCGGTCAGCATGATGCCGTAGGCATTGCGCCCCACCGCCGCCGCCGCCGACAGGAACAGCACCTCCACCGAAGGCCGGTGCCGGTTCACGGGAGGTGCGTCCTCCACCACCGCCATGTAGTTGGCCCCGCTGCGCTCGATGCGGAACTGCCGCCCGCCCGGCGCGATGTAGGCATGCCCGGGCAGGACGCGCTCGCCGTGCTGGGCTTCCTTGACGGTGATGCGGCACAGCCCGTTCAGCCGTGCCGCAAAGCTGGTCGTGAAGCCCGGCGGCATGTGCTGGGTGATGACGATGGCCGGCGCGTCGGCCGGCATGGCCACCAGCACCTCGCGGATCGCCTCGGTCCCGCCCGTGGAGGCACCGATGCAGATCAGCTTCTCGGTCGAGACGCGGCCCAGCAGGCCGCTGCGCGGCGGCGTGCTGGCAGGTGCCGCCGCTCCGGTCGGCGCCGCCGGCACTGGCGCCGGCTTGCGAAACTTGGCCACCGAGGCCACGCGCACCTTCTCCACGATCTCGCTGGCCAACTCCTGCAGTCCGGTGGCCAGGCCGATGCGGGGTTTGGCCACGAAGTCGACCGCGCCCAGCTCCAGCGCCCGCAGCGTCACCTCGGCGCCCTGCGCCGTCAGCGTGGACACCATCACCACCGGCATGGGGCGCAGCCGCATCAGCCGGCCCAGGAAATCGATGCCGTCCATGCGCGGCATCTCCACGTCCAGCGTCACCACGTCGGGGTTCAGCTCGCGGATCATCTCGCGCGCCACCAGCGGGTCGTTGGCCGCGCCGACACAGGTCATGTCGCTCTGGCGGTTGATGATCTCCGCCAGCAGGCTGCGCACCAGCGCCGAATCGTCCACCACCAGGACACGGATCTTCGCCATGGTCAGAACAGGTCGACGGAGCCGCCGGCGTTGGATTTGGCCACGGTGGCGGCATTGCCGTTCTTCTCGTGGATCTCGATCTGCTCCGGATGGGCGTGGGCCAGCCGCTTGACCATGGCCTTGCCCGTCACCGGGAAGAAGCACACCTTGCGCGGATAGATGTCCAGCACGTCCTGCGACAGCAACGGGATGCGCTCGGTCTGCAGGTAGTCCACCACGAACTTGGTGTTGCGCTCGCCCACGTTCATGGTCGTGAAATTGGCCATCACCTGGGCGCCGCCGAAGATCTTGGCCTGCAGCGATTCGCGCCGCGCACCGCTCTTGAGTAGCTCGTTGATCAGCAGTTCCATCGCATAGGAGCCATAGCGGCCGAAGCCGTCTTCGCCGCCGCCCTCGGGCAGCATGAAGTGGTTCATGCCGCCGATGCGCGCACGCGAATCCCACAGGCAGGCCGAGATGCACGAGCCCAGCACCGTCATCATCACGATGTCGTCGCCCGAGACGAAGTACTCGCCCGGCAGCACCTTCACGGCGTTGTACTGGAAGTGGTGGTCCAGGTAGAAGAAGGATGCCTCGCCCGGCTTGCGCGGCGCGCTCTTGAGCTGCTGCAGCGACACCGCCGCCGGGCCGCTGCGCGCCCCAGGTGCGGTGATGGGCGGCGGCGCACGGCGGCCACCGAGGAAGCCTGGCTCAGCGACGCTCATATGCGGTCTTTCCCTTGAGCGTGAACAGGTCACGCGACTCGCTGAAATTCTCGGCATGGCCCACGAACAACAGGCCGCCCGGCTTCATCACGCGGTGGATGCGTTCCAGCACGCTGCGCTGCGTCGGCGCGTCGAAGTAGATCATCACGTTGCGGCAGAACACCACGTCGAAGGGCTCGCGGAACGGCCAGTCGTTGCGGATCAGGTTGACGGGCAGGAACTCCACCGCCTTGACCAGCTCGGGCCGCACGCGCACCAGCCCCTCGTTGCTGCCCTTGCCGCGCAGGAAGAAGCGCTGCAGCCGCTCCTGGCTCAGGCCCTTGAGCGATTCGAGCCGGTACACGCCGCGCTGCGCCGTGGCCAGCACCTTGGAATCGATGTCGCTGGCCCACAGGCCGAAGCCGTTGGCCACGCCCAGCGCCTCCATCGCCGTCATGACGATGGAGTACGGCTCCTCGCCCGTCGAGGCCGCGCTGCACCAGATGCGCCAGCCGCCAGCGGCCGGCCGGTGCTGGCGCAGGTGCTGGTCCAGCATCACGAAATGGTGCTGCTCGCGGAAGAACGCCGTGAGATTGGTGGTGAGCGCGTTGACGAACTCCTGCCATTCGGCACCGTCGTCGCGCTCCAGCCAGCTCAGGTAGTCGTCGAAGCTGTTGTAGCCGGTGTCGCGCAGGCGGCGCGACAGCCGGCTGTAGACCATCGCGTGCTTGCCGTCGTGCAGGGAGATGCCGGCGCGCTGGTAGATCAGGCGCTGCACGCGCGTGAAGTCCGCCTGCGTCCAGGCGAATTCGCGACCGCCCGAAGCGTCCTGACCGGTTGCCATCACAGCGGCCATGGTTCGTGCGGCGCGGCTCAGGCCGCCACCAGCCCCATGTCCACGCCCGACATCAGGCGCTCGATGTCCAGCAGGATCAGCATGCGTTCGCTGAGTGCCCCCAGGCCGACGATGCAGTTCGCGTCCACCGAGGTCTCGACCTCGGGCGCCGGGCGGATCTGGTCGGACTGCAGCTGCAGCACATCGCTCACCGAGTCCACCACGATGCCCACGATGCGCGCGCGCAGGTGCAGGATGATGACCACCGTGAAGCTGTTGTACTCGGCCTGCGAGCAGTTGAACTTCAGGCGCATGTCCACGATGGGCACGATGGTGCCGCGCAGGTTCACCACACCCTTGAGAAAGGACGGCGCGTGCGCAATGCGCGTGGGCTGCTCGTAGCCACGGATCTCCTGCACCTTCAGGATGTCGATCCCGTACTCCTCCTGGCCGAGCCGGAAAGTCAGGTACTCGCCTGCCACCGTTGCGTTTGCGCCGTCGCTCTGTTCCAGAACTGCTGCCATGCCAATCCCCGTCAATGCCGCGTGCGGCGCACCAGCGCGCCGATGTCAAGAATGAGGGCGACCTTGCCGTCGCCCAGAATGGTGGCGCCCGAGACGTTCGCCACCTTGCGGTAGTTGGATTCCAGGTTCTTCACCACCACCTGGTGCTGGCCCAGCAACTCGGACACCAGCAAGGCGGCCCGGCTGCCCTCGGACTCCACCACCACCATGATGCCGCTGCCACCGTTGTCGACGGAGGGCGGCACCTGGAACAGGCGCTCCAGCTCGATCACGGGCATGAACTCGTCACGCACCTTCACCAGCTGCGCGCCCTGCGCCACCGTGCTCACGGCGTCGTCCTGCACCTGGAAGGACTCCACCACCGCCGACAGCGGCAGGATGTAGACCTCGTCGCCCACGCGCACCGACATGCCGTCCATGATGGCCAGCGTCAGCGGCAGCCGCACCGAAACCTTCATGCCGCGGCCGAAGTCCGAATCGATGTCCACCGTGCCGCCCAGGGCGGCGATGTTGCGCTTGACCACGTCCATTCCCACGCCGCGGCCCGACACATCGGTCACCACCTCGGCAGTGGAGAAGCCCGGCGCGAAGATCAGCTGCCAGACCTCGCTGTCGGGCATGCTGTCGGAGACGCTCAGGCCGCGCTCGCGTGCCTTGGACAGGATCTTCTCGCGCGACAAGCCCTTGCCGTCGTCACGCACCTCGATCACGATGGAGCCACCCTGGTGCGATGCCGCCAGCGTGATCGTGCCGTGCTCGGGCTTGCCGGCGGCCAGGCGGTCGGCCGGCATCTCGATGCCGTGGTCGCAGCTGTTGCGCACCAGGTGGGTCAGCGGGTCGGTGATCTTCTCCACCAGGCCCTTGTCCAGTTCGGTCGCCTCGCCCTGCGTCACGAAGTCCACCTTCTTGCCCAGCTTGTTGGCCAGGTCGCGCAGCATGCGCGGGAAGCGGTTGAACACGAAGGACATCGGGATCATGCGGATCGACATCACCGATTCCTGCAGATCGCGCGTGTTGCGGTCCAGGTCGGCCAGGCCGGCGAACAGCTGCTGGTGCAGCGCCGGTTCCAGCGCCCGGCTGTTCTGCGCCAGCATGGCCTGCGTGATCACCAGTTCGCCCACCAGGTTGATGATCTGGTCGACCTTGCTGACGGCCACGCGGATCGAGGTCGCTTCCAGGGATGACTGGCTGGCCGCACCGGCCGCGGCGGCGGGCGCCGGAGCCGCCGCACGGGCCGGAGCCGCGGCGGCGGGCGCCAGTGCGGCGGGTTCCTGGAAGAAGCCGTAGCTCTCGCTTTCAGCCAGCGGCGGGGTGGCGGGCCGGCCCTGCGCCGCCGCCTGGTCCAGCGCAGCGGCCCGCGCCTCCTCGGCGGCGAGCGGATCCTCCGTCGGCGCCGCGCTCTCCTCGCGGATGTCCACCAGCTCCTTGGCCACGTGGAACACGAACAGGTCGAGCAGGTCATCGTTGGACGAACTGGTGGTCACCTCGTAGCTGCGCCGGTCCGTCTGCGCGCTCTCGAGCGGCGTCATCGTGCCCAGGCCAGGGATGTCGCGGAACAGATCCTGCAAGGCATCGGCCAATTCGGGCTGCGGCAGCGGCCCGATGTGGATCGTCAGGCGGCGCACGCCGGGCGGCAAGGGTTCGGCCGGGGGCGCCGCGGCCACCACGGGGGCTGGCGCCGGGGCCGGGGCAGGCGCCGCGACAGGCGCCGGTGCCGCGGTTGCCGGCACATTGCCCGCCGCCAGCTCGGCGATGCGCTGCACCAGGCCGGCCGTCGGCGGCACTTCGCCCTGGCCGCCGTTCTGGTGGCGCGCCAGCAGGCTGCGCGAGGCGTCGGCCGACTCCAGCAGCACATCCACCATCTGCGGCACCGGCGTGATCTCGTGGCGGCGCAGCTTGTCCAGCAGCGACTCCATGTGGTGTGTCAGCTCCGTCACGTCGCGGAAACCGAAGGTCGCCGCGCCGCCCTTGATCGAGTGGGCGCAGCGGAAGATGCCGTTCAGCGCCTCGTCGTCGGCCTGGGAGAGGTCCAGCCCGACCAGCATCTGCTCCATCTGGTCCAGGTTTTCGCCGGCCTCCTCGAAGAAGATCTCATAGAACTGGCTCAGATCGAAGTCGGCGCCACCGCCTCCGGCTTCCTGTGTGTGTTCAGCCATGGATTTCCTCGCCGCGCTCAGCGGATGACCTTCTGGATGACCTCGATCAGGCGCGCCGGATCGAAGGGTTTGACCAGCCAGCCTGTGGCCCCGGCCGAGCGGCCGGCCTGCTTCATCTGGTCGCTCGATTCGGTGGTCAGGATCAGGATGGGCACGGTCTTGAATTTGGGGTTCTCGCGCAGCTTGCGCGTCAGGCCCAGGCCGTCCAGCCGCGGCATGTTCTGGTCGGCCAGCACCAGGTCGATGGGCTGGGCCTGCGCCTTCTCGTAGGCGTCCTGACCGTCCACGGCCTCCACCACGTTGTAGCCGGCCCCGGTCAGGGTGAACGACACCATCTTGCGCATGGAAGGCGAGTCGTCTACGGCGAGGATCGAATGCATTGGAAGAACTCCGGGCGAGGTAGGCAGTGTGTGCAACGAGGGGTCAGAACAGCTCGATCGAACCAGCGTCCATCTCGCTCTGGGTGACGGGATTGGGACGGCCGTTCGTCGGCGCGCCGAACGGTGCGGCAGCTTCCTCATCGGGGCCCTCCCCCATGGATTCGGCGG
The DNA here is from genome assembly GCF_003337555.1 of Pseudorhodoferax soli. GTDB lineage: Bacteria > Pseudomonadota > Gammaproteobacteria > Burkholderiales > Burkholderiaceae_C > Pseudorhodoferax > Pseudorhodoferax soli. The sequence goes on along the minus strand of NZ_QPJK01000009.1, from coordinate 376,891 downwards.
CCAGCTTGTAGGCACAGCCCTGCAGCACCTTGGTGGTGTGGGCGATGAGTTGCGAAGCCATGTCCTGGAACTGCAGCTCGGTCACGGCGTCGCGCAGCGTGCCGCGCACCTGGCCCAGGGCCTCGTGGTGCTGCGGTTCGGCCAGCGCGCTGTGCACCTTGTCGAAGCGCTCCATCAGGTTGTCCATGGTGTGGGCGAGCAGGCTGTCCAGCCGCTGCAGATCGTGCATCACGACCATCAGGGAATCCTGCAGGTCGGCCACGACCATGACCGGCAGCTGCACTGCCGGTGTCTGGGGTTGGTCTGACTCTGCCGACATGGGTGTCTCCATAACACGGGAGAAGCTGCATTACTGAGCGAATGTTTGCCTGATATTAGTGCGGTTTGGGGACAGGCCCACCAAATGTGTAGGATGGGGCGACGAAGTGCAGCGCCGGGGAGACAGGCGTTGCGCGCCGTACAGCTTCCATCACCGCCGCAAGCCCTTTCATGGCCGACAACGCCACTCCTGCTCCGATCCGGGTCCTGCACCTGGAAGATTCCGAAATCGACCACCAGCTCGTGGCCCTGACGCTGCGCAAGCATGGCATGGCCTTCGCCATGGAGCGCGTGGAAACGCTGGAGGACTTCGCGCTGCGCCTGGAGCAGGCCCGCTTCGACGTGGTCCTGGCCGACTACCATCTGGCCGGTTTCACCGCGCTGGACGCCTGGGCCCTGATCTGCACGCGGGCGCAGTGCCCGCCTTTCGTGCTGCTGTCGGGCGCCATCGGCGAGGCCGCCGCGGTGGAGGCCATCCGCATCGGCCTGTCGGACTACGTGCTCAAGGACCACATCGGCAAGCTGCCGCATGTGATCGGGCGCGCCATCGAGGTCTGGCAGGCGCGCCAGGACCAGGCCCGCGCCGACGCCGAGCTGGCCGCCTCCGAGCGCCGCCTGGCCGCGCTCACCGAGCACCTGCAGACCTCCATCGAACAGGAACGCGCGGCGATCGCGCGCGAGGTGCACGACGACATCGGCGGCTCGCTCGCCGCCATCCGGCTCGACCTGGCCTGGATCGCCCGCCACAGCCAGGACGATGCGGCCATGCAGGCGCACACGCAGGCGGCCAGCGAGATGCTGCAGCACGCGCTGGAGGCCAGCCAACGCATCATGATGAACCTGCGCCCCCCCATCCTCGACCAGGGCCTGGTGGCCGCCATCGGCTGGCTGGCCGAGGCCTTCGAGCGCCGCACCGGCGTGGCCACCGTGCTGGCCGCCCCGCCGGCCGGCGTGGACATCGACAAGACCCTGGCGCTGGTGGCCTACCGCACGGCCCAGGAGGCGCTGACCAATGCCGCCAAGTACGCCGAGTGCAGCCGCGTGGCGATCGACCTGTCGGACGGCGAAGGCGTGCTGACGCTGGAGGTCAGCGACAACGGCCGCGGCATCGCGCCCGAGGCGCTGGCCAAGCCCCGGTCCTTCGGCCTGCGCGGCCTCGCCGAGCGCGCCAAGACCGTGGGGGGCTGGCTCGACATTTCCAGCCGGCCCGGCACGGGCACCACCATCGTCCTGTCCATCCCGCTGGACGCTGCGGCGGCCGAGCGCCTCGACCAAGGAGAGTCCGCATGATCCGCGTCGTGCTGTGCGACGACCATGCCGTGGTGCGCCGCGGCATCCGCGACACGCTGGCCGAGGCCGTCGACATCCAGGTGGTGGGCGAGGCGTCGGGCTACGCCGAGGTGCGCGACCTGCTGCGCAAGACGCCCTGCGACGTGCTGGTGCTGGACCTCAACATGCCCGGCCGCGGCGGCATGGAGGTGCTGACCAGCCTCACCGAAGCAGGCGCCACCGTGAAGGTGCTGGTGGTCTCCATGTACCCCGAAGACCAGTACGCGCTGCGCTGCCTGCGCGCCGGTGCCAAGGGCTACCTCAGCAAGGCCGGCGACCCCGAGGAACTGGTGCGCGGCGTGCGCACCGTGGCCCAGGGCCGCAACTACGTGACGCCCGAGGTCGCGCAGATGCTGGTGGACAGCCTGGCCAAGCCGGCGCAGGAGTCGCTGCACGCGGCGCTGTCCGAGCGCGAGCTGCAGACGGTGGTCAAGATCGCCAGCGGCAAGCGCCTGTCGGACATCGCCGAGGAACTGATGCTGAGCCCCAAGACCGTGAGCGTGTACCGCACCCGCGCGCTGGAGAAGCTCAACCTGGGCAACAACGCCGAACTCACCGTCTACGCCATCCGCAACGGCCTGGTCTGAAGGAACCCCCATGCAACTGCGTCCCCTGGGTGCCACCGGCATCGCCATCGCCCCCGTCGTCTTCGGCGGCAACGTGTTCGGCTGGACCATCGACGAAGCCACCAGCTTCTCGGTGCTCGACGCTTTCGCCGACCACGGCTTCAACGCCATCGACACGGCCGATGTGTATTCGCGCTGGGCCGCGGGCAACCAGGGCGGCGAGTCCGAGACCATCATCGGCAAATGGCTCCAGGCCCGGCCGAGCCGGCGCGACCAGGTCGTGCTGTTCACCAAGGTGGGCGCCGACATGGGCCTGGGCAAGCGCAGCCTCGCCGCGGACTGGATCGCCCGCGCCGTGGAAGATTCGCTGCGCCGCCTGCGCGTGGAGCGCATCGATCTGTACTTCTCCCACTGGCCCGACCCGGACACCCCGCACGAGGAAACGCTCGGCGCCTATGCCAGGCTGCAGGCCGCCGGCAAGGTGCGCGCCATCGGGGCGTCCAACTACAGCGCCCAGCAGCTCGGCGACGCACTGGCCGTGGCGCGCAGCCAGGGCCTGCCGGCCTACCAGGTGCTGCAACCCGAATACAACCTGTCCGACCGTCCTTCCTACGAAGGCCCGCTGCGCGAGCTGTGCCTGCGCGAAGGCCTGGGCGTCGTCACCTACTACAGCCTGGCCTCGGGCTTCCTGTCGGGCAAGTACCGCAGCGCCGCCGACCTGGCCGGCAGCGCGCGCGAAAGGGGCGTGGCCAAGTACCTCGGCGCGCGCGGCACCGCCATCCTCGACGCGCTGGACAGCGTGGCCGCATCCCACGGCGCCACGCCGGCCGAGGTGGCACTGGCCTGGCTGATCGCGCGCGAGGGCGTGACCGCGCCGATCGCCAGCGCCACCAGCGTGCGCCAGGTCGAGAGCTTCGCCAAGGCGGCCGCACTGCAGCTGGCAGCGAGCGAAACCGCCGCGCTCGACGCAGCCAGCGCGACTCAGCCCGCCTGACGCAGCGTCAGGTTGATGCGCTCCGCGCCCAGCAGCGGGTGCGGCAACTCCTTGAGCGGCAGCACGCCGTGAAAGCGCAGGCGGTCCACACCACCCCAGACGACCACGTCACCATGGTGCAGCGGCACGCGCGCGGCCTGGTCGGCGCGCGCGTGCCCCCCGAACAAGAACACCGCAGGCATGCCCAACGAGACCGAGACGATGGGCGCGCGGTGGTCGCGCTCGTCCTTGTCCTGGTGCAGCGACAGGCGTGTGCCGGGCCGGTAGTGGTTGACCAGGCAGGCGTCGGGGGCAAACCCCACGAAACCCGCAGCCGCAGCAGCCGCCAGCGCCAGTTCGGCGAAGGCCTGCGGCATGGCCGGCCAGGGCAGGCCGCTGGCGGGATCGGTGCTGCTGTAGCGGTAGCCGCGTCGGTCCGAGACCCAGCCGAGCGCCCCGCAATTGGTGTTGGCCACCGACATGGCCAGCCCGCCCGGCGTGACCATGTGGCGCGGCGGCGCGGTGCGCTCGACTTCGGTCAGTGCGGCCAGCAGCCGCTCCACCCAGGGCAGTGCGAAGCCGCGCAGCACGCAGGCCTCGCGCCCCAGCACCACGACGCCCTGCTGCGGCGGCTCGTCGAACAGCGCCCCCTGCGCCACTAGCGCGGCCCGAACAGCGCGATGGTGCGCTCCATCAACGCCATCATGGGCTGGTCCATGAGCGGCAGCGTCGCCGCGATGCCGATCAGCCCCATCACCAGGGTGACCGGAAAGCCCACGGCGAACACGTTCATCTGCGGCGCCACGCGCGAGACGATGCCCAGCGTGAGGTTGACGAACAGCAGCAGGCCGATCATGGGCAGTGCCATCCACAACGCGCTCGCGAAGATCTCGCGGCCCAGCCCGTGCATCTGCAGCCGGGCCAGCGAATCCAGGAAATTGCCGTCGGCCGGAAAGGCCTCGAAGCTGCGGATCACGGCCATCAGCACCATCAGGTGGCCGTTGACCACGATGAACAGCAGCATCGACATGGTGCCCAGGAAGCGCGAGACCGCGCTCACCTGCGCATTGCTGGTCGGGTCGAAGAAGGCCGCAAAGTTCAGCCCCATCTGCAGGCCCACGAGTTCGCCGGCCAACTCGACGGCGGTGAACACCAGCCGCACGGCAAAACCGATGGCCAGCCCGATGCCGACCTGCTGCACCACCGCACCCAGCGCCTGCGGACTGTTGATGCCGATGATGGGCTGGCCGGCCAGCGTGGGCTGGGCCGCCACGGCGATCAGGAACGCCAGGGCCACGCGCGCGCGCATGGGCACGGCCCGCATGGAGAAGATCGGCATCGCCGTGAACAGCGCCAGCACGCGCAGGAAGGGCCACAGGATCGGCGAGATCCAGGCCACCAGCTGCGCTTCGCTGAAGGTGATCACGTCAGCTCACTGGGGCAGCTGGGGAATCATCTCGATCATGCGCCGGATGTAGTCCACCAGCGTGGTCAGCATCCAGGGCCCGGCCAGGGCCAGCACCAGCAGCGCGGCGATGAGCTTGGGCACGAAGGACAGCGTGGCCTCGTGGATCTGCGTGATGGCCTGGAAGATGCTGATCACCAGCCCCACCACGAGCACGATCGCCAGCACCGGGGCGGACACCATGAGCAACAGCGTCAGCGCCTCCTGGCCCAGCGTGAGGACGAATTGCGGGCTCATCGCGCGAAGCTCGCCGCGAGCGAGCCGATCAACAGGTTCCACCCGTCGGCCAGCACGAAGACCATGAGCTTGAACGGCAGCGCAACCAGCACCGGCGACAGCATCATCATGCCCAGCGACATCAGCACGCTGGCCACGACGATGTCGATGACCAGGAAGGGGATGAAGATCATGAAGCCGATCTGGAACGCCGACTTGAGCTCGCTGGTCACGAAGGCCGGCACCAGCACGCGCAGCGGCGCGGTCTCGGCCGTGACGGATGCGTCCAGCTGCGCGAGCCGGGCGAACAGCGCGAAGTCGGACTGGCGCGTCTGCTTGAGCATGAACTCGCGCATCGGCGCCTCGCCGCGCGCCACCGCCTGCTCGAAGTTCAGGCTGTTGTTGGTGAAGGGCACGTAGGCCTCCTGGTACACCTTGTCCAGCGTCGGCCCCATCACGAACAGCGTGAGGAACAGCGACAGGCCGACCACCACCTGGTTCGGCGGCGCCGACTGCGTGCCCAGCGCCTGGCGCAGCAGCGACAGCACGATCACGATGCGCGTGAAGCCCGTCATCATGAGCAGCACCGCCGGCAGGAAAGACAGCGCCGTGAAGAACAGCAGCGTCTGGATCGGCACCGAATAGCTGCTGCCGCCCGGCCCGCTGCCGATGATGAGCGGCAGCTGCGCGTTGTTCTGCGCCAGCGCCGGCCCGGCCAGCAGGGCCAGCCCGGCCAGCAGCGCCAGGCGCGGCTTCATGGCCTGGCCTCGGGCGCAGGCACCGGTGCGGCCTCGGCCTTGACGAGCGCCCCGGCAAAGTCGAGCGCACCGGCCGGCATGCTGTGCAGGAGATTGACCGACTGCGCCGTCACGCCCAGCACCAGCCAGGTGCGCGCACCGGGGGGGCCCACCTCCACCGTCACCACGCGCTGCTGCGGCCCCACGGCCAGCGCGCCGACCAGGCGCGAGGCGGGGCCGGCGGCGGCCATGCCGCCCTGCACGCGCCGCTGCAGCCACCTGACGGCCCAGGGCAGCGTGCACAGCGCGGCCACGAACAGGGCCACGACCAGCAGGGTCTGCGAGGAAATCGACATCGGCCCTCAACCTCCGCGGCTGACGCGGCGCAGGCGCTCCGAGGGCGTCACCACGTCGGTCAGGCGGATGCCGAACTTGTCGTTCACGACCACCACCTCGCCCTGGGCGATCAGGTAGCCGTTGACCAGCACGTCCATGGGCTCGCCGGCCAGCGCGTCGAGCTCGACCACCGAGCCCTGGGCCAGCTGCAGGATGTACTTGATCGGCACCTTCACGCGGCCCAGCTCCACCGACAGGGTGACCGGGATGTCCAGCACCATGTTGATGTCCTGCATGGTGCCGTCCTTGTTGAAGGCCTGGCGCGGTGCCTCGGCTCCGGACAGCGGGCCGCCCTGCTCGGGGTCGGGCGTGGCGGTCTTCTGCTCCTCCAGCGCCTCGGCCCAGGCGGCCATCGGATCTTCTTCTGCGTTGTCTTTGGGATCTTCAGTGGCCATGGCGGTCCTCAGGGTGGGTGTCGTTGCCGCGCAGGCATTCCTCGATGCGGATCGCGTACTTGGCGTTGTGGGTGCCGTATTGGCAATTGAAGATGGGCACGCCGCCGATGGTGGCGGTGATGCTGGGCTGGCGCTCCAGCTCGATGAAATCGCCCGGCTTCATGGCCAGCAGTTGCTCCACCGTGGCATCGGCCCGGGCCAGCTCGGCCACCAGCGTGACCTCGGCCGACTGGATCTCGCGCGACAGCACCGAGACCCAGCGCCGGTCGACCTCGACCGAATCGCCCTGGGTGGACGAATACAGCACATCGCGGATCGGCTCCAACGTGGAGTACGGGATGCAGACATGGATCACGCCGGCGATGTCGCCGATCTCCAGCTGGAACGCGGTGGACACCACGATCTCGCTGGGCGTGGCGATGTTGGCGAATTGCGGCTGCATCTCCGAGCGCTGGTAGTCCAGCTCCAGCGGGTAGATGCCGTGCCAGGCCTTCTTGTACTCGCCCGAGATCACGTCCAGCAGCCGGTTGATCACGCGCTGCTCGGTGGCCGAGAACTCGCGGCCCTCGATGCGCGTCTGGTACTTGCCGGCGCCGCCGTACAGCGTGTCGATCACGCCGAACACCAGCGAGGGTTCGCACACCACCAGGCCGCTGCCGCGCAGCGGGCGCACGGCCATGATGTTGAAGTTGGTCGGCACGGCCAGCTCGCGCAGGAAGGCGCTGTAGCGCTGCACGGTCACCGTGCCCACCGAAATCTCCGGGCTGCGCCGGATCAGGTTGAACAGGCCGACGCGGAAGTTGCGCGCAAAGCGCTCGTTCACGATTTCCATGGTCGGCATGCGGCCACGGACGATGCGTTCCTGGCTGGAGATGTCGTAGTTGCGGATCTCGCCGGTCTCGACGACCTCCTCGACATCCTTCTGGCTCTCGCCAGTCACCCCCTCCAGCAGGGCATCGACCTCTTCCTGCGAAAGGAACGACTCACTCATGGCATGGCTTCACTGGATGATGAAACTGGAGAACAGCACGCGGTAGATCGGGTTGAACGCGGCTGGGCGCGGACGCTTGCGCGGCTTGCCTTCCGGGGCCGGCGGCTCGTCTTCCTCGACCTCATAGCCCAATGGCGCCGAGGCTTCGCGCAGGATGTCGTGGGCGAGCTTTTCCTTGCCGTCGCGCGTGAGCAGCTCTTCCGAGGTCCGTTGCGACACCAGCATCAGCACCGAACTGCGGATGCCGGGAAGGTGCGCCTTGACCTGGTCGGAGGTCTTCTGGTCCATGACCTCCAGCGTCACGCCGACCTGGGCGAACTTCTCGCCACCGGCGTCGGCCAGGTTCACCACCATGTTCTCCAGCGGCAGGTAGACGGGCGGTTGCGCCTCCTTGCCCTTCTTGGCATGGGCGGCGGGCGGCGCAGCGTCCGCCTCTTCCTCGTCGGCGTGGCCGCGGCCGAGCAGCATCCAGGCCGCGCCAGCCGCGGCCAGCAACAGGACAGCCACGACACCCAGGATCAGGGGCTTCTTGCCCTTGGGCTTGGGTGCGGCGTCGGCGGCAGCAGGAGCGGACACGGCGATTTCCTTTTGTCTTCGGGGCTGGGATCGGTTCTGCCCGGATTATTGACCCGGATCGACAGACCGATCAGCGGATTAGGCTGGGAAAACAGGCATATATAGCTTGCCTTCTTCAGACGTAGAGGTCCAGCGCACCGGCCGGGCGGCGCGGCGCAGCGGCCACCGCCTCGGCAGGCGCCGCGGCTTGCGCGGCCGGCTGGCGCGCGGCCCCGGCACCGGCATCCGCTTGCGGCTGGCCACGGCCGTCGTGGGCGCCATGCGCACCGACCGACACGCCGGACAGCACCAGGCCCTGTGCGCCGAGCAGCTCGCGCAGCTGGTCCACGCTGCCGGCCAGCATGTCGCGCGTGGCGGCATGCTCGGCGCGGAACTGCACCTGGGCTTCGTTGCCGTCCAGCGCGATGCGCACCTGCACCGGCTCGCTGGTGCCCACCGTCAGTTCGGCGCTGCGCACGCCCTGGCTGGCCCACTGGCGCAGTTGGTCGGCCAGTTGCCGGTCGAAGGCGGTGTCGGGCTGCGCCGCGGCATCGAGGTTGGACAGGGCTGCGTCGTACTGCACGGTGGGCGTGAAGTCCGGCGCCGCCCAGCCGGCAGCGCCATGGGAGCCGCCGTGCTGGCCCGCGCCATCGCCGGCGGTGTCCTGTCCGCCGCGGCGAGCGCCTGCAGCGCCGCCCACGCTGGCCAGCTCCGGCACCACCGCCTGGGCGTCGGCGCGCAGGGGGCCTGGCAGGGCCCGCTCGGCCCGGGCCGGCTCGCGCATCTCGCGCGGTTGGCCAGACCATGCGGACACCGCGGCCCCCTGCCGCAAGGCCGGCTCGGGTGCCGCCTGCTCGCGCGCGGCCAGATGCTGCTGGAGTTGCTCGAACACGCTGGCGTACTGCGGTGCGAGACGCGGATCGGCCACGGTGGCGGTGTCCGGCGCGGGCAGGCCAGCGAGGGGTGTCGCCTGCGCCGGCTGCGCTCCCTGCGTTGTGGGCGCGCTCTGGCGCTCCGCTGCGCCGCTGCCGGCACCGATGGGGGTGCCGCCATCGGGCTGCGCCACCACCGGGGCCGCGGCGGCCTCGGCCGCCACTGCGGTGGACGGCGGCTGCGCCAGGCCGGGCGAGCCCGAGCCCGAGCCCGAGCCCGAGCCCGAGGCCGGCACCGGCACCGGCAGCAACAGGGCCAGGGCCGCCGCGTCGGCCGGTTGGGCGTCGGCGGGGAGCGCGTCCGCACCACGCCGGGCACGCTTGCCTTCGGGCTGGGCCGCGCCAGGCAACACGCCAGCGGCATCGCCCTCGGCCAGGCCCAGGCCCAGCCCGTCTTCCAGGGCCGCCATCAGGGCCAGGAAGTCGCCGCTGGCCGCGGCCTGCCCTGCGGCCTTGGCGCCGCCTGCGGGCCGCTGCGCCGCGGCGCCCGCATGGCCCGCAGGCGCTCCTTTTTCAATGCCCATGTTCTTCCTCCTCGGCCTGCTGGCGCCGCGTCAGGGCGTGGCGCACGGCGGCCATTTCATCGGTCTGCCGCTGGTCGCGGCGTGTCTGCACCACGGCCATCGCCTCTTCCTTGCGGAGCACCGCCTGGCGCAGCGTCGCCACGCGCAACTCGGCCTGCAGCAGCGCCTGGCGCGCCATCTCCTCGCGGCGCAGTTGCTCGGCCACGGCGCGGCGCTGCATGGCGATGGCCTCGTCCAGCCTGGCCATGAAGCGGTGGTGGTGCAGCATGAGTTCGGGCAGCGCGCTGATGCGTGCCTGCGATTCCCAGCGCTGCTCGGTCTCCTGGGCGTAGCCACTCAGCTGAGCGAGCTGCTGCTCGGCCGCGACGCGGCGCTGCTGGGCCTGGCCCAGCGCCCGGCTGGCGGCATCGCGCCGGCGCTCGGCCAGTTCGATGGCCAGGGCCAGGGTCTTGAGCAGTTGCTTGGACATGCTGCTCAGGCCCCGTCGGGATCGAGTGCCATTGCCATCTGGCGCACGCTCTGCTGCATCGGCGAGCAGGCGAACATGTCTTGCTGCAGGAACTCGGCCATGCCGGGCGCCAGCCGAACGGCTTCGTCGAGCTGCGGGTCGGCGCCGGGCGCGTAGGCGCCGATCTGCACGAGGTCGCGGCCCTTCTGGTAGCGCGAGTAGACGGCGCGGAAATGCCGGGCCAGCAGGAAGTGCTCCTGGCTCACCACGTTGTGCATCACGCGCGAGGCCGATTGCTCGATGTCGATGGCCGGGTAGTGGCCCGACTCGGCCAGCGCGCGCGACAGCACGATGTGCCCGTCCAGGATGGCGCGCGCCGCATCGGCGATCGGGTCCTGCTGGTCGTCTCCCTCGGACAGCACGGTGTAGAAGGCCGTGATCGAGCCATGGCCGTCCTTGCCGTTGCCACTGCGCTCCACGAGGCCCGGCAGCTTGGCGAAGCACGAGGGCGGGTAGCCTTTGGTGGCGGGCGGCTCGCCGATGGCCAGTGCGATCTCGCGCTGGGCCATGGCGTAGCGCGTGAGCGAATCCATGAGCAGCAGCACATGCTTGCCCTGGTCGCGGAAGTATTCGGCCACGGCGGTGGCATAGGCTGCGCCCTGCATGCGCAGCAGCGGCGGCGCGTCGGACGGCGCGGCCACCACGACAGAACGCGCTCGGCCGTCCTCGCCCAGGATGTCCTCGACGAACTCCTTGACCTCGCGGCCGCGTTCGCCGATCAGGCCGACCACGATCACGTCGGCCGCGGTGTAGCGCGCCATCATGCCCAGCAGCACGCTCTTGCCCACGCCGGAGCCGGCGAACAGGCCCAGGCGCTGGCCGCGGCCCACGGTGAGCATGGCGTTGATCGCGCGCACGCCGGTGTCCAGCACCGTGCGCACGGGGTCGCGGTCCATCGCGTTGATGGGCTGGCGGTCCATCGGCAGGGCCCGCACATCGCGCACCGGCCCCTGGTGGTCCATGGGCAGGCCCTGGGCGTCGACCACGCGGCCCAGCAAGCCGTCGCCCAGCGGCAGGCGCAGCACACCCTCGGCCGGCGGAGCCGCGCCGTCTGGCACATCGCCCAGGCGCGGCATGGGCACATAGGGCGGTGCCGGCGTGACGCTGGCGCCGCGCGACAGGCCATGCACATCGCCGGCCGGCATCAGGAAGGCGCGCTCGCCCGCGAAGCCCACGACCTCGGCCAGCACCGGGGCCTGGCCCGGCATCTGGATGTGGACCTGCGAGCCGACCGGCACGCGCACGCCCGTGGCCTCCAGCACCAGGCCGGCCAGCCGCGTGAGCGTGCCCCGCACTTCCAGCGTGGTGCCGGCGCGCACGCGCGCCAGGGCGGTGTCCAGCAGGCCATCCCAGGAGGCTGCAGGGGCGTCTACTTCAGGCATCGCCAGCTTCCTGCTGCCAGGGCGCGTCCAGGCCCAGCTGTGCCAGCGCCCGGCGCCAGCGCGCCGGCAGCCGCCCGTCGACCACGGTGCCCGCGGACTCGACCAGGCAACCGCCCCGCTCCACCTGGGCGTCGGCCATCCAGTTCACCTGCAGCGCCGCGTGCTCCTCGCGCAGCGCTGTCTCCACCACCGCGAGGTCTTCGGCATGCAGCTTCACGGTGGCGGCCTTGTGCTCCGTGCCCAGCAGCGCCAGCGCCTCGCGCACCACGGGCAGCACGGCATCGGGCTGCACGCTCAGTTCGCGGCGCACGATCTGGCGTGCCAGCTCGGCGGCCAGATCCAGCACCTGGCGTGCCTGGCGCTGCTCGCAGTCCGCCAGCCGCTGCTGCAACTGCTGCACCACGGCCGCCAGCTGGGCCGCGTTCTCGCGGCCCTGGCCCCCGACATAGGCGTCCAGCTGCTCGTGGCCCACACGCGCCGCATCGGCATGGCCGCTGGCATAGCCGGCGGCATGGCCGGCGTCGTAGGCGCGCTGCAGGCGGGCTTCCTCGGGCTCCGGCTCGGGCTCGGGTTCCAGCTCCGGCGCGGGCGGCGCAGCCTCCAGCAGCGGCTCCGGCTCCGGCTCGTCGCCGCCCAGGCGGCCGAACTTCCAGGCCGCGACCACGCCGATCTCCTCGCCAGGGATGAAGCGGGTGTACATGCGGTGGTGGGCAGTGGACATCAGATCAGGGCGTCATCGCCGCCGCCGGCCAGCACGATCTGGCCTTCGTCGGCCAGGCGGCGCACGGTCTTCAAGATTTCCTTCTGCTGCGCCTCGACCTCGGACAGGCGCATCGGGCCGCGCGACTCCAGGTCTTCGCGCATGGACTCCGCGGCACGGCTGGACATGTTGCCCAGGATCTTCTCCTTGAGCTCGGGCGCGGCGCCCTTGAGGGCGGCGATGAGTGCATCGGACTGCACTTCCTTGAGCATGAGCTGCATGGACTTGTTGTCCAGGTTCAAGAGGTCGTCGAAGACGAACATCTTGTCCATGATCTTCTGCGCCAGGTCCGGGTCGTGGCCGCGGATGGACTCGATCACCGTGCCCTCCACGTTGGTGCCCAGGAAGTTGATGATCTCCGCCGCGGCCTTGACGCCGCCCAGCGAGGACTTGCGGATCTTGTCGCCGCCGGCCAGCACCTTGAACAGCACCTCGTTGAGGTCCTTCAGCGCCGTGGGCTGGATGCCCTCCAGCGTGGCCACGCGCAGCAGCACGTCGTTGCGCAGGCGCTCGGTCAGGTGCTTGAGCACGCCGGCGGCCTGCTCGTGGTCCAGGTGCACGACGATGGCGGCCACGATCTGCGGGTGCTCGTTGCGCAGCAACTCGGCCACGGACAGCGGGTCCATCCACTTGAGGCTTTCGATGCCGGAGATGTCGCCGCCCTGCAGGATGCGGTCGATCAGCAGCGAGGCCTTGTCGTCGCCCAGCGCGCGGCGCAGCACATTCTTCACGTAGTCGCCGGTGTCGGACACCAGCAGGCTCTGGCGGCTGGCGGTCTCGGTGAACTTGCTGACCACCGACTCCACGCGCTCGCGCGGCACGGTGCGGGTGCGGGCGATGGTCTCGCCCAGGCGCTGCACCTCCTTGGGCGAGAGGTGCTTGAACACCTCGGCCGCTTCTTCTTCGCCCAGCGACATCAGGAAGATGGCGGCGTCGGTCAGACCTTCTTCATCCATGTTCTTACTCCGTTCAGGAAGAAGCGGATTCGCCGTTGATCCAGTCCTTCACGATGTTGGCCACCGCGATCGGATTCTCCAGCGCCAGCTTGCGCGCCGCTTCCAGGCGCAGCTGGTGGTCGGTGGGCTGCAGTTCGACAGCATCGCCCAGGGCCGGGCCGCCCAGCGCCGGGCGCTCGGCGTCGTCGGCCACCAGTGCGTCGAGCTGCCCGCCGCCATCCGGGCCGCCCGGGGTGCCGCTGCCGTCGGCCAGCGCCGGCGCGGGCTTGGGCGGCTGCATGGCCTTGAAGCCGGGGCGCACCAGGCCGAACAGCACGACCAGGGCCAGCAGCAGCATGCCGATGGGCCAGGCGAAGCTGCGCAGGTTCTCCACCGTGGCGACCTGCTGCCACAGCGGCCGCTGGTCGCTCGGCTCCACCGTCTGCACGAAGGCGGCATTCATGATGTTGACCGAATCGCCGCGGTCCTGGCTGAAACCAATGGTTTCACGCACCAGCGCCGTCATCTGGGTGATCTGGTCGGCCGTCAGCGCCCGCGTGGTCGGGTTGCCCTTCTCGTCGGTGGCGGCCTGGTGGTTGACCACCACGGCGGCCGATAGGCGCTTGATGCCGCCGGAGCCGCCGCGCACCACGCGCACGGTCTTGTCGACCTCGTAGTTGGTGATGGACTCGCGCTTGCTGTTGCTGGGGCCGCCCTGGGCGCCGCCAGAGGCCTGGAGCTGCTGGGCCTGGCCGTTGATGGGCGCCGCAGCCGGTTGCGGCGGCTGGTTGGACACCGCGCCCGGCACGCCCGAGGGCTGGCCCGCCTGCGGGCCGGTGGTGGTTTCCACCACCTGCTGGCTGCGCACGGCGCTGGCGTCGGCCGACAGGTTGGGCCGGTGCTGCTCGCTGGTCTGCTCGGTCTGGGAGAAGTCGACCTCGGCCGTGACCTGGGCCTTCACGTTGTTGCGGCCGACCACGGGCTCCAGGATGTCCATGATGCGGCGGGTGTACTGCTGCTCGATCAGCGAGACGTACTGCAGCTGCTGCGCATCCACGCCGCTGCCCGACTCGGGCGCGCCCGAGAGCAGCTTGCCGGTGTCGTCGAGCACGCTGACGGCCGAGGGGTTCATCTCGGGCACGCTGGAGGCCACCAGGTGCACGATGCCAGCCAGTTGCGCACGGTCCAGGGTGCGGCCTGCGCGCAGCGTGATCAGCACCGAGGCCGAGGGCTTTTGCTGCTCGCGGAAGAAGCCGTTCTGGTTCGGCAGCGCCAGGTGCACGCGCGCACTTTCCACCGACGCGATGGACTGGATCGAGCGCGTGAGCTCGCCTTCCAGGCCGCGCTGGAAGGTCAGCCGCTCCTGGAACTGCGTCATCCCGAAGCGGTTGCTCTCCATGAGCTCGAAGCCCGTGACCGAGCCCTTGGGCAGGCCCAGCGAGGCCAGGCGCAGGCGTGCGTCGTGCACACGGTCTTCCGGCACCAGGATGGAGCCGCCGTTCTCCGAATACTTGTAGGGCACGTTCATCTGCGTGAGCTGGGCCACGATGGCGCCGCCGTCCTTGTCCGTCAGGCCGTTGTAGAGCGTTCGGTAGGCGGTGCGGTTGCCCATCATGAAGCCCGCCACGATGACCAGCAGCAAGAGGCCGATGCCCAGCCCGAGCCGGATGCGCTGGGCGCGGTCGAGCCGTGCCAGCCGCTCGGCCAGCGGCGATTTGGCGAGCGCACCCGCGGCAGCGGGTTCCGCGGGAGCGGGGACCAGAGGACCGGCAGGAAGTTCGGCAACGGCAGACATCGTCTTGGGGCACGCCGCGCGGGGCGGACGTACGCATTGGGAGTGATGCGGCGGATTATTCTGAGATCCGGCCGGATTCTTCGCCGGATAAGCGCGCGGATTGGCCAGCATTTCGGCCCATGGCGGCGGCTGGCGGCCACTAGGATTGCCGCCATCACACCTGCCAGGACTGCGCCATGGATCTTCGCCTCACCCCCTCGATCGGCTCCGCCGTCGCCCGCCCGGCACCGGCGGCTGGCGCGGCCGCGCGCGGCGTCGTGGCCGAGCCCAAGGAGCAGGCCGGCTTCTCCACCGCGCTCAAGAGCGCGCTGGTGTCCGTGAGCGGCGCCCAGGGCGAATCCGGCCGGCTCTCGCGCGAGGTGCAGCTGGAGAACCCGCAGGTCAGCCTGGAAGAGACCATGGTGGCGATCCAGAAGGCGCAGATCGGCTTCCAGGCCACGCTGCACGTGCGCAACCGCATGGTGCAGGCCTACACGGACATCATGAACATGCAGGTCTGAGCCCCCGCACACCCCTCAAACGACAAGAGCCGCCCATCGGGCGGCTCTTTGCTTTGGCGGTGGCGCAGGGCCACCGGCTGGTCTGGCTCAGTGCAGCAGCTGCGGGCGGCTTTCCATCATGTATTCGAACTGCGTGAGCCAGGGCTCCGTCAGGCAGCGGATCTCGGCGTCGTTGCGCAGGATGCGCTGCATGATGCGCGCCTTCTCCTTGCGGTGCTCGGCCGTCAGCTGCTCGGTCTGCGACTGGTGGCGCAGCTGCTCGATCAGCACCGCGCAGGCGCCCTCATGGCGCACCACCTCGTCCCAATCTTCCTGCTGGGCGGCCCGCAGCATCTTGACGCTGCTGTCCTCGATGGCCTTGTAGTAGTCGATGAGCATGTGCGACATGGTGCTGCTCAGGAAACGGCCGGCTGGCCGGCTGGGTTGGCAATGCTCTTCCAGGCGCCGTAGACCGGCACGATCAGGTCAATCACTTCTTGGATCATCGGCGCGTCGTTGTGGATGTTGGCTCTTGTGAGTCGGCTGATGCTGTAGTTGTAGACACCGCGCAGGTTGGTCGCCAGCTCGCCGCCTGCTGCGTCGTTGAGGGCGGCCTTCAGGCCTTCCTCGAGGATGCGCACGGCCTTGCCGATTTCCTTGCCCTTGGTCTCGTTGTCGCCACGCATTGTGGCTGCGTGGGACTGGCGCAATGCGCCAAGCAAGGCCTCATAAAGCAGGCAAATCAGCTGATGGGGGCTGGCGCCTTCCACGCTGGTCTGGGTGCCAACGCGCTTGTAGGCCGCTGCGGAGCGGGAACTGACCGAAGTGAACATCGAAGAGCCCATGAAACTGTCGTTGATGTTGTGGTTATCGGCAGGCCGTGCCCGGACTCAAGCGTTGTGCGCGTGAAAAATCCGCCTCAGTCGTTCTTCTTGTTCCACTGCGAGACTTGCTGGTCCATGTAGTTGGCCAGGGCCTGCAGCGAGCCCATCTTCACGTCCAGCGCGGTGTAGGTCTTGCGCAGCCGGGCTTCGGCCAGGGTGGCGCGGTCGTTGATCTTGTCCTGCTGGTCCAGATTGCGATCGGACTCGCGCCCCAGCGCATCGGTCTTGTTGTTGAGCAAGCCGTCGAACGACAGCAAGGTGCCGGTATAGCTCTTCATGCGCGCGGCCAAGCCCGTGCTGCTGCCATCCTCATTGCGCTGGATGAAGAGCTTCTTGACGTTCTCCAGGTCACCCAGCGAGGTGCTGAGCTTGGAGCCGTTGATGGCCAGGTTGCCGTCGCGCGCCATCGTGATGCCAATGTCGGACAAGGAATTGAACACGTTGCCGCTGCCCCCGTTCGCCGTGAGCACGGAACGCAGGCTGTTGCGCAGCCCCACCGCCGTGGAGTCGCCCTGCAGGTCGCCCGCCGTCTTGGTCTCGCTGTCGTACTTGGTGGAATCGGCCAGCAGCGTGTTGATCGCGTTGTACGCGTCGACGAACTCCTGGATGTTCTTGGTCATCGCCTCCTTGTCGACGGTGCTGGTGATCAGCGCGTCGGCGCCGACAGGCGTGACCTCGTTCAGCGAAATCGTCAGGCCCGGCACGGCATTGACCAGCTGGTTCTTGGCCGACGTCACGGTGATGCCGTTGATCGTCGCCACCGCGTCCTGCGCGGCCTGGTAGGTGTTGGCCGCCATGCCCACTGTGGGCTGGGCCAGGTCGAACGCCAGCCGCGACAGGCCGGCGTTGTCGGCGTTGTTGCCGTCGCTGTCAGCGGCGGTGATGCGGAAGCCGGAGACCGCACCGGTGTCCTTGGAGCGCAGCATCAGGCGGTCGCCGGAGGCGTCGCTCAACACCGTGGCCACGACCCCGGCGCCGGAGTCGTTGATCTTGGCAGCCACCTGGGCCAGCGTGTCGTTCGCACCGACCGTGACATTGACAGCTGCCGCCGTGCCGGCGGTGAACACCCCGGCATTCCAGCTGCCCAGCTCCAGTGTCAGCTGGCCCGAACCGATGGTGCCGCCCGCGGAGATGGCAGTGGACACGGTGGATTGCGACTGCGCCAGCTTCTGCACGCCGACCGAGAAGCTGGTGGCGGCAGCGATGCCGGAGACGCTGACCGAAACCGCCGATTCCTTGGACGACTTGACCGCCAGCGCATTCCAGCCGCTGTCCAGTGCCAGCTTGGAGGCTGCATCCTGCAAGGTGGAGACCAGCGACTTGATCTCGGCAAAGGAAGACACCTTGGTCTGGATCTTTTCGGCCTTGGCCTGCAATCCTTCGAGCGGCTTCTTCTCCAGCGCCACCAGCTTGCTGATGATGTCCTCGACCTCGAGGCCACTGCCGATACCGACCGATGTGATTGCCATGCCAATCTCCTAGCGCTCAAAGCGCACAAACGCAAAACGGCGGACAGGGTAGCACCCGTGCCCGCCATCGAAAGCGCCGAAAAGCACCCGATTCCCGGATGCTCCTCGGTGGCTGCTTACTGCAGCAGGGCCAGCACGCCCTGGGGCAGCTGGTTGGCCTGGGCCACCATGGCGGTACCGGCCTGCTGCAGGATCTGGGTACGCGACAGGTTGGCGGTTTCCTTGGCGAAGTCAGCGTCCACGATGCGGCCGCGGGAAGCCGAGAGGTTTTCCACCTGGATCTCGATGGAGCCCACCGAGTTCTCGAAGCGGCTTTGCAGGGCACCCAGGTCGGCACGGGCGTTGTTGACCTGGTCGATCGCGCTGTCGATCTTCTTGAGTGCGACCCAGGCATTGGCCTGCGTGTCGACGGTCAGGGTATCGATGCCCTCGATGTTGTCGCCGGTCGCAGCAGTGACTGCCGGCACGAAGCCAGTATCTGCAGCGGCGAAGCCGGTGAATGTCACGGCTTCCGGGTCGCCGTTCGCGTCGAGCTTGGACGACATCACTTCGGCGGTGTAGGTGCCATCGTTGTTGCGCGTCAAAAAGGCGGTCACGCCAGTGTCGGCGGACTTGCGGTTGATCGCCTCGACGACCTGACCCAGGCGCTCGGCGCCGGAGCTGGCGGCGCTGATGGTGCCCAGCTCCACTGTGGTGCCAGCGACCGCGATGCTCAACGTACCGTCCGCGATCTCGGTGTCAAAACCCGTGACCACCGTTTCCGCGTTGATGTTGGCGGCGCTGCCGGTGGAGTAGGCGATCTTCGACAGGCCGTCGGCCGTTGAGTCCGTCAGCGCGCCGATGGTGATGTTGTCGCCAGAGTTGGCACCGACCTGGAACACGGCGCCAGAGAACGAGCCATCCAAAATCTTGGCACCGTTGAAACTGGTCTGCTTGGCCACCCGGTCGACTTCGTCGATCAGCTGGGCCACTTCGGCCTGCAGCGCCTTGCGGTCGGCCGTGCTGTTGGTCGCGTTGCCGGCCTGCACCGCCAGTTCACGCATGCGCTGCAGCATGTCGCCGACCTTGCCCAGCGCGCCTTCAGCGGTTTGCGCCAGCGAGATGCCGTCGTTGGCATTGCGCGCCGCGACCGTGTTGCCGCGGATCTGCGTGTTCATGCGCTCGGAAATCGCCAGGCCGGCAGCATCGTCCTTCGCGCTGTTCACGCGCAGGCCGGATGACAGGCGCTGCATGGAAACCGACAAAGAGCTTTGGGAAGAACCCAGGTTGCGCTGCGCATTCAGCGAAACGACGTTGGTGTTGATGGTCGAGGCCATGAGAAGACTCCAAAAATAGCGGCAAAACGCCGATCACAACGCCAGCACCGCGCTGGCCGCCCTGACCGGTGGCGGGGAGAAACCATTGAATTCAAAGGACTTTCTCTTCCACTGTGCCGGCCAACAGGTCCTTGCGAACCCATTGCACAGGTTTTCGGACCCCCTGGCGAAAACTTGAGCCCCTGTTGCATCCAGAGCGCAGAAAAGGCGGAAATTTCGAACGCTTTTCAAGCGTATGCGTTGGCCGCGCCTCTCCAAAATTGCCAGCACGCCCAGGAACGTGGGCGCCGACGGGACGCCTCCCGCATCCCGAACCGGTCCCACCACCCCGGACACGCAGGAGTAACCGCATGGCCTCGACCATCAACACCAACATCGTTTCGCTGAATGCCCAGCGCAACCTGGGCACGTCCCAAGGCTCGCTGGCGACTTCCATGCAGCGCCTGTCGTCCGGCCTGCGCGTGAACAGCGCCAAGGACGATGCCGCAGGCCTGGCCATTGCCGAGCGCATGAACACCCAAGTGCGCGGCCAGACCGTGGCGGCGCGCAATTCCAATGACGGCATTTCGCTGGCGCAGACGGCCGAAGGCGCGCTGGGCAAGGTCGGCGACATGCTGCAGCGCATGCGCGAACTGGCGGTGCAGGCCGGCAACGCGACCAACAGCAAGGCCGACCGCGCGGCACTGCAAGCAGAAGTGGCGCAGCTGATCGACGAAGTCGACCGCGTGGCCAAGCAGACCACCTTCAACGGCACCAAGATCCTGGACGGCACGTTCTCGGGTGCCGTGTTCCAGGTCGGCGCGAACTCGGGCGACAACATCACCGTCGGCGCGCTGACCGACACCACCGCCGACGGGCTCTCGCGCATCGCCTACGCGACCGGCAGCGCGGCCGGCATCGACGCGGCCGTCGTCACCAACCTGGAGCCGCTTGCGGCCGGCTCGCTGAGCGTCCAGGTCGCCGGCGCCTCGGCCATCGACCTGGGGCCGATCCAGTCCGCGAGCTCCGGCGCAGAGCGCATGGGCCAGATCGTCGAGGCGATCAACCGGAAGTCCGCCGACACCGGAGTCACCGCCTTCCTGACACGCGAAGAAACCGGCCTGTACTCGATCGACATCATGTCGGGACAGCTGGACACCGCCGGCGTGCCCAAGGCCGTGACCTTCACCGGCTTCAGCGCGGCGGACACGGGCTTCACCCCGACGGTCGCCGCCGAAACCGATCCGAAGTCGCTGCAGGGCATCGACACCATGACCATCGCCACGCAGCGTGACGCCTGGGTGGCGCTGAAGAAGATCGACGGCGCCATCGACCAGGTCAACAACGCGCGCGCCGACCTCGGTGCGCTACAGAGCCGGTTCGAGAGTTCGGTGGCCAACATCGAGATCCAGATCGAGAACCTGGCCGCTGCGCGCGGACGCATCGTCGACGCCGATTTCGCCAAGGAAACCGCCAACCTGTCGCGCACGCAGATCCTGCAGCAGGCGGGCACAGCGATGGTGGCCCAGGCGAATCAGCTGCCGCAGCAGGTGTTGCAGTTGCTGCAGCAGTAAGGCCGCGCCCACGCTGCACGAACGGCCCTGCGGGGCCGTTCTGCGTTGCGGCCTGCCGCTGCTTCACGGTCTCCTGGGCGATCGCATCCAGCGCCTGGGTGCCGCCAGCCGACATCCCGATCGCAACCACGGCCCGGAGGTCTGCGCCATCGCACATGCCGGGCGGGGCCGGGCAGCAGGATCACGTCGGCTGTGTGCTTGGCCGCCGGCACCAGATGCGCAGCCTCGGCGGGTGCCACCAGGCGCCGCACGTTGACGCGCAACTGCCCACGGTTGCCACGGGGTCGCCCGCTGCGCCCACAAGGAACTGCTTGAGCCACCACCAGCGTCGGCCGTGCCTACTCTCCACGAAAGATGAAGAGTTGACCTTCGCCCGTCAAACCCAGCATCGCAATGACGGGGGCTCGGACGCCCACGTTCATTTGGCAATGTGCTGCGCTCAAGCGGCCCAAGACGGAGCGTCGACTCCATCGACCGGCGACCCGTACAGGACCAAGTCGTAATACCAGCCGGCGTAGTGCTGGCGCAACTTGTAGTGGTAGTTCTCGACGTTCTTGTCCAGCACACTCAACACATCCAGCAAATCATGTGCGAGGTGGTACACGCAAACAGCGACCCGCGGTCGCTGTGCGAGCAGCCGCGTCGACCCTTGCAATGCCTTGCTTTCGAAGCCCTCGATATCCATCTTGAGGAAGGTGGCCTGCTCGACTTCATCGTCCAACGTGGTCGTCTGGACGACGGTGTTGCCGTTGGCGGAAACGTAACTCGACATCGTGCCGGTTTCCACGAAACGCAGCTTTTCGTGCTTATTGGAAACCGCCTTGTTGATCGGTTTGTAATTGGGCAAGGGCATCGGCACCAGATTCTGGAGCTTTTCAAAATTGATGCGATCCGGCTCGAACGCGGTGATGCTCTTGTAGCGTCCTCCCGTGGCCCCCAACAGCCTTTGGATAATCGTGCCCTGGTGGGCTCCGCAATCCACGAAATGCTCGTTCAACCCCGGTTTGAAAGTGACCGTCTGACCATGGTCCGCTCTGGCAAAATATTCATCGTAAGGGTTCCACACCGGCAGCAGATGATCACGATCGCAGGTCAGGCGAAACAGTAGATTTGAATACAATGTTGCCCGGCTGAGTTCATCGGTGAATCGATCCGCGACGGCGAGAAACTCGTCCATGCGCCCCAAGGTGCGATCACGGTACACATCGCACGTCTCGAAGACGGCACTCAGCTTCAATTGATTCGCCACCAAGGCAAAATCCCGCCGCTCCACCCCGCCGGCGTCCTCGCAAAGGCGGGTGACCAGCCAACGC
Organism: Pseudorhodoferax soli; assembly: GCF_003337555.1. Lineage (GTDB taxonomy): Bacteria > Pseudomonadota > Gammaproteobacteria > Burkholderiales > Burkholderiaceae_C > Pseudorhodoferax > Pseudorhodoferax soli. Next base: position 355,100 of record NZ_QPJK01000009.1, on the reverse strand, counting down.
ACGTACGGGCCGCCGGAAAAATCGATGGCGATGGCATTGGGATATTTCTTGGCCCGCTCCAGAAATTCCGCGCTCGTCCAGCGGGGAGCGCCATGAATCGAGGCGTCTTTCGAAATGTCGTCGACCGCGGCGACCACGCGCGTCGCGGCTGCCACCTGTTTCCCGAACAAACTGCCAATGGTCGAGGTTGGGCCCATCAGGAAAACCGGGCGTTCGGCAAGCGCTTCAATTTTCGGCGGGGAATAGTTCGCTGCTGCGGCCTGTACCACCTTTTTTCTGATGTCATCGATATCGGTTTTCATGGCTCGTTCTTTCAGTTGATTATGGGTTCGACAACGACAGTCGACAGCAGAACTCAACGCCGGTGTTCAGGACTTTGGCCGGGCGTACAAATATGCGCCCCAGTACTCATTGGAGTGATGGCGGATGAAAACGTCATAACCAGATTCAATGTCTCTGATTTTTTCAGGGATGGTTATCAAATCATCCGGCAAGTGATCCACGCTTGCGGCAATTTTTGGTCGATGGGTCGAGATCGTTCGTTTCGCTCCTTCCAGAGCGGCGACCTCAGCTCCTTCGACATTAAGTTTAAAAAATGTAACCACCTCATCGACAACCTCATCCAGCGCTACCACCTTTACTTCAGAAGTTCCCTGCTCATCCAGATGAGAACCCGGTGAGCCGTGGGATGAGAACCGCAATGTCTCGGCCTTTGCAGCCAGCCCCCTCACATAGGAATAGGTACGCGGCAGCTTGCAGAGTGCTTTGTCCAATTCAGCATAATTCTCGGAATCGGGCTCGAACGCATGGATGCGGTTGTACCAACCGCCGACGATTTTCAGAAATGACGAGATGGTGTCGCCGGTAAAGGCGCCGCCATCCACAAGTGTTTCGTTGTCGGTATAGTTGAATATGCTCGGGCAGTAGATGTTCTGCTCCATGCCGATGCAGACCGACCATGCAAATTCCCTGCGCAGCGTGATCCTGTACAACAGGATGCGCAGGCAGGTGAGTTCGGAAAGCTTGTCGGCCAACCCGCCCGCCAGCGATGCCGAAACAAGCGCCGGAAGCATGGAAATGGTCTTTTCACCGATTTCGTGCTCCGAGAAGTGGGTAGGGTGAATGGATAGCTTCCTAAGGCCTTCCGGGCGTTCCAGGCACGGCACTCCGGCGTGTGCCGCTAAGACACGGAAATGCAGGATACCGGCCGGACCGACCGCGAGGTTCACCGTTACAAGCGAAGGATGCTGGCGCTTCAAATCGTACAAGGACTCGTCCGCGCCAATTGCAATGCCGCACTCTACCTGTCCAACACGATAATTGTCTATGATGCCAATCACATTGAGATTGCGGCACGCTTGCGCAATGAAATGCCAGGCGTGGCCATTGGATGCGCTCAACAAGACGATGGGATGCGACCTTCCAGGGTCGATGTCGGAGAGAAGGGGATGCTCCAGATTTTTGAGTGCGGGAGTTCCCTGCTGTTCCCAGCATTGATAAATATCCTCCAAAACCCTATGGGTTTCTCCGATGGCGTGGAGCGTGTCCTCTTCCGTCATGAATGCAGAGAAATTGACTGGATACATATCGCTCTCTATCAATTGAAAATACGAACCGGCGCGCGAAAGCGCGGGTCGATGAACAGCGTGGTATCGGGGGATTGCGTGATGGTGACGTTGTTTCCGATGGTGCTCCAGTCGGGAAGCGCCACAGCCGGGCCGATGACGGTACCGTGCCCCAGCGTGCAATTCTTGCCTAGAGTCGCGCGCTCGGAGATTTGGCAATTCGGGCCTATCCAGCAGGAACTGCCGACCTTGCAGTTGGTGCCCAACTCGCTGTTTTGCATCACCCAGGTATTGGCACCGATGCTGACGCCGGGCAGCACCCGTGCGGCATGGCCGGTCCACACGTTTTCGCGGAGTTTGACGCCATCCGCGACGGAGCTACTCGGCGCTTTCAGCGGGATGATGCGTACCCCCCCCGCCTTTATCGCCATGTAGGCCGCAAGGCGGGATTGGTTGAGCAGCCGCGCATCGCCGATGATGAAACAGGCAGCCCCGTCCTGGCGCACTTGCGCCAGGATGGCTTTATCCGGGGGCTGGGGCACGCCATAACCACCCTCTTCCAACTCAAGCACGCCGGATATTTCATATTGCCCGTCCCGCAGGATTTCGTGCCGTATGTGTTCCAGATCGCCGCCCGCATGGAAGAGCCACAATTTTTTCATTGCGGCTTCTCCGCAACCTGCATCTGCCGGAGACAGGCAGCCTGAAAATCGAGGATGCCAGTTTCATAAGCACCATGGATGAACCCGTGGTCCTGGGCGGATGCCAGCCCGGTCTGCAAGGCTTCCAGGCAGTCGATGTCCTGCTGCAACACCGTCATGTCGCTGACCAGATGCTCCCACAGCACCACCGGCTTGTAGGAGAAGTCGTCCACAGGCCTGGTCAATGCCACCATCATCTGCATTTCAGTACGTCCCGCGGCCAGCGGGTTGTAGATCTGGATGGCAAACGAACTGCCGTCCACGATCATCAGATTGACATTGGGAAAAAGATGGAACGTCAGGTAGTTTCCCTGGCAGTCCAGGCGATGCACCAGCCGTTTCCATTCGTGCGCTGGAGCATCCCCATCCTGGGCGAAACGGAGGCCGCCGCTGGACGTGGCTTGCCGCAGGCTGTCATCGCGCGGCAGGTATGTGCTGTCGCGGCCATGGAAGGCTTCATCCCCCATGACGTCGACTCGGAAATACGTGGGGAAGGTCGATTTGTGCAGGCAAGGGACATGCAGTGCATCCTTGATGTTCTCCATGCCGGTCTTCCAGTTGAACGCGCCCTCGTAGCGGGTGTAGATGAAGCTGCTGTCCATCTGCGCCGTGTAGCGTTCCAGCAGTTCCCGCGTGTGGTCGTCGAATTGCTCCTCGATCGGCAGCGGGTCGTCGCTCAAATTGACGAACACCAAACTGCCGATGGTTGCCACGGCGTATTGCGGCAGGCCGATGTCGGCGGTTTCCTCTGGCGTGAAGCCGAATACCGCTGGATCGCGGTGGGTGTGGATCAGCTTGCCGCACGCATCGTAGGCCCAGTTGTGGTACGGGCACACCATCGCGCGGTTGCCGAATTCCTCGTTCTGGATCCGGGCCATGCGATGGCGACAGACGTTGCTGAATGCACGGATGACGCCATCATGGTTCTGCAGCACGACCTGCTTGCCGGCCAGTGTCAGCGTGCGGTAGTCGCGGTGTTTGGCCAGCATTGGCTTGACCGCCGCAAGAATCCATAGACGACCGAAGATGCGGGTTTGTTCCTGCGCGAACCAGTCGCTATCGGTGTAGTGAAAGGGTCTGAGCAAGGGCAGCATGGCAAGCTTTTCTCAAACCGCGTAAATGCAGAGCACGCCGGGCTCCAGCGATTGATGGCGCAGGGAAAGTTGGTAGTCCAGGCCGGTCTCTTCGATGAAACGGGGCAGTTCCAGGAAATCCGAGGCTTTGTGGTAAACCGACACCGTCATGGTGGGGCGGTGCTTGAGGATGAGTTGGCGTGCACCATGCAGGGCGGCAAGTTCCGCGCCTTCGATTTCCAGGCGCAGGTGCCCAAGTTCGTCGAGCATGTTGTCCAGCTTGCAAACATGCAGGCCCGCGCCAGCCGTTTCCGTTTGCTCCGTGATGACGACCTGCGTGCCATGGCCCTCTGCATGCAGGTAGCCATCGCGATCAAACACGCCCAATTCATGGCAATAGATCGGCAACGCACCATGCTGTGCGATGTGGCGGGTCACGGTGTTTGATAGCAGGACAAAGTTGCGGCGATCCGGTTCAAAGGCATGCACGGCTTTGAATTGATGCTTGACCCTTTCGGAAAAAATAAGGACTTCCCGGCCGTCATGCGAGCCGCAGTCTGCATAGACGGTGTCGGGACCCAGTTTCAGGTCAATATCCGGAGAAAAATAACTTTGCAGGTGATCTCCGCAATGGAATGCGAAGTATTGGTAGTTCATGCTGATGAACGATGCCAATGCGTAGTAATAGGTCTGGCGCGAGAAAGCGTCCCCCCAAATCCGCTCCAAAGCCAGGAATTCCTCGAACCGATTCAGCATGACGTCGGCGTGTTCGCGGTAGAAGCCGCCACTGGCCTCCAAGCCGGGTGCATTGAGGAATTGCTCCTGCCGCAGCACATTGAAGCCAGCCTGCTTGAGCTTGGTCTTGTAGCGGACGGCTGGATACCAAGTGCTGGTGCGGTCAACGATCAAGCAGCCGGCAAAAGCAGCCGTGTCGGCAAAGAACTCTTCCAACGTGATTTGTTTGTAGGCCGACAAGGCTGGATTGTTGCGGTTCTCGGTATCGCTTGGGTCATGCACCAGCGCCTCGATATAGCCTCCCTTGAGCCGGGCTGCAGCCGAAATCTGCTCAACATGGTGACCGCAATCCGGGCCACGGGTGCTGAACACCACCACGCGCGGTGCCTGTGGCCCAGCCACCATCTCGAAGACGTTCTCCGGAAAGAAGGCGTAGCGATCATTTCGGCACCGGTTGACCACGTCGATCAGCTTTTCTCGTGCCTTTTGCGTGGCAGCAGCGCTCAAGTCATAGTTGCTGAGGTCAAAAGACATCAAAAGCCTATTTCCAATTGAATGTTCGTGCCGGGTTGCCCATCACGGTGGTGTGTGCCTTGACGGGTTTGAATACGACGCTGCCTGCGGCGACCACGGCGTGTTCGCCGATGTGTGCTTTCGGGATGATGATCGCGCCCGGATAGACGCGAGCGGCAGAGCCAATCTTGACATTGCCGCTGACGAGGCAGCGCGTGCCTATTTCCGCCCAATCCGCAACCGTGGTGTCGTGCCCCAGCACTGCACCGTAACTGACGGTGCAGTGCTGGCCGACATGGCAATCGGGCGACAGGCTGACATAAGCGCCAATGATGCTGCCCGGCCCGACGCTGGCAAAGGCGGAAACCGCCGCTAGCGGATGTACCAGGCGGACAAACTCGGCGCCTTTGGCCAGCAATGGTTCGACGTATTTCCGCCGCTGGGCGGGATCACCCAGTGCGCAAAGGAAGACATCGCCTTCTTGTGGTTCGTAGGTCAGCGGGTCGCCGAGGATGGGATGGTCCCGGCGGTAGCGCATGCGCTTCTCTTCGGAAAAATCTATGGCATAGGCCACTTTGTTCGCATCCTGCGCGAAACCGTCGAGGATGTTTGGGCGGTTGTCGAGGAAGCCCTTGATGAGCCAATCCGCGCCATTGCACGGGTTGTCGATGGCCGTCATCAAAACCTCGCGCCCGAATCCGCCTGCGCCAATGATGATGAGGTTCTTCATTTCGTCGCCGCCACATACGCACGCTGGAAATGCCGCACGCGGTCTTCGATGCCTTCGCCCAGCACCGCCAGCCGCTGCGCGTTGCGCAAACCCGCCTGCACCTTGGCACAGATGCCGCTGTCCTCGCCGAACACCTTGTCGGTGAAGGCCTGGCCGTCGGCGTAGATGCGCTCCATCATCTTGCGACCCATTTCCGTGCCGCCCTCGAACTTCACGCCCGTGGTGCGCGAATGCACGGTGGTCAGTTCCGGCGCGGTGGGGTCGAAGCGCTGGATGTGGAAGCTATAGCCCATGAAGGACGTGACCGTCAGGTTCGGGAAGATCAGGCGGTGCGTGTAGTGCTCGAAGCGCCAGGGCCAGCGGCCGATCTTGCGCTCCATGCGCGCGAAACTGGCGACCCAGTCCGCGTTGGCCGGGTGCTCCAGGTGGCTGTGGCGCGGGTCGCCCAGAAAGAAAACAGGGGCGGCTTCCTCGCGGCTCATGCCGTCCACCTGCATGAAGGTGGTGGAATGCACGGCGGGCACGTGATAGCCCTCCAGCGAGTTTTCGATGACGACCTTCCAGTTGGCGTCCACGCTCTTGCGGAACTCGTCGGTGATGCCGCTCATGCCCAGGCTGGCACGCTCCAGAAATTCGTATTGCGTGCCCAACCAGTCGCGCAGGCCAGGGCCTGCGCTCGCCAGGCGCACGAAGACAAACTGCCCGACGGCTTCGCAGTTGAACTCGGCCAGCCGGTACTGCTCCGGCTGCGCCACCACTTCGGGGAATGCCTGTTTGCCCGGAATGCCCACGGGGACACCCTCCCGGTCATAGACCCAGCCGTGATAAGGGCAGCGCACCGCGCCTTCATGCTTGCCCGGGCTGCACAGCTGGGCATGACGGTGCGCGCAGACGTTCAGGAACGCACGCGGCTTGCCGCTCCTGTCGCATTGCAGCAGCACCTCCGTGTTCGCGATGCGCACGACCTGGTGCGCAAGCCCCTGCAATTCCAGCAGCAAACCGGCAAACACCCAGGACTGCCGAAACAACCCGTGCAACTCCTGCGCATGGTGCGCGGGGTCCCTGTAGAGGCAGGGCTCAATCAGACCGGTGGCCATGCTTCAACGGAAGGCGAAGCACCGCGCCAGGTTGCCCGGTCCAGTCAGCAGATTGCGCTGCATATCGTTCATTTCCGGTTCGTGCTCAGAGCGCCGTCAGCCCGCCATCCATTACCAGGGCTGTGCCCGTGACCCAACGGCTGGTGTCGGATAGGAAATAGATGGCTGCGCTACGAACTTCGCGGCCAAAGCCGCGCGCACCGACGATCAAGGCCTGGCAGCGATCAGAACCCATGGTCACGAAATCGTCAGTCCGCCGTCCATGACCAGCGTCGTTCCGGTGATCCAGCGGCTCGCATCGGACAGCAGGAACACGGCTGCGTTGGCCACATCCTCCGGCTTGCCGAAACCCAGTGGGTAGTTCTTGCGCTCGTCTTCCAATCCGCCGGTCACGCGCGCGGTTGCTTCCAGCAATGGCGTCTCGACCAGAGCAGGCGACAAGCAGTTTGCGCGGATCTTGCGCTTGACGACCTCCATGGCCAGACAGCGCACAAACGCGATCAACGCGGCCTTGGTCGCCGAGTAAGCGCCGACGCCGGCCACACCGATATGCGCTGCGATCGACGACACGAACACCAGCGAACCGCCCGGTGCCACCAAACCACGCTTGAGCAACGCCTGCGTCAGCATCACGGGGGCATCGAAGTTGATGGCCTGCACCTCGCGCAGATGGTTTTCCGTCATCAGCCGTACAGGGCTCAGGCGCGAGATACCTGCGCAGTGCAGGACACCTTGCACAGGCGCACCAAGTTGCTCCAGCAAGGCCTCTCGCTGCGCAGCATCGGTCAGGTCGGCGCGCAACATGCGATGGGCGGCGGGACCCGCCGCGGCAAGCTCCGCGCCGACCCGTTCGAGCCGCGCGGCGTCCCGCCCTATGCCAATGACCTCACCGCCCATGGCTGCAATGGCGACAGCCGCGGCCTGACCCAAGCCGGAGCTGGCGCCCGTCACCAGGATCCTTCGGCCCGTCAATGCAAACGGGTTGGTCACTTGCATGAATTCAGACCTCCACCAGCGGCGACATCACGGTCGGCCCGAAGTCGACCAGGCAACTGGCCCATGACAGGCCGACACCGAAGCCGCTCATGACAACCCGCTGTCCGCCCGCGGCCAGCGCTCCGCCAGCCGCCACCGTCATCGTGATGGGGATGGAGGCCGAACTGGTGTTGCCGAACTCGCGCAACGTCGAAGGCACCCGCTCAGGCGGCAAGCGGAGCTTCTTGCGGATCGTCTCATTGATCATGCGATTGGCCTGGTGCAAAAAGAAGTAGTCCACCTGCTCGGCCGCAACCCCGGCTTGCCGCAGCAGCGACTCGACAGCTGGCGGAATGCGCGTGATCGAGAAATTCAGAATGGCCGGGCCGTCCAGCACGATGTCCACCGCCCGGCGCACCACGCCAGCGTCGTCGGCTTTGGGCACCAGATGTTCAGGTTGGATCGGCACGCGGTTGCCGCCAGCCGGGCAATAGATCGCTCGGTAGCCGCTGCCATCGCTGTTCAGGTCGAAATGCATGCGCGGCGCGGCATCGTCGTAGACCAGCGCAGTCGCCGTGCCGGCGTCGCTGAAGAGCACGACGAAACCCTGGTCCTCCGAATTCGGATTGGTCGACTTGTCGCCAACCAGCAGCAGCGCCTTCTTGAGCTTGCCAGCGGACATCATGCTCGCCAGCACGAACAAGCCATAGGGATAGCCGGAACAACCCAGGTTGATGTCGAAGGCCAGGCAACTCTGAGGAAGGCCCAAACGGTCCTGCAGCAGGATCGCGTTACCGGGATAGGGATGATCGGGCGACTGCGTCACGACGATCACGGCGTCGACTTCATCGCGCGACCATCCCAGATCCGAGAGCAGCCGTTCAGCGGCATGCTGTGTCAGATCCGAAAGGCATACGTCGGCATCGGCGAGGCGGCGGTGCTCGATGCCGATGTTGCGCACCAGGCGCTGGCGCTCCGCAAGGCGCTCCGGGGGGCAGTCCAGATTGGAAACGGCATTGCGAGGCACGCAGCTCGCGATGCCAGCGATCCGCACGTTGTCGATGCAAACGTATGGCATGGCTGTCTCGCGCCGGCTCAGCCGGCAATGAGGCGACCCAGGTCGCCCACGGTCGTGCATTTCTTGAGGTCTTCGCCAGCAATGGTCTTGCCGTACTCCATGTCGGCCATCACGATCACGCCCAGCGCGGCGAGGGAATCCCATTCGGGCAGGTCCGCCAGCGGGGTCGTCTCCGTCACTTCGACCGATGTCTCGAAATCGACGGCCTCGAGGAACTTGTCAATGAATGCCTGCATCGTTTCCACGTTATCTCTCCATCAATGAATGTGTGGCGTCAAACCGCGGCCGCCGCTGGTGTGGCGGCCGCACAAAACACTTCCCGAACCACGGTTGCCAGCAATGCCTGTTGGGCCTCGTCCATGGCAGGAAAAAAGGGCAGGCCCAGAAGGTCCTGCGCGATGGCGCGCGCGTTCGGCAACGCGCCGGCCTCCCACCGCTGCGTGCCGCCCTGGACCTCGCTCAGCAACGGCTGGTACCAGCGGCGCGTCAGGATGCCCAGGCGCTTGCACAGCCGTTCGAGTTGCACGCGCCGCGCCGCGCTGCCCAGGCGCACGCACAGCGCGACGGGCGCCGCCAGCGGCTGCGGGCCGAGGTCTTGCCAGCCCAGTGCGCCGCCGCTGGCCGCGTCCAGCGCCGCACGCAGCCGCGCCAGCAGATGGCGCCGGCGCTGCGCGCCTTCATCCCAACGGTCCAGCGCGGCGAGCCCCACGGCAGCGTGGTACTCGCTCAGCTTGGCGTTGGTGCCGACAGCCGCCAGATGGCCGACCGGGACCGAGCCGCCGGGCTGCAGTTGAATGCCGAAATTGGACAGCTGCCGCACCCGCGCAATCAACGCGGCGTCGCTGCTGACCACCACGCCCCCCTCGCCGGCCGGCAGGCTCTTAGTCGCGTGCAGGCTGAACACCAGCCTGCCGGCCGCGCCTTGCAGGGTCTGGCTGCCGAACGCGGCGGCGGCATCGACGACGACGGGCAGGCCGGTGGCCTGCTCGAACGCCGCCCAGGCGCGCATGTCCTGCGGTGCGCCGAATGTCGCCACGGGCAGCACCGCCTGCGCGCCGAGATCGCGGACCGCACGCGCGGCGATCGTCGGCGTCAGCAGCCAACTGGCGGCGTCCACGTCGCACAGCACCGGCACGTGTCCGGCACGGGCCACGGCCGTAGCGGTGGCGACAAAGGTCAGTGCCGGCACCAGCACGCGCGAGCGTGGCGGCAGCGCCAGCGCCGACAGCACGAGCTCCAGGCCCAGCGTCGCGCTGGCGACGGTGACGACCTCGGCCGACTGGCCCTGCGCGAGGCGCTGCTCCAGTTCGCCGACCAGCGGCCCAAAATTGGAATAGTGGCGTGCCGCATGCATGCGCTCTAGGTATGGCAGCAACTGCTGCGGCGCGGGCAGGTCCGGCACCAGCAGCGGCACGGCGATCGCAGGGGGCCGGCTGCTCACGGGTCCGCCCTCATGCCTTGGCCATCGCGCGGGCGACGTCCCAGCCCAGATCCATGGCGCGCGGCGCATGGCCGCCAACGTGGTTGGCCCACATCAGGCGCAGAGCCTGCTCCAGCTCGGTCGTGCGCGCGCGGTAGTCCATCAGCACGCTGGCCTGCAGCGCCGCACGCGCAGCGCCGCGCTCGCGTTCTAGCCGGTCGGCATCGGCCAACAGGTCCAGCGCGAGAGCCACGTACGCGTCCTCATCGGCCGCCACCCAGCGTCCAAGACCGATGCCCTGCAGCGTGCGGGCGCTGGCGGCATCGATGGCCCGGACGGCGTTCAACGCGACCACCGGCAGGCCCATCCACAGCGCATGCATGGTGGTGGTGCCGCCTGACAGCGGCGCGGTGTCCACGGCGATGTCGGCGAAGGCGGCCAGCTTCATGAAGTCCGCCAGCGGTAGCTGCGACAGCACGGCCACGCGCTCCGACGGCAGGCCCGCGGCCTCGATGCGCGGCTGCATGACGGCGCGGGCGGCCTCGTCGTTGGTCTCCTTGACCATCAGCACCAGTTGCGCGTCCGGCCGGGCTGCCAGGACGCGCGCCCACACGCGCAGCATGGCATCGGTGACTTTGACGGAGTTGTTCAGCGAGATCAGTGTCGGGAAACCGTTGTCCAGCATCGGCGGCCGCGCGCGCAGCGGCACGTCGGGCGGCGGGCAGTAGCTGGCCAGGCATGCAAGCCGAAACAGCTTCTCGGTGTAGAAGGCCTCGTGCCCGGCCGGGGTGGCGCCCCAGTCGGTCAGCCGCCAGTCCATGGCCTGCATGCCCAGCGTCTGCATGAAGCCCAGCCAGGTGACCTGCACCGGCGCGGCGCGCCCGGCAAACACCATCAGCCGGTTGCCGGTCGTGTGACCGGACAGGTCGATCAGCACATCAACGCGGTCCGCCCGGATCTTGTGGTACAGGGCTGCGTCGTCCAGCTCGCGCACGTCGTGCCAGTGCGGCACCAGGGCCTGCAGCTGCGCAGTGACGGCGTCGGTCGGGCCGCTCGAATACACGTGGACTTCGACCTGGGCAGGGTCGTGGTGTTGCAGCACCGGACGCATGAAGAAGGCCACGGAGTGCTGCCGGAAGTCGGCTGTGACATAGCCGATGCGCAGGCGCCGCAGCGGATCCTGGCCGGCGCGGGAGAAGGGCTTGGACTTGCGCGTGAGCGGGTCGGCGAAGCGGCGGCCCCAGTCCTCGAAAACGACGCGCGTGCGCGCCGGATCGCGGTCGATGGTGCCCAAAATCGAGGCCCGCAGCACCCACACGGAGGCATCGCCGCCGCTGCGCGCGGCCTCTTCGATCATTGCGCGCGCCTCGTCGGCCCGGCCGACCTGCAACATGGCCAGCGCCATCAGCCGGCGCGCGTGCGGCTGGCCCGGGCGCAGCTGCAGTGCGATCTCCAGCGCGGGAATGGCCTTCTGCCAGTCCTGCGACAGCACCATGATGTGGCCGACGGCGCACCAGGCCTCGATATGGCGTGGCTCCTGCGCAAGCACGTCCATGTAGCACAGCAGCGCGCGCGCGAGGTCCTTGCGCGCCTCGCATTGCTTGGCCTCCAGCATCCTGGCCGCGACACTGGCGGAGGCAGGCGCGGTGGCGTTGTCGGTGAGATTCGGCAGGGTCGGCGAGGCAGGCATGGGCTTCCGAGAATAGCGCACGATCCAACCGGGAAAGCCTGGATATAGGCGCGGATAGCGCTCTATTAGGACCGCCCATCGTGCGGCCCTCCCGCCTCCAGCCGATGTACGTCACCTTTGCGCCGCTTATTGGCGTTTCAAAATCTTCGTATCCCGGGGTTCATCCGATACATTCCCAAGCAAATAGCTTGGGCTTCGGCCCTGTACTGGGCCGCCAAAGGCCTCCGCTCCGCCACCACCTGCACCGCACATGATCGTCATCATCGGCTACGTCGTCGCCATGGGCTGCATCTTTGGGGTGTATGTCTTTCACGGCGGCAACATCGGCGTGATCCTGACGGCACTGCCGTTCGAGCTGATCACCATCTTCGGCGGCGCGCTGGGTGCGTTCGCGGTGAACAACCAGCCCAAGGTGCTCCGGGCCACCCTCAAGGCCTTGCCCACCGCGTTCAAGGGCTCCAAGTTCACCAAGGAGCGCTACCTGGAGCTCATGGCGCTGCTCTACGACATTCTGCAGAAGGCCCGCAAGGAGGGCCTGATGGCGATCGAGAAGGACGTGGAAGAGCCCGAGCAGTCGGAGATCTTCAAGAAATACCCCACGGTGGGCAGCGACCACCATGTCGTGGAGTTCATGACCGACTACCTGCGCATGATGGTGTCGGGCAACCTCAACGCGCACGAGATCGAGTCGCTGATGGACAGCGAGATCGAGACCCACCACCAGGAAGCCCATGCCCCGGTGGCTGCCATCGCGCGCCTGGCCGGCGCGCTGCCGGCCTTCGGCATCGTGGCCGCCGTGCTGGGCGTGGTGAACACCATGGGCTCGGTCGGCCAGCCACCGGCTGTGCTGGGCGGCATGATCGCCTCCGCGCTGGTGGGCACCTTCCTCGGGATCTTGCTGGCCTACGGCGTGGTGGAACCGCTCGGCGGCCTGCTGGAACAAAAGAGCGAGGACGCCGCCAAGGAACTGCAGTGCATCAAGACCACGCTCTTGGCCAGCATGCAGGGCTACAACCCGTCCACCGCCATCGAGTTCGGCCGCAAGGTGCTGTTCTCGACCGAGCGCCCCAGCTTTGCCGAGTTGGAAGCGCACGTGAAGAAGAAGTAGCGGGAGCCTGAGCCATGGCCGGCGACGCCAAGAAACTCCAACCGATCATCGTCAAGAAGATCAAGAAGTCCGGCCATGCGGCGCATGGCGGGGCGTGGAAGATCGCGTACGCCGACTTCGTGACGGCCATGATGGCCTTCTTCCTGCTGATGTGGCTGCTGGGCTCGACCTCCGAGGGCGACCGCAAGGGCTTGTCGGACTACTTCAACGCCCCGCTCAAGGTGGCGCTGATGGGCGGCACCGGTGCCGGCTCCAGCAATTCCATCCTGCCCGGCGGCGGCAAGGACCTGACCGAGAAGGTGGGCCAGACCGCGCGCGGCCAGGCCGACGACACCGCCAGGAAACGCCAGAGCGCCCAGCAGGCCAAGGCCGAGGCGGCGCGCCAGGATGCCCGGCGCATCGCCGACCTGCGCACCCGCATCGAGGCGCTGATCACCAACACGCCCAAGCTCAACGAATACCGCTCGCAGATCCGGCTGGAGACCACGCCGGACGGGCTGCAGATCCAGATCGTGGACGACCAGAACCGGCCCATGTTCGACAGCGGCAGCGCGCTGGTGAAACCCTACATGCGCGACATCCTGCGCGAGATCGGGGCGGCGCTGAACGATGTGGAGAACCGCATCAGCCTGGCCGGCCACACCGATGCCACGCCCTACGGCAACGGCGAGCGCGGCTACAGCAACTGGGAGTTGTCGGCCGACCGCGCCAACGCCTCGCGCCGCGAGCTGGTGGCCGCCGGCATGCCCGACGCCAAGCTCGGCCGCGTGGTCGGCCTCGCCGCCAGCAGCCCGTTGGAGCCCAAGACGCCGAATGCGCCCGTCAACCGCCGCATCACCCTGACCGTGCTGACCCGCGAGGCAGAGGAGCGCCTGATGGGCAGTGCGCCCGCTGGTGATGCCACAATAGCCCCGACTACGCCAACGCAGGGCGCGCCGCTGTTCGAAACCGGGCCTGGCCCGGCCCCGAAAGGCACCCCACCATGAGGACACCGAGAGCTCGATCCATGCGCCTTCATTCCGTCAACGCCAATCACGAGGGGCAACCGTGGCCGAACTTCGTTTTCTGATCGTCGATGACTTCTCGACCATGCGTCGCATCGTGCGCAACCTGCTCAAGGAAGCCGGCTACGCCGATGCCGAGGAGGCCGAAGACGGCGTTGCCGCGCTGAACAAGCTGCGCAACGGCCGCTTCGACTTCGTGGTGAGCGACATCAACATGCCCAACATGAACGGCTTCGAGCTGCTCACGCAGATCAAGGCGGATGAGAAGCTCAAACACCTGCCGGTGCTGATGGTCACGGCCGAGGCCCGCAAGGAAGACATCGTGGCAGCCGCCCAGGGTGGCGCGGCCGGCTACATCGTCAAGCCGTTCACCAAGGCCACGCTCGAGGAGAAGGTGGCCCACATCCTGAAGAAGCTCGGTCTGTAAGGGCAGCCATGCAGACCAGCGAATCGATTCCGCAGCCTGCTTCGCCCACCCCCGCCGTGCCCGACGACGCCACACAGGACGTCCACCACAAGCTCGGACTGCTCACGCGCCAGCTGCACGACAGCCTGGCCGAGCTGGGCTATGCCGACAAGCTGCGCGGCAGCGTCGACGAACTGCCCGACGCGCAAAGCCGGCTGACCTACATCGCCCGGCTCACGGGCGAGGCGGCCGAGAAGGTGTTGAGCCGTGTGGAACAGGCCAAGACCCAGCACGATTTCATCGCGGCCGAAACCCGGCGCGTGGGCGAGTTGCTGGTCAAGGACCCTGTGGCGGCCGTGGCGCGTGGCGTGGTGTACAACTTTCTCGGCGATGTGGACAAAGCCTCGCGCGAGATCGACCAGCACCTGACCGAGATCATGATGGCGCAGGACTTCCACGACCTCACGGGCCAGGTCATCGCCCGCGTGGTCAACCTGGCCGCGACGATCGAGGAGCAGCTGGTCAACCTGCTGATCCAGACCGCCCCCGTCCCGCCGGCCACGCCCGCGCGTGCCGCCGGCTTGCAGGGCCCGGTGGTCGACGGCGACAGCCGCGAAGACGTGGTCACCGACCAATCGCAGGTCGACGACCTGCTCGCCAGCCTGGGCTTCTGACCCCCGCGCCACCCTGGCGCGGGCTGGTGGATTAGGGGCGCCAAGCCCCTTCTTATCGCGCTTTCGTTGCGCCCCCGGTTCCAGACAATGCGGCTCACCCCGAGCCACATCCATGGAATCCAGCAGCCAAGACCGCAACCTGCCCGCGTCGGAGCGCAAGCTCCAACAGGCGCGCAAGGATGGCCAGATCGCCCGATCGCGCGACCTGTCCAACCTGGCGGTGCTGGGCGTGGGCGCCTTCGCGCTGCTGGGGCTGGCGCCCTGGATGTTCAACCGCCTGCAGCTGGCGCTGCACCACCAGCTGCGCTTCGGCGCCGACACGCTGCTGCAACCGCTGCAGATGCTGGACCGGCTGCAGAGCATGACGCTGGCCGGCCTCATCGTGGCGCTGGCGCTGGCCGCCATCGTGCTGGTGGCCGCCGTGGGCAGCACCATCGCCGCCGGCGGCTGGGTCGTCACCACCAAGCCCATCACGCCGGACCTGAACCGCCTGAACCCGCTCAGCGGCTTCGGCAAGATGTTCAGCAAGGAAAAGGTGGTCGAGACGGCCAAGCTGCTGGCCATCACCATCGTGCTGGGCATCGTGGCCTGGCTGTACCTGAAGGGCAGCATCGAGACCGTGGCCATGATGGTGCTGCAGCCCTCGCCCCGCTCCATCGTGCTGCTGGGCGACTGGCTGACCAAGGGCATCTCGCTGCTGCTGCTGGTGGTCTTCGCGGTCGCCATGTTCGACGTGCCGATGCAGCTGTTCCTGCACAAGTCGCGCCTCAAGATGTCGCACCAGGAGGTCAAGCAGGAGCACAAGGAATCCGAGGGCAACCCGCAGCTCAAGGGCAAGCTGCGCCAGCGCGCGCGCGAGATCGCCAACCGCCGCAGCATCCAGGCCGTGCCCAAGGCCGATTTCGTGCTCATGAACCCGACCCACTTCGCCGTGGCGCTGCGCTACGACGAGAAAACCATGGCGGCGCCGCAGGTGATCGCCAAGGGCGCGGACCTGCTGGCCTTCCGCATCCGCGAGGTGGCACAACTGCATGCCGTGCCGGTGCTGCAGTCGCCCATGCTGGCGCGCGCGCTGTACGCCCACGCCGAGCTGGAGGGGGAGATCCCCTCGGCGCTGTACACGGCGGTGGCCCAGATCCTGGCCTACGTCTACCGCCTGAAAGCCGCGATGCGCGGCGATGGCCCCATGCCAGAGGAACAGCCCGAACCGTTCGTGCCGCCGGAACTGGACCCGCTGGGCAAGACGGTTGTGGCCGAGACCGCCCCCAGCGCCGCCGACCCGGACGCGCCGCTGGATGAAATCAAGCCCGTGGAGCCGCGCTGATGCCCACCTCTCCGCAATCCCTGCTCGCCTCGTTCCAGCGCCACGCCTCGCATGTGCGCGGCGTCGCCGCACCGGTGCTGGTGGTGGCGATCCTCTCGCTCATGGTGCTGCCGATCCCGACGTGGATGCTGGACACCTTCTTCACCATCAACATCGCGATGGCGCTGATGGTGATGATGGTGGCCGCCTACATGGTGCGGCCGCTGGATTTCTCCGCCTTCCCGGCGGTGCTGCTGCTGACCACGCTGATGCGGCTGTCGCTGAACGTGGCGACCACGCGCGTGGTGCTCATGGAAGGCCACACCGGCGCGAGCGCGGCCGGCGCCGTGATCGAGGCCTTCGGCCACTTCCTGATCGGCGGCAACTTCGCGGTCGGCCTGATCGTGTTCCTGGTGCTGGTGGTGATCAACTTCATCGTGATCACCAAGGGCGCCGAGCGCATCGCCGAGGTCTCGGCCCGCTTCACGCTGGACGCCATGCCCGGCAAGCAGATGGCGGTGGACGCCGACCTCAACGCCGGCCTGATCGACGACAAGGAGGCCAAGCGCCGCCGCGCCGAGGTGGCCGAGGAGGCCGAGTTCTTCGGCTCCATGGACGGCGCCAGCAAGTTCGTGCGCGGCGACGCCATCGCCGCCATCCTGATCCTGGTCATCAACATCGTCGGCGGTTTCGCCATCGGCATGCTGCAGCACGGCCTGTCGGCCGGCCAGGCCGCCGACACCTACATCCTGCTGGCCGTCGGCGACGCGCTGGTGGCGCAGATCCCCGGCCTCCTGATCTCCGTGGCGGCCGCCATGGTGGTCTCGCGCGTGGGCAAGGACAAGGACATCGGCAAGCAGATCGTCGCGCAGATGTTCGACTCGCCGCGCGCGCTGGGCATCGTGGCCGGCATCCTGGCGCTGCTGGGCCTGGTGCCCAACATGCCGCACGTGGTGTTCCTGGGCGTAGCCTCGGTGCTGGGCTACCTGGCCTGGCGCATGGCCAACAAGCCCAAGGAGGGCACGCTTGTGGCCGGCCCGCCGCCGGCACCTGCCGACAACGAGGCCAGCTGGGACGACCTGCAGCCCGTCGACCTGCTGGGTCTGGAGCTCGGCTACCGGCTGATCACCCTGGTCGACAAGACGCGCCAGGGCGACCTGCTCAACCGCATCAAGGGCGTGCGCCGCAAGTTCGCGCAGGAGGTGGGCTTCCTGCCGCCGGCCGTGCATGTGCGCGACAACCTGGAGCTCAAGCCCAGCGCCTACCGCATCCTGCTGCGCGGCGTGGTGGTCGGCGAGGGCGAGGCCTACCCGGGCATGTACCTGGCCATCAACCCGGGCGGCATCAGCACGCCGCTGATCGGCACCGCCACCACCGACCCGGCCTTCGGCCTGCCGGCCCACTGGATCGACGAGCGGCAGAAGGAAGCCGCGCAATTGGCCGGCTTTACGGTCGTTGATTCGGAGACCGTGATGGCCACCCACTTGTCACACTTGATGCAGGTGCAGGCGGCCCGTCTGCTCAGCCGCACCGAGACACAGCAACTGGTGGAACACGTGACGCGTCTGGCTCCCAAATTGATCGAGGAAGTGGTACCGAAGATGGTGCCGCTGGCCACGTTCCAGAAGGTGCTGCAGCTGCTGCTGGAGGAATCCGTGCACATCCGCGACATCCGCAGCATCGTCGAATCGCTGGCCGAGCATGCCGGCAGCGTCAGCGACCCGCTGGAGCTGGCGCGCCGCGTGCGCATCGCGCTGGCCCCGGCCATCGTGCAGCAGATCTACGGCCCGACGCGCGAACTCAATGTGATCGCCATCGAGCCCGCACTGGAGCGACTCTTGGTGCAGGCCCTGGGCAGCGCCGCTGGCCCCTCGCTCGACCCGAGCGTGGCCGAGCTGCTGACCAAGAACGCGGCCGACGTGGCCATGCGCCAGGAAGAGCTCGGCGTGCCGGCCTGCCTGCTGGTGCCCGACCAGATCCGCAACGCCATCTCGCGCCTGGTACGGCGCGTCGCCCCCCGGCTGCAGGTGCTGGGGCACAGCGAAATCCCTGAAACGCATTCCATCCGTATCGGCCCCATCCTCAGAGGTGCAAATTGAACATTCAACGCTTTACCGCCGCGACCTCGCGCGAAGCCTTGGCCAAGGCCCGGATGGCATTCGGTGATGGCACGCTGATCCTGTCCAACCGCCAGACCGCCACCGGCGTGGAAGTCATGGCCACGGCCGAGGACACCGTCGGTGCGCCGCCCGAGCAGGCCACGGCCGCGCCGCCCCGCCCCGCACCGCGCCGCATGGCCATGGCCGCCGAGAAGACGCCCGTGGCCGAGGACGCCGAGCAGCTCGCCATGAGCACGCTGTCGTTCCAGGACTATGTGCGCGAGCGCATGCTGCGCCGCCGCCACGAGGCCATGGGCAACACGCCGGCACCGGCGAAGCCCGCGCCATCGCGCGCGGCCGCACCAGCCGTCGCGCCCATCATCGCCAAGCCTTCCACGCTGTCCGAGCGTGCCGATCGCGAAGTGCAGACGCTGCGCAAGCCGGCTGCCTCGGTGCAGCTCGCGCAGCTGGCCGAACGGCTTGAGGCCGCAAACGCGGCGCAGGCCGCCGTTGCGCCCAAGCCGGTGGCACCCAAGCCCATGCCACATGCCCTGCCCTTCGTGAAGGAAGTGCTGCGCACCCGGCCGCAGCCCGGCCCTGCCGCACCCGTGGCGGCGCCGGCCTCGCAGGGCATCGTGGACGAGCTGCAGGCCATGAAGGAGATGATCGAGGAGCGCTTCAGCACGCTGGCCTGGCTGGGCCAGGCCAAGCAGGACCCGATCCAGTCCAACCTCATGCTCAAGCTGATCCGCGGCGGCTATTCCCCCAGCCTGGCGCGCGCGCTGCTGGAGCGCATGCCCGCCGATTTCTCCGCGGCAGAAGCCGTGCACTGGATCATCGAGGTGCTGCAGCGCAACCTGCACACCGACGAAGCGGCCGCACCGCTGTACAGCGAAGGCGGCGTGTTCGCGCTGGTCGGTGCCACCGGCGTGGGCAAGACCACCACCGCCGCCAAGCTCGCCGCGCACTGCGTGCAGGAGCACGGCGCAGCCAGCGTGGGCCTGATCACGCTGGACACCTACCGTGTCGGCGCGCACGAGCAGCTGCGCAGCTACGGCCGCATGCTGGGCGTGGTGGCGCACCTGGCGCACGACCGCGCCGCGCTGCAGGACCTGCTGGGCCTGTTGGCCAACAAGAAGATGGTGCTGGTGGACACCACCGGCGTGGCCCCGCGCGACCCGCGCAAGCAAGGCATGCTGGACATGCTGGACCTGCCCGGCGTGCAGCGCCTGCTGGTGGTCAATGCCGGCGGCCAGGGCGACCAGCTCGACGACGTGATGGGCGCCTTCAAGACCGGCGGCGTGCAGCAGACCATCCTGTCCAAGGTGGACGAGGCCGTGAAACTCGGCCCGGCGCTGGATGCCACGATCCGCCACCAGCTGCTGGTGCGCGGCATCTGCAACGGCCAGCGCGTGCCCGAGGACTTCGAGCGCGCCGATGCGGCCAAGCTGGTGGCCGCCTCCATGCGCAGCAATGTGCGTTCGGCCTACGACCCCAAGGCGGCCGATCTGAACTTCATCTTCTCGACGGCCGGGGCGACCCCGCTGCGTGGCGAGCGCGCCCATGCTTGACGCCTTCGCAGACCAAGGCGCCAGCCTGCGCCAGGCCCGCCCGCCCGCGCCGGCCCGGCTCATCACGCTCGTCAGCCAGGGCGAGGAGCGGCACGAGCAGGCCTTGCTGTGGCAGCTGTGCCAGGCGCTGCAGAGCTATGGGTATCCGCCCGTGGTGCTGGACGGCACCAGCCTGGAATCGCCCACCCATCCCGGACTGGTCGATCTCATGCAGCACACGCCCTGGGGCGCGCTGGGGGCGACCGACGATTCCGATTGGGCCGTGATGCCCGCCGCCGTCGGCCTGCGCGCGCTCGGACAGGCGCGGCCGAGGCCGCTGGACCTGCTCGGATCGCTGTTCCAGGGCTGCGGCGTGCTGGTGGTCTACGCCCGCGCCGAGCTGCTGATCCCGGTGCTGGCCGGCAGCGCGGCGCAGCCGGTGCTGGCCGTGGCCCCGGGCCGCCATGCGCTGCTGCGCGGCTACCGCACGCTCAAGCAATTCCAGCAGGAGGGCCGGCTGGCCCCCACGCTCGTCTCGCTCATCACTTCGTCGCTCCGGAACGCAGACCAATTGGCCCGTACAACCGGCCGAAGTCTGCAAAAATGCGCCCTGACCTTCCTGGGTTGCGAGACCGACATGATCACCGTGCGCAGCGAACCGCAAGCCGAGCAACGCAGCGACGACGTGCGCCGGCTGGCGCTGCGCCTGCTCGAGAACGGCGCCGTTCCCTTCATGGCCTGAGGTGCAATTGCACGTACGCTCCACCTCACCAGCCCACCACGCCCATCACCGCTTGCAGGCGACGGGAGGCGACTGACATGTACACCGCCAAAGGCCAACTCGACCGCGAGCACATGATCCGGCAGTACGTGCCGCTGGTGCGCCGCCTGGCGCACCACATGATCGCCAAGCTGCCGGCCAATGTGGAGCTGGACGACCTGATCCAGGTCGGCATGATCGGCCTGTCCGAGGCGCTGACGCGCTACGAGGCGGCCCAGGGCGTGCAGTTCGAGACCTTCGCCACCCAGCGCATCCGCGGCGCCATGATCGACGAGCTGCGCGAGGGCGACTGGATGTCGCGCGGCTCGCGCAAGAGCCAGAAGGACATCGAACGCGCCGTGCAGCGCGTGGAACAGCGCCTGGGCCGCAGCGCCAAGGAGTCCGAGATCGCCGCCGAACTGGGCATGGCGCTCGGCGAATACCAGGAGTTGCTGGACAAGGTGCGCGGCACCCAGCTCGTGTACCTGGAAGACATGGGCGGCGGCGAGGACACCGAGGGCTTCCTCGACCGCCACACCGGCGACACCGAGGCCGACCCGCTGAATCTGCTGCGCAACGACCGCCTGCGCAGCGCATTGGTGGAGGCCATCAAATCGCTGCCCGAGCGCGAGCAGTACATCATGAGCATGTACTACGAGAAGGACCTCAACCTCAAGGAAATCGCCGCCGTGCTGGGCGTCACCGAATCGCGCGTGTGCCAGTTGCACAGCCAGTCCGTCGCGCGGCTGCGCGCGAAGATGCGGGCGCACTGAGCCGGCGCACCGCATCCACATTTCCCATCCCGCATGCCGCATGTCGACATGTCGCATGCAAAGCAAAACGCCCTGCACTGCAGGGCGTTTTTGCATGCGGCGGACGATCCCGCTCAGCGCGCCGGCGCCGAGTAGATCTGCGGCGCCGCCCCGCTGAAGGAGGCACGGCGCCCCGGCGCCTGGTACGTCGGCTGCGCCTGCGGCAACACCACGGCCAGGCTGCGCGCCACCACCACGGCGCGGCGCGCCAGCTGGTCCCGCTGCTGCACCAGCGCACGCGCCAGCTGCGCCAGCCGCGTGGCCACGGCATCGGAAACCGGCCTGGGCTGGTCGGCCGCGGCATGGGCCAGTTGCACCAGGGCCTGCCGGAACGCGAGCGCACCCGCCTCGTAGGCAGGCGCATCGCCTAGCAGCAGCAAATGGGTCAGGGAATCGAGCTGCGCCTCGGCCTCGGCGAGCTGGTGGAGAAAGGCGTCAGCCACCATGGCGGTGGCTCCGGTTCAGGCTGTGGCCCAGCCTCAGTGGTTGCTGGCGCCCCGCTTGGGCTGCAGCATTTCCTGCGCATTGGCGAGCATCTTGTCGGCAATGGCTTCGGGGCTGATCTGGTAGCTGCCGTCCGCGATCGCCGCCTTGATCTCGTCGACCTTGGCCTGGTCGATGTCGCCTGCATCCGCGCGGCGCGTGGCTTCCAGCGTCTTGCCCAGCGTGGAAACGCTGACCGAAGCGCCCGGCGTGGCCGCAGGCGTGCGGACAGCGGCCGCCTTCGCCTGGGCGGCGGCTTCCGTTTCTGGCCCGGGCCGCTTGGCCGGGGTGATTCCCGGGTTCGGGTCGGGCGTCTGTCCGATCTTCATTGCACTCTCCATGGCCCCTGTGAAAAGGGCATCGTGCAGATGCTATCGGCAGTTTCCAGAGCGACTTGAGGGCCAACATGGGAATTCCTTGGTGACCAGGGGTCACATGGACAGCTCGACTGTACGGGCGTCCAGCACCGTACCCGTCAGGATGCGCCCGTTGTCCATGCGCACGCGCGCTGCCTGGCCGATCACGCCGACCGACAGCGCCTGGCCGTCCGAGCTGATCGAGAAACCGGAGCCCTGGGCCACCACGCGCACCTGGGCCCCGGCCTGGAAGGCCAGCGGCGCGCGCACCATGGACTGGCGGATGGCCTGGCCCGGCATGTAGCTGCGCGTGGCGATCTGGCCAACCCACAGCGCGGGATCGGCCAGCACGGGCGAGCGGTCTTCGGCCCAGTCGACCTCGCCCTGCTCGGCATCGGCGGCCGTCAGCACCGCGCCCTGGGCCACCGGCCCGCGCAACATCCAGGCCGGCCCGAAGGCCTTGACCGTGATCGGCAGGAACACACTCCAGCGCGTTGCGCCGTCGACGCAGCGCAGCCCGAGCCGGGTGCGGCCCCACAGCCGGGTGTTGGGCGGCAGATAGGGTTCCACCTGGGCGCAGGGCGCCAGCTTGAGGCGGCTGTCCAGCGCACCCACGCTGACTTCCATGCGCAGCGGCCCCTTGGCGTCCGCCGGCAGCTGGGCCAGTGCCTGGTCCACCCATTGCTGGCTGACCTGTTCGTATTGCGCCCAGGCAGGGGCGCACAGCGCGGCGGCCAGCGGCAGCGCGCATTGGCGAAGCCTTTGAGCAAAGCCCATGGGAGCACCTCCTGCAAGCGTGAATGGGACAGCCGCAACTGTAGGCAGACCGGCCGCGGGCGAAACCGCGAACTGCGCGCCAAACACGCCCTTCATCGCGGTTTCGTGCCCGCGGCGGACTTCCACAATTCCCGGCACCCCCAGCTCCGTCCACACCCGTGGCGGAGCCAACCCATCGCAAGAGGTGATGCCCATGTTGGACAAATTGACCGGCACGCTGGACTTCCAGGCCCGCGCCCTGCTGCTGCGCTCGGAGCGCCAGCGCACCATTGCGAGCAACATCGCCAACGTGGACACCCCCGGCTTCGTCGCACGCGACTACAAGTTCGGCGATGCGCTCAAGGGCATGATGCAAGGCGACAAGGGCTACGTGGTCTCCACCGGCCAGGCCCGCACCGCGGCCGGCCACCTGCCGTTCTCGCGCATCGGCGAGTTGTCGCACCAGAGCGATCCGGAGCTCGGCTACAGCGTGCAAGCCCAGCCCAACCTGGACCAGAACACGGTGGACCTGGACCGCGAACGCGCCAACTTCGTCGACAACACCGTGCGCTACGAGGCCGCGCTGCGCTTCATCAACGGCCAGGCCAAGACCATGCTCACGGCCATCCAGGGGCAATAAGGAGCTTCGCCATGTCGATGTTCTCGATCTTCGGCGTCTCGGGCAGCGGCATCAGCGCCCAGTCGCAACGGCTCAACGTGGTGGCCTCCAACCTGGCCAACGTCGACGCCGTGGCCGGCCCCGACGCCCAGCCCTACAAGGCGCGGCAGGTGGTGTTCCAGACCACGCTGATGGGCGCCGACAGCGCCGCCGGCGTGGCCGTGCGCCAGGTGACCGAAAGCGATGCGCCGGCCCGCAAGGTGCTGGACCCGAACCATCCGCTGGCCGACGCGGAAGGCTATGTGACGCACTCCAACGTCAACGCGGTCGAGGAGATGGTCAACATGATCTCGGCCTCGCGCTCCTACCAGAACAACGTGGAAGTCATGAACACGGCCAAGACGCTGCTGCTCAAGACACTGCAGATGGGCCAGTGAGCCCGCGCAACCTGAAAGACACACACCATGGCCATCGGCACCGACGTCCTGAACTCCCTCAACGGCACGAGCAGCGCCGGCACCGGAACCACCAGCGGCACGAACAAGAACGACTCGAGCGCGCAGGCGGTGCAGGACCGCTTCCTCAAGCTGCTGGTCGCGCAGCTCAACAACCAGGACCCGATGAACCCGCTGGACAACGCGCAGATGACTTCGCAGATCGCGCAGCTCAACACCGTCACCGGCATCGAGAACCTGAACTCCACCGTCAACAACGTGCTGGCGCAGATGGCCTCCATGCAGGCCCTGCAGGGCGCGGCGATGGTCGGCCACGACGTGCTGACCGAGGGCTCTGCTCTGCAGGTGACGGACAAGGTGGGCCGCGGCGGCTTCGACCTGGCCACCAACGCCGACAACGTGAAGGTGCAGGTGCGCACGGCCGGCGGCACGCTGGTGGACACCATCGACATGGGCGGCCTGGCTGCCGGGCGCCACGCCTTCGAGTGGGACGCCACCAAGTACAGCGGCAGCGAGGCATTGACCTTCACCGTGATGCCGACCGCCAGCAACACCGCCGTCACCGCCACCGCGCTGCAGCGCACCCGCGTCGAAGGCGTGAGCAACGACAACAACGTCCTGACACTGCAACTGGCCGGCGGCAAGACGCTGCCCTACAGCAGCGTCAAGGCCATCCTCTGACCCCCCAACGCTTCAGGAGTCTTCCATGGGTTTCCAACAAGGCCTCTCCGGTCTGAGCGCTTCCAGCAAGAACCTGGACGTCATCGGCCACAACATCGCCAACGCCAACACCACCGGCATGAAGGCCTCGCGTGCCGAATTTGCCGAGCTGTATGCCAACGCCATGGGCTCGGCCGGCGGCATCAACCAGGGCATCGGGGTCGAAGTGGCCACCGTGTCGCAGCAGTTCACGCAGGGCAACCTGTCGGTGACCGGCCGCTCGCTAGACGTGGCCATCAACGGCAATGGCTTCTTCCAGATCGACCAGCCCAACGGCTCGCGGGCCTACACCCGCGACGGTTCGTTCAAGCTGACCAAGGACGGCCAGATCGTCACCAACGACGGCGGCAGCCTGCTGGGCATCACCGCAACGCCCGACGGCGTGATCCCCACGGGCGGCGTGGTCGGCCCACTGATCCTGCCGGCCGGTGGCGAGATCAAGGCCGACCGCAGCACCCAGCTGGACGTGCGCTTCAACCTGGACGCCTCGGCCGCCGTGCCGACCGGCACCGCGCCGGCCGCGCTGGTCCCGCCGATCGAGACCTACGGCACCTCCGCCGTGGGCTACAACTCGCTGGGCACCGCGGTGCCCATCGGCATCTACTTCACCAAGACCGCCAACAACAGCTGGGACGTGTGGACCTCGGTGGATGGTGGCGCCATGACCAACAGCGGCACCATGACCTTCGGCAACGACGGCGAGCTGACCTCCTCGTCCACGCTGACGGCGCTGAACCTGGCCGAATCCGACGGCACCACCTTCCCGGTCACCTTCAACCTGGAACGTGCCACGCAGTACGGCTCCTCGCGCTTCTCGGTCACCAAGGCCGTCACCGATGGCCAGGCCTCGGGCAAGCTCACGGCGATCAACATCGACGACAGCGGCGTGGTGCTGGGCGTGTACTCCAACGGCAAGACGCTGGCGGCCGGCCAGATCCAGCTGGCCACGTTCACCAACGAGCAGGGCCTGTCGCCCATCGGCGGCAACATGTGGATGGCGACACCCGCCTCGGGCCTGGAGCCCACCGCCACCGGCGTGCCGGGCACCGGCAACATCGGCGTGGTGCGTGCCGGCACGCTGGAAGACTCCAACGTCGACCTGACCAAGGAGCTCGTGAACATGATGACGGCGCAGCGCACCTACCAGGCCAACGCGCAGACCATCAAGACCCAGGACCAGGTGCTCAACACCATCCTGAACATCCGTTAACACCAGCACGCGGGATTGAGCCATGGACCACATCATCTACACCGCGATGACCGGCGCCACCGCCGCCTCCGGACGGCAGGCGGTGTTGTCCAACAACCTCGCCAACGTCTCGACCAACGGTTTTCGGGCCGAGCTGTCGACCTTCCGATCGGTGCCGCTGAACGGCCCGGGCTCCAGCAGCCGGGTGTTCGCACTGGAGACCACGCGCGGCCACGACAGCACGCCGGGCCCGGTGCAGCGCACCGGCCGCAACCTCGATGCGATGGCGCGCGACAACGCCTGGTTCGCAGTGCAGGGACTGGACGGCACCGAGGCCTACACCCGCGGCGGCGCCTTCGAGATCACGTCCGCCGGCACACTGGTGAACCCCCAGGGCCTGCCGGTGCTCAGCGACGGCGGCGCGCCGATCGACGTGCCGCCCAACGCCGAGGTGACGCTGGGATCGGACGGCAGCATCAGCGCCAAGGTGGGCAACCTGCCGCCGACCAACCTGGGCCGGCTGAAGCTGGCCACGCCCACGCCGGACGACCGGCTCAAGCGCAGCGACGACGGCCTGTTCCGCACCACCTCGGGCGACCCGATGGCCAACGACGCCAATGCGCGCATGGCCGCCGGCGCGCTGGAGGGCTCCAACGTGAACGCCGTGGAAACCATGGTCGGGATGATCCAGGTCGCCCGCCAGTTCGAAACGCAGATGCGCCTGCTGCAGCTCGCCGAGGCCGGCGACAAGAGCGCCAGCCAACTCCTGGGCGTCCAGGGCTAACAAGGAACCGCCATGATCAATTCGCTCTGGATCTCCAAGACCGGCATGGAAGCCCAGCAAACCCAGCTGGACGTCATCTCGCACAACCTGGCCAACGTCTCGACCACCGGCTTCAAGCGTTCCAACGCGGTGTTCGAAGACCTGATCTACCAGAACCTGCGCCAGGTCGGCGCCAACAACACCGAGGCCGAGCAGCTGCCCACCGGCCTGCAGCTGGGCCTGGGCGTGCGCACCGTGGCCACCAGCCGGCAGTTCACGCAGGGCACGCTGCAGCTGACGGACAACCACTTCGACGTGGCCATCAACGGCAATGGCTTCTTCAACGTCCAGCTTCCCGACGGCACCGTGGGCTACACGCGCGACGGCAGCTTCGAGGTCGATTCGCAAGGCCGGCTGGTCACCTCCAACGGCCTGCCGGTGGCCAACGGCATCACTGTCCCGCCGAACACGCTGTCGGTGAACATCAGCGAGACCGGCACGGTCACCGTGATGCTGCCGGGCAACACTGCGCCGCAGACCGTGGGCACGATCGCCATGTCGACCTTCGTCAACCCGCCGGGCCTGGAGCCGCGCGGCCAGAACATCTTCACCGAGACGGCCGCCTCGGGCCAGCCGCAGGGCGGCACGCCGGGCACCAACGGCCTGGGCATCATGAAGCAGGGCTACCTGGAGACCTCCAACGTCAACGTGGTGCAGGAGCTGGTGACCATGATCCAGACCCAGCGTGCCTACGAGATGAACTCCAAGGCCGTGCAGACCTCCGACCAGATGCTGCAGAAGCTCGCGCAGCTGTAGGAGCAGGCATGGCCAGAACCCTTTCCCTGCGCCCCTGGCTCCTGGCCCTGGCGGCGCTCGCGCTCGCCGGGTGCGAGACGCTGCAGCAGACGCCCAAGGTCGAGTTTCCCGATGCGGCGACCCAGCGCCCTGTGGCCATCGCCCCGCATGCCGCACCCGTGGCCACGGGCGGCCTGTATTCGCAGGTGCGCTACCGGCCGTTCTTCGAGGACAGGCGCCCGCGCCTGGTCGGCGACACGCTCACCGTGCAGATCGTCGAGAACCTGAACGCCAGCCAGACCAGCACCGCCTCGGTGGACAAGTCCGGCAGCGTGAGCAGCGGCATCAGCGCCTTTCCCTTCCTGTCGGCCGGCCGCCTGGGCAAGCTCAACGTGGGCGCGGAGTCCGAGAACAGCTTCGCCGGCAGCGGTGGCACCGCCGCCGCCAACACCTTCAGCGGCACCATCACCACCACCGTGGTGGACGTGCTGCCCAACGGCCACCTCGCGGTGCTCGGCGAGAAGCAGATCGGCGTGAACCAGAACGTGGACGTGCTGCGCTTCTCCGGCACGGTCGATCCGCGCGCCGTGCTGCCCGGCTCCATCGTGCCCTCCACCGCGGTGGCCAACGTGCGCGTGGAATCGCGCGGGCGCGGCCAGCAGCAGGAAGCGATGGCAATTGGCTGGCTGGCGCGGTTCTTTTTGAGCGTTCTGCCGTTCTGAGACTTCGCACAATCGCGGCAGCCCCCTCTTTCCGAGCACTGCCATGAAATTCCTGCCGCGCCTCCTGCTTCCGCTGCTCGCCTTCGCACTGCTGGCCCAGCCGGTGCAGGCCATGCGCATCAAGGAAGTGGCCTCGGTCCAGGGCGTGCGCAGCAACCAGCTGACGGGCTACGGCCTGGTGGTGGGCCTGGACGGCACCGGCGACCAGACCACGCAGATGCCCTACACCACGCAGAGCCTGTCCAACTACCTGCAGCAGCAGGGCATCGTGCTGCCGGCCAACCAGGCCTCGCAGCTGCAGCTCAAGAACGTGGCGGCGGTGCTGGTCACGGCCGAGCTGCCGCCGTTCGCGCAGCCGGGCCAGGCCATCGACGTGACCGTCTCCTCCATGGGCAACGCCAAGTCGCTCAAGGGCGGCACGTTGATCGCCACGCCGCTGCGCGGCGCCGACGGCGAGGTCTACGCACTGGCCCAGGGTAGCCTGGTGGTGGCGGGCGCCGGTGCCGCCGCCGGTGGCAGCAAGGTACAGATCAACCACCTGTCCGCCGGCCGCATTCCGGGCGGCGGCCAGGTCGAGCGCAGCGTGCCCACGCCGCTGCAGGAAGGCGACCACATCACGCTGGGCCTGGACGCCTCGGACTTCCAGACCGCGCGCCGCGTGGCCAGCGTCATCAACGACAAGCTCGGCCAGGGCCTGGCGCAGGCGCTGGACGGGCGCACGGTGCAGGTGCGCGCGCCCAACGCGCCGCATGCCCGCGTGAACTTCATCGCCGAGCTGGAGGAGCTGCGCTTCGACATGGCCATCCCCTCGGCCAAGGTGGTCATCAACGCGCGCACCGGCTCCATCGTGCTGAACCAGGCCGTGACGCTGGGGCCCTGCGCCATCGCGCACGGCAACCTCTCGGTCAGCATCGCCACCACGCCCGTGATCAGCCAGCCCGCGCCGTTCTCGCAGGGCCAGACCGTGGTCACGCAGCAGTCGGACATCTCGGTCAAGCAGGAACCGGGCAAGCTGGTGCAGCTGCAGGGCGCGCCGCAACTGGGCGACGTGGTGCGCGCGCTGAACGCGCTGGGCGCCACGCCGCAGGACCTGCTGGCCATCCTGCAGGCCATCAAGGCCGCCGGCGCCTTGAACGCCGAGCTGGAGGTGATCTGACATGTCCCTGTCGCCGCTGGCCACCAACAACAACGCCCTCGCGGCGGACGCGCGCTCGCTGGACGCGCTGAAGGCGCAGGCCAACAAGGATGGCACCGGTGCCATCAAGGAAGCCGCCAAGCAGCTCGAGTCGCTGTTCATGCGCGAGCTGATCAAGAGCATGCGCGACGCGACCGTCAAATCCGGCCTGCTCGACAGCGCACAGACCGAGATCAGCTCGGACCTGCTGGACCAGCAGCTGTCGGTCTCCATGTCCGGCCTGCCTGGCGGCCTGTCGGCCGCCATCGAGCGCCAGCTCTCGCGCCAGACGGTGGCCATGGACAACACACGCGTGCTGCCGCCGGCCAGCGATGGCGCCACGGCGCCGCGCGCGCCCGCGGGCAGCGCCGGCGCCAAGCAAGGCTTCGTGCAGCAGCACCAGGAGGCGGCCGAGCGCATCGAGCAGCAAAGCGGCATCCCGGCCCACTACATGATGGGCCAGGCCGCGCACGAGACCGGCTGGGGCAAGCGCGAGATCAAGAACGCCGACGGCAGCTCCTCGTTCAACCTGTTCGGCATCAAGGCCGGCCCGGGCTGGACGGGCAAGGTGGCCGAAGTGACGACCACCGAGTACGTGAACGGCGAGGCGCGCAAGGTCAAGGCCAAGTTCCGCGCCTACGATTCCTACGAGGATTCGTTCCGCGACTACGCGAACATGATCACCAACAGCCCGCGCTACGAGAAGGTGCTCACCCAGACCGCCTCGCCGCTGGCCTTCGCCACAGAACTCAAGCGCGCCGGCTACGCCACCGACCCCGACTACGCGGGCAAGCTCAGCCGCGTGATCAACAGCACGCTGCAGGTGCAGCGCGCGCTGAACGCATGAAGGCCGGCGCGGCATGAGCAACATCCTCAACGTCGGTGTCCGCGCGCTGCAGGCCAACCAGGCCGCGCTCTCGACGATCGGCCACAACATCGCCAACAACGCCACGGTGGGCTACTCGCGCCAGGTGGTCAACCTGGCCACGGTGGACGGCCAGTACACCGGCGGCGGCTACATCGGCAAGGGTGTGGAGGTGGCGTCGATCCAGCGCGTCTACGACGCCTACCTGACGCGCCAGGCCGCGCTGTCCAAGTCGGTCTCGGCGCAGGACGTGTCCCGTGCCGAGAAGCTGCTGCAGCTGGAGGACCTGTTCGGCACCGGCAAGACCGGCCTGGGCGCTTCGGTCAGCGAGCTGATGAACGCGTTCTCCGACGTGGCCAGCGCACCCACCGACCTGACGGCCCGCACCGTGGTGCTGACGCGTGCCTCGGAGACGGCCTCGCGCTTCAACGACGCGGCCACGCAGCTGGCCAACCTGCAGCGCGGGCTGACCGAGGAGCTGGAGAACAGCGTCTCCACGCTGAACACGCTGATCACCGGCATCGCCGACGTGAACCGGCAGATCCAGTCCGTCGTCGGCCTGGACCAGCCGCCCAACGACCTGCTGGACCGGCGCGACCAGCTCGTCAGCGAGATGAACAAGTACGTCCAGACGACGACGCTGGAGAACAACGACGGCACCATCAGCGTGTTCGTGGCGCAGAGCCAGCCCGTGGTGCTGGGCACGCGCGCGCTGGAGCTCAAGGTGGCAAACGACCCGCTGGACTCCACGCGCAGCGAGCTGCGGCTCGTCAACGGCAGCACCGAGGTGAAGCTGCAGGACAGCATGCTGGGCGGCGGCTCGCTGTCGGGGCTGATGCGCTTCCAGAACGAGGACCTGGTCGAAGCGCAGAACCTGCTGGGCCGCATGGCCGTGTCCATCACCACGGTCATCAATGACCAGCACAAGCTCGGGCTGGACCTGGACGGCGAGCCCGGCGGCAACCTGTTCACGCCCATCGCCATGACCGATGGCACCGCCTTCGCCAACAACGCGGGCAGCGCCGGCATCGGCATCAGCGTGGCCGACCCGAGCCAGCTGCGCGCCTCCGACTACCGCGTGACCTTCACCACGCCGACCGACTTCACCGTGACGCGGCTGTCCGACGGCGTCTCGCCCGCGGTGGACCCCGGCCCGCCGCCCACCGTGGACGGCCTGGCGCTGGACATCACGGGCGCCGCCGCCACCGGCGACAGCTTCCTGCTGCGGCCCTATGCGCAGGCGGCCGGCAACATGCACACGCTGTTCGCCTCGCCGCGCGATCTGGCCGTGGCCAGCCCGGTGCAGGCCAACATGGGAACGACCAACACCGGCGGCCTGGCGGTGGGCAAGCTGGCGGCGGGATCGGTGCCGGCACCGGCCAACGTGACCATCACCTTCACGAGCGGCACCCAGTACACGCGCTCGGACGTGCCGGGCACCTTCATTTACAGCCCGGGCACGCCCATCAGTTACGACGGCGCCAACCCCTCGGCCTGGACGCTCACGCTGAGCGGCGCGCCGCAGCCCGGCGACACCTTGACCGTCGGCGCCATCAACCCGGCCTACGCCCCGCTGGACGCCGGCAACGCCAAGGCGCTGATGGACCTGCGCGACATGAAGCTGTTCGACGGGGCGCCGCTCACCGATGGCTATGCCGCGCTGATCGCCAACGTCGGCGTGCGCGCCCAGAGCGCGCAGTACGCGGCCGACGTGTCCAAGTCCATCGCCGAAGGGCTGGAAGCCCAGCGCAACGGCGTCTCGGGCGTGAACCTGGACGAGGAAGCCGCCAAGCTGATCCAGTTCCAGCAGGCCTACCAGGCATCGGCGAAGATGCTGCAGGTGGCACAGAGCATCTTCGACAGCCTGATCTCGACCATCGCACGCTGAGAACTGAGACGCCATGGCCAATACCTTCACCCGCCTGGGCACCGCCAACACCTTCGACGCCGCACGCCAGACGCTGCAGACGCGCCAGGCCACCCTGGCCGACCTGCAGGCCAAGCTGACCGAAGGCAAGCGCGTGGTGCGTCCCAGCGACGACCCCACTTCCGCCGCGCAGGCAGAACGCGCGCAGACGCGCATCGCCCGCATCACGGTGGAGCAACGCGCGCTGGAGACGCAGAAGAGCGCCATCCAGCTCGGCGAATCCACGCTGGGCGACGCCACAGGGCTGCTGCAGCAGTTCCGCGACCTGCTGGTGCAGGCCGGCGGCGGCGTCAACAGCCCGACCGAACGCGAGACCATCGCCAAGCAGCTGGTGGGCCTGCGCGACGAGCTGGTCGCGCTGGCCAACCGCAAGGACGCCAACGGACTGCCGCTGTTCCACGGCCTGGGAAGCACCGCCGCGCCCTTCGAGGTCAGTGCCGACGGCACCGTGCCCGATCCCGACTACAGCTTCAACGGCCTGGCCGGCCAGGCCGGCGCCGGCGAAGTGGCCATCCCGGGCACGCTGGACGGCCGCGCCACCTGGATGGACGTGCCCGAGAGCAACGGCGTGTTCAAGGTCAGCCTGGGCACGGGCAACACCGGCAAGATGTACACCGATGTGGGCCTCGTCAAGGACGCGGCGCTGATGGGCAGCGAGGGCACGGATTTCTCGCTGAGCTTCCATGTCGACGCGGCCACCGGTGCGATGAGCTACGACGTCACCAACAACACCACCGGCGTCACCACCACGGGCCTGCCGTACAAGGAAAACCAGACCATCACGCTGGGCGGCATCGCCATGGTGGTCAAGGGCGTTCCGGCCGAGGGCGACCGGCTGGAAGTCGACGCCACGGTGCCGAGCGAGCGGCCCAGCGTCTTCGGCGTGCTCGACCGCGCCATCGCCGGCATGTACGAGCCGGGAAGCTCGACCAAGGGCGCAGCCAGCGCCGACGCCAACTTCAACCACGAGCTGGCGATCTCGCTGGCCCAGGTGGACACCAGCCTGGAGCGCATCGGCGCCGTGCGCGGCCGCGCGGGCGACCTGCTCAACCGCGCAGACCGCATCCACGACACCCAGGAAGACCGCAGTGTGCAGGCCGAAGGCGACCGCTCCCGCGCCGAGGACATGGATATGATCCAGGGCCTGTCGGACTTCCAGAACCAGCAGACGAGCTACCAGGTTGCACTGCAGACCTACGCCTCGATCCAGAAGCTCTCGCTGTTCGACTTCCTCCGCTGAAATGAAACCACCCCGTCTGGCCGGCGCACTGCGCGCAGCCATCCGATCCCCCTCAAGGGGCGCACCCGGCGGCCTGGCAGAGCCAGTTTCGCGGCTGCGCTGGCATGGCCTGCTCCGCGGCCGCTCGACCAGTGGCTTGCAGGTGGGGATGGTCTCTGGCGCAACGGACATCTGAGTTTTTGGGCCGCGAACAGACATGACGCAATCCGTCGTCGGCAGCATCACCCTGGGCTACCGCCCACTCTGGAACCAGGCCCGCGAGCTCGAGGCCGTGCAGTTGTTCGTCGAGGCCGCCCAGGGCGGCGCGATCGATGCTCTGCACCTGGTCGCCGCGCTCCAGGAACTCTCGTCCATGGCCACGCCGCAGCTGCTGCTGTCCATGCACAACAAGCGCCTGCTGTCCGACATGCTGGCGCATGCGCCGGCCGGGGACTACTGGATCGAGGTGCGCAATGAATGGCTCAGCGAGCCCGACATCTACGAGCGCACGCAGAAGGCCCATGCACGCGGCCTCAAGCTGGTGTGGCGTGGCGCACTGGAGGACTGGCCGCGGGCGCCGCTGCAAGACTGCTTCTTCCTGCGCATGCTGGGCGTGGCGCCGCTGACCGCGGCCACCGCGCTGCAGGATGCCGCCGCCGGGCGGCCCGCTGGTGCGGCCATCGCGCCGGGCCAGATCTACGAGGACGTGCAAAGCCGTGCCCTGGCCAGCTTGCTGCTGGACCGGGCCGGTGCGCTGGCGGTCGCCGGCTGGCCTTCCGAGGACGTGCTGCACGCGCACCGCCACCAGCCCGTGGGGCCCGACGGCGAGGTGATCCGCCGCGCCGGCAAGGCGGTGGACGACGACCAGTCGATGGAGCAGATCGAGGCCGTGGTGCGCGAGGAGCCGGTGCTCGCCTACCGCTTCCTGTCGTTCACCAACTCGGCGGCCATGGCCGGGCGCGGCGGCATCGAATCCGTGCGCCACGGGCTCATGATGCTGGGCTACGGGGCGCTGGGCCGCTGGCTCGCCGACCAGGGCGCGCATGCCGCCACCGACATCGACCTGCGCCCCGTCAAGGCCCAGATGGTGCTGCGCGCGCGGCTGACCGAACACCTGCTGAACGCCGGTGCCGAGGACAGCCTGCGCCGCGAGGTCTACCTGTGCGGCCTGTTCGCCGAACTCGACCTGCTGCTGCACGAACCGCTGGGCCAGGTGCTGAACCGGCTGCCGCTGTCCGAACGCATCTACGCCGCAGCCGTCAAGCGCACTGGCCCCTATGCCCCGGCGCTGCAGGCCGCGCGGGCCATGGAGGGCGACGACACGCCGGCGCTGCGCGCGGTCTGCCGCGCGCATGGCATCGGCGTGGAGGAAGCCAACCGGCAGTTGTTGCGGGCCCTGGTGGGCGCGCGGCGCTGAGGGCGCGGCGCCTGCGACGGCCTCAGTACGCCAGCTCGCGCGCCCGGGTGCGGCTGGCGCCTTCGAGCCGGTTGCCCAGCAGCTCCACCTCCCGCTCGCCGGGCGCCACGCGCAGGTAGATGCCGCCGGCGGGCCGGTCGTCGATGAGCACGTTGTCGCGCAGCACAAGCCTGTTCTCGGGCCAGGGGTAGCCCTCGGCGCCGTAGGACACCATGGTCGAGTTGGTGGTGCCCGGCCCCTGGCGCAGCCGGTTCTGGCTGGCATGGACCAGGCCGCCGTTCGGGAACTCCAGCTCATAGCTGGACTGGCCGGCATCGCTGTCGGTCAGCTGGTTGCGGTGGATCTCGCTGCGCGCGGCGCGGCTCTTGAGCAGGTGGCCGCCGCGGGCGTCGTGGAAGGCGCTGTCGGTCACCGTGAGTGCGGCGATGCGGCCCACATACAGGTTGTGGCTTTGCCCGTCGCCGGCCCCATTGCCCTGGAACAGGCTGCGCTCGATGACCAGCCCGGCCGCCCTGTCGCTCGCGGTCAGGATGCCGTTCTCGTTGTCCCGGAAGCCGCAGTCCACCACGGTGAGCTGCCCCTTCTCGAAGCGGATGCCGGCGCCATTGCGCGAAGCGGCACGGGCGCCCTCGAAGTCGAAACCCTCGACGCGGATGTCGCCGCCGCGCACCACCCAGATGCCCTTGCCCTCGGCGCTCGCGCCGTCGGCCAGCAGCCGCACCCGGCCGCCCACGGCGCGCAGCAGGAGCTGGCGCTGGGGCCAGATGGCGACATCGGCGTGGTAGTCGCCGGCCTGTACCTCCACGGTGTCGCCATCGCGCGCGGCACGCGCGGCCTGGGCGATGGTGGCGAACTGCCGGCCCGGGCCGACCTCGTGCACACGGCCCGGCCCGGCCGCCCGCACGGCAGCACCCGCGCCCAGCGCCAGTGCCGCACAGAACCCGCGGCGTTGCAGCGCCTTCATGCCAGGGCCCCGCGGGCATCGACGCGCAGCAGTTCCTCCACACGGCCCTGCAGCAGGCCGCCGCGCACGCCGACCAGGGTGTCGTGCAGGTTCACGGTCGGGTCGCAATGGCCAGGGATCAGCCACACGGCCTGCCCCAGCGCCGGCAGCGGCTGGCCATCGTCGGCATGCAGCACGCCGTGCTCGTCGCCGCCATTGGCGTAGCGCCAGGGCGCCCCGCCCTCGGGCCGGTGCACCAGCGGCAGGCCCGAATCGATGGCATGGCTCTTGTGGCCTGCATCGCAGACCGCATGCCGCGCATTGCGGCTGATGACCTGGGATTTGACGAAGAGCGCATGCTCGAACACCGGCTGGGCCGGGTCGGTGTCGTTGCCGGCGTAATCGGCATCCATGAACAGGAAGGAGCCGGCCTGCAGCTCGCCATAGATGCCGCTGCCGGCCTCGTGCGCCATGCTGCCGGTGCCCGCCCCTGTGACCAGCGGCACGGCCAGGCCGGCCTCGGCGAACGCGTCGAGCTGGTCGCGCACGAGCAGCAGCACCGCGGCCATCGCGGCGCGCCGGTCTTCGGCGCTGCGCAGGTGCTGGGCCTTGCCGTGGTAGGCCTGCAGACCGGCAAAGCGCAGCTGTGGCGCGGCGCCGATGCGCCGTGCCAGCTGCACCGCCTCGGGGCCGGGCGGCAGGCCGCAACGGCCCTGGCCCACGTCGATCTCCACGAACACGTCGATGGCGTCTTGCGCGCCGGCCAGCGCAGCAGCGAGCCGGTCCACACCTTCGGGGCTGTCGACCGCGATCGCCAGCCGGCCGCCGCGCTGCTGCAGGCTGCGCGCCAGCAGCGCCACGCGCGCGAGCTTGGCCGGCGCGACCACCTCGTTGCTGATGTACAGGTCCTGCACGCCGGCAGCGGCCAGCGCCTCGGCCTCGGCCGTCTTCTGCACGCAGGCGCCGACGGCACCGGCCGCCACCAGGCGCAGCGCCAGCACGGCGCACTTGTGCATCTTGGCGTGGGGCCGCCAGCGCACGCCGTGCTGGCGGGCGAACGCGGCCATGCGCGCGATGTTGCGCTCCATCGCATCGAGGTCGAGCACCAGGGCGGGCGTGTCGATGTCCGCCACTGCATCGCCGGTGCGTGCGGCGGCGTACATAGGGAAACCTTCGGCCTCGCCTGCGGTGCGAGCGCCTTCGGGCGGCCGGGCTGCGCTCATGCGCTGATCTCGTCGAGTGCCGCGCCGTCCAGGTGGGCCGTGTCGGCCCAGCCCACCAGGGTCAGCGTCTCGGGCGTCCAGAGCAGGCGGTTGATGGCGGCATTGCCCAGCGCCCAGGTGCGCGGGGCCTGCAGTTCCTGGCCGGTGGCGGCGCGGTAGAGCACATCCATCACGCCGCCGTGGCCGACCAGCACGATCTGCCCACCCGGATGCCGTGCCGCCAGCCGGTTGAGCGTGCCGACGATGCGTTCGCGAAAGCGCAGCAGCGATTCGCCGCCTGCGGGCTCGAAGGCCGGGTCGCGCTTGCGCCAGCGCAGTGCCTGGTCCGGCCAGTCCGCCTCGATCTCGGCAAAGGTCTTGCCCTCGAAGGTTCCGAACGCGCGCTCGCGCAGGCCCACGTCGGCCACCACCGGCAGGCCGGCCCGGTCGGCCACGGCCTGGGCGGTCTGGTGCGCCCGGCCCAGGTCGCTGGCGTAGATGGCCGACAGCGCTTCGCCAGCGAGCGCCGCACCGACGCGGCGCGCCTGCCAGCGGCCCATGTCGTTGAGCGGGATGTCCAAATGGCCCTGGATGCGGGTGTCCACGTTCCAGGCGGTTTCGCCGTGGCGGATGGCGATGATGCGGGTGGCGTCCATCGGCCAATTCTAGGAGTGCGCCATGGCGGGCGCCGCCGCTATGCTCTCCGCCCATGGACAGCTTCCCATGCATCGACATCGCCGCGCTGGCCGGCACCGACGGCGCGGCGCGCCTGGCCGCCGCCCAGGCAATCGGCCGCGCCTGCCGCGAGACCGGCTTCTTCGCCATCACCGGCCACGGCGTTCCCGCGGCCTGCAGCGCTGGCGTGTTCGCGGCCGCGCACGCGGTCTTCGCACTGCCGGCGCAGGCCAAGCACGCGCTCGCCATCGCCCGCCACGGCCACAACCGCGGCTATGTGGGCCTCGGGGTGGAAGCGCTGGACGAAGCCACCGCACCCGACCTCAAGGAGGCCTACAACCTCATCTGGACCGACGAAGCCACGCGCCCATCCAACGTCTGGCCGCCCATCGACGGCTGGCGCGCGCAGGCCCAGGCCTACTTCGATGCCGTGCTGGCCGTGGGCCGGCGGCTGCACCGCGCCTTCGCGCTGGACCTGGGCCTCGCCGAGGACTTCTTCGACGACAAGCTGGACCGCCCGCAGGCCACGCTGCGCCTGCTGCACTACCCGGAGCGCTTCGCGGCCGACGCGCCCGCCGGCCGGGCCGGTGCCGGCGCCCACACGGACTACGGCAACGTGACCTTGCTGGCCACCGACGGCGTCGCCGGGCTGCAGGTGCAACGCCGCGGCGGCGGCTGGACGGACGTGCCGGCACTGCCCGGCGCCTTCGTCTGCAACATCGGCGACTGCCTGATGCGCTGGTCCAACGATGTCTACGTGTCCACGCCGCACCGCGTGCTGCCGCCTGCACGCGCACGTTACTCGGTGGCCTTCTTCCTGGACCCGAACCCGGACGCGCTGGTCAGCGCGATCCCCGGCTGCGTGCCCGCTGGCGAGCTGCCGCGCCACGCGCCCGTGACGGCCGGCGACTACCTGCGCCAGCGCCTCGCAGCCACCTACGGCTGAATCACTTCTTGAGCGGGATCTCGATGTTGACCTGCCGCACGCCGGCAGGCGGCTGCGGGAAGCTGCTCAGCGCGGCATCGAACATGGGTGTGAGCAGGGCCGGGTCGTTGGGCCAGCGCGATTCGTGCACGGCCCGGGTCTCGTAGACCACCTGCTGGTTCGACAGATCGCGGATCAGCACGCTGACCTGGCGCTGCGCGTAGCTGCGGTCCCACATGTCCTGTCGGTAGCTCCAGTACGGCCCCCAGCCGTAGAAGCCGGCGCCACCGGCCCAGCGCCGGCCGTAGTAGGGGCCCCAGGGGCCGAAGCGGCTGTACACCCACGGATCGACGAACTGGGTGGTGGTCACCACGTCGCTGCCGATCAGCACGCTGTAGCGCGCCGCGCCGTCGTTGCGCACCCAGCCGGCCTTGGCCAGCGCGGGCTCGGCCGCGGCCTCCAACTGGAGCTGCGCACCGCCTGCCGACTGCTGCGAAGGCAGCCGCTCGAAGCGGTAGGTGGCAGGCTGGGGCACGGTGCGCAGTTCGGAAAAGGTCTGCACCTGGTTGTCGACCACGTAGCTCGTGGCACAGCCGGACAACAGCACGGCGGCCGCAACGGCCGCCGCCATGGACATTCGCATCTGGACACGCATTCAATGCCTCCTCGATGCACCGGTCCCGCTCAGAGCCGGACGACCTGCAGCAGCGGTGCAATGGGCGGTGCGATGTCTTCCGCGTCGAACGCCTTGTCGCCGGAGGGATCGGGCACGCCCGTGGTCTTCAGACCCTTGAAGTCGTAGCGGGTTCCGTCCATCAGGTGCGAAGGCACGACGTTCTGTAACGCGGTGAACATGTTCTCCACGCGGCCCGGATACTTCTTCTCCCACTCCTGCAGCATGGCGGCAACCTGCTTGCGCTGCGCGTTCTCCTGGCTGCCGCACAGCGTGCACGGGATGATGGGGAACGCGCGGTGCGCGGCCCAGCGCACGAGGTCGCGCTCGGGCACGTAGGCCAGCGGGCGGATCACGATGTGGCGTCCGTCGTCGCTGACTAGCTTGGCCGGCATGCCCTTCAACTTGGCGCCGAAGAACATGTTGAGGAACAGCGTCTGCAGGATGTCGTCGCGGTGGTGGCCAAGCGCGATCTTGGTCGCGCCCAGCTCGTCGGCCACGCGGTACAGGATGCCGCGGCGCAGCCGGCTGCACAGGCCGCAGGTGGTCTTGCCTTCGGGAATCACGCGCTTGACGATGCTGTAGGTGTCCTGCTCCTCGATGTGGAAGGGCACGCCCTGGCCCTTGAGGTATTCGGGCAGCACATGCTCGGGAAAGCCGGGCTGCTTCTGGTCCAGGTTCACCGCCACGATGTCGAAGTGGATCGGGGCCCGCGCGCGCAGCTTGAGCAGGATGTCCAGCATGGCGTAGCTGTCCTTGCCGCCGGACATGCAGACCATGACCTTGTCGCCCTCCTCGACCATGTTGTAGTCGACGATGGCCTGGCCCGTCAGGCGGCACAGGCGCTTCTCCAGCTTGTGGGTTTCGCGTTCGATCTTCAGGGCGGGCTCGGGCGAAGGCGCAACGGCAGTGTCTTCGGCGGTCCAGGCGGCATTCATAGGGGGATCCTCAGGGCAAGGGCGGGATTTTCCGCCAAGCCGGGGTCGGCCCGCTGCGCGGGGCCTTTTGCGCTACCACTGGCCGGCTTCGACCCGGATCGCGACTTCGCAGTCGTCGAAGATTTCCAGCTTGGCGATCCTCACGCGCACGCCCAGCACACCGGGCAGCTGCATGAGGCGCTGGGCCAGCTTGCCGATCAGGCTTTCGAGCAGGTTCACATGCTCGGCCGTGCACTCGTCGATGACGATCTGGCGCACCTTGCGGTAGTCCAGCACATGGGTGATGTCGTCGTCGCGCGGGCGCAGCGGCTGCGTGCCCAGGTTCAGCTCGGCATCGACCAGGATGGGCTGCGGCGCGGTCTTCTCGGAGTCGAGGATGCCCAGGTTGGCGTCGAAGCGCAGTCCGGTCAGGTGCAGGGTCTGGGTGCCGGCGGCGTTGATCGTCATGTTTTTTTCTCCATCATCGAGAAGTCGCGCTCGAACTTCATGAGGTGCTGGCCGCCATCGACCAGCAGCGTGGTGCCCGTGAGCGACTGGTTCTCCAGCGCGAAGCGCACGGCGCCGGCCACGTCTTCGGGCGTGGACGAGCGGCCCAGCGGCGACAGCCGGTGCGCGGCGGCGAACGCCTCGTCGCTGAGCAGATGGCTGGTGAGCGTGAGCCCGGGCGCCACGCCGACCACGCGCAGCAACGGCGCCAGCGCCTGGGCCAGCAAGGTGTTGGCGGCCTCCAGCGCGGCCTTGGACAGCGTGTAGCTCAGGAAATCGGGGTTCGGGTTCCAGAGCTTCTGGTCCAGCAGGTTGACCACCGCGCCGCTGCGCGGGCCGGCGCCGCGCGCGGCCAGCAGCTGGTGCAGCACCTGGGCCAGCACGATGGGCGCAGCGGTGTTGCTGCGCCAGTGCCGCTCCATCGCGGCATAGCCGAAGTCCTGCGCGCCATCGTGCTCGAACAGCGAGGCGTTGTTGACCACCGCCGTGACGGGGCCCAGCACAGCCTGCACGGCGGGCAGCAGCGCGCGCGTGGCAGCCTCGTCGGCCAGATCGCAGGCGAAGGCGGCATGGCGGCCCGGGCCTGCCGCGCTGCAGTCCGCCACGGTCTGCAGCGCCTCGGCTTCGGACGCGCGGTAGTGCACGGCCACCTGCCAGCCGGCTGCGGCCAGGTCCAGCGCGATGGCACGGCCCAGGCGCCGGCCGGCGCCGGTGACCAGCACGGTGCGTGCGGCGGTGACGGGGGTCTGGGTCATTGGGGGAGAATCCACGGGTGCACGAAAACGAGACCGCGCATCCTAATGGAAGCCCCCCCGCGCGCGAGGCAAGCCCCGCATTGCAGGCCCACATCGCCCAAGCCATCGAAGCGGCCGGCGGCTGGCTCGGCTTCGACCGCTTCATGGCGCTGGCGCTGTACGCGCCGGGCCTGGGCTACTACGCCAACACCGGCCGCAAGTTCGGCGCCATGCCCGAGGGCGGCAGCGACTTCGTGACGGCGCCCGAACTCTCGCCGCTGTTCGGCCAGGCCCTGGCCGTGCAGGTGGCCGACATGCTGGAGCGCACCGGCACCGACGAAGTCTGGGAATTCGGCGCCGGCACCGGCGCGCTGGCCGCCCAGCTGCTGGAGCACCTGGGCCCGCGCCTGCGCCGCTACACCATCGTCGACCTGTCGGCCGAGCTGCGCGCACGCCAGCAGGCGCGCCTGGCCGGGCATGCCGGCAAGCTGCACTGGGCCGACGCACTGCCCGCGCAGATCGAAGGCGTGCTGGTCGGCAACGAGGTGCTGGACGCCATGCCCGTGCAGCTGCTGCACCGCGTGGCCGGCCAATGGCACGAGCGCGGCGTGGCGCTGCAAGGCGGTGCGCTGGCCTGGCAGGACCGGCCCACCGCACTGCGCCCGCCCGTCGAGATCCCCGGCCCGCACGACTACCTGACAGAGATTCACCCGCAGGGCCAGGCCTTCGTGCGCACGCTGGCCGGCCACGTGCAGCGCGGCGCGGCGCTGCTCGTCGACTACGGCTTTCCCGAAGCCGAGTACTACCACCCGCAGCGCAGCACCGGCACCCTGATGTGCCACCAGGCCCACCGCGCCGACGCCGATCCGCTGGCCGACCTGGGCGCCAAGGACATCACCGCCCACGTGGACTTCACGGGCATCGCCGTGGCCGCGCAGGACGCCGGCTGGGACGTGCTGGGCTACACCAGCCAGGCCCGCTTCCTGATCAATTGCGGCCTGCCCGCGCTCATGGAGGCGGCGCCGGTCCCCCAGCGCGCCATGGCGCACCGCCTCATCGCCGAGCACGAGATGGGCGAACTGTTCAAGGTGCTGGCCCTCGCCAAGGGCGCGGTGCCCTGGGACGCGCCCGGCTTCTCCAACGGCGACCGCAGCCACACGCTGTAACACCTTCCATGCTGCGCTGGCTGCTCGTCGTCTTTCTCGCGCTGATGCTGATCAGCTGGCTGCAACCCTTTCTGGCCAAGCTCGGCTTCGGGAAACTTCCGGGCGATCTGCGCTTCCGACTGTTCGGGCGCGAATGGTTCGTGCCGCTGACCAGCACCCTTGTGCTGAGCACCGTGGTCAGCCTGATTTCCAAGATCCTTTGAGACAACACAGCCCATGAAAGCCTGCATCGACATCGGCGGCACCAAGGTGGCCGTGGGCCTGGCGCCCGCCGGCGCCCAGCCCGAGATCCTCGCGCGCCAGAGCGAACCCACGGCCAAGACCGGCACGCCGCTGGCGCTGTCCGAGCAGATCCTGCGGCTGGTCGACGCGGCGTGCGCTGCGGCCGGCGTGGATCCGGCCCAGGTGCAGTCGGCCGG
Organism: Pseudorhodoferax soli; assembly: GCF_003337555.1. Lineage (GTDB taxonomy): Bacteria > Pseudomonadota > Gammaproteobacteria > Burkholderiales > Burkholderiaceae_C > Pseudorhodoferax > Pseudorhodoferax soli. The sequence goes on along the minus strand of NZ_QPJK01000009.1, from coordinate 312,186 downwards.
CGTGTCCTCGGCCGGGCCCTTCGTCAAGCAGGACGGCCGCATCGCGCTGGCCACGCCCAACATCTGCGGCGGCCTGGCCGGCCCGGCGCGCGGCCTGCCCAACGACTGGATGAGCGTGCCCGTGGAAGCGCCGCTGGCCCGCCGCTTCGCCCGCCTGCGCGTGGAGAACGACTGCGTCGCCGCGCTGGAGGCCGAGCGCCGCTGGGGCGCGCTGCAGGGCGTGGACGACTGCGCCTACGTGACCTGGAGCACCGGCATCGGCGTGGGCCTGTGCGTGGACGGCCACGTGCTGCGCGGCAAGAACGGCAATGCCGGCCATGCCGGCCACAGCTTCGTCGTCGACGACCAGGACGCCCTGTGCGGTTGCGGTAACCGCGGCGATGTGGAATCGCTGGTGGCCGGCAACGCGATTGCGCGGCGCTTCGGGCACGACGCGGCTGACTGGCTGGGCCGCGCCAGCTCTGGCGATGCGGCTGCGCAGGAGACAGTCGACGGCCTGTGCCGCATCCTCGGGCGCATGCTCTACAACCTCGTCGCCACACTGGATCTGCAGCGCATCAGCCTGGGCGGCAGCGTCTTCTGGCACCACCGCGCGTATTTGCTGCCCCGATTGCAAGCCCAGGTCCAGGCGCATTTTCCAGCGCTGACGCAAGGGGTAATCCTCGCACCGGCCGGATTGGGGGACCGCGTGGGCGATTATGCGGCCCTCGCCCTGGTGCCCGACTGAGGCAATGCGGGTCTGCATAATCCCCAGCGGCCGGTAGAGAAATTCGTCGACTGCAACGAATGGATTTATCCCTATAATCCGCCCGCCTGCCAAGGTTCGGCAGAAGATATGGACGGAAAACGATGACCACCTACAAGGAACTGCTGCAGCAGCGCGAAAACCTCGAGAAGCAGATCGAGGAAGCGCGCCAGCGTGAAAATCAGTCCGCGATCGACAAGGTTCGCGCCTTGGTTGCCGAGTTCGCATTGACGCCCGACGACGTCTTCGGCCGCAAGACTGCGAAAAGCAGCACCGCCGGCCAGAAGGTTGCGCCCAAATACCGCGACAAGTCCACCGGCGCCACCTGGACGGGCCGCGGCAAGCCGCCGAAGTGGATCGAAGGCAAGAACCGCGAAGAGTATTTGATCAACTGATCACCGGCGGCCGCGGCGCGAGCCATCGCGCCCGGCCCGCATAATGGCTTCGCGGGCTGCCTCAAGCCTGCGCCAGATATTCTTCCAAAGCCGCCACGCGCGCCTTTTGGATGCGGGCCCCGATTTCCGGCCCCTTGCGGCCCTCTGCCAAAGCCTCACCCGAGATTCTGTCGGTCGCCACAGCCAGCACCGCCTGCATGCACCGCTGCAGACGCGCGCGCTGTGGGTACGGGCGATTTTCCAGACCGGCCCGGCCTCGCGCATCGCATTCGCATGCCAGCAGCGCCTGTTCGAATCGGGCCGGTTTGCGAATGGCATCGCAGCGTTCGAGCAACCGCATCACGGCAGCCGAGCCCAATTCGGCGCTCCGGTGGATATTGCCGTGCTCACGCGCCACCACATCGGCCAGGTCGCGGCATTCGGTCGGCACACGCAGTCTTTCGGCCAGGCGCCGCAGCAGCTTGGCGCTGCGCTGCTCGTGGCCGTGGTGGCGGGGCAACAGCTCGGCGGGCGTGGTGGCCTTGCCCAGGTCGTGGCACAGGCAGGCGAAGCGCACCGGCAAGGGCGCGTCCAGCGCCGCCGCCATATCCAGCACCAGCATCAGGTGCACGCCGGTGTCGACCTCGGGATGGTGCTCGGCGCGCTGCGGCACGCCCCACAGCGCATCGACCTCGGGCAACAGGCGCGCCAATGCACCGCAGGCACGCAAGACCTCGAACATGCGCGAAGGCCGCCGCTCCATGAGGCCACGGGCCAGCTCCTGCCAGACCCGCTCGGGCACCAGCGCGTCGACCTCGCCGTCCTCGACCATCTCGCGCATCAGCACCTGGGTCGCCGGCGCCACCGTGAAATCGGCGAAGCGGGCCGCAAAGCGCGCCAACCGCAGGATGCGCACGGGGTCTTCACGGAACGCGTCCGACACATGGCGCAGCACGCGGCCCCGCACATCGGCGGCGCCGCCGAACGGGTCGACCAGGCCGTCCAGCCCCTGCGCAGCGGCCGGCTGGGCCATGGCGTTGACGGTCAGGTCGCGGCGCGCGAGGTCCTGCTCCAGCGTCACGTCCGGCGCGGCATGGAAGGCAAAGCCGTGGTAGCCGCGCGCGGTCTTGCGCTCGGTGCGCGCCAGCGCATATTCCTCCCGCGTCTGGGGATGCAGGAACACCGGGAAGTCCTTGCCCACGGGCAGGTAGCCGGCGTCCAGCATCTGCTGCGGCGAGGCACCCACCACCACCCAGTCGTGGTCGTGCACGGGCAAGCCCATCAGCGCGTCGCGCACGGCGCCGCCCACCTTGTAGATCTCCATCGGCGCAGTGTAGGCCGCGCCCCAGCACGTACAGTGGCGGCCGCTTCTTCCCGCTTTTTCGCCGCTTTTCGCCGCTTTTCGCCGCCTATGGCCACTCGGCCGCTTCGCAGACCGCCTCCCATGACATCCCCCCTCCTCATCCTCAAGGCCGGCGCCACCTTCCCCGCCCTTGCCCAGACGCTGGGCGATTTCGACGACTGGATCCGTGCCGGCCTCGAGGCCCCCGGCCTGGACATCCGTGTGGCCGACGCACGCCGCGGTGCGTTGCCACCGCCGCAGGCCCTGGCCGGCGTGGTCATCACCGGTTCGCACGCCATGGTGAGCGACCGCGAGCCCTGGAGCGAGGCTGCCGCAGCGTGGCTGCGCGCCGCGGTGCACGCCGGCCTGCCCGTGCTGGGCATCTGCTACGGCCACCAGCTGCTGGCGCACAGCCTGGGCGGCGAGGTCGGCTACCACCCGGGCGGCATCGAGGTCGGCACGGTGTCCGTGCAGCTGCAACCGGCCGCAGCCGACGATCCCGTCCTGGGCGCACTGCCCGCGGTGTTCCCGGCCCAGGTCGTGCACCGGCAGTCCGTGCACCAGCTGCCCGCAGGAGCGGTGCGGCTGGCGGCCAACGCCTTCGAGCCGAACCAGGCCTTCCGCGTCGGGCCGGCAGCCTGGGGTGTGCAATTCCATCCCGAGTTCAGTGCCCAGGCCATGCGCGCCTACGTGGAGCGGCTCGGCCCCGAATTGCGCAACGAAGGGCATGACCCGGCCGCACTGGCCGCCGGCGTCGTCGACACGCCCGCCGCCGCGCGCGTGCTGCGCCATTTCGCCCGCCACGTGCAAGCCACCTAGGCCAGCGCCTCCAGAAAGCCCAGCAGCCGGCATTCGGCCGCCGTGAGCCCGGCCTTGCGCCGTGGCGGCACGTCCAGGCAGGCCGGCGGCTGCGCCTCCTCGATCAGCAGCGCGAGCACCGCCGGGTGGACGTAGGCCTTGCGGCACACCGCCACCGTGTTGCCGAGCCGCGCCGCCACCTCGGCCAGCACCGCCTTGGCGGCCGTGCGCCGGGCCGACATCGAACTGCCCGGCACGCAGGGGCGGGTGCGGGCGAGCGTCAGGGCGTGCACGCTGGCGTGCCAGGTACGGAAGTCCTTGGCCGTGAAGTCGCCGCCGCTGACCCGGCGCAGGTAAGCATTCACCCCGTCGGAATCGATGACGTGGCGCTCGCCCGCATCGTCCAGGTACTGGAACAGCTCCTGGCCGGGCAGTTCCTGGCAGCGGCGCACCACGCGGGCCACGCGTGCGTCGTCCAGCGCCACGGCGTGCTCGACTCCACTCTTGCCCTTGAAGCGCAGCCGCACGGCACTGCCGCGCACCTGGGCATGCCGCGCGCGCAAGGTGGTCAGGCCATAGGAGCCGTTTTCGCGCGCATAGACATCGTTGCCCACGCGCGCCAGCGTCGTGTCCAGCAGCCGCACCACGGCCGCCAGCACACAGTCGCGCTGCAGCGGGCCGGCCAGGGCAAGGTCGCGCCGCACGGCGGCGCGGATGCGTGGCAACACGCCGGCGAACTCCTGCAGCCGGGCGTACTTGCCGGCGTCTTGCGCCAGATGCCAGTCGGGGTGGTAGCGGTACTGCTTGCGGCCCCGCGCGTCGCGCCCGGTGGCCTGCAGGTGGCCGTTGGCGCGCGTGCAGATCCACACCTGGCTGTAGGCCGGCGGAATCGCGAGCGCGCGGATGCGCTGCAGTGTGGCCGCGTCGGCCAACGGCGTGCCATCGGGCCGCCGGTAGCTGAAACCCTTGCCACTGCGCCGGCGGGTGATGCCAGGCATGCCGTCGTGCACATAGACCAGGCCGGGGGGCACGGCAGAAGCAACGGAATCGGCCGAAGCGGCAGAGGCGGCGGGTGCGGACATCGGTTGCGATGCTGCGGCCCCCGGCCGGCCCCGCGTGTCGGAAAGCCCGGTCTCCGCGCGTCGGAGGGCAGCGGCACGGAACGTGCTCCATCCTGCCAATGTGCACAATTTTCAAGGAAAAGTGCACAAAGCCGGTGCGCCAGCGGTGGTGCGCCATTCCCCTGCTTTCGCTGGAGATCCACATGGACCCGCTGCACTGTTCACCCCGCCGGCATGTGCTGGCCGCCCTGGCCACCTTGTGCACCGCCTTGGCGCCTCTCTCTCAGGCCACCGCGCAGGACGCCGCCGCCTACCCCGACCGGCCCGTCAAGATCGTCGTGCCCTTCCCGCCCGGCGGTGCGGCCGATGTCTATGCGCGCCTGGTCGGCCAGAAGCTCGGCGAGGCCTGGGGTGGCAAGCAGGCCGTGGTCATCGACAACCGCGCCGGCGCTGGCGGCGTGATCGGCACCGACGTGGCCGCCAAGGCACCGGCCGATGGCAGCACCTTGCTGATGGTGACGATCGGCCATGCGGTCAACCCCTTCATGTACAGCAAGCTGCCCTACGACACGCGCGCCGACCTGGTGCCCGTGGGCGTGGTGGCCAAGGTTCCCAGCGTGGTCGTCACCGGCCCGGCGCTCAAGGGCAAGACCATGCAGGACCTGGTCGCCCTGGCCAAGGCCCAGCCCGATGCCGTGCAGTACGCATCCTCCGGCGTGGGCACCACTAGCCACGTGGGCGCAGCGCTGCTCGAATCCATGTCGGGCGCGCACATGCTGCACGTGCCCTACAAGGGTGCGGCGCCGGCGCTGCAGGACGTGATGGCCGACCGCGTGGCGCTCTCGGTGGACATCATCACGTCCTCCCTTCCGCTCGTGAAAAGCGGCAAGCTCAACGGCGTGGCCGTCACCAGCGCCAAGCGCTCGCCGCAGCTGCCCGAGGTGCCCACGGTGGCCGAGGCCGGCCTGCCCGGCTACGAGTTCGTGTCCTGGTACATGCTGCTCGCGCCGGCGAAGACGCCGGCCCCCGTCCTGGAAAAGCTCAACGCGGCGTTGCGTGCCATGGCCCAGTCGCCGGACTTCCGCGCGCGCGTCGAGGGCACCGGCGGTGAGGTGGCCAGCATGACGCTCAAGGAGTCGGGCGACTACCTCGACGCCGAGTTCACGCGCTGGGCCAAGGTGGTGAAGGAACGGAACATCAAGGCAGAGCCATGATCCAGCGCGATCTGGTCGGCTACGGCAACCGGCCGCCAGCCGTGACATGGCCAAACCAGGCCCGTGTCGCCGTCTCCTTCGTGCTGAACTTCGAGGAAGGCGCCGAGTTCTCGGTGGCCGACGGCGATGCGCGCAACGAGTCGGTCTACGAGGTGATCGACCCGCGCACGGGCTGGGACCCGTGCATCGACAGCCATTTCGAGTACGGCACGCGCGCGGCCTGGTGGCGCATCGCCGACACCTTCGCGCGCTGGGACGCTCCGATGACCGTCAGCGCCTGCGGCCGCGCCGTGGAACGCAGCCCCTGGCTGGCGCAAGACGCGGTGGCGCGCGGCCATGAACTGGCGGCCCACGGCTGGCGCTGGGAAAGCCATGCCGGCATGGCGCCCGAGCGCGAGGCGGCCGACATGGACGCCTGCATCCGGGCCTTCGAGGCCGCCTGCGGCAAGCGCCCGCTGGGCTGGCACACGCGCTCGGCGTGCACGCCCGCCACGCGTGCCTTGCTGGCCGCGCGCGGCTTCCTGTACGACAGCGATGCCTACAACGACGACCTGCCCTACTTCGTGCCCGTGGCCGGCCGGCGCCACCTGGTGCTGCCCTACGCCTTCGACACCAACGACATGCAGTTCCAGCACACCCAGCGTTTCGCCACGGCCGGGCAGTTCGCCGAGTACTGCTGCGACGCCTTCGACTGGCTGGCGCGCGAGGGCGCGCAGGCGCCGCGCATGCTGTCCATCGGCCTGCACCTGCGCATGATCGGCCGGCCCGCCCGCATGAAGGCGCTGGAGCAGATCCTGGCGCACCTGCACGCGCGCGGCGGCGCCTGGATCGCCACGCGCGCGCAGATCGCGCGGCACTGGATCGCGCACGCCCCGTCGGCCTGAGGGGCTGCGCTACATTCGCTGGATGCACCCCCAGGAACAGGCCATCCACGCGACCTTGGCGCAGACCCTGCTGGCGGGCCGGCTGGCCCCGGGCACGCAGCTCATCGAGACCCGGCTCGCGCAGATCTTCGGCGTCTCGCGCGAGCGCGTGCGCAAGGTGCTGCACCGGCTGGGCCACGAGCGGCTGCTCGAGCTGATCCCCAACCGCGGCTGCTTCGTCTCCAACCCCACGCTGGCGCAGGCGCGCGAGATCTACGAGGCGCGCCGCATCGTCGAGGGCGGCCTCGTCGGCCGGCTCGCGGGCCGGCTGTCGGCCGCGCAGCTGGCCGCGCTGCAGGCCCATGGCGCACGCGAGCACGCGGCCCTGCACGCGCAGGACCGGGCGCGCTCCATCCAGCTCAGCGGTGAATTCCACCTGCTGCTGGCCAGCTTCGCCGACAGCCCCTTCGTGCTGCGCGCGCTGCAGGAACTGGTCAGCCGCACGGCCATGCTGGTGGTCTTCTTCGAACCGGCCGCGTCGTCCGCCTGTGCCTGCGAAGAGCACGACGACATCGTGCGCGCCCTCGCGCAAGGCGACGCCGCCCGCGCCATGAAGGCCATGCACGTGCACCTGTCGCTGATCGAGACACGGCTCAAGCCGCGCGCCCAGGCCGCCCCCGGCGCCGATGCCGACGCCGAGATCGCGCGGGCCTGGGAAGCCGCGCAGCAGATCGCCGCATGAGCGCCCGCCCGCCCGCCCCGCAGGGCGCTCGCACCGCAGCCGAAGCCCAAGGAACGCCAGTGCACACGCTGCACCTGTCGATCAGCGGCCGTGTCCAGGGTGTGTCCTACCGCGCCAGCATGGCCGGGGAGGCGCGCCGCCTCGGCGTGCGCGGCTGGGTGCGTAACCGGCACGATGGCCGGGTCGAGGCCATGGCGCAGGCCGAACCCGAAGCCTTGCAGGCGCTGCTCGCCTGGTGCCGACGGGGCCCGCCGGCCGCGCGCGTGGACGGTGTGCAGGCCACTCCCGCCAGCGACGACGCCAGCCTGCCGCCCGGCTTCGAGACCCGCCCTACCGCCTGAACTCAGGGCCGCAGCACGCCCAGGAAGTGGTCAAGCATCTGGAAGTGGTCGTCGTGGAACTGCGGCTCCAGTTCGGCCAGCTCTGCGATCGGCACCCACTGCGCGTCGCGCGCATCGTCGCCGGCCTGCACCGCCGGTAGCGCGCGCTCGCCCAGGTCGAAGTAGTGCGCGTGCGTGATGACGCGGCCGCGCTGGCTGCGGTCGGGCCGGTCGAACACTGCGACGGCCTTCAGGCACTGGCGCAGCGCGGGCTCCAGCATGGCCAGGCCGGTCTCCTCCTCGAGTTCGCGCACGGCCGACTGGTAGACCGTGTCGCGCTGCTCCAGGAAACCGCCCGGCACGGCCAGCAGGCCCAGGCCCGGCGCCTGGCCGCGCCGGATCAGCAGCACCCGCCCCTGGCAGCGGATCACGGCATCCACCGTCACGAACACCGGTGGGTAAGGCGAGCCGGCCCATTCAGCGCGCCCGCGCGCCAGCGCCTGCCATTCGGCAACGAGCGCCGGCAGGTGGCCCTGGTCCAGCCAGTCGCGCAGGAACTCCTGCGTGTTGGCGTGCAGCAGCGGCGCCATGCGCAACAGCGCGGCCTGCGCGCCGTCCGCGCCGGCGCCCAGCAAGGCATCGCGCACGGTGCGCGCGTCGTAAGCGCCGAAGCCCGGCACGGCCCACAGCTTCCACTGCGGGAAGTCGCGCACCCAGGCGCTGCTGGCGTCCTTGAAATGCCCGGCCAGCAGCACGCGGCCTCCTTCGGGCAGGGCGGCGGCCACCAGCGCGCGCACGCTGTCGGCCCAGCGCTGCTCGTCGTGGTGGTCGCGCAGGGGCTGCACCTCCACGCGCTCGCGCAACTCCTCGGGCAGGGCCTGGCGCAGCATCTCGGCGCGCTCCTGCCAGGTCCAGGGTTGGGCCGGCGTGCGGGCCTGGTGGGCCGATCCCAGCAGCACCAGGCAGCGGCTGGCCTGCGCCAGGGCCTGCACCAGCACGCTGCGGTGGCCCAGGTGGAAGGGCTGGAAGCGGCCGATGCACACGGCCAGGGCATAGGGGGGAACGGACATGGGCGACTCCGATGGGACGGGCCATTGTGCGCAATGGCCATCCGGCGTCCAACACCCGTAGCCGTGGCGCGGACGTCCTACAGGCGGCCCTGCAAGCCCATGGCGCGCAGACGACGGGCCGCAGGCCGTGCTGTCCTACGCCGGCCGTCGCGCAGAGCCGACTCCGTGCCCCCTCCCCCCGCCTAAGCTGAACCTCAGCCGGTGCACTGCCGGCCCTCACCTTCCATCCACCATTCAGGAGAGCAAGCCATGAAAGCATCCACCACCCTGACCTCCCTCGTCGCCGCAGCCTCGCTGGTCGGCGCCATCGGCCTGGCCTACGCCCAGACCACTGGCGGCACCACGCAAACGCCGCAGCAGGCACAGATGGGCGCGGTCGACGGCACGCCGAACAACAACAGCAACATGAACAACTCGACGACGCAGACGCCGCAGACCATGCCGGCCGAGACCCAGGCCAACCCCAACATGGGGACCCAGCAAACCCTGCCGCCGCAAGCCGACCGCAACTGAGTTGCGCGCCTGCGCACCATGCCGGCCGCCCGCACCCCACCGCGCGACGACGCGCTGGCAGGCCTGAAATACGGCCTGCTGCTGGGGTGCGCCGTGCTGGCGTTGGTGCTGCCACCGGCCGGCACGCGCCAGGCCGCAGTGGCGGCCATGGCCCCCCATGCCCGGCTTGCGCTACAGGCTCCCGGCAGCACGCTGCCACACGCCGATGCCGCGCCGCGCCTGGCCGACCTGCGCGGCGAAGAAGCCTCCGAGGCCGTGCGGCGCGTGGCCGACTGGGTCACCGATTCCGGCGACCACCAGGGCCTGCACTTCGTGATCCTGGACAAGCGCAACGCCAAGGTGTTCCTGTTCCGCCCTGACGGCAGCCTGCGTGCCGCCACTCCCGTGCTGCTCGGCTCGGCGCCCGGCGACCACACCGTGGAAGGCGTGGGCGGCAAGCCCATCCACGCCGTGCTGCCCGAGGAGCGCACCACGCCGGCCGGCCGCTTCGTGGCCCAGGCCGGCCGCAACACGACACCCGAGGATGTGGTGTGGGTCGACTATGCGGCCGCCGTCTCCATGCACCGCGTGCGCGCCACCGATCCGCGCGAACGCCGGCTGGAGCGCCTGGCCTCGCCCGGCGTCGAAGACAACCGCATCTCCTACGGTTGCATCAACATGCCGGTCGCCTTCTTCGAGAACGAACTGTGGCCGGTGTTCCAGCACAGCCGCGGCATCGTCTACGTGCTGCCCGAGCAGTTGCCGCTGCAGCAGGTCTTCGCCGCCTTGTACGCGCCAGGCGAGCGCCACGCCGGCCTCCGCTGATCGCCCCGTTGCCGCCACCCATCGCGCCGCTCCTGTAGGACGAATGCCCCTGCGCTTGTGGGCCTGCACCTACGACGCTAGCATGCGGCGCGATGCAAAAACTCCTGCTGCACTGCACCATCGGCCTGGCTCTGGCATGGGCCCCGGCCGCGCATGCTGCGCCGGCAGAATTCTCGGCCGATGCGCGCCAGGTGGCCGATTGGGTGCAGCAGTCGAACGACAACGCCGGCCTGCCCTATGCGCTCGTCGACAAGAAGGCCGCCATGCTCTACCTCTTCGGCGCGGACGGGCAACTGCGCGCGGCCACGCCGGCGCTGCTGGGCGCTGCGCCAGGGGACCGCGGCGCGCCCGACCTGAACCAGCGCGACCTGTCCACGCTGGGCTGGCACGAACGCACCACGCCGGCCGGCCGGTATGTGGCCCAGCCCGGCCGCAACCTGCAGGGCGAGCCGGTGGTCTGGGTCGACTATGGCGCCGCATTGGCCATCCACCGGCTGCGCCCCGGCCCGGCGCGCGAGCGCCGCGCCGAGCGGCTGCGCTCCGCGACGCCGGCCGACAACAAGGTCTCCCTGGGCTGCGTGGTCGTGCCTGTGGCCTTCTACACCGAGCAGGTGGAGCCGCTGCTGGGCCAGGGGCGCAGCGTGGTCTATATCCTGCCGGAAACCATGGCGGCCAGCGAAGCCTTCGGCTGGCACTGAGCGGGATCAGGGCCCCGCGCCGCGCTCCTGCGCCAGCAGTGCCGTCAGCTCGTTCTTGAGCACCTTGCCGGTCGCGCTCGTGGCGAGCCGCTCCACGAGCCGGATCTCGGGCACCTTGTAGCTGGCCATGCGTTCGCGGCACCAGTCCTGCAGGGCCTGGGCCGTGCAGCCCGCCGCCTGCGCCGGATCGAGCCGCACGAAGGCCACCGGCACCTCGCCCCTGTCCGCGTCCGCGCGGCCGACCACGCCCGAGCCCAGCACGGCCGGGTGCATGCCCAGCAGCGCCTCCACCTCGGCCGGGAACACGCTCATGCCCTTGACCTTGAGCATCTCCTTGCGCCGGCCCAGGAAGTGCAGGTAGCCGTGCTCGTCCAGCATGGCGATGTCGCCCGTGTGCAGCCAGCCGCCGCGCAGCGTCTGCGCATTGGCCTCGGGCTTGTTCCAGTAGCCCTTGAGCAGCGAGGGCGTGCGGCAGCACAGTTCGCCCTCGCTGCCCAGCGGCAGCAGCGCGCCGGTGTCGAAGTCGCAGACCTTGAACTCGGTACCGGGCATGGGCAGCCCGACGAAGATGGGCCGCGCATGCAGGTCGAAATCACCCTCCTGCATGCCGCGCGTGAAGCTGTCGTTGGTGTGCGTCTCGGTCATGCCCCAGGCCGACTCGATCATGGTGGTGCCCGTCAGCGCGCGCCAGCGTTCGCGGTAGCCCATGCCCAGCTTCTTGACGAAGGAGGACACGCGCATGCTGCGCAGCGAACGCAGGTCGTAGCGCGCGACATCGGGATGCTCCATCACCTCCACGGCCGAATCCAGCACCAGGCCGGCAAAGCTCACGCGGTAGCGCTGCACGGCCGCCATCCAGGCCACGGGATCCCAGCGCGCCAGCATCACCACGGTCACGCCGCTGAACACGGGCTGGATCAGCAGCGCGTTCTCGCCCGCGATCCAGAACGCCGGGTTGATGCCGATGCCCACATCGTCCTCGCGCAGGTCGACCGAGATGCTGTGCGTGGCCGCCGCGGTGTAGAGCATGTCGGCCTGCGTGTGCACGCAGCCCTTGGGCAGCCCGGTGGTGCCGCCCGTGTAGTTGAGCGCCGCCACATCGTCCAGGCCCGGCGGCGGCAGCGCGTCGGGCGCGATGGGCGTAGTGGTGGCCAGCGCGGGCAGCAGGTCCTCGGCGTCGGGGCAATCGATGCGCGCGGCGGCCACGGCCGCCGGCAGCGGCAGCGTGGGGTGGTCCGGCCGCATGTCGGCGAAGCTGGTCACGAACAGGTGCCGCAGCGCGCCCTGCGCGCGCGCCGCGCGGGCCACGTCCATGAGCTGGTCCAGCGCCAGCATCACCTGGGCGCCGCTGTCGCGCAGCTCGTAGAGCACCTCCTCGGCCTTGAACAGGGGGTTCACGGGCACATGCACGGCACCGAGCTTCAGGATGCCGTAGAACGCGACCAGGAACTGCGGGCAGTTCGGCATGAACACCGCGACCCGGTCGCCGCGCTGCACGCCGCGGGCGGCCAGCAGCGCGGCGAAGCGATCGCTCAGCGCGTCGAGTTCGCCGAAGCCCAGTTCGCGGCCGTAGAAGACCACGACGGGCTTGTGCGGCTGCAGCCGCGCGCGCTCGCGCAGGTACTCGGACAGCGGGCGCCGGCCAAAGGGGTAGTGGCTTTCACGCGGCACACCGGCCGGCCAGTTCTTCGCGTGCAGGGCGGCCAGGCGGGCCAGGTAGGCAGCTTCTTCGTTCATCGGTTCACCAGGTTTCGATGTGGGTGCGCCGGCGGCCGCTGCGGGCTGGCCGCTCGCGCACGGCCGACTGCAGGCCGTTCGCGATCCAGCGCCGCGTGTCGGCCGGGTCGATCACGTCGTCGATCTCCACGACCGAGGCCATGCTCAGCGCCTTGCCGTGCTCGTACATCTGGGCCACACGCCGCTCGAACTCGGCCTGCTGCGCCTGCGGGTCTTCGATCGCCGCCAGCTCCTTGCGGTAGGCCAGGCGCACCGCGCCCTCCAGGCCCATGCCGCCGAACTCGCCCGTGGGCCAGGACACCGTGAACACCGTGTCCTGGAAGTCGCCGCCGGCCATCGCCAGCGCGCCCAGCCCGTAGCCCTTGCGCAGCACCACCATGACCAGCGGCACGCTCAGCGAGGCGGTGTTGACGAACATGCGCGACACGCGCCGCACCTGCGCCGTCTTCTCGGCCTCGGGGCCGACCATGAAGCCCGGCGTGTCGCACAGCGAGACGATGGGCAGGCCGTGCGCATCGCACAGCTGGATGAAGCGGGCCGCCTTGTCGGCCGCGTCGGCGTCGATCGCGCCGCCCAGGTGCATGGGGTTGTTGGCGATCAGGCCCACGGGCCGGCCCTCGATGCGCACCAGCGCGGTGACCATCGCCAGGCCGAAGCCGCGCCGCAGCTCCAGCACCGAGCCGGTGTCGGCCAGCAGGTCGATGACCCTGCGCACGTCGTACACGCGCAGCCGGTTCTCGGGGATGGCGCGGCGCAGTGCGCGCTGGTCGGCGCACTGCCAGGCCGACAGCGTGCCCTGGAAGTACGACAGGTACTGGCGCGCCGCGGCCGTGGCCGCAGCCTCGTCGTCGACCAGCACGTCGATCACGCCGTTGGCGCTCTGCACATCGGCCGGACCGATCTGCTCGGGCGTGTAGACGCCCAGGCCGCCACCTTCGATCATGGCCGGCCCGCCCATGCCGATGTTGGCGCTGCGCGTGGAGATGATCACGTCGCAACAGCCCAGCAGCGCCGCGTTGCCCGCGAAGCAGCGGCCGTGCACCACGCCGACCACGGGCACCAGGCCCGACAAGTGGGCGAAGGCCTTGAAGGTCGGGATGTCCAGGCTGGCCACCTTGAACAAGGCCTTGTCGGTGTCGCCCGGCCGCCCGCCCCCGCCCTCGGCGAAGAGCACCAGCGGGCGCTCGATGTCGGCGGCCAGCTTGTACAGCCGGTCCTGCTTCTTGTGGTTGAACGATCCCTGGGTGCCGGCCAGCACCGTGTAGTCGTAGGAGACGACCACGGTCCGGGCGCGCTCGGGCCCGAACTCCGCAGCGTTCACCGTCGCCAGCCCGCCGATCAGGCCATCGGCCGGGGTGCTGCGCTGCAGCTGCTCGACCGGGTGGCGGCTGCGCTGCGCGGCGAAGGCCAGCGCGCCGTACTCGGTGAAGCTGCCAGCGTCCACCAGGTCGTCGATGTTCTCGCGTGCCGTGCGCCCGCCCTGGGCATGGCGCTTGCGCACGGCCTCGGGCCGCGCCGCGTCCGCCGTCAGGCGGTGGCGCTCGACCGACTCCGCGAGGTCGGGGCGGATCCGGTCCAGGTCGACCTGTTCCTCGCGCGCATCGGCCAGGGCCTCGCCCTCGCCGGGCTCGACAAAGGCGATGGCCTGACCCTGCAGCAGCACCTCGCCCACGGCCGTGGCCAGGCCGCGCACGGTGCCGTGCCGCTCGGCGACGACCACGTGCTGCATCTTCATGGCTTCGAGCACGGCGATCTGCTGGCCGGCCCGCACGGCATCGCCCTCGCGCACGTCGATGGCGATCACGCTGGCCTGCATGGGCGCGACGACGGCCACGGTGCCGGCCGGTGCCGCCGCGGCGCCCGGCACAGCGCCCGGCACAGCGCCGGCCGCGCCGCTGTCGAAGAAGCCACTGGCCACCGGTGCAGCGGCCTCGCTGGCCAGCAGCTCGGCCATGTGCGCGTCCAGCCAGCGCGTGGAGACATCGTTGGCCTGGACCTCGGGATGGGCCAGCGTGGCGGCCAGGAAGCCCAGGTTGGTCGCCACGCCCTGGATGCGGGTCTCCCCCAGTGCGCGCCGCGCGCGCGCCACGGCATCGGCGTAGCCGCCGGGCGCATGCACGACCAGCTTGGCGAGCAGCGCGTCGTAGTTGCTGCTGGTGCGGTAGCCGGCGTAGCCGAAGCCGTCCACCCGCACGCCGGGCCCGGACGGCAGCTCGTAGGCCGTGAGCAGGCCTGCGGCCGGCAAGGCGCTGCCATCGGCCTGCATGCTCTCCATGTTCACGCGCAGCTGCACCGCATGGCCGCGCGGCGCCGGGATGTCGGCCTGGCGCAAGCCCAGCGCGGCCAGCGTCGCGCCCAGCGCCACGCGGATCTGCGCCTGCACCAGGTCCACGCCGTAGACCGCCTCGGTGACGGTGTGCTCGACCTGCAGGCGCGGATTGGCCTCGATGAAGACGAAGCGGTCGGCGCAGCCGCGGTCGACCAGGAACTCGAAGGTGCCCAGGCCGCGGTACTTCGCCGCGCGCGCCATGGCCAGCGCGGCCTCGGCGATGCGTTCGCGCAGCGCGTTGCCCAGCGTGGGGCTGGGCGCGATCTCGACGATCTTCTGGTGGCGCCGCTGCAGGCTGCATTCGCGCTCGCCGAAGTGCACGACCTCGCCGGTGCCGTCGCCCAGCACCTGGATCTCGATGTGGCGCGCGTCCGCGATCAACTCCTCGCAATAGACCTCGCCGCGGCCGAAGGCGGACAGCGCCTCGGCGCTGGCGCGCGCGTGGGCCTCGGCGATGTCCCCGGCCCGCTGCACGACGCGCATGCCGCGCCCGCCACCGCCGGCGATCGCCTTGACCAGCATGCCGGCGCCGTTCAGCGTGGCGAAGAAGGCCTGTGCGCCGGCCACATCCACCGCGCCGGGGGTGCCGGCCAGCACCGGCACGTCCTGTTCGGTCGCGGCACGGCGTGCACGGGCCTTGTCGCCGAACAGGCGCAGCACATCGGCCGAAGGGCCGATGAAGGCCAGGCCGGCCTGGGAACACGCATCGGCCAGCGCATCGCTCTCGCTCAGGAAGCCATAGCCCGGATGCACCCCGCTGCAGCCCGCGGCCTGCGCCGCGGCCACGATCTGCGCCACGTCGAGGTAGGCCGCGGCACCGCGGCCCGGCAGCAGCTGCGCCGCATCGGCGCGCAGCACATGCAGCGAACGGGCATCGTCGGCAGGGTGCACGGCCACGCTGCGCAGCCCCAGGTCGGCGCAGGCGCGCGCGATGCGGATGGCGATCTCGCCGCGGTTGGCGATCAGGACGGAGGGCGATGTCATAGGAGCTTGGCCAGTTCTTCCTTCTTGACCTTGCCGGTGGCGGTCATCGGGAGCGCGTCGACGAAACGGATCTCGGGCACCTTGTAGCTGGCCATGTTGCGCCGGCACCAGGCGATGAGCTGCTGCTCGTCGACCTCGGCGCGGCGCGCCGGGTCCACGCGGATGAACGCCACGGGCACCTGGCCGCGCTCGGCGTCGGCGCGGCCGATCACGCCCGAGCCGAGGATGGCCGGGTTCTGGCCCAGCAGGGCCTCGATCTCGGCCGGGAACACGCTCATGCCCTTGACCTTGAGCATCTCCTTGCGCCGGCCCAGGAAGTGCAGGTAGCCCATGGCGTCGATGACGCCGATGTCGCCCGTGTGCAGCCAGCCGTCCCGCAGCGCCTGCGCGCTGGCCTCGGGCTTGTTCCAGTAGCCCTTGAGCAGCGAGGGAGAGCGGCAGCAGATCTCGCCCTCCTCGTCCAGGGGCTTGAGCGCGCCGCTGTCGAAGTCGCAGATCTTGAACTCCGTGCCGGGCATGGGAAGGCCGACGAACACGGGCTGGGCCTTGAGGTCGAAGTCCTCGTCCTGCATGCCGGTCGTGAAGGTGTCGCAGGTGTGGGTCTCGGTCATGCCCCAGGCGGCCTCGGCCATGACGGTGCCGGTCAGTGCCTGCCAGCGGCGCCGGTAGTCGATGTTGAGCTTCTTGACGAACGAGGACACGCGCACGCGCTGCAGCGAGCGCAGTGCGTAGCGGGTGGCCTCGGGGTGTTCCAGCAGTTCCACCGCGTTGTCCACCAGCAGGCCGGCCACGTTGACGCGGTAGCGCTGCACTGCCGCCATGAAGCCGACCGGGTCCCAGCGCGCCAGCAGCACGCAGGTGCCCCCGCTGAACACCGGGAAGAGCAGCGCGAAGTCTTCGCCCGCGATCCAGAACACCGGGAAGAAGTTGATGCTGATGTCGTCCGGCGAACCGGGCGAGCCCACGGTGCAGGTGGTGGCTGCGGTGTAGAGCATGTTGCGCTGCGTGTGCACGCAGCCCTTGGGCATGCCGGTGGTGCCGCCCGTGTAGTTGAGCGCTGCGACATCGTCCAGCCCCACCTGCACGGCCGGGCAGGCGCCAGGCTCCTCGGCCAGCGCGCGCAGCAGGTCGATGGTGCCGGGGCATTCGATCTTGGGCTGGCGGATCGACTCGGGCACGGGGATGGTGGGTGCCGCCGGCAGCGCGTCGGCAAAGCTGGTCGTGAAGATGGTGGACAGCGGCGCGCGGTCCTGCACCGCCTGGACCAGCGGCATCAGCTGGTCCTGCACGATGGCGACCTTGGCGCCTGTGTCGTTCAGCTCGTAGACCAGCTCGGCCTCCTTGAACAAGGGGTTCACCGGCACGTGCACGGCCCCGAGCTTGAGGATGGCGTAGAAGGCCACGACGAACTGCGGGCAGTTGCCCAGGAACACGGCCACGCGCTCGCCCTGGCGCACGCCGTGGCGCGCCAGCAGCGCGGCCAGCGCATCGCTCTGCTGGTCGAGCTGGCGGTAGCTGAGTTCAGCGCCGTAGTAGATGAAGGCCGGCTTGTCGGGCTGCAGCGCGGCCCAGCGGCGCAGGTACTCGGTCATCGGCACCTCGCCGAAGCGGTAGGCCGGCGCGCGCGGGATGTCGGCAGGCCAGTGGCGCTGCTGCAGTTGCGCGACATCGCGCAGGTACTCGTCCTGGGTCATGGCAGTGCGGGCTCCAAGTGGGTGCCGGCGCCTGCGGCGGGCGCGGCGGCGGTGGGCGCGCCGGTGGCGCGCGCGGCTTCGACATGGCAGGCGGCCCAGTGCAGCGGCGAGAACGGCGTCGGCACCGGCTTGTCGCTGCGGCAGGCATCGATGGCCTGCGGGCAGCGTGGATGGAACTTGCAGCCCGGCGGCGGCGCCAGCGCGCTGCCGATCTCGCCGCGGATCATGCCCACGGGCAGCGGCACGTCGGGGTCGGGCCGCAGCACCGAGGCCAGCAGCGCGCGGGTGTAGGGGTGGCGCGGTGCACCGAAGACCTGCGCGGTCGGGCCCTGCTCGACCATGTCGCCCAGGTACATCACGCCGACGGCGTCGGCGAAGTGCTCGACCAGCGCGAGGTCGTGGGCGATCAGCAGGTAGGTCAGGCCGTACTGCTGCTGGATGTCCGACAGCAGGTTGAGGATCTGCGCGCGGATCGACACGTCCAGCGCCGAGGTCGGCTCGTCCAGCACCAGCAGGCGCGGCCGCAGTGCCAGCGCGCGCGCGATCGCCACGCGCTGGCGCTGGCCACCGCTGAACTCGTGCGGATAGCGCCGCGCCGCATCCGCCGGCAGGCCCACCACGTCCAGCAGTTCGGCGATGCGCCGGTCGAGTTCGGCGCGCGTGGGCTTCTCGTTGGCCAGGATGGGTTCGGCCACGATGGTGGCCACGCGCAGGCGCGGGTTCAGCGAGGCGTAGGGGTCCTGGAACACGGCCTGCACCTGGCGCCGCCAGGTGCGCCTGTCGGCACCGGCCAGCGAGGCCACGTCGCGCCCGTCGAAGCGGATGCTGCCGGCGCTGGGCGGCTCCAGCCCCAGGATCAGCTTGGCGCAGGTGGTCTTGCCGCAGCCCGACTCGCCGACGATGGCGAAGGTGCTGCCGGCGGGCACGGCGAAGCTCAGCTGCTCGACGGCCTTGACCGGGTTGCGCGAATGCCGCACCTTGAAGTGCTTCTGCAGTCCCTGCACTTCGAGCAGTGGCGTCGCTGGCGTTTCAGGTGGCATGCGGCGCGCCCTCGTGCAGCCAGCAGGCGACGCGGTGGCCGCTGGCGGTTTCGAATTCGGGTGGGTACTCGGCCTCGCAGCGCGCCATGCGCTGCGGGCAGCGCGCGGCGAAGCGGCAGCCGCGCGGCGGATCCAGCAGGCTGGGCGGCTGGCCGCCGATGGAATCCAGCCGCTCACGCGCCTGGCCCAGCCGCGGGATCGAGGCCAGCAGCGCCTGGGTGTAGGGATGGGCCGGCGCGTGGTAGATGCGGCGCACCGGGCCGGACTCGACCACGCGGCCGGCGTACATCACGGCGATGCGGTCGCACATGGACGCGGCCACGCCCATGTCGTGCGTGATCATGAGGATGCCGACACCGGTGTCCTGCTGGATGCGGCGCAGCAGGTCGATCATCTGCACCTGGATGGTCACATCGAGTGCGCTGGTGGGCTCGTCGGCGATCAACAGGCGGGGCTGGCAGGCGATCGCCATGGCGGCCACCACGCGCTGGCGCATGCCGCCGCTGAACTGGTGGGGGTAGTCGTCCAGCCGCTTCTCGGGCGACGGAATGCGCACGCGGCCGAGCACGTCGATGGCGGCGCGGCGTGCCTCGGCGCGCGATGCGGCCAGCCCGTGGTAGCGGAACGGCCCGCCGACCTGGTCGCCGATGGAGTAGACCGGGTTCAACGAGGTCAGCGGGTCCTGCGAGACCATGGAGATGCGCCGGCCGCGCCAGTGGCGCGCCATCTCGCGCTCTGGCACGCCGACGAGGTCGGTGCCGTCCAGCTCGATGCTGCCGCCGGCGATGCGGCCGCCGGGGCGCGGCAGCAGCTTCAGGATGGACAGGCCGGTCATGGTCTTGCCGGAACCCGATTCGCCGACCACGCCCAGCGTCTCGCGTTCGGCGATGTCCAGGTTCACGCCGTCGACGGCGCGCACGGTGCCGTCGCGCACGGCGATGTGGGTCTGCAGGTTGCGGATGCGCAGCAGCGGCGGCTTGGCGGCGGTGGGCAGGGGGTCCATCAGCGTTGCTTCCTCCGCGGGTCCAGCGTGTCGCGCAGCCAGTCGCCCACCAGGTTGGACGCCAGGCAGGTCAGCATGATGGCCACGCCGGGCAGGGTGATGAGCCACCAGGCGTTGGTCATGTAGTTGCGCGCGTCGGCCAGCATCAGGCCCCAGGACACATCGGGCTGCTGGATGCCCAGCCCCAGGAAGCTCAGCGAGGCCTCGAACACGATGACCTGGCCGACCTGCAGCGTGGCCAGCACCAGCAGCGTGTTCGACACGTTGGGCAGCAGATGGCGGCGCAGGATGGTGAGGTTGCTGCAACCGGCCACGCGCGCCAGCGCCACGTAGTCGCGTTCCTTGAGCGAGAGCACCTCGCTGCGGATGATGCGCGCGTACCAGGTCCAGTAGGTGATGACGATCACGACCACCACGGTGGAGAAGCTCGGATCCAGCACCACGGCCACGACCAGGGCCAGCGCCAGCGAAGGGATGGACATCTGGATGTCGGCCAGGCGCATCAGCACCGCATCGACCCAGCCGCCGAAGTAGCCGGCCACCAGGCCGATCAGCGCACCGATGCCGCCCGACAGCACGATCACGTACAGCGCCACGGTGACCGAGACACGGGCGCCCGCGATGATGCGGCTGGCGATGTCGCGGCCCAGGTTGTCGGTGCCGAGCCAATGCGCAGCGCTGCCTTCGGCATGCCAGGCCGGCGGCTTGAAGACGTTGGCCAGGTCCAGCGCGTTGGGATCCCAGGGCGCCAGCGCCTCGCCTCCGATGGCGGCGATGCCCAGCAACAGCAGCAGCCCCAGCGACAGCCAGGGGATGCCGCGCCCGCGCAGGCGGCGCAGCCAGCCGGCGCGCGGCGCATGGGCGGTGGCGGCAAGCGTGGCGTCAGCCTGCATGGCGGATCCTCGGGTCGATGGCGCCGTAGCTCAGGTCGACCAGCAGGTTGGCCGCCACGAACAGCACCGACGTGAACAGCACCCCGGCCTGCACCACCGGGAAGTCGCGCGCGAACACAGCCTCCACCACGGTGCGGCCCAGGCCCGGCCAGGCGAACACCACCTCGACCACGAAGGCGCCGCCCAGCATGGCAGCGAAGTACACGCCCAGCATGGTGACGAGCGGAATGGCGGCGTTGCGGAAGGCGTACTTGCCGACCAGCAGCCACTCCGGCGTGCCGAGCGCGCGGCCCATGCGGATGTAGTCGCTGTCCAGCACGTCCAGCATGGCCGAGCGCACGATGCGCGTCTGCGCCGCCACCGGGTACCAGCCCAGCGCGATGGCCGGCATCAGGATGTGCGCCGGCGTGCCATGCCCGAAGGCGGGCAGCCAGCCCAGGTGCACGGAGAACACCAGGATCAGCAGCAGCCCGACCCAGAAGCCCGGCATGGACTGGCCCAGCATCGCGAAGCCCTTGCCGAAGCTGTCCAGCCAGGTGCCGCGGTACACGGCCGACAGGATGCCCAGCGGCACAGCCAGCGCGATGCTGAACAGCAGCCCGGCACAGGCCAGCTGGATGGTGGCGGGCAAGCGCTCGAGCACCAGCGAAAGCGCCGGCGTCTGCCAGCGGTAGGAGTTGCCGAAGTCGCCGAGCAGCGCGTGCTGGGCGAACAGCAGGTACTGGCGCCACAGCGGCTGGTCCAGTCCCATCGTTTTGCGCATGGCCTCGATCACAGCGGGCGGCGCGTCCACCGGCAGCAGCAGCACGATGGGGTCGCCCGACAGGCGCGAGATGATGAAGATCACGACGCTCGCGCCGATGATGCTGATGAGGCCCAGCCCGAAGCGTTTGAGCAGGAATTGCGGCATCTGTAGAGCCTGGTGCTGACGGCGCCGTCTCAGGGCTGCTTCAGGCCGATCTGCTGCAGGTTGCGCCAGAAGCCCGGCCAGGGCCAGGGCGTGTAGTCGACCTTGTCGCGCCAGGCCAGGGTGACCAGCGGCCGGTAGGTCGGCAGGCCGCCCAGCACGCGCTCGTGCTTGAGCCTGGCCAGGCGCTGCAGCACGGCTTCGCGCTGGGCCGGGTCCATGGTGCGCTTGGCCTCCTCGACCAAGGTGTCGAGCTCCGGGTCGCTGGCGTACGAGTAGCTGCCCCAGCCCTTGCCGGCCACGAAGCTGTGCAGGTGGCCGGCCCAGGCCGTGCCCGGGTCGCCCGGGATGCCCTGGCCCCACATCCAGCTGATGACACCGTCCATCTCGGGCGGGCCATTGCGGCCGCGCCGCCCCAGGTTGATCCAGGCGCCGTACTCCAGGCCCTGCACCTTGCAACGGATGCCGGCGGCCGTGAGGTAGGCGAACATCGCCTCGCCCATCTCCTTGACGTTGGGCTCGCGTGGCGTGGTCAGGTTGTAGCAGTTGGTGTCGAAGCCACGCGGGAAGCCGGCCTGCGTCAGCAACTCCTTGGCCTTGCGCGGATCGTAGGGGTAGGGCTTGAGGTTGGGGTCGTAACCCGCGCCGCCCTTGCCGACCTGCACATAGCGCTCGCCCTGGCCGAACAGCACGGCCTTGACAATGGCGTCCACGTCGATCGCATGGGCCGCCGCCTGGCGCACACGCACGTCGCGCCACGGCGAGTTGGGCACCTGCTCGGCGAAGTCGAGGAACAGGTTGTTGCCCGAGACCACGGTGCTGGTCTGGACCCCGGGCATCTTCTTGACCTCGGCGATCATGGCCGGCGGCACCGCGTCGATCCAGTCGACCGCGCCGGTCTTGAAGGCCGCCACGCGCGTGAGGTCCTCCGGGATGATCTTGATCGTGAGGTTCTTGACCGTGGGCCGCGCGGTCTTGTGCCAGTAGTCGTCGAAGGCCTCGAGCTTGAGCTCTTCCTTGACGCTGCGCGAGACGAACTTCCAGGGCCCGGTGCCGACCGGCGCCTTGGCGAAGCCTTCCTCGCCGACCTTCTCGAAGTAGGCCTTGGGCATGGCCCACAGCTGCAGGTTGTCGGCGATGTAGGAGCCGTCGCCTTCCTTGAAATGGATCTTGAACTGGTGGTCGTTGACCACCTCGAAGCGCTCGACCGCGGCCTGCAGGTGCGACCAGCGCGACTGCGCGGGATCGGCCAGGCGCTTCTGCGAGAACTCGAAATCGCGCGCGGTGAGCGGGTCGCCGTTGTGGAACTTCACGCCCTTGCGGATCTTCACGTCGAGCACGGGCTTGCCACCGACATCGGTCACCTCCCAGGACTCGGCCAGCCAGTTCACGCGCTTCTGGCTCGGATCGGGCTTGACCAGCTGTTCGAAGATCTGGCCGATGAAGTAGGTGTCGACCCCGGCGGAGTACTTGACGGGATCCAGCGTGGTGGCCTCGGCCGCGAAGGCGATGGTCAGGCTGCCGGCGGCGGGCTTGACGGCCTGCGCCGTGGCCAGCGGGCCGGCAAACGCCAGCGTGGCGGACAGCGCGAGCACACGCATCGCGGGAAATGGAATCCGCAGGGCCATGTCTTGTCTCCGTTGGGGCCATCGGTTGCACGACGCCAGGGCGCCGCACACCAAAAACCGTTTATTCGAAAAGTCGCAATGCGATGACAACACTTCCAGCTAGAGCCGAGTATCGGGAATACCCTCTGTTCTAAAACTGTCTCAAACGCGACATTGGCGCGACTTCGAACCGCTGTCCTGGCAGCTCTGCCCCCTCCTCCATGACGCCAAGCCCAGACGCCGCCGAGCGGACCCGCAAGTTCACGCACAAGCGCGAGGCCGTGCTGGCGGCCGCGGCGGATCTGTTCAACCAGCGCGGCGTGAAAGGCGCCGCGCTGGCCGATGTGGCGGCCAGCGTCGGGCTGGTCAAGAACAGCGTGACGTACTACTACCGCAAGAAGGAGGACCTGGCGACCGCCTGCTTCCTGCGTGCGATCGAGGTGCACCACGCCTTCATCGCGCGGGCTGCCGCGCACGCCACCGTGGCCGAGCGTGTGACCGCGCTGTTCACGCAGCTCGCGCAGCGCCTGGCGGCGGTGGAGGCCGGCACCGAGCCCGCGCTGATCCTGTTCCACGACTTGCGCGCGCTGCCGCAGCCCATGCTCGAGCAGGTGTTCACGGCCTACACGGAGATGTTCCGCCGGGTGCGCGACCTGTTGCGCGGGCCGGAGACGGCTGGGCTGTCGCGCGAGGCGCTGAACGCCCGTGGGCACATCCTGCTGTCGACGCTGAACAGGCTGCGCGAGAACGTGCAGCGCCACGAGCCGCAGGAGTACGGCCGCATCGCCGAACGCGCGGCCGACATCGTGCTGCGGGGCATGGCGAGCCCGGACGCCGCCTGGGCGGACAGCGGCGCCGAGCAGGCCTGGGTGCTCGACGCCGCGGCCGACATGGCACCCGGCTCGTTCCTGCGCTCGGCCACCGAGCTCATCAACGAACAGGGCTACAAGGGTGCGTCGGTCACGCGCATCGCCGAGCGGCTGCAGTTGACCAAAGGCGCCTTCTACGCCCGCCACGAGGCCAAGGACGATCTGGTCTCGCAGTGCTTTGCGCACACGTTCGCCGTCGTGCGCAAAGCCCTGAACCTGGCGCAGGCCACACCTGGCAGCGCCTGGGACCAGCTGTGCCTGGCCACGCGGGGCCTGGTGCTGTTCCAGCGCTCGCCGGCCGGCCCGCTGCTGCGGATGACGGCGATCTCGGCGCTGCCCGATCCGGTGCACCGGGCCCGCATCCTCGACGAGAACAACCGACTGACCGAGCGCATGACCAGCCTGGTCGTGGAGGGCGTCATGCAAGGCTCCGTGCGGCCGCTGGACGCTTCGCTGGCGGCCCAGATCGCGCTCAATGGCATCAACGCATCGGCCGAACTACAACGCTGGTCGCCCCCGTCCTGCGCCGCCAACGTGGCCGCGCTGTACGCCAGGCCTCTGCTGGGCGGCTTGCTGCAGCCTGGCTGACCCGCGTGGCGCTCAGCCCGCTCCCATGAAGCGGCAGTAGAGGGTTTGCCGATGCTGCTCGAAGGCCGCGGGCGCGGTCTCCCGGATCGCATCACCGGCCGGCGCCAACGCGAAGTTGTCGGCCGAGCAATGCAGCACGCGGAGCGCGCGGCCCGCGCCATCGACCGCGGTGACGATGCCGATGTGGCCGAAACGCGCGTCGACCGGCTTCGGATAGACCACGAGGTCGCCCACCGACGCCTCCGGGCGGTGCACGAAGGCGCGCTGCGGGCCGGAGGCATCGGCCCAGACGCTGTCGGTGTTGATCCACGCGCCCGTCGGCCGCCGGCGCGGGATGCCGAGCGCCCAGCACACGAAGCCCGAGCAGTCGCACGCAGGCACCACCAGATCGGGATCGGTCGGGTCCAGGCCCGCCGCCTGGGCGATCGGCAGCAGGCGCGCACGTTCGTCGGCGGGCAGCCCGGGCCAGGCGCGGCCCACGGCCAGCTGCGTCGTGCAGTCGGGGGCGCCGGGATCGGTGCCGCCGGCGCCGGCCCAGTACAGGATGCGGCGTTCGGTCATGGAGCGGGCGCGGGCGATCAGCTTGTCGGCATCGGTCATGGTGCACCTTAACGCGCAGCCTGGCTCCGAGGCCATCCCGCGGACACGCGATGGCGCCCCCCTCACCCGCTGGCAGAATGGCCGGGCCCCTGGAGTAACGAATGGCCATTGAGGTGCTGATCGTCGAGGACGAGCCCGAGTTCATGCGGCGCTTCGCCGATGCCGTGCTCTGCGACCCCGGTCTCGCCCTGCTGGGCGCCGTGTCCAATGGCCACGCCGCCAAGGCTGTGCTGGATCGGCAGCGGCCCGATGTGCTGCTGGTCGACCTGGGACTGCCCGACATCAGCGGCATCGAGGTCATCGGCCATGCGCAGCAGCGCCACCCCGATTGCGACGTGCTGGTCGTCACGATGTTCGGGGACGACGCGCACGTGGTGGCGGCCATCGAGGCCGGTGCCGCCGGCTACCTGCTCAAGGATGCCGCGCCCGAACGCATCGCGGCCGCAGTGCACGAACTGCACGCCGGCGGCGCGCCGATCAGCCCCAGCATCGCGCGGCGCATCCTGTCGCGGTTGCGCGCCGGCGCGCCGGCCGGCACGGCTTCCCGCCCGATGCCGCTGGAGGCGGCGTCTCCATTGACGGCGCGCGAAACGGAGCTGCTGCGCATGGTCGCCAAGGGCCTGAGCTTCGAGACCATCGGCGAGCTGCTGGACATCTCGCCGCACACGGTGGTCGCCCACGTGAAGAAGATCTACCGCAAGCTGGCCGTGCACTCGCGCGGCGAAGCGGTGTATGAAGCTTCGCAGCTGGGCCTGCTGTAGCGTGCTGTGGCTGGCCGCCTGGCTGGCGGCCGGCGCGGTGCAGGCGCAGACGCTGGAGCCCACGCAGGCCCAGTTGCTGCGCGCCGACAGTGCGCAACCGCCCGCCCCGGGCGATCCACGCTGGCAGGTGGTGGCGGTGCCCGATGCGCAGAAGGCGCCGGCCGTCTGGTACCAGCTGGTCTTCCCGCTGCCAGACGGTGCGGTGCAGGCCATGCAGGACGACGCCTGGGTGCTGTACCTGCCCTACCTGTACGGCGGCGGACGCGTCTGGCTGAATGGCCAGCTGATCGGCGCCGTGCCCGAGACCAGCGAGCGCAACCGCGTGCGCTGGGAGCGCCCGCACCTGCTGGCGCTGCCGCCGAGCCTGCTGCACAGTGGCGCCAACCTGCTGCAACTGCGCGTGGCGGCCTCGCAGGCGCCCGCCGCGGCCATGCTGCCGCGCCTGGTGCTCGGACCGCAGAGCGCGCTGCAGCAGCAGTTCGACCAGCGGCTGTTCTTCGTGCGCACGGTGCCGGTCATCACCGTTGTCGTGTCGCTGGTGGCGGGCTTGTTCGCGCTGTACATCTGGTCGCGGCGCCGGGGCGAAACGCTCTACGCCATCGCCGGGCTGGTCGGCGTGATCTGGGCGCTGCGCACCACCACGTTCGTGTTCGACGTGCTGCCCGCGTGGGCATGGCCGATCTGGCGGCTCGTCTACCACGCCAGCAACGGCGGCTTCATCGTGCTGCTGAGCTTGTTCGCACTGCACCTGGCGCGCTGGCAGCGGCCCTGGCTCGTGCGCCTGCTCGTCGGCTGGTGGGCGTTGGGCCCGCTGGTCTACGTGCTCGGCGGCGCCAGCCCCGGCGCAGAGGAGTGGGTCGCCCGCTGGTGGGTGGCCGGGCTGATCCCGATGGGCGTGCTGGCGGCGCTGGTGACGGTGCTGGCTGCCTGGCGCCGCCCTTCGGCGGGCTACATCGTCATTGCCGCGGTCTTCGTGCTGACCCTGCTGTCGGGCGTGCACGACTACCTGATGGCCGTGCAGTCGGCATGGTTCGCCGCGCTGCTGCCGCAGTGGAGCGCACACCGGTTCTTCCTGCTGCACTACGGTGCCAACCTGCTGCTGTTGACGATGGGCGGCCTGATCACGCTGCGCTACGTGCGCAACCTGCGCGCGCTGGAGGAATCGCACCGCACGCTGGAGGCCCGCGTGGCCGCCCGCGAACTGGAGATCGCCGCCAGCTACGCCCGCATCGCCGCGCTGCAGCGCGAGCAGGCCGCCACCGAGGAGCGCCAGCGCATCATGCAGGAGCTGCACGACGGCCTGGGCGCGCAGCTGTTCACCTCGCTGCTGCGGGCCGAGCGGGGCGCGCTCGACGCGCCGCAGATGAGCGGCATGCTGCGCGCGGCCATCGACGAAATGCGCGTGGCACTGGATGCGCTGGGCTCGGACGAAAGCGACTTCGCCACCGCTTGGACCGATTTCCGCTTCCGCTGGGACGCCCGGCTGCGCGAGGCCGGGCTGGCCACCCACTGGCGCCAGGACCTGCCGGACGAGGCCCTCCCGCTGCCGCCGCACAGCACCCTGCAGGTGCTGCGCATCGCCCAGGAGGCGCTGACCAACGTGCTCAAGCATGCGCACGCCGGGGCCGTGGAAGTGGCGCTGGCCTGGAACGGCGGCCTGCTGCATCTGGAGGTGGCCGACGACGGCGTGGGCATGGCAGCGGCCGGCGGCTCGGGCCACGGGCTGGCCAACATGCACGCCCGCGCCGCGCGCCTGGGCGGCCGGCTGCGCCGCCTGCCGCGTGCGCACGGCTGCTGCTGGCAGCTGGAGCTGCCCCTCGCGCAAACACGCGATGGACTGCCGCACTGACGGCATTCCCGCCACGGCCGCCGGTTCCTAGAGTCTGGGCATGCGCCGCTGTCCGGCGCCGGAGACCACGCCATGCCTCTTCACCCGCCGGCCCCACAGCCGACCGATCGCCCATGACGACGCCGTGGTCCATGGGCATGCCCGATGGCCCGCTCGCGTTGATCGCCTGGGCCTACCTGCTGACGAACGCGGTGCGCATGTTCACCTACGTGCCGCAGATCGTGACGGTGTGGCGCTGCCAGGACGGCGCGCGCTCGCTCTCGCTGCTGACCTGGTGGTCCTGGGTGCTCTCGCACATCACGGCCATCGCCTACGGCGTGCTGGTGGTGCGCGACCTGCCCTTCCTGATGATCACGCTGATCAACCTGGCAGGCTGCGGCGCGGTGGCCGCGATTGCCATGCGCCGGCGCGCGCAATGGCGGCGCCGAACGCTGTGCACGGCCTGATCAGAGCTTGGAGAAATCGGGCTTGCGCCGCTCCATGAAGGCGCCGAAGGCCTCGCGCGCGGCCGGCTCGGCCAGCATGCGGCGGAACAGTGCGCCCTCTTCGTCCATGCGCGCGAGCACCGCGTCGGCGCTGGTCTTCTTGAGCAGGCGCTTGGTGGCAATGAGCGAAGTCAGCGGCTTGGCCGCCAGCTTGCGCGCCTGGGCCTGCGCCAGCGCGTTGGCTTCCGACGGCGGCACCACGCGGTTGACCAGCCCGACCTCCAGCGCCGCTTCGGCCATGAAGGGCTCGCCCAACAGCAGCGCCTCGGCCGCGCGGTGGTAGCCCATCATCTGCGGCACCAGCAGGCTGGAGGCTGCCTCGGGCACCAGGCCCAGGTTCACGAAGGGCATCGAGAAGGCCGCGTTGTCGCCGGCATAGACCAGGTCGCAATGGAACAGCATGGTGGTGCCGACGCCAACCGCCGGGCCGCAGACCGCCGCCAGAAGCGGCTTGGAGAAGCCGGCGATGCCGCGCAGGAAGCGGAACACGGAAGACTCTTCGCCGCTTGGCGGCGCATTCAGGAAGTCGCCGATGTCGTTGCCGGCGCTGAAGATGGTCTCGTGGCCCTGCAGCACCGCCACGCGCTGCGCCGGGTCGGCATCGGCCGCGGCCAGCGCATCGGCCAAGGTGGCATACATCGCGGCCGTGATCGAGTTCTTCTTGTCGACGCGGTTGAAGGTGATGGTGGTGACGCCGGCCTCGGCGTGAACCAGGATGTCATCGCTCATGGCGCTCACTCCTTGTAGTAGACGATCTGGTGGGAGCTGGCCAGCAGTTCGCCGGCCTCGTTCCACAGCTGTGCGGTCTGGTCGAAGAACCCGTTGCTGAAGGCCTGTCCACGCGCCTGGCCGAACAGGTAGCCCGTGCCGCTGCGCGCGAGCATGGCCGCATCGGCGTGGAAGTAGGTGGTGATCGACACGGTGCCGGCGGGCACACGCGTGGCGCGGCGCAGCCACACCCGCGGGAAGAACACGTCGGCCAGCGCGGCCAGGGACAGGAAGTCGAGCGGGCGCTGCGGATCGTCGCGCATCCACATCTGCGTGAGGCTGTCGGTGCCGCCACCGTCCCACGTCGAGGGCACGGCGCCCTGCACGACGCGCATGTCGTAGCGCTTGAGCCATTCCACGCCGAACGGGTTGAAGCGCCCGCAGTCCTGCGGGGGCGCCGCAGACGGCATGGCCGTGTCGTTGAGGCTCCAGGTGTCGCGGCGCGCGGCCGTCACGGCCGTGGCGGTCAGCACGGTTTCTTCCGCGCCGTCGGCCCCGGGCTGGGTCATGGCCATGGTCCAGTGCTGGGTCGAGCGGTTGGTGCGCGCCGGCACGGCGGCCAAGCGGTAGTCGCCCGGCCCCAGCGCGGCCGCGTAGTTGACCGTCAGCGCGATCGGTGCGCCCAGCAGCTGCGGGTGCGACAGCACGCCGTTCAGCGCGCTGGCCGCCGTGATGCCGCCGAACGGGCCGACCATGTTGGCCCAGGCCGGATGCGCGGCGCCGCGGAAGGTGTGCTCGCCGTCCGGCCGCAAGGCCACGGCCTGGTCGAAGAAGTGTTCGCTCATGTCCCTTAGATTCTCTCGAAGATCCCGGCAGCGCCCTGCCCCATGCCCACGCACATGGTGACCATGCCGTACTTCAGATTCTTGCGCCGCAGCGCATGCACGACTGTCGCAGACCGGATAGCGCCGGTCGCGCCCAGCGGGTGGCCGAGCGCGATGGCGCCGCCCATGGGGTTGACCTTGGCCGGGTCCAGGCCCAGCGTGTTGATCACGGCCAGGGATTGGGCGGCGAAGGCTTCGTTGAGCTCGATCCAGTCGATGTCGCCGAGTCGCAGGCCGGCGTTGCGCAGCGCGGCCGGGATCGCCTCGATCGGGCCGATGCCCATCAGGTGCGGCGGCACGCCGCGGCTGGCGTAGCCGACGAAGCGCGCCAGCGGCTTGAGGTCGAACTGCTTGGCCGCGCGCTCGCTGACCAGGATCAGCGCGCCGGCGCCGTCCGAGGTCTGCGAGCTGTTGCCGGCCGTGACCGAGCCGCGTGCGGCGAACACGGGACGCAGCCTGGCCAGTCCTTCGGCACTGGTGTCGGGGCGCGGGCCTTCGTCGAGCGACAGCGTTCTGCGCTTCTCGATGGTGGTTCCACCCGCCGAATTCGCCAAGTCTGCCGTGCGGTCGACCGCCTCGATGGGCGTGATCTCGGCCGCGAACGCGCCGGCCTGCTGGGCCTTCAGCGCGCGCTGGTGCGATTCGACCGCGAACGCGTCCTGCGCGGCGCGCGAGACCTTCCACTGCTGCGCCACCTTCTCGGCCGTGAGGCCCATGCCGTAGGCGATGCCGTAGTCGTCCAGCCTGTCGGTGTCGGCGAAGATGACAGGCGACAGCGAAGGCGAGTTGCCCATCATGGGCACCATGCTCATGCTTTCGGTGCCGGCGGCGATCATCACGTCGGCCTCGCCCACACGGATGCGGTCGGCCGCCATCTGCACGGCCGACAGGCCGGAGGCGCAGAAGCGGTTGACGGTGATGCCGCCCACACTGTGCGGCAGCCCGGCCAGCACGGCGCCGATGCGCGCCACGTTGAGGCCCTGCTGGGCCTCGGGAATGGCACAGCCGCAGATCACGTCTTCCACGCTCTTGGGATCGAGGCCGGGCACCTGGGCCATGGCGGCGCGCAGCACGGCGGCCAGCATCTCGTCGGGCCGCAGGTTGCGCAGCGTGCCGCGGTGCGAGCGTCCGATGGGTGTGCGCGTGGCGGCGACGATGTAGGCGTCTTGAACCTGTTTGCTCATGGTCTTCTCCTTCAATTGCGCAGCGGCTTGCCGGTGTTCAGCAGACCCAGGATCCGTTCCTGCGTCTTCGGGTGCACGATCAGCGCGCAGAAGGCCTGGCGCTCCAGTGCCATCAGGTACTCCTCGTCGACCAGCGTGCCCGCATCCACATCGCCGCCCGTCACCACGCCGGCGATGAGTCCCGCGATGTGAAAGTCGTGCTGGCTGATGAAGCCGCCGTCGCGCATGTTCACGAGCTGGCCCAGGATGGTGGCCTTGCCGTTGCGCCCGGCCACGGGAAACTGCCGCTTCAGCGGTGGTCGCCAGCCGGCGTTGGCCATGGCCTTGGCCTCGGCCAGCGCCACGTAGAGCAGTTCGTCCTTGTGCGGCACGACGATGTCGGAATCGAGCAGGTAGCCGAGCTGGCGGCTCTCCAGCGCGCTGGTGCCGACCTTGGCCATCGCCGCGGCCGTGAAGCCCTCGGACACGAACTTGAGCAGGTCCTTGTCGGTCGAGGTGGCGGCGTTCTCGGCCGCGCGGCGCGCGATGTACGTCAGGCCACCGGCGCCGGGCACCAGGCCCACGCCGACCTCCACCAGGCCGATGTAGCTCTCCATGGCCACCACGCGGCGCGCGCTGTGGATGGCCAGCTCGCAGCCACCGCCCAGCGCCAGGCCGCGGATGGCCGAAACCACGGGCACGGCGGCGTAACGCAGCCGCAGCATGGTCTGCTGCAGGAAGCCCTCGGCATCCTCGATCGCCGCCACGCCCACGGCCATGAAGGCCGGCAGCATGGATTGCAGGTCGGCGCCGGCCGAGAACGGCTCGTCGCCCGACCACACCACCAGGCCCTGGTAGTCCTGCTCAGCCAGTTCGACGCCGCGCGTGAGCGCCTCGGCCACCTCCGGGCTGATGGCGTGCATCTTGGTCTTGATGCTGGCGATCAGCACCTCGTGGTCCAGCGTCCACAGGCGCACGGAGGCGTCTTCGTGCACCGTGGTGCCGGCCGTGGCGAAGCCTTGTGCGCCATCGCCGAGCACGCCTTCGGGGAAGAGCTGGCGCGCGTGCACGGGCAGGCGGCGCAGCGGCTCGAAGCGTCCCGTGGTCGGGTTGAACGAACCCTCGGGCGTGTGCACGCCACCGGCCTGCGCGACGGGGCCTTCGAACACCCACTGCGGCAGCGGCGCCTTGGACAGCGCCTTGCCGGCGTCGATGTCTTCCTGAACCCATCGTGCAACCTGCAGCCAGCCGGCCTCCTGCCAGAGCTCGAATGGGCCCTGGCGCATGCCGAAGCCCCAGCGCATCGCGAAGTCCACGTCGCGCGCGGTGTCAGCGATGGAGGCCAGGTGCACGGCTGCATAGTGGAAGCTGTTGCGCAGGATGGCCCACAGGAAGCGGCCCTCGGCGCCCTCGGCCTCGCGCAGCAGCTGGAGGCGCTGCGCGGCGGGCTTTTTGAGCATGCGCTCGTAGACGGCGTCTGCCTTCTGGCCGGCCGGCACGTAGTCGCGGCTTTCCAGCTCGAAGCGCAGCACCTCGCGGCCGACCTTCTTGTAGAAGCCGGCCTTGGTCTTCTGGCCCAGGTTGCCGAGTTCCAGCAAGGCCTTGAGCGCGGGCGGCGTGGCGAAGCTGCCGTAGAACGGGTCGGTCTCGGCCGTCAGTGTGTCCTGCAGCGTCTTGATCACGTGGGCCATGGTGTCCAGGCCCACGACATCGGCCGTGCGGAAGGTGCCCGAGGAGGCGCGGCCCAGCTTCTTGCCCGTGAGGTCGTCGACCACGTCGTATGTCAGGCCGTGGTTCTCGACCTCTTTGATCGTGCCCAGCATGCCGGCCACGCCGATGCGGTTGGCGATGAAGTTGGGCGTGTCCTTGGCGCGCACCACGGCCTTGCCCAGCGTGCTGGTGACGAAGGTTTCCAGGTCGTCGAGGACCTGCGCGGCCGTGGCCGGCGTGGGGATCAGTTCCACCAGCTGCATGTAGCGCGGCGGGTTGAAGAAGTGGATGCCGCAGAAGCGCGGCGCAACAGCGGCCGGCAGGGCCTCGCCCATCTTGGTGATCGACAGGCCAGAGGTGTTGGACGCGACGATGGCGTGCGGCGCCAGGTGCGGCGCGATCTTGGCGTAGAGGTCCAGCTTCCAGTCCATGCGCTCGGCAATGGCCTCGATCACGAGGTCGCAGCCGGCCAGCAGAGCGAGGTGCTCCTCGTAGTTGGCGGGCTGGATCAGTGTGGCCTCGTCGGCCAGACCGAGCGGGGAAGGCTTGAGCTTCTTCAAGCCCTCGATGGCCTTGAGCGCGATGCCGTTCTTCGGGCCTGCGCCGCCGCCGGGCCGCCCCAAGGCGGCGCCGGCCCCCTCGGGGGGCAGCGAACCTCGCGAAGCGGGGAGCGTGGGGGCATCGTTTGCCGGCAGGTCGAAC
This sequence comes from Pseudorhodoferax soli, assembly GCF_003337555.1. GTDB lineage: Bacteria > Pseudomonadota > Gammaproteobacteria > Burkholderiales > Burkholderiaceae_C > Pseudorhodoferax > Pseudorhodoferax soli. Next base: position 279,129 of record NZ_QPJK01000009.1, on the reverse strand, counting down.
AGCACGACGGGCACGCGCACGTTGACGAGGTGCGCCGCGATCTGCGCGCCCATGACGCCGGCGCCCAGCACGGCGACCTTCTTGATTCTGAATTTCGACATGTTCTTTCCTTGTTCAGGGCTGGCGCAGCCAGGTCTGGGTGCGCCAGAACGGGCCGATCGACCCGCGCACCTCGAGCCGGGCCCCACCCTCGATGGGCGTGAGACGCAGCGTGTAGACCTTGCCGGACTCGGGGTCGAGGATCTTGCCGCCTTCCCAGACCTCCTTGCCCTCGGCCTTCTTCGCGCCGCGGATGATCTCCAGGCCCACCAGGGGCTGGTCCTTGCGGTCGTCGGTGCATTCGGTGCAACGCGCCTGCGGATCGGCCTCCTTGCGCAGCAGCTTCTCGATGCGGCCACTGAGCTGGCCGCCCTGCTCGCTGATCTGCATCTGCGCCTTGGCCTCGCCCGTCTTGTCGTCCACGCTGTGCCAGCGGCCCACGGGCGTCATCTGCGCCTGTGCGGCCAGGCCGCACAGCAGCAGGGTCAGCGGCAGCAGCCTCATGCCAGCGCCGCGTCCGTGTCCATCAGCACGCGGCTGCCGGCGCGCGCGGTGCGCATCAGCGTGGCGGTCTCGGGGAACAGCTTGGCGAAGTAGAAGCGCGCGGTCTGCAGCTTGGCGGTGTAGAACGGGTCGGTGCTGCCATCGGCGATGGCGCGCAGCGCGGCCTGGGCCATGCGCGCGAAGAAGTAGCCGAACACCAGGTGCCCTGCCACGCGCAGGTAGTCGACAGCGGCAGCGCCGACCTCGTCGGGGTTCTGCAGGCCCTTGAAGCCGATCTCGGTCGTGAACTTGGTGAGCTGCTCGCCCAGCACCGCGATCGGGTTGATGAACTCGGCCATCTTCTCGTTCACGCCTTCCTCTTCCACGAGCGCGCCGACCAGCTTGCCGAACTTGCGCAGCGCGGCGCCCTGGTCGCCCAGCACCTTGCGGCCCAGCAGGTCGAGCGACTGCACGGTGTTCGTGCCCTCGTAGATCATGTTGATGCGGTTGTCCCGCACGAACTGCTCCATGCCCCATTCCTTGATGAAGCCGTGGCCGCCGAACACCTGCATGCAGGCGTTGGTCGCGGTGTGGCCGTTGTCGGTGATGAAGGCCTTGACGATGGGCGTGAGCAACGCCACGAGTTCGTCGGCGTTCTTGCGCACCTTCTCGTCCGGATGGTGGTGGGCCTTGTCCAGCAGCAGCGTGCAGTAGATCTGCAGCGCGCGGCCGCCTTCGGCATAGGCCTTGGCGGTCAGCAGCATCTTGCGCACGTCGGGGTGCACGATGATGGGATCGGCGTCCTTGTCCTTTGCCTTGGGGCCGGACAGCGAGCGCATCTGGATGCGGTCCTTGGCGTAGGCCAGCGCGTTCTGGTAGGCCACCTCGGTCAGGCCGAGCGACTGGTTGCCCACGCCCAGGCGGGCCGCGTTCATCATCACGAACATGGCGGCCAGGCCCTTGTTGGGCGCGCCCACCAGGGTGCCGATGGCGCCGTCGATGGCGATCTGCGCCGTGGCGTTGCCGTGGATGCCCATCTTGTGCTCCAGGCCGGTGCAGAAGATCGGGTTGCGCGCGCCGAGCGTGCCGTCGGCGTTGACGTGGAATTTGGGCACCAGGAACAGGCTGATGCCCTTGCTGCCCTTGGGCGCGTCGGGCAGGCGGGCCAGCACCAGGTGGAGGATGTTCTCGGCCATGCCGTGCTCGCCGGCGGAGATGAAGATCTTGTTGCCGGTGAGCTTGTAGGTGCCGTCGGGCAGCGGCTCGGCCTTGGTGCGCAGGAGGCCGAGATCGGTGCCGCAGTGCGGCTCGGTCAGGCACATGGTGCCGGTCCACTCCCCGCTCGTGAGCTTGGGCAGGTAGGTCTTCTTCTGCTCCTCGGTGCCATGCGCGGCCAGCGCCTCGTAGGCGCCGTGCGAGAGGCCGGGGTACATGGTCCAGGCCTGGTTGGCGCTGTTGAGCATCTCGTACAGGCACTGGTTCACCACGTAGGGCAGGCCCTGGCCGCCGTAGGCCGGGTCGCAGGACAGTGCCGGCCAGCCGCCTTCCACGAACTGCGCATAGGCCTCCTTGAAGCCCTTGGGCGTGGCGACCTCGTGCGTGGCCTGGTCCAGCGTGCAGCCCTCGGTGTCGCCGCCGATGTTGAGCGGGAACGTCACCTCGGCGGCGAACTTGCCGGCTTCTTCCAGCACCGCGTTGATGGTGTCGGCATCGACCTCGGCATGGCGCGGCATGGCCTTGTATTCGTCGCCGACGCGCAGCACCTCGTGCAACAGGAACTGCATGTCGCGCAGGGGGGGCGTGTAGCTGGGCATCTTGTCTTACTCCTTGGGGCGGGAAGGTTGGTTGATCTTGGAGACCCGCTTGCGCGCGGGTGTCGGGGAAACGGGGGCAACGGCGGCCGGATTGCCGTAGCGCGCCAGGATGTGCTCGAAGCCGGCCTCGGCGCGGCGGATGGCGCCGGGGTTCTGCAGGAAGCGCTCCTCGTAGTGCAACGCGAGGATCAGGCCGTGGATCTCGAAGGCCATCTGCCGCGCGTCCGTGTCGGCACGCAGCTCACCCAGGTCCCGCGCCAGGGCCACGGCCTTGTCGAGCGCGCCGAGCCACGACTTGACGGAGCCGACCAGCGCATCGCGCACCGGGCCGGGCCGGTCGTCGAACTCGGCCGCGCCGCTGATGAAGATGCAGCCGGACTGGATCTCGACTGCCACGCGCTGCATCCAGTTGGCGAACAGCGCGCGCAGCCGCGGCAGGCCGCGTTCGACCTGCAGGGCGGGGAAGAACACCTCCTGCTCGAAGCGCTGGTAGTACTCGCGCACGACGGAGATCTGCAGCTCTTCGCGCGAGCCGAAGTGCGCGAACACGCCGGACTTGCTCATCTGCGTGAGCTCGGCCACGGCGCCGATGGACAGGCCTTCCAGGCCCATCTGCGAGGCCAGGCTCAACGCGGCGTCGACGATGACGGCCTTGGTCTGGCGGCCCTTGGGCAGCACGCGCACCTTGTCCGAAGCGGGCGTGGCTTTCAATGCAGCAGTGGATGGACGGGGCATATGCACAATAAAACGAACGATCGTGCGATTTTGCCGGCAAAACCGTCCCGCGCAAGCCCCAGGGCCGGGTTTTTTCAGCGGGTGTTGCGCACCTGCCGCTCGGCCAGGGCGGTGCCGGCGATGGCGCGGCCCACGGCTTCGAACAGCCGCCCCGCGGCGCGTTGCTCGTCGAGATCGGCGGCGCAGACCGCCAGCACGGTCGCGTCGCGCCCGCCGTCCTGCGGCTGTACCACGCCCACGTGGCAGGCGCGCCGGTGCTGGGTGCCGGTCTTGTGGATCAGGGGCAGCGACTTGGGCAGGCCGGCTTCGAGCCGGTAGCTGCCGCGTGTCCCGAATTTCATGGCCTTGAACAGGCGATCGGTGCTGGCCGGCGACAGCAGTTCGCCGCGCACCAGGCGTTCGAGCATGGCGCCGTAGCCGGCCAGCGTGGCGCTGTTGTGGCCTTCGGCGTAGTAGTCGGCATAGGCCGTGTCGATGTCGGTACGCAAGGCGCCGGCCGGCAGCGCCAGCGCGCGGCGCACGGCCTCGGCGCGCTGCGGCATGGGTGCGGCCGCCACCTCCACCAGTTGCCGGTGGCTGAGCCGGCCGGCGTCGGGATGCAGCCGGGCATAGACGGCGCGGCGCACCGCGGTGAAGTCGGTCAGCGGGCCGATCCGGCGCGCACCGAAGGCCTCGGCCGCGCTGCGGTTCAGCGCCTCCACACCCACCACCCGCACCAGCATGTTGGCGGCCGTGTTGTCGCTCTCGCCCAGCATGCGCGTGAGCAGCGTGGCGATGCTGTAGGACTGGCCCACCTCGTTCCAGACCAGCGGGCCGGAGCCGTCGACCTTGTCGGTCTCGCGCAGGACCACCGCGGTGTCCAACTGCAGGCGGCCGGCGTCGACCTGCTGCAGCACGGCCACGGCGATCGGCACCTTGGCGGTGGAGCCGAGGTACCAGGATTCGTCGGCACCGTGGTCGAAGTGGCTGCCATCGCGCAGCCGCTTCACGTACACGCCCAGGCGGCCGGGACTGCCCTCGTCCAGCCGCTCGACCGCGCTGCGCAGGCGCGCGGGCCAATCGTCCGCGCGTGCCGGCTCAAGGGGGATCAGCGTGGCCAGCAGCAGGCAGAGCAGGCGGACGGATGGCGCAACTCGGCGCATCGGGCACTCCTTGTGTCAGCACGCCGGAGCGGCACAGCGCCGTTCCGACCTCGCGCAGCGCGCGCTCGGCACGCACCAGCGACAACTCGCCGCGCGTGCAGGCCACCACCACCACGCGCGTCCCTCCCGCGGGCTGGACGATGCCGGCATCGCAGAAGCGGCCGCGCTGGGTGCCGGTCTTGTGGGCGAAACGCGCACCCGCGGGCAGGCCGGCGCGGATGCGTTGCGGCCCCGTCACCACGCGCTCCATGAGGCCCAGCAGGTAGCGCGTCTGCGTGGGCGGCAGCAGCTGGCCATCGGCCAGCTGCGCCAGCAGTTCGCCATAGGCATCGAGCCGGCCGGCATTGAGGCCGGTGGCGTAGTAGGCGTCGTAGGCCTCGCCCAGCGTGGCCAGGCGGAAATCGCCGACCGGCACCTGGACGATGCGCGCGAGGTATTGCAGCCGCGCGCTGTCGTCGCGCTGCTGGCGGAGCATCAGCAACTCGCGCCCGGCCAGCCTGTGCGCCGCCGGCACCAGCTGGCCATAGGTGGCGCGCCGCACCTCGGCCAGCCGGGTGATGGGGCCGAAGCCGCCAGGCGCCACCTCGGCCGTGACGGCGTTGACCTGCGCCAGCCCGACCAGCCCGATCAGCATGTCGCTGGCGGTGTTGTCGCTGTGGATGACCATCTGCTCGAGCAGGTAGCGGATCGGCAGCGCCGCGCCCACGGCCTGGCGGTTGGTGGAACCGGCGCCATCCACATAGTCGTCGGCACGCAGCGTGACGGGCGTGTCGAGCTGGTAGACGCCACGCGCGATGCCGCGCAGCACGGCGACGGCCACCGGTACCTTCACGGCGGACGCGAGGTACCACGATTGCTCGGCCTGGAAGGACGCACTCTCGCCGCTGCCCAGGGCCCGCACATAGACGCCGATGCGCGGGCCGTCCGGCGCAGCATCGATGTGCGCCAGTGCGGCCGTCAGCCGTTCCTGCCAGGAAGGCGCGGCCGCGGCCGATACAGCTGATACGCAAAGACACAGTGCCAGCCAACACCTGCGGTCCCGGTGGGTGGCGCTGGTGCGGCGCTGCACGGCTTCAGGGCTGCTCGTGCTGCTGGCGCGTCGATTGCCACTCACGGTGCTGCTGCCACAGGCGCGCCTCCTCGGCGCGCCGCTCCCGGCGCCAGCGCACATACCAGACCAGCACCGCGGTCGCGATTCCCGACAGGCCAAGCACCAACACCAGCAAAGACATCGATCCCGAATCTTTCTTGAACAAGGAAGCCGGCCGGACGCCGGAAAGATGGCCCCATGATGACATCGGCGCATGACGGGTCCAAACCGGCGGACTTTCTCCCGTTACACGAAAGCCTTTGTGCGGGCAGGGGAAACACCGCCGCCGCGGTGGCGGATCAGGCGGGGTAGACCGCCCCCAGCACACGCGCACCGCGCGCCCCGGTCACGCTGGCCAGGCTGCCGGTCTGGCCGCGCAGCGTGCGGCTGGCCAGCCAGGCGAACGCTGCGGCCTCGACCTGCTGCGGCGGCAGGCCCAGGGCCTGGGATGACACCACCTGCAGCCCCGGCAGGCCCGCCTGCAGCCGGCGCATGAGGTCGCCGTTGAAGGCGCCACCGCCGCAGACCGCCAGCCGCGTGGCACGGGGCGCATGGGCGCGCACGGCATCCACGCAGGTGCCCGCCGTCAGCGCGGCCAGCGTGGCCTGCACGTCGGCCGGCGCCAGGCCCGGGAACGGTGCCAGCCGCGTTGCGAGCCAGTCCGCATGGAACAGGTCGCGCCCCGTGCTCTTGGGCGGCGGCAGGGCGAAGAAGGGTTCCGCCCGCAGCGCGGCGAGCAGGCCGGCATGCACCTGGCCGCTCGCGGCCCAGGCACCGTCGGCGTCGTAGGCCTGGCCGCGGTGGCGCTGGCACCAGAGGTCGAGCAGTGCATTGCCGGGGCCGCAGTCGAAGCCGAGCACGGCCGCGTCCTGGCCCGATGGCGGCAGCACGCTCAGGTTGGAGATGCCGCCCAGGTTCAGCACCGCCAGCGCCGCATCCGGCTGCCCGAACTGCGCCTGGTGGAAGGCCGGCACCAGCGGCGCGCCCTGGCCGCCCGCGGCGAGGTCGCGGCTGCGCAGGTCGGCCACCACGGCGATGCCGCAGCGCTCTGCCAGCAGCGAGGGGTTGAGCAGTTGCAGCGTGTAGCCGACGCCATCGAAGGCCTGGGGCCGGTGGCGCACCGTCTGGCCATGGGCACCGATGGCATGCACCTGGGCCGGCGCCCAGTTGGCCTGCTGCAGCAGCTGCTGCACGACCTGGGCATAGGCCAGGGCCACCGCGTTGGCCGCCAGCGCTGCGCGGTGCAGTTCGTTGTCGCCGGGGGTGTTCAGGGCCAGCAGTTCGGCGCGCAGCGCGGCATCGAACGGGGCGGCCACATGGGCCAGCACGCGCAGGCCGGGGCCGGCGTCTTCGGCCAGCACGCCGTCCACGCCGTCCAGCGAGGTGCCGGACATCAGGCCGATGAAGCGCTCGGCCATCGGATCGGCCCGCCGCTTACTGCGCGCTGGCCTGTTGCACCGCGCCGGCCGACGACAGCTGCTGGCGCATCACGGAAGCCTGGCGTTCGAACGCGGCCTTGGCCGCGGCCGACACGGTGCCGGCTTGCGCCTGCTTCGCCATGACCATGGGGTCCTGGTGCTCGCCGTTCACGCGGAACTCGAAGTGCAGGTGCGGCCCGGTGGTCCAGCCCGTCATGCCGACCGCGCCGATCTGTGCGCCCTGCTCCACGCGCTCGCCCTGCTTGACGAGGATGCGCGACAGGTGGGCGTAGACCGTCACCATGTCGTTGCGGTGCTTGACATAAATGACGTTGCCGAAGCCGTTCTGCACCCCGGCGAACTCGACCACGCCATCGCCCACGGTGCGCACCGAGGTGCCGATCGGCGCCGCATAGTCCACGCCCAGGTGGGCACGCCACTTCTGCAGGATCGGATGGAAGCGGTTGGCGAAGCCGCTGGTCACGCGCGAGAACTCCATCGGCGAGGCCAGGAAGGCGCGGCGCAGGCTCTGGCCGTCCAGGCCGTAGTAGCCGCCCTTCTGGCCGGGCTCCTGGAACCACATGGACTGGTAGACCTTGCCGTTGTTGGCGAACTCGGCGCTCAGCACGCGGCCGGCGCGCAGCACCTCGCCATCGGCCTCCAGCGTCTCGTAGACCACGGAGAAGCGGTCGCCCTTGCGCAGCGCGCTGCGGAAGTCGATGTCGCCCGAGAACATCTCGGCGATCTGCGAGGCCACCGATTCCGGCAGGCCGGCATCGTCGGTCGCGGCGAACAGCGAGGAGGTGATCACGCCGCTGGCCAGCTGGCTGCCGGCCGTGAGCGGGGCACGTTCGATGCGCGAGCTGAAGCCCTGCGGCGTGCGCTCGACCACCAGGCGCTGGAACTCGGTGGCGTCCGCACTGGCGATCCAGCGCATGCTCAGGCGCTGCAGGCTGTGGTCGTCGGCGGCTTCGGCAGTCACCAGCCGCCCGGCGCGGCCCAGCAGGGTCTGGCGCACGCGGGCGTCACGGCTCAGGTAGGCTGCGGCGGCCGTGTCGGCGATGCCCAGGCGGTCCAGCAGCGAGCGCGCGGTGTCGCTGGAGCGCGTCGTCTCGGTGCGGTAGAGGTTGAAGCGGTGCAGGTCCAGCGCCTCGATCTGCGTGTCCAGCGCGAGCGGCGTGACGCTCTGCGTGAGCTGGCGCACAGGCATGTCGGCCACGTCCGGGCCCAGCGAGGCCACGGCAAAGGCGCCGCCACCGCCGCACAACAGCACGGCAGCCAGCAAGGCAGAAAGGCGTTTCGGGTGGCGCTGCAACAAAGGCACAACGGAGTCGAGAACGGTGGCCAGCCCGTTTTTCAAAAGCTTGTCCCCTGAACGAAGGAAGAAACGGAAGCGAACCCGCCGCGGCGGATTGCAAGAGATCGGGTTTTCGTCTTACAGCGCAACCTAAAATTGCACCGAAAAACCGGGCGCAGTATATCGACGTCACCGGCCCGCAACAAATGGATAACCCTAATGGACACGTCTGTAGACAAAAGTAACGAGAGCATGCAAACGTTGAGCGATCGTGTACGAGAGGCCCTTGCGGTGACGCTGCGCGGTTGCGATGAGCTCATCCCTCAGGCTGATTGGGTCAAAAAGCTGCAGAAGTCGGAGGCCAGCGGCGAGCCGCTGCGCATCAAGCTGGGACTGGACCCGACCGCGCCGGACATCCACATCGGCCACACCGTGGTGCTGAACAAGATGCGCCAACTGCAAGATCTGGGCCACACCGTGATCTTCCTGATCGGCGACTTCACGACCACGATCGGCGACCCCTCGGGCCGCAACAGCACGCGCCCCCCGCTCACGCGCGAACAGATCGAGGCCAACGCCCAGACCTACTACAAGCAGGCCAGCCTGGTGCTGGACCCGGCCCGGACCGAGATCCGCTACAACAGCGAGTGGAGCGACCCGCTGGGCACGCGCGGCCTGATCCAGCTGGCAGCCAAGTACACGGTGGCGCGCATGATGGAGCGCAACGACTTCCACGACCGCTTCCACGCCGGCACGCCCATCAGCGTGCACGAGTTCCTCTACCCGCTGATGCAGGGCTACGACTCGGTGGCGCTCAAGAGCGACCTGGAGCTCGGCGGCACCGACCAGAAGTTCAACCTGCTGATGGGCCGCCACCTGCAGGCCGAATACGGCCAGGAGCCGCAGTGCATCCTGACCATGCCGTTGCTCGAAGGGCTGGACGGCGTGGAGAAGATGTCCAAGAGCAAGAACAACTACATCGGAATCTCCGAAGAGCCCAACACCATGTTCGCCAAGGTGCTGTCGATCAGCGACGTGCTGATGTGGCGCTGGTACACGCTGCTGTCCTTCAAGAGCGAGGCCGAGATCGCCGCGCTCAAGGCCGAGGTCGAGGGCGGCCGCAACCCCAAGGACGCCAAGGTCGCCCTGGCCAGGGAGATCACGGCGCGCTTCCACAGCACCCAGGCGGCCGATGCGGCCGAGCAGGACTTCGCCAACCGCAGCAAGGGCGGCGTGCCCGACGAGATCCCCGAGGTGCAGCTGGCGCTGGCCGAAGACGGTGCGCCCATGGGCATCGGGGCGCTGCTCAAGGCCGCCGGCCTGGCCGCGTCCTCGGGCGAAGGCAACCGCCTGATCGACGGCGGCGGCGTGCGCGTGGATTCCAGCGTGGTCAGCGACAAGGGCCTCAAGCTGGCCGCCGGCACCTACGTCGTGCAGGTGGGCAAGCGCAAGTTCGCCCGCGTGACGCTGGGCTGAGCGCCCGCCACCGCGTTCACCCAGGCCTGCCGTGCTGGACGCCGCGATCGACCCGCAACGCTGGCGTGCACTGGAGCAGGCCTACGTGGACCAGGCCGCGCAGGCCGTGCCCGGGGCCGTGCGGCGCTCCAGCCAGGGCCGCCCCTGGCACGGGCTCGTGGTCTGGGAGCAGGCCAGCCCGGTGCAGGACCTGTACGTGCCGCCCACGGGCCAGCACTGCATCGTCATCCGGCGCGGCCCACCGACACGCCTGTTGCAGCAGCACGGCGCGGCAGCGGCCGACACCGTCTGGCACACGGGGCAGGCCGTGCTGGTGCCCGCAGGCACGCCGACCTTCTGGCGCAGCGAACTGCCGCGCGACAACCTGCACATCGATTTGTCGCCGCAGTGGCTGGAGCGCGCGGGCGGCGACACGGGTGCCGCAGCACGGCGCCTGCACAGCAGCTTCGGCACGGCCGACCCGCTGCTGCGCTCGCTCTCCGAGGTACTGCGCACATCGCTGGACAGCAACACCTCGCTGCAGGCGGGCTTCGGCGACGCCATGGCCATGGGCCTGGCCGTGCACCTGCTCGAGCACTACAGCCATGCCGATGCCGGCCGCCGCCCGGTGGCGCCCCTGAGCGCACGCCAGCTGCGCCAGGTGACCGACCTGGTCGAATCGCGCCTGGACGCGCCCTGGCCGCTGGAGACGCTGGCCGCCGCGCTGGGGCTGAGCCCCTTCCACTTCGCGCGCTGCTTCAAGGCCAGCTGCGGCCAATCGCCCCACCAGTTCGTCACCGCGCGCCGCATGCAGCACGCGCGCCAGCTGCTGCTGACCGGCCGCCAATCGGTGCTGGAGATCGCGCAGGAAACCGGCTATGCCTCGGCCGCCCATTTCGCCCAGGTCTTCCGCCGCCACTGGGGCTGCACGCCCTCCAGCCTGCGGCGCTGCGCCTGAGCGCAGGAATCCGACAGGGTTCGCAAGATCCCGATCGCGGCCGCACCTGCCGCTGCAGATACTCGCACCGCCGCGGCCACAGCGCGGTGCAACCAGATGGTGGAGACCCATGCATTCACGACGTTCCCTGCTGACCGCGACGGCAGCGCTCACGCTCGCATCCGCGGCCCGGGCACAGCCCGCCGCTGCCTTTCCCGCACGCCCGTTGAGCTGGGTCGTCCCCTACCCGGCCGGCGGCTTCGGTGATGCGCTCTCGCGCCTGCTGGCACAAAAGCTCGGCGAGGGCCTGGGCCAGCCGGTGATCGTGGAGAACAAACCCGGCGCGGGCGGCCAGATCGGTGCGGCCTATGTGAAGCAGCAGCCGGCCGATGGCCACACCCTGCTTTACGGCGACCTGGGCCCGTTTGCCATGAACGCAGGCCTCTATCCCAAGCTCAACTACGACACGCTGAAGGACTTCGCGCCGCTGACGCGCCTGCTCAATGCGCCGCTGCTCCTGGTGGTGCCCGTCAACAGCCCCATCGGCAGCTGGGCCGACCTGCTGCGCGCGGCCGCCACGCCGCGCGGCCTCAACTACGGCTCCTACGGCATCGGCAGCCAGCCGCACATCTGGGGCGAGATGCTCAAGCGCCAGACCAAGGGCAACCTCACCCATGTGGCCTACAAGGGCGCCGCGCCCGCCGTGCAGGACCTGATCGGCGGGCAGATCGACATGATGCTGGACGTCGTGGCCAACAGCATGCCCATGGTGCGCGAGCGCAAGCTCAAGGCGCTGGCCCTGGTCGGCACGCGCCGCCGGCTGGCGCAGCTGCCCGATGTGCCGACGCTGACCGAGCTGGGCATGCCCGATCTGGACGCGCCGGGCTGGACCGGCGTCGTCGTGCGCCGCGGCACGCCGCAGCCCGTGGTCGACCGCCTGCACGCGGCCGTCGTGCAGGCCGTGCAATCGCCCGAGGTGGCGCAGCGCTATGGCGATCTGGGACTGACGGTTGCGCCGAGTTCGCAGGCGGAGTTTGCCGAACTCATCCGCAGCGAGACGGCGCGCTGGGGCCAGGTGATCCGCGAAGCGCATGTCACGCTCGACTGAACTCTTCGGCCTGCCAGGCCGGGTCGCGCTGGTCACGGGGGCCGCCAGCGGCATCGGCTGGGCCATCGCCGAGCTGCTTGCGCAGCAAGGTGCCGCCGTGGTGCTGGTCGACCGCGACGCACAGGCCTGCGCGCAGGCGGCGTGCACGCTGCAGTCCGCCGGCGCGCAGGCCCTGGCGCTGGCCTGCGATGTCGGCATCGGCGCCAGCGTCGCCCAGACCGCCGAGGCTGCGCTGCGCTGGCAAGGGCGCATCGACGTGCTGGTCTGCAATGCCGGCATGCAGGGCCCGGCGGCGCCGCTGGCCCAGGCCAGCGACGACGACTGGCAACGCGTGTTCGACGTCAACCTGCGCGGCGCCGCCCGCTTCGCCGACCGGCTGCTGCCGGCCATGGTCGATGGCGGCGGCGGCAGCGTGGTGCTGATGGCCAGCATCGCCGGCCTGCGTGGCAACGGCCGCATCGGCCTGTACGGGCTCAGCAAGGCGGCCCTGGCGCAGCTGGCGCGCAACCTCGCCGTCGAGTGGGGTCCGCGCGGCGTGCGCGTGAACGCCGTCTCGCCAGGGTTGGTGCGCACGCCGCTGGCGGCACCGCTGCTGGAGGATGCCGCCTTCCTGCAGCGCCGGCTGGCCGCAACGCCGCTGCGCCGTGTCGGGGAGCCGCACGAGGTGGCAGGCGTGGTGGCCATGCTGGCCAGCGCGGCCGGCGCATTCATCACCGGACAAAACATCGTCGTCGACGGCGGCACCCTTGTCTCGGACGGCAGCTGAGGCTGCACCAACCTTCCATCTCCCATGAAACTTGCCACCTTGCGCAACGGCACGCCCGACGGCCGCCTGGTCGTCGTCTCGCGCGACCTGCAACAGGCCTTGCCGGCCGACACCGTCGCACCCAACCTGCTGCAGGCACTGGCCGACTGGCCGCTAGCCGCGCCCCGGCTCGCTGCGCTGTCCAGCCAGCTGAACGCGGGCCAGGCGCCGGGGGCCATCCCCTTCGTGCCCGCCGACTGCATGGCGCCGCTGCCGCGCTGCTTCCAGTGGTGCGACGGCTCGGCCTTCCTGAACCATGGCCGCCTGATGGAGCGCGCCTTCGGCACGGCGCCGATCCCGCAGTTCGACACGGTGCCGGTGATGTACCAGGGCGCGGCGGACGACTTTCTGGGGCCTTGCGAGGATGTGCCCCTGCCGGACGAATCCCTGGGCATCGACTTCGAAGGCGAGTTCGGCGTCATCGTGGGCGCGGTGCCCATGGGGGCGAGCCCGGCCGACGCACTGGGCGCGGTGCGGCTGCTGGTGCAGCTCAACGACTGGAGCCTGCGCGCGCTGGGGCCGCGCGAGATGCAATCCGGCTTCGGCTTCCTGCAGGCCAAGCCTTCCACCAGCTTCGCGCCGGTGGCTGTGACGCCCGACGAGCTGGGCCCCGACTGGCGGGACGGCCGCGTGCACCTCGCACTCGAGGTCCACTGGAACGGCGAAGCGTTCGGGCATCCGCACGGCGCGGAGATGCACTTCCACTTCGGCGAGCTGGTCGCGCACGCGGCACGCACGCGGCGCCTGTCGGCGGGCACCCTGATCGGGTCCGGCACCGTCTCCAACGCGAGCCGCGCAGTCGGCTCCACCTGCATCGCGGAACGCCGCGTGATCGAGATGCTGGACGACGGCGCGGCGCGCACCGGCTTCATGCGCTTTGGCGACCGGGTGCGGATGCGCGCACGCACGGTGGACGGCGACCAGGCACCGTTCGGCGTGATCGACCAGCGTGTCGTGCAGGCCGGCGCGGCGCCAGCCAGCCGCAGCCAAGCATGAAGCGCGTGCTGGTCACGGGGGCCGGCGGCTTCGTCGGCCAGGGCCTCGTGCAGCGCCTGCTGCAACAGGCGCAGCTCGAACAGCTGGTCGCCGTGGACCAGCGGCTCGACGAGAACGCGCTGCCATGGCTGCGGGACCCCCGCGTGCGCGCGGTGTCCGGCGACTTCGCGGCCCCCGCCACGCTGCAGCACGCGCTGGCGCAGCCGCCGGACGGCGTCTTCCATCTCGCCAGCCTGCCAGGAAGCCGGGCGGAAACCCAGCCCGACGGGTGGCCTGGCCGTGAACCTGCTGGCCACCGCCGCGCTGTGGCAAGCGCTGGCGGCGCTGCCCGGTCCGCCGGCGCGCGTCGTGTTCGCCAGCTCGATCGCCGTGTACGGCGCGCTGCCCTTCGAGGAGGCCATGCACGAGGACCAGCCCGCGCGGCCCCTGCTGAGCTATGGCGCGCACAAACGCATGGCCGGGATCCTGCTCGCCGACCTCAGCCGGCGCGGCGGGATCGACGGCCTGTCCCTGCGCCTGCCCGGCATCGTGGCCCGGCCGCCGTCACCGACCGGCCACGGCTCGGCCTTCATGAGCGATCTGCTGCACCGGCTGTGCGCGGGCGAGGCGTATGCCTGCCCCGTCGGCCCCGGCGCGCGTGCCTGGTGGATGAGCCTGCCGTGCTGCATCGACAACCTGCTGCATGCCGCGGCCATCCCGCAGGCGCAGCTGGCGCCGCAGCGCGTGGTCCAGCTGCCGGCGTTGACGGCCACGGTCGGCGAAGTCGTCCAGGCCATCGCGCAGCGGCGCGGCGAGGCCTCCTGCCGCATCGACTACCACCCGCACGCACTGACCGAGCAGCACTTCGGCCGCTTTCCCGTGCTGCATGCACCGCAGGCCGAGGCGCTGGGATTCCGCCACGACGGCGGGCTCGGCGCCCTGCTGCGCAGGGCCGTGCCCTGACGGCACTGGACCGTGCTCAACGCGCGCCGGCGCGCTCCAGCATCGCCGCCATGGCCGCGTGGCCGCGCGCCCGGGCCAGCGCGAGCGGCGTGAGGCCTTGGCGGTCGGCCAGCTGCAGGTTTGCACCGGCCGCGATCAAGGCGGCCAGCGTGTCCTGGTGGCGCGGCCCACCATCGCCGAGCACCACGGCCTCGATCGCGGCCGTCCAGTGCAGGTTGTTGACGTGGTCGAGCGGCGCGCCCGCCGCGATGAGCTGGCGCACCACGCCGGCATGGCCCAGGTGGGCGGCCGCGATCAATGCCGTGCCGTCGTAGCGGCTCGTGATGCGCCTGGCGCTGGCGCCCAATGACAGCAGCAGGCGCAGCGTCTCCTCGTCGTCGGCCACGGCGGCGATGGTGACGGCGTCGTAGCGGTCGTTCTCCAGCGCGCCGAGCTCGGCCCCGGCGTCAGCCAGGCGTCGGATCGCCGCGTGCTGGCGTGCGAAGGTGGCGACGTGCAAGGCCGTGCGGCCCTGGCCGTCGCGCACTCGCAGATCGACCGGCGCCAGCCTGTCCAGCGCAGCCAGGTCGCCGCGCTGGGCGGCCGCCAGCACGCCCGTGTAGCGCGCCGCCTCGGCCGCAGCCGGTGCGGTCTGCGCCAGGGCGCCGGTCGCCCAGGCCAGCGCGCAGGCGGCCAGCCAGGCGGTCTTCACTTGAGCAGGTCCTGCACCTTGGCGATGGCGGCCACGGCGCATTGCTCGTCCAGGTGCCCGCCCGGGGCGCCACCGACGCCGACCGCGCCGACGGTCTCGTTGCCGACCTTGATCGGCACGCCACCGCCCAGCAGCAGGAAGCCGGGCAGGTGCACCAGGTTGGCCGCGCCCGGGTTCTTCTGCGCGCCTTCCATCATGGCCTGGGTCGGGCTCTTGGCCGAAGCCGAGGTCCAGGCCTTGCGCTCGCTGGAGGCCAGCGTGTGCGGGCCGGCGTTGTCGGCACGCTGCACGGCACGCACGCCGCCGGCGTGGTCGACCACCGTGGCGGCCACGGCGTAGCCATTGGCGGCGCAGGCGGCCACAGCCGCGGCGGCGACCTGGTTGGCCAGGTCCAGCGAGATGTTGCGTTCGGTGCGCACGGCCTGGGCGAAGCTGGCCTGCGAGGCGAGGGCCAGCAGGCTGGCGGCGACAAGAATTCTCATGGGGAAGGGTCTCCGAAGAAGGAGCCGCCACTGTAGGAACGGCGCCGCCGCGCCGCCATGCGGACGGCTACGCGCGCACCTCCGTAGAACTACGCAGCCGCCTCGCCGTCCACCAGCGCCGCATAGCGCCGGATCAGCTGCGCCAGCGACTCGGCCTCGAGCTTGTCGAACAGGTGCGCGCGGTGCGTCTCCACCGTGCGCGGCGACAGGGCGAGCGCGCGGCCGATCTCCTTGTTCGTGAGCCCTTCGACGATCAGGCCCAGCACCTCGCGCTCGCGCGGCGACAGCTGGCCGTAGCGCTCGCGCGCCGCGCGGTCGGCCTGCACGCGCTCGCGCGAGCGCACATGCTGGCGCACGGCGTTCTGCAAGGCCTCGATCAGCAGGTCCTCGTCGACGGGCTTCTCGAGGAACTCGGCCGCGCCGGACTTGAACGCGCGCCGGCACAGTTCCACCGTGCCGTGGCCGGTCAGCATGATGACGGGCTGGTCCACGCCCTCGGCAACCAGGCGCTGCAACACCGCCAGGCCGCTGGTGCCCGGCATGCGCATGTCCAGCACGATGGCGCCGATGGCTGCGCGTTCGAAGTGCGCGAGGAAATCCTCGGGGTCGGCCCAGGCCTGCACGCGCAGGCCGATGGTGGCGATCAGCAGCGACAAGGCCTCGCGCACGGCCGCGTCGTCGTCGATCAGGTGCACCAGCGGCGTGCTGGTCATGGAGACGCTCCGTTGGCCAGTGGCAGGCGCAGCCGGAACACGCCGCCGCGCAGCCGCGCGTTGGCCGCGCTGAGGCTGCCGCCCATGCCCTGGGCCAGGCTTTCGCACAAGGAAAGGCCCAGGCCCAGCCCGCCCTGGCGCGTGCTGAAGAAGGGCTCGAACACATGGGGCAGCAGCTCGGGTGCCAGGCCCGGCCCACTGTCCTGCACGGCCAGCACGCCCTCGGCCTGCTCGCGCGAAAGCAGCAGCGCAAGCCGCCGCTCGCCCTGCGGCACCTGCTCCAGCGCCTGCAGGGCATTGAGCAGCAGGTTGTGGACGATCTGCTCCAGCGCCACCGGGTCGGCGCGCACCTGCAGGCCAGCGGCCGCGCCGTCCAGTTGCAGCACCACGGCGCGGCGTTGCAGTTCGGGCTCCAGCAGGTCCAGCGCACGGCGCACGGCGGCCGGCAGGTCGACCGCCTGCAAGGCCGCGCCGAGCTCGGGCCGCTCGACCGCGCGCCGCAGCCGGCCCACCACCTCGGTCGCACGCCGCGCCTGCGCGACGGCCTGGTCCATCGCCGCGCGGGCGGTGTCGATCTCGGGCGGGTCCTCGGCCACCAGCCGGCGCGCGGCCTGGGTGTTGGCCAGCAGCGCCGTGAGCGGCTGGTTCAGCTCGTGCGCCATGCCGGCTGCAAGCTCGCCCATCGCGTTGAGGCGGCCGACCTGGCCCAGGCGCAGCAGCGCCTCGGCGCGGCGCCGCGCAGCCGATTGCTGGCGCAGCCAGCGTGCCGCGGCCAGCGCCGCGGCCACCGCCGTCGAGAGCGCCAGCATGCGGCCCCAGGGCAGTTCGGACCAGCCCACGGTGCGCGTGGCCACCAGCGCGAAGGGCTGGCTGGGCGCGGCCAGCGGCTTGCTGAAGGCGTAGGACCAGCCATGCGCGACAGCATGCCCGGCTTGCACCGGCAGGCGCTGGTCGCCCAGCACCAGTGCCACGGCCACGGGGCTGCTGTCGCGCGCCATCGGCCATTCGTCCCAGGGCACCATGCTGGCCACGTCGATCTGCAGGGCATAGGACGCCGGCAGGGCCGCCTGCACGAGCCGGTAGCGGCCTTGCGCCGCATCCAGGTCGGCCAGGACCGGCTGGCGCGCCGTGCGCGAGCGCGCCTCGGCCTCGCGCAGTGCGGCATCCGGCCAGGGCGCCGGCGCGTCGCTGCGCCGGATCGTGAGGATCTGCGAATACACCGAAGGCAGCCGCGCGAGCGCCGCATCGCCAGGTTGCAGCAGCGTGAGCATGGCCAGCACCGCATCGTGCGCCACCACCCGCTGGCTCAGCAGCCGGTGGGCGATGCGCGCATCGGTCTCGAACGCGGCCTCTTCGCGCTGCAAGGCCTGCCGGGCGAGCAGCAGCCCGCCGGCCAGGCTGAGCAGGGCCCAGGCCAGCCACCACTTCCAGGAACGCGGCATCCGGTGCATGCCGCAGATTGTGCGGGGTCAGCCGAAGACCATCGCGCGGTGCATCGCGGCCCCGGCCAGCGTGCCGGCGGCCACGGCCTGCGCGGCATTGCTCCAGGCCATGGCCGCGTCGCCGGCGGCGAACACGCCCGGCACCGAGGTCTGCCCCATCTCGGCGCGGATGTAGGGGCCGGCCGGCGAGGCATCGAAGGCGCAGCCCAGCTGCTCGGCCAGCGGACTGGCCATGGCCACGCTGGGCGCGAGGAACAGGCCGCGCAGCGGCACCACACGGTCGGCCAGCCGCACACCGGCCAGCGCCGTGCCCTCGCCTTCCAGCGCCAGCACGGGGCCGGGCTCGACCGCGACGCCCAGCGCTGCCATGTGGGCGCGCTCGTCATCGGTGATGGGATGGCCGTCCAGGAACAGCGTGGTCGGCCCCCACTCGGCGATCAGCTGCGCCTGGTGCAGCGACAGCGGCATGCGGTAAAGCACGCCCAGCGGCTGGCGGTCGAACTCGTAGCCGTGGCAGTACGGGCAGTGGGCGACGCTCTGGCCCCAGCGCTCGGCCAGGCCGGGCAGATCGGGCAGCAGGTCGCGCACGCCCGTGGCCAGCAGCAGCCGCCGGCCCACGAGCCGCTCGCCGTTGTCCAGCGTCAGCGCGAAGCCCTCGCCCTGCGGTGCGGCCTGGGTGGCCTGGGCCGCCACGAAACGCACCGTCGGGTAGGCCAGCAGCTGCTCGCGCGCCTGTGCCATGAGGGCCAGGGGCGCGCGGCCGTCGTGGCCGAAGAAGCCGTGCGAGGCCTGCGCGAAGCGGTTGCGTGGCGCGCCCGCATCGACCACGCAAACCTGGCGGCGCGCCCGTGCGAGTTGCAGGGCGGCCGAGATGCCGGCGAAGCTGCCGCCGACGACGAGTGCGTCAATGTCCATGTCCGATCTCCTCTGAAAAATGCTGCGGCTGGCGGCCGCTGGCCAGCATGCGGCGGTGGAAATCGGCCGAGAGCTCGGCCAGCGTGACCTCGCCCAGGCGCGCCAGCAGCAGCGCCTCGGCCTGCTGGTAGGCACCCTGCAAGGCGGTGTTCACGGCCTGTTCCACCAGGCATTCGGGGTTGTCGCTGCGGTGGCCCACGGCCAGCAGCGCAGGCGCGCCCACGGCCTCGTGGATGTCGCGCAGCGTGATGCGCTCCAGGGGGCAGCTCAGCACCCAGCCGCCGCCATGGCCCTTGGCCGAGGCGACGAAGCCGGCCTCGCGCAGGCCGGCCATCAGGCGGCGCACCACCACCGGGTTGGTGGACATGGCGCGCGCCAGCGTTTCCGAGGTGGCCGGCCCTGGCATCTCGGCCATGTGCAGCAGCGCGTGCAGCACGCCCGACAATCGGCTGTCTTTGTTCATGCAACATTATGAGTTGCGTGAAATGAAAAACGCCGGCCGGGGGCGCGATGCCCCCGGCCGGCGCAGGGTCGCAACCCGCTCAGACCATCAACGGCGCTCGGACACCACCTTGTCGGCCACCTCGCGCGGCGCCTGCGCGTAGTGCTTGAACTCCATGCTGTAGGTGGCACGGCCCTGGCTCAGCGAGCGCAGCGTGGTCGAGTAGCCGAACATCTCGGCCAGCGGCACCTCGGCCCGCACGATCTTGCCGCCACCGCCCGGGATGTCCTCCATGCCCTGCACCATGCCGCGGCGCGACGACAGGTCGCCCATCACGTTGCCCATGAAGTCCTCGGGCGTCTCCACCTCCACCGCCATCATCGGCTCCAGCAGCACCGGCGTGGCGCGGCGCATGCCCTCGCGGAAGGCCATGCTGCCGGCCATGCGGAACGCGTTCTCGTTGGAGTCCACGTCGTGGTAGGAGCCGAAGGTCAGCGTCACCTTGACGTCGACCACCGGGTAGCCCGCCAGCACGCCGGCCTTGAGCGATTCCACCACCCCCTTCTGCACGGCAGGGATGAACTCGCGCGGCACCACGCCGCCCTTGATCGCGTCCACGAACTCGAAGCCCTTGCCCTCCGGCTGCGGCTCCAGCTTGAGCACCACGTGCCCGTACTGGCCCTTGCCGCCGGACTGCTTGACGAACTTGCCCTCCACGTCCTCGGCGGTCTTGCGGATCGCCTCGCGGTAGGCCACCTGGGGCTTGCCCACGTTGGCCGACACGCCGAACTCGCGCAGCATGCGGTCGACCAGGATCTCCAGGTGCAGCTCGCCCATGCCGGAGATGATGGTCTGGCCCGACTCCTCGTCGGTGCGCACGCGGAAGGACGGGTCTTCCTGCGCCAGCCGCGACAGCGCCACGCCCATCTTCTCCTGGTCGGCCTGGGTCTTGGGCTCCACGGCCTGCGAGATCACCGGCTCGGGGAACACCATGCGTTCGAGCAGCACCACCTTGGACGGGTCGCTCAGCGTGTCGCCGGTCGTCACGTCCTTCAGGCCCACGGCCGCGGCGATGTCGCCCGCGTAGACGGTGTCGATCTCCTGGCGCGTGTTGGCATGCATCTGCACGATGCGGCCGAGCCGCTCCTTCTTGCCCTTGACGGTGTTGTAGACGGTGTCGCCCGACTTCACCGAGCCCGAGTACACGCGGAAGAACACCAGCTGGCCGACGAAGGGGTCGGTCATGATCTTGAAGGCCAGCGCCGAGAACGGCTCGGTGTCCGAGGGATGGCGCTCCACCGTCTTCTCGTGGTCGTGCTCGTCGTGGCCCAGGATGGCCGGGATGTCCAGCGGCGAGGGCAGGTAGTCGACCACCGCGTCCAGCATGGCCTGCACGCCCTTGTTCTTGAAGGCGCTGCCGGCCAGCATGGGCACGATCTCGCCCGCGATGGTGCGCTGGCGCAGGGCGGCCTTGATCTCCTCCTCGGTCAGGGCCTGGCCGTTGAGGTATTTGTCGAGCAGGGCTTCATTGGCCTCGGCCGCGGCCTCGATCATCTTCTCGCGCCAGGTGTTGGCCAGCTCGACCAGGTCGGCCGGGATGTCGGCATAGGAGAAGCGCACGCCCTGGCTCGCATCGTCCCAGACGATGGCCTTCATCTTGACGAGGTCGACCACGCCCTGGAAGTGCTCTTCCGCACCCACGGGAATCTGGATCGGCACGGCGTTGCCCTTCAAGCGGTCGGCGATCTGGCGCTGCACGCGGAAGAAGTCCGCGCCCACGCGGTCCATCTTGTTGACGAACGCCAGGCGCGGCACCTTGTACTTGTTGGCCTGGCGCCAGACCGTCTCGCTCTGCGGCTGCACGCCGCCCACGGCGTCGTAGACCATCACGGCGCCATCGAGCACACGCATGCTGCGCTCGACCTCGATCGTGAAGTCCACGTGGCCGGGCGTGTCGATGATGTTGATGCGGTGCTCGGTGCCCGTGCCGGCCATGCCCTTCCAGAAGGCGGTGGTGGCGGCCGAGGTGATGGTGATGCCGCGCTCTTGCTCCTGCTCCATCCAGTCCATGGTGGCGGCGCCGTCGTGCACCTCGCCGAGCTTGTGGTTCACCCCGGTGTAGAACAGGATGCGCTCGGTGGTCGTGGTCTTGCCGGCATCGATGTGGGCACTGATGCCGATGTTGCGGACGTTCTGGATCGGTGTTTTGCGGGACATGGTGAAAGCTCACTGCTGGAGAGCCGGCCCGCATGAAAAAGAAAGCGGCCGGCCCTGAACACAAGGGCGAGCCGCGCGCGCACGGCTCAGGGGTGGGTGGATGCGAGGGTGCGGGCGATTTGGTACATCGGAGTCTCCGAAAAGGAAGGCGCGACTTTAGACCAAACGAGGTGATGGCGCTCGGCCGCATTTCAAGGGCTGTGGCGTTCAGGACACGAGGCGCCGGGCCGACTCCTGCAACGCCTGGCGCAAGGTGTCGGCACGTGCCTGCAGGGTCTCCAGCCGCATCCCGAGAGTGACCGCCATCGGCGCCTGGCCTGGCAGGTCGGGCAGCAGCACCGCCAGCGTCGCGAAGCCGGTGCGCGGATAGTCGCGCGTCTCGGCCCAGCCCTGCAGGCGGCTGCGCCGCACTTCGTCCAGCAGCGCCGCCACGTCCACCCGCTGTTCAGGCTCGGCCTGCGCGTTGGCGGCGCGCGCGATGCGCTGCACGTCGCGGTCGGTCTCGCGCGTCAGCAGCATCTTGCCGACCGAGGACTGGCACACCGGCCGCATCACGCCGACCGGGAACTTGAGCCCGTTGGCACGCAGGCTGGGCAGCGACAGGATGAAGCGCACGTGCACGCCCTGGCGCAGCCCGACCATCACGGTCTGCCCCGTGCGCAGGCGCAGCGTGTTCATGCTGGACAGCAGGCTGCCCTGGCCGAACAGGTCGTCGTGCATCCAGGTGCCCAGCAGCATCACGCGCAGGGTGGGGCGGAACTCGCGCGTGGCCGTGTCCTGCTGCAGGTAGCCCAGCCGCTCCAGGCTGCGCAGCAGCACCGAGGTGCTGGACAGCGGATAGTCCAGCGCCTCGGCCACGGCCGACACGGTGGCCGGCCCGCGGCGTTCGGCGAACAGCTCCAGCACCTCCAGCACGCGGCGGGCCGACTTGATCGTGGAAGGCGTCTTCTCGTCCATGGCGGGCAGTGTCCGTGCGTGCGGGTGAACCCGGATCCAGGCTTCACAGATGTGAAGCACTCCAGCGGCAGCGAATCCTACAGTTCCTGGGCCCCACGAAGGAGACGCCCGATGATTCCCCGCAACTGCTGGTACGTGGCCGCCATGGCGCACGAACTGCTGCCCGGTGCGCTGTTCCAGCGCACCCTGCTCGACACGCCGGTGCTGCTGTTCCGGCGCCAGGATGGCAGCGCCGCCGCCATCGAAGACCGCTGCAGCCACCGCCGCGTGGCGCTGCACCTGGGCCGCCTGGTCGGCGACCGCGTGCAGTGCGGCTACCACGGCCTGGAGTTCGACGGGAGCGGCGCCTGCGTGCGCATCCCGAACCAGGAGCGCATCCCGCCGAAGGCCTGCGTGCGCGCCTTTGCGCTGGTCGAGCGCGACGGCTTCCTGTGGATCTGGATGGGCGACCAGGCGCTGGCCGACGCGGCCCTGGTGCCCGACTACGCAGAGATCTGCAGCGACCCTGTCTACGTGGGCCGCCGCTCGGACGCCATGCACGTGGCCGCGCCCTACACCTACAACCTGGAGAACGTGCTGGACCTCTCGCACGTGTCCTACGTGCACCGCCAGACCGTGGGCACGCCGCTGGTGGCCGAGACCCGGCCCGAGACCACCGTGCAAGGCGACACGGTGGTGGTGCGGCGCGCCTGGGAGCGCATCGACGCGCCGCCGGTGTTCCGCCGCCTGTTCGGCTGGGAGCAGGTCAAGCGGACCCAGACCATCCACTTCTGGCCCGGCGCCAACATCCGGCTGGACATCACCTCCGAGCCGGTCGGCAACACCGACCCGGCCCTGGTGCGCCGCATCCGCGTGGTCGGCCCCTGCACGCCGCAAACCCGTGGCTCGCACTTCAAGTTCTCCACCATGTACCGCGACTTCGGGCAGGACGACGCGGCCATCACCGAGCAGCTGGCCGATGCCTTCGCCGTCACGCTGAACGAGGACAAGGTGCTCATGGAAGACCAGTGGCGCAACGCCTGCACCGACGGCCCGGACGCGCCGATGTTCGACATCGCCGTGGACCAGGCCCCGCTGGCCACGCGCCGCATCCTCGCGCGGCTGGCGCAAGCCGAAGCGGCCTGACGACACCGACCCGACGACCACCATGTTCCAAAATTCCAGACGCTTCCTGCTGCACGCCGCCCTCGGCGCCGCCATCGCGCCACTGGCGACCGCCCAAGTCGCCGCGCCAGCGGCCGCCTGGCCCACCAAGCCCGTCACCATCGTCGTGCCCTACCCCGCCGGCGGCTCGGCCGACGCCATGGTCCGCCCCATCGCCGAGAAGCTCGCCCGCCTGTGGGGCCAGCCGGTCGTGGTGGACAACCGCACCGGGGCCAACGGCATCATCGCCACCCAGCTCGTGATGCGCGCCGAGCCCGACGGCCACACCGTGCTGCTGCACCTGACGGGCTTCATCCAGAACGCCAGCCTGTACCGCAAGCTGCCCTACGACCCGTTCAGCGACCTGGCCCCCGTCACCCAGATCGGCACGCAGCCCATGGGCCTGGCGGTGGGCAACGGCAGCCCCTACTCCTCGGTCGACGCGCTGCTCGCCGGCCTCAAGACCGGCACCGCGCCGCCGAGCTACGGCTCGTTCGGCACCGGCTCCACCGGCCACATCTTCGGCGAGCTGCTGAAGGCCAGCGCTGGCGTGGACCTGCCCCATGTGCCCTACCGCGGCGAAGGCCCGATGCTGATCGACCTGATCTCGGGCCGCGTCACCACGGGCTTCGTCTCGTCGGCCACGGCGGCCGCGCGGCACAAGGACCGCTCGCTGCGCATCCTGGCCGTGACCGGCCCGCGCCGGCTGGCCTCGCTGCCCGAGGTGCCGACGCTGACGGAATCCGGCCTGCCCGGCTACGACCTGGTCGGCTGGTACGGCCTGTTCCTGCCCAAGGGGGCGCCGGCCGCCGTCGTGCAGAAGATCGCCACCGATGCGCGCAGCGTGATCGCCCAACCCGACATCGCGGCGCGCCTGCGCGAGCTGGAGATCGAGCCGACCGGCACCACGCCGGCCGACTTCGCCCGGCTGCTGCGCAACGACCACGCGCGCTGGGACGCGCTGATCAAGAAATTCCGCATCGAGCTGGAGTGAGCTGCATGTCCCCGTCTTTCGTCCTGGCCGACGTGTGCCTGGGCGGCCTCGGCTGATGGACCGGCCGATGGACCGGCTGGTGGTTCGGGTCGAGGCCGTGCGCCGCGAGGCGCAGGACGTGCACTCCTACGAACTGCGCCGGCCCGACGGCGCCGCGCTGCCGCCGTTCGAGGCTGGCGCCCACATCGACCTGCATCTGGCCGAAGGGCTGGTGCGCAGCTATTCGCTGACCAATGCGCAGACCGAGCGCCAGCGCTACGTGGTGGCCGTGGGCCGCCAGGCCGATGGCCGCGGCGGATCGCGCTTCGTGCACGAGCGGCTGCAGGTGGGCACCGTGCTGCCCATCGGCCTGCCGCGCAACCATTTCGCGCTGCGCGAGGACGCAGCCCACAGCGTGCTGATCGCGGGTGGCATCGGCATCACGCCGCTGCGCGCCATGCACGCGAGGCTGGCGCAGCTGGGCCGCACGTGGGAGCTGCACTATGCCTGCAGGAGAAGCGACCGTGCCGCCTTCGCCCGCGAGCTGCAGGCCCTGGCACCCCACCGGGTGCACCTGCACTTCGGCGACGCAGCAGGCGGCCGCCTGGACATCGCGCGCACGGTACAGGCGGCGCCGGCCGGCGCGCACTTCTACTGCTGCGGGCCGCAGGCCATGCTGCAGGCCTTCGAACAGGCCACGGCCGGCCTGCCGGCCGAGCGCGTGCACCTGGAACGCTTCGCCCCACTGCAGCCGGCCGCCGCGCAAGGCAGCTTCGTGGTCGAGCTCGTGCGTTCGGGCCGGCGGCTGACGGTCGCAGCCGGCACGACGATCCTCGATACCTTGCTGGCCCACGGCGTGGACGCGCCCTATTCCTGCATGCAGGGGATCTGCGGCGCGTGCGAGACGCGCGTGCTCGGTGGCGTGCCGGAGCACCGCGACAGCGTGCTCGGCGAGGCCGAGTGCAGCGCCAACCAAAGCATGATGGTCTGCTGCTCCGGCGCTCGGAGCCCGGTGCTGTGGCTCGATCTCTGAGCGCAGGAATGCACCAACATAAGACGCTCTCCACCACGAAAAGCACCAAATCCATGCACATCCCGCATGGTTAAGCCGGTATTGGTGCATGAATGCACGAGAATGGCGCCCTTTTTTTGCCACTCCTCTCCGCAGCACCCATGCCCTACGCCGATTGCCACGCCTTCATGGCCCATGTCGCCCAGCGCAACCCTGGCCAGCCCGAATACATCCAGGCCGTCACCGAAGTCATGGAAAGCCTGTGGCCCTTCATTGCCGAGCACCCGCGCTACGCGGAGCAAAGCCTGCTGGAGCGGCTAGTGGAGCCGGAGCGCATCGTGGTGTTCCGCGTGTCCTGGCAGGACGACCATGGCCAGATCCAGGTCAACCGCGGCTACCGCATCCAGCACAGCCTGGCCATCGGCCCGTACAAGGGCGGCCTGCGCTTCCACCCCTCGGTGAACCTGTCGATCCTGAAGTTCCTGGCGTTCGAGCAGACGCTCAAGAACGCGCTGACCACGCTGCCCATGGGCGGCGGCAAGGGCGGCTCGGACTTCGACCCCAAGGGCAAGAGCCCGGCCGAGGTCATGCGCTTCTGCCAGGCCTTCGCGAGCGAGCTGTTCCGCCACGTGGGCGCCGACACCGACGTGCCGGCCGGTGACATCGGCGTGGGCGGGCGCGAGGTCGGCTTCATCGCCGGCATGGTCAAGAAGCTGACCAACCGCGCCGACTGCGTGTTCACGGGCAAGGGCCTCTCCTTCGGCGGCTCGCTGATCCGGCCCGAGGCCACGGGCTACGGCACGGTCTACTTCGCGCAGGAGATGCTGGCGCACCAGGGCAAGTCGCTGGACGGCCTGCGCGTGTCGGTTTCGGGCGCCGGCAACGTCGCGCAGTACGCCATCGAGAAGGCGCTGGCGCTGGGCGCCAAGGTGGTCACGGTGTCGGACTCCAGCGGCACCGTGGTCGACGAGGACGGCTTCACCACCGAGAAGCTGGCCGAGCTCATGGAAGTCAAGAACCACCTGTACGGCCGCGTGGCCGACTACGCCAAGCGCGCCGGTGGCCGCTTCGAGAAGGGCGCCACGCCCTGGGGTGTCAAGGTCGACGTGGCCCTGCCCTGCGCCACGCAGAACGAGCTGACCGGCGAGGACGCGCGCCGCCTGGCCGACAACGGCGTGCTGTGCGTGGCCGAGGGCGCCAACATGCCGTCCACGCTGGAGGCCGTGAAGGTTTTCGAGCAGCGCGGCGTGCTGTTCGCGCCGGGCAAGGCCAGCAACGCGGGTGGCGTGGCCACCTCGGGCCTGGAGATGAGCCAGAACGCCATGCGCATCAGCTGGCCGCGCGAGGAAGTGGACGCGCGCCTCTTGGAGATCATGCGCAGCATCCACGGCGCCTGCGTGAAGCACGGCACGCGCAAGGACGGCAGCGTGAGCTACGTGGACGGCGCCAACATCGCCGGCTTCGTGAAGGTGGCCGACGCGATGATCGCGCAGGGCGTGCTGTAAGCCCTGCCCGCAGTCAGGCCGGTGACTTCGCCGTCACCGGCTTGTACTTGAACGCCGCGCGGATGATGCCGTGGTCGTTCGTCCCCAGCGCCTTGTGGTCCTCGAAGTTCAGGTGGTCGTTGTTGATCACCAGGCCGTCGAACATCCACAGCCGCTTCTTGCTGTTGTCGTAGAACTCCTGGCTCACGAGGATGTGGTCCAGCGACTCGCGGATGTCCTGGTGCACATGGGTGTAGTAGACATCGCGCGTGTCGCGGTACTCCTGCAGCGTCTGCGCCGTGTACAGCGCCAGGTCGCCGCCGCCCTCGGAATCGCCGACCAGGTAGCGCGGCTGCTCGGTCAGGATGTTGGCGGTGTTGCTGTGCTGGCCGTCGTTGATGTCGCCCAGCACGATGACCGGGGTGTCGTTGCCCTTCATCTGCTCGCTGAGCAGAAAGCGCAGCGCCGCCGCCTCGGCCGTGCGGCGGATGGTGGACAGCGCCGAGCCCAGGCCCTTGGCATGGCGGCCGTAGACGGTCTTGTCGTACCAGTCTTCCTTGAACACCTGCGTGGGCGCCTTCGACTTGAAGTGGCAGACATAGACCTGCACGGCCGGCTGCCCGTCGCGCGGCTGGATGGCGCAGTGCAGCACCGGGCGCGAGAAGCCCGCGATGTTGACTTCGATCTGCGGCGTCTGCGGGTCGTCGCCCTTGGAGCGCAGCACGAAGTTCTCCGGAAACCCGGTGATCCAGTCCGGCGCGCCCACCAGCAGCCCCTTGCGCACCAGCGCCGCGCAGACGATGTGCGTGCCATCCGCATCCGGCGGCACCAGCAGGTCGTACTGGTCGGCCAGGCCCGACGCATCCAGCGCCGCTGCCAGCGCATCGGCATGCCAGAGTTCCTGCACGCCCAGCACGTCGGGCGCGAGCAGCTTGAGCTGGTGGGCGGTCCAGGCGATCTTGAGGTCGTACTGCGCCTGCGTCCAACCGGCCCCCGTGTAGATCTTGCGGCCCGGCAGGTTCAGGTTATAGAGGTTGAAGGTGGCGATGGTCAGGCGGGACAGCTTCATGGGACGCTCCTGTGGCAAGGCCGATCTGACACCTTCAGCCGCGCGCCGGCAAGGTGCCGCAGGTCACGACGCCTGGCCGATCTGGCGCGCCTCGGCCTCCAGGACCAGGCGGTCGATGCGTGCGTCGGACAGGCTCACGAGCAGCGCGATGTGGCGGTGCAAGGCCTCGGCCGTGTGCACGAAGCGCTCGGCGTCGCGCGCGTCCCCGGCACGCGGGTCGGGGCAGGACCAGTGCGCCGTGGCGGGATGGCCGGGCCAGACCGGGCAGATCTCACCAAAGGCTTCGTCGCACAGCGTGACGATGAGGTCCATGTGCGGCGCGTCGGCGTGGCCGAATTCGTCCCAGCTCTTGCTGCGCAGGCCCTCGGTCGGCAGGCCGGTGCGCTGCAGCGCCTGCAGTGTGCGTGGATCGGCCTGGCCGTCGGCGGTCGGCTTGCTGCCGGCCGAATAGGCGGCGAAGCGGGCGCTGTCCAGCTGGCGCAGCAGCGCTTCGGCCATCAGGCTGCGCGCCGCGTTGCTGTTGCACAGGAAGAGGACGCGGATCGGAAACGGGTGTTGCATTCCCGGGGATTGTTCGGTCCACCGTGACAACGGCATGACGCCCCCTGGTTCAGCACGGCAGCGTGATCTCCACGCGCAGGCCGCCGCCCGCGCGGTTGGCCAGCCGGATCTCGCCCGCGTGGCGTTGCGCCACGCGCTGTGCAATGGCCAGGCCGAGCCCTGCGCCCTGGTGGCCGCTGCTGCGTGCCGGGTCGGACTGGAAAAACGGCGCGAACACCTGGTCCAGGTGCTCGGGGGCGATGCCGGGGCCGCGGTCGCGCACCGAGAGGCCCACCCTGCCCGGGTGCAGCGCCAGCGCCACATCGACCCGCCCGCCGCGCGGCGTGAAGCGCAGCGCATTGCGCAGCACGTTCTCCAGCATGCTGGCCAGCTCGGCCGCAGCGCCGTGCACCCGCACCGGTGCGTGCGGCGCCTGCCAGGCCACGGCCTTGCCGGCGGCCTCGGCCTCGTACGCCAGGTCGGCCACCGTCTCGCCCACCAGCGCCGCCAGATCCAGCGGCGCAGCGGCCAGCGCGCGCGGCTCGCGCAGGCGGCTCAGCCGCAGCACCTGGCCGGTCAGCGTGTCGAGCCGGCCGCATTCGCGTTCGATGCGGTCCAGCTGCGCCGGCATGTTCTGGCCGCCGCGGCGGGCAAGTTCCAGCGCCAGCCGCAGCCGCGTGAGCGGCGTGCGCAACTCGTGCGAGACATCGCGCAGCAGCATCTCCTGCGCCGAGACGAGTTCCTGCAGCCGCTGCGCGGTGGCGTCGAAATCGGCCGCCAGCGCGCCCAGCTCGTCGGTGCGCGCTGCCAGGGCCGGGCCCATGCGTGCGCCGAGCTCGCCGCGCGCCAGGCTGCGCAGCCCTTGCTGCACGCCCAGCACGGGGCGGATGATGTGGCGCGCCACCACCCAGCAGGCCAGGCCGCTCACGCACACCGCGCACAGGAACAGCAGCACCAGCACATGGGGCACGCCCAACACCTCGTAGGCCGAGGCGTCGAACGGCAGGAACAGCGCGAAGTGCACGCCGCCGTCGGCGCTCTCGATGGCCGGCACGTTCCACCACGAATCGGGCACCGGCACATGGGCGCGGTGCACGGCCGGGCCGGCGCCGGCCGGTGCGCCTTCCCACAGCGCGACGGTCTGCGCCAGGTTCAGCTTGACCCAGTCCTGCAACCGAACCGGCAACGACCGGCGCAGCAGTTCGCGCCCCTGGCGGTCCACCAGGAACACCCGCAGCGTCGGGTGGCCGGCCTCGGTCCGGCGCACCCACTGGCGCAGCGCCGCATCGCCGGCGCGGGCGGCGTGGCGCGCGGCCTGCGTCAGCTGTGCGGAACTCACGCCGTCCAGCGCGTGCAGCCGCGCCGAGGTGACGGCCAGCGTGAGGCCGATGCCGATCAACAGGATCAGCACGATCGCCGCCCAGAACGACAGGAAGATGCGGCGGAACAGGCGCGTGTTCAGGCCTGCACCTCCGCCGGCGCCGCAGCATGGAGCACATAGCCCACCCCCCGCGCGCTGCGCAACACGGGCACATGGGCCAGCGCGCCATCCAGGCGCAGCTTGCGGCGCAGGTTGCTCACATGCGTGTCCAGGCTGCGGTCGGTCGGCAGCAACGCCCGGCCCAGGCCCCAGCGCGTGAGCTGGGCGCGCGAGACCGGCCGGTTCGGCGCGCGCATCAGGGCCTCCAGGATGCGCGCCTCGGCCGAGGTCAGCACGACCGTCCTCCCGCCGATGGCCGCCAGCGCCTTGCGCGGCAACAGCGCCAAGGCGTCCAGGCGCAGCACCGGCTCGGGCTCCGCGGCGTGGGCGGCAGGGCGCAGGCCGCGCCGCAGCATGGCGAACAGCCGTGCGCGCAGCTCGCGCGGGTTGAAGGGCTTGGGCAGGTAGTCGTCCGCCCCTGCCTCCAGGCCCTTGATCCGGTCGTCCTCGGCGCCGTGCGCGCTAAGCATCAGCACGGGCGTCGGCCCCCCCTGCGCACGCAGGTGGCGCAGCAGGGCATAGCCGTCCAGCGTGGGCAGCATGACGTCGAGCAGCACCGCGTCGAAACGCTCGCGCCCCAGCCGCTCGGCGGCTTCGCCACCGTCGTGCGCGCAGTCCAGCTGCACCGGCTCGGCCTCCAGGAACTCCTGCAGCATGCTGCACAGGTCGACGTCGTCGTCGACCAGCAGAACGCGCGGCAGCGGGCCCGGCTCGGTGACGCCGGCCGCATTGCGCCACACGGTTTGCAAAGAATTCATAAGAAAGATCAACGACTGGTTACCGGTTCCTATTATCCCCGTTGCGAATATTTCTCATTTGTCACGCGCTCCGCGCCGACAGGAAACCCATCCAACGAGGTCCCGTGAACGCACGCAACAGCACCCGCAGCCTGGCCCTGGCGCCCTGCCTTCTGACCCTGGTACTGGCCCAGGCCTACGCGCAAGGCCAGCCGGCCGCGGCCGGCAGCGCGCAGGCGCTGCAGACGGTCGTCGTCACCGCCTCGGGCCAGGCGGTGGACATCAAGGAAGCCCCCGCCAGCATCAGCGTGATCACGCGCGAGGACATCGAGAAGAAGCCCGTCACCAGCATCGGCGAGCTGCTCTCGACGATCCCCGGCGTGACCGGTGGCACCGCGGCCACCGGCCCGCAGTCGAAGATCAAGCTGCGCGGCCTGCCCGACAAGTACACGCTGATCCTGGTCGACGGCAAGCGCCAGGGCAGTTCGGCCGGCGTGAACTACCGCGACGACCTGGGCCAGCAGGACCTGGACTGGATCACGCCCGAGATGATCGAGCGCATCGAGGTCGTGCGCGGCCCGATGTCCTCGCTCTACGGCTCGGACGCCATGGGCGGCGTGATCAACATCATCACGCGCAAGATCGGCACGCGCTGGGCCGGCTCGGTCACGGCCAACTATTCCAGGCCCAGCGACTCGGAGCGCGGCGACCGCAAGCAGACCGGCTTCAACATCAGTGGCCCGGTGTCCGACCGGATCGGCCTGCGCATCGGCGGCAACTACACGCAGCGCGATGCCGACGAGTCCACGGGCGGCTTCACGGGCGGCTACCAGTCCACTGGCGGTTCGCGCAACCAGAGCCTCAACGCGCTGCTGAACTGGCAGCTCACGCCCGACCAGGTGCTGGGCTTCGAAGCCGGACAGGGAACGCAGCGCGCCCTCGGGTCCAACGCCGTCGATGCCGATGGCGACCCGCTGGTCGGCGCCTGGGGCCTCAGCAAGCTGGTGCACACCAACCTGGGCCTGAGCCACGACGGCAAGTGGGGCGATGTGCGCTCCAGGATCAACCTCACGCACCACCGGTACGAGGACAAGGGCGACACCATCGGCAACAACTCGCGCGAGACCACGCTGGACGGGCGCGTCGACATGCCGCTCAAGCTGCTGGGCTTCGACCAGGCGCTGACGGTGGGCATGCAATGGCGCCGCGAGGAGCTGGAGAACCGCGACACCATCGGCCTGGCGCCGATCGACTACAGCGGCCAGCCCGTGGACGGCGCGGCGCTCAGCAACAGCACCTGGGCGCTGTTCGGCGAAGACAGCATCTTCCTGCGCGAGAACCTCTCGCTGACGCTGGGCCTGCGCATGGACCGCCACAAGAAGTACGGCACCAACTGGAGCCCGCGCGCCTACGTGGTCTACCACCCGGCCGAGGCCTGGACGCTGCGCGGCGGCGTGTCGCGCGGCTTCCGTGCGCCGGGCCTCAAGGAGAACTCCGCCAGCGCGGCCACGCAGTCCGGCGGCAATGGCTGCCGCAGCCTGGCCGGCATGGGCTGGACCAGCACCAGCGTGAACGCCGACGGCACGCGCGGCTGCTACATGGCCGGCAACCCGAACCTGCAGCCCGAGACCAGCATCAACCACGAGCTGGGCCTGGGCTACGACCAGGGTGGCTGGTCGGCCGGCGCGACCTACTTCCACACCAACTTCCGCAACAAGATCGACTACCAGCCGCTGGGCCTGTTCAACGGCTACTGGTGGACGCGCATGGAGAACGCCCAGCGCGCCCGCACGCGCGGCCTGGAGGCCTATGTCAACGTTCCGCTGGCCAAGGGCCTGGAGTGGAAGAACAACTTCACGCGCATGTTCGAGTCCAAGAACCTGACGACCGGCGCCGCGCTGCTGGCCGTGCCCAAGCTCGTTGCCACTTCGGCGCTGAGCTGGCAGATCCAGCCGGCCTGGAGTGCCGATGTCAGTGCCCGCTACACCGGCAAGGAGGTGGTGGTGACGGGCGCGGCCACCACCTTCGCCGAGGCCTACACCACGGTGGACCTGGCGACCAACTACCGCGTGAGCGAGGCGCTGACGCTGCGCGCCGGCGTCATCAACGTGGGCGACAAGCAGACCCGCGAGACCGGTGCCAACTACGACAACGGCGGGCGCATGTACTTCGTCGGCGCCACGGCGCGCTTCTAGCCCTGGGCAGCGGCCTGGGCAGCGCGGGCCAGCAGCAACGTGCGCTCGGCGCCATTGCCGGCCATCCCGGCGGCGCGCAACCATTCGGCCTGGGCTTCGGCATGCCGGCCCAGCTTGCCCAGCAGGTCGGCGCGCACGCTGGGCAGCCACTGGTAGTTGCGCAAGGCCTTGTCGTCCTGCAGCCGGTCGACCAGCACCAGCGCCGCGGCCGGGCCCTCGGCCATGCCGACCGCCACGGCGCGGTTCAGTTCGACCACGGGCGAAGGCGCCAGCTGCGCGAGGCGGCCGTACAGCGCGGCGATGCCGGCCCAGTCCGTCTGCGCGGCCTGGGCCGCGCGCGCATGGCAGGCGGCAATGCCGGCCTGCAGCGCGTAGAAGCCATCGGCACCGCCGAGTGCGGCCGCGCGTTCCAGCGCCGCCAGGCCGCGGCGGATCAGCAGCCGGTCCCAGCGGCCACGGTCCTGGTCGGCCAGCAGCACGGGCCGGCCGGCATCGTCCACGCGCGCAGCCGCGCGGGAGGCCTGCAGCTCCATGAGCGCGATGAGGCCCCAAGCCTCGGGCTCCGCGGGCGCCAGGCCGGTCAGCATGCGGCCCAGGCGCAGCGCCTCCTGCACCAGTTCGGGCCGCATCCAGTCGTCGCCGGCCGTGGCCGTGTAGCCCTCGTTGAAGACCAGGTAGACCACCTCCAGCACCGAGGCCAGGCGTTCGGCCAGCGCCTCGCCCTGCGGCAGCTCGAAGGCCACGCCAGCGTCGCCCAGCGTGCGCTTGGCGCGCACGATGCGCTGCGCAATGGTGGGCTCGGGCACCAGGAAAGCGCGCGCGATCTCCTGGGTCGACAGGCCGCCCAGCAGCTTGAGCGTGAGCGCCACGCGTGCGTCGGCCGACAGCACCGGGTGGCAGGCGGTGAAGATCAGCCGCAGCAAATCGTCGCCGATCTGGTCGGCGCGCGCGGCGTCCAGCGCATCGACGAAGTCCGGCACGACCAAGGCCTCCTGTGCTTGCAGGTCGTGGCCCACCTGCTCCAGCTTGTCGGCCTGCAGCTTGTCGCGCCGCAGGTGGTCCAGCGCCCGGCGCTTCGCCACGGTCGTGAGCCAGGCGCCCGGGTTGTCGGGCACGCCGTCGCGCGGCCAGTGCTCGAGCGCGGCGATCAGCGCGTCCTGCGCCAGCTCTTCGGCCACCCCGATGTCGCGCGTCATGCGCGCGACCACGGCCACGATCCTGGCGGACTCGATGCGCCAGACCGCGGCAATCGCTTTGTGGGTTGCGGCGTGCGTGGCGGCCTGCATCAGGCTTGCGGCGGCTCGCCCGACATGTGGACCAGCTCCCAGACATGCCCGTCCAGGTCGGTGAAGCCATGGGAGTACATGAAGCCGTAGTCCTGCGGCTCGTTCGGCACGGTGGCCCCGGCCGCGCGGGCCTTGCGCACCAGCTCGTCGACCTCCTCGCGGCCGCTGCACGACAGGCAGACCAGCACCTCGACGCTCTGGTGCGCGTCGACGATGGCCTTCTTCGTGAAGCTCTGGAAGAAGGGCTCGACCAGCAGCATGGCGAACAGGTTCTCGCCCAGCACCAGCGAGGCGCCCTGCTCGTTGGTGAACTGCGGGTTGAACTCGTAGCCCAGGCTGCGGAAGAAGGCCTGGCTGCGCGCCATGTCCTTGATGGGCAGGTTGACGAAGATCTGTGCGTGTTGCGGCATGGGAAGTCTCCTGTTCAAAAAGTGCCGATGGTCTTGAAGCGGTCGGTGGTGTCGCCCGGCGGGAAGTCGGCCACCTCGTACAGCTGGCGCACCTCGATCTCGGCCGGCTGGCCGGCACCCACCGGGTTCGGGAAGCGGCGCGCCCATTCCAGGGCTTCTTCGCGCGAACGCACCTGGATCAGCGTGTAGCCGGCCACCAGCTCCTTGGCCTCGGCGAAGGGGCCGTCGACCACGGTGCGCTTGTCGCCGGCGCCGTAGCGGATGCGCCAGCCCGCGGACGTGGGCTTGAGGCCGGCCGCGTCCAGCAGCACGCCGGCGCGCGCCAGCTCCTCGTGGTAGGCGGCCATGGCCGCGTACATCCCGGCGTGCGCCGGATCGTCGGGGACCGGCTGCGTCTCGGCCTCGAACGCCGGCACGGACCGGACCAGAATCATGAATCGCATGGTGTTCTCCTGTGGACCATGCCTGCACGACGAAGCGCCCTGCGCCGATTCGACAGCCGCCGCGTAGAAACTTCAGGCCGGCCGGCCGTCGTCCCAGCAGGGCGCCAGGCCGCGCACCTCGACCGTGCACCACTCGGCCGCCGGGCATTGGGCGGCAATGGCCAGCGCTTCCTCGCGCGTGCCGCAGTTGAGCAGGAAGAAGCCACCCACCATCTCCTTGGCCTCGGCGAACGGCCCGTCCAGCAGTTGCGTCTTGCCGGCGCGGCGCTGCACACGCGTGGCGGCGTGCTCGGAGGCCAGCGATTCGGCGGCCACCAGCAGGCCGCGTTCCTTCAGGTCGGCGCCGAAGCGCAGCATGGCGTCGTAGGCCGCGCGGCCTTCGGCCTGGCTGCGCGTGGCGCGCTGGCCGACGGGTTCGTGGATCAGCAGCAGGTAGGACATGGTCTCAGCACTTCAGAACGTCAAAGGTCCGCCGTGTCGTCTACATCGGGCACGGCGCGCAGGTAGCGGTCGAAGGCCTGGCGTTGACCCTGCGCCGCCTCCTCGCGCAGGAACTCCAGCGTCAGCACGGCGGCCAACTTCTCGGCGGCGGCGCTGGCGATGAACTGGTTCACGGAGATTTCGTCGCGCGCCGCCAGTTCGCGGATCTTGGCGTGGACCGAGTTGGGCAGGCGGATGGTCAGTGCCGTCATGGCGGGCTCCTCAGTTGCTGCAGAAAGTTCGCGGGCGTCAGGGCCTCGATGCCAAAGAAGTCAATGCGGCGGAAGTCCTGAACGTTGTGCGTGACCAGGTAACGGCTCCCGGAGGCCACGGCGCATTCGAGCACCATATCGTCGTCCGGATCGCGCAGGAACGGCCGCCACAGGTAGTGGATGTCCTGCAGATGAGAGAGGGACGCAAGGTATCGCAGGAAGGCCAGGACATCGCTGGCATCCAGCCCGGGCGGCACATGCTCAGGCCGCGTCAGCACCGCTTGCCACTCCGTGTACAGCGCGACCGACAGCGCCGGCTTGAAGCGCCGGTCCGGCAGCCCCGCCACGAGTTCGAAGCTTGCGCCCCGCCGCGAGCGGGCCGCGGCAACCAGAACACAGGTGTCCAGCACAACGACCATGGTTACACCAGTATAACCATCGACCGGCTCAGCGCAAGCCCTCCCACCAGAGCCGGTTGGCCCGCGGCGCGCCCACCGTCAGCACCTCGCCGATCTCGGGCGTGGCCAGGTCGATGCCCTTGGCCTGGGCCAGCGCCGCCAGTTCGGCCAGCGGCGCCTGCCAGCGGTGGAAGGCGAGGTCGAAGGTGCTGTTGTGCACGCTGTACAAGGTCTTGCCGCGCAGGTCGCCGAAGGCGCGCACCGTCTCCTCGGGCGTCATGTGGACGGACGGCCACCAGGCGTCGTAGGCGCCGTTCTCCATCAGCGCGATGTCGAAGCCGCCGAAGCGCGCACCGATCTGCGCGAAGCCGCCGAAGTAGCCCGAGTCGCCGCTGTAGTAGATGCGCTGGCCGCCAACCTCCAGCACCCAGGACGACCACAGCGTGGCGTCGCGGTCCCACAGGCCGCGGCCGGAGAAATGCTGCGAGGGCGTGGCCGTCAGTTGCACGCCGGCATGCGTGGCCGCCTGCCACCAGTCGAACTCGGTGATGCGCTCGGGCGCCACGCCCATCTCGACCAGCCGCCGGCCGACGCCCAGCGGCACGAAGTAGCGCTGCACCCGGTCCTTGAGGTATTCGATGGTCGGCACGTCCAGGTGGTCGTAGTGGTCGTGCGAGAGGATCAGGCCCTCGATCGGCGGCAGCTCGGTCAGCGCCAGCGGTGGCGCATGGAAGCGCTTGGGACCCATGAAGCTGAAGGGCGAGACGCGCTCGCCGAACACCGGGTCGATCAGCCAGTAGCGCCCCTGCAGCTTGAGCAAATGCGACGAGTGGCCCAGGCGCACGATGTGGTTGGCGTCCGCCGGCAGCGCGGCGAGCCGGTCCTGCGTGAGCGGACGCACCGGGATCGCGTCCACCGGCACCGTGCCCTCCTTCTTGCCGAAGAAGAAGCGGCTCCAGATGCGCCAGCCCTCCTGCGAGGGCTTGGCATCGGGGTTGGCCGGGTTGCGGAAGCGGCAGCCGTCGGCCTCGTACTGCGGGGAGGCCGCGAGGCCGGTCTCGCAGGCCTGGGTGCTGGCGCAACCGCCCAGCACCAGCAATGCGAGCAGGCCGACGGTGCGGGCCAGGAAACGCCGGTCGAAAGCAAATGCAGGCATGGGAAACAAGAGGTGCAGCGCGAGAAAGCGCGGCCGCGAGCTTACCTATGATCCGCGGATGATCTGGTCCCGTCGCCCCGCCGCATTGGCCGCCGCCTTCCTCCTCCTGCTGGCCCTGGGCGTGGGCCTGCACCCCTCGCACGCCCAAACGCCGCAACCAGCCGCCACGCCGGCCACCCCTGCCCCTGCCCCTGCCCCTGCCCCGGCCGAGCCCCTGCCCGACGTGGGCACCCTGCGCAGCGATTTCGAGAAGCTGCCCGAGGCCGCCGTCGGCGCCGACGCCGTGCGCGCGCTGCAGGCCCGCTACGGCGCGCTCATCGTGGGCGCCAACAAGGTCATCGCGGCCCGCACCGGCCAGCTCAAGGATCTCAACGCGCGGCTGGGCGAGCTCGGCCCCGCGCCCGCTGCAGGCGCCAGCGAAGACCCCGACATCACGCGCCAGCGCCAGACCCTCACGCGCGAACGCAACGGTGTAGACGCCGACATCCGCCTGGCGCGCCTGGTGGTGGTCGACGCCCAACAGCGCAGCGACGACCTGCGCAACCGCCAGCGCGACCTGTTCGAGGCCCAGCTGACCGGCCGCGCGCCCTCGCCGCTGGGCAGCGTGTTCTGGCAGCAACTGGCCGACGCCTGGCCCGACGACCAGGCGCGCCTGTGGCCGCTGATCGACGAACTCCGGATGGCCCTGCAGCGCATGGGCCAGCCCGGCCACATCGGCCCGGTGCTGCTGGCGCTGGCGCTGGCGGTGCTGGCCATGACCGTGGGCGACCTGGCGGCCGAGCACGGCATGGCGCGCCTGGCGCAGCGCCTGCTGCCGCGGGGCCGGCTGCGCCGTTCACTGTTGGTGATCGCCATCGTCACCGTGAACCTGGTCGTGGTGGCGCTGGCCATGCGTGGCCTGCTGCACACGCTGCGCGCGCACGCCGCGTTCGGGCCGCTCAGCAGCAAGCTGGTGGCGCTGGCCGACGACTCGGTGCTGTTCATCGCCTTCGTCACCGGCCTGGGCCGCGCGCTGCTGGCCAACCGGCGGCCGTCCTGGCGGTTGCCGCGCATCCCGGACGCGCTGGCGCTGCGGCTCAATCCCTATCCCTGGCTCTTCGCACTGGTGGGCGTGCTGGTCTGGATCCCCACGCAGATCAGCGAAATCGTCGGCGCCAGCCTGGCCGCCGTGCACCTGGTGCAGACCGTGACGGCGCTGGCGCTGGCGCTGCTGATCCTGGGCGCGCTGCTGCGCCTGAATGGCCCGCACGCCGCCGCGCAAACACCCGCGGCCGAGGGCGATGCGGCGCCAGCCGAGACCGCACGCCCGTTGTGGGTCGGACTGGCGATGGGCTCGGTGGCGCTGGCGCTGGTCGGCGTGATCGTGCTCACGGTGGCCGGCTACATGACCATCGGCAGCCTGCTCGCCGCGCAGCTGGCCTGGACCGGCCTGGTGGGCGTGACCTTCTATGTGCTGTTCAAGTTCGCCGACGACCTGTGCATGGCCGTGGTGGCGTCCAGGAGCGATTTCGGCCAGCGGCTGCAGCGCGGCTTCGGCTTCGCGCCGGCCACGCTGGACCAGGCCGCCGTGGTGCTGTCGGCGCTGGCGCGGCTGGTGCTGTTCTTCTACATGGTCATCGCGCTGCTGGCGCCACTGGGCACGCGGCCCGACGAGGTGCTGGAGCAGACCGGCCGCATCGGCAGCGGGCTCAAGATCGGCGAGTTCCAGCTGGTGCCGGCCGCGATCTTCAGCGCGCTGGCGGTGCTGGTGGGCGGCTTCGTCGCGCTGCGCGTGTTCCAGCGCTGGCTGCGCGAGCGCTACCTGCCCACCACCACCATGGAGCCTGGCATGCAGAGCTCGCTGGCCACGCTGCTCAACTACGTGGGCGTGGTGCTCGTGGTGGCCGCCGGGCTGTCGGCCCTGGGCATCGGCGTGAACCGCATTGCCTGGATCGCCAGCGCGCTGTCGGTGGGCATCGGCTTCGGCCTGCAGGCCATCGTGCAGAACTTCATCTCCGGCCTGATCCTGCTGGCCGAACGGCCCGTGAAGGTCGGCGACTGGGTGGTGCTGGGCACGACCGAGGGCGACATCAAGCGCATCAACGTGCGCGCCACCGAGATCCAGCTGGGCGACCGCTCCACCGTCATCGTGCCGAACTCGGAGTTCATCACCAAGACCGTGCGCAACATGACGCTCAGCAACGCCGAGGGCCGCGTGCTGATCCGCCTGCCGATGCCACTGGCGACCGACGCACCCAAGGTGCGCGAGATCATGCTCGCGGCCTGCGCCGCCCACCCCAAGGTGTTGCCGACGCCCGCCCCCTCGCTCTCGCTGGAAGGCGTGGAGACCGGCATGCTGGTGTTCCAGGCCATCTGCTACGTGGACGGGCCGCGCACGGCCGGCGGCGTGCGCAGCGACCTGCTGTTCGCCATGCTCGACGCGTTCCGCCAGGCCGGCGTGGAGATGGCCGCGCCGCCGACGGTGGTGATGCCGCCGCTACCACCCGCACCGGTCTGAAGTCCGCAAAGACCCTGGGGGCGTCGCACCCGCGGCGCGGCGGGCACTCCACAATGCCCCCGCCCAGCCGCGCTGCACGGGGCACTGCGGACTGTCTCCCCAGAACCAAGGACCCACAGTGACGACCATCGCCCAGGCCTCTCTGTCCCGCCGGCTCGCCGTGCTTTCGCTGGCCGGCTTTGCGGCATCCACGTTCGCCCAGAGCAACAGCAGCTACGAGCCCCAGCGCGGCCAGGCCGGCAAGGATGTGATCTGGATCCCCACGCCGGACGAGACCGTCACGCGCATGCTGCAGATGGCGGAGGTCAAGCCCACGGACCGCGTGTTCGACCTGGGCTCGGGCGACGGCAAGATCGCCATCGCCGCCGCGCGCGAGTTCGGCGCACGCGCCACCGGCCTCGAATACAACCCCGACATGGTGGGCCTGTCCAGCCGGCGTGCGCAGCAGGCCGGCGTGGCCGACAAGGTGCAGTTCCGCCAGGCCGACATCTTCCAGGCCGACTTCTCCAGCGCCACCGTGGTCACCATGTACCTGCTGCCCGCGCTGAACCTGCGGCTGCGCCCGCTGCTGTTCAAGATGGCACCGGGCACGCGCGTGGTCTCGCACTCGTTCACGATGGGCGACTGGACGCCGGACGAGACCGCCCGCGCCGGCTACGGCGATGTCTACCTGTGGCACATCCCGGCAAACGCCTCGGGCAACTGGAAGCTCAGCGGCACCGGCCTTCCCGACACGACGCTCGCGCTGGCGCAGCGCTACCAGGTCCTGAGCGGCGACGCGGGCTTCGGCGAGCTGCGCGCCAGCCTGGTGCGCCCGCGCATCGTCGGTGCGCAGATCGCCTTCGGCCTGCGCGATCCCAAGGGCCAGCTCTGGCAGTTCGAGGGCCAGGTGGCGGGCGACCGCATCACGGGCACGGCGACAAGGCCAGGGCAGCCGGGTGTGCCGTTCGAGGCGCGCCGCGCTGGCGACGCCTCGCCCATCGTGCCCACCACCGCAGCCGCTGAACAGGACGCCAGCGCGTTCGCTGCGAGCACCGCCCGATGACATCGCCGGCGGCCACCGCGCCGCTGACGATGCGCCATGCCATCGCCATCACGGTGGGCGTGGTCATCGGCGCGGGCATCTTCAAGGCGCCCTCCCTGGTCGCCGGCAGCGTGCCCACGGCGGGCTGGATGTTCGCGCTGTGGGTGGCGGGCGGCCTCATCGCGTTGGTCGGCGCGCTGTGCTACGCCGAACTGGCCACCACCTACCCGAGCGCGGGCGGCGAATACCACTTCCTGTCGCGCGCCTTCGGCCGTGGCACGGCGCTGCTGTACGCCTGGGCGCGCTTCTCCGTCATCACCACCGGCTCGATCGCGCTGCTGGGCTTCGTCTTCGGCGACTACATGACGCAGCTGCTGCCGCTGGGCACCTACAGCAGCGCGCTGTGGGCGGCGATCGCCACGGTGGTGCTGACGGGCATCAACCTGCGCGGCATCCGCAGCGGGGCCGAGACGCAGTCCTGGCTCACGGCCGTGGAGGTCGGTGGGCTGGTGCTGATCGTGGCGGCCGCGCTGTGGTTCGCCGTGGGCTCGGGCAGCGCCCCGCCGCCACCGGCGGCCGCACCCGGCCCGGTCTCGCTGGCCGGGGTGGGCTTCGGCATGGTCTTCGTGCTGCTGACCTTCGGCGGCTGGAACGATGCGGCTTACATCAGCGCCGACCTGCAGGACCGCCGTGCCATCGCGCGCGCGCTGCTGGTCTCGGTACTGTTCCTGACCGCGCTGTACCTGCTGGTGAACTGGGCCTACTGGTCGGTGCTGGGCCTGGCCGGCATGGCGAAGTCGCAGGCCGTGGCCACCGACGTGCTGACCGCCGCCTTCGGCCCGGGCGCCGGCAAGCTGATCGCGGCCATGGTCGCGGCGGCGGCGCTGACCTCGATCAACGCCACCATGATCGTGGGTGCGCGCACCGCCAGCGCGCTGGGCCAGGACTGGCCGGCGCTCAAGGTGCTGGCCGCCTGGGACGAAGAGCGCCGGGTGCCGCGCAACGCGCTGCCGATCCAGTGTGTGCTGGCGCTCTTGCTGATCGTGCTGGGCGTGGCCTTCAAGGGCGGCTTCCAGGCCATGGTGGAGTACACGGCGCCGGTGTTCTGGCTGTTCTTTCTGCTGGTGGGCATCGCGCTGTTCCGGCTGCGCGCCATCGACGGCGCGCGCGAGCGGCCGTTCCGCGTGCCGCTGTACCCCGTGCTGCCCGCGCTGTTCTGCGCCAGCAGCGCCTACATGCTGTGGTCCAGCCTGGGCTATGTGTACTCGCAGCAGCTGGGCGGTTTCAACGCCGCCTGGGTGGGCGTGGGCGTGCTGGCCAGCGGGCTGGTGGTGCTGGTGCTGATGCGCACCACCAAGGACTGATCAAGCCGCGGCCGCGACCACCACCCGGTTGCGCCCCAGCCGCTTGGCCTCGTACAGCGCCGCATCGGCACGCGCCAGCACCGCCGCCAGGCTGGTGTCGCCCTGCCGCACGCAGGCCACGCCCACGCTGACGGTGCAGGCGGGCGCCCTGGCCGTGGCCGGCAGGCGGGCCACGGTCTCGCGCATGCGCTCGGCCACCATGCGCGCCTCGCCAGCGCCGGTCTCGGGCAGCAGCACCAGGAACTCCTCGCCACCGTAGCGGCCGAGCCGGTCGACGTTGCGCAGCGCATGGCCCAGCGCGTCCACCACCCGCGCGAGCACGCGGTCGCCCGTGGCATGGCCATGGCCATCGTTGATGGACTTGAAGTGGTCCACATCCACCATCAGCAGCGCGAAGCCGTGGTCGAAGCGCTGCCAGCGCCCGAACTCGCGCGTGCAGTCCTCCAGCACCACGCGGCGCGCGAGCGCGCCGGTCAGGCTGTCGTGGTTGGCCAGGTGCTCGAACTCCGAGCGCAGGCGCTCGCTGGCCATCAGCAGCACGCCCACGCTGACCAGCAGCACCGAGAAGCTGAAGGTGGCCACGTAGACCGACTGCATGACCGAGGGCGCAAAGCGGTGGCTGGTGGGCGTGTCCAGCCAGAAGGTGGAGACCGCGCGCGCCACCAGCACCAGGGTCTGCACCGCGAGCACGCCGGCCGTGAAGCGCGCTGCGAAGCCAGGGCCCGGGCGCCGCAGCAGCAGCCGGATGTGCAGCACCAGCACCACCGACAGCGTGCCCGCGAACAAGGCCAGGCGCAGCCGGTAGTCCGGATACCCGATGAGGAAGAACACCTGCCAGAGCAGCAACAGCACGCCGACGGCGGCCCAGGGCCGCCAGCCGCTGCGCAGGCCGTAGAAGCGCCGCGTGCCGAAATAGAACAGCGCGCAGCCGCTCATGAGCAGGCCGTTGCCGAAGACGACGGTCGCGAGCGGCGCAAACAGGTTCTCCAGCCCGTAGAACACGGTCGAGGAGGCCGCCACCATGGGCGCCAGGCCCCACAGCCACATGCCGCGGATCGAGCCCGGGTAGTGCCGCCTGAGCATGAGCAGCACGAAGCCCATGGCCACGCTGGTCATGAACGCCATCAGGGTCAGGGAACGCAGATCCAGGGCGAACATGGCACGGGGCGGCGCAGGAACCGGGGCGACCGGGCAAAAAGAGGAGGCGCGAGGGTACCGTATCCGGCCCCTGCGCTCTCCCCCTCGCGCCCTTCCGCCGAGTCCTGCGGCGGGCGGGATCAGCCGCCCGAGAGCTGCCCCAGCCGGATCAGCTGCGTCTCGCCGCTGTTGGCACCGTCGTCCACGCCGTCGTTGTCGTTGACGACGATCCACTCGCCGTTGGCCAGGCGCGCCAGGCCCTCGATCTTCTCGACCACGTTGCCGCCCGGGGCCTTGAGATCGGGCAGCAGGTCACGCACCAGCGTCTTGGCCAGCACGGCGCCGTCCGCCTGGCCGGTCAGGTCGATGCGGTACAGGCGCTTGATGCGCGCGTCCGGGCCGCCCTGGTTGTCGCGCTCCACCAGCATGAAGCGGTTGTTGCCCATGGCGGTGATGTCCGACAGGCCGACCCAGCCGCCGTTGGGCGAGGCCACGGCGTCCAGCGGGTAGAACATGAACTGCCAGGTCTTGGCCGTGAGGTCGTAGACGCCGATGCGCGGCCGCGTCTCGCCGGCCCAGGCGCGCTGGAAGGCCACCACCAGCTTGCCGTCGGATTCGGCGATGCCCTCGAAGCCGAAGCGCTGCTGCCTGGCGTTGACATCGGCCGGCAGCTGGATGATCTCCTGCACCACGCCCGTGGCCGTGAGCTTGAACACCAGGTTGGCCGACAGCACCGGACGCGCGGCCTCGCCCACCGTGCCTGCGCCTTCGGAGGCGATCCAGAAGCCGCCGCCCTGCGCCGCACTGGCCAGCGCAATGCCCTCCGGGTCCAGGTTGACCGTGCCGTCGGCATTGACCATGGCCGCCAGGTCGGTCGCGTCGAAGGCATTGGCGTCCTTCGCGGCGGGCAGCGTCGCGGCCAGCGCGGCGATCTTGCCGTCGGGGTCGGTGATGCGGATCTCGCGTTGCAGCTTGGCCGGCTTGCCGGCGGTGTCGATCTCGAAGATGCGGTTGCCGCGGAAGAAGCTGTCGTCGATCGCGTAGACGATGGCGCCCGTGGGCGCCGCGGCCAGGCCAGAGAGCGCGGACCACGGAATCGGCGTGCCGTCGGCGCGGTCGGCCGACTGGATGGTCGGGTAGGCCGGCGCGGCCGTCTGGTACTGGTAGATGTTGAGGCTGGAGCGCACCAGGCTGGCCCGGTCGTCCGCCTCGCTGGCGACGATCAACAGCTTGCGCGAGGGGATGGCCAGCACGCCCTCGGGTGCCAGCGCGGTCGGCAGCACCTGCTTGAAGGCCGGCACGTCCGGCTGGCTCATGTCGTAGACCGAAACCACGCTGGAACGCTCGGAAGCCACGAACACATAGTCCGTGCCGTCGAAGCGGCCGAAGGCGACGTTCTCCGGCTCGTTGCCCTTGGCGTCCGAGCGCTTGTCGTTGTAGTGGCCCACGCGCGCCACCAGGTGCTCCAGCGCATTGCCGGCGTCCCAGACCACGTTGCCTTCGCTGTTCCACACCGTGAAGCCGCGGCTGCCGCCGTTCAGGTCGCCCTCGTTGGCGGTGGCGAAGCGGGTCCGCGAGAGCCAGGTCACGCCGTCGGGCTCGCGCATGCGGTTCGCCTGCGACTGGGTGAAGCTGACCTGGTT
Organism: Pseudorhodoferax soli; assembly: GCF_003337555.1. Classification (GTDB taxonomy): domain Bacteria; phylum Pseudomonadota; class Gammaproteobacteria; order Burkholderiales; family Burkholderiaceae_C; genus Pseudorhodoferax; species Pseudorhodoferax soli. The sequence continues at coordinate 234,326 of NZ_QPJK01000009.1, read as the reverse complement.
GGGGCGCGGCGCGTCCGTCAGGTCGACCTGCGCCAGGTCGACGGATCCGGCGCTGAAGTGCCGCGTGACCTTGCCGCTGGCCAGGTCCACCAGCGCGATGTGGTTGTTCTCCTGCAGCGTGACGACGGCGACGTTGTCGTCGTTGATGGCCACGTATTCGGGCTCGGGGTCGCTCGGGTACAGCGCGGCGATGCCGGTCAGGTCCACGGTGCGCGTCTTCCAGGCGCCCGGGGCGCCGGCCACGTCCACGATCACCAGGCTGCCACCCGGCAGCTGCGGCGGTGCGCCGTCGCCGAGGTCTTCGTCGCGTTCGTTCTCGATGGCGACGGCCAGGTACTTGCCGTCTCGGCTCACGGCGATGGAGTCGGGCTGGCCCGGCAGCACGATCTCCGCCACGGCCTTGCGCGTGGCGATGTCCACCACCACCAGCTTGCCGCTCGGCGCGGTGAAGCTCGGCGAGGTGTTGACGGCCACGATGGCGTGCGCCCCCAGCACGGTGACCGAGGTCGGCTCGCCGCCCATGGCCAACGCACCCAGGGGCTTGGGGGCCTTCACGTCGGTGATGTCGACGAAGCCGATCTCGCCCTTGGGGCTGTTGCTGTAGACCAGCGTCATGCCGTCTTCGCTCGCGGCGACGATCTCGGCCGCCGTCACCTCATCGGATTCGCAGGATGCGCCGATCTGGCTGCAGACCGTGAAGGTCGCCGTGCGGTTGAAAAATTTGTTGGCGTCGGGCACCGACGCGGCGGGCGTGTCGCCGTCGCTGCCGCAGGCCACCAGCACGGCCGACAAGGCCACGGTCGACAGGCCGCTGATCGCCAGCGACATCCAGTTCTTTTGCAAGGCTCGCTCCTCGGATAGTGAGCGGCCGGTTGTATGGCACCGGTGTGACGCGGCCATGACGCCGCTTGTCACGCGCGCTTCAGAGCACCCGGCCCGACACCCACGGATCGACGGGTTCGCCGCCGTAGTGCTCCACGAGGAACTCGATGAAGGCCCGCGTGCGCCGCGGCAGGTGGCTGCGGCTGGGCACGGCCGCGTAGACGCGGTAGCTGGCCGCGGCCCAGGCCGGCAGCACGCGTTGCAGCGTGCCCGCCCGCAGGTCGTCCGCCACATTGAGCGACAGGGCGCCGGCAATGCCGAAATGCCCGCGCGCCGCCGCGATCAGCACGGCGGCGTTGTGCGACGTGATGGCTGAGCGCTGCGGCTGCAGCGTGGCGGTCTCGGGCGTGCCGTCGCGGCCGTTGGAATGGAACAGCCAGACCTTGCGCTCGAAGGCCGATTCCGGCACCAGGATGGTGTGCTGCAGCAAGTCCTCGGGCTTGGCGATGGGCGCGTGCTGGCGCAGGTACTCGGGCGTGGCGCAAAGCACCACCTCGGCATGCGCGAGCAGCCGCGCGACGAAGTTGCCGTCCAGCGGGTCGGGGTTGTGGATGAGGATCGTCACGTCGGCCGCGTCGTCGGGCACCGTGGCCTCCGGGCTGGACAGCAGCAGCTGGATCTTGAGCCCCGGATGCCGCTGCGCGAAGCGTGGCACCAGCCGCGCCAGGCTGGCGATCAGGAACTCCTGCGGCGCGGCCACGCGCAGCTGGCCGCGGACCTCGCCGGTGGCCTCGCTGGCCTGGTTGTTGGCGTCATCGATGTCCTCGAGGATGCTGCGCACCCGCTCCAGGTACTGCGTGCCCACATCGGTCAGCGACAGTGCGCGCGTGGTGCGGTTCAGCAGCCGGCTCTTGAGCGATTCCTCCAGCTCGGCCACGGCCCGCGTGACCACCGAATTGGCCACGTTGAGCGCGCGCGCCGCGCCGGCGAAGCTGCCTTCGTCCACCACCTTGACGAAGGTGCGCATGGTCTTGAGTTCGTCCATGCGCGCATTGTCTCCGCAGGCTGAGGCGGACGAGCGACCTCCCGGGCTGGGGTGGCGGGCTTGCGAGGCAGGATGGCGTTGTCGCGCCTCGGCGGGCTCAGGGCGCCAGCGTCATGCCGCCGACGGCGCGGAAATTGATCGAGGACAGGTACCACAGGATCAGCGTCGGGATCACGACGGGCAGCGACAGCCCGAGAAACAGCAGCACCGTGAGCAGGAAGGTCTTCATGTCCTCGGCCCAGCGCTTGACCAGTTCGATCAAGTCGACTTCCCAGAAATGCTGTTGCTGCTTCATGGTGGGTACCGAATGGAAATGGCCACGGATGTTTGTACACCTGCGGCTCAGGCCATGTCCATGGGGGGCCAGTGCCATCTGCTGCGCTGCGGATTCTCAAGCGCCTGGCGCGGCGCGCGCGATCTGCCAGCGGCAAGGCCGCTGCACGACCGCCCGCATGGCCTTCGCACGGGGCCTACTTGGCCAGGCCCAGCTTCTCGATGATGAGCTTCTCGGTCTTCATGGTCTCCACCGCATACTTCCTGTAGGTGGCGCTGTCCATGTAGTAGGGCTCCATGTCGAACTTGGCCAGCGACTCCTTGTAGTTGGGCATGTCCATGGCCTTCTTGAAGGCGTCGTGCAGCACCTGCGCGATCTTGGGGTCCGTCCCCTTGGGCACGACCAGGCCGAACGGCGAGGTCTGCACGAGGTTGATGCCCACTTCCTTCAGCGTGGGCGCATCAGGGAACTTGCTGGAACGCTTGTCGCCCCAGGTCGACAGCAGGCGCAGGCGGCCCTGCTCGACGTACGGGCCCCAGCCCGGCGTGTCGGCCACCGACATCACGTGGTTGCCGATCACCGCCTGCAGCGATTCGGAGTTGCCCTTGTAGGGGATGTGGTTCAGCGTGATGCCCGATTGCATCGCGATGTTCTCCATCGTCAGGTGCAGCGTGGTCAGCGCGCCGGGCGTGCCGTAGGTCAGCTGGCCGGGGTGCGCCTTCGCATAGGCGATGTAGTCCTGCATGTTCTTGATTGGCGAATCCGCCGGCACCACCAGCCCGAACGAGTAGCCGGCCAGGCCGATCACGTACTGCAGGTCGGCGACCGGGTCCCAGTTGATCTTCTGCGTGTAGGGCAGGCGGAACACCGGCAACGGGATCTGCGCCAGCGTGTAGCCGTCGGCCGGCACGCTCTGCATCATCTGGGCGGGCAGCACGCCGCCCGCACCGGGCTTGTTCTCGATGATCACGGGCTGGCCGAGGATCTTGGAGGCGTTCTCGGCCAGCACGCGGAACGGCACGTCCGTCGAGCCACCGGCGGTGAAGCCGATCAGCACCTTGATGGCGCGGCTGGGGAAGCGGTCGGACTGCGCCAGCGCAGGGCCGGCCACCAGGCCGGCGGCCAGCAGCAGCAGGGGCAAGGTACGGCGCTTGAAGGATCGTGCGTTCATGGATGATTTCCAGGGGTCGGGCCCCGGCGCGGGCCGGGGCGTTGGGGGAACAATCAGCTGGCGGGGCAGCTGTTGGGTGTGCGCGAGGGCGACGAGAACTTGCAGCCGTAGGCCGGATTGGCCACGGTGGCGCGGTCCAGCACCTCGTCGCCAGCGGGCTTGACGCCGTTCTGCTCCCAGTTCGTCATCGCATCGAAGGCGGCGGTCTGCTCGTCCACCGTGAAGTCGCAATGGCTTACGCCGCGGATGGCGCGCTGCACCAGCCACTTGTCGGTGCCCAGCGCCATGGCGCGCCGCTTGTAGATCTGCTCCATGCTGAACGGCACGTACACGTCGCCCAGCGTGTGGATGGTGACCACCGGCACATCGATGCGCGCGTTGGTCTTGGGGAACCAGCGCAGCCCGTCGCGGCGCAGGCGGTTGGCCTCGGGATCGGCGCGCAGGCGGTAGGCCGCCTGGTTGAAGGCCGCCTCGGCGCCGGTCTGCGCCGGGTCGTTGTCGAACTGGTAGACGACGCCGGTGGTGTCGTAGCCGTCCTTGTTCAGGATGCCGTTGATGGTGCCGTCGCGGCCGAAGGTGCCCCAGACAGTGGCGTTCATGCCGCCCGCGAAGCCTTCGTTGAACATCGGCCGCTCACCGCCGGTGAGCTGCTTGACGATCTCCTTGTACTGGTCGCCCAGCGGCGTCGTGGCGCTCGGGAAGGTGGTGAACAGCGCATTGCGCACCTGCGGCGCCAGCGCGGCCCAGTTGGCCACCGGCCAACTGGTAACAGGCACGCCGACCAGCTGCTGCGCGGCGATCTGCGAGGCGCCGAAGTAGTTGTAGAGCTCGGTGTCGCCGAGCACGCCGCACATCGGCACGGCGCCGGCGTAGCGCACCTTGTGGTTGGCGGTCGCTATGGCCTCGGCGTCGACGGCGGCCGCCGCGATGTGGCCGCCCATCGAGGTGCCGATGATGTAGGTCTTGGCCGGTGCCGCCAGCGTGCGGCCGTTCTGCGCGCCGATCCGCTGGAACGCCAGCGCCAGCGCGTTGGTGTCCTCGATGCCGGCACGCACGTCGTAGTAGTTCTTCGAGAAGCTGGACGCCGCCCAGGCGTAGCCCTTGGCGATCAGGTGCGCGCGGATCGGCGCATCGCTGACGCTGACGGCGGCGCCGGTGCCGCCGTAGCCGTGCGCGTACATGACCAGCATGCCGTTCCAGTTCTTGGGCACCTCGACGCGGTAGCCGGCGCCGTCCAGCACGCCCCACCAGCGGTCGGTCTCGGGCGCGCCTTCGACGGCCGCGAACGGCAGCCGCGCCGGGTCGACCGTGAACTGGCGGGCGTCCTGCGCGCGCGTTTCCTCGGGTTCGGGCGTGTCGTCCCCGCCGCCGCCGCAGGCGCCGAGGGCCAGGGCTGCGGCAATGGACAGGGCGGCGGCGGTGCCGCGGCGCATGGCAATGGATGGCATGGTGAAAGTCTCCACGTGGTGTGATGGTGTCGTTTTATTTCTCCACGCGGAATTCTTTTGATCGTCGTCCGTGGAGATTTTCCAGTATCGATCTCCATGAATTCCCTAACGCCTAGGGAAATCCATGAGAAACGGCAATCCAGCAGCGCCGAATAATTCCGCTAAGCAGAATTACAAGGAAGAACGTGGGACGCACCAGGCAGATCGACTTCGAGGAAGGCGCCGACAGCCGGCGGTTCGTCACTGCGCTGGCGCGGGGGCTGGACGTGCTCGCCTGCTTCAGCGTGGACGAGAAGTGGCTCACCAACACCGAGATTGCAGCCCGCACCAACCTGCCCAAGCCCACCGTGGTGCGGCTCGCTTACACGCTGTGCGTGCAGGGCTACCTGCGCCACTCGCGCGAGAGCGGCAAGTACGCGCTGGGCGACAGCGTGGCGGCGCTGGGCATCACCATGGTCTCCAACCTCAGGCTGCGGCGCATCGCGCGGCCCTACATGCAGGACCTGGCGGACCGCTACGACATCTCCGTGTCGCTGGGCATCCGCAACGGCCTGTCGGTGCTGTACCTGGAGAACTGCCGCTCGGGGGCGCCGCTGTCGCTCGGGCTGGACATCGGCTCGCGCATTCCCATCGCCGACACCGCCATGGGCCACGCCATGCTCGCCGTGATGGAGCCGCGCGAGCGCGACCGCCTGCTGGCCGAAATCCGCCAGGCCGAAGGCGAGCGCTGGCCGCAGGCCCGCCAGGCCATCGACGCGGGCTGCGCGCACTGGCAGGCGCGCGGCTTCACCATCGTCGTGCGCGACTGGCAGACCGACATCAGCGGCGTGGCCGCCGCGATCCGGCAGCCCGATGGCCGCGTGGTGACCATCAACGCGGGCGGCCAGGCCAGCAAGTTCCCGCGCGAGCTGCTGGACCAGGAGATCGGCCCGCAGCTCGCGCGCATGGTCAAGGGCCTGGAATCCTTCGTGCGCAGCGAGGAGATGTAGCCGCCTTCAGTGCGGTGCCGCCGCCAGGTCCACCCCGCGCAGCATGCGCGCCACCAACCAGGCGGCCGCGCCCACCAGCAATGCGCCCACCAGCGCGATGGCCTGCAGCGCATCCGTGAATCCTCCTTGCGCCGCCTGCAGCAGCGCCGCGCCCTGCGCCGACGGCAGCACCTGCGCCAGGTGCACGGCGCCACCCAGCGATGCGCCGGCCGCCAGCACCGCGTCGGCCCCCAGCCCCGTGGGCCAGGCGGACGCGAGCCCGTGGCGGTAGACCACCATGCCGGCGCTGCCCAGCAGTGCGATGCCTAATGCGCCGCTGAACTCCGATGCGGTTTCCGACAACGCGGACGCGGCGCCGGCGCGCTCGGGCGGCGCGGTGGTGATGATGATTTCGTTGCCGATGGTGAACACCGGCGCCATGCCAAGGGCCATGACGACCGTGGCCGGCAGCAGCGTCCACAGGCCCTGCCCCGCCGCCAGTAGGCCGAAGCCCAGCGCCGCGGCCACCAGGCCGACCACCAGCACCCGTGCGCGCGGCCAGCGCGCGGCCAAGGTGGGCGCCAGCAGCGACCCGGCGACGAACGACAGCGCCCACGGCAGCGTCGCCAGCCCGGCGTGCAAGGGCGTGAGCCCCAGCACCAGCTGCAGGTACTGCGTGATGAAGATGTAGACGCCGAACATCGCCAGGCAGGTCAGCGCATAGGCCGCCAGCGCGGCGCAGAACGGCGCGTGCGCGAACAGCCGCACATCGAGCAGCGGATAGTCGATGCGGCCCTGGCGGCGCACGAACAGCGCGCCCACGGCCAGGCCCAGCAGCGTGGTGGCGAGCGATCCGGCGGCGGGCCCGTGCTCGGCCATCTGCTTGAGCCCGTAGATCGTCAGCAGCACGGCCGCCAACGACAGCGCCACGCTGGCCAGGTCGAGCCGGCCCGCTTGCGGATCGCGGTACTCGGGCAGCAGGCGCGGGCCGAGGGCCAGCGTCAGCGCCATCACCGGCACGTTGATCCAGAACACCGAACCCCAATGGAAATACTCCAAGAGCACGCCGCCCACCAGCGGCCCGATGGCACTGCCGAGCGAGAAGGCCGCGATCCAGATGCCGATGGCGAACTGGCGCTGCCCGGCGTCGTGGAACATGTTGCGGATCAGCGCCATGGTCGACGGCGCGATGGTGGCGCCGGCCAGGCCCAGCAGCGCACGCGCCGCGATCAGCAGCGCGGCCGTGTCGGCCAGCGCTGCGAGGGCCGATGCGCCTGCGAAGAACGCCGCGCCGATCAGCAGCAGCCGGCGCCGGCCGATACGGTCGCCCAGCGTGCCCATGGTGATCAGGAAGCCCGCGACGAAGAAGCCGTAGATGTCCAGGATCCAGAGAAGCTGCCCGCCGGAAGGCTGCAGCTCGCGGCTCAGCACGGGCAGCGCGAGGTTCAGCACCGTGAGGTCCATCGAGTAGACCAGGCAGGGCAAGGCGACGACGGCCAGGCCGGTCCATTCGCGCGCCGTGGCGCGAGGGGGAGAGGGAGAAAGAGACATCGGCGGAATCTACAGGCAGCCCATGTCTGCACGACGGACGAAGACCCGCCACATCGACACGCCCGCCGCGGGCGGCGCCCGCCCGCGTGGGCCTCAGGTCGCCTGCACGCCCGCGGCCTTCACGATGCGGGCGTACTTCTCCTTCTCTGCCCGAAAGAACGCGGCCGCGGCCTCGGGGCCGGTCGGATTGATCGCATTGCCCTGCTTGAGCATGGCGTCGCGGACCTCGGGCGTGGCCATGGCCGCGACGAAGGCCTGGTGGATCTGCTGCACGTTGGCCGCCGGCAGCCGCGCCGGGCCGATGACGCCGAACCAGCCTTCGACCACGTAGCCCGGCAGGCCCTGTTCGGCCACCGTGGGCAGGTCCGGCAGCACCGGCGAGCGCGCCGCGGTGCCGACGCCCACGGCCACCAGCCCGCGGCTCTGCAGATGCGCCTGGATCGCCGGCACGGCGATGACGCCCATGTCGACCTGGCCGCCGAGCAGGTCGGCCACCAGCGGGCCGGTGCCTTTGTACGGAACGTGCTGCGCCGTCACGCCGGCCTCCTCCAGGAACATCGCGGCCGCCAGGTGCAGGATGGTGCCGTTGCCGGCGGACCCGTAGTTGTACTTGCCGGGATTGGCCTTCAGCAGCGCGATGAGCTCCGGCACGGTCTTCACCGGCAGCTTGTGCGGATTGACGACCACCGCCAGCGGCGTCGAGCCCAGCACCGTGATCGGCGTGATGTCGGCGATCGGGTCGAACGGCAGGCTCTTGTAGACGCTCGGAAAGATCACGTGGTTGTTGGACACCACGCTCAGCGTGAAGCCGTCGGGCGCCGCCTTGACCAGCGTGGCAGTGCCGGTGATGCCGCCCGCGCCGGGCTGGTTCTCGACGACGACGGGATGCCGCAGCTGCAGCGCCAGGGCGGGCGCGCAGGCCCGCACGATGGTGTCGACACCGGAGCCCGCGCTGACGGGCAGCACGAAGCGCACAGGCCGGTCGCTGGACTGGGCACGGCCGATGCCTGGCGCGGCCAGGACGCCCGCAGCGGCCAGGGTCAGCAGCTGGCGGCGCCGCAGTGCGGTGGTGCGTGGGGTGGTGGTGGAGCGCATCCTTGTCTCCTTCGTTGGTATGGGTGGTTCAGGCGATGCAGGCTTGCGCGCGCAGCGCGGCGATCTGCGCGGCGTCGTAGCCCAGGCCCTGCAGCAACGCGTCGGTGTGCTCGCCGAGCAGTGGCGGATCGAGGCGCACACCCAGCCGCTCGCCATCCAGCGCGATGGGGAACAGGGCGGTCTTGGCAGTCTGGCCAGCGCGTTCGCCATCGGGCAGGCGGATGTCGGCCAGCCCGCCCGTGCCCAGCAGGTGCGGATCGTCGTACAGGTCCTCGGGCCGGACGATGGGCGCGAACGGCAGGCCGTGGCGCTCGAAGATGTCCGACAGCTCGGCCGCACTGCACGGCGCCAGCCGGCGGCGCAGTTCGGCCAGCATGGTCGGCCGCGCCAGCACGCGCTGGTTGTTGGTGGCCAGCAGCGGATCGGCCATCAGGTCGTCGAAGCCCATGGCGCGGCAGAAGGTTGTCCACTGCGCGTCGCTGACAGCCGCCAGGAAGATCTGTTCGCCGTCCTTGACCGTGAACACGTCGTACAGCGCCCAGGCCGAGATGCGCTCCGGCATGGGCGCGGCCGGCTGGCCGGTGATGGCGTACTGCAGCATGTGCTGGCCGACCAGGAACACGTTGTTCTCGAACAGCGCCGACTGCACATGCTGGCCCTGGCCGGTCACGCCGCGGCGCATCAGCGCGGCCATCGCGCCGATGGCGCCGAACATGCCGCCCATGATGTCGTTCACGCTGCTGCCGGCGCGCAGCGGGTCGCCCGGCCGGCCTGTCATGTAGGCCAGGCCGCCCATCATCTGCACCACCTCGTCGAGCGCCGTGCGGTGCTCGTAGGGGCCGGGCAGGAAGCCGGCGTGGTCCACGTAGACCACGCGCGGGTTGAGCCGGGACACCGCCGCGTGGTCCAGCCCGTACTTGGCCATCACGCCGGGCTTGAAGTTCTGCGCCACCACATCCGCGCCGGTGCACAGCTTGAGCGCGACCTCCAGCCCCTGCGGGCTGCGCAGGTCGAGCGCGATGCTCTTCTTGTTGCGGTTGAACATGGGGAAGAAGCCGGCGCCGGCGCCGAGCAGGCGCCGCGTGCGGTCGCCTTCGACGGGCTCGACCTTGATGACCTCGGCCCCCAGGTCGGCCAGCACCATGCCGCAGGTCGGTCCCATCACCATGTGCGTGAACTCGACGACCCGCACGCCGGCCAGTGGAAGCGCCGCGGCGTCGGTGCCCGGTTGTTGCGGTGCGTTCATCGGTCTTGGCTTTCAGCCACTGCGCGGGCCGCAACAGGCGCCGGGGCGAAGGTCTTGGGAAGGCCGGCCCGCCACAGCGTGCCGTGCAGCGTCTGCCCGTCCAGCCAGGACGCCACCCTGGCGCGCAGCTGCAACAGGGCGTGCAAATCGACACCGGTGGCCACGCCCATGCTTTCGAGCATGAACAGCAGGTCTTCCGTCGCGACATTGCCGCTGGCCCCCGGCGCATGCGGGCAACCGCCGATGCCGGCGATGCAGGCGTCGAACCGTGTCACGCCGACTTCCAGCGCGGCATAGGCGTTGGCCAGCCCCAGGCCGCGTGTGTCGTGGAAATGGCCGCACCACAGGCGGTCGCCGGCGATGCGCAAGGCCTTCTCGAACAGGCTGCGCACCATGGCCGGATCGGCATAGCCGACGGTGTCGGCCAGGCTCACGCGGTCGGCGCCGGCATCGAGCAGGCCCTGCATCAGGCGCAGCACCTCGCTCTCGCGCACCTCGCCCTGCAGCGTGCAGCCGAAGGCCGTGCCCACGCCGCCGTCGATCAGCGTGCGCGCGCCGCTGGCGTCGCGCGCGGCGCGCATGCGCGCCACCTCGGCCACCACCTCGTCCGGGGTCTTGCGCAGGTTGGCCAGGCTGTGGGCGTGGCTGGCCGACAGCGGCACCATCATCAGGTCGGCGCCGCACGCCAGCGCCCGCTCGGCTCCCTTGAGGTTGGGCACCAGCACCGAGGCGAACAGGCCAGGCAGGGTCTTGGCGAATGCCAGGACCTCTTCGGTGTCGGCCAGTTGCGGCAGCAGGCGGGCGGGCACGAAGGAGCCGACCTCGATCTCGCGCTGGCCCGCCGCATGGGCCTGGCGCAACCAGTCGAGCTTGTGGGCGGTCGGCAGCACCATGGCGATGCTTTGCAGGCCATCGCGCAAGCCGACTTCGCGCACCACGGCCTCGCGTGGAAGAAAGGGGTGGCAGATCGTCGGGTCGGGGTCCGTGGCGGCTGCATGCATCGTGTCGTCTCCTGTTGCAGACGATTCTAGAAATTCCACAATAGAATCGAATGGTCATTCGGAAACTGCAAAGTTCCTTCTCGGAACATCTTGAGCCCCATGCGCGACCTGGACCTGACCACCCTGCGGCTGTTCGCGTCCGTGTGCGAGACGGGCAGCCTGCGCATGGCGGGCGAGCGCGCGAACCTGGTGGGTTCTGCCATCAGCAAGCGCCTGGCCCAACTCGAAGACACGCTTCGCACGCCCTTGCTCACCCGTCGCCGCCATGGCATGGCACCCACGCCAGCAGGCCAGACCTTGCTCGAACACGCGCGCGCCGTGATCGCCCGCGTGGAGCAGATCGAACGCGACATGGCCAGCTATGCCGACGGCGCGAGCGGCCACGTGCAGGTGGTCTGCACGTCGTCAGTGCTGCAAAGCCCCCTGGCGCAGGACGTGGCCGCCTTCCTGCGCACCGAAGCGCATGCCCGCATCCAGGTCAGCATGGAGGAGCAGGCCAGCCACGGGGTGGTCCAGTGCGTGCACGACGGGCAGGCGTCCATCGGCCTGTGCTGGGACGCCGTGGACCTGCGCGGGCTGCAGGCACAGCCGTACCGCCAGGACCACCTGGCGATGGTGATGCATGCGTCCCATCCGCTGGCGCGCCATGCGGCGCTGGACTTCGCGCAGACGCTGGACTGCCAGCAGGTCGGCCTGCCCGCCACCACGGCCCTGCAGCTGCTGCTGCGGCGCGTGGCCTCGGAGCACGGCAAGACACTGGTCAACCGCGTCGTGGTGGCGAACTTCGACGCAGCGCTGCGCGTGGTGCAGGCCGACCTGGCCATCAGCGTGGTGCCGATGGAAGTGGCGCAGCTCTATGCGGACGCCGCCGGGCTGGTGCTGGTGCCGCTGCGCGACGCCTGGGCGCAGCGCCAGTTCGTCGCGTGCTACCGCTCCGAAAGCGCGCTGTCGGCGGCAAGCAAGCTGTTGCTGGCGCACCTGGCCACTGCCGACCCCCGCGCTGAGCAGCGCGCGCTGAGCGGCGCGCGCTGAGCGGCTCGCGGCCGCAGAATGCAATGACCCGATCCATCCCGCGCGGGATGGTCTGCAGCGCCTGTGTTGGCGCGCGCCTCAAGACTCAAGCAGCCGGGCCGGGCTCAGTCCAGCGTCGCGCCCGTCAGCTTGACCAGGCCGGCGTAGCGCTGCAGCTCGGCATTCCAGAACGCGGCGAAGCTGGCCGCCGTGCCGGGCCGCAGTTCGGCGCCCACGTCGGTCAGCCGCTTGCCGAGGTCACCCGCCTGGAAGGCGGCCTGCACCGCGCCGTTGAGCCGCTCGACGATGGCGGCCGGCGTGCCGGCCGGGGCCGCCAGGCCATACCAGGCGTTCATCTGCATGCCCTTGATGCCGAGCTCCTCGAAGGTCGGCACGCCAGGCAGCAGCGGATGCCGCGTGGCCGAGGCCACCGCGACCGCCCGCACCTTGCCGCCCTTCAGCTGGCCGTAGGCGCCGGTGTCCAGCATGTAGTCGAGCTGGCCGCCCATGACATCGGTCAACGCGGGTGAGCTGCCTTTGTAGGGCACGTGGATGACGTCGATGCCCGCGATGGACTTGAACAGCTCCCCAGCCAGGTGGGCCGAATTGCCGACGCCGCCCGAACCGTACGACAGCTTGCCCGGCGTGGCCTTGGCGGCCTGCACGATGTCGGCCGGCGACTTGTAGGGCGCACCGGCGGCCACGATCATGACGCTGGGAATCACGGCCAGCGAGGCCACCGGCGTGAAGTCCTTGACCGGGTCGAAGCCGGTGCGCTTGTACAGGTAGGGGTTGGCCGAGTTGGTCGAGCTGGTGGCCAGCAGCAGCGTGTAGCCGTCGGCCGGCTGGCGGATGAACTGCTGCGTGCCGATGTTGCCGCCCGCGCCGGCGATGTTGTCGACGACCACGCTCTGGCCCAGCTGCACGCGCAGCGCCTCGGCCACCGCGCGGCCCACGGCGTCGGCGCCGCCGCCCGCCGGCCAGGGCACGACCAGCCGGATCGGCTTGGACGGATAAGTCTGCGCCAGGGCGGCCGGGCCGCCCACGGCCAGTGCCGCGCCGAGCGCGCACAGGCGAAGAAATTGCGTTCTGTTCATGCTGATGTCTCCTTGGAAATGAAGGCTTGCCGTTGCGCGCGGCGGCGCGTATGTGCTCAGTGCAGGCCGAAGCGGCGCAGCGTCTCGGCCAGGCCCAGCAGTTCGACGGTGGAGACGCCCTGCGCGATGGCCTCGCGCTGCTGCGCTTCCTTGTCCTCGCGCGCCAGGCTGGCGGCGATGGTGGCGTCCACGCGCTCGTGCGGCACCACGGCCACGCCATCGCGGTCGCCGACGACGATGTCGCCCGGCCGGATCGTCACGTCGCCGATGCTGACCGGCACATCGACGCGGCCCGGCTGGTTCTTGCCCGTGCCCTTGATCGACAGGCCGCGGCAGAACACCGGAAAGCCCAGCTCGATGATGAGGTTGGCATCGCGCACGCAGCCGTTGATGAGCAATCCGGCGATGCCGCGCTGCATGGCCTGCAGCGTCAGCACATCGCCCCAGGGGCCAGCCTCCATGAAGCCTTTGGCATCGACCACCAGCACATCGCCGGGCCGCGCCTTCTGCACGGCGTAGTGCAGCATCAGGTTGTCGGCGGGCCGGCAGTCGACGGTGTAGGCCGGACCGGCCAGGCGGCAGGCCGGGTCGATCGGCTTGATGCCGTGGTCCAGCGCGCCCTGGGCGCCCTGGGCTTCGTAGACGGTGGCGGCGCCCAGCTGGCGCAGCATGGCGAGGGGATCGGACAGGGGTGGAGTCGGCATGGGCGCGCATCTTCGGTCAAGGCGCCGGCCAGGCACAGCAGCGATTGCTGAGCCTTACTTCAGCTTTTCTGAAGTTCTGGCGCGCCGGTCCGTCGCCGGTGCGGTGGACTGCAACAGCGCCAGCATGCGTTCGACCAAGGGGTTGTCGCCGTCCGCGCGCGTGACCGCCATCACCACTGTGCGCGTCTTCAAGGCCGGGATCGGCAAGAACACGAGATCGCTCTGGCCGCGCTCGGCCACCGACGCGCCCACGATGGCGTAGCCCAGGCCGGCGGCCACCAGGGCCAGCGCGGTGTGGATCTCGATCGCCTCGTGGTCCACGCGCGGCTGCGCGCCGGCCTGCAGCAGCGCCGCGAGCACGCGCTGCGCGAAGCCGCTGTGCGGGTCCTTGGGGTAGCTGATCAGCGGCAGGCCGTCCAGGTCGGCCACCGCGAGCCGGCGCCGGCGCGCCAGGGGATGCTGCGCCGACAGCGCGACGACGAAGGGGTCCTCGAACAAGGGTGTGTGCCGCAGGTCGGCCAGCGGCTCGGGCGCCAGCGCGAAGCGCGACAGGCCCAGGTGGATGCGTCCGCTGCGCAGCTGGGCCGGCTGGTGCTCGGACAGCATCTCGACCAGTTCGAGCTTGACCTCTGGATGGGCCTGGCGGAAAGCGTGCAGGGCGCTGGGCAGCCGCGAATTGAGCAGCGAGCGCACGAAGCCGATGCCGAGCCAGCCGCTGCGGCCCGCCGCCAGTTCGCGCGACTCCTGCTCCAGCCGCTGGCCGTCGCGCAGCAGGGCCTGGGCGCGCGGCAGGAAGAAGTGGCCCAGCGGCGTGAGCACCATGGGCCGGGCGCTGCGGTCGAACAGCGCGCCGCCCAGGCTGGACTCCAGCTGCGCCATCTGCATGCTGAGCGCGGTCGGCGCCACATGCAGCCGCTCGGCCGCGCGCGCCAGCGTGCCGCAAGCGGCCACCTCGCAGAAGTAGCGCAGCTGGCGGAAGTTCATGGGTGGATGGCCGTCCCGCGCATGGCAGGACGGGCGCGGATCGTAGCAGTCTCCCCTGCCCTGGCGCCGCGCACGCGGCCTGGCCTCAGGCAGCGGCGCTGTCGTCCTCGTCCCGGTACCACCGGTCCTTGCCCAGCATCACCCGGTGGTGGCCGGCACCGGCGGGCATCATGGGGAAGCAGTTCTCCTGCGCGGCCACCTGCACGTCGAGGAAGAACGGCCCGTCGTACGCCAGGCACTCGGCCAGCGCGGCATCGAGCTCGGCCGGATCGGACACGCGCCGCGCGCCCCAGCCGAAGGCCTTGGCCAGCGCCACGAAGTCGGGCAGCGCGGCGTTCCAGCTGTGCGAGAGGCGGTTGCCGTGGTTCAGCTCCTGCCACTGCCGCACCATGCCCATGTAGCCGTTGTTGGACAGCACCAGCTTGACGGGTGTCTTGTGCTGCACGGCGGTGGACAACTCCTGGATGTTCATGAGCACCGAGGCGTCGCCGCTCACGCAGACGCACAGGGCATCGGGGTGCGCCACCTGCGCCCCGATGGCGGCCGGCAGACCGTAGCCCATGGTGCCGGCACCGCCGGACGTGAGCCAGCGGCGCGGCCGCTCGAAACGCAGGTACTGCGCGGCCCACATCTGGTGCTGGCCGACATCGGTGGAGACGATGGCGTCGCGCCCGGCGATCTGCGCCTGCAGCGTGGCCATGAGCTGCTGCGGCAGGATGGCCTCGGCCTGCGGCGTGAAGTCCAGACAGCGCTGGGCGCGCCAACGCTCCACGCGCTGCCACCAGGGCGCGAGCCGCGCGGGGTCGAGGCCGCGCAGTTCGGGCAGGGCCAGCAGCGCGTCGAGCACGGCGCCGCAGTCGCCGACGATGGGCACGTCGACCTGCACCGTGCGGTGGATGGCGCTGGGGTCGATGTCGATGTGGATCTTGCGGGCGTGCGGGCAGAACTCGTCGAGCTTGCCGGTCACGCGGTCGTCGAAGCGCGCGCCCACGTTGACCACCAGGTCGGCCTCGTGCATGGCCAGGTTGGCCTCCAGCGTGCCGTGCATGCCGAGCATGCCCACGAACTGCGGATCGGACGCGGGGAACGCACCCAGCCCCATCAGCGTGAGCGTGCAGGGGCCGCCGACCTGGCGCACCAGTTGCGCGAAGGCTGCGCAGGCCGCCGGCCCGGCGTTGACCAGGCCGCCACCGCCGTAGAACACGGGCCGACGCGCCGTGGAGATCAGGTCGGCCGCGCGCTGCAGGCTGCCGCGCGGCAGGCTCGTGCCCTGCGCCGCGCGCAGGGGCCGCGCCGCCACGGGCTGGCCCACGGGTGCGAGCTGCACATCCTTGGGCACGTCGAGCAGCACCGGGCCGGGCCGCCCGCCCGCGGCGATGGCCAGCGCACGGCGCACCGCGTCGCCGACCTGGGCGGCGCTGCGCGGCTGGAAATTCCACTTGGTCACGGGCCGCGACATGCCCAACGCATCGCTCTCCTGGAAGGCCTGGGTGCCGATCACGGCCGTGGCCACCTGGCCGCTGATGCACAGCACGGGCACGGAATCGCTCATCGCATCGAGCAGGCCCGTGATGGTGTTGCCCACGCCGGGGCCGGAGGTGACCAGCACCACGCCGACCTTGCCCGTGCTGCGCGCATAGCCCTCGGCCGCGTGCACAGCGGCCTGCTCGTGGCGCACGAGGATGTGGCGCAACCGCGGCTCGCCGTGCAGCGCGTCGTACAGCGGCAGCGCGGCGCCGCCGGGGTAGCCGAACAGGGTGTCGACGCCGCCGTCGATCAGGGCGTCCAGCAGGGCCTGGGCGCCGTTGCGCGGAGCGGCGGGCACCGCTGGCAGGGCGGCCGTCGGAAGGGATGGCCGGGTGTCGAGGACGTCGGTGGTTTTCATAGCCTCCATTTTTTAGGCTGCGGCGCAGAATAGGCTTCTGATTTTTCGATATTCCGGCACCATAGTCCGAAATTCATACGGAGAAACCCATGTCTAGCGGAAAAGCATTCGACAAGACCGACCTGGCCATCCTGCGCATCCTGCTGCAGGACGCGCGGCGCACGCTGCAGGAGATCGGTGCCGAGGTGGGGCTGTCGCCCACCAGTTGCTGGAGCCGCATCAAGCGGCTGCAGGACGAAGGGGTGATCAAGCGCTACACGGTGGACGTGGACCCGGCCAGCCTGGGCTACCAGGACACGGTGATCGTGCAGCTCACGCTGGAGAGCCACACGGAGGACACGCTCTACGCCTTCGGCCAGGTGCTGGCCACCATCCCCGAGATCCTGGAGGCCTACCTGGTCTCGGGGGACTACGACTACTACATCCGCATCGCCGTGCGCGACACGCGCGACTACGAGCGGCTGCTGCGCGAGAAGCTCTACAAGATCCCCGGCATCCGGCACAGCAAATCCCACTTCGTGCTGCGCGTGCTGAAGGAGTCCACCGTGCCGGTGTAAGAGGCTGCGCGCGGACGGATGCGCCCCCCACCTACAGGCGGTGCGTCCACCCTGGCGTCGCCCGCGCGGGTGGTTCCGGCCGAGCATCTGTTCTGCTGCCAAGCCCGCGCAGCGACCATGGCGCACAGCCGGAAAGGCGACAGCAATGAGCAGCAGACGGAAGCCCCGAAGCAACCCGAAGACCCGCAAGGCCGTGGTGGCCGCCCTTGGCCTGTGCGCCAGCGGCGCCTGGGCGCAAGGCCTGGTGCTGCCCGAGCAGCGCGTGTGGCTGCAGGTCTCGGCCTACCGGCCCAACGTGGATTCCCGGGTGCGGCTGGACGATACCGAGAGCGTGCTGCAGGGCACACCGCTGGACGGCGAGAACGACTTCGGCCTGGCGCGCCGCAAGACCGTGCCGGCCGTGCTGCTGGGCGGCCGGCTGTCCGAGCGCTGGCGCGCCGAGTTCGAGTACTTCTCGCTGAACCGCAGCGGCAGTGCCACGACCGACGGCATCCGCTTCGGCGACGGCCAGTTCGTGGCCGACATCGACACGCAGATGCGCACGCGCACCTACCGGCTCAGCGCGGGCTATTCCTTCCTGAAGCAGGCCGACCGCGAGGCCGGCGTGCTGGTCGGCGCGCATGTGACGGACGCACTCCTGCGCGTGCAGGGCGCGGCCATCGTCAACGGCCAGCCAGTGGGCGCCTTCACCGAGCGGCGCTCGGAAACCGTGCCGGCGCCCACCGTCGGCCTGTACGGCAGCTACCGGCCTGGCGCCGGGCGCTGGGAGTTGAACGGCCGCATCGATCTGTTCAAGCTGAACATCGGCGACTACGACGGCCGCCTGGTGAACCTGCAGGCCAATGCGCTGTACCGCGTCACGCCCAACGTGGGCGTCGGCCTGGGCTGGCGCTACCACGACCTGCGGGTGGACGCCGATGCGCGCAACTTCTCGGGCGAGATCAAGTACCGCATGAACGGCCCGCAGCTGTTCCTGCAGGCCGGGTTCTGAACAGAGCCGCCGGGACGGCGGCCGTGGATCACATCGCCTTGTAGAAGATGTAGTCGGCCTGGTAGGGCACGGTGGCGCGCTGGCCCTTGCTGGTGGCGGTGCAGGCCATGGTGGTGGGCGCCACGCCGCCTTGCAGTGCCACGCGCTGGATGTAGGTCACGCCCGTCATCGCGCCGCTGCCCATCGCCGGATTGGCCTTGACCAGCTGGTAGGGCAAGCTGGTCGGGCCGGAAGGCGCCACCGCCAGCTGCGTGGCCGTGAGCTTGGAGCCGTCGCTCGCTTCCCAGGTGGCCGGCGGGCCGAAGTAGCGGCCGACCTGCTTGCCGCCGCGGTCCATGAGCTTGGCCTCGGGGCCGACGAAGGTCCATTCCACCTGGCCGGGCATGCCCGCCTTGTCGCGGCACTCGTACAGGATCTCGCCCTTGCCGACGGTCTCCATCGCCACGCGGTTGCCGGCCGGCACCTGGATGCTGGCCGGCAGGCTCGCCTGGGAGAAGGCCATGCCGCTGCTGCGGTCCATGGAGCCACAGGCTGCGAGCAGCGCCGTGGCGGAGACGGCCAGGCCGACGGTGGCGAAACGGGTGGAAAGGGAATGGCGCATGGAACTTAGCTCCAGTGGTTGATCGTGCAAGTACTACTGGCGAGCCCTCCGTCTGGATGCAGCGGCTTTGAAACAAATTGCAACGAGGCGTTCGGCTGAACTTCGCCGCCGCTGCCGCATCGCATCTGGACCATGCAACACCCGCCCGACCGTCCGGCCCGCGCCGACCGCCGCCTGCTGCTGCGGTCGGCCGCGGCCTGCCTGCCCCTGGCCGGGTGGCCGGCCCACGCACCTGCGCAACCCGCCCAGCCGCAGCCGATGACCCGGCGGGTTCCCTCCAGCGGCACGCTGCTGCCGGTGGTGGGCCTGGGCAGCTGGATCACCTTCAACGTGGGCGACGATCCAGAGGGCCGCGCGGCCGCCGCGGCGGTGGTGGCCGCCTTCTTCGCCGCGGGCGGGCGGCTGATCGATTCCTCGCCCATGTACGGCTCGGCGCAGGAGGTGATCGGCCAGTCGCTGGCGGCGCTGCAGCAGCCGCCGCTGTTCGCCGCGGACAAGGTCTGGACCCGCGGGGCCGAACGCGGCGCCGAGCAGATCGCCACCTCGCGCCAGCGCTGGCGCCTGGCACGGCCGTTCGACCTGCTGCAGGTGCACAACCTGCTCGACTGGGAGACGCAGCTGCCACGGCTGTTCGCGATGAAGCAGGCCGGCCAGCTGCGCCATGTGGGCATCACCACATCGGAGGGCCGGCGGCACCGCGAGTTCGAGGCCCTCATGCGCCAGCACCCGCTGGATGTCGTGCAGCTGAGCTACAACCTGCTCGACCGCGAGGCCGAGGAGCGGCTGCTGCCGCTGGCGGCCGACCGCGGCATCGCCGTGCTGGTGAACCGCCCCTTCCGCCAGGGGACGCTGCTGCAGCAGCTGCAGCGCCACCCGCTGCCCGGCTGGGCGGCGGACATCGGCTGCCGCCACTGGGCCCAGGTGGCGCTGAAATTTGTCGTCTCGCACCCTGCCGTGACCTGCGCCATCCCGGCCACCAGCCAGGTGGCGCACCTGCGGCAGAACATGGACGCAGCGCGCGGGCCGATGCCCGACGCCGCGCTGCGCCGGCGCATGGCGGCCGACGTGGCGGCGCTGCTGTAGCCAGAGTCGCCCATGTCCGAGTGGTGGACTTACCGGCTCGACGATTTCCTGATGTTCGCGCCGACGACCTACCAGCGCTTGTTCGCGCTGTACAACGCGCAGGTCTGGCCGGCGCAGCTGCTCGCGCTGCCGCTGGCCGCGCTGGCGCTGTGGCTGCTGGCGTGCCGGCCCGCACGCTGGCGCCTGGCCTGCGCACTGGTGGCCGCCGGCTGGCTGTGGACGGCCTGGGCCTTCCACTGGCGGCGCTATGCCGGCATCCACACCGCAGCGCCGTGGTTCGCCGCCGGCTTCGCGCTGCAGGCGCTGGTGCTGGCCTGGCTCGCGCGGCCCGGCAGCCGCTGGCACATGCCCGCACGCACGGGCTGGCCGCGCGGGCTGGCGTTGGCGCTGGTGGCCGGCGCGGTGCTGCTGCAGCCGCTGGCCGAACTGCTGCCCGACCGGCCGTGGCGCCAGGCCGCACTGTTCGGCCTCACGCCCGATGCCACGGCCGTCGGCACGCTTGGCCTGCTGGCACTGCTGCAGCGGCCGGGCGCCGGGTGGTGGCAGGCCGCCGCCTGGGCCGTGCCGCTGCTGTGGTGCCTGGCCAGTGCCGCCACCTTGTGGACGCTGGGACTGCCGTCCTGGCGTTGGCTGCTGCTCGCACCCGTGCTGGCCCTGCTCGCCCGGTGGGCAGCTACATCTTCGCGTCGATGATGCCCAGCATCTCGCCGAGCGACCGGTACAGCTCGTACTGCTGGCGCACGAACTCGCGCGTCTCCTCGGGTGGCTTCACGGACGGGATGGAGGCGGTCTGCGCGGTCGCCGCGCGCCACTGCGGGTCCTTGGCGATGGCCTGCATCGCCGCCACCAGGCGTGCGCGCACATCCGCCGGCAGGCCCGGCGGCGCCAACACCGCACTCCAGCCGACGATGCCCTCCATCGGCGCATATCCCAGCTCGCGCGCGGTAGGCACCTCGGGCAGCTCGGCCATGCGCTCGGCGGAGGTGACCATCAGCGCGCGCAGGCTGCCGGCCCGCACATGGGCCAGGAACGAACCCAGGCTGCCGCACGAAAACTCCGTCTGCCCCGCCAGCAGCGACGTGACGGCCTCGCCCGTACCCTTGTAGGGGATCTGCGTGGGCGTCTGGTCGGTCAGCTTGAGCAGGCGAAACAACTGGCGCGGGCCCATGTCGTTGGTGGTCAGCACGCCGGCCGTGCCGTAGTTGAGCGACTTGCCGCGCGCCTTCATGCCCTCGACCAGGTCACCGAAGGTCTTGTACTGCGATTTGGCGTTGACCACGCAGCCGTAGGGATTGAGTTCCAGCGTGCCGATGAAGGTGTAGTCGTCCCACTTGTACCTGGTGGATGTCGGCATGACGGCCGGCAGGATGGCCTGCGAGCCCGTGCGCGCCAGCAGCAGCGTGTAGCCATCCGGCGGCGCAGCGATCACCTGGGCCGAGCCGATCACGCCACTGGCGCCGACCTTGTTCAGCACCACCACCGGCTGGCCCAGCGCGCGCGTGGCGGCGGCGGCGAAGGTCCGTGCGGCGAGGTCGGCATCGCCACCGGCGCTATAGGGCGCCACCACGGTGATCGGCCGGTCGGGATAGCCGGACTGGGCCGCCGCGAGGCCGGCCGCCAGCAGCAGGCCGGCGCCGAGGAGGCGCTGCGCCAGGGACCGGAGGGACGAACGGGTGTGCATGGTCATGTCTCCTTCTGTGTTGTGGATGCGGCGCAGGCCGCGCGGGAAAAGCTCAGGCGGGTGGGTCACGCAGCACCATCACGCAGTCGACGGCGACCGGCCCGTCCGCGCCGATGCGCACCGGGTTCAGGTCCAGCTCGGCCAGCCGGGGCGTGGCAGCGGCCCAGCGCGACAGGTCGGCCAGCAACTGCGCGATGGCGCGGCGGTCCACGGCCGGCTGGCCGCGCACGCCGTCGAGCACTGCGCCCATGCGCAGTTCGGCCAGCATGGCAAGGCCCTCGTCCACGCCGAAGGGCGCACGGCGGAACGCCACGTCCTTGAGCACCTCGACGAGCACGCCGCCGCTGCCCACCATCACCACCATGCCGAACACCGGGTCGCGCTGCACGCCGACCACCAGCTCGACATGGCCGGCCGCCATGGGCTGCACCAGCACGCCGTCGATGCGCGCCTGCGGTGCATGGCGCGCGGCGTTGGCCCGCAGCGTGGCGACGCCTGCGCGCACGGCCGCCTCGTCGTCCAGCCTGAGCAACACGCCGCCCACCTCGGTCTTGTGGGCGATGTCGGGCGACTCGACCTTCAGGGCCACCGGCGCGCCGAAGTACCGCCACGCGGCGACGGCGGCGTCGGCATCGTGCGCCAGCACCACCGGCGCCATGGGCACGCCAGCGGCCTGCAGCCAGGCCGCCGCCTGCACGCTGGGCAGCATGCCCTGGTGGTCGGCGGCACCGGCGGGTGCGGCCGCGGGCGCACTGCGTTCCAGCGCCTGCGGCGGCCGGCGCCGGCCGGCGTGGTGGCGCGCCAGCGCAGCGGCCGCCTCCACCGCCCGCTCGCCCGCGCCGTACACCACGATGCCCAGCGCGCGCAAGCGCTGCAGCGCCGCCGCCGGCGCGGCCACCCAGCAGACGAAGAACGGCTTGGTGGTGCGCGCCTGGATCTCCTCGAAGATGCCGACCAGCTTGTCCACGTGCGCCGTCATGAGCTGCAGCCAGACGATGCCCATGTGCACCTGCGGATCGTCCAGCAGCGTGACCACCGATTCGCGCAGCAGCTCGGGCCGGGCGACGAACTGGCCCGTCACGTCCACCGGGTTGCCGGCCGCGCCGAAGGCCGGCATCACCGCGGCCAGCCGCTGCTGCGTGGCGGCCGACAGCTCGGGCACGGCCAGGCCCACCTCCTCGGCCCGATCGGCCATCATCACGCCGGCGCCGCCGGACTGCGTGGCGATGCCCAGGCCGAAGCCCTCGCAGACGCGCGGCTGCGCCAGCGCCTCCAGCATGTCCAGCATCTGCTCCTCGTTGCGCGCGCGCAGCACACCGTGCTGCCGGATCACCGCGTCGAACACTGCGTCCTCCACGGCGAGCGCGCCTGTGTGCGAGGCCGCCGCGCGTGCGCCCGACGCCATGCGCCCGACCTTGGTCAACACCAGCGGCTTGCCCAGTTCGCGGCAGCGCTGCGCCAGGCGCACCAGGCCGTCGCCATCGGTCAGGCCCTCCAGGTAGCCGGCCGCCACGCGGATGCGCGGGTCTTCCACCACGGCCAGCATGAGTTCGGCGAACTGCAGGTCGGCCTCGTTGCCGGTGTTGATGAAGTAGCCCAGCCCCAGGCCGCGCTGGCGCACCAGCGCCGCGATGGCCGTGCCAAAGGCGCCGGACTGGGTGACGAAGGCGATCGGCCCCGGCCCGGTCTCGCCATCGGCGTACTGGCTGAAGGTCGCGTACACGTTCTCGAACGCGTTGATGAAGCCCAGGCAGTTGGGTCCGCACAGCAGCACGCCGGCACGCCGGGCCGTGTCGGCCAGGCGCTGCTCCAGCGCGCGGCCGGCCTCGCCCATCTCGCCGAAGCCCGAGCTGAACACCACGGCCGCCGGCACGCCGCGCGCGCCCAATGCTTCGACGCTGGCCACCACCTCGCGGGCCGGCACGGCGACGACGGCCATGTCCACACCGTCGGGCAGGCTGGCGATGTCCGCAAAGCACGCCAGGCCCGCGATCTCGCGGTACTTGGGGTTGACCGGCAGGATGCGGCCGCCGAAGCCCTTGTCGATCAGGTGCTTGAGCGGGCGGCCGTTGATCTTGGCCAGGTCGGCCGAGGCGCCGACGACGGCGATGCTGCGTGGGTGCAGCAGGCGCGCGATGACCTGGGCGCGGGGGGAGGTGTCGGTGGGGTTCATGTGAATGCCGAGATGCCGGTCTGTGCGCGGCCAAGGACCAGCGCGTGGATGTCGTGCGTGCCTTCCAGCGTGTTCACGGTTTCCATGTTCAGCACATGGCGGATCACGTGGTAGCCGTCGGAGATGCCGTTGCCGCCGTGGATGTCGCGCGCCTGCCGCGCGATGTCCAGCGCCTTGCCGGCGCAGTTGCGCTTCATGAGCGAGACCATCTCGGGGCTGGCGCGGCCGTCGTCGCGCAGGCGGCTGAGCTGCAGGCAGGCGTGCAGGCCGAGCGTGATCTCGGTCTGCATGTCGGCCAGCTTCTTCTGCACGAGCTGGTTGGCCGCCAGCGGACGGCCGAACTGCTTGCGGTCCAGTGCGTACTGGCGCGCGGCATGCCAGCAGAACTCGGCCGCGCCCATGGCGCCCCAGCAGATGCCAAAGCGCGCGTTGTTCAGGCAGGCGAACGGCGCGCCGATGCCCTCGGCACCTGGCAGCCGCTGGGACTCGGGCACGAACACGTCGTCCATCAGGATCTGCCCGGTGGGCGAGGCGCGCACCGAGAACTTGCCCTCGATCTTCGAGGTGGCCAAGCCCTGCATGCCGCGCTCCAGGATGAAGCCGCGCACCTGGCCTTCGTCGTCCTTGGCCCACACCACCATGAGGTCGGCGATGGGCGCATGCGTGATCCAGGTCTTGGTGCCCGACAGCCGCCAGCCGCCCTCGACCTGGCGCGCGCGCGCCGCCATGGAGCCGGGGTCGGAGCCATGGTCGGGCTCGGTCAGGCCGAAACAGCCGAGCCGCTCGGCCCGCGCCATGGCGGGCAGGTAGCGCTCGCGCTGCGCCTGGCTGCCGAACAGGTAGATGGGCATCATCGACAAGGTGCTCTGCACGCCCAGCGCCGAGCGGAAGGCCGTGTCCACGCGCTCGAACTCGCGCGCGATCAGGCCGTAGCCCACGTAGCTGATGCCGGCGCAGCCGAAGCCCTCGATGGTCGCGCCCAGGAAGCCCAGCTCGCCCATCTCGCGCATGACGGCCACGTCGAATTCCTCGTGGCGGTGCGCCATCAGGATGCGCGGCATGAGCCGCTCCTGGGCGTAGCTGCGCGCGCTGTCACGCACCATGCGTTCCTCCTCGCTGAGCAAGGCGTCCATGCACAGCGGGTCCTGCCAGTCGAAGGCGACGCCCTGCATCGCGGCACGCCGCAGGGTGTGGCGGTCGGGATCGGCGGTGGCGGTCATAGCGGATGGAACTTGGGGATGCCGGCGTCTTCGGAGATCGCCTCGAAGTGCACGCCGACCCGCATGCCCACGCGCACGTCCTCGGGCCTGCAGTCGGTGAGTTGGGCATAGAGCCGCGCGCCGTCGTCCAGGTCGATCAGGCAGAGCACCACCGGCAGGTCGGCCTCCCAGCCGGGGTAGTTCATCGCCACCGTGCGCGACACGGTGTGCGAGTACACGGTGCCTGTGGGGCGCGCGTCGGTCCACTGCAGTTCGCGCGCACCGCATTCGATGCACCAGGGCTTGGGGTGGAAGTTGAAGGTGGCGCAGCGCTGGCATTTCTGCAGCACCAGGCGGCCTTCTTTCGCGGCGGTCCAGAACGGGCGCGTCTGGTCGGTGAGGGTGGGCAGCGGCTTGTGCAGGGTGGGTTCGGACATGGTGGAGCTCATTCGTTCGACAGGACGATGGACACGCAGCTGCGGCCGGGGCGTCCGTACGGGATGCCGCCGAAGCCGCAGGCCGCGCCGATGCGCGCGTTCTTCACCTGCCGCGCGCCGGCCTCGCCGCGCAACTGGGTCACGGCCTCGATCAGCGGCATGAAGCCGCCGATGGCGCCGCCCGGCTGCCCGCCCGAGAGCTGGCCGCCGTCGGTGGACAGCGGGAAGTCGCCGTCGAAGCGCAGGTCGTGTTCGTCGATGAAGCGCGCGCCCTCGCCCTTCTTGCAAAAGCCCCAGTCCTCCACCGTCATCATCGAAATGAAGGGGTAATCGTCGTAGGGCTGGAAGAAGTCGATGTCGGCATGCGCCACGCCGGCCATCGCCAGCGCCGCGGGCGCCGAGACGGCGAACCCCGTTGTCGTGATGTCCGGCAGCGTGCGCGCGCCGTGGTAGTAGTTGTTGGCCTCGCTAAAGCC
This sequence comes from Pseudorhodoferax soli, assembly GCF_003337555.1. Classification (GTDB taxonomy): domain Bacteria; phylum Pseudomonadota; class Gammaproteobacteria; order Burkholderiales; family Burkholderiaceae_C; genus Pseudorhodoferax; species Pseudorhodoferax soli. Next base: position 208,826 of record NZ_QPJK01000009.1, on the reverse strand, counting down.
GCGCAGCCAGACCGGCCTGTCGGTGAGGCCGCGGGCGGTTTCGCCCGAGGTGACCACATAGGCCAGGCCGCCGTTGACGATGGGCACGCAGTCGAGCAGCCGGATCGGGTCGGACAGCATGCGCGAGGCCATGTACTCGTCGACGGTGAAGGGCTTGCGGTAGATCGCGCCCTCGTGCAGCGAGGCATGGAAGCGGTTGCTGGCGGCGATCTTGCCCAGCGTCTCGAAGCGCAGGCCCGGGTACTGGTGCATGTAGCGCGTGAGCACCAGCGCGAACTGCGCGGTGGCGCCCATCACGCCGAACGGGCCCTGAAAATCCCAGTAGACGCCGCGCGTGCGCTCGGGCGACAGCGGCAGACCCGGCGCGGCCGAGGGGATGTTCAGCGGCGTGTCGGCACCGACGACGAGCACGCGGTCGACGATGCCGGCGCGGATCATGCCGGCCGCGCGGATCAGCAGGGCCGAGGCCGAGGCGCCGCCCTGGTCGGCGCGCAGCAGGATCTGCGGGCTGATGCCCAGGTTCTCGGCGGTCGCGGCCGACCAGTTCACCGTGTGCGCGGTCTCGGCATGGGCCACGCCCAGTCCCTGGCCGTCGAAGTCGTTCTTGGACAGGCCGGCCTTGTGCAGCGCCAGCTCGGCGGCCCAGGCGATGTACTCGTCGACCGTGTGGAGCGTCTCGCCGGGCTTGGCACGGCTGTACGGCGTGCGTCCATAGCCGACGATGGCAACGTCTTGGGGCATCGAATGCGTCCTCGTGTGGTGGTGGGTGAAGGGTCAGCGGCCGGTGAAGGCCGGCGCACGGTGTTCTGCGAAGGCACGCATGCCTTCCTTCTGGCCGCCGGTGTCGAACAGCAGCGCGACGGCGCGGCGCTCCAGCGCGTCGAAGGCATCGGCCAGCGCCTGGCGCGGCGCGAAGTTGGGTGCGTTGCGCGCCAGCGGCCCGTTCAGCGTCAGCCGCGCCACGCCCTCGGCGGGGCGGTCGAGCAGCACCGGCGCTTCGATAGCTTGCGGTTCGGCCATCGTTGTCTCCGTTGATTCGTTTGCGCCATTCTCAAAAGCGCAGGACTATTCGACAACTTTTGATAGCAAATGCAGAATATTCAGATTCCAAATAGAGGGGTCCATGAACCTGCGCACGCTGGACCTGAACCTGCTGCTGGTGTTCGACGCGGTCTACACCGAGCGCAGCATCTCGCGCGCCGCCGCCAAGCTGCACCTGTCGCAGCCCACGGTCAGCAATGCGCTGGCCCGCCTGCGCGAGCGGCTGGGCGACGCGCTGTTCGAGCGCAGCGCGCAGGGCATGGCGCCGACACCCCGCGCCAAAACGCTGGCCGAGCCGATCCGCCAGGCGCTCGCGCTGCTGGAACGCGGGCTGCGCGGCGGCGACGACTTCGACTACGCGAACGCCGAGCGCGAGTTCGTGGTGGCGGCGGAGGACTACGGCGAGACCGTGGTGCTGCCGCGCTTCATCGAATGGCTGGGCCAGGCCGCGCCGGGCATCCGCATCCGCATCCGGCCCGAGCCCGGCGCGCAGCTGCATGCCGAACTGCGCGAGGGCACGGTGGACCTCGCGCTCGACTACTTCGCTCCGCAGGACCCGGCCGTGCACAGCACCTGTGTGCTGACCGAGAGCCTGTTGACGCTGGCCCGGCGCGACCACCCGCTGGTGGGCGAGCGGCTGGGCCTGGAGACCTACCTCACACTGCGCCACGTGGTGTTGGCGCACCAGGGCCACTCACGCCCCATGATCGACCTGGCGCTGGCCAAGCGCGGCCTGTCGCGCCACATCGCGGTGACGGTGCCGCACTTCCTGTCGATGCCGGTGCTGGTGCAAACCAGCGACCTCGTCTGCACCCTGCCGCGCCGCATGGGACAACTCTACGCCGACCACTTCCGGCTCAAGGCCCATGCGGTACCGCTGCGCACGCCGCAGTTCCCCGTCTATCTGCTGTGGCATGGCAATGCGGAAGACGACGCCGGACACCGCTGGTTCCGCGCGCACCTGGTGGAGTTCTGCCAGCGGCTCTGATGCTGCGCAGACGCGCCATAGGCACAGCGCCGCGCCGGGCACAATCCGCGCCCCATGCCCGCCCCCGCCCTGCTGCCTCGCCCCACCGCCCTGCTGCTGATCGCCGCCATCGCCTGCTGCTTCGCGGGCAACCATGTGGCCGCGCGGCTGGCCTTCGACGACGGGGCCGGCGTGCTGACGGCCATCCTGTGCCGGGCTGGCACGGCCCTGCTGGTGCTGGGCACGCTGGTCGCCTGGCGCCGCGAGCGGCTGGCGCTGCCGGCCGGCACCGGCGGCTGGCAGCTGCTGCTGGGCCTGCTGCTGGCCGTGCAGAGCCTGTGCCTGTACTCGGCCGTGGCGCGCATCCCGGTGGCCCTGGCGCTGCTGGTGGCCAACACCTTCCCGGTGCTGCTGGCCTTGCTGAACTGGGCCACGGGTGGACCGCGACCGACGCGGCGCGCCTGCCTGGTGATGGGCATCGTGCTGGCGGGCCTGCTGCTGGCGCTGGACGTGCCGGCGCGGCTGGCCGAGGCGCGCGGCGGCGGCAGCGGCATCGCCTGGGGCGCAGGCGTGGCCTTCGCGCTGACGGCCGCCACCGTGTTCGCATGCAGCCTGTGGATCACCGACCGCCGGCTCGCCACGCTGCCCGGCACGGTGCGCAGCTTCTACGCCATGCTGACGGTCTGCGTGAGCATGGCCATCGCCGGGGCCGCCGGGGCCGTACCCGGCGGCCTGGCCTGGCCGCAGCATGCGCCGGGCTGGACCGGGCTGGCGCTGCTGATGCTGCTGTACTGCACCGGCTTCACGCTGCTGTTCGTCTCGGTGCCGCGGCTGGACATGGCGCGCAACGCGCCCATGATGAACGTCGAGCCCATCGCCACCCTCTTCATCGGCTGGGCGGTGCTGGACCAATGGCTGGCGCCCATCCAGCTGGCCGGCACGCTGGTGGTGTTGGCCGGCATCGTGCTGCTGTCGCGCAGCCGGCGCTGAACGCGGCGGCCGCTGCCTGGGCGGCTGCGGCCGGCAGGCCCGCCGCCGGTCTGCGGTAGATTGCCCGGCCCGCGGCCTGCCGCGCCCTTGCCCACCGAGGACCCATGCAGATCCGCCCCTACCTGGAAGCCGACGAGCCCGCCGTCGTCGCGCTCTGGCAGGCCTGTGGCCTGACCCGCCCCTGGAACGACCCGCACAAGGACATCGCGCGCAAGCTCACGGTGCAGCGCGAGCTGTTCCTCGTCGGGGAGCTGGACGGCCGCGTCGTGGCCAGCGTGATGGCCGGCTACGAAGGCCACCGTGGCTGGGTCAATTACCTGGCCGTGGCGCCGGGGCTGCAGGGCCGCGGGCATGGCGCTGCGCTGATGCAGCACGTCGAGCAGGCCTTCCTCGCCCTGGGCTGCCCCAAGGTCAGCCTGCTCGTGCGCTCGGGCAACAGCGCCGTGCTGGCCTTCTACCGCCGGCTGGGCTATGCGGTGGACGAGGCCGTGCCGCTGGGCAAGCGGCTGGTGCAGGACGGGCCCTGAGGCGCCAGCCGCGGCGCGATCGGCGTTGACCGACAGCGCGCAGCGGTCGGACAAGGCAAGATGAGCGCGTCCATGCAGAACGCACCGCCCGCCTCCGCAGGCATCCACACCGAACCCGCCGGCCGCCACGCCGCCGCCGAACGCCACCCGCCGCCGGACACGCACACGCCGGCCGACCGCTACGAAGAGCTGTTCGTGGCGGTGCAGCGCGAGGCCGTGTTCGCCGACAGCAAGACCTTCCCCGACTGCGCGCCGCTGGGCGCGCCGCAGGAGATCCTCGCGGCCTACCGGCAGGCCTGTACGGCGCCTGGTTTCGACCTGCGCAGCTTCGTCGCCACGCACTTCGCGCCGCAACGGCCGGCGCTGGCCAGCCAGGCCGAGGCGCCGGCACAGGACCTGCGCCACCACATCGACCGGCTCTGGGACGAACTCACCCGCCACCCGGACCAGCACCCGCACCGCGGCTCGTTGCTGGCGCTGCCGCACCCCTACGTGGTGCCCGGCGGGCGCTTCGTCGAGATGTACTACTGGGATTCGTACTTCACCATGCTGGGCCTGGCGGCCAGCGGCCGCACGCAGCTGCTGCATGCGATGACCGACAACTTCGCCTACCTGATCGAGCGCTTCGGCCATGTGCCCAACGGCACGCGCACCTACTACCTGAGCCGCTCGCAGCCACCGCTGTTCGCCTGCATGGTCGCGCTGTGCGAAGGCTGCGGCGGCCAGGGCGCGCTGCGCTACCTGCCGCAGCTGCTGCGCGAGCATGCGTTCTGGATGGACGGTGCCCAGGCGCTGGCCCCGGGCCAGGCCCACCGGCGCGTGGTGCGCCTGTCCGATGGCGCGCTGCTCAACCGCTACTGGGACGAGCGCGCCCAGCCGCGCGAGGAAGCCTGGCGCGAGGACGTGGCCACCGCCGCGGCCGCGCCGCAGCGTCCGGCGGCCGAGGTGTTCCGCGACCTGCGCGCCGCTGCCGAATCGGGCTGGGACTTCAGCAGCCGCTGGCTCGGCACGCCACCGGCCGGCGCCGGCCGGCTGCAGGCGCTGGCCACCATCCGCACCACGCGCATCCTGCCGGTGGACCTCAACGCGCTGCTGCACCAGCTGGAAAGCCGCATCGCCCAGCTGGCCGCGCAGGCCGGCGATGCCGCCACGGCGCGCCGGCACCAGGCGCTGGCCGGCGCGCGCCGCGCGGCCATGGACCGCTGGCTGTGGAACGAAGAGGCCGGCGCCTGGCTCGACCTGGACTGGCCCGAGCAAACGCCGCGCCGGGGCTTGAACGCGGCCACCGCCACGCCGCTGTTCACGCGCACAGCCAGCGCGGCGCAGGCCACGCGCCTGGCCGACACGCTGGCGCGCCGGCTGCTGGTGCCCGGCGGCCTGGCCGCCACCGAGCAGTGCAGCGCCGAGCAATGGGACCGGCCGAACGGCTGGGCACCGCTGCAGTGGATGGCGGCCGAGGGCCTGGCGGCCTACGGCTGCGACGCACTGGCCGGCGAAATCCGCGCGCGCTGGCTGCGCACCGTGGACGCGGTCTACCAGCGCGAGCACCGGCTGGTGGAGAAGTACGCGCTGCACGCGCATCCCGAGGCCAGCGGCGGCAGCGGTGGCGAGTACCCGCTGCAGGACGGCTTCGGCTGGACCAACGGCGTCACGCGCCAATGGCTGTGACGGCGCCGGCTACGATCGCCCCCCATGCCCCATGACCACGACCAGCCCCGCGTTGCCCTGTACTGGGATTTCGAGAACCTGCACGCCAGCCTGGTCGAGGCGCGCCTGGGCGAAGGCCACTACGCCAAGCCCGACGTGCGCTTCAAGCTGCAGGAGCCGCTGGTCGACGTGGCGGCCGTCACCGCCGCGGCCATTGCCCAGGGCCCGCTGGCCATCCACCGTGCCTACTGCAACTGGCAGTTCTTCAGCCGCTACCGCGATGCGCTGATGCAGGCCGGCATGGACCTGGTGCAGATGTTCCCGCCCGGCGGCGCGGCCAAGAACGGCGCCGACATCCGGCTGAGCCTGGACGCGCTGGAAGACCTCGCGCGCTTCCCGCACATCCGCACCGTGGTGGTGGTGGGCGGCGACAGCGACTTCCTGCCGCTGGCGCAGAAGATCCACGCGGCGGGCCGCCGGCTGGTGGGCGTGGGCACGCGGCCCAACACCAACCGCCACTGGGCCGGCAGCTGCGATGCCTTCCTGTGGTACGAGGACCTGGCGGGCGCCGAATCCCTGCCGCCGGGCGGCTGAGCAGCCGCCGCGGCCGCGAAAACGCCGCTCCTATACTGGCCCGGATGCAGCCGACCGACCCTGTCTCCACCACCGATGTGCGCATGCGCGGCTTCACACAGCGCGCCGAAGTGCCCGCCGCACTCGCCTGGATCGACGCCCACACGCCCTGCCTCGCAGGCGAACCGGTGGCCACCGAAGACGCCACCGGCCGCGTGCTCGTGCAGGACCTCGTCGCCCCCATCGCCGTGCCCGAGTTCGACCGTGCAGCCATGGACGGCTACGCGCTGCGCGGCGGCGAGACCACCGGCGCGGGCGACTACAACCCGCTGGAGTTCGCGGTCGTGGGCCAGGCCTTCCCCGGCCGGCCGTTCGAGGGCGCAGTGCCCGCGGGCTCGGCGGTCCGCATCATGACCGGGGCGCCCGTGCCGGCCGGGCTGGACGCCGTGCTGCCCGCCGAGTACGCACGCGAGGAGCACGGCCGCGTGGCCGTCGCCCAGCCGGTGGCGCCCGGCCAGCATGTGGGCCGCGTGGGCGAGGACATCGCGCGCGGCAGCCAGGCGCTGGCAGCGGGCCGGCGGCTGCGCGCGCAGGACGCCGGCCTCGTCGCCTCTCTGGGCCTGGCCCAGGTGCAGGTGCTGCGCCAGCCGCGCGTGCGCCTGCTGGTGACGGGCAACGAGGTGCGCGCGCCGGGCCAGGCCAAGGGCCCGCACGAGATCTACGACGCGAACTCCGTCACGCTGCGCGGCCTGGTGGCGCGCGATGGCGGCCTGCTCGAGTCGCACCTGCGCCTGGGCGACGATCCGGAGCGGATCGCACAGGCGCTGGCCGCGCCGGGCGCGGACGTGGTGCTGGTCTCGGGCGGCTCCAGCGTGGGCGCCGAAGACCATGCGCCGCGCCTGCTGGCCCGCCTCGGCGAGCTGGCCATCCACGGCATCGCCATGCGGCCCTCCAGTCCGGCCGGCATGGGCCGCATCGGCGCGGCGCTGGTGTTCCTGCTGCCGGGCAACCCGGTGTCGTGCCTGTGCGCCTACGACTTCTTCGCCGGCCGCGCCATCCGGCGCCTGGGCGGCCGGCCCGATGGCTGGCCCTATCCGCGCGTGCAGGCCGTGCTGGCGCGCAAGATCGTCTCGCAGGTCGGCCGCGTCGACTATGTGCGCGTGAAGCTCGGCGCCGATGGCGTGGAGCCCATCGCACTGTCGGGCGCCTCGGTGCTGAGCTCCACGGTGCGGGCCGACGGCTTCGTCGTGGTGCCGGCAGAGAGCGAGGGCCACGGGGCCGGCAGCGAAGTGACCGTCCATCTGTACGAATGCCCGTGAAAGCCCAATCCCAGTTCCTGCAGGTCCTCACGCGCGACGAGGCCGAGCGCCGCTTCCGCGAACACCTGACCCTGGCGCCCCTGGGCGCCGAGACCGTGGCACTGCATGCCGCGCTGGGCCGCGTGCTCGCCGAGGATGTGGTCGCCACCGTCGACGTGCCCGGCTTCGACCGCTCCAACGTGGACGGCTTCGCCGTGCGGGCCGGCGACACCTGGGGCGCGATGGAGGAGGAGCCGCGCCGGCTGTCGCCCACGGCCGAGACGCTGGCGCCGGGCATCGTGCCGCAGGCCGAGGTGACGGCCGGCACCGCCACGCCCATCGCCACCGGCGGCATGCTGCCGCGCGGCGCCGATGCGGTGGTGATGGTGGAGCACACAGACATGGAGGGCGGCCGCCTGGTGGTGCGCCGTGCGGCCACGGCGGGCGAGAACGTGAGCTACGCCGGCACCGACATCGCGCGCGGCGAGACCGTGCTGCGCGCGGGCCAGCCGCTGAGCTCGCGCGAGATCGGCGTGCTCGCGGCGCTGGGCCTGGACCAGGTGCCCGTGCACCGGCGGCCGCGCGTGGCCATCTTCTCCACTGGCAACGAGATCGTCGCGCCTGGCGCGCCACTGCCCGTGGGCGCGGTGTACGACTCCAATGCCGCCATCCTCGCGGCCGCCGTCGAGGAGCTGGGTGGCGAGCCCGTGCGCCTGGGCGTGGTTCCGGACAACGAGGCCCGGCTGTCGGCCGCGCTGCGCCAGGGCCTCGCCTGCGATGCCGTGGTCTTCTCCGGCGGCACCTCCAAGGGCGAGGGCGATCTGTCCTACCGCATCGTGGCCGCCTTGCAGGACCCGGGCGTGGTCGCGCATGGCGTGGCGCTCAAGCCCGGCAAGCCGGTGTGCCTGGCCGTCACGCAGGGCAAGCCGGTGGTGATCCTGCCGGGTTTTCCGACCTCGGCGGTGTTCACCTTCCACGAGTTCATGGCGCCCGTCATCCGCGCCTTCGCCGGCCGGCCGCCCGAACAGCGCCAGCTCGTCGATGCGACGCTGCCCATGCGCGTGAACTCCGAACGCGGCCGCACCGAATACCTGCTGGTGGGCCTGGTGCCCGGCGAGCGGGGCCTGGCCGCCTACCCCATGGGCAAGGGCTCGGGCTCGGTCACCACCTTCAGCAGCGCCGACGGCTTCATCACCATCGGCCAGCACACCGAGATCCTCGACGCGGGCGCGCCGGTGCAGGTGCAGCTGCTCGGGCAGGGCCTGCAGGCCGCCGACCTGATCCTGGTGGGCAGCCACTGCGTGGGCCTGGACTGGCTGGCCGGCCAGCTGGTGCGCCAGGGCCTGCGCATCAAGAGCATGAGCGTGGGCAGCACGGGCGGTCTGATGGCCGCCAAACGCGGCGAATGCGACCTGGGCGGCATCCACCTCATGGACCCGGCCACGGGCGTCTACAACACGCATCTGCTGACGCCCGCGCTGGAACTGGTGCCGGGCTACGGCCGCATGCAGGGCGTCGTCTACCGCCGCGGCGATGCGCGTTTCGAGGGCCGCGACGCGGCAGCGGCCATGGCCACGGCCCGCAGCGAGGCGGGTTGCGCGATGGTCAACCGCAACGCCGGCAGCGGCACGCGCATCCTCATCGACCGGCTGCTCGAAGGCGCCCAGCCCGCGGGCTACGGCGTGCAGACCAAATCGCACAACGCGGTGGCGGTGGCCGTGGCGCAGGGCCGCGCCGACTGGGGCCTGGCCATCGACACGGTGGCGCGGCAGTACGGGCTGGGCTTCATCCCGGTGCAGGAGGAGCGCTACGACTTCGTGCTGCCCCGGGACCGGCTGGCCCGTGCGCCGGTGCAGGCCTTTCTCGCGCTGCTGCGCTCCGACGCGGCACGCGCCGCGTTGCGCGAACTGGGCTTTCGCGTCGACCCGGGCGGCTGACCCGACGGCGCCTATGCAGCGCCGTTCATATCGCGCAGAGGAAGACGGGCCACCAGAATCGGCCCTCCTCTTCCTTCCCAAGGCACCGCCCCGATGCTGCTGCGCAAACGCTTCCTGCTCCTCGCCCTGCCCGCCGCCCTGCTCGCCTGCGCCGTGCAGGCGCAGGACAAATTCATCGTGCTGGCCTCGACCACCTCGACGGAGCAGTCCGGCCTGTTCAAACACCTGCTGCCGCAGTTCACGCAGGCCAGCGGCACCGCGGTGCGCGTGGTGGCCGTCGGCACCGGCCAGGCGCTGGACATGGCACGCCGCGGCGACGCCGATGCGCTGTTCGTGCACGACCAGCCGGCCGAGGAGAAGTTCGTGGCCGAAGGCTTCGGCCTGGAGCGCCGCGCCGTGATGTACAACGACTTCGTGCTCATCGGCCCCAAGGCCGACCCGGCCGGCACGCGCGGCAGCAACATCGCCGCCGCGCTCAAGCGGCTGGCCGACACGGGAGCCGGCTTCGTCTCGCGCGGCGACAAGAGCGGCACCCATTCGGCCGAGCTGCGCCAGTGGAAGCTGGCCGGTGTCGACCTGGCCGCAGCCAAGCCCGCGGGCTACAAGGAATGCGGCTGCGGCATGGGGCCGGCCCTGAACATCGCGGCCTCCACCGGCGCCTATGTGCTGGCCGACCGCGCCACCTGGCTGAACTTCAAGAACCGGGCCGACCTGGGCATCCTGGTCGAAGGCGACAAGCAGCTGTTCAACCAGTACGGCGTGATCGTGGTGAACCCCGCCAGGCATCCGCACGTGAAGAAGGACCTGGCGCAGGGCTTTTCCGACTGGGTGGTCTCGCCGGCGGGGCAAACCGCCATCGCCTCCTACACCATCGGCGGCGAGCAGTTGTTCTTTCCGAACGCCGGCAATTGACGGGGGCGGCCGTGGGACACTGCGGCCCCTTCGCCAGATCCGCCCATGCCTTCTTCCCGCCGCGGCATCCACCTGCGCTACACCTTCGAGACCGCCGAGACCCACGGCCAGCAGCGCGCCGAGATCGAGAACCCCTTGTTCGACCTGCTCTCGGCTCTGCAGGCCGAGGGCTCCATCAGCGCCGCTGCGCGTGCGCAAAGCATCTCCTACCGCCACGCCTGGGGCGCGCTCAAGCACTGGGAAGAGGTGCTGGGTGCGCCGCTGGTGCTGTGGGGCCAGGGCCGCCACGCACGGCTGACGCCGTTCGCGCAGCGCCTGCTGTGGGCCGAGCGCCAGGCGCGCGTGCGCATGACGCCGCATGTGGAGGCGCTGCGGGCTGAACTGGCGCGCGTGTTCGCGCTGGCCGACGACGCCGCGCTGCAGGTGCTGGAGATCTTCGCCAGCCACGACCTGGGCCTGCCACGGCTGCAGGCCCTGGCCGAGGAACACGACGGCCTGCACATCGGCCTGCGCTTCGCCGGCAGCCAGGAGGCGCTGCGTGCGCTGGGCGAAGGCCGCTGCCGCGTTGCCGGCTTCCACGTGGCGCAGGCCGCCGCGCCGGAGAGCGTGATGGCGCGCGCGCTGCGCCCGCTGCTGCAGCCCGGCGAGCACAAGCTGATCGGCAGCCACTGGCGGCGCCAGGGCTGGATCTGGCGCCCTGGCGAGAAGCGGCCCGAGGGCATCGCCGCGCTGCGCACGGGCCGCTGGCGCTTCGTTGCGCGCCAGCCCTCCTCGGGCACGCGGATGCTGACGGACCACCTGCTGGCCCAGGACGGCGTGGCACCCGAAGATGTGCCGGGCTACACCACCCACACGGAAGACACGCACGTGGCCGTGGCCGCGGCCATCGCCGCCGGCGCGGCGGACGTGGGCATCGGCATCGAGGCCGCGGCCGCCGAGGCGGGCCTGTCGTTCGCGCCGCTGGTCGACGAGAACTACTACCTGGTGTGCCGCAAGCAAGACCTGGAGACGCCGCCGCTGCAGGCCCTGCGCACGCGCCTGGCCTCGCCGGCCTGGGCCGCGGCGCTGGCCGGGCTGCCGGGTTACGGCGTGCAGCAGCCGGGCGAGGTGCTGGCGCTCACGCGGGCGCTGCCCTGGTGGCGCTACGCGCGGTCGAAGCGTTGAGCTTCAGCGCAGCAGCTGCTGCAGCTGCTGCAGCTCCTGCAGCGTGTTGGCGTTGAAGAAGGCCGCCGTGTCGTCGAATGGCAGCTCGATCTTGCGGTGCCGGTCGGCCCACAGCCCGAACTTGCGCTCGCCCGTGTGCAGGAAGGCCACCAGGCTCTCGACCAGCTCGGTGCGCAGCAGGCAGAACACGGGCTGCGCGCGCAGCCGGCCGTCTTCCAGCGTGGCCGCCATGGCGATCTCGGCGTCCTGCGCCACGGCGGCCGCCGCCAGGCGTTCGACGAGGTCGGTCGGGAAGTCCGGCGTGTCGCAGGGCACCGTGACCAGCCAGGGCGTCTCGGCATGCTCCAGCCCCGTCAGCAGGCCGGCCAGCGGGCCGGCGTAGCCCTCCACCGAATCGGGCCAGACCGGCACGCCCATGGCCTCGTAGGCCGACAGGTTGCGGTTGGCGCTGACCATGCTGGTGCCCACCTGCGGCTGCAGGCGCAGCAACGCATGCAGGGCCAGCGGCATGCCGCGGTGGTTCTGCAGGCCCTTGTCGACGCCGCCCATGCGGCTGCCGCGGCCGCCGGCCAGCACCAGGCCGGTGATGTCTTCGCGTGCGATGGTGTTCATGTGTCGATGAGGTCGAAGGCCTGCGTCTCGACCTGGACGAAGGCCAGTGTCATGGCCGCGATGGCGCGCCACAGCCGGGCGGCGGGCTGGTCGTCGACCGCCTGGCACAGCGGCTCGATCCAGGGCTGCACGTGCGCGCGGAAAAAGCGGTGCTGCTGCGCCAGGTTGCCCGCCGCGCCGCCCTCGCCCGCGATCAGGTAGCGCATGACTTCCAGCACGTAGGAGACATGGTCCTCGGTCTCGAACTGCGCCGCATCGCGCGTGAGCCCCAGGGCTGCCAGGTCTTCGCGCAGGCGCGCCAGCGGCTTTTCGTTGACGAAGCCGGCGAGGAAGAACGAGGCATAGGGAAAGACCTCGGGCTTGCCCACGCCCTGGAACAGCGCGGCGAACTCGTCCTGCGCCGAAGCCGGCGTGGCCGCGCGCATCTGCGCCACCAGCGCCTGCCACGGTGCCTCCAGGAAGCTGCCAGGCTCGGGCGCCTCGGTCACCGCCACCCGGAACTGCGCCAACAAGGCGGCGTCTGGCGGCGCCAGCCACAGGCGTGCCAGCAGGCCGTACAGCTCGGCGCGCGCGATTTCTTCGCTGAAGGTCTCGGTGGTCACAGGTCGGTGATGCGGAGTTCTTGGGGGTTGGAGTACATGTCGACGACGCGGCAATCGCTGCACATCTTGAGCCGCTCGGCCGCCGCGCCCTGGAAGGCGGCGTGGCCGGCCAGCTTGGTGAGCATGGTCTCGATGGCGCGCAGCGTGCCGAAAGGCTTGGCGCAGCGCACGCAATGGAAGGGCTCCGCCTCGTGCAGCACCCGGGCCTGCGCGCGCGCGCGGCCACCGTCGGCCAGCAGCAGGCGCGGCTCCAGGCGGATCGCGTCCTCCGGGCAGGTGGTCTGGCACAGGCCGCACTGCACGCAGCTCTTCTCGGTGAAGCGCAGCTGCGGCTGGTCGGGGTTGTCGGACAGTGCCTGCGAGGGGCAGGCGCCCACGCAGGCCAGGCACAGCGTGCACTTGGCCGCATCGACGCGCACGCTGCCGTACAGCGCCCCTGGCGCGGGCAGTGCGATGGCCTCCGGCACAGCCTGCGGGCTCTGCGCCAGCAGGTGGGCCAGCGCGAGCTCGAGCGTTTTGCGCTTGTCGGCCTGTACGACGAAGCTGGCGGCCTGGGCCACGCCCTGGGCCGGCGGCGCGCGCAAGGCTTCGTCCAACGCGGCGGTGTCGCCCGCCGGGATCAACCGGAAATGCTGGCCGGCATAGCCCAGCCCGTGCACGATGGCCTGGGCCTGGGCCATCTGCGCGGCCAGGGCCTGCAGGTACTGCGGCGCCTCGGTGCTGCCGGTCAGCACCCAGACCTGGCTGGCGCCCTGCGCCAGCGCGGCCAGCCACACGTCCAGCCCCACGCTGGCGCTGTGCCACACGGCCAGCGGTAGCACGCGGGCCGGCACGCCATGGGCCCGGCCGATGCTGGCCGCGCGGCCCAGGGACTCGATGGCCGCCGTACCCTCTTCCTGGCTGTGCAGCAGCAGGGCCGCATCGCGGCCGCCGGCCGCAGCATGGGTGCGCAGCAGCGTGCGCACGCGCTTGCCCAGGTCAGCAGGCGTGGGGTAGGCGAAGCTCAGCGCGCCACTGGGGCAGACCGTGCCGCAGGCGCCGCAGCCCACGCACAGGTGCGGCTCCACCACGATGCCCGCGGTCGGGTGGCCCACGCTGCCGCGCCCGCGCGCCGCCGTCTTGCCCTTGAGCGAGGCGTCGGAGCGGATGGCCTGCGCCGAGCACACGTCGATGCAGGCCGAGCAGCCGACCTGCTGGTTGCGCGTGTGGGCGCACAGCCGCTGCTCGTAGCGGAAGAAGCGTGGCTTGTCGAACTCGCCCACCCAGCCGCGCAGCTGCAGCACCGCCTGCGTGAGCGGCGCACCGGGCGGCACATGGACGTAGCCCTGCGGCGGCTGGTGCATGGCCAACGTGGGCAGCTCGCCGAGGTCCAGCACGAGGTCGAACCGCGCCTCCTCGTTGCGCGCGTTGCGCCCGAAGTCGATCGCGCCAGCGGCCTGGCAGGCGGCCACGCAGTCGCGGTGGGCCGTGCAGCGCGCCAGGTCGACCTGGTAGCTGAAATCGATCGCGCCCTCGGGGCAGGCCGCAATGCAGGCATTGCAGCGCGTGCACAGGTCCAGGTCGATGGGGTTGGCGCTCTGCCAGCCGGCCTCGAAAGTGCCCAGCCAGCCCGTCAGGCGCGTGAGCCGGCCGCGCAGCACCACCTGGTCGTGCCGCTGTGCCAGCGCGCCGCCATCGACCAGCAACGTGAGATCGAGCGCATCGCCGAGCAGCGCCGCGGCGGCCTCGGCGCGCGCGGCCGGCCCGACGACCAGGCAGCGGCCGGCCGAGCGGTAGCCCACAGTGGCCACCGGCTCGGGCGGCGGCAGCTGGGCTGCGGCGATCAGCGCCGCCAGCTTGGGCGTGGCCGCCGCGCCATCGCGCGACCAGCCGCCGGTCTCGCGCAGGTTGAAGAAGCGGATCGGCCGTTCGGCCAGCGGCGGCGCGCCTTCGGTCTGCTCGGCCAACTCCAGGAACAGCCGGCTTTCCTGCGTGCAGCCGATCAGCAATTCCTCGCCCGACCTGGCGGCGCGCTGGAAGGCCGGGGCCTCGCGCCGGCACAGGGCGGAGTGGACGTCGGCAATGCCCTCAGCACTGGCCGCCGGCGTTGCCGCCAGTGCCCGGCTCAGGGCCGGGCGGTCCAGGGTCATGGAGCGGTTGCAGTCGCAGATCAGGGTCTTCATCGTGGGGCTCCATCACGGCCGCAGGCGCAAGCTGCAGGCCGGCTGCCGGCGTACCCGTCTGTGCGGGTTCGGTCTCGGGGGAGACCAGGCCGAGGTAGGCGGCCTGTGCCATCTGGCGCAGCATGGCTGCGGGCAGCGGGTCGGGCTTGTTGTAATCGTCGATGTAGGTGTCCAGCCCATCCATCACGTTGAAGTGCGGATCGCTGAACAGCTTCTTGAGCGCGGCGTTGCGCACCTCGCCGCTGACCTCGGGCGCGACGAAGCGCGAGAAGTCCGAGTCGCCGGTCAGCTGCGTCACGTCGTCCAGGGTGGGCAGTGGCGGCGTGGCCGGCTCGGGCGCGGCCGGCGGCGCTTCGGCAGGCACCACGGCGGCTGCGGGCGCGGCCAGGGGCGCAGGCATCTCGGGCAGCTCGCCGCCCTGGCGCGCCTGCACCTTGCGCTGCGACCAGCGCGCGAGAAAGCCGCTGTCCTGTGCCATGGCTCAGCGCCGCTCTTGCGGCGCAACGAAGGACGCCGGGCGCTTGCGCCGCTTGGGCTCGGGCCGGTAGTGCACGTCGACGAAATCCTGCAGCGCGGCGCGCACGCGCTCGTCCAGCGGGCAGTTGTCCACGCGCTCCTGCGCGTCGAGCAAGCGGCCGGCCTCGTTGTAGGAGAGGGTCACGATCTCGGGCCAGGCGCGCGATGGGTCGGCGTGGTCGATGCGCCACATGACGAACCAGACGGGCCCGCCGGAACTGAGGTTGAGATAATAGCCCTCGGCCTCATCGCGGTGCAGGGTGACGGGCAGGCCGGGGAACAGCCACTGCGCGCAGCGGCCGTCGTCGCGCAGCAGCCGGGGGGCGCTGCCGAAGCCGCCATCGTCGGCAACGACCTCGGCGATGCTGAAACGCCACTCCTCCCAGCGGCTGGGTTGCCGCAGGCGGTCGATGCGCACCGCGACGCACATGCAGGGAGGAAGCTCGTTCGAGAACACCGTGGTGGACACTCCGCGGCGCCGCGGCGCCGGTTGGCGGCCCGCTGTGCGGCCGATGCGCGGCAGTGTAGCCCTGGCCCCCCTGGCGCCACAGATCGGGGCAATCCCCAGCATGCGGGAATTCAGGTGCGTCATATGCTCGGTCGGTAATATGTGTCGCTGTGCCGGCGATCGCGCCGGAGAGAGGTTAGCCAGATGTCCCAGCCAAACCCTTCGCGCGAGATGCGCCAGCCCGCTTTGTCACGCCGCACCGTGTTCGCCGGCGTCGGCGTCGCGGGCGCCGCAGCGGCGGCGGCCACCGTGCTCCCGGGCGCCGTGCGCAGCGCAGCCCCTGCCGATGCCGCCGCCCCGCAGCCTGCCGGCTCCGGCTACCAGCTCACGGAACACGTGAAGCGCTACTACCAGACCGCGCGGGTCTGAGCAGGAGAGCGCCATGTTGCTCACCCGCAAGTCTTCTGCCACGCACCCGGTGCACATGTCCTCGGGCCTGGTGGCCCAGCTGGCACGTGGACTGGCCCATGCAGTGCCCACCGTCGACCGCCGGGCCTTCCTGCGCCGCTCCGGGCTGGGCGTGGGCGCCGGCATCGCCGCGTCGCAGCTGACGCTGGTCAAAAAGGTCGAGGCCGCGGCCGACGCGCCGGCCACCGGCAAGGGCAAGGTCGAGGTCAAGCGCACCGTCTGCGGCCACTGCTCGGTGGGTTGCGCGGTGGACGCCGTGGTCGAGAACGGCGTGTGGGTCCGCCAGGAGCCGGTGTTCGACTCGCCCATCAACCTGGGGGCGCATTGCGCCAAGGGGGCAGCGCTGCGCGAGCACGGGCATGGCGAATTCCGCCTGAAGTACCCGATGAAGCTGGTCAACGGCAAGTACGAGCGCATCGGCTGGGACCAGGCTTTGAGCGAGATCAGCGCCAAGATGCTGGAGCTCAAGAAGGCCAGCGGGCCCGATTCCATCTTCATCGTCGGCTCGTCCAAGCACAACAACGAGCAGGCCTACCTGCTGCGCAAGTGGCTGTCGTTCTGGGGCAGCAACAACACCGACCACCAGGCCCGCATCTGCCACAGCACCACGGTGGCGGGCGTGGCCAACACGTGGGGGTATGGCGCGATGACCAACTCCTACAACGACATGCAGAACGCCAAGGCGGCGCTGTACATCGGCTCCAACGCGGCCGAGGCGCACCCGGTGTCCATGCTGCACCTGCTGCATGCCAAGGAGACGGGCTGCAAGGTGATCGTCGTGGACCCGCGCTTCACGCGCACCGCGGCCAAGGCCGACGAGTACGTGCGCATCCGCTCGGGCACCGACATCGCGTTCCTGTTCGGCGTGCTCTACCAGGTGTTCAAGAACGGCTGGGAAGACAAGAAGTACCTGGAGGACCGCGTCTACGGCATGGACCAGGTGCGCGAGGAGGTGCTGGCCAAGTGGACGCCCGACAAGGTGCAGGAGGTCTGCGGCGTGGACGAGGCCACCACGCTCAAGGTCGCCCGGATCATGGCCGAGAACCGGCCGAGCACGCTGGTGTGGTGCATGGGGCAGACGCAGCACACCATCGGCAACGCCATGGTGCGCGCCTCCTGCATCCTGCAGCTGGCGCTGGGCAACATCGGCAAGTCGGGCGGCGGCGCCAATATCTTCCGTGGCCACGACAACGTGCAGGGCGCCACCGACGTCGGCCCCAACCCGGATTCCCTGCCCGGCTACTACGGGCTGGCCGAAGGCGCGTTCAAGCACTTCGCGGCCACCTGGGGCGTGGACTTCGAGTGGATGAAGCAGCAGTACGCGCCGGGCATGATGACCAAGCCCGGCATGACGGTCTCGCGCTGGATCGACGGCGTGCTCGAGAAGAACGAACTGATCGACCAGGACAGCAACCTGCGCGGCCTGTTCTTCTGGGGGCACGCGCCGAACTCGCAGACGCGCGGCCTGGAGATGAAGACCGCGCTGGACAAGCTCGACCTGCTGGTGGTGATCGACCCCTTCCCCAGCGCCACGGCGGCGATGGCGGCCATGCCCGGCAAGCCCGGCGAGCTCAACCCCAACCGCGCCACGTACCTGCTGCCGGCGACCACGCAGTTCGAGACCAGCGGCTCGTGCACGGCCTCCAACCGGTCGCTGCAGTGGCGCGAGAAGGTGATCGAGCCGCTGTGGGAAAGCCGCAGCGACCACATGATCATGTACCAGCTGGCCGAGAAGCTGGGCTTCGGCAAGGAGCTGGTCAAGAACTACAAGATGCAGAAGGTCAAGGGCCTGGACGAGCCCGTGCCCGAGGACATCCTGCGCGAGATCAACAAGTGCGTCTGGACCATCGGCTACACCGGGCAGAGCCCCGAGCGGCTGAAGGCGCACATGCGCAACATGAACGTCTTCGACGTGAAGACGCTGCGCGCCAAGGGCGGCATCGACAAGGAGACCGGCTACGTGCTGGACGGCGACTTCTTCGGCCTGCCATGGCCCTGCTGGGGCACGCCGGAGATGAAGCACCCCGGCACGGCCAACCTGTACGACACCAGCCAGCACGTGATGGACGGCGGCGGCAACTTTCGCGCGAACTTCGGCGTGGAACGCGCCGGGGTGTCGCTGCTGGCCGCCGACGGCTCCTACAGCAAGGGCGCGGACCTCACGACCGGCTACCCCGAATTCGACCACCTGCTGCTCAAGAAACTGGGGTGGTGGAGTGAGCTCAGCGAAGCCGAGCAGAAGGCGGCCGAGGGCAAGAACTGGAAGACCGACCCCACGGGTGCCATCATCCGCGTGACCATGAAGAACCACGGCTGCCACCCTTTCGGCAATGCCAAGGCGCGGGCCGTGGTCTGGAACTTCCCCGACCCGATCCCGCAGCACCGCGAGCCGCTGTACAGCACGCGTGCCGACCTCGTCGCCAAGTACCCGACGCACGACGACAAGAAGGCCTTCTGGCGCCTGCCCACGCTGTACAAGACGGTGCAGGATCAGAACAAGGACATCGGCAAGACCTTCCCGCTGGTCATGACCTCCGGCCGGCTGGTGGAGTACGAAGGCGGCGGCGAGGAGACGCGCTCCAACCCCTGGCTGGCCGAGTTGCAGCAGGAGATGTTCGTCGAGATCAACCCGCGCGCCGCCAACGACCGCGGCATCCGCAACGGCGACCAGGTCTGGGTCAAGACCCCGCCGATGGCGGCCCTGCCCGACTTCAAGGGCCTCAAGGTGCGGGCCCTCGTGACCGAGCGGGTCGACGCGGGCACGGTGTTCCTGCCGTTCCACTTCTCGGGCCGCTGGGGCGGCATGGACCTGGCCAAGTACTACCCCGAGGGCGCGATGCCCATCGTGCGCGGCGAGGCGATCAACACCGCCACCACCTACGGCTACGACAGCGTCACGATGATGCAGGAAACCAAGACCACCGTGTGCCAGATCGAGAAGGCCGCATAAGGAGAACGACATGGCACGCATGAAATTCATCTGCGACGCGGAGCGCTGCATCGAATGCAACGGCTGCGTCACCGCCTGCAAGGCCGAGAACGATGTGCCCTGGGGCGTGAACCGCCGCCGCGTGGTCACCATGGGCGACGGCGAGCCGGGCGAGAAAAGCATCTCGGTCGCCTGCATGCACTGCAGCGACGCGCCCTGCATGGCGGTGTGCCCGGTCGACTGCTTCTACCGCACCGACGAGGGCGTGGTGCTGCACGACAAAGACGTGTGCATCGGCTGCGGCTACTGCAGCTACGCCTGCCCCTTCGGTGCGCCACAGTTCCCGAGCAACGGCACCTTCGGCCTGCGCGGCAAGATGGACAAGTGCACCTTCTGCGCTGGCGGCCCTGAAGAGCATGGCAGCGCCGCCGAGAACGAGAAGTACGGCCGCAACCGGCTGTCCGAAGGCAAGCTGCCGGCCTGCGCCGAGATGTGCTCGACCAAGGCGCTGCTGGGCGGTGACGGCGATGTGGTGGCCGACATCTTCCGCACCCGCGTGCTGCACCGTGGCAAGGGCAGCGAGGTCTGGGGCTGGGGCACGGCCTACGGAAAGCCGGGCAAGTGATGGCCCGCGCCTCCATCCGCTGCACCGCGCTGGCCACCGCCGCGCTGCTGCTGACCGCCTGCGGCGAGAAGCCGCAGCATGCGGGCACCAGCCATGGCAACAGCACGCCGGCCTGGAACGGCCCGCAGACCGGCTTCAGCGCGCCGGGCTGGAAAGCCGGCGACCAGGCCAGTTGGGACGAGCAGATCAAGCAACGCAACCGCGGCCAGAACGAGTACCTGCGGCTGACGCCCTGAACCCCGATGCAAAGGCCCCGACCATGAACAAGGCGCTTTCCCGCTGGATCGCGGTCGCCCTGCTGGGGGCTGCGGGGGCCTGGGCCCAGGCCCCTGCCCCGGCTGCCGCGACCGAGCCCGCCGCAACGGCGGCCAACGGCCCACCGCCGGGCTTCGTCGCACCGGCTGAGCCGAAGGCCGACGACAGCAACGCGGCGCGGGCGAAGTCGCAGCCCGGCAACAACGCGCCGTTCTGGCGCGGCGTGCGCAACTCGGGCGAGGTCGCGGGCGTGACGCAGATCCCCGGCCTGGAGAAGGGCGTGCTGATCCAGCGCTTCGAGCGCTACCCCGGCTCCGACTACGCCACGGCCGGCGAAGCCTGGCGGCAGGTGCGCAACCGCGTGATCATTCCCTACGGTGGCGCGCTGATGCTGATCGCGCTGGTCGCCATCGCATTGTTCTACTTCGGCCGCGGCACCATGGGGCACGCCAGCGCCGAGGGCGGCCGGCGCATCGAGCGCTTCACGCCCTTCGAGCGCGCCGCCCACTGGCTCAACGCCATCGCTTTCGTGCTGCTGGGCATCTCCGGCGTGGTCATGGCCTTCGGCAAGTTCCTGCTGCTGCCGTGGATGGGGCACACCGTCTTCGGCCTCGTCACCTACGGGCTCAAGACGCTGCACAACTTCGTGGGGCCGCTGTTCGCGGTCTCGCTGGTGGTCATCTTCTTCACCTTCGTGAAGGACAACCTGCCGCGCCGCGAGGACTGGACCTGGGTGAAGAAGGCCGGCGGCATGTTCTCCGACCACGAGGTGCCCTCGCACCGCTTCAACGCCGGCGAGAAGGGCATTTTCTGGGGCGGCGTGTTCGCGCTGGGCCTGACGGTGGTGGTCTCCGGCCTGGTGCTGGACCACCTGGTGCCGAACCTGGCCTACACGCGCGGCACCATGCAGATCGCCCACATGTTCCATGCCACGGGCGCGGTGCTGATGCTGTGCGCCTTCTTCGGCCACATCTACCTGGGCACGCTCGGCATGCGGGGCGCCTACAAGGCCATGCGCACCGGCTACGTCAGCGACGCCTGGGCCCAGGAGCACCACGCGCTCTGGCATGACGACATCCGGGCCGGCAAGATTCCCGCGCAGCGCTCGGGCGCTGGGGCCGCCAAGGAGCCCCTGCCCCAGGCCCGCCAGGCGTGACCCGCCCTCCGGAGACCCCCATGAGACCCATTGCCCTGCTGGCCCTCGTCCTTGCCGCTGGCGGCGCCTCGGCCAAGTTGCCTGCGCTGTCGGACGAGGCCAAGGCCAAGGCCGCCGAGACCACCGCGCGCACGGCCTGGTCCGACAAGGTGGCCGCCTACCAGCTGTGCCAGTCGATGGACCGCGTGGCCGCCGCCTACCTGGAGCGCGCGCGCGCCGAAGGCAAGGCCGCGCAGCCCACCCCCACGCCGCCGTGCAGCGATCCGGGCGCCTTCAACTACGTGCCGCCCGAGTCCAAGCCGCTGGAAGCCGCTGGCGCGCATTCGCCGCCGCAGACAGCGGCCACGCCGCACAACACCACGCAGCCCGCGGCCGCAGGGTCCAAGCCCTGAACGCGCCTGGCGCGACCGGGTTCGAGGCCAGCGCAGCGCACCGCCCGCTGCCTGGTGCGCCGCGCATGACGCAAGCGGGCGCGCCGCTGCTGCGCAGCATCGAGATCCTCGACCAGCACGGCGAACGCCGCAGCATCGAGATTCCGGCCGAACGCCCGTTGACCGTGTTCGTCGACAAGCGCGAGCTCGTCACGCTCATGACGCTGGGCGCCCAGCCCGAGCTGCTGGTGCTGGGCTACCTGCTCAACCAGCGGCTCATCGCGCGGCGCGACGATGTGCAGTCCGTCAGCGTGGATTGGGAGGTGGATGCCGCTGCGGTCCGCACGCGCGCGGGGCTGGCCGACCTGGAGGCACGCACGGCCCACCGCATCGTGACCACGGGCTGCGGCCAGGGCACGGTGTTCGGCGAGGCGATGGGCGCACTCGACGGCCTGCAGTTGCCCGACGCGCAGGACGCCCGCATCTCCCAGCGCCAGCTGTACGGCCTGCTGGACAGCCTGAAGCAGCGCGACACCGTGCACCGCCGCGCCGGCTCGGTGCACGGCTGCGCGCTGTTCCAGGGCTCCGGCATGCTGGTGTTCGCCGAGGATGTGGGGCGGCACAACGCCATCGACACCATCGCCGGCTGGATGCTCGTGCACGGCGTGGGCGGCGCCGACAAGGTCTTCTTCACCACCGGCCGGCTGACCAGCGAAATGGTGATCAAGGCGGCGCAGATGGGCGTGCCCATCGTGGTCTCGCGCAACGGCGTGACGGCCATGGGCCACGACCTGGCGATGCGCCTGGGCATGTGCCTGTTCGGCCGGGCGGCCAACCGGCACTTCCTGTGCTACACGGGGCTGGAGCGTTTCGACGCCGAGCCGCAGGCCGCAGGGCCGGCCCCGGCCTGAGCCGCCCTGGCCTGGCGGCCCGGCCGCAGCGCGGCTGCCCCGACAATGCGGCCCCGCGATGCACACCATCACCGACAGCTGGGCACTGGCCTGGCAACTCGTCCTGAAGGCCGATCCCGAACTGCTCGGCATCGTGGCGCTGTCGCTGCGGGTCAGCGCCACGGCATCGGCCGCGGGCGCCGTGGCGGGCCTGCTGCTGGGTGCCTGGCTCGCGGTGGCGCGCTTTCCTGGCCATGCGCTGCTGGTCTGGCTGGTGAACACGCTGCTGGCCCTGCCGGCCGTCGTCGTCGGCCTGCTGGTCTACCTGCTGCTGTCGCGTTCGGGCCCGCTGGGCGCGCTGGGCATCCTGTTCACGCCGACCGCCATGGTGGTGGCGCAAAGCCTGCTCGTCACCCCGCTGGTCGCGGCGCTGACGCGCCGGCTGGTGCTGGCAGCGCTGGCCGAAGGCGGCGACCAGCTGCACACGCTGGGCGCGCGGCCCTTGACGGCGGCGCTGCTGATGCTGGTGCACGACCGGCTCGGCGTGGCCACCGTGCTGCTGACCGCCTTCGCGCGCGCCATCGCCGAGGTCGGCGCGGTGATGATCGTGGGCGGCAACATCGCCGGCATCACGCGCGTGATGACCACCACCATCGCGCTGGAAACCAGCAAGGGCGACCTGGGGCTGGCGCTGGCGCTGGGCGGCGTGCTGCTGGCGGTGGTGGGCGCCGTCAACGGCGCCATCGGCCTGCTGCACTGGCTGGGCGGGCGGATGCCCCGGGGTGCAGGCACGAACCCCGTGCCCGCGCCGGCACCCGTGCCACGCCGTCCGGCGGCGCCCGCCACACCGGGCGCCCCGCTGGTGGTGGCCGAGCAGGTGTCGGTCCGCTTCGGGCAGGTCCGTGCGCTGCAGGACGTCTCGCTCACGCTGCGGCGCGGCGACCGCCTCGTGCTGGTGGGTGCGAACGGCTCGGGCAAGACCACGCTGCTGCGGGCGCTGCAGGGCCAGCGGCCCAGCACCGGCCGCTGCACCCACCTGGCGCTGCAACCCGAAGGCCGGCTGCCGCGCACCGCCATGGTCTTCCAGCGGCCGTTCCTGCTGCGGCTGTCGGTGCGGCGCAATGTGCTGGTCGGCCTGTGGCTGGCCGGCGTGCCCGCAGCCGAGCGCGCGGCACGCTGCCACGACGCGCTGGCGTGCGTGGGCCTGCTTGCGCAAGCCGGCCGGCCTGCGCGCGTCTTGTCGGGCGGCCAGCAGCAGCGCCTGGGGCTGGCGCGGGCCTGGAGCCTGCAGCCGGACATCCTGTTCCTGGACGAACCCACGGCCAGCCTGGACCCGGGCGCCCAGCGCGAGATCGAGACCCTGGTGCATGCAATGGCGCAGGGCGGCATCACGGTCGCCATGAGCACCCACCACCTGGGCCAGGCCCGGCGCCTGGCCACGCGCGTGGCGTACCTGCAGGGCGGGCGGCTCGTCGTCGAGCGGCCTGCGGCGCAGTTCTTCGGCGGCACGCCGCTGCCCGATGAGGCGGCCCAGTTCCTGGCGGGCGAGCTGGGCTGGCGCTGAGGTCCTGCCCGGCAGGCGAAGCGCGCGAGGCGGTCGTGCAGCGGTCCAGGTCCATGGCGGCCTCCCGGTGCGCCCTGGCCCCCGGCCACACGCGCTCAGGTCACGCGCGCACGTCGTTCGAATGGATCTGCAGCGCTTCCAGGAAGCGCGAGACCATGTTGTAGGCGGCGATCGTGGCGGTCAGCTCCACCAGCAAGGGCGGCGTGAAGCACTGCGCCACCGCGGCGAAGACGGCGTCGTCCACATGCACGTTCCGCGTCATCGCGTCGGTGTAGGCGAGCACGGCGCGCTCGGTCGCATCGAACAGCGTGCTGGCCTCCCAGCGTTCCAGCGCGTCGAGCTTGGCCTGGCTGACCCCCTCCTGGCGTGCGATGGGCGCGTGCTGGTCGGCCTCGTACGGTGCACCGTTGACCAGCGCCACGCGCATGATGACCAGCTCGCGCAGCGCGCCAGGCAGGCTGGATTGCTGGCGGATCGCCGTCAGGTAGCCCAGCCAGCCCTGCGCCACGGGCGGGCTGTGCAGCAGCATCTGGTACAGGTGCAGCACGCTGCCGCGCTCGGCGGTGATGCGCTCGGCAAGGGGGCGGACGGCGTCGTCGTCCAGGCGGGCGTAGGGAATGCGGGCCATGTCGGGTTCGGATGGTGGTTGGGGAACAGGGGGGGCGGCGTCAGTCGGCGCCCACGATCTTGCGCTTGACCAGGTCGGCCATGACCTGGTCGTCCTTGCGCACGCGGTCGGCGAAGGCCTCGGGCGTGCTGCTGACGATGTCGAAGGCGTTGTCCGCGAAGCGCGCAGCGACCTGCGGGTCGCGCATGGTCTCCTGGAACGCCTTCAGGATCTTCGCGCGCACGTCGGCCTGCGGGCCGGTCGGCCCGACGAGGCCGATCCAGGTCGGGAACTCGAAGCCCGGGATCAGCTCGTTCATGGCCGGCACCTGCGGCAGCTGGCGTGACCGGGCCGCCGTGCTGACGGCGATCGCCCGCATCTTGCCCGCCTGGATGTGCGGCAGCATCACCGACAGCCCGGCGAACGCAAAGTCGATGTGCCCGCCCAGCAGGTCGGACAGCAGCGGCGCGGCACCCTTGTACGGCACGTGGGTGGTCTGCAGGCCTTTGGCGATGGACAGCTGAGCGCTGTTCACATGCCCGGCCGAGGCGGTTCCTGCCGAGCCGTAGGCCGTGCCGGGCCGGGCCTTGAGGTAGGCGACCAGCTGATCGAGGTTCTGCACCGGCAGCTCGTTGCGCCCCACCAGCACCTGGGGTGTGGTGACCAGCAGGCTCAGGTAGTCGAAGTCCTTGAACGTGTCGAACGGCAGGCTCTTGACGATGTGGTGGTTCACCGCCTGGGAGTCGAGTGCCAGCAGCAGCGTGTAACCGTCGGGCTTGCCGCGCCGCAGTTCACCCGCACCCAGCGAGCCGCTGGCGCCAGGCCGGTTCTCCACCACGATGGATTGCCCGAGCCGTTCGCCCAGCGTGTTGCTGATGGTGCGCGCCGTCTGGTCGACGGCGCCACCCGGTGCGAACGGCACGATCAGCCGCACCGGCTGGCTGGGGTAGGCCTGGGCGCCGGCCAGCGCCGGCAGCGTGCACGCCAGGGTGGCGGCCAGGGCATGGATGAGGGTTCTGCGCAGCATGGTGTTGTCTCCTGTTCTTGGGGGAATGCGTCGCGTGCCGGCTGCGGCCGGCACGCTGCGGTGGGTACTGCGACCCGTCAGCGCGTGGCGGCCACCAGGCCGCCGTCGACCACGATCTCGGTGCCGGTGACATAGCGGCTCTCGTCGGCCGCCAGGAACAGGGCCGCATGGGCCGTGTCCCAGCCGTCGCCCATGTGCCGCATCGGCACCTGGTTGTTGCGGTGCGCGATGAAGCCCTCGGTATCGCCCTTGGCGTACTTGGCGGCCAGGCCTTCGAGCAGCGGCGTGTGCATCAGGCCCGGCACCACGCAGTTCATGCGGATGCCATCGGCCGCGTGGATCACGGCGCTGGTGCGCGTGAAGTGCATCAGCCCGGCCTTGGCCGCCGCATAGGCCACCTGCGGCTTGCCCACGTAGCGCAGGCCCGCCACCGAGGACACGTTGACGACGGCACCGCTGCCGCGCGCGCGCATGCCGGGGATGACGTGCTTGCAGGTGAGAAAGGCGCTCTTGAGGTTCACGTCCATCTGCGCATCCCACACCGCCTCGTCCATGTCCACCGGCCCGCCGGGCTGCGACAGGCCGACGTTGTTGACCAGCACGTCGATGCGCCCGAAGCGCGCGATGCAGTCGGCCACGGCGCGTTCGACCTGGTCGGACTGCGTGACGTCGCAGGCCGCGACCTCGGCCTCGCCGCCCTCGGACGCGATGATCGCCCGCGTGGCCTGCGCAGCGGCCAGGCGCAGGTCGGTGCCGTACACCTGCGCACCCTGCCGCGCGAACAGCACCGCCGTGGCGCGGCCGTTGCCCCAGCCCTCGCCCACCGCGCCGCAACCCATCACCAGCGCCACCTTGCCCTTCAGATTCAGCACATCGTCTCCTCGTCGATCGGAAAGCGGCGATCCTAGGCAGCGGCGATCCATTGTAGAAGTTCTTTCTTTCTATCCATTCATAGAATCAAGGCATGAATGCCACGCCGCGCCAGCTGCGCATGTTCCTGGCGCTGTCCGAGTCGCTGAACTTCAGCCGCACAGCGGAGCAGTTTTTCGTGACGCAGCCCTCGCTGAGCAAGGCCATCCGCGATCTGGAGGAGGCGCTGGGGCTGAAACTGTTCGAGCGGACCACGCGCGCGGTGCGCCTCACGCCAGCGGGCCAACGCCTGGTGCTGGTCGCACGCAAGGTGGTCGGCGAGTTCGACGCCGGCCTGCTGCGCCTGCAGGCGCATGCCGAAGAGGAAACGCGCCAGCTGCGCATCGCCTCGCTGCCTTCGCTGGCCAATGTGCTGCTGCCGGCCGCGTGCGCGGCCCTGGAGCAGCGCTACGGCACGCCGCACATCACCATCCGCGATTGCAGCAACGCGGCCTCCATCCAGCAACTGGCCAACCACCATGTCGATTTCTCGCTGGCTTCGGTAGCGCCTTCGCACCCTGAGCTGCACTACGAGGAGGTGCTGCGCGACCGCTTCGTGCTGCTGTCGGCCGGCCGCTGGCGCCGGCGTGTGGGCGCCAGCAGGACCCTGGATGAACTGGTGGAACTGCCGCTGATCAGCATGACCGATGCCAGCACCGCGATGCGTTACATGGTGGCGGCCTACCTGCAGCGTGGCATGGAGTTCAGGCCCAAGATGCAGTTCGACCAGGTGGGCACCATCGCCGGCTTCGTGCGCCAGGGGCTGGGCGTCGCGGTGCTGCCCTACCTGGGCATGATGCCGCTGCTGGACCTGGGCGGCATGCGGGTCTCGGAGATCAGCGACGGGCCGGTGCGCTCGGTGGGCATCGTCACGCGCGAGCGCAGCGAGCCCAGCGACATTGCGCGGCAGGCCATGCAGGAGGTGCGTGCCGTCGCCCGGCAGTTGATCGCGCAGCACGCGGGACTGGTGCTGCCGCCGGGCAAGGCGGCGCGGCGCTGAGCAGGCACCGGCCATTGGCGCATCTCCGCGCTGCAGCCGGGCTTGCCGCGGCAGCCCCGCGCCTGCCCGGGATGGCGCCGAGCACGAGAGGGCTCAGCCATCACTGCGGCTTGGCACCGGAGATGCGCACCAGCTCGGCCCACTTCGCGGTTTCTTCCGCGACGAACGCGGCGAACTCGCGCGGGCTGGAGGTGCGGGGATTCAAGGCCATGGTCGTGTTCGCCTGCACGACTTCCGGGGTCTTCAGGGCCTGCGCGACCGCCTGGTTCATGCGCTGGACGATCTCGTCCGGCGTGCCTTTCGGCGCGACGATGCCGCCCCACGCCACTGCGCTGAACCCGGGGAAGCCGGCCTCGGCCATGGTCGGCACATCCGGCAGGATGTCCAGACGCTTCGCGCTGGTGACGGCAAGGGCCTTGGCCGTGCCGTTCTTGAGAAACTGCTGCACGCCGTTGACGTTGTCGAACATCACATCGACACGCCCGCTGATCAGGTCGGACAGGGCCTGCGATCCGCTGCGGTACGGGATGTGCACGATGTCGATCTTCGCGACGGCCTTCATCATCTCGCCCGTCAGGTGGCTGCCCGAGCCCACGCCCGTGCCGGAGCCGAAGCTGATCTTGCCGGGGTTGGCCTTGGCCTGGTCCACCAGCTCCTTGAGCGTGTTGGCCTTGAAGTCCTTGCCCGCGACGAGGATGTAGGGGTTGTCGAACAGGAACGCCACTGGCACCAGGTCCTTCGCCGGGTCGTAGGGCAGCTTGTCGAAAAAGCTTTTGTTCACCGCCAGCGTGATGTTGTTGCCGAAGCCGAAGGTGTAGCCGTCCGGCGCGGCCCTGGCGACTGTGCTGGTGCCGACGATGCCACCGGCACTCGACGAGTTCTCGATCACCACCGCCTGCCCCAGGATCTTGCCCAGGCTTTCCGCGAGCGGACGTGTGGCCACGTCGGGACCGGAGCCTGCGGCATACGGGATGACCAGCCGCACGGGCTTGGTGGGCCAGGACTGTGCCTGGGCGGCCACGGAGAGTGCCAGCGCGCCGGCCAGCATCAGGGATCGGGTGAAGTGCATGGAATGTCCTCGGTGGGCGGGGTGGTAGAGCAGATCAGGTGCGAAGCAGCTGGATGACGCGCGCCGTCCACGGCGACTGCGCATCCCCCGCTGCGATGGCCGGGGCGAAGTGGTCGCCGTCCAGCAGCAGCGTCGCGTGCGCGCAGCGGCGCTGGCGCAATGCCTGCGCCATGGACTCGTTGCCGGCGACGATGCGTGGCAGATCGTCCCGTGCATGCGCGAGGAGCATGAACGGCATCGCGTCGTGAACGTGGCAGATCGGGCTGGCGCTGGCTGCCTCCGCACGGTCGCCGAGGATCATCTGGTGGGTGCGCTCTTCCCCGCTGCCCGGCTGTGCGTCGGGATAGCGGATGTCCAGGGGCGCGCACAGCGGCAGGCAGGCGACGATGGCGGCGGGCGGCATGCCGCGTGCGCGCAGCCCCTCGCCTTGCAGCACCGCCAGCGACGTGAGGTGCCCGCCGGCGGAATGGCCGCCGACGGCCATGCGCCGCGGATCGCCGCCATGGCGATGGATGTTGGCGTGCACCCAGGCGATGGCCGCACTGCAATCGTCCAGCATGTCCCGCCACTTGCTCGCCGGCGCCAGCCGGTACGACGGCGCCACCAGCGTGATGCCCGCGGCGTTCAGCGGCGGCGCCAGCAGCGCCACCCATTCCTTGTAGCCGTTGGTCCAGGCGCCGCCGTGGAAAAACACCAGCACGGCGGAGCCGCCCGGCTGCGGCGCACGCGCGGGGTACACGTCCAGCCGCTGCTCCGCAAGCGCGCCGTACGGCACATCGGCGATGCGCTCGGTCTGGCGCACCGCGGCGGCCGACAGTTCGAGGGCGCGGCGGGCGTAGTCCTCGGCCACCTGCGGATACAGCGGCGGCTGGGGACGCAGATCAGGGAACGACATGGCATGCGCCTTTTCAGGCCGGGGTGGCGTTCATGGGTTGCACAGCACCACCGTCGGCGGTGCCTTCAGCCGCGACCGCATTGGCGATCCACGCGGTCAACGGATGGGCGGGTGCCTCCAGCCCGTAGATGGCATCGAAGTGGTTGCGGCCCTCCTGCGGCAGCGCTTCGGCCTGGTTCCCCGCATCGGTCCACGCCTGGACGAATGCGCGCGACTGGCGTGCGAACTCCTCGGGCTCGTCGCTGCCCCACGACACGAGGATGGGGGTGGTGCACCGGCGCACGCTGTGCATGGGCGTGTTGCGGCGGATGACGCCATCGTCGATCTGCAGCATCGGCTGGATCGACGACCAGCGGAACGGCTCGATCTCGAACACGCCGCTGACCATGACCGCTCCCGCAAGAGGATCTTTGGCCAGCCCGTAGTCGTTCTCCCAATCGGTCTGCAGGCACATGGCGGTGAGGTGGCCGCCTGCCGAATGCCCACCGAGCACGACACGCTTCGGATCGCCGCCGTGGCGCTCGATGTTGCGCAGTACCCATGCCACGGCGGCACGGGACTGGCGTGTGATCTCGTCGATGCCGACCTTGGGACAGAGCGCGTAGTTGACCACCACGGTGGTGATGCCGCGGGCGTGCAGCCCCTGGGCGACGGTCGAGAACTCCTTGCTGCTCAGGATGCGCCAGGCACCGCCATGGATGAAGACGAAGACGGGCGCGCCCGGCTGTTCCGCGGGAAAGATGTCGAGCGTCTCGTCCAGGGTGGGGCCATAGGGCACGTCGAGGGAAGCGGCGAAGCGGCTGCGAACGCCCTCGCTCTCTTCGACGTAGTGCCGGGCGTAGACCATGAAGTCGGGCACGGACTTCTCGACGTCGTACTGGGCGTCGATCTGTTCCTGGGTTCTGAATTGGCGGTACAGGGGCTGCATGGGTTCTCCAAGGGACGGGATGGCGCGGCACCCAACCGCACCGGGCATCGGCAAAGGGACGGGGGTCAGACGGGTGTCAGATCGGGTGGCGCCAGGAGGCCGCGAAATGCCTCTGCGCCTGCGGCGTGGTCATTCCGTGGCAGCCTCGGTGCGCTGCAGCAGGTCGAGGGCGACGTCGACGATCATGTCTTCCTGCCCGCCGACCATGCGGCGCCTGCCCAACTCCACGAGGATGTCGACGGTCTTGAGGCCGTACTTCTGCGCTGCGGCTTCCGAATGGCGCAGGAACGAGCTGTACACGCCGGCATAGCCGAGCGCCAGCGTCTCCCGGTCGACGCGCACGGGGCGGTCCTGCAGGGGGCGCACGATGTCGTCGGCGGCGTCCATGAGTCGGTACAGATCGGCGCCATGGCGCCAGCCCGCGCGCTCGGCGGCGGCAATGAACACCTCCAGCGGTGCGTTGCCCGCGCCGGCGCCCATGCCGGCCAGGCTCGCATCGACGCGGATGGCACCGGCCTCGACCGCCACCAGCGAATTGGCCACGCCCAGGCTCAGGTTGTGGTGGGCGTGGATGCCGATGGTCGTCTCGGGCTGCAGCACGTCGCGCAGGGCGCGCACGCGGTCCCGCACGTCGTTCATGTGCATCGCGCCGCCCGAATCCACCACGTAGCAGCAGGTGGCGCCATAGCTTTCCATCAGCCGGGCCTGCTCGGCCAGCACGGCAGGCGGGCACATGTGGGCCATCATGAGGAAGCCGACGGTGTCCATGCCCAGCGTGCGCGCGTATTCGATGTGCTGGCGCGATACGTCGGCCTCGGTGCAATGCGTGGCCACGCGCACGACGCGGGCGCCCGCGTCGTAGGCCGCACGCAGGTCGTGGACGGTGCCGATGCCGGGCAGCAGCAAGGTGGCGATGCTGGCGTGCCGCACCACGTCGGCGGCGGCCGCGATCCATTCGAGATCGGCGTGCGCGCCGAAGCCGTAGTTGAAGCTGGAGCCTTGCAGGCCATCGCCGTGCGCGACCTCGATGGAATCGACGCCCGCATCGTCGAGCGCCTTGGCGATCTGGCGGACCTGCGCCACCGTGTACTGGTGGCGGATGGCGTGGCTGCCGTCGCGCAGCGTCACGTCGGAGATGTAGAGCCTGGCCTGTTCGGCCGCAGTGGTGTGGGGCATGCTGGGTTCTCCTCGCTCAGGCTGCAACCGCTTCGGCCGCCATCCTGGCGGCCATCTGCTCGGCCGTGCGCAGGGCCGCGCTGGTCATGATGTCCAGGTTGCCCGCGTACGCGGGCAGGTAGTGCGCGGCGCCCTCGACTTCGAGGAAGACGCTGGTCTTCAGGCCGGACAGGCGGCCGACACCCGGCACGTGCAGGTCGCGCACGCGGTCGAACTGCACGGCCTGCTTCAACCGGTAGCCCGGCACATAGCCCTGCACCTCGGCCACCATGCGCGCGATGGACGCGGCGATGGCGTCCGCATCGGCCTCGTCGCTCAGGGTGTAGACGGTGTCGCGCATCATCAGCGGCGGCTCTGCCGGATTCAGCACGATGATGGCCTTGCCCTTGCCCGCCCCGCCGACCGCTTCGATGGCCCTCGACGTGGTCTCGGTGAACTCGTCGATGTTGGCCCGTGTGCCGGGCCCTGCGCTCTTGCTGGCGATGGAGGCCACGATCTCGGCGTAATGCACCTTGGCCACGCGCGAGACCGCCGCCACCATGGGAATGGTCGCCTGCCCGCCGCAGGTCACCATGTTGACGTTCGGCGCGTCCAGGTGCTGCCGGCCGTTGACCACAGGGACGCAGTACGGCCCGATGGCCGCTGGCGTGAGGTCGATGACGCGGATGCCGGGCCGGTGCTGGCGCAGCAGGGCATCGTTGCGCACGTGCGCGCCCGCACTGGTCGCGTCGAACACGAAATCGATGTCGTGGAAAACGGGCAGCCGGGTGAGGCCTTCGGCGCCTTCGTGCGTGGTTGCCACGCCCAGCCGTGCGGCACGCGCCAGGCCGTCGGACGCAGAGTCGATGCCGACCATGGCGGCCATCTCGATGTGTCGCCCGTGCCGCATGATCTTGACCATGAGGTCGGTGCCGATGTTGCCGCTGCCGATGACGGCAGCCTTGAATGTCCGGGTCATGAAAACTCCTGGGTCAGGCGGCCGCGCCCCGCGCGCAGTGCCTGGATCGATCGAATGTGGGGATGGCGGCCTGAACCCGTCAGACCATCTGGAAGCTGGCGCTTCCCAGCCCTTGCATCTGCAGGGCAATGTGCTGGCCGGCGTGGATCCACTCCGCCGGCGTGGCGCCACCGGCCAGCACGATCCAGCCCGCCTGCAGTGGCTCGCCGGCCGCGGCCGAGACGCGTGCCGCCGCCACCAGCGAGCGCAATGGATCGCCCAGCAGCGCCGCCGTGGAGCCCGCCTGCACGGCGCGCCCGTCGATGCGCATCACCAGGCCCAGGTTGCGGAAGTCCAGCGTCGGCGCATGCCAGCCGCCGACCACGAAACCGCTGGACGACGCGTTGTCGGCGATGACCTCGGGCAGCGTGAACTTGAAGTCCTTGTAGCGCGAGTCGATCACCTCCAGCGCTGGCGCGATGGCTTCCACCGCGGCGAGCGCCTCGGCCCCGGTCACGCGGCCGGACAGCGGCTTCTTCAGCAGGAAGGCGATTTCCGGCTCGACGCGCGGATGCACGAAGCGGGCGCGCGGCACGTCCGACCCTTCTTCGATCTGCATGGCGTCGGTCAAGCGGCCCCAGATCACATCCGACAGGCCCATCTGGACCATCTTGGCGCGGCTGGTGAAACCCATCTTGACGCCGACGCGCTGCTCGCCGCGGCCGATGCGCCGCTGGATCGACGCGCTCTGGATGGCGTAGGCGTCGTTCAGCGTGAGACTGCCCTGCGTGTCGAACTGCGGCACTTCATGGGCGAAGCGGGCGGCGTCGTCCAGCGTGGCGACGATGTCCTGGTGGGCACTCATGCTGCGACTCCATCGGTCTCGCGCTGCGCCGCGAACTCGGCGCGCACGCTGCCCACGCCGTGGATGTGGCACTCGAACACATCCCCCGCCTGGACCGCCACCATGGGCCCGAGTGCGCCCGACAGCACCACTTCGCCGGCGCGCATCGGCTTGCCCAGCCGCGCCATCGTCCGCGCCAGCCAGACGAGGGCGTTCACAGGGTGGCCCAGGCAGGCCGCGCCGACGCCGGTGGACACCGGCTCGCCGCGCCGCGACAGGCACATGCCGGCCAGGCCCAGGTCGAGCCCCCGCGGGGACATGGGCGTGGCGCCCAGCACGTAGACGCCGCTCGATGCGTTGTCGGCCACCGTGTCGACGAACCGGATGTTCCAGTCCGCGATGCGGCTGCCCACGACCTCCAGGGCAGGGACGACGTAGTCGACCGCCTGCAGCACCTCGTGGTGGGTGGGGTTGGGCATGTCGAGGTCGCGGCCGAGGACGAAGGCGATCTCGGCCTCGATCTTCGGCTGCTGCAGCACGGACATCGGGATCGTCTCGCCGTCGCCGTACGCCATGTCGTCGAGCAGCGCACCGAAGTCGGGCTGGTCGACGCCGAGCTGGCGTTGCACCGCCGCAGACGTCAGGCCGATCTTGCTGCCGACGAGCCTGCGGCCTTCGGCGATGCGCCGCGTGGCGTGGATGGCCTGGATGGCGTAGGCATCGTCGGCCGTCATGCCGGGGTAGGTGTCGCGCAGCGGCGCGACGGGCTTGGCGCCCTGGGCGGCGGCGCGCAGCAGGGCCGCCGCCTCGTCGTGTTGTCGGGGGGTCACGTTCGAATTCCTCGGCCTTCAGGCGCTGGGAGGCAGCGGCTTGTAGGCCACGGCCTTGATCTCGATGCGCAGCATCGGATGGGGCAGTTGGTGGACGGCCACCGTGGTGCGGGCCGGGCCGCTGTGGTCGAAGTACTCGGCGTAGACCTCGTTGTAGCCCTGGAAGTCGCCCATGTCCACGAGGTAGGTGGAGATCTCGACGAGGTCGGACAGGTCGGCGTCGACGCTTTGCAGGATGGCCCGGATGTTCTCGATCACGGCGCGCGTCTGCGCGCGGATGTCGGCCTGCAGGACGCCCATGGCATCGACGGTGGCGCCGGCGAAGCTGTTGTCGGGCCGGCGCGAACTCGTGCCGGAGACGAACAGGAGGTCGCCCGCGCGCTTGACGTGCGGGAACTTGCCGCGGGGCGTGGCGCGCCCTGCGACGACGGCGGAAGAGGTGGTGGCGTTGCTCATGGTTGTGGCTGTCCGTGGCATCTACGCGGCATCGACATGGATGCACACGTTGGTGAGTTCCGAATAGAAGTTGAGCGAGTGCATGCCGCCCTCACGCCCCACGCCCGACAGCCCGCTGCCGCCGAAGGGTGTTCTCAGGTCGCGCAGGAACCAGGCGTTGACCCAGGCCACGCCCACGTTCATCGACTGCGCGACGCGGTGGGCCCGGTTGACGTTGCTCGTCCAGATCGTCGCTGCCAGCCCGTACGGCGTGGCGTTGGCGCGCTGGACCACCTCGGCTTCGGAGTCGAACGGTGTCACGTGGCCGATGGGGCCGAAGATCTCTTCACGCACGCACCGCGCGCTGTCGGGCAGGCCGGCGATGAGCGTGGGCTCCACCCAGAAGCCGTTGTCCAGCTGGTTGCCGAACGTCGGTGTGCCGCCGCCCACGATGAACTGCGCGCCTTCCTGGCGAGCGAGTGCGTAGTAGGTGAGAACCTTGTCGCGGTGGCCGGCCGAGATCACCGGGCCCATGCCCGTGCCCTCGTCGGTCGGGTCGCCCAGCTTGATCTGCCGGGCACGCTCCGCCAGGGCGCCCACGAAGCGGTCGTAGATCGGGCGCTCCACGAAGATCCGCTCGGAGCACAGGCACACCTGCCCGCTGTTCAGGAACACGGCGCGCGCCATGCCGTCCACGGTCTTCTCGAAGTCGCAGTCGGCAAAAACGATCGCGGCGTTCTTGCCGCCCAGCTCGAACGACACCGGTTTCACGCCCTCGGCGGCGGCGTGCATGATGGCCGTGCCGGTCTTGGACTCGCCGGTGAACGTGATGGCGTTGATGCGCGGGTGCCGGGTGATGAACTCGCCGGCCGAGTTCGGGCCGAAGCCGTGCACGAGATTGAACACGCCGTCGGGCAAGCCCACCTTGTGCATCACCTCGGCCAGCAGCGTGGCGGTGCCAGGCGTCTCCTCCGATGGCTTGGCCACGACCGCGTTGCCGCACGCCAATGCCGGCGCGATCTTCCAGCTGAGCAGCAGCAGGGGCAGGTTCCAGGGCGAGATGATGCCGATCACGCCGAGCGGCTTGCGCACGGCGTAGTTGATCGCCTGTGCGCCGCCAGGCAGATCGGTGCGGTAGGTTTCCAGCGGCGCCGTCTTCAGGATGTCGGCGAAGATCCTGAAGTTGGCGGCGCCGCGCGGGATGTCCAGCTTGGAGGCCAGCGACACCGGCTTGCCCGTGTCGCTGACTTCGGCGTCGAGAAAGTCGTCGGCCCGCCGATCGATCTCATCGGCAATGCTGCACAGCATGGCCGCCCGGTCTGCCACCGAGGTCTTGCCCCATGCCTGCACCGCGCGGTGCCCGGCCTCGACAGCCTCGTCCACCATGCCACGGGTGGCCTCGTGGATGTCGGCGAAGCGGACGCCGTTCGCGGGATTGATCCCTGCGAAGCGCTTCTCGCTCTCGACGAACCGGCCGTCGATGAAATTCCTGTACTGCTTCAACACTGTGCTCCTTGGGGGCGAATGCGGGCCTGCCAAACCGGCCCTACTGGATGGAAAACTCGACGACCGCGCCACCGCTGCCGTAGAGGGGCGCGTACGCGCGCACGGTGGCCGACTTGAAACCGCCGCCCATGGCGCCGAGCAGCCAATGGAAGTGCTTCATGCCCATGTCGGCACGCGCCTCGGCGGCGTAGCTGGGCAAGGCCTGGCGCAGGCCATCGATGTCGCCGCCCTCCATCAGGGCCAGGAGCCTGCGGTTCCAGGTGTCGTCGGCCTCGGAGAGGATGCGGTCGGCGGCGAGATCGATGCTCTCGCGGAACATGTTGTTGGACAGGCCGCCGATGCCCACGACGGCCACGCGCTTGCCGGCCGCGGCCGCGCTCGCGATGCCGCCGAGCTGTTCGGTCTGCTCGGCGCTGTGGTACAGGTTGTTGGCCGCGATGACGACGGGCGTCTCTGCGTTGCCGAAGCCCATCAAGGTCGTCGCGGTGATGGTGCCGGTGTCGATCGGGAACTGGTCGTAGTCGACGCCGCGCGCATGGATTCCCGCAGCGCGGCAGCCCTCCACGCAGCGTTGCGCGGTGGCGGTGTCGGACACGATGTCGAAGGTCTGCTCGCCGAACTCATGCCAGTTCTCGTCGACGTGCAGGCCGGTGCTGCGCTGGCGCGTGACCCACAGTTGGTCGAGCACGGCGAACCATTGCGTGGAATACACGAGCACGCAATCGGGCTTCGATTCCGCCAGGGCCTTGCCGGCCGCGGACATGGCATCGCGCAGGCGCCCCCAGGGGGCAACGTCGGGGCGCAACTGGGGCAGCGGGCTGCCAGGGACCAGGAATGCAGATACAACAGTCACTTTGAAGCTCCAGGAATGGGGATGGATCAGGCGACGCGGGCTTCGGCGCCCAAGCTGGAAAGACCCGCTTCTTCCAGGTTCCACTCGATGACGGCATTGCCGGTGCCGATGACCGTGCCGTAGCCATGCAACTTGCCGGCAAGCTCCGGGTAGCCCATGGCGGCGTGCATCCAGGTGAACGCGCCGGACTTGACCTCGGCGAACGCCTCGTCGATGAACTGGGGCATGGTTTCGAACACTTCCTTCATGCGGCCCTTGCGCATCAGTTCGATCATGCGCATGTCCCACTTGTAGCCGTCGTAGCGCTCCGGATGTTCCTTGCTCATGTCCTCGGGCAGCTCGGGCTCTTCGTGGAAATGCCAGTGCGACAGCGTGTTGCTGGCCAGCAGCACGGCGCGCCGGCCGGTCTTGCGGATGGCCTCGCGGGTGGCGCGGCCGAGGATGTCCATCTCGCCCTGGCCCTCGCCCGTGCTGAGGTAGTAGGGTGTGTTGTTGGCGGAGATGCCGACCACGGGGATGTCCCACTGCGGGCGGACCATGTGCAGCGTGGTGATCGTTCCGTAATCCACGCGGAACTTCGGGTTGCGCATCATCTTGCTGACGATGCCCAGTTTGTTGGCTTCCGCGCAGCAGGCCTCGGCCAGCTCGACGTCGACGTCCATGCCGAAGTCGTAGCGGAACAGGTTGGGGAAGATCGGGTCGACCGAGCGGCCCTCCAGGCGCGGCACGCCGAGGAAGTGGTGGCCGACCTGCGTGATCCAGTGCGGGGTGTGCACGAGCAGCACATCGGGCTTGAGCTTCTCGATGCTGGCGCGGGCGTGGTCGTAGGCCCAGCGCAGCTGCTCCCATCCGCCCTCCGACCGGGGCTCGTTCTGGGGCGGGTTCTCCGCATAGACCATGTGCGGCGGATGGGGCGCCAGGAAGCCGGAAAGAATCTTGCCTTCACTCATAGTGCACTCCTGTCAGGTTGACAACTGAAACTCGATTTCCACTGCGGCCTGCAGCGGGAGGGACGCGACGATCGCGAACGTTCTGGCGGGCGGCGCCCGGTCGGAAAAGAACCCGCTCCAGACCGCGTTCATGCCGTCGGCCGCATCGCCCGAGGCGCAGAACACGCGGGCCAGGACCAGCCGGTCCATCGACCAGCCCTGCTCGGCGCACAGCGCCTCCAGGTTGCGCAGGATCTGCCGGGTTTGCTCCGCTGCGCCGTCGGCGAGTCGGCCATCCGCAGGATCGATACCGACCAGGCCGGAGACGTAGACATCCGCCCCGACCTGCACCGCTTGCGCATAACGGAAGCGGGGCGCGGGAAGCGCAGCGGATCGCTCGATCCGCCGAAGAACGGGTGCGTCATGCATGTCGATGGTTCAGGTAGAAATCAACCGCGGAACAGGTGTTTTACGACGTATGCGTACTATCTTAGTCGCTCAATTGCCATGAAAACCTAGGGAAAGCACTTATTTTTATGGCACCATATGGAGGCGCACCGCGGTAGTGCGCGCCCCGATTTAGTACGTGCACGTTGTTCCAAGGATATGCTGGGACCCCGCTTAAACTCCGCTGGGCCGGATCCGGCAGATCTGCACCCGGTGTTCTCGCCTTTCGTCCATCCCATGCCCAAAAAAATTCAGCCACCGCCGTCGGCGACCAAGGAAGTAGAGGTCCTGCTCGGTCAATTCCGCCTGGAGGATGTGCCGTCGCATTTGCTGCGCCGCGCCCACTTCAAGGCAGAGGAGATCTTTGCCACCACGTTCGCCGAAGAGGGTGTGACGCCCCGGCAGAAGGCCGCCCTGGTGCTGCTGCACCAGGAGCCGGGCCTGAACCAGAACGCGCTGGCCGAGCGCCTGTCGATGGACCGCAACACGGTGGCCGAGATGGTCCGCCGCATGAGCACGGGTGGGTTGATCGAACGCAGGCCCTCGCCGGGCGATGCGCGCGCCTACCAGCTGTTCGTTGCGCCTGGTGGCGTGGAGCTTCTGAACCGCGTGATGCCGCGCGATGCGGCCGTCGAGGACCAGCTGCTTGCGATGCTCCCGGAGGAGTACCGCGGGCTCTTCGTCAAATGCCTGAGGCTGATCGCCGGCGTGGGCGGCGGGGACGCTTGAAGAACGCGCTGCGCCCTGCAGGCCACGGGCGGTGTGCGCGCATGCGGGCGTTCATGGGGGTTGCGGGCACCCGCATCCGCGGGTCGCGCAAAAAGAGATCAGAGATGCGCCCCCCAGAAGGCCTCCGCTGCTAAAGCCAGCAACTTGACTTGGGAAGAGACAACGCGATGCGGGCAAGCCGCGACGATGCACTGCTCCGCGCCCTTCACAGACTGTGCTGCTCAGGGTTGATGGTCGCCAAGCAGCGCCTCGCGCAGCGTGCGCGTCCGCCTCTCGATCCCATTGCGCGCCGGATCCACACGCCCTGGTACAGACGCTGCCTTGGCAGCGTATCCTCCTCAGCGCATTGAAGTCCCGTCGCCCACTTCTCGCGTTCCTGGAGATTCCATGTCCCATCTGACCCGGCGTTTCGTGCTGGCCGCGGCCGTGCTGCTGCTGACCTCCTGCGCAACCGCCCCTGTCCCGAACGACGCCGACACGCGCCCGCCCATCGTCTTCGTGCACGGCAACGGCGACAACGCCGGGGTGTGGTTGACGACGATGTGGCGCTTCGAATCCAACGGCTGGCCGCGCGAGCGGCTGCACGCCATCGACATGCCGCTGCCCACCGCGCGCGACGACGACACGCGCGAACAGCCTGGCCGCTCGTCGACAGCCGAGCACCGGGACTACCTGCGCGCAGAGGTCGACAAGGTGCTGGCCCGCACCGGCGCGCGCCAGGTCGTGCTGATGGGCAACTCGCGCGGCGGCAACGCCATCCGCAACTACATCGCCAACGGCGGTGGCGAGAGAACGGTCTCGCACGCCATCCTGGGTGGCACGCCCAACCACGGTGTCTGGGCGGTTGCGATCGAGGGCCTGTCGGACCGCAGCGAGTTCGCGGGCCACGGCCCCTTCCTCAGCGCGCTGAATGCGCCCAAGAACGCCGCGGGCGACGAGGTCACCGGCCCGGTGCGCTGGATGACGGTGCGCTCCGACGGCAACGACAAGTTCGCCCAACCGGATGGCCTGTGGGTTGGCAAGCGCGGCGTGGCCACCGGCGTCACGGCCGCCGGACCCGAACTGAAAGGCGCCACCAACCTCGTCATCCCGCGCATCGACCACCGAGAGACTTCGTTCTCCGCTCCAGCCTTCGAGGCTGCCTACCGCTTCATCACCGGGGGCGTACCGGCGCGCATCGACATCGCCTCCGAGCCGCGTGTGTCGTTGGCCGGCAAGGTGAGTGGCGCTGGCACCAACATCGGCCTGCCAGGTGCACGCATCGAGGTCTTCACCATCGACCCGCACACGGGCGAGCGTCTCGGCCCGGCCGTCTACACCGCGGTGGTGCCCGCTGGAGGGGACTGGGGCCCCCTGGCGACGGACCCGCAGGCGCGCCACGAGTTCGTTGTCAGCGCGCCTGGCTACGCGACCACGCACTTCTACCGCAGCCCATTCCCGCGCTCGACCAAGGTGCTCAATCTCCGGCCCGAGCGTGTGCCCGAGGCCGACAAGAGCGCGCCGACGCTTGCCCTGATGACGCGGCCACGCGGCTACCTGGATCCGGGGCGCGACAAGATGGCCTTCGACGGCCAATCGCCACCGCCGGGCGCGCTGCTGGGCGCGGGTGTGGCGGTGTCGCGCATCAAGCCCGTCGGGCTGCCGCGCACCCTGGTGGCCGAATTCAACGGCGAACGCGTTGTCGGACGCAGCTGGCCGCTGGCCGACAACCACGTGTCGGTGCTGGAACTGAGCTACTGACGCGCGCCGTCCACGGACATGCACAAGGCGGTCACGCCCGAGCTTCTCCTAGTGGCCAGCTACAGCCAGCCAAGTCCGAACAGCGGTGGCCCCCGCGCTGCGCTTCGGGTTCAGGCGCTTGAGCCGTATCTTCGTCAAGGTCGGCCCACTTCCATCGGGCTGCACAACATCGCAAGGTCCGTCCGACCCACTTTATTTTTCTCAGACGAACCGCTCCTGTCAGCGGCAGCCGCGCCCTTATTCCACCGTCACCGATTTCGCCAGGTTCCGCGGCTTGTCCACATCCGTTCCCCGTGCGCAGGCCGTGTGGTAGGCCAACAGCTGCAGCGGCACCACGTGCAGCAGCGGCGAAAGTTCGCCGTAATGCTCGGGCATGCGGATCACGTGGATGCCTTCCTCGCTCTCGATGCGCGTGTCGCCGTCGGCCAGCACGTACAGCACGCCGCCACGGGCGCGCACTTCCTGCATGTTGCTCTTGAGCTTCTCGAGCAGCTGGTCGTTGGGCGCGACGGTGACCACGGGCATGGTGCTGGTGACCAGCGCCAGCGGGCCGTGCTTGAGCTCGCCCGCGGCGTAGGCTTCGGCATGGATGTAGGTGATCTCCTTGAGCTTGAGTGCACCCTCCAGCGCGACCGGGTAGTGCAGGCCACGGCCCAGGAACAGCGCGTTCTCCATCTTCGCGAAGTCTTCCGACCAGGTGATGATCTGCGGCTCCAGTGCCAGCACGGACTGCAGCGCCACCGGCAGATGGCGCATCGCCTTGAGGTGGCGCTGCTCGGCCTCCTCCGTCAGCAGGCCCTTCGCCTGGGCGAGCGCCAGCGTCAGCAGGAACAGACCCGCCAGCTGCGTGGTGAAGGCCTTGGTCGACGCCACGCCGACCTCCACGCCGGCGCGCGTGATGTAGGCCAGCTTGCACTCGCGCACCATGGCGCTGGTGGCCACGTTGCAGACCGTCAGCGTGTGCTCCATGCCCAGGCTCTGCGCATGGCGCAGTGCCGCCAGCGTGTCGGCGGTCTCGCCGCTCTGGCTGATGGTGACGACCAGGGTGCGCGGGTCGGGCACGGACTCGCGGTAGCGGTATTCGCTCGCAATCTCGACCTGGGTCGGGATCTTGGCGATGCCTTCCAGCCAGTATTTCGCGGTGCAGCCGCTGTAGTAGCTGGTGCCACAGGCCAGGATCAGCACGCGGTCGATCTGCTGGAACACGCGGTGCGCACTGGCGCTGACGCCCTCTTCGTCGGGCTGGCCGTCGAACAGTTCGGGCGCGATGCCGACCAGGCCCTCCAGCGTGTCGGCGATGGCGCGCGGCTGCTCGAAGATCTCCTTCTGCATGTAGTGGCGGTACGGGCCCAGTTCGGCCGCACCGCTGTGGGCCTGCACGGTCTTGACGGGGCGCGTCACGCTCTTGTGCGCTTTGTCGATGATCCAGTACTTGCCCAACTGCAGGTCGACCACGTCGCCCTCGGCCAGGTAGACGATCTGGTCGGTCACGCCGGCCAGGGCCATGGCGTCGCTGGCCAGGAAGTGCTCGCCACCATCTTTGCCCACGCCCAGGATCAGCGGTGAACCGGCGCGTGCGCCGACCACGCGGTGCGGCTCGTCCTTGGCGAACACGGCGATGGCGTAGGCCCCGCGCAGTTGCCGCACCGCCGCCTTGACGGCTTCGAACACGTCTCCGTCGTACAGGCTGTCGACCAGGTGGGCGATGACCTCGGTGTCGGTCTGGCTGTGGAACGCGTAGCCCTTGGCCTTCAATGCCGCGCGCAGTTCATCGTGGTTCTCGATGATGCCGTTGTGCACCAGCGCGATGCGGCCGGGCCGCTCGGCCGCCTCGGCGCCAGGCCCGTGGCTGAAGTGCGGATGGGCGTTGTGCACGGCCGGCGCGCCATGCGTGGCCCAGCGCGTGTGGGCGATGCCGGTGCCGCCCTCGATGTGCTCGGCCTGCACCTGGGCCATGAGTTCGGCCACGCGCGCCGTGCTGCGGGCGCGTTGCAGCCCTCCGCCTTCGGCCGGACCGAGGCTGGCGGCATGGATGGCGACGCCACAGCTGTCATACCCGCGGTATTCGAGCCGTTGCAGGCCCTGGACCAGGATGGGGACGATGTTGCGCTTGGACACTGCGCCGACGATGCCGCACATAGAAGTTCTCCTTGTGGATGAGCGGGCGGATGCTAGGCGATGGTGAGCGTTCTTTTTGTTCGACTTTTCACAATATTCGAAACATTGTTTCCCCGCACGGCAGTCGCGGCGAAAAATTTCATACATGATTAAAGTATGGAATCTTCGGACATCGACACGATCGATTTGCGGCTGCTGGACCAGCTACAGCGCGACGCCTCGCTCAGCAACCTGGCCTTGGCCGAGCTGGTGCACGTGTCACCGCCGACCTGCCTGCGCCGCGTCAAGCGGCTGGTCGATGCGGGGCTGGTGGAACGCCAGGTGGCCATCCTGTCGCCGGACCGGCTGGCCCCGGTGCTGGGCCATGGGCTGACGGCCCTGGTGGAGATCACGCTGGACCGCCAGGGCGCCGAGCAATTGGCCGCGTTCGAGGCGCGCGTGGTGGCCGACGATGCGGTGCAGCAGTGCTACCGCGTCTCGCCCGGGCCCGACTTCTGCCTGGTGGTGCACGCGCGCGACATGCCCGACTACCTGGCGCTGGCCGAGCGCCTGTTCACGGCCGATGCCAACGTGCGCAACGTGAAGGCCTTCTTCAGCCTCAAGCGCGCGAAATTCCAGACCCGGCTGCCGCTGCCTGCGGCAAGGTGAGCCAGACCGTGCAGCCCTGGCCGGGCGCGGCCTCGGCGCGCACGCTGCCTCCGTGGCGGCGCATGACCTGCTGCACCAGGGCCAGGCCCGTGCCCAGGCCCTCGAAGCGGGCACCGTGCAGGCGCGCGAAGGGCTGGAACAAGCGTGTGGCCTGGGCGGGCGGGAACCCGGCGCCGTTGTCGCGCACGCACAGTTGCACGCAGCCATCGGGCAGCGCCATGCCGTCGACCTGGATGCAGGGCTCGGCCGCAGGGCGCGTGAACTTGACGGCATTGGCCAGCAGCGCGGCCAGCGCCTGGCGCAGCTGCGCCGCGTCGCCCGGCACGGGCGGCAGGGCAGGCGCGATCTCCCAGCGGATGGCGCGCGCACGGTCGGCCGCGGACAAGGCGGCTTCTGCCGCGCGGCGCGCCTCGGCCACCAACAGCGCACCGTCGGTCAGGCCCGGCTGCAGCGGCGCGCCCGACAACCGCACGAGCGCCAGCACGGCATCGAGCATGTCGCCCAGCTGGCGCGAGGAGCGCTCCAGCTGGGCCAGGGC
This sequence comes from Pseudorhodoferax soli, assembly GCF_003337555.1. Lineage (GTDB taxonomy): Bacteria > Pseudomonadota > Gammaproteobacteria > Burkholderiales > Burkholderiaceae_C > Pseudorhodoferax > Pseudorhodoferax soli. Next base: position 165,007 of record NZ_QPJK01000009.1, on the reverse strand, counting down.
GGGTGAGAGATCCTCGCCGGACGCGGCCATCTCGCGCAGCACCTCGCCGTAGGCCAAGACATGGCGCACCGGCGCGCGCAGGTCGTGCGAGACCATGCGCGCCATGTCCTCGGCATCGGCCTGGGCCGCGCCCAGCTGCGCGCGCAGCGCCTGCAGTTGGCTGGGGCCGTCCGCGCTCACTTCGCCTTCTTCGCGGGGCGTGTCCAGTTGGGGATGCTGACTTGGCGGCCGCGCGCCACGCTCAGCGCCCCGGCCGGAGCATCCTTGGTGATGGTGGAGCCACCGCCCACGGTGCCGCCGGCGCCGATCGTCACGGGAGCGACGAGCACGCAGTTGCTGCCCACGTGCACATCGGCCTCGATCACGGTGCGGTGCTTGTTCGCACCGTCGTAGTTGGCCGTGATGCTGCCTGCGCCGTAGTTGACGCGCTCGCCCACGGTGGCGTCGCCCAGGTAGGCCAGGTGGTTGGCCTTGGCGCCCTTGGCCAGCGTGGAGTTCTTGACTTCGACGAAGTTGCCGATGTGCACCTCTTCGCCAAGCCTGGCGCCGGGGCGCAGCCGTGCGTACGGGCCGACGATCGCGCCCGCGCCCACCTGCACCTGGCCGCCGGCATCGGCACCGCCCTCGATGTGGCAGAACGCCTGGATGACGGTGCCGGCAGCGATCTGCGCATTGGCGATCACGCAGTGCGGGCCGATCCGCACCCCGTCGCCCAGGCTCACCTGGCCTTCGAAGATGCAGCCGATGTCAATCTCCACATCGGCCCCGCATTCCAGCCGGCCGCGCACGTCCAGGCGCGCCGGGTCCGCGAGGCGCACGCCCTGCTCCATGAGGCGCTGGGCATGGCGCAGCTGGTAGGCGCGCTCGAGTTCGGCCAGCTGCACCGGGCTGTTGACGCCGTCGACCTGGATGCGGTCTGCGGTCTTGCTCGCCACCACCGGCACGCCGTCGGCGACGGCCATCTGCACGATGTCGGTCAGGTAGTACTCGCCCTGCACGTTGTCGTTGGTCAGCCGCGCAAGCCAGCGCTTGAGCGCGGCCGTCGGCACGGCCATCACGCCGGTGTAGATCTCGGGGATGGCGCGTTGGGCCTGCGTGGCGTCCTTGTGCTCGACGATGCGCTGCACGGCATCGCCATCGCGCACGATGCGGCCATAGCCGGTGGGATCGGGCATGTCCACCGTCAGCAGTGCCAGCCGCTCGCCGGCGCAGCTGCCCAGCAGCGCGCGCAGCGTGTCGGCCGCGATCAGCGGCACGTCGCCGTTGAGGATCAGCGTGACACCGTCATCGGGCAGCAGCGGCACGGCCTGCTGCACGGCATGGCCCGTCCCCAACTGCGGCTCCTGTCTGACGCAATCCAGCGCCGAAGCGGCTTGGCCGGCGGCCGCCTCTTGGACGAAACTCTCCACTGTCGCAGCGCCATGGCCGGTGATGACGATGGTGCGCCGCGGGGCCAATTGCGCCGCGGTGCCCAGCACATGCCCGAGCAGGGCTCGACCGGCCAGACGGTGCAACACTTTGGGGATGCTGCTCTTCATCCGCGTGCCCTTGCCCGCGGCCATGACCACCACATCGACGGATGCCATGCACTACCTCGCTTTAACTGCTTTAACTGGTTCAAATGCCGCGCGGATTATCGTGCTGGCTCTGGCCTGCCTGATGGCGGGCTGCGGCTCCGTGCGTCTGGCCTACAACAACGTGCCCACGTTCGGCACCTGGTGGCTCAACAGCTACCTGGACTTCGACGATTCGCAGTCGACGCGCCTGCGCGAAGACCTGGCCAGCCTGCAGCAGTGGCACCGCACGCAGCTGCCCGAGATGGCCGGCCTGCTGCAACGCGCCCAGGCGCTGGCCGCGCAGGAGCACCTGCCCGCCCAACAGGCCTGCGCGCTGGTGGACGACGTGCAGCGCCAGTTGGCAGACCTCAGCGCCCACTCGGAGCCCGGTGCGGCGCAGCTGGTGCGCAGCCTCACGCCGGCGCAGCTGCAGCACCTGGAGACCAAATACAGCAAGACCAACGAGGACTTCCGCAAGGAGTGGCTTGAGCTGAGCCCGGACAAGCTGCACGAGAAGCGCTACGACAAGACGCTGGACCGCGCCGAGCACTTCTACGGTCGGCTGAGCACCGAGCAGCGGGCACTGCTGCGCCGCCAGGTCGACGCCTCCAGCTATGACCCGCGCAAGCTGCAGGCCGAACGCCTGCGGCGCCAGCAGGACACCTTGCAGACACTGCGCAGCCTGGCCGGCGAGCAGACCACGCCCGAACAGGCCGAGCGCGCGCTGCGCGGCCTGTTCGCGCGCTACCGCCAGTCGCCGCAGACCGACTACCGCGCCTATGCGCAGCGGCAGATCGAGGAAGGCTGCGAAGGCCTGGCCGTGTTGCACGACACCACCACGGCGGCGCAACGCGACAACGCCGTCAAGCGGCTGCAGGCGTACGAGAAGGATTTCCGGTCGCTGGCGGCGCAGCGCTGAGTTTCAGCGCTTGGCCAGCCGCAGTGCCGGGCGCGGACGCGGCAGTTCCCCGCGCTGGCGGCTGCGGTCCAGGTAGGCTTGCAGGCTGTGCGGAACCTCGGGAACGCTCCAGGCATCGCCCTGCTGCGCGGGGGGCTGGAATTCGCGCGTGCCGTTGTCTTGTTGCTGTTGGCGGTTGTCGGGCGGCAGATGGCGGTGCTGCAGCCCGGCGGAGACGGAATCGCGAAAATCCTGGTGCATGGCGATCAATCCTGGAGCGCCGCATGCCCAGGAACAGGGCACGCCGGCAAGATTGCACCAGCTTAGGGCGCCGCCTGGGGACACCCCGTCGTCCACGGCTTGTTACAGCCGTCGGCGCCATCCTACAAAAGTGGCAGTTTCTCCAATGGCCGGGCCGCATAGTCGGCCAGCTGCGTCAGCGCCCGCGGGTTGCGCAGCACCAACCGCCCATCCTCCAGGCTGTGCAAGCCCAGGGCCTGCAAACGGCGCAGCGTGCGGTGCGTGTGCACCAGCGACAGTCCCAGCGCATCGGCCATGTGCTGCTGCGTCAGCGGGAAGGCACAGCTGTTGTCTTCGGCGACCAGCCCGATCCGCTGCAGGCGTTTGAAGAGATGGATCAGCAGCACGGCGACGCGCTCCATCGCGCTGCGCCGGCCGGTGGTGAGCAGGTTCTCGTCCAGCATCTGCTCCTCGCGCGCGCAAAGCCAGGTCAGGTCGTAACCCAGGCGCGGCTGGGTGCGGTAGAGCTCCCAGAGCCGCGCGCCCTGGAACACGCAGACCGAAGCCTCGGTCAGCGCCTCCACGCCATAGGTCGCGCCTTCAGAAAAGCGTTGCTGCAGGCCGAAGAAGTCGCCAGGCAGCAGAAAGTTCAGGATCTGGCGCCGGCCATCGCTGAGCGTCTTGTAGCGGAATGCCCAGCCGGCGTATAGCGTGTAGAGCCGGCCGCCGTCGGCCTGCTCGCGGATCAGCACGTGGCCTGCCGGCACGCGCTCGGAGGCGCTGCGCAGGTCTTCGATGAAGCCGAGTTCGCTCTCCGCAAGCTGATGGAATGCGCCGCTCGCGCGCAGACCGCAGTGGGCGCAGCGCGTCGGCATGGGAGGGGCGTCGGACGGCATCACGGAGCGCGAGTGTAGGGGGCGCCGCCGCATGCTCCTACACTCCGACCGCTTCCCGAACCGGAACGAAGGAGGTGCAGCGATGGGTTCCAGCCTGGATGCCGTGGCGCAAGCGTTCTGTGCCGACCCTGCCTACCCGAAGAGCGTGCGGGCGTTGGCGGCCGTGGGCACGCCGCGCCGCTACGGCAGCGGCGCCAAGCTGCTGCACGAGGCCGACCGCGGCGACACGCTGTTCGTCGTCATGCAAGGCCAGGTGCGCGCCTACGGCCACGACCCGCAGGACCGCGAGATCACCTTCGGCTACGTCGGCGCCGGCGACTACTTCGGCGAGATGGCCCTGGACGGCGGCCCCCGCTCGGCCACCGTGGAGGCGCTGGAGCCCACCGTCTGCGCTCTGGTCACCCGCGACGCACTGCTGGCCCACATCGGACGCCAACCCAGCTTCGCGCTGGAACTGCTGGCCAAGGTGACGCGGCGTGCGCGCATGGCCACCAACAGCGCGCGCAACCTGGCTTTCATCGATGTGTACAGCCGCCTGGCCCAGCTGCTGGGTGGCGCCGCCCAGCCCGATGGCGATGGCCGGGCCGTGCTGCCCGACGACCTGAGCCTGCAGGAGATCGCCCAGCGCGTCGGCTGCAGCCGCGAGATGCTCAACCGCATCCTCAGAGACCTGCAGGCAGCCGGCTACCTGGAGCGGGACGACGGCCGGATGGTGCTGCGCACGCCTCTCCCGTCGCGCTGGTAGTTCACGAAGTGGCGCGGGTTTTTGAAAAAATTCGCTCCAAATTGTGTGCATACGTCACAAAGCGGGTGTGGGTTTCACACGGCGTCACACCCGGCACGCCACCTAAGCTTCCCACCGGCCTCGCCCATGCCGCGGGGAACAAGGAGCTGCCATGTTGGAAGGTTCAACGTCTGTCCAGACCGAGGCTGCCTGGGACATCGGCAGCGTCATCGCTGCCACGCCGCGGCGGTTCCTTTCCGATGCCACGACGATGCTGCGCTGCATCATCGAACACGTGGACTACGGGCTCGCATTGATTTCCATCGGCTCGCGCCGCTTGCACCTGGCCAACTCGGCCGCCCTGCTCGCCATGAGCGCCGACAGCAACCACAGCAGCGGCCTGTCGCTGGTCGCCGGCGAGCTCTGCGCGCTGACACCCGTGGGCGAGCGCGCCCTGGAACGCAGCCTCACGCTGGCCCGCACCGGCGTGCGCGACCTGCTCACCGCCAACAAGGCTCCCGGCCGCACCACTGTGGCCGTGGTGCCGCTCGCCGGCCCCGAGGAAGACGGCCAGGCTTTGCTGATCTTCTCCAAGTCGCGCCTGTGCGATGCCACCACGCTGGCGCTGTTCGCCCGTTCCTGCGACCTCACGGCCGCCGAGAGCAATGTGCTGGCCGCCGTCTGCGAAGGCAAGCGGCCGCACGAGGTGGCCCGCCAGCACGGTGTGCAGGTGTCCACGGTGCGCAGCCAACTGCTGTCGATCCGCCAGAAGACGCGCAGCGGCTCCATCCGCGAACTCGTGCAGACGGTTTCGCTGCTGCCGCCCATGGCGCGCCACCTGGCCTGATCCGCCGGCGGCCCGGGTCGCGCCTGCGCGCGCGGCACCGAGGTGCATGGCTTAGACTGGCGCGAACAACGCCACACCAGCGCCGCCGCCACGCGGCACGTCGAGCCATGATGTCCGAGTTGAGTGCACAGACCGACGCGTTCAGTTCCAACGCCGCCCCCTCCAGCCCCTTGCGCCGCCTTGCCGCCCTTGGCGACGTGCGGCATTACCGCAAGGGCACCATCCTGATCCATGAGTCGGACCACGGCGACACGCTCTTCGTCGTCATGGAAGGCCGCGTCAAGGTGTTCAGCACCGATTCCAACGGCCGCGAGATCACGCTGGGCGTGATCGTCGCGGGCGATTACTTCGGCGAGATGGCGTTGGACGGCGGGCCGCGCTCGGCCAGCGTGATCACGCTGGAGCCCGCCGTGTGCTCGCTGGTGTCGCGCGCGACCCTGCTGGCCTTCATCGGCCAGGAGCCGGGCTTTGCGCTGGATCTCCTGGGCAAGGTGATCCGGCGCGCGCGCTCGGCGACCAACGCCGTGCGCAACCTGGCCTTCACCGATGTCTACGGGCGCATCACGCAGTTGCTGACGGAGTTGGCCGAACCCCAGCCCGACGGCACCGCGCTGATGCGCGAGCGCATGACGCAGCAGGACATCGCAAGCCGCGTCGGCTGCAGCCGGGAGATGGTCAGCCGCATCATGAAAGACCTGGAGGCCGGCGGCTATGTCGGCGTGCGCGACCGGCGCATCGCCCTGCTGGCGAAGCTGCCGGCGCGCTGGTAGGCCTGGCGGTCAGGACTGCTGCTGCATGCGGCCGCGTGCGGGCGGCAGCACCAGGCCGAACAGGCCCAGCGCCAGCCGCGTCAGTGCGGCACCGGCTTGGCCCAGGGCCAGCCCGAGGTCGCGCACCGGCTGGGCCACGGCCTGCTGCCAGCGACCGGCCTGCAGCGCACGGCCGACGGCACGCGCCTGCGTTTGCGGCAGCGGGTCCCAGGCGAAATAGGCCGCCGCACCGCGTTCGGCACCCGAGGATTCGAGCACCACGCGCTGGCCTGCCTGCACCACCAGCCCCCGCCCCGGCACGAGGAACAGATCGCCAGCGGCCTGGGCATCGCTGCGCAGCATGTCCATGGTGACCCAGACACGCCCGTGTGCAATGCGCAGCACGCCCGCAGCGGACGGCGTCAGGCTGAAGGCCTGACCGGCGTCGAGCTTCCAGCAACCCGGGAGGGCGGCGGGGGACGAGGATTGATGCGTGCTTTGCGTGGCTTGGGTGAACATGGCGGGCTCCTGAGTTCGGTGCTTGGGAAGGAATGATCGTCGCCGGCCCCTTGGCGGTCCAATGAATTCGCGCTAGGCTATTGATTCGCCAAGCGCATCAATCACGCCATGCAGCATTCCCAGACCCACCTGCGCACGCGGCCGATTTCGGCCGGACAGCTGCGTGCCTTCCTGGCCGTGGCGCGCCATCTGAACTTCCGTGTCGCCGCGGAAGAGCTGGCACTCACCCAATCGGCCGTGAGCCGGCAGATCCAGGGATTGGAGGAAGAGGTCGGCGTGCCACTGTTCTTGCGCCATACCCGTGCCGTCGAGCTGACCGGTGCCGGCGCCCAGTTGCTCGCCGCCACCGCTCCGGCGCTGGAACGGCTGGACGGCGCAGTGCGCCAGATCCGCCAGAGCGCCGGGCGGCGCAGCGTCTCGCTGACGACTTTCGCCTCATTCGCCTCGATGTGGCTGATTCCGCGGCTCGAGGCCTTCCAGCGCGACCATCCGGACATCGACATCCGCATCGACGCCACCGATGCCGTGGTCGACCTGGACATCGCCGACGTGGACATGTCGCTACGCTACGGCCATTTCGCCAACATGCCGCCCGACGGGCGCCGGCTGTTCGGCGAACAGTTGACGCCGGTGGCCAGCCCCTGGCTGCTCAAGAGCGGCGTGCGCCTGCAAAAGCCCGAGGACCTGGGCCAGTTCACGCTCATCGAGGCTGGCGACGCCCACTACACCCATTTGCAGTGGCTGACCTGGCAGCGCTGGATCGACCTGCAGCTGCCCGCGCCCCAGGCCCGCAAGTTCCAGCCGCAGCGCTGGCTCTACTTCAACTATGCCTACCAGATGGTGCAGGCGGCGCTGGCCGGCCAGGGACTGGTGCTGGCGCGCTTGCCGCTGGTGGCCGAAAGCATGGCCAATGGCGACCTGGTCGAGGTGCTGCCCGGCCGGCGCATGGACTCGCCGATGACCTACTGGCTCAAGCTGGCGCCGCGGCGCGACAGCCGGCCCGAGGTCCAGGCCTTTTGCGACTGGCTCATGGAGCAGGCGGCGCTCACGCGCGCGGCCGTCGGCGATGCGCCCGACCCGGACACGGTGGACGACATCGATTGAACTGGCTGCGGCCGGCTACTTGATGGGCCAGACCACGCCGTTGTCGTTGAGGATGGCGTCCAGCGGCACGTCGTGCGGCTCGGGCTCGAAGTCGTCGATGAACGCCGTGCCGAAGCCCAGCCCCACCGTCAGCGGCTTGGGTTGCAGCGTGGCCAGCGTGCGGTCGTAGAAGCCGCCGCCATAGCCCAGGCGGTAGCCGCCGGGCGCGTAACCCACGCAGGGCACGAACAGCAGCGTGGGCACCACCACCTCCGTTCCCTTGGGCTTGGGAATGCCGTAGGCATCCTCTTCCATCGGGCAGCCGGGGTACCAGGCGTGGAAGGTCAGCGTCTTGTGCACCTTGTCCACCACGGGCAGGCCGATGCGCTTGCGCGTTGCCTCGCCCTGCAGTTCGCCGTCTTCCTTCCAGCGGTGCAGGGCAGGCAGCGGGTCGAACTCACCCTTGATCGGCCAGTAGGCGCCGATCACCGTGTCGGTTCGGCCGACCAGCCAGATGCGCATGATCTGCTGCAAGCCCCGCGCACGCTCCTGCCGGTCGGGCAGGTTCAGGCGCGCTTCCAACAGCGCGGCACGCAAGGCTTTGCGCTCGCGCGCCTTGTCCTCGGCCGATTTCTCCATAATCCTCCCCATGCAAGTACGGGCCATTCTGACATCGATCGTTCTCATGGCCGGCCTGGGCGCGGCCCTGCCAAGCACGGCCCAGACCAGCGCTGACCAGCTCATCCTGGACATGCAGCAGGCCGCCCGGCGCGGCGACAAGGCGCGCCTGGCCGGCCTGCTGCCGCAGGTGCGCGGCCATGTGCTGGAACCCTGGGCGGCCTACTGGGAAGCCCGCAGCCGGCTGGAGGACTTCACGAGCGCCGACATGCAGGCCTTCAGCGCCCGCTACGCCGGCAGCTACCAGGAAGACCGCCTGCGCAACGACTGGCTGCTGCTGCTGGGCCAGCGCCGAGACTGGGGCACCTTCGCCGCCGAACACCCGCAGTTCCGCATGGGCGACGACCGCCAGGTGCGCTGCTATGCCCTGCTCGTCGACCAGCTGCGCAGCAACCAGCCCGCCTCGCAGGTGGTGGCCGAGGATGTGCGCCGCCTGTGGCTTGCGCAGCGCGACGCCGACGACGGCTGCACCCAGGCGGCCGAACGCCTCTACGCCACCCGCCGCCTGCCCGCCGAGGATGTCTGGCGCAAGGCGCGCCTGTCGGCCGAGGCCGGCCGCGGCCGCGCCACGCGCGACGCCGTGCAGATCGTCGCGCCCGAGGTGCTGGACCAGGTCGGCCAGTTGCTCGACAGCCCGGTGCGCTACCTCGCAGGGCGCAGCCTCGCCGCCTCCAAGCTGCGCCGCGAACTCATCACGCTGGCCCTGGTCAAGCTGGCGGCCTCTGATCCCGAGCAGGCCGCTGCGGCACTGGACAGCAAGTGGAGCGTGCAGCTCACCGCCGAGGAGCGCAACTGGATCTGGGGCACCATCGGCAAGCAGGCCGCGATCCGCCGCTCGCCCTCGACGTGGGAGTACTTCAGCAAGGTGCAGCGCGACACCGACCTGCACGACGAGATGCTGGCCTGGAAGGCCCGCACCGCGCTGCGCGAAGGCCAGTGGAAGGCGCTGACCACCACCATCCAGGCCATGGGCGACGAGAGCCGCCTGGACCCGACCTGGATCTACTGGCGCGCCCGTGCGCTGCAGAAGATCGGCAGCGAGGCAGACCGTGCCGAAGCGCTGCAGCTGTACGAGAGCATCGCCAGCGTGCGCGGCTTCTACGAGCAGCTGGCACTCGAAGAGCTCGGCCGCAAGATCGAGGTGCCGCCCCCGCCGCCGCCGCTCACGCCGGACGAGAAAGCCCTGGCCCGCAGCAACCCCAGTCTGCAGCGCGCGCTCTATGCCATCGGCATGGGCTTGCGCAGCGAAGGCGTGCGCGAGTGGAACTACGCCACCAACCTGCACAGCCCGGGCGGCATGGCCGAGCGCGACCTGCTGGCCGCCGCCGAGCTGGCCTGCGAGCGCGAGGTCTGGGACCGCTGCATCAACACCAGCGAGCGCACGCGCCAGTCCATCGACTTCGCGCAGCGCTTCCCGATGCCGCTGCAGGACTCGGTGGTGCCGCGCAGCCGCGCCATCAACCTCGATCCGGCCTTCGTCTACGGCCTGATCCGCCAGGAGTCGCGCTTCATCATGGACGCGCGCTCGCACGTGGGCGCCTCCGGCCTCATGCAGGTGATGCCGGCCACCGCGCGCTGGACGGCGCGCAAGATCGGCCTGGCGGACTTCACGCCTGGCCAGATCAACGAGCGCGAGACCAACATCGCCATCGGCACCGGCTACCTCAAGCTCGTGCTGGACGACTTCGCCGGCTCCCTGCCGTTGGCCGCCGCGGCCTACAACGCCGGCCCGGGCCGGCCCCGGGTGTGGCGCGGCCAGGCAGGCAGCCCGACGCTGGAGGCCGCCATCTGGGCCGAGAACATCCCGTTCACCGAAACGCGCGATTACGTGAAGAAGGTGGTCTCCAACGCCACCAACTACGCCGCCATCCTGACGGGCCAGCCGCAGTCGCTGAAGGCGCGCATGGGCTCCGTGGGCCCACTGGCCGCCGGGGCGCCCGACCCGAGCCGCGAACTCCCCTGAAGGACCGCGCGCGATGGACAACGCCCTGGCACGCATCGGCGACACCATCGCACTGGAGTTCTCCGACCTGCGCAGCCTGGAAGACGCCACGCGCATCGTGCTGCGCCTGGCCCTGGCGGCGCTGCTCGGTGGCCTGCTCGGCATCGAGCGCGAATCCAAGGGCAAGGCAGCTGGCGTTCGCACCCACATGCTGGTGGCCATGGGCGCGGCCATGTTCGTGCTGGCCTCGCAGCAGTTCGACATCGTCGCCGCCGACATGAGCCGCGTGCTGCAGGGCGTGATCGCCGGCGTCGGCTTCCTGGGCGCCGGCACCATCCTGAAGGGCGATGCCGAAAGCCAGGTCAAGGGCCTGACCACGGCGGCCGGCATCTGGATGACGGCGGCCATCGGCGTGGCCGCCGGGCTCGGCAAGGAGAGCACGGCCATCCTCGCCACCCTTCTGACGCTGGCCATCATGGCCTCGCTGCCGCTGTTCGCACGCTTGTTCGAGCGCAAGGCCGATGCGCCGCAGCACAGCGTCACGCCACCGGAGGGTTAGCCCGGCCTCTTCCCGCTGGGCTGGCCTTTTGCGCGTCGAGCTTCAGCGCGGACAGCGGTGCGGTAATGCCGCACCGAGCCCCCAGGGCGCCGCTGCGTGTCCCGCAGCTCGGCGCTGTGCCCCTTATCCTCGGCCCCGATGCGCGCTTCCAGCGCCATGCCGCACATGGGGCACGGAGCGCGGCGCCATGCCACGGCAGCCATTGACCTTGTCCCGATGGCAAGGTTTAGCATGGCGGTGATGTCGTGAATCGACGGCGGTCCTCCCGTCGCTCCAACCCTGTGAAACTGCTTCGCATCTGGCTGCTCGTACTGCTCGCCGTGTTGCTCCCCATCCGGGGCGCGATGGCGGCAGCCATGGCGTGCCCGCCGGCAGCAAGCGTGCCGGTGCAGCACCTCGTCGGCGCACATGCCGACGGCCAGGCGCACGGCGACCATGGGGACGGGCATGCGCAGGCCGGACATCCCCACGGCGGCGACGACACGGCCGCCGACCACGCGCATGCGACCGGCCCCGACCAGTGCAACATGTGTTCCGCGTCGTGCGCAACGCCACCGGTGCCAAGCGCGGCAGGCGGCCTCGCATCACCCCTCGACCGGGCCTCCGCCCCCTTCCCCGATCTCCCGGCCCCGGCCCCGACGTTCCTGTCGGACGGCCAGGAGCGCCCTCCACGAACCGTCTGACCCACGAGGCCTCCGCGGGAGGCCCGATGGGGCTCGTGCGTCCGCTGTGCGGATGCTCGGGCGTCTCTGGCATGCAGCCAGTTCTCTCACATGGTTCCGAACGATGAACACACTTCTCCTGCGGGCCGCACCGGTGCTGGTGCTGTGCCTGCCACTGGGCGCATTCGCCCAGGCCGAGGGCGCCCGCCCCGACGACCCGGCCGCCCCCGCGCCGGCCCTGCGCCATGCATCGGCCTTTTCCGACTACACGCCGTGGCAGGAGATCCCGCCCGGCAACTGGCGCCAGCTCAACGACAGGCTCGTGGCCCCGGCGCCGGGCCCGGCCGGCGGGCACGGCGCCCACGCCATGCCTGCGCCGCCACAGGGCGCAGCCAGCCAACCGCCACCTACGCCGGCGGGCCACCACATGCACATGCATGGAGGCCGGCCATGATGCGTGCCACGGCCGCGGCCCTGGCCGCATCGGTGCTGGCGGGCTGTGCTGCGTTCTCGCCCGACGGCGGCATGGACCGGGTGTCCGAACTCACCAAGGAGCGTGCCGGACAGGGCATCGCGCCGCAGCGGTCTGCGCAGGACGCCGGCCAGGCCCGGGCCCGCGTGGCGGAACTCCTGGCCCAGCCCCTCACGCCGGAGGCCGCGGTCGAGCTCGCCCTCTTGAACAACCGCGGATTGCAGGCCAGCTTCAGCCAGCTGGGCATTGCCGAGGCGGATCTCGTCCAGGCCGGCCGGCTGCGCAATCCCGTGTTCGGCTTCGGCCGCATGGCGCTGGGCGGCGGCGCCGCCGAGATCGAGCGCTCGGTGATGTTCGACGTGCTGGGCCTGCTGACCATGCCGGCCGCGACCCAGGTGCAGCAGCGCAACTTCGAGCAGGCGCAATACCTGGCCGCAGCGCAGGCCGTCGGCCTTGCCGCCGACACGCGGCGTGCCTACTTCGGCGCCGTCGCCGCGCAGGAGACAGTCAAGTACCTGCGCCAGGTCAAGGAGGCGGCCGATGCCTCCAATGAACTGGCCAGGCGCATGCTGCAGGCGGGCAGCTTCAACAAGCTGGCGCAGATGCGCGAGCAGGCCTTCCATGCCGACGCCACGGCCGGGCTCGCCCGCGCGCAGCACCAGGCCGTGGCCGAGCGCGAGCGCCTGACCCGCCTGCTGGGGCTGTCGGGCGAGCAGCTGGGCTACACGCTGCCGGAACGCCTGCCAGCCCTGCCGGGGCAGCCGACCACGCCGCACAACGCCGAGCAGACGGCCATCGCCACGCGCCTGGACGTGCTGATGGCCAGGCGCGCCACGGAGGCGACGGCCCGCACGCTCGGGCTGACGAACGCCACGCGCTTCATCGACGGGCTGGAGGTGGGCTACCAGAACAAGAGCGAGAGCGGCGAGCGCCGGCAGAACGGCTACGCGGTCGAACTGCCCATCCCCTTGTTCGACTTCGGCTCCGCCCGGTCCGCACGTGCGCAGGCGACCTACATGCAGGCCGTGCACCGCCTGGCCGCCGTCGCCGTGAACGCGCGCTCCGAAGTGCGGGAGTCCTACTCCGCCTACCGGACGGCCTACGACCTCGCGCAGCACTACCGCGACGAGGTGGTTCCGCTGCGCAAGCGCATTTCCGAAGAGAACCTGCTGCGCTACAACGGCATGCTGATCGGCGTGTTCGAGCTGCTGGCCGATGCGCGCGAACAGGTCCGGGGCGTCACGGGCTCCGTGCAGGCCTTGCGCGACTTCTGGGTCGCGCAGACCGACCTGCAGACCGCACTGACCGGCCTCTCCCCTGCCGGCCCCTCCGTCCCCGCGGCCTCCACTGCCACAGCGGTAGGCGCGCCGTCCGCCGGCCACTGAAAGAGCAAACATGTCAAACCGCAGAAACTTCTTCCGGACGGCAGGCGCCGTCGCCCTCGGTGCCACGGCGGTCAGCCGCGTGGGCGCCGCCTCCCTGCCGGAGGCCGTCTACCAGACCTCGCCGACCATGCAGCCGCCGCGCCCGCCCGACACGGGCCGGCCGTACAACCCGGTCGCCACGCTCAACGGCTGGAGCCTGCCCTGGCGCATGCACAACGGCGTGAAGGAGTTCCACCTCGTCGCCGAACCCGTGGTGCGCGAATTCGCGCCCGGCATGAAGGCCAACCTGTGGGGCTACAACGGCGCCAGCCCGGGGCCGACCATCGAAGCCGTCGAAGGCGACCGGGTGCGCATCTTCGTGACGAACAAGCTGCCCGAGCACACCACCGTGCACTGGCACGGCATCCTGCTGCCCTCGGGCATGGATGGCGTGGGCGGCCTCACGCAGCCGCACATCCCGGTGGGCAAGACCTTCGTCTACGAGTTCACGCTGCTGCGCGCCGGCACCCACATGTACCACCCGCATGCCGACGAGATGACCCAGATGGCGATGGGCATGATGGGCATGTTCATCGTCCACCCCAAGGACCAGCGGCAGATGCGGGTGGACCGCGACTTCGTCTTCCTGCTGGCCGCCTACGACATCGAACCCGGCGCGGCCACGCCGAAGACGGCCGAGATGACCGACTTCAACATGTGGACCTGGAACAGCCGCGTGTTCCCCGGCATCGACCCGCTGGTGTGCCGCACCGGCGACCGCGTGCGCGTGCGCGTAGGCAACCTCACCATGACCAACCACCCGATCCACATGCACGGGCCGCACTTCGTGGTCACGGGGACGGACGGCGGCTGGGTGCCGCCAGCGGCGCGGTGGCCCGAGGTCACCACGGACATCGCCGTGGGCCAGATGCGCGCATTCGAGTTCGACGCGGTGGCCGGCGACTGGGCCATCCACTGCCACAAGTCGCACCACACCATGAATGCCATGGGCCACGATGTGCCCAACATGATCGGTGTGGACCACAAGGGCGTGGCCGAGCGCATCACCCGGCTCGTGCCCGACTACATGGTCATGGGCGACAAGGGCATGGCGGACATGGGCGCGATGGAGATGCCGCTGCCGGACAACACGCTGCCCATGATGACCGGCACCGGGCCCTTCGGTCCGATGGAGATGGGCGGCATGTTCAGCGTCGTCAAGGTGCGCGACGCGGTGCGGCCAGGCGACTTCCGGGAGCCTGCCCCCTACCGCCATCCGCCCGGCACTGTCGCCTATGAATTCAAGGGCGACCTGGAACAGCCTGCCCGCGCGCCAGCACCGCAGGGCGACCGCAACACCATGCGCGTGCGCAAGCCCTCCGGCGGTGGCCACGCCAACCACTGACACCGAGGAAGCCCGCATGGCCCACGTCAATCCGGGCGCGCGTGGCGCGATCGTGTGGCAATTCAACCAGGCCGGCGCGTTCGCATTTGCCGCCTGCTCCGCAGGCATCTGGGGGCCGAAATGGTCGGCCGGCTGAAGGTCCGACGCAGCGCCCGCCTGCATGCGACCGGAAACCACGGGGCCGCATCCGACGCCCTGCGCATCGAGAAGACCGGCCCGCGCACCGGTCGCCACGCACCACAACCCACGCCTGAAAGCTTCGCATGAAATTCGCACACCTCCTGGCCGCGGCGGCCGTCGCCTGCGCTGCCCTGGCCGCGCAGGCACAGCCTGCCCCAACTCCCGGCTCCGGCGCTCAGCAGCAGCCCGGCGCGGCACCGCTCGTCGAAGGGGAAGTCCGCAAGGTGGACCTGCCGCAAGGCAAGCTCACGCTGCGCCACGGCCCCATCCCGAACCTGGACATGCCACCGATGTCCATGGTGTTCCGGGTGGCCGATCCGAGGATGCTGGACACCGTCAAGCCAGGCGACAAGGTGAGGTTCACGGCGGACGAGATCGACGGCGCCCTCACCGTGACTTCACTGCGCGCTGCGGACTGAGTCGCGCACCTTGCCGATCACCGCGACCGGCAGCGGCACATAGCCCAGTTGCTCGGCAGCGGCGCGGCCCTCGACCAGCGCCCAGTCGAAGAAGGCCATGGTGCGCCGGTCGCGCCCGGTGCCAGGGCGCTCGCGCATGAGGCCGAACACCGCGGCCACGACAGGGTAGGTGCCCTCGCCCGGCATGCCGACCAGCACCTGGTTGAAGTCGGCCGCGGCATCCCAGGCGGCCGCTTGCGCAGCGGCTGCGGCACCTGCTGCGCCCGGTGCCACGAACCGGCCGGCCGCGTTCTGCAGCGCCGCGGTGGCCAGCTGCGCCTGGCGCGCCTGCACCTCGTCCAGGTAGCCCAGCGCATGCGGCGTGCCGCGCAGCGCCGCGACCATGCCGGAACTGCCGCGCGCGCCGGTGCCGGCAGGCCATGGCACCTGTGCATCCGCGCCCACGCGTTCGCGCCACTCGGCGCTCTGGCCGGCCAGGTAGCGTGTCAGCGTGAAGGTGCTGCCCGACCCGTCGCTGCGGTGCACCAGCCGGATCTCGGCCTGCGGCAACGGCAGCTGCGGGTTCAGCGCGCGCAGGGCCGGATCGGACCAGCGCCTGATCTTGCCCAGCTGGATGTCGGCCAGCACCGGCCCGGTGAGGCGCAGCGCCCCTGGCGCCACGCCGGGCAGGTTCGCGGCCACCGCGATGCTGCCCAGCACCACCGGGAACTGCAGCAGGCGGTGGCGCCGCAGTTCGGCCGAGGACAGCGGGATCTCGCTCAGCGCGAAGTCCACCGCATGGGCTTGCAGGCGCTGGATGCCGGCCGAGGAGCCGACCGGCTCGTAGTCCAGCGCCACGCCGTTCATGTCGTCATCCAGGCCCGTGTTGGGCGCGGCGAAACGGATGCCACCGGCCAGGTGGTGGCGGTACTGCTGCACCCAGCGCGCGGCCAGCGGGTAGACGAAGGTGGAACCCGCGCCCTTGAGGCCGGCGCGCTCGAACTCGTCCTGCGCCAGCGCGAGGCCGGGCGCGCAGGCCGTGGATGCCAACGTGGCCAGCACGCTGCGGCGCGTCGCCATCGCACGCATGGCGCGGCTCATCCGGCCACCGGCACGCTCTGCGTGCGCAAGCCGCTGCTGCCGGCACGGCCCTCGAAGCGGCCCAGGTCGCGCGAGACCGACAGCCGTTCGGAGAAGATGCGCTCGACCAGGAAGAAGGCGCGTTCGGCGCTGCCCAGCAGCGCCAGCACAGCGCCGCGTTCCTCCCACGAGAGTTGCTGCCCCAGGTCCAGCGCGCGCTTGCGCAGTGCCAGCAGCTGCGGTGCGTTGTCTTCCTGCACGTTGCCACCGAGTTCGCCGCGCGTCACGCGCTTGGCCACGGCCGCGTCGACCAGGGCCAGCAGTTCGGTGACCAGCGGCCTGGCCTGGTCGGAGAAGGCCTGCCGCTCGACCCGGCGGCTGATCTGGTACAGCGCCTCGCCCAGGCTGGCACTGAAGTCTTCTTCCTCGATCAGGCTGGCCAGCAGGTCGGCCTTGGCCGGGGTCTGGTCGGGGGTCAGCATGGCCGCGGTGTAGCTTCGGATCTCGCGGTTCAGCGTGTCCAGCGACTTGTAGTGCGCCTCGGTGTCGCTCGGTGCCCTGGCATCGCCGCGCGAGGCGGCCATCAGCAGGCCGGCGCCTTCGACATAGCGCGACAACTCCTTCTGCACCGAGACCACGCCAGCGCCGAAGTCTCCGCCCGCCTTGCGGTCCAGGTGGCGCGGCATAGAGTAGTCCTCCAGTTCGTCCTGGCTGTTGGCGCCGACCCGCGAGAGCACGCGCTCGAACACGCCGATGAACGGGAACATCAGCACCGTGTTGAAGATGTTGAAGCCGATCGAGTAGATGCCCACGGCCACCGGCACCATGGGGTAGGTCTGCTTGCCGTCGGCCAGCACCATCTGCGCCGGGTTCATGCCGAACAGGCCCATGGCCCACTGCAGCAGGTCCATGGACAGGAAGAACATCGGGAACATCACCGCCACGCCCAGGAAGTTGAAAGCGATGTGCGCATAGGCCGCGCGCTTGGCGTTCCTGGTCAGGTTCAGCGAGGCCATCCACGAGGTGACCGTGGTGCCCAGGTCTGCGCCCAGCGAGAACGCCACGGCGGTCTGCCAGTCGAGGATGCCGGCCGCGCCCAGGCCCATCACGATGCCGATGGTGGCCGAGGACGAGTGGATCATGGCCGTGATGCCGGCGGCGGTGAACACGCAGACCGCCAGGCCGCCGAACGTGGAGGCGTTCAGGCTGGAGATGGCGCTCATCACCTCGGGCATGTTGCGCAGCGGCTTCAGGCCGCCCGTCAACAGGTTCAGGCCGTAGAAGATCAGCGAGAAGCCGACGATGGCCAGCGCGATGTTGGTGGTCTTGGCGCTCTTGGCGAACACGTAGACCAGGCCGAAGATGCCCGCCGTGATCAGGCCCAGCGGCCCCAGCGGCAAGGCGATCAGCCCGTTGCCCAGCGTGGTGCCGATGTTGGCGCCCATGATCACGCTGATGGCCGGGCGCAACCCGACCACCCCGGCGTTGACGAGGCCCACCACCATCACCGTCATCGCGGTGCTCGACTGCAGCACACCGGTGATCAGTGTGCCGGCCGCCAGGCCCTTGACGGGCGTGCCGGCGATCTTGCCCAGCAGCGCGCGCATGCGGTGCACCGCCAGGTTGTGGATGCCGTCGGACATGAATTCGAGGCCGAGCATGAAGATCCCGAGCCCGCCGAAGACGGGCACGAGGATCTCTCGAAAGATATCGACTTGCATAGGTGTGTTGGTGAAGGGATAGGAGCGGGAAGCGTACGAACGGTTCATGTCGTCTACATGACGGTCCGCCTTCATCTTCACGTTTTGACTGTATGCAATACAGCCTGCGCCGCGGCTTGTGCGGTGCTAAACCTCTCCTGGCGCTCCGCAGGCTACAACCAGCCCGCGCGCCGAAAACGCCAGTACAGCAGGCCGCAGCTGGCGGCCATGAGCGCCAGCCCCGCCGGGTAGCCCCAACGCCACTTGAGCTCGGGCATGTGCTCGAAATTCATGCCCCAGATGGCCGCAAAGGCCGTGCACACCGCGAAGATCGCCGCCCAGGCCGCCAGCAGCTTGGTGACCTCGCTGTCCTCGATCGCGACCATGGACAGGTTCACCTGGATCGCTGTCGCAATCGTGTCGCGCACGGCGTCGATGGAGCCGTTGATGCGGGCTAGGTGGTCCACCACGTCGCGGAAGTAGTCCTGCGCGCCGGCACAGACCGGGGGCACGCGGCCGCCGTGCAGGCGGCCCACGCCTTCGAGCAACGGCGCCACGGCACGCTTGAGCGCGATGGCGCGCTGCTTGAGCGCGTAGAGCTGCTCGATGCTGGCACGCGCCGCGCCCTTGGTGAAGATGCGCTGTTCGATGCCTTCGAGCTCGACCTCCAGTGCGTCGATGACCGGAAAGTAGCGGTCGACCACGGCGTCCAGCAGCGCGTAGAGCACGAAGCCGGCGCCATGGCGCAGCAGCTCGGGCTCGCGTTCGCAGCGCTCGCGCACGCCCAGGAAACCAAGCCGGCTGCGGTTGCGCACCGAGAGCACGTAGTTGCGGCCGACGAACACGTCGACCTCGCCCACGTGCAGCGCCGGCCGCGGGCCGACCGAGGGCTCGACCAGGTGCATCACGGCGAACAGCGAGTCGCCATACTCCTCGATCTTGGGGCGCTGGTGGCCGCAGCGTGCATCCTCGAGCGCAAGCGGATGCAGGCCGAATTCCTGGCCCATCTCGTCGAGTTCCTCGGGCGTGGCATCGGCCAGCGCCACCCAGACGAAGCAGCCCGGCCGCTCCAGGTATTCGCTGATGTCGGCCACCGGGATGTCGGCCAGTTTGGCGCCGTCCGCGTAGGCCGCGCAGTTGATCAGCATCGCAACACCCTGGTTCCTCTCCGGCATACAGCAGACAAGCGCTCGCGCATTGTTCCGACAGAACGGTGACAGCCGCGTGACAGGATTGACACGGGGCTGTCACAGGCCGTTCCTAGCATCGTTGTTCCCAAAGGACCCGCACCATGAACGACAAGCTTCTTCCCGACCACCACGACAGCGTGATGCAGCGCATCGAACGCGACCTGCTGGACAGCTACGACGAGGAGCTGGAGATGGAGATCGACGACAGCCGCCTGGACGCCGCCGGGGAAGAAGGCGCAGGCGACGGCCTGGGCCGCCAAACCTATTTCCGCGAGCTGCTGCGCCTGCAGGGCGAGCTGGTCAAGCTGCAGGACTGGGTGCAGTTCCACAAGAAGAAGGTGGTGATCCTGTTCGAAGGCCGCGACGCGGCCGGCAAAGGCGGCGTGATCAAGCGCATCACCCAGCGCCTGAACCCCCGGGTGTGCCGCGTGGCCGCGTTGCCCGCGCCCAACGACCGCGAGAAGACGCAGTGGTATTTCCAGCGCTATGTCTCGCACCTGCCTGCGGGTGGCGAGATCGTGCTGTTCGACCGCAGCTGGTACAACCGCGCTGGTGTCGAGCGCGTCATGGGCTTTTGCAACGACGCCGAGTACGAGGAGTTCTTCCGCTCGGTGCCCGAGTTCGAGAAGATGCTGATCCGCTCGGGCATCACGCTGGTGAAGTACTGGTTCTCCATCACCGACGACGAGCAGCACCTGCGCTTCCTGGGCCGCATCCACGACCCGCTCAAGCAGTGGAAGCTCTCGCCCATGGACTTCGAGAGCCGCCGCCGCTGGGAGGCCTACACCAAGGCCAAGGAAACCATGTTGGAGCGCACCCACATCCCCGAGGCGCCGTGGCACCTCGTGCAGGCCGTCGACAAGAAGAAGGCGCGGCTGAATTGCATCAGCCACCTGCTCACGCAGTTCCCCTACGAAGAGGTCGAGCACCCGTCCATCGTGCTGCCCGAGCGCGCCCGCAACGCGGACTACATCCGCCACCCCGTGCCCGCCGAGATGTACGTGCCCGACCGGTACTGAGCCCGATCGATTCGCGGCACGCATCGGTCGCGCGCGTTTTCGGCAACGATGGCGCACCGGTGCGGCGTTAGCATGGCCGGCCCCTGAATCCGCGGAATCCGCCATGCTCAAGCTCTACATCGCCAACAAGAACTACTCGTCCTGGTCGCTGCGGCCGTGGCTGCTGATGTCCCAGGCTGGCATCGCGTTCGAAGAGGTCATGGTGCCCTTCGACGACCTGGCCGCCACCTCGCCGTTCAAACAGACGCTGCAACCGCTCGCGCCCACGGGCCAGGTGCCGTTGCTCGTCGATGGCGACCTGGTGGTGTGGGACACGCTGGCGATCGCCGAGTACCTGGCCGAGAAGTTTCCCGAGAAGACGCTGTGGCCCGCCGACGCTCAGGCCCGGGCCCGTGCGCGCAGCGTGTGCGCCGAGATGCACGCCGGCTTCAGCGCGCTGCGCAACCACTGCCCCATGAACCTGGAAGCCAGCATGCCCGAGATGGGCCGCGTGATCTGGCGCGACCAGGCGGCCGTGCGCGCCAACGTGGCACGCATCGTGGACATGTGGCAGGAGCTGCTGGACGCCCATGGCGGGCCCATGCTGTTCGGCGACTTCAGCATCGCCGACGCCTACTACGCGCCGGTCTGCGTGCGGCTGGCCAACTTCGCCCTGCCCGTGCCGGCAGCCATCACGGCCTACATCGAACGCGTGCGCGCCCTGCCCGCCATGCAGCGCTGGACCGCCGCGGCGCTGGCCGAGCACCGCTTCGTGGACTTCGACGAGCCCTACCGCGCCGCGCCCTGAACTTCGGCCTTCAGCTGTGCAGGTGGCGCACGCGGTAGGTCGCGTCGAACACCAGCCGGCCCGGCACGCCCTGGTTCATCACGGTGTAGCGCAGCAGCTTGATCGGCGTCTCGCCGAAAGTGGCGTAGAGCTGGCCGGCCATCATGCGCGCGGCGGCCTGCCGGATGGCGGGCTTCTCCGCGTCGATCTGCACGGTCAGGCGGTCCGGCCCTGTCTGCACCGCCGACAGGCAGCTCAGGCCCCCGAGTTCCTCGAAGGCGGGAATCGTCAGTCGTTCGGTGCACTGTGCCTGGGCTTGCATCGGCAATCTTCCTGAGAGGGCGTTTCGGAAAACGCCGCATTCTGGAGAACCCTGGCAGATATCCCTGTAGGACGAGACCGCAGCCGCCTGCGGGCCGATGCAGTCGGCGATGCTATGCAAAAGGGGCGCCATGCGCCCCCTTGCATTCAACACCGCAATGCGTTCAGAGCTTGAACGGCACCACTTCCTGGCGCTGTTCGCCCAGGCCCTCGATGCCCAGGGTGATCACGTCGCCCTTCTTCAGGAACACCGGCGGCTTCATGCCCATGCCCACGCCAGGCGGCGTGCCCGTGGTGATCACGTCGCCCGGGTTCAGGGTGTTGAGCTGGCTCACATAGCTGACCAGCTTGGCCACATTGAAGATCATGGTCTTGGTGTTGCCGGTCTGCATGCGCTGGCCGTTCACGTCCAGCCACATGCCGAGCTTTTGCACGTTGGCGATCTCGTCGCGCGTGACCAGCCAGGGGCCGATCGGGCCGAAGGTGTCGAAGCCCTTGCCCTTGTCCCAGGTCAGGCCGTGCTCGAGCTGCCAGGCGCGTTCGCTGACGTCGTTGACGACGCAAAAGCCGGCCACGTAGTTCAGAGCATCCTTCTGCGAGACATAGCGCGCGCGCGTGCCGATGACCACGCCGAGCTCCACCTCCCAGTCGGTCTTGACCGAGCCCTTGGGCAGCATCACGGGGTCGTTCGGGCCCTGGATGCAGCTGTTGGCCTTGGTGAACACCACGGGCTCGGCCGGGATCGGCATGTTGGACTCGGCCGCGTGGTCGGCGTAGTTCAGGCCGATGGCGATGAACTTGCCGACTTGCGCCACCGGGCTGCCGAAGCGCGGCTTGCCGCGCACCAGCGGCAGCTTGTCGGTCTTGACCTTGCGGATCTTGGCCAGGGCCGCGTCGCCGAGCTGGGCCGCGCCGATGTCGGGCACCACGGAAGAGAGGTCGCGCAGCTGGCCGTTGGCGTCGATGAGGCCCGGCTTTTCCTTGCCGGGATTGCCGTAGCGGACGAGTTTCATGTCTTGTTTTCCTTCTTGAGGGTCAGTAAGTGGAACGGCCGCCCGACAGGTCGAACACCGCGCCGGTGGTGAAGGAGCAGTCCTCCGTGCAGAGCCAGCCGACCATGGCCGCCACCTCCTCGACTGTACCGAAGCGGCCCATGGGGATCTTGGAGAGCATGAAGGCGATGTGCTCCGGCGTCATCTGGTCGAAGATCGGCGTCTTCACCGCAGCCGGGGTGATGCAGTTCACGCGGATGCCGGTGTCGGCCAGCTCCTTGCCGAGCGACTTGGTCAGCCCGATCACCGCCGCCTTGCTGGCGCTGTACGCGCTGGCGTTGGGGTTGCCGTCCTTGCCGGCCACCGAGGCGATGTTGACGATGCGGCCATAGTTCTTCGCGCGCATGAGCGGCACGATCTCGCGGCAGCAGAAGAACAGGCCGTTGACATTGACCTGCTGCACCTGCTCCCAGGCCTCGGGCGGGTAGTCCCACAGTTTGACGTTGGGCCCCGTGATGCCGGCGCTGTTGACGAGGATGTCGACAGCCGCATGCGCGGCGCCGGTCTCGCGCGCCGCCTGCGCCACGCTGGCGTGGGCAGCCACGTCGACCTGCACCGTGTCGACGCCGGTGCCCAATGCCGCCTTGGCCTGGGCCAGCGCCTCGGCGTTGCGGTCCCACAGCGTGACCGTGGCGCCGGACGCCAGCATGCGCTGCGCGATGCCGTAGCCCAGGCCGACCGCCCCGCCCGTGATGACCGCGTGGCGGCCCTTGAGGTCCAGCTGGTTCATATCGTCATGCCGCCGTCGACCGAGAACACCTGGCCCGTGGCGAACACCGATTCGTCGCTGGCCAGATAGGTCACGATGGGCACGATCTCGGCCGCCTGCGCGAGCCGGCCCATGGGCTGGCGCGCCACGAAGGCCTTGCGTGCCTCCACCGGGTCGGCATGCGCGTTGATGCGCTCGCCGAGCGAAGGCGTGTCCACCGTGCCCGGAGCGATCGCATTGCAGCGGATGCCGCGCGCCACGTAGTCGGCCGCCACGCTCTTGGTCAGGCCGATCACGGCGGCCTTGCTGGTGCCGTAGACGCAGCGGTTGGGCAGGCCTTTGAGGCTGCTGCAGACGCTGGCCATGTTGATGATGCTGCCCTTGCCCTGCCCACCCTGGCCGTCGTCGTTGGCCAGCATGCGCGGCAGCGCGGCCTGGATGGCCCAGAACTGCGCGCGCACGTTCAGGTTCAGCGCGAAGTCGAGGTCGTCGTCGGTGGCATCGAGGATGGGGCCGTTGTGCACCACGCCGGCGCAGTTGAACAGCACGTCGATGCCGGGCATGCCCTCGACCAGCGCCCGGATGGCCGCCTTGTCGAGCACGTCGAGCCGCTGCGTGTGCACCAGCGGCTGGCGCGCGTAGGCCTGCTCGAGCAGGCCCTCGTTCACGTCGGTGGCCCAGACCTCCGCGCCCTCGCGCGTGAGCGCCTCGACGGCCGCGCGGCCGATGCCCTGGCCGGCCGCAGTCACCAGCACTCTCTTGCCCTGCAATCGCATCGCGTCTCCTCGTGTTCAGGGTTTCGCCGGATGGGTGCCATCCGGAAGCTGTGGAATTATCAATTGGTCAGACCACTTGGCCAATTCAGTACAAGCCCTAACCCGTGCCGCTGCAGTTCATCGCCCCGCAACGCCTGTACCGCCAGATCGCGGACCAGCTGCGCGACCTCATCGCGCGCGGCGAGTTCGGCGTCGGTGCGCGCCTGCCGGCCGAACGCGACCTGGCGCAGCAGCTCGGCGTGAGCCGCCCCTCCGTGCGCGAGGCGCTGATCGCGCTGGAGGTGGAGGGCTGGGTCGAGGTGCGCACCGGCTCGGGCGTGTATGTGCTGGAGCGCGAGCGCCGCGCCGCGGCCCCTGTGGCCGAGACCGAGTGGGGCCCGCTGGAGCTGATCCGCGCGCGCCGCGTGGTCGAGGGCGAGACCGCCGCCATCGCCGCGCAACAGCGCAAGCGCACGCACCTGGACGCCATGGCCCGCGCCATCGACACCATGCGCGAGCTGGCCGACCAAAAGCGCATGCCGCTGGAAGGCGACCGCGCCTTCCACCTGGCCATCGTCGAAGCGTGCGACAACCAGGTGCTCAGCGAGACCGTGCAGGGCTTCTGGGATTCGCGCCGCGGCCCCATCTTCACGCGGCTGGGCGGCTACTTCGAAACCGTGCCGTCCTGGCGCATGGCGATCGCCGAGCACGAAGCCATCCGCGAGGCCATCACCGCGCGCGACGAAGCCGCCGCGCGCGCCGCCATGCACACCCACATGGACAAATCGCACCAGCGGTTCTCTGCCAGCTGGCGCCGCGCCAAGGATCTTCCCGCGACCTGAACCGTTCCCCATCCAACGAGGAGACACTGCCATGCACAAGCGACACATCCTGAAAACAGTGGCCCTGGCCAGCCTGCTGGCCGCCACGGGCCTGGCGAGCGCCCAGACCAAGCTCAAGTGGGCGCACGTCTACGAGACGTCCGAGCCCTTCCACAAGTACTCGGTCTGGGCCGGCGAGGAAA
Source organism: Pseudorhodoferax soli (assembly GCF_003337555.1). GTDB lineage: Bacteria > Pseudomonadota > Gammaproteobacteria > Burkholderiales > Burkholderiaceae_C > Pseudorhodoferax > Pseudorhodoferax soli. The sequence continues at coordinate 140,219 of NZ_QPJK01000009.1, read as the reverse complement.
TCAAGAAACGCACCAACGGCAAGTACGAGATCACGGTGTTCCCCGCCTCCACGCTGGGCAAGGAGGCCGACATCAACCAGGGCCTGACCCTCGGCACCGTGGACATCGTGCTGACCGGCGCGAGCTTCGCGGGGCGCAGCTACACGCCGCTGTCGATCAGCTACTTCCCGTTCATCTTCCGCGACGCCGAGCACCAGCTGAAGTACGCCACCAGCGACGTGTTCAAGGAACTCGCCAAGGGCTACGACGACAAGACCGGCAACCACATCACCGCGCTCAGCTACTACGGTGCGCGCCACGTGACCAGCAGCGCGGCCAAGCCCGTCAGCAAGCCCGAGGACATGAAGGGCCTGAAGATCCGCGTGCCCGATGCGCCGGCCTACCTGGCGTTCCCGCGCGCGCTGGGTGCCAACGCCACGCCGATCGCCTTCGCCGAGGTCTACCTGGCCCTGCAGAACAACACCGTCGACGCGCAGGAGAACCCGCTGCCCACCATCGAGGCCAAGAAGTTCTACGAGGTGCAAAAGAACATCTCGCTGACCGGCCACATCGTCGACTCGCTGCTGACCGTGGTCTCGGGCAGCCTGTGGGCCAAGCTCAGCGCAGACGAGAAGAAGATCTTCGGCGACGTGATGATGGAAGCCGCCGAGAAGACCGGCCGCGAAATCATCGCCTCCGAGGCGCGCCTGGTCGAGGAGTTCAAGAAGAAGGGCAACAACGTGATCACGGTCGACAAGGAAGCCTTCCGGGCCGCCGTGCTCAAGAACACCAAGCCCACCGACCACGGCTACCGCCAGCAGGACTACGACCGCATCACCGCCATCAAGTGAGCCGCGCCGGCCCCTCTCCCGCCACGGGAGAGGGCCTGAGGGAGACGGGCCGACACGCCCATGGAGACACCATGTCCGAACAAAAAATCATCGATGACGATGGGCACTTCCACGCCGAGGACGAGGAAGTGGACCTGTCCGGCACCATCGCCGAAGGCTGGGTGGCGCTCGCGCTGTTCTGGTTGCTGGGCGCCACCGTGCTCTACCAGTTCGTCACGCGCTATGTGCTGAACGACTCCGCCGCGTGGACCGAAGAGGTCGCGCGCTACATGCTGATCGGCGTGGTGTTCATCGGCGCGGCCATCGGCGTGCGCAAGAACAACCACATCCAGGTCGACTTCTTCTACCGGCACATGCCGGCCGCCATGGGCCGCTGGCTTTCGCGCGTGGTCGACGTGGTGCGCATCGCCTTCTTCGTCGCTGCCGCGGTGATGACGGTACAGATGATGGAGAAGATCGGCAGCAACACGCGCATGACCGTGGTCGACGCGCCCATGAACATCGTCTACGCCATGTGCTGCATCGGCTTCGCCGCCATGGCCTGGCGCTCGCTGCAGGTTGCGCGCATCCACTGGGCGCGCGGCTACAGCGTGCTCGAGCGCCCCGAATCCACGATCGAAGACAACCAGACATGCTGAAGATCCTGTTCCTGCTCTTCATGGCCGGCGGCATCCCGGTGGCCATCGCCATGGCCGGCGCCTCGCTGGTCTACATCCTCATCTCGGGCAACCTGCCGCCCTTCGTGGTGGTGCACCGCATGGTCAGCGGCATCGACAGCTTTCCGCTGCTGGCCGTGCCCTTCTTCATCCTGGCCGGCAACCTGATGAACAACGCCGGCATCACCACGCGCATCTACAACTTCGCGCTGGCGCTGGTGGGCTGGCTCAAGGGTGGCCTGGGCCACGTGAACATCGTCGGCTCGGTGGTGTTCGCCGGCATGAGCGGCACGGCGATTGCCGACGCCGCGGGCCTCGGAACCATCGAGATCAAGGCCATGCAGGAGCATGGCTACAGCACCGAGTTCGCGGTCGGCGTGACGGCTGCCTCGGCCACGCTGGGGCCCATCATCCCGCCCAGCCTGCCCTTCGTGATCTACGGGATGATGGGCAACGTGTCCATCGGCGCGCTGTTCCTCGCGGGCCTGATGCCGGGCCTGTTGATGACCATCCTCATGATGCTGACGGTCACCTACTACGCGCACAAGAACGGCTGGGGCCGCGACATGAAGTTCTCGGCTCCGCGGCTGATCAAGGCGCTGACGGAACTGGCCGTGGTGGTCGGCTGGCCGCTGCTGCTGTGGCTGGTGGTCGCCAAGCTCGATCTGCCGGCGCAGCCCACCGTGTTCGCGGGCCTGGCCTCGCTGTTCGTCCTCGACAAGCTCTTCAAGTTCGAGGCGCTGCTGCCCATCATGACGCCCGTGCTGCTGATCGGCGGCATGAGCACCGGCCTGTTCACGCCCACCGAGGGCGCCATCGCCGCCTGCCTGTGGGCCATGATCCTGGGCTTCGTCTGGTACCGCACGCTGAAGTGGAAGATGTTCCTCAAGGTCTGCCTGGAGACCATCGAGACCACCTCCACCGTGCTGTTCATCGTCGCGGCCGCATCCATCTTCGGCTGGATGCTGACGGCCACCGGCGTCACCACCGACATCGCCACGTGGGTGCTGGGCTTCACCAAGGAGGCCTGGGTCTTCCTTCTGCTGGCCAACCTGCTGATGCTGTTCGTCGGCTGCTTCCTCGAACCCACGGCAGCCATCACCATCCTCGTCCCCATCCTGCTGCCCATCGCGCTGCAACTGGGCATCGACCCGGTGCACTTCGGCCTGGTGATGGTGCTGAACCTCATGATCGGCCTGCTGCACCCGCCCATGGGGCTGGTGCTGTTCGTGCTGGCGCGGGTGGCGGGGCTCAGCTTCGAACGCACCACCATGGCCATCCTGCCTTGGCTGGTGCCGCTGCTGCTGAGCCTGGCGGTGATCACCTATGTGCCGCAACTGGTGCTGTGGTTGCCGAAAATGTTCTTCTGATTCCTGACACGCCCCGAGAGGCCCCACGATGACCCCCTTCATTCGCTTGCACCCCTCTGATGACGTGGTGATCGCGCGCAGCCAGCTGGTCGGCGGCACCACTGTCGAAGGCTTCGCCGTGCGCGGCCTGATCCCGGCAGGCCACAAGGTGGCTGCCCATGCCATCGCCCAGGGCGCCCCGGTGCGCCGCTACAACCAGATCATCGGCTTCGCGAGCCGGCCCATCGCCCAGGGCGAGCACGTGCACACGCAGAACCTGGACATGGGCCCCGACAAGGGGGACTTCGCGCGCGACTACGCCTTCGGCGCCGACGTGAAGCCCGCGCCCGCGCAGCGCGAGGCGACCTTCATGGGCATCCAGCGCGCCGACGGCCGCGTGGCCACGCGCAACTACATCGGCGTGCTGACCAGCGTGAACTGCTCGGCCACGGCCGCGCGCGCGATCGCCGACCACTTCTCGCGCCAGACGAACCCGCAGGCGCTGGCCGCCTTCCCACACGTGGACGGCGTGGTGGCGCTCACGCACGGCACCGGCTGCGGCATGGACACGCAGGGCATGGGCATGCAGATCCTCGAGCGCACGCTGACCGGCTACGCCACGCACCCCAACTTCGCCGGCGTGCTGGTGGTGGGCCTGGGCTGCGAGGCCAACCAGATCAACGCCTGGCTGGCCACCGGCCACCTGGCCGAGGGCGAGAACTTCCGCACCTTCAACATCCAGGACACGGGCGGCACGCGCAAGACCGTGGAGAAGGGCATCGCGCTGATCAACGAGATGCTGCCGCGCGCCAATGCCGTGCGCCGCGAGCCCTGCAGCGCGGCCCACATCACGATCGGCCTGCAGTGCGGCGGCTCGGACGGCTATTCAGGCATCAGCGCCAATCCGGCGCTGGGCGCGGCGGTGGACATCCTCGTCGCGCACGGCGGCACGGCCATCCTCAGCGAGACGCCCGAGGTCTACGGTGCCGAGCACCTGCTGACCCGCCGCGCCGTGCGCCGCGAGGTCGGCGAGAAGCTCGTCGAGCGCATCCACTGGTGGGAGCGCTACACCGAGATCAACGAAGGCGAGATGAACAACAACCCCTCACCCGGCAACAAGGCCGGCGGGCTGACCACCATCCTGGAGAAGTCGCTTGGGGCCGTGGCCAAGGGCGGCACCAGCAACCTGGAGGCCGTCTACGAATATGCGGAGCCCGTCACGGCGCACGGCTTCGTCTACATGGACACGCCGGGCTACGACCCCGTCAGCGCGACCGGCCAGGTGGCCGGCGGCGCCAACATGATCTGCTTCACCACCGGCCGCGGCTCGGCCTACGGCTGTGCGCCCTCGCCCTCCTTGAAGCTCGCGACCAACAGCGCGCTGTGGCAGCGCCAGGAGGAAGACATGGACATCAACTGCGGCGAGATCGTCGACGGCAAGGCCAGCATCCAGGAGATGGGCCAGCGCATCTTCGAACTGGTATTGGCCACGGCCTCGGGCCAGCAGAGCAAGAGCGAGAAGCACGGTTACGGCCAGAGCGAGTTCGTGCCCTGGCAGGTCGGCGCGGTCATGTGAACATGAGCTCCCCGGCTTTTCACTCCCTGCGGTCGTGTAACTCCACCCCCCGAGGGGGAGGCGCGGCCGCCTTGGGGCGGCCCGGCGGCGGCCGCATATCCCTGGAACCCCTATGAGCAAAACCATTTCTCCCGATACGCTGACCGCGCAGGTCGCCCAGGTCATCCAGGCTGCCGGCAGCAGCGCAGCAGAGGCGCAGACGGTTGCATCCAACCTCGTCATGGCAAACCTCTCCGGCCACGACTCGCACGGCGTGGGCATGGTGCCGCGCTATGTCGACGCCGTGCTCGAAGGCGGCCTGAAGCCCAACACCGGTGCCAAAGCCACCGTGGACATCGGCACCATGCTCGCGCTGGACGGCCAGCGCGGCTACGGCCAGGTCGTCGGCGAAGAGGCCATGCAGATGGGCATCGCGCGCGCCCGGCAACACGGCAGCTGCATCATGACGGTGGGCAACAGCCACCACCTGGGCCGCATCGGCCACTTCGCCGAGATGGCGGTGGCCGAGGGCCTGGTCTCCATGCACTTTGTGAACGTGCTGTCGCGGCCCGTGGTCGCGCCGTTCGGCGGCGGCGACGGGCGCTTCGGCACCAACCCCTGCTGCATCGGCGTGCCGCTCAAGGGCCAGGAGCCCTTCGTGCTGGACTTCGCCACCAGCCGCCAGGCCCAGGGCAAGATGCGCGTGGCCCACAACAAGGGCGAGCGCGTGCCCGAGGGCACGCTGATCGACGAACTCGGCCGCCCCACCACCGACCCCGGCGTGGTGGTGGTGCCGCAGAGCAACGGCCTGTTCGGCGCGCTCATGACCTTCGGCGAACACAAGGGCTACGGCATGGCCGTGGCCTGCGAGCTGCTCGGCGGCGCGCTGTCGGGCGGCGGCACCTGGCACCGGCCGGCAGACCAGTCGCGCGTGGTGCTCAACGGCATGCTCACGGTGCTGATCGACCCGGCGAAGCTGGGCACGCAGCAGAGCTTCGAGCAGGAGGCCCTGGCGTTTGTCGACTGGCTGCGCCAGGGGCCTGCGGGCCAGGGGCACGAAAAGGTGCGCATCGCGGGCGAGCCCGAACGCGCGGCGCGCGTGGCGCGGGGCACCGCTGGCATCGTCGTGGACGACCAGACCTGGGCCGAGATCGTCGAGGCGGGGCGCAAGGTGGGTTGCGCGGTGGCGGACTGAAGGCCCCTTCGCACCGAGCGCCAGCGCCGAAGCCGGCGCCATCCCACCGGGGCCCGAACAAGGCCGACGCTCCGAAGCGCTGCAGATGCCGCGCGAGGAGCGCGCGAAACGCCTGCAGTGGTGGCCGGCAGCGCGCCCCGTCAGCCCGCCGCGGCCCGCGGCACGAGGCGCACCGGCCTCTCCGCCCGCGCCCGCAGCTGGCCGCAGCCGCCATCGATGTCCTGGCCAGCCGAGTCGCGCAGCTTGGTCAGCACGCCGCGCTGGTGCAGCGTGCGGGCGATGGCCTTGGCCTTGTCCCAGTCCGGCCGCCGGAACGCGAGGCCCGGGATGGTGTTGTACGGGATCATGTTCAGCAGCGCGTACTTGCCCTTGAGCAGGCGCACGATGCCGTCGATCTCGTCCTCGCCGTCGTTCACGCCGTCCAGCAGCGTCCACTGGTACTGGATCGGGTACCCGGTCGCCCGCGCATAGCGTTCGCCCGCGTCCACGAGTTCTTCCGGCGCGAGCTTCGGCGCGCGCGGCAGCAGCTGCTCGCGCAGCGCGCGCTTGCTGGTGTGCAGCGACAGGGCCAGCGCCGGCTTCACCGGGCCCTGCGGCAGCCGCTCGAACACCCGCGGGTCGCCCACGGTGGAGAACACCAGGTTCTTGTGCCCGATGTTGCCGTGCAGGCCCAGCACCTCGATGGCCTCCATCACCTGGTCGAGGTTGTGCGCCGGCTCCCCCATGCCCATGAAGACGACCTTCTTCACCGGCCGCATCGCGCGCGCCAGCGCGACCTGGGCGATGATTTCCGCGCTGCTGACCTGGCGCACCAGGCCTTCGCGACCGGTCATGCAGAACTGGCAGCCCACCGCACAGCCCACCTGCGAGGACACGCACAGGCCATCGCGTGGCAACAGCACGCTCTCAATGGACTGGCCGTCCTGCAAGCCGACCAGCAGGCGGGCCGAACCGTCTTGTGCGGGGTGGCGCGACTTCAGCGTGGCCAGCGCGGCCAAGTCGCGCGTCAGTTGCGGCAGGTCTTCACGCACACGCTGCGGAAAGAAGTCGTCGTGCCAGCGCCGTGCGCCGTCGATCAGCGGGCGGCCTTGGGCCCATTGGCGCAGCACCCTGCCCTCGTGCAGCGGCAGCGCGCCCAGCGCACGCAGGCGTTGGCGGAGTTCGGTGAGGATCATCTTCGCGCGGGCGGCGGTGGCGGGGCACGGATTGTCGCCGGCTCGCGCTGGCCGACCTCAGTCCAGCCGCAGCCCCAGCTGCGCCGTGACCGTGCCGAAGCGCCGCAGATCCCGCGCCACGAGCGCGCCGAAGGCCTGCGGCGTTCCGTCCGCGCCCTGCGTGAGCGTGTAGCCCAGGCCGCGCAGCTGGGCCTGCAACTCGGCGTCGGCCAGGCCCTGCACCAGCACCTGGTTCAGCCGCTGCACAACGGCCGCCGGCGTACCAGCTGGCGCCAGCAGGCCGTGCCATTGGTCGAGTTCGTATCCCGGCAAACCCTGCTCCGCCACGGTCGGCACGCCGGGCAGCTGCGCCGTGCGCTGTGGCGAGGTCACCGCCAGCGCGCGCAGCTTGCCGGCCGCGAGCAGCGGCGCGGCGCTGCTGGCCGTCACGATGCCCAGGCCCACCTGGCCCGACAGCACATCCGCCAACGCCGGGCCGCAGCCCTTGTAGGGCACCTGGGACATGCGCACGGGCGCGGCCAGCTGCAGCATCTCGCCGGCCAGGTGCTGCGGCGTGCCGGCGCCGCAGGAGGCGAACAACGCGGGCGGCGCCGGTGGCCTGGCGGCCTGCAGCAGGTCGGCCAGGTTGCGCAGCGGTGAGGCCGGCGGCACCACCAGAACCGAGGGCACGAAGCCCACGTTGAACACGGCCGTGAAGTCGCGCGCGGGCGAGAAGTCCAGCGGGCCATAGACGCCCGGGTTGATCGCGAAGGAGCTGTTGACCATCAGCAGCGTGTGGCCGTCCGGCGCAGCCTTGGCCACGTGGCTCGCACCGATGTTGCCGCTGGCGCCGGGGCGGTTCTCCACCACCACGGGCTGGCCCAGCGCCTGCTGCAGCACGGGCGCGAGCTTGCGTGCGAGCAGGTCGGTGCCGCCGCCAGGCGCGAAGGTCACGACGATGGTGATGGTGCGGCTCGGGTAGGGCGCGGGCTCGACGGCCCCAGCATGGGCGGCCAGGCCGACGCAGCCCAGGGCCAGCGCCGCGCGGAGCAGGGTTCTGCGCATCGCCGGCCTCACGCGTCCAGGCCGATGTCGAGCACGGCCGCGCTGTGCGTGATCCAGCCCACGGCGATCTGGTCCACGCCGGTCTCGGCGATGCCGGGCGCCGTCTCCACGGTCACGCGGCCGGAGGCTTCGAGCACGGCCCGGCCGGCCGTCAGGCGCACCGCCTCGCGCAGCGTGGGCAGGTCCATGTTGTCGAGCAGCACGATCGGCACCTGCAAGTCCAGCGCCTCGCGCAGCTGCCCCAGCGTGTCGACCTCCAGCTCGATCTGCACCATGTGGCCGATGGCGGCGCGCGCGCGCTCCACGGCCGTGCGCAGGCTGCCGGCGATGGCGATGTGGTTGTCCTTGATCAGCACCGCGTCGTCCAGGCCGAAGCGGTGGTTGCTGCCGCCGCCCACGCGCACCGCGTACTTCTGCAGCGCGCGCAGGCCGGGCAGCGTCTTGCGCGTGCAGGTCACGCGCGCGCGGGTGTGGGCGATGGCGTCGGCGATGCGCGCCGTGGCGCTGGCCACGCCCGACAGATGGCCCAGGAAGTTGAGCGCCGTGCGCTCGGCCGTCAGGATGGCGCGCGCCGGGCCTTCGATCTGCGCGATCGCGCTGCCCGGCACCAGCCGCGCGCCGTCGGCCAGCAGCGGCTGCCAGGCGATGGCCGGGTCGCAGAGCGAGAAGGCCAGCCGTGCGAGGTCCAGCCCGGCCAGCACACCTGCCTGGCGCGCCACCAGCGTCAGCCGGCTGCGCGCCTCTTGCGGCACCACGGCGTTGCTGGTGATGTCGCCCGCACGGCCGAGGTCCTCCAGCAGCGCGGCACGCACCAGCGGCTCCAGCATCACCTGGGGCAGCGGGGACAGCGGCAGCGCCGGCGCGGCCTGGCGGGCGGTGGAAGAGGTGTCCATGGTATTGCTCAACCTGAGTATTAATGGCGCAAAAAAATGCGGGAGCGCCATTTTTATACTTGAGTTGAGCATAAGTCCAGGGCCAATGTGTAACCCAGGCGTCACACCGCGCAACTCAACGCGAGAGCGGGAGCTTGCTGCCCGAGATCGCGCGCTCGAGCAGCACGTCGTCGCGGAAGCGGAACAGCATGGCCGGCCGGCCCGAGCCGCCCTGGGCGAGTTCGCCGGTCTCCTCGACCAGCGCCTGCTGCTCGACCTGGCGGCGAAAGTTCTGCTTGTGCAGCGCGTGGCCGGCCAGCGCCTCCACCGTCTGCTGCAGCTGCAGCAGCGTGAAGGCATCGGGCATGAGTTCGAACACCACGGGCCGGTACTTGATCTTGGCGCGCAGCCGCGCGATGCCGGTGGCCAGGATGCGGCGGAAGTCCTCGCGCATGGGCTGGCCCGTCGCCAACGCGGGGGCGCCAGCGCGGTTGCGGCCCAGGGCCTCGGGCACCAGCCTGGCCTCGAACAGCAGCTCGTAGCGTTGCAGCACGAAGTCCTCGTTCCAGGCCGAAGCCCCCAGGCCGAAGGCCGTGTCCACGCGCAGGCGGCGCTGCTGCGCGCTGGCGGCGTCGGGCGCGGCATCGCGCCAGGCCGCCAGGGCCGGCAGGATGCTGTCTGCCAGCAGCGCCTCGGCCGCGTCCGAGCGGCGGTCTTCCCAGGGGAAGTAGCGGTACCAGTCGCGCCAGCCGCTGGCTTCGTCCGTGGCCCCGGCCTCGCGCGTGAGGCCCAGGTAGCTGACCGAGATCACGCGGCGGCCCTGGTCGCGCGCGCGGTCACGGTCGGCGAAGGTGTAGAGCTGCTCGATGTAGCCGATCGGGTGGTGCGTCTGGCGTTCGATCCAGGCGCGCATGCCAGCCTGCAGCGAGCGGTGGGTCTGCTCGAAGGGTCCGCTCGGCAGCGCCAGCCCCTTGTGCGTGGTCAGGATGCGCGCCTGCCCGGCCGTCACGGCAACGAGCACGGCCACCAGTTCGGCGGCGACCGCCTGGGATGGCTGGGACGGCTGGGAAGCTTGCGGCAAGGGCGTGGGGCGGGCGGGAAAGGCCCGCATTGTGCCGTCGCCACGCTCCTATCATTCGCCCTCCCCCACTCCCTGCAGACCTTGCCGGTGCGCCTGAACCTCTATTCGCTGCAACTCTTCGTCGCCGTGGTCGAGGAAGGCACCATCGCCGCGGCCGCCGAGCGCGAGCACATCGCCACCTCGGCGCTCAGCAAGCGCATCTCCGAGCTCGAGCGCCAGGTCGGCACGCCGCTGTTGATCCGCCGCGCACGCGGGGTCGAGCCGACCGAGGCCGGCCGCAACCTGGCGCGCGGCGCGCGCCAGCTGCTGCACAACGCCGAGGCCCTGGCCGACACCCTCGTCGACCACGCCAGCGGCGCGGCCGGCCATGTGCGGCTGGCGGCCAACCTGTCCTCGATCACGCAGTTCCTGCCGGGCGACCTGGCCCGCTTCGCGCGCCAGCACCCGCGCGTGCAGATCGACCTGGAGGAGCGCGTGAGCTCGGTCGTCACGCGGCTGGTGCTGGACAACGCGGCCGACATCGGCATCTTCACGAGCGCGCTGGACCTGCAGGGCCTCACGGTGTTCCCGTACCGGCGCGACCGCATGGTGCTGGTGGTGCCGGCCGCGCATCCGCTGGCCGGCCACCGCGCGCTGGCCTATGCCGAAACGCTGGCGTACGACCAGGTCGGCATGCACCGCGGCAGCGCCGGCAACGAGATGCTGATGCGCGCGGCCACGGCCGCGAACCTGCCGCTGCGCATGCGCTTCCAGGTGACCTCGTACGACGCGATGGTCGCCATGGTGAAGGCCGGCTTCGGCGTGGGCGTGATGCCCGGCGATGCGCTGGCGCTGTACGCGGGCGACGGCCTGGCCACCATCGCGCTGACCGACGGCTGGGCCAGCCGCGAGCTCAAGATCTGCGTGCGCGCAGGCGACGGCCTGCCCAGCGCGGGCCGGCTGCTGCTGGCCCACCTGCAGGCAGCGGCCTCACATTGACACCGCCGCGATCTCGGCCTCGCTGAGCCCGGCCTCGCGCAGCACCTCGGCCGTGTGCGCGCCCGGGTCTGGCGCCGGCAGCCGCACGGCGCAGGGCGCCTCGGAGAACTTCACCGGAAAGCCGTTCATGCGCACCGCGCCATGGCCCGGGTGCTCCACCTCCAGCAGCATCTGCTGCGACAGCACCTGCGGGTCGCTGTAGACCTCGGCCAGGTTCATGACGGTGCCGCAGGGCACGCCGGCCGTGTTGAGCGTGGCGATCCAGTGCGCCTTGTCGTGGCGCGAGACGGCCATGTTCACATGCGCATTGATCGCGGCGCGGTGCTTCACGCGCAGCGCGTTGGTCGCAAAGCGCGGGTCCTCGCGCAGGTGGGTCAGTTCCAGCACGTGCAACAGCTTCTGGTAGACGGCGTCGTTGGACGGCGCCACCGCGATCTCGCCGTCGCTGGCCGTGAAGAGGCCGTAGGGCGCGACCAGCAGGTGGTCGTTGCCGGTGGGCACGGGCAGCTTGCCGCTGGCCAGGAAGTCCGCGCTCGCGAAAGCGCCGAAGCTGATCAGCCCGTCCACCAGCGAGGCGCCCACGCGCTCGCCCTGGCCCGTGCGCAAGCGCCGCACCAGTGCGGCGGCCGTGCCGAGCGCGGCATAGCAGCCGGCGATCAGGTCGCTGATGGGCAGCGTGCTGCGCATGGGCCCGGTCTCGGGCGTGCCGTTCATGCTCATGAAGCCGCTCATGGCCTGGGCGATGAAGTCGAAGGCCGGCCGGTCCACATAGGGGCCGGACTGGCCAAAGCCGCTCACGCTGGTGTGCACGATGCCTGGGGCCAGCGCGCGCAACTGCTCCCAGCCCAGGCCCATGCGTTCCATCACGCCGGGCCGGAAGTTGTCGACCACCACGTCGGCCCCGGCGATGAGCCGGCGCAACGCCGCCATGCCCGCCGCGGACTTGAGGTCCAGCTGCACCGAGCGCTTGTTGCGGTTGAACGAGGCGAAGTACCAGCTCAGGCCGTCGACGATCTCGCCCTGCGCGCGCACCGGGTCGCCCTCGGGCGTCTCGATCTTGACGACGTCGGCGCCCATGTCGGCCAGCAGCATGGTGCAGAACGGGCCGGAGAGGATGCGCGTCAGGTCGATGACGCGGATGCCGCTCAACTGCATGTGGAAATCTCCTGGGGTCTGAAGCAGGCGCGATCTTGCGGCATGGGCGGCGCCCACGCATCGCATTTGGCGATGCCGCCCTGCCCATCGGCCAAGCCTGCGCGGGTGCGCGCCGCTATGCTGGCCGCAGGAGACCCGCATGCCCACCTCATCCCACCAGCCCACTTACCCGGCCCAGGTCCGCATCACCGAGGTCGGCCTGCGCGACGGCCTGCAATCCGAGGCCGCGTTCGTGCCCACCGCCACCAAGGTCGCGCTGCTGGAGCGGCTCATGGACGCCGGCGTGCGCCATTTCGAGGCCACCTCCTTCGTCTCGCCGCGCGCCGTGCCGCAACTGCGCGACGCGGCCGAATTGCTGGCCACGGTACGCCGCCGCCCGGGCGTGCAGTTGTCGGTGCTGGCGCCCAACCGCAAGGGCGTGGAGCGCGCGCTGGCGGCCGACGCCGACGAGGCCGTGGTCTTCCTCTCGGCCTCGGAGACGCACAACCGCAAGAACCTGAACCGCAGCATCGCCGACTCGCTGCAGGACATGCGCGAGATCGCCGAGATCGCGCGCGGCGCGCCCATGCGGCTGCACGGCGCCATCGCCTGCGCGTTCGGCTGTCCGTTCGAGGGCGATGTGGCGCTGGACCAGGTCGAGGCGATTGCGCGGCAGTTCGCCGAGCTCGGCTTCTCCGGCCTCACGCTGGGCGACACGACGGGCATGGCCACGCCGCCACTGGTGCGCGCCACCGTCCAGCGCCTGGCCGCGCGGGTGCCGCAGCTGCCCGTGGCGCTGCACTTCCACAACACGCGCGGCCTCGGGCTGGCCAATGTCATGGAAGGCCTCGCGCTGGGTGTCACGCGCTACGAGTCTGCGCTGGCCGGCACAGGGGGCTGCCCGTTCGCGCCTGGTGCCACGGGCAACGTCTGCACCGAAGACACGGTGCACCTGATGGAGCAGTTGGGCGTACAAACCGGCATCGATCTGGATGCGCTGTGCGAAGCCGGGCGCGAACTCGAGCGCGTGCTCGGCCGCACCCTGCCGGGCCAGGTCATGCGCGCCGGCCCGCGGCTGCGGCGCTACGCGGCCGAGGCGCAGGCGGCCGCGGTCGGCTGACGCCTCATTCCAGCTGGATCTTCGCCGCCGCGATCACCTCGCGCCACTGCGCGATGTCGGCGGCCAGGCGCTCCCCGAGTGCCTGCGGCGTGCCGGGCCGCACCTCGCCGCCCTGGGCCTGGATGGCGGCCTGCACCTCGGCCATCTGCAGCATTTTGTGCAGCGCGGCGTTGAGCTGGGCCACCACGGGCGCGGGCACGCCGGCCGGCGCGAACACGGCGTACCAGACGTTCACGTCGAAGTCCTTCACCCCGCTCTCGGCGATCGTCGGCACCTCGGGCAGGATGGGACTGCGCCGCGCCGAACTGACCGCCAACGGGCGCAGCTTGCCGGCCTGCACCTGCGCCAGCGCCGACGGGATCGACGACGACAGCAGCGTCACCTGGCCGCTGACCACGTCGACCAGTGCCGGCGCCGAGCCCTTGTACGGGATGTGCTGCATCTTTGCGCCCGCGCGCAGCTGGAACAGCTCGCCGACCAAATGAGACACGGTCCCGTTGCCGGCCGAGGCGAAGGTGATGCGGCCTGGCTCGCGCGCGGCGGCCACCACGTCGGCCAATGTCTTGTACGGCGAGGCCGAAGAAGTCAGCAGGATGATCGGGAAATCGGCCACGTTGATGACCGGCTGCAGGTCGCGCTGCGGCTGGTACGGCAGGCCCTTGTAGAGCAGCGGCGCCACGCCCAGGTTGTCGAGCTGGCCCAGCACCAGCGTGTGGCCGCTGGCCTCGGCCTTGGCCGCCTCGCCCACGCCGATGGTGCCGCCGGCTCCGGCCTTGTTGTCGGGCACCACGGTCCAGCCCGTGGACTCCGCCAGCCGCATCGACACGGTGCGCGCAATGAAATCGGTGCCGCCGCCGGGCGGGAACGGCACGATCATGCGGATCGGCTTGCCGGGAAAGGCCTGTGCGCGCGCTGGCGCGGCGGCGGCCAGCGCGAGGGCGCTGGCCAGCAGTTGTCTGCGGTCCATGTCGTCTCCTTCTGTGTGGTGGCCGGGGGCTTGCTCCCGCCCCCGCGCGGGTCCATGATCCCGGCCTGCGCAGGTGGCCGCGTGCATTTTTTTCGGCCACGCATCGCGCAGCGCGACGGCACCAGCCGACTGACACGGCGCTGACAACCATGGCATCTGTCCGCGTGAAAAACCTTCACGAGCCCGTCGCGGGCATTTCACACCCCGCCACGAGCGCGCCCCCTACAGTCCGACGCGCCGTGCACCGCGCACCCCGGCGTTCGCCGCCCCGTGCCCGCTGCACCACCAGTTTTTCAATACCGACAGGAGACCCGCCATGACCTGGCAGCAGATTTACGACCCGTTCGGCAACATGATCATCTCGACCGCGCTGGCGGCGATTCCGGTGGTCGTGATGCTCGGAGCCCTCGGCTTCTTCCACATCAAGGCCCACATCGCCGCCGGCATGGGGCTGGTGGCCGCGCTGATCGTCGCGGTGTTCGCCTACGGCATGCCGATCGACATGGCGGGCCGCGCCGCCATGCTGGGCGGCTTCACGGGCCTGTTGCCGATCGGCTGGATCGTGCTGAACATCATCTTCCTGCACCAGCTGACCGAGCAGAACGGCAGCTTCAAGGTGCTGCAGGACTCGCTCTCGGGCATCACCGAAGACCGACGCATCCAGCTGCTGCTGATCGCGTTCTGCTTCGGCGCGTTCTTCGAGGGCGCGGCCGGCTTCGGCACGCCCGTGGCCGTGACGGCCGCGATCCTGATCGGCCTGGGTTTCTCGCCGCTGGCCGCGTCCGGCCTGTCGCTGATCGCGAACACCGCCCCAGTGGCGTTCGGAGCGCTGGGCACGCCGGTGATCACGCTGGCCCAGGTGCACGGCTACGACCTGATGCAGGTGACGGCGATGATCGGCCGCCAGCTGCCGTTCTTCTCGCTCCTGGTGCCGTTCTGGCTGATCTGGGCCTTCGCCGGCCGCAAGGGCATGCTGGAGATCTGGCCCGCCATCCTGGTGACCGGCCTGTCGTTCGCGATCCCGCAGTACCTGGTGTCCAACTTCATGGGCCCGGAACTGGTCGACATCATCGCCGCCATCGTTTCCATGCTGTGCCTGGTCGGCTTCCTGCGCGTCTGGCAGCCGAAGAAGGTGTGGACCTCGCCCGCGCTGCGCGGCAAGGACGTCAGCGCCGACCAAGCCAAGCCGCCACAACCCGTCGTGAAGCACTCGAAAGAGGCGCTCATCGCCGCCTGGACGCCCTGGGCCATCCTGTCGGTGTTCGTCTTCGTCTGGGGCCTGCCGCCCGTGAAGGCCTGGCTCAACGGCATCTTCTCGCCCAAGTTCCCGATCGACGGCCTGCACAACCTGATCATGAAGGTGCCGCCCGTGGTGCCCGTGCCGCACCCCGAGGCCGCCGTCTACACGCTGAACCTGCTGTCGGCCACCGGCACCGGCATCCTGCTGGCGGCGCTCGTCAGCGCCATCGTCATGAAGTACAACCCGGTCGCCATCGTGCGCACCTTCTTCAAGACGGTGTGGCTGGTCAAGTACTCGCTCTTGACCATCGTGCTGATGCTGGCCCTGGGCACGCTGACGCGCTTCTCGGGCACCGACACCACGCTGGGCCTGGCCTTCGCCAACACCGGCGTGCTGTACCCCTTCTTCGGCACGCTGATGGGCTGGATCGGCGTGGCGCTGACGGGCTCGGACACGGCCTCGAACGTGCTGTTCGGCGGCATGCAGAAGGTGGCGGCCGAGCAACTGGGCCTGTCGCCCAACCTGATGGGCGCGGCCAACAGCTCGGGCGGCGTGATGGGCAAGATGATCGACGCGCAGTCCATCGTGGTGGCCTCCACCGCCACGCGCTGGTTCAACAAGGAAGGTGAGATCCTGCGCTACGTGTTCTTCCACTCGATCGCACTGGCCTGCCTGGTGGGCCTGTACGTCACCATGCAGGCCTACGTCTGGCCGTTCACCCTGATGGTCGTGAAGTGAGCTGAGAAAGACAATACCGCCATGACCGTCATCACCACCATCGAGGACCTGCGCGTCCTCGCCGAAAAGCGCGTGCCGCGCATGTTCTACGACTACGCCGATTCCGGCTCGTGGACCGAGGGCACCTACCGCGCCAACGAGGCCGATTTCCACAAGATCAAGCTGCGCCAGCGCGTGGCCGTGAACATGGAGAACCGCACGACGGCCACCACCATGGTGGGCCAGGCCGCGAAGATGCCGGTGGCCATCGCGCCCGTGGGCCTCACGGGCATGCAGCATGCCGACGGCGAGATCCACGCCGCGCGCGCGGCCGAGAAGTTCGGCATCCCGTTCACGCTGTCGACCATGAGCATCTGCTCCATCGAAGACATCGCCGAGAACACCACCGCGCCGTTCTGGTTCCAGCTCTACATGATGCGCGACCGCGACGCCATGGCCCGCATGATCGAGCGCACCAAGGCCGCCAAGTGCAGCGCGCTGGTGCTGACGCTCGACCTGCAGGTGATCGGCCAGCGCCACAAGGACTTGAAGAACGGCCTCACCGCGCCGCCACGGCCCACGCTGCGCAACATCGTCAACCTGGCCACCAAGCCGCGCTGGTGCCTGGGCATGCTGGGCACGCAGCGCCGCACCTTCCGCAACCTGGTGGGCCATGTGAAGGGCGTCAGCGACATGCGTTCGCTGTCGGCCTGGACCAACGAGCAGTTCGACCCGCGCCTGTCGTGGGCCGACATCGAGTGGGTCAAGAAGCAATGGGGCGGCAAGCTGATCCTGAAGGGCATCATGGTGGCCGAGGACGCGCAGCTGGCCGTGGACGCCGGTGCCGACGCCATCGTGGTCAGCAACCACGGCGGCCGCCAGCTCGACGGCGCGCCCAGTTCCATCGAGGCGCTGCCACCCATCGTCGACGCCGTGGGCAGCAAGACCGAGGTGTGGATGGACGGCGGCATCCGCGGCGGCCAGGACGTGCTCAAGGCCTGGGCCCTGGGCGCGCGCGGCACCATGATCGGCCGCGCCATGGCCTACGGCCTGGGCGCGATGGGCGAGGCAGGCGTCACCAAGGCGCTGCAAATCCTGCACAAGGAACTCGACGTGACCATGGCCTTCTGCGGCCACACCGACATCCAGAAGGTCGACCGCAGCATCCTGCTGCCGGGCACCATCCCGGGCTGAGTCAGAACACCGAGCCGTACACGCTCACCTGGTCGCGGCCCGCCTGCTTGGCCGCGTACATGGCCTGGTCGGCCCGCTGCAGCACGGTGTCGAAGGCGGGGTCATCCGCCTCGACGATGCTGACGCCGAAACTGGCCGTGCAGCGCAGGGCCCGGCCTTCGAAGGCGCCGCGCCAGTCTGCGACCAGCTCGCGCAGCCGCTCCGCGGTGCGTTGCGCGTCCAGCAGCTGCACCTCCGGCAGCAGCACCGCGAACTCCTCGCCACCGATGCGCGCCAGGAAGTCCACCTCGCGCACCGCCCCGCGCACGATGCCGGCCACGGCGCGGATCACCATGTCGCCCGCCGCATGGCCATGCGTGTCGTTGACCTGCTTGAACAGGTCGATGTCGAACACCAGCACGGCCAGCGGATGCCCGTAGCGCCGCGCGCGCAGGAACTCGCGCTCGGCCACCTCCTGGAAGGAACGGCGGTTGGCCACGCCGGTCAGCGCGTCCAGCCGCGCCAGCTGCTCCGCATCGTCGCGCGCCCGCGCGAGTTCGGCCGTGCGCTCCTGCACCTGCTGCTCCAGCCGGATGTTGGCCTTCTCCAGCTGGAAGGAGGCCTGCAGCCGCTGCCGCGTGGCCTGCGCCTGCGCCGCGCGACGCTGCTGGTACAGCAGGTTGATGCGGTCTGCCAGCGCCAGCGAGAGCAGCACCACGTCGACGAGGATGCCGAACTCGGCCGCGTGGAAGTGCACGAAGGTGTAGGGCAGCAGGCCGCTGACCGTCAGCGCGGTGACGAAGCTGCCCGTGAGGCTGGCCATGGTGGCCAGCACGAAGAAGCGCGCAGCGCGGTAGCCGCGCAGCCAGGCGCGCAAGCCGGCCGTGAGGATCAGCGGTGTGCCCAGGAAGATGAAGTACACGGGCGCCGCGTTGTAGGCCACCGGGTCGCCCGCCACCGTCACCGCGGCCCAGGCCACCAGCGTGAGCGCCAGGTAGACCTGCATCACCCGGTGCACGCGCGGCGTGCGCTGGCGCGACTCCAGGAAACTCATCGAGAACCACAGCGCGACGACCTGGAAGCCGAAGATGAACGGCGTGTGGGCCCAGTTGCTCCAGCGCGGCGATTCGGGCCAGAAGTACTGGTAGGCGAAGCCGTTGTAGGCCGCGTTCATGAGGAAGAACGACAGCAGGTAGGCGCAGTAGGCCAGGTAGTTGCGGTCGCGCGTGGACGTCCAGATGAAGGCGTTGTAGAGCACCATCACGGCCAGGATGCCGTAGAACATGCCGTAGTAGGCCGACCAGCGCCGGTCACTCTCGTGGAAGGCCTTCAGCTCCCACAGCTCCATGGGCGTCATGAAGGCCTGGCTGCTGGTGATGCGCAGGTAGTAGGTGTGCTGGCCCGGCGCGACCGGCAGGCTCACCACGAACTGCGGCGCATCGACCTCGCGTTCGGCAAACGGCAGCGTGTCGCCGAAGCGGCGGTGGACGGGCTGGCCGTCCGCACCGGGCGCGTACAGGTCCACGGTGTCCAGCCAGTTGGTGCGCAGCACCAGCAGCCGCGTGAGCACGGCGCTGCCCGGGTTGTCCAGCGTGAAGCGGAACCAGTAGGCCGACGCAGTGAAGCCGAAACTGGACAGCCCGCCCGTGGCAGGTGCGAAGCGCTGGCCGCGCACCGCGTCCAGCGTCAGCTGGCCCGTGGGGTCCTCAAGAACCTCCGCGGCCTCGTGCAGCACCAGTTGGCCCTGCCCGGGCACGACTTGCACGGCCTGGGCCGACGCCGCGCCGGCACAGAGCCACAGACAGATCCCCCACAGCCACCCCAGAGCCCTGCACATCGATCGGCACCCGGACGTCCGCACGACAACGGCCGCCCCATGCGCACCGCCCCACGGCAAAGCGGCGCATTGTCGCAGCGCCCGCACAACACGCCATACGCCCGATGGCGCAGGGCGCTTACTCCGGCCAGGCGAACTTCGGCGGGCGCTTCTGCAGGAAATCCTGGATGGCGGTCTTGTGCTCGGGCGAACCCATGGCCAGGGCCTGGGCGTCGGCCTCCAGGCTGAGCTGGCCGACCAGGTCGCCGGTCGCCGCACAGGCGCGCTTGATCAGGCTCACGGCCATGGGCGAGGCGCCCTCGAAGCTCTTGGCCAGCGCCAGCGCGCGCGGCAGCAGCTGGTCGGCTTCGACCACCTCCATCGCGATCCCCAGGCGCAGGGCCTCGTCGGCCTTGACCTCGCGCGCCGACAGCATGAGTTCGCGCGCACGCTGCGGGCCGACGACGCGCGGCAGCGTGTAGAAGATGCCGCAGTCCGGCACCAGGCCGACCTTGAGGAAGGAAACGCTCATGCGCGCACGCTTTGTTGCGACGATGAAGTCGCCGGCCAGCGCCAGGCCGAAGCCTGCGCCGTAGGCCGCACCGTCCACCGCGCAGATCACGGGCTTGTCCAGGCTCAGCAGCTTGGCCAGCCAGCCGTGCAGCAGGTGCAGGCGGTCGCGCCAGCCGGCGTTGTCCAGGCCCGCATTGGCGATGTTGCGCAGGTCGCCACCCGAGCAGAAATGCCCGTTGGCGCCGGTGATGACGAGGGCGCGGATGGTGGCGTCGGTGCGCACGCGCTCGACCACCTCGGCCACCTCCACGCGCATCTCGGGCGAGAGCGCGTTGCGCACGGGCTGGTCGTCCAGCGTCAGGATGGCGGTGGCGCCCTGTTGTTCGAAGCGGATCTTGCTCATTGGAGGGTCCTTGTCATTGCGGCGTGGCGCCCAGGTCGCGCCCACCCGGCAGCGAACTGCCACCGTCCACGTTGAGGATGGCGCCGGTCACGTAGCTGGCCAGCGGCGAGGCCAGCACCAGGGCCATGTTGGCGATCTCCTGCGTGCTGCCCATGCGGCCCAGCGGCACGGAATCGGTGACCCGCTTCTCGGCCGCGGCGTCGGGTGCAAGGCGCTTCATGCCCTCGGTGCCGGCGATGGGCCCGGGCACCAGCGAGTTCACGCGGATGCCGTCCGGGCCCCACTCCATGGCCAGCACGCGCACCATCATGTCCAGCCCGGCCTTGGCCGCGCAGACATGGGCCTGCAGCTTCGTCGGATTGGCGGCCTGCGGTGCCGAGATGTTCAGCACCGAGGCGCCCGGCTTGCGCAGGAATGCATGGGCCGAGCGCACCACGTTGAAGCCGCCGATCAGGTCGATGTCCACCACGGTGCGAAAGCCCTTGGGCGACATGCCCAGCGCCGGTGCGACGAAGTTGCCGGCCGCGCCCGAGACCAGCACGTCGATGGGGCCGAAGCGCTCGTGCGCGGCGCGCAGCGCGGCCTCGATCGCCTCCGCCTCGCGCACGTCGGCGCTGTAGCCCTCGGCCTCGCCACCATGGGCGCGCAGCTGCGCCACGGCGCCGGCGATGCGCTCGGCCGAGCGGCTGGCGATGGCCACCTTGGCGCCGGCCTGCGCGAAGGCATCGGCGATGGCCAGGTTGATGCCGGAAGAACCGCCGGCCACGAAAACGTGGTGGCCCTTGAAGTCGAAGAAGTCGGTGTTCATTGGTCGATCTTGATGTTGGCTTCCTTGATGACGCGGCTCCAGATGTCGAGGTCGCGCCGCATCTCCTTGGCGAATTCGGCCACCGGCTCGCCGCCCGGCAGCAGGCCGAGTTCCTCCAGGCGCTTGCGCACCTCGGGCTGGGCCAAGATGGCGACGAATTCGTCGGACAGCTTCTTGGCAATCGCCGGCGGCGTGCCGGCCTGCGTGAACAGCGCGAACCAGCCGTAGGGCTCGAAGGATTTGTAGCCCAGCTCGGTGAAGGTCGGTGCATTGGGTGCCAGCGGCGAGCGGCGCGCGCCCGTCACGCCCAGCACCTTCACGCGGCCGCCGTTGACCTGGGCCGCGGCCGTGGTCGCGTCCAGGAAGCCCACCTTGACCTGGCCGCCCAGCAGGTCGGCCATCAGCGGGCCGGCGCCCTTGTAGTGCGCGATCGACAAGTCCAGCCCGGCCTGCTGGTTGAGCATGGCTGCGTGGATGTGGCCGGAGGTGCCATTGCCGTAGGAGCCCAGCGCGTAGGTGCGCGGGTCCGCCTTGGCCAGTTTGACGAACTCTTCGACCGTGTTGGCCGGCACATCGCGGTGCACCAGCAGCAGGTCGGCCGATCGCGCGGCCACGGCCAGCGGCTGGAAATCCTTGAGCAGGTCGTAGGGCAGCTTGGGCATCAGCGCCGGGTGCTGCACCATGACCGTGATGGCCATCAGGATGGTGTAGCCATCGGCCGGGGCCTTGGCCGCCATGTCGTTGCCGATCACGCCGCCCGCGCCCGGCTTGTTCTCCACCACCACGGTGGCCTTCCAGTTCTCCCCAAGCTTGGTGGCCATGAGGCGGCCGATGGTGTCGGTGCCGCCGCCCGGCGCGTAGGGCACGATCACGCGCAGCGGCTTGCTCGGGAAATCCTGCTGCGCCAACGCCGGCAGGCCGGTGAGCGCGAGCGTGGTGAAGGCCAGGGCCTGGCGGCGCGTGATGTCGGTTGTTGTCATGTCTTGTCCCTTGAAATGTGGTGCGTCAAGCGCGGGCGAAGGCTTCCCGGATCTCTCGCCAGGCCACCTTGCCGGTGTTGGATTTGGGCAGTGCGGCGCGGAACTCCACGGCGCGCGGGGCCTTGTACACCGCCATGCGCTCGCGGCACCAGGCGATCAACCCGGGCTCGTCGAGCGTCTGGCCGGGCCGCAGCACCACCACCGCGCAGACCGATTCGCCCTGCTTGGCGTCGGGGCGGGACACGATGCAGGCCTCGTGGATGGCAGGGTGCTCGTAGAGCATGCTTTCCACCTCGGCGGGCCAGACCTTGTAGCCGCTGACGTTGATCATGCGCTTGAGGCGGTCGCGCATGAAGAAGTAGCCGTCGGCGTCCATGCTGGCCAGGTCGCCGGTGCGGAAGTAGCGCTCGCCGTCCACCTCCATGAAGGCCGCGCGGTTGGCGGCCTCGTCGCGCCAGTAGCCCTGCATGACCTGCGCGCCGCGGCTGACCAGCTCGCCCGTTTCGCCCGGCGGCAGCACCGCGAGCGTCTCGGGATCGACGATCAGCGAGTGCACGCCGAAGGTCGGGATGCCCAGGCACTGGCGCTTGGACGCCTGCAGCGGGTTGCAATGCAGGAACGAAGCCGTCTCGGTCAGGCCGTAGCCCTCGATGTAGGTGATGCCGAAGCGCTCCTTGAGCATGCCGGAGACGGCCTCGGGCATGGCCGCGCCGCCGCCGTTGAGCATGGCCAGGCTGGAGAGGTCGCGGCGCTGCGCTTCGGGGTGGGCGAAGAAGTCGATCAGCATGGCCGGCGGCGAGGCCCAGACCGAGACGCGGTAGCGCTCGATCAAGGCCGCGGCGGCGGCGGCATCCCAGCGCGCGAGCATGACCACGGTGGCGCCGTGCCACACCGGCATCAGCATCGCGTTCTGCATGCCCAGCAGGTGGAACATGGGGGCGACGCCGAGCACCACGGATTCGGCATGCAGGTTGCGCCACAGGCTGGCGCCGACGCTGGAGGCCGTCAGGCTGGCGTGCGTGTGCATGCAGCCCTTGGGCCGGCCGGTGGTGCCCGAGGTGTAGGGCAGCGCCGCGAGGTCGTTCGGGCCGATGGCCACCGGCGTGGACCTTGCGCCAGCGGTGGCGTCCGCCCAGGCCACGCAGCCGGGCTGCTGCAGCGCCAGGCGCGGCGCGCGGACGACCTCGGGCACGTTGAGTTCGGTCGGTGCCGTCAACGCGTCCGCATAGCAGATGACCACCACCTCGCGCAGCACGCCACGGGCGAGCGCGGGCTGCATGGCGGGCAGCAGTTCCTGCGCCGCGATGGCGAGGCGCGCGCCGCTGTCTTCCAGGTAATGGTCGACTTCGCCGGCCGTGCACATCGCGTTGACGGGCACGACCACGGCGCCGCAGCGCTGCACGGCGAAGAAGGCGATGGCGAACTGCGGGCAGTTCTGGCTCATCAGCAGCACGCGGTCGCCCTTGGCGACACCGGCGCGCTGCAGGTGGCCCGCCAGGGCGTCGGCCTGCGCGCGGTACGCGGCATAGGTCAGCACGCTGTCGTAGTAGACGATGGCGGGCCGCGCGGGGTAGCGCGCGGCGCTGGTCGCCAGGTTGTCCCACAGCGTGGTTTGCGGCACGGCCAGTGCGTGTGGCAAGCCGCGCGGCCAGTGGCGGTGCCAGGGTGGTGTGCTGGGGGTCATCAGTGTCTCCATCCCCTGTGGGTCAGTCGCCCTTTTCCATCGCGCGGGCGATGATCTCTTTCATGACCTCGTTCGCGCCGCCATAGATGCGCGAGACGCGCACGTCGGCGTACATGCGGGCGATGGGGTACTCCTGCATGTAGCCGTAGCCGCCGTGCAGTTGCAGGCACTCGTCCACCACCTCGCAGGTCGCCTGGCTGACCCACCACTTGGCCATGGCGGCGGTGGGAATGTCCAGTTCGTGGCGTGCGAGACGGGCCACGCAGTCGTCGAGGAAGCTGCGTGCGATGGTCGCCTTGGTCTGGCACTCGGCCAGCTTAAAACGCGTGTTCTGCAGGTGCAACAGCGAGTCGCCGAAGATCTTGCGGTCGCGCGTGTAGGCCAGGGTTTCGTCCACCGCGCGCTGCATGGTGGCCGCGCAGCCGATGGCCAGCACCAGACGCTCGCGCGGCAGCTGCAGCATGAGCTGCGCGAAGCCCTTGCCCTCCTCGCCGCCGAGCAGGTTGGCCTGCGGCACGCGCATGTCGTTGAAGAACAGCTCCACCGTGTCCTGGCCCTGCTGGCCGACCTTCTCGAGCAGTCGGCCGCGGCGGAATCCTTCCAGGTCCTTGGTCTCGATCACGACCAGCGACACGCCCTTGGCCCGGGCCGTGGGGTCGGTCTTCACGGCCACGACGATGATGTCGGCGAGCAGGCCATTGGTGATGAAGGTCTTGGCGCCGTTGACCACGTAGTCATCGCCATCCTTCACCGCGCTGGTGGCGATGCGTTGCAGGTCGGTGCCGGCGCCGGGCTCGGTCATGGCGATGGCCGCGATGGTCTCGCCCTGCGCCATGCCGGGCAGCCAGCGCTGCTTCTGCGCCTCGGTGCCGTAGGCCAGCAGGTAGTGCGCCACGATGCCGCTGTGCACGTTGATCGAGAAGCTGTTGACCAGCGCGCGCATCTGCTCTTCGCAGATGACGGCCTCGTGCAGGAAGCTGCCGCCACCGCCGCCATATTCCTCGGGGATGCCGGCGCAGAGCAGGCCGAGTTCGCCGGCGCGGCGCCAGATGGCGCGGTCGACGTGGCCCTGCTCCTGCCACTTCTTCTGGTTGGGCACGCACTCGGTTTCGAAGAAGCGGCGCGCGGTGTCGCGCACCAGTTCGAGTTCGGGTGTCATCCAGGCGCGAGGGGCCTGCATCATGGCCGGCCTCCGCCGCAGACCAGCACTTGGCCGCTCACGTAGTTCGACTCGGGGATGCAGAACATGTAGACCGCGCCGGCCGCCTCTTCCGGCGTGCCCCCACGGCCCAGCGGGATCGTGGCTTCTGCGGCCTTCAGGCGGTCGGGCTGCACGCCCACCGCGATGGTGCGGCCGCCGATGTCCACGCTGGCCTCCCCGGCCGTCAGCGGCTGCGTCAGCCGCGTCTGGATCAGCCCGAACGCCACGCTGTTGACGTTGACCTTGTAGCGCCCCCACTCCTTGGCCATGGCCTTGGTCAGGCCGTTGATGCCGGCCTTGGCCGCGGCGTAGTTGGCCTGGCCCGCGTTGCCGTACACGCCCGAGGTGGACGAGATGTTGACGACCTTGCGGAACACCGGCGCGTCGGCCTCCTTCTTGGCGGCCTCGCGGATGAACTCGGCGGCGGCGCGCAAGATGCGGAACGGCGCCGTCAGGTGCACGGCCAGGATGTCTTCCCACTGCTGGTCGCTCATCTTCTGGATCACGTTGTCCCAGGTGTAGCCGGCGTTGTTGACGATGATGTCCACGCCGCCGAATTCCTTGAGCGCGGCGCCGACGAAGCGTGTGCCGAAGTCGGCATCGGTCACGCTGCCGACGCAGGCCACGGCCTGGCCGCCGGCCGCGCGGATGGCGGCCACGGTTTCCATGGCCGGTGCTTCGTCGAGGTCGTTGATGACCAGGCGCGCGCCTTCGGAGGCGAGCTTCATCGCGATGGCATTGCCGATGCCGCGGCCGGAGCCGGAGACCAGGGCAACTTTGTCTAGGAGCTTGAGCGTCATGTCTTGTCTCGTTGGATTCAGGAAAGGGCCAACACGGCGTCGCCGGCCAGCTTGGCCTGGCCGTTCTGGTCGGTGGTGGAGAGTTCGACGCGCACGCGGCGCTCGCCGTCCTGCTCGAACTTCTCGGTCACGCGGCCTTCGCAGCGGACCTTGGCGCCCACCTGCGTGATCGCGACGAAGCGCACGCCGTACTCGCGCAGCGCGGTCTGCGGCACCCAGTTGGTCAGCAGGCGGCCCAGGTAGGCCATGGACAGCATGCCGTGCGCGAACACGTCGCTCTGGCCGGCGGCCTTGGCGAAGTCTGTGTCCACGTGGATGGGGTTGTGGTCGCCGGAGGCGCCGCAGTACAGCGCCAGCGTGAGGCGCGAGATCGCCTCGGTCTCGAAGGCGGGCAGTGCGTCGCCGACATTGATCTGGTCGTAGGTGATGGTGGTCATGTTCGTGTCTCCTTCAGCCGTTGCGCATCACGGTGACGCCCTTGAGGTCGGCCACGTGCTCGCCGCGCTGGTTGGTCACGCGCGTGGTGCGCACGACGAACTCCAGCGCGCCGCCCTTCTTGTCGTAGATGTCGTCGATGCGCTGCTCGAAGGTCAGCTGGTCGCCCGCGTACACCATGCGGTGGTAGACGAAGCGTTGCTCGCCGTGCAGCAGGCGGCGGTAGTCCAGGCCCAGCAGGTTGCGCAGCGCGGCTGGGTCGGGCGATTCCATCTCCAGGCAGAACAGGAACGTGGGCGGCACGGGCAGCGCGGGGTGGCCGGCATCGCGTGCAGCCGACTCGTCGCTGTAGACCGAATCGAGTTGGCCCGTGGCCTTGGCGAAGAAGCGCAGGCGCGAGGCCTCCACCGGCACCGTGAAGGCCGGCTGGGTGTGGCCGATGTATTTCTTGTCGATCATGCGTGCTCCTTGCTCACACCCGCTCGTACAGCGTGACGACGCAGGCGCCGCCCAGGCCCAGGTTGTGTTGCAGCGCAAGCCGCGCGCCTTCCACCTGGCGTTGGTCGGCTGTGCCGCGCAGCTGGTGCGTGAGCTCGTAGCACTGCGCCAGGCCCGTGGCGCCCAGCGGGTGGCCCTTGGACAAGAGGCCGCCCGAGGGGTTGGTGACGACCTTGCCGCCGTAGGTGTTGTCGCCGTCCAGGATGAACTTCTCGGCCGTGCCCTCGGGCGTCAGGCCCAGGCCTTCGTAGGTGATGAGTTCGTTGGCGGTGAAGCAGTCGTGCAGCTCGACCACGTCCACATCTTCCGGGCCCACACCCGCGGCCTCGTAGACCTGCTTGGCGGCGGCGGCCGTCATGTCGTAGCCGACCACGCGGCGCATGTCGCCGCTGTCGAAGGTGCTGGGCGTGTCGGTGGTCATCGACTGGGCCGCGATGCGCACCTTGAGCGCGATGCCGTGCTTCTTGGCGAACGCTTCCGAGCACACGATGGTGGCGGCCGCGCCGCAGGTGGGCGGGCAGCACTGCAGGCGCGTGAGCGGGTCGAACACGGCGGGCGAGGCCATCACCTCTTCCAGCGTCACGGTGTCGCGGAACACGGCGAGCGGGTTGCGCGCGGCGTGCTGGCGCGCCTTGACCGAGATGCGGCCGAAGGTGTCGGGGCGGATGCCGTACTGCTTGATGTAGTCGCGGCCCGCGCCGCCGAAGAACTGGGCCGCGCGCGGTGCGGTGGGCAGCGTGCCTTGCAGCTGGTCCATGGTCTCGGCGAAACGCGCCATCGGCGAGGGACGGTCTTCGTAGGCCCCCTTGAGCGCACCCGGCACCATCTGCTCGAAGCCCAGCGCGATGGCGCATTCGGCCACGCCGCTCTCGACCGCCTGGCGCGCCAGGTACAGCGCCGACGAGCCGCTGGAGCAGTTGTTGTTGAGGTTGAACACCGGGATGCCCGTCAGGCCCACGCCGTAGATGGCGGCCTGGCCGGCGGTGGAGTCGCCGTAGACGTAGCTCACGTAGGCCTGCTGCACGGCGTCGTAGGGCACGCCGGCGTCCTTGAGCGCGAGCTCGGCGGCGCGGGCGCCCATCACGGTGTAGGGCTCGCTCTTGCCGGGCTTGGTGAAGGGGATCATTCCGACGCCGGCGACGTAGACATTGCGTTTCATGGGTGTTCCTTGGCTGGGAAAAAGAATGGGGCTCGCTGGAGCGGGATGGCCAGCGCCGCCGCTGAAGCGGCGGCCAGACGGACGGTGCGGCGAAGGTGCGCGGCGTCGGGCATGCGGGTCAAACGTGTCTCCTGTGGCTGCAAACAAGTCTAGGCAGCGGCCGTGGCGCAGCCCATGGCCGAAGCGATGGAAGAGATTGGCCCGAACGCTCAAAGTGCCGCGCGCGGCACGCCCACCCAGGGTTAACCCGGGCGTTTCAGCCCAGGCGTTCCTGCCGGTAGGCGCCGGGCGCCAGGCCCGTCCAGCTCTTGAACGCGCGGTGGAAGGTGCTGGCCTCGGAGAAGCCCAGTTGCCCCGCGATCTCGGGCAGCGTGAGGCCGGGGTGCGTGAGGTAGTCGATGGCGGCGTCGCGCAGCAGGTCGTCGCGGATCGCGCGGAAGCCTGCGCCTTCCTCGCGCAGGCGCCGGCGCAGGGTCTGCGGCGTCATCGCGAGCTGGGCGCCCACGTCTTCGAGCGAGGGCATGGGCCCGCCCAGGTGGCGGCGCAGCAGGCGGCGGATGCGCTCGGCCAGGCTGCTGTCGTCGCGGTACTTCAGCAGCAGGCTGGCCGGCGCCTGGGCCAGGAAGCCGGCCAGGCTCTCGGGCGTCTGCACGATGGGCAGCGCCAGCCAGCGCGCCTCGAAGCGCCAGCCGGCGCGCAGGCCGTAGTGCGGCGGGGCCTGGAACAGCTGTGGTGCGTCACCGGTGCGGTCGGCCTCGGTGCGGGGCAGATCCACCGCCAGCAGCGGCAGGCGCCGTGCCACGAGCCAGCAGACCAGGCCGTAGCCCAGGAACGCGAAGCAGCGCATCGCGTAGCTCAGGCGCTCGTCGACCGGCAGGCGCGGCGCCAGCGCCATGCTGGCCACGCCGTCGTGCACGTGCAGGCGCGGTGTGAAGTCGGCCAGCAGCAGCCGGTAGTGGCGCAGGCCGGCGCGCAGCGCCTCGCCCAGCGTGCGGCAACCCACGGCCTGGCGGCAGGCCGCCTCGAAGCTGCCCAGCGGCAGCGGCCTGCTGCACAGGCCCCACAGCTCGTCGCGCAGGCTGTGGCGCAGTTCGAAGATGAGGGCCGCGTACTGCGCCTGGCTCACGCGCGAGAGCGGCGAGCCCAGCAGTTCGGGCGGGATGCCGGCGCGCTGCAGCAGGGCGTCGACATCGCGGCCGGCACGGCGCGCGCCCAGCACGATCTGCTGGACCTGGCCGATGGCGATGGTTTGCCGCGTGTTGCCGGCGGAGAGTGGTGGCATGGAACGCGGCAAATTCTAGAGGCCGCGCCCCCTGCCCACTGTCACTTGCGCAGCCGGCGCGCGCCGGGCCGCGTATGCCGCATCAGGGCAGGAAGTTCAGCGCATCCAGCACGGCCGGATCGACGACGTTCTCGTAGTACGGCCCGGTGCCGTCCGCATCGCTGAAGTCCGTGCCGCCACTCGCCAGGAAGGCGCCGATCTGCCGCTGCGCCTGCAAGGCATAGGGCAAGGCCGCCGGGTTCGTGATGTCCAGCATGTAGCCGTGCGGGTTGCGCGCCACGGCGTTGTTGTTGTTGAACGCCAGGTCGTGCCGGAACCAGCTCACGCGGTCGCCCAGCGCGCCGCCGCGCACCACCATGCCGGAGCTGGTGTTGGTCATCACCGTGTCGCCCTTGGCCAACTGGTAGACGATGGGCTTGGGGGCATGGCCCGCCAGCGGCCGCAAGCGGATCAGCGGCGCATAGGCCGTGGCCTCGCCGGACTGCTGCGCCCATTCGCTGTGGTCGAACAGCTTGGCAATGGCCTGCGCGCCGTCCACATGCTTGCTCAACACCGGCTGGCCGCGGAACGGCAGGTTCTCGTCGAACTGCGCGGCGCCGGTCGCCGTGGGCGGCAGGTTGATCAGCGAGGGCGTGCGGCCCGCCAGCGAGGCCACGCGCAGCGAGCGCAGCCCGCCCAGTCGTGTGGCCTCGATCAGGCTGCCGCCGCCCACGTTGGGCACGCCGGCCACGAGGTCCTTGTCGACCGCCAGCAGCATGGTGCCGTAGACGCCGCCGAAGGACTGGCCGCTGTAGGTCACGCGCCTGCCGTCGAAGTCGCTCTGGCCGTCGCCATCGATGTCCACGCCGGCTTGGAAGCGGCGCGCCAGCTCCACCAGGTCGGTGACGGTCTGGCGCAGCGCGTCGCGCGAGCCGATCACGCCGTAGGGTGCGGGCGCCGTGGCGCCTTCGAACGGGGTGATCTGGCCGTCGCCGTTCTGGTCGATGCCGCGGCCCGGCACGGCCACGCTGGCTTGGCCGCCGCCGGACAGGGCCAGCTCCAGCGTGCTCTGGGCGCCGCCGCCGTGGCCCACCACGTGGATCGAGGCCGTGGCCAGGCCGTAGGACGCCAGCACCGAGGCGATGGCCCACGGCGAATCGTGCATGTTGTTGCCCAGCCCATGGCCGAACAGCACCACCGGCCAGCCGCCGGCCGGCTTGGTGCCTGCGGGCACGAAGACCTGCACCGCCACCTGCGTCTCGCCCAGCAGCTGCGGCAACGCGGCCGTGCCGGTGGGCGCGATGCGCACCTTGGCGTCCAAAAAGGTGGGCGAGGCAAAGCGGCCGAAGCCGACCTGCGCCACGCTGCCCGGCACCACCTGCAATGCGGACAGGCGCAGCGCCGTGTCGGCGAACTGCGGCGCCGTGCCGCTTTGGCGGTGGACCACGCCGGAGGCGATCTGGTCGATGCCGAACAGCGCACGCGCCGGCGTGCCACCCTGCGTGGCCACCATGAAGTCGATGCCTGTGGCGGTGCGCGCCTTGGCGGCAGCGGCCATGGCCGCCAGCGTGGCGGTGGCGTTCTGCGTGGTGAACAGGGTCGCGGCGACGGGCTTGCCGGCGTTGGCAGGCGCCTGTGCCAGGGCTTGGCGCAGCGCCTCGCGGTAGCCACCGCTCTCGCTGGCGCGGCCGATGGCCAGGCCGCTGGAGGCGTCCAGCCATTCACCGCCGCCCAGGCGCTTGCCGGCGGTGTCGCGCACGCGGTCGGTCACCACCATCAGGTAGCGCTGCTGCTCGCGCAGCAGCTCGTCGCTCTTGAAGGACAGCAGCCGCGCGGGCGCGTCCCAGGCGGTCTGGTTGATGCCGATCTTGCGGCCGCTGGCCAGTTCGAGCAGGTAGACGCTGTCGCTGGTCACCGTGGCGGGATCGATGTCGCCCGTGAAGGGCACCGTGAAGCGCGGGACCAGCGAGAAGCCGTCCAGCGTGTTGAGCTCGTCGATGTCGTAGCAGTCGCTGACGCGCACGGCGCAGTCGGGCTTGGGCAGCGCGACACGCAGCTGCGACAGCTGGCGCGTGTCGGCCACCGTGTAGCGGTCGCTCGGGAACGGCGCGGCGTCGGGCTTGCTGCTGGAGAACGCGACGGCGACGTCGCTGGTGTCGTCGCTGGAGCCGCCGCAGGCCGTGCCCACGGCAGCGACCAGCGCCAGCACCGACAGGCGCAGCAGGGTTGGGGGTGTTGTCTTCTTCATGTGTCTCCTCTTCTCTCTTTGTGGTGGATGGATGCCGGTCGGCTATTCCGGCTTGAAGCCGATCTCGTCGAGCATCTGTTTCTCGCGGTCGTACTGCGCCACCGCGTACTGGCGGTAGGCCTCGCCGCCGATGTTCCAGGGCGCCAGGTCGAAGTCGTCGACGATGCGGCGGTAGGCCGGGTCGTGCGCCGCCTTCTGGAACGCCGACTCGAGCCGCGCGCGCACGGCCGGGTCCATGTTCTTGGGTGCGACCAGGCCGAACGGCGACTGCACCACGAGGTCGTGGCCCAGCTCGCGCACCGTGGGCACGTTGGGCCACTGGCTCAGGCGCTGCTCGGTGAAAGTGGCCAGCACGCGCAGCTTGCCGCTGCGCGCCATGGCGCCGAAGCCGGGGTCGCCATAGACATCGAGGTGGCGGCCGACCACGGCCGTCAGCTGCTCGTTCCCGCCCTTGAACGGGATGAAGTTGAACTTGGCGCCCGCGGCGCGCGCCAGCCGTTCGGCGTAGATGCGGTTGGCGCTGATGGCGCCCACGTTGCCCCAGCTCAGCTGGCCGGGCCTGGCCTTGGCATCGGCCAGCAGCTCGGCCAGCGTCTTCCACGGCGCGTCGGCCGCCACCGCGATGCCGGTGGTCAGGTTGTTCAGGCCCATCAGGTAGGTGAAGTCGGTGCGGGGGTCCCAGGCCACCTTGTTCATGTGCGGCCAGCGGATCACCGAGTTGTGCATCACGCCGAGCAGGTAGCCATCGGCGTCGCCCATGCTGGTCAGGCTGGACACGCCCGTCACGCCGCCAGCGCCCGCGCGGTGCATGAGCACGATGGGTTGGCCCAGGTCCTTGGCGGCGGCCTCGGCCAGCGCGCGCAGCACGGCATCGAACATGCCGCCGGCCGGGAAGGGCAGCTGCAGCTGGATGGGCTTGTTGGGGAAGGCGGTGCTGGCGAAAGCCGGTGCGCCGAGTGTGCTGGCGGCCAGTGCGCCCAGGCCGGCGCGCAGCACCGTGCGGCGTGCAACGGGCGTGGCAGGGGATGGGAAGGCGATGGGCATGCTTGTCTCCTTGCGGCCGCGTACGGGCCGGGTGCTACTGAAAAAACTTGCCGGCAAGACTAGAGGCGGCCGGCCCGCCGGGACATGGCCGTTTCGTCAAGCGACGATGGCCGTATCGATCAAAGGCCTACGCGCCGGGCAGCGGCAGGTAGCGGAACGAGCCCATGCTGCGGGCCACGCAGCGGCCGGCGTCGTCGCGCACCTCGGCGCGGCACTGCACGGTGTCGCCGTCCACATCGATGGCCAGTGCCTCGCCGTCGGCGGTGAGGCGGCCGCGGCCGGGCTGCAGATAGCTGATGTTCATGTCCAGCGTGACGGCGGTGCGCGCGAAGCCGATCTTCGACACCGCCGCGCTGGCCATGACCACGTCCAGCAGCGTGGCGACCACGCCGCCGTGCATGGCGCGGATCGGGTTCTCGAGCTCCTGCCGCCCATCGACCACCAGGCGCGCGCGGCCACCCTCGGAGAACTCGCGCCGGATGCCCAGCAGCTGCATGAAGGGCACGGCGTTGTACAGCCGCATGCTCTCGGCGGCGTCCATCAGGGCTTCTTCGCGTGCTCGGCACGCAGCTGGGTCTTGAGCACCTTGCCGGCAGCCGACAGCGGCAGCGCGGCCGCAAAGGCCAGGCTGCGCGGGCACTTGTAGCCCGCCAGCCGCGTGCGGCAATGGGCCTTGATGGCATCCGCGAGCTCGGCGCTCTCGGCCACGCCGGGGCGCAGCACCACCACCGCGTGCACGGCCTCGCCCCAGCGCGCGTCGGGCACGCCGATGACGGCGGCGTCGACCACATCGCCGTGGCTGCGCAGCGCGGCCTCGACCTCGCCGGAGTAGACGTTCTCGCCGCCGCTGATGATCATGTCCTTCAGGCGGTCGGCGATGAAGATGAAGCCGTTCTCGTCCATGCGGCCGCCGTCGCCGGTGTGCAGCCAGCCGTTGCGCAGGGCCTGGGCCGAGACCTCGGGCAGCTTCCAGTAGCCACTGGTGACCATGGGGCCGCGGATGACGATCTCGCCCACCTCGCCGCGCGCGCACTCGCGCCCCTCGGGGTCGACGATGCGGATCTCCGCGCCCAGGCCGGCGCGGCCCACGGAGCGCAGGCGCTCTGCCGGCGCGCCGGGCCGGTGGTTGGCCGGCAGGTTGATGCAGGCCGCGCCCGAGGTCTCGGTCAGGCCGTAGGCCTGGAAGAACTCGGCGTTCGGCCAGGTGGCCAGCGCGCGGTCGAGCAGGTCGGGCGGCATGGGTGCGGCACCGAAGGCGATGCGGTTCAGGCTCTGCACCTTGGCGGCGTCGAAGTTGGGCGCCTCCAGCAGCGCCTGCAGCATGGTGGGCACGACGATGGTGTCGGTGATGCCGTGCGTGAAGATCGCATCGAGCACGATCTCGGCGCGGAACTGCGGCATGGTGACCCAGCTGCCGCCCACGATGCTCTGGCCGATCAGCCTGCCGAGGCCCGCCACATGGAACAGCGGCGCCACCAGCAGCGAGACGCTGTCGGGCGCGTTGTTGAGTTCAGCCCCGCGCGTCATCGATGCCGACCAGAAGTTCAGGTGCGTGAGCATCACGCCCTTGGAGCGGCCCGTGGTGCCGCCCGTGTAGAGGATGGCGGCCAGGGCCTCGCCGCCCACGCGCGCGTCGTCCACCGGGGCTGTGGCGGCCGCCTGCGCGGCGAATTCGGCCATGGGCAGCACCTGCGCCAGATCGGCCAGTTCCGCGCAGGGGCCGGAGAAGCTGGCATCGGCCAGCAGCAGCGGCGCGCCGCAGTCGGCCAGGGCGTAACGCAGCTCGGGCACGCTCCAGCGCGTGTTGAGCGGGCAGGCCACGGCGCCCAGCCACCAGCAGGCCAGGAGGCCCATGACCATGGCGTCGTCGTTGGGCGCCAGCAGCGCCACGCGCTCGCCGGGGGCGATGCCGCGCGCGCGCAGCACGGCGGCCCGGCGCGCGACCTGGTCGAGCAGCTGGGTGAAGGTGTAGGCACGCTCAGCGTCGGGCGCGAGGTGGCGCAGCGCGGTCTTGTCGGGGTGGCGCTGCAGCGAACGGTGCAGGCCTTGGGTCAGGTACATCTTCAGGCTCCAGGAGAGGGCGGATGGCGGTAGCGCAGCGTGCCCATGGCGCGTGCCACGAGCTGGCCGGCAGCGTTGCGCAGCTCGGCTTCGCAGAAGCAGACGGAGCGGCCGCCGCCCGTGACCTGGCCCTCGGCATGCAGGCCGGCGCCCCCGGGCTGCACGAAGCCCAGGTGCAGATCGATCACGTCGACCGCCTGCGCATCGGGGTTGCGGGCCAGCGCGGCGGCGACCAGTGCAGCGTCGAGCAGCGCGATGGCCTGGCTGCGGTGGCTGGCAGCGGCCGCCTGCGGCGCGACGCAGACGGCGGTGGCGGCCGTGCTCACGCGGCGACGGCTTCAGGCTGGCGCAGCGGCACGGCGATGCGCGCACGCGCAGCGGCGTACTCGCGCGCCATGCGGGCCACGACCTGGCCGGCCGGCTGCACCGCCGAGATGGCGCCGATGCCCTGGCCGCAGCCCCAGACATCCTTCCAGGGCTTGACGCGGTTGCTGCCGAAGTTCATGGCCGAGGGATCGCTGGTCTCAAGCCGGTCCGGGTACAGGCCGGCGTTGCGGATCGAAGGCTTGAGGTAGTTGCCGTGCACGCCCGTGAACAGGTTGGAGTAGACGATGTCCTCGCTGCTGCTGTCGACGATCATCTGCTTGTAGGCCTCGGCGGCGCGGGCCTCTTCGGTCGCGATGAAGGCCGAGCCGATGTAGGCGAAGTCGGCGCCCAGCGCTTGTGCGGCCAGGATCGCATCGCCGCTGGCGATGGAGCCCGACAGCGCCAGCGGGCCCGTGAACCAGCGGCGGATCTCCTGGATCAGCGCGAACGGGCTGGTGGTGCCGGCATGGCCCCCGGCGCCGCTGGCCACGGCGATCAGGCCGTCGGCGCCTTTTTCCACCGCCTTGTGCGCGAAGCGGTCGTTGATCACGTCGTGCATGACGATGCCGCCCCAGGCGTGCACGGCGTCGTTGATCTCGGTGCGCGCGCCGAGCGACGTGATGGTCAGCGGCACCTTGTACTTGGCGCAGACGGCCATGTCGTGGTCGAGCCGGTCGTTGCTCTTGTGGACGATCTGGTTGATCGCGAACGGCGCGGCCGGTGCCTCGGGATGGGCGCGGTCGTGCGCGGCCAGCGTCTCGGTGATCTCGGCCAGCCAGTCGTCCAGCAGCTCGGCCGGGCGGGCGTTGAGGGCGGGCATGGAGCCGACGATGCCGGCCTTGCACTGCGCGATCACCAACTGCGGCACGCTGATGATGAACAGCGGCGAGGCGATGACGGGCAGGCGCAGGTGTTGGAAGAGGGGATGTGGCATGCGGCGCAGTATCTGGAGCGCCCCGCACGCCATCAATGGCCGAATGGCTGGGGCCATTGGCGCAAAGTGACAAAGCGGCAAAGCCGCGGGTAAACCCTGGCTACAGCAGGCGCTGCAGGCTGGCGTCCAGCTGCTCGGTCGGCAGCCGGCGAAAGCCCGAACGCGCGAAGCGCTGCAGGCGGCCGATGGCAAAGGCCGTCAGCACCGAGGCCTGCACATGGGCGTCCACCGTGGGCGTGGCCGCGCCCTCCCCGGCCAACGCCGGCCGCAGGCACTGGCGCAGGCTGGACTCGATGCGGTCGAAGAACTGGTTCATGCGGCCCTGCAGACGCTCGTGCTCGAGCACCAGTGCGTCGCCGACCATCACGCGCACCATGCCGGGGTTCTTCTCGCCGAACTGCAGCAGCACCGACAGGATGCTGCGCGCCTGCTGCGTGCCGCTGGCGGCCTCGTCAGCGGCGATGGCGCCGACCAGCTGGAACACGCTCTGCTCGATGAACTCGATCAGGCCCTCGAACATCTGGGCCTTGCTGGCGAAGTGGCGGTACAGCGCGGCCTCGCTGACCTGCAGGCGGCCGGCCAGGGCCGCCGTGGTCACGCGCTCGGCGCCGGGCTGCTCGAGCATGGCGGCCAGGGTCTGCAGGATCTGCAGCCGGCGTTCGCCTGGCTTGGGCCGCTTGCGCGGCGCGGCGGCAGCGGCGGCGTCCTCCGCGCCTTCGGACGTTGTGGTCGGCAGGGCGGCGTCTTCGGGCATGCGGTGGCGGCCTGCGCTCAGCGCGCGCGGATCATGGTGCCGTAGGCCTGGTCGGTCAGGATCTCGAGCAGCATCGCGTGCGGCACGCGGCCGTCGACGATGTGCACGGCGTTGACGCCGCTCTTGGCCGCGTCGATCGCGCCGGCCAGCTTGGGCAGCATGCCGCCGGAGATGGTGCCATCGGCGATCAGCTCGTCGATCTCGCGCGAGGTGAGTTCGGTCAGCAGTTCGCCAGCCTTGTTCAGCACGCCCGGGATGTTGGTCAGCATCATGAGCTTCTCGGCCTGCAGCACCGTGGCCAGCTTGCTGGCCACCACGTCGGCGTTGATGTTGTAGCTCTCGTTGCTCTCGCCGAAGCCGATGGGGCTGATGACGGGGATGAACTGGTCGTCCTGCAGCGCCTTGACCACGCTGGGGTCGATGGCCACGATGTCGCCGACCTGCCCAACATCGTGCAGCTTGGTCGGGTCGGCCTGGTCGGCCAGCTTGAGCTGCTGGGCGCGGATCAGGCCGCCGTCGCGCCCCGTCAGGCCCACGGCCTTGCCGCCGGCCTGGTTGATGAGGCCCACGATGTCCTGTTGCACCTCGCCCGCCAACACCCATTCGACGACTTCCATGGTCTCGGCGTCGGTCACGCGCATGCCCTGGATGAAGTGGCCGGTCTTGCCCAGGCGCTTGAGCGCGGTCTCGATCTGCGGGCCGCCGCCATGCACCACCACGGGATTCATGCCGACCAGCTTGAGCAGCACCACGTCTTCGGCGAAATCGGCCTGCAGGGCCGGATCGGTCATGGCGTTGCCGCCGTACTTGATGACGATGGTCTTGCCGTGGAACTTGCGGATGTACGGCAGGGCCTGGGCCAGGATCTCGGCCTTGTCGCGCGGGGCGATGGCAGACAGGTCGGGCTCGGTGGGGCTGGTCATGGCGGGCACTCCGGAGGCTGCTGAAAACTGGCGCGGATTGTAGGGGTCGCTGTGTGTCACTTCCCCAGCTTCACTTCCCCAGCCAGCGCGGGACCTTGAAGCGGATGATCATGAGGTAGGCGCCGACATAAGTGACCACGAACAGCACGCAGAACGCGGCCAGCACGGGGGTGTTGCTCCAGAACATGACGGCCGGCACCACGGTCAGCAGCGAGAAGATCCAGAGGTAGGGCGAGGTGCGGTTGTTGCGCGCCAGCAGGTCGCTGGCCTCGTCGTCCTCGAACACCACGCGCACGATGCGGCGAAAGATCAGTTGGTGCAGGTGAAGGGCATCGGCCGTGCTGGGCGACTGGCCGCGTGCGAGCTTGCGGTAGATGGAGAACAGCGTCTCACCGACCGGATACATCAGCAGCAGCATCGGGAACCAGGGCGACACGGTGGGGTGGCGCTGCACCAGCAGCACACAGGCCACGGCGATCACCAGTCCCCAGACATAGGCCCCGCCATCGCCCGCAAAGATCTTGCCGTAGGGATAGTTCCAGAGCAGGAAGCCGCCCGTGGCGCCCACCAGGCAGGCCAGCATGGCGGCGAGCTGCCGGTCGCCGACCTGCAGGGCCACATGGATCAGCGCCAGGCTGATGAGGATCGCGACCATGCCCGCGAGGCCGTTGTAGCCGTCGATGAGGTTGAAGGCGTGCGGCAGGCCGGCGATGGCGACCATGGCGAAGATGGCGGCAGCAAGCGGGGCGGCCTGGAGCCAGTCGTCGAGCGGGGCGAAGC
This sequence comes from Pseudorhodoferax soli, assembly GCF_003337555.1. GTDB lineage: Bacteria > Pseudomonadota > Gammaproteobacteria > Burkholderiales > Burkholderiaceae_C > Pseudorhodoferax > Pseudorhodoferax soli. Next base: position 102,465 of record NZ_QPJK01000009.1, on the reverse strand, counting down.
CGATGCGGCGCACGCCCAGGTTCAGCAGCCAGCACAGCAGGATGGCGGAGAGCGCGGTCAGGCCCAGGCGCAGGCGGGCACGCAGGCGCTGGGTCATGTCCTCGGCGATGCCGGCGAAGACAGCGGGGGCCATGCACATGGCCATGAGCCAAAGGAAGGTGGAGTTGGCGCGCCAGTCGACGTTGAGGGACGCGGCTTGAGGAGTGCCGGCGTAGGCCCAGGCGATGACGAGGCCGAAGAAGATGCCAAGGCCGCCGATGCGGGGAATGTGGCCGAGGTGGAAGCGCTGCGGCAGGTCGTGCGCGTACTGGCGGGCGTGGCGGCGCGCGAGCCGGATGACCACGAATGCCGCGATGGCGGAGATGAAGAAGCTGAAGACGACGAGGAAGACCATGGGAGAAGGGAACCTAGAATTCCCTGCGCGAAATTAGACCATGCCAGCTCTCTCCTCCCGACCGATCACCGTTTCAATCGTCAGCCATGGACAGCAAGTGCTACTGCTGCCGCTTCTGGAACAGTTGGAGACCCATTGCGCCGAACTGATCGCCAAGGTGGTCCTTACGGTCAACCGGCCGGAGCTAGAGCTAGTGGCCGATAGGCCATGGAGTTTCGCGGTCGAAAGGATCACGAACACCTGCCCTCGTGGGTTCGGCGCGAATCACAACGCCGCTTTCGCGCGGTGCGGCACTCCGTGGTTTCTCGTACTCAACCCAGACATGCGTCTTGACACCGATGTGCTGTCGCCGATGCTGGCAGAGGCAGAACTCGCCAGCGGCGTACTTGCGCCAAGAATCTTGGAGCCGGGAAAGAGTTGCCCCGAACCCTACCGAGAAATCCTGACCCCCCGAGAAATTTTGCTCCGGCACAGGCCTGGCTATAACCCCCCGCCATACCCCGCCTGGATTCCTGGAATGTTCATGCTTTTTCGCTCTGAAGCCTACGAAAGCGTCTACGGCTTCGATGAGCGCTTCTACATGTATGGTGAAGATTTCGATATATGCGCGCGACTGAAGCTGCACGGATGGAGTCTTACCGTCTTCGAGGAACATACAGCCATACATGATGCCCAGCGGGCAAGCCATCGCAACTGGCAGCACCTCTACTGGCACATTCGCAGCCTAGTAAAGGTATGGACGTCGCGAGCATTCTGGAAATACCTCAAGACGTAGTTTTGTTGCCATCGCGATGCCCCCACTGGCGGCGGACATCACTCCCAATTGATTCGTTCGCGCTCAACAACGAGCGGTCGCTTCATCACATGAGTGAGGATCGAACCCACATATTCGCCCAGCAGCCCGATAAAAAAGAGCTGGACCGATGCAAAGAAAAACATGCCGATGAGAATCGGCGCAGTGCCGGCCGAAAACTGTGCCCAGAAGAACAGCTTCAGCACCAAGTAAACGAGCGACACAAGAAGGCTCAGCCCAGACAACGCAAACCCTACCATCGTTGCGATGCGCAACGGAATGCGCGAATGCGACGTGATGCCAAGCATCGCAATATCGTAAAGCGTGTAGAAATTGTTCTTGGTGATGCCGCGCTTGCGGCGTGGCTGGTTGTAGGGAATCTGCACCGCCTCATAGCCCACTTCGGACACCAGGCCACGCAGATAGGGATACGGATCGTCGATGCGCCGCAACTGCTCCAGCACCGCGCGGTCGTACAGGCCAAAGCCGGTGAAATTCTGGATCAACTTCACGTCTGCGATCCGGGTCACCATGCGGTAGTAGAGCCGTCGAATGGCGAACATGGCGCCCGACTCATCCGCACTGGGCTTAACGGCGACGACGAGTTTGTGGCCCTGCTGCCATTGGCGAACGAATTCCACCATGAGCTCAGGCGGGTCCTGCAAATCCGCCACCAGCAAAATGACCGCATCGCCACGGGCCTCCAGCAAACCGTAGTACGGAGAACGGATGTGGCCAAAATTGCGCGCGTTCAGGATGACCTTGACCGCCGGATCGGCGGCAGCAATGCCGCGCAAAAGCTCCACCGTCCGATCGGTGGAGCAGTTGTCGATGAAGAGATGTTCGTACTGCACATCGCTGATCCCAGCGAAGACGGCCTTGGCCTGCCGGTAGACCTCTTCGACGTTGTCCTCTTCGTTGTAGCAGGGCGTGACGACAGTGATGTTTTTCATGACGAAGCGAAGACGATCTTTTTTTGGAGTACGAAGGCGATCAACGCAAGTGGCAAAACCAGCAGGCCGTTGGCCAGGTAGATGTCCATGCCGGTGCGCAGCAATACCGACAGCGCCGCGACGTTGATCAGATAAACAACCCCGTAGACTGCAACGAAGCGCCACAGCCGGGATGCCTGCGCGCCACCGAAAACGATCCGGCCGGTACTCTGGAAATTGAAGGCGATGCCCAGCAGCGTGGCCAAGCCAATGGCCACAGGATAAGGCAGGCCCAGCCAGGTAAATCCTGCGAACAAACCGTAGCCGACGGCGGTGTTGAGCACGCCGACCAGCAGGAAGCGAAACAGCTGTGGGCTCAGCACGTCACGCAGCTTGCCATTTCGCAACGAAGGGCGCGATGCGCTGCCGCACGGACTCCAGGTCGATGCGGTGCTCACGCATGGCGTGGGCATGGCTGCCGCAGGTCAGCGAGAACTGCTCGCCGATGCCCACGCGCAGCACCGGCCGCGGGCCGGCTTCCGCCAACGCCTCCAGAACGGCGCCGCCCAGCCCGCCTACGACGGAGTGCTCTTCGAGCGTGATGATGGCCCGGGTTCCCGCCGCAATGGACGAGAGTTGCGTCGTGTCGAGAGGCTTGATCCACGGGGCACTCCAGACGGATGCGCCCAGTTCACGGCCCAGCGTCTGTGCCGCCTTCACCATGGAGCCGGTGGCCACGAGCGTCACCGGGTGATCGCCGTCCAGCACGCGCAGCAGCTTGCCACATTCCAGATCAGGAAGCGCCTCGTGGACTGCGCCAAGGTCGGCTTTGCCCATGCGCATGTAGACCGGCCCGGCCTGCGCAAAGGCGGACCGCATACACGCGGTCAGCTCGTGGGCATCGCACGGCGACAGGATGTCGATGTGCGGCACGGCACGAAGGCAGGCAATGTCCTCGAAACTCTGGTGGCTGGTGCCCAGCGTGCTGTACACGAGTCCCGCGCCATCGCCCGTGAAGATCACCGGCAGCTTCTCGTAGCAAACGTCGATCTTGATCTGTTCCAGCACGCGCACGGGGACGAAAGCACTGAGTCCGTACACCACGGGACGAAAACCGGCCTTGGCCAGCCCGGCAGCGACACCGACCATGTTCTGCTCGGCGATGCCGGCGTTGATGTACTGGTCGGGACAGCTCCTGCGGAATTCGTCGAACAACGCATAGCCATGGTCGCCTGTCAGCAGCAGCACCCGCTTGTCGTTCTGCGCGGCCTCCACCAGTGCTTTCGAAAATGCCGATCGCATGGTCAAGCCCCTCCCAGTTCACGCAGCGCCTGTTCGTACTGCACCGCATTCAAGCGTGAGTAGTGCCACGCGTTGATGTTTTCCATGTAAGAAACGCCTTTGCCCTTCACCGTTTTGGCCACGAGTGCCTTGGGCTTGCCGTTCTTCGTCGTCATCAATTGGTCCATGGCAGCGGAAATGGCGGCCAGGTCGTGGCCATCCACCTCCAGAACATCGAAATCGAACGCGGAGAACTTCGCGCGGAGGCTGCCCAGCGCCATGACCTCGTCCGTCGTGCCCATCGCCTGGAAGCCATTGGCGTCGACGATCACCATCAGGTTGTCCAGCTTGGCGTGGGCAGCGAACAGCATGCCTTCCCAGACAGGGCCTTCGTTCATCTCGCCATCGCCGACGATGACATAGCAGTTCTGGCCGGCCTTGCGGCGGCTGGCGCCGAGTGCCAGGCCCACCCCCACCGACAGGCCGTGCCCCAGCGAGCCGGACGTGACTTCGCAGCCGGGCACGTGCGCATCCGACAACCCCTTGAGCCGGGAGCCATCGTGGAAATAGCCGTCGATGTCCTGGCGCTCGATCCAGCCGAGCTGGTGGAGACAGGCATATTGCGCCATCACGCCATGGCCTTTGCTCAGGACCAGGTAGTCGCGCCCCGGATCATCCGGATCGGACAGGTCGTAGCGCATCTGGCGCGCATAGAGCGCCGACACGAGTTCAACAATGGAGAACGCGCATCCGAGATGGACAGCGTTGCCGGCGTAGGCCATCTCGACCACGGTCCGACGCAAAGCGGAAGGCTGGAACAAAGGTTTCATTGCTCAATCTCGGATAAGTTCCGCACAGGCATGCCATGCCAAAGTTCTGCGGATGCCGTCCTGCAGACCGACCACGTTGGTCAGGCCCAGTTCGCGCCGGGCACGACCGGTGTCCGGCACATAGCGGGCACCGGCCAAGCCTGGCGCCGCGCCGCCGAGCACACGGACCGGCATGGCGCTGCCCGCTTGGCCGGCGACCGCATGTGCCAGTTCCGCAATGCTGGTCGCCACGTCGCTGCCGACGTTGTAGGCCTCACCGGCCCGCCCCGACACCAGACAGGTCAACAGCCAGCGCGCCATGTCGCCGGCGTACTGGTAGCTGCGCACGGCCGTGCCGGTGCCGCTGACCACGATCTCGCGGCCATGCGCGGCGCGCGCAATGAAATCGGCGGCAGCCGAGCCACTGGACGGCTGCAGCCAGGGCCCGACGAAGGCGAAGCACCGCGCGATCACCGTTTCGGCCGGGCCTTCGGTTCGAACGACCCGCTCGGCCTGGCGCTTGGCTCGGGTGTAGGCGTTGACCGCATCGCCACCCGACCAGACCGCGTCTTCCACCAGCGGATGGCCAGCATCCTGCGGTCCGTAGACCGCGCCGGAACTCACATGCAGGAGTCGACGCGCGCCCGCGGCATGGGCGAACGCGCAGACCCGTTGGGCTCCGGCGACCGCGACGGCCTCCAACGCTGCGCTGTCCGCGTGCGGCGGCGCCACCGGCAAGGCCGCATGCACCACATGGCTGAATTGCCCGGAAGGAAACGCAAAGGTTTCGACATCGCCACGCACCAACTTGACGATGGCCGCCTGGGCCAGATGCGGGCAGGCCTGCTGAAAGGCAGCGGGATCGCGTGTCAGAACCGTGACGACGAGCCCCAGGTCCCGTTCGCGGTTTGCACGCACCAGGCTTTCGAGCAGCCATTTGCCGACGAAGCCCGTCCCTCCCGTCAGGAAGATGGATGCATGCCGCAGCCCTGCCCATACATCGGCTGACGTATGGCGCAGGATCTCGTCGAGGTCATCGGACGAGACCGGGGGCAGTTGCTCAGTCAAACCTCAAGCCAAGATAGGTTTCGACGCATTCGACCATGTAGTCGAGCATCGACTCCGACAGTCCCGGGTAGACGCCCAGCCAGAACGTGTCGTTCATGATGCGGTCGGCATTCTTGAGTTCGCCGACCACCCGGTAGTTGCGTCCGATCATGTAGGGCTGGCGCAGCAGGTTGCCGGCGAACAGAAGACGGGTGCCGACCTTGTGCTGGTCCAGGTACTGCAGGAGGTCCACGCGGCGCGTGTTGGCCTCTTCACGGATGGTGATGGGGAATCCGAACCACGAAGGCTCCGAGCCTGGCGTGGCCTCGGGCAGGATCAGGAACTCCTCGCAGCTGCGCAGACGTTCCGTCAGGTAGGCGAAGTTGTCCTTGCGCGCCTGCACGAAGCCGTCGAGCCGGTCGAGCTGCGCCAGGGCGCAAGCGGCCTGCATGTCGGTGATCTTCAGGTTGTAGCCGAGGTGCGAGTACGTGTACTTGTGGTCGTAGCCTTCCGGCAGGTTGCCCAGCTTCCAGCAGAAGCGCTTGCCGCAGGTGTTGTCCTTGCCGGGCGGGCAATAGCAGTCGCGGCCCCAATCGCGGATCGATTCGGCGATCAGGCGCAGATCGTCGTTGTTGGTGAACACTGCACCGCCCTCGCCCATCGTGATGTGGTGTGCGGGGTAGAAGCTCAAGGTGCCGATGTCGCCGAAGGTGCCGACCAGCTTGCCGTCGTAGCGCGAACCGAGCGCATCGCAGCAGTCTTCCACCAGCCACAGGTTGTGCTTTTCGCAAGCCGCCTTGATGGCCTTGAGGTTGAACGGATTGCCCAGCGTATGCGCCAGCATGATGGCCTTCGTGCGGGGACCGATGGCCGCCTCCAGTTGCTCGACGTCGATGTTGTACGTGGGGATGTGCACGTCCACGAACACCGGCACGGCGCCGCACTGGATGATCGGATTGACGGTCGTCGGGAAGCCGGCGGCCACGCCGATCACCTCGTCGCCCGGCAGGATGGCGCGGTCCCCGAGCTTGGGCGACGTCAGGGTCGAAAAAGCGACGAGATTCGCCGACGAACCCGAGTTGACCGTCATCAGGTGCTTGACGCCGAGGTACTGGGCCAGCCGGCTTTCGAAGATGGTGTTGAACCGGCCGGTCGTGAGCCACGCATCGAGCGACGCATCGACCATCAACTGCATCTCGGGCGCGCCGACCACCTTGCCCGAAGGCGGGATGAGGGTCTCGCCCGGCAGGAAGGGCTTGGGCGCGCTGGCCAGTTCGCCGTATTCGGCCACCAGGGCCTGGATCTTTTTGCGCAGCTCGTTCTGCTTGAAGGAAATTTCAGTCATCTTGGGTTGTGCTTTCGTAATGTTCGATCTGGCCGATGGTGAAGGCCGCCATGTCGGCCCCGCCCAGCCAGGCCTGCTGCCATTCGACGATGGCACCGAGGCTTTGCTTCAGGTTCCAGCGTGGGATCCAGCCCAGCGTCTGGCGTGCCTTGGAGCAGTCCAGCTTGAGCCAGCGCGCTTCGTGCGGCTGCCCAGCCTGTGCAGCGGTGCTCCACGCCGCGCCGGGCCCCCACCGCGACACCAGTTCATCCGCGATCCAGGACACCGGCTTGGTATCGGCATCGTTGGGACCGAAGTTCCAGGCACCACCCCAGTCCGGCCCGTTGGTGTGCAGTTTTTGGGCGAGCATCATATAGCCCCTCAGCGGTTCGAGAACGTGCTGCCATGGCCGCACGGAATGCGGATTGCGGATGTCTGCCGTGCCACCTGAGGAGAAAGCGCGCAGCAGGTCCGGCACCAGCCGGTCGTCCGACCAGTCGCCACCGCCGATGACGTTGCCAGCCCGGCCGGTGGCCACGGCCACGCCATGTTCGGCATGGGTCGCCGGGTTGAAGAACGACGACCGGAAGGACGCCGTCACCAACTCCGCACACCCCTTGCTGTTGCTGTAAGGGTCGTACCCCCCCATGGGTTCGTTTTCGCGGTAGCCCCATTGCCATTCCTGGTTCTCGTAGCACTTGTCGCTGGTCACCACCACGACGGCGCGTACGCCTCCGACGCAACGGACCGCCTCGAGCAGGTTCACGGTCCCCATGACGTTCGTCGAGTAGGTCTCCACCGGGTCCACATAAGAGCGACGCACCAACGGCTGCGCGGCCAGGTGCAGGACGATCTCGGGCCGGCAAGCCCCGATGGCCGCCTTCAAGCGCTCCAGATCGCGGATGTCGGCGATGACGGAACGCACTCGGCTCCATCCCGCAGAGAGCCCGTGCAGACTCGGCTCGGTTGACGGGGCCAGCGCATAACCCGTCACCTCGGCGCCCAGGCGCTCGAGCCACAACGCAAGCCAGCCGCCCTTGAAGCCCGTGTGTCCCGTCAGGAACACCCGCTTGCCGGCCCAGAAATTGGAGTCCGCCATTACCAGACCTTCCAGGGCGCAGCGCCGCTCTGCCACAGCTCTTCCAGATGGGTCTTGTCGCGCAGCGTGTCCATCGGCTGCCAGAAACCAGTGTGCTCGTACGCGCCCAACTGCCCTTCCCGCGCCAGCCGCTCCAAAGGCTCACGCTCCCAGACAGTGTCGTCGGCCGTGATGTAGTCCAACACCTCGGGCGACAGCACGAAGAAGCCCCCGTTGATGAGCCCGCCGTCACCCTTTGGCTTCTCCTTGAACGCCATGACCTTCTTGTCCTGCAGATCGAGCGCGCCGAAGCGGCCCGGTGGCAGGGTCGCGGCCAATGTCGCCTTGAGCTGGCTCGCACGGTGGAACTCGATCAAATCTCGGATGTTGATGTCGCTCACGCCGTCGCCATATGTGAAGCAGAACGCCTCTTCGCCGCGAACGTGCTCGGCCACGCGCCGCAGACGGCCGCCCGTCATGGTTTCGTCTCCGGTATCCACCAGCGTCACACGCCAGGGCTCGGCGTACCGCTGGTGCACCTCCATCTTGTTGTGCTGCATGTCGAACGTGACATCCGACATGTGCAGGAAGTAATTGGCGAAGTACTCCTTGATGACGTAGCCCTTGTATCCGCAGCAGATCACGAAGTCATGGATTCCATAGGAGGAATAAATCTTCATGATGTGCCACAGGATCGGCTTGCCGCCGATCTCGATCATGGGCTTGGGACGCAGATGCGTCTCCTCCGATATACGGGTCCCCAAACCACCGGCCAAAATAACCGCCTTCATTACAAACTCCTCGCCTCTACTGTGTGGAAGCAAATGAAAAAATTGCGCCCAACTCCCGCACGTCGGATGCAGACGGATCGATATCCGCCGCCCGCGATGTGATAGGAATTTTGATCTGGACTGCATGTGTTCCTTCGACATCCGCCAAAACGGACAGTGTCGTCACCTCACCGGCGCGCAACACATAATCCCGCGCCCTGCCGTCAATCGCAATCACGATTCGTCGATCCGGAAAGTTCTGTGGCAAATAGAACTGAAACCTTGGAGCCTCGCCGCAGTTCTTGAGCAGGAACTGATACGAACTTCCGATCCAGCCATCCGAATCTGGCTTGTATGTGCACGCCGCATCTGCGAACACACCGAATCCGTAGTCTCGCTGCACGCGCGCACCGGCGATCGCCACATCGATCGGCGCCTGAAGCACCTTGATGTCTCGCGCTCCTTCAGCAGCGCGAATTGTTGCCTGGCCCATCGCGTCGAATGCTGCGTGTCGATAAGGGGCCTTGCGCCACTCATCCACACCCGTCCATACCTGACCGATGATGAAAAAAATCGCCATTCCCCAAACGGGGGCCACCCGCAACATGGGGCGCCTTGCGGGCAACGACGCCCCCCCGCATACTCGTGAAGAACCCTTCAGATATTCATAAAAAATAATCCCAACAAGCACGTAGCAAAAATCAGAAAAATAACGGGAGACCATTGTGGCCGCAGGTTCGAATCGCCCTCTCGTGACCGCCATTAGCAACAGATCCACCAGCGCATAGAACAGAAGTGCCAACGGAAAGAAAAATCGCGCATGCAAACCCTCGGGCGCACGCAGGTCCCGCACGATGAAAAAGATACAAACCACGCAACAAGCCACACCACCCCAACGAATCAGGCCAATAAACCCATTTATCGCCGAGCTTTCATGCCCAACGAATATCGAGCTCAAGGCAAGAGGGATAGACCAGAGGAAGTTGGCCACACTTGCATCACCCTGTGGAAGGCTCCGCGGCGCAGGTGGAAAGATGGACCCGCCTATAACATAAAGAACCAGACTGGCGACCAACAACGCCAGCGGGATCCAGACCTGGCGATTGCGCCTAATACCATGCCAGCCACCGACGGCACCGGCCGCGAGGAAGCACGCAACAACGAACGGCAATGCCCACCCGTAGGCGACGAGCAACACCACCAACGGGCCACCCATGATGGTCACCAGATTGCAAAAGCGGCTTTGATTGCCAGCAATCACCTTGGCCATGCAGATCCAATAGACCACGAACGCCAGATTCTTCAAGAAGAGTGCGGGCCCGAGATCCAGAGAATATAGCTCCCAATTGGAAAAACTGAACAGGGCAATCGCCAGGCAGCCGAACACCCCGACATACTCCAACCGCCCAGCGCCAAGCTCGCGCCGGAACTCAAACAGAACCACTAGATAAGACACCGCCAACACCGCCCCCGAAAGCAAGGCAAAGCCATAGATCTGGTAGTTGAAGTATTTGGCATTGAGATAGACGACGAATTGGGGAAGCAGACCTCGATGCTGGCCTTGATTCCAGCTTGCCCAGACCGAGCTGATCCCTCTTTCGGACTCGTCAAAGTACGTCAGAAACCTCAGCGAGTCCATGAATGCAATGTTGGGGCGAAGAATCTGCATGTAGAAAACCCATGCCAACAATACGAGCGCGCCAATAACAATGACAACGACAATCCGCTGGAGATATTGCACTTTGTTAAGCCGCGTCTTTGGCAAACTCACAAATAGATACAAAGAGCGCACCTGGTCCACGGCCCGTCCGCCGCCCAAATTCGCAGCGAACCTCCGACCTGCCCTCATCGAGGGTGCTTCAATGCAATACCACGAAAAAACAGCCAATATAGTGGCAAACACCACACCACCAAATTGATTCCAATGAACACCCTGCTCCGGCCAAATGCTCTTGAAAACCTGCTGGCACACAAAACCGTACAGGTAAATCCCGTACGAAAAGTCGCCCGGCAGCTTAATTTCTCGAACCACTTTGAATGAAACAAAATATAAGGCGCAAATGAATATTGCCAGACTCATCAAAGCCGGATAAAGCGGAGTGGCGTGCATCAGCGCCGCAGCCAGGAATAGACAAAAAACCGTCTGAAAATTGATCCAGACGTACTCCTTCAAAACAGCCAGCAATCCACCCATACAAAAGAACAGAGGGAACATCCAGGCTTCGGTAGGCAATGAAAACCACTGCATTGCAGTTGGCCTGTACGTCAAAAAAGCGGCCAATGCAAAAAAAACAAACCCTGCGAAGAACTTATTTCGCAGGAGACCCAGACCCCCCACTACTCCGAGCATCAAATAGCAAAAAAACTCTACTGGCAAGGTCCACAGCGACCCATTGACGACATTCGAGGGATTTTGCTTGAACACACCTGGCAGTTCCCACTGCGGTGACAACGCCAAATTCCTCAAGGCGTATACATAAACAGCAGGATCGCCAAAATACGTGGCTACAGTGCTTGTAGATAAAACGGGACCGACTACAAAGGTCGTAACGAACAAACAAACGACCAATGCAGGAAACAACCTGAACACACGAAGAGTCAAATACTGGAAAAAAAATGGCTTCTCAATAAGACTATTGGCAACAAGAATCCCGCTTAGCAGAAAGAAGAACTTTACCGCCATTCCTCCCGAATAGTCAAAGTGCAGTAGCGTCATGACCCCATCCTGGAGAGGCGGCTGAGGCGACACTGCGTATGCGTGGCCGACAATCACCCCCACTGCAGCAATCAGCCTCAAGATATCCAGGTTGTTCCCATCCCTGCGCAGAAATTCATTGAGCGTCATAACCGCCTACTCTTCAATTAGTCAGGCCTTTTTTCAAGCGGCGCAACTCCGCTTGAAACATCGGATTCCTCGCGCTCTCCGGTTCCAGCGAGTTTGCTTTCTCCATGTATATCACCGCGGCCTTTATGTCACCACTCGGCTCCAACGCCAATGCATAGAAAAAATAAGGGTAAGGATTATTTGGAGCCATTTGAATACTTCTATCAAAGCAAACCAACGACTTTTCATTGGCACCGTACGCCTTGAAAGCCAAGCCACAATCGAGAAATTCTTTTTCCGAAAGAGAAGGGCGACCGAGAAAGATCCGCCCAACCTCAGGATATAAAACCAGATCCTTTATCGAAATACCAGACACCTGAGCGGCGTGGATGTAGTCTTGTGGCGTGGACTTTTTAAACCCGCCGCCATCCAACCCAACGCTCCAGATTGTCTTGTACATATCGAGATCGACTTCTGACGCATCCAGGAGTCGCACTGACACATTAGCTGCAGCGGCTCGAACTATCTCGCCAGGCGGCAAAGAGTAGCCTACAACATCAAGGGAAATCCCATTCGGGAAATACCCCTTCAGAAATGCCGAAGGATAAATGAACGGATTGAAAGGCGGTGCAATCCCAACCAGCAGATTGCGCGCCGACCCCTCAGTAGCCGCTGGATTTCGAGCGATACTCTTGACAGCGTCGTTGTATTCGATCTGTCGGTCCATCTGAACAGTATAAAACTGGACAATGTCGCTTCTGAACAGTTTCAGATTCAAGAACGGCAAGGCAACAAGAAAAATTGCGACGCCCATACGCAAATTGCGCATTGATCGGAGGTACTGCGGCCATCCTGCAACGATAAAGAGAAAAGGCAAATAATAAAGATAGCTACCGGTGAAACTATATTGCGCGAAGTGATGATTCGGGAGCAACGAGTTCGGCAACCACGACAGACCTCCCGCAATAACAGGGACAATCAGTGGAAGTGCATTTCGTCGATTTCCGGCGCGCAGAAGAAAAAACCCCGCAACAACAAAAAGTGCCGTACCGAGAGCCACATTAAACCCGTCTTTAGCGTACCGCACCCACTCCCCCATGATGGACATGGGGGACAGAGAGATCTGGTACGCTCCGTTGACGGCGAGGTTGTGGCCAGTAAAGGGGGAATTCAGATAGCGATTGACCCCCAGTGCAACCAGGAACGCGAAGAGCGACGTGACCGAAACAACCACGACTCGCGGGACGAGCCTGTCTCGGATCGTGTGGCCTGAGACGTGCGCGGAACCAGATACAAAAATTCCCCGCACAACGAAAGGAAGGACCACAAAGAAGCTCAATGCATAGGTCTCTTTACTCAAGAACGCCACGCACGCACTCAAAAAGAAGCCAAGAACACCAACGAAAAATCTCTTCCAGAACAGCCTCAACCAAGCAACGGACAGAAGCAAAAAGAAATAAGAATACTGCGCGTAGGCATCCCATCCCGCAAAAATATAAAAGTAGCGATGCGTGAAGATCAGCCAAAAATAAACGACAAGGCCAAGAAAAACAGATAGTATATTTTTGCGGATATCAAAATCCGAAAAGAATATTTTCCTCACCAAAAGCACGGTCCCCACACAGTTGGCGAAAGCCACACAGACCGGGAACAGCACCGAAAATTCGAGGCCGAAGCGGCCGCGAAATGCATCAATAATACTCCCCGTCGGGCGAGGCATGCCCCAATTGAACGGGCTGTTTGCTATTGCCAACGGCATATAAATATCGCTATGGGGGATAGCAATAGGCTGAAACTTGCCGGGAAATATAAATATCAGCGCCAACGCATACGTCAGCACGGCCACGATCAAGGTCAGTCCGAAAAACAGAAAACCACCGCCCCCTGTCAATCGGCAATTTGAGTTCCAGGGCATTTTATTTCATGTCCAGATTGAACACCGATCGCAAGGCCGACCTGGAGAATCCCAGCGCGACATATTCGCGCCCACCAGCAGACGCCTCACTCCAAGCCTCTTCGTTTTGCATCAAATGCCGAATGGCTGTCGCGACACCTGCGGCGTCGTCGTGTACGCTGATGGCATCGGCGAGACCTGGTAGGCCTTGAACGCCGACAGTCGTTGTCACCAGTGGAATGCCGTGGTGAAGGGCTTCAAGAACCTTGCCCTTCACTCCCGCGCCAAATCGCAGAGGCACCACAGCAACTCCAGCCGTTCGATAGAAACCGCTCAACTCGGAGTCCGTCACGTGACCAGTCACGGTAATACTATCGCTTGCCAAGGCCTTCACCTCGTCCGTCGGGTTGGAGCCGACCAGAAAAAGTCGGGCGCCTGCTACGTTTGCTTGCAGAAGCGGGAATATCTCCTTCACCAGCCATTTGGCCGCATCCACGTTCGGCGGATGCCCAAATCCCGCGACAAAAAGCAAATCGGTCTTTTCACGTCTCGGCGCAATGATCGATAGATCCTCTTTATCAAAGTAATAAAGAGGCACTGTTCTAGCAATTGCATTGGGCAAATACTTCAGGACGGCATCGGTCTCAGTTGGGGATGGATAGTAAATAACATCCGAGTTCCGCCACAAGGTCTCCTCTACGGATCGAATGAGTTCCGATTCTCGTAGAACGTTCTTGTCGCCTGTTTTCTCATACTGCAACTTCAAACGCGCATAGTGCAGATCGTGCCCGTAGTAAAACAGCTTCGCGTGGGTATGCTTTCTCACAGCTTCCCAATGCTCTATCGCAATGTGAGGGCGATTCAACAAGACGTAGTCCAAAGCGGACCCATGGTTGGCAATCCACTCCTCATACCGTCCGACAAATTCATTGCCGTACAGCACCTCGATGCCTTCCTGCTCTAGCAAAGGGGCGTACTGCGTATCGTGCCAATGGTTCGCGGGCCAGAACTTCACGTTCAAACCCATCGCCTTGAACTCGCGCAGGAAGCACCAGATGCTGCGCGAACCGGCATCGCGGTCGGGCTGCGGTACGTAGTGGTCGACAACAAGAATCGTGCGTTGGCCGATGGAGCGGTCATGCGCCCGGAATGGGTTGACGCCGTTGTCTAAGTGCTCGCGCTCCAGGGTTTCCTTCCAGCGCACATAGAACTTCTTCTGGTTCTCAACCTGGTGCGCTTTGATGCCGCTACCAGTGTCCGTGCCGTGGGAAATTCCTTCGTAGTGGATGACGACCGACTGGGGCTGGTACATCACCGTCCTGCCTGCCGCACGGACCCGAAATGCCAGATCCGTGTCCTCGTAGTAGGCCGGAAGATAGTGCTCGTCGAAGCCCCCCAACTGTTGCCAAAGCGCGGTTGGAATCATGAGGGAAGCGCCCGAGCAATAGTCGGCCTCTTTCACATAGTTGTAGACAGGACGGGAAGGATCGTCGAGCCGCCCCCAGTTCCAGGCTGAGCCGTCGCGCCACAGAATGCCCCCAGCCTCCTGCAGACGCCCGTCGGGATAGACGAGCTTGGAGCCGACCATCCCACAATCCGGATGCTTGTCGAACAGGGCCAGCATGCTGTCGAGCCAGCCCGCAGTCACTTCCGTGTCGTTGTTGAGCAAGTAGATGTAGCGACCTTTGGCTTGCTTGACGGCAGCGTTGCACGACCGCAGGAACCCCAGATTCTCCGGGTGCCTGATGTAGCGCAGGCCAGGGATGCGGCGAATCAAATCAATCTGCGGGTCGCCGGATGCATCTTCGGCAACCAAGACCTCAACGGACGCGCGCGGCATATGAATGGCAATGGAACGCAAGCAGGCCAGTGTGTGCTCCAGATTGCCGTAGGTCGGAATGACGATGCAGACATCCGGCTTGGCGACGACAGGAAAACGCAGCGACGACAACACCTCGGCAAAGTCGGCTGCGGCGACCGGGCCGGCGCCTACCGGAGCGAGCGGAGCGTTGTCGCGCTGCCGACGCCAGATCTCATAGTGAACCACGCCCGTGAACATCGGGCCGGCCACGCGGTAGGCTAGCGCGGCGGCCTTGTCCTTCATATGCGTGGGAATCGGTGCGCGCTTGTACCCGACCCGCGCCAGCCGCACGATCTCCGGTGCCACGAGCGTGCGGATCGTCGACCATTCCCCTCGCGCTATCCGCCCCAGCATGCGCAAAGGCTTGGTCACGCGCCACGACAAGGATCCGGCCAGCGCGGCACGCTTGGCCTCGACTTCCGCATAGCGCCGCTCCGCCTCCCCTTTCGCCACGAGGATGTCATCCCGCGTCGAGGAGATGGAGCGCACCTGCGTGTGTGCTTCATCGCGCTCGCGCTGCGTCTGCTCCAGCTGTGACTGCACGTCTTCAACAACTGCGCGCAGGGAAGCCAGGCCCTCGTGCAGCTGGCCTCGTTCCTGGTCGGCATGTACCAGCCGCTCCTGCAGGGATGTGCATTCGGTCTGGACATCATCGCGCTCACGCTGCATCTGAGCGGACTGCAACTGCAACTCCGCCAAAGTGGCCCGAAGCAAGTTGAGTTCGTTCTGCCCTTGCTCGCGCTCATGGCGCTCTTGAACCGTCGCTTGGTCCAGCGCCTGGTAGTCCTGCTGTGCCTTCGCCAAGGCCGCGTCCAGTTGCAAGGCCCAGTTCGTGCGCTCGTCGAACTCCTTCTGAAGTCCTTCATGCACTGCGGCGAGTTGACCCACCTGGGCGCTGCGCCGCTGCACGGCCAGTGACAGGTTCTCCATCGGCAATTTTGCGATGGCGCCCCAATCCTGGAGATCCGCGACCGCGCGCCCCGTCAGCTCCGCCTGTAGGCGGATCTCCTCGCGCGCGTAATTGTCGACGTCATGCGCGTCCACATGCAGGCCTGCGGACTGCAAGGCCGCCAGGATGAAGTTCTTGCGCGTCCACTCATCGGCGTCGGTACAGCGCCCGAAACGGGAAACGGAATTGATGAGCAGCAGCAATGTCCGGAACAGCAGCCAGCCCACGGAGATGCCGTCCCGCAAGACCCATTCGCGGTCGATCACTGCGAAGCCCTGACCTCGCGGCTCGACGATGATGTTCTGCGGTACAAGATCGAAGAAGACCCCTGGCAGTTGCGTGTCGGCGGCCCAGGGGTCTTCGGGCACTTCCACGCCCGCCGCCAGATCGGCCACGATGCGCAGGTAATCACGCAGAAAGGCGCCAACTTGCTGAAGCGCCCAACCATCGGTCGACACGGTCCGGAGCAAGGCCAGCGACAGAGGTTCGCCATGGACATAGGCTGCGGAAGCCGCCAGCGTATGTTGCACATGTGTCGACGCTGGGTGCTCGCCTGGACTCAGGCGCTGGTACTCCAACTTGATCGCGTTGCCGTCCGTACGCACGAACCGCGTCTCCTTGCAATACAGCTTGGCGCGATCGGTGCTGTAGTGGTAGGCCAGTACGTTCGCCGTATCGGGCGCAGTGGGTGCTTGCGCCGCCACGAACAGGAATGAGTTTGCCAAATCCAGCGCCAGCCCATTGCGGCCCAGTACCGGCCAGACAAGCTCCGGCGAAAAGGCCAGCACCTCCGGCAGTTGCGGATCGCGGCGCGCGCTCTGCCAAGCGAATGCGGTGGCATCGAAGTCCCCGGCGCGAAAGCCTTCTTCCGTGACGATGGACATCGGCAGCTTGTAGTCCGGAAAGGGCGCCATGCACTGGACCTGCGTGAAGCCTGCACCATGCAGCATGGCTTGCAGTGCAGCGCGGCCGAACGTCTGGGCCTCATCGGCCCGATAGCGGTCTTCCAGCCCGTACATGGGCACGCCGAAATGGTCTTCCGGCGCCGCCGCAAAGTACTTGAGGCCCAGCTGGTTCTCGATCGCGATGATGAGCCGCCCCTGAGGCTTGAGCAGCGCGCGCGCGCGCTGCAGCATCACCTGCGCAGGGGACTCCCCTGCGACGAAACGGTTGGCGTACTCCAGCACGCCGATAAGCGTCACGACGTCGAAACGCTGCGAAGTGGAGAACTGCTCGAAACTGTCGGCCACCACATCGACATTCGGCAGGTCGCGTGAACGGGCGCGTGCAATCGCGGCACGACGCGGCGAGCCTTCGAGAGCCAACACGTGCGCGCCGGACTCGCCGAGGTAGCGCGTAATGGCGCCGCAACCGGCGCCGATCTCCAGCACCTGCGCGCCGTGCAGCGTCGCGTGAAATGGTCGAAGAATGTTGGCGCGCGCGCTGGTCAGGTGGTACAGCGACGGCCAATCCGTACAGTACGCACGCAGTTCCGGCGACAGCACGGTGAGGTCGCCCGCGTTCCTGACAATCGAACCGATGCGCTGCTCGACCTCGTCGCCATCGCTGTAGGCGATGCCGCCATATCCCGGACGCGCCCACACCTGGGCGGCCGGATCGTGCGCATAGCCCGCGCTGAGAAGCTGATCGTTCATGAAGAAGCCGAAATTTCCCTGAAGCTCAAGTCCAGATTCGCCAGTCCGAAGAACCGTGCGTCTGGGCCGACCTGAAGATGGATGGAGTCGTAGCGGCGGTCATGCGGCACGATGTCTTCGCCAGCGCGGGTCGCAACGCCGAGGGAGATGAAATAGTCGCCCTGCGCCAGCCGGCAAGTGAAGGCCATCTCGACCGCCACAAGGGAGTCGGACTGGCCGAGCACCTTCAGCGCCTGCGCGTCCAGTGTTTCCGAATTGGCGCCATAGACGGTGACGCCTTCCTTAGTCTTGATGGTCACGCCCAGAATGGGGCGAATCAGATCGCGCTGAAAGCGGATCGAAACACCCAGGCGGATCGATTGCCCGCTGGACAACACGGCGGGGTAGAGCGTGTCATCGGCCGCAAGATAGAAGTCCAGAATGGCCGCTGAACCATCGCCCCACCGGTACTCGTGCGGGTTGTAGCCGGCGTGCTGCGCGAACACATCCTCATGGAAGCTCAGCGGAAACGCCGCGCGCGCTGTAGCCGCAGGCGCATCCGCGGGGGGCAAAGGCGCGGCGGACGGCTTCACCGTGCGCTCCCTGCCGAACAGCAGGTCCAGGTAGCGGTTGGCCACACGGCGCGGCTCGCCGGCATCCAGCACCCCGCCATCGCTCAGCAGGATGGCACGCGAGCAATGGGTCACGATCTGCTCCGTGGAGTGCGTCACGAGCAGGATGCTGGTGCCGTTCTCCTTGAGCTGGCGCAAGCGTTCAAAGCAGCGCGCCTGGAACTTCGCATCGCCAACGGCGAGGGCTTCGTCGACGATGAGGATGTCGGGCTCGACCTGAGCCTGCACGGCGAATGCCAGCCGCACCATCATGCCGCTGGAGTAGGTCTTGACGGGCTGGTCGACGAAATCGCCAATGTCGGCGAACCCGACGATCGCGTCGTAGCGAGCGTCCGTTTCCTGCTTGGTCAACCCGAGCAGGGCGGCGTTCATGTAGACGTTGTCGCGCCCGGTGAAATCGGGGTTGAATCCGGACCCGAGCTCCAGCAGTGCAGCAACCCGCCCGCGGGTCTCGACGGTACCGCCGGTTGGCGACAGCGTGCCGCAGACGAGCTGCAGCAAAGTGGACTTGCCTGCGCCATTGCGGCCTAGGATGCCCACTGTCTCGCCACGCGCGACGTCGAAGGACACATCGCGCAATGCCCAGAATTCGCGGCAATACGCCTTCTGCGGCTGCCCAGCCCAGCGCCGCACGCGCGGCATCAGAAACGACTTCAGTCGATCGCTGGGGCGCTCATAAATCTGGTAGCACTTGCTCAGGCGCTCGACACGGACCGCAACATCGTCAGAGGACATCCGCGAACCCCTTGCGCACACGTGCGAACCAGAGCCATCCCAGCCAAGCCACTGCGTAGGCCACCAGCCAGTAGGCCGCCCAGCCGAGCCAGTTCACCGGCTCACCCCAGATTGCAGCATTGCGCACCTGCTCCAGGATGAACGTGATGGGGTTGAAGTACAGGTACTGCGCCAAACCTTCAGGCACAGAATGGAGCGGATAGAAGACAGGCGCAAGAAACATCAACAGCGCAGTCACGATGCCCATCAACTGACCTATGTCGCGCAGGTAGACGCCCAGAGAGGACACGATCCAGACCAGGCCAACAGTCATCAGGGCCAGCGGAGATATGAGGACCGGAACAAGCAAAAAGGACCAGGGGATGCTGCCCTGCCATACCAACAGAGCACCTGCGAAGATCAGTAGCGCGATGAGGAAATGGAACAGCGCCGTGCCTACGGACACCCAGGCCAAGGTTTCCAGCGGGAAGACGATCTTCTTGACGAGGTTGGCATTGCCAACGATCAGCGTCGGCGCGCGCTGCAGGCACTCCGCCACCATCGAGTGGATGATGAGCCCGCCGAACATCACGACGGCGAACTCCAGCGGATCAGTGGAAGCCGCGCGCCATCGGGATTTGAAGACCACACCGAACACGAAGGTGTAGATCGTCAGCATCAAGAGCGGATTGATGAAAGACCAAACGATGCCAAGGAAGGAGCCGGCGTAGCGGCCGATGACTTCACGCCGAACCAACTGGCTGATCAGTGACCGATGTACCCACAAGGATTGGATGGCGGCGGTCGGGGCACTCGCTGCCAGCATCAAGAAAAGACCTCGGCCCGGACGAACGGCAGCCCCTGCTGGTCCTTGCCCGACAGTTGCGGTGTCCCGTCAGACTGCGGCCAATGGACCGCGAGCGTCGGGTCGTTCCACGCAATGCAACGCTCGTGCGTTGCCGCGTAGTACTCAGTCGTCTTGTAGAGAAAGTCGGCGGTGTCGCTCAGCACCAGGAACCCATGCGCAAAACCGGGTGGCACCCAGAGTTGGTGGCGGTTCTCCTCTGTCAACTCCGCGCCCACCCATTTCCCGAAGCTCGGAGACGACGCACGGATGTCGACCGCGACATCGAACACCGCACCGCGCACCACGCGCACCAGCTTGCCCTGGGCATGCGGCGGCAGCTGATAGTGGAGCCCGCGCAGCACGCCCTTCGTGCTACGGCTATGGTTGTCCTGGACGAATTCCAGATCGATTCCGGTCGCTGCGCGGAAGGCTTCGGCGTTGAAGCTTTCGTAGAAGAAGCCACGCGCATCGCCGAACACCTTGGGCTCGATCAGCACGACATCGGGAATCGCCAGTCGCGTCACCTTCATCAAAACACCTGTTCCTTCAATAGACGCAGCAGGTACTGCCCGTAGCCTCCCTTGAGCAGAGGAGCCGCCAGCCGCTCCAACTGCGCGGCGTCGACCCACCCCTGGCGAAAAGCAATCTCTTCGGGACACGCCACCTTCAGGCCCTGCCGGTGCTCGATGGTGGCGATGAACTGGCTGGCTTCCAGCAGGCTTTCGTGCGTGCCGGTGTCTAGCCAGGCATAGCCTCTGCCCATGATCTCGACATCGAGCTTGCCTTCATCGAGGTAGAGCCGGTTCAGGTCGGTGATCTCCAGTTCCCCGCGCGCCGAGGGTTTGAGTTGCCGGGCCAGTTCCGGCGCGCGCCCGTCATAGAAATACAACCCCGTCACCGCATAGTTCGACTTCGGCTCCCGCGGCTTTTCTTCCAGCGAGAGGACTTTGCCTTCGCCATTGAACTGAGCCACGCCATAGCGCTCCGGATCGTGCACGTGGTAGGCGAAAACACTCGCCCCGTCCGTACGCCGGCTCGCGCTTTCCAGCAGATCCTGAAAGTCGTGGCCATGGAAGATGTTGTCGCCCAACACCAACGTGCTCGGGGCCCCACTCAGGAATGCCTCGCCGACCAGAAACGCCTGCGCGAGTCCATCCGGACTCGGCTGCACCGCATACTGCAGGTTCAGCCCCCATTGGCTTCCATCCCCAAGCAACTGCTGGAACCGCGGAGTGTCCTGCGGCGTGCTGATCACCAGAATCTCTCGAATCCCCGCCAGCATCAGGGTGCTCAGCGGGTAGTAGATCATTGGCTTGTCATATACCGGCAGCAGTTGCTTGCTGATCGCCAGCGTTGCCGGGTGCAGCCGCGTACCAGATCCGCCAGCCAGGATGATGCCCTTGCGATTTGTCGTCATGCGGAGCGTTCCAGGGTTTCGGTGAGCATGCGGCCCACGCCGGCCTGCCAGTGCGGCAGCATCAGACCAAAGGTGTCTCGCAGCTTTTGCGTGTTCAAGCGGCTGTTGCCGGGGCGCGGCGCCGCAACCTTGAACGCGCTCGATGGAACGGCTTGCACCGCCTCGCCGACTGCCTTGAGCGCGAGCCCGCGCTGCTCGGCGAAGTCGATCACGAAGCGCGCATAGCCGTGCCAGGATGTCTCGCCGCCGGCCACCAAGTGGTACAGGCCAGCCAGCGGGTCGCCACCAGGAGACAAGACACGGCGCAAGGCCAGGGCCGTCACGTCGGCCAGCAGTTCCGCTCCGGTCGGCGCCCCGAACTGGTCATCCACCACGGTCAGCCGATCACGCTCTGCCGCCAGCCGCAACATGGTCTTGGCGAAGTTCTGGCCGCGCGCGGCGTAGACCCAACTGGTGCGAAAGATCAGATGCCGGGCGCAATGCTGCTGCAGCAGTTGTTCACCTTCCAGCTTGGTACGGCCGTAGACCGACAGAGGGCCGGTCGGGCTGTCTTCGCTCCAGGGTGCGCTGCCGCTGCCGTTGAAGACGTAGTCGGTCGAGTAATGGACCATCCAGGCACCGAGTGCCTGCGCCTCGCGCGCCAGCACGCCCACGGCCGTCGCGTTCAACGTGCGGGCGAACTCAGGCTCGCTCTCGGCCTTGTCCACTGCCGTGTGGGCGGCGGCGTTGACGATGACGGTCGGCGCAACACGGCGCACCGTCGCGGCCAACTCTTCGGGTTTGCTGAGGTCGCCGCACAGATCGGTGCTGTCGAAATCCACCGCCACCAGTTCGCCCAGCGGCGCAAGGCTGCGCTGCAACTCCCAGCCAACCTGGCCACCCTTGCCCAGCAGCAGGATCTTCATGCGCTCTCTCGTTCGCCGTAGTTGGTGGACAACCATTCGCGGTACGCGCCGCTCTGCACGCGCGCCACCCAATCGGCGTGGTCCAGGTACCACTCCACCGTTTTGCGGATGCCGGTATCGAAGGTCTCGGCCGGCTTCCAGCCGAGTTCGCGCTCGATCTTCCGGGCGTCGATGGCGTAGCGTCGGTCGTGCCCGGGCCGGTCGGTCACATAGGCGATCTGCTCGGCATACGACTTGCCGTCAACACGCGGCCGCTTCTCGTCCAGCAATGCACAGACCGTGCGCACGATCTCCAGATTGGGCTTCTCGTTCCAACCGCCCACGTTGTAGGTCTCGCCGAGCTGGCCGGCCTCCAGCACGCGGCGGATGGCGCTGCAGTGGTCACCGACGTAGAGCCAGTCCCGCACCTGCTGCCCGTCCCCATACACCGGCAGCGGTTTGCCAGCGAGTGCATTGACGATCATCAGCGGGATCAGCTTCTCGGGGAAATGAAACGGACCGTAATTGTTGCTGCAGTTGGTGGTGACCACCGGGAGACCATAGGTGTGGTGGTAGGCACGTACCAAGTGATCGCTGGCAGCCTTGCTGGCCGAATACGGGCTGTTCGGCTCGTACCGGTGCTGCTCGGTGAAGGCTGGCGCTTGTGCATCCAGGGAGCCGTAGACCTCATCGGTGGACACATGCAGAAAACGGAAAGCCGACTTGCGCTCGGCCGGCAGTGCCCCCCAATAGGCGCGCACGGCCTCCAGCAGGCCGAAGGTACCGACCACATTGGTCTCGACGAAGGCGGCCGGGCCATGGATGGAACGGTCCACATGCGATTCGGCCGCGAAGTTCACGACAGCGCGGACCTCGTTCTCGGCCAGCAGGCGGCCAACCAGCGCCGTGTCTCCGATGTCACCCTGCACGAACCGGTGCCGTGCGTCACCGGCCAGGCTGGCCAGGTTCTCCAGATTGCCCGCGTAGGTGAGCTTGTCCAGGTTCAGGACGGGTTCGCCAACGCTGGCAATCCAGTCCAGCACGAAGTTGGTGCCGATGAAGCCGGCGCCGCCGGTGACAAGAATCATGGGGAGTATCCGCAAAACGAACCGGCGATTATCGCAGGCAGGAATCGGGCCAGTCGCCGCTTACAGTTGGAGGCATCCACCCGTTCGAGGATCCCACCATGGCCAAAAAGCCCAACCCCTTCAATCCGTTCGGCGACGACGCCTCGGCCGCCCAGTTCGCCGATTCGGTCCGCGCCTCGGCGCAGCAGATCTGGCTGGCAGGCCTGGGCGCCTTCGCCAAGGCCCAGGCCGAAGGCAGCAAGGTCTTCGAAGGCCTGGTCAAGGAGGGCTCGGACATGCAGAGCAAGACCCAGGCAAGCGCCCGGGAAGGCCTGCACGAAGCCGGGGCACGCTTCGGCAGCATGGCCAACGACATCGGCGCGCGGGCCGCTGGCCAATGGGACAAGCTGGAAGGCATCTTCGAGGAGAGGGTGGCCAAGGCCCTGCGCAAGCTGGGTGTGCCGCGGCTGGAGGAACTGGAGCAATTGGCGGCGCGGGTCGACGCGCTCGAACGCGCAGCCCAACGCCCGGCAGCAAGTCGCAAGACCGCCACCCGCCCCCGCCATGCAGCGGCCACACCGCCGCCATCCGTGCCCACCAAGCGGGCTGCCCGCAAGCGCGCGGCTCCGCGCGGCGATTGACGCGCCGGCCATGTCCGGAGAAAAGATCTGGGATGCCCAGGCGCTGCGGGATCTCGCCGCACAGGCCCATGCCGCGCCCTGCGCTTCCTGCGCCACGATGCCCGCCACTGGCTGGGAAACCGTGCCCGTCTCGCTCGACCGCCCGCGGCTGGAGCCGCTGGGCACGCTGTACGACCTGCAGGCCGGCAACCCACTCGAGTCGACGCTGGAGGAATACCACCCCCAGGGCACGCGCTACTGGTCAGCCGAGGCGCCCATCGCACCGGCCTGGTTCCCTTACAACCGCTGCGGCGTCTGGCGCTGCCGGGCGTGCGCCACGGTGTTCCTGCGCTATGCCGAGCATGGCGGCTACTTCGAGGAGGAGCGCATCCGCCGCGTCGTGCCGGCAATGGTCGACAGCACTGCCCCGCCACCGGGAAACACCTAGCGGGCGGCGGCCCACGACTGCGGCATGCTGCCTCCCCAGGGAGGAACGATGCCGAAGAAAGCCCCGCGCAGGACGGCCGAACGCATTCTGGAAGTGACGCTGGCGCTGTTCAACCGCTTCGGCGCGCCCAATGTGTCGACCACGCTGATCGCCGCCGAATTGGGCATCAGCCCCGGCAATCTCTACTACCACTATCCCGCCAAGGACGAGCTGCTGGGCGCCCTCTTCGACCGCTACACCCTGCACATGCACGAGTTGCTGGATGCAGGTGCCGAGGTCCGCGACGTCGAAGACGCCTGGTTCTTCCTGCACAGCCTGTTCGAGCGCATCTGGGAATACCGCTTCCTTTACCGCGACCTCAACGACCTGCTCAGCAACCACCGCCGGCTCGAACAGCAGGTCCAGCAGGTGCTGCAGGGCAAGACGCGTGCGTTGCGCGACATGCTGGCGAGCCTCTCGGCCAGCGGCGCGCTGCAGATCGACCCGCGCACGGCCGAGCCCACGGCCACCAGCATGGTGGTGGTGCTGAGCTGGTGGCTCAGCTTCGAATACGCCCGCGCACCGCGCGACGCGCTGGAACCGGCCGCGGCCCAGGCCGTGCTGCTACGCGGCGCCCACCATGTCCTGATGCTGCTGGCGCCCTACCTGGTGATGGCGCAACGTGAACACTTGCTCGCGCTGGTCGCGGCCTACGCCCGCGAAGCGCCTGTCACGCAAACCACCTAGACTTGGCGCGACACCCGCCACAAAGAGGAGACCACGATGGGCGACTGGAGCGCATTCCCGCATGCGGGCGCATTCCATCTCGATGCAGCCGGCGTGCTCCAACGTTGGGCCAGGTTGCACGCCGGCGATGCCGAACCGCCGCCCGCCGACCCGGCCGTGCTGCAGGCCTGGGTGCTGTTCCACAACGGCGACTTCGCGCAGGCCTGCGCGGCGGGCCTGGCGGCCGGCGGCAGCGGCATCACCGTGGCCAACAAGGCCACCGCCATCTACGCCAATTACCTGGAGCCCAGCGAGAAGAAGCGGCTGGACCTGTTCCGCCTGGTCGCCACACGGGCCGAACAACAGGCCCAGGCCACGCCCGCCGATCCGAACGCCTGGTACTGGCACGCCTATGCGCTGGGCCGCTACAGCCAGGGCATCAGCATCGCCAAGGCCCTGGCCCAGGGCCTGGGCAACAAGGTCAAGGAAACGCTGGAGAAGGTCATCGCGCTGTCGCCGCAGCATGCCGATGCCCACCTCGCCCTGGGCATCTTCCATGCCGAGGTGATCGACAAGGTCGGCGCACTGATCGGCTCCATGACCTACGGCGCCAAGAAGGACGTGGGCCTGCGCATGTTCCGCCAGGGCCTGGAACTGCACCCCGGATCGGTCATCGGCATGGTGGAGTACGCGCACGCGCTGCTGATGCTGGAAGGCGACAGCCGCATGGACGAGGCCAACCGGCTCTACGAACGCGCGGCGGCCGCCGAACCGCAGGACGCGACAGAGCGGCTGGACGTCGACCTGGCCCAGGCCGCACTGGCCGATTGACGGCGCACGCGCGCCCGTCCTACAGCGCAACCCGGCCCGGAGCTCTGGCGCTGCCTGCCATGGGCGGCGAGCATGCAGGGCACCCACCCGGAGCCCCTTGCCATGATGAATATCTTCGAAGCCCTGCGTATCAGCCACACGCTGCAGCGCGCGCTGGCCGACCAATTGGTCGCCACCAGCGGCGACAGCCCTGAGCGCCAGCGGCTGTTCCGTGACCTGCGCCGCGAACTGGCCGCGCACGAGACTGCGGAGGAACGCTGCTTCTACGTCCCGCTGATGGAGCACGATGCCGCCGTCGACACCTCCCGCCACGGCATCGCGGAGCACCACGAGATGGACGAGATGGTCGAGGAGCTGATGGATTTGGAGATGTCGTCGCCCACCTGGCTCGTCAAGGCGCGTGCGCTGCACCACAAGCTGCACCACCACCTGGACGAGGAAGAGCAGAAGTTCTTCCAGCTGGCCGGCAAGGTGCTCAGCGCGGCGCAGAAGACGGCGCTGGCCAAGGAGTACGAGGCAGAATTCACCACACAGCGCGTACAGGCTTGATGCCGTCGGGGCCGTAGTGCCGTGTGCCCGCTGACGTCCAACAAGAGGAGCCCGCCATGTCCGAACTGCAGACCGCCTTCCAGGCCGCCGTTGTCGCATCACAGCAGCGTAGCCAGCGCCCCGACAACGCCACGCTGCTCCGTCTTTACGGCTTGTACAAGCAAGCCAGCACCGGAGACAACAAGGTCCCCAAGCCCGGCTTCTCTGACATGGTCGGCCGCGCCAAGTGGGACGCCTGGAACAAGTTGCAAGGCATGTCCGCCGAAGACGCGATGCAGCAGTACATCGACGCCATCGCCACGCTCGACGAGTAAAGCCTCAGCGCGCCACGAGCGCGGCCAACGCGGCATCGCGCTCGGCCTTGGGCCGCGCCGCCAGCGCCGCCACGGCGGCATGAAAGCGCGCCCAGTCGCCGCCTTCGCGTGCGAACAAGGCTTCGAAGGCCGGCACCAACCCGTCGTAGGCGGCCTGTACACCGAACACCGCATTGTTGGCCCGCGCGATGTAGGCGTCGTAGCCGGCAAAGCCCGCCCAGTGCTCGCGCTTGAGCCGTGCATAGGCTTCGTGGAATTGCGCCATCACGCGGGCCTTGCGTTGCTCCATGGGTTCCGGGTCGGCCCCATCGGCGTACACAGCAGCGAGTGCCTGGCGCGTCTTGAGCATCAGTGCACGCAATTCGCGGCGGCGCCCGTCAAAGCGCAGGTAGGCCTCGCGCGCGCCCTCGCCGGCCTGGCTTGCCAGCCATTCGGCGCCGCCCAACCGCTCGACCGCCGTGGCGTAGGACTCGTTGAAGGTGGTGTCGTCCTGCACGTAGACAACCTGGTGCGCGAGCTCGTGGAACAACAGGCGGGCCAGTTCGCCTTCGTTGGAGCGGATGAAGGTGTTGAGCAGCGGGTCGCCCCCCAGCCAGTTCATCCAGCCCAGCGTGGAATAGGCCGGCACGCCGTAGACATTGGTTTCCATGCCCTCGGCATGCAGCTGCTCGGCCAGCGCCCGCGCCTCGGCCTCGTCGAAGTAGCCGCGGTAGCCGATGCAGCCTGTGAACGGAAAGCACCAGGTCTTCAGCGTCAGCGAGTACGGCGGCGCCGCCACGGCATTCCACACGGCTGCTTGCCGGTGCAGGTCAGCGTAACGGTGGTAACTCGCGTTGTCGGGAAGATGCAGACGCTCCACCGCAAACCGGCGCATGCGCTGCGCCAGTTCCAAGCGCTGGCGCAACTCGGCCGGCGTGGCGGGGTCGTCCAGCCAATCCTGGATCGGCCGGGCGGCATGCATCAGCGCCAGGTGCCCGCGTGCCGACTGCAGGTAGTAGGACATGTCGGCGCACCCCGCCAGGACCACCAGCGTCAGCGCCGCGCCGACGCGCTTGAACAATGCACGATTCCACACATCGGGCAGTTTACGGGCAGACCATCCGCACCCTGGCACGCAGGTTGCTGGCGGTTCGGCACGCCCTTCGTGTTCTGTGCAACGGCCGTGAACCAAGACGCCCCGCCAGCGTCGAACAGCTGACATGCCAAAGCCACCCCGCCCCAAGAGCCAATACGGTCGCCTCACCGCGCTTGCCAGCGGCCACCACCTCGCCACCCTGACCGGCCAACGGGTGATCGAGCAAGGTGGCTCGTTGGTGGACGCCATGGTGGCCACGTCGGCAATGTTGACAGTCACCTTGCCGCACGCCGGATCGCTGGGCGGCTGTGGCGTGCTGCTGGTCTACGACGCGGCCTCGCACCAGGTGCAGGTGCTGAACGGCACCGGCCGGGCCCCCGCCGCCACGCCGGTGGCGGAACTGGCCAGCGCCGGCCTGCCGCGGTACGGTGTGCGGGCCGCGGTCACGCCCACGCTGGCGCGCTTGTGGGCCCGCGCGCACGAACGTTTCGGCCGGCTGCCCTGGGCGCAGCTGCTGGCGCCCGCGATCGCAGCGGCATCGGCCGGCATCGGCACGTCCGAGGAGCTGGCGCGCAATCTGATGCAGGCCGATCCCAAGCTGGCGGAGCAACCGGGATTCACCGACGCGTTCCACCGCAACGGCCAGCCGCTCGCAGCGGGCCAGCCCATGCGCCAGCCACAGCTGGCCGAGGTGCTGCAGGCCATCGCGCGCCAGGGTGAGGCCGGTTTCTACACAGGCTGGGTCGCGCGCAGCCTGGCTGCCTTCTGCGCCGAGCACGGCGGCTGGCTGGGCCAGGACGACCTGTCCCAGGCCCAGGCCGACTGGTGGGAAAGCTGGAGCACGCACTACGCCGGCCGCCAGGTGCATGTGGCGCCGCCCAACTCGGCCGGCGTGTTGATGTTGCGCCAACTCAACCTGCGCGCCGCCGCCGGCGCGGCGCAGAACGATCCGGCGCACGATGTGCTGCGCGCCGTGGCAGTGCTGCAGCGCTACCGTGCCCGGCTGGGCGATCCGGCGCGCCGCCGCCTGATGCCGGGCGACTTCGAACTCGGCGAGCGCCACATCGGCAGTGGCCCGATCGACACCAGCGCGACGCGGCTGACACCCGCCGATGCCACCGGCTTCGTTGCCATGGATGTGGACGGCAACGCCGTCGCCCTGCTGCAAAGCGTGTTCCAGCCACTGGGCAGCGGCGCCGTCGACCCCGGCACGGGCGTGCTGCTGAACAACCGCATGGCCGAGTTCCGGGCCGAGCCCGGCTTGCCCAACAGCGTGCAGCCCAATGCCCGTCCGGCGCACACGCTGTCGCCCTGGATCGTGGTGCACGGCAACCGGGCCGAACTGGCTGCCATCTCGCCCGGCGGCATCGGCCAGACCACGGGAGGCCTGCAACTGGCCAGTGGCGCGCTGGAGAGCGAGGCCACGCTGGGTGAACTCGCGGGCCGGCCGCGCTGGAGCTTCAACGATGCGGGCGAGGTGCTGCTGGAGGCCGGCATGGACGCCGCCGTGGCGCCGACCTTGCGCGCGCACGGGCTCACCGTGCAGGAGGACGCGGGCCAGCAGCTGCACTTCGGCTCCGTCAAGGCGGTGCGCGCCCACCCGCACGGCGGCCTGGAAGCCGTGGCCGATCTGCGCCGGCAGGCGCACGCCGTGGCCTGGTAGGGCGCCTGGCCGCGGCCGCCCTGCATTTTTGTCAGTCGGGCAGCACCGCCGTCGCCTCGATCTCCACCTTGGCCCGCGCTTCCATCAAGGCGCTCACCTCCACGCAGCTCATGGCCGGAAAATGCCGGCCGATATGCGCGCGGTAGGCCTCTCCCAGTTCACGCTGGCGGCGCAGATACTCCGCGCGGTCGGTCACATACCAGGTCATGCGCACGATGTGCGCGGGGCCGGCCCCGGCTTCGCGCAGCACGGCCACCACATTGGCCAGGGCCTGGGCCGTCTGGTCGATGAAATCGTCGCTCTCGAACTGCTGCGCGGCGTTCCAGCCGATCTGGCCGCCCACGCACACCAGCGTGCCGCGTGCGGCCACGCCGTTCGCATAGCCCTTCGCAGGGGCCCAATCGGGGGGTTGCAGGAACTTCATGGCTCTCTCAATTTGTAGCGCTGCAGCTTGCCGGTCTCGGTGCGCGGCAACGCCGGCAGGAAGGCCACCTCGCGCGGGTACTTGTAGGGCGCCAGCCGGGCCTTCACATGCTCTTGCAGCGCGCGCGCCAGCGCGGCGTCGCCGCTGTGGCCAGGGCGCAGCACACAGAAGGCCTTGACCAGCATGCCGCGCTCGGCATCGGGCTTGCCGACCACCGCGCATTCGGCCACGGCGGGATGCTGCAGCAGCACGTCCTCGACCTCGGGGCCGCCGACGTTGTAGCCCGCCGTGACGATCATGTCGTCGGTGCGGGCCTGGTAGAAGAAGTAGCCATCGGCGTCCTGGACAAAAGCATCGCCGGGATAGTTCCAGCCCCGCTGCACGTACTGCGTCTGGCGCGCATCATCAAGGTAGCGGCAGCCGACCGGGCCGACCAGCGCCAGGCGGCCGACGCTGCCGCGCGGCAGCTCGCGACCTTCATCGTCGACGATCCGGGCCGTGAAGCCCGGCACCACCTGGCCCACGGCGCCGCGCCGCGTGCGCTCGGGCGGCGAGGAGATGTAGATGTGGAACAGCTCGGTGCCGCCGATGCCGTCGAGCATCTCGATGCCTGTGGTCTCCTTCCAGAGCTGGCGTGTTGCGTCCGGCAGCGCCTCACCGGCGCTGACGCAGATGCGCAGCTGCGCCAGCCCGCCCAGCGCCCTGGCATGCGGCGCCATCTGGCGGTAGAAGGTCGGCGCGGTGTAGCAGATGGTCGCGCCGACCTCGCGGGCCTGGCGCACCAGGCTCTCGGGCGTGTAGGGCGCCTCGGGGAAGTAGACAGAGGCACCCGCCCACATCGGGAACAGCAGCAAGCCACCCAGGCCGAAGGTGAAGGCCAGCGGCGGCGAGCCGACCACGGTGTCATCGCTGCGCGCGCGCAGCACATGGCGTGGCCAGCAGTTGCACATGGCCAGCACCTCGCGGTGGCTGATGACGGGCGCCTTGGGTTGCCCCGTGGTGCCCGAGGTGAAGGCGATCAGCGCGATGTCGTCTGCCGCGGTCGGGCACGCGCTGAAGCCGCCTGGCTTGCGTGCGGCGCGCGCCTCCAGGCTACCGCCGTCGTCGGGTGCATGGAAGGCCAGCGATCCGGCCGGCAGCGCCTGCGCACCGGGCGCCTGGCGCAGTTCGTCCAGCAGCCGTGCCTCGCACAGCGCTGCCGCGGGTTGTGCCTTGGCGATGATCTGGCCGAGCTCGCGCGCGCGCAGCAAGGGCATGGTGGCCACCGCGATCAGGCCGGCCTTGACCACGGCCAGCCAGGCCAGCGCCAGCGTGACCGAGTTGCCGCCGCGCAGCAGCACCCGGTTGCCGGGCACCAGGCCCAGGTCCTCCGTCAGCACCCGGGCCATGCGGTCGACCTCGGCCCGCGCACCGCTGTAGCTCAGCGTGCGCGCGGCCGAGCGCAGCAGCGGGCGCTCAGCCCAGGGCCGGCCGGCCGCCTTGTCCAACAGCTCCTCGACCAGGTTGAGCTGGTCGGGCAGTTGCAACTCGGGCAGGTCGTAGCGCAGCTGCGCGCATTGCGCCGGTGGCGGCAGGCGATCGTGCACGAAGCGGTCGGTCTGCGCGCTGGTGCCGCGGAACATGCTCAGTCCCCCTGGAAGACCGGCTTGCGCTTGGCCGCGAAGGCTTCGTAGGCGCGGCGAAAGTCCTCCGTCTGCATGCAGATGGCCTGGGCCTGGGCTTCGGCCTCGATGGCCTGGTCGATGCCCATGGACCATTCCTGTGCCAGCATGGTCTTGGTCATGCCGTGGGCGAAGCTGGGGCCGGCGGCCAGCTCGCGCGCCATGGCCTGGGCCTCGGACAGCAGCGCATCCGGCGCATGCAGGGCGTTGAAGAACCCCCAGGCCAGGCCTTCTGCGGCCGTCATGGCACGGCCCGTGTACAGCAGCTCGGAAGCGCGGCCCTGGCCGATCACGCGCGGCAGCAGTGCACAGGCCCCCATGTCGGCACCGGCCAGCCCCACGCGCGTGAACAGGAAGGCCGTGCGGGCCGCCTCGGTGCCGTAGCGCAGGTCGCAGGCCAGGGCCAGCATCGCGCCCGCGCCGGCGCAGACGCCGTCGATCGCCCCCACGATGGGCTGCGGGCAGGCGCGCATGCACTTGACCAGCTCGCCCGTCATGCGCGTGAAGGCCAGCAGTTCCGGCATGGCCATGCGGGTCAGCGGACCGATGATCTCGTGCACGTCGCCGCCCGAGCAGAAGTTGCCGCCGGCGCCGGCCAGCACGACGACCTTGACGTCGGTGGCGAAGCGCAGGCCATGGAACAGGTCGCGCAGCTCGGCATAGGAGTCGAAGCTCAGCGGGTTCTTGCGCTCGGGCCGGCGCAGGGTGATGGTGCCCACGCCGGCTTGCAGCTGCCAGCCGACATGCAGGCCCTGGTAGCCGGCGCGCGCGGAAAACTGGGCGCGCATGGGGTTGTCCGCGCCGATCGGGTAGGTCATGGTGTCTCCAGGAAGTTGTGCTGCGTGTGCTGCTTCACCTTGCCCAGCAGCCGGTGCAGCGTGGCGATGTCGCGTGCCGCAAGCCCGGCGAAGGCCTCGACGATCCACTGCTCGTGCTGCTGCGCCATGGCGCGGAACTGGGCGCGCCCGCGCGTGGTCAGGCGGACGCGGTAGGCACGCCGGTCGCCCTCCACGTCCACACGCTCCACCAGGCCTTCGGCCACCAGCTGGTCGGTGATGCCGGTGACATTGCCGCCCGTCACCATGAGGCGTGCCGACAGCTCGCGCATCTTGAGTCCCGCGGGCACGCGCTCGAGCTGGGCCATCAGGTCGAAGCGCGGCAAGGTGGTGCCGAACTGGGTGCGCAGGCGTGCGCGGACCTGGCGTTCGACTTGCTGGGAGCAGGTCAGCATGCGCAGCCATAGGCGCAGCTCCTCGGGGTGTTCACTGTGGGCGCGGGCTTCGAGGTCCATGTCAATGCGTGGTTTCAGGTGCGCTGGCACGCTGGCGCGCCAGCTCGCGCAGCAGTTGGTCGCGCCCGGCCAGGTAGGGCAGCGGCCAGTCGGTCTGCTGCGCTGCCTGCAGGCGCGCGGCTTCGTGCAGCGTCCAGGCCGGGTCGGCCAGGTGCGGACGCGCCACGGCACACAGGTCGGCGCGGCCCGCGGCGATCATGCTGTTGGCCTGGTCGCCCTCGGTGATGGCGCCGACCGCGATGGTGCGGATGCCCACCTCCTGGCGGATGCGGTCGGAGAACGGGGTCTGGTACATGCGGCCGTAGACCGGCCGGGCCGCACGCGTGGTCTGCCCCGAGGACACGTCGATCACGTCGCAGCCGGCCGCCTGGAATGCGCGCGCGATCGCCACGGCATCGTCGGCGGTGTGGCCACCGGGCGCCCAGTCGTGCGCGGAGATGCGCACGCTCATGGGCCGCTCCGCAGGCCAGGCGGCGCGCATGGCGGCGAACACTTCGAGCGGGTAGCGCAGCCGGTTCTCCAGCGGGCCGCCGTAGGCGTCGCTGCGCAGGTTGGTCAGCGGCGTGATGAAGCTCGACAGCAGGTAGCCGTGCGCACAGTGCAATTCCAGCCAGTCGAAGCCGGCCGCAGCGGCGCGCTCGGTGGCAGCCACGAAGGCGTCGCGCAGCGCATCCATGTCGGCGCGCGTCATGGCCTGCGGCACCTGGTTGTCCGGCCCATAGGCCACGGCGCTGGCGGCCAGCAGGGGCCAATTGCCCTCGGGCAGCGGCGCGTCCGCCTCCTCCCAGCCGCGCTGGGTGGAGCCCTTGGGGCCGCTGTGGCCCAGCTGCAGGCCGATGGCGGCGCTGCTGCTCGCGTGGACGAAGTCGACGATGCGCGCAAACGCCTCTTGCTGCGCCATGTTCCACAGGCCCGTGCAGCCCGGCGTGATGCGGCCCTCGGGCGTGGGGCTGGTCATCTCCACGCACACCATGGCTGCGCCGCCCAGCGCACGCGCGCCCAGGTGCACGAGGTGGAAGTCTTGCGGCACGCCGTCGACAGCGCTGTAGGTGGCCATCGGCGAGACCAGAATGCGGTTCTTCAGCGTGAGCCCGCGCACCTGGAGGGGCAGCAGCATGGGCAGCCGCGCCGCGGTGCCGCCGGCCAGCCAGCGCTCATGGTCGCCGAGCCAGCGCGCGTCGCGCAGGCGCAGGTTCTCGTGGCCGATGCGCTGTGACCGCGTGAGCAGCGAGTACATGAACTGCTCCATCGGCAGGCCGCTGTAACGCGCCACGTTCTCGAACCACTCGGTGGAGTTGCGTGCGGCGTTCTGGATCTTCAGCACCTCCACGCTGCGGCGCGCCTCGAAGGCGGCCAGCGCCTGGTCCAGCGTGGGCTCGGTGGCGATGGCGCCGGCCAGGTCGATCGCGTCCTCGAGCGCCAGCTTGGTACCGCTGCCGATCGAGAAATGCGCCGTGTGCGCGGCATCGCCCATCAGCACCACCGGCACGCTGCGTCCATCGAGCGCCAGCCGGTGCACCCACTGCGCGCAAACCACGCGCGGAAAGCGGATCCAGATCGCCGAGCCACGCAGGTGCGCCGCATTGCTGATGAGCCTCTCGCCGTCCAGGTAGCGCGCGAACAGCCGCTCGCAGAACGCGATCGCATCCTCCTGTGCCATGCGGTCCAGGCCATGGGCCTGCCAGACGGCCTCGGGCGTCTCGACGATGAAGGTCGAGGTGTCGCCATCGAACTGGTACGCATGGGCCTGGAACCAGCCGTGTTCGGTCTGCTCGAAGGCGAAGGTGAACGCGTCGAAGCGCTTGCGCGTGCCCAGCCAGACGAAGCGGCAGGCGCGCACGTCCACGTCGGGCCGGAAGGTCTCGGCATGGCGCTGGCGCACGCGGCTGTTCAAGCCGTCGCAGGCGATGACGAGGTCTGCCGCGTATTGCCGCGCCACCGCCTCGTCGTCGTGTACCTCGGCTTCGAACACCATCCGCACGCCCACTTCGGCGCAGCGGGCCTGCAGGATGTCGAGCAGCCGCTTGCGGCCGATGCCGCAAAAGCCGTGGCCGCCAGAACGCAGGCTACGGCCCTTGAAGAACACCTCGATGTCGTCCCAGTGGTGGAACTGCTCGCCGATGCGCGCAGCCGAGGCCGGATCCGCCGCCTGCAGGTTCTCCAGGGTCTGGTCGGACAGCACCACGCCCCATCCGAAGGTGTCGCCGGCGCGGTTGCGCTCCAGCAGCGTGACGCGGTGCGCCGGGTTCTGGCGCTGCATCAGCAGGGCGAAGTACAGGCCGGCGGGCCCTCCGCCGAGGCACAGGATGTTCATGTCGAAATAGTTTAGATATGAACTATTGCATGTCAATGGGGTTTGACGATGCCGGTATGCGGTGCCGTCCTACAGACCCATGCCTTGACCAGGGCCTTTGCTATTGGCAAGAATTTGTTGCATGCGCAACCCCCTCATCCCCAAGATCGAGGCCCAGCTGCAGGGACTGCCGGTTCCCGTCGCGCTGCAGCTGCCGGCCGGTGAACGCGTGGGCGCCAGCGGCGCCAAGGTCACGCTGTCGTTCCAGGACTGGTCCAGCCTGGCCACCATGGCCGCAGGGCAGATCGGCCGGCTGGCCGAGGACTTCGTCGAGAGCCGCGTGCAATTGCAGGGCCGCATGCGCGACCTCATGGAGGTGGCCGCGCGGCTGCTGCCAGGGCATCCGGGCGAGCAGTCGTCCTCGGGCTGGTGGGGCAACGTGCTGCGCCGCGCCAGATCGCTGGCGGCGCATTCGCATGCCAAGGACGCCGAGCAGATCCAGTTCCACTACGACGTCTCCGACGACTTCTACGCGCTGTGGCTGGACGACAAGCGCGTGTACTCCTGCGCCTACTTCCGCGAGGCCGACATGAGCCTCGCCCAGGCCCAGGAGGCCAAGCTCGACCACATCTGCAAGAAGCTCATGCTGCGCAACGGCGAGCGCTTCCTGGACGTGGGTGCGGGCTGGGGCGGCCTGCTGCTGTGGGCGGCCGAGCACTACGGCGTGGACGCCACCGGCATCACGCTCTCGCGCAACCAGCATGCGCATGTGAGCCGCGAGATCGAGCGGCGTGGCCTGTCAGGCCGCGTGCGCATGCTGCTGTGCGACTACCGCGACCTGGCAGCCGAGCCATTCGACAAGATCGCCTCGGTCGGCATGTTCGAGCACGTGGGCCGGGCCAACATGCCGACCTACTTCGCCCGCATCCACGAAATGCTCAAGCCGGGCGGCCTGGTGCTCAACCACGGCATCACGGGCTCGTCGGTGCACCACGACCAGCTCGGCGCGGGCATGGGCGATTTCATCGAGAAGTACATCTTCCCGGGCGGCGAATTGCTGCATGTCTCGCACGTTCTGCGCGAGATGGCCGGCGCCGGCCTGGAGATGGTGGACACCGAGAACCTGCGCCCGCACTACGCGCGCACGCTGTGGGCCTGGTCCGATGCGCTGGAGGCCCGGCTGGACGAAGCCCGGCAGGTACTGGCGGCCACCGCCAGGGAATCGGACAGCGCCGAGCGCGTCCTGCGCGCCTACCGGCTGTACCTGGCCGGCAGCGCTATGAGCTTCGAACACGACTGGATTTCGCTGCACCAGATGCTGGCCACCAGGCCCGGCGGCAGCACCCGCAGCGGCCCGATGACGGGCGCACAATCGGCCTATCCGTTCAACCGCGGTTACATGTACCGCTGACCCCCATGCTGTTCAAGTTCAAGTCCAAAGCCACCGGCGACCTCATCATGCTGGAGCCCAACGGGCGCCGCGTGCTGCAGTTGATCGGCAAGGAGCCAGGACCCAGCGGCATCATCCTGCCCGACCAGATGACGGGCGCGGTCGCCGCGCTGGAGAAGGCCATCGCCGAGGAAGAAGCGGCCCAGAAGGCCGCCGAGGACGAGGCGCATGCCAAGGGCGAACAGCCCAGGAGCAAGCCCGAGGTGGTGTCGCTGCGCCAGCGCGCCGTGCCCTTCATCGAGATGCTGCGGCGCGCCCAGGCCGCGGGCAAGGAAGTGGTCTGGGGCGTGTAGCCCCGCCGACCTTTCAGTCCACCTTCGCGCCCGAGGCCTTGACCACGGGCTGCCACTTCTTCAGCTCCGCACCGATCAGCGCCGCAAACTGCTGCGGCGTGTTGCCGCTCGGGATCGCGCCCTGGGCCAGCAGCCGCTCGTTGACCTCCTGGGTCTTGATGGCCTTGGCCACGTCCTGCTGGATGCGGGCCACGATCTCGGGCGGCGTGCCGGCGGGCGCCAGCAGGCCGAACCAGGAACTGGCCTCGAAGCCCTTGAGCTCGGGGCCGCCGGCCTGCTCCACAGTGGGCACGTCGGGCAGAGCGGCCGAGCGCTGGGCGCTGGTCACGGCCAGCGCGGTCAGCTTGCCGGCCTTGATCTGCTGCATGGCCGAGGGCAGGTTGTCGAACATCACGTCCATGCTGCCGGCGACCATGTCCATGAGCGCGGGGCCCGAGCCCCTGTACGGGAAGTGCACCATGTACGCACCCGTCATGGTCTTGAACAGCTCGCCAGCCATGTGGATGGAGGTGCCGTTGCCGCTGGAAGCCATGTTCAGCTTGCCGGGGTTGGCCTTGGCGTAGGCGATGAAGTCCTTGACGTTGTGGATCTTCAAGGCGCGCGCCTTCTCGGCGTTGACCACCATCACATTCGGCACGCCGGCCACCAGGCTGATCGGCGCGAAGTCCTTGACCGGGTCGTAGGGCATCTTGTCGTATAGCCACTTGTTGATGGCGTGCGTGCCCACCGTGCCCATCAGGATGGTGTAGCCGTCCGGGGCCGCCTTGGCCACGATGTCGGCGCCGATGTTGCCGCCGGCACCGGCCTTGTTGTCCACCACCACGGGCTGGCCCAGCGACTTGGTCAGCTCCACCGCCACCGCGCGGGCGAGGATGTCGGTGGTGCCGCCGGGCGCGAACGGCACCACCATGCGGATGGGCTTGCTGGGCCAGCCCGACTGGGCCAGCACGGGCAGCGCGTGGGCGCAGGCGGCCAGGGCGGCAGCGCCCAGCACCAGGCGGCGGATCGACAGAAGAGAGCGCATGGGAAGTTCCTCGTTCAGTTCCACAGGGGCCGCACGGCGGCGGCCAGTTCGGCAACTCGGTGCAGCGCGGCCTGCGGTGCGGGCAGCGCATCGGCCAGCGCGCGCCGGGCCTGCTGCAGCGCCTGGCGCTCGATCCGCTGCAGCGCCTGGGCGCTGCCGCCCAAGGCCAGGTAGCGCGCACAGGCCCGGGCGATGGCATCGGTCTCGCGGCCGGCGGGCGCGCAGGCCGCGCCGCGGTAGTTGCGCGCATGCAGCAGGCAGGGGCCGGCGCCGCCGCGCAACTGCGCCACGAGCCGCCCGGCCAGCGCATGGACGGCCAGCACATCGCTGGCGTCGACCTGCTCGGCCGGCACGCCCATGGCCACGGCGCGCACGGAGGCGCCCTCGCTCGCCGCATCCAGGCTCCAGGGGCCGTCCTCGCAGACGAACAGCACGGGCAGCGCATAGACCCTGGCCCAGTTCAGGGACTCCAGGAACGGCCCGGGGTGCAGTGCGGCATCGCCGAAAAAGCAGACCGTGACACCGTCCTTGCCCTGCAGCTTGGCACCGTGCGCAGCGCCCACCGCGGTGTGCATGGCGCCGTGCGCGCCCGCTGCCTGGCCCAGCAGGCCGGCCAGCGTCTGGCCATGGCCGCGGTGCGTGGCGGTCAGGTGATCGCCGGGCCGCAGGTGGGCGCACACGCCCACCGGCACGGCCTCCTGGCCCGCGATGGGCGGCGCCGCGGCAGCGTCCGGGCGGCTCGTCTCGGCGACATCCTCGAAGGCGCGGATGCGCAGCATGCCGCGCAGCAGCTCTTCGAGCGTGGAAAGGGAAGGCGAAGCAGGCATCTTGTCTCCAGCGCGGTCCGATCGCGCGTGACCGCCATGCTAGGCGAGCGCCATGCTGCACTGCGCCAGTGATTTCCCGGCGACAGGCCCTAGGGAAAATACGGAGCATCCGACTGGAAAGCGCGCGGATGCTCGGCGCCACCACAACAAAAACGGAGACATCCCGATGCTCGTACGTTCTCTTGCCGCGCTGGCCCTGGTCGCGCTGGCGTCGTCGGTTTCCGCGCAGGCGCAGACACCGGCCGAGCGCGCTGCCAGCGCCGTGAAGAAGGTCGATGGCGCATTCATCCAGTCCAACGCGGCCAAGACAGCCGACTGGCCGAGCTACGGCCTGGACTACGCCGAGACCCGCCACAGCAAGCTCGACCAGATCAACGCCGGCAATGTGAAGCAGCTCGGCCTGGTGTGGTCCTACAACCTGGAGAGCACGCGCGGGGTGGAGGCCACGCCGCTGGTGGTCGATGGCGTGATGTATGTGACGGCCTCGTGGAGCGTGGTGCACGCCATCGACGCGCGCACCGGCCAGCGCATCTGGAGCTACGACCCGCAGGTCGACAAGTCCAAGGGCTTTCGCGGCTGCTGCGATGTGGTCAACCGCGGCGTGGCGCTGTGGCAGGGCAAGGTCTACGTGGGCGCCTACGACGGCCGGCTGATCGCGCTGGACGCCGCCAGCGGCCGCGTGCTGTGGCAAAAGGACACGCTGATCGACCATGCGCGCAGCTACACCATCACCGGCGCGCCGCGCGTGTTCAAGGGCAAGGTCATCATCGGCAACGGTGGCGCCGAATACGGCGTGCGCGGCTACGTCACGGCCTACGACGCCGAAACCGGCGACCAGAAATGGCGCTGGTTCACGGTGCCGGGCGACCCGGCCAAGCCCTTCGAGGACGCCGCCATGGAGCGCGCCGCCAAGACCTGGGATCCGGCCGGCAAGTACTGGGAAGCCGGCGGCGGCGGCACGGTCTGGGACACCATGGCCTTCGACCCCGCGCTCAACCTGATGTACATCGGCACCGGCAACGGCTCGCCGTGGGCGCACAGCAAGCGCAGCCCCAAGGGCGGCGACAACCTGTACCTCTCGTCCATCGTCGCGCTCGACCCCGACACCGGCGCCTACAAGTGGCACTACCAGGAGACGCCCGGCGACAACTGGGACTACACCGCCACGCAGCCGATGATCCTGGCCGACCTGACGGTGGACGGCAAGCCGCGCAAGGTGATCCTGCACGCGCCCAAGAACGGCTTCTTCTTCGTCATCGACCGCAGCAACGGCCAGTTCATCTCGGCCAAGAACTTCGTCGACGTGAACTGGGCCACGGGCTACGACGCCAAGGGCCGGCCGATCGAGATCGCCGCCGCGCGCCAGAACGACAAGCCGGGCGACAGCATCCCCGGCCCGTACGGCGCGCACAACTGGCACCCGATGTCGTTCAACCCGGCCACCGGCCTGGTCTACCTGCCGGCCCAGCACGTGCCGGTGAACCTCATGGACGACAAGGACTGGCAGTTCAACAAGGACGTGCCGCTGCGCCCGCACTCCAACCAGGGCTGGAACACCGCGATGTTCATGAACGCCGCGCCGCCCACCAGCAAGCCCATGGGCCGGCTGGTGGCCTGGGACCCGGTGGCGCAGAAGGAAGCCTGGGGCGTGGAACATGCATCGCCCTGGAACGGCGGCACGCTGACCACGGCCGGCAACCTGGTGTTCCAGGGCACGGCCGACGGCCGCATGGTGGCCTACGACGCCAAGACCGGCGCCAAGCTCTGGGAAACGCCCACCGGCACCGGCGTGGTGGCCGCGCCGGCCACCTACCTCGTGGACGGCAAGCAGTACGTGTCGATCGCGGTCGGCTGGGGCGGCGTGTACGGCCAGGCCACGCGCGCCACCGAACGCCAGGGTCCGGGCACGCTCTATACCTTCGCGGTGGGTGGCACGGCCAAGATGCCGGCCTTCGTGGAGTACCGCGCCGGCAAGCTGCTGCAGGGCGTGAAGTACGACACCGCCAAGGTCGAGGCCGGCACCGGCCTGTATGTCAGCAACTGCGTGCTGTGCCATGGCGTGCCGGGCGTGGACCGCGGCGGCAACATCCCCAACCTGGGCTACATGGATGCGGCCTTCATCGAGAACCTGGACAAGTTCGTGTTCAAGGGCCCAGCCATGGCGCGCGGCATGCCGGACTTCACGGGCAAGCTGTCCATGACCGATGTGGATGCGATCAAGGCCTTCATCCAGGGCACGGTGGATGCCGTGCGACCGAAGTAACGCTGCCTTCGCGTAACTGAGATTGCATTCTCAGTAGAATCACGGGCCGCACTTCTGCGGCCCGTTCTCTTGGCCCACCCGATCCGCCTCCTGCTGCTGCGCCTGCTGCTGGTGGCCGTGTTGTTCAACACGGCCATCGGCGTGCCGCTGCATGCGCTGGAGCACCTGCGCGAGGCCAGTTCCGGCGAGCGCCTGGCCGAAGCGCAGGACGAGCCGCCCGAAGCACACGCCGCCTGCGCCTGGTGCATCAGCTACGCGGGCCTGGCGCATGCGCTGGATGCGGCGCCGCCATGGCACTGCGCACCGATGGCGCACCGGCGCGCCACGCAGCCCGCCGCGACCATCCCGCCGGGCGCGGAACGCTGGCCGTTCCGCGCGCGCGACCCACCGCAGGCCTGAGGCCCGGCGCCACCGCGGCGCC
This sequence comes from Pseudorhodoferax soli, assembly GCF_003337555.1. Classification (GTDB taxonomy): domain Bacteria; phylum Pseudomonadota; class Gammaproteobacteria; order Burkholderiales; family Burkholderiaceae_C; genus Pseudorhodoferax; species Pseudorhodoferax soli. The sequence goes on along the minus strand of NZ_QPJK01000009.1, from coordinate 61,162 downwards.
TCGATCCGTCCGGCCTTGGCCGGCCACCGTCTCAGCCTGCCTGGCATCCGGCCGGGCGGCGCCTTGCTGCACTTCTTCCATGACCCATCCTCCGTTCACGCGGCGGCGGCCGCTGCCGTTCGCCCTCTCCAGCGCCGCCCTGTGCGCCGCGCTGCCCGCCCTCGCCCAGGACGCCCAGCTTTCCACCGTCGAGGTGGTCGGCCGCACCGCCTCCGGCGCGTACCACGCAGAAGAAGCGGCCGGCGCCAAGACCGAGCTGCCGTTGCGCGAGCTGCCGCAGTCGGTGCGCATCGTCACGCGCCAGGCCATCGACGACCTGGGCGCCACCAAGCTCGACGACGTGCTCGACTACGTGGGCGGCGTCTCACGCCAGAACAACTTCGGCGGCCTGTGGGACAACATCGCCATCCGCGGCCTGCCGGGTGACCAGAACGTGGGCATGGCCACGCTGTTCAATGGCTTCGCTTCGGGCCGCGGCTTCAACGCGCCGCGCGACCTGGCCGGCGTGGAGCGCATCGAGTTCCTGAAGGGCCCGGCCGCCGCGCTGTACGGCAGCAGCGAGCCGGGCGGCACGCTCAACGTGGTGTCCAAGCGCCCGTTGTGGAAGCCTGCGCACGCGGTGGAGGCCTATGGCGGCAGCCATGGCCTGAAGCGCGGCGCGCTCGACAGCACCGGCCCCATCGGCGAGAAGTTCGCCTACCGGCTCAACGTGGCCGTGGAAGACCGCGGCGGCTGGCGCGACCACGTGGGCGCGCAGCGCCAGGTGCTGGCACCGGCCTTCACCTGGAAGCTCACGAACGACACGGTGCTCGACTACACCGGCGAGATCCTGCGCCACGAGACACCGCTGGACCGTGGCGTGGTGGCCCTGGGCAACCGGCTCGGCGCCATCCCCCGCACGCGCTTCCTGGGCGAGCCAGCCGATGGCGACGTGCGCGTGGACAACCGCACGCACCAGCTCATCCTCTCGCACCTCTGGGCCAGCGGCTGGACCGGCCGGGTCGGCCTGTCGCAGCGCTCCACGGGCATCCATGGCACGTCGACCGAGGCCAGCGCGCTGCAAGCCGACGGCCTGCTGACGCGCCAGCGCCGCCTGCGCGACTACGACTCGGACGACCTTGCGGCGCAAGCCGAACTGCAGGGCAAGCTGGAGACCGGCGGCGTCCAGCACGAACTGCTGTTCGGCCTGGAGCGTTACCGCTTCGACATGGACACGCGCATGCTGCGCGCGAACCCGAGCGCCAGCCAGCCCTATGCCATCGACATCTACCGGCCCGTGTATGGCCAGGCCCAGCCCACGCCGCTCGCCAACACCGACACCTTCGAGCGCCAGCGCAACACTGCCTTCTATGTGCAGGACGCCCTCACGCTGGCGCCGGCCTGGCGCTTGCTGGCCGGCGCGCGCGTGGACCGCTACGACCAGTCGCTGCTGAACCGCCGCACAGGTGTCACGACACCGCAGCAGCCTTCGGCGACCTCGCCGCGCCTGGGGCTGAGCTGGCTGCCCTCGCCGCAATGGACGGTCTATGCCAACGCGGGTCGCTCGTTCCGGCCCAACACGGGCAGCGATGCCACGGGCGGCGCCTTCTCTGCGGAGACCGGCCGCGCGCTGGAGCTCGGCACCAAGTGGCAGAGCGCGGACCAGCGCATCGGCGCCACGGCCGCGCTGTTCGAGATCCGCAAGCGCAACGTGCTGACCGCCGACCCGGCCAACGCCGGCTACTCCGTCGCTGCCGGCGAGGTCCGTTCGCGCGGCCTGGAGCTGGACCTGGCGGGCCAGGTCAACACCCATTGGCGCGTCAACGCCAGCCTGGTGTTCAACGATGTGGAGATCACGCGCGACAACAGCCTCGAAGTGGGCGGCCAGCTGCTCAACGTGCCGCGCGTCAACGGCAGCCTGCTGGCGATGTACGAGGACGCCCTGCCCAACGGCCAACGCTACGGCATCGGCGGCGGCGTCACGCACATGGGCCAGCGCCTGGGCCAGGCCCGCACGCAGGCCGAGGCCAACGCCGGCACGGCGGTCTTCGCGCTGCCCAGCTACACCACGGCCAAGCTGGTCGGCTACTGGCGCATCACGCCCACGGTGCGCCTCACGCTGGATGTCGACAACCTCTTCGATGCCACCTACTACACCAGCTCGTTCAACCGCCTGTGGGTCACGCCCGGGATGGAACGCGCCATCACCGTCGGCCTGCAGGCCAAGTTCTGACATGGCACATCCCGCATTGCGCGCGCAGGCCGTCGAGGCCGGCTACGCCCACCGCAGCATCCTGCGCGGCCTGGACCTCACGGTCGCCGCTGGCGAAACCTACGCCCTGCTCGGCGCCAACGGCGCCGGCAAGACCACCACGTTGGGCCTGTTCCTGGGCTTCGTGCAGCCCACGCGCGGCCAGGTGCGTGTGCTGGGCGCCGACCCCGCGCGCGACGCCGCCGCGGCGCGGCGCCAGCTGGCCTACATCCCCGAGAACGTGGCCCTGTACGAGCATCTGAGTGCGCGCGAGAACCTGGCCTACTTCCTGGACCTCGCAGGCCAACGCGCCGCGGCCGACGCCATCGGCGCCGCGCTTGCACGCGCCGGCCTGGACGCAGCGGCCCACGACCGTCGCGTGGCCGGCTTCTCCAAGGGCATGCGGCAAAAGGTGGCCATCGGCCTGGCGCTGGCGCGCCGTGTGCCCGTGCTGCTGCTGGACGAGCCGACCTCCGGGCTCGATCCGCAGGCCTCGGCCGAATTCAGCCGGCTGCTCGGCTGGCTGCGCGGCGAGGGCGTGGCCATCCTGATGGTCACGCACGACCTGCTGGGCGCGGCCGACGTGGCCGACCGCATCGGCTTCCTCGACCAGGGCCGGCTGCGCGAAGAGGTGGCGGCCAGCGGCGCCGAGCGCTTCGACGTGCGCGCGCTGCACCGGCGCTACGCGGCGGCGGGAGCCGCAGCATGAGCCCCGTGTGGCGCATCACGCGCGAAGAATGGCGCTGGCTGCAGCGCGACCGCGTGGCCGTGCTCGGACTCGCCCTGTTGCTGCTGCTGACCGCCGTGGCCATCGTCCACGCGGCCGAGCAACGCGACGCGCTCACCGCAGAACGCGCACGCCGCCAGAGCCAGGTCGACCACGCCTTCGAAAACGCACCCGACCGGCACCCGCACCGCATGGTGCACTACGGCCACTTCGTGTTCCGGCCGCTGAACCCGCTGGCCGCGTTCGACCCCGGCGTCGACGCACAGACCGGCCACACGCTGTTCCTCGAAGGCCACCGCCAGAACAGCGCCAACTTCAGCGAGATGCGCCAGTCCTCGCTGCTGCTGCGCTTCGGCCAGCCCACGCCCGCCTTCGTGTTGCAGGTGCTGGCGCCGCTGCTGCTTGTCTTTGCCGGTCACGCCACGCTGGCACGCGAGCGCGAGGCCGGCACGCTGCGCCAGCTGCTGGCGCAGGGCGTGCGGCCGCACCAGATCGTTGCCGGCAAGCTGCTCGCGCTCGGGGGCCTGGCGGCCATGGCGCTTCTGCCAGCCCTGCTCGCGCTGGGCTGGATGGCCGCGGCCACGCCGGCACCGGCCGTGCTGGTGGCCACGCTGGCAACCGGCTATGCGCTGTGGCTCGCGCTGTGGGTGCTGGCCACGGTCTGCGTCTCGGCCTGGCTGCGCCAAGCCCGCAGCGCGCTCGTGGCGCTGCTGGCGGTCTGGGCCGTCGGCGTGGTGCTGCTGCCGCGCCTGGCGGCCGAGCTCGCCACGGCCCAGCTGCCCCTGCCCACGCGCATGGAGACCGACATCGCCATCGCGCGCGAACTCGCCGCGCTGGGCGACAGCCACAACGCCGACGACCCGTACTTCGCGGCCTTCCGCGCGCGCCTGCTCGCGCAGCACGGCGTGGCGCGTGTGCAGGACCTGCCGCAGAACTACAAAGGCCTGGTGGCCATGGAGGGCGAGCGCCTGACTTCGGAGTTATTCGTGCGCCATGCCGACGCCGGCTTCGCGCTGCAGCAGGCCCAGTTGGACCACGTCGACCGCCTGGCGCCGCTGAGCCCGGTGCTGGCGCTGCGGCGCCTGTCCATGGCCGCGGCCGGCACCGACCTCGCGGCCTACCGCAGCTTCCTCGAACAGGGCGAGCGCCACCGCTACGCGCTGGTGCAGTCGCTCAACCGGCTGCAGGCCGAGAAGCTCACGCTGGCCGGCGACCGCTCCAGCCGCGACAACCGCATCGGCGCCGAGCACTGGCACGACCTGGCGGTGTTCCATTTCACGCCGGCGCCACCGGCACAGGCGCTGCGCGCGGCGACTCCGGCAGCCACCGTGCTGCTGCTGTGGCTGGCCGGTCTGGGTGCCGTGCTGGCATGGGCCACGCGCCGGATCGGACGGGTGGCGGCATGAACGCGCTCGTCCACGAATGGCGCTTGCTCACGCGCGCACCGCTGGCGCTCGCGGCCCTCGCGTTGTTGCTGCTGCTGTCCAGCCTGGCGGTCTGGTCCGGTGCGCGCGAAATCGCGCGCCAGCAAGCCACGTTGGAACGCCTGGCGCCGCTGCAGCAGCAGGACCTGGCCGCCCAGCTGCGCAAGCCACTCGCGCAAGGCGACGCCGGCGCGGCCGCCTACTACGGCCAGCACGCCACCGCCAACCCGCCTGCGCCCACGGCCTTCCTCGCGCTGGGCCTGCGCGACAGCGCGCCGCTGGTGCTGCGGGTGCGCGCGCTCGCGCTGCAGTCGCAGCTGCACGAGGGCGAGAGCTTCAACCCCGAACTCGCGCTGGCGGGCCGCTTCGACTGGGCCTTCGTGCTGGTCTACCTGGCGCCGCTGTTCCTGATCGCGCTGCTGTACGACCTGGTCTCGGGCGAGCGCCGCGCCGGGCGGCTCGCCACGCTGCTGGCCCTGCCACAGGCCGGCACTGGCCTGTGGCTGCGCCGAACAGTCCTGCGCGCAGCGCTGGTCGCCCTGGCCTTGCTGCTGCCGGTGCTGGTGGCGGCCCTGCTGCTGGGCACGCCGGCTGCGGCGCTGGCCACAGCCGTGCTGGCCACGCTGGCCTACCTCGCGTTCTGGAGCGGCCTGGCGCTGGCCGTGGGCAGCCGCGGGCGCAGCCCCGCTGCCCATGCCACGGCCCTCATGGGCTGCTGGGCGCTGCTGACCCTGGTGATGCCCACGCTGGCCCACACGGCGCTGCAGCGCGCGCTGCCCGCCGCCCAGGGCGTGGAGCTGGCCCTGGCGCAGCGCGAACTGGTGCACGGCGCCTGGGACCAGCCGCGCGAAGACACCATGGCGCGCTTCTTCGCCAGCCATCCGCAGTGGCAGGGCACGGCGCCGCTGCCCGCGGGCTTCCACTGGAAGTGGTACTTCGCCTTCCAGCAACTCGGCGACGAAGACGTGGCGCAGGACGTGCGAGCCTGGCGCGCGGCACTGCAGGCGCGCCAGGGCTGGACCGAGCGGCTGGGCTGGCTGCTGCCCGGCGTGGGCGTGCAGACCGCTTTGCACCGGCAGGCCGCCACCGATCTCGCTGCGCAGCTGGACTACCAGGACGCCGTGACGGATTTCCACGCGCAGCTGCGTGGCTTCTTCTACCCCCACCTGTTCGAGGACCAAGCGTTCACGGCCGAGGCCATCGCGCACATGCCCCGCTTCCAGGCCGCTCCGGCCGTCACGCACGGCACGGCGGTGCCGCTGCTGGCACTGGCCACCGTCGCCGCTCTCGCCCTGCTGGCCGGCGGGCTCGCCACACGCCGCATGCGCCCATGAACAATGGCCCCCACGCTCCCCGCTATGCGTGGTCGCTGTCCCCCCCGAGGGGGCGCTTTTCATCTTGGGGCGGCCCGGCAATGAAAAAGCCACCGGGCTCGCACCCGGTGGCTTGTCTGCAGTCTCGCGCGCGGATCAGTCGGCGTACACGCCGGCCGCCTTGATGACCGGGCCGAAGCGCGCCACCTCGGCCTGCACGAACTTCTTGTGCTCGGCCGGCTCGACGCGCTTGTCGCTTGTCACCACCGCGCCCAGGCCTTCCTGCTTCTTGATGAAGTCGGCATCCTTGAGTGCCGCCTTCATCGCCGTGTTGAGCTTGGTCAGCACCGCGGCCGGCGTGCCCTTGGGCGCGTACAGGCCGTGCCAGATCGTGACCTGGAAGTTCTTCATGCCGGACTCGTCCAGCGTCGGCAGGTCCTTCAGCGCGGGTGTGGACAGGCGCTTGGCCGTCGTCACGGCGTAGGCCTTGACCTTCTTGGCCTCGATCTGCGAGGTGGTGTTGGTGGTCTGGTCGCACAGCAGGTCGATCTGGCCACCGAGCAGGTCGGCGATGGCCGGTGCCGTGCCCTTGTACGGCACGGTGGTCATCTCGGCCTTGAGTTCGCTCTGGAACATCAGGCCGCACAGGTGCGAGGCCGAGCCGATGCCGGCGTTGCCCAGGTTCACCTTGCCGGCGTTCTGGCCGATCCAGGTGCGCAGCTCGGCGAAGTTGTTGGCTGCAAGGCCCGGCTTGCCGATCAGCGTCATGGGCACGTCGTTGACGATGCCCAGGTACTCGAAGTCGGTCTCGTAGTTGTAGGACAGCTTGCGGTACAGCACCGGCGTGGTGGCCATGCCCACGTGGGTCAGCAGCAAGGTGTAGCCATCGTTCTTGGCGCGCGCGACCTTCGTGGTGCCGATGGTGCTGCCGGCGCCGCCCAGGTTCTCGATCACGATGGGGTTGCTGTTCATCTGCCGCTGCATCGCCTCGGCCAGATCGCGCGCCACACGGTCGGTGGGGCCGCCAGCAGCGAAGGGCACCACGATGGTGATGGGCTTGCCGCCCGGGAAATCCTGGGCCTGTGCACCCATCGCGGCAACCGCCAGCGCAGCAGCCGTCAACAGCTTGTTCATCTTGACTCCTCTACAACCGAAGTGAAATACGGCGCGGATGGTAGCCCCCCAGAAGCTGTAGGGAAATTCAGACAAGCCCCAGTGTGGGCCGCTCGCGCTAGCGGTAGCTGCGCTGGTCGTCGATGAGCTTGCCGTCGTCGGGCAGGCTGCCGGCCGCGCACCACTGCACCTCGCCGCGCAGCTTGGTCAGTTCGCGGATGGCCTCGGCCACGCGCGCGCGCAAGTCCTCGTCGGGGGCGGCGCACTCCGCGCGCAGCGCCATCGCATCGCTGGCCATCTCGCCGCTGACCACCAGCCGCACGCGGCCCAGCGCTGGAAAGCGCCGCACGATTTCCTGCACCTGGCTGGGGTGCACGAACATGCCGCGCACCTTGGTGGTCTGGTCGGCACGGCCCATCCAGCCCCTGATGCGCGTGTTGGTGCGGCCCGTCGGGCACGGGCCCGGCAGCACGGCAGAGAGGTCGCCCGTGCCGAAGCGGATCAGCGGGTAGTCGGCGTCGAAGCTGGTCACCACCACCTCGCCGACCTCGCCTTCGGCCAGCGGCATGCCATCGGGCCCGACGATCTCCACGATGACCTGCTCGTCCAGCACGAGGCCCTCGCGTGCCGGCGTCTCGTAGGCGATCAGGCCGATGTCGGCCGTGGCGTAGCACTGGTAGGCCGCGATGCCCTGGGCCTGGAACCAGTCGCGCAGCGAGGGAGGGCACGCTTCGCCGCTGACCAGGGCCTTGGAGATGGAAAGCGGCCGGCCCGCGGCCTTCTCCAGCGCGATCTTCAGGAAGCTCGGCGTGCCGCAGTAGCCGTGCGGGCGCAGGTCGGCCATGGCCTGCAGTTGCATCTCGGTGTTGCCCACGCCGCCCGGGAACACCGTGCAGCCCAGTGCCAGCGCGCCTGCTTCCATCATCGCGCCGGCCGGCGTGAGGTGGTAGCTGAAGCTGTTGTGCACGAGTTCGCCCTCGCGAAAGCCCGCTGCGTACATGGCGCGCGACATGCGCCAGCTGTCTTCGTCCGCGCCCTGCGGCTCGTAGAGCGGGCCGGGCGACTGGAACACGCGCTTGGCGCGCCGCGCCAGGTGCAGGCCGCTCCAGCCGCTGGCGGCGAAGCCGCCGAACGGGTCGCCGCCGGCCGCGCGCGCCGCCTGCTGGCGCGCCAGCAGGTCGTGCTTGCGCAGCACAGGCAGGCCGGCCAGCGCAGCACGGCTGTCGACGGCGGCGGCGTCCACCTGCGCCAGCCGTTCGGCCTGCGCCGGGCTGTGCGCCTTGGCATGGGCCAGGAGGCCGGGCAGGGCTGCCATCAGCGCGGCTTCGCGCTCGGCGGGGTCGCGCGTCTCGCGCGCATCGAGGGTGGCGGCATTCATGCTGCGGTCGATCTCGGATGGGTTCAGGCGAGCCAGCGCTTGCGTCGCTTGTAGCTCTTGACGTCACGGAAGCTCTTGCGGCCTTCGCCACCGGTGCCGAGGTAGAACTCCTTGACGTCCTCGTTCTCGCGCAGCGCACTGGCCGCGCCGTCCATGACCACGCGGCCGCTCTCCAGGATGTAGCCGAAGTCCGCGTAGCGCAGCGCCATGTTGGTGTTCTGCTCGGCGAGCAGGAAGGTCACGCCTTCCTTGGTGTTGAGGTCCTTCACGATCTCGAACACCTCCTCGACGATCTGCGGCGCCAGGCCCATGGAGGGCTCGTCGAGCAGCACCATCTTCGGGTTGGCCATCAACGCGCGGCCGATGGCGCACATCTGCTGCTCGCCGCCCGAGGTGTAGGCCGCCTGGCTGGTGCGCCGGGTCTTCAGGCGCGGGAAGTAGGCGTAGACCTTCTCCAGCGTCTGCTCCACCGCGGCGCGGCCGTCCTTGCGCGTGTAGGCCCCGGTCATGAGGTTCTCCTCGATGGTCAGGTGGGCGAAGCAGTGCCGGCCCTCCATGACCTGGATCACCCCGCGGTCCACGAGCTCGGCCGGTGTCAGGTTCTCGATGCGCTCGCCGCGCAGCGCGATCGACCCCTTGGTCACCGCGCCGCGCTCGGCGTGCAGCAGGTTGGAGACCGCCCGCAAGGTGGTGGTCTTGCCGGCCCCGTTGGCACCCAGCAGGGCCACGATGCTGCCCTCGTCCACGCGCAGCGAGACGCCCTTCAACACCAGGATCACGTGGTTGTAGATGACCTCGATGCCGTTGACATCGAGGAACTCGCGGCGCTCGGCCGAGGGCTGGACGGTCATGGCGTTACGAGCAGCTGCGCGGGGTGATCTTCTTGTCGGCGGCGTACTTGGCCGACAGCTCCTTGACCAGCGGATCGATCAGGCTCTTGTCGGCCTGGTACCAGTCGGAGGTGATGTTCCACTTGGCGCCGTCCCACTGCACGATGCGCGCCCAGTCGCTGCCCATGTGGTTGCTGCACGAGGTCTTGACCGGCCGCATGATCTCGCCGAAGCCCAGCGCCTTGAGCTTGTCGGCCGTGAGGTCCAGGTTCTCCATGCCCCACTTGACCTGCTCGGCCGTCATCACCTTGCCCTTGCCGAACTTCTCCTGCGCGGCGCGGATGGCCTCGACCTGCAGCATCGAGATCATCATGCCGCGCGTGTGCGCCAGCGAGCCCACCTCGCCGCCGCCGGCCGTGCCCTGGTTCTTGTCGTAGACGAACTTCTTCAGGTCGTCGTGGACCTTGTCCTTGGCCGCGCTGTTGTGGATGGTGATGGCGTTGTAGCCCTTGGCGCCGGCGCCGATGTCCTTCACGTCGTGGTCGGAGCCGGCCCACCAGATCGCGTAGATCTTCTCGCGAGCATAGCCGGTGGCCTGGGCCTCGCGCACGGCGGCGGGCGTCATCACGCCGGCCGACCACAGCAGCACGTAGTCGGGCTTTTGCTGGCGGATCTGCAGCCAGGTGCTCTTTTGCTCCACGCCGGGGGGCGTGACCGGGAACAGCGAGAGTTCGAAGCCTTCCTTGGCGGCGCGCTTTTGCAGCAGCAGGATGGGTTCCTTGCCGTAGGGCGAGTCGTGGTAGACCAGCGCGATCTTCTTGCCCTTGAGGCTGCCCTTTTCCTTCTTGAGGATGTCCTGCACGATGGAGTCGGCAGCCGTCCAGTAGGAGCCCAGCAGCGGGAAGTTCCATTCGAACACCGTGCCGTCGGCCGATTGCGACAGGCCATAGCCCATCGTCACGACGACCTTCTTGTCGGCGAAGGCCTTGTCGGTCACGGCGAAGGTGATGCCGGTCGATTGCGTGTCGAAGCCGGCCGCGCCGCGGTCCTTCAGGCGCTCGTAGCACTCCACGCCCTTGGCGGCGTCGTAGGCCGTCTCGCACTCCTCGAACGTGAGCTTGACGCCGTTCACGCCGCCATCGCGCGCGTTGATGAGCTTCAGGTAGTCCTGCTTGCCATCGGCCCACGGGATGCCCAGCGGCGCGAACTGGCCGGTGCGGTAGACCAGCAACGGCACGAACTGATCGGCCTGGGCGTGGGCACCCGGCGCGGCCAGCATGGACAGGCAGGCCGCGGCAACGGCAGCGAGGGATTTCAGTTTCATGGTTGTCTCCTGGGGTGGGTGGGAAAGCTTGGACAGAGGTCAGTGAGGAAAGGGCCACAGGCGCAGCTTCTCGCGCGCCGTGAGCCACAGGCGCGCCAGGCCGTGCGGCTCGACGATCAGGAAGAACACGATCAGCGCGCCGAAGATCATGTGCTCCAGGTGCGAGGCCGTGGCCGTGGACAGCGGCAGGCCCAGCCAGTGCGGCACGTAGTTGAGCAACAGCGGCAGCAGCACCATGAAGGCGGCGCCGAAGAAGGCGCCCGAGATGGAGCCCAGGCCGCCGATGATGACCATGAACAAGAGCTGGAACGAGCGGTCGATGCTGAACGCCGCCGGCTCCCAGGAGCCCAGGTGCACGAAGGCCCACAGCGCCCCGGCGACGCCGACGATGAAGGAACTCACGGCGAAGGCCGACAGCTTGGCGTAGACCGGGCGGATGCCGATCACGGCGGCGGCCACGTCCATGTCGCGGATCGCCATCCACTGCCGGCCGATGGCGCCGCGCACCAGGTTCTTGGCCAGCAGCGCGAACACGCAGACGATGGCCAGGCACAGCAGGTACTTCTGCGCCGGCGTCTCGACCGCCACGCCGAAGAACGACAGCCCGCCCACGCTGACCGAGCCCGAGGGCGAGTCGTTGGTGACCCACTTCACGCGGTTGGTGAACCAGTCGGTGAAGAACTGCGCCGCCAGTGTCGCCACCGCCAGGTACAGCCCGCGGATGCGCAGGCTCGGGATGCCGAACAGCACGCCGAACACCGTGGCCGCGAGCCCGCCGCCGATCAGCGAGAGCAGCAGAGGCAGGTCGAAGCGCACCTGCAGGTTGAACGCCGCATAGGCGCCGATGGCCATGAAGGCACCCGTGCCCAGCGAGATCTGGCCGCAGTAGCCGACCAGGATGTTCAGGCCCAGCGCGGCCAACGCCAGGATCAGGAACGGGATCAGCACGGCGCGGAAGAAGTAGTCGCTGGCCAGCATGGGCACGGCGACGAAGGCCACCGCCAGCAGCACATAGAGGGCGATGCGGTCCTGCAGGACCGGGAAGATCTGCAGGTCGCTGCGGTAGGTCTGCTTGAACTGGCCGTTTTCTCTGTAGAGCATGTCTTAGACCCGGTCGATGATCTTGTCGCCGAACAGCCCTTGCGGCCGCACCAGCAGGAAACCCAGGGCCAGCACGTAGGCGAACCAGTTCTCGATGCCACCGCCCAGCATGGGGCCGATGTAGATCTCCGAGAGCTTTTCGCCCGCGCCGATGATGAGCCCGCCGACGATGGCGCCCGGCACCGAGGTGAGCCCGCCCAGGATCACCACCGGCAGCGCCTTCAGCGCCACCAGCGAGATCGAGAACTGCACGCCGAGCTTGGAGCCCCAGATGATGCCGGCCACCAGCGCCACGATGCCGCCGATGGTCCAGACGATCACCCAGATGCGCGACAGCGGGATGCCGATGGACTGCGCCGCCTGGTGGTCGTCGGCCACGGCGCGCAGCGCCCGGCCGGTCGGCGTCTTCTGGAAGAACAGCGTGAGGCAGATCACGAGCAAGGCAGAAATCAGCGCCGCGTACAGGTCTTCCTTGCTGAGCAGCAGGCCACCCTCGAAGGTGCCTTCCAGCACCATCATCGGGTCCTTGGGCATGCCCACGTCGATCTTGTAGGTCGCGCTGCCGAACAGCAGCTGGCCGGCGCCATCGATGAAGTAGGCGATGCCCAGCGTGGCCATCAAGAGCGCGATCGGCTCCTGGCCGACCAGTTGGCGCAGCGCCAGCCGCTCGATGAGCCAGGCCAGCACGGCCATCACGGCGATCGCCGCGATGAGCGCCAGCACGTTGGCCAGCAGCAGGCTTTCGAACCCCAGCAGCTTGGGCAGCCACTCGGAGAAGCGCGCCATGGCCAGCGCCGCGAACAGCACCATCGCGCCCTGCGCGAAGTTGAAGACACCCGAGGCCTTGAAGATGAGCACGAAGCCCAGCGCCACGAGCGCGTAGAGCATGCCGGCCATGAGGCCGCCGAACAGTGTTTCGAGGAAGAATCCCATGGCTTGTCTCTAGTGCGTGGTGCCGAGGTAGGCGCGGATCACGTCTTCGTTGCCACGCACGGCGTCCGGCGTGCCATCGCCGATCTTCTTGCCGTAGTCGAGCACGACCACGCGGTCGGAGATGTCCATCACCACGCCCATGTCGTGCTCGATCAGCACGACGGTGGTGCCGAACTCGTCGTTCACGTCGAGGATGAAGCGGCACATGTCCTGCTTCTCCTCGACGTTCATGCCGGCCATGGGCTCGTCGAGCAGCAGCACCTGCGGCTCCATGGCCAGCGCCCGGCCCAGGTCCACGCGCTTTTGCAGGCCGTAGGGCAGGCGGCCCACGGGCGTCTTGCGGAAGGGCTGGATTTCCAGGAAGTCGATGATGCGTTCGACCTTCTCGCGGTGCGCGATCTCCTCGCGCTCGGCCGGGCCCCAGCGCAGCGCCTGCAGGAAGATGTTGGTCTTCATGCGCAGGTTGCGGCCGGTCATGATGTTGTCCAGCACGCTCATGCCCTTGAACAGGGCCAGGTTCTGGAAGGTGCGGGCCACGCCCATCTCGGCCACCTGGCGCGAGTTCATGTGCTTGAAGGTCTCGCCGCGGAAGGTGATCGCGCCTTCCTGCGGCGCGTAGACGCCGTTGATGCAGTTGAGCATGGAGCTCTTGCCGGCGCCGTTGGGGCCGATGATGGCGCGGATCTCGTGCTCGCGCACATCGAAGCTGATGTCGGTCAGCGCCTTCACGCCGCCGAAGCGCAGGCTGATGTTGCGCACCTCCAGGATCACCTCGCCGATCTTGCGACCGGTGGGGGTGGGCGAGGTCAGGGCAGTGGTTTCTGTCATGGTGGAGGCGTTCATCACGCGGCCTTCTGCACGGGCGCAAAGGTCTTCGCGTCGCCGATGCGCAGTGTGGCGCTGATGCTGCCGGTGCGGCCGTCCTCGAACTTGACCTGCGTCTCGATGTATTGCTCGGTCTTGCCGCCGTAGAGTGCGGCGATCAGCACGGCGTACTTCTCGGCGATGAAGCCGCGGCGGACCTTGTTGGTGCGCGTGAGTTCGTTGTCGTCGGCATCGAGTTCCTTGTGCAGCACGAGGAAGCGGCTGGCCTGGCTGCCGGCCAGCATGGCGTCCTGCGCGAGATCGGCGTTGACCTTCTCCACGCACTCGCGCATGAGTTCGTAGACCTCGGGCTTTTGCGCCAGGTCGGTGTACCCGGCATAGGGCAGGTTGCGGCGCTCTGCCCAGTTGCCCACGGCCTCGAAGTCGATGTTGAGCATCACGGCGACGCTGGCGCGGCCGTCGCCATAGGCCACGGCCTCCTTGATGTAGGGGAAGAACTTGAGCTTGTTCTCCACGTACTTGGGCGCGAACATCGCGCCGTCGTTGGCGCCGCCGGCGATGCGGCCCACGTCCTTCACGCGGTCGATGATCTTGAGCTGGCCGCTCGCGTCGAGGAAGCCGGCGTCGCTGGTGTGGTACCAGCCGTCGGCCGTCAGCACTTCGTCCGTGGCCTTCTGGTTCTTGTAGTAGCCCTTGAGCAGGCCGGCCGAGCGCACCAGGATCTCGCCGTTCTCGGCCACCTTGATCTCCACGCCCTCGATCGGCACGCCCACGGTGTCGGCCCGCACCGCGTGGTCGGGCTGCAGGCAGACGAACACAGCGGTCTCGGTCGAGCCGTAGAGCTGCTTCAGGTTGATGCCGATGGCACGGTAGAAGGTGAACAGGTCCGGGCCGATGGCTTCGCCGGCGGTGTAGGCCACCCGCACGCGCGAAAAGCCCAGCGTGTTGCGCAGCGGGCCGTAGACGCACAGGTTGCCAAGCGCGTAGAGCAGGCGGTCGGAGAGCGAGAGCGGCTTGCCGTCCATGCGCGCCGGACCGACGCGGCGGGCCACGTCCATGAAGCGGTGGAACATCGTGCGCTTGATGCGGCCGGCGTCCTCCATGCGGATCATCACGCTGGTGAGCAAGCCCTCGAACACGCGCGGCGGCGCGAAGTAGTAGGTCGGGCCGATTTCTTTGAGGTCGATCGTGACCGTGGCCGCCGACTCGGGGCAGTTCACCACGTAGCCGCAGGCCAGCCACTGCGAGTAGCTGAAGATGTTCTGGCCGATCCAGGCCGGCGGCAGGTAGGCCAGCACGTCCTCGTCGGCCGTGAGCTTGTCGAAATCGGCGCCGGCCTTGGCGCGGTTGAGCAGGCTGCGGTGGGTGTGGACCACGCCCTTGGGGTTGCCCGTGGTGCCCGAGGTGAAGAACATGGCACCCACGTCGTCGGGCCGGCCCTCGGCCACCCGGGCCTTGAAGAAGCCGCTGTCCTGCGCGGCGCGGGCCTTGCCCAGCTCCAGCAGTTCCGCCAGGCCTGCCAGGCCGCTGTCGCTGTAGTTGCGCAGGCCGCGCGGGTCGTCGTACCAGATCTGCGTGAGCGCCGGGTACTGGCTGCGCACCTCCAGCATCTTGTCGACCTGCTCCTGGTCTTCCACCACGCACATGCGCACTTCGGCATTCGACATGGGGAACACGCACTCGGCGGCCACGGCGTCCTGGTACAGCGGCACCGGGATCGCCCCCAGCGCCTGCGCGGCCAGCATGCAGGCGTACAGCCGCGGCCGGTTGGCGCCCACCACCGCAAGGTGCTCGCCACGCTGCAGGCCGGCCAGATGCAGCCCACAGGCGGCGTGCTCGACCATGGTGGCGAGGTCGCGCCAGGTCAGCGTCTGCCAGATGCCGAACTCCTTCTCGCGCATGGCAGGAGCGCCCGGCCGTTCGGCGGCATGCTTGAGCAGCAGTTGGGGAAAGGTGGTGTCCATGACGCTCCTAAGTTCGGCTCCGGCAGGCGCAGCCATGCAGAAGTGGCCGCATCGTAGGCGGGACTTTGACGCCACGATGTCGGCTCAACGACAATTTAAGGGTGACCCCTCCCCAGGACTTACCCGAAGCCTCGCCGCTGCACCTGCGCCGGCGCCCACCCACGGTACGCGAACTCGATGCCATTCCGTGGCTGGCCGAACTCACGCCACCCGAGCGTGCCGGCGTGCTGCCCGAGATCACGGCCGTCAATGCACGGCCTGGCGACCATGTCTGCCGCATCGGCCGGCCCGTGACCTACTGGTTCGGCGTGATCGAAGGCCTGCTCAAGATGAGTTCGGAGACCGCGCTGGGCCAGACCATGACCTTCGCCGGCCTGCCCTCCGGCGGCTGGTTCGGCGAGGGCACGGCCTTGAAGCGCGAGCCCTACCGCTACAACGTGCAGGCGCTGCGCGCCAGCGTGGTGGCCGGCATCCCGGTGGACAGCTTCCACTGGCTGCTGGACCACTCGATCGGCTTCAACCGCTTCGTCATGAACCAGCTCAACGAGCGGTTGGGCCAGTTCATCGCAGCGCGCGAGATCGACCGCCTGGCCGACCCGGATGTGCGCGTGGCACGCAACCTGGCCGCGCTGTTCAACCCCGTGCTCTACCCCGGCGTGGGCCAGGTGCTGCGCATCACCCAGCAGGAACTGGCCTACCTCGTCGGCCTGTCACGCCAGCGCGTGAACGAGGCCCTGGCCACATTGCAGAAGGATGGGCTGATCCGCACCGAATATGGCGGCCTGCGCGTTCTGGACCTGGAGCGCCTGCGCACCGAGGTGCCCGGAAGCGCCGCTGTCACCTGAAACCGCAGGTGTATCGTTATGTGGTCTCCGAACCACTCTGCGCCTCGCACGGGCCCCCCATGAAACAGCTTCTTCTGATCCTCGGCGCCGCCCTGGCGCTGGCCGCCGGCAATGCGATGGCGCAGGCGGCCGGCTACGTGAAGACCGCCAGCGGCCAGGCCAGCATCGTCTCGTCCGGCAAGACCATGCCAGCCCGGGCGGGCATGGCGCTCGCGGTGGGCGATGTGGTGCGCACCGGCGCGGACGGCAGCCTGGGCATCACGCTCAAGGACAACACCATGCTGTCCTTCGGCCCCTCGACCACCTTCACGCTGGAGGACTTCCTCTTTGCGCCGGCCGAGGGCGGCCTGCAGCTGGGTGGCAGCATCGGGGCCGGCAGCCTGCAATACGTGTCGGGCGCCATCGCCAGGCTCAAGCCAGAGGCCGTCAGGATCAAGACGCCGACCGGCATCATCGGCGTACGCGGCACGCGCTTCGTGGCGGTGGTGCAGCCATGAGGCGGCGCGTCTCTGCCCTGCTCGCCGCCCTGCTGCTGGCCGGCTGCGCCACGCCGCCGGCACCTCCGCGGGCCTATGTCGCGCTGCTGGAGAACGCCGACGGCAGCACCGGCCGCGTGGTCTACAGCAGCCCCGCCGGCGCCGCCGAACTGAAGGCGCCGCGCCAGGCCGTGGCGCTGGATGGCCCGGCCACGGTGTTCACCGTGAGCCCCGAGCAGCTGCAGCGCGACGCGGGCGCCGCCATGGCGGCCCAGCCACGCCCACCACGCGTGTTCGTGCTGTATTTCGACGTGGGCAATGCACAGATCACAGCGGCCTCCCAGGCGCTGCTGGCCGACATCCTTGCCGACGTGAAGAGCCGCCCGACCGCCGACCTGTCCATCATCGGCCACACCGACACCGTGGGCAGCGCCGAGCAGAACGCAGCGCTCGCGCTGCGCCGCGCCGAGCAGGTCGGCCAGCTGCTCAAGGAAGCCATCGCCGCGGCCCAGCATGTGGACATCACCTCGCACGGCGAGACCAACCTGCTGGTGTCCACGCCGGACGAGACCGCCGAGCCGCGCAACCGGCGCGTCGAGGTCACGGTCCGCTGATCACTTGCCGTCGAGCACGATGAGGTCGCCGCGCCCGCCGCTGCGCAGGCGCTCCAGGTGCATGCGCACCAGTGCATCGTCCGGCTGCTGCAGGGCCAGCGCCTCGAACAGCGCCAGCACCTCTGGCGCGCCATCCTCCAACGCCGCATAGGCTTGCGCATAGGCCGCCAGCGCGGCTGGGTCCACCGGGCCCGCCAGGCCATCGTGCAGCGGCTGGAACACCCGCAGCGGCTGGCTCTTGCCCTTGGGCAGCAGCCGCGCCACCGGGCGCACCTGCGCCCCGGTGCAGCCCGCCAGCGTGGCCTCGGACACGCACACGCGGGTGCCCAGGTACTTGTTGGCGCCTTCGAGCCGTGAGGCGGTGTTCACCGCATCGCCCAGGGCGCGGTAATCGAACATGGTGCGGCCGCCGAAGTTGCCGATGATCACTTCGCCGCTGTGCACGCCGATGCGCGTATGCCCCAGCGGCCGCCCCTTCGCATAGACATGGGCGAAGCGCTGCATTTCCAGCGCGCAATCGTAGGCACGCTGGCGGTGGTCGCTCTGGTCCAGCGGGGCCGAGAACATGATGGCCAGCGCGTCGCCGATGATGCGGTCCAGCGTGCCCTGGTGGTGGAACACGATGGCGATCATGCCGTCCAGGTAGCCGTTGAGCAGGCCCACGGCATCGGCGGGGTCGATGCGTTCCATGAGCCCCGTGAAGCCAGCCAGGTCGGTGAAGATGAAGCTGCATTCGCGCCGCTCGCCCGACAGGGCGAGCTGCTCGGGGTGCCGCACGATGTGCGAGACGAGATTGGGCGAGACATAGCGCGAGAACGCACGTGCCAGCCAGCGCCTGCGCTGCTCGCTGGCGTGGTAGCGCACCAGGCTGGGCACGAGGAAGGCGGCCAGCACACCGAGCGCCGGTGTCAGCGGGTCGACCAGGAGGCGCTGGGCCGAAAAGGCCCACCAGCCCAGGCCGGCAAACAGGCCGAGCACGGCCAGCAGCGCCGCCGCCGACGGCAGCGGCCCATGCCGCAACGCCAGCGCGCCGACCAGCAGCCCCCCCAGCAGCAGCGCCAGCGCCTCCAGGGCCTCCATCTCGGCCGGCCGCTGCAGCGGCGTGCCGGACAGCATCTGCTCCAGCGCCTGCGCATGCACCTCCACGCCGGGCACCACGCCGCCCAACGGCGTGAAACGCAGGTCCTGCAGGCCCTGGGCCGAGCTGCCTACCAGCAGCAGGCGGCCACGCAGGGCCTGCCCATCGACCTGGCCCTGCAGCAGCTGCCAGGCCGGGATGCGGCGCGCCGGGTCGCCCTGGCGGAAGTGCAGCCAGAGTTCGCCGTCGGCCGTGACGGGCAGTGCCCGGCGGCCCACCCGCAGCTCGCGCAGGCCGCCGGTCGGGCCCCCGTCGGCGCGCAGCAGGATGTTGTGCTGGCCCTCAGCGACGCGCAGCATCTCCACCGACAGCGAGGGCAGCAGCCGCTCGCCCGTGCGCAGCACCAGCGGCACGCGGCGCAGCACGCCGTCGCCATCGGGCAGGAACGACAGCGCACCGAGCCCGGCCGCCGCCTGCGCCAGCAGCGGCAGCGGCGCCACCACGCTGCCGCCCCGCGGCACGTAGGCCAGGGCCGGTGCGCCCAGCTGCACGTAGCGTGCGCGCTCGGGCAGGTCGGCCGCGGCGCCATCGGGCCGCATGGAAAAGCCCAGCACCGCCGGCGCACCGGCCAGGCTGGCAGCGAAGCGTGCATCCGGATCGGGCAGCGCCAGCACCGCGGCACGCGCGGCGGCCGGCAACGCGGCCAGCTGCGGCAGGGCCCGCGGCGCGCTGCGGTCGGGCTCGGCGAACACGGCGTCGAAACCGACCACGGCGGCCCCGCCTGCGCGGGCGCGGTCGAGCAGCTCGGCCATGCGCGTGCGGGGCCAGGGCCACTGCCCCAAGCGCGCCAGGCTCTCCTCGTCCACGTCGATGATGCGCACGCCCATGTCCTGCCCGACGCGCGGCTGCCAGCGCTGGTACTGGTCGAAGACCGCATGGCGCATGGCGCGCAGCCAGGCCGGATCGGCCAGCACCACGGCCAGGGCCAGGGCCAGCGTCGCACCCAGCACGGACAGCTGGCCGACCACCCGCCAGCGACGGTTCATGCGCTGGCGCCTGCCAGCAGGCCGCGGATGCAGTCCAGCAGCACGGCGCGCTGGAACGGCTTGGTCACGACCGCGCTGGCGCCGGCCTGCAGCGCGCGCGCGTGGTCCTCGGCGTCCGCGCGCGCGGTCAGCAGCAGCACCGGCAGCTTCCCGTAGCGGGCATCGGCGCGCAGCATGCGCAGCAGCGCCTCGCCGTCGAGCTCGGGCATCATCGCGTCGGTCAGCAGCAGGTCGGGCGTGTGCTCCTGCAGCGCGGCCAGCGCTGCGCGCCCGTCCGCGACGACCCGTACGCGGTAGCCCTCCAGCCGCAGCAGGCGCTGCAGGTTGGCGCGGATCTCCGGTTCGTCCTCGGCCACCAGGACGCTGGCGCCGGCCGTTGCCGCCCCACTCACAGCAGCACCCGGAAACAACAGCCCTGCCCGGCCTCGCTCAGCACCTCGATGCTGCCGCCGTGGGCCTCCACCGCCTTCTTCGCGATCGCCAGGCCGAGGCCGGTGCCCGGAATCGCGCCCACGTTGCTGGCGCGGTGGAAGGTCTCGAACAGGTGCGCCTGCTCGCCCAGCGGGATGCCGATGCCGTGGTCGCTGACCTCGAACACGCGCCGCGCCGCCTGGTCGTGCACCCGCAGGCGCACCTGGCCGCCCTGCGGCGAGTACTTGACGGCGTTGGACAGCAGGTTGCCCAGCACGTGGCGCAGCAGCCGTTCGTCGAACTGGCCCTCGGGGCTCGCGCAGCGGTACTCGACGACGATGTCGGCCGCGCGCTCGGGGTACTGGCTGCGCACTTCCTCGGCGCAGTGGCGGCACAGCGCGGCCAGGTCCAGTGGCTGCGGCCGGCAATCCAGCATCTGGGCGTCGGCCCGGCCGATCAGCAGCATGCGGTCGAGCATGCCGGTCATGCGCTGCACGCCGGAGACGATGCCCTGCAGCACCTCCTGCTGCTCGCCGACTTCCATGCGTTCGCCGTAGTGCGCGATGAGCTCGGCCGAGGACAGGATGGTGGCCAGCGGGGTGCGGAACTCATGGCTGGTCATGGCCACGAAGCGCGAGCGCAGCACATTGAGTTCCTGCTGGCGCACGAGCGCGGCGCGGATGTCGTCCTCGGCGCGCTTGCGGTCGGTGATGTCCAGGAAGGTCCAGATGGCGCCAGCCTCCGGGTTCTTGCCGAAGACGCAGCGCCCGGCCAGTTGCACCCAGATGCGCTCGCCGTTCTTGCGCACCATCTGGCGCTCGCTGGTGTAGTGGCCGTCGCGGCGCAGGTGCTCGGCCGTCAACGCGCCCTCGCGCTGGTAGCTCTCCTCGTCCGGGTACAGCATGCGCGATGGCTGGCCGCTCAGCTCCTCGCGGCTGTAGCCCATGATCTCGAGGAACTTGTCGTTGACCCAGCGGATGTGCCGGTTCACGTTGAAGGCGATGCCCACCAGCACGCTGGCGAAGATGGCCTCGCGCTCGGACAGGGTGCGCTGCAGCGCCACCTCGAGCTCCTTGCGCTCGGTCACGTCCATGACGGTCCAGACCGTGCCGCGCGTGGCATCGCTGGAGCTGACGGCCGTGCCCGTGACGGAGGCCCAGAACAGCGCGCCATCGCGCCGGCGCAACTGCAGCTCGGCCTCGTAGGGCTGTTGTGCGGCCATGCGGGCGTCGATCGCGGCGCTGGAGCGGACATGGTCGTCGGGCGTGGGAAACAGGGACTCGAACGCCACCTCGCCCCAGTTGGGCGCGCTGCGCAGCGCCCGGTCGGTGCGGAAGATGCGGCCCATGGCCCGGTTGGCCCAGCGCAGCTGGCGGTCCTGCGTCAGAAAGGCGATGCCCACGCGCGAGTTCTCCAGGATGGTCTCGCGCTCGGCCAGCGTCTCGCGCAGCCGCGCCTCCAGCGCCTTGCGCCGGCTCACGTCGGAGAAAAATCCGAGCGAGGCGCTCTTGCCCTCCCAGGGCACCTGGGTCACGCCGATCTCGATCCATGTGGTGCTGCCGTCCGCATGCCGCAGGCGCAGCTCGTAGCGGTCGGGCACGGGCTCGCCGGACACGCGCTGGCGCTGGCGTTCGGCGACCATCGCGCGGTCTTCCGGGTGCACGGCGTTGACGATGCTCTGGCCCAGCAATTCGCGGCGCGTCCTGCGCGCGATCTGCAGCGCGCGTTCGTTGAGGAAGACGAAGCGGTCGTCCTGCACCACGACCATGCCCTCGCCCACATGCTCGACGACGGCGCGGTAGCGCTCCTCGGAGCGGTGCAGCGCCTCCAGCATCATCTTGCGGTCGGTGATGTCGGTGAAGAAGGTCAGCGTGGCGCGCTGGCCCGACCACGGCACGATGGTGGTGCCCATCTCGATCCAGCGCTGCACGCCGTCGCTGTCCAGCAGCCGCACCTCGTAGCGGCTTTCCACCGGTTCGCCGGCCAGCCGGCGCCGGCGCCGGTCCACCACCATGGCGCGGTCGTCGGGGTGCAGCAGCTGCAGGTAGCCGCGCTGGTCGAGCTCGGCGTGCGTCATGCGCAGGATCTCCAGCGCGCGCAGGTTCACGAACACCGGCTTGTCGGTCTCGATCACGACCATCGTGCCCTCGCCCGCATGCTCGACCACGGCCCGCATGCGCTGCTCGGACACGCGGATCTCCTCCGTCATGGCCTTGTGCTCGGTGATGTCGGTGAAGAAGATCAGCGCCGCCGGCGCGCCGCCCCAGGGCACCACCGCCACGCCGATGGCGATCCAGCGCACCACGCCACCGGGCAGCAGCAGGCGCAGCTCGTAGTGGTCGGGCGGGCTGCCGCCGGCCAGGCGCTGGCGCTGGCGCTCCAGCACCAGGGCCTGGTCGTCCGGGTGCACGCGGGTGAGAAAGCCGATCTGCTGCATCTGCGCCAGCGGCATGTCGACGATCTGCGCAGCGCGCGGGTTGGCGTAGACCACCTTCTCGTCCTGGACCACGACCATGCCCTCGCTGAGGTGCTCGAGCACGGCGCGAAAGCGCTCCTCCGAGGCCAGCAGTGCCGCGCGCGTGGCCTTGGCCTCGGTGATGTCGGAGAAGAACACCATGGTTGCGGGCTCGCCGCCCCAGGGCACGACGGTGGCATGCACGTCCAGCCAGCGCAGCTCGCCGCCCGGCAGCAGGCGGCGCAGCTCGTAGCGGTGCGCCGCCTTGTCGCCGCGCTGGCGCGCCTGCTGGCGCACGGCAGCCAGGCCGCGGTCGTCCGGGTGCAGCCACTGCAGGTAGTCGGCGCCCTCCACATCGGCGGCCTGCAACCGCATGACGGCCAGGGCGCGCGCATTCCAGAACGCCACGCGGCCATGCTGGATCACGGCCATGCCCTGCCCCAGGTGCTCCACCAGCGCGCGGTAGCGCGTCTCGGACTGGCGCAGCGCGCGCTGGGTGGACTGGCGCTCGGACACATCGCGCAGGAAGAGCCCCGCCATGCCCTCGCCTGGCAGCGCGAACACCGACAGCTCCAGCGTGATGGCCCAGCCGTCGCGGCGCAGCACGTCGAGTTCGAGCAGCCCATCCAGGCCGCGCATTTCACCCGAGCGCAGGTAGGCCTGCAGGCCGCTGGCATGCAGCTCGTCGGCATGCAGGGGCACCAGCAGTGCGGCCAATGGCTGGCCCAGGGCCTCGCTGCGCGGCCAGCCGAGCAGGCGCTCGGCGGCGGGATTGCACTCGACCACGCGGCCTGCCGCATCGCTGGCGAGCACGCCATCGCGCGCATGCGCGATGAGCTGCGCTGCGAAGCCGGTGGCGGCGGATGGGGCGGCGGAATCGGCGCGCATGGTGGGCACAAAGCCGTTCTGGGGCGGGCCAGCATAGCGCATGCCGCGCCTACAATCCGCCCGGTCCCATCCCCGTCAAGGAGAGCCGCACATGGAGCCGCTGGACAGCGCCAACCGGCCGCGGCTGCTGGTGGTCGACGACGAAGCCGCGCTGCGCGACGTGCTCGCGCGGTACTTCGTCCACAACAACTTCGACGTGCGCACGGCGGCCGATGCGGGCCAGGCGCGCGCCTTGGTCGCCGCAGCGGTGCCTGACCTGGTGCTGGTGGACGTGAACATGCCCGGCGAAAGCGGCCTGTCCCTGGCGCGCTGGCTGCGCGAGACCCATCCGCGCGTGGGCCTGGTCATGCTGACCGGCGCGGCCGATGCGGTGGACCGCATCGTCGGCCTGGAAGTCGGTGCCGACGACTACGTGACCAAACCCTTCGAGACGCGCGAGTTGCTGGCGCGGCTGCGCAACCTGCTGCGCCGGCTTGCGCCCGGCCCCGCGGCGGCACCGGCACCTCACCCGCGGCGCGCGCGCTTCGGCCTGTGCGAACTCGACCTCGATGCGCGCCGGCTGCTGCGCTGCGACGATGGCAGCGAGGTGGCGGTGTCGGCCACCGAGTTCGACCTGCTGGCCCTGTTCGCACGGCATCCGAACCGGCCGCTCAACCGCGACCAGATCATGAGCCACGGCCACAACCGCAGCTGGGACGCGCTCGACCGCTCGATCGACCTGCGCGTGATGCGGCTGCGCCGCAAGATCGAGCCGAACCCGGACAAGCCCCGCGTGCTCAAGACCGTGCGCAGTGTGGGCTACATGTACGTGCCCGATGGCGAGTGATCAGGGCCGGTCCCGCGGCACCACGCGGGTGTCCAGCGCGGCCGGCACGTAGTCCGGCACGAAGGTGCAACCCGCGCCGAACTGCGCCTCCATGCCAGGACACTGCTGCGCGATCTCCACCGCGGTCGGCTTGCTGCCGGTGTCCACCCAGCGCAGCAGCGCCGCCAGCAGCGTCGGGTAGGTCGGGTCGCTGATGTAGCTGTGCGTGCCCTCGCGCGTGAAGGTCTGCACCAGGCGCCCGCCGCTCCCGCCGCTGTCCATGACGCCCTTGAAGTAGGCGTCGAGCTCGACGAAGGCGGTCGGATCGCTGATCCACTTGGTGCTCAGCACCGGCACCGGGATGCGGCCGGTGGGGTCGGTATCGGCCGCGAAGCGCTGCACGGCCTGCGGATCGGCGCGGTAGCGCAACACGCCGGCGTTGAGCGCGGCATCGTCGGCCGAGCCGCTGTAGACCGCGCCCGTGTTGCCGAACGGGCTGGCGCCGCCGGTGCGCCTGGACACCACATCCTGGAAGTGGAAGGTGCCCCAGTTCAGGTGCGCCTGGATCGCGCTGGCCGGGATGCGGACCACCCGCGTGATGGTGTCCACCTTGGCCTGCTGCTCGGGCGTGCGCTGCGCGGCCGGCAGGTTCAGGCCCAGGCATTCGGCCGTGCGCGCGTTGAGGTCGGACTGCGCCATCGTCACGCCGGCCGGCAGCCCGATGTTGAGCGGGTAGGGCGTCTCGCCGGGCCGCGGGTGGTTGTTGCACAGGTACTGGTAGACCACGCGCAGGTCGGTGCGAAAGTCGTAGGAGCGCGTGCCGCCAGCCAGCACACCGCTGGTCAGCAGCACCGCGTCGTAGGGCTGGCTGCCCACGGTCTCGGCCGTGAACATCTCGGCCGCCTTGGCCGCCACGCCTGCCCCCCAGGACTGGCCGTGCAGGATGGTGCGCTGCGGCCGCGCCACATGCGCACGGAAGATGCGGCGCAGGCGTTCCGTGTCCTCGGCCGCGGCGCGCACCTCGACCCCGCCCCGCCGGAAGGTCGAGCCGGCCCAGGCATAGCCGGCCTTGACCATGATGGCCCAGCGCGTGAGGTCTTCGGTGGCGCGCTCCATGGTGGGCGCATCCAGGCTGGGGCCGCCGTGCGCGTGCAGCACGAGGTGGCCGTTCCAGTCCTGCGGCATGGCGATCAGGTAGTGGGCGCCGGCCGAGTCCTGGCCCTGCAGGCAGCGCGCCGTGGCCGGCACGGCGGAAGGGCAGGTGGCGGCCTGCGGAGCCGCCTCCTGCGGCGCGTCGTCGCCGCCGCACGCGCCCAGCAGCAGGGCACTGGCCAGCAGGACGCCCAGGCGGCCGATCGGGGGAAGGGTCAAGGCGGGCAATGGCATGGTGTCTCCAATATGTTGTCGAAAGCCGGCGCGATCCTAGGCAGCGCCGGCGCAGATGGCAAAGACCCGATCCGTCTCCTCTCGATATGATGAAGATATGGACCTGCGCCAGCTCCGCTACTTCCTGGCCGTGGCCCGGGCCGGCCACATCACCCGCGCGGCAGAGGAGCTGGGCATGCAGCAGCCGCCGCTCAGCCAGCAGATCAAGGCATTGGAGACCGAGCTCGGCATGCCGCTGTTCCAGCGCCATCCGCGTGGCGTGCGCCTGACCGACGCCGGCCAGCGCCTGCAGGACGAAGCCGGCCTCCTGCTGGCCGACTTCGACGCC
Source organism: Pseudorhodoferax soli (assembly GCF_003337555.1). Classification (GTDB taxonomy): domain Bacteria; phylum Pseudomonadota; class Gammaproteobacteria; order Burkholderiales; family Burkholderiaceae_C; genus Pseudorhodoferax; species Pseudorhodoferax soli. The sequence continues at coordinate 35,668 of NZ_QPJK01000009.1, read as the reverse complement.
ATGCGCGCGCGCATGCTCTCGCTCAGCGACGGGCGGCACGGCCCGCTGTCGGTCGGCTTCACGAGTTCAGCCGCCGCCCATGCCTTCACACCCGAGACCTTGCGCGCCTGCCGCAGCCGCTACCCCGGCATCGCGCTGACCGTGCGCGAGAACAACGCCGCCGAGATCACCGAAGCCGTGGCCGCCGCGCGGCTGCACTGCGGCTTTCTGCGCGTGCCGGTGTCGGCGCCGCCCGGTGTCGTGCTGCAGCAGTTGCTGAGCGAGCCGGCCGTGCTGGCCGTGCCGCGCGGCCACGCGCTGGCCCGCCCCGCCACCTGCGCGGCGCTGCGCGACCTGCAGGACCAGCCGCTGGTGCTGGTGCGGCGCCCCGGCGCGCCGGGGCTGTACGCCAACCTGCTGGCACTGTGCGCCCAACAAGGCGTGCGCGTGCGCATCGCCGCCGAGGTCGAGCGCATGATGACCAACCTGAACCTGGTCGCGGCCGGTGCCGGCATCTCGGTGGTGCCGGCGTCCATGCGTGGCGTGCACCCGCACGCCGTCGTCTACCGCGCGCTGGAGCCGGCCGCAGCGCTCGATGCACCGCTCACCCTGGCCTGGCGCGAAGCCGATCGCAACGGGCCCACGGCCACGTTCGTCGCGCTGGTGCAGCGGCTGGCCGCCGCGCACCGCCGCAAGGCGCAGCGCCCAGGGCCGGGAGCGCCGGCATGACGGCGCGCCGCACGCTGTTGCTGGGCACCGCCGCTGCGTTGTGCGCGCCGGCCATCGCCAGCACGCCCTGGCCCAACCGCCCGCTGCGCCTGCTCGTGGCCTACGCCACCGGCGGCGTCAGCGACGACATCACGCGGCTGCTGGCCGAGCGCCTGGCCCAGCGCATCGGTGTGCCGGTGTTGGTGGAAAACCGCGGCGGCGCCGGCGGCGCCCTGGCCATGGCCGCGCTGGCGCGGGCGCCGGCCGATGGCCACACGCTGTGCTTCTCGGCCATCACCCCGCTGACGGTGGCGCCGCTGCTGGGCCCGGTGCGCTACGACCCCCAGCGCGACATCGCGCCCGTGGCCGGCGTCATGTCCACCCCGGTGCTGGTGGTCGCCACGCCGGCCCTGGCCGCGCGCGACCTGCCCGAAGCCCTGGGACGGGCCGGCACGGCCGGCCTGCGCTGGGCCAGTTCGGGCCTGGGCACCACCGGCCATCTGGTCATGGAGCAGGTGCGCCGCGCCAGCGGCGTGGCGATCACGCATGTGCCGTACAAGGGCGGCAGCCAGCAGATCAGCGACGCGCTGGGCGGGCAGTTCGAACTGCTGTCCACCAACGTGGGCTCGGTGCAGCTGGGCCATGTGCGCAAGGGGCGGCTGCAGGCGCTGGCGGTCGGCGCGCCGGCGCGCGTGCCCGTGCTGCCCGACGTGCAGACCCTGGCCGAGGCCGGCTTTCCTGCCGCCAACCTGTGGTCGCTGTTCGGCGTGTTCGCACCGGGCGACACGCCGACCGACCTGCGCGAGCAGATCAACACCGAGGTCAACGCCGTGCTGTCCGAGCCGGATCTGCAGCAGCGGCTGGTGGCCGTGAACAACCTGCCGATGCTGGACAGCCCGCGCGGCTTTGCGCAGCGCATTGCACAGGAGGCGGTGGTGCACCGGGCGCTGCTGCAGCAACGTTGAGCGTGACGCGCCACAACACCTCGTTACAGCTGTCCACAATCAAGGCAGATTGAATTCCGTGCTCACCGATAGACTCGGCGGCTTCTAAAGGAATGGCGCGATGACAAGAAACCGAACACGCGCGGCATGGGCACGGGCCTTGGCTGCAACGACCTTGAGCCTGACGCTCGGACTCCACAGCACGGCGAGCCTCGCGGTTCCCGTGGCCCACGACATGGTGCCGGAGGCCTCGTTGCTGACGGCTCTCGAACAGCCACAAGACCCGCAGCCCAGCGTTACGACTGCTGGTGGGCTGCCAGGCGACGTGTGGTGGATCTGCGCCTGCTACACCTTGGTGTACGTGAACCTCCCGTTCGAGATCATCCAGGTCGACTCCGGTGCGACGCCTTTCGCCGTGCCTGAGCCCGGCACCCTCGGACTCTTGGGCCTTGGCGTCGGTCTCGCCGGCATCGCGGCAGCACGGCGGCGCAGGCACTAAGCCCGCGTTTTGCGTCAAGGCTGCGCGTCGATGCGCTCGGCGCGGTGCTCGCCGTTCTGGTGCAGCACCAGCGCGTCGATGCGGCCATCGGCGTCGCGCACGAACTGCAGTTCGGCCGGCACCACCTCGTAGAAGTAGCGGTCGCGCTGGCCGGGCCGCGCGAACACCGGGAACGCCGGCTGCTGCGCCAGCCGCGCGATGAGCTGCCCTTGCTCGGCGCGGATGCTGAACACCGCGCCATTGCCCAGGCGGTAGCGGCCCACGGCATCGGCCACATCGCCCTGGGCCGGGATGGCCATGGCGACCCCATGCGCGCTGCGGCGGGCCTGCTGCGCGGCACCGCCCTGCTGTACCGTGAGCCGCGCCGACTCGGCCGCGGTGTCGAACTGGAACAGCAGGCCGCGCTCGGGTCGCGCAAAACGGCCTGGCCCCACGGCCACCAGCGGCGCGAAGCCCAGCGGCCCGCCGCGTGCATAGAGCTGGCCCTCGTGCAGCAGCACGCGGTACAGCGTGCCGTCTTCGCTGCGGTACTCGCCGGTCAACGGCGCCAGCTGGGCCGGCGCCACGGCGATGGGTTCCGAGGGCACCGGAAACAGCGCGGCCAGCACGCGGGCGCGCAACGTGGGCAGGGCCGCACGCGCATTGCTCGCACTGGCCACCAGCACCTGCCGGCCTTCGGGCATCAGCATCCAGAGCGTGCGGTAGCCGCCGGTCAGCCCGTCGTGCAGGTAGACGCGGCGCTCCGGTGGGCCGAGGATGAGGATGCCGTAGCCGATCTCGCCGCCCGCGTAGCGGCCCAGCGGCGCCAGCAGGCGCTCGGCGGCAGGGCCGAGCGGACCCTCGCGGCCGGCCAGGATGGCCTGGCCGAAGCGCAGCAGGTCGGCCGTGCTCGAGCGCAAGGCACCGGCGCCCGCATAGGCATCCATGTCCCACAGCGGCGCCGCGGTTTCCCCCTGGAAAGCCGGCAGCATGCGCGCGCGCCGCGCGGCATCCAGCGTCTGCACCGTGTCGGTGAGGCCGAGCGGCGCGGCAATGCGCTCGCGCACCAGCGTCTCCCAGGGCTGGCCGTGGTGCTGGGCCAGCAGGTTGCCGAGCAGCGCCATGCCGAGGTTGCTGTAGCGCGGCGCGCAGGGCGGCTGGCCGGCCAGCACCAGTTGCGGCAGCGCATCCCACAGTTGGGTGGGCGTCAGCGTGCGGATCTCGGCGGCGGCGTCCGGGCCGTCGGCCGCCAGGGTGCGCGGCAGGCATGCGCTGTGCGTGACGAGCTGGCGCAGCGTGAGCGCCGCCGCAGGCGTGTTGCGGGTCTGGCGCGGCAGGTGCTGGCCCAGCGTGTCGTCCAGCGACAGCTCGCCACGCTCCACGGCCTGTGCCAGCAGGAGCCCCGTGAAGACCTTGCTCACCGAGCCGATCTCGAACAGTGCCGTGTCGGCGTCGACGGCGCGCTCGGGCTGGCTGGCGCTGCCGCGCAGGATCTGCGTGCCGCGGGCGATCGCGACGACGGCCGCGCCGCGCTCACCCCCCAGCAATTGCCCGGCCAGCCGGGCTGGATCAGGCAGCTGCGGCAGCGGTTGCGCCAGCGCCGTGCCGGCGCACAGCGCGAGCCACCAGGCCCGCCAGCTCAAGCCGGCTCCATGCCCTGGCGCTGCTTGGCCTCGCTTGCGGCCGGCGCGGCGAAGAAGGCCAGCAGCGCACGCGCGGCCTCCGGCTGGCTGGCCGTGCGTGCGACGCCACCCGAGAACACGGTGGTGATCTGCACCGCCGGCGGCAGCGGGCCGAGCAGCGCGATGCCCTGCAGGTGGATCAGCTCGGCCAGCTGCTGGAAGCCCAGCGCGGCCTCGCCCTTGGCCACCAGCGAGCCCACGGGCACGCCGGGCGGCGCCTGCACGGTGCGGCTTTGCAGCTGCTCGGCCAGGCCCCAGCGCTCGAACAGCTTGACGAGTTGCACGCCGCTGGGGCCGGTGGAATAGCTGATGCTGGGCGCGGCCAGCACGGCGGCTTTCAAGGCCTCCTCGCTGGCGATGTCGGGCCTGGGCGCACCGGCACGCACGGCCACGGCCACGCCCGAACGCACGATGTCCACGCGGCTGCCGGCCACCACCGAGCCGCCGGCGATGAGTTTGTCGATGGCGTCCTGCGCCAGCATCACGAGGTCGAAGGGCTCGCCGGCCTGCACGCGCTTGGCGGCATCGACGCCACCCACCGATTCGAGCGCGATGTCCACCGCGTGGTCCTTCTGGTAAAGCGCGACGAGTTCGGCCAGCACCTGCTTGGTGGCCATCGAGGAAATGATCTTGAGCGTGGAGGCCATGGGCCCGTCTCCTGCAGGAAGGATGGTGACGGGCCGGATTATCGGAGCGTCAACCGCGGATGCTGGCGGCGATGCGCACGGCCTCGTCGAGCGTGGTCAGCTGCTCGGCATGCAGCGCGGCGAGCCGGGCCAGCTTCTGGCGGCCGGCCGCCAGCAGATGCACCTCCACCTGGCGCCGGTCCGTGGCGCTGGCGTGGCGCTCGACGAGGCCGGCCTCCTCGCAGCGCGTGACCAGCGCCACCACGCCGTGCGGCTGGGCCTGCAGGCAGTCCGCCAGCTCGCCGATGGTGGCCCATGCGCGGCCGGAAAAACCCTGCGTGTGCAGCAGCAGCTGGTACTGCAGCGCCGTGATGCCCTCGGCGCGCGCGGCGTCCTCGCTGAAGCGCAGGAAGCGGCGCAGCTGGTAGCGGAAATCGGACAGGGCCTCGTAGCGCTGCTTGTCGGTCGCTCCCTTTCGGTCGGGCATGGCGGTTCTCTTCCTGTTTTTTGTCCGGAAATATTAGCAGTCCAAGTCGTATGGAAATGGGGGGAACCCCCAACGCCAGCGTACGTGGAATTACTCATGTCATGATCCATTTCATCTCATAACATGATGTATCTGACTGGAACCTGACCCCACGGGTCGCCCGGTTCCCTGCCGTGGTGCCGCAGCCCGCGCCGGCTGCGCCCGTCCTTCCACCCCATCCCCACTCTTCTCACGCATGCAGATCAAGAGTCGCAAGGACTTCGTGTCCGGTTTGATGTTCATGGGCTTCGGCGCCGCCTTCTCGCTCGGCGCCTTCAACTACACCGTCGGCAACGCCGCGCGCATGGGCCCCGGCTACTTCCCGATGCTGCTGGGCGCGCTGCTGGCCGGCATGGGCGCATTCGTGCTGCTGGGCTCGTTTCGTTCGCAGCGCGCGGACGGCGGCCGGATCGGTGCCATCGCCTGGAAGCCGCTGCTCTACATCGTCGGCGCCAACCTGGCTTTCGGCGTGCTGCTGGGCGGCGTGCCTTCGCTGGGCATCCCGGCCATGGGGCTGATCGCGGCGATCTTCGCGGCAGTCATCATCTCCAGCATGGCGGGCAGCCGCTATGTCTTCCGCGGCTCCCTGATCCTGGCCGTGATCCTGGCCATCGGCAGCTACCTGACCTTCGTGATGGGGCTGAGCCTGCAGTTCCAGGTCTGGCCTACGTTCATCACCGGCTGAGGAGGCTGACCCATGGAATTGCTCGACCATCTTGCGCTCGGCTTCAGCGCCGCCTTCACGCTGCAGAACCTGCTGTACGCCTTCATCGGCTGCCTGCTGGGCACGCTGATCGGCGTGCTGCCCGGCGTCGGCCCGGTGGCCACCATCGCCATGCTGCTGCCTGCCACTTACGCACTGCCCCCGGTGGCGGCGCTGATCATGCTGGCCGGCATCTACTACGGCTCGCAGTACGGTGGCTCGACCACCGCCATCCTGGTCAACCTGCCCGGTGAATCCTCGTCGGTGGTGACCGTGATCGACGGCCACCAGATGGCCAAGAAAGGGCGTGGTGGTGCCGCACTGGCGGCAGCTGGCATCGGCTCGTTCTTCGCGGGCAGCGTGGCCACGCTGGTGCTGGCCGCCTTCGCGCCGCCGCTGACCGAGATCGCCTTCAAGTTCGGCCCGGCCGAGTACTTCTCGCTGATGGTGCTGGGGCTGATCGGCGCCGTGGTGCTGGCCTCGGGCTCGCTGCTCAAGGCCATCAGCATGATCGTGCTGGGCTTGCTGTTCGGCCTGGTCGGCACCGACGTGAACTCGGGCGTGGCGCGCTACAGCTTCGACATCCCCGAACTGACCGACGGCATCAGCTTCATCGCCATCGCCATGGGCGTGTTCGGCTACGGCGAGATCATCGCCAACCTGGGTCAGCCAGAGGAGGAGCGCCAGGTCTTCACGGCCGACGTGAAGGGCCTGTTCCCGACCAAGGAGGACTGGAAGCACATGGTGCCGGCAATCCTGCGCGGCACGGCCCTGGGCAGCTCCATGGGCATCCTGCCCGGCGGCGGCTCGCTGCTGTCGGCCTTTGCCTCGTATGCATTGGAGAAGAAGCTCAAGCTGCGCCCCGGCGAGGTGCCGTTCGGCGAAGGCAACATCCGCGGCGTGGCCGGCCCAGAGTCGGCCAACAACGCCGGCGCGCAGACCTCCTTCATCCCGCTGCTGACGCTGGGCATTCCCGGCAATGCCGTGATGGCGCTGATGGTGGGCGCGATGACCATCCACAACATCCAGCCGGGCCCGCAGGTGATGACCAGCAACCCCGAGCTGTTCTGGGGCCTGATCGCCTCGATGTGGATCGGCAACGCCATGCTGATCATCCTGAACCTGCCGCTGATCGGCATCTGGATCAAGCTGCTGTCGGTGCCCTACCACTGGCTGTTCCCGGCCATCGTGCTGTTCTGCGCCATCGGTGTGTACTCGACCAACAACAACACCTTCGACGTCTGGATGCTGGGCTGGTTCGGCATCCTGGGCTACATCTTCCACAAGCTCGAATGCGAGCCGGCACCGCTGCTGCTGGGCCTGATCCTGGGGCCGATGATGGAAGAGAACCTGCGCCGCGCGCTGCTGCTGTCGCGCGGCGACTGGAGCGTGTTCGTCACGCGGCCGATCTCGGCCTCTCTGCTGGTCGGTGCCGTGCTGCTGCTGGCCATCGTGCTGCTGCCTGCGGTGCGCAGCAAGCGCGAGGAAGCCTTCGTCGAGGAAGGCTGACAACGCAGGCCCCCACTGCCGGCCCGGCTCTCCTCCAGGGGAGCCGGGCCGGCCTGTTTTCAGAACTTGAGCGTCTTGAACAGGTTGTTGTACTGGTCCGTCCACAGCGGCGCGCCGGGCGGGGGCGCCAGCAGCCAGCCGGCTTCCTGCATGGGGTCGGGGATGCTGCGGCCGACCAGCACCCAGCTGGTGAAGCTCAGATGGTCCTCGACGGGGCTGTCGTCGACCTGCCAGGCCACGAGGCCGTGGGCCTGGGCCAGCTGTGCCACCACTGGCGCAAGGTCCAGGTAGCGGTTGGAGATGTGGAAGGCCACCAGCCCATCGGGCTTCAGGTGCGCCAGGTACACGCCCAGCGCCTCGCGCGTGAGCAGGTGCACGGGGATCGAGTCGCTGGAGAACGCATCGACCGCGATCACGTCGTAGCCGCCCGGCCGGCCTTCGGCCAGCTCGCGTTCCATCGACAGGCGCGCATCGCCCAGCCGCATCTGCGGCGCGGTGGGCGCATCGGCGATGTAGCGGAACCAGCGCCGCGCGGCCTCGACCACCTGGGCGTCGAGCTCGTAGACGATGTAGTCGTCACCCGCCCGCGCGTAGCTCAGCAGCGTGCCGGTGCCCAGGCCCACAGAGCCCACGCGCAGCGGCCCCGCCTCGCCCTTGGTGGCCAGCACACGGCCGATGCCGCTGGTCTCGCCGTAGTAACTGGTGGGCTTGCGGCGCCGGTCTTCGGCCGTGTATTGCTCGCCGTGCATGATGGTGCCGTGCAGCAGGCGGCGCACCTCGTCGTCGCCGCTGCCGGCCTGGGTCACGCGCAGCATGCCGTAGGTGTTGCGCGCGCTGGCGATGCTGCCGGCATGCTGGGCGCGCACGTACTCGAGGCCGTACCAGGACACCCCGCCCACCCCCGCCAGCGCCGCCGCGAGCGGCAGCGCGCGCAGCGACCAGCGCCCCAACCCCGCGCGCCAGCCGGCCAGCAGGCCGACCAGCGTGACGGCCAGCAGCAGGCCCGGCAGCTCCCAGTAGGCCGTCAACACGCGCGGCGCGACCAGGCCCACGCCCAGCCCGCCGATGGCCCCGCCCAGCGCCATGCACAGGTAAAACCGCGTGAGGTGCTGCGGCGGCGGCCGCAACGCCGCCATCTCGCCGTGGCAGACCATGCACACCAGGAACAGCCCACTGGCGAACAGCGGGATCGCGACCCGGATGTGCAGCACGCCGTTGCTCGCCGACAGCGCCCAGGCCATGGCCACGGTCACGGCCAGCGTGGGCAGCAGCCAAAGCCGGCGCGCCACCGGCCCCAGATACCAGCCGCGCCCGCCCCGGCCCTCGAACACCAGCATGAAGGACAGCAGGTACAGCGCCAGCGGCACGATCCACAGGAAGGGGATGGAGGCCACGTTCTGCGTCATGTGCGTGGTGACCGCGAGCAGCAAGGCCGAGGGCAGCATGGCCAGCAGCGTCCACACCGCGTGCAGGCCCAGGCCAGGCACGGGCTCTGTGGCCGGCGCGGCATGCGCCTGTGTGGCCGCCCCCGCGGCCCCGGTGGCGCGCCAGGCCACGCCGGCGCAGGCCAGTGCGAAGACCCCGTAGGCCACGCTCCAGGCGCGCGACTGGATGCCGCTGTCGAACCAGGGCTCCACCAGGAAGGGATAGGCCAGCAGCGCCGCCAGCGAGCCCGCGTTGGACCAGGCGAACAGCCGGTAGACCTGGCGCTGCTGCGCCGGCACCACGGCTTGGCTGAGCCAGCGCTGCAGCAGCGGCGAGGTGGCGGCCAGCGACATGTAGGGCAGGCCCACGGTGACCACCAGCAGCGCCAGGATGCCGCGCGCGGCATCGGCCTCGCCGGCCGGCTTGAACACGGCGTCCGGCACGATGGGCAGCGTCAGCAGCGCGGCCGCCAGCAACGCCAGATGCACCACGCGCTGCACGCGCGGTGGGCGTGCCTGCAGCCAGTGGGCATACACGTACCCGGCCAGCAGCGCGCACTGGAAGAACACCATGCTGACCGTCCACACCGCCGAACTGCCGCCGAACCAGGGCAGGATCTGCTTGGCCAGGATGGGCTGCACGAGGAACAGCAGGAAGCTGGAAAGGACGATGGTGGCGCCGCTGGCGAGAGTGATGAACATCGGTGGTCCTGGCTGCGAGGTCGGCGCATTCTGCACACGCGGCCGCCAGCGCACCGTAGGAGAACACCCACGGGCCGAACGCCTGCCGTCCGCTGGCGCGCGGGCAGGCACCGCGGGATGCTCGGAGGAACGGACACGGTGTCCAGGAGTTGCGCATGGCACAAAAAGCACAGATCACGGGCAAGGTGGAGTACCGCGAGGGCGACGGCCCACTGATCCCGATCCGCAAGGGCCCGGTCGAGGTCACGACCACGGCGCAGGACGCCACGCTCAGCTGGCACGACGATGGCGGCGAGGTGCGCAGCAGCACGGCCATGCCGATCGCCGACTTCAAACGCTATCTGTCCGAAGGGGCGATCCAGCTGGACGCCTGACGCCGCGCGGCGCGCGGGCCACAATCGCCGGCCCATGTCCCTGCGCGCCTTCCACCCCGCCGTCGCGGCCTGGTTCCGCCAGGCGTTCCGCCGCGCCACGCCGGCCCAGCGCGCGGCCTGGCCCAGCATCCGCGCGGGCCGCCACACGCTGGTGGCCGCGCCCACGGGTTCGGGCAAGACACTGACGGCCTTCCTCGCGGCGCTGGACGACCTGGTGCGCCAGGGCCTGTCGGCTTCGGGCCTGGCGGACGGCACGCAGGTGGTGTATGTCTCGCCGCTCAAGGCGCTTTCCAACGACATCGCGCTGAACCTGATGGCGCCGCTGGACGGCATCCGCGCCGAACTGGCCGCACGCGGCCTGGCCGAGCCGGCCATCCGTGTGGCTGTGCGCACGGGCGACACGCCGGCGCGCGAACGCGCGCTGAGCATCCGCAAGCCGCCCCACATCCTGGTCACCACACCCGAATCGCTCTACGTGCTGCTGGGCTCGGCCTCGGGCCGGCGCATGCTGGGCGGCGTGCGCACCGTCATCGTCGACGAGATCCATGCACTGGCGGCCAACAAGCGCGGCAGCCACCTGGCGCTCTCGCTGGAGCGGCTGCAGGACCTGACGGGCGCACCCCTCACGCGCATCGGCCTGTCGGCCACGCAAAAGCCCATCGAGGAGGTGGCGCGCTTCCTGGTCGGTGCCGCGGCCGTCGATGCCGAGGGCCGCGCCGACTGCGCCATCGTCGACATCGGCTATGCCAAGCGCCGCGACCTTGCGCTGGAGCTGCCGCCCACGCCGCTGGCCGCCGTGATGTCGAACGCGCAGTGGGAGCAGGTCTACGGCCGCGTGGCGGAACTCGCGCTGGCGCACCGCACCACGCTGGTGTTCGTCAACACGCGGCGCATGGCCGAGCGCGCCGCGCGGCACCTGGCCGAGCGGCTCGGCAAGGAGGCCGTGGCCGCCCACCACGGCAGCCTGTCGCGCGAGCTGCGGCTCGACGCCGAACAGCGCTTGAAGCGCGGCGAACTCAAACTGCTGGTGGCCACCGCGTCGCTGGAGCTGGGCCTGGACATCGGCGAGGTCGACTTGGTCTGCCAGCTCGGCTCGCCGCGCGCGATCTCCACCTTCCTGCAGCGCGCCGGCCGCTCCGGCCATGCGGTCGGCGGCGTGCCCAAGGCGCGGCTGTTCCCGCAGTCGCAGGGCGAGCTGCTGGAATGCGCGGCGCTGCTCGATTGCGTGCGCCGCGGCGAACTCGACACGCTGTCCATCGTGCCGCAGCCGCTGGACGTGCTGGCCCAGCAGATCGTGGCCGAGACCGCCTGCCGAGAGTGGCACGAGGACGCGCTCTACGCGCTGGTGCGCCGCGCCTGGCCCTATGCTGGCCTGGCGCGCGCCGACTTCGATGCCGTGGTGCGCATGCTGGCCGAGGGCACCAGCACGCGCCAGGGCCAGCGCGGCAGCTACGTGCACCGCGATGCCGTGCACCAGTTGCTGCGCGAGCGCAAGGGCGCGCGCATGACCGCGTTGACCTCGGGCGGCACCATCCCCGACGCAGGCGACTACGCCGTGCTGCTGGAGCCGCAGGCCCAGACCATCGGCAACGTCAACGAGGACTTCGCCGTCGAGAGCCTGGCCGGCGACGTGTTCCAGCTCGGCAACACGAGCTACCGCATCCTCAAGATCGAGCCGGGCCGTGTGCGCGTGGAGGATGCCCAGGGCGCTGCGCCCAACATCCCGTTCTGGCTCGGCGAGGCACCGGGCCGCAGCGATGCGCTGTCGCTGGGCGTCTCGCGGCTGCGCGCCGAGCTCGCGCAGCGGCTGCGGCCCGAGCCGGCCGCGGCGCGCGACTGGCTGCAGCAGGAGCTCGCGCTGGACGCGGACGCCGCACAGCAGCTCGTCGACCAGCTGGACCGCACGCTGGCCAGTCTCGGCGCGCTGCCCACCCAGCAGTGCGTGGTGCTGGAGCGCTTCTTCGACGCCTCCGGCGGCATGCAGCTGGTGCTGCACGCGCCCTTCGGCAGCCGGCTCAACCGCGCCTGGGGCCTGGCGCTGCGCAAGCGCTTTTGCCGCAGCTTCAACTTCGAGCTGCAGGCCGCGGCCACGGACGACGCCATCGTGCTCTCGCTGTCGACCAGCCACAGCTTTCCGCTCGAGGAAGTGGCACGCTACCTGCATCCGGCCACGGCGCTCGACGTGCTGGTGCAGGCCGTGCTGGACGCACCGCTGTTCGGCGTGCGCTGGCGCTGGAACGCCACCACGGCGCTGGCGCTGCCGCGCTTCGCGGGCGGGCGCCGCGTGGCGCCGCAGCTGCAGCGCATGAAGTCCGAGGATCTGCTGGCCGCCGTGTTTCCCGACCAGGTGGCCTGTGCCGAGAACCTGCAGGGCCCGCGCGAGGTGCCCGAGCACCCGCTCGTGGCGCAGACGCTGCGCGACTGCCTGCACGACGCCATGGACAGCGCCGGCTGGCTGCGCGTGCTGCAGGGCCTGGCCGACGGCAGCGTGGCGGTGGTCGCGCGCGACCTGCCCGCGCCCTCGCCGCTGGCGGCCGAGGCCTTGAACGCGAAGCCCTATGCCTTCCTGGACGATGCGCCGCTGGAAGAGCGCCGCACCCAGGCCGTGCTGAACCGGCGCTACACCGACCCCGGGAACAGCGACGCGCTGGGCCAGCTCGACCCTGGCGCCATCGCCAGCGTGCGCGAGCAGGCCTGGCCGCAGGCGCGCACAGCCGACGAGCTGCACGAGGCGCTCTGCGGCCTGGGCGTGCTGACCGAAGCCGAAGCCGCCGGCGCTGCGCACTGGCCAGGCTTGCTGGAGCACTTGGTGGCGGCCGGACGCGCCACGCGGCTCGTGCCGGGCGATGGCGCAGGCCTGTGGGTCGCGGCCGAGCGGCTGGCGCTGCTGCAGCAGCTGCACCCGCAGGGCCAGGCCCAGCCGCCACTGGCGTGGGCGCCGGCCAGCGAAGCTGCGGCGCCCGAGGAAGCCGCCACCGCACTGCTGCGCATGCGCCTGTCCGGCCTGGGCCCGGTCACGCCGGCCCGGCTGGCGGCCGACCTGCAACTGCTGCCGGCGACGGTGGACGCCGCCCTGGCCGCATTGCAGCGCGAGGGCTCGGCCATGCAGGGCATCTTCACGCCCGGCGCGCCAGACGCCGAGTGGTGCGAACGCCACCTGCTCGCGCGCATCCACCGCTACACGCTGCACCAGCTGCGGCGCGAGATCGAGCCCGTGGAGCCGCGCGATTTCATGCGCTTTCTGTTCGATTGGCAGCATGTGGGCGCGACCAGCCGCATGCGCGGCCCGGAGGCGCTCGGCGGCCTGCTGGCCCAGCTGGAAGCCTACGAGGCGCCCGCCGCGGCCTGGGAGTCCGACCTGCTGCCCGCGCGGCTGGCCGACTACAGCAGCAGCTGGCTGGACGAGCTCACGACCGCGGGCCGCAGCCTCTGGGCCCGGCTGCGGCCGGCCGACCCGGGCGGGCGCGGCGGCGGCGCCGTGGCCTTGCGCGCCGCGCCCATCGTGCTGCTGCCGCGCCGCCATGCCGGCACCTGGACGCAGCTCGCCCCGACACCTGCCGACGAGGCCCAGGCCAGCGGCCGCGCGCGCCGCGTGCTGGACTGGCTCGCCGCGCACGGCGCCTCGTTCTTCGACGAGATCGAGGCCGGCGCCCGCTTGCTGCCGGCCGAGCTCGAGGACGCGCTGGCCGAGCTCGTCGCCCATGGCCAGGTGCATTGCGACAGCACGGCCGGCCTGCGCGCGCTGATGCTGCCGGCGGCCAAGCGCAGCGCCCATGCCCGCCGGCGCCGCGGCGTGGCGCTGTTCGGCGTGCAGGACGCTGGCCGCTGGACCCTGGTGCGGCGCGCCGCGGCCGAGCCCACGGCCGCCGCCCAGGCCGAGGCGCTGGAGCATGTGGCGCACGCCCTGCTGCGCCGCTACGGCGTGGTGTGCTGGAACCTGCTGGAGCGCGAGGCACCCTGGCTGCCGCGCTGGCGCGACCTGGTGCGCGTCTACCGGCGGCTGGAGGCACGCGGCGAACTGCGCGGCGGCCGCTTCATCGCAGGCGTGGCGGGCGAGCAGTTCGCGCTGCCCGAGGCCATCGCCGCACTGCGCCAGACACGCCGCCAGGCCCACGACGGGCAACTGGTCTGCCTGGCCGCCAGCGACCCGGCCAACCTGCTCGGCAGCATCCTGCCCGGCAGCCGCGTGCCGCGGCAGGCCGGCGCGCGCGTGCTGTACCGCGACGGCCTGGCCATCGCCAGCTGGACGGCCGGCCGCATGGAGGCCCTGGTGGCGCTTGCACCGGCCGAGCAGGCCGAGGCCGCGCGCGTGCTGGGCCAGCTGCCGGCGCCCCGCGCGGTGCCGCTGCCGGTACCCGGCTGACGCACTCATCCACAAGACTGCGCTTTCCGCCAGGCGGCGCAGGCCAGAGAATCCGTGCGCGCGGTCGCCAATACCGCATCCACCGGGTTCACGCATGGAAACTTCCGATGGCAGTCTCTGGCTCTACCGCAAGCTCGCCGCCCTGCGGCGCCTGAACTACCGCGCCAAGATCCTGTTGCTGGCTTTTCTCGGCATCCACGTGCCGCTGATCGTGCTGGCGCTTTGGTCTGTGTTCCGCAGTTCGGGCGACTGGCGCATGCTGGTCGAGACCTTGCTCGTCACGCTCGCCGCCACGCTGCTGGGCACGGCGGCGACGCTGCTGGCGCTGGGCCACCTGCTGCGGCCCGTGACGCTGACCTCGCGCGCGCTGCGCGCCTTCCGCGAGGGCCGACAGCACGCTGCGCTGCCCGGGGGCTACACGGACGAGGCCGGCACGCTGATGGCCGACGCCCAGCAAACCTTGCAGGAGCTGGGCGCGGCGCTGCACCGCCTGTCGTACATCGACGAGGCATCCGACCTGCCCAACCGCCGGCATTTCGAGCAACAGGTGGCCCAACGCATCGCCAGCGGCCGGCCGGTGGTCGTCGCGGCGCTGCAGTTCGACAACCTGCCGCGCATCACCCACACGCTGGACGTGCGCCATGCCGAAGAGGCCATGCGCCAGATCGGCGCGCGGCTGCGCGGACACGCCGCCTTCGACGACCAGCTCTCGCGCATCGGCGCGCGGGCCTTCGGCTGCCTGGTCGGTGCCGGCGATGGCGTGGCGGAAGGCGTGCGCGCCGGCCTGGCCAGCTGCGCGCAGGAATGCCCCGTTGGGGCCATCGTGGTGCATCCGGTGCTGCACGCCGGCCTGGCCGCGTACCCGGTGGACGCAGCCAGCCCGGCCGCCCTGGTCGATGCGGCCGTCTCCGCCGCCAGCCGGGCCAGCGCGTTGACGCCGGTGGCGCTGCATTCGCCGCAAGCCCGCGAAACCGCGCAGCAGCGCCTGCGGCTGGAGCACGAGCTGCGCCGTGCGCTGCAGCACGACGAGTTCGTGCTGCACTTCCAGCCCGTGGTGGACCTGCAGGCCGGCCGCACCGTCGGCGCCGAGGCCCTGCTGCGCTGGAACCACCCCGAGCGCGGCATGGTGCTGCCGCAGGCCTTCATCGGCGCGGCCGAAGCCTCGGGCCTCATGGAGCCGCTCGGCCTGTGGGTGCTGCGCCAGGCCTGCGCGCAGCTGAAGGAATGGAACGCCGGCGAACTGCCCGGCTTTCGCCTGGCCATCAACGTGTCGGCCCGGCAGTTCCAGAACCCGGCGCTGCACCAGCTCGTCATCGACACCATCGCCCACTACGGGATCGCCCCGGACCAGCTCGAGATCGAACTGACCGAGACCGCCGCCACCGCCGACCACGCCCACACGCGGCGCGTGTTCACACGCCTGCGCGAGGCCGGCATCCGGATCGCCATCGACGACTTCGGCACCGGCTACGCCAGCATGAGCGCGCTGCGCACCCTGCCTTTCGACAAGCTCAAGATCGACCGCGAATTCGTCAGCGGCGTGCAGGGCCTGCGCCAGAGCCAGGCCATCTGCAGCGCACTGATCGCGCTGGCCAAGGGCCTGGACCTGCAGGTGGTGGCCGAAGGCGCGGAGACCGAGCTGGAAGTGCGAGAACTGGCGGAGCGCGGTTGCCAGCTGTTCCAGGGCTACTACTTCGCTCGGCCGGTGCCGGCCGCGTCGCTCGTGCACACCATGGCCATGCAGCGGCCCTTGGCGCTGAAGGCAGGGACGGCGCCAAGACGGCTGCATTGAGCCTTTGCGCAGCACCAAAGACAAAGGCGCTGCAACCTGATGGTTGCAGCGCCTTGCTTGGATTTGGTGGCCTGGGTCGGAATCGAACCAACGACACGCGGATTTTCAATCCGCTGCTCTACCAACTGAGCTACCGGGCCGGGGAGCCTATGAGTATATATCAAATTGCGGCACGTTTGCCGCGGGAGAGATCGACACCCAATTGCTTCAGCTTGCGGTAGAGGTGCGTGCGCTCCAGACCGGTCTTTTCGGCGACGCGCGTCATGGAGCCGCCTTCCTGGGCGAGATGGAATTCGAAGTAGGCCTTCTCGAAGCCGTCGCGCGCTTCGCGCAGGGGCTTGTCGAGTTCGAAGGTCTGGCGCGCCTGCGGGCCGCTGTCGGCCACGACCACTGCAGGGGCGCTGCCCAGCGTGCCCGGCATGGCCACCGCATCGGCCGGCTCGGCCTTGGCCTCGGCCACACCGGAGATGGGCGCACCCGGCAGCCCGGGCTTGCGCAGCGCATTGCGCGCCAACGCCTGTTCCACGGCCTTGAGCAGCTTTTGCAGCGTGATCGGCTTTTCGAGGAAGGAGTGCGCGCCGATCTTGGTCGCCTCGACGGCGGTATCGATGGTGGCGTGGCCACTCATCATGATCACCGGCATCGTCAGCGTGCCGGCGCTCGACCATTCCTTGAGCAGCGAGACGCCGTCGGTGTCGGGCATCCAGATGTCCAGCAGCACCAGGTCAGGACGGGCACGTGCGCGGGCTGCACGGGCCTGGGCCGCGTTCTCGGCCAGCTCGATGTTGTGGCCTTCGTCGTTGAGGATTTCGGAGAGCAGATCCCGAATCCCCAGTTCGTCGTCGACCACGAGTATGTTTGCCATTGTTCAGAAGAAGCGCAGTTGCCGTTTGCCATCGAGCGGGCAGCTAGGCCGCGCCATCAACGGCGAATGATAACGACACTTGCGCACCGATCACGACGCCATCGACCACGCGATTCGCAAGGTCGATGCGCGCACGGTGTTCGTCGGCGATCTTCTTGACGACCGCGAGGCCCAGTCCGGTGCCGCGCGGCTTGGTCGTGACATAGGGTTCGAAGGCGCGCTTGAGCAGCGCTTCGGGAAAGCCGGTGCCCTGGTCGCGCACCGACAGGCGCACGCGCTGCGTCTGCTCCAGCCATTGCGTGCGCAAGCGCACGGCGCCACCGTCTTCGGCACCGGCCTGGCGGCCACCGGCCTCGGTGGCATCCTGCGCGTTCTGCAGCAGGTTGTGGATGACCTGGCGCAGTTGCTCTGCATCGCCGCGGATGGGCGGGCACCGCGCGTCCAGGTCGAGCAGCACGGGCACGGCCGCGCCTTCCTGCGGATAGAGCTGCATCACGTTGTGCACCAGCGCATTGAGATCCAGGGGCTTGAGTTCGGCCGCAGGCAGGCGCGCGTAGTCGCGGAACTCGTTGACCAGCCGCTTGAGGGCATCGACCTGTTCGACGATGGTGCGCACGGACTTGCCCAGGAGCGCGCGTTCGGCCTCGCCATCGAGCTTGGGCTCGAGCTTCATCTGCAGCCGCTCGGCCGACAGCTGGATCGGCGTGAGCGGGTTCTTGATCTCGTGCGCGAGCCGGCGCGCCACCTCGCCCCAGGCCTGTGCGCGCTGGGCCGAGACGATCTCGGAGATGTCGTCGAACACGAGCAGCCGCGTCTGGTCGGGCAGCTGCGCGCCGCGCGCCAGCAGCACCACCGCGTCCTGCGAGAACGCCGACTGCGCAGCATGCAGCTCGAAGGACTGCTGCCAATGGTCCAGCCCATGGTGGTCGCGGCCTTCGTCCAGCCGCTCGAACTGGGTCTGCACGCTTTGCGCCAGGATATCCAGGCCGGCGACCGCGGCCAGCGGCTGGCCTTCGAAAGCGGCCAGCGGCGCGCGCAGGATGCGCGTGGCGCCGGGATTGGACGAGAGCACGCGGCCATTCGCATCGAGCACGATGACCCCGGAGGTCAGGTTGTCCAGGATGGTCTGCAGGTTGGCGCGGGCGTGGTCGAGCTGCTCCATGCTGTGGTCGGCGGCCTGGCGCGCGTCGGACAGCTGCTGCGTCATGTCGGCGAACGAGCGCGTGAGGCCGGCCAGCTCGTCGCGGCTTTGCAGCACGGCCTTGGGCGTGAGGTCGCCCGCGGCCACCTGGCGCACGCCGTGGGCCAGCAGCAGCAGCGGGCGGGCCAGTTGGTTGCCCAGCAGCACGGCGAGCAGCACGGCGCCGAACACCGCGAGGAACAGGCTCAGCGTGAGCGTGCCGATGTACATGCGCTGCAGGCCGGTGCGGGCCAGCGCGCGCTCCTGGTATTCGCGGTTGGCCTCCTGGACCGCCAGCGCGTTGTCGACCAGCACCTGGGGCAGGCGCTGGCTGGCCTGCAGGAAGCGCGGTTCTGCCAGCAGCCCCACGCTGGCGCTGGGCACCAGCGCCAAGGCCTTGACGCGGCCTTGGGCAGCCGCACCGGGGATGGGATCGTCCAGGCCTTCGACCATGGCGACCACGCGCTGGTTGCGTGCATTGCGCAGCTGCTGGGCCGTGACGCGCTCGGGCGTGAGCAGCACGCTGGACTGGCCAGCACTGGCGATCAGCTGGCCGGAGGCGCTCCACAGCACCACCTCGCTGGCGGCCAACTGGTCGCGGATCCGCTCCAGTGTCAGGCCGGCCGCGGCGTCCGGCACCTCGGCCAGCTGGCCGCTGGCGATGCGCGTCTTGTTGCCCAGGTCGTTGGCCAGCACCTCCAGCGTGGTGCGGCCCAGGTTCACGCCGGCATCGAGCGCGCCCTCGACCTTGACGTCGAACCAGCTCTCGATGGAGCGCGAGACAAACTGGTAGGACACGACGTAGATGACCAGCCCCGGCACCAGCCCGACCAGCGCGAAGATGGCCGCCAGCTTGACCAGCAGCCGGCTGCCGAAGCGCCCGCGCCGCACACGCACGGCGAGCCGCACCATGGCCCACAGGATCACGGCCGCCAACACGCTGGCAACCACCACGTTCAGCACGAAGAGCCGCGCGTAGTTGCGCTCGTAGAGTTCACGGTTGTTCGTGGCCTGGGTCAGCAGGAACAGCAGCACCAGGCCCAGGCCCAGGATCACGGCGGCACCGATGCCCACGGCCCAGCGCAGGGCGCGGGCGCGGCGCGGATCCACGCCGCCAGCGGCCTGCGGCAGGCTGGCGCTCACTTGGCGCCTTCCGCCGGCAGCTTCACGCTGGCGCTGGCTGCGATGCTCCACTCGGACTGGCCGACCGCGCCGATCTGGAACGGTCTCGGCAGCTGGGACACATCCAGCCCGAAGCGAAAGCGCAGCAGGTGCGGGGTGTCCGTGGGAATGTCGGCGGCACGCGCGATGGGCCAGCGGCCAAAACGCTGCACGCTGGCCAGCGCCTCGGGCAGCGACTCGAAGGTCTGCGCCAGCGTCACGCCCAGGCCCGAGGTCTCGATCGGCCGGGCCCCGACGTTGAGCCGCCAGCGCCGCGTGAGGGGCTGGTAGGCCAGCCGCATGTGGCGCGTGGCGCTCGCCACGGTCTTGTCGGTCCAGTACCAGCGCTCGCGCACGATGTCCGCCTCGGCGACGAAGAACATGGGGATGCCCTTGTGCAGCGCGTCCTCGACCTGCGCGCTGAGCTCGAATTGCACCTCGGCACTGAGCTCCAGCTCACCGTCCACGCGCTGGACCAGCAGCTGGGTGATCGCCGCCGACCCGGATGCCGGGCCTTCGGCCTGCGCCCAGGCGCACGCCAGCAGCAGCACGAGCCAGACGCTAGCGCGGGCCTTTCTCCAGCAAGCTGTAAAAAAAACCATCGTTGTCACGCGGACGATTGTCCGGGACGGCCGGCGCAGCCGCGGCGCTGCAGGGGATTAAATGGCCGGGCGATGGCAGCAATCGCGCCTCACTGTGGTGCGCAAGAAACGTTTCGACGCGCTCGCGCCCTTCGGCCGGAAACACGGAACAGGTGGCGAACAGCAGCCGGCCGCCCGGGGCGACGAGCGGCCACAGCGCCCGCAGCAGCCGGTCCTGCTGGACCACCAGCTGGGCGATGTCGCTCTCGCGGCGCAGCCAACGCACATCGGGGTGGCGCCGCACGATGCCCGATGCGCTGCAGGGCGCGTCCAGCAGGATGGCGTCGAAGGGCCGCCCATCCCACCAGTGGGCGACATCGGCCGCGTCGGCGGCCCGCACGTGCGCCGCCAGGCCCAGGCGCGCGAGGTTCTCGTGGATGCGGGCGCAGCGGGCCGGGTCCACGTCCAGCGCAGTCAGTTCGGCGTCCGCGCACTCCAGCAGGTGGGCCGTCTTGCCACCGGGCGCAGCGCAGGCGTCCAGCAGGCGCAACGGTCGGCCCGCCGGACGGGCCAGGCCGTCGAGCAGCAGGGGTGCGGCCAGCTGGGCCGCGGCGTCCTGCACCGACCAGGCGCCCTCGGCGTAGCCGGGCAGCTCGGGCACCGGACGCGGGCGCGGCAGCAGCAGGCCGTCTTCGCCGATGGGTTGGGCCGCGATGCCCTCAGCCTCCAGCCGCGCCTGCATGGCCGCCACGGTGCTGCGGCGACGGTTCACGCGCAGCGTTAGCGGCGCCGCATGGTCGGAAGCCTGCAGCACGGCCTGCCAGTCTTCGGGCCAATCGCGCTGCATGCGCGCGATCCACCAGCGCGGGTGGTTCCATTGCGCGACCGGGTCGCGCGCACTGACCGCGACCAGCGCATCGCGCTCGCGCAGGAAGCGCCGCAGGCAGGCATTCAAGAAGCCGGACTGCGCGCGCGCACCGCCGCGCCGGGCCGCCTCGACGGTCTGGTCGACCAGCGTGAACGGCGTGTACGGCGCGTTCGCTTCGTCCCAGACCAGCGCCAGCGCCAGGCACAGCAGCGCATCCACGGGCGGCGCTGGCGCGCGCTTGGCCAGCAGGCTGCGCAAGGCCTCGGCCCGGCCCAGCTGGCGCAGGGCATGGAACAGCAGGGACTGGGCGGCCGGCCGGAAGGCCGGCGCGACGGCGGCCAGCGCCGTGGTCGCGCTCTGGCCGGCACGCACGGCCTGCAGCGCTGTCGCCGCGGCCTGCAGTTGCTGCCACAGCGGCGGGGCCTGGGTGGTGTTCAAACGCTCATCCCAGCGTGTCCGCCCAGATGTTCTGCGCCCAGTTCATGGCGTAGACACCTTCGAGTTCGGTCGGGCCCGTGCTCACGCCGCCGGAGCCGGCCACGGCCTTGAAGGTCTTCTCTGCCGCGTCGTAGGCGTGCACGCTGGCCACGTGGACCACGTTGCGGTCGTCGACGAAGCTGTAGCAGGTGTTGTTGAGCATGGGGGCGGGGTTCACGTCCCAGCCGGACAGCTGCGCCACGATGGCCGCGGCGGCCACCTTGCCATGGCCGTTGGCCATGTGGCCGCTCTTGGGCATGGCGGGTGCGATCTGGATGGAGTCGCCGATCACGAAGACGTCGCGTGCAGCCGTCGATTCGAAGCTCTGGTAGTTCACGCCGCACCAGCGGTTGTTGGCCATGTTGTTGAGGCCGGCCTGCACCGCGATGGCGCCCGCGCGCATGGCCGGCAGCGCGTTGATGACTTGCGCCTTGACGTCCTCGTGCACCTCGAACTTGACCAGGCCGGCCTTGGCGTCGACCGCCATGGTCTTGTGCTGCGGCAGGTAGTCGACGATGCCTTTGTATTGCTCGGCCCAGACCTTCTTGAACAACGGACCCTTGGAGGTGACGTCCGGGTTCGCGTCCAGGATCAAAACCTTGCTGCGCGGCTTGAAGTGCTTGAAGTACCAGGCGACCTGGCTGGCACGCTCGTAGGGCCCCGGCGGGCAGCGGTACGGCGCCTCGGGAATGGTGATGGCGTAGACGCCGCCGTCGGGCATGGCTTCGAGTTGGCGCCGCAGCGCCACGGTCTCAGGGCCTGCCTTCCAGGCCTGCAGGACCTGGCCTGCCGCATGCGCGGCCTGCAGGCCCTCGATGCTGCCGAACTGCAGTTCCACGCCGGGCGAGACCACGAGCTTGTCGTAGGCGATGGTCCCGCCGCCAGCCAGCTTGACCGTGCGCGCCGTGGTGTCGATGGCAACGGCGCTGTCGCGCACGCGCGTCACGCCGTGGCGGCGCGAGAGTTCGGTGTAGGGCGATGTCACCTCGGCGATCTGGCGGCTGCCGCCGATCACGAGGTTGGAGAGCGGGCAGGACACGAAGGCCTCGTTCGGCTCGACGAGCACCACATCGATCTTGTCGTCCGACAGCATGCGCACGTACTTGGCCGCGGTGGCGCCGCCGTAGCCGCCGCCGATGACCACGACCTTGGCTTTGGAGGGAATGGCCCCCGTGCTGGCGCAGCCAGCCAGGCCCAGCAGGGCCAGGCCGGCGGAGGAATGCAGGAAGGAACGTCGTTGCATGGTGGGGCGCTCCTTACTTGTTCTGGGCCGCGAAGTAGGCGGCGATCTGCCCGATCTGCGCATCGCTGTAGCCCTTGGCCAGCTGGTGCATGATGGTCGCGCTGCGCGTGCCGGCCTTGAACGCGGCCATCTGCGCGGTCAGTTGCTCGGCCGGCATGCCGGCCAGGGACACCACGCTGGAGCCGGGCTGGGCCTTGCCCTGCGTGCCGTGGCAATTGGCGCAGGTGGCGGCCAGGCTGCGCATGTACAGCGCGTCCTTGTCCTGGGCAGCGGCCGGCGCAGCGACCCCGGCCAGCCCGGCCGCGAAGGCCAGCATCATCTTCCATCGCATGGGCAGATCTCCTGGTGGTGCCTGGTTTTGGGGGCCGCCAGTATCCATGACGGCGTGCAGCCACCACCGACATTGTCTGCACAGGTGCAAGCCCGGGCGATCGGGCTACAGCGTGCGCGCCCGCTTGAAACTGAACAGCCAGGCCAGCAACACCGCAGGAAACTGCCGCACCGCACGGTTGTAGACCTCGACAGCGGCCGCGTACGCACGCTCGGCGCCCTGCACCTGGGTGCCCACGGCGTCCCATTCCGAGCGCAGCGTCGCCACTGGCTGGCCGCTGCGCGCGCGCGCCAGAGTCTCGTCGTCCAGGTACTGCCAGGCCATGGCCAGCACGGCGCGCGCGGCCACCAGGCCGGCCATGGCGGCCGTATCGGAAGGCTTGCCACGCACAGCGGCGAGCGACGCCGAGAACTGCGCACTGGCCGCCCGCAGGTTGCTCCAGGCATCGCCGGCCCGCGGGGGTGCATTGCCTGGCGGCGGCTCGGGCGCATGTTCGGCCATCCAAGCAGCATAGCGCTCCAGTTGCGCAACCAGGCTGGCGAAGATGGACCAGACCTTGGTGCGCAGGCGCACCAGGCGGTTGTAGGCGCCGACGCCCCAGAACAGCAGCACGGCGGCCACTCCACCCCAGACCAGCCAGGTACTCCATGCCGCTTGCATCACGTCCGCATCTCCATCGATCGATCACCCATAAAAAAACCCCGGGGCCATGATAGGGACCCCGGGGTCGGGCCGGCGTGACGCCGGCAGCGCGGTACGGCTTACTCGCCGGCCGGGCCCTCGCCGGCGGCGTCGGCCGTGGCTTCCTGTCCAGCCAGTTCGGCGGCTTCGGCTTCGGCGATGGCACGGCGCTCGGCGTCGTCCATCAGGTCCTTGGCCTTGCGTGCCTGGTGGTAGGCCATGCCGGTGCCTGCGGGGATCAGGCGGCCGACGATGACGTTCTCCTTCAGGCCGCGCAGCTCGTCGCGTTTGCCCATGATGGCCGCTTCGGTCAGCACGCGCGTGGTTTCCTGGAAAGAAGCCGCGGAGATGAACGAGTCGGTCGACAGCGAGGCCTTGGTGATGCCCAGCAGCAGGTTGCTGTAGGTCGGCGGGATCTTGCCGTCGGCCTGCAGTGCCTCGGAGGTGTTCAGGATCTCCGAGCGCTCGACCTGCTCACCAGCGATGTAGCCGGACTCGCCGACGTTGTCGACCACGACACGGCGCAGCATCTGGCGAACGATCACCTCGATGTGCTTGTCGTTGATCTTCACGCCCTGCAGGCGGTAGACGTCCTGCACTTCGTCGACGATGTAGCGCGCCAGTTCCTCGACACCCAGCAGGCGCAGGATGTCCTGCGGATCGGCCGGGCCGTCGACGACGGATTCGCCCTTGTTGACCACCTGGCCTTCGTGCACCACGATGTTCTTTTCCTTGGGCACAAGGTCCTCCCAGACCTTGCCTTCCGGGTCGGTGATCTGCAGGCGGATCTTGCCCTTGGTCTCCTTGCCGAACGACACGGTACCGGTCTGCTCGGCGAGCAGGCCCTTGTCCTTGGGCGTACGTGCTTCGAACAGCTCGGCCACCCGCGGCAGACCGCCGGTGATGTCGCGCGTCTTCTGGCCTTCGACCGGGATGCGGGCCAGCACTTCGCCAGGGCCGACCTCTTCACCGTCGCGCACCTGGATCAGCGAGCCGATCGGGAAGCCGATCGTCACCGAGTGGTCGGTGCCAGGGATCTTCACCTCGTTGCCGTTGGCATCGACGAGCTTGATCTGGGGACGCACGACCTTCACGGCGCCGCGGCGCTTGGGGTCGATGACCACCAGCGTGGACAGGCCCGTCACTTCGTCGACCTGGCGGGCGACCGTGAGGCCTTCCTCCACGTTCTCGAACTTCGAGCGGCCAGCGAACTCGGTGATGATGGGGCGCGTCAGCGGGTCCCAGTTGGCCAGCACGGTGCCGGCCTTGATGCTCTGGTCGGCCTTGACGGCCAGCGTCGCACCGTAGGGCACCTTGTGGCGCTCGCGCTCACGGCCGTGCTCGGAGATGATGATCTCGCCCGAACGCGCGATCACCACCAACTCGCCCTTGCTGTTGGTCACGTAGCGCATCGTGGCGTTGAAGCCCACGGTGCCGCTGGACTTCGCTTCCACGCTGGATGCGATCGCCGCACGCGACGCCGCACCACCGATGTGGAAGGTCCGCATGGTCAGCTGCGTGCCGGGTTCGCCAATGGACTGGGCGGCGATCACACCGACGGCCTCGCCCATGTTGATCAGGCCACCGCGGCCCAGGTCGCGGCCGTAGCACTTGGCGCAGATGCCGAAGCGCGTGGCGCAGGTCAGCGCAGTGCGGACCTTGACCTCGTCGACGCCGGCCGCTTCCAGCCCGTCGATGGTGTCTTCTTCCAGCATCTCGCCGGCAGCCAGCAGCACCGAGCGGTTCTCGGGGTGCAGCACCTCGTCGGCCGTGGTGCGGCCCAGCACGCGGTCGCGCAGCGATTCGATGACTTCACCGCCCTCGACGATGGCGCGCATGACGGTGCCGTCGTGCGTGCCGCAATCGTCTTCGGTCACGACCAGATCCTGCGTCACGTCGACCAGGCGGCGCGTCAGGTAACCCGAGTTCGCCGTCTTCAGCGCCGTGTCGGCCAGACCCTTGCGCGCACCGTGGGTGGAGATGAAGTACTCCAGCACGTTCAGGCCTTCACGGAAGTTCGCCGTGATGGGCGTCTCGATGATGGAGCCGTCCGGCTTGGCCATCAGGCCCCGCATGCCGGCCACCTGGCGGATCTGCGCGGCGGAACCGCGGGCGCCCGAGTCGGCCATCATGTAGATGGAGTTGAAGGACTCCTGGTCCACTTCCTTGCCGTGGCGGTCGATGACCTTCTGCTTGGACAGCTGGGCCATCATCACCTTGGAGACTTCGTCGCCCGACTTGCCCCAGATGTCCACGACCTTGTTGTAGCGCTCGCCGGCGGTCACGAGACCGGAGACGTACTGCTGCTCGATCTCCTTCACTTCCTTCTGGGCGCGCGCGATGATGCCGGTCTTCTCCTTGGGCACCAGCATGTCGTCGATGCAGATGGAGATGCCGGCCTTGGTCGCCAGGCGGAAGCCGGACTGCAGCAGCTTGTCGGCGAAGACCACCGTCTCCTTCAGGCCGCACTTGCGGAAGCTGACGTTGATCAGCTTGGAGATTTCCTTCTTCTTGAGCGCCTTGTTCATGTTGGAGAACGGCAGCCCCTTGGGCAGGATCTCCGACAGCAGAGCGCGGCCACCCGTGGTTTCCACGAGGCTGGTCGACGGCACGAACTCACCCGTGGTCTTGTCCTTGGTGTACTCGGTCAGGCGCACGTTGATCCTGGCGTTCAGGTCGAGTTCCCCCGCGTCGAAGGCACGGCGCACTTCACCGGTGTCGGCGAAGATCAGGCCCTCGCCCTTGCCGTTGATGCGCTCGCGCGTCGTGTAGTACAGGCCCAGCACCACGTCCTGCGACGGCACGATGGACGGCTCGCCGGAGGCGGGGAACAGGATGTTGTTGGAGGCCAGCATCAGCGTGCGGGCTTCCATCTGCGCTTCCACGGACAGCGGCACGTGCACGGCCATCTGGTCACCGTCGAAGTCGGCGTTGAAGGCGGCGCAGACCAGCGGGTGCAGCTGGATGGCCTTGCCTTCGATCAGGATCGGCTCGAAGGCCTGGATGCCCAGGCGGTGCAGCGTCGGAGCCCGGTTCAGCATGACCGGGTGCTCCTTGATGACCTCTTCCAGGATGTCCCAGACCACCGGCGTGCCGGATTCGACTTCCTTCTTGGCGGCCTTGATCGTCGTCGCGATGCCCATGGCTTCCAGGCGCGAGAAGATGAAGGGCTTGAACAGCTCGAGCGCCATCAGCTTGGGCAGGCCGCACTGGTGCAGCTTGAGCGTCGGGCCCACCACGATGACCGAACGGCCCGAGTAGTCGACGCGCTTGCCCAGCAGGTTCTGGCGGAAGCGGCCGCTCTTGCCCTTGATCATGTCGGCCAGCGACTTCAGGGCGCGCTTGTTCGCGCCCGTCATGGCCTTGCCACGGCGGCCGTTGTCCAGCAGGCTGTCCACAGCCTCCTGCAGCATGCGCTTTTCGTTGCGCGCGATGATCTCCGGGGCCTTCAGCTCCAGCAGACGGCGCAGACGGCTGTTGCGGTTGATGACGCGGCGGTACAGGTCGTTCAGGTCCGACGTGGCGAAGCGGCCGCCGTCCAGCGGCACCAGCGGACGCAGATCCGGCGGCAGCACGGGCAGCACGTCCAGCACCATCCACTCGGGCTTGATGCCAGACTTCTTGAACGCTTCCAAGAGCTTCAAGCGCTTGGCGTTCTTCTTGATCTTGACTTCCGAGCCGGTCAGGTCGTTGCGCAGCTTCTCGATGGCATCGTCGATGTCGATGCTCTCGAGCAGATCCTTGATGCCCTCGGCACCCATCTTGGCCTGGAATTCGTCGCCGTATTCCTTGCGCTTCGCGTCATGGTCGTCCTCGGTCATGATCGCGTACTTCTTCAGCGGGGTCATGCCGGGATCGGTCACGACGTACGCTTCGAAGTACAGCACGCGTTCGATGTCGCGCAGCGTCATGTCGAGCACCAGGCCCAGACGCGACGGCAGCGACTTCAGGAACCAGATGTGCGCGCAGGGCGCGGCCAGGTCGATGTGGCCCATGCGCTCGCGGCGCACCTTGGTCTGCGTGACTTCGACGCCGCACTTCTCGCAGATCACGCCGCGGTGCTTCAGGCGCTTGTACTTGCCGCACAGGCACTCGTAGTCCTTGATGGGGCCGAAGATCTTGGCGCAGAACAGGCCGTCGCGCTCGGGCTTGAACGTGCGGTAGTTGATGGTCTCGGGCTTCTTCACCTCACCGAAGGACCAGGAACGGATCTTCTCGGGCGAGGCCATGCCGATCTTGATCGCATCGAAATGCTGATCCGGCGTGAACTGCTTGAACAGGTCGAGTAGTGACTTCATAGCGTTGTTTCCTTTGCCTTGCCCTGATTAGCTGCGTTCCAGCTCGATGTCCAGGCCCAGGGAACGGATTTCCTTGACCAGCACATTGAACGATTCCGGCATGCCGGCCTCGATGGCGTGTTCGCCCTTGACGATGGACTCGTACACCTTGGTACGGCCGACCACGTCGTCGGACTTCACGGTCAGCATTTCCTGCAGGGTGTAGGAGGCGCCGTAGGCTTCCAGCGCCCACACTTCCATTTCCCCGAAACGCTGGCCGCCGAACTGGGCCTTGCCGCCCAGCGGTTGCTGCGTGACCAGCGAGTACGGGCCGGTCGAACGCGCGTGCATCTTGTCGTCCACCAAGTGGTGCAGCTTCAAGAAGTGCATGTAGCCCACCGTGGTCGGGCGCTCGAAGCGCTCGCCGGTACGGCCGTCGAACAGGTAGGCCTGGGTGCGCGTCTCCGTCAGGCCCTTGGCCGCGGCGACTTCTTCCGGGTAGCCCAGCTTGAGCATGGCGCGGATGTCTTCTTCGGCAGCGCCGTCGAACACCGGCGTCGCAAAGGGCACGCCCTGCGACAGGTTCTGCGCCATCTCGAGCACCTGGGTGTCGTCCAGCTCGGACAGGTCTTCCTTGCGGCCGGCGCTGTTGTAGACCGACTCCAGGTAGCCGCGCAGCTCGTTGGCACGCGCTTCACGCTGCAGCATGTCGCCGATGCGCTGGCCGATGCCCTTGGCAGCCCAGCCCAGGTGCACTTCCAGCACCTGGCCCACGTTCATGCGCGAAGGCACGCCCAGCGGGTTCAGGCAGATGTCGCACGGCGTGCCGTCGGCCATGTGGGGCATGTCTTCGACCGGAACGATCTTGGACACCACACCCTTGTTGCCGTGGCGGCCGGCCATCTTGTCGCCAGGTTGCAGGCGGCGCTTGACGGCCAGGTAGACCTTGACCATCTTGAGCACGCCCGCGGGCAGCTCGTCGCCCTGCGTGAGCTTCTTGCGCTTCTCTTCGAAGGCCAGGTCGAAGCTGTGGCGCTGCTGCTCGATCGAGTTCTTGATCGATTCGAGTTGCGAAGCCACTTCGTCTTCGGCCGGGCGGATATCGAACCAGTGGAACTTCTCGACCGAGGCCATGTAGGCCTTGTCGATCTTCGTGCCCTTGGCCAGACGCTGCGGGCCACCATTGGCGACGCGGCCATTCAGCAGCTTCTCGATCCGGTCGAACGCGTCGGCCTCGACGATGCGCAGCTGGTCGTTCAGGTCCAGGCGGAAGCGCTTGAGTTCGTCGTCGATGATCTGCTGGGCGCGCTTGTCGCGCTGGATGCCTTCGCGGGTGAACACCTGCACGTCGATGACCGTGCCTTGCGAGCCCTGGTCCACGCGCAGCGAGGTGTCCTTCACGTCGGAAGCCTTCTCGCCGAAGATGGCGCGCAGCAGCTTCTCTTCCGGCGTCAGCGTGGTCTCGCCCTTGGGCGTGACCTTGCCGACCAGCGTGTCGCCAGGCATGACTTCGGCCCCGACGTAGATGATGCCGGACTCGTCCAGGCGGTTGAGCTGCTGCTCTGCCAGGTTCGGGATGTCGCGCGTGATTTCCTCGGCACCCAGCTTGGTGTCGCGGGCCATCACCACCAGTTCCTCGATGTGGATCGAGGTGTAGCGGTCGTCGGCGACCACGCGTTCGGAGATCAGGATCGAGTCTTCGAAGTTGTAGCCGTTCCAGGGCATGAAGCCAATCAGCATGTTCTGGCCCAGAGCCAGTTCACCCAGGTCGGTGGAGGCGCCGTCGGCCACCACGTCGCCCTTGGCCAGCAGGTCGCCACGCTTGACGATGGGACGCTGGTGGATGTTGGTGTTCTGGTTGGAACGCTGGTACTTGATCAGGTTGTAGATGTCCACACCGACTTCGCCGGCGACGGCTTCGGCGTCGTTCACGCGCACCACGATGCGGGTGGCGTCCACGTAGTCGACGATGCCGCCGCGGCGGGCCGTGACCACGGTGCCGGAGTCGACCGCGGACACGCGCTCGATGCCGGTGCCGACGAACGGCTTCTCGGGGCGCAGCACGGGCACGGCCTGGCGCTGCATGTTGGCGCCCATCAGCGCGCGGTTCGCATCGTCGTGCTCGAGGAACGGCACGAGCGAAGCAGCCACGGAGACGATCTGCGCGGGCGACACGTCCATGTACTGAACGCGCTCGGCGCTGACCAGGATGGATTCGCCCTTCTCGCGCGCGGACACCAGCTCGCCGGTCAGGCGGCCTTCGGCGTTCAGCTCGGCATTGGCCTGGGCGATGACGTACTTGCCTTCCTCGATGGCGGACAGGTAGTCGATCTGCATCGTCACCGTGCTGTCGACCACGCGGCGGTACGGCGTCTCGATGAAGCCGTACTC
This sequence comes from Pseudorhodoferax soli, assembly GCF_003337555.1. Taxonomy (GTDB): domain Bacteria; phylum Pseudomonadota; class Gammaproteobacteria; order Burkholderiales; family Burkholderiaceae_C; genus Pseudorhodoferax; species Pseudorhodoferax soli. Next base: position 5,803 of record NZ_QPJK01000009.1, on the reverse strand, counting down.
GTTCAGGCGGGCGTACAGGGCCAGCGAGTTGATCAGGCCGATGTTCGGGCCTTCCGGCGTTTCGATCGGGCAGACGCGGCCGTAGTGGGTCACGTGCACGTCGCGCACTTCGAAGCCGGCACGTTCGCGCGTCAGACCGCCCGGGCCCAGGGCCGAGACGCGGCGCTTGTGCGTGATCTCGGACAGCGGGTTGGTCTGGTCCATGAACTGCGACAGCTGCGATGCACCGAAGAACTCCTTGAGCGCCGCGGAAATCGGCTTGGAGTTGATCAGGTCGTGGGGCATCAGCGGCTCTTGCTCGGCCTGGCCCAGACGCTCCTTGACGGCCTTCTCGATGCGGGCGAGGCCGGCGCGGTACTGGTTCTCGGCCAGTTCGCCGACGCAACGCACGCGGCGGTTGCCGAGGTGGTCGATGTCATCGACTTCACCGCGGCCGTTGCGCAGGTCCACCAGGATCTTGACCACGGCGAGGATGTCCTCGTTGGTCAGCACCATCGGGCCGGTGGATTCGTCGCGGCCGACCTTGGCGTTGAACTTCATGCGGCCCACGCGCGACAGGTCGTACGTGTCCGGGTTGTAGAACAGACGCTGGAACAGGGCCTGCACCGCGTCTTCGGTCGGCGGCTCGCCGGGGCGCATCATGCGGTAGATGGCCACGCGCGCGGCGAACTCGTCGGCGGTTTCGTCCGAACGCAGGGTCTGGCTGATGTAGGCGCCCTGGTCGAGTTCGTTGGTGTAGATCGCGGGCAGGTCCTGCACGCCGGCCGAGCGCAGCTTCTTCAGCAGCGCTTCGGTCAGCTCGTCGTTGGCCTTGGCGATGATCTCGCCGGTGTCGGCGTCGACGATGTTGCGCGCGACCACACGGCCGATCAGGAAGTCTTCCGGCACGCTGATGTGCGTGGTGCCCGACTGCTCCATGTCACGGGTGTGGCGGGCCGTGACGCGCTTGTCCTTGGCCACGATGACCTTGCCGGTCTTGTCGGTGATGTCGAAGCGCGCCACTTCACCGCGCAGGCGCTCGGCGACGAATTCCATCTGCGCGCCACTGTCCATCAGGCGGAAGTTGTCGTTGACGAAGAAGTTCGCCAGGATCGATTCCGGGTTCAGGCCGATGGCCTTGAGCAGGATCGTGACCGGCATCTTGCGACGGCGGTCGACGCGGAAGTACAGGATGTCCTTCGGGTCGAATTCGAAGTCCAGCCAGGAGCCGCGGTAGGGAATGATGCGTGCGGAGAACAGCAGCTTGCCCGAGCTGTGCGTCTTGCCCTTGTCGTGCTCGAAGAACACGCCCGGCGAGCGGTGCAGCTGGGAGACGATCACGCGTTCCGTGCCGTTGACGATGAAGGAGCCCTTCTCGGTCATCAGGGGCACTTCGCCCATGTAGACCTCTTGCTCCTTGACCTCCTTGACCACCTTGGACTGCGGCGTCGACGACTCACGGTCGTAGATGATCAGTTGCACCTTGGCGCGCACGGCCGAGGCGAACGTCAGGCCGCGGGTCTGGCACTCGCGCACGTCGAAGGCCGGCTTGGCGAGGTTGTACTCGACGTACTTCATCTCGACATAGCCGTTGTGCGAGACGATCGGGAAGGCCGCGTCGAACGCCGCCTGCAAGCCCTCGGTGGCGCGCTTCGCGGGGACGATGTCCGCCTGCAGGAACGCGGTGTACGCGTCCTTTTGCATCTGCAGCAGGTAGGGAACGTCCAACACGCTGTCGCGGGTGCCAAAGTTCTTGCGAATGCGCTTTCGTTCGGTGTAGGTATAGGCCATGAATTCTCCGGGCGAGGATACAAATCCTGCGACTGAGGCACCGGCACATGCTCCTGTGCGGTGAACTTGGCGGCTGGCCACTACCAACCTATGGCGGACGGCGATGCATTGCACATCGCCCGTACCAAGTCATCTTTTGCAGTCGAGTCAAAAGACACTCGAAAGGGGATTGGACCGCTTTCGGCTGCCTTCTGCAGCGGGGCACTTTGCAACGCTCCACAAGCACCAAAGGCTGGAGGCCCGTATCGGACACTCCAGCCTTGGCAAAACCCAAAATTACTTGAGTTCGACCTTGGCGCCAGCGTCTTCCAGCTTCTTCTTGGCAGCGTCGGCGTCGGCCTTGGCAATGCCTTCCTTGACGTTCTTCGGAGCGCCGTCGACCAGGTCCTTGGCTTCCTTCAGACCCAGGCCCGTGATTTCACGCACGGCCTTGATGACGGAGACCTTGTTCGCGCCGGCTTCGAGCAGCACGACGTTGAATTCGGTCTTCTCTTCGACGGCTGCAGCGGCAGCACCGCCGCCACCGGCTGCGGGAGCGGCCATGGCGGCTGCGCTCACGCCGAACTTCTCTTCGATGGCCTTGACCAGGTCGTTGAGTTCGAGGACCGTCATGCTGTCGAGAGCGGTCAGGAATGCGTCTTTATCGAATGCCATTTTGATTTCCTAAATAAGTTGGTTGTGCCGCGCGATCGTTCGATCAGGCTGCGGCGGCTTCGGCTGCGGGAGCCTCGGCTGCGGGTTCTGCGCCTTCGCCCTTCTTGGCGGCCAGCGCGCCCAGCACAACGGCCGTGCGCGAGATCGGGGACATCAAGAGGCCACAGATCTGGGCCAGCAGGACTTCCTTCGAAGGGATGTTCGCCAGTTGCTTGACGCCGTCGACGTCCAGGGCCTTGCCACCGAATGCACCGCCGCGGATCACCAACTTGTCGTTGGTCTTCGCGAACTCGGACACCACTTTCGCGGCGGCCACGGCATCGGTAGAGAAGCCATAGATCAGCGGGCCGGTCATCTGGTCGGACGCGACTTCGAATGCGCTTCCAGCGACAGCGCGGCGGGCCAGCGTGTTCTTCAACACGGACAGGCTCACGCCAGCGCTGCGCGCGTTGGAGCGCAGGCGGGTCATGTCAGCGACCGTGATGCCACGGTATTCCGCCATCACGAGCGTTTGAGCTTGAGCGGCGAGCCCGGTCACTTCGGTGATGACCGCTTCTTTCTCACTGCGATTAAGACTCAAGGTCTACTCCTTTGTTTGTGTCTTCGGGCCGGAGCCCTTCAACACGCCTTCTTGCAGCGACCAACTGTTCAGGAAAAAATCCATCTGCAGCGGGATCGCCATCTGCGTTGGTTGCTTGCGCGATTAAGTCCTTGTGAAGGACACCAACGGTCTTGGATGGCCCGGGCGGTCTTGCAACCACCCGGCCCACCACCTTGGGCCACCCTCGCGGGCGGCCCAAATTTCTTGCGATTACGCCGAGATGGACTGGGTGTCCACGCGGACGCCCACACCCATGGTCGACGAGACCGCCACCTTGCGCAGGTACAAGCCCTTGCTCGAAGCCGGCTTGGCCTTGGTCAGCGCATCGATCAGGGCCACCAGGTTGCCTTGCAGCTTGTCCGAATCGAACGAGCGGCGGCCGATGGTGCCGTGGATGATGCCGGCCTTGTCGACGCGGAACTGGACCTGGCCAGCCTTGGCGTTCTTCACGGCCGTGGCGACGTCGGGCGTCACGGTGCCGACCTTCGGGTTCGGCATCAGGCCGCGCGGGCCCAGGATCTGGCCCAGCGTACCGACAACGCGCATGGCGTCGGGTGCAGCGATGACCACGTCGAAGGGCATGTCGCCAGCCTTGACCATGGCGGCCAGGTCGTCCATGCCGACGATGTCGGCGCCGGCGGCCTTGGCTTCCTCGGCCTTGGCGCCTTGGGCGAACACGGCGACGCGCTTGGTCTTGCCGGTGCCGTTGGGCAGCACGACGGCGCCACGCACGACCTGATCGGACTTCTTGGCGTCGATGCCCAGCTGCACGGCCACGTCGATGGATTCATCGAACTTGGCGGTGGCGGCTTCCTTGACGATGCTCAGGGCGTCAGTCAGGGCGTACAGCTTGTTGCTGTCGACCTTGCCCTGCTGCGACTTTTGCTTCTTGGTCAGCTTGGTCATTTAGAGACCCTCCACCGTGATGCCCATGGAACGGGCGGAACCGGCCAGCGTGCGGATGGCGGCATCCACGTTCGCGGCGTTCATGTCCTTCAGCTTGGTCTTGGCGATCTCTTCGAGCTGTGCGCGCGTGATCTTGCCGACCTTGACGGTGTGCGGCGTGGCCGAACCCTTGTCCAGCTTGACGGCCTTCTTGATCAGGACCGTCGCGGGCGGGGTCTTGATGATGAAGGTGAAGCTCTTGTCCGCGAAGGCCGTGATCACCACGGGCAGCGGCAGGCCCGGCTCGACGCCTTGGGTCTGGGCGTTGAACGCCTTGCAGAACTCCATGATGTTGAGGCCGCGCTGACCGAGCGCCGGGCCGATCGGGGGGGACGGGTTGGCCTTACCAGCTGGCACTTGCAGCTTGATGAAGCCGACGATTTTCTTCGCCATGAATGAACTCCTTGCGGGTACAAGCGCTCCGGTCAGCCTGTGCAGGCCGCCTCGGCTCCCCGGGGGTGAAGACTCTTGCTAACCGCGGCCAACGCGCCGAGTCGAGAAAGCGCGTTGCCGTCGAGGCCGGGCTCGCGCCCGGCACCCTGAGTCAGGTCTTTTCGATCTGGCTGAATTCCAGCTCGACAGGGGTCGCGCGACCGAAGATCGTGACCGACACGCGGACCTTGTTCTTGTCGTAGTTGACTTCCTCGACCGACCCATTGAAGTCGGTGAAGGGGCCTTCCTTGACGCGCACGTACTCGCCGACCAGGAATTCGACTTTGTGGCGCGGCTTCTCCACGCCTTCCTGCATCTGGCTGACGATCTTGACGACCTCTTCTTCGGAGATCGGGGCCGGGCGGTTCTTGGCGCCACCGACAAAGCCAGTCACCTTGTTGGTGTGCTTGACCAGGTGCCAGGACTCGTCGTCCATCAGCATCTCGACGAACACATAACCCGGGAACAGGCGGCGCTCGGTCGTGCGGCGCTGGCCGTTCTTGACCTCGACCACCTCTTCGGTCGGCACCAGGATGCGGCCGAACTTGGCCTGCATGCCGGCGCGCGTGATGCGCTCGACGATGTTGCGCTCGACGGCCTTCTCCATGCCCGAATAGGCATGGACGATGTACCACCGGAAATCCGGGTTGGTCGGGCCCGGCATTGCGTCCGTCGCGGGAGATTCCACTGCGTCAGTCATTTATCGCTTCCAGCCCAAGATGAGGTCGTACAGCACCCATTCCAAGGTCTTGTCCGTGAACCACAGGAACAAGGCCATGACGACGACGAAGGCGAACACGTACGCCGTCATCTGCATGGATTCCTTGCGCGTTGGCCAAACGACCTTCTTGACCTCACGCCAGGCGTCGCGGCCGAAGGCGATCAGCTGGCGGCCAGGCTCGCTGTTGAAGAACAGAGCCACGGCAGCGGCCAGCCCGACAATCAATGCGCCCCATTGGGCCACCTGGCCCTGCTTGCCCAGCAGATAAAAACCAGCCAGCGCCGCAATGACGAGCGCCGCAGACACGGCCAACTTGGCCTTGTCCGCGCCGGTACTGACAGTTTCAACTTGCGAAGTCGCCATTTCGGCCCTAATGCTGCAATCAAACACGTGCGTCGTTCAGACGCTAAAGCCCGTCAGGCAAGTGACGGGCTTTTTCGGGGGGCCACCTGGATCAGGTGGCAGGGGCAGTAGGAATCGAACCTACAACCTTCGGTTTTGGAGACCGACGCTCTGCCAATTGAGCTATACCCCTCCGAATCACATCACTCGATGATCTTGGCGACCACGCCAGCGCCGACGGTCTTGCCGCCTTCGCGGATGGCGAAGCGCAGGCCTTCTTCCATGGCGATCGGGTTGATCAGCTTGACGGTGATCGACACGTTGTCGCCAGGCATGAC
>NZ_QPJK01000008.1 GCF_003337555.1 Pseudorhodoferax soli | reverse complement strand
TGGTGTCCGCATCGATGTGGCGCGCGGTGACCCGGCCCCAAAAGCGCGCGCCGTCCTTGCGCACGAACTCCTGGTCGTGGTGGCTGTCGCGCGGCATGCCGATGCGTTGCTCCAGCCGCAGCTGGGCCTCGTCGTGGTCCGCACCGCTGCCATACCAGATGCCCATGCGCTGGCCCTGCAACTCGCCTGCGGCATAGCCGAACATGCTGTCCAGTTCGCGGTTGCAGCGCGCCATGACGCCGTCGCGCACGAAGGCGATGCCCACGCCCGCCGTCTCGAACATCGCGGCCTGCTCCTTCTGCGCCACGCCCAGTGCGGTCTCCGCGGCCTTGAGCGCCTCCAGGTCGACCACCACGCCGACGAGGCCGCCCGGGCTGCCATCGCGCTTGCGAAAGCCGCTGACCGAATAGAGCACCTGGTGCATCCGGCCATCGGCGAAGAGGAAGCTGGCCTCCCGCTGCACATGCGCCGCCTCGGCGATGACGCGCTCGTCCTCGGCCTGCAGATGGCTGCGCAGGGGTTCGGGCATCTGCTCCAGTTCGTCCACGCGCTTGCCGACGAGGTCGGCGCGCTGCACGCCCAGTGCCTGCTCGAAGGCCTCGTTGCAGCCCAGAAAGCGCGTGTCCGGCCCCTTGTAGTACACGGCGTTGGGCATGCGGTCGATCATGGTCTGCAGGAAGACCGCCATCTCCTTGACCTGGCGTTGCGTCTCCTTGGCCGCGGTGATGTCGATCAGCGTGAACTGGATCAGCGTGCGGCCACGGTAGCGGAAGGTGGTGCCGCGGCATTCGGCCATCCAGTCCGTGCCGTCCGGGCGACGATGGCGCCATTCGAAGCTGGGCGATTCACGGCCGGTGTCGTTCAGGTTGCGCCGGCCGGCCGCGAGGATCTTCTCGGTGGGCCCGCGTTCCTGCATGGGTGCGGAGATCGACAGCACGGTGCGGCCGCGCAGGTCCTCGGCACGTTCGAAGCCGTAGAGCTTGCGTGCCGCCTCGTTGCAGTCCACGTAGTAGTCGGTCACAGGGTCGTAGATCGAGATGGCGATGTGCGACTCCTGGAACATGCGGCTGTAGCTCTCGTTCTCCTTGCGGATCTCCTCCGCGTCGCGGATCTCCGCCTCGTCTTCGATGATCCAGATCGTGGCGTCGCCCTGCTCGGGCATCGCCACCGCGCGGGCCCGCCCGCAGGCCATGAAGCGGACGCCGTCCTGGCGCCGGGCGCTCCAGGTGCCGCTGTAATTGGCCTCCAGCGCGAAGGTGCGGGCCAATTCGGCGGCGACACGCCGGGCCTCGTCTGCGTCCTCGTACAGGCATGACGTGTCGAGGCCGACCGGCGCCTGGGGATCGGCGAAGCCGTAGATCTGCGCGAACTTCGCATTGGCCCGCAGGATCGTGCCGCCGCCCGTGAACACGATGCCCACCTGCAGGTTGTGCAGCAGTTCCGCTTCACCGTCCTGCCGCTGCAGCGGCCTGTCCGCCACACCTTGCGCCGCGTCCTCGCCGACCCAGGCCGTGTACCAGGTCTGCCCGCCGGTGAGCAGCCTGGCGCACTGCACGCAGGCCATGAACACCGACCCGTCGTGGCGCCGCAGCGGCAGCCGCAGGTCCTGGACGGCGCCGCCCCCGGCCTCCAGCGCTTGCAGCAGCTGCTGCGGCCCGCCCTGCGCATCGGCATACAGCGCAGCATCGAGCAAGGAGGGCACCGGGCCGCCGGGCACGGCGAACAGCTGCAACCAGGCGGCATTGGCCTGCTCGACGCGGCCGGCCGCATCGCAGACGACCAAGGCGCGCGGCGCAGCGCACGCGACTGCCGCCCCGGCGGTGGAGCCGCTGTCCTGCAGAGGGGGCGAGGCGCGCATGGCGGCAGGCCTCGTTCAGGCGCGCAACGGAGACGTCGTCGGTGACGGAACAGGCATCCGTGGGCGCTCCTCGCGTGAAAGTCCGGACCGGTTTAGAGTTGTTACCGTTTATAAATGAATTCGCCCCAGGATTCGATCCATATCGACACCGGTTCTACCGTGTCACGCAGCGTGGCCCGGACTGTGATGCGCTGGGCGCATCAGAGCAGCAGCGCCGCCAGGGCGCCCAGCGACACGCCCACGGCGGCCACGGCGCGCCCGGCCAGTCGCAAGGCACGCGCCACATCGGCAGGCTGCGGCGCCCTGCCCTGGCTGTTGAGCGCGTAGACGCCCGGCTTGCGCAGCCGAACGCCCAGGCGCAGGGCCATGGCGGCCATCGGCCAGCCGCTGTTGGGCGAGGTGGTGCGGCCCGCCTCCACCACCAGGGCGGCATGGGCGCGCAGCGGGCACAGCAACACGGCCGTGATGCGCGCCGGCACCCAGCCCAGCACGTCGTCGGCCCGGGCGGCCCATTTGCCGGCCCACTCCCAGTCGCGCCCGCCGCGCACGCAGCGGTAGCCCCACATCGCATCGGCGGTGTTGGCAAAGCGGAACACGGCAGCGCCAGGCAGGCCGGCCAGCAGGAACCAGAACAGCGGCGCGACCACCGAGTCGTTGAGGTTCTCGGCCAACGATTCGATGGCGCTCTCGCGCACGGTGCCGGCATCCAGCGGCGCCACATCGCGGCTGACCAGCATGGCCAGCCGCGCCTGCCCTGCGGCGAGCGAATGGCCCAGCGCGGTCTCGACCGCCTGCACCTCGTCGTGCAGCATGCGCCAGGCGAGCATCGGCTTGAGTGCCAGGCCCAGCAGCAGCGCGGCGGCCCAGCCGGGCAACCAGGCCAGCACCGCCCATTGCAGCGCAGCCGCCAACGCGCCGACCACCAGCGCGCCGGCACACCAAGCCATCGCACCGGCGGAGAAGGCCGCGGCCGGTGCCTGCGGCAGCCGCCCGCCGGCCCAGCCCAGGTAGCGGCCCATGGCCACCACCGGGTGCAGCGCAGCAGGCGGCTCGCCCCACAGGCGGTCCACCAGCAGCGCGACCCACAGGGCCGCGGCGGCCGTCAATCCTCGATGCCGCGCTGGGCCGGGATGCCGGCCTTGAACGCGTGCTTGACCAGCGTCATCTCTGTCACGGTGTCGGCCAGTTCGATGAGTTCGGGCGGGCAACGCCGGCCGGTCAGCACCACATGCACCTCCCGGGGCCGCGCGCGCAGCGTGGCCAGCACATCGTCCAGCGGCAGCCAGCCGTAGATCAGCGGGTAGGTGATCTCGTCCAGCGTGACCATGAAGTACGTGCCCGACAGGATGGCGGCCTTGGCTTTCTCCCAGCCTTCGCGCGCCAGCTGGCCCGAGCGTTCCAGGTCCTGGCTCTTCCAGGAGAAGCCGTCGCCCAGGCCCTCGATGGGCATGCCGAGCTGCTCGAACATGCGGTGCTCGCCGAAACGCGCCGTGGGCACCTTCATGAACTGGTAGACCTTCACGCGCTTGCCGCGGCCGTGCGCGCGCAGCGCCAGGCCGAACGCGGCTGTGCTCTTGCCCTTGCCGTCGCCGGTGTTGACGATGACGATGCCGCGGCGCTCGCCCTCGGGCTTCTCGTATGGCTTGGTGCTGGGTGGGGTTTCGATCTGCATGGGTGGTTCTCAGCGGGGGATGGTGATCCATTGGCCGGCGACGCTGTGCACCGCCACGCGGCGCGCGAACACGGCCTCCAGCGCGCGGTGCGTGGCGGCGTCGCCAGTGGCGCCGTGGTGCACGATGCGCCCGCGCTCGACGATGACCAGCGCATCGGCCTGCAGCGCGGCCGGCAGCTCGTGCAGCACGCTGACGACCGTGCGGCCGGCGCGCGCCAGCGCACGGGCCATGGCCAGCCAGTCGGCCTGGTGGGGCGGGTCGAGGTTGGCCAGCGGTTCGTCCATGAGCAGCACGGGGGCCTGCACGGCGAGCGCGCGCGCCAGCAGCACGCGCTGGCGCTCGCCGCCCGACAAGCGGGCCAGCGGCCGGGCGGACCAGGCCAGGGCATGGGTGGCGCGCAGCGCCTCTTCGACGGCGGCGTGGTCGGCCGCGCCCGGTGCGGCCAACCAGGCCCGGTGCGGCAGCCGGCCCAGCATGACCACGTCGTAGACCGACAGATCGTCCGCTGCAGCCTCGTTCTGGCCCAGCCAGGCGATGCGCCGGCCGCGTTCGCGCCCGCTGTACCCGGCCAGCGGCCGTTCGTCGAGCAGCAGCTGGCCCGTGCTGGGCAACAGTCCGGCGAGCGCCTTGAGCAACGTGGACTTGCCGGCGCCGTTGGGGCCGACGACGGAGGTCCAATGGCCGGCCGACAGGCGCAGGTCGACGCCATGCAGCACCTCGACCAGGCCCTGCGATGCGTGCAGATTGCGGGCTTCGAGCGTGGTAGTCACGACTCCAGCTCCCGCGTCAGGCCGAGCGCAGCGATGGACCGAGCGCAGCGATGGCCCGTGTGTGACCCCGCTCCCACCCCTGTGCCCACGCCGAGGAGCGCAGTGGACTGGGCGGCGCGGGGAACCTCGCGCTTCAACATCTGACTCATTGCACTTGTTCGAGCGTAGTGAACGCAGTGAACGGTGCGAGTTGTGCAATGCGCCCAGGCGGCGAGCACCGCAGGTTGCCCGGAGCGCCAGCGGAGGGACGGGGGCACCGGGGCCGCCTTCTCTTTGGTTACTTTCTCTTGGGCGGTAGCCAAGAGAAAGTGACTGCACTGCCGGGGGCATATCCCGGTCCCTGGTGCTTGTTTCAAAGCAGTGTTTTCTATGCACACCAACTGCTGATCGGAATGAGGAGGCGGGGTTTTCGCCCCCGCACGACGACTCACTTTTCTTGCTTCGCCAAGAAAAGTAAGCAAAAGAAGGCGACCCCGGTGCCCCTGTCCTTCCGCTTCGCTCCAGGCAACCTGCGGTGCTCGCGCCATGGGCTGCATTGCGCAACTCGCACCGTTCACTGCGTTCACTACGCTCGAACAAGCGCAATGAGTCAGTTCACAAAGCGCGAGGTTCCCCGCGCAGCCCATGGCGCTGCGCTCCTCGGCAGGGGCACAGGGGGAAGTCCCACACGGGCCATCGCTGCGCTCGGCCTCGCACTCGGGCCATTGCTGCGCTCGGCCTGGGGTCATTGCTGCGCTCACAGCACACCGCCTCGCGTGCGCTGGCGCATCAGCCACAACAGATAGGTGCCGCCCAGCACCGCCGTCAGCACGCCCACGGGGAGTTCCTGCGGCGCGATGAGCCAGCGCGCCAGGATGTCGGCGGCCAGCAGCAGCACGCCGCCCGTGCCCGCGGCCAGCAGGATCAGCCGGCCGTGCGTGACCTTGACCAGCGAGCGCGCCAGGTGCGGCGCCGCCAGGCCCACGAAAGCCACCAGGCCGGTCTGCGCGACGGCCGCGCCCGTGGCCAGGCCCAGCGTGGCGACCAGCGCCATGCGCATCACCGGCAGCGGGATGCCCAGGCTGGTGGCGGTGGCCTCGCCCAGCGCCAGCGCATCCAGCGTGGGCGACAGCGCCCAGGCCACCAACGCGGCCAGCGCCAAGGGCACGGCCATCAGCGCGCAGGCCGACCAGCCCACCGTGCTGGTGTTGCCCAGCATGAAGGCCTGCAGCGCCTGCATGATCTCGGGCGAGAGCAGCATCAGGAGCGAGGTGAAGGCGCTCAGCACCACGCCCACGATCACGCCGGCCAGCAGCAGGCGCAGCGTGTGCTGCACGCCCTGCGCCAGCGCGAGCGTGAGCAGCACGCCGGCCATGGCGCCGACAAAGGCCGCGCCGGCCAGCCCCATGCGCGCGATCCACGAAAGCGCGAACGGCGAGCCGCCCAGTGCGGCCATGCTGGCGGCCACGCCCAGCAGCGCGCCCGAGCCGCTGCCGAGCAGATACGGATCGGCCAGCGGATTGCGGAACAGGCCCTGCGCGATGGCGCCGGCCAGGCCCAGCAATGCGCCGGCCAGCCAGGTGCCCAAGGTGCGCGGCAGCCGGATGTCCCAGACGATCTGCCAGCCCATGGGGTCGTCCCGCAGGCGCCAGGGCCAGTCGAAGCCGGTGCTGCCCACGCTGGCGCCGAGCAGCGCGAGGCTCGCGGACAGCACCGCCAGCGCGAGCGCCAGCCAGGCCGCACGGCACTGGTTCATGGCGCCGCCTGGGGACGCACGGTGGCGTACAAGGCACGCGCCAGCCAGCGGCCGGCACCGCTCGCGCTGCTGTCGATCGCCGCTCGGCGGGGCCCTTTGCCAGTTGCGCTCATGGCGCCTTGGCCTGGAGGCAATCCGCCATCACGCGCGCGGCCTGGTCCATGCGCGGGCCGGGCCGCACCACGATCTCGGCGTCGTCCAGCGAGAACAGGCAGATGCGCTGCTCGCGCACCGCGCGCATGGCGCGCCAGCCCGGATAGTCGATCTCGGCCTGCATGGTGCGGTTGGCCAGCATGATGAGGTCGGGATCGGCGCGCACCACGTACTCGGGGTTGAGCTTGGGGAATGGCCCCAGCGTGGCCGGCACCACGTTGGCCACGCCCAGGCGCGCCAGCGTTTCACCGATGAAGGAGCCGGCGCTGGCCGCATACGGGCCGCGGCTGACCTCGATGTAGACGCGCGCCTGGCGTGCCTTGGCCGGCAGCGTGGCGGCCGCCGCGTCGAGCCCCTGCTCGATGCGCTGCCAGACGGCCGCGGGCGCCGCTTCGGGCAGGCCGAGCAGCTGGCCCACGGTGCCCAGCACGCGGCGCACGTCGGCATGGTTCTTGGGCTCGAGCACGACGACCTTCAGCCCCAGGCCGCGCAGGCGTTCGGCCACGCGGCCGCCGTGCGAGACCAGCACCAGCTCGGGCCGCGTGCGCACCACCGCCTCGATGTTCGGGTCCACACCGCCGCCCAGCTGCGGCAGCTGGCGCACCTCGGGCGGCCAGTTGGAGAAGCGGTCCACGCCGACCAGGCGCGCGCAGGCGCCGAGCGCGCAGACGGTTTCGGTCAGCGAAGGCAGCAGCGAGACGATGCGCGCGGGCGGCGCGTCGAAGTGCACGCGCGCGCCGGTCTCGTCGGTGATCTCGTAGGCTGCGGCCAGGGTGCTCCAGCAGCAGGCCAGCGCCAGCAGCAGGCGGGTCAGCATCATGCGGTTTCGTCTTTCAACACCAGCGGCAAGCCCGCAGCCATCAGCGTCACGCGGGCGCAGCAGGCCGCCATGCGCTGGTTCAGGCTGCCCAGCGCATCGACGAAGGCGCGCACCTCGCGCCCCATCGGGATCACGCCCAGGCCGATCTCGTTGCCGACCAACAGCAGCGGGCCGCTGGCAGCACGCACGGCCTGCTCCAGCGCCTGCTGCGCGGCCTCGAGTTCATCGGCGCTGCAGGCCGGCCCGGCCAGGGGCATCAAGCGGTTGGTCAGCCACAGCGTGAGGCAGTCCACCACCAGCAGGCTGTGGGGCGTGCTGAGGGCCGCGATGGTCTCGGCCAGCCGCAGCGGCTCTTCCACCGACTGAAGGCCCGGCACGCGTGCGGCGCGGTCGCTGCGGTGGCGCGCGATGCGCGCGCGCATCTCTGCGTCGTCGCCGGGCGCGGTGGCGATCAGCACGGCGCTGCGGCCGGTGCCACCGGCCAGCCAGTCGCGTGCCAGCAGTTCGGCGCGGCGCGACTTGCCGCTTTTCTGGCCGCCCAGGATCAGTTCGGCCATCGGTTCGGCCTGGTGAACAAGGCGGCCGTGGCGGCCGGAGAGGACGCGAACCAGGCGTGGAAGTAGCTCGCGCGGATGCTGCCGTGCTGCAGCAAGGCCTCGCCGGCATCCGGCGCAGGCGCCTGCCCCGGCCGCGCCGTGCGCGCCAGGGGCGCGAGCGGTGTCGCGCAGGTGGAGTAGTGGAAGGTGTGGCCGCGCAGCGTGCCGGCCGGCAGCGTGAGCTGCTGCGGCCCCAGCGCCGCGAGCCGCGGCTGCATCTGCACGCGGCCGGGTAGCAGGCCCCACAGCGCGTGCGCCTGGCCTTGGGTGTCCACCAGGGTGTCGAACAGCGCCATCATGCCGCCGCATTCTGCCCAGACCGGTTTGCCGGCCTGCACGTGCGCGACCAGGTTGGCCTGCAGCGCCCGGTTGGCCGACAGCCTTGCCGCGTGCAGCTCCGGGTAGCCGCCCGGCAGCCACAGCGCGTCGCAGGCCGGCAGCGCGGCGCCGGCCAGCGGCGAGAAGAAGCGCAGTTCCGCACCGAGTGCGCGCAGGCATTCGAGGTTGGCGGCGTAGATGAAGCAGAAGGCAGCGTCGCGCGCGACGGCGATGGTGCGGCCCGCCAGCGGCCGGCCGGCCGCTGCGGCGGTGGGCGCCGTGAAGTCCACGGCCCAGCGCTGCAGCGCGGCCGGTTCCAGCCGGCCCAGCGGCGTGGCGGCCAGTGCATCGGCCGCAGCATCGAGCCGGGCCAGGGCGTCGTCCAGTTCGGTCGCCACGGTCAGGCCCAGGTGGCGCTCGGGCAGCGTCAGCCGGCTGTCGCGCGGCAGGCCGCCCAGCCAGTCGGCAGGCTCGCGCAGGCCGCCCTGCAGCAGCTGGGCATGGCGTGCGCTGGCCACGCGGTTGGCCAGCACGCCGGCCCAGCGCAGGCCGCCCTGGTAGTGCTGCAGCCCGAACGCCAGCGCGCCGAAGGTGCCGGCCATGGCGGCAGCGTCGACCACGGCCAGCACCGGCAGGTCGAAGCGGCGCGCCAGGTCGGCCGCGCTGGGCTCGCCGTCGAACAGGCCCATCACGCCTTCGACGATGAGGAGGTCGGCATCCCGTGCCGCCGCATGCAGGCGCGCGCGGCAGTCGTCTTCGCCCGTCATCCAGAGGTCCAGCTGGTGCACCGGCGCGCCGCTGGCCTGGGCGAGCCAGAACGGGTCGAGGAAGTCGGGCCCGCACTTGAAGGCGCGCACGCGCCGGCCCTGGCGCGCGTGCAGCCGCGCCAGGGCGCAAGCCACCGTGGTCTTGCCCTGGCCCGAGGCCGGGGCGGCGACGAGGATGGCCGGGCAGCGCTGGCTCAGTTCGGCGCCCACTTGAGTCCGACCCACAGCGTGCGGCCACCCGTGTCGTACAGCCGCGCGGTCTCGTATTGCTTGTCGGTGAGGTTGTCGACGCGTGCGCTCAGCGTGAAGTCGCGTGCGACCGGGGTGCTGGCGTGCAGGTTGAGCAGCGTGTAGCCGCCCAGTGTGTAGACGGTGCCGCCGAAGTCGTCGTACTCGCGGCGCTTGCTGGACAGCTGCGCCTCGGCGCCGAGCGTCCAGCCGGAGACCTGCGTGTCCGCGCCCAGCGTCGCGAAGCGCTTGGCCCGGCGTGCCAGTTGCCGATCCTTCTCCAGGTCCCTGGGGTCCTGGAAGTCGACGGAGGCGCGCAGCCTCACATTGGCGATCTGGTGCTGGCCCGCCAGCGTGATGCCCTGGTACTGCGCGCGGTTCACGTTCTGGTAGCAGCCCCAGGACGAGGCGCAGGCGCCCGCGCCGTCGATGTAGTCGATCATGTGGCGCACGCGGTTGCGGTAGACCGTCACGCTGGCGCTGCTGGCGCCCTCGGTCCAGCGCAGGCCGGCTTCGATGTTGCGGCCTGCTTCGGGCTGCAGGCTGGCCGAGCCGTATTCACTGAAACGCTGGTACAGCGTGGGCACCCGGAACGAGGTGCCGGCCGACACGGTCGCACGCAGCGCGCGCGTAATGGCGTAGCCGTAGGCCGCGCTGCCGGTGGTCTTGCCACCAAACTCGCTGTCGTCGTCGCGGCGCAGGTGCAGCTGCAGCGCGTGCGGGCCGGCGTTCAGGCCGTAGCCCAGCGCCAGTGCGTTCTGGCTGCGGTCTCGGTCGATGGGGTCGTTACGCAGGCCGTCCTCGCGGCGCTCCAGCGTGGCCGACCACGTGTGCACGCCCAGGCGGTATTCGTTCTGCCACAGGTAGCCGCGCAGGTCGGTCTCGGTGCGGTAGAAGGACGGCGTGGTGGCGTAGCGTGCGTGCGAGTCGGTGAACTGCAGCCGCGTGCTGTACGCCTCGGTCCACTGGCTAGACAGGGTCACGCCTGCAGTGCGCAGCCGGTTGTGGGTGCGGTCGTCCTGCGGGCTGGCCGGGTTGTAGGAGAAGGAGTCGTCGTACTGCGATTCCAGCTGGCTGGCCAGCAGCGTGGCGTCGATCCGGTGCGCCTTGTTGATCTGCAGGCCCAAGCGCGCATTGCCGGACAGGCGCTCGTAGCCATCCTTGTCCGGGTTCGTGGCGCTGTCGAAGGCGCCGCGCAGCCGCGCCGGCATGGCATCGAAGCCGCTGCTGCGCTCCTTGGTCACGCCCAGGGCGTAGTCGATCGCGCTGTCGGTGCCGGCACGGCCGCTGATGCCGCCCTCGGCGCGCCAGCTGCCGTGGCTGCCGCCGCCCACGCCGATGAAGGGCGCGGGCTTGCCGACCTCGCCCTTCTTCGTGAACAGTTGCAACACGCCGCCGACGGCATCCGAGCCGTAGACCGCGGCTGCCGGGCCGCGCAGCAGCTCGATGCGGTCGAGCTGCGACAGCGGAATCTGCTCCCACTGCACACCGCCGGTGGATTGCGAGTCCAGCCGCACGCCGTCCAGGTAAACCGGGGTGTAGCGCGACTCGGCGCCGCGCACGAACACGCTGGTGGTTCCTGCCGGGCCGCCGCTGCGTGCGAACTGCACACCGGGCAGGCGCGCCAGCAGGTCGGCCACGCCGACGGCGCCGCTGCGCTCGATAGTCGTGCGGTCGATGATGGAGACATCGGCCACGAGGTCGGCCAGTGGCCGGGCGCTGCGCGTGGCGGTGACCACGGTGTCCTGCAACGCAGGCTGGCTCTGCGCCATGGCAACGAGCGGCCAGCAGGCGGACAGGGCCAGGGGGAGCGCAGCTAGGCGCACGTGGGACGAAGAGAACTTCATGGAAGCGGAACCCGAATAAACCGCCCGCGCCAGCTTCCCCGCCGGCGATGGGCACACAGGCCGCGCCAGGCGCAGCCACCTCGTTGGCCGGTATCCGGGCTGGCGGCGCACACTCCAATGCCTTCCCACGAGCAGGGCTCGCAGTGGCGTCGTGATGGAGGAGAAGCCATCGAAGGCTTCGGCCGCTTACCGTTGCGGGGGCAGCGCAGGTTAGATGGCCCCGTGCGGGGCGCACCCTCCTGCTTCCCGTTGAACCGCGGCGCGTGAACCACGCCGCGAGCACCAACGGCGCGGATTCTACGGGGGGGCCGGCCCCACAGGCTCCTACAATGCGCCCGCCATGGACCAAGCCACGCAAATCCAGCAGATCGCCGAGCGCACGGAGCGGCTGCTGGTCCGCCACCGTGAACTGCAGCGCACCAATGCGCTGCTGACCGAGCAGGTCGCGCTGCTCACGCACGAGCGCGATTCGCTCAAGTCGCGCCTGGGCGCTGCACGCGCCCGCATCGACGCCCTGCTCGAACGCCTGCCCGAGTCGATCACGGTCGCACCGGCCCCGGCTTACCGCAAGGACAGCACGGACGTGGGAGACCTGCCATGAAGCAGATCGAAGCCAAGATCCTCGGCCAGAGCTACCT
Organism: Pseudorhodoferax soli; assembly: GCF_003337555.1. Lineage (GTDB taxonomy): Bacteria > Pseudomonadota > Gammaproteobacteria > Burkholderiales > Burkholderiaceae_C > Pseudorhodoferax > Pseudorhodoferax soli. The sequence continues at coordinate 439,151 of NZ_QPJK01000008.1, read as the reverse complement.
GCTCGGCTGCCCCGATGGCGGCGAGGAGCGCATGCTCGAGGCCGTGCAGCGCGTGGACAGCGCCATGTGCGCGATCCGCGACGCCGGCAAGATCCGGGCGCGCGACCGCATCGCCGTGCTGGCCGCGCTGAATCTCGCGTTCGACCAGACCGAGCCGCCTCGCGCGAACACGGCCGGTGCCGCACCCATCGCGTCGCTGCCCGCCGATGCGCAGCTCGCGGCCATCCTTGCCCAGCTCGACGCGGCGCTGGGTGACGACGGCAGGCTTTTGTAAAGCCTCAACACCGCAATCCGTACGTTCTTTGCGCCACCGAGTTCGCGCAATCGTCCTAGAATGAAGGCGTCTGCGGTGCGCACCGGGCTTTTATGTCCTTGAACCAATGCTCATATGAGCTCGGGCTTGGAAATTTCCTGGGGAGCGTGAACGTCTCGCGTCAGATGATCCCAACTCCGGGCTGACCTCGCCCACCTGAACCGCCGGTTCAGGCTGCGGCCCGGTGGCATCTGCAGACACCTTTTTCTCTCCCCCTCGCCCCCGCTTCCATGACGCTTGTGCTGGTGATCGAGCTCGTGCTGCTGGGCGTGGGCAGTGGCTTTCTGGCCGGCCTGCTGGGCATCGGTGGCGGCATGTTGATGGTGCCCTTCCTGACCTTCCTGCTGTCCAAGCAAGGCGTGCAGGCCGACCTGGCGGTGAAGATGGCCATCGCCACCTCGATGGCCACCATCATGTTCACCTCGGTTGCCAGTGTGCGTGCGCACCACAAGCGCGGCGCCGTGCGCTGGGACATCGTCAAGACGCTGGCGCCCGGCATCGTGCTCGGTAGCCTGGTGGCCAGCCTGGGGGTGTTCGCCTTGCTCAAGGGCGCCTACCTGGCGATTTTCTTCGGCCTGTTCGTGGGCTTCTCAGCCACGCAGATGTTCCTGGACAAAAAGCCCAAGCCCGCGCGCCAGTTGCCCGGCACGCCAGGCCGGCTCGCGGCCGGCGGTGCCATCGGCTTCCTGTCGGGCCTGGTGGGCGCCGGTGGCGGCTTCGTCAGCGTGCCTTTCATGACCTGGTGCAACGTGGCCATCCACAACGCGGTGGCCACCAGCGCGGCGCTGGGCTTTCCGATCGCCGTGGCCAACGTGGCGGGTTACCTGGTCGCCGGCCAGGGCGTGGCCGATCTGCCGCCCGGCGCGCTGGGCTATGTCTGGTTGCCCGCGCTGGCCGTGATCGCGCTGGCCAGTTTCCTCACCGCGCCGTACGGCGCCCGCGCGGCGCACGCGCTGCCCGTGGCCATGTTGAAGCGCGTGTTCGCCAGCATGCTGTACCTGCTGGCCGCCTACATGCTCTACAAAGGTCTGACCGCTTGAACGCCATGCTCCGTTCCCGCACCGCGCTGGTCTGCGCGGCCCTTGCCACATCGCTCGCCGCGCCGGCCCACGCACTCGAAGAGGTGCCCTTCGTCACCTCCCCCGACAACGTCACGCTGGAGATGCTGCGCATTGCCCAGGTGGGGCCGCAGGATCGCCTGATCGACCTCGGTTCGGGCGACGGCCGCATCGTGATCGTGGCGGCGCAGCGCTTCGGCGCCAGCGGCCTGGGCGTGGAGATCGTGCCCGACCTCGTGCGCCAGAGCCAGGAGAACGCCCGCATCGCCGGCGTGGCCGACCGCGCCCAGTTCCGCGTGGAAGACATCTTCCAGACCGACCTCTCGGGCGCCAGCGTCATCACCATGTACCTGCTGCCCGATGTGAACCTGGCGTTGCGCCCACGCCTGCTGGCGCTCAAGCCCGGCACGCGCATCGTTTCGCACGATTGGGACATGGGCGACTGGAAGCCCGACCAGACCACGGTGCTGCCCGTGCCCGACAAGAAGGTGGGCCTGGAGAAAACCAGCAAGGTGCAGCTGTGGACGGTCCCGGCGCAGGTGCACGGCCTGTGGTGCGGTGCCGGCATGCTGGGCGGCATGCGCTTCGAGGTGAAGCAGAGCTTCCAGCAGTTCACTGCCATGATGACGCGCGGCGGGCGCGTGCGCGAGTACGCCGGCCGCATCGAGGGTGACACGCTGCATTCGCTGCCCGGCGCACGCACGCAGATGCAGCTGCGCCTGCAGGGCGAGCAGCTGGTGCTGGCCCAGGCCGACGGCGCGCTGGGCCTGCTGAAGGGCGCGGCACTGGCGCGCAGCAGCGGCGAGGACTGCGCCGACTGAGTCCGGCCTGCCCGGTGCGCGCACCTCAGGTCCCGGGCACCTCGACGATGAAGTCGCGGCAAGCCACCAGGTCCGGCACGACACCGAGCCCGGGGCGGTCGTCGAGTTGCACCGCGCCCTCGGAGAGGGCAAACCCGGGCACGGCCAACACCTCGCGCAACGGGTTGGGATTGGCGTCCACCTCCACGTAGCCCGGCCCGCCGACTGCCGCCTTGAGGTGGAAGGACGCGGTCAGCCCGATTCCTGCGCCGAGCCAATGGGGGCAGAAGGTCTTGCCGTGCTGCAGCGCCAGCCTGCCGACCTGCACGCAGCCGCTGAAACCGCCCCACTTGCCCAGGTCGGGCTGGACCACGGACATACCGCGGGCACCGATGAACGACGCGAACTGCGGCATGCCTGCGAGGTTCTCTCCGCCGGCCAGCACGAGCGGCTGCTCCACCGCCAGGCGTGCCCAGTCGGCAGGGCTGGCATCGGCGCGGACCGGCTCTTCCAGCCAGGCCAGGCCGAAGCGTTCCATGCGGCGGCCGGCGGCAATGGCCTCGCCCATGTTCCAGGCCTGGTTGGCGTCGACCATGAGAGGGGCATCGGCACCGATCGCATCGCGCACCGCTTGCAGGTTGGCCGCATCGCGCTCGGCCCCGAACCCCACTTTCATCTTGAAGGCACGGTAGCCCTCGGCCAGCTTGGCTGCGGCCAGCTTCTCGGGCTGGGTGGGATTGATGCCGGAGGCATACAGCGCGACCGGCGCCGGTCGCGCGGGCCCAGCAGCGGGCGACAACAGCCGCCACAAGGGCATGGCGGCACGCCGTGCCACGAGATCCCACACGGCAACATCCAGCCCGGCAACGATCTGCTGCAAGGTGCCGGGCTCGCCGCACTGCAGCGCCAGCACGGACAGCTTGTCGGTCAGCGCCTCGAAACATGCCAGAGGGCTGTCGAAACGCTGGCCGCAGACGAGCGGGCGCAGGTAGGTGGCGGCCATGCGCGCACGGTGTTCGGCCCCCACGACGGGGAAATTGCACCAGACCTCGCCCCATCCGAACACGCCGTGCGCATCCACCACCCGCAACAGCACAGCCGGGCGGTCGCGCATGGTGCCGAACGACGTTTGCACCGGCGGGTCTGCCGGCGCGCGCAAGACGAAGACATCCAGCCGTTCGACGGCCAACGCGGTATCGATGGGCAGCACCATGCGTCAGTCCAGCGCGATGCCGGAGGCACGGATGATGGGCACCCAGCGCGCGGTCTCGGCGCCGACATAGCGGTTCAGGTCTTCCGGGCTGCGGTAGAACGCCACGTCGCCCAACGCGGCCATCTTCTTCTGCAGGCCGGGGTCCTCCAGTGCCGTCTTGAGTTCGGCCGACATCCTGTGCTGGATCTGGGCCGGAACGGCCGCCTGTGCGAACAGCCCGATCCACGAATAAGCCTCGAAGCCCTTGATGCCGGCCTCCCCGAGCGTGGGCAGGTCCGGGAAGACGGGCGAACGCATGGCGCCCGTGGTCGCCACCGGCTTCACCCGCCCCGTGGCGATGATGCTCATGGCCAGCGGGATGTGGTTGATGGAGTAGGTGACGTCGCCCGCTGCCAGCGCCGTCATCGCCGCCGGCCCTCCGCTGAACGGGATGTGGGCGCTCTTGACCCCGGCCATCTGCTTGAACATCTCGGTGGCCAGATGCGGCGTGCTGCCGTTGCCATTGCTGGCGTAGTTGATCTTCTCTGCGCCGCCCTTGATCTCGTTTAGCAGTTCGGGGAAGGACTTGGAAGGGCTCTTGCTGCCCACCAGCACGACCAGCGGGCCATAGCTGATCTGCCCGATCGGCGCAAAGCTCTTCACCGGGTCGTACTTCACGCTCTTGAAGATGGCCGGGCTGTAGACCTGCGTTGCCGCATCGCCGACCAGGAAGGTGTAGCCATCGGCCGGCGCGCGTGCGGCCAGCGCCGTGCCAATGGTGCCGCCGGCGCCGGGCCGGTTGTCAACCACCACCGTCGTTTTCAACTGCGCCTGCAGTTTCTCCGCGACCATGCGCGCGGTCGCATCGATCACGCCGCCGGCCGGAAAGGGCACGATCAAGGTGATGGGTTTGGCCGGATAGCCGGCGTCTTCTGCTCCGGCGGCAAGCTGCGGCAGCAGCAGGGCACCTGCGGCGCAGGCGGTGGCAATCGCGATCGGCAAGTTCAAGATCAGTCTCCTGGTTCGAATTGGTGGTATGTGGCGAAGCGTCAGATGCGGGCTGGCGCTGCGGGCGGCGCGGCGTCCTGGATCAGGGCCGCGCCTTTTTCTCCGATGAGAATCGCAGCGGCGTTCGTGTTGGTCGACACCATGCGCGGCATCACCGAGGCATCGACCACGCGCAGGCGATCGATGCCGCGCACCCGCAGCGCCGGGTCCACCACGGCACGGTCGTCCGAGCCCATGCGGCAGGTGCCGCTGGCATGAAACACCGTGCCGCCCTTGTGGCGCGCGTAGTGTTCCAGTTCGGCTTTCGAGCGCATCGCGTCGCCTGGCGCGTATTCGTCCTTGGCCAGCAACGCGCGGAAGCTGGGCCGTTGGTAGATGTCGCGCAGGATCTCCAGGCCCGAAACCAGCACCTTGGCGTCGTGCGGGTCGGTCAGGTAGTTCGTGACGATGTGCGGAGGGTCCGCCGGATCGGCGGACCTGATCTCCACATGGCCCATGGAACGGGGCCGGCATTGCGCTGCCGACGCAGAGAACCCCGAGAAGGCATGGAGCGGATCGCCCGGCTTGTCGACCGACAAGGGCATCACGTTGAAGAGCAGGTCCGGACGGCCGCCCTCGGCGTGCGCGCTGCACACCAGGCCACCCACCTGCCCCGCGCCCACCGTCAACGGCCCGCGCTGGCCGAACGCCCATTGCGCCCCCATCTGCAGCAGCTTGAACGGGTTGCGGATGTCGTCGTTCAGCGAAACGCGGTGCTTCAGCTTGACGACCACTCGCGCCTGGTAGTGGTCCTGCAGGTTGCGGCCGCACTCGGGGGCGTCCGCCTGCACCTTGATCTGGTGCCGCCGCAGCAGGTCGGCCGGACCGACGCCGGACAACTGCAGCAGCTGCGGCGATTGCAGGGCACCGGCCGCCAGCACCACCTCCTGGTCGGCACGCCCGACGATGCGCTGGCCGCCCTGCGTCCACTCGACGCCCACGGCCCGTCCACCCTCGATCACGATCCTGCTGACGAATGCCTCGGTCGCGATGCTGAGATTGGGCCGGCCGGCAACGGGGAACAGGAAGGCATCTGCAGCGCTGCAGCGCCAGTGGCCCCGCAAGGTGAGCTGGTAGCTGCCCAGCCCCGCGTCCTGCGCACCATTGAAATCGGCTGTTGCGGCGAAGCCGGCCTCCTGCCCGGCCTGCAGCCAGGCCCGGCAATAGGGATGGTCGTTGCGCAGGTCGGACACGGCGAGCTCGCCCGCCACGCCGTGGTACTCGGAAGGCGTTCCGGCGTACTTTTCCGACTTCCTGAAGAACGGCAGCACATCGCGGTAGCCCCAGCCCGTGGCGCCCAGGCGCTCCCAGTCGTCATAGTCGGCATGCTGCCCCCGGATGTAGAGCAGGCCGTTGATGGCGCTGGACCCTCCGAGCACCCTGCCGCGCGGCCAGACGATCGTGCGCCCACCGGTTTCGGGCTGCGCCTGCGTGGCGAACTGCCAGGAAAACCGTTTGTCGTAGATGGTCCGGAAGTAGCCCACCGGCAACCTGAGCCAGAAGTTGCTGGACCGGCTGCCCGCCTCCAGCAGCAGCACCCGGCAAGCCGGATCCTGGCTCAGACGGTTGGCCAGGACGCAACCCGCCGAACCTGCGCCAACGATGATGTAGTCCCACGCCCTGGCGCTGGTGGATGCGGATGGCATGGGGTTGGGAGGCACTGCGAAGTCCTTGCGGTGGCTTTTGAAGATGTGCATATAGTCCTATAGACCATACGTTTAGTCTATAGGGATAACACGTGCTTCGAAAGCTGGCATGCTCCGCGCTCCTGCGCACCACATACCCGCACCGCCCACTTTTCCAACGCCAGACCGCATGACTTTTTCAGACAACGCCGTCCCGCTGTATCTGCAAATTGCAGACCTGCTGCGCAAGCGCATCGCAAGAGGGGTCTGGAAAAACGGTGAGAAAGTACCTTCGCTCGAAGCCATGGTGGGCGAATTCGGCGTGGCGCGCGTCACGGTCCGGCAGGCTGTCGACGTCTTGGCACGGGAAGGTCTCGTGTCGCCGCAACGCGGCAAGGGCACTTTCGTGACGGCCGTCCCCATCCAGCGGCAATGGCAGCGTGAATGGCAGACCGTGCATGCGTCGGTGGACGCGCTGGCACAGGCGTTCAAGGACACCCGCCCGCAGATCGTCACCATCAACGAATCGATTTCCGACGCACCGCTGCAGGCGAAAGACGGCATCCCCGCAGAACGCTACGTCTACATGCGGCGCGTCCATTCGGAGAAGGACGAGCCCTATTGCGTGATCGAGATCCACCTGGACGAGGCCATTTTCCGCACCGCGCCCGAGCGCTACCGCACCGAGGCGGTGGTTCCGCTGCTGGCCGAACTCACGGAGGGCGGCATCGCGCAGGCCCGCCAGGTACTGACGATTGCCAATGCAGACATGGACGTGGCAAGGCTGCTGAACATCCATGTCGGCGACGCCATTGCGCAGGTTCGGCGGGTCTTCACCGACGCGCGTGGACGGATCATCTACCTGGGCGAGGTGACCTACCGCGGCGACCTCTTCCGCCTCGAGATGGACCTCACGCCGCCCGAGCGGAACGCACGCAGACCCTGAGATCCCGTGGGTTGCACGCGCCATCGCGGCAACGTCGCGGCGACATCGCGTTGCGCGCCCGCTGCAGCCGGTGCAACAAAGTCACGGGAAGCAACCCGCCGACGCGGAGCACCGTGAAGTACTGGGCACTTTGCCAGCCCTGCTCCGCCACAGGGCCAGATTTGCGCCCGCCAGTGAACACAATCCTGCCCACTCGCTCAGTTTTACGCCGGTTCCGGCACGGGTTTCAGGATTCAGAATGTTCAAATCGTCTCGCTTTCTGCTCGGCTTCGCCACCTTCCTCGGTGCCTCGACGGCATTCGCTGCGCCGGTCGACCTGGGCCTGGCCAACGCCTACAGCCTGGTCAGCTTCGGCGACTTCAAGAGCAACAACAACAGCATCGGCGGCAGCGTCGCCGTCGCGGGCGACTTCGCGGCCAACGGGTTCTCGCTGAACGGCAAGAGCCTGGTCGTCGGCGGCGACCTCAGCTACAGCAATGGCTCCATCGCGGGCAACGCCTACGTCGGCGGCACGCGCGACACCAAGGGCATGAGCATCAACGGCCAATGGCTGAGCGGCGAGGCGCCGCTGGGCTTCGCGGCGCTGGCCCAGCAGATGGGCAGCCTGTCCAGCGGCCTAGCCGGCCTGGGCGCCACCGGCAGCAGCCAGAGCCAATGGGGCGGCCTGTACCTGGCGGGCACGAAGAGCGCGGTCGACGTGTTCCAGCTCACGGCCAGCGACTTCACCGGCAATGGCTGGAGCAACCTGAGCAATCTGGCCTACGGCAGCACCCTCATCTTCAACATCGGCGGCAGCCACCTGAGCTTGTCCAACGGCATGCTGGGTGGCCTGTCCGGCTACAACGTGCTGCTCAACTTCTACGAGGCCGAGAGCATCACCTTCGCCGGCATCTCGCTGGATGCCAGCATCCTGGCGCCCCATGCCACGGTGAAGGGCGGCAACGGCACCATCAGCGGCAATGTGGTGGTGGCGGACTGGCAGGCCCAGCTGACGCTGCCGGGCACGCGCAGCTTCCAGAGCACCGAGGTGGCCGCCTATCGGCTCCCCGAGCCGATCCAGCCCGAGCGCCCCGACCAGCTCCCAGTGGCCACGCTGCCCGGCGACGCCGTGGCCGAGGTGCCCGAACCCAGCCAGCTGGCGCTGTTCGGGGTCGGCCTGGCCATGCTCTGCATCGCCACGCGCCGCCGCAAGCTGGTGTCTTGAAGCCCATTGCGGGGGAGCCGCATGCCTTGCCCTAATATGGGGCCATGCGAACTTCCCTGGTTTCCCGCCGCACCGCGATGGCGCTGGCCGCGGCAAGCTGCCTGCCGGCGCACGCACTGAAAAAGAGCCGCTGGCCCACACGCGACGGCGCCCCGCCTCTGGTCATCGCCCACCGCGGCGCCTCCGGCTATCTGCCCGAGCACACACTGGCCGCCTACGAGCTGGCCGTGCGCATGGGCGCCGACTGCATCGAGCCCGACCTGCACCTCACGCGCGATGGCCAGCTGGTGGCCATGCACGACGCGACGCTGGAGCGCACCACCGACGCCGCCACCCGCTTCGCCGCGCGCAACGGTGGCTGGCGCGTGGCCGACTTCTCGCTCGAAGAGATCCGCCAACTGGCGATGCGCCCCCAAGGCAGCGCCGCACTGAGCGTGCCCGGCTTCCAGCCCAGCGCCGCCCACCCGCTGCGCGTGCCCACGCTGGAAGAGATCATCCTGCTCGCGCGCCGGCTGGAGGCCGAGGGCGCGCGCGCCATCGGCCTGTACCCGGAGGCCAAGCAGCCCGGCCCGCGCCTGGCCAGCCACTTGCTCAGCGTGTTGTCCGCCGCCGGCTATGTCGGCAGCGACAAGGTCTTTCTGCAGTCCTTCGATCTGGACACCGTGCGCAACCTCGGGCGGCGCCAGCAGGCGCTCGGCCTGGGCTACCGCGTGGTGCTGCTCAGCGGCTCGGCCAACCGCCTGCTGGCCATGGACCTGGCCCACATTGCGGGCTTCGCCAGCGGCGTGGGCATCAACATCCGCGGTGAAGGCATGTCGCGCAGCTTCATCGAGATGGCCCACGCGGCCGGCCTCACGGTGCACGGCTACACCTTCAACGAGGCACGCGCTGCCACCGCCCTGCCCGAGTACCGCAAGTTCATGGGCTGGGGCATGGACGGTGTGTTCAGCAACTACCCCGATCTCGCGCTGCAGGCGCGTGCGGCGGAAAGCCACTTTCTCTAAACTGTTTTTCCATCCAGTATCATGGCACTGCCATGGAACTGGACCGCAAGCTCGCCATCCTCGCCGATGCCGCCAAATACGACGCCTCCTGCGCGTCCAGCGGCACGACCACGCGCGACTCCATCGGCGGACGCGGCATCGGCTCCACCGAGGGCGCCGGCATCTGCCACAGCTACGCCCCGGACGGCCGCTGCATCTCGCTGCTCAAGGTGCTGCTGACCAACTGGTGCCTGTACGACTGCCTGTACTGCGTCAACCGCGTCAGCAGCAACGTGCCGCGCGCGCGCTTCACGACGGACGAGGTGGTGCAGCTGACGTTGGACTTCTACCGGCGCAACTGCATCGAAGGCCTGTTCCTGTCCTCCGGCATCATCAAGAGCCCCGACCACACCATGGAACTGGTGGTCGAGGTGGCGCGCAGCCTGCGCGAGGACCACGACTTCCGCGGCTACATCCACCTGAAGACCATCCCCGAGGCCAGCGCCGAGCTGCTGGCCCGCGCCGGCCGCTACGCTGACCGCCTGAGCATCAACATCGAGCTGCCGACCGACGAAGGCCTGGTGGCGCTGGCACCCGAGAAGGACGGCCAGGCCATCCGCCGTTCGATGGCCCGGCTGCGCGTGCACATCGACGATGCCAAGGGCGAACGCGCCGCCGTGCGGCCCACCACCCTGCCCGCGGCGCGCCCCAGGCCGGCCGAAGCGCCGCGCTTCGCACCGGCCGGCCAGAGCACGCAGATGATCGTCGGCGCCGATGCGGCGAGCGACCGCAGCATCCTGGCCACCAGCGCCACGCTGTACGGCTCGTACCGGTTGCGGCGCGTGTACTACTCGGCCTTCAGCCCCATCCCCGACGCCTCGCGCCAGTTGCCGCCCGCCGCGCCGCCGCTGGTGCGCGAGCACCGGCTCTACCAGGCCGACTGGTTGATGCGCTTCTACGGTTTCGCGCACGACGAGATCGCCAGCGGCAGCGACGGCATGCTGGCGCTGGACATCGACCCCAAGCTGGCCTGGGCGCTCGCCCACCGCGAACGCTTCCCCGTCGACCTCAACCGTGCGCCGCGCGAGCTGCTGCTGCGCGTGCCCGGCCTGGGTGTGAAGTCGGTCGACCGCCTGCTGCTGGCGCGGCGCCAGCGCGTGCTGCGCGTGGACGACCTCGGCCGCCTGGGCGTGCCGCTGCGCAAGCTGCTGCCCTTCGTGAGCGTGCCGGGCGCCACCGCGCGCGGGCTGGACAGCGCGCAACTCGCTGCCCAGTTGCGCCCCAGGCCGCGCCAGGCCTCGCTGTTCGACGCCCATGCAGACGCTTGACCGCTTGCGCACCGTGCGGCTGGCTGCGCCCGACGACCTGGCTGGCTTCAAGGCCGCAGTACGGCGCCTCATCGCGCAGCAGTCCCCGCCCGAGGCCGTGCAGTGGCAGCTGGCAGACGCAGGCGACCTGTTCGACGAGGCGCCCCAGCTGCCCGAAGCCGCCCCCGCAGCGCCGTTTCGCCTGCCGGCCGAGATGGTGGCGCTGCTCGAGCGCGCCGCGCTGCACCGCGACCCAGGCCGCTTCGCACTGCTGTACCGCCTCGTCTGGCGCCTGCTGGCCGAACCGGCCCTGCGCGAAGACCCGCTCGACGCTGACCGCCTGCTGGCCGAACGCATGGCCCGCGCGGTGCGGCGAGACATGCACAAGATGACGGCCTTCGTGCGCTTTCGTCCGCTGCCCGGCGCACGGCACGTGGCCTGGTTCGAACCCGAGCACCACACGCTGTGCGCCACGGCGCCCTTTTTCGCGCGCCGCTTCGCGCAGATGCACTGGGCCATCCTGACGCCCGAGCGCAGCGCCCAGTGGGATGGACAGGCGCTGGTCTTCGGCCCCGGCGCGCGGCGCGAGGACGCGCCCGGCCCCGATGCCGGCGAACAGCTGTGGCTGACGTACTACGCCCACATCTTCAACCCGGCCCGGCTCAAGCCCGCGATGATGCAAAAGGAGATGCCGCGCCGCTACTGGAAGAACCTGCCCGAGGCCCAGCTCATCTCCCCGCTCATGCACGCCGCGGCCCAGCGCAGCGGCCGCATGGTCGAAGACGGCGCCAGCGATCCGCAGCACCGCCGGCCCGCCGCCTCCATTGCGCTGCGGCTGGACCAGCGCCCCGCAGAGATCGCCGCCCCGGGCACGCTGGCAGCGCTGCGCCTGGCCACGGCCCAGTGCCGCGCCTGCCCGATCGGCCAGCACGCCACCCAGGCCGTGCACGGCGAGGGGCCACTGGGCGCGGCGCTCATGCTGGTGGGCGAACAACCCGGCGACCAGGAAGACCTGCGTGGCCAGCCCTTCGTTGGCCCCGCCGGCCAGCTGCTGCGGCGCGCGCTGGAGCAGCTCGGCTGGTCGCGCGAAGCGCTGTACCTCACCAACGCCGTCAAGCACTTCAAGTACGAACTGCGCGGCAAGCGCCGCCTGCACAAGACCGCCGGCCAGAAGGAAGCCGCCATCTGCAGCCAATGGCTGGAACACGAGATCGGTCTGGTGCGCCCGCGCGCGGCAGTCGCGCTCGGCGCCACGGCCGCGCGCGCGCTGCTGGGCCATGCGGTGCCGGTCGGCGCATCGCGCGGCCAGTGGCTGCGCCGCGCCGACGGCCTGCCCGTGCTCGTCACCCTGCACCCGGCAGCGCTGCTGCGCATGGACACACCCGATCCTGAGGCGGCCTTCGCCGGCTGGCTGGCCGACCTGCGGGCGGCCACGCCTATCATGGCCGCCCATGAAGACGCTGCTGATCGTCCACCACAGCCTGACCGGCGGCACGGCGCAGCTGGCACAGGCGACGCTGCGGGGCGCGCAGACTGAAGAAGGCGTGCAGACCCGTTTGCTTAAAGCCGTGGACGCCGGCCCCGAGGACCTGCTCGCGGCCGACGGCTATGTGTTCGCCACGCCCGAGAACCTGGCCGCCATCGCCGGCCTCATGAAGGACTTCTTCGACCGCTGCTACTACCCGGTGCTGGACCGCATCCAGGGCCGTCCCTATGCCGCGCTGGTCTGCGCCGGCAGCGATGGCAGCAACGCGGCGCGGCAGATCGCGCGCATCGCGACGGGCTGGCGGCTCAAGGCGGCGGCCGAACCGCTGATCGTCTGCACGCACGCGCAGACGCCCGCGCAGATCCTGGCGCCCAAGCACATCGCTGCGGCCGAGCTGCAAAGCGCCGAGGAGCTGGGCGCAGGGCTGGCCGCGGGCCTGGCGCTCGGCGTGTTCTGAGCCACCAGCCAGCGCAGCTTCAGTCCTCGTCCAGCGCCTGGAACCGCTCCGCCAGGAAATCCACCAGCGCGCGAACGGCAGGCAGCAGGCCCCGCCGCGAGGCGAACACCGCGTGGATGATCTCGCGCCGCGGCGCCCACCCCGGGATCACGTGGACCAGCTCGCCGCGCGCGATCTGCTCGCGCACCATCATCGAGGGCAGCTGCACCACGCCCACGCCGGCGACGGCCGCCGCGCGCAGTGCCACCATGCCGCGCGTGACCAGGCGCGGCCGGTGGCGCAGTGCCACCTGCGCGCCGTCCGGGCCCATCAGGTTCCACACGTGCTCGTGCTGCGGCAGTCCCAGGTCCATGCTGGGCAGGCCGGCCAGGTCGGCCGGCACCGCGGGAACCACACCCGACAGCAGCCGCGGGCAGGCCACCAGGCACTGGCCGCGTTCGGCCAGCACGCGCATCACCAGCTCGCTGTCCTCGATCGGCGGGGGACGCACGCGGATGGCCACGTCGATGCCTTCACCCACCACGTCCACACGGCGGTTGGTTTCCTCCAGATGCAGCTCCACGCGCGGGTGCGCGGCCAGGAAGGCCGCCACCATGTCGGCGACGCGCGTGTCCAGCAGCGCCACTGGGCAGCTCATGCGCACCACGCCGCGCGGCTCGGCATGCGTCAGCGCGATGGCCTCGTCCGCGGCCTCTGCCTGCACCAGCATCGCCTTGCAGTGGCCGTAGTAGGTCTGGCCGGTCTCGGTCACGGCAAAGCGCCGTGTCGAACGCTGGATCAGCCGGGTCCCCAGGCGCTCCTCGAGCAGCGCAATGCGCCGGCTGAGCTTGGACTTGGGCAGGCCCAGCGCCCGGCCGGCCGGCGCGAAGCCGCCGTGGTCCACCACCTGCACGTAGTAGTAGAGATCGTTCAGGTCTTGCATCGTTCACCCAATGGAACGCTGATGGCACATATCGGCGACTACCGGGACCAGCGTTCCGATCCTATTCTCTCTACATCGCCCAGGGCCGGTGTCCTGGCAAAGCAAGGAGATGCACATGAAGAAGGTACTCGGTGTCTACAGCGCTCCCCGCCCGCACTGGGTGGGCGACGGTTTTCCGGTGCGCTCGCTGTTCGGCTATGACGGCCTGGGCAAGCACCTGAGCCCGTTCCTGCTGCTGGACCACGCGGCCCCGACCCCATTCCCGCCGGCGACGCAGCCGCGCGGCGTGGGCCAGCACCCGCACCGCGGCTTCGAGACCGTGACCATCGTCTACCAGGGCGAGCTGGAGCACCGGGACTCCACCGGCGCCGGCGGCCTGATCGGCCCGGGCGACGTGCAATGGATGACGGCCGGCGGCGGCATCCTGCACGAGGAGTTCCACTCGCGCGCCTTCACCGCGCGCGGCGGCACGATCGAGATGGTGCAGCTGTGGGTCAACCTGCCCGCCAAGGACAAGATGACCGAAGCGCACTACCAGACCCTGCTGGATGCGCAGATCCCGTTGGTGGCGCTGCCCGGCGGGGCGGGGCGGGTGCGGGTGATCGCCGGCGCGTTCGACGGGCAACGCGGCCCGGCACGCACCTTCACGCCAATGGACGTGTGGGACATCCGCCTCGGCCAGGGCGGCGCGGCCCGCTTCGACGCCCAGCCGGGCCACACGCTCGCGCTGGTGGTGCTGCACGGCACGGTGCAGGTCAATGGCGACACCACCGCCCGTGAAGGGCAGCTGGTGCACCTGGAGCGCGCCGGCAGCGGCGTGGCGATCGAAGCCAATGGCGACGCGAGCGTGCTGTGGCTGTCGGGCGAACCGATCGAGGAACCCATCGTCGGCTACGGCCCGTTCGTCATGAACAGCCCGGCCGAGATCCAGCAGGCCATGGCCGATTTCAACGCCGGCCGTTTCGGCCGGATGCCAGCCTGACATCCGACGGCCCCGGCAACGGGGCCGCCCGTTCCGCCCGTTCCAGGGCTTTGCGCACCCCCCACAGGAGATCCACCATGGGCACCCCCGCCACCACCGCCAACTTCAACGGCGCCCGGCCAGTCATCGATCCCGACAACGCGGCGATGCTGTTGATCGACCACCAGAGCGGCCTGTTCCAGACCATCAAGGACATGCCCTTCACCGAGGTACGCTCCAACGCCACCACGCTGGCCAAGGTCGCGACGCTGGCGAAGATCCCGGTCATCACCACGGCGTCGGTGCCGCAGGGCCCGAACGGCCCGCTGATCCCGGAGATCCACAAGTACGCGCCGCACGCGCAGTACGTCGCGCGCAAGGGCGAGATCAACGCCTGGGACAACGCCGAATTCGTGGCGGCGGTGAAGGCCACCGGACGCCGCCAGCTCATCATCGCCGGCACCATCACCAGCGTGTGCATGGCCTTCCCGAGCATCGCCGCCGTGCACGAGGGCTACCAGGTGTTCGCCGTGGTCGACGCCTCGGGCACCTACTCCAAGATGGCGCAGGAGATCACGCTGGCGCGGATCGTGCAGGCCGGCGTGGTGCCGATGGACACCGCCGCCGTGTGTTCGGAGGTGCAGAAGACCTGGAACCGCCCCGATGCACAGCAGTGGGCCGAGGCCTACAGTGCCGTGTTCCCGCCCTACCAGCTGCTGATCGAGAGCTACGCCCGGGCGCAGGAAGTGGCGAAGAACAACGAAGGCCTGGATTCGCAGCGCGCCTGAGCGCCATGCGTGCGGTGCGCGCCGCGATGCCGCTCAGCGGGCCGGAACGACATTCGCCCGGCCATCGCGCGAGGGCACAGGGTCGGCGGACGTCGGCGGTGGCGGCGCACCTTCGGGCGTGACCACGGTGGCACGGCCATCCGGTGTGGTCTGCGGAATCTCCGCCGGCGGCCCGCCGCGTGCGGCGTCGCGCCGGCGGCCGGCCTCGCGCACGCAGGCATCGCGCGCCGGGGCGGACAACTGGCCGCTGTTGCAGATCGCCAGGTCGCTCTGGTAGATCTGCTCCACCGTGCTGCCCTGGGCCCAGGCCCAGCCGGTGCCCACGAGCGGGGCGAGCAGTGCAGCGGTGGCCAGGTGCGAGCGCATGGCAAGAGGGTGCGCCGCTGCGGCGGCCTTGCCTGTGGGTCGTGGCCGCGTCGGCGTGTCCGGCGTCAGGCCGCGGCGGGGGCCCGCGCTGGCGGCTGGTGTTCGTAGAAGCAGCGCACGCGCGAGACCGGCGCCAGGTAGGCGCGCGCGCTCGCCGGCAGCTGCGCCGGCTTGAGGCTGCGGCGGATGCCCTGCTCCGGCACCGATTCCAGGTCCAGGATGAGCGCCTGGTCGGGCGGCACAGCCGGGTCATGCACGAGCACGCGCGGCTTGAGCGGCCGTGTGGAATTGACGGAGACCACCAGCGCAAAACGCTCGTTGGCCAGCTGGACCACCGAGCCCGGCGGGTACACACCCATCATGCGGATGAAGGCGCCCAGCACCTCGGCATCGAAGCAGGCCTTGTGGCGCGCGAACGTCAGCGCGAGCGCCTCGTGCGGCGTCAGCGCCTGCGCCATCACAGGTGGATTGCACAAGCGGTCATAGCGGTTCACGAGCGCCAGCACCTTGCCGCCCGTGCCCATGTCCTCCCCTTGCACGCCAGCCGGGAAGCCGCTGCCATCGGCCATCTCATGGTGCTGCCCGATGGCCTGCAGCGCCCAGGCCGACAGGCCCATGCGCCGGCCGGTCTTCACGCTCTCGCCCACATGGCTGCGGTAGATCGCCATCTCTTCGGGCTTGTAACGCTCGTCGCGCATGCGCAGCTGCGCGGGCAGCTGCTGCTTGCCCAGGTCGTGCAACAGCGCCGCGATGCCCAGTTCGGCGAGGCCGTGCGCCGGCAGGCCCACCGCCCGGCCCAGCAGCAGGGCCAGCACCATGGTGTTGGCCGGGTGCGTGGCCTGGCTCTCGCCGCTGCCCTCGGAGAGCAGGCGGATCGTGGCCTCGCCATCGACGAGGATCTCGGCCACGCAGCGGGCCACCAGTGCCTCGCACTGCTCGCGCATGGCGACGGGCCGTGCGGGCACCTCCTCGACCACACGCTGGTACAGCCGCGCCACCTCGCCGAAGCGCTGCTCGCAATGCTGCAGGCTGGCCTGCTGGGCCGCGAGCTGCTGGTGCCGCTGCGCCTGCAGGGCGCGCGCCTCGGCCTGCAGTCGGTCCTGCGCCACATCCGCGACGCGGGGCTCGCCGATGGCGGGGATGGCGCCGAAATCCGAGGGCGGCTCCTCGGGATCGCTGCGGTCGGGAAAGTAGCGCACCTGCGTCAAGCCCAGCGCACGGATGGTGCGGATCTGGTCGCTCGAGGTGATCTTGAAACTGCCGCGCGGGAAGGGATGGTCCATCCAGCCCAGGTCCAGCTGGATGAACAGACCCCGCCGGAGTTGACCGACATCGATCAACTGCGAGCTCTTGTCATCCATGGCGAAACGGCGCGCGGCCTGGCATCGGACCATTATGTCGTGACCATGGCATAAGTCGGCGCGGCTTGCGTGGGTTGCGCCACAGGGGCTGCCACCGCCCCGAGCCGGAAGCGCTCGACCGCATGCTGCAGGTCGCCCGCCTGCGACTCCATGCTGCCGGCCGCCGCGGCGGCCTGCTCGACCAGCGCCGCGTTCTGCTGCGTCATCTGGTCCAGCTGCACGATGGACCGGTTCACGTCGGCGATGCCCTGGCTCTGCTCGGTCGATGCCGCCGTGACCTCGCCGATGATGTCGGACACGCGCTGCACGCTGGCCACGATCTCGTCCATCGTGGCCCCTGCATCCCTGACCAGCAGTGCGCCCGAGCCCACGCGGGTGACGTTGGTACCGATCAGCGCCTTGATCTCGCGCGCCGCCTCGGCGCTGCGCTGCGCCAGCGAACGCACCTCGCTGGCCACCACCGCGAAGCCGCGCCCCTGTTCGCCGGCGCGCGCCGCCTCCACCGCCGCGTTCAGCGCCAGGATGTTGGTCTGGAACGCGATGGAGTCGATCACGCCGATGATGTCGCCGATCTTGCGCGAGCTGGCACTGATCTCCTCCATCGTGCTGACCACCTGATGCACGAGCGCGCCGCCCTTCTTCGCCACGCTGGCGGCCGAGCCGGCCAGCTGGTTGGCCTGGCGCGCCGCGTCGGCGCTCTGGCGCACGGTCTCGGTCAGTTGCTGCATGTGCGATGCCGTCTGCTCCAGCGAGCCGGCCTGGCGCTCCGTGCGCTCGGAGAGGTCCTGGTTGCCGGCCGCGATCTCGCGCGAGGCGATGGTCATCGCATCGGTGCCGCCGCGCACGTGGGCCACGATGGCGGCCAGGCCCTGCGCCATGTCGCGCACCGCCGCCAGCAGGCTGGCGTCGGCGCCGGGCGCCACGGAGATGGCCTGCGACAGGTCGCCTTCGGCCATCTGGCGCATGACATCGCACGCGTACTGCGG
Organism: Pseudorhodoferax soli; assembly: GCF_003337555.1. GTDB lineage: Bacteria > Pseudomonadota > Gammaproteobacteria > Burkholderiales > Burkholderiaceae_C > Pseudorhodoferax > Pseudorhodoferax soli. The sequence goes on along the minus strand of NZ_QPJK01000008.1, from coordinate 421,349 downwards.
CTCGCCGCCAAGCTGGCGCCAGATGCTGGCGATCAGCAGCCACGAGCCCAGGGCCAGCACCGCCACCACCACCAGGCCGCTGGCCACGGTCGCCAGCACGCCGGAGTTCACGCCGAGTTCGGCCCGCGCCAGATCGGCATCGAAGCTGGCGCGCGCGTCGCCCTGCATCTGGCCCAGTCCGGTCTCCAGCCGCTTCAGCGCCGCCTGCATGCGCGGAATGGATCCGGCCTGGTCGCCCTGCCGGATGCCCAGGAACAGCTGGGCCGTGTCCACCGCCGCGGCGTAGTAGGCCTCGAAGTCGCGCTCCAGCAACGCCCCGGGCTCGGCCTTGCCGGCGATGGACTTGATCTGCCCCAGCGTCTGGCGCATGGTCGCGGCGCGCTCGGCCGCTTCCTCCAGCCGCTTCTTCTCGCCTTCGGCCACCGCGCTCTGCATGGTGTTGCCCAGGCCTTCGAGCTGGCTGGCGAAGCGGTTGGATGCATCCAGGTAAGGGTGCGACACCTCGCTCACGTGGTCGATCGCCTCCTGCGTGCGCGTTGCAAAGAACAGCACCACGGCGATGCCCAGTCCGAACAGCAAGGCCGCCATCACGGGCAGCAGTGCGATGCGGGTCTTCAGATTCATGCCAACCTCCAGGACGGCCGCCGCTCGGCACCGTCAATCGACGTTCAACACCACCTTGACCGAGCCGTCGACGGCGGACTTCTCGATGTAGCCGATGGCGTCCGGGTTGGCCGCCACGAAGCTCTTCATCTCGGCTGCGCCGGCCAGCTCCTTGGGCGGCGTCGCCTTGCCCGAGAACACCAGGCGCGACCAACCGGCCTTCACCTGGGCCGAGGACTTGCCCGTGACCTTGGTGTAGAACTGCTCGCGCACCGCCGCGCTTTCCGGCAGGTCGGCCGCGGCCGCCGCGGCGCCGCCGGGCAACTGGTTGCTCTTGCCCAGGAAGATGCCGGCCACCTGGTCGGCCGTCATGGCGGCGGTGGCGCTCTTGGCGCCGACCACCACGGCCACCTGGGCCTGGGCTGCCCATGCCGCGCCCGACAGGGCCAGCACGGCGAAGACTCTGGTGCGGGTCATGCTGCGCCCTCCTCAGAACACGAAGTCCACAGCCAGGCTGTAGACGTTGACGCGCTTGTTCGAAAAGCTCGCGTCGGCGTTGTAGAACTGGCCAGCGCCCGTGGTCTTGATGCTGTCGATCTGGGCCTTGACGGCCACGTTGCGCAGGCCATCCCAGCGCACGCCCAGCCCGATGGTCTTCTGCGGTGTGCTCTGTGCGGCGGTCGCGCCGTCGACATAGGCCCGCAGCGGCGCCTGCATCCCCGGCAACACCACCGAGCCCGGAATGGTGTTGTTGACATTGCTGTCGTCGGTCTTCAGCCGCGACAGCGTGGCATAGGGCGTGAACTTGCCCACGCGGTAGCCCAGGGTCGTGTACCAGCCCGTGGTGTCGGGAATGAAGGTCTCGGTCTTGCGCTTGGTGTACTCGGCCAGCACGATCCAGTTGCCCTGGTCGTAGGTCAGGCCCAGGCCGCTGAAGCTGGCCCGCTTGTCGTTGGGATCCAGCTGGTTGCCGACGCCGGCGAAAGGCGTGCGGCGCAGCACGCCCACCAGGTCGTTGAGCGAGCCGGAGTTCACCGTCAGCTTGCCCGTCACATGGCCCAGCCGCAGGCTCAAGCCATCGACCAGCTCAATGGTGGCATTGAAGCCGACCAGTGAATCGATCTCGACCTTGGTGCGTTCGACGTACGAGGAACTCCTGCCGCCGATGACCTGCAGCGTCAGCGCCTTGCCGGCCACGCTGGTCTGCCAGCTCAGGTCGGCGCCATCGAAGTGGCTCACGGGCACCTGGCCGTAGACGTCGATGGGCGGGCGCAGCCAGGTGTTGGCATAGCCCACGTCGCGGAAGTCGGACACCGCGAAGAACGGCCCGCCCATGCGGCCGGCGCGCACGGCCAGGCCCGGCGTGGCCTGCCACTTGGCGAATGCCCATTCGATCTGCGGCGTGAACTTGCCCTTGCCGTCCTGCTTGCTGAGCACCTGCACCGTCGCCGAGAACTGGCTGTTGAACCTGGCCCCCATCTGGACGCCCAGCTTGCTGTCGACCTCGCCGCTCCAGGACTTGTCGGCACCACGGATCTGGCTCGGGACCACATACTCGGCGCCGTCCTTGCTGGTGCCGACCACACCCACGGTGCCGAAGCCGGACAGGCTGAAGATGGACTCGGCCTGCGTCTGCGCCTGGGCGCTGGTGGCCAGGCCTGCCAAGGCGGCCACCACGGCCGCCCGAAGCTGGAATCTCATGGCGAACTCCTTCGATGAACAAGGCCCTGCATGCCTGTGCAGGCAGCACGGGGAGCGGTGGTCGGTGCCCGGCGGGCACCGCTCCGGCAGCCGGCGGGCACCTGCGGAACAGGGCGTGCGCCGGCTGGCGCGTTCGGTGGGAGGCAGCGGGTCGTTTGTGTTCTGTTTCTTGTCTATCCCCTCTTGCATGCATCCTAGGACTTGAACTCCTCCACGCGACATGCATTCAGGCCCCGGCTGTCGCCTCCACGGTGCCGGTCGTAGACAAGACATGAGCGCATCGACAGAACGGCGCGCTGCATGCCGCTTGCGCGCGGCCTGCAGGCAGGGCCGACCGGATGCAAGTCAGGGTGCGTGCTCAGCGCGGCAGGCACCAGGGCGCCTGGGCATGCACGAGGCCATGCCACAGCGCCCACGAGGAACTGGCCAACAAGGCCAGGCCGGCCAGGCGGGTTCCCCAGGCCGAGAGCCGTTCGGCCCGGCCGGCCAGCACGCCGCCCGCGCCGCCCGCCAGCGCCGGCGGGCGCATCACCAACCAGGGCGCGGCCCACAGCGACAGTGCCGAGCCCGCCGCGAACGCCAGCATGGCGCTGGCACCGCGGACCGGATCGCCCGCGAGCGCCGCCGTCAGCAGCGCCGCCTGCAACAAGCCACACGGCATCAGCGCCCAGGCCAGGCCCACCAGGACACTGCCACCGCGCCGTGGCGCGAGCATGCGCACGCGCTGCCACACCGCCCGGCCCTGGCGCTCCAGCCAGGCCGGCTGGCGTGCCTGCAGCAGCAGCACCAGCCCCAGCGCCATGGCGGCCAGGTGCACGAAGCTCCAGAGCGGCCGCAAGGCCACACTGGCGCCGCCCAGCCAGCCCAGGCCCTGCAGGGACCAGGCGGCCAGCGCGCCCATGGCCGCATAGCCGGCGGCCCGGCCGGCATGGAACTGCGCGAGCGCGCGGCCGCTGTGCGGCCCGGCGGCGCGGCCGATGCCGGCGCAGGCTGCGCCGCACATCAGCGCGCAGTGCGGCCCACCGGCCAGGCCCATGAGCAGCGCAGTCATGCCGGGATCGGCGGCCATGGGGAACTCAGAGGATGCGCGAGAAGCGGGCACGCGTGCGGTCGGCCTGCACGTAGCGGTCGAACACCATGGCCACGGCGCGCACCAGGTACCAGCCCGTGGCCGTGACCTGCAGGCCCTGGGCGTCGACCTGCACCAGGCCGTCGTCCTGCAAGGCTTGCAGCTGCGCCAGCTCGGCTGCAAAGTACTGGTGGAAGTCGATCAGCCAGGCCAGCTCGATGGCCTCGAACTGCAGCGCACCCTGGCACATCAGCGCCATGATCACGCTGCGGCGCAGCAGGTCGTCGCGCGTGAGCGCCAGGCCGCGCACCACGGGCAGCGTGCCCTGGTCCAGCAGGTCGCAGTACTGCTCCATGGTCTTGGCGTTCTGCGTGTAGCTCGCGCCGATCTTGCCGATGCCGGACACGCCCAGCGCGACCAGGTCGCAATCGGGCTGCGTGCTGTAGCCCTGGAAGTTGCGGTGCAGCCGGCCCTGGCGCTTGGCCACGGCCAGCGCGTCGCTGGGCAGCGCGAAATGGTCCATGCCCACGTAGACGTAGCCGGCGGCCTCGAAGCGCGCCAGCGCCGCACCCAGCATGGCCAGCCGCGCAGCGCCATCGGGCAGCTGCCCGGCATGGATGCGGCGCTGCGGCTTGAAGCGCTCGGGCAGATGCGCGTAGCCGTACAGCGCGATGCGCTCGGGCCGCAGCTGCACCACCTGCTCCAGCGTCTGCGCGAACGAGGCCGGGGTCTGCAGTGGCAGGCCGTAGATCAGGTCGACGTTGATCGATTCGAAGCCCAGGCCGCGCGCACTGTGCACCAGTTGCTCCACCTGCGCATAAGGCTGCACGCGGTGCACGGCCTTCTGCACGGCAGGGTCGAAGTCCTGCACGCCGAACGAGAGCCGGTTGAAGCCCAGGCGGGCCAGGTGCTGCAGCCGCGTCGCGTCCACGGTGCGCGGGTCGATCTCGATGGCGTACTCGCCGCCCGGCGCCAGCGCGAAGCGGCGCCGCAGCAGCCCCATGAGCCGGCCCAGCTCTTCGTCGTTCAAGAAGGTCGGGCTCCCGCCGCCCAGATGCAGCTGCCACACCTGCTGGCCTTCGCCAAGCATGGCCACGTAGAGATCGACTTCGCGCGCCAGGTAGTCCAGGTAGGGCCCGGCCTTCTCATGCCGCTTGGTGATGATCTTGTTGCAGGCGCAGTAGTAGCACAGCGACTCGCAGAACGGGATGTGCACGTACAGCGACAGCGGCAGCGCCTGCCCCGCCCCGCCGTGGCGGCGCTGCAGCAGCGCCTGGCGCAGGTCTTCGGGACCGAAGGCCTCGACGAAGCGGTCGGCCGTGGGGTAGGAGGTGTAGCGCGGGCCGGGCCGGTCGAAGCGCCGCAGAACGTCGGTCGGTACCGCGCAGGCGGCAGGGCAAGCCAGTGAAGTGGTCATGGGAAATCCTCTGCCGCCACTGTGCCGCGTTCGATCTGGTCAGACCTTGACCCAGATCAAGTCTTCAGCCACCCGGGTTTGAGACAATTTGCGCCACGTCATGAAAGGACGCCATGCTCCCGCACACCATCAAAGTCGCCTGTTCCAACTGCAACCTGCGTGAGCTGTGCATGCCCATGCAGCTGGACCAGCAGGAGCTGGAGCGCATCGACGAAGTCGTCGCGACGCGCAAGTCCATCAAGCGCGGCGCCAGCTTGTTCCGCAGCGGCGAGAAGTTCACCTCGCTCTACGCGATCCGCACCGGCTTCTTCAAGACCACGGTGGCCACGGACGACGGCCGCGAGCAGGTCACGGGCTTCCAGATGGCCGGCGAGATCATCGGCCTGGACGGCATCGTCAGCGACAAGCACAGCTGCGACGCCGTGGCGCTCGAAGACGCCGAGGTCTGCGTGATGCCGTTCGACCGGCTCGAAGAACTCTCGCGCGAGGTCAACGCCTTGCAGCACCACGTGCACAAGATCATGAGCCGCGAGATCGTCCGCGAGCACGGCGTGATGCTGCTGCTGGGCAGCATGCGGGCCGAAGAGCGCGTGGCGGCCTTCCTGCTGAATTTAGTCAAACGCCTGCATGCGCGTGGGTTCTCGCGCAGCGAACTGGTGCTGCGCATGACGCGTGAGGAGATCGGCAGCTACCTGGGCCTCAAGCTCGAGACCGTGAGCCGCACCTTCTCCAAGTTCGGAGACGATGGCATCGTCGAGGTCAAGCAGCGGCACCTGCGCATCCTCGATGCCGATGCGTTGCAGCGCATCGTCAATCCCCAGGTCTGCCACTGAGGTACTGCGGCGTGGCCAGCAGCAGCGTGAGCGCGCTGCCGGCCATCGCCACCGCCCAGAACGCGAAGAAGCTCGCGGTGTAGACCGCCATCGCCGACCAGTCGAGCGCACGGCCCAGCCAGTGCAGGTCGTGCGGGTCGACCAGCGCGAACACGATGATCTCCAGCACGCCGGCGGCCAGGAAGGCCGGCCAGGCGATCCACATCCCATACCGCACTGCCACCGCGCCGCCCTCAGCGCGGCGCCGGCACGCTGCCGGTCGCCGCGTGGTTGCGCCCGGCCATGGCGGGCTGCAGGTCGAAGGCCTCTTCGGCCGCCACCTGGGCCGGGGCCGGCCGGACCACCGGGTCGGCACCGCGGAAGGCGATCACCGCCGTCGCGATGCCGGCCACCACGACCACCAACGGGCCGCCGATCACCATCCACACCATGCCGTAGCGCCACCAGGGCCGTGCGGGACGGGCTTGTTGTCGTGCTTGTGCTTGCATCGAAGTCTCCTTCACCGGGGAATCAAGAACACGGACTTCTCGCGCACGCGGGCGTCGCCGTCCAGCATGCGCAGCTCGAAATGGATGGGATGCGAGCCGCCTGCCGCCGCGCCCTGCTGGTGCGGCAGTTGCAGCCGCACGGCGACCCAGCGTGAGGCCGTGGCGTCCACCTCGACCTCGGGCTCGGAGGTCACGACCAGGCCCGGCAGGCCGCTCGCGGCGATGGCGAAGCGCTGGTGCGATTCGGTGGCGTTCATGATCTGCAGCCGGTAGACGTTCTCGATGGCGCCACCGGCCACGATCCGGGCCATGGCACCGCGGTCGCGCACCACGTCCACCTTGAACGGCGTGCGCAGCGCCAGGCTCACGGCCAGGCCCAGCGAGATCGCCAGCAGCACGGCCGCGTACACCAGCACGCGCGGGCGCAACACGCGGCGCCAGATCTGCGCGCGGCTCCAGCCCTGGGCCAGGCCCTGCTGCGTGGTGAACCTGACGAGGCCGGGCGCGTAGCCCATCTTGTCCATCACGCCATCGCAAACGTCGGCACAGGCGCCGCAACCGATGCACTCGTACTGCAGGCCCTGGCGGATGTCGATGCCGGTCGGACAGACCTGCACGCACAGCGTGCAATCGATGCACGCGCCCAGCCCGCGCGCCGTCGGGTCGGCGCTGCGTGGCCGGCTGCCGCGCGGCTCACCGCGCGCCGCGTCGTAGCTCACGATCAGCGTGTCGCGGTCGAACATCGCGCTCTGGAAGCGCGCGTAGGGGCACATGTACTTGCAGACCTGCTCGCGCAGGAAGCCCGCATTGCCATAGGTGGCCAGGCCGTAGAACAGCACCCAGAAGACCTCCCACGGCCCCATCGTGGTGGTGATGAAGGACATCGCCAGTGCGCGAATCGGGGTGAAGTAGCCGACGAAGCTGAAACCGGTCCAGAGCGCGAAGACGGTCCAGGCGATGTGCTTGAACCACTTCTTGACCAGCTTCTCCAGCGACAGGGGCGCCGCGTCGAGCTTCATGCGCGCGGCGCGGTCGCCCTCGATCCGACGTTCGATCCACAGGAAGATCTCGGTGTAGACCGTTTGCGGGCACGAGAAGCCGCACCACAGCCGGCCAGCCACGGCCGTGAACAGGAACAGCGCCAGCGCAGAGATCACCAACAGGCCGGCGAGGTAGATGAAGTCCTGCGGGTACAGCACCAGGCCGAAGATGTAGAAGCGCCGCGCCTCGAGGTCGAACAGCAGCGCCTGCCGCTCGCCCCACTGCAGCCAGGCGGTACCGTAGAAGGCCAGCTGCGTGAGCCACACGAACGCCCAGCGCCAGTGCTGGAAGAAGCCGGCGACAGTGCGCGGGTAGACCGTCCTCTGGGCCTCGAACAGGGGAATCAGCGCGGGATCGGGCTGGATGGGGATGACCTTGCGCTCGGTGTTCACTGAAGTACCTCCACGCTGACGCGCTGCCATGCGAGCACCCGGGGCCGGCCCGGCGGTGCCCATGGCAGGCTCAGCGGTTGGACAGCCCCCACACATAGGAGGCCAGCACCCGGATCTGCTCCGCGCTGAACTTGCCTTCCTGCGCTGGCATCTGGTTGGTCTTGCCGTTGTTGACCATCGCCACGATGGCCTCCTCGCCCCAGCCGTGCAGCCAGATGTCGTCGGTCAGGTTGGGCGCGCCCAGCAGCGGATTGCCCTTGCCGTTGCTGCCGTGGCAGGCCGCGCAGGCCGTGAACTTGGACTTGCCCAGCGCGGCGCGCACCGAGTCGTGCGGGCCATTCGACAGGCTCAGCACGTAGTGCGCCACGTTGCGCACATCGTCGGGCGTGCCCACGGCCGCGGCCATGGGCGGCATGCTGCCGATGCGGCCCTTGGCGATGGTCTCGGCGATCACCGAAGGCTCGCCGCCCCAGAGCCAGTCACCGTCCGCGAGGTTCGGGAAGCCCTTGCTGCCGCGTGCGTCCGAGCCGTGGCACTGGGCGCAGTTGTTCATGAACAGACGCTCGCCGATCGCCTGGGCCTGCGCGTCCCTGGCGATCTCGGGCACGGGCATCGCGGCGTACTTCGCATAGACCTGCGCCGTCGTGGCTTGGTGCTTGGCCACATCGGCCGCGTGCTCGCCGGACGAGCTCCAGTTCAGCGTGCCGGGCTTGTCGCCCAGGCCGGGGTACAGCACCAGGTAGAGCACGCCGAACACCACGGTGATGACGAACATCCAGACCCACCAGCGCGGCAGCGGGTTGTTCATCTCGCGCAGGTCGCCGTCCCAGACATGGCCCGTGGTGTTGTCGCCGGTCGGCGAGACGCGCGCCTTGCCGGCGCCCCACAGCAGCAGCACGCAGGCCAGGATGCCGCCCAGGGTCACGGCAATGATCGCGATCGACCAGAAGCCGCTTGTGAAATCGCTCATGGTGTCCTCTTACTCCTGCTCGAAAGGCAGATGCGCTGCCTCGTCGAACGACTGCCGGTTGCCGCGCGACCAGGCCCAGGCCCAGATCGCGACGAAAGCGATGAACGAGGCCACGGTGGCCACGGAACGCAGGGTGTTGATGTCCATGGCTCGCCTCTACTTCACGGCCAGACCAAGGGATTGCAGGTAGGCGATCGTGGCCTCCATCTCGGTCCTGCCCTTCACGTCCGCAGGCGCCTTGGCGACCTCCTCGTCGCTGTACGGCACGCCCAGGCGGCGCAGCGCGCGCATGTTGGCGGCCAGCTGCTCGCCGTCGATGGTGGCCTTGTCCAGCCAGGCGTAGGCCGGCATGTTGGATTCGGGCACCACGTCGCGTGGGTTCATCAAATGGATGCGGTGCCACTCGTCGTTGTACTTGCCGCCAACGCGGTGCAGGTCGGGGCCGGTGCGCTTGCTGCCCCACTGGAACGGGTGGTCGTAGACGAACTCGCCGGCCAGCGAATGGTGGCCGTAGCGCAGCGTCTCGGCCTGCAGCGGGCGGATCATCTGCGAGTGGCAGTTGTAGCAGCCCTCGCGCAGGTAGACGTCGCGGCCGGCCAGCTGCAGCCCGGTGTAGGGCTTGACGCCTTCGATCGCCACCGTGGTGGTGCGCTGGAAGAACAGCGGCACGATCTCCACGAGTCCGCCGACCAGCAGCACCAGCAGGATCAGCACGATCATGAGGAAGTTGTTGGTCTCGATCTTCTCGTGCGTGCCCGGCTTGTCGAGGTTCTGCGACATGGTTGTTCTCGTGCGTGGATGTCAGTGGGCCGCGGCCGCGGCGGGCAGCGGGATGGCGACGGCGGCGGGCCGCGCGTTGAGCATGGTCATGACCATGTTCCAGGCCATCACCAGCATGCCGCCCAGGTACAGCAGGCCGCCCAGCAGGCGCACCGCGTAGAAGGGCCAGGTGGCCTTGACGGATTCGGCGAAGGTGTAGGTCAGCGTGCCGTCGGTGTTCACGGCACGCCACATCAGCCCCTGCATCACGCCGGCGATCCACATCGCGGCGATGTACAGCACGATGCCGATGGTGGCGCTCCAGAAGTGCAGCTCGATGGCCTTGACGCTGTACATCTGCTTCTGGCCGAACAGGCGTGGGATCAGGTAGTACAGGCTGCCCATGGTGATGAGCCCGACCCAGCCGAGCGCGCCCGAGTGCACGTGGCCCACCGTCCAGTCGGTGTAGTGGCTGAGCGCGTTGACGGTCTTGATCGACATCATCGGCCCCTCGAAGGTGCTCATGCCGTAGAACGACAGGGCCACGATCAGGAAGCGCAGGATCGGGTCGTCGCGCAGCTTGTGCCAGGCGCCCGACAGCGTCATCACGCCGTTGATCATGCCGCCCCAGCTGGGCGCCAGCAGGATCAGCGAGAACACCATGCCGACCGACTGCGTCCAGTCCGGCAGCGCCGTGTAGTGCAGGTGGTGCGGGCCGGCCCACATGTAGGTGAAGATCAGCGCCCAGAAGTGGACGATGGACAGCCGGTAGCTGTAGACCGGGCGCTCGGCCTGCTTGGGGATGAAGTAATACATCATCCCGAGGAAGCCCGCGGTGAGGAAGAAGCCCACCGCGTTGTGGCCGTACCACCACTGCACCATCGCGTCCTGCACGCCGGCGTAGGCCGAGTAGCTCTTCCAGAAGCTCGCGGGCATGGCCGCGCTGTTGACGATGTGCAGCAGCGCCACGGCGATGATGAAGGCGCCGTAGAACCAGTTGGCCACGTAGATGTGGCGCACCTTGCGCGTGCCGATGGTGCCGAAGAACACGATGGCGTAGGACACCCAGACCACGGCGATCAGGATGTCGATGGGCCATTCGAGTTCGGCGTATTCCTTGCCCGAGGTGTAGCCCAGCGGCAGCGTGATGGCCGCGGCCACGATCACGGCCTGCCAGCCCCAGAACGTGAACGACGCCAGCCAGCCGCCGAACAGCCGGACCTGGCAGGTGCGCTGCACCACGTAGTAGGCCGTGCCGAACAGCGCACACCCGCCGAACGCGAAGATCACCGCATTGGTGTGCAGCGGCCGCAGCCGGCCGTAGCTGAGCCATGGGATGCCCAGGTTCAGTTCGGGCCATGTCAGCTGCGCGGCGATGACGACGCCGACCAGCATGCCCACCACCCCCCAGACCACGGCCATCACGGAAAACTGGCGCACGACGGCGTCGTTGTAGACCGCGGCCGGGCTTGTCGATTGATCCATCGCTGCCTCTTCTCTTGAACGCTTTTTCAGCACTGAAGAGCAGTGTCCGGTACGCGCGCGCGCAGCGCTTTGATGCACGTCAAGGGGGGGCGAGCGAGAACACGATGGCAGCGCAGCGGCCTTCTGTGACGGATGCGCAGATGCGCCATGGCATCGGATGCCGTACGCTTGCCAGGTGTCATGCCGCAACGGGGAGAATCATGGACGCCGACCCAGTGCAAGTTCCATCCGCAAGCGCCGGCGCGGCGGACGAGACAACCCTCGACCGCAGGAAAAAGGCAATGGAGGTGCGCAAGCTGCGTGCCGAGATCGCCAAGATTGGTGCTGATGTTCGGCTCGCCAGACGCAGCTTCAGCGCGAGCCAGGCAAGTGCTGCAAGAGCATTCGCGTTTGAGCGCTGGAAGACCATCGGCACGTTGGTGACGGCCGTGGTCGCGGTCGGCGGTTTGCTGTTGACCCTGAACGGGCAGCGAGCGGCGCATGAAGCAGAATCCAGCAGGCGCCACAGCGAGGCATTCTTCGCCGCGCAGCGCCAGTTCTTCGATGCCAATCCCACTTCAAAGCTGGCGGCGATCTCGACGCTCTCGGCCTATCTCGGGCCGCAAGCGCCTATCCATCGAGACAACGCGGCCCAACTGCTGGTGGCGCTGTTGGAGATCGAGCAGAACCCGACGGTCATCAGCCACATCATCGCCACATTGGCCAAGCATGGATCGCTTGCCATCGTCGCGCTGCTGCGGCAAAGCAATCTTCAACTGCAGGAGCAGTTGATCGAGGGGGCGAAGTTGTTGCCGGAGGATTTCGACACCTGGGAGCGCATGGACAGCGACGCACCGGCCATCCAGGCACTCGCGGACCGCGTGCAGACCAACGGCAAAGCGATCGTCGATGTGCTCAACGCCATGTTCCACCGGGACCGGGCCGTTCGCGGCGCTGACCTCTCCAATGTGGTGTTCGCGTTGCCAACGGTCAAGTTGTCGGGATACGCCGACGAACGAGCTCTGCAGACCTTTGGCGGCGTCAGTTGGAGCGGGCGCTGGACGCTGGGCTTCGCGCGCGGCATCCGTTTCGAGGAAACCAACTTCGCAGGCGCAAGGCTGTCATGGCTGGCCTTCGAGGACTGCAACTTCCACAACACGCAGCTCGATGGCGCGCGCCTTGTGGGCACCCGCTTCACACGCTGTTCCTTCAGCGGAAGTACATCGCTGAACCGGTTCGTGGCGACGCTGCAAGCCCGCGCGCCACGCACCGCTTGCTTCTTTGTCTGGGGGCCCACATTCGACGACAGCAGCTTTGCGGAAACGGCGCTATCGCCGCGCAAGGGAAAAACCGTCTCGCACAGCCACCACGCGATGTGGTATGTGATCCAGAAGTCGACACCCGCAAGGTACAACGTGGAGAGCCGCGTAACGCCCGCGGAAGCCCCAGGACCGTGCCGCCCTTGGCTGCAATAGATCCCATGCCGGTGCAGCCCTGGCGCGCCGCATGTCAGTCCCGCAGGATGCGCTCGCCCTCGGCCTCGATGTCTTCGAACTGGCCACGTTCGATGGCCCACCACAGGCCGCCGAGGATGCAGAAGACCAACACGACGGACAGCGGGATCAGCAGGAACAGGATGTCCATCAGCGGCTCTCGGTAGCCAGCCGCATGGGCTCGGGCATGGCATCGCCGACTGGCAGCGCGGCCGACAGGCGCAGCGCATTGAGCACGACCAGCAACGAACTCGCCGCCATGCCCAGGCCGGCCAGCCAGGCCGGCATCCAGCCCGCCACGGCCAGCGGCACGCTGACCGCGTTGTAGAGCGCGGCCCAGGCCAGGTTCTGGCGCACCACGGCCATGGTCTTGCGCGCCAGCGCGAGCGTGTCGGCCACGCGCATGAGTGCACCGCCCGGCACCACGAAGTCGGCCTGCGCCTGCGCCAGCGGCACGGACTGGCCGAACGCGAACGACACGTCGGCACCGGCCAGCACCGGGCCGTCGTTGAGGCCATCGCCGACCATGGCGCTGTGGCGGCCCTGCCGCTGCAGCGCGCGCAGGGCCTGCAGCTTGTGCTGGGGCGAGCAGCCGCCGCGCGCCTCGGCGATGCCCAGCTGCGCGGCCACACGCGCCACGGCCGCGTCCGCATCGCCCGACAGCAGCTGCACCGCCACGCCCATCTCTGCGAGCCGCTGCACCGTGGCGGCCGCGTCGGCGCGCACGTCCTCGTGAAGCACGAAGGAGGCCAGCATGCCCTGCTCGTCGGCAAGCCAGACCATGGTCTCGGCGCCAGGCGGTGCGGCGATGCCGCAGTGCGCGGCCGAGCCCAGGCGCAGCGCGCCGGGCCACGGCCAGCCGTTGCGCAGCAGGCGTCCGCGCAGGCCCAGGCCGGGTTCCTCGGCGAGGTCGGCCACCTGCCACTGCTCCTCGTGCGCACCGGCGCGCCCGGCCGCTGCCAGCGTGCGCGAGGCCGGGTGCAGCGAGTGCGCGGCCAGCGCGGCCGCCATGCCCAGCGCCTGCGCGCGGTCGATGCCGGCACGCGTCTGCACCGCACCCACCACGAGGGCGTCGCGCGTGAGCGTGCCGGTCTTGTCGAAGACCACGGTGTCGACCCGGGCCAGCGCTTCCAGCGCCTGCAACCGGCGCACCAGCACGCCGTGGCGCGCCAAGGCGCCGGCACAGGCCAGCATCGCGGCCGGCGTGGCCAGCGAGAGCGCGCAGGGGCAGGTGACGATCAGCACGGCCACGGCGACCATGAGCGCATGGCCGGGGTCGTGGCGCCACCAGAACAGCGCCGCGCCAGCAGCCGCCAGCAGCACCAGCAGCAGGAAAGGCCGCGCGATGCGGTCGGCCAGCTGCGCCAGGCGCGGCCGCGAGCGCGCCGCTTCGTCCATGAGCGCGGCGATCTCGGCGAAGCGCGTGTCGGTGCCCGCGGCCGTGACGCGCACGCGCACGGCCGCCGCCAGGTTGTAGCTGCCGGCCAGCACGCGCGCGCCCGGGCCGCGCGCCACGGGGCGCGACTCGCCGGACAGCAGGGCCTCGTCGACCAACGTCTCCCCGTCCAGCACCAGCGCATCGGCCACGAAGGCCTCGCCGGGCCGCACGTGCAGCACGTCGCCCACGGCCACGCGGTGGGCGGCCACCTGCTCGCGTGCACCGTCGGCCCGCTCGCGCTCCACGCCGTCGGGCAGGCGCTGCAGCAGCAGATCGAGCGCGCCGCCGGTGCGGTCGCGCAGCCGCTCTTCCAGCCAGCGGCTGCCGAGCAGGAAGAAGACGAACATGGTCAGCGAATCGAAATACACCTCGGCACCGAAGATGCCGTCCGGCTCGAAGGTGCCCCAGCTGCTGACGACGAAGGTGATGAGGATGCCCAGCGTGACCGGCGTGTCCATGCCCACGCGGCGCCGCCGCAGGTCGCGCAGCGCAGCGCGGAAGAACGGCCCGCACGAGAACAGCATGACGGGCAGGCTCAGCACCCAGGAAGCCCAGCGCAGCAGCGCCTGCGCATCGGCCGAGATCTCGCCCGGCGCCGTGGTGTACGCGGGCCAGGCGTACATCATGACCTGCATCATGCACAGCCCGGCCACGAGCCAGCGCCACAGCACCAGCCGTGCGTCGCGCCGGCGTTCGGCGCGCAGCGCGAGATCGGCCAGCGGCAGCCCGCGGTAGCCGGCCTGGCGCACTGCGGCCAGCCATTGCGAGGGCGGAGCCCGGCCCGCGCGCCAGACCACCCGCGCACGCCGGCTGGCCGCGCCGACCTCGGCCGCCAGCACGCCGGGCACGGCGCGCAGCGCGTCCTCGACCGCCAGTGCGCAGGCGGCGCAGGTCATGCCTTCGATGGCCAGGCTGGACTCCCAGACACCGCTGCCATGGTCGCCTGACGGGCGGCTGAACGCGGCCCATTCTTCGGGGTCGTCGATCCAGTCCAACCCGCGCGGCACAGGTGACGCGGGTGGCGCGGGTGGCGCGACGAACGGGGGGCTGGACGGCATGGCCCCGAGCGTAGCCAGCGCCTATTCCCCACGTCTTGACGTACATCAACCCATTCCGGCAGGGGCGGCCTATGCTGAACACACCACTTCAAAGGAGAAACACCATGTACCAACGCATCCTGGTTGCCACCGATGGTTCGGAGTTGTCGCAAAAGGCCGTCGACAGTGCGCTCGACCTGGCCGGCAAGCTCGGCGCGTCCCTGGTCGCCGTGAAGGTGGTGCCGCCCTATCCGCAGAGCTACTTCGACGGCGCGATGGCCATCGACATCAAGGAGATCGAGCGCACCGAGGCCAACTGGAGCGCGGCCGCGCTCCAGGAACTGGAGTCCGTGCAGTCCGCCGGCCTGTCCAGGAAGGTCACCGTGACGCCCGTGGTGGTGCGCGGCGACCAGGTCTCCGAGGCCCTGATCGCCACCGCGCAGAAGCACCACTGCGACCTGATCGTGATGGCCTCGCACGGTCGCCGCGGCGTGAGCCGGTTGTTGCTGGGCAGCGAGACCCAGCATGTGCTGACGCACTCGCACATCCCGGTGCTGGTGCTGCGTTGAGCCCGGGAGGCGGCCGGCCTTCCTCGGATCAGGCCACCTCGATCACCACCACCCTCTGGCCGGCCCGCACCGGCGAGCCAGGCTGCACGCGCACCTCGCGCACGATGCCGCGCTGCGGCGCGGCCAGACCGATCTCCATCTTCATGGACTCGAGCACCACGAGTTCCTCGCCCTCCTCCACGGTCTGCCCGACCTGCACGCGCACCTGCCACAGGTTGCCCGCGATGTGGCTGTCCACCGCGTGCTGGCCTGGTGCCAGCGGCGGCTCCTCGCCCAGGTCGGGCGCGGCCTCCTCGCTCGAGAATTCGGCCTGGCCGTTGGCGATCCAGCGCGCGCGCTCGGCCGCGAAGGCGGCCTGCTGCTGCGCGCGGAAGGCTGCGATGCCCTCGGCCTCGCGCGCCAGGAAAATCTGGTAGTCGGCGAGCCGCAGCTCGCCTTCCTCGATGCGCAGCGGGTAGCGGCCCAGCGGGAAGTCGCGCCGGATGCGCTGCAGTTCCTCCGCGCTCACGGGCTCGAAACGGATCTGGTCGAAGAAGCGCAGCAGCCAGGGCTTGCCGCCGAAGGCCTCGACGTGGCGCCAGCGGTTCCACATCTGCAGCGTGCGGCCGACGAACTGGTAGCCGCCCGGGCCCTCCATGCCGTAGACGCACAGATAGGCGCCGCCGATGCCGACCGAGTTCTCGGCCGTCCAGGTGCGCGCCGGGTTGTACTTGGTGGTCACGAGCCGGTGGCGCGGGTCCAGCGGCGTGGCCACGGGCGCGCCCAGGTAGACGTCGCCCAGGCCCATGACGAGGTAGCGCGCCTCGAACACGGTGCGCTGCACGGCGTCCAGGTCAGGAAGATCGTTGATGCGGCGGATGAACTCCAGGTTGCTGGGGCACCAGGGCGCGTCCTTGCGCACGGTCGTCATGTACTTCTGGATCGCCAGCTGGCAGGCCGGGTCGTCCCAGGACAGCGGCAGATGCACGGTGCGCGAGGGCACGGCCAGGTCGCGCGCGGCGCACACCCCGTCCCACAGGCCGGCGATCACCTGCAGCAGCCGCGCCAGCGGCAGCGCCTGCGGCCGGTAGTGCACCTGCAGCGAGCGGATGCCGGGCGTGAGGTCGACCACGCCGGCCAGCGCCTGGTCCTGCAAGGCCTGCATCAGCGCGTGGGCACGCAAGCGCAGCACCAGGTCGAGTTCGGCCGCGCCGATCTCCAGCAGCAGGTGCGTGTCGCCGGACAGGCGCGCGACGAGGCGACGGTCGGCTTCGCCGAGGTCGAGCACCACAGGCGAGGCCAACGGCGCCGGCGCCCAGTCCACGGCCACCGGCGCGAGCGCCGCCACCTCCTGTGCGCGCGCATCGGCGAGCCGGCGTGCGGTGGCGATGTCCACCGGCACGAAGCGCAGGCGGTCTCCGGCCTTGAGTTGGCCCAGCTGCCACAGGTCGGCCTCGATGACGGTCACGGGACAGACGAAGCCGCCCAGGCTGGGACCGTCCGGCCCCAGGACCACAGGCATGTCGCCCGTGAAGTCGACCGCGCCCACGGCATAGGGGTTGTCGTGGATGTTGGACGGGTGCAGGCCGGCCTCCCCGCCGGTCGCGCGCGCCCACTCCGGTTTGGGGCCGATCAGGCGCACGCCCGTGCGGCTGGAGTTGAAGTGCACCTCCCAGGCCGTGGCGAAGAAGCTCGCAATGGACGCGGGCGTGAAGTACTCGGGCGCGCCGTGCGGGCCGTAGACCACGCGCAGTTCGCGCACGGCCGCAAGCGGCGGTACCAGCGCGGCCGGCAGCGCGGCGCCGGTCGAAGCGTCGACCAGCGGCAGCAGGTGCAGCACGTCGCCCGCGCGCAGCGCCCGGCCGGCGTGGCCGCCGAACTGGCCCAGCGTGAAGGTGCTCAGGCTGCCCAGGTAACCGGGCAGTTGCAGGCCGCCGCGCAGCGTGAGATAGCTGCGCGCGCCGCGTTCGGCCACCTGGCCCAGCGCCAGGGTGCTGCCGGCCGGCACGAACAGCGTTCGGTCCATGGGCTGGGGCACACCATCGAGCAGCACGGGCAGCGGCGCGCCTGTCACGGCCACCACCGCGTCGCAGCGAAAGCGCAGGCGCGGGCCGGCCATGGTGATCTCCAGGCCGGCCGCGCCCTCGGGGTTGCCGAGCAGGCGGTTGGCCAGGCGCAGCGCGCGGTCGTCCATGGGGCCGGACGGCGGCACGCCCACCGCCCAGTAGCCCAGGCGGCCGGGCCAGTCCTGCACGGTGGTCTGCGTGCCGGCGGACAGCACGTCGAAGCCGTGGTCGCGCACGAGCAGTCCTTCGAGGCAGCGCGTCCAGGGCTGGCCGCTGGCGAAGGGCGCATCGGCAAGGATCTGGCGCAGGTAGCCGCGGTTGGTCTCCACGCCGTACAGGCGCGTGTCGGCCAGCGCGCGGTCGAGTCCAGCGCGCGCCTGCTCGCGGTCAGGCGCCCAGGCGATCAGCTTGGCCACCATAGGGTCGAAGAAGGGCGGGATCTCGCAGCCGGCCTCGACCCAGGTGTCGATGCGCAGCGCGCGGCCATCGGCTGGCGGAAATTGCACCTCGGTCAAGAGGCCCGGGCTGGGCTGGAAGTCGCGGCCGGTGTCCTCGGCGTAGAGCCGGGCCTGGATCGCGTGGCCCTGCGGCTTGAGCGCCTGCGCGAGTTCGGCCAGCGGCGCGAGCGTGTCGGCTGCGAGCTCTACCATCCAGCGCACCAGGTCCACGCCCCAGACCTGCTCGGTCACGCCGTGCTCGACCTGCAGGCGCGTGTTGACTTCGAGGAAGTAGAAGCGGCCAGCGTCGCTGTCGTAGACGAACTCCACCGTACCCGCGCTGCGGTACTGCACGGCTTTGGCGAGTTGCACGGCAGCAGCGCACAGGGCGTCGGCCATGCCCTCGGGCAGGTTTGGCGCTGGCGTCTCTTCCAGCACCTTCTGGTTGCGCCGCTGCACCGAGCAGTCGCGCACGCCCAGGGCCAGCACGTCGCCGCGCCCGTCACCGAAGACCTGCACCTCGAGGTGGCGCGCACGTTCGATGTACTTCTCCATGAACACGCCAGCGTCGCTGAAGTTGTTCTGGCCCAGGCGGCGCACGGTCTCGAAGGCTTGTGTGAGTTCACCGGCCGAACGGCAGACACGCATGCCGATGCCTCCGCCGCCGGCCGTGCTCTTGAGCATGACGGGATAGCCGACCTGCTCGCCGGCCGCCAGCGCGGCTTCGACGTTCTCCAGCAGTTCCGTGCCTTCCAGCAGCGGCAGGCCCTGGGCACGCGCCAATGCGCGCGCGGTGTGCTTGCGGCCGAACACGCGCAGCTGTTCGGGCGTGGGGCCGACGAAGGCGATGCCGGCCGCCGCGCAGGCCTCGGCGAAGGCCGCGTTCTCGGACAGGAAGCCGTAGCCTGGGTGGATGGCCTGCGCGCCCGTGGCGCGTGCGACGGCCAGCAGCTTGTCCACCGCGAGGTAGGTGCTGGAGGCAGCGCCCTCGCCCAGGCTATGGGCCTCGTCAGCCTGGCTCACGTGCTGGCTGGCCACATCGGCCTCGGCGTAGACGGCGACGCCGTGGACCTGCATGGCGCGCAGTGTGCGCAGGATGCGGCAGGCGATGGCGCCGCGGTTGGCGATCAGGAGTTTGTCGAACATATCGAACGGCTTTCAAACAGCGGGCCGTCCCGCGATGGAAAGGGTCGCGCCATGGCCGTCCATGGCGGGAGGCTCAGCCTCGAGATTCAGCGCTGGTAGCGGCGGGCGTAGCGCTCGAAGCAGTCGAGCAGCCACAGCGCCAGTTCCTTCAGTTCCATACCAGCACCTCCGCCGGCGTGGGGTTCCAGCCGTTGCAGGGGTTGTTGAGTTGCGGGCAGTTGGAGATCAGCACCACCACGTCCATCGCGGCCAGCAATTCCACGTACTTGCCGGGGGCGGACAGGCCGTCCTCGAACGTGAGCCCGCCCTCGGGCGTGACGGGCACGTTCATGAAGAAATTGATGTTGGCCGCGATGTCGCGCTTGCCCAGGCGGCCGTCGTGCAGGCAGGCACACAGGAAGTTGTCGCGGCAGCTGTGCATGTAGCGCTTGCCCAGCGCGTAGCGCACGGTGTTGCTCTCCTGCGCGCAGGCGCCGCCCAGCGTGTCGTGGCGCCCGCAGGTGTCGGCCACGATGGTCAGCAGCGGGTTGCCGAGGTTGGAATACAGCACGCTGCCGGTGGTCAGGTAGACCTTGCCCTGGCGGCGCAGCGTGCGCTGCGCGTCGTAGCGCTCGCGCGGGTTGGCGGCGCTGTAGAAGAGCGTGTCGACGGCCTGGTTGCCTTCGAGGTCGAGCAGGCGCAGCGTCTGGCCGGCCTTCACGTCGAACAGGTAGGGCTCGCCGGCCGGGATCACGTGGCGGAACGCGGCGGTCTCGGCGTGCCGGGGGCTGGAGGTGGTGGTCTGCATGGGCGGGTCTCCTTCAGGCGTAGAAGCGTTCGGTGTTCTGGAAGGCGCGCGCGTTCTCGGGGCGCGACGTGCGGCAAGCGGCGGCCACGTCGCCCTCGGCCAGGCTGACCTCCAGCTGCACGGGCCGCGGCGCGTAGCGCGGGTCCGGGTCCATCGGGTGCTGCAGCGCCGTCAGCACGACCAGCGTGTCCATCGGCGCGTAGAGCGTGATCTGGTCGCCGGCCTTGGCGTGATGGGCCGCGAAGTGGAAGGCGCCTTCGCCGTCGACCGTGACCTTGCTGAACAGGTTCAGCACCATCAGCAGGTCCTGCAGGCCCAGGTTCCACTTGCCCATCTCCACCAGCAGGTTGTCCACGCCGTTGCGGTAAAAGCCGTTGCGCAGCTCCTGGTAGCGGCCGGCGCCGTACTTCTCGCGCACCTCGTCGGCGTTGAGCACGCCGCCGAAAGGGTCGTGCCAGCCGCAGGTGTCGGCCGTGATGCAGGCCAGCACGCGGCCCATGTCGGAGACCAGGCAGTGGCCCGCGGTCAGCCGCGCCGTGTGCTGGCCCTTGAGCGTGTCGGGCAGGTTCAGCCGCTCGCTGGGCTGGTGGGCGTTGAGCAGCATCAGGCTCACGTTGGCGCAGCCTTCGAGGTCGGTGAGCGTCAGCTGCTGGCCGCGCTTCAGGATGAACGAGGTGTGGCCGCCGCCGGGCACGGTTTCCTCGAAGAGGTTCTGGCTGGTCATGTTTGGGTCTCCAGGATGGGTGTGTCGGTCACGCGTGCCAGGGCCGCCAGGGCCCCGCCGCTGCGCTCCGGGTTGAGCGGGATGTCGTAGGTGATGCGCGCGCCATAGGCCTGCGGCGCCTGCGGGTCGATGCGCAGCTTGTCGAAGACCAGCAGCCGCGTGCCCAGGTGGAAGCCTTCGGCCAGGTCGTGCGTGACCATGAACACGGTGAGCCGCGTCTCGCGCCACAGCTCCAGCAGCAGCACGTGCATGTCCTTGCGGATGCCGGGATCGAGCGCACCGAAGGGCTCGTCCAGCAGCAGCACGCGCGGCCGCACGATCAGCGCCTGCGCGATGGCCAGGCGCTGCTGCATGCCGCCCGACAGCTGGCTCGGGTACTTGCCGAGCGCATGGCCCAGGCCCACGCGTTCCAGCATCTGCGCGGCGGCCTCGCGTGCCACACGCTTGCGAGCGCCGAACAGCCGGCCCCACAGCGGCGCGGCCGGCAGTTCCAGGCCGATGGCCACGTTGTCCAGCACCGACAGGTGCGGGAACACCGAATAGCGCTGGAACACCACGCCGCGGCTCGCGTCGGGCTCGGCCGCCAGCGGCTGGCCCTGCAGCAGCAGCTGGCCCTTGCTCGGCGTCTCCTGGCCCAGCAGCAGCCGCAGGAAGGTGGACTTGCCGCAGCCCGAGGCGCCGACCAGCGTGCAGAACTCGCCCTCCTGCACCGCCAGGTTCAGGTTCTCCAGCACCACGTGATCGCCGTAGCGCTGCCACACATGGCGTGCGTCGATGTAGCGGGCTGTGGAACCTTCGCCCTGCGGGCTGCGGTGCCGATCACCTTGGGGGGGCCCGGCGGTGCTCATTTCACACCCCCTTCCGACCACGGGAAGCAGCGCCGGTTCAGCCAGCGCAGCCCCCAGTCCATGGCCCAGGCCAAGAGCGTGATCCACGCCACGTAGGGCAGGATCACGTCCATGGCCATGTAGCGCCGCACCAGGAAGATGCGGTAGCCCAGGCCGGCCGTGGCCGAGATCGCCTCGGCCGAGATCAGGAACAGCCAGGCCGCGCCCAGCATCAGCCGCAGCGACAGCAACAGGCGCGACAGCAGCTGCGGCAACACCACGCGCAGCACCAGCGTCCAGCTGTTGGCGCCCAGCGTCTGCGCCTTGACGAACAGCTCGGGCGGGATCTCGCGCGAACGCTGCTCCAGGTCGCGCGCCAGCACCGGCGTGATGCCGATCACGATCAGCATGACCTTGGACAGCTCGTCCAGCCCGAACACGATGAACAGGATCGGCAGGATGGCCAGCGGCGGCACCATGGACAGCACGGCGAGGAACGGCGACAGCGAGGCGCCCAGCAGCGGGAACACGCCGGCCGCGATGCCCAGGCACAGGCCCACGAGCGCCGAGATCGCGATGCCCAGCAGCAGGCGCGTCAGGCTCGCGGCGGTGTCGGACCACAGCAGCACCTCGCCGGTGCGCGGGTCTTCGCTGAACGCCAGCTGCGCGATGGCGTCCAGCATCTGCGTGGCGCCGGGCAGCAGCTTGTCGTCGGGGTTGTCGGCCAGGCGCATGGCCGAGCCGACGCCATAAGCCAGCAGCAGCAGGACCAGCGGCAGCAGCGCGAGCAGCCAGCGCCCGCCCAGGCCGGGGTGGCGGTTGATGAAACGCATGGTGTGCGTCCGGCGCGGGTCAGAGCTTGCCGTCGACGGCCAGCTGCAGGTAGCTCGCGTCGAAGCGCAGCTTGGTGTTCTTGGCGTTGCCGTTCGCGCTGCCCGGAAAGCCCACGCCGATCGCGTCGGCACTGCGCGCGCCCTGGCCCAAGAGGCCCTTGTCGAACGAGAACTGCGCCACCTTCTTCATGGTCTCGGGCAGCTTGGGGCTGGTCACGAAGGCCAGTGCCTCGGCCGGCGTGTAGAGCATGGCGGTGGTGGCCAGCTGGGCCTGGTAGTTCGCCAGCGTGGTGCCCGAGGCCTTGGCCATCTGCGTCAGCGCGGCGCTGTCCCTGGCCTGCATGGTGGCCATGACCTCGTACCAGGCGCCGGTCAGCGCCTTGCCCAGGGCCGGGTTGTCCTTGAGCGTGGCGGTGTTGACCACCAGCAGGTCGATGATCTCGCCCGGCACCTGGCTGGAGTCGAACACCTTGGTGGCGCCGGGCGTGGCGGCCACGGTGGCCAGCTGCGGGTTCCAGGTCACGACGGCCTGCACCTTGGGCGTGGCGAAGGCGCCGGCGATGTCGGCATCCGAGGTGTTGACCACCTTGAGATCGCGCTCGCGCAGGCCGGCGGCATCCAGGCCGCGTGCCAGCAGGTAGTGCGAGACCGAGAACTGCACCAGGTGCACGTTCTGGCCCTTGAGGTCCTTCAGCGTCTTGCCCGCACCCTTGAGCACGATGCCGTCGTTGCCGTTGGAGTAGCTGCCCGCGATCAGCGCGGTGCTGTCCACGCCGCCAGCGGCCGGCACGGTGAGCGCGTCCATGTTGGTCATGGTGCAGCCGTCGAACTGGCCGGCCGTGTACTGGTTCAGCGACTCGACGTAGTCGTTGAGCTGCGTCACCTGGATGGCGATGCCGTACTTCTTCGCCCACTTGGCGACGATGCCCCTGGCCTGGGCGTAGTCCCACGGCATCCAGCCGGCGTAGATGGTCCAGCAGATGTTGAAGCTGGTCTTGGGGGCTGCGTGGGCGCTGGCGCCCCACAGGGCGGCAAGGCAGAGGGTGAAGACACCCAGTAGACGGCGCGGATGCATGGCGGGAACACTCCGGTTGAAAGAGGACAGGCAGCTGGGAGCAGCCAGCGCCGATGGCGCCGCTCTCCCGGGCTTTTGTCCCGCCGTGTAACCTCAACCAGAGGTCGCCAGCTCTCGGACCAGACATCCGTCTTGCGACGGACCGGAACCCTAGCCAGCTATTTGTGGATCCACAGCACTGCTGCTGCTCCCGCACAGTGCTCAGCAGGTTCTGTGCCAGTGGGCCTGGCAAAGGCAAGTGCTTGATTTTCCTGGCAGCACGGCGCCCGCGCTGCTGCGTTGCGGCACCGTGCCGGGGCGTGGCGACCGGTTGTGGTGCAGGCCTTCAGGCCAGCGGCAAGCGGATATGCACGCTGCTGCCGCCGACCCCGCCCTGCAGTTCCAGCAGCACGCCCGCCAGCGCCGCGCGCTCGCGCATGGTGCGCAGGCCATTGCCGCTGCCTCCGCGGATGCCCACGCCGTTGTCGCGCAGCTCCAGCACGATGGCCTGGTCCTGCCCCTTCCCTTGCACCTGCGCGCGCAGGCCCATGCGCGTGGCCTGGGCATGCTGCAGCGCATTGGAGATCGCCTCGAACAGGATGTACTGCAGGTGGTGCAAGGCCTCCTCGGTGCAGCCCGGCCACAGCGGCAGCAGGTCGACCTCCCAGTCCAGCGCGATGCCGGCCGCCTCCAGCCGCGGCGCCAGCCGGTAGCGCAGGCTGGCCAGCAGCGCGTTGATGTCGCCCAGCGGCAGCGACAGCGCATCGACCGACAGGCGCAGCTGGTCCAGCGATTCGCGCAGCGTCTGCAGCACGTCGCCCCTGGAGGCCACGCCGCCTTCGAGCTGGCGCATGGCGGTGATCAGGTGGGCGCCCGCGCCGTCGTGCATGTCGCGCAGGATGCGCGTGCGCTCCTCGGCCTTGACGCTGGCGCGTTCGAGCCGGCGCAGCTCCTCGTGGCGCGCGGCCAGCTCGGACTCGCGCAACGCCACCCGGTCTTCCAGCGAGTGCGTCAGCGCCAGCAGCTGCTGGCGCGTCTGCTGGAAACGCAGGCTCACGATGACCAGCACCGCCAGGCCCGAAAGCCCCGCCGCCCAGACCGTGAGGCCGCCCTCGTCGTAGCGCGCCGGCAGCAGCCGCGCGGTGGCGATGTCGACCACCAGCGCCACCCAGCAGACCACGGCCGCCGCGCTCATCCAGACACGCTCGCCGCTCGGCGCCCGCCAGGTCTCCCGGAGCAGCCGCACCAGCAGCCAGGCCCAGGCCGCAAGCAGGGCCACGGTGCAGGCCAGCACCGCATCCGGCCCCAGCCACATCGCGGCCAGCCAGGCCACCAGCACGCCGGCAGCCAGCCACTGCTCGCGCCGCGGCCGGCCTTTCCAGACCGCGCGCACCAGGGCGTAGCCGGCCACGCAGCCCAGCCAGAACAGCGCCTGCGTGAGCCGGAACCACTCGGGCCACGCGAGGAAGGCGTCCTCCCACCAGCGTGCCGTCACGCGCAGGCACCAGGCCGCCTGCCAGGCCGCAGCCAGGGCGTACAGCGCCTCGCGCTGCTGCCACCACAGCAGCATGCAGAACACCGCCACCAGCAGGCCGAAGATGGAGGCCGCGCGCGGCAAGGTCACATGGCGCCACTCGCTGGCATGCCAGGCGTCGCGCAGCGCGGCCTCGGGCCCCAGGCGCACCTCGGACACGCCGGCCCGGCGCAGGATGTCGGCACGGATCTCGATCACGAGTTCGTTGTGGGGCTGCAGTAGCGGGCCCGGCACGCGCAGCCACAGCGGGCGCTTGCCGATCCAGCCATGGTTGGGCTGGCGCATCTCTCCATGCTCGGCCAGCAGCACGCCGTTGAGCGAGACGCGGTAGGCGTTGCCGACGCGGCCGATGTACAGCGCCAGCGGCTGGCCGGCCTGCAGCGCATCGCCCGCGAAGGCCAGCCGCACGCGGGCCCAGCCGGCCTGGCGGCGGTAGGCCACGTCCCAGTGCAACGGCAGCTGCGTCTGCGAGATGATGGGCTCGGCCCGCCCACGCAGGCGCACGCTGAGTTCGGCCTCGCGCAGTTCCAGCACGCCGGGGAGGGGTGGCGGCACGGCGTCGGCGGCCGCGGCCGGCCAGGCGGCCAGCAGCAGCCAGGCCCAGAGCAGCAGCCGGGCCAGCGCCGTCACGGCGCTGCGCGCGCGCCCGCGAGCAGGCCCATGCGGCTGGCCTCGAACACGGCCTCGCCGCGCGAGTGCACGGCCAGCTTGCTGTACAGGTTCTTGATGTGGCTTTGCACCGTGTGCTTGGTGACGGACTGCAGCCGCGCGATCTCGGCGTAGGAGTAGCCGCGCGCGATGAGTTCCAGCACCTCGGTCTCGCGCGGGGTCAGCGCGACCTGCGGCTCGGCCGGCAGGGGCGGCGCCGCGCCACGCGCGCCCTGCTGCTGCAGCCGCGCCAGCAGCTTGCGCGCGATCATGGGCGAGATCGGCGAGGCCCCCTGCTTCACGCCGACGATGGTCTGCGCCACGTTGGCCGGCGTGTCGTCCTTCTGGATGTAGCCGACGGCGCCGGCCTCCACACAGGCCAGCACCGTGTCCTCGTCGCCGAAGACCGAGACCACCAGCACGTCGCAGGCCGGCTGTTCGCGCACCACCTGGGCCAGCAGGTCCAGGCCATGGCCGTCGGGCAGCGCCAGGTCGGTCAGCAGCACGTCGGCCTGGTGCTGGGCGAACCAGGCGCGCGCGGGGGCCAGCAGGCCGAACGATGCGGCCAGCAGCAGCGTGGGCTCGGCGCGCACGCAGTCCTCGAAATAGCGGCGCATGTCGGCGTCGTCCTCGAGCAGCACGACGCGCCAGCGGGGAATGTCCATGGGCCGCGATGTTAGGGGGTGGCGGGCGGGCGGCTCTTGGGCTTCTCGACGATGCGGCCTTCCTCGGTCAGCACCATCTGGACATCGTCGTTGCTGCTGACCACCACGTCGGCCGTGTCGTCCACGGCTTCGCCGGCGGCCTCGCGCGCAGCGATGACCATGGCACGCGCGATGCGGCCCGTCACGAGTTGGTGCTCCTGCTCGGCCTTGGCGCGCGCTGCGGCGTCCTGGCCTTCGGCGCGCATGCGGTTCAGGTCGGCCTGGTACAGCTCGCCCTCCAGGATCTGCAGCTCGGTCTCCAGGGCGGTGCGGGCACGGTCGGGCGCGGAGCCGTCGTCGGGCCGGGGCGCGGCGATCTTCTCGGTCATCGCCTTGCGCAGGCCCTCGGCCAGCGCCTCGGTCTCCAGCGTGCCATAGCCCTGCAAGGTGGCCAGCGCATTCAGCGTGGCGCCGCGCATGTCGTCGCTCATGTCCTTGGTGGCTTGCTGCAGGTCCTTGTTGTTGATCAGCATGGCGAAACCCGCGTCGTTCAGGATCTGGCGGCGCTGCTCGTCGTTGCCGCGGTCGAAGGCGGCCGCCGCCTCCGGGCCCAGCAGGTCGTCGACGACGCGGCGTGCATTGGCCAGGAATTCCGGATCGGCGTCGCTGGTGCGCCGGCCGTCCAGGTCCTTGCCGAAGCGCAGCTTGCTCACGTCGGCCACGGACAGGCCCGGCAGCGGCTTCAGGCCCTCGGCGGGCCGCGTGGCCGGCTGGTAGGGGGGCGGGGGGATCTCGCCGACCGGTGCCGGCGGGGCCGGTGGCGGTGCGGGTGGCGTCGGGGGCGTGGATGGAATGGGGGGCGGCGCGGGCGGCGGCGTCGACGGGCCTGGCGCAGGGGCCGGTGGCTGCGGTGCGGGCGGAGGCGGAGCGGGTGGTGGCGGAGGCGGTGGTGGCGTGGGCACGCCGCCCAGGCTGCCGTTGCCCTGCCCCGGCTGCGCCGCCAGCAGCACGGGCGACAGCACCGCGCCCGCCGTGCCCGTGGCCGCGAAGGGCGCATTCACCAACTGGCGCTGCAGCAGTTGCAGGGTGTTCTGGCTCCGGTCGTTCCGGCTGCTGGTGAAGGTGTTGAGGTTGGGGCCGGCATTGCGCACGGTCTGCGACTGCGAACTGCGCGCCTCGTCGGTGTGCAGCATGACCAGCGCGCTGCTGTCCACGGCACGCAGGAAGGCCGGGCCGACCGTGGCACTGTCCGACGTCACCTGGCCTCCCGCGCTCGTACCGCCCGTCCTGTAGAGGCTGGTGGCAAAGCGCGTGAACGCGCCGCGGTCCCAGACGCCGATGTCGGAGGTCTCGCCGCTGCTGAAGCTGCCGCCGAAGTTGGTCGCCCCCAGCAGGCCGGTGCCCAGCACCGCCTCCACGCGCGCCAGCGGCGGGTCGTTAGCGACGCTGCGCACGACGCTGTTGTCCGCCAGATCCACCAGTTCCTGCGCCCCGCCGGTGCTTGCGCGCCACAGGCGGCGTTCGTCCACGGGCGTTTTCAACGGGCCCATGGCCTGGTAGCCCAGCGGGCGGTCGAGCGACTCGCCGGCCAGCGCGGCCGCCACGTCGGCCACGGTGCCGCCCAGCCTGTCGAACACCAGGCGCTGCAGGCTGCCGCCCTGGGGCGTGGCCTCCACCAGCAGCCCGCCGGCCAGCAGCGGGCGCAGCGTGGCGCCCGTGGCCACGTCCACGCTGGCCACGGTGCCGCGCTCGGCCGACAGGAACACCACGCGGCTGGGGGCGCCGAACTGCTCCACCAGCACGGCCCAGCCGCCCTTGCTCAGGCCCACGGCCTGGAAGCGCGACTGCGGCGTGTCGACGCCCACGACCGTCGGTCCATTGAACTGGGTGCTCTGGAAGTCCGAGCGGCCCAGGGACTGGCTGGAAACCACCTGGCCGTCGGCACCCACCAGCAGCGCGGTGTAGACATTGCTGGAGACGACGCGCAGGTCGGTCAGGCTGGGGATGCTGGGCGCCTGCTGGTTCTCGTTGTAGCTGGTGCTCTGGCGCCGGTTGGTGATCACGAGGAAGCGGCCGTCACCCGCCGGTGCCACCAGTTCGATCTGCGTCTCGTCGCTGGCGTTGTTGGTGATGCCGTGGGCATGGCCCTCGCCGGTGCGGATGTTCTGGCTGCCCGTGTCGGTGTTGGTCCAGGCCGGGCCGTCGACCACGGTGTAGCCGAAGTTGCCGCTCTCGGTGACCTCCACGCTGCCGTAGCGCGCCAGGTCCAGGCCCTGGGCGCCGTAGCCGCGCGCATGCAGCTGCAAGGGGCTGGCCTCGGGCGTGCCCAGCAGGCCGGGCAGTTGCACGGCTGCGGCGGAGAGCTCGATCAGCCCGCCCTTGCCGCCTCCGCCCGCGCCCGGCACGCCGCCGTCGGCCGCGATCTCGG
Organism: Pseudorhodoferax soli; assembly: GCF_003337555.1. Lineage (GTDB taxonomy): Bacteria > Pseudomonadota > Gammaproteobacteria > Burkholderiales > Burkholderiaceae_C > Pseudorhodoferax > Pseudorhodoferax soli. The sequence continues at coordinate 392,968 of NZ_QPJK01000008.1, read as the reverse complement.
CCGCAGCCGACACCGTGACCTGCTGCGTGGCACCCAGGCGCACCGCGCCCGCATCGGCGCCGGGGGTGCCCGACACGTCCAGCCGCGCGTCGGCGTCCACCACCACCTTGGCCGCGGCGTTGGCGACGATCTGGCCGGCCGCGCCCACATCCGAGCGCGCGCGCACCGCACCGGCGAAGCGCACGGTGTCGGCGAAGAAGCCGGCCGCGCCGCGCGGCACCTCGATCTCGCCGTCCAGGTCGATGCGGCTGCCCGCCGTTCCCGTGAGCGTGAAGCGTATCTGCCCCAGCGCCGGGCTGGTGATGCTGACCTCGCGCGCCGTGGCCGCCATGACCTGGCCGCTGGGCGCCTCGATGCGGCTGCCCTTCTCCATGACCACGCGGTCGCGCGCGACCAGCCAGACCTGGCCGCCCTCGCCCGCCTGGCGCGTGCTGATCTGGCTGCCGTCCTGCAGCACGACGCGGTTGTTGGTGGGGTTCAGCGCATCGACCCCGGCCTCGCAGGCGATCGCGTTGAAGCACTTGAAGTCGTACTTGCCGTCCAGGAAGTCCCGGTCGGCGATGTCCAGCGTGGAGGCCAAGAGGCCCGCCACGTCCACGCGCGCGCCGGCGCCGAACAGGATGCCGTTGGGGTTGAGCAGGAACACGCGTCCGTTGGATTGCAGCGCGCCGTGGATCTGGCTCGGCGTGTTGCCCGTGACGCGGTTCAGCACCGCGCTGGAAGGGGCTTGCTGCACGAAGCGCACGGTGTTGCCGGCGCCTATGGAAAAGCCGTCCCAGTGCACGATGGCGCCGGGCGTGTTCGTGACCTGCACGCCGTTGGTGAAACGCTGCACGTTGACCACGCCGTTGACGACGGTGGCGTTGCCGGGCAGCGACTGGGCCTGGGCCTGGCAGGCGAGCAGCGCGGCCAGCGCCAGGGGATGGAGGGCAAAGCGGCGCATGGTCAGAAACTCCAGTCGAGCAGCAGGTGGGCGCGGGTGTCGCCGGCTTCGCGCTGCGGCAAATGGTTCACGGCCAGCAGCCGTGCGATGGTGGCCTGCAGGCGCAGGCCAGGCAGCGGCCGCCACTGCCAGGCCAGGCCGGTGCTGGCCGCGCTGGCGCGGCCCAGGTCGCCCGTGCCGGCCTGGTGGCGCCAGACGGACGCGCCGTCCAGCAGCACGCCGACGCGGTGCGCGGCCGGCAGCGCCCACCAGAACTCCAGCGCCACGGCCGTGCCCTGGTCGCCGCCGAGTTCGCCTTCGCGCAGGCCGCGCAGCATGCTGGCCCCGCCCATGCGGAACTGCTGGGCGGAGATCAGCGCATGCGGGCTCCACTGCGCCTGCGCGCGGGCCGAGAACTCGCCATGGGCCGCCACCTGCCAGCGCGCCTCGCCGGCCAGGTCCAGCGTGGTCCAGCGCGGCGTGGCGCCGGCACGCGCCGAGCCGTAATCGGAGCTGCCTGCGTAGCCGCCCCAGCCCGTGTTGTGGCGCAGCCGCGCCTGGCCGAAGGCGCTGGTGCCCGCCCCTTGCCAGGTCGCGCCCAGGGTCAGCGCCAGCGGCAGCACGCCGACCTTGGAGCCCAGGTTGACGCCCGAGAAGCCGACCACGTCGTCGTAGACGCTGCGCTCCACACCGGCCTCCACATAGGGCTCCAGCGCGCCACGGCGGGCCAGCAGGTGGCGCGCCGAGAGGTTGAGGCTGCGGCTGTCGCCGCTCACATCGAAGAAGTCCTGCACCAGGCCGGGCCGGCTGGTGGCGCGCGAGGCCTCCACGGTGAGCAGCGTGGCCTGCGCCGGCAACGGGTGCTGGTAGCGCAGCGCGACCTGGCGCTGGCGCGCGGGATGGGCCAGCGAGGTGAGCAGCGTGAGGTCGAGTGCGCGGCCCGGGCCCAGCGCATCGCCATGGCCGACCTGCAGCCGCGCGCGTTCGCGGCCGGTGGCGTCCTGGCCGTCGTTGTCCAGCAGCAGCCGGCCATAGAAGGGTCCACCGCCGTCCAGCAGCACATGGGCGTCGACGCTGTTGTCGGCGGCCGGCCCGACCGGGCGGATGGGCGGCGTGGCCACGGCCGGTGCGTCCTGCGACGACGCGATGCTCTGGCCGGGCAGGCTGCTGAAGCCGGTGGCAGGCGGCGCAGCAGGCGGCGCAGCAGGTGCCACGGCAGTGGCCTCGGGCGTGCGGAAGTCGATGGTCCAGCGCCGGTGCGGCTGCAGGTTGGCCAAACGCAGCTGGCGGTCCAGCGCATGCAGGTCGGGACTGCGCCCGCCTTGCAGGGCCGGCAATGCGGCCAGGACCTCGGCCTGCGCCGCGGCACCCGCATCCGGCTGCACCACGACCCGGCCCAGCACCAGCGGCTGCACGCGCAGCAGGGCCACGCCCTGGAACAGCCGCGGCGCATCGACGGCCACCAGGCCCAGGCCGGCCGCGTCGTAGACGCCGGCCACGGTGCGGCGCAGCTGCGCCAGCAGCGCATCGTCGGCCGGCTGGCCGACCAGGGCCGCGACGGCAGCCTGCACGCGCGAACCCGGCAGCACCGTGTCGCCCTGCAGCAGCACGCCGCGCAACACCGGTGCGGGCGCCTGGGCAGCCACAGGGCCGGCCAGCGCGAGCCACAAGGGAGCGCAGCGGACCAATTGCCGCGTCAATCGTCGACCAGGTGCGCGCGGCATTCCGTCTCCAGCAGTGCGAAAGCGCGCACTCTATGCAAAGGCTGCGGTGCCAGCGCCCCATGAAGATGGGGTGACGCCACAGTCGGCCCTGCGCGGGTGCGTTGCCGTGCACCCTCGCCACACCCGTGCCGTCATCTGTTTGGTGAACGGTTCGCCCGGGAACGGCGCGGCGGCGCCCCGAAAAAAACCACCGGCCGCCGCACAGCTGCATTAGATTCAGGCCCGCCCGCCACGATGGCGGCACAGGGGGCCTACGGCATGTCGGTTCTGGGATTGCAGCGTGCGCAGTTGGTGGCAAGCGTCTACGACGCCGCGCTGCAGCCCTCCCGTTGGCGCGACTTCCTGTCGGAACTGGTGTTCGCGACGGGCTCGACCACGGGCCTCATCTGGGGCCATGACTTCAGCCAGCGCACGGTCACCGTGTCGGGCCGGACCAGCGACGCCCTGTTCGCCTCGGTCGGCTTTTCAGAGTTGGCGTTGGCGCAGTTCGATGCGCACTACGGCGCGCTGAACGTCTGGCTGCAGGACCCGGCCCTGCACGTCGGCGGCACGGTGGTCCATGGGGAGATGCTGTTCCCGAACAAGCAGCTCAAGCAGACCGAGTACTGGACCGACTGGCTGCGGCCGCAGGACATCTTCTACACCTCCGCGGCCATCGTCGAACGCACGCCGGAGCGCTCGCTCAACGCCACGGTGTGCCGGCCCGAAGCCGCAGGCCCCTACAGCGAACAGGAGTTGGGCATCCTCGCCGAACTGATGCCGCACCTGCAGAGCGGCTTCGCGCTGCACCGCAGGCTGCGCGACCTGGACGCGCTGGCCGGCGCCTCCACCGCGGTGCTGGACCGCATGCCACTGGGCGTGGCGCTGCTCGACGAATCCGGGGTCCTCATCCACCACAACACCCGCGCGAAGCAGCTGCTGGACGGCGCCGCCGACATGCTGGCCGTGCGCGGCGGCCGGCTGGTGTGCAGCCGCCCGCGCGAGAACGACAAGCTGGCCGCGCTGGTGCGCGCCGCCGTGCGCACCGGCCTGGCCGATTCCGGCAGTGCCGGCGGCGCCCTGCGGCTGCAGCACCTGGGCGGCGACACGCTGCATCTGCTCGTCACACCGCTGCCCTCGTGGTCCGGGCCGTTCGGGCTGCGCTCCGCGGCGGCCGTCTTCCTGAGCCGGCCCGAAGACAGCGTGGGTTCGCTGGCCAAGGCCCTGCAGCAGGTCTACCAGATGACGCCCGCCGAATGCCGCCTGACCGAAGCGCTGGTCAACGGCCTCTCGCCCAAGGAGTACTGCGTGCAGGCCGGCATCTCGATCAGCACGGTGCGCACGCAGATCAGGACGGCCACCGCCAAGGTGGGCGCACGCCGCCAGGTGGACCTGGTGCGCACGGTGCTGCTGGGGCCGGCGGCGCTGTCGCGCCCAGCGGGCCTGTGGCGCTGAGACCGCGCCCGCCTCTCACTGCGCCAGGAAGCCCCCGTCCACCGCCAGCACGTGGCCCGTGACCATGGAGGCCGCCGCGCTGGCCAGGAACAGCACGGCATGCGCGACCTCGTCGGGCTCGGCCAGCCGGCCCAGCGGCGTGACGGCGCGGATGCGGTCCATCAGCGCAGGTGAAGCTTCCAGCGGGCCGATGAAGCCGGTGCGCGTCCAGGTCGGCGCCACCGCGTTCACGCGGATGCCCTGCCCGGCCCATTCCACGGCCAGTGCGCGCGTCATGTTCACGAGCCCGCCCTTGGTGGTCTGGTAGGAGATGTTGGGGTACAGGCCGCCGCCCGACATGCCCATGATGGACGCCATGTTGACCACGCTGCCGCTGCCCGCGGGCATGTGGCGGGCGGCTTCGCGCGCGCAGAGGAAGGCGCCCGTGAGGTTGACGGCGACGACCTGGTTCCATTCCTCGATGGCCAGCTCCTGCGTGGGCTTGCGGACCGCCGTGCCGGCGTTGTTGACGAGGATGTCGATGCGGCCCGCCTGCTGGGCGATGGCATCGAAGACCTGCGCCACGGCCGCGGCATCGGCCACGTCCAGCGCGAAGGGGAGCGCGCCATCGATGCCGCTGGCGACTGCCGCGGCTGCGGCGGCATCGCGGTCGACCACGACCACCCGCGCGCCGGCCACCGCCAGCAACTGCACGCAGGCCAGGCCGATGCCATTGGCACCCCCGGTCACGACGGCCACCTGGCCGTCCACGCGGAATCGATCGAGGCTGGCTGGCGTGGTCATCGCAGTCCCTTGTCTCTGAGGTGCCGGCGATGATAGCCACGCCGCCTTGCCGCGCTATGCGGGCTGCGCCGCGCCAGCCAGGCTGGGAGCGATGTGCCGCATGGCGCGCTCCACGTAGTCTTCCTTCTCGCCGACCGGCGCCACGTAGTACATGGCCTCGCGCGCCGCCGCCTCGCCCTGCAGCCGCGCGATGAGCCAGCACGCCAGGTACTGCGAGGCCAGGCAGCCGCCCGCCGTTGCCACGTTGCCGCGCGCGGCGAAGGGCTGCTCCAGCACGGCGATGCCGGCCTCCTGCACCCATGGCCGGGTGGTCAGGTCGGTGCAGGCCGGCAGGCCCTGCAGCAGGCCCAGCCGCGCCAGCACCAGCGTGCCCGAGCATTGCGCCGCCAGCAGCTGGCGGGACGGGTCCAGCCGCAGCTGCGCCATCAGCGCCGCATCGGCCACCACCTCGCGCGTGCGCAGACCGCTGCCGACGACCACGGCGTCCGCGGCGCAGGCTTCGGCCAGCGTGGCCTGGGCGTGCAGCACCACGCCATTCATCGAGCGCACGGTGGCCGTGGGGCTCGCGATGGAGACCCGCCAACCGGGCGCCTTGATGCGGTTCAGGATGCCGAGAGCGATCAGCGAATCGAGCTCGTTGAAGCCGTCGAAGGTCAGGATGGCGATGTGCATGGTGGTGCCGGTGTCGTGGTGGATGCCGCCATGCTAGGCCTGTCACTCAATACAATCAAAAAATTGTATTGAATACATTGCCCCGCCACCGCCATGCCCCGCGCCCGCTACAAGCCCCTGGTCGACCGGCTGGCCGCCGAGATCCGTGCCGGCCGGCTCGCACCCGGCACGCGGCTGCCCACGCACCGGCAGCTGGCCGCGCGCGAGGGCCTGGCGCTCGTGACGGCCACGCGCGTCTACGCCGAGTTGCAGGCCATGGGCCTGGTCAGCGGGGAGGCCGGGCGCGGCAGCTTCGTGCGCGAGCCCGCGCTGCCGCCCGGCCTGGGCATCGACCAGCAGGCCACGGCGGCCGGCATGGTGGATCTCAACTTCAACCACCCCGCCCTGCCCGGCCAGGCCGCGCTGCTGCGCACCGCGCTGCGCCAGTTGGCCGCGGCCGGCGACCTCGACGCGCTGCTGCACTACCAGCCGCACGGCGGGCGCCCGCACGAGCGCGCCACGGTGGCGCGGCACCTGGCGCAGCGCGGCCTGTCGGTCGCGCCCGGGCAGGTGGCCATCGTCGACGGCGCGCAGCACGGCCTGGCGACCACCGTGATGGCCTTGCTGCAGCCCGGCGACGTGGTGGCCATCGACGCGCTGACCTACCCCGGCTTCAAGCTGCTGGCGCAGGCGCACCGGCTCGAACTCGCGCCGCTGCCGGCCGCTGGCGCCGGCCCGGACCTGGACGCCCTCGAAGCGCTGTGCCGGCGCCGCCGCGTGCGCGCGGTGTACGCCATGCCCACGCTGCACAACCCCCTGGGCTGGGTCATGGGCCTGGCGCGGCGCCGGCAGCTGGTGGCCACCGCCCGCCGGCACGGCCTGCTGCTGATCGAAGATGCGGCCTACGCCTTTCTCGCGCCCGAGCCGCCTGCGCCGCTGGCCGCGCTGGCGCCCGAGTGCACGGTCTACGTCTCCGGCCTGTCCAAGAGCGTGGCCACGGGCCTGCGCGTGGGTTTCGTCGCGGCACCGGCCGACTGCATGCCCCGCATCGAGCGCGCCATCCGCGCGACGACCTGGAACACGCCTGGCGTGATGACGGCCATCGCCTGCGGCTGGATCGAGGACGGCACCGTGTTGCAGCTCGAAGCCGGCAAGCGCCAGGACGCCGCGGCGCGCCAGGCGCTGGCAAGCCTGGCCTTCGCCGGGCTGCGCACGGTGCGGCATCCGAACGGCTACTTCGTCTGGCTGCCGCTGGCCGCGGAACTGCGGGCCGACAAGGTGGCGCAGGCACTGCTGCACGAGGGCGTGGCGGTGTCCACGGCCGAGCCGTTCTCGGCCTCGGAACATGTGCCGCACGCGCTGCGCGTGGCGCTCGGCTCGGTCCCGCTGGAGACGCTGGGCGCGGCACTGGCCACGGTGCGCCGTGTCATCGACGCACAGCCGCCCTGACCAGGGGCCGGGCCACAGCTTCGCCTTGCCGGGCCAGGCGGAGCGGCGATCGCTCCGGCTCCCGTGCCGGCCCGGGCCGCGCACCTTGGCCGGCCTGCATGGTCAGGACGCGTCCGGCAGCAGCAGGATCTTGCCCACGCTGCGCCCCGATTCCATGCGCCGGTGCGCCTCGGCCGCCTGCGACAGCGGATAGCGGCTGTCGATGACGGGCCGGATGCTGCCGTCGGCCAGCGCGGGCAGCCAGCGCGCGGCGAAGCGCTGCACCATGGCCTGCTTGACCGCGGGCGGGCGCGACTTCATCACCGTGCCGAAAATCTGCAGGTGGCGGAACAGCAGCAGGTCCATCGGCAGCGGCGCCGCCTCGGCACCGCCCAGCAGGCCCACGACCACCAGGCGGCCGCCCAGCGCCAGCGAACGCAGGTTGCGCTCCAGGTAGGGCGCGCCGATGAAGTCGATCACCACGTCCACGCCCCGCCCCGCGGTCTCGCGCGCCACGGCGGCCTGGAAATCCTCGCCGCGGTGGTCGATGAAGACATCCGCACCGAAGCCCGCCACGGCCTCGCGCTTGTCGGCACTGGCCGTGGCGAACACGCGCGCACCCGCCGCGTGCGCCAGCTGCACCGCCGCCGAACCGACACCGCCCGCGGCCGCATGGACCAGCACCGACTCGCCGGCCTGCAGCCGGGCCAGGTGGAACATGGCCTCGTGCGCGGTCACGAAGACCTCGGCCACTGCACCCGCATCGGCCAGCGCCAGGCCCGGCGGCACCGGCATGGCCATGCGGTGGTCGATGCGCGAATACTCGGCATAGGCGCCGCCGCCCACGATGCCCATCACGCGGTCGCCCACGGCGAAGCCCTGCACCTGCGGTCCGGCCTCCACCACGGTGCCGGCGATCTCCAGGCCCATGGTGTCGGCGTCGCCGAAATGGGCGCGGCCGTAGGCGCCCTTGCGGTGCGCGACGTCGGCGCGGTTCACGCCGATGGCGGCGTTGCGCACGAGCAGGTCGTGGGGGCGCAGTTCGGGCCGCGGGAGCGCGCGCGCCACGAGCACGTCGGGGCCGCCGAACTCGTCGAAGACGATGGCTTGCATGGTGTGGTGTGTCATAGGCTGCGCAGCTTAGGGCAGGACAGCGCATGCAAAGTGCAGCGATTTCGCTCTACAGTGCTGCAAATCTGCATCACCGCCATCACCATGAACTGGGACGACGCCCGCATCTTCCTCGCCTTGACGCGCCAGCCATCGCTGCGCGCGGCGGCACGCAGCCTGGGCATCGACCAGGCCACGGTGGGCCGGCGCCTGAATGCGCTGGAGGCCGAGCTGGGCGCCAAGCTGTTCCTGCGCGCCCGCGACGGCTACCTGCTCACCGCGGCCGGCGAAGCCGCCCTCGGCGCGGCGCGTCGCATGGAAACCGCGGCCCTGGAGCTGCGCAGCAAGATCGAGGGCCAGGACGAGAACCCCACGGGGCTGGTGCGCGTGACCAGCTCGGACAGCATCGCGGCCGAATACCTGCTGCCCGCCATCGCCCGCCTGCAGCAGCGCTGGCCGCAGATCCGCGTGGACCTGGAGGTCTCGGCCGAGCTGCTCAACCTCGGCCGCCGGCAGGCCGACATCGCCTTGCGCAATGTCCGGCCCGACACGCCGGACCTCGTCGTGCGCCGCGTCGCAGCGTGGCCGGTGGGCCTGTTCGCAAGTGCCTCCTACCTGGCCCGCTGCGGCGCACCCGCGCCGGAGGACGAGCTGCGCGGCCACCAGCTCGTGGCCTACGGCCCCTATCTCGCCCAGGCCCCTGCGCCCACCGCGGCCGACGTGCCGGCCCGCCATGCCAGGATCGCGCTGGCGGTCAACTCCAGCCTGCTGCTGCGCAAGGCCGTGGCGGCCGGCATCGGCATGGGCGAGATGCCGGTGCAGATGGGCGAGCGCGAAGGCCTGGTGCGGGTCTGGCCGGGCCGGCACCGTGCCCGCGCGCACGAGGTCTGGCTGGTCATGCACCCGGACCTGCAGCGCACGGCCCGCGTGCGCGCGACGGCGCAGTGCCTGGCGGAGGCATTGGCAGAACCGCCTGGCTGAGCCGACCGCGCCCGCACTGGACGCACCCCCGCTGCGCGTGGTGCCGGCGACACGCCCATGCAGCTGCCGAAAAGGCTCGCGGGAGGCACGGCCGGCGCACCGCATGCCCGTGCCGGCGGCGGGGATCGTCGCCATGCCGGGCGCAGGCCACGGCCGCCCTGGCTAGACTGCGCAGCAGACGAGAGCGCCGGCGCCACAGCGTGCCGGCAGCGAACCACCCACGACGATGCAAGAGGACGACTGGCTGGCATGCACCTGAACTACAACCCCGACGACCTGGATGTGCAGATTTCCGAGCTGCTCGTGGCCACCTGCGACGCAGCCGACCCGGCGCTGCCGCCGGCGGTGCAGGAGGTGCTGCAGCTGCTGCGCGTGCGCCTCGGCATGGACGTCGCGTTCGTGTCGCAGATCGCCGATGGCCGCCGCACCCTGCAGATCGTGGACAGCGCGCCCGACTTCCCGCTGCTGCAGCCCGGCATGTGCGACCCGGTCGAGGAAAGCTGGTGCCAGCGCGTGGTGGACGGCCGGCTGCCCGAACGCATGGACGATGCCGCGCCCTACGTCGCCACGGGGCGGGCGCCCGATCCCGGGTTTCCGATCGGCACGCACCTGAGCACGCCCGTGCGGCTCGCCGACGGGCGCGTCTACGGCACGCTGTGCTGCTTCAGCCGCGGCGTGCAGGCCGGGGCAGACATCGACCGCCTGCGCTACACGGCGCGCCTGCTCGCCGACCGGCTGTCGCCCCGGAGCGCGGCGCCCTAGGCAGCGAACAAGCCCTTGTGCTGCTCGCGCAGCAGGTTCTTCTGCACCTTGCCCATGGTGTTGCGCGGCAGGCTCTCCACCACGAAGGCGCGCTTGGGGATCTTGAAGTTGGCCAGCTGCTGCCGCAGCGCGGCCAGCAGCGCATCGCCGTCGAGTGCCGCGCCGGGTTTGCCGATCAGCACGGCCACGCCGACCTCGCCGAAGTCCGGGTGCGGCACGCCGACCACGGCGCTCTCGGCCACGCCCGGCATCTCGTTCAGGAAGCCCTCGATCTCGGCCGGGTAGACGTTGTAGCCGCCGCTGATGATGAGGTCCTTGCTGCGGCCCACGATGGTCACGTAGCCCGCGGCATCCACGCGGCCCACGTCGCCGGTCTTGAAGAAGCCGTCCGCCGTGAACTCCTCGGCCGTCTTCTCGGGCATGCGCCAGTAGCCCTGGAAGACATTGGGGCCGCGCACCTGGATGCCGCCGATCTCGCCCGGCGGCACGGCCTGGCCCGCATCGTCGACCACGCGCAGATCCACGCCCGGCAAGGGGAAGCCCACGGTGCCGCCGCGGCGCTCGCCGTCCTCGGCGCGGTAGGGGTTGGAGGTCAGCATGGCGGTCTCGCTCATGCCGTAGCGCTCCAGGATGGTGTGGCCGGTGCGCGCCTGCCAGTCCTTGAAGGTCTCGATCAGCAGCGGTGCAGAGCCCGAGATGAACAGGCGGATGTTGCGCACCGCATCCTTCGTGAGTGCAGGATCGGCCAGCATGCGCACGTAGAGCGTGGGCACGCCCATGAAGACCGTCGCCTCGGGCAGCTTGGCGATGGCCACCTTGGGGTCGAACCTGGCCATCCACAGCATCTTGCTGCCGTTCAGCAGCGCGCCGTGCAGCGCCACGAACAGGCCATGCACATGGAAGATGGGCAGCGCGTGCAGCAGCACGTCGCCCTCCTTCCAGCCCCAGTAGTCCTTGAGCACGCGCGCGTTGCTGAGCAGGTTGCCATGGCTCAGCATGGCGCCCTTGCTGCGGCCCGTGGTGCCGCTGGTGTACAGGATGGCGGCCAGGTCGTCGGCTGCGCGCTGCACGGGCGCGTGCTGGTCGCTGCAGTGCGAGGCGCGCTCCAGCAGCGTGCCGCTGCGGTCATCGCCCAGCGTGAACACGTGGCGCGTGCCGGCCTTGAACGCGATCTTGCTGACCCAGCCATGGTTGGCCGGGCTGCAGACCACCACGGCAGGCTCGGCGTTGCCGACGAAGTAGCCGATCTCCGCGCTCTGGTAGGCCGTGTTGAGCGGCAGGAACACATGGCCGGCGCGCAGCGTGGCCAGGTACAGCAGCACGGCCTCGACAGACTTCTCGACCTGCACGGCGATGCGCGAGGCCGGCGGCAGCTCCAGCGAATCCAGCAGGTTGGCGACCATGGCGCTGGCGCGTTCGAGGTCGCGCCAGCTGTAGCGCAAGGGCTGGCCGCCGGGCTCGGTGGCGTCGATGGCGACCGCGTCCAGGTCGGCGGGGAACGCCGCGCGCAAGGCGGCGTAGAGGTTCTGGTTCTCGGTGGCGGTGCTCATGGTCACGGGAAGGAAAGGCTCATTCGAGTTTTGCGCCGGATGCTTGCACGACGGCGGCCCAGCGCTTGATCTCGGCGCTCACGAAACTGCCGAACTGCGCGGGCGTGAGGGTACCGAATTCTGCGCCGTTGCTGGCCCAGACCGTCTTGATCTCGTCCGAGGCGCCGGCGCGCCGCACCTCCTCGACCACGCGGGCCTGGACCTCTGCCGGCGTGCCCTTGGGCGCCCACAGGCCATACCAGGTCGTCACGGTGTAGTCGGGCAGGCCGACCTCTGCCGCGCAGGGCACGTCCGGCAGGGCCGGATTGCGCTTGGCCCCCGACACCATCAGCGGCTTGATGCGGCCGCCCTTGATGTGCGCGGCCGATGAGCCCAGGCCGTCGAACATCACATCCACGTTGCCGGCGATCAGGTCGGCCAGCGCCGGGCCGGCGCCGCGGTAGGGAATGTGGGTGATGAAGGTGCCCGTCTGCTGCTTGAAGAGTTCGCCGGCCAGGTGGTGCGAGGTGCCGGCGCCGGCCGAGGCGTAGTTGTAGCGCGCCGGGTTGCGCTTGACGAGCGCGAGGAAGCTCTTGAGGTCGGCGACTTCCACGCGCCTGGGGTTCACCACCACCACCTGCGGCACATTGGCCAGCAGCGTGAGCGGGATGAAGTCCTTCTCCAGGTCGTAATCCAGCCGGGGGTACATCGAGGGCGCGATGGCGTGGTGCACGGCGCCCATGAAGAGGCCATAGCCATCGGGCTGCAGCTTGGCCGCGACGCTGGCGCCCAAGGTGCCGCCGGCGCCGCCCCGGTTGTCGATGACCAGCGTCTTGCCCGTGAGCTTGGCAAACTGGGCCGCCAGCGGCCGCGCGAAGGCGTCGGTGCCGCCGCCAGCCGGGAACGGCACCACCATCGTGACGGGTTTGCTCGGCCAGCCGGACTGGGCACGGGCCGCCAGCGCCACCGGCAGCAGGCCGGCGCCTGCGAGCCGCAATGCAGCGCGGCGCGTGATGTGAACATCCATGTCTTGTCTCCTGTCGTTGCGAAAGAAAAGGCGGTCTGCTGCCGCCTGCGGTGCTGCCGCCTGCGGTGCTGCCGCCTGCGTGTGCTGCTAGAGCAGCCAGCGCTCGACCTCGGACGACAGCGGGATGTTCCCCGCCACCGTCATGGCCCGGTGCTTGTCGAGCCGGCGCAGATCGTACAGATAGTTGACCATGAGCCCGCAGGATTGCTTGAAGCCCTTGGCCGAAGGATCGCCGGCCCAGTTGATGCGCTCCACGCGCGCGCCGTTGCCCAGGTGGAAGCGCGCCACGGGATCGAGCGGGCGGCCCTGGTCGAGCTCGCGGCCCAGGTACTCGGCCGCGCAGCGCATCAGGAACTGGCGCGCGGGCGACTTCTCCTCCAGCGCCAGCACGCGCTCGGTGGCGGCCAGCACATGCTCGGCCTCGGGCACCTTGGCACCTAGCGCGCGGCCGAGTTCGGCGCGCGCCTTGTCGGGCATGCGGCCCAGCATCGCCCCGGCGTTCTTCGCCAGCCAGGCGCGAAAGCCCGGGATCGGCGACAGCGTGGCGAACTGCTTGAGCTTGGGGAACTCGGCGCGCAGCGTCTCCACCACGCGCTTGATCAGCGAGTCGCCGAACGAGACGCCGCGCAGCCCGGTCTGCGTGTTGCTGATGGAGTAGAAGATCGCCGTCGTGGCCTTGCCGATGTCGTGCACGGCCGCCTGCTCGTCCAGCAGCGGCGCGATGCCGCCGGCCAGGTGGTCGATCAGGGCCACCTCGACGAAGATCAGCGGCTCGTTTGGCATCCGCGGGTGGAAGAAGCCGTAGCAGCGCCGGTCGCTGTCGAGCCGGTTCTTCACGTCGGCCCAGCTGCGGATGTCGTGCACGGCCTCGTACTTGATGAGCTTCTCGATCAGCGAGGCCGGCGAGTCCCAGCTGATGCGGCGCAACTCCAGGAACGGCAGGTCGAACCAGCTGGAGAACAGCGCCGCCAGTTCGGCGTCCAGCGGCTGCAACCGGCGCTCGGACTTGAGCTGCGGCAGCAGTTCGGCGCGCAGGTCGACCAGGAAGTGCAGGCCCTGCGGATCGACGGCGAAGCGCTGCAGCATGCGCGTGCGCGGCGAGATGAAGGCGCTGCGCAGCCGGATCTCGGCAGCGCCCTGCTCCGGCGTGCCGTGCACGGCGTCGTAGTGCTCGCGCGCGGCGCGCACCTCGTCGGCGTCGGGCGCGAACTGCTCGACCAGCAGCAGCCACAGGTCGCGCCGCTCGCTGGCCGCGGCTGCGCCGTACCAGGCCATGACCTGCTGCGCGCGGCGGCCGGCCTCGGCCTCGCTGACATGCGGGTCGACCACGGCCTGCAGCTGCGCAAGCAGGCGGCGCAGCGCGCTGGGCGTCAGCGCCTCGGGCTCGCGGCGCAGCGTGGCGCGCAGGCGCTCGGCCATGGGGCGCGGCGTGTCGGCAGCGGCGGCCGGTGGCTTGGCGGCCGGCTTGAGCAGCGCCAGGCTGCGGGCAATCCAGTCGGTGGCGTTCATGGTGTGTCCTTGGAATGCATGTTCAGGGAGCGATGCGGTTGGCCTGGCTGCGCGCCACCTCGCGCAGCGCCTCGCGCTGGCGCACCAGGTGCTCGTGCATGGCCGCCTGGGCCGCCGGCGCATCGCGCGCCTGCAGGGCGGCGAACAGCGCCAGGTGCTCGGCGCAGCTTTGCTCCAGCCGGCCCGGCGCCTGCAGCTGCTGCAGCCGCGCGAGCTTGGCCAGCTTGCGCAGGTCGCCGATCACCATGGCCAGCCACGGGTTGTCGGCCAACGCGATGATGGCTTCGTGGATGGCGACGTTGGCGGCGTAGTAGTCGGTGATGCGGCGGGCCCTGGCATGGCGCTGCAGCCGCGCGTGCAGCTCCTGCAGCGCCTGCAGTTCGGCGTCGCTGGCCTGCTGGGCGGCCTCGAAGGCGGCGCGGCCCTCCAGCAGCGCGAGCATCGGAAAGATCTGGTCCAGGTCCTGTGCGGTCACCTGGTTCACGAAGCTGCCGCGGCGCGGCTCGTGCCGCACCAGGCCCTCGGCCGCGAGCACCTTGAGCGCCTCGCGCAGCGGCGTGCGCGAGATCGCCAGGCTGGCGCACAGCGCGGGCTCGTCGATGAAGCTGCCAGGCGCCAGTTCGCCGTCGAAGATCAGCGTGCGCAGCCGCTCGGCGACCTCGTCGTGCAGGGAGCTTCGGACAGCGCGCATGGCGTGGTGGGCAGATGGGGTGGCGCCCCGCAGCCGCGGTGGCGCCGTAATTTCCAGTAATTACGGCTAATTATTGAGCCGGCTTTGCCATCCTGCAATTCCGGGGGATGCCCCGCCGGCCGCTGCGGCCACTGCGGGCGGCAGCCCTTCCGGGGCACCCCTGCGGCGCGGCTGACACAATCGCGGCCCATGTCCGCACCCACCGAACTGCCCTCCCTGTCCGATCTGGCCGCCCGTGTGGCCGCGCGCCTGCGCGAGCGCCGCGACACCGTGGCCGTGGCCGAGTCCTCGGCCGGCGGGCTCGTCGCCGCCGCGCTGCTGGCTGTGCCAGGCGCCTCCAGCTACTTCCTGGGCGGTGCCGTTGTCTACTCGCGCCGTGCCGGCAAGGCCCTGCTGGGCCTGGTGCCGGCCGACATGGAAGGCCTGCGCGCCGAAACCGAGCCCTATGCGCTGCTGCTCGCCGGCAAGGTGCGCGCGAACCACCGCGCCAGCTGGGGCCTGGGCGAGACCGGGGCGGCCGGCCCGTCCGACAGCCCGGCCGGCGATCCGGCCGGCCGCGCCTGCCTGGCCGTGGTCGGCGCCGCGGAACGCAGCCGCACGGTGCTGACGGGCAGCACCGAGCGTGCCGCCAACATGGAGCTGTTCGCGCGGGAGCTGCTGGCCCTGTTCGACGACGTGCTGGCCGAGGCGCCGTGACGCCGCCGCCGACCGACGCAGCGTCGGCGCGCACCGCCATCGCGGCGGTCGCGGCGCAGCTCGCGGCATGCGGCATCGACGGCATGCGCGCACCGCCGCCCGAGCCCACCACCTGCTGCGGCCGCGGCTGCAACGGCTGTGTCTGGGAGGGCTACCTGGGCGCTGTTGCCTGGTGGTGCGAGGACGCCCAGGCCCTGCTGGCCGAGGCCAGCTGATGGCGGCCGACGCCCGCGCCGCGCTGCGCGCCAACCTGGAGAAACTGCTGGCCAGCGGCCGCGACGGCGCGTTGCTGCGCTTCGGGCTCGGCCAGGCGCTGCTGCAGGAAGACCAGCCACAGGAAGCGGCCCTGCACCTGCAGCAGGCCACCGCCCAGGACCCGCACTACTCGGCCGCCTGGAAGCTGCTGGGCAAGGCGCTGGAGCAGCTGGGCCGTGCGGACGAGGCCGAAGCGGCCTGGAGGCAGGGCCTGGCAGTCGCCGGGGAGCGCGGCGACATGCAGTCCGTCAAGGAAATCACCGTGTTCCTCAGGCGCCTGCAGCGCGCGCGCGGCGGCTGAGCAGCCGAACGCTCAGAACGTGCGAGCGGTGCGTTCACACGTTCTCAGGCCCGGGCCGGCAGCGCGGCGGCGCGCCGCCCGCACCAGACCCACATCACGATGCCCGCCAGCACCATGGGCACGCACAGCCACTGGCCCATGCTCATGCCCAGCGACAGCAGGCCCAGGAAGGCATCGGGCTCGCGGAAGAACTCCGCCGTGAAGCGCAGCAGGCCATAGCCGATCAGGAACATGGCGGCGACCTGCCCTTCGGCGCGGCGCTTGCGCGCGTACAGCCACAGCAGCACGAACAGCAGCAGGCCTTCCAGCAGGAACTGGTAGACCTGCGAGGGGTGGCGCGGCAGCATCGAGCCGCTTTGCGGGAACACCATGCCCCAGGGCAGGTCTGCGCTGGAGAAGCGGCCCCACAGCTCGCCGTTGATGAAGTTGCCGACGCGGCCGGCCGCCAGGCCCGTGGGCACGCAGGGCGCGACGAAGTCGGCCACCTGCATCCATGGCCGCTGGCGCGAGCGCGCGAACCAGACCATGGCCGCGATCACGCCCAGCATGCCGCCGTGGAAGGCCATGCCGCCCTGCCAGACGTAGAAGATCTCCAGCGGGTGCGTGAGGTAGTGGCCCGGCTTGTAGAACAGGCAGTAGCCCAGCCGGCCGCCGACCACCACGCCGACGACGCCCAGGAACAGGATGTCTTCCACGTCCTTGCGGGTCCACGGCGGCACCAGCGAGGCGAAGGGTTCGTGGCGCAGCCGCAGGTTGCCCAGGAACATGAACAGGCCGAAGGCGACCAGGTAGGTGATGCCATACCAGTGGATGGCGACAGGACCGATCTGCAGCGCGACCGGATCGATCTGGGGGTACAAAAGCATCCGGCCATTTTGCCTGCCATGCCCGCCGGCCCGGCTCAACCCGAAAAGCCGCCCTCGGCCAGAAAGGCCTGCTCGGCCGCCGTGGTCTCGCGCGCCAGCAGCGCATTGCGGTGCGGGAAGCGCCCGAAGCGCGCCACGATGTCCAGGTGGCCCTGTGCATGGCTGCGGAACGGCTCGCCCAGGGCCCGGTTCAGCGCCAGCGCACGCTCCTGGTCCGGCAGGTGTTCGGCGTGCGAGAGCGGCAGGTAGAAGAACAGCCGCAGTTCTTTGTCGACCTGCTGGTCCAGCCCCGCGTCCAGCGCCTGCCTGGCGAACATGCGCGCCAGCGGATCGGTCGCGTACATGTGGGCGGTGCCACGGAAGCTGTTGCGTGGGTACTGGTCCAGCAGCAGCAGCAGGGCCAGCGCGCTTTGGGCCGTCGCTGCCCAGGCATCGCAGCGGCGCGCCGCCGCCGCGAAGTGCAAGTCGTGGAAGCCTTCGCGGAACTGGCGGTCGAAGGCGGTGTCCTTGGCGAACCAGCGCGCCGAGCCGGCGTCGCGCCAGAACTGCACGACGCCGGCGGCTTGCGCCGGCGGCACTGCGGCGCCTTCAGGCGGGCCTGGCCTGCGTGCCATCGCCGTTCTCCTTGCTGCGCAGGTGGCCCAGCACCAGGGCCCGGCCGGCAAAGGCGTCGCCGGCCACCTCGAGGTCGAAGCGCTCACCGTCCAGGCGGCGCAGGTCGGCCATCACCGCATCGGCCTCCTCGGGCGTGGCGCCCGTGGCCAGCACGGCCTCGCGGCCCAGCAGCATGGCCGATTCGAAGGTCTCGCGCACCACGTAGTCCGCGCCCCCGGCCTTGACCAGATCCAGCGCATGCTCGCGGTCGAAGGCCCGCACCAGCACGCGCGCATGCGGGCATTCGGCCTTGGCGCTCTCGGCGATGCGCGTGGCGGCGGCCTTGTCGTCCACGCAGACCAGGATCGCACTGGCGCTGTGGGCGCCGGCCGCGTGCAGCACGTCGGCGCGGGCGCCGTCGCCGTAGTAGACCTTGAAGCCCAGGTACGACTGGGCATCGCGGATCACCTGGGTGTCGTTGTCGATCACGGTGAGCGAGGCGCCGCGCGCCACCACGCCCTGGCTGGCGATCTGGCCGACGCGGCCGAAGCCGATCACGAGCACGCTGGCCTGTCGGTCCTGCGCCGCCTCGGCGCCCTCCATCGACACCGTGGCGCGCGGCCCGAAGCGCCCGTGCAGCAGCACCACCAGCGGTGTGAGCGCCATCGACAGCACCACGATGGCCGTCATGTTGGCGTTGACGGTGGCGTCGATCACCCCCGCACCCAGCGCCGCGGCAAACAGCACGAAGGCGAACTCGCCGCCCTGGGCCATGAGCACGGCGCGGTCGAGTGCGTCGGCATGCGAACTCCTGGCCAGCCGCGCCACGCCGTAGATGCACAGCGCCTTCACCGCCATCATCGCGACCACGCCGGCCGCGATCAGCGGCCAGTTGCGCGCCACCACGGCCAGGTCCAGCGACATGCCGACGCCCAGGAAGAACAGGCCCAGCAACAGGCCGCGGAAGGGCTCGATGTCGGCCTCCAGCTGGTGGCGAAAGGTCGATTCGGACAGCAGCACGCCGGCCAGGAAGGCGCCCATGGCCATGGACAGGCCGCCCAGCTGCATGAGCAGTGCCGCGCCCAGCACCACCAGCAGCGCCGCGGCCGTCATCACCTCGCGCGCCTTGGCGGTGGCCAGCACGCGGAACAGCGGGTTGAGCAGCCACACGCCCGCCGCCACCAGCGCGGCCAGCGCCGCCAGCGCCAGGCCGATGACGCTCCAGCGCGATGGCACCACCGCGGCCGCGTCCAGCGCTGGCGGCGCGATGAAGGCGACGATGGCCAGCAGCGGCACGATCAGCAGGTCCTCGAACAGCAGGATGGACACGATGCGCTGCCCGCGCGGCGCGGCGATGTCGCCGCGCTCGCCCAGCAGTTGCATGACGATGGCCGTGGAAGTCAGCACGAAACCCATGGCACTCACGAAGGACACCGCCAACGGGAAGCCGAAGCCGATGCCCACCAGCGTCAGCAGCACGCCGCACACCAGGCACTGCAGGCTTCCGAGGCCGAAGATCTGGCGGCGCAGGCTCCACAGGTGCGAGGGCTGCATCTCCAGCCCGATGACGAACAGGAACATCACCACGCCGAGCTCGGCCACGTGCAGGATGGCCTGCGGATCGTCGAACAGCTTGAGCCCGAACGGCCCGATGGCCAGGCCCGCGGCCAGGTAACCCAGCACAGAACCCAGGCCGAGCCGCTTGAACAAGGGCACGGCCACCACGGCCGCCCCCAACAGGCTCACGACCTGGACCAGATCGCTGCCACTCCCCTCGATTGCCATATCACGTTCCCCCCGTCAAAGCGGGGGCGACCATAGCAGAACGCCGCCAGTGGACGACACGGCTGCGCCGTGCCGGCAGGCTGTCACGCAGCGTGGCGCACACCACCGCGGGCAGCCGCCAACCGCCGCGCCAGCGACGATTCCCACGCCGTGACGGCGACCATCACGGCCGTGGTCAGCAAGCCGGCCATCAGCAGGTTGAGCTGCGGCATCAGCGGCAACAGCGCCAGCAGCAGGACCATGCCAATGGCGTGCGATCGCGGGAAGCGGCCATAGACGATGCGCTTGAACAGCGCGTTGCCCAGCAGGTACACCAGCGGCCCGCCGGCCAACACCAGCGCGTACTTGAGCTTGACGGCGTCCAGCGGATGGGCCACCACCAGGTCGTCGGCCACCGCGCAGACAATCACGCCGGCGATCAGCACCACATGGATGTAGTGGAAGTACGAACCGAGGCGGCCCGGATCGTCCGAATGCTCGATCACGTGCGCGGCGTCGCCGCTGGAGGTGTCGAAGTACATCCACCACATCGCCACGCAGCCGACGAACGAAACGACCATGGCCAGCCACACCGCCGGGCCGGGATGCGCGGCATTGGCGAACGAGGCGCCTGTCGCGAGCACCGATTCGCCGAGCGCGATGATGACGAACAGCTGGCAGCGCTCGGCCAGATGGCCGCCGTCGATGGTCCAGTCAGACGTCTGCGAGCGGCCCAGGCCCGGCACCGGGAACCCTGCCATGGGCGAGAGGTACTCGCAGGCCACGGCCGCCAGCCACAGGCCCAAGCGCAGGTCGCCTTCGCTCAGCCCACCAGCGATCCACAGCGCGCCCGACAACAGCAGCCAGCACAGCATGCGCAGGAAGTTGGGCCGCAGAACGTGGCCCCGGCCCAGGCTCCACAGCACGAACAGCGTGCGGCCGACCTGGATGGCGGCATAGCTGCAGGCGAACAGCAGGCCCTGCGCGCCAAAGGCATCGGGAATGGCAGCCGACACCAGCAAGGCCAGGCCCATCAGCGCCATCAGCATGAGGCGCATGACCAGGTGGTCGGGGTTGAACCAGTTGGTGACCCAGGCCGTGTACTGCCAGCCCAGCCAGACCGCGAACCACAGGGTCGCGGTCTGCAGCGCCCCCATGGGTGTCAGGTGCTCCAGCAGGTAGTGCGACAGCTGGGTGATCGCGAAGACATAGACCAGGTCGAAGAACAGCTCAAGGTTCAAGACCTTGGCGGCCTTGTCGCGCGTGCGCAGCAGCGAGATGGAGGGCGAACTCAAGATGCCGCCTGTCAGCCGCGGGATAGTTGCCAGGCAGCGATGCCGGCCACGACCGCCGGCACGGCGAACACGATCAGCAGGATCGGCAGTTCCTCGCGGACGGTGTAGCCGGCGTGCGTCACGCCGACCCACATGTTCGCCAGCGCCACCAGCAGCCACACCGGCATGAATGCCTTGGCGGCCAGCGCCATGGCGGCGCCGCTCGCACCCCACTGCCAGCCGAACAGCACGAACACCACGAGCAGCAACACGCCCCCACCCATCGTCATGGCCATGTGCATGGCACCCTCCCTTTCATTGTTGAAGAACCGTGTCCCGGGTCAGCTGCGGGCCAGCGTGCGGTAGAAGTCCGCGCCGGCCTGCAGATGCGGTGCCAACGGTAGCCCACGGCGCAGCATGTCGTCCAGCTCCGGCTGGGCGATCTCCATCACATAGCTGGGCCGTGTGGCCACGAGCCGCGTCGGCGGCAGGCCCAGCGCCTGCATGGCGCGCCCGCCATACCACTTGGCGGGATCGGCGTGGCCGGCATCCACATGGCGGCCGGCCACTTCCACGCGCCAGCCGCCATCCAGCAGCGTCCAGAAGCTGTCGATCCCGCGCTGGCTGCTGGCGACCTCGGCGCCGGGCTGGACCGACCATTCACGCGAATGGTCGATCACCCACTGCAGCTGCTCGTTCGACATGCCGCGGAACATCGGCACCTTGGCTAGCAGGTGCAGGTAGGTGACCGAGGCCTTCATGCCCGGGCCGGGTGGCGTGGCGCCGGAGCTGGCACAGCCCGGCAATACTGTGCCGAGCGGCAGCGCGGCCAGGGCCATGAGCCAGCGGCGCCTTGCAGGTGCGGGCGCTGTCATTGCGCCTGCCCGGTCCAGGCGGGGCTGTCGCCGCGCTGCAGGGCTTCGATGGCGGCACGCACGATGGGGCGCCGCAGCTGTTCGGTTCGAATGCGCATGAAATCACTCCGAGAAGACGGACAGGTTCTTCGCGATGTCCTTGCCCGCATAGGGCGGGAAGACGTCGAGCACCGTGTCGGGGTTGCCCACCAGCAGGGCCTTGGTGTTGGACAAGGCATCGAAGCCCGCCTTGCCGTAGTACTTGCCCATGCCCGAATAGCCCACGCCGCCGAACGGCAGGCTGTCGATCCAGCAATGCAGGTTGGTCTGGTTCACGCAGCCGCCGCCGAAGGACACACGGCCCAGGAAGTCGTCGATGTGGTCCTGGTTCTTGCTGAAGATGTAGGCCGCCAGCGACTTGGGCTTGCGCATCACCGTCTCCACCATGGCGTCGAAGTCGTCGTAGGGCAGCACCGGCAGCACGGGGCCGAAGACCTCCTGCTGCATGGCCGGATCGTCCCAGGTCGAGGGGTAGAGCACGGTGGGCTCCACATAGCGGTCGGCTACGTCGACCCGGCCGCCATGCACCACCTTGCCGGGCAGGATGTAGGAGGCCACGCGCTCGGTGTCGTGCGCGCTGATCATGCGTGCGAAGTCGGGGCTCTGCTGCGGGTCGGTGCCGTACATGGCGGCCAGCGAGCGCTTGAGGCGGGCGATGAAATCGTCGGCGATGGAGCGGTGCACATACACGTAGCCCGGCGCGATGCACCATTGGCCCGAGATGGCGTTGTGGCCCCAGGCGATGCGGTCCACCGCGATGTCCAGGTTGGCGGTCTCGTCCACCACCGTGGGGTTCTGTCCACCCAGCTCCAGGATGACCGGCGTGAGGTGCTCGGCGGCGGCGCGCATGACGACCTTGCCGACGGCGGAGCTGCCGGTGAAGAAGATGAAGTCGAAGGGCAACTCCAGCAGCGAGGCAATCTCCTCGCGCCCGCCCGTGACGATGGCAACCGCCTCGGGCTCGAAATAACGCGGCACCAGTTCAGCCAGCAGCGCGGCTACGCGCGCCGTGGTGTTGGCGGGCTTGAGCACCACAGTGTTGCCAGCCGCCAACGCGGCGATGGCCGGGTCGAGCAGCAGCAGGATGGGCGCATTGAATGGCCCGATCACCAGCGTGACGCCGTAAGGCTCTTTGTGGACCACGCCACGGTTGCCCGTCGCCTCCAGCCCCTTGGGGATCGCCACCGGCTGCGGCGCCATCAGTTCGGCCAGGTTCTTGCGGTAGTAGCCGATGACGCCCAGCGGCACCGTGATCTCGAACAGCTGCTCGAACGGCGGCTTGCGGAAATCCTGGTACAGCGCGTCGCACAGGGCCTGCTGGTTCTCGCGCAGCAGGCGTTCCATGCGGTCCAGTTGGTCCAGCCGCCACGCGAGCGAGCGGCTCGCGCCGCCGAAGAAGAACTCACGTTGACGGTCCAACAGAGGTTGGAAGCGGTTCATGGCGGTCCTTCCGGGGGGCGCGTGCTGGGCCGGCTTCAGCGGGTGGTGTAGCCGCCGTTGACGAAGATCGTCTGGCCGGTCATCCACCAGCCTTCGGTCACCAGGAACTTGACGAACGGGGCGATGTCCTCGATGTCGGTCAGGCCCTTCTTGGAGTAGCCCGACAGCGCCGCAGCCGACGAGTGGTAGGCGACCGCCTCCTTGGACTCCTGGCCATAGAAGAACGATGTGTCCATGGGGCCGGGGCCGATGGCGTTGACGCTGATGCCGCGCGCGCCGAACTCCTTGGAGGCCGCGCGCGTGTAGTGCTCCACGGGCGCCTTGCTGCCGGGGTAGATGGCATAAGAGTCGGTGTAGGCAGCCAGCAGCGAGCTGACGATGGTCACGATGCTGCCGCGCTCGGCCAGCACGCGGCCAGCCTGCTGGATGAAGAAGAACGCGGCCTTCGAATTGGCGGCAAAGCTCTTCTCGTAGTCGGCCTCGGTCACCTGCAGAATGGGCTTCTTGATGACGACACCGGCGGTGTTGATCGCCACGTTGACCGCGCCGAAACGTGCCACGGCCTGGTCGAACATCGCGGTGCAGTTGTCGACCACAGACAGGTCGCCCTGGAACGTCAGCACGTCCACGCCCTTGGCCTTGAGCGCGGCGGCGGTCTTTTCAGTTTCCTCGCGCGAACTGTCGCTGTTGTAGTGCAGCACCAGGCCTTTGGCGCCGGCATCGGCAAACTGGTTGGCGATCAGGGCGCCCAGGTTCTTGCCGCCGCCAGCGATGACTGCCACTTTGCCTTGGAGAGTAGGGAAGGACATCGGTAACCCTTTTTTGTATGGAATGGAAATGCCAGTCTATGTTTGGAAACAATCGAGATAAAGTGCCTCTTTTCGTCTACACCTTCCAGGAACCCTGAACAATCATGGACCGGCTGGACCACCTGCGGATCTTCCTGCGCATCGCCCAGTGCAGCAGCTTCACCCAAGCTGCCGACCAGCTTGGCCTGCCGCGCGCCAGCGTGTCCGGCGCTCTGCAGCAACTGGAAGCCCGTCTCGGCACGCGTCTGCTGCACCGCACCACGCGCCGGGTGCGCCTGACGCCGGACGGCGAGAGCCTGCTGGAACGCGCACGCTCCCTGGTCCACGGCATGGAGGTGCTGGAGCAGCAGTTCAGCGCTGCCGGCCAGGGGATGCAGGGCCGGCTGCGGGTGGACGTGCCCAGCCGCATCGCGCACCACCTGCTGGCACCAGCGCTGCCCGAGTTCCTGGCACGCCATCCCGGCATCGTGCTCGAACTCGGCTCGAACGACCGCACGGTCGACCTGGCCCAGGAAGGCGTCGACTGCGCCCTGCGCGTGGGGGCATTGGCGCCCAGCGGCCTGGTGGCGCGCCCGCTCGGCACCTTCTCGCTGATCAACTGCGCCAGCCCCGACTACCTGCAGCGGCACGGCGCGCCGGCCAACGTGGCCGACCTGCAGGCCCACGGCCACCGCCAAGTGAACTACGCCCCGTCCGCCGGGGGCCGCTACGCACCGTGGGAATGGGTGGAAGACGGGCAGTTGCGCACCATGGTGCTGGCCGGCTACGTGGCCGCCAGCAATGTCGAGACCTACATCGCCTGCGCCGTGTCCGGCATGGGCCTGATACAGGTGCCGGCGTTCGACGTGCAGGAGCAGCTGCTGGCCGGCACTTTGGTGGACGTGATGCCGCTGCACCGTGCGCCGCCGATGCCGGTCCACCTGGTCTATCCGCACCGCCGCCACCTCGCACAGCGCGTGCAGGCATTCGGGGACTGGATCGAAACCATGTTGGCGCCGCACCTGGACTGAGCCAGCGCCGACAGCGCCCGAGGCGCTGGGCCAACGCGGGAACATTCCTTGCTTGCCTGTTGCAAGGAGACAGAGCAAGCCCCCATGCCCGCACACCCATCCGCAACGACACATTCCCCGGCGCTCGCCGAGCCGCCCCGGTGAGCGCCGCCCAGCCGCTGGACCTGCTCTGGATCCTGCTCTGCTCAGCCCTGGTGTTCTCCATGCAGGCCGGTTTCCTGTGTCTGGAATCGGGCCTCACGCGCAACAAGAATTCGATCAACGTGGCGGTCAAAAACGTGGCCGACTTCGCCATCGCCACCGCCGTGTACTGGACGGTCGGCTTCGGTCTCATGTTCGGCAACTCGCTGGACGGCTGGTTCGGCACCTCGCACTTCGGCCTGCTCGACCAGCTCTCGCTGCATGCGCCGCTGATGGCCTTCCTGCTGTTCCAGCTGATGTTCTGCGCCACCTCGGCCACCATCGTCTCCGGCGCCGTGGCCGAGCGCATGCGCTTTTCGACCTACATGGCGGTGACGGCCGGCGTCGCGATGGTGATCTACCCGGTGTTCGGCCACTGGGCCTGGGGCGGCAGCCTGGAAGGCAAACCCAGCGGCTGGCTCGGCCAACTGGGCTTCGTGGACTACGCCGGCTCCACCGTCGTGCACAGCGTGGGCGGCTGGGTCTCGCTCGTGGCCGTGGCCATGATCGGCCCGCGCACCGGCCGCTTCGTGCCCGGCGAGCCGCCGCGCCCGCTGCCGGCCGGCAACCTGCCGCTGGCCATGCTGGGCGTGTTGATCCTGTTCTTCGGCTGGTTCGGCTTCAACGGCGGCAGCACGCTGGCGCTGAACGAGCGGGTTCCCGGCATCCTGGTCAACACGGTGATCGGCGGCGCCGCCGGCATCGTCGGCGGCATCGCCATGGGCATCTGGCGGCGCGGCTACTGCGAGATCGGCTACCTCATCAACGGCGCCATCGCCGGCCTGGTGGCGATCACCGCGAGCTGCCATGTCGTCTCGCCGCTGGCCGCCTGGCTCATCGGCCTGGTCGCCGCGTTGCTGATGGTGCTGGTGTCCGAATGGCTGCTCGCCTGGCGCCTGGACGATGCGGTCGGATCGATCCCGGCGCACCTGGCGCCCGGCATCTGGGGCACGCTGTCGGTGGGCCTGTTCGGCGACCTGGAGCGCATCGCCAACGGCAACACGCGGCTGGAGCAGATGGGCGTGCAGCTGCTGGGCGTCCTCGCCTGCTGCCTGTGGGCCAGCCTGATGGCCTGGCTGCTGCTGCGCGGCATCGGCCGCTTCGGGCCGCTGCGCGTGCGCCCGCAGGACGAGCATGTGGGCCTGAACGTGTCCGAGCACGGCACGCGCACCGACCTGATCGAGCTGGTGGACGCCATGGAGGAGCACCGGCGCAGCGGCGACCTGCGCCAGCGCGTGCCGGTGGAGCCGTTCACCGAGGTCGGCCAGGTGGCCTCGGCCTACAACCGCGTCATCAGCGCGCTGGAAGCCGCCACCGACCAGACCCGTGCCATCGTGCGGGACATGCGCGACGGCATCGTCACCTTCACGCGCGAAGGCGTGCTGACCAGCCTGAACCCGGGCGCCGAGAAGCTGCTGCAGCTCAGCGCCGACCAGGTGGTCGGCCACCCGTTCCAGGCGCTGCTGCGCGAGGCCGGGTACAGCGGGCCGGCGGCGCGCGAGGACCTGTGCCGCCCCGGCACCAAGCTGGAGCTGCGCAAGGTCCGTTCCGGTGCGCCGCGCGTGGTTTATGAGATCTCGGTCAGCGAGAACCGGGTGGGACCCGAGCTGCGCTTCACGGGCACCGTGCGCGACATCTCCGAACGCAAGCACTTCGAGGCGCAGCTGCACCGCGAGCGCGACCTGGCCCAGGTCACGCTGGCCTCCATCGGCGACGGCGTGATCACCACCGACGAGGCCGGCATGGTGCAGTACATCAATCCGGTGGCCGAGCGGCTCACGGGCTGGTCGGCCGCCGAGGCCCAGGGCCGCTCCATCAACGACATCTACCGGCTGCGCGACGCCCAGAGCGGCGACGTGCTGCCGGTGCCGGTGCGCGAGGTGCTCACGCGCGGCCGCGTCGTCGCGCGGCTCGAGCACGCGCTGCTGGTGCGGCGCGACGAATTGCCGATCCCGGTGCAGAACACGGCCGCGCCGATCCGCTCGCGCGAGGGCTTCCTGATCGGCGCCGTGCTGGTGTTCCACGACGTCACCGTCACGCTGAACCTGGCCCAGGAACTGCAGCACCAGGCCAGCCACGACGCGCTGACCGGCATCCCCAACCGGCGCGCCTTCGAGCGCCGCCTGGGCGAACTGCTCGACCGCCCGCGCGACGCCAGCCAGACGCACGTGGTGTGCTTCCTCGACCTGGACCAGTTCAAGCTCGTCAACGACACCTGCGGCCATGTGGCCGGCGGCGAGCTGCTGCGCCAGGTGGCCGCGCTGATCCGCAGCCACCTGCGCGCCTCCGACATGCTGGCACGGCTGGGCGGCGACGAATTCGGCCTCGTGCTCGAGTCCTGCCCCATGCAGCGCGCCATCACGCTGGCCGATGCGATCCGCGAAGACATCGCCGACTTCCGCTTCGCCTGGGAGGGCAAGTCCTTCTCGATCGGCGTGTCGATCGGCCTGGTGCCGGTGCTGGGCGCCGACCGCGACCTGGGCGCCGTGCTGTCGGCCGCCGATGCGGCCTGCTACGCCGCCAAGGACGAGGGGCGCAACCGCATTCACGTCTACCAGATGAACGACCACGCGCTGATGGAGCAGCAGGGCCAGATGCAGTGGGCCACGCGGCTGCAGAACGCGCTGGACGAAGACCGGCTGCGGCTGTATGCCCAGCCCATCGTGCCGCTGCCCTCGGGCGTGGACCGGGCGCCGCACTTCGAGATCCTGGTGCGCATGGAGGAAGGCGGCCGGGTGATCGCGCCCGGCAGCTTCCTGCCTGCGGCCGAGCGCTACGGCCTGATGCCGCGTGTGGACCAATGGGTGGTGCGCAACACGCTGGCCTGGATCGGCGACCGCGTGCGCCGCGAGGGCGCGCTGCCCGGCGTCTACAGCATCAACATCTCGGGCGCCTCGCTGTCGGACGAGCGCTTCCGCCAGGACCTGCGCGAGACGCTGGAACGCCTGCAACTGCCGCATGGCGCCATCTGCTTCGAGATCACCGAGACCTCGGCCGTGGCCAACCTCAGCAAGGTCGTGCCCTTCATCCGCGAGATCAAGCAGCTGGGCTGCTTCTTCGCGCTGGACGATTTCGGCAGCGGGCTCTCCTCGTTCGCCTACCTGAAGAACCTGCCGGTGGACTTCCTGAAGATCGACGGCAGCTTCATCAAGGACATCGCGCACGACCCCATCGACCTGGCCATGGTGGAGGCCATCAACGCCATCGGCCACGTGATGGGCCTCCAGACCATCGCCGAGTACGTGGCCGACGAGGACATCTTGCGCCGCGTGGAGGCCATCGGCATCGACTTCGCCCAGGGCTACCACCTGGGTGTGCCGCAACCGCTGGCCGACCAGCGCGCGGTGCGCATGATGCCGCGCTGAGCGCGTGCCCGCCGCGGCGCATTGGGTGGTTTGGCTGATAGGTGCATGCGCGATCCATCGGCTAGTCAAGTGGGACGGCCTGGCCGAACATGCCGCCATGCGCACTTCGCCTCCCGCCCCGTCCCACGCCGCAACGGCGCCTTCCCACGCCCGCGCCTGGAGCGCCGTGTTCGCGATGGCGGTGTGCACCTTCGCGCTGGTGGCGTCGGAGTTCATGCCGGTCAGCCTGCTCACGCCGCTGGCCACCGACCTCCAGGTGAGCGAAGGCATGGCCGGCCACGGCATCGCCATCTCCGGCGCCTTCGCGGTGGCGACCAGCCTGTCCCTGCCCCTGTGGGCCGGCGGCCTGGACCGCAAGCGGGTGCTGCTGGCCCTCACGGCCGCGATGGCCCTGTCGGGCGCCATCGTCGGCCTGGCGGCCAGCTACCCGGCCTACCTGCTGGGGCGGGCGCTGGTCGGCGTGGCCATCGGCGGCTTCTGGTCCCTGTCCGCGGCCACCACCATGCGGCTGGTGCCGGCGGCGCAGGTGCCGCGCGCACTGGCCATGCTCAATGGCGGCAATGCGCTGGCCACGGTGCTGGCTGCGCCGCTCGCCGCCTATCTCGGCACGCTGCTGGGCTGGCGCGGCGCCTTCCTGTGCCTGGTGCCGGTGGCCCTGATCGCCTTTGTCTGGCAGTGGCGTGCATTGCCCCCGATGCAGGCGCAGCGCCGGCCCCGGCGTGGCGGCGCACTGCAGGCCTTCGCACTGCTGCGGCGCCGCCATGTGGCCTGGGGCATGGCCGCCAGCAGCGTCTTCTTCATGGGCCAGTTCGCGCTGTTCACCTATGTGCGGCCGTTCCTGGAAACCGTCACGCAGTTGCAGGGGCCGGCCATCTCCGGGGTGCTGCTGGTCATGGGGCTGGCGGGGTTCGCGGGCACGCTGCTGGTGGGCCTGGCGCTCGCCCGCGGCTTCTACGGCACGCTCATCGCCATCCCCTTGGTGATGGCCGCGGTCGCCGTGGCGCTCGTCGCCGCCGGCGGCTGGACCGCCGCCGTGGTGGCCCTGCTGGGCCTGTGGGGCCTGGCCGGCACGGCGGCACCGGTGGGCTGGTGGGCCTGGATCGCGGCCAGTTTTCCCCATGAGGCCGAGGCCGAGGCTGGCGGCGGGCTGCTGGTGGCCGTGGTGCAGCTGGCCATTGCCCTGGGCTCCGCGCTGGGCGGCCTGCTGCTGGACCACAGCGGCCACGCCACGCTGTTCCTGGCCAGCGCGGCGCTGCTGCTGCTGGCCGCCGGGCTCACGCGGATGGCGGCGCGCACCGCCCCGGCACCGGCTGCGTAACCCCGCTGGCCGTACGGCCGGGCGGGCGCTGCGGCCGCAGTCGGTTAGGCTCGCGCTCCCACCATGCGGGCACGGAACGAAGCAGTGGCACGGCGCAATTTCAACGACCTTCTCGGATTTGTCACGGTGGCCCGCGAGGGCAGCTTCACCAAGGCTGCCGCGGTGCTGGGCGTCACCCAGTCGGCGCTGAGCCAGACCATCCGGGCACTCGAGGAGCGGCTGCAGATCCGGCTGCTGACGCGCACCACGCGCAGCGTCTCGCCCACGCTGGCCGGCGAACGCCTGATGAACGCCATCGGCCACCGCTTCGACGAGATCGAGGCCGAGCTCGACGCGCTCACCGACCTGCGCGACAAGCCCGCCGGCACGGTGCGCATCACCTGTGGCGACGGCGTGCTGCACAAGGTGCTGCTGCCCAAGCTGGCGCCGGTGCTGCAGGCCTACCCCGACATTGCGCTGGAATTCGACGTGAACTACGGCTTCCGCGACATCGTGGCCGACCGCTTCGACGCCGGCGTGCGCCTGGGCAGCACCATCGACAAGGACATGGTGGCCCTGCCGATCGGCCCGCCCATGCGCATGGCGGTGGCGGCCTCGCCCGCCTACTTCGCCGCGCATCCGGCACCGAAGACACCACAGGAGCTGACGCAGCACCGCTGCATCAACCAGCGCATGCCCACCTCCGGCGGGCTGTACGTCTGGGACTTCGCGCGCAAGGGCAAGCAGGTCAACGTGCGTGTGGACGGCCCGCTGATCTTCAACACCGTGGCGCCACAGGTGGACGCGGCGCTGCTGGGCCTGGGCATCGTGCTGCTGCCCGAGGACGAGATCGCCGACCAGCTGGCGCAGGGCGGCCTGCTGCGCGTGCTGGAAGACTGGTGCCCCGTGTTTGCGGGCTACCACCTGTACTACCCGAGCCGGCGCCAGCCCTCGCCGGCCTTCTCGCTGGTGCTGCAGGCCCTGCGGCTGCGCTGAGCGCGCCGCTCGGCCTTCCCGCTCGGCCTTCCCGCTCAGCCCGCCGGCTTGCCGGCCAGGTGCCGCGCCAGCGCGTCGCGCACCCGCTGGCCGCTGTCGGTGCCCACGCGCTCGGCGAGCAGCTGGCCGACCTCGCGCAACTGGCTGGCCGTCATGCCGATGTGGGTGGCGATGCGGATGTGGGCCAGCAGCTGCGGCTCCACGCCGGTGATCGCCGCCAGCATGCTGACCGTGGCCACCTCGCGGCTGTGCCAGTCCAGGTTGTCGCGCTCGAAAATGTCGCCGAACAGGTGCGTGCGCAGGTACTCGTTGGCCACCGGCGCGAAGTCGAACAGCGGGCCCTGCACCGGCGCGCCGGACAGCCGCGTCTGGTTCGCCGTGCCGGCGGCCAGCAACGCGTCGCCCTGGGGGATCGGCCTGCCGGGCGCACGGCCCGGCGCGTCCCGCAGGCCGCGCTGCTGGCGCGCATCGACCACCTGCATGAGCTCGGCCAGTGCGTTCAGGCTGCGCGGAAAGCCGGCGTAGGCGTACAGCTGCACCAGCACCTCGCGCGCCTCGCTGACCGTGAGGCCCGCATCGAGGCCCTGGTTCAGCGCCGCGTTCAGGCGCGGCATGTCGCCGGCGGCCGCCAACGCGGCGATCGGCACGATGGCCTGCTGCGCCACGCTCAATCGTTCGGATGTCGGTGGAATCGTCATGCTGTGGCTGGATGGGTTGCGGGTGCCAGCGGAGGTGGCGGAGGTGGCGGAGGTGGCGGAGGTGACGGCGCCGGCGGAGGTGGCGGACAGGGCCAGGCCGGCCGCCGCAGCGGCGCCCAGGGCCACCAGGCGGCGGCGCTCAGCGTGCGCTGTACTGTTCATCGCTGACCTTCTCCAGCCACTGCACGTTTTGGCCGTCCACCGTGCCCGTCACGGCCAGGTGGCTCATGGCGGTGGTGGGGGCGGCGCCATGCCAGTGCTTGACGCCGGGCGGGCACCAGACCGTATCGCCGGCGCGGAGCTCCTGCACCGGCTTGCCCCATTCCTGCGTGTAGCCCACGCCCGAGACCACCAGCAGGCGCTGGCCGGCCGGGTGCGTGTGCCAGGCCGAGCGCGCACCGGGCTCGAACGTGACCATGCCGCCGGACGCATTGATCTCGGCGCTGGCCGGCCAGAGCGGCTCCACGCGCACGCGGCCGGTGAAGAACTCGGCCGGACCGACGGCGGCGGCCTGGCTGCCGGCCCGCGCGATCTGCTGGGCGGCCGGGCCCTGTGCCTGGGCGGCACCCGCAGTCGCCAGGACGGCGACCATCGCCGCCGAGCAAAGTGGACAGCTGTTGACCATGTGTTGTTCCTTTCCGATGTGATGGATGGTGTGGTGCCGGCCGTCAGGCCAGCGTGCGCAACGGCAGGCTGCGCACGCGCTTGCCGGTGGCCGCGAAGATGGCGTTGCACAGGGCCGGCGCCACAGGCGGCACCGGCGGCTCGCCGACGCCGCCGGGCATGGCCTCGGGGTCGTCGTTGACCAGGTGGGTGCGGATCACGCGCGGCGACGCGTGGTGGCGCAGCACCTCGTAGTCGTGGAAGTTGCTCTGCACCACGCGCCCCTTCTCGAAGCGGATCTCGCTGGCCAGCGCGAGGCCCAGGCCCATGACGGCGCCGCCCTCCAGCTGCGCGCGGATGCGTTCGGGGTTGACCTGCGGGCCGCAGTCGATGGCCATGTCGACCTCCAGCACCTGGACGCTGCCGTCCTCGCCCACTTCCACCTCCACCACCGTGGCCGTGTAGCTCAGGAAGCTGTAGGCGAACGCCAGGCCCAGGCCACGGCGTGGCGGCAGCTTGCGGCCCCAGCGCGCGCTGCGCGTCGCCGCTTCGAGCACGGCCCGCATGCGGCCGGTGTCGATGGGATAGCGCTCGGGCGATTCGCCGTAGTTGAAGGCGTCGGCCAGGGTGCCGGGGTCGATGCGCCGCGGCGGGCCGATCAGGTCCAGGGCGTAGCGCAGCGGGTCTACGCCGGCCCGGTGCGCCAGTTCGTCGATGAAGCTCTGCGTGGCGAACACATGCGGGATGTTGGCGACCGAGCGGAACCAGCCGATGCGGGTGTGCGCCACGGCTTCGGCGCGCTCCACGCGCACATGCGGCACGGCGAAGGGCATGTTCACGGCCGACATGCCGGCCTCGAACGGCGCGGACACCTTGGCACCTGCACTGAACAGCGCCGCAATGGTCGGTGCCGCCGTGCGGTGCAGCCAGGCCTGCGGTCGGCCATCGGGCTGCAGCACGGCTTCGAGCCGGTCGACCGACACCGTGTGGTAGTAGCCGTGCCGGATGTCGTCCTCGCGCGTCCAGACCAGCTTGACCGGCGTGCCGGGCAGCGCCTTGGCCACCAGCACGGCCTCGGTCACGAAATCGGGCTTGGACTTGCGGCCGAAGCCGCCGCCCAGCAGCAGCACGTGCACCTGCACCTGCGCCGGCTGCAGGCCCAGCGCGGCTGCCGCACCGGCCTGCGCCGCGGCGGGGTTTTGCACCGAGGTCCAGACCTCGCAGCCGCCTGCGGTCACACGCGCGGTGGCCACCGGCGGCTCCATGGGCGCATGGGCCAGGTGGGGCACGTGGTACTGGGCTGCATGGCGGCGCCCTGCTGGCGCCTGCGCCAGCGCCTGCAGGGCGTCGCCGTCGTTGCGCACCGCGATGCCAGGAGCCTGCACGGCGGCTTCCAGGGTGCGCCGGTAAGCCGCGGAGTCATAGCCGGCATGGGGGCCGTCGTCCCAGTCGAGCACGAGCGCGGCGCGCCCCTGCATCGCAGCCCAGGTATTGCGCGCGACCACCGCCACGCCGCCCAGCGGCTGGAAGCCCGGCGCACCCTGCGGGCCGGGAATTTCCACGACCTGGAGCACGCCGGGCAGCTGCAGCGCCGCGGCGCTGTCCACCCGGCGCAGCCGGCCGCCGAGCACGGGCGGGCGCGCCACCACGGCGTAGACCATGCCGGGCTGGCGCGCGTCCATGCCGAACTGCGCCCGGCCACGGCCGATGTCGTCCAGGTCGCAAAGGCGCACCTCGCCCTTGCCCATGTAGCGCCATTGCGCCGGCGCCTTCAGGCGCAGCGCATCGCCGGCCGGCACCGGCAGGCGCATGGCCTCGGCGGCCAACGCGCCATAGCCCAGGCGCCGGCCGCTGGCCGGGTGCAGCACCTCGTGCTGCACGGCTTGCACCTCTTGCACCGGCACGCCCCAGCGCGCCGCCGCCGCGGCCTCCAGCATCTGGCGCGCGGCGGCGCCCACGCGGCGCATGGGCTGCCAGAAGTGGCGCACGCTGCGCGAGCCGTCCACGTTCTGGTTGCCGTAGCGCGCCTCGTCGGCGCCGGCCTGCACGATGGCCACGCGGTCCCAGCGCGCCTCCATCTCGTCGGCCACGACCATGGGCAGGCTGGTGCGCACGCCGGTGCCCATCTCGGCGCGGTGCGCGACGATGGTGACGGTGCCGTCGGCCGCGATGCGCACGAACACCAGCGGGCTGTCCACGGTGCCGCCGGGCATTGCGTCGGCCCCGTACTTGCGCAGCTGCGCCGTCTGGCCAGGGCCGGGCAGGCCCACGGCCAGCGTCAGGCTGCCGGCGGCGAAGTGCAGGAAGCCGCGGCGCTGCAGCGTCACAGCGCTCATGCCGCCTCCCCTGCCAGGCTGCGCGCGGCACGCCGGATCGCGGCGCGGATGCGCGGGTAGGTGCCGCAGCGGCAGATGTTGCCGCTCATGGCCTCGTCGATCTGCGCCTCGCTGGGCTGCGGCGCAGCCTTGAGCAGGGCCACCGCCGCCATGATCTGCCCGGCCTGGCAGTAGCCGCACTGGGCCACGTTCTCGGCCACCCAGGCCTGCTGCACCGTGCGGCCGATGCGGTCGCTCTCCATGTGCTCGATGGTCTGGATTCTGCGGCCTGCAAGCGACGAAGCCGGCGTCACGCAGGCGCGCGTGGGTTGCCCATCCACATGCACGGTGCAGGCGCCGCACAAGGCCAGGCCGCAGCCGAACTTGGTGCCGGTCATGCCGAGCTCGTCGCGCAGCACCCACAGCAAAGGGGTGTCGTCGGGGGTGGCGAGCGCGCGCGGCCGGCCGTTGATCTGCAAGGTGGTCATGGGGGGGCAAGGGCCTGTGGAAGGGAGCGGGAAAGTTAGCCGCCATGCCGCGGCATGACTAGCCGCCCGGGGCTGAATGCACCTATCGGTCCGGCTCATGAATGGCAGCCGGGGCCGGTGGATTGATCAGCTTGGCTGATGGGGGCCAGCAGGCCGGGCGCCTTGATCGCGGGGGCGCGCCTGCCTACAGTGCGCCATGCCATGCAACGCCCTGCCCTCATCCCTGCGGCCATCCCTCCGGCCATCCGCCGCCTGTGCACCGGCGCAGCGCTGGTGCTGCTGTCCGGCGCGGCCGGCGCCCAAGCCATGCCCCTGAAGATCCGCATCCTGGTCGGTGAACACACGCTGCACGCCACGCTGGAGGACAGTGCGGCGGCGCGCGACTTCGCCAGCCTGCTGCCGCTGTCGCTGGTGCTGGAGGACTACGCCGCCACCGAGAAGATCGCCATGCTGCCGCGCCGCCTCGATGTGTCGGCCGCGCCGCGTGCCTCCACGC
Organism: Pseudorhodoferax soli; assembly: GCF_003337555.1. GTDB lineage: Bacteria > Pseudomonadota > Gammaproteobacteria > Burkholderiales > Burkholderiaceae_C > Pseudorhodoferax > Pseudorhodoferax soli. The sequence goes on along the minus strand of NZ_QPJK01000008.1, from coordinate 358,056 downwards.
CGCAGCCGGGCGATGTGAGCTACTACGCGCCATGGGGCAACCTGGCGCTGTTCCACAAGCCGTTCGAGCGGTCGCCAGGCCTGGTGCGGCTGGGCCGGATCGAGGGTGGCGTGGCGTGGCTGCGCCAGCCGGGCAAGCTGGCCGTGCGGCTGGAAGCCGTGCCCGCGGCAGTGCCGTAGGCGGCGCGCCTTCAGCGCGGGATGCGCGCGCGCACGAAGTCCACGAATCGCGCCAGCGCGGGCGACATGCCCCCGGCCGGCCACACCAGGCTGGTCTCGCAGACCGGCAGCACCGGCCGCTTGCGTCCCAGGGTCAGCTGCGCCGCCTCCCGGTAGACCACGCCGGCGCGGCGAAACTGCATCACGCTGGCCGGCACCCAGGCCAGGCCGTTGCCGCCCCAGACCAGGTTGACGATGGTCTGCATCTGGATCGCCTCCTGCGCCACCTGCGGCACCGCCCCCTGCGTGCGGTAGAGCTCGACCACCGCGTCGTGCAGCGACGGCAGGATGCGGCGCGGGAACAGCACCAGCGGCTCGGCCAGCACCGCGGCCAGCGGCAGGGGGTCGAGCCGCGCCAGCGCATGGCGCGCGCCCAGCGCCAGCACCAGCGGCTCCTGGCCCACGGCCAGCCGCTCCAGACCGGCCGGTGCCTGGCCCGGCGCGTGCAGCATGAGGCCGGCGTCGATGCTGCCACGCGCGAAGGCGTCGAGCTGCACGTCGCCTGTCGCCTCCACCAGCTCCAGCGCCACGCCCGGGCTCTGCGCGTGGAAGTCGCGTACCCACAGCGGCAGCTGCGCGAAGCCCACGGTGGAGACGAAGGCCAGCCGCACGCGCCCCTGTTCGCCCGCCGCCGCGGCACGCGCGCGCGCTGGCAGGGCATCGGCGCGCGCCAGCAGTTCATGCACCTCGGGCAGCAGCGCCGCGCCGGCCGGCGTCAGCGCCACATGGCGGCGCGTGCGTTCGAAGAGCAGCACCGCCAGGCCGCGCTCCAGCTGGGCGATGGCCTGGGTCAGCGGCGGTTGCGTCATGTGCAGGCGCTTGGCGGCGCGGCCGAAGTGCAGCTCCTCGGCCAGCACGGCGAACTGGCGCCACACGCGCAGGTCGGGAGAGGCGTTTTTCATATGCCGAGCATATCAATCCGCGCTGCAAAAGCGATTGGAAGCAATCAGCCTTCATTGGCATACTGCGCTCCGTTCCCCACCGCGACACCGCACCAGAGAGAGACGCCCCACCATGGAAACCAAGACCATCCAGATCAACCGCCGTTCGGCCAACATCACCGAAGGCAAATCGCGCGCGCCCAACCGCTCCATGTTCTACGCCATGGGCTATGAGGAGGGCGACTTCAAGAAACCCATGGTCGGCGTGGCCAACGGCCACAGCACCATCACGCCGTGCAACAGCGGCCTGCAGAAGCTGGCCGACGCGGCGATCGCCGGCATCGAGGAAGCGGGCGGCAACGCCCAGGTGTTCGGCACGCCCACCATCTCGGACGGCATGGCCATGGGCACGGAGGGCATGAAGTACTCGCTCGTCAGCCGCGAAGTCATCAGCGACTGCATCGAGACCTGCGTGGGCGGCCAGTGGATGGACGGCGTGCTGGTGGTCGGCGGCTGCGACAAGAACATGCCGGGCGGCATGATGGGCATGCTGCGTGCCAACGTGCCCGCCATCTATGTCTACGGCGGCACCATCCTGCCGGGCCGCTACAAGGGCCAGGACCTGAACATCGTCAGCGTGTTCGAGGCCGTGGGCCAGAACGCCGCCGGCAACATGAGCGACGAAGACCTGAAGGAAATCGAGAAGCGCGCCATCCCCGGCACCGGCTCGTGCGGCGGGATGTACACGGCCAACACCATGTCCAGCGCATTCGAGGCTCTGGGCATGAGCCTGCCCTATTCGTCCACCATGGCCAACCCGCACGACGAGAAAGAGAACTCGGCCAAGGAATCGGCCAAGGTGCTGATCGAGGCCATCAAGAAGGACCTGAAGCCGCGCGACATCGTGACCAAGAAGGCCATCGAGAACGCCGTGGCCGTGATCATGGCCACCGGCGGCTCGACCAACGCGGTGCTGCACTTCCTGGCCATCGCCCACACGGCCGGCGTGGAATGGACGATCGACGACTTCGAGCGCATGCGCAAGAAGGTGCCTGTGATCTGCGACCTGAAGCCCAGCGGCAAGTACCTGGCGGTGGACCTGCACCAGGCCGGCGGCATCCCGCAGGTCATGAAGGTGCTGCTCGATGCGGGCCTGCTGCATGGCGACTGCATGACCATCACCGGCAAGACGATTGCAGAGACCTTAGCCGACGTGCCTGCGCTGCGCGCCGACCAGGACGTGATCCGCCCGATCGACAAGCCCATGTACGACGAAGGCCACCTGGCCATCCTGAAGGGCAACCTGTCGCCCGAAGGCGCCGTCGCCAAGATCACGGGCCTGAAGAACCCCGTCATCACCGGCCCGGCGCGCGTGTTCGACGACGAGCAGTCGGCCCTCAAGGCCATCCTGGACGGCAAGATCGTGGCCGGCGACGTGATGGTGCTGCGCTACCTGGGCCCCAAGGGCGGCCCCGGCATGCCCGAGATGCTGGCGCCCACGGGTGCGCTGATCGGTGCCGGCCTGGGCGAAAGCGTGGGCCTGATCACCGACGGCCGCTTCTCCGGCGGCACCTGGGGCATGGTGGTCGGCCACGTGGCGCCCGAGGCCGCGGCCGGCGGCACCATCGCCTTCGTGCAGGAGGGTGACTCCATCACCATCGACGCGCACAAGCTGGTGCTGGAACTGAACGTGCCCGAGGCCGAGATCGCCAAGCGCCGCGAAGGCTGGACGGCGCCCAAGCCGCGCTACACGCGCGGCGTGCAGGCCAAGTTCGCGTTCAACGCGAGCACGGCCAGCAAGGGCGCCGTGCTCGACGACTACTGATCCGGCCGGGCGGCCTCAGCGCCGCTTTCTGGAATGGAGCCCCAGCGCGTCGCGCTGGCGGTCGATGCGGGCGGCCTTGCGTGCCGCATCGCGTTCCATGGCCTTGCGCTTGGTGTAGCCCGAGGCATCCGCCCAGGCCCACCACAGGATCGCCAGGACGAACGGCGCCAGCACCACCCACCAGGGCCAGCCGGCGACGGACCCCCACCCTGCCCACTTGAGCAGCAGCAGCACCAGGCCCAGACCCAGCAGATACATGGCAACCTCCTCGAGCGTGTTGTGTCCGGAGCCAGGGAACCCTGCTCTCTAGAATGGGTCGAAAGACTGTACCCCAACCCCCACGAGGAAGAACGATGAAACGAGTGTTGCTGAGCGCCATCCTGCTGGCTGGCGGCGTACTGGCTCTGCCGAGCTGGGCGGACGAGGCGCTGGCCAAGTCCAAGAACTGCATGGCCTGCCACTCCGTCGACAAGAAGCTGGTCGGCCCGGCCTACAAGGACATTGCCGCCAAGTACAAGGGCGACGGCACGGCCGTCGACAAACTGGCCACCAAGATCCAGAAGGGCGGCTCGGGCGTCTGGGGCCCGGTGCCCATGCCCGCCAACCCGCAGGTCAACGAGGCCGACGCCAAGAAGCTGGCGACCTGGGTGCTGGGCCTGAGCTAACCGCCCCCAGCCCGACGACCAGCCCGCTGCACAGCGGGCTTTTTTGCGGCAGTCCGGCGGGGTGGCGCCTGCCTACACTGCGGCCATGTCGAGAGCCGCCCGCCTGCTGCAACTGCTGGAACTCCTGCGCGCCCAACGCCGCCCGCTGCCCGGACCACAACTCGCGGCGCAGGCCGGCATCAGCCTGCGCACGCTGTACCGGGACATCGCCACCCTGCGCGAACAAGGCGCGCGCATCGAAGGCGACCCGGGCGTGGGCTATGTGCTGCGGCCCGGCTTCACGCTGCCGCCGCTGATGTTCAGCGAGGAGGAGCTGGAGGCCCTGGTGCTGGGCGCGCGCTGGGTCGCCAGCCAGTCCGCCGATCCGGTGCTGGCGCGCGCCGCCCAGGGGGTGATGAACCGCATCGGCGCCACGCTGCCCGAGGCGCTGCGCATGGCGGTGGAGACCAGCGGCCTCTTCGTTCCGCCCAGGTCCGGCCCGTGCCCCACCGCACCCTGGCTGCCGGCGCTGCGCCAGGCCGTGCGGGCCGAACACGCCGTGTGGCTGGAGTACCTGGACGAGGCGGGGCAGACCACCCGCCGGCGCGTGTGGCCGTTCGCCGTGGCCTTCTTCGACCAGGCACGGCTGATGGCGGCCTGGTGCGAGCTGCGGCAGGACTTCCGGCACTTCCGCGCCGACCGTGTGCTGGATTTGACCGACACGGGCGAGCGCTATCCCGAGCGGCGCCACCTGCTGATCCGCCGCTGGAGCGTCCACATGGGCCACGCACGCCACGCGCGCACTGCTGACAGAAGCTGACATCCGCCCCCCTGACACTGGGGCCGCACTCTCTCCTGCAACACGACGAAAGGACCCGCACCATGAGCGCTGCACTGACCTTCTATACCAACCCCATGTCGCGCGCCCGTGTGGCGCGCTGGATGCTCGAAGAGACCGGCCTGCCCTACCAGACCGAGATCCTGGAGTACGGCACCAGCATGAAGGCCCCCGCCTACCGCGCCATCAACCCGATGGGCAAGGTGCCGGCGATCCGCCACGGCGACACCGTCGTGACCGAGAACGCCGCCATCTGCATGTACCTGGCCGACCTGGTGCCCGAGAAGAAGCTGGCGCCGCCCGTGGGCAGCGCGGCGCGCGGTTCCTACTACCGTTGGATCAGCTTCATGGGGCCACTGGAGCAGCTGATGGTGGCCAAGTCCACCGGCGGCAAGCTGCCCGATCCGGGCATGGCCGGTTTCGGCACCGAGGAAGACCTGGTGCAGACGCTGGCCGGCGCCGTGGAGGGCCGCGACCACCTGGCAGGCGACAGCTTCACGGCAGCAGACCTGCTGGTCTCGGCCTACATCGGCTGGTATTTGCAGTTCCAGCTGCTCCCGGCCTTGCCCGCGTTCACGCGCTTCGTCGAACTGCACCGCAACCGCCCGGCGGCGGCGCGTGCGAACGAACTGGACGGGCCGATCCCCGAGCGCGCCTGATTCAGTAAGCCTGGCCCAACTGCTCAAGGATGGCCGGATTCTGCCGGCACATCACATCGCCTTCGGCGATATGAGTGCCGTCAAACCCCGCAAGCGCCACGCGCTCGCGCCTACGGCGCGACTGGATCAATTGGCTTGCGCCAATTGATCCAGTATTGCGGGGTTTTCCAAGGTCGACGTGTCCTGCGTGATCGCCTCGCCCTTGGCAATCGAGCGCAGCAGGCGCCGCATGATCTTGCCGCTGCGCGTCTTGGGCAGGTTGTCGCCGAAGCGGATGTCCTTGGGCTTGGCGATGGGGCCGATCTCCTTGGCCACCCAGGCGCGCAGCTCGGCGGCAATCGCCTTGGCCTCCTCGCCCGTGGGCCGTGAACGCTTGAGCACCACGAAGGCGCAGACGGCCTCGCCCGTCACATCGTCGGGCCGGCCGACCACTGCCGCCTCGGCCACCAGGTCGGTCTTGGAGACCAGGGCGGATTCAATCTCCATCGTGCCCAGGCGGTGGCCCGAGACGTTCAGCACGTCGTCGATGCGGCCGGTGATGCGGAAGTAGCCGCGGTCGACCGAGCGCACCGCGCCATCGCCGGCCAGGTAGATGGTGCCGCCCATCTCTTCGGGGAAATAGGCCTTCTTGAAGCGCTCGGGGTCGTTCCAGATGGTGCGGATCATCGAGGGCCAGGGCCGCTTGATGACCAGCATGCCGCCCGCGCCGTTCGGAATGTCCTTGCCGGTCTCGTCGACGATGGCGGCCACGATGCCCGGCAGCGGCAGCGTGCACGAGCCCGGCACCAGCGGCGTGGCGCCCGGCAGCGGCGTGATCACGTGGCCGCCGGTCTCGGTCTGCCAGAAGGTGTCGACAATGGGGCAGCGCTCGCCGCCCACATTGCGGTGGTACCACATCCAGGCTTCGGGGTTGATCGGCTCGCCGACCGAACCCAGGATGCGCAGGCTCTGCAGGTTCCAGTTCTTCGGGTGCACCTTCTCGTCGGTGTCGGCCGCCTTGATCAGCGAGCGGATCGCCGTGGGCGCCGTGTAGAAGATCGACACCTGGTGCTTCTCGATCATCTGCCAGAAGCGGCCCGCGTGCGGGAAGGTCGGCACGCCCTCGAACACCAGCTGCGTGGCACCGGCCGCCAGCGGCCCGTAGGCCACGTAGCTGTGCCCGGTGATCCAGCCGATGTCGGCCGTGCACCAGAACACATCGTCCGGCCGCAGGTCGAAGGTCCAGTCCATCGTGAGCTTGGCCCACAGCAGGTAGCCGCCGCTGGCGTGCTGCACGCCCTTGGGCTTGCCGGTGGAGCCCGAGGTGTAGAGGATGAACAGCGGGTGCTCGGCATCCACGGGCACCGGTGCGCAGTCGGTGCTTTGCCCGGCCAGCGCCTCGGCGAAGGTCTTGTCGCGCCCGGCCACCTTGTTCCAGGCCGTGGGCGTGCGCTCGTAGACCAGCACGGTCTTCAGGGTGTCGCAGCCGCCCAGCGCCAGCGCGTCGTCGACGATGGCCTTGAGCGGCAGCTCCTTGCCGCCGCGCAGCTGGTAGTTGGCCGTGACCACGGCCACCGCGCCCGCATCGATGATGCGCTCCTGCAGCGCCTTGGCCGAGAAGCCGCCGAACACCACCGAGTGCGTGGCGCCGATGCGCGCGCAGGCCTGCATCGCCACGATGCCTTCGACGCCCATGGGCATGTAGACCACCACGCGGTCGCCCTTGGCGATGCCCTGGGCCTTGAGCGCGTTGGCGAACTGCGCCACCCGGGCCAGCAGTTCGCGGTAGCTGACCCGCGTCACCGTGCCGTCGTCCGCCTCGAACACGATGGCCGTCTTGCCCTCCACGGGCGTGCCCATGTGCCGGTCCAGGCAGTTGGCCGAGACGTTGAGCTGCCCGTCGTCGAACCAGCGGTAGAACGGGGCGTTGGATTCGTCGAGCACGCGCGTGAAGGGCCTGGTCCAGGCCAGGTTCTCGCGCGCCAGCCGGGCCCAGAAGGCCTGCGGGTCGCGCTCCGCCTCGTCGCACAGCGCCTGGTAGGCGGCCATGCCGGCGATGCGCGCGCCCTGCACGGCGGCGGCGGGCGGGTTGAACACGCGGTTCTCGACCAGCACGGATTCGATGGCAGACGACGCGGGCGAAGTGCTCATGGTTTGTCTCCTGGTGGCACGCGGAACAATGCAGGGAATGTGGGGCTTGGCACATACAGGCGACCGCCACAGGCGGCCGATGCCCAGCCCCCCTATCTTCGCCCAACCGACCGGTGCTCTGGTCTGGAACTGGGATTCAGGCAGCCGCCCGACCGATCCGCACGTGCTGCGCAAGCGCAGCATGTGGGGCGTCACCCTGGTACAGGGCGGCGTCGTGCCTTGCAGCCCTGCGGCTTCGGACGCCGTGCGCAAAGCCCGGAAACAGGTCATGCCGCCGTCGACATAGAGCGAGGTTCCGGTCACGTAGTCGGATGCGTCCGATGCCAGCCACACCCCGGCCTGGGCGATGTCGCTCGGCTCGCCGACGCGCTGGTAGGGAACGAGCTTCATCAGTTCCGCACAGGCCTGCGGCGTCTCCCATGCTTCGGCATTGATCGGCGTGCGGATGGCGCCGGGGGCGATGGCGTTGACGCGGATGCGCATCGGTGCAAGTTCCTGGGCCAGGCTCTTCATCAGCATCAGCACGATCCGCACGCGCTGGCTGAAGACGGTCGAGGAGGTCTACGCGCGCGAGGCCAAGCTGGTCGAGAAGTACGCCTTGCGGCCGACGCCCGACGCGGCGTCGACCGGCGGCGGTGGTGGGGAGTATCCGCTGCAGGACGCCTTCGGCTGGACCAATGGCGTGGTGCGCCAGTGGCTGGTCGAACCGGGTGCGGGCGTGGCCGGCTGATCCGCCCGTCCGTGGGTGCGCCGGGCACCTTATAAGATGCCGGCCATGCCGTCCTTCCCCCCTCGCCCGGCCACGGCGGATGCCGCCTTCGGCCGTCCCGAACGTGGCTTGCGGCTGCAGATGTACACGGTGATCTTCGAGGCCGACACCCGCGCCGGCCGCCTGTTCGATCTGGCCCTCATCGCACTGATCCTGGCCAGCGTGGCGGTGGTGCTCATGGACAGCATGGCATCGCTGCACGCCCGCCACGCCGGCCTGTTCCGCGCGCTGGAGTGGATCTTCACAGCCGCCTTCACGGCCGAATACGTGGCCCGGCTCGCCTGCGTGCGGCGGCCGCTGCGGTACGCGCGCAGCGCCTTCGGCATCATCGACCTGCTGGCGCTGCTGCCCACCTACCTGGCGATCCTCGTCCCCGGCCTGTACGCGCTCATCGACGTGCGCGTGCTGCGCCTGCTGCGCATCTTCCGGATCCTCAAGCTCACCGAGTACGTGGCCGAATACGGTGCGCTGGGGCAGGCGCTGGCCGCCTCGCGGCGCAAGATCATGGTGTTCATGTCCTTCGTCATGCTCGTGGTGGTGGTCATGGGCACGCTGATGTATGTGGCCGAAGGCCCAGCCCATGGCTTCACCAGCATCCCTGTCGGCATCTACTGGGCCATCACCACCATGACCACCGTCGGCTTCGGTGACATCACGCCGCAGACCGACCTCGGCCGTGTCATCGCCTCCGTCATGATGCTGCTGGGCTGGGGCACGCTTGCCGTGCCGACCGGCATCGTCAGCGCAGAGTTCACGTTGCAGCGGCACCAGCATGCGCCCACCACACGCACCTGCCACGAGTGCCTGAGCGAAGGCCACGCCCCCGCCGCGCGCTTTTGCAGCGACTGCGGCGCGCCGTTGCCCGTCTGGCGCCATGAGGTGTCCGACAGCGCCTGACGGAGCGGCTGCCGCCAGGGCGCCACCACGCGCCCGCGCCCCCGGATCAACGCGCGCTGCCCACCGCCGCGCCGACCACGCGGCCGATGCTGAGCCCCTGCACCATGATGGAAAAGACCACCACGCAGTAGGTCAGCGCCAGAATCACTTCGCGCTGCGGGCCGGGCGGCAGCGACAGCGCCAGCGCGACCGAGATGCCGCCCCGCAAGCCACCCCAGACCAACACCAGGTGGGAGCCCGGGGGCAGCTTGAACAGGCCGCCCGCAGCGCCCACTGGCAAGCCCACCGTGAGCGTCCGGGCAGCCAGGGCGACCACGATGGCGGCGGCACAGCCCATGAGGATCGGGCCGGTGAATTCGATCAGCAGCACTTCCAGGCCGATGAGCACGAACAGGACGGCGTTGAGGATCTCGTCGACCAGTTCCCAGAACATGTCGATGTAGCGCCGCGTCTGGTCCGACATGGCGAGGGCGCGCCCGCCATTGCCGATCATCAGTCCGCAGACCACCATGGCCAGCGGCCCGGAGACATGCAGATGGCTGGCCAACGCATAGCCCCCGACCACCGCCGCCAGCGTGAGCAGCACCTCGACCTGGTACTGGTCGATGCTGCGGATCAAGCGGAACGTCACGTAGCCGAGCACCAGCCCGAACGCGATGCCGCCGCCCGCCTCGCGCAGCAACAGGACGCCAGCGCCCTGCGCCGAAGGCACGGTCCCGCTCGCCAGCAGGCCCAGCAGCAAGGCGAACAGCACCACGCCCACGCCGTCGTTGAACAGGGACTCGCCGGCAATCACGAGTTCGAGGTTCTTCGGTGCGCCCGCGGAGCGCAGGATGCCCATGACCGCGATCGGGTCCGTCGGCGAGATCAGGGCGCCGAACAGCAGGCAATGGAGCAGGGACAGCTCGACACCGGCCAGCGGCAGCACCGCCCACATGCTGAAGCCGACGACGATGGTCGACAACACGGTGCCCAGCAGCGCCAGCACAGCCACCTGCCATCGGTACCGCCGCAGCGCGCGCAGGTCGACATGCAGCGCCCCGGCGAACAGCAGGAACGACAACATGCCCTGCATCAGCAAATCGGAGAAATCGATGGCGCGCAGGAACGACTCCTCGTATTGCCGCAGGCCGTAGTCGATGTCCAGCGCGTCCAGGCCCAGCATGCACAGCGAGATCCCCAGCGCAATGGCCATCACACCGATGGTGGTGGGCAGCCGGACGAAACGGTGGTTCAGGTAGGCGAGGACTGCCGTGACGACGAGGCAGATCGCGGCGATGTCCAGAACGGTCGGCGCTCCCGAACTACGGCACGCCCGCATCCGCGGCGTCGGCGATGCCCACTGCACCGATCGTGCCGAGGGCGCCGTGGTCCAGCGTGCGATGCAAGGTCGCGAAGCGCCGGCCCACATCCGCCAGGTCGGCCGCATTGCCGATGTCGCGCTGCGCATCCGCCCAGACCAGCTCGGCATGGCGCACGAGTTCCTGGCGCCGCGACTGGCTGCCTTCGCAGGCGATCACCACCGTCAGCACGTCTAGCAAGCGCACCATGAGGGCGGCGCTGCCCGCGGCGTTCTGCCGGACCATGTGGAACATGGCGTCCACCAGGCTGCGGTAGCTCACGGTCGGCACGACCAGCGCGACCGCGCCGTCGCGCAGGGTGACCCCGCTGGGCAGTTGGCGGCCGGCCAGGTCGCACAGCGCGACGCCAAGGCGGTCCAGCACGCTCATCGCAGTATGCGGGTCGTTGATCCCCGGCGACAGGGCCCGCACCGCAACCTCCACCAGCTGGCGCACGGCGTAGTCCACTTCGCCGCGGCTGCCGCGGGTGGGCCCCAGCGCAGTGGCATCGCGGATGGCCTGCTCGGCACCTGGCACCTGGACCGACATCACGGCGATGGGCGCGCCGGGAAACACGAAGTCTCCCCTGCGCACGAGCAGGCGCAGCGCGGTGCCGTGGCGATGCGCCCAGTCGGCCAGACCCGCCTCGTCGAGCTGCTGGAGGTAGCCGCGCCGCGCATCGACGACGGTCGTCGCGCCCGACCAGTGGCTGGCAGGCGGTGGCGCGGCCTGGGCCTTCTCGGTCACCACGCTGTCCATGGCAGCCTGGACATCGCCGCTCACCAGCTCGACCACCGTGTCGACGTTGATCCGGTTGGCCATGTGGCCGACGAAATAGACCAGCGTGGCCACGCAGGCGAACGCCAGCACGATGCCGAAGCTCAGGGCGAGATGCGGCGTGAACGGCCCCTCCTCCTGCGTCCTGACGCTGCGCAGCACCATCAGCGCGTAGGAAAAGGTGCCGAGATAGGCGCCCAGCGTGACCTGCACTCCGCGGTCGCGCGTGAAGTTGCGCAGCAGCCTCGGGCCCATCTGCCCCGCCGCCAGCGACAGCGCGGCGATGGTGATGGAGAACACCGTGCCCGCCACGCCGATGGTCGACGACGCGATGGCCCCCAGCAGGGTGCGCGCACCGGTGCCGCCGCCGTTGTAGAACCAGGGGCTGGTGGTCAGCCAATCGGGCAGGTGGCCGCCACGGTCGACCCCCAGAAGCGCAATGGCGAGCACGATGCCGCCGAACACCATGGCACCCGGTACGAGCCAGAAGGTCTCTGCGAGCTGGTTGGCGAATCTGCGGAGTCGGGCGGTCATGGTGCAGCTGCATCTCCACGGTGGCTCGCAAGCCTAGGGCCAGGCGGGTGCAGGCGCTGTCAGGCGATCCCGCATGCGCCGACAGGACGGCACGCTGCACGCCTGGCGCAGGCATCCAGGGCATGCTGCACCGCAGCACCGGGGCTCTACAATCCAGCGCCCTCACCACCGACCACGTCCATGTCCGACCCCCTGCAGCCTGCCAAGACCTCCCCGATGCGCCCGCTGCCCAAGCTGATCTTCGCCAGCCGGTGGCTGCAGTTGCCGCTGTACCTGGGCCTGATCGTGGCGCAGGCGGTCTACGTGGTGCACTTCCTGGTCGAGCTCACGCACCTGGTCGAGGCCGCGTTCGGCAGCCAAACGGCGCTGCAGGCCCTCATCAACAGCATCGGCTACAAGACCGAGGCCCCCATCACCACCCTCAACGAGACCGTGATCATGCTGGTGGTGCTGGCGCTGATCGACGTGGTCATGATCTCCAACCTGCTGATCATGGTCATCGTGGGCGGCTACGAGACCTTCGTCAGCCGCATGAACCTGGAAGGCCACGAGGACCAGCCCGAGTGGCTGAGCCACGTGAACGCCTCGGTGCTCAAGGTCAAGCTGGCCATGTCCATCATCGGCATCAGCTCCATCCACCTGCTCAAGACCTTCATCAACGCCGACAACTACAGCGAGAAGGTGCTCATTGCGCAGACCGTGATCCACGTGGCCTTCCTGCTGTCGGCCATGGCGATTGCCTACACCGACAAGCTGATGTCGTCGACGGCCAACGGCAAGCACTGAGCATCGGGCCCAGGGCCGCCCGGCGCCCGCCTGCGTTAACGGAAAGCTAAAACCCGCTGGGCATACTGCGGGCCATGCATCTGCTGCTGGTAGAGGACGACCCCATGCTGGCGGAGGCCATCCTGGATGGCGCGCGCCAGATCGCCTGGGCCATGGACCATGTGGGCGACGCCACGGCCGCGCGCCTGGCGCTGGCAGACCACGCCTATGCCGCCGTGCTGCTGGACATCGGCCTGCCGGGCGACTCGGGCCTGACGGTGCTCAAGGCGCTGCGGGGCCGCTACGACCCCACGCCCGTACTCATGCTGACGGCCCGCGGCCAGCTCAGCGAGCGCATCCAGGGCCTGGATGCCGGGGCCGACGACTACCTGGTCAAGCCGTTCCAGTTCGACGAGCTGTGGGCGCGCGTGCGCGCCGTGGTCCGGCGCAGCGAGGGGCGCGTGGTCCCGGTGTTCCAGCACGGCAGCGTGCGGCTGGACCGCAGCAAGCGCGTCGTCACGCGCGACGGCGTGGGCGTGCCCTTGAGCGCGCACGAGTACCGCACCCTGCTGGCGCTGCTGGAGCGGCCGGGGCACGTGCTCACGCGCGACCACCTCCAGGACGTGGTGTACGGCACGGCCAGCACGGTGGAGAGCAACACCATCGCCGTCTTCATCCACCAGCTGCGCCGCAAGCTGGGCGAGGGCTTCATCACCACCGTGCACGGGCGCGGCTACATGGTCGGGGAGCCCGACGCATGAAGTCGCTGCAGGGCCGGCTGTTGCTGGTGGTGGGCATCACCATCTTCCTGTGCTGGGCGGGCGCACTGACAGCGCTGGCGATGTACCTGTCGCACAGCAACAGCAGCGTCTGGGACGACAAGCTGCGGGCGATCGCCACCCGGATGCTGATCACCATCCCCACCAAGGCGACGCTGCCCAAGCAAGAAACGCCGGCCCTGCAGCTGCGCGGCAACGGGCGGGCCGACAGCGAGACGCTGGCCTTCCAGGTGTGGCTGGACCAATCGCGCCTGCTGGTGCGCACCCCGCAAGCGCCGGCCACGCCGTTCAAGGCCGACTTCGCCGACGGCTTCGCCAGCCCCGACGTCGGGGGCCAGCGCTGGCGCGTGTATTCCGTGTCCGACAGCACGGGCAAGGTGCATGTGCAGGTCGGCAACCTGCACAGCGTGATCGATGCCCAGCTGCGCCACAGCGCCTTCGTTGCGCTGGCCCTGGCCACGCTGCTGCTGGCGCTGGTGGGTGCCGGCATCTGGTGGGCCGTGCGCCGCGCGCTGGCGCCGGTGGTCGCGTTGCAGGCCAGCTTGCGGCGTCGGCACCACTTCGACCTCACCCCCTTGCCCGCGGCGCCGCTGCCTACCGAACTGCATCCGCTGGTCGATGCGTTCAACCATGTGCTGCAGCAGCTCGACCAGGCGGTCGAGGGCGAGCGCCGCTTCATCGGCGACGCCGCGCACGAGCTGCGCACCCCGCTGGCGGCCCTGCAGGCGCAGGCCCAGGTGGCGCTGCAGGCGCGTTCCAGCGCCGACAAGGACGCCGCGCTGGTCAAGCTGCTGGCCGTGGCCCAGCGCAGCACACGTTTGTCGGAACAGCTGCTGGACCTGGCCAGGCTCGACGCCGGCCAGCACGCCGCGCACCAGTCGCAGGCCGACCTCAGCGAACTGGTGCTGCACGTGGTCCGCGAGTTCGACGTGCAGGCGCAGCAGCAGCAGCGCAGCATCGTGCTGGCAACCGCGTCCTGCAGCATCGACTGCAACGTGGACGAGATCGGCATCCTGCTGCGCAACCTGCTCGACAACGCGCTGCGCTACACGGGCCCCGGCGGCCGCGTGCGCATCCACTGCGCGCAGCTGGCAGTGCAGGGCCGCGAACAGGTGCTGCTGGAGGTGGCGGACGACGGGCCGGGCGTGCCGCCCGACGAACACCAGGCCATCTTCCAGCGCTTCCACCGGGTGGCGGGCAACCGTGCGCGCGGCAGCGGCATCGGCCTGTCGCTGGTGGCCGGCATCGCGCAGCTGCACGGCGCCCGCATCGAGACCGGCCCCGGGCTGGACGGCCGCGGCTTCGGCGTGCGCGTGCTGTTCCCGGTGGCGGCTGCGGGCGCGCCCGGCGACGCACCGGGCGCGCCGGCTGCGGCTCACTCCACGCCGCCCATCACGCCGGCCATCACCCCGGCGATGACGCCGGCCTGCCAGTCGAACCAGGGGTTGTAGGTCAGCCGCGCGTGCACCTTGCCGCTCTCGCGGTAGCCCCACTCGGAGTACCACACGGGATCGCCCGCCAGGCAGCGCGCCCGTTCGATGTGGCCCTGGCCGTTCCAGCAGATGCGCTGCGTGCCCTGCACCCCATACAGCGGGTTGCCCGGCGCGAACAGCACGCCCATGTGCGAGAACTGGCTGATGCGCTGCTCGGCCAGCCGGTCCGTGCGCACCAGCACGCGCGCGGGCCTGGCCTGCGGTGCCAGCGTGCCGTAGTAGATCAGCCGGCTGCCCGGGTGCGTGAAGCGCGTGTCGAACGTCTGCAGGGCATGCTGCACGTCGACCACCGAATCGTGCTCGGCCAGCACCAGCACGGCCGGCTTGTCGAACTGCGCGCGTGCGAGCTGCTTGCGCACGGCCACGCTGCTGCGGTAGTACTGCGCGAAGGCGTTGGTGGGCACGTTCTGGTAGCGCAGCGCCGACTGCTGGGGCGCGTCGGCGGAGGGCGGGCGCACCCAGGTCGTCACACGGGCCAGCCAGGGCAGCAGCCAGTCGCCGGACACGCCCGACTTCAGCGCCGGCGAGAACAGCAGCAGGCCCTGCACGTGGTCGTGCTCCAGTGCGTACTCGAGCGCCAGGTTGGCGCCGGTGGAAAAGCCGCCCAGGTACACCTGCGGCACGTCGCGCGCCAGGATGGCGGCCTGCTCGCTCAGCACGCGCCGCCAGTCGTCCAGGTTCACGCCCACCAGGTCGGCCGGCCGGGTGCCGTGGCCCGGCAGCAGGGCCGTGCGCACCAGGTAGCCCTGGGCCGCCAGCGCCTGCCCGATGTCGGTGAACGACCACGGCGAATCGCCCAGGCCGTGCACCAGCAGCACACCACGCGTGGCCGGGCCGGTGGGGCGCCACTCGCGCGGGGCGTTCCAGTCCAGTTCGTCGGCCGTGCTGCCGGTCTGGAAGTCGCGCTGCCGGGCGATCCAGTCGCGGGTCTCGCGCGCGTAGGCGGCGAAGCTGGGCTGGCCCGTGGGCGCCATCGCGGCCGGCGCGCGGGGGCCTGCGCAGCCCGCCGCCATCACCGCGGCCGCCAGCGCAGCCAGCGCGGCCACCGCTGGCCGCCTGCGGTGCGCGGCCATCAGAAGCGGTACAGGTAGCCGACGCGCACACCCGCCGTGCCGGAGCGGTCGACCAGCGGGCTGTCCTGGATCGCGTCACCCAGGCGTGTCGCGCTCACGTCCAGGAACACGCTCTGCCGGGGCGCCAGCGCGTAGTCCACGCGCACGCCCAACTCCACGTTCACCGCCGCATCGCCGCGGTGGAATGCACGGCCGACGCGGGCCTCGCCGGCCTGCACGCCGTAGTAGTAGTCGACGTACTTGTCGTCCATCCAGTGGCCGGCGATGCGCGGCGTGAAGCCGAAGTCGCCGCGCTGGATGCGCCGCTCCATCTGCAGCCTGAACTGCGCACCCTTGCTGTGGCCCGACGCGTCGCCCAGCAGCTCGGCAGACAGGGTGCCGAAGCCCGCGCGCCAGGTGGCGCTGCCGCCCAGCCACAGGCTGTCCTTGCGCTCCGCCATGCCGGCCAGGAATGGCGAGTCGCCGGCGTCGTAGCCATCGAAGGCATAGCGCGCGCGCAGGCTGAACGCGACCGGGCCGTATGCCGGCAGCTTGAGGTCGGCACGCGTGCCCAGCAGGCTGACATGGCGGTTTTCGAACATCAGCAGCGGCAATGCGCGCGCCTTGTCGTCGAAGTCGCGGTAGGGCTTGCGCTCGTAGCCTAGGCCGACGCCCAGGCCCCACTGCGAGGCCGAGCCGCTGTCGGTCCCGCCGCTGCCTGCGGTCTGCGCCGCGGCGCTGCCCAGGCCGGCGACGGCCAACGCGCAAGCCGCCAGCGCGGCGCGCAGCCGAGGGGTCGGCAGGGAGAAAGACAGGGAGGTGGAATGGTGCATGCGTGGTCCTCAGGTTGGCGAAGTGGCGGTGCGCGGTCAACTGGGGCGGCTGCTGTCCGCATGCCATGGCCGTGTTCTGCCCGATGGTGCAGGCAAGCGATTAATCGCCGTTTAGCCCTGTTAAGAATTTCTTGGACCGCACGGCGGCGCGTGCCCTGGCCGGGAATCTGTCATGCCTTGACATTCCTTAGATCGAAAAGTTACAATGCGCCCCGTTCAAACAGTCAACACGATATGTTGACGGTCTGAGCGCTACTCGCGGAGCCACATGCCTCCCGTCGCGGCGCCAGACATCCCCTGCCGGGTTCGCCCGGCAACCGGCTGGTTCTCCAGCCAACCGACGCCGCGTCGCATCGCTCCGTTCAGCCCCTTCGACCAGGCCCGCTGACCGGCTCCGCCTTGCGTGACGGGCGCTGGCTGCGTCGTTGCTTCGTCGTCTTCAGTGCCTGCCGTGCGGTGGCGGATCGCGGCCGTCTGCGCACTCGCTTCAGACGGCCATTGCCAAGCCCCAACCAGGAGGCCCGCCGCAATGGCAAAAGACATCCAGATCGAACACGTCTTCAAGGTGTTCGGCGACGACCCCGACGCTGCCCTCGCGCTCGTGCGCCAAGGCCGCAGCAAGCAGGAGATCCTGGCCGAGACCGGCCAATCCATCGGCGTCTTCGACGCGCACTTCGACATCCAGGCCGGCGAGATCTTCGTGATCATGGGCCTCTCGGGCTCCGGCAAGTCCACGCTCGTGCGGCTGCTCAACCGCCTGATCGAGCCCAGCGCCGGGCGCGTCGTGGTCGATGGCGAAGACATCTTCGAACACAGCGGCCGCCAGCTGCGCGCGCTGCGCCGCAAGGACATCAGCATGGTGTTCCAGTCCTTCGCGCTGATGCCGCACATGACCGTGCGCGACAACACCGCCTTCGGCCTGGAACTGGCCGGCACCGACAAGGCCGCGCGCCTGGCCCAGGCCGACGCCGCGCTGGCCCAGGTGGGCCTGGCGGGCTGGGGCGACAGCTACCCCGACGAACTCTCGGGCGGCATGCAGCAGCGCGTCGGCCTGGCGCGCGCGCTGGCGTCCGACCCGTCCATCCTGCTCATGGACGAGGCCTTCTCGGCGCTGGACCCGATCATCCGCACCGACATGCAGAGCGAGTTGCTGCGCCTGCAGCAGGTCAAGCGCCGCACCATCGTCTTCATCTCGCACGACCTGGACGAGGCCATGCGCATCGGCGACCGCATCGCCATCATGAAGGACGGCCAGGTGGTGCAGGTCGGCACGCCCGAGGAGATCCTGCGCAACCCGGCCGACGACTACGTGCGCAACTTCGTGCGCGGTGTGGACGCGGCCAAGGTCTTCAAGGCCGGCGACATCGCGCGGCGCAGCCAGGTCGTGGTGTCCGAGAACCCCACGCGTGGCGCCCGCCCGGCCCTCAAGCTGCTGGAAGACCAGGACCGCGAGTTCGCCTACGTGGTCGACCCGCAGCAGCGCTTTTTGGGCATGGTCTCGGCCGACTCGCTGCGCACCGCGCTCAAGGACCACCAAGGCACGCTGGGCCTGCAGCGCGCCTTCCTGCCGGGCGTGCAGACGGTGGCCGCCATCCACCCCGTGAACGAGCTGTTCGGCCAGGTGGCGCAATCGCCGTGGCCGCTGCCCGTGGTCGACGACGAGGGCCGCTACATCGGCGCGATCAGCAAGACCACGCTGCTGCGCTTCATGGACAAGAACAGCGATTGACCCCATCGCGGAGGAACGACAGATGAACGATCACACCACCCTCGCCCAGGCCAACCCCGCCGCCGGCACCGATCCCTGGGCGACCTCGGCACCCGATGCCGCGTCCGCCGTGGAATCGGCACCGGCCGCCGACCCCTGGGGCGCCGCCGATGCAGCGCCCGCTGCCGACAGCACCGACGCCTGGTCCACCGGCACCGACGCGGCCGCCGGCAGCGACTGGCTCGGCGCCGCGGCCGATGCCGTGCCCGCCACGCCGGACGGCTTCTCGCTGGCCCAGCTCTGGGACGGCAGCCTGCCGGTGGAGTCCTGGATCAACCAGGGCCTGGCCTGGACCGTGGAGCACTTCCGCCCCTTCTTCCAGACGGTGCGCGGCCCCATCGACGCCACGCTGCAAGGCGTCGAAGGCCTGCTGCAGTCCGTGCCCACCCTGGCCATGATCGCCCTGCTGGGCCTGCTGGCCTGGCAATTCGCCGGCCGCGCCATCGCCATCGGCGGCGTCGTCTCGCTGCTGCTCGTGGCCATGCTGGGCATCTGGCCCGAGGCCATGGTCACGCTGTCGCTGGTGCTGACCTCGCTGGCCTTCTGCCTGGTGCTGGGGCTGCCGCTGGGCATCCTGCTGGCTTCCAGCGACCGCGCCAACCGCATCGCCCGCCCGGTGCTGGACGCCATGCAGACCACGCCGGCCTTCGTCTACCTGGTGCCCGTGGTCATGCTGTTCGGCATCGGCAACGTGCCCGGCGTGATCGTGACCATCGTGTTCGCGCTGCCGCCGCTGGTGCGCCTGACCACGCTGGGCATCCGCCAGGTGCGGCCCGACCTGATCGAGGCCGCCCGCGCCTACGGTGCCTCGCCCTGGCAGATGCTGGTCAAGGTGCAGCTGCCGCTGGCCATGCCGTCCATCATGGCCGGTGTCAACCAGGCGCTGATGCTGTCGCTGTCGATGGTGGTGATCGCCTCCATGATCGCCGTGGGCGGCCTGGGCCAGATGGTGCTGCGTGGCATCGGCCGGCTCGACATGGGCCTGGCCACCGTCGGCGGCCTGGGCATCGTGCTGCTGGCCATCACGCTGGACCGCATCACCCAGGCCATGGGCCAGCCCAGCCGCGGCGCGCGCCACTGGTGGCAGACCGGGCCGGCCGGCCTGGTCTGGCGCCAGCTGCACAGAAACAAGCCCGCCTCGACGGCGCCGGCCGGAGCCGCGGCCGCCGGCAAGGCGGCCACGGCAACCGAATCCGAATCCGCATCCACGGCCGCCCTGGCCGTGCACATCCACTGAATCCACAACGCAAAGGAGTCTTCGCATGAACTTCCCGACCACCACCTCCACCTGGCGCACGGTGCTGGCCTGCGGCCTGCTGGCCGCCGGCAGCGCCGCCGCCATCGCCCAGGACCTGCCCGGCAAGGGCATCAAGGTGCAGCCCCTCAAGAGCTCCATCGCCGAGGAAACCTTCCAGACGCTGCTGGTCAGCCGCGCGCTGACGAAGCTGGGCTACGACGTGCAGCCGATCCGCGAGGTCGAGTACGCCACCGCCTACCTCGCCATCGCCAACGGCGACGCCACCTTCCTGGCCTCGGCCTGGAAGCCGCTGCACGACGACTTCTTCAAGAACGCCGGTGGCGACGCCAAGCTGTACCGCCAGGGCACCTACTCGATCAATGCGCTGCAGGGCTACCTGATCGACAAGAAGACGGCCGATGCGCACAAGATCCGCAGCATCGACCAGCTCAAGGAGCCGGCCATCGCCAAGCTGTTCGACACCAACGGCGACGGCAAGGCCGACCTGACCGGCTGCAACCCGGGCTGGGGCTGCGAGGCGGTGATCAACCACCATCTGCAGGCCTACGGCCTGTCGAACAGCGTCACGCACCAACAGGGCAGCTACGCGGCGCTGATGGCCGACACCATCACGCGCCACAAGGAAGGCAAGCCCATCCTGTACTACACCTGGACTCCGTTCTGGGTCAGCGGCGTGCTGCAGCCCGGCAAGGATGTGGTCTGGCTGCAGGTCCCGTTCTCCTCGCTGCCCGGCGAGCAGAAGGGCATCGACACCCAACTGCCCAACGGCCAGAACTACGGCTTCACGCCCAACACCCAGCACATCGTGGCCAACAAGGCGTTCGCCCAGGCCAACCCGGCCGCGGCCAAGCTGTTCGCGCTGATGCAGGTGGCCGTGGGCGACATCAACGCGCAGAACCTGCGCATGCGCGATGGCGAGAACAACGCCGCCGACATCGCGCGCCACACCGATGCCTGGATCAAGGGCCACCAGAAGACCTTCGACGGCTGGATCGCCCAGGCGCGGGCGGCGGCCACGGACTGAGCGAGGCCACGCCCACACGGGCCGGCGCCTGAGCCCGCCTTGCCGGGTTGCGGCCGGCATCCGGGCATGTCCTACAGACGCCGCGCCGCGCGCGGCGTAGCGTGTTGCCGCACGACAGGACAGGCCATGCAGCAGCACAACAAGAACCACCGTCCGCGGGCAGCCCGCCATGGCTGACCCCGTCACCCTGTGGCGCACCGCCCTCTGGACGGTCGCGCTCCTCAACATCGCCGTCTGGAGCTGGACGGCCTGGCGCGTGCACCGCGCCGACCTGCCCCGCGATGCCCAATGGCACGGCCTGCGCCGCCTGCAGCTGTGGCTGTCGGCCGGCTATGTGTTCGGCTGCGCCTTCCGCTCGGTGGTGCCGGTCTACGACATCCCGCGCCTGGTGATGGTGGATGCGCCCTGGTCCAGCGTGCTGGTGGGCCGCTCGGTCGCCACCGTGGCCGAGCTGTGCTTTGCAGCGCAATGGGCGCTGATGCTCAAGGACACCACGCGCGGCGGCGACCGGCCGCTGGCGCGGCTTGCGGCGCTGCAGATCGTGCCGCTCATCCTGATCGCCGAGTTCTGCTCCTGGTACTCGGTGCTGAGCACCTCCAACCTGGGCCACACCCTCGAGGAAAGCCTGTGGGGCCTGTGTGCCGCGCTGGTCGCGCTGTGCCTGCTCACGCTGTGGCCCCGCGTGGCGCCGGCCCAGCGGCCGGTGCTGGCGCTGTGGGTGGTGGCGGCCGGCGCCTACGCGCTGTACATGTTCGCGGTGGACGTGCCCATGTACTGGCAGCGCTGGCTGGCCGACGAGGCCGCCGGCCGCAACTACCTCGGCCTGGCCGCCGGCGCGGCCGACGTGGCGGGCCGCGTGCACGTCTCCACGCACTGGGCCGACTGGAAGACCGAGGTGGTCTGGATGACGCTGTACTTCAGCGTGGGCGTGTGGGCCAGCATCGGCCTGGTCCATGCGCCGCGGCTGCAGCTGCGCGCCCCGGCCAGCCGGCCCCGGCCATCGCCGAAAATCGCCGCATGACGACCACCACCTACGAGATCAGCCTGATCCTGCCCGACCCGCACGACCCGCGCCCGCGCAGCATCCAGGTCAGCGCGGCCTACATCGACAACGAGAAGGACCTCAGCCCCGCGCAGAAGGCCGCCATCCGTGCGCTGCCGCCCGGCGGGGTGTGGACCGGGCGCGCCATCCAGATCAAACGCCTGGCGGACAAGCCCAAGGCCTGACGCCAGCGCAGCGCAGGCCGCGCGCCGCGGCTAGCGCCCCTTGGCGTCCGAGAGTTCGTCCACGCGCCGTTCGAAGGTTTCGGCACAGCGCCGGTAGCCCTTGTGCTCCTTCTCGAACTTGGCCACCGCCTCGCGGTCGGCCGGCTCGAACAGCTGGCCGATGCCCTGCTCCACGGGCTCGAAGCCGCGGTGCGCGAACAGCAGCAGCCGGCGCGGCGTGAGTGCCAGCTGGGCCTGCTCGAAGCTGCAGCCGCACACGTCGCGCGTGGCGCGCAGGTAACCCAGCGACTTCGCACCGAAGCCGGCCTCCTTGGACAGCCGGTTCAACAGCAGCTCGTCCAGCGGGTACAGCAGCGCCGTGCAGCGCGCCATGTAGGTCTCGCGGTCGACCTCGATCTTCTGGGCCGAGGCCAGGCCGGGCAGGAGCAGCAGCAGGGCCGAGCAGGCCAGCGCGGAAATGGGGCGCATGGGCATCGTGTGGGCGGGTTCAGCGGCCGGCCATGGTAGTACAGGCGGGCGGCCGGGCCGGCCATGCCCGCCGCCCGTCGCGCTGTGTAACCTTCCTCACCGACAGGGCGCCACGCCGTGGCCAGACTGCGCTGCATCCCCTTCAACCAACGGAGTTCCGATGCACCGCACTTGTTCTGCACTGCCCACCCTGCCCACCTGCGCCGCCGCGCTGGCCGCCCTGCTCTGCGCCCCGGCCCAGGCCGGCCTCGTCAACTGGCAGCAGGCGCTGGCCAGCGGCACGCGCGCCACCTTCAGCGCCACCCACATCACCAGCCCCACCGTTGTCGACATCGGCAACGTGGGCAGCAACCGCGAAGGCGATGCCACCTACGAGTTCATCGTGCAGGGCAACTGGCATGCCATCGCCGGCAGCCTGCTGGGCTCCAACACGGGCGGCCAGCACCAGGCCATCCGCTTCCAGCAATACGGTTCGGCCACGGTCGGCGCGACCGAATACGGCGTCTACGACCATTCCTTCGACGTGCCCACGGTGTTCGGCCAGCCCGTGGTGCTGACCTTCACGAGCTTCGGCCAGTACGGCCAGACCTTTCTGTACGTGAACGGCAAGCTCATGCGCGACTACGCCACCGGCGTGGGCTACGTCGGCATGGCGCTCACGCTGCACGGCCAGGTGGCGCTGGGCGGCACGCTGGTGGATGGCGGCGGACTGCTGGGCGCGGACAACTTCAACGGCAGCATCCTGGGCTTCGCGGCCTACGACGACCTGCCCGACGTGCACGAGATCCGTGCGCATGCCAATGCCTTCTTCGCCGATGACCCGGTCACCGAGCCCGAGCCGAACCCGGTGCCCGAACCGGCCACCGCACTGTTGTTCGGCCTGGGCCTGGCCGGCCTGGGCTGGGCCGGGCGGCCGCGGCGCTAGAGGGCCACCACCATGCGCCCGCGCGTGCCGCGCTCGCGCATGCGCGCCATCGCCTCGGGCAGCTGCGCGAACGGCAGCTGCTGCGCGATGCGCGCCAGGTGGCGCGGCTTGTAGTCGCTGGCCAGCCGCGCCCACACGGCCTGGCGCAGCGGCATCGGGCTGTTGGCGTTGATGCCGATCAGCCGCACGCCGCGCAGGATCAGCGGCAGCACCGTGGTGTGCAGCTCGGCGCCGCCCGCATTGCCGAAGCTCGTGACCACGGCCTCGGGCGCCGCGCTGCGCAGCAGCCAGGCCAGCATCTCGCCGCCTACGGCATCGACGGCGCCGGCCCATTGCGCCTTGTCCAGCGCGCGGCCCGCACCCGCGGCCGCATCGGGGGCCAGCACGCGCGCCGCGCCCAGCGCGCGCAGGTAGCCGTCGGCATCGCCCTTGCCGCTCACCGCCACCACCTCGTAGCCGCGCCCGGCGAGGATGTCGATCGCCACGCTGGCCACGCCGCCGCTGGCGCCCGTCACCACCACCGGCAGGCCGCCCGGCGCCAGGCCGTTGTGCTCCATCCAGTGCACGCAGAGCGCCGCCGTGTAGCCGGCCACGCCCAGCGTGCCGGCCTCCTCCAGGCTCAGCCCGGCCGGCAGCGGCAGCGCCCAGTCGGCGCGCACGCGGGCGTACTCGGCATGCCCGCCGTCGTGGTCCACGCCGATGCCGAAGCCGTGGACCACCACCGCGTCGCCCGGCGCGAAGCGCGGGTCGCCCGACTGCACCACCAGGCCCGCCAGGTCGATACCGCCGATGCGCGGGTACTGCCGCACGATCTGGTTCAGGCCGGCCGCCGCCAGCGCGTCCTTGTAGTTGATGCTGGTGTAGGCCACGCGCACCAGCAGCTCGCCGGGCGAGAGATCGTCCACGCCCAGCTCGACGAAGCGGCCGCAGACGGGGCCGTCCGCCGCGTCGCGGTGCAGGCGGAAGGCATGGAAGCGTTCGGGCGCCATCTCAGTCCGCCTTGATGTTGGCGGACTTGCTGACACGGCCCCATTTCTCGGTCTCGGCCTTGATCAGCGCGGTGAACTCGGCCGGGCTGCAGCTCTCGGGCTCGATGCCCAGGCGCGCCAGGTGCTCGCGCATCTGCGGCGTGGCCAATGCCTCCACCATGGCCTTGTTCAGCGTGGCGACGATGGCCGGCGGCGTGCCGGCCGGCGCCAGCAGGCCCCACCAGGACGAGGCCTCCATGGGCACGCCCAGCTCGCCCGTGGTCGGCACCTCGGGCAACAGCGCGCTGCGCTTGGCGGCGGCCACGGCCAGCGGGCGCAGCTTGCCGGCCCGGATCATGCTGTTGGTGGGCGGCAGGTTGTCGAAGCTCAGGTCGATCTGCTTGCCCACCAGCGCCGCCACCGCCTCCGAGCTGCCCTTGTAGGGCACGTGCAGCAGCTGCGCACCGGTGGTGGCGCGGAACAGCTCGCCCGCCAGGTGCGGAATGCTGCCGTTGCCGGCCGTGCCGTAGCTGAGGCCGTCCTTGGTGCTGCGGGTCTGGGCGATCAGGCCCTTCAAGTCCTTGAGCGGCGACTCGGCGTGGACGACCACGTACACCGGCGCCTTGGTGATCAGCGAGATCGGCGCCAGGTCGCGCTGCGCGTCGTAGGGCAGCTTGTCGAACAGCACGGCGTTGGTCGCCAGGTTGGCCGTGCCCAGCAGCAGCGTGTAGCCGTCGGGCGCGGCACGCACCACCGCCAGCGTGCCGCTCTGCGTCGAGGCGCCGGCCTTGTTCTCCACGATGAAGCTCTGGCCGAAGACCTCCGTCAGCCGCTGGCCGATGGCGCGTGCCGCGGTGTCGGCACCGCCGCCCGGCGCATAGGGCACGATGATGCGCACGGGCTTGTCCGGGTAGCCGGCGGCGTGGGCCGCGGGCAGTGCCGCGGCCAGGGCCAGCAGTGCGGCGGTGGCCGCGCGGCGCGTGCAGGCCGCGGCGGAGAAGGTGGTGGTCGGGGCGCGCATGTCGGTCTCCTGGTGTGTGTGTTCAGCGCAGTTCATGGCCGGCGCGGGCCAGCGTGCGCTTGGCGATGTTGAGCTGGTGGATCTGGCTGGTGCCCTCGTACAGGCGGAACAGCCGCACGTCGCGGTAGAAGCGTTCGATCGCATGGCCGCGAATGAAGCCCGTGCCGCCCAGCATCTGCACGCAGCGGTCGGCCACGCGGCCGCACATCTCCGAGGCGAAGTACTTGCACATCGAGGCCTGCATGGTCACGTCCTCGCCGGCGTCGCGGGCGCGGGCCGTCTCCAGGATCAGCGCACGCGCGGCGTGGATCTCGGTCTGGCAGTCGGCGATCAGCGCCTGCACCAGCTGGAAGCCCGCCACCGCCTGGCCGAACTGCGTGCGCTGCGCAGTGTGCGCCACGGCCTCGTCCAGCATGCGGATGGCCGGGCCCGTGCACAGCGCGGCCAGGTGGATGCGCTGCTTGTTCAGCACCTTCATCGCGGTCTTGAAGCCGTTGCCGGTGTTGCCGGCGCCGCCCACGATCTGGTCGGCGTGCACGCGGCAGTTGTCGAAGAACACCTCGGACACCGGCGAGCCGGCCTGGCCCATCTTGTCGTAGGGCTGGCCCGTCGAGAGGCCCGGCGTCTCGCGCTCGACCAGGAAGGCCGTGATGCCGCGCGCCGTGCGGTCGTCCGGGTCGGTGCGCGCCATCACCGTGAACAGCCCGGCGATGGGCGCGTTGGTGATGAAGCACTTGGCGCCGTTCAGCACGTAGTGATCGCCGTCGCGCACGGCGCTGGTCGTGAGGGCCACGGCATCCGAGCCGGCCTCGGGCTCGGTCAGCGCGAAGCAGCCCGTCAGCTCGCCGCGCGCCATGCGTGGCAGGTAGCGGTCCTTCTGCGCGGGCGTGCCGTCGGCCACCAGCGCCTCGGAGCCGATGCCGGTGTTGGTGCCCACGCGGGCGCGGAAGGCCACCGAAGCCTGCGACAGCTCCATCGCGGCCAGCACCAGCTCCTCGGTCGTCATGCCGGCGCCGCCGTAGGCCTCGGGGATGGACCAGCCGAAGTAGCCGCTGCGCGCCAGCGCGGCCACGAGGTCGGCCGGCACTTCATCCAGCCGCTCGACCTCGGCCTCGCGCGGGATCATCTGCTCGCTCACCTGGCGGCGCACGCCGGCCAGCAGTTCCTGGAATGCCTCGGGATCTCGGATCATGTTCGTCTCCTTCTTCAGATGACGCGGGCAGCGCGCAGCGCGGCCAGGTCGGAATCGGTCAGGCCCAGCGCGCCGTAGATGGCGGCGTTGTGCTCGCCGGTGGCGGGGCCGGTGCGCGGCGGCGCCGGCGTGTGCTGGCCGAAGCGCGGCACGGCGGCCGGCGCGGGCACCGAGCCCAGCTCGGCATCGGGCAGGCGCCAGAACGCCTCGCGCGCCTGGAAGTGCGGGTCTTCCAGCACGTCGGCGATCGAATAGATCTTGCTGAAGGGCACGCCGTGCGCCTCCAGTTGCGCGGCCAGCCCGGCGTACTCCTGCGTGGCGAACCATTGCGCGATGGCCCCGTCGATCTGGTCCAGGTGCCGCAGGCGCTGCGGGTTGCTCGCGAAGCGCGCATCGTCGGCCAGCCCGGGCTGCCCCATCGCCGTGCAAAGCCTGCGGAAGATCGCGTCGGAGGAGCCCACCAGCGTGATCCACTGCCCGTCCTGCGTGCGGTAGATGTTGGATGGCGCCGTGTAGCTGGCCCGCGCGCCGGTGCGGCCGCGCACCTCGCCCAGGCATTCGTGCTCGGCCGCCAGCGGCTCCAGCACGCGCAGCAGCGCCTCGGTGGCCGAGAGGTCGACCTCGCGCCCCGGCGCCTGCGGGTCGCGCGCCCGCTCGGCCGCCAGGCTCGCGATGGCGAAGGCACCGAACAGGCCGGCGATGGAATCGCCGAGCGGGAAGTTCATGTGCAGCGGGTTGCCGCCGGCCTCGCCCGTCAGGTGCGCCAGCCCGCCCATGGCCTCGAAGATCCGCGCGAAGCCGGGCCGTCCGGCATAGGGCCCGGTCTGGCCGAAGCCCGTGAGCCGCAGCACCGACAGGCGCGGGTTGGCCGCCTGCAGCGTGGCCCAGTCCAGGCCCCACCGGTCCAGCGTGCCGGGGCGGAAGTTCTCCACCAGGATGTCGAAGCCCGCGATCAGCTGCAGGAACAGCGCCCGCCCCTCGGGCTTGCGCACATCGAGCGAGACGCCGGCCTTGCCGCGGTTCAGCACCTTCCAGTACAGGCCGGTGGGCGCCAGGCCGCGCAGCGGGTCGTTGCCCTCGGGCAGTTCCAGCTTGACGACCTCGGCGCCCGCATCGGCGCACAGCGTGGCGCCGAAGGGCGCGGCCACCACGGTGGCCATGTCCAGGATGCGCAGGCCGGCCAGCGGGCCTCCAGTGGCGTGGGCCGCGGCGTGGGCCGGGGCGTCGGGCGTGGTGGGGGTCATGGCGCCGCCTTGGGCAGCGTTGAGCAGGGGTTCACCGGCATCGTTCGTCTCCGTCGTTCAGGTCGATCCGGTGCGCAGCTTAGGTTTGGCACCCTCCCGCCGCCAATGCTTGTTTCGCTATATTGAACGCGTGCACGCCGCCGCCGATCCCCGCTACGCCAGCAGCCTCGCCCATGGCCTGGCCCTGCTCGACGCCTTCGCCGACGCGCCGGCCGGCCTGTCCAACAAGCAGCTGGCCGAGCGCACCGGGCTGTCCAAGGCCAGCATCTCGCGGCTGAGCACACAGTTGCTCGCGCGCGGCCTGCTGCTGTTCGACGCCGGCACGCGGCGCTACCGGCTGGGCAGCAGCGCGCTGACGCTGGGCTATCCGCTGCTGGCCAGCCTGGGCGTGCGCCGGCTCGCGCGGCTGCCCATGAGCCAACTGGCCGAGGAACTGGGCGGCGCCGTCTCGCTGGCCATGCGCAACCACCGCCACATGGTCTATGTGGAGACCTGCCGCTGGCACCAACCTTCGGCCTTCAAGCCCGACGTGGGCGCCGCCCTGCCCTTGCTGGCCAGCGCCGTCGGCCGCGCCTGGCTGGCCAGCGCCGCGCCCACCGAGCGCGCCCAGGCGCTGGCTGCGCTGCGCGCGCACGAACCGGCCCAGCTTGCGGCCTGGGCGCCGGCGCTGGCCCAGGCCCGGCGCGACTTCGCGCAGCGCGGCCTGTGCTTCTCGCCCGGCCATTTCCAGAGCGAGGTGCACGCGGTGGCCGTGCCGCTGGACGTGCGCCTGGGCGGCGAACGCCTGGTGCTCAACTGCGGCCTGCCGGCCCGGCGCCTGGCACCCGGCGAACTGGCCGGCCGCGTCGCCCCGCGGCTGCTGGCCCTGGCCCGGCGCATCGAGCAGGAATGGCGCGCCGAATCCGCCGGCACCGCGCCGCCCGCTGCCGCCTGGCCGCCGCAGCCCGCACCCGCGCCGCCCGCGCGCCGCCGTGCCGGCGACGACCCGGCCACCGCCGCCGCGCAAACGCTGGCGCGCGGCCTGGACCTGCTGGCCTGCTTCCAGCCCGGCGACGAGGTGCTCGGCAACGCCCAGCTCGCGCGCCGGCTCGGCCTGTCGCCGCAGACGGTGGTGCGGCTCACCCACACGCTGGTGCAGCTGGGCCTGCTGCGGCGCAACCCGCTCGGCAGTGGCTACCGGCTGGGCGCGGCCACGGTGGCCATCGCCTACCCCATGCTGGCCGGGCTGCGCCTGCGCGCGCTCGCGCGGCCGGGCATGCTGGCGCTGTCGCAGCGCATCGGCGGCGCGGTCTCGCTGGGCCTGCGCCACCAAGCCGGCATGGTCTACGTGCAGACCGCCTGGCGCACCGACAACCGGCTGCTGCCGCCCGACACCGGCGCGGTGATGCCCATGCTGTCCACCGCCATGGGCCGCGCCTGGCTCTGCGGCGCGCGCCCCGCCGAGCGCCGTGCCGTGCTCAACGAGATCGCCGTGCGCGACCCGGCCGCGGCACACCGGCATGCGGGTGTGGTCGAGCGCGCCATGGCGCAGTTCGCGCGCCACGGCCATTGCAGCTCGCGCGACTTCCGGCCCGAGATCGAGGCCGTGGCCGTGCCCTTCGCCCAGCCCGTGGACGCGATCCGCTTCGTGCTCAACTGCGGCGTGCTGGCACCGCAGCCGCTGCCGGCGCGCCAGGTGCTGGCGCTGGGCAGCGCGCTGACCGAGCTGGTGCAGGAACTGGAGGCCGCGCTGGCCCCCTAGCGCCTCAGGCGCCTGCCAGCACGCGCATCGCGCCGTAGAACAAGGCCGCCAGGAACACCGTCTCCAGCACCATCAGCGCCACCGGCCTCCAGCCCACGTCCAGGATGTCCTTGAGGTGTGTCTTCATGCCGATCGCCGCCATCGCGGCGACCAGGAAGACCTGGGAGGCCTGGTTGCCCGCCGCCACGGCCGCAGCGGGCAGCACGTCCAGGCTGTTGACCGCCACCAGCACGACGAAGGCCGCCGCGAACCAGGGCAGCGGCGGCTTGTCCTGCGGCGCAGCATCGGCCGCCATGGGCTGGCGCGCCGCCTGCGCGTGCGTCAACCAGGCCGCCAGGCCGATCACGGGCACCAGCATCGCCACGCGCATGAGCTTGACCACGGTGGCCGCATCTCCGGTGGCGTGGCCCATGCTGTAGCCTGCGCCCACCACCTGCGCCACGTCGTGGATGGTGCCGCCCAGGAACAGGCCCGCCTGCAGCGGGTCCAGCCCGAGCCAGCGCGCCAGCAGCGGGTACAGCAGCATCGACAGCGTGGACAGGCTGCTGACCCCGATGACGGTGAACAGCGTGGCGCGCTCCTTCAGCGGGTGCTGCGGGAACGCCGCCGCGATGGCGAGCGCGGCCGATGCGCCGCAGATGCCCACGGCAGCGCCGGACAGCAGGCCGAAGAAGGTCTTGAAGCCCATGGCCCGCGCCATGGCGATGCCGAACGCGATGGTCGCGACGACCGAGATCGCCACCATCGCCACCGGTTCCCAGCCCATGGCCTGCACCTGCGCGGCCGTGATGCGCAGGCCCAGCAGCGCCACGCCCCAGCGCAGCACACGCCTGGCCGTGAACTCGATGCCGGGCCGGCAGCGCCCCTCCTGCGAGAGGAAGTTGACGGCCATGCCCAGCAGCAGCGCGAACAGCATGACCGGCGCGCCGTAGTGCCCCGACAGGTACAGGGCCGCCACCGCGACGATGGCCACCACCACCACGCCGGGCGACAGCGCGGACAGCCGGGCGCGCAGGGCGTGCATGGGTTCAGGCGGCCTTGCGCAGGAAGCCCTGCTGCGCGCCGTTGCGGTTCGGCGCGAAGCCATTCGCCAGCAGCGTCTCCTCCACCGTGTCGTAGAACACGCCGATCTTGCAGATCTCGCGCGCTTGCTGCGCCGTGGCGATCGGCCGGCCGAACTCGCGGCTGATGCGCACCAGTTGCTCCACCTGGGCCACGGTGCCGATCTTGGCGCTGCGCGACTGGTTCCACAGGTTGTCCTCGGTGCCGCAGCGCACATGCAGGCCCATGGCGATGCCCATCATGTTCACCGGCAGCACGTTGAGCACCGAGCTTTCCACCGTCAGCATCGCGCCGTCGGGCACGGCGCGCACGAAGTTGGCCAGGTTGTAGATATTGGGCGCGTCCATGCCGCCGCCGATGGCCACCCAGTTCAGCACCAGCGGGCCCTTGTAGATGCCGCGGCGCATCAGCCGCTCCACCGACTCGAAGCTGTTGATGTTGTAGCACTGGAAGGCGCTCTGGATGCCTGCGGCCGACAGGCGCCGGATGTGCTCCTCGGCCCAGCCCGGCTGGGCCGGCACCGTCATCTCCTTGTAGGCGTTGAACACCGCCGGGTCTTCCATCGAGGTGCCCTGGATGTCGCGCAGGTCGAACTGCTCCAGGATGTTCATCTGCGAGGTGTTGATCGTCACCGTGACCTGGTCGGGCTTGGGGTCGAGCTCGGCCAGCATGTGCCGCGTGTCGTCGCTGAGCCACTTGGCGGCCGCGCCGTCGCTCTCGGGTGCGAAGCTGATCGAGCCGCCGACCTGGATCACCATCTCGGGCACGCGGGCGCGCACGCCAGCGATGAGTTCGTTGAACTTGGACAGCCGCTTGCTGCCCTTGCCGTCCAGCTCGCGCACATGCAGGTGCAGCACCGTGGCGCCGGCGTTGTAGCAGTCCACCGCCTTCTGGATCTGCTCTTCCATGGTCACGGCGATCTCGCCGGGGAAGTCCGACGGCACCCAGGAGGGCGCGTACGGGGCGGCGGTGATGACCAGGGGCTGCTGGTTCTCGGGGAACAGGTGGCCGTCGAGGAAGTTCATGGCAAGGGTCTCCGTTGGGGTGGTTGTTCAGAAGGTCGGCGTGCCGACGATGCCCGCGCGTTCCATCTTGCGGTGGCAGGGCGGGTAGTCCATCACGGCGTAGTGCTGCGTGGCGCGGTTGTCCCAGATCGCGACGCTGTGGGGCTGCCAGCGCCAGCGCACCTGGTATTCGGGGATGGCGGCCTGGTTGACCAGGTACTGCAGCAGCGCGCTGGCGCCCTGCGTGAAATCCTGGCCAACCCTGACGTTGGCGGCGGTGTGGAAGTTGGTGAAGTGCGTGGTGAAGCCGTTCACGAACAGCAGCTTCTCGCCCGTCTCCGGGTGGGTGCGCACCACCGGGTGTTCGGCGTCGGGGAACTGGGCCTTGAGCGCCAGCCGCTTGTCCAGCGGCATGGCCGCGCCGAAGGTGGCTTCGATGCTGTGGCGGGCGCGCAGCGGCGCGATCAGGTCCTTGATGTGCTGCGGCAGCTTCTCGTAGGCCAGCGCCATGTTGGCCCACATGGTGTCGCCGCCCACAGGCGGGCATTCCACGCAGCGCAGCACGCAGCCCATGGCCGGCGTCTCGCGCCAGCTGCCGTCGCTGTGCCAGGAGTTCTCGTAGCGGTCGTTCGGCTGATCGGGCGACTTGTAGATGCGCACCAGGCCCGGGTGTTCCGGGTCGCTGCCGGCCACGGGGTGGTCTTCCAGCGCGCCGAAGCGGCGCGCGAAGGCCACATGCTCAGCACGGCTGAAGTGCTGGCCGCGCAGGAACAGCACCTTGTGCGCCAGCAGTGCAGCCTTGATCTCGGCGAACAGGGCGGCGTCGTGCGCGGCGTCGGACAGGCTCACATCCAGCAACTCGGCGCCCAGGGCGCAGCTCAGGGGTTCGATGCGCATGGCGTCTGCTCCTCAGATGACGAAGATGGACGAACCGGTCGTCTTGCGCGATTCCAGGTCGCGGTGCGCCTGCACGCAGTCTTCCAACGCATAGCGCTGGTGGATCTCGATGCGGATGCGGCCCGCCGCGATGTGGCCGAACACCTCGGCCGCCAGCTCGGCCTTCTCGGCCGGGTCGGCGATGTAGTCGGCCAGCGCGGGGCGCGTGACGAAGAGCGAGCCCTTGCGTGCCAGCAGCGCCGGGTCGAACGGCGGGATGGGACCGCTGGCCGTGCCCACGCAGACCAGCAGGCCGCGCCGCTTGAGCGAATCCAGCGAGGCCATGAAGGTGCTTTGGCCCACGCTGTCGAACACCACGTCCACGCCGCGCCCGCCGGTCAGTTCGCGCACGCGCTGCGCCACGTCCTCGTGGCTGTAGTCGATCGTGTGGGTGCAGCCATGCGCGCGCGCCAGTTCGGCCTTGGCCTCGGTGGAGACGGTGCCGATCACCGTGAGCCCCAGCAGAGCCGCCCACTGCGCCACGATCAGCCCGACGCCGCCCGCCGCGGCGTGCAGCAGGATGGTGTCGCCCGCCTTGAACGGGTGGATGCGGCGCATCAGGTAGGCGGACGTCAGGCCGCGCATGGTCATGGCCGCCGCCGTCTCGCACGAGATCGCCTCCGGCAATCTGATCAGCGCATCGGCGGGAACCAGGCGCTCCGTGCTGTAGGCCCCCAGGGTGTTGACGAAGCCCGTGTAGCTCACGCGGTCGCCCACGGCCACGTGGTGCACGTTGGCGCCCAGCGCCTGCACCACGCCCGCGCCCTCGACGCCGATGCCGCTGGGCAGCGGCACAGGGTAGGTGCCGTTGCGGAAATAGGTGTCGGCGTAGTTCAACCCGACGGCCACATGGCGCAGCAGCACCTGGCCCGGGCCGGGCTCGCCGACCTGCACCTGCTCGACACGCAGCACTTCGGGGCCTCCGGTGGTGTGGAATCTGACGGCTGTGGCCATGGCTTGTCTCGCTTTCGTTGGGGGGATTCGGTCTCTGGACTGTAGGAACCGGGGGCACGGCGCGCTTTGCAATCCATGCCAGGTGCTTAGCTTTCGATGCCAGAATCGCGTCCACCACAAGGGGGACGTTATGGCGGTGCAGGTGCGCGCGGCGGCGCTGACGAACTTCGCCGAGGTGGCCGCCAGCCTCGGGCTCGACGCCGCCCTGGCCCTGCGGCGCGTGGGGCTCCAACCCCGCGTGCTGCGCCAGCCCGACCAGCGCATCCCCACGAGCGCCGTGGTGCAGCTGCTGGAGCAGGCCGCCGCCGCCACGGGCTGCGACAACTTCGGGCTGCGCATGGCGCGCTCGCGCCAGCTGTCCGACCTCGGCGTGGTCAGCCTGCTGCTGACGCACCAGCCCACGCTGCGCGCCGTGCTGGCCACGCTCATCGCCTACCTGCACCTGGTCAACGAATCGCTGGCGATGCAGACCGAGGACGCGGGCCGCCTGGTGATCGTGCGCGAGGAGATCGTCTCCAGCCTGCCGGCGCGCCAGTCGGTGGAGCTGGCCATCGGCGTGCTGTACCGCATGTGCGCCGCGCTGTTCGCCGAGCGCTGGCGCCCCGTCAGCGTGCACTTCGCGCACGGCGCGCCGGCCGATGCGGGCCTGCACCGGCAGCTGTTCCGCTGCCGGCTGGTGTTCGACAGCGGCTTCAACGGCTTCGCCTGCGCGGCGGCCGATCTGGACGTGCCCAACCCGGCTGCCGACCCGGGCCTGGCGCGCTACGCGCAAGGCCTGGTCGAGGCGCAATCGCCCGGCCGCGACTCGGCGCAGCAGCAGGTGCGCAGGGCCATCTACCTGATGCTGCCCACGGGCCGCGCCACCTGCGAGGCGGTGGCGCAGGGCCTGGGCACCAGCCTGCGCACGCTGCAGCGCCAGCTCGACGCCGAGGGCGCCACCTTCGCGGCGCTGCTGCACGAGGTGCGGCGCGACCTGGCGCGCCAGTACCTGGCCAACGCGCGCTATGGCGTGGGGCAGGTGGCGGCCATGCTGGGCTACAGCACGCACAGCGCATTCACGCGCTGGTTCGTGGCCCAGTTCGGGTGTGCGCCGGAGGCATGGCGGCGGCAGGGCAAGCCGCTCGTGTGAGGGCGGCCTCGGTCGGCCTATCGCTCAGCTGCGCCCGCCACCGTGGTCCGGGCGGCGCCTGTCGTGTTTGACCACGAGAACGTGGATGTCCGCAGGATATGCGCGGTAGATGACTGTGTAGGGGAACCCTGTGGTCGGAAAGCCCCTGCGGCCTTTCGTTCTGGGGGTGCCGATGCCGGGGTTCGCGTGCAGGAGTTTGGCGACCCGGTAGAACTCTGCAAGGAACCTGGCAGCTACCGCAGGTGAGCCCTCGCGCTCGTAGAAGGATGCGGCTTCCTCGAGGTCTTGTTCCGCCAGGGGATGCAGGAAGATGCTCATCCGGGGAAGCGGGCCCGAAGCCGGGCCATTGCATCTTCCAGCGGAACGCCTGCGACGGTGCCGGAAGCCAACTCCGCGTCGCGTTCCGCGGCCACCGTCTCCCACTCTTGCTCCGCGTCGGCATCCACATCCAGGCTGGCGACCAGCCGTTCGAGCAGGCGGGAACGATCTTCCTTTGACAGACCCAGAATCTGGGCCTGCAGAATCTCAAGGGTGGCTGACATGGCCGGTCCGATCACGATGGTCCTCAGGAGGCGATAGCTTGCCACAAGCCTGTTGCCAGGACGGGCGACAGTGGCTTGCCGACCTACGCCCCCGCCTGCCTGCGCCATTGCAGCGCGCTGCACCCGAAGCTCGCCCGAAACCAGTGGCTGAACGCACTGGCCGACGAGAAGCCCAGCAGCGCAGCCACGTCGGCCAGCGGCAAATCACTCTCGCGCAGATGGCGCTGCGCCACGTCCACGCGCACCTGCTGCAGCAGGCCGGTGAAGCCCAGGCCGTCGGCCGCCAGGTGCCGGTGCAGCGTGCGCCGGTCCATGCGCAGGTGGTGGGCCACCTGCTGCGCGGTGCAGCGCCCGCCCGGCAGCAGGGCCAGCATCAGCTGGCGCACCGTCTCGACCGAGCCGACGCGCCGGCTCGACAGCGCTGATTCGAGGTAGCCGCGCGCAAAGCCCGCCACGCCCGGGTTGCTCGGCGCCTGCGCGATCTGCAGATCGGCGGCCGCGCACAGCAGGCCGTTGTAGTCCTGGTGGAAGGCCACGCGGCGGCCGAAGAAGGCGCGGTGCGCCGCCGGGTCGGCCGGTGGCCGGTGCGTGAAGCCCACGCCCAGCGGCCGCCACTGCGGGCCGATCAGCTCGCGCAGGATGCGGAACATCACGCCAATGGCCAGTTCCATGGACTGGCGCATGGCGCGCGGGCGGCGCAGCACGAGGTCTTCGCGGATCAGCACGGCGCTGCCCACCTCCTCGATGCGCGTGACGAGCGAGGCGTTCAGCAGCCGCAGGTAGCGGCACAGCGTGTCCAGCGCCTGGCGCGGCGTGGGCTCGTCGCGCAGCACCAGGCTGATGGGCCCGAGGTTGGACAGGTCGCGCATGGCGGCCAGGCGCAGCGCGAAGTCCTCGGTGCGCGTGGCGGCGGCCGTGTCTTCCAGCAGTTCGCAGACCGCGTCGGACGAGATCAGCGTTTCGGGGTCCTTCAACAGCCGCGCCGAGAGGCCGGCCGCGCGCAGCAGCGGCTGCGGGTCGTGGCCCAGCGCGTGCACCAGCTCGGTGTAGCCGCGCAGGCTGGCGCTGCGGATGGGTAGCAGGGTGTCGGTCACGGGCGATGTCCCAAGTGCGCAAGTATGTGTCCCAGATCATCAACTGCGGCCTGGGGAGTCTCCCTAGCATCGGGCCACGGCTTCCACCAGAGAAGACCTGCAAGGAGACAACGATGAAACACCGCAGCGCGTCCTGCGCACCCCTGCTCGGCCTCGCCGGCCTGGCCCTGCTGGCCGGCCCGGCCCTGGCCCAGACGCCCCCGCCCGCAACTGCGGGCGTGAGCCTGTACGGCGTGCTCGACGCCGGCGTGCTGTCGATCTCCAACACCTCGGCCGGCAGGGCCGGCTACGTGCCGGCCGCCAGCACCGGCGCGCGGCTGACGGGCTACAAGGACGGCGGCCTGGGCGCCAGCAACTGGGGCCTGCGCGGGCACGAAGACCTGGGCGGCGGCTATGGCGCCTTCTTCCAGCTGCAGGGCAACGTCAACACCGCCAGCGGCACCATCGGCGGGCCCAACAGCGCATCGGCCACGGCGGCGTTCAACCAGTTCTCGGTGGTCGGGCTCTCGGGGCCGTTCGGGCAGCTCAAGCTGGGCCGCCAGGTCACGCCGATGTACTTCGCCATGGCCAGCACCGACGCGCGTGGTGCGCGCTACTTCGGCAGCGCGCTGACGGCGCTGGTGGGGCTCAACAGCGCCAGCGGGGTGTTCATCGGCAACAACTCGAACGCGGCCTTCGGCGCCATCTACAACGACAACGCCGTCGTCTACACCTCGCCCACCTGGCAGCACCTGACGCTGAACCTGAGCCATGCCTTCGGCGAAGGCAACGGCGCGTCGAGCGCGAACCGGCAGCAGAGCGCCACGCTGCTCTACAACGACGGCAGGCTGCGCCTGTCGGCCCTGCTGTACGACGGCCACGGCAACAACCTGCCGGCCGCCACCGCGCTCTACACCGCGGCGCTCGGCAACGCCGCCGCCGGCCAGGCCGCCGCCACTGCCGCGGGCTTCACGCCCACCGCCCACACCAACCGGCTGGTGTCGCTCGGCGCGCTGTACACCTGGGATGCCTACACCGTCAGCGCAGCCGTCTACCGCGCGCGCAACCCGGCGCGCGCGCTGGTGCCGGGCGGCTCGGCCAGCCTGAACCTGTGGACCGTGGCCGCGGGCTGGCGCATCGCGCCGCTGGTGAACCTGACGGCCGGCTACTACCGCATGACGGACAACACCAACGCCGGCCACCAGGCCACCCAGTTCGCGGCCGGCGTGGACTACGCACTGTCCAAACGCACGATGCTGTACGCCCAGGGCGCGTCCGTGCGCAACGCGGGCGGCAACATGAACCTGAGCCCCGTCTATGCCACGCCAGTCGCCGCCGGCAAGAATGTGAGTGCCTGGATGGCCGGCCTGCGCCACACGTTCTGACGCCCACGCACCACGAACAGGAGACGCCATGACCACCCCGAATTTCCTCCCCACCGCACGCCGCACGCTGCTCGCCCTGGGCGCCGCGCTGCTGCTGTCACCCGCCCACGCCTGGACCGACAAGCCCGTGCGCATCGTCGTGCCGGCGCCGCCCGGCGGCACCATGGACGTGGCCGCGCGCATCGTCGCCGAGGCGCTCGCGCGCGAGATCCACCAGCCGGTGATCGTCGACAACAAGCCGGGCGCCGGCGGTGCCATCGGCGTGCAGGCGCTGCGCGCCGCGCCGCCGAACGGCCAGACGCTGATGTTCACGGCCAGCAATGTGCTGACCGAGATTCCGCTGGTCATGAAGGGCAGCTTCGACCCGCTCGTCGACGTGAAGCCCGTGGCTTTCGTCGCGCGCGGCACCATGGTGCTGGTCGGCACGCCGGGCCTGCCGAAGGACCTGAAGGGCCTGGTCGCCCAGCTGAAGAGCCAGCCGGGCAAGCTCAGCTTTGCCTCGTACAGCGCGGGCACCAGCTCGCACTATGCCGGCGTGATCTTCAACCAGAAGGCCGGGCTGGACCTGCAGCACGTGCCGTTTCCCGGCTCGCCGCCCGCGCTGGTGCAGGTGATGGCCGGCACCATCCCGATCATGTTCGACGGCCTGTCCACCTCACGGGCCATGGTCGCGGCCGGCAAGCTGCAGGTCTACGGCGTGGCCGCCAAGGCGCGTTCGCCGCAGCTGCCCGACGTGCCCACGCTGGCCGAACAGGGCTACCCCGAACTGGACTTCAGCAACTGGGTGGGCCTGGTGGCCGCCGGCAATGTGCCGGCCGAACTGATGGGCAAAATCCACGCCGCCGTGCTGCGGGCGGCCGCCCAGCCGCGCGTGCGCGAGCAGCTGGTGGCCAACGGCTTCGACCTGGTGGAAGACCTGGAGCCAGAGCAGATGGCGCAATCGGTGCGCGCCGAATACCAGCGCAACGCCGGCATCGTGAAGGCCTTCGACATCCGGCTGAACCAGTAACCATCGCCAACACCGCGCAGCCGCGCTGACCGAGCGCCGGTGCAGGCGCTGGAGAACGCGCCGGCGCCCCGGGCGCGCGGCCCGGTTCCAACCGGCCTCAGCGCAGGCGGCGTCGACCCAGACCCACCAGTCCGAGCAGGCCCGCGCCCAGCAAGGCGATGGACCCTGGTTCCGGCACCTCGATGGCCCTGCTGGTGATCGCCAGGTTGAAGTTGACGTTCGTCGTCATGAACTCCTGCGTGGTGAAGCCGATGCAGCCGGGACCAGCCGCCGCTGCCGCGCAGACGGCGTCGTCCAGGGTGCCCAGCGCAGGCGCCGCGAAGAAGCTCACGAAGTACTCGAAGCCGTCGTACACGAACGCCTCGTTGAGCGAACCGGCGATGACGAAGATGTCGTCGCACGCAACCGCGCTCTGCACCGCACAGGTGCCGGACACGTTGGGCGTCTCCGCGAAGTGGACCGTGTAGCTCGCCAGGTAGGAGGCGTAGGGCAGACCGGAGCCGCTGGGCCGCAATTGCAGCTGCGCGTCGATCTGCGTCGTCAGCAGCGACACGCTGTTGCGACCCAGGTTGCCGTTGTTGATGTGCGTGTAGGTGTTGGCCAGCTGCGATGCGCCGTCGGTCACCAGCACGCCGCTGCTCGGCGTGGCCGAGATCTGCAGCGCGCTGCGGTTCACGCCGACGTTGCCGTTCCCCACGCCCCAGCTGATCTGCAGGTTGGACGGCGCCACTGTGCCGCTGCTCGACGCGCGTCCGGCCGAGAACGTGGTTTGCGCGGCATCGAAGGCGCTGTCCACGATGTAATCCCATTGCGTGACCTGGGACGAGAACGCCGGGGCCGCCGATAAGGCTGCCGCGGCAACAAGACCTAATTTGACAAAATCCATTTTCTACTCCGGGTTGTCGCCATCATTTTTTCATCGGTACCGCACCAGCCATTGCCGCGGGCAGAAATGCGAAAGAGATATTCACAGGGCAAGAATCTTCCGATTGTTGATCCTCACCCTGTTACAAGGAAATGGCCTGCGCCGCCTCGCTTTTGAGCCGGGCTTCCAGCCAATGCGAATGCGGCCCATGCTCTGCCAATGCCTCCGCCAGCCTGGCGCGCAAAAGCCATCGGTTCATTTGGGAGCCCTCCATCCATTCGCAGTCAAACCGACGGCCGTTGGAGCGGACGGATGGCGGGTCGCATGAGATTCTGATTTGCTGCATGCTGTCCATGGCGAAAGCATCCTTGCGTTGTACAGAAGGAAACTGGTGAATCGCAACCGGCTTTGTGGTTCAAAGCCAGCGCAGTGGTTTCATGGCTTTTGTTGCAAGGCGCGGTACATGGCACTGCCAATCAGGCCATGCACCTGCGTGGTGGGATGCATCACGTCCCAGAACAAAAATGGCGGCAAGAACGCAGAGAAATTCACGTCGATACAGGTCGCCGGATTGCGGAACAGGCAATCTGCCGCGCCAGAACCGGGCGCAAGGTATTCCAGCGCGGGCAGTTCCGCCGACACCTGACCGGCGCCGACCACCGCTGCCCCCAGCGCAAACACGTCGACCGCCACGATGCGCGCTGCCGGCAGTTCATTCGAGAGTCGTCCCAGCGCTTCCTGCAGCAAAGCGTTGTGCGCCTGGCTCAGCTGCGTGAATGCCGGCCCCGCGTTCTGGACCTGGACGAAAGGCGTCAGCCCCAGGTCGGCCAGATTCGGCACCAGGAACGAACGTGCGCCCATGGCGTAGAGCTGCCGCACCGAGGCCGCGACGTTGTTCACCACCGTCGCGGGGGTGCTGGTGACGCCTTGCAGATAGTCGTTCGACCCACTCCAGACCACATACAGCGCATTGGCCGGCGCCTTTTTACCGGCCAGCAGTGCGTTGAACATCTGGATCTGGCCCAGCAGCCCCGGAACGGTGAACCCCAGCGGCGACTGTGAACTGACACCGGAGGTGGAACCACCGAAGGCGAAACTGACCCCCGCCTTCTTCACACGGCCATCGAGAACCAGGGACGGGGTCAGTTCTGAACCGTTCTTGCGGTTCATCAAATCCCAAAGATATTCAGCGGCGACCGGCCCATTGGTATAGCGCCCCTGCCAGTAAGTGGCATTGGGGGAACGTGAAGGCGGCAAGGCCGGCACCATTTGCTGCGCAGTGGTGGCGACCAAGGAGTTTCCCGTGTCCGACAGGCTGTCGCCAAACACATAAA
This sequence comes from Pseudorhodoferax soli, assembly GCF_003337555.1. Lineage (GTDB taxonomy): Bacteria > Pseudomonadota > Gammaproteobacteria > Burkholderiales > Burkholderiaceae_C > Pseudorhodoferax > Pseudorhodoferax soli. The sequence goes on along the minus strand of NZ_QPJK01000008.1, from coordinate 317,493 downwards.
GCTCTTGGTAATTCGACCGCCCGGCCCAGGAAAGCTGGGCCGCCCCGATTCCGACGACGACCAACAGGCTGCGACACAGGCTCTTTACACACGATTTCATGACTTACCTTTCAGGGGGCGGCCGCACTATAAGCGGGCAATCATGTGGGCGGCTGCGCGCCGGCGCTGCTTACAAAAAAAGAAGGAACTGTCTTACAAATGGGATTACCAGCCGCGGTTGGGCCGGCCTACGGGATTCCGGGTGCGCTGATTCACACAATAGCGCTGCCAATAAGCATTCGCATTTGCAACATTGGGTGGGGAAGCAGTACCGCGGGAGCGCCGAAACGGCTCCCCCGCTGCTCAGCCTCGCGGCATCCCGTCGAGCCAGCGCAGCCGCTCCGGCGCCCCGGCCCACAGCATGAGCCGCGTGTCCAGCCCCTCGGCCAGGGCGGGCGCCACGTTCGTGCCCAGCCAGCGCAGGCGCCGGCCCGACAGCTGCACGTAGCCCAGGCCGTAGCGCCGGCCCAGCGCCTGCCACAGCGCGTGGGCGCCGGGCGACTGGCGCGCGCCGCTCACCAGGCAGATGCCGCTGTCCAGCGCCCAGGCATAGACGGCGGCGGCGATGCCGCGGCGCTGGTAGGCCGGGCGGTAGCGCGAGTGCGGCGAACGCACATGCGGGTCCACGGTCCGGCCCACCTCGACCAGCCGGTTGAACACGGTGGTGCCGGCCAGGCAGCCGGCGGCCATGTCTTCCACGTAGACGTAATGCTCGCCGTCGGCCTGCCGATGCCACAGTCGCAGGCCCGGCAGGGGGCCGGGCAGCAGCAGGCAGGAGGCCTGCAGCGTGCCGTCGAGCAGGCGGCCGTGCAGGCCGTGCAGCTCGCGCGCCAGGCCGTCCAGCGGCCGGTCCACGTCGACGCGCAGGCAGGCCCATGGCGCCAGCCACCCGCGCAGCCGCTGCAGCGCACCGGGCAGCGGCCATGGGACCGTGTGCGCCGGGTGCCATGGCAGCGCGGCGCTCATGGCTGCGGGCGCACGCCGGCGCGCTGCGGTGCCAGCACCGACGGGCCACCTGGAGGCGCCAGCGGCACCGGCGCATCCACGCGGCGCATGCGTTGGCGCGCCAGCTCCGCGCTGGGCAACGGATCCGGCAGCCACAACACGTCGCAGGCCACGCGCGCGGCCAGTTGCCGGGCCAGGGCCGGGCGCAACAGGTCGGCCCAGCGGCTGCGCCGGGGCTTGCCCACCACCAGCAGCGAGGCGGCGCGGCTGTGCTGGGCATGCAGCAGCCGCGCCAGCGCCGGGCCCTGCAGCACCAGCGCCTGCCCGGCCTGCAGCCCGGCCTGCACGAGCTGCTGGCCCAGGGCCAGTTCGGCGCGCTGCTTGGCCGTCTCCACCCACGACTGCACGGTGTGCAAAGGCAGATCGGCCGCATGCAGGTGCCGCTGGATGGCCGGGTCCAGCACATGGCAGGCCAGCACGGCATCGGGGCGGCACAGCCACCCGGCCGCGCGCAGCAGAGGGCCTGCCTCGTCCGGGCCCGTCGCCACCAGCGCGCTGCGGTGCGCCGTGCCCGCCGGGCGCCGCACCAGCAGCACCGGCGCGCCCGCCTCGCGCAGCAGCCGCTCGGCCAGGCTGCCGTGCCACCAGGCCGTGGCGCCTGCCGGGCCCGCCGACGCGGGCACGACGACGAGGCTGGCCGTGCGCACCTGCCGCTGCAGCAGCGCGCCGCCCTCTCCTTCCAGATCCACCGCCACCGCCGGCCGGATGCCGATGGCGGCGGCCATGGTGCCGGCCAGGTCGCTCAGCGCCTCGCGCATGCGCACCGGCGGCGCACTGGGGCCATGGCGCGAGACGGGATGCCGGTCGGGCAGCGCCATCGGCGCCACCAGGCTCAGCGTGGCGCCATGCGCCCAGGCCAGGCGCGCGGCGCGCCAGCCCGCCTGCACACCGGCGGCGGACGCATCGACAACGGCAACGATCTGCCGCAATTGCATGGGAACTCCTTCATCGCACGAAGTGCGAACGCAACGACCACACCCGGCGCGCAGGCGCACCGGGACCTTGGGGCTGTGGGGCCCGGCGATCGGCAGCGAGGAAGGGGGAAGTGCTTCTGGTGCGGACCGCCGGGCTCAGGAATGGCCGGCGGTTCGGCGCGGAGCGGCGCACCGGGCCAGCACGCTGCGCGCGCGGCAAGGCCTGTCGGCGTGCGGGCGGGCGTGGTGGCGTGAAGGCATGGGCGGGGAGTCTAGGCCGCCTGGGTGGCATGCAGGCTCATGGCCCCACGGTCCTTGCCAGATTGGCAGCCTGGTGCGCTGCGCGAGGATGACTGCGGACTGCGCGGTGCAGCGAGCGTGCGCAGGCCGATACGGCCATGCCTTGGCGGCACGCGGGCTGCGCCCATGCGCGTACAAGCGGCACGCGGCCCTGGCTCAAGGGCTGTCGCCTGGCGCGCCCCAGCGCCCGGAGAGCAGGCGCCGCACGGTGACCAGGGCGATGGCATCAGCAGACGGCGGCCCGGCCTCGGGCTTGGTCACGGTGGTCCGCCACGGCCCGGCGGCCGACACCGCCGCACCGATGGCGCGCAGCAACTCGCGCATCTGCGCGTGCTCCTGCACCCAGCGCATGCACGCCGCGATGCCCACGGCCACGGCCAGCGCCGCGCCCAGCACCAGGCTGAACAGGTCGTAGCCGCCCATGCGCAGCACCTGCGGCGCAGGCGTGAGCGGCGGCGCCGGCACCGCGGCCCGGGCTGCCAGTTCCAGGGCTACCACGCGCTCGCGCAGCCGGGCCGCCTCGGCCTTGGCCTCCACCAGTTCCACCATGGCGGCCTTGAACTGCGGCGAGTCCTGCAGCGCGCGCAGCTGCGCATCGGACAGCTGCGGCTCCGGCGCCAGCGCCAAGCCCGCGAAGAGGCCCAGCACCAGGGCCAGCAGGGCCGCCAGCCACGGCCAGCCACTGGCCGGTGCCGTGCTGCCCCCGGCCGCCACCACGGGCCTCGACCGCAGGACGTGGAACAGCACCGCGATCACCGCCAGCGCGCACAGGCCGGTCAACACCCAGGCCAGCCACCCGGCGGACTGGAACTTCAGGCCGATGCCCTTGCCGAGGTTGATCTCCACGGAGGTGGGCACGGTCGTGGGGTCGACCGTGCATGGCGTGGCCGGCGCAGGCAACGGGCACGCGGCCGTGGGCGCCGTGGCCGGCGCCGATGCCGGTGCCACGGCGGCACTGGCGACGGCGACCGGCACAGGCGCCGATGGCGGTGCCGGGCTGCAGTACACGAAGTTCTGCAATAGCAGCGGCGCGGCCTTGGGCACTGGCACGGCCACGGGCCGCCCGGGCTGTCGCGGTGCCGATGCCGTGCAGGCAGGCGGTGCAGGCACGGGGTTGGGCGCATCGGCCAGCGCAGCTGCCGCGGCCAGGGCCAGCGCCCACGCACAGAGAAGCTGCACCAACCGCCGCGCCCCAGCGGAGCGAAGACACTGCACCATGGTCCCTCCCGTGCCGCCCTGATGGGCTGCGCGCAGCGTACTGCAGGAGCGTGCCGCCTTCCTCCTCCACCCGATGGAAGGATGGCGCGGAAGGGCCCGCCGCCGGCCCCCGCCGGCCATGGCGCACGGCCCGTTCAGCCCTCGCGCAGGAAGGCCAGCAGCGCGTCGTTGAATTGGCGCGGGTGCGAGGTGTTGAGCCCGTGCGGCGCACCAGGCACCGTCACCAGCTTGCTGTGCGGCACGGCGCGGTGCGTGCGCAGGCCCGAGCCCTCCAGCGGCACGATGCCGTCGGCATCGCCATGCAGCACCAGCGTGGGCACCGTCAGCTTCTGCAGGTCGTCGCGGAAGTCGGTGGTGCCGAAGGATTCCATGCAGGCCAGCGCCGCGTGTGGGCCAGACTGGCGGCACAGCGCCACGGCCTCGGCGCGCTGCTGCTCGCTGACCTGCAGCGCACCATTCGCCGAAAAGAAATCGCGTGTGAACTGCTCGAAGAAGGCCTCGCGGTCCTGCGCCAGGCTGCTCTTCATCTGCTGCGCCTTCTCGGGCGTGAGCGGGCCCTCGGGGTTGTCGGGCCCCTGCATCAAGAACGGCGGCACGGCCGCGGCGAACACCACGCTGCGCAACCGCGCCTGGCCATGGCGGGCCACGTAGCGCGCCACTTCGCCGCCGCCCATGGAGAAGCCCACCAGCGTCACGCCCTGCTGCAGGCCGCAGTGCTCCAACACCTGGGCCAGGTCGTCGGCCAGCTGGTCGTAGCCATAGCCGCCTGCGGGCTTGGCCGAGCGGCCGAAGCCGCGCCTGTCGTAGGCCACCACGCGGTAGCCGGCCGCGCTGAGCAGCGGCACCTGGGCCTCCCACGCCTGGCCGGACAGCGGCCAGCCATGGATCAGCACCACCGGGCGGCCGTTGCCGCCGCTGTCTTCGATGTGCAGGTCCACGCGCTCGCCGGCCATGGCCTTGCCGGCCGCCGCACCGCCCACCGCGCCGGCCACGCCGCCAAGGGCCCCGCCCACCACCACGCCCACCGGCCCGCCCACCACGGCGCCGACGGCCGCACCCGCCGCAGCACCGGCCAGCACGCCGCCGCCCGCCAGGGTGCTGCCGGCTTCGCGCGCGGCCTCGGCCGGCGACAGCGGCTGCTGCGCGCCCGGCCGCGGGTCTTGCGAGGGCACGCCGTAGCCCGGGCTGGCCTGCGCGGCCAGATCCGGGTCGGCGCCTGCAGGCGGCGTGATGGGGGTCGGGCTCTCGGGCTGGGACATGGCTGCTCCTGGTGGTTGGCAGCGGGCCGGCAAGGGGCGGCCCGCACCTTGTATTTGTAGAAGCCCGGGCCCGCCGCCAAGGCCGGCAGCCGCACCCTGGCACCGTGGGCTTGGCATGCCAGAGGCCGCGGGCCGGCACGCACTGCACCTGGCGGCCTGGGCGCAGGCCGGGCGTCGGCCGAGGCCTTGCCGGCGCAGGCGCGCCCGCCAGCGCGATCCCCTTGCGGTACCCGTGTAAACCCTAGGGCTTGCTACAGTGCGCCGCTTTCAAGGCAAGGGAGGCCCGGGCATGGCAGGCATGTTGGCGATCGTGGTGTCGTTGGTGTTATTGATGTATCTCGCGTACCGCGGTGTCACGGTGCTGCTGCTGGCCCCGCTGATGGCCGCGCTGGCCGTGCTGCTCTCGGGCGATGCGGCGCTGCTGCTGCCCATCTACACCGGCACCTTCATGCCCGCGCTGGCCAACTACGCGATGGCCTTCCTGCCGATTTTTCTGCTGGGCGCGCTGTTCGGCCAGCTCATCGCCGATTCGGGCGCGGCGCACACGCTGTCGGGCTGGATCGTGCGCGTGGTGGGCCAGCGCCATGCGGTGGTCGTGGTGGTGGCGGCCTGCGCGCTGCTGACCTATGGCGGCGTCTCGCTGTTCGTCGTCGCCTTCGCGGTCTACCCCATCGCCAAGGACTTGTTCCGCGCGGCGCAGATCCCCAAGCGGTTGATCCCGGCCAGCATCGCGCTGGGTTCGTTCACCTTCACGATGACCGCCCTGCCCGGCACGCCGGCCATCATCAACGCCATCCCGATCAAGTACTTCGGCACCAACAGCTTCGCGGCGCCGGGGCTGGGCGTGATCGCCGCCGCCATCATGCTGGGCGGCGGGCTGTGGTGGCTGCAGTCGCGCGTGGCGGCGGCGCGGCGCGCGGGCGAAGGCTATGGCAAGCACGAGGACGATGGCGCCACCGTGCCCGCCGGCGAGGCCATCAGCACGGCCGAGATGCCCGTGTGGCAGGCCCTGCTGCCGCTGCTGCTGGTGGTGGGTGTGAACGCACTCTTCACCTACATCGTGTTCCCGCGCATGGACCTGGGCTTCATGCGCGAGGCCTTCCCCAACCTCAACACCGCCACCAGCACCGGCCTGTGGTCGCTGATCGTGGCGCTGGCCCTGGCCTGCACGGTGCTGGTGCTGATGCGCCTGGGCCATTGGGCCGACCTCAAGGCCAGCGTGAACAAGGGCGTGTTCGGCTTCATGCTGCCGCTGTTCAACACCGCATCGGAGGTGGGCTACGGCGCGGTGGTGGCCAGCCTGGCGGGCTTCGCCATCATCAAGGAGGCGGTGCTCAACGTGTCGCCCGGCAACCCGCTGATCTCCGAAGCCATCGCCATGAACATCCTGGCCGGCATCACCGGCTCGTCGTCGGGCGGCCTCAGCATCGCGCTGGAGGCGCTGGGCGGGGACTATCTGCGCATGGCGCAAGAGGCCGGCATCAGCGCCGAGCTGCTGCACCGCGTGGCCGTGCTCGCGGCCGGCGGCATGGACACGCTGCCGCACTGCGGGGCCATCATCACGCTGCTGGCGATCTGCAAGCTGACGCACAAGCAGTCGTACCTGAACATCGCAGCGGTGACGATGGTGTTCCCCCTCGTGGCGCTGGTGACGGTGATTGCGCTGGGGACGGCGTTCGGCAGCTTCTGAAGCCGCAGCGCCCCCGCGTCGGGCGCCCGGCACCGCCAGCCGCCCCAGACCGCGCTGGCGGCCAACCGGCGCCGCCGGCGCCGCAGCGCCTCAGCTCGCCTTGCGGCGGCGCATGACCAGCAGGCCCGCCAGCGCCGCGCCCATCAAGGCGGTCGTCGCGGGCTCGGGCACGGCCGTCACCGTGACCGCATCCAGAGACAGGAAGCCGGCAGGGTCGAAGAAGTCGAAGCTCAGCGTCATGTTCTCCGCCGTGGTGAAGCCGCTGAACTGGTAGACCATGTAGTCGCTCGCACCGGTATCGGTCAGCGACAGCAACGTCTTGCCGCCGAACATCACCGTGAAGCTGTTCGGCAGGCCGCCATCGGGCAGGAACGCGAACGACAGGTTCCACATCTTGCCGACACTGCCGACATCGATGGTCTGCGCGATCCCGCTCTGCGACTCGGGGGAGCCGAAGTAGGCGCTGCAGTTGCCCGCATACACGCTGGGGCCCGGCCCGGCGCACTGGACGCCGTCGAACACGGCGTCACCGGTCTGCGCCCAGCCGGAGAAATCGCCGGTCTCGAACCCGCCGTTGGTGACGAGGTTGGCCTGCGCCGGCGCCGCAAAAGCCGCCGTGGCGGCCAGCACGATGCCTGCGATCGACGAACTGATCTTCTTCATGCTCTTTTCCTTCAGTAGACAAACAAAACAAGTGCGGGGCGCCATTACACAGCGGTGACCGTCACGCGGCCGCCCTGGTAGGAGATGCGGTACTGCCGCCCGCCCGACTGGAAGCTCGCACCCTCGGGCAAGCCTGCGAAGGTGCCGAGGATGCTGCTGCCCTGGATCAGGGTGTAGGTGTCGCCCGGGTTGGATGGCGCCGCCACCGACAGGCTCAGGTTGCCGCCGAGCGCCACAGCGCCGGAAGCCACCAGGCGCGAAGACACGCCGCCCGCCTTGAGCGTGGCGGCAAACGCGCCGCCGAAGCCGATCTTGGCGGTGCTGGCACGCAGCACATCGCCTGCGGCCACCGTCACATCGGCCACGACGGCGGGGATGCCCGCAGCCTCGGCCGCGGTGACGCCCGGCGACAGCACGCCGCCGGTCATGACGACGATGGCGCCCGCCACCGTGCCCGTTCCGCCCAGCGTGCCGCCGCTGGTGACCGTCACGCCCGAGCCGTTGGTGCCGACGACCGACAACTTGCCGCCCGCCACCGTCGACCCACCCGCATAGCTGTTGTTGCCCGTGAGGATGAGCGTGCCGCTGCCGGTCTTCGTCAGCGAGGCCGTGTACTGGCCGCGGTCGATCTTGCTCTGGATGTAGGCCGCGCGCGCGTCCATCCATTCCTTGCGCCAGGCCACCGCGTCCGCATAGGGGATCTTGTCGTAGGTCTCGGGCCGGCCGTTGGTGATGGCCTGGATGGCGGGGTCGTTCAGCAGGCCCTGGACCATGAAGGCCTGCGGGCTGAGCGTGCCGTTCTGGTTCAGCACGTTGGGGCTGAAGGGGCCGGCCAGGGCGATGCCCTGCTGCTTGTAGCTGGCCAGCCATTGCCGGTCTTCCTGCTCGCGCTGCTTGATCGCGACCTGGCCGATGTCGTTGGACCAGACATCCAGCGGCGCCTTGTTCATGGTGTAGACCATGGGGCTCAGGAACTGGCCCGGCCCGTGCACGCCCTTGGCCAGATCGGGAATGCCCCAGCCCCAGCGGTCGTCCGGCAGACCGTCGGGTGCCGTCCAGGCGATGGATGCGCCGGTGGGCGAGGTCTGGCCCATGCCGAGGAAGCGCGTGCGGTCGGACATCCGGTTGTTGGCCGTGGTCAGCATCAGGTCACGGACCTGCTTGGCGTCCATGTTCGGAAAGCGCGAGAGCAGCACGCCCATCACCGCGGTGGCGACCGGCGTGGCCGGCGACGTGCCGCTGGAGTTGGAGTAGGTGGTGTCGCCACCGCTGCCCGTGGTGCGCACGCTGTTCGACGGGGTCGACACCGACCACCACTTGGCCAGCCCTGCCTCGTTGTAGCCGAACTGCTTGGTGTATTCGGGATTGGCGGCCGTGGGCGGCTGCACCCCGCCCACCGCCACGAACTGGTTCTCCGCCAGGGGGTTGAACAGCGGATACGCGGGCCGGAAGTAAGGGTTGCTCCAGTCGTTGTTGCCGGCCGACCGGACGTTGACGGTGCCGGTGACCCTGATGGCCTCCCAGATGGCATCCATGAACGAGCGCCCCGGGTAGTTCGGGTTGTACTGGATGCCGCCGACCGAGTAGGTCTTCTTGGTGAAGAAGTACTGGTACTCCAGATCCTTCATCGTCTCGTTCGGGATCATGGACGCCATCGCGGCGGGGTTGGCGCTGTCCTTGCCGGCGATCTGGTACGCATTGGCCAGGTTGCCATTGGCGCCCAGATCGTTGCCCGAGCCGTCGAACTGCGAGCGGTTCAAGGTCTGGACATACGAGCCCCAGCTGCTGTTGATCACCTGGGCGCCGGCGTCCACCAGGGCCTTGTTGGCCGTGTACCAGTAGACGTAGTCGTGGAAGGGGCCGTGCGATTGCGTGTCGGAGCCGCCGGTCTTGGCCACCACCATCTTCGAGCCGAAGGCGATGCCATGCTGGTCGAGGCCATCGCGGATGCCGGAGGTCACGCCCAGCATGCCGGTGCCGTGCGAATAGTCGCTGGTTCTCGCCTGGTCGCCATCCACCACGAAGGACTCGCCCGCCGTGAACGGATTTCCCGGCGTGGGCGTGCTGCGGTAGCCGAAGCCGGAGGTGGCGTAGACGCCGCTGGCCCGCACCGGCGCGATCATCGTGGTCTGGAAGCCCTGGTGCGTCGTGCGGTAGCCCGAATCCATCATGCCCAGCGTGACGCCCTGGCCGTAGTAGCCCAGGGCGTAGGCCGTGGACGCGTTGACGGCGACGAGCTGCCACGGCGCATTGATGGCCGTGCCACCGCCCAGCGGGTTGACGCCGGTGTAGTAGCCGTACTCGGGCGTCTCCCAGCTGGCCCTGGCGCCGGGCACTTCCGGCGCGCTGCGCGCGACGAACCCGGGGTCGCCCGGATAGGACCACTGGTTGGCGCCAGCCGGCGCGGCCATCAAGGCCAGAAGCGACAGACAGGCCATGTGCACCTGCATGTTTTTCACCGCTGGTTTCGGTCGCCGCTTGATCCCCGTGCCATTCGTGCAGATTGGCTGATACATCCCTGAACCCTCCGTCGAAATTCTTCAATTGGTGTGCCGCCGTGCGCGCGCTGGACATGCCGGTGAAGGGCATGCGCGCGACTGGCAGAGCTGCTTGAGGGCGAGAACCCCCAGGGGCACTGCGCACGATCCATGCCACCGGCCGGACGCGGTGTTTCGGGGCCGCGCACCGGCCTGCGTGCGCGCCGGCTCGTGGGGCAAAGCCGCTGTGAGCACGCTCCGATCACCGGCCTGCACGCCCGCGGACAGAGCCATTCAGGAGAGCGCAGGCCCTGTGCGGCAGCACTCGCAGGCCGGCGGGTGGACCGGGCCGGCAGATCGATGGCGGCCGTCGACGGGGCGGGCAGGCAGACGGTTTTCCGAACGACCGGCACGCCAGCGTTCGGCTACCCGAACGCAGGGCCGCCGGGCGGCGCGCGCCCTGGGCTGTGCGATACGCCGCCAGGTGACGACTTCATCGTCGGAGTGGAAACGCGCCTGCTACCGGCCGCGCCAGCACCTTCATGCCCGCGCCGATCCACACGTACTTCGGCACCAACAGCTTCGCAGCGCCCGGCGTGGGCGTGAACGCGGCTGTAATCGTGCAGCGTGGGCTGTGTGGCTGCAGCCGCACGTGGCAGCGGGAGCGATGACACCCGCTGACTTGACGCAAATCAAGCGCGTGCAATTTGGTCGAAGCGCTGGCAAGCGCCATCTCCACCAATTGGTGGATATCACGCGCGCCCAAATTTCAACGCCCGCGCGAATCCCTCTTAGGATTGTTTCAGAAGGTTTCTGAATCGACATTCTGTACGAGAGGGAGACGATGGCAAGACGGCGCAAGTCCAGCACGGCCGACGATCTGATGGACCTCGTGGCGCTGCTGCCCTGGTGGGGCGGTGTTGCGCTGGCCGCGGTGTCGTACTGGGTGCTCCACGCCGTTGCCACCCGCCCCTTGCTGGCGGTGAAAACAGGCAAGCAGCTCAGCGAAGCGCTTCCCTCCATGCTCATCCAGGGCCTCGCCACGGGCGGCCAGTACCTGCTTCCGTTCATCTGCCTGCTGGGCGCCCTGGCGTCGTTCCTGCGTCGGCGCAAGCGCAAGGCACTGTTCGACACGGCCTCGCCAGCATCCGGCGCTGACGCACTCCAAGGCATGTCATGGCAGGAATTCGAGATGCTGGTCGGCGAAGGCTTCAAGCGCCGGGGCTACGGCGTGCGTGAGACCGGCGGCGGTGGCGCGGACGGTGGTGTCGACTTGGTGCTGACCAGGGGTGGCGAGAAATTCCTCGTGCAGTGCAAGCAGTGGAAGGCGTTCAAGGTGGGGGTGTCCACGGTGCGGGAGTTGTACGGGGCGATAGCAGCGGAGGGTGTGGCCGGTGGTTTTGTTGTTACATCCGGACGGTTCACGGGGGATGCGCAAGCGTTTGCGGCCGGACGGAATGTCCAGTTGCTCGACGGGCTGGCTTTGATGCAATTGCTGCGAGACGGCCGCAGTCAGCAAGCGACAAAGTCCCGCGCAGCCGAACCCGGCTCGTCGAATAAAACGGCTGCAGATGCGCAGCCAACTCCGGCAGCCAATCCCAAGCAGCCTCCCCCGGTCGCGGAGTCTGCAATCGACCCGAAATGCCCGCGATGTTCAAAACCCATGGTTCGGCGCGTGGCCCGAAAGGGAGCGACAGTGGGGAAAGATTTCTGGGGATGCTCGGCGTATTCAACCGGATGTCGCGGCACTAGAGAAATTTCCTCAGGAAATTGACTTTGATCTCGTTTATGAAGCTTAACTATCCGTCAAAGACAAGTGGCGGACGTGGGCAAGCTTGGCAAAGCTAGTGCTGTGCGCTCAAATTTTTAGCAGAATCGTTAGCCATCCGTATATATCTCGTTAGCCAACAAATGAAGCTCTTCTTCACGTGTATGGAATGCCTAAGCTGAATGGCGTTCCATCCAACGACTATGTTCCTATTGAGCTGCGCAATGATGGGCTCTATGAGTTCACTTGCACGAACGGGCACAGGGCGCTCACTGTACTTCAGGAGCAGAAGTTTGAGATTTTATTTGAAATTGGAGCCTATGCAATCCTCGATGGTTACTACAGAGAAGCTGTATCGAGCTTCTCGGCGGCGCTGGAGCGCTTCTACGAATTCAGTCTAAGTGTTTTCTGCATGAAGGCTGGGGTGCAAGACGAAGAATGGTCTAAATCTTGGAAGATAGTTGCAGCTCAATCCGAACGGCAATTCGGTGCCTTCGTCTTCTTGCACTCAGCAATCCTTGGCACATCACCAAGCGTACCAGCAGGAAAGTGGCGCGAGTTTAGGAACGATGTAGTGCACAAAGGGCGTATTCCCACTCGGCACGAGGCTCTTGAATACGGTGAAGTTGTCAGACTCTTGCTCCAGTCGGGCACAGCCACAATCCGAGAGAATTTTCAAGAGCAAATGCATCAAGCCATCTTCAAACACCTCAAGGCATCCTCAGCCGGGGCGCCAATTGGCGTTCAGGTCGCAACAATGTCCACCACCACAACCGTGTCACTCACGAGGGCAGCTGCCGCAGAAAAGAAAATGCCAGAAGTTCTCGAAGACCTTCGAACGCGGCGGCCTATCGTTGGCTAACCCTTCCTTCAAGTGGATATGCCCTCGGCACGCAGCTTAAGTCAAACGTTAGAAATGAGTGATCCAGTCTTTGTGTGCCCACACTGCGGAAACAAGACTCCGCACAAATCGGTTTTTTCGCATAGCTACGTCGGCGACTGGTATGGTTCTGACGGACAGCTCGCCAACGATCCTCCAACTTCGTACTACACAGGCTACGCTTGTGCTACATGCGGAGACCTCAGCATTTACGAGAATCACGAGTATGACGATGGCTCAGAACCAAATCTTGTATTTCCGTCGGACGTGAACCTGGATGGCTCGATCCCGGAAGTCGTGGCAAGAAATTACCGAGAGTCGAAGCGTGTTCAGAAGGTCTCGCCCAATGCGTTCGCAGTATTAATTCGTCGTTCCCTCGAGGCGTTGTGTGATGACAGAGGCGTAGCTAAAGGTACGCTTCACACACGGCTTAGGAGCCTTGCCGAGAATGGCGAGATTCCACCCGTCTTGGTTGAAGTAACTGACGTTCTCAGGACGCTCGGAAACTCCGGAGCGCACAACACTGATCAGCAGGTCACAGTTCCACTGACTTGGCAGATGGACAAATTCTTTAGAACCTTGGTTGAGTACGTCTATGTCGCGCCGGCACGATTGAAGGAGTTTCGTGAGAGTGTCGGTGTCGATGAAGCGGAGTGACGCTCATATCTAACCGATGAGTCGAGTGGAGCGCCTTCGGCGTCCGCCCATCTTTACGTAAGGCCTCTCAAGGAGAAAAAAGTGAAGCTCGCAACGCTCCGAATTAGGAATTGGCGCTCTATCAAGCAGCTTGAGATTAAGTTTCAAGACTTGATGATATTCATCGGCCAGAATAATCATGGGAAGTCAAATGTATTAAGCGCGATTCTCTTCTTCTTTGGTGAGATCAAACCTCAAGATCTCGACTTCAACTGCGGAGCACAGGAGCTCTACGTAGAGGCAGAATTCGCCGATCTGGACGAAGTCGACAAGGTTACGTTCAAGAAATACCTTCGCCACGACGGCGTAATTCAAGTGCGAAAAACCGCCTATACCGGAGGCAACTTCGATTACCGCGGATTTTTGCAGAATCCTGTGGATGACTGGCTCAAGGAGAGTAATGCTTCCTCATTTGCAAAGCGAGAAGTAGCGAACAGCCTCCCGTTTCATCCATTTCTGCCCAAAGATGGACGCCTGTCGAAACAAGATATCGTTGATGCACAGGCGAATTACATTGCACACAACCAGGCGGCAGTCGCCTTCAACTTTGAGCTTGAAGAGACGAACTTCCTTGGCCTCAAATCTGTCGCCAAAGGAATTTTCGGCGATATTTATTTCATCCCCGCAGTTAAGGACGCGACGGACGACTTCACCACCAGAGAGGCCAGCGCATTTGGAAAACTCTACGCTGCAATCATCGAATCGATGTCCGCCACCAACACTGACTGGAAGGACACAAAGGACAAACTACGGTCACTTTTTGGAACACTAAACCGACGTGACGCGAACGGGGCCGAGAATCAAGTCCGTCCTAAAGAGCTAACGGAGTTTGAGCGCCTGCTGAGTGTGGAACTGGCCTCGTGGCGCGCTGAGATTGACGTAGAAGTACTTCCGCCAAACATCGACGATGTGTTTCGCGCAAACACCCAAGTATGGATTGACGACGGCATGCGCACCGACATCCGCAGAAAGGGACATGGCCTACAAAGAGCTCTGACCTTTGCCCTGATAAAGGTTGTGTCGGATCGACTTAAGAAAGAGCGAGAAAAGCTTGCCGCTGACGAAAACCAAGTTCGCGCCGTTTCGGCTTCAACATATTTTATCTTGGAAGAACCGGAACTCTATTTGCACCCTCAGGCACAGAGATCACTCTTCGACACTCTCGCGGCACTCTCGGAATCAAAAAATCAAGTGATTCTCTGTACTCATGCAAGCGCCCTCATTGATGTAGAACGCTACAAATCAATTTGCATAGTTCGAAAGGATGACGACGTTCGCGGAACCGAGATTTGCCAATGTTTTGATGAAATTTTTAGCGGAGATGGCAAGAAGGACTTCAATCTTTCATACTGGATCAATCCTGATCGAAGTGAGCTGTTTTTCGCCAAGCGAGTTGTGCTGCTAGAGGGGCCAACGGATGAGACCTGCATCCCACTTCTAGCCAAGCGACTCGGTGTCTTCAGATACGACTACACACTTATCGATTGCGGCTCCAAAGATAACATTCCGCTCTACGTTCAACTATTGAACAAATTCAAAATTCCATACGTCGTTGTCTACGATATGGATCATCAAGCTCATAAGAATCATGATGCTATTCAAGCGGCCGATAAAAGCACATCCTTGATAGAGGCCGTACTAGATAAAGCGTTGGGATTTCCCGTAGTTTTCGCCAATGACATCGAGGAAGAGATCGGCGTGGCCGGTGGCCAGAAGAATAAGCCCTATGCTGCACTTGTTCATATTGAATCTCTGGAATTCAACATGTCAGCTGAACTTGAAAGAAAGATCAGGAGCATCTATTCGTGAGAGGTCCAACTGGTTTCTCCAGCGACGGCTTTGCCGCCCGATAAGCTGCACGTTAGGATTTCTAGCAATCGATATAAGTACTATGCTGAAAACATTTGATTCATTCCGTAATCACTGCCGCTCCTTGCGCGGAAAAGTTCTCTATACGGAAGCAAGGGGAAGGCCGTTTCGCGTGGAGGTTGACGGTAGCACTGTGTTTTTCATTCCGGAGTCATCCGGAAAAAGGCGTACGGCCAGCGGCGACAAGACGGAGCGTGTGCTGGCACTTTTGAAAGAGTCGAACGAGTGGTCGCCGGTAGCCTACCAAGCAATCACGTATCACGCCTCATACATTCTTGCCGTTGCAAAGGATGCGGGCGCCTAACTTTTTTGCAACGGACGGCTTCGCCGCAGGATAGGCTCACACGCTAAGTTTCGGCTATGGCCTCAGAACTATCGAGAAAATCCGCAGCTTCGACTAGAAGGTACAAACCATCAAATAGTCAGCAACAAGGAGAGTAATGAAGCAACTTCCAGTACTTCTACTGCTCATCACCTCCGCGTCAGCACAGGTTCCAACCATATTGCTGGAAGCCTGCAACCAGATGGAGCCAGCAAGCAAACGCCTCGAATGCCTAAAGGCCGCGGCAGGCGCCGCCTCGAACCAACAGAAATCGCAGCCGCATGCGGCAACGGGCAGCAGCCTATCCGCCGTGCCGAGCACAGCCCGTGCAGCACCGACCTCTTCCGGCCAAACCTGCTTCGTCGGCCCCCGCGGCGGCACCTACACCATCACCCGCAGCGGCAAAAAGAACTACGGCGGCTGCTGACATCTCACCCAGCCCTCGCCCGCGCCATCCCCTCCACCAAATACCTCCCCCCCAACCCCAACGGCCTCTCCCGCGACCACACCACGTCCACGCACAGCGCCATCCCGTTGTCCAGCGTCTTGAGCGGCAACGCCACCAATCTCCCCCGGTCCAGCCGCTCCTGCACCAGGCTGGTTGGCAGCCAGCCCCAGCCCAGGCCGGCTTCCAGCAGGCCCATCGCGGCCTCGGGGCTGTCGGTGTGCCACACGTGGCGGCCGAACACCACGCGCGCGTCGGCCACGCCGCCGTCGCGGCCGGCGATGACCACCTGGCGGGTGTTGGCCAGTTGCAGCGCGCCCAGGCCGCCCGGTTGATCGGCCTCCTGCAGCAGCGCATGGCCGGGCGCCACCACGGCCACCAGCGTCTCGTTGCCCACCTGGCGGAAGGCCTCGCGCCCGTCCAGCAGCGGGCGCTCGAACACCAGGGCCAGCTGCGCGCGGCCGGTGTGCAGCATCGCCAGCGCGTCGGCCTGGGGCGAGACCAGCACCTCCACGTCCAGCAGCGGGTGCTCGGCCGCCAGCTGCGCCAGCGGGCCCGTCCAGCGCGACGACAGCAGCTCGGGCGTGATGGCCAGCGTGAGCCGCTCCTCCAGCCCCTGTGTGAGGGCCAGCGCATGCGCGTCCAGCGCGCGCAGCTGCTGCGCGATCTGCCGGGCCTGCGGCTCCAGCGCACGCGCGGCGGCGGTGGGCTGGGGCTCGCGGCCGCTGCGGTCGAACAGCTGCACGGCCAGCTCGGCCTCCAGGTTGGCCACGGCCATGCTCACGGCCGAGGGCACGCGGCCGAGCGAGCGGGCGGCGGCGGAGAACGAACCCTGGTCCAGCACGGCCAAGAACAGGACGACGTTGTCGGATGTGAAGACCATGGCCACAATCTATCAGCTGCGCTGACATGAGTTGACTTTTTCTTTCAGCGCAGCGCTCATACAGTGCGGGCCATGCAAGGCATTCAACGCAAGATCGTCTACGTCACCCTCTACGAAGGGATCGCCATCCTGTGCGCCAGCGTGGGGCTGGCGCTGCTGTCCGGCCAGGGCGCGGGCACCTCCACGGCGCTGGCCACGGTGTGTTCTGTGATCGCCGTGGTGTGGAACCTGGTGTTCAACACGCTGTTCGAGGCCTGGGAAAAGCGCCAACCGGTGCGCGGGCGCTCGGTGATGCGGCGCATCGCCCATGCGCTGGGCTTCGAGGGCGGGCTGGCCGCCATCCTGGTGCCGCTGTTCGCCTGGTGGCTGAACATCGGCCTGTACGAAGCCCTGCTGTTCGACGCGGCGCTGCTGCTGTTCTTCCTGGTCTACACCTTCGTCTTCAACTGGGGCTTCGACCGGGTGTTCGGTCTGCCGGCCTCGGCAGCGGCCCAGCCGGCCTGACACGGCCTGCGCGGGGTGGGGCGTCAGCCGCCGCGCGGTGTGGCGGCCTGGTGGTTCAGGGCGCTGAAGTCTTGGGCACGGCGTCGTAGCGCATGTCGGCGGCCGTGTGTCGCGCAATCTCGTCCTTCTGGTCGCGCTCGGCCTGCACATGGGCCGGGCGCGCCAGCACCGTCTGCTGCCAGGCGGCCAGCGCCGGCAGCTCGTCCAGCAGGTTGAGGCTTTGCGCGATCTTGAGGATGGAGCCCAACATCAGGTCGGCCACCGAGAAGGCGTCGCCCACGAACCATGGGCGCCCACCGCGCGCCTGCTCCAGCAGCGCCAGCCGCTCCTTGGCCTGCGCCACGACCACGGGGCGCCTGGCGGCCTTCACCGCCGCGTCGTCCATGAAGTATTCGACCTCGGCCACGTTGAACAGGAAGGGCTCGACGGAGTTCAGGCCGGCCACCACCCACTGGATCGCGGCCGCGCGTTCGGGCGTTCCCTCGGCACCGATGCAGCGGCCCGCGCGCATGGCCACGTCGAGCACGATGGCGCCGCTTTCGAACAGGGGCGCCCGGCCCTCCTCTTCCAGCACGGGCAGCTGGCCGAAGGGCTGCAGGCCGCCGCGGTAGCCGGGCGATTTCATGGTCGGCGCGTCGACCAGCCGCACTTCGTACGGCCAGCCGACCTCGTTCAAGATCCAGCGCACGCGGTGGTCGCGCACCTGGCCGGCCGCGAACGGCGGCGCCCACTTCATGGCGGTGACGGTGATCATGGGATGCCCTCCAGTTGCAGGCCCATGCGCGGGCCACACGGCAGGGCCCCAACAGCCCGCGCACCGCGCCTGCCCGCGGTCGGATGCGCCGGGGCAGGCGTTCGAGTGGATGGCGCCCTGGCGCATGCGCGGGTCGGCCTGTAGCGCATCCGCATGCAGGCAGATGACGACAGGCACACCCGGCGTGTGGCCATGAACCGACCGACGACACGAGAGCCACGCGGGCTTGTACGCCCGCGCGCCCTGCCCTGGCGCTCTACCCGCCGTTCAGCGCGGCTGCTCGCCGCGGGCCAGCCGCTCGGCGATGGCGTCGAGCACGGGCAGCAGGTCGGCCACGGAATCGACCACGTAGTGCGCGCCCGCCGCACGCAGCTTGGCGGTGGCTTCGGCGCGGCGGCTGGCCTGCTCGGCCGGCGGCAGCGCCTGCCACTCGGCCAGCGGCAGGCCCATGGCATTGCCGCTCACCGCCACGCCCACGGCCCAGGTGCCGGCGTTCAGGCCTTCCTCGATGCCGACCTCGGTGTCGTCCACCTTCACCACGGTGGCCGGCCAGCAGATGCCCAGGTCGGCAAAGCAGCGCCACATCATCAGCGGCGTGGGCCGGCCGGTGGCCTGGTCGCCGGCGCAGACCAGGTTGTCGGGCACGTAGCCGCCCTTGGCGGCGATGGCCGTCACCACTTCCATGATGGGCCGGTTGTAGCCCGTGGTGGAGCCCACCTTGAGGCCGCGCGCGCGCACGGCGGCCACGGCCTCCAGCGCGCCGGGGATGAAGGCGGCGAAGTCGGGCACCACGGCGGCGTTGAGCGGCGTGAAGACTTCGTACAGGCGATCGACATCGGCCTTCGTGGGCAGGTGGCCGTATCGGGTTTCCCACTGCGCGGCGACATCGGGCAGCCGCGTGAGGGCCTGGATGTGGTCCCACTTGGCCAGGCCCATGGGGCCGCGCGCCTGGGCGATGCTGATGGTGATGCCGAACTGCTCGAACAGCCGCACGAAGGCGCCCATGGGCGCGCAGGAGCCGTAGTCGAGGATGGTGCCGGCCCAGTCGAAGACGACGGCGCTCAGCCGGTCGCGGGCGGTGGAGACGGCTGCCGGTGTCGGCGCAGGCGCAGTTGCGGGTGTGGTGGCGGGGGCGGTGTGTTGCATGGTCTTGTCTCTCAGGGTCGATGGGTTCACCACGCGGCGAACACGTCCTCGGCGATGCCGAAGGCGGTGCTGGCGCCGGTGCCGCTGGTGACCAGCACGACGCGGGTGGCGTCGTCGGGCCGGTCGATCAGGCAGTCGGTCTCGGCCGACGAAGGATAGGTGCCGACCCAGCGCTCCGTCACCTCGCAGCTGCGCAGCTGCAGCGTCTCGCGCAGGTGGCGCAGGATCAGCGCGTCCACGCGCTGGTCGGCGAAGGGCTCGGGCGCGGCGCCGTAGTGGTGCGAATCGCCCACCACCAGCGTGCCATCGGCGCTCTGCACCACGATGAGGTGGATGCCGTGCGCCAGCGATTCGCCCTCCTCGCGCTGCATCTGCGCCAGCAGCGGCGCGGCCTCGGGCAGGCGGCTGTAGCCGTGGTAGCGCACCAGGCTCAGGTCGGCCATCACCGCGCCTGGCAGGCGGAAGCCCGGCTCGGGCCGCACGCGCAGCATCTGCAGCTGGCACAGGCGCAGCGCGTGCGGCGCCAGCCGCTCGGCGAACAGGCCATGCAGCTCGGTGTTGGTGCACACGGCCACGCGCTCGGCGTGCAGCACCGCGCGCGATGTGCGCACGCGCGGCGTGGCAACTTCCAGCACCGCCTCGCCGAAGCGGAACACCACGCCATGCACCTCGGCCAGCCAGCGCGCCAAGAGGCCGATGGCGGTGCGTGATTCCACGCGCATCTCGTGCGGGCTGTAGAGCACGCTCTGCGCACCTTGCAGCTGCAGCGCGGGCACGCGGCGGGCGGCGTCGGGCGTGGCCAGCAGCTCGCAGCCGGCGCCCATCTCCGTGCGCATGAAGGCTTCGAGCACGGTGTGGGCCGCCGGGCGGAAGGCCGTGAGGTACAGGCCGTGGTGCACTGCGGCGATGCCGGCCTGCGGCGCCACTTCGCCCCAGACCTCGCGCGCACGGCGGGCACGCCGCCAGGTGTCGCCGGCGCCCTGGCCGGTGACGGTGATGAAGCCGAAGTTGCGGATCGAGGCGCCGACGCAGGCCGCGTCGCGCTCGACCACGCAGACCTTGAGGCCGCGGCGCGCGGCGGTGTAGGCATGGGCCAGGCCGACGATGCCGGCGCCGACCACGACCAGGTCGAAATGGGTGGATGCGTTCAGGGTGCTCATGGGGTGTCGCGCTGCAGGCGCAAGACCGGCCAGTGGCCTTGCTGCGCGTGGGCCAGCAGCCGCGCATCGGGGTCGACGGCGCAGGGGTGGCCCACCGCCAGCAGCAGCGGCAGGTCGTTGATGGAATCGCTGTAGAAGGTGGCGCTGGCCAGCGCGGCGTCGACATCCTCGCCGCGCGCGGCCAGCCAGTCGCGCAGCCGTGCGAGCTTGCCTTCGCGCATGTTCAGCGTGCCGGCGGTGCGGCCGGTGTAGCGGCCGTCCGCCGCGGTCTCCAGTTCGGTGGCGATCAGGTGCGGGAAGTCCAGCGCCAGGGCGCTGGGCTCGGCCAGGATGCGGCTGGAGGCGGTGGTCAGCACCAGCCGGTCGCCGGCCGCACGGTGCTGCTGCACCAGCGCGTGGGCGGCAGCGGGCAGGCGCGGGGCCAGCACGGTGGCGAAGTAGTCGTCGCGCAGCGGCTGCCATTGCTGCGGCGTGCGGCCGGCGAACAGCGCGGCGTAGAAGCCGCAGAACTCCGCGGGCGTGGCTTCGCCGGCGTGGTAGCGGTGGTCCATCTCGGCGTTGCGGGCGGCGGTGGCGGCATCGAGCAGGCCGCGTGCGCGCAGGTAGTCCAGCCACAGCACCTCGCTGTCGCCGGTCAGCAGCGTGTTGTCCAGGTCGAACAGGGCGAGCCGGGGTGGAGAACCTGCGCGCTGCGCGCTTCGGTGCCGAGCACCTTGGGGCGGCCCGGCGGTGCTCATCGCGCAGGTGCCTTCCAGGCCTGCGTGCGCCGGTCCACCAGCTTGCCCACCGCCAGGTAGAGCAGCGTGACCACGGCCGAGGTGGCGGCGATCAG
The DNA here is from genome assembly GCF_003337555.1 of Pseudorhodoferax soli. Lineage (GTDB taxonomy): Bacteria > Pseudomonadota > Gammaproteobacteria > Burkholderiales > Burkholderiaceae_C > Pseudorhodoferax > Pseudorhodoferax soli. The sequence goes on along the minus strand of NZ_QPJK01000008.1, from coordinate 296,669 downwards.
GACGGCCATGGCCGCGGCCGGGCCGGTGTCGCCGGCTTCGTCCAGGTTCAGGATGGCGAGCGAGGCCACGCGCGTGTCGGGCGCATACAGGAACACCAGCGCCGAGATGGTCGTCATGGCGTTGATGAAGAAGTAGCGCGACACGTCCAGCAGCGCCGGCAGGCAGATCGGCAGCGTGACACGCCGCAGCGTGGTGAGCAGCGGCACCTTGAGCGAGGCCGACACGGCTTCGAACTCGCCGTCGATGGACTTGAGCGCCGTGACCATGGTGATGTGGCCCGTGGTGTAGAAGTGCACCACCGTGCACAGCACCATGAGTGCCAGCGTCTGGTACAGCCCACCCAGGGGGTTGCCCGGCGCGTTGAAGAAGAAGATGTAGCCCAGCCCCAGCACCAGGCCCGGCACGGCCATGGGCAGCGTGGCCATGAGCCGCAGCACCGGCCGCACCGCGCCCAGGCCGCGCGTCTTCTCCAGCAGGTAGGCGCCCATGAACACCACCAGCGTGCCCACCACCGCCGTGCAGGCCGCGAGCTTCAGGCTGTTGAGCATGGCGCCGCCCAGGCCCGCATCCAGCAGGCCGGCCACGTAATGGTTCAGGCTGGGCGCGAGGTTGTAGGGCCAGAAGGTGGCGAACGAGGCGAACACCGCCATGCCGAACATGGCCAGCACCAGCGCCACGATGGCGCCGCAGTACAGCGTCATCGCCAGGTCGAAGCCACGGCTGGGCCGCGGCACCAGCGCCACGGCGCGCGCGGTCAGCGTGGCGGTCTGGCGGCGCTGCACGGCCGCGTCGATGCCGAAGCTCAGCACCGCCGGCGCCAGCAGCAGCAGGGCCACCACCGCGCCGCGCTGGAAGTCCTGCTGGCCGATCACCAGCTTGAACACATCGGTGGCCAGCACGTTGAAGCTGCCGCCCACCACCTTGGGGATGCCGAAATCGGTGATGACCAGCGTGAAGCAGACCAGCGCGGCCGACACCAGGCCGTACTTGGCGCCCGGCAGCGTGACGGTGAAGAACTTGCGCACGGTGGAGGTGCCGAGCGCATCGGCCGCCTCGTACAGCCGCGCATCGGCCAGCGCCAGCGCGGTGACCAGGATCATCAGCACGTGCGGGAAGGTGGCGAAGCACTGCGCCAGCACGATGCCGCTGGCGCCGTAGATGCCATCGAAGCCCAGCGCCAGCCAGAAGTCCTTGGCGATGCCCTGGTTGCCGAACCAGTAGATGGTGGAGATGGCCGACAGCAGCGAAGGCGCCAGCAGCGGCAGCAGCATGGCGGTGCGCAGCAGGCCCTTGCACGGCATGCAGCTGCGCGTGAGCGCATAGGCGAAGGTGAAGGCCAGCGGCACCACGATGGCCGTGACCAGCAGCGACACCCACAGGCTGTTCCACAGGCTGCCCAGCAGCGCGGGCGAGGCCAGGTAGGCGATGAACGCGGCCGCGCCGCGCCCGCCCTGGAAGGCCTGCGCCAGGATGGCGACCAGCGGCGCCAGCAGGCCCACCACCAGCAGCAGCGCCACCACCAGCAGGCCGAGCTGCGGCAGCCGCTCGCCCAGGCCCTGGCGCAGCCGCGGCACCGGCAGGCGCACGGCGGCGGCGCCTGCCGTCATGCGGAAGCCCCTGGCGCGGGGAACACGCGCAGCCGGTCGGAACGCAGCGCGAAGCGCACGCGGCCGCCATGGCGCACCTGGAACTCGTCCATCTGGTTCAGCGAGTACTGCAGCTGCAGCTGCTGGCCGCCCAGGCCGTCCACCGCCACATCCGCCAGGCAGTTGCCGCCCAGGAACTCGATGCCGCGCACCGTGCCTTCGCACAGCGTGGGGTCGTCCTCGCGCAGCGGGCCGACGACGCGGTCTTCGGGCCGCAGGTACAGGGCCACCGGGCGGCCGGGGCGCAAGCCCGCGCCCTGGCCCGGTGCGCACTGCCAGCGCTTGTCGCCACAGCGGAACCACTGCGCGCCCTCGGCCACGGCGTCGAGCCGGTTGACCTTGCCGATGAAGCCGGCCACGAAGGGCGTGGCGGGCTCGCGGTAGACCTCGGTGGGCGTGCCGATCTGCTCGATCACGCCGTGGTTCATGACGACGATGCGGTCGGCCACGGACAGCGCCTCCTCCTGGTCGTGCGTGACCATGATGGTGGTCACGCCGAGCTCGCGCTGCAGCGCGCGCAGCTCGTTGCGCAGGTGCACGCGCACGATGGCGTCCAGCGCCGACAGCGGCTCGTCCAGCAGCAACAGGCCGGGCGAGGTGGCCAGCGCCCGCGCCAGGGCCACGCGCTGCTGCTGGCCGCCCGACATCTGCGCCGGGTACTTGCCGCCGCTGTCCGGCAGGCCGACCAGGGCCAGCAGTTCGCGCACCCGCGCGGCGACCTGCGCGCGCGGCTGGCGCCGGTTGACCAGGCCGTAGGCCACGTTGTCGGCGATGCTGAGGTTGGGGAACAGCGCGTACGACTGGAACACGATGCCGTAGTCGCGCTGGGCCGGCGGCAGCACCGAGATGTCGTGCCCGGCCTGCAGGATCTGGCCGGCGCTCTGCACCTCCAGGCCCGCGATGATGCGCAGCAGCGTGGTCTTGCCGCAGCCCGATGGGCCGAGGAAGCAGACGAACTCGCCGCGCCGGATGTCCAGGTCGATGGACTCCAGGGCCGTGAAGCCGCCGAAGCGCTTCTGAACGCCGGCCAGGCGCAGGTAGGCGGCCTCGGCCACCGCCGCCCTGCGTCCGGGCGCCGTGGCCACACCATCGTGGGCGGCGTGCATCACTTCTTCGCTTCGCTCTTGGCGTCGTAGCGCTTCGTCCACTCGGCCAGCACGCGCTCGCGGCTGGTGGCGGACTGGTCGAAGTCCATCTTGATCAGGCGCGACTCGTAGTCGGCCGGGATGTGGGCCAGCTTGGGCGCCACGCCGGGCTGCGCGGTCACGGCGAAGTTCTTGCCGTACAGCAGCATCGCGTCCTTCGACGATGCCCAGTCGGCCAGCTTCCTGGCGGCGTCGAGCTTCTTCGTGCCCTTGTAGATGGCGAAGCCTTCCAGGTCCCAGCCCAGGCCTTCCTTGGGGAACACCAGTTCGATGGGCGCGCCCTTGGCCTTGTTGGTGTAGCCGCGGTACTCGAACGAGATGCCGGCCACGAACTCGCCGGCCGAAGCCATGTTGCAGGGCTTGGAGCCGGAATGCGTGTACTGGGCGATGTTCTGGTGCAGCGCGTCCATGTACTTCCAGCCGCCGCCCTTGCCGTTGTCGTCGCCCCACATCTGCAGCCAGGCCGCCACGTCGAAGTAGCCGGTGCCGGAAGAAGCCGGGTTGGGCATCACCACCTGGCCCTTGAACTCGGGCTTGAGCAGGTCGTGCCAGCTGGTGGGCACCGGGATGTTGCGCTTCTTGGCTTCCACCGTGTTGAAGCACACCGTGGCGCCGAACACGTTCATGCCCCACCAGGCCGGCGGCGACTTCTTCGCGCGGTACTGGGACATGATGGCGTCCAGGTTCAGCGGCGCGTAGGGCTCGAGCATGCCGTTCTTGTCGAACAGCGCCAGGCTGGAGGCGGCCACGCCCCAGATCACGTCGGCCTGCGGGTTGGCCTTCTCGGCCAACAGCTTGGCGGTGACGACGCCGGTGGAGTCGCGCACCCACTTGATGGCGATGTCCGGATGCACCTTGTTGAAGGCTTCCTGGTAGGCCTTGAGCTGGTCGGTCTCCAGCGCGGTGTAGACCGTGAGGTCGGTCTTCTGCGCATGTGCAGCGGCACCGAAGGCCAGGCCGATGGCCAGCGCTGCGGCAGATTTGGAGAGGGGGGCGAACGGCATGAAACGACTCCTGGGTCTGGGAAGAACAGCCGGCAATGTGCCTAGAGCAAATGTCATCCTCATGACACGGACCCAATGCAAAATGCGCGCCAGGATCGTTGATTGTCAATTGCAGATCGCACATCGTAGACAATCTGCACTCTGTAACCCACCCTTCTTCAGCATGCCCACCAGCACCCAGAGCCACCCGACGATTGCACAGCTGCAGGGCAATTCCCTGGCCAAACTGGTGCAGAACGAGATCGAGCGCATGGTTCTGGAGGGCCAGCTGCTGCCCGGCGCCAAGCTGACCGAATCCACCCTGGCCGACCAACTCGGCGTGTCCCGCGGCCCGGTGCGCGAGGCCTTCCGGCTGCTCGAAGAGGCCGGCCTCGTCCGCACCGAGAAGAACCGCGGCGTGTTCGTGCGCGACGTGCCGGTCGAAGAGGCGCTGGAGATCTTCGAGGTGCGCGCGGTGATGGACCTGTACGTGGGCCGCAAGGTGGCGCAGACCGCCACGCCCGCCCAGGTGCGCGAACTGCGCCAGCTGGTCGAGGCGATGGACCAGGCCGTCAAGGCCGGCAATGCGCAGGACTACCACCGCTTCAACCTGCAGTTCCACGACCGGCTGCTGGAGCTGGCCGGCAACGCCAAGCTGACCGCAACCTACCGCAAGCTGGTCAACGAGCTGTCGCTGTTCCGCCGCAAGAACCTGACGGACGAGTCGATGGCCGTGTACTCGCGCGAGCACCGCGCCATCGTCAAGGCCATCGCCTCGGGCGACGCCGAAGCCGCCGGGCAGGCCATGTACGGCCACGTGATGAACAGCCGCGAGCGCACGCGGCAGAACTTCGCGGCGGCCGAACCGGCCGCAGCCGCCACGCCTGCGCGCGCGGCGCGGCGTTCGGTCACGGCCTGAGGCGGCCATGGCCTTGACGCTGGAGGACATCCGCACGCTGTTCGCGCGCCGCGGCGCCGAGCAATACAGCGGCGAGCCGGTGACGCAGCTGGAGCATGCGCTGCAGAGTGCCTGGCTGGCCGAGCAGGCCGGCGCCGGCGACGCGCTGGTCGCCGCGGCACTGCTGCACGACCTGGGCCATCTGCTGAACGACCAGGGCGCATCGCCCACGCTGCGCGGCATCGACGACCTGCACCAGTTCTACGCCCTGCCCTTCCTGCGCGGCCTGTTCGGTGCTGCCGTGCTCGACCCGATCCGCTGGCATGTGGACGCCAAGCGCTACCTGTGCGCCACGCGGCCGCACTACCACGCGGCGCTGTCGACAGACTCGCAGCGCAGCCTGGTGCTGCAGGGCGGCGTGTTCACGGCACAGCAGGCCGACGACTTCATCGCCCGCCCGCATGCGCACGAGGCCGTGCAGCTGCGGCTGTGGGACGACCAGGCCAAGGCGGCTGGCCTGGCCACGCCGCCGCTGGCGCACTTTCTCGCGCGCGCAGCACGCTGCAGCACCGGCGCCGCGGCGTGACGCTGAGCGGGCCCGTCATCCTGGCCGTGCTGTTCGCAGCGCTGCTGCACGCAAGCTGGAACGCGCTGATCAAGTCGGCGCCCGACAAGGCGCTGGACACCGGACTGGTCCACAGCATCGGCGTGTTGTTCGCGCTGCCCCTGCTGGCCTTCACCGGGCTGCCGGACGCTGCGGCCTGGCCCTACCTGGCGGCCTCGGCGCTGGTGCACGTGGCCTACTACATCGCGCTGGCCGGGGCCTACCAACACGGCGACCTGGGACTGACCTATCCCGTGATGCGGGGCACCGCACCGCTGCTGGTGGCGCTGGGCAGCCACACGCTGATCGGCGAGCGGCTGTCGGCCACGGCGTGGGCGGGCGTGGTGGCCGTGTGCGTGGGCGTGGTGGTGCTGGGCCTGTCGCCGGCCAGCATGCACGCAGCCCGTGGCAGCCGCAACAAGGCGCTGCGCTTCGCGCTGTTCAACGCCCTCGTCATCGCGTTCTACACCGTGGTCGACGGCCTGGGCGTGCGCGCGGCGGGCGACGCCGGGGCCTATGTGGCGGCGCTGTTCGTGATCGACGGCATCCCCTACCTGCTGCTGGTGCTGTGGCGCCGCGGCCCGGCCGGCCGGGCCGCGGCGATGGCGTACCTGGCGCGGCGTGCGCGCATCGCCTGGCTGGGCACGCTGGCATCGCTGGGCAGCTACGCCATCGCGCTGTGGGCCATGACGCGCGCGCCGGTGGCCGTGGTGGCCGCGCTGCGCGAGACCTCGGTGCTGTTCGCCGTGCTGATCGGCGTGCTGTGGCTGCGCGAGCCCTTCGGCGCGCACCGGGCCGTGGGCGTGGTGGTGATCCTGGCCGGTGTGCTGGCGCTGCGGGCGGGGTGAGAACCGCGCCCGACCGGCCTGGCGCACGGGCAGTCGCGCTGGCAGGGCGGCGCGCCCTGCTCCGCCCCTTGAACTAGTCGTTCGGCTTGCGCGCATCCAGCTGGTGGCCGATGCGCGGTGCCAGGTGCTCGCGCACATGGGCCGTGATGTCGGCCGCGGCATCGCCGCCCACCTCGTCGATCATCTGGCAGCTCACCGCGTAGTGCATGGCCAGCAGGTTGCGCAGCTTGGCGAAGGCCAGCGGGTTGTCCACGCCGGCCACCAGGCTGTCACGCGCCAGCACGCGCGCGGCCACGCCGGGCGCCAGCAGCGGCACGTGGCAGACGATGGCCATCTGCGCCACCTCCAGGTCGATGCTCTGCAGCAGTTCTTCCCAGTGGGCGGTGGTGAAACGTTCTTCGTGTTGGCTCATGCGGTGTGCTCCAGCAGCGCCAGCGTGTGGCGCGCAATCATCAGTTCCTCGTCGGTCGGCAGCACCCAGGCCGAGGCCCGGCTGCCGGCCTGCGTGATGCAGGGCGCGTGTGCGGCGTTGGCCGCGGCATCGGGCACCAGGCCCAGCCAGCCCAGCTGCGCGAGCACGCGGGCGCGCACCGGGGCGGCGTGCTCGCCGATGCCGGCGGTGAACACCAGCGCGTCCAGCCCGCCCAGCGCGGCGGCCAGCGAGCCGATCTCACGCACCACGCGGTAGACGAACAGGTCCACGGCCAGCGCGGCACGCGGCGCATCGCTGTGCAGCAGCACGCGCATGTCGCTGGAGATGCCCGAGACGCCGAGCAGGCCCGAGCGCTTGTAGATCAGGTCGTGGATGTCGGCGACGCTCATGCCGCGCTGCTGCACCAGGTAGAGCAGCACGCCGGGATCGAGGTTGCCGCTGCGCGTGCCCATGGGCAGGCCGTCGACGGCCGTGAAGCCCATGCTGCTGGCCACGCTGCGCCCGCCCTGCAGCGCGCAGGCGCTGGCGCCGTTGCCCAGGTGCAGCACCACCACGCGGCCGGCGGCCGCATCGGGTGCCAGCTCGGCCAGGCGGCCGGCAATGTATTCGTACGACAGGCCGTGGAAGCCGTAGCGCCGCACGCCGGCGTCGTGCAGTTCCTGCGGCAGCGCGAACATCTGCGCGATGGCCGGGTTGCTGCGGTGGAAGGCGGTGTCGAAGCAGGCCACCTGCGGCACACCGGGCAGGCGCTGCCAGGCCAGCCGGATCGGCGCCAGGTTGTGCGGCTCGTGCAGCGGCGCCAGCGGGATCAACTGCTCGAGCTCGGCCATCAGCGCAGGCGTGACCAGCACGGCCTGGTCGTGCGCGGCGCCGCCGTGCACCACGCGGTGGCCCACGCCGATGAGGTGCATGCCGGGCAGCAGCGCCTGCACGGCGGTGATGGCCTGCGCCAGCGCGGCGTCGTGGCCCAGCGCGTCGGTCCAGCGCTGCTCGGCCACGGTGCGGCCGGCGGCGTCGCGCGCGTGGAACACGGGGGCGCGGTCCAGTTCCTCGACCGCGCCGCGCAGCTGCAGCACCAGCGTGCCGCCAGCGCCCACGGCGTACAGCGCGAACTTGAGGCTGGACGAGCCCGCGTTGGCGACGGCGATCAGCGGCTGGGTGTCGGCCATGGCGCGTCCATCAGGTGGTAGCCGCCGTCCACGTACAGCGTGGTGCCGGTGATGAGGCGGGCGGCGTCGGCGGCCAGCATGGCGGTGGCATAGCCCACGTCGTCGATGCTGGCCAGCGCATGGGCCGGCGCGCGCAGCGCGGCCTGCTCCAGCAGCGCGTCGAACTCGGCCAGGCCCGAGGCCGCGCGCGTGCGGATGGGGCCGGGCGAGATCGCGTGCACGCGGATGCCGCGCGGGCCCAGCTCGGCCGCGAGGTAGCGCACCGCGGCTTCGAGCGCGGCCTTGACCGGGCCCATGAGGTTGTAGTGCGGCACCACCTGGTGCGCGCCCAGGAAGCTCATCGTGAACAGCGCGCCGCCGCGGTCCATCAGCGGCTCGGCCAGCTGCGCCATGCGGATGAAGCTGTGGCACGAGACGTCCATGGCCTGCAGGAAGCCCTCGCGCGAGCTGTCGGTCAACCGGCCCTGCAGATCGGCCTTGGGCGCGAAGGCGATGGAGTGCAGCACGGCGTCGAGCCGGCCCCAGCGCTGGCGCAGCGCGTCGAACACGGCCTCCAGCGCGCCGGGCTGCTGCACGTCCAGCGGCAGCAGTGCGGCGCCCAGCTGCGCGGCCAGCGGCTCCACATGCGGCCTGGCCTTGTCGTTGAGGTAGGTCACGGCCAGTTCGGCGCCGCAGGCGTGGAAGGCCTTGGCGCAACCCCAGGCGATGGACTGGTCGTTGGCGATGCCGGTGACCAGCATCTTCTTGCCTTGCAGCAGCTCTTTCATGCCTTGCCCTCGGTGCGGAACAGCGCGGGCAGGCCGAACAGGCCGTGCGGGCCGTAGGCCTGGCTCACCCACTGTGCGGTGGCGGTGTCGCGCAGCCAGCCGAGCTGGTCCAGCCCCTGCGTGATGTTCTGCGAGAACAGGTGTTCCCAGGCCAGCCAGGGGTTGGCCGGGTCCACCGGCTTGCGCTGCGTGCGGGCCAGCGCGGCCAGGCCGGCCAGCAGCGGCGCGCCGGGGCTCAGGCTGGACAGGGCCAGGTGCTGCTGGCGCAGCGGGTGCAGCCAGCGCAGCCACTCGCCCAGCTGCGGGCTGCCCACGGCGCGCACCAGCGGCTGCAGCCATTGGCGGTAGGCCTGCATGTTGGCCTCGGACAGGCGGGCGACATTGCCGAACAGGGCTTCGTCGCGGCGGCCATCGGCATTCAGCGCGCGGATGTCGTCCACGCGGCGCGGCGCGAAGTGCACCTCCAGCGCCTGCAGCTGCGTGGTGGCGGCGCGCGTCACCTGCGCATCGGCCGGCGCGGCGTCGGCCGTGGCCAGCGCCGTGGCGGCCTGGGTGGGGGCATCGCCGCCGTCGCGCGCCGTGATGGTCATCTCATACAGCCCCGGCGCCAGCGCGTCCACCTGGTCCAGCGCGTTGATGATCTGCGCGTGTTCGCGCTTGGCCACGGCCGCGCCCACGAAGATGCCCAGGTGGCCGATGCCGGGGTGCAGCAGGTAGACGATGGTGCGGTCGGCCGCGGCGATGGCGTCCTCATGGCCCCAGACGTCGATGATCCAGTCCAGCGCCTGCTGCGGCGGCGTGATGTTGTCGCCCCAGGACGAGAAGATGACCATGGGCGCCTCGATGGCGCGCAGGTCCACCGCCCTGCCCTCGACCACGAGCTCGCCTCGCGCGAGGCGGTTGCCGATGAACAGGTTCTCGACGATGGCCTCGATCTCCTCGCCCGTCATGCGGAAGTAGCCGCCCCACCAGCGCTCGAACTGCAGGAAGCGCTCGCGCTCGCCGTCCACATCGGCGTAGAGGTGGTAGAGCTTGCCCCACAGCGTGTTGGCGAGGTTCAGGCTCTCGAAGTTCTGCACCAGCCAGGCACCGTCGAAGCGGTCGCCCGACAGGTCGGAGGCCAGCGCCGCGAGCCAGGCGCCGCCCAGCACGCCGCCCGCATAGCGCATGGGGTTCTGCTGCGGGCTGCCGGACCAGTACGACAGCGGCGCGCCGTTGAGCACCAGCGGGCCGCGGATGCGCTGGTCCACCGCGGCCAGCCCGGCCAGCGCCCAGCCGGCCTGGCAGTTGGCCAGCACGGCCGGGTGCGGCGCACGCGGGTGGCGGGCGCGCACGGCGTCGATGAAGGCAGCCTCGGCGCGGGCCACGTCGGCCAGGGTCTGGCCGTCCACGGGCTCGGGCTGGAAGGCCACGAAGTACACGGGATGGCCCTGGCGCAGCGCCACGCCGATCTCCGAGTCGGGCTTGAAGCCGCCGATGCCGGGGCCGTGGCCGGCCCGCGGGTCGACGATGACGATGGGGCGCTGGCTGGCCACCACGCGCGTGCCGGCCGGCGGCACGATGCGCAGCAGCTGGTAGTTGCAGGGCTGGGGCAGCGTGCGGCCGTCGACCAGCGTCTCGTACGCGAAGTCGAGCAGCGGCGGCTTGCCGGCCGTCAGGTGTTCGAGAAAGCGGTCACCGCGCTCGCGCAGCACATCGAGCGTGAGCACCCCGCGCTGCAGCGCGTCGACCAGGTAGGACAGCGTGGCCAGCTGCAACGCCAGCGGTGCCGGGGGCGCTGGTTCGGAAACGGAATCTGCCATCGGTGGATGCCTTGTTCAGCCAGAATGGTGCACTGCAGCATACCCGAGCACCGTGTCGAATCCGGGCTCTACACTGGGGCAGCAGGGGGCATCCGGATGCCCCCATCCACTGGACGGAGGACTTTCATGCTGCACCTGCGCCGCACCCGCGCCGCCACCACACCGAGGACCCGCTGACATGGCGCAGCCCACCCACCCGCACTACGACCGCCTGATCGCCGCCGCGCGCGCACTGCCGCCGCTGCGCATGGCTGTCGTCCACCCCACCAACGCCGTGGCGCTGCAGGCCGCGCTGGAATCGGCCCGGCTCGGGCTCATCACGCCGCTGCTGGTCGGCCCGCGCGCGAAGATCGATGCCGCGGCGCGCGAACTCGGCGCCGACCTGGCCGGCGTGGAATGCATCGCCGCGCCGCACAGCCACGCCGCGGCCGAGGCCGCCGTCGCGCTGGTGCACGAAGGCCGCGCCGACGCGCTCATGAAAGGCAGCCTGCACACCGACGAACTGATGGGCGCGGTGGTGCGGCGCGAGGGCGGGCTGCGCACCGGCCGGCGCATCAGCCACTGCTTCGTGATGGACGTGCCGGGCCACCCGCAGCCGCTGGTGATCAGCGATGCGGCCGTCAACATCGCGCCCACGCTGGAGGAGAAGGTCGACATCGTGCAGAACGCGATCGACCTGGCCCATGCGCTGCGCTTTCCCGCGGTGCGCGTGGCGCTGCTGTCGGCCATGGAGACGGTGAACCCGCGCGTGCCCTCCACGCTGGACGCGGCGGCGCTGTGCAAGATGGCCGACCGCGGCCAGATCACCGGCGCCGTGCTCGACGGCCCGCTGGCCATGGACAACGCCATCGACCCCGAGGCCGCGCGCATCAAGGGCATCGTCTCGCCGGTGGCGGGCGTGGCCAACGTGCTGATCGTGCCCGACCTGGACGCCGGCAACATGCTGGCCAAGAGCCTGAGCTTCCTGGCCGGCGCCTACGCGGCCGGCATCGTGCTGGGCGCCAAGGTGCCCATCGTGCTGACCAGCCGGGCCGACGGCGAGGCCGCGCGGCTGGCGTCTTGCGCGCTGGCCACCATGGTGGCGCAGGCCGCGCGGGCGGGCAGCATCAAGGCGGTGGGATGAAGCGCCTCGGGCGCGGCGCACCGCGCACCAGCGAAGGCATCGCAGCCGCCTGAGACGCCTTGGCGCCTAGGCCGCGGCGAGGTCGATGCGAAAGCGCAGGCAGGGCTTGCTGCCGAACTGCGGCGGCTTGTCGAAGCGCTCGTGCAGCCGTCCGCCGGCGGCGAGGATCACCTTCTGGGAGGCCAGGTTGTCGGGGTCGGTGGTGATCTCGACATAGGGCAGTGCGATCGCGCGCGCCTCTTCGAGCACGCGCACGAGCGCCGCACTGGCGTAGCCGCGCCGCTGCCGCCACGGGACGACGGCATAGCCGATGTGCCCGAGGCAGTAAGGCGGAAGCGCCACGGTGCCTTGCTGCCAGCGCAAACCGATGCTCCCTGCGAACGCGCCGTCCCACATCCAGCGCCGAAAGCCCGGCAGGCGGGGGACCACGGAGCCATCCGGCATCGCCACGGGCGGGCCCTTGGCCTGCCTGTCGTCAAGAGAGGCGAGAAAGGCCGCAGGGTCGGCTTCGATCAGCGCCAGCTCTTCGCGCGAAGCCGCTAGGCCCCGTTCGTTGTTCGGGGACCACCCGCGCCGCAGCGCTGCGGCGTAGCTGGGCAGGTACTGCGGCACCGGCACCACGAGCTGCATCATGCGTGCCATCCGCGCGCCGGGCGCCCTGCGGCAGACATGGCTGGTGCACACGGCACGGGCCTATGCCCCCGGGCCACGCCACTCCCGCACGTGGGGCGCGGGGTCGGCCCGCTCGGCGGGGCGCTGGCCGGTGTTCTGCGGCGTGCCCACGTAGACGAAGCCCAGCAGCCGCTCGTTGCCGGCCAGGCCGAGGCCGGCGTGCACGGTGGCGTCGTAGGCATTGGGGCCCGAGACCCAGAAGCAGCCGTAGCCTTGCAGGTGCAGCGCGTTGAGCAGGTTCATCGCAGCCGCGCCCGTGGCCACGGTCTGCTCGATCTCGGGCACCTTGGGGTGAGGCTGCACATGGGCGACCACGGCCACCAGCAGCGGCGCGACCAGGGCCTTGCGGCGAAAGCGCTCGGCATCGTCCGCGGGATCGCGCAGGCGCGCGGCCTGCACGAACAGGTCGCCCAGGCGCTCGCGCGCCGCACCGCGGATCAGCACGAAGCGCCAGGGGCGCAGCGCACCGTGGTCGGGCGCGCACATGGCGGCGGCGAAGGCGCGCTGCAGCTCGGTTTCGCTCGGGATGGGTTCGGCCAGGGGCCAGGGGGAATGGCGCGTCAGCAGCAGGTCCAGGGCGTGGGCCCGGGGGCTGTGTGTCGCGCCGGCAGTCGGCGCTGTGGCAAGGGTCATGCGGGCACTATAGATAGGAATTTCTCTCAACCAGGAAACGCACGGCAATGACCCTGCGCGCGCGCCTCGCGACAAGCGCCAGCGGACGGTGCCGGAGGCCGGCTGCCGCCGTCGGCCGTGCTGCGGCGGCCGGGGCTTGGCAAGCCGGACCGATCTCGCCACAATCGCGGCCTTTGGCGGCACCGCAAGGTCTGCCACACCCGGCCAGCGTCTCGACGCGAACCGGCGTGGGATCGGGAGAGTCCGCACCGCAGCAGCATGCCGCGGTCGGCGCCGAAGGAGCAACCGCCCCGGAATCTCTCAGGCACAAGGACCGGCCCCACGAACGAACTCTGAAGAGCGCCCGGCGGCATCGCCAACCGGGTGCACCGAAGGAGCAAGCGCAGCCCCTCCCCTGGGTGGCCTGCGTGAATCTCTCAGGTCCAGAACAGAGGGGGTGTCCGTTGCACGGTCGTGCAGCGGTCCAACTCCCTGGCGCGCTCTGGAATCTGACATGAACCCATCCCACATCGCCGTGGTCGGCGGCGGCATCACCGGTGTCACCACCGCCTACGCACTGGCGCGCCGCGGCTTTGCCGTGACGCTGTACGAGCGCCACCGCTATGCCGCGATGGAGACCTCGTTCGCCAACGGCGGCCAGCTGTCGGCCTCCAACGCCGAAGTCTGGAACCTGCCGGCCACCATGCTCAAGGGCCTCAAGTGGATGCTGCGCGCGGACGCGCCGCTGCTGGTCTCGCCCAAGCCGAGCTGGCACAAGCTTTCGTGGTTCGCCGAGTTCATCGCCGCGATGCCGCACTACGCACGCAACACGGTGGAGACCGCGCGGCTGGCCATCGCCGCGCGCGAGCACCTGTTCGATTGGGCCGAGGCCGAGGGCATCGCCTTCGACCACCAGCGCGAAGGCATCCTGCACATCTACCGCGACCAGGCCGGCTTCGACCACGCCGGCCGGGTGTCCAGGCTGCTGGCACAGGGCGGGCTGGAACGCCGCGCCGTGACGCCCGGCGAGATGCGCGCCATCGAGCCCACGCTGGCTGGCGACTACTACGGCGGCTGGTACACCGAGAGCGACAGCACCGGCGACATCCACCGCTTCACGGTCGGCCTGGCGCAGGCCGCGGCGCGGCGCGGCGTGCAGTGCCTGTACGAGCAGCAGGTCGAATCGGTGCTGAGCGATGCCGGCGGCGTGCGCATCACCGCCACCGGCCCCGACGGCCAGCGCCACACGCGCCAGCACGACGGCGTGGTGGTCTGCGCGGGCGTGGCCAGCCGCAGGTTCGCGGCCGCGCTGGGCGACCGCGTGAACATCTACCCGGTCAAGGGCTACTCCATCACCGTGCACCTGGACGACGAGGCCAGCCGCGCCGCCGCGCCGCAGGTGAGCCTGCTGGACGACGCCACCAAGCTGGTGACCAGCCGCCTGGGCCCGGACCGCTTCCGCGTGGCCGGCACGGCCGAGTTCAACGGCGAGAACCGCGACATCCGCGCCGACCGCATCCGTCCGCTGGTGGACTGGGTGCGCGAGTGCTTCCCGGGCGTGGACACCCGCCGCGTGACGCCCTGGGCCGGGCTGCGGCCGATGCTGCCCAACATGCTGCCGCGCGTGGGGCGTGGGCGGTCGGCCAACGTGTTCTACAACACCGGACACGGCCACCTGGGCTGGACGCTGTCGGCCGTGACGGCGGACATGGTGGCGGGCACGGTGGCCACGGCCTTCGGTGGCGCCGGGTGGGCGGTGCCGCACGGCCCGCTGGGCGCTGCCGCCTGAGGTACGGCGCCGCGGCGAGGCTGGGCCTGGGGCCAGGCGCCGGTCGTCACTACACTTGCGCGCATGCACGCCGCCATCGCCCAGCACCGCCCCGGGATCTCGGCCATTTGCCAACGCTACCGCATCCGCCGCCTGGAGGTATTCGGCTCGGCCGCGCGCGCTGGCGACTTCGATCTGGCGGGCAGCGACGTGGATTTCCTGGTCGAGTTCGCCCCCGACGCGCAGGCCGACCTGCAGTCCTTCTTCGGCGCGAAGTCTGCCCTGGAGCAGTTGCTCGGCCGCGAGGTCGACCTCGTCGAGCCGGCCGCCGTGCGCAACCCGTACGTGTTGGCCGGCATCAATGCGCACCGTGAGACCGTCTATGCAGCGTGACCCGCGCGCTTTCCTGTGGGATGCGCGGGAGGCGGCGCTGGAACATCGCGCAGCGCGCGTTGCCGGGCCTGTTGACCACCCTGCAGGCCCTGTTCGACGAACTGGCATAGGCTGGGGCGGCACCGCCGCCCGTGGTCCGGCGCCCTGCCGGTGGCGGGCGCCCGGCACGCTCAGCGCAGGTCGATCCGCACCAGGCTCTCGCGCGCATCCTTGCGATAAGCAGGATGCTTCTCGCCACGCGGCGCCTTGACCGAGACGTACAGCGTGTTGCCGTCCGGCGTGAGGGCCAGGCTGTTCGGGTGCACCGGCAGGTCGATGCTGCGCTTGACGGCGTAGCCGGCGCCGTCGATCACGGTCAGCGCACCCGTGCCCTCGGGCTTCTCGCGCGAGACGCCGCGGTTGGTGGCGTAGATCTCATTGCGCTGCGGGTTGTAGGCCACGTCCAGTGCGCCGGTACCCAGCGGGACGGTCGCCAACGGCTTGCCGCTGGCGATGTCGAACACGTAGAGCTGGTTGGTGTTGGAGTCGACACTGAACAGGCGCTGGCCCTTGGCGTCCAGCGCCAGGTTGATGAAGAAGTGCTTCGAATCCTGCGCGGTGTTGCCCTTGGAATCGCCGGTGGAGAAGCGGCGAACGACCTGCCCCGCATCGGGGTCGATGGCCAGGATCTCGTGCACGCCGCCCTGGCTCACGTAGAGCCGGTTGGCTGCTGCGTCGTAGGCGGCGCCGGCCGTCCAGATGCCTTCGCTGCGGATGGTGTGCGTGAGCTGGCCCTTGGCGCCGTCGACGATCCAGACCACACCCGGCTGGCCGGGGCTGGTGACGAACACGCGGTTGTGCTTCTCGTCCACGATCACCTTGCGCGTGTGCGGCATGCTGTCCTTGCCGTCGGCCTTTTTCTCGGCCACGCCGAGCTGGATCTGGCCCTTGACGAGGCCGCTGGCAGCATCCACCACGGTCAGCGAGCCGTCCAGCGTGTTGCCCACGTACAGGGTATTGGTCACCGTGTTCAGGCCCAGCGCGAACGCGCGGCGCGGCAGCTGCACGGTCTGCAGCGGCTGCAGGGTGCGGGCATCGAGCCGGTGAACGTAGCCGGGCGAAGCCGCGTCGAACGAGGGCGCGGTCGCCACGAACACCGTGCCGGCCGCGGGGGCAACAGCGACCTCGTAGATGCCCTGGAACAGATCCTGGCGCAGCACGGGGGCCGCGCTGACGGCCGCCGCGCCGGTGCCCGCGGCGTGCAGGGACGGGCCGCTCTGGCAAGCCACCAGCGCCAGCGCGGCGGCCATGGTGGCGCCCAGGCGCCAGGCGCGCCGATGGACAGGACCGGTGACAGGACAGATTCGCATGCGAGACATCAAGACATTTCCTTGGGAAGAGGGGCCATCGCCGGTGCGCCATGGCGGCTGCACCTTCGGGCTCCGAAGCCGGCGCTGTGCGCCGGATGGGTGGAAGCGGCGGTGGGCATGCCGACCATTCGGTGCGCATGGGGCATGGGCCTGCCAGGCTGCAGCATAACGCCAAATGAAATCGATTCTTATTTGCCAACGCCGCCCAAGCGTCTCGATCGGTTGCGCCAAGCCGGTGCGCGCCAGTGCATGCTGCACCAGCTTGAATGGGGCGTAGGCACTGCAATTTCTGCCATGCATCCGCCTGTGCTCTGGAGATTCTCCTTGTGCGATGGCGCAGAGCTTGCTATGCCAGTCCAGCGTATGCACTGGAAGTCGGCACCCTTGCCGCTCTGATGCAGCGTGCCCTGCCCTTCACCCTGGAGTAAGCCATGCGAAGCCTGCGCAATGCCACGATGCCCGCCGGTGCCGTCCTGTTGACCCTTGCCCTGACGGGCTGCGGCGGCAGCGACGGAGATCCGGAACCGATCGCGATGACGCTGGAGCAGTTCCAGGCGGCCTGCGCCGCGCTCGACGGAACGGCCGTCACGGGCGGCGCGGTGAGCGAGTCCACGTTCACGGCTGCGTCCGATGGCCCCGTCACCGCAAGCTCGGTGCCGCAGCACTGCTTGCTGCGCGGTGCGATGAACCAGCGCACCGGCATCGACGGCAAGCCCTATGCGCTGGGCTTCGAGATGAGCCTGCCGTTCGGCTGGAACAAGCGCTTCTACTACCAGGGCGGGTCGGGTGTCGACGGCACCTTGTTCCGCGCCTTGGGTGCCTACACCGGCGGTGGCAACACGCGCAACGCATTGCTCGACGGCTACGCCGTGGTCACCACCGACTCCGGCCACCGGGCCGAGGCGGGGGTGGCCAACGGCGCCTTCCTGTTCGGCGCCGATCCGCAGGCACGCGACGAGTACGGGGACCAGCAGTTGCCCCAGGTGACGGCCGCGGCCAAGGCGCTGATCCGCAAGTTCTACGGCATCGTGCCGGTGCGCTCGTACTTCGTCGGCTGCTCCAACGGCGGCCGCCAGGCCATGATCGCGGCCCAGCGTTACCCCGACCTGTTCGACGGCATCGTCGCGGCGGCGCCGGGTTTCCGGCTCACGCAGGCATCGATCCAGGGCTCCGTCTACCAGGCGCAGATCGCAGCAGCCATCGCCCCAGCAGGCGCCGATGGGCGGCCCGACATCACCAAGCCGCTGACGGCCGACGACCAGGCCGTGGTGCGCCAGCGCATTCTCGGCGCCTGTGATGCGCTGGACGGCGCCACCGACGGCATGGTCAGCCGCATGAGCGCCTGCAAGCCCGATCCACTGGCCTGGGCCTGCCAGCCGGGTGAGAGCGGCAACTGCCTGTCCGCCGAGAAGGCCGACTACGTGAAGAAGCTGTTCGACGGTGCCAGGACATCCGCGGGCGCGCAGATCTATGCGCCCTGGCCGTTCGACCCCGGCATGGCGGCGCAGTCGGGCAATCCGTTCTACACGATCTTCGCGGGCGAGGCCTCGCACATCTACACCACGCCGCTGACGATCACGGCCGACCTGCTGGGCTACGGGCTGGGCGCCAGCGTGGACGCCGAGTTCGCCAAGCTCAGCGCGACCAACGCCACCTTCACGCGCTCGGGCAACGACTTCACCAACGCCGAGTCGCCGGACATGGACCGGTTCCGCGCGCGCGGCGGCAAGCTCATCGTCTTCAACGGAGCGGCCGACCTGGCGTTCTCCATCCATGACGTCGAGAGCTACTACAACAAGGTGCAGGCGCGCTACGGCGTCGACCAGGCCGCTGGCTTCGCGCGGGCCTTCTTCGTGGCGGGCATGGGGCATTGCTCTGGCGGCAGCTACGGCACCGACCAGTTCGACGCCGTGGGCGCGCTGGTGGACTGGGTGGAAAAGGGCACGGCGCCCGACGTGATGGTGTCCACGGCGCGGGCCGCCGCCGGTGTCGCCTGGCCCGGCCGCACCCGCCCCTTGTGTGCCTATCCCAAGGAAGCCATCTACAAGGGCTCCGGCAGCATCGAGGACGCCGCCAACTTCAGCTGCCAATAGCGCGCACAGGCGCATCCCCTGCATGCCCCGCACGCCCCCTGCCCCGTCGCACGACCCGCGCAACGACTATGCCGTCACCGAGCAGGTGGGGCACCTGCTGCGGCGGGCCTACCAGCGGCATGTGGCGCTGTTCCAGGCGGAGATCCCGGACTCGCAACTGACAGCGGCGCAGTTCGTGACGCTGTGTGCGGTGCGGGACATGGGGGGCTGCTCGCTCAACGATGTCGTCAAGCGCACGGCCATCGACCAGGCCACGGTGCGCGGCGTGGTGGAGCGGCTGGCGGCACGCGGCCTGCTCACCGTGTCGGCGCACCAGCGCGATGGACGCAAGCGCGAACTGGCGCTGACGGACGCTGGGGCCGAACTCGTGGCGGCCACCGTGCCGTTCGCCCAGCGCGTCACCGAGCGCACATTCGGCGACTTCAATCCCGCGGAGCGGCTGGCGCTGGCCTACCTGCTGCAGCGCATGGCCGACATGCCCTGAAACGGCAGGCCGCTCAGCGGAGCCGGGCTCAGCGGCCGACCATGTTCGCGGCCACCACCCACTGGTCGAACTGCTCGCCCGTCACGTGGCCCGAGGCGATGGCGGCCTCGCGCAGGCTCAGGCCTTCCTTGTGGCCCTTCTTGGCGATGTAGGCGGCCTTGTCGTAGCCGATGTGCGGGTTCAGCGCGGTGACCAGCATCAGCGACTGCTCGACCAGGTGGGCGATGCGCTCGAGGTTGGGCTCGATGCCGACCGCGCAGTTGTTGTTGAAGCTGACCATGCCGTCGGCCAACAGGCGCACGCTCTGCAGGAAGTTGTGCGCCACCACCGGGCGGAACACGTTGAGCTCGAAGTTGCCCGATGCGCCGCCGATGTTGATGGCCACGTCGTTGCCGAACACCTGGGCCGCGAGCATGGTCACGGCCTCGCTCTGCGTCGGGTTGACCTTGCCCGGCATGATGGACGAGCCGGGTTCGTTCTCGGGGATGCTCAGTTCGCCGATGCCGCTGCGCGGGCCGCTGGCCAGCCAGCGCACGTCGTTGGCGATCTTGGTCAGGCTGGCGGCCAGCGTCTTCAGCGCGCCGTGTGCGTGCACCAGGCCGTCCTGCGAGGCCAGCGATTCGAACTTGTTGGGGGCCGTGACGAACGGCAGGCCGGTGATGGCGGCGATCTCCTGCGCCACGCCCTCGGCATAGCCCTTGGGCGCGTTCAGGCCGGTGCCCACGGCGGTGCCGCCCAGCGCCAGTTCGTAAAGATGCGGCAGCGCGGCCTGCACGTGTTTTTTGCCGTGCTCGAGCTGCGCGACCCAGCCCGAGATCTCCTGGCCCAGCGTGAGCGGTGTGGCGTCCTGCAGGTGCGTGCGGCCGATCTTGACGATGTGGTCGAACGCCTTGGCCTTGGCATCCAGGGTGGTCTTGAGCAGGTCGATGGCCGGCAGCAGCTTGTTGGTCAGCGCGTCGACCGCGGCCACGTGCGATGCGGTGGGGAACACGTCGTTGGACGACTGGCTCTTGTTCACGTCGTCGTTGGGGTGCACCAGGCGGCCTTCGCCGCGCTCGCCGCCCAGCAGCTCGCTGGCGCGGTTGGCAATCACCTCGTTGAGGTTCATGTTGGTCTGCGTGCCCGAGCCGGTCTGCCAGACCACCAGCGGGAATTCATCGGGGTGCCTGCCCTCGATGACCTCCTGCGCGGCGGCGACGATGGCCTCCTTCTTCTTCGCGTCGAGCAGTCCCAGCGCGTGGTTGACCGTGGCCGAGGCCCGCTTGACCTGGGCCAGCGCGCGGATGATCTCGCGCGGCTGGCGCTCGCCGGAGATGTCGAAGTTCTGCAGCGAGCGCTGCGTCTGCGCGCCCCACAGCTTGTCGGAGGGCACTTCGATGGGGCCGAAGGTGTCGCGTTCAGTACGGGTGGTCATGGTGAGAGCCTTAACAAACAAGAGCAATTCTCATCTTAACGCGCACAGCTGCGCAGGGCACTCCGGCCCCGGCCCGGCATTCGACCCCGCGCCGAGCCCGGGAGGCACCGTTTGGGATAATTCCGCCCGCCTCCTACAACGATCCCACGACATGACCACGACCATCAAGCAGGCGGACCTGATCGAATCGATCGCCGCCGCGCTGCAGTACATCAGCTACTACCACCCCACCGACTACATCGCCCACCTGGCACGCGCCTACGCGCGCGAACAGAGCGCGGCGGCCAAGGACGCCATCGCGCAGATCCTGACCAACAGCAAGATGAGCGCCACCGGCCAGCGGCCGATCTGCCAGGACACCGGCATCGTCAACGTGTTCCTCAAGGTGGGCATGGACGTGCGCTGGGAAGGCTTCACGGGCAGCCTGGACGACGCCATCAACGAAGGTGTGCGCCGCGGCTACAACCATCCCGACAACACGCTGCGCGCGTCCGTGGTGGCCGACCCGCACTTCGACCGCAAGAACACCAAGGACAACACGCCGGCCGTGATCTTCACCGAGCTGGTGCCGGGCAACACGCTGGACATCACCGTCGCGGCCAAGGGCGGCGGCAGCGAGAACAAGAGCAAGATGGCCATGCTGAACCCCGGCGACTCCATCGTCGACTGGGTGCTCAAGACGGTGCCGACCATGGGCGCGGGCTGGTGCCCGCCCGGCATGCTGGGCATCGGCATCGGCGGCACGGCCGAGAAGTCGGTGCTGATGGCCAAGGAGTCGCTGATGGACGACCTGGACATGTACGAGCTGCAGGCCAAGAAGGCCTCAGGCGCCGAACTCAGCAAGGTCGAGGCGCTGCGCATCGAGCTGTACGAGAAGGTCAACGCGCTGGGCATCGGCGCCCAGGGCCTGGGTGGCCTGACCACCGTGCTGGACGTCAAGATCAAGATGTACCCCACGCACGCGGCCAGCAAGCCGGTGGCCATGATCCCCAACTGCGCGGCCACGCGCCATGCGCACTTCGTGATGGATGGCTCGGGCCCGGTCTACCTCGATCCGCCCTCGCTCGACCTGTGGCCCGACGTGGCCTGGTCGCCCGACTACAACAAGAGCAGACGAGTCGACCTGAACACGCTGACGCGCGAAGAAGTCGCCAGCTGGAAGCCCGGCGACACACTGCTCTTGAACGGCAAGATGCTGACCGGCCGCGACGCCGCCCACAAGCGCATCAAGGACATGCTGGCCAAGGGCGAGAAGCTGCCGGTGGACTTCACCAACCGCGTCATCTACTACGTGGGTCCGGTCGACCCGGTGCGCGACGAAGCCGTGGGCCCTGCCGGCCCGACCACCGCCACGCGCATGGACGGCTTCACCGAGATGATGCTGGCAGAGACCGGCCTGATCTCCATGATCGGCAAGTCCGAGCGCGGCCCGGTGGCCATCGAGGCCATCAAGAAGCACAAGAGCGCCTACCTGATGGCCGTGGGGGGAGCAGCCTACCTGGTCAGCAAGGCCATCAAGACCGCCAAGGTGGTGGGCTTCGCGGACCTGGGCATGGAAGCCATCTACGAGTTCGACGTGGTCGACATGCCCGTGACCGTGGCGGTGGACGCCCAGGGCATCAGCGTGCACAACACCGGCCCGGCGGAATGGTCCAAGCGCATCGCCACCGACGAATTCAAGGGCATCGAGCTAGCCTCCGCCTGATGGAGAGCGCCGCGCCGGGCTGCCCCAAGCAAGCTCGCTCCCCCTCGGGGGGCAGCGAACCTCGCGCAGCGGGGAGCGTGGGGGCCATATCCTCCATGCCGATGGGCGACCCCAGACCCATCGGCGTGTTCGACAGCGGCACGGGCGGGCTGTCGGTGCTGCGCGCGCTGCATGCGGCGCTGCCGCACGAGGACTTCGTCTACGCCGACGACAGCGGCTTCGCGCCATATGGCGAGCGCGATGCCGGCTTCGTGCAGCAGCGCACGCATGCCGTCACGGCGGCGCTGCAGGCGCGCGGCGTCAAGGCGCTCGTGATCGCCTGCAACACGGCGACGGCCGCCGCGGCCGAGGCGGTGCGCGCCGAATGGCCTGCCCTGCCCATCGTGGGCGTGGAGCCGGCACTCAAGCCGGCCGTGGCGGCCAGCCACACGCGCCGCATCGGCGTGATCGCCACGCGCGGCACATTGGCCAGTGCGCGCTTCGCGGCACTGCAGGCGGCGGTGGCCGGCGACGTGACCTGCGTGGTGCAGCCCTGCGACGGCCTGGCCGCGGCGATCGACGCCTCGGTGCACCAGCGCGACGAACCCGATGCCGTGCAGCCGCTCGCGGCGCACTACCTCGCGCAGATGGGCTCTTTCGGCACCGGGCCCGGCGAGATCGACACACTGGTGCTGGGCTGCACCCACTACGTGCTGATCGCGCCGCTGCTGCAGGCGCTGGTCGGCCCCTGGGTGCGGCTGGTGGCCACGGGCGAAGCCGTGGCGCGGCAGACCGTGCGCCGGCTTGGCCAGGAGGGTCTGGCGCGCCGCGCGCGGCTCGGCGAGCTGAGCCTGCTCAGCAGCGGCCCGACCGCCCAACTCGACCGTGCCGCTCGGCATTGGCTCGCGCGCCTGCACGTGCCCAACGCCTGTGGGACCATGGGCATGACCATCTGCGCCACGAGGCTGCCATGTCCCATGAGAACTCCCCTGCCCCACTCGCCGGCTGCATCGCCGTCGTGACGGGCGCCAGCCGCGGCGCGGGCCGCGGCATCGCCCTGGAACTCGGCGCCGCGGGCGCCACCGTGGTCGTGACCGGGCGCAGCACGCGCGGCCAGGCCGCGCCGGGCTACGACGGCATCCTCGCGCTCTCGGGCCAGAGCCAGCTGCCCGGCGACATCGACAGCACAGCCGAGGCCGTGACCGCCGCCGGTGGCCGCGGCATCGCGATCGCCTGCGACCATGGCGACGAAGCGCAGGTGCAGGCCTTGTTCGAGCGCGTGCTCGGTGAACATGGCCGCATCGATCTGCTGGTCAACAACGCCTGGGGCGGGCACCAGAGCTTCGACGGCGTGTTCGACGCGCCGTTCTGGCAGCACCCGCTCGCGCATTGGGACAGCATGCTGCAGCACGGCGTGCGCCACCACCTGCTGGCCAGCCGCGAGGCGGCGCCGGCCATGGTGGCGCAGGGCCGCGGCCTGATCGTGACCACCACCTTCCACGACCGCGGCCACTACCTGCGCGGCAACCTGTACTACGACCTGGCCAAGGCCGCGATGACGCGGCTGGCCCTCGGCATGGCCGAGGAGTTGCGGCCGCACGGCGTGGCGTCGATCGCGCTGTCGCCGGGCTGGATGCGCACCGAGTTCGTGCTGCAGGGCCACCGCACCGACGAGGCGCACTGGACGGAGCGGCCGGAACTCACGCGGACCGAATCGCCGCGCTACCTCGGCCGGGCCGTCGCCGCGCTGGCGGCCGACCCGCAGGTGCTGGACTGGAGCGGCCAGGTGCTGCTGGTGGCCGACCTGGCGCAGCGCTACGGCTTCACCGATGTGGATGGCCGGCAGCCGCCGGCCTTCACGCTCGACGCGCCGGCCGGGCGCTGAGCTTCAGACCGTGGCAGGTGCCACGGCCACGCCCTGCGCCTGCGCGGCCTGCTCCTGTGCCGCCAGCGCGCGCAGGTGGCCTGGCCGCTGGCGCAGCCGCTCCCAGTAGGCCTGCACGCTGGCCGGGTACTGGCCCGACAGGCCCACGAGTTCACCCAGCATCAGCGCATAGCCGACCGAGATGTCGGCGGCCGTGAAGCGGTCGGCCGCCAGGAAGGACTGGTGCTCCAGCCGCGCGCCGATCGCCCGCAGCCGCGCCAGGAACCAGCGGCCGTAGTCCTCGGCCACCTGGGGCTGGCGCCGCTCCGGTGGCTCGAAGCGGCCATAGCGCAGCACCAGGGTCTGCGGAAAGGTCAGCGTGGCCTCGCCGTGGTGCAGCCAGTTCAGGTAGTGGGCATGGTCGCGCTCGCCGCGGCCCACCCACAGGCCCAGGCGGTTGTCCGGGTCCTGCGTCTCCGCGAGGTACTGGCACATGGCGGCCGACTCGGTCATGGTCTGGTCGCCGTCTTCGAGGAAGGGCACGGTGCCCAGCACGTTGATGTCCAGGTAGCTGCGCTGCAGTGCGCGCGGCGGGAACGGCAGCATCTTGAGCGCGTACGGCACCTGCAGTTCTTCGAGCGTCCACAGGGGCCGGAACGAGCGTGCGCTCACGCAGTGGTAGAGGGTGGGCATGGCTGCGAAGGATAGCGTTGGCGTTGCAGGATTCTTGCGTCATTGCGCTGCCCGCGCTGTCGCGCGCAGGATATCGGCGTTGTGCAGGCGCCGGGGGCGGTGTGCTCTTGCGCAGCGGCGCGTGGCGCAGTGCAATGGGTGCGACAGGCCGCATCCGGCGGACCGGGAGACGACATGCAAGCACGGCAAGACACCCAGGCCAGGCACGGGCTGGCCGCTGGCGAAGCCGGCCGGCCCGCGCGCGCGGACTGGACCATCGCGCAGGACTGGGCGCAGTACACGGCCGCGGAACACGCCGTCTGGAAGACGCTGTTCGAACGCCAGAGCCGGCTGCTGCCCGGCCGCGCTTGCGATGCCTTCGTGCAGGGCATGCGCGAGCTGCCCATCGGCCCCGAGCAGATCCCCGACTTCGACCGCCTCTCCGAGATCCTGCACGCCCGCACGGGTTGGCAGGTGGTGGCCGTGCCGGGCCTGGTGCCCGACGAAGTGTTCTTCGAGCACCTGGCCAACCGGCGCTTTCCGGCCGGCCACTTCATTCGCAAACCGCACGAGCTGGACTACCTGGAAGAGCCCGACGTGTTCCACGACGTGTTCGGCCACGTGCCCATGCTCATGAATCCCGCGATCGCCGACTACATCCAGGCCTACGGCGTGGGCGGCCTGCGGGCGCAGCAGCTCGGCGTGCTCGACAAGCTGGCGCGCGTGTACTGGTACACGGTGGAGTTCGGCCTCGTGCAGCAGGCCGATGGCCTGCGCATCTACGGCGCGGGCATCGCCTCCTCGTACACCGAGACGGTGTTCGCGCTCGACGACCCCTCTCCCAACCGCATCGCCTTCGACCTCGAACGCGTGATGCGCACGCACTACCGCATCGACGATTTCCAGGAGAGCTACTTCGTGATCGACGACCTGGCGCAACTGCTGGAGCTGGCCCGCATCGACTTCGCGCCGTTGTACGCGCGCACCGAAGGCCAGCCCGAGCATGCGCCGGGCAGCGTGCTGGCCAGCGACCGCGTTCTCGTGCGTGGCACCGGGGCCTATCACGCGGGGAAGAGAGCCAACAACTTGGTATAGAATCGTGGGCTTTTGGCGCGATAGCAAAGCGGTTATGCAACGGATTGCAAATCCGTCTAGCCCGGTTCGACTCCGGGTCGCGCCTCCAGAGATTTCTTGAAGACCAGCAGCCCCTGCAGCCCTGTGCTCCAGGGGCTGTTTCGTGTCGGCAGGCATGCTTTGCCGATGCGCCCCGATGGTGAAACTGGCAGACACAGCGGACCACTAGCGGGTTCATATGTGGCGAACACTTGAAATGCGTTGTATATCAATAGTCTAGCGATCTCCGATGTGTCGTTGTTCTTGACGATTGCACCGACAGATCGCCCTGACAGCGCGCCTTGCACGACAGTCAAGCAAGCTTCATCCAGACGTCGCTGCTTTTGTTCCGCTGTTAACAGGCCTTCCAAAGCCTAAATTGGCCACCTGGCAACTCCGGGCAGACGGCTGCGGTGGTGCGTTTTCAGCTTGTTGCTCTGCAAAAGCCGGCCAATTCTCGGTCTGCTTCACGGACTATGCGGCCCTCCGATCAGCGCGGACTACCGCAGGCAATTCTTCAAGCCGGACCCAGCAATCCGGCCAAATTGCGAATCACCGCGTGCACTCCAACCCGCATCGGTCGCCTGATCCTGCAACTTGCAGATCTTGCGTTTGAGTGCTGCCGTAAGCAGAACTAGAATACCTGAAATTGCACCCAATAAGATTCGTTTCAAGCTTGGTTTTGGTTCCCATCAAGGAGGTTTCAGATGCTCGTTCAGGAACATCGGTCGTTGCCGGACGGCCAGCGTGCACGGCAAGCGGATACGCATCCCTTTCATGTCGCGGGAAGAGTCCGGCTGTGGCTGCTTGAACGTCGAGAACCCAGTTCGGTATGCATACAGGTGACCACCAGTGAGCTCCAGTTGCATGACACGCTGCGTCGCGAAGGCAAGCAGGTCACGAGTTGCTGGCTCGTGCAGCAGAGAGGATCGATTGACAACGACCTTGTGGTTTGTCGAATCAGCCATGTTTGGCGGGGTCTAGGAAGCGATTTAGGAAAACTCGTGTTCGACGGGGACTTCTGTCATGGAGAAGATTTGATCGCGAGAAAATCTGTGCTGATCTGGAGCAGCGAGCGAAACGACCGAAATACCAAGTCGATTTTCCTTGGGCAAGCAACGGACGACGGCGTGATGGCCAATGCCGCGCGCCTGAGCCTCGAGCAGCTGCGGCACCGCTACCCTTACATGTTCGACAGCGATTCTGAAGCTACCTTGGACTTCTTCAAAGGATGGTTACCTGACTTTGCACGCGCATGCGCCGCCATTGATCGATTGCTCGGAGCCGAGAAGCGTCAATTTCGCTGGATCCATGCAGGCGAGGAGCTCGGTGGCGCTCGATACGTCTTCGAAATGGACGGCGCCCCAATGGAAGCTTACGAAGACTTGCGCCACCAGAATCTCGACGAACGTTGTGGAACAGGCGACGCAACCGTAGACGCTATTCGTGGTGTTGTCCGAGATGTTATGGCCGAGAGTGAAGAAGCCTGCATGCTCTGTGGAAATCGTGGCCGTCTCAGCGGCCTCTTCGGCGCGGTGATGTGCTTGTGCGACGCCCATCGACGCATCGAAATTGCGAAAGACGTCTGGGAAATCTCTCGTTTAAACTGAGTTCACGACGTGGGCGAAAAATGAGGCTTTGCATTTTCCTGCCGTCACCGGCCTTGCGTCATGCGGACCCGACGGAACGGCTAAGTCATGGAAATCTGCATTGCTGAACCGACATTTTTTATGTAGATTGCGTTTGATCGGATGGTTCAGCAAGGAGGGTGGCTACAATAGCCCAGCTAGATGGTGTATTGGCAAGAGAGATTATGATCTGACTGTCACATCGCCTTCAGATTCTCTCGCAACCGATTCCCACCGTTATGACCGAACAGAATCCAGAGTATTCATTAACTGACTGCCTGGCTGATGAGGCGCATTGGACTAAAAACGAGAACGAGAGAGTGGAGAGTGAAATTTCTTCTCTTCCGGGGCGCGCCTATGTTGCGGAGCGCCTGCAGCAGCTTTACCTCTTTGAGGAGCCTAGCGACCTTCAGATACGGGCTGCACAACTCTTTTTCATTCGACGGTCCATCACGACTCAGAGGGCGTCGCTGTGGTGTTGCGACGGCAAGGGTTCGGCTGAGCGAATGCTTTTAGGGGATGCGGCACAGCCATTCTCGAAGTACGTGGTTCTCGGCGAATGCCACGCGTCTGACGACGCCGAATTGATAGCGCTGTGCCTGCGTTCCCCAATTGGCGGAACAAGGCGGACGATAAGGGTACTGAGCGTCCAATCTGGCGCTCTGCATGTGGATGTGGTGCAGGCAGGCGGTCCTACCGTCGCTTGGGCTCCGGACGGAACCGGCTTCTACTACATCTGCGATCCGAACTACGTGGACTCGCTCTTGAATTTTCCCGTGTTGACCAAAGCGGCAGTTTGTTTTCATCGGTTGGGATCTTCGCAGCACTGCGACAACATTGTTTTCACCAAGCAGGATGATTATCAATACGCTGTCGACCGCCGAGAAAACGGACGCTTCCTCACCATTCGGTTTTCTCGCTACGGTGTCCACAACTGCTGCGGGCTTGCGTTGAAGAATCTAAACGATCCAAACGACGTTGCGCGCGAATTCATCCGTGAGTCCTTGTCCGACTGGACGATCGTCGGAGAAATTGGACCGCGGGTCTACGCATTGACGACGAACGGCGCTTCACAAGGGAGAATCGTCTCAATCGACGTTGAAGAACCGAATCGAAGATTGGTCCGAACGATTCCGGCAGGCGCTCCAACGGAGCCCATGACATGCGCCGTGATGCTACGCGACTGGGTGCTTGTAACATACGCGGTAAAAGGATTCACGGTCCTCCGCCGCTTCCATTCGAATGGAGAACCGGCTGGGGACATTTCACTTCCCAGTTGTGGAAACGTGCTGGAACTCGTAGCTGGCGAGCGCACAAATGAGGCAATTCTCCTCTTCACGTCATACGGAGTTCCCCCGACCCTGCTGTGTATCAATGCCTCGCTCGGATCAGTCGATGTCCGCGTGCCGCCATTACGTAATCTTAATCTACCTGTAATTGCGGTAGAGCACGTCCCTAGATCTAAGGCAAGCGGGGGCATCGTCCTTTTGCGAAGCAATGAGACGAAGGGGCCGGCTCCTACACTGATGTGCATGAGAATGGCGTGCGACGATCCATCACCCGCCTACGATGCGCCGATGGCGCTCTGGCTTGCTCAGGGCGGCCAGATTGCACTTGTAAGTCCTCGAGTAGACTTTGAACGGCAGAAATCGTGGAAGAGGATGCTGCCGAGAACAAGGCGGCGCAGGATTAAAGCGGCCTTCGTCGCCGCTGCCGAATTTATGAGACGCGGGTCACTGGCGTCTTCCGTCGCGGTGCAGTGCGACCCTGGCCATTGGAGCGTCCTAGCCGAGATGGCATATTCCGGCGGCGCTCGCTTAGATGCTGTCCTGCTCGGGCAAGGTATTGGTGAACTCTCGGCTTCTTACACAAGGCGTACCGCAAGCTCCATAGATGCTCGAAAAAGGCGACCCGCGGCGGTGGAGGAAGACGATCTCTATGCAATAGAACCGGACTCCGCCGACAAAGCCGAGCGCTTAAACATTCATCCACCGACGCTTCTCACCACTTCGAGTTTCGGACCCATCGCACCGGCCCAGGCCTTTACGTACATCAATGCGTTGCGATCAGAAGGAGGACCGGTTCGGCCAAAGCTCTTTCAATGCGACGGCGGCCAGCCCACCAATCCTCTGGAGACCATCCAGCGGCAAGCAAATATCTTCTCCTTTGCTGCTTGGTGGAGCGAGCTGCCACTGCCGACTTGACCGAAATCGGTCACGCAAAAGCTGACGCGTTGCAGTTCGGCTTCCGGAACACGCCGGAGCGCCCTGCGCGCTCTATCCCCTTCGTGTGGTGAGAGCGAGTGCGCATTGCAAGAATCCGCCGAGCATGCCCACCGATCAGGACGCCAAGGACGATTTTGCACCTCTCGGCAGGTTGCCGTCCTCGAATTGCCGGACCTGCAGGCGCTCAACATCCTCCGCAACTTGCTCGAAGGCGAGGCGCAGGGCATCAGAAGTCGCAGTCGGGCAATAGGCAAGCGCAAGCAACGTCAAAGGGTGAACGCCGAACTCCGCGGCAAGGGCATCCACCTTGGTCAGCGTGGGAACTTTTATCCCTCTCTCGATAGCGCTTACGTACGTGCGCCCCGACGTGCGATCCTGAGGCACCTTGCTGGCGACCCGAACTGTCCTCAACGCTCTGCCGAAGGAATGATGGGAAAGAAGTGTTTCGCGCTTTCTAGACACCCGCTGATTGGGACATTTCGAATCCAATCGAACTACACCCTATAAGATGCTAAATCTCACATGCAGGGATGGGGAGGACTTGGCCACTATGTGAGCTTGTGCAGCGGCTCGCTGGGGCGGCGCAGTGCCAGCCGGTCGTGCCCGTATAGGACTACACAGATGATCGTCAACCATGCCCCGCGGCCCTCCTCCACAGACCCATGGAGCATGGCATGTCTCACGATCAATAGGCTGCGGATCACCTCGCAAGCGAAGCCGTGATCCGACCAGACCGAGCTTCCGAACCTGACGCACAGACCGAGCGTCTTGAGTGGGCGCGTGAGGGTCGGCTCATCATGTCGAAACAGTTGGGCAGGGCTTGGGGCTTGAGCAGCGCAGCGCTCGCAAAGGCTTGCGAGCGCCAGGTGCTGTTCCGACTGAAGGTCGGAAAGTTCTGGCTCTATCCTGCTGTGTTCCTACGCCTTTCGCCGGACAAGGTGCACCGAATCAATCGGGTGCTCAAGGGCAATGACACCGTTGGCAAGTTCATCTTTTGGCACCGCACCCACGAAGGGCTTGGTGGGCGGGACGTGAGCCAAGCACTACGGGACGGAATGTTCGATCGCGTACTTGAGTTGGCATCGGGGTGGTCGGAAGAACGAGGACTGGACCTATGACTATCAATGGTGCAGAGCTCGTTCGACAACTGCTTTGACGGCAACAATGCGCTTGGTTAGCGGACGCGGCCTGGGGTCGTCCGACCTATCTTCCTGGGGAGTTGGTCGATGACCGGAGATGTTGTTGCCGCCGTGCTCCGCGTCCTGTTCGACCCGAGGCGCTGGACACGCGCTGTCGCTTTCGCCGAGTTCCATCGATCAAAGCGGTCGTCAATCTCAAGGCTCATGCGAGCATGGTTTGCGAATCAGTAGCGGTTGATGCGAACAAGCTGATGTCGACAGACCGGACGTGTAGAACGGCGCCAATTCGAAGGAAGACCATTGAAGATCCCGCTTAGGAATGCCTGCCCGACCTACGTCTTCGCATCAAGCGCTTTCCGCTCCCGAGGAGCAGGGCTTGCGCACAGGAATTTCCGGCAGCGCGCATGGAACAAATTTGGCGCCGATCATCCGTCCCGTGACACGTGAACCATCTTCTGCTTCCTGAACCAGAAGTCGCGGATTGTCTGGATGCGCCGAGTAAGCGAAGATGCCCGGTCGGGTGAACACGCTGGACCGAGGTAGGCCAGGACGGCTCAGCGCACGCCCTAATTTTGGAAGCAACACGCGCGCAGACTCCGAGGCGGGCGTCTTTCGGGGTGCTGGCTCAGGTCCGGTGCGCACCAGTGCGAGGCCATCGCCCACCATTGCAATCAATGTGCCTTTCACTGACCGTTTGGAAACCATGGTTGCTCCTTTCATGCAGGGTCGCACGCGTTGCCTAAGACTGCGCAAGCATGCACCAAAAAAAGTCTGCGTCTGCTTGCGGGGGCCACCGTGCGAGATGCGTTGCAGACCGCGCACGTCTGTAGACGGTCAACCTCGACGACAGTGGCCCAGCACGGCCGATGCATGAGGCACTATGGGTTCCGCGCAGGGGGTCTTCGAGATGCCTTGCACGGGCGACATCGCATTCTCGCCACCGACCCCTCCCGTCAACACGTCGTGCGGTTTGGCCTCCTGCGGTCATGCCGCATGCCCCATTCTCTGCGTGATCGCGCATGCCAGTGGTGCCCGGCGCCCTCGCCGTAGCGCCGGTTCAGCTGCCCAAGGCGGCCATCAAGCGGCGTAAGTTGGGCCCTCACGTTTCGCCCAGCTCGAGCTCACGAAAACATCTTGCAGGAAGGGGTGAAAGTCCTTTCAATCACTGCCTTCAATGCCGCCCATTTCGCAAGCCTTCGCGCTCTACAGCCATCCTTCGGAGATGGAGCCGCTGCTGCCTGGCGAGCACCGGTTGCCACCGCTTCTTGAGCAAGCCCAAGAGCTGATCCGCAGCGCCGGCCGCCTCGCTGGCATGTGCCCACCCGGGGCCTTGCTGGGTCTGCGCGGACAGCTGCGGGCCATGCACTCGTACTACAGCAACAAGATCGAGGGCGAACACGCTTCGCCGGCCGAGATCGAGCAGGCCCTGCGCAACGACTACGCCAGCGATGCCGACATTGCGCGCCGTCAGCGGCTCGCCCTGGCGCACATGGCCACCGAAACCAGCATAGAACGTCAGGCGTCGCAATGGGACTGGGCCACGGTCTGGTCGCCACGGACGTTGCAAGGCATCCACCAAGATCTGTTTGCGCGCATGCCTCTGGACAACCGACGCTCCGAGCAGGAAGAGCCGGTAGCCCCAGGGGAACTGCGCACGCAGCAGGTCGGCGTGGGCCGGCACGCTGCCCCCGATGCCGTCAAGTTGCCGGACTTCCTTGAGCGCTGGAGCCGGCTCTATGGCGGCACGCATCACGGCGAACGACGTGTGCTCGCAGCGATGGCATCGCACCAGCGGCTTGCGTGGATTCATCCGTTCCGCGATGGCAATGGCCGCGTAGCTCGTCTGCACACGCATCTGCTGCTCGCCCAGCTGGGCTTGACGAATGGCATTTGGTCCGCCACGCGCGGTTTTGCGCGCAGCCAGGACGCGTACTACGCCCACCTGGCCGAAGCCGACGAAGCCCGTGCCGGCGATCTCGACGGCCGCGGTAGCCGCACCGAACGCGGCCTGGAAAACTGGATCAGCTATGCGCTGCAACTGTGCCTGGACGAGGTGCAGTTCATGTCCGGTCTGTTGGCGGTGGACGGCATGAAAGAGCGCCTTGCAGCCTGCTTGGCTCATGAGGAGCAGGTCGTGCGCCAAGGTGTAGGAAGCCAGGCCTTGGGCGCGCTGCATCACCTGTTCGTCACCCAAAGCGAACTGGATCGCTCCCACTTCGAGTCCATCCTAGGCCTTGACGACCGGCTGGCAACGACCCAGATCCGCGCGCTGCTCAAGCGCGGCCTGCTAAACAGCGATTCGCGTGATGGCCCACTGCGCTTCGGAGTGCCGCAGCAGGCACTGCGCTTCTACTTCCCTCGGCTCTGGCCGGCGGCCGAGGCGCAGTAGCGCCCCAATGGCTTCGGCCGTGGCGAAGCAGCACCGCTGTGGGCTGCTGCGAACGCTTGCCCGCTTCGACAGTGCGCCCCCGGCGCATGGCCCGACATCCTGATGCCAGCCCCGCCTTCGCGACATGAACGACAAGGGCCGTGACGACGCCACAGTTCCAGGTTGCACCTGCGGACACCTGATGCGACGGACGACGACCTCGTCGCCGCAAGCCTTGCGCCGTGAGTATCAAAGAACGTACGGTGCGACCGGTTGGTCCAGGGCGCAGGCTTTCCAGTCCGTAGCCAAGCGCGGAGCTTGGAGTGAACTCCACAGCCCCACCAGACCCCGTCTCGCGTCGGCGCTTCCGTGGCGTGCGACCGCACTCAAAGCTTGCACACGTGGCGCGAATCCACGGACCGTCGTACGATTCCGTTCACTCGATGGCCTTCCAGATGTCGACTCAGCGTCCTCTCGCCTCCTATCTGCTCGACCCGTCGGGTTCCGTCATGGAAGCCTGCGAGGATACGGTTCCGACTCCAGCGGTCGCGATGCCGATGACCAACGGGATTGAAGTATCGGGAAGAGGTCCACGCTTGCGGTGCGACAACACACGCTTGTTAATCTTTAGCGCCATGAGCATTCCTCAGCAGAGGACGCGCGCGAAGTGCCACGGGTGCGGCGCGGTGTACTGGGCGGCTTCGAAGAAAGACATCGAGAGCGAAGCTGCAAGCTTGGCACGTTGGCAGCGCTTCGAAAGCTGCTACCGGTGCAACGCCCCAAGGGCCGGGTTCGTGCGGGCTGAGCCACGCGAGGATCGGCTCGCGGCGACCCTGAAGCCCATCGTCCTTCAACGCGAGCCATCCTGAGCCATGGCCCCTGTTCTGTACTGCGGCGACCCTCATGGTTCGTTCGACCACATCGTCGAAGCGGCACTGCGAACGGACGCTTCTGCTGTCGTGCTGCTCGGGGACCTGGAGCCGAGGCGACCCTTGCACGAGGAACTTCAACGGATACGTGACCGTATATGGTGGATTCCCGGCAACCACGACGCCGACTCCGACGACCTTTGGATCCGTGTTTGGGGCAGCGCCCTCGCCGATCGAAACGTGCAAGGCCGGGTCGTGACGCTGCCGAACGGGACGCGGCTAGCTGGGCTCGGCGGGATTTTTCGGGAGGCTGTCTGGCATCCCTCACCAGGTGCGGCTCGTGGCGGCAGACCTGCGTTCCGTTCGCGCGATGAGCATGCTGTGTCAACGCCGCCATCTGAACGCTGGCGCGACGGTCATGCGCGCAAGCATTGGGGCACGATCTACCCGGACGAGGTGGATCGCTTGGCCGAACTGCACGCCGATGTTCTCGTCACGCACGAGGCCCCGGGCTATCACCCGCACGGGTTCGACCTTCTGGACACGCTTGCGCAGTCGATGCGCGTGCGTGCGCTCGTACATGGTCACCATCACGACCGCTTGGATTCCGGTTCGCGCTGGACGTCGCAAGGATTCGCATCCATCGGCGTCGGATTCCGGGGCATCTCCGCGGTCTCTATTGCACTTGACCTTGTGCGAGTCGAAATGGTGCGTAAAGGTGACCTCGACGATCAACGCGCCCGCCGCTAGGGGTTCCAACTCGCAACGCCGTGCACCGAACGTACTGCATGCTGCGGCAGACGATGACCCAGGTATAAGGGTCCTTAACCGACGAGCGTGACGGCGACGGGCTCCTTTGCGCCCTCTGCTGTCGGTCGCCTTGCTGACCTGAGCGGCCGCAGTGCAGCGGTTGCAGTCGGTCGCGCCGATCAACAAATCAGGCAACAGGCGGCCAAAGCAGACGTTGGCGAATGTCCGCATACATGGTGGCCGACGAGCTCAGCCTCTGCAAGGCGGAGTTGCCTCCCCTGGTATCCTGTCCTCATGCGCGCCATCTTTGGCCTCTTTCTTGTCTTGCTGTTCGCGGTTCATACTGCGTACGCGGCAAGCCCACGGCAGCCTGACTGCTGCGAGGTGACGTGCGGGGATGTCCACTGCGTGCCTGCTGGCTGCGTTTGTCAGCCGGTAAGCCCTCTTGCCTCCATGACTGAGCACCTCGGGCATGTTTCCGACGCTGTGACGGTGACACCCCTATTTGTGAACTTGGGAACAAGGATCGAAGACATCTGGCGACCGCCTTGGGCGCGGGCTTGATCAATGTTTCCCCTTCACTCAACCAAACGGATCGTTCATGAAAAAGCTACTTGCAATCTTCGCCCTTACGTTGGCCTCCACTGCAGTTTTCGCTGCGCAGCCCTGCTGCGATGGTGGCGACTGCTGCGACGAGGTCACGATGCCCTGCTGCGAATAAGCAGCGCGGTAGCCAGCTAGCCTGGCAATCCTGAAAGGCTGGCACCTCGGTGCCGGCCTTTTTTGTGTCTGGGCCACTGCGCCGAGACTGAAGCGGGCGAGCTCCGCGGCTTCAGCCGCGCGGCGTGCCGTTATTTTTGGGCTTCGCGCCGTGCGCGTGGCCGCCATGGCCGCGGTGCATGAAGACGTGCATCAGCGGGCAAGCGGCCAAGATGGCAAACGGCAGCAGCGCAAGAAAGTGGTCCCTGTGGGCGATCCACAGGTAGACGCTGGCGACCACCGCGATCAGGCTCGCGGCGATGCCGAAAGGCGTCTTCCAAAAAGAAGGGCGTGCGTGCTGTTGGTCCATGGGGGGCTCCTGGCCTAGCTACAGCATGAGCTGCGGACGGTTGTCGCTCCTTGATCAATCCCAACCGCAGGCGCCTTCTTCGGCCCGCAGCCGCACCCACAACCACGGGCTGCCTGTGGAGCCGCGGGGCGGGCGGATTCAGCCTGGACCTCCTCAGGCGTGTATCCAGCGTCGTGGATAGCTCCGACCAAGACCGCTGTTGCCACTTCGCCGTTTACATGGACGAGCTTGCGCGGAATGTCGACCTCCACGCGGGCTGACCTGTCGACCGAGGTGACTGCCTTGGTGATTGTGCTGGCGCAGTGCCCGCACGTCATGTCGTTGACTTTGAAGGTGACCATTGCTTTTCCAGTTCTGGTTGGGAAGGAGGTACTGTTGACCCTCTCATCATGTCAAGGTCAAGACTTATTTTCTGAAGATGGTGTTCAGGGCAGCAGACGGGAAGCTTGAACGCCTCGAAACAGGCGACAAGGTGCTGTCTATGGCCGCCCGAGATGATGAAACGCTCATCGTCACTGCCAACGAGCGCTGAAATAGAGCGCGGCCGGCTCAGCGTGCGTTGATGCAAGTCAACTCGCTGGGCCGGAACAACCGTATTGTGTAGCTGCGGGTTGTCCCCCCTTTACCGACAGACACAAAAGGAAGTTTCATGAAGCTGATTTCACGAGTAGTCCCCCTGATTGCATCTGCGCTTTTGTCCGTGGGGCTGGCCGGTTGCGCCGCTTCTGCAAAGAGCGACGACCATGCACATGCAACGATGGGCGCGAAGGACATGCAGTCCCATTGCGAGATGCACAAGAAGATGATGAGCGGCAAGCCCTCCGCAGAGCAGCAAACCATGATGGAAAAGCACATGTCGTCCATGACGCCGGAGATGCGCCAGCGAATGCAGGCAATGCACGAGCAGTGCAAGTAGGCTCGGGATGACCAGGCAAGTGGCGGCGTCGGCGGGTACCACCGAGAGCGGCCAGCTTTCCTCAGGTGCCTTGGCGCTCGGCGGCATCATCCTGATTGGACTGGGTTTCTACTTCATCTTTATTCGCCCGGCGCTGCTCCCGGAAGACCCTCGCTTCATGGGCACGACGCTGGAGCACATTCGTGTCGCCTTTCCCGGCCTGCTGCTTTGGCTGCCGCGCGTCTTCTGGGTGTTGGGCGGCTACATGGTGTCCACTGGGCTGCTGACTTGCTACTTGGCAAGAACCTGCTTCCGCAGCCGGGCGCCCGGCGCGGCCTGGGTTGCCGCGCTGAGCGCGGTCACCTCTATCGGATTGATGGTCGTCGTGAATTTCCTCATCGACTCTGACTTCAAATGGCTCCTCCTGCTGTTCACGGCACCGTGGCTGGTAGCGCTGGGGCTCTATGTGCGCGGGAAGTAGCGTCTCACCTTTGCGGACATCAAAAATGGGAGATGGGCAGTGTCGCGGCTTCACGTGCTGTGCACTTTGTGGGCATTTCCGGGCCGGCTATTTCCACCAACCCCCCTGCGCTACTACAATTCATCGGTGGTCAGCTTTCGCACGATCTTTCTGTGGCTCATGATGTTTGCGGTGCCTTTTCAAGGCTACGCGGCAGCAGCCATGGCTGTTTGCGCCCCAGGGTCGACCATGTCGATGGAAGCTGTTTCCGCCTCGACGGGCAGTCCCCATGATCATGGGGATGCCTTGTTGGCTTCGGGCCACCACGCAGACGCCCAAGTCGACGCGCATGACCACGGCACCGATGCTGGCCATGACGACGGGGGCCACAAATGTGGCAATTGCGCCCCCTGCCATGCTGTTGGATTAACCCCGGCCGTTGCTGACGTCAAGAACTTTGGCCTTCCTCAGGCCGACCTGGTAGAGCCTCTCTACGCGCTGGCGATCGTCTCGCCCGGCGTTCCTCAAAAACCTCCTCGCGCTTAACGCGTTCGCCGCCCGGCAGCTTGGCTGTCGGCGTCTGAACGCGCATGTATCGCTTGTTGTCGCTCCAGCCTTGTGGCTGCCGACCGCACTTCGTTCATGAACATCGCGAGGAACCCATGTTCAAAAAATCGCCGGCCGCGTGGCTGGCCAGCTTGACCACATTCGTGGCTTTCACGGCAGGCGCGCAGACTGCACCCGTCGTGGACGCTCCCTCGGCGACGCCGAGTTCTCTCTCCTACAACTCGGCGATGGATGGCTACAGAGCCTTCGCTGACGAAAAAGCCATCCCATGGAAGGCCGCCAACGACACCGTCAAAAGCCGTGGTGGATGGCGCGCCTATGCCAAAGAGGCAAGTGGCGAACCCTCTGACACC
The DNA here is from genome assembly GCF_003337555.1 of Pseudorhodoferax soli. GTDB lineage: Bacteria > Pseudomonadota > Gammaproteobacteria > Burkholderiales > Burkholderiaceae_C > Pseudorhodoferax > Pseudorhodoferax soli. The sequence continues at coordinate 258,809 of NZ_QPJK01000008.1, read as the reverse complement.
AAACCGCCTGCAGCGGCAGATCCACACGCCGGGCATGTCATGCCCGCACCCAAGGAGAAGCCATGACGCGCCCGCTGCGTTTGGCGCTCGGCGCCGTTGGCCTTGCGGTTCTGACAGGCTGTGCTTCCCTCGGCATCGACGATGCCGTCAAGCAGACAAACAGCTCCGCGGCGCAGTTCACAGGAGGCAACCTGGAGCTGAGCCGCACCCAGGAACAGCGTGACGCACGCCTTGCGGTCGCCGATGAGCTTCTGGGCAAGCCCCTGACGCAAGATGCCGCAGTGCGCCTCGCCCTGGCGAACAGCCCTGCGTTGCAGGCAATGGTGGCCCAAAGCTGGGCCGAGATCTCCAACGCGAACCAGTCGGGCAACATTCCCAACCCGGTTTTCAGCTTCGAGCGGCTGCGCATTGGAGACGAGCTCGAAATCGGGCGGCTTTTGTCGTTCGGCGTGGTCGACCTGATCCTCCTGCCGCGACGCATGTCCATTGCGCGCAGCCAGGGGATCCAGGCGCAGATTCAACTCACGACCACCGTGGTGGACCAGGTGACTCAGGTTCGCCAAGCCTGGGTGCGCGCCATCGCCGCGCAGCAGTTGCTGCAATACGCCGAGCAAGTCAAGCAGTCAGCCGAGGCCAGTGCTGAGCTGGCGCGGCGGATGCAGCTGATCGGAAACTTCAGCAAGCTGCAGCGAGCGCGCCAGCAGGTGTTTTATGCCGATGCGACGACGCAACTGGCCTCGGCACGTCATGCCGCCACTTCGGCCCGGGAGGAACTTGTCCGCGCGCTGGGTCTGGACGACAGCCAGGCCGCGAAGCTGCAGCTTCCGGAACGTTTGCCCGATCTGCCCAAGGCACCCCGTCCAGCCCAGGACGTTGCCAGCACCGCCGGCGCACAACGCCTGGACGTGCAGCAGGCACGCGCGCAGCTGGAGATGGCAGGCAGGTCGCAAGGCATCAACCAACTTTCCACGTTCATCGACGTGGAAGCTGGCATCCGGCGTGACACCGTCTTCGACAACCAAGAGGGGACGCGCAGCACCGGGCGAGGGTTTGAGCTGGACATCCGGCTGCCCCTGTTCGACTGGGGCTCCGCTCAGCGCGACGCACTGAACGCTCAATCTCTGGTGGCCGCCAACCGCTACGACGCAGCCGTCCGCGGTGCGACCTCTCAGCTGCGCCAGGACTACTCGGCGTATCGCACGACTTACGACATCGCACGCCACTACCGCGACGAAATCGTCCCACTGCGCCAAGCGATGGCCGACGAGAACGTCCTTCGCTACAACGGGATGCTGATCGGTGTCTTCGAGCTCTTGGCCGAGGCACGCGATCAGATCTCGAGCGTGACCAACGCGATCAATGCCCAGCAGCAGTTTTGGTTGGCGGATGCGGCGCTCGTCGCCTCGGTGATCGGCAAACCCTCTGCCATGGTCTCCCCGGCTGCCGGTGGCGCCAGCTCCCAAGCTGCCGCCGCACCGGCCCATTGAGCAAATCTTCAAGAGCTGCACATGAACAACAGACGCAACTTTCTAAGCGGTGCGGGGGCCATCACGGGCGCCATCGCCGCCGCCACGGTGAGCAAGGTAGCGATGGCTGCCTTGCCAGAACCGGTCTTCCAGGGAAAGCCGGACACCATGCCTCCGCTGGCTCCCTCAACGGGCCGTCCTTACAACCCTGTCGTCACGCTCAACGGCTGGACCTTGCCCTGGCGCATGAACAACGGGGTGAAGGAATTCCACTTGGTCGCCGAGCCGGTGGTGCGCGAGATGGCGCCCGGCTTCAAGGCCAACCTCTGGGGCTACAACGGCCAATCGCCCGGCCCGACCATCGAGGTGGTCGAAGGCGACCGGGTGCGCATCTTTGTCACCAACAAGCTGCCCGAGCACACCAGCATCCACTGGCATGGACAACGCCTGCCCAACGGCATGGACGGCGTCACCGGTTTGAACCAGCCGGGTATTCAGCCAGGCAAAACGTTCGTCTACGAGTTCGTCGCGCGTCGGCCCGGCACCTTCATGTACCACCCCCACGCAGACGAGATGGTGCAAATGGCGATGGGCATGATGGGCTTTTGGGTCACGCACCCCAAGGCCGAGCATCCGCTGATCGAAAAGGTGGATCGCGATTTCGTGTTCCTGCTGAATGCCTACGACGTGGAGCCAGGCAGTGCGACACCCAAGATCATGACGATGCTGGACTTCAACCTTTGGTCCTGGAACAGCCGGATCTTCCCCGGTATCGACTCGCTCAACGTTCGGCAAAACGACAAGGTCCGGATCCGTTTCGGCAATCTGACAATGACGAACCATCCGATGCATCTGCATGGGCATGAATTCCTCGTCACTGGCACCGACGGCGGCCCGACGCCGAAGACCTCCAGGCAGTACGAGGTGACCACCGATGTGGCGGTCGGGCAGATGCGGCAGATCGAATTCCTCGCGGACGAGGAAGGCGACTGGGCATTCCATTGCCACAAGAGCCACCACACGATGAACGCCATGGGCCACGACGTGCCCACCATGATCGGCGTCGACCACAAGGACGTCGTCAAGCAAATCACCAAGCTCGTGCCCGACTACATGGTGATGGGCGAGCGCGGCATGGCGGACATGGGTGAGATGGAGATGCCGCTGCCCGACAACACGGCGCGAATGATGTCCGGCGAGGGACCCTTCGGCTCTGTCGAGATGGGCGGCATGTTCAGCGTGCTGAAGGTGCGCAAGGACCAGAAGCGCGGCGACTACTCAAACCCAGGGTGGTTCAAGCACCCACATGGGACCGTTGCCTACGAATTCAACGGTACCTCTGCTGAGCCGCCCCGCGCACGCGACGCGGGCTCAGCCGCGATGCCTGCGCAGAACATGCCGGCCAAAAACATCGAAGTGCAAGTCCGTAAACCAGCAGCCAAAGGCCATGCGGGCCATTGATCCCACGTCTTTTTTCAACAAAGGAAATCACATGAAGATCCAGACCATTCGCTTTGCAGCTGTCGCTGCGATCACCGCCCTTGGCGCTGTTGGTGCTTTGGCTGCCGGTAGTCATGCCGGCGGTCACGACGCCACCGACGCCATCGGCAAGCCCGGTGTGGCCGCCAAGGCAACCCGCACCGTCAAGGTGGACATGACCGACTCGATGCGCTTCACCCCCGCGAGCATCGACGTCAAGCAGAACGAGACCGTGCGCTTCCTCATCACCAACTCGGGAAAGATCAAGCACGAGCTTGTCCTGGGTACCGAGAAGGAGCTCAAGGAGCACTACGAGGTCATGAAGAAGAACCCCGAGATGGAGCACGACGACCCGAACATGGTCACGCTCGCGCCCGGCAAGAGCGGTGAAGTCGTCTGGCAGTTCACCAAGGCCGGAAAGGTCGACTTCGCATGCCTGCAGCCGGGCCACTACGACGCCGGCATGAAGGGCGCGGTCAACGTCGCCAAGTCCGCTGGAAAAAATTCGAAGTAACCCTCTTGGCTCAGCGCGAAGCGCTGGGCCTGCATCCCTCATTCAAAGGAAAAACGCTATGAACAAGTTCCATTTTGCGATCGCGGCTTCGACAGCAGCCCTCGTGATTTCCACGGCTGGTGTGGCCGGAGCGCAGAACACGAGCGCTCCTGCCGCTTCCGCCGCTTCCGCAGAGATGGCCGAGGGCGAAGTGCGCAAGGTTGACAAAGAGAACCAGAAGCTCACTATCAAGCACGGCCCGCTCAAGAACCTCGACATGCCCGGCATGACGATGGTGTTCCAAGTCCAGGACGCGGCAATGCTCGAGAAGGTTCAAGCCGGCGACAAGGTCCGCTTCGTTGCTGAGAAGTTGGATGGGAAATTTACTGTCACCAAGATGGACTCAAGTCGCTGACACCAGTCGCCGGCGAAGCGCCTCCTAGCGGTGCCTCGTCAGTTCGAACCAATTTTTCCCCGCTGAAGGAGCTTCCATGAAGATGAATTTTTTGACACGTCCCCTCTCGGTAATCGCCTTTGCTGGCGCACTGCTTCAACCAGTGGCTTTTGCACAGCCTGCGGCGCAGCACGGTCACCCAACGGCTGGTGCCCCTGGCGCCACCGGCATGCACGGTGGCATGAAGGGCAACATGGACATGAAGTCCATGATGAAGGACATGAACGACAAGATGGCCTCGATGTCCATGAGCGGCAATCCGGACGTCGACTTCGCGATGATGATGCGAATGCACCACCAGGGCGCCATCGACATGGCCCAAGCTGAATTGCAGGCAGGCAAGGACCCCCAGATGCGAAAGATGGCCACAAATGTCATCAAGGCGCAGAAAAAGGAGATTGGCGAACTCGACAAGTTTCTCGCCAAGCACGGTCACTCCGGCGAAGCGATGAAGAAATAGCCTGCTGCCTCTCAGGTAGGTTGTCCTTGGCGCCTCTCGGCGCTTCCTCCCATGCCGCGAAGCTCGCGTGCGTCTTGACCTTCCCACGATGGGAAGGCCAAGACTTACCTCCGAAAGAGGAATCTTATGCAGCCCAGCGACAAACAGAGCCACGACCACGCACATTGCGGGCACGGTGCTACGGCACCGCAGAGCGCCTCAGATGGCGTCTCTGCAAGTGCCTTGGCACCACCTTCTCACGCAGCTACTCCGGACCACGCAGCACCCGGGGGCGAGGCGGGGCGCGCTGTTGATCACGCGGGCCACCACGGTCACGTGACGCGCAGCGCGGCTGACAAAGCTTCTCCTGTAGCGGGGCAGGGGCAGGTCGAATACACCTGCCCCATGCACCCCCAGGTTCGCCAGATGGGCCCGGGCAGTTGCCCGATCTGCGGGATGGCATTGGAGCCTGTGGTGGCAAGCGCCGAGACCGGAGAAAGCCCCGAGCTGCGCGACATGACCAAGCGTTTCTGGGTGGGGCTGGCCCTGACGGTGCCTGTCTTCATCTTGGAGATGGGTGCTCACCTGGTGAACCTGCATGCGCTCATCGCGCCGCAGCTGTCCAACTGGATTCAGTTTGTCCTGGCGACACCGGTGGTGTTGTGGAGCGGCTGGCCATTCTTTGTACGCGCAGCGGCCTCCGTGAAAAACCGCAGCCTCAACATGTTCTCGCTGATCGCCTTGGGGACGGGCATCGCTTGGATTTACAGCATCGTCGGCACCCTCGCGCCGGGCATCTTCCCAGCAGAGTTTCGCGGACCGGAAGGCGCGGTGGCGGTCTACTTCGAAGCAGCCGCCGTGATCACGGTGCTTGTCCTCCTCGGCCAGGTGCTCGAACTGCGGGCCAGGGAAAAAACCTCGGGCGCCATCAAGGCACTCCTCGGGCTGACTCCAAAGACGGCCGTGAAAGTCGGTTCTGGCGGAACGGATGAGACAGTGCAGGTCGAGGCCATTCAAGTCGGCGATCTGCTGCGCGTGCGGCCCGGCGAAAAGGTCCCTGTCGACGGCAAGCTCATCGAGGGGAAGGGCAACGTCGACGAGTCCATGGTGACGGGCGAGCCGGTGCCCGTCGCTAAAGCCATCGACTCCCAGGTCACTGCCGGCACGCTGAACCAGACCGGCGGTTTCGTGATGCGTGCGGAGAAGGTGGGAGCAGACACACTGCTCTCGCAGATCGTCCACATGGTGGCGGCCGCGCAGCGCAGCCGCGCCCCGATTCAGCGCATGGCCGACCAGGTGGCGGGGTGGTTCGTTCCTGTGGTGATCGCTGTCGCCCTGCTCACCTTCGGTGCGTGGTTTATCTGGGGGCCGAGCCCGGCGTTCTCGTACGCGCTGATCGCCGCCGTGGCTGTCCTGATCATCGCGTGCCCCTGCGCCTTGGGCCTCGCCACGCCGATGTCCATCATGGTCGGAGTTGGGCGCGGCGCGCAAAGCGGCGTTCTGATCCGCGATGCAGAGGCGTTGGAGCGCATGGAGAAAGTCGACACCTTGGTGGTCGACAAAACCGGGACTTTGACCGAGGGCCGCCCAAAGGTCGTAAAGGTGCAGCCTTTGAACGGTTTCGAGGCCAACAACGTGCTCCAAAAGCTCGCGAGCGTTGAACGTGCCAGCGAGCATCCCCTCGCGGCGGCAATCGTGGGTGACGCATTGGCGCTCAAGCTCACCCTGTCACCCGTCACCGACTTCGATTCGCCGGTGGGCAAGGGGGTGATCGGCGCGGTGGACGGTGTTCAGGTTGTTTGTGGCAGTGCCAAGTTTCTGGCCGAGCACGCCATCGATGTTGGAGCCGCCGACCAGGAGGCCGAACCCATCCGGGCCAAGGCTGCCACGGTCATCTTCGTCGGCATCGGTGGTCGACTCGCGGGCTTCGTCGGCATTGCCGATCCCATCAAGGCAAGCACAGCCCAGGCCATTGCCAGCCTTCGCAAGAGCAAAATACGCGTGGTCATGCTGACCGGCGACGGCAAGACGACGGCGCAAGCAGTGGCCCGCGAGCTTGGCATCGACGAGGTTGTCGCTGAGGTGCTGCCGGAGGACAAGGCTTCTGTGGTGCAACGCCTGAAAAGCGAGGGGCGCGTTGTGGCGATGGCCGGCGACGGCGTGAACGATGCACCTGCGCTGGCAGCAGCCGATGTCGGCATCGCCATGGGGACGGGAACAGACGTCGCCATGGAAAGTTCGGGCATCACGCTGCTACAAGGCGATCTGATGGGCATTGTGAAGGCACGTCAACTGTCGCAGGCCACCATGAGCAACATTCGACTGAACCTGTGGTTTGCTTTTGGCTACAACGTGCTCGGGATTCCGATCGCGGCTGGCGTGCTGTATCCGTTCTTTGGCATCCTGCTTTCGCCCGTCGTTGCTGCTGCTGCGATGGCGTTTTCGTCGGTCAGTGTGATCGCAAACTCGCTGCGTTTGCGCACGAGCAAGCTTGAGGATTGAAGCGGGGAATTGACGCTCGGTTTTCTTCCGAGACTACGCGGTGAACACCCTTCCAGCGCGCATTGCTCAAGCTACGCGCCTCAGCCTTGCCGTGTGCCTAGCGATGGGGGAGCCGGCTTTGGCTCCCGGTGGCTTTGGGCTCGTCGTCTTCGTTGCCCTCGTGCCAATACCTTCAAGCGATGACCCGCGGGATGCCTCGCGAATGTCTGCTGTAGGGCATCTCGGCGAAGGAACTTGACCTCCGCTTGGGGCCCAATCCAGTCTGTCGAGGAGTTGAGAAGCAGTCGCTGCCGACGGCGGCGACCGATGAAGATGCCCTGCGTTTCGGTGCCAGTCAGCGTCTTGCGGCCCGCGCGGACGAGCCTTTATCGGTGGGGATGCACCACAGATTCCACCCACCTGAAGTTTCACTTGGCACCCCCGCTGGCCTTCGACACGTAGAGCGCCAGCGCCGCAATCTCTGCTTCGGTGAGCTTGTCCTTGTACGAGGGCATCTGGCCCAGCCCGTTGCGCAGCGCCTTCGCCACGCGCGCAGCGTCGGGCTTCAACTCGTCGAGGACCGGGCCGACGGCGCCCTCGGCACCTGCGGCCTGCAAGGTGTGGCACACGGCGCACGACGGGACGACGCCCTGCAGGAAGAGCTTCTTCCCCAGGGCGAGTTGCGCGCTTTCGTCGGCCGCCAGCGCGGGCAGAGCGGGCAGTGCCAGGCCTGCGACGAGCACCGACGCGACTTTCAAGGCATGCACCACGAAGTGCTGGTGGATGGTGTTGCGCATGTTCAGGCCACCGTCACTTTCACGGCGTGGTCGGCCCAGCTCGTGTTGTTGTAGCCGCCGGCGTTTTCCATCCGCTGTTCGGGCTGCACGTTGCCGGCCGTGTCGGTGGCGCGGCTGGCCAGCGTGTGGCTGCCAGCGGGCAGCTTCGCGGCCAGCACGAACTGTCGCCAGGCATAGCGGCCCAGGTCGGGCCCGGTGAGCCGCGCGTCGTTCCAGGTCTTGCCGCCGTCCAGCGACACCTCGACGCGCTTGATGCCGTTCAGCCCGCCGAAGGCCACGCCTTGCACCTGCACCAGGCCGGCCTTGACGCTGGATGCATCAGGCGCCGGCGAGTTGATCCACGACTTGACCGACATCTCCTGCACCGACGGCTGGCTCGGGTCGCCCTTGCCGCCCGGCGGCGAGATGCGGTAGCCGTGCGACATGATCTTCGCCTCGGTTTCCTTGGCCGTGAAGGCCAGGCGCTTGATGTACTTGATGTTGTTCACGCCGGTGTAGCCGGGCACGATCAGGCGCAGCGGCCCGCCGTGGGCCAGCGAGATCGGCACGCCGTTCATCTCCCAGGCCAGCAGCGCGTCGGCCATCGCGGCGGCCGGCACCGAGCGCTCGACGATGATGCTCAGCGGGTCCAGGCCTTCGGGCAGCTTCTCGCCGCCGGTGCCGGTCAGGTAACCGGCGCCCGGCACGACGCCGCCCAGCGCTTCGGCCACCACGCGCACCGGAACGCCGGTCCACATCACGCAACCCGCCGCGCCCACCTGCCAGGGTGTGCCACTGGGCTTGCTGGGGAAGTAGCCGCGACCATTGCCCGAGCACTGCAGCACCATCGCGGTCGTCTCCACGCCCATCGTCTTCAGCTCGCGCAGCGTCAGCGTGCGCGGCGCCTTCACGCCTTCGATGGCCACCTGCCAGGCGTCGCGGTCGGCGACGATGGACGCGTCGGGCGCCGGCAGGTTGTTGCGGATGTAGAGCTGCTCGCCCGGCGTGATGACCCCGCTGCCGAAGGCTGCGCGCTTGGTCTCGATGGTGGTGCTGCTGTGCACGATGACGCTGGCCGGGTCTTTCCACGCCACGTAGGCGGGCAGCGGCTTGGGCGTGGCGCTGGCCACTGGGGTTTCGCCAGCCGCGGCGGCACCGCGCGTGAAAGTGGCCAGGCCGGCCGCGGCCAGGGCGCTGGCGCTGCCGGCCAGCATCTGGCGCCGCGGCAGCGAGTTCAAGGTCTTGTTCATCGGGTCTCCTTGGGGGTCGGTGTGGAATTCGGTGGGGACATGTCGGTGGCTGGACCGAACTGGCTTTGCGCCACGGCCAGGGCCTGCTTCTTCTGCGCCACCAGCACCAGCGGCTTGCCGTCGCGCGAGGTGATGACTTTCCAGTGCACGTTGCCCCACCAGCCGCTGCCCTCCGTCAGTGCCACCGCCTTGTCGAAGGCGAACACGGTGACCATGCCGCCCTTCTCGAAGAAGGTGGTGAGGTGGTAGACGAGGTGGCCGTCGATGTCGCAAGGCCGCATCAGCTGCGGGAAGCCGGGCACCACCTGTTGGCCGGCCAGCCCCAGGTGCTGCAGCAAGGGCGCGCTGGCCATGAAGGTGCCGCGCAGCGTGCGCTCGAAGTATTCGTGTTCGATGGCGCCGCGCACGAGTTCTGGCGGGCGCATGGCCAGCACGGCGCCGGTGCCGCTGCCTGCCAGCAGCAGGCCCAGCACGGCGCGCTGGAAGCTGCGCCGCGCCATTAGCGGCTGCGCCTTGCGGTACAAGTGCGGCGGGGCGTCGATGGGCTCGAAGGCCAGCGCCAGTTCGGCGCGCGTGCGCAAGTCGAACGCGCTGTCGGGCAACTCGGGCGGCCGGAGTTCGCGCTTCATGACGGGGTCTTCCGCAAGGGCGTGACCTGGGCGCCGCCGGGTGCCCGCACTGGCACGCCCATCACCTGCTTCAGCGCGTCGCGCGCGCGAGCCAGGCGCGACAGCACGGTGCCGGGCGCAATCTCCAGCGCCTCGGCCATCTGCGCGGTGGGCATGTCGTCGAAATAGAACAGCACCAGCACCTCGCGGTGGATGGGCGCCAGCCGCGCGAGCGCCTTGACCACGTCCAGCTTGTCGTCCAGCCCGGCGTCGGGGGCGGCCTGCTCGGGCTGCTCGTCGTCGTCCAGCGACTGCATGCCCGGCGCGGCCTGGCGGAAGGCGGCGCGCCGCATGATCTGGAACAGCCAGGCCCGCGCCAAGGCCGCATCGCGCAACTGCTCGCGGTGCTTCCAGGCGTTGGCAAAACAGTCCTGCACCACGTCTTCGGCGATGGCACGCGAGCCTGTCAGCGCCCAGGCGCTGCGCAGCAGGAAGCGGTAATGGTCCCGCACCCATTGGTTGTAGCGGGACTCGGCAGACTGGAACAGCATGGTGATCAAGAGCGGACAGCGCTGCGGTTCATTCCATCGCCATCGTCAGTGCTTACCCTCAGGCTGGGCATCACGGCCCGCGCGTGCCACCCAGCGATGGAAATTCGGCTGCCGAACCCGCGCTAGAGCGCTGCTGCAAGGCCGCCAGCCGCCGCGTCATGCTCTCGATCTCGATGGTCTGGCCGGCGATGATCTCCTCCGCCAGTTGCCGCGTGGCCGGGTCGCGGCCGTGCTGCAGCACCAGCCGCGCCATGTCGACGGCGCCGGCGTGGTGCGGAATCATCATCGCCAGGAAGTCGATGTCGGCCTGGCCCACGAAGCCCGGGCCGTGCATGTCTTGCATCATGCGGGCCATCGAAGCGTCCATCTCGCGCTCGAAGGCACTGACTCCATGTTGGGCGTGTCCGCCCCTCATGCCCTTCATGCCCTTCATGCAGTCTGCCCCTTGGCACCCACGCGCACGTAGACCAGGTTGATGCTCTTCTTGTTGCGCAGCGCTCCGGAAGGCAGGGTCAGGTTGCCCAGCGGAATCTGCGCGATGAAGACCGGCTTCAGCGGGTCGCTGACGTCGAAGGCGCTGCACACTGTCTGGCCGGCGTTGGGCGTGCCGGGCAGTTCGTCCTGCTCGTGGGCGATGTAGAGCAGCGTGTTTTCGGGGTTGGTCCACAGCCCGTGGGCTTCGCGGCCGTGGCTGAAGAAGCTGCCCACCACCTTGCGCTGCCCGCCGGCGGCGCTGCGGTCGATGATGGCGATGGGGCTGGAGGCCACGCCGCCGGGGCCGCCGTCGTCGATGCGCGCCAGGCTGGCGTAAACCACGCTGCCGCGCGCGTTGCTGACGAACTCGACGTGGTTGGGCCGCGCGCCCATGCCCAGCGGCACGCTGTCAATGAGGTCGAAACCGCCCCGCGTCGAGCGAGAAGACAGCGCATCGGCCAGCTTGTGCGAGAACCACACCTCGGCGCCGTCGGGCGTGGTCTTCATGAAGGGCGTGAAGCCGGGCTTGTCCTGCGCACTGATGTCCAGTGTCGTCACGCGCTGCGGCTGGCTGTGGCCATCGGCGCCCGGGTTGACACGGAACACGTCGACCTGCGACACCTTCTGGCTGGCCACGAAGGCCAGCGTGCCTTCGCGGTTGAACCATACCTGGGCCGGGCCGTTGATCGTCGGCAGGAACTGGCGGATGGCCGTCGAACCTGTGTTGTCGGTGCCCTTCAACTGACGCAGGGCGAGTTCGACGTTGACGATGGCGATGCGGTCTTCCCCGCGCAGCGTCACCCAAAGCTCCTTGCCGTTGCGCGTGAAGGTGGGCTCGTGCGGTTCTCGGCCCAGCAGCAGGCCGCTGCTCAGGCGTTCGGGGTTGGTGGTGGGGCCGGCAGCCGGGTTCGGCGTGTTGCCGATGACGCGGCGCTGCTCGGCGTCGATGAGGTAGATGTTGCTCGAGCCGCGCCCGCTGGTGGCCAGCAGGCGGCCGTCGGGAGACGGCACCGCGCCGTGGGCGTCGATGCAGCCGTGGTACAGCGGCTTGTGGATCATCGCCGCGTGCGTGGGCGCCACGCCGGCGGTGACGTAGCGGAACGGCGGCCGCGGGTCTTCGTCGAAGCTGGTCAGGTTGATCGTGCTCTCGACGGTGTTGGTCTTGGGATCGATGACGACGAGCGTGTTGGAGTCTTCGTTGGTGATGAAGACGCGGTCGCGCGGGTCGATGCCGGGGCCAGGCGCTGTCGTGCTGGTGCTTGTGCTGGCGGCCGGTGCCTGGGCTTGTGCTGCGGGCAGCGCGCTGGCTGCCGCGGCGGCCAGCGAGTATTTGAGGATGTCGCGACGTTGGGTGGTCATGGGTGCTTTCTTTGTTCAGTGCAAAGGTGGACTGGGGCCCGTGACGCGCGACCTTGCACCCAACGAAGGGCTGTGTCGGTGCGTCAGGCGCTCGCAGCAAAGAGCGCGCTTCAGGCCAATTCATTCCATGGCGGTGCAAACCGCCTGCGCTGCGGGACTTGCCGTGGCCTTCAGCGCGGTGCGCCCAGCTGTTGGTAGACCTCGGCCGACACCCGCGCCAGCACGCTGCGGTCGGCGTCGGACGACAGCGCATAGCCGAAGGGCCCGTCGACCCAATAGAACACGTTGACGGCGCCTTCCTGCGCGAAGCGGAAGGCGGTGTCAGCGTTCTTCGCACCCGGTTTCGCATCCGGTTTCGCGGCCCCGCCCGAGCCCGCGGCGCTGCCGACGTCGGCCACGTCATTGGACACGTACAGCGTCAGCTTGCTGCCCTGCTGGTTGCGGTACATGAACTGAGCCACCGGCCCCTGGCCACCTGGCAGCAGGCGCCCACCTTCCAGCGTGTAGCCCTGCGCCTGCAGGTGCGGCGGTTTCATCGGCGCGCCCATGCGCTTGGACAGCCAGGCCACGAGCTGGTCTTCGTGCGCGGCGTCCACTTCCACGGGCCGGCGCACATCGGGGCTGTAGACCGCGTGCGCGACGGCGGCACGCTGCGCGAAGCCACCCGCAGACACCAAAGTCAAACCACCTGGGGCCGGTTGCACAGCCGCCATGCGGGCGGCATCGTCACCGGCTGTTCCAGGTCCGACGCCGCGCAGCCCCCAGCCCGTGGCGCCGCTGATGACGGCGATAGCCAGCCCGGCGGCCAAGCGCTGCAGGTACCAAGGCGTCGGCGATACGGCGCGCGGGCGCGCCGACTTCAGCAGGCGTTGCGGCGGCTGCTCGTCCAGCACGGGGTCGAACAGGGCGTGCAGCTCGCGCTTCTGCGCACGGTAGGCCTCGACGCGCTGCGCATCGTCGGGGCGCGCGGCCAGGTAGGCGGCGATCTCGGCCTCACGCTCTGCGGGCAGACGGCCATCGACAAACGCATGCAGCTCGGCCTCGGTGACCGGGGGGGGGGGGGGGGGGGTGGGCGGCGATGGGCGATCGGTACTCATAGGGTGCTTCGCAATGCATTCATTTGACGACCTTCAGCCGCACGGGTTCGGCACGACCTTCCATCAGGCCGCGCAGGCGCTCACGGCCGCGCGACAAGCGCGACATCACCGTGCCGATGGGAATGCCCAGGGCCTGCGCCACGTCGGCATAGGCCATGTCTTCCAGCGCCACCAGCAGCAGCACTTCCTTCTGCTCGACGGGCAGCAGGTCCAGCGCGGCCTGCAGGTCCAGCACCGCCAACCTGTCGCCTTGCGTCGGCATCACCGGCACCTCGGGGGTGTCATCGTCCATGGTCACGGTGTGCAGCCTGGGCCGGCGCACGCCATCGACGTGCAGGTTGTGCATGATGCTGAAGAGCCAGGCGCGCATGTCCGCCACGCTGCCCCACAGGCCCGACTTGGCCCAGGCCCGCTCCAGCGTGTCCTGCACCAGGTCGTCGGCGTCGTCACGGTTGTTCACCAGCGCCCGGGAATAGCGGCGCAAACGCGGCACCCAGCTCAGCAGTTGATGGTCGTCGTTCATCAAGATGTTGACGATGGGGTGAGCCCGCGCGAAGCTGGGTGTGCAGGCGGGTGTACAGGCGTCATTCCTTGATGATGTGCCAGACCTGTTTGAAGTTGTCGCCGCTGCGGTCGCCGGCCTTCTGGTCGGCCTTGTAGGTGTACACCGGCTTGCCCTTGTAGGCCCACTGGCGTGACCCATCGTCGCGAGTGACGATGCTGTAGGCACCCGTGGTCTGGTCGGTGGCGGTGGCCATCATCGGCGGCCACAGCGCGGCGCAGCCGCCGTTGCAGGCGCTCTTGCCGCTGTTCGCCACGTCCTGGTCGAAGGTGTAGAGGGTCATGCCGCCGGGTGTGACGAGTGCGCCGCCAGACAACATGGCGGGCGCCTTGGCAGGCGGCTCGACCATGTTGGCACAGCCGGCAGTGACCAGAAACGTTGCCGCAGATGCGGCGATGGCGAGGGTTTTGAACATGGGAAGCTCCGTGGAGGTGGTGGCGGATTGGGCAGCGTGGGTGAGATGTTGCTCACATCGGGGCAGACGGCACGCTCAGGCCTTTTATTCCGCAGGCGTGAAAAAAAGATGGGGTGTTGGTTGTGCAGGGTGGCGGGCTGCCCCTGCCCTGTGCGTCGAGCGCGGCTCCATGGTCGGAGCCGCGCGGCCTCGTTCTCAGGGTTCGGGCGTCAGGTTTTGGCCGTTCTCGACTGGGCTGATGCCCACGACGTGGCTGACGCTGCGGGTGCGATTGGCGTTGTCGGTGACCCGGGCGGTGATCGTGACCGAACGCTTGCCCGCGGGCATCAGGAGCGATCCGCCCACCACCCAATCGGCCGTCGTCACGACATAGCCGTCAGCGTCCAGCTCGCTGCCGGCAACGTTGAAGATCGGCGCCAGGTTCGAGCCCGCCGGCACCACGTTGCCGTTGGGCTGGCGCAAGGGCACGTCGAAGGTCACGTTCAGACCCGGGAAATTGCGGTTCGTGCCGTTGCTGGGATGCGTGATCGGGTTCTGGATCTGGCTGCCATCCAGGATGGTTCCCAACACCGAGCGGGCCGCCGTGCCTTGGCCGTTTTCGCTGACGCCGATGCCGTGACGCGAGCGGTCCAGCGCCGCCACTTGAATGAAGAACAGCGATGCATTCGCAGGCGGCGTCGGATTGCCGGTTTGCGGCCCGGGTGACACACGCGACGGCACGCGGGGCGCGATCATCGTCACCTCCGGTCCGTCCGCGTCGTCGATGCCGTCATCGAACACATCGATCGGAAGGGGCGTCAGTGCCTGCCCCGATGTGATACCGCCGCGCAGCACCGCCATCGAGACCCTGTCGAAGCCGATGCGACCGGCGGTGTCGACCACGGCGGTGGTGATGTTGAAGCGGCTCGTGTCGAGCGGCAGCGATTCAAGCACGTGCCAGCCCAGCCACAGCGTCACGCCCGCGCCGGGCGTGTCGTCGGTGCCCAGGATGTTGAAGAGGTTCGCCAGGTTGGTGTTCTTCGGGATCACGCCACCGTCGGGCTTGACGAGGTCGGTGTCGAGGAAGACATAGAGGCCCGGAATGTTCGGGTTGACCTGGCCGAGAAGCGCGGTGTTTCTGATGTTGAGCGATTCTTTCGCGGCGATCGGTGTCGCGTCGCGCGTGACGACCTCGATGTTCAACACGAAGCCGGTGCCATTCACGCTGCCTGCGCCAATGCGGCCTTCGCCCGGCACGATCTGCGAATCCGCCAGCGGCGAGACGATGCGTGCGATCGGTGCGAGGTCGCCGCGTGCGCCCATGCCGTCCCGTATCTTGATGATGTTCGGATACGTCAGCGATTCAGCGCCGTCTGCAGCGTGGCCGGGCAGTGAAGCAAGGCCTGCCGCGGCCGCGAGGGCAGCATGCATCAGCACGGCCGAAAGTTTGGAAAGCGGGTGTCGCATGGGGAGCTCCTGGGTGGATGGGTGAGCAGTGCGTCAACCACTTCAATCAGGTCGACGCACGGGCGCTTGCGGGTATTCCGTTGTCAACTGCGGGGAATGAACCCGAACGACGCAGGTGCGCACCGCCCCCGGTCTGGCCCGGTGCGGCGCGGCGCTGGTGGATCAGTAGGTCGCGGTCTTGCCGGCGGTTTCGGCCGTGGCTGCCAGGGCGACGTTCAACTTGGGGTCGATCTGCCACGTTTCGCTGACGATCTTGCCTTCGCGGTAGGTCAGCACGTAGCGCACCTTGATGGGCATCTTGCCTTCGAAGACGACGTTGGCGGAGACCGTCGAGCCCTTGGGGTTGGCCGATTCTTCGATGGAGCCGATGGTGAGCTTCAGCGGGCCGACGGCCTTGCCGAACTTTTCCCAGGTGCCGCGGATGGCGTCGGTGGTGGCGTAGGTGCCGTCCAGCGGGCCGCCGACCCAGTTCAGCTGGGCCTGGTCGGCGTAGGCGCGCATCACGATCTGGGTGTCGCCCGAAGCGATGGCCTGGAAGTGCGTGCGGGCGTCGTCGGAAGGGGCGGCGAAGGCGCTGCCAGCGGCAAGCGTCAGGGCAGTGGCAGCAAAGGCGAATGTCTTGAACATGGAGGGCTCCGTTGAAGGCTTGATGTGAAGTGAGGGGTGGTCGGTGGTGGATGAAGGGTCCATGAGGTCCCGACACAAGGGCAGACGGCGCCGGCAGGCGGTCTATTCCGGCCCACGCAAAAACTTTTTCTGTCACGCCATCGGCAGTTGACCCGCCCGACACGCTCCACCAATTGCTCCGATGAAGCGAACCCTGACCTTCCTGCTGCTGGCCAGCTTGTTCACCGCCGCGACCGGTGCGCTGGCGCAAGGCATCACCGACCCCATTGGCGACCTACTGCCCACGTACATCGGTCCGCAGAACGGCGACGTGGATGTGGCGAGCGCGTTCGCCGGCTACGACCCGGCCAGCGACACCTTCAGCTTCTCGGGCACCTTTGCCGACGCCCTCGGCACCACGGCGGGCGCCTTCTAGTTGCGGGGCCTGGACCGCGGTGTCGGCACCGAAGGTTTCGTGAGCGGCAGCCCATCGGTCGGCCAGCGCATGAAGTTCGACGCCGCCGTGTTCCTGTGGCCCGACGGCATGGCTCGCGTGATCACCTTCGTGGGGTTGGTAGGCACGGGCGTCGAACTCGGGGCTGGTACTGCCACTATTGCCGGCGGCTGCGCGCCTCAGGGCGCCAGCCGCTGACCGTCTTGCGCGAACACCACCCCGCCGGCGTAGTGCGCGGTGATCGACGCCTTCACAGCGTCACGCTGCGCGTCGAGCGCGGGCGACAAGTGGCTCAGCAGCAGCTGGCCGGCGCGCACCGCATCGGCCACTTCGCCGATTGCCTTGGGCGGCGTGTGCAACGTGTACAGCACGTCGGGGGAGCCGGGTGGGTCGAGCACCACGCTGTTGAAGACCAGCAGGCTGGTGCCTTGGGCGATTCGCCGCAGACCCGCCAGCCCGCTGGCGTCGATGTCGCCGCTGAAGGTGATGCTCTTGCCGGCGTGGTCGATGCGGTAGACGACGGCCGGCGCGTCGCGGTGGTGGCCGGCCACGGCGCTGATGCGCAGGCCGCCTTCATCAAACAAGGTGCGCACCTCGGGCAGCGCCGCCGCCGTGGCGGGTGCGTCGATGTCGGTCACTTGAAAGCGCAGCGGCGTTGAGAAGTCCTTCAGGTAGCCGAAGGCGCCCTGCTTGCCGAACAAGAGGTCAATGAAGCGGCTGGTGGCCGGGAAGTCGGCATCGTCGGCATCGAGCGCACGCCGCCCGGCCGGCCCGAAGATCTTGAAATCGACCGGCCCGCGGTTGGACACCGCACGGGCCTTAAAGAGGCCTGGCAGTCCACCGGCATGGTCCACATGAAGGTGCGTCAGCAGCACGATGTCGGCCCGACCCAGCGCCAGCTTGGCTTCACCCAGGCGCACGAAAGATCCCGGGCCGGCGTCGACGAAAACACGCGCCACGCCATCCACCAACACCACGAAGGCCGAGCCCGCGCGGCCGGTGGCACCCGGGCCGCCCGAGCCCAGCACCACGAGTTCCAGCGCCGGCGGGGCGGCCGTCTGGGCCTGAGCTGCGAACGCGGCGGGCAGCGTGCACATGGCCAGACAAAGTGCCGCCAAGCGGCGCCGGCAGGGGTTGGCCAGAGTTTTCATTCGATCCTTTGTGCGGGCGGGGCGACAACGGGGCGAACCGGAAGCGGCAAGCCCCCGGCTCGGTCGTGCGGTGCGCCGGTTCTCTGACAGTTCCCGGTTTTCAGTACGCCGCCACCGCCTGCGCAGCGGCCACCGTGGCGACGATTCGCTGCCCGGCACGCTCGACCTTGGAGATGCTCAGGTCCTCGTTCAGCACGTAGGCCGTCTTGGCGTCGCGCGTGAACACGATGGCCTGGCGCGGCTGCTTGAAGCCGGCGATGGTGGCCACCACCTTCAGCGTGGCCACGTCGATCACCGACACCGTGTTATCGGCCAGATTGCCCGAGTAGATGAAGCGGCCGTCCGGCGTGAGCGCAGCGCCGTAGGGGTCGCGGCCCACCGGCACGGTACTGGTGACGCGGCGCGCGGCGATGTCCACCACCGCGATGTCGTTGCTGCCGCTGTTGGCCGCAAACAGGGTCTTGCCGTCGGCGGTGACCGAGATGGCGCGGATCTTGTTGAAGCCCGCGATCTCGCCCTCGATCTTGTCGGTCTGCGTGTCGACGATGGTGACCTTATCGCCCAGGAAGTTGGTGACGTAGAGCTTTGCGCCGTCCGGGCTCAGGCGCACGCCCTGGCGCGGCTGCGCAAAGCCGGTGATCACGGCCTTGGCCTGCCCGCTGGCGGTGTCCAGTCGCGTCACGGTGCTGCTGGCCTGGTTGTTGACGTACAGCGCGCTGCCGTCCTTGCTGAGCGCGGTGCCGAAGGCGCCGGGGCCGGCCGCCAGCGTCGACGCGGTGGCCAGCGGCTTGAGCGTGGTGGTGTCCAGGCGCGTCACCGTGCCCAGGCTGCTGTCGGAGACATAGAAGCTCTTGCCGTCGGGCGCGAAGACGATGTTGCGCGGCGTGACGTAGCCGCGCAGCACACCGCGCACGGCGCCGGTGACCAGGTCGTAGACGATGACATCGGGCCGTTCGCTGTAGGACACGACGGCCGTGGCCTCGTCGGGGCTCAGGGCCAGCGAGTTGTTGCGGATCTGGCCGTCGAAGGTGACGCGGGCCGGGGTTGCTTCGGCGGCGCCTGCGGGCAGGGTGGCCGTCACGAGGACGAAGGTGCTGCACAAGGCCAGCGCGGTGGTGCGGAAGAAGGTATTCATGGGATGTCTTTCGGAGAGTGTTGAGAAAAGAGGGAAAGGCTTGCTGTGGTGGACGAGGAGAGCCCGTGGTTTATTCCGTCGGGCCGTGAATTCGAGGCTTCAGCCGAGCAGGGCCGGTACCCAGCGGTTGATCAAGGCACCGCCGACGATGAGCCAGCCGAACAGGATCAGCGCCAGCAACAGCGGCTTGGCACCGGCCTTGCGGATGGCGCCGATGTGCGTGGACAGGCCGAGTGCGGCCATGGCCATGGCCAGCAGCGCGGTGTCGATCTCGGTGGTCACCGCCACCACCGAGGCCGGCAGCCACTGCAGCGAATTGAACAACACCACCGCGACGAAGCCGAAGGCGAACCAGGGCACGGCGAGCTTGCCTGGGGCCTGGCCCGTGGCGGCGGAAGTGTGGGCGTGGCGTTTGTCGTCACGTGCCAGCCAGGCCGACAACATCACCAGGAACGGCGCCAGCATCATCACCCGCACCATCTTCGCGATGACGGCCGAGTTGGCCGCGTCCGGGCCCACCGAACGCGCCGCGGCCACCACCTGGGCTACCTCGTGGATGGTCGAGCCGGCGTAGACGCCGAAGCCGTTGGCGCCACCCGGAATCAGCGCCCAGTGCTGGTTCAGCTCGAACAGCGCCGGGTACAGAAAGATCGCCAGCGTGCCGAACACCACCACCGTGGCCACCGCCACCGTGACCTGCTCGGCTCGCGCCTTGACCACCGGTTCGGCAGCCATCACCGCGGCGGCGCCGCAGATGGAGCTGCCGGCGCCGATCAGCATCGCCGTCTTGCGGTCCAGGCCCAACCAGCGCGTGCCGATGAAGCAGGCCAGCGCGAAGGTCGAGCCCAGCACCAGCGCGTCGATGGCGACGCCGGCGATGCCGACGTGGCCGATGTCCTGCACCGTCAGCCGCAGGCCGTACAGCACGACCCCCAGGCGCAGCAGGTTCTGCTTGGACACGTTGACGCCGGCACCGCTGGCCGCGGCCAGGCGCGGCACCAGCGGATAGACCGTGTTGCCCACCAGCATGCCCAACACGATGGCCAGCGTCAGCGCACTGAAGCCGTGGTCCTGCAGCCAGCCGATGTGGCCCAGCGCGATGCCGGTCGCGGCCAGGGCGCCGCTCAAGGCGAGGCCGGGCAGCAGGGCTGCCAACTGCAAGCGCAACCGCGCTGCCCGGTGGCCGGCTGACGGGCCAGGGCTGGCTTGTGAGGTCGACAGCGCGTGCATCACGCCAGCACCCAGATCAAGGCGATGCCGGCGCACAGCAGCACGGCCGCCATCGGCACTGCGACCGGCATCCAGCGCAGCACCTGCGGGTCGATGCTGCTGTCGGCGGCCAAGGTGGTCGAGACGGCATGGGCCACGTCGCGGGTCGGCCCCATGAAGCCCGCCACTGGCCGCCGGGCAGCAACCCATTGAAGGGCATGCAGTGCCTGTGGGGCCAGCGGGCCGGGTGCTGCGGGGCGTGGGGTTGTTCGTTCAAGGGTCAGCATGTCGGGCTCCAGATGCCGGTGGTGGCGCGGCGGGCCGCCGCCCCGTGATCGAGCGGCCAGGCAAATTTAGAGCTTGGCAATCAACCCGTCCAACGGGTTGTATGACTAAGATGTACCTGCGAAATCGATAACAACGGCAATCACCGTGGACGTGCTTCGACTCACCCTGCGTCAGCTGCAGATTTTTGTCGCCGTGGCGCGCAGCGGCAGCACCACGGCGGCCAGCGCTGAGATAGCGCTGTCGCAATCGGCCACCAGTTCGGCCGTCAACGAGCTGGAACGCCTGCTGTCGCTGCGCCTGTTCGACCGCGCCGGCAAACGCCTGCTGTTGAACGACAACGGCCGCGCGCTGTTGCCGCGGGCTTTGGCTTTGCTCGACGGCGCCGCAGGCATCGAGCAGATGTCGCGCGACGGCAGCGCGCAGGCGCAGTCGCTGCGCATCGGCGCCAGCACGACGATTGGCAACTACGTGTTGCCCAAGCTGCTCGCTGGCTTCATGGGGGCACAGCAGCCCGGCAGCGCCGCCGCCTGGCGGTCGAAGGTCGTTATCGGGAACACCGCCGCCATCTGCGATGCCGTGACCGCTTTCGAACTCGACGTGGGGCTGATCGAGGGGCCCAGCCACCAGCCGGAGCTGGTGGTCACCCCCTGGCTGCAAGACGAGATGGTGGTCGTGGCTGCGCCCGACAGTGCGCTGGCCCGGTCGAGTACGGCAGGCGAGCGCATTCCCCTGCGCACGCTGCGTGAGGCGGTCTGGCTGGTTCGCGAAACGGGCTCTGGCACGCGCGAGGCCACCGACCAGAGCTTGCTGCCCCACCTGCGTTCTTACCGGCGCAGCATCGAGCTAGGCAGTTCGGAAGCCATCCAGCGTGCCGCTCAGGAAGGGTTGGGGGTGGCTTGCCTGTCCGCCTGGGTAGTGAACGATGCGCTGGAAGCTGGACGTCTGTGCCGCGTCTCCACGACATTGCCGCGGCAGCTTCGGCAATGTCATCTGGTTGTGCATCGTGAGAAGCAGTCGACGCCCGCGTTGCTGGCGTTCATCGCCCAGGCAGATGCGACCGCTGGGGCTGCCCGCTAACGTCCCGGCCCCGCTTCGCATGTCGAAGGTTCAGCCCTCGGCGACACGCGATTACCCTTCAGCTAGCTAGGCGCCGACGCCCGCTCCGCCCACCTGCCCATTGATCGAAGCTTTGATGCAATGAGCTGGTCTGGGTAATCGACGTCCGCTTCCGGACGCACCACCCAACGGCTGCTTGTGGCCGAGAGCGCCAGTTCGCAATCTCACAACCCTACGCTCACCTCGGTATAGCGGTACCTCGGCGTTGCTTCTGTTTCGAGTGCCCAACATCAGTCACCGTTCTCCGCGCTGCAAGTTTCACGGCGCTGTCACCTCAGCGTCACGTCAAAGGCAGCGCGCTTCGCCCGCTCTACTGCTCGGCAAACTCATACTGGCCGCCGGCCTCGGGTGTCTGCTCGCTCGCATAGCGCCGGGTACGACCTGGCCAATCGCTGCCATCGCGAGGCCTGCATCAACGATCTTCGGCCCATCCGGTGCGGGGACCGGCGCCACCCAAACGCCGCCCAGGCTCCAGCCGTAGCTGTCGGTCTTCGGCGCTCCAGCCTGGCCCAGCGCTGGAACGTCAACGCAGCCAGCGCCCAGCGCGCACGCTCGCCATAGGCCTGGCGCCGCTCTGGGGCATCGATGCCCGACAGTCGAACCTGACTTACAGATACGCCCCAGGCGCGTCGCAGCGGGCCGCCAAGGTGTCGCCATCGCTCACCCCACCACGAGGCACACCCGGGCCTACCCGAACGCCTGGGCCCCGGGGCATGCCATGACAGCCGCCGCCAGGATTTGTCGCCAGGCCTTCACGCTGGCGGCCGAGCGCGCTTGGCGGTCGGCGGGATCGGCGCAGCCACTGCCACCAGCATTTCCGCCGGGTACTGCTGCATGAAGTCCATGGAGCGCTCGGGCGGCGCGTCGAGCCAGGCGTCGTGCAGGATCACGACCATCCGCTTCTCGTCGTCCGGCTTGTGGAAGTTTTTCATCAGCGCGTGGTTGTCGGCGTTGACGGTCAGCATGGTGAAGCTGCCAAGACACCGCCGTCCGGCGCCCGCCAGCCCGTCCACAAGCCGGCGATGCCCATGGGCTTGCCGTCGGCACGGCTGATCCGCGTGGGCACCGCCTTGCCGCTGCGCCAGTCGGGTTCGTAGATCGCCTCGGCCGGGATGAGGCAGTGCTGCCCGCGGCGCCAGGCGTCGCGAAAGCTCGGCTTCTCGCGCACCGTCTCTGACCTGGCGTTGTACGTGCGCCGTGCGGCCACCAACGCCGCCTTGGCGTCGAGCGCCTTGGTCCAGTGCGGGACCAGCCCAAACCCACCGCCAGCTGCCTCGCGTGCCGGCACCGCGTCGTCGCCGCTTCCCCATTCCTTGGGCCGGCGGAGAAAGATCGACTCGTAGCCCGGCCACACGTCGAACTTGACGCCGGCCGGCATGATAACGCCGAAGTGTTCGGCCAGCCGCTTCGGATCGGAGACGCCTTCGTAGTGAGAACACATGGCGAGATCGTACGGCGCCCGCCTATACTGGATGTGTGAACAGTGTTGATCTGCCCTGCCCTCCCGTCCTGGTCGGCACCCCGGTGCTGCTGCCGCTGGCCGGGTGCGGCGTGCAGGCCGGGTTCCCGTCACCAGCCGACGATTTCTTGGTGCAGCGGATCGACCTCACACGGGAACTGATCACCCACCCGCAGGCCACCTTTTTGCTGCGCGTCTCTGGCGAAAGCATGCGCGATGCCGGCATCTTCGATGGCGACATGCTGGTGGTGGACAAGGCCGTAAAGCCCAGGCACGGGCACGTCGTGGTGGCTGTCGTCGATGGCGAATTCACGGTCAAGTTCCTGTACCAGCGCGCCGGACGCATCAAGCTCCGGCCGGCGAACCCTACCTTCCCCGACATCACGCCGCGCGAGGGCCAGACCATGGAAGTCTGGGGCGTGGTGACCGCCAGCATCAAGCGCTTCACGTGAGGCCGACATGTATGCGCTGGTGGACGGGAACAACCCCTATGTGAGCTGCGAGCGGGTGTTCCGGCCCAGCCTGCAGGGCCGACCGGTCGTGGTGCTGTCCAACAACGACGGCTGCGCCATCGCCCGGTCGAACGAGGCCAAGGCCCTGGGCATCAAGATGGGCGCGCCCTGGTTTCAGATCCGCCACATGGAGGACTCCGAGGGGCTGGTGTCGCTGTCGGCGAACTTCACGCTGTACGGCGACATGAGCGACCGCATGATGAGCCTGGCGGCCGGGCTCGGCCCGACGCAGGAGATTTACAGCATCGACGAAAGCTTCATCGGCTTGGCCGGCGTGCGGGGCGATCTGGTGGAGCGCGGCCGCCGCGTGCGGGCGCGCATCCTGGCCTGGACCGGCGTGCCGTGCGGCATCGGCATCGGCAGCACCAAGACGCTGGCCAAGCTCGCGAACCACATTGCCAAGACCGCAGAGCGCAAGCCAGGCTCGTACCCGCCCGATCTGGCCCAGGTCTGCAACCTGGCGGCGCTGCCTGTGGCAGGCCTGCACGCAGTGCTGGATGCCACCGAGGTCGGCGAGGTTTGGGGCGTGGGCCGCAATATCGGCGCAGCGCTGCAGGAGGCCGGCGTGCGCACGGTGCTGGACTTGGTGCGCAGCGACCCTGCCACAATCCGGCGCCGCTGGGGCGTGGTGCTGGAGCGCACCGTGCGCGAGCTGCAGGGCATGCCGTGCGTGGGCCTGGACGACGCACCGGCACCGAAGAAGGAGATCGCCTGCACGCGGTCCTTCGGCCGACCGATGACGGACATCGAACCGCTCATCGAGGCCGTGAGCGAGTTTGTCGGGCGGGCAGCGGAGAAGCTGCGCAGGCAGGACGGGCACGCGGGCCAGGTGCTGGTGTTCGCGCACACGTCGCCCCATCGGCCCGGGCCGCGCTTCCATCGCAGCTGATCGTGCCGCTGCGCCGGCCCACTGCGGACACGCCCGCCCTGGTGCGCGCCGCGGTGGCTGGGGTGCACCAGATCTTCGAGTCGGGCTACGAGCTGATCAAGGCCGGGGTGATGCTGCTGGACCTGACGCCAGCCAGCCGCGTGCAGCACGAGCTGGACCTGGAGGACGACGCAGCCGACCCGACGCGCGCGCGGCTGATGTCTGCCATGGACGCACTGAACGGGCGATATGGCAAGGGCACCGTGCACGCAGCCAGCACCGGCGTCAACGACCACCGCCGCGAGTGGGGCATGCGGCAGGAACGCAGGACGCCGAACTACACCACCGACTGGCGCGAAGTGCCGGTGGCTCGGGCGTAGGGCGTACGTGCGTGCACCTCCCTAGCGCCTATGCTGAGCATCCACCACCGGCGACCGTGAGGGCATGGACATGAGCACAGACATCGAGGCGTTGACGTTTTAACAAGCTGCGGCCGCCGGCCTGGATCTGGACAGGCGTCATCCCGTGGACCACTAGAGGCTCGTGCCGATCCTCACTGGCGAGCAAGCATTCATGTCCGCGCAGGCAGCGGACGCCGGCGGCCGGCACGCCGCCATGGTTGAGCAGCTCAGTGATTCGACGGAGCGCATGGCTGCCAGCCCCTGAGGTTCGCGGGCTCGTGGCCTGGGTCGCGCTCCAGTGCGCCCGCTCGGCAGCGCAGCCGCATGAGGCGCCAGGCGACGCCATCACGGCCGCGTTCGAATGGACCGACTGGTGTCACGGACTAGGCCAAGGCAATGTCGTCCATATGCGCGTGCGGCTCATCGGAGCGCCGCAACTGACCATCGGCCGGCGAGCGCTCGCAAGGGCACGGGTCAGCGACGTGATCCTGCGCGAACGGAAGACCTCAGACGATGCATTCGTTGCCGACAACGCCAGGCTCGCGACGGCTCTAGGAGGGCGCGGCGAAAGGGGTTCTGCAGTTGGCCATGACCGGAGCACTCAACGGCGCGCGCCGGTGGGCGTGCGCCCCAGATTCATCTTCACCAGGGGCCCGTTCCGACACACCCGGCCTATGGCTATCGACATTTGGATTGCGTATGCTTCGGCCCCTACATGGACTGGACTTCCGGATGATGATGAAGTGAGTTCGGGAAGCCCTCAAGCGGGGGCTTCCACACCGAGGTCAACGGCTGGGATGCGGCGAAGCCAGGCCTTCCCAACGCGTCTTCGACGGGGTAGGCTTGTTGCACGCACGAATCTCTGTCCATCACCTCGATGTATGCCCACGGAAGTTCGACCATCTAAGCGCCGCTCGGACCTGTACGTGTCCGCTGCCCAATCGACCGCGCTGCTACGGTCTGGCCTGCAGCACCGTCGTGATCGGCTGGAAGCCGCCGACATGATCACCATCGACGCCGCAGCCGTGCTTGCAGGAACAAGCGGCATGACGATCCACGCCTGGATCAACGCGGGGCGCTGCATTGGCGTTCCGAACCTTCCCAGTGGCTTCATGTTGCCACGCTGGCAGTTCGAGCCCGGCATCTGGCAGCTGCTACAGCGATTGGCCAAGTGTCTGGGTACGAATGACGGCTGGCAGTTGCTCTCTTTCATGGAAACGCCTTCCATGGCCTTGGACGGCACGACTCCACGCACGGCACTGGAGCAAGGAGTTCCAGGTGACCGCATCTTGGCGCTGGCAACGGCTCAGGCTCACTGAACGATTGCTTGGGAAACAGGAAAGCCGATGCCACCGTCGCGATACCACGATGTTGCCCTCCATGCAGGCGCAGATTCCATTCCGGTCGAGTGGTTACGCCAGGGCCTGCTCGTCAACTCCGGCGAGTTGAGCCACGCCTGGGGGACGAGTCTTCGGTCGTTCAACCAGTCATGCGCGCGCAACGCGCTGTTTCGTCTGAAGATTGGTAAGGACCACCTGTACCCCGCCGTCTTTGCGAGCCTTCCTGCGGAGTCCGTGCAGCGCATCAATCTGGCGCTTCAAGGCGACGACGCGGTCGGCAAGTTCATCTTTTGGCACCGCAAGCATGGTGGTCTCGGCGGGCGTGCCGTGAGCCAGGCGCTCAAAGAGGACATGCTCGACCGCGTGATCGAACTGGCTATGGGCTGGTCGGAAGAGCGCGGCTTCGGTCCCGTCATTCCGCATCCCTGATCTAGGACCCTTCCAGCACCTTCTGCCAATCAACCAGGGGGGTGGGTTCGGTCGGGGATCGGGGGCCTTGAGTTGGGCCGGAAGGTCGGCTGCTGGTTTCATTGATCTGCTCATGTAACGGCTATTGCTGCAAGGCAGGCCTGAGGCGTCACCTCAGGAAAACAGATCTCGCACGCGGGCAAAAACATGGCCGGACTCAGCCGCGTGTCGCACCTTCCGGGAAATCACGTGGTTGATGGGATCGCTCGCTCCAATGCGTCATTGAGTCGGCCGCGGTTTGCGGACTGGATATTTCCATTTACCCCAGTGGCCGAGAATGCGGGCGTGGCGCGCCCCCAGCGACTCGCGAAGGCCGGTTGGGGAACAGGAAGTCATCCGACCTCGGTCCAGCCTGTTGATCCACGCCGACGGTGCCGCTCGCACGGCGGCTGTGATCTCGAACTGGACCGGGCGCTGCGTCGTGTGCTGCATGACGATGGTCCGCGCGGCAACTTGGTCGCTGTGGCACACGTCGCGGACCTTCAGACCAACAAGGACGCACCCGCGCAGTTTGCTGTCGATGCCAACGTTCGACAGGCCAGCTCACGGCCCGGCCTTCCATCTGGAGCCGGGGCGCGCAGCGCCCAGATGCTCGCAACTTGAACGGTGCTTTCTGTCGCAATCGCTTTTGTTCCTCAGTTGGTGGTGGATGCACTGCTGGCAGTTTCCATGCTGGTCTCCCATCGAGTTGAGGGCCTTGTAGAGCGCGTGTGCGGCAGCTGTCGTCGCGAGTTGCCACGTCCGACAAGCAGGGATAAAGGCTGCATTCAACCATCGCGGTGGGTAGGCGCTCTTGGCCATCAGCAGTCGTTGCGCCCGCGGCGGTGAATGTCGGGTCAAGACTGAATCCGGAAGTCCACCAACTTCCGCTTCGAGGTGCCTCAAATCACATTGCTTTCGCGAATCAGCCCGGACTCTATTGTCTGAACTTGAGGAGATAAAGTTAGGGAAGGTCTGCGCAATGCGCTTTGAGATGTGCTGATGCGACCTGATCGAGCCGATTCGCAAACTGAGCCAGTCGCGCGGCGGCCTTGGGGGCCTTGCATACCTGCTTTGCGGCCGTTTGGCCGTTTGCAGGCGCACTCATGCCTGCACTCCCATCAGAGTTCGCCGCGCCATCCACAGGTTGGACAGCGCGAACAGCGGGTGCAGTTGCGCGGTGTTCTTCGCCAGCCCGCAGTAGCGCACCTTGACGTGGCCGAACTGGCGCTTGATCACCCGGAACGGATGCTCGACCTTGGCCCGGATGCTGGCCTTGATGCGTTCGAGCCGGTCGGTCAGGTCCTCGACCAGTTTGGTCTTGTCCAGCAGCTTGCGTTTGCCCGGGCGCATGGCGATGTTCCAGCGCACGCCGTCCTTGGCGTCAGGTCGCTTGGCCGTGCCCTGGTAGCCGGCATCGCCCCAGGCTTCGGTTTCCTCGCCGTGCAGCAAGGTGTTGGCTTCGACAACATCGTTCACGCTGCCGGCTGTTCCCCGCACGGTGTGCACCAGGCCCGAGTCGGCATCCACGCCGATGTGGGCTTTCATGCCGAAGAACCATTGCTGACCCTTTTGGCTCTGCTTCATCTGCGGGTCACGCTCGCCCGAGGCGTTCTTGGTCGAACTGGGCGCGGCAATCAGCGTGGCATCGACCACCGTGCCGGCGCGCAGCAGCAGGCCCTTGGCGCCCAGCAATTCGTTGACCAGCGCCAGGATCTGCGGGGCCAACTTGTGTTCTTCCAGCAAGCGGCGGAACCGAAGAATCGTCGTCTCGTCAGGCACGGCGGTGTCCCAGTTCAGCCCTGCGAATTCACGGAACAGCGGCACGTCGCGCAGCGCCTCTTCCATGGCCGGATCGCTCAGCGTGAACCACTGCTACTGAGATGGACCCGACGCCACCTTCGCCGCAAACTGGGCGTCCTTCACAACTTGCTACCGGGGGCTCATCATGGACGTAGACATTCTGGGCATCGACTTGGCCAAGCGCGTGTTCCAGTTGCACGGTGCCGATCGTCGCGGTCGTGCACTGCATCGAGCCAAGGTCACTCGATCGGAGTTGCTGGAATCCGTCCGGCGACTTCATCCACGAACCATCGCAATGGAGGCCTGCAGTTCGGCGCACCATTGGGCAAGACAGTTCCAAGCCATCGGCATCGAGGTCAAACTGGTCAGTCCTCACTACGTCAAACCCTTCGTCAAAACGAACAAGAACGATCGCAATGATGCTGAGGCGATCGTCGAGGCGGCTTGAACCGCCCCGGTTTTCGCGGAGGCTCAACACTCTGAGAGGATTGAGCCATGAGCAAGTCGAACAAGTTCTCGCCCGAGGTGCGCGAGCGCGCGGTGAGGATGGTGCAGGAGCAGCGTGGTGAGTACCCATCGCTGTGGGCGGCCATCGAGTCCATCGCCCCCAAGATTGGCTGCGTGCCGCAGACGCTGAACGAATGGGTCAAGCGCGCCGAGGTCGATGCCGGCGGGCGTGAAGGCGTGACCAGCAGCGAAGCGCAACGGATGAAGGAGCTGGAGCGCGAGGTAAAGGAGCTGCGCCGGGCCAACGAGATATTGAAGCTGGCCAGCGCGTTTTTCGCGCAGGCGGAGCTCGACCGCCGACTGAAGTCGTGAAGGCCTTCATCGACAAGCACCGCGATGCCTTCGGGGTCGAGCCGCTCTGCAAGGTTCTGCAGGTCGCCCCGTCGGCGTATTGGCGCCATGCTGCGCTGCTGCGCAAGCCCGACAGGCGCTGTGCCCGCGCCAAACGCGACGAGATGCTGATACCGCAGATTCAGCGCGTCTGGCAGGCCAACATGCAGGTCTACGGTGCCGACAAGGTGTGGCGCCAACTGGCGCGCGAAGGCACTGCCGTGGCCCGCTGCACGGTCGAGCGACTGATGCGCCGCATGGGGCTGCGCGGCGTGATGCGCGGCAAGGTCGTGCGCACCACCATCAGTGATGCCAAGGCTCCGTGCCCACTGGACCGGGTCAACCGGCAGTTCCGTGCCGAGCGGCCCAACCAGTTGTGGGTCAGCGACTTCACCTACGTTCCCACGTGGCAGGGCTGGTTGTACGTGGCCTTCGTCATCGACGTGTTCGCCCGGCGCATTGTGGGCTGGCGAGTCAGCAGCTCGATGCGCACGGACCTCGTGCTCGATGCGCTGGAGCAGGCCTTGTACGCCCGCCAGCCCGAGCGCGATGGCAGCTTGGTCTGCCACTCCGACAGGGGGTCGCAATACGTCAGCATCCGCTACACCGAGCGACTGGCCGAAGCCGGCATCGAGCCGTCCGTGGGCAGCAAGGGCGACAGCTACGACAACGCTCTGGCCAAGACCATCAACGGCCTGTACAAGGCCGAGCTGATTCACCGCCGGGCGCCATGGAAAACCAGGGAAGCCGTCGAGTTCGCCACGCTCGAATGGGTCTCCTGGTTCAACCACCAACGCCTGCTCGAACCCATCGGCTACATCCCGCCAGCGGAAGCCGAGGCAAACTACTACCGGCAACTCGCCAGTCAGACCACCGCGGTGGAGGCCTGACTTAAACCAAACAGCCTCCGCGGAAACCGGGGCGGTTCAAATAGATCCTGCAGTGCAGTGACCGCACGGCGCCCCAAAACTGCAAGCGGCAGCCCTTAAGTAAACCAAGAAATGCGCTTTATCTCAGACGGACCTTCGCTCCCCGATGATTTGCTGATCGCCCACGATGCCGGCGACGTCCTGTTCTTCTGCGGCGCAGGAGTCTCCTTCGCACAGGCAAGGCTGCCCGACTTCGCAACTCTGGCTGAGTCCGTTCTCAACTCGCTGGGATCCGCTTCCGAGAGTCCGGCTCGCAGGGTGTTCGAAGCCTCAAGAAAGTTCGAGGAAGAGACGAAACTCCGAGGCTTGGTCGCGACCGATCGCGTCTTCGGCATGCTGGAGCGCGAGTTCGATCCCCGCGACGTTCGGTCGGCGGTTGCAGCTGCGCTCAAGCCGAAAAACGGCGTGAGTCTTGCGGCCCATCGCATCCTGCTCGACCTGTCGACAAGCCCCACCGGATCGACCCGATTGGTGACCACGAACTTCGACCGCCTCTTCGAGCAATGCGACCCCGGACTGAAGCACTACAGTCCGCCGAGCCTGCCGGATCCCCTGAGACCGCGCGACTTCAACGGCGTGATCCACCTCCATGGTTGTGTTGACCACGCGTACCGCCATGCCATCGATGACGAATTGGTGCTTTCGAGTGCCGACTTTGGGCATGCGTACCTTTCCGACGGATGGGCCGTCCGCTACATCCAAAGGCTGCTGCAACGCTTCACCATCGTCTTCGTGGGCTACTCGGCCGACGATCCACCGGTCCAGTACTTGTTGGAAGCCCTGAACCGCTTCTCGCGAAGTGCCCATCGCATGTATGCCTTTCAGGAGGGGGTTGCCGAGCGGGCCCTTGCTCAGTGGTCGCACAAAGGCGTCGTGCCCATTCCCTTCGACGCATCGAACAACTTCGGCGCGTTGTGGAACACGTTGCTCGCATGGTCACAACGGGCCGTCGACACGGAAGGATGGCACCGAAAGACGCTTGACTTGGCGAGGGACGGACCGACATCGTTGACACCAGTTCAACGTGGGCAGTTCGTTCACTTGCTTCGGACGGAGCTTGGCACGAGCCTCCTTGCCCAAGCAATGAAACCTCCGCCAGCGGAATGGTTGATCTCCGTAAGTTGCGGTGCATTTGCGCTCGAGGTTACGAACGTCGGCGGCCGACCGGCCGAGGACGATGCGGAGCCCCTGCTGGACTTCAAGCCTGACGAAGCCGAAACCGACGACCTGCTTCCGGCGGCGCTTGCACGTCGTCCACAAGAGGCTTTCGAAGAGCGGTTCGACGCAAGCCTGGAACCCGCTGTGGCTGCGGATGGCCATTGCGCAACTGGTATCCACCTAAAGGGACCGCACTCGATCCAGCCCCCGTCCCTTTCGCCACGCTTGCTTCGTATCTCCGAGTGGATCGCCTCCGTCGCCCCACAGCCTGCAGCCTTGTGGTGGGCCAGCCGTCAGATTGCACTGCATCCCACAGCCGTGGCGCTTGTCGAACGAGAGTTGCGGTACCACAGAGAACGCTTCACGCCCGCGATTCGCGGAGGATGGCGACTGCTGCTGCAGGCGTGGCAGCAAACCACTGCGCAGCCTCCCTTCGACCGATACGACATCCAACGAGAAGCTGACTCAGACGGCTGGAGCCGAGCGCTCGTTCGCCAAGCCATAGCGCTGTTCCGACCGCGAATCGAAGTTCAGAATCACCGTTCTAACAGACCCCCTGGCGTTGCGTCGGTTGACAGTGGGGACCCGGTTGTGGATTTCGACGTCGAGTACCCGCGTCCGCCCGAGCCGTTTGAATTTCCAGACGCTCAGTTGCCATACGCGCTTGAGCAGCTGCGGCAAACGCTCCAATACGCGGTAGACCTGGAGCGGGACGTAAATCCGACTGGGTCATTGTTCTTCGATACCGTGAGGACCAACGACGGCTCGCCGCTCGACGAAGACGGGCATGGCTTGACCGGCCCACTCGCCACATTCGTCAACATGATGCGCAGACTGATGACCGTGGATTCGCAACAGGCGCGCAAGGAAGCGACCATGTGGGCGGGCAGGTCGGACGCGCTTTTCACGCACTTGCGAATTTGGGCCTTTGGCCAACAGCAACTTTGCTCTGGCGTGGAGGCTGCCGAACAGACCATGGAGCTGTGCCGAGCGGCATTCTGGGAAGACCTACAT
This sequence comes from Pseudorhodoferax soli, assembly GCF_003337555.1. GTDB lineage: Bacteria > Pseudomonadota > Gammaproteobacteria > Burkholderiales > Burkholderiaceae_C > Pseudorhodoferax > Pseudorhodoferax soli. Next base: position 226,732 of record NZ_QPJK01000008.1, on the reverse strand, counting down.
GAGCGGGATCTGTTGATCTCTCTGCGCGACCGCTGGGCTGAATTCACCGAAGCACAGCGTCGCGCGATCGAAGGACGTCTCATCGACGAACCGCAGCCGTACGACGGCATGCCCGACGAGTCGAACTTCGTCGCTCATCAGCGGCTGAACAGGCTGCATTGGCTTATGCGTCATGGTGCCAAGCTGTCCGCAGACTCCTTTGTACGACTTGAAGAACTGCGAAGACAGGCGCCGCGGTGGACCGATGACGCTTTGGAAACCGTGGCCCAGCCACGTTTCGGCCAGGTCTACGCCATCACGACCGATTTCTCACCCGCTGAGCTGACTGCGCTTCCCCTAGGGCGAATCCTTGAGGAAGATCTTCAGGCACAGCGGCGCGACGCGTGGTCAAAAGTCCAGAAACATCCGTTCCCAGGGCTAGCTCAAGAACGGCTTCCTCGCGCCCTCGTGGCGCTCACCGACGCGAAGAGGAAAGGTCAATTCCCAGATCAGGCATGGAACGTGGTCTTGCAGTCGGACGGCCCGGACGCCTCCAACTGCCGTGTGCTCCACGTGATTTCATGGCGGCTGTCGCGACTTACGCAACAGCACCTGGCGGAGATCTCTCACTCCGTGACGCAGTGGATGTTCCGCCATGCGAAGCAACTCGTGACCAGCCAACCGGAGGCGTTCGAGGCCCTGTGGAAGGCGATGCTGCGCGCACTGGCATTGGAGACCGCGATGCCGTCCGATACGTCTTGGCAGTGGAGTCAACATGCTTCGAATCGGCCCGCCGGCAAGCTGGTCGAGGTGGCCTCCATCGCGGCGGGCCTGACGTCAATTTCACCTGGTCAAACCCTTCCGACATCGTGGAAGCTGCGCATGCAGCAGCTTGTTGCGCTGCCCATTGCGCGCCGACCCTACGCCATCGCGGCGTTGACTCGCCTGCTGCCACGGCTGCATCAAGCGGAGCCAGAGTGGACGTGCGAGCTACTTCACCGCTTCGCCGAGCGATCAGGTCCCGACGGAGAGGCCTTCTGGGCGGGCTTCGCTGCCTCGCCCTCGCTTCCTGCGCCCGAGCTGTTCGGCGCACTGTGGCCTCATCTTGCCAAGCTACCTGCAAGCGAGACGCTCGAACGCCGCCTGGTAGAGAAGCTTGCCGCCACCCTGCTCAACCAGTGGCTGGAAGATAAGCCTGAGGCGTCGCATGCTCTCCTCTCGAGCACGCAGCTTCGCGACGTGCTGATTCGAGCTCGCAACAGCTTTCGCGTGGCGGTGCTCCGTCAGCTTCGCCGCTGGGCCGCTCGGCACAACGACGCGAAGGCCGGAGTGCTTAGGTTCCTCAAGGACGCTTGGCCGAAGCAGTTGACGGCCAGGTCACCGACGGCCTCTCAGGAATTGATCGAGCTTGCGCTTTCCGTGCCGGATCTCTATTCGGCCATCATGGACGTTGTTCTTCCTGCCCTCGTGCCCGTCGCGGATCCCTATCGGGTCGTCATGCCCCTGAAGACAAGCGTGTCACTTGCTCGGCAGTATCCGGCAACCATGCTCTCCATGTTGTCGGTCGCGCTCGCAGGTCACCGCTTGAGCCCAACTCCCGAACTGTCCGCGGTCCTATTGGCACTTCAATCATGCCCCGAAGTTCTACTGGATTCACAGCTATCAGAGTTGTTCCGGCGTTCGCAGATTCGTACGGCCTAGGCCTCGCTTAGGACATCCTGGTGCAGTGGAATCCCTGCCTTTGAGGGGCAAGCGCCTGTCCTTCTTGAGGGCCAACTGCTGCATTGGCTGCACGTGACCGAAACGTGAAACCGCGAATTAGCGCCAGAGCTTAACGCGGCGGCGCGGCGTCGAACTGAAAGCGCTTCCCGGTGTCGCGCATGGCCCCGCCCCGGCGTTCATTCCACACGGACCTGGCAATTTGCAGCGTCCTGCAGTAGAGCCAGCCGGCTGCCTGGAGGCCTGCCCCCTCTACCGCTGACCCCCTTGGCAGTGCACCACCATCTCCAACCTGCCTTGCCCAACCGCAACGCCGGTAGCTGGCCGGGCCATGCGCTGGTGACGCCGGAGGCTAGTTGCTGCCGTTGAAGACCGTCACATTAAGGACCTGCGGGTCGGCGCTGAACATGATGCCATGGGGCGTATGATCCACGGTGACGGTGTCCAGCGCCCGGGGCGCCGCTGGCTCAAATCGATCAGGCTGATGGTGTCGGCGTCCCCCTGCCGAAACCCAGGCTGATCACGCAGGGCCGCCCGTTGGTGGACGTCGAAGTCATATTGACCCATCCTGGCATAGACCTCGCGCGCTTCGCGCGTCGCCGTCTCGCACACCACCTTAAGCAGCCAGCCGGTTGACTAGTTCACCGACCCCCATTTGGCGCCGGGTCCGCGGCTCATACGGGCCAACTCATTAAGTGCGACGTAAGAGGGCAAGAAAGCTCAGAAGCTGTAGAGGCAGCCTACGTCCTGGATCGCGCGTCGGGGGGAACTTGCGCGCTCGCCTGCAGGATTTAGGGCCGCCGTCTATGTCCGAAGCTGAACTCCTACGACGAACTTCAGCTGGGCTGCCCGAAGGAAGGAAGTGTACTTCTTGCTGATGGCGGCACCACGATGAGCGGACGTCCCACTCGAAGCTCACGATTCTCCTCTCGAAGCGTATATACCTCTTCCAAGAGATTAAGCTCGCGTTCCAAGGATTCGTCGAGAAGGGCTGAAAGCCTCTTCACCTCCTTTTTTAAATCTTGAGACGGCTCTGTTCTTCCCGCATCCTCAAAATTTACCGGTTCCACCGATGCAGCATCGATTTCCTTGATGAGATCCGCGTAGTCCTTGCGACTGCGTTTGATCGATCCGGCCCCGCTACCGGCCTCGCGGGCGACCGAGTCCAGATTGATAGGCCCGCCGCGAGTCACGAGTCTCGCCAATGCAAGCCTGTACTTTTCAACCTGTAATTTCGCCGGCATTATTCAGCTCCTAAATTTCTCTCGAGCTTGAAGTAGGACACGTAGGTTGTCAGCTTCAAGGCGGTATTCGACGCTCCCCTGTTCGCCTACCAAGGCTGCCACCACAGACTCCTGCGTCTTAATCACATGATCAAGTCGCTTTCCAATCACAACCTGATTAACGCAGTTCTTTTGTACACAGTCCCAAGGCAGAGGCGACAACGGAGTGCTGCTGCACTCTTGGAGCGAGGTGCAGCCGCCAAGAACTGTTTCTCGATAGGCGATCTGGCCTCTCTCAAAAAGCTGCAGTGCTTCACCTTGTGTCCTTGAACCCAAGGTGTTTGACATTCGATCTGCACCTCTTCCAAACACCTCTGTCCCTTCGAGCAAGATTCCAAGAGTGTATGCCAGAAAACTGCTTTCCGCCTTGGCGGCATTCCACTCATGAGAGAAATGGTCTTTGTCCAAAACGAGATTCGTAGCCCTTGAGAACCCATCGGAATAATAAGCTCGCATTTCATCTGTGATGTGCTGTAGCTGCGCTTTTAACCCCGGCAAGCTAACCATACCGGACCTATGCGCATAGACTGATAGGCTACGACGAAGTTGATGGTAGCCAAGCGGCCAGACCGATCCCACCTCAATCCCCTCGCGCTGCCAGCCCCGCGCCAGCTCCAACTGATTCAGTTCATCTATGTCGCGTTGCTCAATGACCGGAGAAAAGTTCGCGAGCACCGCCGATCGAGATGAGCGCAGCCCACCAGCTGGCCGTTCCTTACACGAATTGCTTAAGGTCGGAAAAAGATAAGGTCTTCCTTTGCCGGAACTACCATGTCCATGCTTCTCAACGACCGCCTCGGAGATTCTTTGAGCGAGTTGCACAGCGCGCGCACCTTCCTTGCTCGTGATCCAAGACGCGGGTTTTGGCAACCCCTTATTGAATTTTGTCGTGAACCCGCAAATCTCGTAATGGGTAGATCCGCCATCCTCGAACTCACGCAAACATTCAGTTAAACGAATCGAACTAGCTTCGCTTCTACGCATTCCCGAAAATGCGACGACGCAAAGCATCAGCACTGCCTGATAATAATCAAGCCGACTCTCGACCTCGACGGGGATACCCGCCGAATCATACTCTTTTGCAGTATAGGGCCCCAGCCTGACTGGCTTTGGATTAAAATATAGTGGGATAAGAGAATCTAAATCTTTCTCGATTTCATCAAGAGAACTGACAAGACGAGACAATATCTGAAGATAGATGTTTGATGGTATAAGCGGGGTTTGCCGATAGGCGCCACGAGATGCGAGCTCTTCACCTAATACCGTCCTTGCCAATTTCAGCGGCACTTCACCGCTGAATGAAAGCCGACTACGGTTCCTTGCAAGGGTGGATATGAGTGCAGATGTCTGACTGAGATAGTTAATATTGAAGCTTCCGGCATATCCTGCGACAGCACTGGGATCTCTAAGGAGTGCAAAAAGGTCAGTCCCACACCCCCGGCAGATCTCGCACCAAGCTCGAACTGCATAATTGGAGTGGCGGATCGTACGCACCGACCGCATTCTTCCTTTGTCGATGTGGCACCACATCAACCCTTTGTTTTGCTCGCGTAGCAATGCATCCAAAGGCGTCGGACCTTTATGAAATTTGAGCGTTTCGTAGACGTCTTCCGCATCCGAATACCTGTACTTCCACTCGTCGTCGCCATAAATGGACGCCACAATTCCATCAAGATTTCTGCTTATAACGGTGCCCGGGGGAAATAAATGCGTTTCGCTCAGAAAACTAGTTTTTGGCTCACTGCCAATCCGGCATTCTTGCTTTAATAGATTCATCATGCTAAGCAATAATCTGCAAGAGATATAGCTGCTGAAGTTTTCCCTGCCAGTATACGGTTAAGTTACCTTCTTCCAGAACATCCGAAGAGACGCGGTCGTAGATCCCGCTCATAGAATCTTTCATTTCTTCAAGATAGCGATCAATTTTGTGGAGAACGGCAGAATAAACGCGATCTGCAGTTACTGAAACACCACTAAAGGGTATGAGCTTTTGCAGGACGTACCGGCACGAGAGCAATTTGCGCAAGTCCATCTCATCGGCGTGCAAACAAAAATTCTCACAGAAGAAGCATCCTTCCGCTTTCCGGCAGTCCGGCTCGACGACCACGGGCGCGTCCATGGGACGAGGATCGCCAAATTTCTGACAGCTCCCCGCCATGACACCTGTATGCGGCACCCCATTCGGACGCTCTACAGTCAGCTCGACAACGCGTTTTCCGAGCGAATCAAAAAAAGTGCTCATTTCCGCTCTAGCAGACTCAGCGTTTGCTTTACAATAACTTCGAATCGCTGTTTCAATTGTGTGACCCATTGCGTGTGCAGCGACCACCACCCCGTTTCTGCGGGCAAAATATCCGTTTTTGTGCACGCGCAACTGTTTAAACGTCACATCTGGCAAGGTAACGCCAACTCGCTGCAGGTTGCGCCGGAGAGACACCAAAAAATTTTGACTGATAGGAGCTGCACTGGTTGTTGGCCGAAAGGCTCCTTCCTCGTATCTGCCGCGGATGAGGAAATTCGGCGGCTTGAGCCCCCTCAACATGTCAATCAATCTTTTTCGGATTGCAAGATATTCAGCCAATCGACTCAAGGTTATCGCAGTGAGGTACACCGGTACCTCCTTTCCATTTGCCCGAAATTTTACGACCTTCTGTTTTAAACCGACACGGTCGGGAGTCTCCAACTGATTTTCGTGGTTTTCCGGCAGGACGTAGTCGATAGCGACTTGAAGGTTCGCCCCAGAGTCAGCCATAAAAATTGCTGCAAATGAATGACATGCGAGGTCCGCCAGTCGGGCGATGCAGTAATGACTACGCAAATGCAGAGTCACCGATCCGTTCATTGTGGACGCTTCTATGGATACAGGACCAATGATCTGGTTTTTGCCATCCGCATATCGGCGCAAGAATGCCGCTGTGGCATCGAAAACCCCTTCTGCGTAGGATACGAAGAGGGCGACGTCCTTTTCTGCTGGCGCTACAGTTCCGCTCGCTCCGCCCCGACCGAGCGGCTCAATAAGATCCACGAAATCTTTCCCGTGGATTTCGCTCATCATATTGATGACTCGTTGCTCGCGATCCGCTGCAGAACTTAGGGCGATCTCGCCGACCATCACTTGGTTTCGCAGATAGGAATGATATGCCTCGAGCGACTCAAGCGCAATTTCCTCATCGCCTAACACTCCCTCGTAACGCTGGCCGTGTTCCAGCCTGTCCGCCCACGACATGAACATGGAGAAGGCATAGAATGCTGAAGAGATAGTGCGAGGCCTCGCATTGATGATCGCATGCCACGCCGACAACCTGCCGATCGCAGCGGGAACATCAGTTATGCGAGTTTGCGAAAGTGATCGCTCATCGACGAAATGCGTGTTCCTATGGAGCCGACGAGTCGTGTAGCACCAGATCAGAAGCGGAAAATGCTTTCCATCTTCAAATTGAAGCGCGCAGTTCTCTACCAAAAACGCTTCCGGTGCGGCTGCGAAAGGGTATGGCAAGGACGGCAAAGACTTAACCGTTGCAGGTTTCAGAGTCCGAAACGCGTCGTCTGAACTAGCCATTGACTATCGGCCGTCAGCCAATTCTGTTAAGTACTTCTCCCAGCCTCGTTGCGCCTCCTCAACTGCCCGTATCTTGCCGCGATAGGTGAGGTAACGATCAGTGGTTTCTGCGCTTTTGTGCCATAACAGTTTTCGAAGTTGGTCTCGCGCCCAAGAAAACTTTTCAGGGGATGCGCTTTCGCCCATAGTGGAATCAACCCAGTTCAAACCAAAAGTGGCCCGTAGATCATGATACCGATAAGTGAAATTCGGCAATGTCTTCTGAACCTCAGGAATGACCCTTAGCTTGATGAACTCCCGAAGGTTTTGGCCTATTGGCGAAGACTTCTTAAGCGACACAGTGGAAGCGCGTAGCATCTCTACGTCATCTTTGCACTCATAGTAAGGACCTCCATGGCTTGTGAGAAACAGATAGTTTGATGGATCTTCCCTTTTTTTTGATCTAGCACGCCGCCGTTCGGCTCGACCGGAAATTGCATACATGTGCAGCTTCATATAAAGCCACTGCGGAATGGACAGCCACACATTTGTAGCGTTGTTCTTTGTGTCTATGCCAGTTCCCGGACCGCACCGAATTTTGAGCGGCCAACTGATTTCGCAAGGCATTTTCGCAAAGATGCCCCACGGCAAAGTTAGCGCCGTCATCTCCCTCGCGCCCGTTAGCAATGCTACGCAGTGCATCAGGAAATACTCCTGGTTCCCAATTTTTTTCAACGCAGCAACGAGAGCCTTCTGCTCATCGCGAGCCAGAGGCCGTAGCTTTCCGCCGTCCATGATCGACTCTAAGAATGGATCATCCCTGTTTTTCTCTCGAATGGCCAAGTCGGTGGAGGCCACCGTGCGAAGTTGGCGCCTACCCTTGGAGTCCATTAAGGCGATGGTGACATCTTTCTCGTTCCAAGGCGGGTGATCAGGCGTGAATCTCATTCGGACGTCTGTTTGCAAGAACCTGTAGAACAGGATCACCGAAGACATTCGGCCACTTGCAGTGCTAGATGCAAGCGAGCCAGAGTTCACCAGTCTTAAAAGGTGCGTTCGGTAAACATAGGTAGGGCGTGTATTTTTGTTCGCAGAAGAAAAATCTCGCCAGTCCAGGCACAGTCCCTCTAGATGCTCCAAATAGTCCCTCAAAGCGCGAGCATTTGTGCCAAGACCTGCAATGCCTGTCGGATTTGCTTGCGCCCTATTGAGGAGCCACAGGCAAGCCTCTTCCCAGGGAGCGCCGCTGCTTGTTAGCACCAGTGGCACCCTTAAAAGCACTGTCCATTTGTATGCTCCGTCAGCCTTGGGAACACGCCAATAGCCTATGCGCCGCCCAATGCTGTCCTGCCCGATTTGCAGGGAATTTGATCCAGCATCACGGCTGACCTTCGACAACCGTACGTTCGGAAGAGTGTGCAGTCTCGGGACCGTCATCTTGGTCGAGCTCCAACAACTTTATCTGGTGCCGGCGGTGGGATTCGAACCCACACACCTGAGGTCGGGGATTTTAAGTCCCCTGCGGCTACCGTTACGCCACGCCGGCTATAGATTCGATTTTACGTGAATTCCTTGCGTGTCGGTAAACAGCAAGGTACTGCGACGTGTTTAAGCACTACTCCATCGAGCGCGCCATGTGTCTTTGTGTCAAACCAGCAAGTGGGTTGTGCGGAAAAAAACCTGCTAGTAACGGACTTAAAATCCGCCGCTTACCCGCGAGGGGGCGTACCGGTTCGATCCCGGTTCGGGGCACCAAGTCCAGCAAATCAACCGCTTAGCGGTGCATTGCTGGCTACTCGTCAGTAACTGAACACTCCGAGTGTTCCGCCGTCCGCGATGACAGGACTCAGGTTCGCTGCAACGGTCGGATGGCAGCGTCCGTCGCCCACCGGCTGGCCGCAGTCACCGCTCTCGTCCTCAGGCGCGATGGCGGAGGGGTACCAGCGCCGCTTGCGCGAGACGCGCACGCGGGGCGCTTGCGACGCAAGCTGAAACGACGGGTAGGACGGCCACCCGCCCCACGCCAGCGGCCACATGGCGAGAGGCGCTGCCACGGCCGACACCCAGTGAACCGCAACGCCATCCGCGTCACGCGCACACGGGTCGTCTGGCTGCGCCAGCGGATCCTGGTCGCGCCCATCACTGCGCTCGGCAGAGCGCGAGGCACTTGCTGCACAAGCCCGACGCTGGTCATGGAAGCTCCAGGCGTGAAGACGTTCGACGCGCCGGCCTGGAAAGGCGTGGCTCAGATGCCCGCATACCACTCGTAGCCGCGGTCTTCCCAGAATCCGCCCCGGCCGCCCCACAGGCCGCTGTAGGCATCGACGACCTCGATGCGCATCAGGTACTTCGCCTGTTTGTAGCCGAGCTGCCGCTCCACCCGCAGCCGCAGCGGCGCCCCGTGCGCCACCGGCAAGTCCTTGCCGTTCATGCCGTAGGCCAGGATGGTCTGCGGGTGGTAGGCATCGACCAGGTCGATGCTCTCGTAGTAGCGGCCGCTGCCGTCGAGCGTGCGCTCCAGTTCGTCTGCGCAGTGGAAGACGACATAGCGCGCGCCAGGCTTGAGGCCAGCGGCGTCGAGCACGAGGCCGAGCGGCACGCCCTGCCATTGGCCGATGGCGCTCCATCCTTCGACGCAGTCGTGCCGGGTGATCTGCGTGCGGGACGCGAAGCGCCGCAGCTCGGCCAGCGACAAGCGCTGCGGGCGCTGCACCAAGCCGTCGACCTGCAGGCGCCAGTCCGCAAACCCATGCTCCAGCAGACGCGCGTAGTCGTCGGAATCCGGCATCTGCGTGCCGTTGGCACGGAACACCGGCGAGAGATCGGCCTCGCTGAACTCCTGCGCCAAGGCCTGCCGTCCGAGCAGCAGGCGCTGGCTGCGCAAGGTCAGCTTCTCCGTTTGCCGCAACACGCCGTCCACTTGCGCGTTCTGGGCCAGACCGTCGCAGCCTGCGAGTGCCCATGTGCCCGCACCGGAGGCCAGCCCCATCAGCAGACGCCGGCGCGAGAGGTGTGGTGCGCTCATGTCTTGTCTCCTTCATCCGTGATCGCGTAGCGGCCGCTGAGCATGGACCGCAGGTTGTTCCAGAGCCCCGAGGCGATGACCATCGCCACGTGCACCGCGACGAACAGCACCAGCAGCGCGGCGCTGATGAAGTGCAGGCTGCGCGCGGAGGCCCGGCCGCCGAACAAATCGGCCAGGAACGGGAACGCCGCATCGAGGCCAGGCGACATCGTCAGCCCGGTGAGCACCATCATCGGCAGCAGCCCGAAGACCACCGCCAGGTAGCTGAGCTTTTGCAGCGCGTTGTAGCGCCGCGCGGCGTCGCCCCGGGCAAAACGCAGGCGCGCATGGTCGCGGATCTCCTGCCACAGGTGGCGCGGCGCCAGCTGGTCGCGGCTGGGCAGCAGGTCGCGCTGAAAGTGCCGCCGCCACAGCCCATGCACCAGATAGACCAGCCCGTTGAACACCAGCAGCCAGGCGAAGAAGAAGTGCCAGCGCCGGCCTGCCCCCAGGTCGTGGTAAGAAGGCACCGTGAGCCAGGCCGGGAATGCCCGTGCGGTGGCCGTGCCGTTCTCATCGGAAACGCCGAGCCAGCCCGTGGTCTCGATGCGCAGCCGGCCGATCTCGAAGAAGCCCTGCGCGGCATCGCCTTGCTGCCTGGTGCCGATGGCGATCCAGGGTTGGTCCGCGTCGGCGCCGTACTTGCCCCAGTACAGCCGCGGGTGCGCGTTGAAGATCTGCAGCCCGCTCATCAGCAGCAGGGACAGGCACAACACGTTGAGCCAGTGGGTGATGCGCACGGTCAGCGCATGCCGCCGGATGAACTGGCGCTGGGCCGGGCGCGCATGCACCAGGGCGTGGGGCGGTGGAGGAAGATGCATAGCACTCGCTTCGGGCCGGCTGCGGCCTAGGGGTGCGACGCGCGCAACGTCGGGCTCGTCCAGGACTGCGGCGTGGCCCCCAGCGTCGGGTTGATGGAGAGTCGCGCTGACGGCCCTGCGAAGGGCCGGGCGAAGGGCCCGTCGATGCCAGCCCGCTCGGCCGGCACCGGCCTCGGCTTCCCGCCGAGGTTCAGCAGCAGGTCGATGCGGCCATAGGCATCCAGCGTGTGGGCCACCAGCATGTCGGTGCTGGCTTGGCGCGCCGGGTCTGCCGCTCTGTACTGGGCGCACCCGCCCTCCTCCGCGATCCGGGCCACCAGCGCGTGCAACGCGGACAGGCTCCGGCCTCCCAGCATCAGCATGGCGCCTTGGCTGGCCAACAACCGTGCAGCGGCCGCGCCGGCATGGCTGCACGCGCCCGCGATGGCCACGACCTGGCCGTGCATGTCTGGATTGAATGGCATGGTTGGGCTCCGGAACTGCAGTGGATGGAGGAAGAAGTGCCCCGCCGGGCGATCACATCGGCGGCACGACGCCGTTCTTGCCCACGATCACCTGGCCGGAACTGATGGCGCCGTTGGCGCCCTTCTCGGCAGGCACGAAGACCACCGCCCCGGGCTTGAGGTCCGCGGCCGTTGCCGGCGCCAGCGTGACGACCGGTGTGTCCCGCTGGATGGAGATCTTCTTGTCCTGGCCGTGGTAGCTCACGGTCACCACGCTGCCCTGCACCGACTTGACCGCATCGCCCACGGTGGCGTTGGTCATGGTGCTGTTGGGTTGAAGGTCCCAGCCGTAGCTGCCTTCGCCCGTTCCCTTCATCTGCGGCGGGAAGATCAGCACTTCCAGGGCGCCGTCGCCCCCCTCCGACTTGGGCAGCGAGGCGATGCCGACGTAGTCGCCCTGCTTGATGTCGTTCACGCTGGCTTTGGCAACCGCCGCGACCGACCAGCCGGGCTTGAGCGCGATGTGGACGGTGTCGCCTTCGCGCGACTTGACTTGCAGCTGCTCGCCGGCCAGCGCGACGACGGTGCCGCGCACGCGGATCTTCTGCGCGGCCGGCTCGGCGGCGACGGCACTGCCGAGGCTGCCGAACGTGCCGAGGGCAAGCAGTGCACCGGCAAGCACGCAGTGGAGGGACTTGGTGTGGCGTTCGATGTTCATGGGTTTCTCCGGTGCGACCTCTGTCGCGGATGGGGGGCGCGGCGCTACCAGGCCATGGCTCCGATGGCACCGCAGTGCGGAGATGCCTATTCGCATCACCGTGGTTCTCACTGTAGGGAGCGCCCTTTAGCGGACGCTTAGGGATTTCTTAGCCCGGCGTTAGCCGAACATCAGCCGGCAGACTCGAGCCGCGCGATGAGTCCGCTGCGGTCGTCCCGGTTGTGCAGGCTCAGCTTCAAGCCACAGCGCTGTGCGGCGGCCTGCGCGATGGCCAGGCCCAGGCCGCTGCCGCCCGGGGCGCTGCCGGGCACGCGGTAGAAGCGGTCGAACACACGCCCCAACAGTTCGGGCGCGATGCCGGGGCCGGTGTCGACCACTTCCACCGTGGTGCGGCCCGGTGTGTGGACGAGGCGCACGTCCACCACGCCGCCTTCGGGCGTGTAGCGCAGCGCGTTTTCGATGAGGTTGTCCAGCGCGCTGCGCAGGTCGCCGGCGCTGCATGGCAGCCGCAGCGGCCCCAGGCCCTCGGCCGCGACCAGGCCCAGGTCGATGCGGCGCTGGTCCGCCAGCGCGATCAGCGTGTGGATGCTGTCGCGCACGTGCGCCTGCACGTCCACGCTGGCGCCGCTGTCGGCCGCGGCCGCCTCCTGGCGCGACATCTTGAGCAATTGGTCCACGAGCCGCTTGGCGCGGCCCACGCCGGCTTCCAGCTGCTGGAAGTGCTGCGCCGCCGGCCCGGCGGCCAGGTCTTCGCGCAGGTTCTCCAGCTGCAGCCCCACGGCGGCGATCGGCGTGCGCAACTCGTGCGCTGCGTCCTGCACGAACAGGCGCTGCGCGGCAAAGCTGTCGCGCAGCCGCGCCAGCAGGTGGTTGAAGGACGCCACCAGCGGGCGGATCTCCTCGGGCACGCGCTCCAGCGGAAGCTCGGCGATGCTCTGCGCGTCCTGCTGCGCCGCCTGCTGGCCGATGCCGCGCAGCCGCCCGGAGATGGCACGCACCACGCCCCACAGCACCAGCATCGACAGCGGCAGCAACAGCAGCACCGGCAACGCGGCTTCGCCAGCGCGGCCGAAGGCCAGGTTGGCGCGAAAGCTGCCGCTTTGCAGCACCTGGACCATCTGGCCGTCCTGCGTCGCGGCGGCATAAACCCGCCAGCGCTGCCCGCCGTCCTCGAGGTTCTGCAGGCCCGGGTGCGGCATGCGCCGCGCCACCACCCCGTTCCACGACGCCATCAGTGGCTGGCCATCGGCGGCGAAGAACTGCAGGACGTACAGGCCACGCCCGTGCACGCCTTCGGCGCTCAGTTCCGGCGCCTGGCCAGGATGGCCCTGCCGGGCCATCGCGTCGCCCAGCTGCACCATCTGGTCGTCCAGGAAACCGGCCGCCATGTGCGTGACCATGCGGTACGACAGCCCCGCGGAGGCCAGCGCCACCGCAAGGAAGGTGGGCACCAGCCAGAGCATGAGCGTGCCGCGGATCGAGCGCATGCGGCCGGCGCCGAACAGCCAGTTCATGGCGGCGGCGCCACCACACGCCAGCCCAGGCCGCGCACGTTGCGGATCGTGTCCGGGCCGAGCTTGCGGCGCATGCCGTGGATGAGCACGTCCACGGCGTTGCTGCTCACCTCTTCGCCCCAGCCATAGATGCGGTTCTCCAGTTGCTCGCGCGACAGGATGGCGCCGGAGCGCTCCATCAGCGCATGCAGCAGCGCGAACTCACGGGCGGACAGCTGCGAACGCACGCCGCGCACCAGCACTTCGCGCGTGCCGAGATCCAGTTGCAGCGCGCCCTCCTCGCCGATCAGCGACTGGGCCGCGCCATCGCGGCGCCGGATCACGGCGCGCATGCGGGCCAGAAGCTCGCGCAGCTCGTAGGGCTTGACCAGGTAGTCGTCGGCGCCCAGGTCCAGGCCGTCCACGCGGTCGTCGAGCCCATCGCGCGCCGTCAGCACCAGCACCGGCGTGGTCTCGCCCGCCGCGCGGGCGCGGCGCAGCACCTCCACGCCATCGCGCTGGGGCAGCCCCAGGTCCAGCAGCACGCAGGCATAGTCGCCATCGGCCAGGGCGCTTTGGGCCAGCACACCGTCCTTGACCCAGTCCACCGACCAGCCCTGGCGCGTCAAGGCCTCGCGCAGGCTCAGCCCGATCATTTCGTCGTCCTCGACCAGCAGTACACGCATGGGCTGCAGCTTAGCGGGCCTCCGTTAGGCGAGCATTAGCGCGATCCGGGCAGCGCGATCATGTGCCATGGGCGCTGGGCAACGCGCTGCACACGGCACTGCCCGGGCAGGAAGTGGGGGCCATGTGCGTGCCCCGCATCTCAACGCATGCCGCCCGAGCCCAGGATCACCTCGCCGGTCACCCAACCCGCATCGTCCGACGCGAGGAATGCAACGATCGGCGCGATGTCCTGCACCTGGCCGATGCGGCCCAGCGGCGTCCGCGCCTCGTTCCACGCCTGGAAGTCCGAGCCCACGGCTCCGGCGGCGTGCGTGCCTTCGGTCTCGACCAGGCCGGGGCTCACCGCGTTGACGCGGATGCCCCGCGGCCCCAGCTCGCGCGACAGCACACCGGTGATGGCATCGATCGCGCCTTTCGTGCCGGTGTAGACCGCACTTTCGGCGGGCAGCACGCGCGTGACGTTGGAGCTGATGTTGATGATGCTGCCGCCCTTGCCCAGATGCGGCGCAGCCGCGCCCGCGACCAGCAGCGGGCCGAGCACGTTGATGTCGAACTGCTGGCGGTACAGCGCTTCGGTGGTCTCCTCGATCTTGGCGAACTGGTAGATGCCCGCGTTGTTGACGACGATGTCCAGGCGTCCGAAATAATCGATGGCCGCCTTGACCAGCGACTCCACCTGATCGCGGTTGGTGACGTCCGCGCCCACCGCCAGGGCCTCGCCGCCGGCGGCTTCGATGGCGGCGACCACCGTCTCCGCATCGCGCTTGCCCGAGGCGTAGTTGACGACCACCTTCGCACCTTCTGCTGCGAGCCTGCGGGCGATCTCCGCCCCGATGCCCTTGGACGCGCCGGTGACGATCGCGACCCGGTCCTTCAATCTGCTCATCGATGATTTCCCCGTGGAGCTGGGCCGGCACGGCCCAGCGAGGGCGCGAATGATGGTGCAGGGGACATGCTTTGCCTACTGCCATTGCTGCACGGTGCCTGTACGTTTTTGAACGGCCAGCCTCAGGCCTGCAGGTTCGCGATGTGGTCGTTCGCGGTGGCGATGAAGGCGCGCAAGCGGTTCAGCCGTCGCAGGTCGCGGTGGTAGCCCATCCAGATGTCCCGGGTTGGCGGCTCGGCCGGCAGGTGCAGGCGACGCAGGCCGCCCACCTGGTGGCCCACCACCTGCGGTAGCACGGCGATGCCGATGCCCTGGGCGCACATGCGCGCCTGCACGTTGCGGTTGTTGGACGCCAGCAGCGGCCTGGCGTTCGGGAAGCTGGCGTGCAACCATGCGATGTCGGGGAACTGGCCGGTCGAGGTGTCGTGCGTGATGAGCCGAAAGCCTGCGCCATCGCCGAACACCGGGTCGGCTGAAGCCACCGCGATGTACACCCCGTAGGGCAGCCGGACCAGCCGGCGCTGCACCACGTCCTGCGCGTTGAAGGGCACGATGCGGAATGCGATGTCGGCCTCGCGCTGCGCCAGGTTGAACAGGCGCGTGCCCGTCAGCACCTCGACATCGACATGCGGATACGACCTGGCGTAGTCCGCGACGATCGGCGGCAGCACGTAGGCGCCGAACCAGTCGGCCGACGAGATCCGCAGGCTGCCTTGCAGCTTCTCTTCCCGCCCCGCCAGGCGCCGCTCCATCGCGAGCGCGCCCTCCTCCATCTGCTCGGCGAGCGCGACGATGCCCGCGCCCTCGTCGGTGGGAACGAAACCGTCCGCGGTGCGCTGGAACAGCGTGTGGCCCACGGCCTGCTCCAGCGCCCGAAGACGGCGCCCGATGGTCGGGTGGCTCAGGTGCAACGCACGCGCCGCGCCGCCCAGGGTGCCAGACCGCACGACGGCCAGGAAGATGCGGACATCGCTCCACTCCACGCCGTACCCCTTTCAAAAATGAACGGCGAGCGTACAGCATTGGCAGTTGCCGAACAGTTTCAGATCGCTAGATTCACTCCATGCCGGTGCTGCACCGGACACCCTTTGGGATCAGCCTGCGCACCGCGCCGGCCCCGCACGACACCGAAAGGAAAGCATGGAAAAGACTTGGTTGATCACGGGCTGTTCGGCAGGCCTGGGCAGAGCACTCGCCGAATCCGTGGCCGCGCGCGGCGACCGGCTGGTGGCCACCGCGCGCTCCGCCAGCGCGCTGCAAGACCTGCGCGACCGCTACCCGGACACCGTGCAGGCGGTCTCGCTCGACGTCACCCGCCCCGGCGACGCTGCCCGCGCGGTGGCTCTGGCCGAGCGTGCGTTCGGAGGCCTGGACCTTCTCGTCAACAACGCAGGCGTCGGCTTCATCGGCGCCATCGAGGAAGGCGAACCCGGCGAGTACCGGCCGGTCTTCGAGACCAATGTCTTCGGCCTGATCGAGACCACCCGCGCCGCGTTGCCGGCCCTGCGCCAACGCAAGGGGGCGCGCATCGTCAATCTCTCGTCCGGCGCCGGGATCGCGGGCTCGGCCGGCTCCGGCTTCTACAACGCGACCAAGTTCGCGGTGGAAGGGCTCTCCGAAGCGCTGGCCGCCGAACTCGCGCCGCTTGGGGTGCGGGTGGTCATCGTGGAGCCCGGGCCTTTCCGCACCGATTTCCTGGGACGCTCGATTGCCTCGGCGGCCCGCCGGATCGACGCCTACGCCGAGACGGCGCAGGCGCGGCGCCACTACCGCGAACACAACGACGGCCGGCAGGCCGGTGATCCGGCCAAGGCCGCCGCCGTCATCCTGCAGGCCGTCGATGCCGACGACCCTCCCCTGCATCTGCCCTTGGGGCCGGCGGCCCACCGCATCGCCGCACGCAAGCTGGATGCCTTCCGCGCGGACATCGTGGCGTGGCGCGACATCTCCATCGCGACTGATTTCGAGGGGCACGCCCCCCAAGGAGGGAGGTGAGTCATGGACATTGGCATCCTCGGCCTAGGCGCGATGGGCACCGCCATGGCGAAGAACCTCGCGGCCGCTGGCCACCAGGTGCGCGCCTGGAACCGCTCCGGCGGCTCTGTGGAAGGCGTCACCCTGCTGACCGATCCGCGCGACGTGTTCGATGCGGATGCGGTCCTCACCATGCTGGCGGACGACGCGGCGGTCCGCAGCGTCGTGCTGGATGCAGGGCTGCTGGCAGCCGCGCGCCCCGGGCTCGTCCATGTCGTGTCGTCGACCATCTCGCTCGCCTTCGCGCAGGAACTGGTCGACGCCCACGCCCAGGCCGGCATCGGCTTCGTCTCGGCACCCGTGCTCGGGCGGCCGGATGTGGCCGCGCGCGGTGAACTGAACGTGCTGACCGGCGGCGCGCCGGCGGCGATCGACCGGGTGCGGCCCCTGCTGGAGGCCATCGGCGCACGCGTCTGGCCCCTGGGCGCGCACCCGCCCGCGGCCAACGCTGCCAAGATCGCCTGCAACATGATGATCGCCGTGGCCATCGAGGCCATGGCCGAGGCCGTGGTGCTGACGGAGGCCAGCGGCGTGCCGCGCGCGCGCTTCTTCGAACTCATGCTCGGCACGCTGTTCGACTGCCGGCCCTACCGGACCTACTCGGCCACCATCGCGGCGGGGACCTATGCACCGGGCTTCAAGGCCCGGCTGGGCCTGAAGGACCTGCGCCTGGCGAGCGAGGCAGCCGGTGCAGCAGAGCGCACGCTGCCGATGCTGGAGGCGGCGCGCCAGCGCATGGCGCAGGCCGTCCAGGCCGGTTGGGGCGAGCAGGACTGGTCGGCCATGGCGCGCTTCACGCTCGAAGACGGCCGGCAATTGTCATGAAGGCGGCCCTGCCCCTGTCGGCGCCCGCGCGCGACGGCAGTGATCCCCGCCGCTGGCTGGCCCTGTGCGTGCTGCTGGCCGGCACGCTGCTGCCGCCACTGGATTTCTTCATCGTCAATGTTGCCCTGCCTGCCATCCAGGCCGACCTGCAGGCGACGCCTGCGCTGGCCCAACTGGTCGTGTCCGTGTATGCCGCGGCCTATGCCGTCACGCTGATCCTCGGCGGGCGGCTGGGCGACCTGTATGGCCGCAAGCGCATGTTCATCGCCGGGATGCTGGCATTCGGCGCCGCATCGGCACTGTGCGGCTGGGCGCCCTCGCCCGGCGTTCTGGTCGCGGGCCGGCTGCTGCAGGGCATCAGCGCGGCCGTCATGGCGCCGCAGTCGCTGGCGTCCATCCATGCCATCTTCCCGGCCCAGGAAAAGGCGCGTGCGCTCGGCATGTACGGTGCCACCTTCGGCGCGGCATCGGTGGCCGGCCAATTGCTGGGCGGCCTGCTGGTCTCGGTCGATCTGTTTGGACTGGGCTGGCGCACGGTCTTTCTGATCAATTTGCCGGTCATCGCGCTGGCCGTTCCGGCGGCGGCCGCCTGGGTGCGCGACAGCCGCTCTGAACAGACAGGGCGCCTGGACATCGTGGGCGCGCTGCTGCTGGCAGCAGGCCTGCTGGCGGTGGTGGTGCCCCTCATCGAAGGGCGCGAGCGCGGCTGGCCATGGTGGTGCGTCGGCCTGCTGGCCCTGGGGCCGCCGCTGCTGCGCGTGTTCTGGCGTTGCGAGCAGCGGCAAGAGCGCGGGCACGGCACGCCGCTGGTCCCGCCATCCGTGCTGGTGTCGCCGGGCTTGCGGCGCAGCCTGGCGGCCACGTTTTTCTTCTACACCATCGCGCCCTTCTTCCTGGTGTTCGCGGTCTACGAGCAGACGGGGTTGGGCCACGGCGCGTTGGCCGCGGGGCTGGCCGTGCTGCCCTTGGGCATCGGTTTCCTGCTCGGTCCACTCTGCAGTGCGGCCGTGGCACGGCGGCTGGGCGCCGACACGGCGGCATTCGGCATGGGCCTGGAAGTGCTGGGCATGCTGGCCGCCGCAGGCCTGGCCTGGGCCGATGCACCCGCGTGGCTGTCGGCGCCGCTGTTCCTCATCGGGGTGGGCCAGGGCATCGCGCTGCCCGCGTTGGTGCGGCTGAATGTGGACCAGGTGGATGCACGCTGGGCCGGCCTGGCGGCGGGCCTGGTGAGTGCCACGCTGCAGATCAGCGCGGCCGTGTCGACGGCCACCATCGGCGGCCTGTTCTTCGCGCTGTCGTCCCATGGCACGGGCCCGGGCCCAGTGAAAACGGCCTTCCCGGTCGCGCTGCTGGCCATCGCTGCGGGCCTGGCGCTGGCGGCAGTGTTGAGCCGAACGCCAGCGCCGCCCAGGATCGGCGGTCGCTGATCGACGCCCTCACACCGGATCGCTTTGTGGACATGGTGGCGGCTTCTGCCGGCTTTCGCGCTCGGCCAGCATCTCCACGAAAGCCCGCACCTTGGCCGGCCGGAACCGCGCCGTCGGAAACACGGCATGGATGCCGCCGGAGGGCAGCACCCACTGCGGCAGCACCTGGATGAGCCGCCCGGCAGCCAGGTCGTCCGCGATGGCGAAGTCGGGCAGCACCGACAGCCCGACGCCCTCGCGCACGGCTTCGCACACGGCCAGCGTCGCGTCCAGAAAGATGGCCGGATGCACACGCACCTGGCGCCGCTCGCGCTCGCCCCGCGCAAAGCTCCAGCGTGCGTGGTCGCGCAGGACGGTGTTGGCCACGAAGGGCAGCGCAGCGATCTCGTCGGGATCGGCCAACCGGGCCACCTGCGCGCGCCAGCTGGGCGCCGCTACCAGCAGTTGGCGGAACGTACCGATCTGCCGCGCCTGCAGGTGCAGGTCGGTCAACCAGCCCACGCGGATGGCCAGTTCCACCTGGCCCGACATCAGGTCCAGCGACTGGTCGCTGAGGGCCGCGTCGACCTTGCATTTGGGGTACTTGTGCACGAACGCGGCGATGGCCGGCACCACCGCGCTGATGCCGTAATCCAGCGGCGCGGTAAGCCGCAAGGTCCCCGCCGGTTCTTCGGCCGTTTCGGCCAGTTCATCGAAGGCATCGCCCGCTTCGCGCAGGATCAGCGCGCAGCGCTGGTAGAAGGCCTTGCCGGCATCCGTGGGCAGCACCTTGCGGGTGGTGCGCGTCAACAGCGTGGTGCGAAAGTCCCGCTCCAGCCGCGCCACCTGCTGGCTGACGACGGCCTTGGTGATGCCAAGGCGGTCCGCAGCGGCGGTGAAGGAGCCCGCTTCCACCACCGCCGCGAAGTACGCCAGCCGCTTGAGGTTGGCGAAGTGGCCCAGGGCGGGCTCGGTTTGATTGTCTGCTGTTGGCATACGCTGTATCTATTTGATCGGTCTTTATCTGTCAATGCCCCTTGCCTACAGTGGCACCACCGACCGACAGCCCTCACCTCAGACCAGGACCACCATGTTGACCCGCAGAGACTTTGTTCAAGCCGCCACCGCAGCCGGCGCTGCCACGGCCCTCGCCGCAACCAGCACCAGCGCGCTGGCCGCCACCGCCTTGCAGTGGAAGCACTTCCCGGCTGGCGAGCGCGGCTTCTTCCGCGCGCCCGTTCTGCTCTCCGGCGAGAAGGAAGCCATCCTTCTCGATGGCGGTTTCTCGCTGCCCGATGGCCGCGCTGTGGCCAAGGCGATCAAGGCCTCGGGCAAGACGCTGACCACCATCTACATCAGCCAGAGCGATCCGGACTACTACTTCAGCCTGGCCCCGATCCAGGCGGCCTTCCCCGCCGCCAAGGTGATCGCAGCGTCCGCCACCATCGCCGCCATCCGGGCGAGCGTGGAGAAGAAGATCGCCACCTGGGCGCCGCAGCTCAAGGAGAACGGTCCGCAGAAGCTGGCCGACATCGTCATGCCGCAGGCCTTCGACGGCGCCGCGCTGAGCCTGGAAGGGCGCACCATCGACATCGTCGCCGCGCAGGGCCTGGACAACCGCCGCTACCTGTGGGTGCCCTCGCTGAACGCGGTGTTCGGCGGCGTGCTGGTGTTCTCGGGCCTGCATGTCTGGACGGCCGACACCGCCACGCCAGCGGCGCGCGCGGCCTGGGTCAGGAATCTGGACGCCATCGCCGCGCGCAAGCCGGCCGTGGTGGTGCCCGGCCACATGGCCGCCGATGGCGCGCTCGACGTCTCCGCCGTCATCTACACCCGCGACTATCTGCTCGCATTCGAGGAAGAGCTTGCCAAGGCGGCCGACAGTGCGGCGTTGATCGCGGCGATGACGCGCCGCTACCCCAGCGCCGGGCTGGCCACCGCGCTGCAGATCGGCGCCAAGGTGGCCAAGGGAGAGATGAAGTGGGGCTAGGCGACACCGCGCGTCCGAGGGGAAGCCGCGCCCATGCCCATGCTGCGTGAGACCCTGGCCCTGCTGCACGCGGGCCGCTGGACCGAGGCGCACAACCTCGTGCAAGACGACGGATCGCCGCTGGCCGCCTGGCTGCACGGCATCCTGCACATCCAGGAAGGCGACCTGGAGGATGCAGAGTACTGGTATGGCAACGCCAGCCGGCACTTTCGCAGCCGGGGCACGCTGCAGGAGGAACTTGCGCTGTTCGAGGCGGGGTTGCCGGCTTCGGCCGACCCCACTCTGGGAACGCCGCCCGGCACGTCTGCTTGTCACCCACGCTGAGCATGCCCGCCGTGTCGGCGTCGATGGCCTCAAGCCCGCAGACGCCACCTTGAACTGGACAAGGCCGAGCAGCGCCGGCGCGCCACCTGCAGACGCTGGTCGGCATGCGGGCCAGGCAGCAACGCCCGCATCGCAGACCGCCCCGCTACATCGCCTGGGCGGTCGGCGGCCGGCGGCAGCGGGCGGGCGCTATCGGACCGTCACGTCCACGGGCGGCGCCACGATCACATAGCTGTACGTGCCGTCGCCCATCGCGTAGCGGTAGCCCGGCATCACCACGGCGGTGCCCGGACCCGTGAAGGTGACGGTGCCGTCGGCCGCGGTGGTGTGTGGCGCGGTGCCACCCATGACGGCGGCGGCGTTGCTCGTGGCGGCACTCGGCACGCCGGCCTGCGTGGTCAGCGTGACGGCCATGCCGAAGGGCTGCCCTGCCACGGCGTCGGCGCTGCCGGCGCTGGAGATCTCCACCGGAAAGTTCTGCGCCCACCAGGCGTAGTCGGTGGTCAGCCCGTGCGTGCCGAGGCTATAGAAGCGGTGGAAGGCGGTCTGGTCGTTGATCGTCCACGGCCAGAAAGTGATGCCGCGGTGCTTGCCCGCCTCCATCGCCGCCGCGCTGAGGTTGGCATAGGCGGGGTTGAAGGTTGCCGAGTACTGCTGTGTGGAGCCCAGGATGTTGCGCAGGTCCACCAGCGGGTCGCTGCCGCCGGCCGCGCTGTTCAGGTAGCCCACCGTCACCTCGGGCAGGGTCGCGCCCATGCGCGTGAGCTGGTTGCCGTCGAAGGAGATCGCCACCACCTGGTCGCGCGCGCCCATCGCGTCGAGCTCCTGCTGCAGCAAGGGCACGATGTCGGCATTGGCGCTCTTGAGTTCCACGAAGTGCGTGACGGGGCGGCCCTTGAACTCCTGCAGGAACGCGCGCAGCGTGGGCACCTGGCGGCCCCGTGTCTTGGTCTGCAGCGCCTGCACCTGCGCCAGCGTCATGTTCTCGATGTTGCCGGTGCCGTTGGTCGTGCGGTCCACCGTCGCATCGTGCATGACGACCAGGTGGCCGTCGGTGGTCCGGTAGATGTCGTTCTCGATGGCGTCGGCGCCGGCCGCCGCCGCGGCACGCGCACCCTCCAGCGTGTTCTCGTCCTCGGTGGACGGCATGCCGCGGTGGCCGGTGACCAGCGGCTTGCGCAGCAGCGTGCCGGCCGGCAGCGCGCGCATCACCTGGGCGAACGCGCGGGTGTCGGCGGCCAGCACGCCGTTGACACCGGTGGTCAGCACGGCCGCCGCCTCAGCAGACGTGGCCGCGCCCGTGTGCGCCCAGGCCGTGATCAGGAGGCGCTGCAGGTGCGCGACCGTGGCCCGGTTGGTCATGGCCGGAGGCAGCACGGCGATCTTGGCCTTGGCCCGGTTGGTCGCGCCGACCACCTGCAGGATGTCCTGGGTGGTGTTGCCCAGCGTGGCCATGTGCGAGAAGTCCACCGCGGTCCGCACCGCCGGCAGCGCACGCCGCGCGCTGGCCAGCAGGTCGACATCGGTGGACAGCAGCGTCACGTCGCCCAGGTCCAGCTGGTCCTGCGCGGCGGCCAGCGCATTCACGGTCGCCGCGTCGGCAACGCGCAGCACCGGGATGGTTGCACGGCCAGCGCCGGCCAGGTACTGGGCCAGCGTGCCCAGGCCCTCGCCGTTCTGGGCCTGCAGGTTCAGGCCGGCATCGAGGGTGTAGAGCGCATTGCTGGCACCGCTGGCCGCGAGGTCGGTGTTGGCCGCCATGGCCTGCACCAGTGTGGGCGCCATGGCAGCCCGCGTGCCCGTCTCCTGCACTGCGACGAGCTTGCCGATCTCCGGGAGTGCCTTGCGTTGTTCGGTCACCTTCACGCTGCTCACGCGCATCACCATGCCCGTGGTTTGCAGGCCGATGCCGCCCTGGGCCATGGCCTCGTCCAGCGTCATGTCGTGCAGGAGCACGTTGTCCAGGTACTGGCGCACGCGCTTGCCATGGACGACCACGGTGGCGGTGTAGGTCTTGCTTGGGTCGATGTTCTCGCTGAACGCCTTGGTGCCCTGGACGTTCCAGCCGTTGTTGCGGCGCAGGGCGAACTCGGTGCCGTTGGCGGCGGTCGCGGCCTGGCGGATCGCGAACTGGTAGTAGGGCTCGTGCGGGACGGTGGCACCGGCCAGGCCGGCCCGGTACATCACGCTGCCCCAGCGGCTGGTGTTGTTGGCCTGCGCGAAGGTGAAGGCCACGTCGATGCGGTAGTTCGACATCTGTTCGAACTGCGCGGGCAGCATCACCGCCGTCATCAGCGAACTGTGGGCACGACCGTCGATGACCAGGGCACCGTCCGCCACCGAGACCGTGCCGCGGTTGTTGCTGGGCACAGTCCAGCCGGCGGGCAGCGCGCTCAGCCCGGCGAAGCTCTGCTCGAGCAGGACCTGGGGCTGGACCTCAGGCTCCGGCGCTGGTTCGGTGGGGCCCGGTTCGGGCGCGGGTGCCGCCTGGTTGTCGTCGCCACCGCCGCACGCTGCCAGCGCGGTTGCCAGGGCCAGAACGCCGACCCACTTCATCTTGTCCATCGCCATGCTCGGAGATTCCCTTCCAAAAAGGGGCGGACTCTAGAAAGCGCGCATGACGCCAAGATGTCTTTCGGCACGGCCTGTGCGGGAATGTGCGCCCGCCACCGGTGGGGCGTATCGCGTGCGCGCGGATGGGCGTTCAGGAGGAAACGGACACCTCGAACCAGGCCGCAGTCACGTCGGCCAGGCTCTGCAGGCCGGTGTAGCGCGCCGCGGCGTTGGCACGCTCCCAGCGACGGACCAGCTCCGGCGCCACTGCCTCGCCATCGCGCTCTGCCTGCATGAGCTGGCGCAACAGGGTGGCCACCTGCTCGGGCGGCCCCAGGCGGTCTTCCAGGGCCGCCCGGAAGCGCGTTTCGGCCGCGGCGCGTTGCTGCGCCGTCATGCCCGCGTCCTCGCGCAGCACCGCGGCATACGGCGGCGGTGGTGGCGCAGGCGGAGGTGGAGGGGCCGGAGGTTGAAGATCCAAGCAGAGCTGGACGGGATCCATCGCGCAAGGGGCAAGCTGTATTTAATTCCAGTATATGTGCCTGCATGCCCTGCCAGATCGGCCCGTTCCCGCATGTTGCAAAATACGCGCCTTGCCAACTTCCGCCGGTATCCCCATGCGAGGCGTGACACGGCCTGGCGGCCCGGCGAATGCGGTGCGCGCCCTAGCGCATCCGCGCTGCCCGACCGCGCTTGCGGCCCCGCCGGGCACCGCGTTGGCATGGCCCCACGCACCCGCTACCATCCCCCTATGTCACGTTACAACGCCCCCTTCGAGATCCACGTCCACGGCCAGGTGCCGTTGCGCGCGGACGTGAACTACGAGCAGATCCAGGAGGCGCTCAAACCCCTGTGGAAATACGCCGGTGCGCGCTCCCTGGCGGCCGCCGCGGCCAGCGCCTACGAAGAGGAGCCCGGCATCCGTTTCGAGCCTGCCGAGCACCTGCTGGACATGTGCTGGACGGTGCCCGGCGACGAGGACTTCAAGCAGGCGCTGGACGAGATGTGCATGAGCCTGAACGAACTGTCCGGACAGGGCGCGGCCATCGAGGTCAGCTTCTACGACGCCGAGTTCGATGAAGACGACGAGGAAGCGCCCGACGACGAGGAGTCGCGCGACGATTTCGTCATGCTGTTCGTCGGCCCCAACCCCGCCGCCATCATGCAGGTGCAGCGCGACCTCCTGGTGCAGGACGTGATCCACACCATGGAGCGGCACTTCGACGCGAGCGAGCTGTCCGGCGTGGTGGCCGAGATCGACAAGCTGTTCACGCAGCGCTTCGACGCGCTGACGAACTCGCTGGACCTGGGCAAGCCATCGCGCGGCCCGGGCTCCGGCGGCGGCAGCCACGGCGGCGGCGGTGGCCGTCGCCCGCGCCACCTGCACTGAAGCCCGTACCGATCAGGCGCGCGGCCCGGCGCCCCTGGTCGCTGCGGGCGCTGGCGCGCGCCACAGGTTCAGCAGGTTGCCCGCCAGGATCAGCAGCGTGCCCAGCGCCATGAGCAGGTCGATGCGCTCGGCATAGAGCAGCCAGCCGACCAGCGCAGACAGCGGCACGCGCAGGAAGTCCATCGGCACCACCACCGTCGCGTCGGCATGGCGCATGGCGCTGGCCATGCAGTAGTGCGCATAGGTTCCGGCGATGGCGATCAGCGTGACCCAGCCCCAGGTGGCCGGCGTCGGCCAGCGCCACACGGCCAGCGCGGGCCACAGTCCCAGCACCGACTGCACCAACAGCATCCAGAACATGATGGTCACCGCGTGCTCGGTCCGCGACAGCGACTTCACCAGGATGATGGACACCGCGAAACCCAGCGCCGCCGCAAGCGCAATGGCCTGGCCGGCGCCCACCGCGGAGCCGCCGCCGGGCAGCGCGATCATCGCCACGCCGATGGCGCCGAACACCACGGCCGCCACCTTCCAGCGGTTCAACCGCTCGCCCAGGAACAGCGCGGCCAGCACCACGGTCCAGATCGGCATCGTGAATTCGATGGCCACCACCTGGCCCAGCGGGATCAGCGTCAGCGCGAGGAACCAGCCGTACTGCGCAGCGTAGTGGACGATGTTGCGGCCCACGTGGCGCGGCAGCTGGCGGCTGCGCAGCACGCCGATGCCACCGGCCATGCGCACCAGCGGGACCAACAGCACCAGCCCCATCACCGAGCGCATCAGCATGATCTGGAACACGTCGAGTTCGCGCGTGGCCTGGCGGCCGGCCACCGCGACCACCAGCATCAGCAGCAGCCAGCCGGCCATCCAGGGCACCGCACGGCGGGCCTGCTGGGGCACGGTCAGCGGAATGGCGGCGGAATGCGGATGGATGCTGGACATGCAATGCACCGGCCTGCGCACTGTGGCGTGGCCGCTTGTCTCCTGGTCTTCGGGCCGCCACTGTACTGCCTGCACCAGGGCGCGGCGGTCACGCAGCCGGCGCGCGCCTCCACGCTAAGCTAGACGCATGCGTCGGCGCACCGTCGACCTGCAACAGCCGGCGCCGACCGGCACACCGGAGACAACCCATGAGCCTGCACCGCCAGCTGCAACAGCGCGCCTTTGATGACCGCCCCATCCGCATCGGCCTGATCGGCGCCGGCAAGTTCGGCTCCATGTACCTGGCACAGGTGCCGCGCACGCCCGGCGTGCACTTGGTTGCCATCGCCGACCTCTCGCCGGCGGCCGCGCGCGCCAACCTGGCCCGCGTGGGCTGGCAGGCCCACCAGAGCGCCGCCCGCTCGGCCGACGACGCCCTGCGCGAAGGCACGACCTGGGTCACCGAGGACTGGCAGGCCATCACGCGGCACCCGCAGATCGACGTGGTGGTGGAATGCACCGGCCATCCGGTGGCGGCCGTGGCGCATTGCCTGGACGCCTTCGCCCACGGCAAGCACGTGGTGAACGTGACGGTGGAGGCCGATGCCTTCTGCGGCCCGCTGCTGGCGCGCCGCGCGCAGCAGGCGGGCGTGGTCTATTCGCTGGCCTTCGGCGACCAGCCGGCGCTGATCTGCGATCTGGTGGACTGGGCGCGCAGCTGCGGCTTTCCGGTGGTGGCAGCCGGGCGCGGCCACAAGTGGCTGCCGCACTTCAGCGCGTCCACGCCCGAGACCGTCTGGGGCCACTATGGCCTCACGCCGGAACAGGCGCAGCGCGGCGGCCTCAATCCCAAGATGTTCAACAGCTTCCTGGACGGCTCCAAGCCCTCCATCGAGAGCGCGGCCGTGGCCAATGCCACCGGGCTGGCCGTGCCCTCCGACGGCCTGCTCTACCCGCCGGCTTCCATCGACGAAATCCCCAACATCACGCGGCCGCGCAGCGAGGGCGGCGTGCTGGAGCACAAGGGCATGGTCGAGGTGGTGTCGTCGCTGCGCACCGACGGCACGCCCATCGGCTACGACATCCGCATGGGCGTGTGGGTCACGGTCGAGGGCGAGACCGAGTACATCCGCAACTGCTTCGAGGAATACAACGCCCAGACCGACGACAGCGGGCGCTACTTCACGCTGTACAAGCGCTGGCACCTGATCGGGCTGGAGGTGGGCATGTCGGTCGCCAGCGTGGCGCTGCGCAAGGAGCCCACGGGCGCGGCCGTGGGCTGGCATGCCGACGTGGTGGCCACCGCCAAGCGCGACCTGGCGGTGGGCGAGACGCTGGACGGCGAAGGCGGCTACACCGTCTGGGGCAAGCTGCTGCCGGTGCAGCGCTCGCTGGGCTTCGGCGGCCTGCCGCTGGGGCTGGCCCACGACGTCAAGCTCGTGCGCCCCGTCCAGCAGGGCCAGAGCCTGTGTTGGGACGACGTGGTGCTGGACCAGACCACGCCGGCCTTCCAGCTGCGGCGCGAACTCGAGACGCTGTTCGCGCGCTGATCAGCCCTCGGAAGTCTCCAGCACGCCGCGCGTGATCTGGTCGCGCTCCAGCGACTCGAACAGCGCCTTGAAGTTGCCCTCGCCGAAGCCTTCGCGGTAGTCGCCCTTGCGCTGGATGAACTCGAAGAACACCGGGCCCAGCAGCGGCTCGGAGAAGATCTGCAGCAGCAGCCGCGGGCGGCCGCCCTCGGTCGTGCCGTCCAGCAGGATGCCGCGCGCCTGCAGCTCGGGCACCGGCTCGCCATGGCCGGGCAGGCGCGTCTCCAGGTTCTGGTAGTAGATGTCGTTGGGTGCGCTCAGCACCGGGATGCCGGCCAGCTGCAGGCTGTCGATGGCTTCCAGCAGGTTGTCCGTCAGCAGCGCGATGTGCTGGATGCCTTCGCCGTTGAACTGCATCAGGAACTCCTCGATCTGGCCGCCGCCCTTCTTCGATTCCTCGTTGAGCGGGATGCGGATCAGGCCGTCGGGCGCCGTCATCGCTTTTGACGTTAGGCCCGTGTACTCGCCCTTGATGTCGAAGTAGCGAATTTCCTGGAAGTTGAACAGCTTGTTGTAGAAGTCCGCCCAGTGCGTCATGCGGCCGCGGTACACGTTGTGCGTGAGGTGGTCCACCACCTGGAAGCCGTGTCCCTTGGGCCGGCGGTCTACGCCCGGCAGGAACTCGAAGTCGATGTCGTAGATGCTCTTGCCGTCCTCGAAGCGGTCGATCAGGTACAGCGGCGCGCCGCCGATGCCCTTGATGGCCGGCAGGCGCAGCTCCATGGGGCCGGTGCCGATCTCGATGGGCTGGGCACCGAGCTCGAGCGCGCGGTTGTAGGCCTTGTGCGAATCCTTGACGCGAAAGGCCAGGCCGCAGGCCGAGGGGCCGTGCTCGGCCGCGAAGTAGCCGGCCTCGCTGCGCGGTTCGTTGTTGACGATGAAGTTGATCTCGTTCTGCCTGTAGAGCAGCACGTTCTTGGAGCGGTGCTTGGCCACCAGCGTGAAGCCCATCTTCTCGAACAAGGGCTCCAGCAGGCCGGGGGTGGGCGAGGCGAATTCCACGAACTCGAAGCCGCACAGGCCCATGGGGTTGTCAAACAGGTCGGCCATGTCTTTTCTCCGATGAAGTGGGGGCTTAGCTCCCGAAACCTCAATGCTAGGCAATTCCCACGCACGATTCCTGCGTTCTTTGGAGAGTTCACGCCGCCGCCTGCAGGATTCGCGCGGCTGCTGCGTTCAGACCAGCCCGCTGACGGGGATCGCCGCGCCATGCACGGCGCGCGCGGCGTCCGAGGCCAGGAACAGCATGACGTCGGCCAGCGCGTCCGGGTGGACCCATTGCCCGGCATCGGCGTCGGGCATCGCGGCGCGGTTGTCCGGCGTGTCGATGATGGAGGGCAGCACGCAGTTGACGTTCACGCCCCGCCCCTTGAGTTCGGCCGACATCGATTCCGTGAGCCGGATCAGCGCGCTCTTGGACGCGGCATAGGCGCCCATCTGCGCCCCGCCCTTGAGCGCGGCGCCCGCGCCCACGGTGACGATGCGGCCACCACCGTGCGCCAGCAGGTGCGGCACCAGCACGGCCGCCACATGGATGAGGCTGCGCGCGTTCAGGTCCATCAGGAAGTCCCAGGTGGCGCCCGTGGTCTCGTGCACGGCCTCGCCCATGCGAAAGCCGCCGGCGATGTGGAGCAGCGCGTCCACCCGGCCCGCCCGCTCGATGTGCGGCGCCAGCGCGGCGGCCAGCCCCGCGCGGTCCAGCAGGTCGGCGGCGACCTGGCCGTCGGCGTCGCCATAGGCGCGCTGCAGCGCGCTGGCATCGCGGTCCAGCAGCAGCAGCCGTGCGCCCTGCGCGCGTGCGCGGGCGGCCACGGCGCGGCCCAGGTGGCCGGCGGCGCCGGTGATGAGGATGGTGCGTGCGGTGTCGGTCATGGCAATGCTCCTGTGGGTGGTCGCGGCGCGGGCCGCCTGGGGCGCAGTGTCGCTCGCCGCGGCGTTGCCGCGGGGTTGCCTGGGCAAAGCGCATAAGCTCGCGGCATGCAAGACCTCGGCAACTGGACCCCTTCCTCCTGGCGCGCGCGCCCGGCCCTGCAACTGCCGGCCTATGCCGACGACGGGGCCCTGCGCGCCGCCGAGCAGCGCCTGGCCACGCTGCCGGCGCTGATCTTCCCGGGCGAGATCGCGCAACTGCGCACGCGGCTGGGCGCCGTCGCGCGCGGCGAGGCCTTCCTGCTGCAGGGCGGCGACTGCGCCGAGAGCTTCGACGAGGTCGGCCAGGACGCCGTGGAATCCACCTTCCGCGTGATCCTGCAGATGGCCGTGGTGCTCACCTATGCCGCCGCCTGCCCGGTGGTCAAGCTGGGCCGCATCGCCGGGCAGTTCGCCAAGCCGCGCTCCTCGGACAGCGAGACCGTGGACGGCACCACCCTGCCCTCGTACCGCGGCGACATCGTCAACGGCAGCGCCTTCAGCGCCGCCGCACGCCTGCCCGATCCGGCCCGGCTGCTGACGGCCTATGCCCACTCCACCACCACGCTGAACCAGCTCCGCGCACTGGCCCAGGGCGGCTTCGCCGACCTGCACGAGGTGCACCGCTGGACGGCCGACTTCGTGCGCACCAGCCCGCAGGGCGCGCGCTTCGCCGAGCTGGCCGACCGCATCACCGAATCGCTGGGCTTCATGGAGGCCTGCGGCTTCGACGCGGCACGCACGCCGCAGCTGCACGCGGTGGAGTTCTACACCTCGCACGAAGCGCTGCACCTGCACTACGAACAGGCCCTCACGCGGCACGACGCGCGCAGCGGCCGCTGGTACGGCGGCTCGGCCCACATGCTGTGGCTGGGCGAGCGCACGCGCCAGCTCGAGGGCGCGCACATCGAGTACCTGCGCGGCATCGACAACCCGGTGGGTGTCAAGCTCGGCCCCAACGCGGCGGCCGACGACGTGCTGCGCCTGCTCGACCGGCTGGACCCGGACAACCAGCCCGGGCGCAGCGTGTTGATCAGCCGCATGGGCAGCGACAAGGTGGCCGAACGCCTGCCGCCGCTGCTGCGCGCCGTGCGCCGCGCCGGCCGCACGCCGGTGTGGTGCTGCGACCCCATGCACGGCAACACCGTGACGGCCTCCAACGGCTACAAGACGCGCGACTTCGAGCGCATCCTCGGGGAGATGCGCGGCTTCTTCTCTGCGCACGCACAGGAAGGCACCTACGCCGGCGGCCTGCACTTCGAGATGACGGGCCAGGACGTGACCGAGTGCCGCGGTGGCGCCCAGGCGCTGAGCGACGAAGGCCTGGCCAGCCGCTACCGCAGCGCCTGCGACCCGCGGCTGAACGGCTCCCAGAGCCTGGAGCTGGCCTTCCAGATCGCCGACGTGCTGAAGGCGGCGCGGGCCTGAGCCCGGCGGCGCTGCGCGCGCGTCAATCCAGCACCACGTTGGCCTTCCTGGCCAGCGTCGCGTAGCGCGCCGCCTCGCTGCGGAAGAACTTCGCGGCGTCTTCAGGCGAAGTCGGCCGGATCACGTTGCCCTGCCGGGCCATGGCCTCGACCACCTCGGGGCTCTCGAAGCCCCTGACGAACGCATCGTGCACGCGCCGCACCTCGGCCGCCGGCAGCTTCGCGGGGCCGACGACAGCAACCCAGCCCTCCACGTCGTAGTCGGGCAGGCCCTGCTCGGCGATGGTCGGGATCTCGGGGGCGGCCGGCGAGCGCTGCGCGCCGCACAGGCCGATGGCCTTCACGGCGCCGCTCTTGATGTGGGCCTGGATCGCCGGCAGCGCCACCACGCCGAACTGCACCTGGCCGCCCAGCAGGTCATTGACCATGGGCCCGGTGCCCTTGTAGGGAATGTGGCGCGCCCGGATGCCGGCCTGTTCCAGGAACATCTCGCCGGCCAGGTGGATGATGGTGCCGTTGCCCGACGAGGCATAGTTGAAATCGTCCGGCCGCGCCTTCACCAGGGCCACCAGCTCCCGCACGTTGCCGGCCGCCACGCCCTTGCCCGCCACCAGCACCAGCGGCGTGGCGCCGAGCACGGTGATGGGCGTGAAGTCGCCGATCGCATCGAAGGGCATCTTCTTGTAGACCGCCGGATTGATCACGTGGTTGTTGGAGACCAGCCCCAGCGTCAGCCCGTCGGGGGCGGCCTTGGCCACGGCCGCGGCACCCGTGATGCCGCCGGCCCCCGGCAGGTTCTCCACCACCAGCGGCGCACCCAGCGCCTTGCCGACGGCGACCGAGGCGGCGCGCGCGATCACGTCCACGCCCGAGCCGGCGCTGATGGGCAGGATCAGCCGCACGGGTTTGTCGCCCTGGGCGAGGGCCGGCAGGGCCAGCGTGGCACAGGCGGCCAGCAGGCCGCGGCGGGTCAGGTTCTGGGTGGGCATGGTCTTGTCTCCGTTGTGCATGGTGTGTGTTCAGTGTGCGGGCACCGGCCGCAGCGCGCCCAGGATCTCGTCGGTGTGCTCGCCCACCCGGGCCAGCGGCATGCGCACACCGGGGCGGCGCCCGCCCAGGGTCAGCGGCAGCAGCACCACGTCGGTCGTGCCGCCGTCGTCGGTGGCCATGGGCACTAGGCCGCCGCTCTGCCGCAGGTGCGGGTCGGCGCAGAGCTGCTCGGGCCGCACGATGGGCGCATAGGGGATGCCCGCCGCCTCGAGCCGCGGCGCGAGGTCCGCGACCCGGTGGTGCGCGAGGATCTCGCCCAGCACGGCCAGCAGCTGCGGGCGCACGGCCACGCGCGCGGCGTTGTCTTCGAAGCCGGGGTACTGCAGCAGGTCTTCGCGTCCCAGCACCTTGCACAGCGTGACGAACTGCTTGTCGCTGACGGCGCCGATGAAGAGCTGTTCGCCTTCGGCCAGCGTGAACACGTCGTACACGCTCCAGGCCGACACGCGGGACGGCATGGGCGGCGGCGGCTCGCCTGTCATCAGGTACTGCTGCATGTGCTGGGACGAGAGGAACACGCAGTTCTCGAACAGCGCGCTCTGCACCTCCTGGCCGCGGCCGGTGCGCTCGCGCTCGCGCAGCGCGGCCAGCACGCCGATGGCGCCGAACATGCCGCCCATGATGTCGTTGACCGAGGTGCCCGCCCGCAGCGGCCGGCCGACGGGCCCGGTCATGTACGACAGGCCGCCCATCATCTGCACCACCTCGTCGAGCGCGAGGCGGTTCTCGTAGGGGCCGGGCAGGAAGCCCTTGTGCGTGACATAGATCAGCCGGGGAAAGCGCGCCGACAGCGTCGCGTGGTCCAGGCCCAGCGTCTGCATGAGGCCGGGGCGGAAGTTCTCCAGCACCACATCGCACTGGCCCGCCAGCTCGGCGGCCGTGGCACGGCCCTCTTCGCTGGTGATATCCAGCACGATGCTCTTCTTGTTGCGGTTGAAGCTGCGGAAGAAACCGATGCCCAGGCCCGGCAGCTTGCGCGTTTTGTCACCGCCCGGCGGCTCGACCTTGATGACCTCGGCACCCAGGTCCGCGAGGACCATGCCGCAGGTCGGCCCCATGACCATGTGGGTGAATTCGAGGACGCGGATGCCCGCCAGGGGCAGTTGCGCTGCGTGTTCCATGTGTAGCTCCGAAGTGTCAGGCGGCGATGCGGGTGGCGTCGAAGGTCTTGGGCAGGCCGGCGCGCCACAGCGTGCCGTGCAGCACCTCGCCCTCCAGCCAGGCCGCGACCTGGTGGCGCAAGGCAAGCAGCTTGTGCAGGTCGATGCCGGTATCGATGCCCATGTCCTGCAGCATGAAGGCCAGGTCTTCGCTGGCGGCATTGCCGCTGGCGCCGGGCGCGTGCGGGCAACCGCCGATGCCGGCCAGCGTGGCGTCGAAGCGGTCCACGCCAGTCTGCAGCGCGGCGTAGACATTGGCCAGCGCCAGGCCGCGCGTGTCGTGGAAGTGGCCGCAGCACAGGCGCTCGCCAGCGATGGCGCGGGCCTGCCCGAACAGGGTGGCCACGGCGCCGGGGTTGGCGTAGCCCACGGTGTCGGCGATGCTGACGCGGTCGGCGCCGGCGTCCAGCAGCGCCTGCATGCAGCGCAGCACCTCGGCCGGCGCCACATGGCCCTGCAGCGTGCAGCCGAAGGCCGTGCCGATGCCGCCCTCGATCAGCGTCTTGGAACCGGCGGCATCGCGCGCGGCGCGCATCCTCGCCACCTCGGCCACCACGTCGTCGGGCGTCTTGCGCAGGTTGGCCAGGCTGTGCGCGTGGCTGGCCGACAGCGGCACCAGCATCACGTCGGCATCGGCAGCGATGGCGCTCTCGGCACCGCGCAGGTTGGGCACCAGCACCGAGACAACAAGGCCGGGCAGCGCCTTGGCATAGGCCACCAGCTCGGCCGTGTCCGCCAGCTGCGGCAGCAGCCGTGCTGGCACGAAGGAGCCGACCTCGATCTCGCGCTGTCCGGCGGCGTGCGCGCCGCGGATCCATTCCTTCTTTCGCGCCGTGGGCAGCACGGCCTGGATGCTCTGCAGGCCGTCGCGCAGGCCGACTTCGCGCACCACGGCGCGGCGGGGTTGGGTCACGGTGTGTCTCCGATGGGGGTTGGGCTGCACTTTAGGCATGCCGATCCAGATCAAGAAGCGATATTCTTTCGGACCTGACCTGCCATTTCGGAACGTCTCCATGCACGACCTCGACCTCACCACGCTGCGCCTGTTCGTCGCCACCTGCGAGCTGCGCAACATCGCGCGGGCCGGCGAGCAGCAGCACATCGGCGCCTCGGCCATCAGCAAGCGGCTGGCGCAGCTGGAGCAGACCGTCAACGCGCCGCTGTTCGAGCGCCGCCGCCGCGGCGTGGTGCCCACGGCCGCCGGCGAGATCCTGCTCGAGCATGCCCGCGCCATGCTGGCCAGCGCCGACCGCGCCGCGCGGGACATGGCCGCCTACCGGCACGGCATCAAGGGCCAGGTGCGTGTGCTGGCCTCGATGTCGTCCGTTGCCGAGCAGCTGCCCGACGACATCGCCAGCTTCCTGCAGGACCCGGCGCATGCCGAGATCCGCGTGGACCTGGAGGAGCAGGTTTCCAGCGCCATCGTGGGTGCCGTGCGCGAGGGACTGGCGCCGCTGGGCGTGTGCTGGGACGCGGCCGACATGGAAGGCCTGCAGGTGCGCCGCTACCGCAGCGACCGGCTGGTGCTGGTGGCCCACCCCCGCCACCCCGCCGCACAACAGGCGCGCTGCAGCTTTGCCGACAGCCTGGGGCACGAGCACGTGGCCCTGCCCGCCTCCACCGCGGTGTACGGCATGCTGGCGCGGGCGGCCGCCATCGCCGGGCAGCCGCTGAA
Organism: Pseudorhodoferax soli; assembly: GCF_003337555.1. Classification (GTDB taxonomy): domain Bacteria; phylum Pseudomonadota; class Gammaproteobacteria; order Burkholderiales; family Burkholderiaceae_C; genus Pseudorhodoferax; species Pseudorhodoferax soli. The sequence goes on along the minus strand of NZ_QPJK01000008.1, from coordinate 191,849 downwards.
CTACCGCACCGTGGTCTCCACCTTCGAGGCCAGCCTGCGCTGCGTGCACGCGGGCCTGGGCATCGCCGTGGTGCCGCGCGAGGTGGTGCAGCTCTCGGCTGCGGACAAGGGCCTGCGCGTGGTGGAGCTCACCGACGCCTGGGCCACCCGGCATTTCGCGATCTGCTTTCGCGACGAGGAGCTGCTGTCGCCCTCCGCACGGCTGCTGCTGGCGCACCTGCAGGCGCAGGCCACCAGCGCCGCCGGCTGAAGCGGCGGCGCGGCCACGCTCAGAAGGTGGCCTGCGGCAAGTCCTTCGGGCCGAACACCAGCGACACGCGGGCTTCTTCGGGGATGGGCGGCATCTGCGCATCCAGTGCCTCCCAGGCCGCGCGCAGCTCGGCCAGGCGGGCGGGTTGGCGGGCGGCCTGGTTGGCGCGCTCGCGCGGGTCGGCCACCACGTCGAACAGGAACTCCGTGCCGTCCTGGCGCAAGTACTTCCAGTGGCCGCGCAGCAGCGCGCGCTGGCCGCGGTGCTTCATGCGCCAGAACAGGTCGCGTTCGGGGTCCGGCGCGGCCGGGTCGGCGAAGTGCGGCAGCAGGCTCTGGCCGTCCAGCGGGTAGTCCGGGTGCGGTGCGACGCCGGCTGCATCGAGGAAGGTAGCCGTCCAGTCCATGGTCATATTGGGCCGCGCGCTGACGCCGCCGGCCGCGATGCGCGCAGGCCAGCGCGCCAGCAGCGGCACGCGCAGACCACCTTCGAGCAAATCCATCTTGCCGCCCACAAACGGCCAGTTGTTGGAGAAGCGCTCGCCGCCGTTGTCGCTGGTGAACACCACCAGCGTGTTCTCGGCCAGGCCGCGCCGGGCCAGCGCGTCCAGCACCTGGCCGATGCCCTCGTCCATCTGCGTGACCATCTTCTGGTAGGTGGCCAGGCTGCCGCCGTCCAGGTGCTTGAGGCCGGCGCCGATGCGTGCGGACTCGGCCGCGTCCTCGCGCGTGAGCCAGGGCCAGTGCGGCGCGCTGTAGTGCAGGCTCAGCAGGAAGGGCCGCTCGGCGCTCTGGCGTTCGATGAACTCAACAGCGCGCGCGCTGAGCAGGTCGGTGAGGTAGCCATCGCGGTGGATCTCGGTCTCGTTCTCCCACAGGTCGTGGTTGCCGCGCGGGTCCAGGTGCGAGAAGTAGTCGGCCCCACCAGCGTGGAAGCCCCAGAACTCGGCGTAGCCCGACAGGCGCGGGCCGAAGTGCGGCGGATAGCCCAGGTGCCACTTGCCGACCAGCGCCGTGGCATAGCCGGCGCCCTTCAGCAGCGAAGGCAGCGTGGGGTGCGCGGGCGGCAGGCCCAGCACCTTGTCGCCATGGGCCGCGGCCAGCGGCTCTTCGGCCGCGCCGCGCAGGCGGTACTGGTAGCGGCCGCTGACCAGCGCGAAGCGCGTGGGCGAGCAGACGGCCGAGTTGGCATAGCCGCGCGTGAAGCGCAGGCCCTCGGCGGCCATGTGGTCGAGCCGCGGGGAGACGTCGACTGGCAGGTTGGCGGCGTCGCGCGCGCCGGTGCAGCCCAGGTCGGCATAGCCCAGGTCGTCGGCGAGGATGAAGATCAGGTTGGGTCGGTTCTCTGGCATGCGCGGCACTCTACGCCAAGCCCTGGCCGCAGCGGCCCGCCGCCATCAGGCCGGCGTGGCGATCTCGTCGTAGCCGCGGCCCAGGAACTGCAGCAGGCAAAAGCCGTTGCCGAAGGGATCGGCCAGCAGCGCGATGCGGCCCCAGTTGGCGCTGCGGGCCGCTTGCTCCAGCGTGGCGCCGGCAGCCACTGCGCGCCCCACCGCGGCATCGACATCGTCCACCACGATGTCGAAGTGCACCGGCGTCCAGTGCCGCGCGTAGTCGCGCACCTGCGTCGCGCCGGGGAACGCCGGGCTGCCGGCCGGCTTGACCAGCAGGTAGAGCGGCGCGGTGCCGCCCAGCAGCTCGACGCCGCCCGTGCCGAAGCGCCGGCCGGTGCGCAGCGCGAAGGCGGCGCAGTAGAAGTCGGTGGCGCGGGCCAGGTCGTCGACATCGATGTTCACGAGCAGCTGCATGGGGCCCTCCTTGCTGGGACAGCGCTCACTTGCGCGGCTTGGCCTGGCGCTCGAACTTGCGCCAGTACTGGAAGGGGTCTTCGTGCACCTCCAGGTCGAGCTCGGCCACGCGGGCCTGCAACCGTTCCTGCACATCGGCCACGGCCTGGTTGTAGACCACCGGGCCGATCTCCTCGAGGAAGAAGCCCAGCAGGCCGCCCGCGGCGATGTTGCCGATGGGCTCGTCCATGTGTTCGCGGAAGTAGCGCTCGATGGAGGCGATGGCCTCCTTGCGGGTGTCCTTGGGCAGTTCGATGGCCATGGTGGCTTGCGCGGCGGCCCCTACTTGACCCGGTGGATCGCGCAGAGCTTGTGGCCGTCCGGATCGCGCACATACGCCAGGTGCAGGGCGCCCATGCCGCTCTCGCGCAGGCCGGGTGGGTCTTCGATCGAGCGCCCGCCGTGCGCCACCGCGACATCGTGGAACTGCTTCACCTGCTCGGGCGAGTTGCACTTGAAGCCGATGGTCCCGCCGTTGGAACAGGTGGCCGCTTCGCCGTCGATCGGTTGGCTCAGGCAGAAGGAGCTGCCGTCGTGGCGGTAGAACAGCCGCACATGGCCAGAAGAGGCGACGTTGCGGACGCCCTCGCCCGCGCCGAGCACGGCGAGCAGGGCGTCGTAGAAGCGCTTGGAGCGGTCGATGTCATTGGATCCGAGCATCACGTGGTTGAGCATGGGGAGTAACAGTGGTTGGGGAAGAGATGGATGGTAGAACGACGGTCGGCGGCAGAGCTGAGCCGCGGGCGACGGCGAACCAGCCCCTCCAACTGGCAATCAAGCCCCAAGCGGCAACCTGGACAGATTCTTGAGAGCGGGAAGCCTCTGCAGGTAGAGCTTCGCCAGGTCGGCGCCCGTGGAAATTCTGACGAAATCATCCCGCTTGATCTTGAGAAACTGCACGCCCTTCTCGGCATTGGTCTCGACGAATCCGACCTCGACCGCCTTCAGTGCACTGATCCAATGCCAGCACACCTCCTGCCCGACGTTTTCCATGACTGCATACCAGACGGGCATTCTGAATATGCGCTCGAAGGCTATTGCCTTTTTGACCTCTTCTTCCAGCGGGAGTGTGTAATAGACAATTTTGTTCGGCTGATAAGGCGTGATGTTCTTCGCATCTACCGCAATCATGCCGAGCGAGTCGAACAGCAAGAGGAAATCCGGCCGCTTCACCTCGTGCCTGAACAACCTGGCAAACGTGTCCTTGTTCTGGCTGACGGCCACATACGCCAAGCCATTGTCGGAAAACCATTCTGCCAGGGCCTGCTCCCCCTCTCGGCCTTTCTCGCCTATAGATTTTTCTGGGGGCGTTGCAATCTTTTGAGGAAGCACTTCGGAGGTGCGGGGCTTCAACAAGGGAATATTCTTCTTGGACGGGTTGAATGCCATGTAGCGATGGATTTAAATGAGGCGCTGCGGGTGAGCGAGTTCAGTGGCGGTGCTGGCGGCAGCTTGCGATCTCTCGCCCTCTGCGGATCAAAGCGGAAAATTCGTAAGATGATCTTGCATCGCCTCCAATCGAATCAATGCGTTCATCTCCATCTGCAGAACCTACTGATTCAGACTTCATTTGCAGTTGCGTTGGAAATCCGCGCCGCTCTGGCACTTGAGTTCACCCACGGACGGAAGCGGCGGAGCCCGCTGTGGGCCGTCGCGTGCAACGAAGGGTTGGCCCGTGTCATGACGGCTCGGGCATCTTTGCTCTGAGAAGAGCCAGAAACTCCTCCGGCAGAGCAGCTCCGTTCGAACGAGCGAGTTTCACAGCGGCCCATGCTTGTGAATACTGCCCTCTCCAATAGTGCGCCGTCGCCAGGGAGGCGTAGACATAGCCTTTGTTCGGATCTTTGGCCAAAGCATCAGCGTACAACGCGTCGGCCTGAACAAAGAGCTTGCTGCGCTCTTCATCTGATGTTTTGTCGCCGATGGCGCACAGGGTGATGACGCGCGCGGCATCGGGGTTCATGCCTTTGATGTAACGACCAAAGGACAGCGCTTTCTGAAACTGGGCCATTGCCTCGCAGTTCATGCCTTTGTCGTGCAGAACCGCGCCAAAGCCCCAATAGGCCTCTGGATTGTTCGGATCAAGAAGCCAAGCCTGATTGAACCGCCGCATGGCCGCGACGAGATCGTCGCGGTTGTAGTACGCGAATCCGTTGCTGACAAAAGCTGCACTGGCCTTCTCGCGGGTGCCATAGTGCTTGGTGGTCTCAGCGATCAGGCGATCGTCTGCAGCCTTTAGCTGAGCATTACCCGCTCGATCGGCCCCTCCGTACATGGGTAGCTGATCGATGGGCTGCGCGAGCGCACAACTGAGCAAAAGGCCCCAGAGCGCTAGCAGAAAGGTCGGCTTGGATAGAACCATGGCATCTCCTCAACATTCTGCGCACGCGCTAAATATTCCTTGGCCTTCTGACCCACGTATCGGCGGCGGGCGGCGAAGCCGTCCACTGCATCAACAGGTCAGAGTCCATGTCCGTAAGCATTAGGAATAAACCTCTCCATGAGGATCTCCGGGCGTGCTGGCGGCGTGAAGCCGTACTTGGCATAAAGCCGATGCGCCGTACTGGTGTGAAGCATGAACCGACGCAGGCCCTGCAGACGGGGGTGTGCCATGACCGCCGCCATGAGTTGTGCGCTGTAGCCTCGGTCGCGATGCTCTGGAAGAACAAAGACGTCAAGGAGGTCTGCGAACGTAGCGTAGTCGGATACCACTCGCGCGTAGGCGATCTGAGACGCACCAATCAAGCCTCCGAAGTTCAAGGAGTTCCTAACCGATTCGCGAACAGTCTCGAAAGGAATGCCTTTGGCCCATGCGGACTCTTGCGACAGAAATCTGTGGATGAGCACAACATCTTGCTTGTCAGCAGCAGTAACTATTTGCAGCGATTCCATGCTGAGTTCTAACGCTCAAGCTCAGCGGGCGGCGAAGCCGTCAGCTGCAGCGAAGTGTTAAAGGTAACGGGCTCTTTCATTGCTCTTCGGGAAGGTGCTTTTTGTCTATCCGAGAGAATACATAGCTTGACAATACGAAAAAGCTGAGCCAAACAACGGTTGCTTCAATAAAGCCGGCATCACCGGATCTCTTGCCGAGCCAGAACCCAAATAGCATGCCAAAACCTGTGGCCGCAGCGACCGAGACTTGGACATGCTTTTTTTTATATGCGTGCTCCATCGTCGTCACCTTTAACTTGTTGTATCACGCACCCAACCGCGATTTATCACAACCCTTGTCGTGTGATTCGATCGCCGAATGCGCAAATAGCTCGTTGATCTTCATCACTTTTCATCCAATTTACTGGATCTTCATCCAGTGATAAATTTGCCGCCGAACCTCTCGGCTGTTACAAACTTGCTTGACCGCCGCGCCATGTTGCCATGAGGGACTGCCGATGTCCCCTTCCGCCATTGCATTCGATCGCCGCAGTTTGCATGCGAACAACGTCGTTGCCCTTCCGCCCCTGCAAGCGCCCCGGCTGCTCGATCGGCTCCGCGAGCGCATTCGTCTCATGCACTACAGCCTGCAGACCGAGCGGGCCTACGTCCACTGGTGCCGCGCGTTCATCCGCTTCCACGCCCTGCGTCACCCGTCCGACATGGGCAAGGAGGAGGTCGAGGCGTTCCTGACGCATCTGGCTTCCGATCGGGGCGTGGCACCGTCCACGCACCGGCAGGCACTGTCCGCCTTGCTGTTTCTGTACGGCAAGGTGCTGGAGGTGCAGCTGCCGTGGATGGCCGAGATCGGCCGGCCTGTGCCCAAGCGGCGCCTGCCAGTGGTGCTGTCGGCAGACGAGGTGGCCGCCGTGCTGGCCCACCTGACTGGCGAACACGCGCTGATGGCCAGGCTGCTGTATGGCACCGGCCTGCGCATCAACGAAGGCTTGCGCCTGCGTGTGAAGGACCTCGATTTCTCGCAGCGCGCCGTGTTCGTGCGCGAGGGCAAGGGCGGCAAGGACCGCGTGGTGATGCTGCCCGACAGCCTCGTGGCCGATCTGCGCGCGCAGCTGGGCGGCAGCCGGCTGATCTGGGGCGCCGACGTGGCAGCCGGCCAGGGCGGTGTCGAGCTACCCCACGCGCTGGAGCGCAAGTACCCGCGCGCCGGCAGCAGCTGGACGTGGTTCTGGGTGTTTCCACAAGACCACCTGTCGACCGATCCGCGCAGCGGCGTCATCCGGCGCCACCACCTCTATGCCGAGACCTTCCAGCGCGCCTTCAAGCGCGCCGTGCAGCGGGCCGGCATCGCCAAGCCGGCCACACCGCACACGCTGCGCCATTGCTTCGCCACGCACCTGCTGCAGGCCGGCAGCGACATCCGCACCGTGCAGGAGCTGCTGGGCCATGCCGATGTGGCCACCACCATGGTCTACACACACGTGATGCGCATGGGCGGCATGGCCGTGCGCAGCCCGCTCGACCGGCTGGTCGGCGCTCATGCCTGACTGCCGCCGCCCTCCTCGCCTGCGCCCTCCTCGGCCCCCGTCAGCCCCGGCACCGCCGCCCGCATCGCCGCCACGAAGCGCAGCAGCCGCGAGGGGTAGTAGCGCGCCTGCGGGTAGACGATGTAGACGGGCAGCGGCGCGGCCTCCCACTGTGGGGCCAGGTGCAGCAGCCGGCCCTGGGCGATGTCGTCCTCCAGCAGCCAGGCGGAGCCCGCGCACACGCCCAGGCCCTGCAGGGCCGCGCTGCGCAGCGCGTACAGGCTGTCGGTGCTCATGCGCGGCTGCATCGCGATGCGCGCCAGCCGGCCGCTGGCGCGGTGGCGCAGCGCAAGTTCATGGCGGTAGAAGGTCTGCAGCGCCAGCCAGGGCAGCGCGGCCAGCGCCTGTGCGTCCTGCGGTGGCGGTGCGCCGCCCAGCAGCTGCGGCGCGCCGACCACGATGCGCGGCACCTCCGACAGGCGCACCGCCACCACCGAGGGGTCGGCCGGCTCACCGACCTGCACGGCGCAATCGATGCCGGTCGCGATGAAGTCGCGCACGTCGTCGCGCAGCAGCCATTCCACGGACACGCGCGGGTGCGCACGCAGAAAGCCGGCCAGCGGCGCGACGAAGCGCTCCTGGCCGAAGGCATGCGGCATGGCCACGCGCAGCAGGCCCTCGGGCTCCTGCTGGGCGCCGCGCAGTTCGGCCTCGAACGCGTCCCAGCTGGCCAGCAGCTCCTTGGCGCGGGCGAAGCAGCGCTCGCCATCCACCGTGAGCCGCATCGCATGCGTGGAACGCTGCAGCAGGCGCACGCCCAACGAACGTTCGAGCAGCTGCAGCCGCCGGCTCACCGTGGGCTGGGTGGCCTGCAGCTGCGCCGCCGCGGCCGACAGGCTGCCGGCCTCGACGATGCGCACGAAGGTTTCCATGAGCAGCAGCCGGTCGCCCGCCGCAGGGCTGGTTGTCGCATCATTCATGCGCTGAGCGTATAGCAATTGTGCGGGCTGCGGTACTTCCAACAGGAGGGCCGCAGACCGACACTCCTTTCTGTTGAATCACCGAAGGAAGGCATCATGCAAACCATGAATATCAAAACCGATGCGATGCCGGCCCAGCCGGCCCCGTTGCCAGCGCCTCTGCTGGGCCTTCTGGCCACGGGCGCCGGCATGGGCGTGGCCGCGCTCTACTACAGCCAGCCCATGCTGGGCCGCATGGCGGCCGACCTGCAGGCCACCACAGGCGCGGTGGGCGCCGTGCCCACGCTCACGCAGCTGGGTTATGCGGCCGGCATCGCCCTGCTGGCGCCGTTGGGCGACCGCTTCGACCGGCGCGCCATCATCCTCGTCAAGGCCGCGGTGCTGGCCGCCATGCTGCTGGCCACGGCCGCCGCGCCCACGCTGCACCTGCTGCTGGCCACCAGCCTGGCGATCGGCCTGGCCGCCACCCTGGCCCAGGACATCGTGCCGGCCGCCGCCACGCTGGCGCCGGCCGCCGAGCGCGGCAGGGCCGTGGGCACGGTCATGACGGGGCTGCTGCTGGGCATCCTGCTGTCGCGCGTGGTCAGCGGCTTCGTGGCCGAGCACTGGAACTGGCGCGTGGTCTACGCGGGCGCCGCGGTGGGCGTGGCGGCCGTGGGGTTGGCGGCCTGGCGCATGCTGCCGCGCTTCGCGGCCACCACGCAGCTGGGCTATGGCGCGCTGCTGGCGTCGCTGGCGCAGCTGTGGCGGGCGCACCCGGCGCTGCGCCGCGCCACGGCCGCGCAGGCGCTGCTGTCGGTCGGCTTCAGCGCGTTCTGGTCCACGCTGGCCGTGATGTTGCAGGCCGCGCCCTTCCACATCGGCGCCAGCGTGGCGGGCGCCTTCGGCCTGGCCGGGGCCGCCGGTGCGCTGGCCGCTCCGCTCGCGGGCCGGCTGGCCGACCGCAGTGGCCCGGCCCGTGTGGCACGCCTGGGCGCCGGGCTGGCCGCCGTGAGCTTCGTGGTCATGGGCCTGGGTGCCTCCCTGCCGGTGGCCGCGCAGCTGGTGCTGCTGGCCCTAGGCGCCGTGGCCTTCGACCTGGGGGTGCAGGCCACGCTGGTGGCGCACCAGAGCATCGTCTACGGCATCGACCCGGCCGCGCGCAGCCGGCTCAACGCGGTGCTGCTGACGGGCATGTTCGTCGGCATGGCCGCCGGCTCGGCCCTGGCCGCCGTGCTGCTCGCGCAGGCCGGCTGGGCTGCGGTGATGGCCCTGGCCGCCGCCGCCTCGGGCCTGGCCTGGTGGCTGCGCCGCTGAGCGGCGGCTAGACCCCGGCTGCGTGGCGCCCGGCGATGTAGCCGAAGGTCATCGCCGGGCCCAGGTTGATGCCGCCCGAGGGGTAGCAGCCGCCCAGCACGCTGGCCATGTCGGTGCCCACCGCGTACAGGCCGGCGATGGCCGCACCGTCGGCACCCAGCACGCGCGCGCTGGCATCGGTGCGCAGCCCGGCGAAGGTGCCGAAGCTGCCGGGCAGCACCTTCACGGCGTAGAACGGCCCTTGTTCGATGGGCGCCACGCAGGGGTTGGGGCCGCGGTGCAGCGCATCGCCCATCTTGCGGTTGTAGGGCGTGCTTCCGCGGCCGAACGCCGGGTCTTCGCCGCGCCGCGCATGGTCGTTGAACTCCTGCACCGTCGCGGCCAGCGCCGCCGGTGCGATGCCGCAGGCGCGGGCCAGGGCCTCGATGGTGGCCCCGCGCTGCAGGTAGCCGCTGCGCACGGCCGGGCCCACGGGCAGCGGGAAGGGCCGCGCATGGCCCAGGCCGTACAGGCGCTGGAAGCGGTGGTCGCAGACCAGCCAGGAACACACCTCCTCGCCCGCGGGCGCCTGGGCCACCATGGCGGCCGTGTAGTCGTGGTAGCCGTCGGCCTCGTTGACGAAGCGCCGGCCGGTGGACAACACGCCGATCACGCCGGGCTTGCCGCGGTCGATGATGTGCGGAAAGTGGCCGACCGTGCCGTCTGCATGCGGCACGCGCGAGACCGGTGCCCAGGCCACGGGCGAGGCCAGGCCGGTGGCCAGCACGCCGCCGGCCGCTTCGCCCAGGCGGATGCCGTCGCCCGAACAGCTCTCTGGCGGCAGCGCCAGGTGTTCGTGGCCCGTGGGCGTGCGCGGGAACAGCGCCTGTCGCCGCGCCGTGTCGTGCGGGAAGCCGCCGGCCGCCAGCACCACGCCGCGGCTGGCGCGGATCTCGGTTTCGCCACCGTCCATGGCCACGACGGCGCCGCACACCCGCCCCTGCTCCAGCAACAGCCTCCGGGCTGGCGCCGAGGCGATCAGCTGCACCTGGAGATCCTGCGCCGACTTGGCGAGCCGCCCGACGAGCGCCACGCCGTTCACCAGGTGCATGGCACGGCCGTGCAGCGCGAGGTCGCGCAGGTGGCGCAGGAAGCGGCCCGTCACGTGCAGGAAGGACTTGGCCGAACGCGTCATGCTCAGGAAGGCCGCGAGGTCGGCGCCCGCCATGATGGGCATGCCCAGGAACGATGTCTCGCGCATGGTCGGGCGCAGTTGCTTGTTCAGTGCGCCGAGGGTGCGCGCGTCGCAGGGCGCGGCGATGAGCTGGTGGCCGCCCGTGGCCGCGCCGGGCACCTGCCCATGGATGTCGGGGATGCCGTTGCCGTCCACGAACTGCAGGGCCGTGTGCTGCTCGAAGAAGGCCACCATGGCCGGCGCGTTGTCCAGGAAGGCATCGACGCGTGCTGCGTCGTAGTGCGGCCCCAGTTCGTTGCGCAGGTAGGTGCGCGGCTGCTGCGGGTCCTCGTGGATGCCGGCACGCTTCGCCAAAGGGTTGCCAGGCGCCCACATCCAGCCGCCCGACCAGGCCGTGGCGCCGCCGAACACGGGGGCCTTCTCGACCACGACGACCTTCAGGCCATGCCAGGCCGCGGTGACGGCAGCGGAGAGCCCCGAAGCCCCCGAGCCGACAACCAGCAGGTCGCAGTCGATGCGCCGTCCAGCAAGACCTCCGCGCTGCGCGCTGCGGTGCTGAGCACCTTGGGGCGGCCCGGCGGTGCTCATTCGCCCACCTGCGCGAGCACGCGCCGCGTCGCGGCCAACGCCCGGCGCGCGCGCTCGGTCGCATCGACGGTGCGCGCCAGCGTCTGCCTCGGCACCTCGATGCTGAGCGGGATGCCGGCCGGCACGGCGCGCAGCAGGGCCACGAGGTCCAGCTCGCCCTCGCCCGGGAACAGCCGCTCGGCGCGCGCCTCGGCCAGGATCGCGTCCATGCTCGACGGGATCGCGGCCGGCACGTCGCAGAACTGCAGGTAGCGCAGCTGTGCGGGCGGCACCAGCGCGATGTCCTCGAGACGGCTGCGCGAGCGGCTGAAGTGGAAGGGGTCGATCAGCACCCCCGCATTCGCGCAGCCGCTTTGCGCCACGGTGCGCGCGGCCGCGGCCAGGTCTTTCGCGTCCGTCCAGGGCATGAACTCCAGCACCGCGCCCAGGCCGTAACGGCCGGCCAGTGCGCAGAACGCGGCAAAGGCGTCAAGCTGGCGCGCGTCGTCGGGGTCGTTGCCGGCCACCAGCAGTTCGCGCGCGCCCAGCCGCGCCGCGGTGGCGACGGCGGCCTCGTACGCCGCCACGCGCTGGCCCGGCAGCAGGCGAAAGATCTCCGCATCGAGCACCTGCACGCCGGTGTCGGCCAGCGCAGCCTCCACCTCGCGCAGCAGCGGCGTATCGCCCACCAGGTCGTGCTGCGGGTCGGTGCCGGTCGCGGGGATCAGGCGGATGCCGATGTGGCTGTAGCCGGCCTCGGCAGCGCAGCGCACCATGGCGGGCGGGGTCAGCTCGAGCACCGTGAGCGCGGCGAGCGAAAGCGGGCGGGTCATGCGGATGGCTCCTCGGGAAGCCGGCACTCTACTGACGACACTTCGCGTCAACAAGCACCCAGATGTGGTTCTATGATTCACGAACCGTGAACCTCAACTTCCAGCTCGACGACCTGCGCGTGTTCTGCCTCGCGGCGCGCAAGGCCAGCTTTGCCGCCACCGCGACCGAGCTCGGCACCTCGCCCGCCTATGTCAGCAAGCGCATCGCGCTGCTGGAGAAGGCACTGGGCGTGACGCTGTTCCACCGCGCCGCGCGGCGCGTGACGGTGACCGAGGACGGCGAGCGCGTCTACGCGGCGGCCCAGCAGATCTTCCAGGGCGTGGACCACCTGGGCGAGACCGTGGCCGGCGGCCGGCTGGCCCCGCGCGGCACGCTGCGCGTGACGACGAGCTTTCGCCTCGGCCGGCGCCACATCGGCCCCCTGCTCTCGCAGTTCGCGCAGCGCCACCCGGCGCTGGACATCACGCTGGACGCGGTGGACCGCCGCGTCGACCTGATCGCCGAGAACGTGGACCTGGATGTGCGCGTGGGCGCCGTCGACGAGCCGCACCTGGTGGCGCACCAGCTGGCCGCGGGCGCGCGCCTGCTGTGCGCGGCGCCGAGCTACCTCGCGCGGCGCGGCGCCCCGGCCAGCGTGGCCGAACTCAGCCGGCACGACTGCCTGGTGCTGCGCGACCGCAACCAGGCCTTCGGCGTGTGGCGCCTGGCCGGCCCGGCCGGCGAGGAGAAGGCCAAGGTCACCGGCCGGCTCGCGTCCAACAACGCCGAGATCGTGCGCGGCTGGGGCATCGACGGCCACGGCATCGTGCTGCAGGCCGACTGGGACCTGCACGACGACCTGGCCGCCGGCCGGCTGGTGCCGGTGCTGCCCGGCAGCACGCAGCCGGCCGACATCTGGGCCGCCAGCACCGTGCGGCTGAGCCATTCGGCCAAGGTGCGGGCCTGCGTGCAGTTCCTGCGCGAGGAGCTCGCGGGCGACGGGCCGTTCGCGCTGCGGCGAGCCGCTGCCGCGCCCGGCTAGAGACGGGCCGAAGACAGCACGCCGGGCGCCGACCGCGCCGGTGCGCTGAGCCAGCTGCCCACGATGCACAGCGCGAAGGCCAGCGGCACGGTGACCAGCGCCGGCGGGTCCAGCGGCACCACCGGCGCCGCATGCCCGAGCACCTTGACCCACACCGACGGCCCCAGCACGGTGAGCACCAGCGAGGCCACGATGCCGGCACCGCCGCCCAGCACGGCGCCGAACGCGGTCAGCTTCTTCCAGTAGATGGCCAGCAGCAGCACCGGGAAGGTGGAGGAGCACGCGATCGAGAACGCCAGGCTGATCATGTAGGCCACGTTCTGGCCCTTGAAGGCGATGCCCAGCACCACGGCGAAGACACCGAGCACCACCGTCGCGATGCGCACGATGCGGAACTCCTCGCGCTCGGTGGCAGCGCGCCTCTTGAAGATCGCGCCATAGATGTCGTGGCTCACCGCAGACGCGCCCGACAAGGTGAGGCCGGCCACGACCGCCAGGATGGTGGCGAACGCCACGGCCGCCACGATGCCGTACATCACGTCGCCGCCCAGGATGCGCGAGAGGTGCAGCGCCGCGGTGTTGCCGCCGCCGACCAATGCACCGGCGGCATCCAGGTAGGTCTTGTCCGCGCGCACCAGGGACAGCGCGCCGAAGCCGATGACGAAGATCAGCGCATAGAAGCCGTTCATGCACACCGCCGCCCACAGCACCGAGGTGCGCGCGGCCCTGGCATCGGGCACCGTGAAGAAGCGCATCAGCACGTGCGGCAGCCCGGCGGTGCCGAACATCACCGCCAGGCCCAGCGAGAACGCCGACCAGGGGTCGCGGGCCATGGTCGCGGTGCCCAGGATGGCTTGGCCCTTGGGGTGCAACGCCACCGCGCTGGCCAGCAGCGCCGCAAAGCTGTAGTCGAACCGCGCCAGCACCATGATGGAAATCGCACAGCCCACGCACAGCATGAGCACGGCCTTGACGATCTGCACCCAGGTGGTGGCCAACATGCCGCCGAAGGCCACGTACAGGATCATGAGCACGCCCACCAGCACGATGGCCAGGCTGTACTCGATGCCGAACAGCAGCTGCACCAGCTGCCCCGCGCCCACCATCTGGGCGACCAGGTAGAAGGCCACGATGGTCAGCGACGCGCAGGCCGAGAAGATGCGCACGCCGTTGCCGCCCAGCTTGGCGCAGACCACGTCGGTGAAGGTGTACTTGCCCAGCTGGCGCAGCTTGCCCGCCATCAGGAACACCACCACCGGCAACCCGGTGGTGTAGCCGATGGCGTAGTACAGCCCGTCGAAGCCGCTGCCGAACACCAACGCCGACAGCCCCAGGAACGCCCCCGCCGACAGCGCGTCGCCGGTGATGGCCAGCCCGTTCTGCAAACCCGAGATGTTGCCCCCGGCCGCGTAGAAATCGTTGGTCGAGGCGGTGCGCCGCGCGGCCCACCAGGTGATCAGCAGCGTGATGCCGATCACGCCGGCGAACAGGGCCAGCGCGATCGGGCTGGTCGCTGCCGCGCCGCCGCCCTGTGCCAGTGCGCCCGTGCAGCCCAGGGCGGCGAGGACGGTCAAGAGCTTCTTCATTTCAAGGCTTCCTTGCGGTTGGTGAGCACGACATAGACGACGGTCAGCACCACGCCCGTGGCAATGACGGCCAGGCCGGACAGGAATGCATACGGCACGCCGCTGCGCGTTGCCGCGCCGCTGGCGAAACCGGGGTCGAAGCAGCAGGCCGCGACGAACGCGAAGTACACGAGCAGCTGGAGCGCCGTGAGCACCAGGCCCAGGCCGACCCGCTCTTGTGCATGGGATGGGGTTGCGGATGGCATGAGGGCTTCCGTCAGGCGGTTGCGGCGGTGGCCTGCGGCATGGCAGCGCAGGCAGACGCGCCCCGCGCGCGCAGCAGCGCAGCGGCCTGCTCGGCCACGCGCCGCACCACCAGCGCGGCGGGCGGCACATCGGACACCAGGCCAATGGCCTGGCCCACGGTGACGTTGGCGCAGTCGTGGTCGCCGGCCTCGCAGGCGCTCTCCACCCGCACCTTCTCGTCCTGCCACACGGCCTTGAGCGCTTCCTCCCGGCCGTGCCAGCGGCGGATGAAGTCGTTCACCATCAGCCGGCCCGTGTATTCGGGCGGCCACTGGCGGCCCCGCGCGATGTCGTAGACCGAGGTGCGCACGGTCTGCCCGCCCGTCGCCCCGACCACCAGCGCCTTGGCTGCAGGGTGGATCAGCGCTTCCTGCGTGGCCCAGAAGCGCGTGCCCATCAGCACGCCGTCGGCGCCCAGCATCAGGGCTGCGGCCAGGCCACGGCCGTCGGCAATGCCGCCCGCGCTGAGCAGCAGCGTGCCGGGCGCATGGCCGGCCAGGTGGTCGGCCACCTCGGGCGTGAAGGTCATCGTGGCCTGGCGGTCGAAACCGTGGCCGCCCGCCTCGGTGCCCTGCGCGACGACCACCGCGGCGCCGCAGTCGACCGCGCGCTGCACATGCGCCAGCGTCTGCACCTGGCAGATCAGCGGCACGCCGGCGTCCGTCACCATCCGCGCGTAGGGCGCCGGGTCGGAGAACGAGAGCATCAACGCGCGCGGCCGGCGCGCCAGCGCCCGCTCGAGCAGCGACACATCGCGGCCCATGGACCAGGTGATGAAGCCGCAGCCGATGGCGGCATCGCCGGCCAGGTCGAACTCCGCTTGCAAGGTGTCGTGGCTGCCGTAGCCGCCGCCCAGCAGGCCCAGCCCGCCGGCGTTGGAGACGGCGGCAGCGAGCCGGCCGCCGGAAGCCGGGTCCATGGGAGCGAGCGCGATTGGCACCTTCAAGCCGAAGCGCTGCGTGAATCGGGTACTGAGCATCTGGGATCTCCACTGGGTTGAACTCGGCGGCGATGCTAGGGAGAAGCACTCATCGCGAGAAACGATTTGTAGAGATACAAACCATCCTGATAAAAGATGCTTTGATCGGGTGCGCCGCCAGGCCGACGACGCACCATTGCAGAGCCCAGAGCGCACCGAACGGCGGCACACACACCGCGCCGTGCCGGCATGCTTCGTGCATCCATCTTTAGTTCAGAATGATCGATGCGGTTGTGAATCTTCGAAAGGGATCGATGTGGAAGTCGCCGACCTGACCACCTTCGCTGCCGTGGCGCGTTGCGAAGGCATCACGCGCGCAGCCAAGGAACTGCACACCGTGCAGTCCAACGTGACCAACCGCATCAAGGCGCTCGAGGAGGAAGTGGGCATGCGCCTGTTCGAGCGGCACAGCCGCGGCGTCGTGCTCACAAGCGCCGGCGAGCGCCTGCTGCCCTACGCCGCGCGCGCCGCAGCGCTGCTGCTGGAGGCCACCGCCACCGCGCGCGACGACGGCCAGGCCAAGGGCACGTTGACCATCGGCACCATGGAGACCACCGTGGCCGTGCGGCTGCCACCGGTGCTGGCCGCGTTCGGCGCCCTGTGCCCGGCCGTGGAACTCGTGGTGCGCGCCGGGCCCACCGCCGAGCTGGTCGACAAGGTGCTGGCGAACGAGGTCGACGGCGCCTTCGTGGCCGGGCCGATCGACCACCCCGCCCTGCAAGTGGAGCGTGCGTTCGAGGAGGAACTCGTCCTGGTCACCTCGCGCCGCTGGGCCGACCTGTCCATCCTGCGGAACGACCCGGCCCCGCTGACGGCGTTGATGTTCCGCACCGGCTGCTCGTACCGCCAGAAGCTCGAACAACTGCTGGTGCAGATCGGCAAGCCCGCGTTCAAGCGCCTGGAATTCGGCTCGCTCGATGGCATCCTGGGCTGCGTGGCGGCCGACGTGGGCATCACGCTGCTGCCCCGGCAGGTGGTCGACCGCTACCCCGCGCCGGCCGAACTGCTGGTGCACCAGGTCGATGTGAGCATCGCGCGCGCGCCGACGCTGTTCATCCGCCGCAAGGAAGCCTACGAGACCACGGCCATGAAGGCCTTTGCGCAATGCCTGGCCGCGCAGTCGCCGCTGGCGCCGCGACTGTACCCGCTGGCCCAAGCCGCTGCCTAGAGACGATCCGGGCGCGGCCGGCCCAGTGCCCTCTGGGACAGCGCCGCCCAGAGGCCACATCGATACTCGCGCCGTCTCACCGCAAGGACATACATGACCGTGAAACCATCCGCACGCCAGGTCTGCGTCGTCACCGGATCCTCCTCCGGCATCGGCGCCGCCACCGCCCGGCTCTACGCATCCCACGGCTGGGACGTGGCCGTCAACTACTCGCGCGATCCGGCGCCGGCCGAGGAGGTGGCGCAGCAATGCCGCGCGCTCGGCGCCGACGTACTGGTGGTCAAGGCCGACGTGTCCAACGATGCCGACTGCCGGCGCTTCGCCGCCGATGTGCAGGCGCGCTGGGGCCGCACCGACGTGCTGGTCAACAACGCTGGCACCACGCGCTTCGTGCCGCTGAAGGACCTCGACGCCCTGCAGGCCGAGGACTTCCAGCGCATCTACGCCGTCAATGTGGTCGGCGCCTGGCAGATGACCCGCGCCTTCGTGCCGCTGCTGGAGCAGCACCCCGTCACCGCCGTCGTCAACGTGTCGTCCACCGCCTCGTTCATGGGCGCGGGCTCGTCGATCGCCTACATGGCGTCCAAGGGCGGGCTCAATGCGATGACCATCGGCCTGGCGCGCGCACTCGGGCCGAAGATCCGCGTCAACGCCATCGCGCCCGGCCTGGTCGATTCGCCCTGGCTCAAGAACGGGCTGGGCGAGACGACCTACGCCGCCTCGGTGGAGAGCTACAAGCAGCGCGCCGCGCTGGCCGAGATCATCCAGCCAGAAGACGTGGCCCAGGCGGCCTGGTGGCTCGGCGTGGGTGCGGCCAAGACCACGGGCGAGATCCTGGTGGTCGACGGCGGCATCCGCCTCACGCGGGGCTGAGCCGCGGCGTTCAGAAGGCCTCCCAGTCCGCCTCTGCCGTCGCCTTCTCTTTCTCCTTGACCGTGGCCTTGGGCGGCAAGGCGCGCGCGGCGGATGCCCCCGGCGTGCGCACGGTGGCCGGCCGCTGCGGACTGCGCGGCGGCATCGGGGCCGCCGCCCGCGGCACCGGCTCCAGCGGTGCCGAGGCGTTCGCCGCCACGCGGAACACCGCCACCGCGCCCGTCATGCGCACCGCCTGGCTCTTCAAGCTGTCGGCCGCGGCCGCCATCTCCTCGACCAGGGCCGCGTTCTGCTGCGTGACCTGGTCCAGCTGCGAGACCGCCTCACCGATCTGCCCGATGCCGCTGCTCTGCTCGCGGCTGGCGGCGCTGATCTCGGCGATGAGGTCGTTCACGCGCCGCACCTGGCCCACGATCTCGTCCATCGACGTGCCGGCCTCGGCGACCAGCCTGGCGCCGCTCTCGACGCGGTCGCCGCTCTGCGTGATGAGCTCCTTGATCTCCTTGGCCGCGTCGGCGCTGCGCTGCGCCAGGCTGCGCACCTCGCCGGCCACGACCGCGAAGCCGCGGCCCTGCTCGCCCGCGCGCGCCGCTTCCACGGCGGCGTTCAGCGCCAGGATGTTGGTCTGGAAGGCGATGCCGTCGATCACGCCGATGATGTCCGCCACCTTGGAGGAGGACTGCGAGATGCCCTGCATGGTCTGGATGACCTCGGACACCACGCGCCCGCCGGCCTGGGCCGAGGTCGAGGCCGACTGCGCCAGCTGCGCGGCCTGCTGCGCCGTGTCGGAGTTCTGCCGGATCGTGGCCGTCAGCTGCTCCATGGAGGCGGCCGTCTGCTCCAGGCTGCTGGCCTGGGCCTCGGTCCGCGCGCTCAGATCGGAGTTGCCGCTGGCGATCTCGGTGGAGCCGGTGGAGATCGAGTCCGAGCTGTCGCGCACCTGGAACACGATGGTGGCCAGCTTCGCGTTCATCTCGCGCAGCGCGCCCAGCAGCACGCCGGTCTCGTCCTTGCTCTGCACCTCGATCACCGAGGTCAGGTCGCCCTGCGCCACGGTCTGCGCCACCTGCACCGCGCGCGCCAGCGGCTGGGTGATGGAGCGTGTCAGCAGCCAGGCGAGCGCGGCGCCGAGCACCACCGCTGCAGCGAGGATGCCGATGACCTCCAGCCGCGCCTGCGAGAACGTGCTTTGCGACTGCGCGTAAGCCTCCTCGCCGCCCTGCACCTGCAGCGCGACGGCCTTGTCCAGCGAGGCCACCAAGGCGCTGTATTCCTTGCCGCTGTCGGCCGTGTAGAGGCGGCGGGCCTCCTCGGCACCCGCCTCTGCCTTGCGCGAGGCGACCAGCATCCTGTCGACCGCCCCGAAGTAGGCCTGCTGCCCCGCCGTGATGGCTGTCGCCAGCCTGCGCTCCTCACCGTCCCCGACCAGCGGCGCATAGCGCTGCCAAGCCTTGTTCATCGTGCCCTGCGCCGCCTTGATGGCCGCCTCCTGCGCGTTCATGTCGCCTTGCGCCGTGGCCGACAGGTGCGCGCCCTCGGCGTTGCGAACCACCGCCAGCTCGGTGCGGTAGTCGTCGAGCGCGTCCATCGACACCAGCCAGTTCGTGGCCATGTCCCGGGTCGCGTCGTTGACGGTGCCCAGCCGGTGCAGCGCGAGCACGCCGACCAGGACCGAGAGCAGCAGCACGGTGCCGAAGCCGACGCCCAGGCGTGGGCCGATGTTCAGGCGGGACAGAAACTTCATGGAGACCCCCAAGCGCTTTGTGGTGAAACCAAGCCCTGGCGACCCTGCGAACCCGTGTCCACGAGCCCAGCCTGCCCAACGCATCCAGCCGGCCTCCTCCCGTCGCCGCCACAGCCATCAGGGGGATTTCTACCACGCCCCCGCAGTGGCCGTCACCGGCCCTGACCCGCGCACGCGGCCGCCACCCACAGCCTTGACGCCCTGTGGGCGACATGCCTGTAGGCCCGCGATGCCGCGCACTGGCTGCGTGGGCCTACATCGGCGCGGCTTGCGGCTGGCCAGCATAGGGGCTCCTACAACTCCCCACGAAGGACCCACGCCATGGCCACGACCAAGACCACCAAGGACGCCTGCGATCTGCTGGACGCCGACCACCGCGCTGTCAAGAAGCTGTTCAAGGAATACGAGGAACTGGCCGGCTCGCGCGCCCGCACCGCCGTGGCCCGTAAGGAGGAACTCGCGCGCGAGATCTGCCTGCAGCTGACCGTGCACGCGCAGATCGAAGAAGAGATCTTCTACCCGGCGCTGCGCGCCGCGATGTCGGCCACCGACCTGCTGGACGAGGCCGAGGTGGAGCACCAGAGCGCCAAGGACCTCATCGCGCAGATCGAGGCCGGCAACGACAGCCCCGAACTGCACGACGCCAAGGTCAAGGTGCTGGGCGAGTACATCGACCACCACGTCAAGGAAGAGCGCAACGAGATCTTCCCCAAGGCCCGCAGCGCGCGCAAGCTGGACCTTGTCGCCATGCGCGACCAGCTGGAGGCGCGCAAGGCCGAACTGCTCGAGGAGCACATGGCATCGGCCTGAAGCCGCGAGCCCTGCACGGCCTCACGCCAGGCTCAGGCGTGAAGCTGGTGCTTGGCCTCGTCCAGCAGGTCCACGGCCACGAGGCTCTCGTTGTGGCGCACATGCCAGGCGGCCTCGCTGAGCTTGGCCAGCTGGGGCTCCAGCGCCTTGTCGTCGCAGGCCTCGAGCAGCTGCATGGCGTGCCGGATCGCGACCAGCGCTTGCGCGCGGTGGTCGCAGTACAGCTCGACCTGGGCCATCTGCAGGTCATGCCGGGCCTCGCGCTCGGCGGCCTCGTGCGAAGCCTGTGGCGCACTGGCGTCCAGGTGGCCGTCGTAGCCACCGGCACCGACGATGGCGCCGAGCAGGACCGAATGGGAAGCGGTGTCGTTGTACATGGTGAACTCCTTTCGAGGAATGCTGTTGTGATGGATCGATGGTGCACCGCAGGCATTGCCGCCGGGCTACGCCGCGGGCGGCGCCGGTTGCATCTGCAACATCTCAGCGCCAGTGGTGGCCGCCCCAACCCCAGCCGGTGTCGACCTCCACGCCCACAGGCGCGGCCCAGGGCCGCTGCACCACCACGGGCGCCAGCACCGTGGTGCCGCCGTAGGCCACGGGTGCGGGCTGCACCACCGCGTTCGCCGGCGTCACGCTCACGTTGAGCGGCACGTGGTCGCCGGGGTCGCTGGCCAGCCGCGTGCTGTAGCGCTGGCCGTTGTAGTCGTAGACCACATCGAAGCCGACCAGCCGGTTCTCCACGCGCTGCTCCTGGTGGCAGGTCTGCACGGGTGTCACCACGGTCGGTGCGCCATTGGCTTCCACGTTGTTGCCGGTGATGGAACCGGCCAGCACGCCTACGCCGGTGGCGAGCGCCCGCCCGCCGCCGTGGCCGATGAGGTTGCCGGCCCCACCGCCGACCAGGGCGCCGATCAATGCACCGGCACCGCTGGGCTGGGCCCGGCTGATCTGGTCCTGCCGCACGCACTGCTGCACCGGCATGGCCACCTGGCTGTAGACGGCCGTCTTGGAGACCACGGTGCCGTATTCGGTGGCCATGGCGTTGCCGGCCAGCAGCGCGGCGGCTGCAGCCAGGGCCTGCACGGCCCGGCGGTTCGACATGTTGCGCATGGTGGATTCCTTTCCTCTGCGTGACGGGCCGGGTGCGCCATGCGCCAGCGGCTCCGTTGGCATCCACTCTGCGCCCGCCCGGTTACGCCGCCATGCGGCCCGGCACCGGGCCGGTTACGTTTGCAACCCGGGCTGCAGCGCCTGCGCCACGGCCCGCGCCAGCTCGGCCCGCGCCAGCGGCTTGGCCACCAGCACGCGCACACCGGCCGCGGCCGCGCGCTGTGCGAGCCCGGGGCCACCGTAGCCGCTGGCCAGCACCACGGGCAGGTCTGGCCGGATGCGGCGCAGCGCCGCCACCAGCTCGGTGCCGGACAGGCCGGGCATGCGCTCGTCGCTCAGCACCAGGTCGAAGCGATCGGGCGCGGCCGTGAAGCGCGCCAGCGCCTCCGTGCTGGAGGCCAGGCCGAAGGGCTCGTAGCCCAGGCCGGCCAGCATCTCCTCGGCCAGCGCCACGAGCGCAGGCTCGTCGTCCACCACCAGCACCGCCTGGCCCTGGCCGAGCGGCAGCGCGCCGCCGGCCACCGGGGCCGCGGCATCGGCCGGCGCATCCAGGCACGGGAAGTACAGCGTGAAGCAGGCGCCCTCGCCCGGCCTGCTCTGCACGTCGATGGCGCCGCCCAGTTCGGCCACCACGCCATGCACCACGGCCAGGCCCAGGCCCGTGCCCTTGCGCGGGCCCTTGGTCGTGTAGAAAGGTTCGAACAGCCGGTCCAGCGCCTCGGGCGCGATGCCGGTGCCGCTGTCCTGCACGCGCAGCCGCGCGTAGCGGCCGGGCTGCAGTTGCGCCTCGAACAGCGTGCGCGGCGCGTCCACGCACTCCACATCCAGCAGCACGCGCAGCGCGCCGCCGTCGGGCATGGCCTGGACACCGTTGGTGCACAGGTTCAGCACGGCCTCGTAGACCAGCGTGGGGTCGCCGGCGAGCACCGCAGCGGGGGCCTGCAGGTCCGGCGCCAGCTGCACGCCGGCCGGCAGCGAGGCGGCCAGGAGCTGCAGCACCTCCTCGACCACGGGCTGCAGCGCAAAGCGCTGCGCCACATGCGGCGTGCCGCGGCTGAACGACAGCACGCGCTCGACCAGCGCCTTGCCGCGCTGGCCCGCCTGCAGCACCTGGTCGAGCTGGCGCGCCTGGTCCGAGCCCTCGCCCGCGGCCGCGCGCGCCAGCTCGCCATAGCCGACCACCGAGGCCAGGATGTTGTTGAAGTCGTGCGCCACGCCGCCGGCCAGTGTGCCGATGGCTTCGAGCCGGCGCGCGCGCTGCAGCTGGTCCTCCAGCGCGCGTTCGCGCGCGCGGCCCTCCACTTCCTCGCCGACATCGGCCGCCATGCCGGAGAACAGCAGCGGCGCGCCGGCCGCATCGCGCCGGGCATTGCCGCGCAGGCGCACATGGCGCCAGCCGCCGCCCGACTGGCGCATGCGCACCGTGGCGTCGAACAGCGGCCGGCGGCCGCGGGCATGCCCGGCCAGCGCATGGCGCAGCGCGCGCAGGTCGCGCGGGTGCACGCGCTCGCGCAACAGCGCCATGGGGTCGGGCGGCACGGGCGCGTCGCGCGCCAGGCCCAGCAGCTCCTTCATGCGTGGCGACAGGTCCACGCGCCCGGTGCGCGCATCCCACTCCCAGTTGCCTTCCTGCGCGGCCTGGAAGGCGCGCAGCGCGCGCTGCTGCTCGGCCGCCAGTGTCTGCTGCGCCGCCAGCCGCAGCCGCTGCTCGCGCACGTTGCGTCCCAGCAGGAACAGCGTGACCGTCAGGGCCGAGGCCGCGAAGGCCGCCACCAGCCAGGCCTGTTCGGTCCAGTCGGCCAGCGCCGGCTGCAGGTCGCGCGCCACCACCACCATGAGCGGGTGGCCGTGCAGGGCCTGTGCCGCCACCAGGCGCTCGCGGCCGTCGGGCAGGCGCACGCGGTGCGGCGCCGGCGCGTCCCAAAGCGCATCGGTCACGCTGGACGGCAGCAGCTGGGACGGATCCTCGCCAGGGCCGTCGGACACCAGCACGCGGTCGCTGCGGTAGATCGCCAGGCTGGTGTCGGCGGCCGGGGCGATGCGGCGGAAGTCGCCGTCCAGCACCTCGGGATCGGCCAGCAGCACCACCGCGCCGAGGAAGCCGCCACCGCTGCCATTCCAGGGCATGGCGACGCCCACCAGCGGCCGGCCATCGCGCAGGCTCGGAAACGGCGTGCCGACGAAGGTCCGGTCCGCCAGCCCGGCTTCGGCCGCGCGGAAGAAGTCCAGCCCCGCCAGCGTGCCGTCCGGGGGCGGCCCGGGCACCGAGCTGGCAAGGATGCGGCCCGCTGCATCGGTGATCGCCAGCGCGCGAAACTGCGGCAGCGCCGCCATGCGCGTGTGCAACAGGTTCTGCGCGGCCTCGGTCCCGGGCCGGATCAGGCGTTCGGCCAGTTCGGTGCGGGTGGCGCGCAGCGTGGCCTCGGCCACGTCCAGGCCGGCATCGGCCTGCGTCGCCATGGCCGCGGCCAGCGAGCCCAGCCGGCGCAGCTCGCCATCCAGCGACTGCTGGCGCAGCACCCACAGGCCCCAGGCCAGGGCCAGCAGGGTCAGCGCCTCCACCAGCAGCACGGCGGTGACGCCGCGCAGGTGCGCGCGGTCGGGGCCGGGCGGTGGCGCGGCTATAGTGGAATCGTCCATTGCATCGAGCCCATCGGAAGTCCCAAGTATGTCCGCCACGCCCCCGCCAGCAGCACCTGCCGGCCACATCCTGGTCGTCGACGACGACCCAGCCGTGCGCGCGCTGCTGCTGGAGTACCTGGCCGCCAACGAGCTGCGTGTCTCGGCCGTGGCCAGCGGCGCGGCCATGCTGGAGCTGCTGGACCGCGAGGCCATCGACCTCGTGCTGCTGGACCTCAAGATGCCCGGCGAAGACGGCATGCAGCTGGCCCGCGCGCTGCGCGAGCGCGCCGGCATTCCCATCGTGCTGCTGACCGGCAAGGCCGAAGAAGCCGACCGCGTGATGGGCCTGGAGCTTGGCGCCGACGACTACGTGACCAAGCCCTTCAGCCCGCGCGAGCTGCTAGCCCGCATCCGCGCCGTGCTGCGGCGCTACCACGTGCAGACCGAGCTGGCCAGCCGCGACGACAAGCGCCGCGCCTACCGCTTCGCGGGCTGGGAGTTCAACCTGCGCACACGCAAGCTCGGCCATGCGGACGGCCGCCGGATGGACCTCAGCAACAACGAGTTCAGCCTGCTGGCGGCCTTTTGCAGCGCGCCGCAGCGCGTGCTGAGCCGCGACCAGCTGCTGCAGCTTTCGCGCCTGCACAACGCCGAGGTCTACGACCGCACGGTGGACGTGCAGGTGCTGCGGCTGCGCCGCAAGATCGAGGCCGACCCGTTCAACCCGCAGCTGATCCTGACCGAGCGCGGCGCGGGCTACCTGTTCAACGCGGGCGTCGAGACGCTGTACTAGCGGTGGGGCGCAGCCATCGGCTGCGCCGTCTTTCCTTCTGACCCCCCAAGGCGCGTGCGCCGCGCCGTGGCGCCCGGCCCGCAGCCGGCTCTTGCGCCGCTGCTCAGACGTCCCAGTTGCCGCCGAGGCCGCCCGCGTCGGCGTCCGCGTCCGTCGCATCGTCCCAGCCGCCACCAGCACCGCGGATGCCGAAGTCCGGATCGGACCAGCCGTCCGCGGCCGGTGCCGCCTGCGCCAGCGGCGCCGCGTAGGGCGCGGGCGCAGCCACGGTGTCGTGGCCGAACAGGCGCCGGCCCAGCTCCTGCCCCGCCACGGCCGCAGCGCCGGCAGCCAGGCCACCGGCCACACCGGCCGCCACATGCGAACCCCAGCCCGGACCGGCCGGAGCCGGCGCGGCCGCTGCGCCACCCCAGGGCGCCGGACCATCGGCGGCCACGGGGCCGCGCGGCCAGGCCATGGACGGGCCCGCCGCGGCCATCGGCGCCATGCCCGGGGCCGGCGGGGCCAGGCGCGGCCGGTTGGCGCGCGTGAGCAGCCAGCCCAGCAGCGCGCCGAAGACCACGGCCAGGGCCAGGCCCCATCCCAGCGACCGTCCATGCGCGGCCTCGGCCGCCGGCATCGTCAACGGGCTGCGGCTGGCCGCCACGGGTGCCTGGTCGAGCACGCGGCGCAGGTGTTGCAGCGACTGGTCCTGCACGAAGGGCAATCCGGGCGCGAGCCGCTCGGCCGTCGCCAGCTCGGTGCGCGCCGGCCCGAGGCGGCCCTGCTGGGCCAGCAACTCGGCTTCGACGTAGTGGGCCTTGGCACTGCCCGGGTGGTCGCGCAGCACCGGGTCCATCATCTGCAGGGCCTGGTCCACATGGCCGCCGTGCGCGGCCTGGTAGACCTGGTCGAGGCTGGCGTCGGCAGCCAGCGCAGGGCCGGCCAGCGCGGCGGCGCAGGCCAGCCCCAGCAGCAGGCGGGCCGCACCGCGGCGGCGGGAAGAGGTGGTCGGATCAAGCATGCGCGTCTCCTGCAGGCGGCAGGACGGGCGCCCTGCCATGGACGCACTGTGGCGCGCGTGCACTGCAGCCCCGTTGCAGCGGCGCGCGCCTGGATGACATTTGCAACGCGGCGCCGATGGCCGCCTGCGTCAGCGCGGATCCAGCCAAGCCTCGCGCGAGCGGTCGTGGCTGTCGAGCCGGCACACCGGTCGCTCCGGCCGGCCCGCGCGCTGCACGGCTGGCGGCGCCGCCGGCACGGGGGCAGGCGCTTCCCGCTTCCACAGTTGCAAGGGGCAGCGGGCGGAATTGTGGCCTTCGCGGCCGCAGGCGATGCAGTGCATGGCGTACTCCTCAATCGATCTCCAGCTTGCGCCTGCCGCCGCCCTGCGCACCAGCGCGGTTGGCCGATCTTCGCGTCGGCAGCTGCGCACAGCGCGCCGGCCGATGCGCACAGGCCTGTCGGACGGGGCGCCGCAGGCCATCAAACAAATCAATGGGTGTGCATCAGCAATCCGTATTTCCGTGATGGCCGGGGTTCTGGAACAGTGCCCTCACCGCAGCGCACCGCGCCGCCACACTGGAGACAAGCCCTTGACCGCGCCATCCTCTCGCCCCGTGACCAACGTGGCCGCCCTCGTCGCCCGCAGTGCGCGGCGCCATGCCGCGCGCCCGGCCATCGTCACGCCCGAACGCAGCCTCAGCTACGCCGAACTCGATGCGCGCGCCAACCGCCTGGCCAACGCCCTGCTGGGCCTGGGCCTGGCGCGTGGTGACCGCGTCGGCATCTACCTGCCCAACTGCGCCGAGATCGTCGAGACCGAACTGGCCTGCTACAAGGCCGCGCTGGTCAAGGCGCCCTACAACGCGCGGCTGTCGCCGGCCGAGGTGGGCGCCACCGTGGACAACAGCGAGGCCAGCCTGGTGATCACCACGGCGGCGCGCGCCGAGGCCTTCCGCCCGCACGTGCGCGGCGCCATGCCGCGCCTGCTGCTGCTCGACGGCCCGGCCGGCAGCGGCTACGAGGCCCTGCTGGCCCGCGCCAGCGACCGCTTCGAGGCCGTGGCCGTGCACGCCGACGAGCTGGCCGTGCTGCACTACACCTCGGGCTCCTCGGGCGTGCTGAAGGCGGCGATGCAGACCTTCGGCAACCGGCTCGCGCAGCTGCGCAAGTTTTTGATGCGGCCGGACACCACGCGGCCGGACCACATCCTCGGCCTGGTCGGCCCGGTCACGCACGCCTCGGGCATGCAGCTGGTGCCGGCGCTGTGCAGCGGCACCACAGTGCGGCTGTTCAGCGGCTTCGAGCCCGGCCGCTTCCTGGCCGAGATGCGGGCCGAGCGCGTGACCCACACCTTCCTCGTGCCGACGATGATCAACATGCTGCTCGCCGAGCTCGAGGGGCAGTATCGGCCGCTGCCCGATCTGCAGCGCCTGGGCTACGGCGCCGCGCCCATGGCGCCGGCCCGCATCCTGCGCGCGATGGACGTGTTCGGCCCCGTGCTGTCGCAAGGCTACGGCGCGGGCGAGACCACCTCGGGCGTCTGCGGCCTCAGCGTGGAAGACCATCTGCACGCCCGCGCAGCGCGGCCCGAGCGCCTGGCCTCCTGCGGCCGGCCGCTGCTCGAATGCGACGTGCAGATCCTGGACGACGCCGGCCAGCCCGTGGGCCTGGGCGAGATCGGCGAGATCGTGGTCGGCGGCGAGGACGTGTTCGCCGGCTACTGGCGCGCGCCTGAGCTCACGGCCGAGGTGCTCAAGGACGGCCGCTACCACACCGGCGACCTCGCGCGGCTGGACGAGGAAGGCTTCGTCTACATCGTCGACCGCAAGAAGGACATGGTCATCAGCGGCGGCTTCAACGTCTATCCCTCCGAGGTCGAGGCCGTGCTCTACCAGCACGACGCCGTGGCCGAGGCCTGCGTGTTCGCCGTGCCCGACGACAAGTGGGGCGAGTCCGTCGCCGCCCACGTGGTGCTCAAGCCTGGCCAGGCCGCGGACGCGCGTGCGCTGGACGCCTTCTGCGCCGAGCGGCTGGCCGGCTTCAAGCGGCCGCGCCACCTGGAATTCGTCGCCGCGCTGGAGAAGAACAGCAACGGCAAGGTGGCCCGCAAGGCCATCCAGGCGCCCTACTGGGCCCAGCACGACCGCAAGGTGAACTGAACCATGACCGCCATCCCCCAACCCCTGTTCGACGGCCCTTTCGAGGGCAGTGCCCGCGCCGCCGAGATCGTCGCCCGTGTGCAGGACTTCCTGCACGGAGAACTGGCCGAACTGGCCCGCGCCCACGGCATCGACCACGAGCACGGCGCCGACCGCGCGCTGCTGCAGCAGGTCTGGCGCCGCGCCCACGCGCTGGGCTTCTACGGCATGACGCTGCCCGAGGAGATGGGCGGCCTCGGCCTGCCGGTGCTCGACCATGTGCTCATCAAAGAAGCCATCTACGCCAGCGGCTCGCCGTTCGCGCCGCACGTGTTCGGCGAACTCAGCGGCCCGCCGCGCGTGGGCGCGCTGGCACGCCAGGCCACACCGCAGCAGATGGCGCAGTTCATCGTGCCCGTGGCCCAGGCCGAGATGGCGATCTGCTTCGCGCTGACCGAGGCCGAGGCCGGCTCGGACGCCGGCGCCGTGCAGACGCGCGCCGTGCTCGAAGGCGAGCACTACGTCGTGAACGGGCGCAAGCGCTTCATCTCGGGCTCGCCCTTCGCCGATGCGGCCGTGCTGCTGGCCTCCACCGCCGCCGAGGGCGCGGCCGAGCGCGAGGTCACGGCCTTCTTCGTCGACCTGCGCAGCCCCGGCGCGCGCGTGGAGTCGGGCTACAAGACCATGGCCGGGCAGACCAGCACCGGCGACATCGTGCTGGAGGACTGCCGCGTGCCGCTGGCCAACCGCATCGGCGCGCCCGGCCGCGGCCTGGCGCTGGCGCTGGGCCGCATCAGCGTGAACCGGCTGCTGCACTGCCCGGCCATGCTGGGCCTGGCGCAGCTGGCGTTGCGCGACGCACGCGACTACGCGCTGCAGCGCCGCCAGTTCGGCCGCAGCATCGCGCAGTTCCAGGCCATCCAGCACATGCTGGCCGAGATGGCGACCGAGCTGGCCGCGGCGCGCGCACTGATGCTGGGCACGGCCCGCGCGCTGGACGCGGGCGGCGCCGCCCGCGCCGAGACCTCGATGGCCAAGCTGTTCTGCTCGGAGACCGCGTTCCGCGTGGCCGACCGGGCGGTGCAGATCCATGGCGGCGAGGGCATCGTGCAGGGCCGGCGCGTGGAGTTCCTGTTCCGCATGCTGCGCATGTACCGCGTGCTGACGGGCACCAGCGAGATCCAGAAGAACACCATCGCCAAGGAATTGCTCGAATCCGCCTGAGCGGGCTTGGCCAAGAACTCCGGAGACAGACAGATGACGACACCATTCGACCCGCACCGCCGCGCCCTGCTAAGCGCCGGCCTGGCCGCCGCGCTGGCGCCCCTTGCACCCATGGCCCACGCCGCCGATCCCTACCCCAGCCGCCCGATCAAGTGGCTGCTGCCCTACCTGGCCGCCACCGGCCCGGACAACACGGCCCGCATCCTGGCCGAGGCCGTGGGCCCGCTGCTGGGCCAGCCCGTGGTGATCGAGAACAAGGGCGGCGCGGCTGGCAACATCGGCGCGCGGCTGGCGGCCAAGGCACCGGCGGACGGCTACACCTGGGTCTACTCGGCCGCACCCATGGCGGCCAACATGCGCATGTACCGGCAACCAGGCTTCGATGCGCTGAAGGACTTCCGCCACGTGATGCGGCTCACGAGCTCGGACATCGTGCTGATCGTGCGTGCGGACTCCGGCATCGACAGCGTGCAGGCGCTGGCCGCCCGGCTGCGCGCCGCGCCCGGCACGCTTGAATACGCCTCGGGCGGCGTGGGCACGCCCTCGCACCTGGGCATGGAGCTGCTGCTCAGCGCGCTGGACGCACGCGCGCTGCACGTGCCCTACAAGGGGGCCTCCGAGCTCGTCAACGCCGTGCTGGGCAAGCAGGTGGTGTTCGGCACGCCCATCCTGTCGGTGCCCTACCAGCAGATCAAGGCCGGCCAGCTGCGCGCGCTGGCCGTCGCGGGCCCGCGCCGCAACCCCATGCTGCCGCAGGTGCCCACGCTGGCCGAGGCCGGCGTGCCGGGCGTCGAGCTGGTGTCCTGGGGCGGCGTGTCTGTGCCGGCCGGCACGCCGGACGCGGTGGTCGAGCGCATCCGCGCCGCCTTTCGCACCGCGCTGCAGCAGCCGCAGGTGGTCGAGGCCCTGCAGGCCCAGGGCGGCGGCGTGGACATGCAGGACGGCGAGGACTACGTGCGCGGCTTCACCCGCGAGATGGCCTTCACCGAGGCCATGATGAAGCGCGTGGGGCTGGCGCCGATGTGAGGCCTGCGGCCAGCCGCAGCGCCGCAGGCCGGCGCGGCGCCGGGCCCGGTCTTACAGTGGCGCCCGTGGAACTCCGAACCCTGCGCTACTTCATCGCCGTGCTGGAGGCAGGCAGCCTGTCGCGTGCGGCCAGCACCCTGTACGTGGCCCAGCCCGCGCTGACGGCACAGATCCGCAAGCTGGAGGACGACCTCGGCGCGCAGCTGTTCGAACGCTCGCACGCCGGCATGACCCCCACGCCGGCCGGGCTGCAGCTGTACCAGGACGCACGCCGCCTGCTGTCCGACGCCGCCGCCGTGCGCGAGCGCGTGCGCAGCCTGCCGCAGGGGCCCGAGGGCTCGGTCACCGTGGCCCTGCCGTTCCTGCTGGCCTCGTTGCTGATGGGCCCGGTGCTGACGGCACTGAAGGCCTCGCACCCGCGCATCCGCGTGTTCGTGCTCGACGACCTGAGCCTGCTCGTACGCAAGGCCATGGTGGACCGCCGCGCCGATGTCGGCATCCTGGTGGACACCGCCCAGGTCGACGGGCTGCGCAGCCGCCCCTTCGCACGCGAGGCCATGTACTTCTGCGGCCACGACACGGCGGGCACGGTGGCGCCGCTGCTGCAACGCGGCGCGCCGCGCACGCGCCATCCGCGCATTGCGTTCGCCGATGCGGCCGCCCAGCCGCTGGTGCTGCAGTCGCGCCGCTTCTCGATCCGCCAGCGCGTGGAGGAGGCCGCCGCCAGCCAGGACGTGGTGCTCAACATCGCGCACGAGCACGATTCGGCACGTGTGATCCGCTCGCTCTATGCCAGCGGTGCCGGCTTCACGTTCACACCCGCCTGCGCCCTGCCCGACGCCGGGCGCCGCGCGGCGCCCTGGCTGGTGGCCCGCGTGGTCGAGCCCGAACTGCAGCGCAGCTACAGCCTCGCCACGGCCGCCGACAGGCCGCTGGACGCTGCGGCCACGGTGGTGGTGCAGGCGCTCGAACACCAGGCGCGCGCCTTGATCGCGAACGGCCGTTGGGAAGCCGAGTGGCTGGGCGAGACCGATGCGCCACCCGCCACGCGGGCCAGGGCCCGGCGCCCCGCGCGGTAGGCGGCGGCCACCGGGCGCCAGCGCCCGCCGAACGGAACCGCCCGCAGGCCCAGCAGCGCCAGTGCCCACAGCGCGAGCGTGGGCGGTTCGGGCACCTCGGCGGGCGGCGTGGCATCACCCGCGAGGTACAGGTCGGAGCGGCCGGTGGCATCCGTCACCTTCAGACCGAGCACGAACTGCCCGCGCTCCCATGCGGCCAGCAGGTCGGCGAAGACACCCTGCAGATCGAGCGTGAGCCACAGGCTCGGCGTGGCGTCGGGATCGTCGTAGGCGAAGGCCAGGCCGATGTCGGGCACGAAGCCGGCACTGCCCGGCGGCAGCGCGATCGGCACGCCGCCCAAGCTGCCGCCGACCGGAGTCAACGCCACCGTGGCGCCGCTCTCCTGCAGCGCCTGGCGCGCCGCCTCCACGTCCGCCGCCAGCACGTTGGCCAGGATGACGGAAGGTGCGCCGTCCACCAGTTTCTTGGCCTCCGTCAGGCTCAGCCCCGTCAGGTCGCGCACCACCTTGATGACGGCGACCTTGCGGGGGCCGACGCTGGACAGCACCAGGTCGTAAGCCGTCGGCGCGGCGCCGGGCAGCGAGGCTCCTTCGTTCGCGCCGGCAGGCACGGACGGGTTCTGGCGGCTGTTGAGCGCCACCACGGCGCCGGCGCTCTCCAGCGCCTGCTTCAGTTGCGCATTGCCGTCGGGGCTGGAGGCCGTGCGGACCACGGTGGGCGCACGGTCCACCAGGTCTTTCGCGGCGCCGGGCGTGATGCCCAGCGCGTCCGACAGCGTCTTGATCACCGCGATCTTGCGGCTGCCCGGGTCGGTCAGCAGCACATCGTAGAGCCGGGTCTCGGCCAGGCGCACCCGCGGACCGCCCGACAGGCTGTCCCGGGCGATGGCGCCCGTGGTGTCCTGCAGGTACAGGCCGGTGATCCGGGCGCCCGGCCCGCCGGCCGTCGTCAGCTGCAGCTGGGCCTGGCTGGCGTTGTCGGCCGGCTCCAGCGCCGCGATGAAGCGGCCTTCGGTGTCCGGCGTGCCGTTGTCCGTTGCCTTGTGCAACACGATGGGCGCGGCGTGCGCCTGCTGCCATGGGCCGGCGAGCAGAACCCCGCAGAACACCGCCAACGCCACCGCAGCGGCACGCAAGCACGTCTTGACCATCGCGAACCTCCGAGATTCCAGCACGGGAGCCCCGGTGCAGGCGCACCATGCGCCACGGGGGTGGTGGCGCGAGTATGGGGAGGCCGTGCGCCCGCGAACATCCCGCGATCGCGGGACGCGCCGGTGCGGCCGGGCCGCCCGGCAGCGCGGCGCCGCTCAGCCCGTGGCGCGGCGGCCTGCGGCTTCCAGCGCCGGCTTGACGCTCTCGAGCGCGCCGCCGCCATCGCAGGGGATCAGCGCCCCCGAGATGTAGGCCGCATAGGGCGAGCCCAGGAACAACGCCAGGTTGGCGATGTCGTCCAGGCTGCCGAAGCGCTGCAGCGGCACCTGGTCGAGCGCGAAAGCGCGGTCTTCGGCCGTCGGCGCCATCAGCTTGCGGAAGCCCTCGGTGCCGTCGATGGGGCCGGGCGAGATCGAGTTCACGCGGATGCCCTCGCCGCCCCACTCCAGCGCCAGCGTGCGCGTGAGCTGGTCCACGCCGGCCTTGGCCGCGCTGGCATGGGCCTGGTAGCGCATCGGCACGAAGGACTGCGGCGCCGTGATCTGGATCACCGACGCCCCCGGTCTGCGCAGGTGCGCATGCGCCTGGCGCAGCACGTGGAAGCTGCCGACCAGGTCGATGTCCACCACCACCTTGAAGCCGTTGGACGACATGGCCTCGGCCGCGCACAGGAAGTTGCCGGCCGCGCCGGAGACCAGCACATCGACCGGGCCGAAACGCGCGACCGACTGCGCAAACGCCCCGCCCACGGCGTCGAAGTCGCGCACATCGGCCACGACGCCCAGCACCTCGCCGCCGGCCGTGCTCAGCTGCGCCACCGCGGCGTCCACGTTCTCCCGCCGGCGGCTGGCCACGGTCACGCGCGCGCACTGCCGCGCGAACGCCTGTGCAATGCCGAAATTGATGCCCGTGGTGCCGCCGAACACCACGACATGGCGGCCGGCATAGTCGAGATCGATCTGCATCTTCAGTGGTAACCGAGGCGTGGCACACCGGCGCCGCTGGCGTACAACGCGAGCTTGCGGCTCCCCGCGAAGATGGACTTGGGCGTGAGCCCGTAGACCTGGCGGATCGAGTGGCTGAAATGCGTGGAATCGGGGTAGCCCGCGTCCAGCGCGATGTCGGTGAGGTTGCTGCTTTGCGTCACGTAGTACAGCAGGCTGCGCGCGCGCTGCCAGGTGCGAAAGCTGCGGAACGGCGAGCCGGTCTCGGCCTTGAACAGGTGCAGGAAGCGCGAGACCGACAGGTGCGCGGCCACCGCGCACTCCTGCGCCGAGACATGGCCGTTGGGGTCGGACTTGATGCGGTCCAGCACGGCCTGCACGCGCGCATCGAGCGCCCGGGTGCGCAGCGGTGCGCCGAAGAAGGCCTCGTCGAAGGCCGCCGTGCTCGCGTAGCGCCGGTTGTCGGCGCGGCGCAGGATGTCCAGCGCCTCGCGCATGCGCTGCAACGCCGCCGGTGCGTCCACGGCGCCCCGGCCCGCGCGCAGGTGCGCCGGCAGCGCCGCCACGTCCACCGTCTCGGCCTCGACCAGCAAGTTGCAGATCATGCGTTCGCCGGAGACGATGCGGTGGCGCACATAGGGCGGCACGACCGAGACCGCGCAATCCTGCCAATCGCCGCCGTCCACGCAGATGCGGTGCGTGCCGCGCAGCGAGAGGTAAACGGAGAAGCCGCCGAAGCAGCGCACCGTGGGCTCGCCCAGCAGGCCCAGGTAGAGCACGCGGTCGGCGTTGATCCACATCATGCGTTGCCGGTCGGCATCGGGCGGCGGGCGCGCGCCCTGCAGGCCGCTGCCCTGGAAATCGATCTGCATGCCTTGTCTCCTGTTGCTGCTGGTGCGGCTGGCGCTCAGCGGTACTTTGCCAGTTCGAGCTTGCCGATCTGCGCGCAATGGACTTCGTCCGGACCGTCCGCCAGCCGCAGCAGCCGGGCGGTGGCGTAGGCCGCCGCGATGCCCAGGTCGTTGTTGGTGCCGCCGCCGCCATGCGCCTGGATCACCCAGTCGATGACCTGGCAGGCCATCTGCGGGGCCGCCACCTTGATCATCGCGATCTCGGCCTTGGCCGCCTTGTTGCCCACGGTGTCCATGCGGTGCGCCGCGTTGAGCGTGAGCAGCCGCGCCTGGTCGATCAGGATGCGCGACTGGGCGATGCGCTCCAGCGTCACGCCCTGCTGGGCCAGTGTCTTGCCGAAGGCAGTGCGCGACAGGCTGCGCCGGCACATGCGCTCCAGCATGCGCTCTGCCAGGCCGATCAGCCGCATGCAGTGGTGGATGCGGCCCGGCCCCAGCCGGCCCTGCGCGATCTCGAAGCCGCGGCCCTCGCCCAGCAGCATGTTCGACACCGGCACGCGCACGTTCTCGAAGACCACCTCGGAGGCGCGGTCCGGCACGCCGTAGAAGCCGAACACCGGGATGGCGCGCAGCACCTGGACGCCCGGCGTGTCCATGGGCACGAGCACCATGGACTGCTGGCGGTGGCGGTCGGCGTTGTCGGGGTCGGACTTGCCCATGAAGATGCAGACCGCGCAGCGCGGGTCGGTCGCGTTGGTCGTGTACCACTTGTGGCCGTTGATGACGTAGTGGTCGCCATCGCGCACGATGGAGCTTTCGATGTTGGTGGCGTCGCTGGAGGCCACGGCCGGCTCGGTCATCGCGAAGCACGAGCGGATCTCGCCGGCCAGCAGCGGCTTGAGCCAGCGCTCCTGGTGCTCTGGCGTGGCGTAGCGGGCCAGCACCTCCATGTTGCCGGTGTCCGGCGCCGAGCAGTTGAAGACCTCGGGCGCCAGGTGCGACCTGCCCATGATCTCGCACAGCGGCGCGTACCCGAAGTTGGTGAGGCCGGCGCCGTGCTCGGAAGCCGGCAGGAACAGGTTCCACAGGCCGGCCGCGCGCGCCAGCGGCTTGAGTTCGTCCAGCACCGGTGCCACCTTCCAGGGCCCCAGTTCCTCGGCCTCGCGGTAGTAGCGCTGCTCGTTGGGGTAGATGTGCGCCTCCATGAAGGCCGCGAGGCGCTGCTGCAGATCCTGGACCTTGGGCGGGAACTCGTACACGTCTTCCTTTCGGGGCGGCAGGCGTACCGCGGGGGGAACGGGCAGGAAAGGCACCCGCGCGGGCACCTGCTTGGCGCCGGATGGTAGGGCTGGATTGTCAGACAATCATCAGGGTTTGTCCGGCGTAGTGCTGCGATGGCGCAAGCGTAGCCGGCGCCACGCCCGGCGTCTTGCGCCCAGGCACTGTGGCCTGCGCGAGAATGCCGGGGCCATGGAGTTCCTGCCCTTCTTCCGTGCTGCCCGCCGCGCGGCCCGCCTTGCCGGCTGTTGCGCCGCCCTGCTGCTCGCCTGCGCCGCGCCCGCCAGCGCGCAGCCGGCCAGCGGTGCGCCGGCCGGCCTGCTGGCCGACACCGTCCATGCACTGGAGGGCAGGCTGACCTACTACGCGCGCCGGCTCGCCGGCCGCCCGACGGCCAGCGGCGAGCGCTTCGACCCGGAGAAGATGACCATGGCGCACGAGACGCTGCCGTTCGGCACCCTGGTGCGCGTGACCAACCTGCTCAACCGGCGCAGCGTGGTGGTGCGCGTGAACGACCGCGGTGCCTGGAGCACCGACCGCATCGGCGACGTCTCGACAGCGGCCGCGCGCGAGCTGGGCATGCTGGGGCGCGGTGTCGTGCGCGCCCAGCTGGAGCTGGTCGAAGCCAGCCACACGCCGCAGTAACGGCGGGTTCGGTGCCGGGGCACGCTGCAGCCGATGCCAGGTTGCAGGCCGCAAATGTCCGCCGATATTGCCGGACAATCTGCCGACGATGGCGCATGGTGCGCAAGGCGGCGATGCCGCCGCGCGCTTCTTGCGGAACGCAGCATCGCGCAGACCGAGGCAGACCTGTGAACACCACCCTACCCCAGAGCGCGGCGCCCGCGGCACGCGCGGCCCTGCGCGCAGGCGCACCGGCAGAACGCCACCCGCGCAGCACGCCCGACCGCGTGGCCGATGCAATCAGCAAGGGCATCCTGATGCGCCGCTTCGCGGTGGGCCAGCGCCTGGTGGAGGCAGATCTCACCCGTGAACTGCAGGTCAGCCGCAGCACGGTGCGCGAGGCCCTGCGCATCCTGGCCGCCAGCGGCGTGGTCGAGCTCACGCCGCACCGCGGCGCCGTGATCCGCTCGCTCACGCACGAGGACGCGGCCAACCTGCTGGGGGTGCTGGAGGTGCTGTCGGGCCTGGCGGCCCGGCTGGCCGCGGTGCACATCGGCATCGGCGACAACGCGCGCCGCTTCGCCGCCGCGGCGCACAAGCTCGTCACCGCCGACACACCCGAGGCACTGGACCGCGTGCTCGATGCACGCGCCAACTACTACAAGGTGATGTTCGACATCGCCGGCAACCGGGAACTCGACCGCGTGCTGCCGCAATCGCGCGCCCACCTGTTCCGTGCCCAGTTCTACCATGCACTGACGGCGGCCGACCTGCGCGCCATGGTGGCCGAGTACCGCGGCATCACCGAGGCCATCCTGGCCAGCGACCCGGCCCTGGCCGAGAAGCGCATGCGCAGGCATCTGCAGAAGTCCGGCGAGCGCACGCTGCCGCGCATGGCGCGGCTGTCGCTCTAGCGGCAGGCGCGGCGCGCCCACAATGCGCGCATGCAGGCCCTCGCCACCGCCGCCGCCCGCGCACTTGCCATCGGCGATGCGCTGGGCGCGCTGCGCCTCATCGCCTTGCACGACGACCCCACGGCGCTGGCGCTGCGCGGCATCGCCATGGCCCAGCTCGGCGAGCACGGGCGCGCCCGCGCACTGCTGCGCCGCGCGGCCCGCGGCTTCGGCCCGCGTGCCACGGTCGCGCGGGCGCGCTGCGTGGTGGCCGAGGCCGAGATCGCGCTGGCTGTGCGCGAACTGGGCGGCCCCGCGCGCCCACTGCTGGCCGCACTGGCCACACTGGAGGCGCAGGGCGACCTGGCCAACGCACTGCTGGCGCGGCTGGTGGCGGTGCGGCGCGCGCTGCTGCTGGGCCGGCTCGGCGATGCAGCGCAGGCGCTCGCGCCGCTGCATCCCGCACCGGCCATGCCCGCGCGGCTGCGCGCCGTGGCCGAGCTCTGCGCGGCCGAGCTCGACCTGCGTGCGCTGCGCACCGGCCCTGCGCGCGCCGCGCTGGCGCGCGCGCAGGAGGCCGCTGCGCGGGCGGGCGTGCCCGCCCTGCAGGCCGAGGTGGCTGCGGCCCAGGCCGCACTGGAGTGCCCGGCCGCCCGGCGCGTCGACCAGGGCCGCGCCGAAGCGCTGACGCTCGATGCGGTGGCCGCCCTGCTCGCCTCGGGCGCGCTGGTGGTCGACGGATGCCGCCGTGGCCTGCAATGCGGGCCGCACTGGATCGCGCTGGCACGCCGGCCCGTGCTGTTCACGCTCGCGCGCGCACTGGCCGAGGCCTGGCCCGGCGCGGCCGACCGCACAGCGCTGATCGCCACGGCCTTTCGCATCCGCCAGCCCGACGAGACGCACCGCGCCCGGCTGCGCGTCGAACTGGGCCGGCTGCGCGCGCTGCTCAAGGGCTGCGCGGGGGTCGAGGCCACGGCCACGGGCTATGCGCTGCGGCCAGCGGCGGCGCCAGAGGTCGCGGTGCTCGCACCCCCGATCGCCGGAGAACAGGCCGCGCTGCTCGCGCTGCTGTCCGATGGCGCGGCCTGGTCCACCTCGGCACTGGCGCTGGCACTGGACGCGAGCCAGCGCACCATGCAACGGGCGCTCGTGGAACTGGCAGAACAAGGCCGCGTGCGCGCGGTCGGCCAGGCCCGCGCAAGGCGCTGGCTGGCGCCCCCGCTGGCCGGATTCACGACGGTCTTGTTACTCCCCATGGCGCTGCCCCCGGGCTAACAATGGCTTCACCAGGCGCCCTTCGGTGCCGCCACAGGAGAAGCCCGATGTCCACCGCAACCCAAGCCCCCGTCCACACCGCCGAAGTCGTGCGGGAGTACGGCCCCTTCCCCGCCGCCCCACGCGTGCACGGCGTCTCGCACGATGGCCGCCAGGTCTGGGCCGCGACCGATGGCGCGCTGCGCGCGTTCGACCCCGCGACCGGCGAGCCCACGCGCCAGCTGGACCGCGCCTGCGACGCCGGCACGGCCTACGACGGCAAGCACCTCTGGCAGATCGCCGGCGCGCGCATCGAGAAGCTCGACCCGGCCACGGGCGAGATCCTGCACGCCATCCCCGCGCCCGGCGAGGGCAAGGACTCGGGCCTGACCTGGGCCGAGGGGCACCTGTGGGTCGGCCAGTACAGCGACCGCGCCATCCACCAGATCGACCCGGCCACCGGCGCCGTGCTGCGCACCATCGCATCCGATCGCTTCGTGACCGGCGTGACCTGGGTGGAAGGCGAACTCTGGCACGGCACCTGGGAGCACGACGAGAGCGAGCTGCGCCGCCTCGACCCGGCCAGCGGCGCCGTGCGCGAGCGCCTGCGCATGCCCAGCGGCCTGCACGTGAGCGGCCTGGAATGGGACGGCGCCGGCCTGTTCTACTGCGGTGGCGGCTCCAGCGGCAAGGTGCGCGCGGTGCGCCGGCCGCGGCACGGCTGACCAGGACCATGATCTCGGGACTCGCGCCCAAGACTTCGTACGGCGAATCTCGCAGCCGCCGCCACGGCAGAATGGCCGCCCGCCGCATGGCGGGAAGGATGCCCTGTGCCGACCAACCAGCTCTCCGTCTACTTTTTCCTGCAGATCGCGGTGATCATCGCCAGCGCCCAACTGGTGGGCCGCTTGGCCCAGCGCCTGGGTCAGCCCCAGGTGGTCGGCGAGATGATTGCGGGCGTGCTGCTGGGGCCCTCGCTGTTCGGCTGGCTGTGGCCGCAGGCGCAGCAGGCCCTGTTTCCCAAGGAAACGCTGGGCATGCTCTACGTGGGGGCCCAGCTCGGCGTGGGGCTGTACATGTTTCTCGTCGGCACGGAGTTTCAGGCCGGGCACTTCCGCAGGCGGCTGCGCAGCGCGGCGTCGGTATCGCTGGCCGGCGTGCTGGTGCCCTTCGTGCTGGCGTTCGCGCTGGTGCCGGCGCTGCACGACGTGCCCGGCCTGTTCGCCGCGCGCGTGCAGCCGCTGGAAGCATCGCTGTTCCTGGGCGCCGCGATCGCGATCACGGCCTTCCCGATGCTGGCGCGCATCATCCAGGAGCGCGGCCTGGCCGGCACCTCGCTCGGCACGCTGGCCTTGACCGCGGGCGCGGTGGACGATGCGCTGGCCTGGTGCATCCTGGCCGTGGTGCTGGCCAGCTTCGGCGGTTCCTGGGGCGGGGCCTGGCTGGCCATCGGCGGCGGCGCCGCCTATGCACTGTTCATGGTGTGCGTGGGCACGCGGCTGCTGCGCGGGCTCGGCAGGGGCCTGCAGGCTGGCATGCCCGTGGGCAATGCCTCGCTGGCCATCGTTCTGGTGCTGTTCGCGCTCAGCGCGTTCGCCATGGACGCCATCGGCATCCACGCCGTGTTCGGTGGCTTCCTGCTCGGCGCCTGCATGCCGCGCGGGGTCTTTGTGCAAAAACTGCGCGAGCAGTTGCAGCCGTTTGTCGTGGTCTTCCTGCTGCCGATGTTCTTCACCTACTCGGGGCTCAACACGCGCCTGGACGTGCTGTTCGATCCGGCCATCGGCGTCGCCGCGCTGGCCATCCTGGCGGCCTCGTTCGGCGGCAAGGGCCTGGCGTGCTGGGCCGCCGCCCGGCTGGCCGGCGAGCCGCAGCGCGATGCCCTGGCGATCGGGGCGCTGATGAACGCGCGTGGCCTCATGGAGCTGATCATCATCAACATCGGCTTGCAGGCCGGCGTCATCCTGCACGGGCTCTTCGCCATCCTGGTGCTGATGGCCATCGCCTCGACGCTGCTGGCCACGCCGGCGTTCAACTGGGCCATGCGCGCGCAACGCGACGAGGTGTCCGGCAGAGCAACGCGCTAGCGGCGCGACCCAGCCCCTCGGCAGGATCGATCGGAATCACGGCCACCCACCGCCTTGGAATCGGGAGCCACGAAAGACCGGTCCAACGCTGGTTGCGGTCGGCCGAGTCCGTCCCAAGGACGCACAGCGCACCGGAGATCGCCAACGCTCTGCACACGTGCGCCGCCAGCAGCCGGAAACAGGCCTTGGTCCATCGCCTCGTGGCGCCTCGAAAGCTCGCCGCGCGACGGATGCAGCCAGGCCATGCGGCGGGCCACATGCGCGGCTACTGCCAGTCTGCCGGAGACAATTGACCGGCGTTCACATCGACGTACCGGTAGAGCGGCACACCCGTCCATTCGGTCAGGTTGAAAACGGTGGCGGAATCGGCCAGCTTGCGCACCTCCACCGTGGCCACCGACAAAGGTGTCAGCGGCTTGCAGACGGCGGGGGGGATCGAGGGACGGACAAAGTAGACGGCGCTTTCAGTCGTCGTCGACGGGTTGGTGACGCGGGTCGCAGTGACCGGACGGCCGTCACCATTGCCTTGCACCAGGAGGGCGGTTTCGACACCAATGCCGATGCCCCGCGCCGTCCTGTCGCCGCTGGAAGACGCCGGAAGAACACCGCCGCTGCATCCGTAGACGCTGCCCGACATGTTGACGGGCGCGACGATGCGCGAGATGAAGGTCACCAGGCGTCCCATGCGATCGCGGCTGTCGAAGTGTGAATCGAAGATCAGACTCTGCAAGGCAGGCGGTGCAATGAAGCCACCGCTCAGGCTCAAGGGAGAGGGGTCGAACGTGATGTCCCTGTAGAACGGATCGAGCATCGCCAGCTCTGACGTCGCCGAGTGGTAGAGCGCCGAATAGTCGAACTGCCCGAGCACCGCCAAGCCCGCGCTCGTTCCGCCGAGGGGGACGTTTCTTTGCATCAAGCCTTTGAGCGTCTGCTCCAGCGCTGTCCCTTTCCAGAACCGGATGTACTGGCCTTGGTCGCCACCTGCGATGAAGACCACATTGGCCTTGGCGACGATGG
Source organism: Pseudorhodoferax soli (assembly GCF_003337555.1). Taxonomy (GTDB): domain Bacteria; phylum Pseudomonadota; class Gammaproteobacteria; order Burkholderiales; family Burkholderiaceae_C; genus Pseudorhodoferax; species Pseudorhodoferax soli. Next base: position 150,945 of record NZ_QPJK01000008.1, on the reverse strand, counting down.
CATTCACGGCAGCGCTGTTGGCCGCCTTCACGCTCGGAATCACGAGCGTTTCGACCGACGACAGGCCTAGAGAGGCACCACCGACCCACTGGTCTGCGACCTTGTCGGACGTCGAGAGGCTTTCATCGCTGTAGAGGATATAGGGGTTGTATGCGTCGGTTCCACTGGCGCGAATCACGACCAGGCGCCCGCCACTACCGCGCGTGATGCCCGCGCGTCGAATCAGCCACCGGAACGCGGAATCCACGTCCGGGCCGCCGCCCATCAGCACGAACGAGGGCGTGGGGAGCGATGTGGGCGCCTTGACCACGGCGTTGACATTGCCCTCGGCGTAGTAGGAATAGAGCGGAACCGGCTTGGCGACCTCGAAGACGGCTTGCGCGAACACAGGGGGGCCCGCGATCCAGGACACAACGGCCATCGCTGCCGGGACAGCCACACGGTGGCAGAGCCGCGCGAGAGAAGCGCGAAGAAGGGAGCTTGACGGCATGGTTGGTCCTGGAAGAACGCGCAGTTCGGGACGGGGGCACCCGCGTCTGGGACGCGCGTCAGGCGGGTTGCGCCCTGGATGGGCGCCACTTGCCGACGCCCAGCATCGCCAGCAGCCCGCCCAGCATCAGCGAGAGCACTTGCGGCTCCGGCACCGTGGAAACGCCGAAAGCGAGCGTTCCAAATCGCCACATGCCCTCGGGTTCGTCGAACGCCAGGTCCTTGTAGGCATCGTGAAACTCCAAACGCAGCAATCCGTCGTCGCCCAGCTGGAAGTGCTGGCCAAGCAGGCGCAGGTCCTGGAATCCGGCGTAGCTGCTGCTGCCTTCGAAGTCGTCACCGCCGCCCGGAGTGAAGGTCACGCCATTGCCGAGCGAGTCGCTGAAGGTCAGTTGCATCTCTGACAGATAGCTCGGGTCGTAGCTGGTGAGCTGGAGGTCCCACTTCAAGCTCTCGATGGTCGCTCCTGCGCCAACAGACAGTTCTCTGACGATGTTGGTTTCGGCGCCTCTCTCGTCCATGTCCAGGGTGCCGGAAACGTCCACGGTCACATACACCTGGCTGGCTTGCGCAGCCCCGATATGCAGTGCGGAACCAAGTAGGAGCATGGCCGAGACGCGCGTCACGGAGGCCAAAAGCGTCATGGGGTCTCCTGCAGACGATGAGGTGACACCAGGAGTGGTCGAAGAACTCGAACCAGATCGGCTGCGTCGTGAAATCTGCATGCCGGGCAGTGTGTTGGAGCGGGCGGCCAGCCGTAAATACCGTGTTGGCGGGATGCACAGGCCGGCCCCCTCCTGCGTGGGACCACCTCGGCCGGCGGCGGTCGCCCGCAGCGCGGCAGACTTTCCACGGCCCGTGTCTCCCATTCCGGCAGCCGGTCTTCCCCGGCACGCGCCATCAGCGGCTACGCAGGGCGCCCACGCGCGCTCCGCAACCGCCCGACGATCCCGCTCGGGAAGAAGTACACCGCCAGCACGAACACCAGCCCCAGCCACAGCATCCAGCGGTCCGGGTGGAACAGCGCGGGCAGCAGCGGCAGGCCCTGGGCGCCTTCGCTCACGCCGCCCAGCAGGCTTTGCAGGTAGTTCTCGGCCAGCACGTAGAGCGTGACGCCGACCACCGCGCCGTAGACCGTGCCCAGGCCGCCGATCACGGCCATCAGCAGGATGTTGAGCATGACGTTGAAACCCACCGTGGTCTGCGGCCCCACGTAGCGCAGCCACAGGGCCATCAGCACGCCGGCGCAGGCGGCCATGGCGGCTGCCAGGCAGTTGATCGCGATGCGGTAGTGCAGCGTGCGGTAGCCGATGGCCTCGGCGCGGAAGTCGTTCTCGCGGATCGCCTGCAGCACGCGGCCGAAGCGCGAATTGACCACCCGCAGCATGAACAGGAACAGCACCAGCGACACCGCGAACACGAGGTAGTAGACGAAGACCTTGCCGTTGACCGTGACGCCGAACACATCGCCCTCGAACGGCCGGAACGCCGGCATGAGCACCTCCGGCAGGCGGAAGCTGCGGCCATCGTCGCCGCCCGTGAGATCCGACAGGCGCAGCACCAGCGCACCGAAGGCGGCGCCGAAGGCGAGCGTCATCATGGTGTAGAAGATCGCGCGCACGCGCAGCGAGATCAGTGCGATCAGAAAGGACAGCAGCACCGCCAGCGCGATGCCCGCAAGCGCGCCCAGCGCCATGGCGCCCCAGGTCGGGCCGAGACGGTGCATGGCGATGGCCACGCCATAGGCCCCGATGCCGTAGAACATGGCATGCGCGAACGAGACCACCCCGCAGTAGCCCAGCAGCAGGTCGAAGGACGCGACCAGCACCACGAACACGCAGACCGTGGCCGCCACGTTGAGCGCACGCGCGCCCGGGAACAGGAAGGGCGCGGTCGCCAGGTACAGCAGGATCAGCAGCAGCACGCCCGAGAGCACACGGCTGCGCGGGAAGTCGCCGGAGAGCAGGTGGGTCAGCATGGTCAGTGGTGGTTGACGGGGTACAGGCCCTGCGGGCGCCACAGCAGCACGCCCGTCATGACGAGGATGCTGGACACCAGGGCCAGGTCCGGCAGCAGGAAGCTCACGTAGTTGCTGGCCAGCGCGATCAGCATGGCGCCTGCGAAGCAGCCCGTGACCGAGCCCAGCCCGCCGATCACCACGATGATCAGCATCTGCACCAGCACCTCGGCACCGATGGCCACCGTGAACTGCTCGCGGTAGAAGGCCCACATCACGCCGCCCAGCCCCGCCAGCGCCGAGCCGGCCACGAACACGCCCACGAAGATGCCGCGCACGCGGTAGCCCAGGGCCTCGACCATGGCGCGGTTCTCCACGCCGGCGCGGATCAACAGGCCGATGCGCGTGCGGTTGAGCAGCAGCGTGAGCGCCACGAACACCACCGCGCCCACGCCCACGGCCACGAGCCGGTAGCGCTCCACGCCCACCTCGCCGATGACGATCGAGCCGCGCACGGCCTCCGGCAGCGGCAGCAGCATCTGGTTGACGCCGAACAGCACCAGCACCAGCTGCTCGATGATGATCATGGCGCCGATGGTCACGAGGATCTGCTTCAGATGGTCGCCGTAGGCCGGCCTGACGAACAGCCGCTCGTAGGCCCAGCCCAGCGCGGCCGTCACGGCCATGGCTGCCACGATCACGGCCGCGATCGCGGCGAGGCCCGCCCCCACCGCGGGCGAGGCCAGCAGGCCCTTGAGCGGCGCCACCAGCAGCGTGGCCGTGTACGCACCCACGGCCACGAAGGCCGCGTGGCCGAGGTTCATGACGTCCATGAGGCCGAACACCAGCGTCAGCCCGCTGGCCATGATGAACAGCATCATGCCCATGGCCAGCGCGGCCACCGTCAGCGTGATCCAGGTCGGCACGCTGCCGATCAGCGGGAGCGCCAGCGCGATGAAGCCGACGATCATGGCGGCCGGCAACCAGTCGCGCTGGCGGCCCGGCAGCGGCTCGGGCACGGCGGCGGCCGGCGGCGGTTCGAGGACGGCCATGGCTTCTCCAGGGGATGGGGTGGCGGTGCGCATCAATGAACAGCCCCGGCGTGCAGGCCCAGCAGACGGGACTGCAGGGCCTCGTCGGCCGACAGCGCGGCCATGGCGCCCGTGTGCACGATGCGGCCGTCGTCCATCACGGCCACGTGGTCGCCCAGGCCGCGCACGAAGTGGAAGTTCTGCTCCACGAGCAGGATGGTCGTGCCCCGCGCCTTGAGGTCTTCGAAGGCCTGGGCGAGGTTGTCGACGATGGCCGGGGCCAGGCCCTTGGTCGGCTCGTCGATCAGCAGCAGCTGGCGCGGCTCGACGATGGCCCGCGCGATCGCAAGCATCTGCTTCTGCCCGCCCGAGAGCAGGCCGCCGGGCCGCAGCCAGAAGCGCTTGAGCGCGGGGAACAGGCCGAAGATCCAGTCCAGCCGGGCGGCGTCGAAGCGCCCTGCGATGGCCGCCAGGCGCAGGTTCTCCTGCACCGTGAGGCCGGCGAAGATGCCCATGTCCTCGGGCACGAAGGCGATGCCCGCGCGTGCGATCTCGGGCGTGCTGGCAGAGGTGATGTCGCGGCCCGCGAAGCTGGTGCGGCCCCGGCTAGCCTGCCACAGGCCCATGATGGTGCGCAGCGTGGTGCTCTTGCCCGCGCCGTTGCGGCCCAGCAGCACCGTGAGCGCGCCACGCGGCACGGTGAGGTCCACGCCCTGCAGGATGTGGTACTCGCCGATGTGGGTGTGCACGCCTTCCAGGCGCAAGAGCGTGTCCTGGGCGTCATCAGGCATGCGCGGCCTCCTTGCGCACGCGGCGCACACCCAGGTAGGCCTCCTGCACGATGGACGAGGCCATCACCTCGGCCGGCTGGCCGTCGGCCACGAGGCGGCCGTTGTGCAGCACCACGATCCGGTCGGCCAGCGAATGGATCACGTCCATCTTGTGTTCCACGAGCAGGATGGTCTTGTCGCCGCGCGCCTTGAGGCGGCGGATCAGCTCCAGGATGACGGGCACCTCGTCCACACCCATGCCGGCCGTGGGCTCGTCGAACATCACGACCTCTGGCGCCAGCGCCATGAGCATCGCCACCTCCAGCTTGCGCTTGTCGCCATGCGGCAGGCTGGCCGCCAGGTCATCGCGGCGCGCGGCCAGGCCTACCTCTTCCAGGCAGGCCTCGGCCTCGGCGATGAGGTCGGCGCGCTGGCGCCACAGCGCCAGCATGTTGAAGCCGGCGCGGTGCCGGCTCTGCACCGCCAGCCGCACGTTCTCGGCCACGCTCAGCCGCGGGAACAGGTTGGTCAGCTGGAACGCGCGGCCGATGCCGCGCGCCGTGCGCTGCGCCGCAGACAGCCGCGTGATGTCCTCGCCCTTGTAGAGCACCGCGCCCGCACTGGCCTTCAGCTGGCCCGACAGCAGGTTGAAGTAAGTGGTCTTGCCGGCGCCGTTGGGCCCGACGATGGCCGTCAGCGTGCCGGCCTCGAAGGCTGCGCTCACGTCGTCGACGGCCGCGTGGCCGCCGAAGCGGATGCCCAGACCGCGGCTGGCCAGCGCGGGGGTGTCGGCCATCGGCTCAGCGCTTGACGGTGACCGGCACCGGCATCTCGGCAGCCGGGATCTCGCGCACGAGATCGAACAGGTCCCACTCGCCCTGCCCGTCCTTCTTCATGCGGAACTGGTACTGCACCTGCATGGCCTGGTGGTCTTCCTTGCGAAAGCTCATCTTGCCCTTGGGCGTGTCGAACTCCATGCCCTCCATGGCCGCGATGAGCTTGGGCGTGTCGACGCTGCTGGCCTTGCGGATGCCGGCCACGATGGCGGCCGCGGCCGTGAAGCCGCCCGCGGTGAACAGGTCCGGCGGCACGTTGTAGCGCTTCCTGTGCTCGGCCACGAGCCAGTCGTTCATGGGGTTCTTGGGGAAGTCGTAGTAGTAGAAGGTGCCGCCGCCCACGTCCAGGCCCTTCCAGGGCTTGGCGTTGTCCAGGTTGGCGCCACCGATGGACAGGAACTCGATGCCGTAGCGGCCCGGGTTCAGTTCGGAGATCTTGCGGATCGGGTTGGGCGCGCCCCAGATCACGACCAGGTACTTCTTGCCCTTGAGGTCCTTCATGCGGTCGAAGATGCGCTGCATGGGTGCCGTGAAATCCGTGGTCGACAGCGGGATGAACTCCTCGTGCGCGAGGTTCACCTTGCGCTTGGTCGCGCCCAGCGCCTCCTTGAAGGCCTTGACGCCGTCCTTGCCGTAGACGTAGTCGGGCGCGAGGAAGGCCACGTTGTCGCCATCGCCCAGCGCTGCGGCCGTGGCCAGCGCGTCCTGGAAGGAGTTGCGGCTCGCGCGGAACAGGTACTTGTTCCAGGCCGAGCCGGTCAGCGAGTCGGCGATCGCCGGCTCCAGCATGAGGATCCTGCCGTACTCCTCGGCCACGGGCGCCATGGCCAGCGCGCCGCCCGACCAGGAGGTGCCGATCGCGATGTCGGCCTTGTCGTCGGCGAAGGCCTGGGTCAGCAGCGCCTTGGACTGCTCGGGCTTCATCTGGTCGTCCTTGACGATGAGCTCGATCTTGCGGTCCAGCAGCGTCATGGATCCCTGCGTCAAATAGTCCAGCGCCAGTCGCACGCCGCGCTCGGTGTCGCGCGCGTACTGCTCCGAGGGGCCGGTCTTGCTCGCGATCAGTGCGATCTTGATGGGCTTGCCGGCCTGGGCCAGCACGGTGTGCGGCAGGGCCCAGCAGGCCAGGGCCGCGGTGGCCGCGAGGACGAGGTTCTTGTGCATGGCTTGTCTCCTTGGGTGTGTTCTTGGCGCGGTCAACCGACGGCGCGGCGCTGGCCCTGCCAATACGGCTCGCGCAGCACGCGCTTCAGGATCTTTCCGCTCGGGTTGCGCGGCAGCGCGTCGACGATGTCCACGCTCTTGGGGCACTTGAAGTGCGCGAGGTGCTCGCGCATGAAGCCGATGATGGCGGCCGCATCCGCGGCCATGCCCGGCCGCAGCACCACGCAGGCCTTGACGGCCTCGCCCCAGGTCGGGTCGGGCACGCCGATCACGGCCCCGTCGGCCACGGCCGGATGGCGCATGAGCACGTTCTCGACCTCGGCCGGGTAGATGTTCTCGCCGCCCGAGACGATCATGTCCTTGATGCGGTCGTGGATGTAGAGGTAGCCGCCCTTCAGGTAGCCGCCATCGCCCGAGCGGAACCAGCCGCCGTTGGCGTTGCGGCCTTCGGGGTAGGCGGCGGCCGTGGCCTCGGGGTTGCGCCAGTACTCCAGCAGGTTGCGGTCGGATTCGATCCAGACCTCGCCGACCGCCCCCTCGGCCAGGTCCTCGCGCGTGATCGGGTCGACGATGCGCAAGCGCGCGCCGCCGATGGGCCTGCCGGCCGCGCGCAGCAGTTCGGCGTCGCCGCCGCGGTGGTCGGCCGGCATCAGGAAGGTGGCCGGGCCCGAGACCTCCGTCAGGCCATAGACCTGCAGGAAGTCGCAGCCGAACACGTCGAAGGCCTGCTGCAGCACGGTCTCGCTGATCGGCGAGCCGCCATAGGCGATCAGCTGCAGAGCGGGCTTGGGCATGTCTCTCGCGCCCGGCACCTGCAGCATGAACAGCAGCATGGCCGGCACCACGAAGGTGTGGGTGATGCCGTGGTCCGCGAACGCCGCCAGGTAGGCCTTGGGGTCGAAGTCCGGGTACGAGGCGGTCTGTCCGCCCGTGTAGAGCGTGAGCAGCAGCATGGTCATGCCGGCCACGTGGAACACCGGCAGCGGGTTGCCCAGCACATGGCGGGCGTCGAAGTTCCAGTCGCGCGAGACGACACGCGAGGTCGACAGCAGCCCCGCGTGGGAGAGCACCACACCCTTGGGCAGGCCGGTCGTGCCGGAGGAGTACAGCTGCAGCGCCGCGTCCTGCGCATCCACCGGCACGGGCGTGCGCTGCGCGTCGAAGCCGGCGTACCAGTCGGCCAGGCCGGGCACGGCGCCGCTGCCGCCCCGCGTGCTGACCAGCGTGGTGATGCCCGGCAGGTCGGCCGCCTGCACGGTGGGCAGGAAATCGGCATCGGCCATCAGGAAGCGGGCCTCGCCGTGGTTGACGATGTAGGCCACCTCGGCCCCCGTGAGGCGCCAGTTCACGGGCATGCAGACGGCGCCGAGCTTGCACGCCGCCAATGTGACCAGCAGGCACTCGATGTGGTGCCTGGTCAGCACCGCAATGCGGCTGCCGCGGGACACGCCGGTGGCCGCCAGCGCGTTGGCCAGCCGGTTGGTCTCGCGCTCCACGTCGGCGAACGTGAGGCGGCGCTCGCCGCAGCGGTAGGCCGTGGCCTGGGGCCGGGTGGCCAACTGGCGGGCCAGGCCATCGACCAGGGTGCGGTCGTTCGTGGCGGGGTCTTGCATGCGCATGTCCTTCGTTGGAAAGCAGGTCCGGCCGGCCCAGCAGCCGGCCGCCTGCAACCGGCCACCATGCCCGCGTGGCGATGCCGAAGGCTACCGGCGGGGTTGCACCGGCTCTTGCGTCAACTCGCTGAGGCACTGCGGGTCTGCCCGGACGGACCGCCGGTCAGCGCAGCGCCTGGGCGCAAGACATGGCGGCGCTTGCGATGGAGCAACGCGCGTGCAAACGTCGCGCAGGGACGCACGCGTGCCAGCGCCTGGCATGGCCGGCGTGCGGCGCCTGCGCGCCCGCCGCTCAGAACCCGTACAGCGCGGCCGGGTTGTCCACGAGGATGTGGCGCGTCTTCCCTGCGTCGCCGATGCACTCCAGCGCCCAGTCGAGCAGCGCCCGGTTGTCGGGTACGGGCTGCACGTTGGGGTGCGGCCAGTTGCTGGCCCACAGGCAGCGCTCCGCATGGTGCGCGGCCAGCGCGCGCGCCAGCGGCGCCACGTCGGCATAGGCGGGCGGGCCACTGCGCGAGGTCTCGTAGGGCGCGGCCAGCTTGATCCAGCAGCGGCCGGCGTCGAGCACGCGGCGCAGCGTGCCGAAGGCCGCGTCGTCGGGCGTGGTCGGGCCCAGAAACTTGCCGATGTGGTCGATCACGAGCCGGCCCGGCAGCCGGCGCAGCCGCTCCACATGCAGCGGCATGTCGCGCCCGTCGAACTGCAGGTCGATGTGCCAGCCCAACGGCTCGACGCGCGCGGCCAGGGTCTCCAGGGCGTCCCATGCCAGCAGGCCGCCGGACAGCATCATGAAGCGGATGCCGCGGGCGCCGGCACCATGCAGGCGCGCGAGTTCGGCATCCGTCACCTCGGGCGGCACGACCACGACAGCGCGGGCGTCCTCGCCCAGCTCCGCCACGGCCGCCAGCGTGCAGGCGTTGTCGAAGCCGTAGCCCGTGGGCTGCACGACCACCGCGCGGCGCAGGCCCAGGGCCTGTTGCACGGCGCGGTAGGCCGACAGCGGCGCGTCGGGCGGCGTGAAGGTGGCGGTGGGCGCCAGCGCGTAGCCGGGCGTGTAGATGTGCACGTGGCAATCGCACGCGCCGTCGAATGCAGCAGAGGTCATGGAGCTTTCGGGAAGGTCAGGCCGGGGTGGCGGCGAAGGCGGGCCAGCGCCGCACGCGTGTGGCATCGCCCGCGTTGACGGCGCCGGGCGGCATCTCGCCGCGCACCAGCGCGCCCACCTGCGCGACGGTCTCCAGCGCCTGGTGCTCGATGGCCGGCGGCGTGAGCCCGCCGATGTGCGGCGAGGCCACCACGCGCGGGTGGGCGGCCAGCGCGGGGCTGGGCATCTGGTCCGGCGCCATGCCGACGTCCAGCGCGGCGCCGCGCAGGTGGCCGCTGTCCAGCGCGGCCCGCAGCGCGGCTTCGTCCACGAGCTCGCCGCGCGCTGCGTTCACGAAGAAGCTGCCCGGCCGCATGGCGGCGAAGGCAGCAGCGTCGAACAGGTGGTGGGTCTCGGGCTTGGCGGGCGCGAGGCAGACCACGAAGTCGCTCTCGGCCAGCAGCGCGGGCAGCGACGCCGGGCGCAGCGCGCCCTGTGCGGGCACGGCCTCGGGCGCGGCCACGCGCACCTGCATGCCGAGCGCCAGCGCCACATCGCACAGGTAGCGCGCGATCTGGCCGTAGCCGACCACGCCCAGCGTGCTGCCGCGCAGCTGGCGTCCCATCACTGGCGCCGGCACCTCGCCCGCGTGGTAGGCCGCGGTGTAGCGGCTCGTGCCGCGGCCCAGGTCGACCATGGCGCCGACGGTCCATTCCGACACAGAAGCGATGAAACCGGCGCTGGCCTGGGTGACCAGCACGCCGTGGCGGCTGGCGGCCGGCACATCCACGGTGCGGATGTCGATCGCGCAGCGCACGAAGGCGGCCAGTTGGGGCCGCGCCGCGAACAAGGCCTCGGGGCCGGCGGTGCCGCGGTAGGCGATCAGCGCATCGCAGCCGTCGAGTGCATCGACGAGCTCGGGCAGCGTGAGTTCGCGCGCCTCGGGGTTGCAGCGCACCTCGGCCACGCTGCGCAGCTGCGCCAGCGCGCGCTGGCCGAAGTAGTGGTCGAACTTGTCTTGCGGATGGCTCACGAAAACCGTCGTCATGTCTGCCTTGTTCTCATTGCGGTGGCGCCGCCACCGAGGCGCGCTCGACGAGCCGCACCTGGCGGAAGATCTGCTCGGGCGGCGGCGCTCCCTCGCCCGCGATGGCCTCGACCATGGCCTGGGCCATCTCGCGGATGGGCAGCTGCACGTGGGTCAGGCCGGGGTTGGACAGCGCTGCGAGGAACAGGCCGTCGATGCCCACCACGGAGACCTGCCGGGGCACGGCCACGCCGCCCTCGCGCAGCCCGGCCATGAGGCCCAGCGCCATGAGGTCGTTGAGCGCGACCAGGCCGGTCGGCCGCTCGGGATCGGCCGCCAGCTGCAGGCCCATGGCCCGGCCGACCTCGGCGATCACCGAGTCGCCGTATTCGTCCAGCGGGCCGCCGTCCAGCACTTTGGCGCTGCCGGCCAGGCCCGCGGCCGTGGCCGCGGCGTGGAAGCCCGCCATCTTGTCGCGCCGGCTCATGGTCATGCCGGCGACGGTGACGAAGGCCAGGCGCCGGTGGCCATGCGCGACCAGGTGGGCCGTGGCCAGGCGGCCGGCCTCGAAGTTGTCGGGCGTCACGTGGCCCACGGCCGAGGGCTGGCCCGGCGTGGCGCGGCGGTCGTAGCTCATGACGGCCATGCCGCGCTCCACGGCCGACTCCAGGTGGCGCTCCTCTGCGAGCGAAGAGATCACGATCACGCGGCGCACGCCATGGGCCAGCATGTCCTCGAAGAAGGCGGCCTCCTTGGCCGCGTCGCGGTAGGTGCTGCCGATCAGCAGGCGCAGGCCGAAGCGCTCCTGCGCGCAGCTCTCGACCTCGCGCGCGATGAAGCCGTACATGGGGTTGGCCATGGAGGGCACGAGCAGGCCGAGCAGCGGCGTTTGCCCGGTCTTGAGCTGCTGGGCCAGCTTGCTGGGGCGGAACTGCAGGGCCGCGATGGCGGCCTGCACGCGCTCGCGCGTCTCGGGCCGCATGCGGTCGCCTCGGCCGTTCAACACGTTGGACACGGTGCTGGCCGAGACCTCGGCATGGCGGGCGACATCCTGGATGGTGGTCACATTGGCAACGGGCATCGGCTACAGGCCGAGCCGGTTCGGCAGCCACAGCGAGAACGCAGGCACGACCACCAGCACGATGAGCGTGGCCAGCAGCACTGCCAGGTACTTCATCATAGGGCGCGCCACATCGCGCACCGTGGTGCCGGTGATGGCGCAGGTGGCGAACAGGCCCAGGCCGATCGGCGGCGCGAACAGGCCCAGGCCCATGGCGATCACCATGACGGTGCCGAAGTGCAGCAGATCGATGCCCAGTTGCTGCGCGATGGGTGCCAGCAGCGGGCCGAAGATGATGAGCGCGGGGGCGCCCTCCAGCACGGCACCGAACACGATCATGATGCCCACGGCCAGCAGCAGGAACATGGTGCTGCCGTAGTCCTGTGCGAAGGCGATCATCCAGCCCGAGACCATCTGCGGGATCTGCTCGATGGTCAGCGCGAACGACACGCTGGAGGCCGCCGCCACGATGAACAGAATGCTGCCCGCCATCGACGCCGAGCGCACGAACAACCGCGCCACCGAGGCCATGGTCAGCTCGCGGAAGGCCAGGCCGCCGACCACCAGCGCGTAGACGACGGCGAAGGCCGAGACCTCGGTCGACGTGGCCACGCCCGATGTGACGCCCTTGCCGATCATGCCGACCATCAGCAGCGCCACCAGCGCGCCGCCGATCAGGGGCAGCATGGCCGTGCGCTTGTCGAAGGCGTCGTCGGGGTTGATCTTCTTGCCCACGATGACGGCGATCACCGCCAGCGACAGCGCCAGCACCGCGGCCGGGATCAGCCCCGCCATGAACAGCCCTGCGATGGAGATGTTCGCGACGAAGCCCATGATGATCATGTTGATGCACGGCGGGATCGTCTCGGCCATCACCGCGGTGCAGGCCAGCAGGCCCGCGGCCTCGTTCGGGTCCTGCTTGGTGCGGCGCACGGCCGGCATGACGATGCCGCCCACGGCGGCGATGTCGGCCAGCTTGGAGCCCGACACGCCCGAGAAGAAGGCGGTTGCCAGGATGGAGATGATGCCCAGCCCGCCGCGCACGCGGCCGAACATGCGCAGCAACAGCTCGATGAGCCGGGCCGACATGCCGTTGGCCTCCATCAGCAGGCCGGCCAGCACGAAGAACGGGATCGCCAGCAGCACGAAGTGGTCGGCCCCGGCCATCACCTGCTGGGAATACACCAGCATCGGCAGGCTGGGGTCGGACAGGAAGTACAGCAGCGCCGCGAACGCCAGCGCGAAGCCGATCGGCACGCCCAGCACCAGGCCGCCGACGAAGCCCACCGCCAGCAGCAGGCCGTGCGGGATGGCGTGGCTGGGCAACACGAGGTTCCAGCCGTAGACCACCAGCGCGGCGACCACGCACCCGATGAGCGTGGCGCGCACCAGGCGGCCCGGGCCGTTGCAGGCGTTGGCGATGCCGAACAGCGTCATGAACGCGCTGCCGAACACCACGGGGAACACGTAAAGCCACTGCGGCAGCCCGATCGAGGTGGTCTGCTCCCAGGAATCCACCAGCAGCAGCACCGAGGACAGGCACAGGCTGGCCGACACGCCCGCGATGATCCAGTGCACGACCTGCACCATGGCCGGCCGCCAGCGCGTGGGCAGCATGTCGCGGAACAGGTCCACCCCCACGTGCTGGCTGCGCGCCAGCACCGTGGCGGCGCCGAAGAAGACCAGCACGATCATCAGGGCACGCGCGATCTCCTCGGCCCAGTCCACCGGGTCGTGCAGGAAGTAGCGGAACACCACCGACAAGAAGACCACGACCACGTCGACGGCGAGCACGATGCCCGAAAGGGCCTCGGTCGCGCGCGTGAGGCGGCCGAGCCAGTTGCCGGCCGTGGTGTCGGAGCGGAAACCCAGCGTCGGCGCGGTGCCTGCCGCTGCGCTCATGCCTGTCCCCGCGCTGCGTCGATGGCCTTGAACAGCGGCTCGGTCACCGGATGCTGCCTGGCGAAGCCGGACCACAGCGACTTCTGCATCTCGGCACGCACTGCGGCACGCTCGGCCGCGGCCATCGGGAAGAAGGTCATGCCCTTGGCCTTGAGTTCCTCCACGGCCGCCGTGCTCTTCTGGCTGGCGATGGTGCGCTGCTGCGCGGTGGCCGTCGCCACGGCCTGCATGAAGGCCGGCTGCAGGTCGGCCGGGATCTTGCCCATGCCGCGCTTGCCGATCACCACCACCATGGGGCTGAACAAATGCTCGGTCAGCCAGCAGGACTTGGTGACTTCGTTGAGCTTGCTGGCCAGCACCGTGGCGGCGTCGTGCTCGAAGCCGTCGACCACGCCGGTCTGCGCCGCCATGTAGAGCTCGCCGAACGGGATCGGCGTGGGGATGGCGCCCATGGCCTTGAAGGTCTCGATGAAGGCCGGCGTGGGCAGCACGCGCAGCTTGACGCCCTTGATCTCCGCGAGCGACTTGACGGGCGCCTTGGTGTAGACGCTGCGCGCGCCGAAGTGCGAGGCCCAGGTCAGCACCGAGCAGCCCGAGCGCTTGTTGAGGATCCCGTCGAGCTGCCTGCCGACGCTGCCGTCCAGCGCCTTGCCGGCATGGGCGTAGCTGTCGAAGAGGTAGCCCAGATCCAGCATGCCGATTTCCGGCGCCACGGTGGCGAAGATCGACGAGCCGGTGACCATCATGTCGATGGAGCCGACCTTGACCTGCTGCACCACGTCGGCTTCCTTGCCGAGCTGGTTGTTCGGGAAGTAGTCGATCTTGAAGCGATCGCCGGTGCTGGCTTTCAGCGCCGTCTCGAAGCTGCGGTACCAGACGAAGTGCGCGGCGTTGTCGTCGGCCAGCATGGAGGAGGAAAAGCGCAGCGCGATCGGCGCCTGGGCGCGCGCCACCCATGGCGCGGCGGCGCTGGCACCCACGGACGACAGGGCGGCGGTCTGCAAGAAGCTGCGGCGGGATGGCATGGCGGTCTCCGGTTTGTGCATCGGTTTACTGAATCGATTTACTATATCGATGCACAGCAGAGGAGGCCTTCGGGTTTACCCACCGTCTGCACCAGGTTGCGCGCGTGGAATCCGTCACAGTTGCGCGACATTTGCGGCTGACTTCGTCCTACAGTGGTCCAGTCCCGGCAAAGACCGGGTTCCACAACAACAGGACCACGACGATGTTGAGCAACCTGAGCATTCGCGCCCGGCTGAGCCTGGCGTTCGGCGGCCTGGCCGCCCTGGTGCTGGCCGTGGCCGGCCTGGCGCTGGTGGAACTGGCTGCGGCCAACGACCGCTTCCTTCAGTACACCCAGGGACTGAGTGCCCGCGCCACCGTGGCCGCCCACGTGCGCGCCGCCGTGGACGACCGCGCCATCGCCGCGCGCAACCTCGTGCTGGTCACGCAGGCGGCCGACCTGGCCACCGAGAAGGCCGCCGTCGCCGCTGCACACCAGCAGGTGCAGGACCAGCTGGCGCAGCTGGGCCGCATGCTGGCGGCCGACACCACTGTGTCGGAGCAGGCGCGCAAGCTCGTGGCCGACATCGGCCAGGTCGAGCAGCGCTATGGCCCGGTGGCGCTGGCCATCGTCGAACTGGCGCTGAACCAGCAGCGCGAGCAGGCTGTGGCCCGCATGAATGCCGAATGCCGGCCGCTGCTGGCTGCGCTGGTGCGCGCCACGAACGCCTATGCGGATTACACCGAACAGCGCACCCGCGACCTGCAACTGCAGGCCGCCGTGGACTACGGCCGCCAGCGCGGCCAGTTGATCGCGCTGTGCCTGCTGGCGGTGGCCGCAGCCATCGTGGCGGGCTGGTGGATCACGCGCGGCATCACGCGGCCGCTGAACCGGGCCGTGCACGCAGCCGACCGCATCGCCGCCGGCGACCTGGGCACGCTCATCGCAGCCACGGCGCGCGACGAAACCGGCCTCTTGCTGGCCGCGTTGGAGCGCATGCAGCAAGGCCTGGTGGACACCGTGCAGGCCGTGCGCGGCAACGCCGAGAGCGTCTCGGCCGCCAGCACGCAGATTGCCCAGGGCAACAACGACCTGAGCCAGCGCACCGAGGAGCAGGCGTCGGCGCTGCAGCAGACTGCCGCTGCCATGGAGCAACTGGGCAGCACGGTGCGCCACAACGCGGAGAACGCGCGCCAGGCCGGCGTGCTGGCCGGAGATGCCTGCGCGGTCGCCGTGCGCGGCGGCGCCGTGGTGGGCGATGTCGTGACCACCATGGGCGGGATCCAGGACAGCACGCAACAGATCGGCGCCATCATCGGCCTGATCGACGGCATTGCCTTCCAGACCAACATCCTGGCGCTGAACGCCGCCGTGGAGGCAGCCCGGGCCGGTGAGCAGGGCCGCGGCTTCGCGGTGGTGGCCAGCGAGGTGCGCACGCTGGCGCAGCGCAGCGCCGAAGCGTCCAAGCAGATCCGTTCGCTGATCACAGCCAGCGTGTCGCGCGTCGAGCACGGCACGGTGCTGGTCGGCCGCGCTGGCGACACCATGCAGGAGATCGTGGCATCGGTCCAGCGCGTGTCCGAACTCATGGCGGCCATCAGCATGGCCAGCCAGGAGCAGAGCCTGGGCGTGGAACAGATCGGCCAGGCCGTGGCGCAGATGGACCTCACGACCCAGCAGAACGCCGCTCTGGTCGAGGAAAGCGCCGCGGCAGCCGCCAGCCTGCAAAGCCAGGCCAGCGAGCTGGTCGAGGCGGTGGCGGTGTTCCGCCTGACGGCCGACGAGGCAGAACGGCCTGCCGCGCACCGCCCGGAGCGCGGTGCCAGCGCCTCGCGCCTGCGGGGCGACGCCTTGCCCGTGGGCTGGGCCGGCGCCTGAGAACGGCCCACCCGCGCGCGACACCGCGCCCCGGGCCGCCGCGCTAGAGTGCGCGGCATGAACACCACCACACCCTCCCCCGCCGCGGCGGCACTCCCGGGCTGGCGTCGTCTGCAGAGCAACGGCATCGCCATGGCCGCCAGCGTGGTGGCAGCGGCGCCGGGCAAGCCGACCGTCGTGCTGCTGCACGGCTTCCCGGAACTGGCCTACTCCTGGCGCCACCAGATCGACGCCCTGGCCACCGCCGGCTACGGCGTGCTGGCGCCCGATCTGCGCGGCTACGGCGCCACCGGTGCGCAGGGCGCGATGGAGGACTACCGCATGCAGAACCTCGCGCTGGACGTGACGGGCCTGCTCGATGCGCTGGGCATCGCGCGCGCGGTGGTCGTCGGCCACGACTTCGGCGGCGCACTGGCCTGGACGCTGGCACGCGACCATGCGGACCGCGTGCTGGGCGTCGTCTCGCTGAACACGCCTTACACGCGCCGCACCGAGACCGACCTGGTGGAGACCATGCGCCGCACGCGCGGCCCCACGCACTACATGGTGCAGTACCAGGAGCCGGGCGTCGGAGAGAAGCTGCTGGGCGAGGATGTGGACGCCACCTTCCGCGGCCTGATGCGCCGGCCCGGCGTGACGCTCGAGCAGTTCGCACAGGTGCCGCAGGCGTTGCAGGCCCTGCCGGCCGAGCTGTTCAAAGGCGATGAGAAGGTGATGGGGGCACCGCTGCTCAGCGATGAAGAACTGGCCGTGTTCGTGCGCGCCTACGAACGCAACGGCTTCACGGGCCCACTCAACTGGTACCGCAACCTGCGCCGCAACTGGGAGGACACCGCCAACACGCCCGACCGCATCGAGGTGCCGGCGCTGATGGTCTGCGCCGCGCAGGACATCTTCCTGCCGCCCTCGACCACGCGCGGCATGGAACGCATCGTGCCCGACCTGGAGCGCCACACCGTGGCCGACTGCGGGCACTGGACGCAGCAGGAGAAGCCGGAGGAGGTGAATGCACTGCTGCTGGACTGGATCGGGCGGCGCTTCCCCTGAGGTTCGCTGGCGCCTGGCACATCCACGGTGAAGCACGATGTCGACAACATCTAGGCGAGCCGCCGTCGTGGTTCCGACGGCGGCCGAAGACAGAGCCATCAATGCGGCTGCGCGCAGCGATCCGGACGCCCAGCCGCTGACGCCTGCGCAACTCAAGGCCATGGTTCCCTTGCGCGCATTGCGCGGCCGCCCCCCGTCGAACAACCAGAAGGTGCTGGCGTCGGTGCGTTACAGCCGCGAGGTGGTGGACTACTTCAAGTCAACCGGCGACGGTTGGCACTCGCGCATGGACGAGGTGCTGCGCAAGCACGTGAACCGGCGCGCACGCAGCGGCTGAGTGCCTCGTCAGCGCCCCGTCCACACCGGCTTGCGCTTCTCGTTGAACGAAGCCAGGCCTTCGCGCGCGTCCTCGGTCATCGCCAGCAAGGCGATCTGGCTCTCGGTGTAGGCGATGCCTTCGTCGAAGGACATCGTGGCCATCGCGCGCATGGCGTACTTGCCGCGCCGGATCGCGGTGGGTGATTTGCCGGCCAGGCGCTGCACCAGCCACTCGGTCTTGGCGTCCAGCTCGGCGCCGGGCACCACGTGGTTCACGAGGCCGGCCTCGCGCGCTTCGGCCGCGCTGAAGGGCTCGCCGGTCAGGCACCACTCGCGCACGGTGCGGCGTGGAACGATGTCCTGCAGCAGGCTCAGCACCTGCATGGGGAAGAGGCCGATCTTGACTTCGGGCAGGCCGAATTGCACATGGTCTGCCGCAATGGCCAGGTCGGTCATGCAGGCCAGGCCCACGCCGCCGGCCATGCACACGCCGTTGATGCGCGCGATGGAGGGCAGCGTGCCGTTCTGCACCTCGCGCAGCATGTCGGCGTAGTCCACGCTGGGCTGCGACAGGTCGAACGCGAAGCCGGCGCCGGGCTGCAGGTCGCCACCGGCGCAGAAGGCCTTCTCGCCCGCGCCGGTCAGCACGATCACGCGCACACCGGGGTCGGCATGGGCGGCGCGCCAGCCGGCGCGGATGCCGGCCACCACGTCCTTGTTGATGGCGTTGCGCTTGTCGGGCCGGTTGATCGTGATCCACAGCGCGTGGCCGCGCTTCTCGCAGACCACGGGCTCGGGTGCGGTGTCCATGTGCTTCTCCTGTCGGTGGCTCAGGCGGTGGCCGCAGCTTCGATCTCGGCGACCACGCGCTGGGAGGCGACCTGGTCGCCTGTCTTCACGTGCAGCGCCACCAACCGGCCGCTGCAGGGCGCGGCGTGGATGTGTTCCATCTTCATGGCCTCCAATGTCACCACCGGCTGGCCCGCCTGCACCACGTCGCCCACGGCGGCCAACACGGCCACCACGCGGCCATTCATGGAGGCGCGCAGCTTGCCGTCACCGCCCTGCTCGCCCTGGCGCTGCGCCACCGCGCGGGTCTGGTCCAGCACGCGCAGCGGCTGGCCGCGCAGGAGCAACAGCAGGCTGGCGCCATCGCGGTGGAACACCACGCGTTCGGCCAGGCCGCCGCAGGTGAAACGCGCGGTGCCTGCGCCGAGTTCGTCCAGCACCACGTCGTGGCGGGCTTCGCCGATCTCGACCTGGTAGCGGTGGCGGCTGGGCTGCGTCAGCCGCGCGCCGACGGCCTGGCCGTGGAGCTCGAAGCGCAGGCCGGTCGGCAGGCGGTGCGTCATGCGCTGCGCCGAGGGCGCACGCTGCGCGCCCGTGGTCTCGTCCAGCAGCACGGCGGCGATGGCCGCAGCGCGGGCGTGCAAGGCAGCGTCCTGCATCAGCAGCGCCTCCTGGTGCTGCGCGATGAAGGCCGTGGTGGCGCCGCCGGCCGCGAACACCGGATGCGCCAGGCAGCGCTGCAGGAAGGCCTGGTTGGTGGTGACGCCCAGCGCCACGGCATCCTCCAGCCCCGACAACAGCTGGCGGCGCGCGGACTCGCGCGTATCGCCGTGCGCGATGAGCTTGGCGATCATCGAGTCGTAGAACGGGGGAATCTCGGCGCCCGGCTCCAGCGCATGCTCCACGCGCAGCGCGCCGGGCATCTGCCACAGCGCCATGGTGCCGCTCTGGGGCATGAAGCCCTTGTCCGCATCCTCGGCGCACAGGCGCACCTCGATGGCATGGCCCGAGAAGCGCACGTGCTCCTGCGTGAGCGGCAGCGCCTCGCCGGCGGCCACGCGCAGTTGCAGCGCCACCAGGTCGAGGCCGGTGACGGCCTCGGTCACTGGATGCTCGACCTGCAGCCGCGTGTTCATCTCCATGAAGTAGAAGTTGCCTTCGCGGTCGAGCAAAAACTCCAGCGTGCCGGCGCCTTCGTAGCGGATCGCCTGCACGGCCCGCACGGCCACGGCGCCCATGCGCGCGCGCAACTCGGCGGTCACGGCTGGCGATGGTGCCTCTTCCACCAGCTTCTGGTGGCGGCGCTGCACCGAGCAGTCGCGCTCGCCCAGGTGGATGGCGTGGCCGTGCCGGTCGGCGAAGACCTGGATCTCGATGTGGCGCGGCTCGACGATGGCGCGCTCGAGGATCACCTCCGGATCGCCGAAGGCGCTCTGCGCTTCCGAGCGCGCGCTGCGCAGCAGTTCGGGGAACTCCTTGGCCGAAAGCGCCAGCCGCATGCCACGCCCACCGCCGCCGGCCGTGGCCTTGATCATGACCGGGAAGCCGATGCGCGCGGCCTCTTGCGCCATGCGTTCCTCGCCCTGGTCCTCGCCTTGGTAACCGGGGATGCAGGGGACGCCAGCCTCGATCATCAAGGCCTTGGCACCGGCCTTGTGGCCCATGGAACGGATGGCCTCCGCCGACGGGCCGATGAAGACCAGTCCGGCGTCCTTGCAGGCCTGGGCGAAGTCTTCGTTTTCGGCCAGGAAGCCGTAGCCCGGGTGCACTGCATCGGCGCCGGCAAGGCGGGCCGCCTCGACGATGGCGGGGATGCGCAGGTACGACTGTGCGGGCAAGGGATCGCCGATGCAGACGGCCTGGTCGGCCTCGCGCACGTGGCGCGCACAAGCGTCGGCCGTCGAGTACACGGCCACCGTGCGGTAGCCGAGCGCGCGCGCCGTGCGGATGATGCGCAGCGCGATCTCGCCGCGGTTGGCGATCAGGATCTTGCGGAAAGGGGTGGTGGGGGTGGTCATGTCGGTTGTGCGTGGCGCTGGGCTGCTGGGGTCGCGTGCAGGGGTGGCGCTTCGGCCGAGGCCACCGGGTGGCTCCTTCCGCGAATGTCCCCCGCCAGGGCCGCAGGCAGCCCCGGCTCCTCCTTTATTTCGCTGCAGGAGCCACCCGGTACCCTCGACCTTGGAGACGCCTCGTCGTGCTGGCACATGCGACGCGAGGCTGATAGACCACGTCGATGGCATGCCCTGTGCAGCGAAATAAAGGAGGAGCCCCGGGCCGCCTGCGGCCCGGGGCGGGGGACATTCGCGGAACAGGGCATGCCGTCGGCGGGGTCCCGCGCCGCGGCCAGCAGGAATGCGTGCAACGGCATGTCAATGCCCCGTCGGGAACGTGCCCATGAACTTCGACAAGATCTGCAGCATCACCTCGTCCGCCCCACCGCCAATGGACGTCAACCGCCCGTCGCGGAAGATGCGCGAGATCGGCGTTTCGTCCATGTAGCCCATGCCGCCCCAGAACTGCAGGCAGCCGTCGGCCACCTCGCGGATCACGCGGCCGGCCTTGAGCTTGGCCATGGTGGCGGTGCGCGTGGCGTCCTGGCCGGCCACGACCTGCTGCACGCCCTGCCAGCTCAGCGCGCGCAAGGCCGCCACCTCGGTCTGCAGTTCGGCCAGCTTGAAGTGCACCCACTGGTTGTCCAGGATGGAGCGGCCGAAGGCGCGGCGCTCGCGTGTGTAGGCGACGGTGGTGTCGATGGCGCGCTGGGCCATGGCACCGCAGTTGAGTGCGCCCCACAGACGCTCGATCTGGAACTGCTCCATCTGGTAGATGAAGCCCATGCCCTCCTCGCCGATCCGGTAGCGCTGCGGCACGCGCACGCCGTCGAAGTGCAGCTGCGCCGTGTCAGACGCGTGCATGCCCATCTTGCGGAGCTTGCGCGCCACGCTCACGCCGGGCGTTTTCATCGGCACGACGATCAGCGACTTGTTCTTGTGCGAGGCGCCTTCCGAGGTGTTGGCCAGCACCACGCAGAAGTCGGCCTGCGTGCCGTTGGTGGTCCACATCTTGCCGCCGTCGATGACGTAGTCGCCGCCCTCCTTGCGCGCGGTGGTCTTGACCGAGGCCACGTCCGAGCCGCTGCCGACTTCGGAGACGCCCAGGCAGGCCACGTACTCGCCGGAGATGGCGGGCGCGAGGAACTCGTCGCGCAGCTCCCGGCTGCCGCGGTGGGCGAGCGCCGGCGTGGCCATGTCGGTCTGCACGCCGATGGCCATGGGGATGCCACCGCAGTGCATGTGGGCCAGGGCCTCGGCCATCACGGCGCCGTAGGAGTAGTCCAGGCCGGCGCCGCCGTTTTCGGCAGGCTTGGTCAGGCCCAGCATGCCGAGCGCGCCCAGGCGGCCGAAGACCTGGTGGGCGGGGAAGATTTCAGCGCGCTCCCATTCGTCGACGAACGGATTGACCTCCTTGTCGATGAAGCGGACCAGCGTGTCGCGCACGCTCTCGTGTTCGGGCGTCAGTTGCATCGCTGGGGTCCTTCAGGGACGGGCTACGGAAAACTGCATCGGCTGCGGCTGGCGCAGCGCGGCATCGCGGCAGATCGACAGCACACGGGCCAGCACCTCGCGCGTGTCGCGCGGGTCGATCACGGCATCGTCCAGCATGCGCGCGCTGGTGGTGAACACGCTCATCTGGCTGTCGAAGCGATCGATGATGCGGCGCTCCATCTCGGCCAGCTTGGCGCGGTCGACCTCGCCGCCCTTGCGCTTCATCGCGGCCTCGGTCACGTTGACCATGGTCTGCGCCGCCTGCTCGCCGCCCATCACGGCGGTCTTGGCATTCGGCCAGGAGAAGCAGAAGCGCGGGTGGAAACCGCGGCCACACATGCCATAGTTGCCGGCGCCGAACGAGGCGCCGCAGTAGATGGTGATCTGCGGCACGGTGGCGTTGGTCACGGCCTGGATCATCTTGGAGCCGTGCTTGATGATGCCGGCCTCCTCGTACGACTTGCCCACCATGAAGCCCGTCGTGTTGTTGAGGTACAGGATCGGCGTGCGGCTCTGGCAGCAGGCCTGGATGAAGTGCGTGGCCTTGCTCGCGCCGGCCGGGTCGATCGGGCCGTTGTTGGTGACGACGCCCAGCGGCATGCCCTCGACCTTGATGTGGCCGACCACGGTGGCGCTGCCGTAGTTGGCGCCGAACTCCAGGAACTCGGAATCGTCAGCGATGCGCGCGACGACCTGCTTCATGTCCACCGGGCGCTTGTGGTCCATGGGCATGATGCCCAGCAACTCCTCGGCCTCGTAGCGCGGCGGCTTGAAGCTGCGCGCGGGCTCGGCCGGCATGCCGCGCTGCCAGTCGATGCCGGCCAGGATCTCGCGCGCCAGGCGGATCGCGTCGCGGTCGTCCTCGGCCAGGTAATCGCCCAGGCCCGAGATGGTGGTGTGCATCTCGGCGCCGCCCAGCTCCTCTTCCGTCGCGATCTCGCCGGTGGCGGCTTTGAGCAGCGGCGGGCCGGCCAGGAAGGCGCGCGAGCGGCCGCGCACCATGACGATGTAGTCCGACAGGCCGGTCTGGTAGGCGCCGCCCGCCGTGGACGAGCCGTGGGTGACGGTGACCACCGGCAGCCCTGCGGCAGAGATGCGCGCGATGTTGCGGAACAGGTTGCCGCCGGTGACGAACTCCTCGACCTGGTAGGTCATGAGGTTGGCGCCGGCGCTCTCGACCAGCTGCACATAGGGCAGCTTGTTCTCCAGGGCCAGCTCCTGCAGGCGCAGCTGCTTGGGGATGCCCATGGGCTGCAGCGCACCGGCGTCGATGCCCGAGTCCGAGGCGTTGACCATCACGCGCACACCCGACACCCAGCCGATGCCGCCGATCACGCCGCCGCCGGGCACGCTCTTCTCCAGATCGGGGTTGTCCAGGCCGAGGCCGGCCA
Source organism: Pseudorhodoferax soli (assembly GCF_003337555.1). Taxonomy (GTDB): domain Bacteria; phylum Pseudomonadota; class Gammaproteobacteria; order Burkholderiales; family Burkholderiaceae_C; genus Pseudorhodoferax; species Pseudorhodoferax soli. The sequence continues at coordinate 128,038 of NZ_QPJK01000008.1, read as the reverse complement.
GCGCGCCGATTTCCAGGAACGGCGTGCCGGGGTCCAGCAGCAGCGCCAGGCGTTCGCGTGGCAGCAACTGGCCCCGTTTCTCGAAACGCTCACGCGACTTGCCCGAGGTGGCGACGCTGCGCTGTACGTAGCCGTCCACGCGTTCGAGCAGGGCCAGCATGCCGGCACGGTTGGCTTCGAAGGCGTCGCTGCCGGGAAAGATGGTGGACTCGATGGTGCTCATGGTGCTGTTGGCTCGGGTGTGGCCAAGAGCTTAGGCAGCGGCCCGAAGGCGGTCTTGCGCCAACTGGCTGCGGGCCACAAGGGCTCAGAGGCCCAGCTGCCGCGCCGCGAGGTCCTTCATGACCTCCTCCGACCCGCCGCCGATCATCATGACCTTGACCTCGCGGTAGATGCGCTCGCTGGCCGTGCCGCGCATGAAGCCCATGCCGCCCAGCAGCTGCACCGCCTGATCGGCGCAGAACTGCATGGCCTGGGTGGCCTGCACCTTGGCCAGGCAGACGCGGGCCACGAGCTGGGCCGGGCGCGCATGCCGGTGCTCGATGCGCCAGGCCAGCTCATACAGCAGCGTGCGGGCACTGTCGATGCGCTGGGTCATGTCCATCAGCTTGTGGCGCACCACCTGGCGTTCGGCCAGCGCGCTGCCCGCGATCTGGCGCTGGCGCGCCCAGTCCACGGCCTCGCGCAGGCAGACCTCGGCGAAGCCGCAGGCCAGCGCGGCCATGAACAGGCGTTCGCTGTTGAAGTTCTGCATGAACACCTTGAAGCCATGGTTCTCCTCGCCCACGAGGTTGGCCACGGGCACGCGGCATCCGTCAAAGCGCAGGTGGGCGGTGTCCGAGCTCCACCACCCCATCTTGCGCAGCGGCGTGCGCGTGAGGCCTGGTGTGTCGCCATCGACCACCAGCACCGAGATCCCGCCCGCGCCCTTGACCGCGGGGTCGGTGCGCACGGCCGTGGTGATGAAGTCGGCCCGCATGCCGGAGGTGATGAAGGTCTTCTCGCCGTCGACCACATAGTGCCCGCCATCGCGGATGGCCGTGGTGCGCAGGTGCGCCACATCGGAGCCCCCGCTGGGCTCGGTCACGGCGAGGGCGGCGATCTTCTCGCCGCGCAGCACGGGGGGGATCACGCGCTGCCGGATGGCGGCACTGCCGGCCTTCAAGATGGGCGGCAAGGCGATGCTGTGCGAGTTCAGCGAAGCCTGCACGCCGCCACAGCCGCAGCGGGCGAACTCCTCGGCCACGATGAGCTGGTAGAAGATGTCGGCCGGCGTGCCGCCATACTCTTCGGGATAGCCCAGGCCCTGCACGCCGAGCGCCGCCACCCGCGCATACAGCTCGCGCGGGAAGGTCTCGGCCTCGTCCCAGGCGTTCACGTGCGGCGCGATCTCGCGCGCGATGAAGCCACGCAGCGTGGCACGGAACTGTTCGTGCTCGGGCGTGAAGTAGAAGGGCAGCGCGGGCGCGTCGAGAAAGTCCATGGGGCCTCCTGGTAGGCGCCAAGGCTAGCGGCCAGCACGCGCCCCGGTCTTGCGCGAACTGGCTGGCGCCGCCCCTTGCAGCGCCGCTCAGCCCGGCAAGGCCGGGCGTGCGTCGTGCACGCTGCCCACCCGGAACACCGACACCAGCCCGGCCAGGCCCTGCGCCTGCTCACGCAGGCTTTGCGCGGCCGCTGAACTCTGCTCGACCAGGGCGGAGTTCTGCTGCGTCATCTGGTCCAGTTCCGCGACCGACCGGTTGACGCCGGAAATGCCCTGGCTCTGCTCCGATGTGGCGCTGCGGATCTCGCCGATGATGTCGTTCACGCGCTGCACCGAACGCACGATCTCCTCCATCGTGCGGCCCGCGTCGGCCACCAGCTGGGTGCCGCTCTCGACTTTCTGCACCGAGTCGCCGATCAGGCCCTTGATCTCCTTGGCCGCCTCGGCCGAGCGGCCGGCCAGGCTGCGCACCTCGCTGGCGACGACGGCGAACCCGCGGCCCTGTTCGCCCGCGCGCGCAGCTTCTACCGCCGCGTTGAGTGCCAGGATGTTGGTCTGGAACGCGATGCCGTCGATGACGCCGATGATGTCGCTGATCTTCTTGCTGCTGGTGTTGATGTCGCTCATGGTGCTGACCACCTGCGACACGACCTGGCCACCGCGCGAGGCCACCTCGCTGGCCGAGGCCACCAGCTGGCTGGCGGTACCGGCCGAGCCCGCCGTCTGCTGCACCGTGGCGGTCAGCTGCTCCATCGACGAGGCGGTGCTCTGCAGGCTGCTGGCGGTCTGCTCGGTGCGGTTGGACAGGTCGGCGTTGCCTTGCGCGATCTCGCTGGAAGCGGTGGCGATGCTGTCGGTGGACGAACGCACGTTGCCCACGATGTTCGCCAGCGAGCTGTTCATGTGCTGCAGCGCGCGCATCAGTTCGCCGAATTCGTCGAAGCGGCGCGCATCGATGCGCTGCGTGAGGTCGCCCTCGGCGATCGCGGTGGCCACGCGGATCGACTCCTGCAAGGGCTGGCGGATCGAGCGCACCAGCCACCACGCGACCAGCATGCCCAGCAACACCACGACGACCGCGCCCGCCGCGCCCCAGGAGGCGCTGGCCTCGCGCGCGCGGTCGGCCGCGGCGGCCGCATCGACGCCCTTTTTGCGCTGCAGCTCGACGAACACGTCGATCGACTCCAGGTAGGCGCGCGCGGCGGCGCTGTACTCGCCCTGGACCAGTGTGATCGCGGCGGCCCGGTCGCCAGAGGCGCCGAGTTCGCGGGCCTTGCGGCTGGCCGCCAGCAGCGCGCCGCCCTTGGCGACGATGTCCTTGAGCTGGGCCTGGTCCGTGGGCGCAGTGGCCTGTTGGGTGATGCTCTCGCGCAGCTTGGCGATGCGGTCGGCGTCGCCGGCCACGTTGGCCTTGAAGAGCTCGCCCACCGCAGGGTCGGCGCTGATGGCCGACGCCATGCTGCGGATGACCGCCGCTTCGGTCAGGCCCTTCCAGAGCATGGACTGCTCGATCAGGGCATTCGCCGACGTCATGGCCAGCAGGGACTGGCGGTACGCCTTGCCGGCGTTGTAGAGCGTCAAGCCGCCGAGCGCCACGACGGCGAGCAACAGCAGCAACATGGAAGACCAGAGCTTGTGCGCGACGCGCAGGCGGTTGAAGAACATGGTTGAAACGGGCTGAACGCCGGGGCCGGATGTCTGGAGGACGCCACCCGGCGGGGACCGGGGGCAGTATGCGAGAGCGGTTACTTGTCTGAAAATTGAACGATATTTGCGCTGATTATGCGAGGCCTATCGATCAAATTGCAATGCGCTTCGCCAGCGCCTCGACACAAGCGGCGGCGGCGGCCTTGGGGCTAAGCTGCTTGTAGCCACCGACAGGAGACCCCTCATGACCACCGCCGCCACCACCGCCAAGACCGTCCGCATCGGCGGAGCGTCCGGCTTCTGGGGCGACAGCATGGTGGCGGCGCCGCAACTCGTGCTGGGCGGACGGCTCGACTACCTGGTATTCGACTACCTGGCAGAGACCACCATGGCCATCCTGGCCGCCGCACGGGCCAGGAAGCCGGAGCTGGGCTATGCGACGGACTTCGTCGACATCGCGATGAAGTCCGTGCTGGCCGAGGTCAAGCGCCAGGGCATCCGCGTGGTCAGCAACGCCGGTGGCATCAACCCAAGGGGCTGCGCTGCGGCCCTGCAGGCGCTGGCCGAATCGCAGGGCGTTGCGCTGCGCATCGCCGTCGTCGAGGGCGACGACGTGAGCGCACAGATGCCGGCGCTGCGCACGGCCGGCGCGCACGACATGTTCACCGGCGAGCCTCTGCCCGAGAAGGTGCTGAGCGCCAACGCCTACCTGGGCGCCACGCCCATCGCGGCCGCGCTCGCGGCCGGTGCCGACGTCGTCATCACGGGCCGCTGCGTGGACAGCGCCGTGACGCTGGGCGCGCTCATGCACGCCTTCGGCTGGGCGGCCGACGACTACGACAGGTTGGCCTCGGGCAGCCTGGCCGGCCACATCATCGAATGCGGCTGCCAGGCCACCGGCGGCCTGCACACGGACTGGGAGGACGTCCCGGACTGGGCCCACATGGGCTACCCGGTCGTGGAGTGCAGCGCCGATGGCAGTTTCGTCGTGACCAAGCCCGAGGGCACGGGCGGCAGGATGCTGCGCGCCAACGTGGCCGAGCAGCTGCTCTACGAGATCGGCGACCCGGGTGCCTACCTGCTGCCCGATGTGCGCTGCGACTTCCGCTACGTGGAGATCACGCAGCTGGATGCGGACCGCGTGCACGTGGGTCCGGCCCGTGGCAGCGCTCCGACGCCGCATTACAAGGTCTCGGCCACGCAGCTCGATGGCTTTCGCTGCGCCGGCAGCATGGTGTTCATCGGCATCGACGCGGCGAAGAAGGCGCGCCGCACGGGCGAGGCCATCCTCGAGCGCACGGGTGAGATCCTGCAGGCCCAGGCCCTGCCGCCCTATACCTCCACCTACCTGGAGGTGCTGGGTGTCGAGACGTTGTACGGACCGCATGCACGCACGGGAGCGGCGCGCGAGGTGATGCTGCGCGTGGTGGCCAACCATCCGGACAAGAACGCGCTGGCGATGTTTGCGCGCGAGATTGCGCCGTCGGGGACGTCCTGGGCGCCTGGCACGACCAGCCCGGGCGGCGGCCGGCCCGCGGTGTCGCCGCTGGTCAAGCCCTTCGCCTTCCTGCTGGACAAGCGCGCGGTGCAGGTCGGCCTGTGGCTCGATGGCGAACGCCAGGCCGTGGAAGTGCGGGCTGGCGGCGAGCAGAGCGCGACCGCACCGCTGCCGCACGTGCCGGCCTGGCACGAACCCGACGAGCCTGCGCAGGAAGTGCGCCTGGTCGAACTCGCTTGGGCGCGCAGCGGGGACAAAGGCGACATCTCCAACATTGGCATCGTCGCGCGCCGGCCCGAATGGCTGCCGCTGCTGTGGAACCGGCTCACGCCGCAAGTGGTGGCGGCCTACTTCGCGCACATGGCGCACGGCCCTGTCGAACGCTTCTACCTGCCCGGCATCGCGGCCATGAACCTGCTGTTGCACGAGGCGCTGGACGGCGGCGGCCCGTCGTCCATGCGCATGGACCCGCTGGGCAAGGGCATGGCGCAGATGCTGCTGGACCTGCCGATCAGGGTGCCCGCCAGCGTGGCGCACGCAGCCAGCCGCCGCTAGCGCGGACAAAGAAAAAAGGCCTTGCGACGAATCGCAAGGCCTTTTGATCTGGAGCGGGAAACGAGACAGGCACTAGGGCGCTAAATCCTTGTTTCCCAATCACTTTCTCCGCCGCCGTGAGCAGCGAAGGCCTGAATTGTAGCCTTGTTTTTCGTCCTCGGCAACACAGTTCATCCAACGAGCTCCATCCACGTCCTTAGACTGCCATGGGCTTGACCCATGTCGACGTGGCCAGATGCACATGTATTGCAACTACGCGAAGGTGCACAGGATGTTTGCCGAGGAAAACCCGCCCGTGGGCCTGATCCTCTGCGCGGTTAAGGGCATGCTTTGGCGCGGTACGCGTTGCGAGGCTTACCCAGCCCCGGCCAAGAAGCAGCATCATGGCCGGTCGCGCTGTCGTGCGTGGCATCGAGCCGCGCATCCCCAGATCCGGCGTCCTGAACGCGTGCTCCGACTAATTCACCTGGTGCTCCGCAATCTTCAAGTAACCAAGATGCTGCGAGGCTGGACGACTTGTGTGTAATGGGATGGCGTAAGGCACCTGCGACAGCAATAATTAAAGCACCAATGCGCCCGGCGTATCGCCGTCAGGTTCGTGGGCTGCGTCCCGTCCTTCAGCCGGTCAGATAAAGAGCGATCAGGCCCACTGGAACAGTTTTCTTGGGGATAATCGGGCCATCGGTTCCTTACGAAAGTGGCGCTTGCCTATAAACGATTCGGAGTTCGTGGATGAGCTCGACCACATAGCAATTGCAATATGTCACCAGCACGTCACCCGCAACGGTTGATCAGGCTCCACTCGGCGCCTCACGATGTTCGAACCCATCCCATTACACACGTCTCACAGCATTTGCCGGGCAAACCGCGGTTGCCAGAACCCCCTTGCCAGCCACTGGATCTGGCAAGCGAGCCAAACCGCTGCTGGGCATTGGACTTCATGCACGATGCGCTGTATTGCGGTTCCGGATTGGCGCGCGTGGCCTTAGCAGTCCCGATTGTGCTTCCTGCGCCAAGCACGTTGTGGACCACCACGGTGTTAGCACAAGAGGCTTGCGCAACGCCTTGGCAAGGTCGCGCGCAACTCGATCAGTCGGACCGCCTGCTGCGGATGGGCCGATCAGCGTGATGGCCTTGCCCTCTGCAGGAAAATCCGACGCAGATGCACTGAACGGTTCGTCGAGGCACTACCAACTGGCGAGTGTTGAGGCAATGGCGTTGGTTATTCTTCGCATGATCAAACCGATTCGATTGCTTATCTTGATGTAGCGGAAGAGCGGTTGCGAGATGCTCTGATTTATCCGTTCTGAATAATGTTTAGCACATTGTCCACGGAAACTGGGACTTCCGCGTACTGAATATCTGGCTCAGCGCCGTACTTTTCCGCAACAATCGCTCTCCATTCACCTGCATAGCATTTCTCCGCGTCAGCCTTCGTCTCCCAAAGATAGATTCCACCTGCCCGATCACCAGACTCGGACACGAAATAGTACTTCCGTATCAGTCCAGGCTTCCCCAAATATTTCGGAGCGGTCGAGTTAAAAACCGCGGCCGCCTCGGCAATTGTCCACGACTTGGTAAGTTTAAAAGTCACCGTTGCAACGATCATGATTGCTCCTCTTGGCTGGATTGAACCAATTATGGTTCGATGGAAATCTGCGAAAAATCAGCGATGCACTTTTGATATGCATTGCCAGAAAATAATCTAAATATTCTGTGCTGGCTGTCGTCCAGGATCAAACGGTCGGCAAAAGAGGCGCGCCAGATAAGCCTCCACGTCTTGCGTGAGTTGCCGGTCACTGGCCGTCATCACGCCCCCCATGGTCTCAATGCATCGCACCGAGCTGATCCATATGCTCCGCTGGACCTAGCCGGCGTCATGGCGCGACCGACTGCCGTTGGTGGCGCCATGCTAGCCAGCCCAGCATGGTCAGCACGCCCGCAATGAGCGGCAGCATCAGGCTGTTTATGGTTTCCCAGCCTGAGGTGTTCAGCAGCCGGCCCGATCCGAAAGAGGCTGCGGCCACGGTGCCGAACACCAGGAAATCGTTGAGCGCCTGCACCTTGGCACGTTCGGGTGCGTTGTAGCAGTCGGTCACTAGGGCCGTGGCGCCGATAAAGCCGAAATTCCAGCCTACGCCCAGCAGGATCAGCGAGCCCCAGAAGTGCAGAAGTTCGAGCCCGGTCAAGGCTAACAGCCCCGAGGCCCCGATCAACACCAGTCCGCACGCCGTGATGGCGATCTTGCCGAAACGCGCGATCAGGCGGCCGGTGAAGAAACTCGGCGCGAACATGGCCAGCACGTGCCACTGGATGCCCAGCGCGGCCTCGCCCACGGTGTGGCCGCAACCCACCATGGCCATTGGCGCGGCGGTCATGATGAAGGCCATCAGGCCGTAGGACACGATGCCCGCCGTGACAGCCACGACGAAGTCTGGACTGCGCGCGATCACCCCAAGCGGACGCGCCGTGCCCACGACGGCGGCCGCCTGGGATCGCGGCATGCGCAGCATCAGCAGCAGCGGTAAGGCCAGCAGCGCCAAACCCGCCTGCCCCAGGAAGCTGCCAGCGAACGGCGCCATGGGCCAGGCGTCGCGCGTCCAGATGACGACCTGCGGGCCAATGACCGCGGCGATCAGGCCGCCGATCATGATGCGCGAGATGACGGTGGCGCGCTGCGGCACCGGTACCGCATCGCTGGCCGCGAAGCGGTAGCTTTGCACGCACGCACCGTAGAAGCCGGCCATCGCCGTGCCCACGCAAAAGGTCTCGAAGCTGCCCCATAGCACGCCCAATGCAGCGATGAGCCCGGAAATCGAACCCAGTAGCGCCCCCAACGCATAGACCGCGCGCCGGCCCAGGCGGCGCATCAGCAGGGCCGCAGGAATGGTCGACAGCGCCAGCCCCAGGTTGTAGAGGCTGACCGGCAGTGTGGCCAACGAAGGGGTGCTGGCCAGCATCTGGCCAACGATGCCGCCCAGCGAAATGATGATGGGTGGCGCGGCGCCGCCCAGCGATTGGGCGGCCATCAGCAGTCCCACATTGCGGCGAGCGTCTGTCGCAGTGGGTGGTGGCAGCGAACCAGATGGGGGCATGGATGGATCCGGAAGTGAGATGTCAGGTGAAAGCACGCCTTCGCATGAGAACACCGGCCGGAAGATGTACTGCACAGCCTGTCTCGAAGCAGCGCCTTGATCTTTTATTAGCGTATGCTAAATTAGAAAAATATGAAATACAAGCTACCATGATGAGTAACAAAAAAGACCAGTTGTTTTTGCAGCATGGCGCGACCAAGGCTGCAGCCATGCTGCGGGCCGTCGGCAATGAGCATCGTCTGCTCGTTCTCTGTCTGCTGATCTCGCATGGCGAGATGACCGTCGGTGCGCTGCTCGAAAACGTGGCGTTGAGCCAGTCCGCCTTGTCCCAGCACCTGGCCAAGATGCGCGAGGAAGGTCTGGTGACCTACCGGCGCGAGTCGCAGACGCTGCATTACCGTGTCGACAACCCGGACGTGGCCAGACTCATCACCACGCTCAAAGCCATCTTCTGCCCATGAGCCACCCTCGGAGGCCGTTGCCGTGTCCCTGAAATTGATCTCACCCCATGCCGCGCGCGAACTCATGAACCAAGGCGCCATTCTGGTGGACATTCGTGCGGCGGGCGAACACGCCCGTGAGCGCATCGCGCAGGCACGCCATGTGCCCATGGACCGGCTGCAAAGCGCCGGCTTCCCAATTGATGCTGCTCCCGCCGTCATCTTCCACTGCCGCTCGGGCAACCGGACCCAGGGGAACGCTTCGGCGCTGGCGGCCTGCACGGGCTGCGACGCCTACGTTCTCGAAGGCGGGCTGGACGCCTGGAAGAAAGCAGGCCTGCCTGTCGTGGCCGATGCCTCTCAACCCCTGGAGCTGCAACGACAGGTGCAGATTGTCGCGGGCTCGCTGATCGTACTGGGCGCAGCGCTGGGCTCCATGGCCTCGCCCTGGTTCCATGTGCTCTCGGGCTTTGTGGGCGCTGGGCTGGTCTTTACCGGTGTCTCGGGGTTCTGTGGACTCGCGCGTCTGCTGATGCGCATGCCTTGGAACCGCCGCATGCTGGGTGGCTGAGCCTGCGGGTGGAGAAGCGATTTCTTCACTCGGCCCTCGGCCAGTAAGAACATGCAACGGCAAGAATTTTTAATTTTGAATTAATCCCGCGCGAGCACCATCTGAAATTTGAGAACGAACCAGCAAACACCCGACCAAAAGGAGCTTGGACGAAAACAAGCGGGTCATACTTTCAGCGAGGCAAAGGCACCGTGAAGATCGAACCCTTCTTTGATGAGGACAGCAGCACCTTCAGCTACATCGTGCTGGACACGAAAAGCGGTCAGTGCGCCATCATCGACAGTGTGCTCGGCTACGACCCCAAATCTGGTCGCACCTCGCGCGTCGGCGCGGATCACATGGCTGACCGTGCGCGGGAACTGGGGACGAGCGTTCAGTGGATTCTGGAGACGCATGTGCACGCCGATCACCTGAGCGCCGCGCCGTATCTGCAGTCGCTCCTGGGTGGACGAACCGGCATCGGGGCGAACATCCGCACCGTACAGCAGGTGTTCGGTCAGCTCTTCAACGCAGAGCCGGAGTTTGCGCGCGATGGTCGGCAGTTCGACCGTCTGTTCGATGACGGCGAGACCTTCATGCTCGGCACGCTGCAAGTGCGAGCCATGCACACCCCCGGCCATACGCCTGCGTGCATGACCTATGTGATCGAGGACAAGGCTACACCTGATGCGCCTGCCGCGGCCTTCGTGGGTGACACGTTGTTCATGCCCGACTACGGCACGGCGCGCTGCGACTTTCCTGGTGGCGATGCGCGCACGCTGTTCCGCTCGATCGGCCGCGTGCTGTCGCTGCCGCCGGATACCGTGCTCTACATGTGCCACGATTACCGCCCCGAGGGGCGCGAGCTTCAATGGAAGACCACCGTGGCCGAGGAACGCACGAAAAACATCCATGTGCGTGATGGCATCAGCGAGGATGATTTCGTGGCCACGCGCGAGCAGCGCGATGCCACGCTGGCGATGCCCGTGCTGCTGCTGCCATCCGTGCAGGTGAACATGCGGGCCGGCCAGTTGCCGCCTGTCGAATCCAACGGCGTTCACTATCTCAAGATTCCCATCGATGCCCTGTGAGCGCGGCGCCGGCCGGCTGAAAGGACAATTTCGAACCAGGAGACCTTGATGGATATCAAAGCTTTGAACCAGGAACTGGCCGTCAGCGGCCAGATCGCTGCCACCGACCTGAAGGTCATCGCCGAGGCCGGTTACCGATCGGTGATCTGCAATCGGCCCGACGGAGAAGCGGGCGACCAGCCCGGCTTCAATGAAATCGAGCAGGCCGCCCAGGCGCTGGGTATGACGGCCGCCTACCTGCCCGTGGAGCCCGGCAAGGTGACCGATGAACAGGCGCGCAGCTTCGGTGCGCTGATGACGCAGCTGCCTGGTCCGGTGTTCGCCTACTGCCGCACCGGAACACGCTCGGCCACGCTGTGGGCGCTGAGCCAGGCGCAGCGTCGGCCGCTGGCATCCATCCTCGAAGCCGCACGCGGGGCCGGCTATGACCTTTCCGGCGTGGCCCGGCGGATTACAAATGGTGGACGCACGCCCGTCGACGTCGTGGACGCCACGCACGACATCGTGATCGTCGGCGCAGGCGCGGCGGGCATCGCGGTGGCGTCCAGCCTGCTGGCGCGCAGGCCGGATGCGGATATCGCCATCATTGATCCGGCGGACGTGCACTACTACCAGCCTGGGTGGACGATGGTGGGCGCGGGCGTATTTCCGCCCGCCCGCACGGCACGCACGATGGCGAGCGTGCTGCCGCGCGGCGTCAAGTGGATCAAGATGGCCGTCGCCGCGTTCGAGCCCGAGTGCAACGCCGTGGTGCTCGATGGCTGCCGCATCGTCAAATACCAGCAGCTCGTAGTCTGCCCAGGCCTGAAACTCGACTGGAACGGCATTGAGGGCCTGCCGGAAACATTGGGCCGCAACGGCGTCACCTCCAACTACCGCTACGATCTCGCGCCCTACACCTGGGAGTTGGTGCAGCAGCTCAGGAGCGGCAAGGCCCTGTTCACACAGCCGCCCATGCCCATCAAGTGCGCGGGTGCGCCGCAGAAGGCGATGTACCTTTCGGCCGATCACTGGAAGCGGCAGGGCATGCTCAAGAACATCCACATTGAGTTCTGCAACGCGGGAGGCGTGCTCTTCGGCGTGCCGGACTACGTGCCCGCACTCATGGAGTACGTGAAGGCCTACGGCATCGACCTGCAGTTCAACAACCAGCTCGTGGCCGTCGATGGTCCAGCACATGAAGCCACTTTCGTCTGCACGCATGCCGACGGCACCCAGGAACGCGTCACCCGCTCGTTCGATCTGCTGCATGTCGTGCCGCCACAGAAGGCGCCGGACTTCATCCGTGTGAGTCCGCTGGCGGACGCAGCCGGCTGGGTGGATGTGGACCCATCGAGCCTGCGCCACAAGAAGTACGCCAATGTCTTCGCACTCGGCGACTGCACCAACACCACCAATGCCAAAACCGCTGCTGCCGCGCGCAAGCAAGCGCCGGTGGTCGCGCACAACCTGCTCGCCGCCCGGAGCGAGTCCATGCGTCTGGCCAGCTATGACGGCTATGGCTCCTGCCCGCTCACCGTCGAGCGCGGCAAGATCGTGCTAGCCGAGTTCGCCTACGGTGGCAAGCTGGCACCGTCGTTTCCAAAGTGGCTTATCGATGGCAAGCGGCCTTCATCGCTGGCGTGGCTGCTGAAGGAACGCATCCTGCCGCCAGTCTATTGGGACGGCATGCTCAAGGGCCGAGAATGGCTGGCGCAGCCTGTCCTCACAGACGGTGAGCAGCCGTCTGCATCGTAGCCGGGGCACGGGCAGTCGATGTCTCTTTTAACTTTCGCTTAATCCAGTCTAACCATCATTCTCGCGATTCACGTGTGAGATTCGTAAAATAAGCTGAGGCAAGCCCTGATGGAACACTGGAGCATTGGAATGCTCAGGCCGTGAGCATGCTCGTGAGGTGGCGAAATGCCATAGCCTTGGCGCTCGCCGGTAGCGCACATGCGTTAACGTTCGCCTCGGATCCGTTGCCTCAGTGGTCGCTTCCCGTCGTTCAAATTCTCGCGCTGGCGGTGCTGGCCCGCGCCAGCTTCGCTGCCGAGCGCGGCAGGCAGGCATTCCTTCGTGGATGGGGCTTCGGCTTCGTCTATTTTGCTGTTGGCCTGTACTGGCTGTTCATCAGCGTCCATGACTACGGTGGTTTGTCCGCTCCACTGGCCGGTGCGAGCGTCGTGGCGCTGTCTGCCTTTCTCGCGCTGTTTCCTGGTCTTGCCTGTGCGATCAGCAAGTGGCTACAGTCTCGCATTCGGCCGGGAGCGGCATTGCCACAAGTGCTGGCCTGGTCGGCTGCTTGGGCAGCCTCGGAGTGGCTGCGCAGCGTGCTGTTCTCGGGCTTCCCGTGGCTGAACATTGGCTACGCCCATGTAGACAGCCCGTTGGTCGGCTGGGCGCCGTTGCTAGGCGTGCATGGCGTCGCGCTGCTCGCAGCGTACGCCTCGGGGACAGTGGCGTTCCTGTCGCGTCCGGTCGCGGCTTCTATACGTTCGCACATATCCTTGCTGGTGACGGTTCTGATCCTGATCGCAATGGGATGGACACTGGCTCGCATCGATTGGTCGACGGCCGAAGGCGAACCACTGAATCTAAGGCTGGTGCAGGGCAATGTCGATCAATCGCAGAAGTTCGATCCCACTCTGCTCGAAGACGGCATCATCAGTCATTTGCGGCTGGCTGCACAGCCACCGGGTCCCAGGGAGCCACATCCGGATCTGATCGTACTGCCAGAGACTGTCATGCCTGTTTTCCAGGATCAGCTCGACTCGACTATCTGGAAAACATGGCTTGACGTAGCGGCGAACCAGCGCAGTGTGATTGCGATGGGCGTACCTTTGCATAGCATTGCTGCCGACGGAAGCTCGCGCTACACCAACAGCGCCATCGGCTTCGACGCCCGCACGCCTTTGCAGCAGCTTGTCGAGGCATCCCTGCCGCTACGCTACGACAAGCACCACCTTGTTCCCTGGGGCGAGTATGTACCGGCGGGGTTCGCGTGGTTTACGCGAATGCTGGATATGCCGCTGGGCGACTTCGATCGTGGCGCCCCAGTCCAGATGCCGTTTTCGGTGAGTGACCAGCATTTGGCGTTTAATATCTGCTACGAGGATGTTTTCGGTTCTGAGCTACTCCCGTCGCTCCTGCCGAACCCCGGCGGCGGACCCGGTGCGAGCATTCTCGTGAACTTGAGTAATCTCGCTTGGTTCGGCAAGACTTGGGCGCTTCGCCAGCATCTGCAGATCGGGCGGTTGCGCAGCATCGAGACCGCTCGGCCCATGTTGACCTCCACAAATACAGGCATCACGGCCTCGATCGATCCAAAGGGACGGATCGCTGCAGCTCTCCCGCCCCATATACCGGGCGTATTGTCCGTTACCGTACAAGGCATGAGCGGCCTAACGCCGTATGTTCGTTATGGAGACCAGCCCGTCCTATTGCTTATAGGGATAGTGCTGGCTGGTCTCGTACGGCGTTCGTCACCACTGTAGTCGCAAGAGCGGCAGCCGCACGAGCATTGCCATGCGGCTGGTCCCTGCGGATGGTTACTCCCATGTCAAGCGATGGATGGTGGATCGAACGAAGGCGAACCACATCAGCGTGGATCCGTCCATCAGCCGTATCAGCGCTATCCATAGCATGGCGCAAGTTTATGGTTCTGAATGCAAATTACGCCCCGCAGACTAAACTTGGCTTTTCTTAGGAACAGTGTCAGTTGGCACGAAAAATTTCGCAACCAGGCCTCCCCCTTCCCGGGGTTCGAGATTCAGTACCCCGCCAAATCTCTCCGCAATAGCCCGTACAATCGAAATACCTAAGCCCGCCCCGTCCTTGCTTTTCCGGCCCTGATCGCCGCGCCAGAAACGTTGGCCAATCTGGGATGCCTGCTCGGCAGTCAGCCCGGGGCCACGGTCCGATACGGTAATCAAACACCGCTGTGCGCTCGGATCCAGGAACACCCCGACTTCGATCGCAGCATCTCGCGGCGAGTAGCGTATTGCGTTGTCAACCAAATTGCGAACCGCCGTCTCCAGCATCGACTTGGGCACCGGAGTTCCGATGTCCTCGCCGCTAATGTTCAACGACAAGCGTTCACTTTGTTCAGGTTTCCACAGGTCCAGCACGCTGCCGATGGAAGCGATCACAGAGGTGCAACCATCCGCCTTGTCGGCGGACGCCTCGGCGCGGGCGAGTATCATCATCTGGTCCAAGGTGCGCCTCAGTCGTTTTACGCCTTCCTCTGCACTGGAAAGAGAGGACGCCACTTCGTCGCCTTCACTAATTCGGGCTACCTGCAGATGCGTATCGATTACGGTCAACGGCGTCCGCAACTCGTGCGCTGCGGCATCGGTAAATGCCCGCTGGCTGGCGAGTGTCCGTGCCAAGCGCTTGAGCAGCCCATTCATGGCGTCCAGAACCGGACGCAGTTCCGAGGGCGAATGGTTGACGGCGATTGGGGAGGTGTCGTCCGCGTGTTTGTCACGCAATTGCTGCGACAGAGTCTCCAGCGGAGCCAGTCCCCGGCCGATGCCGATCCAAAGAGCAGCCAGGCCGCCAAGAAAAGCAATCAGGAATGGCACGCCAGCCACACTCAGCAATTCATCGATCAGCATATCCCGCTGATCCACGCGATCCGCCGTCGTGATCTGGTAGCCATTGGCACGGAGAACGTAGACTCTCCATTGATGTCCCAAAACATCCTGCGTGCTGAGGCCGGCTGGCAGTGACTCGAATTCTGAGTGAGGTCCAGTGTTTGTTCGTGCCAGGATTTCTCCTTGCAAGGATCGGATTTCGCAGGCGATACCCTCCTTACCACTGACGCGCACCGCCTCGGTGAAGTCGGTGGCCGCCGAATTCGGAGCCAGCGCTGCGCGCTCAAGAAGCCCCGACACCATGCGTGCCGACATGGCAAGGCGGCCGTCGAGGGTTCGATCGAGATTGGAATGAACGCCGCGCATCATCCAGCCGGCGGCAGCACCCCATAGAACCAACAGCGAAATACCAGCGATCAGAACGGCGCGAAGGCGCAGGCTCATGATGCAAGCCTCCAGCCCAGCCGATAGCCGAGCCCACGGACCGTCTGGATGGCTTCAGCGCCGAGCTTGCGGCGGATGTTGTGGATATGCACGTTGAGCGCATTGCTGCCGATTTCTTCCCCCAGACCGTATAAGCGCTCGTTGAGCATGTCAGGCGGGACCCACCTGCCATCGGCGCTGGCGAGCTGGGCCAGCAGATCGACCTCGCGGCGCGACAAGGTGACGGACGCGCCCTGGAACCAGGCCAGCCCGCTCTCCGGCTCCAATCGAAGGGGGCCGGCCGAGATGACCTGGGCCGCACGGCCTTGCGTGCGCCTGACCAGCGCGTGCAACCGAGCTGCAAGTTCACGCAGATCGAACGGTTTGACCATGTAGTCGTCAGCGCCTTCATGCAGCCCCTTGAGCTTGTGTTCGATGGCATCCCGTGCAGTGAGGATCAAAACCGGCAGCTGAGGCTCGACGGTTCGCACGCTTCCTAGCAGGTCCAGGCCATCACGGTCGGGCAGACCGAGATCGAGTACCAAGGCATGGAAGGTCTCTTCCGCATGCGCAGCGTCTGCTTCCTCTGCCGAACTGACGTGGTGGACGATGATGCCGTGCTTGCGCAAACCGGCCACAATGCCCTTGCCGATCAGTTCGTCGTCCTCCACCAGTAGCACCCGCATTTTCGCTCCATCTCGTTCGTCCCAACGATCATGTTAGGCCAGAAATCCGTCTCGCGTCAGCGAACGAAGATGACCTCGTGGCGCTTAGTTTCGCTTAATCGGGCCGATGCATCATCTGGCAGCTTTGCCTGGAGGATTCCGATCTAGCTGCTCATCGGCGCGTAGTTGCGGCGGAGGATTCAACTTTCGATCACGAGGCCCAGGGCTGTGAAGTGACCCGCGCCCCCCCCATGTGCAGGGGCGCCAGATAAGCCACCGCTTTCTGCGTGAGTTGCCGGTCACTGGCCGTCATCACGAGCCCCTCATGGTCTCAATGCATCGCACTTGAAACCGAGCTGATCCATACGCTCCGCTGGACCCAGACGGCGTCATGGCGCGACCGACAGCCGGCGTTGGCGCCAGGCCAGCCAGCCCAGCATGGTCAGCACGCCCGCGATGAGCGGCAGCATCAGGCTGTTGATGGTTTCTCAGTCTGAGGTGTTCAGCAGCCGGCCCGCCCCGAAAGAGGCTACGGCCACGGTGCCGAACACCAGGAAATCGTTGAGCGCTTGCACCACCGACCCTGGCCGTATATGCGGCCAGGGTCGGCAGGCGCTAAGACCGGGCCGTTGCCAGATCCAGATGCACGCTCAGGAAGGCTGCAGCCTGCTCCATAGCTGTCTGCGCTGCCGGCAGCACGCCGGCCATTTCGATGAAGCCATGGATCATGCCCGGGTATTCGATGTACTCCACGGGCACGCCGGCCTCACTCAGCGCATCCCTGTACAGTCGGCCGTCATCCAGGAGGATGTCGCACTCCCCGGTCACGATCAGGGCCGGCGGCAGTCCGTGCAGGTCAGACGCAAGCCGTGGCGACACGCGCGGATCGCGGGTGTCGAAACCATTGGCAAGGAACGGGATGACCATGGCCCGCATCGCTTCCAGAGTCAGCGGCGGCACCGCGCCATTCTTGCGCCGCGAGTCGAATGCATCCCCGGCAGGACTCACGTCGGTGCACGGATAGATCAGCACCTGGGCGCGTAGTGACACCTCGCTGCCACGCAACTGCTGACAGACCACCGCCGCCAGGCTGCCGCCGGCACTGTCGCCAGCAATGGCCAGCCGGCTGGCATCCAGTCCCAGCGTCGTGGCCTGCGCCGCGACCCAGCGCACCGCGGCCACCGCGTCGTCCGGCGCTGCTGGTGCCGGGTGCTCGGGAGCGAGTCGATAGTCCACCGCAACCACCGCGCACCCGGTCGTGTTGACCAGCCGTCGGCAAACCTTGTCGTGGGTGTCCAGACCGCCCAGCGACCAGCCGCCGCCATGCAGGTAGATCGTGGTGGGATAGGGCGCGACGCCTGTCTTGGGTACATAGAGCCGCAAGGGAATCGGGCCGCCCGGTCCGGTGGCATGCAAGTCCCATGTTTCTCCAACTGGTATGGGCTCATCGCCCAGGAGCGCGCCCACCTGCAGGTAGGCCATGCGCATTTCGGTGATGGGCAATGACTCCAGCGCCGGTGCCCCGGAGGCCGCCATGTCGGTCAGCACCGCCAGGACGTCCGGGGCCAATCGGGTTGGGTCGAAAGGATCTGCTTGCATGGAAATCTCCAAAAATGCGGCGCAAAATCGCGCGAGGGTCAATCGATGAGCATCAGCGCATCCAGCACCGCCACGTCCAGGCCCTGGGGCGGGGCCAGAATTGTCCCGCTTGACCGGGAAGAGGGGGATCGAGTACCGCCCAATGTCGATCGGAAAGGTCGTGTCGGCGAAAGAACTCTGTCATGAAAGTTGCGGCTGGTGGATCCTATAAGCAAACTGGTCCGTGTTAATGGTCAAGCTGCTCGGGTCCCCCGGCGTCATCTCCACGGCCCGTTGACTCGCCGGACAATCAAGAGGAATCAACCAGGACGCCCGTCTTCGCTCCCCTCAGCCGTTACGCCGCCGGTGTAGGTCAACGCACCCAGCACGATCGCGACGAGCAACAATGCAGGCACGTCACCCAGCATATGGCCCATATGCGAACCTGGGCCGAAGGATTGGACCGCCATGATCAAGCCGTGCACAACACTGGACCAAATCGTAAAGTCAATCAGCGACCGATGCGCCATCGGATTGCGTGAAGCGCGGATCAACAACACTCCCAGAGTTGCGTAAATGCCCACAATCATCATGAAGTAGTGAGAAGAGGCTGGCGGCCCTACGTGCCACAGCCATCCCGATGGCCATACAACCGCGATCGGATAAACCAAGCAAAATATGGATCCGAAAACCAGCAGAGCGATCTTCAGAAGATTCAAACGAGATATCGACACTTTTGTTCTCCGGTAGCTGATCGTAGTACCTGATTCGCACGTCCTTCAGCGAGGAACGGAAAACCCCGTAGAAAGAGCCACCGTTTGTGGGAGGGGCTTCAGCCCAGACGGACTTTCGCGGCCGGCCGTCGGAGCTGAGGCCCTCCCACAGGGGGAAGAGCTGAAAAATTTGTGCTAATCAGATCGTACTAAGCGTCAATCATTCCGTTCAACGTAGCTTCTAGCTCTGTCGAATAGGGCGCCCGCATCAGCAGATTGGACTCCCCGCCTGCGCTTTGCAGCAGCACGGGCTTGGCGTTACTAAACGCACGGAACCCGTACTCGCCGTGGTAGTGCCCCATGCCCGATGCGCCGACGCCCCCGAAGGGCAACGCGTCGATGAGCACATGCGTCGCTGCATCGTTCACAATCAAGGCACCTGATGAGGTCAGCGCGTCGACTTTCGCGCGCTCACTTTCATCTTCGCTGAAGTGATAGATAGCGAGCGGGTGAGGACGCTTGTTGATGTAGGCGATGGCCTCGTCGAGAGTCTGACACGCGATGACCGGCAGGACCGGGCCAAAAATTTCTTCCTGAGTCACGCGCATTGAATCGGTGGCACCGACGACCAGCGTGGGCGGCATTTTGTGGAGGCCAACGTCTGACAAATCTTCGCCTGCCGGCGAGAGATTTGCGATTTTTGCCCCCTTGCTGCGTGCGTCTTCTACGAGCGCCACTTGGCGCTCGAAACCGCGAACATTCAACATTGCGGTGTAGTCGGGGTTATCGCGCATCGTTGGATACATTTGTGCGATGGTGGCCTTCGCCTGTCCGACGAATTCATCGACACGACTCGCATGGATCAACACATAGTCGGGGGACAGACAAATCTGGCCGGCGTTGAACGTCTTCATCGTGAGGATACGTTCGGCGACGCAGCGCAGGTCGGCGTCGTGTCCCACGACGACCGGAGACTTGCCACCCAACTCCAACGTGACCGGAACCAGATTTTCCGACGCCGCGCGCATCACATGATGAGCTACTTGTGTGCTGCCGGTGAAAATAAGGTGGTCAAACGGCTGGGCGCTGAACGCCGCCGCGGTTTCCGGGCCGCCCTTTACCGTCGTCAGCTCGTCGCTGTCGAAGTACCGAGAGATGAGATCAGCTACCACCTCCGACGTTTGCGGCGTCAGTTCAGACGGTTTGATGATGGCCCGATTGCCGGCGGCGAATGCGGAAGCCAATGGCCCAATTGCCAGATGGACTGGGAAATTCCACGGGCTGATGATGCCCACTACGCCGAGAGGCTGATATTCGACCCATGCCTTCACGCCTGGGAACGGCTCGATTTGTGTGGGCGCCTTCATCCAGGCTTCGAGATGCTCAAGGTTGTAGCGCAGTGACTCGATGGGAGCAAGAATATCCGCGACCAGTGTCTGATGCCGGCTTCTGGTGCCATAGTCGGCGTTCACGGCGTCGATGAGCGTTTCCCGATGAGTGCGCAGCATGTCGATCGAGCGTTTGATACGATCCTTGCGAACCCCAATCGAAGGTGGCCCCGACCTGAGTTGCGCCTGCTTCATGACCTGGACTTGACTTCCGATCTGTTCAGCGGTCGGATCGGGAGGAAGTATGAAATTCGTCGCCATTGCATTTTTTCCTTACTGTGGATGTCTTCTCAAACACATGCGCGTCGGTGCCAGGCGGCATCTCACGCAACCGTAAACCCATTCCCATCTAATTACGCGTGTTGACGCGCGATGCCGAAGGGCACCGCTTGACCTCAGTCGACTGCTACGACAAGAGTTGCAGTGGTGAATTATCGGGAACAGCCATCAATGCCGCAGCTCTCGCCTTCGCCGGCACCGGTCATCTCTTCGGGCGCCTGGCGCGCAGCATCCAGAATGGCTCGCTCGAAGACGCCGACCTCTCGCGCTCCGGACACATAAACGCTGCCGTTGAACAGGAACAAAGGCACACCATTGGCAACGCGATTTGCCTCGGTCTCGTCGCGTCGAATTTTGGCAAAGATAAGAACGCATTCAAGGTCGAATGACGTGTCGGTAACGCCAACTTCGTTGGCCAACGAAATCAGCACATCCCGATCGAAAATATCGAGTCCGTCGGTGGTGGCAGCCTTGTACAGACGCTCCATCAGCCGCTCAGCGATCAGTGGCTCGTTAATGTGCTTGATCAGCGCGTGCGCTTGCGTCGTGTCTCCAAAACGCATGGTGTCGAAGTTGTAGACGAGGCCTTCCGCAAGCCCATTGGCACTGACCGCCGCCATCATCTGATCCGCGGCCGCGGCGCCGCCAAGTTTCTGGTGCAGGATGCTCTTGTAGTCCATCGGAAGCACGCCCCTTCCAAGGCGATAGGCTCGGTTGGTCACCACGACCTGAACCTGCCCGGCCAGCGACGCAACCGCTTTGTCAAAGCGCTTCTTTGCAATCCAGCACCACGGACATACAAAGTCGGACCACACTTCCACGTTCACTGTTTTCATCAGTATCTCCGTCGGATCATCCCACCCTACCATGCAGTAGGTAGGTTTTCGGGTTAAAAAAAGGGGCTGCATCTATCCCCTTCTGGAGGTGAACACAGTATTCTCAAGCATGTTGGGCGATCACTTGAATGACACTTGGGTTCAGCGGCGCTTTTCCCTTGGTGGCCCAGTTAATGAAGCAGGAACCTTCCAGAAGGCTCAGCAGCAAAAAAGCCTTATCTTTGGCTCCGCTGCCCTCGGTAATTTCCCCAAGATCGATGCCCTCGCTCAGTATCCTGGTCAGCCAAGTCAACTGCATGTCAAAGAACTGATGCGTCAGCTGTTGCAGCTTCGGCGGCAATACAGCCCTCTCGGCGGCAAGCGCGCCGCAAAGAGGCAGTAGACCACCATCGGCACTGGACCTGAAAATCTGAAAAAAGCTCTCCAGACGGCCGATGACGTGGCGATGCTGAATGTGGATTCGTTCGAGCTCGATGCGTAGGCGGACAAGATAGGCCTCGACGATCACTTGCCCCAAGTCTTCCTTGGTCGGGAAATGATGATGGATGCTTGCTTTGCGAATGCCTACCGCTTCGGCGAGATCAGCGTAGCTGAACGCGGTATAGCCTCGGGTACGCATCAGGGTTTCGGCAGTTTGAAGCAGAGCCTCGCGTGTGCCGGCGGCCATATCTTTCCCTCGTTTATAATTGCACTTCTTGCAATACTACCTACCCATAGGTAGGCTGTCAACAGCTCAAGCGCGGTGCGACAACGATGGTCGCCGTAATGATCACATGGTCACCATAGGCGGCCCCAAAAAACTGGAACAACCGTCGAGCTTCAGGCCTCTTACTACCCAACCCAGGATCGATATGCACGCTATCCAGGACCATTACCCCGCCGAATTCGCGCACTGTTACGGCTGCGGATCGGCCAACCCGCATGGGCTTCACCTCAAAAGCTTCATTGAAGGCGAGCGAACCCATGCGCGCTTTACGCCGGCGGCGATGTACAGCGGTGGCTACCCAGGCAATGTCTATGGCGGCCTGCTGGCTTCGCTGCTGGACTGCCATGGTACCGCCACTGCGGCGGCCTTTGCGTACCGGGCACAGGGCCGCGCCTTGGGCGACGGTGGCGCACCCATCCGCTTTGTCACCGGCTCACTGAAAGTGGACTACAAGCGGCCCACCCCGCTGGGCATTGAACTGCTCATCGAGGGTACGCTGCGCTCACTGGA
This sequence comes from Pseudorhodoferax soli, assembly GCF_003337555.1. Classification (GTDB taxonomy): domain Bacteria; phylum Pseudomonadota; class Gammaproteobacteria; order Burkholderiales; family Burkholderiaceae_C; genus Pseudorhodoferax; species Pseudorhodoferax soli. Next base: position 106,004 of record NZ_QPJK01000008.1, on the reverse strand, counting down.
AGGCCGAAAGGCCGTCATCGATCTGACGCTGAGCGCAGATGGTGAGGTATGTGTCACGGGCGAGATGCTGGCGGTGCAGTTCGTGGCGAAGGCTTGACGTCAGAAAAAACGTGCTTCCAGCCGTCACCGCGCGCGCTGCCTCCATCGAATAGGACGATTTCGTCGCCGTCAATATCGGTGTCTTTAAGGTCGGCACTGTCGATATGATGCATGAGGGTGCCGCTGACGCGTGAACACCTGCATCTGGCCGATGGTGTCCTCCTGGCTCATGGCGCTGACGAAGGCTCCAAGTTGATTCTCGAAGTCGGACACGAGCGAGGTGTGGTTGGGGAACATGAGATTGACGGCGGCGCAGAAATGCCAGCTCTTTCGTTGGGGCAACGGCAGGAACCCGCGCCAGCATGGGTTGGCTTCTGACGTCCCGTTGAATGTGGCATCGCGACTCAGAGAGAGCGTTTCTCTACCCAGTACAAAATGGAATTCGCGCATCGCCAGTGGACGCGAGTAGCGTGAGACCGGACTGACGACAATACCCTGCGCACGGCCCGCCGGGGACACTCGACATGTCGCTAGGCGGCGTTCTGACGGAGGACTCCCCAAAGATGCTCCAGCGAGTGCTCTCGATCATTTTGCTTCGACTAATAGCTTATGTTGAAGCCGTCTCCCGTCAGCGAACGAACATGCCATCGCGGCACTTTAGTCTCGCTTAATCGAGTCAGTGCATCATCCAGGCGGCTTTGCTTGGAGGATTCGATTTGGCTTTTTATCGACGCGCACTTGCAGTCCTTTTACTTTATTGTTTGGCGATTGGCAGTGCGTGGGCGGATGGCCTTCTTCCCGCCTGGGGCAATAGTGATCGGCAATTCCTGGATGCTGCTGAAGTCTTCAAGCTGGAGCCTGTCGAGCAGCAGGGTGATTCATTCTCGGCCGCGGGGCGTGTTGCCGATGGCTACTACGTCTATCGCCACGCCGTCAAATTGGTCAACGCGCAAGGCCATGAGGTCAGCCTAACCCTGCCGGCAGGAACGGCCAAACACGATGAGTTCTTTGGCGACACGGAAATCTATACGGGCGACGCGCTCAATCTGCGCTTTCCCGCCGCTGCCCCCGGCCCGCTGACACTGCACTGGCAAGGGTGCGCGGAAGCAGGTATCTGCTATCCGCCGCAGACCATGAATGTGGCATTGCCGGCAGTGGCGGCAGTGGCGGCCGGAGCATCCCCGGCCAGCGATGACTCGGTACAGGCGAGTTCGGCCGCGGCACCCACCACTACAGGCAGCGTGGGCGGCGCTGCCGAGATGGCCGAGGATCAAGTAGCAGCGCAGCGGCTTGCAGCGCTAGGTCCCGTATGGGGAACGCTGCTGTTCTTCGGCTTCGGGTTGCTGCTGGCTTTCACACCATGCTCGCTACCGATGATCCCCATCGTCTCCACGATGGTCGTAGGCAGCCAGGCCAAGCCGCGGCGGGCTTTATTCCTTTCTCTGTCCTATGTCCTGGCGATGGCGGGTACCTACGCAGCGGTGGGCGTGGCCGCTGGCTTGGCCGGCGCCAACTTGCAGGCCACACTGCAGTCGCCTTGGCTGCTGGGCGCGTTTGCAGCCTTGTTCCTGGTCCTGGCGAGTTCACTGTTCGGCCTGTTCGAGCTGCAGATCCCCTCGGCGCTGATGAATCGGGTTGGATCCGCCAGCAGAGATCAATCGGGCGGGAGCATCACGGGCGCGGCGGTGCTGGGCTTCCTCTCGGCGCTTCTGGTCGGGCCTTGCATGACCGCGCCATTGGCAGGCGCATTGCTGTACATCGGGCAGACCGGCAGCGCGGTCTACGGCGGAATGGCTTTGTTCGCGCTGGGTTTGGGCATGGGACTGCCCCTGCTGGCCATTGCCGTGTTCGGTGCCCGGGTTCTGCCGCGGCCTGGCGCGTGGATGGACCGCGTGCGCGTGGCTTTCGGCTATGTCATGGTGGGCATGGCCGTGATGATGCTCTCACGCTTCCTGCCCGGCACGGTCAGCCTGGTTCTGTGGGGAGCGTGGGTCTTGTCGGTGGCGATTGGCCTGATCGCGTGGGGACAGGCCGTGGCAGCGAAGCATCGGCTGGCATGGACGCTGCGGTCCGGCGCAATCTTCGCTGGCTTGTGGTCCGTCCTGATGCTGGTCGGCGCGGCCTCTGGCGGCGAATCGGCATTGCAGCCGCTGGCACACCTGCGCGGTGAATCGACTTCGACAGCACCGGCTGCGGCCGGTGTCGCTTACGTGCAGGCGAAATCGGTCGAGGACGTCGATGCGCATTTGGCGCAGGCCGCTTCGCGTGGCCAATGGACGCTGATCGACTTCTACGCCGACTGGTGCGTCAGTTGTCATGTGATCGAACGAAACGTATTCGGCGACCCCACCGTCGCGTCCCGACTGGCCCGGATGCAGGTCGTGCGACCGGACGTAACGCGCAATGACGCGACCGACCAGGCCCTGCTCAAGCGCTGGGGTGTCATGGGGCCGCCCACGCTCATTCTGGTCGGCCCGGACGGCACGGAACGCCGGGATCTGCGCGTAATTGGCGAGATCGACGCCCGCGCCTTCTTGGAGCGTTTGGACAAGGCAGGTTCCTGATGATCAGCATAGGTCCATTCTCCGTCCGTCTCGTTGCCGTCTTCTTAGCCGTCTTGCTGGCCTGGGCGGTAGCGCGCATGGTTGCCAAGCGCTTGCCCGACTCGCCGTACAAGGCGGCCAGTGGAATGCTGCTGGACGCAATGTTTGTGGGGTTTGTGGCGGCTCGCATCGGCTACATCGCGCAATGGTGGGACGAGTACGCGCAGTCGCCCATGTCCATGATTTTCATCGGCGACCAAGGTTTCTCCTGGTGGGTCGGTGTGCTGGCAGCGCTGGCGTTCGTCTGGTGGCGCACCCGTTCAATCCGGGCATTGCGCCGCCCTGTCCTGGTGGGAGTTACAGCCGGACTTTTGGCCTGGTTTGCCGCAGGTGGCGTGCTTGATCTGTTGCAGCGCTCCGCGCCGCCATTGCCGGCCTTGACACTCGCCACGCTCGACGAAAAACCTGTCGTCCTGAATTCCTATACCGGGCGGCCAGTCGTGCTCAACCTCTGGGCTTCGTGGTGTCCACCATGCCGTCGAGAGATGCCGGTGTTCGAGCAGGCGCAAGTGCAGTATCCCGATATCGCTTTCGTCATGGTCAACCAAGGAGAGAGCGCCCAGCAGGCGCGCGCCTTCCTTGAAACCCAGGGCTTGCAACTCAAGGACGTACTGCTCGACCCGGCCTCCCAGACCATGCAGGCCGTCGCATCGAGAGGCCTGCCCACCACCTTGTTCTTCGATGAGCACGGGCGTCTGGTGGATACACACCTGGGCGAACTCTCGATGGCCAGCCTCAAACACACGGTGTCGCGCCGTTTCGCGCCATCCCAACAGATCAAGACAGATAAGGAGTAACTATGTCTGCACAGCGCTCGCGCATTTCTTTCCTTCTGGCTGCCAGCTTCATGGTGGTCACCGGTTGCAGCCAGGCAGAAACCGCTGAGAAGCCGCCCGTCCTCAAGGTGCTGGAAGGCCAGGGCCTGACCGTCACGCAGGAATTCAAGGTCGGTGGCGGACTGCGCGCCTTCGCCGCAGTCGCAGGTGACCGGCCCATTGCCGTGTACATCACGAGCGATGGCAATGCCATCGTGGGAACTCGCCTGAACGCCAAGGGCGAGCCGATGGACGAAGCGGACCTGGAAAAGCTGGCCGCCAAGCCGGTCAGCGACAAGGAATGGTCGCAGCTCCAATCGTCTACCTGGGTGTTGGACGGCAAGGCAGACGCCCCGCGCGTCATCTATACCTTCAGCGATGCAAACTGCCCCTATTGCCACACCTTCTGGGAAGCTGCACGTCCCTGGGTGGATTCCGGCAAGGTCCAGTTGCGGCACATTCTGGTAGGGATCATCAAGGATGACAGCCCGGCCAAAGCCGCAGCTATTCTTGGCGCGCCTGACCGGACAGCGGCACTGGTGACGAACGAGCGGCAGTTTGGCCAGGGCGGGATTGCGCCAGCCAAGACCGTGCCTGCCGATGTGCGCAAGATCCTCGATGACAACCTGGCACTCATGATGAACACAGGCTTCCGGGGAACGCCCGGCATCGTTGTCCGCGGCCCCAATGGGGTTCTCAAGAAATATAACGGCATGCCACAAGGGGCTCAATTGGGTGAAGTGTTGGGACCACGCTGAATCAGCCGCAGAGTCGCCGAACTTGATGGCCGCTTCTCGCAGACCGCATCCCAGGCTGCTCACGGGAAATAGTGGAAAGGATCATTCACCATGCTTTTGCTGACGGGTGGACTGCTGGGCCTCATCAGCGGAGCCGTGCTGGGATTGACCGGTGCCGGCGGCGGCATCTTCGCGGTGCCGGCGCTGGTGTTCGGTCTGGGCATGGACATACGTCATGCCGCGCCTGTGGCGCTCCTCGCCGTGGGCGCTGCAGCGGCCCTGGGCGCTTTGCAGGGATTGCGCCAGGGCGTTGTTCGGTATAAGGCAGCGATGATGCTGGCGGCTGCTGGCGCCGTGACGGCTCCGCTGGGCGTGCAGTTTGCCCACTGGCTTTCGCCTCGATGGCTGAACCTGATCTTCGTCGCCATCATGCTCGTGGTGGCCTACCGGATGTTCATGTCCTCACGCGGCAGCCAGACCGAGGACGCTTTGGCCGACGAGCAAGCCCGGATCTGCAAGATCTCCAAGGACACCGGCCGCTTTGTCTGGAACCTGCGAACAGCGACCATGCTGGGAAGCATCGGTGTCATGTCCGGCTTGGCCACGGGCATGTTGGGCGTGGGCGGCGGATTCATCATCGTCCCGGCCCTGGCGCATTTCAGCGAACTGCGCATGCACAGCATCGTTGCGACCTCGCTCATGGTGATTGCGTTGCTGTCCGCCGTGACCGTGTTCATCGCGTGGAGCCACGGCCTGACGCTCACCGCGCCCGCATGGACATTCGTTCTCGCGGCGCTCGTGGGTATGTCGCTTGGCCGCGTTCTGGCGCGGAGGATTCCCTCAAGGTTGCTCCAGCGGATGTTCTCGATCTCCTGCGTGGCCGTGGCGGCCCTCATGCTGATGCGCAATGTTGGCTAAAAATTCGATATTTGGTTGATTGTGGACGGAGATTTTCAATGCAGACAAGGAAAGTAGATATCGCCATCATCGGCGCTGGAACCGCCGGCGTCGCGGCATTTAATACGCTCAAGGCGGCAGGCAAGGAGGTCGTCCTGATCGACCATGGACCGCTGGGGACGACATGCGCGCGTGTAGGCTGCATGCCGTCAAAGGCTGTTTTGCATGCGGGGATGAGGTGGATCACGGCCAAGAAGTTGCCCGCAGGCGCCACGCTCTTGGCGCACGGACCGCAGGCCCTGTGGGCACATGCCCGCCAGACACGCGATGCCCTGGCCGGCGGTGCTGCGGAGCGCATACGCAAGGCGGTCGGAAATAGCCTGATCATGGCCGAGGCGCGCTTTGTCGCGCCAGGCGCCTTGGAAGCTGGCGACCAGCGCATCGAGGCGAAGGCGTTCATCGTAGCCACGGGCTCGCGTCCGGTGATCCCCAAACCGCTCGATGGCGTCGCTTTCCGCATCCTGACCACCGATACCCTGTTCGAGCAGGAGCAACTGCCGCAGGGCTTGGGGATTCTCGGGCTGGGAGCCATCGGCCTGGAACTTGGCTTGGCTCTGACACGCCTAGACGTGCAGGTGATCGGTGCCGACCAACAGGATACGATCGCCGGCATTCAAGATCCTGAGGTGCAGGCCCGGGCGCGTTCGAAATTTGGCGACGAACTGCCCATGTGGCTGGGCGCGCCCGTCGAAGTCACCTTGGCAGGCAACAAGGTGCGCATGCGCACCGACGCGCATGAAGCGCTTGTGGATCGCCTGCTGGTCGTGACCGGCCGCCGACCCAATATCGACGCGCTCGACCTGGAAGCGGCCGGCGTCCCATTGGACAAGGCCGGCCGGCCGAACATCGATCCCGTCACGATGCGGGCATCGGACGCACCGATCTTCTTCGCGGGCGACGTGCAGCCGGATCGCCCGTTGTTGCATGAGTCCGTCGACGAAGGCCAGATGGCAGCCCAGGCCGCCTTGGCGAGCCTGCATGGAGAACAGTGGCAGGGAGCACCGCGTTGCGTGCCGATCACCATCCTGTTCACCGACCCCGACGTCTGCACGGTCGGCATGTCCTACCAGGCCGCAATGCGGAAAGATGCCGTGGTCGGTATTGCGGAAGGAAGTGGCAACGGGCGCTCGAAGATCCTCGGTGCCCAGGACAACCTGCTGCGCATCTACGTGAAACCTGACTCTGGCGCGTTGCTCGGGGCCAGCATGCTGCTGACGCAAGGCGAGCATCTGGCGCACCTGCTCGCCTGGGCGATCCAGGCCAAGCAGACCATCCATGATTTACTGGCGATGCCGTTCTACCACCCCTCCATCGAGGAGATGCTGCAGAGCGCCCTGAAGTCGGCTTCGCAGCAACTCAACCCGTAAACAAATCCCTTTTCCGCTGTCACGCCCAAACCATCATGAGCCAAGACATCCAACACCAAGCATTGAAAGTGATCCTGCATGCGCCGACGCCGGCAGCACTGGAGCGCGCACGCAAGAATGCTGTCAACCTCCTGCGTGATGCCCCCGATACAGACCTGCGCATCGTTCTCAATGCAGAGGCCGTCGAGGCCGCCCTTGACCATGCACATGCCGACATGGACGCCCGCACCTGGGTGTGCCCCACGACCCTGAATCGAATCGGCAGGGAAAACCGGCCACCGCTTCAGGTGATGACCAGTTCGGCCATCATCGAGATCGCTTATATGCTGCGAGCCGGATGGGTCTATATCCGATCCTAACAAAGGTGGAGCGATTTATCGTGCGACTGCGCGGCATTTTGGTGGCTCACGAATCTAATCGATTGGACTGTCATTCCGTCCCGCGACAAAGGACGCAGAACACACTGCGCCTAGAGGCCTGCCCCTGCAACGCCGTTGGCACGCCCAAGTCTCCCTGCGTCAACAATAGCACCAGCATCTAGCGTTGAGACTGCGCTTGATTTGATGCCGTGAGCACCACAGCCAAGACTGTTCGTGATGAAGGACATGCGACGAGCGAGGAAAGATGGAGCGCATGTTCACATCGCCTGGCCGGCCTGGGGACCGAGATGCGACGCGCAACAGCCTCAAACTAGCCACAGCCCATAATCGCTGGATGCTATGTCGATATATCAGGATGTAGAAACATGCATGACATGCGCGAATTACTCAACGCCCATCTGGAGCTAGAGCAACGAACCGCTATCCAGCGCGACTTGTGAAACCGTAGGGATATCAGACCATATCGAATCGGTCTTGATGGGCCTGACGCGTCGCATGATGCTGACGCCGTGAGCGCCATTGTCGAGCGCACCTCTTCCTTGTTGCTAGACGGGCCGGCAACTGGCTGGTACTTGCACACTGAGCAAGACAGGACCACCTGTGGCCGATGCCATGATCTCGTCGCCCACGTTGCAGGGCATCGTCCCAGGCATCAGCCACAGACATAACGACACAACCGCCCTTGGTGGGGCAAGAAAGGAGCCGGTGATGTAGCGCTTCCGAAAGGAGACAAGAAGATGCACACGGAACCACCATTATCAAAGGTTTTCTATCGTCCCATCGAGGCTGCGATACGGTGGGCTGGGTTGTTGCGGTACAAGGCGTTGATCCTCGCCTCGATCGCATCACCGCGGTGCCTGCCGCAGATGTTGGATTGCCCGCGGTGGAACGAGTGTCGGCTGTACTCGGAACGCATCTACGACGGAATCCTAAATGGAGAACTGCCGTACGGGAAAGGCGGCATCACGGCACACGATACTGCATTGATCGACTCGCCTGATCTGACGGTTCGTCACATTGATCTGAAACGCTGGATGCGCACCCACTATCCCGAGCATCGGCCGGGATTCCTGTTCAGCCGTGGCGAGCGCATGGCCCATCCTTTCATCACCCTGGAAACAGGACAGGCGCTCCTGCTGGAACGGCTGGCTCTGCAGGCCGCGCTGGACCATGGCCGGCGTGAGATGCGCGAACTGCAAGCGCAGCACGAAGCCTTGCTTAAGCAGTCCACCGTGCTCCTGGCATCCAAACAGTGCGCGATCAGTGACCGGGCGGAGACCACGTACCTGAACATCATTGGCGGCATGCTGACGTTGATGCTGGGTCAATCTCCATCGGGCGTGCCGTATTCCAGCTTCAAGACGCAGGAGGCCATCGTCACTGCATTGCTTGCCCACTATGGCGGCACCATGGGCATCACAGAGCGAACCTTGAACGGCAAGTTCGCCAATGCCAAGAAGAATGTGCGTAGCGCAGCAGCATGAATCCTTCCATCTTGTATGTGCAGTCGCGGAGATTGCATTTGCAGTGTCTTTCCGCAGCCATGTCTATTGAATAGAGGTCACGCCAACAAACGCCACTGAGCGTTCAGGAGTGACCGCCATGTCGCAAGTACCTGCACTGCCACCGCACGAGCGCCGCATCCTGCGGCTCGATGAAGTTGAAGCGAAGTCCGGCTTCAAACGCGCCCACATCTACAACCTGATGAAGAAGCGCCAGTTCCCACAGGCGCTGCGCCTGGGCGTGCGCGCCGTGGGCTGGGATTCGGTCGAGATCGACCAGTGGATCGCCGAACGCCTCAACAACCGCACCTGACCCGCTCCCCTCGGATTTCCCATCGCCAAACGGAGAGCGCCATGCAGGTCGTATCCATCATTTCAACGAAAGGTGGCGTCGGCAAGACGACCACGGCCGCCAACCTCGGCGGCCTCGCCGCCGACGCGGGGCTGCGCGTGCTGCTGCTCGATCTAGACGTGCAGCCCACCTTGTCCTCCTACTACGAACTGACCCACCGTGCGCCCGGTGGCATCTACGATCTGCTGGCGTTCAACGAGCGCGCCCTCGACCAGCTCGTATCTCGCACCATCATCGCGGGCCTGGACCTGGTGCTCTCGAACGATCACCGGGGTGAACTGAACACCTTGCTGTTGCACGCGCCAGATGGGCGCCTGCGGCTGCGCCATCTGCTGCCGGCGCTGGCGCCACTATACGACCTGGTGCTGATCGACACCCAGGGCGCGCGCTCAGTGCTGCTGGAGATGGCGGTGCTCGCCTCCGGCATGGCGCTGTCGCCCGTGACCCCGGAAATTCTCGCTGCTCGCGAACTGCGACGCGGCACCATGCAGTTGCTGGAGGACATCGCGCCATACCGGCACCTCGGCATCGAACCGCCATCCCTGCACCTGCTCATCAATCGCGTCCACCCCGTGTCCGCGAATGCACGGATGATCCAGCAGGCGCTGCGCGACCTGTTCCAGGACCATGCCGGCATATGCGTGCTGGGCACCGACGTGCCGGCCATCGAAGCCTATCCGCGCGCTGCGACGCGCGGCCTGCCGGTGCATCGCGTCGAGCATCGCCAGCCACCGGGCAGAGTTGCGCCCGCCGCGCTCGACACCATGCGCGCGCTCGCCGGCGAACTGTTCCCGCAGTGGCAAGACAGATTCGCCCTCGTGTCCGGTCGTCCTCCACGTTCTATTGCAACCGGGAGGCCCAATGGCGAACGCACATGAACTGGCCCGTGGCCACAAGCGGCTGCGCGCCCTGATCGAGTTCGCGGTGAGCGAAGGCTGGCACGTCAAACGCACCCGGGGCGGACACCTCAAATTCACCAAGACCGGCTGCGCCGCCATCTATACCAGCTCGACCGCGAGTGATTACCGGGCGGATCTCAACGCCCGTGCGCAGATCCGCCGCGCCGAGCGCGAGGCCCGCATGGCCCGGGCCGCCAACGCAGAGGGATGCGGCCATGGCTGAGATGACCTCCCAGGACATGGCCGGCAAGCTGCTTGCCGCCGGGTTCGAGCGCAGCGGCCCATCGGCCACGGCTCTGAGCGACCCCATCGCCGACACGCCGATGGTCGTGACACTGGACCAGTTGCGACCCTACGACCACGACCCCCGCAAAAAGCGCAACTCGGCCTACGATGAAATCAAGGCTTCCATTCGAGAGCGCGGCCTGGATGCGGCGCCAGCCATCACACGCCGTCCTGGCGAGGCGCACTACATCATCCGCAACGGCGGCAACACCAGGCTGGCGATCCTGCGTGAACTCTGGGCAGAGACGAAGGACGAGCGCTTTTTCCGCATATCGTGCCTGTTCCGGCCATGGCCTGCGCGCGGAGAGATCGTTGCGCTGACCGGGCATCTCGCCGAGAACGAACTGCGCGGCGGCCTCACGTTCATCGAGCGCGCTCTGGGCGTCGAGAAAGCCCGCGAGTTCTATGAAGCGGAAAGCGGCACCACCCTGAGCCAGTCCGAGCTGGCCCGCCGCTTGGGCGCCGACGGCTTCCCCGTGCAGCAGTCGCACATCAGCCGCATGGCCGATGCGGTGCGCTACCTGCTGCCCGCGATCCCGACCGTGCTCTATGGTGGCCTCGGCCGCCACCAGGTCGAGCGGCTGTCGGTCATGCGCAAAGCCAGCGAGCGCACGTGGGAACACTATGCCAAGGGCCGCTCCCTGCCGCTGGACTTCGACAGCTTCTTTCTGGAGGTGCTGTCGCAGTTCGACGCCCAGGCCGATGAATTCTCCCCGCAGCGTGTGCAGGACGAGTTGATCGGTCAGATGTCCGAGCTGCTGGGCATCGACTACGACGTGCTCGCCTTGGACCTGACCGAATCCGAGAGCCGCCACCGCGCCCTGGTCAGCGACCCAACACCGCCATCGGCGCCGCCGGCATTGCCTGAGCCTGGGGCCATCGCACGGCCGCCGATCGAACCGGCACCGTCCCCCGCTACAGCAGGACCTTCTGCAGGCCACCCTGCCGCCGCGCCGACAAGGCCCCAGGACGATGTGGCCCCGAGCGAGGCATCCGCAGCCCGCCCTGCGGCAGCGGCTGGCGATCGGCTTGCCGAGCACATCGTCTCTCCGGCACCGACGACCGAGCGGCTCCAATCCATCCAACGCATGGTCGCCGACCAGTTGGGCGATGCGCTGCCGCCCGACTTCTCCGCCAACGTGTTGCAGTCGATTCCCGTGCAGGCCGGTGGCCTCTATCCCATCTCGGATATCTGGCATATCGACCCAGGCCTCGACACACCCGACCGCCTGCGCATCCACATCGCGCAGTTCGCGCGCGAGATCGCGGGCGAGGCCGACCTGGACGCGTGTGTCGAGGATCGTTCTGATGGCATCGGGTTCGCGTGTCGTGCCCCGACCCAGGCTTCGTCGCCCCTCGCACGTGCCGTGCTCGCGCTGCTGGTTTCCCTGGCCGGTCAGCAGCCCGGTGACGTCGGCTTGGACTGCGGGCACCTCGTCAACGACCTGCCGGCGCTGTTGCACGGCCAGGGCCAACGTCATGCCGACGGGACCCGGCGACTGAGCGACACCGCGCTGGTCAAGCTGTTTCGGCTGCTGCGGCTGGCCCGGCGCCTGCTGGATCTGGAAGCCGGCGCTGTCGGTCCTGGGACCTGAGCGAGGGAGGCCCGCATGTCCGCACCGAACCCCCTCAACCAGGCCGTCATCGCGCAGGCGCTCTACGACCTGCGCAACGGGCAACTGCGCCGCTGCAAGGCGATGGGGTTCGGTGAGGAAGATTTGGATGCGCTCAAACATCCGGCGCTGATCAGCGTGCTGGCCAATGCCAACGTCTCCTGGTGCTCAGTCTCCGTGAACCGGGAAGTGCTCCGGCGATTGCTCAAACAGGCGCGGGACGTGGAGAAAGAGATCGCCACCGTCGATCGCATGCTCCGCCTGGGTGCCAGTACCGACATGGTGAGCCGCTTCTACGGACTGACGCATCAGGAAGTCGCGCTACGGCGCGAAGTTCTCGGCCTGCCCAAACGCAAGGGGCGCCATCCGGTTCTGGACGAGGAGCAGGACACCGAGCTGTGGCGGCGCTGGAAGGCCGTGACCAGCAGCAGGAATGTCGAGCTGGAGGATGAGACCTCGGTTCTTGATGCGGCAATGGACCTCGCCGAAGGCATGGCACTGCCACTGTCGGTGGTCTGGGCTGCGATCAAGAACTGGATCGATCAGGGATTGGGCTGAATCATGGCCGCGGATGACGCTGCACCAAGAACACCACGCCAAGGCCCCATCGCCCTCGCTGATCTGTTCGACAGCGCGCTGAAAGACCTTGCGCCAAAACCTCGCCCGCCCGCGCCCGAGCCGGCTCCCGCATCCGCATCCGCATCCGCATCGGCGCCGTCGCCTTCGCCTGCGTCCGCAACCGGCGACGGTTTCCTGTTCAGCGGCAATCGGCACGAGAGCGTACCGCGACGGTTGTTCCTCGACCGACGCCTGACGCCGCTGGAACGCAATGCCTGGCAAGTCTTCCGGATGATGCTCAACGAGGATGGCGTCACGGCGTTTCCGACGTATGAGCAACTTCGCCCGTGGCTCGCGTCAATGCCCTGCGCCGGGCAAGCCTCCCACGAGACCGTGGCACGGGCGCTGACGCTGTTGCGCCTGACGCGCTGGTTGAGTCTCGTGCGCCGCAGGCGTGACCCCAAGACCGGGCGCATCCTCGGCAACCTCTACGTCCTGCACGATGAGCCCCTGACGCCTTTCGAGGCGATGCAGCTCGACCCGGACTACTTGGAGCTCGTCAGCCAAGCCCTGGGCCATTCGGCCAAGGCCGTCCAGGTCGTGGGCTTGCACACCCTCAAGGAAATCGCCGAAGACCCGTTGTTGTCTGGCCGCACGTTGCCCTCGCGGCTGCAGGTCCTTGCCGAACGCCTCGCGAGCCAGGGCATTGGGTCGCAGGAGAGTTATCCACAGAAGGATAGGGTTCACGATTCCGAAGAAGGGGCGCCGAGCCTTCTTCGGAATTCTGATGACCCCTCTTCGGATTCCGAAGCAGGGCCGAAACCCGCGTCAGACGGCGCTCTTCGGAATCCGAAGCAGGACCGTACTGTACGTAGTAGTCGTATGAATGAAGTACGTACTACCGCGCGTGAGCGTGGGCAGGCGCGTGCGATGCCAGGAGTTCGCCTGCCTGATCGCTTTCTCGGCTTGAAGGAAGAGCAGCAGGCCGCCGCCATCGTGGCATTGCAGCAGGTCGATGCTCCGCTACGCCAGGCCGTGCTGGACGAATGGGCGGATCGCTGTCGCGGCAGCACCATCCGCAACCCGGCAGGCTACCTGTTCGGCATCATCCAGCGCGCCATCCGTGGCGAGTTCAACGCCTGGGCCAAGCAAGCCGGGTCAGCACCGCCACCTGCCCCTGCACGAGATGCACCGCCTGAACCACCGCGCAATGTGGTTCCACCCGAGGTGGCCCGGCAGCACATTGACCGGCTGCGCGACCTTCTGCGCAGTAGCTGAGCGCGACGAGCGACAAGGGCGTGAAGCAGACGTCGATGGCCGTCAGTAGAGCTATCCCCAGGGGATAGATGTACTACAAGCTGTAACGCCGACAGGCACGGCATGGCACTTCGGTCCAGGGGGGCCGTAATGGCGTCGGTTGCATGAGCGCACGCACCATTTGCGCGAGCAGCGCTCCATGGCTTTCGATGGAGCTATCCCCTGGGGATAGCTCGTGTCACAGGCCACCGCTGCCACGACAACCGGGTCCCGGTTCATTTCGGTTTGTTGACTGACTGCCTTCCGTTGCGTGCCGATCCTGACCGCTCCTTTTCCCAAGCGAGCGGACGCCATGGCAACCAACGAACCTCTGCAACTCAATCTCGGCTCTTTGCGCAGCGCGATGTCGCTGACGCTTCACACCCACCACGCCTCGCGCATCTGGCATGGCCGCGCCGCCGCCGAGGGGCGACCCGGCATCGTCGGCCTGAACGGCTACATCGCCGTGATGAACAAGATGAAGCGCGGCTCGGAGCAGGACGACCCGTACAGCGACTGGTGGATGTTGCGCATCGAGGAAAAGCTCGACCAGACCAGGACCACGTTGCAATCGCTGCGCGAGCAGGTTGACCAGGCACTGGCCGGCGTGCCTGCGGCGTTGAGCCTGGGTGAGAACCTCAACGTGCAGCCGGTGAAGCTCCCCTTGTTCGTGAACGCGCAGCTCGGCTTTGCCGCCGTCTATCTGCTGGCCGACTACGACGACATCGCCCGCAAGCTGATCCTCGCCCACCACACCGCGCTGATCGATCGCTCGACGTTGGAGCGCTGGCTCAACGAAGGTGCCCACGCGCTGCGCAGCCTGTTCAGCCTGGCCCAGCAATACCGCTACTCGGGCTGCACCCGCGACGACTTCGCGGCCAAGAACGCCGCAGCTCGGGCAGCATTGGAGAAGTTCGGCGAACTGCCGCAGGACGTGCTCGAAGGCATGCGCCGCTCGAAGTTTGCGCCGCCCGTCGTGCGCCGTGGTCTGCAACAGCGTGGTGATAGCGCTGCCGCAGCCGCATCTCCCACCGACGAAGGCGCTGCCGCCGATTCGGCCGAGGCCAAGTCCACAGCCGCCGGCGAGGACGAACCGGCATGAGCGACCCGAACCGCGAACCGCGCTACTTCCGTCGTCTGGAACAGCCAGCCTTCATGCGGCTGGAACACGCGGCCTCTCTAAAAGGCCTTTTAAAGCCTTTTAAAGGTAAAGGGGACTTCGAGGCCTGGGCCAGCCAGTGCTTCGCCATGCGCGACGAGTTGATTGCCCTGGCGCAGCGACAGGTGCTGCCACAGGCGTGCGGGCATCCCTTCCACCTGCTTCCCGTCGAGCTGGCCCAGCAGACCACTGGCGCAGGCACGACCTTTCTTCGCTGGCGCAAGCACGATCGATCGGCCATGGGCGTGGCGTTGTGGCAGGAGCTGATGGCGAGCCCCAGCACGCCGGTCAACCTGCTGCACGACCTGCACGAGATCGAACTGCAGCGCGTCATGCTGAACATGCAGATCAGCCTGCTGCACACCCTGGGCAGGCAAGCACAGGAATGCGCCAGCAAGGCCGCGCAGGCGGACAACACCTACCTGCGCCGGCTCGCGTCCGTTCCTGCCGCAGTGCGCGATCGGTGATTGCGCCTGCCATCCGAGCACGCGCCCGAGCCCAACGAGGCACGGGTATTTCAACCACCACGGAGATTCCAACATGAGCACACAATTCATCGGCGAGGGCAACATCGGATCGCCTCCCGAGTACCGCGAATTCCCCAATGGCAACGACGATCCTCGCCGGTTGCTCCGGCTGAACGTGTACTTCGACAACCCCGTCCCCACCAAGGGCGGCGAGTTCGAGGACCGCGGCGGCTTCTGGGCGCCGGTGGAACTCTGGCACCACGACGCCGACCGCTGGCAGCAGCTCTACCAGAAGGGCATGCGGGTGCTGGTCGTCGGCCGCATGGAGCGCGACCCCTGGACGGACAACGAAGATCAGCCGCGTGAGACTTGGCAGGTCAACGCGCGCAGTGTCGGCATCCTGCCGTACCGCATCGAGTCTGTGGCCCTCAGCCCGAAGCCACAGGAGGCAGAGCCGAAGCCCCAGGCCACCCAGGAATCGACGGCGCCGAAAGAGACCAAGCGCAGGAAGTGATCGGGCATGGAGGGCGGCTGCCGCAGTGCTTCGCCGCCCTCCATGCGCTGCGAATTATCCCCAGGGGATAGCTCCACCAACGTCCACCGAGTTCCACGCGCGCTCCCGGAAATCGCGGCTCTCGGCCCGCACACTTCCGGCCACGCACCTTCCCCGCACTCGCCATTTCATCGGCGTGAAAGCGGTCGCTGCCGCATGCGGCTTGTTTGCTGCTGCCAGGGGCTGCGCTCGGCATCCTCGATCCCAGCAACTCCATGAACAACAGGAATCGGGATGGACGGATATGCGGCTGTTCTTGTGCGAGAAGCCCTCCCAGGGCAAAGACATTGGCCGGATTCTCGGCGCCACGCAGCGCGGTGAAGGCTGCCTCAACGGTTCCGGCGTCACGGTCACCTGGTGCATCGGCCATCTCGTGGAGGCGGCGCCGCCCGAGGCCTACGACGAGCAGCTCAAACGATGGTCCGTTGAGCAGTTGCCCATCATTCCCCAGCACTGGCGGGTCGAGGTCAAACCGAAGACCGCCACGCAATTCAAGGTCGTCAAGGCGCTCTTGGCGAAGGCGACTCACCTGGTTATCGCCACCGATGCCGACCGCGAGGGCGAATTGATCGCCCGCGAGATCGTGGAGCTTTGCGGCTACCGCGGCCCCATCGAACGCCTGTGGCTGTCGGCGCTCAACGATGCGTCCATTCGGGCGGCACTGGGCAAGCTGCGGCCTTCGGCCGAGACGCTTTCGATGTACCACTCGGCGCTGGCGCGCTCCCGTGCGGATTGGCTCGTGGGCATGAACCTGAGCCGGCTGTTCACGGTGCTGGGGCGACAGGCGGGTTACGACGGCGTGCTGTCGGTCGGCCGCGTACAGACCCCGACGCTCAAGCTCGTTGTGGACCGCGACCGCGAGATCGCGCGCTTCGTGTCCGTACCATACTGGGCCATCGCCGTGTCCCTGTTCGCAGGCGGTTCGACTTTCGCCGCGCAATGGGTTCCACCCGATGCGTGCACCGACGACGCAGGCCGCTGCCTGCGGCAGCCGGTCGCACAGCAGACCATGCAGCAGATCCGCGCTGCGGGCAGTGCCCACGTCGTGTCGGTGGAGACTGAGCGTGTCCGCGAAGGCCCGCCGCTGCCGTTCGACCTGGGCACCTTGCAGGAAGTGTGTTCCAAGCAGCTTGGGCTGGACGTGCAGGAAACCTTGGAGATTGCCCAAGCCCTGTACGAGACGCACAAGGCCACGACGTACCCCCGCTCGGACTCCGGCTACCTGCCCGAGAGCATGTTTGCCGAAGTGCCCACCGTTCTCGACAGCCTGCTCAAGACCGATCCCTCGCTGCGCTCGATCATGGGCCAGCTCGACCGCTCGCAGCGCTCGCGCGCCTGGAACGATGGCAAGGTCACGGCGCACCACGGCATCATCCCGACGCTCGAACCGGCGAAGCTCTCCGCCATGAGCGAGAAGGAACTGGCCGTGTACAGGCTCATCCGGTCGCATTACCTGGCGCAGTTCCTCCCTCACCACGAGTTCGACCGCACTGTGGCCAAGTTTTCGTGCGGGGGGCAGAACCTGGCGGCCACGGGCAAGCAGGTTGTCATCCCGGGTTGGCGCCAGGTGCTCGCCGAGCCGCAGGCCGAAGACGGTGATGGCGAGGGCGATACTGCGGTCCGCGCCCAGGTGCTGCCCGCGCTGCCGAAACTGTATGAGGGCCTGGCATGCCAGGTGGCCGACGTCGATCTCAAGGCACTCAAGACGCTGCCGCCCAAACCGTACACGCAAGGCGAGTTGGTCAAGTCCATGAAAGGCGTCGCCAAGCTGGTGTCCGATCCCCGCCTGAAGCAGAAGCTCAAGGATACGGTTGGCATCGGCACCGAAGCGACGCGGGCCAACATCATCGGCGGCCTGATCGCTCGCGGCTACCTCGTGAAGAAGGGGCGCGCCATCCGCGCCTCGGATGCGGCTTTCACTTTGATCGATGCCGTGCCTGCGGCGATTGCCGACCCTGGCACCACCGCCGTCTGGGAACAGGCGCTCGACATGATCGAGGCCGGACAGCTCACCCTGGACGTGTTCATCGGCAAGCAGGCCGCGTGGATTTCGCAGTTGATTGCGCAGTACGGCAGCGCCTCCCTGTCCATCAAGGTTCCCCAAGGGCCGGCATGCCCGCAGTGCGGCGCACCCACGCGCCAGCGCAGCGGCAAGAGCGGCCCGTTCTGGTCGTGCAGCCGCTACCCGGACTGCAAAGGCACGCTGCCAGTCGAATCCGGCAGCTCCAAGCGCGGCGCCTCGCGCCCGCGCCGTAGCGGCCGCAAAGGCTCCTGACCGCCCCCGTTCCCCGTGAGCCGTGCCCGCCTTCGGCGGCGTGGCCCCTGTCCCGCACTCCGCCGCATGCCCTGCGGGACGCCCAGCGCGCAACGCCTTCTTGATCCGTGTGCGCGTCCCGCCCAGCCGTCCCCGGCCGCGGGACCTGAAGGTAGCTTCTCTGCGAGCCGCACCACGCGCGTTCTGTTGATCTGCGTTTCTTCCGCCCTCTGCGAAGGGTCTCCCGGTGGCTTGCCAGGCTGCACGAGCCACCGGGAGACCCTTCGTGGTCAGCGGTAATCGGTGCCGGTGCCCGCCGGTGCAAAAACGGGCTCCCTTTGTGCGCGGATGTGCGCCAGACGATGCCGGCCCCAGCCACGACATGGGCCGGGTGTGATTGCTTGATGAGCAGACGGTTCTAGCGACGACCGGGCCTGCCAATCAGCCCACGGGTGGTTCCTCTTTTCTCCCGAGCCGAAGGCCGTTGGGCCTTCGGCGCCATTCTCCTGCCCATCAACGTCCCGGCCCGGCCATTGGCCTGGGCCACACGAACAGGAGAGACGACATGCACCCTCAACCTTGCGCACCGCTGCTGTACGGCAGACGGAGGTCGAGAACGGCATGCCCGCCTATCGCGCGGCCATCGCCAATGGTACGCTCGGCTGCAGCCGAGGCCGTAGCCCAAAGGCTGGACTACCTCTTTTGCAGAGGTAAACCTCGGGATGAACTGGGCGAAAACATGCCTTATGTGCCCGCCTTACGGCGAGCTGTTTCCGATGCTTCGCGCAGGATTTCCCGCCCCCCATTCGCTGCGATTGCGGCCACGATGACGCCCAGCACCAGATCCGGGATGTTCGACCCGAACCCCATCACCAGCACCCCGGACAGCACAATCGCACCATTGACGATGGAGTCGTTGCTGGTAAAGATCGCTGACGCCTTGAAGTTCACATCTTCCCCGCGATGGCGGCGCAGTAGTCTGAGGCACACTAGGTTCAAAGCCGCGTTCAGCGCGGCCATGGCCATCATGGCTGGGCCGACAGGCTCTTCCCCTCCAGCGAAGCGGCGTAGGACTTCCAACAGCAGCAGCGCGGCCAGGCCGATTAGCAAGAAACCCGACAAGCGGGCCGCGCCCACCTTGACCGTTGCCGCACGACCGACGGCATACAGGCTAACCGCATAGACCGACGCATCGGCGAGGTTGTCCAACCCGGCGCCCATCAGCGCCGTAGAGCCAGCCCAGATGCCAAGGGCAATGCCGGCGGCGGACTGCGTCAGGTTGATCAGCAACACAGTCAGAAGAATCTTTCGGTCCTTCGCATCGCTCGCATCTAGGCGGCCCAACTCGTCGTTTTCGTGATTTCTGTGGTTTTCAGCCATGCATTGTTCCTTCCAAATCGATGGATGCTGAAGCCTGTAGCGGCTGGAGAGTCAAGGCGCAGATGCAACGAACTTGCCACAGGGTCTTCCCGGACGCCCTTGACTCTACCGTAGCTAGAAGGTTTTCCAATCCAGTCAGAGCTTTAGGACAGAACAGATGAGCACCAATGCGCCCCCTTCATTGCGACTGTCATCCGGTATGGCTGCTATCCACTGATCCGTGGCGCCACTGCGGTTGTGCTCTTCGGCGAGCTCGCGACCGGCCGGCCGTCTTTTCCGACGGAGCTACTCACAGTGATCGTCGCGCTCGCTTGTGCCGCCTTGCTAGAGGGCGGGCGGCCTTTCCACTCCCCGTTGAGCCAGTAGCGGCGTTCCAAGCTGTGGTTGGCCGTCGGCGCATGGCTCGGCTTCTTGGTCGTGCATCTGGCCTTCCAGCACTCCAATCTGGGATACCGGGTCGGGCCGTTGGGATTGTTGATCGGGGTGGCTGAAGCCCATCGCTGGCATCACAAGCGTGAGCACGAAGACGCCCAAGTCAACTACGGCGATTTCTGGATGCCCGGGGGCCACTTGTTCAGCGCTTTCCGGTCGCAAAAGCACACGCTGGGCGCCAAAGAGTGACACTCAAGAAAGATGGACTTTCCAATGGACTACGGCCCGCAGCTTGTCTATCCCTTCCGGAGCCGGCCAGCAGCGGCAAACGCTTGCGCTGCTGGCTATACGATCTTGCCCACGTCGCATTCTTGCGCGAGTCGGGCCTTGCGGCTTCTTGCGAAGCGATCGCGAGTTGCGTGGCGTGCCCATGAGTCGGGCCGCGTCGTGGCGCACTGCTACCTTGGCCTGCACCTGCACCTGCGCAGCCACGCCGCGATGCTCGGTCTGGCCTGGAGAACCCGTAAGGTGGCGGAGATTGCGGCGCGCAGGTCGTCCGGCTCGCGCTGGCTCCTGTGGGCCACGCCCTCGGTCGCACGCCGTCTCAAAACGTCAGAATCGCGCGCTTTCGCATGATGGAGCGCGGCACGTGGCTCTCAGAACTGGACCCGATCACTTCCAGCACCGATGACACGCTCGAGCTTCAGGCGGGCTCGGCCAAGCTGTTGAGAATGCCGCACTCGCGCGAGGTTCGGGCGCTATCGCAGGAGCGTCGCAGATCCATTAACTCGCGCTCCAAGGCGCGCAATTCCTTCATCTTGGTCCGCACTTGCGCGATATGAGCGTCGACCAGCGCGTTCACCTCGCCGCAGCCCAACTCTGGCCGATCCCGTAAGTTCAGCAGTTGACGGATCTCATCCAGCGTCATGTCCTTCGCCCGGCAGCGGCGGATGAACAGCAAGCGCTGCAAATGGACTTCGTCATAGAGCCTGAAGTTGCCCTCGCTACGTGCAGGCTCGGGCAGCAAGCCTTCTGACTCGTAAAAGCGCACGGTCTGCACCAAGCAATCTGCCTTCTTGCCCAGTTCACCGATCCGCATCATGGTTGCTTCCTATAAAAAACTTGACTCTATATCTACTAGAGGTTTTCTAATGATGGCATCCGGGGAAAACCTTGTCAATGAAGAGCGATCTATGAACAAAGAACCTTCCAGCCCATGCGCCTGCTCCGGCGGCAATGGCCAACAGACGGCGTGCGCCAGTGAGCAGGCCAGCACTGAAACCACCGTTTTCCACGTGAGCAACATGGATTGCCGCAATGAGGAAGCACTGGTGCGGCGAACGCTGGAGGGCATGCCCGGTGTCGAGCGGCTCCTGTTCGATCTTCCGCAGCGTTTGTTGACCATTTCGCACCGCGAAGTCTCGGCCGATGCCTTGGAGCAAGCGCTGAATTCGGTGGGCATGAAGGCTCAGGCTGTCCGAGACGCCGCCGTGTCGACCACCTACCGCATCGAGAACATGGACTGCCCGAGCAAGGAGAAACTCATCCGCTCGCACCTCGGGGCAGTCGAGGGAATTCAGGACCTCGACTTCGACCTCGCTGAGCGCACCCTGTCGGTGAAACACCTCGCTCAGGCACGCGCGCAGATGGAGCAGGTCCTGGCCTCGATCGGCATGCGCGCCAAGGAGCAGACCTTCGGCCACACGGGGCCGATCGAAGCCGCGGCTGTGATCCCATCCTCGGCCCTGCAGCAGCAACCAACCGCTGCCGTTTCCGCGCCGCCGATCGGCGAGCGGGTGACGTACCGGATCGAGAACATGGATTGCCCGACGGAAGAAGCGCTGATCCGCGACCGGCTGGGCAAGCTGCCGGGTGTGACCGCGCTCGACTTCAATCTGATGCAGCGTGTGCTGGGAGTCCAGCACACGCTGGCGACCTCAGCGCCGATCGAGAAGGCGCTTGCTTCCATTGGAATGCAGGCTGCGCGGCAGGACATGCAGACAGCCACCACGGTACTTCGCATCGCGAAGATGGACTGTCCGACCGAGGAAAGTCTGATCCGCGGCAAGCTGCAAGGCATGCCGGGCGTGCAGGGAATGGATTTCAACCTGATGCAGCGCACGCTCACGGTTCGGCACACACCCGACGCGATCAAGCCGGCAGTCGAAGCCATCGAATCGCTGGGCATGGAAGCCGAGGTCCAGAGGACTGATGAGCCGCGCGATGCCCCGGTGGCCGCGCACAAGACCAATTGGTGGCCGATGGCGGTTTCGGGCGTTGCGGCGGTGGCCGCCGAAGGCGTGTACTGGGTCAACGACGGCAATCATTGGGCCGTGATCGTGCTGGCACTGGTTTCGATCTTCACCGGCGGCCTCAGCACCTACAAGAAGGGCTGGATCGCGCTGAAGAACCTCAACCTGAACATGAACGCCCTGATGGCCATCGCGGTCACCGGCGGCATGGCGATCGGCCACTGGCCGGAGGCCGCCATGGTCATGTTCCTGTTCGCGTTGGCGGAAGTGATCGAGGCGAAGTCGCTGGACCGCGCCCGCAACGCCATTCGGGGGCTGATGGACTTGGCGCCCGAGACCGCGACCGTGCGGCAGGCCGATGGCTCATGGACAGAGCTGCCGGCCAAGGAGGTCGCAAAGGGCGCGGTGGTCCGCGTGCGTCCTGGCGAGCGCATCGCACTGGACGGCCTGATCACCTCGGGTCGATCGGCCATCAACCAGGCGCCCATCACCGGCGAGAGCCTGCCCGTCGAGAAGGCCGAAGGTGACCAGGTCTTCGCCGGAACCATCAATGAGACCGGCTCTTTCGAATACAAGGTGACCGCAGGCGCCAGCGACTCGACGCTCGCGCGCATCATCCATGCCGTGGAGTCCGCGCAGGGCAGCCGTGCGCCCACGCAGCGCTTCGTCGACCAGTTCGCCCGCGTCTACACGCCGGCGGTGTTCGCGGTGTCCGTGCTGGTTGCCGTCGTGCCGCCGCTCGCCTTCGGCGGCGCATGGTTTGACTGGGTCTACAAGGCCCTGGTACTGCTGGTGATCGCCTGCCCCTGCGCTCTGGTCATCTCCACGCCGGTCACCATCGTCAGCGGCTTGGCCGCTGCCGCCCGACGCGGCATCCTGATCAAGGGTGGCGTCTACCTGGAGGGCGGGCGCAAGCTCAAGGCGTTGGCCCTGGACAAGACCGGCACACTCACACATGGCAAGCCCGAGCAGACCGACTTCGTGCCGCTGATCGGCGAGGCGCAGGAAGTTGCCGCCTGGGCCGCAAGCCTCGCGGCACGCTCGGACCATCCTGTGTCTCAGGCCATCGCCCGCAAGGCGAACCGTGACGGCATCGCGCTGCACGAGGTCGACGACTTCGCGGCGCTGCCTGGCCGCGGCGTGCGCGGCCGCGTCGCCGGGCGCATGTTGCACATGGGCAACCACAGGCTCGCCCAGGAGCTGGGCCTGAGCGAAGCGACGCTCCAGGCTCGGCTGGAGACCCTGGAGCGCCAAGGCAAGACAGCGATCCTGCTGATGGACGATGCGACCGTGCTCGGCATTTTTGCAGTGGCCGACACCGTGAAGGAAACCAGCCGTGAGGCGGTGGCCGACCTGCAGGCGCTGGGTGTGCGCACGCTGATGCTGACGGGGGACAACCAGCACACGGCCGCGGCCATCGCTGCCCAGGTCGGAATCTCTGAAGCCCGTGGTGACCAACTGCCCGAAGACAAGCTCAAGACCATCGAAAGCCTGGTCGGCGGCGAGGGCCAGGTGGGCATGGTGGGCGACGGCATCAACGATTCGCCCGCGCTCGCCCGTGCCGACATCGGCTTCGCCATGGGCGCGGCCGGCACCGACACCGCGATCGAAACAGCCGACGTCGCCCTGATGGACGACGACCTGCGCAAGATCCCCGCCTTCATCCGGCTGTCGCGTAGCACTGCGGCGATCCTCACGCAGAACATCGTTCTGGCCCTTGGCATCAAGGCGGTGTTCCTTGCGTTGACGTTCACAGGGCATGCCACCATGTGGATGGCTGTGTTCGCTGACATGGGGGCAAGTCTTTTGGTTGTCGTCAATGGGCTGCGCCTCCTGAAGTTCAAGGCGGCATGAACAATGGATGAACCATCTCTTCGCAAGACGCAGTGGTACTCACTCGCGATCGTTATATTCGCCGGCGATCAGGCAGCTAAGAGCTACATTGACGCGACAACTCCCTTGGGTTGGTCGCACGAGGTGGCGTCATTCTTCAACCTAGTTCACGCTCTCAATCCCGGCGCGGCGTTCAGCTTCCTTGCTGGCGCGGGCGGCTGGCAGCGGTGGTTTTTTCTGGCGATCGCGTTCGCAATATCGGCATGGCTCGCATGGCTGCTCTCCCGGCCGCTGCGCAAAACGGAAGGCCTTTCGTACAGCCTCATTCTGGGCGGCGCATTGGGCAACGCGTTCGACCGCGCCACGCGCGGGCACGTTATCGACTACATCGACTTTCACCTGCACGGCTGGCACTGGCCCGCCTTCAACATCGCTGACATGGCCATCGTGGGCGGGGCGATCGCGCTGGTGGCCCAGTCGTTCATGAGCGTGGAGAACCCGGCCGCCACAAAGGAGTCCCAGTGACATTGGGACGATCCGGAAATTCGCAATGCACACGGTGCAGGACACCAATCTGAAGAGAACGGCCCCCAGCATGAGCGGCCGCGGCTTGGCCCTCATGCTAGCGCCCACCGCCGCTTTTGCTGCAACGCCCTGTTGCGATGGCGGCGATTGCTGCAACGACGTCGCAATGCCTTGCTGTGAATAAACAGCACGCAAGCCAGTTGACCTGGCAATTATGAAAGTCCATCACGGCGATGCTGGCCTTTTTCGTTCCAATGAGCCGTCACGGAGAGGTGATGATGAAGCTATGCCGGGATCCTGCAAGCTTTAGGACGGTCTTCTTTACCGCATAGCGATATGCTGATGTCACCCGTTCGCCTCGCCTGGCAAGTACAAGTAGTTCGTCGCGGTTTTCTGGCCGTGTCCGCCCGCTTCGCTGGCCCTTTTGCCCCAAACAAGCGCAATCATGCCTGCGTTACCACCAAAGTTCGCCCCCGCCAGTTGCTGTTCCTAAAGGGCATCAAGCTCAACGCCATCGCCGACCGGCCAGCGTATTTCGCATCGCTGCGTGCCCGTCGGGGCCAGCCCATCGTCATCCTCGCAGAGCTGGGACCGGACGAGGCATTCGCCCTGTGGAAGCAGCATGTACTGGGCGACAGGCCTCGCTGACCCAGTTTCGCCTCATCCTCCTGACAGCCCCGCACTTATTGCGGGGCTTTCTTTTTTCCGCGTTCGCCAATCGGGGCTGTTGCAAATGCCGATTTCCGGCTGACGCGGCTCGCCTCGCGCATGAAGCTGCCCGCATGTGTCGCTGATTCGTCAGCACCATGCCAGCAGCCAGAGTTTCCAGGCTGCCGCGGATTCTTTCCGCGCTACCCGCCAGTCCGCCATCGCATCGAGTCTGCGGACGCGCGTCACCCGTGACGCCGATGCTTTTTTCTCAACCGCGTGCGGGAGCTGCCATCCCGTGAGGGACGAGGCCCCGCTTTTTCCAAGGAGCCCGTCCATGTCCCAGCAAGCCTCTTTCGGCCAGTTGGCCTTGATCCATTGCGGCAAGTTCCTGCCGCTCGAAATCCTGCATAGCGCCGCCGGCCACTACATCGGCACGCGCGATACAGAAGGTCCCGTTTCGCGGGAATCCTGCCAGTACTTCCGCAGCTATGCCGCGGCTCAACGTGCCCTCGAAAGAGGCGGCTGGTCCCAGCTCGCCACACCCTGATCCAACTGGAGGAACCACGTCATGAACCAGCTTTTGCCCCAGGAAGTCGTCGATCAGATCATGCGGGAAGAGCAGCATTTCGCCGCCGCGCCCCAAGCCTTCTTCGAGGTCTGGAAGCGCGGCGTCGAGATCGCAGGCCCGCAATGGTTTGGCGACGGCACGCGCGAAGGCCTGAACCAGGCAAAGAGCAAGTGGGATCTGCGTCCCGACATGCTGCGTGCCAACGACGCACTCGGCGTCCTGAGCAGCGGGGAACGCATGTTCCTGTCCGCCATGTTCAGCTTCTACAACGCGCGCGAGGGCGGTGCCATGCTCAAGCGCTGCCACTTCCAAGGACTGTCGGACTTCGATGGTCTCGATCTGCAACGTCGCCAGGTGATCGCCGACCTGCTGCTGAACTACAGCGGTTGGTGAGCCGGTCCCTGGCACACCTTCATCACTGCGTTCACGGGACCCCATGAGGGACATGCGCCTCGTTCGAGGCCATGTCCCTCGCGTTTTCTCCCCGCCCAGCGCCATCCGGCATCAGGCGGTTTCCCCTGCGGATGCCATCGTCCGCAAGGGCTGGCTCCGTTCATTCATCGAAAGGAGCCTTCATGGCCAACAACTACTACGAAGCCACCGGCGTTCTCGTGCTCGACCGTGTGACGCCCGTCATCCAGGCGCTGTTCGGCGCCTTCGCGCTGGACGAGAGCCACCCCGGCAACGGGCAGGCCTACATCGCCCAGATCGCCGAGACCACCAATCCGCAATGGCCGGACGTGCTCGATGGCCTGGAAGACCTGGCCACGCAACTCGGTATTCCGATGCCGGACGACGAAGGGCTGTCGATCCCGCCGCTGCTCGAACTGCTCGCCGTGCACTTCCGTGCCGATGAGGACGAAGAGCTGGGGAACTTGATCGACCGTCATTCGTTCGAGGACACCGCCGATCTCGACGCATTGTTTCTGATCGCCACCCGGTTCGATGACGGGCACCACCTGACCGCCATCCAGTTCGAGGGCTGCTGGTACTGCAGCAAGCCGCGGCTGTTCGAGTTCGGCGGCAACGGCTGCTACCTGAGCCGCGAGGTCCGCTTCATCAGCTCCTCCTCCCAGGCCCTCCAGCTCGGCGACCAATTGCGCAAGACCATTGTGGCCGCCGACATCGAAGAGGCTTCGGCCCTGATCGCGCTGGAGACCATCAATCTGCTGGCGGGCGTCAGCGACGAGCCATTCCGCATGAATTTGCGCCGGCGCGTCGCCGAGCGATTGGCCCAAACGCCAACGATCAGCGTCACCTGACGCTGTTTCCTTTCTTTCCACCCACCGGGGTCAATTCCCGGTGGCGGGGATTTGCTCCATCATTATTCTGTTGGAGAAATCCCATGTCCCAGAATCCCAATCCCTTTCTACGCGGCTACTGGAATCTGAAAATCGTCCGCACGCTGTCCATCAGCTACGAGGACGGAAGCCCGCATGTTTGGCGAAACATCCACCCGAGCCAGCAGCACCTCTGCGACGCGGCGCTGGTTTCTTCTCCTTGCATCATCACCAGCGACTTCGCGGTGGTCAGGACTGGCACCGAACCTGTCGGCGCCGCACTGATCGCCGAATGCGACGCGGCTGAAGGGGGCAGCGGCGAAGGCATGGTGGGTGCCGTGGTGTACGCGATCCACGGCGACGACTTCGACGGCCGCCCCGTCCACATTGGCGACACCTATTCGGCCGAGGCCGCACGGGAAGTCGTGCAGCGGTTGAGCTTCGAGACCGGCTACTACAGCCGGTGCTGGGAAATCAGCAGCGCGCACATCAGCCGCGAAACCGGCCAGTACCTGGCCAACCTGGCTGACCTCGCGACGCCGGAGGCCTTTTTGTTCATCGCGTTCCGGATTCCCTACAGCCCGGCGATCGGCGTCAAGCTGATCTCCACGCCCTGGACGGACCAGCACCTGCAGGACGTCGAGGGGATCGCCGCCGAGCAGCTTCGGCAGGAGCACCGCAGCAAGGGCATGCCGGACGAGCTGGCACAGATCCTTGAACTGGCCGGCCAGGCCGACGTGCGCATCCTCATCCTCGATGCCGACGCACCCGTGTTGCCGGGCCTATCGCTGGCCGGCGAATAGCTGCCACACACATCCCCGGCCTTCCTTGTCCTCACCGCATGCCGGCCCGGTCTCCCGCCAGAGAGCCGGGCCGGCGCACTTTCACAGGAGCGATCCCATGTTCCCCGACCTCATCACACCCGCATCCGACTTCGAGCACCAACTCGGAGCCTGCGTCAACGCCATGAGCCAGGAAGATGCCATCGGCCAGATCCTGGTATTCGAGCGCATGAGCGGCACGCTGCACATGCGCCATATCGCCAGCGCCGACCTGGTGGACACCGACGTGGACGACTACGAAATGGTCGTCTTCGACGGTGGCAACACAAGCGGCGACACGTGGAAACACGTGTTCTTTCCGCGTCAGCGCGAGCACTACTTCGTGTACCAAGCCTGATTCCTCCAGCCCCTTTCGAGGGGCTTTTTCTTGCCCGCAGCACAGGAAAACGGTTGTGGTGCGGTGCCGTTTCCTGCGGGCAGGCAGACCGCCCCAGGGCCATGCTTGCCCCATGTTCGTCGGCGTTGCCGGCACATGCCCAGGCAGTCGAGACCTTCGAGGCTGCAAGCGCGGGAAACCGTGCTGGTCGTTTCTTCCTACGGACCTACCGCGTCCATCCACGCCACCCACAAGGGACCTCTCCCTTGCGGGCGGGGAATCCCTTGTTTTTCCTCAAGGAGTTTCCCCATGGATCGTTCCCTCATCAAATCCATGATGCCTTCGCTGGTCGCAGGCCATGTGCCCCGCAACGTGCGGTCGTTCAAGTACCGCGTGTTCGATGATCAGCCGCTGTCCTCAACGCTGGGCTTCGCCATCGACCCCCAACCCTTCGACGGCAAGGTGGTCGCCGCGACCGACGATGCCATCGTCGTCAAGCTCAAGCCTTCCGAGTTCGCGGTGCTCGATCCCAGCCTGGTGACCACGGTTCCTGCCGAAGGCGCCAAGGTGCATGTCCAACCCTATGCCCGTCGTCGCTTCGACGGACTGCGCGCGGACACGCCGGAGGTCATCACCGAGGAGACTTCGGACGGCACGCCGTACACCATCACGAGGCACATCCTCGGCTCGGCGCCGGCCAAGCTGCCCATTCCCACGCCGCAGTGCATGGAGTTGGGCCAGCTCATCGAGCAGTTGGAGGAGATGCCGGCCCCCGATCGCTTCCGGCGCATCACCCACATGCTGGTGGATGCCGGTGCCCGCGACTTCACCTGGGTCGATCCCACGCCCTCCAAGATCATCGAGACCCCGCCGGCGATCAGCTTCACGGTCTCGACCGCGAAGTTCGAGGGCCGGGTGACGATCCTCTACGACCGCGGCGGAGACACCTACGTGGTGGAACTGCACCGTCAGAACGGTGAATCGGTCGAACTGGTCGATCGGCACGACGAGGTGTATTTCGACATGCTCGGCGAAGTGCTGGAGAGGCTCATCGACGACGGGCGCTGGCGCCAGATCGACGTGAGCATCCTCGACGCGAAAGCGGCCCGCAAGCGCCAGGCCGTCCCGGCATGACGCCCCGCAGCGAAACCGGGCGGTCCTGCGGCTGACCCGAGGCATCCGCCACGGCGTTCCAGCCGTTCCGGCCGCGTGCACTACAGGCCCTTCATCCCATCGGATGGAGGCCTTTCTCATTCTTCCACACAGGAGATTTCATCCATGTCACTGCGATTCAAAGGCGCTGACCTGCGCCCCGTGCTGACCGAAGCCATCGCCAATCAGGGGTCGTCTCAGAAAACGGAAAAAAATCGTACGCTAAGAGCCGAAGTGGGCCCTTTAGCAGCAATGCAAAGCTGCGATCAACGGGCAGGAAACATTGCCATGGTGCGCGTTGCACTCTCTCACTAGCGTCGACAGGGCCTCTTCCATCCGCGTGAGGTCCGCCATGCGTGCGCGCACATCGGCCAGCCGGTGAGCAGCCAGTTCGGCCGCCTCGCTGCAATGGGTGCCGTCCTCCAGTTTCAGGAGCTGGCCGACTTCATCCAGGCTGAATCCCAGGCGCTGGGCTGACTTCACGAACTTCACCCGCGCCACGTCCGCCTGCCCGTAGCGGCGGATGCGACCGTAGGGCCGCTCCGGCTGGGGTAGCAAGCCCTTGAGCTGATAGAAGCGGATCGTCTCCACGTTGACCCGGGCTGCCTTGGCGAAGGCCCCGATGGTCAGATTCTCTTGAGCGTTCTCCATGGCGCTTGACTCCGTAGTTGACTACGGAAGTAACGTTACAGCATCAAGCGAAGTCCCGGAAGGAGAACCTTATGTCGGAACCCAAGAACGGCTGCGGCGCACTGGCGACCGGCGGCGTCGCGGCCGTCCTCGCCTCGGCCTGCTGCCTCGGCCCCCTTGTCCTGGTCGCGCTCGGCTTCTCTGGCGCGTGGATCGGCAACCTGACCGTGCTGGAGCCGTATCGGCCGATCTTCATCGGCGCAGCGCTCATCGCGCTGTTCTTCGCCTGGCGCAGCATCTTCCGACCAGCCCATGCCTGCAAGCCCGGCGACGTTTGCGCCGTGCCCCAAGTGCGGACTGCCTACAAGGTGATCTTCTGGATCGTGGCCGCCCTGGTTCTGGTTGCCCTCGCGTTTCCCTACGTCCTGCCGCTGTTCTACTGAAAGGAGATCACCATGAAGAAACTCACCACCCTCACCACCCTCATCGCCCTGGCCGCCGCTCTAAGCGCGCCCGCCTGGGCTGCCACCAAGACCGTCACCCTGTCGGTGCCCGGCATGACCTGCGCCGCGTGCCCGATCACGGTCAAGACGGCTCTGTCCAAGGTCGCCGGCGTCGAGAAGGCCGAAGTCAGCTTCGAGAAGCGGGAGGCCGTCGTCACCTTCGACGAGGCCAAGACCAATGCCGACGCCTTGACCAAGGCCACCGCAAACGCGGGTTACCCGTCCAGCGTCAAGCAGTGAGGGCGTAATCATGGCCGAGGCGATCACCCTCCACATCGAAGGCATGACCTGCACGTCGTGCGCCGAGCACGTCCAGCAGGCTTTGACGAACGTGCCCGGCGTGCGCGCGGCCTCGGTGTCCTATCCGCAGCGGCAGGCCGAAATCGAGGCGGATGCAGGCGTGAGCGTGGCCCCGCTGGTTGCCGCAGTGGCCACGCTCGGCTATCGCGCACGGCTTACCGACACGCCGAACAAGCCTGCCGGCCTGCTAGACAAGGCGCTGGGCTGGCTCGGTGGCGAAACGAAGCATGTTGGCGGTGAACAAGCGCTGCACGTGGCTGTGATAGGCAGCGGCGGCGCGGCGATGGCGGCTGCCTTGAAGGCCGTGGAGCAAGGCGCCCGCGTCACGCTGATCGAGCGCGGCACCATCGGCGGCACCTGCGTCAATGTCGGCTGCGTGCCGTCCAAGATCATGATCCGCGCCGCGCACATCGTCCACCTGCGCCGCGAAAGCCCGTTCGATGCTGGCCTGCCGGCCGCAGCGCCCGCTGTACTGCGCGAGCGGCTGCTGGCCCAGCAACAAGGCCGCGTCGAGGAGCTGCGCCATGCCAAGTACGAAGGCATCCTGGCAAGCACTCCGGCCATCACCGTGCTGCGCGGCGAGGCCCGGTTCAGGGACACGCGCACGCTGACCGTGGCGACCGCTGACGGCGGCACGCACGAGGTGAACTTCGACCGCTGCCTGATTGCCACCGGCGCGAGCCCGGCGCTTCCGCCAATCCCGGGCCTTGCGGACACACCCCACTGGACCTCCACCGAGGCGCTGGAAAGCAGCTCGCTCCCCGAGCGGCTGGCCGTGATTGGTTCCTCCGTGGTGGCGGTCGAGTTGGCGCAAGCCTTCGCCCGGCTGGGCAGCCAGGTCACGATCCTGGCGCGCAGCACGCTGTTCTTCCGAGAAGACCCGGCCATCGGGGAAGCCGTAACAGACGCCTTCCGCGCCGAGGGCATCGAGGTGCTGGACCACACCCAGGCGAGCCACGTTGCCTATGCGGGCGGGGAATTCGTGCTCACCACCGGGCAGGGGGAAGTGCGCGCCGACAAGCTGCTGGTCGCCACCGGTCGCGCGCCGAACACGCGCAGCCTGAACCTTGAAGCGGCAGGCGTCGAAGTCAATGCGCAGGGAGCCATCGTCATCGACCGCGCCATGCGCACGAGCGCACCGCACATCTTTGCTGCCGGCGACTGCACCGACCAGCCGCAGTTCGTCTATGTGGCGGCGGCGGCCGGCACGCGCGCCGCGATCAACATGACCGGCGGCGACGCGGCGCTGGACCTGACGGCGATGCCGGCGGTGGTGTTCACCGATCCGCAGGTGGCGACCGTGGGCTACAGCGAGGCGGAAGCGCACCACGACGGCATCGAGACCGACAGCCGGCTGCTGACGCTCGACAACGTGCCGAGGGCGCTCGCCAACTTCGACACGCGCGGCTTCATCAAGCTGGTGGCGGAAGCTGGCTCAGGGCGGCTGATCGGCGTACAGGCGGTCGCGCCGGAAGCGGGCGAACTGATCCAGACGGCCGCGCTGGCGATCCGCCACCGGATGACCGTGCAGGAGCTGGCCGACCAGTTGTTCCCCTACCTGACCATGGTCGAGGGACTGAAGCTCGCGGCGCAGACCTTCAACAAGGACGTGAAGCAACTGTCCTGTTGCGCCGGATGAGGAAAAGGGAGGTGTTCGATGAACGCCTACAGCCGCGCCAACCGCCGCATCTACGCGGCCTTGTCCGATCCCCTGTCGGCCACCCACCGGCACCGCCTCGACGATCTGCTCAAGCGCCACGACAACGGCAAGACGACCTGGCTGGCCTGGCTGCGCCAGTCGCCCGTCAAGCCGAACTCGCGCCACATACTCGAACACATCGAGCGCCTCAAAGCCTGGCAGGCGCTCGACCTGCCTTCCGGCATCGAGCGGTCGGTGCACCAGAACCGCCTGCTCAAGATCGCCCGCGAAGGCGGCCAGATGACGCCCGCCGATCTGGCCAAGTTCGAGGCACAGCGCCGCTACGCGACCCTGGTGCGCTCGCCATCGAGGGCATGGCCACCGTCACCGACGAAATCATCGACCTGCACGACCGCATCCTGGGCAAGCTGTTCAACGCTGCCAAGCACAAGCATCAGCAGCAGTTCCAGGCGTCCGGCAAGGCGATCAACGCCAAGGTGCGGCTGGCCACCTCGATCAAGCAGGGCACGGTGACGGCCTCGCTGATGCTCAGGAAACTCGGCAGCTACCCGCGCCAGAACGGCCTGGCCGTGGCGCTGCGCGAGCTGGGCCGCATCGAGCGAACGCTGTTCATCCTGGACTGGCTGCAAAGCGTCGAGCTGCGCCGCCGCGTGCATGCCGGACTGAACAAGGGCGAAGCCCGCAACGCGCTAGCCCGCGCCGTGTTCTTCAACCGGCTGGGCGAAATCCGCGACCGCAGTTTCGAGCAGCAGCGCTACCGGGCCAGCGGCCTCAACCTGGTGACGGCGGCCATAGTGTTGTGGAACACGGTCTATCTGGAACGGGCCTCAAACGCCTTACGCGGTCACGGCCAGACTGTCGATGACGCCCTGTTGCAGTACCTGTCGCCGCTGGGCTGGGAGCACATCAACCTGACCGGCGATTACCTCTGGCGCAGCAGCGCCAAGATCGGCGCGGGCAAGTTCAGGCCGCTACGACCGCTGCAACCGGCTTAGCGTACGATTTTTTCCGTTTTCTGAGACGTCCCCAATCAGTGCCGCATTGTCCTGGTCAAGGATCAGGGCGTGTACTTCCTCGCCGAGCGTGGGGAGCGTCGCCCGGATGGGCGCCAGGCACTGCTCGCCTACGCCGTCGGATGCAACCCGGACACCGACCCGTTCGATGACTGGTGGCACCTCGCCGGCCGCGAGCTGGGCGGCGATGACTTCGCGGAGTATTTCGACCCGAAGGACGGCCTGTTCACGCGCCTCCAGCACTCGGCGGACGATCTCGTGCTTTCCGCCACCGCCACGCACCTGTCCTTAGCAGTGGTGCCTCCCGCCTGACGCGGCAACCGCCTCGCAGCCCCCGCATCGGGGGCCTTCTTTTGTTCGCACCGCCGCCATCGCCGCGCGTGCGCGTTTGTCTCCAGCCGCCGAGGCACGCCCCGCCGGCCACAACGCCGGCATGCCACCGGAGACAACCGCATGAACACGCCATCGACCTCGCCGAGGCTGCACCTCCTACCGGTGTCGCTGCGCACGGCCAATGCATTCGTTCTGTCGCACCATCGCCACCACCGCCCGGTCCAGGGCGCGAAGTTCGCCCTGGCCGTCACGCTGAGCGACAGCGACCTGATCCACGGCGTGGCCATTGTCGGCCGCCCGGTCGCGCGGCACCTGGACGCTGGAAGTCACGCGGCTGTGCACCGACGGCACACCCAGCGCCTGCAGCAAGCTCTACGGCGCGGCCTGGCAGGCGGCAAGGGCGCTGGGCTACATACGCCTGCTCACCTACACCATGCCCGACGAAGGTGGCGCCAGCCTGCGCGCCGCCGGCTGGCGGCTGATCGGCGCGCGCGGTGGCGGCGCCTGGAGCCGTCCCGGCCGTCCGCGCGCCGATACCCCCGAGCACCTGCGCGGCGCCAAGTGCCTGTGACAGGCGCCGGGTGGCGCGGACAAAGGGAAGCGCCCGGGTGCCGATTGATTGCTGCCGCGCGCGCGAGGCCCCGCCATGCTGGCCCCATGCCTGCTGACGTCGTCAGCGACATGCCAGGCAACCATCGGTCTTCGAGGTTGCGGCGCAGTTCCCACTGCGTGACCGAGCCAGCTCGCACCGCATCCTTCCGCGAGCGGCCACCAGCCTCTGGTGGCGGATGCTTTCGCCTTATCAACCCACCGCGGGGTCACGCACCTTCCCCGCATGCGTGGGCCGGTGTGTCTCCGCTTCATCCCAATGGAGATTCACCATGAACACCACGTCCAACGAGAAATCGTATTTCGACCTCCACACCTCGGGCATCGGCTACATCCAGCGTGTCCGTGAAGTGCCCGTCCGGGGCGGCCGCCGTGCGCAGCCTTTCCTGGCATGCACCATCGCCGCGCTGGTCGGCCCCGCCCGGGACCCCAGCTACCGCTACTTCGACGTCAAGGTCTCGGGTGCCGAGGCCAAGAAGCTCGTTCAGCGCTACATCGGCGTTGACGATCCCAAGCAGCGCCCGCTGGTGCGCTTTCGCCTCGGTGACCTGTGGGGCGATGTGTACATCCGCGACAAGGGTGAGCAGAAGGGTCAGGCCGCCGCGTCCCTCAAGGCGCGACTGCTCAAGGCCGAACTGATCGACCGGGCCGAACTGGCTTCGATCGAGCAGCACGAGTTGATCACCCGCGGCATCGGCTATCTCAATCGTGTGAAGGACGTCACCCCAAAAGCTGGCGACTCGTTCCTCTCTTGCACCGTCGCGGCACTGGCCGGGCCTGTCGATGAACCGGAGTATCGGTACTTCGACACCATCGTCGCCACCCCGGAAGCCGAGCACCTGGTTCGCCGGTGCGTTCAGGCCGTCGAGGGTGACCGCAAGGTGCTGATCGCCTTCCGTCTGAACGACATGAAGATCGATCCGTACATCCGCACCAAGGGTGAGCACGCCGGGGAACCGGCCGCCAGCCTGGAATCGACGCTGGTCCACATCGGTCTCATCAAGATCGACGGCACCCAGGTCTATCCGACGAGCCAGGCGCAAGCCGAGGCGCCGCCGGCCGAAGACGCATCCGCGTCCGAAGCCGACGATGCCATCGACACGGCCACCGAGCCCGCCGAGCGCGAGCCCGAGGCGCAAGTCCAGGAGCAGGAGCCGGCATTGGCTGCTTCGTTCTGATCCGGCACGGCCTCTCACGGGGCCTTGTCGCTTTTCCTCCCCACGTACGCCGCGTCCCCAGGACGCGTGCTTGCGCATTTCATCCCCCGAGTTCCGCGTGGTCTCACGGCCACGCGGTTGTCGAATTTCTCAAAGGAGATCAGCCATGTCTCTGGTATCCCGCTTTGCTCCGCAATCCCCGATCCTGCGCTCTGATCGCCCACTCTCGGACGACCGCATTCGTGCCGTCGTTCCGTCGATCTTCGCCGACGCTCCACATGGGAGCCGGTCCGATCGGTATGCCTACATACCGACCTCGACCGTGCTGACCAAGCTGCGCCAGGAGGGCTTCGAGCCCTTCATGGTGTGTCAGACGCGCGTGCGCAACGAAGACCGGCGCGAGTACACGAAGCACCTCATCCGACTTCGCCATGCAAGCCAGATCAACGGCGACGAGGCGAACGAGATCATCCTGCTCAACAGCCATGACGGCACGAGCAGCTATCAGATGCTCGCCGGCATGTTCCGGTTCGTCTGCCACAACGGCCTGGTTTGCGGTGACACCACCGCAGACATCCGCGTTCCCCACAAGGGCGACGTGGCCAGCCAGGTGATCGAAGGTGCCTACGGAGTCCTCGAAGGTTTCGAGCGCGTGCAGAACGCGCGCGATGCGATGCGCACCATCACCCTCGATGAGGGCGAAGCGGAGGTCTTTGCGAACTCTGCGCTCGCACTCAAGTACGACGATCCGGCCAAGTCCACGCCTGTCACCGAGAGCCAACTGCTGGCCCCTCGGCGATGGGACGACCGCAAGAACGACCTGTGGGCCGTCTTCAACCGCGTCCAGGAGAACCTAGTCAAAGGGGGCCTGAACGGACGCACGGCCAACGGCCGCAATCAGCGCACCCGTCCGGTGCAAGGCATCGACCAGAACCTGCGCCTGAACCGGGCGTTGTGGCTGCTGGCCGAAGGCATGCGCCAGCTCAAGGCGTGATGCCACGCGGACCTCGCCCACCTCGGGCGAGGCCATTTCCTCTCATCCACCGGGTGCCGTCGGCGGCCCGTCATTCATCATCAGGAGAACCATCATGGCAACCCCATCGGCTTCCGAGAAATCTGTTGCGCCCATCGTCGTCCCCGGCCAGCTCACGCTGCGTACCATCCGCGGCAAGAACGGCCCGTTCACGGT
Source organism: Pseudorhodoferax soli (assembly GCF_003337555.1). Taxonomy (GTDB): domain Bacteria; phylum Pseudomonadota; class Gammaproteobacteria; order Burkholderiales; family Burkholderiaceae_C; genus Pseudorhodoferax; species Pseudorhodoferax soli. Next base: position 69,603 of record NZ_QPJK01000008.1, on the reverse strand, counting down.
TGGCCGCCTCGCGACGCACCTCGGTACTTTCGAGGTCAAAGACCCGGAGCTGGAGCAGTACCCCGAAGGCAAGTACGACGGGGAATTCATCATCAGGTACATCTTCCCGAAGTCCTATCCGGTCGGCGGCGGCATGCGGTTCGAGATCCGTGCCAGCCTCGACGGCATGACGCTCAACGGCATCGACAAACTCAGCCGCGACGAAGCCCGCAGCTTCGCCACCCAGGACGTCGATCCGCTCGATGAAGAGCAAGGGGCGCAGCCTGCGGCAACGCCGGCCAAGCCCACCAAAGCGTCCAGGCCCGCCAAGCCCGCACCCGTGCAGGCGTCCGCGGACCCGCTGGTCGATACCACGCCCTTCGGCGTGGATGCGCCACCGCCTGCTACGGCCGCTGCCCCCGGCAGCACCGAAGACGGTGACGCCGCGCTCTTCGGCCTGCTGTGGCCGCTGGGCGAGTCCGTGAAACTGGATTCGACCATCGACCGCCGCACCCTGCGCGCGCAGATCGCCCGCCTGGGCGAGCTGGGCTACGCGCTGGACTTCAAGACGCAGGAGTGGAGCCGCCAGGCCGAACCAAAACCTGCGTGATCGCAGACGCCGCATGCGCGGTGTTCTTCATCCACCCGCCGGGGTTCCTTTCCCATGCGGGGGAGGCCCTGGCCATTTTCTGGAGGTCTCCATCATGTCCACCATCGCTTGCGATACCCCGCGTTCAACGCTGGATGAACCCGCGTGGCGGGACCTTTGCAAAGCGGCCGCCGCACACGCCCAGCGCGGTTGCGGCTTGTCCTACGACCACTACGTGACGCTCTTCAGTTCGGCGATCGACGCACAGGCCAATCGTTTGCCGGATGAGCAACGTGCTCAGGCTCTCGAAATCGCGGCCCAGGAATGGGACTACGCAACACCTGCCGAACGGCAGGAAACCCAGGACTGGAATGCGGAGCATGGCTATTGCTCGCACGGGATCGAGTTCGGCTACTGCCCGGCCGGTTGTGATCGAGACGATGACGACTGGGATTGAGGGCGACGCATAGGTTCCTTCGCCGCAGATGCGGCATTCCATCACCCGCTGGGGGTTCTTCCCCACGGGGAGGCCTTCAGCTCAACTTTTCGAGGAGGCCTCTCATGGGCTGGTATTTCTCAAACCAATCGCGGTCCGAACTGATCGCGGAACTGATCGCACCGCAAGAGACCGAGCGCGCCAGCGTCAAGGTCATCGCTCACACCCTGCGCGGCAACGTGCTGTGGTCCGTCGCCGAAGTGACCGCCAAGGTCGAAGGCGTGCATCGTGATCTCGCACCGGGCCAGTCCCTGCGCTACATCCGCTGCGATCTGCTTGAACGAAGCGGCGGCCAGTGGGGCTACAAGTCCTTGGACGAGTCCATGCACCCGTACTACTACACGTGCCCGCTGTCCTATCTGGACCTCGCACCGGAGCAGTCCGCCGACTGGCGTGCAGGCGTTCGCGCCTACCACGCCCGGCGGCGCACACCCACGGCATCCGCGGCATCCGCCGCGGCGTCGATGGCCTGAGCCAGGAGGAACCGACATGGACCCGATCCTGGCAACGCTTCCGCCCTCGTTGCTGGCACTCGTTGAAGGGAGTTTGTCCAACGACGAAGTGTCCTCCGACGAGGAAATGCTGGCGTACTTCATCGACAACGGCCTCACCGAGGACCAGGCACGGCAGGCACTGACCTACCGCGACCAGTACCTCAACAACATCTACCTGGAAGGCTTCACGCCGATCACTTCGGCGGACGAGCCGCTTCACTTCAACCCGCACACCCGGCAGTTCGAGCCGGACTGAGCGGTTTTCTTCCACCCCCTGGGGCAGTACTTGCCCCAGCGGGCGGTGCTGTTCCCGTTCATCCGAGGACACCACCATGCCCGCAAACACTTCTTCCACGCTGTACCGCATCGACGAATGCCCGGACGTGATGGCCGACGCCTGCGTCGGCGATGACCAGGGCAACCTGATCTTCCTGTCCATCTGGGCGCGGGACACCGCCGTCCAGCAGTTCCTCGCTCGCCTGACCCTCGGGCGCGACGAGCAGGGACTGGACCAGTTCCACGTCATCACCGACCAGGGCGGCAGCGTCCCGGTATTCATCGGCAACGTCGATCGCCTGGAAAAGCGCATCACGCGCGCGTACCGGCGGACGCTGTTCGGCTCGCTGTCCAACGTGTGGCTGTTCGACCGGCGCTGCGTCAAGCCCGACAAGGCCAACGCCAGCGCATTGGCACTGCTGCCACGCGACAGCGCCCACAGGCTTGACCGCCTGTGGATGCTGGTGCGGGACACCTGCCCGTTGCCGCTGCTCGATCACTGGCGCGAGACCGTGCTGGAACTGCTGCAAACCCGCGAGATGCTGGCCCGCCTTCCGTTCGCCCTCGGGCCGCTGGAAGGCCATCGGCTCGCCATCGACGTGCCGGCGCTGACCCTGGCGCTCGGCTCCCTGATCCGCAGCGACGCGCTCACCGCCTATCCGTATCCGGCCAAGATTTGGACGCCGGAAGCGGTAGCGGCTTGACCCACCCTCGGAGGCACGCCTTGGCGTACTTCCGTGTTTCATCCCCGCCAACCAGGAGACTTCCATGGCCCTCATGTTCCCGCGGCTCGCCCGCAATTTCGTCAAGAACGGATATTTCCCGACCGACGAACCCACGCTCGAAAGAGCGCTCAACGCACTGATGCCCAGCGACGGGCCGATGTGCATCCTCGATCCCTGCGCCGGCGAAGGCGTGGCGATCGCCGAAGCCGCCCATGCCCTCGGGCGCGAGCAGGCAAAGGCGTTCGCCGTCGAGTTCGACGCGGAGCGGGCGCGCCATGCCCGCGGCCTGGTCGATCACTGCCTGCACGCGGACCTGATGGACACGATGGTCTCCAAGCAGTCCTTCGGGCTGCTCTGGCTCAACCCGCCGTATGGGGACCTGTCCAAGGACGTCAACGGCAACATCGGCTATCAGGGCCAGGGCCGTGCCCGCCTTGAAAAGCTGTTCTACCAGCGCACGCTCTCGCTGCTGCAATACGGCGGCGTGCTGGTTTTCATCGTCCCCGGCTACGTGCTCGACGCGGAGTTGGTCGGCTGGCTGACGCGCCACTACACGGACCTGCGCATCTACCGAGCGGTGGAGACGCAGTTCAAGCAGGTGGTGATCTTCGGACGCCGGGTGCGCCAGCGCGAGCAGGTGCCCGATGGCGTCAAGGCCGTGCGCAATCTGCTGTTGCAGGTAGGGCAAGGCGAAGTCGAAGCCGAGGAACTGCCGAGCGAGTGGCCGTTCCTGCCGTACATCGTCCCCGCCAGCCCGGCCGAGCCAGAGCATTTCTTCCGCGTGACGATGGAGCCCGAGCAGTTCGCCGATGAGGTTGGCAGGCTGCAAGGCTTGTGGCCATCGCAGGACACGCACCTGGGGGCTGCGCAGCAATCGCTGCGTCCACCGGCGCGGGCCTTGTCCCGCTGGCATCTCGCCCTGGCTCTGGCCGCGGGTGCGATCTCGGGGGTTGTGCGCTCCAAGACCGGGCGCGTGCTCGTCGTCAAAGGTGACACCCACAAGGACAAGACGCTCCAGCGGGAGTTCACCGAACGCGAAGACGGCTCCATCGCCGAGACCCGCATCCTCACCGACAAGTTCGTTCCCGTCATCCGCGCGTGGGACATGACACTTGGCTCCGCGACACGGGGCGAGGTGTTGACCATTCGCTGATCCACCGGACGCGCTGCCGTCCTGCTGTACCAACTCGAAGGAGAAACACCATGATCCCCAATCCGTTCAAGCGGCCTGCGCCGCACAAGCAACCGTTGTTCGCACCGAGTACGTTGAAGTTGAGCGAGAAGGTGCATTGGCTGGCCCGGCGAGGCCTGATCGACCCCTTGGCCTATGTCCAGCGCCATGTGCGCGGGGACTGGGGCGAGATCGATGAGGCCACACGCCAAGCCAACGACGTGGCGATCCAACAGGACAACCTAATGATCTCGCAGTTCAGGATCACGCCGGACCTGGCGCTGATCGTCAAGACCAGCGAGGACCACCAGACCACGGTGGTCCAGCTTCCCGAAGAGCGGGACCTGATCTGAGGCCCCACATCGTCATCCTCATCCACCTGACGGAGCCACTTCACTCCGGCAGGGGTGTCGTGGCTCAATGACTCATCAAGGAGGAGCCCATGGCATCGCATCGCATCGAAACCTACTGCCAGCGGCTGGCGTTCCCCATCGGGGCGCTCATCTTCAGCAGAGGTGTAGACCGCCTGGTCCGCGCGGGTCGCCTGGACCCGATCCCGTACTTCAGGCGCCACACCCGTGGCGACTGGGGCGACGTCAACATCCAGCAATGGCAGACGAACAGCAGCGCGCTTCAATCGGGCGCGTCGCTGGAATCGCACTACGTGATCCATCCGGGGCTCGCCATTCGCATCGTCACCGATTCGCAGCGCTGCGCAACCGTCATCGTGCTTCCGTCCGAAGACTGAGCACGGTTCACCTGCGGGCCGCCCAGGCCAGCACCTTCAACCACCCTCAGCCACGCGTCGATTCTCTTCCCACCACGGGGCATGCCATTGCCCCGCTGGGGGTGGTGCATGCCCCATTTTTCTTTGGAGCATCACCATGTCCCTCGATCTCGAAACCACTGCCGCTGAATCCGCGCCCGTACAGGGCGAACTGCTCGACGCGGAATCTTCCCCTCTGACCCTGAGCCTTCAGGATTTTGTCGGCGAGTTCGGCGACGAACTACTCGACGCCCTCAACAGCGCTAATCCGCCGGTCTATACCGGCCAACCGCAGGCGCACCGGCAACTGGTGGTCGCCAGCCTCAAGCGCAAGCTGTTCCCAGCCCAGGCCGAAGTCGTCCACGCCGCCGCCGAGCTGCTGATCGACCGTGGCGAACGTGCTGCGATCGTCAATGGCGAGATGGGCTGCGGCAAGACGACCGTCGGCATTGCCACGGCCGCCGTGCTCAACGCCGAAGGCTATCGCCGCACTCTGGTGCTGTCGCCGCCCCACCTGGTTTACAAGTGGCGGCGCGAGATCCAGGAGACGGTGGCCGGTGCCAAGGTGTGGGTACTCAACGGGCCGGATACGCTCGTCAAGCTCATCAAGCTGCGCGAGCAGTTGGGCGTGCAGCCCACGGGCCAGGAGTTCTTCGTCCTGGGGCGCGTCAGGATGCGGATGGGCTTTCACTGGAAGCCTGTCTTCACCACGCGGCGCACCCGCCACGGCGACGTGGCGGCCTGCCCGGACTGCGGCACGGTCATCACCGACCTCGACGGCGAGCCGGTCAACCCGATCGCGCTCCAAGCCGAGGAGTGCCGCAGGAAGTGCGGCCACTGCGCCGCGCCCCTGTGGACACTGATCCGCCCGCGCAGTCTGTCCGGCAGCGACCAGTCCTCGGCCGTGCTCAAAGCCTTAAAGCGCATACCGACCATCGGAGAGGTCACCGCGCAGAAGCTGATGCAAAAGTTCGGTGACGGGTTCCTGGCGTCGATGCTCGGCGACAACATCCATGAGTTCATCAACCTCATGGATGGCAACGGCGAGCTGGTGTTTTCCGACCGTCAGGCCACGCGCATGGAACGTGCGATGGCCAACATGGAGTTCGGCTTTGGCGAGGGCGGCTATCAGCCGTCCGAGTTCATCAAACGCTACCTGCCGCAAGGCACGTTCGACCTGCTCATCGCCGATGAGGCACATGAGTACAAGAACGGGGGCAGTGCCCAGGGCCAGGCCATGGGCGTGCTGGCGGCGAAGGCTCGCAAGACCTTGCTGCTGACCGGCACGTTGATGGGCGGCTACGGGGACGACCTGTTCCACCTGCTGTTCCGAGCCCTTCCGGGGCGGATGATCGAAGACGGCTACCGCCCGACCACGAGCGGCAGCATGACCTCGGCTGCGATGGCGTTCATGCGCGATCACGGGGTGTTGAAGGACATCTACTCCGAGAGCACCGGCACGGCGCACAAGACGGCCAAGGGCACCAAGGTATCGGTGCGCACGGTCAAGGCCCCGGGGTTTGGCCCCAAGGGCGTGCTGCGCTGCATCCTGCCGTTCACGATCTTTCTCAAGCTCAAGGACATCGGTGGCAACGTCCTGCCGCCGTATGACGAGGAGTTCCGTGAAGTCGCGATGGACACGGCGCAAGCCGCGGCCTACCGCGATCTGGCGGGTCGGCTGACCGCGGAGCTGAAACAGGCTCTGGCGCGACGCGATACGACCTTGCTGGGTGTGGTCCTCAACGTGCTGCTGGCCTGGCCGGATTGCTGCTTCCGGTCGGAGACCGTGGTGCATCCGCGCACGCGCAACACCTTGGCGTTTGTCCCGGCTCAGTTCAACGAGTTCGAGATTAGCCCCAAGGAGCGTGAGCTGATCGACATCTGCAAAGCGGAGAAGGCGCAGGGCCGCAAGGTTCTGGCCTACACGGTCTATACCGGCACGCGGGACACCACGTCGCGCCTGAAGGTGCTGCTGGAGCAAGAAGGCTTCAAGGTGGCGGTGCTGCGCGCAAGCGTGGATGCCAGCCGCCGCGAAGACTGGATCGCTGAGCAACTGGATCGTGGCATCGACGTGCTCATCACCAATCCCGAGCTGGTCAAGACGGGATTGGACTTGCTGGAGTTTCCGACGATCGTGTTCATGCAGTCGGGCTACAACGTGTACTCGCTCCAGCAGGCGGCACGCCGCTCCTGGCGCATCGGGCAGAAGTTGCCGGTGCGCGTGATCTACCTCGGCTACGCCGGTTCTTCGCAGATGACCTGCCTGGAACTGATGGCCAAGAAGATCATGGTCTCGCAGTCCACCTCGGGCGACGTGCCCGAATCGGGGCTGGATGTCCTGAACCAGGATGGTGATTCCGTCGAGGTCGCACTGGCCCGGCAACTGGTCGCCGCCTGAACTTCACGCAATGCCGACGACCGAGAGGTCGTCGGCTCTTTTTTCAGCGCCTCGCAGCGTCAAATTGCACCTTGCCGTACACGCCTGGACAGTGATTCAGCGCTTTCCTTGCGCTCGCTGTAACGATCCACCAGATACGGCGCCACGTCGCGCGTGAGCAGCGTGAACTTCATCAGTTCTTCCATCACGTCCACCACGCGGTCGTAGTAGGCCGAGGGCTTCATGCGTCCGGCCTCGTCGAACTCCTGGTACGCCTTGGCGACCGAGGACTGGTTCGGGATGGTCAGCATCCGCATCCAGCGGCCCAGCACGCGCATCTGGTTGACGGCGTTGAACGACTGCGAGCCGCCCGATACCTGCATCACCGCCAGCGTCTTGCCCTGGGTCGGGCGCACCGCGCCGACCGACAGCGGAATCCAGTCGATTTGGGTCTTCATCAGGCCGGTCATCGCGCCGTGGCGCTCCGGCGAACTCCACACCATGCCCTCGGCCCATTGCACCAGTTCGTGCAGTTCCTTGACCTTCGGGTGATCGGCCGGCGCATCGTCCACCAGAGGCAGCCCGGACGGATTGAACAATCGGGTCTCGCCGCCCAGCGCCCGCAAGATGCGTGCGGCTTCTTCGGCTGCGAGGCGGCTGAACGAGCGTTCGCGCAGCGAACCATAGAGCAGCAGGAAGCGCGGCGCGTGCGTGGCCCGTGCCGGCGCGAACAGATGTTCGGTGTCCGGTTGCTGGAACAGCGCCGTGTCGATGTTCGGCAGGTCGAGACGAGATTCAGACACGGCGGCCGTCCTGATCGACCACCGGCTCGCCGTCTTCCTTGTTGAACGCGCCGCGCTGCGGCTGCGGCAGCAGGTCGAGCACGGCTTCCGAAGGCCGGCACAGGCGCGTGCCTAGCGGCGTGACCACGATAGGCCGGTTGATGAGGATGGGATGCTGGAGCATGAAGCCGATCAGGTCGTCGTCGCTCCACTTCGGGTTGCCCAGGTCGAGGTCGGCATAGGGCGTGCCTTTCTCGCGCAGCACGTCTCGCACCGGCACGCCCATCGCCGCGATCAGCGCCTGGAGCGTGTCGCGGTCGGGCGGCGTTTTCAGGTACTCGATGATGGTCGGTTCCTCGCCGCTGTTGCGGATCAGGCCCAGCACGTTGCGCGAGGTGCCGCAGGCTGGGTTGTGGTAGATCGTGATGGTGCTCATGGATGCCTCTTGGAGGTTACGAAGTGGTCGCGCGGCGTTCGTACCAGCCGCGTGAGCGATTGACCACGCGCACCACCAGCAGCATGACCGGCACCTCGATGAGCACGCCGACCACTGTTGCGAGTGCTGCGCCGGAATGGAAGCCGAACAGGCTGATGGCGGCGGCCACGGCCAGCTCGAAGAAGTTGCTGGCACCAATCAACGCGGATGGCCCAGCGACGCAGTGCTTTTCGCCCACCTGGCGGTTGAGCCAGTACGCCAGACCGGAATTGAAGAACACCTGGATCAGGATCGGCACCGCCAGCATGGCGATCACCAGCGGCTGCCGGATGATGGCCTCGCCCTGGAAGGCGAACAGCAGCACCAGCGTCAGCAACAGCGCGGCGATGGACAATGGGCCGATGCGTTCCAGTGCCCTGTCGAACACGGCCTGCCCCTTGCGCAGCAGCGCCCGGCGCCAGAGCTGGGCCAGGATGACCGGAATGACGATGTACAAACCCACCGACACCAGCAAGGTGTCCCACGGCACCGTGATCGACGACAGGCCCAGCAGCAGGCCGACGATGGGTGCGAAGGCGAACACCATGATGGTGTCGTTCAAGGCCACTTGCGACAGCGTAAATACCGGATCACCGCCAGTCAGCCGACTCCAAACGAAAACCATTGCGGTACACGGTGCAGCAGCCAGCAGGATCAGGCCGGCGATATAGCTGTCGAGCTGATCGGCGGGCAGCCAGTCGGCAAAGACGTGGCGGATGAAGATCCACGCCAGCAACGCCATTGAGAACGGCTTGACGGCCCAATTGATGAACAGCGTGACCCCCATGCCCCGCCAATGCTGGCGCACCTGGCCAAGCGCGGCGAAGTCCACCTTCAGCAGCATGGGGATGATCATTACCCAGATCAGCAGGCCGACCGGCAGGTTGACCTTGGCAATCTCCATGCGGCCGATGGCCTGGAATGCGGCGGGCGCGAACTGGCCCAGAGCGATCCCCGCGATGATGCACACCGCCACCCATAGCGTCAGGTAACGCTCAAAGCCGCTCATGGCGGAGTTTGCTGGCGCGGGGCCGGCAGTATCGGTTGCGCTCATCGGGCGGGCCTCACTGGCGGCCGATGTCGCGCAGTTCACGCTGCAACGACATGGCATCGAGACTCTTGATCGGAAGCGACAGGAACAACTCGATACGTCGGCGCAGCGTCATGGCGGTATCGAAGAACGCCTTGCTTTGTCGTTCCAGGGTGCCTTCCACGGCTGCCGGGTCAGGCACGCCCCAATGCGCCGACACCGGCTTGCCCGGCCACAGCGGACACGCCTCGCCGGCTGCGTTGTCGCAGACGGTGAAGATGAAATCGAACACCGGCGCATCGGGCTTCACGAACTCGTCCCAGCTCTTGCTGCGGTAGCCCGTTGTCGGAAGGTGCAGCCGCTCCAGCGTGGCGAGTGCCAGCGGGTGAACTTCGCCTTTCGGATGGCTACCTGCCGACCAGGCGTGAAACCGCCCTTGGCCCATGTCGTTGAGGATGCCTTCGGCGAGGATGGAGCGGGCCGAATTGCCCGTACAGATGAACAAGGCGTTGTAAGTGGTATCGGTCATGGTCAGCAGCAGGTCTTGGATGGAGAAACCTCGCATACGCCACCTTGGCAGCAATGCTCGGTCAGGTAACCGATCAGACCGTCCATGCGGCCGTACTCGGCGCGATAAATCAGGTTGCGGCCCTGCTGCTCGATGCTGACGAGGCCAGCATGGGCCAGTTCCTTCAAGTGGAAGGACAAGGTGTTGCGGGCCACGTCGAGCTGGTCAGCTAGCGTGCTCGGCGTCAGTCCGCCCGGGCCAGCAACGACCAAGGCGCGGAACACGCGCAGGCGCTGGGTGTGAGCCAGGGCGTTTAAGGCGGAAATGGCTTGATCCTCTTTCATTATTCGATAATACAACATTTATAGAATTAATGTGCAAACCACAGTTGGATTTGCGGGTTGCGCTATGTGTTGGACTGCAAAAGCGGGCACCCCCCAGTTCGCATTTCTGACTGACCGCGCAGCCGCGCGCAGCCAAGGTATCGGCATCGCAACAGAAGAGCCGATGCCATGCCTGCAATCCATGTATCCCGGTGTCTGGTCGGTACCAGCCTCCTGGCCGCAGCCTTGGCCAGCGGCTGCGCGACCACGCCACCGCCGCTGGCCGCCAGCACCGTCGAGGACGTCCCACCCGCGCCCGAGGCTGCACCGCCCGAGTTCATTCCCGTCGTGCGCTATGGCCGCTACACCCTGGTGGAGCTGGCGCCGATGGCGGCGCAGCGCGATCTGCTGGTGCAGACCATCGACGTGTCCATGCCCGAGGAGGTCCGCGCCACGGTCGGCGACGGGCTGCGGCATGTGCTCAAACGCAGCGGCTACCAGCTTTGCGAGACCCCGCATGCGGTGATCGAGCTGTACGCGCTGCCGCTGCCGGCGGCGCACTTGCATCTCGGCCCCATGACCTTGCGCGATGCACTGCTCACCCTGGCCGGTCCGGCTTGGGAACTGCACGCCGATGACCGGACGCGGCAGGTCTGCTTCGAGCGGCCTGGTCGCGACACCGGTGCCGAGCCGGTGTCCGAGCCGCCTGCTGCCGAGGCCGTGCAGACGTTCCCCTTTGCGGGAGGCCAGCCATGAACGCGGCACAGCCGCTCCGGCGCCCGACCGCCGCCGTGGTGTTGCAAAGCCTGCTCTGGCTTTGGCTGCTGGGTCTCAGTGTCTTCGCGATCCTGGGCCACCAGACGATGACCGATCAGGCCGACCAGCAGCAGCTCGATGTCCGGTTGCAGCGCCTCGAAGCCCAGGTGACCGGGCTGGCCGAGACCACGCGGGCCTTGCAGCAGCAGCCCGCAGCCGCCACCGCCGCAGGCCTGCAAGACGCTCGGCAGGCAATGGAGGCGCGCATCGTTCAAGCCGAACAGGCGCTGGGTGGCTATGCCACCGCCGAGGACGTTCAGGCGCTGCGTACCGAAGTCGAGCAGATCAAGGTGCGCCAAGCGACTGCGCGTGCAGCGGCGCCTACCCAGCGGCGCACCCCGAGCCAACCGGCCACCGCCAAGTCCGAACCGCCGCCGCTGCCATTTCGTGTCGTCGGCGCTGAGCTGCGCGCGGGTCAGCGCAGCGTGTCCGTCGCCCCGAGTGCCGGAGATTTCACGCCCGATCAGCTCCAGGTGCTGCTGCCGGGTGATGCGCTGGGTCCGTGGCGCCTGCAGGCGATCGAGGGCAATGCCGCGGTGTTCCAGGCCGGCGACCAGACCCGTCGCGTGGCGATTCCTTGACCGGAGCCCACCACATGAAGCCGTCGATCATCCTGTACGCGTTCCTGCTGGGCTCCATGCAGTTGCCCGCCTGGGCGCAGCAGCCCGCCACGACCCCCGCCCGCAATGCGCAGAGCCAGGAGCGCCCGCTGGCCGCCCGCATCCTGGACGACCGGGTGGCAGGCGAATGGGGCCTGCAACCGCAGGAATGGGCGCGCTATCGCGACTTGATGGATGGGCCGCTGGGCATCTACTCGCCAAATCTGGACCCGCTGTCCGCCCTGGGCATCGAGGCGCGCACCGACGAAGAACGGCGGCGCTACGCAGAGCTGCAGGTGCAAGTCGAAGCGCGCCGCGTGGAGAAGCTGCTCGCGTACCAGCGCGCCTACGACGAGGCCTGGCAGCGCCTGAACCCCGGCATGCAGCGGGTGAACCTGTCTGACGAGAGGCCAGGCGCCGCCGCTGCGCGGGGCAGCGGTCGCACGGCAGTGTTCATCAAGGACGGCTGCGCGGCTTGCGGGCAACTCGTCCAACGCCTGCAATCCTCGGGTGCCGAGTTCGACCTTTACATGGTCGGCAGCCGCCAGGACGATGCGCGCATCCGCGACTGGGCCAAGCGCGCCCAGATCGACCCGGCCCGGGTGCGCAGCGGCGGCATCACGCTCAACCACGACGGCGGCCGCTGGCTGTCGCTGAGCCTGCCCGGCGATTTGCCTGCGGTTGTGCGCGAAGTGAACGGCCAATGGCAACGCCAGCCGTAACGGCGCTGCTGCGCGCACTGGCGCTCACTGCGGGCCTGTTCGCCTGCGCCGCCCATGCCCAGGAGGTTCCGCCACCGGCCTACGAGCTTGCCGCACAGCGCGCGGGCATTCCCTCGACGGTGCTCTACGCCGTGGCCTTGCAGGAGAGCGGCATGCGACGCAATGGACGCATCGTCCCATGGCCGTGGACCCTGAATGTCGCCGGCCAGTCGCGGCGCTTCGCCACCCGTGCCGATGCCTGCGCCGGTTTGCAGCAGGCGATGCGATCTACGCCACCCACGCGCATCGACGCGGGCCTGGGCCAGATCAACCTGGGCTACCACCCGCACCGCTACACCCATGCCTGCGACTTGTTGGACCCGTACCGCAATCTCGCCAGCGCCGCCGAGATCCTCAAGGAGCAGTACACCCCCGGTGAAGACTGGCTGCTGGCCATGGGCCGCTACCACCGGCCCGCGGGCGGTGAGCCTGCCGCCCGCTATCGACGCAGCGTATCCCGACACCTCGCCCGCGTGCAGGGCACGCACTCAATCGCCACGGCGCGAGCCGTGCGTCAGGAGTCGACCCCATGACGAAACCGCTCTGGACCCTGCGGGGCCTGCTCGCGCTGCTGGCGGCGCTGCCGTTGGTCGCGCATGCCGCCGAACCGCTGATCGTGGTCGAGGACCGCGGCGGCGCGTCGGCGCTGCCGTACTACGAAGCGCTTAACCTGCAGCCACGCGCCAACAGCGCGTTGCGGCCTCCCATTCCGACGCCGCAGATTCCCGCCACCCCCGCTGACGAGGCAGCGATGCTGCCGGTACGCAGCGCGAAGCTGATGCCCGGCTTCGTCGCGCGGCGCGTGATCGAGGCACCGGGCCTGCGGCCTTTCGTGGTCATCGGCGACGATGAGACCTCGCAAGCCTGGCTGCGCCGTCACGCGGCGTCGCTGCACGACCGCGGCGCGGTCGGCCTGGTGGTCAATGTCGAGACCGCGCAGGCTTTGGCGCGGTTGCGCGCACTGGCGCCTGGCGTGCCGATGGCCCCCGTGGCCGGCGATGATCTGGCCGAACGCCTGGGCCTGCGGCACTACCCGGCGCTGATCACGGCGACCGGCATCGAGCAATGAGGCCATGTCGGGGAAACAGCCCGTCGAAGTCCTGTTGCGCCCAGCGGTGGAGCTATACACCGTCGCGGCATGTGCGGGCGCCGCGTTTCTGTCCCTGGTGGCCCCGTGGTCGCTCGCGCTGAGCCCAGCCATGGGCGTCGGTGCCGCACTGGCGTTCGGCGCCTATGGCGCGATCCGCTACCGCGATGCGCGGGTGATCCTGCGCTACCGCCGCAACATCCGGCGCCTGCCGCGCTACGTGATGACGAGCAGGGACGTGCCGGTCAGCCAGCAGCGCCTGTTCGTGGGGCGCGGTTTCCTGTGGGAACAGAAGCACACCCACAGGCTGATGCAGACGTACCGGCCGGAATTTCGCCGCTACGTCGAGCCAACACCGGCATACCGGCTGGCGCGACGCCTGGAGGAGCGGCTGGAGTTCGCACCGTTTCCACTGTCTCGCCTCGTACGGCTCACGGGCTGGGATGTGTCATTCAACCCCGTGCGGCCACTGCCACCGGTAGGCGGCCTGCCGCGATTGCACGGCATCGAACCCGACGAGGTCGACGTCAGCCTGCCACTGGGTGAGCGCGTCGGCCATTCGCTGGTGCTGGGCACCACGCGCGTGGGGAAGACGCGGCTGGCCGAGTTGTTCGTCACCCAGGACATCCGTCGCACGAATGCAGACGGTGAGCATGAGGTCGTGATCGTCATCGACCCCAAGGGCGACGCGGATCTCTTGAAACGCATGTACGTCGAAGCCAAGCGAGCGGGTCGCGAGGGCGAGTTCTACGTCTTTCACCTCGGCTGGCCCGAGTTCTCTGCACGCTACAACGCGGTGGGGCGCTTCGGACGCATCAGTGAAGTCGCCACGCGCATTGCCGGGCAACTCTCCGGCGAGGGCAACAGTGCAGCGTTCCGCGAGTTCGCATGGCGCTTCGTCAACATCATTGCGCGCGCATTGGTGGAACTGGGGCAGCGCCCGGACTACATGCTGATCCAGCGGCACGTAATCAACATCGACGCGCTGTTCATGGAGTACGCCCAACACTACTTCGCCAAGACCGAGCCCAAGACCTGGGAGGTGATCGTCCAGATCGAGGCCAAGCTCAACGAGAAGAACATCCCAAGGAACATGATCGGGCGCGAGAAGCGTGTGGTGGCGCTGGAGCAATACCTCTCCCAGGCGCGCAACTACGACCCTGTGCTCGATGGCCTGCGCTCGGCGGTGCGCTACGACAAGACCTACTTCGACAAGATCGTTGCATCGCTGCTGCCGCTGCTGGAAAAGCTCACCAGCGGCAAGATCGCCCAACTCCTGGCGCCGAATTACTCCGACCTGTCTGACGCGCGCCCGATCTTCGACTGGATGCAAGTCATCAGGAAGCGCGCCGTGGTCTATGTCGGCCTGGATGCGCTGTCGGATGCTGAAGTCGCCGCGGCGGTCGGCAACTCCATGTTCTCCGACCTGGTGTCGGTAGCCGGGCACATCTACAAGCACGGGATCGACGACGGCCTGCCGGGTGCCTCGGCTGGCACGCGCATTCCCATCAACGTCCATGCCGACGAGTTCAACGAACTGATGGGCGACGAGTTCATCCCCCTTATCAACAAGGGCGGCGGTGCCGGGCTGCAGGTGACCGCGTATACGCAGACGCTCTCGGACATCGAGGCCCGCATCGGCAACCGCGCGAAGGCCGGCCAGGTGATCGGCAACTTCAACAACCTGTTCATGCTGCGGGTTCGGGAAACCGCCACCGCGGAATTGTTGACCCGTCAATTGCCCAAGGTGGAGGTCTATACCACCACCATCGTCTCCGGCGCGACCGATGCCTCGGACATCCGCGGGACGACGGACTTCACCAGCAACACGCAAGACCGCATCAGCATGTCGAGCGTGCCGATGATCGAGCCATCCCACGTCGTCGGCCTGCCCAAAGGCCAATGCTTCGCGCTGCTGCAGGGTGGTCAGCTCTGGAAGGTCCGGATGCCACTGCCAGCGCCTGACCCCGATGAAGTGATGCCGGCGGACTTGCAGCAACTGGCTGGGTACATGCGTCAGAGCTACAGCGAGGCCACGCAATGGTGGGAGTTCACCAGTTCCCCAGCCTTGCAGGAGGCTGCCTTGCCCGACGACCTGCTGGATGACGCCGCTCCGGCCGAGCCTGACGCGGTGGCCACCGGCGCCGACGACAGCACCGGCGAGGCCGCACCATGAAGGATGCCGCCTCGACCGCGCAGCGGGAGCAGAACCAGCGCCAGGGGCTGATCGTCGGCACCATCACCTTGCCGTTCAGGCTGCTCGGGGTGCTGATCGGTTCGCTGCTGTTCTCGATCGTGGTGGAGTGCGTCGGCATGCACCTGTTCTGGAAGGACCAGGGCTGGCGCCACTCCCAGCAGATGCTGCAGTACGAACTCGGGCACCTGTCGAACCACTTCACGCGCAGCGTGGTGGTGCAGGAGCCCGGGCGCACGGCGCACGAGCTGGTGGATACCGGGTACGGGTGGGTGTTCGTGCGCTCGGGGTTGCTGGAGCGCATGAGCCAGACCGCCGAGCGCGCCCGTGCGCCCAGCCGCGAGCCGACGCGCAACTTCCGCTATTACATCAGCCAGGCCTATGTCTGGGCCGAGAGCTACCTGATCGCCGCGGCCTTCACGACGCTCACGTTCCTCGTGCGCCTGCTGGTCCTGGTGCTCACGCTGCCGCTGATCCTCACTGCGGCATTCGTCGGCCTGATCGACGGCCTGGTGCGGCGGGACGTGCGGCGGTTCGGCGCGGGCCGGGAATCCGGCTTCATCTACCACCGCGCGAAAGCGAGCCTGATGCCGCTGGCCGTGCTGCCCTGGATCACCTACCTCGCGCTGCCGATCTCGGTGCATCCGCTGCTGATCCTGCTGCCCAGCGCAGCCTTGCTGGGACTGGCCGTGAGCCTGACCGCGGGCAGCTTCAAAAAGTACCTCTAGGCCATCAATCCGGTCGCTTCCGGGTTCCTATTGTTTGCGGCCTGAAACAGCCCTGATCTCCACGATCAACCCATTGCTGATCACACAGGAATGGCGCGATGTTGGCTTCGATCTGGCTGCGCGCCGCGCATCGCGGCGTGCCCACTTTTCTCGTGACGGCCCTCGTGCTGGGCCGGTCCCCGATGGCCTTGGCCGAGTCCCCGGCGCAGCGCCAGGAGTTGGTCGCCGCGCTGCGCCAGCTCGACGCGCTGGAACGCACCGTCGCGGACAGCGCCGCGCATACCCCCATCACACCGGGCGAGCGCTACCACTTCGATTACCCGCGGCTCCAGGCTGACTTGGCGCGCGTGCGCGCCGGCATCCAATTTCACCTGACGCCATCGCGCGCTCAACCGCGCGCCCCCTCCGAACTGGCCGGCGAATACCGCACCGAACGGGCGACCGAGCCGCTGCCGGCGACGACTGCGGAGGGCAAGCAATGAACGGCGCCCAGGTCTCGGCATTTCAAGCCAACAGCGGTATCGCGCCTTCCGCGATGGCGACCGTTCTGGTCGGCGTCGTGTTCGCGGTCCTGCTCGTGTGGGGCGTCTGGGCCATCCGAACGGCCTACGTGGGGTGGTCCGAGAGCCGCCTCAACCAGCGCCAGTTCCTCGGCGTCTGCATCCGCTTCGTCGCGATGTACCTCGTCCTGAGTTTCTTCCTTCTGTCCTGACCTGAAAGGCCCGACCATGCACAACCGCAACCTCACTTCCCGTTTTGCCCAGCGCGCCGCCGTGGCCCTGGGCGCCGCCGCGCTGCCGGCGCTGTCGTTCGCGCAAGGTCTGCCGCAATTGGAGAACCCCACGCGCGGCACCGGCAACGGCATCATGGAGACGATCCGCAACTACGGCTACGACATCATCATGCTCGTGGCCCTGCTGGTGGTGGCGTCGATGTTCATCGGCGTCTGCTACCACGCCTACGGGACCTACGCGGAGATCCACACCGGCCGCAAGACGTGGGGCCAGTTCGGCCTCACGGTCGCTATCGGCGCCGTGCTGCTTGTGATCGGCATCTGGCTGCTCACCGAAGCCACCGGCATCCTGTAAGCGAGGCCGGTATGTCCGAGCAGCAGCACGTCCGTGCGGACGGAACGGTCACCTTCCTTCCGCACCGGCTCAACCGCCATCCCGTTGTGGTGCGCGGCCTCACCGCTGACGAACTCTGGATTTGCTGCGGCCTGTCCGGTGCCGCCGGCCTGCTGGTCGGCGCGCCGCTGTCCTGGGTGTTCCGCACGATCGCGCTGGCGCCGACCTTCGTCGTCCTGGGCGTGGCGCTCGGCGTCTTCATCGGCGGCGGCATCCTGCGCCGCCTCAAGCGTGGGCGTCCCGACACCTGGCTGTATCGGCAACTGCAATGGCGCATCGCCACGCGCCATCCGCTGATGGCCGGCTGGGTGGGTGGCCATGTGCTGATCTCGCGCTCGGGCTTCTGGTCCACCCGCAGGAGCATGCGATGAGCCGCTTCAAAAACGAGATCACCCACCTGCAGGCGCACATCAAGACCTTGCGGCTGGCCGCGGGCGCGCTGGTCGTCGTCGCCCTGGTCATGGGCGGCGGCTGGTGGAGCGCGCCGCGCGACCTGACCATCCACGTCCCGCCCGACCTGCGCTCTGGCAGTACCCGCAAGTGGTGGGAAGTGCCGCCCGAATCGGTCTATGCGTTCACGTTCTACGTGTTCCAGACGCTGAACCGCTGGCCAACCAATGGCGAGGAAGACTACTCGCGCAACCTCCACACGCTCTCGCCGTACCTCACCCCGTCCTGCCAGGCCTTCCTGCGGGCGGACTATGACTACCGCCGCTCCACGGGCGAGCTGCGTCAGCGCGTGCGCGGCATCTACGAGATTCCCGGCCGCGGCTATGGCGACGACCCCACGGCGCGCGTGCGCACCGTGTCCGATCGCGACTGGGTGGTGACGCTGGACATCACGGCGGACGAGTACTACGGCGCCGAGCAGGTCAAGCGCGCCCTGGTGCGCTATCCGATCAAGGTCACGCGGGTGGACGTCGATCCCGCCCGTAACCCGTTCGGCCTGGCGCTGGACTGCTACGACGGCGCGCCCCAGCGCATCAGTGCACCGGAGCCGACGCGCCCGGCGCCGAGTGGCCTGTCTCCGCAAGCGCCTCAAGGAGGAAACACCCCATGAAGCACCCTGTACTCGCGCTGCTGGGGCTACTGGCCGTGGCCGCGGCACCCGTCGCCCATGCAGTGGAAATCCTGCGCTGGGAACGCATGCCACTGGCAGTGCCGCTGAAGGTCGGTCAGGAACGCATCGTGTTCATCGACCGCAACGTGCGCGTGGGCGTGCCCGCGGGCGTGGGCGAACGCCTGCGCGTGCAGAGTGCGGGGGGCGCGGTGTACCTGCGCGCCAGCGAGCCGATCGAGCCCACGCGGTTGCAACTGCAGGACGCCGACACGGGCGCGCTGATCCTGCTGGACATCGCAGCCGAACCACCCAAGGACGGGGAAGCCGAGCTGGAGCCGGTGCGCATCGTCGAGGGTGACAGCGCACCGGGACGCTATGGCGAGCAGGCCGACAGTGCCGAGGCCCCGGCACGCGCCCAGGGCCAAGCAGGTGCGCGGACCGCGCGGCGCGAAACTCCGGTCCCTGTCGTGCTGACGCGCTTCGCCGCGCAGAACCTCTACGCACCGCTGCGCACCGTCGAGCCGCTTCCGGGCGTCATGCGGGTCAACCTGCCCCGC
This sequence comes from Pseudorhodoferax soli, assembly GCF_003337555.1. Classification (GTDB taxonomy): domain Bacteria; phylum Pseudomonadota; class Gammaproteobacteria; order Burkholderiales; family Burkholderiaceae_C; genus Pseudorhodoferax; species Pseudorhodoferax soli. The sequence continues at coordinate 50,683 of NZ_QPJK01000008.1, read as the reverse complement.
GACCTCGACCTGGACACACTGATGCCAACGCTGCCCGTGCGCGCGGTCGCACTCGCGTCGTGGCGCCTGGAGGACCAGTGGGTCACTGCCGTGCGCCTAACCAACGGCAGCGGCGGCTGGATCACGCTCGACCCGCGCGTGCTGCAAGGCGATTTCCTCACCGCCACCTTCCAGCACGAGGCGCTGGGCCCGCGCGGCACGCCCGAGGACACGACCGTCCTGTACCTGGTCACGCGCGGCCGCGGTCTCGCGCAGTCGCTGCTGCCGGCGATTCACCGCTTCGACCCGGCCGTGCATCTGCCGCAGCCGGACGGCGACGAGAACACCAAGGAGGCCCGCCATGCGCAGTAACGGCCTGCTCAAGTGGCTGATGATCCCTGTTGCCATCCTGGTGCTGTTCGTCGGTATCCGGCTGTTCTCGGGTGGAGGCAGCACGGCGCCACCCGCGGCGGACAACGGCGCCCAGCTCACGCCCGATGAAATGAAGGCGCTGGGCATCGAAGGCGACACCCCGCGCGACACCGTGGCGACGCTCGTTGCCCAAGTGAAGCAGTTGCGCACCGAGCTTCAGACCGCGCTCTCGGACAACAAGTCGCAGCGTGAAGAGAACCAGCGACTGCGCCAGCGCGAGAACTCCATCGACCAGCGCATCAACTCGGCGCTCGAATCCGAGCGGTCCAACCTGCGCCGCGACCAAGAGCAGGCGGCCAGCGCGCGCCAGCAGACCGAAGGGCTGCTCGCCGACCTGCAGCGGCGTCTGGACAGCATCGGCGGGCGCGGCGGCGGCCATGCGGACCTGCCCGTGGGCCTGGGGCTGCAGGGCGGCGACGAGGCAGGCATGGAGGGCGGCGTGCGGTGGGTCGAGCCGGACGACGCAAAGCCCGCCGAGGGGCGCAACGGGGGGCGTGGCGCGAGCGGCGGCATGAGCTTCCCCACGAGCTTCGGCCCGGCGCAGAGCACGCTCGAAACCACTGCGGAAACCGTGGCCAACGCGGGCGCCCGCGCCGCCGGGGTCAAGAGTGCCAAGCCGGTCTACACCGTGCCGACCAACTCCACGCTCATGGGTTCGGTCGCCATGACAGCGCTGATCGGCCGCGTGCCGATCGACGGCACGGTCAACGATCCCTATCCGTTCAAAGTTCTGGTCGGGCCGGACAACCTGACCGCCAATGGCATCGACATTCCCGACGTGGCCGGCGCCGTGTTCAGCGGCACCGCTTCGGGCGACTGGACGCTCTCGTGCGTGCGCGGCCAGGTGCGCAGCATCACGTTCGTCTTCCACGACGGCACGATTCGCACGATCCCCGAAGACCGCGAGGGCAACCAGCAGAACAACCAACAGCGCGATGGCTTGGGCTGGATCAGCGATCCCCACGGCATTCCTTGCGTCAGCGGCGAGCGGCGCAGCAACGCCCAGCAATACCTCGGCTCGCAGGCCCTGATCACCGCGGCCGGCGCCGGTGTGGCCTCACTCATCGAGAGCGACAGCGGCCGCATGTCCTATGTCGGCTCGGACGGCTCCATCGGCACCGTGGGCATCACCGGCCAGGAAGCGGTCGGCCAGATTCTGGCGGGCGGCGTGCGGGACATGTCGGCCTGGGTCAACAAGTTGTACGGCCAGGCGTTCGCCGCCGTCTATGTCCAGCCCGGCGCCAAGGTTGCCGTCCACCTCGAAAAGCCGCTCGCCATCGACTTCGATCCCGAAGGCCGCAAGGTCGATCACCGCGCAGGAGAAAGCCATGCACTCGAACTTGACTAACCTGGCCCGTGGCCTGGCACTGGCCCTCGCCGTCGCGGTGCTTGGCGGCTGCGCCACCAGCAAGGAAAAGCTGCTGACCCACGGTGACCGCACGATGATGGACATCTGGCAGCAGGAGGCCGGCGACGGCGGTGGCGCAGCCGGACGGAACGCCGGCCGCCAGCTGCTCGATGCGCGCCAGAGCCTGCGTCGGCCCCTGACCGACGCCGACGTGCAGGTCGCACCCGTCGAGCAGATGCGCTACACGCGCACCGCGCGCAATGAGGTCCACCGCCAGTTCCAGCGTCTGCCCAATCCCGATCTCGTCATGTACGTGTATCCGCACCTGGCGGGCACGGACCCCGTGCCGGTGCCGGGCTACACGACGGTCTTCCCGCTCAACCAGCGCATCCAGTACGCCATGCCAGGCGAGCGCGTGGAGGCCTACTGATGCGGTGGAAACTTCCCTGGCCTAAGCCGGCCGCGCCGAAGCTGGCCGCATCCGGCGCTGGTGATGATGAGCAGCCGGACGGCTGGCAGCGCCACGTCGAGGCCTTGCGCCAGGCCGGCATCCCCGAACCCGGTTCGGCAGTCCACGGCCGCAAGCCAGCGACCGTGGCCGACGAGCAGGCGCTGTACGACGTTGCGCCGTCCTTCGTGGAACTGCTGCCCTGGGTGGAGTTCTTGCCCGGGTCGAAATCGATGCTCCTGGAGGATGGCCAATCGGTGGCGGCGTTCTACGAACTGGTGCCGCTGGGCACCGAAGGCCGGGAACCCGGCTGGCTCGCGCATGCCCGCGACGCCCTGGAAAACGCGCTTCAGGACAGTTTCGATGAACTGGACGAGAACCCGTGGGTGCTCCAGCTCTATGCCCAGGACGAACCGAGCTTCGACCAGTACATGCAGACCTTGCGCGATTACGTGCAGCCACGTGCGCGCGGCTCGGCGTTCACCGAGTTCTACTTGCGCTTCTTCGGCCACCACCTGCGCGCTGTGGCCAAGCCCGGCGGCCTGTTCGAGGACACGGTGGTTACGCGGCTGCGCTGGCGCGGGCAGACGCGGCGTGTGCGCATGGTGGTGTACCGCCGCGCGAGCGGACAGGGACAGGCAAACCGCCGCGGCCAGACACCCGAGCAGATGCTGGGCATCGTCTGCGACCGCCTGTGCGGCGGCCTGGCGAACGCCGGCATCCAGGCCCGGCGCATGGTTGCAGCGGACGTTCACGACTGGCTGCTGCGATGGTTCAACCCGCGCCCCACGCTGCTCGGCCCTGGGGTGGAGGACCGGGAGCGCTTCTACGCGTTGGCGCGCTATCCGGACAGTACCGAGGAAAGCGAGGCCGGCGAGATCGAGTTGGCGAGCGGGCGGGATTTCAGCCAGCGGCTGTTCTTTGGGCAGCCGCGCTCGGACGTGGCGCAAGGGGCCTGGTACTTCGACGGCATGCCGCACCGCGTGCTGATCACCGACCGGCTGCGCATGCCGCCCGGCACCGGGCACCTGACCGGCGAGACCCGCAAGGGAGACGCGATCAACACGCTATTCGATCAGATGCCCGAGGACACCTTGATGTGTCTCACCATGGTGGCCACGCCGCAGGACGTCCTCGAATCGGACCTCAACCATCTGGCGAAGAAAGCTGTGGGCGAGACGCTGGCGTCGGAGCAGACGCTCAAGGACGTGCACGAGGCGCGCTCGCTGATCGGCAGCGCACACAAGCTCTATCGGGGCACGCTGGCGTTCTATCTGCGCGGGCGCGACGAGGCGGAGCTGGACCGGCGCGGGCTGGATCTCGCGAACGTGATGCTCAACGCCGCCCTGCAGCCGGTGCGCGAGGACGACGAGGTGGCGCCGCTCAACAGCTACCTGCGCTGGTTGCCGTGCTGCTACAACCCCAGCAAGGATCGGAAGAAGTGGTACACGCAACTGATGTTCGCCCAGCACGCGGCGAACCTATCGCCGGTGTGGGGCCGTGCCCAGGGCACGGGGCACCCCGGCATCACGATGTTCAATCGCGGAGGCGGCCCGATTACGTTTGACCCCTTGAACAGGTTGGATCGGCAGATGAATGCCCATCTGTTCCTGTTCGGTCCCACGGGCTCGGGCAAGAGCGCCACGCTCAACAACCTGCTGAACCAGATCACCGCGATCTATCGGCCGCGCCTCTTCATCGTGGAGGCTGGAAATTCCTTCGGGCTTTTCAGCGACTTCGCCAAGCGTCTGGGACTGACCGTGAACCGGGTCAAGCTGGCACCCGGCTCGGGCATCAGCCTGGCGCCGTTCGCCGACGCGCGCCGGCTGATCGAAACGCCCAGCGACGTGCAGACGCTCGATGCCGATGCACTGGACGAAGACCTGCCACCGGACGCCTCGGCCATGGATGCGGACGAGCAGCGCGACGTGCTGGGCGAGCTGGAGATCACGGCACGGCTGATGATTACGGGCGGCGAAGACAAGGAAGAGGCGCGGATGACGCGGGCCGATCGCTCGCTGATCCGCCAGTGCATCCTCGACACCGCCGAACATTGCGTGGCGGAGAAGCGCACCGTACTCACGCGCGATGTGCGCAATGCGCTGCGCACCCGTGGCCAGGACCCGACGCTGCCCGAGATGCGCCGTGTGCGGCTGCTGGAGATGGCGGACGCGATGGACATGTTCTGCCAAGGCACGGACGGCGAGATGTTCGACCGCGACGGCACGCCGTGGCCCGAGGCCGACATCACGCTGGTCGATCTGGCGACCTACGCCCGCGAGGGCTACAACGCGCAGCTCTCGATCGCCTACATCAGCCTGATCAGCACGGTGAACAACATCGCCGAGCGCGACCAGTACCTGGGCCGCCCGATCGTCAACGTGACCGACGAAGGTCACGTGATCACCAAGAACCCGCTGCTCGCGCCGTATACCGTGAAAATTACAAAAATGTGGCGCAAGCTGGGGGCCTGGTACTGGCTAGCTACACAAAATATTGACGACCTACCGCGCGCCGCGGAGCCGATGCTCAACATGATCGAGTGGTGGATCTGCCTGTCGATGCCCCCCGATGAAGTGGAGAAGATCGCGCGGTTCCGCGAACTGAGCCAAGCGCAGAAAGCGCTGATGCTCTCGGCACGCAAGGAAGCGGGCAAGTTCACCGAGGGCGTCATCCTCTCCAAGAGCATGGAGGTGCTCTTCCGCGCCGTGCCGCCGAGCCTGTATCTCGCGCTCGCGCAGACCGAACCCGAAGAGAAGGCCGAGCGCTACCAGCTCATGCAGCAGCACGGCGTCAGCGAGTTGGATGCCGCCTTCAAGGTGGCCGAGAAGATCGACCGGGCACGCGGCATCGAGTCGCCGGCCCTGGACCTGCCCTGAATCTGCCGTACACCGGAGAACGCCATGGAACAGAAACGCCCATCCATTCCGATGCAGGTCCAGGCGTTCCGTCGTCGGCGCTGGCAGTTCCGCTGGCCCTGGGCATTGGCCGCGGTGCTGGTTGCGCTGCTGCTGATCTGGCTCGTGTCACGTTCGCCAGGCGGGTCCACACCTCAGACTTCGGCGCCAGTCAGCGACACGCAGGTGGCTGGGCCTCCGTGGCAGATGGGCAACCCGGCAGGCCGTTTCACGCTGACGCTCTACGCGGACCTCGAATGCCCGTTCTGCCGGTCCTATTTTCCAGTGCTCAAGCGTTGGGTGGCCGGCAATGCGGACGTGGCCTTGCAATGGCATCACCTGCCGTTGGCCGCGCATGAGCCGGCCGCGTCCGCGGAAGCGCGCCTGGCGGAATGCGCGGGCGAAGCCAACGGCCATGCCGCCTTCTGGCAGGTCGTCGAGTGGGTCTATGCCCATACACGCAGCGACGGCCAGGGCGTGCCCGAGGACCTGCGCTACCCCGACCTTACGCCAGCCATCGAGCAGTGCATCGCGAGCGAGCGGCCCGACGCGGCGATTCGCACCCAAACTGCGGAAGCCACGAACAGCGGCGTGACCGCCACGCCGTCGCTGCGGCTGCACGATCGCGAAACCGGCAAGGCGATTCTGCTGCAGGGTCCGATCGAGGGCGATGCCTTGCTGTCGGCCATGGACATGCTCGCGGCCGGCGATCCCGCCGCCACACCCACATCGGAAATGCCTGCCGACGTCGTCGGCGACATGCCCAGGTAGCCCCGGTCTTCAAGGCTACGGCGCAGTCCGCTGCGCTGACCGCACCCCGTTCGCCTCGCATCCTGGTCGCGAACGATCACCGCTGCCGCGGTGATGGATGCAGTTTTTTCGTTCCCCAGGAGGGCTTGCCCTCCCAGGGCGCGCGCCCTCCGATCTCACCGTCTGGAGGTTCGCCATGTCTTTCGTCGTCAATGACTCCTGCCTGGATTCGCTTTCCGCCATCGCTGCCCAACACGAGGACTGGATCATCCAGCACGCCATCGTGCTGCTGGAGAGACGGATCTTCAAAGCTGGACCGTGCCTCAGCCGACCGGCCGCCGTGCGGGAGTACCTGCGCCTGAAACTGGTCGCCGAGCCCAATGAGATATTCGCCGCTGTGTTCCTGGACAGCATGCACCAGGTGCTGGCCTACGAGCCGTTGTTCAGGGGCACGATCAACTCGACTTCGGTCTATCCGCGTGTCGTCGTGCAGCGTGTGCTGGAGTTGAATGCCGCCGCGGTGGTCTTCGCCCACCAGCATCCCTCGGGTGTCTCCGAGCCGTCCAGCGCGGATCGCATGCTGACCCAGCAACTGCAAGCTGCGCTGGCACTCATCGATGTGCGGGTACTGGACCACATCATCGTCGGCCAGGGCGCCCCGTTCTCCTTTGCGGAGTCCGGCCTGCTGTAAGGGTTGCACTGCTTCGTTGATCAGCGCGGAGGCTTCGGCCTCCGATTTTTCTTCGCGGCGACGCAAGCAGGTATGCGGGGAGGCCGCAATGCGCATTGTTTGTTGGGGCCGCATGGGGTTCGGCGTTTGACTATGGCCCTGATCAACTTCCGGGGTGCAAGACATGCCAGGAGCTTTTACCCGGTTCGCACCAGGCTGGCGAACCCTTGGCCTGGCCGTGGCGCTGCCGGCGTCTCTGGCGGTGTTCAGCCCGGCCACCTTCGCTGCCGACGTGGTGGTCGTCACCGACAGTCGCCACCCGGTCAAGACCATGGGCGGCGAACGGCTGATCGAGTTGGACCAGGCATCCCGACTCGAAGCTGAGCTTTCCGCGGATCTGCCAGCCGATTCCGAGCGGGCGGTAGCCGTCGTCCGGCAACGGCTGAACCATGGGGGCACCGACCTTCAGCGCCGCATCGGCACCGCCTACCAAGGCATCACCGACGCATGGAGCCTGGGCGTCGCCACCATCCCGGCCGTCGTGGTGGATCAACGCTATGTGGTCTATGGCGAGCCTGACATGGCCCGGGCCGTGTCCCGCATCGAGCAGCACCGGAGGACGCAGCCGTGACCCATCGCCCATTCGACCTGCTGCGCCGCCTGCGCGTCGCCGTGGCCTCGCTGCTGCTGGTCAGTGCCACGGGCAGCTACGCCCTGAACACCGCCACCATCGTGTCCTCCGTCATGTCGCCGGACTGCCTGGAGTACCGGGTGGTGGGCATCTGCTACTGGCTGTATTGCACCTGGACGGGCTGCACGGTGCGCACATCCACCAAGGTCCGGCACTACGTGCCCGATGCGGTCGTCTCCAGTTACAGCAACACCGGAGAGAACCCCTGGGTCGAAGTGCGGGCGATGAGCATGCCGAACGCCTCGGCCCAGGCGGGCGGCGACGGCACCACCAACGAAGACCACGAAAACAACCTCGCCAAATTCAAAAACAGTGACGTCATCGGACACCCCGGCGGCGAGGTGTTCAACCAGTTCGCCTCGTCCTCCGGCTACTTCTGCCAAGGCGCGGGCACGGCCTTCATGCCGTATCTGCTCAGCACCCTGGATACGCTGGCCTGGCGCTACAACGTGCCCGAGTCCGTCTATCCCGAGGCCCTGATTCCGGGAATGCGTGAGGTGGGCGCTCGTACCACCGTGAACCTCTGGGGCAATGTGTACCCCCGCGGTGGTTTCCTGCACCAGACCGACGACCACAAATCCGGGGCCGTGGTCGCCCAGCGTGCGGGCGATGTCGTCACGCGCCGCGGGCAGTTGCACGTGTACCAGCCGCTGCTCGCCAGCGCGCGCGATGGCTACTGGCCAGCCGGCGCGCTGGTCGAAGGCGATGCCTCCACCGGGAAGTGGCAAGAACTGACGCCTCGGCTGTCGAACACCTGCGTGGTTTTCCCCCACAGCGGCACGCTGACCCAGGCCCAGCAAGGCGATTACGCCTGGGCGCTGTGGCGGCCCTATGCCTGCTGCGAACGCCGTGGCCAGGTGTTTCTGGGCAGCGTCGATTTCCTCTGAGGTGCCACGATGAAGCGTCCTGAACCGATGAACCTCTCCACCAGGGCGTGCCGCCTGTTGCGCCCGACACCGCTGGCTGGCGCGCTCGCCCTGGTCTGCAGCCTGGCGTGGGCGCAGGTTGGATACCAGAACAGCGGCCCCGTCCTCGGCGATGACGTCATGTACTCGATCGGTGGCGGCAGCGCCGTGTCCATGGGCCGCGCGGCCGGCATGCGCTCCATCGGCGTCGGTGTGGGCTGGAACAGCAACCTGATCTGCGGCGACATGAGCATCCAGACCACGCTGCGCAATCAGCTCAATGGGATCACGAATGGATTCCAGCAGATCATGAGCAACGTGATCCAGAGCGCGACCAGCGCGGTCGCATCGCTGCCTGCGCTGATCATCCAGCGGGCCGATCCGGGCTTGTATAACCTGTTGACCAACGGCGTGCTGCAGGCAAGGCTGGATTTCGACCGCTCGAAGCTGACGTGTCGCGCCATGGCCGAGAAGATGGCTGAGACGGCGGGCGGGCAGCTTGGCTGGAGTCAGATGGCCGAAGGCATGGCACTGCGCGATGCCGTGAGCAGCAACGATGCCGTGTCGGCCGTCGAGCAGGCCGAGACGCGCCGCGGCAACGACGGCGTGCCATGGGTGGGTGGCAGCAATGCCGGTGGCGCAGGCCAGTCCGCCATCCGGGTGGTCGGCGACGTCACCCGCGCGGGCTACAACCTGGTCAACGGTCGTGGCGTGACGGACACGTCCTCCATCGCGTCCGCCAGTTGTGCGAGCCTGTCCTGCCAGACCTGGACGTCGCCGCAGCAGGCGACCGAATGGGCCACGCGGGTCCTCGGAGAGCAGGTGCAGCGCACCTGCGACTCCTGCACCAAGACCGAGACGGTGCCCGGCGTCGGGCTGACGCCGCTGATCCAGGAAGAGTACGAGGCGAAGCTGGAGGTCCTTCAGGAGCTGGTTTCCGGCACGCGCAATACCACCTTTGAGAACCTGCGCGAGGCCGGCAGTACGTCGCTGCCAATCACGCGCGGCGTGATCGAGGCGCTGCGCGACGAGCCGGACCAGGACCTTCTGGCGCGGCGCCTCGCGTCGGAGGTGGCGCTGTCGTCGGTGCTGGAAAAAGCGCTGCTGCTCCAGCGCACGCTGCTCACGGGCAAGAAGGAGCCCAACGTCGCAGCCAACGAACTCGCGGTCGAAGCCGTGAACCACGAGAGCGACACGCTCGACCAGGAGATCCGCAACCTGAAGACGGAGCTGGAGCTGCGCCGCGAGCTGGCAAACAACTCACCGATGGCCATCATCCAGCGGCACGGCACGCGCGCGGCAGGCTCGCGCGGCATCTACGAGGGTGATCCGGTACCCGACCGCCTCGACCAGTTGCAGAAGGGCAATCCAGGAGCCAGGCCATGAGCGCGGCGCGCATGACTTGGCCCCCCTTGCGCTGGCTGTTCAGCCGGCGCGCGGCGAAGGCGCTGCTGTGGACGGTGCTGATCGTTGCCGCCGCGGTCGCGGCCAACATCGCCGGCATCTACCTGGTCGGCAGCGTTGCCGGATGGGAGCGGTGGCTCGCCGCCGCTGCGGGTTACTTCTTCGTGTGGCGGCTGTGTCTGTACGGGGCGACGGTGTACGGGTGGATCTGGATGCGCCGCCGGCTGCTGGAACGTGAGGACGACGCCCAGGCGCGGCGCCGCCTGGTGCGCACCGAGATCGCGGGCGTCATCGCCATCGTGGCGCTGGAAGCCAGCCTGCTGATGCAGGCGGGTTGAGGGGAGATGGCGCCATGACCCTGTTCACGACCGACTACCTAGAGTACTACCTGACGCTGGTGTCCTGGATCGTCAACAACGGCATCTGGGCCGTGCTGGTATCCAGCGGCGTCTTCGCGCTGCCTTTCGTGGCGATCATCGTGCAGGAGTGGTTGAAGGCCCGTGCAGAAGGCGCCGACGAGGGCAATAAAGGCGTGCTGAGCGCCGCCCGCATCGAGAACCGGGTCTTCGTCGCCATCGTGGTGGTGATGTTCGCGGGCATCCCGTTCATCGACGTGGACCTGAACACCATCCAGTACGACAGCTCGCGCTCGGCGCAATGTCAGGTCAGTGTGCCGCAGCCCTCGAATACCGGCTGGTCGCAATCTTTCAGCACGCTCAACAACCAGTCGGCGAAGGTGCCGGTGTGGTGGGCGTTCATCCACGCGCTCTCGCGCGCCGTCACCGGCGCTTCGGTGGCGGCAATCCCGTGCGGCACGGACCTGCGGCAGATGCGCATGGAGATCGACGCCACGCGCATCGACGACCCGGTACTGGCTCAGGAAGTGGCGGATTTCTCGCGGGATTGCTATGGGGCTGCACGGGCGAAATTATTCATGCAGCGCCCTCAGCTCGATGAGCAGCAGATGCACGACGTGACCTGGATCGGCTCGCGCTTCTTCACGGACACGAACGGCTATTACGACACGTATCGTTCCAGCACGCCGCGCGATGACTGGCCTTACGACAGCAACCGAGATGCAGGGCTCGCGCAGGTAGCAAGCGGCGGCGGCTACCCGACCTGCAGGCAATGGTGGGCCGACGGCAGCAATGGCCTGCGGGCGCGGCTTCTGGGCCAGGTGGACCCGAGCCTGCTCAATCGCTTGGCGGGCTGGGCTGGCTTCCTGAGCCGGGCCGACGTGGACGATTCGGTGATCCGCGCGATCGCGTCACCGCGGCAGCAGAAGCTGAACCAAGGCAGCGTCTATACGGACTACGGTGGCCAGATCGAAATGACCGACCCGAACATCATCACCCGGGCGGCAGCCGACGTAGGACTGGCGGTGGGCTCGTTGGGCTACTTCCCCTCCATGGATGCAATGCGCCAGGCCCTTCCGATGGTGCTGGCGCTCTTGAAGATGGCGCTGGTTATCTGCATTCCGGTGGTGCTCATGGTTAGCACCTACAACCTGAAAACACTCGTGACGGTCAGCGTGGTGCAGTTTGCGCTGTTCTTCGTGGATTTCTGGTTCCAACTCGCGCGCTGGATCGACAGCACCATTCTGGACGCGCTCTACGGATGGGGCTGGGGATGGAACCGGCCGCATACGAATTTCGATCCGGTCATGGGCCTCAACAATGCCTTCGGAGACATGCTGTTGAATTTCGTCATGGCGACGATGTTCATCGTGCTGCCCTTGTTCTGGGTAACCGCCTTGGGATGGGCGGGCTACGCCGTGGGGGGCATGTTGCAAGGGCTTGCTGCTGGTACGGCAGGCGCCAAAGCGGCCGGCGGCAAAGCCGCCGACATGGCCTTTGGCGGCGCTATGAAGTGGGCATCGACACCCAGCAAGAGGAAGTAGTGCCTTGCTTCTTCGCTAGGTCTCATCAGATGGATCATGTGAATCTATCCGATACTCATCGTGGGTATAGAGGCCAAAACCGGCGTGCCCGTGCCGCCACTCTGGTTCGGGCGGCTCCCATTCGACGGTATCGTGCCCCCGGGCCACAAACACCAGCGCGACCAGCAGCAACGCCAGCCAGAAAGCAACGTAGAGCAGCAGCCCCAGGACAGCCAGTTTGCCGGCCCACAGCAGCGCGGCGGCGGCAGCCAACGGCACACCCTTGGACACCAACCAGTTCGACGCCCGACGTTCGCTGCGCGCATAGGCGCGCCACCCGCGGCCAAGGGCGCGGCCGAGGCGTTCCGCAGTGCTGATGCGGGTCGTGGTGCTCATGGTCGTCTCCTGCTACTGAGGGATGCCTATTCCAATTTGGTCCATTTCATTCTGCTGCGGGCTTCAAAGTGCTTCATGACGCTTCGTCATCCGGTTCCACCGGGCCGGGGTCAGGCTCCACGTCGACGCGATACGTGGCAACGAAGTGCGGCCAGTCCACATGGTCCACCAGGTCGATGTCATCGACAACGCCTACCTTTGCTGCCGCACGCTCGAACAGGGCGATGCTCTTGGCGGGATAGTTGTTGCGCGACGGATAGAGCACCCCGTCGAACAGCGCTTGGCCGTCGTCTCCGAGAATTGCATGCACCTGGGCGGACACTTGCTGCGTGTGCGTGTAGTCGCGGCTGGCCAACTGCTCCAGGTTCAGGCCGAAGTAGCCCGCCATGACGCCCGGCGCCGTGAGGTCGGCCAAGAGCACATCGTCCATCACGCCTACTGCGCGCACCATCCGGGCCTGGACTTCTTTCAGCGCGATCGAGCGCTTCGTGTCCGCAAGCCACTGGTGCTTATGAAACACCGACTCCATCAGCGCCGTGGGCAGGTCGCGCCCCAGGTAGAGCACGCCGTAGGCCCGCGCCGGGTCATCGTAGCGATTGGTGCTGCTGCGGCCATAGTACAGCGGGCTGCCCCGATAGACGACGCGGCTCACATGCTGGAGCAGTTCACCGGCATCGATCAGGAACGAAGGCAGCTCGTGGCTCATGGCGATCTCGCTTCAATGCACCTGAACGCCCAGTACGTTGAACACGGCATCGGCCACGTCATCGATCGTGCTGTGCGTCACCGCATCCACCGGCGAGCGGCCGCCCAAGCCTTCGAGCGGTTCGGACAGCGCGCGGTAGATCGTCCAGGGGTCGATGCCCTCGACCTCCTGAAGCACGGTTTGGGTCAACTGCTGCTTTACCGGGTCGAGCTGCCAGTCGGGCAGCTTCTGACCGCGCGGCCCCACGTTCAGCGCCAACAGCCGACGGGCGAGGATGTCCTTGTAGATCTGCTGGCGCGACTTGTCCGCCAGCTTGGCGTACTCGGGGATCGGCAGGTTATGCGGCTGGTTGAAGGCTTCCAGCAACACGGCGCGGCCTCGCTGGACGTCGGTTTCAGTCGGTGCCCAGCGCGTTTCGGTGCGCAGCGCGGCCGCCTTGCGTGCCAGGGCCTGCCCCACCGTCTCTCCGTCCAAGTTGGCGGGCAGCTTCACCGCCTCCACGCGCTCGTGAATGAAAGCCTGCAACTCGGCCGCGAAAGCCGGCGCATCCCGGATTTCGACGGTATCCGCGAAGCGGCGCACATCCTCCACCGTGACGCGCGGCAGGCGATCGGCAATGAATTCAATGGCATTGGGCATGGTGATCTCCCAGGCAGGTTTGAGACAGGATTCACTCTAGTCTCTATTGTCGCTTTTGTCAACTTTGTCGCCTTTCGAGAACCTGCCCGGCGGAAGCGGCGTCCACTCAGCATAGAGCGCGACCAGCACCGGCTCGCCGTCCAATCCATTCCACCGAGTTCCCCATTGACGCTGGAATCGCATCCCGTGCCCCGCTATACCGAAACGGTGAAAGGCCAGAGGGCCGAAATGGCAAGGGAACGGGGTGCAAGGGGAAAGGCCCTACCTCGAAAAGGCCAAAAGGCCTCCCGATCGGCCCGTCATCAGGACACCCACATGCTTTCCCTGTTCCAGCGAAAACGGCCCGCGGTCGCTACCGCTCCAACGCCACCACCCGCATCCGACCTCCCGAAAGGGTTGATGCGGCCCGAGTCGGCCGCATCGCTGCTGGCCACCCCGCGCCGGCAGAAGTTGCTGGAGCACATCTGGCAACGCACCTCTCTTTCGCGCAGACAGTTCGCCACCTTGTACCGTGCGCCGCTGGAGCGTTACGCCGAGCTGGTCCAGGGCTTTCCGGCCTCCGAGGCACATCACCATGCCTACCTGGGCGGCATGCTCGACCACGGCCTGGAAATCGTCGCCTACGGCCTGAAGCTGCGGCAGTCCCATCTGCTACCCGTCGGTGCCAGCCCCGAGGATCAGGCGGCGCAGGCCGAAGCCTGGACTGCGGCCGTCGCCTACGCGGCACTGTTGCACGACATCGGCAAGGTGGCGGTCGATCTGCACGTCGAGCTGGCCGATGGCAGCACCTGGCACCCATGGCACGGCCCCCTACGTCAGCCGTACCGCTTCCGCTACCGCGACGATCGCGAGTACCGGCTCCACAGCGCCGCGACGGGCTTGCTCTACCGGCAACTGCTCGACCGAGATCTGCTCGACTGGCTCAGCGGCTATCCGTCCCTGTGGGCACCGCTGCTCTACGTGCTGGCTGGGCAATATGAGCATGCCGGGGTGCTGGGCGAGCTGGTCGTGCAAGCCGACCGCGCCTCCGTCGCCCAGGAGCTGGGCGGCGATCCCGCGCGCGCCATGGCCGCACCCAAGCACTCGCTCCAACGCAAGCTGGTCAACGGGCTGCGCTACCTGCTCAAGGAAGAGCTGAAACTGAACCAACCCGAAGCCTCCGATGGCTGGCTCACCGAGGATGCGCTATGGCTGGTGAGCAAGACCGTTTCCGACAAGCTCCGCGCACACCTACTGTCCCAGGGCGTCGATGGCATCCCTGCGAACAACACCGCCGTGTTCAATGTGCTCCAGGACCACGGCATGTTGCAGCCGACGGCCGACGGCAAGGCGATCTGGCGCGCGACCGTGACCAGTTCGACCGGCTGGTCCCACTCGTTCACCCTGTTGCGCCTCGCACCGGCACTGATTTGGGAGCCTGACGAGCGGCCGGCTCCGTTCGCAGGCACGGTAGCGATCGATACGGCACCCGCGGACAAAGAGGCCGAGGCATCGCTTCCCCTTCCTGTGGACGGCAAGACGTCCACCGTGGAAAGCCAAGAGGCTCCGCCGTGGGAAGGCGGCAGCATCGCGCCGTCTCCCCAAGCCAAGGCCCCGGCCATGCCCGACGTGATGGAAGACATGCTGGCGATGGTGGGAATGGGCGATTCGCCCGACGCCACGCAGAACGCGGAAGCCATCTTGGACAAGGCACCTGCCGCACCACCCAATACAGCCGCGCCGGTTCCGGCTCCTGTACCCGTACCCACGTCCTCGGCGACGCAACCGTCTGGCGAGCACTTCATGGCATGGCTGCAACAGGGCATCGCCTCCCACCGGCTCATCATCAACGATGCGAAGGCGCTGGTGCATACCGTGAGCGATACCGGATACCTGGTCAGTCCCGGCGTGTTCCAGCGGTATGCGCAAGAGCACCTGCAGGTAGGCGCGCTGGCCAAGCAGGAGAACCTGCAGGATTGGCAGTGGGTGCAAAAGCGCTTCGAGCGGCTGCAATTGCACCGTAAACATGCCAACGGCCTGAACATCTGGACCTGCGAAGTCACTGGCCCGAGGAAGTCCCGCCGATTGCATGGCTACCTGCTGCAAGACCCTGCGGGACTGTTCGGCGAACTCCCGCCGAACAACCCCTACCTATCCGTGCAGCCGTAGCACCTTGGCTCGGCACCCCGGTCCAGCGATGTTTCTTGAACGGGCCTGCTCAATGCTTGAATCGTCAACCGGAGATCAGCGCCCAGCCCTTCAACTGAAGGGTCGCAAGAGTAGTCATCGCTGCGACGTCGATGGTTACATCCTTGGCAACGGCGCTCCTCTCAATCTTCTGATTGGCGAGTGCGTAGCTGCACACGTGGACGCTGACGCCGGCCTGTTGCAGTGCCGCTACCAGCGCGGCATTCGGATTTTCCGTGTGGAACCGCGCTTGATAAGCGGCATCGGTCAGAATCGACGGTGTGGCCGGGCCGTGAATCACCACCACGATGTCGCCCTGAGCGGGATGGACTCCCGATGCTCCCAGCAAATTCACGAAGCGGGCAACCCGATCAAGCGCAGGGTTGACCTCTTTGTTGTCGCTTGCCGACCGCGTAACCTCGAACGCTACCCGATAGCGCAGCGATGGGTCTGGGGCATTGGCGACATCCTTCGCAGGCATGATCGCGCCATAGCCAGCGATGACGGGATGGCTTGCATCCTGGGCAGCGGCCCCACCTGTCATGGTCAATCCCAGAGCCAGTCCTGCTACAGCCACCCGCCAAGAAAGCGCCAGCCCGCGAATCTTGCTCGATTGCATGAATCCCTCCGTATGCTCTTCTGAACAATTCAGCCTAATACATTGGCACCATCGTCCCACGGCGGGCAGATTCGCGTCAAGCGTTCCATGCCGGGCGATCTGGAACGGGGCAATCGTCCCGAAAACGCGAACATACGAAGGCACCGCCCCGGCGTTCTGGCGGCCCACGCGAAGGGATCGCCTAGATAGCGGATGGCTCGTTCTGCGACGCCGCCTCATCCAACAGCCAGTTCCTGAAAGCCACCAGCCTTGGCAGGCTGGCGCACTCGGGGCGATAAACCACGTAGTAGGCGACCTCCAGAGCAAAGCTGACGTCGGGGAAGAGCCGCACCAGGCGGCCACTTGCCAGGTCGTCGCGCGCCATGACGCTGCGCGCGAGCGCGATGCCGTGTCCCTCGATTGCCGCCTGCAGGACGGCCGCTGAATTGTTGATCTGCAAGCCCCGCCAGATCATCGCGGCATCTGCCACTCCGGCTTTCTCCATCCAGGCCTCCCATGTGGGGAAGCCCGCATGGCCGACCATCGACAGGTCATGGATGAGGGTCTGCCGTGCCAGATCGCCCGGCTTGCGCAGCTTTCCGCGCTGGCGCAGCAGATCCGGGGAGCACACCGGGAATACTTCTTCATCCATGAGCTTGTCGGCCTGCAGGCCCGGCCAGTTCCCCAGGCCGTAGCGCACGCCGATATCGATCCGCTGGGCCACGAAATCCACCGACTTGTGATTGGTGTCCAGGCGCACGTCGGTATCCGGGCACGCGGCCTGGAATCGATCGATGCGCGGCAGCAGCCACTTGGCGGCAAATGCCGGGCTGACGGTCACGGTGAGTACCCCGCTGGTCGAGCCCTCGCGCAATCGCTCCATACCCAGCGTCAACCGACTGAACCCGGCCCGGATATCGGGTAGCGCGCGCTCGGCCGCCTCGGTCGGCACCAGCCGCACCTTCCCACTGCTGCTCCGCTCGAACAGCGGCGCCCCCAGCGCGTCCTCCAGCGTGCGCACAAGCTGACCAACGGCTGCCGGCGTCACGTTCAGTTCGGCCGCTGCCGCGGAAAAGCTCTGGTGGCGAGCGCTGGCCTCAAACGCCCGCAAGGCATTCAGGTGGATGGGTGACTTCATGGCAATAAAGTTTTTCTTCTACACAGAAAAACTTTATCTCATTTGTCTAGGAATGGGAATCGAGGAAAAATTCATATACCCCAGTGGATTGAATATATCCGTTACGAAGGCGGCGGCCGGCACAGGCCAATTGTCCCAACGACGCACGACAGCTTTTCTTGTCGGCAACGCCGCGATCCCCAGCATAGAGAGGATTCACAGTGAGCAATCAATTTAGCGGCAAGAAGCTACTCGTTGTCGGCGGCACCAGCGGCATGGGCAAGGAAACGGCCCGGCTGGTGCTGGCGCAGGGCGGCAACGTGGTGATCGTGGGCAACCGCTCCGAGAAAACCGAGGAAGCGCGCAAGGAGCTGGCCGCGCTGGGCCAGGTGTCGGCGCTGACCGCGAACCTGACCAAGGACGAGGATGTGGCCGCGCTGCTGAAGGCCATCGACGAACAGCACCCCGACATCGACCTGCTGGTGAACGCTGCCGGCGTGTTCTTCCCCAAGCCCTTCCTGGAACACTCGGACGCCGACTATGACCAGTACATGAAGTTGAACAAGGCGTTCTTCTTCATCACCCAGAAGGTCGCCGGCAATCTTGCCGCCAAGGGCAAGCCGGGCGCCATCGTCAACATCGGCTCGATGTGGGCGAAGCAGGCCATCGCCGCCACCCCGTCTTCCGCCTATTCGATGGCCAAGGCAGGCCTGCACTCCCTGACCCAGCACCTGGCGATGGAGCTGGCTCCCAAGCACATCCGCGTCAACGCCGTGTCGCCAGCGGTGGTCGAAACCCCGATCTACGAGGGCTTCATTCCGAAAGCCGAAGTGCATGGCGCGATGCAAGGTTTCAACAGCTTCCATCCCATTGGCCGCGTCGGCACCCCGCAGGATGTCGCAGAGGCCGTGGTCTTCCTGCTCTCCGACAAGGCGGGCTGGGTGACTGGCGCGATCTGGGACGTGGACGGCGGCGTCATGGCTGGCCGCAATTGAGGCACGACGGGTAAGCATCGGCGCTTGCCCCTACCTGCGTTTGTTTCATCACCCTATCTAGGAGAAATGCACATGGTCTATCTGCAAATCACCCTCAAGATCGCCGACGCCAACCGCGCGGCCGCCGCCGGTGTCTACCAGAAGTACAAGGGCCCGTTCCTCGACACCATCGCCGGCGCGAAGTCGAAGGAATTGCTCGTGCGCGACGAAGACGTGCAGGTGCTGCACGGGTTCGACACCAAGGAGAACGCAAGCGCCTACCTGCAAAGCGAGCTGTTCACCGCCGACGTGGTGGCGGGTCTGAAGCCCCTGCTCGAAGCCGATCCCGACGTGCGCATCTACCAGGTTGCGTGATGCTCATCGTTGCCGGGTGTGCCCACCGCCCACCCGGCATTTTTTGACAAAGAAAGGTTGATCTCATGATGCAAGACTGGAACGCATACCGAGGCGCGCTGCAAGAGCGTGTGGGCGATTTCGCTGCGTTGGTCCCCGACGTGATGGAGGGCATGGCCAAGTTCAGTGAATTCGTCGCCAAGCCCGGGCACCTGGACCCCAAGGTTCACGAGCTGATCGCCCTGGCCGTCGCCGTGACCACGCGCTGCGATGGCTGCATCTCCGTGCACACGCAAAAGGCAGCGGAGTACGGTGCCACCAAGGAAGAGATCGCTGAAGCGCTTGGGGTCGCCATTGCCCTGAATGCCGGTGCAGCACTCGTCTATTCGGCGCGGGTACTCGATACCCACGCGCAACTGCCCAGCAAGTAAGCCATGCAGGCAACGACGGGTTGGCCCGCGATCCGGGCCAATTCGCGTTTCTGCTGCGACAGGAAGATTGCCCATGCGCATCAACGCCGATTTCTCGCGCCGAGCCATCGTGACGCCCAGCCAGCATCAGTGGGTCGCTTCCCCCCAAGGAGGGGTCGAGCGCGTAATGCTGGACCGCGTGGGCGCGGAGAAAGCCCGGGCTACCAGCATCGTGCGCTACGCACCGGATTCCTGGTTCCCGCATCACCCGCATCCGGGTGGAGAGGAAATCCTCGTGCTGTCGGGGACCTTCTCCGAAGGTGACGCCCACTTCCCGGCAGGTTGGTACTTGCGCAACCCGCCTGGCTCCAGCCATCAGCCCTCCAGCGGCGAAGGCGCGCTGATCTTCGTCAAGCTCTGGCAGATGCAGCCGGACGACCGGCAGAGCGTGCGCATCGATACGCTGGACCCGGCCGCCTGGTCCCATCAGGATGGCCGCCAGGTCTGCCGGCTGTTCTCCAGTGCCGTGGAGCAGGTCAGCCTGCAGCGGTTGGCAGCGCATGAGGTGCTGCCGGCAGACCCCGACGGCGGCACCGAGCTGTTGGTGCTGTCCGGCGAGATGATGGTGGATGACCAGCGCTGCGACAGCAGAAGCTGGATACGCCTGCCCGTGGGTGATCGTGCGCAGATCAGCGCCGGTGAACACGGTGCCGCGGTCTATCTCAAGACCGGCCATCTGGCCGCGGCGGCGGTGGAGGTATAGCCATGCAGCATGCACGCATCGCCATCGTCGGTGGCGGCCTCAGCGGACTGTACGCGGCTGCGCTGCTTGAGGAGCGCGGCATCCACGACTATGTGGTGCTGGAGGCCCGAGAGACCTGCGGCGGCCGGATCGTTTCCTGGCCGGATGCTTCCAGAAACCATGACGATGGCACGGCCGAGAGGTCGATCATGGGGCGCTTCGACCTGGGTGCGACCTGGTACTGGCCGGCAATGCACCCGGCCCTGCAGCAGCTCGTGCAACAGCTCGGCCTGGAGACCGTCCAGCAGCATGAAGACGGCCAGATGCTGATCGAGCGGTCCAGGGCGCATGCGCCAAGCCGTGTCGATGGCTTTACCTCCGCGCCGCCCGCGCTGCGCCTGGCTGGCGGCATGGGCGCGCTCGTGGACGCCATCCGCGCCCGCCTGCCTGCCGACCGGCTCGTGCACGGTCGCCAGGTGACGGGTCTGCGGCAGCATGACGATCGCATCGAGGTGCAAACCGACAACGCGCTCGGACAAGCCGCCTCCTACCACGTCGCGCATGTCCTGCTGGCGGTCCCGCCCAAGCTCGCCGCCAGCACCATCGAGTTCACGCCGGCCCTGCCGGACGTGCTGCAGCGGCGATGGCAGGCATGTGGAACCTGGATGGCACCCCACGCCAAGTACGTCGCTGTCTATGACGCGCCGTTCTGGCGTGAGCAAGGCCTGTCCGGCGAGGCGCGCAGCGCGGTCGGGCCGATGGGCGAGATCCATGACGCCTCGTCCAACCAGGGCGACGCCGCGCTGTTCGGGTTTCTGGGCGTGCCCGCCCAAGTGCGGCGGCAGACACCGGACGCGGTATTGCTTGCCCACTGTCGCGCCCAGTTCGTCCGGCTGTTCGGAGACAAGGCAGCGCGGCCGAAGGCGGAATTCTTGAAGGACTGGGCCACCGACCCGTACACCGCGGTTGCCGGCGATGACAACCCGGACCTCAACCATCCGATTCCGCCGCCCAGGAGTTCGACCGAGGGCCCTTGGCGAAACCGGATCGTCGGGATCGCCAGCGAATGGTCGCCCAACTTCCCCGGCTACGTGGCCGGAGCTATCGAGGCAGCACGCCTTGGGGTCGAAGCATTGTGCGCCCCCAACACGGCGGCGTCCGTCCTGCATTGACAGAGGAAAGAAACAGCGATGTACGACTTCGACACCCTCATCGACCGGCGCACCACCAACTCCATGAAGTGGGAACATGGGCGAGCGTCCCTGACGCCCGAGCAACAAGCGGCCGATCCGCTGCCGATGTGGGTGGCCGATATGGATTTCCGGGTAGCTCCACCGATCCTCGACGCCCTGCGCAAACAGGTGGAGATGGGCGTGCTCGGTTACGGCGGCACACCGGACAGCTACCGTGAAGCTGCGGTGGACTGGCAAGCGCGCCGCTTCGGCTGGCAGGCCCGGCCCGAATGGCTGGTGCAGTCCCCGGGCGTCATCAGCGCGCTGAACATGGCGGTCCAGGCGTTCTCCCAGCCAGGCGACCACGTGCTGGTGCAGACGCCGGTCTATTTCCATTTCCTGCACGATGTCGTCAACAACGGCCGCCGCCTGGCCCTGGCACCGCTGACGCTGGATGCAGGCCGCTACCGCTTCGATCCCGAGGCGTTCGAGGCCGCCATCCAGCCGGGCACCCGGTTGTTCATCCTCTGCAATCCGCACAACCCGACCGGCAATGTATGGACGGCCGAAGAGCTGCTGGCGATGGCCACAATCTGCGAACGGCACGGCATCCTGATCGTCTCCGACGAGGTGCACCAGGATCTGGTGTTCGGCGAGGGGCGCTGTCATGTTCCGCTGGCGATGCTCGACGAAGAGATCGCATCGAACACCATCGTCTGCACGGCACCGAGCAAGACCTTCAACATCGCCGGGCTTTCCTGCGCCAACATCTTCATCCCCAATGAACGCCATCGGCAGCGGTACTGGACGCAGTGCGAGCGCAACGGCGTGTTCCTCGTCAATACGATGGGCACGGCGGCCTGTGAAGCGGCTTACCGGCACGGCGAACCATGGATGGACGCCATGCTCGACTACGTGCGCGGCAACCAGCGGCACTTCGCCGCGCAGGTCGAGGCCTTGGGGCTACCGCTGACCGTCACGCCCACCGACGCGCTCTACCTGGCCTGGGTGGACTTCCGCGCACTCGGGATGCCGCCGGCCGAGTTGCATGACTTCCTGCTGCGCCGCGCGCGGCTCTGGCTGGACCCGGGGCACAAGTTCGGAGCGGCCGGCGAAGGCTTCATGCGCATCAACCTGGCTTGCCCGCGCAGCGTGGTCGATGAGGCATTGAGCCGCCTTGCCTCAGCCTTGCCCTGACGCCCTTGGCCTATTTCAACGATTTTTGGAGCGACACCATGAAGACTACCTACCGCGCGATGCAAGTAACTCGGCCGGGCTTCCTTGAGCTGGTAGAGCGCCCGGCACCTCTGCCGGGTATCGGCGAGGTGCTGATCGAGGTCGAAGCCTGCGGCATCTGCGGTGCCGATGCCAGCGACATCGAGCGGGCCGATCCCGCACTGCAACCTCCGCGCGTACCGGGACACGAAGTGGTCGGCCGCATTGCCGCGCTCGGCGAACACACCCCCTCGATCTGGAAGGTGGGACAGCGCGTGGGCGTAGGCCGCATGGGAGGGCACTGCAATGAATGCGTGCAGTGCCGGCAGGGACGCTTCCAGCTTTGCCTGAACCAGCCCATCACAGGAGCGAGCCGCGACGGTGGCTACGCCGAAATGATGCTGGCGCGGGCCACCGGGCTGGTATCGATCCCGGACGAACTCGATGCCGAGGAAGCCGCGCCGATTCTGTGCGCCGGTATTGCGACCTTCAACGCGCTCAAGAAATGCGGCGCGCAGGCCGGCGACACGGTGGCCGTCCTGGGCATCGGCGGCCTGGGGCACATGGCATTGCAGTACGCGCGTCGCATGGGATTCAAGGTCATCGCCATTGGCCGGGGCAGCGACATCGCGCAAGATGCACTGAAGCTGGGTGCCCACCTCTACATCGACACCAACGAGGAAGACGCGACCGCCCGGCTCAAGAGCCTGGGCGGCGCACAGGCCATCGTGACCATGATCGACCATGCCGAAACGGTATCAGGGCTACTGGCCGGTCTGGCACCCGAGGGGCGACTGGTGGTGCTCAACCCGAGCAAGCAGCCCCTGCAAGTGCCCGCCGGCCTGCTGGTCGGCGGCCAGCGCAGCATCCTCGGCTCGATCACCGGCACGCCCTACGAGAACGAGAAGACATTGAACTTCAGCGTCCTGGCAGACGTGCGACCCTGGATCGAAACCATGCCTCTGGAAAAGGCCTACGACGCCTACCAGCGGATGAAATCCGGCGACGTGAAGTTCCGCATGGTGTTGACCATGAACCGCCCAGGTTGAACCTGACCAATCCAGCCCTGCGCGCAGGGCTTCCGAGCGAAAGCCAGAACTTATGACAGACAACGGTACAGCCTCCATCGGAGGCGCTTCGGACGAACTGCCCGAGAAAGTGCAGAGCGGAAACATCTGGCGCCTTTCCATCGCGCAGGCGCTGGCGGGGGCCAACTCGACCGTGCTTTACGCCACCGGGGCCATCGTCGGCGACATGCTCGCGCCGGTTCCCGTGTTGGCTACCTTGCCCATCTCGATCTTCGTGGTGGGCATGGCCGCGTGCATCTTGCCTGCGGGAGCGATTGCCCGGCGTCACGGGCGTCGCACAGCTTTCCTCGTGGGAACCGGGGCCGGCGTGCTGACTGGGCTGCTGGGCATGCTCGCGGTCATCATCGGTTCGTTTTGGCTGTTCTGCCTGGCGACCTTCCTGGGTGGCGGCTACGCCGCCGTAGTGCTGACCTTCCGTTTCGCGGCGGCTGACGGCGTGGCACCGGATCGGCGTGCGCGTGCGCTATCGCTCGTCATGGCGGGCGGCGTTGCGGCCGGGGTCGTGGGGCCGCAGCTCGTGAACTACACGATGAACATGTGGCAGCCCTACATGTTCGCGGCCACCTTCCTCGCACAAGGCGCTGTCGCAGCGGTGTCGGCGCTCATCCTGCTGGGGGTTCGGTTGCCGATGCCCACGGCGGCCGAGGTGGCCGGAGGCAGGCCGCTGGCGGTGATTGCGCGACAACCGCGCTTCGTTGCTGCGGCCATCACCGGCGCGGTGACCTACATGCTGATGAACTTCCTGATGACGGCCGCGCCGCTGGCGATGCACATGTGCGGCCATTCACAGGAATCGGCCAACCAAGGAATTCAATGGCATGTCATCGCCATGTACGGGCCGAGCTTCTTTACCGGAAGCCTGATCAAACGCTTCGGCGCGGGCCGCGTGGCAACCGTAGGTCTGCTGCTGACCGGACTCTCCGCTGCCGTGGGTCTTGCAGGTATAGACGTCGCCCATTTCTGGGCAACGCTGATCCTGCTGGGCCTGGGGTGGAACTTCGGCTTTCTGGGAGCATCCGCGATGGTCCTGGAATGCCACCGCCCCGAGGAAAAGACACGGGTTCAATCCCTCAACGATTTCATCGTCTTTGGATTGATGGCCGTAGGCTCCTTCTTGTCAGGTGGATTGCTCAGTACCTATGGCTGGACCACGGTACTCTGGGTGTCTTTCATTCCTCTGGCATTGGCCGTGCTGTCGCTGGCGGTCGCCTTGAGGAGGAAACCCGTATCCCTCGCTGGCTAAGGACGCTCTAGTCGCTCAGCGGCAGGAACATTTCACTGATCCTGATGGAGAGTTCCTGTCCCGCCCGACGTCCTCAGCGTGATCGTGAGCCCTTCTTTGATGCAGGAGTGCGCCGTCGGCGCTGCACTGCCCCCGTGCGCGCCTCGGGTTCTCCATCGTTGTCGTCCGGCTGCTCAAGGGTATGCAGGATCGGGCAGTCAGGTCGGTCATCGCCAGCACAGCAACTGATCAGCGTCTTAAGCGTCCCGGCCATCTGCAACATGCTCTCGATGCGCCGCTCAAGGTCCTCGATGTGCTCTTGGGCCAGGCGCTTGACGTCGCTGCTCTGGCGCGACTTGTTGTTCCAAAGGCCCAGCAGGTCCCTGATCTCGGCGACCGAGAATCCGAGATCACGCGCGCGCCGGATGAAATGCAGCCGGTGCACATCGGACTGCGTGTAGGCGCGGTAGCCCGCGTCGGTTCGGTTCGCCGGCGGGATCAGGCCGATTTCCTCGTAGTAGCGGATCATCTTGGCCGAGACCTTCGATGCCGTGGACGCTTCACCGATGTTCATGGTCGTCCTCCTTTCTCAATGTGAAGCCGCGGAGGCCGTATCCAGCGGCGGCTGGAAGCGGCGCAGGCGCAGTGCGTTGCCGAGCACGAACACGCTCGACATGCCCATGGCCGCAGCGGCGAATACCGGCGACAGCAGCACGCCCCAGGCCGGGTACAACGCCCCGGCGGCCACGGGGATCAGCGCCGTGTTGTAGGCGAAGGCCCAGAACAGGTTCTGGCGGATGTTGCCGATGGTGGCCTTGGACAGCGCGATGGCATTGGGCACGCCCTGCAGGTTGCCGGACATCAGCACCACGTCGGCCGATTCCACTGCCACATCGGTGCCGGTGCCGATCGCCAAACCCACGTCGGCCTCGGCCAGCGCAGGCGCATCGTTGATGCCGTCGCCCACATAGGCGATCTGGCCGTGGGTGGCCTTCAGCCGGCGCACCGCCTCGACCTTGCCCTCGGGCAGCACCTCCGCCACCACCTCGTCGATGCCCAATTGCCTGGCGATGGCCTGCGCCGTGCGCGCGTTGTCGCCGGTGATCATCGCCACCTTCAGGCCGAGCTGGTGCAGGGCCGCGATGGCGGCGGGCGTGCTGGACTTGATCGGATCGGCAACCGCGATGATGGCGGCCAGCCGGCCGTCGATGGCGGCATACAGAGGCGACTTGCCTTCGTTGCCCAGCCGCTCGGCCGTACCGGCGAAGCCGCCGACGTCCAAGCCCAATTCGCGCATGAAGCGATCGGCACCCACTTCGACACGAACCCCATCCACGGTGGCGCGCACCCCCATGCCGGTGACCGAATCGAAATCGGTCATGGCCGGCAGCGCGGCACCCCCTTCCGTCGCAGATTCGACGATGGCCCTGGCGATCGGATGCTCGGAACGCGATTCCACCGCAGCGACCTGCATGAGCACCTGCCTGCGGTCGAAGCCGAGCGCGATCTCCAGGTCGGTGAGCACCGGGCGGCCTTCGGTGAGCGTGCCGGTCTTGTCCACCGCGACCACCTTGGCGTCCCGAAGCAACTGTAGCGCCTCGCCCTTGCGGAACAGCACGCCCATTTCCGCGCCCCGGCCGGTGCCGACCATGATGGACGTGGGCGTGGCCAGCCCCATGGCGCAGGGGCAGGCGATGATCAGCACGGCCACCGCGTTGACCAGTGCGAAGGTCAGCGCCGGGGACGGCCCGAAGATGAGCCAGGCCAAGAAGGTCAGCGTCGCCGCCAGCATCACCGCCGGCACGAACCACAGTGTCACCTTGTCCACCACGGCCTGGATCGGCAGCTTGGAGCTTTGCGCCTGTTCGACCAGGCGGATGATCTGCGCGAGCATCGTCTGACCACCCACGGCGGTGGCGCGCAGCGTCAGTGCCCCCTTCTGGTTGACGGTGCCGCCGACCACCGTGCTGCCGATCGTCTTCTCGACGGGGATCGGCTCGCCGGTGATCATCGACTCGTCCACGAAGCTGCGGCCCTCGGTCACCTCGCCATCGACCGGCACCCGTTCGCCGGGACGCACCTCCACCATGTCGCCCAACGCCACATCTTGGATCGGGATATCCACCGCGCGGCCATCGCGCAGCACGTGCGCTTCCTTGGCCTGCAGCTTGACCAGCCGCTTGATGGCTTCCGAGGTGCGGCCTTTGGCGCGCGCCTCCAGGAACCGCCCGAGCAGGATCAGCGCCACGATGACCGCGGCTGCTTCGTAGTAGACGTTGACCGTTCCCGCCGGCAGCAGGTTGGGGAGGAAGGTGGCCACCACCGAGTAGCCGAACGCCGCGGCCGTGCCGACCGCGACCAGCGAATTCATGTCCGGCCCCAGGCGCATCAGGGCCGGGAAGCCTTTCGTGTAGAAGCGCCGTCCAGGGAAGGCCAGCACCAGCGTCGTCAGCACGAACTGCAGATACCAGCTCTGCTGGATGCCGATGGTGGACTTGATCCAATGGTGCATCCCGGGGACCAGGTGCGAGCCCATTTCGAGCACGAACACCGGCAGCGCCAGCACGGCGGCCAGGATCAGGTCGCGCTTGAGTCCGGCCCGTTCGGCGTCTTTCTTCTCCGCAGCCTCTTCGTCGGCCTGGGCGCTGTTATCGACGGCCCGGGCTTCGTAGCCGGCTTTCTGGACCGCGGCCACCAAGACATCCATCGAGGCCGTTCCGCGCACGGTGGCGCGCTCGGTCGCAAGGTTAACGGCAGCCTCTGCAACGCCGGGCACCGCCTTGAGCGCCTTTTCGACACGGCCCACGCACGAGGCGCAGGTCATGCCCTCGACCGCCAGCTCCACGGCGCTGGCAGGCACCTCGTAGCCCACCTTCTCCACGGCCTGGATCAGCGCCGCGCGATCCACCGGGCCGGCCAGGCGAATCTCCGCTTTCTCGGTGGCAAGGTTGACGGACACGCTGTCCACGCCCTCGACCTTGGTAAGGGCAGCCTCCACGCGGCCGACGCAGCTCGCGCAGGTCATGCCCTCGATGGGCAGACTGATAGGGGCTAACGCGGCCCGGCTATCTGAGATGCTTGGCGTGCTCATGGTTTACTTTCCATAGTTGAAGTCCGACATGGGCATAGCTTGCGGCTTACCATCGTGGGAAGGTAAAGCACTATGTTGCAGATGGCACTGCCCACTGTCGATGGCTGCAACTTTGTCGGTCCCGGGAAGGCAGGGATGGCCTTCCAAGGATAGGAATCAGCACGAGCGCGACGATGGTCACCCGGCGGACGGGGATGACGCCCCCGCCTGTGCTTCAACGGGTTCCTGCTCACCCCGGCCCGCGGGCAATCCCGCTCATCGCTCGAATTGAAGATCGCTCGCTGCTCACCGGCATCTTCTACGTGCTCGCATACAGCGGCTTCTTCTGGCCCATCCTCGTCAACGTCCTTGCGCCAGCGATCCCGAAGACTGCGATGTTCGCTCTCTCGGCAGCCGTTGGCCTTGCCACCGTGATCCCCGTGCGCAAGCAGCGGATCGGATGATCCGAAACCATTGCATATCGTGCCGCAGGTCACTTCTGAACCAGCGACGCGCGGCATCTGGCGGCATGGATTACCGAGAAAAGATACCCCTTGACCTTCCCACCGTGACAAGGCCCACAGTGCCAGTTCCCTACCAGTAACTCCATTGGAGAAATCTCATGATCAGTTTTGAAGTCAAGGACATGACCTGCGGGCACTGCGTCAGCATGATCACGAAGGCGCTGAAGGCAGCGGATCAGGATGCCAAGTTCACCATCGATCAAAGCCAGGGCCTGGTGCAAATCGAATCGAGTAGCGCTGATCCGAAGGAACTCCAGGACGCCATCGCCGATGCGGGCTATACCCCCGTCCTGATCGAACAAAGCCGCGCCGCCGCATCGGCTTCGGCGAAGACCTGCTGCGGCGGCGGCAAGTGACACCGCTTGACCGTCATCAGGCTCGCCGACTCCCCGGCGGCGCTGCGCAGCGGGCCTAGACCACCTGTGAACGATAGGGGTCTGGAGATGGAAGCCCATCGCATCAAGCGGAGGCAAATTCCGGCATCGTATTTTGGGGTCGTCCTTGGAGTCGCCGGCCTGGGACAGGCCTGGCGCTCCGCTGTGCAGCTCTGGCATTTGCCTTCTGCCATTGGCGAAGCCCTGCTCGCGATGGCCGGACTGATCTGGGCTGCGCTCATCATCGGCTACGTCTGGCAGTCGATTCGGAATTTCGAGGCGGCAAAGGCCGAGTTCCTGCATCCGGTCCAGGGTGGAACGCCCGCACTGATCGCGGTTTCCACCTTGCTCATCGCCATCGCGATGATCCCGTATTCCATGGCCCTTGCGTGGCTCCTGACGATCGGCGGCATTGCCTGGAATATCGGCTTTGCGCTTTGGCACACCGGCACGCTCTGGCAAGGCGGGAGGAACTCGGAGGACATGCTTCCGACCTTGTACCTGCCCACGGTCGCAGGAAACCTCACCACGGCGGCCGCACTGGGCGCGCTAGGCAGTGCTGATTGGGGATGGATTTTCTTGGGCGCGGGATTCTTCTCGTGGCTGGCCCTCGAATCCCTGGTCATCCATCGCCTATGGCACTCGACATCGATACCGGCGCCGCAACGTCCGCTGATTGGTATTCAATTCGCGCCACCCGTCGTTTGCGCCATGGCCTGGTTGGCCCTGTCTCCCGGCAGCACGGACCACTGGCTTCTCATGCTGTGGGGCTATGGCCTTTTCCAGCTATTGCTTGGCCTTCGCCTTGGCCTTTGGTTGGGCGTGCAGCCCTTCATCCCCGCCTACTGGGCCTATACCTTCGGTGTGGCCGCTGCAACCGTCAGCGGCCTGAAGCTGGCACAGGCCGGCATCCATTCGGCACAGGTTCTGGCCGTGCCGGTTTTCGTCGGCGCCAACGTGTTCATCGGCTACCTGGTCATACGGACGGTCCACCTGCTCATTACAAGCAAGGACACACCGCAACGGGCTACCGGGGGACAGCGATGAAGATGGCCGGCGGCCCAGCCCCCCAGGCACGGCTTTATTTTCGCTTAATCGGACAAGCCCAGCATCCGGCTTCTAGCCAGTTCTCTTTCACCACGCGAGGAAACGAAAAATGAAAACAACAGTCTTTTCCCTCCTTCTTGCAGTACTGGCTTTTTTCGCCTCCCCAACGAACGGCTTTGCCCAAGGCCCGCAGATGCCCGACATCAACAAGATGCCGGACATCGTAATTCCCTATGAAGGCACCTCCACCAAGTTCGCGCTGATGGTTTCGGACGTGCTGCACTTCAAGGCCGCTGTGTTGACCGCCAAGCAAATGGACGTGAAGAAGAAAGGACTGACCTTTGAAATCGTGGCCGTAGGCGCGGTGGTCAAGGATCTTGCAAACGACCATTCACTGGCCGAGTGGTTTGCAAAAAGCGAGGACTACGGTGCCAAGATCGTTGTCTGCGAGAACGCGATGGCCGTGTTCGGGGTCACGAAGGACCAACTGGACAAGAGACTGAGCACAACCCGAAGCGGAACCATCCATCTGCTTGAGCTTAAGGACAAGGGATATAACACCTTGCACATCTAGTTCCTATTGAACTGGGCACGGATGTTTGCCGGGAAACCGCTTTCGTTCACTTTTTCGGCTTGGTGGGCCCGGCAAATATCCGGGCTCGCGGCTGTGCAATTCACTTCGCCAAGCCATTACTTCAGGAGAACCCTATCCATGTCCATGAAAGAACTGATACGCAAATATGCAAGCCTGCTCATTGCGGGCTTTATCGCCGCAGGAGCTGCTGCCAGCGCGTCCGCCGAATCGGCACCAGCGCCCAGTGCTGGAACGAAATCGTTTGTGCTGCAGCAGATAAGGAACGCGACGATCAAGATCGACTACGGCGACGTCAGGTTTCTGGTCGATCCGATGCTGGCGAAAAAAGGCTCATATCCCGCGGCACCGGGAAGCTTCAACAGCGAAATCCGCAACCCTACCGTAGACCTTCCCATACCCCTTGAAAAAGTGATCGACGTGGATGCGGTAATCGTCACGCATCTGCACTTCGATCACTGGGACAACGAGGCCAAAGAACGCATCCCGAAAGACATGCCGATCTTTGCGCAGAACGATGAGGATGCCAGAACGATCCGAGGCTCAGGCTTCCGGGACGTGCGCGTCTTGAATGAGGCAACCGAATTCAAGGGAGTCCGCCTGATCAAGACAAGCGGCCAGCATGGCAGCGACGCTGCAATGGCCGTCCGCGGGAAACTTCTGGGCACGGTGTCTGGCGTGGTCTTCCAGCGCCCAGGCTTCAAGTCGCTCTACGTGGCTGGCGATACCGTCTGGAATACCCACGTCCAGGACGCTCTCGCCACATACCACCCGGACGTCATCGTCCTGAACGCGGGCTATGTGCGATTCAACGATATCGATGGCGCCATCATCATGGGCAAAGAGGATCTATATCGAGTGAATCAAGCCGCCCCTGGCGCTTATATCGTGGCGGTGCACTTGGAATCCCTGAACCATGCGACGCAAAGCCGGCAGGAACTGAAGGATTACATCAAGGAGAAATCGCTCGACCCTCAGCGAGTCCTCGTTCCCGATGACGGCGAAAGCTACAGCTTCTGAATGGCCCTTTCACCAGACCGACAGTGGTATCGGAGCAGTCCCGACCCTGGAGATACCCCCGCATGAAACGACGTCATTTTCTGATTGCCGCTGCGATGGTGCCCTTGGCGCCGCTGGCCAATAGCGTTTTCGCCCAAGAGGCTTTCAAAGCGGGCAAGGATTTCCTGGAGCTGGACAAACCCGTGCCGGTCGATGCGCCGCCTGGCAAGGTGGAGGTCATTGAGTTCTTCTCGTACAACTGTCCGCACTGCGCTGCCTTCGAGCCGCAGCTCGAAATCTGGACCAGGCAACTTCCCTCCATCGCATCCTTCCGGCGAGTTCCTGTGCCCTTTGTAGGCAGCGACGTGGAAGCCAAACAGCGCATGTACTACGCACTGCAGGCTCTGGGTAAGGAGGACGAATTCCGACCCAGGATCTTCCGGGCCATCCATCAAGAGCACCAACGCCTATTCGGCGACGATGCCATCCTAGCTTGGGCCGACAAGCAACCTGGACTGGACGGCAAGAAGTTCGCCGAGGCGTATCACTCGTTCTCGACCATGACCAGAGCCAAGCGCGCAACGCAGACGACCAGTGATTTCAAGGTGGCGGGCGTGCCGGCGCTAGGCATCGCCGGACGTTGGTACGCGGACGGAGAAACCGCCGGCAGCCCCGAGCGCGCGCTTCAGGTAACCAGTTTCCTGATTCGGGAAGCAAGCCGGGCGTGAGGGTTGCCCGGTACTGCTCAGGAGACCGGGCCGGTGCTGCCTTGCAGCGCAAGGCCCGCCGCTCGCCATTCGGGCACGCCCCCCGCCAGTGGCGTGGCCTGCATCCCGTGAGCCTGCAAGATGCTCACGGCCTGCATGGATAGCACACAGTACGGACCGCGGCAGTAGGCCACGACCTCCGTATCCCGGGACAGTTCACCGATCCTGTCGGCCAGTTGCTCCAGCGGGATATTGATCGCGCCCGGCAAATGAGCCTGCGCGAACTCCTCATCGCCGCGAATGTCCAGCAGCACCACGGCCCCTTCATCCATGCGATCAAGCAGGCCGTCGATCGAGACCGATTCCATCTCCTGGGGCCGTTGACGGCTATCGGCGATGGCCTCGCGGATGCGGGAATGCTGGAACTCCACGTAGTCATGCAGCGCCACGACCACCGAGGCCAACGGTCCCGGCCCGAGGCGATAGAGCATGTGCTTGCCATCGCGCCGCGTCTGCACGCAGCCAGCACGCTTCAGGTGCTGAAGGTGCTGAGAGGCGTTCGCCACCGTGATCCCGGTCAGCTCGGCCAGTTTCTCGACCGACCGCTCCCCACGCACGATCTGCTCCAGCAGCGCCAGGCGATGCGGATGCCCCAAGGTCTTGGCGACTTCGGCCAATGGGTCCAGACGGCTGCTGCCGTCGATGTGGGCGGGCGGGTTCATTGACGCCACGATACCATCGCACTATCATTCAATCAAATAATTGAACGTATATTGCAAAGCATATCCCCGCCCGCGCACGACTGCCGTAACCGGCAGCCATGCCTCCCATCCGCTGCTCAACCAAGCCTCTCTGCTTGCAGCGATCCGCACTGGCTGCGCCAGTGACTCCTTTCCAACTTCAGGAGCCCCCATGCTTCAAGAGCTGAACAACGACAATTTCGATACGACGCTCGGCCAGGTGCCCGGCGTCTATGCCGTCCGCTTCTGGGCCGAATGGTGCGGCCCGTGCAGGGTGATGTCCCCGATCTTCAAGGACGTCGCCCGCGACATGCAGGATCGCGCGCACTTCGGCGAGGTCGATATCGACCAGGCCCCGGAATTGGCTGGCCGCTTCGGCGTGCAGAGCATCCCAACGGTGGTGCTGTTCAAGGATGGCCAGGTGATCGACCGGATGACCGGCGCAGCGCCCAAGCCCAACGTCCTTCGCTTCATCAACAACCACCTCGATTGAACCGGACGGTGCGACCGCTCGGCATCACCGCGTCGGCCGTAGCGCACCTGCAGCCCCCCGACCGCCCATAGAGAACAACACCAATGACCCATGTAAGAGTGAAACCTTGGCAGGACGGCGATAACGCTCCCCCCGAGCTTCTGGAAAACATGCAAGCCCGTCGCCCGAACGGCGAGCTGATCGGTATCGATCGCGTCTTGCTCAAGAGCTTTCCCCTGGCAACCGGCTGGAACGGTTTGCTCGGTCGCGTGCGGGCAGAGTTTGAGCTGCCCCTCGAATACCGAGAACTCATCATGTGCCGCGTTGCCGTGCTCAACCGGGCCGAATTCGAGTGGAATGTCCACAAGCCCGCCTACCTGCAGGCCGGGGGCACGCCAGAGAAATGCGATGCGCTGCGCGCCGACGGTATCGCTTCGCTTTTCGACGGCAAGGAGCGAGCGCTGCTGGAACTGACGGACCAGTCCACCCGCAACGTCGAAGTCGATGCTGCCGTCATCGAGAAGCTCAAGGCCTTCTTCGGAGAGCAGCAGACGGTAGAGGCGGTCGCGACGGTCGCCGCCTACAACATGGTGTCCCGCTTCTTGGTCGCCCTTGCGATCTGAGCATGCCGACCCGCCTTCCAATTGATCAACCGACACTCATCATGACCATGGCAACACACCATCAGCTCATCATTCTCGGCTCCGGGCCGGCCGGCTGGACCGCCGCGGTCTACGCCGCCCGTGCCAACCTCAAGCCACTGGTTCTCACCGGCCTGCAAATGGGCGGCCAGCTCATGACCACCACCGAGGTGGACAACTGGCCGGGCGATGCCCATGGGCTGATGGGGCCGGACCTGATGACGCGCATGCAGGCCCATGCCGAGCGCTTCGAGACCGAGGTGGTATTCGACCACATCCACACCGCCGATCTGTCCAAGCGCCCGTTCACCCTGACCGGCGACAGCGCGCAGTACACCTGCGACGCGCTGATCATCGCCACCGGCGCCACCGCCAAGTACCTGGGCATTCCGTCCGAGGAAGCCTTCAAGGGCCGCGGCGTCTCGGCCTGCGCCACCTGCGACGGCTTCTTCTACAAGGACCAGGATGTGATCGTGGTCGGCGGCGGCAACACCGCGGTGGAAGAGGCGCTGTACCTGTCCAACATCGCCCGCAAGGTCTACCTGGTGCACCGCCGCGACACCCTGCGCGCGGAGAAGATCATGCAGGACAAGCTGTTCGCCAAGGTCGCCGCCGGCAAGATCGAGACCGTCTGGCACCACGAGGTGGACGAGGTGCTGGGCAACGACATGGGCGTGACCGGGGTGCGGGTGAAGTCCACCCTGGACGGCAGCACCCGCGACATCGACGCCCACGGCTTCTTCGTCGCCATCGGCCACAGCCCGAACACCGAGCTGTTCAAGGGCCAGTTGGCGATGAACAACGGCTACCTGGAAATCCGTTCCGGCTTGGGCGGCAACGCCACCCAGACCTCGGTGGAAGGCGTGTTCGCCGCCGGCGACGTGGCCGACCAGCACTACCGTCAGGCCATTACCTCGGCCGGCTTCGGCTGCATGGCGGCACTGGACGCGGAGCGATTCCTCGACTCGGCCGTTGTCCGATAAGGAACGCGCCATGGCCGGATGGAGAGGCAGGCGATCAACCCCTTGCATCGAGGCATCGAGCCTCTATCCAGGGAAAGTGCTGTCCCTCGGTGCGTTTGTTCCCGGCAGGGAAATCTCCGCGATCAGGCCGCCTCCATCCCTTGGCCTCAATTCAAGACTGCCACCGAAACGCTCCGCAATCGCACGCACGATCGAAATGCCCAGGCCTGACCCATCCTTGCTGTTCCGGCCCTGGTCGCCACGCCAAAAGCGCTGGCCGATTTGCGCTGCCTGCTCGGTAGTGAGGCCAGGGCCACGGTCCGATACAGTGATCAAGCACCGCGGCGCATCCTGTTCCAAGAGCACGCTGACATCGATCACGGCATCTTGGGGCGAATAGCGCATCGCATTGTCAACCAGGTTGCGAACCGCCGTTTCCAGCATCGACCTGGGCACTGGAGTTCCGATGCTTTCGCCGTTGACGGTCAGCGACAGGCGCTTGCCTTCGTCGGCGTTCCATTGCCCCAGCACGCCACGGACACAATCGGCCACGCAGGTGCAGCCGTCCGCCTTGTCGGCAGGTGCCTCGGCACGGGCCAGGGTCATCATCTGGTCCAGCGTGCGCCGCAGTCGCTTCACCCCTTCCTCTGCACTGGAAAGCGAGGACGCCACCTCGTCGCCCTCGCTGATCCTGGCTACCTGCAGGTGCGTGTCGATTACGGTCAGCGGCGTGCGCAGTTCGTGCGCCGCGGCATCGGTGAATGCCCGTTGGCTGGAGAGCGCCCGTGCCAAGCGCCTGAGAAGCCCATTCATCGCATCCAGAACCGGACGCAGTTCGGAGGGCGAGTGGTTGACGGCGATCGGGGATGTATCGTCCGCATGCTTGTCGCGCAACTGCTGTGAAAGCGCCTTCAGCGGGGACAGCCCCCGGCCGATGCCGATCCAAAGCGCAGCCAAGCCGCCGAGGAAGGCGATCACGAACGGTACGCCAGCCACGCTCAGCAATTCGTTGATCAGCATGTCCCGCTGATCCACGCGATCGGCCGTAGTGATCTGATAGCCATCGGCACGAAGAACGTAGACCCGCCACTGGTGCCCCAGAACCTCCCGCGTACTGAAGCCTGTCGGCAGCGACTCAAATTCCGAATGAGGTCCAGTGGTCGTGCGTGCCAGGATCTCCCCACGCAGGGATCGGATTTCGCATGCGATGCCTTCCTTGCCGCTGACGCGCACGGCCTCGGTGAAGTCGGTAGCCGCCGAGTTGGGGGCCAGTGCCGCGCGTTCAAGAAGCCCCGACACCATGCGTGCCGACATGGCAAGGCGACCGTCGAGCGTCCGGTCGAGATTGGAATGAACGCCGCGCATCATCCAGCCCGCGGCAGCGCTCCACAGAACCAGCAGCGAAATGCCGGCGATCAGAACGGCGCGAAGGCGCAGGCTCATGACGTAAGCCTCCAGCCCAGCCGATAACCGAGTCCGCGAACCGTCTCGATCGCCTCGGCCCCGAGCTTGCGGCGGATGTTGTGGATATGCACGTTGAGCGCATTGCTGCCGATTTCTTCCCCGAGTCCGTACAGGCGCTCGTTAAGCATGTCGGGGGGCACCCACCGGCCATCGGCGTTGGCGAGATGGGCCAGCAAATCGACTTCGCGGCGCGACAAGGTGACGGCCTCGCCCTGGAACCAGGCCAGCCCGCTCTCCGGCTCCAATCGCAAAGGGCCGGCCGAGATGACCTGGGCAGCGCGACCTTGCGTGCGCCTGACCAGCGCGTGCAACCGGGCCGCGAGTTCCCGCAGGTCGAACGGCTTGACCATGTAGTCGTCGGCACCGTCATGCAGCCCCTTGAGCCTGTGCTCGATGGCGTCGCGTGCGGTGAGGATCAAGACGGGCAACTGCGGTTCGACCGCCCGCATGCTGGCCAGCAATTCCATGCCATCCCGGTCGGGCAGACCGAGATCGAGTACCAAGGCATGAAAGGTTTCTTCTGCGTGCACGGTTTCCGCGTCCTGTGCCGTGAGGACATGCTGGACGGAAATGCCGTGCTTTCGCAAACCGGCGACGATTCCCTTGCCGATCAACTCGTCATCCTCTACCAGCAGTACCCGCATTTCCGCTTCACCTTGCCTCGATCAAATGCTCATGGTAGGACAGAAATCCCTTTCACGTCAGCGAAAAGATAGGCCCTCACGGCACTTTAGTTTCGCTTAATCGAGCGAGCGCATCCTTCAAGCAGCTTTGCTTGGAGGATTCGGATTTGGCTTTTTATCGGCGCATAGTTGCGATCTTTCTACTGTGTTGTTGCATGGTCGGCAGCGCCTGGGCGAATGGCCTTCTTCCCTCCTGGGGCAGTAGCGAACGGCAGTTTTTGGACGTTGCCGAAGTATTCAAGCTGGACCCAGCGCAGCAACAAGGCGACTCGTTCTTAATTGCAGGACATATCGCCGATGGCTACTACGTTTACCGCCATGCCATCAAATTGGTCGATGCGCAGGGCCATGAGATCAGCCTGACCCTTCCAGCAGGAACTGCCAAGCACGACGAGTTCTTTGGCGACACGGAAATCTATAAGGGTGATGCGCTCAATCTGCGCTTTCCCGTCACTGCCGCCGGCCCGCTGACACTCCATTGGCAAGGGTGCGCCGAAGCAGGCATCTGCTATCCGCCGCAGACCATGAATGTGGCATTGCCGGCAGTGGTGGCCGGCACATCCCCGACCGGCAATGACTCCGTACAGCGGAGTTCGGCTTTGACCTCCACCAACACAGTCAGCTTGGGCGGAGCTACCGAGGTGGCAGAGGATCAAGCGGCAGCGCAGCGCCTAGCAGCATTGGGCCCCGTGTGGGGAACACTGCTGTTTTTTGGCTTCGGCTTGCTGCTCGCTTTCACACCATGCTCGCTCCCGATGATCCCCATCGTCTCCACCATGGTCGTCGGCAGCCAGGCCAAGCCGCGGCGGGCTTTCTTCCTCTCTCTGTCCTATGTCCTGGCGATGGCGGGCACCTACGCCGCGGTGGGCGTGGCCGCTGGCTTGGCCGGGGCCAACCTGCAAGCCACACTGCAATCGCCTTGGCTGCTCGGAGCGTTTGCAGCCTTGTTCCTGGTCCTGGCGAGTTCACTGTTCGGCCTGTTCGAGCTGCAGATGCCCTCGGCGCTGATCAATCGGGTCGAATCCGCCGGTAGAGACCGCTCGGGCGGCAGCATCCCCGGCGCCGCAGCACTGGGCTTCCTTTCGGCGCTCCTGGTCGGCCCCTGCATGACCGCGCCATTGGCGGGTGCATTGCTGTACATCGGGCAGACCGGCAGCGCGGTCTATGGCGGAATGGCATTGTTCGCGCTGGGTTTGGGCATGGGATTGCCCCTGTTGGCCATCGCCGTGTTCGGTGCCCGGGTCCTACCTCGCCCCGGCGCGTGGATGGATCGCGTGCGCGTGGCATTCGGCTACGTCATGGTCGGCATGGCCGTGATGATGCTGACGCGCTTCCTGCCCGGCACCGTGGGCCTGGTGCTTTGGGGGGCCTGGGTCTTGTCCGTGGCGATTGGCCTGATCGCCTGGGGTCAGGCCGTGGCGGCGAAGCATCGGCTGGCATGGACGCTGCGGTCCGGTGCTGTCTTCGCCGGCTTGTGGTCCGTCCTGATGCTGGTCGGCGCTGCATCCGGGGGCGAATCCGCTTTGCAGCCGTTGGCGCATCTGCGCGGTGGATCGACTTCGGCCGCATCCGCCGAGGCCGGTGTCGCTTTCGTTCAGGCGAAATCGGTCGAGGACGTGGATGCGCATTTGGCCCAGGCGGCTTCGCGCGACCAATGGACCCTGATCGACTTCTACGCCGACTGGTGCGTCAGTTGTCATGTGATCGAGCGCAACGTATTCGGAGACCCCGCTGTCGCGTCCCGGCTGGCGCGCATGCAGGTGGTGCGGCCGGACGTCACGCGCAATGATGCGACCGACCAGGCTCTGCTCAAGCGCTGGGGCGTCATGGGACCGCCCACACTCATTCTGGTTGGCCCGGACGGCAAGGAACGCCGGGATCTGCGCGTGGTGGGTGAGATCGATGCTCGCACCTTCCTGGATCATCTGGACAAGGCGGGCTCCTGATGATCAGCGTGGGGCCTTTCTCCGTCCAGGTCGTGGCTGTCTTCGCTGCCGTGCTGCTGGCCTGGGCAATAGCTCGCATGGTTGCCAAGCGACTGCCCGACTCGCCGTACAAGGCGGCCGGCGGAATGCTTATGGACGCGGTGTTCGTGGGGTTTGTAGCAGCTCGCCTGGGCTATATCGCGCAGTGGTGGGACGAGTACGCGCAGTCGCCAATGTCCATGTTCTTCATCGGCGACCAAGGCTTCACCTGGTGGATAGGCGTCGCGGCAACGCTGGTGTTCATCTGGTGGCGCACCCGTTCGACCCGGGCATTGCGCCGCCCTGTACTGGTAGGTGTTACAGCCGGACTTTTGGCGTGGTTTGCCGCAGGTGGCGTGCTTGAGCTGTTGCAGCGCTCGGCACCGCCGCTGCCGGCCTTGGCGCTCGCCACGCTCGACGAAAAGCCTGTTGTCCTGAACTCCTATATCGGGCGGCCAGTCGTGCTCAACCTCTGGGCTTCATGGTGTCCGCCATGTCGTCGCGAAATGCCGGTGTTCGAGCAGGCGCAAGCGCAGTATCCCGAGATCGCTTTCGTCATGGTCAACCAGGGTGAAAGCGCCCAGCAGGCGCGTGCCTTTCTCGAAGCCCAAGACCTGCAGCTCAAGGATGTGTTGCTCGACCCTGCTTCCCAAACCATGCAGGCGGTTGCTTCGCGAGGCCTGCCCACCACGTTGTTCTTCAATGAGCACGGACGCCTGGTGGATACACACCTGGGCGAACTCTCGATGGCCAGCCTCAAAAACACGGTGTCGCGCCGTTTCGCGCAATCCCAACAGATCAAGACAGAAAAGGAATAACCATGTTTGCAAAACGCTCTCGCATTTCTCTCTTTTTGGCCGCCAGCCTGCTGTTGGTCACCGGCTGCAGCCAGGCGGAAACCGCCAACCAGCCGCCCGCCCTGAAGGCACTGGAGGATCAGGGCCTGACCGTCATGCAGGAATTCAAGGTCGGAGGCGGACTGCGCGCTTTCGCGGCAGTTGCCGGTGACAGGCCCGTCGCCATTTACATCACGAGCGATGGCAATGCCATCGTGGGAACACGCCTGAATGCCAAGGGAGAGCCGATCGATGAGGCAGCCCTGAACAATCTGGCGGCCAAGCCGCTCAGCGACAAGGAATGGGCGCAGCTCCAATCTGCAACCTCTGTCCGGGACGGGCAAGCGAATGCCCCGCGCATCGTGTATGCCTTCTCCGACGCCAACTGTCCCTATTGCCATCGCTTCTGGGAAGCCGCACGTCCTTGGGTCGATGCTGGCAAGGTCCAGATTCGGCACATCATGGTAGGAATCATCAAGGAAGACAGTCCCGCCAAGGCCGCGGCAATCCTGGGTGCCGCTGATCCCTCGGCAGCATTGCTGGAAAACGAGCGGAAGTATTCCCAGGGCGGGATTACGCCGGCCAAGAGCGTTCCTGCAAATGTACGGAAGACCCTCGATGACAACCAGATGCTGATGTTGAGCATGGGCTTCCGCGGTACTCCTGGCATCGTCGTTCGTGGTCCCGATGGCGTACTCAAGAAATATAACGGCATGCCTCAAGGGCCCCAGTTGGCCGAGGTGCTGGGACCACGTTGAGACCCGCTCTCTGGCGCGCGAATGCGACGTGTACCGCATCGCGCGCCAGAGCTGCACCTACTGGGCTAACCAACTGCAATTCAAGGAGGTGAATCATGTCCACTAACCATCGCCTGATTGCTGGCTTGATTTTTGGCCTGGTGTGCCTGCTTGTCGCCGCTCCATCAGCCGCAGGTGTCGATTGGCCCAAGGATGGCTGGAGAGTGATTGAGACGAGCCAGAGCTATTCGGAATTGCTCGCCAATCTCAAGAAAGCGGTCTCTGCGAATGACCTGAATGTTGTCTTTGATGTTGGCCCGACGGAGGCTGCTGCAAAGCGCGGCATCCACATTCCGGGAAATCGGGTGGTG
Source organism: Pseudorhodoferax soli (assembly GCF_003337555.1). Lineage (GTDB taxonomy): Bacteria > Pseudomonadota > Gammaproteobacteria > Burkholderiales > Burkholderiaceae_C > Pseudorhodoferax > Pseudorhodoferax soli. The sequence continues at coordinate 10,298 of NZ_QPJK01000008.1, read as the reverse complement.
GGGGTCTTCAACAACAAGTTTGCCGTCGATATTTTGCGCCTCAGCGTGCCGGCGATGATCGAGGCACCAGTCCGGTTTTATGTGACTGAGCGGGATGACGGGCATGCAACGCTGTCGTGGGTCGAACCCAGTCATATTTTCGCGCCATATATCGAGGACGTTGGCAGCAGCGATGACGCAAAAATGCTGCGTCAGGAGGCGGAGGAACTCGATGCTCGCTTCTCTCGGATTGCATCCGAGGCTGCACAAGGAAAATAGCTGAAAGGGGCGTTCACTATGCTCTCACTGACAGGTGGGCTGCTGGGCCTCATCATCGGAGCCGTGCTGGGATTGACCGGCGCCGGCGGCGGCATCTTCGCGGTGCCGGCGTTGGTTTTCGGCTTAGGCATGGACATACGTAGTGCCGCACCCGTGGCGCTGCTTGCGGTGGGTGCGGCGGCGGCATTGGGCGCTGTACAGGGACTGCGCCGGGGTATTGTCCGGTACAAGGCCGCGATGGTGCTGGCAGCCGCCGGCACCGTGACTGCCCCGCTGGGTGTTCAGCTCGCGCACTGGCTTTCGCCGCGGTGGCTGAACCTGGTCTTCGTGGCCATCATGCTCGTCATCGCGTATCGGATGTTCCTGTCCTCGCGCAGCACCCAAGCCGATGGCGACTTGCGCGACGAGCAGGCCAAGGCGTGCAAGGTCTCCAAAGACACGGGGCGCTTTCTCTGGAACCTGCGAACCGCGACCACGCTGGGGAGTATCGGCGTCGTGTCCGGCTTGGCCACGGGCATGCTGGGCGTAGGCGGCGGCTTCATCATCGTCCCAGCCTTGGCGCATTTCAGCGAGCTGCGCATGCACAGCATCGTCGCGACCTCGCTCATGGTGATCGCGCTGCTGTCCGCCGTGACCGTGTTCATCGCATGGAGTCATGGCCTGCTGCTTACCGCGCCTACCTGGGCATTCGTACTCACCGCGCTGGTGGGCATGGCGGGTGGTCGCGCTGTGGCGCTAAGGATTCCTTCCAAGATGCTGCAGCGGGTGTTCTCGATCACCTGCGTGTCCGTGGCGGCTCTCATGCTCATGCGCAACGTGGGCTAGAGATTCGCTATTTGGTTAATTGATTGGACGGAGATTTCCAATGCAGGCAAGGAAAGTAGATATCGCCATCATCGGTGCTGGAACCGCCGGCATCACGGCATTTCATGCACTCAACGCGGCAGGAAAGGATGTCGTCCTGATCGATCGTGGACCGGTGGGAACGACCTGCGCGCGCGTAGGGTGCATGCCGTCGAAGGCCGCTTTGCATGCGGGGATGCGATGGACGACGGCCAAGGAGTTGCCCGCGGGCGTCACGCTCTCCGCACAAGGGCCACAGGCTTTGTGGCTGCATACCCGCCAGACGCGGGATGCGCTGGCCGGTGCCGCCGCGGAGCGCACGCGCAAGGCCGCCGGCGAAAACTTGATCATGGCCGAGGCTCGCTTTGTCGCGCCAGGCACCTTGGAAGTCGGCGACCAGCGTATCGAAGCGAAGGCTTTCATCGTGGCCACGGGTTCGCATCCGGTGGTGCCCAAGTCGCTGGACGGCGCGGCCTCCCACATCCTCACCACCGACACCCTTTTCGAGCAGAAAGAACTGCCGCAGCGCCTGGGGATTCTAGGACTGGGAGCGATCGGCCTGGAACTTGGCCTGGCCATGTCGCGGCTTGACGTGCAGGTGATCGGTGCCGACCAACAGGACACGATCGGCGGTATTCAAGATCCCGGGGTGCAGGATCGGGCGCTTTCGAGGTTCGGCGGCGAGTTTCCCATGTGGCTGGGGGCACCCGTCGAAGTTACCCTGGCAGGCGACAAGGTGCGCATGCGCACCGACAAACATGAAGCGCTCGTGGATCGCTTGCTGGTCGTGACTGGCCGCCAGCCCAATACCGAAGCGCTCAATCTGCAAGCGGCAGGCGTCCTATTGGACAAGGCAGGCCGGCCGAACATCGACGCCTCCACCATGCAGGCATCGGATGCACCGATCTTCTTCGCGGGCGACGTGCAGCCGGATCGTCCGCTGATGCACGAGGCCGCCGACGAAGGCCAGATGGCGGCCCAGGCCGCCTTGACGCGCCTGCGTGGCGAACAATGGCAGGGAGCGCCGCGTCGGGTGCCGATCACCATCCTGTTCACCGATCCCGACGTCTGCGCTGTCGGCATGTCCTACCAGGCCGCAATGAAGAAAGATGCCGTGGTCGGCATCGCGGACGGTAGTGGCAACGGGCGCTCGAAGATCCTCGGTGCCCAGGACAACCTGCTGCGCATCTACGTCGAGCCCGGCACTGGCTTGTTGCTTGGGGCCAGCATGTTGCTGACGCAAGGCGAGCATCTGGCGCATCTGCTCGCCTGGGCGATCCAGGCCAAGCAGACCGTCCATGACCTTCTGGCGATGCCGTTCTACCACCCCTCCATCGAGGAGATGCTGCAGAGCGCCTTGAAGTCGGCATCCCGGCAACTCAACCCGTAAACGAACTCCTTTTTTCCGCCATCACGCCCGAACCATCATGAGCCAAGACATCCAGAACCAAGCATTGAAAGTGATCCTGCATGCGCCGACACCGACAGCACTGGAGCGCGCACGCAAGAATGCGGTCAATCTTCTGCGCGACGCGCCCGATGCCGAGCTGCGCATCGTTCTCAACGCAGAGGCTGTCGAGGCGGCGCTCGATCAGGCGCATGCCGACGCGGACATCCACACCTGGGTATGCCCGACGACGCTGACCCGGATCGGCAGAGAGAACCGGCCGCCGCTCCAAGTGATGGCAGGCCCGGCCGTGATCGAAATCGCGCGCATGCAGCGGACAGGATGGGTCTATATCAGATCATAGCAACCGGCTGCCCAGGCGGCAGAAAGGGCTGGGGACATGGAACTGCGACATCTTCGCTACTTTGTTGTCTTGGCTGACGAGCTGCATTTCACGCACGCCGCGGAGCGTCTGCATATCGAACAACCGCCCTTGTCTCGGGCGATCAAAGAGCTGGAAGACGAACTAGGGGTCGTACTCTTTGATCGTGATCGCAGAGGAACGCGGCTGACCGCCGCAGGAGTTGCCTTCCTGCAAGACTCTCGCAGGCTTTTCACCGTTCTCGAACAAGCACGAGAGAACGTCAAGGCTGTCGCTGCGGGTTTGCGGGGTAGCCTGCGCATCGCGGTGTCTGATGGAGCAATCGACCCTAGGCTTTCATCGTTCCTGGCCCGTTGCCGCGCCGAGGAACCAGAGATCGAAATACGCCTGTCCGAAGTACCCTTGGCCGAACAGATGCGTGGGCTTCGATCCGGCGATTTCATGATCGGCTTCGCGCACACCGCGGATGTCAACGACGGCATCGTTGCCGAACCGATATGGCGAGACCCGCTGGTAATTGCCGTACCGGCACGGCACGCGCTACTCGCTTACAAGGAAGTGCCACTTCATGAACTTGGCGGTCACCCGCTTGTCTTGTGCGATCCGCAAGTCTGCGAGGGTTATTGTCGCGAACTGGCGCGCCTTCTAGGACCTCTGGAACACCAGAAAAACATCGTTGAGCATGTAACCTCTTTGGACATGATGCTCACGCTGGTCGGTGCCGGTTATGGTGTCGGCTTTATGGCCGCGAACAGGATTCCAGTCACACAGCGGACTGATGTCGTAATACGCCCCTTGGCTGTTGAATCCGCAATTCTCACGACCTACTTGCTTCGACCCGACAATAGCGCCTCGTCGGCCTCTCTGGAGCGGCTTATCGCGCGCCTGCGCGAACGGCTGGATAACTAACCAGGCTCAAGATTCGGCAGTGGAATCCATATTGCGCTCTGTGGCGGCCATTAGATCAGTCCCACTCATCTTCAACGCAGTGGCGATTTTCAGTATCAGGGCCAAGGAGGGCGAATGCTCTCCTCGTTCGATCTTGCCCATGTGCGAACGCTCTATGCCAGCCAGCCCGGCCAGTTCCTCCTGAGCGATGCCTTGATCCATGCGGAACGCGCGCACAGCCTTGCCAAAAGCCTGGGCTGGCTCAGCTTCATATCTGGTTGTGCCTGGGGGACGCCCCCGTTGAACAGTACGCCTCTGCATCGGCAGAAGCGTCAAGCAGTCACTAGAATTTAACCACGTTAAATTTAACTCATGGGTATCATGTCGGATTGGTTTCTTGATCAATTCTCTTCTTGGGGCTCTTATGCACGATGCCACCAGCCCGTCCCCCCGTCTTAGGCTTGCGGTAGCACCGGGCGTACCGTCATCTCAACTCTCGGCGCTTCTCGCGCGTCAACGCGCAGAGGAGCCGGGCGTCACCCTCACGGTTTTCGAGGTTGCAGGTGACGTCCTGCTTGAGGGGCTTCTTGAAGGCCGCTATGACGTCGGGATGTCGCTTCAGGGGCATAGCGGCCCGGTGCTCAAAACGCAGCCCTTGTGGACGGAGACCATGGCTGTCGCCATGCCGACACGGTTCCACTTATTCGACCAGGAGAAGCTCGCCATCGCCGACCTTCGGGACTGTCCCGTCTATCGCTGGCAGGCAGAGGCCTGCCCTCTGCTGGATGAGAGGCTGGCTTCCCTCATGCCAGTGGGCCAGGAGAACCTCCAACGGGTGGCTTCCTTCGAGATGATGGCGCTATGGGTTGCAGCGGGCTATGGCGTCGGAGTGTCCGCGCAATCGCGCATCGCGCATGCCCATAGATGGGGGATCACGATGCGGCCGCTCATTGATGGCCCCTACGAGATCGTGACGCATTTGCAGCGCCCCCAGGAAGAAACCAGTTCAGTTGTGGACCGGTTCGAGCATAGAGCGCTGCAAGTTGTCAGGACGGGGCTGCATAGTGGGCACCCCCCATGGCCGGGGTAACAACCCCGGCCATAGGTTCCAGCGCGAAGTTAGGCCCCCTCTAACACCGCTGCGCTATCCACTAGGGCCTGTTAACACAAACCGCGCAGGCCATCGACGACCAGCACGAAGCAAAGAAACGCCAAGAACATCATGTCGAGCTTCTCGAATCGAGAGAAGATGCGGCGGAAGCCTTTCAGGCGACGGAACAGGCGCTCGACCTCGTTGCGGTGCTTGCACATCTCACGGTCATACTCCCATGGATCGACCCGTCTCTCGCTGGGCGGCACGACAGGGATGAACCCGAGATCCAGCGCCAGTTGCCGCGTCTCGTTGCCTTCGTAGGCCATATACATCAGAAGATGAACCGGCCGGCTGGTCGGCCCCAGGCTTTCAAGCAGGCGCCTGCCTTGCGGGCCATCGTGAGCTTGACCCGGTGACAGGCAGAACGTGACGGCCGTTCGAGCATCCGCGGCAACCATATGAATCTTGGTGTTCCATCCGCCGGGGGACTTGCCGATGGACTGCGGTCCGTTTTTTTAGCGCACCGGTGCCATCGGGATGCACCTTCACGCTGGTGCTGTCCAGCGAGACAGCTTCGATCTTGACTCGCATAATCTGCTCGCGCTGCAGTTCCTCGAACATCTTGTCCAGCACGCCGGCCTTGGCCCAGCGGCGCATGCGCGTATAGATTGTGTGCCAGTTGCCGAAGCGCTTGGGTAGACCGCGCCACTTGCAGCCGTGCTCTGCGACGTACAGCATCGCATTGATCACTTGCAAGTTGGTCATGCCGACGTTGCCGCGCTGCAGGGGCAGGCAGCGTTCGATACGGCGAATTGCTCGGGCGTGATCTGCATGCGCAGCGGTGTCGCCGTATTGAGGCATGAATTCAATTAGTGTTAACACGCCCTAGATTTAACCTGTCAAACCCAGCACGGAGATCAGGCAGCGCCTGCTGCGCACGAGCGGTCGCGACAAGCCGCGATCGCCCCCCGTACTTCGATGAAACAACTGGTAGCCGAGCCAGTCTTCAAGGCTGCGCACGAGTTGCCCGACTGCGGCAGGCGTCACATTCAGCTCCGACGCAGCTACAGAGAAGCTGTGGTGTCTTGCGCTGGCTTCGAAAGCGCGCAAGGCATTTAAATAGGCAGGACGTTTCATGCGATAAAGTTTTTCTTTCAATGGAAAGAAGATTAACTCAGTTGCAGCTATCGCGAAATCCTTCAATAATTATCTTTGGAAAAGATCGCCTCATTGCGCGAAGAGTGGCCATTTAATCAGTCCCTATCTATGCACACACCGGGGATGAACGAAATAGTTTTTATTCTTATGGGGATTGCTATGACCAAAAATTCAAAGTTGTCTATTACCGCTGCTATAGCATTGATTTTGAGCTTCGCAATCATGGTCCTGCTTCACAACTATGGATCGCAGTCCTCTTCGATGCTGCAGTTCGTTACCAGCGGCAGACCCTCCATGGCCGCGATGTGGCATGAGATGGGATGGATGATGATGCTAGGGCCGATGTCAATGTTTCTGTTTTTCGGGGGTATCCTGACTTTCATCGTTCTGTTTATCCAGTTTCTCCTCAAAGGGCAAGAGAATTGACAGAGGCGATTGCCGCGAACCTTTTCGTGGGCTGGCTTAACTGTTCGATAAGAATACAGGAGCGGTTTGGCCTGATGGCGACGACCGTCGCTCCCATCGGGTGGTTTGGCGGTAGAGGCATAGGCATGGGGAGTCATTGCAAGTCGAGGAAATACAGCTGATGAAATTTACACGCCGCTCTTTCTTGATTGGCGCTGCCCTGGCGGGAGGTTCGCTCTCAGCTGCTACGGTGTTATGGCGATCAGCATCGGCCGCGGAGTCGAGAGACTTACAGATTCCCGAATTGATCGATGCTCGTAGTCATGGGCAGTCACTTGCACTGAAAGCACAGGTTGGCCGAACCTCCTTTTTCCCAGAGCGCCAAAGTGTCACGCTCGGCTACAACGGCAGCTATCTTGGTCCGACATTGCGTGTTCATCGCGGCGACGACGTAGAGATCGCTGTCACCAATTCGCTTGGGGAAGATACGAGTGTCCACTGGCACGGTCTGCTTATACCTGGAGAGCTTGATGGTGGTCCTCATCAGATCATACGCCCGACGGCCACATGGCGACCGGTGCTCCCCATCCGTCAACCGGCTGCGACGCTTTGGTACCACTCGCACATTCATGGCCACACAGCAGAGCAGGTGTATGCTGGGCTGGCAGGCCTTCTGATCGTCACCGATGACGAGGAAAAGGCGCTCGGGCTACCGTCAGAGTACGGTGTCGACGACCTGCCTTTGATACTGCAGGACCGTCAGTTCCAAGACGGTTCGCTCGTCCTACCTCAAGGGATGATGTCGATTATGCATGGGCGACGAGGCGACACCCTAACGGTCAACGGAACTGTCAATCCGGTGGCCAGGGTGCCTCGCGGACTGGTTCGTCTACGCCTAGTGAACGGTGCCAACGCCAGGAACTTCGATCTTGCGTTTGCCGATGATCGATCCTTTCACTGGATCGCTTCGGAAGGGGGCTTACTTGAAAGCCCAGTCGAGCGCCGCTCCTTGACTCTTGCGCCGGGCGAACGGGCTGAAATTCTCGTCGATTTTTCGGATGGTCGGCCCGTCACCCTGGAAACAGGGCCGGATAGCAGTCTCCCGATGATGATGGGAATGATGGCGCGCGCCTCCAACCAAGTGGGTGCCGGGCGGGATCTTCTCGTCAGGTTCGAGCCCCACGGCGCGGATATGCCCGTCGCCAGGGTGCCAGACAAGCTCGTGGCTCATGAGCGTCTGGATGTGTCGATGGCTGTTCGACGACGGCGCTTTGTAATGACCATGGGCATGGGCATGGGAGGCATGATGATGGGCCGCGGCACTGGAATGTTAGGCATCAATGGCCATTCGTTCAACATGGGTCGAATTGATGAGAATGTCAGTCTTGGAGATACAGAGATTTGGGAGGTCTCCGGAGAGATGATGGCACATCCGTTCCACATCCATGGTGTCCACTTTGAGGTTCTGAGTCGAAATGGCTCAGCCCCAGGTATTCGAGATCAAGGCCTTAGGGACACGGTCGTAGTTCAGGAGCCTGTCGAGCTTCTTGTGCGGTTTTCACAGCCCGCGGTGACAGCACCTTTTATGTACCACTGCCATATCCTTGAACATGAGGACAACGGAATGATGGGCCAGTTCGCTGTCCGTTGATACTTTCCACCTAGCGGATTCCTACACAGACGGGATTCCGAAGGTGCGGTCCAATTTAGGGTTAACAACGTATTAGGAATAGCTTATGCATCGAAATCATCCTTTGACTCCTGCCACGCTGCCGCGTCGGGGCTTTCTCTCTAACTTGGGCGCGACCATGGCGGGCGTGCTCACTATCGGTGTGGCCACCAGGGCCACTACAGCGTCCGCCAAGAGCCGACCTGCTCAAGTGAGTAACGCGCTTTCTCAGGACACTTGGCTGGATGGTTTGGATGGGCAGCATGGCCAGATCTTCGAAGCGCCCGCGCTCCACGGTGGGGCAGCGTTGAAGCAAGCGCGGAATTTCCTTGATGTATACCGGGATGTCTACGACTTGGAGAGCAGCGAGGTCGACGTGGCCATTGCCGCCCACGGCAGTGCTCTCTCTTTATTTTTCCAGGACCGAGTATGGGAAAAATTCGGCCTGGGAGAGCGCTTCGATGTTAAGGACCCTCGCACCGGAACGGCAGCTCGCCGCAACGTCTTCGCTTCCCGCGAGGAGGGCGGTATAGTGCCCGCGGACGCCTCGGTCGAGGCATTGCAGGAGCGCGGCGTGATATTCCTGCTCTGCAACAACTCCCTAAACGGTCTGGTCGGCAAGCTGGCGCACGCAGGGTTCGGCACCCCGGAGGCAGTTCGGGCGGACATTCTAGCTGCGCTGCTCCCGGGCGCGCAGGTGGTGCCGGCGGCGGTGGTGGCGCTGAGTCGCGCGCAGGAAAAGGGTCTCTCCTACGTCTACTCCGGCGGCTGAGTCAATGTTCAACGGGTGAGATGATGGAACATCGGTTCCACATCCATGGTGTCCACTTGAGTTAAGGTCGAAAGTGGTGTTCGGGGTGAGGCAGGGATTTGAAGGCGGTGGCGGTTTAGCTGAGAATGTTGCTTGTCTAGAGTAACAACCAGCCAAACCGAGATCCACCACCAATGAAGAAGGTTACAGAAGAAACGAGCGCAGGTAAATCGGAAGCACGGCCCAGCGGGCTTGACGATTTGATCCAACAGGGCGCGCGGCAGATTGTCCAGCAAGCGATTGAGGCAGAACTGGCGGCATTGCTGGAAAGATACGACAACGTGAAGACCCTTGATGGAAGACGAACTGTGATTCGCAATGGCTACCTGCCAGAGCGCGAGGTCGTGACAGCGATCGGTCCGGTCACCGTGAAGGTGCCGAAGGTTCGCGATCGCTCAGGCTCGGGCGTGAAGTTCAATTCGAACATCGTGCCGCCCTATATTCGGAAATCCCCCCGCGTGTCGGCGGCGTTGCCCTGGCTGTATCTACGTGGCGTCTCGACCGGCGACATGAGCGAGGCGCTGAGCGTGCTGCTGGGTGAAGAGGCCAAAGGCCTTTCGCCGAACGTGGTCAGCCGTCTGAAGGCTCAGTGGGCCGATGAGCACGCCTTGTGGAATCAACGTGATCTGTCAACCGCTCGCTGGGTCTACTGGTGGGCCGACGGCATCCACACAGGGCTGCGCAGCGACGATTCGGATGGTCAGTGCCTGTTGGTCATCATCGGCGTGAAGCCGGACGGAACAAAAGAACGCGTGGCGATCGGCGACGGGTTCCGCGAGTCGAAAGACGCCTGGTGCGAGCTCTTGCTGGATCTTAAAGCGCGAGGCCTACAAAGTGGTCCGCTTCTCGCGAGCGGCGACGGGGCGATGGGTCTGTGGGCGGCATTGGCCGAAGTGTTTCCAAAGACCCGGCACCAGCGCTGCTGGTTCCATAAGACCGGAAACATTCTCAACGCCTTGCCCAAATCACAGCACGGGCGGGCTAAAGCCGGCTTGCAGGAGATCTGGCAAGCCGCCACGCGCGAAGAGGCGCTCGCGGCCTTTAATCGCTTTACTGACACTTATTCGGCCAGGTATCCAAAGGCGACGGAAAAACTCACGAAAGACTGCGATGAACTGCTTGCCTTCTATGACTTCCCTGCCGAACACTGGCAGCATTTGCGAACGACCAATCCCATTGAGTCGACCTTTGCCACCGTTAGACATCGAACAACCCGCACGCGCAATTGCGTCTCGCGTCCGACCTTCCTTGGTCTTGCATTCAAGCTGATCGAGTCGGCGGAACAATCATGGCGGCGCATTCGTGCACCAGTGAACCGCCCCGGGTTTCGCGGAGGCTCCAACTCTTGAGAGAATGGAGCCATGAGCAAGAACAACGCGAACAAATTTTCCCCGGAAGTGCGTG
>NZ_QPJK01000007.1:134552-476415 GCF_003337555.1 Pseudorhodoferax soli | reverse complement strand
GGGCAACCTGCGGTGCTCGCGGCCTGGGCGCATTGCACAACTCGCACCACTCACTGCGTTCGTTCAGCTCGGACAAGTGCAATGAGTCAGTTCACGAAGCGCGAGGTTCCCCGCGCCGCCCAGGCCACTGCGCTCCTCGGCGTGGGCACAGGGGTGGGAGCGGGGTCACACACGGGCCATCGCTGCGCTCGGCCGCCGCCCTTCTTGCCGACATGGATTTTTGACATGGATCTGGACTTCTCTCCCGTCTGGGGTGGCTGGGACGCGCTCGCGCGCGGCACGCTGGTCACCATCGAGATCACGGTCTGCGCGCTGCTGCTGGGCTGCGTGCTGGGGCTGCTGGTCGGCATCGGGCGCCTGAGCCCGCAGCGGCGCTGGCTCTACGCAGCCTGCACGGCCTATGTGACTGTGGTGCGCGGCACGCCCTTGCTGGTGCAGCTCTTCATCCTGTTCTTCGGCCTGCCGCATTTCGGCCTGCTGCTGCCGGCCTTCCTGTGCGGTGTGCTGGGCTTGGGCGTGTATTCGGGCGCCTATGTGTCGGAGATCGTGCGCGGCGCCATCCAGTCGATCAACCAGGGGCAGACCCTGGCCGCGCAGTCGCTGGGCATGACGGCGCCGACCGCCATGCGCCACATCATCCTGCCGCAGGCCGTGGTGCGCATGATCCCGCCGTTGGGCAACGAGTTCATCGCGCTGATCAAGAACTCGGCCCTGGTCTCGCTCTTGACCATCCACGACGTGATGCACGAGGGGCAGAAGATCATCAGCACGTCCTACCGCTCGCTGGAGGTCTACTTGGCGATTGCGGCTGTGTACTTCGCGCTCACGGGCACCGTGATGCTGGTGCTGCGGCACTTCGAACGGCGGCTGAGCCAGGGAGGGCTGGTGCGATGAGCGCGCAGGTGCACCGTTTCGACGTGGCGGCATTGCCTGCCACGCCCTGGAAGAACGGCGGCGGCAGCACGCGCGAGATCGCGAGCTGGCCGCCCGGCGCGGGCTTCGAGGGCTTTGACTGGCGCGTGTCGATCGCCAGCATCGCCGCCAGCGGCCCGTTCTCGCAGTTCGCGGGCGTGGACCGCATCATCACGCTGCTCGAGGGCGAGGGCGTGCGCCTGCACGGCGAAGACCTGGACCACCGCCTGGGTACGCCGCTGGCACCCTTCGCGTTCAGCGGCGACGCGCGCATCGACTGCACGCTGCTGGGCGGCGCCTGCAGCGATTTCAACGTGATGACGCGGCGCGGCCGGCTGCGCGCCGTGCTGCGCGTGCTGCACCGCGCGGCCGAGCTGCCCGCGGCCCCGCACGGCCTGCTCTTGGCCTGGCGCGGCCACTGGCGCGCAGGCGGCGAGGCGCTCTCACCCGGCCAGGGCCTGTGGCGGAGCGGTGCCACCACGGGCTGGGCCCTCGACACCGCGGACGCCGATGCGGCCTTGCTGGCCGTGCAATGGCGGGCCGCCCACTAGGAGACTGCATGCCTTCCTTTGACACCCTGCCTTCGGCCGACGGGCTGTGGACCGGCCTCACCGGCCTGGACGGGCAGCCCTGCGCCATCGCCGTGCAGGGCGGCCAGATCGCCTGGACCGGTGCGCCCGATGCCGTGCCGGCCGGGCACGCCGCCCTGCCGCAGCACGCGGGGCAGGGCGCACTCGTCACGCCCGGCCTCGTGGACTGCCACACCCACCTGGTCTACGGCGGCCAGCGGGCCAATGAGTTCGCCATGCGCCTGGCCGGCGCGAGCTACGAAGAGGTGGCCCAGGCCGGCGGCGGCATCGTCTCCAGCGTGCGCGCCACGCGCGAGGCCACCGAAGAGGAACTCTTCGCCAGCGCCTCGGCGCGGCTGCAGAGCCTCTTGGCCGAGGGCGTCTGCGCCATCGAGATCAAGTCGGGCTACGGCCTCGCGCTGGAACATGAGCGCAAGCAGCTGCGCGTGGCACGGCGCTTGGCCACTGCCCACGGCGTGACGGTGCGCACCACCTTCCTGGGCGCGCACGCGCTGCCGCCCGAGTACGTGGGCCGCAGCGGCGACTACATCGACCTGGTCTGCCGCGAGATGCTGCCGGCCCTGCATGCCGAAGGGCTGGTCGACGCGGTCGACGTGTTCTGCGAGCGCATCGCGTTCTCCCTGGCCGAGACCGAGCAGGTGTTCCGCGCCGCGCAGGCGCTGGGCATCCCGGTCAAGCTGCATGCCGAGCAGCTGTCGGACATGGGTGGCGCGGCGCTCGCGGCGCGCTACGGCGCGCTGTCGTGCGACCACATCGAGCACCTCTCGCAAGAGGGCATCGACGCCATGGCGGCCGCCGGCACCGTGGCCGTGCTGCTGCCGGGCGCCTACTACACGCTGCGCGACACGCAGCTGCCGCCCATCGCGGCGCTGCGCGCGGCCGGCGTGCCCATGGCCGTCTCGACCGACCACAACCCCGGCACCTCGCCGGCGCTCTCCTTGCTCTTGATGGCCAACATGGCCTGCACGCTGTTCCGGCTCACGGTGCCCGAGGCCATCGCCGGCATCACCACGCACGCGGCGCGCGCGCTGGGGCTGCAGGCCACGCACGGTGCCATCGCAGCCGGCATGCCGGCCAACTTCGTGCTGTGGAAGCTGCAGGACGCGGCCGAGCTGGCCTACTGGTTCGGCCAGCGCCCCGTGCGCTGCGTGGTGCGGCAGGGGCGGATCGCGGAGGGCGCAGCATGACCCGGTTGTTCGCCACGGATGCGCTGCTGCCCGGCGGTTGGGCGCGCGACGTGTTGCTGCAATGGGACGACACAGGGCGACTCACCGCGGTGCAGGTCGGCATGGTCCGACCCGGCGATGTCGATGCCACCGCAGGCCCGGTGATCCCTGGCACGCCCAACCTGCACTCGCACGCCTTCCAGCGCGGCATGGCCGGCCTGACCGAGTACCGCGGCGCCGCGCAAGACAGCTTCTGGAGCTGGCGCACGCTGATGTACCGCTTCGCGGGCCGGCTCGATCCGGCCCTGCTGGAGGCCATCGCCTTCGGCCTGTACGTGGAGATGCTGGAGGCCGGCTACACCAGCGTCTGCGAGTTCCACTACGTGCACCACGACCGCGGCGGCGCGCCCTATGCCGACGATGCCGAGCTCGCGCTGGCGCTGCTGCGCGCCGCGCAGCGCGCCGGCATCGGCCTCACGCTGCTGCCCGTGCTGTACCAGACCAGCGGCTTCGGCGGCAAGCCGCCGGGGGAGGGCCAGCGCCGCTTCATCCGCTCGACCGACAACATGCTGCGCCTGCTGGAGCGGCTGCATCCGCTCTGCGCCGCGCAGGGCGCGCGCCTGGGACTGGCGCCGCACTCCTTGCGCGCGGTACCGCCCGATGCGCTGCGCGAGGCCGTAGCCGGCCTGCACGCGCTCGGCGCCACGGCGCCCGTGCACATCCACATCGCCGAGCAGACGCAGGAGGTCGACGACTGCATCGCCTGGAGCGGCCAGCGCCCGGTGGCCTGGCTGCTCGACCACGCGCCCGTGGACGCGCGCTGGTGCCTGGTGCACGCCACCCACATGGATGCCGACGAATACCGCCGCGCCGCCGCCAGCGGCGCCGTGGCCGGCCTGTGCCCCAGCACCGAGGCCAACCTGGGCGACGGCCTGTTCGACTGGCCGGCCTGGCAGGCCGCGGGCGGCGCCTGGGGCGTGGGCTCGGACAGCCATGCCTGCGTCAATGCGGCCGAGGAGCTCATGCTGCTCGAATACGGTCAGCGCCTGGCCACGCGCCGGCGCAACGTGATGGCCACGCCGGCGCAGCCGCAGGTCGCGACAGCGATGACGCTGGCGGCCGTGGCCGGCGGCGCGCAGGCGGCCGGGCGCCCGGTGGCGGGCCTGGCCGTGGGCCAGCAGGCCGACTTCGTCACGCTGGACGCCCAGCACCCGGCGCTGGCCGGCCTGCCGGCGGCCGAGATGCTGTCGGCCCATGTGTTCGCCAGCCACCGCACGAGCGCGGTGAGCGCCGTCCATGTGGCGGGCCAGGCGCGCGTGCGCGCGGCGCGCCATGCCGCGCACCAGGACGCAACCCGCGGCCTGGTCGCGGCCCGTACCCAACTCCTCAAGGACAGCCCATGAGCTTTTCCACCACCGAAGCGCCGTTCCGCTTCCGCCAGGGCACCCGCCCGCTGCTGGTTTCCATGCCCCACGTGGGCACCCATGTGCCGCCCGCGCTGGCCGCGCGCTTCACGGCCGAGGCGCGCCAGGTGCCCGACACCGACTGGCACCTGGAGCGCCTGTACGACTTCGCCGATGCGCTGGGCGCCTCGGTGCTCGTGGCCACGCACAGCCGCTATGTGATCGACCTGAACCGTCCGCCCGACGGCGCCAGCCTGTACCCCGGCCAGAACGTCACCGGCCTGTGCCCCGTCGACACCTTCGACGACACGCCCGTCTACCTGGATCCGGCCGACCATCCCGGTGAGGCCGAGATCGCCGCGCGCCGCGATGCCATCTGGCATCCCTACCACGCCAAGCTGGCCGATGAACTGGCGCGCATCAAGGCGCAGCATGGCATCGCCATGCTGTGGGATGCGCACTCCATCCGCTCGGTGCTGCCGCGCTTCTTCGAAGGCAAGCTGCCCGACCTGAACCTGGGCACCGGCAAGGGCAGCAGCTGCGATCCGGCGCTGGCCGAGACGCTGCTGGGCATCGCCAGGCAGGCCACGGGCTACACCAGCGTCCTGAACGGCCGCTTCACCGGCGGCTACATCACGCGCCACCATGGCCGCCCGCAGGAGGGCCAGCACGCCGTGCAGCTGGAGCAGACCCAGAGCAGCTACATGCAGGAGGCGCTGCCCTTCGACTACCTGCCCGCCGTGGCCGCCGGCGTCCAACCGCACCTGCAGCGCATGCTGCAGGCCGTGCTGGCCTTCGCCGAGACGCGCCGGTGAGCGGCTTCATCGAGTCTCTGCGCGCGGCGCTGGGCGATGACGCGGTCGCCACCGGCGATGCCATTGCGCCCCGCCATCTGGCCGACTGGAGTGGCGTGCCGCCCGTGCGCCCGCTCGCGCTGCTGCGCCCGCGCAGCACCGCGCAGGTCAGCGTGGCGCTCCGGCTGTGCACGCAGCACCGCGTGCCCGTCGTGCCGCAGGGTGGCATGACCGGCCTGGCCGGCGCGGCCCAGCCAATGGCGCACGGTGTGGCCTTGTCGCTGGACCGCATGCAGGCCATCGAGCAGGTGGACGCCGCCACGCGCACGTTGACCGTGCAGGCCGGTGCCACCGTGCAATCCGTCCAGGAGGCGGCCAGCGCGCAGGGCCTGCTGTTCGGCGTGGACTTCGGCGCGCGCGGCTCGGCGCAGGTCGGCGGTGCGCTGGCGACCAACGCGGGGGGCAACGGCGTGCTGCGCTTCGGCATGATGCGCGAGCAGACGCTGGGCCTGGAGGTGGTGCTGGCCGATGGCGCGGTGCTGCCCATGCTGCGCCCCATGCAGAAGAACAACACGGGCTACGACCTCAAGCAGTTCTTCATCGGTGCCGAGGGCACGCTGGGCGTGATCACGCGCGCGCTGCTGCGGCTGCATCCCGCGCCCAGCGCACGCGCCACCATGCTGGCCGCCGTGCCCGACTACGACGCCGCGCTCGCGCTGCTGTCGCGCCTGCAGGCGCGGGCCGGCGCCGGCCTGGCGGCCTTCGAACTCATGTGGCGCGACTTCGTGCAGGCTGCGCTGGGTTGGCAGCAGCTGCGCGAGCCCTTCGACGCGCTGCACCCGCTGCTGGCCCTGGTCGACCTCGACGGCCCCGACGCCACACAGTTGCAGGCCGCGCTCGAAGACGTGCTCACCCCGGCCATGCAGGATGGCCTGGTGCTGGACGCCGCCATCGCCCAGTCCGAGGCCCAGGCCCGCGCCTTCTGGAAGATCCGCGAGGCCACGGCCGAGCTGCCCACCCACATGCATCCGCCCGTCAACTTCGACGTGAGCCTGCCCATGGCCGAGATCGGCCGCTTCGCCACCGCCTGCCGCGCCGCGCTCGACGCCCGCTGGCCGGGCCATGCGAGCGTGTTCTTCGGCCACATTGGCGACAGCAACCTGCATGTCTCCACCGACGCATCGACCATCGGCGGCGACGTCGAGGGCTTGGAGCACCTGGTCTACGACCTCGTCGGCGACTTCGCGGGCAGCGTCTCGGCCGAGCACGGCATCGGCCTGCACAAGAAGCCTTTTCTCGGCCGCAGCCGCACGCCGGCCGAGCTCGCGGCGATGCGCGCCATCAAGGGCGCGCTCGATCCGCTGCACCTCATGAACCCCGGAAAGATCTTCGACCGATGAGCACCCCTGACATGCTGGGCCTGGCCCGCCCCGAGGTGCCGCCGCTGCCCGTCTACAACGCCGGCCTGTCGTCGGATGCGGTGCGCACGCGCTACGGGGTGGACCGCATCGCCCGCCTGGGCAGCAACGAGAACCCCTACGGCCCCAGCCCGCGCGTGGCCGAGTCGCTGGCCGGCCTGGCGCAGCAGGTGCTGTGGTACTCGGACGCCGACAGCCAGGCACTGCGCGAGGCGCTGGCCCGGCGCTGCGGCGCCACGCCTGCGCAGATCGTCGTAGGCAACGGCTCCGAGTCCATCCTGCAGATGCTGTGCCTGGCGCTGCTCTCTCCCGGCGAGCGCGTGCTGGCGCAGCGCCCGGCCTTCGGCCTGCACGAGATCTACCCGCGCATGATGGGTGCCGAGGTCGAACTGCTGGACCTCACGCCCGCGCTCGGCTTCGATGTGGATGCCTGGTGCGCGGCGCTCGCGCGCGGCCCGAAGATCGCGATGCTGGCGAACCCCTCGAACCCGGTCGGCTGCATGTTCGACACCGCTGGCTTCGCGCGGCTGCTGGACGCCACGCCGGCCGGCACGCTGCTGGTCGTCGACGAGGCCTATGTGGAGTACGCGCGGCTCACGCCCGGCTTTCCGGATGCGCTGCCGATGCTGCGCGACTGGGGCGGCGCCTGGATCGTCCTGCGCACCTTCTCCAAGGCCTATGGCCTGGCGGGGCTGCGCGTGGGCTACGGCATCGCGTGCGATGCCACGCTCGTGCAGCTGCTGGACCGCGTGCGCACGCCGTTCGGCGTGAACCTGGCCGCACAGCTGGCCGCGCGCGCGGCGCTTAACGACGAAGTGCACATGCGCCAGGCCGTGGCGCGCACCGTGGTGCAGCGCGATGCCATGGTCCGCGCGCTCGAGGCCATGGGCCTGCGCGTGGCGCCCTCGGCCACGAATTTCCTGTTCGTCGACCTGGGCCGGCCGAACGGCCCAGTGAACGAGGCGCTGCTGGCCGCCGGCGTGATCGTCAAGCCCTGGAAGGACGCTGGCTTCACGCAGTTCCTGCGCATCACGGTCGGCACCGAGGAAGACAACGCGCTGTGCCTGCAGGCGCTGCGCAACGCACTGGCGGCCTGAGCGAGCCGTCCTGCATCGGCAGGATGCGCGCAAGGCGGAGCCTCGCGAAGCCGAAGGCGTCCTGGCAGCGTGCCCGAAAAAGTCCGGGCGCTGGACGGCTCGGCTGCTTACATCTTGCGCCAGCGGGCCAGGCGGTTGAGCCGGATCGGCGGGGGTAGTGCGGGGAGAGGCGCCGTGGTTTGCGTGAGGGTCGTCGTGCAGCGGCGACAAGCGGTGTGACAGCTTGCAACACGGTGCTAAGGTGCCGCGCCTCCGTCGCCCGCACCCGCACGCCACCACCATGAACGCCACCGCCCAGCTCGCGCTGACCCTTGCCTGCACCCTTGCCGCAAGCTCCCTGGCGCAGGCCGGCGAAGACTTCCAGGTGCGCTACAACCTGGCCGGAAGCCTGGGCGGCGAGATCTTCGCGCCGCCCGATCTGCAAGGCCTGACCGGCGGCATCGCGCTGACGCGCGTGGACATCCACAAGATCACAGGCAACGACGGCGAGCGGCTCACCCAGACCCTGCCGGGTGGCACCTTGCCGTTGCCGGCGCCCACGCCCGCGGCCCTGTACCCGACCTATGGCCCTGCCACCGGCGTCATCGATGCGCGGGGCTCGCTGGTGCAATGGAACCTGGGCCTGGCCTGGCTCAGCGCGGCACGCTACGGCGGCGGCCGGCTGGCGCTGGCCTTCAACCTGCCGTACGGCATCAAGAAGCAGGGCTTCGGCGCGCAAGCCACCACGCCCACGCTGAACTGGAACCCCGCCGTGCCGGCCGCCACGCAGGCCGCGGCGCAGGCCGGCTTCGACAAGCAGTTCCAGGGCACCGTCGCGGCCATGGCGGCTGCCGAAGGCGGCAACGTCTCCGACATCGGCGACATGGAACTGCACGCCGGCTGGCGCCATGCGGACGACCGGCTGCGCGTGCTGGCCGGCGCCTCGCTGGTGCTTCCCACCGGCCGCTACAACCAGGCCTCGGGCCCGGACATCGGCTTCGGCAACTTCTACACGCTGCGGCCCGTGGCCCAACTGGTCTACCTGCCGCGACCCGACATCGCACTGGCGGGCCGGGTCACCGTGGGCCTGAACACGCGCAACCGCGACAACGACCTGCGCAGCGGCAACTGGGCCAGCCTGGAGGCCGCGGTGGGCACCATGACGCGGCTGGGGCCGGTGGGCGTGCACGTGGTCCATGCCCAGCAGTTCCAGGACGACAGCGGCAACCGCTGGGGCCCCAGCCGCTACCGCTCGACCAACGCCGGCCTGTTCTGGACGACGCGCATCCCGGTGGTGGACACCGTGCTCACGCTGCAGCACATGGCCACCTTGCAATCGCGCAACGCCAAGAACGGCACCTACTCGCAGGTGCGCGTCAGCAAGAGCTTCTGAGCGGGCTCGGCACCGCCTTCCTGTGCCGGGCCATCCCGGCCGGGCGATGGCCCCGGCCAAGCCCTGGCGGCCCCGCGCCTCAGGCCGGCTGCTGGACCACCGACACGCCGTGCCGGCCCAGGCCCAGCGCCGTCTCGGCACCGGGCGCGAGCACGCGCTCCAGGTCAGACGACACCACGAACACCGGCCCCAGCGGCGTCTCGAAACCGTACTCGTAGAAGCCGCCCAGGTAGGCCGCCTTGCGCAGCGTGGCGGGCAGGCCGCCCGGCGCGCCGATCTGCCAGGCCTCGGGCCGCACGGCCACCTTGACGGGGCCGGCCGCCACCGGGTGCCTGGGGGTGAGCCGCAAAGGCCCGAGCGCGACGCGGCCATCGGCCTGGGCATGGGCGGGGAACACCATGGCCTCGCCCATGAACCCGGCCACGAATTCGCTCTGCGGACGGCTGTACAGCTCCTCGGGCGTGCCGCGCTGCGCGATCACGCCGTGGTCCATCACGATGATCTGGTCCGACACCGCGAGCGCCTCGCTCTGGTCGTGCGTGACATAGGCCACCGTGAGCTTCAGGCGCTGCTGGATGGCGCGGATCTCCTCGCGCATCTCGCGGCGCAGCCGCGCGTCCAGGTTGGACAGCGGCTCGTCGAACAGCAGCACCGCTGGCTCCAGCACCAGCGCGCGGGCCAGCGCCACGCGCTGCTGCTGGCCGCCCGAGAGTTCGCTGGGCAGCCGCGCGTTGAAGCCGACCAGGCCCACACCCTTGAGTGCGTCGCTGGCGCGCGCCGTGGCCTCGGGCTTGGTGGCGCCGCCCATGCGCAGGCCGTAGGCCACGTTCTCCACCACATTCATGTGCGGAAAGAGGGCGTAGCTCTGGAACATCATCGAGACGTTGCGATCGGCCGGGCCCAGCGTGGTCACGTCGCGCCCGCCCATGACGATCTTGCCGCCGGTGGGCGACTCCAGCCCCGCGATCATGCGCAAGGTGGTCGTCTTGCCGCAGCCCGAGGGGCCGAGGATGGTGGTCAGCGTGCCCTGCGGCACCTCGAAGCTGATGCCCTTGACGGCCAGGGGCGCGCTGGCGTCCGTGCCGTAGCGCTTGGTGACGTTGTGGAACTCTATTCCGTTCATACCGATTCCATCTTGTGGTGCCCCTGGTGTGCCGGCGTTTTGCGCCGGCCCAGCTTGCGTTCGCCGACGACGAACTGGATCAGCGCGATCGCCAGCGACATCAGCACGATCAGTACCGTGCAGTAGGCCAGCGCCACGCCGTAGTCGCCGTTGCCCACGCGGCCGATGATGTAGGTGGTGGCCAGCTCGTTCTCGGCCGTGACCAGGAAGATCACGGCGCTCACGGTGGTCATGGCGCGCACGAAGCTGTAGACCAGCGCCGCCACCAGCGCCGGCTTGAGCAGCGGCAGCACCACGCGGAACAGCGTCTGCGCGGTGGAGGCGCGCAGCATCAGCGAGGCCTCGTCGAGCGAGCGGTCGAGCTGCTTGAACGCCGCCGTGCCGGCGCGCACGCCCACCGGCAGGTTGCGGAACATGAAGCACAGGATGATGATCAGCCCGCTGCCCGTGAGTTCCAGCGGCGGCACGTTGAAGGCCAGGATGTAGCTCACGCCCAGCACCGTGCCCGGGATCGCAAACGCCAGCAGCGCCGCGAACTCGAAGGCGCCCTGGCCCTTGAACTCGTTGCGCGCCAGCAGCCAGGCGATGAGCAGGCCCAGCGCCGCCGTGATCGGCGCCGAGATGCCCGCCAGCTTCAGCGTCGTGATCAGCGAGTTCCAGGCCGTGCCGGCCCAGACCAGGCCGAACTGTCCCCACTCCAGCGCGAAGGCCGTGGTGAAGTGCTTGAGCGTGGGCGTGTAGTCGCGGCCCCAGGTCTGCACGAAGCCGCCCGCGAACGCGAACAGGTAGACCACCACCGTGAACGCGATCCAGGGCAGGGCCACGCTGTAGCACGCACGGCGCACGCCATCGGGCAGCGCCATGGCGATGCCGGCATCGCCCTTGCCGCTGACCGTGGTGTAGTTCTGCTTGCCCAGCACGCCGCGCTGCAGCGCGAAAACCGCCAGCGCGAAGATGGTCAGCACCCAGGCCAGCGACGCCGCGCGGCCCGCGTCGTACTGCGCCCCGACGATCGCGAAGAAGATGTCGGTGGACAGCACGCTGTACTGGCCGCCGACGATCACCGGGTTGCCGAAGTCGGCGATGCTCTCGATGAAACCCACCAGAAAGGCGTTCGCCAGCCCGGGCTTGAGCAGCGGCAGCGTGACCGTGAAGAAGGTGCGGCGCCGGTCGGCGCGCAGCATCTGCGCCGCTTCTTCCAGGCTGGGCGCGATGCCCTGCACCACACCGCGCATGATCATGAAGGCGATGGGCGTGAAGGCGAACAGCTGCGCCGTCAGGATGCCGGGCAGGCCATAGAACCAGCGCGTGGGCTGCAGGCCGAACCAGCTCTCCAGCAGCTGGTTGACCACGCCGGCGCGGCCGAACAGGAGGATCAGCCCCAGGCTGACGACGAAGGGCGGCGTGATGATGGGCAGCAGCGCAATCACGCGCAGCGGCCCCTGCAGGCGCCGGTTGCCGCGCTCGGCCATCAACGCGATCATGGTGCCGAGGATGGTCGTGCCGGTGGCCGTCAGCAAGGCCAGCAGCAGCGTGTTCCAGGCCACGCCGCAGCTGGTGCCGCCGGCCACGCAGCCCAGGCCCCAGATGCGTTCGGTGAACACCCGCTCGAAGAAGGCGCCGAGGGACCATCCGCCGTCTTCCAGCAGGAAGGCGCCGGCCAGCGCCTTGCCCACCGG
Organism: Pseudorhodoferax soli; assembly: GCF_003337555.1. GTDB lineage: Bacteria > Pseudomonadota > Gammaproteobacteria > Burkholderiales > Burkholderiaceae_C > Pseudorhodoferax > Pseudorhodoferax soli. The sequence goes on along the minus strand of NZ_QPJK01000007.1, from coordinate 464,861 downwards.
GTAGGCGATGAACAGCGCCATCAGCACCCCGCAGCCGATCACCGCGCCCGAGACGAACAGGTCGCCGCGGAAGAAGCCCAGCCGCGCGAGGCCGAAGGCCGCCAGCAGGACCAGCGCCACCAGCGCGACGAAGCCGCCCGCGCCGATGCCGAACTGGTTGGTCGCGAGTTCGCCGAATGCGGTGTTCAGCGCCGCCACGCTCCAGCCGCGCGCGCCGATGGTGAAGCCCGCGATCGCCAGGCCCGCCGCGCCGAGCAGGCCGCCGATCAGCAGCCAGCGCCCCTGGCCGCGGCCCGGCGGCTGCACCGCGCCGACCGCGCAGAGCGCGAGGCCGGCCACGCCGAACAGCAGCCAGGGGCGGTTCTGCCCGAACGCCTGCAGCAGGCCGTTGGCGGCGTCACCGGCAGAGAAGATGCCGGGCAGGGCCTCGTACCAGCTGGTGTCCTGGATGGCATACCAGGGCAGGGCGACATAGGCGAGAAGACCCGCCGCGACACAGATCCAGGCCGCGGCGTTGGGTTTGCGGGAGAGCACTTAGCGCGGCAGCGAGTTGACGTCCTTCTCCCAGCGCGCGATCAAGCGCCGCCGCTCCGCGCTCGCGCCGTACTTCTTGTAGTCGTAGTCGATCATCTTGATCTTCTTGAAGTCCGGCACGTTCGGGTCCACCGCTGTCGCCTTGTTCGATGGCAGCTGGTACTGCTTGGACGCGGCGCCGAAGGCCTGGGCGCCGGGGCTCAACGCCCACTCGTAGAACTTCTTGGCCTGCTCGAGGTTGCGCGCGCCCTTGATGATGCTCATGGAGCCGATCTCGGCACCCGTGCCCTCGCTGGGCGTGGTGGTCTCGACGGGGAAGCCCTGCATGCGCTCCTGCGGCGCGTCGTGCACGAAGCTGATGGACACCGCGGTCTCGCCGCGCGCCACGGCCTTGATCGGCCCGGTGCCCGAGCGCGTGTACTGGCCCACGTTCCTGTGCAGGCCCTTCAGGTACTCGAACGCCTTGTCCTCGCCCATCAGCTGCACCAGCGTGGCGATCATGGTGTAGGCCGTGCCGCTCGATGCCGGGTTGGCGACCTGGATGTCGCCCTTGTACTCGGGCTTGAGCAGGTCGGCCCAGGCCTTGGGCGCGGCCAGCTTTTTCTTGGCCAGCAGCTCGGTGTTGTAGCCGAAGCCCAACGGGCCGGAGTAGATGCCCACGGTCTTGAAGCCGGACTGCTGGGCCTGCTGCTGCGCCCACGGGTACAGCTGCGCCAGCGAAGGCGACTTGTACTCCAGCGTGAGGCCCTGCTCGGCGGCCTGCAGGTGCGGGTCGCCGGTGCCGCCGAACCACACGTCGGTCTTGGGGTTCTCCTTCTCGGCGATCAGCTGGGCCAGGGCCTCGCCCGAGCCCTTGAGGGCGAGGTTGATCTTCACGCCCGTGGTCTTTGCGTAGACCGTGGCGATCATGTTGCACCAGTCGGCCTGGACCGAGCAGATGACGTTGACCTGCTGGGCCGAGGCGCCCGCGCAAGCTGCCAGCAAGGCGCCGGCGAGGAAGATGTTGTGGATGGTTTTCATGGCGCTGCGGCTTGTGCGGAACAAGTGAAACGGCCCGCGGCATCAGGGCTGCGGGCCGCTGCAGAGCCTAGCAATGTGTCAGTGGTGGGACATTGGTGGCAACCCGGGCGGGTCAGCGTACCGGCCTGTCGTGCTCTTCCTCGGGGCTCAGGGGCTGCACGCCGCTCTTGCGCAGCCAGGCCCGGTACTCGCGCCGGCGCTTGCGGCGCTCTTCGTTCCGGGCGCGCCGCTTCATGCGGATGCGCCGGATGAACAAGGCCACCGTGATGGCCGCCAGCCCGCCCAGGATCAGCAGAAAGGACCAGTCGACGACAAACACCTGGCCGATGTCTTCATTCATGGGTGGCGGTGCTCAGCAGGAGGGTCGGGACCCCGGTTGTACCACCGCCGGGTGGCGGTCGCGGCCTTGGCCTACAAGGGCTGCGGCAGCTGTCCGCTCGCCGCGCGCTGCCGCGTCTCCGACAGTGTCTCGGATGCAGCACACCGCAGCCACGCTTTCCACCGACGCCGCGCTGGCGCAACATGACCTGCACTATTTTCGCGAGGGCACGCACACCGCGCTGGCCGGCCGGCTCGGTGCAACGCTGCGGCCGGGCGGGCAGGGGGCGCACTTCGTGGTCTGGGCGCCCAATGCCAGCGCCGTCAGCGTGATCGGCGAGTGGAACGGCTGGCAGGCCGGCGCCGAGCCGCTGGCGCGGCGCGAGGACGGCAGCGGCATCTGGGAGGGCGAGGCCCCCGCGGCCCGCCATGGCCAGAGCTACAAATACCGCATCGTGACGGCCACGGGCCAGCCGCTCGACAAGGCCGACCCGTATGCGCTGGCCGCCGAGCTGCCCCCGGCCACCGCGTCGCGGCTGTGGTCGCTGGAATTCGACTGGAGCGACGCTGGCTGGATGTCGGGCCGTGGCGAGCGCCAGGCCGCCGACGCGCCGATGTCCATCTACGAGGTGCACCCCGGCTCCTGGCGCCGCGACGACGGCCAGTTCCTGGGTTGGCGCGCGCTGGCCCAGGCGCTCGGCGACCATGTGCAGGCCATGGGCTTCACGCACGTGGAACTCATGCCCGTGACCGAGCACCCGTTCTACGGCTCCTGGGGCTACCAGACCACGGGCTACTTCGCGCCCACGGCGCGCTACGGCACGCCGCAGGACCTCAAGTTCTTCATCGACCACCTGCACCAGCTCGGCATCGGGGTGATCCTGGACTGGGTGCCCTCGCACTTCCCGACCGACGCGCACGGCCTGCAGGCCTTCGACGGCACGCACCTGTACGAGCATGCCGATCCGCGCCAGGGCTTCCATCCCGAGTGGAACTCCAGCATCTTCAACTACGGCCGCAACGAGGTGCGCAGCTTCCTGCTGTCGTCTGCGCTGTTCTGGCTGCGCGAGTACCACTTCGACGGGCTGCGCGTGGACGCCGTGGCCTCCATGCTCTACCTGGACTACGCACGCAAGCACGGCGAGTGGATTCCCAACCAGTTCGGCGGCCGCGAGAACTTGGAGGCCGTGCACTTCCTGCGCACGCTCAACGCGGCCGTGGCGCGCGAGCTGCCCGGTGCGCTGGTGATCGCCGAGGAATCGACCGCCTGGCCCGGCGTTTCGCACCCCGCCGATGAGGGCGGCCTGGGTTTCTCGATGAAGTGGAACATGGGCTGGATGCACGACACGCTCAAGTACTTCGGCCTGGACCCGGTCTACCGCAAGCACCACCAGGGCCAGCTCAGCTTCTCGCTGGTCTACGCCTTCCATGAGCGCTTCGTGCTGCCGCTCTCGCACGACGAGGTGGTTTACGGCAAGGGCTCGCTGCTGGGCCGCATGCCGGGCGATGCCTGGCGCAAGTTCGCCAACCTGCGCGCGCTGTTCGGCTTCATGTGGGGCCACCCGGGCAAGAAGCTGCTGTTCATGGGCGGCGAGTTCGGCCAGGGCCGCGAATGGGCGCACGAGGGCGAGCTGGATTGGGCGCAGTCGCGCGAACCCTCGCACGCCGGCGTGGCCAAGCTGGTGGGCGACTTGAACCGCCTGTACCGCGCCGAACCGGCCCTGCACCGCCTGGACTTTGCTTCCGAGGGCTTCGCCTGGGTTGCGCAGGACGACAGCCAGGCCAGCGTGTTCGCGTTCCTGCGCAAGGGAGCCGATGGCGATCCCCCCGTGCTGGTCGTCAGCAACCTCACCCCCGTGCCGCGCTATGGTTACCGGCTCGGCGTGCCGCTGCCTGGCCTGTGGCAGGAACTGCTCAACACCGACGCCCAGGATTACGGCGGTGCCGGCCTGGGCAACTACGGCGGCGTGCACGCCAGCGACGAAGGCGCGCACGGCCACGCCCATTCGCTGGCGCTGACCCTGCCGCCCCTGTCCACCCTGATGTTCCGCCCGGAACCGGATGCCCATGCCGACTGAAGCCCAAGCCGACAAGAAGCCGCGCCGCCCGCGCGCCAAGCCAGCAGCCGCGGTGCCTGCCACCGACTTGCCAGCCGCAGCTGCAGCCACACCAGCCCCAGCCGCGCCCGCCGGGCCGGTGGTGGATCTGCCCGACGAAGGGCAGGCCCGGGCCGTGATCGATGCCGTGCTGCCTCAGGTGGACGCCGGCCGCTTCGCGGTCAAGCGCGTGGTCGGCGAGGCGCTGGCCGTCACCGCGCACGCCTTCACCGACGGCCATGACAAGGTGCGGGTGAGGCTCTGCCTGCGCAAGGAAGGGGCCGACGCCTGGCAGGAAACCGAGATGCAGGCCGTGGGCAACGACGTCTGGTCGGCCGCGTGCACGCCGGATGCCCAGGGCCGCTGGCGCTACACCGTCTGCGCCTGGGTCGACCACTTCCAATCGTGGCGCGCCGAGCTGCTTCGCCGCTTGGACCTGGCCGACATCCTGATCGCCGCGCGTGTGGGCGCCGAGCTCGTGCGCCAGGCCTCCGAGCGCGCCGAGGGCGACGACCGCGCCCGGCTCGCCCGCCTGGCCGAGAACCTGCGCAGCCGTGCCGAGCAGGCCGGCCGCGCCACCATCGCCGAGATGGACTCGGTCTCGCAGGAGGTCGCTTCGATCAAGGCCGCGGCGCTCAGCGAAGACCTGGCCGCGCTGGCCGATCTCTACCCGGACCGCAGCCACGCCGTCTGGTGGAGCCCCGAGGGCCTGCCGCTGGTGGTCGACCGCGAGCGCGCCGCGTTCAGCAGCTGGTACGAGATGTTCCCGCGCTCCGCCGCGCTGGAGGAAGGCCGCCACGGCACCTTCAAGGACGTGCAGGCGCGCCTGCCCTATGTGGCCGAGATGGGCTTCGACGTGCTGTACCTGCCGCCGATCCACCCCATCGGCCGGGCGCGCCGCAAGGGACGCAACAACACGCTGGTCGCCCAGGAAGGCGACGTCGGCAGCCCCTGGGCCATCGGCGCCGAAGAGGGCGGCCACAAGGACGTGCTGCCGGCACTCGGCACGCCCGAGGACTTCCGCGAACTGGTGCGCGCCGCCAACGCGCTGGGCATCGAACTCGCTCTGGACATCGCCTTCCAGTGCGCGCCCGACCACCCCTATGTGAAAGCGCACCCGGACTGGTTCCGCAAGCGGCCGGACGGCAGCGTGCAGTACGCCGAGAACCCGCCCAAGAAGTACCAGGACATCTACCCGTTCGACTTCGAGACGCCGGACTGGCGCGCGATGTGGCTGGAACTCAAGAGCGTGTTCGACCACTGGATCGGCGAGGGCGTGCGCATCTTCCGCGTCGACAACCCGCACACCAAGGCCTTCGCGTTCTGGGAATGGGTGATCACGGCGGTCAAGGCCGAGCACCCCGACGTGCTGTTCCTGGCCGAGGCCTTCACGCGGCCCAAGGTCATGCACCGGCTGGCCAAGCTGGGCTTCTCGCAGAGCTACACCTACTTCACCTGGCGCAACGACCGCCACGAGTTGATGGAGTACTTCACCGAGCTGGCGCACGGCCCCGGTGCCGACTACTACCGCCCCAACGCCTGGCCCAACACGCCCGACATCCTCAACGAGCACCTGCACCACGGCCCAAGGGCCATCTTCATGAGCCGGCTGGTGCTGGCGGCCACGCTCTCGGCCAGCTACGGCATCTACGGCCCGCCGTACGAGCTGCTGCAGGGTGAACCGGTCAAGCCGGGCAGCGAGGAGTACATGGACTCCGAGAAGTACCAGGTGCGGCATTGGGGCGAGCTCACGCTGGACCGCCCGGACAGCATCGCCGGCTTCATCGCCACCGTGAACCGCATCCGCAAGGAGAACGCGGCGCTGCACTCCAACGCCTCGCTGCGCTTCTTCGACACCAGCAACCCCTACCTGATCGCGTACGCCAAGCGCGACGCGGACGGCCGCAACGCCGTGCTGACGGTGGTCAACATCGACGCCACCTTCACGCAGAGCGGCTGGGTCCATGTGGACGCGGCCTGGCTCGGCGCGGACGGCGGCAGCTTCGTGGCAGAAGACCTGCTGACGGGCCAGTCGTTCCAGTGGCAGGATGGCGGCAATTTCGTGATGCTGGTCCCGTCCCAGATGCCGGCACACGTGATCAAGATCAGAGGGAACGCATGAAGAACCCAGAACAGGCGGCCGCTGCCGACAGCGTCCCACACCTGCCCGAAGCGGGGCAGGGCCCGGTCACGCCCGTCACCGACGAGGCCCTGTGGTACCAGGACGCGGTGATCTACCAGCTCAACGTCAAGGCCTTCGTCGATTCGAACGCCGATGGCGTGGGCGACTTCAAGGGCGTGACGAGCAAGCTGGATTACGTCAAGGACCTGGGCGTCAACACCATCTGGCTGATGCCGTTCTATCCCTCGCCGCTGCGCGACGACGGCTACGACATCGCCAGCTACATGGACGTGCACCCGCAGTACGGCACGCTGGACGATTTCAAGGAGATGCTGGCGGAGGCGCACAAGCGCGACCTCAAGGTCATCACCGAACTCGTCATCAACCACACCTCGGACCAGCACCCCTGGTTCCAGCGTGCGCGCAAGGCGCCGCCGGGCTCGCCCGAGCGCGACTTCTACGTCTGGAGCGACACCGACCAGAAGTACCAGGGCACGCGCATCATCTTCACCGACACCGAGACCAGCAACTGGACCTACGACCCGGTTGCCAAGGCCTACTTCTGGCACCGGTTCTTCAGCCACCAGCCCGACCTGAACTTCGACAACCCGGCCGTGCTGGAGGCGGTGTTCGAGGTCATGCGCTTCTGGCTCGACCTGGGCGTGGACGGATTCCGGCTCGATGCGATTCCCTACCTGATCGAGCGCGAGGGCACGAACAACGAGAACCTGCCCGAGACGCACGCCATCCTGAAGCAACTGCGCGCGGCCATCGACGCCAAGTACACCAACCGCTTCGTGCTGGCCGAGGCCAACCAGTGGCCGGAAGACGTGCGCGAGTACTTCGGCGATGGCGACGAGTGCCACATGGCCTACCACTTCCCGCTGATGCCGCGCATGTACATGGCCATCGCGCAGGAAGACCGCTTCCCGCTGATCGAGATCATGCAGCAGACGCCGGACATCCCGCAGAGCTGCCAGTGGGCCATCTTCCTGCGCAACCACGACGAGCTGACGCTGGAGATGGTGACCAGCAAGGAGCGCGACTACATGTACAGCACGTACGCGGCCGACCCGCGTGCGCGCATCAACGTCGGCATCCGGCGGCGGCTGGCGCCGCTGATGGACAACGACAGCGACCGCATCAAGCTCATGAACAGCATGCTGCTGTCCATGCGCGGCTCGCCCATCGTCTACTACGGCGACGAGATCGGCATGGGCGACAACGTGTTCGTGGGCGACCGCAACGGCGTGCGCACGCCGATGCAGTGGAGCCCCGACCGCAACGCCGGCTTCTCGCGCGCCGACCCGCAGCGCCTGTACCTGCCGCCCATCATGGACGCCATCTACGGCTACGAGGCGCTCAACGTCGAGCAGCAGCAGCGCGAGCCCGCCTCGCTGCTCAACTGGATGCGCCGCATGCTGGCCGTGCGCGGCACCAGCAAGGCCTTCGGCCGTGGCGACATGGTGTTTCTGAAGCCCGGCAACCGCAAGATCCTGGCCTACCTCCGCGCCTATGGCGACGAGGTCATCCTGTGCGTGGTCAACCTGTCGCGCTCGGCACAGCCGGCCGAGCTCGACCTCTCCCTGTTCAAGGGCCGCGTGCCGGTGGAGATGCTGGGCCGCACCGCCTTCCCGCCCATCGGCGAGCTGCCCTACCTGATGACTATCGCGGCGCACGGCTTCTACTGGCTGCGCCTGGCCACCGACGTGGCCGTGCCCAGCTGGCACCAGGAGATGCTGCCGGCCGAAGACCGGCCCGTGCTCGTGCTGTTCGACGGCTGGGCCAGCCTGTTCCGCGACCAGGTCGTGCCCTGGCGCATCGGCATGGCGGTCAAGACGCGCCAGCAGTTCGAGAACGAGATCCTGCCGCGCCACATCGAGACGCAGCGCTGGTACGCCAGCAAGGGCACCCCTGTGCAGCGCGCCCGCATGGTGCAGCACGCCCTGTGGGAGCAGGGCGACGACGGTTGGCTGCTGCCGCTGGTGGAGCTCGACGGCCCGGCCGATTCCGTCTACTTCGCGCCGCTCGCGCTGGCCTGGGAGGAGCGTGAGGAAGAGCGCTACCGCGCGTTCGGTCCGGCAGCGGTGGCCCGCGTGCGCCAGCAGGCCGAGGTCGGCTACATGGCCGACGCCTTTGCCGACGAGCGCTTCTGCCGTGCCGTGATCGCCGCCATCGGTGCAGGCCGCGCGCTGGCCACCGGCACCGGCAGCATCCGCTTCGTGGCAACCCGTGCCTTTGCCGAACTGGCCGGTGCCGACATCGCACAGCTGCCCGTGGCGCGGCCGCAGGCGCAGAGCAGCAACACCATCGTCATGGTGGACGAGCGCCTGTTCCTCAAGGGCTACCGGCGCATCCGCAAGGGCGTCAACCCCGAGTTCGAGGTCGGCCGCTTCCTGACCGAGGTCGCGAAGTTCCCCCAGTGCGCACCCGTGGCGGGCGCCGTGGAGTTCGTCGCCGCCGACGGCAGCATCAGCACGCTGGCGCTGCTGCAGGCCCACATCGAGAACCAGGGCGATGGCTGGGCCTACCTGGTGGGCTACCTGGAGCGCCACCTGGAGGAACTGCGCACGCCCGTGGCCGCGGCCATGCCCGACGACGTGCACGGTGCCCACCTCGCGCTGATGCAGACCTTGGGCAGGCGCACCGCCGAACTGCACCTGGCGCTGGGCACGCGCAGCGGCGATGCGGCCTTCGACCCCGAGCCGCTGGCCACGGCCGACGTGGTGGCCTGGCGCGAGCAGACGCAGGCCGACCTGCAGCAAAGCCTCACCCTGCTGCAGACCGGCCTCGGCCGCCTGCCGGCCGGCGTGCAGGACGACGCGCGCGCCGTGCTGGCCTCGAGCACCGCGCTGGCGCAGCGCATCGCTGCGGGCGGCGTGCTGGAGAACGAAGGCCAGAAGATCCGCATCCATGGCGACTACCACCTGGGCCAGGTGCTGCTCACGCGCAACGACTTCGTCATCGTCGACTTCGAAGGCGAGCCGGGCCGCGAGTTCGCCGAACGCCGGGCCAAGCAGTCGCCGCTGCGCGACGTGGCCGGCATGCTGCGCTCCTTCGACTACGCGCGGGCCGTGGCGCTGCGCCAGGCCGCCCACACACCCGAGGAGGCGGCCCCCATGGCCGCGCCGGCGCGCGAGTGGGAGGCCGCCTCGCGCGCGGCCTTCCTGCAAAGCTACCGCGACACCCTGGCCGGCACGCCGCTGGCCATCTCCGACCAGGCGCTGAGCCTGCTCGCGCTGTTCGAACTCCAGAAGGCCTTGTACGAGCTGCGCTACGAGCTCGAGAACCGGCCGGACTGGGTCTCCATCCCGCTCGCGGGCATCCTGGCGCTCGCCCAGCTGCCTGCAGCCTGAACGAAAAGGCAACACCATGGACCAAATCAACGTGATGCTGGAGCCCGTGCGGGCGTTTCTGATCCAGACCGGCGCCTTCCTGCCGCGGCTGGCCATCGCACTGCTCGTGCTGGTGGCCGGCTTCCTCGTGGCCAAGGCCGTGCGCTTCGCGGTCGAGAAGGGCTTGCGCGCGATCAACTTCCACATCGTGACCAAGCGCGCCGGGCTGGACGGCTTCCTGCAGCAGGGCGGCACGCACATCGACACCATCGGCGTGCTGGGCGTGCTGGCCTATTGGGTCGTGATCCTCGCGGCGCTGATCGTGGCCTTCAACGGCCTGGGCCTCACGCATGTCACCGAGCTGCTGAGCCGCGTGATGCTGTTCGTGCCGCAGCTCATCGTGGCGCTCCTGGTGCTGGCCTTCGGCTCGTACTTCGCGCGCTTCCTGTCGAACGCGGTCGCCACCTACTGCAAGGGCGTGGGCATGCGCGACGGCCAGGCGCTGGGCCGCATCGCCTACTACGCCATCCTGGCCTTCGTGGTGATGATCGCGCTGGACCAGATGGGCGTGGGCGGCAGCCTCGTGCGCGATGCCTTCCTGCTGATCCTGGGCGGCGTGGTGCTGGCCCTGGCGCTGGCCTTCGGGCTGGGCGGCAAGGACTGGGCCGCGGCCCAACTGGAGCGTTGGTGGCCGTCCAGGGACGAGCCGCGCGATCCACCCAGCCGGCTGCGCTGACCATGGACTTCGGTGCACAGGTCCTGCCCGCGGGCGGCACGCGGTTCCGCGTCTGGGCGCCCGGTGCGCGCCAGGCCGAGGTGCTGCTGGAGCCCGGCGGCGCGCATGCCATGCAGGCGCTGGCCGACGGCTGGCACGAGGCCGTCGTCCCCGGCGCAGGCGCCGGCACGCGCTACCGCTACCGTTTCGACGGCGGTACGCCGGTGCCCGACCCGGCCTCGCGCTTCAATCCCGACGACGTGCATGGCGCCAGTGCAGTGGTCGACCCCACCGCCTACGCCTGGCAGGACGCCGCCTGGCGCGGCCGGCCCTGGCATGAAGCGGTCGTCTACGAACTGCATGTCGGCGCCTTCACACCCGAGGGCACGTTCGCGGCCGCGGCCGAGCGGCTGGCCGAACTCGCGGCGCTGGGCATCACGGCCATCGAGCTCATGCCGCTGGCGGACACGCCGGGCGGGCGCAACTGGGGCTACGACGGGGTGCTGCTGTTCGCGCCGGAGTCCAGCTACGGCACGCCCGACGACCTGCGTGCGCTGGTCGACCGGGCGCATGCGCTGGGCCTCATGGTGCTCATCGACGTGGTCTACAACCACTTCGGCCCCGACGGCAACTACCTGCATGGCTACTGCCCGCAGTTCTTCAACCCCGCGCACCAGACGCCCTGGGGCGCGGCCATCAACTACGACGGCGAGCACAGTGCGGCCGTGCGCGCGTTCTTCGTGGCCAACGCGCTGTACTGGGTGGAAGAGTTCCATTGCGACGGCCTGCGGCTGGACGCCGTGCACCAGATCCGCGACGACTCGGCCCGGCCCATCGTCGAGGAGGCCGCCCAGGCGCTCGCCCAGGGGCCGGGGCGGCAGCGCCAGGTGCACGTGGTGCTGGAGAACGAACGCAACCAGGCGCAGCGGTTGCAGCCGGCCGGCGCCGCCACGGCCCAGTGGAACGACGACCTGCACAACGCCGCCCATGTGCTGCTGACCGGCGAGACCGACGGCTACTACGCCGACTATGCGCAGGCCCCGGCCGAGCTGTTCGGGCGCGCGCTGGCCGAAGGCTATGTCTACCAGGGCCAGGTCTCGCCGCACCTGGACGCGCCGCGCGGCGAGCCCAGCGGCACGTTGCCGCCCACGGCCTTCATCTCCTTCCTGCAGAACCACGACCAGGTGGGCAACCGCGCCATGGGCGAGCGCCTGGACCGGCTGACCGATGCCCGCCGGCTCGAGGCGCTCTACGCCTGCCTGCTGCTCGCGCCGCACATTCCCATGCTGTTCATGGGCGAGGAATTCGCGGCGTCCACGCCCTTCCTGTTCTTCTGCGACTTCGAGGGCGAACTGGCCGAGGCCGTGCGCCAGGGCCGGCGCGCCGAGTTCCAGCGCTTCGCCGCCTTTGCCGACGAGGCCGCGCGCGCGCGCATCCCCGACCCCAATGCCGCGGACACCTTCGCGCAATCCAAGCTGCACTGGGCCGAGCGCGAGACCTCGCCGCACCGCGAGCGCCTGGCGCTCGTGCGGCGGCTGCTCGCGCTGCGCCACGCGCACCTGGTGCCGCGGCTGGCCGCTGCGCCGCACGGCGGCCGCGCGCTGGGCACGGGCGGCTTCGTGCACGTGGTGTGGCCGCTGGCCGGCGGTGCCCGCTGGGAACTGCAGGCCAACCTGCAGGACGAGGCCATCCAGGCACCGCTGCCCGCGGGCCAGCACATCTACAGCACCCACGCCGGGGCGGACCTCCCGCCCTGGGCCGTTCGCGTCACCCTCCATCCCGCATGACCGCCTCCATCCCCCGCGCCACCTACCGGCTGCAGCTGCACAAGGACTTCGACTTCGCAGCCGCCCAGGCCATCCTGCCCTACCTGCAGGCCCTCGGCGTGAGCCATGTCTATTGCTCGCCCATCACGCGCGCGCGGCCCGGCAGCATGCACGGCTACGACGTGGCCGACCCGCGCGAGATCAGCCCGGAACTCGGCGGCCGCGAGGGCTTCGAGCGCTTCGCGCTGGCCGCGCGCGCGCTCGGCCTGCAGTTGCTGCTGGACATCGTGCCCAACCACATGGGCGTGATCGCCAGCGACAACCCCTGGTGGTCCGACGTGCTCACGCACGGGCAGGCCTCGGCTTATGCCGGCTTCTTCGACATCGACTGGCGTCCGATGGACCCGGCCATGGCCGGCAAGGTGCTGCTGCCCGTGCTGGGCGCGCCCTATGGCGAGGTGCTGGACCAGGGCCAGCTGCAGCTGGCCTGGGAGGTGAAGGAAGAGGGGGAGGCCGGCGGCTTCGTGCTGCGCTACTTCGAGCATGGCTTTCCCACCGACCCCGGCAGCTGGGCCCCGGTGCTGCGGCTGGCCGCGGACCAGGCCGAGGACGCCGACACGGCCGAAGGCCTCACGGCGCTGGCAGACCGCGCCGACGCCGTGCCGCCGCGCGAGGACCGCGGCGCCGCCGGTGCGCGCGAGCGCGCCGTCGCTGCGGCGCGTCTGCGCCAGGGCCTGCAGGACCTGCTGGCGCAGCGCCGCGCCGCCGCCCCGGCCATCACGGCCGCGCTGGAACGCCTGAACCAGGAGCCTTGCCACGACACGCTGCACGCGTTGCTCGAGGCCCAGCCCTGGCGGCTGGGCTTCTGGCGCGTGGCGGCCGACGAGATCAACTACCGGCGCTTCTTCGACATCAACGAACTGGCCGCGCTGCGCGTGGAGTCCGAGGATGTGTTCGAGGCCACGCACGCGCTGGCGCTGGACCTCACGGCCGCCGGCGTGGTCGACGGCCTGCGCATCGACCACCCCGACGGACTGCGCGACCCGGCCCAGTACTTCGCGCGGCTGCAGGACGGCCATGCGCGCAGGCTGGCCCAGCTGCGGCCCGACGCGCCCGCGCCCGCGGACGCGCTGCCGCTTTACGTGGTGGCCGAGAAGATCACGGCAGCCCACGCCGATCTGCCCGCGGACTGGCGCCTGCACGGCACCACTGGCTACCGCTTCGGTGCGCTGCTCAACAGCCTGTTCAGCGACCGCAGCCAGGCCGCCCGCATGGAGCGCGTGTGGCGCGGCTTCACGGGCGCGGAGGGCAGCCTCGAAGACATGGTGTTCGACGCCAAGCTCGCCGTGGCCTACGGTGCCCTCGGGGCCGAACTCAACCTGCTGGCCACGCAGCTCAAGCGTGTGGCGGGGGCCAACCGGCGCACGCGCGACTACGGTTTCACGACACTGCGCACGGCGATCGCGGAGGCCGCTGCCGGCATGCCGGTCTACCGCACCTACGTGGTCGATGCGGCGAGCGAAGAAGACCGGCGCTTCGTCGACTGGGCCATCGCCCAGGCGCGCCGGCGCACGGCGATTGCCGACACCAGCGTGTTCGACTTCCTGCGCGCCTGCCTGCTGGGCGAGCCGACCGAGGGCAGCGGTGCCGACGCGCTGCTGCCGGTGCGGCGCTTCACCTGGCGCTTCCAGCAGTTCTGCGCGCCGCTGGCGGCCAAGGGCGTGGAGGACTGCGTGTTCTACCGCTACCTGCAGCTGGTCTCGCTCAACGAGGTCGGCGGCGACCCGACCGCCCAGGGCCTCACGCTGGCGGCCTTCCATGGCGCCAGCAGCGACCGCGCGGCGCGCTGGCCGCACACCATGCTGGCCACCTCCACGCACGACAACAAGCGCTCGGAAGACGTGCGCAACCGCATCGCCGTGCTGTCCGAGCGGCCGGCGCTGTGGCGGCTGGGGCTGATGCGCTGGCACCAGCTCACGCGCTCGCTGCGCCGCGAACTGCCCAGCGGCACCGCGCCCTCGCGCGACGACGAGCTGCTGCTCTACCAGGTGCTGCTGGGCGTGCTGCCGGACGGAGAGATCGACGCCGAGGCGCTGGCCGCGCTGCGCACGCGCGTGGGCCAGTACATGGGCAAGGCCGCGCGCGAGGCCAAGCTGCGCACCAGCTGGGTGCGGCCCGACGAAGAGTACGAGCAGGCCCTGCAGGCCTTCATCGACGGCCTGCTGGGCCGGCTGGCGCCCAATCCGGCGCTGTCCGACCTGCGTGCGCTGGCCAGGCAGCTGGCCTGGTTCGGCGCGCTCAACAGCCTGTCCATGGTGGTGGTGAAGTTCACCTCGCCCGGCGTGCCCGACATCTACCAGGGCAACGAGATGCAGGACCTGAGCCTCGTCGACCCGGACAACCGCCGGCCCGTGGACTACGCGCAGCGCCAGGGCACGCTGGCCGCGCACGAGGCGCTGCTGCTGGCCGCAGAACCCGACCGGCTCGCGGGCCTGGCGCGCATGTCGGCCACGCCTGCCGACGGCCGGCTCAAGCTCTGGGCCACCTGGCGGCTGCTGGCGCTGCGCCGCGAAGACCCGGCGCTGCTGTGCGATGGCGCCTACATCGCCCTGCGCGGCACCGGCCGCGCGCGCGAACACGTGGTGGCCTATGCGCGGCGCACGGCCGAGGGCTTGCTGGTGGTGCTGGCCGCGCGCCTGTTCGCGCGGCTGCTCAAGAGTGCCGACGCCGCGCCCGTGGGCGAGGCCTGCTGGGGCGATGCGAGCGTCGACCTGACACCGGCCTTCAAGGACTGGAACGGCGGTGCCGGCGATGTGACGGCACTGGAACTCATGGGCCACGTGCAGCGCCGGCTGCCGCGCGGACCGCTGCGGCTGGCCGATGCGCTGCAGGCGCTGCCGGTGGCGGTCTTCTGGGTCGACGCGCGCCAGCCGGCCGTCAGGGCATGAGCGGCTGCAAGCCGGTCGGGCGCTTCAGCGTGTCGTCGGCCGTGGCGATCTCGTAGCGCACGCGGCCCTGCTCCTTGGCGCGGTAGAGCGCGGCGTCGGCCGCCATGACGAGCTGTTCCTGCACGTGTTCGGGCTGGGGCACCAGGCTGGCCACGCCGATGCTGACGCTGATCCAGGGCGACAGCGGCGAGTCCGGGTGCGGCAGACGCGCCTGGGCGATCGCATCCAGGCAGCGCTGCGCGACGCGCGCGCCGGCATGCGCATCGGCATCGATCAGCAGCACCGCGAACTCTTCGCCGCCGTAGCGCATGAGCTTCTCCACCGGCGTGCGCAGGCAGCCCGACAGCACCTGCGCCACGGCGCGCAGCGCGGCATCGCCCTCGGGGTGGCCCAGGTGGTCGTTGTAGCGCTTGAAGTGGTCCACATCGAGCATCAGCAGCGCCAGCGGCTGGTGGTTGCGCAGGCCGCGCGCCCATTCGAGTGCCAGGGTCTGGTCGAACTGGCGGCGGTTGGCCACGCCGGTGAGGCCGTCGGTCAGCGACAGCGCGGCCAGCTGGGCGTTCATGCGTTCGAGCTCCAGCTGCGAGCGCTTGCGCTCGGAGATGTCCAGGTGCGTGCCGACCACGCGCAGCGGCTTGCCGCGGGCTGTGCGCTGCATCACCATGGCATGCGTCAGCACCCAGATCCAGTGGCCGTCGCGGTGGCGGTAGCGGTGCTCCAGCCGGTAGCTCGGGGCTTCGTTGCGCAGGTGCGCGGCGATGGCCCGCTCGGTCTCGGCCTGGTCGTCGCTGTGCAGCAGCGCGCGCCAGAACTCCGCGCTCAGCGGCTCGTCGGTGGGCGGGTAGCCCAGCATCTCCATCTCACGCGCGTTGACGGTGATGGTGTCGTCGGCCAGGTTCCACTCCCACAGGCCCAGGTCGGCGCCGCGCAGGCCGAATTCCAGCCGGCGCGCGCTTTCGCGTTCCGCCTGGGCGGCCTTGCGTTCGGTGCGCTCCTGCAGATGGCGCCGGCCCTGGTGCCAACGCAGCCAGACCGCGCTGACAGCCATGGTGAGCACCAGCAGCAGCAGTTCGGTGCGCAGCTCGGCCCACCAGGGCGCCAGCACGGCGTCGGTGTGCCGGCTCATGTAGACCACGAGCGGCCGGTCCAGCAGCAGCGCGGCCGGCTCCACGGCGCGCAGGGCCATCATGCGCATCTCGCTCTTGCCCACCATGCGGCCTTGCAGCAGGTTGTGCATGCGGCCGCTTTGCATGTGGACGCGGAACAGCGAGCCCGGCTGGTTCAGGTCGAAGCCGATGCGCGCATCCTCCAAGGGAGAGCTCATGATGATGGGCCCGTCGCCGTGTGCGATGGTGGCGCGCGCATCGGGCGCGTAGAGCAGTGCGCGCAGCACGATCTCGAAGTAGTCGACGTCGAGCGACGCGCTGATCACGCCGGAGAAGCGGCCGTCCGTGTCATGCAGCGTGCGCGACAGCACGGTGGTGAAGTTGCCGAGGACGGAGCGAAACGGCGGCGACACGTACAGGGTGTCGGGCTGGCTGCTGGCGCGCACGGTCATGAAGTAGGGCCGTGCGCTGACGTCGCGGTCCGTCAGCTCTGGCTGGCTCGCTGCCAGCACGCGGCCGTCGCGGTCGGTGATCTGCAGGCCGCGCACGCCGGGCATCGCCTCGACCAGCAGTTTCAGCGGGAACGGCACCGACGGTGCGGCGGCCAGGTCTGGCGGCAGCAGCTGGCCGGCGCCCGCCAGCGCTGCGCTGATGGCCTTCAGATGGCGGGTGAGGTGGATCTCGACGGCCTGGGCCTGCCCCTGCAGGCGCTGCATGTCCTGCGCCACGATGCGGTCGCGGGCGCGCCAGCTGACATGCCAGGCCAAGGCCAGCACGAGCAGCCAGGCGAGGGCCCACAGCATCCATTCGCGGTGGTTGCGCCGCCGCAGCAGCAGCGTCACCGGCCCGCGCTGCCGCTGGGCAGCTTCCAGAGGGGCGGAGCCGGTTTCCGGGGATTGCATTGGCCGGCGATTGTGGAATGCTCTGCGCCCGCGTCAAGCGGGGTCGCACCATGCCGTCCCCTGCTTGGCTGAGAAACGGGGCCTACAGGCGCAGCCAGTCGGGCCCGGTCGGCTCTGCGTCGGCGGTCGACAGTTCCTCCAGGAAGGCCTGGCACCACCAGTGCACGTCGAAGCGGCGGATGGTGGCCATGAGGTTCTGGTGGCGGCGCCGGCGTTCGGCCAGGGGCAGCTGCAGCGCGAACTGGATGGCATCGGCCGTGGCCGTGCTGTCGTAGGGATTGACCAGGACCGCGCCTTCGCGCATCTGCTCGACCGCGCCGGCGAAGCGCGAGAGCACGAGCACGCCGGGGTCTTCAGGGTCTTGCGCGGCGACAAATTCCTTGGCCACGAGGTTCATGCCGTCGCGCAGCGGCGTGACCAGGGCCACCCGCGCGGCGCGGTAGAGCCCGGGCAGGCGCTTGCGCGCCATGGTGCGGTGCATGTAGCGCACGGGAACCCAGTCCAGCTCGCCGAAGTCGCCGTTCATGGAGCCGGCCAGGCTTTCCAGCTCGCGCAGGATGTCGCCGTAGGCGTCCACGTCCTCGCGGCTCGGCGCGGCGATCTGGATCAGCGTGGCGCGGCGGATGTTGTCGGGGTGGCGGCGCAGCAACTCGCGGAAGGCGCGCAGGCGCTGCGGCAGGCCCTTGGAGTAGTCGAGCCGGTCCACGCCCACAAGCAGCTGGCGGCGCGAGTATTCCTCGCGCATGCGGCGGTACATCTCGGTGGCGTCGTGCGCATGGGTCAGCGCATCGAACTCCTCCACGTCGATCCCGATCGGGAAGGCGGCGGTGCGCAGCGTGCGCCCGAAGGCGCGCCAGCGGCGGCCGTCGCCATCGCGGTCCTCGGCGCGCGCCTCGGTGGAGGCGTAGCGGTTGAAGTGCTCCAGGTCGGCTTCGCTCTGGAAGCCCACGAGGTCGTAGGCGAACAAGGCCCGGGCCAGCCAGTCGTGCGCGGGGATGGCCGTGAAGATCTGCGGCGGCGGCAGCGGGATGTGCAGGAAGAAGCCGATCTTGTTGCGGCAGCCCAGCGCGCGCAGTTCGCTGGCCAGCGGGATCAGGTGGTAGTCGTGCACCCAGACGATGTCGTCTTCCTTGAGCAGCGGCATGAGCTTGGCCGCGAACAGCTGGTTCACGCGGCGGTAGCCGCCGATGTAGCCGGCGTCGAAGTCCGCCAGGTCCAGCCGGTAGTGGAACACCGGCCACAGCACGGCGTTGGAGTAGCCCAGGTAGTAGGCGTCGTGGTCCCACTGCGAGAGGTCCAGCGTGGCCAGCGTGACGTTGCCAGCCTGCTGCTGGTGCACGGGCGTCTCGGCCGGTGTGGCACCGTCCTCGGGCAGGATCTTGCCGCTCCAGCCGAACCACATGCCGCCGTTGGCCTGCAAGGCGCCGGAGAGGGCCACGGCGAGGCCGCCGGCCTCGGTCTTGCGGGGGTCGGCGACGCGGTTGGAGATGCACACGAGACGGGCCACGCGTTGTTCCTTTTCTTGGCTGGCGTTGGAGGGGATGGTGGATCTCACAGGGCGAGCCAGGCGGCCAGGCCGGCGCGCACGGCTGCGGGGCCGGCGATGCGCTGCTGCGCCAGCGTTTCGCCGGGGCCGACCTTGATGCCCACGCCGCCGAGCTGCTGCGCAACCTGGAAGCCGGGTTCGTCGGTGGTGTCGTCGCCCAGGAACACCGGCTTGCGGCCGGCGAAGGGCGGCTCCTCGAGGAAGGCGCCGAGCGCCTTGCCCTTGTTGGCCAGAGAGGACTTGGCCTCGAACACCATCTTGCCGTGCAGCAGCGTGACGCCGGGCGAGGCTGCGACAGCCGCCTCCATGGTGCGACGGCACAGGTCTTCGAGCTGCGGCGCCTGGCGGTAGTGCAGCGCCACGGCGCCGCGCTTGGGCTCCACGGCCAGGGCCGGGTGGTCGTGCAGCAGCTTCGCCGCGGCCTGCTCCACGGTGTCCAGTGAGGGCGTGGGCAGCAGCACGAGGTTGCCATCGGCGGCGCGGCGCTCGCTGCCGTGCACGCCGGCTGCGGGCAGGTCCAGCGGGTGCAGGAAGGTGTCGATGGCGCCGACGGAGCGGCCCGAGACCACCGCCAGCGCGCCGCCGAGCCTGTCGCGCAGCGCGGCCAGCAGCGACACCAGGTCGGGCGGGATCACGATGGCGTCGGGCTCGGGCGCCAGGTCGACCAGCGTGCCGTCGAAGTCCAGGAACAGCGCGGACGCGTTGGGGTCCAGCAGCGGGGCGAAGGAGAAGTCGGTGGCCTGGGTCATGCGTTGCGGGATGGGGCCTTGTGGCGGATCTCGAGGAAAAGGAAGCAGAGCACGGCCAGCGCCAGCGGCGCCAGGTAGTACAGCGCGCGGTAGGCGAGCAGCGTGCCGATCAGCTGCGCGGGCGCAAGTTGCGTGCCGAGCAGCGCGACGAACACCGCCTCCAGCACGCCGAGGCCGGCCGGCACGTGGGTCACCACGCCGGCCACGGCCGCCAGCAGCAGCACGGTGAGCACGGTCACGTAGTCCACCTGGCCCTGCAGCAGCACGAAGATGGTGCCGGCGATCAGCGACCAGTTCAGGCAGGACATGGCCAGCTGCAGCAGCGCCGTGCGGCCCGACGGCAGGGTGAAGGTGTGGCCGCGCAGCGAGAGGCTGCGCTTGCGTGAGAAGGCGCAGGCCGCCACATAGCCCAGGGCCACGGCGGCCAGCAGGCTGCCTGCGATCTGCAGCACCGCATCGCTGATGTCCCATTCGGCGGGCAGGGCCAGCGGGAACAGCGCGAACGCCAGGCCGCCCAGCAGCAGATAGCCCAGCCAGTTGGTAACCATGCTCACCGCCATGACGCGCGTGACCTGCATCTCGTCCAGCCCAAGCCGGCCGTACAGCCGGTAGCGCGAGGCGACACCGCCGACCAGGGCGCCCATGTTGAGGTTGAACGCGTAGCTGATGAAGGTGACCAGCATCACCTTGGGGGCGGGCAGGCGGTGGCCCACGGCGCGCCGGCCCAGCAGGTCGAAGGTCGAATAGAGCAGGTGGCTGGCGAAGGCGAGCCCGCCGGCAGCCAGCAGCACGGGCAGGGGCAGCTCGCGCAGGGTCTGCGCGACCTCGTCCCAGGCGATGGTGCGCGCCTGGCTGACCAGCAGGTAGCCCAGCAGCGCGAAGAAGGCCAGCCAGAAGCCCTTGCGCAGCCACGGCCACCAGGGGCGCGCGCGCAGGGCCGGGCGGCGCGGAGCCGGCTCGGCGGCGGCCACGGCGCTCATGGCGCTGCCTCGCGCGCCGGCGCGGGGCAGGCTTCGACGAGGCCATCGGTCTCCAGCGCGGGCACGAGCTTGGGGTTGTGCCGCGGCAGGCCGCCCAGCCAGCCCGGATAGCGGCGCAGCACGTGGAACACCACGTAGCTGCGCAGCAGCTGCCAGCCGCTGGGCTCGCCGATGGTGTCGCGGTCGATCTGCTGGCAGGCGTTGTCCACCAGATGGTCCAGCCGCGCGCGCAGGGTCCGGTTGAACGCCTGGTCGTGGATCAGCACGTTGGCTTCCAGGTTCAGGGCCAGGCTCAGCGGATCCAGGTTGCTCGAGCCCACGGTGGCCCAGCGGTCATCGACCACGGCCACCTTGCCGTGCAGCGGGCGTTCGCAGTATTCGTAGACCTCCACGCCCCCGCGCACGAGGTGGTGGTAGAGCATGCGGGCCGCCACCTTGACGATGGGCATGTCGGGCTCGCCCTGCAGGATGAGGCGCACCTGCACACCGCGTTGCGCCGCACGGCGCAGTTCACGGATGAGGCGGTAGCCGGGAAAGAAGTAGGCGTTGGCGATCGTCACATGCTCGCGCGCGGCGCGGATGGCGAGCCGGTAGTAGCGCTCGATGTCGTTGGTGTGCCGGGTGTTGTCGCGGGTGACCAGCATGGCCTGCGCGTCGCCGACCGGCGGCAGCGCGCGGGCGCGCTGGCGCATCATCGGCCGGTGGCGGAACCAGCGGCGCACGCCCTGCTGGTGGCGCAGGCCCTCGGCCAGCATGGCATGCACGAAGCGGTGGATGTCGCCAACCAGCGGCCCGCGGATGCGCACCGAGTAGTCCTGCTTGGCCTGCGGCCCGAAGTCCATCAGGTGGTCGGCCGAGTAGTTGATGCCGCCGATGAAGGCCACTTCGGCGTCGACCACCACGATCTTGCGGTGCATGCGCCGCAGCATGTTGGTGCGCCATTTCCAGATCCGCAGCCCGGGGTCGAACACATGCACGCGCACGCCGGCTTCGCACAGGCTGCCGATGAAGCGGTCCGACAGGTCGGGCGAGCCGAAGCCGTCGATCGTCACGTCGATCTGCACGCCGCGCTTCGCGGCGGTCAACAGCGCCTCGTGCAGGGCCAAGCCAACCTTGTCCTCGAACAGGATGAAGGTCTCCAGCACCACCTCCTGGCGGGCATTGGCAATGGCGTCGAACACCCGCGGGAAGAACTGCTCGCCGTTCTCCAGGAGTTCCAACTCGTTGCCGCTGGTCCAGCGCGTGGCGTTCATGGGTGGTGGTGTGACAAGGGACAGGCCTGAGGTGTACCTTGCCACCGTGCGCGGCCCTGTAGGACAAGGGCGGCTGGGCTTGTGACGCGACGCCCCCAATCTGTACGAAGCGAATAAAAATGCTGCACAAACTATGCTTTGGTGCGTAAATGCGTATTTAAAGGGGCATCTCCACGGCCGAGAGCTAAAATAACTACGCTTCTTCTCTCAAAAGATCATTTCCATGAGCATCGTTGCCCAGTTGACCGACGCCCGCAAACGCATGGGCATGACCCAGGCTGCCCTCGCCGAGGCGGCAGGCCTGTCGCGCATGACCGTCCAGCGCATCGAGAGCGGAGACATCGACCCGCGCCTGTCCTCGCTGCTGGAAATGGGGCGCGTGCTGGGGCTGGAGGCCCTGGCCGTGCCGTCCGTGCTGCGGCCCGAACTGGAGGCCTTCGTCCGCGCAGGGGGGCGCCTGTTGGCCCAACCCGCGGGCGCCGGCGCGCCGCCGTCGGTGGTCGACGCCATCGGCCGCCAGCACGACGGAACACCCCGGTGAGCACCGCCATCCGCTACCTGCGCATGCACCTGCACCTGCCGGACCGCAGCCGCCGGGCCATCGGCTATCTCTCGCAGTACGGCGACATCCTGCGTGCCTCGTTCGACGCCGACTACATCGCCGACCCTGCGCGCCCCACGCTCTCGCTGGCCTTGCGTGGCGAGCGCGAGGACGACACGCGCGCCATCCTTGCCGCGCCGCACGATGCGCGCCTGGTGCAGCTCGGCGGGCGCTGGCCGGCCTGGTTCGCCAACCTGCTGCCCGAGGGCCACAACCGCGAGCGGCTGGCGCGCGAACGCCGCTGCAGCCCCGACGACGAGTTCGAACTGCTGGCCGCCGCCGGCCACGACCTCATGGGTGCCATCGAGGTCGAGCCCGTGCCCGCACGCGAGGGCATTCCCGATGTGGTGCGCCACTGGCACACGGCGCTGGGCCTGGATGTGCTGGAACCCGGCTTCGTCGAGGAGCCCGTGGAGGACGCCGCCGCGCTGCCCGGCGTGGTGACCAAGTTTTCGGCCGTGCAGGACGGCCGGCGCTACGTGGTGCGCCGCCATGGCCAGGCCGGCGCCTTCATCTTGAAGCTACCGACGGCGCGGCACCCCGAGCTGGTCGCCAACGAGATGGCGGGCTACCGCTTGTGCGGGGCGCTGGGCCTGGCCTGCGCCCAGGCCCGCATCATCGCGCGCGCCGACGCCGAACTGCCCGAGCAGGTGCCGTTCGGGCAGATCCTGGCCGTGCCCCGCTTCGACCGCGGGCCCGAGGGGCAGCGCATCCACATGGAAGAGTTCGCCCAGGCGCTGCAGTACCCGCCGCAGCACAAGTACGGCCGCGAGATGGTGCGCGACTACGCCACCATGCTGCAGGTGCTGGACCGCTACTCGGCCCGGCCCGTGCCCGATGTGCGCGAGTTCATGGGGCGCTTCGTCGCGTTCATCCTGATGGGCAACACCGATGCGCACCTCAAGAACTGGGCGCTGCTGTATCCCGACGCGCGCCAGCCCGTGCTGGCGCCGCTGTACGACCCGGTCTGCGTGAGCGCGCTGTTCGCCGAGGTCGGCCCGAACGACTACGCCGTGAACCGCGCCATCGACACGCGCTTGCGCGCCTTCGGCTGGGACCAGCTGGAGGCCATGCTCAAGGCCGCGCGGCTGCTGCGCGTGCCCAACCTGCTGCGCATCGCGCGCCAGCTGGTACGCCAGGCGCAGGCCGACTGGCCTGCGCTGCTGCAGGAGGCGCCGCCCGCGGTGCGTGCGTCGGTCAGCGAGCGGCTGGCCGGCGGCGTGGCGCTGGCGGCTTGACGGCACGAGGCTTCCGGGAGGCAGGCGCCTTCTGCGCCACGCCGGCGCAGTGGTGCACCACCATGGCCGCGATGAAGCGCAGTTGCCGCGCCTCGGCATCGGCGTCGGTGCCGAAGGTGCGGCCCACGCCCAGGCCGCGCAGGCAGGACAGCAGCGTGTCCACCAGCGTCTGGCGGCCTTCGCCATCACCGGCTTCCGGGAAGGTCTCGCCGAACCGGGCGTGCAGCCGGGCGGTCATCGCATCGCGCCGCTGGCCCACATGCTGCAGCACGGTCGGCTCGTCGCTGCAGCCGAAGTAGACCGACCACGCCACGAGAAACCGCGCCGGCGCGTACGAGCGCAGCCACAGGGCCTGCACGAACGCGTGCACGCGCTCCGCGAGCGGCATGCCGGTGTCCGGCCAGATGCCGCCGTCTTCGATGGGCAGCGTGCCCAGGTGGTCGATCAGGTTCAGGATCAGGTCGGCCTTGCTCGGAAAGTGGTGCTGCACGGCGCCCGTGGTCACGCCGGCGCGCTTGGCAATCTCGAACACCGTGGCCGCCTGGAAGCTGCGCTCGCTGATCAGTGCGACGGCGGTGTCCATCACGCGTTGGCGCGTTTCGGTGGAGCGGCTGGCCTGGGTGCGGCGAGGTTTCGGTGGCAGGTCGGTGGGCATCGAACGATTGTCGGGGCCGGCCCGGCCGTTCCATGCCGGTGGCCCAACAATTGCATGTTGCATGCGACCTGTAATGTAAATTCTTTTCTATGACACACTTTCGATTTCCACTGCTGCTGTGTGCCCTGTCTGTCGCGTGGGGCCTTGCCCAAGCGCGCGTCGTCGACTTCAGGACGGTGTCGGTGAAGCCGGCCTTCGAGGGCCGCGTGTTCGGCACGACCGGCGCCTACGAACGGATCGACGCCGTGGCATCCTTCGCCGTCGATCCCAGGTCGGCCCAGCTTGCGAACATCGTGGACATCGGCCGGGCGCCGGTGAACGCGGCCGGCCTGGTCGAGTTCTCCACGCAGGTGACGGTGCTGCGCGCTGCCGATCCGGCCCGGCGCTCGGCCACGCTGCTGTACGAGGTGCCCAACCGCGGGCGCAGCCATGCCATGGTCATGCTCAACCTCGGTGCGGTCAGCAACATTCCCGGCAAGGCGGCCGAGGCGGGCGACGGCTTCCTGATGCAGCGCGGCACCACCGTGGTCTGGAGCGGCTGGCAGAGCGACATCGGGGGTCCGCTGATCAACATGCAATTGCCGGTGCTGGACAGTGTGCGCGGCACCACGCGCGAGCAGTTCGTCTTCGACAAGCCGGGCGCCACCGGCGTGGGCGAGCTGACCTATCCGGCCAGCGATCTGGACCCGGCGCGCGCCGTGCTGACCGTGCGCGCACGCGATGCGGACCTGCCGCGCGTGCTGCAGGGCGCGTTCCGCTACGTCGCGCCCAACCGCATCGAGATCACGCGGCCCGCCGACATGGATGCCGGCGCCATCTACGAATTCGTCTACCCCGCGCAGGGCGCCGTGCCGGCCGGCCTGGCCTTCGCGGCCACGCGCGATCTGGTGTCCTTCCTGCGCGGCAACCCAGGCCATGCGCTGGCCAGCCCGCTGTCGGGCATCCAGCACACGCTGGGCCTGGGCATCTCGCAGTCGGGCCGCTTCGTGCGCGACTTCATTTACGAGGGCTTCAACGCCGACGAGGGCGGGCGCCGGGTGTTCGACGGTGCCATGCCGCACATCGCGGGCTCGCGCAAGACCTACGTGAACTACCGCTTCGCGCAGCCCAGCCGCTATTCGCGCCAGCACGAGGACCACGATTTCCCGGGCGACCAGTTCCCGTTCACCTATGCCGACACCACCGACCCGGTGAGCGGCAACATCGGCAGCCTGCTGTCGGCCTGCCGCGCCACCGCCACCTGCCCGCGCATCGTGCACGTGGACTCGTCCACGGAGTTCTACCAGGCGCGCGCCTATCTGCTCAACACCACGCCGGACGGCAAGCCCGTGCCCATGCCGCCCGACGTGCGCCTGTACTTCGTGGCGGGCGCGCCGCACTTCAACCGCTGGGGCGCTGGGCCCGAGGCCGTGCCGGTCTGCGCGCGGCCGAGCAACCCCTTGAATCCCTCGCCGGTGTTGCGCGCGCTGTACGTGGCGCTGGAGGACTGGGTCGGCAGCGGCAAGGCGCCGCCGGCCAGCCGTTTCCCTTCGCTGGACGACAAGACCCTGGTGCCGCTGGCGCAGCTGCAGCTTCCGCGCATCGCGGGCAGCGTGGCGCAGCCGGCTTACAACCACCTGCAACTGATGGACACCACCGTCCAGCCACCGCTGCGCGGCAAGGCCTACCCGGCCTACGTCCCCGGCACCGATGCCGACGGCAACGACCTGGGCGGCGTGCGCCTGCCGTTCGTGCAGGCGCCGCTGGCCACCTTCACGGGCTGGAATCCGCGGGCACAGGGCTACGGTGCGGGCGACCTGTGCAACGTCTACGGCGGCTACGCCGCGCTGCCGCGCCAGGCCACGCCGGGCGACAGCCGCACGCCGCTGGCCGTGCGTTATCCCGAGGGGGCCAAGAGCTATGTAGAGCAGGTCGACGCCGCCGTCAGCCGCCTCGTGCAGGAACGCTTCATGCTCGAAGGCGACCGCGCGCTGGTGCTCGAGCGCGCGCGCGTTGAAGCTGCCACGGCATTCGCGGCACCCTGATCAGCGCGGGCCTGCAAAGGCCTGCGCGATCTCCTGCGTGACGCGCAGGAAGCGGTCCACATCGGCGGTGCCGTGGCAGTGCAGCGGCGACACGCGCACGGCACCGGCCAGCCCGAAGGACTCCAGCATGCGCTTCGAATACAGGCTGCTCGCCACGCGCTCGTAGACCACCACGCCGCGCTGCTCGTACTCGCGCACGGCCTGCGCGTATTCCAGGCCTTCGATGCCGATGGCCAGGATCAGGTCGCGCCTGGACAGGTCCGCGTGGTCCAGGAACACCTGCACGCCGCGCTGGTGGCGCAGGCCGGGCGCCGCATCGCTGCCTTCGAGCAGGCGTGCCAGCAGCGCGCGCTCGTGCAGTTCGATCTTCTCGATGCCGCGCGCGAACAGCGTGCGCCGGTCCCCGGCCGCACCGGACTGCGCGCCCAGCCAGGCGACGTAGTCGACGATCTCGCTCATGACCGCGAACTGCCAGGGCGCAGCGCTGCCCAGGTCCCAGAAGTCCGGCTTCTTGGCCGCGAGCTTGTGGTGCGGCAGCCGGGCCGCGCGGTCCGACAGCCAGGCCAGGCCCGAGCCGCGGCAGCCGAAGAACTTGTAGGGCGCGATGTTGATGCCGTCCACGGGCGTCTTCGCCAGGTCGATCAGGCCGTGCGGCGCATGCTGCACGGCGTCGACCACGATGTACAGGTCGGGTTGGATGGCGCGCGCGCGCCGCACGATCTCGGCGATGTCAAGCTTGGCGCCCGAGATGTTGGAGGCGTAGATCACGCTGAGCAGCGCGGTGTCGGCATCGACCAGGCGGCAGATGGCCTCCACGTCGACACCGCCCGTGATGGGGTTGGACGGCGCCACGCGCAGTTCGCGGCCGGTGCGCTCGGCATACAACTGCATGGCGTCGAAGGAGGAGGGGTGCTCCAGCACGGTGGTGACCATGTTGCTGCCGGGCACGTTCTCGGCGATGGCGCGCACCATGTCGAACATCGCGCCCGAGGCCGTCAGCGCCGCGTAGACGCTGCCGCCCTCGGCGTTGAGCACGGTGCGCAGGTCCTGCGTGCCCCTGGCCTGCACCTGCTGCAGGAACACGGCGGTTTCGTGGATGCGCTCGGGGTTGTCGGGCACCGCGTCGATGCGGGCGAACTGCTCGACGGCGGCCTTGAGGCGGAACGAGCCGCCCGCGTTGTCGAAGAACAGCCGCTCGCGGCCCGTGATGTCGTGGTCGACGTGCAGGAAGCGGGCCTTGATCTGCGCCTGCAGCGCGTCGGAGAAGAGTTCGCCTTGGGGGGCTGTCATGGGTGGGGTCCTGGTGGAGTCGCCAAATTCTGCGGGGCATGCAGCATTTCTAAAAGCGATATTTATGGATACGATTCAAAGAGGAAAAGTGTTCTTTCAAGGCGTGGCGATGATGACCTTCAAGCAACTCGAGGCGCTCTACTGGATCGGCGAGCTCGGCAGCTTCGCGCTCGCCGCGCACAAGCTGCACACCTCGCAGTCGGCCGTGTCCAAGCGCGTGCACGAGCTCGAGCTGGCGTTCGATACCGAACTGTTCGACCGCAGCCAGCGCTCGGCCCGGCTCACCGAGAAGGGCGAGGAGATGTTCCTGCTGGCCAAGGGGCTGCTGGACCAGCGCAACGCGGCCATCGAGCAGTTCGGCCGTGCCGAGGTCGTCGCGCGCCGCGTGCGCATGGGCGTGACCGAACTCACCGCCATGACCTGGCTGCCGCGCTGGGTCGAGCTGATCCAGGTGCACTACCCGCAGGTCACGCTGGAGCCCGACGTGGACAGCAGCGTCAACCTGCGCGAGAAGGTGCTGGCCGACGAACTCGACCTGGTGGTCGTGCCCGACGCCTTTGCCGACACGCGCATCCCGAGCAAGCGGGTCGGCCTGGTCGAGAGCGCCTGGATGTGCAAGCCCGGCCTGGTGCAGGCCGGCCGGCGCATCCGGCTGCACGAGCTGGCGCAGCACCAGCTGCTGCTGCAGGGCGCGCGCTCCGGCACGGGCCTGCTCTACGACAGCTGGATGAAGAACCTGGGCGTGCAGCCGGCCAAGCCCATCGTCGTCCACAACCTCGTGGCGCTGATCGGCCTCACCATCTCCGGCCTGGGCGTGAGCTACCTGCCGCGCGCGGCCGTGGCGCCGATGGTCGAGGGCGGGCTGCTCGCGGTGCTGGATGTCACGCCGGCGCTGCCGCCCGTGCCCTACGTGGCCATGTACAAGGGCGAGCACCGCAGTTCGCTGCTGGCGTCTGTGGTCATGCTGGCCCAGGAAAGCTGCGACTTCTCGCGCATGTTCCAGGGCGACTGATCAGACGCCGTTGTTGTTGGGGTTCCGGTAGATCTCCTTGACCGCGTCGGTCATCGGGAAGTTCAGGTTGGCGTTGGTCGGCGGGATCGGCCGCAGGAACCACTTGGCATAGATCTCGTTGATCGCACCGGAGGCCATGATCTCGGTCACGGTCTTGTCGACCAGCGCCTTGAAGGCGGGGTCGTCCTTGCGGACCATGATGCCGTAGGGCTCCTGGCGCAGCGATTCCTGCGTGAGGATCTTGAAGTCGTCGGGGTTGGGCGAGGTGGCGATCAGGCCGGCCAGTTGCACATCGTCCAGGATGTAGGCGGCCGTGCGGCCCGAGGCCATCATGAGGAAGCCGTCCGCCGTGTCCTTGGCCGCCAGGTCCTGCACCTCGATGTTGCCCGAGCGCTTGTAGCTGCGCAGCAGCTGCACGCCGGTGCTGCCGGCCACGGTGGAGACGGTCTTGCCGTTCAGGTCGGCGAAGCTGTTGATGCCCGAGTTCTTCTTGACGGCCGCCGTGATGCTGGTCACGAAGTGGCTGGGCGCGAAGGCCACCTGCTGCTGGCGCTGCACGGTGTTGGTGGTGGTGGCGCAGTCCAGGTCGACCGAGCCGTTGGTGAGCAGCGGGATGCGGTTGGTCGAGGTCAGGATCATGTAGCGCACCTCGAGCCTGGGCAACGCGAGCTGGGCCTTGACCGCATCGACGATCTTCAGGCAGATGTCGTTGGTGAAGCCGGTCGGGTCACCGCTGCCGGTGGGCTTGTACGAGAACGGGATCTGGCTGTCGCGTGCGCCGATGGTGATGGCGCCGCTCGACTTGATCTTGGCCAGCGTGTCGGACTGCGCTGCAGCGTGCCCGCAGGCGAGGGCGGCGGCCATGGCGATCGTCAGGGAGAGAAGTTGCTGCATGTCGGGGGCCTCGCGAGGGGGTTGGGGTGGGGCAAGACCGCGATTCTGGGAGCAAGCCGGTTGATCAAAAAGCGATTTAAGTTCATCGATTTCCGGTCGGAAAAGCGATGAATCACCGGCTCAGCGCCCTTGGAAGCTGCTCGGCGGCTGGCCCATGGCGGCCTTGAACATCGCCGAGAAGGCGCTCTCGCTGGCGTAGCCCGTGGCGGCTGCCACCTGCGCCACCGAGGCGCCCTGGGCCAGCAGCGGCAAGGCATGGGCCAGGGCCGCCTGCTGGCGCCACTGCTGGTAGCTGGTGCCGAGCTCGCCCTGGAACAGCCGCGCGATGGTGCGCTCGCTGGCGCCCACGTCGGCGGCCCAGCCGGCCAATGTGGTGCGTGCCGCCGGGGCCCGCACCACGGCCTCGCACAGCGCGCGCAGGCGCTTGTCGCCATGCTGCGCATGCGGCATGGGCACGGCCAGGGCCTGCGGATCGGCATGCGTGATCTCGTCGTGCACGAGCCGCATCAGCAGGGCTTCGCGCTCGGGGCGCAGCGGCTGCGCGTCCAGCCCCTGCACGAGTTCGCGCAGCAGCGCCGAGGCTACGATCATGCGGCTGCCGCTCCAGCCCGCCGGCGTGAGGCTGGCGTGCAGGTAGAGCGTGCGGAACTCCGCCGCCTCCAGCACGTCGATGCAGTGCAGCTGGCCCGGCGCGATCCACACCGCGCGCGAAGGCGGCACGATGTAGGTCAGCTCCTCGCGCCGCTCGCCTTCATCGCCCTCGGGCAGGGCGCGCACCCGCAAGGTGCCGCTGGCGCAGAAGGCCAGCTGGGCCCAGGGGTGGCGGTGCGGCTCGAAGTGGGTGTCGGCCGGCATGCTGCGCGCGCGCACGCGCACCTGGCGCGCGGCATCGGGCGTGAAGGGGTCGGTGTCGCCCACCGGTTCCAGGCGGGCGTGTCGCTGGGCCATGGTGCAGATTGTCCGGTATTCGACGAATCCTGTCCTTTCGTCGCATTTCTGCAGGCGTAGCATCTGCCTCCATGACGACGACAACAGCGGCTTCCCTGCCGGCGGGCAAGGCGGGCCTGAGACAAGACGCACACGTGATCGGCCTGGTCGGCATCGCCCACCTGGTCAGCCACTTCAGCCAGCTGCTGCTGGCGCCGCTGTTTCCCTGGCTCAAGGACGACTTCGGCGTGGGCTATGCCGAGCTCGGCTTCCTGATGACGCTGTTCTTCGTCACTTCGTGCGCGGTGCAGGCGGCCTCTGGTTTCGTGGTGGACCGCTTCGGGCCGCGGCCCGTGCTGTTCGGCGGGCTCGCGCTGCTGGGGCTGGCGGCCTTCGGCTATTCGGTGAGCACGCACTACTGGATGCTGGCCATGTTCTCGGTGGTGGCCGGCGTCGGCAACGGCGTGTTCCACCCGGTCGACTACACGCTGCTGAACCGCAAGGTCAGTGCGGCGCGGCTGGGCCACGGCTACAGCGTGCACGGCATCACCGGCAGCCTGGGCTGGGCGGTGGCGCCAGCCATGCTGGTGCCGATCGCGATCGCCACCTCGTGGCGCACGGCGCTGGTCTGCGCCGGCGTGTTCGCGTTCGCGGTGCTGGCGCTGCTGCTCTTCAACCGCGAGAAGCTGGCGCTGCCTGCAGCAGTGCCGGCAAAGCCCGGTGCCGCCGCGGCGGACAGCAGCTTCGGCTTCCTGCGCATCCCGGCGGTCTGGATGTGCTTCGGTTTCTTCTTTTTCTACGCGGTGGCATTGGGCATCGTGCAGGTGTTCGCGCCCGGCGCGGCGCGCGAGCTGCACGCCGTGCCGGTGGCACAGGCTGCGCTGTGCCTGACGGTCTACATGGTCTGCAGCGCGCTGGCCATGGTGGCGGGGGGCTTTCTGGTGTCCGACCCCACGCGCTGCGAGAAGCTGGTGGCCCTGGGCTTCGGCTTCGCGGCCTGCGTGGCGCTGGCGCTGGGGTTCATGCACCCGCCGGCCTGGATGGTGCCGGTGATGTTCGGCCTCATGGGGCTGGGGGCGGGCATCGCCGGGCCCTCGCGCGACATGATCGTCAAGCGCGCCACGCCGGCCAACGCGAGCGGCCGCGTCTACGGTGTCGTCTACTCGGGCCTGGACATCGGCCAGGCCCTGGCGCCGCTGGTGTTCGGCCCGCTGATGGACAAGGGCCAGTACGCGGCTGTGTTCATCGGCCTGGCCCTCGTGCAGGCCGTGTTGATCGCCAGCGCGTTCAACGTGGGCCGCGTGCGGCGCACGGCCCTGGCGCCGGCCTGAGTGTCGCTGGCGCTGGTCGCCTGGGTCGCCATCGGTGCGGCCCTGGCCGGTTTCGTGCAAGGCCTGTCGGGCTTTGCGTTCAGCATGGTCTCGCTGTCGGTCTGGGCCTGGACGCTGGACCCACTGCTGGGCGCATCGCTCGCGATCTTCGGCGGCTGGACCGGGCAGGTGATTGCCGCCTTCACCCAGCGCCGCATGCCCGACAAGGCCTTGCTCTGGCCCTTCGTGGTCGGCGGCCTGTGCGGCGTGCCGCTGGGCCTGTGGCTGCTGCCGCGGCTGGACGTGGTGGTGTTCAAGGCCGCGCTGGGCCTGCTGCTGGTGGTCTGGTGCCCGGCCATGCTGCTGTCGGCGCGGCTGCCGCGCATCCGGGGCGGGCGGCTGGGCGACGGCTTGGCTGGATTCGTCGGCGGCGTGATGGGCGGCATCGGCGGCCTGTCGGGCACGGTGCCCACGCTGTGGTGCACCCTGCGTGGCTACCCGCGCGACGCCCAGCGCGCCGTGGTCCAGAACTTCAACCTGGCCATGCTGAGCGTGGCGCTGGCCCTGCATGTGCTGGGCGGCCACCTGACGGCCGCCATGGTGCCGCTGCTGGCCATCGTGGCTGCGGCCGTGCTGGTGCCGGTGTTGCTGGGCGCGCGGCTCTACCAGGGCCTGTCCGAGGCGGCGTTCCGCCGCCTGGTGCTGGGTCTGTTGACGGCCTCGGGCGTGGCCATCCTGGCGTCCGCACTGCCCGAGCTGTTGCGCCGTTAGGCCGTCAAGCGGCGAGCAGCGCGTCCAGGCGCTGCAGCCCGGCGATAGTCTGCACGCAGGCCTGCGCGGCTTCCGTGCCCTTCACCGCGAAGTGCTGGTGGAAGTACTTGCGGTGTTCCACGTGTTCATGGAAGTGGTGCGGCGTCAGCACGGCCGAAATCATGGGCACCATGGTTTCCAGTTGCAGGTCCATCAGGCGGCTGACCACCGTGTTGGCGACGAACTCGTGGCGGTAGATGCCGCCGTCGACGACGAGCGCGCAGCAGACCACGGCGGCGTAGCGGCCCGACTGGGCCAGGCGCTTGGCATGCAGCGGGATCTCGAACGCGCCAGGCACGTCGAGCACGTCGATGCGCTCGCGCGCAATGCCCTGGCGCTCCATCTCGGCGAGGAAGGCGTCGCGTGCCTGGTGCACGATGTCGGAATGCCACTGCGCCTCGACGAAGGCGATGCGGCGCTGCTCGCTGCTGCTGTGGGAGGAGAGAGGAAGGTCGTTGAGCTGACTCATGGTGTTTCCTTGGAGCAAGGTTGGCCTGAATCAGGGCGCACGAGCGCATGGCCTGCGCGCGTCCATGGCGGACGCGCGCGGGATACCGCGTTCGCGCTCTCTTTCATCCGGACTTTAAGAACGTGCTCGCATCGAACACGTTCTAACCGTCGGCTCCGGGATCGCACCGGATCTGCTGACCCTCGCACCGTGCGGTGCGAGGCGCTCGCGGGCTTGTGCAGGTTGCCCCGCCATCACCGCCGGTGGGGAATTGCACCCCGCCCTGAGAACGCTTTGCGCCGGCCCGTGAAGGCCGGCGCGGAACGATTCTAGGCGGCGTGCGGCAAGCCTGTGGCGGCTAAGGACGCCTGTGCGACAGCAGGAAGCGCAGCATCTCGGCGCTGGCATCCACGCCACCCGGCGCGGTGTAACTGCCCTGGGCGCTGCCGCCCGACCAGGCATGGCCCAGGCCGTGCAGCAGCCAGTGTTCGACCTGGCTGCTGCCGTCGGCGCCGCGGTAGACGGTGTGGGTGAAGCCCTTGCCGTTGGGCGCGCGGCCCTTGGTGATGTCGGGCTGCCCGTGTTGCTGGCCGGCGCGTGCGACGGCGGCGCCGTTGGCGGGATGCACCGTGCTGTCCGCGTCGCCGTGGAACACGATCACCGGACACGCCGGCAGGTCCGCCGTGGCCGCGGCCGCGGGGCCGCTGCGCATGGCTGCCAGGGCCGAGGGCAGATCGCTCGCCGCGCCCAGCGGCAGACCGGAATGCACGCCCACGGCGGCGAACAGGTCGGCATGGTGGCGGCCCAGGATGTCGGCCATGGCGCCGCCTGCCGACAGGCCGGCCACGTAGACGCGCGCGGCATCGACCGCATGCGCCCCCATGACCTCCCGCGTCAGGGCGGCCAGCAGGGCCGGCTCGCCCTGGTCGCGCCGCTGGTGCTGGGGCTTGAACCAGTTCCAGCACTTCTGCGCGTTGGCGTGCTGGGTCTGCACGGGGTACAGCACCAGCATGCCCGCCGCGCGGGCCAGCTGGTTCATGCGCGTGCCGGCGGCGAAATCGTCCGCGTCCTGCGTGCAGCCGTGCAGCATGACGAGCAGTGGGCGCGGCGCAGGCACGGCACCGGCCGCAGTGGGCGGCACGTAGAGCTTGTAGGCCACTGTGCGGCCGCGGTGGCTGAAGCTGCCGTCCAGCCATTGCTCGGCAGCGGGCGACGCTTCGTGCGCATGGCGCGCGGCCGCGTCGGGCGGCACTTCGTCGGCGATCACGCGGCTCTCGGCATCGATGACGTTCCGCGGGTCCGGCGGCTCCTGCCTCGGTGCCGCGCCAGCCAGGCCGGCATCGCGCAGCGTGCGATGGATGAGGTCGGTGGCGGCCTGGAGTTGGCCACCCTGTGTCAGGCGCGTGGCATCGCCGAACAGCTCGGTGAACAGGTGCTTCATGGGGGAGTTCTCGTTTCAGTGGATGCGTCCGGCCAATGCGGCACGGACGGCCGGGCTCGCATGCAGCGCACCCAGTACGGTGATGGATTCGATGGTCTCCGCCGCAAGTTCTGCTGGCACATCGGGCGCGATGCTGGCCAATCCCAGCACCCTGATCTGCAGTTTCTCGCCGGCCGCGCGAACCCGTGTGAGGTCGGCTGCCGAGAACTGCTGTAGGCCGAGCACCAGCATCTTGCGCGCGACGACCTGGCGCAACGCGTCGCCATGCGTCGCCAGGTGGTTGCGGATGGCGGTGCGGATGAAATCGCTGCGGTTGGCGTAGAAGCCCTCGGCCACCAGCAGGTCGATCTGGCCCAGATCGACGTAGCCCAGGTTGATGGTCAGCTTCTCGGACTCGCTGATGCGCGCAATGGACGTGGTGTTGGTCATGAAAACATCCTCATACCATCCATATGGATGGCCGTTGGATGTTTTCAAGAGGCCTTGGCGTTATTCCTGTGCTTCGAGCGCCAGACGCTCGGCCCGTGCCGTGCGGCCGCGCTGGTCGTGCACCACGTACAGGCCCGAGCCCACCAGCAGCGCGATGCCGCACCAGGCCCAGGCGTCGGGCACGTCGCCCCAGACGACGTAGCCGAGCACCACGGCGAACAGCAAGGCCGCGTAGCGGAATGGCGCCGTCAGCGAAAGCTCGCCCTGGCGCATGCACTGGATGATCAGGAAATAGCCGGCCACCAGGAACACCGATGCGCCCGCGAGCCAGGCCAGCTGTGCCGCGGTGAAGGGCTGCCAGCCCTGCGCCAGCGATAGGGCGCCCGACAGCAGCGTGACGGCCACCGCCGTGGACAGCGTGACCACGATGGAGGGGATGGCCGGATCGATGCGGCGCGTGAGCAGGTCGCGCGTGGCATGGAACAGCGTGCCGGCCAGGCACAGCAAAGCCCAGGCATTGAATCCTTCGCTGCTGGGCTGCACCACGCACAGCACGCCGGCGAAGCCCAAGGCCACGGCCAGCCAGCGCGCTGCGCCAGGGCGCTCCTTCAGGAACCACACCGCGAACACGACCATGAACAGCGGCGCCGCAAGGTTGATGGCCGTCGCATTGCCGAGCGGCAGATGGAACAGCGAGAGCAGGTACATCACCGTGGCGCAGGCGTCCACCGCTGCGCGCGCCGCCACGCGGGGATGCAGCGCGTGGCGCAACTGCCTGCGCGCACCCAGCGCCAAGGCCATGCCCAGCACCAGCAAGGAGGCCAGCGCGCCGCGCAGGAAGATCAGCTGCGCCGAGGGCATGTCCTCGCTCACGTGCTTGACGATGGCGTCGTTGACGACGAAGCCCGCCATGGCACCGACCATCATCCAGATGCCGCGTCTGTTGGCGGCTGCGTGGGTCGTGAGAATGTGCACGGCGCGGTTTATACCGCGCTCACACCACGCTCTTGTGGCGCGCGATGCAGGTGTCGAGCACCTCGGCGCCGGGGCGTTGCCACCAATCGAGTTCCGAAAAGATCTCGACCTCGGCGAAGCCTCTGAAGCCGGCCGCTTCGACCCAGCCGCGCACCTTCTTGAGCTCGATCACGCCATCGCCCATCATGCCGCGGTCGTTCAGCAGGTCGCGCGTGGGCGTGAGCCAGTCGCAGACGTGGTAGGCCAGGAGGCGCGTGTTCTTCGCATCGCCGGCGCGTGCGATCTGCTGCTCGAGCTTGGGATCCCACCAGCAGTGGTAGACATCCATGGCCACGCCCAGCATGCCGGTCTGGCCGGGGTCGAGTGCATCGCACAGGTCCAGCGCGTGTTCCAGCGTGTTGATGCAGGCGCGCTCGGCCGCCTGCATGGGGTGCAGCGGCTCGATGGCCAGCGGCATGCCGACCTCGCGTGCGTACTCGAGCGAGGCGGCGATGCCGTCGCGCACCTCGTTGCGGGCACGTGCGATGTCGGTGTAGGCCGGCTTGCCTTGCAGCGCGCCGGGCAGCGAGCCGACCACCAGCACGAGGCATGCCGCATCCAGCGTCTTGGCCTCGTCGATGGCGCGGCGGTTGTCGTCGAGCGCCGCCGCCAGACCGGCTTTGTCGGCAGCCGGATAGAAGCCGCCGCGGCAGTAGCCGGAAAGTTGCATGCCGTGCTCTTTCAGCTGCCGGCGCGTGGCCTCCAGGCCAGCGGCGGCCACCTGGTCGCGCCAGGGGCTGATGGCGCGGATGCCGCGGCGTGCGCACGCGTCGATGATTTGCGGCAACTCCCACTGCTTGCGCACGGTGGCGGTGTTCATGGAGAGCCATTCGTGGCTGGAAGAGAAATCGCGCATGGCGGGTGTGTCAGGAAGAGGTGGGGGGAATGCGCTCGCGCCGCAACTGGCGGACGATGGCGGCGTTGTCGAGTTCGCCGTCGCCGGCGGCGATGGCCGCCCGCATGAGCGCGGCGTGGGTCTGGGACAGCGGCAGGGCCTGGCCCTGGTCTGCGGCGGCGGCCAGCATGAGGTCCACATCCTTCAGGTGCTGGCGGATGCGCGACTGCGGCGCGAAGCGCTCCTCGACCATCATGCGGCCCTTGGCCTCGGCCGCGCCAGAGCGTGCGGGCGTGGCCAGCACCAGTTCGAGGAAGGCCGCGGGCGCGATGCCCAGGCGTTCGGCGAAGACCATGCCTTCGGCCAGCACGGCGCGGTTCAGGCCCAGCACCAGATTGGTGGCCAGCTTGGCGCGCGCGCCCATGCCGGCGCCGCCCACATGCACGCGCTTGGCGGCGATGCAGTCCAGCAGCGGCGCCGCGCGGGCCAGGGTGGCCCTGTCGGTGCCGACCAGCATGGTGGCCTGGCCGGCTGCGATCTGCTCGCTGGAGCCGGACAGCGGGGCTTCGACGAAGCCCAGCCCGCGCGCGGCGAGCCGGCCGGCCAGCGCCTGCAGCTTGTCGGGGTCGCCGGTGGAGCAGTCGATGAGCAGCTGCGTGCGCGGCGCCGTGGCCGACAGCAGGCCTGCTGCGCCTTCCACGCTGTCGATCACGCCGCCCGTGTCGAAGACGGCCAGCACCACGGTCTCGCAGCGTTCGCCGAGCGCGCATGCACTGTCGGCCGCTGCGAAGCCCTGCGCCGCGAAGGCCGCGCGCGCCTCGGCCCGGATGTCGTGGCCCAGCGTGGCGATGCCGGCAGCGCGCAGGCGCTGCGCGATGGCCTGGCCCACGAGGCCCAGGCCGATGAGACCGACGGGAGATTTGGACGCCGTCATAGCGACGCGCCGCCGCAGACGCGGATGTCCTGGCCCGTGATGGGCGCCGCCGCGGGCGAGAGCAGGAAGCCCACGAGCGCGGCGATCTCATTAGGTTCGATGAGCCGGCCCATGGGCGGCAGCTTGGGTTTCTCGGCCTGGCGCGCCGGGTCGGCCAGCATGCCGGTGCGTGTGGCGGCCGGCGAGACCACGTTGACCGTGACGCCCTGGGCCACGACCTCGGCCGCCCAGCTGCGCGCGAGCGCCAGCATGGCGGCCTTGGTGGCGGCGTACTGGCTGCGCCCGGCCACGCCGCTGGCGACGCGGCTGCCGATCAACACCACGCGGCCCCGGCCTGCGCGCGCCATGGCGGGCAGCAGGATGTTGGCGATGCGGCTTGGCGCGTCCACGTGCAGCTGCCACATGCGGGCGCCATCGTCGGGCTGCAGGCTGCCCAGCGGCGCCACGCGCAGCACG
This sequence comes from Pseudorhodoferax soli, assembly GCF_003337555.1. Classification (GTDB taxonomy): domain Bacteria; phylum Pseudomonadota; class Gammaproteobacteria; order Burkholderiales; family Burkholderiaceae_C; genus Pseudorhodoferax; species Pseudorhodoferax soli. The sequence continues at coordinate 427,153 of NZ_QPJK01000007.1, read as the reverse complement.
CCGGCCGCGTGCACGAAAGCCTGCGCGGCTTCGACGGCACGGGCCGCAGTCTCGGTGGCGGCACCGTCGGCCAGGTCCACCTGCACGTGTTGGTAGCCCGCGTGGGCGATGGACGCTGGTGCGCGGTCCATGCCCGTCACGGCCCAGCCCTGCGCGAGCAGGGCCTGGGCGATCGCAGCACCAATGCCGGCGCTGCTGCCGGTCACGACGGCACGGGCCTCACTCGGGGCGGATGTTGGCATCGGCGATGGTCTTGAACGCGCGCGCCGTGTCGTCCTTCTGGAAGCGCGCGAATTCGTCGGGGCTGCCGCCGCCGAGCAGGATGCCCTGGCTGGTGAGCCGTTCCTTCATCTCGCCAGCCAATGCCTTGTTGACCTCGGCGTTGAGCTTGGCCGTGACCTCGGCCGGCAGCTTGGCCGGCCCCCACAGCCCGTACCAGCTGTAGAACTCGTAGCCGGGAATGGTCTCGCCGACCGTGGGCACTTCGGGCAGCGTGGGCAGGCGCGTCTTCGAGGTCACGGCGATGATCTTGAGCATGCCGCTCTTGTAGAACGAGGTGGCGCCCAGCACCGGGTCGACAAAGCCGGCGATCTGCCCGCCCACCAGGTCCTGGTAGGCCGGCGCCGAGCCCTTGTAGGGCACGATCTGCAGGTTCAGGCCGGCGCTGCTCTTGATCAGTTCGGTCGAGAAATGCCCGGCCGAGGCGATGGATCCGACGGCGAAGCTGAGCTTGCCCGGATTGGCCTTGGCATGGCTGATCAGCGACTTGACGTCGGTGATCGGCAGGTCCTTGTTGACAGAGACCGACAGCGGCGCCTTGGCCACCAGCGCGATCGGCGTGAAGTCGGTCGCAGGGTCGTAGGGCGGCGTCTTCAGGAAGTGCGTGGAAGTGGTGAAGGTCGAGGCGTTGAACAGCAGCGTGTAGCCGTCGGCCGGCGACTTGGCCACCGCGCCCGCGCCGATGGTGGCGTTGCCGCCCGGCCGGTTGTCGACGATGAAGTTCTGGCCGGTCTGCTCGCTGAGCTTTTGCGCGAGCAGGCGGCCCACGGTGTCCAGCGTGCCGCCCGGCGGGAACGGGATGATCACGCGCACGGGCTTGTTGGGATAGTCATTGGCCAGCGCGGCCGTGAAGGGCAGCGCGAGGACGAGGGCCGCCAGGGCCCGGCGAGAAACGACGTGCATGGATGTCTCCGGTTGTTGTTAGGGCCGCGGCGCGGCCCCAGTGGGCTCAATCGATGCCGTGCACGGCCAGCAGCGCGCGCATGCGCTGCACGGCGAGGTCTGGCTTTTCCAGCACGTTTGCCGCATCGGCCAGGCGGAACAGTTCAGCGAAGTGCTGCAGCGAGCGCGTGCTTTGCTGGCCGCCGACCATGCTGAAGTGCTTCTGGTGGCCGTTGAGCCAGGCCATGAACACCACGCCGGTCTTGTAGAAGCGTGTGGGCGCCGCAAAGATGTGGCGCGACAGCGGCACCGTCGGGCCGAGGATGGCGTGGAATTCTTCGAGCTTGCCCTCGGCCAGCTTGCCCAGCGCGGCGCTGGCGGCGGGTGCGATGGCGTCGAAGATGCCCAGCAGCGCATCGCTCTGGCCGTGCAGGGGCTGCTCGCCCCAACCGTCGCCCGCGATCAGTTCGGCGTAGTTGAAGTCGTCGCCCGTGTACATGCGGACTCCGGCGGGCAGGCGCCGGCGCATCGCGATCTCCTTGTCCTTGTCGAGCAGCGAGATCTTGATGCCATCGACCTTGGTCGGGTTCGCGGCGATGACGGCCAGCGCCGTGTCCATGGCGGCATCGGCGTTGTCGTTGCCCCAGTAGCCTGCGAGTGCCGGGTCGAACATCGGGCCCAGCCAGTGCAGCACCACGGGCTGCCTGGCCTGCGACAGGATGCGGCCGTACACGCGCTCGTAGTCGGCCGGGCTCTTGGCCACGCGGGCCAGCGCGCGGCTGGCCATGATGATGAGCTTGCCGCCGAGCTTCTCGATGGCGGCCATCTGCTCTTCGTAGCCGCGGATCACGTCGTCCACGGTCTTGACCGCGTCGATGTCCAGGTGGTCGGTGCCGCAGCCCGAGGCAACGATGGCGCCCGGGTGGTCCTTGGCCGCATCGAGCGAGCGGCGGATCAGTTCCAGCGAGGTGGGCCAATCCAGGCCCATGCCGCGCTGGGCCGTGTCCATGGCCTCGGCCACCCCCAGGCCCAGCGACCACAGGTGCTGGCGGTAGGCGATGGTGGCGTCCCAGTCGATGGCCGCCGTGAGCCAGGGGTCGACCGCGGCCAGCGGGTCGGCCACCACGTGCGCCGCCGAGTAGGCGATGCGGTTGAACTTCAGGCCGGCCGGCGGGCGGGCCACCGGCTGGCCGCGCAGGGCGTAGCTGGCCAGGCCTTGCGGCGTGGGGAGTTGGATGGACAGGGCCATGGCGTCAGACCTTCAACTCGGGCACGTCGACCCAGCGGCGTTCGTTGTGCGACTGCAGCGCGGCCTCGACCAGCTGCACGCCCTTGGCGCCTTCGGGCAGGGTCCAGGCATAGGGCGCGTCTTCCACCACGTGGCGGATGAAGTGCTCCCACTGGATCTTGAAGCCGTTGTCGTAGACCATCGAATCGGGCACTTCCTGCCACTGGTCGAAGAAGTTCATGGTCTGCTTGACGTCCGGGTTCCAGACCGGGCGCGGCGTGTTCACGCGGCTCTGCGCGCGGCAGTCCGACAGGCCGGCCACGGCCGAGCCGTGCGTGCCGTCGACGTGGAATGTGACCAGGTCGTCGCGGCGCACGCGCGTGGCCCAGCTCATGTTGAGCTGGGCGACGACGTCCTCGCCGCCATGGCCCTTGAGTTGGCAGGTGGCGTAGGCGGCGTCATCGGCCGTGGCGGTGTATTCCTTGCCGGCTTCGTCCCAGCGCTTGGGGATGTGCGTGGCGGCCAGGCAGGAGACCGACTGCACCTTGCCGAACAGGTTGTCCAGCACATAGCGCCAGTGGCACATCATGTCCAGGATCATGCCGCCGCCGTCTTCGGCGCGGTAGTTCCAGCTCGGGCGCTGGATCGGTTGCAGGTCGCCCTCGAACACCCAGTAGCCGAACTCCAGGCGCACCGACAGCATGCGGCCGAAGAAATCGGCGCGGCGCAGCATGTCGAGCTTGCGCAGGCCGGGCAGGAACAGCTTGTCCTGCACGGCGCCGTGCTTGAGGCCGGAGTTGCTGGCGACCTTGGAAATCTCCATGGCTTCGGCCAGGGTGGTGGCGATCGGCTTTTCGCAGTAGACGTGCTTGCCGGCGCGCAGCGCCTGCGCCAGCAGCGTCGGGCGCATCTGCGTGGTGCCGGCGTCGAAGAACACCGTGTCGTCCTTGTTCGCCAGCGCGGCTTCGAGGTTGGTGCCCCAGCGCGCGATGCCATGGGCCTTGGCCAGCGCCTCGATCTTCTCGGCGTTGCGGCCGATCAGGATCGGGTCGGGCATCACCTTGTCGCCGTTGGACAGCGTGACGCCGCCCTGGTTGCGGATGGCGACGATGGAGCGGATCAAGTGCTGGTTCATGCCCATGCGGCCGGTGACACCGTGCATGATCAGACCGAGGCGTTGGGTAGGCATAGCGAACTTCCTGCGAACGTGAAAAGGGAAACGGGAGGGCGGTCGGGGGTCAGTTGGACGGCGAGAGGCCGGCTGCCTTGACGAGCTTGGCGTTGGCCTGGATCTCGGTCTTGATGTAGGCGTCGAACTCTTCGGGCTTCATGGTCCAGGCGTCGGCGCCGAGCTTCAGGAAGCGCTCTTTCACCTCGGGGCTGGCGAGTGCCTTGAGCACTTCGTCGTGCAGGCGGTTGACGATGTCGCGCGGCGTCTTGGCCGGGGCCATCATGCCGATCCAGAAGTTGAACTCGGAGCCGGGCACGCCGCCTTCGGTGGTGGTGGGCACGTCAGGAAGGGCGCTGGCGCGCTTGGGCGAGCCCACCGCCAGGGCCAGCAGCTGGCCTTCCTTGATCTGGCCGATGACGGGCGCGATGGGCGAGAAGTAGTAGTCCACACGGCCGGCCAGCACCTCGGTGACGGCTTCTGCCGAGCCCTTGAACGGGATGTTGGTCGCATCGATGTGCGCCGCCATCTTGAATTTCTCGGCGTTCAGGTGGGTCGCGCTGCCCTGGCCGGCCGACGCGAAGTTCATCTTGCCGGGCTCGGCCTTGGCCTTGGCCACGAGTTCCTGCACCGACTTGATGCCCTTGGCCGGCGAGATCACCAGCACGTTGGGCGTGCTGGAGATCGGCGTGACGGCGGCGAAATCGCCCACGGTGTCGAACGGCAGCTTGGCGAAGGTCGAGGGGCTGACCGTGTGCGACGACGAGTGGATCATGATGGTGTAGCCGTCAGGCGCGGCCGTGGCCACGGCCTGCTGCCCGATGGTGCCGCTGGCGCCGCCGCGGTTGTCGACCACCAGCGTCTGGCCCATGCTCTGGCCCATCTTGTCGGTGATGGCGCGCGCGATGATGTCCGTGGTGCTGCCGGCCGCGAACGGCACGACGACGCGGATCGGCTTGTTGGGGTAGTTGCCCTGGGCAGCGGCGAACGCAGGCAGCAGGGCGGCGGCAAGCAGGGTGGCCAGGCGGGTCGAGGTCATGTCGGGTCTCCGGATCTTGGTGGATGTTTTCACCAAATGGTGAATTACTGCATTCTAGAAACCCGTTTGCGCCGACGTCAACGCACGCCCGTGCTCAGCTTCTAAGTACATACCCTAGGACGACCTCGCACATGTGGGAGAGGCGCTCGTGCTGCGCCTTGGGCGTCATGAGGTCGCGGCCGAACACGGCGCGCAGCGTGTGCTGGTTGGACAGGTAGAAGTACGCCATGCCGGCAATGGAGACGTACAGCTGCAACGGGTCGATGCCGCCGCGAAACAGGCCTTCGGCGCGGCCGCGCTCCAGGATCTGGGCCAGCGTGTCGATCAGCGGCGAGTTCATCTCGCGCACCCGTGCCGACTCCGCCAGGTGGGCGCCCCGGTGCAGGTTCTCGCTGTTGAGCAGGGTCAGGAACTCGGGGTGGGCGAGGTAGTAGTCCCAGGTGAACTCGGTGAGCCGGCGGATGGCCTGGGCCGGCGGCAACTCCTCCAGGTGCAGTTGCTTCTCGGCCTCGCGGATGTCCAGGTAGGTCTGCTCGAGGACGGCCAGGAACAGGCCGTCCTTGCTCTCGAAGTAGTAGTAGATCAGGCGCTTGTTGATGCCGGCGCGCTCGGCGATGCGGTCCACGCGGGCGCCGGCGAGGCCGTAGCGCGCGAACTCCTCGCGCGCGGCATCCAGGATGATCAACTGTGAGCGGTCGGCGTCGCGGGTGCGCGGCTCGAGAGGCGTGGGGGTGGCACTCATGTCCTGATAATTAACTGGGTGGTGAATAAAAGCAAGCCCGCTCGGGCCACGGCCCATAATGGCCGCCGTCTTTCGCAACAGCTTCCCACAGGAATTCCATGAGCAAACAGATCGCGGGTCATTTGTTGGTGCAGTGTCTGGTCGAGCAGGGCGTGAGCCATGTGTTCGGCGTGCCGGGCGAGAGCTATCTCGCGGCGCTGGACGGCTTCCACGCCTACGGCGACCGCATCCAGTTCGTCATCAACCGGCAAGAGGGCGGCGCCGCCTTCATGGCCGAGGCCCATGGCAAGCTCACCGGCAGGCCTGGCGTTTGCTTCGTGACACGCGGGCCCGGCGCAACGAATGCCTCCATCGGCGTGCACACGGCCTTCCAGGATTCCACGCCCATGGTGCTGTTCGTCGGCGACGTGGCCAGCGACTCGCGCGACCGCGAGGTGTTCCAGGAGGTCGACTACCAGAGCTTCTTCGGTCCCAGCACCAAGGGTTTCGCCAAGCGCGTGGAGCGCATCGACGACGCGCGGCGCATCCCCGAGTACGTGGCGCGCGCGTTCGCGACCGCCATGAACGGCCGGCCGGGCCCTGTGGTGCTGGCCCTGCCCGAGGACATGCTGGTGCAGGAGGTCGACGTGGCGCCGCTGCCGCGCGTGGAGGCGGTGCAGGCGTGGAGCGACCCGGGTGCGTTGCGCACGCTGCGCGAGATGCTGCTGGCGGCGAAGAAGCCGCTGGTGATCGCTGGCGGCAGCGGCTGGACGCCGCAGTCGGCGCAGGCGTTGCAGCGCTTTGCCGAGAACTGGAAGCTGCCGGTGGGCAACGCCTTCCGCTTCCAGGACACCTTCGACAACTGGCACGCGCAGTACGCCGGCGACATCGGCATCGGCCTCAATCCCAAGCTCGCGCAGCGCGTGAAGGACAGCGACCTGATCCTGGCCATCGGCCCGCGGCTGGGCGAGATGACGACCGGCGGCTACACGCTGATCGAGGCGCCGCGCAGCAAGCAGAAGCTCGTACACATTCACGCCAGCGCCGAGGAGCTCAACCGCGTCTATCAGGCCGACCTGGCGATCAACGCCACGATGAACGCGGCGGCGCGCTCGCTCGAGGTGTTGACGGCGCCGACCAGCCTGCCCTGGGAGGAATGGACCCAGTCGGCCAACGCCGACTACCTGGAGAACCTGAAGCCCCAGGCCCTGCCGGGCGACATCGACATGCCCGCCATCGTGGGCCTGCTGCAAAAGCACCTGCCGGCCGATGCGGTGGTGACCAACGGCGCCGGCAACTTCGCCAGCTGGATGCACCGGTTCTTCCGCCACCATGGCCTGGCCAAGGGCCACAAGACGCAGCTGGCACCGACCAACGGCGCGATGGGCTATGGGGTTCCGGCCGCGATCGCAGCCGCCATCACGACCGGCCGCACGGCCTTCACGATCGCCGGCGATGGCGACTTCCTCATGAACGGGCAGGAACTCGCCACGGCCGCGCAGTGCGGCGCCAAGAGCATCGTGCTGCTGCTCAACAACGGCATGTTCGGCACCATCCGCATGCACCAGGAACGCGAGTACCCGAAGAACGTGAGCGGTACGGCGCTGGCGAACCCCGACTTCGTGAAACTGGCCGAGGCCTATGGCTATGCCGGCGTGCGCATCACGCGGACCGACGAGTTCGAGGCGCAATTGCTGGCAGCGCTGGAGCGGCCGAACGGCACGCTGATCGAGGCGGTGCTGGACCCTGAAGTCATCACCACGCGCGGGACGCTGAGCGCGATCACGCAGGCTGCGCTGAAGAAGGTCGGCAAAGCCTGAGCACCAAAGGAAAAGGCCGGCAGAGCCGGCCTTGCAAGAGACGGCGAGGGCCGTCTTACTTGAGATGCTTGCCGATCAGGCCGGCCATCTCGAACATGGACACCTGGGCCTTGCCGAAGACTTCCTTCAGCTTGGCGTCGGCGTTGATCATGCGCTTGTTGACGCTGTCCTGCAGCTTGTTCTTCTTGATGTAGACCCACAGCTTGCTGACCACTTCGGTGCGCGGCATCGGTGCTGCACCGACCACGCCAGCCAGGGCGGCGCTGGGCGTCAAGGCCTTCATGAAGGCGGCGTTGACGGCGCGCTTCTTGGCGGGGGCGGCGGCCTTCTTGGCCGGAGCTGCCTTCTTGGCGGGGGCGGCGGCCTTCTTCGCCGGAGCCGCTGCCTTCTTGGCGGGAGCGGCGGCCTTCTTCGCTGCCGGAGCCTTCTTCGCCGCGGCCGGGGCCGCCTTCTTTGCCGGAGCCGCTTTCGCGGGCGCTTTCTTCGCAGTTGCCATGATTGAGATTCCTTTTTGGTGTTGCGTTGTCACCAGCGAAAAAAACCTTCCTCACTGGCAGAGCGGATGCTAATGGAGAAGAAACGCCTTTCCAAGAGAGAGAGACCCCTTTTTCGCTGTGTGGGCAGAGGATTTTTCGCGTGCCAACACGCTGTGCGATGCGGGCGCTGGCGAGTGCATCGCGCAGCATGCGCGAGGTGGTTTGTGGTGTGTGTTCAGGCGAGGAGCGCGTGGCGCCGCTGGCGCAGAAGCGGCGATTCGCCTGGGGCGACGTTCGCTCGGAAAAGAGAATCGTCGACGTACTAAATTCTCGATAAGTACAATTGCGATCGACTTCAATCCTCAAAAGTATTTCCGATGATTGCTGAAGCCCATGCGCTCGACGCGTACGACGACAAGATCCTTGCGGAGCTGCAGCGAGATGCCCGCATGACCATGGCCGAGCTCGGCCGCAGGGTGCATCTGAGCCAGCCTGCTGTCACGGAGCGGGTGCGCAAGCTCGAGATTGCAGGGGTCATCAAGGCCTACCGTGCCGAGCTCGATCTGTCGCGTCTTGGCTACGGTATCCGTGCGCTGGTGCGGGTCGGAAGGGCCGAGTACGCGCGCGTGGTCAAGCTCATCGAGCAGACGCCCGAGGTCATCAATGCCTTCAACGTGACCGGCGAGGACAGCTGGGTGCTGGAGATCGCCGTGATCGATGTGCCGCACCTGGATGCGGTGGTCAGCAAGTTCTGCGTGCTGGCGGACACCTCGACCTCCATCGTCCTGAACGCGCCGCGCGAGCATGCGCCAGTGCTGCCCGCGCGGCAGGAGAACGTGCGCCCCGCGGCGCACCGCCTCAAAGATCGCTGACCGCGCGCCCGGGCAGTGTGGCGAGCGCCACGCCGACCAGCGCGATGGCGAGCGCCAGCAACTCCAGGCTGCCCATGCGCTCGCCGAGCGCGAGTACACCTGTCAGCGCGGCGCTGACAGGCAGCAACACACTGAACACACCGGCCTGCGCCGCCGGGATGGACCGCAGGCCGGTCATCCAGAGCCATACGGTCCAGATGCTGGCGGCCAGCGCGTAGAACACCAGCAGGACCCAGAGCCCCGCGCTGACGGCGCCAAAGTCGAATTGCGCGGCGAAGTACAGGCCGAACGGCGTGGCAAGCACCAGCCCCCAGAGATTGATCAGTGCGCTGATGCGCTTGGGCCCCAGGCTGCCGGTCAGCTTCTTGCCGATGACTGCATATGCGGCCTCGCACAGCACCGCTGCGAACAGCAGCAGATGGCCCAGCAGGGCGTTGTCCTGCTGGCTGCTGCCGTCTGGTGCGCCATGGCTGGGCTTGGCAATGCCCAGCAGGCCGATGCCGACCACGGCGCAGGCGACGGCTGCCCAGGTGCGGCCCGTGACGCGCTCGCGCAGCAGCAGCCAGCTCGCGACAGCCACGGCGGCCGGGATGGCCGCCATGACCACGCCTGCAGACACGGCGCTGGTCATGCTGACGCCATAGATCATGCAGATGGAGAACAGGAAGTTGCCGAGGAAGGATTCCAGGAACACGAGACGGCGAATGCCGAGCGGCATCGGTGGCTCGTGGGCTGGCTTGCGCAGCCAGGGAAGCATGGCGACCGCGGCGATGCCAAACCGCAGCCACGCCAGCAGCAACACCGGGAAGGCTGCGGCGAGCGGTTTGGACAGGGCGACATAGCTGCCGACCAGGGTCATGCTGGCGGCGAGGCAGGCGCTGGCTGCCAGGCGATTGGAAGAGGGGGTCACGGGCTCATCTCGTGGGTGCGGCGTACAGCCACGCATCATGGCCCATGCGCGGTGGCGAGGGGCGGAGGCGGGCTGGCCGTCGCCGCAAGGCATGCCGCTAACTGTGCGTGGTTCAGATGGCTGCCTGCGTCATCGAGATGACGTTTCGTCATGCGGAAAGTTGTCCGCCGGCATGTTCGCATGGGTTTTCGGGATGAAGTTCTTGTTTCCTTATTGTGAAAACGAAAATCTAACTAATTGTTTTCAAAAGAATATTTTCTTGTCTTCTATAAGACACATGAGAAGAATCAGGTCTTATATAAGACATAGAATTCACGCATCCCATCAACGTTCTGGAGAACTTCCATGCCCCAATCCGTGACCGAACAACTCAGCCGTGAACAGCAGATCGCCGCCCTCGAGAAGGACTGGGCGACCAATCCGCGCTGGAAGGGTGTCAAGCGCGGATACAGCGCCGCCGACGTGGTGCGCCTGCGCGGTTCGCTGCCGATCGAATACACCTTGGCCAAGCGCGGCGCAGAGAAGCTGTGGGACAAGATCAACGGTGGCGCCAAGAAGGGCTACGTGAACGCCTTCGGCGCAATCTCTGCCGGCCAGGCCATGCAACAGGCAAAGGCAGGCCTGGAGGCCGTGTACCTGTCTGGTTGGCAAGTGGCCGCAGACGGCAACACCTCCGAGACCATGTACCCCGACCAGTCGCTGTACGCCTACGACTCGGTCCCGACCATGGTCCGCCGCATCAACAACACCTTCAAGCGCGCCGACGAGATCCAGTGGGGCCGTGGCATCGAGCCGGGCAACAAGGAGTTCATCGACTACTTCCTGCCGATCGTGGCCGATGCGGAGGCCGGTTTCGGCGGCGTGCTGAACGCTTTCGAACTCATGAAGAACATGGTCGCGGCCGGTGCCGCGGGCGTGCACTTCGAAGACCAACTGGCCGCGGTCAAGAAGTGCGGCCACATGGGCGGCAAGGTGCTGGTGCCGACGCACGAAGCCTGCGAGAAGCTCATCGCCGCGCGCTTCGCTGCCGATGTCATGGGTGTCTCCACGATCGTGCTGGCACGCACCGATGCTGAGGCGGCCAACCTGATCACCTCCGACCACGATGCCAACGACAAGCCGTTCCTGACCGGTGAGCGCACGCAGGAAGGTTTCTACCGCGTCAAGAACGGTCTGGAGCAGGCCATCAGCCGCGGCGTGGCCTACGCTCCCTACGCCGACCTGGTGTGGTGCGAGACCGGCACGCCGGACCTGGGCTTCGCCCGTGAGTTCGCGCAGGCCGTGCATGCCAAGAGCCCGGGCAAGCTGCTGTCGTACAACTGCTCGCCGTCGTTCAATTGGAGGAAGAACCTGGACGACAAGACGATCGCCAAGTTCCAGGACGAGCTGTCCGCGCTGGGCTACAAGTACCAGTTCATCACGCTGGCCGGCATCCACGTCAACTGGTACAACACCTTCAAGTTCGCCCACGCCTATGCCCGCGGCGAAGGCATGAAGCACTATGTGGAAATGGTGCAGGAGCCGGAATTCGCGGCGCGCGAGCAGGGCTACACCTTCGTGTCGCACCAGCAGGAAGTCGGCGCCGGTTACTTCGACGATGTGACCACGGTGATCCAGGGTGGTTCATCCAGCGTCAAGGCACTGACCGGGTCGACCGAAGAAGAACAGTTCCACTGATCCTGCAGGTCGAGGAGACAGGGCTCCGGCAGGAAGCTGCCGGGGCCCTTTTTCATTCGGGCCGCTAGAATGGCGGCTTTGCTTCCACGAACAAGGGCGAGAAAGGCATGCTGGTTATGACACCGCGAACTACGACGGAGACCTCCACCGGCCGTTGAGGCCGCCGTTCGCGCCTGCCTGCTTGCATCCCCCACCAGAAAAGCGCGGACGTGTTCCGCGCTTTTTTGTTGGCGCATCGTTCTCCACCCTGATGAGCATTGAATCCATGATCCACATCACGCTTCCCGACGGTTCGCAGCGCGAGTTCCCCGGTCCTGTCACGGTGGCCGAAGTCGCCGCGTCGATCGGCTCCGGCCTGGCCAAGGCGGCCTTGGCCGGCAAGATCAACGGCAAGGTCGTCGATACGAATCACCAGATCGCGGCCGACAGCGCGCTGTCCATCGTGACGGCCAAGGACGCCGATGGCCTGGAAGTGATCCGCCATTCAACGGCCCACTTGCTGGCCTATGCCGTGAAGGAGTTGTTTCCCGAGGCGCAGGTCACCATTGGTCCGGTCATCGAGAACGGCTTCTACTACGACTTCTCGTACAAGCGACCGTTCACGCCCGAGGATCTGGTGGCCATCGAGAAGAAGATGGGAGAGCTCGCCGCCAAGGACGAGCCCGTGGTGCGCCGCGTGCTGCCGCGCGACGAAGCCGTGGCCTATTTCAAGAGCTTGGGCGAGCACTACAAGGCCGAGATCATTGCCAGCATCCCGGCCAACGAAGATGTGTCGCTGTACCGCGAAGGCAAGTTTGAAGACCTGTGCCGCGGCCCGCACGTGCCCAGCACGGGCAAGCTGCGCTTCTTCAAGCTCATGAAGGTGGCCGGTGCCTACTGGCGCGGCGACCACCGCAACGAGATGCTGCAACGCATCTACGGCACGGCCTGGGCTAGCAAAGACGAACTGCAGCAGTACCTGACGATGTTGGAGGAAGCCGAAAAGCGCGACCACCGCAAGCTTGGGCGCGAACTCGACCTGTTCCACATCGACGACCACGCTCCCGGCATGGTGTTCTGGCATCCCAAGGGCTGGACGCTGTGGCAGGAGGTCGAGCAGTACATGCGCCGTGTCTACCGCGACAACGGCTACGAAGAGGTCAAGGGTCCGCAGATCTTGGACAAGGGCCTGTGGGAGAAGACGGGACACTGGGACAAGTACCGCGAGAACATGTTCGTCACGGAATCGGAGAAGCGCGACTACGCACTCAAGCCGATGAACTGCCCAGGCCACATCCTGATCTTCAAGCAGGGCATCAAGAGCTACCGTGACTTGCCGCTGCGCTATGGCGAGTTCGGCAACTGCCACCGCAACGAGCCCACGGGTGGCCTGCACGGCATCATGCGCGTGCGTGGCTTCACGCAGGACGATGGTCATATCTTCTGCACGGAGGACATGATCCAGGGCGAGGTCACGGCTTTCACGACGCTCCTGCAGAAGGTCTACAAGGATTTCGGTTTCACGGAGATCCTCTACAAGCTGTCCACGCGCCCCGAGAAACGGATCGGCACCGAGGAGAGCTGGGACAAGGCCGAGGCCGCATTGGCCGACGGTCTGCGCGCCTCCGGTTGCGAATTCGAATACCTGCCCGGCGAGGGAGCCTTTTACGGCCCCAAGATCGAGTACGTGCTGAAAGACGCGCTGGGCCGCCAGTGGCAATGCGGAACGATCCAGGTGGATCCGAACCTGCCGGAGCGGCTGGATGCCGACTTCGTGGGCGAGGACGGTGCACGCCACAGGCCCATCATGTTGCACCGGGCCATCGTCGGCAGCCTGGAGCGTTTCATCGGCATCCTGATCGAACAGCACGCTGGCGCACTGCCTGCATGGCTCGCCCCGAAGCAGGTTTCCGTCCTCAACATCACGGACGGACAGGCAGACTATGCACGGAGTGTTGCCAAAACGCTGCTGGATCAAGGGTTTAGGGTAGAGCTTGATCTGCGCAACGAGAAGATTACCCGTAAAATACGGGAGCATTCGATGCAAAAGCTTCCTTACATCCTTGTCGTGGGTGACAAAGAACGGGAAGCCGGTGCCGTCGCAGTGCGTGCCCGAGGCAATCTGGACCTCGGTGTGATGCCGCTACAAGACTTCCAAGCGAAGCTTGTCGCCGACATCGCTTCCAAGGCATGAATGCGGGGTCAGGCAAGACCCATTGTTCAGTTTTGGCCGCACGTACATGGCGGCTGTTGCTATTTTAAACATAGCGTTTGATGTTGAAGGATTGAGCCATCGCTACTGATTTTCGTGACCGTCGTCACCGCGAAGAACGCAAGCACCGCCTGAACCGGGAAATCATGGCCCCGGAGGTGCGTCTCACCGGCCCTGAGAACGAACCCTTGGGGGTCGTGAGCTTGGCTGAAGCCTTGCGCATGGCGGGCGAGCTGGACGTGGACCTCGTCGAGGTCGTCGCCGCGGCGAACCCGCCTGTCTGCCGGTTGATGGACTACGGCAAGTTCAAATACCAAGAGCAGAAGAAGGCGGCCGACGCGAAAGCCAAGCAGACGGTCATCGAGATCAAGGAAGTCAAGTTCCGTCCCGGTACGGACGATGGCGACTACAACATCAAGATGCGCAACATCCGGCGCTTTCTGGCCGAAGGTGACAAGTGCAAGATCACGCTGCGTTTTCGTGGCCGCGAGATCACGCACCAGGAATTGGGCATGGCGCTGCTGCAGCGCATCCGCAATGACCTGCAGGACCTGATCATCGTCGAGCAGTTTCCCAAGTTGGAAGGCCGCCAGATGATCATGATGATCGCGCCGGCCCGCAAGAAGCCGGTCGCGGCTGTCAAGCCCGCCGCAGAGGCTGCGCCCAGCGCAGCGCCCTGAGGCAGGCAAACCAAGAATTCAGCGCCGGCGGGTTGGTCGCCTGCAGGTGGTGAACGCGAAGGCCGCAAGGCCTTCGCAACAAAAGTGGCTCGGGGCCAACAAGTCCGGAATCGGTTTCTGGCGCCTCACGAGCACAACCAAGAAGGAGCATGCACATGCCCAAAATGAAGACCAAGAGCGCAGCGAAGAAACGCTTCCGCGTTCGTCCCGGTGGCACCGTCAAGCGCGGTCAAGCCTTCAAGCGTCACATCCTGACGAAGAAGACCACCAAGAACAAGCGCCAACTGCGTGGTGCGGTGACTGTGCACGAGACCAATATGGCCTCGATGGCGCAGATGCTGCCCGGCCGCGGCATCTGATCTAACGGACGAACAAGGAGTAATTTATGCCTCGCGTCAAACGTGGTGTTACCGCCCGCGCACGTCACAAGAAAGTTCTGAAGCTCGCCAAGGGTTTCCGCGGTCGCCGCGGTAACGTCTTCCGCATCGCCAAGCAGGCGGTGATGAAGGCGGGCCAGTACGCCTACCGTGACCGTCGTACCAAGAAGCGCGTGTTCCGTCAGCTGTGGATCGCCCGTATCAATGCCGCTGCACGTGAACTGGGCCTGACCTACAGCCAGTTCGCCAACGGCCTGAAGAAGGCTTCCATCGAGATCGACCGCAAGATGCTGGCCGACATCGCCGTGCACGACAAGGCCGCTTTTGCCGGCATCGTCGAGCAGGTCAAGGCCAAGCTGGCGGCCTGAGTGCCACGCGGGTGAACCGGCCTTCGGGCTTGGCGTTCATCCACCACCGCTCAGGACCTCAGGGGCCGGGATTTCCTGCAGGAGTCTCGGCCCCTTTTTCATTTGCCAAGAATTCCCATGAACGATTTGGATGCCATCGTCGCGCAAGCGCGCGAGGACTTCACCGCTGCCGCCACGCCGGCCGACCTGGAGAACGCCAAGGCGCGCTTCCTGGGCAAGTCCGGTCGCTTGACCGAGCTCATGAAGGGCATGGGCACGCTCAGCGTGGACGAGAAGAAGACGCGCGGCGCGGCGATCAACCAAGCCAAGCAGGCGATCGAGTCGGCGTTGGGCGCTGCGCGCCAGGGCCTGGCGGATGCCGAATTGACACTGCAGCTCAAGGCCGAGGCGCTGGACGTGACGCTGCCCGGGCGCCAGCGCGGCGCCGGCGGCCTGCATCCGGTCTCGCGCACGCTGGAGCGCATCGAGGCCATCTTCGCGAGCATGGGGTTCGACGTCGCTGACGGCCCCGAAATCGAGAGCGACTGGCACAGCTTCACCTCGCTGAACAACCCGCCCAACCACCCGGCGCGCTCGATGCAGGACACGTTCTACGTGGACATTCAGGGCGAGGACGGCATTCCCTATAACCTGCGGCCGCACACCAGCCCGATGCAGGTGCGCTATGCCCACCAGCACATCCGCAAGCATGCGGCCACCTTCGAGGCTGCAGCTGCCGACGCCAGCGGCCAGACCAAGGCGCCCGAGATCCGCGTGATCGCGCCGGGCCGCACCTACCGCGTGGACAGCGATGCCACGCACTCGCCGATGTTCCACCAGTGCGAAGGCCTGTGGCTGGGCGAGAACGTGAGCTTCAAGGACCTCAAGGTCGTGTTCACCGACTTCTGCCGCACGTTCTTCGAGAGCGACGACCTGGTGCTGCGCTTTCGCCCGAGCTTCTTCCCGTTCACCGAGCCCAGCGCCGAGATCGACATCCAGTTCCAAAGCGGCCCGCTGGCCGGCCGCTGGCTCGAGGTTGCGGGCTCCGGCCAGGTGCACCCGAACGTGGTGCGCAACATGGGCCTGGACCCCGAGCGCTACATCGGCTTCGCTTTCGGCATGGGCCCGGATCGGCTGACCATGCTGCGCTACGGCGTGAACGACCTGCGGCTGTTCTTCGACGGCGATCTGCGCTTCCTGTCGCAGTTCCAGTGACCCCGCCGCTTTCCGAATAGACGAGAACAACGATGCAATTCCCAGAGTCCTGGCTGCGCGCCTTCTGCAATCCGCCCATCGGCAGCGCTGAGCTGGCCGAAACCTTGACCATGGGCGGCCTGGAGGTCGAGGAGCGCCGCCCCGTCGCGCCGCCGTTCAGCAAGATCGTCGTCGGCGAGATCAAGGAAGCCGTCCAGCACCCGAACGCCGACCGCCTGCGCGTGTGCCAGGTGGATGTCGGCCAGCCGCAGCTGCTCAACATCGTGTGCGGTGCGCCCAACGCGCGTGTCGGCATCAAGGTGCCTTGCGCGCTGGTCGGCGCAGAGCTGCCGCCCGGTGACGGTGACCAGCCGTTCCGCATCAAGCTGGGCAAGCTGCGCGGTGTCGAGAGCCAGGGCATGCTGTGCTCGGCCCGCGAACTCCAACTGAGCGAAGACCACGGCGGCCTGCTCGAACTCGCGGAAGATGCGCCGCTGGGCCAGGACATCCGCGAGTACCTCGGCCTGGACGACATGCTGCTCACCCTCAAGCTCACGCCCAACCTGGCGCACGGCTTGTCGGTGTACGGTGTGGCGCGCGAACTGTCGGCCCTGACCGGCGCTCCGCTCACCGTGACCGAGCCCGCGGCCGTCGTTCCACGCATCGACGACCGCCTGCCCGTGCGGGTGGAGGCGCCCGAGCTGTGCGGCCGCTTCTCGGGCCGCATCGTGCGCGGGGTCAATACGGGCGCCACCACGCCGGCCTGGATGGTCGAGCGCCTGGCCCGCTGCGGCCAGCGCAGCGTCTCGCCGCTGGTGGACATCTCCAACTACGTGATGTTCGAGGCCGGCCAGCCCTCGCACATGTTCGACCTGGACAAGATCCACGGCGGCCTGGTGGTGCGCTGGGGCCGCGAAGGCGAGCAGCTCAAGCTGCTCAACGGCAACACCGTGGCGCTGGACGCCAAGGTCGGCGTGATCTCCGATGCGCAGACCGTCGAGTCGCTGGCCGGCATCATGGGTGGCGACGCCACCGCCGTGTCGGACGACACACGCAACATCTACATCGAGGCCGCCTTTTGGTGGCCGGAGGCGATCCAGGGCCGTTCGCGCCGCTTCAACTTCTCCACCGATGCGGGCCACCGTTATGAGCGCGGCGTGGACCCGAGCCGCACGGTGCAGACCATCGAGCGCATCACACAACTGGTGCTGGAGATTTGTGGCGGCGAAGCCGGCCCCATCGACGACCAGACGCTGCAGCTGCCCGCCCAAAAGCCCGTACAGCTGCGTGTGGCGCGGGCCGCGCGCGTGATCGGCATGCCACTGACGCAAGCCGACTGTGCCGCTGCGCTGCGCCGCCTCGCCTTCCCGCTGGAGGAGGGTGAGGGCGTACTGACCGTGACGCCGCCGCCGCACCGCTTCGACCTGCTGATCGAGGAAGACCTGATTGAGGAGGTGGCGCGCCTGATCGGCTACGAAAGCCTGCCGACCACGCCGCCGCTGGCGCCCATCACGGCCCGTGTTCTGCCAGAGTCGCGCAGCAGCCGTTTCGCCGTGCGCCGACGTGTGGCCGCCCTGGGCTACCAGGAAACCATCAACTTCAGCTTCGTGCAGAGTGCGTGGGAGCGCGACCTGCATGGCAACGCCAACCCGATCACGCTGCTCAATCCGATCGCGAGCCCCATGAGCGTGATGCGCTCGTCGCTGATCGGCTCGCTGCTGCAGGTGCTCAAGTTCAATCTGGACCGCCGTGCCAGTCGCGTGCGCGTGTTCGAGCTCGGTCGCGTGTTCCTGCGCGATGCGACGGTGGCCACCACCGACGCCACCGTGCAAGGCATCCACCAGCCCATGCGCGTTGCCGGTCTGGCCTTCGGCGATGCCGAGAGCATGGACTGGTCGCGAAAAGGTCAACGCGTCGACTTCTACGACGTCAAAGGCGATGTAGAGGCCTTGCTGGCGCCGCGGCGTGTGGTGTTCGAGGCCGCCGAGCATCCGGCGCTGCATCCTGGCCGTGCCGCGCGCGTGCTGCTCGATGGCCGCGCCATTGGCGTGGTCGGCGAGTTGCATCCGCGCTGGCGGCAGTCCTGGGAACTGCCACATGCGCCCGTTCTCTTCGAGCTGGAACTGGATGCCGTGCAAGCGCAGGCCGTGCCTGTCGCACAGCCGGTGCCGCGCTTCCAGGATGTGGAGCGTGACATCGCGGTGGTCGTCAAGGAGTCGGTGACGCACGCTGCGCTGATGGCCGCGATCCAGTCAGCGGCCACCGCTGGCGTGCTGCGGCATGCCGAGCTTTTCGACGTCTACCGTGCCAAGCCCGGGGCGGCCGTGCCCGCGAGCCTGGCCACCGACGAGAAAAGCCTGGCCGTGCGGCTGGTGTTGAACGGCGGAGATGCGACACTCGCCGAGGAACAGATCGAGTCATGCGTGCAGCGCGTCCTGGCCAGTTTGGGCGAACGTGTCGGCGCGCGACTCCGCACTTGAGGAGGTTCGCATGCAGGCGCAGGTTGATTTCGACGACATGGACGACGAGCGGAGAGACGCGGTGAAAATTTCCGTAGAGAGCCTGGAAACGCCTGCGTTGACGAAGGCGCAACTGGCCGAACTGCTGTTCGAACAGATCGGCCTGAACAAGCGCGAATCCAAAGAGATGATCGATGCCTTCTTCGATCTGGTCACCACCAGTCTGGTGAACGGCACCGACGTCAAGATCTCCAGCTTCGGCAATTTCCAGATCCGTGTGAAGGCGCCGCGGCCTGGCCGCAACCCGCGCACCGGTGAGGCCATTCCGATCAAGGCGCGGCGCGTCGTCACTTTCCACGCCAGCCACAAGCTGAAGGACCAGATCCAGGGCTGAGACTGGGCGTTCGGGGCTGGCACGCAGGCCTTACCCCTCCCGAGTTGCTTGGCGCATGCCCGCCGTTGGGGTAACCTTTGCGGCCCTCGCGCAGCCGTCCCCTCCTCATGGGCAACACCCTCCCTTCGATTCCCGCCAAACGCTACTTCACCATCGGTGAAGTCGGCGACCTGTGCGGCGTCAAGCCCCATGTGCTGCGCTACTGGGAGCAAGAGTTCACCCAGCTGCGGCCCATGAAACGCCGCGGGAACCGCCGGTACTACCAGCACCACGAGGTGCTGATGATCCGGCGCATCCGCGACCTCCTGTATGACCAGGGATTCACGATCAGCGGCGCGCGCAACAAGCTGCAGGAACAGCACGGGCGGCCCCAGCACGAGGATCTTGCGGGCGTCGATGTCGATGCTGCTTGCGCACAAGACGTGGACGTTTTCACGGCAAACGAGGTCGACCTCGGAGCATTCGATCACCTGCTGATCGGCGACGACGATGTCGGCGCGGCAGTGCGTCTGGCGCAGGTGCGGCGCGAACTTTTTGAAATTCGCTCGCTGCTCGCCGATATCCCCTGAATCCTCCGCTATACTCATGGGCTTCGGTGTGTGGCGCAGCCTGGTAGCGCACTTGCATGGGGTGCAAGGGGTCGAAGGTTCGAATCCTTTCACACCGACCAAAAACAAGAAACAGATCAACGGGTCAGGACCAAAAGTCCTGGCCCGTTTTTTCGTTGGGTTTGACACGTTCGAGGACTCCTGACAAAGCCCTTGTCTTCAGTCCTGACGCGCTTCCATAGCGCCGGGCGCGGGGCCCAAACAGGCGCTTGCGCCGGTAGATGCGCCTCGTCACTTTCCCGTCGTTGTGGTGCAGCAGCTGAGGTCTCCCGAAACGGCTTCGCTGGCATGGGTCGGCCTGGGTCTCGTCGGCCTCGCACCCTCGGCGCCGCAAGCAAAACCCGATCCGCTTCCTCGCCACTCCAAAGCCCGGCTACGTTTCAGGCATCCCTCGCATGGCAGCTTCGCTCCAGGGCTTGCGCACAGCGCCGTGGTCATCTCACGCCGCGCGCTGCGGTGGCAATTCTTGCCCGTGCACCTGATTGCCGAACTGCGGGGAAAATGTCCGCCGCTTCTTCCGTGTTTCCCCGTTTTCGAATCCCGATGGTTGAGAAAAATCAAGCACCCCACGTCAGCGTCGCTCCGATGCTCGATTGGACAGACCGCCATTGCCGCTACTTCCACCGCCTGCTGTCGCGGCGCGCGCGCCTGTACACCGAGATGGTGACGACCGGCGCGCTGCTGCACGGCGATGTGGCGCGGCACCTGCGGCTGGACGAGGCCGAGCACCCCGTCGCGCTGCAGCTCGGCGGCAGCGAGCCGGCCGACCTGGCGCACTGCGCCAGGCTGGGCGAAGAGTGGGGCTACGATGAGATCAACCTGAACTGCGGCTG
This sequence comes from Pseudorhodoferax soli, assembly GCF_003337555.1. Taxonomy (GTDB): domain Bacteria; phylum Pseudomonadota; class Gammaproteobacteria; order Burkholderiales; family Burkholderiaceae_C; genus Pseudorhodoferax; species Pseudorhodoferax soli. Next base: position 406,998 of record NZ_QPJK01000007.1, on the reverse strand, counting down.
CCCGTCCGAGCGTGTGCAGCGCGGTGCTTTCGGCGCCTGCCTGATGGCCGAGCCGCAACTGGTGGCCGATGGCGTCAAGGCCATGGTCGACGCGGTCGGCATTCCGGTTACCGTCAAGCACCGCATCGGCATCGACCGGGGCGAGGACTACGGCTTCGTGCGCGACTTCGTCGGCACCGTCAGCGAAGCCGGTTGCAACACCTTCATCGTTCATGCGCGCAATGCCTGGCTCAAGGGCCTGTCGCCCAAGGAGAACCGCGACATCCCGCCGCTGCGCTACGAACTCGTGCACCGGCTCAAGCGCGACTTTCCGCGGCTCTCCATCGTCATCAACGGCGGCCTCAAGACCACGGCGCAGGTGGGCGAGCAGCTGGCGCTGCTCGATGGCGCCATGCTGGGCCGCGAGGCCTACCACAACCCCTGGTGGCTGGCCGAATGGGACCGCGCCTTCTTCGGCCTGCCGGAGGAGCCCGCGCGCACGCGCGAGTGGGTGGAAGAAGAAATGCTGCGCTACATGGAACGCGAGGCGCGCGCCCATGGCACGCACTGGCACGCCATTGCGCGCCACATGATGGGCCTGCGCCATGGGCTGCCTGGCGCGCGGCGCTGGCGCCAGGTCTGGAGCGACCACCGCATGAAAGCGCTGCCGCCGGCCGAGGTCGCAGCGATCGCGCATGCTCCCGTATCCTCGGCGGAGCCGGCGCACGCTGCCTGAGCCGCATCCATCCTCTCTTCAACCGACCGGACCTCTGTTCCATGACCCGACCACGCATCCTCCAGATCGGCAAGTTGTTGCCCGCCACCGAGCAGGCCCTGGCCGCCCAGTACGACGTTCACCTGTTGGCGGGTGAGGCCGATCCCAAGGCTTACCTCGCGCGCGAAGGCGCCAACTTTGTCGGCGTGGCCACGAGCGCCGGCGTCGGCATCGACGGCGCGACCATCGCCGCGCTGCCGAACCTCAAAGTCATCTCCAGCTTCGGCGTGGGCTTCGACAAGGTCGATGTGGCCGCCGCCCGCGCGCGCGGCATCCCAGTGGGCTACACGCCCGACGTGCTCAACGACTGCGTGGCCGACACCGCGTTCGGCCTGGTCATCGACGCGGGCCGCCGCTTCACCGACTCCGACCGCTATCTGCGCCGCGGCGACTGGCTCAAGGGCCCGTACCCGCTGGCCACGCGCATCAGCGGCAAGAAGCTCGGCATCGTCGGCCTGGGCCGCATCGGCCGCGTGATTGCACGCCGCGCGAGTGGCTTCGACATGGAGGTGCGCTACCACAACCGCCGGCCGGTCGAGGGCGTCGAAGGCTACGAGGCCACGCTCGAAGGGCTGGCGCGCTGGGCCGATTTCCTGATCGTGGCCGCGGCTGGCGGCGCCGAATCGCGCCACCTGATCTCGCGCGAGATCCTGGCCGCGCTGGGCCCCAAGGGCTTCCTGGTCAACATCGCGCGCGGCACGGTGGTGGACGAAGAGGCGCTGATCGAAGCACTGGAAAACAAGACCATCGCTGGCGCCGGCTTGGACGTCTACGAGGACGAGCCGCGCGTTCCCGCGCGCCTGATCGCCTGCCAGAACGCGGTGCTGCTGCCACACCTGGCCAGCGGCACGCACGAGACGCGCCAAGCCATGGGCGACCTGGTGATGGAGAACCTGCGCAGCTTCTTCGCCACGGGTCAGGTGGCCGTCGCCGTGCCGTGAACTGGGTGGGGCTAAGCTCGGGTGCTTGACCCGAGGAGGCCCCATGTTCGTTCACCTTTTCCGCCTGGCAGGCATCGCCGCCGTGCTGGCCGCTGCCGGCTGTGCCACCACCACCGGCCAGGCGCCCGCCGGCCCGCTCAAGAAGCCCGAACTCGACCAGATCGCCGCCCAGCAGCAGGGCCGCGTGCCGGCTTCGTTCGCGGCTTTCCTGACGCAGGTCGCGCAAGACCGGCCGGCGCTCGCGCCCTTGGCCCAGCGCTACCAGCGGCGCGAGGCGCTGACGGCCGACGAGGCGCAGCAGGCCGCGCGCCTGCTTGGCCTGCACAACCGGCTGCTGAACCAGGCCGCCGTGATCGACACCACGGCGCGCATGGTGGCGTTGCCCACGGTGCGCGGCAGCACGCCGCCGCACGAGGACCCGCAGATCATCGCCTTCGGCCAGCTCATGGGCCGCATGGCGGCGGACTTCGGCCTGCAGTACCGCAACGTCGACAACCGCGTGTTCGAGGTCAAGCTGCCGGGCATCGGCAGCGAGGAGTTCGGCATCCTCACGCATGCCGACGTGGTGCCCGTGGTGGCCAGCGAATGGGTGCTGGAGGATGGCACCAAGCTCGACCCGTTCAAGCTCACGCGCGTGCGCGGCCCCACGGGTGACCTTCTCTACGGCCGCGGCAGCATCGACGACAAGGGCTCGATCGCCACGGTGCTCTACGCCATGAAGGCCGTGAAGGACAGCGGCCTGCCGCTGGCCCGCACCATCCGCCTCATGGTCGACACGACCGAGGAAACGGGCGGCGACGCGATCCGCTACTACCAGCAGCACACACAGCTGCCCCAGTACAACATCGTGCTCGACAGCCGTTACCCCGCCGTGGTGGCCGAGAAGGGCACGGGCGCGCTGCGCGCCGGTTTCACCGTCGCACCGGCAAGGCCGGCGGCGCCGGGCGCGGCCACCATCACGGCGCTGGCGGGCGCCGCATCGGCCAACGCGATCCCCCAGACCGCCACGGCGCGGCTGCAGGCGGCCGATCCGGCCGCGCTGGCCAGCAAGCTGCAGGCCGCCGCCGCCACCTTCGTGCCGCAGTACACGCCGCAGGGCGGCAAGTTCGCCATCGAGGTGGCGCCGCGCGCCGATGGCGTCGACCTCAAGGTCACGGGCACATCGGCCCACGGCTCGCGCCCCGAAGAAGGCGTGAACCCGCTGCCACGCCTTGCCCTGTTCCTGCAGGGCGCCGGCGTGCCGCTCGTGGACAACGGCTACGCCCAAGCCACGCGCTACATCGCCGAGCTGTTCGGCCTGGACTACCTGGGCAACAAGATGGGCCTGGCCTACGCCGATCCCTTCATGGGTCCGCTGACGGCCTCGCCCACGCTGGTGCGCGAGAACGCCGGCAAGGTCGAGGTGACGGCCAATGTGCGCATGCCGCGCGGCAACACGCCCGAGGCTCTCAGCACGGCCACGCAGGCCAAGGTACGCGCTTGGGGTGCCGCCAACGGCATCGCTGTGGACGTGGCCCACACCCAGGGCAACTGGATGGCGCGCGACCCCAAGGGCGCATGGCTGTCGACCCTGCTCAACATCTTCGGCGACACCACCGGTCTGCCGGCCGCGCCGGTCTCCACCGCGGGCAGCACCACGGCCAAGCAGATGCCCAACGCGATCAACTTCGGCCCCGCCATGCCGGGCAAGAAGTACACGGCGCACAACGCCAACGAGTTCAAGGAGATCGCGGATCTCGATGCCGACATGCAGATGTTCACCGAGATGCTGCTGCGCATCGGCAACCTGCCGCAGATGCAGTAGGCGCGACCGGCCAGGCATTGTCCCAACGGAGACGGCTGCGCCGCGCCCCCGCTGCGAAGATCCTGCGCTGCAACAAAGTCAGACCCAGGGAGAAGACGACCCATGAGCATCAAACGCCAGGCCTGCATCGTCGGGGCCTACGAACACCCCACGCGCAAGGCGCCCGACAAGACCGTGGCCCAGCTGCACGCCGAAGTGGCGCGCGGTGCGCTGCTCGATGCCGGCCTCACGCTCGGCGACGTGGACGGCTACTTCTGCGCCGGCGATGCACCCGGCCTGGGCGCGCTGAACATCGCCGACCACATCGGCCTGCACCCGCGCCATGTGGACTCGACCGACATGGGCGGCTCGTCCTACCTGGCCCACGTGGGCCATGCCGCGCAGGCCATTGCGGCCGGCAAGTGCAACGTGGCGCTGATCACGCTGGCCGGGCGCCCGCGCTCGGAAGCCTCCAGCGGCACGCAGCCGCGCAACTGGGGCCCGAACCTGCCCGACCAGCCCTTCGAGGCACCGTTCGGCCCGGTCACCGTCAACATGTACGCCATGGTGGCCATGCGCCACATGCACGACTGGGGCACCACGGCCGAGCAGCTCGCCTGGATCAAGGTGGCCATGTCCCACCACGCCCAGCACAACCCGCACGCCATGCTGCGCGACGTGGTGACGGTCGAAGACGTCGTCAACTCGCCCATGATCTCCGACCCGCTGCACAAGCTCGATTGCTGCGTGGTCAGCGACGGCGGCGGTGCGCTGGTCGTCACGCGGCCCGAGATCGCGCGCAGCCTGAAGCGCCCCATCGTCAACGTGCTCGGCGCGGGCGAGGCACTCAAGGGGCAGGAGGGCGGGAACATCGACCTGTCGTACTCGGGCGCCGTGTGGTCCGGCCCGCGCGCGTTCGAAGAGGCGGGCGTCACACCGGCCGACATCCAGTACGCCTCGATCTACGACAGCTTCACGATCACCGTGCTGATGCAGCTGGAAGACCTGGGCTTCTGCAAGCGCGGCCAGGGCGGCCGCTTCGTGGCCGACGGCAACCTGATCTCGGGCAGCGGCAAGCTGCCCGTCAACACCGATGGCGGCGGCCTGTGCAACAACCACCCTGCCAACCGCGGCGGCATCACCAAGGTCATCGAGGCGGTGCGTCAGTTGCGTGGTGAGGCGCACCCCGCCGTGCAGGTGAAGAACTGCGGCCTGGCGCTCGCGCAGGGCACGGGCGGCCTGCTGGGCTCGCGCCACGGCAGCGCCACGCTCATCATGGAAAGGGCCTGAACATGACCACGCTTGCACAAGACCGCGCCTGGCCCGCTCCCGTGGTCTACCCGGACAACGCCGAGTTCTGGGCCGGCACCGCCGCCGGCCAGCTGCTGGTGCGCCACTGCGAAGAGTGCGGCAAGCCGCATTGGTACCCGCGCACGCAGTGCCCGTTCTGCATGTCCGACCGCACGGCCTTCAAGCCCTCTGCCGGCAAGGGTGCGATCTACAGCTTCACCGTGTGCCGCCGCGTCGGCCCGGTGCCGTTCGCCATGGCCTACGTGCGGCTGGACGAGGGTGTGACGATGATGACCAACATCGTCGATTGCGACCTCGATGCGCTGGCCATCGGGCAGCGCGTGGAGCTGGTGTTCAAGGCGGCGGAAGGCGGCGCCATGCTGCCGATGTTCAAGCCGGCCGGCTGAAGCCACCACCCCGGCGCCGCGGCTCACGCATGTGGCGCGGCGGCGATCACCCGCCGCACGCCCGAGATCAGCATCTCGACCGCCATCGCGGCCAGCAGCAGGCCCATGAAGCGTTCCAGCGCCACCAGCCCCGAGGGCCCCAGCCGCCGGGACAGGCGTTGCGCCGACGCCAGCACCGCCCACACCACCACCATGGCCAGCACGATGGCGGCTGTCCACGACCAGGCCCGGTCCGGCTGGCGCGAGGCCAGCAGCACCACGGTAGCCAGCGCCGAAGGCCCCGCCAGCAGAGGGATGGCCAAGGGCACCAGCAGCGGCTCACCGTCGGGTTCGGCGCTGGCCACGGTCACGCCCATGCTCGGAAAGGCCATGCCCAGCGCGATCAGGAACAGGATCACGCCACCGGCGATCTCCAGTGCCACCTGGCTCAGCCGCATGGCCTTGAGCAGCGCATCGCCGCCCAGCATGAAGAGCAGCAGCATGACGGTGGCGATGGCGCATTCGCGCGTGATGACCCAGAGCCGGCGTTGCCGCGGCACGTCCTTGAGCAGGCTCAGCACCACCGGCACGTTGCCCAACGGGTCGGCGACGATGAGCAGCACGATGAAGGCCGAGATGAAGTCGTGTTCCATCAGGCGCTCCGCATCCGGCCAGTCCACTGCGAGACCATCACCCCCAGCACGATGACCGCAGCTCCCAGCACCGCGCGGCCCGACATGCGTTCATGGATGTAGTAGAGGGCAGTGAGTGCGGCGAAGACCGGCTCCAGGCTGTACATCAGCGCCGCTTCCACGGCGCGCACCCGGGCCTGTCCCCAGGCCTGCAGCCAGACCATGCCCGCGCTGGCCACCAGCCCGAGGTAGACCAGCGGCCATGCATGCGCGTCGGCGCGCGCCGCCAGCGTCGCCGGCGCGGCGGCTGGATGCAGGCACACCGCCGCCGCGCCCAAGCCCAGCATCAGCACGGACTGCAGCGCCGCGAGCCGCTCCGGCCGGCAGTGCTGGCCCGTCCGCGCCGTGGCCTTGCTGCATTGCTCGAAGGTCAGCACATAGGCGCCATAGCAGAACGCGCTGGCCAGCGTCAGCGTGTCGCCAAGCCCCCAGGGTGTGGCCTCGTAGAACATGGCCGACATGCCCAGCACCGACAGTGCAGCGCCGGCCAGCACGGGCCAGCCCAGCCGCTGCCCCAGTGTGCTGGCCATGATGGGCACCAGCACCACGTTCAGTCCGGTGATGAACGCATTGCGGTTGCTGCTGGTGAGCGCCAGGCCGCTGACCTGCAGCGCCGTGGCGACGAACATCAAGAGGCCCATCCAGCCGCCCCAGCGCAGCTCTTCGCCCCGCATGCCGCGCAGGAAGGGCCACAGCACAGCACAGGCCACGGCGAAGCGCAGCGCGATGATTTCCACGGCCTGCAGATCGCCTGTCATGGCCTTGATGGCCGGGAAGGTCGTGCCCCAGACCACGGTCACGAGCAGCAGCGCCGCCACGCCCCGGCGGTGCGGCGTGCCGGCCGGCGGTGGCGCGCCCGCCGGTTCAGCCGGCGGGGCTGCCATGGTGCTGCCCCGTGGCGGTGGGCCTCATGCGCGGGCGCTCAGTTGAAGGTGTAGCGGGCCAGCATGTTCAGGCGCGACAGGTCGCCCTTTTCGCCCGTCAGCGTCTTGCGCTGGCCCAGGATGTACTCCAGGCCCAGGTCCACGTTCTTCGCCGGGTTGTAGATCAGGCCCGCATGCAGCTGGTACATGCTGCGGTTGATGCCGTAGCGGCCGGTGCCCAGGCCGTTCGCCTGCGCGAAATCGGTGTAGGCGTTGTTGAAGTTGCGCTGCCAGCCGCCGACGAAGTTGAAGCGCAGGATGTCGCTGGCCTTGTACTGGTAGCCCACCACCAGGCCGCCCACGCGCTCGGTCAGCACCCTGTTACGGGCCTCGTCGAGGAAGGCGCCCTCGATGTAGTTGAAGTAGCGGCCGATGCCTTCGCCATAGGTGGCGCCCAGGCTCAGCGCATCCTGCCCGCCGCGCATCTTGATCAGCGTGGTGGCCGCCAGGCCGTACCCGCGCTTGGAGGCGTGCACGCTGTCGTTGACGACCTTGATCTGCTGCGTCATGGCGCGCACGCTGGCGGCACCCCAGTCGAAGCCCTTGTCCCAGCGCAGCACCACGTCGGGCGCTGTCGACAGGCCATCCTTCACGACAGAGCCGGTTGCGTCGTAGGCATAGCTGTCCGGGTTCTCCAGGGCCACGGTCCAGTTGCCCGTGTCGGGCGTGGCGTAGGTGTAGCGGATCAGGCCCTGGCGCATGGAGGTCGATCCGATCGGGCCGTTGAAGTCCACGGTCTCGGGCGCGTTGTCCACGTCCATGAAGGTCGACCAGGTCTGCCCGACGGTGAAGCCCGCGAAGCTGCCGTAGGCGTGGCGCAGCCGGAAGCCGTAGGAGTTGGTGGCCTGCTGCGTGAGGATGGTTTGCACGCTTTCCCCGGCGGCACTGTTGCCCAGGCGCGGGTCGTTGTTGAAGTCGCCCTCGACCTTGATGCCCAGCGGCCCATACGCGGTGGGCGTGGACGATTCGATGCCCAGGCGCGAGGTGCGCGCGTGGATCAGGGTCTGGTTCCTGCGCGCCGTCGATCCGTCCAGCGGCACGTAGGGCAGGAAGGTCGAGTAGTCGTTGCCGGAGTTGTCGCCCTTGAAGTCGTGGATGGCATTGAGTTCGACATAGCCGTAGATCTTGAGCGAGGTGTCCGAACCCGGCAGCCGGAAGCTGCCCGGGATGTCGCCCGCCACCACGGCGTCTTTCTGCCGCAGCTCGACCGCGCCAAGGCGATCGTTCAGTGCCGCATCTGCACTGGCCGATGCCGCCGGTGCTGCCACCGGGACCGCTGCCTTCTGGGCCTTGATCTCATTGAGCTCGTTGCGCAGCCGCATGACTTCGTTGCGCAGCTCCTCGAAGTCCTTGGCCGACTGGGCTGCGGCGGGCAGGCAGACCGCGGAGACAGAGACGGCGGCGGCGGCCAGGCTGCCCAGGGTCTTGATGCTTCTTTTCATGGCGATGCCTTGTTTCTCGGGAGGGAAGGGAATGGAATGCGCGCCTGGCCTGGCCTGGCCTGCGCGGCGGGCCGGGAACCGGTGCATGCGGGCGGGCACCTGGCTGGGCTGCCGGGCGCTGCGCTCATGGCCTGCGCCCTTCCACGTCATAGCGGTGCTCCAGCGCACCGGCCAGCTGCGTGAGGACAGTGGTCAGGACCAGGTAGACCAGGGCCGTGGTGACCAGCGTGGGCAATGGCTCGAAGGTGACGGCCTGCAGCCGGTTGCCCACGTTGGTCAGCTCGACCACGCCGATGGCATAGGCCAGGGACGAATCCTTGAGCAGCGACACGACGTTGTTGACCACCGAGGGCAGCGCGATCTTGATCGCCTGGGGGAACACGATGCCCGCGAAGCTGCTCCACGCGGACATGCCCAGCGACTGGGCCGCCTGCACCTGGCCCCTTGGCACCGCCTGCAGGCCGGCGCGGATCGCCTCGGCGTTGTAGGCGCCCACGTTGAGGGCCAGCGCGATGCAGGCCGATGCGAAGTCACTGAGCTTGAGGGCCGGCACCAGCGCCGGCAGTGCGAAGTACACGAACAGCACCTGCACCAGCAGCGGCGTGCCGCGCACCACCCAGATGTACAGCGCGGCCAGCCAGCGCAGCGGCGGCAGCGGTGACAGCTTGGCCAGGGCCGCCAGCAGGCCCAGCACGACGCCGGCAATGCCGGAGACCAGCGTGAGCTGCACCGTCACCCATGTTCCGTCGGCGAAGGCCTGCGCGTTGGGGCCGATCGGCTCGGGCGCCAGGGCCAGCACCTGGGCCATCAGCCACAGCAGCAGCACCAGCGCGGCGCTGGCCGCCAGCATGGTGGCGTTGCTGCGCGCAGGCCTGCTCCAGCTGGCGGGCCAGCCAGGGAGTGTCCAGGTCAAGGGATGTTCCCCGGTCTACTTGCAGCGCACGTCTTCGCCGAAGTAGCGGGCCGACAGGGCAGCGTAGCTGCCGTCGGCCATCACTTCGGCCAGCGCCTTGTTGTAGCCGGCAGCCAGCGTGGTATTGCCCTTGGCCACGGCGGCGGCGATCTGCTCGATGAACACCATGTCACCCGCCTTCAGCCCCGCGTTGGGAGCGCTCGCAAAGGCTTGCTTGACCACGAAGCGGTCGGTCACCCAGGCATCGACACGGCCGCTCACCAGGGCGGAGCGGGCGTCCGTGTCCTTGGGGAAGTTTTTCACCTCCTTGATGCCGGGCAGCTTCTTGACGCTCTCCAGGTAGGTGGTGCCGGTCTGCACGGCGACCACCTTGCCGGCCAGGTCGGCACCGGTCTTGATGGCCGCGTCCATGGCCACCACCTGGCCACCGGAGCAGTAGTGCGGGCTGGTGAAGCTCACGGCCTTGCTGCGCTCTTCCGTGATGCCATGCGAGGCGATCACGAGGTCCCAGCGGTCCTGGCGCAGGCCGGCGAGCAGTGCGTCGAAGCCCAGGGCCTTCCATTCGACGGCCAGCCCCATCTTCTTGGCCACCAGTTCGGCCAGTTCGACCTCGAAGCCGCTGAGCTTCGTGCCCTGGAAGAAGTTGAACGGCGCGAACTGCCCCTCCGTCGCGATGATGATCTTGCCGTTTTTCTGGATGTCCGCCAGCGGGCGGGCCTGCGCCGCCATCACGCCGGACAGGGCGGCTGCCACCAGCAGCACGTAACGCATCCATCGGCCAATGTTCTTCATCTTGTATGTCCTTGCTGGTAAACCCGAGTCTCCATGGGTGCCTCGAGCGTTTCTCGCATCCTCAGGCGCGGCCATCATCAGAGAAAACCGCGACGGTTCTCAAACTGTTGCAAATGTTTTCAATATTGCGTGGAAATAGGTTTGTATGCAGATTACTGCGTGGTTGAGCGCTGCCGGTGCCCGCCAGATCCACGCCCTGGTAGGCAGGTCTCCGCTGTCGATGCGGGCAGCGCTGGACAGCGCTTGTCCGACCCCAGGCGTGAAGCCTGGGGGCCATGTGCAGGTCAGGAGCGCGCTGGCAGCAGCCGGTCCAGCAGCACCGCCACGTGCACCGCTGCGCGCTGGGCGCCGTCGGCGATCTGGTGCCGGCAGCTCGTGCCGTCTGCCACCACGATGGCATCGGGCTGCCGGCGCACCGCGGGCAACAGGCTCGCCTCGGCCATCTGCATGGACACCTCGTAGTGCGAGGCTTCGTAGCCGAAGCTGCCGGCCATGCCGCAGCAGCTGCTCTCGATCAGCTCGGGCTTGGCGCCCGGGATGAGCTTCAGCACATCGAGGATCGGCGTGACGGCGCCAAAGGCCTTCTGGTGGCAGTGGCCGTGCAGCAGGATGGGCTTGCCGGCCGGCTGCAGCGCAAGGGCGAAGCGGCTCGCCTTGACCTCGCGTGCGATGAACTCCTCGAACAGCAAGGCCTGCTGTGACACGCTGACGGCCTTGTCGCCCAGGCCCATGACCAGCGCCTCGTCGCGCAGCGTCAGCAGGCACGAGGGCTCCAGGCCCACGATGGCGATGCCGGCCTCGGCCAGCGGCGCCAGCGCGTCGACCAGCGCCGATGCCTTGGCGCGCGCTTCGTCCACCATGCCGCTGGCCAGGTAGGTGCGCCCGCAGCAGTGGTGGCCGCCGGCTTTCTCCACCGTGTGCAGCAGATAGCCCGCGGCGTGCAGCACGCGTGCGGCGGCCAGCGCGTTCTCGCTCTCGAAGGTGCCGTTGAAGGTGTCGACGAACAGCACGGCGGTCTTCTGGCCGGCCTGGGCTGCGGCCAGCACGGCATCGCGGCTGGAGAACAGTGAGGCATCGCGTGCGCGCCAGAAGGTGTCGCTGCGCCAGGCCGGCAGCGAACGCTTGGCCGACAGGCCCAGCACCTTTTCGCCCAGCCAGGCCGCGCCCGGCATGCGGTTGCGCAGGTTCATGAGCCAGGGCATGCGGCTCGCCGCGTGCGCGTAGTCGGGCAGGCGCGCGATGAGGCGGTCCTTGAGCGTGTGGCCGTGCCTGTTCTTGTAGTGGGCCAGGAACTCGATCTTCATCTTCGCCATGTCCACGCCGGTCGGGCAGTCGCGCTTGCAGCCCTTGCAGCCCACGCACAGGTCCATGGTGTCGTGCATGGCGTCGCTGGTGAAGGCATCGGGGCCCAGCTGGCCCGACAGCGCCAGGCGCAGCGTGTTGGCGCGCCCGCGCGTGAGGTGCTGCTCGTCGCGCGTCACGCGGTAGCTGGGGCACATAGTGCCGGCATCGAACTTCCTGCAGTGGCCGTTGTTGTTGCACATCTCGACGGCCTTGGCGAAGCCGCCGGTGCTGTCGCCACCCGTGCCGGGGGCCGTGGTCACCTCCGTCACCGGGTCGGCCTGAACGTTCCAGGCCGACCAGTCGAGCACGGGCTTCAGTTCGATGCGCTTGTACGGGCGCGGCGATTGCGGTGGCGCAAAGCGCAGCAGCGCCGCGTCGTCCATCTTGGGCGGGTCGATGATCTTGCCGGGGTTGAACAGGCCGATCGGGTCGAGGTTCTGCTTGATCGCGCGGAAGGCCGCGTTGATCGCCGGCCCGAACTGCCATTCGATCCACTCGCCGCGGCACAGGCCGTCGCCGTGCTCGCCGCTGAACGCGCCCTTGTACTTGCGCACCAGCGCGCTGGCCTCTTCGGCGATGGCGCGCATCTTGGCGCCGCCGTCGGTGCGCATGTCCAGGATGGGCCGCACGTGCAGCGTGCCGACCGAGGCGTGCGCGTACCAGGTGCCGCGGCTGCCGTATTTGGCAAACACCTCCGTCAGCGCATCGGTGTACTCGGCCAGGTGGGCCAAAGGCACGGCGCAGTCCTCGATGAAGCTCACGGGTTTGCCGTCGCCCTTCAAGCTCATCATGATGTTGAGGCCCGCCTTGCGCACCTCCCACAGGTTCTTCTGCGGTGCGTCGTCGGGCATTTGCACCACGCTGCCGGGCAAGCCCAGGTCGCCCATGAGCTCGACCAGCCCGCGCAGTTGCGGCAGCAGCGCGGCCTTGTCGCCACCTGCGAACTCCACCAGCAGGATGGCCGCGGGCTTGCCGATCAGCGCGGTCTCCACTGTGGGGCGGAAGGCCGGGTTGGCCAGCGCCAGCTCGATCATCGTTCGGTCGACCAGCTCCACCGCCGTGGGCCCGAGCTTGACGATGTGCTGCGCCGCGTCCATGGCCGCATGGAAGCTCGGGAAGTTGACGATGCCCAGCACCTTGGCGCGCGGCAGTTCGGCGAGTTTCAGCGTGAGGCTGCGCGTGACGGCCAGCGTGCCTTCCGAGCCGATGAGCAGGTGCGCCAGGTTCACGCTGCCGTCGCTGGTGTAGGGCTTCTCGCTCTGGTTGTAGAAGATGTCCAGGTTGTAGCCCGCCACGCGGCGCATCACCTTGGGCCAGCGTGCGGCGATTTCGGCGCTGTGCTGCGCCGCGAGCTTGCGCACGTGGTCGGCGATGGCGGCTGCGCGCCCGCTGAGGCCGGCCACGGGCCCGAAGTTCACCAGCTCGCCATCCGACAGCCAGGCCTGTGCGCCCAGCACGTTGTGCACCATGTTGCCGTAGGCGATCGAGCGGGAGCCGCAAGAGTTGTTGCCGGCCATGCCGCCCAGCGTGGCCTGGGCGCTGGTCGACACGTCGACCGGATACCACAGGCCGTGCGGCTTGAGTTGTGCGTTCAGGTGGTCCAGCACCAGGCCGGGCTCCACCGTGGCGGTACGGGCCTGCACGTCCACGTCCAGCACGCGGCGCAGGTGCTTGCTGTTGTCGATGACCAGCGCCGCTCCCGTGGTCTGGCCGCACTGGCTGGTGCCGCCGCCGCGCGCGAGCACCGGCACCTTGAGGTCGCGTGCGATGTCGATGGCCAGCGCCACGTCGCGTGCGGTCTTGGGCACCAGCACACCGACCGGCATGATCTGGTAGATGGACGCGTCGGTGGCATAGCGCCCGCGCGATCCCGTGTCGAACAGCACCTCGCCCTCGGTTTCTGCGCGCAACCGGCGCGCCAGCGCCTCGCAGGTTTCGTTGGGCGGCAGCACGGTGCCGGCCGGGAGCAGGGCGCTTGCGGGTTCGATCTGCATGGGGTGTTCCTAGTTTTTCCGGGCCGCGGCGGCGATCGGATAGATCTCGCCCGCGCGCAGCAGCGCGAGCACGGTGTCGCGCTTGCGCAGCACATGGGCCACCAGCACCTGGCGCAGCCCGGCGGCGTCGCGCGCCTGCAGCGCATCGACCATCTGCTCGTGCTCCTGCACGGCGTGCTGCCACTTGGCCTCGTCCTGGTTGGTGCGAAAGCGCAGCGACTGCACGCGCGCGTTGATCGCGCGGTAGGTGCTGGCCAGCACCGGGTTGCGCGCGGCGGCGTTGATGGCCGTGTGGATCAGCGCATTGAGCCGGTAGTAGCCCGACAAATCGCGCCGCGCATGGCAGGCCAGCATCTCGTAGTGCAGGGCGCGCAGCTCGGCCAGCTCGGCATCGGTGATGCGCTGCGCCGCCAGTTCGCCCGACTGGCCCTCCAGCATGGCCAGCACCTCGAAGGTGTTCAGCACGTCCGCCTCGGTCAGCTTGACGGCCACGGCGCCGCGGTTGGGCAGCAGGTCGACCAGGCCCTCGGCCGCCAGCAGCTTGATGGCCTCGCGCAGCGGCGTGCGCGACACGCGCAGCTGCTCGCACAGCTCGCGTTCGTTGAGCTTGGCACCGGGCGCGATGCGGCCCTCCACCAGCATGGTGCGCAGCCGCGCTGCGACTTGGTCGTGCAGCGCGAGACGGGAGATTTCGATGATGTCGGCCATGCGTTTCCTCTAACGAATGGATTTTGCATTCAAATTGTTCGTTGCCGTTCAGGGGACTCCTAGGGTTATCCATGCCCTGTGAATGTTTTTTGAATGCAAAAATTCCCACAGCAACAAGGACCCGACATGCTCCAGCTCGACATCCATCCGACCGGCCGCCACTTCCTGCAAATCCCCGGCCCCAGCCCGGTGCCCGACCGCATCCTGCGGGCCATGAGCCTGCCCACCATCGACCACCGCGGCCCGGAGTTCGCCGGCCTCGGGCTCAAGGTGCTGTCAGGCATCCAGCAGATCTTCAAGACGAAACATCCTGTCGTGATCTATCCGGCCTCGGGCACCGGCGCCTGGGAGGCCGCGCTGCTCAACACGCTGAGCCCCGGCGACCACGTGCTGATGTACGAGACCGGCCACTTCGCCAGCCTGTGGAACAAGATGGCCACCAAGCTCGGCATCGCCACCGAGTTCCTGGCCTGGGAGGGCCGCGACGAGCACCTGCCCAACGCCGGCAGCTGGCGCCGCGGCGTGCAGGCCGAGCTCATCGAGGCGCGGCTGCGCAAGGACACCGAGAAGAAGATCAAGGCCGTGTGCGTGGTGCACAACGAGACCTCCACAGGCGTGACATCCGACATCGCAGCGGTGCGCCAGGCGATCGACGCGGCCGGCCATCCCGCCTTGTTGATGGTCGACAGCATCTCGGGCCTGGCCAGCGCCGACTTCCGCCATGACGAGTGGGGCGTGGACGTGACGGTCAGCGGCTCGCAGAAGGGGCTGATGCTGCCGCCCGGCATCAGCTTCAACGCCTTGTCGCCGCGCGCGCTGGAGGCGTCCAAGTCAGCGAAGCTGCCGCGCGCCTTCTTCGACTGGGCCGAGATCGTCGAGATGAACAAGACCGGCTACTGGCCCTACACGCCCAGCACCAACCTGCTGTATGGCCTGTCGGAGGCGCTGGACATGGTGCTGGGCGAAGGGCTGGAGAACGTGTTCGCACGCCACCAGCGCTGGGCCGCCGGCGTGCGCGCGGGCGTCAACGCTTGGGGCCTGCCGATCCAGTGCGCCGACCCGGCCGTCTACTCGCCCGTGCTGACGGGCGTGATCACCCCCGAGGGCGTGGACGCCGACGCGCTGCGCAAGCTGATCCACGAGCGCTTCGACCTGTCGCTGGGCACGGGCCTCGGCAAGCTCAAGGGCCGCATGTTCCGCATGGGCCACCTGGGCGACAGCAACGACCTCACGCTGGTGGCCATGGTGGCCGGCGTCGAGATGGGCTTGAAGCTGGCCGGCGTCAAGCTGGCCGGCAGCGGCGTGCAGGCCACCATGGACCACTTCGCCGGTCATCCCGCTCCCTTGCCACGCAAGAACGCCGCCTGAAGCGTTCGCGGCATCCCAACACACCCGGAGACACACGATGCAAAGACGTTCCCTGATCCAGGCCGTGGGCGCCGCGGCGGCCACGCTCGGCGCCCCCTCCCTGTTCGCGCAGGACTGGCCTTCCGGCCCGGTGCGCATCGTCGTGGGCTTCCCGCCCGGCGGCGGCACCGACGCGCTGGCGCGCGTGGTGGCGCAGAAGCTCACGGCCATGTGGGGCCAGTCGGTCATCGTCGAGAACAAGCCCGGTGTGGCCGGCGTGCTGGCGGCCGAGTACGTGTCGCAGCAGCCCAGCGACGGCAGCACGCTGCTGATGGCGCACATCAACAGCCATGCGCTGGCGCCCAGCCTGCAGCCCAAGCTGCGCTACGACGTGCAGCGCGACTTCGTGCCCATCGTCATGGTGGGCGTGACGCCCAACCTGCTGATCGCCGGCCCCGGCCAGAAGGCCACCACGCTCAAGGACATCGTGGCGCTGTGCAAGGCCGAGCCCGGCAAGGTCAGCTTCGGCTCGGCCGGTGCCGGTTCGGCCCAGCACCTGGCGCTGGAGATGTTCAAGCTGCAGGGCGGGCTGGACGCCATGCACGTGCCCTACAAGGGCAGCGGCCCGCTGCTGGCCGACCTCATGGGCAACCAGATCCAGTACAGCTTCGAGACCATGACGGCGGCCACGCCGCATGTGAAGAGCGGCAAGGTGGTGGCCGTGGCGCAGACGCGCACGCGCCGCGCCAAGGGCCACCCCGGCGTGCCGACCATGCAGGAGCAGGGCTTCGAAGGCTTCGAGGCCACCACCTGGTACGGCCTGGTCGGCCCCGGCAAGCTGCCGACGCCGATCGCCGACAAGGTCAACCGCGACGTCAACACCGTGCTAGCCATGCCCGACGTGCAGGAGCGGCTGGACACCTACGGCGCGGAAGACGGCGGCGGCACGCGCGAGAAGTTCACGCAGTTCATCGCCAGCGAGACCGCCAAGTGGGGCAAGGTGGTCCGCGACGGCAAGGTCAAGGTCGACGCGTAGCCGCGGCCTGTTCTTCCGCCTCCAGCACCGCCACGGCCGCCGCCAGGTCTTCCAAGGCGGTGCCGACGGCCTTGAACACCGTGCGCTCGCCGGCCGCGCGGCGGCCCTGGGCGCTGCCCGCCACGAGGTCGGCCAGCGTGCCGCGCACGTCCTCGGCGCGGAACACGCCGCGCGACAGCGGGCCCAACAGGTCGCCGCTTTTCTGCAGAGCCTCCGGCGTGTCGATGTAGACGCCGGCCGCGGCGAAGCAGGCGTCGTCGGCCTCGCACATCGCGGGCGAGAAGCTGCCGATCAGGTCCAGGTGGCTGCCCGGGGCCAGCCAGGCGCCTTGCACCACGGGCGTGGTGGCCAGCGTGGCGCAGCTGACGATGTCGGCGGCGGCGCAGGCGGTCGGCAGGTCGTGCGCGGCCAGCGCATCGAAGCCGTCCTCGCGCAGGCTGGCGGCCAGCGCCGTGGCCTGCGGGGACGAACGCGCCCACACCGTCACGCGGCGGATCGGGCGCACCGCGGCGAAGGCAGCGGGCAGCAGCCGCGCGAGCCGCCCCGCGCCGACCACCAGCAGGTGCTGCGCGTCCTCGCGCGCAAGGAACGAAGCGGCCAGCGCCGAGGCCGCGACGGTGCGCCGCGCGGTGATGGCGTCGCCATCGAGCAGCGCCAGCGGCACGCCCGTGGCCGCGTCGTGCAGCAGGTAGCTCGCGTGCAGGCCGGGCAGGCCCAGCGCCGCATTGCCGGGCGCGATGTTGATGACCTTGACGCCGTAGTGGCGCGCGGTCCAGGCCGGCATGATCAGTGAGGTGAAGCGCGCGTCGACCGCGTGCGTGTGGCGCAGCGGCACCATGCAGGGCGTGGCGAAGGCTGTGCGCAGCGTGTCGATGAGGTGCGCAAAGGGCAGGGCGGCGTGCACGGCCGCGGCGTCGATGAACCGCATGGAATCTCAGGCTTCGGCCAGGTAGTGCTTCATCTCCACCGCCTCGCCGGGCAGCACGAAGGCGCGCACCGTCGCTTCGAGTTCGTGGTCGGCCTGCGTGTGGCGCGCGCGCTGGTGCAGGTAGTCGGCCCAGGAGCTCACGATGAAGCGCTCCACGTAGCGCGAGGGATCGGCCAGGTCGCGGTAGACGCGCCAGAAGGTCGCGCCGTCGCGCTTGCGGTGGGCGCGCAGCAGGCTGGTGGCTTCCAGGAAGGTGGCGGCGTCCTCGGGCCGGATGCGGTAGCCGATCTCGATGGCGACGGGGCCGGCTTCGGGCGCGGGCTCCTTGGAGACGTAGAGCTCGTCCCAGGGCGTGGTCTGCGTCACGTCCTGTGCATCGCCCATGCGCAACGGGAACGGCTTGCCCAGCAGCAGGCCGGCGGCCATGGTGGCCGCGGCGACCACCAGCGTGAAGGTCAGGCCCGTGATGTCGGCCATGGCGCCCCAGAAGGCCGAGCCCAGCGCGAACGAGCCCAGCGCGCACAGCGTGTGCATGGCCACCGCGCGCGAGCGCACCCAGGGCGGCACGCTGGTCTGGGTGGCGGTGTTGAAGGTGGACATCACCGCCATCCAGGCCGCGCCGCCTGCGACGAGCGAGAGGTAGACCAGCGCCGGCCAGGGCGCGAAGGCGGCGATCAGGTTGACGGCGGCATAGACCACGCAGCCGATGGCGACGAGCTTCTCCAGGCCCACGCGGTGGCGCAGCTGGCCCACGACCAGGCCGATCAGCACGGCGCCCGTGCCCAGGCAGCCCATCAGCATGCCGTAGCCGGTGGCGCCCAGGCCCAGCTTCTGCGCGCCGATGGTCGGCAGCAGCGCCCACAGCGCCGAGCCGGCGCCGGCGTAGGCCACGGTGCGCACCAGCTGGGCCAGCACGGTCTGCGAATGCCAGGCGAAGCGCAGCGCGGCCATCATCCCGCCCCACAGGCGCTCGGCCGGCAGCCGCGAGGGCGGGTGCGGCTTGGGCGGGAAGCGCCGGATCGCCAGCGCCATCACCACCACGGCCACCACGGCCAGCGCGAAGTTCCAGGCGCCGCCCACCAGCGTGAACACCAGGCCGGCCAGCGCCGGACCGACCGCGCGCGCCGCGTTGTAGGCAATGGACACGCAGGTGATGGCCTGCGGCAGGTCCGCGCGCGTGACCGAGTCGGCGATGGTGGAGTTCCAGGCCGGCGATAGCAGCGCCGTGCAGCAGCCCGCCACGAAGATCATGAACAGCAGCGTGCCGGGGCCACCGATGCCGGCCAGCACCAGCACGGCCATCAGCGTGCCGGCGATGGCCTGCACCACCAGCGCGGTGAGGATCAACCGGCGCCGGTCGGTGATGTCGGCCAGCACGCCGGCCGGCAGCGACAGCAGGAACATGGGCAGGAACACGGCCGTCTGCACCAGGGCGGCCAGGAAGGAGGAGCCGGTCAGCTCCACCATCATCCAGGCGCCGGCCATGGTCTGCATGGCGTTGCCGATGAAGTAGACGCCGCCGCTGCTCCACAGGGCGCGGAACTGCCGGTAACGCAGCGTGGCCCAGATGGAGGGGTTGTGGGGCAGGGGCGTTGCGCTCATGGGGCGCAATTGTCCATATTTGGTTCCCCCGCCCCCGGGGGATTGGTCCGCCTTCAGGCCGAAGCGGCCAGGCCGGCACGCGGCTGGCGTGTGGCGCGCAAGCCCATCCACTGCGCCTCGGCCAGCAGCACCACGGTCACGGCCTGGGCGACGACCCAGGCCACGCCCAACGCCGTGACGGCGAAGACGCCGCTGGCCAGCAGCGCCGCGCAGGCCGCGGCCCAGCCGAAGTTGCCGACAGCCACCAGGGCGATCAGCGTGCGCGGCGGCGTGGCGCGGCGGGCCATGGCGGCGGCCGCCGCGGCGTAGGCCAGCAGAAACAGGCCGGTGCCCACCAGCAGGCCGCCGGGCAGGCCGGTGAGCCGGGCCAGCGCGTCGGTGAAACCGACCTGCAGGGCACCGGTGGCGGCGCAGGAGGCGGCATCGGCCCACATCACGCGGGACAGGAAGCGGGGCGAGGCGAAGAGGGAAGACATGGCGGAACTCCTTGGGGTTGTACGCCCTGGGACCATCCCCTGGCGTTGGACCGCATGGTTGTGCAGGCGGCGTTGCGAAGCCATGACGTCGCAGGTCATGGGCGCATGGCACCTGCGGCACCAGAATCACGCCATGCACAGCCCCTCCCATGCCCTGCGCCAGCCCGGCGCCCGCGATCCCTTCGGCCTGCACCTGCGCCATTGGCGCCAGCACCGGCGCATGAGCCAGCTGGACCTGGCCAACGAGGCCGAGATCTCCACGCGCCACCTGAGTTATGTGGAGACCGGCCGCGCCACGCCCAGCCGCGAGATGGTGCTGCGCCTGGCCGAGCGGCTGGAGGTGCCGCTGCGCGAGCGCAATGCGCTGCTGGTGGCGGCCGGCTTTGCGCCCATGTACCGGCAGCGGGGCCTGGACGACCCGGCGCTGGCGGCTGCGCGCCGCGCGGTGGATCTGGTGCTCAAGGGCCACGAGCCATACCCGGCGCTGGCGGTGGACCGGCACTGGCACCTGGTCGCGGCCAACGCCATCGTGCCGCTGCTGATGGCCGGCGCGGCGCCCGAACTGCTGCAGCCGCCCGTCAACGTGTTGCGGCTGTCGCTGCATCCGCAAGGCCTGGCCAGCCGCATCGCCAACCTCGCGCAGTGGCGCGCGCACCTGCTCGAGCGGCTGCAGCAGCAGATCGCGGCCACGGGCGACGCGGTGCTGCAGGCCCTGCACGACGAGCTGGCGGCCTATCCGGTGGGCGATGCCGGCCATGTGGCCACGGCGGGCGGTGGCGAACTGTCCAGCGTGGTGGTGCCGTTCCAGCTGCGCACCGAGGCCGGCATCCTGAGCTTCATCAGCACCACGACTATCTTCGGCACGCCGGTGGATGTGACGCTGCAGGAACTGGCGGTGGAGTCGTTCTTTCCGGCCGATGCGGCCACCGCGCAGGCGTTGGCGAGGCTGGCGGCGGGCTGATCAGTCCAGGCTGCCCAGGTGCTCACCGGCGGCTGTGACCAAGAGCTGGTCGAAAGTTGCAAGCGGGGCCTTGAGTTCGGACGCCAGCCAGAGGTAGCTGGTGTCGCAGGCGCTGAGCTGGTACCGCAGGGCCAGGGCCAATACCTGAGCCGGTTGGGCCACTGCATGCAGTTGGATGTCCAGAAGGGCAAAAGCCTGCAGGCGCTTCGAGCGCGATCTCCGCCATGCCGCGCTTGTGCTTCTTGAGCGCAACGCTGGTGATCTCCGTCACCAGCAACTGCGGGGCGTGCAGGGTGCGCCCCGCGACGATGTCGGCGGCTTGCTGCTTCCACTCTTCGTGGAACAACCTGCCTGCCAGCATGCTGCAGTCCACCACCAGCGGTGGGCGCATGAGGTAGCGCGCCGGCGGCTCGGCGACGTCCGGAAATGGAGGCGCGTCAACGGCGCTGCAGCAAGTCCCGCGCGGCTACCAGCCCCCGCCCAGCGCCAGGAACACGTTCACCTGGTCGTCGGCCAGCTGCGCATCCGATGCCGCCAGCGCGGCATCGCTGGCAGCCATCACGCGCTCGGCGTCCAGCGCGTCCAGGTAGCCGGTCTTGCCGTTCTGGTAGAGCTGGCGCGCCTGCGCGGCCACGCTGGCGCTGTCGTCGCGGGCCGCCTGCAGCGCGGCGTGGCGGTCGAGTTCGCGTGCGTAGACGGTCAGCGCGGTCTCGGTTTCGCGCAGCGCGGTCAGCACCGTGCCGTCGAAGCGCGCCAGCGCGGCGCGCGTGCTGGCCTCGGCCTGCGCGATGCGGGCCTGCGCGACGCCGGTGTTGGGCACCGTCCACGAGATCAGCGGCCCCAGGCTCCAGCTGAAGGTGTCGCTGCGTGCGAAGCCCGATGCCGCGCCGACGGAGCCGGCCGACAGGCCCAGCGTGACCTTGGGGTACAGCTCGCCCACGGCCACGCCGATGCGCGCCGTGGCCTCGGCCAGCGCGCGCTCGGCCTGGCGCACGTCGGGCCGGCGCCGCAGCAGCGCCGCGCCGTCGCCCACGGGAATGGCGCCCGCCACCTGCGGCGGCGTCTCGCAGCCGGCCACGTCGCGCGGAAAGTCCTGCGGCAGCGCGCCGGTCAGCGTGGCGAGCCGGTACAGCGCGCCCTGGCGCTCGGCCTGCAGCGGCGGCAGTGCCGCGTTCAGCTGCTGCAGCTGGGCGCGGGCGCGGGCGGCGTCGATGCTGCCGGCGCGGCCGGCCTGCTGCAGCCGCTCGGTCACGCCCAGGGCCTCGCGCTGCAACCGGACCGACTTCTGCGCGGCCTGCAGGCGCAGCCCGCTGGTGCAGGCCTGGGCGTAGGCGCGCGCCGTGGCGGCGGCCACGTTCACGCGCACCAGGTCGACGGCAGCCTGGGCACCGGCACTGCCGGCCTCGGCCGCCTCGATGGCGCGGCGGATCTGGCCGACCCAGTCGACCTGGTAAGACAGCGATGCATTGGCACCGTAGTGCACGGCATTGGGCGGCACGTGGTCCTTCTGCAGCAGCGACAGGCCAGAGACATGGCCGTACGAGGGGCCGCCGCTGAGGCCGATGCCGGGCCGGGTGGCGCCGCCCACTTCCGCTTCCAGGGCCTGCATGCGCTCCAGGTTGGCGACGGCCTGGCGCACGTCGGTGTTGTGCGCCAGCGCCTGCTCGACCAGCCGGTCGACCACGGGCGCGCGCCACAGCCGCCACCAATCCTGCGGCAGCGGTTCGGCGGAGAACGGCGCGGCCTGGGCGCCTGCGAAAGGCAGGGCGGCGGCCGGTTGGCTGGCCAGTGCCTCGGCCGGCTGGCGGTAGTCCGGCCCGACCGGGGCGGTGCTGCAGGCGGCCAGGGCCAGTGCAAGAGCGAAGGGCGCGAGTGGCGCCAGCGCGGCGCGCGGGGCGAGGTGGCGGACCATGCTCAGCTCCGGGGCGCGGCAGCGGCCTCGACGACCTGCACCGTCACGGTCTGGCCGGCGACCAGGCGCGTGCCTTCGGGCAGCGGGTCCAGGCGCACACGCACCGGCACGCGCTGGGCCAGCCGCACCCAGTTGAAGGTGGGCGTGACGCTGGGCAGCAGGTTGGCGCTGGTCGAGCGGTCGCGGTCGGCGATGCCAGCCGCCAGGCTGTCGACCGTGCCGCCCAGCACGGCGCCGCCGCCCATGGGCGTGACGCGCACGCGGTCGCCGATGTGGATGCGCGGCAGCTTGGTCTCCTCGAAGTAGCCCTCCACGTAGAGCGAGGCCGCGTCGACCAGCGCCAGCGCCGGCCGGCCGGCCGTGGCGTAGCTGCCCTGGCGCAGATCCAGGTTGGTCACGAGGCCGCCGACCGGTGCCCGCACCTCGGCGCGCGAGAGGTTGAGCTGCGCGGTGTCGCGCGTGACGGTGGCCTGCGCCACGCCGGCCTGGGCCTGCTCGACGCGCATGCGGGTCTGCTCGCGCACCTCCTGCGAGACGAGGTTGCCGAGCGCCTGGTTGCGTGCGTCCTCGCGCCTGGCCTGCGACAGCGCGACCTGTTGCGCGCCCAGCGCGGCCTGGGCCTGGCGCAGTGCGAGCTGGAAGCGCGCGCGGTCGACCTTGAACAGCAGCGTGCCGCCGGCCACGGCCTGGTTGTCGGCGACCGGCACGGCCGTGACCAGGCCCGAGACGTCGGGCGCGATCTGCACGATGTTGGCGCGCACGCGGCCGTCGCGCGTCCAGGGCGCGACCTCGTAGTGGTCCCACAGCCGCAGGCCGGCCCAGATGGCGGCGGCCGTCACGAGCAGGGTGAGGAGCACGCGGGCGCTGCCCACGGTCCAGGGGTGCTTGAAGAAGGAGGCGGTTTTCATGGTGAACCTGTTTGCAGAAAGTAGGTGGCGCGGCTGAGCCCGTGGAGCAGCAGCACGTACAGCGCCACGTCGAACAGCGCCGGATGCCAGATGTGGCGGTACAGGCCGGTCGCGGCCAGCAGGCGCCGCAGGCCCCACAGAGCAGCCAGCGCGCCGAGTGCCAGCGGCATCAGCCAGGGCATGTACAGGCCGTAGAAACTCAGCTCGCCGATCATGGTGTGGCTCCTTGCGCCAGGGGTTGTGCGCGCGGGAAGAGGTTGCGCCGCAGGCCGACCAGCGCGGCCACGGCGGCGCGCCATTCGGCTGCGCTGCGCGGTGCGGCCAGCGTGGCTTGCAGCGTGTCGTCCAGCGCCGGCAGCAGCGCGGCGGGCACGGGCGCTGCCGGCACGCGGCTGCGCGCGCCGAAGAAGCCCGCGATGCCGCCCAGCAGCCGGGCCGTCGCCGCCGCGGGCAGGTGGGCACGGGCCTGCTGCAGCGTGACGATGTCCTTGCCCACGCGCAGGTCGCGCAGCGCGTCGTTGGTGGTGGCGTCCTTGCGGCCGTCGGCATGCGTGATGCGCAGGGCCAGCAGGCCGATGCGGTCGAGCACGCGCACGGTGTAGCCATCGTCCTGCGGAGCGCGCGGGGCGGCGGCCATCTCGCCGAGTTCGCGCCAGATCGCACGCTGGATGCGGCGCGCGCTCCAGTCGGTGCCGACCGAGCGCATGAGGCCCGTGACGCAAGCCGCGGCCACCGCGCCCAGCGTCTGCGCCAGCGTGGCATTCAGGAAGCCGACGATGTCGGCGTTGCCGGTGTCGTGCATGGCCAGCGTGCCGCCGAGTCCGCCCATCAGCATCGCCATGGCGGCCAGGAAGGTGCTTGGGCGCGCCATGTAGCAGCCCAGCACCAGGAAGGCCGGCGCGCAGATCAGCACCAGCATGCCGAAATCCTGCACCAGCGGCATCAGCACCAGCACATAAAGCGCCGACAGCGGGATGGACCACAGCGTGTACTTGAGGAAGGCGTTGATCGCGGGCGCCGGGTCGTCCATCGTCGCGAAGAAGCAGCACAGCACCGCGGCCATCATGGTCGCCACCGAGCCCGAGGGCCAGCCGGTCAGGATCCAGAACGCACTGCACAGGCAGACCGCCAGCACCGCGGCAACGCCCGACCACAGCGCCATGCCCACATCGCGGTGCAGCACGCGGTGGCCCAGCGCGGCCCGGTGGCGCGCGGGCGCTGCGCCCTGCAGGCCCGCGTCGATCTCCTGGCGCAGCGCGGTGCAGGCGGCCCAGCCGTCCACCAGTTCGCCCAGGCGGCAGGCCAGCGCGATGCGCAGCGCGCGCTGCCAGTCCGTCGCAGGGGCATCACCCAGCGCATCGATGGCCGGGCGCAGCTGCGCGGCCGGGGCTGCGTGGGGCGCCTGCAGCCAGCTGCCGATGCGTTCCAGCAACTGTGTGACGTCCTCGGGCAGCGCACCGGCATCCTGTTCCAGCGCCTGCAGCCGGTCTTCCACGGCCGACAGCAGCGGCGTGAGCGCGGCCACGCGGTCCTGCATCGCACCGATGGCGCCGGCCGTCCAGCGGAAATGGGTGGTGTCGAAGGGCACGTGGGTGGACAGCAGGCGCAGCTGCGTGATGTCGGCCGCGAGCCGGCGGCGGTCCAGGTCCAGCGCCTGGCCCTTGTCCTGGTGCAGCAGGTCGGCCAGCCAGCGCCGCGCGTCGCGCAGCGTGTTGTCCAGCAAGCCCAGCACGCTGGGCGCCAGGCTCTGCGGCAGCACGATGCTGTGCACCAGCGTGGCGCAGACGATGCCGATCCAGATTTCTTCCACGCGCAGCGTGGCCGTGTCGAACAGGGTCTGCGGCGTCTCCACCGACGGGAAACCGATCAGCGCAGCCGTGTAGCCCGCCAGCATGAAGACATACGAGGCCGGCGAGCGGTCCAGCAGCGAGAAGAACAGGCAGGTGCCGACCCACAGTGCCAGCGCCAACGTCAGCAACTCGGGCGCCGAGGACAGCGCAGGCACCAGCAGCAGTGTGGCCGTGCAGCCCAGCAGCGTGCCCAGGAAGCGGTAGATGGCCTTGGAGCGCACTGCGCCGGCCAGCGGGTTGGCCACCACATAGGCCGTCAGCAAGGCCCAGAACGGGCGCGGCAGGCCGGCCCGGCTCGCGCAGTACATGGCCAGCATGGCGGCACCGAAGCTTTTCACGGAGAACACGAGTTCTCCGCGCGTGAAGCGCAGCAGCGCGGGCAACAGCGTCATGGCGCAGGCCGAGGGGAGGCCGGTGCGCGGCTGGGCATCACGCAGCCCAGGCGCTGCTCCAGCGTGGCGAACACGCGCAGGCAGGCGGCCAGATCGGCGTCGGGCACGCCCTCGAACAGGTTGGCGCGCAGCGCGCGCAGCGTGGCCTCGATCTGGGCGCGCGCGGTGGCGCCGGCGGGGGTCAGGTGCAGGGTCTTGGCGCGGCGGTCGGCCGGGTCTTCGCGGCGCTCCGCGAGGCCGGCGGCCACCAGCTGGTCGAGCGAACGCACCAGCGAGGCGGCTTCGATGCCCAGCAGCTCGGCCAGCTGGATCTGGCGCACGCCGTCGCCCTGGCGGCCGATCATCACCAGCGGCCAGGCCATGGTGGCCGACACGCCGTGGTGGGCGACGGCCTTGTCGGCCGTGGACTTGTAGGCCCGCTGCAGCACCGACAGCAGCATGGTGGTCGCCATCAGCGCGGTTTCGCGCTCGGGCAACGGGCTCAGCGGGTTGTGGGACATTTCGTTAGCGATCTATTAATTAGCTTGCTAACGATTATACGGGTTTGCCCTGATTCGTGCAGGGCGACCCGTTCTCAGCGGTGGAACAAGGCCTGCACAGTGGCAGGCCTTGGGGCGCCGATCAGTACTCCCAGAACACGCGCTGCAGGTCGGCGGCGCTCAGCGGCTTGGTCAGTGCGACCATGGCCAGGATGCGGGCCTTCTGCGGATTCAGGTCGTGTGCCACCACCCAGTCGTACTTGTCGTCGGGCTGCTCTGCGTTGCGCAGCACGAAGCCGCCGGGCACGCGCGCGCTGCGGATCACCTGCACGCCGTCGGCGCGCAGCTTCTGCAGCGTGGGCACCACGGCAGCGGCGACCGAGCCGTTGCCGGTGCCGGCGTGGATGATGGCCTTGGCACCCTTGCCCAAAGCTTCGTACGCGGTCGGCGTCACGTTGCCGTAGCTGTAGGCGATGTCGACCTGCGGCAGCGTGGTGATCTCGTCGATGTTGAACTCCGACTGCGCGGTGTGGCGCTTGACCGGTGCACGGAACCAGTAGTTCTTGCCTTCCACGATCATGCCCAACGCGCCCCATTGGCTCTTGAAGGCCTCGGTCTTGATGTTGATGGACTTGCTGACGTCGCGGCCGCTGTTGATCTCGTCGTTCATCGTGACCAGCACGCCCTTGCCCATGGCGTCCTTGCTGGCGGCCACGTTGACGGCGTCGTACAGGTTCAGCGCGCCGTCGGCCGACAGCGCCGTGCCCGGGCGCATGGAGCCGACCACCACGATGGGCTTGCTGGTGCGCACCACGAGGTTCAGGAAGTAGGCGGTCTCTTCCAGCGTGTCGGTGCCGTGCGTGACGACGATGCCGTCCACGTCGGACTGCTTGACCAGCGCCGAGACGCGCTTGGCCAGCACCAGCAGGTTGTCGTTGGTGAAGCTTTCCGAGGCGATCTGGAAGACCTGCTCGCCCTTGACATTGGCGACCTTGGAGATTTCCGGCAGGCCGGCGATCAGCTTGTCCACGGGCACCTTGGCGGCCGCGTAGGTGGCGCTGTTGGCGGCCGACGCGCCGGCGCCGGCGATGGTGCCGCCGGTCGCGAGGATCACCACATTGGGCAGTTGCTGGGCCTGGGCGATGGCGCTGGCCGCGAGCAGGGCTGCGCCGGCCGCGAGGGCGCGGATACGGGAGGGGAAGTACATGAGGGAAGCTCCTGGAATGTTGGCTTTTGTCGCCCGGTCCGGCGCTGCTGGCCGCCACGGTTTGGTGCATGGCGGCCGCGGGCGGGCCGGGGCGCGGCGGAAGATACAGGAAGCGTGCCTGCCAGGCCCAGCCGTTGCATGCCGTCTCCGCATGGGGTGATGCGGGCCCGTGGCATGGCTTCTGCGAGCATGGCCGCATGCCCTTCGATTTCGATGCCGCGGTGCAGGCGCCGTTCCGCATGCAGCCCGGCCTGCGCCGGCTGGCGCCCGGTGCCGTGCAACTGAGCCCGGTGCGGCCTGGCAGCGCGCATTGGCGTGCCAAGCTGGCTGTGCTGTCGGCGCACGCGCCCCAGGCCTTGTGCGCCACGCCCGGCTTCGATGCGACACCGGCCTTGCAGGCCCTGTGCCGCCATGCCGCCGCCGAGCATCCCGCGGCGTGGACCTGGGACGGCGCGCGGGCCCAGGCGCCCGCCCTGGGCCTGGCCGTGGCCGGCGACGCGGTGCACCCGCTCCGCAGCGCCGCCGACGCCGCGGCGCTGGCCTGCCTGCAGGCCCTGCCGCCCGGCTGGCGCCTGGCCGGGCTGCTGAGCCTGGCCTTTGCCGAGGACTTCGCGGTGCTGGACGCCGCCAGCACCACCATCCCCTGGCTGGCCGTGGCCCTGCCGTCGCATTGGGCGCCCGAGCTGAAGGTCGGCCGCCCGTTCGCCGCCGTGCATGCGCCAGTGGCCGACAACGCGCTGCTGCTGCGGGCGGCGCAGGGACTGGCCCGGCTCGTGAGCGGACCGGAGCATTGGGAGCGCTTCGTCTGGACCGTGTCCCCGCACGGCGCGCTGGCCGCCCATCCCGCGCACCTGCCGCCTGGCGGTTGGCAAGGCCTGCCCTTGGACGCAGCCTGGTGGCGCACCGAGCGGCAGACCTTCATCCCGGTGCCTGGGGTGGCGCAGGCCGTCTTCACGATCCTGGTCGAGGTGCAGCCGCTGGCCCTGGCCATCGGCACCTCGGCCCGCGCGGCGCGCCTGCATGCGGCCATCGCCAGCATGGGCGCCGAGGTGCTGGCCTACCGCGGCTTGGCCGGCGTGCACGGCCGCTTGCTCGACTGGCTGGCGGCCCGGTGCTGAAGGGCAGGGGTGTGATGCGGCTGTCACATGCGGCCCGCACCATCGATGTCTTTCCAACCGAGGAGCCTTCGATGCCGCACGCCCCCAGCTTTGCCCAGATCCTTGCCGCTGCCGACCTGGCCGACGGCTTCATCGCCGAGATCCTCGATGCCGACCCCGCTCTCCTGGTCGGCAAGGTGGCCGAGCAGGACAACAAGGACATCGCCAAGGCGGCCCGCAAGCTGGCCGAGTTCCGCAAGCACCTGATCGACGCGCTGGCTCAGCAGCCCTTGGGCGGCGTCGACGTCGACGACGACTACGCCTACGAGGAGGATGGGGAAGACGAAGAGGAGGACGAGGACCAGGAGACCGTGCAAGACCAGCCCGCCCCGGCCAAGACCCGCGGCAAGCGCGCCTGACGACCATCCGCCCCTGTCGCCAGGGCGGTCTCCCGGGGTGCCAGCATCAGGGTTAACCCCTGATTTGGCGACAATGCCGGCATCGCCGCAGCGGCCGCCGCGCCGCTGCATGCCTTGCAAGCACCCGACTTTTTCCGATGACAGACACCGAACAACCCTACCGGGGCCGCCGCTGGCCCCTCGTCGCGCTGGGCGCGCTCACGCTCCTGATGGGCGCATTCCTGGCCGTGGGCGGGGCCTGGCTCGTCGGCCTGGGCGGCAGCTGGTACTTCGTGCTGGCCGGCATCGCGCTGCTCGCCTGCGGCTTCCTGGTCATGCGGGGCCGTCCAGCCGGCGCCTGGCTGTTCGCGTTGACGCTCCTGGCCACGGCCATCTGGGCGCTGGGCGACGTGGGCCTGCGCTTCTGGCCGCTGGTCTCGCGCCTGGTGGCCTTCGGCGTGCTGGGCCTGCTGATGGCGCTGGCCTATCCGGCCTTGGTGCGTGCGGCCGGTGGCACGCCGGGCAAGGGCGCCTATGCGCTGGCCGGCGTGCTGCTGGCGGCCCTGTTGGCGACGGGCGGCTATGCCTTCGTGCCTGCGCCCGTCATCGCCGCGCAGAACCCCGACCGACCGGCCACGCCTGTGGCACCCGGCAGTGAGCAGAAGGACTGGCTGCACTGGGGCAACACCACGGCCGGCAGCCGCTTCGCCGCGCTGGAGCAGATCACGCGCGCCAACGTGGGCCAGCTGCAGGTGGCCTGGACGGCCCACACCGGCGACGTGCCGCAGAGCACCGGTTCGGGTGCCGAAGACCAGAACACGCCGCTGCAGGTGGGCGACACGGTCTATGTCTGCACCGCCTATGGCCGTGTGCTGGCACTGGACGCCGACACCGGCGCCGAACGCTGGAAGTTCGACCCGCAGGCGAAGGCGCCCAACTGGCAGCGCTGCCGTGGCCTGGGCTACTTCGACCAGGATGCCCAGGCGCCCGTCGCCGCCGCGCAGCCGGCTGCGGCCTGCCGCCAGCGCCTGTTCCTGCCGACGCTGGACGCGCGCCTGATCGCCATCGACGCGAAGACCGGCCAGCCCTGCGCCGACTTCGGCAAGGACGGCACCGTCGACCTGTCGGTCGGCATGGGCGAGATCCAGTTCGGCTGGTACCAGCAGACCTCCACGCCGCTGGTCGCTGGCCGTCTCGTGGTCGTGGGCGGCCGCGTGGCCGACAACTGGTCGGTGGACGAGCCCCCCGGCGTGGTGCGCGCCTTCGACGCCGTGACCGGCGAGCTGGCCTGGGCCTGGGATTCGGGCAACCCTGCCATCACCAAGCTGCCGCCCGAGGGCCAGACTTACACGCGTGGCTCGCCCAACGTGTGGGCCGCCATGTCGTACGACGCCAGGCTGGGCCTGGTCTACCTGCCCACCGGCAACGCCACGCCCGACTTCTGGGGCGCGCACCGCACGCCCGAGGAAGAGAAATACAGCTCGTCCATCGTCGCGCTGGAGGCCGCCACCGGCCGCGTGCGCTGGCACTTCCAGACCACGCACCACGACCTGTGGGACTTCGACCTGCCGGCCCAGCCGCTCTTGATCGACGTGCCGAACGCGCAGGGCGGCACCGACCCGGCGCTGGTGCAGGTGACCAAGCAGGGCGAGATCTTCATGTTCAACCGCGAAACCGGCGTGCCGCTGGCCGAGGTACAGGAAAAGCCGGTGCCGCAGGGCAACCTGCCCGGTGAGCGCTATGCGCCGACGCAGCCGTTCTCGGTCGGCATGCCGTCGATCGGCAACACCACGCTGGTGGAGTCCGACATGTGGGGCGCCACGCCGTTCGACGCGCTGCTGTGCCGCATCAGCTTCAAGGGCATGCGCAGCGAGGGCGTCTACACGCCACCCGGCCTGGACCACGCGCTGCAGATGCCGGGTTCGCTCGGCGGCATGAACTGGGGCAGCGTCTCGGTCGACCCGACCACGGGCACGATGTTCGTCAACGACATGCGCCTGGGCCTGGCCAACTACATGATCCCGCGCGAGAAGATGCCCAAGAACGCCAGCGGCATCGAGATGGGGGCCGTGCCGCAGCAAGGCACGCCGTATGGCGCGATGCGCCAGCGCTTCCTGTCGCAGCTGGGCATCCCGTGCCAGGCGCCGCCGTTCGGCACCCTGTCTGCCATCGACCTCAAGAGCCGCCAGCTGCTGTGGCAGGTGCCGGTCGGCACGGTGCAGGACACCGGCCCGCTGGGCATCAAGATGCGCCTGCCCATCCCCATCGGCATGCCCACGCTGGGGCCGTCGCTGGCCACGCAGTCGGGCCTGGTGTTCTTCGCCGGCACGCAGGACTACTACCTGCGCGCCTTCGACAGCGCCAGCGGCAAGGAAGTCTGGAAGGCCCGCCTGCCGGTGGGCAGCCAGGGCGGCCCGATGACCTATGTCTCGCCCAAGAGCGGGCGGCAGTACGCGCTGATCACGGCCGGCGGTGCGCGCCAGTCGCCCGACCGCGGCGACTACGTGATCGCCTACGCGCTGCCGGGCACCGCCAGGTAGGGCTCAGGGCGAGCGGTGCAGCCGCGGCGCCGAGAGCAGCGCCAGGTTTTCCGTGATGGCCGCATCCACCCGTGGATAGCGGCCCTTCATCTTCGAAATGGTCATGATGGTCTGCAGCGCCTGCAGGTCCTTGAGCGTGGGAGCGACCTTGATCTGCGCGATCGCCGCACTCTGGTTGCCCCCGTTGATCAAGGTCATCAGCTTGCTGGACCAGTCGTTTGCGCGTGCCATGTCTTCACCTGCCTTCGTCGAGGCGCCGACTGTACGGCGCCCTGCGGGGGGTTACGATCACCCATGAGAAAAACATTCCAGCTTCAGGTCGAGGGCAAGCATCCCGACCGCCTGCTCGAGGCCATCAAGCACGAGATCCGCAAGTACATCAAGCGCGAACGTGGCCATGCGCTGCCCGAAGGCGCCGACTTCTGGGACTTCGACTGCCGCTTCGGCGCGGACGAGGCATCCGCCGGCACCGTGCACCTGTCCGACATCACCGGCCTCATCGATGGCCTGGTGAAGGAAGGCGGCAAGCAGTTCTACGTCGAGATCCTGGCCAAGCCCGCCAAGCGCCAGCCGCGGCCGGCGGCGGACCCGGCGGACCCGGCCCAGGACGGCGCCTGACGCCTCACATCGCGCTGTCGAGCATCGCGCGGTAGTCCGCGCGCGAGGCCAGCCGCGGATTGGTCTTGTGGCAGTGGTCGGCCATGGCGCCGTCGATGATCTGCTCGAACAGGGCAGCGCTCACGCCCACTTCCGCCAGGCCCCTGGGCAGGCCCAGGCGCGCGTTCATGTCGCGGATCGCCTCGCCGATGTCGCCAGGCTGGTCCAGGTGCATGGCACGCGCCATGCGCTGCAGGCGCTGGTCCTTCTGCACCGATTCGGCGCCCGCGTTGAAGGCCACCACGGCCGGCAGGAACAGTGCGTTGAGCGTGCCGTGGTGCAGCCGCGGGTCGACACCGCCCAGGCTGTGCGACAGGCTGTGCACGCAGCCCAGCCCCTTCTGGAACGCCATCGCGCCCTGCATCGAAGCGCTCATGAGGTTCAGCCGCGCCTCGCGGTCGCTGCCGTCCGTGGTGGCGCGCTCGATGTGGGCCCAGGCGCGCTCCAGGCCATCGAGCGCGATGCCGTCGGCCGGCGGGTTGAAGGCGGCCGACATGAAGGTCTCCATGCAGTGCGCGATGGCGTCCATGCCGGTGGCGGCCGTGAGCTTGGGCGGCAGACCGAGCGTGAGTTCGGGGTCGCAGATGGCGGCCTTGGGCATCAGCGACCAGCTGTGGAAGCCCAGCTTGCGGTGGTCGTCCACGATGATGATGGCGCCGCGCGCCACCTCGCTGCCGGTGCCGCTGGTGGTTGGCACGGCGATCAGCGGTGCGGCTGCTTCGGTGATGCGCGGCGAGCCGCCTTCGATGGTGGCGTAGTGCGTGAGCGGCCCCTCGTGCGTGGCGGCGATGGTCACGCCCTTGGCGCAGTCGATCGAGGAGCCGCCGCCGACCGCGATCAGGCCGTCGCAGCGGCCCTTCTGGTACAGCGCGACGGCGGCGCGCACGGCGGCTTCCGTCGGGTTGGACGGCGTTTCGTCGAACACCGTGACGGGCAGATCGCCCAATGCGTCCAGCGCTTTCTGCAGGATGCCGACAGCGCGCACGCCTGCGTCGGTCACGACCAGCGGCCGCGTGATGCCGATGCGCTTGCACTCGTCCGCCAACAGGCGGATCGCGCCGAAATCGAACTGGACTTGGGTCAGGTACTGGATCAGGGCCATGGGATGTGCGTGGAAACGTGGAGGACCGGGCAATCTAGCAAGCCCGGCCTGTTTCGCGCATAGCGCCATCCCTCGGTCTGTCGTTCAGGCGACGCGCTGGCACCACAGCAGCGAGAGCAGGGCCGCGCCCGCCATCAGCAGCAGCGCACCCAGCGCCAACGGCCCGGAGAGTTCGGTCTCGCGCATCTGCACCTGCAGCCGCGCACCCATCTTCTCGTAGGCCTGCAGCAGGCTCTCGGCGCTGCCGGCGCGCAGGTAGTCGCCGTGCGTGATGCCCGTCACCTCGCGCAGCATGTCCTCGTCCAGCTGCAGCACGAGGGACCAGTCGTCCTGGTCGGCGCCGGCCGTGTCGACGGTGCCCAGGCCGACGGCGTGGATGCGCACGCCGCGCGCGGCCGCCATGTCGGCCGCCTGCAGTGGGTGCACGCCGAAATTGCTGCGCCCGTCCGTCAGCAGCACGATGGTGGCGGCCGGTTCTGCACCGTGGGTGAAGGGCTGCGCAACCGGCTTGGGCTGGGCGCGGGGTGCATGCGCGGTCAGCGGCCTGAAGGCGGCTTCCCCCAGGTCCATGGCCTCGTTCGGGAACAGCTCGGACAGCGCCGCCACGATGCCGCTGCCCATGGCCGTGCCGTGCTGCAGGTGCAGTGCGTCGATGGCGGCCAGCAGCTTCTCGCGGCTGTAGGTCGGTGGCTGCACCACCTGGGCCGTGCCCGCGAAGCTGACCAATCCCACGCGCGCGCCGTCCGGCAGCTGGCGCACGAAGGCCTTGGCGGCTTCGCGCGCGGCATCGAGCCGGCTCGGCTTGATGTCGTCGGCCTGCATGCTCAGCGACACATCCACGGCCAGCACGACGGTCGACTGTCCGGTGGGCAGCGGCAGGGCGGCCTGTGGCCGCGCCGCTGCGAACAGCAGCACGGCCAGCGCCACCAACAGCAGGGCCGGTGGCAGGTGCCGCCGCCAGACCCGGCCGGGCAGCATGGCCTGGCGCACCATGGCCACGTTGGCATAGCGCAAAGCGGGCTGGCGTCGGCGGCGCAACAGCCAGGCATAGCCCAGCACCAGGAGCGGAATGGCCCACAGCAGCCACAGCAGTTCGGGCCAGAGGAAGTGCATGGGCTGGATCATGGCGGGCTCCAAGGGTTAACCCTTGGTGTATAGCAATAAGCTTGCCCGGCCTTCGGTGCCGAATGCGGAGCGAAATCCTGGGTTCCAGACCGCTGTATCTGTGCGCTCCATGAAAAAAGGGGGCCGAAAGCCCCCTTGCAGTGCGCGGCGCGTGCCGCTCCATGTCACTGCAGCTTGTACAGCGCGGCCTTTTTGCTGACCTCGATCTGCTTGGGGCTGCGGGCCCACAGCTCGAGCAGGTTGGCGGTGGTGCCTGCGGCGTAGCGGCCTTGCCCGCCGGCATCGCAGTGCATGTCGGACACGGTCTGTGCCGAGCAGAAGATCGTGGTCTTGCGTGCTGTGCTGGCCACGCCCACGGTGTCGTTGTAGCGCGCGCCGCTCTGGCCCGCGGTGGTGCTGCCGAACGGCGCGCGGCCCAGGATGCCGACCGAGGTGGGCGCGAGGGCGCCGCTCGGAACGCGCCAGCCGTCGCCGCCGCCTTCCGTGTCGATGAAGGCCACCTCGGGCGTGTCGAACAGCACGTAGCCATTGGCCTGCGACTCCGTGATGAGCTCCGTGCGCAGCGCAGGCGTCAGTTCCGCGAACACGCGGGTGGTGCGGATCTCGCCAATGGTCTCGGCCCGCCGCACCGTGCGGTAGTACTGCACGACATTGGCGACGCTGGTGTCGGCATGGAAGAACTCGGTGGTCCAGACACCGTTGTTGTCCAGCGCGGCAATCTGCGCGTCGGTGTACTGCGGCGCGGTGTAGACCAGGTTCTCCTTCTCCTGCGGATTGCCGGCCTGCGCTTGGTCGCGGTATGCGGCGGCCAGCCGCAGCACGGGCGAGCCGGTGGGCGTCACGCCGTCCGGGGCGATCACGAGGTAGGACAGCCCGGCGGTCGGCAGCATGGTCAACGTCAGGCCAATCGGCGTGGTCACCAGCACCTTGCTGAAGACCGGCTGGCCGTTCGTGGTCCGGTTGTCGATCTGGATGTTGTAGCCCGTGGTGTAGTAGCTGAACGCCGGTGTGTTGAGCAGCTCGCGGTCTTCCGAATAGGGGCGGATCGTCACCGGGTAGGTGTTGCTGTTGCCCACCAGGCGCAGCGTGCCGTCGGCATCGGCATGCGCGGCGATCTGGTCGAAGTCCTGGTTGCCGGCGCTGTCCACCCACTTGTAGGTGACGATCATGTCGCCGTTGGCACGGAAGAACTCCACCTCGCCGGCGGTCCATTGCAGGCCCGTGGCGCCGGAGCGGAACAGGCTGGCGAAGGCCCCGCCGTTGTTGGCGTTGCGGCCCACGCCCGCCTTGTTGGAGACGAAGCTGGCTGGGTCGCTGTTCTGGAACAGGCCACGGCACACCGCCGCCTTCACGTTGCCGGCGGTGCCGGTGGCACTGGTCGTGTCGCTGGTGGCGCTGTCCACGCGCTGCGTCAGTGGCAGCGCGTAGCAGGCATTCAGCCGCGCGAACAGGTCGGCCACCTTGGAAGGCGCGGGCACCGGCGCCAGCGCAGCCACAGCGGCCGCGGAAACCGTCGGCAGGGCCGTGTCGCTGCTGCTGAACTTGAGCGGCTCCGGCTGCGCGCCTGCGCTGGCCGGGGTGGTCTTGACCGTGACTTCGATGTTGGCTGCCGTGCCGCTGGGTTGCACGGTCACGGAGATGCTGTCGAGCAGCTTGTCCTGCCCGCTGCCATCGGCCGTCAGTGCACCGGCGAGCGGGTCGATCGTCAGGCCCAGCGCGGTGAGCAGCGGTTGCAATGCGGCGATCAGGGCGGCCGACTGTGCCTGCAGCGCGGCGGCCGTCACCGACTGGGGCGAGGCGGCCAGCTTGGACGGATCACCGTTGGGCGCCAGCCGCGCGGTGATGATGGTCGTCAGCGGCGTGACGTTGGCGCGCACATCGCCCGTGGTCGCCGTGGCGCTGTAGAGCACCTGGTCGTCCTTGACGGCGCGCAGCACCAGCGGCCGCGCCACGGTGGGTGCCAGCGTGCAGCTGAAGGTGCCGTCGGAGGCCGTGGTCGTGTCGCAGACGGTCGCGCCGCTGGCATCGGTCACCTGCAGCGCAGCGCCGGCGAACGGCGCCCCGGTGGCGGCCGTGCCGCTCAGCGTCGTGGCGACCGGCACGGGTGGCAGGGGTTCGGGTTCCGGCTCGGGGTTGTCGTCGCCGCCGCCTCCGCCGCAGGCAGCCAGCGCCGCTGCCGCGCAAAGACTGGTCAACACCCAGCGCAGGCGGCTGGAAAGGGGGCTGCGGTCCGCAGCTTTTGTGGGAACACCGTTCGTCATGGTCACTCCTCCTCGCATGGATGTTGCAAAGCGTGACGGAGTGTGCGCGGCCCCGCCTGGGGGCCGCATCATGCAAATGAACGATGGCGCTGGACTCAATCCAGCGCGATGCCCTCCGCCTGGATCACCGCGCCCCAGGCCGGCACCTCGGCCGCAATGCGCTTGGCGAAGGCAGACGGCTCGCGCATCACGAGTTCGCCCTGCGCACTGAGGGCGGCCCTGGCCTTGGCGTCGTTCAAGAGACCTTGGGCGGCCGTGTTGAGCTTGGCGACGATCTGCGGCGGCGTGCCGGCGGGCGCCAGCAGGCCGATCCAGAAGGCGACATGGAAGTCGGCGATGCCGGCCTGTTCCATGGTCGGCACATCCGGCAGCTGCGCGATGCGCTGCGGCGAGGTCACGGCCAGTGCCTTGAGCTTGCCGGCCTGGATGTGCGGCACGGCCGTCAGCACGTCGAAGGAGCTGTTGAGCTCGCCCGCGATGGTCGCCAGCTGCGCCTGCGCCGTGCTCTTGTAGGGCACGTGCGTGGTGTTCACCTTGCTGCGGTTGTTCAGCATCGCGTAGCTCAGGTGGGCGATGTTGCCCGCGCCGGGCGAGCCGTAGCTGATGGCACCCGGGTTGCGGCGCGCGTACTGCACCAGGTCGGCCAGCGTGGCGATGCCGTTCTTCTGCGCCCATTCGGGGTTGGCCGTGAGGATGAAGGGCGCCTCCAGCACCATGGTCACGGGCGCCAGGTCGCTGGTCTTGTAGCTGAGCTTGCGGTAGAGCTGCGGGTTGATCGTGATGCTGCTGGAGTTGGTCAGCAGCAGCGTGTAGCCGTCGGGCGCGGAGCGCGCGGCCTCCGACACGCCGATCACGCCATTGGCGCCGACCTTGTTCTCCACGACGACGGGCTGGCCCAGCGCGCGGCCCAGGGTGTCGGACATCACGCGCGCCACGGTGTCGGTGAAGGAGCCGGCCGGGAAGGGCACGATCATGCGGATCGGCTTGCTCGGCCAGCTGTCCTGGGCATGCGCCGGCAGCGCAGCGGCGCAGGCCAGCGCGAGCGCCAGCTGCAGTGTCCGGCGACGGGCGGGGGGATGGGCTTGTTTCATCTCGGTCTCCTTGGGTTGTGTGTCTTCAGGCCGCGGCGCGGCCGGTCCGGGGCCGCGCACTGCGGCCGGTGATGCCTTGCTGTTCCAGTGCATCGAGCTGCGCGGCCGTGAGGCCCAGCCGCTCGCCCAACACCTGGGCCGTGTGCTCGCCCAGCGTGGGCGCCACCTGGCGGATGGGCAGCGGCCGGCCGTCCGCGCGGAATGGCGTGCTGCCACTCAGGTAGGCACCCACGTGCGCGCGCTCCAGCCGCTGCCAGAAGCCGCGCGCATGCAGGTGCGGGTCGTCCATGAGGCGCGGGATTGAGCGCACCACGCCGGCGCTGACGCCGGCCTGCTGCAGCTGCTGCATGGCCGCGTCGGCGCCGCGCGCCGCGGCCCAGGCCGCCATCGCCGTGTCCAGCCGCCCCTGCTGCGCGAGGCGGCCCTGCGCCTGCGCGAGGCCGGCATCGGACGCGAGGTCCGGCCGGTCGAGCACGCTGCATAGCGCCTGCCATTGGCCATCGTCGCGCACGCTCACCACGATCCAGTCGTCCGGCCCGGCGCAGCGCCAGCAGCCATGCGGGGCGTGCAACGGGTGGCTGTTGCCCGTGCGCGGGGGCACCGCGCCGTGCACCGATTGCGCGAGCACGAAGGGCGCGGCCATGGGCAGCATGGCCTCGACCTGCGAGAGGTTCAGCTGCATGCCGCGCCCGGTCTCGCGCTGCACGTGGAGCGCCAGCAGCAAAGCCGCGCCCGCGTTGAGCCCGCCGACCGGATCGCCGTAGGCGTACGAGGTCATGGCCGGCGGCCCGTCCGCATGGCCGGTGTACAGCGGCAGCCCGGTGGCCTGCTCCAGCGTGCCGCCGTAGGCGCGCGTGTCGCTCCAGGCGTTGCCGATGCCGAAGGCCGGCATGGAGACCATGACCAGGCGTTCGTTGACGGCGCGCAGCGCGGCGTCGTCCAGTCCCAGCTTGGGCAGCACCTCCGCCGAGTAGTTCTCGATCACCGCATCGGCCTGGGCCACGAGCTGCAGCAGCAGTTGCCGGCCCTCGGCACGCGCCAGGTCCAGCGTGATGCCGCGCTTGTTGCGGTTCATGAGGTTGAAGTTGGAATTCTTCTCGTACAGCCGCTCGCGGTAGAACTCCTCGGTGAAGTTCGCGCCGCGCCACCAGTCCGGGTAGACGGCGCTCTCGACCTTGATGACCTCCGCTCCCAGGTCGGCGGCCGTGCGCGCGGCCAGCGGGCCCGCCCAGCCCATGGTGAGGTCGACGATGGTGATGCCCGCCAAAGGCAGGCGCTGCGCCGTGCCCGCGGCGCGCGTCGGCATGCGCAGGAGCCCCGCGCCGCGGTAGTGCGCGTCGTCGGCACCGCGGGTGGGCGCCGCACCACCGCGCAGCGGGCCGGCCGCGCCAAGGCGCAGCGGCACGGTGGGGCCTTCGCAGCGCGCGGCGCCCGCCGTCACAGGCACGAAGGCGTGGCGCCCGCGGTGCACGTCCTGCGCCAGCAGTTCGGCCATGGTGGGCACCAGCACGGTGGGATGCTTGCGCGCGCCGAGCTCCTCGAACCACGCTTGCGCCGTGCGGGTCAGCAGCGCGGCGCGCAGCATGGCGTCGATCTCGTCGGCCCGCGCCATGCGTTCGGCGCCGTTGGCGTAGCGCGGGTCCTGCGCGAGTTCGGGCCGCCCGATGGCCTCGCACAGGGCGCCCCACTGCGCCAGCGTGTGCGTGAAGATGCCGATCCAGCCCTGCGCTGTCGCATAGATGCCGGTCGGATGCGTGCCGCAGAAGCGGTTCACGCCCAGGCGCGGCGCGTGGCGGCCATCCTGCACCATGCCGGCCTCCATCTCCACGGTGCCGAACACGGCCTCGTGCACGCTGAGCACGTAGCGGCGGCTGCCGTCCGCGCGGCCGGTCCAGGCCGCCACGGCGGCCGAGAAGGCCACCAGGCCGGCGGCGATGCCCGCCTGCAACTCGTGCGGCATGTGCGGCGGGCCCTCCACGGGGCCGCTGTTGAAGACCGCGCCCGAGAGTGCCCGGCACACGGCTTCGGAGCCTGCGTAGTGGCTGTAGGGCCCGTCCTCGCCGAACCAGGTGAAGACGATCTCCACCGGCACGGGCTGCGCGCCGGCGATGGGCCGTTCGAGCACCGCCAGGCCTTCGTCGAGGGCGCGCGCGTCCAGCACCACGTCGCAGGTCTGCGCCAGCTGCTGCAGCCAGGCGGCGTCCTGCGCGGGGTCCGCCGTCACGCTGCGCTTGTTGGTGTGCAGCCAGGCCCACAAGGCGCTGCGCGGCTCCGGGCCGTCCAGCAGCGGCGGCATGCGCTCCCAGGCGTCCGCGCCCAGGGCCTCGACCTTGACCACCTCGGCGCCGAAGTCCGCGAACAGCTTGCCCGTGTAGGCCAGCGCCGGCCCGGTGCCGATCTCCAGCACGCGCAGGCCGCGCAACGCCAGCCGGGCCGGGTCCGGCGCTTGTTCGATGCTGTCTCCCTGCGTCGCCATGGCGCTCACCACGCGTCCACGAAGCCGCGGCGTGCGCGCAGGCCGCGCAGCCTGGCCGAGGCGATGCCCTTGGCGATCCACTGGCGTGTCTGCGCCGGGTCGATCACGGCGTCGATCTCCACCGCCGCGGCGGTCGAGATCGCGTGGCCGCGCTCGTAGGCCTTGGCCACCAGGCTGTCGTACAGCGCGCGCCGCTCGGGGCCGTCGGGCACGGCCTCCAACTCCTTCTTGAAGCCCAGCGTGATCGCGCCTTCCAGCCCCATGGGCCCGAACTCGCCCGTCGGCCAGGAGACGGTGAAGCTGGCCGAGCGGAAGCCCCCGCCGGCCATGGCCATGGCGCCCAGGCCGTAGCCCTTGCGCAGCGTCACGGCCAGCAGCGCCACGCGCAGCTTGGCCGCCACCAGGAACATGCGCGAGACATGGCGCACCTGGGCCTTGGCCTCGACCTCGGGTCCGACCATGAAGCCGGGCGTGTCGATCAGCGAGACGATGGGCAGGCCATGCGCATCGCACAGCTGCATGAAGCGCGCCGCCTTGTCGGCCGCGTCGGCGTCGATGGCACCGCCCAGGTGGTGCGGGTTGTTGGCCATGATGCCCACGGGCTGGCCCTCCACGCGCGCCAGCGCCGTGTGGATGCCCAGGCCGAAGCCGCCGCGCAGCATCAGCACGCTGCCGCTGTCGGCGATGCCCTCGATGGCGCGGCGCGTGTCGTACACGCGCAGCCGGTTCTCGGGCACCACCTGACGCAGCTGCAGCGCATCGGGCGCGCTCCACTGGGCCACCGGCCCCTGGAACATCGAGAGATAGTGCTTGGCCACGTGCACCGCCTGGGCCTCGTTGTCGACCAGCACGTCGATCACGCCGTTGGCGTATTGCACGGGCGCCGGGCCCACGTCTTCGGGGCGGTAGATGCCCAGGCCGCCGCCTTCGATCATGGCCGGCCCGGCCATGCCGATGTTGACCGAGCGGTCCGCGATGATCACGTCGCAGCAGCCCAGGAAGGCCGCGTTGCCCGCAAAGCAACGGCCCGACACCACGCCGACCACGGGCACCTGGCCGCTGAGGTCGGCGAAGGCCGCGAACGAGGGCTGGTAGAGCCCCGAGACCGAGGGAAAGTCCACGTCGCCGGGCCGCCCGCCGCCGCCTTCGGCCAGCAGCACCAGCGGCAGTTCGTCGCGCAGCGCCACCTCGACGATGCGGTCGGTCTTGATGTGGTTGCGCTTGCCCTGGGTGCCGGCCAGCACGGTGGCGTCGTAGGCCATCACGGCGCTCTGCGTGCGGGTCTTGTCGATGAGCGCGCCGTTGATGCTGCCGATGCCGGTGATGAGGCCGTCGGCCGGCGTGTTGGCAATCAGGTCGGCCTGGCTGCGGCGGCTGGCCTGCGCGGCCAGCGCCAGCGCGCCGTACTCGACAAAGC
This sequence comes from Pseudorhodoferax soli, assembly GCF_003337555.1. Taxonomy (GTDB): domain Bacteria; phylum Pseudomonadota; class Gammaproteobacteria; order Burkholderiales; family Burkholderiaceae_C; genus Pseudorhodoferax; species Pseudorhodoferax soli. The sequence continues at coordinate 365,774 of NZ_QPJK01000007.1, read as the reverse complement.
TGTCGGCATCGACCAGGTCGGCCAGGTTCTCGCGGGCCGTGCGCTGGCCGCGTGCGCGCCGGCGCGCCACGGCCTCGGGGCGGGCCGCGTCGTAGAGCGGGGCATGGCGGTCCAGCACGCGCTGCAGGTCGGGGCGGATGGCGTTCGGGTCCAGCGCTTCGGTGGTCTGGACGGCGGCCGCATCGCCTTCCACCGGTTCCAGCAGCACCAGGATCTGGCCCTCGGCCGCCTGCGCGCCGGGTGCCAGCTGCACCGCCAGCACGCGGCCGCTGGCCGTGGCGGCGACGCTGTGCTCCATCTTCATGGCGTCCAGCACGGCCACGGCCTGGCCCGGCTGCACGAGCGCGCCCGGCGCCACCGAGACCTCGACCACCCGGCCGCTGAGTGGCGCGCGCACGGCCAGCGTGCCGGCCGGTGCGGCCTGCTCGGCTGGGGCGGCGGCGACGGGCGTGGCGGCGCTGGCCACGCCCAGCGCCGCATCGCGTGCGCGCTCGGCCTCGGCGATGGCGGCGGCGGCCGCCAGCAGTTCGGGCGCGATGGCCTCGAAGTGGCGCGTGTGCACGTCCTGCGCGGCGAAGTCGGGGCGCGCCACCAGCGCGCGCAGCAGGTCCAGGTTGGTCGCGATGCCGGCGATGCGGAACTCCGCCAGGCTGCGCTGCAGCCGCCGCACCGCGTCGCCGAACCGGCTGCTCTGGCTGGTCACGATGAGCTTGGCCAAGAGCGTGTCGAAGCTGGGTGGCGGCGCATAGCCGGTGCTGCCGTGGGTGTCCACGCGCACGTCCGGGCCGGCCGGCAGTTCGAAGCGCTCGAGCCGGCCGTGCGCGGGCCGGGCCTGGCCCTGGGCGTCGCTGGCCTCGGCGTTCACGCGCACCTGGATCGCGAAGCCGCGTGGCTGTGGCGGTGCGGCCGGGTCCAGGCCCAGTTCACGCAGGCTGCGGCCGGCCGCCAGGCCCAGCTGCAGCGCAACCAGGTCCACCCCCGTGACCTGCTCGGTGACCGTGTGCTCCACCTGCAGCCGCGGGTTGGCCTCGATGAAGACGAAGCCGGTCTGCGCGCCGGCCGTGTTCTCCTCGACCAGGAACTCGAAGGTGCCGAGGCTGCGGTACTGCACGCGCTGGGCCAACAGCCGCGCCGCGCCGACGATGCGCTCGCGCAGCGCGGGCAACAGCACCGGGCTGGGCGCGATCTCCACGAGCTTCTGGAAGCGCCGCTGCAGCGTGCAATCGCGCTCACCGAGCGCCACGACCTGTTCGCCGTCGCCGGCGATCTGCACCTCGATGTGGCGCGCGCGGACCACCAGGCGCTCGGCGTAGAGCGCGTCCACGCCGAAGGCGCTGGCGGCCTCGGAGCGGCAGCGCGCGTAGGCCTGCTCCAGGTCTTCGCGGCGGTTCACCACGCGCATGCCGCGCCCGCCGCCGCCGCCCACGGCCTTGATCACGATGCCGGTGCCTCCCTGGGCGTCGAAGAAGGCCGCGATCTGCTCCGGCGTGGCCGCGCCCGCCGTGGCCGGCATCACGGGCACCTCGCAGCTGCGCGCCAGCTGCAGCGCGCGGCCCTTGTCGCCGAACAGCGCGAGCTGCTCCACCGTGGGCCCGACGAAGCGGATGCCGGCGTCCGCGCAGGCCTGGGCGAAGTCGGCGCGCTCGCTCAGGAAGCCGTAGCCCGGGTGCACGGCATCGCAGCCCGTGGCGCGGGCCGCGGCCAGCATGGCGGCGATGTCGATGTAGGCGGCGGGGCCGCTGCCGGCCAGCGCATGGGCCTCGTCGGCCAGCAGGCGGTGGCGCGCGGCGGCGTCGTCCTGGGCATAGACGGCCACGGTAGCGATGCCGAGGTCGCGCGCGGCGCGCTGCACGCGCAGCGCGATCTCGCCGCGGTTGGCGATGAGCAGTTTGTTCAAGGGAGTCTCCGGTGTTGTCGTGTTGGGATGGGTGTCAGGCGGGCTGGCGCACGACCAGCTTGAAGACGGCGCGCGCGACCGCCACCACGGTGCCGGCCGTGTCGACGATCTCGCCCTCGCAGAACGCCAGCGACCTGCCGCGCCGCGTGCAGCGGCCGATCACGGTGAGGTCGGTGCGTGCGGGCTCGTAGAAGTGCGTGGTCATGTCCACGGTGATCACGCCCAGGCGCTCGGGGTCGTGCGCGCGCGCTGCCCCGCTCAGCGTGAAGTCGAACGCGCTCATGAGCGTGCCGCCATGGATGTCGCCGCGGCTGTTGACGATGTCGGGCCGCATGGCCAGCAGGGTGTGGCAGCGGTCGCTGTCCAGCAGCAGCGGGCGCAGGCCGATGTGCTGCATGAAGGGCACTTCGATGCCGAAGTAGCTGATCGCATCGGGGGAGGGCGGAGTGCTTGTCATGCACCTTGTATTGCAGCGACCGTGCCAAGGCGTCTCCCGCGGCGCTGTCGCCCGTGTTGCTGGCGAAAATGTCTTCCATGGCTACAGTTCACTGTCCTCGCTGTGTCTCCGTGTATGCCTGAAGAACAGATTTCCAGCGCGCCCCTGGGCGTGCTTGTGCGGCGCCATGGCGCCGTGGTCGCCGCGCTGGGCCTGGCGGCCGGCGACGCCGTGCAGCGGGCCCTGGCCGCGGCACTGGCCCGCGCGGGCGACCGCACCTTGTTCGAACTGCCGTTGCCACAGGGGCCGGGCATCGCCACCGCATTGCGTGCCGATGGCCTGGAGATCGTGCTGCTGCGCCCGGCCGACGCGGGCGCCACGCTGCTGGACTTCGTCGCGGCCGTGCCGTTCGCCTTCGACATCTTCGAGCAGATCCTCTCCGACCCCTACCAGGGCATCACGGTGGCCGACCACACCGGCACCATGCGCTACGTGAGCCCCGTGCACGAGAAGTTCCTGGGCCTGCAGCCGGGTGGCGGCGCGGGCAAGCCCGTGGAGCAGGTGATCCGCAACTCGCGGCTGCGTGCCGTGGTCGCGTCGGGCAAGGCCGAGATCGGCCAGCCGCTGGAGTTCGGCAATGCCGTCACGCGCGTGGTGAACCGGCGGCCGGTGCGGCGCGATGGCCAGGTCATCGGCGCGGTGGGCCAGGTCATGTTCCGCGACACCGAGGCGGTGGCCCAGATGGCCGCCGAGATGCAGCAGCTGCGCACGCAGCTGGAGTTCTACCGCCGCGAGCTCGACGGCCTGCGCGGAACCCGCGGCGCGGTGGCCGAACTCGTGGGCGAGAGCCAGGCCATGCAGCGCCTGCGCGAGGAAGTGCAGGCCGTGGCCCGGCTCGACGTGCCCGTGCTCGTGCAGGGCGAGAGCGGCACCGGAAAGGAACTCGTGGTGCGCGCCATCCATGCGCTGGGCCGGCCCGGGCAGGCCCTGGTGAGCCTGAACCTCGCGGCCGTGCCCGGCAGCCTGGTGGAGTCCGAACTGTTCGGCCATGCGGCCGGCGCCTTCACGGGCAGCGCCAAGCAGGGCCGCGCCGGCAAGTTCGAGATGGCCAACGAGGGCACGCTGTTCCTCGACGAGGTGGGCGACATCCCGATGGATGTGCAGATCAAGCTCCTGCGCGTGCTCGAGGAGCGCGTGGCCGAGCGGCTGGGCAGCCATGCCGCCAAGCGCCTGAGCTTTCGGCTGGTGTCGGCCACGCACCGCGACATCGGCGCGCTCATCGCCAGCGGCGCCTTCCGCCACGACCTCTTCTACCGCATCAGCGGCGTGACGCTGCAGGTGCCGCCGCTGCGCCATCGGCTGGAGGACATCCCGGCGCTGCTGGCGCATTTCGTGGAAGCCTTCTGCCAGCGCAACCGCCGCGCCGTGCCGCAGATCGACGCCGGTGTGGCGCGCCATCTGGCGGACCAGCCCTGGCCCGGCAACCTGCGCCAGTTGCGCCACCGCATCGAGGAGGCGCTGGTGTTCTCGCCGCCCGAGCGGCTCACGCTGGAGGCCTTCGGCCGTGGCGCTGTGCCCCAGGCCGAGGCGGCGCCGCGGCGCGAGGAGCCCGCGCGGCTCAAGGACCACGAACGCACAGCGGCCCTGAAGACGCTGGCCGACTGCGGCGGCAACAAGAAGCGCGCGGCCGAGCGGCTCGGCATCTCGCGCTCCTACCTCTACAAGCTCCTGGCGTGATCCAAGAAGCGGTCAACGAATCCCTCGCGCCCACGCGAGGCCCGCAAGCGCGAGCTGCCAGCGCCATGGCTGCGCCCTGGGCCTCGCCCTGCGGGCCGGGGCGCGACAAGCCGCATGCGGGCGTTGCAGTCCTTGCCCTGGCACCAGCCAGCGCGGCGGCCTGCGCCTACGCCTGCGACCCGCCGCACCCCGTCGTGGGCGCGATGAATCCGTTCACGGCTTCTGGGCCAGCCGCCGCTCCAGCCAGGCGCTGTAGCGCGACAGGCCGAAGCACATGCACCAGTACACGAGCGCGATGAACAGGTAGCCTTCCAGGTAGAAGGGGCGCCATGTCGGGTCACCGCCCAGCGCCAGGCTCAGCGCGCCGGTCAGCTCGAACAGGCCGACGATGGTCACGAGCGAAGTGTCCTTGAGCGTGCCCACGGCGTTGTTGGTCAGGGCCGGCACCACCATGCGCAGCGCCTGCGGCAGCACGATGTGGCGCTGCACCTGCCAGCGCGACAAGCCCATGGCCATGGCCGCATCGACCTGGCCGCTGGGCACGGCCTGCAGGCCGCCGCGGATGATCTCGGCCAGGTAGGCCGCCACGAACAGCGCCAGTCCGGCCAGCACGCGCAGCAGCACGTCGGGCCGCCAGCCGGCCGGCCACAGCAGCGGCAGCAGGTAGGAGGCCATGAACAGCACCGAGATCAGCGGCACGCCGCGCACGAGTTCGATGGTGCCCGCCGACAGCGCACGCGCCGCCCGCCAGGACGAACGCCGCGCCAGCGCCAGCACCAGCGCGAGCGGGAAGGCCAGGGCCAGGCCCACCACCGCCAGCCCGATGGTCAGCGGCAGCCCGCCCCAGCGGTTGCTGGGCACGCTGGCCAGGCCCAGCGCACCGCCGCCCATCAGCAGCACGGTCAGCGCCAGCACCGCCAGCCACAGCGGCGCCAGCCACCAGCGCCAGCTGCGCGGCCAGGCCGACAGCAGCGTGGTGGCCGACAGCAGCACCGTGGCCACGGCCGGGCGCCATTGCGCCTCGAACGGGTAGCGGCCGAACAGCAGCGGCCGCCACTTCTCTGCCACCACGCCCCAGCAGGCGCCATGCTCCAGCGCCCGGCAGGCCGCGGCATCGGGCCGGAAGATGGCCTGCAGCAGCGCCCAGTCGAGGGCGTGCCAACCGGCCCAGCCGAGCACCGCGGCCAGCGCCAGCGTGAGCAGCGTGTGCCAGGGCGAGCCGAACAGCTCAGCCCGCCAGCGTGGCGGCGCGTGCGGGCTCACCGCCACCCCCGCAGCGCCACGCGGGCGTTGTAGACGTTCATGGCGCCCGAGATGGACAGCGACAGCACCAGGTACACCGCCATCACGATGGCGATGCACTCGAAGGCCCGGCCGGTGGAGTTCAGCGAGGTGTTGGCCACCGAGACCAGTTCTGGGTAGCCCACGGCCACGGCGAGCGAGGAGTTCTTGACGAGGCTCAGCAGCTGGTTGGTCAGCGCCGGCACGATCACGCGCAGCGCTTGCGGCAGCACCACCAGGCGCAGCTGCTGGCCCGGCTGCATGCCCAGGGCCTGGGCCGCGAGTTTCTGGCCGGCCGCCACCGAGCCGATGCCGGCGCGCACGATCTCGGCCACGAAGGCGGCCGTGTAGAGCCCCAGGCCCAGCACGATGGTGAGGTACTCGGGGCTCAGCGCCGCGCCGCCGATCACGTTGAAGGCGGTGGCCTCGGGCCAGTCGAGCCGGCTGGGCCACCAGGCGCCTTCTTCGCGCACGGGCCACGGCAGCGCCAGCCCGCCCTTGCTGAGCCACCAGCCGGGCAGCAGCTGCACGGGCTCGGTGGAGTCGGGCAGCAGGTGCGTGAGCGCGAAGTACAGCATCAGGAGCTGCACGAGCAGCGGCACGTTGCGCAGCGTTTCCACATAGGCCGTGCAGAGCGCGCGCACGAGCAGGTGCGAGGTGAGCCGGCCAATGCCGAGCAAGGTGCCCAGCACCACGGCCAGCACGGCAGCCGGCACCGCCGCGCGCACGGTGTTGACGAGCCCGGCCGCGAAGGCGCGCGCATAGCTGTCACCCGAGTCGAAGGCCAGCCAGCCCTCGGCGATGCCGAACCCGGCCGGCTGCTGCAGGAAGCCGAATTGCCCGGCCAGCCAGCCCCACAGGCTGCCGACGCCAGGCACCGCACGCAGCAGCCACAGCGCGGCGGCCACCGCAGCGAACACCACCAGCGCCCACAGCGCCGCTGGCACGCGGGCCGCAGCGGACAAGGCCCCCGCGCTCCCCGCTGCGCGAGGTCTTTCGGGACGCCCCGGCGCGGCGCTCACCGCACCGGCATGGCGTACAGCAGGCCGCCCTTGTTCCACAGGTTGTTGACGCCGCGCGGGAGCTGCAGGGCCGACTTGGGGCCGACGTTGCGCTCGAACATCTCACCGTGGTTGCCCACTGCCTTGATGGCGTGGTAGGACCAGTCCTTGTCCAGCCCCAGCAATTTGCCCAGGTCGTCGCCGGTGCCCAGCAGGCGCTGCTGTGCGGGGTCCTTGCTGCCGGCGCGCAGCTGGTCGATGTTGGCCTGCGTGATGCCGAGTTCCTCGGCCTCGATCAGCGCATTGGGCACCCACTTGACGATGGCGAACCACTCGTCGTCGCCGCGCTTGACGGCCGGAGCCAGCGGCTCCTTGGAAATCAGCTCGGGGAGGATGAGGTAGTCGTCGGGGTTCGGCGCTTCCTTGTTGCGCAGGCCGGCGAGCGCGGAGGTGTCGGTCGTGAAGGCCTGGCAGCGGCCCGAGAAGAAGGCCTTGAAGGAGGCCTCGAAGCTCTCGAACACGACGGTCTTGACAGGCACGCCCTGGGCCTTGGACCACTCGGCCACATTTTTCTCGTTGGTGGTGCCGGCCTGGGTGCAGATGGTGGCGCCCTTGAGCTGCTTGGCGCTCGTGACCTTGATCTTCTTGGGCACCAGGAAGCCCTGGCCGTCGTAGTAGTTGACGGTGGTGAAGTGCAGGCCCAGCGAGGCGTCGCGCGTCATGTTCCAGGTGGTGTTGCGCGTGAGGATGTCGACCTCGCCGGCCTGCAGTGCGGCGAAGCGCTGCTGCGAGTTCAGCGGCACGAACTCGGCCTTCTTCGGATCGCCGAGCACGGCGGCGGCGATGGCGCGGCAGGTGTCCACGTCCAGGCCCGACCAGTTGCCCTGGGTGTCGGGGGCCGAGAAGCCGGCCACGCCGTTGGTCACGCCGCACTTGACGGTTCCGCGCGCCTTGACGGCGTCCAGCGTCTTGCCGGCGTGGGCGGGGGCCGAGGCCAGGCCGAGGGCGAGCAGGGCGGTGCCGGCGGCGAGTGCGAGCGGGGTGCGGATACGCATGCGGTGGTCCTCTTTCGTTCAGAACGGCCGGCGCGTCCCGGGCGCATCGGCGCACCGGGCCTGCAGGCCAAGGTGATGGCGCGGCAGTTTACGTGGCGCGCGCGAGGACGGCAGCGGTGCGCTGCGATGGGCCTGCCGGGCCGACGGCAGCGGCGGCCGCCGGGTTGCGGCTCAGCGCTGGCTGGCTGGCGCCGGCTTGCGGCGGCGTGTCCAACCCAGTGCACCCGCACCGAGCGCGAACAGTCCCAGTGCCCCGGGTTCGGGCAGCTCGCCGATCGGGCCGACCGGCTGGCCGTCGTAGAGCGCGTAGTCCATCTGCAGGTCGTAGAAGTCCGTGCCGTTCGCACCGGCTGCGTAGCCGGTCACGATGGCCTTGGCATAGTTGCCCAGGTTGGTCTTCACGGCAAAGACGCCGCCGACCCCGAGCGGGCTGGCGGCGTCCGGCGGGCCAGGGATGTCTGCAGTGCTGTAGGACAGGCCCATCAGCACGCTCTCGGTGATGGCGTCGAAATTGACGCTACCCAGCGACAGCAGCGTGGCCGAGCTCAGGAACGCGACCGTCAGCCCGCGCGTGGTGGTGCTGAACTGCTGCCACTGCACGTCGGCCCGGCTGTCGGCGCCCACCTGGATGCCGGCGTCGAAGTCGTACTGGAAGGTGCCGCCGACCGTGTCGGAGGCAACGCGGACCAGCGCGGCCTGGGCGCTCGCCCCGAGCAGCGCGCCGCACAGCAGCGCGGCAGCAGAAAGTTTGTTCATGTGGTTCTCCCTTGTGGCATTGGACCGTCCCGGCGGGTCACCGGCATGACACCGGGCCGCGGACCGGCAAGCATGCCGCGTGCCACGTGTGCAGGCGGCTCCGTATGATGGATTCGATGCCGGCCGACGCTCCCCGCTCCGTTCCTCCGTCCTCGCGCCGCCGCACGCGCGAGTCGGGCGTATTCGTGCGCGACACGCCGGGCGTGCAGTCGCTGGAGCGGGGCCTGCAGGTTCTGCGCGCGTTCCGCCCCGGCATCACCTCGCTCAGCAATGCCGAACTGGCCGAGCGCACGGGCTTCCCGCGCGCCACCGTCAGCCGCCTGGCCGCCACGCTGGTGTCGGCGGGCTTCCTCGACCACGAGGCGGCGACGGGCCTGTACCGGCTCGGCGCGCCGTTCCTGGGCCTGGGCCTGGCGGTGCGCAGCGGCTCGGCCGTGCTGCAGGCGGCGCTGCCGTTCATGCGCGAAGTCTCGGAAGGCCAGCGCATCAATGTCGGCCTGGCGCTGGCCGACGACTGCGACGTGGTCTACCTCGATTCGGTGCGCAAGAGCCAGCTGGGCATCTTCCGCCACATCATTGCCGGCACGCGGCTGCCCATGGCCGAGACGGCGCTGGGGCAGGCCTGGCTGGCCGGGCTGGCGCCGGCGGCGCGCAAGCAGATGCTGTCGGTGCTGGCACAGCGCTACGCCGACCGCTGGGGGCCCATCCGCCGCGAGATCAGCGGCGCGCTGGCCGCCATCGGCCGCGACGGCTACTGCAGCCGCGACCACCGGAGCGGTGTGATGGCGGTGGCAACGCCGCTGGCGCTGCCCGGGCACCCGCTGCATGCGCTGAACATCAGCTACCGGGCGCCCGCCGACGACAAGGCGCACGCGGCGGAATGCCGCTACGGCGAGCTGCTGCTGCAAACGGCCGAGCGCATCCGGCGCGCCGCGGCCTGAGCAGCGGCGCGTCAAGCCGCGCCCGGTTCGGCCGGCACGGTGGCGACCGCACCCAGCTGCGCCAGCCGCCCGAGTTCGGCCGCGTCGATGCCCAGGTACTCGGCCAGCACCTCACCCGTGTGTTCGCCCAGCCGCGGTTCGCGCACCAGCGCCAGCGGGTCGAAGCCGTCGAAGCGCAGCGGGCTGTTGTGCAGCACCACGTCGCCCAGCTCCGGGTGGTGGCAGTGCCGCAACATGCCGCGTGCATGCAGGTGCGGGTCGTTCACCACCTCAGCCAGGCCGCGCACCGGCGCGCAGGGAAAGTGGTGCGCCTGGGCCAGCGCCTGCAGTTCGGCCCGCGTGTGCCGTTGCGTCCAGCCTTCCACCAGCGCATCGACCTCTTCCATGAGTGCGGCGCGCGCCGCGTGGTCGGCGTAGCGCGGGTCGTCCGCCAGTTCGGCCCGGCCCATGGCGTGCACCAGCTTGCCCCAGTGGCCGGGCGTCACGCACATGATGGTCACGTAGCCATCGGATGCGCGGTAGGCGTTGTAGGGCGCCAGGCCCAGGCCGCCATGGCGGTTGCCGGTGCGCGCCTGGGCCTGCGGGTTCTCGAAGAACACGGTGAGGTTCGAGGCCATCGGCGGGTACATGGCGTCCTGCATCGCGATCTCGACCCGGCGGCCTACGCCGGTGCGCTCGCGTTCGTACAACGCCGTCATGATGGCCGCGTACAGGTGCGTGCCGCCCAGGAAGTCGGCGAACGCCGGGCCAGCCTTGACGGGCGGCCGGTCGGGCCAGCCCGTCACCTCCATCGCGCCGCTGGTGGCCTGGATCGTGAGGTCCATGGCCAGGCGGTCGCGGTCCGGCCCCCAGGTGCCATAGCCCGACGCGGATGCGTAGACCAGGCGCGGGTTGGCGGCGCGCAGCACCTCGGCGCCGATGCCCAGGCGGTCCATCACGCCGGGGGCGTAGTTCTCCAGCACCACGTCGAACTGCTGCACCAGTTCCACGAACAGGCGCCGCCCCTCGGCATGCTTGAAGTTCAGGGCGATGCCGCGCTTGTTGCCGTTGAGCATGGCCAGCGGCAGCGTGGCGGCGCGGCGGGCGCGGCCGGCCTCGCCGCCGGGCGGCTCGACCTTCACCACGGTGGCGCCGGCCATGGCCAGCAGGAAGCCGCAGTAGGGGCCCTGGTAGATCTGGCCGAGGTCGAGCACCTTGAGGCCGGCGAGGGGCGCATGCGAAGGCGTTGCCATGCGCGTTCAGCCGGCCGTGATGTTGGCCTGCCGGACGACGCGCGCCGTGCGCTCGTGGTCCAGCTGCATGTAGGCCAGCGCATCGGCCGGGCCCAGGAAGGCCGGCGGCGCACCGCCGGTGGTGACGAAGCGCTGCACCACGGCAGGGTCGGACACCACGCGCTGCGCAGCGGCGCCGAGCCTGGCCACGATGTCGGGGCCCGTCCTGGCGGGCACGAACAGCCCGGTCCAGCCCTCGATGCCGTAGCCCGGCGCCTGCTCTGCGATCGCCGGCAGGTCCGGGTAGTCGGCCTGGCGCTCGGTGTTGGTGACGGCGATGGGCCGGATCTGCCCGGCGCGCAGGAACACCGCCGCCGGCGAGCGGCTGTCGAACGCGAAGTCGATGCGCCCGCCCGCCAGGTCGGTCAGCGACTGCACGTTGCCGCGGTACGGCACGTGCACGGCCTGCACGCCGGCCAGCAGGTTGAGCATCTCGCCCGCGATGTGGGTGGAATTGCCCACGCTGCTCGACCCGAAGCTGAGCTTGCCGGGGTGGGCGCGGCCGAAGGCGATCAGCTCGGCCAGCGTCTTGAACGGCGAGTTCGCGGGCACCAGCAGCAGGAAACCGCCCATGGTGATGCGGCACACCGGCACCAGGTCGCTCATGGGCGCGTACGGCAGGTTGCGCACGACGCCGGAGATCAGGATGCTGCCGGCCGAGTACAGCTGCGTGTAGCCGTCGGGCGTGGCGCGGGCCACCGTCTGCGCGGCGATGTGGCCGCCACCGCCGGGCCGGTTCTCGACCACGATGGGCTGGCCGACCTCGGTCGACAGGCCGGGTTGCAGCAGGCGGGCGGAAATGTCGACCACGCCGCCGGCCGTCGAGGGCACGAGCATGGTGATCGACCGGCTCGGCCAGGCCTGGGCGTGCAGCCGCGCCAGCGGCCAGGCCACGGCTGCCGCGACGAAGGCGCGTCGTCTCGTGTGCATTCTTGTCTCCTGCGGTGGTGAACGGCCCGCGCGCCGGCTGCGTTGGCCGGCGCGTCGTGCGGCGGGCGGTCAGCGGAACCGCGCCAGCGTGTTGCGTGCCACCACCATGCGGTGCACTTCGGTGGGGCCTTCGTAGATGCGCATGAGGCGCACGGCATTGGCCATCTGCTGCAGCGGCAACTCCTTGGTCATGCCCATCGCGCCGAAGGTCTGCATGGCGCGGTCGATCACCTCCCAGGCCATCTCGGTGGCATAGGCCTTGACCATCGAGGTCTGCGTGCGCACGTCCATGCCGCGGTCGATGCGCCAGGCGCATTCGTAGGTCATGAGCCGGGTGGCGTGGATGCGCGTGGCGGCGTCGGCGATCCACCACTGGATCGCCTGGCGCTCGGACAGCGGCAGGCCGAAGGTCTTGCGCTGCGGCGCATAGGTGCACAGCATGTCCAGCGCGCGCTGGGCCTTGCCGATGGCCCAGGCCGCCATCTGCACGCGGCGTGCACCGAGCCGCGCCTGCATCGGCTTGAAGCCCTGGTCCTGCACGCCCAGCAGCTGGCTCTCGTGCACGCGGCAGTCCTCGAACACCACCTCCCAGGTGGCGCTGCCGCCGATCATGGGGATCTTGCGGGCCGGGATGAAGCCCGGCGTGCCCTTGTCCACGATGAAGGCCGAGATGCCGCCGCGCGAACCCGGCGTGCCCGAGGTGCGGGCCATCACGATGCCGAAGTCGGCCCGCTCCAGGTTGGAGATCCAGATCTTGCGGCCGTTGATGACCCAGTGGTCGCCGTCGCGCACCGCGCGCGTCGACAGGCCGGACGGATCGCCGCCCGCGCCGGGCTCGGAGATCACGATGGCCGACTTCATCTCGCCGCGCACATAGGGCTCCAGATAGCGCTTCTTCTGCTCGGGCGTGGCCGCCAGCATGAGCAGGCGCAGGTTGGGCGTGTCGGGCGGCAGGTAGTAGTGCACGATGCTGTGCCCCATCTCCTCGTTGACGCCGACCATGGCCGCCACCGGCAGGTCGGAGCCGCCGATGGACTCGGGCGCATCCAGCCCCCACAGGCCCAGCTCGCGCGAGCGGCGGTCGATGCGGGCGCTCTCTTCTTCCGTCAGCGAGATGCCGCCGCCCTCGGTCTCGCGCTGCAGCAGCGCGGGCTCCAGCGGGAGCAGCTCCTCGCGCACGAAGCGGGCCACGAGGTCCTTGAGCATCCGCCACTCTTCCTTGAGTTCGAATTCCATGTCTGTCTCCTTCGGTGTTCTCGGGGCCCCGTTCAGCTGCGCCGGGCGCGGTGTGCGTCCCAGTCGGCGTCGGTCCACTCGCACAGGTCTTCCGCGCCGGAGCTGCGCAGGTGCGCGCCGCCGTCGATGGCGATGGACTCGCCGTTGATGTAGGCCGCGTCCGCCGACAGCAGGAAGGCCGCCAGGCTCGTCAGCTCCTCGGGGCGGCCGGTGCGGCCCAGCGGATTGCGCAGCGTGGCCGTGCGGCCGGCGGCGCGCGACTGCGGCAGCAGCTGCCGTGTCGCGCCGGGGGTGGGAAAAGGGCCGGGCTCGATGGCCACGAGGCGGATGCCGCGCCCACCCCATTCCATCGCCAGGCTGCGCGTCATCGCCAGCACGGCGGACTTCGCCATCGCCGAGGGCACCGTGAACGGCCGGCCCGTGCGCACCGACGTCGACAGGATGCTCAGCACGCTGCCGCCGCGCCCGGCGTCGATCCAGCGCCGGCCCATGCCATGCGTGCAGTACAGCGTGCCGTGCAGCGTGGTGGCGAGGATGGCGTCCATGGCGCGCGTGGACATCCTGTGCGTCTGGGCGATGAAGTTGGCCGCGGCGTTGTTGACCAGCGCGTCGACCGGCCCCTCGCGCCAGGCCGCGTCCAGCATGGCTTCGACCGACTCGGGCTGGCGGATGTCGCAGGCCAGCACGGTCACGCTGGCGCCGCCGTCGGCGCGCAGGCGTTGCGCCGTGGCCTCCAGCACCTCGGGCCGGCGGCCGCAGAGCAGCAGCGCGGCGCCCAGGCTGGCGAAGCGGGCTGCCATCTCGGCGCCCAGGCCCGTGCCACCGCCGGTCACGAGGATGCGCTGGCCCTTCAGGAGATCGTTGCGGTACATGGTGTGTCGCCTCTGGCTGGTGGTGCAGCCATTGTTTCGTCGATGCGAAGCAGGCGGCAGCCTTCAATTCCGGAGAACGGAATTGCCTGCCAGGGGGCGACCGGGGCGGTGTTGCGCAACGGCAAGACAAAAAGGCCCGGTGGCCGGTCCTTGCAGACCGGCCGCCGGGCCCGTGCCGGGGGCTGGGGCTCAGCTGCCCAGCTTGGGCTGCTGTGGCGTGGCCGTCAGGTAGCCGACGGCGGCGCTGTGCTTGTTGCCGTAGTTGATGTTGATCAGCGCGTCGATCTGGCCCTTGAGCGTGGCGTCGAGCGCGGGGAAGCGGCTCCACTCGTCACCGGCGTGCTGGAAGTTGCTCATGATGTAGGTCCAGCCGTTGATCTCGTCCACCGCGTGCAGGCCGGTCGATTCGGCACCGGCCGGGCAGGACAGGATGCGCTCCAGCGCCTTGGTGTCCACGTTGTAGGCCCACAGGAAGTTGTTCAGGTGGTTGCCGCTGTCCTCGCCGATGAACAGGGTGCGCAGCTTCTCGGAGAACTTGAGGTTGTCGGGGCTGGCGACCTTGGCCGGGTTGGCGGTGTTGCCCAGCGCGTCGGCGGCGATGTCCTCGCCGCGCAGCAGCAGGCGCGATTGCGTGGGCACCCATTCGCTGTTGATGGCGACGGCGCCGCTGTCCTTCTGGCCGCCGGCCATGTCGTGCGCCAGCACGCCACCGGCCGTGATCTTCGGGAAGGCCACGTTGTTCGCTTCCACATAGCCCGAACCGCCCACGACCATGGAGTCCTGGATGTTGGCCAATGCCGAGTAGGCCACCTTGTCCTTGGCGTTGGCCGTCGTGCCTTCCATCTTGGTGAAGGCCATGCTGGCGCCCTTCAGCGCCGCGTAGCGGTGCGTCTCCAGGAACGCGGCGGCCTTGTCCTGCCCGGGCTTCACGCGCACCCAGGCGGTCTTCTTGTTCAGCACGATCTTGGTGTAGCTGGCGTCGCCCGGGTCGGTCGTCGTCGAGTCCATGATGTCGGTGGGCTGGATGTTCGCCACGTTCACGAGATCCTCGATCTCCTTGCTCGTCGCATGGCCCAGCTTGATCCACTGGATCCTGGCGGTCGAGGTGTCGGTCAGCTTGTCCAGGTACTTGGCCGCGTAGAGCGTGCCGGCGGACAGGTCGCGCGCGGTGTCGGCCACGAACATGAAGAAGCCGCCGTTGGTGGCGTCGTCGCCCATCAGCGCGGTGCGCTCGTCGGGCAGCACGTGGATCAGTTCGTGCGAGATGCGGCCCAGGCAGAAGTGCTTCTTGATCGTGGCCGTGCCGTCGGCCTTGACCGTGACTTCGGGCAGGTGGCCGTAGTTGTAGGCCTTGGCACCGGTCTCGTTGCCGTAGACGTTCTTGCTGTAGGCCTTGAGCGTGGCCAGGGTCTGGCCGGCCAGGCCCTGGTTGAAGGCGTCGGGCTCGTACTCCTCGCTGGACAAATGCGTGCCCCAGGGCGACAGGCTGGCGCCGCAGGTGATCCACAGGCCGTGCACGGCGGAGGTGTCCACGTTGTGGTACTTGTCCAGGCTCAGGTGGCCGTTGGCCGGGTCCTGCTTGAGCGTCAGCACCGCGATGGGCGAGGGCAGCGTGCCGTAGGTGCTGGCACCGGACTGGTCGGCCGTCGTGTACTCGAACTGGACCACGGCGAACACCGTGTTGGCCGCGGCGCCGGCCACCGTCAGCAGCGAGGTGCCGTCGGGGCAGTCGGAGAAGAACTGGCGCTCCTGGCCGGGCACGCTCTTGTCGATGATGGGCTGGTTGTTGATGTCGTAGTAGCCGCCGGCGACGACCTTGGCACCGCTGGTGCCGGTGACCAGCTGGCCCGTCAGGAAGAAGGGCTGGTAGGCCAGCTGGTAGGTCGTGCTGGTGCCGTCGCCATAGCTCACCTTGAGGCTGGAGCCCACCGTGGTGCTGGCCAGCGCGGCCGGGTTGCTGGCCGCGGGCGCAGCCATGCCCGTGAACGCGGCGGAGGAGAAGCGCAAGGTGTCGTCGTCATCACCGCCGCAGGCGGCCAGCGTGGAGGCGAGCAGGCCACCGGTACCCAGCGGCAACATGGGGGCGCCGGCCAGCAACTGGAGCATGCGGCGGCGTGACTGGACGGGAGTCGTAGGGAGGTTGGACATCGGTCTGGGCTCTACACGAGCCTGTTGTTTTGGATGGGAACGCGATGGCAGATGCCATGCAGCGCGCCGCGATCCTAGGATCGACCGATGACAGTGTTGTTACAGCGCCGTGACGCCGACCGGCGCGCGGGCGCCGGCCGGGAGCGGTGGCTCAGTGGTTGTCGCGCGGCACGCCGAAGGTGGCGTGGATCTTCTGGTACTTCACGGCCGGCTTGAGCACCATGCCGTCCGCCAGCTCGCCGACCACGGCGCGCTGGATCTCCTGCCAGGGCGTCTGGCTGGGCGGGAACTGGTAGCCGCCCTGGGCCTCCAGCGCGGCACGCCGCTTGGCCAGTTCCTCGTCGGACACCAGCATGTCGGCGCGGCGCTTCTTGAGGTCGATCCGGACCCGGTCGCCGGTCTTGAGCAGCGCCAGGTTGCCACCGGTGGCGGCCTCGGGCGAGGCGTTCAGGATGGAGGGCGAGCCCGAGGTGCCGGACTGGCGGCCATCGCCGATGCAGGGCAGGGCGGTGACACCCTTCTTGAGCAGGTAGTCCGGCGCGCGCATGTTGACGACCTCGGCCGCGCCCGGGTAGCCCACCGGCCCCACGCCGCGCATGAACAGCACGCTTTGCGCCGTGATCCTGAGCTTGGGATCGTCGATGCGCGCGTGGTAGTCCTCCGGGCCGTCGAACACCACGGCCTCGCCTTCGAAGGCCATCGGGTCGGCCGCGTTCTCCAGGTAGCGCTGGCGGAACTCGGGCGTGATCACGCTGGTCTTCATGATCGCCGAGTCGAACAGGTTGCCCTTGAAGTTGAGGAAGCCGGCGTCCTTCTTGAGCGGCTTGCTGAAGGGCAGGATCACGTCGCGGTCGCTGCTGAACTTGCCCGTGCAGTTGTCGATCAGCGTCTTGCCGTTGGCCGTGACCGCGGGCTGGATCTTGTCCTTGGCGATCAGCTCGGCCACCACGGCGGGCAGGCCGCCGGCGCGGTAGTAGTCCTCGGCCAGGTACTTGCCGGCCGGCTGCAGGTTCACGATCAGCGGCACCTTGTAGCCGTGCTTCTCCCAGTCGTCGTTGTCCAGCGGCACGCCGATGTGCTTGGCGATGGCGTTCAGGTGCACCGGCGCGTTGGTCGAGCCGCCGATGGCCGAGTTGATGACGATGGCGTTCTCGAAGGCCGCGCGCGTCATGATGTCCGAGGGCTTCAGGTCCTCGCGCACCATCTCCACGATGCGCTTGCCCGTGAGGTAGGCCATCTCCTGGCGGTCGCGGTAGGGCGCGGGAATGGCGGCGCTGCCCGGCAGCGTCATGCCCAGGGCCTCGGCCAGCGCGTTCATGGTGGACGCGGTGCCCATGGTGTTGCAGTGCCCCGTGGACGGCGCCGAGGAGGCCACCAGCTTGAGGAACTCGGGGTAGCCGATCTCGCCCGCGGCCATGAGTTCGCGCGCCTTCCACACGATGGTGCCCGAGCCCGTGCGCTCGCCCTGGAACCAGCCGTTCAGCATGGGGCCGGAGTTCAACGCAATGGCCGGGATGTCGACAGTGGCGGCGGCCATCAGCTGGGCCGGCGTGGTCTTGTCGCAGCCCGTGGTCAGCACGCAGCCGTCAATCGGGTAGCCGTACAGGATCTCGACCAGCGAGAGGTACTGCAGGTTGCGGTCCAGCGAGGCCGTGGGGCGTTTGCAGGTTTCCTGGATCGGGTGGATCGGGAACTCGAACGCGATGCCGCCGGCATCGCGGATGCCTTCCTTGACCCGGTCGGCCAGCACGATGTGGTGGCGGTTGCAGGGCGCGATGTCCGAGCCGGTCTGCGCGATGCCGATGATGGGCCGGCCCGATTGCAGTTCCTCGAACGACAGGCCGAAGTTCATGGTGCGCTCGATGTAGAGCGCCGTCATGTCGGCGTTGGACGGGTTGTCGAACCAGGCCTGCGAGCGCAGGCGTGGTCCGGTGCTGGCGGTGCGGGCGGTCTTCGCCGCTTTCGCAGCTTTCTGCGGTTTGGTCGCGTGCGCGGCTTCCGCCTTGCTGGCCGCGCTGGCCGGTGCTTTCACCGTGGTGTTCTTCTTGCTCATTGCATGCCCTTGAGAGTCTCTGCGGCGTTGGGGCCGGCCTGGCAGTCGGCGATGTACTCGCGGATGATCTCGGCGAACTGGCTGTAGGGCTTGAGCCCCAGCTTCTCGGCGCGCTTGGCGGTGCCGCCACTGGGCCAGTTGGCCACGATGGCGGCGATGCGCTCGTCGCGTTCGAAGCGCACCAGTGCGCGCACCTTGGGGCCGGCCACCTCTTCGAGCGCGGCCAGCATGTCGGCCACGCGCACGTTCAGGCCCGGCAGGTTCAGCGCCAGGCGGCCATTCAGCTGCTCGCGCGTGGCCTCGTAGACCGTGATGAGCCCGTTGACGGTCTGGGAGGGCGAGGACATCGGGTGCGACACCTCTGGGTCCACCGGGCACACCGATTCGACGCCGGCCAGAGGCTCGCGGATGATGCCGCTGAAGAACGACGAGGCCGCGCCGTTGGGCTTGCCGGGGCGCACCGTCACCGTCATCAGGCGCGCGCTGCGGCCATCCAGGTAGCCCTTGCGCGTGTAGTCGGCGATCAGGTACTCGCACATCAGCTTGTGCGTGCCGTAGGAGGTCTGCGGCGCGGGCAACGTGTCGTCGGCCACGGTGCCGGGCCAGGCGAACGAAGGATCCGGGCCGAACACCGCCACGGAACTGGAGAACACGAAGCGCGGCACCTTGGCGGTGGCGGCCGTGCGCGCACGCAATGCATCGAGCAGCGCGCGGGTGCTGTCCAGGTTGGAGCGCAGGCCCAGTTCGAAGTCGAGCTCGCATTCGCCCGAGACGGCCGAGGCCAGGTGGAACACGCCGTCGAAGTCTTCCTTGCCGATCGCCTCGGTCTGCGAGAGCAGCGTGCCCGTGCGTGCCTCGACACGGGCATCTGCCAGCAGGTCCGCCGGCGGCGGCGCGATGTCGGTCAGCACCAGGCGTTCGATCTTCTTGCCGTCGAGCTGGCCGCGGGCCAGCAGCGTGCGCGCCAGGCGCGCGCCGACGAAGCCGCCGCCGCCGGTGATGAGGAGTTTCATGAGAGTCGTCCTTGTGAGGGGGGTTGGGAAGTCTTCTTGCGCTGGCCGGTGATCACGCCGCCTTCGACCAGGCGCTGTTCGCCGTGCAGGATGTGGTCCACCGCGCAGCGCCGCGCGGCGGCCGGGTCGCGCGCCGCGATGGCATCGACCACGGCGCGGTGCTCCAGCTGCACGGCCTGCATGAAATCGGAGCGGCGGGCCTCGTTGCCGCGCGTGATGCGCATGCCTTCGCGCAGGTACTGTTCGAGAAAGCCGAGCAGCAGCCGGAACTGCGGGTTGCCCGTGGCCTCGCCGATGAGGCGGTGAAAGCCCAGGTCTTCGGCGACACCATCGCGCCCTTCGTCCACGGCCTGGTCGATGGCCTTGAGCTGGCGGCGCATGCCGGCGATCTGGCTGCGCGTGGCGCGCTCGGCCGCCAGCGCGGCGATCTCGCCCTCGAGCACGCGGCGCACCTCCACCACATGCACCACGGCCTCCACCGAACCCAGCACGCGCGGATCGAAGGCCAGCGGCTGGTGGGCAGGCGCCGTGGCCACGTACACACCCGAGCCCTGGCGCGAGACCACCAGCGCCAGCGACTTGAGCTGGTGCACGGCCTCGCGCACCACGGTGCGCGAGATCCCATGGGTCTGGGCCAGCTGCTGTTCGGTGGGCAGCCGCGCGCCCGGAAGCAGTGCACCGCTGGCGATCTGCTGCGCCAGCCGGTGGGCCAGCCGGTCGGACAGCCGATCCGCCTCCTGCCGCAGGGGTTCGGCCGCGGGCGGAGCAGGGGCTACGAGGCGGTGGGGCACGTTCGATCGGTCGTCAAAATGCGCTGTACTTTAATCGGGTCATCATACAAATTGCCGGGTTTCCGCCTACCGGATTTCCCTGATGCCAAGCGGTGCCGCCGTGCCGATACTGCGCGGGCTTCGGAGTGCTCCGACGAGTGCTCGTCCCCCCAACCAACAACAGAGCGCAGCGCATGGCCAGCGTCACGATCCAGGGTGTGAAGAAGAACTTCGGCGATGTGCCCATCCTGCACGGGGTGGACATCGACATCCAGGACGGTTCCTTCACCGTCCTGGTCGGGCCCTCGGGCTGCGGCAAATCCACGCTGCTGCGCATGATCGCGGGGCTGGAGCAGATCAACGGCGGCGAGATCCGCATCGGCGACAAGCGTGTCAACGACCTGCCGCCCAAGGAGCGGGACATCGCCATGGTGTTCCAGAACTACGCGCTGTATCCGCACATGACGGTGCGCGACAACATGGCCTTCTCGCTGGCCCTGGCCAAGACCGACAAGGCCACCATCGACACCAAGGTCAACCGCGCCGCCGAGATCCTGGCCCTGGTGCCGCTGCTGGACCGCTATCCGCGCCAGCTGTCGGGCGGGCAGCGCCAGCGCGTGGCCATGGGCCGGGCCATCGTGCGCGATCCGCAGGTCTTCCTGTTCGACGAGCCGCTGTCCAACCTGGACGCCAAGCTGCGCGTGGCCATGCGCAGCGAGATCAAGGAGCTGCACCAGCGGCTCAAGACCACCTCGGTCTACGTCACGCACGACCAGATCGAGGCCATGACCATGGGCGACAAGATCGTGGTGATGCGCGACGGCCGCATCGAGCAGACCGGCAGCCCGCTGGAGCTGTACGACCGGCCGGCCAACCAGTTCGTGGCCGGCTTCATCGGCTCGCCTTCGATGAACTTCCTGCCCGGCACGCTGCGCCATGTGGCCGGCGCCGCCGAGGTCGAACTGCGCGACGGCACACGGCTGGCCGCGCCGCTGGGCAGCGGCGGCCAGGACGGGCAGAGCGTGGTGTACGGCACGCGGCCCGAGCACCTGACGCTGGGCTCCACCGGCATTCCGTCCAAGGTGGCCGTGCTCGAGCCCACGGGCATGGACACCTTCGTCGCCTGCCGGCACGAGGGCGCCGAGCTGTCGGCCGTGTTCCGCGAGCGCCACGACTTCGCGCCCGGCACGCTGATCCATCTGCAGCCCGATCTCGCGCGGGCCCATCTGTTCGACGCGGGCACCGGCCAACGGCTGGTGGCATGAGCTTTTTCAGACCAACGCAAGGAGACAGGCATGAGTGAGTTCCAAGGACGCAGGCGCAGCATTCTCAAGGGCTCGGCCGGCGCGGCCGCCGTGGCATCCATCGGTGCCGGCGGCGTGCTGTTCTCGCCGTTCGCACGGTCGCAGACGCTGAAGTTCACGCCGGAGAAGGGCGCCAAGCTGCGCGTGCTGCGCTGGAGCCGCTTCGTGCAGGGCGACATCGACGCCTACATGGCCAACGTCAAGAAGTTCACCGAGGCCACCGGCGTCGAGGTGCGCGTGGACAACGAGGGCTGGGAAGATGTGCGCCCCAAGGCCGCCGTGGCGGCCAATACTGGCGCCGGGCCGGACATCATCCTGTCCACCAACGACGATGCCAACCTCTACCCCGAGAAGCTGCTCGATGTGACCGACTTGGCCGAGTACCTGGGCAAGAAGTACGGCGGCTGGTACCCGGCCGTGCAGCAGTACCTGCGGCCCGACGGCAAGCGCTGGCTGGGCCTGGGCCTGGGGGCATCCGGCTCGATGATCGTGTACCGCGAGAGCATGGTGAAGGCCGCTGGCTTCGACACCTTCCCCAAGGACACCGCCGGCTTCCTGAAGCTGCACCAGGCGCTCAAGGAGAAAGGCACGCCGGGTGGCTACGCGCTGGGCAACGCCACCGGCGACAGCCTGTGGACCAACTGGCTGATCTGGTCGCACGGCGGCAAGCTGGTCGACAAGACCAACAAGGTCGTGATCGACAGCCCGGAGACCATCAAGGCGCTGGAGTACGCCAAGGAGCTGTACGCCAATTTCATCCCGGGCACGCTGTCCTGGCTCGACCCGAACAACAACAAGGCCTTCCTGGACGGGCAGATCAGCGTCACCAACAACGGCATCTCGATCTACTACGCGGCCAAGAACTCGCCGGACCCCAAGATCAAGGAGATGGCGGCCGACATCAACCACGCGTCGTTCCCGATCGGCCCGGCCGGCGTGCCGACCGAGTCGCACCTGTTCTTCAACCAGATGGTGATGAAGTACACCAAGTTCCCGAATGCGGCGAAGGAGTTCCTGCGCTTCATGATGGAACGCGAGCAGTTCGACGCCTGGCTGATCGGCGCGGGCGGCTACATCGGCCAGCCGCTGGCGGCCTACGAGTCGTGCCCGATCTGGACCTCCGATCCCAAGCACACGCCGTACCGCGACTGCGTGAAGAACATGCGGCCGTCCGGCTACGAAGGCAAGCTCGGCTATGCATCGGCCGGCGCGGGCGCCGACTTCATCGTCGCCAACATGGTGGCGGAGGCCGCCAGCGGCTCGCGCAGCCCAAAGGAAGCGGCCGAACGCGCCCAGAAGCGCGCAGAGCGCTACTACAAGGTCTAGCACCTTGCCGCCTTCCGGCCTGGTGCGTGCGCTGGGCCGGAGTTTCCATGGCTCCTGTCTAGGGTCTGCATGCTCGCCCGACTGCAAAACAGCCGCAACGGTCTCGGCTTCCTGTTCATGCTGCCAGCGGCGGTGCTGCTGCTGCTGTTCCTGACCTATCCCCTGGGCCTGGGCACCTGGCTCGGCTTCACCGACACCAAGGTGGGCCGCGCCGGCGTGTGGGTCGGCCTGGAAAACTACATCTACCTCTGGAACGACTCGGTCACGCGGCTGGCGCTGTTCAACACCTTGTTCTACACGGTGGTGGCCAGCGTCCTGAAGTTCGGCCTGGGGCTGTGGCTGGCATTGCTGCTGAACAAGCACATCCGCTTCAAGACCTTCTTCCGCGCCGTCATCCTGCTGCCCTACATCGTGCCCACCGTGCTGTCGGCCATCGCCTTCTGGTGGATCTACGACTCGCAGTTCTCCATCATCAGCTGGGCGCTGGTGAAGATGGGGCTGATCGACACCTACATCGACTTCCTGGGCAACGAGTGGAACGCGCGCATCGCGGTGATCATCGCCAACGTGTGGCGCGGCGTGCCCTTCGTGGCCATCACGCTGCTGGCCGGGCTGCAGACGATCTCGCCCTCGTACTACGAGGCCTCGGCCATCGACGGCGCCTCGCGCTGGCAGCAGTTCGTGCATGTCACGCTGCCGCTGCTGACCCCCATCATCGCCGTGGTGATGACGTTCTCGGTGCTGTTCACCTTCACCGACTTCCAGCTCATCTACGTGATCACGCGCGGCGGCCCGCTGAATGCCACGCACCTGATGGCCACGCTGTCGTTCCAGCGCGCGATCTCGGGCGGTGCGCTCGGCGAAGGCGCGGCGATCGCAATTGCGATGGTGCCGTTCCTGCTGGCCTGCGTGCTGTTCAGCTTCTTCGGACTGCAACGCAGGGCATGGCAACAGGGTGGGAAAGACTGACATGAGCAAAGCCACTGATGTCGACGCCGTCGGCATGTCGTACCTGGACTCGATCCCACGCAAGCTGGTGACGGTCTACCTGCCGCTGGTCGTCTTTTTGATCGTGCTGCTGTTTCCGTTCTACTGGATGGTGATCACCTCGATCAAGCCGGATGCAGAGCTGCTGTCACGCGACGGCAACCCGTTCTGGGTGGTCAAGCCCACGCTGACGCACTTCCACAAGCTGCTGTTCGAGACCACCTACCCGCAATGGCTGTGGAACACGGTGCTGGTGTCCGTGGTCTCCACCGTGCTGTCGCTGGTGGCCTCGGTGCTGGCGGCCTACGCGATCGAGCGGCTGCGCTTCAACGGGTCGAAGAACGTCGGCCTGTCGATCTTCCTGGCCTACATGGTGCCGCCATCGATCCTGTTCATCCCGCTGGCCAACGTGGTGTTCAACCTCGGGCTGTTCGACACCCGGCTGGCGCTGATCCTGACCTACCCGACCTTCCTGATCCCGTTCTGCACTTGGCTGCTGATGGGCTACTTCCGCTCCATTCCCATGGAGCTGGAAGAGTGCGCGCTGATCGACGGCGCTACGCGCTGGCAGATCCTCATCAAGGTGGTGCTGCCGCTGGCCGTACCCGGTTTGATCTCCGCCGGCATCTTCGCGTTCACGCTGTCGTGGAACGAGTTCATCTATGCGCTGACCTTCATCTCCTCGTCCGAGGTCAAGACGGTGCCCGTGGGTGTGGTGACCGAGCTGGTGCAGGGTGACGTCTACCAATGGGGCCCGTTGATGGCCGGCGCGCTGCTGGGCTCGCTGCCGGTGGCCTTCATCTACTCGTTCTTCGTCGAGTACTACGTGTCGGGCATGACCGGCTCGGTCAAGGAGTGAAGGCGGGGCATGCCGCCTCGTCGACCGCCCATCGCCTCCGGGGAGCCGCAGGGCGGCGCGCGCTCGCCCTGGGCGCTGCGCCGCCATAGACTTCTGCGCCCCCTTTCCCACGGAGAGCCCACGCACTGTCCCGCATGGCCGACGACTTCCACCGCTTGCCCCGGCTCGTGTATCCGCTGCGCGTCATCGGCATGGGGCTGGGCGCGGTGGTGGCCATGGTGGTGCTGTACGAGCGCGATGCCGCGCCGGCGGTCTGGGCCCTGGTGGTCTGCGGCGGCTTCGTCTGGCCGCACCTGGCCTGGTGGCTGACACGGCGCAGCAGCAACCCGCAGCGGGCCGAGGTGCGCAACCTGCTGGTGGATTCGGCCATCGCGGGCGCCTTCGTGCCGCTCATGCAGTTCAACCTGTTGCCCAGCGTGCTGCTGGTCACGCTGACCATGGTGGACAAGATCAGCACCGGCATCCGCCTGCTGTGGCTGCAGTCGCTGCCCGGCATGCTGGCGGCCGGCCTGCTGGCCGCCTGGTGGATGAACGCACCCATGGCGCCCGAGAGCAGCATGCGCGTGGTGCTGGCCTGCCTGCCCATGCTGGTGATCCACACACTGGCGGTCAGCGTGTCGAGCTACCGCTTGATCCGCCAGGTCTCGCGCCAGAACCGCCTGCTCGACGAGCTGGGCCGCATCGATCCGCTGACCGGCCTGTACGGCCGCGCCTACTGGGAGCAGCAGGTGCGCGATGCGCAGCGGCTCCATGCGGAGACCGGCGCGCCGGCCTGTCTCATGATGCTGGACATCGACGGCTTCAAGCAGATCAACGACCGCCTGGGCCACACCGTGGGTGACGACGTGATCTGCACGCTGAGCCGCATCGTGCGCGGCTGCGTGCGCTCCGGCGACTGCGCGGGCCGCTACGGCGGCGACGAGTTCGCGATCCTGCTGCGCGGCGCGGACATGGACCAGGCGCAGGAGATCGCCCAGCGCATCCGGATCGAGGCGGAGAACCACCGTTTTCGCGACCATGCGGAGCTGAGCTTCACGAGCAGCATCGGCATCGCCGCGCTGCAACCCCACTATGCGAGCACGCGGGACTGGGTGGCCGCGGCCGACGCCGCGCTCTACCAGGCCAAGCGGGCCGGTCGCAACCGTGTCGAGCTGCGCCCGCCGAGCCGGCGCGCGCCGCTCTCGGCCTGAGTCAGTCCGGCTGCCGCTCGGCCACGTGGGCGACGTCGGCCACATCGGCGGGCAATGCCGCATAGGCCAGCTGGTACCTGCTGCGCTGCGCCGCACCGGCCGCCCCCATGGCCATCAGGCCGGCATCGGCCAGCGGGCCCTGCCACAGCGCCGTGACGGCCGCCTCGTCGTAGCCACAGGCCAGCAGCACCCAGTCGGCATGGCGGTCGCCCGCGCCGCGCAGTTGCTGTTCGGCAGTCTGGGCAATGGCTGGCGTCTCGTGGCGCAGCAGGTGCAGCCCGGCCAGGCCGGGCTGCAGCACGCACTCGGCGGCCAGTGTGCCGAGCGCCGCACGCAGCCGCTCGTGGGCCCCTGCAGCCGGCGACAGCCGCAGCGCCAGCAGGTGCCCGGCCGTGGCGCCGCCGCGGCTCTCCAGCACGCGGCACTGGCTGCGCACCATGGCACGGTGCTGCGGCATCAGGCGCGTGGACCAGGGCGTGGGCGCGTTGAGCCGCGCCAGGTAGGCCGGTGACGACAGCACGCCGTGGTCTTCCAGTTCGTAGAGCACGAACACGCCCTCGCCACCGTCGGCGGCGCGCCAGCGCGAGGCACGCCGAAAGCCCGGGATGCCGAGCCGCTCGGGAAAATGCTCGTGCGCATGCCAGTGCTCGAAGTCCGCACGCGCTGCGGGTGCCATGTCCCACCACATGGCCAGCGCGGCCTTGCCAAGAAGCGCCAAGGCGTTCCCCTTACTGGCCGCCGCGCAGGCGCGCCAGGTCGGCATTGACCTGCTGCACCAGCGGCTCGCCGACCTCGCGCGAGAACTTGTCGGTCACGGCCTGCACCTTCTCGCGCAGCCGCTTGATCTCCGCCGGGCTCACCTCGTTGACCTGCATGCTCCTCCTGAGCGCCTCGATCGACTCGCCTTCCTTGCGCTGCACGGCCTGACGCTCGAACTGGCGGGCTTCGTCGGCGGCCTCGCGGATCACCTTGCGCTCGGCCTCGTTGAGCGCGTCCCAGGTCTTCTTGCCCATCATGAAGGGCATGCCGGTGTAGACATGGCGCGTCAGCGAGAGGTATTTCTGCACCTCGGCGAACTTGGCCGACTCGATCACGCCGAGCGGGTTGTCCTGGCCGTCGATGGCGCGCGACTCCAGCGCGCCATAGACCTCGCCGAAGGTCATGGGCACGGGGTTGGCGCCCAGCGCGTTGAACAGGTCCAGGAAGATCGGCGAGCCGATCACGCGGATCTTGAGACCGGCGATGTCCTCGGCGCGCGCGATCGGCCGCTTGCTGTTGGTCATGTGGCGGAAGCCCAGGTCCCAGATGCCCAGGCCCACGATGCCGTGCTGCGCCAGGTCGGCCTGCAACTGCGTGCCGGCCGGGCCGTCGGCAATCGCATAGGCCTCCTGCGGCGTGTTGAACAGGAAGGGCAGGTCGAACACCATGAAGCGCTTGTCCAGCGAGGCCACGATGCCGGTGGCCATGGACGTGAAGTCCAGCGTGCCGCCGCGCACGGCCGACAGGTTCTGCATGTCGCTGCCCAGCGCGGCACCCGGGAACAGGCTCACGCGCAGCTTGCCGCCGCTGCGCTGGGCCACGGCGTCGGTGAACTTCTGCGCGCCCAGGCCGAGCGGGTGGTCCTTGGCCAGGCTGAAGGCAAAGCGCAAGGTGCGTTCGCGGATCTCCTGCGCGCGCAGGGCCGGTGCGCCGAGCAAGGCGGCGCTGGCGGCGCCGGCCACGAAGGCGCGGCGGGAACAGGACGGGTGTGGCATGGGTCTCCTCTGGATTTGGCTGCGGACCACAGTGGCGCCGCATGGTCCGATGCTGTCAAAAATCTGAACACCTTTCAAATTTTTGATAACGTTCAACTTTTGAATGCGGCAAGTCCTTGAAAGCATTGCATGAGCGGCGCCCTTGAAAAATCCTTGGCGATCCTGGAATACCTGATCGCCCACCCGGACGGCGTGCCCCTGGCGCAGATTGCCACCGAACTGGGGCAGTTGCGCAGCGGCTGCCACCGCACGCTGCAGGAGCTGATCCGCCACGGCTACGTGCGCCAGCTGCCGCAGCGCGGCGACTACGCGCTGACCACCAAGATGGCCTCGATGGGCCTGAGCTTCCTGTCCAAGTCGGGCGTGGTCGACATCGCCCAGCCGGTGATCCACCGACTGGCGCAGGCCACCGAGGAACTGGTGCGCCTGGCCATCGTCGACGGCGAGCGGCTGACCCTGGTGGCCAAGGCCCAGGGCGCGCGCTCGGGCCTGCTGTACGACCCCGACATGGGCATCGACCTGCGCCTGTCCTGCAGCGCCGCGGGCCAGGCCTGGCTCATGACGCTGCCAGAGGATGTGGCCATTGCCTACGTCACGCGCCAGGGCATGGGCCAGCCGAAGAACTTCGGGCCCAATGCGCCGGCCTCTTTCAAGGCGTTGCTGAAGGTGTTGGACGAGCACCGCAAGCGGGGCTTTTCCATCATCGAGGAGGCCTACGCACCGGGCATGAGTTCGATGGCCGCACCGATCCAGCGCAAGGGTGGGCCCGCGACCGGCGTGCTGGTGATCGCCGGGCCGTCAGCGCGGCTGCCGGCCGCACGCATGCAGCAACACGGCCCGGCGCTGCTGGCCGCTGCGGCGGAACTGGCAACGACGGGCCAGGCCTCGGCGCTGCTGAAGTCGGCCAACGTGGGCACCTGGGGGAACGTGCCGGAAAGTACCGCGCGGCGCGGACCGGTCGCGTGATTGTCGAAATCGGGCCATCGGCTTCGTCGTCAGGACATCTCCACTGCAAGGAACCCCATGAAATACCTCGGCCTCGCCTACTTCACGCCGGAGAAGTTCGCCGCGATGGCGCCGGACGATGTGAAGGCGCTGGTGCGCCAATGCCCGCCGTTGGACGAGAAGATGCGCGCGACCGGCAAGGTCCTGGTGTCTGCGTCGCTTGGCGATCTGGAAGGCTGGCGGACGCTGCGCCCGCGCGGCGGCAGGACGCTCGTCAGCGACGGGCCCTACACCGAGGCGAAGGAGGTGGTCGGCGGCCTGTTCATCATCGAAGCAGACGACCTGGAGGAGGCCTTGCGCATCGCGTCGATGCACCCGGCCGCCACGCTGGGCGAAGAAGGCGGGTGGGCGGTCGAGCTCATTCCGATGGATTTCTACCTGGCCCCATGAGGCCGCGGACGGCCTGGGAGGCGGCGTGACGGTCCAACGCATGGACAAGGTCGGCACCGCACGCACACGCACAGGCGTGACGGCCGGCACGCCGCCGTGCGCGGCCCGGTGCCGGCCCGGCGTGGTGTTCAGCGGCGCTCCGGCGGTGTGTCCTGCCGGTCGCGTGGCGGCTTCTCGCCGATGCGCTGCTTGACCAGCTTCCAGACCACGATGGCGATGAAGACGGCGAACAGCAGCCAGTTGATGGGTTCCATGGGCGAGGCAGGGCGAACGGGGCGCGCAGCTTAACGCGCTGGCCGGGCATGGCCCTGGATGGGCCTAGAGCTGGAAGGCCACTGCGAGCAGCAGGCCCTCGGCGATGTCGCGTCCCAGCCCCGGCGTTTCGGCCTGGTAGGGCCGCCCCAGCGCGCGCTGGTCTTCGATCCACTGCGCCAGCCAGCCGATCTCGGCCGCGCCGTAGAACACCACGCCGGCCTCGTGGTTCAGCAGCAGGCTGCGCAGGTCCAGGTTGATCGACCCCGCCAGCGCCAGCTGTTCGTCCACCACCACGGCCTTGGCATGCGACATGGACGGCAGCAGGTGGAAGGCCACGCCGGCCTCGGCCAGGTCGCGCATGGCACGGCTGCGGGCGAAGTCGGCCAGCCGGTGGTTGGACTCGGCGGGCAGCACGATGTCCACGGCCACGCCGCGGCGGGCGGCGCGGCGCAGGGCATCGCGCAGCGCGTCGTCGGGGATGAAGTAGGGGGTGGCCGCCAGGATGCGGTGCTCGGCGCGGTAGCAGGCGTCGATCAGCAGCGCATGGGCCGTGTCCTCGGCCTGGTCCGGGCCGCTGGGCAGGAACTGCGCGGGTCCGCCAGGGGCCATGGGCGGTGTCGGGGCCACGGTGCGCGGCGGCGATTGCCGCACGGCGCTCCAGTCGCGCTCGAACTGCCAGGCGGCGGCGCCGGCCACCGGGCCTTCGATGTCGAAGGACAGGTCGGTCCAGGCCGCGATGCCGGCATCGCCCTCGAAGTACTCGGCCGCCAGGTTGCGCCCGCCGCTCCACAGCCGGTGGTCGTCGGCGATGGACAGCTTGCGGTGGTTGCGCAGGTTGCGCGGGCCGTTGTTGCGCAGGCTCAGCAGCGGGCGGAACACGGCCACCTCGCCGCCGGCCTCGCGCAGCCGGTCGAAGTGCCGGCGCGGCAGCTGCAGCGCGCCGAAGCCGTCCAGCAGCACGCGCACCCGCACGCCGGCGCGCGCACGTTCGGCCAGCCGGTCGACCACCGCATCGCCGAAGGCGTCGCGGCCGATGATGAAGGTGCTGATGTCCAGCCGGTGCCGGGCGCCGGCGATGAGTTCCCACAGGGCCTCGCGCGCCTGCGCGCCGTCGGCATGGAAGCGCGCGCGGTTGTCGCTGGGCGGCGCGAGGTCGAAGCCATCCAGCAGGTCGGCTGCCCAGTGCGTGAAGCGCGTCGGCCGGCTGCCGCGCAGCCGCGGCCGGCCGAGCGGCCGCAACTTGCGCCGCCCGAACAGCAGGAACAACGGCAGCACGAAGTAGGGCAGCAGCGCCAGGCCCATGACCCAGGCGATCGCCGTGGTGGGCGCGCGCGGCTGGCGGCGCGCCCGGTTGGTCAGGATGTAGACGAGGACCGCCAGCGCGCCGAACAGCAGGTGCTGCGAGACGCTGGGCAGCCAGGCGATCAGGGCATGCGCCACCGGTGCGCCGGGCCCCGGCTCAGCCCCAGACTTCCTGGGCGGTCTCGATCACCAGGCGCAGCTTGTCGCGCTGGGCCTGCACGGCGATGTTGTTGCCGTGCACGGTGCTCGAAAAGCCGCACTGCGGGCTCAGCGCCAGCTGCTCGAGCGGGGCATGGCGCGCGGCCTCCTCGATGCGGCGCTTGAGGTCGTCCTTGCTCTCCATCTCGCCGAACTTGGTCGTCACCAGGCCCAGCACCACGGTCTTGCCCTTGGGCAGGTAGCGCAGCGGACGGAAGTCGCCCGAGCGGTCGTCGTCGTATTCGAGGAAGTAGGCGTCCAGGTCCATTTCCTTCAGCAGCGCCTCGGCCACCGGCTCGTAGTTGCCGGCGGCGGCGTGCGTGCTCTTGAAGTTGCCGCGGCACAGGTGCATGGCCAGCAGCATGCCCGCAGGCTTTTGCGCGACCACCTTGTTGATGAACTTCGCGTAGCGGTGCGGCAGCTCGTTCGGGTCGTCGCCGCGCTGGCGGGCCGCCTCGCGCATCTTCTCGTCGCACAGGTAGGCCAGGTTGGTGTCGTCCATCTGCACGTAGGTGCAGCCGGCCGCGGCCAGCGAACGCAGCTCGTCGCCGTACGCCTTCGCCACGTCGTCGTAGAAGTCGGGTTCCAGCTCGGGGTAGGCGTCCTTGCTGATGCCGGCACGCCCGCCGCGGAAGTGCAGCATGGTGGGCGAGGGGATGGTCACCTTGGGCGTGTTGCCCGCCGCGATTTGGCTCTTCAAATACTGGAAATCGGCCAGCTGGATGTCCTTGGCGTGGCGCACCTTGTCGACCACGCGCATCACGGGCGGCGCCAGTTCCTCGGTGCCGTCGGGCCGGCGGATGGTGACCGGAATGTCGGTCTTCACGCCGCCGATCTGCTCGAGGAAATCGATGTGGAAGTAGGTGCGGCGGAACTCGCCGTCGGTGATGCTTTTCAGCCCCACATCCTGCTGGAACTGCACGATCTCGGCGATGGCCCGGTCTTCCACCAGGCGCAGCTGTTCGGGTGTGATCTGGCCCTTGGCCTTCTGCTCACGGGCCTCCAGCAGGTAGGCGGGTCGCAGGAAGCTGCCGACATGGTCGTAGCGGGCGGGCAATGGGTGCATTGTTTCCTCCGTTGTGGTCGTGCATGGCGCAAGTGCCGGCGGCGCGCAACGGGCCTGCGGGCGGGCGCTTGCGGGGAGGCGCAGTGTAGTGCGCCTGCCGCCGCCTTTGCCTTGGAAACCGTGGGTGCTTGTGGCTCAGAAGTCTGCGAAGCGCCACTGCACGTGCAGGCGCAGCGTCTCGCCCCGTGCAAGCACGCGCAGGCCCGGGCGGCCGGGCAGGTGGAAGGCGTCGATGGGGTGCGTGATCGGCTCGAAGCACAGCGCCGGGCCATGCGGCGGCCGGTAGACCAGGCAGCACGGCGCGGATGCCGCGGGGTCGGGCGTGGTCAGCGTGAGCCGCAGCCCATGCTCGGGCCAGTCGATGCGGGCCTGGCCCTGCCAGCCGCCGTAGCCGTTGTCGATGAAGCTGCCGTGCGCGGGGATGCCGGCGTTGAGGTCCCAGTCGGCCGGCAGGGCCTGGGTGTAGCCCGTCGGGATCGGATCGTCGCCGCTGAGCCACACGCCATCGACACCGGCCTGCACGCGCATGGCCGGCGTGCGCGGAAACCAGGGGTGCAGGCCCAGGCCGTAGGGCAGGGGCTCGGCGCCCAGGTGCTGCACCTCCACGGTCTGGTCGAGCCCGCCCGGCACCAGGCGGAAGGTCTGCGTGGCCGCGTAGTCGTAGGGGTTGCCGCCGAAGTGCTGCGAACGCAGCGCCAGGCGGAAGGTGTCGGCGGCGGGCTGTTCCAGCGACCAGGCCTGCAGCCAGCCATCGCCATGGATGGGGTAGGGCTCGCCGGCGCGGTTGGGCTGCATGGCGTGCCAGCGCCCATCCTGCGTGAAGCCGCCCTGGCCGATGCGGTTGGACCAGGGCAGCATCGCGAACGAGGCCAGCTGGTAGAGGTCGGCGGTCTCGCCGTCCCAGGGGCGCCAGAGGTCGAGCGCGCTGCCGTCCGGCCGGGCGCAGCGCCAGGCCGCGACCGCGCCGCCGAGCGTGGGCACGAGGCCGAGTTCCTGGCCGGCATGGCGCAGGCAGACGATGGGGTGGGTCATGCGCGTTGTCCGAAGAGGTGGGCTGGCAGGCCGGGGCTGTCCAGCGTGACGGCGAACAGTGCACCGGCCAGCGGCTGCGCGGCGCGGGCCGCGGCATCCAGCCCGGTGGCGGCGCTGGTGATGAACAGCGTGCGCAGGTCCGGCCCGCCGAACGCGCAACTCGTGATCTGGCGTGCCGGCAGAGGGATGCGGCACAGCTCGGCCGCAGTGTCGGGGTCGTGGCAGCTCACGCAGCCGCCGCCCCAGTGCGCGATCCAGATGCGGCCGGCGGCGTCCGTGCACATGCCGTCTGGCACGCCGTCGTCGGCGGCCAGGCGCAACCAGGGCCGGCGCCCGGCGATGCGGCCGGCCGCGGCGTCGAAGTCATACGCCAGCACCTGGCCTTGCACCGTGTCGTTGAAGAACATGGTGCGGCCGTCGCGCGACCAGGTCGGGCCGTTGGTGACGGCGAATCCGGCGTCGTGCCGCGTGCAGCTGCCATCGGGGTCGAAGCGGTACAGCGCGCCCGTGGGAGCGGCGCAGTCGAAGTCCATGCTGCCGGCCCAGAAGCGGCCCTGTGCATCGCACTTGCCGTCGTTGAAACGGTTGTGCGCAGGCTCGCCGACGGGCTGGTGCAGCAGCGCCAGCCGGGCGTCCTGCGGATCGAAGCTCGCGAAGCCGTGCCGCAACGCCAGCAGCAAGCCGGTGCCGTCGGCCCGTTCGGCCACGGCCGACACCTCCTGGTCGAAGTCCCAGCTGCTGTGCGCGCCATCTGGCCACTGCCAGCGGTGCAGCCGGCGGCCCAGGATGTCGACCCACCACAGCGCCTGCGTGCGTGGCGACCACATTGCACCTTCGCCCAACTGGGCACCGGCATCCCAGACGCAAAGCGGTGCAGACAGGGGCCGCGGCGTGGCGGGCGAGGGCGTGTGTTCTTGTGGCATGGGCGGGGGGCTTGACGCGGCGCATCGTATCAAGGCACATTCATATTGGAAAGAAATGAATTTGTCGATAACTGATAGCAAAGTGAATATGAACAACACGACAGCCGGAGACAGCAGCACCTCCTACCCCAGCCTGCGCGGGCGCACTTGCTTCGTGACGGGAGGCGGCAGCGGCATCGGCGCGGCCATCGTCGCGTCACTGGCGGCTCAAGGCGCCCGTGTGGCCTTCGTCGACGTGGCCGAGGCAGCCAGCCGCGCCCTGGCCGAAGGCATTGCCCAGGCCGGCCATGGCGATGTCTGGTGGCGCACCTGCGACGTGCGCGACATCGCCGCGCTGCAGGCCGACATCGCCGATGCGCAAGCCGCGCTGGGCGACTTCTCCGTGCTCGTCAACAACGTGGCCAGCGACGACCGGCACACGCTGGAATCGGTCACGCCGGCCTACTACGACGACCGCATCGCGATCAACGAGCGGCCGGCCTTCTTCGCCATCCAGGCCGTGGTGCCCGGCATGCGCCGGCTCGGTGCCGGCTCCATCGTCAACCTGGGCTCCACCGGCTGGCAGGGCAAAGGCACGGGCTACCCGGTCTATGCGATCGCCAAGTCGTCGGTCAACGGGCTCACGCGCGGCCTGGCGCGCACGCTGGGTGCCGACCGCATCCGCATCAACACGGTGTCGCCGGGCTGGGTCATGACCGAGCGCCAGATCAAGCTCTGGCTCGACGCCGAGGGCGAAAAGGAACTGGCCCGCAACCAGTGCCTGCCCGACAAGCTGGCGCCTGACGACATCGCCGCCATGGTGCTGTTCCTGGCGTCCGACGACGCGAAGATGTGCACCGCCCAGGAGTTCACCGTCGACGCCGGCTGGGTCTAGTCGAACTTTTTGCCGTAGACCGGCAGGCAGGCGGTCTTCAGCGCCTTGAGCAGCAGCTGCGCGCCCGGCGAGAGCATGCGATCGCTGCGCGTGATGAAGCCGAAGTCGTCCATGTGGCAGGGCATCTCCAGCGGGATGATGGCCAGGATGCCGTGCGCGGCGTAGTAGCGCGCCACCTCGGCCGCCACCACGCAGAGCATGTCGCTCTGCTGCAGCATGCGCGTGATGAACAGCAGGGCGGCCGTCTCGATCACGTCCATCGGCGGCTTCAGGCCCGCCTCCTGGAACATCAGCTCGAAGCGGTGCCGCAGCACGCTGCCGGCCGGCGGCACGATCCAGCTGGCGTTCACCACGTCGGCCAGCCCCAGCCCCTGCGCGGCGGCCAGCGGGTGGCCCGGCCGCGCCACCGCGCACACCGGCTCGCCGGTCAGCGGCTCGTAGCGCAGGTTGGTCTTGTCCTCCTCGGCGAAGAAGCGCGCCACCAGGATGTCGAGCCGGCCCTGGCGCAGGTGCTCCAACAGCACCGGGCTGGTCTCGATCTCCAGCACCACGCGCAGGCTGGGCTGCTCGCGCTTGACCATGGCAATCGCCGAGGGCAGCAGCGCCAGCGCCGGCGAGGTGATGGCGCCCACGCCGACCTGGCCGAAGCGCCCGGCCTTGAGCGCCGTCAGTTCCTCGTGCGCCTGGTTCAGGCTGGCCAGCGCCTCGCGCGCATGGCGGATCATGGTCTCGCCATACCAGGTGGGGCGCATGCCGCGCGGCAGGCGTTCGAACAGCGGCACCTCCAGCATGTCCTCCAGGTCTTTCAGCAACTTGGAAGCGGCCGGCTGCGTCATGTTCAGCAGGCGCGCGGCGGCGTGGATGTTGCCCTCGTCGGCCAGCGCGACGAGCAGCAGCAACTGCCGCGTCTTGAGCCTTGCGCGCAGGAACCAGTGCGCGTGTTCGGGCGCTGCCGTCACAGGGTTTGCCCGATGCGCTTAGAGATATCGGTTTTCATCAAAATAGTATTGGATGGATACACGTTTAATTCTTACACTGCGGGCCATGCGCTGGCAACCAGCCCACCTCAGGCGTCCACGCATGCCACCAGGAGACAAACCGATGCCCATCACCCGCCGCCACGTCATCGCCGCCACCGCGGCCCTTTCCGCTGCCGCACTGCACGGCCCGCTGTTCGCCCAGAAGAAGATCGTGCTGGGCTTCAGCCAGGTCGGTGCCGAAAGCGAATGGCGCACCGCCAATACCGAATCCATCAAGGCCGCCGCCAAGGATGCCGGCATCGAACTGAAGTTCTCCGACGCGCAGCAGAAGCAGGAGAACCAGATCAAGGCCATCCGCGCCTTCATCGCCCAGAAGGTCGACGTGATCGCGTTCTCGCCGGTCGTCGAATCGGGCTGGGACAACGTGCTGCGCGAGGCCAAGGCCGCCAAGATCCCCGTCGTGCTGACCGACCGCGCCGTGAACTCCAAGGACACCTCGCTCTACGTCACCTTCATGGGCTCGGACTTCGTCGAAGAAGGCCGCAAGGCCGGCCGCTGGCTGGTCGAGAAAATGAAGGGCCAGACCGGCGAGGTGCGCATCGTCGAACTGCAGGGCACGGTGGGCTCCGCCCCGGCCATCGACCGCAAGAAGGGCTTCGAGGAAATCATCAAGGCCGACCCGAAGTTCAAGATCGTGCGCAGCCAGACTGGCGACTTCACGCGCGCCAAGGGCAAGGAGGTCATGGAAGCCTTCCTCAAGGCCGAGGGCAAGGGCATCAACGTGCTCTACGCGCACAACGACGACATGGCCATCGGCGCGATCCAGGCCATCGAGGAAGCCGGCCTCAAGCCCGCCAAGGACATCACCATCATCTCGATCGACGCCGTGAAGGGCGCCTTCGAAGCCATGATCGCCGGCAAGCTCAATGTGTCGGTCGAATGCAGCCCGCTGCTGGGCCCGCAGCTGATGGCCGCCGTGAAGGACATCCAGGCCGGCAAGACCATCCCCAAGCGCATCGAGACGGTGGAGAGCATCTTCCCGATGGAGACGGCGGCGGCGGAGTTCCCCAAGCGCAAGTACTGAGCGCCGGGCTCTCGACAACCGACAACAGGAGAATCTCCATGAAGCGCACTTTCCTCAAGACCCTCGCTGCCACCGCCGTCGTGCTGGCCCTGGCCCCCGGGGCGCAGGCCCAGGACAAAGGCATGGTGGGCATCTCGATGCCGACCAAGTCCTCGGCCCGCTGGATCGACGACGGCAACAACATGGTCAAGGTGCTGAAAGAGCGCGGCTACAAGACCGACCTGCAGTACGCCGACGACGACATCCCGAACCAGCTGGCGCAGATCGAGAACATGGTCACCAAGGGCGCCAAGGTGCTGGTGATCGCATCCATCGACGGCACCACGCTGTCCAAGGCGCTGCAGAACGCGGCCGACAAGGGCGTCAAGGTCATCGCCTACGACCGGCTGATCAAGGGCTCGAAGAACGTCGACTACTACGCCACCTTCGACAACTTCCAGGTGGGCGTGCTGCAGGCTTCCTCCATCGTCGACGCGCTGGGCCTCAAGCAAGGCAAGGGCCCCTTCAACATCGAGCTGTTCGGTGGTTCGCCGGACGACAACAACGCCTTCTTCTTCTACGACGGCGCGATGAGCGTGCTCAAGCCCTACATCGACAGCGGCAAACTGGTGGTGCGCAGCAAGCAGATGGGCATGGACAAGGTGGGCACGCTGCGCTGGGACGGCGCGGTGGCGCAGGCGCGCATGGACAACCTGCTGTCGGCCTTCTACGGCAATGCCAAGGTCGATGCCGTGCTGTCGCCCTACGACGGGCTGTCCATCGGCATCCTGTCCTCGCTCAAGGGCGTGGGCTACTGCACCAAGCAGACGCCGTGCCCCGTCGTGAGCGGGCAGGACGCCGAGGTGCAATCGGTCAAGTCCATTCTGCGCGGCGAGCAGTACTCCAGCATCTTCAAGGACACGCGCGAGCTGGCCAAGGTGGCGGCCAACATGGTGGACGCGGTGGTCTCGGGCAAGCAGCCCGAGGTCAACGACAGCAAGACCTACAACAACGGCGTGAAGGTCGTTCCGTCCTACCTGCTCAAGCCCGTCACCGTGGACAAGAGCAACTGGGAGCCCGTGCTGGTCGGCAGCGGCTACTACAAGGCCGCGCAGATCAAGTAAACGGCGAGATTTCATGCGCACGCTGCTGGAGATGCGGGCCATCCGCAAGACCTTCCCCGGCGTCGTGGCGCTGGACCGGGTCGACCTGAAGATCCGCGAGGGCGAGATCCACGCCCTGGTGGGCGAGAACGGCGCGGGCAAGTCCACGCTGATGAAGGTGCTGTCGGGCGTGTACCCGCACGGCGAGTACGAGGGCGAGATCGTCTACGACGGCCAGCCCCAGCGCTTCGGCGGCATCCACGACAGCGAGCGCGCCGGCATCATCATCATCCACCAGGAGCTGGCGCTGGTGCCGATGTTGTCGATTGCCGAGAACATCTTCCTGGGCAACGAGGTGGCCACGCGCGGCGTGATCGACTGGATCGCCGCGCACCAGCGCACGCAGGCGCTGCTGACCAAGGTGGGCCTGCGCGAATCGCCCGAGGCACCGGTCGGCAACCTGGGCATGGGCAAGCAGCAGCTGGTGGAGATCGCCAAGGCGCTGTCCAAGAAGGTGCGCCTGCTGATCCTCGACGAGCCCACGGCCAGCCTCAACGAGAACGACAGCGCGGCGCTGCTCGACTTGTTGATCGGCCTGCGCGCACAGGGCATCACCTGCATCCTGATCTCGCACAAGCTCAACGAAATCGCGCGCGTGGCCGATTCGGTCACCATCCTGCGCGACGGCAGCAGCGTGGAGACGATCGACTGCCAGGGCGCGCCGGTCAGCGAAGACCGCGTGATCCGCGGCATGGTGGGCCGCGCGATGGCCGACCGTTATCCGCCACGCACGCCCAAGATCGGCGCCGTGGGTTTCGAGGTGCGCGGCTGGTCGGCCCGGCATCCCGAGCAAGCCGACCGCGACTTCCTGCGTGGCCTCAACCTGAACGTGCGCCATGGCGAGGTGGTCGGCATCGCCGGCCTGATGGGCTCGGGCCGCACCGAGTTCGCCATGAGCGTGTTCGGCCGCAGCTGGGGCCGGCAGATCCAGGGCCAGGTGCTGCTGGACGGCGCGCCGGTCGATGTGTCCAGCGTCGGCAAGGCCATCGCGCACGGCCTGGCCTACGTCACCGAGGACCGCAAGGGCGCCGGCCTGGTGCTGGACGAGAGCATCCAGTTCAACACCTCGCTGGCCAACCTGCGCGGCGTCTCGCGCGGCGGCGTGATCTCCAGCGAGCAGGAACACGCGGTGGCCGAGCGCTACCGCAAGTCGATGCGCATCCGCACGCCCAACGTGCAGCAGAAGACGCTGAACCTTTCGGGCGGCAACCAGCAGAAGGTGGTGCTGGGCAAGTGGCTGTTCACCGAGCCCAAGGTGCTGATCCTGGACGAGCCCACGCGCGGCATCGACGTGGGGGCCAAGTACGAGATCTACGCGCTGATCGCCGAACTGGCATCGCAGGGCCGCTGCGTGGTCGTGATCTCGTCCGAGATGCCCGAACTTCTCGGCATCTCCGACCGCATCTACGTGATGAACGAGGGCCGCTTCGTGGCCGAGATGGCCACGGCCGAGGCCTCGCAGGAACGCATCATGGCCGCGATCCTGAAGGCCCATGCCCCACAACAAGAAGCCTTGACATGACAGAAGAGACATTGCCCGCGCGCGCAGCGCCAGCCGCCGCCACGCCTTCCATCGGCAGCTACCTGCGCCACAACTTCCGCGAATACGGCATGTTGTTGAGCCTCGTGGCGATCATGGTGTTCTTCCAGGTCATGACCGACGGCACGCTGATGCAGCCGCTGAACCTGACCAACCTGGTGCTGCAGAACAGCTACATCGTCATCATGGCGCTGGGCATGCTGCTGGTCATCGTGGCCGGCCACATCGACCTGTCGGTGGGCTCGGTCTGCGGCTTCGTCGGTGCCGTGGCGGCCGTGCTGATGGTGCAGTACGACTGGCCAGTGCTGCCGGCCGCGCTGGCCTGCCTGGTGGTCGGTGGGCTGATCGGCGCGGCGCAGGGCTGGTTCGTGGCCTATGCGCGCATTCCGTCCTTCATCGTCACGCTGGCCGGCATGCTGGTGTTCAAGGGGCTGGCACTGGCGGTGCTGGCCGGGCAGTCGGTGGGGCCGTTTCCCGAAGTCTTCCAGGGCCTGAGCTCGGGCTTCATTCCCGACCCGTTCGCCGCGCCGCCGACGCCGGGTCAGCAGAATCTGCGTCCGTTCACGCTGCTGCTGGGCATTGGCGCCGCACTGCTGTTCGCGTGGACGGGCTGGCGTGCACGCCAACGCCAGCGGGCGCACGGCATCACCAGCGAGCCGGGTGGCTTCTTCGTGGCGAAGACCGTGGTGTTCGCGGCGATCCTGATCGGCTTCTCGTGGCTGCTGGCCTCGTACCGCGGCCTGCCCAATGTGCTGGTGGTGATGGCCTTGCTGATCCTGCTGTTCGACTTCGTCACGCGGCGCACCACCATCGGCCGGCGCGTCTACGCACTGGGCGGCAACGAGAAGGCCGCGCGGCTGTCTGGCATCGACACCAGGCGGCTGTCGTTCCTCACCTTCGTGAACATGGGCGTGCTGGCCGCGCTGGCCGGCCTGGTGTTCGCGGCGCGGCTCAACACCGCCACGCCCAAGGCCGGCCTGGGCTTCGAGCTCGACGTGATCGCGGCCTGCTTCATCGGCGGCGCGTCGGCCTCGGGCGGGGTCGGCAAGG
Source organism: Pseudorhodoferax soli (assembly GCF_003337555.1). Lineage (GTDB taxonomy): Bacteria > Pseudomonadota > Gammaproteobacteria > Burkholderiales > Burkholderiaceae_C > Pseudorhodoferax > Pseudorhodoferax soli. The sequence goes on along the minus strand of NZ_QPJK01000007.1, from coordinate 326,116 downwards.
TCATGGGCGCGGTGATCGGCGCCTTCATCATGGGCGTGATGAACAACGGCATGTCCATCCTGGGCATCGGCATCGACTACCAGCAGGTCATCAAGGGGCTGGTGCTGCTGGCGGCGGTGTTCATCGACGTTTATCACAAGAACAAGGCATGAATCCGGTACTTGAGCTGTCCGGCATCACGAAGCGCTTCGGTGACATCGAGGTGCTGCGCGACGTGCAGTTGCGCCTGTACCCCGGCGAGATCCACGCACTGATGGGCCAGAACGGCGCCGGCAAGTCCACGCTGATCAAGGTGCTGACGGGCGTGTTCCCGGCCAGCGCGGGCGAGATCCGGCTGGGCGGCGAACTGGTGCGGCCCGACTCGCCGATCGCGGCGCAGCGGCTGGGCATCAGCACGGTCTACCAGGAGGTGAACCTGTGCCCCAACCTCTCGGTGGCGGAGAACATGTTCGCCGGGCGTTATCCGAAGCGCGGCCTGCGCATCGACTGGAAGGCCGTGCACGCCCAGGCGCGCGAGCTGCTGGCACGCATCGGCCTGTCCATCGACGTGACGCGCCTGTTGTCGAGCTACCCCGTGGCGGTGCAGCAGATGGTGGCCATCGGGCGCGCGCTGGGTGTCGAAGCCCGCGTGCTGATCCTCGACGAGCCCACTTCCAGCCTGGACGACGACGAGGTGCGCAAGCTGTTCACCGTGCTGCGCAAGCTGCGCGACGAGGGCCTGGCCATCGTCTTCGTCACGCACTTCATGAACCAGGTCTACGCGGTGTCCGACCGCATCACGGTGTTGCGCAACGGCGGATGGGTGGGCGAGTGGCCGGTGGCCGAGCTGCCGGCGCCCGCGCTGATCGCGGCCATGCTGGGGCGTGAACTTGCTGCGGCCCAGGCGCGCACGGTGCCGACGCAGGTCACGGAGGCCGGTGCCGTGCCGCTGCTGCGCGCTGAGGGACTGGGCCAGGCGGCGCAGCTGCAGCCCATCGACCTGCAGGTGCGCGCCGGCGAGGTCGTGGGCCTGGCCGGCCTGCTGGGCGCAGGCCGCACCGAACTCGCGCGCCTGCTGTTCGGGCTGGAAATGCCCGACCGCGGCACGCTGTCCATCGACGGCAACGCCGTGCGCTTCGCCAGCCCTTCGGACGCGATCGCCGCCGGCCTGGCCCTGTGCCCGGAGGAGCGCAAGACCGACGGCATCGTCGCCGAGCTGTCGGTGCGCGAGAACATCGCGCTGGCGCTGCAGGCGCGCATGGGCGTGGGCAAGTTTTTGTCGCATGCCGAGCAGACGCGGCTGGCCGAGCGCTTCGTCGCTCAGTTGGGCATCAAGACGGCCAGCGTGGAGACACCTATAGGCCTGCTCTCAGGCGGCAACCAGCAGAAGGCCGTGATCGCACGCTGGCTGGCCACGGCGCCCCGACTGCTCATCTTGGACGAGCCCACGCGCGGCATCGACGTGGCGGCCAAGCAGGAAATCATGGAGCAGATCCTGCAGCTGGCCGAGGCCGGCATGGCGGTGGTCTTCATCTCGTCGGAGATCAGCGAGGTGGTGCGCGTGGCGCACCGCATCGTGGTGCTGCGGGATCGGCGCAAGGTGGGGGAGCTGCCGGCGGGCAGCACGGAGGACGATGTGTACGAGATGATTGCGGCGGCTGTATGACCCATGTTCAGTGCGCGCGTTTGGGGGTGGACCACGCGTTGGTGCGGGACCGCGCCGACGGTGTACTCCACTCCGCGAATGTCCCCCGGCCTTGCCCGCCTTGCCGGCCTGGGGCCGTCAAGGCGGGCAAGGCCTCCTCCTTTATTTCGCTGCGTGGAGCACACCATCGTCGTGGTCTGGCAGCGTCGCGTTGCATCCGTCAGCACGACGCGACGTGTCCAAGGTCGAGGGTACTGGGTGGCCCCTGCAGCGAAATAAAGGAGGAGCCTGGGCCGCCTGCGGCCCTGGCGGGGGACATTCGCGGAAGGGGCCACCCGGTGGCCTCGGCCCGCGCGCGACCCAGTGACAGCGCACAGCCCAGTCACCGCGCGCAAGCAAGCGCCAAGCGTTGGGGGTGCACGACATGAGCCGCTGGATGCAACACCGCCTGGTCTGGCCCCTGGTCACCCTGGCCATCCTGCTCATCGTCAACGCCGCCTTCAACCCCGGCTTCCTGCGCATCGAATGGCGCGAGGGCCATCTGTACGGCAGCCTGATCGACATCTCGAACCGCGCGGCCCCGCTCATCCTGGTCTCGCTGGGCATGACGCTGGTGATCGCCACCCGCGGCATCGACATCTCGATGGGCGCCGTGGTGGCCATCAGCGCGGCGGTCGCGGCCTGGGCCATCGGCGGCAACGTGGATGGCACGGCCCGCTTCGGCCTGCCGCTGGCCATCGTGGCGGCCCTGGGCGTGGCGCTGGTCTGCGGGGTGTGGAACGGCGTGCTGGTGGCCGGCGTGGGCATGCAGCCCATCATCGCCACGCTGATCCTCATGGTGGCCGGCCGCGGCATTGCGCAGCTGATCACCGACGGGCAGATCCTCACGGTCTACCACAAGCCATTTTTCTTCCTGGGCGGCGGCTACCTGCTGGGCCTGCCGTTCTCGGTGTTCGTGGTGGCGGCGGTGTTCGCACTGCTGTACCTGGCCGCCACGCGCAGCGCACTCGGCTTGTTCATCCAGTCGGTGGGCATCAACCCCACCGCGGCCCGTGTGGCCGGGGTGCAGGCGAAGCGGCTGGTGCTGGGCGCCTACGCGGTGTGCGGCCTGTGCGCCGGCATGGCAGGCCTGTTGATCAGCTCCAACATCAAGAGCGCCGACGCCAACAACGCGGGCCAGCTCCTGGAACTCGATGCGATCCTCGCCGTCACTTTGGGTGGCACTCTGCTGACCGGCGGGCGCTTCAGCCTGGTCGGCAGCGTGATCGGCGCGCTGATCATCCAGACGCTGACCTACGCCATCTACTCGCTGGGCGTGCCGCCCGAGATCAACCTCGTTGTCAAGGCCGTCGTGGTGTTCGCCGTGATGCTGTTGCAGTCGGCCGAGTTCCGCAGCGCGCTGCGCGTGCTGGCCGTGCGGCCGGCGGGGGGCCTGCAATGAGCAGCGTGCCCGCACCGCCCCTGGCGCCCACACCTGGCGCGCCGCGCCTGGACCCGAAGTATCTTCCGCTGGCCGCCACCGTCTCGCTGTTCGTCGCCGTGGCCACGCTGGGCGGCCTGCGCTACGACGGCTTCTTCTCGGCGCAGGTGTTCCTGAACCTGCTGATCGACAACGCCTTCGTGCTGGTGGTGGCCATCGGCATGAGCTTCGTGATCCTCACGGGCGGCATCGACCTGTCGGTGGGCTCGGTCATCGCGCTGACCACCATGGTCTCGGCATCGCTGGTCGAGCGCCACGGCTGGAGCCCGCTCGCCACCATCCCCTTGGTGCTGGTGATGGGCACCTTGTTCGGCGGCTTCATGGGGCTGCTGATCGAGCGCTTCCGGCTGCAGCCCTTCATCGTCACGCTCGCCGGCATGTTCCTCGCGCGCGGGCTGTGCTACCTGATCAGCATCGATTCGATCAGCATCACCAACGAAGCCTATTCCGAGCTGGCGCAGATCCGCATCCCGCTGCCGGGCGAGACCTCGCTGTCGCTGTCGGCGGTGATCGCGCTGGTGGTGCTGGCGCTGGCCATCTATGTGGCGCACTGGACGCCGTTCGGCCGCACCGTCTACGCCATCGGCGGCAACGAGCAGTCGGCCCGGCTCATGGGGCTGCCGGTGCGTCGCACCCTCGTGGGCGTGTACGCGCTGTCGGGGCTGTGCTCGGCGCTGGCCGGCGTGCTGTTCACGTTCTACATGCTGTCGGGCTACGGCCTGCACGCGCTGGGCCTGGAGCTCGATGCGATCGCCGCGGTCGTCATCGGCGGCACGCTGCTGTCGGGCGGCGTGGGCTACCTGGCCGGCACGCTGTTCGGCGTGCTGATGCTGGGGATCATCCAGACGCTGATTTCCTTCGACGGCACGCTGAGCTCGTGGTGGACGCGCATCGTCGTGGGCGCGCTGCTGTTTGTCTTCTGCATCCTGCAGCGCTTTATCACGGCGCGCGGCCCCAACCGGTGACCTCTCCATGACCCAGAAGAAACTCCGCTCCGCCGCCTGGTTCGGCACGGCCGACAAGAACGGCTTCATGTACCGCAGCTGGATGAAGAACCAAGGCATCCCCGACCACGAGTTCGACGGCCGGCCCATCGTCGGCATCTGCAACACCTGGTCGGAGCTGACGCCCTGCAACGCGCACTTCCGCAAGATCGCCGAGCACGTCAAGCGCGGCATCTCGGAGGCGGGCGGCTTCCCGGTGGAGTTCCCCGTGTTCTCCAACGGCGAATCGAACCTGCGGCCGACCGCCATGCTCACGCGCAACCTGGCCAGCATGGACGTGGAGGAGGCCATCCGCGGCAACCCCATCGATTCCGTGGTGCTGCTGACCGGCTGCGACAAGACCACGCCCGCTCTGCTGATGGGCGCGGCCAGCTGCGACATCCCGGCCATCGTGGTCACGGGCGGGCCGATGCTCAACGGCAAGCTGGAGGGTCGCAACATCGGCTCTGGCACGGCCGTGTGGCAGCTGCACGAATCCTTGAAAGCGGGCGAGATCAACCTGCACCAGTTCCTGGCGGCCGAGGGCGGGATGTCGCGCTCGGCCGGCACCTGCAACACCATGGGCACGGCCTCTACCATGGCCTGCATGGCCGAGGCGCTGGGCACCTCGCTGCCGCACAACGCAGCGATCCCGGCGGTGGATGCCCGGCGCTACGTGCTGGCGCAGATGTCGGGCGCACGCGCCGTGGCCATGGCGCGCGAGGGCCTCAGCCTGTCCAAGATCCTCACGCGCCAGGCCTTCGAGAACGCGATCCGCGTGAACGCGGCCATCGGTGGATCGACCAACGCGGTGATCCACCTGAAGGCCATCGCGGGCCGCATCGGCGTGCCGCTGGAGCTGGAAGACTGGACACGCATCGGCGCCGGCACCCCCACGCTGGTCGACCTGATGCCCTCGGGCCGCTTCCTGATGGAGGAGTTCTACTACGCGGGCGGCCTGCCGGCCGTGCTGCGCCGCCTGGGCGAGCATGGCCTGTTGCCGCACCCCGAAGCGCTGACCGTGAACGGCCACACGCTGTGGGACAACGTGAAGGATGCGCCGAGCTACGACGACGAGGTGATTCGCCCGCTCGACAAGCCGCTGCTGCCCGACGGCGGCATGCGCATCCTGCGCGGCAACCTGGCGCCGCGCGGCGCCGTGCTCAAGCCCTCGGCCGCTACTCCGGCGTTGCTGCAGCACCGCGGCCGCGCCGTGGTGTTCGAGAACCTGGAGCACTACAAGGAGCGCATCGTCGACGAGGCACTGGAGGTGGATGCCGACTCGGTGCTGGTGCTCAAGAACTGCGGCCCCCGCGGCTACCCGGGCATGGCCGAGGTCGGCAACATGGGCCTGCCGCCCAAGCTGCTGCGCCAGGGCGTGAAGGACATGGTGCGCATCTCGGATGCGCGCATGAGCGGCACGGCCTACGGCACCGTCGTGCTGCACGTGGCGCCCGAAGCCGGCGCGGGCGGCCCATTGCTGGCCGTGCAAGACGGCGACTGGATCGAGCTGGACTGCGCCGGCGGTCGGCTGCACCTGGACATCTCGGACGAAGAACTCGCACGCCGCCTGGCCGAGCGCGCCGCGCAGGCGGCGCTAGAGGCCCAGCCCGCGCGCGGCGGCTACCAGGGCCTGTACGTGCAGCACGTGCTGCAGGCCGACGAGGGCTGCGACTTCGACTTCCTGGTCGGCTGCCGCGGCGCCGACGTGCCACGCCATTCGCATTGATCCATTGAACAGGGCCACCCCATGACCGCACCCCGCTACCAAGGCGTCTTCCCCGTCGTCCCCACCACCTTCCGCGAAGATGGCAGCCTGGACCTCGCCAGCCAGAAGCGCTGCGTCGACTTCATGATCGACGCGGGCTCGCACGGCCTCGCCATCCTGGCCAACTTCTCCGAGCAGTTCCTGATCGCCGACGACGAGCGCGAGCTGCTCACGCGTACGGTGCTGGAACACGTGGCCGGCCGCGTGCCGGTGATCGTGACCACCACGCACTTCTCCACCAAGGTCTGCGCCGAGCGCAGCCGCCGCGCGCAGGACATGGGCGCGGCCATGGTCATGGTGATGCCGCCCTACCACGGCGCCACCTTCCGCGTAGGCGAGCCGCAGGTCCACGCGTTCTACGCCGGCGTGTCCGACGCCATCTCCATTCCCATCATGGTGCAGGACGCACCGGCCGCCGGCACCCCGATGTCGGCCGCCTTCCTCGCGCGCATGGCGCAGGAGATCGAGCACCTGAGCTACTTCAAGATCGAGACCGCGGGCGCCGCCAGCAAGCTGCGCGAGCTGATCCGCCTGGGCGGCGACGCCATCGAAGGCCCGTGGGACGGCGAGGAAGCCATCACGCTGATCCCCGATCTGGACGCTGGCGCCACCGGCGCGATGACGGGCGGCGGCTACCCCGACGGCATCCGCCAGATCATGGACCCGTATGTCGCCGGCAAGCGCGACGAGGCCATCGCGCAGTACACGCGCTGGCTGCCGCTGATCAACTACGAGAACCGGCAGGCCGGCTTCCTGGCGGCCAAGGCGCTGATGCTGGAAGGCGGCGTGATCGATTGCGACCTGCCACGCAGCCCCTGGCCTGCCATGCACCCCGAGGTGCGCAAGGGCCTGCTGGAGACGGCCCGGCGGCTCGACCCGCTGGTGCTGCGCTGGGGGCGCTGAGGCGCTGCGTCACACGCCGAGGTAGCGCGCCCACACGCCGCGGTCGCCATCCAGCGCCGCGGAGCTGCCCTGCCAGACCACGCGCCCGCGCTCCAGCACCACATGGTGGTCGGCCAGCGCCAGCAGGCGGTCGATGTACTTGTCGACCACCAGCGTGGTCTGCCCGTTGGCCTTGAGCTGGGCCAGGCAGCGCCAGATTTCCTCGCGGATGACGGGCGCCAGGCCCTCGGTGGCTTCGTCCAGGATCAGAAGCCGCGGGTTGGTCGACAGCGCGCGTGCGATGGCCAGCATCTGCTGCTCGCCGCCCGAGAGCTGGTTGCCCATGTTGTTCTCCCGCTCCTTCAGGCGCGGGAACAGCGCATAGAGCCGGGCCAGATCCCAGCCGCCGCGCTGCCCGTTGCGCTGGTCGGCGAAGGCCAGCAGGTGCTCGCGCACCGTGAGGTTGGGAAAGCACTGCCGGCCCTCGGGCACGATGGCCACGCCCAGCCGCGCGATGGCGTCGGGCCGCAGGCCTGCCAGCGCCTGGCCGCCGAAGCGCACGCTGCCGCCGCGCAGCGCGAGCGCGCCGATCAGCGTCTTGATGGTCGTGCTCTTGCCCATGCCGTTGCGGCCGAGCAGGGTGATCACCTGGCCGGCCGGGATGTCGAGGTCCACGCCGAAGAGCACCTGGCTGGCGCCATAGCCGGCCTGCAGTTGCCGCGCCTGCAGCAGCGGTTCAGGGGCGGCCATCAGGCGGGTGCTCCCGTGGTGTCTTCGGTGCCCAGGTAGACGGCCTGCACCTGCGGGTTGCCGCGGATCGCCTCGACACTGCCCGAGACCAGGACCTTGCCGTAGACCAGCACCGAGATGCGGTCGGCGAGTGCGAACACGGCCTTCATGTCGTGCTCGATCAAGAGGATCGCCATGTCGCGCTTGAGTGTGTGGATCAATTCGGTCATGCGCTCGGAGTCCTCGGGGCCCATGCCGGCCATGGGTTCGTCGAGCAGCAGCAGCTTGGGATTGGCGGCCAGGGCCAGCGCCACATCGAGCTTGCGCTGGGCGCCGTGCGGCAGCGTGCCGGCCACGCGGTGCTGCTCGGCCGCCAGGCCCACGCGCTCGGCCAGCGCCTGCGCGGTGTCGGCGAGCGGGCGCTCATGCCGGCGGTCGCGCAGCATGCCGAAGCTGGAGCCGGCATGGGCCTGCGCGGCCAGCAGCAGGTTGTCGCGCACGGTGGCCTCGCGGAAGATGCTGGTGATCTGGAAGCAGCGCGACAGGCCGGCGCGCACGCGGTCGTGCATGGGCAATCGGGTGAGGTCCTGGCCATCGAGCAGCACGCGGCCGGCATCGGCCGCGAACAGGCCCGAGATCAGGTTCACGAGCGTGGACTTGCCGGCCCCGTTGGGACCGATCAGCGCGTGGATCTCGCCGGCGTCCACGCCCAGGTTCACGTGGTCCGTGGCCAGCAGCGCGCCGAACCGCTTGACCAGTCCTTCGACCTGGAACAGGCTCATGGCAATGCCTCCCGTGGGTGCAGCGCTGCGGCCTTGGGCTGGCGCCGCTCCAGCAGGCTGGCCAGCCCCTTCGGCGCCAGGAACACGATGGCGATCAACAACACGCCCAGCGGCAGGTGCCAGTACTCGGTGTGCAGCTTGACCACCTCTTCGAGCCCGATCCACACCGCAGCGCCCACCGGCCCGCCCCAGCGCCGGCCGACACCGCCGATGACGACCATCACGACCAGCGTGGCCGATTGTGTCCAGTGCATGATCTGCGGGCTCACGAAGCTGTTGTGCGAGACCAGCAGCGCGCCCGCCAGGCCTGCGAGCGCGCCGGCCAGCGCGAAGGCCGCCAGCCGCAGCCGGAACACCGGGAAGCCCATGGCCTGCATGCGCGTCTCGTTGTCGCGGATGCCCATCAGCGCATGGCCGAAGCGCGAGGTGGTGGCACGGTTCAGCAGCAGCATGACCGCCACGCACAGCGCCAGCACCACCCAGTAGAAGGTGGGCTCGTGCGTGCTGTCCAGGCCGAGGCCGAACTGCGGGCGCTCCATGAGGTTGTAGCCGTCGTCGCCGCCGTAGGCCCGCAGCGCCACCGCCACGAAGTACAGCATCTGCGCGAAGGCCAGCGTGATCATGATGAAGTACACGCCGCGCGTGCGCAGCGCCACCAGGCCGATCAGCGCGGCGGCGCCACCGGCCACCCCCATCGCGGCCGGCCACATCAGCCAGGCGGAGGTCTGGCCCGCATCGGCCAGCGCCACCAGCGTGTAGGCGCCCACGCCCACGAAGCCCATGTGGCCCAGCGCCACCAGGCCGCCGTAGCCCAGGATGAAGTTCAGGCTGGCCGCGGCCAGCGCGAAGACGAGCGCGCGGCGCACGAAGTTGATGTAGTAGTCCAGCCCCAGCAGGGGGGCCAGCAGCGGGAAGACCGCGAGCAGGGCGAACGCGGCCCAGGGCAGCCAGCGTTGCATCGGGGAAGGCGAGGAATGCATGGCGGCGTTCATCCCCGTGCGGGAAACAGGCCGGTCGGCTTGAAGGCCAGCACGCCGGCCATCAGCGCGTAGGTGGCCAGGCCGGCGATCAGCGGCGCCAGGTCGGAGACCAGCGTGGGCGGCAGCACGCTGCGCAGCGCCATCGGCACGAAGGCGCGGCCGATGGTGTCCACCAGCCCGACCAGCATGGCCGCCACGAAGGCGCCACGCACCGAGCCGATGCCACCGATGACCAGCACCACGAGCGAGGGGATCAGGATCTCCTCGCCCATGCCGACCTGCACGGCCGTGAGCGGGCCCATCAGCGCGCCCGCCAGCGCCGCGAGGGCTGCGCCGAGCAGGAAGACGAGTGAGAACACGCGGTCCACGCGCACGCCCATCCACTCGGCCATGGCGCGGTTCGAGGCGCCGGCGCGCACCAGCATGCCCACGCGCGTGTGGTTCACCAGCAGGTACAGCCCCAGCGCCACCAGCACGCCCGCCGCGATGATCACGAAGCGGTAGGCCGGGTAGGGCAGGCCCGGGATCAGCTCGATGGGGCCGGCCAGCGCCGCCGGTGCCGAGGCCATGATGGGCGAAGGCCCCCAGGCCATCTTCACGAGGTCGTCGGCAATCAGGATGATGCCGAAGGTGGCCAGCACCTGCGACAGGTGGTCGCGCCCGTAGAGCCGGCGCACCAGCAGGGCCTCGAGCGCGAGCGCCACCAGCACGGTCACCGCCAGCGCCGCGAGCAGTGCGCCGATGAAGGAGCCGGTCAGCGTGTGCACGCTGGCCGCCACGTAGGCCCCGCCCATGAAAAGCGAGCCGTGCGCCAGGTTCATGACGTCCATGATGCCGAACACCAGCGTGAGGCCGGCGGCCAGCAGGAACAGCATCAGGCCGTAGCCGATGCCGTTGAGCATCTGTTCGATGAAGAGCGTGGTCGTCATGCGGCGCGCGCGTTCACTTCATCTTGCAGAGCTGGTGGTAGGCGTCCTGGTAGCCCTTCAATGGCGTGGACAGCGTCTTGTTCGTGATGTTGCCCTCGGCGTCCTTGCCGATCACGCGCAGGTAGTAGTCCTGGACCGGGAAGTTGTTGTTGCCGTACTTGAACGGCCCGCGGATCGATTGGAAGTTGGCGGCCTTGAGGGCCTTGAGCACGGCGGCCCGGTCTTTCACGTTGCCCTTGGTGTCGCGCGCGGCGGCGTCCATGGCCATCACGGCGTCGTAGGCCTGGGCGGCATAGAAGGTCGGGTAGCGTTTGTAGGCCTTGCGGAACTCGGCGACGAACTTCTGGTTGGCCGGGTTCGGCACGTCGTGCGAGTACTGCGAGGTGGAGAACAGGCCCAGCATGGGCTCGCCGACGGCGGCGATGGTGTCCTCGTCGGCCGAGGCCGGGCCGGTCACGAGCTGGATGTCGCGCGACAGGCCGGCCGCCACGAACTGCTTGATGAAGTTGATGCCCATGGCGCCGGGCAGGAAGAAGTACACGGCCTGCGGCTTGGCCGCGCGGATCTGCGCGAGCTCGGCCGCGTAGTCGAGCTGGCCAACCTTGGTGTAGACCTCGGCCACCACCTCGCCCTTGTACAAGCGCTTGTAGCCGGTCAGGTGGTCGCGGCCCGCGGGGTAGTTGGGCGCGACGATGAACGAGCTCTTCAGACCCTTGTCGGTGGCCCACTGGCCGGCGGCCTCGTCCCAGGTGTCGTTCTGGTAGCTCTGGCCGAAGAAGTAGGGGTTGCACTGCGCGCCGGCGTACTGGCTGGGGCCGGGGTTGCTGGTGATGAAGGGCACCTTGGCCGCGAACAGGGCCGGGCCCACGGCCAGCGCCACGTTCGATGGCGTGGGGCCGGTGAAAAAGTCGATCTTGTTCTGCTGGATGAAGCGGTCGACCACCTGCTTGGCCTGGTCGGGGCTGCCAGCCGTGTCGGCCTGCAGGAACTCGGCCGGGTAGCCGCCGAGCTTGCCGTCCAAGAGCTTGATGGCCAGGTTGATGGCGTCGCGCGTCTCGGCACCGCCGGCCGCGAACGGGCCCGAGATGTCCAGCGCCAGGCCGACCTTGATCGGGTCGGCGGCCAGGGCCGGCGCGGCGGCCGCGAGCGCCAGCGTGAGGAACAGGCCGGTGTGGCGCAGGGTGGCAAGGCGAATCGGTGCGGGCATGGGAACTCCGTGGGATGGACAGATCGGATCAGGGGAGAAGCGGCGTGGCGACTTCGACGCGGCCGTCGCGCACGCGCACCGGATAGCTGCGCACGGCCTCGGTCACCGGGCCGCCGCAGGCCGCGCCGGTGCAGATGTCGAACAGGCCCTGGTGCAGCGGGCATTCGATGCGGCCGTTCTCGACGTAGCCGTCCGACAGCCGGGCGTTGCCGTGCGTGCACAGGTCGTGCAGCGCATGCAGCGACTCCCCTTGCCTGAACATAGCAATCGGCATGCCACCAGCCACGACGGGCCACACCGCGCCGTCCGGGAAGTCATCGGGCTCGCCCACGTCGGTCCAGGCCGCAGGCTGCAGGATGGTGGTGTCCATGTCAGATGGGGGTTGCCAGGAGGGTGATGACGCGCGAGGTGTCGTAGATGACCCGGCGCTCGGCGTAGCGCCAGCCTTGCGGCGTGCGCACGATGCGGTCGAGGTAGCGGCCGGCCTGGTAGACGAAGCTCTCGCCGTTGGTGCGCGTTTGCACCACCACGTAGTTCGACTCGGCGTGCACGCTGCCATCGGCCTGCGGTGCCAGCACCAGCCCGCCCGTCATGTGGCGGCAGCTGTGGTCCTCGTAGATGCTGGCGTGGCGCAGCGATACGACGCGGTCGCGCAGCATGCGCTGGTTGTTGCAGTGGATGAGGCCGATGGGCAGGCCCAGGTCGGCGTTTTCCTTGGGCACGATCTCGTACAGGCAGTCCTCGGTGAACAGCGTGGCCCATTCCTCCAGCCGGTCGTTGTCCAGCGCGGCGCAGTAGCGCTCGTGCAGCTGGTGGATCTCGAACCAGAGCAGCAGGCTGTCGATGGTGGCCGGCGCGTCAGATGTGGTGGCCGGGCGTTCTGCAAGCGTCGTCGTCATCTCAATACCCCATCAGCTGTTGGTAGCCCGTCCAGAACTTGCGGATCAGGTTCTCGGTGACCATGGTGTCCTCGCGCGTCGGGTCGGAGCGGCCCAGCTCGATGACCGAGGTGGCGTCGGCGTCGCGCGCCGTGCCGCGCTGCACCAGTTCGGTGGCCTCGGTGTCTTCCATCGAGATGTAGCCGGCCGGGCCGACCAGGTTGGCCTGCTTGATGCGCAACGCGCGCAGCTCGGGCGTGTCGTCGGCGTAGCCGAAGAAGTGGAAAACCAGCTCGAACTCGCCCGGGCCCTTGGGCAGCACCTGGCGCGCCACCAGCGTGTTGTGGATCTGCTGCAGCACCAGCTGCGGGAAGATGGTCTGGATGTGGTTGGTGCAGTCTTCGGCGAACTCGGAGACGAAGCCCAGCACCGAGTCGTCCTCCAGGTGGAAGCCTTCGTCCATCGAGCGGATGGCCTGCTGCTTGTAGGCCGTGGCGGTGTCGCTCTCGTCCACCTTGGTCGCCGTGATGATGCTGTGCAGGCCGTGCCGCACGTCGGCGATGGAGCGCGCCTTCATGCCCACGCGGAAGATGTTGAAGGTGGTGTGGAACAGGTGCAGCAGGCTGGCGTGGTAGGGGTCCTTCACGTTCTCGTAGTACAGCTTCCAGTTGGAGCGCGCGTACTGCCGTGTGCAACCGAGGTACACCACCGGTTTGTGCATCACGCGGTCGACCCAGGGCGCCATCTGCGGGCCGATGTACTCGGCCAGCGGCGGGGCCTCTGCGCTGAAGCTGGCGAACACCAGGCCGCTGTAGCTCTCGGCGCGCAGCTGGCGCAGGCCGTGGTTCTTCGGGTTGAAGTCGGCCGGCATGCCCGGTGCACCGTTTTGGCCACGCCGGAACGGCACGCCCTGCAGGTTGCCGCGGGTGTCAAAGCTCCACTGGTGGTAGACGCAGGTGTGCGATGTGGCGTTGCCGCGCGCGTTGCGGCAGACGATGGCGCCGCGGTGCGCACAGCGGTTCACCCAGGCGGCCACGCCGCCGTCCTCGGTGCGCGTGACGACCACGGGCGTGTCGCCGACGAAGGTGCTCTTGTAGTCGCCTGGGTTGGGAATCTCGGCGTCCAGCGCGACGAAGCTCCAGGTCGGGCCGCGGTAGATGCGCTCCTGTTCGCGTTCGAAAACCTCCTGCGAGCTGAAGACTTCGTAGGGCACGCGCGAGCCGTCGGCCTGCGGGAAATGCACCAGCCGGGCCGCCTCGGCCGTGGCTTTGATCGATTTCAGTGCACTGATGTCGACGGGGTGGTTCATGGGTCGGGTCCTCCTGGCATGCGCCGCACCGGGGCGGCGGGTGGGGCCATTCTTGGAAGGCCCAGGGGGCGCTGGCTATCCGCTTTGCGCGGCAGCACGGCGGGGTCGTCCGTTTTGCGCAGCCGTTTGCGGCCAGGCGCCGCTGGCGCGCTTCTTGCGCCAGAGCACCCGTGTTGCCCAGCCAGACCTTCCGTCCAGCCACGCCTTGCGCGTTCGAGCCCGCGCTGCTGCGTGCGCGCCGCCTGTTCGAATCCGACGACCTGGAAGACACGCGCGAGCGCATCTCGCGCGTGATGCAGCCGCACGGCCTGCAGCCGATCGCGCGCGCGCACGGCGGGCGTGCCCACATGGACTATCTCCGCGTGGGCGGCATCGGCATCGGCACCATCGCCTTCGGCGAGGCCATGCGCGTGGATGTCGAGCATGTGGAGGACTACCACCTGCTGATGTTCTGCCTGCGCGGCCAGGCCGACACGCTGGTCGGTGGCCAAGCGTTGCAGACGCGCGGCCTGCAGGGCCTGGCCTGCGCCCCTGGCGAGCGCTTCCTGGCTGCGCTGTCGGCCGATGCCGAACAGCTGGTGCTGCGGCTGGACCGCCGCATGCTGGAAGCCCACGCCGGCCGGCCGATCCGCTTCGACACCGCCTTCGACCTGCGCCGCCCGGCGTTGCAGGCCTGGCTGCAGCAGCTGCACCTGCTGCTCAACGCCGAGCCCATGCTGGCAGCCGTGCACGCGCATCCGCTGGTGGCGCTGGAAATGGAGCGCCTGCTGGTGCAGCTGCTGCTGGCCGGCCAGCCCTGGCAGGAGGTGCCGGCCGCGCCCGTGTTGCGGACAGGGCAGGGCGGCCGCGCCTGCGTGCGCCGCGCCGAGGCCTACATGCGCGAGTACGCCGACGAGCCGCTGCGCATGGCCGACATCGCAGGCGCCGCCGGCGTGCCGGTGCGCACGCTGCAAGAGGCCTTCCAGCAGGCGCGCGATTGCAGCCCCATGCAGTACCTGCGCGCGCTGCGGCTCGACGTGGCGCACCGCCGGCTGCGCGAACCGCAGGCCCACGCCACCGTGGCCACGGTGGCACTGGACTGCGGCTTCACGCACCTGGGCCGGTTCGCCCAGGCCTATGCGCAGCGCTTCGGCGAGGCGCCTTCGGCCACGCTGCGCGGGCGCGGCTGAGTCCGCTCAGGGCAGCGCCGCGATGCGGCGCAGTGCCTCGCCATCGACGATGGTGATGTGCTTGTACCGGCGTTCGATCACGGCCTCCTCGACCAGCCGGCCCAGCTCCTTGTTGATGGTCTGGCGCGACAGCGAGAGCATGGCCGCCAGGTCGTTCTGCGAGAGCCGAACGCGCAGGTCCAGGCCGCCCTGGTCCTGTGCACCGTAGATCTGCGCCAGGCTCAGCAGCGTGGCCGCCACGCGGGCGCGCACCGGCGCCAGCATCTGGTTCTGCAGCAGCGCGACGCTCTGGCGCTGGCGCTGCAGCGCCAGCTGGGCCACGCCCCGCCACAGCACCGGTTCCGCATCGAGCACGGCGATCACTGCGTCGCAGGGCAGGTGGACGATCACCGAGTCCTCGTGCGCGTGGTAGTCGTAGGGCAGCGGCACATCGTCGAGCAGGCGCACCAGCGGCGCCACCTGGCCCGCGCCGAGCAGCGTGTTGACGTACTTGCGGCCCTGCGCGCTGCTGCTGCTGATCTCCAGGCAGCCCGAGACCACCGCCAGCAGTTCGCGCTTGTGCCGGTCGTCGGACAGCAGCTGCGTGCGCCGCGTGTAGCGGTGCAGGCGGGCCGAGCGGATCAGTTGCGCCAGCCTCGCATCGGGCCAGGTGCTGAACAGCTGCACCAGCCGCAGCGCGCGGGTCATCAGCGCGGCACTGTCGGTGCCGTCGGCAAGGGTGGGGTCGGTCTGCGTCACAGGGTTCTCACGGGCGCCATGTTGGCAAATCTGTCAACGCGTTGACAGATTCGTTCGGCAGGCGTTTCTATCGTAGAGCCGGTCATTACAAGCACGGAGACAAGGCAGATGAACAAGACAGCCGGCGCGGTGTTCGCGCTCGCGGCGTGGGGCGGTGCGTGCGCGCAAAGCAGCGTGACGCTCTACGGCACGGCCGACCTGTACCTGTCGCGCGACAGTTCGGGCGGCCATACCACGACAGGGCTCAAGGATGGCGGACACACCGCCTCGCGCATCGGCTTTCGCGGCACCGAGGACCTCGGCGGCGGTCTCGAAGCGCATTTTCTGCTGGAGGCCGGCTACAACCCCGAAACCGGCGCCGGCACGCTGCCCGGTCCCAGCCTCGCGTTCTCGCGCCAGGCCTTCGTGGGCCTCTCCGGCGCCTGGGGCCAGCTCGACGCGGGCCGCATGTACACGCCGATGTTCTACACGCTGTTCAAGGCCGATCCCTACGGCGTGAACGCCGTGTTCTCGCCGCTGAACCTGGTGTCGGCCACCGACGCGCAGCCCGGCATCACGGCGTTTGCAGCGCGCGCCAGCGGCATGCTGCGCTACCGCACGCCCGTGGCCAGCCCCTTCGTCGCAGACATCGCCTATGCGCCGGGCAAGGCGGCCACGTCGAGCCGGCGCAGCGGGGAGTTCAAGGGCGCCGCGTTCGGCTGGCAGCGCAAACCCTGGTACGTGGGCTATGCGTTCCAGCGTGTGCGCTCCGGCTCGGCCGCGGCGCCGGTGGCAGTGCCGGCCGTCACCACCTACCACGCGCTGAGCGCGAGCTACCAGTTCACCGATCTGGCGCTGTACGCGCACGGGATGCGCACCACGGCGCGTCTGCCGGGCGTGCCGGACGCCGTGCTGTTCGCGCTCGGTGCCTCGTACCCCGTCACCCCGGTGTCCACGCTGATCGTCGAGGCGATCCGGCGCAAGGTGGACGGCAGCGCGCGCGCGCAAGTCGCCTGGACGCTGGGCTACGACCACCACCTGAGCAAGCGCACCGCGCTGTACGCGCGCTGGCTCGGCCTGGACAACCGCAGCGGCGCCTCGGCAACGCTGGCCGGCGTTCCCGTTGTTGCGGACAGCGGCGATGGCGTGCGCGTGCTCGCGGCGGGCATCCGCCACACCTTCTGAAAGCCAGGACCATGGACCTCTTCACTTCCCAGCATGCCGGCCTGTCGGCCTTGTTCGCACCGCGCTCCATCGCGGTGGTGGGCGCATCGTCCAACGCGCAGAAGATCGGTGGCATCCCGGTCGACTACCAGCGCCGCTTCGGCTTCGGCGGTGCCGTGTATCCCGTCAACCCGAAGGCCGACCGCATCCAGGACCTGCCGGCCTGGCCCAGCCTGCGCGCCATCGGCCAGCCGGTGGACCTGGCGATCCTGGCCGTGCCCGCGCCGCTGGTGGATGGTGCGTTCGACGACGCGGTGGCCGCTGGCGTCAAGGGCGTGGTGCTGTTCTCGTCGGGCTTCGCCGAGATCGGCGCGGACGGGGCGGCGGCACAGGCACGGCTGGGCGCCAGGGCGCGTGCGGCCGGCGTGCGGCTGATCGGGCCGAACTGCCTGGGCTTTATGAACGTCGCGCGCCATGTGTACGCGACCTTCTCGCCCGCGCCCAACGTGGGGCGCGTGCAGCCCGGGCGCATCGGGCTGGTCAGCCAGTCGGGTGCGTTCGGCGCCTATGCCTATGCCATGGCGCGCGAGCGCGGCGTCGGTTTGTCGCTCTGGGCCACCACTGGCAACGAGGCCGATGTGCAGTTCGCCGACTGCCTGGCCTGGCTCGCGCAGGATCCGGGCACCGACGTGATCATGGGCTACATCGAGGGCTGCCGCGACGGCCCGCGGCTGCGCGCGGCGCTGGCGCTGGCGCAGGCCGCGGGCAAGCCGGTGGTGATGGTCAAGGTCGGCAGCACCGCACTGGGTGCGCAGGCCGCTGCCTCGCACACGGCGGCTCTGGCCGGCGACGACGCGGTCTACGACGCGGTCTTCCGCCGCTACGGCGTGCTGCGCGCGCGCACGCTGACCGAGTTCTTCGACCTGGCCCACAGCGCCGCAGTGGCGGGCCGGCCGCGCGACCGCTCGATCGGGCTGTTCACGCTGTCGGGCGGCGTCGGCGCGCTGATGGCAGACGATGCCTGCGCCCAGGGCCTGGATGTGCGGCCGCTCAGCACTGCCGCGCAGGACCGCCTGCGCGACTGGGTGCCGTTCGCGGCGCCGCGCAACCCGGTCGACATCACCGGCCAGGTCACCAACGACATGACGTTGATGGAGCGCAGCGCACGCGTGATGCTGGACGACCAGCGCTTTGCATCGTGGCTGGGCTTCCTGGCGGCGGCCGGCGCGTCGGATGCGTTCTGGCCGGTGTTGCGCAGCCTCGTGGCCGCGTTGCGCGAGGCCTATCCCGACACGCTGCTGGCCATCAGCACGCTGCTGTCGCCCGCGCGGCGCGCCGAACTGGAGGCCATGCGCTGCCTGGTGTTCGCCGACCCGTCGGACGGCATCCGCACCATCGCCGCGCTGGCCGGCCTGCCCGCGCCCGGTGCGGCGGTGGCCGCTGCCGCGCCCCCGCGGGGCACCCCGGTCGTGCTGGCGCCGGGCGCCTTGTCCGAGCCGGCGGCGCTCGCGCTGCTGGCCGATGCGGGCGTGCCCGTGGTCGCTTACCGGGTGGTGCATGGCGCCGACGAGGCTGCCGCGGCGGCCGAAGCCCTGGGCGGTGCGGTGGCCCTGAAGGTCGTCAGCGCCGACATCGCGCACAAGTCCGACGTGGGCGGCGTGGCGCTGCGGCTGCAGGGCGCAGCCCAGGTGCGCGCCGCGTTCGAACGCACCCGCGTCAGCGCGCGGGCCGCGCTGCCCGGTGCGCGGCTGGACGGCGCGCTCGTGGCGCGCATGGTGGATGGCGCCGGCGTGGAGTGCATCGCCGGCGTGCACCGCGACCCGGTGTTCGGGCCCATCCTGATGTTCGGCCTGGGCGGCATCCATGTGGAGACGCTGCGCGACGTGGCGCTGCGCCCGCTGCCGCTGGCGCCGGGCGACGCGCAGGCCATGCTGCGCGAACTGCGCGGTGCCGCCATCCTGGACGGTGCGCGCGGCCGCCCGCCGGTGGACCGGGACGCCCTGGCCGCCACGCTGCAGGCGCTTGCGGACTTCGCGCTGCGCGCCGGCGACACGCTGGCCAGCGCGGAGATCAATCCGCTGATCGCGCGCCCGGCGGGCGAGGGCGGCTGCGTGGCGGTGGACGCGCTGGTCGTCGGGAGCGCCGCATGACGCGCCGCCGCCACCTGCTGGGCGGTGCATTGGCGCTGCCGTCCCTGGGTTGGCTCGGCATGGCGGGCGCGGCCGAGCCGGACTACCCGTCCAAGCCGGTCCGCATCATCGTGCAGTACCAGCCCGGCGGCTCGACCGACACGTTGGCGCGCCTGTTGGCCGAGAGGCTCTCCAGGAAGCTGGGCCAGCCCGTGGTGGTGGAGAACCGCAGCGGCGCGGGCGGCATCATCGGCACCGACCATGTGGCCAAGAGCGCGCCCGACGGCCACACGCTGCTGCTGACCACGCCGGGCCCCGTGGCCGCCAACCTCGCGCTGTACGGCAAGCTGCCGTACGACCCGCGCACCGACCTGCGCATGGTCTCCGACGTCGCCACCATGCGCACGGTGCTGGCGGTGCACCCCTCGGTGCCGGCGCAGGACGTCGGCAGCCTGGTCGCCGCGCTGAAGCAGGCACCGGGGCGCTATGCCATGGGCTCCTGGGGACCCGGCACGCAGCCGCACCAGGTCCAGGTCTACATGGACAAGACCTACGGCCTGCGCACCCTGCACGTGCCTTACAAGGGCGAGGGGCCGATGGCGATCGACCTGATCGCCGGCACCATCCAGATGACCGTGGGCTCCGTCACCACGCTGCAGCCCTATATCGCGGCCGGCAAGCTGCGTCCGCTGGCCGTGGCCGGCACGCGGCGCGCACGGGCGCTGCCCACGGTGCCGACCTTCGCCGAGCAGGGCTACCCCGACGAGGTCTACGCCCAGACCGGGCCGACCTCGCTGATGGCGCCGGCCCGCACGCCCGACGCGGTGGTGGCCAGGATCGGCCGCGCCGTGGCCGAGACCGTGCGCCAGCCCGAGGTCAGCCGCCGCATCGAAGAGCTCGGTGCCGAGCCGGTCGGGAACACGCCCGAGGAAGCCGCGGCCGCCTACCGCCAGTCGCTGCCCGTCACGCTGCGGCTGATCCAGGCCACCGGCGTCAAGCTGGACTGAAACCGTCGAACCAGGAGACCACCCCATGCATACCCCACCATCCCCGGCCGCTCTGGCCGCCGCGCGCCAGGCCCAGGCCCGCGCCATCGGCCTGTCGGCCTTCGTCTACGGCTACCCGCTGGTCGAATCCTTCCGCACCTGCCGGCTGCAGACCTCGGCGGCGGCGGCAGGCGCGGACGAGGGCTCGGACGCACGCGTGCCGATCGACCGGCTGCACCACAGCCCGCGCCCCTCGACCGACCAGGACCGCGACATCGTCACGCCGGCCAACGACCTGCTCTACAGCACGGGCTGGATCCACCTGGGCGACGGACCGCGCCTGCTGACGGTGCCGTCTTCGGCCGCGCATCGGGGCCGCTATTTCGTGCTCGCGCTGTACGACGCGTACACAGAGAACTTCGAGAACCTCGGCCCGCGCAACTGCGCGGCGGTGGGCGAGACGGTGCTGCTGGTGGGGCCGGGTGGCCAGGTGCCCGAGGCGCTGGCGGGCCACCGCGTGTTGCGCTGCCCGACCACGCTGGTCTGGCTGATCGGCCGCATCCTCGCCGGCGACGAGGCCGACTGGCCGGCCGCGCGCGCGCTGCAGGCCGGCATCGGGCTGGCGCCCGCGCCGGGCACGCTGACCGGGCGGCGGCCGCGCGGCGTCGAGAACTGGGAAGGCGCGCCCTTCGACGCGATGGCCGCCTGCTTCGAGCAGGGCCAACCCGCCGCGCAGGTGGCGCCGCCGTTCTTCGCCAACCTGTGCCGCGCGCTCGCCGACGCGCCGGGCCGCACCGAGGACCAGGGCCTCGTCGCCTGGTTCGGCCAGGCCGGGCTGGTGGCCGGTGGCAACCTGGCCTGGGACGGCATGGACGCGCCGCTGCGTGCAGGCCTGGTCGAAGGCTTCGCCGAAGGCGTCGCGCTGGTGGCCGCGGCCGCGCGCAGCCGCCGCGCCCGGCCCTGGGTGCTGGCCTCGCGCGCAGGCCGCTATGGCCACGACTACCTGGCGCGCGCGCTGACGGCCTACATCGGGCTGGGCGCCCTGGCCACGGACGAGGCGTTGTACGGTGCCGGCCATTTCGACAGCCAGGGCGCGCCGCTGGACGGGCGCCGCCGCTACACGCTGCGTTTCGCGCCCGACGAGATGCCGCCGGCCGAGGCCTTCTGGTCGGTCACGCTGTACGACGCCGACCGCTTCCTGTACCGCAACGCAGCGCGCCGGCACGCCATCGGCGACCGCACGCCGGGCCTGCAATTCGACGCCGACGGCAGCCTGCAGATCGACTTCGGCCACACGCCGCCGCCACGCACCGCGAACTGGCTGCCGACGCCGGCCGGCCCCTTCTACCTGATCCTGCGCCTGTACCACCCGCGCGAGGGCGTGCGCAGCTGGCGCATCCCGGCGCTCCAAGCGGTGGAGGCCTGAGATGGTGGCCGCGATCGCAAACCGAGCGCTGGCCGAAGAGGCCGTGGTCAGCGCCTACCCGCTCTACGAGATGGCCCGCATGCGTGCGGCCACCTCGCCGCGCCGCACCGATGGCGCCGGCGCGGCACCGGAGGGCCAGCGCTGGTGCAACGTGTTCACGCATGCGCGCGCACTGCTGGGCGCCGGCAAGAGCCGCGTGGTCACGCCCAACAACGACACGCTGTACACCAATGCCTGGCTCGACCTGGGCGCCGGGCCGCTCGTGATCGACGTGCCGGACACGGCGGGGCGCTACTACGTGCTGGGCCTGCTGGACTTCTACACCGAGCCCTTCGCCCACATCGGCCAGCGGCGCACGGGCACCCGGGCGCGCGCGTTCCTGGTCACGCCGCCGGGCTGGGCGGGCCCGCTGCCGGCCGGTTTCGACGTGCCTGGCGCGCACATCGCGGCGCCCACGCGCTGGCTGTGGATCATCGGCCGCATCCTGGTCGACGGCCCGCAGGACGTGGCCGCCGTCAACGCGCTGCAGGACGGCTTCACCGTGCGGCCGCTGGCCGACTGGCAGGCGGGCGCGGCGCCGCGCCCGCTGGCCTTCGACCCGGCCTGCGACCCGAAGGCGCCGCTCGGGGCTGCGCACTTCGTGGACCAGGTCAACCGCGCGTTGCGTGAGAACCCGCCGCCTGCGGCCGAGGCCGCGCTTTGGGCGCGTTTCGCGGCGCTGGGCATCGGCGCCGACGCCGGCCCGCCGGACGCGGCCCAGCGCGACCTGCTGCAGGCCGCGCTCGACGCGGTCCTGCCGCGCATGCGCGAGCAGCAGGCCGGCGAGGTCACGGCTTCGGGCTGGACCTTGATGCCGGTGGTGGAGGGCAGCTTCGGCGGCGACCATCTGCTCCGCGCGCTCGTGGCGCTGAAGTACATCGGCATGCTGGAAAGCCGCGAGGCGACCTACCCGATCGCCTGGCGCGACGCCGCCGGCCAGGCGCTCGACGGCAGCCGGCGCTACCGGCTGCGCTTCGCGCCCGGCGCGCTGCCGCCGGTGGATGCGTTCTGGTCGATCACGCTGTACGACAGCGGCGACTACATGCTGGTGGACAACCCGATCGACCGCTACGCCATCGGCGACCGCACGCCCGGCCTGCAGCGCGACGCCGATGGCGGGCTCACGCTGCACATCGCGCACGCGGCGCCGGCCGATGCCGCCGCGCGCGCCAACTGGCTTCCGGCGCCTGTGGGTGGCTTCTACCTGTGCCTGCGCGCCTATGTGCCGCGTGCCGAGCTGCTGGACGGCCGCTATGCGTTGCCGGCCGTGACGCGCGTTGAGGAGCTGGCATGAGCAACGCCGTCGAGGACAAGCCGTTCCTGATCGTCGGCAGCGGCACGGAGACCGTGGCGCCGGGCCTGCACATCCTGCGCGGCCAGGGCCAGTCCTTCGTCGCCGAGACCGATGCCGGCCTGGTCGTCGTGGACACCGGCCCCGGCGGCTCGGTCACGCAGGGCATGCTCGAGGCGGTGCGGCGGCTGTCCGACGCGCCGCTGCACGCGCTGTGCTTCAGCCATGGCCACATCGGCTACAACGCGGGCTTGCCGCAGTGGCTGGCGCATGCCGCCGAACGCGGCGACGCGCCGCCGCGTGTCATCGCGCACCGCAACGTGCCGCGCCGCCTGGCGCGCTACCGCGAGACGCATGCGCTGCAGCAGCGCATGGCCGAGATCCAGTTCCGGCGGCCGGCCGGCTTCTTCGCACAGCGGCTGCCGCTGCACGCGCCGGTCGAGACCTTCGACGAAGTGCTGGCGATCGGCCAGGGCGAGCGCCGCATCGAGCTGCGCTGGGCGCCATCGGAGACCGACGACGCGATCGCGCTGTGGAGCCCGGCGCAGCGCGTGCTGTACGGTGGCGCGGCGCTGATCGATTCCATCCCCAACATCGGCACGCCGTTCCGCACGCTGCGCGACACCGTGCGCTGGGCCGACACGCTGGACGCGCTGGCCGCGCTCGGCCCGCGGCTGGCGGTGCGCGAGTTCGGCCCCAGCATCGTCGGCGAAGCGGAGGTGCAGCACGTGCTCGGACACACGGCACACGCGCTGCGCTGGCTGCGCGCCGAGGTGGTGCGGCTCATGAACGAGGGCCTGGGCGAGCGCGAACTGCTGGCGCGCATCCACTTGCCGGACGAACTGTTCGGCGTCGAGTGGATGAAGCCCGCGTACGGTGATCCCAGTTACATCGTGCGGGACATCTACCGCTCGGAGAATGGCTGGTGGGACCGCAACCCGACCTCGCTGCACCCCGAGCCGCCCGAGGCCGTGGGCCGGGCGGTGGCCGACGCGATCACCGACAAGCAGGCCGTGATCGACCAGGCCAGCGCCCTGGCCGACCAGGGCCGCGTGCAGCTGGCGCTGCACGTGATCGACCTGCTGGCCACGGCCGACGGCGCGGCCGCAGAGATCGCCGAGGCCCGCCGGCTCAAGGCCGCCTGGTTGCGCCAGCGCGCGGCAGAGGTGTCCAGCTACGTGTCGCGCAACCTGTACCGGGCCAGCGCCGACATGCTTGAGCAGGGCACGCAGGCGAGGTTCAGCATCCGATGACAACGACCACACGGAGACGAGACATGCAGCACTGGTTCAAACGCTGGGCGCCGCTGGCGCTGGTGGCCTGCGCCGCTCTGGCGGCCCAAGCCGCGCAGGCCGCGCAAGGAGCAGTGGCCGACACCTATCCCGACAAGCCCGTGACCCTGGTGGTCCCCACGGCCGCGGCCGGCGGTACCGACACCATCGCGCGCGTGGTGGCCGAGGCGCTGGGCAAGCGGCTGGGCCAGAGCTTCGTGGTCGAGAACCGGCCCGGCGCCAACGGCATCCTGGGCGTGGAAGCCGGCGCGCGGGCCGCGCCCGACGGCTACCGCCTGTTGTTCGCCTACGCCGCCGCAGTGGTCGTGAATCCCAGCCTGTACAAGAAGCTGTCCTACGATCCGGCGAAGGACTTCGCGCCGGTGGCGCAGATCGGCCGCGGCGGCAACCTGCTGCTGGTGCGCAAAGACCTGCCGGTCACGACGCTGAAGGAGTTCGTCGACTACACCAGGGCCCGGCCCGACAAGCTGAGCTACTGCTCGTGGGGCGCCGGCTCGGGCGGCCACCTGGCCATGGAAAGCCTCAAGAAGCAGACCGGCATGCAGCTGGTGCACGTGCCGTACAAGGGCAGCAGCCCCTGTGTGAATGACCTGATGGGTGGGCAGGTGGATGCGGCTTTCGCCGACACGTCCACGACGGTGGAGATGGTGCGCTCTGGCAGGCTCAAGGCGCTGGCCAACAGCGGCCCTTCGCGCCTGCCGATGCTGCCCGACGTGCCGACCATGAACGAGGCCGGCTTTCCGTTCCGCAACTACGCCTGGTACGGCCTGCTTGCACCCGCGAAGACGCCCCCGGCGATCGTGAACAAGCTCAACGAAGCGGTGAACGCGGCGCTGAAGGACCCGGTCGTGGTCCAGCGCATGCGCGAGCTGAATTTCAGCGATCTGCCGCAGACCACGCCCGAGCAGTTCGCGGCCACGATCGCGCAGGACCTGCGCGACTGGGCCGCCCTCGTCAAGGAGATCGGCCTGCAGCTCGAATGAGGGTGGCGGGCCGCGCTACAAGTCCAGCACCAGCACCGCGCTCTTCGCCCGCGAGCAGCACGGCGTGAACTGGTCGTTCTTCGCCTTCTCCTCGTCTGTGAAGTACAGGTCGCGGTGCTCGCATTCGCCCTCCAGCACGCGCGTGACGCAGGTGCCGCAGACGCCTTGCTCGCAGGAGGTCAGGATCTCGATGCCATGGGCGAGCAGCGCCTGCACCACGCTCTGGTCCTTGGCCACGGTGTAGGTCTGGCCGCTGCTGGCGATGCGCACGGCGAAGCTGCCATCGCCGCTGGTGTCCTGCGGCGCGGCGCCGAAGTACTCGAGGTGCACGTTGGCCTGGTCCCATCCCTGCGCTGCGGCCGTGCCGACCACGTGGTCGATGAAGCCCGTCGGGCCGCAGACGTAGACGTGCGTGCCGGGCGCGGGCGCAGCCAGCAGGCGCGCGGCGTCGAGCTTCTGCGCCGCATCGCCATCGTCGAAATGCAGGTGCACGCGATCGGCGAAGGGCGCGGCTGCGATCTCGGCGCGGAAGGCCGTGCGCTCGGCCGAGCGCGTGCAGTAGTGCAGTTCGAAGTCTGCGCCCAGCGCCCCCAGGCGCTGCGCCATGCACAGCAGCGGCGTCACGCCGATGCCGCCAGCCAGGAGCAATGTGCGCTCGGCGCGCACCAGCGGGAAGTGGTTGCGCGGCGTGCTGATGGTCAGCACATCGCCTTCGCGCACCTGTTCGTGCATGCCTTGCGAGCCGCCGCGCGAGGCCGCATCGCGCAGCACGGCGATGCGGTAGCGGTGCGACTCCTGGTCGTCGTTGCACAGCGAGTACTGGCGGGTGAGCCCACCGGGGATCTGCACATCGATGTGCGAGCCCGCGCTGAATGCCGGCAGCGGGCCGCCATCGGCACGCGCGAGTTCGAAGCTGGCGATGTCCTGTGCCTCCTGCGTCTTGCGCAGGACCTTGACGGTGATCGTGTCCATCTCAGGCCGCCTGGGCGACAGGGCTTGCCGCCGCCTGTTCCGCCGCGACCATCTTGTCGAGCAGCTTGCGCGACTGCACGCCGCCCGCGTCGATGTTGAGCATCAGCAGCCGGCGCCCCGGGTGCAGCGAGAGATTGCGCTGCTGGGCCTCGAGCACGGCCGTGTCTTCGGCGAAGACCTTGGCCTGGCCTTCGCGGATCTGCGCCGTGAGCGCCTTGTCCTTCACGTTGAAGTTGCGCGCCATGCCCCAGAAGTACCAGTGCGAGGTCTCCGTCTCCGGCGTGATGAAGTCGACCACGATGCTGTAGACCTTCTGCTCCGCGGGCGCGTGGTAGCCGCCCTGGCCCGCGAGCGCCACGCCCACCTCGATCATGATGTGGCTGGGCGGCGTGAAGCGGCAGACCTGCCAGCGGTCCACCGGCTGGTCGTCGGGCAGGTGGTTGCCGCGCAGGTTGGCGCGCCAGAAG
Source organism: Pseudorhodoferax soli (assembly GCF_003337555.1). Taxonomy (GTDB): domain Bacteria; phylum Pseudomonadota; class Gammaproteobacteria; order Burkholderiales; family Burkholderiaceae_C; genus Pseudorhodoferax; species Pseudorhodoferax soli. Next base: position 299,930 of record NZ_QPJK01000007.1, on the reverse strand, counting down.
GGCGGGGCCATCACGTTCTCCATGAAGCGGCTGGTGACGACCTGGCCGCCCTCGACCTTGGTGCCCACGGGCGCCTCGTCGATCTCTTTCTGGCCGATGCTGCTGGCGTGCACGTAGGTCTCGTGCGTGAGGTCCATCAGGTTGTCGATCATGAGCCGGTAGTCGGCCTGGAGGTGGTACAGGCCGCCGCCGTAGGCCCAGTCGGGACTGTCGGCCCATTCGAGGTGGTGGATGGCGGCGGGGTCGGCCAGCGCGGCATCGCCCGGCCAGACCCAGATGAAGCCGTGGCGCTCGACCACCGGGAACGCGCGGATCTTCGGGAACCCCGCTGTGCGCTGGCCGGGCATGGAGACGGTCTTGCCGTCGCAGCCCATCACCAGCCCGTGGTAGCCGCAGACCAGCTGGCCTTCGCACACGCTGCCCAGCGAGAGCTTGGCGCCGCGGTGCGGGCAGAAGTCTTCCAGCGCCGCGACCTGGCCGTCGCCGGCGCGGTAGAACACGATGTGCTCGCCGCAGATCTGGCGGCCCAGGGGTTTGGCGTCGATCTCGTCGGGCGTGCAGGCGACGTACCAGGTGTTGCGCGGGAACATGCGGTCTCCGTGGGGTTTAATTAGGGTTCTAATGTATACCGCCATCCCAATTTATTGGTCAGAATCGATGTTTCATAGCGAATTACTCGGATGAATGTATACATAGACCCAGACGGTCGCGAGGCTGGCGACGTTGGCGGATCGCAGTCGTTGCGCGCCCAGCTGCGCCTGCGCGAGCTGATCCTGGCCGGCGCACTGGCGCCCGGCGCACGCATCGCCGAGGTGGCGCTGGTCGAGCGCATCGGCGTCTCGCGCACGCCGATCCGCGCTGCGCTGCTGCGCCTGGAGCAGGAAGGGCTGTTGCAGGCGCTGCCTGGCGGTGGCTACGCCGTGCGCGTGTTCTCTGAGCGTGAGGTGGCCGATGCGATCGAGCTGCGCGGCACGCTGGAAGGCCTGTCGGCGCGGCTGGCGGCCGAGCGCGGCGCGCCGGCCGAGGCGCTGGCCCAGGCCGGCGCGGCGCTGGACGAGATCGACGCGGTGCTGCGCCACAGCGCGCTCGACGATGCGCAGTGGCAGCGCTACGTGGCGGCGAACGAGTTGTTCCACCACCTGCTGCACGGCATGGCCGGCAGCGCCGTGGTGGCGCGCGAGCTCGAGCGCGTGGTGCGGCTGCCGTTCGCCTCGCCCTCGGCCTTCGTGGTGCAGCAGGCCCACGCGCCCCAGGCGCGCGACATGCTGATCGTGGCGCAGGACCAGCACCGCCAGGTGCTGGACGCGATTGCGCGGCGCGAGGGCGCACGTGCCGAGGCCATCCTGCGCGAGCACGCGCGCATCGCCCAGCGCAACCTGCGCGAGGCCATGGCCGCGCCGCTGCCGGGCCGCGCGCCGGGCGTGCGGCTGGTGGTGCCGGAGGCCACGTTGCCCGAGCCCGCGGCCGAAGCCACAGCCGCGCCGCGGCGCCGCGGCAGGCCGCGCAAAGACGCGGCGGTGCCCTGAAGCTATCGCACAATGCGCGACCGAAAGTGGCGACCAACCCGTTCGATTCCAAGACCAATGAAGGAGATGACATGCAAGCACCGACGAGCCGCCGCACGGCGCTGACCCTGGCCGCGGCCGCGCTGGCCGGCCTGGCCGCCCCGGCGATGGCCCAGGACAACGTGTTCAAGATCGGCCTGGTCCTGCCCATGACCGGGCAGCAGGCCACGACGGGCCGGCAGATCGAGGCCGCCGCGCGCCTGTACATGGCGCAGAACGGCGACACCGTGGCCGGCAAGAAGGTGCAGCTCATCGTCAAGGACGACACCAGCCTGCCCGACCAGACGCGCCGGCTCGCGCAGGAGCTCATCGTCAACGACAAGGTCAACGTGCTGGCCGGCATGGGCATCACGCCCTCGGCCCTGGCCGTCGCGCCGCTGGCCACGCAATCGAAGACGCCGCTGGTGGTAATGGCAGCCGCCACCTCCAGCATCACCGAGGCCTCGCCCTTCGTCGTGCGCACCAGCTTCACGCTGCCGCAGGCCTCGGTCGCGCTGGCCGACTGGGCGCCCAAGAACGGCATCAAGACCGTGGTCTCGCTGGTGTCCGACTATGGCCCCGGCATCGACGCCGAGAAGTTCTTCAACGCGCGCATGGTCAACAACGGCGGCAAGGTGATCGAGGCGTTGCGCGTGCCCATGCGCAACCCCGACTTCGCGCCCTTCCTGCAGAAGGTGCGTGACCTGAAGCCCGACGCACTCTTCGTGTTCGTGCCCTCGGGCGCGGGCGCGGCCGTCATGAAGCAGTTCAGCGAACGCGGCATGGACAAGGCCGGCATCAAGCTCATCGGCACCGGCGACGTGACCGACGACGACCAGCTCAACGACATGGGCGACGGCGTGCTGGGCGTGGTCACCTCGCATCACTACTCGGCCGCGCACCCGTCCGAGCTCAACAAGAAGTTCGTCGACGCCTTCCAGAAGGCCAACAAGAACCTGCGGCCCAACTTCATGGCGGTCGGCGGCTACGACGGCATGCGCGTGATCTACGAGGCGCTGCGCTCGACCAAGGGCGCGGGCGGCGGCGAGGCCCTGGTCGCGGCCATGAAGGGCCAGATCTTCGAGAGCCCGCGCGGCAAGATCTACATCGACGCGCAGACGCGCGACGTGGTGCAGGACATCTACCTGCGCAAGGTCGAGAAGAAGGACGGCCAGCTGTTCAACGTGGAGTTCGACGTCATCAAGGACGTCAAGGACCCGGGTAAAGCCAAGTAAGCCGCGCCTGAGCGGCTGGGTGGTGGCCTGCGCGGCGGGCCGCCATCCTTTTCCTTCCATTCCATGCTGACCATCCTCTTCGACGGCATCGCCTACGGCATGCTGCTGTTCATCCTGGCCGTGGGCCTGGCCGTGACCATGGGCTTGATGAACTTCATCAACCTCGCACACGGCGCCTTCGCCATGGTGGGGGGCTACACCACGGTGCTGCTGATGCAGCGCGCGGGCTGGCCTTTCCTGGCCTGCCTGCCGCTGGCCTTCATCGTGCCGGCGCTGCTGGGTGCGCTGCTGGAGCGCACGCTGTACCGCCCGCTCTACCAGCGCCCGCACCTGGACCAGGTGCTGTTCTCCATCGGCCTCGTGTTCATGGCCGTGGCGGCAGTCGATTACTTCATCGGCTCCACGCAGCAGAACATGCAGCTGCCCGAGTGGCTCAAGGGGCGCAGCGAGTTCGGCAGCGGCGCGCTCACGCTGGGCATGGGGCACTACCGGCTGTTCATCATCGTGGTCTGCGCGCTGCTGACGCTGGCCCTGCAGTACGTGCTCTCGTCCACGCGCTTCGGCAGCCGGCTGCGCGCCAGCGTGGACGACCAGCGCGTGGCGGCCGGCCTGGGCATCAACGTCAACGTCGTGTTCCTCGCCACCTTCGCGGTGGGCTCGGGCCTGGCGGGCCTGGGCGGCGCCCTGGGGGCCGAGGTGCTGGGGCTGGACCCGCAGTTCCCGCTGAAGTTCATGGTGTACTTTTTGATCGTCGTGGCGGTGGGCGGCACGGCGTCGATCACCGGCCCGCTGCTGGCCGCGCTGCTGCTGGGTGTGGCCGACGTGGCGGGCAAGTACTACATCCCCAAGATGGGGGCCTTCATCGTCTACAGCCTCATGATCGTGATCCTGATCTGGCGGCCGCAGGGGCTGTTCGTGCGCAAGGGAGCGTCCAAATGACGACCGACGCGCGCGCCTCCATCCTGCGCATCAGCCGCATGCGGCCCTGGGAGCCCGTGCTGTGGCTGCTGGCCTTCGCCATGCCGCTGCTGCTGCCCAATGCGCTGCTGGTGAACGAGGTCGCCATCGTGGCGCTGTTCGCCGTCTCGCTCGACCTGGTGCTGGGCTATGCCGGCATCGTCTCGCTGGGCCATGCGGCGTTCTTCGGCATGGGCGCGTATGCGGCCGCGCTGTTCGCCAAGCATGTGATGCCGGATCCGCTGGTGGGCCTGGCCTTCGGCATCGCCACGGCCACGGCGCTGGGGGCCGTGTGCTCGCTCACGGTGGTGCGCGGGACCGACCTCACGCGGCTGATGGTCACGCTGGGCGTGGGCATGATCATGATGGAGCTGGCCAACAAACTCGACTGGCTGACCGGCGGGGCCGACGGCTTGCAGGGCGTGGTGCTAGGCCCGGTGCTGGGCCGCTTCGAGTTCGACATGTACGGCCGCACGGCCGCCTGGTATTCGCTGGCGGTGCTGCTCGTCGGCTTCGTGCTGGCGCGCCGGCTCGTGCACTCGCCGCTGGGCGCCAGCTTCAAGGCGATCCGCGACAACCGGCTGCGCGCGGGCGCCATCGGCATCCCGGTCGCGTCGCGCATCGCCGTGGCCTACACCATCGCCGCGGCGCTGGCGGGTGCCTCGGGGGCGCTGCTGGCGCAGACCACGGGCTTCGCCTCGCTGGACGTTTTCGACTTCCACCGCTCGGCCGACGTGATGCTGATCCTCATCGTGGGCGGCACCGGCTGGCTGTACGGCGGCGTGGTGGGCGCCATCGTGTTCAAGCTCATGTACGACGTGCTGGCTTCCATCACGCCGCAGTACTGGACGTTCTGGCTGGGCCTGTTCCTGGTGGTGCTGGTGCAAGTGGGCCGCGACCGGCTGCTCAGGCCCTGGACCTGGTTCGGCAAGCGGAGGGGCGCGTGATGGGCGAGATCGCCAAGGACGTTGTTCTCTCGGCCGACAAGCTGGTCAAGCGCTTCGGTGGCATCACCGCCACCAACGACGTCACGCTGCACCTGGAGAAGGGCGCGCGCCACGCGCTGATCGGCCCCAACGGCGCGGGCAAGACCACACTGATCAACCTGCTGACAGGCGTGCTAGAGCCATCGGAGGGCCGCATCACGCTGCTGGGCGAGGACATCACGCGCATGGCGCCGCACGCCCGCGTGCAGCGCGGCATGGTGCGCACCTTCCAGATCAGCCAGCTGTTCCCCACCATGACGCCGCTGGAGACGTTGGCCATGGTGGTCTCGCAGCAGCGCGGCATCGGCGCAAGGGGGTGGCACAAGCTGGGCGCGCAGGCGGGCGTGGCCGAGCGCTGCGCCGAACTGCTGGAGCAGTTTCACCTGACGGACGTGATGAACCAGCGGACCGAGGTGCTGGCCTACGGCAAGCGCCGCCTGCTGGAGATCGCCATTGCGCTGGCCTGCGAGCCGCGCGTGCTGCTGCTCGACGAGCCCGTGGCCGGCGTGCCGCCCGGCGAGCGCGAGGAGCTGCTGCAGACCGTGGCCGCGCTGCCGGCCGATGTGTCGGTGCTGCTGATCGAGCACGACATGGACCTGGTGTTCGACTTCGCCAGGCGCATCACGGTGCTGGTGAACGGTACGCTGCTTACGGAAGGCACGCCCGAGGAGATCGCCAACGATCCGCAGGTGAAGGCGGTGTACCTGGGACACGGAGATGCCGTCCATGGCTGAGCTGCTGCATGTCGAGAACCTGTCGGCCGGCTACGGAGAAGCCGTGGTGCTGACTGGCGTGAGCCTGTCGCTGCCCGAGGGCCAGACGCTGGCGCTGCTGGGCCGCAACGGCACCGGCAAGACCACGCTCATGAACACGCTGGCCGGGGCCACGCGCCAGCATGCCGGCAGCATCCGGCTGGGCGACATCGCGTTGCACCAACTGCCCTCGCACGAGCGTGCCGCCGCCGGCATCGGCTGGGTTCCGCAGGAGCGCAACATCTTCAAGTCGCTCACGGTGCACGAGAACCTGACCGCCGTGGCGCGGCCGGCGCGCGGCCATGCGCCGCAGTGGACACCCGCGCGCGTCTACGAACTGTTTCCGCGCCTGGCCGAGCGCAAGGGCAACCTGGGCACGCAGCTGTCGGGCGGCGAGCAGCAGATGCTGGCGGTGGGCCGCGCGCTGGTGCTGAATCCGCGCCTGCTGCTGCTGGACGAGCCGCTGGAGGGCCTGGCGCCCATCATCGTGGAAGAGCTGCTCCGGGCCATCGGCCGCATCACGCGCGAGGAGGGGCTGTCGGCCATCATCGTCGAGCAGCATCCCCAGGCGATCCTTGCGATCTCCGACCACGCTGCGGTGCTGGACCGCGGCAGCGTGGTGCACCGCGGAGGGGCGGCAGAGCTGCGGGCGCAGCCGGCGCTGCTGGACCAGTTGCTGGGCGTGGTGCGTTGAGGGCGCGTGTTTCAGGAGCCGGTCTCGATGGGCGACAGGGTGATCTTCAAGCCCAGTGCATGGAGCACCTTGAACAGCGTGTCGGAACTGGGCGCGCGCTCGCCCGACAGGCTTTTGTACAGGCTCTCGCGTGACAGGCCGGTGTCGCGCGCCAGCTGCGACATGCCGCGTGCCTTGGCAACATCGCCCAACGCGGCTGCCAGCAGCGCCGGGTCTCCATCGTCGATGGCAGCCTGCAGGTAGGCGGCCATGTCGGCTTCGTCGCGCAGGTAGTGGGCTGCGTCAAACGGGCGGGTCTTGAGATTGGCCATCCGGAAGCTCCAGCACCATGGCTTTGGCGCGTTCGATGTCGCGTGCCTGCGAGGCTTTGTCGCCGCCCGCCAGCACGACGATGAGCGTCGTGCCACGCAGCGTGTAGTACAACCTCCAGCCAGGGCCGAAGTTCTCGCGCAGTTCCTATACCTGGCCGCCGACGGACTTGTGGTCCCCCAGGTTGCCGAGCATGGCCTTGCGCAGCCGCAACTGCAGCCGCGCGCGCGTGGTGCGATCCTTGAGACCCATCAGCCAGGCAGAGAACTGCTCGGTTTCGAGGACGCTGTACATCGATCGATTGTAGCCATGCGGCTACAGTGCGGCATTTCCATTTTCCATTTCAAGCTTCATCGAAGGGGGGTTCGGCATGTGGACCAAACGTGACCTACTGGCGGCATCGGCCGCCGCCATCCTGTGGCCGCTGCGCGTACGCGCCCAGGCCTTCCCCAGCAAGCCGCTCAAGATCCTCGTGCCCAACGCCGCGGGCGGCGCGGCCGACCTGACGGCGCGCACCGTGGGCCAGAAGCTGGCCGATGCGCTGGGCCAGCCCGTGGTCATCGACAACCGGCCCAGCGCGGGCGGCATCGTGGCGGGCGAGGCGCTGTCGCGGTCGCCGGCCGATGGCCACACGCTGCTGCTGGTGTCCAGCGGCACGGCGGTCAGCGCGGCGCTGTTCAAGTCGCTGCCGTTCGATACGGCCAAGGACTTCGCGCCGGTCTCGATGCTGGCCAGCTTCGACCTCGGTATCGTGGTCGCGCAGGACAGCCGCTTCAAGACGCTGGGCGAGCTCGTGGCCTATGCCAAGGCCAACCCCGGCAAGCTCAACATCGGCACGCCGCAGATCGGCACCACGCAGAACCTGGCGGCCGAGCTGTTCAAGAGCACGGCCGGCATCGACGCGCAGATCGTGCCGTTCAACGGCACGCCGCCCGTGATCACCGCGGTGCGGGGCGGCCAGCTCGACGCCATGCTCGACATCCTCGGGCCGCTGATGTCGCAGATCAACGCCAAGGCCTTGCGGCCGCTGGCGGTGCTGGGCGCCAAGCGCACCGCGCTGCTGCCGGACACGCCCGCCGCGCGCGAGACCGGCGGCAGCCTGGCGCACTTCGACGTGGCCTCGTGGAACGGCCTCGCGGTGCCGGCCGCCACGCCCAAGGACGTGGTGGCGCGGCTGAGCAAGGAAGTCAACGCAGCGTTGGCCCTGCCCGACGTGAAACAAAAGCTGCTGGACCTGAGCCTCATCGCGCAGGGCAGCACGCCGGCGCAGTTGGCCAGCCAGCTGGACCGCGAGGTCAAGCGCTGGGGCGAAGTCATTGCCCGCGCCAACATCCCCAAGCAATGAGCATGTCCGTCCGCAACGCCAGCACGGCCGACGCCGGCCTGATCCTGCATTTCATCCGCGAACTGGCGATCTACGAGAAGGCCGAGGACCAGGTCGAGGCCACGCACGAGACCTTGGCCGCGAGCCTGTTCGGCCCCGGCAGCCCGTCGCGCGCACTCATCTGCGAGCAGGACGGCCAGGCCATCGGCTTCGCCGTGTACTTCTTCAACTACTCGACCTGGCAGGCGAAGAAGGGCCTGTACCTGGAAGACCTGTTCGTGCTGCCTTCGGCGCGCGGCCAGGGCGCCGGCAAGCGCCTGCTGCAGCACCTGGCAAGCATCGCGGTGGCCGAGGGCTGCGGCCGCTTCGAATGGAGCGTGCTGGACTGGAACCAGCCGGCCATCGACTTCTATGAGTCCATCGGTGCCAGGCCGCAGAGCGAATGGGTGCGCTACCGCCTGCACGGGCAGGCGCTGCGCGACTTCGCGGCCAGCGTCTCGCCGTGAACGCTGCGCGCGCCCGCGAACAGCTTCCCGACACACTGCGCGCGATCGCCATGCTGGCCGTGCTGGTGGTGAACGCCATCGGCTATGCCGTGGCGCCCTGGGGGCCGATGCTCGGTGCGCGCAGCCCCGCCGACAGCGCCTGGGCGGCCATCGCCCAGGGCCTGGTGGGCGCACTGCTGCAGGGCAAGGGCGTGGCGATGCTGAGCTTCGTGTTCGGCATGTCGCTGTGGCTGGCGGCGCGGCGGCGTGGGCGGGCCGAGGCGCTGCAGCGCGGGCGGGTGCGCCATCGCCGCCTGCTCGGCCTGGGCATCGCGCACGGTGTCTTCGTCTACTTCGGCGACATCCTGACGCTCTATGCGCTGGTCGGCCGGCCACTGCTGCGCCGCCTGCACATGCCCTGGCGCAGCCTGCGCCGCCATCTGTGGCACGCGCTGGCCTGGGCGCTGCTGGCCAAGCTGGCGTGGGTGCTGGTCCTTGTGGGCTTCGGCGCCAATCCCGATACGGGCGATGTGCCGTCTTTCGCGTCCGTCCGGGGCGCCTGGCCGTTCCTGCAACTCAACGCGAGCACCTACGTCTTCGGGCTGGCCACGAGCCTGGTCATGGCCGGGCCGATCACCTATCTGTGCATGGTGTGCGGCGTGGCCGCGGCACGCTTGCGGCTGTTGACGCACCCGCGCTGGCGCGGGGCGCTGCGCCGCGTGCTGTGGCGCAGCGGCCCGGCCTTGCTCGCGCTGGGCGCTGTGCACGGGTGGGGATGTGCGGCCCTCGACCCTGCGGGTGCCTGGCGCCCGTGGACCGACGCGCTCGGCGACTTCATCGCCATCCCGCTCGCCGCCTGCTACCTGGCCGCATTGGCGCTGGCCTCGTGCGGGGGCAGGGCGCGCTGGTGCGGCTGGTTCAGCCCGCTGGGCCAACGCACGCTGAGCCTGTACATCGGCCACAGCCTGCTCTGCCTGGTGCTGTTCTCCGGACTGGGATGGGCGCTGGCGGCCAGCACGCTGCAGACCGTGCTCTGGTGCCTGGCCCTGTGGATGCTGGCGCTGGCAGCGGCCAGGCAGAGCCGCGGCCCCTGGCCGCTGGAGGCCTGGATGGCGCGCCGCTGATGCGGGGACTCAGAAGCTGTGAATGAATCGATCGCAGCCACGACGGGGTGTGCCAGGCCACAGGCGCAGGCACAGGCCGCCGCCCGGGCTCGTGCCCGGGCAAGGCCTGCAACGCCCGCATGTGGCCTGGCGCGCCCCGGCCCGAAGGGCGAGGCTCTGGGCGCAACGATTGCCATGCAAGCCGGCCGTCATGGGCGTCGCGTGGTCGTGAGGGATCCGTTCACAGCTTCTTAAAGCAGTGTGGGCATCGGCCTGCCGGCGAAGAAGGCCTCCAGGTTGTCCAGCACCAGCGTGACGGAACCCTGGATCGCCTCGGGCGAACGCCCGGCGATGTGCGGCGTGATGACCACGTTGGCGATGTCCAGCAGCTCGGCGGGCGGTGCCGGCTCGCTCTCGTAGACGTCGATGCCGGCCGAGGCGATGTGGCCCGCGCGCAGGGCAGTGGCCAGCGCGGCCGTGTCCACCACGCTGCCGCGCGCGATGTTGACCAGCGTGCCCTTGGGCCCGAGCGCCTGCAGCACCTCGGCGTTGACCAGGTGCCTGGTCTCTGCGCCGCCCGGGGTGGCCACGACCAGGTAGTCGGCCCACTCGGCCAGCGCGCGCACGCTGTCGAAGTAGCGGTGCGGCAGTTCGGGCTTGGCGCTGCGGCTGTGGTAGCCGACGGGCATGTCGAAGCCGGCGGCGCGCTTGGCGATCTGCTTGCCGATGTCGCCCATGCCCAGGAGGCCCATGCGCTTGCCGCTCACGGTGGGCGTGTAGACGGTGAGCTGGTCGCGCCACAGGCCGCGGCGCACGCCCACGTCCATCTGCACGATGCCCCGCACGGCCGCCAGCAGAAGGCCGAAGGCGTGGTCGGCCACGCAGGTGGCGTTGCTGCCCGCGGCATTGGCGACGGCGATGCCGCGCGACTTGGCGGCTGCCACGTCGACCTGCTCGTAGCCCACGCCCAGCGTGTGCACGACTTCCAGCGCCGGCAGCGCGGCGATCTCGAGCGCCGTCAGGCCGATGGTGCCGATCGTCAGCACCGCGCGGATGCGCGGGCCGTGCGCGGCGATGGCCTGGGCACGGCGTGCATCGTCGCCGGCTTCGATGGTCTCGAAGCGGTCGCGGAACTGTTGCATGTACTCGGCTTGCAGGGGGCACAGCACGAGCAGGGGAATGGCAGAAGACATCGTCAGCTTGCGTGGAAATCTGGAAACCGGCCAGTCTATCCGCGTGCGCCATGCGGCACCGGCGGGTCTGGCGCAAGCGCTGGGGCCGTGGCACGATGCCGGCGCAGCCACATGCCTGGTGGATTCACCGGCAGGCTGCCTCCCCACAACATCGACACAACGGAGCTGCCCATGTTCGGACTCACGCCCCTCGGCCTCGTGCACACGGCGATCAGCCTGGTTGCGCTCTGGACCGGCTTGCACAGCCTGCTGCGTGGCGGCGCGATCGACCCGCGCGGCGGGCTGGGCCGCATCTATCTCTGGGCCACGGTGCTGACATGCCTGACAAGCTTCGGCATCTTCCGCCACGGCGGCTTCAACGCAGGCCACGGCCTGGGCGTGCTGACACTGCTGGTGGTGGGCGTGGCGCTGCTGCCGCTGCGCGCCGCGTGGTGGCGGTATGCGCAGACGCTGCTGTGGACGTTGACGCTGTTCTTGCACATGGTGCCGGGCCTCAACGAGACCTTCACCCGGCTGCCCGTGGGCGCGCCGCTGTTCACCGGCCCAGACGACCCGCGCCTGCAGGCCAGCATCGGGGTGGTCTTCGTGGTGTTCGCCGTGGTCATGCTGCTGCAGCTGCTGCAGATGTGGCGCAGCCGGCCGATGGTGGCCCGTTCCGCCTGAACGCCCGGTGCTGCAGCCCGACCGGCCGGCCGCTTCACTGCCGCACGAGCGGGATCTGCAGGTTGGTGGGCCGGTTCGCCTCCGTGTCGAAGCCGCGGCCGTCGATGTGGCGAGCGCCCCAAAACAGCATGCCGTGGGCCAGGTAGACGAGGTCGTATTCCATGAAGTGGCGGCCTTGCGCCAGCCCGAAGGGCACGAAGGTTTTGCCGAAGACGCTTTGCGTGGCGCCGACCTCCCACCTGGCGTAGCCCTGGCCGGCCACCTGGTTCAGGACATCGGCGAAGCCCTGGACCAGCGGCGTGACCTCATAGCCTTCGTCGGCGACGAAATCGACCTTCTGCGCGCCCTCGGCGATGGGATGCGGCCCGCGCCAGAGCATGTGGCCCTTGATCGCGATCTTGGCCAACGGCACGGCGCCGTTGGCGTCGGCCGAGTTGACGATGCGCAACTCGAAGCGGTCGCCATCGAGGTACTTGAAGGCCCGCGTGAGGTAGAACGGCTTGAGCGTGCCGTCGGCGTTCCTGGCGGCGCTGGGGCGGATTTCGGGCGCGATGCTGGCCCAGTCGCCGACCAGCGCCTGGCGGGTGTCTTCGAGATGCATGGTGCTTTTCCGGGTGGTGGACGGTGGGGCGCTGGGCGCCGAGGCGCAGGCGGCAAGGCCGATGCACAGGGTGAGGCAGAGATGCGGGAGGATTCGGTGGAACATGGTGGTGCGGCTGTGCCGATCGGGCGAAAGCCTGCAATGGAGTCTCGGACGGAAGGGCCCGGGGGCGGTAACCCAAATCGGCAACATCCGGCGACGCAGGCCGAGCGCTGCGCTGCGACAACCCACGGCGATCCCATGCTGTCCACGGTGGCCCGGTTCGATGACTTCCACCTCTACGGTGCCTCGGCGCCCGAGTGGCACCAGCGCTACGAGCAGGTGTCTCGCGGCACGATGCGCAGCTCGATGGTGGAAGTTGCGCTGGGGCACACCCACCTGTTTCGCAAGGCCTTGAGCCAGCGCGTGCTGCAGCAGGGCTGCCTGCCTCCCGGGAAGATCTGCTTCGCCGTGGCGGCGCCCGCCGCCGCCATGGCCCGCATGCAGGGGCGGGAGGTGACGGCGCACAGCCTCTTCGTGCTGCGGGGCGGGGAGGAGTTCGTGATCCACCGGCCAGCGCAGATGGAGCTGCTGGCCGTCACGTTCGACGCGTCGCGCTTCGACGCGCTCGTGGCGCAGCAGAACGATGCCGCGGGCCTGCGCGCCGCCCTGGGCCACGGGCTGGTCGAGGTGTCGGCCAGCGGGCTGGCGGCATTGCGCGGCGCGCTGTGGTCCTGGCTCTCGGCGCAGGTGCGTCCTCGGCCGGTGGCTGGTGGCCTGCCGCCGGCGGCATGGGTGGAGGCCGCCATCGCCGCCACGGTGGTCCACGCCTTGCGGGACGGGCAAGTGCCGCAGGGCCGCGCCAAGGGAATGTCCAGCCACGCCCTGGTCGCCGAGTGCCACCGCCTGACGCTGGCCAATGTCCAGGAGCCGCTGAGCATCGACGCGCTCTGCGCGCGCCTGCGGACCAGCCGGCGCACCTTGCAGGACAGCTTCCAGAAGGTGGCCGGGACCACCCCGGTCGACTACCTGCGGTCGATGCGGTTGAACCTCGTGCGCCGCAGCTTGCACGGCACGCTGCCCGGCGAGGTCGACATCGGCGAGATTGCGACCCACGCCGGCTTCTCGCAGCTGAGCCATTTCGCACACCAGTACCGGCTGTTGTTCGGCGAGCTGCCGTCCCAGACGGCGAGGGCGGACCGCCTGCGCCGGGCGGCTGCCGGCGTGCAAGCTGCGCTGCCGCCCATCGGCTGAGGGCGGGCCGTCAGGTGGTGTACGGCGCGATGGCGCGCAGCACCACGTCCTGCAGCAGCGCGCGCGCCACCTTCTGCGTTTCGGTGGAGGGCCGGCGCGACGAGCGCACCAGCGTGAGCTGGCTGGTGGGCCGCGGCGCCTGCAGCCGGCGCACCACCAGCGCACCGCCGTGGTCGATGTTGGCCAGCGTGTAGGCCGGCAGCACGGCATGGCCGAAGCCTTCGCGCACCAGGCTCAGGATGGCGTTGAGCCCGTCCACTTCCATCGCGATGCGCAGTGCGCTGCCCAGGCGCATGGCCTCGGCCTCCAGCAGCAGGCGAAACGCATTGGGCCGGCTCGGCAGGATCAGGGGCAGGGCGGCCGCGTCGCGCAGCGCCACGGCGGTACGCGCTTTGCTGCCCTTGCTTTCCGGCACCTCTGCGCGCGGGGAGATCAGCACGAGTTCCTCCTCGTGCAGCAGGGTCTGCTCCATGTCGGGCGAGCGCTCGGGGTTGTAGAGCAGGGCCATGTCCAGGTTGCCCATGCGCAGGCTGTCGATCATGACCAGCGAGAAGCCCTCGGTCAGCGTGAGCTGGGCCTGCGGCAGCTTGGCGCGGAACGCCTGGGTCAGCGGCACCGTGATGAGGCGCGACAGGCTGGGCGGCAGGCCGATGGACACGCGCCCGGCCAGCGCCCCGCGTGCCACGCCGAGTTCCTCGCGCGCCACGGCCACCTGGTGCAGGATGCCGCGGCCGTGTTCGAGCAGCAGCTTGCCGGCTTCGGTGGGCGTGGCGCCGCGGCCGTTGCGGGCCAGCAGGTTCTGGCGCAATTCCACCTCCAGCAGGCGGATCTGGCGCGAGAGCGCGGGCTGTGCCACGTCCAGCGCAATGGCCGCGCGCGTGAAGCTGCCGAGCTCGGCCACGCGGACGAAGTACTCCAATTGCTTCAAATCCATGCTGTGAGTGTATTGAATAGCGCCGGCGGAGCTATGCCATTTCGTTCTAGCTGATAGCAGGCTTGCAAGCTAGGCGGGTATCCGCGGCGCGCGCAGAATCCGCGCACACCGCAGAGCCCAAACCGAGGAGCAACATGAGCCGCGAGAACCCCTTGATCATCGACGTGCACGGCCACTACACGACCGCGCCCAAGGCGCTGGAGAATTGGCGCAACCAGCAGATCGCCGGCATCAAGGACCCGGCGGTGATGCCGAAGGTGTCCGACCTCAAGATCAGCGACGACGAACTGCGCGAGAGCATCGAGCTGAACCAGCTGGCCAAGATGCGCGAGCGCGGCAGCGACCTCACCATCTTCAGCCCGCGCGCCAGCTTCATGGCGCACCACATCGGCGACTTCAACGTCTCGTCGACCTGGGCGGCGATCTGCAACGAGCTGTGCTACCGCGTGTCGCAGCTGTTTCCCGACAACTTCATCCCCGCCGCGATGCTGCCGCAGAGCCCGGGCGTCGACCCGGCGACCTGCATTCCCGAGCTGGAAAAGTGCGTCAAGGAGTACGGCAACGTCGGCATCAACCTGAACCCCGATCCATCGGGTGGCCACTGGACCAGCCCGCCGCTGTCGGACCGCAGCTGGTACCCCATCTACGAGAAGATGGTGGAGTACGACATCCCGGCCATGGTGCACGTCAGCACCTCGTGCAACGCCTGCTTCCACACCACGGGCGCCCACTACCTGAACGCCGACACCACGGCCTTCATGCAGTGCCTGACGTCCGACCTGTTCAAGGACTTCCCGACGCTGAAGTTCCTGATCCCGCACGGCGGCGGCGCGGTGCCCTACCACTGGGGCCGTTTCCGCGGGCTGGCGCAAGAGCTCAAGAAGCCGCTGCTGACCGAGCACCTGCTGAACAACATCTACTTCGACACCTGCGTCTACCACCAGCCCGGCATCGACCTGCTGACCAAGGTGATCCCGACCAAGAACGTGCTGTTCGCCAGCGAGATGATCGGCGCCGTGCGCGGCATCGACCCGGAGACCGGCCACTACTACGACGACACCAAGCGCTACGTGCTCGCAACGCCCAACCTGACCGATGACGACCGCTACCAGGTCTTCGAAGGCAATGCGCGCCGCGTGTTCTCGCGCCTCGACACGGCCCTCAAGGCCAAAGGCAAATAAGGAGATCTGACATGTACGAACTCGGAGTCGTCTACCGCAACATCCAGCGCACCGACGCTGCCACCGCCGATGCACTGGCTGCGCTGGGCTCGGCCACCGTGCACGAGGCCATGGGCCGCGTGGGCCTGCTCAAGCCCTACATGCGCCCGATCTTCCCGGGCGCGCAGGTGTCCGGCACGGCCGTCACGGTGCTGCTGCACCCGGGCGACAACTGGATGATGCATGTGGTGGCAGAGCAGATCCAGCCTGGCGACATCGTGGTCGCGGCCATCACGGCCGAGTGCACCGACGGCTACTTCGGCGACCTGCTGGCCACCAGCTTCCAGGCGCGTGGCGCGCGGGCGCTGGTCATCGACGCCGGCGTGCGCGACGTGAAGACGCTGAAGGAAATGAACTTCCCGGTCTGGAGCAAGGCGATCAGCAGCAAGGGCACGATCAAGGCCACCATCGGCTCGGTCAACATCCCCGTGGTCTGCGCCGGCATGCTCGTCACGCCGGGCGACGTGATCGTGGCCGACGACGACGGCGTGGTCTGCGTGCCCCGCGCCATTGCCGCCAAGACGCTGGAGGCTGCGCAAAAGCGTGAGGCCAACGAGGGCGAGAAACGCGACAAGCTGGCCTCGGGCGTGCTGGGGCTGGACATGTACAAGATGCGCGAGCCGCTGGCCGCTGCAGGCCTCAAATACATCGACTGACACGAGAGAGACACGAGCATGACCAACACTTTTCGCCGCGCGCTGCTGAGCGCCGGCCTCGCCACCGTTGCACTGGCGGCCGCCTTCGGCGCGTCGGCGCAGCAGTTCCCCACCAAGCCCGTGCGCATCATCACGCCGTTCCCGGTCGGTGGCGGGCCGGACGGCGTGGCCCGCCTGGCGGCCGACAAGCTCTCGCGCCTGTGGGGCCAGCCCGTGGTGGTGGAAAACCGCCCGGGTGGCAACGGCTTCATCGCCATCGACGCCTGGAAGCGCGGTGCCAAGGACGGCACCGACCTGCTGGTGCTGGACAACGTGCACCTGGCGGCCTACCCCGCGCTGTTCAAGAAGCTGCCCTACGACCCGCAGAAGGACTTCGACATCGCGCTGCCGCTGTTCAAGACGCACTTCTTCTTCACGGTGCCGACCAACAGCAAGTACAAGACCGTGGGCGACATCATTGCCGACGCCAAGGCCAACCCGGGCAAGCTGAACTACGGTTCCTGGTCGGTGGGCAACCCCGTGCACCTGGGCTCCGAGCTGTTCGAGAGCATGACCGGCACGCAGATGGAGCACGTGATCTTCAAGGAAACCACGCAGCTCTACACCTCGGTGGCCACCGGCGACATCGACTTCGCGCTGGGCAGCGCCGGCACCGCCGGCCCGCTGTACCGCGCCGGCAAGCTGCGCTTGCTGGCCTTTGCCGCGCCCAAGCGCTCGGCCGACTTCCCGGACATTCCGACGGTGGCCGAATCCGGCGGCCCCAAGGACTTCGAGGTCATCGGCTGGAACGTGATCGCCGTGCCGCCGGGCCTGCCCGCGGCCACCAGCGAGAAGATCCGCAAGGACCTGGCGGAGATCCTCAAGGACAAGGACTTCGTCGAGCGCTTCAAGACCTTCGGCTACGAGTCCTTCCCGACCACGCCCGAGCAGTTCCGGGCCACCGTGAAGGCGGAGACCCAGCGCTTCGGCGACGTGATCCGCAAGGCCAACATCACGCTGGATTGAGGACACGCACATGAGCAAACCCACCACAGGCCCTTTCGAGAAGACCCCCGGCTGGATGGACTGGTACACCGGCCCGGCCAAACCCAGGTTCCAGCTGCCCGCAGGTGCTGTCGACGCGCACTGCCACGTGTTCGGCCCGGGCGGCGAGTTCCCGTTCGCGCCCGAGCGCAAGTACACGCCCTGCGACGCCAGCAAGGCACAGCTGTTCGCACTGCGCGACCACCTGGGCTTTGCGCGCAACGTGGTCGTGCAGGCCACCTGCCACGGCGCCGACAACCGCGCCATGGTCGATGCCTGCAAGTCATCGAACGGCAAGGCGCGCGGCGTGGCCACGGTCAAGCGCAGCATCAGCGACGCAGAGCTGCAAGAGCTGCATGACGCCGGCGTGCGCGGCGTGCGCTTCAACTTCGTCAAGCGCCTGGTCGACTTCACGCCCAAGGATGAGCTGCTGGAGATTGCCAGCCGCATCAACAAGCTGGGTTGGCACGTGGTCATCTACTTCGAGGCGGTGGACCTGCCCGAGCTGTGGGACTTCTTCACCGCGCTGCCCACCACCGTGGTGGTGGACCACATGGGCCGGCCCGACGTGGGCAAGCCCGTGGACGGCCCCGAGTTCGCGCTGTTCGAGAAGTTCATGCGCGAGCACACCAACGTGTGGAGCAAGGTAAGCTGCCCCGAGCGGCTGTCGGTCACCGGCCCCAAGGCACTCGACGGCGAGCAGAACGCTTACCAGGATGTGATTCCGTTCGCGCGCCGCATCGTCGAGCAGTTTCCCGACCGCGTGCTGTGGGGCACCGACTGGCCGCACCCGAACCTCAAGGACCACATGCCCGACGACGGCCTGCTGGTGGACTTCATCCCGCACATCGCGACCACCGCCGAGTTGCAGAAGAAGCTGCTGGTCGATAACCCCATGCGCCTGTACTGGCCGGAAGAGGTCTGATATGGCCCTGAACAAACCCTACCTGGACGTGCCTGGCACGACCATCTTCGACGCCGACCAGAGCCGCAAGGGCTACTGGCTCAACCAGTTCTGCATGAGCCTCATGAAGGCCGAGAACCGCGCGCGCTTCAAGGCCGACGAAGACGCCTACCTGGCCGAATGGCCGATGACGGACGAGCAGCGCGCGGCCGTGCGCGCACGCGACCTGAACTGGGCCATGCGCACGGGCGGCAACATCTACTTCCTGGCCAAGCTGGGCGCCACCGACGGGCTGTCGTTCCAGCAGATGGCAGGCTCCATGACCGGCATGACCGAGCATGCCTACCGCGACATGATGATCGGCGGTGGCCGCAGCGCCGAGGGCAACCGCTACCTGGGCGAGGGCGGCAACGCCCAGGGTCCGGCGGCGCAGTCCGCGGCCTGGAAGGAATGGGAGCTGACGCACCAGGAGGCGCTGGCGGCGCAGGTCATGGGCGCGCACGCGGCGCGGCAGACCGGCGGCCAGGCAGCTGGACAAACGGCTGGCCAGGCGCGCATCACGGCCTCGGTCTACACCTCGCACGTGCCGGCCATTGGCGCGGCCATCGACCTGGGCAAGACCGAAGAGGCCTACTGGAAGCCGCTGTTCGCGGGCTACGAGCCGTCCAAGCAATGGATGCGCGAGAACAAGCCCGACGTGGTGTTCCTCGTCTACAACGACCACGCATCCAGCTTCGACCTGGGCATGATCCCGACCTTCGCCATCGGCACGGCGGACGAATTCGAGCCGGCCGACGAGGGCTACGGCCCGCGGCCCGTGCCCAAGGTGATGGGCCATCCGGACCTGGCCTCGCACATCGCGCAGTCGGTGATCCAGCAGGACTTCGACCTCACCATCGTGAACGACCTGAAGGTCGACCATGGCCTGACGGTGCCGATGAACCTGCTGTTCGGCTCGCCCGAAGCCTGGCCGGTGAAAGTGATCCCGTTCCACGTCAACGTGGTGCAGTACCCGGTGCCGAGCGGCAAACGCTGCTTCCAGCTGGGCCAGGCGATCCGCCGCGCGATCGAGTCGTACGACGAACCGCTCAAGGTGCAGATCTGGGGCACGGGCGGCATGAGCCACCAGCTGCAGGGCCCGCGCGCCGGCCTGATCAACAGGGAATGGGACAACAAGTTCCTGGACCGGCTGATCGCCGACCCGGCGGACCTGGCCGAGGTTTCGCACATCGAGTACGTGCGCGAGGCCGGCAGTGAGGGCATCGAGCTGGTGATGTGGCTGATCGCGCGCGGCGCGATGGCCGATGTGGCCGGCGGCCCCGCGCCCAAGCTCAAGCACCGCTTCTTCCATGTCCCGGCGTCCAACACCGCCGTGGGCCACCTCATCCTGGAGAACTGAACATGACGATCAAAGTAGCCCTCGCCGGTGCCGGCGCCTTCGGCATCAAGCACCTGGACGGCATCAAGAACATCGACGGCGTCGAAGTCGTCTCGCTGATCAGCCGCGATCTGGAAAAGACCAGGGAAGTGGCCGACAAGTACGGCATCCAGCATGTCACGACCGATCTGGCGGACAGCCTGGCGCTCAAGGAAGTGGATGCCGTCATCCTGTGCACGCCGACGCAGATGCACGCCGCGCAGACGCTGGCCTGCCTGAAGGCCGGCAAGCACGTGCAGGTGGAGATTCCGCTGTGCGACGTGCTGAAGGACGGCGAAGAGGTGGTGCAGGTGGCCAAGACCAGCGGGCTGGTCGCCATGTGCGGCCACACGCGCCGCTTCAACCCCAGCCACCAGTACGTGCACCAGAAGATCGTGGCCGGCGAGTTCAACATCCAGCAGATGGATGTGCAGACCTACTTCTTCCGGCGCACCAACATGAACGCGCTGGGCCAGGCACGCAGCTGGACCGACCACCTGCTGTGGCACCACGCCGCGCACACGGTGGACCTGTTCGCCTACCAGGCCGGCAGCCCGATCGTGAAGGCCAACGCCGTTCAGGGCCCGATCCATCCGACGCTGGGCATCGCCATGGACATGAGCATCCAGCTCCAGGCCGCCAACGGTGCGATCTGCACGCTCTCCCTGTCGTTCAACAACGACGGGCCGCTGGGCACCTTCTTCCGCTACATCGGCGATACGGCGACCTACATCGCACGCTACGACGACCTGGTGAACGGCAAGGAAGAGAAGATCGATGTGTCCAAGGTGGACGTGTCGATGAACGGCATCGAACTGCAGGACCGCGAGTTCTTTGCCGCCATCCGCGAAGGGCGCGAACCGAACAGCAGCGTGGCCCAGGTGCTGCCGTGCTACCAGGTGCTGCACCAGCTGGAACAGCAGCTGAACGCCTGAACGCCTGAGGCGGCGCGCCAGCCTCAGCTGGCCGCGACCGAGCCGCTCGCGGTTCTCTTGAGGATGCGCCGCACCGTCTCGCGGCTCACCGAGCCCAGGCCGAATTGCTGGCGCGCCGCGCGCTCCAGCTCCAGCAAGGTCCAGCGCTGGCGGCCTTCGGGGGGCTCGGAACTGGCCAGCGCCATCACCCGTGCCTCTGCCTCCGCGCCATAGCGGCGCGGGCGGCCCGAGCGCGCCATGTCGAAGACGGCACGCTCCACGCCCCCTTGCAAGTAAGCCGCCCGCGTGCGCCAAAGGGCCGTGCGGCCGACCCCCAGAACCTCCAGGATCTGCGCCTCGGGAATGCCGCGGTCCAGGCACCACAGCACATGGGCCCTGTTGACCTCGCGGGCGTGGTGTACGCCCTTGCTCCGGATCTCTTCGACCGTATCGCGATCTTCTGCCGTCAGTTGCAGCTCGATCTGCCTCATGAGTACATCCTGTGTGCTGTTGAACGTATTGTTTTAATGTATTCACGCGTACGCCGATTCCATCCTTGCATGGATGAAACAAATGGTTCTGGCCCCGGGCTGCGGATCAGCGTGGCCGGGGCGTGGATGCCACGGGGCTGGCGGTAAGCTTGCGCGCATGCAAACACGCACCATCGGACCCTTTACCGTCTCGGCCATCGGCCTGGGCTGCATGAACCTGAGCCACGCCTATGGCGTGCCGCCTTCGCCCGAGCAGGCCGAGCGCCTGCTGCTGGCCGCGCTGGACGCGGGCGTCACGCTGTTCGACACGGCCGCGCTGTACGGCTTCGGTGCCAACGAGGAACTGGTCGGCAGGGTGCTGAAGGCCCACCGCAGCCGCATCACACTGGCCAGCAAGGGCGGGATGGCCGGTGTGCGCGGCGAGGACGGTGTCGTGCGCCGCGTCATCGACGGCCGGCCCGAGGCCCTGCGCCGCAACTGCGAGGACAGCCTGCGCCGTCTCGGCACGGATGTCATCGACCTGTACTACCTGCACCGCTGGCACAAGGAGGTGCCGGTCGAAGACAGCGTGGGAGCGCTGTCCGACCTCGTGCGCGCGGGCAAGGTGCGCACCATCGGCCTGTCGGAGGTGTCGGCCGCCACCATCCGCAAGGCGCATGCCGTGCACCCCATCACGGCCGTGCAGACCGAGTATTCGCTCTGGACGCGCAACCCCGAGATCGCGGTGCTCGAGGCCTGCCGCGCCATCGGTGCTGCTTTCGTCGCCTTCAGCCCGCTGGCGCGGGCCTACCTGACGGACACGCTGCACGACGTGGCGACGCTGGACGCCAAGGACATCCGCCGGCCCATGCCGCGCTTCGCGCCGCAGAACTACGCGGCCAACCTGCAGCTGCTGCAGCCCTACGTGGCGTTCGCGCGCGAGGTGGGTTGCACGCCGGCTCAGCTGGCGCTGGCCTGGCTGCTGCACAAGGCGCCCCACATCGTGCCGATCCCCGGTACGACCAACCTCGCCCACCTGCAGGAGGACCTGGACGCCGCCAAGGTGCAGCTGACGCCCGCGCAGATGGCGCAGGCAGAGGCGCTGATCGGCCAGCACAACGTGGTCGGCCCGCGCTATGCGCCGCAGGCCACGGGGGAGGTCGACACCGAGAACTTCGCCTGAGATAAACCGAAACAAAGCGAAACCGCCGCGAGACCCCGGCTGGGCGGGGCGCCGGCACCATCGCTGCCATGTTCACTTCTCTTCAAGAGGCATGGCGATGAAATCCTGGATCAAGCGCAGTCTGGCGGGCGTGTTCGGCGCCGCCGTGGTGGTCGGCAGCCTGTCGGCCTGCGGGCACCGGCCGCACGATGGCGGCTGGAATGCCAGCGCCGAGCAGATGGCCGAGCGCCGCGCCAAGATGGTGGCGCGCGTGGCCGGCAAGCTCGACCTCGACGCAGCGCAGAAGGCCAAGCTCGAGGTGCTGGCCGGCAAGCTCTCCGAGCAGCGCAGTGCGCTGATGGCCGGCGCCCATCCGCGCGAGCAGGCCCAGGCCCTGGTGGCGGGCGAGAAGTTCGACCGCGCCGGCGCGCAGGCCCTGGTGGACCAGAAGACCGACGCGCTCAAGACCAAGGCGCCGGAGATCGTGACCGCGCTGGGCGACTTCTACGACAGCCTGACGCCGGCCCAGCAGCAGAAGGTGCGCGACTTCATGCAGCGCCGAAGCGGCTGGCACCGCGGATGACAATGCGGGTCATGTGGCCCCCACGTTCATCGCTTCGCGTACCGCTGCCCCTGTCACAGCCCGTGATGGGGGCGCATCAACGCCTTCGGGCGGCCGGGCGGCGTTGATGCCCCGCATCCTGCTGATCGACGACGACGCCGACCTGGGCGCTCCGCTGGCCGCGTACTTCGCGCGTTTCGAGCTGGAGCTGCTCCAGGCCCTGCACCCGGACGAGGGCCTGGCCCGCCTGCGCGCGGGGGGCTTCGACGCCGCCATCCTGGATGTGATGCTGCCCGGCATGGACGGCTTCGCGCTGTGCCGCGCGATCCGCAAGGACAGCGACCTGCCCGTGCTCATGCTGACGGCGCGCGGCGAGGTCATGGACCGCATCGTGGGCCTGGAGCTGGGCGCCGACGACTACATCCCCAAGCCCTTCGAGCCGCGCGAGCTCGTGGCGCGCGTGCAGACCGTGCTGCGCCGCCGTGTGGCGCCTGCAGCCGCCGCCGACGACGCCCGCCTGCGCTTCGAGGGGCTGGAGATCGATCCGGTCACGCGCAGCGTCTGGCGCGGTGGCCAGGCGCTGGAGCTGACCGGCACCGAGTTCGAGCTGCTGCAGCTGCTGGCGCGCGAGCCCGGACGCGTCTGGAGCCGCGACGACATCCTGAACCAGCTGCGCGGCCACGAGGCCGAGCTCTACACGCGCGCGGTCGACATCGTCATCAGCCGGCTGCGCAAGAAGCTCGAGCCGCTGGACGCGATCAAGACGCTGCGCAACGCCGGCTACGCGCTGGCACTGGCGCCGCGGCCGGGCCGTGGCTAAGGTGCGCGTGCGGGGCTGGCACCGGCGCGCGCACCGCGCCATGCGGCATTCGCTGCGGCTGCGGCTGGTCGCGCTGTTCCTGCTGCTGGCGCTGGCCATGTCGGCCAGCTTTCTCTTCGGCATGCAGCGGGCGATCTCCATGGGGTGGCGCGACGCCGTGCGTCCGCTCGCGGCCGACTACGTCGACCGGCTGGTCGCCGAGATCGGCAGCCCGCCCAGCGTGGCGCGCGCGCAGGCCCTGGCCGCGCGGCTGCCCGTCAGCGTGAGCATCTCCGGCCCGGCCATCAACTGGAAGAGCGAGCCCGACGCCGGCCGCGAGCGCTACCGAGACCGGGACACGCGCGAGCATGAATTCCTGCGCCGCACCACGGCCGATGGCCATGTGGTGGAACTGGGCCTGTCGGTCGCGGCCTGGCAGGACAAGCCGCGCCGCGTCGGCTGGGTGACGCTGTCGGTGCTGCTGGTGCTCACCATGCTGGCGTGGATCTATGTGCACCGCCTGCTGCGCCCGCTGCGCGACATCGGCGCAGGCGCGTTGCGCTTCGGCGCGGGCGACTTCGCCGAGCCGATCCCGGTGCGCCGGCACGACGAGCTCGGCCAGCTGGCCGAAGGCGTCAACACCATGGCCCAGGACATCCACGGCATGCTGGAGGCCAAGCGTGGCCTGCTGCTGGCCATCAGCCATGAGCTGCGCAGCCCGCTCACGCGCGCGCGCCTGCACACCGAGTTGCTGCCCGAGACCGCCGAACTCGCGCCCACACGCGAGGCGCTGCTGCGCGACCTTGCCGTGATGCGCGACCTGGTCACCGATCTTCTGGAGAGCGAGCGCCTGGCGGTGCGCCATGCGGCGCTGCAGCTGGAGCCGACAGACCTGGCGCTGCTGGCGCGCGAGGTGCTGCAGGGCCTGGGCGGGGAGGGCGGCCAG
The DNA here is from genome assembly GCF_003337555.1 of Pseudorhodoferax soli. GTDB lineage: Bacteria > Pseudomonadota > Gammaproteobacteria > Burkholderiales > Burkholderiaceae_C > Pseudorhodoferax > Pseudorhodoferax soli. Next base: position 275,844 of record NZ_QPJK01000007.1, on the reverse strand, counting down.
ATGCCGCGCCTGGAGGTGGCCGAGGGGCTGCCGCAGCTGCTGCTGGACCGGGCCCGCATGCGGCTCCTGCTGCGCAACCTGCTCGGCAATGCCCTGCGCCACAGCGGCGGTGCGCCGCAGCCGCCCGAGCTGCAACTGCTGCGCGAGGGTGGCGGCATCCGCCTGTGCCTGCGCGACCACGGGCCCGGCGTGGACGAAGCCGTGCTGCCGCACCTGGCCGAGCCCTTCTACCGGCCGGATGCGGCGCGTGAGCGCAGCAGCGGTGGCGTGGGGCTGGGCTTGTACCTGTGCCGCCTGGTGGCCCTGGCGCATGGCGGGACCTGGCAGGTGCGCAATGCGCATCCGGGCCTGCTGGTGCAGGTGGACCTGCCGGCGCCGGGCCAGGCGTAAAAAAGCCCGCTGGCGCGGGCTTGGGATCTACAGCGTGTCGATGAAGCTGCGCAGCTTGTCGCTGCGGCTGGGGTGCTTCAGCTTGCGCAGCGCCTTGGCTTCTATTTGGCGGATGCGTTCACGCGTGACGTCGAACTGCTTGCCGACCTCTTCCAGCGTGTGGTCGGTCGACATCTCGATGCCGAAGCGCATGCGCAGCACCTTGGCTTCGCGCGGGGTCAGCGAATCCAGGATGTCCTTCACCACATCGCGCAGGCCGGCCTGCATGGCGGCTTCGATGGGCGCGGTGTTGGCGCTGTCCTCGATGAAGTCGCCCAGGTGGCTGTCGTCGTCGTCGCCGATCGGCGTCTCCATGGAGATCGGCTCCTTGGCGATCTTCATGATCTTGCGGATCTTGTCTTCCGGGATCTCCATGCGCTCGGCCAGGATGGACGCATCGGGCTCGAAGCCGAACTCCTGCAAGTGCTGGCGGCTGATGCGGTTCATCTTGTTGATGGTCTCGATCATGTGCACCGGGATGCGGATGGTGCGCGCCTGGTCGGCGATCGAGCGCGTGATGGCCTGGCGGATCCACCACGTGGCGTAGGTCGAGAATTTGTAGCCGCGGCGGTACTCGAACTTGTCGACGGCCTTCATGAGGCCGATGTTGCCCTCCTGGATCAGGTCCAGGAACTGCAGGCCGCGGTTGGTGTACTTCTTGGCGATGGAGATGACCAGGCGCAGGTTGGCCTCGATCATTTCCTTCTTGGCATCGCGCGACGAGGCCTCGCCCTCGTTCATGCGCTTGTTGATGTCCTTGAGCTCGTCCAGCGGCACGACCACCTGGGACTGGATGTCCATCAGCTTTTGCTGCAGGTCCTGCACCGGCGGGATGTTGCGGCCCATGATGGCCGCCCAGGGCTTGTTGGACGCCGCCTGCTTCTCGATCCACTTGAGGTCCAGCAGGTGCGAGGGAACCTTGTGGCCCATCTTGTCGCGGCCGCTGAACTCGGCGATGAACTGCTCCTGCGGGTAGCCGCACTTGTCCACGATGATGCGGCGCAGCTCACGCTCTTTCTTGCGCACGTCGTCGACCTGGCCGCGCAGCAGGTCGCACAGCTTCTCGATGGTCTTGGCCGTGAAGCGGATGGTCATCAGCTCTTCGCTGACGGCCTGCTGGGCCTTCAGGTAGTGGGCCGAGCCGTAGCCTTCCTTGTCGTAGATCTTGTGGACCTTCTCGAACAGCCCGCGCAGGCGGTCGAAACGCGTCAGCGCCTCGTTCTTGAGTTCCTCGAGTTTCTTGGTCAGTGCCTTGGAGCCGCCCTTGCCGTCGTCGTCGTCGGCCGCGTCGAACTCGTCGAAGTCTTCCTCGGCCACATAGTCATCGGCCTCGTTGGGGTCGGTGAAGCCGTCCACGATGGTGGAGATCACGACCTTGCCTTCGCGGATTTCCTCGCCCAGGCGGAACACCTCGGCCAGCGTGGCGGGGCTGGCGCTGATGGCTTCCATCATGCGCATGAGGCCGCCCTCGATGCGCTTGGCGATCTCGATCTCACCCTCACGCGTGAGCAGTTCCACCGTGCCCATCTCGCGCATGTACATGCGCACCGGGTCGGTGGTGCGGCCGAACTCGCTGTCCACGGTGGACAGCGCGGCTTCGGCGGCCTCCTCGGCTTCCTCTTCGGTGGAGCCGGTGGGCGCGTTGTCGGTGATGATCATCGACTCGGCATCCGGCGTCTGCTCGTAGACGGCCACGCCCAGGTCGTTGAGCGTGGCGATCACGACTTCCAGCGTCTCGGCATCGACCAGCTTGTCGGGCAGGTGGTCGGAGATTTCGCCGTGCGTGAGGTAGCCGCGCGTCTTGCCCAGCTTGATCAGGGCCTTCAGGCGCTGGCGGCGCTTGGCCATGTCCTCTTCGGACAGCACGGTCTCGTCCAGGCCGAATTCCTTCATCAAGGCCCGTTCCTTGGCCTTGCTGATCTTCATGCGCAGCGGCTTGACCTTTTCGACCGGGGCATCGGCCGCGGCCGCAGGCGCTGCGGGCTCCTCGGCGAACTCCTCCTCGATGTCGGACATGTCGTCGGCGACATCGTCCTCGTCCAGCGCCTTGGGCGCGGCCTTCTTGGCCGCAGCGGCAGGCTTCTTGGCCGCGGCTGCACCGGCGGCCTTGGGCGGGCGGCCGGGCTTCTTCTTGGTCAGCGTTTCATCGGCCGCGGCGGCAGCGGCGGTCTTGAGGGTCTTTTCCGAAGCGGGAGTCTTGGATGCGGGCACTGTCAGAGCTTTCGTAGGGGACTTGGCGGCGGCCTTCGCGGAGGGCGCTGGCTTGGCTGCAGCCTTTGCGGCAGGTTGGGCGACGGACTTCTTGACCGGCTTCTCGGACTTCTGGCTTGGCATGGATACACCTCGACACACGAAAAACGCAAAGGGCAAGCGCCGCGGTAACCCGGCGCGGGGGCGATGAGACCGGCCTTCCCGTCAGGAAAGGGCGGCCCATGGGCAAGATGTGGGGGCGATCATTTGGAATGCAGCCCTTGCGATGAGATTGGCCGGTCGTGCGCGCGTTGGCATCGGTTGGCCGGGCTCGGAGGTACTGCTGTCGCTCTTGCCGCGAGACAAACCCAAGAGTATAGCCGATGCGGCGGATTTCAAGCCGCGAGCGATTTCTTGAGCGCCAGTTGCTGCAGGATGAGCTCGCGTTCGCGGCCGATGCGTTCCGGGTCGGAGGCCGGCAGCGTCTGCAGGTACTTGAGTTCCTCGGCGATCACGTCGCGGTGCAGCTTGGTCAGGGTGGCCCGCACATCGGCCAGCGGCACGTCCTCGATGTCGAAGACCTGGCCCAGGGGCTGCATGTTGTCCTGCGCGACCAGCTTGCGCGCCTCGGGCTCGAAAGGCTGGCCCTGCACGCCGAGGTCCAGCGCCGCCCAGGGCTGGGCGCCATGCTCGTGCACCTGCTGGTCGACCCATCGGAACAGCTCGCCATAGGGACCTTCGAGCGCGCAGAGCAGGTCGTGGTCGGCCTGCGTCAGGCTGTCCCAGAGCCGCGTGTTGCGCAGCAGCAGCATGGCGACGTGGCTGGCGTGGGCCTGCAGCGCAGGGCGGCTGGCGCTGCGGCCGCGGCTGGGACGGGGCTGCGACGCCTCCTTGCTGGCCGGGCGGCGGCGCGGCTTGGGGGCGTCGGGCGCGGCCCGCGGCTCCCAGAGCTCGGAGAGTTCGCGCGCGTCCAGCTGCACCAGGTCGGCCAGGTCGCCGAGCAGCTGGCGCTTGAGCGCGCCGTCTGGCAGCTGGCCCCAGAGCGGCTTGGCGTTGCTGGCCAGGTGGGCCCGGCCTTCGGCGCTGCCCAGGTCGCAGCCCTCGCGCGCCACGTCCACGAGAAAGCGAGAGAGCGGCACGGCCTCGCCCACGCTGAGCGAGAAGGCCTCGGTGCCGTTCTCGCGGATGTAGCTGTCCGGGTCGTGTTCGGCCGGCAGGAACAGGAATTTCACGCTGCGCGTGTCGCTGGCATAGGGCAGGGCGCCTTCGAGCGCCTTGCGCGCGGCGCGCCGGCCGGCGGCGTCGCCGTCGAAGCTGAACACCACGGCGTCGGTGAAGCGGAACAGCTTTTGCACATGGTCGGGCGTGCACGCCGTGCCCAGCGTGGCCACGGCGTTCGGAAAACCGTGCTGGGCCAGCGCCACCACGTCCATGTAGCCTTCGGTCACCAGCACATAGCCCATCTCGCGAAGGGCTTCGCGCGCCTCGTACAGGCCATAGAGCTCGCGGCCCTTGCTGAAAACCGGAGTCTCGGGCGAGTTCAGGTACTTGGGCTTCTCGTCGCCGAGCACACGGCCGCCGAAGGCGATGCACTCGCCCTTGACGTTGCGGATGGGGAACATCAGCCGGTCGCGGAAGCGGTCGTAGCGCTTGCCGTCGTCGCTGTCCTCGTGGTGGATCACGAGGCCGCTGTCGACCAGCAGCGCGTCGTCGTAGTGCGCAAACACGCTGGCCAGATTGCGCCAGCCCTCGGGCGCATAGCCCAGGCCGAAGCGCTTGGCGATCTGGCCCGACAGGCCGCGCCGCTTGCAGTAGTCGATCGCGCGCGGCGACTGGCGCAGCTGCTTGCGCCAGGCCTCGCCCGCCTTCTCCAGCACGTCGGTCAGCGTGGCCTGGCGTTCGCGCTGCTCGGCGGCGCGCTGACGCTCCTGCGGCGTGCTGTCGTCGTCGGGCACAGCCATGCCGACCTGCTGGGCCAGGTCCTGCACGGCCTCGCGGAAGCCCGCGCCGGTGTGCTCCATGAGAAAGCCGATGGCGTTGCCGTTCTTGCCGCAGCCGAAGCAGTGGAAGAACTGCTTGCTGGGGCTGACGGTGAACGAGGGCGACTTCTCGCCGTGGAACGGGCACAGGCCCAGGAAGTTGGCGCCGCCCTTCTTGAGCTGGACATGCCGCCCCACCACCTCGACGACGTCGACGCGGGCGAGGAGTTCCTGGACGAACGACTGGGGAATGGCCACGGGGCGAGCTTACACAGGCCGCGGCCTGTCCATCGGAAGAGACTCAGCGCGGCGCCAGGCGGATGGCGCCGTCCAGGCGGATCACCTCGCCGTTGAGCATGTCGTTCTCGAAGATGTGCAGCGCCAGCCGCGCGTAATCGGCCGGCGTGCCCAGGCGCGAAGGGAAGGGCACGCTGGCGGCCAGTGCGTCCTGCACCTCCTGCGGCATGCCGAACAGCATGGGCGTGCCGAAGATGCCGGGGGCAATCGTCATGTTGCGGATGCCGGTCTTGGCCAGGTCGCGCGCGATCGGCAGCGTCATGCCGACCACGCCGCCCTTGGAAGCGCTGTAGGCCGCCTGGCCGATCTGGCCGTCATAGGCCGCCACCGAGGCGGTGGAAATCAGCACGCCGCGCTCGCCCGTGGCTTCCGGCGCGTTCTTGCCCATGGCCTCGGCCGCGAGCCGGATCATGTTGAAGCTGCCCAGCAGGTTGACCATCAGCGTCTTCTGGAAGGTCGCCAGGCCATGGGCGCCGTTCTTGCCGACCGTCTTCTCGGCCGGAGCGATGCCGGCGCAGTTCACCAGGCCCATGAGCTTGCCCAGCTCCACCGCCTTGGCCACCGCGGCCTGGCCGTCGGCCTCCTGGCTCACATCGCAGCGCACGAAGGCGCCGCCGATCTCGCGCGCCAGGGCCTCGCCCTTGTCGAGCTGCAGGTCGGCGACGACCACACGGCCTCCCTTGGCCGCCAATGCCCTGGCCGTGCCCTCGCCCAGGCCCGATGCGCCGCCCGTGACGATGAAGACCTTGCCTGCGATGTCCATGTGTGCTCCTTTGGTGGTTTGACGTTGACGTAAACGTCAATTATGGCGGCGGCGCGCGGGGGAAACAAAAGGGCCGCCCATCGAGGGCGGCCCTTTTGCCAATCGCTCCGCGGGTCGATCCCGGTGCGCGGGGCCCTCGCCCTGCTCTTCGCGCCTTACTTGAAGCCCACGCGGTCCAGCATCTGCTGCACCTTCAGCTGGTGCGCGCCCACCTGGCCGATCGGGATCGTCTCGGACTTGAAGCCGTTCGGCACCATGGCCGCCAGCGCCGGGTTGTCGACCTTCACGCCCTTGGCGGTCGGCCATTCGTTGTTGCCGTTGGCAAAGTAGTTCTGCGCATCGGGGCTGGCCAGGTATTCCAGCAGCTTGATGGCGTTGTCACGGTTCTTGGCGTACCGGGCCACCGCGCCGCCGGCGATGTTCAGGTGCGTGCCCCAGGTGCCCTGGTTGGGGAACACCACGCCGACCTTGTCGGCCACCGTGCGGTCGGCCGGGTTGGTCGAGCGCATCAGCCGCGCCAGGTAGTAGCTGTTGGTGACACCCACACCGCATTCGCCGGAGGCCACGCCCTTGATCTGGTCGGTGTCGCCACCCTTGGGGTCGCGCGCCAGGTTGGCCACGATGCCCTTGAGCCATTCCTCGGCCCGCGTCTCGCCCATGTGCTCCGTGACCGCACCGAACAGGCTGAGGTTGTAGGGGTGCGAGCCCGAGCGGATGCAGATCTTGCCCTTGAGCGCCGGCGAGGCGAGTTTCTCGTAGGTGTCGACATCGCTGGCCTTGAGCATGGCCTTGTCGTAGACGATCACGCGGGCGCGTGTGGAAAAGCCCCACCAGGCGATGCCACCATCGGCCGCCGGTTGCGCGCGCAGGTTGCTCGGGATGGCATCTTCCAAAAGCTTGGAACGGATCGGCTGGAACAGGCCGTCGACCTCGCCGCGGTAGAGGCGGGCGGCGTCCACCAGCAGGATCACGTCGGCCGGCGAGGCCGTGCCCTCGGCCTTCAGGCGGGCGATGATGTCGGCGTCGCCTGCGTCCACGCGGTTGATCTTGATGCCGGTGGCCTTCGTGAAATTGGTGTACAGCGCTTCGTCGGTGGCGTAGTGGCGCGCCGAGTACAGGTTCACGACCTGGTCCTGCGCCAGCGCGGTGCCCGCAGCCAGCAACATCACGGCCAGGGAGATGGCTTTCTTCAACATGGAGATCCTCGAGCGATGGGAGCCGGCGATGTTAAGGCCAACGCGAATCATTCTTGCGCAAAGCCCGGGCATAAAAAAAGGCCCCGCATGGCGGGGCCCTTGAAGGGGTTCCTGAATTCCGATGAACTCGAAGAAACCCGAGGAGACAACTCGCAGGAGCCGGCCCGTGCCGGTCTCCGAGAAAGCAGTTCAACGCTTCTTGGCGACGGTGGTGGCCGTCTTGGAGGCGTTCACGGCCGACGTGGCGACCGCGTTGAAGTTGGCTTCGGCCACGTCGCTGGCTTGCTTGACGGCCTTTTGCACGGATTCCAGGGCGTTGGTGCCAGCGGCCACAGCGCTCTTGAACACGGCCACGGCGGTCTCGGAACCGGCGGGGGCGTTCTTGGCGGCGGTGTCCACGGCCGACAGGAACTTCTTCTGCACGTCGCTGGCCTGGGCTTCGAAGGCCTTGCCGAATTCGGCGCCGGTGCCTTGGGCGATCTCGTAGACGTGGCGGCTGTAGGCGGCGGTCTTTTCGGCCAGGGGCTGCAGCAGGCTGGCTTGCAGGGCCAGCAGCTCTTGGGCGTCCTTCACCGACAGGGCAGCCTGGGCGGTGTCTGCGGCTTCAGCCAGGGCGGCCCGGGAAGCGGTGACGTTCAGTTCGACCAGCTTCTCGACGCCTTCAAAGGCCTTCGAGGTCAGGCCGAACAGCAGGTCGAAGTTGGCTTTGTGGGTGGCGACGATTTGGTCAGCGGTCAGCATATGAATCTCCAGTTTGAAAATGCTTGGGATCTCTGCTGCTCTCCCGCCTCATCCGTTGATGTTGCAGTGCAGCATGGAACGAATTATAGGGACGCACCGGGGCGGTGCAAGTCTTTTTTGTTGCATTGCAGCAATCTAGAGAGCGGCTTCTAAACCGGCCCGGGCTTGACGAAACCCGCTGGCAGAATGCCGCGATGCCAGCCACCCCTGCCAACGCCACGGCCCGCGCCCAGCCGCGTGGGCGCCAGGACTTCCGGTTGTTCCGTCCCATCACCACCCGCTGGGCCGACAACGACGCCTACGGTCACGTCAACAACGTCGTCTACTACAGCTGGTTCGACACGGCCGTGAACGCCTACCTGATCGAGCAGGGCGCGCTGGACATCGAGCGCAGCCCCACCATCGGCCTGGTGGTGGAGACGCAATGCCAGTACTTCGCGCCGCTGGCCTTTCCGCAGACCATCGAAGCCGGCCTGCGTGTGGCGCGCCTGGGCGCCAGCAGCGTGCGTTACGAGGTGGGCCTGTTCGCGCAGGGCGCGCCGCAAACGGCGGCCCACGGCCATTTCGTGCATGTGTATGTGGACAGGGCGAGCCGCCGGCCCGTGCCGGTGCCCGAGGCGCTGCGCGCCGCGCTCGCACCGCTCCTGTGAAAACGGGTTCGGGCCGGTGGGGCGAGATCCCAACCGGCCCGAACGGGCCTGCCGCGCACCATCGCGCGCCAACCAGGCCACAAGGGGCGCGCGATCAGCTGCGCTTGGCGTCGGCCATGGCGGCCACGTGGGCGGCCTTGGCGTCCTTCATGCACACATCCTTGGTGTTGCCAGCCAGCGCATCGCACTTCTGCTTGGCCGTGTCGTAGGCGGCGTCGGCCTTGGCCTCGGCGACCTTGGCCGTGGCCTTTGCGCCCGGCTTGTACTGCGCTTCGAGCTCGGCCTTGGCAACCTTCTCCTTGCCCTTCGCTTCGCTCTGGCACACGTCCTTCGCGTTGCCGGCCAGGCCATCGCAGCGCTGCTTGTCGGCCTTGTACTCGGCCTCGACGCGGTCTTCGGCGGCCTTGTACTCGTCGCGCGTCATGGCGCTGGCGTGGGATGCGAAGGTAAAGGTCATGGCCACGCCCAGGGCGGTCAGGGCGTGCTTGATGGTGGTGGCTTGCATGGCGGTACTCCTCGTTGTGTTGGTTTGGATCGGGTTCAGACAGACTTCTCGAAGAAGAAGTCGGGGTTGCGGCCTTCCCAGTCGCGCACCTGGCGTTCGGCTTCGTCGCGGGCAACGCCATGGCGTTCCTGGATGCGGCCCAGCAGCTGCTCGCGGCGACCTTCGATCACGTCCAGGTCGTCGTTCGTGAGCTTGCCCCACTGCTCCTGGACCTTCCCCTTGAACTGCTTCCAGTTGCCTTCGACCTTGTCGTTGTTCATGTCCTGATCTCCTTGTGAATCCGTCCGTTGCGGGTTGCTCTGGACGTGGAGTCACTGTAGGCAGGGGTGCGGCGCCGGGCGGTAGGACGCGCCGGTCTGCCCGCGTAGGCCTGAAAGCCTTGCGGCCTGCAGAAAAACCGCCTGCCGCCCCTGCGACAATGGCTTGTCATCACCCTGAAGCATCGAGCCGGAGACAAGCCCGCGCGGCCCGCCAACCATGATCCTCAGCAGCCTTCTCGACACCGACCTGTACAAGTTCACGATGATGCAGGTGGTGCTGCACCAGTTCCCCGGCGCGCAGGTGGAGTACCGCTTCAAGTGCCGCAACAGCGTCCCGCTGGCGCCCTATGTGAACGAGATCCGCGAGGAGATCCGCCACCTGTGCACGCTGCGTTTCCAGGACGCCGAACTCAACTACCTGCGCTCGCTGCGCTTCATCAAGAGCGACTTCATCGACTTCCTGGGCCTGTTCAAGCTCAACGAGAAGTACATCGAGGTCAAGGCCCTGCCGTCGGGCGACATCGACATCAGCATCCGGGGGCCCTGGCTGCACACCATCCTGTTCGAGATCCCGGTGCTGGCCATCGTCAACGAGGTCTATTTCCGCAACACGGCGCGCAACCCACCACTTGCACAGGGCCGCGAGCGGCTGGACCGCAAGATCGCGCAGCTGCAGGCGGCGGGTCTGGCGGATCTCAAGATCGCCGATTACGGCACGCGCCGGCGCTTTTCCAAGGACTGGCACGAAGAGGTGCTGCGCCACCTGGCCGACCGGCTGGGCTCCGGTCCCTCGGGCCAACTGGCCGGCACCAGCAACGTGCTGTACGCGATGAAGCTGGGGCTGACGCCGCTGGGCACGGTGGCACACGAATACCTGCAGGCCTGCCAGGCCCTCGGCCCGCGGCTGCGCGACAGCCAGGTGTTCGCCTTCGATTCCTGGGCCAAGGAATACCGTGGCGACCTGGGCATCGCGCTGTCCGATGTCTATGGCATGAACGCCTTCCTGCGCGACTTCGACATGTATTTCTGCAAGCTGTTCGACGGCGCCCGCCACGACAGTGGCGACCCCTTCAACTGGGGCGAGCGCCTGATCGAGCACTACCGCCACAACCGTGTGGACCCGCACACCAAGACGCTGATCTTCAGCGACGGCCTCACGGTGCCGCGCACCATCGAGCTGTACCAGCGTTTCCGCGGCCGCTGCCTGCTGGCCTTCGGCATCGGCACCAACCTCACCAACGACCTGGGCGACCCGCCGGACCATGTGCCGCTGCAGATCGTCATCAAGATGGTGCGCTGCAACGGCCAACCCGTGGCCAAGCTGTCGGACACGCCCTCCAAGAACATGTGCGACGACGAGAAGTACCTGGCCTACCTGCGCCAGGTGTTCGAGATCGAGCAGCCCGCCGCATGAACGCGCGCAACTGGCGCACGCTGGGTTGCGTGCTGGGGCTGGCGGTGCCGCTGGCCGGGTGGGGGGCCGAGGTCGATGGGCGCGCCCTGTCGGCCTGGTGGGGGTTGCCGTTCGCCGGCGTGCTGCTGTCGATCGCGCTGTTCCCGCTGTTCGCAGTGCGCATCTGGCACCACCACTACGGCAAGATCACCGCGGCCTGGACGCTCGCGTTCTTCGTCCCGTTCCTGCTGGCGTTCGGCCCGGGGCTGGCTGGCGCCAGCCTGGTGCACGCCCTGCTGGCCGAGTACATCCCGTTCATCGTGCTGCTGACGGCCTTGTTCGCGGTGGCCGGCGGCATCTTCATCCGCGGCAACCTGCACGGCAGCCCGGCGCTGAACACCGCCATCCTGGCCATCGGTGCCGTGCTGGCCAGCTTCATGGGCACGACGGGCGCCTCCATGCTGCTGATCCGGCCGCTGGTCCGCGCCAACGACAACCGGCGCCACAAGGCCCACGTGGTGGTGTTCTTCATCTTCATCGTCTCCAACATCGGCGGCTCGCTCACGCCGCTGGGCGACCCGCCGTTGTTCCTCGGCTTCCTGAAGGGCGTCGAGTTCTTCTGGACGCTGCGCAACATCCTGCCCGAGACGGCGTTCATGCTGGCCTGCCTGCTGGTGCTGTTCTATGTGCTGGACAGCTGGTACTACCGCCGCGAAGGCGTGCTGCCGGTCGACCCCACGCCGGACACCCAGCGCCTGGGCTTCGACGGCGGCATCAACTTCGTGCTGCTGCTGGCCGTGATCGGCCTGGTGCTGATGAGCGGCCTGTGGCAATCGTCCGTGGTGTTCGACGTGTTCGGCACGCCGCTGCCGCTGCCCTCGCTGGTGCGCGACATCGGCCTGGTGGTCGTCACCGTGCTGTCGCTCAAGCTCACCGCCCCCAAGGTGCATGCGGACAACCAGTTCTCCTGGGGGCCGATGGTCGAGGTGGCCAAGCTGTTCGCCGGCATCTTCCTGACCATCATCCCGGTGATCGCCATGCTGCGCGCCGGGGTGGACGGGCCCTTCGGTGCCGTGGTGCGCGCGGTCACCGGGCCGGACGGCCAGCCGCTGCCGGCCATGTACTTCTGGGCCACTGGCGTGTTGAGTTCCTTCCTCGACAACGCGCCGACCTACCTGGTGTTCTTCAACACCGCCGGCGGTGATGCGCAGCAGCTCATGACCACGCTGGCGCCCACGCTGGCGGCGATCTCGGCCGGTGCCGTGTTCATGGGCGCCAACTCGTACATCGGCAACGCGCCCAACCTGATGGTCAAGGCGATTGCCGAGGAGCGCGGCGTCGCCATGCCCAGCTTCTTCGGCTACATGGCCTGGTCGTGCGCCGTGCTGGTGCCGCTGTTCGTCGTGCTCACGTTCATCTTCTTCGTCTGAAAGGCGCCCAGCCATGTCCAAGCCCTCCGTCCTCGTCGCCCGTGCCGTGTTCCCCGAAGTGCTGGCCCGGCTGGCCGAGCATTTCGAGGTCAGCGACAACCAGGCCGACGCGACCTGGAGCGCCGACGAACTGTCTGCACGCCTGGCCGGCAGGCAGGGCGTGTTCACCACGGCCAGCGAGCGCATCGACGCAGCGCTGCTGGCGCGCTGCCCGGACCTCAAGATCGCGGCCAACATGGCGGTGGGCTACAACAACTTCGACCTCGACGCCATGAGCGCGCGCGGCGTGCTCGCCACCAACGCGCCCGACGTGCTGACCGAGACGACCGCCGACTTCGGCTTCGCGCTGCTGATGGCCACGGCCCGGCGCATCGCCGAGAGCGAGCATTACCTGCGTGCCGGCCAGTGGACGAAGTGGAGCTACGACCTGTTCGCCGGCAGCGACGTGCACGGCGCCACGCTCGGCATCCTGGGCATGGGCCGCATCGGCCAAGGCATCGCCAAGCGGGGCGCCCATGGCTTCGGCATGAACGTGATCTACCACAACCGCTCACGTTTGACGCCCGAGCTCGAGGCCGAATGCAAGGCCCGCTACGTCTCCAAGGACGAGCTGCTTCAGCAGGCCGACCACCTGGTGCTGGTGCTGCCGTACTCGCCGGCCTCGCACCATGCCATCGGCGCGGCCGAGCTCGCGCAGATGAAGCCCACCGCCACGCTGATCAACATCGCGCGCGGCGGCATCGTGGACGACGCGGCGCTGGCCGCGGCGCTCAAGGCCAAGCGCATCGCCGCCGCCGGGCTCGACGTGTTCGAGGGCGAGCCCTCGGTGCACCCCGAGCTGCTGCGCGTGCCCAACGTGGTGCTGACGCCGCACATCGCCAGCGCCAGCGTGCCCACGCGGCTGGCCATGGCCAACCTCGCCGCCGACAACCTGATCGGCTACCTCGTCCACGGCAAACCCCTGACGCCCTTGAACGCTGCCGCTTTGAATGCCTGAACTTCCGCTCGCCACCTGGCTGCTGCTGGGCCTGGCAGCGCTGAACGTGGTGCTGCTCGTGCTGCTGTTGACCCGCCCCGGCGCGCGCACGGCCGAATTCGACGACATGGTGCGTGCCCACGCCGAGCGCACCGAGCGCAACCTGCGCCAGGAGCTGGCCGACAGCGCACGCGGCGGCCGCCAGGAGAGCGCCCAGGCGCTGGCCACCTTCCAGCGCACGCTGCTGGCCCAGGGGGCCGAGGCCACGCGCACGCAGAACGCCCAGATCGATGCCTTGGCCCAGCAGCTGGCCGTGCTGCAGAAGTCGCTGGGCGACACGCTGGCGCAGCAGCTGCTGGGCCTGTCGGAATCGAACGCGCGCCGCCTGTCCGAGGTGCGCGCCACCATGGAGACGCAGCTGGCGCAGCTGCAGGCCAGCAACGCCGGCAAGCTCGACGAGATGCGCCGCACCGTGGACGAGAAGCTGCAGACCACGCTGGAGACGCGGCTGGGCGAAAGCTTCCGCCAGGTGGCAGAGCGGCTGGAGCAGGTCTACAAGGGCCTGGGCGAGATGCAGACCCTGGCCCAGGGCGTGGGCGACCTCAAGCACCTGCTCAGCAATGTGAAGACGCGCGGGATGTTCGGCGAGGCCCAGCTGGGTGCGTTGCTGGAACAGGTGTTCGCGCCGGCCCAGTACGCCGAGCAGGTGGCCACGCGGCCGGGCACGCGCAATGCGGTGGACTTCGCCATCCGGCTGCCCGGGCGAGGCGACGATGGCGCGCCGGTCTGGCTGCCGATCGACGCCAAGTTCCCCAACGAGGACTACGAGCGCCTGCTCGACGCCCAGCAGCGCGCCGATGCCGTGGCGGTCGACACCGCGGCGCGCGCGCTGGAAGGCCGCATCCGGCTGGAGGCGCGCGCCATCGCCGAGAAGTACGTCGAGCCGCCGCACACCACCGACTTCGCGATCCTCTTCCTGCCCACCGAGGGCCTGTACGCCGAAGTGTTGCGCCGGCCCGGCCTGGTCGAGGCCTTGCAGCGCGAGCACCGCATCACGATCGCCGGCCCGACCACCTTGCTGGCCATGCTCAACGCGCTGCAGATGGGCTTTCGCACGCTGGCGCTGGAAAAGCGCAGCAGCGAGGTCTGGCAGGTGCTGGGCGCCGTCAAGAACGAGTTCCAGAAGTTCGGCGGGGTGCTGGCCGACGTGCGCCGCCAGACCCAGACCGTGCTCAACACGCTGGACAAGGCCCAGACCCGCAGCAACGTGCTGAACCGCCACCTGCGCGATGTCGAGGCGCTGCCCGGCACCCAGGCGCTGCTGCCCGAGGACGACGAGGCCGGAGACGCCCGATGACGGGCCGCGAGCTGCTGCGCCTGATCGGGGCCCAGGTCTGCCTGCACGCCACCATGGCCGGCATGCGCCTGGCCACGCCGCTGCTGGCGCTGCAGCAGGGCCACAGCCCGGCGGCCGTGGGCGTGTTGATCGCGCTCTTCGCGTTGACCCAGGTGTTCCTGGCGCTGCCGGCCGGCCGCTTCGCCGACCGCCATGGCCTCAAGCGGCCGATGGCGCTGTCGGCCGCCGCCGCCTCGGCCGGCGTGCTGGTGGCCCTGCTGTGGCCCAGCTTCACGGCCATGTGCGTGGCTGCGCTGATGACGGGCGGTGCCACCGGCGCCACCGTGATCGCGCTGCAGCGCCACGTGGGCCGCTCGGCGCACGACAACGGGGAACTCAAGCGCGTGTTCAGCTGGCTGGCCATCGCGCCGGCAGGCGCCAACTTCCTCGGGCCGTTCGCGGCCGGGCTGCTGATCGACCACGCCGGCCGCGCGCCCGCGGACCTGCTGGCATTCAGGGTGTGCTTCGCTGTGCTGGCCCTGTTGCCGCTGGCCTGCTGGCTGCTGGTGCGGCGCGCGCAGGAGCTGCCCGCCAGCCCGCCGCCGGCCGGTGCGGCGCCCACGCGCGCCTGGGACCTGCTGCGCGAGCCCATGTTCCGCCGGCTGCTGTTCGTGAACTGGCTGCAGTCCTCCAGCTGGGACGTGCACGCCTTCGTGCTGCCGGTGCTGGGCCACGAGCGCGGCATCAGCGCGGCCGTGATCGGCACGCTGTTGGGGGCCTTCGCGATCGCCGCCGCGCTGGTGCGCGTGGCGCTGCCTGTGATTGCGGCGCGCGTGGCCGAGCGCCATGTGATCTTCACCTCCACGGTGGTCACGGCGGCGGTGTTCGCCGTCTATCCGCTGCTGCACTCGCCCTGGTCCATGGGCGCCTGTTCGGTGGTGCTGGGCGTGGCGCTGGGCGCCGTGCAGCCCATGGTCATGAGCCTGCTGCACCAGATCACGCCGCCGCACCGCCAGGGCGAGGCGCTGGGCCTGCGGCTCATGACCATCAACGCGTCCAGCGTCGCCATGCCCATGCTGTTCGGCTCGGTCGGCGCGCTGATCGGCATCGGCGGCGTGTTCTGGATCGTCGGCGGCGTGCTCGCGCTGGGCGGGCACGCCGTGCTCGGCCTACAGATCGGAGCCGGCGATCACAAGGCGTAGAAGGCCTGGATCGCGGCCCAGGCGTCCTCGGGCTGGTCCACGTAGCTGAACAGCTTGAGGTCGTCGGGCGAGATCGCGCCTTCCTCGATCAGCACGTCCAGGTTCAGCAGCCGCTTCCAGTAATTCGACCCGAACAGCACGATGGGCACGGCCTTGGCCTTGCCGGTCTGCACCAGCGTGAGCACCTCGAACAGCTCGTCCAGGGTGCCGAAGCCGCCCGGAAAGGCCACCAGCGCCTTGGCACGCATCATGAAGTGCATCTTGCGCAGCGCGAAGTAGTGGAACTTGAACGACAGACTGGGCGTGATGAAGCGGTTGCCGCTCTGCTCGTGCGGCAGCGCGATGTTCAGGCCCACGTTGGCCGCGCCGGCCTCGTGCGCGCCGCGGTTGGCCGCTTCCATGATGCCGGGGCCTCCGCCGGTGCAGATCACCAGGCGCTCGGCGGCGGGGCGGTTGGCGCTGTCGCGCGCCACCAGCGCGGCGAAGCGGCGCGCCTGGTCGTAGTACTGGGCGTTGCGCATGCGCCGTTCGGCCAGCTTGAGGGCCTTCTCGTCGCCACTGGTGCGCGCAGCGGCCATCTCCAGCTCGGCCTGCTCGGGTGCCGGAAAGCGCGCGCTGCCGAACACCACGATGGTGTTCTCCACGCCCTGGGCTTGCTGCTCCAGGTCAGGCTTGAGCATCTCCAGCTGGAAGCGGATGCCGCGCGTCTCGCGGCGCAGCAGGAATTCGGGGTCGGCGAATGCGAGACGGTAGGCGTCGGCCTGCAACGGCTGGCCCTGGTCGGCGGAAGCCTGCAACTGGGCCCAGGCCGCGGCCACGTCCACATTGCGCTTGTCGAGGGTGTCGGTGTTTTCCATGTGGCCGCAATTGTGCAGGCAAGCGGGACGGCTCGGCGTTCCCCCGGCTGGCCGGGAGCGAGGCCTGTGTCCTACGCCCGCATCGGTTCGTGCCGACAGGTCTGTGCCAACTGGCGGTCCATCATTGGACCCAGGCCACAGCGGCAGTGCCGCAGGCCTTCACCAACTGTCAGGAAAGGACATCTACCATGAACAAGAACCAAGTTTCGGGCCGCGTCGAACAAGCCAAGGGCGCCGTCAAGGAAGTTGCGGGCAAGGCCGTGGGCAATGCCAGCCTGCAAGCCGAAGGCAATGTGCAAAAGAACATGGGCAAGGCCGAGAAGCACTTCGGCGACGCCCGCGAAGACGCGAAGGACAAGGCGAAGGACGCCGTGGACAAGCTTTGAGGAGCACAGCATGAAGACCAAGCAACTCTCTGTACGGGCGGCCGGTCTGCTGGCTGCCAGCGCTCTGACCCTGGGCCTCGCGGCTTGTGGCGAGCGCGTGGACACGGCCGGCACGCAGCCGACCGAACCGACGGTGGGCCAGCGCGCTGACTCCGCCACGGAACGCAGCGCCAACGCGGCCGGCAACTTGGCCCAGAACGTCGAACGCAAGGTCGACGATGCAGCCATCACCGCCTCCGTGAATGCCAGCCTGGCCAAGGATCCGGACCTCTCGGCCATGAAGATCAACGTGGACACCAAGTCCGGTGTGGTCACACTGAACGGGCCCGCGCCCACCGCCGCCGCCAAGGACCGCGCGACCAGCCTGGCCCAGGCCGTGGATGGCGTGGCAGGCGTCAACAACAATCTGGAAGTGCGCACCGGCTGATCCGCGCCGGCCGCTGCCAGGAAGCCGCTTTCGAGCGGCTTTTTTTTGTGTCGGGCAGCGCATGGCCGCTTACAGTCGGGCGCGATGCGCATCCTGCTCACCTCCGACCTGCACTACAAGCTGCGCCAGTACGACTGGTTGTTCCAACGGGCAGAGGAGTTCGATGCGGTGGTGGTTGCGGGCGATCACCTGGACGTGGTGTCTGCCGTTCCAGCAGAGGTGCAGGTGGCCGTGTTGTCGGCCACGCTGGCGCGGCTGTCGGCGCTGGTGCCGGTGCTGGCCTGTTCCGGCAACCACGACCTCAACGCCCGCAATGCCGCAGGCGAGAAGACGGCCGACTGGCTCGACGAACTGCGCGGCCCGCGCCTGGCGGTGGATGGCGACAGCGTCTGCATCGGCGGCACGCTGTTCACCGTCTGCCCGTGGTGGGATGGCCCGCACGCCCAGGCGGCCGTGCGCCAGCAACTGGAGGCCGCCGCGCTGCGCCGCGGCGAGGCCGCATCCGGGCGCTGGGTCTGGGTCTACCATGCGCCGCCCGAGGGCGGCCTGAGCTGGACCGGACGGCGCCATTACGGCGACCCGCTGCTGCCCGAGCTGGTCGCGCGCCACAGCCCCAGCGCCGTGCTGTGCGGCCACATCCACGAGGCCCCTTTCAAGACCGGCGGCGCATGGACCGAGCGCATCGGCAGCACCTGGCTCTTCAATGCGGGCCGGCAGATCGGCGATGTGCCCGCGCGCATCGAGATTGACTTGGCGGCGGCCACGGCCACCTGGGTCTCGCTGGCCGGCGTGGAGACGCGCGCCTTGCGTGAGGTTCAGTAGTCCGGCACGTCGGCGCGTTCGGAGCCTGGCGCATGCGGCGGTTTGGGCTGCTGCTCCATGAGCCGTGCCAGCACCTGGTCCATCACCGCAAGATGGGTGCCGGTGCCGGCGTACTGCTGCTGCAGGTCGACCAGGTAGGCCGTGACGGTCTGCAGCCGACGCGCCAGCAACTGGGCGATGGCCAGCGTGAGAGCCGGGTCGCTGCGCACGGCTGCTGCGGCCGGGTGGACGACCTGGACCACGCTGTCACTGGCGGCGATGACGCTGGCGCTGGCCGGCGTGTCCAACAGCGGCGCGATCTCGCCCAGGAAGGCGCCGGGCTCGCGCACCTGCACGATGCGCACGCCGGCGCGGACGATGTCGAACGCGCCCTGGCGCAGCACGTAGAGGTGATCGCTGCGCTCGGCTTCCCGGATCAGCACGGTGCCGGCCGGAACCTCGCGCTCTGGCCAGGGGCTGGCCGTGGAAGAGGGTTGGGACATGGCCCCGATTCTGGGGCCCGCGCGCGGACAGGTCTACGCCGGCGCACCTTCCGCCTGCACCGGCGGGGCTTCGGCGGGCGCTGGCGCACTGGCCTCACCGATCACGTCGTGGACGAAGCGCAGCTTGTGCAGCGCCTGCTCGCTCAGCGCGAAGGGATAGGCGTCGTCCTGGCCGAGGCTGCGGTTCAGGCTGTTGAGCAGCAGCGTGACTGGCACCCACTGCGCGATCCATTCGTCGAAGCTGCTGCGGCCCTCCTGGAACGGATCGGCCGGCCGGCTGGGCTGCGCGCCGTCGGCACTGGGCAGCACGATGCGTGTGCGGTAAGAGGCCGCAGTCTCCAGCAGGTCCACCATGTGCAGGTAGTGGGCCCAGGTCTCGGCCCAGTCCTCCCAGGGGTGGGCGGCGGCATAGGCGCTGACGAAGCTGGGGCGCCAGTCGGGCCGGCCGTCACCGGCCGCATAGTGGGCCTGCAGGGCCTGCATGTAATCCTGGCTCTCGTCGCCGAACAGCGTGCGGAAGCCGGCCAGGCGCTGCGGATGGTCGCGCACCAACTGGTCCCAGTAGTAGTGGCCGGACTCGTGGCGCAGATGGCCCAGCAAGGTGCGGTAGGGCTCGAACAGCTGCACCCGCCGGCGCACGCGCTCGTCGTCGTCGGCCTCGGCCACGTTCAGCGTGATCACGCCGGCGGCATGGCCCGTCATGACCGGCGCCTGGCCGGGCAGGTCGGCCATGAACTGGTAGACGGGGCCTTCCTTGGCGCGCGGGTCGGCCAGGCCCAGGCGCAGTAGCGTGTAGAGCAGGCGTCGCTTGGCCGTCTCGATGCGCATCCAGCGCGGCACGTTCTCGGGCACCGACAGGTCGGGCAGGATGCGTGTCTGGCGGCATGACATGCACAGTGGGTTGGGGTCGTCGGCGGCCACGGTGAAGTTGCAAGCCTGGTAGCGCATCTGGTTCTGGCACAGCCGGTACTGCAGCGCACTGCCATCGTCGGCGCTGCGCGGCTGCCACAGCAATTCGGCCGGCGGCGCCTGCGGGTCGGGCGGGGCGGCCGGTGCTGCGCCCGGCACCGGCTCGATGGCTGTGACGGCCATGCGCTCTGGCACGAAGGCCAGCGCGCTGCCGCACTGCAGGCATTGCACGTTCTCGAAGAACACCGGATGACCGCAGTGGTCGCAACTGAAGATCTGCATGGAGTGCCTTGTTGGCCGTCGCGCGAAAAAAAGGGGCGCACACCCAAGGTGTGCGCCCATTCAGCCTTTGAAGGTCTGGGTGGTGTTGCTCAGGGCCGCACGGCCAGCGTGTTGCGCACGTCGCGCACGCCCTTCACGTCGCGTGCAAGGCGCTCGGCCTGCGCACGTTCGGTGCCGGACTTGGCGAAGCCGGACAGGTTGACGGTGCCGTTCAGCGTCTGCACGTTGATGGCGCCGGCGTCCACGGTCTTGTCTTCCACGAACTTGGCTTTCACCGCGGTGGTGATCGCGGCATCATCGACGTAGGCGCCCATGGTTTGTTGGTCGCGCACGACGGCGCAGCCGGTGATGGTGGCCACGCTGAGCGCGGCGACGAGGACGAGGGTGAGGGGGCGGAGGGTGCGCATGGTTGGCTCCTTGGGCTTGTTGTGGTGCGGAACAATGGTGGCGACAGGCTGCACGAGGCCTGGCACCGGTCTCACGCCGCGCCCGCTCGGTGGCCGGTGGCCACCGCTGCGGTCGTGCGTGGGTTTTCCTCCTCGCGAGGATCTGCGACTGCGCCCTGCGGCGCAGCGACGAACGAGCGCGCCGTGGCCTTCAGGTCGGACGATTTCATGAGAGCGAAGGCCACGCCGGTCAGCGGCAGCAGATGCCACACGCGCAGCAGCGCCAGGGCCGCGCCGGCCCCGGCAGCCATGCCGACGAGCCGGTAGGGCTTGTCTTCGGCGTAGTCCTGCAAGGCCGGCCGGGCGAAGTCGACGGCGTTGTGCATCGGGTGCGAATGCCACCAGACGCGGGCCGCGCGGCGCATGCGCGGCAGCATGCCCTGTTGCGCCAACTGCGGCTCCTCGGACGGCAGGCCGGGGCGGCGGCGGCGCACGAGTTGGCGCGCCAGCGCATTGCGGGTCATCTCGAGCCGCTCGCGCGGCGTGGGCTCGCTGGCCAGTTCAGTGGTGTCCATGGCCACCTTCTCCTGCGGTACGCAACAGGCCGATGTCGGCCGCCATTTGCCGGCGCAGCTCTGCAAAGCGCTCGCCGGGTGAGGGACGCCGGCTGGCCAGCAAGGCCACCAGCGTGATCGCGAGGGCGGTGCCCGGCACCGCCACCAGGCCCCAGTGGAACTGCCCATGCAGCAGCCCGAGCATGGCGGCCACGCCGGCGAGCAGCACGAACATCAGGCCGAACACGCCCGCCACGGCCAGTGCCAGCACGCGCAGCTTGAGGTCGCGGCCGGTGGCAGCCGCTTCCTCGCTGGCCAGGGCCACGTAAGCCGACAGGTGGTCGACCACGAGGTCGGGCCGGGAGACCACGGTGGAGAAGATGGGATGCAGCATCGTCGTGGTGGGGTGCAGCGTGGAAAGGGCGGGCCGCGGCTCAGTAGCTGCGGTGCGAGTTTTCGCGGCGCTTGCGGGCGCTGCTCGCCGCCGCCATGGCCAGGGCGGCGATCACGGCGCCCGCGGCAGCGGCGATCAGGATCGCGCGCACGGGCTGGTCGGCCACGTAGCGCTCGGTCACGGCCGCGTACTGGCGCAGGGTCTGCTGGGCGCGCGCGCCGGTCTGCGATGCGATGTCCAGGCTGCGGTGTGCGAGCTTCTGCGCGTTGCTGGCGATGTCCTCGAGCGCCGGGTCGATGCGGCCGCGTGCCCTGCGCACTGCACCGTCGGCACTGTCCAGCGCATGCTGGGCCAGGTCACGGGTGGAGTCGACCGCTTCGTGCGCCGACTGCAGCACCCGGTCGGAGAGGTGGCGGGTCATCTGGTCGGCGTCGCGGGCCAGGCCGTTGTGCGTGCGGAGGTTCATTGCAGTTTCCTTGTGTTCGTTGGGGCAGAGAGACAGGAGGACCGGCGCGCCCGGGTGCTCTGGCTGGGCGGCGGCGCCGGTGGCGTGGGGCGGCTAGTTGCGTCGCACCATGCTCACGACGAAGCCCACGATGGCCATGATGGCGAAGATGAAGAACAGGATCTTGGCGATCTCGACGGCGCCGGCTGCGATGCCGCCGAAGCCGAAGACGGCGGCGATCAGTGCAATCACCAGGAAAACGACCGAGTAGTGCAGCATGACGGACTCCTTGTGGCTGTGGATCAAGACCATCGCTGTGGTCTGGTCGCAAGCGTAAAGAGACGCGGGCGGCCAGCCGATCAGCGGCCGGCGGTTCGCACCGTCGGCTGTGGTGCGCTGGCTGCGTAGGAGGGTGCCGACCTTGCGGCCGGCGCTGGCTCAGGTGTCGGCGCGCGGCACCTGGGTGCGCACGGGCAGCGTGGCCGAAATGCGCGTGCCCTGGCCCACGGTGGAGTGGATGGCCAGCCTGCCGCCGGCCGCCTCGACGCGGTGGCGCATGCCGGCCAGGCCATGGCTGGCCGCCGGGGCGGTGCGGCTGGTGTCGAAGCCCTGGCCATCGTCCTCGACCTCCACCGTCACGTGGCTGCCGTAGTTCTGCACGCTCACGTGCACCTGCTGGGCACGCGCGTACTTGCTGATGTTGGTCAGCGACTCCTGCACCAGCCGGTAGACGGTGAGCTGGGCGGCTTCGTCGAGTTCGACCGCCTCAAGGTTGGTGGTGACCGACAGCACGGAGCGCTCGCCGAACTCGCGGGCCAGGATCTCCAGGGACGTGACCAGCCCGAGGTTGGTGAGCGAGGAGGGACGCAGGTCCTCGATGATGCGGCGCTTCAGCGCGATGCCGCTGTTGAGCGTGTCCGTCAGGTGCTGGATGCGCTGCTGCGCGTCGGGCGAGTCAGTGCCCAGGCGTGACTTGAGGCGCGCCACGTCCAGCTTGGCGGCCGTCAGCAGGGCGCCGAGCTCGTCGTGCAGCTCGCGCGCGAGGTGGCCGCGCTCGCGTTCGCGCACTTCCTGCAGATGGGTGGCCAGCTCGGCCAGGCTCGCCGTGCGTTCGTTCACCTGCTGGCCCAGCAGGTCGCGCTCACGCTGCAGGTCTTCCTGCACGCGCTGGTCCACGGCCTGCAGCCGGCGCGTCTGGCGCAGGTACATGTAGAAGGCCAGCAGGCCGACCATGGCCACCAGCGCGATGCCGATGCGCGAGAGCTGCAGCGCTTGGGTGATCTGCGACTCGCCCACCGCCTGGCGCAGCTGCGCGGCCTGCACCAGCTGCGCGGACTGCTCGCGGATCGCGTTCATGTGCTCCTGGCCGACGTCCGTGCTGAGGACGAACTTCCAGGCGTCTTCGTGGCCCTGCTTGCGCAGGCGCACGCTGACATCCATCTCGGCCAGTTTGCGCTGCACGTTGCGCGAGAGTTCGGCGAAGAGTTCCAGCTCGCGCGGGTGCTCCAGGTACAGGCCGCGCAGCGCGTCCAGGTTCTGCGCGATGACCGAGGTGGCGCTTTCGTAGGGTTCGAGGTAGCGCGCGTCGCCGGTCAGCAGGTAGCCGCGCTGGCCGGTCTCGGCGTCCAGCATGTGCTGCAGCAGCTGGGTGACGCCGCTGCGTGTCTGCTGTACCTGCGCCATGCTCGAGAGCGCGGCCATGGACCGGCTGTGGCCGGTCTCGTTGATCGCGATCAGCACGGCCGCGGCGAGGATCGCCAGCGGCAGGCTGATCGCCATCGTCGGAATGGACAGCCAGCGCGGACGTGCGAAGCGCGGCAAGCGTCAGCCCCCCGTGCTCAGGCGCGTGACGAATGCTCGACGCAAAAATCGATCAGTGCATCGATCTCGTTGGATTTGTCGAACACCGCATCCACGCCCAGCTGCGCGCAGCGCTTGCGGATGTCGGGCGTGGCGTAGTTGGAGAGCACCACGAGCTTCTGGCCCGGTGCCCGGTCCTTGCACGCGTGCAGGATGCCCAAGCCGCTGCCCTGCTTCAGGAACAGGTCGATGATGGCGAGATCCCATTGCAGGCCGTTCTCGGTGAGCCAGGCCTTGCCCTCGTTTTCGGTCTCGGCGCTGCCCACTGCCTGGATGTTCGCCAGTTCCTCCAGTGTCGCGACGAGGTTCTCGCGGATGGTGGGGTTGTCTTCGACGATGTAGGTTCTGAGCGGCACGGCAGGTGGGGTTCTGGCCGCGGGCAGAAGGATCACCCGCGCTCGAAAGATTGTGCCAGCGCGCCTTCGACCGACACGTAGGAGATTGCCTACACATCGACGGCTTCAGCGTCCGGGTATACACCCAAGGCTCTCACACGCGGCCGATGATGGAGGCGGTCGCCATGAGCTCCTCAAGCAGCGCCAGCGAGACCTTGCCGGACACGGCATAGGGATCGAGTTCGGCTCTTTCGGAGTACTTGAGCAAGATGGAATGGTTGAGCCGGCTCAGGTTGACCTGGCCCATCGTCCAGCCGCCGAAGCGTCGTTCGCTGATCTCCTCGAAGTGCAGCAGCGCGACGTCCTGGTGGCGCGGATCCTTCTGGATGTGGCCGAAGAGTTCGCTCACGGCCATGCGGCCGCCTTCGATGGCTTGCAGGAAGATGCCGCCGCCATAGCACAGGATGCCTGTGATGCCGCAGCTCGGGTTGTGTTCGCGGGCCTGGGTCAGGATGGCCTCGATGGCGCCGGGGCTGGTGTCCACGGCGCGGCTGGCATAGAGCAGACGGACAAGCATGGGCGGCCTTCAGGACTTGCGTTGGGGGATGAGGGCCAGGAATTCGCGTCGCAGGTTCGGGTCCTTGAGGAACACGCCGCGCATGACCGAGTTGATCATCTTGCTGTCCATGTCCTTCACGCCGCGCCAGGCCATGCAGTAGTGGCTGGCCTCCATCACGATGGCCAGGCCGTCGGGCTGGGTCTTGTCCATGATGAGGTCGGCCAGTTGCACCACGGCCTCTTCCTGGATCTGGGGGCGGCCCATGATCCACTCGGCCAGGCGCGCGTACTTGGACAGGCCGATCACGTTGGTGTGCTCGTTGGGCATCACGCCGATCCAGACGCGGCCGATGACCGGGCAGAAGTGGTGCGAGCAGGCGCTGCGCACCGTGATCGGGCCCACGATCATGAGCTCGTTCAAATGCTCGGCGTTGGGAAACTCGGTGATGCTGGGCGGCCTGACATAGCGGCCGCGGAACACCTCGTTGACATACATCTTGGCCACGCGGCGCGCGGTGTTGTCGGTGTTGTGGTCGCGCTCGGTGTCGATGACCATGCTGGAGAGCACGCCCTCCATCTTCTGCGTGACCTCGTCGAGCAGTTGCTCGAGTTCGCCGGGCTCGATGAACTCGGCGATGTTGTCGTTGGCGTTGAAGCGCTTCTTGGCCGCGTTCAGGCGTTCGCGGATCTTCACCGAAACAGGCGTACCTTCGTCGTCGGCGGTGGTCGTGGTGGGGGACAGCGCTGCTGCGCCTGGCGGGTGCATGAGCATCGGGGGATATTAACCCAGGGCCTTCGGCGGCGCGGGGGCGGTGGCATGCAGCAGATCCTCGAGTTCGGCCAGCGTGCCGGCTTCGTGGATGGGCTTGTCGTCGCGGATGCGCAGCATGCGCGGAAAGCGCACCGCGATGCCGCTCTTGTGGCGCGGGCTGCGCGCGATGCCCTCGAAGCCGAGCTCGAACACCAGTGAGGGCACGACGCTGCGCACAGGGCCGAACTTCTCCAGCGTGTTCTTGCGGACAATGGCATCCACGCGGCGGAACTCGGCATCCGTGAGGCCCGAGTAGGCCTTGGCGAAGGCGACCAGCTGCAGCGCACCGGGCTGGGCCGGCTCCTTGCGCGCGATGGCGTCGAGCACGGCCTGCGCCTCGGCCGCGTCCTGCGGCGCACGGTTCCAGACCGCGAAGGTGTAGTCGGTGTAGACAGAGGCACGGCGGCCATGGCCGGCCTGGGCATAGACCAGCACGGCGTCCACGGCCATGGGGTCGATCTTCCACTTCCACCACAGGCCGTCCTGCTTGGTGCGGCCGGTGCCGTAGGCGGCGTCGCGGCGCTTGAGCATGAGGCCTTCCACGGCGCGGGCGCGCGATTCGGCGCGCGCAGCGGCCAGCACAGTCCAGTCGGCGCCTGCGACCAGCGGCGACAGGCGCAGCCCGGGATGGTGTGGCAGCAGCCGCTCCAGCGCGGCGCGGCGCGTGGCTTGCGGCCGGGTGCGCTGGTCCTGGCCTGCCAGTTCGAGCAGGTCATACGCGACGAAGGACACGGGCGCATCGGCCAGCAGCTTGCGCGGCAGCGTCTTGCGGGCGATGCGCTGCTGCAGCAGCGCGAAGGGCGCGGGCTGCTCCGCTCCGGCCGGCCAGACCAGGATCTCGCCGTCCAGCACCGTGCCGTCGGGCAGGGCGCTGGCGGCGGCGACGATCTCGGGGAAGCGTTCGGTCACGAGTTCCTCGCCGCGCGACCAAAGCCAGACCTGCCCTGCGCGCTTGACGATCTGGCCGCGGATGCCGTCGTACTTCCATTCGACCTGCCAGTCGTCCACGGGGCCCAGCCGGTCGGGCAACTCGCCGAGCGGCGCGTCCAGCTGGTGCGCGAGGAAGAAGGGGTAGGGCTGGCCGGGGTCGGCCGGCGCATGCGCACTGTCCTCGTCCAATGCCGTATGGGTCAGCGCCGCGAAGCGCTCGGGCGTGGGCATGCTGCGCGTGTCGGTATAGCCCATCATGCGCTGGGCCACGCGCTTGGCATCCACGCCCGCGTGCGCGGCCAGCGCGCGTTGCACCAGCAGCTTGCTGACGCCGACGCGAAAGCCGCCGCCCACCAGCTTGATCAGCAGGAAGCGGCCCTGCGGGTCCAGCTCCTCCCAGTAGCCGCGCACGCGCGCGGCCACCTCCGGCTCGGGCAGGCCACGCAAAGGCAGCAGCCGCTCCTCGATCCAGGCGGCCAGGCCCAGCGTGCTGCCGCCACCGTCCAGCGGCAGGACGTAGGCGATGGTCTCGGCCAGGTCGCCCACGGCCTGGTAGCTTTCCTCGAACAGCCAGTCGGGGATGCCGGCCATTTCGCAGGCGATGGCCCGCAGGCTGGCCGTGCGCACCACCTGGCGCGGCTTGCCGCCCGCCAGGAAGTACACGGCCCAGGCCGCATCGGCCGGCTGCGCCTGCGCAAAATAGCGCTGCATGGCCTGCACCTTGGCGCTGGTGGAGGTGGTGGCGTCCAGCTCGCTGAACAGGCGCGCGAACAGCTTCATGCAGCCTCGGTCTCCAGCACCTCGTCCCCGTATTCGGTCTGGAAGGCGCC
Organism: Pseudorhodoferax soli; assembly: GCF_003337555.1. GTDB lineage: Bacteria > Pseudomonadota > Gammaproteobacteria > Burkholderiales > Burkholderiaceae_C > Pseudorhodoferax > Pseudorhodoferax soli. The sequence goes on along the minus strand of NZ_QPJK01000007.1, from coordinate 249,229 downwards.
GGCTTGCAGCCCTTGCTCGCCCAGGTAGCGCACCATGACCGGAATGCTGCCGTGCGTCACGATCACGCGCTGCGCGCCGGTCGCGCCGATGGCCCGGTGCAGGCCGGGCCAGTCGGCGTGGTCGCTGAGCACGAAGCCGCGGTCGTAGCCGCCGCGCCGGCGTGCGCCGCGCAGCTGCATCCAGCCGCTCGCGAAGGCCGTGCCGACATCGCCGAAGCGCCGCGCCCAGGTGCTGGCGGCCGCGCTGGGCGGACACAGCACGAGCGCGCGCTTGAACACGGCGCGGTCGGTGATCTCGGTGGCCAGCTGCGTGGCGGGCAGGGCCACGCCGGCTGCGCGGTAGGCCTGGTTCAAAGGCTCGACGGCGCCGTGCACGACGATGGGGCCGATGGCCGCGTTGACGCCGGCCAGGATGCGCTGGGCCTTGCCGAAGCTGTAGCAGGCCAAGAGGCTGGCGCGGCCGAGCTCCGCATTCGCCTGCCACCAGGCGTCGATCTCGGCGAACAGCTCGGCATCGCTGCGCCAGCGGTAGATCGGCAGGCCGAAGGTCGACTCGGTGATGAACACGTCGCAGCGTTGCGGCTCGAACGGCGCGCAGGTCGGGTCGGGGGCGACCTTGTAGTCGCCGCTGGCGACCCACACCTCACCGCCATGGCTCAGCCGTACCTGGGCCGAACCCAGCACATGGCCGGCCGGGTGCAGCGAGATCTCCACGCCGTGGTGCGCGATGCGCTCGCCATAGGCCAGGGTCTGCAGCGTGATCTCGCCCAGGCGCTGGCGCAGCACGCCCTCGCCGGCGGCGGCCGCGAGGTAGTGCCCGTGGCCGGTGCGCGCATGGTCGGCGTGGGCGTGCGTGATCACGGCCCGGTCCACGGGCCGCCACGGGTCGATGTAGAAGTCGCCAGGTGGGCAGTAGAGCCCTTCGGGGCGCTGCACCACGAGTTCGGTCATGGCGCGCATTTTGCGTATAGACAAGCACTTGCTGCCGCGCGGCCGCGCACAATGGCGGCGTCGGCCGCGACGCCGCGCGTTCGACAGCCACAACCCCGCCAGCCCTTGCCCATGCACGACGACTTTGCCCGCCTCTCACGTTCCGCCCGCAGCGACGAATCCGCCATCGTGTCCGCCGCCCACGCCTTGCGCGACGACGCGGTCGCCATGCTCCAGGACCTGGTGGCCCAGCCTTCGCTGCTGGGCCAGGAGCAGGGCGCGCAGGATGTGATGGAGCGCGCCTTCCACGCGCTGGGCCTGCGCGTGGACCGCTTCGCCATCGACGAGGCGCAGTTGCGCGAGCACCCCGCCTATTCGCCGTCCATCGTTTCCTACGACGGCCGCACCAATGTGGTCGGCATCCATGCGCCGAGCGGTGCCGCCGGCGGAAAGTCGCTGATCTTCAACGGCCACATCGACGTGGTGCCGGTGGGGGCCGAGGCGCTGTGGTCGCACCCGCCGTTCCAGCCGTTCGTCGATGGCGACCGGCTCTACGGCCGCGGTGCCTGCGACATGAAGGCCGGCCTGGTGGCCTACACCATGGCCTTCAAGGCCTTGCAGTCGCTGGGGCTTGAGCCGGCCGCGCAGGTGGTGCTGCAGTCCGTGATCGAGGAGGAGTGCACCGGCAACGGCGCGCTGGCCTGCCTGGTGGCCGGCTACCGTGCCGACGCGGCCATCATTCCCGAGCCGCTGGGCGGCATCATGACCTGCCAGATGGGCGTGCTGTGGCTGCGCCTGGAGGTGCTGGGCAAGCCCGTGCATGCATCGGTCGCGCAGACCGGCGTGGGAGCGATCGATTTCTCGATGTACCTGTTCGCCAGGCTCAAGGAACTGGAGGCGCGCTGGAATGCGCCCTCCGCGCGCTACCGGTGCTTTGCCCACCACCAGCATCCGGTCAACTTCAACCTGGGCCGCATCGAGGGCGGCGAATGGGCGTCTTCGGTGCCCACGGCCTGCCGCAGCGACATCCGCATCGGCTTTTACCCGGGCATCCCGGTGGGCCAGGTCAAGGCCGAGGTCGAGGCCTTGCTGGCACAGGCCTATGCCGCCCATCCGGCCAGTGCGGCGCTGCAGTACCGCGTGGTCTACGCTGGGTTCCAGGCAGATGGCTTCGATCTGCCGCTGGACGCCCCGGTGGTCCGCACCTTGCAGCAGTGCCATGCGGACATCGCCGGCGCGCCGCTCGAGCCCAGCGCGTTCACGGGCACGACCGATGCCAAGTTCTTCAACCTGTATGGCGACACGCCGGCGGTCTGCTACGGGCCTTCCGGCGCGAGCTTCCACGGCATCGACGAGTGGGTGTCGCTGGACAGCCTCATGGAGGTCACGGCCGTGCTGGCCGTCTTCATGGCCCGCTGGTGCGGGCTGCAGCCGCGCCGCTGACCGTGGCGCTCAGTAGCGCTTGCCGGTGACCATCAGTGCCAGGCGCATGACCAGCATGGCCAGGCTCTCCTTGCAACGCTGCGGCCAGGGGCGGCGGCCATGGTGCGTGGGCTCCATGCGCTTGCCCTCTTCGCGCATGGCACGCAGCAGGCGTTCGCGCAGTTGCTGGGCGAAGGCCTTGTCCTCGATGACGACATTGGCCTCGCGCGCGAGCAACAGGCTCAGCGGGTCGAGGTTGGACGATCCCACCGTGGCCCAGTGCCCGTCGATGACAGCCACCTTGGCATGCAGGAAGCTGGGCGCGTACTCGTGGATTTCCACACCGGCTTGCATCAGCAGGCCGTAGACCGGCCGCGAGGCGTGGTACTGCATGAAGTACTCGTAGCGGCCCTGCAGCAGCAACTGCACGCGCACGCCGCGCTGGGCTGCGCGCACCAGCGCATTGCGCAGCTTGCGGCCCGGGATGAAGTAGGCGTTGGCGATCACGACCTCATGGTGCGCCGCCCCGATGGCCTTGAGGTAGGCGCGCTCGATGTGCTTGCGGTGGCGCAGGTTGTCGCGCAGCAGCAGGGCCGCGCGCGCACCGGGGCTGCCGTGCGCCATGGCCTCGCCACGGCCACTGCCGTTCTGCAGGAGGTCGTGCACGGCCTGCAGGGGCTCACGGCGGCGCAGGTCGTGCACAGCCTGCAGCCGGCGCCAGAGCAGGGCGACCGTCTGCTGCGCATCGGCCACGAGCGGACCCGTCACGCGCACGGCGAAGTCCAGGCGCGGCGCCTCCAGGGCCCCCCAGCTGGGGTCGTGAAAGTCGTCCAGCACGTTGATGCCGCCGCAGAAAGCCACCTGGCCATCGACCACGCAGAGCTTGCGGTGCAGCCGGCGCCAGCGCGTGGGCAGCAGCAGGGCCAGCGTGTTGACGGGCGAGTACACGCGCCACTGCACGCCGGCCTCGGCAAAGCGCTGCTGCCAGTCCCTGGGTGCTGCGCCGGTGCCCAAACCGTCCACGGCCACCCAGGTCTGCACCCCGCGCCGCGCAGCGCGCAGCAAAGCCTCGGCGAGTTCTGCCCCGCTGCCCGTGAAGTCGAAGATGTAGGTCTCGAAGTGGATCAGCGTGTGCGCCGCATCCATGGCCGCGATGAGTGCCGGGAAGAGCTCGCGCGTGCCCTCCAGCAGCGTGAGCTGGTGGTTGCCCTGCAGCCGGGCCGCGGCACGCGTCATGCACGGGCCGCGAAGCGCGGCAGCATCAGGATGGCCTCGGCGTTGGACGGCGAGAAGCAGGCCTCGGCCGCAGCCTCCCAGGGCAGCCACTGCAACGCCGTGTGCTCGCGCGCGTGCAGCTGCACCGGCGTGCCGGCCGGAACGGCGAGGCTGAACAGGTGTTCGGTGTTGTGCCGCACGCCAGGCGCGTAGCGGTGCAGCCACTGCGGCCAGATCTCGTAGACGTTCTCCAGGTTCCAGTCCACCAGGCCCTCGGCACAGACGATGCCGGTTTCCTCGAACACCTCGCGCCGCGCGGTCTCGCGCAGTTCCTCGGCCTCGGTGTCCTTGCTGCCTGTGACGGATTGCCAGTGCTCCTGCGCATCGGCGCGGCGGATCAGCAGCACCTCGAGCGCGGGCGTGTGGATCACGACCAGGACCGACTGCGGGATCTTGTAGGGGCGGGCCATCGGTCGGATTCTAGGAGGCTGCGTAGGGATACCCACGCGGCTAGAATCAGTCACCGGGCCCAAGTATTTGGCACCCGGTTTTTTGTTGCCCGCTGCGGTGACAGGCCGGTCCAGTCCAAGCGCTCAATTCTTAAATGCAAGCATTGATGAAAGCTGGATCGCCATGGAAATCTTCGACTACGACAACGTCCTGCTGCTGCCGCGCAAGTGCCGCGTGGAGAGCCGCTCGGAGTGCGACGCCAGCGTGACGCTGGGTGCCCGCAGCTTCCGCCTGCCGGTGGTGCCGGCCAACATGAAGACGGTGGTGGACGAGGCCACCTGCCTGTGGCTGGCGCAGCATGGCTACTTCTACGTGATGCACCGCTTCGACCTGGACAACGTGGCCTTCGTGCGCCGCATGAAGGACCAGGGCACCTTCGCTTCGATCTCGCTGGGCGTGAAGAAGCCGGACTACGACACCGTGGACCGGCTGGTGAGCGAGGGCCTCACGCCCGAGTACGTGACCATCGACATCGCCCATGGCCATGCCGACAGCGTCAAGAACATGATCGCCTACCTGAAGGACAAGCTGCCCGAATCCTTCGTGATCGCTGGCAACGTGGGCACGCCCGAGGCCATCATCGACCTGGAAAACTGGGGCGCGGACGCGACCAAGGTCGGCATCGGCCCGGGCAAGGTGTGCATCACCAAGCTCAAGACCGGCTTCGGCACGGGCGGCTGGCAGCTGTCGGCGCTCAAGTGGTGCGCGCGCGTGGCGACCAAGCCCATCATTGCGGACGGCGGCATCCGCGACCACGGCGACATCGCCAAGAGCATCCGCTTCGGCGCCTCCATGGTCATGATCGGCTCGCTGTTCGCGGGGCACGAGGAATCGCCGGGCCAGACCGTGGAAGTCGACGGCAAGCTGTTCAAGGAGTATTACGGCTCGGCCAGCGACTTCAACAAGGGCGAGTACCGCCATGTCGAAGGCAAGCGCATCCTGGAGCCGATCAAGGGCCGGCTTGCGGACACCCTGGTCGAGATGGAGCAGGACGTGCAGAGTTCCATCAGCTATGCCGGCGGCAAGAGGCTCATGGACATCCGCAAGGTGAACTACGTGATCCTGGGCGGCGACAACGCCGGCGAGCACCTGCTCATGTGAGGGCGGCGGCCTGCGCGGCGAGCATCTGCTCGACCTCCGCGCAGTCGGGCCCGTGGGCCACGCCGCCCGGGCGCTGGCACTTCAGCGCAGCGGCTGCGCAGGCAAAGCGCATGGCGTCTTCGTCGGGCAGGCTGCGCGCCACCGCCATGGCCAGCGCGGCATGGAACACGTCGCCCGCGCCGTTGGTGTCCACCGCTTGCACGGGGAAGGCCGGCAGGCTCTTCACCGGGCCGCCCGGGCGCTGCCAGCGCACACCGTGGGCACCCAGCGTCACCGCGGCCAGTTGGGCACCCGAGGCCAGCGCCGCGCCCAGGCCATCGGCCAGCGTGGCCTGTGGCGCAAAGGCCGCCAGGCCCGATTCGGAGAACACCGCCCAGTCGGCCAGCGCCGCCAGTGCCTGAAGATCCTCCGTGGGCGACAGGTCGCCATCGAGCAGCGAGGGCACGCCGGCCTGGCGCGCCCAGCGCAAGGCGGCCAGGGCGCCGGGCATCCAGCGCGGATCGGCCATCAGCACATCGCAGCCGGCCAGCACGGTGGTGTCCAGGCCGGTGGCGCGCGTGAGGGCGTCGCCGCGGTGGTTGAAGATCTGCCGCTCGCCGCGCGCGTCGATGACCACGGCCGACACCGAGGAGGCAGCGCCCGCCACGCGCTGCAACTGCCGGCAGTCCACGCCGGCTTCGCCGAGGCGCCGCACCAGGAAGTCGCCGGCATCGTCATCGCCGATCGCACCATGCAGGCGCACCGTCGCGCCCAGGCGCCCAGCCGCGATCGACGCATTGGCGGCCATGCCACCGGAGATCGCCTGGTAGTGCTGCGCCGGCGTCTTGGTCGGCGCGGGCGGGAAATCCGCGATGCTGAAGCAGTGGTCCAGTGCGGCATGGCCCACCGTGCAAAGTGTCCATGGGCTGGGTTTGCGCATGGTGTGGTCCTTGTTCTTGTGCTGGCGTCCCGCCATCTTAGTGGTGGCTTGTCGCCAAAGATTTTGAAAAATCTTGCGTCATCCACAAAAAGTAGGTTATAGTCTAGGGCTTCCGGGGAACACAAGATTTCTTGCAAAACCCGGCGATGATTGCGAAGGCGATCGGTTCGTTCGAACAGGTCGGCAGCACAAGACATCGGGCTCTTAGCTCAGTTGGTAGAGCAGCGGACTCTTAATCCGTAGGTCGAGTGTTCGAGTCACTCAGGGCCCACCAAAATTAAGTAATGAAAACAAGCACTTAGCGCAAAAGCGCTAAGTGCTTTTTTCTTTTCCAGCCTCCGTTTTCTATCCGTGTCCGACTCGTGTCCGAAAAATCCGGACATCGAGTCAGCGGTCATTTCCCGGCCGAGCGTGGGGTTTCTTCCCTGCGGCGGACCAGCTTTTTTGGCGCCATCCCGGCCTGGTCCGCAAGCCCTGCTATTCCGCCAGCGCGTACCAAGCACTGAGCCAGAATCTGTACTGCTGCGAGGACCTCCTTTGGACCCGGAACGGGCAGGTGTCTTTGACGTTGATCGTGACGATCAGCACAACACCTCACCGAGGACTGGCATGGGGTGCAAGGGTCGAAGCTTCGAATCCTTGTGCACCGACCGAAAAATTCAACGGGTTAGCTCTCAGAAGGAGCCAGCCCGTTTTTCTTGGTGCGGGCCTAGGGGTAAACCGATCTTGAGGGCTCAGGGGAAAGCAAGAAATCGTTGCGCCAAGGGGAGGGCGGTGCGCAGCCTTGGTGCGCTTGCCAGGAGAGCGCAGCGATGGATTGTTCTGGCGCGGGCGCTGGCCCGTCGGTCGGCCCCGATGTTGGACAGGACGATCCTGACCTTATTTGTGCTTGCCTTCGTCTTCCTGACCAGGCTCTGGGGCGGGCTTGCAGTGCGACGCTCTCACAGGTTCGCCTGTATCCTTTGTGGCCAACGAGCACCACTGAACAGCGCCTGGTAGGCAACTCGCTGCTGTTGTCCCAGCGCGTTGAGCGTTTCGTCGCGAAAGTGGTGACGCAACAGAAGGTGAGCCGCGACGATGCCCACCGCACACTGCTCCTCTTGATGGTGGTGCGCATGCATCGGTTCTTCCAGGCGGTCCTCCTCTTGGTCGAAGACGGGCTGTACGACTCGGCTGCTGCGCTCATGCGCTCGTTCCTGGAGCAATGGTTCGTCTTCGCCGCCGTGAGCAACGAACCCGACTTGGCGAGGCGGTATGCAGTGCAAACACAGGCCGAGTCGCGCAAAGCGCTCAGCGGCCTGAGGAGGCTTGATGCCACATGCCGAGCGCCGGAGCTGACCGAACGGGTGCTCGACGATGCAATTGCTGCGTACGGCCCAGGGGAGGGCTTCAACGTGGCCTGGTGGGCGGAGCGAACCGGCAATTTGGACACCTATCTGACGCTGTATCGCAGGCTTTCCATGCACGCCCATGGAGCGGGTGCGCCTTTGGAAGACTACGTGCAGATGGACGACCGAGGTGAGGTGGTTGGCTTGCGCGAGACGGCCGCTATTGCTGACATGCCGGGGTTTCTGATGGCGGCGAGCTCGATGCACTTCAAGGTCGCCGCTGTGCTTATGGACTGGAAGGCGACCGACAACGATCGGAGCGAGGCGCAGCGGCTGGAGCTCGAGCGCCAAGCGCTTGACGCGCAGGTAAACGAGTACTACGCCCAGTCGCCTCGATATCGGCGCGCCTGATCCTCGCGTCGACACTGCTCATATGTACGGGGTTTCGCGTGGCTGAGGCATGTCGCGGGCCCCACCCCGGTTCAACGGGCCTACAGCTCTTCTTCCATCGCTTCGCGCTGACGACGTACAGATCCGATTGAGTTCTCCGCGTCCCGTTTGAGGCTCGAATACAGCGAGTAGGCCGGATCCAGCGGCGTCAGCTGGCTGAGGACCTCTGCCGCAACACGGACCATTTGAATGTCTTCGGACGTCGGCTGGCCGGGAGTCGAGGTGCGAACGCCTGATACGGACGCGCGCCAGAAGGCGTCGTGGAGCTCCTGAACTGCAGCTTCTGAGATCGGCTCCACCTCTTCCAAGATGCGTATGACATCGGAGCTGTGCTCCACGAGCATAGAGAAAGGGCAGTGTGCGATCAGCGCTGCAGCGACCTTGGCGTGCGCTTCGGTTCCGAAGTGGAGCCAGCCGAGCACGACCTCGAGGAGGGCAACACCCGTTTGGCCGCACAGCGTCTCCGCCGCCGTTCCAAGCCTGTCTGCGAAGCCTGCGGTTTCAATGTGCTCCAAGGACCAGTTGAGCAACTCGATCAGAGCCGCCACGCCGTGATGGGTGTCCAGCAGGCCAAGCGTCTGATCGCTGCTGTTGTTGCACAAGGCCTCGGCGATCCAGTCGCGTTCTTGCGTTGTGCGTAGAAGGCGCGCCTGCACGAGGGCAACGACAGAACGAGGCTCCTGCTTAACGGACTCCTTCAGGAACTCGAGAATCCAGTAGTCGTCGAGTTCGGCAGCGGCGGCCAAGTTGGCCAGCAGCCGGTCTCGATTGGCCTTGCCGAGCGATGCTGCGGGAATCTGTCCGGTAGGGCTGAGGAGCATGAAGTATTCCTTCGTCGCGTCCTTGGCAGCCGCAAAGTCGACTCTGCAGATGAGGTCCAGCGCGAAGGCTGCGTCGAACTGCGCAACGCGCAGCATGAGATACGCTCCATGCCAGAGAACCGATGCGTCTTTTGACTCGACGATTGACCGCATGGCTCGCCTGGCGTGGGGCAATCTCCAAGCCGGCTCGCCAGCCAGCGTCAGGGCCTCCGCAAGCACCCCGAGATCCGTGGAGGAACCGCTGTTGACATAGGCGCCTATCCAGGCGTCTGGATCGGAAGACGAGGCGAGCATCGTGGCGAGCGCCTGGCTCGCATGCTCTGCCAGTGGGTGCGGCTGCGATGAGCGATGCATCGCCAAGACATGCTCGGAAAGGCTGGGGCTTGTCGCAACCAACATTCGAAGGAAACGGTGACCGCTGTCTCGCGCGGGCTTCGCCGAGTTCATCTCGTTCACGCGATCATCAAGAAAACGTGCAAGGTCCACGCTGTCCGGATACGCAGCATGGACCTGCTGCACAAGCTCGTTCAGCCATTTGTCGTTCTGTTCGGCTACAGCTCTGTAGTCGTCGTGGATGCTGTCATGCAGCTTTCCCCAAGCATCCATGAGCGCCCTGATCACCTTGGTCGGCAGGTCGCGGTCAAGTTGGGCGCACACCGCCTGGACCATGGCCTTCGCGTCCTCGCTTCTGCTGCGCGCCTGTGCCGTGATCGATTGCGCCATGCGGACCAGTACGGTTGCAGGCAACTGGCGGTGTTGGGCAACGTCCGTAGCCGCCGCGATCGCCTTCAGCGCATATGCTTCGTGCCGCTCCCTCTGTTCCTCATTGATGAAGCCATTCATCGAGCCACGAATGCACTGCGAGAGCATCGTCGCTGCACGGTACGCGAGCTGCAGGTTGGACGACGTGAGGCAGTCGATGACCGCGTCGCGAATGCGGATGCGCACATCCGACATGAGATCGAGATCCACGTGGTATCTCGTGATCAAGATCTCCGCTCGGCGGGCCGTGTGGACCCTTGATTCCAGGGCCAGGGCACTCTCGAGGACGTCGAATGGTGTTCGCGCGTGCGCCGGCTCGTTGGGCCGCTTCAAAATGCCGATGAAGAAGTCCACGACTGTGCGGACGTACTCGGCGGGTTTGCTGGGCTCGGGTGCTGCCAATTCCGACAAGATGCGCATGGCATGGTTGGCCGTGCGACCGTCCGCGGCGGGTCCGCTTCTGCCAATCTTCCAAAGCAACAGCATGGCGTCGGGCGCGTGCGCTTGGTTGTACGCAGCGTACTTGAGCATTTGCGCGACATCTCGCTCCTGGCCGTGTCCCTCTCGAATAAGGCGCGTAGCGAATGCGATGGTCTGCTGCGGCTGGTAGTAAGCCACGCCAACCGCTGCCTGTACGTGTGGGTTGATGTAGCTCGAAGACCACTTCAGCTTCGACCAGATGCCGCTCAGCAGGTCACTTGATGACGTGTCGCCACGATTGCGTCTCCAGTCAAGCCGACCGAGGTTGAGCATCAGGTTCTTCAGGTAGCTGGCCGGGGCGATGTCGAATACGCGCTCTGCATAGTTCAGCGATGCGCCCGACGGGCTGAAGCAGCACCGCTCGATGATCGAGTCGGACAGCAGGTCAGGCGCCAGGCGATAGTTGCGCCCGCGCTGGAAGAGTACTCCGGCACCCACGAGGAGATTCAAGAGCCGAACGGCCTGCGGCAGTGCGATGTCCGTGACCGCTGTGATCAGGTCCAACAGTGCCTTGTCGTCCTTCGCAACTGGTTGCACTAAGGCAATGAGCGACAGCAGCTCGGTCATACGAGCGCCATCGGCCCCGGTCGCGATTTCCTGGGTCACTACGCGTTCGAACTCGAGCTGGATCCGGTGCCGGAACTCGTCGGTGTCTGCGATGAAGTGGGGATGTAGCTTGTCCCGCGCTGCAACATGGGCGGAAAGCACCGTCAGCAAGGGGCTCTCGTGGGTGTGTTCGGCGATGGTCGGGGCGAAGTTGGACGGACCGTCGCCTTTGACGAGTACCTGCCGCGCGAGTTCGGTTGCTGCCTCCTTGGACAGGGGGCCCAGCGTTACTTGGGTCACGCTGTCGCTCTCCACGCTCAGGTGGGCGGCCTGGCGACGCACCGAGTCCAGTCCGTACGGACGAAGCGAAAGGAGCAGTCGTGAACGGCCGGAAGACGTCTCAACGTGCCGTAGTAGAAGGCCCAGATCGTCTCGGTCGTGCGCGTCATCGACGACAAACAAGGTGTCCAAGTTGCCCTGCGCTTCCAGGCTTGCAGGCGTCAGTGGAACCTGCGGGGCCAGCATCCGAACGCGGGACGGGCTTGTGGTTCGAAGGTACGCCTGGATCAGTTCAAGCAAGATCCGGCTCTTGCCTGAGCCACCGCTACCCACGAGAAAGATGTACGGCCTCTTCGGATCGTGCAAGGCATCGCTGAGCTGCCGGAGTTCAGCATCGCGCCCAACGACAAGCCAATCGTGTCCAAAGGCCTTGCCGGTCAAGAAGGGGGCAAAGAACTTCTCTGGTGTTTGCCAGGGTCCCGCTTCTTCCTGCCCCAGTAGCGCAAATCGCTGTCCACGGAAGTACCGGTCGACGATGTCGACTTGATCCTGCATAGGCAGCGCGCGGAACATGCGGGAGATGTCGTCCTGATCCCAAAGTTGCCAGTCTGTGCCTGCGAGGCTTGATCTGGCGGCCGGGCTTGCCACGCAGGACAGAAGCAGCGTCTTCTGACGCGCCTGTACGGCGCTGGCTGCGGCCATAGCTGCTTTCACGCGAGATGGGCCGAACTCCTCTCTGCGTTTGCATTGGAAAACCTGCAAGAAGCCATCGCCGTCGATGAACGAGATGTCGATGCCGTGCTGCTTGTGCCCCTCCTTGCCAGCCCGTTCCACCTTTGTGCCGGGCCCCAACCTGGACTGCAACAGGTCTGCGCAGAATCGCTCAAACGCATCCGGCGTCAGCGCGTGCAAGGGCAGTGGTCTGTCGAACGAAGCCACCACCTCGCCGCTCTTTGTGTAGCCCGCGGCTTCGTGGAGTTCGTCAACTGGCACGCGTAGCACCGCCGCAACTCGCATCAGTTCGCGTTGCCGCGGACGGGACGCGCCAGATTCCCAGCGGCTGATCGTCTGCTGCGAGCTCCCTACCTGATCCGCGAATTCGGCCTGCTTGAGGCCTGCACGAGCACGGTGCGTTGCAACGAAGTCGGCTAACGCCGAATAGGATGCCGGGGATTTGGCACTCATTTTTCGAGTTTCTGTTTGCGTACTCGTTTTAAGTGTGCCACACTCACTCATCTCAAGCAACGCAGGTTTGCGCCGTGCAACCTAAGCCGCCCCCAGGGATTCCCAGCAGCCTTACTTGGCTTTCAAGTGCGACAAACTGAGGCTCCTTGCTCTGATCGCGCGCGACATCCGCTACGTACTGCTTGCATTGCTCGGCGCATTCGGAGTGCCGGCCATCGACCGCTTGCTCGGATATTTCCTTTAGGCGTCACCTGCCCGAGGTGGCTGTGCTTGCGCGCGCCAACTTAGTGTGAAAGTCACTACCGTCGCAGTCTGTGGAGATCAGGATGGGCAGCTGTAGGCGGCGCGGCGGACGGCAGACACCCGTGACCTCGACCCTCGGGTCGCTACAGCCGCAGGTCTGAGCATCCATCCTCATAGGACCTCAGGCTCGGGAAGCCCAACGACTGCGGGCGTGGTGCCACCACGCCCGCGCAAGGGGAGGCGCATCCTCGCGGCGAGCTGTGCGGTGGCGCCACGGAAGCCCTTTCGGAAGCGCCGCGGCACTTTTGGCGCGTCGACCTTGAGTTGAATCTCAATTGCACTTGTTGTTCGGTCTTGGTCCAATGAAATGTTCGAGGCGTTGCAATCCGTCTTCGAGCGCATTTGCGAACCGCTGGCATGCGGTGTCGTGATCAGACTTGCACCATCAAGAGGATCGCGTTTCGATCAGTCAAGGTTCCCCGGCCGGGTGCTGCTTGGACGCTAGACCTTGATGTGGACGCTGCTGCAAGAACGGCTTCGCCGCGCACGTGTCGACTACTCGGGGTCCCTTTGCCGCCCAACATGGCCCAAACATTGACAGGTTTGATCGTCTAGTGACGCACAACATCAGAGACGCGCATGCTCAGGACTCCATCTTGCGTTGTTCGCATCGCGCGGTTGATAGAGAGAGGTGCTTGAAGTGACCGCAGCCAACCAGAGAAGGCTGCGCATCACTCTGCGGCAACTCGAAGTGTTCGTGGCTGTAGCCCGTGAGCGCTCCACGCGAGCAGCTGGCGCTTCGGTTGCGCGGTCGCAGTCCGCCGCCAGCAGCGCCCTTGCGGAACTCGAGTTGACGATGGGCTACCCATTGTTCGACCGCGTTGGCAAGAAGTTGATACTCAACGAGTCCGGCAGGCGCTTCCTCCCTTCCGCGCTCTCTTTGCTCGATCAAGGGGTGGAGCTTGAGAATGTGTTCAACGGGAAAGCGGCCGCGACACCACTGTTGATTGCCTCGAGCATGACGATTGGGGAGAACATTCTTCCGTCGCTCATCGCGCAATGGCGGCTAACGCACCCCCGCAATCCCGTCCGGATGCTTGTGATGAACACGGTGGAGGTGCTACATGCCATTGCCGAGCTGGAGGCGGACATCGGCTTCATTGAGGGGCCGCAGACCAAGCGGGGACTTACCCTGTCTCCATGGTTCAGTGATGAAATGGTGATCGTTGCGGCACCTCACCATCCGCTTGCGTCCGGTGTCGCTTCCAAGGCCGCTTTGAGGGAGGCCAGTTGGGCCATGCGTGAAGTCGGGTCCGGCAGCCGCGAAGCTGCGGAGCGGTGGCTTCTCGAGCAACTCGGTTCAGTGCAGATCGAGTTTGAGCTTGGCATGCCGCAAGCCGTGGCGGCCCTGGTGTCCACCGGCGCGGCGCTGGCTTGCCTGCCCCGTCATTCAGTGGCTAGGGGAGTTGCCCTTGGCGAACTCAGTATCGTTCGCCACATGCTGCCGCCGAGCCAGCGCCAGCTGACCATGGTGACGCACGCGGGACGGCGACTTGGACCATGCAGCGATGCGTTTGTCTTGCACTGCCGTGCGCAGGTCCAAGCGCAGGGACTTGCAAGGCTTCCTGCGGGCCTTGCCGTCTGAGTCCGCTTTCCTCGTGGGGCTGTCGCTGATGGCCCACCGAAGGGCCACACGCAAAGCGCCAGCGCCGGCCCGCCTCTAGGATGAAGAAGGCGGGACCGGCTTGCGGGTTCGTTCAGGCCTTCTCGAACTGCCCGAACGCTTCCATGGCGCGGACAGAGTAGACATACGCGGCGCCGGCGTTCAGGGCGATCGCGGTGCCGAGCGCATCGCTCAGTTCTGCTTCGGTCGCACCGGCGGCGCGAGCCGCGCTTGCATGCGATGCGATGCAACCGTCACAGCGGGTGGTCACGGCGACTGCCAGAGCGATGAGCTCGCGGGTCTTGGCGTCCAGCGCACCAGCGCCGTTCTGGGCAGCGTTGAGGCCCTGGAAGCCCGCAATCATCTTGGGGTTCGCCTTTGCGAGTGCGCCGGCAGCGCCGCGCAGGTTCTTGAGTTGGTCAATCCAGTTGTTCAGCATGAAATGCTCCGTAGGGGGTTGCGTTGTGGGTACTGACAGAAGCAGCCGCCTATGCGGCCCGCTTGTACTGCAGCAGCCCGCCAGTTCCTTTCGGAGGCCGCGCGCGAAGCGCCGCCTCGATTGGATCGGTACCCCAGCCTGGCCGGTCCGGCACGACAAGAGCGCCATCGCGATATTCAGGTTGGTGGGTATAGAGTTCGCCTTCCCAAGCGATCCGGTCGACGTCGGTCTCCATGATGCGAAGGTTGGGAACGGCGGCGCAGAAGTGCGCATTCATCATCGTGCAGAGATCGCCGTAGAAGTTGTGCGGAGCGATGTTCACGTCGAACGCATCGCACGCTGCGGCAATCTTCATGGACTGCAGTGCGCCATTCCAGACGAGGTCGATGATGGCCACGTCCATGGCTCGGGCCTCAAGGAACGGCAGGAACGATCTCACGCCGATCAGCGTTTCGCACGACGCGATTGGATGGGCGCTCTGGCTTCGCACGAATGCGAGCGAAGCGGCATTGCTTGTGTCGATCTCCACCCAGTAGAGGTCCAGGTCGCTCATCGCGCGAAGGAGGCGAAGCATCCCTTCGGGCTTGGCATTGAAGTTCAGATCGATGAGGATGTCCATGTCCTGACCGGCACCGGCGCGAAGCGCCTCAAGGTGGTTCATGACATTGCGAATCAGCTTTCTCTCGACGTTCAAGGCCGGCGAGAAGGGGACAGCAAAGCCGGAGCGCCACGCGTAAGCATCTCCTTCATCGTGGATGAACAGGTTGGTCTTGAGCGCCTTGAACCCCTTCTCGCGGGCTTCAGCGCCAGATTGCCGCACGCCCTCGAGATCCTTCACTTGCGGCTGGTAGTACTTCGGATGGTTGATGCGCCAGGTCGGGCAGTGCGACCAGTAGACCGGAATGGTGTCGCGCAACTTCCCGCCGAGGAGTTCGTAGCAAGGCACGTTCAACGCCTTCGCCTTCGCGTCGAGCAGGGCGTTCTCCAACGCGCCGATCGCTTGGCCGATGACACTGCCAGGTGCCGGCCTGGTCAGGCAGATCGCTTCCTGATGAAAGCGCTCGGTTGCTCGAACATCCTGGCCGACGAGCCGCTTGCTCAACTGATCGATGATGTTGCCAACACCGGGCGACCCAAATCCTTCGTCGTACTCGCTCCATCCGACGATCCCGCTGTCGGTCGTGAGTTTGACAAAGTAGTAGTTGCGCCATCCTGCATCGCAGGCAATGGTCTCGATCGAGGCGACTTTCATTTTTCCTGGGTGTCCCTGTTGGTCTTTGACTGACCCGACGTGTCTGCCGGGAGCGTTCTGCGAGTCATGCTGCGCGCAATGGTAGGAAGTCGATGAGGATCTGGGAAACGCGTTTTATCTGCGCCGCAGATCAGGAAAACCGATCGATCTGCTACGCAGAGCAACAAGCGACTCTCGCTGCAATCTAGACGCGACTGTCATCCTCGGAGGGCCTCCTCCGTGTCCTACGGCTCCGCCCTCGCTGCTTCTCCCCGCAGGGCAACGCGATCGCCAGGGCGCCCTGTCCGACCATGAGGGTGCCATGCAGAGTGTCCGTCCGTGGACAGTCTTGCGGCTCGCGGGACGCGATAGTTGCTCGAACGGGTATGCCGCGGTATGGGCAACCCGTGATCAGTGGCGCTGGTCAATGGGGCGGGGCGCCCACAACAACGTGGAGACAAAGACGATGAGGCTATTCCTGCGGGGTGCGGCATGGAGCCGCTTGTTGAGTGCGCCGATGGCCGCGTGCGGGGCGTTAGTGGTGACGGTAGCCGGTTGTGGCGGAGACGGCGGCACTGTCGATGGGTCCCTGGACATAGAGCTGGCGCGACAACGCTGCGAACAGGTGGGGCGGCTCGAGTTCGAGGGCACGGTTGTGTCGGCCGCGGAGTTCATCTCGAGCGGCACATTCACCAGGGACGGGTTGACGTCTTTCGAAGTGCCTGCGATGTGTCGTGTTGCCATGACGGTGTCCCCGCAGAATCAGTTTGAAGTCTGGCTACCAGCGCAATGGAACGAACGCTTTCTCGGCGTCGGAACCCTGGTCGACAGCCTCATGGTGCAGAACGTGCGGGCAGGATTCGCAGTTGCCGGCGGTAGCTCCGGCGTTTCGAATGGTGATCCGACCTGGCGGCGCGATGAGAACAACGAGGTATCGGCAAAGGTGCTGGACCTGATGGAGGGCTGGTCCCATCGCGCGATGCACCAGATCACGGTTCGGGCCAAGGCGACGACGAATGCGTTCTATGGGAAGGCCCCCGACTACTCGTACTTGACGGGCTGCTCTGGTCCGGGACGGCAGGTCATGTCCACGGCTCAAAGCTACCCCGAGGACTACGATGGGATCGTCGCGGCAGCTCCGGCTCTGTACTGGAGCAGATTCATACCGAGCTCCGGATGGATCCAGCTGTCGATGTACCAGGAGCTCGGCAAGCTGATGGAGTCCTGCAAGCTGGACCTCGTCAATGAGGCGGTGGTGCAGGCGTGTGACGGTCTGGATGGCGTCGCAGACGGCATTGTCGGCGACCAGCGCGCGTGCCTGTTTGACCCCCGCGCACTCATTGGCCGGGAGACGGGCTGCGGCACGTTCACCGCGGCTGATGCACGCGTGATCCAGGCCACCTGGGATGGACCTCATCATGCCGGCAGCAAGCTCTGGTACGGGCTTCCCTTGGGTGCAACTTTCAGCCATGTGTATCCAGGGGTGAGCCCGTTGGCCGCTCAGCACTTCAGGTTCGTGACGGGTCTGGATTGGGACCCAAGTAGCTCGAGCTACGACGAGTTTGCCGCGGTGTTCGCTCAAGGTGTCGAGCAATACGGAATGTGGGATGCATCGGACGCCGACCTGAGGCCCTTCGGCCGCGCCGGCGGCAAGCTGATCATGTGGCACGGGTGGTCGGATGGGATCATCGAGCCGGAGGGATCGGTCCAGTACTACGAAGAGCTCGTGAGCGCCGTGGGGCAGTCCAGTTCGGGAACTCGACGCGACCAGATTCGCGCAACGCAAGAGTTTGCGCGGCTCTTCATGGCGCCCGGCGTGGGCCACTGCGGCCCCGTCGTCGCGCCTGGAGCGCAGCCCACCAACAACCCTTGGTTGGGCATTCCCAACGCGCCCGAAGGCATTGACGCAGCACTACAGGCCGTGATGGACTGGGTCGAGAAGGGTGTGCCGCCGGACAGGCTGGCGGCGAGCAATGCTGCGCGAGGGATCACCCGACCGCTGTGTCCGTACCCGTCCTTGGCGAAATGGACTGGCCAGGGTGATGCGGCAAGCGAGGCGAACTACGTCTGCGTCCAAGCGAGCGACTAGCAGAGCCGCGCGCACGGCCGCAAGCGACAGCGCCTGCGGACCGAGGGACCTGGTGGAGGGCGACCGATCTGGCAGTTGTGTGAACTGCTGGGGACCGGCGCAGACCAAAGCTCACCACTTCTGCGTCGCCGAGCGACCCGCCCTTGCAGCGGGTCGACGCCGAACATTGCCGACGCAGGACTGGACAGGTCGCAACGTGCGCCGGGTTGCGCTTACCTTGCGGGGCCAGCGGGCACGTTTGCGTGCTTGCGAACTTTCGCGACCTGCGATGCCGTGACGCCGGGCGCGCGGTTGCCCCAGCTTTGGCGGATCAAGGTTGCAACGTCGGCCACTTCACTGTCGGTCAAGCGATCTGCGAATCCAGGCATCGCGAACTGCGTGGGTGCAGTCGTCGTGTGAGGCATCTGCGCTCCCTTGAGGATGATGTGGATCACTGAGCTTGGGTCGTCTGCATTCACAGTCGGGTTCAACGCAAGAGCAGGAAACACCTCGTCGTAGCCCTTGCCGCTGGTCCGATGGCAGGCCGCGCAGTTGTTGACGTAGGTCAATGCGCCGAGCGACTTATCGGTTCCGTTAAACATCGCTTTTGCGGCCTTGTCGTCGTACACGAGCGGAACACTCTTGCCATCTGTGGCTGGCAAGGTCTTCAGGTATGCGGCGATGGCTCCGAGATCGCTGTCGGTCATGTGCTGCGTGCTGTGTGCCACCACGTCTGCCATCGAGCCGAAGGTCGCGCCGTGGCGGTTGCGTCCGGTCTTGAGCAAGGCCTGGATGTCTGCCTCCGTCCATGAGCCGAGTCCATCGCGGTGGTCTCCGCGCAGGCTCCGCGCAAGCCATCCCTCTAGGACCGCACCAGAAAGGAAGTCGGCGCCGGCGTCAGTCGTTGCCTTCTCCTGCAGGGCCACGCCGCGCGGTGTGTGGCAGGTACTGCAATGGCCGAGGCCCGTCACAAGGTAGCGCCCCACGGCGATCCTGTCCGCATCTGGAACGGGTGTGTTGTCCGTGGTGACTTCCGGCGCGAACAGCGAACGCCACACACCGAGTGGCCAGCGCATCGACATGGGCCACGGAATCTCCGATGGCTTGTTCGCCGCTTCGACGGGCTGAACGCCCTGCATGAAGTAGACGTACATGGCCTTCACGTCGTCTGGCTTCACGTAGGCATAGGAGGTATAGGGCATCGCCGGATACAGCGTATGTCCCTGCTTGGCGATGCCGTGGCGAACCGCCTTGTCGAAGTCCTCCAGGCTGTACGTACCGATGCCGGTCTTCTTGTCCGGCGTGATGTTCGTGGAGTAGATTTTGCCGATCGGGGACTCCAAAGCGAGTCCGCCTGCGAACGGCTTGCCGCCGGGTGCCGAGTGGCAAGCGATGCAGTCGCCCACACGGGCGAGGTACTCCCCGCGCTTGAGTTCACTGGGTGATGCGCTGACGGACTGGGCATGGCCAACCAACGTCGAGGCCATCAGCGGGAGCGCCAGAAGAGATGCGATGCTGAGTTTCAAGCTTGTTCTCCTTTAAGCCTGAACCAGCGCGCCAGGGCTCTTCAAATACTGCGTGCGAATCGCGTTCACCGACCAGTACGCAAGAGCACCGACCAACCCCGTCGGGTTGTAGCCCATGTTCTGGGGGAAGGCACTGGCACCGGTCACAAACACGTTCGGCACGTCCCAGCACTGCAAGTACTTGTTCACGACGCTGTTCGTCGGATTGGTGCCCATGATGGCGCCGCCGGTGTTGTGCGTGCTCTGGTAGGCCCGTGTGTCGTAGTGGGAGCCCTTGCGTCGAATGTTCAGCTTGAACGACTCGGGGTTCATCTCCTTGGCGATCCGCTCGGCCTGGGCGCCGACGTACTTGATCATGTCGAACTCGTTGTCGTGCCAGTCGAAGGTCATGCGCAACAGCGGCATCCCGTAGGCGTCGCGGTAGGTCGGGTCAAGGTCGAGATAGGTGTCGCGGTACGACATGACAGAACCCGACATGCCGATGTTCAGGACGCGTTGGTAGCCGTCTTTCATCCCGGCTTTCCAGGCGCTGCCCCACGAGGGTGTGCCAGGCAGCGCGGAGGCTTGCTTGATGGGACGACCGCCGGTACGGGCATGGCGCACCACCGCTCCGCCGATGAAGCCGAGCGGCCCATGGTCGAACTGGTCTGCGTTGTAGTTGTCCATCGAGACGCCGGCAGCGCCTGCGCCGATGAATGGGTTCAACTGGGTGCCCTTGGGAAGGACCACGTTGACGGCGCCGTTCATCTGGTAGGCGTAGTTCTTGCCCACGACACCTTCGCCGGTCTTCGGATCGTAGGGCTTGCCGATGCCCGACAGCAGCAGCAGGCGCACGTTGTGCATCTGGTACGCGGTCAGGATGACCAGGTCGGCCGGCTGCTCCACTTCGCGCCCCTGGGAATCGACATAGAGCACACCTGTCGCTTTCTTGCCGGTGTTGTCCAGCAGCACCTTCAGCACGTGCGAGCGGGTGCGAAGCTCGAAGTTGGGCTTCTTCAGCAGGACCGGCAGGATGGTGGTCTGCGGCGAAGCCTTCGAGTACATGTAGCAGCCATAGTCCTCGCAGAAGCCACAGAAGTTGCACGGGCCAAGCTTCACGCCGTACGGGTTCGTGAATGGCTCGGAAGCGTTGGACGCGGGTAGTGGGTAGGGGTCGAAGCCGGCCGCCTTGGCCGCTTGTGCCACCAGCGATACCCCGTGCACATATTTCAGGGGCGGCGTGGGGAAGGCCTTCGAACGATTGCCTTCGAGCGGGTTGCCGCCTTCCTGGACCTTGCCGTTGAGGACACCGGCCGTTCCGGAAGTTCCGCACACATACTCGAACTTGGAGTAGAAGGGCTCCAGCTCATCGTAGGTCACGCCATGGTCCTGGATGGTCATGTCCGCGGGAATGAACTTCTTGCCGTAGCGCTCCTCGATGCGCGTGCGCAGCTGCAGTTCTTCCGGCAGGTTGCGGTAGTGCATGCCGTTCCAGTGGAAGCCAGCGCCGCCAACGCCAGTGCCGAGCAGGAACGAACCGTGCTGGCGATAAGGGACCGCCAGATCGTCGGGCTTGTGGCGGATCGTGACGGTCTCGGTCGACAGGTTCTGATAGAGCTTTCCCCGGACGGAGTAGGCCAGCTCGTCGATGACCTTCGGGTACTGCGCGTCGGTTGGCGTGTCCTGCATCGCGCCGCGCTCAAGGGCGAGGACACTGAGCCCTTCCTCGGTCAGTTCCTGGCCCATGATGGCGCCGGTCCAGCCGAAGCCGACGAGCACGACATCCACTTTTTCTTTCTTGATCGGCATGACTTAGGCGCTCTCTCCATTGATCGACACGGGGCCGTAGGGATACGGCTTGTTGGGCATCTCGACCCAGTCCATGAAGTCGGCTCGGGCGCCAGGAAAGCCGATCAGTTTCCAGCCGACCATTCCCTTGTTGCCGCCGTAGATGGGGTCTGAGAGAAAGCCCTCGCGCGTGTTGTTCAGGAGGTAGTTGAACAAGAGCTTGGCCGGCGTGTTGGGTAGCTCGATCTTTCCGGCTTCCAGTGCATGCAGGATCTCACTGCGTTGCTCGGCGTTGAGCTGCGCGAACACCTTCCCATCGCGATTGCTGCGGCACCAGGCGTCGCAGTCTGCGATGCCATGGCGGTAGATGTCGCGGGGCGACATGTTCAGCTGGTACCCGAGTTCCGGCTTCGAATCCGGATGGAAAGGGCCCTGCATGTACCAGAGCTTCCCATGGCCGTAGGGCATCTCCAGCTGACGGTCGATGAACTCGGGAACGCCGGCCTCGATGGCGCCCGGGCCGTGCTCGTCCGCGGGGATGAGCAGGGCAACGGCGGCGTTGACGAACGCCCATTCCGCGTCGTTGAAGTAGGTCGGGCTGTACTTGGCGGTGGTCCGGGCAGGCGCTTGGCCGGGCTGGTCTGAACAGCCGGTCTGCGCAACGCCAGCGCCAACTGCCACGGTCGAGGCCGGAACGATGGCGAGGACACGGCGTAGGAATCCGCGCCGCTCTTCTTGCGGCTTGATCATCGGTGGTTCGTTTTTCATAGGTTTTGCTTCGAAGTCGTGGTGCCCGACCAGCAACGAGCAGCACCATGCGCGGTCGTGCGTCGCGCCGAGTTGGATCACGCACGTGCGGTCACTTTGCGCCCGTCCGCAGACGCTCACTGCTTCGACGACATGCTGTCGTCGCACAGGCGGCTCGTTCAGGTCAAAGAAGCGCTTGGGGCTGGGGAGCTGATGGGTTTCGACGCTTCATGTCCCCGACGTGCTTTCATCGACCAGCAAAGACTGGCGACGGGGCTGGCACGTGTCCGGACGAAACGGCTCGCGGATTCTCAGGATTCGATCACTGGCGATCAACTGAGATTTAGTTTCAATGTGAGATAGGAAACCTTTGCCGAGCAGCACGCAGTGCGGCAGGATCGCCAGGCGCAACGAGCTCGGCTGCCGCATTGGTCGCCTAGGATCTGGGGGGTCGTAGGCAGGCACGAAATAAGCAAGTTCCACACAGACGCATCGCGTGACGGCTGCGACAATCGCCATGTGGATCCAGGCCGTGGCCTGGGCCAAGGAACGAACGCGAGTTGGTACCGAAGCAGTTGCAAGGAGCGCTGACTTGGCCGTACCGCACGCAAAGCAAATCTATAGCAGTGCCATCGCCCACATATCTGAACGCTCTCCGAGCGTTCGAGGCCGCTGCACGCCACCAGAGTTTTACCGGCGCTGCAATCGAGCTCAACGTTACCCCCGCCGCCGTCGGACAGATGGTTCGAGGCCTTGAAGAATGGCTTGGCGTGCCGCTTTTCAGCAGAGCGTCCGGTGGTCGGGCGCGCCTGACGGTCACCGATGGCGCACAGGGAGCGCTGCAGGACATCCGCGCGGGGTTTGATCGTCTCTGGGTTGGGCTGGACCAGTTGAAGGAGCAGTCTTCGCGCGGCGCCCTGACTGTCGCCGTCAGTTCCGCGTTCGCCGGAAAGTGGCTGCTTCCCCGCATCGACGGCTTCCGGTCGCAGTGGCCCAATCTGGACCTGCGGCTCGACACAAGCGCGTGGCTGGCGGACCCTTCGGGTCAGGGCATCGACATCGCTGTGCGTTACGGAGCAGGTGACTGGCGAGGTCTGGCGGCAGACCGCCTGATGGCGGAGGAGGTTTACCCGGTGTGCTCGCCGAGCTTCATCCGGAATGCCTCGATTCGCACGCCGGCGGATCTCCGGCTGCAGACACTCATCCACGACGTTTCGCACGACACGAGCACAGAGTTCGTGACATGGGAGAGCTGGCTCGCGGGAGCAGGTGTGCAGCGGCGACCGGTTGCGAAGGACCTGAAGATCACCAATGCCGCGGCTGTTCTCCAGGCTGCCTCAGCGGGACAAGGGGTCGCTCTGGCGCGCAGTGTGATGGCAGAGGAAGACATCGCTTCGGGAAGTCTGGTCCGGCTTTTCCCGGACAGAAAAGTTGTTTCGCCGCTGGCCTACTACGCGGTCTACAAGCCGGAGGCTGCCGCAAAGCTGCAACTGCAGGCGTTTCGCGATTGGCTGATCGCTGAGGCGCAAGGCGCTTCCTTCGCCTGACAGCCGACTTGTCGCCCCGCGCGCGTGGCGCGGCAAGTCCAGGCATTGGTCTGCTTCCACGACGGGCCAGCAGTGCGCTGCCGTCTTGAACCGATTCCTACGCATCGACCTGGCTCGCAACAGCCGAGTCGTCGCGCATGTCGCAAGTCCACGCCGCGCCATCCGGGCGGTGCCGGCTTGGTGACGCAAGGTTCCGACGACACAGGTCGCCGCACATCGGGCAGCGGACGCCGATTCTTGTACCAGGCCTTCCAGCGGAGTTGCCGCCGTACCAGTAAGCGCTTCCTGCATGCGACCGCCGACTATGTCGTGGTGCATGAAGTGGGGTGGAGTCGAAGAAATGCACCCGAAAGGTGAGAATCCGTCCAGGATGGGGCGTGGGCGCGCTTGGCATTGAAAATATATTCAATTGAGCTTGATGATTAATTCAAGATACGCTGCGCCTGCTATTGGAGACTACCCACGATGGACACAGAAAATGCAATCGACTCGACGCTCAAGTGCGATGGCCTTGTTCTTGCGTGGATACAGGCCTGTTGAACGCCTAGACCCCAATGCATTCTCTGAAGACCACCGCGACATTCTCTCAATTGAATGTCTTTGCAGCCGTGGCTGAGTCCGGAAGTTTGTCCGCCGCGGCAAAAACGCTGAACCTATCCCCCTCTGCCGTGAGTAAAAGCCTGGCGCAGCTTGAAGAGAGGCTTGGCGTACTTCTGATCAAGCGAACGACTCGAAGCATGGTTCTCACCGAAGTCGGTGAATCGATTCTCGTGCGGACCAACCATGCACTCAGCGAGGTAGAAGAGGTTGTCGACGCGGCTCGCCAGAAGAACGAAAGAATTGAGGGAGAACTGCGCATCACCTCGTCCATCGCATTTGGGAGCAGGCAACTGACTTGCGTCATTGGAAAGTACTTGGCCAGCCATCCCGGAGTTCAGGTTCATGTCGATCTCGATGACAGATTTGCAAACCTGTCTGACGAAAGCTTTGATATTGCGTTGCGGGTAACTGCGAGTACGGACTGGAATTATGCCGCTCGAAAAATCTCAACGGTGCGATGGGTTTACTGCGCTGCGCCGGAATACCTGAGACGTCACCCACCGATAGTGATTCCTCAGGATGTGGTGCGTCATCAGTGTCTCGTCGATCCAGCAATGACGGTTGGGAGATGCTGGGAGTTCGAGAATGCCGGTCTAGTCCAACAGGTCGCCATATTGCCGCGGATGACCTCCAACTCGAGCGTGGTGCTGAGATCGGCCACACTGGCTGGCAACGGGCTCGCCTGCTTGCCAACCTATCTTGTGTCTTCCGACATCGCAAGCGGAGCATTGAAAAGGGTGCTGCCGAACTTCGAACCGCCTTCAAAGCATTCGCTTTACGCGATGTACTACCGATCCCGTCATCGAAATCCCGTCATCAGAAGCTTCATTGACTTCCTGGTACGCGAGATTGGTGATCCTGCACCCTGGGATGAGTCGCTTATCGCAGCTGAGGCCGGTCAGCCGTTGGCTGCATGAGCGCTCGACAAACGAAGTTCCTGGCGCGCTCTTGAATGGCAGCTGTGCGGGCGACGATGTCGCCCGCACCCATCCTTTCAAAGGATGCCGTGGCCTGATTACGGCTTCACCAGCTTGCTGCTTTTGATTGTCTCGCCAATCCGGCGATTCTCATCCTTCAGACTGGCCACAAAAGTCGCGTGGTCTTGACCGCCGGGCAATGCCTGGAACTGCTGCAGCAAGCCGACGAAGGTCTTGTCCTTGACGGCGGCTTGCGCGGCCCGGGTCAATTCGGCAACAGCGTCGGCTGACATTTTTGCCGGCGCAAAGATGCCGTAGGTCGAGAAGAACTGGACACCCTTGAAGCCCATTTCCTCGAACGTCGGAACATTCGGCAGTGCTTGCAGACGTGCCGGCGAGGTGACCCCGATCGGCTTGATCGTGCCATTCGCGATCTGCTGCAACACCGCATCCGTGTTCAGAACCAGCAGATCGATGTTTCCACCAATCGCATCGGTGACAGCTTGATTGCTGCCCTGGTACGGCACTTGATTCAGCCGGATGCCAGCCGCCTGTTCGATCTGCGCGACGCCGATGTGGCCGACGGATCCGACGCCGGGAAATCCAATCGAGATGGCTCCGGGCTGCCGCTTTGCATGGGCCACCAATCCGGCGAAGTCATCGAACGGCGCATCACGCTTGGCAACCAGAACGCCGGGCGAGATCGCAACGCTCGCCACCGGCCGAAGATCTTCCAGCGGCTTGAACGGCAGGTTGACGAAGTAGGGGGTGATCGTAAGCGGACTGGAGGGCGTGAACAGGATGGTTCCGCCGTCCGGCTTGGCTCTGGCAACGAATCCCGAGCCGATCGTCCCGGTCGCGCCGCTCCGGTTCTGCACCACGATGGTCGTGTTCAGCTGCGTCCGCAGTGCATCGGCGAAGGCGCGCGCGATCGTGTCTGTGCTGCCTCCTGCGGGATACGGCACGACCATTTCGATGCGGTCGGTCTTCCATTGGTGCTGGGCAATCGCGCCAGTGTGAAAGGCGGGAAAGACCTGGGCCGCCAGAATGGCAACTAGGATGCGTCGTTTCATGGTATTTGAGCTGCTTTGATATTTATGCAGTTTCCTGCGGAGATTTCGGGAGGAGACTTTCAACAAGGCCGCACCAGTAGCGCACGCCAACGGGGATGGCCAAGTCGTTGAAGTCGTAGTTTGGGTTGTGCAGGGAGCAGGGCCCCAGCCCCGTGCCGTTCGCGTCTCCATTGCCGATGAAGACGAAACACCCGGGTTTCTTCTGCAGGTAATACGAGAAATCCTCCGAGCCCATCACTGGCTCGATGACCTCCACATTCGGTTCGCCGGCGATTGCACGAAGACTATGGACGGCCGCCTCGAATTCCAGTTGCGAATTGATCAGCGGTGGATACGACCGGGTGATTTCCACCTGCGCGGTGCACCGGTGCGCTTTCGCGATGCTTTCGGCGAGCTCTTGGATGCGCCCCTCGATGGTGTCGAAGACACCATCTTCGAACGCGCGGATGCTTCCGCCGAGGGATGCGGTGGCCGGGATGATGTTATGTGCAGCACCACCGGCCGCGACCTGGGTGATCGAGATGACGGCGCAATCGAGCGGACGCAGGTCGCGCGTGAGAACCGTTTGGATCGCCTGTGCCAGTGCAATCATGGGCGGAACGGGGTCCCTTGCAATATGCGGAAGGGCGGCGTGTCCTCCAGCGCCATTGATCGTGACCTTGAACTTTGCCGCGCCCGCCATCATTTTCCCGGGAACAACGCCGAACTTCCCTACCGGAAGGTCAGGCCAGTTGTGCATGCCGTAAATGGCATCCACGGGAAATTTCTCGAACAGGCCATCGTTGATCATCGCCTTCGCGCCCGCGTTTCCGTTCTCTTCCGCCGGCTGAAAGAGGAAATAAACGGTACCGTCGAAGGATTCGAGTTGTGCCAATTCTCGCGCCGCGCCGAGCAATATGGCCGTGTGTCCATCGTGTCCACACGCGTGCATCGTCTGGGCATGCTGGGACCGGTGGTCGAAAGAGTTTTCCTCTTGGATTGGGAGCGCATCCATGTCGGCGCGCAGCATGATCGCGCGCTTGGAGTTCCCTTTGCGCAGAATGCCCACGACGCCAGTTTTTCCCAGTCCGGCGTGTACTTTGATGTTCCAGGACCGAAGCGCCTTCTCCACGACCGCGGCCGTTCGAGATTCTTTGAATGCGAGCTCGGGATGTGCGTGAATATCGCGGCGTATCGCGACAATTTCGTCGTAATTGGTGTCCAGCGCTGGTAGTGGGTCGCGTGCCATAATGGGATGCAAGGAAGTTCGTGCATTCCATTATTGGCGTCATGCAGCGCTTGAGACGCTTCGATTGGAGAGAAATGGTGGATGCACTTGTGCCAATCGCTCACGAATAAATGGAGGCGAATCGGGGCGTAAGGCTCGAGCACGCGAACTGCCCTGAGGTCGATGGTCTGCGGGGCGGGCCCTCAAGGGCGTGCACTTCCAAGTTGGAGCGTTCGGCCCACGGGGAGTCTTGCGAAGGCGCGCGACAGGTGGCGGAGGGCCTACGCCTTGCGCGCGGGTCAACCGGTAGCTGGAGGATCTGGTGCGACCGCGACCCGTTCAGTTCGACCAAACCGGTCTTGCCGATCGGGCCCTTTCTGATGTCTGAGTTCGCTGCAATGCGACCTCGACGGGCAGAGCCTTTGCTCTCAGCGCACCGCTTCTGACTTACCGCATCTCTTCACCGCTCGCCACGGTTGCGCGGCGGCTGGTGTTGCGGATACCGGCGACGAACGTCTGTCTCGAATGGCTTGAGTGGATCGGCCTGCGAACCTGACCCAACGGAAAGTTTTTCTTTGGGCCAAGCAAAGAATATCCCGTTTGTCTTGTGGCGGTACTCGCCGAAGAATCGCAGTTGTCGCAACGGGGGCACTTCGTTGGTGAAGATCCCGAGGATGCAGACACCCCAACGACATTGAGGAAAGAGATGCTGCAGGACTGGATTGAAAGCCGCACGCAGTTGTTCGTGCGGATCGCCGGCCTGACGCAGCCGCCGACCGTCGAGCTGGGGCGGTCACCGCATTGGTGCGCGATGACCACCAGATCGAGCGAACCTCATTCCAGGGTTGTCTAGAGCGAATGGCAGCCCTTTTCGCGCAGGGTGGTCTGGCCGCGCACCTGACCTTCGTCTTCTTTGTGGCAGCCTCGGTGTACGTGCAGACCCTCACGGGGTTCGCGTTGTCGCTGCTGCTGCTGGGGTTCGTCGGTCTGACCAACTTGTTCCCTTTGCCTGACGCGGTGAACGCGGTGTCGTTCATCGTCGTGATGAACGCGGCGACATTCCTTCATCGCAGACGTCCTCTCAGATTCGAGCCCGCGATGAAGACGGCCGTGCTCTTCAACGTGGTGGGTTCATTCATCGGGATGGGCGTACTGGTGCTGCTGGCGGCGCACGCATTTCACCTCCTCCGGACCTTGCTCGGAGTCATCGTGATCGGCTGCGCGCTGTTGCTTTGGCGAATGGCCAAGCCGCACGAGACGACGTCGCCTCCGCGGGTCTTCGCATTCGTCGGGCTGCTGTCGGGCGTGCTCGGCGGGATGTTCTCTGCAGCCGGGCCGCCGCTGGTCTACGTGGTCTATCGGCAGCCTTGGCCTCTGGAGCGGATCCAGGAGTCCTTGATCTTCAGCTTTGGCATCGGCGCACTGTTGCGGCTCGTGGTGCTTGGGCTGAGCGGGCGAGTGGGCGCGCAGTCGTTGCTGTTGGCGGCGGAGGCAATTCCGGTGGTCCTGCTGGTGACCACCGTCACCGCGAACCGTAAGCTGCCAGTGTCTCGAGAAACCCTGAGACACATTGTTTGCGCGCTTCTCATCTGCACCGGGGTCGGAATGCTGGTCTGAGCATTGCCGCGGTCAACACCGGATGCACGTCTCGCAAGCAAGGGGAAAAGTGTGCCGCCGAGCCCGCAAGTTGCACTCGGCGAGCAGGCGCCGTCAGGCGTCCTGCTGTCGTGCAAGCAACTGCATCAGCATCAGTCCGATCGCCATCAGAAATGCGGACACGATCAAGGCGTCGTCATAGCTTCCGGTCATCTGGCCAAGGTATCCAGCGAGGGCTGGCGCAAGGATCTGAGCGACGCCGTAGCTGAGCGTCATCTTGGCCATGGCTTTCGCTGGCGCTGCCGGGAAGCGGCGGCCGACCATGCTCAGCGTAAGACTGACGATGCCTGCAAAGGTACCGCCGAAGAGAACGGCGCTTGCGAGGTTCATGGACAGATGGTGGGAGATGATGGGAAGAACCATCGCAATCGCCTGCAGTCCATATGCGAGGAGGAGGGCGCGCGCCGACCCGATCCGCTTGGCGATACGGTCCCAGAGAAATGTGGAGGGCACTGCTGCCATGCCCACACACACCCAGACCCAGCCGCCTTGTCCTTCAAGTTCGGGAAGCTTTTCCAGAATGGCCACGATGAAGGTCGCCCCGATCGCGAAGCCGAAACCCGCACAGAAGTAGGCGAGGACAGACAACCACATCCAACGCGCCGATGGCGGTGCAAGCTCCGGGCGCCGATGGGATGCAGCCTTCGTCGAGCGCGCCGGGGCAGGCATCCACGCCAAGGCTGGCACGCAGAAGAGCACGGCGATCGCGCCGAGGATCAGCCATTGCTGTCCCCAGTTCGCATGGGACGACGTGGCGGCGACAGCAAGACCCGACAGCGCGATGCCCAATCCAAGACCCGAGAAGTGGAGCCCTAGTTCCGCACGCCGTCCACTGCGCATCAGCCAGTTCAGCACAAGGCCCGACGCGAGCAGCATGCCTGCGATGCTCGACAACCCGGCGACGAAACGCAGCACGGCCCAGACGACGACACTGGTGGTCATGCCCATCGCCGCCGTGCTCAGCACGGCGACGACCAGGCCAAGGCGGTACAGGCGGTACTTCAATCGCATGTCACTGATCGCCGATGCCATGAGCACGCCGGCCATGTATCCCGCATAGTTGATCGACGCCAGCCAGCCCCCCGCCAGCTGTGAAAGGTTCGCCTGCTTGGCCATGATGGGCAACATCGGCGTGTAGGCGAAGCGGGCCAGTCCGACGGTGAGGATGAGTGCGCAGATTCCTGCAGTGATCACCCGCCAGGCGTCGGCGGAAGACTGGTCCAGGTTTGCGGTTGCGGTGGTGTTCGTCATATGGTTTTCCCTAATATGGCGATCATGGATGCAACCCGCCGCTCGCAGTCCTGCGCATCTGTGAAAAATCGGCACGCTTGGTGTGCCCAGATGTCCGGCGCCACGGACGTATCCCGTTCATACACTGCTGCTCAACCAAAGCCCTCCCTGCAGGTCGATGCGTGAACGAGCGCATCGCGCATGCGCTGCCTGCAGGCGGCTTCATCCAACAACAAGCAGCAGGAGTTCAATCCATGACCAGCGCATTGCCCGACGACGGCCGCTCGGAGATCCACCGCATTGCAACGCAGCAGGCTCCCGCCGCCATCGGCCCGTACTCGCAGGGGAGCACGTTCAAGGACCTCGTGTTTGCATCCGGTCAGCTTCCGCTCCGCGCGGATGGAAGTCTCGTCGAAGGAACTGTCGCAGAGCAGACCAAGCAGTCGATCGCGAACCTCGCCGCGGTGCTGCAGGCCGGCGGTGCAAGCCTGGCGACTGTCATCAAGACCACCGTCTTCGTGAAAGATCTGTCGACCTTCGCGGAGATGAACCAAGCCTATGCCGAGTGCTTCGGCGCCGTGGCGCCGGCGCGCTCCACGGTCGAGGTCGCGCGCCTTCCGCGCGACGTGCTCGTCGAGATCGAGGCGATCGCCCACCGCGTCGAAGCCTGAAGGCGTGACGTTCTGATCGGGCGGCCGCACTGGCCGTCCACCCCTGAAAGAAGTACTTCACACCGCTAGCGGTGTCGGAATGGTGCGCCCATTGCCGACGCCAACTCCACCTCACTGGGAGACAAGAATGACAAAGACGGCTGAGCCCATCGGCAAGGTTCCCTTCACCCGCTACGACCTGGGCTGGGTGATTCTGTGCATCGGCATGGCCATCGGGGCCGGCATCGTGTTCCTTCCGGTCCAGGTCGGCATCACCGGCGTGTGGGCCTTCGCGGCATCGGTGGCGCTTGCCTACCCGGCGCTGTACATGATGCAAAAGCTCTATCTGCAGACCTTGTCGGCAAGCGAGGAGTGCGACAGCTACGCAGGGATCATCACGCAGTACCTTGGCCGCAACTGGGGAATGTTCCTGGCGGTCGTCTACTTCTTCATGCTCGTCAAGGGCATGCTGACGTACTCGCTGGCTGTCACCTTCGACACGGCCAAGTACCTTCAGACCTTCGGGGTCACGACGCAACTGCTCTCTGACAATCCGCTGTTCTCGCTGGGGATTCTGTGCCTTCTGGTTCTGATTGCGGCGCAGGGCGAGCGCATGTTGTTCAAGGTCGCCGGTCCCCTTGTGCTGTTCAAGCTGGGCGTCGTCGTTCTGCTCGGCATCGTCATGATTCCGCACTGGGACCTGAAGAACAACCTGCCATCTCTGCCCGCGCTGAAGCAGTTCCTGATCGACACGGTCCTGACGGTACCCTTCACGCTGTTCTCGATCCTGTTCGTGCAGATCCTGAGCCCGATGAACATTGCGTTCCGCAAGGTCGAGTCCGACCCGAGGATCGCGACGTACCGGGCGCTTCGTGCCAATCGCATCGCCTACGGTGTCCTGGTCGTCTCGGTTCTGTTCTTCGCGACCTCCTTCGCGTTTGCCCTTTCGCATGAGCAGGCGTTGTCGGCGAAGGCGCAGAACATCTCCGCGCTAGCGCTGGCTGGAAGTGTCATGCCCGGAAGCGTCGTGCTCTACCTCACGACGGCGCTCAATGTGTTCGCCATCTTGACGGCCTTCCTTGGCATCTACCTTGGCTTCGAGGAATCGATCAAGGGTGTGGTGCTCAACCTCGTGTGCCGATTCATCCCCAGGGAACGGATCAGCGACCGGCTCATCTCGGTTGCGGTATGCGTGGCCATCGTGGTGGGCCTGTGGTTCTGGGTTCAGACGCGCTTCTCGATCCTGCTGCTGCAGCAGCTGGCCTCGCCGATCTACGGCATCGCGTCGTTCGTGATCCCTTGTATCCTGGTCTACAAGGTTCCAGCACTGCGCCAGTACAAGTCGCTGAAGGTCTGGTACGTGTTCTTGTTCGGCCTGATCGTCTGCCTGTCTCCGGTCCTGAAGGCGATGGGTTACTGAACCTACGTTGAGCCCTGGCGCCTGCGCGCCGCATGAGTGAGGAAATCATGAACAAAACCCCCGATGTCCTGTTCAGCGACTGCTCGGAGTTCGACTTCGACACGGTCGTCGATCGCAGCAACAGCAACTCGATGAAGTGGACGATCTCGGCGAACTCCATGTCCGCCGAGCAGGCCGCCGCCAATCCACTGCCCATGTGGGTTGCGGACATGGACTTCAAGTCGCCGGCCGAGGTAACCAGCGCTCTGCACGAAGCTGTCGCCCACGGGATCTACGGCTACAACGGCGATCCGTCGAAGGCGTATCTCGAGTCCGTCACCGGCTGGCAGCGCCGGCGGTTCGGTTGGGATGCACAAGCCGAATGGGTGGTGCCGATCGCCAGCGTTGTTGCCGCGCTCAAGACCATCATCCAGACCTGCTCGAAGGCTGGGGACTCCGTCCTCATCCAGCCGCCTGTCTACATCCACTTCCACCAGGACGTGCTCATCAATGGGCGCCACCTGGCGCTGGCACCTCTTCACTACGATGGCGAGAAGTACCGGTTCGACGCGAAGGCGTTCGAGGCGGCCATCCGTCCGAACACGAAGATCTTCATCCTCTCGAATCCGCACAACCCGACCGGCAACGTGTGGACGCCCGACGAGTTGAGGACCATGGGGGAGATCTGCCTGCGTCACGGCATCCTGGTCATCGCGGACGAGGTGCATTGCGACTTCGTCCTGGCGCATGGCGCGCGGCATACGCCCTTCGCCTCGTTGGGCCGCCAGTTCGCCGAGAACAGCATCACCTGCACGTCGGCAAGCAAGACGTTCAACCTTGCAGGGCTGCAGTGCGGGAACATGTTCATCCCCGACAAGCGCCTGCGTGCCGAAGTACTTCGGACGATCGAGCGAAACTACAACACCCGGGTCAACACCCTTGGCTTGGTCGCGACCGAGGCGGCGTTCACGCATGGTGACGCATGGGTCGACGCCCTCACGCGCTACATCGGAACGAACCAGCGGCACTTCGCGTCGCGGATCAACGCGCTGAACGCGGGTGTCTGCGCAATCGAGATGGACTCCCTGTACCTCGGCTGGATCGATTTCCGGGAGCTCGGCATGTCGCCGGCCGAGTTGGAGAACTTCCTGCTCGTGGAAGGTCGTGTTTGGCTGGACAAGGGACCGAAGTTCGGGGCCGATGGCCATGGATTCATGCGGATCAACCTTGGTTGCCCGAGGCAGGTCGTGGACCTGGCGATCCTTCGGCTGTCGCAGGCCTTGCTGAAGCGCTGAGGGCCTGCGTGCGTCCTGACCCCTCCCGTGGATTCCAAGGCACGCCGTCCTCGAACTTGTCCGCCAGGAAATCGACGAAGGCGCGCAGCGCGGGGTTGCTGTAGCGGGTCTTCGTGTAGAGCGCGTAGAGGGCGTGGCGTTGCTGGGGTGCGTAGGCCGGCAGGACCTCCACGAGGCTGCCGTCATTGAGGTAGCGGTGGGCCACATAGTCGGGGATGCATACCACGCCAGAGCCGTCCGTTGCCATCTCGGCAAGTGCCAGGCTCGAGTTGGAGACGGCTCGACAAGGCACCTTGACGTTCAGCTCCTCGCCGTCATGGAAGAACGACCACTGGCGCTTCTCGGTCATGGCCGGGTAGAGCAGGCAGCAGTGGACGGCCAGATCCTGCGGGACACGCACCGCTGGCCTTGAGGCCAAGTATCCGGGTGATGCAGCGTAGATCCATTGGATTGGAGCGAGCCGACGGCCGACATAGTCCCAGTCGTCGCGCGAGGTGATGCGCAAGGCCACGTCGTGGTCGGCGGCGGACAGGTCGGCAATCCGATCGTCCAGGTTTAGAGACAACTCGATGTCTGGGTACAGGGAGATGAATTCCCGCACCAGGCGCGAGATCTGCGTGCAGCCGAGCGCGATCGAGCAAGTCACGCGTAGCACGCCGGATGGCTTGCGGTACTGCAGCGTCGCGTGCAGCGCGGCGTCCGCCTCCTGCAGGATGGTCTTGGCACGCTCGTACAGGGTCGCACCGCCCTCCGTCAGCGACAGGTGGCGGGACGTTCGCTTGACGAGAGTCGTTCCGAGCTGGGATTCGAGCTGCGATAGCGACTTGCTGACGGCCGATGGTGTCAGCGCCAACGCGCGTGCGGCATTGGACAGACTGCCTTCATTGATGACTTTGACGAACAGCTCGAGCCGTGAGAGCGAGGTGGAGAGGCGCATGCCGGGCAAGGTGATGGAGGAGGTCTCGCGCACGGGCTGCTTGCCCGTGCGAGGCGTCTAGATCGAAGGGCGGCAGGTCCCGCTGCCATTGCAGCGGCACTGGCGTGGTCGCCCGTCGGGGCGCGGATGGTAGCGGGCCGAGCCCATGCGCTTGGCGACATGCCAGCGGCTGCCGAACGTCGTGGGCACATCGCAGATGCATGCGCCCCCAAGTATGCCGAGCCGCGTGATGAAGGAATACGCGGACTCAGCGTTCGCCCATGACGGCTTCCATTCGCTCGCTGCGGGGAAAGCCGGCGATCTTCTCGACGACACCCGCACGGTTCTTGAAGATGATCGCAGGCGTACCGCGAAAGTCCAGTTCGCGCATCAACTGCAGATTGCCGTCCAGCTTGCGCTTGGCGCTCTCGTTCACGGCGCCGGAAGGGAAGATGCCGCCGTTTCCGAACGCCTTCTCGTTCTGTTCGATTGCCGCGGCAGGGTCTTTTGAGTTCAGGATAGTCGCCGCCTTGCGAGGGCTGTCAGGCCGAATGATGCCGACCAGGAGATGACGGACCTGCACCTTGCCGGCGGCGACCCACGGTCGCGCCGCCTCCCAGAAGCGGTGGCACCAGATGCAGTTGGGATCGGTGATCACGTACACGATCTGGGGCGCCGACGCCTGGCCATCGCGAATCCACGAAGCGGCTTCGAGCTTCTTCCAGGTCGTGTCCTGCGCAGCGGTGGATTGAGCGTGCGCCGCGCCAAAGGGCGCGTTGGCGGCGAGCAGGGCGGCGCCTGACAGGGTCAGGACACGTCGGCGTGCGGCGAGTGCTTGGTGCATGGGGGCAAGGATTCCTTTCCGAGAGTGGCTGCACCGCCGTCACCATCGACCGGCATGGAGCCTGCGTTCGTGCGGAGGGGCTGGTGAAGCACTGGAGGTTGAGCTGTGGTCAAACGAAGAGGAGCGCGACCATGACGAAAGCAGCGATGAAGAGCGTCTCTCCGAGAAGCATCAATACCGGCCACCATCCCATCTTCAGCAACTCCTCGAAGGATGTCTTCACCCCGGCAGCGGCAATGGCAGTGACCAGCAGCCAGCGGGAGGCGTCGCTCGCCGCCGTCACGACCCCGGCCGGCCAGATGTTCAGGCTGGAGACGGCCACGAGTGCGATGAAGGCGATCAAGAAGAACGGGACAGCTGGGGGACGCCCGCCGCCCGTGCCCGCGCTGCTGTACCTGCGCAGCGCGACAGTGATGAGCAAGACGACCGGTACGAGCAGGAGCACCCGGAAAAGTTTCACCACGGTTGCCGCGTCGGCGGTCTCCGGTCCGAGCAGCATGCCTGCTGCCACGACTTGCGCGACGTCGTGGATGGTGCCGCCCAGGAACACACCGCGGTCGACCGCGGACAGCGGGAGGAAATGCAGCGCAAAGGGATAGAGAACCATGGCGATGGTCGAGAACACCGTGACACCGACCACCGTGAAGAGCGTGAGTCGCTCGTTCTCGCGTGTCGATGGCAGCGTGGCCGCGATTGCCATCGCGGCCGAGGCCCCGCATATCGCGACGGCTCCGCCCGACAGCAGTCCCTCTTCCATGCGGCGACGCCCAAGGCGCGCCAATGCCAGTCCGCACATGATGGTCAATGCAAGGCCGAGCGCGACGATCACGCCCGCGCGCAGCCCCAGGTGTGCGACCTGGTCCACAGTGATCCGTGCGCCGAGAAGGGCGACGCCCGTCCGCAGCAACGTCCTGGCGCAGAAGTCCACTCCCGCGGAGATCTGCGGGTTGCCGTGCAGGAAGTGGAACGCCAGGCCGATCAGCAGGGCGTACAGCAGTTGCGGGCCGCCGTAGTGCTGGGAGAGAAATGTCGCGGCGCACGCGACGGTGACGCACACCACCAGGCCGGGCCATTTCCGGGTGAGGGCTGCACGGGCAGCGGAAGCCTTGTGAACGAGGATCATCTTGGGGAACAGAATGCAAAGCGCGGGCGCCGGGGCGGGCGCAAGCGCCCACGTTCCAAGGCCGGACCCCCGGGCTTCTCGGCAGACTGGACCCCAGAGCGGTATCGGCGCCCGTGTGGGTGTCAACGACGAGCACTCGCCCGGGACCGGTGCGTGGAGTCGCTGTGCATCCTATGGATCAACACGATCACATCCAATTGAATTTGGGTTCAAGTGGATCTCGGGCGGCTGCTCGACCGACGCAGAGGCGGAGTCGATGTTGGCCGACCGCGTAGGTGCAGGCGTGTCAGTCGGCCACCGCCGCCCATTCGTGCAGCGTCGCTTCGTAGCGTGCGGCGATGGCGATGTGGACAGCGTCCGCGATTTGCTGGTCAGTGGCGCCCACTTCCTTGGCCTTGTTGCCGTGGACTTCCAGGCAGTACACGCATTGCGTCACGGTGCCGATGGCCACCGAGATCAGTTCGTGGTCCAGTGCCGAGATCACAGGACTCTTCTGGCGGGCCATCGAAAGCTTGGCCATCGCGTCGAAAGGGGCGGGGCTGGCCTTGCGCAACTTGGTCATGTACTCGCGGTCCAGCGCCATCTGCGCGCGACCGGTCCCCTCCGCCGAGGAGGCCTGCGCGGGCTCCATCAGTTTGAACACGAGGCGGCCATAGGCGATGGCCGCGCCGCTTCGGAGATGGCTTGCGGCGTTCACCGCGCCAGCGATATCCGCCGCAGAGGCGTGCTGCCTCGCGAGCTTCAGGCAGCGGCTCGCAAGGTCTTCATTCGGAATGGCCAATGCGACGGCCAGGCGCACCATCGCATGGAGGCGTGGCGTCATCGAGGCCTCCGCCGAACGTTGGACGACTTCGGCGTACTCGCGGAACGCCGAGAACAACTCGGGCGCGTTGTCCAGGAGGTCCAGTGTCAGCGCGGGCATGTCGAAGGAGGGGACGGAGGTCAAGGTGCTCATGGTTGCTGTGCAGAGGTGCGGGAGTGGGGAAGGGGAGGGGTACTGGGAGCCACGCGGCGCTTGTTGGAGCCGCGTTGGCGCACATTGGGCTGCGGCGCTGGCGTCGGCCAGCGTCGGCTACTCGAGCTTCAGGTTGGCGTCTCGGACGATCCTTTGGTTGATGGAGAAGCTCTCGCCCACGAACTTCTCGGTGTCTGCGGGAGGTAGAACGCGGGGAATGCCGCCAAAGCCCTGCGTTCCTGCAATCCATCGTGCGTCGCCTGCGACGCGCTGCAGCGCACCAACCCATCGGTTCACGGTCGCCGTGCTCATGTTGGGGGGGCCGTACAGCGCACTCCAGCCGAGCATGGCCTCGAGCTGCGGAAAGCCGGCCTCCCTGGCCGTAGGCAGGTTCGGGAACTTGTTCAGACGTTCAGGCGTCGTCGTGATCAGGGGACGGAGCTTGCCTCCGGTCAGGTTGCCCATCATCGAACTCAGATTCCCGCAGGAGAAGTCGACCTCGCGGGACATGACGGCCAGCACGGCTTCGCCACCTCCCTTGTAGGGAACGTTGATGGCCGCGCCAGGGGGCAGCCCCAGACTGCTCAGCACGAGTTGGGGTGTCAGGTTCGGAACGGTTGCGACGCCTGGGTGGCTGTAGCTGAGCTTTCCCGGCTTCGCCTGCAGGCCCGCGACGAGGTCTTGGAAGTTCTTGAACGGACTGTCAGGATGAACCGCGCAGATCACGGGATTGAGATCCAGCAGCCCCAGGAAGGTGAAGTCGTTCCAGGCATATCCGGTCGTCTGCGGCTGCAACGCCGGGAGCAGGATCTGCGGTCCCGTGCGGGCAAGCAGTAGCGTGTACCCATCGGGCTTGGCAGCCTTGACGTACTGGGATCCGATGATGCCGTTGCCGCCAGCCTTGTTGACCACGATCATCGGCTGGCCGAGGATGTCGGCCGCAGATGCGGCGAGGTTGCGCGCTGACTGGTCCGCGTCGCCGCCCGCACTGAAGGGCACCACCAGCTGAATCGGCTTTGCCGGATAGACCTCTGCGGCCGCCGCCACGCTGGCGAGCCCCGTCATCGTTGCCAGAGCGCCTGCTACGAGGCTACGCACCACGGACACGTTCATCGGTTGTCTCCTTCGATCCGGCGCAAGACCGCCTGGGACAAGGAACGGCGCAGCTCCGCTCCTGGACGCCGAATGGCATCGGATCCCTGCAGCACTGCAACTGGGAGGTGCGTGCTTGCGTCTCGTGCCTGCTTGTTGTCTGCGCGCAGCCATTTGATGGCGATGCGGCTTCATACTCAATTGAGCTGATCTTCAACACACCGTCGATGGACCAGGTGCGGCACGGGGACGCGCGCTGCCGATGGGCCCGGGCCGGCGTCTGCAGCCCCCGTTGCCCTTGTGAATTGGCGCTGTTGCTCGGTCATCCGTCTCCCGCACGGAGTGCAGGCCGGCGTGGCGTCAGCGCATGGGTCGCTCGCGCGGTCGGACCGATCCGGCAGTGCCCGATGGGACCG
This sequence comes from Pseudorhodoferax soli, assembly GCF_003337555.1. Lineage (GTDB taxonomy): Bacteria > Pseudomonadota > Gammaproteobacteria > Burkholderiales > Burkholderiaceae_C > Pseudorhodoferax > Pseudorhodoferax soli. The sequence goes on along the minus strand of NZ_QPJK01000007.1, from coordinate 210,677 downwards.
ACCAGCTGCGGCTCATTCGACGGGGTTGGCGATGGACAGCAGGTTGTGCAGGCACGGGTTCGAGTTCGTGGCGCGCCAGATCAACTGCTGCGAGATGCTGACGGCGTCGGGAAGCGACTTGAACACGATCGCAGAAGTCTGCAGTTTGCGCATGGAGGCTGGCACCAGCGCCACGCCGACGCCTTCGGCCACCAACGTCAGGATGGTCTGCTGCAGGTGCACTTCCATGCCGATGCGAGGGACGAAGCCAGCCATCTCGCACTGCGCAAGCATGGCCTGCCGCAGGGACGGGGCGATGTCCATGGAGGCGGCGACAAAGACTTCGTCCCTGAGCGCGGCAGGGACGATCCGGCGCTGGCTGGAGAGGCGGTGCGCTCGCGGCAACGCCAGACACAGCTGCTCGCGCACCACCGTGCGCTGGTTGATTCCCTTGGGGACTGCTTGCGCCAGTACGACTGCTGCGTCAATGGTTCCATCGCTCACCTGCGCTGCGAGGTCGCTGGACAGCACCTCGCGCAGGGTCAGGTCGACCTCCGGGTACCGCGTGCTGAAGGTCTTCGCGTAGCTTGGGACGACGCTATAAGCCGCGCACATCGTGAAGCCGATGGTCAGTGCTCCGGACTCTCCGATGGCTGCGGCGCGGGCGTTGGCCTCGGCACGCGCCATCGAGGCAAGGATGTCGCGAGCGTCTGATTGAAGACGTGTGCCGGCTGGAGTGAGCACCACGTGGTGGGCGTTCCGATGGAACAGCGCGGTGCCCAGGTCCTCTTCCAGGGACGCGATCTGCCGACTCAGTGGCGGTTGAGAGATGTTCAGTCGCTCGGCAGCGCGGCCGAAGTGCAGCGCATCGGCGACCGCAAGGAAGTAGCGCAGGCGGCGTGAATCGAGCATGATGCAAAAAAGGTATTGTCAATCGACTGACAAGATATTGGACGGCATAAAGGGTAATCCCTAGGATGCGATCGAGATCCACATCCGACAAGGCCCGGCAAAGCGCCAGGCCAGCACCATGGCCATCACCCTGAACATTCTCCTGCCGCTCTTTTGCCTCATCGCCGTGGGCTACGTGGGCCGGCGCAGAGCCCTTTTCGATGCCGGTGCGGCCAGCGTTCTGAACCGATTCGTTGTGCACTTCGCACTGCCGGCGGCCTTGTTCGAAGTCGTTCTGCGCAGCAATTGGACGGCGCTGTGGCAACCCGGCTTCATCGCGACTTTCGGCATCGCCACGCTGGCCGTCTTCTTCGCCGTGCTGTTCGTTCGGACCAGGACTGGAAAACCAGTGGCCGACGCCACAGTGGACGCCGTGGCCGCGTCCTACTCGAACACGGCCTACGTCGGCCTGCCACTGTGCCTGCTGGCGTTCGGGGAGCAGGGTGTCATTGCTGCGACGCTGTCCACGCTGATCGTCGTGTGCCTGCTGTTCACCGTGGCCGTGGTTTTGGTCGAAGTTGGCCTGGCCGGACGCAGAGCCTCGGCCCATTCCATGCTCGCTGCGCTTGGCCGTTCCGTGAAGAACCCCATCATACTGGCGCCCTTGGTCGCCGCGTTGCTGTCGGTTCTCGGTGCCGAGATTCCGCAGGGCGTTGCGTCGTTCCTGCAGTTGATCGGTCAGGCTGCGACGCCCTGCGCCTTGGTCGGCTTGGGCGCCTTCCTGGCCGACCGTCCCGTCGCGCGAGGCGGCGCCAGGACCTTGCCTCTCGTGTTGACGGCGACCAAGCTCGTCGGGCTGCCGTTGCTGACCTGGTGGTTGGCACGTTCCGTGTTCCATCTGCCCCCGTCGCTGGTCAAGGCGGCCGTTCTGATGGCAGCGCTTCCGACCGGAACGGGGCCTTTAATGCTGGCCGAGTTCTACAGGCGAGAAGCAGGGCCCACCGCGACGACCACCCTCTTGACGACCGCCTGCTCGCTGGTCACCCTGAGTGCGCTGCTGCTCGTGCTGCCGGCCTGAGACGCAAGCCCTTCGCGTACTGCGGCTGCGTGCGCAGAGTGGCTCAGCGCTTCGGTGCCGATGGAAGTTGGGCGAGCAGCCATGTCCTGAACTTCTTGATCTTGTCCAGATGGCGCTCGTTCGTACGCTGTGACAGGAAGTGCGTCTCGCGCAGCACGCGCTTGAATTCCTTGCTGCCGAGCTCGACAAGCTCTCCACGCGCCAGCTCGCGCTCCGCAAGCCTGGTCGATTCGAGTGCGATCCCCAGGCCGTCGGCCGCTGCGGCGATGGACAACGCAGCACGGTCGAAGGACTGGCGGATGCGCGAGGGCAGCTGCATGCCGTTGAGCGCGAACCAGTCGCGCCAGCTCACCTGGCTGAGGGGTGAGTCGATGAGCGTCGTGCTGGTCAAGACGTCGCGCGCCGTCGCCGCTGCTGGGATCAGGGCAGGAGAGCAAAGAGGTGCGATCGTCTCCTTGCCGAGCGAGATGATCTCCACGCCGGGGCGTTGGAGCGCAAGCCCGTAGGAGATGGCGAGGTCGACCTCGCGCGCCCGCATCAGGTCCATGGGCTCTGCGCCGCTGGTCATCCGGATCGTCACCTCGGGATGCGATTTCGCGAACGACGCCAAGCGAGGGCCGAGCCACTTGACTGCGAACGTGGGCGCGCAATACACCGACAGCACCTGGCTCGAAGGCGCGAGGCTGACCTCGGCGCAGCTGGCCTCCAACGCATCCAGCACACGGGTCAGCTCGGTCGCCAGACGTCGGCCCTCGGGGGTCAGCTCGACGCGCCGGTGCAGCCGCTGGAACAGCTGCTTGCCGAAGACATCCTCCAACTCGCGCACCTGGTGGCTGATGGCAGAAGGTGTCAGGCTCAGCTCCGCGGCGGCGAGCGAGAAGCTCTCCAGGCGGGCTGCCGCCTCGAACGCTCGGAGCAGGACGAAGTTGGGGATCTTGCGCATCAAAGGCCTTTGGACGCGGAGATTGTGCCTTCATTGACATGAATGATGTTCATCTGAACATGAACATCCATCGTTTGTGCTTCAGGCGAGTCCGATTGAAGATGCGCACCCATCCAGGCAAGCGAGCGAACGCAGCGCCTGGACCCGATCCATCTCTTGAGGAGCACCACATGTCCGCCGTACTCGATCTCCCGGTCCGCCAGGATCCTGTTCTTCCCCGTCTTCCCGATGGGCGCGTTTCCATCTACCAACCGCAACAGAAGGGGCTGATCTATCCCGAGTTGCCCACGTTCAAGAACCTGGACGACCAACGCCTGCACCTCAAGAAGCGCCTCGTGGCGGCATGCCGCGCATTCGCGCTGGAGGGCTTCGACTACGGCTTCGCCGGGCACCTGACCATCCGTGATCCGGAGCATCCCGAGCTGTACTGGACCAATCCGATGTGCGTGCACTTCTCGCAGGTCAATCTGTCCAACCTCATCCTGGCCGACCACAAGGGCACGGTCGTGGAGGGCGACTACGCGCTCAATCGCGCAGGCTTCGTGCTGCACGCGGCCGTGCATGAAGCCCATCCCGACATCCTGTCGATGTGCCACGCGCACACGGTCTATGGAACGGCGTTCGCAGCGCTGGGCCGGCCCCTCGATCCGATCTCGCAGGACGCGGCCGCGTTCTTCGAGGACCACGTCGTGATCCGCGAGGAAGCCGGCCAGGTGGCGGTGGAAGAGAAGGCCGGCACGGCCGTGTGCGACTGGTTCAAGGGCGTGAAAGCCGCGATCCACCAGAACCACGGCCTGCTCACGGCCAGCCGCTACAGCATCGAGTCCGCCGCCTTCTGGTTCATGGCACTGGAGCGCTGCTGCCGCCAGCAGCTGATGGTGGAGGCCACCGGCCACAAGCCCGTGATGGTCGATGCGCAGCGCTCGCGCTACAGCCGCGAGCACGTGGGCTCGGAGTACATCGGCTGGCTGCACTTCCAGCCGATCTACGAACACCTGGCTGCGACGCAGCCCGACATGTTCGACTGACGCGCATCCGCGCTTCCTGACTCGCAACGGCCGACGGCAACGATGCCGTCGGAGGGGCGGCGCTCGGCCGCTCCATCCCCTCAAGCCCCCGGAGACAAAACAATGTATAGCGACGTCGCGACCCCACAGTCCACAACCACGGACATCGAAGCCGCCACCTATTCCAAGGTGGCCTGGCGACTGCTTCCCTTCCTGTTCCTGTGCTACGTGTGCGCCTACCTGGACCGCATCAACGTCAGCTTCGCCAAGCTGCAGATGTCGCAGGACCTCGGCTTCAGCGACGCGATCTACGGTCTCGGCGCCGGCATCTTCTTTGTCGGCTACCTGATGTTCGAGGTCCCCAGCAACCTGATCCTGCTGAAGGTGGGCGCACGTCGCTGGATTGCGCGCATCATGGTCACCTGGGGGGCCATCTCCGCCGGGATGATGTTCGTGTCGAGCCCGACGAGCTTCTACATCCTGCGTTTCCTGCTCGGGGTGGCCGAAGCCGGCTTCATCCCGGCCATCCTGCTGTACCTCACCTACTGGTTCCCTAACTCGCGCCGCAGCAAGGTCACCGCGCTGTTCCTGACCGGCATTCCGATGTCCGGCGTCATCGGCGGGCCGTTGTCGGGCTGGATGATGACCCACTTCAACGGCCACCTGGGGATGCACGGCTGGCAGTGGATGTTCCTGCTCCAGGGCCTGCCGACCGTGCTGGTGGGCGTGGTCGCCTTCTTCTTCCTCAATGACAAGGTTGCCGATGCCAAGTGGCTGACCGCGGCCGAGAAGTCGCTCATCCAGCACGACCTGGCTGCCGAGCAGCAGGGCCAGCACCTGCACTCCATCAAGGACGGCCTGACCAATCCCAAGGTGCTGTTGCTGGCGGGCATCTACTTCTTCTTCACCATGGGCCTGTACGGCGTCAGCTTCTGGCTGCCCAGCCTGGTCAAGGCCAGCGGCGTGACCGATCCGCTGGACGTGGGCTTGCTGTCCTCGATCCCCTACGCTGCAGCCGTGGTCGGCATGATCCTGATCAGCCGCAACTCGGATGCCACGGGCGAACGGCGCTGGCATCTGTCGCTGGCGGGCCTGCTGGGCGCCGCGGGCCTGTTCGCCAGCGTGCTCGTGGCGAAGGACACGACCTGGGCGTTGGTGGCGCTGACGATCGGTACCGTCGGCGTGATGGCGACGATCTCGCAGTTCTGGGTGCTGCCGGCGTCCATCCTCACCGGTGGCGCTGCAGCGGCCGGCATCGCCTTCGTCAACTCGGTGGGCAGCATCTCAGGCGTGGTCAGCCCCTATGTGATCGGCCTCGTGCAGACCGCTTCCGGGACAGCCGGTGCGGGTGTGTTCGGCCTCGCCGGGAGCCTGGTCATCGGCAGCATCCTGGTGTTCACCATTCCGGCTGCGCTCGTGAACGTGGCCAAGCGCAAGCGCGACTGAGGGATGCGTTCAGGCGCGTGGGGCGGCCACTGTCGCCAGGGGGTAGAGCTTGCGCAATTCGCCTACCAGGTTGGTGCTGGCCCGGCTGATGTGGAGGTCGCTCAGCTCGACGGCGCGCTCGGCGTCGCCCTGGGCGATCGCATCGGCAATGGACTGGTGCTCGTCCCAAAGCGTCGCCCGATGCCGGGCCACGCGATGCACGGCGCCCATGACACGTCGCAGGTGCATCCAGTGGCGCTCGGCGCTCTCCGCGATGAGCGGATTGCCCGAGGCCAAGTAGATGGCGTTGTGGAAGGCGAGGTCGGTGTCGATGATGGCCCGCAGATCGTCGCCTTCGGCCGCCCGGCGACCACGGTCCATGAGCGCGGGGTCGATGGTGCTGCGCGACTGCGCCGCGAGCCTGGCGGCCAGCGCATCCAGGGCTCCGCGCACCTGGTAGAGGTTCGCAACCCACGCAATGTCGAGTTGCGCCACTTGGACTCCTCGTCCGGGGGCGTCTTCGATGAATCCGTCCTTCTTGAGCAGACGCAACGCCTGGAGCACCGGAGATCGCGAGACATGCAGCTGTTCGGCGATCTCTTCCTGCGTCAGGCGTTCACCCGGGGCGAGAGAGCCATCCGTGATGGCGTCTACGAGGACCCGGTAGGTGGCGTCCACAAAGTCCGAGCGCGCCGGCAGCGTAGCGATGTTGAGCTTCATTCCTGCATTGTATTTTGGATACAGAGTGCAAACGCTTGACCATTCCCGCATCGATGTTGCTCTTCGCTGGATCGACGGCATCGTGCTGCTGCTGGTCCTGCACACGGCGGCCGCGACCATCCTGGGGGGAACCTTCGAGGCGGATCCATCGGCGCTCCGCTGGTATCTCATGGCTTGCCTCTACACAGGGGCGTCGTGGCTCGCGAGTCCGCATGTCGCAAGCCGCACGATCCGGCGCCTCGCCGGATTGAACCTTTTGCTGGGGGCGCACGCGTGCTTGCGCAGTGCCTACGCCGCCGGAACCGCCGTATCGGCGCCGTCAACCCTGGTGTGGTGGGCCTGGCTGGTGCTGAGCCTTTGCTTCGTCCTGAGCGCCGTGGCCCGCTGGCCATGGGCGCGCCTTCCGCACGATTCCTCCTCTTCCTGATTTCTCAACCACTGGAACACCATGAAAGTCTTCTACGACAAAGACACCGACCTCAGCCTGCTGCGGAACCGCAAGATCGCGATCATCGGCTTCGGCTCGCAGGGCCATGCCCACGCATTGAACCTGCAGGAGAGCGGCATCGACGTGCGCGTCGGGCTGCGCGAGGGGGGCGCCTCCTGGCACAAGGCCGAGAGTGTGGGCCTGCGCGTCCGTTCGGTCGACGCCGCCGTGCGCGAGGCCGACTTCGTGATGATGCTGATCCCGGACGAGGAGATCGCCGGCGTCTACGCCTACCAGGTGGAGCCGGCGCTGGCCAAGGGCGCAACCCTCGCCTTCGCGCATGGCTTCAACGTGCACTATGGCCAGGTTTCGCCACGCGAGGACCTGGACGTCGTCATGATCGCGCCCAAGGCACCGGGCCACACCGTGCGCTCCACCTACAAGGGCGGCGGCGGGGTTCCGAGTCTGATCGCCATCTGGCGCGACGCGTCCGGGCGCTCTCGCGAGACCGCGCTGGCCTACGCTGCAGCGATCGGCAGTGGCAAGGCTGGCGTGATCGAGACGGACTTCCGCGAGGAGACGGAGACCGACCTGTTCGGTGAGCAGGCAGTGCTGTGCGGCTGCGCGGTCGAGCTTGTCAAGGCCGGCTTCGAAACGCTGGTGGAGGCCGGCTACGCGCCCGAGATGGCCTACTTCGAGTGCCTGCACGAACTCAAGTTGATCGTCGACCTGATGTACGAGGGCGGGATCGCCACGATGAACTATGGCATCTCCAACAACGCCGAGTTCGGCGAGTACGTGACCGGTCCGCGCATCGTGACCGAACAGACCAAGCTGGAGATGAAGCGCGTCCTGCAAGACATCCAGACCGGCGAGTACGCCAAGGCCTTCATCCTTGAAAGCCGAGCCGGAGGGCCAACGCTGCGCTCGCGGCGCCGCCTGAATGCCGCGCATCCCATCGAGCAGGTGGGCGAGAAGCTGCGCGCCATGATGCCCTGGATCGCGCAGGGCCGCCTGGTCGACCGCGACAAGGCATGAGATGACGGAAATCAAGGGTTAACCCTCGCTGCAAACTTCTTAAATCAGCCTATTCTTTGGATACAGAGTACAGAACACCGTGCTCTGAATCTAAGCCCCCACCTTTGCGAAAGACGTCCATGACCATCAAGCAAGAAAAGCACGAGCACAAGACCACCGCGGGCGGTACCGTCCACAAGCTGATCCCCTACGGCGGTTACTTCACCAACAAGGTGCCGGGCCACGATCCGGAGCTGACCGAGGTCGGTGCCGGCACGCCGACCGGCGAATACCTGCGCCGTTTCTGGCACCCGGTCTGCATGTCCATGGAGCTGACCGACACGCCGCGCTTTCTGAAGATCCTGGGCGAGGAGCTGGTGTGTTTCCGCGACGGCAGCGGCGCCATCGGCTTGTTGCACGCCCACTGCGTGCACCGCGGCGCCTCGCTGGAGTACGGCAAGATCGAGAAGAACGGCATCTCGTGCTGCTACCACGGCATGGTCTTCGACGTGGACGGCACCTGCCTGCGCGTGCCCTTCCCCGAGGGTGAAGAGGAGGAGGGCGAGCGCTACCGCTGCTCCATCCGCCAGGGCGCTTACAAGGCCTTCGAACGCCACGGTCTGGTCTTCGCTTACATGGGGCCGCCGGCCGAGGAGCCGCCTTTCCCCGAGTGGGAATCCAACTTCACCTGCGCCGAAGGCGACGAGCTGGTGCCTTACAGCAACTTCCAGCATGCCAACTGGCTGCAGGTGCAGGACAACTCGGCCGACAACTACCACACCATGGCCTTGCACGCGAAGCGCCAGGTGACCGGCGAGCACTACCAGGGCACGACCTTCGACGAGGTCGGTGCCGCGTCGATGGAGGTGCCACCCGACATGCAGTTCATGCCCATCCACGGCGGCCGCGGCCTGGCCTGCACCGGCGCGCGCCGCTCGGACGAAGACCACATGTACATCCGCGTGCAGCACCAGGTGCTGCCCAACTTCAGCCTGCATGCCTACACGTCGGAGGACGGCCATGCGAAGAAGCTGTTCGGCCGCTTCCACATGATCCGCTGGACCGTGCCGGTGGACGACCTCAACAGCAAGATGATCGGCTGGCGTGTGATGGGCCCCGGCATCGACACGCGCGGCATCGGCGACAAGAGCATGGTCGGCTACGAGACCATCGACTTCCTGGAAGGCCAGGTCGCCATGCGCCGGCCGGAGCGCTTCGGCAAGTACAAGCTCGAGGACATGCCGCCGATCCCTGCCGACCACCGTGCGCGCGAAAACTACAAGGACTGCCAGTACGCACCGGGCGACTATGAGGCCATCATCACGCAGCGGCCCATCGCCGTGCATGCGCTGGAGAACCCCACCAAGTTCGACGCCGGCCTGTACATGTTCCGCAAGCTGCTGCGTGACGCCGTCCGTGGCACCAACCCCAACGCCGGCCCGGAGAAGTTCGCCGAGTGGCTGCGCGAATACGACGGCGCGCCCAACAGTTACTGCTCTGGCAACGTGTTCGAGCTGCCGGTGGGCCGCACCAAGGAAGAGGAAGTGACACTGCGCCGCTACCTGGCCAAGCAGGTGGTCTTCATCATCACCGAGAGCGACAAGATGAGGGGCGCGGAGCGCACCAGCTTCGTCAAGGAACGGCTGGAAGCCTTGCAGCAGGAGGTGCTCGCCCGGAGGCAGGCATGAACGCGCCCTTGCCACAGGGCGTGCTCAGCGGCTTCGTCGCCGGGGAGCCGGTGCGCCTGATGGTGCGCGGCATCCGCTGGCAGGCCGAAGGCATCCATGCCTTCGACCTGGTGCATCCCGATGGCCACGAGCTGCCGGTCGCCGAGGCAGGGGCGCATGTGGACGTGCACCTGCCGGGCGACGTGGTCCGCTCGTACTCGCTTGCCGGCGATCCGGGCGACCGGTCCCGCTGGACCCTGGGCGTGCTGCGCGAGGCCAAGGGACGGGGCGGCTCGCGCGCCATGCACGAGAGCATTCGCGTGGGGGAGTCGGTCACCATCGGCTGGCCGCGCAATGCCTTCGCACTGGCGGACGGTGCGCGCCATTCCATCCTGCTGGCGGGGGGCATCGGCATCACGCCCTTGAAGGCGATGGCGCACACGCTGGCGGCCCGTGGCGAGTCGTTCGAGCTGCACTACTGCGCGCGCACGCCACGCCACGCGGCGTTCCTGGACGAGTTGCGGGCGCTGGTGCCGGCGGACCGGCTGCACCTGCACCACGACAACGGCGAGCGCGACAAGGCATTGGACATCGCAGGCCTGCTGGCGGAGCACGCCGAAGGCACTCATGTCTACTTCTGCGGGCCGGGCGGCTTCATGGACGCCTGTGCGGCGGCCGCCAGCCACTGGCCGCAGGGCACGGTGCACAGCGAGCACTTCAAGGCCCCGGAACGGCCCAAGAACCCGGATGCGCCGGCTGGCAGCTTCGAGGTCCGGATGGCGAGAACCGGCGCCACCGTCCAGGTGCTGCCAGAGCAGACCATCGTACGGGCGCTGGAACTGGCTGGTCACAGGGTGCCGACCTCGTGCCTGTCGGGACTGTGCGGGGCCTGCAAGGTCGGCTACCTCGAGGGTGAGGTCGACCATCAGGACTTCATCCTGAACGACGAGGAAAAGACGCGGTGCCTGACCGTGTGCGTGTCGCGGGCCAAGAGTGCGTGCCTGGTCCTCGACCTCTGAGCCGCGGCGGCGCGCGCCAGTCTGAGGCATCGCGCGATGGCCTTCTGGCCGCTCGCCTCGCCGGCCCGCGCCAGCAGGCCTGGATGCAGCAACGCGAGGGCTAGACCCGGTCGCCGCCAACTGCGTCTGGGCTTCCTTTGGGCTGGTTGCTGCTGGTTGGCGACGGCAATCCCTTCGATCGGCGATAGCTGTCTGGTGTCCTGCCGAAGGTACGCCCGAACGCTGTCGTGAAATGGCTCTGGCTGGCGAAGCCGGTCTCGTAGGCGATCTCTGCCAGGGGCGTGTTCCCGCACGCGAGGAGTTCGCGCGCGCGCGCCAACCGGGCGTCCATGACGTAGCGGTGGACGCTGCGCCCGAAGGTGTTCCGAAAGCTCAGCGCGAACTGTGAAGAGGCAAGCCCAGCCTCTTTTGCCAGGGCGCCGACGCTCAGCCGATCCATGCGCTCTGTCGCGATGAGGTCCTGGGTCCGTCGTTGCTGGTGGCGGTTCAGCAGGGGACGCGAGAACATTGCTGCACCCCGCACCTCATGGGCCAACTGGCACAGCCGCGCTACCAACTCGTGGCCGAGGCATTCCGCGCGAAGCACGTCGGCGCCATCCGCCATCGCGTGTTCGTGCAGCGTGGCAAAGCAGAGATCCGACACCATGGCATCCCGGAACCACGGTGTTCGCAGCCGGCCGAGATCGGGATGCTCGGACACCGAGCCCTGCAGATCGATCGTGACGGCATCCACGGAGCCGCTGGACTCCAACTCGTTCCAGTGCTGGCCGCTCGGCAAGGCGAAGAAGCTGCCGGGCGCGAAATGGAGCTCGCGTGTCCGCGAGCCCGTCCGCACAGCAGACAGGGCCTGGCCGCGGTAGACGAACGACAGCGTGTACCCCGGAAGAAACGCATCGTCCCAGCGAATCTTGCCGCTGGTTCGCGTCAGCACCAACGGCAGTCCCCGCCAGTGTGGCGTCGCAGACGTGATCGTGCTCGGTTGCTCCACTCTGGTTGGTCCATTGCGGCGGCCGTGCGGGACGCCGGCCAGACGCGCAGAGCATGTCGGCCGGTGCTCCACATGGCAATTGCGGCATCCCCGGGGGCGAGGCCGTCGATTCTTGAAAGACGGCGGCTCGTGCGCCGCCCTACAACGGCGGCTGTGGCGCAGCGAGTGACCGACGAAGACGGTGCTGGGCCACACAGGATCGCCGGGGGCGCCTCTCGCGTTTCCAGGCGGCGTACACAACTGGAGGAAACATGGTGTTCATTTCAGGTCGGGCGCTCAAGCCAAGCGTTCTCGCGGCCGGCGTCGCGGCTCTTCTTGTGGGATGCGGAGGCGGAAGAGAACCGGAGCAAGGCGGAACGGTCGCGGAACCCGCGGCAGCCTGCGAGAAGCTCGCGGGCACCACCGTGGGTGGAGCGGAAATCGGGTCCTCGACCCTGGTGGCGGGGACCGACGATCACGGCGAGTTCTGCCGCGTGACGGGCGTGATCCACTCGAACCTCGCATTCCGCATCGACCTGCCGTCGCAGTGGAACGGCATGCTGCTGGCGCAGGGCGGCGGAGGATGGGACGGTGACATCCAAGACTATGCCTGGTCCCCCTCGGGCGCGAACGGAAACTATCTGGTCGTGCGAACCAATGGTGGCCGCAATGGCAGCGCCTTCGATGCATCGCCCTTCCTGGATGATGCCCAAGCGCGCCTGGACTTCGGCCATCTCTCGATGCACACCGCCTACACGGTTGCGATGGAGCTGTCCGCGTCGCACTACGGGACGCCCCCTGCGCGCAAGTACTTCGAAGGTTGCTCGAACGGCGGGCGCGAAGCGCTGGTCCAGGCCAGCCGCTATCCGAGCGACTACGACGGGATCGTGGTGCGCGCACCCGCGTACAACTTCACGAGCATGATGCGGCACTTCCTCGCGAACAGCCAGGCGATGGCGGTGCCAGGCGGCTATCTCTCCGACGCCCACGGCGCGGCCATCTCGAATGCGGCGCTCTCACGGTGCGACGCCCTGGATGGGGCCGTAGATGGCGTCGTCGCCAACCCGGCCGCCTGCGACTTCACCGTCGAGACGATGCGCTGCACGGGGACAACATCGGACACATGCTTGACCGATGCGCAGATGACAACGGCGCGGACGCTGTACTCGCCCTTGCGCGCCGCCGATGGGACCGAGATCTATCCCGGCTGGGGCTACGGGGGAGAGGCGACCGACTGGGCCGTGTGGCTGACCGGCTCCGCCATTGGCGGGCTGGGCTCACAGACGATCTTTGCGGATGGACTGGTCAAGTACTGGTTGGCAAGGGATCCCGCCGCGCAGCTGCTTGGGTTCGACCCCGAAGCACATGGCGCTGCACTGGCGCTCGCCTCGACCATCATCGACGTCGGGCCTGACCTTGCATCCTATTTCTCTGGCGGAGGAAAACTGATCCTTGCTCATGGCACAACGGACTGGGCCATCAGCTACAAGGCTTCGGTGAAGTACTACGAGGATGTCGGGGCCACGGTCGGCAAGGAGCAACGCGATGCGGCCATGGAGTTCTTCCTGCAACCTGGCGTGGGGCATTGTGCAGGCGGCGCGGGACCGGACAGCGTCGAGCTCCTCGACGCAGTGCGCGCGTGGGTCGAGAGCGGAACGAGGCCATCCTCGCAGCGACTGATCGCGGCGAAGAAAGACGAGGCAGGGCAGCGCACGGCGACGCGTCCGTTGTGCAGGTACCCCACCTACCCGAAGTACCTCGGAGCCGGCAGCATCACGTCTGCCGAGAGCTACGCCTGCACGGAGTAGCGACAGGCGCCGGCCACGCGGTGACCGGCTGGGAGAGCTCGCCGCGGTGACATGGGAGCGGCACGAGCCACGACACATAGCCCGGCGAACGCCGCGGCTTCTGTCCGTTCCGGTCTGCGAGGCTCGGCACGCCGGCCGCCCGGGACCGCCGCGATGTGGCGCTCGAACTGCGCTGTCGATCAGCATCGCTTGCATCGCGCATGCGCTGCCAAAGAGCGCGGCCCCATTCGACCGCGAACGCGCCCAACGCCTGGGGATCGGCGACAAGGATTCCGGTGTCTCCCACTTCGCTCGCCTCGTATCGCCTACTCCGGGAAAGCGATAGCCAATCTCGGCGGCAACTGTGCGCAGGTGGACAGTCTCGCGACGGCGCGACCACTAGGCTTGCGAGGCCGCTGCAGCCCCACGGCAGCATTGGCGGTCACTTTCGAATACTGGAGACCCTTCATGCCCCGACTTTCCGACGAACGAGACGCGACACCGCGACGCGATGCTGTGAGCTGTCCACAGCGGACGACGAACTTTCCCAAAGGCATCTCAAGCACCCGCTGCGCGGTGCTCGCACTGCCGTTGCTCGCGCTGTCTGCGTGCGGCGGCGATGACAGCGACACCGTGGCGCCGATCGCCGCCGCCTGCAGCCAGGCGTTCTTTACGGCGACTTGGGCGGCGGACCCGAGCGTCTCGGTGCTCGAGGTCAAAGACTACAAGGCCGGTGACGCGCTGCCCAATGCGGCGGCTGAGGTCGCCTTCAACCCGACGCTCTCGCAGACGGCGGTCGCGGACCTTTGCTTCGTCAAGCTCGTCGTCGGCCCCGCGCATGCAGGCCCGGCCGATGCGCCGTCCACGTCGGCCGGCGTCGGCATCGAGATCTGGCTCCCCACGAAGGAGCACTGGAACGGCCGCTTCCACGGAATGGGCTCGGGCAACTGGGGGGGCGGGAACGACTCCTTGGTGGGCAAGATCTCCGAGACCGCCACCGAGGCGGCGGACGGCACCTTCCGTTCGGCACCCAGGGTTGCCGGACAGGACGGATCAGCAACCTCCACCACCGACAAGGGCCATACCGGCGCGACGCATCTGTCGGGCGCGTTTCTCATGAACCCGGATGGATCCATCAACACGACCGGATGGGAGAACTGGTCGACGCGAGGCCTGCACCTGCAGGCGGTCAGAACGAAGGAGGCGATCAAGGCGTACTACGGCTCCGCGCAGAAGTATTCGTACTTCTCGGGGACTTCGGGGTCCGGACGCGACGCCATGGCGATCGTGCAGTACCTGCCCGAGGACTACGACGGCGTGCTCGCGCAGATGGCGGGGGGCAACTGGACAAAGTGGACGACTGCGTGGCTGTATCCTCAGATCGTCTACCAGCGCGACCTTGGCGGCCCGATCGCCGCTGGCAAGTTGACGTCGGTCTCCAAGGCTGCGATCGCCGCGTGCGACGTGGTCGGCGGGCAGCACCTCGGATACATCCTCGACCAATCGGCTTGCCGCTACGACCCCACGAAGGACGCTTCCGTCCTGTGCGCAGCGGATGGAGGATCCAACGGCACATCGGACTGCGTCTCCCAGGCCGAAGCGCGCGCGATCAACAAGGTCTGGTATGGCATGACCGCGGATGGAAGCGTGCCGGACCCTGCGGTCGACAATGGCTTCGACACGGGCCTTGCGGGCGTGCGCAAGTGGTATGGCTTCAACCGGGGGACCGACATCACCGGCATCGGGTTCGGCGCCTCCCTGATCGGCGCCGACATGGTGGCGCTTGAGCTGCAGAACTCCCAGTTCGCGGGTCCGACCTTCAAGAACGCGACAGGAAACGGGGCAGAGCTCTGGAAGTCCATGTCGTACGCGGAGCTGGCCAACGCATTCGACCTTGGGGTCGCCCTGCAACCGCAGTTCGCGAATGCGAGCGCGGGCAGCCCGGACCTTTCCGCCTTCAAAGCCAGAGGCGGCAAGCTGATCCATACGAGCGCGATGAACGACTCGGCCATCATGCCTGGGGGGCAGGATGAGTACTACCGGCAGGTCGAGAGCATGCAAGGCAGCCTGGGCGCGACCCAGACCTTCTATCGCCTGTACCAGGTCCCCGGTCAAGGGCATGCCTATGGCTCCAATGGAACGGCGAATCCGGATGCAAACAACCCTGTGTTCGGGCCCGGCGAACTCATGCCGCGTCTGATCGCGTGGGTCGAGAACGGAACAGCTCCAGAAGGCCTGCAACTGCGGACGACGAGCACGACGGCCCCCGTCCGGACGATGCCCGCATGTGCATATCCTGCGAAGCCGACGTACGTCGGCGGTGACGTCAACACCGCAAGCAGCTACGCCTGCCGTTGAACGGAGGCTGGCAAGCTCAGAAGCGGCGCCGGTGCTGTGCGCCGGCGCCGCTGGCTGCACGGCCGTTACGCCATACGCCGCGCTCGATGCGCTGAACCCGATGCCGGGTTCGCGCTCGACGGTCGCGACCGTCGCAACGCCGTGGGAGCATCAACGCCAGCTCCCGCTTCGAGAACAACGGGATGGATCCCGAACCGATCGTTCCGCTTCTCAGGGCAGGGGCCGGACCGGCGCGCGTGAGGGCATGACGCTGCGCCGCATTGCCGCGCCAATGCCCTTGCCCGAATCTGACGTCGCGGGCATGAAATCAAATTCAATTCTGCATGAAGCGGGTAGCTCATAGAGTTTGCGAGCCCCGGAGCGAACGCTGTCGCGTCAGCAGCTCATTCCAGATCTTCATGAACGCTCCATTGCGCGCTCGACCGGCTCGGTACGAGTTGCCTGGCGACAGTTCGATCCGGTGGAATCAGTCAGAGACCACATTGGAGACAACACATGAAGCTTTCCGCAATGACGTACCTGTCGTCCATCGCGCTGAGCGCCCTCGTATGGGCGCAGCCGGCGGCGGCGGACACCTGGCCTTCCAAGCCGGTGACGATCGTCGTGCCCTACACGCCGGGCGGCCTTGCAGACCAGATGGCGCGCATGAGCGCACAGCACCTGAGCAAGGCGTTCGGCCAGCCCTTCATCATCGACAACAAGCCCGGGGCCGGGACGGTGATCGGCTCGCAGTTCGTCGCGCGCGCGAAGCCGGACGGATACACGCTACTGTTGGGGGGAACGCCCAACATCTACATGACGCAGCTCTACAAGAAGGCCGCCGTCAAGAGGGAAGATCTCGCACCGGTCGCGAGCCTCATCACCGTGACCAACTACCTTGTCGTCAATCCCAAGTCCAAGTACCAGTCGCTGCAGGATGTCATCAAGCAGTCTAAGGCCGATCCCGGCTCCGTCAGCTGCGCAAACTACGGGATCGGCACCAGCGGCCACCTGTCGTGCGAACTGCTGTCCAAAGCCGCGGGGATCCAGCTGACGAACGTCGCGTACAAGGGAGGCATGCCGACCATCCAGGACACGCTGGCCGGGCAGGTCGACATGGCCGTGGTGGTCGAAGCGTTGCCGTTCATCACCGAGAAGACGCTGCGCGGCCTTGCCGTGACCACATCGTCCCGCAACCCCTATGCGCCGAGCATCCCGACACTGGCCGAGTCGTACCCCGGATTCGACGTGACCAGCTTCGAGGGCTTCTTCGCACCGGCGGGTACGCCCGTGGAGATCATGCGTCGCATCAGCGCGGAGGTGCAGGTTGCGATGAAGGATGCACACAACCTGGCGCGGATGAAGGATCTCGGTGTCGTTCCGATGAACTCCAACTACGACGACTTCGCGGCCTACTACGACCAGCAGTACCAGCGCTGGAACGAGATCCTCAAACCGATGAACATCACGCTCGACTGACCGGTCCCTTCACCTGCGCCTGTGATCGCGGACCAGACCGCGTCCAGGCCTTGGCACGGCCGCGAACGTGCGTCGGGACGGGAACCGCGGTCGTGCGGGCCATCCATGGCTCCAGCACTTCGATCGGAGATCGACACCAGGAATGCGGCGCATACGCACACCCAACATGGCGGCGCTCACCGCCTTCGAAGCCGCAGCCAGGCATGAGAGCTTCACCTTGGCGGCGCGCGAGCTCTCGCAGACCGAGAGCAACATCTCCAGGCAGATCGGGATTCTGGAGGAGCATCTGGACGTACCGCTGTTCGTGCGCGTCAAGCAGCGGGTTGTCTTGACGAAGGCGGGCCGCCTCTATGGCGAACAGGTTCGCGCCTCGCTCCGTGCGCTGGAGAGGGACACGCTGTCGGTCGCTGCGCACGGCGGGGGGCAGGGGAGCCTGGAGTTGGCCGTGATGCCGACCTTTGCCACGGAGTGGCTGATTCCCCGGCTGCCTGGCTTTTACGCGTTGCACCCGGAACTGCGCGTGAACATGGGGGTACGCAACAGCCCCTTCCAGTTCGAAGAAGAGCACTTCGAGGCGGCGATCCACCATGGCAAGCCAGTCTGGCCGCGGGCGACTTCGGAGCATCTGTTCGGCGAGCGGATGATCCCGATCGCGCGGCAGGACCTGGTGGCGGACAGCATCCGCGCGCCTGCGGACGTGCTGCGCTATCCGCTGCTGTATCAGACCATGCGGCCGTACTCATGGCGGCTTTGGCTGGAGGCCGCGGGCCTTCCTGAGGCGATGCCAGGCCACACGACGGGGTTCGAGCTTCACTCCATGCTCGTCCGTGCCGCGCAAGCCGGCCTGGGCATCGCACTGGTGCCGGAGTTCTTTGTTTCACGGGAGGCCTGGAGCCGTGGACTCGTCCAGGTGCACAGCCTGTCGATCCAGACCGAGGACGCGTACCACCTGGTCTACCCCAACGACCTGCGACACAGCCGCCCCATGGAACTCTTTCGGGCGTGGTTGCTGTCGGAGGCCTGCACGTTCAGGGTAACCGGCACGGTTGGCGTGACCCCTTGCCCGTCCACGTGAAGGGACCTGCGCCGTCGTGAGCAGCACTCGGGGACATGCTGGTCTTTCGCAGACACGCATCCCGGATGATGCGCATAACTCATCAAGCTGCAAGTATTGGTCGCTTTACCGGCGGCGGGTCTGACCGAAGAATGGGCCATCGAACGGGAGCGCACAGGCATGTGCCTGCGGCCCAAGCTGCTGGATACGCCGCATGGATGCATCGCGGCTCCTGTCGATCACTTCCCCACCCCTGGGTCAATCGACTGCCATGCACTCCTTCTCACGCGCCTTCGTCCATCCCGCCAGCTCACCCATTCGCGAGCTGTTCAAGTACCTCTCCGACCCGGAGATGATCTCCTTCGCAGGGGGATATCCCGACAAGACCCTGTTCGACGTCGAGGGCCTGCGGGAAGCGTCGGAGCGGGCCTTCCAGGACAGCGCAAGATGCCTGCAGTACGGGATGACCGACGGCATCTCGGAGATCAAGGAGCAGGCGATCAACTTCATGGCACGGCGCGGTGTGAGGGCGGCGCCCGAGAACGTCACCGTCACGACAGGATCGCAACAGGCGTTCGACCTGTTGCTGCGCGTGATGGTCAATGAAGGGGATGTGGTTCTGGTGGAGAGTCCGACCTATCCCAACAACATCCAGGCCATCCGCGTCAGCGGCGCACGCATCGTTGCCGTGCCGACGGATCGACAGGGATTGGACATCGACGCCCTCGAGCGCACCCTCGAAGACCTGCGCGCCCGGGGCGTGCGTCCCAAGCTTCTCTACACCGTCCCCACCTTCGGCAATCCCGCGGGCGTGACACTTTCGTTGGAACGTCGGCTTCGGCTTGTGGCGCTGGCGGTGCAGCATCGCTTCGTCATTGCCGAAGATGACCCTTACAGCGAGCTTCGCTTCAGCGGCGTACCCGTCGAGTCCCTTTACGCGCTCGCCCAGCGCATTGACGGCGCGGCCGACTGGGTCGTTCACATGGCGAGCCTTTCCAAGATTCTCGCGCCCGGCATCCGTGTGGCTTGGAGCGTTGCGCCCGCATCGATCGCTCACCGCTGCTATGTCGCGAAACAGAGCGCCGATGTCGGCAGCTCGCCGTGGACGCAGCGCATCGCTTCGGAATACCTGGCCAGTGGGCGACTCGAGCCTCGGCTCGAGCTGATGCGGCAGGCATACGGCGCGAAGTGTCGCGCGCTGTCCCAGGCTCTGCGTGAGCTTCTGCCCGAGGCGCTCGACTTCGACGAGCCGGAGGGCGGCATGTTCCTGTGGGCTCGCCTTGCTGCGCCAGTGGATGCCGCCGCGTTGCTGGCGAAGGGAATCGAGCACAAGGTGGTGTTCGTCCCGGGAGCAGGGTTCCATGCCGACGAGCCCGACCCGGCGACGCTGCGCGTGTCCTTCACTGCGCACTCGATACCCCGGATTCAGGAAGGCGCCGTGCGGCTGCAGCGCGCCTGGGCAGCTGCACGGTCAAGCGCGTCCTAGAGCGACTGGGGCGCGGCAGCAGTTTCGCCCGCCAGTTCAGCGGCTCTCGATCAGCCCTTGCACCCGGGGATTGGCGATGGGTGCGCGTGTGGAAGGGAATCTCTCGTCGATCCTGTGCGCGCCTCGCGTCAGCGCACAGCCCAGCAGCGGCAGCGCGGATGCGCACGGAGCGGCCCGGTAAGCCGCCGCGTGCGCAGGAGCGCTGTGTCAGGGTCGCACGTGCCGGCGTCGCCCGGTCACGACGGCTCGAAGTGGAAAAACGCCGTTGAGGCTCGCGCGTTCGGGAACACGCGGATCTCCAGGCCCGCCTGCAGACCGAACGCGTCCAGGATCCTAAGGCCGTTCTCGCGCGCCAGCGACTCGAAGTCCTTGTAGGTGCCCACGCGGATGTTGGGCGTGTCGTACCACTGGTAGGGCAGGCGGCGCGTCACCGGCATGCGCCCGCGCAGCACCGACAGCCGGTTCGGCCAGTGGGCGAAGTTGGGGAAGGCGACGATGCCGCGCCGGCCTACGCGCGCGGTCTCGCGCAGCATGGTCTCGGCATTGCGCAGGTGCTGCAGCGTGTCGATCTGCAGCACCGCGTCGAAGCTGGCGTCGTCGAACATCGCCAGGCCTTCCTCGAGGTTGAGCTGGATCACGTCGACGCCGCGCTGCACGCAGGCCAGCACGTTGGCATCCGCGATCTCGATGCCGTAGCCCGTGCAGCCGCGCGTGGCCTGCAGGTGGGCCAGCAGCGCACCGTCGCCGCAACCCAGGTCGAGCACGCGTGCGCCCTGTGGCACGAGGCGCGCGATGGTCTCCATCGTCGATTGGTCGCTCATGCCGCGACTCCTTCGGCAGCGATGCGCGCGAAGTAGGCGCGCACCACGTTGAGGTAGCGCGCATCGTCGAGCAGGAAAGCGTCGTGCCCGTGCGGCGCGTCGATCTCCGCGTAGCTGACGGCACGCTTGTTGTCGAGCAGGGCCTGCACGATCTCGCGGCTGCGCGCCGGGGCGAAGCGCCAGTCGGTCGTGAAGCTCACGAGCAGGAACTTGGCCTGGGTCTGCGCCAGCGCCTGCGCCAGGTTGCCGCCATGCGTGCGGGCCGGGTCGAAGTAGTCGAGCGCACGCGTCATGAGCAAGTAGGTGTTCCCGTCGAAGTAGCCGCTGAACTTCTCCCCCTGGTAGCGCAGGTAGCTCTCGATCTGGAACTCGATGTCCTGCGTGCTGTACTTCAAATCGATGCCTTCGCGCAGCTGGCGCCCGAACTTCTCGTTCATGACGTCGTCGCTGAGGTAGGTGATGTGGCCGATCATGCGCGCGATGCGCAGGCCGCGCTTGGGCACCACGCCCTGCGCGTAGAAGTGGCCGCCGTGGAAATCGGGGTCGGTCACGATGGCGCGGCGCGCCACCTCGTTGAAGGCGATGTTCTCGGCGTTGAGGTTGGGCGCGCTGGCCACCACCACGGCATGGCGCACGCGCTCGGGGTAGCGCAGGCTCCAGCACAGGGCCTGCATGCCGCCCAGGCTGCCGCCCATCACGGCCGCGAGCTGGCGGATGCCCAGTTCGTCGAGCAGCCGGGCCTGGGCGTCGACCCAGTCCTCCACGGTGACGACCGGGAAGTCGGCGCCGTAGACGCGGCCCGTGTCCGGATTCACGTGCATGGGGCCGGTGGAGCCGAAGCATGAGCCCAGGTTGTTCACACCGATGACGAAGAAGCGGTCGGTATCGACCGGCTTGCCGGAGCCGATCATGTTGTCCCACCAGCCTTCGGACTTGGGCTGGCCTTCGTAGACGCCCGCCACATGGTGCGAGGCGTTCAGCGCGTGGCAGATCAGCACCGCATTGCTCTTGCTGGCGTTGAGCGTGCCGTAGGTCTCGTAGCTCAGCGCGTAGTCGCGGATCGCCGCGCCGCTTTGCAGCGGCAGCGGCTGGCTGAATGGCATGGACTGAGGATGCGCAGTGAGTGGCATGGACGCAAAAACAAAAAAACCCGGCTCGCTGAAAAACGAAGCCGGGTGGGGCGTCCGTGTTTAGCTGTACTTCGGATCTACAAGGATCCGGCGCCCGCAAGCTGGGACAAATCGGCGCATGAAAAGTATAGCCACGCTCGACGGTCGATCTGCTGAAACCGACACCGCATGCATCGCTTGATGCGCTCAAAGAACCTTCGGTGTGGCATGAAAACTGCAGGTTAGTTCGCGTTGATCATCACGTCGCAACTATTAATCGCTTTACCCACTTTCAGCACCTTCAAAGAATGCGCGCCAGTCAGGGATCCACGCCGGACATGACTCGTGCCTGCTTGTCCGCGTGAGCGAACGCGCAGGAATTCTTCCATCGTCGGCAGCATCGGCTCTATGCATCGGAGCCGGTGACCGACGCCAACAAAAGCATCACCTGGGGACCGAGAATGAAAAACCGCCGCACCATCGTCGCAGCAGCCCTCGCGACCGGCACCGCATCGCTGATCGCGCCACTGAACGCGATTGCCCAGTCGAAACCATTGACCATCATCGTGCCGTATCCCCCTGGAGGCAGCGTGGATGTCATGGCGCGCATCCTGGCCGAACGGCTCAAGACCACGCTGGGACGAACGGTGATCGTTGAGAACAAGAGCGGCGCAGGCGGGCGCATTGGTCTCGCATGGCTCAAGGGTCAACAGCGCGATGGATCGACCGTCCTGCTCGGCTCGAGCGGACTGGTGATCAACTCGATCGTCTTCGAGGACTCGAGCGCCTACAACTTCAAGCGCGACTTCGTCGGCGTCGCGCAGGTCGGACGGGCACCGATGGCCTTGGCGGTGCCCTTTGGCAGCGCCGCGAACTCGATCCAGGAGTTCGTCAAGTCGGGCAAGGACAACCAGTTCACGTACGGAACGAATGGTCCCGGCTCCTTCGGCCACCTGGTCGGACTCAAGTTCGCCAAGGCAGTGAACCTGCAGGCCAATCCGGTTTCCTACCAGGGTGGCGCGCCGATGGCCAACGACCTGATGGCGGGACAGATCGAGTCGGCGATCGACGCCCAAGCCGACTTCGTCGAGCGCCATCGCGCGAAGAAGATCAAGGTCCTCGCTTCGTTCGGCAAGGAGCGCTCCACGCTCCTGCCCGATGTCCCGACCATGGCAGAGCAAGGCGTTCCAGGCATTGCTGGAGAGCTCTGGTTCGGCTTCCTTGCCGGTCGCGGCGAGTCCACCGCGTTCCTCGCGGACCTGCAGCAAGGTGTCCGCAAGGCATTGGAGGACGATGTAGCCAAGGAGAAGCTCAGCAAGCTCATGAGCGTGGAGTTCAAGGAATCCGCGGGTCTGTCAGACCTGATTGCGATGGACTTCGAGACCTGGACGCCGGTGATCGACGAGGTTGGACTGCGAAACAAGAAATAGGCACACGGAGTGTCCGCACAGCGGCGCCGGGCCGACGCCGAGCGTCGGCGGCCGTTGTGTCCTCATGGCAGCCATCGGTGCTGCGGTCGAGCGATCGCCGCCGCGCACAGTGCGTAGCGCGCAGCGCGCAGCGCGGCATCGAGGATCGCAAGGAACGCACCTCTCCGTCTTGTAAGCTTTCGTTCCAATCGCTCGAATCTCCTGGAACGACTCCATGCGTCGCATAAGAACCCCCAACATGGCCGCGCTCAGTGCATTCGAGGCGGCCGCCCGGCACGAGAGCTTCACGTTCGCTGCGCGTGAGTTGTTCCTCACGGAAAGCGCAATCTCCCGCCAGATCGCCATGCTGGAGGAGAACTTGAACGTCTCCCTGTTCGTGCGCGTGAAGCAGCGCGTCGTCCTGACCAAGGCCGGGCGGCTGTACAGCGAACAGGTCCGGGGCTCGCTTCGCGCACTCGAGCGGGACACCTTGTCGATCGCTGCGCACGGAAGCGGAAAAGGAAGCGTCGAGCTGGCGATCATGCCCACGTTTGCGAACGAGTGGCTCATCCCGAGGCTGCCGCGCTTCTACCAGCAGAACGACGGCGTGCGCGTCAACATGGGCGTGCGGAACATCCCTTTCCTCTTCGAGGAGGAGCACTTCGAAGCGGCGATCCACCATGGCAAGCCTGTGTGGCCTCGCGCTACTTCGGAGTTCCTGTTCAGCGAGACCATGGTGCCTGTGGCGCACCGCGATCTGATCGGCCGCCGGATAAAGGGCCCAGGCGATGTGCTGAAGTTTCCGCTGCTCTATCTCACGATGCGCCCCTCGTCCTGGCGACAGTGGTTCGAGGCGGCCGGCATCCCCGACGCCAGCCCGCAGAACATCGCCTGCCTTGAACTGCACTCAATGCTGATTCGTGCAGCGGAGGCGGGGCTCGGGATCGCGCTCGTCCCGGAGTTCCTGGTGCCCGAGTCGTCATGGCAGAACGGCCTGGTACGGGCGCATGGCCTGTCGATCCCCACGGTCGACTCCTACCACTTCGTGTACCCCGAGCACATGCGGCACAACCAGCCGTTCGAGCTCTTCAGGGAATGGATCCTGAGCGAGGCGCATGCATTCGAAGCCGCCCGCAAGCCACACGGCTGAAGCAGCGAGCGGCATTCCTGGCGCCCGCCCGGGACATCGCGCGGCCGGCCCTGTACGGCGTCAGTCGGTGAGCCGAAGCGAACCGGTCAGGATCGGTCTCGTCCCGGCGCCGGCCAGTGTGTAGCGATATCTGCCCGGCTGGGCAAGGCGCCAGGTAGGGAGGCTCAACGTCGAGCTTGGGCCGTGCACGCCTCGCGGGCCCCCATCCTTCGCTTCGGTGTCGGGCACGACATCGATCACCTTGCGCGCTGGCGTCGCACCGTCGTCGGCATAGACCTCAAGACGCAGCATGCCGGGCGCCGGGTTCGGCCCGTGGACAACGATGAGCCGGTAGATGCGGCAATTGCCCGGGATCACCACACCGCGCTCGGCCGACGACGCCCTCTGTGCGATGGCGACCGAGTCGGTGCATTCGGGCGGATTGCCAACAGCGGCCATCGAGCCGGCAAAGCATCCGGCGAAGGCGCAGAGGATCTCGAAGCTTGCAGGCACGGCCGTTGTGCTGTGCAGTGGGATGCTTTTGATCTTCCGATGTTTGCCTGTCAGGACTGGGCTGGCTCTTGCAGCTCGATCGCCAGCATCTCGCCGGTGGCGCACAGCTGCTCGCCGGCGTGCAGGTGAAGGGCGACCCAGACCTTGCGGCGGTCGATCGACTGGAGCGCTCCGGTGATCGTCAGCTGTGTCTCCAGTGGGGCAGGGCGCTTGAAGTCGATGCGCAGCGACGCCGTGACGCAGCGCGGCAGACCGAGCTCGGGGGTGCGGCCTCGTTGCTGGTTCAGGAAGGCAGCGGCCGATGCCGTCCCATGGCAGTCCAGGAGGGAGGCGATCATGCCCCCGTACAGCTGGTTGGGAACACCGCCGCTGTAGCAGGCTTCCGCTGTGAAATGCGCGATCGTTCGATCGCCATCGACATAGCTCTTCAAGTGGTGCCCGCCGGCATTCCGTGGGCCGCAGCCGAAGCAATGGGCGTACTCTGCCGCGTAGAGGTCCTGGATCGCCTTCATGCGCTTGTCTCCTGTTTGACCTCACCTTAGACGTCGCGCGCGTCATGACCAATTGAGATTTGGTTCAACAGCCCACCGGATTCACGCACCTTCTAGCGGTTGAACTCAAGCTCAATTGGATGTGATTGGCGATGCAAATAGACTGAACTCCAAGAAGAGCTTCGTCTGCACGGAAGACGCGCGGCGGTCCACGCAGCGCGATGCTTCGAAACGTACAAGCTCGCCCCGGGGCTACCGGTCCTCCACGGTCGCGGGGTTCGACGATGGAGACAACACTGGCGCGCACCAGGTGAAAGCCGCCCCACGATGGCCCGGCTGCCTTGGCGATGCGCATTGGCTTGGCGCACAAGATGAAGACTGTAGACCGCAGCAGGCTGACACCCCACAGCGCACATTGGGGCGTGTTCTTGGCTGGAGAAGGAGAGGACGGCAACCTCAAGGTGCTTCCTCACCCTTCCGATCCGGATCCCAATCCACTCATCCACAACTTCCCGGACGCGCTCGCGCACCGCGCACGGGTCGTGCAGCCGATGGTGCGCCAGGGTTGGCTCGAACAAGGTCCAGGGCCCGACGCACGCCGTGGCCGCGACCGCTTCATCCCCATGGAGTGGGACGCGGTGCTGGACCTGCTCGCCAAGGAGCTCAAGCGCGTCCAGGAGACCGTCGGACCCGCCGGCGTGTTCGGCGGCTCCTACGGATGGTCTAGTGCTGGTCGCTTCCACCACGCGCAGAGCCAGGTGCACCGGTTCCTGAACACGGCGATCGGAGGCTACGTGCGCTCGATCAACACGTACAGCGCCGGGGCTGCGGAGGTCATCCTTCCACACATCGCCGGTCGGGTCGATCAGGTCGCGCGCCGCAACGTCACCTGGGAGCAGATCGCCGAGCACTCCGAAGTGGTGCTGGCGTTCGGTGGCCTGGCCCTGAAGAACTCCCGCGTCGCGTCCGGCGGGGTCAGCC
Organism: Pseudorhodoferax soli; assembly: GCF_003337555.1. Taxonomy (GTDB): domain Bacteria; phylum Pseudomonadota; class Gammaproteobacteria; order Burkholderiales; family Burkholderiaceae_C; genus Pseudorhodoferax; species Pseudorhodoferax soli. The sequence continues at coordinate 184,941 of NZ_QPJK01000007.1, read as the reverse complement.
TGCACCTCGAACGCAACTCGATGAAGGAAGCCGCGGCGCGCGGTTGCCGGTTCGTCGGCATCTCGCCGCAACGCAGCGACATGCCAGAGGAGGCCCGCAGCGAGTGGTTCTGCGTCACGCCTGGAAGCGACACGGCGCTGATGCTTGGCCTGTCCCACACGCTTGTCAGCGCCGGCCTGCACGATCAGGCGTTCCTGGCGAGCCACTGCGATGGCTGGCTCGACTTCGAGAAGTACCTGATGGGGCGCACCGACGGCGAGCCCAAGACCGCCAAGTGGGCAGCCGAGCGCTGCGGCATCGCCGAGCACATGATCGTCGACCTGGCCCGCTCGCTCATCGGCAAGCGCGTGCTGGTCACCATTGCGCACTCGTTGCAGCGGTCCGAACATGGCGAGCAACCGGTCTGGATGGGACTGGTGCTTGCGGCCATCCTGGGCCAGATCGGCCTGCCAGGAGGCGGATACAGCTATGCGCTGGGCACGCTGGCCCACTACGGTCGCCGGAACAACGCGGTCCCCGTGGGCGCACTCAACCAGGGGCGCAACGGCATCGGTGACTTCATCCCGGTCGCGCGCATCTCCGACATGCTGCTGCATCCGAACGAGCCGTTCGAGTACAACGGACAGCACCTGCGGTATCCGGACATCCGTCTGGCGTATTGGGCCGGCGGCAACCCGTTCCACCATCACCAGGACCTCACGCGCCTGGCCGAGGCGTTCAGGCGGCTGGACACCTTCATCGTGCACGAGATCGGCTGGACGGGCACGGCGCGCCATGCGGACATCGTGCTCCCCTGCACCATGACCCTGGAGCGCGACGACATCGGTGCGGCGCAGACGGATCCCTTGATGGTGGCCATGCGCCGGTTGCGGCGGCCCAACGGGCAGGCGAAGGACGACTACGACATCTTCTGCGAGCTCTCGCGCCGCATGGGCACCTACGAGGCGTTCAGCGAGGGCCGGGACACGCTTGGTTGGCTCAAGCACATCTATGAGCCGACGCGCCAGGCGTTGGAGGAGAAGGGCTTGCCAGCACCGACGTTCGAGGAATTCTGGGAAGCCGGTGAACTGCTGCTGCCACAGGCTGCGGACGACGGGGGCATGTTCAGGGCGTTCCGCGATGAGCCCAAGGACAAGCCGCTCCCCACGCCGAGCGGGCGGATCCAGATCAGCAGCCCCGTGGTCGCGGGGTTCGGCTACGACGATTGCCCTGGCCATCCGACCTGGATCGCTCCGCGCCGCCCGCCGACCCAGTCATTCCCGCTCTGGCTGGTCGCGAACCAGCCTGCATCGCGCCTGCACAGCCAGCTCGACTTCGGCGGTCACAGCCAGAGCACCAAGGTGGACGGGCGGGAGGTCTGCAGCCTTCATCCGACGACCGCGGCAGAACGAGGCATCTCCGCTGGCGATCTCGTCAGGGTCTTCAATGCACGCGGCGCATTCCTCGCAGTCGCACGCCTGTGCTCCGACATGCATCTGGACGTGGTCCAGATCGCCACCGGCGCCTGGCTGGATCTGCGGCGGGACCTGGATGGCGGTGCGCTGTGTGTGCACGGCAACCCCAACATCCTGACTTTCGACGCAGGCACGTCACGGTTGGGACAGGGTTGCACCGGGCAGTTGTGCGTGGTGCAGGTCGAGCGCTACGAGCAGGCCGCGCCGCAGGTCCGTGCCTACGAGCCGCCTCAATGAAGCCAGCGCTTCCATCGGCGGCGCACGTCGGCATGGGTGCCAGTCGCCGGCGACCCGCGTGAGGTCATCGCATGCTTGATCGCATGGATGCAGGGGCGCCGACGCTGCGCCAGCTGGAGCTGTTCCTGACACTGGTGTCATCGGAGGGGATTGCCGGCGCCGGAGCCAAGCTGGGGATGTCGCCTTCGGCGACGAGCCACGCATTGCGTTCCCTGGAAGTTGCCCTGGGGACGAAGCTCGTCGACCGCAATGGAACCGGCATCGCACTGACCTACACCGGAGAGCAGGTGCTCCCGCACGTGCGCGACGTGTTCGCCTCGCTCCAACTGGTGCGTGCCACTGCGCTGGCGGGCGCGGAACTGAAGGCCGGGATGCTGCGGTTGGGCTCGTTCGGTGCGAGCGCGACCATCCGCGTGCTGCCCCCGCTGCTCGATGGCTTCAAGCTCCGGTATCCCGGAGTCGAGATCGTCGTGGTCGAGCAGCCCGACGAGATGACCACCCTGGACCTCATCGAGCGGCGCATCGAGCTGGCAGCTGTGACGATACCCAAGCCGGACTTTGACGTGATCCAGCTCTCGGTCGACGAGTTGGTGGCCGTGTTGCCAGTCGAACACCACCTCGCGGGATTCGACGTCGTGCCGCTTGGAGAGCTCGTTCACGACCCGTTCATCCTCACGCGCGCCGGATCGCGCGAACTCGTCAGCAAGCTGTTCAATCGCAATGAGCTGAAGCCGAGGGTGACGGTTGAGGCGCTGCAGCTGATGACCATCCTGGAGCTGGTCGCGGCAGGCAAGGGCGTCTCCGTGCTTGCGAAGCTGGCGCTACCGGACAGGTATGCGGGGGTGGTCTACCGCCCGATATCCCCGACCCTGACCCGGCGCATCGGCCTGGCCTGTCTGAACGAGCAGCGGCTGTCCCCGGCTGCACGGGCGTTCTGGCTCGCAGCCTGGCGCCAGCAGCTCAGAGACCGTAGCTAGCGGTCGCGCCGGGCGCTGGACCTGGCGCCATCGGCGAGGCCCCTCCCTGCATCGAGGGGACGTCGGCTCAGACCGGGACCCCGCTGATCTCGCGCACCACATTCGAGTAGCCGGACACGAACGGCTTGGTGGTGCTCTTGTCCGCGTCGAACACATGCCGGTGGATGCGTCCGATGTTGCCGCCGTACACATGCACGCTGATCGACACCATGTCGTCGTGCAGGTTCGAGACCTTGTGGATGTCGCCCGTCGTCGGTGACAGGGTTTCCACGTCACCGGGCTGCAGGTCCTCGATGCCGACGAACCTCATCGGCTGACCTTCATCGCTCTGAACGAAGGACTCGGCTTTCTCGCCGCCCCTGAGCATGCCGATGATGGCCCAGACCGTGTGGTTGTGGATCGGCGTCTTCTGGCCGGGACCCCACACGAAGCTGACCACCGAGAAGCGCTCCTGGGGGTCGCAGTGCAGCAGGTACTGCTGGTAGTACTGGGGATCCGGCTTGGCGAATTCCTCGGGCAGCCAGTCGTCCTGGCGGACGAGGTCGGCGACGAGCTTTCGGCCGTCGCGAAGGATGCGCGACTCGTCGCCGCTGGCCGCATCCACGACCTGTGTGAAGCCGCGGACGAAGTCCGCGAGACGGTGCTGTGTCGTGCTCATTTGACTCTCCTGGGTGTTGGGTGCGCCGCGTCCGCGGAGTGCCTTCGGTCACCTGAACGCTTCGCCTTGCACACGATTCTGAAAACGCTCCGATTCAAGTGCAATTGAATCCGGATTCAAGTTCCTGGACAACTTGCGCCTTCGAAACGCCAGGACACGGACGTGATGGCGGCGGCATGGTCGCTGGAGCTTGCCCACATGAGAAAGCGTGCGAATTTGAAAAAAAACTCAATTGAACATGCGTAGGGTGGATCGTCAAATGACCTGCATCGACGGATTTACAAGTCGCTTTTTCAACCACCCGGAGACAAGCATGATCGCACTGAACACCATCAAGGCCGCGGCGGCCTTCGGCCTTGCCGCAGCCATCGCCCCGCTGCACGCCAGCGAAGTTTTCCCCAACAAGGCCGTCCGCATCGTCGTCAACTTCGGCGCGGGAGGCTCCACCGACATCGCGAGCCGCATCGTCGCGAAACGCATGAGCCAGGAGCTCGGACAGCCGGTGGTCGTGGAGAACCGGCCCGGCGCGACCGGAACGCTCGGCCCGGCCTACGTCGCCAAGCAGCCGGCGGACGGCTACACGATCGGTCTCACGCCGTTCGGCGCGATGGTGGTGGGGCCATGGATGGTCAAGGTGTCCTACAAGACTTCCGATTTCGACTACCTCGGGGCGTTCAGCAAGTACCGCTTCGGCCTGGTCGTGAACGCGGACACGCCGTACAAGACGATCGGGGACATCCTGAGCGCAGGCAAGAAATCGAACCAGCCTTTGCTGTTCGGCACGCCCGGGCCCGCGACGAACCTCATCTTCCCGATGCTGACACGCACCAGCGGCGTCAAGTTCGAGCAGGTCATGTACAAGTCCGGCACGGAAGCGGCACTGGCTGTCGTGGCCAACCAAGTCCCCATGTCGGTCTCGGTCTCCACCGAAGTGCTCTCGCAGCTGCAGGCCGGCAAGCTGCGCCTCATCGCGTCCGTGACGTCGACGCGCTGGCCGGAGTATCCCGACGTCCCCACCGCCAAGGAAGCCGGCTTCGATGCCTTGATCGAGAGCTTCCTCGGCATGGCCGTGCCCAAGGGCACGCCCGCCGATCGGCTCGAGAAGCTGCGTGCGGCGTTCAAGACCACGATGGCCGATCCCTCGGTGAGGGATGAGCTCAACCGCGTCGGCATGGAGCCCGCCTACCTCGACGGCCCGACGTACGACCAGCTGGTCGAGGTCGAGCGCCAGAAGATGGGCGAGCAGATCCGCGCACTTGGCGTGCCGCTGCCGAGCCAATGATCCCCGATGGCGCGCCACGCCGGCGCGTCGCTCTCTGTTGAAACCTGGAAGTGAAACCATGACTTTGAAAACGTCCTCCGTTGATGGCGTCCTGCTCATCACCATCGATCGCCCGGCCCAGAAGAACGCCTTGAACAAGGCCGTCGTGCAGGGGCTCTACGAAGCCTGGCAGCAGTTCGCCACCTCGGATGACCGCGTCGCCGTGCTGACCGGAGAAGGCAATGACGCCTTCAGCGTCGGCTCCGACGTCCACGACATGCCGGGAGACATCTGGACCTCCGTTCCCAACTTCGCGGTGCCCTGCAACAAGCCCATCATCTCCGCCGTGAGCGGCCTGGTGGTCGGTGCCGGCGCAACGATCGCGCTGTACTCCGACATCGTGATCGCGTCGAGCTCGTCCCGCTTCGTGTACCCGGAGGCGAAGGTCGGACTGTTCCAGGGCGTCATGGGCGGCTTTCCGAAGAAGCTCACCTACGGTCCGGCCCTGGAGTGGGCGATCACCGGTGACTCGATGACAGCGCAGCGCGCGTACGAGATCGGCTTCGTGAACCAGGTCTGCGAGCCGGGCCAGCAGGTGGAAGCAGCCATGCAGCTGGCCCGCAAGGTCGCCGCGAATGCGCCGCTGGTCGTGCAGTCGATCAAGTCGATTGCCCTGAAGACCTTGCCAACCAGCCCGATGGAAGCCTTCTATCCGCAGAAGGCGCAGCTCGAGCGCATCGCCCAGAGCGAAGACGGCAAGGAAGGCATGCGGGCCTTCGCCGAGAAGCGCAAGCCCCAGTTCCGCGGCAAGTGAAGGTGGCATCCATGAAGGTCTTCGAGACGCTCGGCGATGTGGTCCAGTCCAAGGGGCAGGAGATCGGCCCGAGCGAGTGGGTGACGGTCACCCAGGAGATGATCAACGCGTTCGCCACGACGACTGGGGACGAGCAGTGGATCCACGTCGATCCGGAACGCGCTGCCAAAGGCCCCTTCGGACGCACCATCGCCCACGGCTTTCTTACCGTGTCGCTGATCCCGCGCTTCATCTCGACCTTGTTCGAGATCAAGCAGAAGAGCACCGGTGTGAACTACGGGCTCAACAAGGTCCGGTTCATGGCCCCCATTTTGTCGGGAAGCCGTGTACGTGCGCACGGCACCTTGGCCGAGGCGACCGAGGTGAGCGGCGGCATGCAATTCCTGTGGCAGCTGCGCGTGGAGATCGAAGGGCAGGACAAGCCTGCCTGTGTCGCCGAATGGCTGATCCGCCGCTTCCCCGTCAAAGACTAGTTCCTCATCCAACCCACACCAAGCAAGCACCATGAGCGAATCGATCATCAAATTCCGCACCATTCCCGCCGGCAAGAGCCAGTTCTTCGGCGTCGCGACGCTGAACTCTCCGGCATCGCTCAACTCACTGTCGGCCGACATGGTCACGCTGCTGACGCCTCAGCTGCGCAAGTGGGCCGATGACAAGTCGGTCGTCGGCGTGCTGTTCGACGCCGAAGGTGAGAAGGCCTTCTGCGCAGGTGGCGACATGCGCCAGCTGTACAACACGCTGCTCAAGGTCGGCCGCCAGCGCAACGAGTACGCGGAGCAGTTCTTCGGCGAGGAGTACGAGCTCGACCACCTGCTGCACAACTATCCCAAGCCTCTCATGTGCTGGGGGCACGGCATCGTGATGGGTGGCGGTGTCGGCCTGCTCGTTGGCGCTTCGCACCGCGTCGTGACGGAAGGCACCCGCCTGGCGATGCCCGAGATCAACATCGGCCTGTACCCGGACGTCGGCGGCACCTGGTTCCTTGCCCGTGCGCCCCAGCGGCTCGGCCTGTTCCTCGGCCTGACCGCAGCCCAGGTCAATGCCTCCGATGCCATCTACACGGGACTCGCGGACCATTTCGTGCCGCACGGCAAAAAGGCCGGCGTGCTGGAAAGCATCGCAGCAGCCACGTGGAGCGACGACGCCAGCGCGAACCGCGAGGTGCTGTCGGAGATCCTTCACGCTGCCGGGGTTGGCGAGAACAAACCGGCCTCCAAGCTCAAGGAGCACGAGGACACCATCAACACATTGCTGCGCGGCAACGACATCCTGGCGATCGCCAAGCGCATCAACGCGTTCACCTCCGACGACAAGTGGCTGCAGGGTGCGCTGACCGCCTTCACCAAGGGCGCACCGAGTTCCGTCGTCCTGACCTGGGAACTGTGGCGCCGCTGCCAGCGCATGTCGCTGGCCGAAGTCTTCCGCCTGGAGTACTGGGTCTCGCTCGGCTGCTGCGCGCATGCCGACCTGCCCGAAGGCATCCGGGCCGTCCTGGTGGACAAGGACCGCAATCCGAAGTGGGACCCCGCCCGCCTGGAGGACGTCACTGTCCCCTTCATCGCGGACCACTTCGAGAAGCGCGGCGAGATGCCGGAGATCCTCGCAAACCTGAAATGAGCCAGACCGTGATCTTCCAAGCTTCCGAGGACACCCGGATGGTGGCCGACAGCGTGGCCCGCTTCCTGGGCAGCCGCGTGCCATTCGAAGCCCGCCAGGCCATGGTCGACCAGGGCGTTGACAGCCATGCCGAGAACTGGGCCCAGCTCTGCGAGATCGGTGCCAGCCTGGTCCTGTTCAAGAGCGAAGAGGGCGGCCACGGCGGCGCGGGCAGTGACATCGGCGCCTTGTTCGAAGTCCTGGGCCCGACGCTGACCTTCGAACCGCTGCTCAGCTCGCTCGTGGCAGGCAAGACGCTCGTCGGCGCCGACGGTCATGGCACCGTGCTGCAGGGGCTCGTGGAGGGATCGCTTCGCGCAGGCCTTGCCTACGAAGAGGCGAACTCCTTCTACGATCCCGCCGCGGTCGAGTGTCGGGCCAGCCGCAGCGCGAACGGGTGGACGCTGCAAGGGCGGAAGATCGCGGTACCGATCGGCAAGTCCGCCGACCACATGGTTGTCTCGGCGCGCTGCGACACGGCGGGCACGCCAGGAATCTCGCTGTTCCTGCTGACACGCGAGTCGGTGGCGGCGGGCATGGAGACGCGCCGCGCCATCGATGGCGGCGTGGTGTCCACGCTGAATCTGGAAGGCGTGCAGGTGCCGGCACAGGCGCTGATCGGCCAGGCTGGACTCGGCCTCGAACGCCTGCGCCATGGCCTCATGTACGGAACCTTCGCTGTCTGCGCCGAGGTGGTCGGCCTGCTGCAGCAGGCATCGGTCCTGACGCTGGACTACCTGCGCACGCGCAAGCAGTTCGGCACCACCATCGGCAGTGCGCAGGTCCTGCAGCACCGCTACGTGGACATGATGATCAAAGTCGAGGAGGCGATCTCCGCGGTCACCAACGCGGCCGCCGCCCTCGACCGCGACGACGCGAGCGCGGAGCGTGCGGTCAGCGCGGCGAAGGCATCGCTGACCGCGATCGCCGTCGATGTCGCCCAGGAGTGCATCCACATGCACGGCGGCATTGGTCTGACGCGTGAGCTGCCGCTGGCCCAGATGGCGCGCCGGCTGGTGATGACCGAGCACGTGTTTGGCGATGCGGACTTCCATCTTGGCCGCTACGCCGAGCTTGGCCGCCCGTCGATCGGACGGTCGCAATGAACTTCGGAGAAAAAGTGCAAGACAAGAAGAGCGGTCTTCCGCTGGAGGGCGTTCGAGTCCTCGACCTGTCCCGGGTGTTGGCAGGCCCGATGTGCGCGCAGGCGCTCGGCGACCTGGGTGCCCAAGTCATCAAGGTGGAGCATCCCGAGCGTGGCGACGACACGCGCGACTGGGGGCTGCGGGCGAGTTCGGGCAACACGGCCTACTTCAACTGTGCCAACCGCAACAAGCAGTCGATCGGTGTGAACCTGCAGACCCCGCAGGGTCAGGCCATCGTGCGCGAGCTTGCCGCAAAGAGCGACGTGCTGATCCAGAACTTCAAGCACGGCGGTTTGACCAAGATGGGACTGGACTACGAGCAGCTGCAGGAGGTCAATCCCCAGCTGATCCACTGCTCGATCACGGGCTACAGGACGGACGGACCGGAAGCAGCCCGGCCGGGGTACGACCTCGTCGTGCAGGGCGAGGCCGGCCTCATGGCCCTCAACGGCGCCCTGAACCAGGGGCCGCTGAAGTTCGGCATCGCGGCCGTGGACATGTTCACGGGCATGTACGCCGCGCAGGCCGTCCTGGCGTCTCTGTACGAACGACAGCGCACCGGCCGGGGCCGCAAGGTCGAGCTCGCCCTGTACGACTGCGGCGTCATGATCACCTCTTACTACGGCATGGAGGCGCTGCTCCAGGGCAACGACCCGCCGAAGTACGGCAACGAGCACCCCTCCATCGTTCCGTACGGTGTCTTCGATGCGCAGGACGGGCCCGTCGTGATCACGGTAGGCAACAACGCCCAGTTCCAGCGCTTCTGCACGGACGTCATCGGCCGCCTCGACCTTGCGCAGGACGCCCGCTTCGCAACCAACATCGAGCGGTCCAGGAACCGCGCCGAACTGCTGCCCGAGTTGCGCCGGGAGCTGCAACGGCGTTCCCGCAAGCAGATCCTGGAAAGCCTGACCAAGGCCGGCATCCCTTGTGGCGAGGTGCTGGGGCTGCACGAAGCCTTGAGCTCTGCGCGCAGCCTGCAGGCGGGGCTCCTGACGGAGGCGCGCAACCCCAAGGGCGTCGACCAGGTTCTGGCCCCCCCGTACCGCATCGACGGCGAGCGCCTTCCGGTGCGCCTGGCGCCTCCGCTGCTGGCCCAGAGCACGGACGAGATCCTCGGCGGGATTCTGGGCATGGATGCCGGCCGCATCGGGCAACTGAAGGCCGAGGGCGTCCTGTGATCGGCCCGCGCCTCCTTCGCAAACATCGCACATCGCTCACCAGCCACAGACCATGAACATCATCCTGAGCCCGAATGAAGAGGCTTTTGCGCAGAGCATCCGCGCAGTGCTGTCGACCGAGCTGCCGGAGCGGATCCGCAGCAAGGTCTCGCGCGGCGCAACCCTGTCCAAGAAGGACATGGAGGACTGGCATGCACTGCTGAACCGCCATGGCTGGCTGGCGCAGCACTGGCCACGCGAGTACGGCGGAACCGGATGGACCCCGGCGCAGAAAACCATCCTCGAGCAGGAGATCGCCCGGGCCAACGCGCCGCGCATCACACCGTTCGGCGTGAACATGCTGGGTCCCGTCCTGATCAAGTACGGCACCGAGGCGCAGAAGCAGCACTGGCTGCCGCGCATTCTCAATGGCGCCGACTGGTGGTGCCAAGGCTACTCGGAACCCGACGCCGGCTCCGACCTGGCCGCATTGCGCACCCAGGCGGTGCGCAACCGCGACGACACGGGCGAGTACTTCCTCGTCAATGGCCAGAAGACCTGGACCACGTATGGCCACTACGCCAACATGATCTTCTGCCTCGTCCGGACGGCGAACACGGGCAAGAAGCAGGAGGGCATCAGCTTCCTGCTGATCGACATGAACACCCCTGGTGTGGAAGTGCGTCCGATCGTCATGATCGACGAGGAGCACGAGGTCAATGAGGTGTTCTTCCGCGACGTCAAGGTGCCTGTCGAGAACCTCGTCGGCGAGGAGGGGCGAGGTTGGGACTGCGCGAAGTACCTGCTGCGGTTCGAGCGCTCGGGCATTGCCGGCATCGGTCTCACGCTGACGGCGCTGGCCCAGTTGAAGTCCGTGGCCGAGCGTCGGTCCCGGCATGGCGCACCGCTCAGCGAGGACCCGGTGTTTGGCGCCGAGATCGCAAAGGCAGAGATCTCGGTGCTGAACCTTGTGACCACGAACCGGCGCGCCATCGCAGCGATGGGGAGTGGAGCTGCGACCGGTTTCGAGAGTTCGTTGCTCAAGGTCCGCGGCAGCGAGATCCGCCAACACATCTGGAGCCTGATCCGGCGCGCGATGGGCGCGCAGGCGCGAACGCTGATGCCCCCGGCCGAGTACGCGAGCCAGGACGGGCCTGCGGATCCCGGCGGTGTGGCCGCAGCGCGCTACTTCAACGCCCGCAAGCTGGCCATCTACGGCGGCTCCAACGAGATCCAGAAGAACATCGTGAGCAAGATCGTCTTCTCGACCTGACCAGGCGTGCCGCGGTGCGCTCCGCGGCTCTGGGACCTTGCTGCGGCGACCTTGCGATCGCCGAGCAGAACTTTTGCAACCGACTGATAGGAGACAAGAGTGTTCAAGGCATTGCTGCTGGACAACAGCACCGGGAAGCTGCAGGTATCGATCGCCGCGTTGGATGACGCTGCGTTGCCGGACGAGGAGGTGACGGTCCGGGTCGCCTATTCGACGATCAACTACAAGGACGCGCTCGCGATCACCGGCAGCGGCCCCATCGTGCGGCAGTTTCCGATGGTTCCGGGGATCGACCTGGCGGGCGAAGTCGAGTCCAGCCGCCATCCGGCGTTCAAGCCCGGGGACAAGGTTCTTCTGAACGGCCACGGCGTTGGCGAGCGCCATTGGGGCGGTCTGGCGCAACGCGCACGGGTGTCGGCCGCGTGGCTGCAGAAGCTGCCGGACGGGCTGACGGCCAGGGATGCGATGGCCATCGGCACGGCGGGCTACACCGCGATGCTGTGCGTGCTCGCGTTGGAGCGCCATGGAGTGGCGCCTGGTTCGGGTGAGGTCCTGGTCACGGGCGCCAACGGGGGCGTGGGCAGCTTTGCCATCGGTATTCTTTCGGCGCTGGGCCACACGGTCGTCGCATCGACCGGCCGCACCGAGTCCGCAGAGCGGCTCAAGGCGCTCGGTGCCGCCTCGGTCGTGCACCGGTCGAGCCTCGGCGAGGCGGGAAAGCCGCTGCAGAAGGAGCGTTGGGCAGCCGTCGTGGACAGCGTTGGCAGCCACACGCTTGCCAACGCCTGCGCTCAGACGCGCTACGGCGGCGCGGTGGCGGCCTGCGGCATGGCACAGGGGCTGGACTTCCCTGCGAGCGTGGCGCCCTTCATCCTGCGCGGAGTGGCGCTTCTCGGCGTGGACAGCGTCCAGGCGCCGCGCGCCCTGCGCGAGCAGACGTGGTCCAGGCTCGCGCGAGTCGGCCCTGCACTGGTCGAGGGCATTGCGAGAGAGATCGGCTTGGCGGAAGTACCCGCGGCGGCAGACAGGCTGCTGAAGGGTGGCATTGCAGGTCGGTTGGTCGTGGACGTCAACAAGGTCTGAGGCCGCACCGATGCAAGCGACATCGACGAAGCACGCGCCAGCCGGCGCGTCGGCGCTCAGCACCGCACCGGCACCGTCCTGGGAGGGCGAGGCCGATCTGCCCGCGCGCCTGGTCAGTCCCGTGTTCTCCCACGCGGCCACACACCCGCAACGCATGGCCATTGGCGACGGCGCCAGGGTCTGGTCCTATGCCGAGCTCGCGCATGCGGTGCGTTCAGGCGAGGCCTTCCTGCGCTCACAAGGGGTGCAGCGAGGCGATCGGGTCATGCTGATCGGAGAGAACGGATTGGTCCTGGCTGCGCTCATCCTGGCGTGCGGGGCGGTCAACGCCATCGCGGTGCTGGAGAACGCCCGCCGGGCTCCGCTGGAGGTCGACGCGATCAAGGCGCATGCGCAGCCTCGGGTCATCGTCTTCACCACGGACGTCTCGCCGGACGCCGCGCAGCACGCCGAGAGGGCGGGGGCGACCGAAGTAAGCCTGCCGATGATCGGCGCGCTCTCGTACGCACGCGCCACGCCGGGTCATCCGCCTCAGGAGGTGGAAGGAACCTCGGACGACGTGGGCTTCCTGATCTACACGACGGGTACCACCGGGACGCCCAAGGGCGTCATGCTGACGCACCGCAACCTGCTGTATCTCGGCGCCATGATGCTGCCGCTGCGCGGCTTCAATGCGAGCGACCGGGTGTACTGCGTCCTGCCGATCACCCACGTCATGGGCTTGGCGGTCGTCTTCGGCGCCACCATGCGCGCCGGTGGATTTCTTCGGCTGGCGGCGCGCTTCTCGGTGCAGGACTGCGTGCAGTCCCTGGCGCGCGATGGCATCACGGTGCTCCAGGGCGCACCAGCGATGTTCGCCAAGCTGGTGGACCACGCGCGGACCCACGCGGTGACCGCACCGGCGCTGCGCTACATCGGTGCTGGCGGTGCGCCGATCGACGCTGCGATCAAGGCCGACACGGAATCGCTTTTCAAGCTGCCGCTGCACAACGGCTACGGCTTGACCGAGGCGTCGGCCCTGTGCTGGACACGCCTGCAGGCACCACGCCAGGACTGCTCCGTAGGGCTTCCTCTTCCCGGTGTGGAGCTGCGAGTTCTCACGCCAGATCTGCTGGAGGCCCCGCAGGGGCAAGCCGGCGATCTCTGGGTCAGGGGGCCGAACGTGATGAAGGGCTACTACCGTGATCCAGCCCTGACGGCGAAGGTGACGCGTCCAGGAGGATGGTTCAACACGCAGGACCTGGCGCGCATCGACCTCGATGGGGCCGTACAGATCCAGGGGCGGACCAAGGACCTCATCATCGCGAGCGGGTTCAATGTCTATCCCCTGGAGGTGGAGAACGCGCTGAACAGCCATCCGGCGATCGTCCATTCTGCCGTGCTGGGTCGCGAGGTCGATGGCAACGAGCAGGTCATTGCGTTCGTCGAGCTTGCCAGCGGCGCATCCCTGTCCCTCGCCGAGCTGCAGGCCCACCTCTCCGAGCGCCTGTCGCCGTACAAGCGTCCGCGCGCGGTCTACGCCATGGACGCCATTCCAAGCTCACCGAACGGCAAGGTGCTCAAGCACAAGCTCAAGGATCTGGTCGCGACGCCAGATCCCGCGCTCGCCAGACCGCTCGCCTGAAGCCGATTCCCTTCGTACCAACCTCAGACAAGGAGACTGCATGAAACTCACGCCCAACAACGCCGTCACGTACGAGTCCTCGCAAGGCGTCGCGATCATCACGATCAACCGCCCCGAACGTCTCAATGCCATCGACGAGGAGGTCGAGCAGGGGCTGCAGGCCGCATGGCTGCAGTTCAACGCGCGCGCGGAGGATCGGGTCGCGGTGCTGACCGGATCCGGCGACCGCGCGTTCTCGGTGGGACGCGACAAATCGGTGACCGCGCCGCCAGACTATCGCCGCTTCACGCCGAATGTCGTGATCCAGGTGGACAAGCCCATCATCGGCGCGGTCGCAGGCTGGTGCGTCGGAGGCGCGGTGGTGCTCATGCAGGCCTGTGACCTGCTCATCGCTGCCGAGAACACCAAGTTCAGCTATCCCGAAGTGAAGATCGGCTTCGCCGGCGGCCTGCTGTGCGCCCTGGCCGGACGCATTCCGCACAAGGTCGCCATGGAGATGCTGCTGCTGGGCAAGGAGATCTCCGTCGAGCGCGCCTACCAGGTTGGCTTCGTCAACCGCATCGTCCCGGTTGGCGAGCAGCTCACCCAGGCGGTGGAGATGGCCCGGGAGATGGCCACGCACGCACCCATGGTGATGGGCATGCTCAAGCGCGGCGTGCAGCACGCGCTGCCCAAAAGTCCCGCGGAGGAGGGCGCGCTGGCGCTGCGCGAGACCGAGGCCGTGTTCGCGAGCGCCGACTTCCAGGAGGGGCTTGCCAGCCTGCAGGAGAAGCGGCGTCCGCAGTTCCATGGGCGCTGAAGCACTGCGGCCACTGGAAGTGTTCTGTCCCCCCGGGCCGCGACCGCCGACGGGGACGCCTTGAGTTCGATCTCAATGGCGCATGAAGGAGCCGGTGCCTACATTTTTCCCGGCACTGGCCCAGCGCGCCGGAGCGGCTCCAAGGCGGCCGAGGTGCCGCCCAACGGGCAGGTCGCAGGCGCCGAACCGGCGCCTCGACCGACCCGCGACAGAGAGAAGGGAAACATGCACATGCAGGTTCGGACTCGGCCCAAGAGCCGATCAACAGCCCACGGAGCGCGCGCAGGCTGAACCTTGCGTGTGAACGTTGCAGCACGCCGTCGCCCGGCCTCTCCCATCCCATCACAACAAGCGCCTCAACGCGCTCCATCCATCAACATGCAAGTCAAAAGAATCTACAACGGCGCCGACGCCCTTTGCTCGACCCTGCTGGCCAACGGCATCGACGTCTGCTTCACGAATCCCGGCACGTCGGAGATGCATTTCGTTGCGGCCCTGGACCGCGAGGAGGACATGCGCTGCGTGTTGGGAACCTTCGAGGGTGTCGTCACCGGCGCCGCCGATGGCTATGCGCGCATGGCCGGCAAGCCGGCGGCCACGCTGCTGCATCTCGGGCCTGGCCTCGCGAATGGCCTGGCCAACCTGCACAACGCGCGCCGCGCCGGCACCCCCATCGTCAACGTGGTCGGCGATCACGCAACCTACCATCTCCCTTACGACGCGCCGCTCACTTCCGACATCGAAAGCCTGGCCCGTCCGATGTCCGCGGCGGTGCGCCGGGTTCGCGACGCGGGCGATGTGTCGCTTGCCACTGCCGAGGCGATCGAGGCCTCGCGCCAGAATGGCGGGCAGATCGCCACGCTGATCCTGCCTGCCGATGCGGCCTGGGATCCCGCGCCGGAGACGATCCACCGTGCGGCGACGCCCACGCCCACCGTGAACATGGAGGCGGTTCAGTTGGTCGCGAAGGCGCTGCGCAACGGCAAGCGGAGCCTGATCGTGGCGGGCGGCAAGGCGCTCATGGACGATGAGTTGAAGCTTTGCAGCAGCATCTCGCACGCGACCGGCGCGCGTCTGCTGGCCGAAGGCGCGATCACGCGCATGGAGCGCGGCCAGGGGCGGGTGAAGACGGACCGCATTCCTTACGCCGTGGACCTGGCGCTCGAGAAGCTCGCCGAGGTAGAGCAGCTGATCCTCGTCGATTCGACGGCGCCGGTGGCGTTCTTCGCCTATCCCGAGAAGCCGAGCCGATTGACCGCGCCCGATTGCGAGATCCTGTCGCTCGCGCGGCCGGGCGACGACATCGCCGGGGCCCTTGCCGCGCTGTCCGATGCGCTTGGAGCGAAGGCAGCCGCTCCGACGCTGGCGACGCTGGTCGATCGCCCGGAGTTGCCCAAGGAAGGGTTCGATGCCAGCACCATCATGCGTGCAGTCGCAACGCTCTTGCCGGAGGGGGCCATCGTCTGCGACGAAGCGATCACGGCCGGGCGCCTGAACTTCGCGTTGATGGCCGGCTCCGCACAGCACGACTACCTGCAGCTGACGGGCGGCGCGATCGGGATCGGCATTCCGATGGCAACCGGGGCCGCCGTGGCGAGCCCTGACCGCAAGGTGGTGGCGCTGCAGGCCGACGGCAGCGGCATGTACACCATGCAAGGGCTGTGGACCCAGGCGCGCGAGAACCTGGATGTCCTCACGATCATCTTCGCCAACCGCAAGTACGC
Organism: Pseudorhodoferax soli; assembly: GCF_003337555.1. Classification (GTDB taxonomy): domain Bacteria; phylum Pseudomonadota; class Gammaproteobacteria; order Burkholderiales; family Burkholderiaceae_C; genus Pseudorhodoferax; species Pseudorhodoferax soli. The sequence goes on along the minus strand of NZ_QPJK01000007.1, from coordinate 169,073 downwards.
GATCCTCTACAACGAGCTGCGGATGATGGGCGTGGAGACGCCGGGCCACAACGCGCGGCGCATGCTCGACCTGGATTCGCCGGCGTTCGACTGGGTCAGCATGGGCAAGGCGGCAGGCGTCGAGTCGGCACGCGCCGACAACCTCGCGACCTTCATCGACCTGTTCCGGGCCGGGCTGAGCAAGCGCGGCCCCTTCCTCATCGAAGCCTGGCTGTGACCGGTGCCAGCTGCCAGCACGTCGCCGACAGGGGAGAGATCATGGGAATCGTTGACCGACTGAGGTATGTCGTTGGCGCCGCATATGTCGTGCAGGGCGACGGCGCGTCGGACGCCAATGCGGGCTGGGAGCAGGACTGGCGGCGCCGGACACGTGGCCACGGCCTGGCCCTTGTCCGACCGCAGAACACGCAGGAAGTGGCCGAGGTCGTGCGACTGTGCGCTGCGGCCGGCGTCTCCATCGTGCCGCAGGGTGGCAACACCGGGCTGGTGGAAGGCTCCATCCCCGATGGCTCAGGCACCCAGGTGGTGCTGAGCCTGAACCGGATGACTGCGGTGCGGGACCTCGATCCGTCCAACCTCACGGTCACGGTCGAAGCGGGCTGCATCCTGCAGGCGCTGCACGAGGTCGTGGAACGCGCCGGCTATCTTTTCCCCTTGAGCCTCGCCGCGAAGGGCAGCTGCACGATCGGCGGAAACCTGGCCACCAATGCCGGCGGCACGCAGGTCGTTCGCTATGGCAATGCCAGGAACCTGTGCCTGGGGCTGGAGGTCGTGACGCCGCGCGGCGAGGTCTGGCAGTCCCTGTCGGGCCTGCGCAAGGACAACACCGGCTACGACCTGCGCGACCTGTTCGTCGGCAGCGAAGGAACGCTGGGCGTGATCACTGCGGCGACGCTCCAGCTGTATCCCCAGCCGCGCGCGCGCCTGACGGCTTGGGCCGCCGTACCATCGGAATCCGCGGCACTGGAGTTGCTCGCACGTGCGCGCCGAAACCTCGGTGCGGGGCTGACCGGGTTCGAACTCATGGGCCGCTTCGCAGTGTCGATGGTGTGCTTGCACCTTCCTCAGTTGCGCGTTCCGGTGTTCCGGGGCACCGATCCCTACTTCGTTCTCATCGAACTCTCCGACTCGGAGTCCGAGCCGCACGCGCGCGAGCGGCTCGAGGCGTTGCTTGGGGAGGCACTGGAAGACGGCTGCATGAACGATGCCGTCATCGCGGAGAGTCTCGCGCAGACGCGCGAGCTGTGGGAGATCCGCGAGAGCATTCCGCTGGCGGCCTACAAGGAGGGGGTCATGGCCGCCCACGACGTCGCCCTGCCGATCTCGGCGATCCCGCGCTTCATCGCCGAGACCCAGGCGCAGCTGACCGGTGCACTGCCGGGCGTCAGGGTCGCGAACTTCGGCCATCTCGGTGATGGCAACCTGCACTACAACGTGCATGCGCCCGCAGGACGCGATGCGCCAGAGTTTCTTCGTCGCCACGAGGAACAGATCCGGCAGATCGTCTATGCGTCTGCCGTCGCGCTGGGCGGTTCCTTCTCGGCCGAGCACGGCATCGGTCGGCTGAAGCTGCACCGCATGGAAAGCCACAAGGCCCCCGTCGAGCTCGAGATGATGCGGTCGATCAAGCGTGCGCTTGATCCCATCGGGGTGATGAACCCCGGCTGCATCGTGCGCTAGCCACCCTCAACATCGGTTCCGTTTCATGGATGCCATGTGCGTCCAGGGTGTTCCTTTTTCGCTTGATAACCAACCAGGAGATGTAATGGAGTTTTCCGTTCGGAATGTTCGCGCACTGCGGTGCATGGCCGTGGTGGCGGCAATCGTTCCAGCGATGGCGCTGGCGCAGGCGCAGTGGCCGACGCGGCCGATCACGTTGGTGGTGCCGTTTCCCCCGGGCGGAGCCGGGGACCAGATGGGTCGCATGGTGGCGCACCACCTGGCGGCGACCGTGAAGCAGCCGGTCATCGTGGACAACCGGCCGGGCGCGGGCACGATCATCGGCTCGCAGCTGGTTGCGCGCGCCAAGCCCGATGGCTACACCTTCCTGCTCGGCAGCACCTCGAACGTTCTGAACCACTACTTCTACCAGAAGGTTCCGTACGACACGCGGGCCGACCTGGCGCCAGTCGCGCAACTGATCACGCTGACGAACTACATGGTCGTTCCGCCGAACTCCAAGTTCAAGTCCACAGCCGACGTCCTTCGGCAAGCCAAGGAGCGGCCCAACAGCGTGAGTTGCGCGAACTACGGCGCGGGCACAGGCGGACACCTGAGCTGTGCGCTGCTCGCGCGGATGGCCGGTGTCGAGTTCGTGAACGTGCCGTACAAGGGGGGCATGCCTGCGATCCAGGACACCATGGCGGGCCAGGTCGACATGGCGATGGTGGTGGAGGCGCTTCCGTTCGTGCAGGACAAGCGGCTCAATGCGCTGGCCGTGTCCACGGCGGAGCGCAACCCGAACGCGCCATCGATCCCGACGGTCGGCGAATCCGTGCCCGGCTTCGATGTGACGTCGTGGCTGGGCATCTTCGCGCCAGCGGGAACGCCTGATGCCATCGTGCAGCGGGTCTCTGCCGACATCCAGGCCATGTTGCAGGAGGATGCGTCGAAGGAGCAGTTCAAGACGATGGGTGTCGTTCCCGTCCTGCGCCCGACCAAGGAGTTCGGCGCCTACGTGGACCGCGAGTTCGACCGTTGGGGCAAGCTGCTCAAGCCGCTCAACATCCGCCTGGACTGAACCCGGTCCCTTCTCGAACTACGGTGCCTTCTCGAGCGCGCTCCTCGTCGCGCGTGCGCCAAGCCGACGCGCCAAACTGCGATCAACTCTGGCAGTCACGAGGGGCCCTTCAAGGCCGCCGTGGGCTCCGGGCGCGTCTCCTCGGCCTGCGTGTCCCCCATGCGACGAGGGTGGATCCGCGTCGCCGGCGCTGCGGTTGCCAGGCCCGACCGCACGCCCATAATTCCTGCCCACAACCACAGGAGACAACAATGCGTTCAGTTCCGCGCAGACCGGTCTTGCGCCGCACAGGTTTGGCCTGGCTGCTCGGCGCAGGCCTGGCGGCCACGCTCGGCAGCTTCGCCCATGCCCAGGGCTTCCCGGCCCGTCCGATCCATATCGTCGTACCGTATCCGCCGGGCGGTGCGGTGGATCAGGTGGCTCGCCTGATCGCACCCAAACTGGAGGCCGATTTGGGCAAGCCGGTGGTGGTGGAGAACAAGGCCGGCGCCGGCGGCCTCTTGGGCTCGGATGCGGTCGCGCGGGCGCCGGCCGACGGACACACGCTGGTGTTCGCGACGGTCAGCAGCCATGCCATCGCTCCGGCGGTCTACGCCAAGATGCCGTACGACCCGATCACCGACTTCGCGATGGTGTCGAACGTGGCGCTCACGCCCTACATCATCACGGTCAACCCGAACGTGCCGGCCACCACGCTGAAGGCGCTCGTCGCCTACGCCAAGACGAACGGTAGCACCCTGAACTTCGGTTCTTCCGGCAAGGGCACGACCCCCCACCTGGCTGGCGAGCTGTTCAATGCCGTGGCTGGCACGCGCATCACCCACGTGCCCTACAAGGGCAGTGCCCCGATGGTGGCGGACCTGCTGGCCAACCATGTGCAGGTGGCGTTCGACAACACCGTCATCCCCTACATCCAGGCTGGCCGCCTGATCGGGCTCGCCGTCACCGGTCCGCGCCGCCTGTCCTCGGTGCCCGACATCCCGACCGCGGCCGAAGCCGGCCTGCCAGGCTACGAGGCCGTGGGTTGGATGGGGCTGATGGCGCCGCGCGGCACGCCCGCCGCGATCACGGAGCGACTGTCGCGTGCAACGGTCCAGGCGGTGGCTGGCGCCGATGTGCGCGCGAAGCTCGATACCCTGGGTTTCCAGGGCGATGCGGGCACGCCGCAGGCCTTCGAGGCTTTCGTGCGTGCCGAGCGCACAAAATGGAGCAAGGTGGCGCACGATGCCGGCATCCAGCCCGAGTGAGCCGCGGACGGTCGACGTCCACGCCCATGTCCTGTTTCCGGAACTGATGGGCCTCGCAGGCGCGGCCGGACCGGAGATGGGCGTCGCCGACGGCCAGTCCTTCTTCCGCTCCGGAAGCTACGTGCTGCGCGGCGTGCGCTTCGTCGACTCGCCGTTCTCCGATCTTGACCGCCGAATTGACCTGATGGACCGGTTGGGCATCGACCTGCAACTGCTGTCGCCGAACCCGCTGACCTACTTTTACGGTGCACCCGTCGCCGATGCGCAGCGTTTCTGCGCCGCCCAGAACGACCTGACCGCGGCAGCCATCGCCCGCTACCCGGGCCGCTTCGGCGGCTTCGCGCAGCTGCCGATGCAGTCGCCCGAGGCGGCGGTGGACGAGCTGGAGCGCGCCGTGACGCGGCTTGGCCTCGTGGGCTCCTACATCGGTTCCTCGTTTGCCGGGGTGGCGCTGGAAGACCGGTCGCTGGAGCCGGTATGGAGCGCCCATGAGCGGCTGGGTGTGCAGGTGGTGGTGCATCCGGAACCGATCGACCTGCAGTCGCCGGCAGAGGAACGCGACCGCCGCTACGACCTGGACATCGTGATCGGGTTTGCCCACGACGAGACCGCGGCGGTCGCTCGGCTGCTGTTCGGAGGCGTGCTGGACCGTCATCCCCGGTTGCAGGTGCATGTGCCGCACGGCGGTGGAACAGCCCCGTATCTGAAGGGACGCATGCGTACCGCCATCGAGCGGCGTCCGTGGGCCAAGGGCCTGCTGACGCGTCCCTTCGATGCGCTGTGGTCGCAGCTCTCATTCGACTGCCTGCTGGGAACGGACGAAGCCCTGGACTTCCTGGTGCGCAGCGAAGGCGCGGACCGCGTGATGCTGGGCACCAACTTCGCGGGCTGGGACCAGGCCGACGACATCGTGGCGCGCGTGCAAGCGCGCTTCGATGGAAGCGTGCGCGACCGCATCCTGGCGGGCACCGCCATGACTCGGTTTCGGCGCGTGGCCTGAACTGCCCACGCGCCACACAACAGGACGCTGCGGCGGACTTTGGCGGCAGGTTTCCCGTGCTCCGAGGCAGGCTGTGGCGATCGACGAGGACGCCGTTCACCATCGGCCTGCTCAGTCGGCCCTCCGTTGGGCGGCCACGGCCGTCGACTCGGGGCGCACCTCCACCGTCGCGACGTAGCTCGCCGTGCCCTGGCTCGCGGGTGCGGTGGCGCTGCCCTGGCGGAGCGTGGCGCTGATCCAGTACATCCCCGGTGCCTTCCACTGCACCAGGACGCGGCCTTCGCTGTCGGTCTGCAGCTCCAGCGGTGCGGCCCGTGTCTGATGCTGCGCCCCGCCTTGCAGAACCTGCACCTTCACGCCAGCGGCGGGCTTGCCGTCAAGCTGGAAGCGCAGCGCGGATGTGCGGCCAGCCGTCAGCGCGTTCGGATGGGGGCCGTAGAGCGCCTCCAGTCCCGAGCCGGTCAGACGCTGTGCCGTCGGTGCCCCGAAAGTGACGAAGGTCTCGACACGGGAGGACACTTCCGATACCGAGAGCTTCTCGGCCTGGCGGGGAACCGAGCGCTCGTAGTCCTGTGCCGGCCCGCTCCAGCGCTTCGGCTTGCCGTCTTCCACCCATTCGGCGCGCAGGCCGCGCTCGACGACCGCGGCTTGCCAGGTTCCTTCCTGGGTCAATTGCCAATCGAAGACCGTGCGGTAACGAAACCTCTCCAGCTTGGTGGGCGATGACGAACTTCCGTCCGGCGAGACGATCTGCAACCCCTCGGTCGCCATCGCGTTGTGGTTGAAGCTGAACAGTTCGTTGCTGCGCGCAGCATCGACCGTGATCCAGTGGGTCTTCTGATCCGGTGTGACGACCGTGGCGGAGGGAAGAAGGAATGAGCGATGCGCGTGGCCGGTGACCGGCAGAGCGATGGCGATGGCCAGAGCCAACGTGGCACAGGGGCGGTGGATGGGCATGGACTTCCTTGAAGGGGGTTAGAGGGAGGCGTACCACGCGAGCGCGGCGGCGGCGCCTGCGAGAAGCGATGCGGGAAGAACGGTCCGGGGCAAGTAGCTCAGCAGCAGGCCCAGGGTCATGCCGGCGCAGGTGAGCGCTCCGGCCCAGAGTGCGATACCGAGCGACCAGCTGCCTTCGCGGACGCAGGGAACAAGCGACGCGCACACCAGGAGCCAACCGAGCCACCGCCACGTGCGCGAGCGTCCTGGCGAGAGCTCGCGCCCGAACACCTGTTCCTGGTGGCGGTCCATGGCAAGGCTGAGCGCCGAGAAGGCGGCAAGGGCGATTCCGATGGAGATCCACGCGTTCATGCGGACTTCTCCCGGGCCTGGGCGACCGGCACGGCGTGGCCGCCGCCTGCGCGCGTGGCGCCCTTGCGCGGCGCCGAAGCGGCCGGCTGGCGCAGCAACTTGTAGCCCACGAGGGCATGCACGGTTGCCAGGACGAGCATGGCGAGGTCGAAGCCCGCGATGGGCCAAAGTCCCTCGCGCAGGGCAATGGGCAGCGCGGCGCCACCGGTCCAGGCATTGAGAACCGGGAGCAGGGCGAACATCACCGCCGCGAGGACCATCAGCTCGGTCCACGCACGCCGATGCGAACGCAGCATGCCGAAGGCTGCGCAGGAGGCCCAGACCAGGAAGAACCCGAGGATCTCGAGGTCGGCGCGGCCTTCCAGCGCTGCGGGAATCAGCCGGTTCAGCCAGAAGTACCCGGCCGTCGCGACGGACAGGCCCGCCACCGATCCCACGTTGAGTATCTCGACCAGGCGGTGGCCGAGCGGGGTCCGGCCCAGCTTGCGCCGCTCGGGCAGCCGCTTGACGACCCACAGGACGAGCCCGGAAGCCGCCATGAAGGTGCCGAGCACGCCGGACAGGAACAGGAACCAGCGCATGGCAGGCCCGGCGAAGCGGCCCAGGTGTGCAGCCGTGACGACGTTGTACGTCGCGCTGGCGGCGGAGGGCTCGGTCGCGGTAGGGGTGGAGCGCAGCTCGCCCGTGCGGCCGTCGAACACCAGGCGCTGGCTCGCGCCGCGGTCGACCAGCGAGCGGCCGCCCTGTTCACGCAACTCCACGGTCATTCTCGCGGTCCCGGGGTTCTGCACCGTGATGCTCCCGACCTCGCGACCAGGCCAACGGACCGCTGCCTCGGCCAGCATCGGCGCCAGCGGTGCCATGGCCGCGGGCGTCTCGGACGAGGGCGCCCGCGCGGCGCGCGGTGCCGGCGGGGCGCCGCCGCCACCGCCCCCTGCACCCGTCGTTCGGCGCTCCGCGAAGTAGGCCTGGTGATCGCCGTTGTACGCGGCGTCGATGGCCCATGGCATGAGCATGAACATCAGCAACAGCAAGCCGCTGAACGTGATCATGATGTGGAACGGCAGGGCCAGCACTGCCGTGGCGTTGTGCGCGTCCAGCCAGGACCGCTGCCCTTTGCGCGGCCTGAAGGTGAAGAAGTCGGTGAAGATCTTCTTGTGGGTGACCACGCCGCTCAGGATCGCAACGAACATCATCATCGTGGCGATGCCCACCACCCAGCGCCCCCAGGTGCGTGGCATTCCATGCAGCTCGAAGTGGAAGCGGTAGAGGAAGTTGCCCCCGCGCGTCTCCCGCGAGTGGATCTGCTCGCCCGTTGCCGCATCGAGCTCGGCACGGCGTGTTCCCGCACGGCCAGCCGGCGCGCCAATGTCGCGCCAGCTCGCCTCGACCACGGTCTGCCTCTCGCCGGGCAGGACGAGCGTCCAGTTCGACGCCTTGGGCGCCAGCGTCGCCATGGCGTCCACGGCGCGCTGCGCCGTCTGAGGGCCCGGAATGGAGCGGTGCTGTTCCGGCTTCATCCAGGCATTGACCTCGTCGAGGAAGTAGCTCAGCGTCCCGGTGAAGAACACCGCGTACAGCAGCCAGCCCAGCAGCAAGCCACTCCAGGTGTGCAGCCACGACATGGATTGGCGCAGGCCCTCGGGTTTTCCGTCGACACGCATCACAGACCTCCTCGGAGCCACAGGACGGCGGCCGCGCTCAGCGCCGTGAGCGCGCCGATGCCCCACCAGGCGCGCCAGGCGCTCGCGCAGCCGAACGCCCACATGGCAGCGATGGCGTGCAGCACGAAGGCGAGCATGGTGGCGATCAGAACCGCATCGGGTCGCGCACCGCCCAGCGCGGGCAATGCCAGGCTGAGCGCCGCGGCGCAGGTGGCGGCCATGACATAGCCTCCCGCAGCGGCCGCAACGGCGCGCGAGGCGACGGCGAGGCGGTAGCGCGCAAGCCCGGTGGCCGCGCGTGCGTCGATTGCTTTGGACATCGCCTGCGCCTCAGAAGGCAAGTTGCGCGCTGAGCGCGACGCGTCGCTCGTCGCCGTACAGCACGGTGCCCATGGGGAAGCGGCGGCGGTCGTAGTAGCGCTTGTTGAGCAGGTTGGTGATGTTCAGGTTCACGCTGAGCTTTCGGCCGGCGTCCAGAGACTTCTCCCAGAAGAGTCCCGCATCCACCAGGCCATAGCCCGCGCCCCAACTCGCTGCCGGCGCATCGGGTGTACCGCTCCAGGTGCCGTGCACCTTCGACCAGGCCTTCAGGCCGGCGCCGACGTGGAACTCACCGGCGGCGTCGCTGCGGTGCACCCTGAACTTGTTCCACAGCACGAGGTTGTGCCGCGGCGTGTATTCGACCGTGCGGCCGACGTACACCGCATTGGCGTGGTCCTTGTACTTCGCCTGGGTGTAGGAGTAGCCGACCTGGGCGATCCATCCGTCCAGGATCTGCCCGCTCAGCCGCAACTCCAGGCCCTGGGCGCGGGTCAAGCCGGCCGTCACGTAGCAGGCGTCCTCTGGTTCCTCGCCGACCGCGACGGCCGATCGCCCGGGCGCGCATTCGTAGCCATCGAGCAGCCGCGCCTCGTTCTTCTTGTCCACGCGGAACAGCGCAGCGGTGAACAGGCCGCTACCGCCGAAAACATCGCGCTTGATGCCGACCTCGTACTGGACGCCTTCAACCGGCTGCGTGATGTACGCGCCGCTCGTGTCCAGGTAGCTCGTGCTGCTCTGCGGCACGAAGGACTCGCCGTAGCTGGCATAGACCGTGGTTGCATCGTTGATGTCGTGCATGGCAGCCACACGGGGGCTGACCTGGCTCAAGCGATTCACAGCCTGCGTACCCGTGCGTGGATCGCTCTCGAAGCGCGCCCAGCCCAGTCCCAGCATCACACGGGTGGCGCCGCCCGGGAGATGCAGCATGTCCTGCATGTAGAAGTTGGCGTCGGACCGCTTGGTCCCCGGCACGAGCGGATCCTCCCAGACCAGGTACTGGTATGGGTAGTCGGTGTTGGTGGGGTTGTAGATGTTGATCGGGCCCACGGGGTAGGCCCCGGTCGAGCGGGACTGCGAAGCCACGGCGCGCGCGCTGGAGCTGCTCTCGGTGGTTCCGAGACCCATGCCGACCAGCCAGTCGTGGCGCCATTGGCCGTGGCGCGCGGTGCCGCTCACGTCCAGCGAGCCCGCGACGCTCTTGCCTTCGCTCTGGCGGCCGCTGACGTAGCGTTGGACATTGCCGTCCGCGTCGGGGCCTGCGGCGGTGTTCGTGGCGCGCGTGTTCTGCCACCATTGCTCGTAGCGTTGCGCGATGATCCCGCCACGGATCTTCAGGGCCTCGGACTGGGACCAGGTGGCGTCCCAGAGCACGGTATCGGCCGTCCGCTGCACCCTGTCGTTCAGGCTCCCCCAGAAGAAATCGCGCGATACCGGGTAGTACTGCCCGGCCAATGCGCCGCTCGTGATCAGGAAGTTGTTCTCCTGCTCCGGCACCGAGTCCGTGTCGAGCCGCTCGTAGGTGAGAGTGCTCGTGAAGTCGCGGTTGGGCGCGACCGTCACCGCGGCCAGAAGGCTCTGCGGCTTGGACCAGATGTGGTCCTGGTCATCGACGCGCTTGCGCGCGCTGCCGACCAGCCGGTAGCTCACCACCTTGGCCTCGTCGACGGGGCCGGTCAGGTCGGCCATCGCGCCCAGCGAGCCCTTGTCGTCGGTGTCGAGCCGAACGACATAGGCCGGCGAGGTCCTGGGGCGCTTGTAGTTGTAGCTGATCACGCCACCCGGTTCCGCCGAACCGTAGTAGAGGCCTGCGGGGCCACGCAGCAGCTCCACCGACTCCAGGCTGTCCGTGCCGCGCAAGGTTCCGGCGGAGTCGCTGTAGACAGGGATGCCGTTGATCAAGGTCTGTCCGTTGGAGAACCCGCGGATCTGGATGGCACGGCTGAAACCGCCCCCGGCATCGCTGACCGAGCTGTTGGTGGTGAGGCCAGCGAAGCTCTCCAAGGTGGCGAAGATGTTGGTATCGCCGCGCTCCTGCATCAGTTCGCGGCTGATCTGGTCGATCGAGAAGGGCGTGAGGCGAGGCAGCAACTCGGACTTCGTGGCGACGGTCGATGGGCGGTCGGCGAGGTAGGAGGGAAGCTCGGCTGCGGCCGTGACGGTGACGGCGTTCAGCGTGGTGGCAGCCGGTGCAGCGCCTGCGGGAGTGGTCGGGGCCGTATGGAGCGGTGGTTTGCTGGTTGCCGGTTGGGGAGCGGCCTCGCGCACGCTCAGCGTCCCATTCGCGGTGACGACCAGCTCAAGCCCGGTGCCCGCCAGTGCGCGGCGCGCGGCTTCTTCCGGCGTGAACCTGCCGGCCACTGCGCTGGAGGTTCGGCCCTGCAGCAGCGAAGGAAGCGCCGAGAAGCTGACACCTGATGACCGGGCGATCGCGCGCAACGATTGGTCCAGTGGGCCGGCGGGAACATCGAAGGAGGCGCTGGAAGCGCCCGGTGCGGCCGTCTGCGACAACGCAGGGACCGAACAAAGCAAAGCGGCCACGGCAGCTGCCGTGGCGCGGGGGCGGAGAAGGAAGAGCATGGAGAAGCACCGGATGGTTGAGGTTTCGGTGCTTGTCGAACGAGAGGGTGGCGATCCCTCAGGCTGTTACAAATTAGTTGTCATGCGTGCCCGATCGCAAGAACCCAGGGTCCGAAGCGCCTCAGCGAGATCGGGATGGTCTCCGCAAGGCTGCGAAGGGCCTTCTCGGGTTCCGCGAGCGGAAGCACCGCCGTCACGCGGATCTCGGACACGCTGGGGTCCAGGCGGATGACGGCCGTCGAGTACGGACGCAATGCCTCCACGACATCGGCGAGGGGCTCGTTGTAGGCGTCCACCAAACCATCGATCCAGGCCGCGCGGAGTCTCGCGTCGGGATCGATGCGAACCCGGCCCGCCACATCGATGGACGCGCTCTGTCCCGCGGACAGCTCCGCCGTCGCGCCTGCGGCGGACACGATCCGAGCCGCGCCGGAAAGCAGGCCAAAGCGCGTCAGGCGATCGGTCTGCTGGGCGAAGCAATGGCCTGCGGAGATCCGAAGCTTCCCGTGTCTGGCATGCACCTCCCAGTCCTGCGAACCGTGCAGTGGACTGTTCAGGGAAACCTGGCCGCGAAGCAGGTGCAAATGCGCCAGTCCGTCCTGTCTGCGGACGTCTGCTGCGGAACGGGCGCCCAGTACCAGCTCGCTGTTGTCGAACAGCCGCTGGCGTCGCGTCTGCCCGGTGCCTGTCCTGCAATCGGCGAGAAGGGTACCGAGTGGACTCTGGCGGTCGACCAGCCAGGCCCCTGCGCCGCCAAGCACGGCAACGGTCAACAGGCCGGACGTCAGGCGACGGCGCGAAGGGCGGGCGTGGGTCAGCGCACGCAGGCTCGTCGCGCGGCTACCCGAACGCTTCTCTTCAGCCGCTTCGAGCTGCGCGATCGGCTCACAGAGAAGGGCCCCGACCTGAGCCCAGGCGGCACGGTGCGTCTCGTCGCGCGCGAGCCACTCGGCCAGTGCGCGGCGGTCTTCCGCTGTTGCGCTGCCTGAGTCCAGGCGCACGCGCCATGTGACGGCGCGGTGAAGGGCAGGGGAGCTGACGGTCATGCGGTGATAGATTTCCAGGTGTCGCTGCGGGTCAGGGCGTCAGCGCGGCGCTACCCGCGAGCAGGTGCAGATAGGCCTGGCGAACGTAGCGCTCGACACTCGCGATCGACACACCGAGTTCCGTCGCGATCACCTGGTGCGTGAGCCCTTCCAGTCGGTTGAGCAGGAAGGCCTGTTTGACGCGCAGCGGCAGCCCGTCGAGTTGGCGGTCGATGCTCTCCACGGCTTGGCGAACGATGGCGTAGTCCTCTGCGGACGGTGCGAACGCAGGCGGCTGCGCAGCGAGGGCGTCGAGCCAGGCCTGCTCCAGGCTTCGCCGACGCCAGAAGCTGACCAGAACGCGCTGGGCGATGGTGGTGAGGAAGGCACGTGGTTCCTCGATGGCCGAAGGTGCGGCATTGCCAAGCACGTGCACGAAGGTGTCCTGGGCAAGGTCTTCCGCCTGATGGGCGCATCCCAGCCTGCGGCGCATCCAGGCGCGCAGCCAGTGGTGATGATCCACGTAGATGGTCTGAACCGCCGCCTTGTCAGCGACGGACTGCTCTGACGCCATGCCGATAGAAACTCATGAATGAGAACCATTGGCATTCTATCGATGGAGGACCGGATGCGACCCGCTGCATCCGGCATAACTTGGAGCAACCTGCGTTCAGCGCACCCCGATGGTCAACGTCTGGTCGCGAACGGCAGCTTGCTCGAATGCTTCAGCTCCCGCATCGACAGGCTGCTGAGGATCTCCTTGACCCCGGGCAGGGCGCGCAGCCGGTTCAGCACCAGCATCGAATAGGTGTTGAAGTCCGCCGCAATCACATGCAGCAGGTAGTCGTGTTGTCCCGTGGTGTTGTGGCAGGAGACGACCTCGGGCATCGTGGTGATCGCGGCCTCGAACTGGCGGCAGGTGCGTTCGCCGTGGTCGGTCAGCGAGATGTTCACGAACGCCATCACACCGAAGCCCATCAGTTGACGGTCGAGGACGGCCTGGTAGCCGCGGATCACTCCAGTGGTCTCCAGTCTTCGCAAGCGCTTCCAGCAAGGCGAGGCGGAGAGCGAGACACGCTCGGCCAACTCCGCGTTCGTCAACCTGCCGTTGTCCTGAACGATGCTGAGGATCTTGCGATCGACCTCATCCAACTCGTGATCCTTCAATTTCTGGCACTCACACTCAAGTCCATCCTTCACAGCGGATCGGGGCCACGCTGCAACTCGCGACAGGGCCTGAGTACCGGAGAAGATTCGTTCTCGGTCCGCTGTTTGCGTGGACGAAATTTTCCCGCATCGCTGTGCCGGTTCATCTTGATAAAAACTCAAGACCTGTTGAACGGCATGTATCGGATCGTCCAAAGCATCGCCGTCTCCTCGGCGGGAACTGATCCCGATGGTGAAGCTGCGCTGCGCTCCAAAACTGTGCGCTTCGGTGGATCTGCGCACCACAACAGGGTATGCCGGATCTAGGCAGAGACCGGAGTCACGTGCTGGCGATGTGAAGTACTCGTGCGGCGACGGCGTACTCGTCCAGGGCGGCAACACGCATGCGGGCCGCGGTTCCGGGGCGCACGTCGGGATCCAGAAACTCGCTTCTGGCGCGCACCCAGCAGCGATCAAAAAAGATCTTGCAAGCAACCGATCTGCGCACAGAAGAATCTTCTGCATCGCGTTGGACCAGTGCCTCGACTTGGAAAGAAGATTTCCCAGGGTGTTTCCTAAACTTTCTTTCGTCTTGAGCACTGCCGGGAATGCACAGGTGACCCGCCCTTGAAGGCGAGTGGCCGCACGCTGACACCGCGGTTGGAGACGGGCATTGAGGCCAGCGTTCGGGATTGGTCAGCGTCGCTCTCACGAGGCGTGACGCAACGTCGAACTCTGATCCACGCACCATCTTGGGCATCGGTTCCCGAGGTCGGGCGCAGGTTCTCCTCATGGCTCGGGCCATCCATGCACTTCCTCGCATGCGCATCACGGCAACACCGATCCACATCACATCCACCTAGATGAACACACCATCAACCACGCGCAGGGAACTGCTATCGATGATCGGCAAGGCCGCAGGCGGCGCTGCGATGTACCAGGCCATGACGTCCCTGGGGCATGCCGCAGAGTCCGAGTACAGCGGGCCGATCAAGCTGAGCCCTGCAAAGAAGGGAGCGTCGGTCGTGGTGCTGGGCGCGGGGCTAGCAGGCATGGTCGCAGCGCTGGAGCTGCGGTCCGCGGGCTACTCCGTCAAGCTGCTGGAGTTCCAGAACCGCGCAGGGGGACGTTGCTGGACCTTGCGCGGCGGCGATGAGTTCAGCGAACTGGACGGCACGCGGCAGACGGTTGGCTTCGCGAAGGGCAACTACTTCAACCCGGGCCCGTGGCGCGTCCCGCACCACCACCTGGCGATGATGGACTACTACAAGCGTTTTGGCATCAAGCTCGAGGCGTTCAACCAGGTCAACCACAACGCCTTCGTGCACAACAGCAAGGCCTTCGGCGGCAAGCCGCAAAGGTTCCGCCATGTGCAGGCCGACTTCCGGGGGCACACCTCCGAATTGCTGGCGAAGGCGGCCAACCAGGGCGCTCTGAACGACGCCGTGACCCGAGAGGACACGGAGAAGCTTCTCGCCGGCTTGCGCGCGTGGGGCGTCCTGAACAAGGACAACCGGTATGTCGCCAGCGAGCGCGTCAGCGACTACCGCGGTTTCGATGTCGAGCCCGGCGGCGGCCTGATGCCGCTTGCGACGCCATCGGAGCCGATCGGGCTGCACGAGCTGCTGCAATCGGACCTGTGGTCGCAGATCAACTCCGGGAACATGTACGAGTTCCAGACGACGCTGTTCCAACCGGCCGGTGGCATGGACGCGTTGGCAAAGGCGCTCGAACGCGAGCTCAAGTGCCACATGCGCTACAACACCAAGGTCACGAAGATCGCTCAATCCGAGCGCTCGGTGACCGTGCACTTCACCGACGCGAACAAGCCCGGCGCGCAGCAGTCCGTCAGCGCGGACTGGTGTGTCTGCACCATTCCCGCATCGCTGTTGAGCCAGATGGACATCCAGGTCGGCGACGCCATGCGGTCGGCCATCGAGAGCCTTCCGTATGGCAGCTCGATCAAGGTGGGCCTGGAGTTCAAGCGTCGCTTCTGGGAAGACGACGAGCGCATCTATGGCGGCATCAGCTACACCGACCTGCCGATCCAGATGATCTCGTATCCGTCGAACGACTACATGAAGGCAGGCCCGGCGGTGCTGCTGGGCGCGTACTCGTTCGAGAACACGGACTCCTACCGGTTCGCGTCGCTGACGCCGAACGAGCGGATTCGACTGGCTCTCGCGTACGGCGGCCGCATCCATCCCCAGTACAGCGAGGAGTTCTCGAACGGCGTTTCGGTGGCCTGGCACCGCATCCCCTGGACGCAGGGCTGCCACGGGGTCTGGAGCGAGTCGCTGCGCAAGGAGCACTACAACAACCTGGCGCAGGTGGACAACCGGATCGTCCTGGCCGGCGAGCACGTTTCGCACATCCCCGCCTGGCAGGAAGGTTCGGTCCTGTCCGCGCTCGACGCGGTCAAGCGCCTGCACGCGAAAGCCATCAACGTCTAAGAACAAGGACCACCCACATGACCGCAATGACCAAGTCCAGCGCGATCGCAGCCTGCGCGCTTGCTGCCGCCCTCGGCACCACGCTTGCATACGCCGAGCCGAAGATGTCCAGTGGCACGGCAACCCAGGTGCGCGCCATCACCGAGCAACAGGCCGGCACTCTCGCGACCAACTTCTCCGCCAGCCGCGTGCAGCTGACGCAGAAGGATGGCGAGCAGATCTACCAGGCGATCTGCCAGGGCTGCCACATGGTGCAGGGCAAGGGAGCGCAGGGGGTCGGCTTCTATCCGCCGTTGGCCTCCAATCCCAAGCTGGCCGCTGCCGCATATCCGCTGACTGTCGTCATGAACGGGCTGCACGGCATGCCGGGCTTCTCGCACCGGCTAAGCAACGAGCAGGTCGCCAGCGTCGTGAACTATGTGCGCACGAGCTTCGGCAACAACTTCCAGGACAACGTGCGTCCTGAAGATGTCCAGGTGTTCCGCAAGTAGACGCCTTCCCTCAACCCAACCACCATTGAGAACATGAGAACCACCTTCTCCATCGCCGCCGTTGCCTTGGCATCCCTGCTGTCCGCGTGCGCAACGACGGCCGTCGACCCGACCGTCACGCGCTACAAGATCCCCGGATCGTCGTTCCCGATTGCCAACGCCGTGGAGGTATCCGGTGGGGCCAGCACCGTGTACCTGTCCGGCAAGGTTCCGCCGATGGTCGACAAGACCAAGCCGTCGACCGATCCAGCCGCTTATGGCGGAGATACCGAAGGGCAGACGGTTGCCGTCCTGGAGGCGATCGATGCCCAGCTCAAGTCCATGGACCTGACGATGTCCGATGTCGTCAAGATGCAGGTGTTCCTCGTCAAGGATCCGGCCAAGGGCGGAAAGATGGACTTCGCAGGGTTCATGAAAGGCTATACGAAGTACTTCGGTACGGAGAAGCAGCCCCTGCTGCCATCGCGCTCGGCGTTCGAGATCGCGGCGCTGGCCAACCCCGCCTGGTTCGTCGAGATCGAAGTCGTCGCCGTGCGTGGCGGGCGCGCGGTCGCAAAGTAGGACGCGCGACGCTCGTGCCCGGTCGCTTGTGTCCTGGGCTGAGCGCCGTCTCCACCGGCCAGCCGTGCCGGTCGCCGGCGGGCCGCCACTCAGAATCTCCCATTTCCTCCATCACCGTCCATGAAACTGATTTCCCAGATCGCCGCCACCGTCGGCGCCGTGTCCTGCCTTGCACTCGTCTCGCCTGCAATGGCGGCTGACTGCGCCACCACCGTGGAGAGCAACGACGCGATGCAGTTCAACGTGAAGAGCATTGCCGTCCCGAAGTCCTGCAAGACCTTCGCCATCACGCTCAAGCACGTCGGCAAGCTGCCGGTGGCCGCGATGGGGCACAACCTCGTGATCGCCGCCGCCAATGATCTTTCCGCCGTCGCCTCCGACGGTATTGCGGCGGGGTTGGGCAACGACTACCTCAAGGCCGGCGACAAGCGCGTCATCGCTCACACCAAGATGCTGGGCGGCGGCATGAGCGACACCCTGCAACTGCAGACCGACCAGCTCAAGGCCGGTACCGCATACTCGTTCTTCTGCTCGTTCCCCGGCCATTCGGCGCTCATGAAGGGTGCGCTCACGCTGTCCAACTGAGTTCCGATCCAGTCCTACGCGACGAACGCCAGCCTGCGCTGAACGAGGGTTGGCGACGGCGAGAATCCGGACATGCGACAGAGTCTAGAGACGGCTGCTCCCGCGTGTTCGGAGCCAAGCACATTGCACGACCGGCAAGGCTGGGCGACGCTGGCGGGGACACGCGCCTCGACTCGCCGCTTCGCGCAGCAGGAGGTGCCGCAGGACTGGATTGGGCAGATGCTGCAGGAAGCCCGGTGCGCGCCGAGCGGTGCCAATCTGCAGCCCGGTGAGTTCATCCAGGTCGTCGGCTCCGCGCGCCAGCGCTTGTCGTGCGCGCTCGGTTTGGGATCCACCAGCGATGGACGGGATCAGCCGACGGAGCGGCATGTGCGCAATGCCCGGATACTCACGATCGCCAGCGGCGTCGCGAAGCTCTTGCGCATCGAAGTGGCAAGTGCCGTGCTGAGTCTGAAGCTTCCTCAGACCCGGGAGAGATCATCAAGGCGGTAGCACGGTCGCTCGACTAAGGTCAGAGGCCGCGACTGCCTCCAGGGCTGCCTGCGCCACCTGCATGTCATCTGAGTAGTGTCCTCCGGACACGCCGATGGCGCCCACCATCTGTCCGCCTTCCATGATGGGGTAGCCGCCGCCGAAGATCACAAGTCGGGGAGTGTTCGTGATGCCATGCAGCAAGGGCGGATCGTCCTTGATGAAGTCGTACCAGGCGTGTGACGGCATGCCGAATGAAGCGGCCGTGTATGCCTTGTTCTGCGCGACGTCAATGGCCAGAAATGGGGCGCCGTCCATCCGATGAAATGCATTGAGCAATCCATCCTCA
Organism: Pseudorhodoferax soli; assembly: GCF_003337555.1. Classification (GTDB taxonomy): domain Bacteria; phylum Pseudomonadota; class Gammaproteobacteria; order Burkholderiales; family Burkholderiaceae_C; genus Pseudorhodoferax; species Pseudorhodoferax soli. The sequence goes on along the minus strand of NZ_QPJK01000007.1, from coordinate 151,135 downwards.
TTCACGACTGCGATGCACATGGCCTTGCCCATGGCCACGGACTTCTCGACGGCTGCATAAATTGCTTTCTGTGCAGTCGAAGCGTCAATTGTCTTCTTGATCAGACTCACCAGGAACTCCTCTTAGAAGCCAACGCAAAGGGATCGACGTTCCGCGGCTGGGCCAGCCACTCGACGTGCGCCTAGACAGTGTCCACCAGTCCTCGCGGAGTCGCAGCAAGCCAGCGTAGCCATCGCTTGCTGCTGATGCCATAAAGACAGAACTGATAGCGGAATGATAGCCGCATATACGCACGATGTCACCGCAAGCCGGCAGTCGCCTGAGGCGTCAAAGGAACGGATGTAGAGGTTACGGTGGCTTGCCGGCCATGGTCCGCGTCAGCCTCTGTGCTGCTTCCACGACGCATTTGCAGTGCTTCTTGTCGTTGGCAGTAATGCGGTTGGTCGGGCCCGCGATCACCACGCCGAGCAGCAAGTCGCCATCGAAGCCGTAGACAGGCGCTGCGATGGCGCTGGCGTCTACGACCCGGTCACTGTGGGTGCGCGAAATGCCGCTGGCCACGATCGCCGCGAGTTCCTTGCGTAGGCTTGCAACGCTGGTGATCGTCGAAGGCGTGTGCGCGACAAGCGTCACCGAACGAAGGTAGTGCTCCTGCTGCGATGCAGGCATGTAGGCCAACAGCAGCTTCCCGATGGCGGTGCTGTAAAGGTCTCGTTGCTCGCCGATCGGGATCGTGTATCGAAGTGCGCTTTCGCTCTCCACCTTTTCAAGGTAGACCACCTTTTGTCGATCTGGCGTTAGCGCTCCAAGAAGTGCTGTCTCTCCGGTCTGCTCGCTGAGCCACCGCAGGGTGGGACGCGCGAGTTCCCCAAGACGCAAGTGCCCGACCACTCGCGTGGCCAGGGAGAACATTCGCGGCCCCAGGCGGTAGACGCCCGCCTCGTCGCGTCGTAGATAGCCTCCTTCGGCCATGCCGACCAGCAGACTCATCAAGCTGCTCTTGGGTGCATCCAAGCTGCGCGCCAGTTGCGCAAGACCCATGCCGGCTTCTGCCGAAGCCAATGCATCAAGGATCGAGAAGATCCGGTCCACGGACTGCGGGGCGGCTGCCTGCACGGCTAGTTTGGCGTTTTCCATAGAAGGTGGGGGCGATTGAAGTGCGTACGGTACCCCAACTTCCGATGCCTACGTGCCGGGTGTCATGGCGTGGCGAGGCAAGGCTTCACATGTTGGCAGATGCGTGAGCTCGTAAGGTGCAGCGTCGCGTGGAAGCCGCCGTGCGACCGTGCACAGCGAAGTAAGGCCGCAGGCTCCATCCGTGTAGGGCCGCAGGCGTTGACCTCGACGAAGCGGCTCGCGATCTCGTGGCGGATGGGAGCCCCGTGATCCGTCGATGTCGAAGCGACCACTCGCGATCGGATGGCGCGAACGAATCAGCAGAGCTTTGCATGCGCTCCATGGGGACGGCATGGGTGGCCTTCGTCCGCTTAGCTCCAAAGCTCAACAAAAGTATTGACGCACGGCGAAATGCAGATAGCATCGCGTCGTGCGAATTAACGCAAGGCGTACCAATATACGAACGCTGCAAGTGCTGACCGGTGTCTGGCGCTTGGATCGCCTAGGTTGCCAGCAGGTCCGCGCCCGTGGTGCGTCACATCGCGGTCGAGTGATCGACTGCGTAGTGATGAGCACGTAGTCCCTTCCATCTGTCTACGTAAGGAGAAGTAACTTGGCCCAGAAGACTTACGAAAGCTATGAAATCGGCGAGACCTTTCAGAGCTATGGCCGCACGATCACGGAAGCCGATCTCGTCAGCTACACCTGCCTTGCCGGCCTGAAGCTGCCGATGTTCATTGACGAGGAGTTCTCGAAGAAGCACAGCCTCTTCAAGACTCGCGTCGCTCCCGGCCTGTTCACGGCATCCATCGCTGCCGGCATGCTGGAGGACATTCTTGGCAAGTACACGCTTGCAGCGTTGGGGCTTGATCGCTTCAAGTTCACAGCCCCTGTCAAAGCGGGAGACACCATCCACGTGCTCATCACCGTAGAGGGCAAGAAGGACGTGTCCGATGGCCAGCGCGGTGTCCTGACGGTCCGGATCACGGTAGTCAATCAGACTGGCGCGTCCCCCCTTGAGTTCTGGGGATCGTTCATGATGCGCAAGGGGGAGGTTTGAGCCAGTTGCCCTTGACCGGCATCCGCGTCCTGGACTTCGGCCAGGGTGTGGCTGGCCCCTATTGTGGTCAGCTGCTGGCTGACCAAGGAGCGGAAGTCACAAAGGTGGAGCCCTTGCGCGGCGACTGGTCTCGCAGCATGGGGGTTGCTGGCGAAGGCGGACAGGGTGCTGTCTTTGTCAGCGTCAACCGAGGCAAGTCTGGCGTCGCTCTGGATCTCCGCCAGCGCGAGGCCCGAGAGATTGCGCAGACCCTCGCCGCTCAGTGCGACGTTGTGCTGGAAAGCTTTCGCCCTGGCGTGATGGACAAGCTGGGGCTCGGTAGGGAGCAGCTGCGCCGGGCACGACCAGACCTGATCTACTGTTCCGTTACAGGCTTTGGCTCTAGCGGGCCCAATGTGCACCTGCCGGCCGGCGACTCGACGATGCAAGCCTACGGCGGGCTCATGAGCATCGTCGGACCGCGCGACGGGGAGGCATTTCGCGTAGGTAATGTGGTCTCCGACATGCTCGCTGGGATGAACGCGTTCTCGGGGGTTCTGCTGGCGCTATTGCAGCGCCGACCTGGTGAGCCGGGCCGCGACGTCGACATCTCGTTGCTCGACTCCATCGTTGCCTTTCAGGCACCGCCCCTGACCGAGTACCTGATGACGGGGCAGCTCCCGGAGCGGATGGGCAACGATCACCCGTTGCTGTCGCCGTCCGGATCGTTCCCCACCGCGGATGGCCCGATCACGTTGACCGTCTTCGACCACCAATGGCCAGCGTTTTGCGACTCTCTGGGCTTACAGGCGATTGCCGAGGATCCACGCTTCGCCACTTCCGCGCACCGGCAGCGGAACCGAGATGCCCTGCGGGTCCAGCTCGAAGCCGTTCTTTCTACGGCAAGCCGGGACGAATGGATAGGGCGCCTGCGCAACATGGATGTCCTGTGCGCGCCGATCAATGACTACGCCCAGCTCAGAGGCGATGCGCAAGTCCGCCACAACAAGCTGTTTGGACAGATGGGTGCGGGAGATGACCGCTATCCGAGTATCCGCAACCCTACGCTGGGAGCGAGCTGCAGCGATGGTGCAGCCGCGCCACCCCGTTTAGGCCAGCACACCCGAGAGGTGTTGGCGTTGCGTTGCGGATTGTCCGAGGAAGTCATACAGCAACTGATTGATCGCGGCGTTGTGAGCGCCGTACCGGTTCAGAAGGAACAGCATGCATGAAGCCGTGATCGTCGATGCAGTCCGTACGCCCTTCGGTAGGCGTGGGGGTGCCTACGCTGGCCTGCGCCCAGACGCGCTCTTGGCTTCGTCGTTGAGCTCGCTGTTGGAGAGAACGAGTGTGGACCCTTCACGTTTGGGCGACATACTGACCGGCTGTGTGTCGCAGGCTGGGGAGCAGTCTGCCAACGTTGGTCGCCAGGCGGCGCTGTTGGCCGGTGTGCCGATCGAGGTTCCCGCCGTCACGCTGAATCGCATGTGTTCATCGGGACAAAGCACGGTCCACTTCGCTGCGCAGGCCGTCATTGCAGGTGACATGGACTACGCGGTTGCCTGCGGCGTCGAGAGCATGAGTCGAACGCCGATGTTCTTGGACGTTACGCTCGGTGCTGGTCCGTTTCGGGACTGGTCCATGCTCAATGCGGACCTGCTGGCGGCGCATGAGCTGCCTCCGCAGGCGCAGAGCGCCGAACTGATGGCAGCCAAGTGGGGCCTGACGAGAGAGGAGCTGGATGACTTTGCGGCGCAGAGCCATCGCAAGGCGATGCAACATGCCGCCAGCCTGTCGAATCCACGCGAGACGGTGCCGGTGCATGGACTTGGCTTGGTTACCGATGAGGGTGTTCGCGGCAACGTAGACCGTGCCAAGATGGCCAGTCTGGTACCTGTGACGCACCCAGATGGCGTCATCACCGCAGCCAACTCTAGCCAGATGACCGACGGCGCAGCTTCGTTGCTGGTCGGGCGCGAGGACGCGGTGCGAGCGGACGGGATGCGTGCGCGTGCACGGTTCCGCGCCCGCGTGGTTGTTGGCTCCGACCCGAGGATTCAGCTGGACGGCGTGATTCCTGCGACGCGTGCTGCGCTGGGGAAGGCAGGGCTGTCCATGTCGGACCTCCATTGGATCGAGGTCAACGAGGCATTCGCTTGTGTGCCGGTTGGATGGGCTCGCGAGCTCGCTGTTGATTTGGTGAGAGTGAATCCGTGGGGTGGTGCGATCGCCCATGGACATCCGTTAGGCGCAACTGGCGTCGGCTTGGTCGCGAAGGCGTTAGCTGGACTTGAAGCCACGGGTGGCTCGCTCGCATTGGTGGTGTTCTGCGCCGGGCACGGGTTGGCAAGTGCGACCATCCTGGAGCGCATGTGATGGATACGCCCGATCTTCGGGTCGACCGCCTCGGTGCTGTGATGCGGGTCACGCTCTGGCGTCCCGAGTCGATGAACGCCATGTCGCGTGCCATGTTGGAGGCTCTGCGCGACACCTTTGCGCGGGGTGCGACTGACGATGCCATCAGGGTCGCCGTTGTCACTGGCGCAGGAAAGCCTTCCCGGTCAGGGGGCGAGTAATGCGGCGAGACCGTTGCGCACCCGCGATGGGTGAAGCAGATGGCGAGCTCGATGCCATCTGGGAGCGTGGCGCATGATGGGCTCGGTTCTCGCCTTGCGTCCGTCACGGCCGGATGCTTCGCAGCAAGCGCTCAGGGATGAAGTGCGGGCGTTCCTGGCCCAGGAGCTAGCGACGGGTGGCTTTGTGCCGCTCGTCGACTGCTGGGTTCGTGGATCGTCGCCGGAGTTCTCTCGAAAGCTTGGTGCAAGAGGCTGGCTGGGCATGGCGTGGCCGCGGGAGTTCGGGGGACAAGGACGTTCCAACCAGGAACGGTACGTCGTGGTCGAGGAGCTCCTAGCGGCCGGTGCACCTGTTGCGGCCCACTGGGTGGCGGAGCGGCAGATCGGGCTGAGCCTCTTGCGCTTTGGCACCCCTGATCAATGCCGCGCGCACATGCCGGCCATCGCGCGCGGCGAGAGCTACTTCGGCGCCTGCTACAGCGAACCGGACGTTGGTTCTGACCTCGCCGCGGTGCGCACGAAGGCAACGCGAACATCCGACGGATGGCTCATCAGTGGCCGCAAGGTCTGGACCAGTCAGGCCCACATCGCGGACCAGTTCTTCGTGTTGGCACGCTCGCGCGTCGACGGCAAGAAGCACGACGGGCTCACGATGTTCATCGTGCCTCGCGCGGCTGCGGGTGTGCAGGTTCGGCCCTTGCTCTTGCTCAACGGGGAGCACCACTTCAACGAGGTGACGTTCGACGACGTACTTGTCTCCGATGCCGCAGTTGTCGGAGGCGAGGGCATGGGCTGGAGGGTCATTGGCGCCGAGTTGGCCATTGAACGCAGTGGGCCAGAGCGATTTCTGAGTGTCCTGCCGCTCCTGCGAGCGATGGTGGCAAGCGGCCCGACCCACACGCGACGCGAGGAAGTCGCAGCAGCGATTGGTGAGCTGGTGGCGAGGCTTCGAACACTGCGGGCGATGTCGATGGCCGTGGCGGCGGCCATCGAAGCCGGTGGACAGCCAACCGTGCAGGCGGCGCTGGTCAAGGATCTCGGCACGCGCTTCGAGTCAGATGTGGTTACGGCAGCCCGCACTCATTGGGAAGTCGAACCCCGCGGGCACGGGACAGATCGCTATGCGGACCTAGTCGCGCAAGCTGTCATGCATGCACCCACATTCACGTTGCGCGGTGGAACCAACGAAGTGCTGCGCGGCATCGTGGCCCGCGCGCTGGGACTCAGATGATGAGCGAGACGACTTCCATGGTGCGTGATGCGGTCGCCAGGTTGCTGAAGGATCGTGCATCTCCCGAAGGCACTTTGGCGTGCGAGGCCGATGGGCTGGACGCCAATCTCTGGGATCAGTTCGAGCTTCTGGGGCTGCGTGGCGACGAAACCGGGATGGACGTGGGCGACAAGGTCGCCGTGTTGGTTGAGATCGGGCGCGCAGGCGCACTGATTCCGTTTGCCGACTCCGAAATGCTTGGTCGTGCGCTGGCTCAGTCTGCCGGCCTTGCGCTAGGCCATGCCACTCTGACGGCGGTGCCCAGATGTCTGAAAGCCGCTTCGGTGGACGACGGACATGTTCAGATCGACTTTGCTGGTGCGGCTGTTCCCTGGGGACGACACGCCGAGCGGGTCCTGGCGCTGTGCACGTTGGATGGCAAGCAGTGGGTTGCGGGCATTGAAGGGGCGGCGCTGGAGTGGGTCCCCGGAAGGAATCTTGCTGGGGAGCCGCGCGATACCCTCGAAGCCTCGCTTGTTCGAGTCGCAGGCGAGCAGCTGCACCCTGCGAACTCCGGTGTTGACTCGGATCTGCTCGAAAGCATCGGCGCGCTGTGTCGTTGCGCCTCTACCGTGGGCGCGCTCGAGTCGGCCATGCATCTGTCGGTCCAGTATGCACAGGACCGCCAACAGTTCGGCAAGCCGATTGGTCACTTCCAGGTCATTCAGTCCTATTTGGCAGAGATGACCTGCGAAGTGTGCGCGGCGTCCATGGCGCTGGAGATGGCTGTCATGGCGGCAACCAGCGGGGCAAGCTGGGAAGAAGTGGCCGTCGCGAAGGTCCGCGCTGCTCAGGCCGCCAACATCGTTGCCAAGCTGGCCCACCAGGTGCACGGAGCCATCGGCATGACGCAGGAGTACTCCCTGCAAATATGGACCCGGCGCCTTTGGTCCTGGCGCGAGGAGTATGGCAACGAGATGCACTGGTCGCGGCTGCTCGGCAACCGCGTGATTGCGGCTGGCGGCGACGCGTTCTGGCCCGGGCTGAGTGATGCACGGATGTCGACGTCCGGAGTCGAGGGGGTGGTATGACGGGCGCGGGGAACCAAAGACTGCCTCGGGGCGCCCTGGATGGCGTGCGGGTCATCGACATGACGACCGTGCTGTTTGGGCCCTATGGGACGCAGTGGCTGGGAGACATGGGGGCTGACGTCATCAAGGTGGAGGGACTTGGTGGCGATAGCACGCGGATCACGGGTCCGTGCCGCAATCTTGGCATGGCGTCCATGTTTCTGGGATGCAACCGCAACAAGCGCAGTCTCGCGCTCGATGTCAAGCACCCCGCCGGACTCGAGGTCATCAAGGCCCTGATCCGCGAAGCGGATGTCTTCGTGACCAACGTACGACCCTTGGCTGTCGATCGACTGGGACTTGGCTACGCACAGTTGCAGCAGGACAGTCCACGCTTGGTCTATTGCAACGCGGTGGGGTACGGCCAGACGGGTCCCTACGCTGCGCGTCCCGCACTCGACGACACCATTCAAGCCATGAGCGGAAGTGCTGCTCTTCAAGCCGAGTTCGCGGGCGAGCCACAGTACGTTGGGTCCGCTGTCGCGGACAAGGTCAGCGGCCTGGTTCTGGCACTTGCCCTTGTAGCGGCTGTTCGCCATGCAGAGCGGACGGGGCAGGGCCAGCAGGTTGAGGTGCCGATGTACGAGACCATGGTGGCCTTCAACCTGGTCGAGCACCTCTACGGCAGCAGTTTCGTCCCGTCGATGGGTGAACCCCGGTATCCACGGGTCGTCTCCAAATTCCGCCGCCCCTATCGAACCCTGGACGGATACATCGCAGTGGTTCCGTATGGCGACATTCACTGGAAGCGATTCTTCGATCTGGTGGGCCAGCCCGATCTGATGCTGCAAGAGCGGTTCTCGACCATGGATGCTCGCACGCGGAACATCGATGTGCTGTATGGGTTGCTTGCCGACCAGATCGCCTCACGGACGACCGCCGAGTGGCTGGATCTCCTGCAGAGCGCCGACATCCCGGCCGTTCAGGTTCGCTCGCTGTCGCAGATCGTGGCTGGCGATGCGCATCTCACGGCAACCGGTTTCTTCGAGCAGGTCGAACATCCGACCGAAGGCCCCATCGTGCACTGTGCGCCCCCGGTGCGCATGAGCGGATCCCCGCTCGGGTTGCGACGGCATGCGCCCGCGCTGGGACAGGACAGCATGGAAATTCTCACGGAGCTTGGACTCAGTGGTTCCGAGATCGAGGGCCTTCGCTCCCAAGGAGTCATCACATGAGCACCGTGTCCGACGCGGAGATTCTCTATGTCGTGGAGAGCGGAGTTGCCGTCGTAACGCTGAATGCGCCTGAGCGACGCAACGCACTCACGCCGACGATGGCTGATGCGTTGGTGGCCGCCTTCGAGCAGGCCGACGCCGACCCAACGGTCGGAGCCGTCGTGATCTTCGGGGCCGGTCGCTCGTTCTGCGCCGGAGCCGAGCTGGGCTCGACGCAGAAGATGTTTCAGGATCCTCTGGATCCGCAGGTGTACGACGGAACGAGCCGTGTCTACGACGCGTTCTATCGCGCGGGTCGCCTGAAAGCGCCGGTGATTGCGGGGGTACACGGTGCAGCGGTTGGCGCAGGCATGAACCTCATGCTCGCCGCCGATGTGCGGGTTGTCGCCGACGACGCTCGCCTTCTCTCAGGATTTCTCCGCATAGGAACCCATCCTGGAGGCGGGCACATGATGCTTCTGGCCGAGCACGCGACGCTGGACGCGGCGTGCGCGATGGCGATCTTCGGCGAGGAGATCGACGGGCGACGTGCGCTTGAGCTCGGTCTCGCGTGGGCAAGCGTCCCTGCGGACCAAGTGCGGCTCAAGGCGCTGGCGATGGCTCGTTACGCTGCCAGAGATCCGGAGCTCGCGCGAGCAACTGTGCGCACCCTGCGGTTGACCGCCCGAGGCAAGGCGCGGGACTGGGCGTTGGCGCTGCAGTCCGAACGAGCAACGCAGACCTGGGCCATGCGGCGCGCGGGACGCGCGGCGATGGGTTCCACGACCTCCACTTCCACTTCCACATAACGGAGACACCTGATGAATCGAACGAAGAGACTGCTCGTTGCGCTAGTGGCATGTGCGGCCGGCACGAGCTTTGCGCAGCACTACCCCGAAAAGGCGATTCGCTTGCTGGTGCCCACATCGACGGGAACGGCATCGGATCTGACCGCGCGATTCGTCTCGGAGGAACTCGGCAAGATGCTGGGTGTCGCAGTCGCGGTGGACAACCGAGCGGGTGCCAACGGCGTGCTTGCAACCCAGACGCTGTTGGGGGCACCCGCGGATGGCCATACCCTCATGGTGATGGCATCGGGACTGTACGCCAACCCGGCGTTGTACAAGAACCTCACCTACGATCCTGGGCGCGATCAGACGATCGTGGCGCCACTCAATCAGGCCTACTTCGCGTTGGTTGCTGGGCCGAGCTTCGACGTGACCAGTGTGAAGGAACTGGTGGAACGTGCAAAGAAGCAACCAGGGGAGGTGACCTATGGCTCGGCCAGCGTGGGAAGTTCCACGCACCTCGCCCCGGAGCTGTTCGCGCTGCGTGCCGGCATCACGTTGCGTCACATCCCCTACAAGGGAGGCGCGCAGGCGATCACCGACACGGCGGGTGGACAAGTAAACATCGCGATGACGGCCGTGCCCACGGCTATTCCACTGATCACGGCTGGCAAGCTCAAGGCGCTTGCCGTGTCCGCGGCGAACCGGTCCGCGCTGCTACCGGATGTGCCGACGTTCGCCGAGTCGGGCATTCGCGGTGCGGAGTTTGTGTCGCGCCAGTCGATCGTGGTGCGGACCGGGACGCCCGAGGCGGTTGTGACAAAGCTTCGCCAAGCCATCCTGAAGATCACTTCGACGGCTGAGTACGCGAGATTCCTGAGCGCACAAGGACTGGAAAAAGAGACGGCTCCCCTGGATGCATACCTGAAGTCGGGCCCTGAAGAGACCGTGCGCTGGGCAGAGATGGTTCGGATCAGTGGTGTGAAGCAGGAGTAGCCCAGGGCGCTGCATCCACACGTGCATGGCGACTCGCCGCGAAGACGAAGAACGCCTACTGGCAAGCCGTAGAAGGTCGAGATGTCGGTCGCCAAGCATTCCAGACAGATCCGAGCCACCCATCGACGAGGGCGGTGCCTGGGACATATGGAGCCGTACCTGGCGCGATGGACACGTCCGGCGTGCCCACAGCGAGATGCGGCGAACGGGCTCAACGACGGACCAAGGCACCGGCGTGGTGGGGAACGAGTTTCCGAAGGAAAACCTATGACGCAGTCGATCACCTTCGAGGCGGCACAAAGTCGCTATCAGGACTACGTGCTTCCCAACGGTACGCATATCGCGTTGAACACGTACCTGGGGAAGAATTTGGTGTTGCTTGCCAGCGAAGGTGGCGACGCGCCAGAGGCCGTTGGATCGCTGCGGTGCTACCCAATGGCCTACTTGGTTGAGCAGGGGCGCGACAGCGAAATCCAGGCGCACTACCATCAGGCCGACCAGTTTCAGTTGTTCGTTCAGGGCACCGGGCGGATTGGTACCCATCCCCTGAGCGGCTTGGCGATCCACTACGCCAATGCGTTGTCGCCCTATGGTCCGATCGTGGCCCACCACGAGGGTCTTGAGTACGTGACCTTCCGAAATCGTTGGGATCCTGGCGCGCAGTGGATGCCTGGCGCCGCGCAACGGCTGAGGGAAACACCCGGGCGGCGCTACTTCGCTGCTTCGCATGACTTCGAGCTGCCATCCGAGGCGCTTGAGGGGCCAACCGTTTGGCAGGAGCTTGTGTCCGAGATGCTTCCGGGCTTAGGCGCTTGGCTGGTCATGCTCGGGCCGGACGAGGCGTTCCAGGGGCGGTCGCCGCTACTTGGGGCTGGGCAGTTCCTATACGTTCTACGCGGGGGGATTGACGATGGCAATCAGACGCTACCAGCGCAGAGCGTGATCTTTGTCGAGCCGCAGGAGAAGGCGGCGTCGCTTGTCGCGGGTGCACAAGGCGCGGCGCTCGTCGTCATGCAGTTCCCCAGGACCGCGTAGATGCTTGCCTTCGGCACCGAGAAGCAAGCGACCCGTCGCCGTCGCGTCGTTCGGGCGATGGGAATCGACTTCGGCAAGGCCGAGTGGATGGAGTGCGGGACGGACGCGCAACTGTCGCCCACGATTTCTCTCATTGAGCAGCCGCCCCGATCGGTGCTCGCTGCACATTTCCATCGGAACAACCAGTTTCAGCTCTTCGTGGGTGGCGGTGGGTTCATTGGCCGGACGCCGATCGAACCTGTGACGATCCACTACGCTGGTGCGTACACCGGGTACGGCCCTTTGGTGGCTGGCGACGAGGGCATCCGCTACTTCACGATACGCCCGGTCTGCGAAGCGGGGGCTCATGCTGTCGCGACTGCGCGCGATCTGATGGTGCGCGGGCCCAAACGTCACGCAACCAGTGCCCCAGTTCAGGTTCTAGAGCCTACCGTGCTCGCGTCATTGAGCGAGGTGCAGCGTGATGACGTCATCACGCACGCGCCGGACGGCCTGGGCGCGACCGTAGTCGCAGTTCCTCCCGCGGACGTCATCCCGGTGCCGTGGGTGGCCGCCGCGGATGGCATGTTTCTGCTGGTGCTGGCGGGAACGCTCGAACCGGCCTTGCACGCACCGTTGTCCGTGTGGGAAAGCATCTTTGTCTCACACCCCCAGGAGCTTCCCATGCTGCGCGCCGGTCCGCGCGGCGCGCAGATCGTGTGCGCGTTCGTTCCGGCCAAGGCAGACGCCTATCGACAAGTTCAAGCCCAGGAGACACGCACATGACGCTCGACCGTCGTTCTTTTTCGCTGTCGGCGCTGCTCGCGCCTTTCGCGGCCCTGAGCGCACGTGCGCAGCAGCCAGCGCGCTGGCCTCAGCATCCCGTCAAGTTCGTGGCGATCGCCTCTCCGGGCACGTCACTGGATGTGACCGCGCGCTATCTGGCCAATCAGCTCAGCACCAGATGGGGCAGGGCCGTCACCGTGGAAAACAAGGTTGGCGCCAACGGCATCATCGCCGCGGACTTCGTGGCCAAGGCCGCGCCGGATGGATACACCCTTTTGTTCACGGGCGCTCCGCACTACACCAACCACTGGATCGCGGAGGCACCGCTTCCATACGACACGCTCAGAGATTTTGCGCCGGTGGCCAAGGTGAACAACTCCCCGCTGGTCTTCGTCGTGCCCGCGAGCTCACCGTACAAGACGATGGCTGAACTGATCGCCGACATGAAGGCGCGGCCGAACGAGATCAAGTACTCCTCTTCCGGTACTGGAAGCACCACGCAGCTCTGTACTGTCGTGCTCAACGACATGACCAGGACCGTGGCCCGGCATATTCCGTACAAGGGCGCTACCGGGGCCATCACCGACACGGTCAGCGGTCAGGTCGACTTCTCCTGCGGGGGCACGGCGCCGACCATCCCCTTGATCAAGGGCGGGCGTCTGCGCGCGCTGGCTGTCACGAGTGCAAAGCGACTGTCCGCTCTGGCCGAGGTGCCGACCGTCGCAGAGGCGGGCGTGGCCGGCTATGACATGACGACCTGGCTGGGCGTGCTTGCGCCGGCCTCGACCCCGGCCCCCGTCGTCCAGGTGCTGTCCAAGGAGCTTGTGGCTCTCGCAGGCACGGAGGAGTTTCTCCTCTTCTGTCGTAACCAGGCGCTCAATGTTGACATCGCCGATGCACAGGCGCTTCGCGCCGAGGGCCCCCAGGAGCTCGAGCGGTGGCGGCGAATCATCGAGCTGGCCCGCAAGACTTGAGATGCGGCCGGCGCCCTCCCCAAGCCCTTTCTCAGTCTGATCCACCCCGAGGTGTTGCGCATGATCCATGGAATCCGTACCCAATCCACTCCCTCTGCCCCGGCGGGCATGGCCGCTGCCGAGTGGGAGACCCGCTGCGAGCTCGCCGCGCTCTACCGTGTCATGGCCCTCTACGGATGGGATGACTTGATCTCCAACCACATCACCGCGCGTGTACGCGGCGAGGCCAATGCGCTCCTGATCAATCCATTCGGTCTCTTGTTCGAGGAGGTGACGGCGTCCAATCTCGTCAAGATCGATGCAGCGGGTCGTGTGCTGGATGGGTCAAGCTCGGCGGTCAATCCCGCAGGCCTGATCATTCACAGCTGCGTGCATGAGGGCCGTCCGGACGTGGAGTGCGTGATCCACCTGCACACGCGCGACGGCACCGGGGTTGCCTCGCAGAAGGATGGCCTGCTGCCGCTGACCCAGCATGCGTTGGTGATCTGGTCTCAGATTGCCTACCACGAGTTCGAGGGACCGGTGTTGGATACCGCTGAGCAAGCGCGTCTTCTGGCGCACCTGGGGCGACGCAACTTGCTCATCCTGCGAAACCACGGCACGCTGGCCGTCGGGCGGACCATTGGCGAGGCTTTCGCGTCCATGTACAGGCTGGAGCGTGCCTGCCGTGTGCAACTGGCCGCCCAGAGCGGTGGTGTGGCGCTCAGCGCATTGCCGCCCGACGTCATCCAGGCAAGCGTCCAAGCCGGGGAGAGGATCTTCGATCCGGCTGGATTCATGCCTTCCGGCCAGCTTGAGTGGGCCGCGATGGTGCGCAAGCTAGATCGCCTCGATGCCTCGTTTCGAATCTAGCACCACACACTGCAGGGGGAGCCATGAACCTTGGACTCAAGGGACGCAACTGCGTCGTCAGCGCGGGAAGCCGCGGCATCGGATTTGCCAGCGCCATGCTACTGGCCGAGGAGGGGGCGAACGTTGCGCTGTGTGGGCGCAGCGAGGCCAACGCCCAGGATGCGGCGGCGCGGATTCGCGAAGCAACGGGACGAACGGCTCTGGGTTACGCCGCCGATCTCGGATCGGTGGAAGACATCAACCGGTTTGTGAGCCGAGCGGCCGCTGAGCTGGGCTCTATCGATGTTCTGATCGGAAATGCCGGGCACCCGCCCGGGCCCATGCGTCCGGCGTTGGACTTCCAGGATGAAGAGTGGCGCACCGGCTTCGAGGAGATCTTCCTCAGCGTCGTTCGGCTGACCCGTGCGGTTCTTCCGCATATGGGTTCCGGGTGGGGGCGCATGGTATTTCCGACGACGATGTCGGCCAAGCAACCTGAGCCCATGCATGCCGCTTCGGCTGCACTGCGCGCGGCAACCAACGCCTGGGCGAAATGCCTCGCAGACGAGGTGGCGGATCGCGGCATTCTGGTCAACACGATCCTCACTGGCATCATCGACACCGAACGCATGGCCGAAGTCGTCCACCTGACCATGGACAAGGCGGGAGTGAGCCGGGACGCCGCGGTGCAGCAATGGATTGGTGATGTGCCGCTGAAGCGATTTGCGCAGCCATTCGAGATTGCCAAGGTGATCGCGTTGCTCGCCTCCGACAGCAGCTACATCACGGGCCAGTCCGTTGCGGTCGATGGTGGCCGCATGCGCACCGTCTATTGAGAACGATGCCGTTACCTCTCGACCATCTGATGCGTGGCGGGAAGCCGGCCGAGCCGACTCGGCGCCTGCCGCCGGGAGCGTGCGATTGCCATGTGCATGTGTTCGAGGATGAGCTGCGCTTTCCCTTCAGCGCGGCCCGCGCCTACACGCCCGATCCCCGGTCTGTGGAGAAGTATCGTCAGACGTTCTCTGCCCGTGGGGTCGACCGCGCGATCCTTGTCCATCCGACGCCCTATGGGAGCGATCACTCTTCCTTTGAGTACCTGTTGCGAGCCAACGGCTCCTGGATGCGTGGGGTGGCGGTCGTGGGTGACTGTCATCCGGATCGCCAGCTGGAGACATGGCACGCGCTCGGTACGCGCGGGACGCGCTTGAACGTAGTGATGGATGGAGAGCCGACGCCCCATGCTCTGCGCGAGCTTGTCGCGCGTGTCTCGCCGCTTGAGTGGCACGTGCAGATGTACGCTCACATTCACGGATCAGTGTCAACAGTTCGCCAACTCGCCGAACTCGGCGTCGTGGTGGTGCTTGACCACATGGGAAGTTCTGCCGCTGACAAGGCGATGAGCAGTAGTGGGCTGAGAGACCTGCTCGCGCTAATGCGTGAGGGACGTGCATTCGTCAAGCTGTCGGCTCCGTACCGGATCAGCCATGACCCGCGGACGTTCAGCGATGTTCGCCCCCTTGTGGACGTCCTGTTGGCGGCCAACCCGCGCCAGGTGCTCTGGGGGACCGACTGGCCTCATCCGATGGCGGGCTCCTCAATGCCAACGGCGGCTGCGCTCATCGACGCGGCCTTCGAATGGTTACCTACGTCGGACCTGCGGCAAGCGGTACTGGTCGACAACCCCTCTCGCCTGTACTGGGACGCGATGCCAGCTTGAGCGCCGGTCGTGCGGCACCAAGGGTGGCTTGCTCATCAACGAAATTTTGGAGACCCTCATGACCGCTTCAAACTTTATGGCTCAGCGTCGCCAACTACTCAAGTTCGGCGTGCCACTTGCACTTGGCGGTATTGGGGGCCTTGCTGCGGCCGCCTCCTGGCAGCCTGCCGGGGTTGTGCGCATCATCGTTCCGTTCGCTGCGGGTGGTGGCGCGGACGCGCTCGCGAGGCTAGCCTCACCAGGGCTGGGTGACCGATTCCGTCAACCTGTCGTCGTCGAAAATCGTCCTGGCGCCACCGGGGCCATTGGAGCGGACTTCGTGTTTTCTGCCCCTGCCGATGGACTGACCTTGTTACTTGGAAGCGCAGACGGTTTGTCGATGTATCCGCACATTGCCAAGACGCGGTTCGATGCGACGCGGTTCACGCCCATTGCGCCTCTCGGACGAACGCCGTTCATCTTGATGGGGCGGCCGGACCTGCCAGCTGGCAACTCCAAGGAGTTGGTAGCGCTGGCCCAAAGCCGATCGTTGACCTACGCCAATGCCGGTAATGGCTCGTCCCTGCATGTCATGGCCGTAGCCTTCAAGGACGCTGCACAGATCAAGGAGGCGGTTCAGGTTCCCTACCAGGGCGCGGCGCCGGCGCTGCAGGCGTTGATGGCGAGCCAAGTCGACGTGATGATGGTGCCCGCTGGAATGGCAGGACCCTATATGTCACGCCTGAAGTCCTTCGGCGTGACGACCGCTAGTCGCTACGGCAACGTGAAGGATGTTCCCACGCTCTCCGAGCAAGGCGTCGCAGTCGTGGGCGAGTCGTGGCTCGGGATCGTCGGGCCTCCCGGCTTGTCCGCTGATGCGACCGCTTCACTGTCCGAAGCGATCCGCGAGGTGACACGGAGCACCGACTACCGCGTTCGCCTCGATCAGCTTGGACTATCGTGGGTCGACATGAGCCAGGGAGAGTTTCAGAAGTACTACCTGGATGCGTACAAGCACTGGGGCAACGTCATCGCCAAAGGCAACATCAAGCTGGAGTAGCTTGGCGACGGCGAGAATCCGGACATGCGACAGACTCTAGAGACGGCTGCTCCCGCGTATTCGGAGCCAAGCACATTGCACGACCGGCAAGGCTGGGCGACGCTGGCGGGGACACGCGCCTCGACTCGCCGCTTCGCGCAGCAGGAGGTGCCGCAGGACTGGATTGGGCAGATGCTGCAGGAAGCCCGGTGCGCGCCGAGCGGTGCCAAC
>NZ_QPJK01000007.1:0-134454 GCF_003337555.1 Pseudorhodoferax soli | reverse complement strand
ACGCGCCTCGACTCGCCGCTTCGCGCAGCAGGAGGTGCCGCAGGACTGGATTGGGCAGATGCTGCAGGAAGCCCGGTGCGCGCCGAGCGGTGCCAACCTGCAGCCCGGTGAGTTCATCCAGGTCGTCGGCTCCGCGCGCCAGCGCTTGTCGGGTGCGCTCGTCCAGGCCTACCGCGACGGAGTGCCCGCGCGCGAGGACTACAGCTATTTCCCAGTTCCGATGCCGATGGTTCTGCGCCGTCGCCAGGTGGCTGCCGCGCAGGCCTTGTACGGCGCTCTGGGCGCCGCGCGCGACGACAAGGCCGCGCGGCAGGCCCAGTTCGAACGCAACTTCCGCTTCTTCGACGCGCCCGTCGCCGTGCTGGTGACCATCGACGCACGCATGGGCAGCGGCTGCTACATGGACCTGGGCATGTGCCTGTATGGCTTCATGCTGGCCGCCGCAGCGCGCGGTCTGGGCAGTTGCGCGATCGGCGCGATCGCGTCCTATCCAGACATCGCCCGCGAGGCGCTGGGACTGGATGCCGGTCAGGCAGTCGTTTGCGGCCTGGCCGTTGGCTACGCCGATCCAACCGCGCCAGAGAATGCCGTGCGGACGGCGCGGCGCGAGGTGGGCGAGTACCTGCGCGTGGTGAGCTGATTCTGCCCTGGAGGGCTCACAGCTTCTCGATCAAAGCCGCCGAGCCCAGCCCGCCGGCGGCCGCAACGGCCGCCAGCCCCCGCGCGCCCGTGGGAGCTTCGCGCGCCATGTCGGCCAGCAGGCGCACCAGGCTGATCGCACCGGAAGCGCCGATCGGATGTCCACGGGCGATCCCGCCGCCGCCGCGGTTCAGGCGCTCGGGTGCGATGGCCAGTGCTGCCGCGAACGCAAGTGCCTGCACGGCGAAGGCATCGTGCAGCTCCACGCCCCACAGCGCATCGGGCCGTAGTCCGTGCCGCTGCAGCAAGGCCTGCGCCGCGTGGCCGGCGGCCAGCAGCGGCATCTCCGGCGCCGTGCCGAGCGCAAGTCCACCGCACCAACGCAGCCTGGCCTCGCATCCGAATGTGGCCGCCGCGCGCTGCGAGGCCAGCAGGACGAAGGCTGCGCCGTCCGCCTGCGGCGAGATCGACAGCCGGCTGACGGCGCAGCTGCGGGTGTCGCCGGACTGGCCAGCCGAGGCGGCCGCGAACGCCTCGACCGGCATGCGTGCGACACGCTCAACCGTCAACGCCCGTGCGTAGCTGTCGTGTGTGGCCGTGCCGATCGGGACGATCTCCTCCGCGAGGAGGGCATGTGCCGCTAGCGTGCGGGCGTGGCTCAGGATGGCGAACGCGTCCTGCGCGGTTCGCGAGATCGCCGCTTGGAAGGCATGCTCGGCCGCCGCCTGCGCGAGATCTGGGTCGCGCGCCGGATCGGGGGCGAATGCGGGCCGCTCGTAGGCGACAGGCAGCGCGCCGGCCTCGCGCGGGCGGTGCTGCCGGATCGGCGCACGGCTCCATGCCTCGGCACCACCCGCCACGACCAGTTGGGCCTGGCCGCTCGCAATCAGGCCGGCGCCCAAGGCCACGGCGTCGAGGCCCGAGCAGCACTGTGTGTCGACGGAAAACGCCGCGACCCGGTCGGGCAGCCCGGCCGCCAGTGCCACCATCCGGGCCGGATTGCCTCCGGCGCCTAGCCCATTGCCGCAGACCAGGCCGTCGACAGCCTCTGCGGCGATGCCGCTGCGCGCCAGCAGTGCTTGCACGACGGGCGCCCCGATCTCATGGGCCGCCAGCTGCGCCAGGCCAGCGCCGCGGGGCTGCACGGCACTGCGCGCCCAGCCCAGGAGCACGGGAGCTTCCGGTGCCATGTTCAGCTCTGGCGCCAGGCAAGCATGCGCCAGGCGGAGCGGCCATCGGCGGCGCCCGCCAGCTGACGCGCGAGCGCGCCATGGTCGGTCTTGCCGCTGGCCGTTCGTGGCCACTGCGCGCAGACGTAGAAACGGCGCGGTGTCTTGTACGGCTCTAGCCGCGCGCGGCACCAGTCCACCAGCGTGGCGCGGTCGACCGTGGCTTCGAGCTCGAGCACGGCGACGGTGCGCAGGCCGCGCACCGCGTCGCCGACGGCCTGCACCGAGACGGATGCGACCGACGGGTGTTCGGCCAGGACGCTCTCCACCTCCTCTGGGAACAGGTTCTTGCCCTGCACCACGAACATCCGTTGCTGGCGGCCAGCCAGGTGCAGCAGGCCCTGGTCGTCCAGATGGCCCATGTCGCCCACCGACAGCCAGTCGCCGTCACGTAGCAGTGCCCCGGGGCCTTGCGTCGGCACCGGCGTGACATAGTCGCTGAACCCCATCGGGCTTCGCACGTAGATCCGTCCTGGCTGCGCCGCGCCGGACTCGGCGCTCTCGGTACCGGTATCGGTATGGGTGGGCACGATGCGCAGCTCCACGTTCGCGAACGGCCTGCCCACGGCACTCGCGGGCAGCTCGGCGTGGCTGTCGGTCCAGGCGATGAAACTGGTCTCGGAGGCGCCGTAGAACTCGACGATGCGTGCGTTGGGGAACAGCTGGCGCAACTGCGGCGTGCGCGCGCGCGGCCAGGGCGCACCACTGACCATGACCAGCTGTGTCGATGCGATCGGAAGAGGACCATGCCGGCGCGCCTGCTCCAGCATGAGAATCAGCTGACTGGGCACGGCCACGAGGCTTTGTGCGGCTCCGCTGGCCAGCGTGTGCAAGGCGGCGCTGGCGGAGAAGCGCTGCTGCAGATGGACCCCGGCCCCGGACCAGATGCCAAGCAGCGCTCCGAACAGAAACAGCGAATGGGAGAGCCGGCCCGGTGCGAGCAGAGGCGTGCGGGCCGCGGGCCCGAAGGCGTCGATGCAAGCCTCGAAGCTGCTCGTCCACGATGTGTGGCTGCGCACGAAACCCTTGGGCAGACCGGTGCTGCCGGAAGTGAACCCCACGTAGAAGGCATCGTGCGGCAGCGCCGACACACCGGTCATGGCGAGACGTTCCTCGACCTCGCGACGCACCTGGGCGGACCAATCTGGGTCGCCCACGACCGCGGCGTTGCCGGCTGTCAGCACCGCGAGGAATTGCATCAGCTGTGCGCCGGGCGCCAGCGCGTCGTCGACCCATGCGGGCAGCGGGCTGCTGCCGTCAGTCGGCGCCGCGCGCGGATCCGCTCGGACTCTGCGTGCGAGTTCTGCGAAGTCCAGGCGCTGCGCGCCATCGGAGATGGCCAGAGCGTCGGGCTTGTGCGCTGCCCAGTAGGCCAGCGGCGCGTGCACGGTGTCCCAGCAGGGAAGGCTGGAGCGCGGGGGCGCGCCCCCGCTCGCAGCTTCATCGGTCGCCCCGTCCCGTGCGTGGTTGCTGTGCATGTCGGGTGTTCCTCAGCGGGCCAAGCGCCAATGCGGCAGGCCACGCACCACGGTCTGCACGACGACGGCACACAACGCGCACTTGACCAGGTCGCCGGGGATGAAGGCCGCACTGGCCAGCGCGGCCTGCGACAACGTGAGCTTGGCGATCAGCGTGAGGCCAACGATGCCGAAGCCGTAGACGACCACGATGCCGCCGAGCAGCGAGGCCACGAAGGCCGCTCCGAGCAGAGCACGCCCCTGCAGGTGCGACAGCCGGCGCATCACCAGGCCCGCCACCAGGGCACCGAAGGGCCAGCCGACCAGGAAACCGGCCGCGGGCGAAACGAATGCCCCGAACCCGCCACGGCCACCGGCCAACAGCGGCAGGCCAAGGGCGACCAGGAGCAGCAGCAGGCACACGGCGAGGAAGCCGCGCCGCGCGCCGAGGAGGCAGCCCGCCATCATGACGCCCAGGGTCTGCAGCGTGATCGGCACGCCGAATGGCAGGTCCAGCTTGGGGATCATTCCCATCACCGCGATCAGGGCTGCGAACAACGCGATGTGGGCGATGGAGCGGGGCGATCGTTCGGGTTGGGAGGATGGCATGGTCATGGAATCGAAGGGTGAAGGGGAGAGGGGGAGAGCGGTCGGGGAGCGTGCGGGATGTGCGGGATGTGCGGGCCCTAGCGCCCGAGCCGCGCTGCCAGCGCGTCGGCGACGCGGTCTGCTGTCTGTAGCGTGCGCAGGGTGAGCGGGGCGAGCAGCCGCAGCCCGCCGCCGCGGCCGGTGCGCGCGCGGTGCGCGTCGTCCAGGCGCTGCCACTGGCCATGGAAGACATCGATGAAGCGCAGAACGAGGGCGAGCGCCAGGGCGAGGCGGCCGGTCGGGATGCCGAGCGCCTGCAATGGCCGCAGCAGCGACTCCAGCACATCGAGCAGGTCGTCGAAGCGTGTGGTCAGCGTGAGCAT
The DNA here is from genome assembly GCF_003337555.1 of Pseudorhodoferax soli. Taxonomy (GTDB): domain Bacteria; phylum Pseudomonadota; class Gammaproteobacteria; order Burkholderiales; family Burkholderiaceae_C; genus Pseudorhodoferax; species Pseudorhodoferax soli. The sequence continues at coordinate 130,158 of NZ_QPJK01000007.1, read as the reverse complement.
CGTGGCCAGCAGGATCCCCGTGACGAGACGCAATGCGCTGACGACGCCCAGCGCCGGAGACCCGACCCATGCGTGGAATGCAGCAATCAGGACGGCCATGACAACGACAGCGCGCAGCCGGGGCAGCGCGCGCCACGCCGGCCTGCCCAACGAGACGAACAAGGCCAGCACCATGGCGCAGCCGCCGAGCAGCCAGCGCAGATCGCCCACCAGCAGCAGTCCGGTGCCGAGCACGCACAGCGACGCGAGCTTTGGGCCGGCCGCCACGCGGTGCAGCCAGGTCTTCTGCGCGGCATAGAGGCTCAGCACGGGAGCGCGTCCATGCAGGCCGGCATTGCGTCCGCGCGGCGTTGGACATCGGCGCGGTAGGCGTCACAGACCTCGTGCCCGGGCCCGTCTTCGCGCACCCGGCCCCGGTCCAACCAGAGCACGCGTTCGAAGCCGCGCACCTGGTCGAGCACGTGGGTGGAGAACACCAGCTGTTGCGCGCCTGCGAGGATCTGGTGCGAGAGCCGGTACTGGCTCGGCAGGTCCAGGCTGGCGAACGGCTCGTCGAGCAGCAGCGTGGCCGGGCGGCCGATCTGCAGCGCGAGCAGGCAGACCTGCTGGCGTTGCCCCTGGCTCAATTCCGCGATCGCACGCTCGCTCCAATGCCCAAGCCCGCGCGCCTGCAGGAAGTCGCGCGCCTGCTGGCGAGCTTGCCTGCGCGGCACGCCCTGTGCGCTGAGCGTGAAGCCGACCTCTTCTTCGACGGTGGGGCAGATGATCTGGTCATCGGGATTCTGGAACATCAGGCCCACCTGGCGCGGCAGGGCGGCCCGCTCGCGACGCGCGTCGAGGCCGTGTACGCGCACCGTGCCGCTCTGCGGCTGCTCGAGGCCAGCGATCAGACGCAGCAGGCTGCTCTTGCCGGCGCCGTTGTCGCCGATGAGGCCGATACGCGGTTCGTGCAGGCGCAGCGTGAGCTTGTCGAACAGCAGCTGGCCACCTCGCTCGAGCACGATGGACTCGAGATCAATGCAAGTGGAGGGAGACGGAGTAGGCACGGGAGTCAGTGAGCGCGGCAGCACGACGAAGAGCGTCGAACCTGTTCGCCGCGGGCCGAGAATTCTAGGACGCGGGGATCGTTGCTCACAGAACTCTTCGTGCAGCGCTGAAAGCGCCAGCCAGTCCGTGGCGGGGCCAACGCGTCGAGGCTCGTGGTTGCGCGTGCCTTGGTTTCGAGGAGGTCCGGCGCTCGATGTGCTCTGCGCTGGACCGCGCGAGGGCGCCGCCTCAGCCGAGCGCCACCAGGGCGCGTACGTGCGCCTCCGGCTTGGCCGACAAGCCCTTTGCGTTGGCTTCGCGGACCTGGTTCCACAATGCGCGCGCGACCGGCGAGAGCTTGCGCTCGTCCAGGCACGCCAAGCCGACACGGCGCGTCGAGGTCGGGCGGATGCGTCGGTACACGACGCCCTTGTAGTCCAGCGGAAGGACCAACGAGGCCAGCACCGAGATGCCCTGTCCGCGCTTGACGAACTCCAGGATCGACAGGATCTGCGTGAGGTCGTGGACGATCTTGGGCTTGACGCCTGCCTGGGCGAACATCTTCGCGATCACCGGCTGCGAGCCGGCGTGCGTCATCACGAACGGGTACTCGGCCAACGCCTTGACCGGGATCGTCTCGAGCGCTGCCAGAGGGTGCAGGGGCGGCAGGACGGCGAGCAGCTCGTCCACGGCAAGCATCTGCGTGTCCAGGTCGATCTTGGGCAAGGCCACGACGCCGACCTCGATGCGCCGCTCGACCAGATCGCGTTCGATCTCGACGTCGGGCTTCTCTGTAACGAAGACATCGATTCCCGGATAGCGCTGCTTGAACTTCTCCAGGATCGGAGGCAGGACGTTGAGGGACGAACTCGCGCCGTGGGAGCCGACCGTCAACAACCCGCTCTGCAGGTTCGCGCCAGCGCTTGCAGTCGCCTTGATGATCTGCAGCGAGGCGAAGACGTCGCGCACGTGGGGAAGGATGGCCTCGCCGGTCGGCGTCAGCCGCACGCTGCCGGCACTTCGGTCGACGACGTCGGTGCCAAGCGCCGACTCCAGCGCCCGCAAGGCGTGGCTGGTTGCCGAAGCGGTCATGCCCAAGCGCGCGCCCGCACTGGCGATGCCTTCGGCGGAAACCAGCATCAGCAGCAGTTCAAGTTGCCGCAGGGTGGGCCCGCCAGCATTGGATTCGGTCATGGTTGCGGGTGCGCGAGATTGAAAAAAGCTTCAATTGATCATGAAGTTTGTGAATTCTAGACTCATCCGACAACTTCACACGGACCATGACCCGGACTGCACCAACTTCCCAGGAGCGGCTGTCGGAGCCTCGACACGTCGCGATCCCACGTCTAAAGGAGACTACATGAACGGCTTGACCCCGGGCGCGCTTGCAGGCTTGCGCGTGCTGGATCTTTCCCGCATCCTCGCGGGGCCGAGCGCCACGCAACTGCTCGGCGACCTGGGCGCAGACGTCGTCAAGGTGGAGAAGCCCGGCGAGGGCGACGACACCCGCAAGTGGGGCCCGCCGTACGTGCGAGACGCACAGGGGCAGGCAACCGACGAGAGCGCCTACTACCTGTCCGCGAACCGCAACAAGCGGTCGATCGCGATCGACATGGCAAGTGCGGAGGGCATGGAGCTCCTGCATCGCCTTATCGACAAGGCGGACGTCCTGATCGAGAACTACAAGGTCGGCTCCCTGGCCAAGTACGGACTGTCGTACGAGCAGCTCAAGGAGCGCTATCCCAGGCTGATCTACTGTTCCGTGACGGGGTTCGGTCAGACCGGTCCCTACGCGTCGCGCCCCGGCTATGACTTCCTCATCCAGGGGATGGGCGGCATCATGAGCCTGACCGGCGAGCCGGATGGCCGGCCGATGAAGGTCGGTGTCGGCATCGCCGACGTCATGACCGGCATGTACGCGGCTGTCGGCATCCTGGCCGCGCTGCACGAGCGCGCAGCCAGCGGCAAGGGCCAGCACATCGACATCTCGCTGCTCGACACGCAGATCGCCTGGCTCGTGAACGCCGGGACGAACTACCTGGCCGACCGGGAAGTGCCGACACGGCTCGGCAACGGCCATCCGAACATCGTGCCGTACCAGGTGTTCTCCACGCAGGACGATCCCATGATCCTCGCCGTGGGCAACGACGCCCAGTTCCAGCGCTTCTGTGCCGTGGCGGAGATCCCCGAGGTCGCCGCCGATCCGCGCTTCGCGACGAACGTGCTGCGCATCCAGAACCGCGTGACCGTGTGCGAGCTCGTCGAGGCCCAGCTCAAGAAGAGGCCGCGTGGCTTCTGGCTGGAGGCGCTCGAACGCGTGAACGTGCCCTGCGGCCCTGTGAACGATCTGCGGGCCGTGTTCAACGATCCCCATGTCCGCGCCCGCGGAGCCGAGCTGACGATGGACTGCGAGTGGGCGCAGGGCGGCCAGATCAGCTTGCTCGCCAATCCGCTCAAGCTCTCCCGCACCCCGCCTTCGTACCGCTTTCCACCGCCGCGCTTGGACGAGCACGCCGGCCAAGTGCGACACGACTGGCTTAACGACCACTGACACGAGAGGAACTTCCATGTACGACATCACCCCCGCGCAGCGCGAGCTGCAAGCCCGCGCACGTGAACTGGCCCAGAGCAAGTTCGCCCCGACCGCCGCCCAGACCGATCGCTCCGAGGAGTACCCCTGGGCCAACATCGAGCTGCTCCGCAAGGAAGGCTTCATGGGCATGACGCTGCCCAAGAGCATCGGCGGCCAGGGTCTGAGCTACCTGGACGCGGTCATCGTGATCGAGGAGATGGCCAAGGTCTGCGCGACCATGGGCCGCATCACCGTCGAAGCGAACATGGGCGCGATCGGCGCCATCGCGAAGTACGGAACCCCGGAACAGCTGAAGATCGCGGCCGAGCTGGTGCTCAATGGCGACAAGCCAGCCATCTGCATCTCCGAGCCCAATGCCGGCAGCGCTGCCAGCGAGATGACCACGCGCGCGGACCGCCGCGGCGACGACTACATCCTCAACGGCGAGAAGTACTGGATCACAGGCGGCGGCGTCTCCAAGCTGCACCTGATCTTCGCGCGCGTCTTCGACGACGGCGTGGACCAAGGCATCGGCGCGTTCATCTGCGTGCGCGAGAACGAAAAGCCCGAGCAACTGGTGATCGGTCGCCGCCTGTACGCCATGGGCGTGCGCGGCATCCCCGAGACGCACATGGAATTCCGTGACCTGAAGATTCACAAGTCCATGCTCGTCGTGCCGCCGGGTGGCCTGCGCCGCGGCTTCGCCTCGCTGATGACGGCCTACAACGCGCAGCGCGTCGGCGCCGGCACGGTGGCCCTCGGCATCGCCCAGGGCGCATTCGAGGAGGGCGTGGCCTATCTGAAGAGCCGCCAGCAGTTCGGCCGTCCCATCGCCGAGTTCCAGGGCCTGCAATGGATGGTTGCCGACATGTCGGTGCAACTGGAAGCCGCGCGCCTGCTGCTGCGCCAGGCCGCCACCAGCGGCGAGGACTTTCCGGACATCGACAAGGCTGCGCGCGCGAAGATCTATGCGGCCGAGACGGCGAACAAGGTGACGAACGACGCCCTGCAGTTCTACGGCTCGTCGGGCTACGGTCGCCACAACCCGATGGAGCGCCATGTGCGCGACGCGCGCATGTTCACGATCGCCGGCGGCACCGCGCAGATCCTGCGCACGCAAGTGGCTTCCAAGGTCCTGGACATGAAGCTGCCCCAGACCCGCGACGGCTTCTCCAAGCTCGCAGGCTAAGTCCTGGTCCGGCGCCGAGGGCCCCAGGCCCCTCGGTGCCGATCCGATCAAGAGGAGACAACATGAATCGAAGAACTCTGTGCACGGCCGCAGCCATGGCCGGCATTCCCTGGGTCTCGGCACTGGCCCAGTCCGAGTACCCCAACCAGGTCATTCGCCTGATCGCGCCCTATGCCCCGGGTGGAACGGTGGACATCCTTTCGAGGGCGCTTGCCGAACGTCTGCAGCGCGATCTCGGCCAGTCGGTGATCGTGGAGAACCGAGGCGGCGCGGGCGGTACGATTGGTGCGGACGTGGCATCCAAGGCCAAGCCCGACGGCTACACGGTTCTCTTCGGCGCCGTGCACCACGCGATCGCGCAGTCCGTGTATCCCAAGCTCGGCTACGACATCCGCGACCTCACGCCGATCGGGTTCCTCGGCCGCGTGAACCACGCTTTGATCATCAACAACGCGCTGCCTGCCAAGAACGTGCGCGAGCTCGTGGCCTTGCTCAAGGCCGAGCCCCAACGGTACAGCTACGCGACCCCGGGCGCCGGCACGATGCAGCACCTGATGGCCGAGTACTTCAAGAACGCCACCGGCACCCAGATGACGCATGTGCCATACCGCGGATCCAGCCCGGCCATGGTGGACGTGATCTCCGGAAATGTGGCGCTCATGTTCGAAACCATGCCTTCCGCGCTGCAGCACATCAACGCGGGCAATGTGCGTGCGATCGCGGTCACGGCGAAGGCGCGCTCACCGCACCTTCCCCAGGTGCCGACCATCGCCGAGAGCGGTGCCCCGAACTACGACGCCACCAGCTGGTACGGTCTCTACGCTCCCGCGAAGACGCCGCAGGCGGTCGTCGATCGCCTCAACCTGGCGATCAACAACGCGTTCAAGGACAAGGCTTTCGTGGAGCGTTGGGTCAAGCTTGGTGCGGATGCCGGCGGAGGTACGCCTGCCGAGCTGAAGAAGCTGACCGTCGACGAAGTCAGCCGCTGGGGCGAACTCGCCCGAAGCGCGAAGATCACGATCGACTGAGCCGCGTGACCGAGCCGCGTCCCGCGCGCCGCATGGCTGCCGCGGGACCGGACGGCCGGCGATCAGCGTTTGCCCAACACCGAAGCCAGGCCGTCCTCCGTTTTGGGAAATCCAGCCATGGCCGTGACCTCTCCGCGCGCATCGCGGTAGACCAGGGCAGGCGTTCCACGGAAGCCGATCGAACGCATCAGGCGCAGATTGTTCTCCAAGGTTCTGGCCGTGTTCTCGGGCACGGCGGGCAGGGGCGAGACGCCGCCACGGTCGTACGCCTTCTCGTGGTCCTGGATGGCCTGTGCCGGATCCTTGGCACCGAGGATCGCTGCGGCCTTGCGCGCGCTGTCCGGCCGCACCAGGCCCACGATGAGATAGCGCAGCTGCACCTTGCCGGCATCGACCCAGGGCCGCGAGGCTTCCCAGAAGCGATGGCACCAGATGCAGTTCGGATCGCTGAACACATACACGATGCGTTGCGCGGCCGCGCCGCCGCCGGAGATCCACGGCGCCTTCTCCAGGTCGCTCCAGAGGACCGAAGCGTCGTCCACTGCCGGTTGGCTGGCCGGCGTCCGGCCTGCGAAGAGCCCAAGCGCAGCTCCGCTGGCGCAGATCAGGTGACGACGGGAGAATTCGGTCGGACGGGATTGCATTGGTTTGTTCGTTCCTGGTGTGATCATCTCGGGGACGCACATGCGGTCGTGAAGCGCGTGCGCAAGGTTGTGGCTTGGGCGAAGGACGCATCCGTCGACGGGCCTTGGCCGCCAGAGAGGCTCTGTCCATGGCGTGTCCGTGGCCCAGACCTGCACACCCGGCGCCCCGTCCGGGTCCCCGATGCAGGGACAGAAGTGGCCGAGGAAGGCGGGCTCAGGCTAGCATGCCAAGAGTCGGCACCGAATGCGCCGGCACAGTGAGGTTCAGACAGATGCATGCTCCAACGTTCAGGTTTGCGACGCCCTCGGATGTGGATCGATGCCACGAGATCGAGTTCCGTGCGTACGAGGGCGACGAGGCCGCAAGCCGGGAGAAGATTGCCAAGCGCATTGCCGAGTATCCCGAGGGCTTCCTGCTGATGCAGTTCGGCGATGAGGTCGTGGGCTTCATCAACAGTGGCTGCGCGAACGAGGTCGTGCTGGCGGACAACTCGTTCAAGGAGCTCAAGGGGCACGACCCCCAGGCGCCCCACGTCGTGATCATGTCGGTGGCCATCGACCCGCTGCGCCAGGGGGCGGGGTTCTCCATCCCCCTGATGGACGCCTTCGTGAAGGCCATGCGCGAGAGAGGCAAGCGATCTATCCATCTCATGTGCAAGGAGCGCTACGTCGACCTGTATTGCCGCCTCGGCTTCAGCTACGCGAAGCTCTCGGCCTCCGATCTCGCAGGCATCACCTGGCACGAGATGCGCATGGACCTGTGACCCCTTGGCCTCCGACTGCAACATCGGCCGGGCGGCGGGTTGGCTGCACGCACGGACGGTCCGGCGCGGGCCGCGACGGTCTTCGCTGCGCCCGACAAAGATGACTGCGGGTGGCCGGCGACGCCGCCAACCCCTGGGAGCGCCACCGCGTCGCGAGCGCGGGAGGCTGGGTGACCTGGTCCGCGCGCTCGTGGCACGCCGTGCTGGTGCACCGGCGAAGGTGCGGCGTGCTGGCTGTTTCGGCTTGCGCTCAGGCAAGGCTTGTCATCACGAGGCGGTTGATCAGGCCGCCGCCGATGACGAGCCAGATGAACAGGACCAGCGCGAGCAGAAGTGGCTTGAGGCCGGCCTGCCGCAAGGCGCTGACGCGTGTGGAGACACCCAGCGCGGCCATTGCCATCGCCAGCACGATGGTGTCGAAGGTCTCGATGGCCTTGGACGCCGAGGTCGGGACCATGCCGAAGGAGTTGAAGAGGACGACCAGGACGAAGCCGACCGCGAACCATGGAATGATGCTCGCGAGCTTCTGACGGCCTGCGGTGGCCGCGCCCTGGCGTTGCTGGCGTGCCAACCACGCAGCGATGCACATCAGGAACGGCGCCAGCATCATCACGCGGACCATCTTGGAGATCACGGCGGTGTCGGCCGCCTCGGCCCCGATGGTCTTGCCGATCGCGACGACCTGCGCCACTTCGTGCACCGTCGATCCCGTGTAGATGCCGAAGCCCAGCATGCCGCCAGGGATCAGGTGCAGGTCGGCATTCAGCGTGTAGAGCAGCGGATACATGAAGATCGCGATGGTTCCGAAGACGACCACCGTCGCGATCGCGACGGCGACCTGCTCCGCGCGCGCCTTCACCACAGCCTCGGCACCGATCACCGCAGCGGCGCCGCAGACCGAGCTGCCGACGCCGATCAACATCGAGGTCTTCGGGTCGAGTCCGAACCATCTGGCGCCCGCGTAGCAGGCCAGCAGGAACGTCGAGACCAGCACCGCTGCGTCGATCAGGACGCCAGCGAGGCCCACATGGCCGACATCCTGGAGCGTGAGGCGAAAGCCGTACAGGATGATGCCCAGGCGCAGCAGGCGCTGCTTGGAGAAGTTGATGCCTGCGCCGACGCTGCCGTGCCAGGCACCCGGCATGAAGTTGCCGACGAGCATCCCGAAGACGATGGCCAGCGTGAGAGCGCTGAAGCCGTGGCTCTGCATCCATTTAGCTTGGCTGACGGACATGGCCGCGGCGGCCAACGCCGCCGAGAGAAGGACGCCGGCGAAGAGCCGCGTGGGAGCATTGGCGGATCCGAGCGCCGATGCGCCGGCTGGGGTTGAGGACATGGTGTGCGTGGGGCGAAGTTGAGAAGCGTTGCGCCAAATTCTTTGGCGCCCCCGCTCGCGCGTCCAACGTCTTGTCTCGGTAGTGCTTAGCGATTCGTTCGATAGGAGACCATCGTCTTGAACCCCCTTCGCCTGACCCTGCGACAGCTGCAGATCTTCGTCGCCGTTGCCCAGTCTGGCAGCACGAACGCAGCGGCGCAGGCCGTGGCGCTTTCCCAGTCCGCCACCAGCTCCGCTGTCAACGAACTGGAGCGCCTGCTTGCGGTTCAACTGTTCGACCGCACTGGAAAGCGGCTGTACCTGAACGAGAACGGCCGGGCCTTGTTGCCGTTGGCCCTGGCGCAGATCGATGGCGCGGCCGAGATCGAGAGGTTGGCGGTCGATCCGGACGCGATGACGTCGCTGCGTCTTGGGGCGAGCACCACCATCGGCAACCATGTCATCCCGCGCATGCTGCCGATGTTGCTCGGCGGCGGCGAGTTCGGCGCGCGGTCCGCGTCCGCCAGCGCGACGGTGCGCATCGGCAACACGGAGGCCATCTGCGATGAAGTGGCGAGCTTTGCGTTGGACGCCGGGCTCGTGGAGGGGCCGTCCGGCAATGACGATCTCGTCGAGACGCCTTGGTTGCAGGACGAACTCGTTCTCGTCGCGTCGCCGACGCTGGCCGGCGAGCAGCCTGAACCCGTGTCCTCAGGGGCTCTGGCCGGCCTGCGATGGTTGCTGCGCGAAAAGGGGTCCGGCACCCGCGAAGTGACCGACCAGTTGCTGCTCCCCTATGTGCGGCGCTACGGCAGCAGCCTGGTGCTGGGGAGCTCGGAGGCGATTGTCGGTGCCGCGGCGGAAGGCATCGGAGTCGCCTGCCTCTCGCGCTGGGTGGTGGACAGCGCGGTTGCCAGTGGAAGGCTTTGCATTCTTCGGACGGAGATCCCCAGGATGTCCCGTCAATGCTACGTCGTCACCCACCGGAACAAGCACGCCACTCGCGGGCTGAAGCGGTTCCTGGATCTGGCCGACCAATGGGGCCGGTCGATGGCACGAATGCCGGGGTACGCGCAGGGCTGACATGCCGAACAGTTCCCAACTATTGGGAATCTCCGAGAGAAACTTGTTGACTCCGAGCAGCCGGTGCTACGCTGCGCGCGCCGCAGACTTGGCGGGCCCGCCTGCTCGCCGAGTTCATGCCGTGCATATGCCGACAAGGAGATTCGCATGTCCAGCCACCTCCCGCTCGAGGGAGTCAAAGTCATCGAGGTGTGCAACGTTGCCGCAGGCCCGTTCTGCGGCATGTTGCTTGCCGATCAGGGAGCAGACCTGATCAAGGTCGAACACCCGCAAGGCGGCGACACGCTGCGCAGCTGGCCGCCGATCACGCAGGGGTTCAGCGAGAACTTCGCTTCGCTCAACCGCAACAAGCGTTCGGTCGCACTCGACCTCAAGGACGCCGAGCATGTCGCGCTGTTCCGACGTTTAGTTGTCGATGCGGACGTCCTGGTCGAGAACAACCGGCCAGGCGTGATGGACCGGCTGGGTGTCGGGTACGCCGACCTGTCCGCGCTGAACCCGCGCCTCGTCTACTGCTCGATCTCCGCTTACGGACAGACCGGCCCGCGCTCGGGCGAGGGCGGATTCGACCTGACCGTGCAGGCGATGAGCGGGATCATGAGCGTGACCGGAGAGCCGGGCGGCGCCCCTGTGAAGTGCGGCGTACCGCTCGCCGACTTCTCGGCAGGCCTGTACGCTGCGTTCTATATCGCTGCGGCGCTCCGCGAGGTGGCGAAGTCTGGAACGGGCACGCACATCGATGTGCCGATGCTGGGGGCCACTCTGGGCATCTCGGCGCTGCAGACGTCGGAGTACTTTGGCAGTGGGATCGATCCGAAGCCTTTGGGCTCGGCGCATCCGCGCAACGCGCCCTACAGGGTGTTCCGCTCGCGCGACGGACACTTCGGACTCGCCGCCGGCAACAACGCGCTTTGGGCGTCGGTCTGCGAGGTTGTCGGCCGGCCCGAGCTGCTCGAGGACAACCGCTTTGCGACCCCGACGCTGCGTGCCTCGCACCAGCAGGCGCTTCTTGAGATCCTCGAGGCGGTCTTCGCGCAAGAAGACACCGCGACCTGGCTCGCGCGGTTCAGGGACGCAGGCGTCCCGTGCGCGCCCATCAATTCGTATTCCGAAGTCCTCCAGGATCCGCAGGTCCAGCACATGCAGTGGGTCCAGCCGCTCACGCTTCCGAATGGCGTGAGCACCAAGACGTTCGTCTCCCCGATCCGGATCGGCGGCGCGGTGCAGGGCGTGCGCCGGGCGCCACCGACGCTGGGCCAGCACACCGATGAAGTGCTCGGCGAGCTCGGCAACACGCACACGAGTCGCTGACGGCCATGTCCTTCGAACGTGTCGATGACCTCAGCAGCGAGGAGCTCGAGGCAGCGCGGTGCGGTGACGTGTGGGCGCTGACGCTGAGCCGCCCGACCAAGCTCAATGCGTTGAATGCTTCAATCGTCGACTCGCTGATCCGCGCGGTGCAGGAGATCAATGCCTGTCGGCCGAAGGTGCTGGTTCTCCAGGGAGCAGGGCGCAGCTTCTGTGCGGGCTTCGACCTGGGCGACATCGAGGAGCAGTCGGACGGCGACCTGCTGTTGCGCTTCGTTCGCATCGAAACCCTGCTGCAGGCAGTCGCGCAGTCACCGGCGCTGACCGTTGCGCTTGCACAGGGCAAGGTCTACGGCGCCGGGGTGGATCTCGTCGCTGTCTGCAGGCAGCGCTGCATCGTTGCCGACGCCACCTTCCGCATGCCCGGCCTGAAGTTCGGCGTGGTGCTGGGCACCCGACGCTTCGGGGAGATCGTGGGCCGCGAGCAGGCGCGCTCAGTGCTCGAGCGCGTGGAGAGCTTCGACGCGGCCACGGCCGTGCGAATGGGCTTCGCCCACCGAATCATTTCCGAACCGGAGCGTGAGAGCGTCATCGCCTCTGCCATCCAGACGGCGAGCATCCTGGACGACCAGGCGCGCGCCGAGCTCTACGGCGTGCTGAGCCCGCTGCATGGCGACGCGGACCTTGCCGCGCTCGCACGATCTGCGGCCAGCCCCGGTCTGAAGGAACGCCTGGTGCGCTACGCGCAGGGCCGGTAGCCAGTGCTGCAGGCGCGCAATGGATCGCCCGGCGAGTAGCCCAGTGCGATGGACAACTCGCGCGCCATGGCCATGATGCGCGGTGCAAACCGGCGCACCTGCACGGGCGAGAGCCGCGCGGTCGGGCCCGAGATGCCGAGCGCAGCGATGGGGCGGGCCAGGCCGGTGAAGATCGGTGACGCAATGCCACCCACATCTTCGCGCCACTCGCCCCGGTTCACGGCGTAGCCGCTGCGGCTCGCGTTCTCCAGCTCGACCTGCAGTTCGTCGCGAACGACGATCGTCGAGGCGGTGAATTGGGTCAACCGCGAGGGCAGGGCGCTGGCGGCTGCCGCACCGCCTCCGGCCAGAAGTGCCTTGCCTGTCGCGACGGCATGCGCGGGTGCCCTGCCGCCGACATGCGAGTAGGCACTGATGGGTTGGGCGCCTTCGACCTTGTCGATGTAGATCACCTCCGCGCCGTCCAGCACCGAGAGATGGACGGCGTGGCCTGTTTCCTCGGCGAGCCTGGCCATGTGCGGTTGCGCCAGGCGCCGGATGTCGCGCCGACCCAACTGGCGCACGCCGAGGGCGAACATCTTCATCGTTCCCCGATAGCCACGCGTCTCTTCGCGCTCGACATAGCCGGCGTGGATGAGCGTTTGCAGCGTTCGATGCGCGTTGCTGTGGCTCAATCCCGTGTGCTGGGCCACATCGGCGATCGTGCGGGCATCGCTACCCAGATCTGCCAGCGCCTCCAGAACCGCCAGCCCTTTCAGCAAGGTCCGGTCCATGATGTCCGTGGTTGTATTGCAGGGGTCGGCAGAGTAGCACGCCATCCCTTCGACTGTGGTGGATGCAGTTCCGAAATTCAGCAGCGTGGCGAACGATGGTTGAATCCAGATTCAATTGAACGTGAGCGGGCTGATGCATACGATGCCGTCCAGTAAATGCGGTTCGAGCTGACCGGGGCTTCTGCCCGGCCTGCGCCGCGCCGACCAGGACCTCCATGACCTTGAACGCAATCCAGGACGCTTATGCGCCGCTGTTCTCCCACTGCTTCGGATGCGGTTCGGCGAACCCCCATGGACATCGGCTGCGCAGCTACCTGAAGGGCAGCGAGACGGTCGCCACCTTCGTTCCTGAGGCCAAGTACTCGAGCGGCATCGCGGACAACGTGTACGGGGGGCTGATCGCGGCGCTGCTGGACTGCCATGGAACGGCCTCGGCCGCTGCTTTCTGCCAGAGGTCCGAGCGGGACAACGGCGCTGCGTGCCCGCAGCTGCCACGGTTCGTGACGGCATCGCTGAACGTCAACTTCAAGCGGCCTACGCCGCTCGGCCCCGAACTGCAGCTCAAGGGGACGCTCCTTTCTCTGGTTGGCCGCAAGGCCTTGATCGGGCTGGAGCTGAGTGCCAATGGCGAAGTTTGCGTCGCTGGCGAGATGCTCGCGATCAGGCTCGTGAACAGCTGACGCGCACTGCGCCGGCGCTGCGGAACAGCGCAAGGATCGACAGGATGCCACGGACACCAGGGGCCTGAACGCGCCTGGCGGCTCGCGCCTCCGACAGCAGCCAAGCTCCGCGGTGCCCCGCGCCGTGGAGGGCAAAGGCGCGCGTCCCAACACCCTCCGCCTGAACCCGCGGCTTCGCGCGCGCTTGCAGGCCTTTGATTCCACCTTGCCGAAACACCAATCATGAAGCTCGTCGATCAGACTGCAATCGCCCAATGGGCCGTCGCTTCGCTACCCCAGCGCGTGCGGGCGAAGGGCAAGTTCACCGCGCGCGACTCGGACGCGAACGGCGCCTGGCGGCTGGAGGAGAGCGGCTTCGACCTTGTCCTTTCCGACTGCGTATGGGGTGCCGGCATCATGCAGCGCCCGGCGCTGAACATCGAGGTTGTGCGCAACAAGGACGGTGTGAAGGTGCTCAGCGTGTCGTGGCTCCCGGAGTTGCCCAAGCTTCCCCCGGTCATCCGGACCATGACGGAGGGGCGGGCGTTGGATGAGTTCCGGCTCCTGTTCTGAGCGACCGGCGAGCGTGGATCTCCACGCGTCTGCGCGTGAGCGGTAACGACGCGATGGACGATCGCCCGGCAATGCACGTGTTCGACCTACTGCTCGCGCGCCCAGCCCTCCTGGCTGGTGAGAGATGTATCCGATTGCGTGTCCCAGGGCGACCACTTGAAGTTTTCTTCATTTGAGCGTGAAGACCCCTACCCATAGCATCTCCATCGAACCGGCAGGCGCTTCGCCACGGCCGAGACGATGGGGCCAACGCTGCACACAGGAGCGGCGCACAGCCCCGACATTGAGACAAAGGTAGACGATGAACATCCCCTCGGAACGCTTCCAGCAGTTCGTGCGCGACTTCACCAAGCTGATCGATTCCACCGACGGCGACGAATCAGTGATCCTTCCGGAGGGGCGCAAGATCCTCGGCGCGCTGGTCCACGCCGACGACTGGCTGCCTGAGCGCTACGCGCAGCCGCACCCGCAGTACTACCAGCAGTACCTGCTGCACGCCGACCCGCGGGACCGCTTCTCCGTGGTCAGCTTCGTGTGGGGCCCCGGCCAGAAGACGCCGATCCACAACCACACGGTCTGGGCCATCATCGGCATGCTGCGCGGCGGCGAGAAGGCCGAGAACTTCCGCCTGAGCGCGGAGGGAACACCGATGCTCGCAGCCGGTACGGAAGAGCTGTCGCCGGGGATCGTCGAAAGCATCGCACCTTCGACCGGCGACATCCACCGCGTGTCCAACCTCTACGAGGACCGCGTCTCGATCAGCATCCACGTCTACGGCGGGAACATCGGCCGGATCTCGCGCCACGTGTTCGACGCGCAGACCAGCACCCGCAAGCACTTCATCTCCGGCTACTCCAACGAATCCGAGCTGGCCACCGAGCGAGCACCCGTTCTCTGAGGCACGCATGATGGCCGCATCCTGGATTGCACAGTTCCTGCGAGGGCGGCGTGGTGGCGACGACCACGCGATCGATGGCGGCCGCGCTGTCGGCGCAGTCGGAACGGCGCTTGCGCCGCTGCGTGCCCCAGGCCTGCTGGATGCCAGGACCCGCGAGTTCATGGCGTTGGCCATTGCCGTGTCGCACGGGTGCGCCAGTTCCATCACGCTCCACACGATCGCGGTCCGCGCCGCGGGTGCGTCCGAGGCGGAGCTGGCCGAGGCCATGGGCGCCGCGATGGAGCTCAGCGCAAGCCCGGCCTATGCGAAATCGAGCCAGCTCGCCAGAGACAGCGACCGGAACCGGCCGCTGTGGTTGTGAGTCCGCGCGCGGCGTCGCGGCGTCGCGCCGCCGCCATCTAAGCAAATTTTTTTGAAGGAGCGCCGATGGGCGGCGCATCCGAAACCTGTGGGCAGGAGGGACTGTCTTGCCCGCAACCAAGGAAGTCATCATGAAGGTCACGAAGATCGAAGTTCTGGAAGCCGAGCTGTCCGGCCAGAACGGCATCGCATCCTGGCACCACGTGTTCGCCCGTGTGCACACCGACGAGGGCATCAGCGGCCTGGGCGAAATCGGCATGGCGTACGGCACGGGCGCGCGCGCCGGCGGCCCGATGGTTCTGGCCCTGGGCGAGCGCTTCGTGCTCGGCCACGACCCGATGTCCACCGAGACGATCTGGGAACGCATGCTTCGCAAGTCCTTCTGGGCGGAGGGCGGCGGCCCCGTGGTCTTCGGCGCGATGAGCGCCATCGACGCGGCACTGTGGGACATCAAGGGCCGCGCTGCCGGCAAGCCGGTGCACCAGCTGCTGGGTGCGGACACGCCGGCGCCGCTGCGCTGTTACGCGAGCCAACTGCAGTTCGACTGGGGCACCAATGAGGTCGTCAACCTCGTCGAGCCTGCACGCTACAAGGACGCCGCGGTGCGTGCGCGCGAAGAGGGCTACGACGCCGTGAAGGTGGACCCGCTCATGGTGGCCATGGACGGCAGCCGCGCCGCCCGGCTGCGCGGCATCCTGACGCCCGAGCAGCGACGCATGGTCCGCGCGCGCATGGAAGCCATTCGAGACGGCATCGGCCCGGACGCCGACATCATCCTGGAACTGCACTCGTTCACGTCCACCGCCGGCGCGCTGCAGACGGCCGAGGAGGTCAAGGACCTGGGCATTCTCTTCATGGAGGAGCCGACCCACTACAACGGCGCCCGCGCCCACAACCGCGCAGCGCGCAAGTCCCCGGTTCCGATCGCGGCCGGCGAACGCATGTACACGCGCTGGGGCTTCCTGCCCTACCTGGAAGCCGAGTCGCTCGACATGATCCAGCCGGACGTCGGCCTGGTCGGCGGCATCAGCGAAGCCATGAAGATCGCGCACCTGGCGCACACCTTCGACGTCGGCGTGCAGGCGCACGTGTGCGGCTCGCCCCTGGCGTCGGCCATTGCGCTGCAGTTCGAAGCGGCGATCCCGAACTTCGAGATCCACGAGCACCACACCTACGCGCAGAAGTCCTGCAACCGCGACCTGTTCCTGGAAGACCTGCAGCCGCAGCGTGGCCGCTTCCATGTGCCGACCGGCCCCGGCCTGGGCATGACGCTGTCGCCCGACGCCGAGCGCCTCATGACCAAGACGTCCGTGCAGCTCGCGCGCTGAATCCCACCCAACCCTGGAGACAATCGATGAAGAAATACGTTGCAGCATTCGGCCTGGCCCTGACCGCCTCGATCGGCATGGCACAGAGCAACTACCCCGCCCAGGCCGTGACGGCCGTCGTCGGCTACGTGCCCGGCGGAGCCGCGGACATCATCATGCGCCAGCTGGCCATCCTGATGGGCCCGAAGTTCCCGTCCGGCCTGGTGGTGCTCAACCGCCCCGGCGCCGGCGGGAGCACGGCGGTTGCATCGATCGCCCAGGGCAAGCCCGACGGCTACACCTTCGCCTTCGTTCCGCACTCGAACCTGACCCTGTCGCCGCAGGTCAACAAGCTGTCGTACAAGAACCCGGACGACATCTTGCCGATCATCAACGTCGTGAACTACTCGACGCTGCTGGTCGTGGCCAAGAACTCCCCGTACAAGGATGCGAAGGAGCTCCTGGCCGCAGCCAAGGCAGCGCCCGGGACGGTGAGCGTCGGCTATCCGGGTGACACCACGATCAGCCATCTGAACGTGTTGGAGCTCGAGCGCGTGGCGAAGGTGGAGCTGCTCAAGGTTCCCTTCACGGGTTGGGGTCAGGGCAGTCCGCAGTTGTTGGGCGGGCACATCAATGCAGCCGTTGCCCAACCGACCGAAGCCACGTCGTTCCTGGAAGCCGGCACCGTCCGCGGGCTGGCCTCGTTCAGCGAGAAGCGCCAGACCGGCCTGCCCTCGGTGCCGACGATGAAGGAGCAGGGCGCAGACGTCGGCATCGGCGTTCGCTACATGCTGATCACCACCAAGGGCACGCCGCCCAACATCGTGAAGTACATCCACGACGCCGCCAAGGCCGCCACCGAGACCAAGGAGTTCAAGGACTTCGCTGCGTCCCACGGCCTGGAACTGGCCTACCAGGACGGCAACGCCATCCGCGAAGCTGCCTGGGCCGACTATCGGAAGTATGGCGAGCTGCTCAAGCAGCTTGCTGCGAGCAAGTAAAGAGCCCCATGACCACCCCCATCATCCTGCTGCTTTCCGGGATCAGCCCGGAGTACAACGCCGAACTGGAGAAGCACGGACGGCCTGTCCGTGCAATCGCCTCGGACCTGCGCGAGAAAGCCATTGCCGATCTGGGCGAGGACGTCAAGGTCGTCATCACGAACGGCTTCGCGGGCCTGACCCAGTCGGAAATGGAGCGGATGCCGCAGCTCAAGCTCATCTGCTGCGTCGGCGTCGGCTACGAAAACATCGACCTCGCCTGCGCGAAGTCCCGTGGTATTCCCGTGTCCTTCGGGCCGAACACCAACGCCGACGCCGTGGCCGATCACGCGCTCGCCCTGGTGCTGGGCCTGCTGCGGCGCGTGGTGGAGGGCAACGATGCGGCTTGCCGCGGCATCGAGCGCAACCAGCTCAGCATCCCCGAGCAGTTGCACGGCAAGAAGCTTGGCCTGTTCGGCCTGGGCCAGATCGGCAGCCGCATCGCCAAGCGGGCGGCCGGGGGCTTCGATGCCGAGGTCGGATACGTCGCTCTGCAGCCACGCGAGGAGTTCTCGTACCGCTACTTCGACAACCTGGTGGCCCTGGCCGACTGGTGTGACGTGCTAGTGCTGGCTGCCCCTGGCGGCAGCGACACGAACCGTCTCGTGAACGCCGAGGTCCTGCAGGCACTTGGCCCCAAGGGATACCTGGTCAACGTCGCGCGGGGCAGCCTGGTGGACGAGGAGGCGCTTGCGAAGGCCCTTCGTAACAAGCACATCAAGGCAGCAGCGCTGGACGTGTACGACAGTGAGCCGCATGCCCCGTACCAGCTCATCAACAGCGGCGAGGTGTTGCTCTCGCCGCACGTCGCTGGCCGCTCGGAGGAGTCGATGCGCAACATGGCCGAACTGGTGATGCGGAACATGAACAGCTTCTTCGCTGGAAACGGACTCGTCACGCCCGTACCGGAACAGTCCTGAGACACGCGGACGGGCGAACTCGGTCATACCCGGATCGCGCGGATGCTGGGCTGCATCGCGCCGTCCGATGGCCAGGATGCCCGCCGCGCGACGGGACTGGCTGGGCTTCGCTGCATGCCGCGCGACGCAGCATGCATCGGAACTTTCGATGCTCAGCGCGGAGAAATTTTGAGCCCATCGGACTATGCGATGCCTATGATGCCCCGGAGACAAGGTCCCGGCAGTTCGAGGCGTGCGGGGCCCACTGGATAGGCACTTTCACAACGGAGACAAGATGCTGCAGACCATGCCCCTCATGGAGGTCGACGACATCGCGGCGAACATCGCCGACGGTTGTCGTCTCGCGTTGCCGGTCGAGTATGCCGGCGTTCCCATGGCGCTGATGGCGCCGCTCCTGCGGCGTGCGCCGCGACGGCTGACGATCGTTGGCGTGCCCACGGCAGGCCTGCCGCTGGACCTGCTGCTCGGCGCGGGTTTGGTGGAGACCGTCGAGACCAGCGCGGTCAGCCTTGGCGAGGCCGGCGGCGCTCCGTGTTTCGCGCGCGCCATCGCGCAGGGTGCGATCACCATGAAGGACAGCACCTGCCCAGCCATTCACGCCGGCCTCATGGCCGCGCAGAAGGGTGCCCCCTTCACGACCTTGCGCGGCCTGATCGGCACCGATGTGCTGCATCACCGCAGCGACTGGCGCGTGCTGCAGAACCCTTTCTCCGAGTCACCCGATCCGGTCGTGGCGATTCCGGCCTTGCATCTGGACGTCGCCGTGTTCCACGCGCCGATGGCCGACCGCGAAGGCAACGTCTGGATCGGCCGTCGCCGCGAGCTGGCGGCCATGGCCTATGCGAGCGAGCAGACCTTCGTCACGGTCGAGCGCATCGTGGAGGGCCGCTTGCTTGACGATGAACGGACTGCGGCCGGCGTGCTGCCGGCGCTGTATGTGCATGGCATCGCCAAGGCGGAGCGGGGCGCCTGGCCCTATGGTCTGTGGGGCGAGTACGCCCCGGACACGGAGAGCCTGCAGCGGTATGCCCGCATGGCACGCACCGAGGAAGGCTACCGGCAGTGGGTCCAGGAGGAACTGAAATGAGCACAGCGACGGCACGCGAGCGGTTGATCGTCACCACCGCCAGGCTGCTCGAAGGCGTCAGGCATGTTGCCGTGGGCGCCTCGTCACCGATTCCGGCCGCCGCCGCCATGCTGGTGCGTGCACGCGCCGCTGAGAGCGGAGCGCGACCCGTGCGCATCTCCATCCTCGGATCGGTGCAGCACAATTTCTTCACCAACGGCTCAGCCGAGCTGTTCGACTGCGCAGGCCAGGGGCGCATCGACGCCTTCTTCCTGGGAGGCGGCCAGATCGACGGCCAGGGCAACATCAACCTGGTCGGCACCAAGGGCTACCCGCAAAGCCCCGTGCGCTGGCCGGGCTCATTCGGTTCGGCCTACCTGTACTTCGTCGTGCCCAGGGTGATCCTGTTCCGAGAGGAGCACTCTCCCCGGGTGTTCGTCGAGAAGGTGGATTTCATCAGCGCGCCTGGAACGAGCGCACCCGACGTGCACCGCACGGGCGGCCCGTACGCGCTGCTCACGGGCATGGCGCTGTTCATGTTCGAACCCGATCGCGCCCGGTTCCGACTCGTCAACGTCCATCCGGGCTGCACGCTGCAGGACGTGCGCGAGGCAACCGGCTTTGCTTTCGACGTGGACCCAGCGCTGGAGCCGACGCCGGAACCCGATGCACGCACGATGGCGCTGCTGCGCGGGCGCGTGCTCGAGGAGTTGAAGGAAACCTACCCGGGCTTTGCCGCCCAGATGTCCCAGGAGATCGAAACCCATGTGGAATGACCCGTCCGGCGCAAGCGCCGGCTCCCTGTCCGGCCTGCGGGTCATCGATGCGAGCCGGGTGCTCGGGGGGCCGTACTGCGGCCAGGTCCTGGCCGACCACGGCGCGGACGTCATCAAGGTCGAGCCACCCATGGGCGACGAGACGCGCGGCTGGGGGCCTCCGTTCGTGGGCGACGCCGCGAGCTACTTCATCGGCGTGAACCGCAACAAGCGCGATATCGCCATCGATGTGACGCAGCCAGCCGGCCAGGAACTGCTGACCCGGCTGCTTGCCGACGCGGACGTGTTCATCGAGAACTTCAAGATCGGCACGCTCGAGCGCTGGGGCCTGGGCGCCGATGCGCTGCGCAAGCGCTTTCCGCGCCTGGTGCATTGCCGCATCTCCGGCTTCGGTGCCGACGGCCCCTACGGCGGCCTGCCAGGCTACGACGCGGCCGTCCAGGCCATGAGCGGCCTCATGAGCGTCAACGGCGAGGCGTCGGGCCAGCCGCTGCGCATGGGCGTTCCGGTCATCGACCTGGTGACGGGCTTGAATGCCGTGATCGGCATCCTCATGGCGCTGCAGGAACGCGGAAAGAGCGGCCTGGGTCAGTTCGTGGAGTCGACCCTCTACGACAGCGGCGTGTCGCTGCTGCATCCCCAACTGCCCAACTTCTACCTCAACGGCAAGGTTGCGCAGCGCGTGGGCAACCGCCACCCCAACATCTGCCCTTACGACTCCTTCGAGACCAGCACCGCCCCGCTGTTCCTCGCGGTGGGCAACAACCGGCAGTTCGCCACGCTGTGCAAGGTGCTGGGCCGTCCCGAGCTGGCAGTCGACGCACGCTATGCCACCAACGCGTCGCGCAACGAGCACCGCGAGTCACTGCGGGCCTCGCTGGTCGAGTTGCTGAAGGACAGGGACTGCATCCAGGTCTCCCAGGAGCTCGTCAACGCAGGCGTTCCCTGCGGTCCGGTTCGCACCATCGACCAGGTCGTCGCCGATCCGCACACGCACCACCGGGGCATGATCGTGGACAAGGACGGCTACCGCGGTACCGGCAGCCCCGTCAAGCTGTCCCGCACGCCAGCGACGTACCGTAGCAAGCCGCCTGCGTTCGCCGAGCACACCGACGAGGTCCTGCGCGAACGCGGCATCGATCCCGCCGACTATGCCACCGTGCTGCCGCGCAAGCCGGTGCCCTGAACCGCACCGGGCTTCGCCCGGGACTGCTCTTGCAGGGCGGTCGCGCCTCGGTCGTTGGCGCGCGGTGCTGGATGGGCCGGCCGCGGGGCACCTTCGTGGGGCCTCCCATCCCGCGCCGACCTGTCTGCGCCCGTCTGCGCTGCAGGGCTGATCGCCGTGAACGGGCGCGATGGAGTCCTGTCGGGATCACATCGCCCAGTGCATCGAGGCTTGACATGCTGATACGCTCGCTGCGCGCCTTCCTTGCCTTGCACCGCTGCGGGACCGTTGTTGGTGCCGCCGAGAAGGTGCACCTGTCCCAGGCGGCGGTGAGCGTTCAGCTCAAGAACATGGAAAGCGAGCTTGGCGTCGCCCTGTTCGTGCGCACGAAGCGCTCGCTGGACTTCACGCCGGCGGGCCACATGCTGGTCCCGCTGGCCGAGCAGATGGTGTCGATCTACGAGGAGATGAAGGCGCTGAAGGCGGGCCGCCCGGTGGGCGGCGTGCTGTCGCTCGGCGTCATCAACAGCGCGCTCGGCGGCGTGCTGCCGGAGCTGCTGCGCGATATGACGCAGAGGAACCCTGGCCTGGAAGTCAAGGTCGTGGCAGGGATTTCCGGCGAGCTCGTCGCGCAGGTCGATCGCGGCACGCTCGACATGGCGATCGTGACGCAGCCGCCCAAGCGATTTCCGACGAACCTCGCCGTGCATCATCTGTACAGCGAGCCCTTCGCGCTGCTGACCCCGGCGGAGGAGCCGTGCGACGACATCGTCCGCGCCTTGCACTCGTCCAGGCCTTACATCGCCTTCGATCGCGGCACCTGGGCTGGGCAGTTGATCGACGAGTACCGGCTGAAGCGCGGCGTCATGACCAGGCCGGGCATGGAACTCAACTCCCTCGATGCGATCGCCGGGCTGGTCCGCCGAGGACTGGGAACCTCCATCGTGCCGCTGATCCGAGGCGCGTCCTGGCACGAGAGCCCGGACCTTCATGTGGTGCGCCTGCCGAACTTTGAACGTCCCGTCTCTCTCGTCTCGCGTGTGGCAGACCAGCGTGACACGCTGCGGGTCGCGTTGTTGGCGTGCTTCGAGACAGCGCAAGGCCTGGGCATGGGCGATGGCGCTGAGACACACGTACCGGCCGCCACGGGAACGGGCATCTACGAGCACTTCGGCGACCCGCACTGAGGCCGGGGAGCGCGTGGCCTCGGGGGCCACGCGCAGGGTCGCGCGCCTGGGCGCCTGCGCCCGCCGAGGTGCTGTGGCGCAAGGCATGTGCCGGCTTCCTGGTCGAAGCCCCGGCGTACGGCATGACCCCCGTGACGCTCAGTTGGCGAACGACAGGTTTGCTGCCTTCACGAGCTTGGTGTACTTGTCCAGGTCGGTTTGCCAGCGCTCGGTCATCTCCTTCGGTGTCGACTGCAGGACATCGATCTGGAATCCCTCCATGCGCTGGCGCACGTCCGGCATGGACAAGATCCGGTTGAGGGTCCGGTTGGCTTCGGCCACGATCTCCGGTGGCGTTGCCGGCGGCAGCACCATGCCCCACCAGACCGCGATCTCGAAGGTGCCAGGGATCTTCGCGTCCTTCAGTCCCGGGACGCCAGGAAGGGCGCCTGAGCCCTCCCTCGTGGTGATGAGCAGCGGCCGGAGCTTGCCGGAGTCGATGAAGGGTTTGACGGCCGTCACCGTGTCCATGATGAACTGGGTCTCGCCGCCCATCATGGCGTTGACGGCCGGTGCGCTGCCTTTGTACGGGATGTGCAGTCCCTTGAGCTTGGTGGCTTCCTTGAGCATCTCGGTCGCGATGAAGGTTCCTGTGCAGCACGAGGCGTAGCTGAACTTGTCCGAGGCGGCCTGGCTCGCCGCTTCCAGGTCCTGAAAGGTCTTGTAGGGCGAGCGCTGGTCCACGGCCAGCACATAGCTGGAGATGCCCACCATGCCGACGGAGTCGAAGTCCTTGCTCGGATCGAACGGAAAGCCCTCGCGCACGACCTTGTTCAGCGCGATGCTGTGCGAGGTCAGACCCATGGTGTACCCATCCTTCTTCGCCCTGGTCACTTCCTGCGATCCGATGAGGAGGTCCGCGCCCGGCTTGTTGACCACGACCGCGGTAACGCCCCATTGCTCGGCGAACTTCTGCCCGATGAGCCGCGCCATGATGTCGGTTGCGCCTCCGGCGGAGAAGGGCACGACGATGGTGAGTGTTTTCCCCTTCTCTGGGTAGCCTTGCGCCGTGGCGTGGGTCGGCACGGCGATTGCGAGTGCGGCTGCAAGCGCACATCCGAGCAGTCTTCTCATTCGGTTGTCTCCATTGCGATGTATTGCGGTTTGCGCCCCGTCGCCGCCTCATCGGCGCGACGCGCTGGTGTGCGCGGGTCGCTGTCCCCTGGGCAGAAAAAATGTAGGGCGCATCGACCGCCAGGGAAAGCAAGACTTTGCAATGCTGAACTTCGGACAGTCCGAAGCTCGGGAAGGCGCAAGCGGACACATGCGCTCGATCGCAATGTGGGGTGCGTCAGCGCGCTTGAATAGAGTGGCCTGAGCACGGCCACGCTGCGGCCGGAGGCTCAGCCGCAGTGCGATGTCGGAGCTCAGCTTGCGCGCTCGGGGATGGCGGCCAAGGCCATGCGTGGCATGGCGTGCGATGTGTTGGCGGTTCCGGCGCGAACGCGAGGCATGACCGCTCGTGCGAGGACTGCCCCCTCAGGTGCCGAGGGGCTGAGCTGGGGCGGAGCTGCCTATTGCCGGGGGTAGCGCTTGATCGCGTTGCGAAAGCTGTCGACGACCTGGTCGGGATGGTCGATGCTGACCTCGAGATCCTTGACCAGGCCGTCCTTGAGGCCATAGCACCAGCCGTGGATGGTCAGCGGCTGGCCGCGCGCCCAGGCGTCCTGCACGACGGTGGACAGGGCCACGTTGCCGACCTGCTCGATCACGTTGATCTCGCACAGCCGGTCGTGCCGCTCCTGCTCGGTCGCCAGGTAGTCGATGCGCTTGCGGTGGCGCAGCCGCAGGTCGGCGATGTGGGCCAGCCAGTTGTCGGCCAGGCCCACGCGCTGGCCCAGCAGCGCGGCACGCACGCCGGCGCAGCCGTAGTGGCCGGTGACCATGATGTGCTCGACGCGCAGGTGCTCCACGGCGAACTGGATCGTTGTGAGCGCGTTGAGATCGGAGTGCACGACCACGTTGGCCACATTGCGGTGCACGAAGACCTCGCCTGGGTCCAGGCCCGTGATCTCGTTGGCCGGCACGCGGCTGTCGGCACAGCCGATCCACATGTAGCGCGGCTTCTGCTGCGCCAGGAGGCCGGTGAAGAAGCCGGGACGCTCCTGTTCGACCCGGGTGGCCCAGGCGCGGTTGTTGGCAAGGAGATGCTCGAGCGTTGAGGTCATTTCATTCTTGGAAAGCTTGCCCGAGCTTAGCGACCAAGGTCTTCAATCCCCGTTGAAATTTTGCTCATCGGTCGTCGCGCACGGGCTTGCGCGTGCCGCGACGAGCGCTGTAGTCCGCCCTGCGGGTGTGCGCTGCCGCGTTACGTCGCGTAGCCGCCCGCAGCTCACTCGAGATCCATCTTCGTGGCAGTTGCCAGCGCGCGCCAACGCTTGTTTTCGTTGACGACGAAGTCGCGCGCTTGCGTGGGGGTGGTCACGACCGCGTTGTTCGCGCCGGCCTGCAGGACCGCGGCGACCTCGGCGCTGGTGACAGCCTCGTTGATCAAGGCATTGAGTTGTGCGATCCGGTCGGCAGGCGTCCCGGCCGGTACGGCGGCGGCATACCATTGCGATGCGTCGTAGCCGTTCACGCCAGCTTCCTGGAAGGTCGGGACGCCTGGCAATGCATCGGCGTGCTGTGCGGTCGTCACGCCGTAGGCCCGCAGCCGGCCGCTCTTGATGTGCGGAAGAACGGGGGAGACGCCCAGCAGTGCCAGGGGGATCTGCCCGCCGACCACATCGGTGACGGCCTGACCGCCGCCCTTGTACGGGATGTGGGTCATGGAGATGCCGGCCGACGACTTCAGCAGTTCTCCGGCCAGGTGCTGCGACACGCCCGTCCCCGAGCTGCCGTAGCTCCACCTGTGCGGATTTGACTTCGCGTCCTTGATGAGGTCCTGCAGCGTCGTGATGGGGGACGAGGCGGGTCCGACCAGGACCATCGGGCCCTGGCCGAGCATGGCGACGGCTGCGAGCTCCTTGCCGACTTGAGGCGGCGTCTGCGCCGTGAGGATGGGACCCGCGAGGGAGATCACAGTGTAGCCGTCGGGCGCCGCACGGGCGACCGCCTGCTGGGCGATGGCGCCGGTCGCACCTGGCCGGTTGTCGACGACGACCGACTGGCCCGTCCTCTCGGCGATCCGCTTCGCAACCGCCCTGGTCAGTACGTCCAGCGTGCCACCCGGTGCGAAGCCGACGATCCAGGTGATGGGCTTCTCTGTCGGCCAGGGTTTCGTCTGTGCGTGCAGTGCAGTCGTGGCCATGGCGAGCAGGCACAGCGATGCGGCGAGGCAACTTCTGATCTTCATGGTTGCGGGTCCCTTTCAATCCGGTGCGCCTGGCGCGGTGTTGGGGTGGCGCTGGAAGGAGTCCTGGAACTCCTTGACCAGGCGAAGAATGGGCTGCAGCACCCAGGTGTTGAAGATGAGCACGTCGTTCTCCTCCTTGGGATCGCGCACGACGTTGAACAGGTAGGGCGACTCCAGCTTGCCCTGACCCTGGTTGACTTCCGGCTCCCAGTAGAAGTGCAGCTTCCAGTCGCGCCACTTGACGGCACGCAGGTCTCCCTTGATATAGAACGGGAAGCCCTCGCGCTTGGAGCGCGTGTCGCGCCCAAGCAGGAACTCCGACTGGTCGATGCCGTCGATGGGTCGGTCCTCGGGGACTGCGCCGCCGGCCAGTGCGATCAAGGTACTGAAGATGTCGGTCACGTGGAAGATCTCGTTGGAGATCTGTCCGCTCGCGATCTTTCCCGGCCAACGCGCCATGAAGGGCACCCGCAGGCTGCCCTCCATTGCCGTGTGGTATGTGCCACGCCAGGGCCCGGCGGTACCGCGGTAGGGTTGCCGGTACTCGGGACCGTTGTCGCTGCAGAAGATCACGAGCGTGTTCTCCGCCAGCCCGCTCTGGTCGATGAAGTCCACGATCTGGCCGACGCGGTGGTCCATCTCCACCACCGAGTCCGCGAACTCACCATAGCCCGTCTTGCCCGCGAATTCAGGATGGGGCAGGGTGGGCAGGTGCAGGTGCACCATCGGGAAGTACAGGAAGAACGGCGAGCCACTTTCGCTGCTGCGTTGCATGAACGAGATGCTCCTGTCGACCAGTTCCTCGTCGATCCTGCGGCGGCTGTCCAGGTCGTAGACCTTCACATTGTGCGAAGGGCTGCCGTCGACACCTTCCATGATGTGCGGGACCTGTGCCACGCTCGGGTCGAAGCCCAGGGTTTCGGTGAACTGGCTTTCGTCGGTCGTGCGAGGGATGCCATACCACTCGTCGAAGCCGCGGTCGCTGGGGTAGCGGCCCGGGATATCACCCAGATGCCACTTGCCGTAGTGGGCCGTGGCGTAGCCACGTGCCTTGAGCGCCTGCGGCAGGGTCACCTCGTCGCGGCGCAGCCCTTGCGGCAGGCCGGCAGGCACCGACTGCAGGCAGCCGGTTCGGATCGGATGCCGGCCTGACATGAGGGCAGAGCGGGTTGGCACGCAGTCGCTCTCGACGTTGAAGTTCGTGAGACGCAGTCCCTCGGATGCCAGTTTGTCGATCCGCGGCGTGGGTGCTCCGCGCAGGGCGCCGCCGCCGTAGCAGCCGAGCTCACCCCAACCCAGGTTGTCGGCGACGATCAGAACGATGTTTGGAAGCACGCATTACCTCTGCAAGTTGATGCGGAAACGGTAAGCCATTGCGGTGCCACTCCCCATAACCATCGGGCAGCATCCGATAACCAACCGGATGGCTCGAACGCGCTTGCGCAGCCCGTCAGGCGCCTAGCCGACACCCCGAGCGGCAGCGCTGCTTGCGGACAGGCGCCGAACTTCCTCACGGTAGGCGTGCATGAGGGGCGTCCAGTGGCTGCCTGGTCGGGAGAGCAGCATGAGGGTGCGCTGCAGCGCGAAGTCGCGCACGTCGATGGTGCGGACCCGTCCTCCCCATTCTTCGATGAGCCAGGTTGGGGCAAGGCACAGCAGGTCGGTACTGGCCACCACTGACATGGCTGTGTCGGACATGAATTGGATCTGCATCACGGCGTCGGGCGGCGGGACGCTCCATTTGCGAAAGATCTCGTCCAGAAGATCCCTGGACACGCTGGCCCGGTCGCCAACGACCCAGCCGAACGGGGCGAGCTCGGTCGGCTCTACGTGCCGGCCATGCGCCAATGGGTGGTCGAACCGCCCCGCGATCCGGATCGTGTCGGAGCCGAAGGACTCCTGCGCGCTGGTGAAGGGATGGTCGGGATAGGACGGCACCACAGCCAGGTCGAGCTGCCCATCCAGCACGGCTGCGTTGAGCGCATCGGACTTGCCGACGTCGAGTGTGACCCGCAGGGCGGGGCGGGCCTTGAGCAGGTTCGTCAGGGCGCGCACCGCGACGGACTCGCTGCCCGGGTTCGTCATCCCGATGCGCAGTCGTCCTGCAGCCTCCGCGCGCATGATGCGCGACGCCCTGAGCATCGCCTCGTGGTGGGAGTCGAAGGCCCGGGCATAGTCGAGGAAGGTCTCCCCGGCAGGCGTCAGTTTTGCGCCATGGCTGCCGCGCTCGATGAGGCGCACGCCGGCGGTGGACTCGATGCGCTTGAGCGCTTTGGACAGTGCAGGTTGCGATATCCCGCAGGCTGTGGCGGCCCTGCCCAGGTGGCCCTCCTTTGCGACTGCCAGGTAGTAGGAGACGTCTTGCGGCGAGTAGCTCATGGTCGTTCGTCGAGGATACGTCGGGCGGGGCTCGGCGCAGCGTGCGGCGAGGCGAAAGACGGCCACTAGCTTTGACCGATCGCATGCGCCCGTGTCTCTGTTGCCCGGCGCTCGGTGGGTCAGCGGCGGCATGCTCATGAACGCCGATGGCTCTATGGCTTGCCCTTGCCTGCTGGGGGCGTGCCTTCGTTGGTTGCCGCCACCGATCGCAAGCCGCCCGAAGTCTGAAGGCAAGGGCTTGATGCAGCCCCGTCGACCGGGGCACGCGCAATCGGCAAGCAGATGTTTCCGGGCGGCGGACGTGGAATAAACCGCGTCCCTCAACCGTCTCTTTGGTCTGGACGGGCCGCCGACCTTGCCAGCCCCTTTGAACCAGCCGGCGCTTGCCAGGAATGGGATCGGAGACGAGGCGTGGATCAGGTACGCCCAGACGAGCCACCACATCTTCCGAAACCCTATCCATGCAGACCAGACGCACACTCCTTTCGACCACCCTGGGCGCAGTCGCAGCCACCGTCCTTCCGAGCGCCAACGCACTGGCCAACGCGCAGACCGATCCGATCACCGTCGACCCTCGCGATCGCGTCTTCATCACCAACGAGGACTCGAACACCTTGGTGGTCATCGACCCGGCGAAGAACACGGTCGAGACAACGGTCAACCTGACTAGCTTCGACGAAGACCCTCGACCGCCGTTTCGCTACGTGACCGCGGGTGTCGCGCCCACGCATGCGGCGATGATCCACAAGCCGCTTTACCACGGTTGCATCGATGCCCATGGAGCCGTCCCCTCGCCAGATGGTCGCCTGTTGGCCACCAGCGGCCGCGGCTCCAGCAACATCTACTTGATCGACGCTGTGGCCAAGCGCGTGATCGGCAACACCCCGAACGTGAACGCAGGCCCCACGACGAACCCCGAGAGGATCTCCAGCGGCATCCTGCTCGGGAGAGAGCCGCACGAGCCGACCTTCACGCGCAACGGCAAGGAGCTGTGGGTGGCATTGCGTGGTGAGGACCGCATCGCGATCCTCGATGTCCGTCGGGCTCAGCGCCACCTCCACGGAGCCGAAAGCACTCCCGTGCGTCTGCATCTCGGAACCGTCGAAGGTCCCGCCCAGGTGTGGTTCAACCAGAGCGGCCGCCTCGCGTTCGTTGCGAGCCAGAAAGCCTCGAAGGTCGATGTCTTCGCGGTGAACCCGGACGCGGAGGGCTTCAGCCGCCCGCAGCGCGTCGTGACGCTGGACGTGTCCGGCCAGGACAAGCTCGGCTTCACGCCGTTTCTCAAGACCACGCCCGACGGCAAGGAAGTCTGGTTCTCCCACAAGCTGGCCGACACGCTGTCGTGCCGCTCCGTGGAAGGGAGCTTCGCGTTGCTCGATGCCGTAGGGCTCGGCGAGATGGCCCGCCCCAACCATGTGGAATTCGTTCGCAATGCTCGCGGCGACGTGGTCTATGCAAGCCTGGCCCGGGTGGACGACGGTGGCCCGGGCGGTGCGGCATCCAGCCGCATCGCCATCGTCGACCGGTCCGCGCCTGCAGGGAAGCGCAAGGTGGTCGGCACGTTCTTCAGCGGGGGCCGCGAGGCGCACGGCCTGTGGACCAATCCTGAGAACACCTTGCTCTATGTGGCCCACGAACAGGACGAGCTTCCAGGTACCCCGAACGCCGGCCAGACGGTCTGCTCCGCGTTCGACGTCCGCGATCCACTGCAGCCCAAGCATCTGGCGCAGATCCCGCTTGGCAACCTCGCGTTGCCGTCGGGCGCCCTGAGGAACAAGAAGAGCATCAACCTCGTCTACGTTCGCGTCGGCGTGCCTGGACAGACGGCATGATCGGAATCCGAACCTGGAGCGCGGCGGCGTGCACGATGGGTCGGTGCAGTGTGGCGGTAGCGGCCGCCGTGCTTCTGGTCGGCGCGACATCGTCGCAGGACATGCACCATCACCAGCGCAAAGCCCAACGCGAAGACCAGTTCCAGCACGACATGGACGTCAGCATGCAGCGCATGATGTCGGACATGCACGGCCCGGGCTATTCGGGTAGCGCGGACAGGGACTTTCTGGTGATGATGATCCCGCACCACCAGGGCGCCGTCGACATGGCCAGGCTGGTGCTCAAGCATGGCCGTGATCCGGCGACCCGTCAGCTGGCCGAAGAGATCATCGCGACGCAAACTGTCGAGATCGAAGGCATGCGGCGTCGGCTATCGCTTCTTCGCGGGAACGAGGGGAGCGCCGCCGATGAGTACCCGGCCCTGGGCGGGCTACGCGGACGATAACCGGACGGGTCTGTGCATATTCACATACGGTGGGCGGGCCGCCCCTTGGATACTTGGTTACTCATCAGGGAATGACCGTCCGGGCACGCCAGGCGGACGGCGCCGATCCTGCTGTCCGACGACGACATTTACGGCACCATGGTTCGCGTGCGCGCACGAACCTCGACACCAGAGCGTGACGCCGTCATGGTTTGGATCCTGCTCGCCACCGAGCTGCGCCCGCTGGAGGTGGCACGCATGCACATTGGCGACTGCCTGAACGCCGATGGATCCGTCCGGGTCGGGTGCGAGCTGCGAGCCGATGGTGCGGTGAGCGGGCGGGCCCGCGCGATGTACTTTTCCGCGGCCCCGGCCTGCGAAGCGTTCGACCTCTACCTTGCGAGGCGGATCGCGATGGCCGAGTTGCAGGATGCTGTCGACACCGCAGTCCACTTTCGCGGCCTGCGACGCGACGACGCGCTGTTCCTGAAACTGGACGGTCGTGACTTTAGCGTGCAGTCGACACTGACCCGCTCCGCAGTGCGATTGCTATGCCGTGAGATCCACTACGAGTACCGCAAGATCTTCCGTCGTATCGGTGTCGCGGGCCTTACTGCATTGAGTCTGCGGAACACAGTTGCAGACCGTCTTCTGTGCCGGGGTGCGGAAAGGGAGGACGTGGGCGATCTGCTTGGCGTGCGTGAGTCTAAGGCGCCAAAGCGCGAGCGCACTCCGCTGGAGGTCCTGATGCAGAACCAGGTCCGAGACAGGCACGGAGCGCGCTGGGGCTTTCGTTGTGAAGACACTGCCTGTCCAGAGCCGCCCGACGCAGAGTCACTCCGAGGCCAGCCCGCACATCTTCTTGAGCAGGAACACCAACGCGACCCGCTCGGCGGCGTTCAGCTCCCCGAAGGTCTCATCCGAGACGACCTCCGCCGTGTCGATGATCTGTGCGAGGAAGCGCGTACCCGTCGCCGTGAGGGAGATGGACACCTTGCGCTTGTCTTGCGCGTCCGCCGCGACTGCGAGGAGCTTGCGAGACACCAGGCGCTCGACCACGCCCCGGATGGTTGCCTGATCGATGGACGTCTCCGCGACGATCTCGTTGAGCGAGCAGGCGCGCAGGTCCCGCACCGCGCACAGCGTCACGAACTGGGGCATCGTCAGCTGGGAATCCGGAATGCGTTCCTGGAAGATCGCGATGTGGCGCTGGTAGGCACGGCGCAGCAGGTGGCCAACCTGGTGCTTCACCTTGTAGCCGGAGCGGTCGGTCGGCGTTGCGGGGGCTGCTGTGTCAAACCCATGGGCCGGCGGTGGGCTCTCGGAGGCCCCCATGCTGCGCGTCCGGCTCGGCTTCGCCTCGTTCTTGGGCCGCCGGGCGGTACGGGTAGTGCTTGAAGTCATAGAGCGGTAGCAGGCGTCACGCCAAGGTTTCTGATGGTATCCAGTTATTCGGGGGCGCCATGCATAGAGCGGAGCCTACCCACCGTCTTCTGGAGCGATCCCCATTGCTTTGCCTGCGGTGCAAAGCGCTGGCGCATGTAGCTGGCAAGCTCGGCGATCTCGACGTCGTCGAAGGCATCCTTGAAGGCGGGCATGAAGCCGAGGTCTCGCGTTGCCGGATGTTGGACGCCGTTTAGGATGGTGTTGATGAGGTTATCAGGTCGGTCGCTGGTGAGTTGGCTGTTCAAGGTCAATGGCGTGTTGACGCCGAGGAGCTTGGGACCGTCGCCATCGTGGTGACATGAGGCGCATGCGCTGTCGAATCGCCGCTGCGCCGCGCCCAAGAGCTGTCCCTTACTGGCTGCGGCCTGCTCGACCGCGCGCGTGGCGAGGACAACGGCGTTGTCCACCTTCGGGCTGAACGAGGCCAGGTAGGTGGCCATCGCGCTAATGTCGCCGTCCGGCAGGTGCTGCAGTTCACGCACGACTTCCGCCATTGGGCCACCCGCGACACCGTGCCGCGGCGAGTGGCCGTTGCGCAGGTACTGGTACAACGAGTCGTGGTCCCAGGGCACTGCGGTCTTGCCCACCCCGGTGAGGGCAGGTGCTTCCCAGCCGTCGATCACGGCGCCCGAGAGGAACGCGGCGCCGGTGAGTTCTGCGCCCAACGCGTTACGAGGTGTGTGGCAGGCGCTGCAATGCCCCAGGCCGTTGACCAGGTAGGCGCCGCGGTTCCAGTCCGGGGTCTGTTTGGGGTCCGGCTCGAAGGGTGTCGGGTCGTGGAACATCGCGTTCCAGCCAGCGAGCAGTGAACGCACGTTGAAGGGGAACTTGAGGTCGCTTTTCGGCGTCTGCGCGGCCACCGGCTCGAGCGACATGAAGTAGGCGAACAGCGCCTGCAGGTCGTCATCGCTGGTCTTGGCGAAGGCGGTGTAGGGGAATGCAGGATACAGATGCCGGCCGTCGCGCGAGATGCCCTCGCGCATGGCGCGTTGGAAGGCGGTGAACGACCAGCTGCCCAGGCCGGTGGCCTTGTCCGGCGTCAGGTTCGTGGTGTAGATCTTGCCGAACGGCGTGTCCATGGCCCGCCCTCCGGCATTGGGATGCCCATCGGCGGCCGTGTGGCACACGGCGCAGTCGCCGGCGGCCGCCAGCACGCGTCCGCGCTCGATCGTTGCAGCGTTGTACGCAGGCACGCTCAGGCTCACGGGCGCGATGGTCGGACGAGCACCGACGAGGCTCAGCAGCACGCCGATGCCGCCGAGCGCAGCAGCGGTCACCAGTGCAAGCACGCCCTTGCGCTTGGGCAGGACTGCAGCCGGCGGTATCTGCCTGGCTGGCTCGATCAGTGGCGGCTTTGCGGGCTGCTCCGTGGGCGCCGGCAAGGGGTTGAGGGCGGCGAGGACCTTTTCCGGCGTGAAAGGCGGTTCGCGCAGGCGGATTCCGGTCGCGTCGAAGATCGCGTTGGCAATGGCGGCCGTCCCGGGCACGGACGCGGACTCGCCCGAACCCAGCGGTTCTTCCCCCGGTCTGGCCATCTGCACGATCTCGATGACCGGGACCTCGCGAAAATTCAGGATGGGGTAGTTGCCCCATTCGCGGCTTGCAACCACGCCGGTCGGCAGCGTGCCGGGCAGCCTTTCGCCTGTCGGCGCCGAGCCAGGTCCTGGCGCGAAGCGAACCTCTTCCTTCAGCGCACGGCTTGTCGCCTGGACGACGTTCCCATGCACCTGGTGCTCTACGCCTGCGGGGTTGATGGTGAGCCCGGCGTCGTGTCCAACGACCACGCGCCGCACGTGCACTTCGCCGGTCTTGCGATTTACCTCCACATCGGCGACCCATGCCGCCCAGGCCGCGCCGAAACCCGGCCAGGCGCTGTGCATGTAGCGCGCGTAGGCGAAGCCCTGGCCGAAGAGGATGTCGCCGCCTTCTCCGAGCCCGCCGTCCGAGGCCTCCTGCGGACCTTCCCGCATCCGCCAGCCGGCCTTCGCTGCGGTCGCCTGGATCAGATCGAGCGCGCGCGGATCGGCCAGCTGCCGCAGCCGGAACTGGACAGGATCGACCTTCGCCTGGGTGGCCAGCTCATCGACGAAGCTTTCGTGCGCGAACGAGTTCGGCAGGGCCGACACGCCGCGCAGCCAGGAAGCCCGTACGATCGGCGGCATGTCGTTCACCTTGACGCGCATGCTGTCCGCGTCGTAGGGCGGGCGTGCGGTGCGGTCGCCCATTTCGAGCGACTGCGCGACTGGCTCGACGATCCCCGTGAGGAGCAGGGCCAGCGTGGGCGCGCCGTTGCTGGGGTAGGAGGTCTCGAAGTCGTACGCCGCAATGCGGCCTGCCTTGCTCAGTGCGCCTCGAACGTCCATGAGCTGTGCAGCACCTTTGGGCTCCCACTGGCTCTCTTGTTCGCGCGTGAGCTGCACCCGAACGGGCGCGCCTACGGCACGCGAGAGCAGCGCTGCATCGGCCGCAACATCGTCGGCGCCGTTGCGTCCGTAGCAGCCCGCGGCCTCCAGGCGGATCACATCGACGTCCAGCTCTCCGAGCGCCATCAGCCTGGCGAGGTCCGCTCTCAGAACGTGGGGATTCTGGGTACCCGCCCAGACACGCAGCCTGCTGCGCTCGTCAGGCTCCCATGCCGCGACCGCGCAGGACGGGCCGATCGACGCATGCATCTGGTAAGGCCAGAGATAACGCCGTTGCACCGGCTGTGAGGCGCTCTCGAGGCACGCCTCGATGTCTCCCTCATCGACCAGCAGCCGCTGCTTCGCGGGGTTGGCGCGGATCGCGTTCTCGACCTTGTCGGGGCTGGACAGGTCGGGCATGCCTGGCCAGGCCTTCCACCGGATCGCCAGGGTCTTCGCGGCTTCTTCCGCGTGTTCCTCGCGGTCTGCGACCACGCCCACGAAGTCCCGGATCACCACCACCGCGCGCAGGCCGGGAATGTGGGCGACCGAGGCTTCGTCGACCGACTCCAGGGTGCTGCCGACGAAGGGCCCGTGGTCCGCCCCGGCGTAGGGTGGCCGCACCACGCGGCCGTGCAGCATGCCGGGCAAGCGCATGTCGTGGACGAACACGAGCTCCCCGGCCAGCTTGGCCGGGATGTCCACACGTGGCTGGGACTTTCCGACCAGGTGGTAGTCCTGCGGTGCCTTCGTGCGCGCCTGGGGATCAAGCTTCAGCACGGTCGTGCCGTCACCCACGAGCGCAGCGAAAGGGACTTCGCGCTCACCGGCGCGGGCGATGCCCCTGCTCAGACTGACCTCGCTGGGCGCGGCCCCCAGCAGTTCGCCGGCCCGCTCCGCGAGCCACGTGCGCGCCTGGGCAGCAGCAAGACGCAAGGGCTTGGAGTGGATCTGGATGGTCGCGCTGGCGATGGTCGCGCCCTGGTTCGGCGCGCGCGCGGTATCGCCCAGGGCCATGACGACGCAGTCGAACGGCGCGTCCAGTTCCTCGGCGACGATCTGAGCGAGGGCGGTCTGGATGCCGGTTCCCAGGTCCACGTGGCCGTTCAGCGCGCTGATGCTGCCGTCGTTCCACACGGCCAGGAGCACCTCGTCGCCCTCCAGCGGGTTGCCGGTCACGGCGGGCGGCTGACCACGCTTGGGGGGCGGTGCAGGCGGCGTTTCACGGACCACCACGAGCACGCCCCTGGCCGAAAGAAAGTCGCTCCGTTGAAGTGGTGACGAGGCGCGCAAGGCCGTTCGGGTCATCCTGGGTTCTTTCTGTCTCTCAAACGCTCGGCCGCCAGCTCGACGGCCCGCACTATCTCGATGTGCGTGCCGCAACGGCAAAGGTTGCCCGACAGCTCGGCGCGGATCCGCGCGTTGCTCGGATGGGGGTCACGTTCCAGCAGGGCGGCGGCCTGCATCACCATGCCGTTCAGGCAGTAGCCGCATTGCGCGGCCTGGGCGTCTTCGAAGGCCTGCTTCACCGGGTGGAAGTCGCCTCGTGCGCCAAGCCCCTCCAGCGTGGTGATGCGCCGGCCCGCCACGCCGTGCGCAGGAATCACGCATGCGCGCGCAGCACAGCCGTCGACGTGCACGGTGCACGCGCCGCATTGGCCATAGCCGCAGCCGTACTTGGGTCCGTTGAGCTGCAGGTCGTTGCGCAACAGCTGGAGCAGCGTCGTCTGCCTGGGGGTCGCGAGCGTGTGCGTCCTGCCGTTGACCTCCAGTCTGAGCGGCCGCAGCGTCGCGCGCGAGGCAGGTGTTCCCGTCACCGCGTCACCGAGCCGCTTCCAGCACGTCATCCGTGCGGTTGATCGCAAGGTGCAGCGGCATGACCGCAGCGTACTTCTGGGCCATGTCGAACAGGTTCGCCTCGTGCGGTCCGATGGCGCGGTCGCCCACGCAGTCGGAGATGACCAGCGGGCGGAAGCCCGCCTGCATCGCGTCGACCACCGTGCTGCGCACGCAGCCGCTCGTCGTGCAGCCCGCGACGGCCAGGGTACGCACCCCGCGCTGCGCGAGCCATGCGGCGAGCATGGTGCCGAAGAACGCGGACGGCGTGCTCTTGCGCACGACGTACTCGCCCGGCAGTGGCGCAAGCTCGTCCACGATGGCGCTGTCGTGGCTGTCCTCCTTCAGCGCGAGCATGCCGGGAACCTTCAGGCAGAAGATGTTGCTGTCGGCATCGTCGTCGGAGAAGACGATGCGGCTGTGCGCGATGGGCCAGCCCTTGGCGCGTGCGTGGCGCAGCAGCACCTCGGTGCGGGCGATGGCGTGCGGGATGTTGCCGCCCCCGAAGACATTCGGGTTGGCGAATCCGTTGACGAAGTCGACGATGAGCAGCGCAAACGGGGCCTTCAGTTCGAGCGCGTTGCCGAAGCCCTGGCGTTCGTAGCTGGACAGGTCGCCGGCTGGTGCGGCGGCGACTTCCTGCGCGCGGATGGCGGATGAAATCACAAAAACTCCTTGCGTTTGCGGGCGTAGGCGGTGCCGGCCGCGTCCTGAACCTGGCCATCGACCACCACGGATTGCCCGTCGAGGCTCACCGTGCAGCGGCGCATCGGGATGTCGATGTGGCAGGTGGTGGTTCGCGTGCCGCCGGCTTCGTTGTTCGGGCCGAGCGAGAACAGGAAGTTGCCTTCGAACGCGCGGGCGTCCATGCCAATCGTGGCTTCGCGGTCGTACTGGGCAAGCGTGGACCAATGTGCGCGCGGCTGCAGTCCCCAGCCAACGTGCGACATGGCGTAGGCCTCAGCGTCCTCGAAGCTGGCCATGTACTCCGCGAGCAGGTCCGCATGGAAGCCGCCCGTGATCGAGCGCGCGTATCCGTCACGGATCACGATCTCGATGGGGTCGGAGATGTAGCACTTCATGGGCAGGAGGATGTCACCACGATCGAGCACGATGCGGCCCTCGGTGCCTCCCTCGTTGGGCCAGGTCAAGGCGAAGCCGCTCGGCCAGTGGTCCCAGCGGCCGGGCTCATCGACGAAGCCGTACTCGGCGATGGCGGGAAACTCGCCCAGCTCGCAGCGCAACTCCGTGCCTGCCTTGGACGTGACCGTCATCACCTTCGATCTGCTGATCAGGTTCGTCGCCTGCAAGACCCGTGCCCGGTCGTCTTCCGTCGGGACCATCCTGCACAGCACCTCCGGCGGCTCCACCGCCAAGAGGATCTTGGCGCCGGACGCAAGGATCTCGTGCTGCTCAGGCGAGAACAGGAGCGTCATGAGGTCCAGGACAAGGTCGCTGGCCTTGAGGGCGGCGATGGCCGCCTTGTTACCCGTCAGGGGCGTGGTGCCCAGGTAGGCCAACGAGTCCCGGCTCAACGCCTTCTCTCCGTTGACGGGTTGGAGATCGAGCCGGTTGACCACGGCACCCAGCGCGCTCGATGCCGCGATCGCACAGCGCAGCGTCTGCGGATGGGTCGACGCGCTGGTCAGCACGGTCACGGTCTGCCCAGGCTGCAGCTTGGACAGCTCCAGCACGCGGCGCCATGCGCCGATGAATTGTGTGTCGCTGACGGACATGGGATTCCTTGCGTTGGTGAGGCGGCGATGGGCTAGACGAGCGCGGTGCCGAGGAAGGTGCCGAACGCGGCGTAGAAGCCGGCCTCGTTGTCCCAGGGGATCATGTGGCCAGCGCCGGGGACGCGCACATGCCGGGAGGCGGGCGAGATCGCCTGCCACTCGGCCACGTCCTCCGCGCGAACCACGTCGCCGCGTTCCGCCGTCATCAACAGCAGGGGAACATCGACTTGCGGCAGATCGGCGAAGATGTCGTCGCGACCGAAGTCGGAGAAGCTCTGCACGATGGCCGACTCCTTGCAGGTGTGCAGCCATTGGGCGCGCAGCTGAAGCTGCTCGAAGGTCCAGTTCGGGCAGAAGTGCCGCATCTGCTCGGCGTCCATGCCGCGCCTGGCCTGTCGGATCGAGTCGACGTACCAGTCCAGCTTGGCCGGATAGGGCCGCCGGTGCGGGCCCGAGACGGGCGGATCCACTGCGACCACGCTTGCCAGGCCGCCTGGCTTCTTGCTTGCCGCACGCACGGCGATCCGGCCGCCCATCGAATGGCCGACGAGGACCCAGCGCTTGAGCTCCAGTGCCTGTGCGAGCGCAATCACGTCCAGAGCTTGCTGCTCGAGGCTGTAGTCGAGTTCGTCACCAGCATCGGACAGGCCGCGGCCCCGTACGTCCAGCACGTAGGTGTCGAAGTGGGTTCCGATGCGCTCGGCGACGAAGCCCCAGGTCGCCGCCGGGCTGGTGATGCCGGGGATGACGATGACACTGGGGCGCTCGCCCTGAACGCCTTCGGCACCACCGTACCTGAGGTAGTGCTGCCGGATGCCGTTGGCGTGGACTTGACCACCGTACAGAAAGGTGCTGGTCATTGGGCCGTCGCCGTCGCGATGGGGCCGGAGTACGCGCCCGACAGCAACGCACCTGCGCCCGGAACGACCGGGTCAAGGCCGAGCTGGCGGAGGATCGCGTAGGTGGTCGCGATGGATGCCGTAAGGACGGGCTTTCCGGTCTCGGCCTCGACCTGGGCGACGGCAGGCAGGGACGGCATCTGCACACAGGCGGACAGGACGATCACGTCGGCGTCGCGGTAGTTCATGCCGGCGACGATGCCCGGCAGCTTGGCCGGGTCGTGGCGGCCGACGTCCAGGTTGTCGGGGATCTCCAGCGCACGCCAGTCGACGACCTCGAAACCCTCGTGGACGATGTAGTCCATGACCAGCTTGGTCAGCGGGACCATGTACGGGGCCACTAGCGCGATCCTCTTGGCCTTCATGACCCGCAATGCATCCACGAGCGCGCCCGCGCTCGTGATCACGGGAGCCGTCCGGCCATTGGAGGCCGTCTTGTCGGTCAGGCGCTGTTGCGACACGCGGTGGTAGCCGTGGCCCATGGCCATGATCGCGACCAGGCAGGCATAGCCCAGCACATCGACTGCCGCGTCGCTCAGCTCCAACGCGCAGCGGTCGCTCTCAGCGTCCATCGCTGCGAGCTCATCCTTCTCGACCTTCTTCATCCGCATGCGGGCGGAGTGGAAGGTGAACTGATCCGCGGGACGCAACCGCGAATGCGCCTGCAGCATGGCTGGCACCTCTGTCTCCATGGTCGTGTTGGAGCTGGGAACGATCTGACCGATCCTAAATGAGCGTTGCATCAAAGCCTCTTGAAAGTTCATATATAGTGTAGACGCTTGAATATCATCGACGCAAGCGTTCGAATGCTGAGATTTCGCTATTTACTTCTCTTGGAGAACACGGGTAGACTCTTCATTAGTCGAGCGTGTACGCTCTAATTGCACCAAGTGTGCTTGTTGCGCGTGGTCGAGAGGCCCAAGGAAGGAGAACCCATGTCGAAGTCACCACGGATCGCCGTGATCGGAGCAGGCCTAGGCGGAGCGACCGCAGCGGCGCTGATGGCTCAGAACAATATGAATGTCCGCGTCTACGAGCAGGCGCCATCCTTCTCGCGGCTCGGCGCCGGCATCCACGTAGGGCCGAATGCGATGAAGGTGATGCGCCGCATCGGTATCGAGGACGTCATGAACCAGCAGGGTTCGCACCCGGACTTCTGGTACAGCCGCCATTGGGAGACCGGTGACATCCTGGCCAAGATCCCGCTTGGGAACTTCGCAGTGAAGGAGTACGGGGCAAGCTACCTGACCGTGCACCGTGGCGACTTCCACGAACTGCTCATGCGCGCGTTGCCGCCTTCTGCGGTCGCCTTCGGCAAGGAGCTCGTGAAACTGGAAGACCGTGGCGATGTCGTCGACCTGAACTTCTCCGACGGCACCACAGAGCAGGCCGACATCGTCGTGGGCGCCGACGGCGTCAACTCGCGCGTTCGCGAGAAGCTGCTCGGCCCCGAGCCACCGAAGTACGCCGGTTACCTGGCGCACCGCGCAGTGTTTCCGACGCCGCAAGTGAAGGCAGGCATGCTCGGCTTCGACGCCTGCGTCAAGTGGTGGAGTGAGGACCAGCACATGATGACCTATTTCGTCTCCGGCAAGCAGGATGAGATCTACTACGTCACGGGCGTGCCCGCTGTCGAGTGGGACTTGAACGATCGCTGGCTGGCAAGCAGCCGCGAGGAGATGCGCGAGGTGTTCCGCGGCTGGCATCCGACCGTGCAGGCGCTGGTGGAGAACACCCGCGAGGTGACCAAGTGGTCGCTGCTCGAACGCGATCCGCTGCCGCTGTGGAGCGAAGGCCGCATGGTCCTGCTGGGCGATGCCTGCCATCCCATGAAGCCGCACATGGCGCAGGGCGCATGCATGGCCATCGAGGACGCGGCCATGCTGGTGCGCTGCCTTCAGGAAGTCGGCGCCGAGGACCACACCCTGGCGTTCGACCTCTATGAGGCGAACCGGGCCACCCGTGCTAGCCGGGTGCAGAAGGTTTCGCACGACAACACCTGG
The DNA here is from genome assembly GCF_003337555.1 of Pseudorhodoferax soli. Lineage (GTDB taxonomy): Bacteria > Pseudomonadota > Gammaproteobacteria > Burkholderiales > Burkholderiaceae_C > Pseudorhodoferax > Pseudorhodoferax soli. The sequence goes on along the minus strand of NZ_QPJK01000007.1, from coordinate 89,455 downwards.
TTGCGCACGCAGGAGGATCCTGCATGGTGCCTCGGATACGACGTGTTCAACGTGCCGCTGGTCGAGCCGGCGCTGCAGAAGGCTTGAGTCCGGTCGCGAATGCACCCCGGCAGGGGATGGACGTCCGGACTTGCCCGGGACAGCGTTCAGGGAAGGGCGGGCAACGCGATCCATGGTGCGGCTCGCCTGTCGACCCGGGGTCCAGCCTGTGCCTGAGCGCTTTCGTCCGATGCGCCACCGGCCATCCGCGCCAACATATTCAAGGAAGCAATCCATGTCATTGGTTGAAGTTCGCAAGCGCAGCCTGACGGTCGAGACGACCTGCCACGAAGGCGGTCCCGCGCCCGAGATTTCGTTGAAGCTTGCCGTCGCTGCTGCCGTGGTGGCCAACCCTTATGCCGGCCGCTACGAGCCTGACCTCCTCGCGTTCATGGCGCAGTTGCGCGACCTGGGTCGCTCAATGGCCGACGAGCTGGTTCAGCTGCTCGGCAGGAGCGCGATCGAGGTGTACGGGAAGGCCGCGATCGTTGGCATTGAGGGTGAGCTCGAGCACGGAGCGGTCTGGCACGAAGCCGGCGGTTGGGCGATGCGCGAGGCACTCGGCAATCCGAAGGCCATCGTTCCAGCGACAAAGGCCGTGGCTGTCGCCGGCTATCGGTTGATGGTCCCGGTGCACCACATCCAGGCAAGCTACGTGCGCAGCCACTTCAACAGCATTGAGGTCGGCATACAGGACGCACCGCGCCCGAAGGAGATTCTCTTTGCTCTCGCCATGGGAACGGGCGGGCGCGTCCATTCGCGTTTGGGCGGGTTGCTGAAGGAGAACATCGCCGTGAACGACGGCCAACGCTGAGCATCGGCTTCCAAGCTCCAATCCGGCCGCAGGCGTTCATGTTGCCTGCGCGCGCGGTTCCAGGTTCCAGTTGGGCCGCGCTCGCCATCGGGCCCCTTGTCCGCGCAGCACGAGTGGCGCGCCTTCCCGCAAGCGCGCGGGCGCCGTTGCGCGCCAATCGCGGGCTGTTCTGCGCGCAGATGCGTTGTCCTGCATTGTCGTTCTACGCGGACGCTTGCGCGGGCCGCCGCAGCATCGATCGACGATCGTCTTCCTCGGTCTCTCCGTCTCCCAGGCCCGGCATGCGTGCCATCGCCGCGCGCGTCCATCGTTTCGGCCCACGTCCGATCGTCAACGGCATGCGCAAGAAGGTTGTCTAGCGTCGGTGTGCGGATGCTGGAAACCGGCAGGCCCTGGCTCTTGAAAGGCGATCTCCAGCCGCTGGATGTCCGGCCAATCCTCTGTTCCGCGCGCTGTTCAGAAAAAAGCGTAGGCGCTTAATTTGTTACGCGAAAAGTTGATCGATTCCTGCCTACAGAGTGCACCGTTGCTGAGCACGATGGCACCGAAATGTCGCGCTACCTACAGTCAATGTGTGCGGAGGAACTGCTTTCGTGCATCGCACTGGGGAAAACGCTAGCACTTCACTCAGGCATAGCTCTTGCGATGGGTCAATCGAGCGTGTACGCTTTAAATAGCCCCAGCCAATGGCTGGGCCACATTGGCTTCAACTTTTCAGATTCGCTATGTCCATCTTTCATGTCCGTACCTCGATCGTTGTGATGGCCTGTGCCGCAACGACGTCGCTTTGGGCGCAAGGCGTTTACAAGATCGGTGAGATCAACAGCTACAAGGCGCAGCCTGCGTTCCTGGAGCCCTACAAGAGGGGCATGGAGCTGGCCATCGACGAGATCAACGCGTCGGGAGGCATCAACGGCAAGAAGCTGGAGTTGGTGTTGCGTGACGACAATGCGAACCCTGGCGACACTGTGCGCATGGCCGAGGAACTAGTCTCGCGCGAGAAGGTGGATCTGATTGCCGGCGCCTTCCTGTCGAACACCGGCCTCGCCTTGGCTGACTTTGCGAAGCAGCGCAAGGTCTTCTATCTGGCCGGCGAACCGCTGACCGACAAGATGACGTGGCAAGGTGGCAACCGCTATACATTCCGGCTTCGTCCCGGGACTTACACACAGGCCTCGATGCTGGTGCCCGAAGCCGTCAAGCTCAACAAGAAGCGTTGGGCTGTCGTCTACCCGAACTACGAGTATGGCCAGTCGGCAGCGGCTGCGTTCAAGAAGCTGTTGAAGGCGGCGCAGCCAGACGTGGAGTTCGTCACCGAGCAGGCTCCTCCGCTGGGCAAGGTCGATGCCGGCAGCGTCGTTCAGGCCCTGGCCGATGCCAAGCCCGATGCGATCTTCAACGTGCTGTTCGGCGCCGACCTCTCCAAGTTCGTCCGCGAAGGCAACACACGTGGCCTGTTCAAGGACCGTGCCGTGGTGTCCGTTCTCACCGGCGAACCCGAATACCTGGATCCGCTCAAGGACGAGGCTCCCGACGGTTGGGTCGTCACCGGCTATCCCTGGTACTCGATAAAGACGGCTGAGCACTCCGCGTTCGCGAGTGCGTACCAGACTAGGTTCAAGGACTATCCGCGCCTGGGTTCCGTGGTGGGATACACCATGATCAAGTCCGCTGCCGCCGGTATCGCGAAGGCCAAGGGTGCTGATGCCGAAAAGCTAGTCGAGGGATTCAAGGGGCTGCAGGTCGATTCGCCGTTCGGCAGGATCACCTACCGCTCCGAGGACCACCAATCGACCATGGGAGCATTCGTGGGCCGCACGAAAAAGGAAGGTGCGGCGGGCATCATGGTCGACTACACGTACCTTGACGGGAGCGATGCTCGGTTCCAGCCGAACATCGCGGACGTCAAGACTTCGCGTCTGGCCGACTGAGGTCTGCAGATGCCAAGCCTGTCGTCTTTGAAGACCCAGTCGCGCCGCGTCACCGCGGCGCGGCGCCGGGCATTGCCGCTCGGCTATGACCGCCTCGGCGTTTCCTGCTGCATCGACGCCATCTCCTTGGTGGTAAGGAGCACATCATGAGCACCTCAGGACTCATCGTCCAACTCCTCAACGGGCTCGCTTCGGCGTCCTCGTTGTTCTTGGTCGCGGCCGGGCTCTCGCTGATCTTCGGTGTTACGCGCATCGTCAACTTCGCGCACGGCTCGTTCTTCATGGTCGGCATTTATACGGCCTACACGCTCGTCGAGCGGCTCGGCGGCGTGCTCGGCTTCTGGTCCGCGCTGCTGCTGGCGGCGATTGCGGTGGGCATCTTGGGGGCCGTCGTCGAGGTGGTCCTGTTGCGGCGCATCTACAAAGCGCCAGAACTGTTCCAGCTGCTCGCCACCTTCGCCCTGGTGCTCGTGATCAAGGACGCTGCCTTGTGGCTCTGGGGCCCCGAGGAACTGCTGGGTCCGCGTGCACCTGGCCTGCGCGGCGCGGTCGAGATCCTTGGTCGGCAGTTCCCGTCCTACGACCTGTTCCTGATCGCCGTGGGCCCGGTAGTGCTGGGATTGGTCTGGCTCCTGCTGACGCGCACGCGCTTCGGCACGCTGGTGCGCGCGGCCACGCAGGACCGCGAGATGGTCAGCGCGCTGGGCGTGAACCAGGCCTGGTTGTTCACGGCCGTGTTCGCGCTCGGAGCTCTGCTGGCGGGCTTGGGAGGCGCGCTGCAACTGCCGCGCGAACCGGCCACGCTGGAAATGGACCTGCACATCATCGGCGCGGCTTTCGTGGTGGTGGTTGTGGGCGGCATGGGCTCGTTGCCGGGGGCGTTCCTCGCGGCGCTGCTGGTTGCCGAGCTAAAGGCCATCTGCATCTGGCTCGGCGTGGTCAATCTGTTTGGCCTCGAGGTGTCGTTCTCAAAGCTCACGCTGATGGTGGACTTCCTGGTCATGGCCGCTGTGCTGGTCTGGCGTCCGTGGGGGCTGCTGGGCAAGGCCCAGGCATCCAGCCGCTACGTCGGAGTTCCCGAGGAACCGCTGCGCCGCTCTGGCGTCGGTTATCAGGGATTCGTCGCCGCCATGGCATTAGGACTGGCCGCCGTGCCGCTGCTGACCGAGGCTGCTTCCTACACCACCGTGCTGCTGATCGACCTGTTGATCGCCGCGTTGTTCGCCACCAGCTTGCACTTCATCATGGGGCCGGCCGGCATGCACTCCTTCGGTCATGCGGCCTACTTCGGCCTGGGTGCCTACGCGGCCGCTCTGTTCGTGCGTGAAGCCGGCATGTCGATGGAGGCCGCGTTGGTGCTTGCCCCACTGGTTGCCGCGCTTGGTGCCTTCGTGTACGGCTGGTTTGCGGTGCGGCTGTCGGGTGTCTACCTTGCTATGCTCACACTCGCCTTCGCGCAGATCACCTGGGCCGTGGCCTACCAGTGGGACACCTTCACCGGCGGTAGCAACGGCCTTACAGGCGTCTGGCCCTCTGCAGCCTTTGCCGACAAGCGCATGTACTACTGGCTCACGCTGGCGCTGGTGGGTCTCGGCATCTGGTGGCTGCGCCGCGTGCTGTTCTCGCCCTTTGGCTATGCGCTCCGTGCCGGGCGCGATTCGGGGCTGCGGGCGGATGCCATTGGCATCGACGTAAAGCGCATGCAGTGGGCGGCCTTCGTTGTGGCCGGCGCGGTCGGCGGCCTCGCCGGAGCGCTGTTCGCCTTCTCCAAAGGCAGCATTTCGCCCGAGTCGCTCAGCGTGACCAAGTCCATCGACGGCCTCGTCATGGTGTTGCTGGGCGGCATCCAGACCTTGGCCGGTCCCGTGGTCGGTGCTATCAGCTTCACCTGGCTGCACGACACCGTGGCGCGCAACACCGACTATTGGCGCGCTATGTTGGGCGGCACCATCCTGCTGCTGGTACTGCTGTTCCCGCAAGGGCTGGCAGGCTACGGCAAGCAGATGCGAGATCGCTTCACTGCGCTGCGACGCAACGCAGCGCCTAGCGTCGGTTCTCTGGCAAAGGTGACCCCATGAGCGCAGCAGTGCTTACCGTGAAAGGACTCGGGAAGTCCTTCGGAGGCGTCAAAGCCGTCGATGGCATTGACTTCGACCTGCGGGCGGGGGAACTCCTCGCCCTGATCGGTCCCAACGGTGCTGGGAAGTCCACGACCTTCAACATGGTCAACGGACAACTCCGCGCCAATGCGGGTTCGATTCGGCTCAACGGCGTCGAGCTGATCGGCAAGCCCCCCCGCGAGATCTGGCGGCTCGGTGTGGGTCGCACGTTCCAGATCGCGGAGACGTTCGCGTCGCTTACCGTGGTAGAGAACGTCCAGATGGCGCTGCTGTCGCACGACAAGCACATGTTCTCTACCTGGCGACGCGCGGCCGACCACAGACTGGGGTATGCGCTCGACCTGCTGGATCAGGTCGGAATGCGGGCCCAGGCCGACCGGCCGTGCAGTGAACTGGCGTACGGGGACGTCAAACGAGTGGAGCTGGCCATTGCCATGGCGAACGACCCTAAGCTGCTGCTCATGGACGAGCCCACGGCCGGCATGGCGCCCAAGGAACGCAATGCGCTCATGGCGCTGACCAAGCAGCTCGTGGTGGAGCGTGACATGGCCGTGCTGTTCACGGAGCACAGCATGGACGTGGTGTTCGCCTATGCCGACCGCATGATCGTGCTGGCGCGCGGCCGGCTGATCGCCCAGGGCAAGCCGCTGGAGATCCGCGACCATCCCAAGGTGCAGGAGGTCTACTTCGGCACCGGGAAGACCTTCGAGAAAGCTGATGCAGTGGGAGTTCCGGCATGATGAACAACGCACCCCTCCTGTTGGAAGCCAAAGGCCTGTGCGCCTGGTACGGCGCCGCGCAGATCCTTTATGAGGTCGGCCTTAATGTGCGCCGCGGCGAGGTCGTGGCGCTGATGGGCCGCAACGGCGCCGGCAAGTCCACCACGCTCAAGGCCATCATGGGCATGCTGGCCAAGCGCGCCGGCAGCATCCGTTTCCTGGACCACGACATCTCACGCACCGAGCCGCACCATGCGTCGCGCTTGGGCCTGGGCTTCGTGCCCGAAGACCGGCGCGTGTTCACCGACCTCACGGTCATGGAAAACCTGGAGGTCGGCAGGCAGCCCGCGCGGCGCTGGGCCGATGGCACCGACGCGCCGCTGTGGACGCCCGAGAAGCTGTTCAAGCTGTTCCCCAACCTCGGCGAGATGCCGCAGCGCCCGGGCGGCCGCATGAGCGGCGGCGAGCAGCAGATGCTGACCGTGGCGCGCACGCTGATGGGCAACCCCTACCTGGTGTTGCTGGACGAGCCGTCGGAGGGCGTGGCGCCCGTCATCGTCGAGCAGATGGCGCACATGATCCTGCAGCTCAAGAGCCAGGGCGTGTCCATCCTGCTGTCCGAGCAGAACATGCACTTCGCCGAGCTCGTGAGCGACCGCGCCTACGTGCTCGAGAAGGGGCAGATCCGGTTTGAAGGCTCCATCGAGGCCCTCGCACAGAACGACGAGGTCCGCCGGGCCTACCTCAGCGTATGAGTTCGTTGGCCGCCTGGGATTCGAGAGTGGGGCGCAGCATGCGATGGCCGGGCTGCCTCGCTGCCGATCCTGCAAGTGAGGTGCGACTCCCAGCGGCAGCAGCAGCGACGTGGATGGTGCGCCACCATGCTTGACATCCCGTCCGATTGCCGTCGACCCATCGTCAAATCCGGGCAGTAGCTGGCCGACGACCCCATCGGCATGAACATCCGACCTAGCGGCATCGCAACACAGGTACTGGCCTACCGGACGTACCCGACGGAAACAATTCGTGGTGGTGCGGCCCGCAGTATGCGGCGGCACCATGCGCGGGACGGCGAGCTCCGGGCACACCCTGCGCCGCAGCAGTCGCTGCGGGCAGTGGGCCGGAGGACTCATGCAGGCGTGGACTGCTTTTGGTCGGGCGCGCTTGCAGCCGCTTTCGCCGAATGGGTCGGTACATCGGCTTTGACGGCTGCTTTGCGTGCGCTATCACATATCGATCTCTCTACGGGGCCATAGCCGTTGCCTTCCAGTAGGCGCCTGGCCTGACGCTCCGTCGCCTTGGTCGCATCTTCCGGGATGCAAGCCTGCGTGAGATGGCCCAGGTTCTTCGCCAGCCCCTCCGCGCCTTGGGGCAACACGATGAAGAAGGCACCGAGCGACCGCATGACGTCCTGGCCGATCCGCTGCTGGCGCGCCTCTCGGCTCTTGTCGAGTCCGATGCTTCGCTGGAAGCACAGGTACTGACCGCGGTGGCGGCGGCGCAGCGCATCGTCATGTTCGAGTTCGATGAGGATCTCCAAGGGGAGCGTTGGATCTCGACGCGCCTGCGGGTAAAACTCGATCCATGCTTCCTCCTCCTGTCGCCCGAGCCGCTTAATCTCCCGCGGCATAGCTGCTGTCGGCGCTGATGCAAAGGTGAGCCTTCAGAAGTGGCTCATTTCTCGGACGGCGCCAACACCGGATTGCTCATTGAACGGAGCAACCTCGCGTCTTCGCTGCTGGCCGCGGTGCTTGCCTGGCGAGACCCCGGTCATCCTTCGAAAGACATCGCTGAAATGCGACTGGCTTCCCAGTCCGACATTCATGGCGATCTGAGCGAGCGACATTGGCCCTTTCATGAGTTCGATCGACCTGCGCACCCGAAGATCTTGCAAATATCGGTACGGAGACATCCCGGTCGTCGCTTTGAAGACCCTCGAGAAGTGTGATGGGCTCATGTTCACCAGTTCTGCAATGCATGCGACGCTGATGTCTAACGAAAGGTTGCAGTCGACGTACTCGTTGATCCTTGCAAGGTGTTTTTGCGTAAGCCTGCCTCGCGAACTGAGGCCCTCTCCTCGCACAGCATATCTCGCCTTCACATGAGCGATCAGCGCGAGAGACAAGCCGTCAGCGAACATTGCACCGGAGATGCAGCCGCCGACGATCTCGTTCTTGATGCTTGTGAAGATGCTGAGCAAGCCGACATCCCTCTCGTCGCTGGAAAGTAGAAGGTCGAACCCTCTCGCATCGTCCTGAAGGTACCTGCTCAGGAGCGCTTCGGGGAACTGCGCACCGACGGCCAGCTCGACAACGCCGTTGATGATCCCCGTGTCGATCTCTGTGTGACGAGGAAGAACGCAGGCCTGTCCGGCATGGATTGCCCCCCCCCAACTGGAGACGCCACTTCGCGCCAGCCAACTACCGTGCCCGCCAAGGAACACCGACACGGCAGAACAGGGGACATAGCCTGCTTCGACGGTGATGCTCTCATCGGTCTGGGCCATCGCAATAGGTAGCCCCTGCCATCTGGCGGCCTCCAAAGAATGGACCGTGCCTTGCACGTCGGTGCGATGGACTTCACAGCTATGGATGTTGTCTTGATAGGACGCAGGGCGCTTGTGCATCGTGAGCAATGGTGCGATTACAGGGGAGCAGAGCGGTCGGCTGGTCCCCTGAACGCAAAATGCAGGCCATTGCTGCTGTCGGCGTCGACCGTCAGGAGGACGCCGATCGTTGACCGTTCAGGTGACTATCCAGACGCAAAGACCCAGCAATCCTGAGCGCTGAATAAAGAAGTGTCAACGCTCGTTCTTACTAGGTGCAAGCGCTGCGCACCATCGTGGAAAGACGCTTTCTATTGGTGCGAAATTCCGGAGAATTCTGTTGAAGAGAGGCGGCCAGATGAGTTCAGGCCCGTCGAGATTTCTCGCGACAGGTGTAGCGTATACGTTCTACTTGGTTGCCGCTTCAGTGGCGGACCGGGCTTGTTGGGGTTGCTCTTCTAGCGGGCGGCCTCGACGCCGGATGGGTCGAGCGCTTCCCGCTGCTGCTTTGGTATGCGCGGCGGGCAGGCGACGAGGGCCCGGCGTTGTGAGCGAACGATCGTCGATTTCCGGCGGCTTGGTCGATCTGGCCGCGGCGTAGCGAGCAGGTCTGCAAGGCTGGCAGACAAGACACGACAGACGGTCGCGTCCGAGAAGCGCGGAATGTTGGTCGGTATCCGATACGGCGTGATCGGAACCTGGAAGACCGAATGGGCCGGAATGTAAAGAATCGAGTCGCGCCCCCGCACTGGAGGACGAAACCGGCTAGGTCTCTGGGCGCCAGATCCTGGCCTTTCCACAAATGCAGGCGGCATCGGTTCCGAGGCCGTCGTTGATCTGTGATATCTGCTGCGAGAAAGGTTCCAAACATGACAACAGCCCTCGATTCGAATACAGCTGCAACCCCCTATGTGGCATTGCTGGCAACGGTGTTAAGCGGATGCTTTGCTCTGATGGGTTGCGGCGGCGGGGACGACGCTTCCACAACTGCCAGCGAGCGTGTTCTCGCGATCGCCAAGGCGACCTGTGGCGGAAGTGACAAGTCTGAACCCGGGCTGCAGGGGCAGACCCCAATGCCGGACCGTGCAGTCTTGTTTCCTGGATACAACTGCAATATGACGAAGACCGGGGAAGTGGCGCCAGTCGGTGGTTATGGGATCTGGCGGCAATTTGCACTGGTGAAGGATCGTTCCGGTCACACCTGCGGTTTCTCCGGCGGGCTCGCCGGGGAAATCGGCCGGCCGGAACTTGGAACGGCTGTCGTTGACCTCACGGATCCGGATCGCCCCATCCAGACTGTGACGTTGATGACCCCAGCGATGCAAGGTCCCGGAGAGGGCCTTCGCGCGCACCAGGAGCGAGGCCTCTTGGTCTCTGCTTATTACGTGAACGCGCCTCGAACAGCGGAGGTCACAAAAGGATTCGATGTCTACGACGTTGGAACAGACTGCCGCTATCCGCAACTGCTCGCGACCACAACTTCGATCACGTTTGACGCTACGGATATCGCCGCCTGGCCTGGGGAGCAGCCCTACACAGCTCAGGAACGCGCCATGGGGCACGAAGGAGCATTTGCACCGGACGGGCTCACGTACTACATCAGCGACCTGGTGCACGGCCTGTACCACGCCATCGACCTCACCGACCCCACCGCGCCGGTTCTTCTCAGTTCCTTCGCAAATCCTGGCTACAAGGTAAGTGCTCAACTGAATGTGCAGGCAATTCCGCACGGGTTGTCCTTGAGCAACGATGGAAACACGGGGTATATGACGACAATGGCATACGACTGGACGCGTTCCGATGGAGTGCAACCCCAAACCGGCGAGTGGCATAACGGCTTCCTTGTTGTCGATACATCAGAGGTGCAGGCGCGACTCCCCAACGCGAAGATGCGATTCAAACAGGAAGTCACGTTCCATGATGCGTCCGCGGAGCAACTGACGATTCCAGTCACCATTGGTGGAAAGCCTTACGTGATCACGTGGGGTGAGGGTGGCGGCGGACTCGGCGTCACCGGCTTCAAGAATGCCTGCGCCGCTGGAATAACCCCATTCTCCGCCCCTCGCATCTTCGACATCGAAAGCTCGGCGACTCCAACTCTGGTGAATAAACTGACGCTGGAGGCAGGAATGCCAGTTCCCGAAGTCTGCGCCACGATCACACCTGAAATGGAGACGGCAGGAGGAAACTACAACGTCCACATGTGCAGCGTTGACAATCGGGACGATGCGACGACACTGGCGTGCACCTACTATCAGGCTGGGATCCGTGTATTTGACATTCGCAACCCGAAAAATGTCAAAGAGGTCGCATACTTCAATCCGGCTGCGGTTGACGGCATTGCCGCTGGACTCGGATGCGCTGCACTTCCGTTCCTCGATGCGGCTCAAGGGCGTCTCTACACGTCTTGCGTGAACACCGGAATCGTTGCACTCAAATTCACGAATGGTGTGTGGCCATTCCCGGAAAGCAAGACGCCTTCGGACAGGCAGCTTTAATTCATTCTGATCTAAGCGAAGGGCGCCGGATTGTGGCGCCCCGTTTGGGAGGGTCTGCTTCGATGAATAACCGTGCGACAAGAAATTCCAAGCGCCGCTTGTTACTTGCACTTGGCTGCGTCTCTGCCGGTGGAGTAGTTGCATTTGCAAGAAGTCGGTTCTCGCTCGGAAGGAGTGAGCGGGCTGAAGTAGACATGTTTGCTGACTACTGCGTAACGGTTCCTCCGGAAGCCATCGTCGAGCCCACAACGCGGGCCGACGAAATCATTGATGCCATCGTTCCAATGTCGAACCCCGATTCCGCTGTGCTGGATGAACAGAAACAGCGATCTAGAAAAGTTGGCAAGAATCAGGTGATTGAGTTTCGCGTGTCCTCTGGCCGGAAGGGCGCTCTAGCGGTCCATGGCCTCAGCGAGCTCGTTCGCATAGATCCGTCCAGAGCCGAAGTAGTCAGGTTCAAGGCAATATATTCCGGTCGGTTTCCCTTGCATTTCCATGGAGAGGATATGTCCCACTTCGAGATTTCTGTGCTTGAGATCTATGGCTAACAGCTGTTGCAAAAAGAGGGTTGTGGAATATTGGTTTAGATGTTGGTCGAAAATGGAAATTATTGGTTGTGCAATAGAGAAATCGACGCCTCAGAGCATGAACGATTAGGCAGAATGAAGGTTCATCCCTCGCATGCGGCAGCGGCGGCCGCATTTTTTTGCGTTCCCGCATCTGCCCACTTCTTCGTCCAATCGTATACGCTGCCAGTGCCCTTCGCGACCTATGCTTGGTCGGCGGTTGGAGCGTTGCTTGCGACCTTTCTCTTGTCGGGACTATTCCTTCGCGCACGAAGTGCTCCACGGCGCCTGCGTCGCAGCGAGGAGCATGCCGTTCCGAACGAGGTTCTTCGAATTGGATCTTTATTTGGAGTCGGCTGTCTTCTTATATGCATTCTGTGTGGATTGTTTGGCGTGCAGCGGGCCGCAGACAACCTAAACATGACAATGTTCTGGGTTGGATTTGTGTTGCTGCTCCCCTATGCGACCGCAGTCTTCGGCGACGTGTTCATCATTCTCAATCCCTGGAGCACGATTGGACGAATGGTGGACCGCATGTGCCAATCTCCGGTGATCCAGATTCCCAGCTGGGTGGGGTGTTGGCCCGCCTTTCTTCTGTTCTTATCCTTCATCTACATTGAACTCTTTGCCGACTTAAAGCCGGGCGGGCTATCGATCGCATTAATCTCTTATACCTCGATCATCATTGCCGGCTCCATTGCATTCGGCGCAAGAGCCTGGATTCGGCGTGCGGAGTTCTTCTCGATCATGTTTCGGCAGATTTCCCTGATTTCGCCTCTGGCTTGGAAGATCACAAAAAACCCAAGCGGGCGGCCGCTGGTCAGCGTGCGATTTCGCGCACCAGTTGAGGGATTGCTGGAGCATGGGAGTCGCCTTTCTAGCTTTACCGCTGTGCTGGTCATTTGCTTCATGCTGTCGTCCACGAGCTTCGATGGAATTCATAACACCTTGTTCTGGGCTCGGATCTATTGGGCAGAGATCTATCCTCATTTGAAGCCGTTGATCGCAACAGGTGGAGGGCGCGACTTGTCTCATGCGATTTCCATTTTTGCGATTTGGCAATGGCTGGCATTGCTTTTGTCGCCATTTCTGTACATTGGACTATTCCTTGTTGCCTGCAAGCTTTGCAGAAAAATCGGAAGAACGAGGTTGGGGACTCTGGAGTTGGCGAAGATTTTTGGCATTTCCTTGGTGCCGATCGCATTCGTCTACCATTTCTCTCATTACTACACCCTTTTGGTGGCATACATCGGTCAGTTATACCGATTGGCATCGGATCCTCTGGGCTTTGGCTGGGATGTTTTTGGAACCCGAGGGGCGGGGGGCGGGCTTGTCATCCTCGATATGGGAAACGTCTGGAATACTCAAGTAGCATCCATCATCGCAGGGCACGTCGTAAGCGTGTTCGTGGCACATGTTCTCGCCTTGCGGATGTTTCGCGACGCTAGAGCCGCTGTATTCAGCCAGATTCCCATGCTCGTCTTGATGATGATCTTCACCTGGCTCGGTCTTTGGATTCTTTCTCTTCCTCTGACATCCTAGCCAATGAAACGTTTTTATCCTCGGCTACGCCACTATGGCGTGTGGAGTGCCGCCTTTTTGATTTCTCTTGCAAGTGAGAACTCGATAGCTTTTGAAGCGGATGTGCATTACGGCCTCACGAAATGGCTTGCATTGCAGGCGGGCTATCGAGATTTCGAGGCGAATGCTGTAGCAGTAGGAAACTATCGAGTTGATTCCGGCGCCATGGGCCATCTAGACCTTGTCCTTGACTACGCTTGCCTTGCTCCGGATCGTGAGGCGGTCCAACGAATTAAAGACAAGCACTTCCCCTCTCATGGGGAATCGACCGTAGAAGGTGGCGGTGATGCGGCTACCGCCGCGCTAAGAATGGTACTGCAGGAGTCGAAAGGGAAGGAAGGTCAGATGCTTGGACTGTTGGGTCAGGCATTGCACCCTTTGCAGGATTCATTCGCACATGCGGGAGGTTCCCTGGAAAGCCGCTTGGCTGGCTTCACTATTTGTTCTTCCTCGGTCCCGCAGGAGCAATCACCTGACGTACTTGCCGCGGAAGATCCTCATGGACGACGAGTCACACCATCTCATTCGGAGTCAATCATGTCCGCTGCTCTTGCGACATACGACGCTTTGAGGAGATTTCCTGCGATAGGAGGCAGGGAGCGAGTCGCCCGCTCTGAGAGCGAACTGCTTCCGGAGATATCGGACTTCTCGTCCGCAAGAACGAAGGGAGCGAAGCAGCTTTGGTTCCGCGCTCGCGGGATCTCTGAAACTGAGTTTCTAAAGGGAATCAGCATTCCGGATGGGAACTGGTCGACCGAGCGTGGCGATTCGCAACGGAACTTGCCATCGCTATCGGCCATCAAATCGCGGCAGTGGGAAATTCCCGATGATCTCCGACAGTTTTTCGACCATGTTATCGAACGATGGTTGACCGCTGAAGACGTCGACAAAGTAGCTGCTGATGCATTCAAGGGTGCCAATGGCCCGCGAAATTTGGAGCGCTCTGATGTGGCCCGTGTGCGGGAGTTGAGCGCACGCTTGAAGCTATGGTTGGTTCAGGACCACGCTTTGGTCGCGCAGCTTGCTCACGCACCAGCTCCGTTTAGCAGATCACAGCATTCTCAAATCGATCGGCTGCTTCATCGCAAGGGGGTACCGATTTTGCGAAGCGAGCGACCTTGGGAGAGCCTTACGCCTTTGGTTGCGAAAGGGACATCGCCTTCGCCGCTTCTCGGGTACATCGTGCGCCGAACGGCAGTCGCAGGTGGAATTGAGGCGGTTGCTTTGCTTCGGCTCAAGCATGCACCGTACGACACCGTTGGTCTTGTGGCCGAGCATGGTGCTGGAGGGTGGCGTCTGATCAAATTGGTCTCGGTGGTCGACCAGTGATGTTCACCCCGCTGGCGTGCTCGACTGAGTTTTTGAGGTGGCTCGCGGGGTGGGAGCGACTAGCCTTGCCCAGTTGCTTCTCGGGAGATGTCGCCGAGGGGGTTTATTTTAAATTTCCAATAGAAATATGCACAGGATTGAAATCCCCACTTCGCACTTTCTGAATTGTTGATCCGACGAAGAAGTGGTAGTTCCCGTTGGATCGGGCGAATTGGGTCGTAACCCATAGGCATGGAGTCGATCGAAGGCGAGAAGTCTTTGCGCCGCTGGGCGGTAGGGTTGCGTTATTATCGCAACTGGCGTTGGAAGCCGCATGATAATAAGATTATTTGTCTGTCAAAGGCGTGCGTTGAGTTCAATTTGAATTGAGCTTTGTCCTTGCGCTGACGTCAAATTGTTGCCCCCATCGTTGGGGCAGACCACAAGCACGCGAGCATCAGGCTGCCGCAGGCGGCACCCTATGCCGAGGAACGGGCAGCACGGCGCTGAACCAGAACCCGGTGCCGATCCAGGCCTGTCACCTGGACGGTCAGCGGGGCACGAGAAGTTCCTGCTGGCGCGCGACCACATCGCGCAGAAAGTCCCAGGTTGCACGCATTCGCGACAGCTGCTTCACCTCCTCGGGCATCGACATCCAGAACGTGCGATGAAACCGAAGTTGGGAGGACAGAACGGGTTTGAGTTCGGGACAGCGGTCGGCGAGGAAGGCGGGAAGCACGCACAGCCCCACGCCTGCGGCCGCCGCGTTGAGCTGAGCGACCACGCTGGTACTGCGCAGTGCGAATCGCTCGCGCGGCTGGATCTCATTGACGAATTGCAGTTGCTTGCTGAAGAGCAGGTCATCGACGTAGCCGATCAGCGTATGGTGCTCAAGGTCAGCCACGCGGCGCAGCTTGGGATGGCGTCCCAGGTATGTTTGAGAGCCATACAGGCGCAGAACGTACTCGCATAGCTTGGTCACGACGAACGGGCCGCGGAGAGGGCGCTCCAGAGAGATCACGATGTCGGCTTCGCGACGAGAGATGCTGACCACGGCAGACACGGCGACAAGATCGATCGACAGGTGAGGGTGTCTGGCGGCGAATGCGCCGAGTTGCGGTGCAAGCACCGTCGCGCCGAAGCCCTCCGTAGTACCGACGCGAACGGCGCCCGCAAGCCCGTCGCCGGGTCCGCCGGAGAGCCCTAGCACTCTTCCTGCGGCTGCCTCGATGACTTGCGCATCGGGAAGAAGCCGTTGGCCCGCCTCGCTGAGTTCCATGCCGGACGACGTTCGGAGGAACAAGGCGGTGCCCAGGCGCTTTTCCAACGCTTGGATGCGTCTGGAAACAGTGGCCTGATCGACTTCGAGTCTCCTGGCAGCGGTCACTAGTTTGCCGGTACGCGCGAGCTCGAGGAAGAAGCGGAGATGGTCCCAATCCATGCGTTGCAATTTTGCAAGGTCAAAGTCAGTTCTGTCTATTGAGTCCTCTTCAATGCAACGACAGAATCCGCGCGCACAAGCCGTCCACCGCGGCGATTGTGTCCCCGGGATCCTCCTGTTCCGCAACGCTAAGTCTTTGCATCGGCGGTGCTCCCGGCTGGTCGCGCGGACCTGTGCTGCGCAGCATGAAGGCTCGCGTGACGCTGGATCAACCTGAACTGAGACCACAATGAACTACGAGAACATCATCGTCGAGAAGCAGGGCAAGGTTGCCTTGATCATGCTGAACCGTCCCAAGGCACTCAATGCCCTGTCCCCAGACTTGACCCGTGAGCTCGGGTCAGCGCTGGACGAACTGGAAGTAGACGAGAGCGTCGCGGTGCTGCTGCTGACGGGCAATGAGAAGGCCTTCGCCGCCGGCGCGGACATCAAGGCGATGCGCGACTGGAACTACATGGATGTCTACAAGCAGGACTTCATCACTGCCACCTGGGAGCGCATCACCCGCTTCCGTAAGCCCACCATCGCAGCTGTTGCGGGTTACGCCCTCGGCGGCGGGTGCGAGCTGGCGATGATGTGCGACATCATCTTGGCCGCGGATACCGCCCGTTTCGGCCAGCCGGAGATCACCATTGGAACCATTCCGGGTGCCGGTGGCACGCAGCGCCTGACGCGCCTCGTCGGCAAGCCCAAGGCCATGGAGATGGTTCTTTCCGGCCGCACCATGCATGCGGAAGAGGCCGAGCGCAGCGGCCTCGTTTCGCGGGTGGTGCCGGCCGCCGACCTGATGAGCGAAGCGATGGCGCTCGCCAACCGCATCGCCGAGCTTTCGCTGCCGGTGGTGATGATGGCCAAGGACTCGGTGAACCGGGCCTACGAGACGACCCTGGCCGAAGGCATCCATTTCGAGCGACGCCTTTTCCACTCGACCTTCGCGACAGAGGACCAGAAGGAAGGCATGGCTGCGTTTATCGACAAGCGCAAGCCTGAATTCAAGAACCGCTGAGATCGAGCCGTTGGCGCGGACGCTGGCAAGCCGCATCACGCGACCTCGTGGAGGCTGACCGCAGCCTGGTCGTGTTCAAGTTATCACCGCGGACTGTCCGGCGCAGCGATTCGCTCGCAACGGCTTGACGGCTGTGCATCAGCTGCTAAGGTGCCCCTGTAAGGGCGGCATGCTTTTTGCCGGTGCGACGTCCGTTGACTATCCAACACTGGATGGAGACTATGTCGAGTACGCGCTGCGCAGCATGGAGGCAGAGGGCGCGGAGGTCCTTCCCGACCCGCGGGCCGCCATTCAAGCGTTCGAAGTGCTGGGACGTCGGCCGGAGGAGCTGATCCGCGCATTGCGGCAGTTGCAGCATGAGGATCCTGCCGACGCCGACTGTTTCCTGCCGGTGATTGCATCGACCTTCAGAACTGCGGCCGCTGACGTGGAACTGCGCAAGGTCGAGGATCTTGGGATCCTGGCTGGTGCCGTGTTCGACCGCGTTGCAAGCGCGGACGGCGATGTGACTGGCCTATTCGCGGGGGATGCCTTGAGTGCCTATTCCGGGAGTGCCGGTCGCGAGGTCACGGCAGACCAGGTTCAGCGGGTCGCAGAAGAGCTTCGCGACGACAATCTCATCATGCGCAAGGGGCACCGTGTCTACGCGGTGACGGATCCTTTCGTCCGTGCTGAGTGGCGTGAGAGGAAGGCGCTACCAGTCTGAGCAATTTGCATCGCTGGGACCGAAGAGGCGTTCTGGTCGCGCTACTTCGCCCCGAGGATTTCAATGAGTGAGGACGCCGGAGCGCCGGTGCGCGTCTTCAGGTTGCCAGCGGCGTTAACCCAGGCGAGCGCGGGTGTCGCATCAAGGCCGAGCTGCTCCATCAGGCGCTGGTTTGCCTTGAGTTGCTCCGCGATGCGCTCGGGAATCGGCAACAGCGGCTTGAGGGTGGCGTCCTTGGCGCCTTTGTCCTTCGTTCCAGCAAGCGTCCGCTCGTAGGCTGCGAGCGCCGCGGCCGGATCCTTCTGCGACAACAACGCCGCGGCCTTGCCAGCGCTCGTCGGCTTGATGATGCCGACCAGAATGTGCCGCAGCTGGACCTTTCCAGCGCTGACCCAGGGGCGTGCGTCGGACCAGAACTTGTTGCAGTAGGGACAATTGGGGTCGGTGAACACATAGGCCACGCGCGGCGCGCTCGGGTTGCCGTCCATGAGCCAGTTGGTGTTCTGCAGGGCCTTCAAGCTGGCGTCGGTGACGAGCTTGAACAGGGCTTTCTCGTCAACGTCCTGGCCTTGTGCATTGAACATCGTTCCGACCACAGCATGCTTGCCATCGGGCGTCGCGTAGATCGAGAGCGGCCGTCCGTTCACGCTTGCCGCCCATGCAGGAAGCCCGCTCGCCGACTCAAAGCTGCCGAACAATGTCACGCCCTGTTGCTCGAAGGCCCTGACGGGGGCGGGAAGAGGCGATCCCTGCGCGAACAGCGATGTGCTGACGAGTAGTCCGGCGTAGGACATGCAGCGAGCGAGGTGGTGAAGAAGTCCAGGCAGTTCGGAGGTCAAGAGAGAGGCTTTCTAAGACGAGGTTTGGGGGAGGGGCATGGGCCTTGTGGATGTGTGCTTGGCGGCCAGCGCTGGCGGCGCCGCGTAGTGCCGAGACGCGCGCCCATCGAGACGGTGGACGCGCGCAGCAACTTGCGGACAGCCAGTTCGCCGTTTCGAGGCGAATGTCTGCGTCAAGAAGCGGACTCGCTGGCGTTCAGCCGTCGCAGGAAGGTGTCCGTCCCAAATTCGCCAACCAGTCTCAGCGTCCGGCGCTCCTGACCACGCGCATCGAGCAGGAGCACCGTTGGAGGTCCGAGCACTTGCATATTCCGCATCAGCGCGCGCTGATCGGGATCGCCTTCGGTCACATCTGCCGTGACGAGATTCCAGCCGGAAAGTGCCGAGCGCACGGCACTCTGGTCGAACACCTCGCGTTCGATGGTTCGGCAGGAAGTGCACCAGTCCGCGGAGAAGACCACCATTGTTGGCTTGCCTTCGGCAACTGCGGCGGCAAGCTGTCGATCCAGTCCATCCGCGCTGCGCACTTTCGCGAAAGGCATCTCGTCCGCGGCGGATGGTGTTCCGGCGATCGAGGCCAGCGGCCTGAGCATGTTCGACGCACCGGCAGCGGAGCCGAGCATCATTGACAGCCCCCAGATGCCTGCGAGGGCTGCGCCGCTGCGCTGCAGCACCCCCCAGCGGGAGACATTTGGGCTCCTTTTGCCTGCGCTGTAGGGCCACAGCGTGAACGCGACCGTGATCATCCAGGCACCTGCCAACGCCAACGTGGCCGAAGCAGGCACGACGCGAGAAATCATCCAGATCGCGGTCGCGAGCAATCCGAAGCCGAACACGCCGTTGACGCGCGTCATCCACGGGCCCGGCTTCGGCAGGAAGCGGCTGCCGACAGTGCAGACCAGCACCAGCGGGGTGGCCATGCCCAGTCCGAGCACGAACAGCAACATTCCGCCTTGCGCTGCGTTGCCGGTCTGCGCGATGTACATGAGCGTTCCCGCGAGCGGCGCGGTCATGCAAGGTCCGACAAACAGTGCCGAAACCAGCCCCAACACCGCTGCACCGGCGACTGTGCCCCCGCGTGTGCCGCGTCCGATGTTGTCGAGCCGAGCCCTGACGGAGCCTGGCAGCTGCAGCGTGAAGAAGCCGAACATGGACATCGCGAGCAGCACGAACGTCGCCGTGAACGCAGCGATGGTCCATTGGTTCTGCAGGGCCGCCTGCAGGTTGGCGCCGGCCAAGGCCGCCGCGACGCCGATGGCCGCATAGGTCAAGGCCATGGCCAGGCCGTAGCTGCCCGACAAGACGAAAGCGCGCCTTTGCGTAGCGTGGCTGCCGACAACCATCCCGGAGACGATAGGAAGCATGGGAAGGACGCAGGGCGTGAACGCCAGCCCAATGCCGAGCACGAGGAAAAGAGGAATGGTCCAGACGAGCGAGCGGCTCGCCAGGATCTGCGAGATCCCGTAGTCGCTGTCCGTCGCCTGCGCGGGATCTGCGACGTTGGTCGGCGGCGCCCCCGGCGGTGCGACAAGCTCGGAAGCCGCACCGCCTTGCACGGGCAGCGTCCTGCTCTGGGGTGGATAACATAGGCCTGCCTCCGCACAACCTTGCCACGTGATCGTCAGCTCCCTGGCCCCCGAGGACTTCGCTTCAGTGGACACCGCCTGATGGAAGACCTGAACCTCACCGAAGTTCGGGTCGTCCTTCAGCTGCCCGGGGGGCAAGGGGAGGACCACTGTCGCGCCCGAGTCGGTCATGGCTTCGATGCGGTCGCGGTAGAGGTAGTAGCCGGGTGCGATGGTCCAGGACAAGCGGACGGTTGTGCCTGTGCTCTGGTCAATCTGCAGTGCGAACGCCTTGTCCGCCGGCAGGAAGTTCACTTCGCCGCGCGCTGTGCCAGTCGCCATTGCGACCATCAGAACCATGAAGAACAACCACAGAACTCTGGCAGGGCGGAACAAATCGGGCATCGGCGGCACTTAGACAACGGGGCGGCTAGGACGGCGGCTACTGTGCAGCGCGCCGATTAACTGGGCGTTAACGGCCCTGCGGCTGCTGTGGCATATTGCGGCGCCCCAAGAGAAGGAGATCCGTGCGCGTTTTGTTGGTTGAGGACGATGACCTGGTGGCCAGCGGGCTGCTTGCGGGTCTGAGGCTGCACGGCTTCGATTCCATGCGCGCCGGTACGGGCGCCGCAGCCGACGCAGCGATGCGGGCAGGCCACTTTGAGATCTGCATCCTTGACCTGACCCTTCCAGACGAAGATGGGCTATCGCTGCTTGGGCGGTGGCGCGCGCAGAGGCGCGATACGCCTGTTCTTGTCCTGACGGCGCGGGACGCAGTCCATCACCGCATCGAGGGGTTGATGGGTGGAGCGGACGACTACATGATCAAGCCGTTCGACCTGGGCGAACTGGTCGCGCGCCTGCATGCTCTCATTCGCAGATCCGCTGGGAAGAGCGCGGACTTGGCCGTCCATGGCGACCTCTCGTACAAAGCTTCGACAGGCGAGGTGAAACTCGGGGGCCTTGCTGTCGCCCTGTCTCGCCGCGAGCTTGCACTGCTCCAGGCCCTGTTGTCGCAGCCGAACCAGATCCTGAGCGCAGGGCAGCTGCACTACAGGCTCTACGGCCTCAATGAGGAACTGGAGAGCAACGCGCTGAACGTGCACATCCACCATTTGCGGCGCAAGCTTGGGTCTGGCATCGTCACCACAGTCCGCGGCCTCGGCTACCGTCTCGGGCCTGCGGGACATGGCTGAACGCTGCGGGTCAGTACCGTCGGCGCGGATTGCCGGACGCCACGGCTCTGGGAACACTTCGAGTTTGAGCCTGCGCGCGCGCCTGCTTCTTACCATCGGGCTGTCCTTGATTGGCCTGTGGAGCAGCGTTGCGCTGTGGATGTTCATCGACGTGCGCAACGAATTGCAGGCAGCGCTGGATGCGAAGCTTGCCGCGTCGGCTCGGATGGTCGCGGGGCTCATCGCGCGATCGGCGCCAGCGGCGACCGGTGGGAGTGGGCACAACGATTCGCTGCTGCAGGTGGCGGCTCGCGACGGAATCGCCTGCGAGGTGAGCGTGTTGCGCGGGGAGATGACCATGCGCGCTGTTGCCAAGACTGCCGGCAGTCCGGGGTTCGACGAAGCGCGACCGGGCTACAGCATGCGAACCTACAGTGGCGTGCAGTGGCGCACCTTCGTTCTGGAGCAGGGCAATGTTCGGGTGGCAACAGCCGACAGGATGGACGTGCGCGACGGACTGCTTCGCGACGTCGCGCTGACTGCGGCCATTCCGTTTGCTGTCGCACTGGTTGCCAGCCTCGGCTTGCTGTGGTTCGGCATCGGCCGCGGCCTGGCGCCACTGGAAAGCGTTCGGCGTGTGCTCGGTAGTCGGCATGCGGACGACGATGCTCCGCTTCTCAATGAGCCGTTCAGCGGCCCTCCGGAGTTGCAGCCGCTCGTCGAGACGATCGACAGCCTATTGGCCCGCGTGCGCGGGGCCATCGCCAGGGAGCGACGGTTCACCGATGACGCGGCCCATGAACTGAGGACCCCGCTCACCGCGGTCAAGACCCACCTGCAGGTGATGCGCCTCGCCGACGCCAAGGACGAGCGGCTGGTGGCACGGGCCGCAGTGGGCCAGGCGGAGCAGGGCGTTCACAGACTGGAAGCGATGCTTGACCAGTTGTTGCTGCTCGCGAGACTCGAAGGGGATGCCCAGAATGGCGCGGGCCATGCGGCGCAGGTGAACCTCGCTGCTCGACAGGCCGTCACTGAAGCCAGTACTGACCTGCCCGGCACGGCCCGCGTTGCGCTGTCGGAAGCCGCGGGCGAGATCTGCGTCGGGCTACCCCATGCCTTGGTCGTGAGCGCAGTGCGCAACCTGCTGGACAACGCGCTTCGGGTGGCACCCGAGACGACGGTGGTGCGTTGCGACATCGTCCACGGCGATGGCGGAGTCGTGCGCGTCTCGGTCATTGACCAGGGGCCTGGCATGAGCGTGGAGGACTGCGCGAGCGCGCCCCAGCGCTTCTGGCGCAAGAGCCCGGGAGGTGCTGGACTCGGCCTCTCCATCGTGAGCGCAATCGCGGCCTGTGCGGGGGGCACCTTCAAGCTGAGCTCTCGTCTCGGCGAAGGCACGTGCGCGGAACTTGTTCTGCCGACTGCCCGCGCGCGTCACGTCCGATGAGGCTGGCTTGCGCGGTGGTGCGTTGGGTCGTTGGCCGCGTGGGCGCGAACTTGACGCGGCGGCAACTGGCTGCCTGTACGGCGTTGCCGCATCTGTCCTGCAGGGTCCCTGCTGGAACAGCGGATCAAGGTAGGCTCAGGCGATGGGCAAGGCTGCACGGCTGCACGGCTGCACGGCTGAACGGCTGAACGGCTGAACGGCTGAACGGCTGAACGGCTGAACGGCTGAACGGCTGAACGGCTGAACGGCTGAACTATCGCACGCCGCGGAGCATTTTCAGGCCCGCCCTCAAACGCCGAGGATTGTTGGCAGTGTGCGGAGCAGCAACGGCAAGCATCGGCCACTGGCTGGAACCGACGGCCAGCCGTCCTCAGTAACGCCGCAATCCAGCTCCACCTCTCGTTCAAGTGCAGGGCTGACCTGGGGCCGCAATAGGCCACAGGTCTGGCCGAGAGCCTGCCGCAGCTCGCCAGGCTCGATTGGCCAGTGCCCCGGCTGCCGCACCCTGAACTGGCGCCAGGAGACCTCGAGCGTGACCAGCACGACACGTCCCAACCGCGCCCCGGCCGGCACCCGCCGATCGACAGCACGGACGTGAAAATGTTGGGCAAAGGAGAGTGGACAACCATGTTGTGGGAGCGACGTGCTCGCAAGAACTAGCCGTCGAACAATGGCTTGCCAACGACCCGAGCCTGATCGATACAAGCTGGTGTCGCGGTGTGCGCTTCATAGCAAGGACGGATTTCCGATGTCTTCCCGTTGGGAGACGAAGAGCCCCACTTTGCGCAGCGGAGGCCGTCTTGAAGGGCAGGAGTCGGGTATCAGTTTGTCTGCGCGAGCTGGCGCGACACCAGGTTGCAGGTCGTCAACAGTTGCTGCGCGCAGGATTCGATGCTCGACTGCATCCGATGGCGTGGACCAGCCACGCCAATTGCCATGGTCTCGCGGCCGGCGCGAAAGAACGCCGCCACGGCCCAGACATCCTCGACGTTCTCCCCTCGCGTTTGGAAGAAGCCGGCGCTGCGGCCCCGTTGGATATCGGCCACGAGCTGTTCGGGGTCGCAGATCGTCCCAGACGTGATGCGCGGAAAGCTCTGTCCAACAGCCCAGTCATGCAGCGATACCTCCTTCTGCGCGCCCAACAGAGCCTTGCCAATCGCACTGGAATGCAGCGGTTTGAGGTCACCCGGCTTGGCCGAGTAGCGGATGGAGTGCAGCCCGTCCAGCACCTGCAGATACACCACGCGTTCGCCTTGCCGTTTGCCCAGGATCACGGTTTCTGTCGAGGCGTCGCGCAACGCCTCGAGGCGAGGCAACACGTGCTCGAGGAACGGGTCGCCGGCCACGATGTCGTGCGCCACGTCCAGCAGACGCTGGGTTGGGTACAGCGCCCGCGGATGCTCCAGCGAGTAGAGGTAACCACGGGCGATCAGCGTGCCGACGATGACGTGGCAACTGCTCTTGGGAAGGCGCGCAGCTGCCGCGAGTTCTGTCAGCGACAGTGGCCGCTGCCCGTGCCGGAAGACCTCAAAGATGTCGATCACGCGGTCGACCGCGCCCCTGCCTTCTGCCATGCACACTCCCGGAAGATTCAAAATCATCGCACGGTCTTCCGGCGTTCGCCTAGCCTTCAGGCCGGCCGGTCACCCTGGAGTGTGATGCGGTGCATCACCCGGCGGTGGCCGTGGTAGTCGTTCACCGGGTTGTGCTGCACGCAACGGTTGTCCCAGAAAGCGATGGTGTGGGGCTCCCAGCGGAGACGGCACGTGAATTCCGGCTTGATCTGGTGTTCGAAGAGGAAGCGCAGCAGGGGCGCGCTTTCCTCGTCCGTCATGCCGACGATGCCGGCCGTGTGCGCCACGTTGACGAACAAGGCCTTGCGGCCGGTTTCCGGGTGCGTGCGCACGACCGGGTGCTCGGCCCGGTACTCCTTGGGCGCTTCCTGCTTGCCGTCGCTCTTGATGCGGTCTTCGCGCGTTTTGCTGACATCGGCCTTGGCGGAGCTGCTGATGCCGACCAGGGGGGCGAGCAGGCTCTTCATGGTGTCCGACAGCGCTTCATAGGCCGCGTACTGGCTCGCGAACAAGGTGTCGCCGCCATAGGGCGGCACCTGGCGTGACAGCAGCATGGAGCCCATGGGCGGCTCGGCGAGGTAGGTGGTGTCCGAATGCCAGACGCCACCAAAGTTGTGCTTCTCGTGCTCGAGCTTCTTGACCTCGATGATGGTCGGGAAGCCCTCCAGGCCCTTGACGAAGGGGTACTCCACGGGCTCTCCCATGGCCTGCGCGAAATGCAGGAACTGCGCTGGCGTCAAGTCCTGTTGCGGGATGAAGATGACCTGGTGCGCCAGCAACGCCTGCCGGACTTCGGCCGCGACCTGCGGCGTCAGCCCATGGGCCAGGTCCAGGCCATGAAGTTCAGCGCCCAGGGCGCCCGCGGTCTTCTGGATTTGCATGAAGGATGTGAGCAAGGTTGAGGTGCGGGCAACTCTAGCGGCTGGTGGCTGTTGCCTGTTCAGCTGGTGGAACGACGGCGCTCTGCGCAACGCCCTTGGCCGAACTTTCCGAAGTTTGTTCAGCCGGCTGAACCGGCTGGGCCAGGATTTCCCGATTGAAGGCAGACCGGACCACTGGTTTACTGCAGCGCTTGTCAGATTGTGGAGTGCGCATGCACAAGAAGATGTTCCTGAATTCGCTGGCCTGTGCCGCGCTGCTGGCCCTGGCCGGCCAGCCAGCGTTCACGCTCGCGCAGACCTACCCAACGAAGCCCGTGAAGATCGTGGTGCCACAGACGCCGGGCGGCGCGTCGGACGCTCTGGCGCGCATCATGGGCCAGAAGCTGTCGGAAAAATGGGGCCAACCGGTAGTGGTGGAAAACCGCGCGGGTGCTGGCGGCAACGTCGGCATGGAGGTAGTGCTGGCCGCGCCGGCCGACGGCTACACGCTGCTGATGACCTACGTCGGCACGCAGGCCATCAACGGAGCGCTGTACAAGAACCTGCCGTTCGATCCCGGGCACGACTTCGTGCCCGTGGCCACGTTGGCCACGGTGCCCTTCGTGATCGTGGCCAAGGCTGGCACGTCGTTCAAGACGGCCGGGGCGCTGGCGGATGCCGCGCGCGGCCGGCGCGTCACGTATGGATCGGCCGGCAACGGCTCGGTCAATCACCTCCTCGGCGAGATGTTCGCGCGCGCGGCCAAGGTCGAGCTCGTGCACGTGCCCTATCGAGGCGCCGCGCCGGCGCTGCAGGACCTGCTGGGCGGCCAGATCGACGTGGTGTTCACGAGCCTGCCTTCGGTGGCCGGCCAGATCAAGACCGCGGCACTTCAGCCGATTGCGGTCACAAGTGCGCGGCGCGCACCGGCGTTCGCCAGCATTCCGACCGTGGCCGAGAGCGGGCTTCCCGGCTTCGATGTGAATCCCTGGTTCGGCCTCATGGGACACCGGAACATGCCGCGCGTACTGGTGGACCGCATCAACGCCGATGTGAACGCGGTGCTCGCGCAGCCCGAGATGGCCGAGCGCTTCGCGGCTCAGGGCGCCGAACCGTACCCGACCTCGGCAGCCGAGTTTGCGGCCATCCTCGCCGCAGACATCGACAAGTGGGGTGCCGTGGTGCGGGCCTCGGGAGCCAAAGTCGACTGACGCTGCCTAAAGAACGGGCAATGCGGTCCGGGGCCGCGTGGATGCTCGCGATGTTCAACCGGGTCAGCACCTGTCCCCAGAGATGTCCACAGGTGCGGGGGACAAGCTGGAACATTGAGAACCGCTCGAACGCCTGGGACATCGGATTGGAGCCATGAGGTGGAACGAGCTCCACATCATGCTGCTCGGCGCCACCGCGCGGGCGTGGCCCCGGTTCGCTTGCGGAACACATCCGTGAAGTGAGCCTGGCTCGAGAAGCCGCAGTCGGCGGCGATTTCCACGACTGACCGGTCGGGGTTCCTGCGCAGGGCCTTGCTGGCCGCCTCGATTCTTCGATCCAACACATAGGCGTGAACGGGGAGGCCGTAAGTCGCTTTGAACACGCGGGTGAAGTGGTAGGCGCTCATCGATGCGGTCTGGGCGAGCGTAGAGATCCGAAGGTCGCCCGCGAGGTTCTCCGAGATCGCAGACTCGAGTCTCGCGCGATCCCGGCTTCCAAACTTGCTCGCCACGTTCTTGGCGCCGCTCTTGCCCGCCGAGTACTTGTGCGACAGGTAGCCGAGCAGGGCGAGGGTCAGGCCTTCGGAATACATCGCTCCGAGCGGCAGACCGTCTGCGGCTTGTTCCCACAGACTGCCGATGAGGTGCGAAAGGCTGGGGTCGATGAGCTCCAAGCAAGTGGAGAGCTCGAACGTCGGCAGATCGTCCTGGAGCAAAGGGTTGACGAGTACAGATGGCAGCTGGATGAGGATCACCTCTCCTACCTTGCCGGCGCACCTTGCATGGTCCACACGGAAGCCAGCCGCCCCCATGGCCATAAGGCCCGGCGCACTTCGAAACTCCTGCGTCCGCCCGGCTGTCGTGAGCCAGCGCTTGCCGGTTCCGCTGCGGATCAGACCGATCGCTGCATGCGGCAAAACGCCGCCGGCAACCTCCTGCTCGACCGGAAGCCGTTCCAAGCTCATCGGCAAGCCACCCCAGCCGACATGCCGAGCCAATGGCGTCGATGCTTGGCACCCGTGGGCCGCTGCGGTCCGCCTCACCGATGGACTGTGATTCATGTTCGTCTCCTCAATTGGCCCCTGCGAACAGGTGCTGAGCCTTCTTCCCCCAAGATCCTTGCCGCATTCTCGATAGAGATCCACCTGATCTCGATAGATCGAAGACGCGACGTTCTCTACCGTCGCGAGGTGTTTAGGCATCGAGCGCGACGGCGAACGGCACACGCAAAACGACGAGAGCGCGATGGGAAGCGGGGCGTCCCGGGAAAACACCAATGATCACTTGCATTGATGGACTATGCAAGTCACTTGCATTAATGGATCATCTCGGCGCTTTCCACACTCGTCTCTGAAAGTTGAGGTTTCCCCATGAAGATTTCCTGTCCGCTGCGCGCCAGCTTTGCGCTGGCCTTGACCGTCTTTTCCGTTTCCATCTGGGCACAGCCCAAGATCTCGGACAACGTCGTGCGTATCGGCGTGCTCACCGACATGTCGGGCCAGTTCTCCCATGAGTCCGGCAAGGGATCGGTTGCCGCAGTGCAGATGGCCGTGGAAGACTTCGGCGGCAAGGTGCTCGGCGTTCCGGTGGAGGTCATCTCCGCCGACCACCTGAACAAGCCCGACGTCGCCCTCGCAAAGACTCGCGAGTGGTACGACACACAAAAGGTGGACATGATCACTAACCTGATCAACTCTGCGATCGCGCTGGGCGTGGTCAACGTCGCAAAGGAGAGAAATCGGATCGCGATCGTGAACGGGTCGGGCACTTCGCGCTTGACCAACGATTCGTGCACGCCCAACAGCGTCCACTACGCGTACGACACCTTTGCTCTGGCGAATGGCACGGCGCGCGCGCTCCTCGAAAAGGGGGACGACACCTGGTTTTTCCTGACGGCCGACTATGCCTTCGGCCAGGCACTGGAGTCGGATACGACGGCCATCCTGAAGGCGCGGAACGGTCGTGTCGTCGGCAACGTGAAGTATCCCGTGGAGACCAGCGATCACTCTTCGTTCCTGCTGCGCGCGCAGGACTCGAAGGCGAAGGTCGTGGCGATCGCCGGCTCGGGTTCATCGTTCGTGAACGCGGTCAAGTCGGCGCACGAGTTCGGCATCGGCGGAAAGCAGACCGTCGCCGGCTTGCTGGTTTGGCTGACCGATGTCCACTCCTTGGGGCTGGAGACGGCTCAGGGAATGCTGCTCACTGACGCCTTCTACTGGGACCGCGACGAGAAGACTCGCGCGTGGTCCAAGCGCTTCTTCGAGCGCATGAAGCGGATGCCGCACATGGGGGATGCGGGCGACTACTCCTCGACCATGCACTACCTCAATGCGGTGCAGGCGGCTGGAACCGATGAGGCTGGTGCTGTCATGGCAAAGATGAAGTCGATGCCGATCAACGACTTCTTCGCGACGAATGGACGCATCCGCGAGGACGGGCGCATGGTCCACGACATGTACGTCTACGAGGTGAAAAAGCCGTCGGAGTCCAAGTACGCGTGGGACTACTACAAGCTGCGGGCGACTATTCCGGCGGACATCGCTTTCCGGCCCCTGTCGGAGAGCGCATGTCCGTTGGTCAAGAAGTGAGCGCAGGCCGTGCCATCGAGAACGCCATCGGCGGCTTGTGCGTTATGGGGTGGAAGCCGGGTCGCGGTAGTTCATCCGGTATCGCATCTCGGCGGCATTGACGGCCTCTAGGCACTGGTCACACGCCACAGTTGGGTCGAAATCACTCCCGCACGCCGTATGGGTCAGGACAAGTGGCGGCTTTCCCTCGGAAAGCCAGGCATCGCCCCAGTGCAGCATCGCCATCATCGGCCCGAACAGGTCGCGCCCCTTGTCGGTGAAACGGTACTCAAAGCGCTCGGGGCCATCCTGGTACTTCACGCGCTGGAAAACGCCTTCCGCAACCAGCCTGTTCAGCCGGTCTGCAAGTATGTTTGGAGCGATGCCGAGTCTGCTCTGAAGGTCGTCGAAGCGACGAACGCGGAAGAAGGCTTCGCGGATGATCACGAAGCTCCACCTGTCCCCGATGACCTGCAGCGCGCGCGCAACCGAGCTAGGGCGACGTCGCTCCAGTGCGGTCGGGTCGGTGGAGCGCCGACTCGTACGAGTCTGTGGCACGGGACCGGTGCCCGCGCCGGGACCATCCCGGTAGGTTACCTCTCGCGCAACGATCTCTTTCCTGCAGGCAGAGCAGACGACGATCGCCGTACAAGGTTGTTCGCAAAGTTTGTGGATGAGCTGCAGTGGTTTGGGCTTGCGTCCAGCGAGCCATCGGTCGCCGAAGGTCATGAGCGCAAGCATCACGGGATACAGGTCCATGCCCATGCGCGTGAGTTGGTACTCGTAACGCTCCGGGCGCTCCGAGTAGGCGACCTGGCGCAGCAGTCCCAGTGCCGTGAGCTTTCGAAGGCGGTCGGACAGTGTCGTGCGCGGCAACCCGAGCATGTCCTTGAAGCGCTCGAAGCGGCGCACGCCGAAGTAGCACTCACGCAGGATCATGAAGCTCCATCCATCGCCGATGACATCGATGGTCCGGCCAACCGAGCAATTGCGCTCGCGTGCGCCACTGTCGGCAGCCACCGTGTGTGCTTCAGATGCGAAGTTCTTGGACGCAGGCCGCGGACGGGTGCTCTGCTCGGTCTTGAGGGCCATGGATTCAGTGAAGGAGGTAAGCGGGTGCCGGCTTGCGCTCGCCGAGTGTGCCGCAGTCTAAGTGCCGCAGTGTTTTCCCGTAGCTCTCGATTTTCCTCTTGCACCGCGACCAAGTCAGTCCAATAATGCAAGTCATGTTTTTCTGAGCCTACAAAGATGCAGGACTTCGACTTCAATACCACCCGTTCGCTGAGCGTGATGAAGGGGGGCGCTCGGCGCCTTGGAGAGCGCGTTCGCGCGTTGGGCTTCAGAAGCGTGTTGATCGTGACCGACCCCGGACTGCTCGCTGGAGGCTTGCTCGATGGTGCAATCGCGAGCCTGAAGGCTTGCGACGTCGCCTACCACATCTACGCTGACGTGGTGGCCGATCCGCCAGAGACGGTCATCCTGGACGCATGCGCAGCTGCCTCTTCCTGTAAGGCCGATTGCGTCATCGGTTTCGGTGGAGGCAGTTCGTTGGACGTCGCGAAGCTCGCGGCTCTGCTGGTCTGCGGCAAGGAGGCCTTACATCAGGTCTACGGCGTGAACCAGGCCAAAGGACCACGCCTTCCGCTGATCCTCGTTCCAACCACCGCTGGTACTGGTTCGGAGGTCACGCCGATCTCCATCGTCACGACCGGTCCCGGAGAAAAGAAAGGTGTCGTCTCACCGTTGCTGCTGCCCGATGTTGCGTTGCTCGATGCAGAACTCACCTTCGGGCTCCCGCCCCACGTGACCGCAGCAACCGGAATCGACGCGATGGTCCATGCCATCGAGGCCTACACGAGTCGCCATTTGAAGAACCCGATGTCCGACTGCCTGGCGCGCGACGCTCTGCGGCTGCTCGCCGGAAGTATCCACATGGCCTGCTGCGACGGGACCAACGAGAAGGCGCGCGAAGACATGCTGCTGGGCGCTTGCCTGGCTGGCATCGCATTTGCAAATGCACCGGTAGCAGCAGTGCATGCCCTTGCGTATCCAGTCGGGGCGCGCTTCCATGTGCCACACGGCCTATCCAACGCGCTGGTTCTCGGACCGGTAGTTCGGTTCAACCTCGAGGCCGCACAGACCCAGTATGCACAGCTGTGCGAGGTCATCCTCCCCGAGATCACGGGGACCGAGAAGCAGAAGGCTGGCGCGCTGTCGACCTATCTGAGCGAGCTCACAAGCGAGCTCAAGCTGCCCACACGGCTGCGCGATCTGGGGATCCGTTCGGGCGACATCCCTCAGCTCGCGAGCGACGCGATGAAGCAGACCCGCTTGTTGGTCAACAACCCGCGCGATGTCACCGAAGCCGACGCGGCAGCGCTCTACGAGGAGGCGCTGTGAGTCCGAGGGTCCAAGCAACGACCCGCGATGCGTACCGCCTGTTCATGCGGCAGGACACGCGCTGGGGTGACAACGATTCCTATGGCCACGTGAACAACGTCGTGTACTACGCGTTCTTCGACACGGCCGTGAACCGCTACCTGATCGAGCGCGGGGTCCTCGACATCGCGAAGAGCTCAGTCATCGGCCTTGTGATCGAGACCCGATGCACGTACTTCTCGTCCATCGGCTTCCCCGACACGATCGATGTAGGGCTGAAGGTCGTCCACCTTGGAAGCAGCAGCGTGCGCTACGAGATCGCGCTGTTCCGCAACGATGAAGCCATCTCGTCGGCCGTGGGTGAGTTCGTGCACGTGTACGTCGAGCGCGCGAGCAATCGCTCGACGCCGATCCCGGTCGATGTACGCGGCGTGTTGCAGTCACTCATGGCCTGAGATCGACTGCCCCGAAAAGAAGCAATAGGAGACCGAGAAGATGGAGATGTTGGGCGAAGCCCGCCTGGGCGCATCGCGAGAACTGGTCTGGGAGGCATTGAACGATCCGGAGGTACTGCGCGCCAGCATCCCCGGCTGCGAGACGCTGGAGAAGGCCGAAGATGGGTCGTTGACTGCGACCGTGGTATCCAAGGTGGGGCCGATCAAGGCTAGGTTCGCCGGGAAGGTCACGCTCTCGAACATCGTGCCGCCCCGCAGCTACACGTTGACCGGCGAAGGCTCCGGTGGCGCAGCCGGATTTGCGAAGGCGGACATCGGCGTCAACCTCGACGCACTTGATGCGAACCTTACCTTGCTACGCTACTCGGTGAAAGCGAACGTGGGCGGCAAACTCGCGCAGCTGGGTTCCCGAATGGTCGATGCTGCAGCGCGCAAGTCAGCAGACGACTTCTTCGAACTCTTCGGCAAGCAGGTCACTTCACGTGCAGCCGATGGGAGCTCGGCGGCGAGCCCGGCAGGCCTGGACTTGGCCGCGTTGGGTGGCGTGGACCAGCAGGAGACAGCCGATGCTGCCGCCACCGCTTATGCTCCGACGTCCGCTGCGGCACCGGCACCTGTGGCGGCGACACCAGTTGTTGCCGCACAGACCGACGCATCTGTGCAGACATCGGACGCTGGCCGAGAGGCGGTTCCGCCCGCAGTGGTTGCAGCCTCTCCGGCTAAGCCGGCTTCCGTGTCTGCGGCATCGACCGCTGCGGCGATGGACGTCCTGACGGCCGAGCTGATCAAGGTGTGGATCTCCGACCAGATCGCGGTGGTCACCCTCAACCGGCCGGGAAGCCGCAACGCGATGACCTACGCGATGTGGCAGGCCATTCCTATCATCTTCGGCGCGCTGGCGCGCAACCCGGAGGTGCGCGCAATCATTCTCACGGGCGCTGGAGAGGACTTCTGTGCGGGCGCGGACATCGCGGAGTTCGAGGCGGTCCGTGGCAATGCCGCGCAGGCCACTGAGTACGAGGTCGCGGTCGATGGCTGTTGCGACGCGATCGCGAATGTGTCGAAGCCGACGATCGCGGTGCTCAAGGGCTATTGCCTGGGCGGTGGCGCGCACCTGGCGATGTCTTGCGACTTCCGGTACGCATCGACGAATGCTGTCTTCGGCATTCCGGCCGCGCGCCTGTCCATCATCTACGGCGTGAAGGGTACTCGCAAGCTCCTGAACCTGGTCGGCTTGCCGGAGGCTAAGAAGATCCTGTTCGGCGCACAGCGGTTCACCGCTGATCGCGCACTGCAGATCGGCTTCGTCGACCACGTCGCCACGGGCGGATCGGTGTCTGCGCGAAGCTGGCTCGACCGGCTGATCGGCGGCGGCAGGAAGGGTGAGGCCGACGTCGGCGACCCAATGGCAGACGCACGGGTGTTCGCACAGTCGCTGGCGGGCAACGCTCCGTTGACCATTTGCGGCGCGAAGGCGTTGCTGAACGGCATGGCGATGGGAACCGGCGCGCTCGACCTGGTGCACGCCGAGGCCCTGATCACGGCTGCGGCCGCGAGCGACGACTACCGCGAAGGCCGGGCGGCCTTCGGCGAAAAACGCGCCCCGCAGTTCAAGGGCCGCTGAGCGAGGAAAACGTGAAGCCGGCACCGTTCGACTACTGCTGTCCCGACTCGGTCGAGGAAGCCCTGGGCATCCTCACCGAGCGCGGCTCCGACGCCAAGGTCATGGCCGGGGGCCAGAGCCTGACGCCGATGCTGAACTTCCGGGTCGTACGCCCGGAGATCATCGTGGACATCAGCCGGCTCATCGAGCTGGACTACGTCTGCGACCGTGGCGACGGCGGCCTCACGGTGGGCGCGCTCACGCGTCACCGCGTGATGGAGACCTCGCCCCAGGTGGCCAGGGTGTTCCCGGTCATCCCCGAGACCATGAAGTACGTGGCTCACCTGGCCATCCGCAACCGCGGCACGATCGGTGGCAGCCTGTCCCACGCGGACCCTGCTGCCGAGTTGCCAATGCTGAGCCGCCTGCTCGACGCGACGATCGTCGCGCAGTCGGTGCGTGGAGAGCGTGTCATCGCCTCCGAAGACTTCTTTCTGGCGCCGCTGACGAGCTGCCTGGAGGACGACGAACTGGTCGTTCGCGTCGAGTTGCCCGGAATGGCGCACAACGGTTGGGCGTTCGAGGAGTTCTCGCGGCGCGCGGGCGACTTCGCCCTGGCGGCGGTCGGCGTCATGTTCGACGTGCGGGAGCGCGAGATCGTCGATGTGCGCATCGCCATGATGGGCGTGGGCGACACCCCGTTGCGGCGGCACGAGGCGGAAGCATCGCTCCTCGGCCGCAGCTTGGACGAGAAGACGATGGGCGTTGCCATCGATGCCGCCTGCGATTCGCTGGAGCCGCGCCAGGACCTGCAGGCCTCGCCCGCGTTCCGGCGCCACCTCGCGCGGGCCGTCATGGAGCGCGTCATGCGCAAGGCGTGGAAGCGCGCCACAGGAGAGACCGCATGAGCGAACGCGTCATTCCGCTGCATCCGGTCTGGATGCTGGTGAACGGCCAGGTCGAGGAGCACCGGGTCGAGCCGCGGCTGCTGCTGTCGGACTTCCTGCGGCACACGCTGGGCCTGACCGGAACCCATGTGGGCTGCGAGCACGGCATCTGCGGCGCGTGCACGGTGATGGTCGACGGAGACAGCGTCCGCTCGTGCCTGATGCTTGCGGTGCGCGCCCATGGCGCGGAGATCACCACCGTGGAGGGCATGGGCACGGTCGACCAGCTCAGCCCCATCCAGGAGGCCTTTCGGGAGTGCCATGGGCTGCAATGCGGCTTCTGCACGCCAGGGATGCTGGCCACCTGCCACGACGCACTCCTGAAGTACCCCCTGGAGTCCGATGAGGAGATCCGGGATGTCCTCTCGGGGAACCTGTGCCGTTGCACGGGCTACCAGGGAATCGTTGAAGCACTCCGCGTGTGCGCAACGGCCAACAACGCACTGCGCGAGGCCGCGGGCACCGACGGCGAAGAGAAGGAAAAGCGATGAAGATGCATCTTCTGTGTGGCGGGCGTCTTCGGATGCGCAAGAGCGTCTACCTCCCGGACGCGGAACGCACCGAAACGATCGAACTGCCGGTGTCGAGCGTGTTGTTGCGCCATGCCCAGGGAAACGTGCTGTTCGATACGGGCTGCCATCCCAGCACCGTGACCGATGCCGAAAGCCGCTGGGGCCCGATGGCCAAGGCCATGGTGCCCATCGGCGGGCCGAACGACAACGTGCTGTCCGAACTCGCCGCCCTGGGGATGCAGGCGCAGGACATCGACGTGGTCGTGGCCTCGCACTTCCATTCCGACCACTGCGGCTGCAACGAGTTCTTCAAGCGTGCCACCCTGGTGTGCCACCAGAAGGAGCTCGAGGCGGCGCAGGGCCCGGATGCAGTCCAGAAGGGCTATATCCCGGCCGACTGGCAGCATCCGATGCCGACCCGACTGATCGAAGCGCAGCACGATCTCTTCGGCGACGGCCGCATCGTCCTCGTGCCCTTGCCCGGTCACACGGCTGGAGCGATCGGGGCGCTGGTGTCGCTGGACCGCGACGGCCAGTTCCTGCTGGCCTCCGACGCTGTGGCCCTCCGGGCGAACCTGGAACGCGAGATCATCCCGAGGAATACCTGGGACGCAAACCAGGCATCGGCCTCCCTGCAAGAGATCCAGCGCATCGAGCGCTCAGGCGCCACGGTGGTCTTCGGCCATGATGACCAGCAGTGGAGTGAGATGCGCAAGGGGGCCGACGCGTATGCGTGAGCCAGGCGTCGACGCCTCCCGAGATCTGGACGAGCTCGACACCGGCAAGCTTGTCGGCAAGCCGGTGCGGCGCGTCGAGGACGCCCGCCTGCTGTCAGGCAACGGCCGGTACGTGGACGACAGGCCGTCGGCGCACGCCTTGCACATGGCTGTTTTCCGCAGCGACCAGGCCCATGCGCGCATCGATGCCATCCGCATGGACGCAGCGCGCGCCGTGCCGGGCGTGCGCGGCGTCTTCGTCTGGCAGGACATCGCCGGCCTGATCAAGCCGGCGGTCGCTACCTCCCGCATGAGTGGCTACCAGCCGACCGCCATCCACGCGCTGGCCAATGGTGTGGTGCACTTCGTCGGCGAACCGGTCGTGGCGGTGCTGGCCGACAGCCGCTACATCGCCGAAGACGCTCTGGAACTGATCGAGGTCGACTACACGCCGCTTCCGGTCGCGACCGATCCCGAGGAGGCCGCACACCCTGACGCTCCGCTCCTGCATGCCTCGCTCAAGAGCAACGTCCTGGTCGAGCGCGCCTTCGTGCGCGGCGAGGTCGACGAAGCGTTCAAGGGCGCGCCGCATGTCATCGGCGCACGCTTTCGCTTCCACCGCAAGACCTCACTGGCGATGGAGAACCGTTGCTACATGGCGGAGGTCGAACGCGGTCGAGACGCGCTGACCTTGTACACGTCGAGCCAGGTGCCCGGGATCATCCGCGACGGCCTGGCCAACCTGATGGGCATGCCGGGCAACCGCTTGACCGTCATTGCACCCGACGTCGGCGGCGGCTTCGGCGGCAAGA
The DNA here is from genome assembly GCF_003337555.1 of Pseudorhodoferax soli. Taxonomy (GTDB): domain Bacteria; phylum Pseudomonadota; class Gammaproteobacteria; order Burkholderiales; family Burkholderiaceae_C; genus Pseudorhodoferax; species Pseudorhodoferax soli. Next base: position 53,519 of record NZ_QPJK01000007.1, on the reverse strand, counting down.
CCTCCATGTACCAGGAGGAGATGCTGGTCTGCGTGCTGGCCCGCAAGATCGGCAAGGCGGTGAAGTGGACCGGAGACCGGCTCGAGGACCTGCTGTCCACCAGCCAGGCCTTCGACGAGCGCGTCAGCGCTTCGCTGGCCCTTGGTGACGACGGGCAGATCCTGGGGCTGCGGGCCGAAGTGGTCGGCGACGTGGGCGCGTACTCGATCTATCCCTGGACTGCAGGGATCGAGCCTGTCCAGGTCATCAGCTTCCTGCCAGGCCCCTACAAGGTGCCGTGCTACCACGGACACGTCAGGGGCGTGACGACGCCGAAGTCGCCGACCGGGCCCTACCGCGGCGTGGGACGCCCCACCTCGACCTTCGTCATGGAGCGGCTGCTGGACATGGCGGCCCTCGAGCTCGGCATCGACCCGGGAGAGATCCGTCGCCGCAACTTGGTCCGTCCGGACGAGTTCCCCTACAAGACCGCTGTCGGCATCGTCTGGGACCGCTCGGCCTTCATCGAAGGGCTGGATGCCGCGATGGAGCGCTTCGACTATGCCGCCGCACGCCGCGCGCAGGCGCGGGCACGCGCCGAGGGACGCTGGATCGGCATCGGCTTCGCTTGCTACGCAGAGCTGTCCGGTATCGGCTCGCGGATCTCGGCCTCGCCCGGCATGCCGATCAACACCGGCACCGACACCTGCGTGATCCAGCTCGACTCCACAGGCGCGCTCACGGCCTCGTTTGGCTGCGCCTCGCACGGCCAGGGCCACGAGACCACCCTGGGCCAGGTGCTCGCCGATGAACTCGGTGCACGCATCGAGGACCTGCGCGTCGTCACGGGCAGCAGCGCGGCTGTGCCTCACGGCACCGGCAGCTATGCCAGCCGCACGGCAGTGATCAGCAGCGGTGCCGGCATCCTGGCCGCGCGGGAGCTGCGTGCGCGGATGCTGCGCGTGGCCGCACACCTGTTGAACACCTCGCCGGAAGACCTGGACATCGTCCAGGGGGTGATCCGTGCACGGTCGACCGATGCAAGCCTGACGTTTCCCGAACTTGCCAACGCCCTGTACTCGCAGATGGGCCGCGTGCCCGCCGAAGTCCGCGAGGAACTATGCGTCACGCGCGTCTACGACCCAGTGGTGGGAACGACCAGCTCCGCCACCCACATGGTCCAGGTCGAGGTCGACCCCAAGACCTATGGCGTGCACATCCAGCGCTACGTGATCGCCGAGGACTGCGGCCGCATCATCAACCCGCTGATCGTGACGGGCCAGACCCGAGGCGCCCTGGCACAAGGGGTTGGCGCGGCGCTGCTGGAGGAGGTGGTCTACGACGCGGACGGCCAGCTGCTCACCGCCAGCCTCGTGGACTACCTGGTCCCTTCGGCCCCGGAGGTGCCGGACCTGGAGCTCGTTCATCTTCCCGCCGTCTCCCCCAACACCCTCGGTGGCTTCCGTGGCATGGGGGAGGGCGGAACCATTGGCGCGCCGGCGGCGATCGCCAACGCCATCTCCGACGCCCTCGCACCGCTGGGCGTGGGCATCACCGAACTTCCCGCGACACCGGAGCGCCTGTTCCGGCTGATCCACGCGGACCGACTTCAATCAACAAGGGAAGAAGCATGAAACTGGGACTCGAAGGAAAAGTTGCACTGATCACCGGCGGCGCGCGCGATGTCGGCCGCGAGATCGCCGTCGGCCTGGCCAACGAGGGCGCCGCGGTCGTTGTGAACTACAACGGATCAAAGGCTGCCGCGGAGGGAGTGGTCGCCGAGATCCGCGAGCGAGGCGGCAAGGCGCTCGCCATCGGTTGCGACATCTCCGACATGGAGGCCGTCCAGGCCATGGTGGCACGGACGGTGGCCGAGTTCGGCCGCCTGAACATCCTGGTCAACAACGCCGGACTGGTCATCCGCAAGCGCTTCGCCGACACCACGCCGCAGGAGTGGAAGCGCCAGATCGATGTGTGCCTGTACGGCACGCTGAACTGTACCCACGCGGCGTTGCCGCACCTCGAAGAGAGCAAGGGCGAGGGCCGCATCATCACCATCGTCGGCGACTCCTCGCGGATCGGCGAGTCCGGGTTGGCATTGGGCGCGGCTGCGCGCGCGGCCAACGTGGCGCTGATGAAGTCCATCGCACGCGAAACCCGCGCCGGTCTCACGGCCAACACGCTGGCCCTGGGCCTCATCGAGACCGCCCACGATCCGGAGTTCATCGCCGCCAACCGCGACAAGCTCACGAAGCTCTACCCGCTGCGCCGTCTCGGCCAGCCGAGGGATGTGGCGCCCATGGCGGTGTTGCTGGCCTCGGCGGAAGGCGGCTGGATCACCGGCCAGGTCGTCAGCATCAGCGGCGGCTTCAGCATGGTTTGAGCCCTTGGCCTGGCGCGCCACGCGCCGTCAGGACTGGCACTGGAGACAAGATGATTCGTACCGACTTGATCGCCCCGATCGGCGTGCTGGTTCACCGGCACGCCAAGGACCGCCCCGCCAAGGTCGCATTCGAAGACGCCCGTGGCGCTTCGGTCACCTACGGAGAGCTCGCTGCCAAGACGGCAGGCGCCGCCGGCCACTTGCAGGACCGGGGGCTCGACCCCGGCGACACCGTCGCCATCATGCTGCCCAACTCGGTGGACTGGGTGCTGTCGTGCGTCGCCATCGCCCGCGCTGGGTGCATCGGCGTTCCCATCAGCCACGAGGCCACCGAGGCCGAGGTTCGTTACCGTCTGGAGGACGCCCGCTGCAAAGCCATCGTGGTCGCGCCGCAGCACCTGCCGTTGATCGAGCAGTTGAGGCCAGAGCTACCGCACCTTCGGCTCATCATCCTCTCCGGCAGCGACGATCCGACGGATCAGCTTTCGCTGGCGCTGCTGGTGCAGAGCGCCGCGCGCTCCGAGCCGCGCGACCCCACGGACCTGCACGCGACCGCGTTCATCGTCTACACCTCGGGTACGACCGGACGACCGAAGGGCGTGATGCTCTCGCAGCACAGCATGCTGTGGGTCGTGGCCGCGTGCTGGGCGCCGATTGCCGGGTTGAGTGCCGACGATGTCCTACTGGCCCCGCTGCCGCTGTACCACTCCTACGCCCTGAACCTCTGCGTCCTCGGCGTGCTGGCGACCGGCGCCACGGAGTTCCTGCTCGAAAAGTTCTCGACCCAGGACGTGCTCGGCAAGCTTCGCAGCGGCCGGTACACGCTGATGCCAGGTGTGCCGACGGTATTCCACTACCTGCTCGAGGGCGGCCGTGCTGCCGGTGCGACTGCCGTACCCGGCGTGCGCTACTTCATCTCGGCGGGGGCTATCCTGCCTGCGGCTCTCAACCGCGACTTCGAAGCGGCGTTCGGCCGACCGCTGCTCGACGGCTACGGCATCACCGAGACGTCGACCATGGTGACCATGAACGCCCCCCAGGTTCCCCGCACGATGGGCTCCTGCGGCGTGCCGCTACCGGGCGTGGCGGTGCGCATCGTCGACGGCTCGGGCCAGGACGTTCCCGTTGGCGAGGAAGGTCAGCTGATCGTGCGCGGGCCCAACGTCATGCAGGGCTACCTGAACAAGCCGCAGGAGACCGCCGCAGCGCTCGCGGGCGGCTGGTACCAGACTGGTGACCTGGCGCGCAGCGATGACAACGGCTACCTGACCATCACCGGGCGGCTGAAGGAGCTGATCATCCGCGGCGGCCAGAACATCGCGCCGGCCGAGGTCGAGGAGGCGGTGCTGTCGCACCCGGCCGTGCTCGACTGCGCGGCAATCGGTGTCGCGCACCCGTTCCTTGGCGAGGTACCGGTCGTCTGCGTCGTGGCCCGCGAGGGGCACGCGATCGACGGCGAGGCCATTCGAGCGCACTGCGCTCAGCTGATCTCTCCCTACAAGGTTCCCCAGTCGGTGAACCTTGTGAGTTCCATTCCGCGCACTGGCTCCGGAAAGATCCTGCGCTTCAAGCTGCGCGAGGCGATCGGCTCCGTGGGAGCTGCCTGAGTCGCGCCGCAAGCTCCACCCAGCCGTACCACACAAGAAAACCATGACAGCCCTTCAATTGAAAGACCCGTCGCTGTGGCGGCACCAGGCCTGCATCGACGGCGCCTGGATCGACGCAGACGATGGCGCAACCATTGTCGTCACCAATCCCTCCGACGGCTCCGGACTGGGCACGGTGCCGCGGATGGGTGCCACAGAGACCTCGCGCGCGATCGCCGCGGCCCACGCGGCCGGCGGCGACTGGCGCCGCCGCACGGGCAAGGAGCGCGCGGCCATCCTGCGCCGCTGGTATGAGCTCATGCTGCAGAACCAGGAGGACCTTGCTGCGCTGATGACCGCGGAGCAGGGCAAGCCGCTGGCCGAAAGCCGCGGCGAGATCGGCTACGCCGCATCATTCATCGAATGGTTCGCCGAGGAGGCCAAGCGCGTCTATGGCGACACCATCCCGGGCCACGCCCCGGACAAGCGCATTGTGGTGATCAAGCAGCCGATCGGTGTCTGCGCGGCCATCACGCCGTGGAACTTTCCCGCCGCCATGATCACGCGCAAGGCCGGCCCGGCACTGGCCGCAGGCTGCACCATGGTGCTGAAGCCAGCGAGCCAGACGCCGTTCTCTGCGCTGGCGCTTTGCCTCCTGGCCGAGCGCGCCGGTGTGCCCAAGGGCGTGTTGTCGTGCGTGACCGGCTCGGCCGCCGCCATCGGCGGCGAACTCACGTCGAACCCGCTGGTGCGAAAGCTCAGCTTCACGGGCTCGACGGAGGTGGGCAAGGTCCTGTTGGAGCAGTGCGCCGGCACCGTGAAGAAAACCTCGATGGAACTGGGCGGGAACGCGCCGTTCATCGTGTTCGACGACGCCGACCTGGACGCTGCGGTCAAGGGTGCGCTGGTCTCCAAGTTCCGCAATGCCGGCCAGACATGCGTCTGCACCAACCGGTTCCTGGTCCAGGACGGCGTGTACGACGCGTTCGCGCGCAAGCTGGCAAAGGCCGCCGCGGAGATGCAGGTCGGCGACGGAGCCGCGTCGGGAACGGTCATCGGGCCGCTGATCGATGCCGGTGCGCTCGAGAAGGTCGAGGAGCATGTAGCCGATGCTAGGCGCCGCGGCGCGCGCGTGCTGGTCGGCGGGGAGCGCCTGGGCGGAAACTTCTACGCGCCGACCGTCCTGGCCGACGCGAAGCCCGAGATGCGCATCTTCAAGGAGGAGACCTTCGGCCCCGTGGCGCCGCTGTTCCGCTTCCACACGGAGGCCGAAGCGGTCGCGCTGGCCAACGACACGAACTTCGGCCTGGCCGCGTACTTCTACGGCCGCGACATCGCGCGTGTCTGGCGCGTGGCCGAGGGGCTCGAGTTCGGCATGGTCGGCATCAACGAAGGCCTGATCTCCACCGAGGTCGCGCCCTTCGGCGGCGTGAAGGAAAGCGGCCTGGGCCGCGAGGGCTCGAAGTACGGCATCGACGACTACCTGGAGCTCAAGTACCTCTGCATGGGGGGTATGTGATGGATGCGATGGCAAAGGACGTCCTGCTGGAAACTTCCGGCCTGCGTAAGGAGTTCAAGGGCTTCGTCGCCGTCGACGGCGTCTGCCTCAAGGTCCGCCGCGGCGACATCCATGCGCTGATCGGGCCGAACGGTGCGGGCAAGACCACGATGTTCAACCTGCTGACCAAGTTTCTGCCCCCTTCGGCCGGCAAGGTGGTCTTCAAGGGGCAGGACATCACGCACGCCGACCCCGCGACGACCGCGCGCATGGGCATCGTGCGCTCGTTCCAGATCTCGGCGGTGTTTCCGCACATGACCGTGCTGCAGAACGTGCGGATCGCTTTGCAGCGCGAGCTGAACAACACGTTCCACTTCTGGCGGCCGCGCCGCTCGCTGGATGTGCTCAACGACCGTGCGATGGCTCTGCTGTCGGACGTCGGCCTGTCTGGCTTTGCTCACGAGCAGACGGGCTCGCTTTCCTATGGCCGCAAGCGCGCGCTGGAGATCGCGACGACGCTCGCGCTCGATCCCGAGCTGATGCTCCTGGACGAGCCGACCCAAGGGATGGGCCACGAGGATGTCGGCATGGTCATCGAGCTGATCCAGCGCGTCTCAGCGAACCGGACCATCCTCATGGTAGAGCACAACATGAACGTGGTGTCCCGGATCGCAGACCGGATCACTGTGCTGCAGCGCGGCGCCATCCTGGCCGAGGGCTGCTACCGCGATGTCTCGAAGGACCCACGCGTCGTCGAGGCCTACATGGGGACTGCGGTCCACTGAGCGAGGAGATGACGATGGAAAAACGCTCCCCCATGCTGCGGGTGCGCGGACTGAACGCCTGGTATGGCGAGTCGCACATCCTCCACGGGATCGATCTCGAGGTCGCCGAAGGAGAGGTGGTCACGCTGCTTGGCCGCAACGGCGCGGGCCGCACCACGACTTTGCGGGCCATCCTGGGCATGACCGACCGGCGCGTCGGCGAGGTGCAGATCCGCGGCCAGGATGTGATGGGCCTGCCCGAGCACCGGATTGCCCACCTCGGCGTCGGCTACTGCCCGGAAGAGCGGGGCATCTTCGCCGGCCTGAGCACCGAGGAGAACCTGAAGCTCCTGCCAGTGGTGGGCGAGAACGGCATGTCGATCGAGGAGATCTACGAAATGTTCCCGAACCTGAAGCTGCGCGCCAAGAGCCCCGGCACGCGGCTGTCTGGTGGCGAGCAGCAGATGCTGGCCATGGCGCGGATCCTGCGCACCGGCGCCAAACTGCTGCTGCTCGACGAGATCACCGAAGGCCTAGCCCCGGTGATCGTCCAGAAGCTCGGCGAGGTGATCCTGCAGTTGCGCAGCAAGGGCTACACGATCGTGCTGGTCGAGCAGAACTTCCGCTTCGCGGCGCCGCTGGCGAACCGTCACTACGTGATCGAGCGGGGGCGGGTGATCGAGACGATCCACGGCGACGAACTCGCCGGCAAGCAGGAACTTCTTGACGAACTGCTGGCCGTCTGAGACCCCAAGAACCGACATCTGAGACACAGAGGAACGCACGATGGATGCACTGCTCACAATGAGCCCGCAGGCGCTGATCGCGCAGCTGCTGATCGGGCTGATCAACGGCTCGTTCTACGCCGTATTGAGCCTGGGACTGGCGATCATTTTCGGATTGCTCAACGTCATCAACTTCGCCCATGGCGCGCTGTACATGCTGGGCGCCTTCGTCGCCTGGGTCGGGATGACGCAGCTCGGGCCATGGCTGGGCCAGCCCGACCTGGTCGTCAACTACTGGCTGGCGCTTGGGCTCGCACCCCTGGTTGTCGCCGTCTTCGGGATGGCGATCGAGCGGACCATGCTGAGGCGGCTCTACCGCCTGGACCACCTGTACGGGTTGCTGTTCACCTTTGGGCTGGCGCTCGTGCTGGAAGGGCTGTTCACGCATTGGTACGGTGCCGCTGGGCAGTCCTACGCGGTGCCCGCGGCGCTGTCCGGGCCAGTGCGGCTGGAGCAGCTCCAGATCGTGTTGCCAAAGTACCGCCTGTGGGTGGTACTGGCCTCGGCCGCGGTCTGCTTCGTGACATGGTGGGCCATCGAGAAGACGAAGCTCGGCGCGTACATGCGCGCCGGCACCGAGAACCCCAAGCTGCTCAAGGCCTTCGGCGTCAACGTGCCGCTGCTGATCACGCTGACCTACGGCTACGGCGTGTTCCTGGCCGGCTTCGCCGGCGTGCTGGCGGCCCCGGTGTTCCAGGTGAGCCCGCTGATGGGGTCGAACCTCATCATCATCGTGTTCGCGGTGGTCGTCATCGGCGGCATGGGCTCGATCGGCGGGGCAATCCTGACCGGCCTGGCGCTCGGTCTGGTCGAGGGCCTGAGCAAGGTCATCTATCCGCAGGCTTCCGCCATCACCATCTTCGTCATCATGGCCATCGTGCTGATGGTCAAACCGGCGGGCCTGTTCGGCAAGACAGCCTGAGAGAAGCAGCATGAAGAATCCATCCCTGGCCGCGGCAATGCCGCTCAACGCCCCAAGAAGCGCAGCGCCTGCGGCGGCCCGCAACGCCAACGTCTGGTGGCTGCTCCTGTTGCTGCTTGCACTGGCGGTCCCGTTCCAGAGCGTGGTGTACCCGGTCTTCGTCATGAAGATCCTGTGCTACGCCTTGTTCGCCTGTGCATTCAACCTGCTGCTCGGCTATGCCGGCCTGCTGTCCTTCGGCCACGCGGCCTTCTTCGGCGGCGCTTCGTACGCCACGGCCTACCTGTGCACGAGCCTGGGAGTCGGGCCGCTGGCCGGCCTGGCCGCCGGTGCCCTGGTCGGCGTGCTCCTCGGCACCGCCGTGGGCGCGATTGCGATCCGGCGCACCGGGATCTATTTCGCGATGGTGACGCTGGCCCTGGCGCAGCTGATCTACTTCCTCGCGCTGCAGGCGCCGTTCACAGGCGGCGAGGACGGCATCCAGAACATCCCACGTGGCGAGTTGCTGGGGCTTGTCGACCTGAGCAACGACACGGCCATGTACTACTTGGTGCTCGCTGTCTTTTGTGCCGGCTTTGCGCTTGTCCACCGGGTGGTGCACTCGCCGTTCGGCGAGGTGCTGACCGCCATCCGGGAGAACGAGGCCAGGGCCACATCGCTGGGCTACCGCGTGAACCACTACAAGCTGTTGGCGTTCGTCCTCTCTTCGGGCTTGGCAGGTCTGGCCGGCTCGACGAAGGCCCTGGTCTTCCAGGTGGCGACCCTCTCGGACGTGCGCTGGCATGCCTCGGGTGAGGTGGTGCTGATGGCGCTGCTGGGCGGCGTCGGCACCTTGTTGGGCCCGATGGTTGGGGCCGGTGTGGTCGTGACACTGCAGAAGTATCTGTCTGGCGCGGGCTCGTGGAGCACCGTGATCATCGGCCTGGTGTTCATGGCCTGCGTGCTGGCATTCCGCCGCGGGATTGTGGGCGAGATTCAGGCATGGCTGGACCAGCGCGGTCGGCGCTGACGCGAGGCCTTGCACGTGGAACCACCCTGGACTTCGCACGCTTGAAAGCGTTGCAAGGCATGCCCGTGGGACCCCGCAGATGAGCAGCCATCCGCGTGCCGTCTATGTCGCACCAATGATCGATCGGACGACCCTGCCGGGCTACGGATCCATCGATCGGGTGCGCCCGGGCGATCTGAAATCCCTGATCAGGGCGGTTCGCCAGACAGGGTTGGAGACGGAGGAGGTCGAAGCGCTTCGCGTCGCGGCAATGGCCGATGCGCGGAGCGACCGACCGGACAACGGGTTTTGCATGACCCGTTGGTTCTCAGGCATGCGCGTGAAATGCGCGCATGGCCTGTGTGACGTCACAACCCAGACGCTGGTTTGGATAATCAACCCGATGTTGCATCGGTACATATCGAATTTATCGATCAATATCAGGTATGCGTAAGAACTGATATGCAAACGCGCCGATCCTGGTCGGCGAGATATGCCATCGAATAGATTTTCTCCGAGGTAAAACATCCTTGGACTACGCCAGGGGACATCCTCTGGGAGTAGCCATCTCGTCGCCTGCATTCGCACTTGCGCAGCAAGTGGGGGTGCAGCGCGGTCGTCAATTTCCCTGAGAGTGCCTGGCTCGCGACAATGAATCCGCGCGCTCATTAATTTTGCCTTCCACAAGGCGAATGAAGAAAATACGAACATCGTTATATCTCGGTAGACATAGCGATATAGACTCTGGCGTTCACTGCCTGTGGCAACCAACAAAGAAAAGGAGAATCCATGAAGAGACATCAGCGGCCTCGTCACCAATGGTGGATGCGGCGCGACCAAGGGAGCACAGGCAGGGGGAGGGCTGGCGCAAATGGTCCGTTGTTGGCGGCTGCGGTGTTGGCCAGCCCCCTGGCCATGGCCGCACCGGCCGGCGGCGTCGTCGTTGGCGGCGACGCTGCGATCGCGCAGAGCGGCAGCGTCACCAACGTCCAGCAGAGCTCCCAGCGGGCGGCGATCAACTGGCAGAACTTCTCCGTCGGTGCCAACGAGACGGTGAACTTCCTGCAGCCCAACGCGTCGGCGGTGGTCCTGAACCGTGTCGTCGGCAACGAGCGCAGCGTCATCGACGGCGCCATGAACGCCAACGGCCAGGTGTTCCTCGTGAACTCCGCCGGCATCCTGTTCGGCAAAGGCAGTTCGGTGAACGTGGGCGGTCTGGTCGCCAGCACGCGGCCCATCAGCGACACGGACTTCCTGGCAGGCCGCAACGTGTTCGGCGGCGGCGGCACCGCCAGCGTGGTCAACCAGGGGCGCCTCACCGCGGCCGACGGCGGGTACATCGCGCTGCTCGGTGCGAGCGTGTCGAACCAGGGCGTGGTCACGGCCACCAAGGGCACGGTGGCCCTGGCGGCGGGCGACCAGATCACGCTGAACTTCAGCGGCAACTCGCTGCTGGGCGTCAGCATCGACCAGGGAACGCTGGACGCGCTGGTGGAGAACCAGCAGGCCATCTACGCGGATGGCGGCACGGTGCTGCTCACGGCCAAGGCGGCCAGCGCGCTGCTGCGCTCCACCGTGAACGTGGGCGGCGTCGTGCAGGCGCAGACCATCGACGACCTGCTCGGCCGCGTGGAGGTCCGTGCACACGGCGGCACGACGTCCGTCACCGGCACGATCGATGCGCGGGCCATCGGTGCAGGCAACGGCGGCTTCATCGAGACCTCCGGCGACACCGTCAAGGTGGCGAACAGCGCGCAGATCCTGACGCGTGCCGCGCAGGGCAAGAACGGCAAGTGGCTGGTCGATCCCAACGACTACACCATCGCAGCCAGCGGCGGCGACATCACGGGCGCATTCCTCAGCAACTACCTGGACACCCAGGGCGACTACGAGGTGCAGTCGGTCGCTGGCGCCAAGAGCGGCCATGGCGACATCCACGTCAACGACGCGATCACCTGGGGAAGCGACAACAAGCTCACGCTCACGGCCCAGCGCGACATCAACATCAACAACGCCATCACCATCAACGGTGTGGGCGGGCAGCTGGCCCTGAACTTCGGTGGCGACTACCGCATCCGCACGCCCGCCAGCTATGCCGGCGCCGTGCTCGATGCCGACGGCAAGCCCGTGGCGAACACCGACACCAGCGGCGGCGTCTACGGCAGCGTGACCTTCAGCAACGATGCCAACCTGCGCGGCCTGACCATCAACGGCGACGTCTACACGCTGATCCACAGCATGGCCCAGCTCGATGCGCTGGACAACACGGATGCCGTGACCCTCGCGGGCAACTACGACACCGTCAACGGCAACTACGCGATCGCCAAGAACCTCGATGCCGCTGGCGTCACCTACGCCACTGCGCCGGTGTACTTGTTTGGCAACGGCACGGTGACCGGCCTCGGTCACACCATCAGCAACTTCACCATTGCTCCGGCGTTCGACTATGCCGGGCTGTTCGGCCAGGTGCTCGGCGTCGCCGTTTTCCGTGACATCGGCTTCCTGGACGTGGCCATCACCAGAGCAGTTACCGGCGTCGGCGCTTTGGTTGGTGGCGCACGAACGTACGGTGCCGAGATTCGCATCTACAACGCGTACGTCACTGGTGAGGTTCAGGGGAACTGGGGCGTGGGCGGTCTCGCAGGTAGTGGTGTAAACACGGTCGAGTACGCGTTCTCCGCCGCGAACGTGTCCGGCTTCTCTGGCGTGGGAGGGCTGGTGGGTGGCCTGGGCAGCTACTTCAACTCCAACCTCGAACCCTTTGGTAGCGGCTACGTTTCCTCCAAGCTCGCGCATGCGCACGCTACCGGAGTGGTTACGGCGTCGTACAGCGGAGCTGGCGGGCTTGCAGGTGGATTGACGGACACGACGGTCGACCTCGTCTACGCCAGCGGCAACGTAGGAGGCGCTGCAAACCTGGGTGGCCTGGCGGGAGAGCTGAGGCTGTCGGGCGGCCTTGTCGATGCCACGATCACGAATTCCTTCGCGACCGGGAACGTCACGGGCGAGAACAACGTTGGAGGCTTGCTGGGGCTCATGTCCGCAAGCATCAACAACGAGGCATTGGCAGGCCGAAAAGTCGGCGTTGACAACGTTCACGCGACTGGCAACGTGACGGCGACGCAGGGTGGGTTCGCGGGGGGGCTGATCGCTCAGATCGATGTGGGCAGCTGGAACATCTCGCGTTTCAGCAACCCACCAGAGTTTTTCGTCGCCAATGCCACTGCCAGCGGCGATGTGACCATCCTCGGGCAGTACACGGGCTCCTCGAATGGCACGAGCGCCAGTTCTGCTGGCGGGCTTGTCGGCGCGGTCCGCGGAACGCGCTACGGTGCTAACTTCTCCAACGTTTGCTGTGGCTACGGCGGGACCATCAGCAACAGCTCCGCGTCAGGGACTGTCGACGTGACCGGCAGCACCAACAGCGTTTTCGCCGGAGGCTTGGTCGGGACTGCTGCGAATACCGCCATCATCGGCTCATCGTCCTCCAGCGACGTCATCGCATCCACAGCGGTGACCGTCGGCAACGGTGCGTCCGCCGGCGCGTTTGGCGGTCTCGTCGGGTTTGGAACAAGCTCTTCGGTCGACAGCTCGTACGCAACCGGCAGCCTGACGGGTAATCCGGAGCGCTTGGGCGGTATTGTCGGCAGTGGGTGGGTGGTGATCGGCAGCAACAACTACTACAACACGGCCACTGCCGCAAACGGCTATGGCGATCAGAGTAACAAGGCGACAACTGGTGCGACCGACAACAGCCAGGGGCTGACCGGCGATCAGATGCAGGACATCCGGTACTACGCCAACGGCACCATCGGGCAGGTGCTGGCACAACGCGCGGCCGAAGCCGCCGCCGAGGAGGCCAGGCGCGCGGCCGAAGCTGCGGCGGAAGAAGCCCGCCGTGCGGCGGAGGCCGCAGCCGCGGCGGCGGAAGCGGCCCGTGTGGCGGCCGAAGCGGCTGCTGCGGAGGCACAGCGCGCAGCAGAGGCTGCAGCGGCCGAAGCGCAGCGCCTGGCAGAAGCAGCAGCGGCTGAGGCACAGCGCCTGGCAGAAGCGGCAGCTGCCGAAGCGCGTCGTGTGGCCGAGGCGGCCGCCCAGGAAGCCCGGCGCATCGAACATGCCGCCTACGTGCAGTCCGGCGTGCAGACGGCGAGCGCAGCCGTCGCGCAAGGCCTGGAAGCCAACGCGCGGCCTGCCGTGACGACCCCGCAGGGCTTACGCACACCCGCGGCCACCCTCGACCAGAACATCGTTGTCACCGAGACCAAGCGCTTCTCCGCCAACGTGCGCGAGATCGAAGTGGACGGCCAGAAGTTCTACCTCGAAGACGACGAACCCAACACTGGGATGCCCCAGTGACCGCGGCTGCGGCCGCATTTCAACAACGAAAACTGTAGGAGAGAGCATGAAAGCGCGTTTCATCCGTGGCGTGGGGGCATTGGGCATTGCGGCGGCAGCCATGTCGTCGCACGCGGCCTGCACGACCATCGGATCGACCGGCACAGTGGGTTTCAACCTGGCTGTCGCATCGAACTTCTACCTGTCGGCGCAGTCGATCGCCGCAGGCTTCCTGGCCATCGGCCCCAAGGCCTACGACATCTACATTTGCGAAGGTTCGTCAGCCGCGCTGTACAGCGCGATCGTGCCGAGTAACACGCCGCAGTACGCGATGTTCATGTCCGCCGACGCGCAGCGGCCGGCAGACATTGCCAGCATGTATTCGAGTCTGACCGCTTCGGCGCCATTCCGCTACGCGAACGGCACTCCGGTGTTCCTGCTGTCGCCCAACGCTTACGCGGCGACTTCGGGCAGCTACCCCGCCGTCAACTACCTCGTCACCGGGCTTTCTTCCTCTTCGAGCCCTCCATTCGCCGAAGCGGCTCGCTCGAGCACCGGTCTGCCAGTCATCAGCAACAATGTTGCCCTGAGCACGACTCCACCCACCCGGGTATCCACGCTGGCCGTCGCCGAGCCATCGCTGGCGCCTTACGGAGTGCAAGCACAAGTGATCCTGAACCTCATGGGTCAATGGGTCACCCCGACCTCGCGCGGGACCAATGTCACCACCGCTTGCTCGTCGGCCATCTGCGCCTACGACAACATCAACCTCACACTGAACGCGATCAACAACAACGCGGTGACGGCTGGCTTTGTGTCCTACGGCCAGGTCTGCCCGGCGCTGACGGGAACGACCTATGCGGCCGGCCGCTACGTTCTGTTCCCGAAGTACCCCACGAGCCAGGACGCCATCATGCTCAAGACGACAGATGCCACGGCCCAGACCAAGGCATCTGACTTCGCGACCTACATGTTGGGCGGCGCCGGCGCGACCAACTGGAACACCTGGCTGACCAACAACTGCTACCAGGCGATCTAAGCCTCGCCACCGTCTCGGTCGTGGCCATGCGGCCACGATCGTTCCGTTCCGGCCGACCGGAACCGACCAACCTGCAAAGAAGAATGAAAAGAGACAGCCTACGGCTCGCCCTGGCCCTTGCTCCCGCGGCCGTTGCGGGCCTCGCAACCGCACAGACGCCCCCCATCGACGCGGGACGGGCTGCCCAGGAGGCGCAGCCCTTGCGGCCGGCCGAGCCCCGCCAGCAGCCCAATCCGACGATCCTCCAACAGGAGGACCGGCCGCTGGCCCTGCCTGCCGGCAGGACCTTGCGGGTCGACAGCTTCGTGTTCGAAGGGGCCGACGGCATTCCTGCTGAAGAGCTGCAGGCGGCGGTCGCCTCCTACAAAGGGCGTGACCTGGCGATGCCGGACATCGAAGCCGTGGCAGACCGCGTGACCGCGCTGCTGCGCGAGAAGGGCTACCTCGTCGCCCGCGCCCTGGTCCCGCGCCAGGACGCGAGCGGCGGCGCGCTGCGCATCCGTGTGGTCATCGGCACCTACGGGAAGGTCTCGGTCCAGAACCGGTCGCTGGTGAACGACGCCTCCTTGTCGGGCTACTTCTCCGACCTGGGTGGCTCGAAGACCGTCACGCGGCAAGACCTGGAACGCTCCATGTTGCTGGTTGGCGAACTGCCCGGCGCGACGCTGCCCAAGGTGACGGTCGCGGCCGCAAGCGAGCCTGGTGCCTCCGACTTCGTCGCCCAGGTGGAGCCGGGCCCGCGCTACGGCGCATACCTGCTCGGCGACAACTTCGGCTCGCGCTACACCGGCCGAAACCGCCTGACGGCGGGGGGAACGGTCAATTCGCCGGCAGGCATCGGCGACCGCATCGACGCCTACGGCATGTCCAGTTCCAACGGCGATCTGCGCAGCGGCCGGATCGCCTACGCGGCGCCCCTGGGCAGCCAGGGCCTGCGCGGCGAGGTCGCGGCATCGCGGACGACCTACGAGCTCGGCAGCATCTACGCGCCCTTGGGGGCGCTCGGCACGGCACGCTCCTTAGAGGCCAACCTTTCCTATGCCTTGCAGCGCAGCAGAACGCAGAACCTGACGGTGCTGCTCAACCTGGTCGACCGGCGGCTCTACGACGCCGTGCAGACCGAAGGCAGCGCCACCACCAAGCACGCGCGCGCTGCGACGCTCGGTGCCAGCTTGGATCGGTTCGGCCAGCTCTTCTCGCGCGACGCCGCCTTCAGCGCCACCGGTTCCGTCACCTGGGGACGCCTGCGCATCGACGAGCCCGCCATGGCGGCCGCCAACCGGGCCGGCGCCAACACCGTGGGCGGCTACGGCCGCTTCAACCTGGGTCTGGCAGGGCGCGTGGCACTGAGCGACGCGTTGAGTGCGCACAGTGCGTTGGATGTCCAGCGCTCGATCCGCCGGAACCTGGACAGCAGCGAGCAGTTGCTGATCTCGGGCACGCGCGGTGTCACGGCGTACGAAAGTGCCGCCAGCGGGGACGACGGCTACCTCGTCAAGGCCGAACTGCGCTATGCCCTGCCGGCCTTGCCCCAGGGCACTCACGCGGTCAATGTGTTCACGAACCTGGGCCGCGTGAGTTTGCACGACGCAGGTTTCACCACGACCAACGGAGTCCGGCTCAGCGACGTGGGCATCGGCTACACCGTGTCGTGGCGGGCGTTGTATGCGCGGCTGCAGGCTGCCCGTGCCATCGGGGCGCGGCCGGCCCCCTACGCATCCGATGACCGCACGCGGGTGCTGGTGCAACTGGGCTTGATGATCTGACAAGGAGGAATGCCGTGAACCTGGACTGGCTGACATCTGCCGTGGACTACGGCGTCATTGGGCTTCTGGTCGTGCTCAACGTCGTCGTGGTGGCCATCGCGTTCGAGCGCGCCTGGTACTACCGGCGCCTGGACCTCGCTAGCATCGGCGACCGGGGCGAGCTGGAGCTGCAGTTGACGAGCCGGCTGTTCGTGATCGGCTCGGTGGCCAGCAATGCACCGTACCTGGGGCTGCTCGGCACGGTGTTCGGCATCATGCTGACCTTCCAGCAGATGGGCCAGAACGCGGCGATCGACACCTCGCACATCATGACCGGTCTGGCCCTGGCACTGAAGGCCACGGCCGCAGGCCTGATCGTCGCCTTGATCGCCGTGACGCTCTACAACGCGCTGTTGCGCCGGGTGAAGGTCCTGACCTTGCGCTGGGAGATGGTCCATGGATGAGCGCCCGTTCGAGTCCCTGAACATGGTGCCGTTCATCGACATCATGCTGGTGCTGCTCGTGATCGTGCTGACCACCTCGTCCCTCGTCGTCAGCGGCAGGATTCCCGTCAAGCTGCCCGAGGCGAGCGCCGAGCCGGCCGACATCCGGGAAACAGCGACCATCGAGATCGATGCGGCCGGCGTGGCGCATTACCTCGGTGAGCCGCTGGCGCCCGAGGCGCTGCGGTCGCGCCTGGGGGTGCTCGAGCGGACTGCGCCGATCCTGCTGCGGGCCGACCAGGCGGTTGCGCTGCAGCGCTTCATCGACGTGGCGGACCTGCTCAAGCAACTCGGCTTCACCAGGGTCGCAGTGCAGACCCAGGGCCGCGCGTCGTGATGGTCCGAGGCGCTCGGCGTGCCCACGGCATGGCCTGGGTGGCCTCGCTGGGCATCCATGGCCTGGCCATTGCGGCCTGGCTGGGCTTCGTCGCCACGCCACCTGACCCGGCGCCCCGGTCCAGGCTGGATCTGGAACTCTTCGGCTTGGTCAGCCAACGGCAGGTTCAAGCGCAGGCGCCGAGCAAGGCGCAGCCTCCGCCGCCGACCCCACCAGCGCTGAGTGAGCCGGCCGTGCGGCCGCCGGCGCCGCCACGCCTGGCGCCGCAGCCGCTGGTCCGTCGGCCATCCAGGCCCGCGCCGCGTGCCGACGCCGATCCGGTCCAGGTGGCGGATGCTTCCCCCGCGGTGCCGCAGGACGCGCCACCGGCAGCGCCGCCACCACCGGTGGAGGCGCTGCCGCGCCCCGATGCGCGCCAGGCCGAAGCGGTGCGTCCGGTGGAGGACGAACAGATCGCCATCGGGCGCTACGTGGCCGCCCTGGGCCGGACGCTGCAGCGCCATCTCGTGTATCCGCCACGGGCCCGGGAATCCGGCGCGACAGGTTCGCCCCTGATCGCGTTCACCGTCGCCGAAGACGGCAGCCTGGTCCCCGACACCGTGCGCATCCACCGCAGCTCCGGACATCCTGTGCTGGACGAGGCGGCCGTGCAGTTGGCGCGAGATAGCGGTCCATTCGCGCGGCCGCCACGGCGGATCGGTGTTGTCGTGGCCATTTCGTTTGCCGAGCAGCACTAGGCTCCTCGAGAGCCAACCAACTGGCACGCTGGGCCGATGAGAGGGTACGAACGGAATCGTGCATGGCGCAGTGGTCACGGCGGCTTCGGGCAGGGTAAATCCGGATTCGATGGCTATCACGTTCGATAAACTTCGATGTGACTTGCGTTGTTGGACTGTGTCTGTTGATCTGGCGGTGACGGCTTGTCTTGAGCATTGAATCCGTCGCGGTTCGATTTCTGCATCGGAGGCCACTGCCTCGCGCGTCAGGCGAACCGTACCTTCAGGCCCGGCGGCATCCAGCGCATGTCCTCGTTGCCTTTTACTGGAGGACCTATTCATGAACTCAGAATGTGCGTCGACGGATGACTACTTCTTCAGCCCCCGGGCCGCTGCACGTCGAATCCTGATTGACCAACTCGGGCAAGAGACAGCTACCAGGAACAGGAACTTTGCAGCCGGCTTCATCCGACGCATCAAGTCGCAGAGGATCTTCACCCACCCGATCCTCGATGCCTTGAGGGATGGTGCGTTCGATCGTGACACCCTGGCTGAGATCCATCTGGAGTTTCGCAATGCGGTGGTGACGGTTTTCACCGACGCGATACTTGCTGCGCAGTTGCAGTCGCGCACGCTGGAATCGAGGTTCGGACCTGCGAGCCACATGGTTGTCCGATTCCTCTTGTCGCTCAACCTGCTTGACGAGTTCGGCTACAAGCCGGGTATCGGCGAGGAAAGCTACTTTCGTGGACATCCTTGGGCCGCGCACTTCTGCATGTTCGACGAAGTCCTGTCTGAACTCGGGGTCGATGCGGACGCGCGGGCCGCGTACTCGGAGTCCGACGGTGCGCGGAGAGTACGACTGTTCATCGAATCCCAGTTCTCGGACTATCTCGGGCTCCTCGTCGTGCTGGCGTCGACCGAGGAGACGGCGATGGTTATCTGTCCTGCCATGCGCAAGGCCGCGGCACATGTGGGCATCGACGTCACCCGTGGCTACTATTTCGTCCACGGCACAACGGCCGATGCCGAGACCCGTGCGTTCGACGACGACCATCAGGAGGATGTGGCGTTCGCGTTGATGCATGCGATGACGCCGACCGACGACAGGAGAGCCTGCCGCCTGGCCGATGATTACGGTCAGGTCTGGCTGCAATTCTGGGACGACCTCTGGACTCGTGTAGAGCACCGACGGATTCGACCGTTGGAGGCCTAGGAAGCTTCCTAGGCAGTCGGCGCCGACCTTTCGAAGACGCTCCACCGAGGTGGAGCCAATGGGTTCGGCGCAGAGCGCCAGGCAGAGCCAAGTGGACGTCGTTTTCGGCGAGCGTAACGACACCTGCGCGCTTGAACCAGTAGAGCTAGGCCTTCCTCTGCTTCAGCCTTCTGTAGATCGTCGCCCGTCCGACTCCCAGCTTCTTCGCGGCGATTGCGACAGATCCATCGCTCTCTGCGATGACGTCATCGATGGTTCGGGCAACGAGGTCGCGAAGATCGCGGTGCGATTGAGCTGCCTGACCGCCTTTCACGAGCGGACCAAGTTCGAAGTCGGCGAACGCCAGCTCTTCTCCCTCTCGAAATGCGGCGGCGCGAAGGACAGCGTGCGAGAGTTGGCGCACGTTCCCCGGCCAAGGAAACGCCTTGAGCTGCTCGCGCAGGACCGCGGACGCACAGGACGGGTGCAACCCATGCGTCTCAAGCACAGTGTCGAGAACAGCGTGGAAGTCTGAGCGCTCCCTGAGCGGAAGCAGCCGCATCGTGTAACCCGATATTCGGTGCAGAAAATCTTCCCTGAATGTTCCGTTGCGCACCAGCTCGTTCAAGCTTCTATGTGTCGCGCAGACCACTGACACATCGACCTTTCGCGCCTGCCTCGCGCCAAGTGGAAAGATCTCCCCAGAATCGAGAAATCTAAGCAGTGCCACCTGAAGCGAAAGCGGCGTGTCCCCAATCTCGTCGAGGAACAGCGTTCCTCCCTGTGCTGCCTGGATCTTCCCAATGAAGCCGCTCTTCTTGGAGCCGGTGAACGCACCTTCCTCGTAGCCGAAGAGCTCGCTTGCCTGAAGCTCCAGTGGAATGCCGGCACAGTTGACGGCGATAAAGGGCCTGCTGGCACGTGGACCCGAGGCGTGCAGAGCGCGTGCCATAAACTCCTTGCCCGTCCCGGTCTCACCGGCCACCAGGATCGGAAGGCCTGCGCGCGCGGCGCGCAGGCCCTTGTCGAACAACGCATTCATGCGCGTGTCGCCCAGACTCAGGCTCCGCTCCGGTCGGTCCTGCGTTCTGACCGGGGGGGCGGTCGGTCGTCGGTCATGGTGTGGCAGCCTCGATGCCCTGAGTTCGCGCACTTGAAGCTGCACGCCGTTCAGAAGCCGAATCGAGGAACACGCGGAGCGTCGAAACTTCGTTGCCCAACTGCTGAAGCTCTCGGCCGAGATCGCCTCGAAGTCCGGTAAGGCACCCGGTTCGGCGCAACCAAGAAGGTAGCGAGCCGTTACGCTGGCGTAGGTGCATCGACCCGACTCATCTAGCGCGATCCAGGCACCGCTGTCATCCGAGACATCGGATAAAGCATTGCAGGTGTCGAGCTCCAACAGGAACTGCGCCGGCAGCTCCAGAAACAGGCGGCGTTCGATCCTCCTGGCGCATCGGGCGGCGTGCCAGAGCGTGCAATCCACCTTGGCCGGAATGTCGCGGCTCACATCGAGGGCACCGACGATGAGTCCCTGGGGATCGAAGATGGGGACTGCGCTGCAGTGGAAGGTCTGGATCTCCGAGTAGAAGTGCTCGGCGCCAAGCACGCGCGCAGGGCGCCGGTCATGGAGCGCAACCGACATCGCGCTGGTTCCGATGGCTTCCTCGGATAGGTCTACGCCGACACGCAGAGCACGCTGAAGCAGGCTGCTTCTTTGCGTGAGCGCGCCGTCCACAGCGAGAGCATTGCCACGAGGATCCGTTAGCAAGACGGCATAGCCGGCGCCGCCCAGTGCGTCGGCCAGCGAGACAAGCTCCGGTCGGGCTGCTTCCATCAGTTGGTGATTCGAGTCGAACAACTCGGCGACGAGCGAACGCCCGATGGGCTGAAAGTCGATCTGATCGTCCGCGCCGCAACCCATTCGGACGCATCGACTCCAGGAGTGGAGCACTCCGTCATCGACGAGGTCGCCGAGAGATGTCCCCGTGTCGAAAAACGCGTTCCGCGCTTTCCATATGTCGTTCGGGCGGTACGTTGGCCGGGGAGTTGCCAACGTTCTTTGGGATGGGGCGAATGGCTGTTGCATGGTCCCGGATAAATAGCTGGCTCTTCGAGCGGGGTCAATCAGATATGTCCCCAGCTTCTCGTGCTGCCAGCCTTCGATGTCGCCAGCCCGTTGTTGGCTGGGCACAGCGTTGCGTCTCGGCATGTTCCATGCCGAGACATTCGGTCTCAGTTCGAGACACAAGCTGCGTGCGTCCGCCGGGACTGCAGGTGGTGTGAGCGCATGCAACGTGGTTCCTTCACTGGGGAAAGACTGGCCTGTGCCCGTGAGCTCCACAGTGGTACGGCCCTTGCTCAAGCCTCGTTGCGCGGCGAACCTCAGCCGCGCAATCAACCAACCATTTCTCTGGAGACAGTTCATGCAAGCAGATGCCGTTCAACATCCCTGGGAGGGAAAGGTACTGATCGATTCGTGGCGGCCCGCGCGTGGAGGGTTCCTCGAGGTCAGGGCGCCTGCCACCAACGAGCTTCTGTGCCGGCCCGGTGTCGCCGATGTCGAGGACGTCGCGATCGCGGCGGATTTCGCTGGCGCCGCCCAAGTAGGATGGGCCCAGACGCCGTTTGACCAGCGTGCAGCGGTTCTGCGAAAAGCGGAACAACTTCTTGCAGAGAGAGCCGACAAGTTCGTTGGCTGGCTCAGTCGAGAAGCCGGGTCCGCCGGGCTGAAGGCCGGCTGGGAGTTCAACGCGGCGCGGGAGCAGCTCTCCATGGCCGCAGCGCTCCCGATGCACGCCATCGGCCAGCTGTTTCCCTCGTCCGTACCGGGGCGGCAGAACCAGTGGCGCCGTGTTCCCATCGGTGTGGTCGGGGTCATCTCACCGTGGAACTTTCCGCTGCTGTTGTCGATGCGCTCGATCGCTCCGGCCATCGCCCTCGGAAACTCCGTCATTCTCAAGCCAGACCCTCAGACGCCCGTGGTGGGGGGTATCCTGCTCGGAGAGCTGTTCGCCGACGCTGGTCTACCGCCAGGCGTCCTGAGCGTGCTGCCGGGTGGCGCAGAGACGGGTGAAGCCATCGTGCAGCATCCGGGCATTCGGATGATCTCGTTCACCGGCTCTACGGCGGTCGGGAGGCGGATTGGCCAGACCTGCGGTGGCCTGCTGAAGAAGTGCTGCCTTGAGCTTGGTGGCAACAATGCCTTCGTCGTGCTGGACGATGCCGACTTGGAAGCAGCCGCCTCGAGCGGCGCCTGGGGAGCGTTCCTTCACCAAGGTCAGATCTGCATGCAAGCAGGTCGCCATCTCGTGCACCGCAGCGTTGCGCAACGCTACGCCGAGTTGCTGACCGCGCGTGCATCCAAGCTGCGGGTCGGCGACCCAGCTTCCGGTCCCGTCGACCTTGGTCCGATCATCAATTCCAGGCAGTTGGATCGGATCGAAAAGATCGTCCGGGACTCCGTCGACCAGGGGGCCAAGGTGCTGGTCGGCGCGCGCAAGGACGGCCAGTACTACTGGCCTACAGTCCTGTCGCACGTCAGCCCATTGATGCCGGCCTTCACCGAGGAAATCTTTGGTCCGGTCGCACCTATCACTGTGTTCGACACGGATGAAGAGGCCGTGCAGCTTGTGAACAGCTCCCCGTTCGGCCTCACGGCCGCCATCCACACGGCGAAGACAGGCCGTGGGGTCGCCATGGCGCTGCGCTTGAAGACCGGCATGGTCCACGTGAATGATCAGACCGTAAACAACGAGTTCCACGTCCCCTTCGGTGGGATGGGCGCCTCGGGGAACGGGGGACGCTTCGGAGGGCCTGCAAACATCGACGAGTTCACCGAGGCGCAGTGGATCAGCGTGATCGAGGAACCGGTCAAGTATCCCTTCTGAACGACCACGAGCCACACCGCTCGGCTCGCGGGGGCCGAAGCGGTGCGTCCAGTGGAAGTCCGTTGGCTCGTGGTCGGTCTCTTCCTGCGTGCCCGGGCTTCGGCGCAGCCACGCAGAGGCGCTTTCAAGCGCCAGGCTTGACCGTCCTGTCCCAGTCTGGTACGGCTGCGAGCAGCGCGCGCGTGTAGGCCTCGCGAGGATGCATCAGTACCTCATGCGCTGGACCTTGCTCCACGATGCGCCCCTGGTGCATGAAGATGACCCGATCGCAGATCTGGCTTGCGACGCGCACATCGTGATGTGATGAAGAGGATGCCGATCCAGAGTTCCTGCTGGACCCCCTTCGCTTTGACAAGACCTGCAAGTGGATGCGGATCGTTTGAAGTCAATTTTCATGGCGACGTCGAAAGTGCTGACGTCTCTGAGGCGTGAACGGCCTCAAGCGATTTCGGCAGTACCGTCTGTCGCGGCGATCGTGCGGATTGACGCGATTAGCGCCAGGGCCGTCGGCGCCAGGCGCGCGCCCGCGCGCAGCGTGATGCCGATCCGGCGCGTCAGCCCGTCCAGGGTGATCGGCAATGTGCACAGTTGACCGCCCTCGATCTCGTGCCGCAACTGGTGAGCCGACAGCACGGTCAGCATCTGACCCTGCAGCAACAGGCCGCGCACGAGGGCCTGGTCGCCGGTCTCCACCGTCGCGTGGGGTGCTGGCTCGCCGTGTGCCAGAAAGTGCTGCGCCAGTGACTCGCGCAGCGGTGTACCAGGCCGTGACAGGACCCAGGGCCAACCGCGCAGGTCGGCCAGGGTCAGGCGGCGACGTCTCGCCAGCGGATGCCGGGTCGACGCGATCACGCCGAGCTGCTCGGTGAACAGCGTCTCGCTGGTCAACGCCTTGTCGGCGGAAGGCCGCAGTGCGCCCACGATGAAGTCCAGCTTGCCGGCAAGCAGGCCGGCGCATAGGTCTTCGTACGGGCTCTCCAGCGAATGGACGCGCAAGCCGGGGTGTCGCTCCAGCACGCTGGCCACGGCGTGCGGCAGCAACTGCACGCGGGCCAGCGGAAGCGCGCCCACGGTGACCAGACCCTGCAGACGGCCCGTGGTGGCAGCGATGTCGTCCTCCAGATGTCGCAGTGCCGCCAGCACTCGGTCAAAGCGGATAAGCCAACGCAGGCCCACTGCGCTCGGCAGCAGACCGCGCGGCGTGCGCAGGAACAGGCGCTCGCCCAGCGCCTGCTCCAGCCGCGAGAGCGCGGCGCTAACGGCGGGCTGCGTCACGCCCAGGCGCAATGCGACGGCAGGCATGTGCTGCATCTCGGCCAACAACGAGGCCGCGCGGAGCCGGCGGTCGTCCAGCAGAGCTTCCTGCACCGATGCCGGCGGTACGCGTACGCGCCCTTGCCTGGCTTCGTCGATGACGGGCGCAAGCTCCGCGTCGATCGATTGCCAACGGTCCAAGGCCACTTGGCCCGCCACCGTCAGCGCCATGCCCAGACCACGGCGTTCGAACAGGGGAACACCCAGCGCATGCTCGAGCTGCGCGATCGAACGGCTGACCGCGGAGGGCGCGCGCCGCACCGCATCGGAGGCGGAACGCACACTGCCAGCCTGGGCGACGGCCGCGAAAACATGGAGCAGGCGCAGGATGGTCATGGGGTAGGGCGATCAATGGATTCGAACGCCCAGTGTTGCAGAAAGCAACCCCGGATCTGACGGCTGCCCAAAGAATGGGCCATACGGGGCGTGCCTTGGCCTGCCTTGCACCACCAATAGGAGACAAGCATGACAATCGACCACCGCAGGCGCGGCCTGGTGCGTGCGCTACCGCTGCTGGCGTTCAACGCATGGCCGGCACGCGCGGACACCACCTATCCGGATCGTCCGGTCCGCTTGGTCGTGCCGTTCGGCGCCGGCGGCAATGTCGACGGGGTGGGACGCTTGCTGGCCCACGCCCTGGCGCCGTTGCTCGGACAGCCGGTGGTGGTGGACAACCGCCCGGGCGCCGGTGGCAGCCTGGGCGCGACGACGGTGGCCAAGGGCCAGGCCGACGGCTACACGCTGCTGGTGGGCTCCAATGGCCCGTTGACCATCAATCCATTCGTACAGGCCAAGCTGGCCTATGGCTTGCAGGATTTCGAACCCGTGGCGCTGGCTGGCGTGGTCCCGCATGTGCTGCTGGTCCAGAACGAGCTGCAGGCCAGAAGCCTGCAAGACCTGGTTGCACTGAGCCAGCGCCAGGCGCTCAGCTGCGGTTCTTCCGGCGTGGGCAGCGCGACCCACCTGACGATGGAACGCCTGAATGCCGCCACGGGCGCCCGGCTGCAGCACGTGCCTTACCGCGGCGGCAACTCCCCGGTGCCCGATCTGCTGGGCGGAGCGATTCAGGCGATCTCGATGGAGTTCTCGACGGCCTTGCCGCTGCACCGCACCGGCAAGGCGCGGATCCTGGCCATCGCCGCGGCGGCGCGCAGTCCGCTGGCGCCGGAACTGCCGACCTTTGGCGAAAGTGGGGCGCCGGGGTTCACGGCCAACAGCTATGTCGGACTGCTGGCGCCGGCCGCGACGCCCGCCGCTGCGCTGCGCAAGCTGCAGGCGCTGGCCGAGCAGGCGCTGGCCGCGCCAGAGCTCGTCGAACGCCTGCAGAGCCTGGGCCTCACCGCCGCCGGTCCGCAGGAGCGTCAGGCCGCGGCCTTCGGCGCCATGCTGCGCGCCGATCTGGAGCGCTCGCGCGAAGCCGTGCGCGTGGCCGGCATCCGGCCCGAGTGACGCAGATGGCCGGTCCCCAGGTTCCGCCGCCCAAGCGCCATCCGCGCCGGCCCCGGCTCACGCTGCCGCCCGGCAGTTGCGATACGCATGTGCATGTCTACGGCCCGGCGGCGCGTTTCGCCTTCGTGCCGCATCGTCCGTACACGCCCGACGATGCACCGGTGGAGCGGGTGCAGGCGCTGCACGGCTTGCTGGGCGTCCAACGCGCCGTGTACGTTCAGGCCACCGTGCACGGCCACGACAATGCCGCGGTGCTGGACGCGATCAGCCGCGCGCCGCAGGACCACCGCGGTATCGCGCTGGTGCGCCCCGACGTCGGCGATGCCGAGTTGCACGCGCTGCACGCGGGCGGTGTGCGCGGCGTGCGCTTCAACTTCATCCGGCACCTGAACGACGCGCCCGATCCCGCCGCCGTGCTGCGCCTGGCTGAACGCGTCGAGCGGCTGGGCTGGCACCTGGAACTGCACTTCAGCGCGCAAGACCTGCTCGACCATCTGCCGATGCTGCACAGCATGCCGTGCGCCTACGCGATCGACCACATGGGCCGCACGCCGGTGGCGGCCGGCCTGGAGCAGGAGGCCTGCCTCGCTTTGCTCGGCCTGTTGGCGGACGCGCGGGCCTGGGTCAAGCTCAGCGGACCGGAACGCATCTCGACCCATCTGGCCCAGGGCGGCGGCTTTCCCTACGACGATGCGGTGCCGTTTGCGCGCCAGCTGCTGCAAGCGGCGCCGCACCGCTGCGTCTGGGGCACGGACTGGCCGCATCCCAATGTGCGCGAGATGCCCGACGACGGCGACCTGGTCGACCTGCTGGCGCACTACGGCGACGCCGCCGTGCTGCAGCGTCTGCTGGTCGACAACCCCGCGCGGCTGTACGGCTTCTGACGCTGCCAGCCGCGCTTGCACTTCCAACTGGAGAGATCGAACATGGGAATCACCTTGGGGCTGATCGGATATGGCGAGGTCGGCGGCATCTTCGGCCGGCAGCTGCGCGTGCAGTCCGGCGTGGACGCCGTCGTGGCCTGGGACCTGCGCTTTGCCGATGGGCAGCACGCCGCTGCCGCGCGGGCCGACGGTGTCGTGCCGATGGACGGCATGGCCGCGCTGTGCGCGCGGGCCGATCTGCTGATCTCGGCCGTCACCGCGTCCAGCACGCTGACCGTGGCGCAGGAGGCGGCCCGCCATGCGCGAGCCGGAACGCGCTACCTGGATCTGAACTCGGCATCCCCCGGGACCAAGATGCAGGCCGCGGCCGGGCTGCAGGCCGTGGGCGTGGCCTACGTGGAGGCGGGCGTGATGACCTCCGTGCCGCCCTATGGCATCCGCGTGCCGC
The DNA here is from genome assembly GCF_003337555.1 of Pseudorhodoferax soli. Lineage (GTDB taxonomy): Bacteria > Pseudomonadota > Gammaproteobacteria > Burkholderiales > Burkholderiaceae_C > Pseudorhodoferax > Pseudorhodoferax soli. The sequence continues at coordinate 26,762 of NZ_QPJK01000007.1, read as the reverse complement.
TGCTGCTGAGCGGCCTGCATGCCGCTGCCATGGCCGACACGCTGCAAGCCTGGGGCATGGACGCCAGCGTGGTGAGCGAGCGCTACGGCGTCGCCTCGGCCATCAAGATGAGCCGCAGCGTCATGATCAAGGGGCTGGAGGCGCTGGTGATCGAGAGCTACACCACGGCGCGCCACTACGGCGTGGAAGAGCACGTGCTGCCGACGCTGCAGGAGACCTTCCCGCAGATCGACTGGGCGCAACAGGGCAGCTACTTCTTCAGCCGCGTGGTGCAGCATGGCAAGCGCCGCGCGGAGGAGATGTTCGAGGCCGCGGCGACCGTGCGCGAGGCCGGCATCGAGCCGCTGATGGCGTCGGCCATCGCCCACAAGCAGGCCGGTGTGGCACAGCAGGCCAAAGCAGGACTGTTCGACGGCGTTGGCCCCAAGGACCCCTGGCAGGTCTACGCGGACCGCCTGCTGGCGCAAGCGAAGGAAAAGGAACAGGGATGCGCGCGCTGATCCACACCGCACGCCGCCGCCTGCTGTGGGGCGGACTGGCCGCCTTGCTGGTGGGGGGATGCGCCGCACCGTCGGCGTCGCCACCCGAACGGAGTGTGCTGGCGCCGACCGGCACGCTGCGCGTGGGTGTCTACCTGGGCAGCCCGACCTCTCTGGTGGTCGACTCGCAGGGCCGCCGCGCCGGTGTGGCCCTGGAGATGGGCCAGCGCCTCGGCCAGTGGCTGGGCGTTCCCGTGCAGGCCGTCGAGTACCCGCGCGTGGCCGAGGTGGTGGAGGCCGTCCGCCAGGGGAAGGTCGATTTCACCGTCACCAATGCATCCCCGGCGCGCGCGCAGCTCGTGGACTTCAGCGCGCCGCTGCTCAACCTGGAGCTGGGCTACCTGGTGCCGCGCGGCAGCCGCGTGGACCGGATGGACGGCATCGACCAGGCCGGCGTGCGCGTCGGCGTGAGCCAGGGCAGTTCGTCCCAGACCGCGCTGGGCCGCCAGTTCCGCCAGGCACAGGTCGTGCCGCAGGCCTCGCTGCAGCAGGCGGCCGCGCAGTTGCGCGACGGCCAGCTCGATGCCTTCGCCACCAACAAGGCCATCCTGTACGAGCTCGCCGACCAGGTTCCGGGCGCGCGCGTGCTCGATGGCCGCTGGGGCCTGGAACACATGGCCATGGCGATCCCGAAGGGGCGCCAGGCCGCGCTGCCGGCGCTGGAGAAGTTCGCCGCCACCGTGCGCGAGGACGGCACGCTGGCCGCGATCGTCGGCCGCGCGGGCCTGCGCGGTACTGCCGCCCCCTAGAACCATTTTCCAAGGAGCATCCATGCCCAAGAACCTTTCCATCCTGCGCCGCGCATTGCTGGCCGCGGGCGCAGCCATTGCCGTCTCCGGCGCCCTGGCACAAAGCTATCCCGACAAGCCGATCCGGCTGGTGGTCGGCTATTCCGCAGGCGGCGCGGTGGACATCGTCGCCCGCACCGTCGGCCAGAGTATGTCCACCAGCATGGGCCAACCCATCATCGTGGAGAACAAACCGGGTGCCGGCACCAACATTGCCGTGAAGTCCGTCATCTCGGCTCCGCCAGACGGCTACACCTTGATGCTGGCAGCCAATGCGCTGGCCGCCAACATGGCGCTGTACCAGCCCGCGCCGTTCGATGCGGAACGCGACCTCGCGCTGATCGGGCAGGTCGGCCGTGTCCCTGTCGTGATCGCGGCGAATCCGTCCGTGCCCTACAACGACATCGCGCAGCTGATCGTCGCAGCCAAGGCCAAGCCGCGCAGCATCGCGTTCGCGAGCCCGGGCAACGGCGCCACGCCGCACATGGCGGTCGAGCTGTTCGCCAAGGCCGCCGGCATTGCGCTGCAGCACGTTCCCTACCGTGGTGGTGCGCAGGCCATCACCGACACCATCGGTGGCCAGGTGCCTCTGGTGGCCGTGAACGCGCTGGAAGCGCTGCCGCACGTCAAGAGCGGCAAGCTCAAGGTGCTGGCGGCCCTGAGTGCGGCGCGCACCAGCATCTTCCCGGACGTGCCGACGATCGCCGAGTCGGGCTATCCCGGCTTCGAGGCATCGGTCTGGTACGGCCTCGTGGCGCCTGCCAGCACGCCGCCCGCGGTTCTCACCAAGTTGCAGGCAGAGCTGCAGAAGGCCCTTGCCACCGCGGAGGTGCGCGAGCGCATGACCAGCGTGGGTGGCGAGGTCACTCCGGGGACCAGTGCGCAGTTCGCTGCACTGGTACGCTCGGAGCGCGAGCGTTACCAGAAGCTCGTGAGCGAGACCGGCATCAAGCCGGACTGATGGTCGAAGGAACCGCATGACGCTGCTTTTCACGCCGTCCCGCCGCCGTGCCATCGGCTGGCTGGGCGTTCCGCTGCTGGCCAGCCTGGGACCTGCCCGGGCCGCTGAGGACTTTCCCGCCCGGCCAGTGCGCATCCTGGTGCCGTTCACGCCCGGTGGCTCCAGCGACATCCTGGCGCGGGCCATCGGCCAGGAGCTGGGCCGCGGCTGGAAGCAGCCCGTCGTGGTCGAAAACCTTCCAGGTGCCGGCGGCACGCTGGCCTCCGAGCGCGCCGCGCGTTCCCCGGCCGACGGCCACACGCTGTTCATGGGCCACACCGGCACGCTGGCGGTCAACCCGGCGCTGTACCCCAAGCTGCGCTTCGAGCCACTGAAAGCCTTTGCGCCCGTGGCCGCGGTGGCGCGCGTGCCCAACGTGCTGGTGGTACACCCGGGCGTGCCGGCGTCCAGCCTGGCCGAGCTCGTGGCGTACAGCAAGGCCAAGCCCGGTGCGCTGGCCTATGGCTCGGGCGGCAACGGCAGTGCGGCGCACCTGACCATGGAGTACATCAAGCTGCAGACCGGTCTGCAGGCGCTGCACGTACCCTACAAGGGCACGGCGCCGTCGGTCAACGACCTGCTGGGCGGTCAGGTGCAATTGCTGTTCACGGGCGCGCCGGCGCTGCTGCCACACATCAAGTCGGGCGGCATGAAGGCCCTGGCCGTGTCCAGCCCGCGCCGCCTGCCTCAGTTGCCGGACGTGCCCACCGTGGCCGAGACCGGCCTGGCGGGCACCGGCGGCTTCGAGGCCGACCAGTGGTATGGCCTGGTCGCGCCAGCCGGCACGCCGGGCGCCGTGCTGCAGACCCTCAACACCCTGGTCAACCAGGCACTTGCCAGCGAGGGCGTGCGAGCGCGGCTGGTCAGCGAGGGAGCCGATCCGATGCCGATCACGCCGCAGGCCTTCGGTGCTTTGATCGAGAAGGACAGGGTGCGCTGGGAGTCCGTGGTCAAAACCGCCAAAGTCAGCGTGGATTGATACCAACCAGGAGACTGAGATGTTGCAGAAGAACGTGGTGCGCTGGTGCAAGATGATGGCGGTGGCGTTGGTGCTTCCCTGGGGATGCGCGCAGATCCCCACGGCGCCGCGGGCGCCGGAGCAGGGCCTGACCGAAGTGCTGTGGCTGGGCCAGGCCGCGTTCCGCATCACGTCGCCCGGCGGCAAGGTCATCGTGACCGACCCCTGGCTGCGCCAGAACCCGTTGACCCCGGCAAAGTACAAGGACCTGGCCGCGCTGGGCAAGGTCGACGTGCTGCTCGTCACGCACGCCCATGGCGACCACTTCGCCGATGCGCCGGCGCTCGCGCAGCTGAACCAGGTGCCCATGTACGCGCCGGGCGACATGAACCAGACCGTGAACCTGCTGGGCATCTTGCCGCCCAACCTGGCACCGCGCTTCAACAAGAGCGGCACCGTGGAGCCGGCACAGGGCATCAAGGTCACGGCGGTGCGCGCCGAGCATTCCAGCATCCTGGTGTGGAAGAACGCCAGCACCGGCAAGGACGAGCCGTACCCCGCTGGCGAGCCGGTCGGCTACATCATCGAGCTGGAGAACGGCTTTCGGATCTACCACATGGGCGACACCGGGCTGTTCGGCGACATGAAGTTCATCGCCGACTACTACAAGCCCGACCTGGTGCTGATGCCCATCGGCGGGCACTTCACGATGGACGCCAAGGACGCCGCGTTCGCCACGCGCGAGTGGCTGCGTCCGCGTTGGGTGATCCCCATGCACTACGGGGCGAATCCGCTGGGCAAGGGTCGGCCGGAGGACTATGTGCAGGCGGTCGGCGGCGGTGCTGTCACAAAGGTGCTGCCGTTAAAACCGGGCGAGAGCGCCAACTTCTGAAGATGGTGCGTCTTCGGAAGTGAGAGGAAGATCGATTTGGCTGCGCAACGGTGCGTGGAGCAGTGCGCACATTCTTAGGCCTCGCTACCCGCATCCGCGGCGTCAAGCTTGAGTTGTGTGGCATTTACAGCTTTGGCCGTTTGGCCGAGATTTTCACGCGGCTCGCGCATTGGTGGACTGGGGGGAGGGCGTTCTTGCGCCACCGGTGTTCAACGACATGGCTTGAGCCCTTGTATCTTGACGCCAACCGCCCATTGATCAAGATGGTCGAAAGCGCTAGGGTTGGACGTCGTGACGCTCGAGCGGTTCTGGCGTTGTAGTTCGTTGCTCCCAGGAGCCCGGTTTGCCGGAGCCCGCGCCTGAACCGAGAGCGCAACGCCGGTCTCTCATCGGTAGCCCGAACGGTTGCTGTGACGTGCGGCCTTGGTCATGCAGCCCGCATGTTCGACATGGATGTGCGCATGGGCGAACCGACGCTTGAGCGCATTGTGGGAGTGGATGTTGCCAAGGGCTGGCTGGCTTTCTGCGCTGATTCTCCGACACCAGACTTGGCCGCCCATACGAGCTATGAAGGTGCCTTGCTGCGTGGGGTATGCGATGTAAAGGGCACTGTTGCATAACCCGATCTGAGGTCGAGCCCCTTCCCCAGACGGAGTTATCCCACGCGTACCGTTCGGGGCGTGCCCAGGCTGTAATGCAACAACGCCGTTCGTGACGCCTGCAGGAGCTTCTCAACGCAGCCCACGCCAAAAGGATGAGGGCGCAAGCTTCTGTAAGAACAGCGCACATTCTCGATAGAACCAAGCCACACAACCCAACAGAATGGCCCCCGTGCGGGGGACCATTTGATGTCCATGCGCCGGGGCGCGAAGGTCATGGAACGGACAGGCCACGAGTTCGAACCCGGTGCAGAGCAGGGCAAGTTGATCTTGATTCGGCACGATGCAGGAGGCAGTCAATGGCATCTCTCCTGCGCTGGACTGTTCGAGTCGCAGGAGACACGATGGAGAATCTTGATGTGAGAGTTTTGCGCACGCTATGCGGTTGGCGCCAAGCCGGCCTTAGCGCAGTGCTCGTCACTGTGATCCGAACGTGGGGATCCTCACCTCGACCTGTCGGGTCGGTCATGGCGCTTTGCGAAACCGGTGCCGTCGTAGGCTCGGTGTCTGGCGGCTGCATCGAGGACGATCTCATCCACCGCTTTCGTGGACAAGTACCTGGTGTTCAGCCGCACAGACACGCGCATGCCATGCAGAACGCTTCGCCCGAGCGTTTGATTTACGGCATTTCCGCGGACGAGGCCCATCGTTTCGGCTTGCCTTGTGGCGGAACGATCGAGCTGATGCTGGAGTTCAACCCTTGTGCTGTTGAGCTGGAGGCTCTGGTCGCGTCATTGCGTGAGGGGAAGCTGATGGAGCGTCGTCTCGAGTGCGGCACTGGGCGCGCGGTCCATTGGCCATCGACGAGTCCTGCCGGACTTCGAGACGACGGCCATTGGGTGACCAACACCTTCGGCCCGGAGTACCGGATGCTGCTCATCGGTGCGGGCCAGTTGGCCGAGTACCTGTCCACGATGGCCTTGTTCAGTGGGTTCATGGTGACGGTGTGCGACCCTAGGGAAGAGCACTTGAGTTGCTGGTCGCTCCCCGACGTCGAGTGCCTAAAGGGAATGCCCGACGATGTCGTTCGAGCGTTCCGACCGGATCGCCGCAGTTGCGTGATCGCGTTGTCGCACGATCCGAAGCTCGATGACCTCGCGCTGCTGGATGCGTTGGAGACCGAAGCGTTCTACATCGGAGCCATCGGTTCACGGCGCAACAGCGATGCTCGACGCGCCCGGATGATCGCCCATTTTGAGCAGACGCCAGCTTCGCTCGCGCGCCTTCGCGGCCCCATCGGCTTGTACATCGGAAGCAAGACCCCCGCGGAGATCGCGGTAAGCGTGATGGCAGAGGTGCTCGCCGTGAAGAACGAAGCGCCTCTTGCGCGGGGGGTCGAAGTGGGTCGCATGAAGGACGCGCTGGCGGGTGCCATCTGATGTTCGCGGATCGGTCCTGGGTGCGCGGGCTTCAAGGGTTCTCTGCAGTTCCCTTAAGCCACGGCGCGACCGCAGGCTAGGGTCGCGGCTTTGCGGTCGGGCTTGCTGCACGGGCGCCCGACCCTAGAATTCGGCGATGGAAACCAAAAAAAGAGTCAAGGCCGCGGACCGCACGCTCGATCTCTTCGAGGTCTTCCGCAGGGAGATGCGGCCGATGAGCTTGTCCGAGATCGCCGCGGCAATGGAGATCCCGGTGAGCAGCTGCCACGGCCTGGTGAACACGCTGATGTCGCGTGGCTACCTGAGTCAGCTTGCCGCGCAGCGCACCTACTACCCAACGCGCCTGCTGTACGAGCTGGGAGGACATCTCGTGGCCCACGATCCGGTGCTTTCGCGGGTCACGCCCATCCTTGAGGCGCTGCGCGACAAGACGGGTGAAACAGTGGTGTTGGCCCGGCGGCAGGATCGCCTGGTGCAGTACATCCACGTGATCGAGTCGTCCGAGGTCATTCGCTACAGCGCCAAGGTCGCCGACCTGCGTTCGCTGCATTCGAGTGCATTGGGAAAGGCATTGCTGGGCGCGCTGGAGGTTCAGGTCCGAAGCGAACTGGCCGAACGACTCGTCTACGAGAAGGTCACGTCCAACACGATCGTCAGTCCACGGCGACTTCTGGCTGACGTGGCAGCGGGCGAGGCCCGAGGCTGGCACATGACCCGCGGCGAAAGCGTTGTGGACGTGCAAGCGGTCGCGAAGTCCACCTTGCTGGGTTTCGATCCGCATGCCGTCGCGATCGCAGGGCCGCTCTCGCGCATGGAGCCGCTGATCGAGAAGCACGCGCGCAGCCTGGCCAGCGCGTGTGCCGAGATGGAAGTCGCGACGCGCTGACCGCCACCACCGATTGGCGTCGGGTGGTGGCCGAAAGACCTAGTTCGAGTAGCGTCCGCCCGTCACGTGCAGCAGTTCGCCGGTGATGAAGCCGGCGCGCTCGGAGGCCAGGAACAGGACGGCATCCGCGATGTCGCGTGGTACGCCCAAACGCGGCAACGGCGTCGCCTTGAGCCATTTCTCCTTGATCTGGTCGTAGGCCGGGAGACTGCGCATCAACTCCGTTTCGACGAAGCCCGGTGCGATCGCGTTGACCGTGATGTTGAACTTCCCTTCCTCGTAGGAGATCGCCTTCGTGAAGCCCACGAGGCCTGCCTTGGCCGCGGAGTAGCTGCTTTGGCCGGGGTTTCCCATGTGTGCACGCGAGGAGATGTTGATGATCCGTCCCCAACGCTGGGCCATCATGTGCGGCACGGCTGCTTTGGAACAGAGGTAGGCGCCCTTGAGGATCACGCCGGTCACGAGGTCCCAGTCCGCCTCGGGCATCTTGGTGAGGTAGTTGTCCTTGGGGAATCCCGCGTTGTTCACCAGAATATGCAGCGTCCCGAAGGCCGAGACGGCCTGTTCGGTGAGGCGGGCCACGTCGTCGGCCTTCGTCACGTCGGCGACCACGCCGATGACCTCGTGCCCATCTCCGCGCAGCTGGTTCACGGTTGCCGCCGTCGTCTCCGGATCGATGTCGGTGACGACCACACGCGCACCTTCCTCGGCCAACGCACGCGCCGCCTCTGCGCCGATGCCACGGCCTGAACCGGTGACAATCGCGACCTTTCCTTCCAATCCTAGCTTCACGTCAGTTCCTTCTCGGTTGATTCGCGCGACGAGTCAGTCGGCAGTGATGTTGGCCTTGGCAACCACGTTCTTCCACTTATCCAGCTCCTGCGCAAGATAGGCAGCAAGCTGATCGGGCGACTTCGTCGACACCTCCACGCCCGCACTGGACAGCCGCTCGATGACCTGTGGGTCGGACAGCACCTTGCGCAGTTCCCCGTTGATGCGCGCGACGACGGAGGCCGGCGTCCTGGCGGGCGCGAAGAGCGCGAACCAGGCTGCAACCTCATAGCCCCGCACCGACTCGGCAACGGTCGGCACATCGGGAAAGCTTGGCGAGCGCGCGGCCCCGGTGAGCGCGAGGACCCGCACCTTGCCGGAACGGATGTGCGGCGCGGCCGATACTGCCGGCTCGATCATCATGTCGACCTGCCCACCCATGAGGTCCACCAATGCTGGACCGCTCCCTTTGTACGGAATCTGCCGCATGCTGATGCCGGCCATCTCCTCCAGCAGTACGGAGGCCACATGCTGCGAGCCTCCATTTCCCCCGGTCGCGTATGTGAGTCCATTCGGTTGGCTCCGCGCCAGCGCGATGAACTTGGCCATGCTGGAGGCGTGAAGGTCCGGCCGAACAAGCAGCGCGAACGGCGTAGCGCCGATGAACCCTATCGGCGCGAAGTCGCGGCGCGGGTCCCAACTGAGCCTCTTGCTGACCACGGGGTTGATGGCGATGCTGCCGATGGTTGCCAGTCCGATGGTGTGGCCGTCAGGCTCCGAGCGCGCCAATGCGTCCAGGCCGATGGCGCCGGTCGCTCCGGGACGGTTGTCCACGACCACGCTCTGCCCGAGTGCCGAGGCCAGTTTGTCCGCGACCGTGCGCGCAACGATGTCTGTCGACCCGGAAGGAGGGAAGGGAACGATCATCCTCACCGGCTTGCTCGGGTATCCGGCTTGGGCGATCGCGAAGAAGGGCAGGGCACAGGCCCCAGCGCCTGCCGCAAGCAACAGCGCTCGCCGTGTCGAGACACTCACCTTGGATTCTCCTCGTAGGGAACTTCCCTTTGCACCAGGCCCCAGACATGGCGCGCAGTCGGCAGCTCCTGTTCCTCGTGGATATGTCCGACGAGGCCGGCGGCGCGGCTCACAACCGCAAGACCTCGCATGATCTTCTGGGGGATGTCAATCTCGCCGAGCAGCGCGGCCACGGCGCCGGTGACGTTGATGGTGAGATGGCGCCCGAACGCCGCGTCGACCTCGCGGGATAGCAACTCCAGTGCTTCGATGTGTCGTCCGGGCGCGCCCGACTCCCTGGCCAGTGCAAGCAGCTTGGGCGAGCGGGGATCGTCGGGCTTGTGGAACGGGTGGCCAAAGCCGGGCACAGGATTGCGCCGTTGGGCGTGCTCGGTGGCGATCTTCCGGGCGCGCGCTTCGGCGCCTTCGCCTGCCTGCAGGATGTCGTCGATCAGGCAGGCTGCCCCTTCCATGGTGCCGATGAAGGTACCTCCGACGCCGAGCAGGCCCGCAGCGACCGCCGACTGCATCGCCTCGGGTGTGGAGTCGTAGATGAGGCGGGCGACGATCGAACTCGGCGTGAAGCCATGCTCCATCAGTGTCACCAGCACGGCGTCGAGAATGCGGGTCTGCAACGCGGTTGGCATTCTGCCGGTGAGCTGCAGAACGATCATCTCGGTGAAGCTCAACTTGCCGATGAGGTCCTGCACCAGATCGTAGTCCCTGACATACACGGCGGCTTCCGTATGACGCGCGATGCGCGTCCGGGGAGGGGACGACGCTCTCATTGCACGCTTCCTCGATTCCGCACCACGAGCTGCCACTGGCTTTCCATCACGTCTTCGCCGCGTTGGTTGACGGCAGTGCGCGCGAAGGTGACCGTGCCCCGGTCCGGCTTCTTGCCGGGCTGCTTGTCGGTAACGCGCATACGCACGTGCAGGGTGTCGCCGATCTTGCAGGGTCGACGAAATTTGCATTGGAGATCGGCCAGGCCCAGGATGGACGGCTCGAGGAACTTCATGAGCGGTAGGCGCGTGCACAGACCGGATGCGATGGCCAGTACCAGGAGCCCGTGCGCGATACGTCCTTCGTGCTGTGTGGTCGATGCGAAGGTGGCATCCACGTGCAGGGAGTTGTAGTCCGCGGACAGGCCCGCGAAATTCACGACGTCGGCTTCGGTCACGGTCCGCCCCGAGGTCGTGAAGGTGTCGCCCACCTCCAGATCCTCGTAGTGGATGACAAGGTCTTGAAGTTTGCCAAGCAGGCGATCGTTCATCAGGGGCTCCATTCCGTTCGTGGTTGTGGACATCGTCAGTCTCGGTCGGCGCCGAACGCCGAAATGCCTAGCAGCTCGCGGCCGATGATCAGCGTCTGGATCTCCGTCGTGCCTTCCGGGATCACGGCACCACGGGTGTCCCGAAAGATCCGCTCGATCGGATAGTCGGCGCTGTATCCCATGCCCCCGTGCACTTGCAGCGCCAGGTCGGCAACTTCATGGGCGGCCTGGGCGCTGTACAGCTTGGCGATGGAGCAGGCCATCCGGCCTGGCCTTCCGCGGTCCAGTGTGCGGGCGGCGCGGCGTACGAGTTGCCGCGCTGCCTCGGTACGCACCTGCATGTCGACCACCATCTTCTGGACCAACTGATAGGAGCCGATCGGTGCGCCGAACTGTCGGCGGGTCTTGGCGTACTCGACAGAGAGATCGAATGCCGCCTGGGCTGCTCCTACAGCGCCTGCCGCGACGGACAAGCGCCCGAAGCTCAACGCCAGCAGGATGTTCTTGAGTCCATTGCCGACTTCGCCCAACACATTGGCCTGCGGAATACGCATGTCCTGAAAGCTGAGCTCGGAGGTCGTGGTGGCGCGCAGGACCATGGTGTGGACGCGGCGCTTCTCGAACGCGGTCTCGCGGCTGTCCACCAGGAACGCCGTGATGCCATCCGGCTCGCCTGGTCGGCCTGCTGTCTTGGCCATCAGGATGCCAAGTTCCGCGATCGCGCCGTTGGTGATCCAGAGCTTGCTTCCGTTGATGATCCAGTGACCCCCCTCCTGTACCGCACGGGTCTCTATGCCCGCAACATCGGACCCATGGTTCGGCTCGGTGATGCCGACCCAGACCCGAAGCTGGCCGGCAAGCAGGGGAGCGAGATATTTCTCCTTCTGCTGGGGCGTTCCCAACCTCGCGATCATCAGCGCCGCCATGTTCATGGTGTTGAGGATCGCCCGCAGGCTGTGCCACTGGTAGCCGGCTTCCTCCATCAGAACCGCGAAGTCCATGTAGGACAGGCCGTAGCCACCCTGGTCCTCGGGCAGAAAGCCGCCGAGGTAGCCGAACTCTGCAAGTCGTGCTGGCAGCGTCCAGTCGAACTCGCCGCGCGCCTCGAACTCCGCTACGGTCGGGCGCACTTCCCGTTCCATGAAACGTGCCACGTTCTCGCGCAGCAACTGCTGCTCCGACGTGAGGTCGTCGTCTTCCAGATGTCTCATGCCTGGGGTCACCTCTTGTTGCTTGTCTCGATTTTTGAATTCACAATGTCGAAACTAATTTTTCCATAGGGAAATCGGAGAGTCAATGACGATGAACGATTCCGACGGCAGCGCGGCAGCTTCGCTTCCATTTCATGGCGTCCGCGTCCTGGACGCGAGCCAGGGCCTGGCGGGGCCTTACTGCGGCTCGCTGCTCGCGCAACAGGGAGCGGAGGTGATCAAGCTCGAACCGCCCCTCGGGGACTGGAGTCGTGGGATCGGCCAGCGCTACAACAACCACACTGCCATCGACCTGATGGCCAACCGTGGCAAGAAGAGCCTGGCGATCGACATCAAGCGCGACGGAGCGGCCGAGGCGGTGCTGCGCCTTGCCGAACGCTGCGACGTGTTCATCGAGAGCTTTCGCCCAGGCGTCGTGGACAAACTCGGAATCGGCTATGAACAGGTTCGGGCGCGGAATCCGGATGTGGTCTACCTGTCGGTGAGCGGCTTTGGGCAGCAGGGTCCTGGGGCGCAGCAGGCGGCGACCGACACTGTGATCCAGGGCTTCTCGGGGATGATGAGCCTCAACACGGATGCGCAAGGGCGGCCACGGCGCCTGGGCTTTCTCGCGGTCGATACCCTTACGGCGCTCTATGCGTTTCAGGCGCTGGCCTCCGCACTGTATGGGCGTCTGCGTGGGCAACCGGGGCGTCACATCGACGTGAGCCTCATGCAGTCGACGGCGGCTTTTCTCTCTGCAAAGCTGATCGAAGGATCGCTGGAGGGCGACGATCCCGTTGCCCTCAACGTGCCCGCCGGCGTCTACCGAACGCGCGATGGATGGATCGCGGTTACGCTCAGCAAGGAGTCGCAGTACGGCGCACTGTGCCGGGCAACAGGACGCGCTGATCTCGCGGAGGAACCTGACTTTGACAGCTTCGTCAAGCGTGCGCGGCACGCTGCGCATCTGGAGACCCAGTTCGCGATGGCGCTACTGGAGCGCGGAACCCAAGATTGGCTCGCTCATCTGGCGGCCCATGGTGTCGTCGCGAGCGAGGTCAACACGCTGGGTACCTGGTTCAGGCATCCCTTGGTCGAGGCGGTCGATGCCGCGCCGGAGGTTTCCGACCCGAGCTGCGGTGTCTTTCGGATGCCACGCACGCCCGGGGTGAGCGCACCGCGTCCAGGCGATCCACGCTACGCATGGCCCGACGTGGGCGACTCAAGCCACGCCTTGTTGCAGAGCATCGGCTGCTCGCAGGCAGAGATCGACAGGCTGCTTGCGCCGTGACGCAGTCTGCCTGATGGCGGGACGCCTGATCGTTGCAGTCAACCAATCAGCCCGAGCGCGAGGGCATCGAACCCAGAATTCACAACCAACGGAGACAAGCATGAAGCAGGACCAACAACAGACGCCGAGGCGCAGAGACATCGTGCGCGCCGGCCTTGCGGGAGCGTTTGCGGTGGCGGCGCCGTTCACCATCTCGCCGGCTGCCCTCGCGCAGCCCGCTTTTCCGAGCAAACCGATGAAGATCATCGTCCCCTTCGCACCAGGAACGGGAAGCGATGTCATTGCGCGCACGTTCGGGCAGAAGATCGGCGAGGACACGGGACAGGTCGTGGTGGTCGAGAACCGGGAGGGTGGCGGCGGCATCGTTGGCACGATGGCCGCCATGCAGGCCGCGCCGGATGGGCATACGTTGCTGATGGTGGCCAATCCCTTCACCATCGTGGCTGCGACGAGTCTCAAGCCGCCGTACGACCCGCTGAAGGACTTCGTCCCGGTTGCCAAGGTCGCGATCGTTCCCATCGTTCTGACGATCGCCAACGCGCTCAACATCGGCACCATCCAGGAACTGATCGCCTACGCGAAGGCCAATCCGGGCAAGCTGAACTACGCCTCCTCCGGTCAGGGGACACCGAGCCAGCTTGAGATGGAAATCTTCAAGCAGGCCATGGGGCTGGACATCGTCGAGATCCCGTACAAGAGCACCGCCCAGGCCATGACCGATGTGATCGGGGGGCAGGTGTCGATGTACCCATCCGCCATGCCGCTGTGCCTGCCGCATGTGCGAGCCGGCAAGGTCAAGGCACTTGGCGTCTTCGACTCGCAACGCTCGGCGCAGTTGCCGGACGTTCCCCATCTCGCGGAAGCATTGGGCCAACCAAACTACGTGGCAACGCCGCTGTGGTATGGGTTCGTGACACGCGCTGGCCTGCCTAAGGATGTCGGCGTACGCCTGCACGAGCTGGCGGTCAAGGCAATGTCCTCGAAAGAGGTCATCGACCGCTTGACGCCCCTGGGAGCCCACCCGATCTCGCCGTCGAACGAGCAGTTCATCAAGGAAATGCAGGCGGAGATCGACAAGGCATCGAAGCTCTCGAAGACCCTGGGGTTTGCGAAATGAGCGCGGCAGCAGAAGCGAAGGGTGGATCGCGGCGCATCGCTCCGCGCACTCCGGTCTTCGAGGACTTCGTCGAAGGTGATGTCCACGTCAGCTACAGCCGTACCGTGACCGAAAGCCATCTTGTGGGCTTCACTGCAATGGCCGGGCTGCAACTGCCACTCTTCATCGATCGGGAACACGCGCGCGCGGCAACCGCCTTCGGGGGGCCGATTGCGCCCGGATTTCTGACTGCGTCCCTCTCCGCGGGAATGATGGAGAGCATCCTTGGACCGAACACGCTCGCCGGACTGGGCATGGACGCGTTCCGCTTCCTCCAGCCTGTGCGCGTGGGCGACACCTTGCATGCTGAAGTGCGCATCTCCGGGACGAAGGAAACCCGCGATCCGACCCGGGGGGTGGTCTCCCTTGCGATCTCCGTGCTGAACCAGCGCGACGAGGTCGCCTTGGACTACACGGCTCGCGTGCTCATGAAGCGCGCCTGAGCGAGGAAGGCATCACGCCTTCGCGCTCAGATCACGCGCTCTGCCGACAGCGCGTCGACAGCGGACGCCGGCATGTGCAGCAGCTCTTCGAGAACCTCACGTGTGTGCTCGCCGAGAAGCGGCGGCGCACGTCGGTAGCTCACGGGCGTGGCAGACAGTCTCAGAGGACTTGCAAGCGTGGGGGCGGTTCCGAGCGGGTGGGGCATGTCCACCCGCAGGCCTCTGTGCAGCACCTGCGGATCCTCGAAGACTTCGTGCAGGTTGTTGATCGGCCCACAGGCAACACCGGCTTGCTCCAGGTGCTCCTGCCACCAGCGCCTGGACTGCTTGGCCAGCAACTCGGTCACGATCGGCGTCAGGATGCCACGGTTGATCACGCGTTGCGAGTTCGTGGCGAAGCGTGGATCGGCGGCAAGCGAGGGGCGGTCAGCCACTGCGCAGAATCGCTGGAACTGCGCGTCGTTGGCGACGGCGAGGATCATGTGACCATCGGCCGTGGGAAAGACCTCGTATGGCACGATGTGCGGGTGTGCGTTTCCCAGTCTGCGAGGGATTTGGCCTCCGCAGAACTGCGACAAGACCTGCGTCACGTTCACGGCCACCGCCATGTCGAGCAGTGCGCAGTCGATGTGCTGGCCTTCGCCGGTACGCTCCCGGTGCGCCAGCGCGGCACACAGCGCGATGGCAGCATTGAGTCCTGTCATGTAGTCGATGATCGGGATGCCCACTTTCTGGGGGCCGCCGCCCGGCAGGCCGTCCATCTCTCCGGTGATGCTCATGAGCCCGCCCATGCCCTGGAACACGAAGTCGTAGCCCGGGCGCTCGGCGTACGGACCATCCTGGCCGAATCCGGTCAACGAGCAATAGATGAGGCGCGGGTTGATCTTCTTCAGATCCTCGTATCCCAGCCCGTACCGGTCGAGGTTGCCGACCTTGTAGTTCTCGATCAGGACGTCGCTTACCCGCACCAGTTCGCGCAGGATCTCCTGGCCGCGCGGCGTCGCGATGTCCAGCGTGATCGACTTCTTGTTCCGGTTGCCCGCGAGAAAGTAGGCGGACTCGCTGGTGTCGACGCCTTGCGCATCCTTCATCCACGGTGGCCCGAAGGTCCGCGTGTCGTCGCCATGGCCAGGCTTCTCGATCTTGATCACCTCCGCCCCAAGGTCGCCGAGGATCTGCGCCGCGAGCGGAGCCGCAAGGATGCGGGACAGGTCGAGAACGCGAATGTGGGGAAACGGTCCAGCCATACTGCTCCTGAATTCACTATGGAGAAATTGGTTTCGACATTGTAAAATCGAGAAATGACCACCGCAACCGCAGGCAACATGGAATTCGAGTCCCGGTGTCCAGGCGAAGGCCCAGCGGGCCCACTTCGAGGCTTGCGGGTCGTCGAGTTCGCCGGCATTGGCCCAGGACCTTTCGCCGCGATGCTGCTGTCCGACATGGGAGCCGACATCGTGCGCATCGACCGTCCCGGTGCCGGGGCCCGTCCCGCGCATGACGTCGTCTCGCGTGGCCGCAGGGTAGTGGAGATCAACCTGCGCACTGCCGACGGCGTCGAGCAGGCATTGGCCTTGCTCGCCAAGGCCGATGCGCTGCTCGAAGGATTTCGGCCGGGGGTCATGGAGCGCCTTGGCTTGGGACCCGATGTCGTGGCGGCGCGAAATCCGCGGCTGGTGTACGGACGCATCACCGGCTGGGGACAGGATGGCCCAAAGGCGCTTCAGGCCGGTCATGACATCGACTACATCGCGCTCGCCGGACCGCTGGCGACCTTCGGTCCTCGCGGCGCACCGCCGCTTCCCCCGCAGAACCTGGTCGGTGACTACGGAGGAGGTTCGTTGTACCTCGTGATGGGAATGCTTGCGGCTCTGCTCGAGGCGCGCGCGAGCGGCAAAGGCCAGGTGGTCGATGCGGCCATCGTCGATGGATCGGCCTCGCTGCTTTCGCTCTACATGGGGCGGCTCGTGCGTGGCGACTGGCGAGCCGAGCGCGCCAGCAACATGCTCGATGCGGCATCGCACTTCTACCGCTGCTACGAGACGCGCGATGGCCTGTACATGGCGGTTGGCGCGATCGAACCGCAGTTCTACGCGGAGTTCTGCGCGCGCATGGGGTTGGATGCCGCGGATCTTCCGCAGCACGACCGCGCGCGTTGGCCGGAGTTCAGCGACAGGATCGCTGCACTGTTCCGTCAACGCAGCCAGGTGGAATGGGCGGCGGTGTTCGAGGGGGGCGATGCCTGCGTCGCGCCGGTGCTCGCGCCGCGCGAAGCAGCTTTGCATCCCCATATCGCGCATCGTGCTGTATATCGTGACCTTGGAGGGGTGCTGCAGCCCAACGCTGCACCGCGGTTCTCGCGTAGTGGTCAGGGAGTCCAAGGCCCTGCACCGGCAGCCGTGTCGCACGTCGACGAGGTTGTTGCTGGCTGGACCCTGTAGAGCCGGCCCTGCGATGTCTGCGATGGCATGAGCGGCGCTGACAGGATGAACTCCGCCCACAGGCCGCTCGCGGCGCGATCCGCAGTCCTTCCGCTGTCGGAGAATCTACTCATCAAGCGGTCACAGGGATGGCGGACCGCGCGAGCTGGCCATCTCTTGGGGGGGCAAATGCTCAATGCGCCGGCTTGTGCTCCTTTCCGCACCTCAGAGCTGCCCAGCGTTACCATTTCGGCCGAGGAAAAGGGGATCGGAAGTCCCTGGCGAGGAAGGTAGGAGACGCAGATGGATCAGGAGGTCATGAGGCTGACGGGCTTGCGGCCGCTTGAAGGACGGCGGTGGCCTTGGTCCGGCATCCAGGTTTCGAGGGAACGACTGCCTGCAGGCGAATGCGAGTACGACCTCGCGAGCCATGTCGGAGTCGGCCTCGCGTGCGCTGCGCAGGGCAAGCACGAGTTTCGTCCTGATGGCGCACGTTGGTCGCGCTGCAGCATCAGTCCCGGTGCCTTGTCTTTCGGTCCAAGCCATGCCGGCCAGGCGCGTTGGACAGGCAACGTCGAGTCGGTGAGCATCTGGATCGAGACAAGCTGGCTCATGGGTCCGCAGGGCAAGTGGCCATTCGCTCTCCCTTTGTCAGGCGCTCCGATCTGGGGGCTGAAGGATCCGGCTGCTGCGCGGATGATCTCCGAGATCCTCGCCGACTATGAAGCTGGCTCTCCGTTGGGGGTCGCCTACTCCGAATCTCTGGTCATGGCCGTTCTGTACCGCATCAACGGTTTGGCCATGCGGCGGCTTCCGACCATGAAGTCCCACGACGATCTGCGGACAGTGTCGAGAGCCATCGATTTCGCACATGCCAATCTTGACCGGCGACTTTCCGTTGGCGACCTCGCCGCGGCCGTCGACTTCCCGGGGGACTTGTTTGCCTTCTCGCGCCTGTTCAAGCGGCACGCAGGTGTGTCGCCCCAACGGTTCGTGCTGGAAGCACGCTTGGACAAGGCCAAGCACATGCTGATGGGTGGTTCGGCGAATGTGACCACCGCAGCGATCGCGTGCGGCTTCACCAACATCAGCCACTTCTCCGATGCCTTCAGGCGTCGATGGTTGGTCAGCCCATCGACAGTTCGTTACGAACGAGGAAGCTAGCCAGTCGGAACCCTCTCGCTTAGACCGCTCAGACTTGCTGCAGGTTTGGTTGCCCTTCGCCGGCGATCACTTCAACGAACGCCGTCGTGCACGCCGATCTCCCGCACAAACGCACTGAGCTCGTGGAGGTTCAAGACGATCACACCAGCGTAGCTGGTCGCGATGAGACCCATCTTGCGCAGTTTCGAGATCGCCGCATTCGTACTCGAACGGGAAAGTCCGGCCAGCTCACCCAGCTCTTCCTGCGACATGTGCACGACCGGACTCGCCATCGGGTTCAGCGTGGAGTTGAAAAGGTTGTGAAGCGTTCCTGCGATGCGCCCGGTCGGGTCGGTGATACGGCCGATCTCGAGCATGGCCAGGAATTGCCCCGTGCGCTCGTTGAGGTGATCGATGATGTACCGACAGAACGAGAAGTTGGTTTCTAGAAGCCACATCAAGGTCGGGCGCGGTACGTGGATCACTCGTGTTTCGCGCATCGCGAGCAGGTCGTATCGGCGGGGCTCCCACTTGATCACCGAGCCTTCGCCCACCCATGACCCACTGGGCACGGCAGTGAACATCATGGTGCTCCCGGTGGCAGTGATGGTGCTGACCTTCAGAAGTCCTTCACTGACTCCGATCCAGGTGCTCGCCGCGTCACCTGTGCGCGCGACGACTTCGCGGACCCCGTATGTCCTCTCGTAGCAGTCCGTCAGCACGCGCTCCTTGGAGGAGGGGGGAAGCATCTTCACCCAGTCCAGGCTCGACACCAATGTTTGGAAGTCCGCTCTGCTTGTCAGGCCCGTGAACGGAGCCTTCATTTCGGTGGCGCCAGTTCAGCATGCCGCCCGAAGAAGCCTCCGAAGGTGGCGAATGCACTAGCGCGCTTGCTGCATCGAAAGCTGTCCTGCGGCCATCGTCCATGCGGCGGCAGGGGGAGATATCTCCGTGGCACTTCGGGCCTCAGGGGATTGAGCTTGGGGCCGCCTTCGGGTCTGTCGGCGGGTACTGCCGTTGCGCGGCTGCGTGGGGCCTGCGACAAGCAGAGTGCGGGTATCTCGTGCTCGTGTGGCAGAAATCGATTAGGAGCTGCATTGGTAGCGGTGTGCATCGCGTCTCTCGTGCGTGTTGCGCTGCGTGCAGCAAGCGCGCGGGAAAGGACTAGCCTGTGGCTCGGGCGAGAGGGTGCCACGGCCGTAGGCAATTGCTTTGGTGTTCCTGCGCGGAGGGACCGGGACCTAGGCTTGAATGACAAATGGACCAAAGAAACTCTGGAAAACCCTCAGTTCGCTAGGCGACGCGCCAGGCGTGAGCACAACACCTGCGGCGAGGTCTCGGCGTCGTTTCGACCACTTGAAGGGGCGCTGGCAGCCGGTTGGACGCAGCGCCCGACTGGGACTCGTTGCAGCATCTCGTGGTCGTCGCTCAGCTTGACCTGGGACCGCAGGCCCTTCAGCGCCCCTGGCGACTGAGATAATTGCGCGAGAAGCATGGCGCACTTCGACCGTCTGAAGCCCGCTGTCCTGCGGCGACCATGCTTTGCCTTGATCCACGCCGCAAAGCGGCTACTTTCTTGATTCGATCAGCGGCAGCACCAGGACCGAAGCTTGCGCACCTCCGCCCCTGATCGACACTGTTCCGGCTGGCGCGTCCGACACGACGACGGAATCGGTACTTGAGATCTTCAGACGCAGGCGATGGCCTGCGTCAATGCGCCAGTGCTTGCTCGGGATCGTGATGTTGATCGAGTAGAACTGGTTCGGTACCAAAGGAGTGGGACTCTTGTGAGATTCGCGATGGCTTGCCTTCAAATAGCCTGCGAGACCAAGGGATGCCTCCGTTCCGTCAGGCGACACATCCGAAACAGAGGCAATCAGATTGCCGTCGCTCGCGGAGAATGCCACGTCCAGAGTCACGTTCATTGGACCTGCCAAAAGGCGGGCTTCGGAGTACGGCTGCGTTGTATAGAGCAAATCCTCACTCGTATTGCCGTCGGACACTTGGTACGTGTCCGTATGGCTGCTTCCCGGTTGACTGTTGAGCACGCCGTCGGCTTGAAAGTACATGGTGGTGTTGACGACGGACCTGGGCGGCCAAGAGGAGTACGCTCGATCCTGTCCACCTTGAACGGGCTCCTCGAATGCAATCACCTTGGGGAACCTTGGGACACTATCCTGCCGAAGCCATTTATCGAACCAAGCCAAAATCACCGACTCTTTGAGATCCGTGCCGACCGCACCATGACCCTTGGGGCCAAGGATCATTGAAAAATCATCTCTCGCATTCAGGGTTGGAGTGATTGCATCGGCCGCAGCGATAAAGATGTCATGGTATCCATTGATGTAGAGGGTTGCCGCGGATATTTCCCCCGGATCAATGGCCTGCTCCTCCCAGTAAGCGTCGTAGGTTGGGTGAGCGGCCCACTCGTTTGGCAGGCGAGTACTGCAGCTCTCCTCTCCAGTCAATGTGCTGCAGTTGTAAGCCCAAGCACCACGTGCATCTCCATTCTCCGCGGTGCGTATGCCTCCCGGATAGGCGAACTGAAGATACATGTCCGTCGCACCGGAGTACGGGACGATTGCCTTCAGGCTTGGCGGAGAGGGTTGTCTCCCCGCAACAAGTAGGGAAGTAATTGCGCTGTAACTTCCGCCGACTTGGCCAATCCGCCCGGTAGAGAATGGTTGAGCACCAAGCCATTCCACTACATCGTAGTTGTCGATCTGCTCTTGCTTCTGCCACGGTTCCACAAGTTCAACACTCTGCGGAGCTGGACTTCCACCCCCGGTGCCCTGTGAACCCCGAGTTTGACAGCGGAGGATGTTGTACCCCTTCCTTGCCAGTGCGGGGGAAAATATGAAACTTTCACCCACTTGAGAGAACGGCGGCATCGTTCTACCGTATCCATGGTAGGCAGCAACGATTCCGGGGAACTTCCCGGAAGCCAGTGATCCATCGGCAACGGCTGGGCGATACAAATCGCAGGTCAGGTTGAAGCCATCTCGCATCGGAAGGAGAATGTCAGCCGTTTTGTTGATTCCGAACGTATCCGGCCGCGAGTAGCTGTAGAGCGCCGGGATCGTCGCGCCGGTTTCCGCCTCGGTTTCGTTCTCGCTGCCCCCACAGGCTACGAGCGCTGAACACATGATCGAAGAGTAGATGAGAATGTTCTTCATGTGATTTTCCTATTGACGAATGACGAACGAGACCGATCCCACTCGGACCAGATGAGTCGATTTCAGAGATGGGGCGTATAAATGAGCGTCGTCTAAAAGACGCCAGTATTTTGGGCCCATCGCGCCCCGCCGAGATTCTGTCGCTTGCGATATGTATCGTTAGGGAGATAAACGCAAGCGACAGGAGTTGGAAATTCGCGCTACCCCGATCGTAAGCAGACTACTTCAGTACTTCCGCCGTCCCCAAGCCATTGACGCCGAATTCCAAGTAGGTCCCCTTCAGGGGTTTTACGCCGATGCCTGGTTTCGAGAAGTCGCAGACGCCATTTGGGAACACGGCGCGAAGACGAGTGAAGAGGTCCAATGCCATTCCAGGGTAGTCGCCCGCCTGGATAGCCTTGAGTTGGCACTTGAGCACATCGTCAGTGAGAGGCGCTCCAGCAACAATGCGAGGGTTACTGTAGACCGGCATCAGCGTGCCACATCGTCCGTTATTGCTGGCATCGAACGACTCAAGAATCACTTCGCCCGTATTCAGGTAGCAGCCATCGGACAGGCCAGCAGGCTTGTTGCTCACAACCTTCTCCATGGCCGATGCATAGCTCCTCTTGTCGGCCTTGACGCTCGACAGCCACTGGTCCATCGCCAGAAGGGCGATCTTGTCCAGATTGGCAGGTGATTGGGCTGATCCTGGCACCGGCGGCGTTCCATCCGCTTTCAGCATGACTTGGTTCGCTGCGCTACCGTTGGAGCGAACAAGCCGTTCGCGCATCGTGATCGAGCGAAGAGAGTCGTGTACCTGTGCGCCTTTGCCAGGATCCGTCCTCGTGTCGATGATGGGAATTCCACCAAGGTTTCCACCTTCGTTGACACGTCCGAATTCATACATGGCATTTAGCGCAACGTAGCTACCCTGTGTGCGGCCCGCCTGTAACGCCCCATCTACCGTATAGCCCCCGGCAAGTTCATTCAACTCGACGAACTTTTCGGCGGAGATTTTCCCATTTCGATAGGCGCCAAGCCCATACTGCAGACCTTCATTGTCGTAGGCTCGAGCGGGAAAACCGGTAAGGGGATCGATTCCCAGAAGGTTCTTGATTCCCGAATAGAGATCGCAACGCGCCCCAGATGGATTGGTTATGGGGTCGTAAGCGGTGCCTGGGGGCATCGACAGAGGGCAGGTGTTGAAGTCGTAGAGCAGACCAGAGCCGTAGTTTGTCTCTGGAATGTTGGTGGCCGTAGCTACGACCCAAGTTGGACTGTAGATGGATTCCCACTGAGGACAGGTTTCCCACGTGTTCCATCCGGACGCCGCCGTCTTCTCCTCGTCCGTCCAGACCTCATTCCCGTTGTCGAAGGCCCGATGCATGAGCGAGCAGTCCACGTCGGATGGAAGGGTCGTGTGGGTATCAGGAAATGAGCCCGATGGAACGATTCCGTCTAGGATTCCCGGATAGTTGTTCGCGATGAGATGTTGCTGCATGGCTCCGCCCGAGCCCCCCCAGCCCATGACATAAATCGGCTCTCCGTATGTCTTGATGAATCGCTCTTTCACCATTGAAGCGGTCTCTGCCGACAACACATCACTGCCGTTGTTCTGAAACAGATTGAGCGTTGACGTCAGCAGTGCGAAGCCGCGCGACAACTTTTCATGTTCGTCACCGAACGGTCCAGAGGCAATCACGTCAACATTCGTTCCGAGCCGAAAGCCTTGTCGATAGCCTGAGCCGACGCCCCCGCCAAAGATGTACATGGCCTTACCATTCCACCCTTTATAGGCGGCCCCGGGAGCGATCTGCGGCTCCGTGTTCGGGTCGTACAGCATCGCAATCTGGTAGATGCCTCGATTCAAGGTGCCCGTCTCGACGCGCACGATATAGTTCACGGTATTTCCATTGAGCGAGGTGGTCGTGCTCATGTCTGCGGGAATCGCGAAAGGAGCCGCAAGATTTTTCCACTCTCCGCTCGTAGTGCGGTACACATAAGTTGTCCGGGTTGGCGCGTTGCAGTTTTCGTCGATTGCTTTTCCGAAGGAAGTTCCATCACGCAGCATCAGTCTTTCCGTCTCGCATGCCCACGGCATTTGATGTGGTCCGGAAATTATGGGGCCGTTCTTGTCGTGGTTGACCAAGGTTGCCTTAGCGACACCGCCCTTGGCAAGCACGGTGACGACATTGGGGCCAATGGAGAGGCCATCAATGAGTCCTACGAGCACTTCACCTGACTGTTTGAAGTTCGCCGTAACGTCGACAGCTTCCCGGGTCACCTTCACGTCAGAGCCCACGACGCCTTCGGGCAGTGAAATCTTCAGAAGGGCGGATCCGTCAGAGACCATTTCAGGCCGACTTGAAAGCACGGTAATGGTCGCCGGCTTGGCGTCGGCTGAGGTTGCTGGGGTTTCTCCACCGCCACATCCAGAAAGCAGGGCCGCAACAGCTACTGCCGAGACAGCTGTTTTACCCGCGTCTCGGATATTCGGAAAATATTGGATCACAATGTCTCCTTCGTCATTTTGGGCTGAAACTCGGAAATCCAAGATGAACTGAGTGGAGTGCAACTGGCGATTAGGCGCAAATCTATGCGATCTCCACTGAATCTCTCTGTGAACGACTTGATGCCGTTTGTACGAGCGTTGAAACGACGGTTTCTTGGGAACTTCTTGGAGTTTCGCCAGCGATCATAGGAAGTGGGTAAATCAAAGACTGTTTGCCCAAAGACAGTCTGCCCAGTGACTTCGTCAGCGTTTTCCCGACCTGGATTCGCCCGAAGCGCCAGTCGCAGAGGGCGGGTTCCTTGATGCGTTCTCGTCGATTCGACCGTTTGCGCGCATCACCGTCAGGACGTTGAACTCTGAGGCACGCGTGCTCAGACCAGGCGCCGCGCTCAGGAGTCGCATGAAGGCCTGCATGTCGCCCGTCGGCAGCGCCGCGAAGTGCTCCCGCTCCGCGGCGGCTCGTTCCGATGTTGAGCGCAACGCGTAACGCTCCAGTTCGAGCGTGAAGTCGAGGTGGAGTTGGTCCAAGGGAATCGGCGACCATTTCGCAGGTTGAAGGGAAGGTGCAGTCGAGCAGGGCGGTGTTGAGGCATCACTTGGATGCCATCCACGCTCCGCTCGTATCCGGCAGGACGCGCTTCCGCACGCCGACGGCCTTAGGCATCAAACGCTTGGGGGCAGTCGCGGGCAGATGATGGGTAGGGCAGAGATTGGTGGAGGGCTGTCGCGCACCGTTCTGTGCAGCTGGAATGGCGGCGGGGCGGCAACCTTGACGCAACGCAGGACAGGGACTTCGAACCCCTCACGGCAAGCCCGACCAAGTAGGGCTTGCACCTTGTCAGTCAAGGCGACTCCGGACTGGGCGCTGACGCGCCGGTGGTGTGCACAGTGACAGCAGCCTGCCCACCGCGGCCCAGGGCTACATCGCCGAGCGAAACAATTGGGCTGTCATCCGCGGGATCGTGACAAGCGCGGCTGTTCTATGCCTGAGCCTTCAGAGTTACTGCACGCATCCTGACGCCTACGTCAAGCTCGTTCACCTCTGCACGGCGCGCTCTGGCAGCCCCGCGCATTGACTTGACGTTGCACGGAGAGTTGAAAAGCCATCGCGACTCCGCGATGCGCTGAGTGAAGGCGCGCCCGGCGCGGCGGCTCGCCTGCGGCGTGGGCCGGGGTTGACACCGATCCGACCACTGGCAAATTAGGCGAACGGCCACAGGGGGGCAACCCTGCGGCCGTTCTGACCACAACGCACCCAATACGGAAAGGACGTGCATCATGGCTATTTTGATTATGGCCTCACGAATGGGGCATTTCTACGCAAGCGTCGCATCGGCACACCGTGGCGGGCTGAGGCCTGCCACGAACCATAAGGAGGTCCGCCATGGCTGATTCTCCTGTAGTCACCAGAGGCACCGTGCCGTTGCCTGAACCCTATGCGTCTTGGCGAAGCAAGTTCCAAGAGGCCAAGTCGGTCTTGGATGGGCTTGTGATGCACCACTGCCGCGACTCGCTCTTTTCATTTACCTACGGCTGCATCTGCTTCACTAACTCGACCATCCGAGACGTACGCCGCTCCTATGAGGTCGACCATCCCGCGGGGGAGCTCATGTACGACCTTGTCCAGGCGGAGGGACTCATCGCCCTGGCGCTCAGCTTGATGGAGTCGGCGGATGATGGGCCTGCAGCCAACAGAGATGCCCTTGCTACACCAGACCCGTTGCTTGTTCACCGGCTCTGCCGCGCATGTAGCCGATGCATGCAACAGGTGCTCAGCGTCCTGCCGGTCGAAGCTCTCTACATGTCGGAGGAATGAGCATGAAGAGGAGACCAAATTTCGTCGAGTCAAGCGCGGCTACCTTGCCGGCTGGCTACTCGGGCGTCCATACAGGGATCGTGGCGTTGCTTGACGCAACGCGGCAGGCAACGGCCCGAAACGTCAATGCCTTGATGACCGCGAGCTATTGGGAGATCGGTCGACGGATCGTTGAAGCCGAGCAAAGCGGCAATCGCCGCGCGGGCTACGGCGAACAGTTGATCGCGAGGTTGTCTGTCGACTTGACATCGCGCTTCGGCCGCGGGTTCAGCGCCGACAACCTTGAGAACATGCGGCGATTCTTCGCAGCTTACCCCCGGTCCTTCATATCGCGGACGCTTTCCGCAAGGCAGGGACAGAACGCAACACTTGAGGGAAATTCCGAGACACTGTCTGAATCGCCCCGGTTTTCGCGGAGGCTCAACACTCTGAGAGGATTGAGCTATGAGCAAGTCGAACAAGTTCTCGCCCGAGGTGCGTGAGCGCGCAGTGAGGATGGTGCAAGAGCAACGCGGGGAGTACCCGTCGTTGTGGGCGGCCATCGAGTCCATCGCCCCCAAGATTGGCTGCGTGCCGCAGACCTTGAACGAATGGGTCAAGCGCGCCGAGGTCGACGCCGGCGTGCGCGAAGGTGTGACGAGCAGCGACGCACATCGGATGAGGGAGCTCGAGCGTGAGGTCAAGGAGCTGCGCCGGGCCAACGAGATACTGAAGCTGGCCAGCGCGTTTTTCGCCCAGGCGGAGCTCGACCGCCGCCTGAAGTCGTGAAGGCCTTCATCGACCAGCACCGCGATGCCTTCGGGGTCGAGCCGCTCTGCAAGGTGTTGCAGGTTGCCCCGTCGGCCTACCGGCGCCATGCCGCGCTGCTGCGCGAGCCCCACAGGCGCTGTGCCCGAGCCAAACGCGACGAGATGCTGATGCCGCAGATTCAGCGCGTTTGGCAGGCCAACATGCAGGTCTACGGTGCCGACAAGGTGTGGCGGCAACTGGCGCGCGAAGGCACTGCCGTGGCCCGCTGCACGGTCGAGCGGCTGATGCGCAGCATGGGGCTGCGCGGCGTGATGCGCGGCAAGGTCGTGCGTACCACCATCGGCGATGCCAAGGCCCCATGCCCGCTGGACCGGGTCAATCGGCAGTTCCGTGCCGAGCGGCCGAACCAGCTGTGGGTCAGCGACTTCACCTACGTCCCCACCTGGCAGGGCTGGCTGTACGTGGCCTTCGTCATCGACGTGTTCGCCCGACGCATCGTGGGCTGGCGAGTGAGCAGTTCGATGCGCACGGACCTCGTGCTCGATGCGTTGGAGCAAGCCCTGTACGCCCGGCAACCCGAACGCGATGGCAGCCTGGTTTGCCACTCGGACAGGGGCTCGCAAGGTGGATTCAACCGGTCGACGCAACACCTTCAATCAAGGAGGTGTCTATGGGCCGACCGGCGGGTTGGATGCAGAGGTTGACGGGGCGTGGCGCG
>NZ_QPJK01000006.1 GCF_003337555.1 Pseudorhodoferax soli | reverse complement strand
TCGTCAAACGGGTTCATGCTCATCTTGACGTTGGCGATGTCAACGCCGCTGCCGTCGGACTTCACGCGAACCTTCACGTTGTAGTCGACCACGCGTTTGACTGGCACCAATACTTTCACTTCAAGTTCTCCATCATCGGTTCGTTATCGGCTAGGTTTGCAAGCCCAGGCCCTGTTGCCGCAGGTAGGAGATGGCGTCGGGTTCGAAGCCCCAGTCGCGTAGGGCGGCAGCGCCGTGCTCGCCGCGCGCCGGGGCGCTGCGCGGCAGCGCCGAAGGCGTGGCCGAAAATCGAGGTGCCGGCCCGGGCTGCAACACACCGCCCACTTCCACGAAGCTGCCTCGGGCCCGGTGCTGGGCATGGCTGGGCGCTTCGGCAAAGCCCAGCACGGGCGCGACGCAGGCATCGCTGCCGTCGAACACCGCGCACCAGTCGGCGCGCGTGCGGCTCGCAAAGGCCCGCTCGAATGCCTCGCGCAGCCGCGGCCAGCCGGCACGGTCATGCTGCGCGGGCAGGTCGGCCGTGGCCAGACCCAGCTTGTCGAGCAGCTCGGCGTAGAACCGCCCTTCGACCGCGCCGACCGCCATGAACTGGCCGTCGGCCGTCTGGTAGCTGTCGTACCAGGGCGCGCCGCCATCGAGCCAGTTGCTGCCACGCGCTTCCTTCCAGTTGCCCGCGGCGAGCATGCCCCAGAACACCGCACCGAGCTGCGCCGCGCCTTCCACCATGGCCGCGTCGACCACCTGGCCGGCGCCGCCGCGCTGCACATGCAGCAAGGCCGCCAGCACGCCCATGGCCAGCAGCATGCCGCCACCGCCATAGTCACCCACCAGGTTGAGCGGCACCGTGGGCTTGCCGCCGGCCGGTCCGATGCCCGACAGCACGCCCGACAGCGCGATGTAGTTCAGGTCGTGCCCGGCGCGCTCGGCCATGGGCCCGGTCTGGCCCCAGCCGGTCATGCGGCCGTAGACCAGTTTGGGGTTGCGCGCCAACGCCACGTCAGGCCCCAGGCCCAGGCGCTCCATCGCACCGGGCCGAAAGCCCTCGATCAGCACGTCGGCCCGCTCGACCAGTGCCAGCGCGCTGGCCACCGCAGCAGGCTGCTTGAGGTCGAGCGTGACCGAGCGGCGGCCGCGGCCGGTGATGTCGATGCGCGGCCCGCTGGCTTTGGGCCCCAGGTCCGCATGGGCCACCGGCCGGTCGATGCGGATCACGTCGGCCCCCATGTCGGCCAGCAGCATGGTGCCGAACGGCCCGGGGCCGATGGCCTCGAACTCCAGGACGCGAATGCCAGACAGAACACCCATGAAACATCTCCCGTTGCGTTGCTGCATGCAGTAGAGCAGCGGCGCGCACGCCCCACCCCACCCCCTTCGGGTAGTGCCAGCCGCCGGCCGGTGCTGCTGCACAATCCCCGCGCCATGCCATCGCGCAAGCCCTCTTCCACCACGCCGCCGGGCCAGCCGCCAGCGGCATCGGCCGCCCAGCGCTCGGGCGCGGGCACCGTGGCCCGCGAACGGCTGCTGGCGCGCTTGCTCGAAGCGCGGCATCTGCGCTGCATCGTCGTCACCGGGCCGGCCGGTGCCGGCAAGTCCACGCTGCTCGCGGCCGCGTGCCAGGCGCTGGTGCCGCTCGGCTTCGGCATCGCCTGGTGCACGCCCGGCGCCCAGGACGACGAGCCCACGCGCTTTCTGCAAGGCCTGCTCGCCAGCGTGGCGCAGGTCGATGCGGCGCCGCTGCGCGAAACAGCCAACCAGCTCGGCGCCGCCATGGCCACGGAGACCGACCCCGATGCCGTCGAGCGGCTGGTCATCACGCTGGTGCGCGGCATCGCGGCGCACCAGCGCGACCTGGTGCTGGTCATCGACGACCTGCATGCGCTGCGCCACCCCGCAGTGCTGGACGCGCTGCAGTGGTTGCTGGACTACGCCCCGCCCAACCTGCACCTGGTGCTGCTTTCGCGCGGCAGCGTACGGCTGTCGCTCGACCGGCTGCGCAGCGACGCACAGACCCTGGAGATCGACCAGCGCGACCTGCTGTTCACGCCGGCAGAGAGCGCCCGGTTCCTGGCGTCGCAACACGGCTGCATCGATGCCAGCACCGCCAGCACCGCCAGCACCGCCAGCAGCCTGCACGAACGCAGCGAAGGCTGGGTGGCCGGCCTGCGCCTGCTCGCACTCGATTGGGAGCGCAAGCAACAGGAACCCGGCCGGGCAGCGCCGGGTCAGCCCTTCGCTGGCCTGCCGGCGCGTGACGCGCTCGCGCTGACCGCGTATTTCGAGCAGGCCGTGTGCGCGCAGCTGTTGCCTGCCGAGCTGGACACGCTGGTGCGCGCGGCGCCGTGCCAGCGCGTCTGTGCATCCCTCAGCGCTGCGCTCGCCGGCACGGCCGATGCGCCAGCCGCCGTCACCGCCGCGGCCACGCTGTTGCTGCGGCTCGACAGCGAAGGCCTCTTCGTCGTCCGCACCGACCACCAGAGCGCCGAGCCCTGGTACCGCCTGCACCCGCTGCTGCGCGACGCACTGCTGATCCGCTGTGGCACCCTGCCCGTGCCCACCCGGCAGGCCGTGCACGCGCGCGCCTTCGCGTGGTTTCGCGACCGTGGGCTGCTGCCAGAAGCCGTGCACCATGCCGTGCAATCGGGTGCGCCGGCGCAGGCGGCCGCGCTGGTCGACCAGTGCGCGCCCGCGTTGCTTGTGCGCGGCGAACGGCGGGCGCTGGCGGCGCTGCTGCGCCAGATCCCGCACGCGCAGGTGCAAGCCAGTGTCAGCCTGCAGCTGTGGCTGGCGCGCACGCAGTTCTTCGAGCGCGACTTCGATGCCTGCACGCAGACGCTCGAAGCCCTGGCGCGCAACTTGCCAGCGGACGCCACAGCGCACCGTTTCCATGTCGCCGTGCTGCGCACGGCGCTGTCCGTCCAGCGCGACGACAGCGGCGCAGCCCTGGCCATGTTGCCGCAGCTGCTCCAGGTGCCGGGAGACGCCGACCCGCTGGCCGTCGGCGCGCGGCACAACCTGCTGTCCTGGTTGCACCTGCAGCAGGGCGACTACGAACAGGCGCGGCGCGTGCAGCAGGACGCGACACCGCTGATGGTCGACGGCGCTCCGCTCGTGTCCACCCCGTCCGGCAGCCTGCAAGGCCGCTGCCTGATCGGCCTCAGCCACGCGATGGAGGGCCAGATGACGCAGGCCGGGCGCGTGCTGCGCGGCGTGGTGGCCGATGCCGAGCAGGCCGGCAAGGCCTGTGCCGACGCACGCCATCTCGCGCTGAGCCTGCTCGCCGATGTGCTCTACGAACTCGGCGATGCCCAGCAGGCGCGCGCCCTGCTGGAGGACAAGGTCGGGCTGCTCGAACGCATGACCATCCCCGACGCGGTGTTGCGCGTGTACCGCGTGCTCGCCGCCGCCCACTGGCAGGCCGGCGACGCGCCCAGCGCCTTCGCATACCTGGAGCGGCTGGAGGCCTACGCCACGCGCCACCGGCTGGACCGGCTGCTGGCCCACCGCCTGGCCGACGAAGTGGAGTACCGGCTGATGCTGCGCGACCTGCCGGCAGCCCAGGCCGCACTGGCCCGGCTCGCGCCGATCGGGGCCCGCCACACCGGCGGCCCGGCCGGGGGCACGCTGGCGGAGATCGGCGAGGTGACGCAGCGCGCACGCATCCGCCTGGCCGTGGCGCTGGGCGACCTGCGGGGCGCCGCGGCCCGGCTTGCCCTGCTGGTGGCCGACTGCGCGGCACGCGGCCGACAGCGCAGCGTGGTGCACCTGCTGGTGCGCAGCGCGGTGGTCGACGCGCAGCGTGGCCACCACGCAGCCGCCCGGGCGATGCTGCTGGACGCCCTGCAGCGCGGCCACCGGCTGGGCCTGCTGCGCAGCCTGGTGGATGCCGACCCGATGGCGCGCCGCATGCTGGACGCGCTCGCGCAGTCCGGCCCGCTCGACCCCGTGCTGGCCTTCTACGTCGAGCGCCTGCTGGCCCTGCGCACGCCGCCAGCTGCAGCGCCCGAAGCAGCCGCGACCCAGGTGCCCCAACCGCGCGCGGGCAGCACGGCGGCGGCCGGCCAGGAGGCCTTCAGCGCGCGCGAGGTCGAGATGCTGCGCCTGCTCGCGCAAGCCCTGCCCAACAAGAAGATTGCCCGCGCGCTGGCCTTGTCGCCCGAGACGGTCAAGTGGTACCTCAGCCGCATCTACGGCAAGCTGGGCGTGGCCAGCCGCGACGAAGCGGTGGCGCGCGTGCGCGATCTGGGCTGGGACACCGAAGGCGCGCCCACCCCGCCGGCCTGAGGCTCCCGGCCGCAACGGCCCACCCTCCTCAGGGTCCACCCACCCCCCCATCGCGAGTGGGGTCCATGCGGCCACCCGGACGTAACTTCGTGCCCTGACACGAACGACGCCTGAGGAGACCACCCCGTGAACGTGACCCGCCATGTCTTTCGAGACGACCACGAGATGTACCGCGAGACGGTGCGCCGCTTCCTGCAACGCGAATGCCTGCCGCGCCAGCAGGCTTGGGACGAAGCCGGCCAGGTCGACCGCGCGACCTGGCTGAAGGCCGGCCGCGAGGGCCTGCTGTGCGCCTCGCTCCCTGAGGAATACGGCGGCGGGGGCGGCGACTTCGGCCACGCCGCCGTGTTCGCCGAGGAGATGGCGCGCTCCGGCGTCAGCGGCCCTGCGTTCGGCATGCACTCGGACATCATTGCCCCCTACATCTTCCGGGCCGGCAACGAAGAGCAGAAGCGCCGCTGGCTGCCCGGCACCGCCTCAGGCGAGACCATCCTGGCCATCGCCATGACCGAGCCGGGCACCGGCAGCGACCTGAAGGCGGTGCGCACCACCGCCGTGCGCGAAGGCGACGAGTACGTCATCAACGGCAGCAAGACCTTCATCAGCAACGGCCTGATCGCCGACCTCATCATCGTGGTCTGCAAGACCGACCCGGCCGCCGGCGCCAAGGGCATCAGCCTGATCGCCGTCGAGGCGACGCGCGCCGGCTTTCGGCGCGGGCGCAAGCTACAGAAGGTGGGCCAGTACGCGCAGGACACGGCCGAACTGTTCTTCGACAACGTGCGCGTGCCGGTCGGCAACCGCCTGGGCGAGGAAGGCAAGGGCTTCGGCTACCTGATGGGCGAACTGCCGCAGGAACGCTTCACCATCGCCATCGGCGCTGCGGCGCGGCTGGAGCGCGCGCTGCAGGACACGCTGCACTACGTCAAGGACCGCCGCGCCTTCGACCAGACCGTCTGGGACTTCCAGAACACCAAGTTCAAGCTGGCCGACGTCAAGGCGCAGACCGTGGCCGTGCGCACCATGATCGACCACTACATCGGCGAGCACATGCGCCGCCGCCTGACGCTGGAAGAGGCCGCCATCGCCAAGCTGTTCGCCACCGAGACGCTGGGCAAGGCACTCGACGACATGGTGCAGCTGCACGGCGGCTACGGCTACATGCTGGAGTATCCGATCGCGCGCGACTTCGTCGACTCGCGCGTCACGCGCATCTACGGCGGCACCAGCGAAGTGATGCGCGAGCTGATCGCCCGCAAGCTCTGAACCGAACCCTCTTGAGGAGCCAGACACCATGATCGACAAGCAACACATCGGCATGCAGCTGCCGGTCTTCCGGGCCACCGCCGAGGCTGGGCAGCTGCGCTTTTTCGCCAAGTCCATCGGCGAGACCAACCCCATCTACCTCGACGAATCCGCCGCGCGCGACGCCGGGCACCCGGGCCTGCCGCTGCCGCCCACCTTTTTGTTCTCGCTGGAGTTCCAGATCCCGTCGAACGCCTGGCGCGAGACGCTGGGCATCGTCACCTCGCGCATCCTGCATGGCGAAGAGAGCTTCAGCTACCACCGCATGGCCTATGCCGGCGACACGCTGCAGTTCGAGACGCACATCGCCGACATCTACGACAAGAAGGGCGGCGCGCTGAGCTTCGTGGTGCGCGCCTCGCGCGTGACCAACCAGCGCGGCGAGCACGTGGCCGACCTGCGCAGCATCCTCGTCCACAAGAACGCCTGAGCAAGGAACCGACCATGAGCACCCCCTCCTTCGCAGCCACCCAGGTCGGCGACGCCCTGCCCCCGCTGGCCCTGGCGCCGATCACCCGCACCACGCTTGCCCTGTTCGCCGGCGCCTCGGGCGACCACAACCAGATCCACATCGACATCGACTACGCCCGCAAGGCCGGCATGGCCGACGTGTTCGCGCACGGCATGTTGTCGATGGCCTACCTGGGCCGCCTGCTGACGCAGTGGGCCGACCAGCGCCAGTTGCGCAGCTTCGGCGTGCGCTTCACCGGCATCACGCACCTGGGCCACCAGATCACCTGCACCGGCAAGGTGGTCGAGAAGTTCGAGGTGGACGGCGAGCAGCGCGTGAAGCTGGAAATCGAAACCCGCAACCAGTACGGAGAGACCCGCATCGTCGGCGACGCCGTGGTTGCACTCTGACCCAACAAATTTTTTAAGGAGACAACGACATGGGAACACTAGACGGCAAGGTGGCACTGGTCACCGGTTCAGGCCGCGGCATCGGCCAGGCCATCGCGATCAAGCTGGCCAGCCAGGGCGCGCGCATCGTGGTGAACGACCTGGACGCCGACCCGGCCAACGAGACGGTCGAACTCTTGAGGAAGAGCGGCGCCGAGGCCGTGGCCTGCGCGGGCAATGTCACGGCACCTGACTTCGCCGAGCGCTACATCAAGACTGCGGTCGACCACTTCAAGGGCATCGACATCATCGTCAACAACGCCGGCTTCACCTGGGACGACGTCATCCAGCGCATGACCGACGAGCAATGGCACGCCATCGTCGATTGCCACATGACGGCGCCCTTCCGCATCCTGCGCGCCGCCTACCCGGTCATCAAGGCGCAGGCCCAGGCCGACCAGGAAGCGGGCGTGGAGATCTACCGCAAGGTGGTCAACGTGTCGTCGACCTCGGCGCTCAACGGCAACGCGGGCCAGATGAACTATTCGTCGGCCAAGGCCGGTGTGATCGGCATGACGCGCGCGCTGAGCCGCGAATGGGGCCGCTTCAAGGTCAATGTCAACGCGGTGGCCTTCGGCCTGATCACCACGCGCATGACCAGCGCCGACGCCAAGGCCGGCGCCACGGTGAACATCGATGGCCGCGACATCCGCGTGGGCCTGAACCCCGAGCTGCTGAAGTCGCACGCCCAGCGCAACCCGCTAGGCCGCGGCGGCACACCCGAAGAAGCGGCCGGTGCGGTGTACCTGTTCTGCCTGCCCGAGTCCAACTTCATCACCGGCCAGGTGGTGGCGGTGGCCGGCTCGCCGCAGTAGCGCCATGACCACCCTCACCCACGCCGCTGCCGAGGCGCCCGCCACGGCAGCCACCACGGCACCCGCTACGCCGCCCACCACGCCGCGTTACCGGGCCGTGCCCTACACGGTCCGCACATCCACCTGCGAGCGCCGCGCCGATGGCACGCTGGTCCTGCGCTCCCCGCTCACGCCCAAGGCCACCGGGCGCACGGGCTTTGCGGGCTTCATCCCGCACTGGGCCGAGCGCCGCGGCGACCTGCCGGCCTTCTGCGAGCGCGATGCGCACAGTGGCGAATGGCAGCGCATCACCTGGCGCCACCTGTGGCAACAGGTGCAGGCCGTGGGCGCGGCACTGCTCGACCTGGGCCTGGGCCAGGGCCGCCCGCTGGTCGTGCTGTCGCCCAACTCGCTGGAACAACTCGTGCTGTTGCTGGCAGCCGAGTACGTCGGCGTGGCGGTGGCGCCGGTGTCGCCTGCGTATTCCACGCTGAGCCGCGACTTCGCGCGCCTCAAGGGCGTGTGCGATCTGGTGCCGCCGGCGGCGCTGTTCGTGCAGGATGCCGCCGCCTTCGACCGCGCGGTGGGCGTGGTCGGCGGGGCCGGCGTGCCGGTGATCACCGTGCAGGGCGCGGGTGGCGCCGTGCGGCCCTGGTCGGCACTGTCCGCCACCGAACTGACGCCCAGCCGCATCGCGCAAGTGGCCGCCGCGCACGCAGCCATCCAGCCCCAGGACATCGCCAGGATCCTCTTCACGTCCGGCTCGACGGGCGTGCCCAAGGGCGTGCCGATCAGCTACGCCAACCTGCACGCCACCGCCGCCAACCTGGCGGACATGCTGGCCAGCCTGGCCGAGCAGGACGAGCCGCCGGTCTTCCTCGACTGGCTGCCCTGGCACCACGCCCTCGGCGGCGTGCTGAACCTGGGCCGCTCGGTGCTGCTGGGCGCCACGCACTACATCGACGACGGCAAGCCGCTGCCGGGCCTGTTCGAGCGCACGGTGCGCAACCTGCGCGAGATCTCGCCCACGGTGCTGACCAGCGTGCCTTCGGCCTGGACCCTGCTGGCCACCGAACTGGAGCGCGATCCGCAGCTGGCCAAAAGCCTGTTTGCCCGCGTCATCAGCTTCGGCTACGGCGGCGCCAGCCTGCCCAAGGATGTCAACGAGCGCATCCAGCGCGTGGCCGAGCGCACGGTGGGCGAGCGCATCGTCTTCGGCACCGGCCTGGCCTCGACCGAAACCACCGGCGTCGGCACCTACCGCAACTGGGCCAGCGACGACCTGGCCAACATCGGCGCGCCACCGCCCGGCACCGAGATCAAGCTGGTGCCGCTGGAGGGCGACCGCTACGAGATCCGCGTGCGCGGCGCCCACAACTTCAGCGGCTACGTGGCGCGGCCCGACCTCACGGCGGCGGCCTTCGACGATGAAGGCTTCTTCCAACTTGGCGACGCGGTGCGGCTGGTGGACATGGCCGACCCGGCCAAGGGCATGCGCTTCGATGGCCGGGTGGCGGAAGACTTCAAGCTGGTCAACGGCACCTGGGTGCGCACCGGCGCGGTCCGGCTGGGCTTGGTCGAGCGCTGCGCGCCGCTGATCACCGACGCCGTCATCTGCGGCCACGACCAGACCTATGTGGCCGCGCTGGCCTGGCCCAACGTGGCGGCGTGCCAGTGCCTGCTGCCTGAACTGGCCGGGCTGGAGGCCGCTGCGCTGGTGGATCACCCGGCCCTGCTCGCCGCCATCGCCGAGCGCCTGCGCCAGGACACCGGCAGCGCCAGCCTGCGCGTGCGGCGGCTGCTGCTGATGGCCGAGCCGCCGTCGATGGATGCCAACGAGATTGCAGACAAGGGCTACGTGAACCAGGCCGCCACACGCGCGCGGCGGGCGCATCTGGTGGAGCAGCTTTTTCAGCCGGACCCCGGCCCCGGGGTCGCGCGCGCCTGAGCATTCGGACCACAGCAACGGAGACAACACCATGCGAACCGCTTCTTCCTATCTATTCAAAACCATCGTGGGCCTTGCCGCCGTCGCCTGCAGTGCGCTGGCACTTGCGCAGGATTACCCGACCCGGCCCATCACCCTGGTGGTACCGGCCCCACCGGCCGGCGCCACCGATGTGCTGGCGCGCGTGATGGCCGATGAGCTGGGCAAGCGCCTGTGGCAGCCCGTCATCGTGGACAACAAGCCGGGCGCCTCGGGCATGCTCGGCGGTGCGGCGGTGGCGCGTTCAGCGCCCGATGGCTACACGCTGTTCTTCTCGCATGCCACGCCGATCTACTACGTGCCCTCCATGTTCTCGAAGGTGCCCTACGACGTGAAGCGCGACTTCGCCTTCATCTCCGAGCTGTGTTCGGCCAGCTTGGTGTTCGCGGTCGGCAAAGACGTGCCGGTGCGCAGCATGAAGGAACTGGTGTCCTGGGCCCAGGCGAACAAGGGCAAGGTCAACTACGGCTCGTTCGGCCTCGGCTCGTCCAGCCATTTGCTGATGGCCTACCTGAGCGAGTCGCGCCAGCTCGACATGGTGCACATCGCCTACAAGGGCGAAGCGCCGATGACGCTGGACATCCTAAGCGGGCAGATCCCGATGGGCATCGGCACGCTGGGCACCATGGCCCCGCACCTCGCCAGCGGCAGCCTGCGCGCGCTGGCCATCGTCGGCGACAAGCGCCTGCCGGAGATGCCCGACACACCCACCATGGCCGAGGCTGGCTTCACGGACGAAGAGTTCAAGCCCCTCGGCGGCGTGATGCTGACCGCACCGGCCAAGACACCGCCCGCGGTGCTGGCGCGGCTGGAAAAAGAAGCGCGCGCCGTGGCGCAGACCGCCGCCATGAAGGCACGCTTCCAGGCCTTTGGCCTGGTGGGCATGGGCAACAGCTCGGCCGAGTTCAGGAAGAACGTGGAGGCCGCCGGGCCGGTGATCCAGAAGCTGGTGCAGATGTCGGGGGCGAAGGTGGAGTGAGTCGGGTTGGCGGCAACTTGCATCCGCCCGGCCGATCCCGTACGCTGGCCCGGCGTCCACATGCAACGCCCGAGCCATTGCGGGCCGCCGGGCCGGTCTGCCGGGCGCGCAAAGGAGACCCGCCATGCCAAGCCGATCAAACGGCCCCGCGGCTGACATGCAAGCCGTGCGAACGCTGGCCTTGGTTGGCGCCGCGGCCGCCGGCAAGACCTCTCTCGCCGAGGCCTTGTTGTACAAGGCGGGGGCCATCAAAGCGTGCGGCAACATCGAGCGCGGCAGCACCGTCAGCGACCACGACCCGCTGGAGCGCCGCATGCTGCACTCGCTCAACGCGTCGGTGATGCACCTCACGCATGCCGGCACGCGCATCCACTTGATCGACACGCCCGGCGGCGTCGACTTCCTGGGCCAGAGCCTGCCGGCGCTGGAGGCGGTCGAGACGGTGGCGGTGGTCATCAACGCCGCTACCGGCATCGAGCCGATGGCGGTGCGCATGATGGCGTACGCGGCCTCGCGCCAGCTCGCCCGCATGATCATCGTCACCAAGATCGACGCGCAGGGCGTCTCGCTGGCGGGACTGCTGGCCGACATCCAGGCGACCTTCGGCCGCGAATGCCTGCCGCTGAACCTGCCCGACGCGATCAACAGACAGGTCGTGGACTGCTTCTTCAACCGCTTCGGGCGCTCCGACTTCGGCCCCGTCGAAGCGGCGCACCGTGCCCTGGTGGAGCAGGTGGTCGAGGTCGACGCCGCCTTCGTCGACCGCTACCTCGAGGAGGGCGACGTGGACCCGGCCGAGCTGCACGCGCCGCTGGAGCAGGCGCTGCGCGAAGGCCACCTGATCCCGGTGTGCTTCGTCTCGTCGCGCAGCGGCGCCGGCGTGGCCGAGCTGCTGGACGTGATCGTCAAGCTGCTGCCCGACCCGACCGAGGCCAACCCGCCGAGCTTCATGGTTGGCGAGGGCGCAGACGCCCAGCCCATGCAGGCCAGGCCCGACCCGTCGCTGCATGTGCTGGCGCATGTGTTCAAGGTCACGGTCGACCCCTATGGCGGCAAGATGGGCATCTTTCGCGTACACCAGGGCACGGTCACGCGCGACAGCCAGCTCTACATCGGCGACGGCCGCAAGCCCTTCAAGGTGGGGCATTTGTTCATGCTGCAGGGCAAGGACCATCTGGAGGTGGCGCGCGCGGTGCCGGGCGACATCGTGGCGGTGGCCAAGGTCGACGACATCCATTTCGATGCCGTGCTGCACGATGCGGCGGAGGACAACCACGTGCATCTCGCGCCGCTGGCGTTTCCGGTGCCGGTGTACGGCCTGGCCGTGGAGCCCAAGCGCCATGGCGACGAGCAGCGTGCCTGGGAAATCCTGGGGAAGCTCGCGGCCGAAGACCCGTGCCTGCGCATCGAGCACGTGGCCGCGACCAACGAGACGGTGCTGTACGGGCTCGGCGAACTGCACCTACGCGTCGCGCTCGACCGCCTGCGCGAGGTGTACCACTTCGAGGTCCGCACGCGGCCGCTGAGCATCGCCTAGCGCGAGACCGTGACCGCGCCTGCCGAGGGCCACTTGGTAGCCGGCCTGCAGCGGCCGCTGCGTGCGGCCGCTTTCTATCCCACCTGCCTGGCCTGCCCTGCCCAGTACCGGGCCCGCAGCGCTTTCTTGTCCACCTTGTCCAGCGCCGTCAGCGGCAGCGCGTCGACGAACTCCACCACCTTGGGCGCCTGCACCACGCCCTTGCGATCGGTGACGTGGGCGATCAGCTCGGCCGCCTCGACCCGGGCGCCGTCCTTCAGCACCACCACGGCCATCACCGCCTCGCCCCACTTCGGGTGCGGCACGCCGATGACGGCCGACAGCGCCACGGCCGGGTGCTGCGCCAGGCAGCTTTCCACCTCGCTCGAATACACATTGAAGCCGCCGCTGATGATCATGTCCTTGGCACGGTCGACCAGGTAGAGGTAGCCGTCGGCATCGCGGCGCGCCATGTCGCCGGTGTGCAGCCAGTCACCGGCGAAGGCCTTGGCGGTCTCCTGCGGCCGGTCGAGGTAGCCCGACATCACCAGCGGCCCGCGCACGCACAGCTCACCCACCGGCACCTCGGCATGGTCGGCATCGAGCAGGCGCACCTGGTTGCCCGGCAGGCTGCGGCCGCAGCTGCCCAGCCGCTCGGGGTGGGCCAGGTCGTGCGCGTCGCGGCGCAGGTAGCTGATGGTCATCGGCGCCTCGGCCTGGCCGTAGACCTGCGCGAACACCGGCCCGAGCCGGTCCAGCGCCTGGCGCAGGCGCGCCGGCGCCATGGGCGCGGCACCGTAGAGCACCAGGCGCAGGCTGGCGATGTCGTGCGCGCCGAGTTCGGGCGCATCGAGCAGGCCGTAGATCTGCGTGGGCACCAGGAAGGTGGTGGTGATGCGCTCGGCCGCCACGGCCTGCAGGAAGCCGGCGGGCGTGAAGCGCTCCAGCAGATGCACCGCGCCGCCCTGCAGAAAGGTCGTGAGGATCATCGCGCCGGCCGCGTGCGACACCGGTGTGGCCGCGAGAAAGCGCACCTGCTCGGGCCATTCCCAGCACGCGAGCTGCTGCAGCGCCGAGGTCACCACCGTGCGCTGGTGGTGCACGATCCCCTTGGACTGGCCCGTCGTCCCGCCGCTGTAGGCGATCTTGACGATGTCGTCAGGCTGCACGTCGAGCACGGTGTCGCTGCCGTCCAGCCCGCTGGACGCGGCCAGCAGATCGGTGCCGTAGGCGGCCGGGCCCAGCGTCAGCACATGCGGCACCAGTTGCCGCTGCGCCAGCGCCAGCCCGCGCTCGGCATGGCGCTGCACGTCGACCACCAGCGCCTTGGCCTGCGCGTCGACGAGGATGAAGGCCTGGTCTTCCTCGGAGCCCAGCGGATGCAGCGGCGTGTAGACCAGCCCCATGAGGTGCGCCGCGATGATGGTGGCCACCGACTCGGGCCGGTTGGTGGCCAGCACGGCAATGCCGTCCTGGCGCTGCAGGCCCAGGGCCTGGAAGCAGCGCACCATGCGGTGGCACTGCTGCTCCAGCTGGCGGTAGGTCAGGCGTGGGCCGGCGCCGCTGGCGACGAGTGCCTCGCGGTGGGCGAAGGCCTTGAAGGCGGATCGGTAGAGCTCGGCGAAGGTGGAGGTCTGGTAGAGGGCGGGGTTGGGCGGTGGGGGCATGGCGGGCCGGACTTGGGGTGGATGGCCGACGCCGGGGGCGAACGGGCTGATGCGAGTAGGCAGGCGCATGCAGCTTGTGCGACCACCCCTGCTGGGTGGCTGAGAGGTTTACAGCGGGAGGAGCCCGCCGGCTTGCGCAGCGCGTGGCCGGCAGCGGCAAGGGGCGCGCGGCCGGTAGGTGGCAGGTGGCAGAATTTCGGCTGGAGCCGCATCGGCCCCACCGGAGCGCATCGTGCTGATATCCGCAACTGTCAGGAACTCCCAGGCCACGCATGAAGTGTTCGTGCGCACGGGCGACAGCAGGCAGCCTCTTGCTGTACCCCCCAAGCCGTCTGGAAAAGGTTCGGCGGTCAACGGTGGCGAGTTCCTCATGCTCGCGCTGGCGACCTGTTATTGCAACGACCTTTACCGCGAGGCTGAACGCCTCCACATCCCCGTCGAAGGGGTCGTGGTCGAGGCGACCGCGGATTTCCCCGGCATCGGCCTGGCGGCAACCAATATTCGCTACGCGGTCATGGTGTCGTCACCTGCGAAAGCCGAGGACGTCGCGGAGCTGGTGCGTCAGACGGACGCGGTCGCAGAGGTTCACAACACGATTCGTGCAGGGGCTGCGGTCGTGCTGAACAACGGTTGAACGGGGAGCTGGCGCTAGGGCGGGACTGCAGCGGCATCCCGCCAGGTGCAGTCGACCACCGCAAAGTTGCGAACGACTGCTTCACACTGCCTGAAATCGCTTGATTCGTGGCATCGAATGTCGGCTGTGTCTATGAAGAGACGTAGAGCTGTGGCAGCAGCCGCAACTGACTCCGGGCACTTGCCGCAGCTATCCGTGCGTTTGCTATTCGGTTAACGTTACACAAATTACATGCAGTAGTAAGGGTGCGACATGCACATCGAGTTTGTCGAGATCGCAAATTTCAGGAAGCTCTTGTCAGCGCGCATAGATCTGTCGCTCAAGACGACGTTGTTCGTCGGTGCGAACAACAGTGGCAAGACCTCAGCCATGTTGGCCCTGCGGCGCTTCCTAACTCCGCGTCGCTGTCCCTTCGAAATCCACGACTTCACGTTGTGCCACTTGCGGGCGCTCGTGGACATCGGCGAAGCATGGCTTGGAGCGAACCAAGCCGGTGGGGTTGCAGACCTCACCCTGGATGCCTGGGTGCACGCTCTGCCGGCCTTGGATCTGTGGCTGCATGTCAAGGAAGACGAAGTCCACCGGGTCCGAGATTTGGTCCCGCTTATGGAGTGGACGGGCGGACGCCTGGGAGTACGACTGCGCTACGAGCCCAAAGACCTCAACGCTCTCTTCACGGATTTCATCACCGCGATCACCGAAGCCAATGTCATGCGTGCTGCAGCGGCGGCTGCGGCAGCTGCCAAGGCTGCCGGCGCAGCACCCGCTCTCAAGCTGACGGTTTGGCCTGAAACCTTGGTGGATTTCCTTTCCAAGCGGCTGAGCTCGATGTTCACGATCCGGGCCTATCCGCTGGATCCAGCGCTACTTGCCAGCCCTGAAAGGCTTCGGGCCCTGCCACAGACGCTTCCGGCATCGGCATTGCCGATCGAAGGTGATCCTCTCAGTGGCCTGATCAAGGTGCATGACATCCCCGCGCAGCGCGGCTTTGGCGAGATCCCGAATGGCGTCGAAGAAGAGGACGAACTACAAACCTCTGCGGGCGGAACGCGGTTGTCGGAACAGCTCAGAAGCTACTACGCCAAGCACCTTGATCCCGCGAAGGGGCCGGACCCCATGGACCTGGAGGCTCTACAGGCCATGGAGGCGGCCGAGGATGCATTCGACCTGAAGCTGACGGAGAGCTTCAACGAATGTTTCACCGAGGTGGCGGGCCTGGGCTATCCGGGCGTCAGCGACCCACGGCCGCGCGTATCGACACGCTTGCGTGCGATCGATGGGTTGAACCACAGCGCGGCAGTCAATTTCGAGGTCGACGTGGTTTCGGATGCGGGCGCGGTCATGCCCCTCCTACTGCTGCCGGAGGGCAGCAACGGGCTGGGCTTCCAGAACCTCATCTCGATGATCTTCCGGCTGATGAGCTTCCGGGATGCCTGGATGCGCGTTGGCAAAGCCTCCAAGGGTGCCGAAGCCGCGAGCTTTGAACCGCTTCACCTGGTGCTCGTTGAGGAGCCTGAAGCTCACCTGCATGCGCAGGTGCAGCAAGTCTTCATCAAGAAGGCCTACGACGTGCTGCGCCGGCGCCCAGAGCTGGGAGAAAGCGACGCCCTGCGCACGCAACTTATCGTCAGCACGCACTCGAGCCACGTTGCGCACGAGACGGCTTTCGCTAGCTTGCGGTACTTCCGGAGGCTGCCGGCCGGCATGGTGGCCAAGGTGCCGGTGTCGACGGTTATTAACGTTTCGCAGGTGTTCGGGGAGGGTACGGAGACTGAACGCTTCGTAAGCCGGTATTTGCGTGCGCAGCACGCCGACCTGTTCTTCGCCGACGCAGCGATCCTCGTCGAGGGTCCAGCCGAGCGCATGCTCATCCCTAA
This sequence comes from Pseudorhodoferax soli, assembly GCF_003337555.1. GTDB lineage: Bacteria > Pseudomonadota > Gammaproteobacteria > Burkholderiales > Burkholderiaceae_C > Pseudorhodoferax > Pseudorhodoferax soli. The sequence continues at coordinate 559,700 of NZ_QPJK01000006.1, read as the reverse complement.
CTTCATTCGGGCTCACTACAAGGTGCTGCATCAGAGCTACGTCACCTTGCTGGAGATTGGCGGTAGCCACGCCCATCGTCTGCGTCCTTTGATTGATCATCTGGGCTTGTCGACGCTGATCGTCACGGACCTGGACAGCCTGACAGCGACGGGCGGCTCATCAGTCCAACCGGCTTTGGGCGCTGGGCAGAAAACCAACAACGCCACACTTAAGACCTGGGTGCCAGCGCTGGACGACGTCGATGCCCTCATCAATGCGAAGCCTGCAGCTAAGACGATCGCAGATGCGGGCGACACGCTATTCGCTGTGCGAGTGGCGTACCAGAAACCCGTTGAGGTCACGATGCCAGGCACCGCTGCCAAGGAGACTGCTTACCCCTACACGTTTGAGGACGCGCTCGTGTTCGAGAACGTGGACTTCTTTGCTGCGTTTGCCGGCCCGGGACTGAACGCCAAGTTCCGGACTGCCATCGCGAATGGTGGCGGTGTAACCGCAGTTGGTGCCAGCATGTACACGGCGCTTAAGGAAGGCAAGAAGGCAGAGTTCGCCCTCGACGTCTTGATGGCGGAAAACTTCAACAGTCTGAAGGTGCCGCAGTACATCGCCGAGGGTCTGGAGTGGCTGCTGGAACAGATGAAGAAGAAGCAGGTGGAAATCTTGATGGCAGCGCCGGCCATCGCGGCTTCGGCAGCAAACGCCGCGGGCCCAGGGCCGGGGGCTGCACCATGACGGCCGCCGACGATCAATTCGACGCCGAGGCCGACGCAACGATCATCGAGTGTCTTGACCTGGGCAAGCCAAGAAGCTTCTTCCTGTACGCAGGCGCTGGATCAGGAAAGACACGGTCGTTGGTCAGCGCCGTCAGGAAGACGATCGATGGCGAGTACGGCCGGCAGCTGACTCTGACTGGCAAGAAGATTGGCGTCATCACGTACACCAACGCCGCCTGCGACGAAATCAAGCAACGTCTCGAGTTCGACCCTCGGGTAGAGGTCATGACGATCCACGCATTCTCGTGGTCGCTGATCGGCGGCTTCAACGCCGACATCCGTCAATGGGTCGCCAAGAATCTCGAAGATGAGATTGCTGAGCTTGAGGAACTGCACAAGAAGGGGCGAGCTAACACGAAGGCGGGCGCTGAGCGGCTTCGGTCCATGGAGAGCAAGCGCCGCCGACTGGCGCGGATGGATTCCATCGTCAAGTTCATCTACAGCCCGACCAGCGACAACCGCACGCGTGATTCTCTGAATCATTCAGAGGTCATCGCCATGACGGCGGCCTTCCTGACCAGCAAGCCCGGGCTGCGGCGAATGTTGGTCAGCCGGTGTCCGGTCTTGCTCATTGATGAGAGCCAAGACACAAACAAGACGCTCATGGACGCGTTCCTGCATGTGGAGGAAGAGTTCCATGGACGGTTCAGCCTGGGACTGTTCGGCGACATGATGCAGCGCATCTACTCGGACGGAAAGGAGCGGCTGGACAAGGCCATCCCGGCTAGGTGGGCCATGCCTCGCAAGCGGATGAACCACCGGTGCCCGTCTCGCGTCATCGAGGTAATCAACAGCATCCGCCGCGATGTGGATGGCGAGGAACAGGTCCCACGCAGCGACGCTGAAGAGGGCGTGGTGCGGGTCTTCATCGCGCCCCAAGCGGGCGCCGCCCCCTTCGCCATCGAAGAGACAGTGCGCCAACGTATGGCGACGATAGCCGACGACCCGGCCTGGCAGAACTCTGACATGGTGAAGACGCTTGCGCTTGAGCATCTGATGTCTGCTCGGCGATTCGGCTTCGTGGAATTCTTCGAGCCGCTTTGGACGATCGAAAAACTTAGGACGAGCCTACTCCAAGGCGCCGGCGCAGGTCTTGGATTCTTCATTCGGGACGTGTTGCCGCTAGTCAAGGCGCTTCGCGCGAACGATCGGTTTGGGGCTACGGCGATCATCAAGGCGTCATCGCCGCTTCTGGACCGCGCAGCGCTCCAAGAGGCTGGATCGAATCAGGTCGCGCAGTTCGGCAAGGCCAAGGCGGCATGCGATGGGCTCCTGGCTCTGATCACAGAGCAGCGCGAGATCACTGCTCAAGTGGTGCTTGAATTTGTTGCGCAGACGGGTCTGTTTGTCATCCCGGAAGCGCTGGCTCCGTTCGTTGCCGGTGACACCAAGGCAGCAGCGATGGAGGATATCGCGGGGCACGGCAGTCAGATGGAGAGTGCCGAGGAAGGAGAAGAGGAAGACACGACTTCTGAGCTGAGCGCATGGAGCAAAGCGCTTGAAGCCCCCCTGAGCCAGATCGAGCGCTACGACTTGTACGCGCGAGGACAGTCGCAGTTCGGGACACACCAGGGCGTCAAGGGGCTTGAGTTTCCACGTGTGCTTGTAGTGATCAACGACGACGAGGCGCGAGGCTTCCTTTTTGCCTACGATAAGTTTTTTGGCACCAAGGAGAAGTCGAAGGCTGACCGTGAGAATGAAGCCGCCGGCCGAGAGACCGGTTCAGACCGCACCCGCCGCCTGTTCTACGTGACATGCAGCCGGGCCGAGAAGAGCTTGGCCATCGTCTACTACTCGCCGGATCCTGCACTGGCTCGTAACGCCATCCTCCAGTACGGATGGTTCGATCAAGGCGAGGTTGAATTGATCAACTGAATCGACGCCGGCTACCCGTGACTACTGGTCTGCGAGTAGCTTCACGAATTGGGCACTTGCTCGGCAAAGGCAGCAATGCGTTCGGCAGAAGCCGGTAACGGGGAAACCAAGAGGGCCCGCTTTCGCTGCACAGCCCCCATCCAAGGCTGCGTGGCAACGGACTCCAGAGGGCGCATACCCGTCGCTCCAGGCCTCACCGCCCAAGGTCAAACCTCAGTCCGATCCCCCCATCCACCCTTTACGCACCACGCACTCCCACGCCCCGCACCCAAGCCACCGCCTCATCCCTCCCTGCCACCCCCAGCTTCCCGTAGATATTCTTCAAGTGCCACTTGACGGTATCGATCGACAGCCCCAGCGCCAACGCGATCTTCTTGTTGGGCATTGCCTGCACCAGCAGGTCCAGCACATCGCGTTCGCGGTCGCTCAGCGGCTCGACCGGGCGCCGCTCGGCATCCGCATCCGCGCCTGCTGCAACGGTCGTCTCCGCTGCCGCTGACACCCGCCGCCCCGCCCCCTCCAGCCTCTCCACATAGAACCCCAGCACCGGGTCCAGCCCCGCATCCTGCGCCACGTCGCGCACCAGTTCCATCACCGCCGGATCCGCATCCAGCAGGCTGCGCACCAGCCCCAGCCGGTGCCCGCTGCGCAATGCCGCCAGCGTGCATTGGCGCGCCGCGTCTCCTCTGCCCCGCCGCCGCTCGATCAAAGCCTGCAGCAGCTTCAACTGCGCCACCAGCCGCTGCCGACCGCGCGCCTCGATGTTGGCGATCAGCGGCGCGATGCGCCGTGCCGCATCGTCGATGTCGCCACGCGCCAGCGCCCAGCGGATGCGCGCGCGTTCGCAGACCACGGCGATCTCGCCGCGTGCGCTGTGCTCTGCGTGCGCATGCCGCGCATCGATCTCGTTGGCCCGCAGCAGCGCGACCTCGGCGGCGGCCACGTCGCCCATCTGCAGGCGGTAGTGCACCTGCAGCGTGAGGCTGAACACGAGCAGCCGGTCCAGGCCCAGCGACGTGCTGTAGTCCTCCAGCCGCTCCAGCCAGGCCATGGCCTCCAGCCTGCGGCCGGCGACCCAGTGCGCGGCCGCCAGCGAGCGGTGCACGCGCAATACCGAATCGGGGATGGAAACGCGCTCCAGCGCGTCCACGCGGTCTTCCAGCAGCGCCACCACGGCCTCGGTCTCGTCGTGTTCGTACAGCACCTCGCCCAGCAGCGCGGTGGAGAGGTAGACCGCGTCCACGCAGGCGCTGCCGCCTTCGCCGGCCTCGCGCAGCACCTCGCGGTAGATGCGCTCGGCCTGCGTCATGCGGCCCTCGACGGCATAGCTGAGGCCGACCAGCGCGCGGCCCTGCAGGCTGCCCGACGAGGTGCCGCGCAGCGGCACGCCGTCGACCAGGCGGATCGGCTGGTCCTGCTGCACGCGCCGCGCGCGCTCGCAGTCGCCACGGTGCATGTACAGCCACGACAGCAGGTTGTCGCGCGCGCCGGTGGCCAGTGCGTCCACGCCCTCGGGCGCGGCCAGCAGGCGCGGCAGCAGCGCCTGGGCGGCGTCGGTGTCGTCGCGCTGCAGGGCCAGCGAGGCTTCGAGCAGGGTCAGCCAGTATTGGCTGGCGGCGTCGTCCGGCGGGATGTCGGGGCGCAGGCGCGCGATGTTGGTGGAGAACGCATCCAGCTCGCGCGCGAACAGCTCGACGCGGATCATCCACAGCCGCAGCCCGATGCGCGCCTGCACCTGCGCCGGCGGCAGTTGGCGCACCAGCGCGACGAGCTTGCGCAATTCGCCGCGCACGGCCAGGCCGTGGGCCGATTTCTCCACCAGCGCCGCGGCCGCCGCGCCCTCGCCCGCCGCCACGGCCTGGCGCACCGCCTCGTCGATCAGGCCACGGCCCTGAAACCACTGCCAGGCGCGGTGGTGCAGCGCGCGTTGCTCGGCCTCGCTGCGCTGGGTCAGGCGCTGGCGCAGCGTTTCGCGCAGCAGCGGGTGCAGGCGAAACCAGGTCTCGCGCTCGGCGCTGCTGTCCACCGGAACGATGAACAGGTTCTCGGCCTCCAGCCGTGCCAGCAGCGGCGCCATGGCGGGGTCGTCCACCGGCCGGCCGAGCAGGGCCGCGCACAGCGGCGCGCAGAAGCGGCTGCAGGCCGAGACGCTGGTCAGCAGCTCCAGGTCGGCGGGCGCCAGGTGGGCCAGCACCTCTTTCTCGAAGTAGGCGGCGAAGGCCTGCGGGTCCTGCACGTGGGCGCGCGCAAAGGCGTCGGGCGCCTGGGCTGAACCATTGGCCACACTGCCCGCACTGATGGCGCCACCAGCGCCGCGCTGGCCCGCCGCCACTTCCTGCCGGCGCTTCTTCCAGTTGATGGCCAGCAGCTGCAGGCCGGCGGCCCAGCCGTCGCACAGCGCGTGCAGCGCCAGCGCGTCGCGCGGGCCGATGCTGCCGAGTTGCGCGCGCAGGAAGCGGTCGGACTCGGCGGGCGAGAAACGCAGGTCGCGCACGTCGATCTCAAGCACCCCGCCCTCGGCGCGCAGGCGGTCCAGCGACAGCGGCAGCGCCCCGCGCGAGGCCAGGGCCAGGTGCAAGCGGGCCGGCGCGTAGTCCGCCAACCACTGCAGCGCCTCGTGGATGCGCGGGTCGGTCAAGTGCTGCAGGTCGTCGAGCACCAGCACCAGCTCGCGCGGATGGGTGGCGATGCCGCGCACCAGCGCGATCAGCGCGCGCTCCACCGCCTCGCTGTCGACGCCGCGCCCAGCGTAGTCGGCCGCCTCCTGCGTGGCGGCGGGCGCCACCTGCGCCACGCTGGCCAGCAGGTAGTCGAGCAGGCGGCTGGGCTCGTTGTCCTCGGGCGTCAGGCTGAGCCAGGCCACGTCGAAGCCCAGCGGCAGCAGCGCCTGGCGCCAGGCGACCAGGGTGGTGGTCTTGCCGCTGCCGGCCGGGCCCTGCAGCACCACGCAGCGCAGGCGGCGGGCCTCCATCAGGCGCGCCAGCAGCGCCTCGCGCGCAACCATGCGACCAGCGTTGCGGGGCGGCACGAGCTTGGTGGCGACCAGGGCTCTCAACACGGAGTCGGCCGGTTCGGCTTCGTGAAGGCGGGCGGGTGGTTTGGTGGGCATGCGTCGGGCGTGATTGTGGGCGCGGAGACCTGCCCGCGCCATGCGAGGCATGGCGCTGCGCAATCCAGGCGGCCACCCTTGCGCTGAATGCTCCTCAGCCCTTCACGCCCTTGCGCGACGCCGCCGCCGCGCGGCGCTTGGCAAAGTGCTCCTCCACATCCTCGTGCGCAATGGCCGGGCGTGGGTCGTCCAGCGCTTCCTGCACCTTCGCGCGGAACCACGCGTCGTGCGCCTTCGTGTCGGCGACCAGGCCGACCGGCAGCGCGCCTTCGTTGGCGACGCGTGTCAACACGATCCGCATCACATCCGAGACCGTCAGCCCCAGGCCGTCGAGCACCTCGACGGCGCGGTCCCGCACGTCGGCGGCGATGCGTGTTTGCACAACGGCATTGGCAAGAGCCATGGGAGCGTGTCCGTTGGAAAGGAGGCTCAGTGTAGTTCACATGAATGACAAAAACCCGCGTGCAGCCTGGCGCGCCGGCGCGGCTCAGGGCCATCCACCAGCCCCCGCCACCCGATCAGGGTAGTGGGCTTCCCAGCCCCGGCTTCCAGAATCGCCAGCAACGACACAGGAGACCTGAGTGAACATCAACCGTACCGTCTACCGCGACGACCACGAGATGCTGCGCGACACCGCGCGGCGGTTTTTCGAGCGCGAATGCCTGCCCCGGCAGGCCGAGTGGGACGCGGCCGGCCGCACCGACCGCGAGACCTGGCGCAAGGCCGGCCGCGAGGGGTTGCTGTGCGTGACCGTGCCGACCGAGTACGGCGGCGGCGGCGGTGATTTCGGCCACTCCTGCGTGCTGGCGGAAGAGCTGCACCGCTCGGGCGTCTCGGGCTTCAGCCTGTCGGTGCACTCGGACATCACCGCGCCCTACATCGTGCGCTTCGGTACCGAGGAGCAGAAGCAGCGCTGGCTGCCCAAGATCTGCAGCGGCGAGCACATCATGGCGATTGCCATGACCGAGCCGGGCACCGGCTCCGACCTCAAGTCGATCCGCACCAGCGCCGTGCGCGATGGCGACGAATACGTCATCAACGGCAGCAAGACCTTCATCAGCAACGGCCTGAACGCCGACATGATCCTGGTGGCCTGCAAGACCGACCCCACGGCCGGCGCCAAGGGCGTGAGCCTGATCATGGTCGAGGTCGACCGGGCGGGCTTTCGGCGCGGCCGCAAGCTCACGAAGGTGGGCCAGCCCGCCGCCGACACCACCGAGCTGTTCTTCGACAACGTGCGCGTGCCGGTGGACAACCTGCTGGGCGAAGAGAACAAGGGCTTCATCTGCCTGATGCAGGAGCTGGCGCAGGAGCGCCTGATCATCGCCGTGTACTGCGCCACCAAGCTCGAACGCCTGCTGGAGCAGACGCTGGAGTACGTGAAGGAGCGCAAGGCCTTCGACGGCACGGTGTGGGATTTCCAGAACACCAAGTTCAAGCTGGCCGACATCAAGGCGCAGGCGGTGGCGGTGCGCACGCTGGTCGACTACTACATCGGCGAGCACATGAGGCGCCGCATCAGCGTGCAGGAGGCCGCCATCGCCAAGCTGTTCGCCACCGAGACGCTGTGGAAGTGCATCGACGAGATGGTGCAGCTGCACGGCGGCTACGGCTACATGCTGGAGTACCCGATTGCCCGCGCCTTCACCGACTACCGCATCACGCGCGTGTTCGGCGGCACCAGCGAGGTCCAGCGCGACCTGATCTCCCGCAAGCTTTGATTCCACCCACAGGACACACCCCCATGACTGACAAAGTAATCGTCGCCGGCGTCGGCATGATCCCGTTCGCCAAGCCGGGCAAGAGCCTCAGCTACACCGAGATGGGCGCCGAGGCCACCCGCCGCGCGCTTGCCGATGCCGGCATCGGCTACGCGGACGTGCAAGAGGCCTACGTGGGCTACGTCTACGGCGATTCCACCTGCGGCCAGACCGCGCTGTACGAAGTGGGCATGACCGGCATCCCGGTGGTCAATGTCAACAACAACTGCTCGACCGGCTCCACTGCGCTGTATCTGGCGCGCAAGGCGATTGCCTCGGGCGATGCCGATTGCGTGCTGGCGCTGGGCTTCGAGCAGATGCAGGCCGGCGCGCTCAAGTCGCACTGGGACGACCGCCCGCCCACGCGCGAGCGCTTCATGCCGGTGCTGCGCGGCATGACAGCCGACATGGAGGGCATGCCCCAGGCCATCCGCACCTTCGGCGGCGCCGGCCGCGAGTACATGACGCGCTATGGCTGCGGCATGGAGACCTTCGCCGCCGTGCGCGCCAAGGCCAGCCGCCATGCCGCCAACAACCCGCTGGCGCTGTTCCGCACCATCGTCACGACAGAGGACGTGATGAACGACCAGGTGATCCTGCCCGGCGTGATGACGCGCCTGATGGCCTGCCCACCCACCTGCGGCGGTGCCGCTGCGCTGCTGGTGTCCGAGCGCTTCGCGAAGAAGCACGGGCTGCGCAGCGACGTGCAGATCCTCGCCCAGGCGATGGTCACCGACCCGGTGCAGTCGTTCGAGCCGCCCTCGATGCTGAGCTGGATCGGCACGCACATGACCGATGCCGCAGTCAAGCGCGTGTACGAGGCGGCCGGTGTCGGCCCTGAGGACATCGACGTGTGCGAGCTGCACGACTGCTTTGCGCAGAACGAGGTCATCACCTACGAGACGCTGGGCTTCTGCCCGGAAGGCGGCGCCGAGAAGTTCGTGCGCGACGGCGACAACACCTACGGCGGCAAGGTGGTGGTCAACCCCTCTGGCGGCCTGCTGTCCAAGGGCCACCCGCTGGGCGCCACCGGCCTGGCCCAGTGCTATGAGCTGACGCACCAGCTGCGCGGCAGCGCGGACCAGCGCCAGGTGCAAGGCGCGCGCCTGGGCCTGCAACACAACGTGGGCCTGGGCGGCGCCTGCGTGGTGACGCTGTACGGCCAGAACTGACAGCGCGGCCACCATGGACCTGCAACTCAACCCGAGCGAGGCGGCGTTCCGCGACGAGGTGCGCACCTTCATCCGCGAGCGCCTGCCCGCCGACATCCGCGCGCGGCTGCACCGGGGCCACCCGGGCCGCAAGCAGGACATCGTGGCCTGGCAGCGCATCCTGCACGAACGCGGCTGGGCCGCGCCGCATTGGCCGCGCGAATACGGCGGCGCCGGGCTGGGCACGGCCGAGCGGCTGATCCTGGTCGAAGAGCTGCAGCGCGCCGCGGCGCCGCATCCCCTGCCCTTCAATGTCGCGATGCTGGGGCCGGTGCTGCTGCGCTACGGCACCGAGGCGCAGAAGCGCTTCTTCCTGCCCCAGCTGGCGCGGCTGGACCTGTGGTTCTGCCAGGGCTTCTCGGAGCCCGATGCGGGTTCGGACCTGGCCTCGCTGCGCACCCGTGCTGTGCGCGATGGCGGCGACTACGTGGTCAACGGGCAGAAGATCTGGACCACCTCGGCCCACCACGCCGACTGGATCTTCGCGCTGGTGCGCACCGAGCAGTCGGCCAAAAAGCAGGACGGCATCTCGTTCCTGCTGATCGACATGAAGACGCCCGGCGTGTCGGTGCGGCCCATCGTCTCCATCGACGGGCAGCACCACCTGAACGAAGTCTTCTTCGACAACGCCCGCGTGCCCGTGGCCAACCTGGTCGGCGAGGAAGGCCGCGGCTGGGACTGTGCCAAGTACCTGCTGGCGAGCGAGCGCACCAACATCGCCAACGTGGGCCTGTGCTGGGAGCGCCTGGCCTATGCGCACGAGCTGGCCGCGCAGACCCGCCAGGGCGCGCGCTGCCTGCACGACGACCCCAAGCTCGCCGCGGAGCTGGCGGTGCTGGGCGCCGAGGTGCGCGCGCTGGAGTTGACCAACTGGCGCTTTCTGCTCGACCCGGAGATCGGCCGCAAGAACGCCGGCTTTGCCTCGGTGCTCAAGCTCAAGGGCTCGGAGCTGATGCAGGAGCTGACGGCACTGATCGCGCGCATCGCCGGCCCGGCCGGGCTGGAACGCCGCGCCGCTGAAGACGATGGTGGTGCCGGCGATTCCGATGCCGCGCTGCATCCACTGGCCGCCGCGGCCTCGCGCTACTTCTTCTTCCGCGCAGCCACCATCTACGGTGGCTCCAGCGAGGTGCAGAAGGACATTCTGGCCAAGACGCTGCTGGGCTAAGCCATGCAATTCGAACTGAACGCAGATCAACAGGCCCTGGCCGAAAGCCTGGCACGCCTGCTCGACGACCATTACGGCTTCGAGCAACGCCGCGCCATCGCGGCCTCGGACGCGGGCTGGAGCGCAGCGGCCTGGGGCCAGCTGGCCGAAATGGGCGTGACAGCCCTGGGCATTCCTGAAGCATTCGGCGGCCTGGGCGGCGGCGCGGTCGACCGCCTGCCGGTCATGCAGGCATTCGGCCGCGCCCTGCTGCTGGAGCCCTACCTGGCCAGCAGCGTGCTCGCCACCACGGCCGTGCTGTCGGCCGGCAGCGAGGCGCAGAAAGATGGCCTGCTGCCCACCCTGGCCAGCGGCGCGCTGCGCATGGCCTGGGCGCATGAGGAAGCCCAGGCGCGCCACGACCCGATGTGGGTGCAGACGCGTGCGACATGCCACGCAGGCCAGTGGCGCCTGCAGGGTGCCAAGTCGCTGGTGCTGCACGCGGCTGCGGCCAGCCGCTTCGTCGTGAGCGCGCGCATGCACGGCGAGCCCGGCGACGCAACCGGCCTGGCGCTGTTCCTGGTGCATGCCGCCGATGCCCCGCTACGCAGCTACCGCCTGGTGGACGACACGCCGGCCGGCGAGCTGATATTCGACGGCGCACCTGCCGAGCCGCTGGGCGATGCCGGCGACCACGCACGCGCCGCAACCGCCATCCACACCACGCTGGCCGCAGGCGCCGCCGCCGTCTGCGCCGACATGGTGGGCACGATGGAGACAGCCTTCGCGCTGACCACCGCCTACGTCAACACGCGCAAGCAGTTCGGCCGATTGATCGGCGAATACCAGGCGCTGCGCCACCGCGTGGCCGAGATGGCCGTCGCGCTGGAGATGGCGCGCAGCATGTCCATCGCAGCCGCCGTGGCCGCCGACGACCCGGCGTCGGACAGCGCCGCCACCGACCTGCCGCGCGCCAAGCTGGCCATCGGCCGCCATGCACGCGCACTGTGCCAGCAGGCGATCCAGTCGCATGGCGGCATCGGCATGACCGAGGAATACGCCGTGGGCCACTGCCTGCGCCGCATCCACGTGCTCGACCAGCTGTTCGGCGACGTGGACGCGCAAGCCGCGCGCCTGGCACGCCTGTGACCTCGATGAACACCAAAAGGAGACACCTCATGAACCGCCGCCACACCCTGCGCCTGCTGGGCGCCCTGACTTCGCTGTGCGCCGCCGCCCTGCCGCCGGCACTGGCCAACGACGCCTTCCCCACGCGCCCGGTGCGCTTCATCGTGCCGCTGGGTCCGGGCAGCGGCTCGGACACCATCACGCGGCTGGTGGCCAAGCTGGCCACGCCGGAGCTGGGCGGCCAGTCCACCTTCATCGAGAACAAGCCTGGCGGCGACGCCGTGCTGGCCGTGCAAAGCCTGCTGGCCGCACCGGCCGACGGCAGCAGCGTGCTGATGCTGTCGCCTTCCTCGATGGTGATCAACCCCATCATCAACGACAGCCTGCCCTACGACGCGCAGAAGGATCTGCGGCCACTGGCCACCATGCTGCGCAGCGCCGCGGTGCTGGTGACGGGCGCCGCCTCGCCCTACAAGACCTATGCCGAGGCGATGGCGGCGGCCGGCAAGGCGCCCAATGCCGTGAGCATGGCCAGCTACAGCAACCACTACCGCATCGGCGCGCTGATGCTGCAGCAGGGCGCTGGCGTCGCGTTCAACTACATCCCCTACAAGACCCCGGGCCAGGTGCAGACCGACCTGATGGGCGGCCAGGTCGACCTGGCGTTGCTCGACATCGGCGGCGCCCTGCCGCTGATCGCCGCCGGCAAGCTGCGCCCACTGGCCGTGACCGGCAAGGAGCGCCACCCCAAGCTGGCCAGCGTGCCCACCGTGCGCGAGAGCGGCCAACCCCAGTACGACCTGTACGTCTGGATCGGCCTGGGCGTCGCGGCCACGACGCCGGAGCCGGCCGTGAAGACGCTGGAGGCTGCGCTGCTCAAGGCCATGGCCCAGCCGGAGTTCAAGACCTATGTGACCGACACCGCGGGCGCGGAGGTCTACACCGTCGGCAGCAAGGAGATGGCCGACATGATCGCCTCGGAAAGCGCGCGCTACCGCGCCCTTGCCAAGCTGGTCGACCTCTCGCAGAAGTGAACGAGGACAAGGACATGCACCAACTCTGCAAGGACCGCGTGGTCGTCATCACCGGCGCGGGCCGCGGCATCGGCCGCGAGTACGCACTCGAGTTCGCACGCCACGGCGCCAAGGTCGTGGTCAACGACCTGGGCGGGCGCGGCGACGGCGGCCCCGGCGCGGCCACCGGACCGGCCTTGGAAGTCGTGGCCGAGATCGAGGCCTTGGGCGGCCAGGCCGTGGCCAACGGCGACGACGTGGCCGACTGGGCCGGCGCCAAGCGCATGGTCGACACGGCCATCGAACACTTCGGCGGCCTGGACGTGCTGGTCAACAACGCCGGCATCCTGCGCGACCGCACGCTGGTCAACATGGACGAGGACGACTGGGACGCGGTGATCCGCGTGCACCTGCGCGGCACCTTCGCGCCCTCGCGCCACGCGGCGGCCTACTGGCGCAACGAGTCGAAGGCGGGCCGCCAGCGCGATGCGAGCATCATCAACACCAGCTCGTCCTCGGGCCTGTATTGCAACGCCGGCCAGTCGAACTACGGCGCAGCCAAGGCCGGCATCGCCGCCCTGTCGGTCATCGCCTCACGCGAGCTGGACCGCTATGGCGTGACGGTGAACGCCATCTACCCCACGGCCATGAGCCGCCTGACGGAAGACATCTTCGCCAGCGCCAAGTGGCAGGCGGTGCGCAACGAGGCGCCGGGCTTCGACCCGCTCGATGCGTCGAACGTCGCGCCGCTGGTGGCCTGGCTGGGCAGCAGCGCATCGCGCGGCATCACCGGCCGCGTGTTCGGCGCGCGCGGCGGACGCATCACGGTGGCCGAGGGCTGGCACGCCGGCCCGCGCATCGAGAAGCAAGGGCGCTGGACGGTGGAAGAACTTGGCGGCCTGATCCCCGCGCTGGTGGCCAAGGCCGCGCCCAACGCGCTGACCACCGGCGACATTCCGGCCGTGGAGACCTGACATGAGCCAGCTGATCGAAGCCGTCCGTCTCGCCCGGCTGCCCGACGCGGCCGAGGCCTTTCGCCACGAGGTGCGCGCCTTCCTGGCAGAGCATCTGGAAGCGGCACCGCCATCCGTGCGTGCGCGCAGCTGGATGGGCTTCGACGCCACCTTCAGCCGGCGCCTGGCCGAGCGCGGCTGGGTCGGCATCACCCTGCCCGCCCGCTACGGCGGCGCCGGGCTGGACGCCTTTCGCCGCTTCGTGCTGGTCGAGGAGATGCTGGCTGCGGGCGCGCCCGTGGCGGCGCACTGGATTGCCGACCGGCAAAGCGGCCCGCTGCTGCACAAGTTCGGCACCGAGGCGCAAAAGGACTTCTACCTGCCGCGCATCTGCCGCGGCGAGGCCTTCTTCTGCATCGGCATGAGCGAGCCCAACGCGGGCTCGGACCTGGCCAGCGTGCGCACGCGCGCCGTGCGGGTGGATGGCGGCTGGCGCCTGACGGGCCGCAAGATCTGGACGACCAACGCCCAGCGCTCCCACTACATGATCGCGCTGGTGCGCACCTCGGGCGCGCCAGAGGACCGGCAAGCTGGCCTGTCCCAGCTGATCGTCGACCTTTCGCTGCCCGGCGTGCAGGTGCGCCCTATCGTCGACCTGACGGGCGACGCGCATTTTTCCGAAGTGACGTTCGACGATGTGCTGCTCAGCGACGATGCACTGATCGGCGACGAAGGCAGCGGCTGGATGCAGGTGAACGCCGAGCTGGCGTTCGAACGCAGCGGCCCCGAGCGCCTGTACTCCAGCGTGGTGCTGCTCGACACCTGGATGCAGAGCCTGCGCAAGTCGGGTTGCTCACAAGCGGACGCCACGCTGCTGGGCGAGTTCACGACGCAGCTGGCCACGCTGCGCAGCCTGTCGGTGGCTGTGACCACCAAGCTGGCGCGCGGCGAAAGCCCGGTGGTCGAAGCGGCGCTGGTCAAGGACATCGGCACCACGTTCGAGCAGGCCATTCCCGCCGCCATCGAAGCCGCCGTGGCGGCCGACCCGGCACGCGGCGCGGCCGACGATGCCGAGCTGATGCGCACCATCGCCTACCTGAGCCAGATCTCGCCGACCTTCTCGCTGCGTGGCGGCACGCGCGAGATCCTGCGCGGCATGATCGCGCGCGGCCTGGGTCTGCGCTGAGCTTCCCTTCCAGGAGAACACTTCATGTTTACAGAAGCCATCGAGGCGATCCTCGTGGACCAGTGCACGCCCGCCGCGATCCGCGCCATCGAGAACGGCGGCCCGCCCACGGCGCTGTGGAATGCGCTGGCCGAGAGCGGGTTTCTCGAACTGATGGGCAGCGAGCAGGCCGGCGGCGCCGGGCTCGACCTGGAGGCGGTGTTCCCGATCTTCGTGGCCTTCGGCCGGCATGCGGTGCCGGTGCCGGCAGCGCAGAGCATCGCCGCGCGGGCGCTGCTGGGCGACGTGGCGGCACCGCACGGCATGCTCACGCTGGTGGGCCATGCGCGGCGCGCAGCGGACGGATCCGTCAGCGCGGGCAACGTGCCCTCCGGCGCCATCGCCGACCACGCACTGGCCAATGTCGATGGGCAACTCGTGTTGCTCGACTGCGCGCGGGCAGAGCGCACGCACGATGGCATCTGCGGCAGCCTGGCCGCATCGCTGCGCTGGCCGGCAGACGCCATCGGCACGCCGGTCGGCGACCACGGCGCGCAGGTGGCGGTGTTCAGCGCCGCGCTGCACGCCGCCGCCATGGCAGGGGCCATGGAACGCATGTTCTCGATGACGCTCGCCTACTGCAACGACCGCGCGCAGTTCGGCAAGGCCATCGGCAGGTTCCAGGCGGTGCAGCACCAGCTGAGCGTGATGGCCGAACATGTGGCCTGCGCGGGCGTGGCGGCCGAACTGGCCTTCCAGCCCGGCGAGCATGTGCCCGCCCTGCTGGCCGCCGCCACGGCGAAGGCGCGCACCAGTGCATCGGTGCCGCTGGTGGCAGCCACAGCGCACGCCTTGCACGGCGCCATTGGCGTCACCGAGGAGTTCGACCTGCAGCTCTACAGCCGCCGTCTGCACGCATGGCGCATGGCCGATGGCTCGGAGACGTACTGGAACCGCATCGTCGGCGAGACGCTGCTCGGCGGCACCGCCTCGTCGGTGCTGCAATTCGTGATGCAGGAGATCGTGGCATGAGCAACTTCTTGGACTACGCGCAGGACGGCCACATCGTCACCCTGACGATGAACGACCCCGAGCGGCGCAATCCGCTCACCGGCAACACGGCGGTGCCTGAATTCCTGGCGGCCATCGACCGCATCCATGCCGACCACACGGTGCGCGCGGTGATCCTGACGGGCGCGGGCCCGGGCTTCTCCTCGGGCGGCAACGTGCGCGACATGGGGCGCTACGCCGAGATGCCGCCCATGGACCTGCGCCGCGAGTACCGGCTGGGCATCCAGAAACTGCCGCAGGCGCTGTTCAACCTCGAAGTGCCGGTGATCGCGGCCGTGAACGGCCATGCCATCGGCGCGGGGCTGGACCTGGCCTGCATGTGCGACATCCGCGTGGCAGCCGAAGAGGCCAGGTTTGCCGAGAGCTTCGTCAAGCTCGGGATCATTCCGGGCGATGGCGGTGCGTGGCTGCTGCCGCGCATCATCGGCCTTTCACGCGCGACCGAGCTGACCTTGACCGGCGCGACGATCGACGCGCGGCAGGCGGCAGAGTGGAACCTGGTGTCGCGCGTGGTGCCACGCGACGAGTTGATGCCGACAGCGCGCGCCCTGGCCGACCAGATCGCCGCCAACCCGCCGCATGCCGTGCGGCTGGCCAAGCGGCTGCTGCGCGAGGCGCTGCATTCGCGGCTGGACACGTTGCTGGAAATGTCGGCCGCGTTCCAGGTGATGGCGCACCAGACGGCGGACCACCGCGAGGCGGTGGCGGCATTCATCGACAAGCGAGCGCCGGTGTTTCAGGGCTGAATGTCGGCTGCCGTGTTGCGCAGGGCCCACCCGCTGCAACGTGCACGGCCCTGCAAGCGAGGCGCTCAGCCTGCAGATCGGCGCGCCAGCCGTCCAGCGCGCCACAACCTCCATGGCCTCAGAACGCCTCGGCAGGCAACGCCGTCACGCTGGCCGCACCCGCGACGATGCTCTGCGCCACGGCCGGCACAGCGTTCAGGATGTGCTCGGCGTAGAAGCGCGCGGTGACGGTCTTGGCCTGCATGAAGGGCCCATCCTGGCAGGTGGCAAGCAGCCGCTGCGCCACCAGCAATGAGCGCGCCAACTGCCAGCCGGCCACCAGCTTGCCCGTGGCCAGCAGGTAGGGCACGCTGCCCGCGAAAACTGCACCGGGTAAGGTGCTGGCCTGGCCCACCACGAAGTCGACGACCTTGGCGTAAGCCTCACGCGCGGCCTTCAGCGACTGGAGCACGGCCTGGGCATCGTCACCGCCCTGCCCGGCCAGTTCGGCTTCGGTCGCCATCACCTGCGCGGCGATGGCCCTGGCCACTTGGCCGCCGTCGCGCACGGTCTTGCGGCTCACCAGGTCGTTGGCCTGGATGGCGGTCGTGCCTTCGTAGATGGTCAGGATGCGCGCATCGCGCAGGTACTGCGCAGCACCGGTCTCCTCGATGTAGCCCATGCCGCCGTGCACCTGCACACCGAGCGAGGCCACCTCCACGCTCATCTCGGTGCTGTAGCCCTTGACCAGCGGCACCAGGAATTCGTACAAGGCCAGGTTCTGCTGGCGCGTGTCGGCATCGGGGTGGCGGTGGGCCGCGTCGTGGGCGGTGGCTGCCACGCTGGCCATGGCGCGGCAGCCTTCGGTGTGCGCGCGCATCGTCATCAGCATGCGCTTGACGTCCGGGTGGTGGATGATGGGCGCGCTGGCGTCGGCCGAGCCATCCACCGGGCGGCCCTGCACGCGGTCCCGGGCATAGGCCACGGCGTGCTGGTAGGCCCGCTCGGCAATGGCGATGCCCTGCACGCCCACCGCGTAGCGGGCCGAGTTCATCATGATGAACATGGTCTCCAGGCCGCGGTTCTCATGGCCCACCAGGTAGCCCACGGCGCCGGGGCCGGCGCTGCCCGCCATGCCGTCGCCGTACTGCAGCACGGCGGTGGGGGATGCCTTTATGCCCAGCTTGTGCTCGATGCTCACGCACTGCACGTCGTTGCGCGCGCCGAGGCTGCTGTCCGCGTTCACCAGGAACTTGGGCACAAGGAACAGGCTGATGCCCTTCACGCCCGGCGGCGCGCCGGCCACGCGGGCCAGCACCAGGTGCACGATGTTCGGCGCCATGTCGTGCTCGCCGTAGGTGATGAAGATCTTCGTGCCGAAGACCTTGTAGCTGCCGTCGGGCTGCGGCTCGGCGCGGGTGCGGATGAGCGCCAGGTCGCTGCCGGCCTGCGGTTCGGTCAGGTTCATGGTGCCGGTCCATTGGCCGGTGACCAGCTTTTCCAGGTAGGTGGCTTTCAGTGCATCGGAGCCGGCCATCAGCAGGGCCTCGATGGCGGCCTCGCTCAGCATGGGGCACAGGGCCAGGCTCATGTTGGCGGCGTGCAGCATCTCCGCGCAGGCGGCGCCCACGGTCTTGGGCAAGCCTTGCCCACCGTATGCGGGCGGGTGCTGCAGGCCCTGCCAGCCACCGGCGGCGAACTGCGCGAATGCCTGCTTGAAGCCTGGCGTCGTCGTCACCGCGCCGTCCTGGAACCACGATGGTTGCCGGTCCCCGGCCACGTTGAGCGGTGCCACCACGTCCTGGTTGAAGCGCGCGCATTCCTCCAGCACGGCACGGGTGGTGTCGAGGCCGGCGTCCTCGAAGCTCGGCAGCCGGGCCACCTGGTCGATGCCGGCCAGATGCTCGATGTCGAACAACATGTCTTTCAAAGGGGCAATGTAGGGCATAAAAACTCAGCTCACTTTGCGGGACTGACCCGCCCAATGGGGTTCACGCAAGGCGCGCTTGACCACCTTGCCCGCCGCTGACAGCGGCAGCTCTGCACGGAACTCGAAGCTCTTGGGGCATTTGTAGCCGGCGATGAGGCTGCGGCAATGCGCCAGCAGGGCCGCGTCGTCGAGCTGGCCGCCGGGCTTGGGCACCACCACCGCATGCACCGCTTCGCCCCACCGGGCGTCCGGCACCGCGATGACGGCGCAGGCCTGCACGGCAGGATGGCGCGCGATCACGTTCTCGACCTCGGCCGAGTAGACGTTCTCGCCGCCGCTCACGATCATGTCCTTCAGGCGGTCGACGATGAAGACGTTGCCGCCGGCGTCCATGCGGGCGCCGTCGCCGGTGTAGAGCCAGCCATTGCGCAGGGCGCGCGCCGTTTCGGCGGGCTTGTTCCAGTAGCCGAGCATGAGGTTGGGGCCACAGGCGATCAGCTCGCCGACTTCGCCGCGCGGCAGTTCCTGGCCCGTCTCGTCGACCACTTTGACGGCCACGCCAAAGGTGGCACGGCCGGCCGAGCGCGAGAGTCCGCTGGCGCGCCCCTGCACACCGTGGTTCTGCGGCGGGTTGGACGTGGCGTTGCCCAGCTCGGTCATGCCGTAGGAGTGCGTGAACTCCACGTCCGGCAGCAGCGCCAGCGCGCGTTCGAGCACCGACTCGCCGATGGGCGATGCGCCATAGACCATGCGCTTCAAGCTGCTCAGGTCGAAGCAGTCGAACTCGGGATGCGTGATGAGCGCCTGCAGCATGGTGGGTACCAGCAGCAGGTCGGTCACGCGTTCGCGCTCGATGGTCTGCAGCACTTCGCGCGCGTCGAAGCCGGTGGCCAGCACATGCGTCTGGCCGGCGATGAACTGCACCAGCGCGCGGCCGATGCCGCCCATGTGGAACAGCGGCGCCACGTGCAGCGCGATGCTGTCGCCGGGCATCGGTGTCTGCGCCAGCCGCTGGATGCCGATGGACCACAGCGTGCCGTGGCTGTGCACCACACCCTTGGGAAAGCCCGTGGTGCCACCGGTGTACAGGATGCAGGCCAGGTCGCTGGCGGCGCGGGATGCATCGTCGACCGGCGCGCCGCCAGCGACCAGCGCCTGCAGCGACAGCATGCCCTCGGACGTTGGGCCATCGCCGACATGGACAATGCGCGGCGGGCGCTTGGCGCTGGCGCAAATGCCCTCGACGCGGTGCAGGAAGTGGTCGTCGACCAAGAGGATGCCGGTGTCGCAGTCGTCCAGCGAATACACGATCTCGGCCACGCTCCAGCGCGTGTTGACCGGGTTGAGCACGCCGCCGGCCCACCACACGCCCATCAGCGCCTCCAGCCAACGGTCGGAGTTGACACCCAGGAGGCCGACCCGGTCGCCGGGCTGCATGCCCAGGGTTTGCAAGACGCCGGCGGTGCGCGCCACGCGGTCGCCAAACGTGCGAAAGCTTTGGCGCCGCTGGTGGAACACGGTGGCGGTGCGCTCGGGCGTGGCCTGGATCGCGCGCTGCAGCGCGAGGGTCATGGACATGGCTTGTTCCTCGGGCTCGGTCAGTGGGCGGGCGCCGCTTGCGTGGCGCCGTCTGCCAGCGCGGCAACTCCGGCAGCCTCGGCCGCCTGGGCGGTGCGTGTCTCCTGCTCCTGCAACTCGCGCCAGGCGATCTTGCCGGTGGCGGACTTGGGCAGCGCGTCGACGATCTGCACGATGCGCGGCGCCTTGTACGCCGCCATGTGTTCGCGGCACCAGGCCAGCAGGCTGGCGCTGTCGTCGGGGCTGCCGGCGCGCAGCGTGACCATTGCCTTGACGGTTTCACCGCGGCGCGCGTCGGGCGCGGCGATCACGCAGGCTTCCAGGATGGACGGGTGTGCATGCAGCGCGGCCTCGACCTCGGCCGGCCAGACCTTGAAGCCCGACGCATTGATCATGCGCTTGAGGCGGTCGCGCATGAAGACGTAGCCTTCCTCGTCCATGCTGGCCAGGTCGCCGGTGCGGAAGAAGCGCTTGCCGTCCTGCACGCAGAAGCTCTCGGCATTGGCCTGCGCATGGTTCCAGTAGCCCAGCATGATCTGCGCGGCGTGCACGACGATCTCGCCGACCTCGCCCTGCGGCACCGGGGCCAGCGTCTCGGGATCAAGGATGCGCAGGTCGACGCCGAAGGTCGGCACACCCAGGCAGCCTTTCTTGGGCTGGTGCATCGGGTTGGCGCACAGGAAGTTGGCGCTCTCGGTCAGGCCGTAGCCTTCGATGTAGTCCAGGCCGTAGCGGTTCTTGAGGATGTCGTTCACATGCTGCGGCGTGGCGGCCCCGCCGCCGGTCACCACGGCCAGGCTGGACAGGTCGCGCTCCTCGATGCCGGGCTGCGCGAAGAAGTCGACCAGCATCGCCGGCAGCGCCGCCCAGAAGCTCACGCGGTGGCGCTCGATCAGCAGCGCGGCAGCCTCGCGGTCCCAGCGCGGCATCAACACGATGGTGCCGCCCCAGAAGATCGCCGAGTTGATGTTGTTCTGCAGGCCGAGCAGGTGGAACAGCGGCGCCACGGCCAGGTACACCGACGACGGGTGTGTGCGCCGCCACAGCGAGGAGCCGACGCAGGACGTCATCACCGTGCGGTGCGTGTGCACGCAGGCCTTGGGCTTGCCGGTGGTGCCCGAGGTGTAGGGCAGCATGCTGAGGTCGTCGGGGCCGGCGCGGTTCGGGCCGGGCACATGCGCCCGCGCCAGCGCGGCCTGCCAGGCCACGGCGGCTGGTGGCAACGCACGGCCACCCATGCTTGCGCGCACCCAGTCGGGCGGCGGCAGGCCGGGGTCGCCGTCCGGCTCGTCGCCCAGCGCGTCGCCATAGGCATGCACCACTAGGTGCCGCAGCGCACCGCTGCCCACCAGTGGGGCGATGCGCTCCAGTAGCTCGCTGGCCACGAATGCGGCCACCGCGCCGCTGTCCTGCACGATGTGCGCCAGCTCGTCATGCACCAGCATCGCGTTGACCGGCACAAACACGGCGTCGGCCCGCAGGATGGCGAAGTAGGCCGCGATGAATTGCGGGCAGTTCTGGCTGAACACGACCACCCGGTCGCCAGGTGCCACACCGCATGCCTGCTGCAGGTAGCCGGCCATGGCCTCGGCCTGCGCCAGCAGGTCGGCATAGCGCACGGCGTTGCCGAAGAACTGAATCGCCGTCTTGGCCGGGTAGCGCCGGGCCGAGGTTTCGAGGTTGGCAAACAGGCTGGTCTCGGGAATGTAGGCCTCGCGTGGCAGCCCGCCGTGGGCGCGCGCCGCAGCGATGCGCAGGGCACCGCTAGGGCGCTCGGTCACGCCTGCGGGCGTGGGGCATGGGTGGGTGGTGCGGGGTGCTTGCATGGTGCCTTCCGGGTCTGCCTCGTCTCTTGGTGCATCGAGTAGACCGTGCATCGGGGCTGCCGCCGCCACCCCGAACGGGTGGCCCCTGGCCGCCGGCCACCCGCCCGGGGTGGTGCCGGCGTGGCACGGTTTGCCGACCATGGAGCAACACCTTGCCCAACACCCACAGGACACAGACACCATGGATTTGCACCCACCGCTCACGGCCACGCCCCGCCTGGTCCACACCCGCGAGATCGTCTGCCACGGCTACCTGCGCGACGACGGCCTGGTCGACGTGGAAAGCAGCATGCGGGACATTTCAACAGCCGGCTCGAAACTCTTCTTCAAGCCGCTGGGTCCTGGCGAAGACCTGCACCGAATGCGCCTCGTGTTGACCGTGGACGCCGGGCTGGTGCTCCGCGTCATCCAGGTGCACACCGAGGCAGCCCCTACGCCGTGGTGCGCCGAGGGCAACGCCGTCTACGACAGTCTGGTCGGCCTGAAGATCGGCCCGGGCTTCACCAGGAACGTCCGCGCCCTCGTGGGCGGGGCCAAAGGCTGCACGCATGTTACGGAGCTGATCGGGCCGGCGGCTACGACCGCCATGCAGACCTGGTTCGCACTGGGACGTGAGCGGGAAGACCTGCGTGCGGTGCACGTTCGAGCCGGCGCTCTACCCCGCCCTGCGCTAGCCGACACCTGCCAGGCCTATCGCAGCGATGGCCAAGCACTCCAAGCTATCTGGCCGCTGCACCGGCGTGCTACTGCGTCTCACGCGGAATAACGTGCAGTCGTGCATGACCCGTTAAGCAATCCGCTCTTGCAGTTCGCTGAATTTATTCAATCTTCTTCCACCGAGCTCTCGGCAGGCGATACCAGCGCGACCGGCAGGCCGAAGGTTGAGGGTCGACCGGCGCTGCGCAGCCGTTATCTGGGCCTAGAAATTCACTGGTTGGCAAGAGTAGAGCTGTCGCTCATGACTGCGGCGCGAAGGGCTGCAACGGGCGCTTATGGAGAGCTCTCCATAAGCGCCCACACCGGTCGTTGGATCCTGCTAAATGCAAGACCGTTGCGGGCGCAGAGCGCCAACTCACCCAACTGCGCGAGCAGCCGTTCGCGCGATCTGGCGACGAGTTCTCGCTGATGGACCGGTTCCGGCTATGGTGCTGTCGTCTGTCGGCGCAAGCCGAACGTAAGCTCCTAGCCGGCAGCGGGTTTACATGGGCCGGCGGCCGTGCGCCCGTAGCGGCCCTGCAACGCATTGCAGTCGGAGACCGCTGCGGCGCGCATTCCCGCCATTTCTCTAAACAGAACGAAGCCAGGCCGTTTCGTCATTTCCAGCCCGTCGATTCGCGCGCCAACGCCTCTATCTGTTGCCTTCAGCGAACTCGCGAGCGACTTGGATGAATGAACGGAACGCAGCCAGCGGATTTTTCCTACCTGGGTAGTACAGCGCCAACGGAGCCAAGGCCGGCGTCCAGTCCTCAAGAACGCGCACCAGCCGAGACGCGACGAGTTCCTCGCGTACATCCGCCCCCATGATGTAGCCGAGCCGGATTCCACTTTGCGCGGCGATTCGCACAAGGCTCGGCTCATCCAGCGTGATGGAGCCCTGCACGTCGATCTGGACGGCCTCCCCATCCTTTTCGAACCGCCAACGGAACAAAGCGTTGTTAGGAAGCCGGGCGCGAATGCAGCGAAAGCGGTACAGGTCGGTCGGCACGATGGGCTTGCCGTGCCATGCGCAGGAAATCCGGCGATGGGACAACGGCGTTGCTGCGATGCAGGCCGAGTGACAGAGAGACCATGTCGCTGGGCACCAGATCGGCGGGCCTCAGGCCCATGTCAAAGCCGGCCGCAACGATATCGACCAGCCGCCCCTCCGTGAACAGGTCGACATGCACGTGGTGGTAGCGCCGCAGGAACGTGAGGATGATCGGCGCCATCACACGCGCGGCGAGGTGGCCGAGGCCTCGATAAATCTGTACCCCTCGGACAAGTTCCAGTTCAATATGAAGCTGCGGCGCGCCTGAAGCGAAGCCTCAGTTCTGAAGGAGCCCAGAAGCGAGTCCGCGCAGATATGCCCGGTCATGGCCTTCGCCTCGGGCACACGGGCCATTCTCGAAGTTGGAAACCGACACTTGTTCAGTGTTCAAACCTCCACTGTCAGCAACCGCCCCGACAGCGGTGCCGCCCCGAGCGCGTCTAGCGGAACGCTGTTGCGCGCGCTTGTGATGTGCAGCCGTCCATGTGATCCGGCTGCATCAAACGCCAGATCAGTGGCGCTAGGCACTGGCAGGCCGATCACGCGGTCGAGCTGCCCTTCAAGCGTGAAGCGCACGACCGACCAGCCCTCCGCCAACGCCACCCACACGCCGCCGTGCTCGTCGAACGCCAGCCCGCCGAGCCGGCCTGAACCCTTGGGCATGGTGGCAAGCCGGCGCACCTGGTGCTGGCCCGGCTGTAGCAGCAAGATGGCTCCGGAGCCCGGAGCCGTCGCCAGCAGCGCCCCATCATGCGCCGCATCGCCCGCGCGCCACCGCAAGGCGGCGACCGGCTCGCTGACGCGCCAGTGAACCTGCAGCCGCCCGTCGGCCTGGACTAGGCCGATGGCAGCACCGGACTCTGGCAGCGCAAGCGCCGCCCAAAGCGCACCGTCGGCCCCGGAGCAGGCCGCGAGCGTGCTACCAGCCGGCCAGGGCAATGCGCCGGCCGGTACCCCCTGCCCATCGAGGGCGAGTGCGCCATGCTCGGTCACCGCCACCAACGCACCATCGCGCAGCAGCAGGCTGACCAGCGGTGCATCGGCTTGGTAGAAGCTGCGATCTGCGCCGTCTTCCACCACGCGGATGCAGGGCGCCAGCGCGTCCGCCCAGTACAGCCGCTGGCCGTCGGCCGACCACAGCGGATGCGCACCGTGGAAGGCCCAGGGGCCGGGCAGCGCCTGCACCGCAGCCTCGCCGGGCTCGGCGGCCTGCTCGCGCTGCGGCTGCATCTGAGCGCCCACGCGGCGCGCGGCCTCGGCCACCTCGGGGCCCAGCAGCTCCAGCCGCGCACGCGTGAGTCTCCAGGCCGGGCCGGCCACGCTGATGGCGCCGCGCACGGCACCTGCGGCATCGACCACCGCCGCGCCTACGCAGCGCACGCCGAGCACGATCTCCTCGTCGTCGATGGCGTAGCCACGCGCCTTGGTGATGCGCAGCTCGGCCTGCAGCCGGCGTCGGTCGGTGATGGTCAGCGGCGTGAGGGCCTTCAGCACCGCATCGCGGACGATGGCGTCGCGCGCCTCGTCCGTCATCTGCGACAGGATGGCCTTGCCCTGGCTGGTGCAGTGCACCGGTTTGCGCTGGCCCAGCACGGCCGCGGAGCGCTGGCTGTGCGCGCCGTCGCAACGCTCCAGCGAGATCACCTCGCGCCCGTCCAGCGTGGCGAGGTAGGTGGTCTCGCCCGTCAGGTCGCGCAGCGCGCGCAGCTCCAAAGTGGCAGCAGCCACCAGGTCCGGCATGGCGTAAGCCTGGCGCGCCATCTCAAAACAGCGAAAGCCCAGGCAGTAGACCTTGCGCAACGGGTCGCGCCGCACCAGGCCGCGAGTGACCAGCGTTGCCAGCAGGCGGTAGACCGTGGTGCGCGGGAGCGCCAACTGCTCAGCCAGCTCGGCCTGGCCTAAGCCGGCAGGCGCGGCGCCGATGGCGTCCAGCACGTCCAGGGCTTTTTCGAGTGCGCCGGTTCCCTCGCCCGTTGCTGTCGCCTGAGATGTCGCCATGTTTGTCTCAACTGGTGGGTTTTTGGCCGGACTCACGATGCGCGAGCCTGATCCCGCTGATTCTAATTTCCGGGCCATCTCCTAGGATTGGCAGGCCAGCAGCGGCGATGCCGACGTTGCATCGTCTCCCACATGTTGAGACAAACCATGCCCAACTCCAACGCCCCCAACGCCTCCAACCCCGCCCCCCTCGCCGCCATACCGCAGCGGGCGCCCGCGCCATATGTTTCAGACGCCGTGCTGGACCGCTTGGCCAAGGCCACCAGCGGCTCACTGACGACGCAGCTTTACATCAAGGGCTTCCGCCAGCCCGTGCTGCACGGCCTGACGCCACTGAACCGCAAGATCAAGCCCTTTGCCGGCCGCGCCTACACCATGCGCTTCATCCCGGCGCGCGAGGACATCGATGCCTACGGCAACCTGACGACAGAGCCCTCGGCCGAGAACCTGCAATGGGTCGGCGTGGAGCAGATCGAGCCCGGCCACGTGTTGGTCATCGACAGCAACAAGGATGGCCGCGCCGCCTCCATGGGCAACATGCTGATCACCCGCATGATGATGCGCGGCGCGCGCGGCGTGATCACCGATGGCAGCTTTCGCGACGGCACCGAGCTGGCGGGAATGGACTTTCCCATCTGGTGCACCGGCGTTACCGCGACCACGCGGCTCAGCTACCACCACGTCGCCGACCTGCAGGTGCCGATCGGTTGCGCCGGCGTGGCCGTGTACCCGGGCGACGTGATCCACGGCGACGGCGACAACATCACCGTGATCCCAGCGCACCTGGCGGAGGAAATGGCCGACCTCTGCGAAAAGCGCGACGACATCGAGGCGTATCTGGCGCTGCGCGTGCAGGCCGGCGAGGCACTGTGGGGCCTGTACCCGCCCAGCGACGCGACGCGCCGCCAGCACAAGGAATGGGTGGCCGCCGGCCGGCCCGCCATCCAGCCCGCGCTGCCCGCTGGCACACGTTGAACCCGAGGGAGACGACATGGCCACCACCTACACCCCCGACTACTACGACGCGCTGATTCGCCGCTACTTCGACGCCTGCAATGCGGCCGACTACCAGGCGCTGATGGACTGCTTCACGCCCGATGCCGTGCACTACTTTCCGGCCGGCCTGCCCGAGGTGCCCTGGCGCACGGCCGACACCATCTCGAAGAAGTGGATCTGGTGCGTCGAGACGCTGGGCTCGCAATGGACCATCGAGCGCATCCTGATCAGCCATGACAAGCCTGAGGCCATGATCGAGTGGACGCACTGGAAGAACAAGAGCGGCACAGCGCTGCGCGGCGCCGAGTGGTATGACTTCGAGAACGGCAAGATCAAGGAGATCCGCGCCTACTACGCCTCGCCGGCCGACAAGGGCACCCCGATCAACGAACTGGTCGATTTCGACTACAAGGGCCGCGGCTACGCACTCAAAAGCGCGGGGAGCGCCAAGTGATCCGCCACGTCGTGCTGTTCAAGCGCAAGGCCGGAGCCGACAAGGACGCGCACCTTGAGGGCGCCTTGACCGAGCGCATGGCCGCGCTGGGCGCGCATATCCCGGAAATCCGCCACTGGCGCGTGGCCGCGAACGAACTCGTGCGGCCGATCAGCTGGGACTACGTGCTGGAGTCCGAGGTCGAGGATGCCCAGGCGCTCGACGCATATCTGTTGCACCCGCTGCACCAGGCCCTCGTGGCTGATTTGAAGCCCTATTTCGACTGGGCAGCTGTCGACTACACGGTATAGCGCCCCAGGCGGCTGCCCCGCGCCCCTTTGCTGCGCGAAGAGGGGCGCACCCAGCGGACTGGCAAAGCCAGTTGCGCGAGTGCTCCAGCATGGCCTGCTCCGCGGCCGTCGGTCGCCTCAGCGCACGACGCAGTAACGACCTTCCCAACGCCATCGATCACGACATGCTCAAAACCACCCTCACTGGTGACATGCTCATCGGCGCCAGCGCGGTGCGCGGCAACGCCGGCACGCAGCGCGCCTTCAACCCGGCGACCAACGCCGAGATCGCTGAGCCCAGCTTCGGCATGGGCGACGCGGCCGACGTGGACCGCGCGGCCCAACTCGCTGACGTCGCCTTCGACACCTACCGCGCCATGCCGCTGGCCACGCGCGCAGCCTTCCTCGAAACCATCGCCGAGAACATCCTGGCGCTGGGCGACACGCTGATCGAGCGTGCGCATGCCGAGAGCGGCCTGCCCTTGGCCCGCTTGCAGGGCGAACGCGGCCGCACCGTGGGCCAGCTGCGGCTGTTTGCGAAGGTCGTGCGCGACGGCCATTTCCTGAAGGCCACGATCGACCCGGCCCAGCCCGAGCGCCAGCCCATGGCCCGCGCTGATCTGCGTCTGGCCAAGGTGCCCCTGGGCCCCGTGGCGGTTTTCGGCGCCAGCAATTTCCCCCTGGCCTTCTCGGTGGCCGGTGGCGACACGGCCGCAGCGCTGGCTGCCGGCGCGCCCGTCATCGTCAAGGCGCACGGCGCACACCTGGGCACGTCCGAACTGGTCGGTCGGGCCGTGCAGGCGGCCGTCAAGGCGCATGGCCTGCCCGAAGGCGTGTTCTCACTCCTGATCGGCGGCGGCCGGCAGCTCGGAGAGGCGCTGGTGGCCCACCCCGTCATCCAGGCCGTCGGCTTCACCGGCTCGCGCCAGGGCGGCCTGGCGCTGCAGAAGATCGCCAACGCGCGGCACCAGCCGATCCCGGTGTATGCCGAGATGAGCAGCATCAACCCCTTGTTCCTGCTGCCTGCCGCGCTGACCGCACGAGCCGAGACCATCGGCAAGGGCTTCGCCGCCTCGCTGACGCTGGGCGCGGGCCAGTTCTGCACCAACCCCGGCCTGGTACTGGCCTGCGACAGCCCCGGCCTCGCCGCCTTCCTGCAGGCCACGCGGGACGCGCTGGCCACGCATGCCGCGCAGACCATGCTGACACCCGGCATCCATGCGGCCTACCAGGCCGGCATGCAGCAGGTGGAAGCCATGGCCGGTGTGGAACGCGTCGCCAGTGGCGTGGACGCCGGCGCGCGCCCGAACGCTGCGCAGGCCGCGCTGTACATCACCGATGCCGAGCAATTCCTAGCCACGCCGGCGCTGAGCGACGAAATCTTCGGCCCGGCGGCGATCGTCATCCGCACGCGCGACGTGCAGCAGATGCTGCAGGTGGCCGAGCGCCTGGAAGGCCAGCTGACCGCCACGCTGCAACTCGACACCGAGGACCATGCCGACGCGCGCCGCCTGCTGCCGGTGCTGGAGCGCAAGGCCGGCCGCATCCTCGTGAACGGCTTTCCGACCGGCGTGGAGGTCTGCCATGCCATGGTGCATGGCGGCCCATCTCCTTCCACGGCGAACGCGATGTTCACCTCGGTCGGCGCCGAGTCCATCGAGCGCTTCCTGCGGCCCGTGTGCTACCAGGACCTCCCGGACACGTTGCTGCCTGAGGCGCTGCAGCAGGGCAATCCGCTCGGGCTGTGGCGCCTGGTCGATGGCGCGCTGCAGCAGCCCTGATGAGCACCGTCGACTGCGCCCCGGTCAGGCCTCGGAGACGCAGTGCGGCCCAGGTGGCGTCTTGGTATTGCCTGCGCTACGCGGACTCGCCGCTGCCGCAGGCACAGCCGGAGACGGTGCGCGCATTCGCCGATGGCAGGGATAAGCCACGCTGGGTTGGGCAACGCAAACGCGCCGATGGCGAGGCAGCGTGTGAATCACCTGACCCCCCGCCCCTGACCGGATCGCAACAGAACGCAGCCTAAGTCCAGGGACCCTTCCAGCGGTGATTGACAAAATGGAAGCGCTACCATTAACATCCGCAATATAGGAGTGTCGCTCTGGTAAGTACTTATGGAAGCGCTTCCGCTTGTTCGAGACCATCAAAAGGCACCCCGGCCCCATGTACCCGCCCTACCCCACCCTCGATGCCGCTGGTTTTCAAGGCCACCTGCGCCCCAACGGCCGCGTTGGCACGCGCAACCACATCGGCATCTTCGTTGTCGGCAACTGCGGCGCCACAGCAGCACGCATGGTGGCCGACCACTTCAGCGCCAAGCGCATCGCAGCTTTCTCGAATGTCGACAGCGTGCTCCCCTTCGTGCACGAGCTGGGCTGCGGCATGGAGATGACGGGCGAGCCCATGAACCTGTTGCGCCGCACGATCGCCGGCACCATCCGCAATCCCAACATCGCCGGTGCCGTGGTCATCGCGCTGGGCTGCGAGCGCAACAACATCCGTGGCTTCTTCGAGCAGGAAAAGCTGGAACTCGGCCCGCTGCTGCACATGGTGGTGTTGCAGGAGATCGGCGGTACGGCCAACGCCGTGGCGGCCGGCATTGCTGCGGTCGAAGCCATGCTGCCGCTGGCCAACCGGAGCGTGCGGCAGACCGTCCCGGCGGCGCACCTGGTGGTCGGCCTGCAATCGGCCGCCAGCGATGCGCAGGCCGCGCTGTCGGCCAACCCGGCCTTGGGCGCGGCGGTCGACCTGCTGGTGCAGGCCGGCGGCACGGCCATCCTGTCGGAGACCAGCGACCTGGCCACCATCGAGGCCCAGGCCCGCGCGCGCGCCGCCAGCACGGCCGTGGCCGAGCAGCTCGCGCAGCGCATCCACTGGTGGAAGCAGTACACAGCAGGCCGTGACACGCAGCTCACGCGACAGAAGCACAGCGACGCGCGCGGCCTGGCCAGCGCGGCCGAGAAGGCGAGATCCGCGTGGCAACGCGCCGGCAGCACGCCGCTGCAGGCGGTCTACGAATACGCGCATCCGGTCACGGCGCGCGGCCTGGTCGTGATGGACACGCCCGCCTACGCTGCGGTGTCGGCGACAGGCCAGGTGGCCGGTGGCGCCACGCTGCTGGCGCTGACCACAGGCACGGGCTCGGGCTTTGGCGCGGCCGGCGTGCCCACCGTCAAGCTGGCCAGCAACTCGGCAACCTTCGTGCGCATGCAGGACGACCTGGACATCGATTGTGGGCCCGTGCTGGACGGCAGCGCCAGCGTAGAGGAGATGGGCCGGGTGGTGTTCGAACGCTGGCTTGCGCACGCGTCCGGCCTGCCGACCAAAAGCGAAGAACTGGGCGTGGGCGAGAACGAGTTCGTGCCCTGGCCCATCGGCGTGTTCGCCTAAGAACCCAAGGCTCCTGAACGACCATGCAGTCCACCACCGCCAAGCCCGTCACCCCCGCGCTGGCCTCCACCATTGCGCCGACGCAAGCCATGCTGCGCAACCCCTTCATCCGCCTGGATGCCAAGGACAACGTCGTCGTCGCCCGCCTGGAGGTGCCCGCCGGCACGGCCGCTGCCGCCGAGGGCACCACGACGTTGCAGAAGGTGCCCGCAGGCCACAAGATGGCCACGCGTTTCATCGCCAAGGGCGAACCCGTGCTCAAGTACGCCACGGTGATCGGCTTCGCAGCGGAGGACGTTGAACCCGGCACCTGGATGCACAGCCACAACATCGCCTTCGGCGATCTGGTCAAGGACTATCGCCACGCCCAGGACTACGTCCCGACGGACCTGCTGCCGCCCGATCAACGCGCGCAGTTCATGGGCATCGTGCGCACCGACGGTCGCGTGGCCACGCGCAACTACGTGGGCGTGTTCATCGTGTCGCATAGCGGCGCCACCGTGGCGCGCCATATCGCCAAACACTTCGACGCCGAGGTGCTGGCCGCGTACCCCCATGTCGACGGTGTCGTGCCCTATATCCACGAGCAGGGCTCTGGCATGGAAAAAAGTGGCGAGCCCATGGACATGCTGCGCCGCACGCTGGGCGGCTACATCCGCCACCCGAACACGGCCGGCGCCCTGGTCATCGCGTTGGGCGAAGAGCACAACGAACTCGGCGCCTTCCTCGCCCACCAGCGGCTGGAACCTGGCCCAAGGCTGCGCACGCTGGTGATCCAGGAGGTGGGAGGAACCAGGAAGGCGATCGCCGCCGGCATCGCGCTGGTCGAGGCCATGCTGCCGCTGGCCGACACGGCGCGGCGCCGGAGCGTATCGGCCGAGCACATCATGGTGGGCATGCAGTGCGGTGGTTCGGACGGCTTCTCGGGCCTGTCGGCCAACCCGGCGCTGGGCGCGGCGATGGAGATCCTGATCCGCCACGGTGGCACGGCCATCCTGTCGGAGACCTCGGAGATCTACGGCGTGGAGCACACGCTGACGGCGCGCGCGCGTACGCCGGCCATCGGCCAAAAGCTGGTGGACCGCATCGACTGGTGGCTGGACTACAACAAGGGCCGCGACACGCAGATCAACGGCCAGGTCAGCCCAGGCAACAACGCCGGCGGCTTGGCCAATGTGCTGGAGAAGTCGCTGGGCGGCGCCAAGAAGGGCGGCAACGCGCCCCTCATGGAGGTCTACGAATACGCCGAGCCTGTCACGCAGCATGGCCTGGTGTTCATGGACACGCCGGGCTATGACCCGGTGTCGGCCACGGGCCAGATCGCCGGCGGCGCCAACCTTATCTGCTTCACCACCGGGCGTGGCTCGTGCTTCGGGTCGGTGCCGGCGCCGACCATCAAGCTGGCCAGCAACAGCCCGATGTACGCGCGCATGGCCGGCGACATGGACATCAACTGCGGCCCGGTGATCGACGGCGAGGCGAGCATCGCGGAAATGGGCCAGCGAATCTTCGAGCAGGTGCTGCGCCACGCCTCTGGCGAGGCGACCAAGAGCGAAGCGCTGGGCGTGGGGCTCAACGAATTCGTGCCCTGGCCGCTGGGCGTCGCCGACTGACCGCTGTGCCGCGTCCCAACCCGCGGGACGCCACCACCCGGGCCCTGGGATAACCCCAGGAAGTTGCCGCCAACGCCTCCTTCAAATGGAAGCGCTTTCATTCATCTTCAGGAGACCTTCATGCAAAAACGCCATTCGCTGCTCGCCGCCCTCGCCTGCCTTGCCCTGCCCTTTGCCGCACAGGCCCAGGCCGACTACCCGACCAGGCCTGTCAAGATCATCGTGCCCTTCCCAGCCGGCGGCACCAGCGACATCATGGGCCGCCTCATTGCGGAGGAACTGGGCAAGCAGCTCAAGCAGCCCTTCATCGTGGACAACAAGGGGGGAGCCGGTGGCGCCATTGGTTCGGACCAGGCCGCCAAGGCACCGGCTGATGGCTATACGCTGTTGCTGTCGGGCATCGGCAGCAATGCGGTGATCCATGGCTTCCAGTCGCCCAAGCCCAGCTACAAGGAAAGCGACTTCGTCCACATCTCGCAGCTGGCGGCCGGCCCCAACGTGTTGGTGGTCAACCCCGATTTCCCGGCGAAGAACTTCAAGGAGTTCATTGCCTACGCCAAGGCCAACCCGGGCAAGGTCAACTACGGCCAGGTGCCCGCCTCGTCGGGCCACCTGACGACCGAATACCTGAAGCAGGTGGCCGGCATCGACATCGTGGGCATTCCCTATCGCGGCGGCGGCCCGGCCATGACGGACGTGCTGGCCAACCAGATTCCCTTGATGTTCACCAACCAGGATGCCGCGCTGCCACACGTGAAAGCCGGCAAGATGCGCGCGCTGGCCGTGACCAGCGTCGAGCGCAACCCGCAGTACCCGGACGTGCCCACCGTGGCCGAGTCCGGATTCGCGGGCTTCAGCGCCGTGTCATGGACTGGGCTGTCCGCCCCCAAGGGCACGCCGCAGGCCATTGTCGACAAGCTGGAAGCGGCCATGGTCAAGGCCTTCAACGAGCCCGCGGCGCGGGCCAAGCTGGAAGGCAACGGCTTCGTCGTCGTTGCCTCCAAGTCCCTTGACTATACGAAGTTCGTCAACGACGAGAGTGCCCGCTGGGCCGAGGTGATCCGCAAGGGCGGGCTCAAGCCTGACTGATTCTTCTCCCTGCAACCCGAGGTCCACAACCATGGCACAAGCCGTCGAATCCAACATCGTGTCGTACGCCCAGATCGCGGACGGCGCCCGCACCGCCGCCGAGACCGGCGACCGCATCGAGTGGGTCAAGGTCTCGCTGATCTTCCTGCCGCTGGCCACGCCCGTCTCCGACGCCAAGGTGCTGACCGGCCGGCAGAAGCCGCTGACCGAGATCGCCTTCATCTTTGCCGAAATCAGCACGCGCGACGGCTTCCAGGGCATCGGCTTCGGCTACAGCAAGCGTGCCGGGGGCCTCGGCATGTATGCGCATGCCAAGGAGCTGGCGCCGAACCTGATCGGCGAAGATCCGAACGACATCTCGCGCATCTTCACCAAGCTGCTGTGGGCCGGCGCCAGCATGGGCCGCAGCGGCATGACCACGCAGGCCATCGCTCCGTTCGACATTGCCTTGTGGGGCCTGAAGGCAAGGCGCGCCCACCTGCCACTGGCCAAGCTGCTGGGTGCGCAGCGCGACTCCGTGCAGTGCTACAACACCTCGGGCGGCTACCTGCACACGCCGCTGGACCAGGTGCTCAGGAATGTGGCCATCTCGCGCGAGAGCGGCATCGGCGGCATCAAGCTCAAGGTAGGCCAGCCCGACCTAGCCATCGACATCGAACGCGTTGGCGCAGCGCGCAACCTGCTTGGCCACGATTTCCCGCTGATGGTCGACGCCAACCAGCAATGGGACCGGCAGAAGGCCACGCGCGCCTGCCGCGCCTTCGAAAACGTCGACCTGACCTGGATCGAGGAGCCGCTGGACGCCTACGACTTCGAAGGCCACGCCCAGCTGGCCGCGCGCTTCGACACCGCGATCGCCACCGGCGAGATGCTGACCAGCGCCGGCGAGCATGCGCAGCTGATCATGGCCGAAGGCAGCGACTTCATCCAGCCCGACGCGCCGCGCGTCGGCGGCATCACGCCGTTCCTGGAGATCATGGCGCTGGGCGCGTTCAAGGGCCGCAAGCTTGCGCCGCACTTCGCGATGGAGATCCACCTGCATCTCGCAGCCGCCTACCCGATCGAGCCTTGGCTGGAGCACTTCGAGTGGCTGGGCCCGATGTTCAATGAGCAGATGCAGCTCAAGGACGGCCGCATGCACGTGTCCGACCGGCCGGGCCTGGGCTACAGCTTGAGCGAGCAGGCCATCGCCTGGCGCGCGGACTTCGAAGAGTTCGGCAAGCATCCCTGAAAACGCTTCCATCGCGCGGCTATGATCCCGCGCGTGCCCCCTTCTCCCATCTCTTCTTCCAGCGTGCGCATGAGCGACGTGGCGCGCGCGGCCGGCGTCTCGCTGGTGACCGTCTCGCGCGTGGTCAACGAGCCGGAACGCGTGAAGCCCGACACGTTGCGTGCCGTGCGCTCCGCGATCGAGCAGCTCGGCTATGTGCCCAACCTGATGGCCGGCAGCTTGGCCAGCAAGCGCTCACGCATCGTCGCGGCCATCGTGCCGACGATCTCCAACCTGGTCTTCTCCGAGACCATCGAGGCGCTGACGCGCACGCTGGCTGATGGCGGCTACCAGCTGCTGCTGGGCCAGAGCGGCTACCGCGCCGGCGACGAAGCAGCCCTGGTCGACACCTTCCTTGGCCGACGCGTCGACGGCCTGGTGCTCACCGGTGAAGGCCAACCCCCTGCCCTGCGCGACAAGCTGCGCCGCGCCGGCCTGCCCGTGGTGCAGACCTGGGAGCTGGGTGGCGAGGCCATCGACATGCAGGTCGGCTTCTCCAACCACGATGCGGGCCGTGCGGCCGCTGAACATCTGATCGCGCGCGGCCACCGCGCGCTGGCCTTCATCGGCGCGCAGGAGGCGCGTTCGCAGCAGCGGTTGGCAGGCTTTCGCGCGGCGGCGGCTGAGCACGGCGTTTCCGACGTGCCGGCCGAACTGATCCGCCCGCCTGCCTTGATTGACGACGCCGGCCCTCGGCTGGCGCAGATCGTCGCGCAGCGGCCCGAGGTCACGGCAGTGTTCTGCAACAACGACCTGCTCGCAGCCGGTGTGCTGTTCGAATGCCGCCAGCACGGCTGGGATGTGCCGGGCCGCATGGCGGTATTGGGATTCGGTGATCTGGCCATCGCGCGCGCCGCCTCGCCGCGGCTGTCCACGGTGCAGATCCGCCGCGCCGAGATCGGCGAGCGCGCCGGGCAGATGCTGCTGGCGAGACTGTCCGGCGAGAACCAAGGCGCGCGCACGGTGGACATCGGCTTCGAGGTCATCGCCCGGGCCAGCACCTGAGCGCCGCCCAAGCCATTTAAGGCATTCCCGACGCCCGAGTGTTTTCACACTGAAAGCGATGTGAAGCTTCATCGGGCACAGATTTGGCCGCTCCGGCGCCCATGACATCGGCGGGGAAGGTCAGCTTGGCGGACTTTGCGATGCCAACCAACCACTGGAGCACGAACGCTCCTTCATCTCCGAGAACGATGCCAAGGC
Organism: Pseudorhodoferax soli; assembly: GCF_003337555.1. Classification (GTDB taxonomy): domain Bacteria; phylum Pseudomonadota; class Gammaproteobacteria; order Burkholderiales; family Burkholderiaceae_C; genus Pseudorhodoferax; species Pseudorhodoferax soli. The sequence continues at coordinate 524,409 of NZ_QPJK01000006.1, read as the reverse complement.
TGACGAAGCTCCCGGCAAGACTTGCTGATCGCATGCCCCTGACCACAGGTCTTTCCAAGCGCTTGGCCAGGCGCTGAAGCAGGTCTTGGTGAGCTCCGGGTTCTCCGATGCGGACGTCTTGCGCAGAGCGTTCATGCGGCAAGTCGGCATCACCCTCGCAGATCTCCGCAAGCGGTTCGCCGCCATCCCACAGTGATCAACGCCGGCCGGGGCTTTGGCAAGTAGTTGCTCTCGGATGGGCGTCGCCCCGCGGGCGCTGAGGTCGGTGTAGATCCGCTGTCGATGGGCAAGCCCCTAAGGGCAAGTCTCTGCAGTTGCATCGCCTGCAATATGCATCTGCAAATACATCAATTCCATTCAAGTCGGACCTCTTCGAAGATCGCGTTTCTCCAAGCGATCAGAAGAGAACACGATGACCGAAACCCTCACCCCACACCGCGACGTCCCGAGCGCCCCCGCTGCGCCATGGTCGCCAAAAACCATCGCAGCATGCGTCTCTTGCGTCGTGCGTTCGCGCCGGGCCACGCGCGCATTCAATGCCGCCCCTCTCCCTCGGGAAGCCGTGGAGGAGATCCTCGCCGAGGCTGCCTGCGCCCCCAGTGGCGCCAACATCCAGCCGTGGCGCGTGTATGTGGTCAGCGGCGAGGTGAAGGACGGTTTGACGCATGAGCTGGTCACCGCGTCACGCGCCGGCGTAGCGCCAGCACCGGCGCATTTCCCTGAGCCCTTGCCCGATCGGTTTCGCGACCGGCTGCAGGACTTCGGTGCCCGCTACTACGCATCGCTCGGCATCGAACGCTCCGACGCCGCGGCGCGCACGCGCCAGACCGAGCGCAACTACGCCTTCTTCGGCGCCCCTGTCGGCCTCATTTTCAGCATCGATCGTCGATTGAAGCCCCACAGCTGGATCGATCTCGGCCTGTTCGCGCAGACCGTGATGCTTGCGGCCAAGGCACGGGGGATTGACACCTGTCCTCAGGTGGCGTTCGCACAGTTCCACGATCAGATCGCGTCGTACCTGCAGATGCCTGAGGAGGACGTCACCGCCTTCGGCATGTCCATGGGATACGGCGATCCGCAGGCACCGGTGAACCAGGCAGTCATGCCACGGGCGCGCTTGCACGACTTCGCGCAGATCCTCGGTTTTGCCGGCTGAACTTCAGCGCGTCCCCCTCCATTTCCCTTCAAGGAGAACATCAATGCGCGCACCATGGCTTCGTGCCATCACGTTCACCGCCGCAACCGTCGGCATGCTGACGACCGCGGTCACACACGCGCACGGCGCCGGCGAGAAAGTCACCCCTGTGATGCGGCAGGAAATTGCGAACATTCCCGGAAAGTCGCTGGTTGCCTTGGTGGTCGACTACGCGCCCGGCGCCGGTTCGCCCTCCCATGTGCACGCGAAGTCCGCGTTCATCTACGGCTACGTGGTGTCGGGCGCCATCGAGTCCCAGGTGAATGAAGGCCCCAGGCAGGTCCTGCGTGCTGGAGATAGTTTCTATGAGCCTCCCGGCGCTCGGCACTCGGTCAGCCGGAATGCCAGCAAGACCCGGCCCGCAAAACTGCTGGCGGTGTTCGTCGTGGACAGCGGCGACACGGCACTCACCACCCCCATCCAATCACCGACCAGAGGATCACGACCATGAGCAAGCGCATCGACTACAACACGGTCGCCCCGGCTGGCGTCAAGGCGCTGGGCGGCGTGTATGGGTACATCACGACGAGCAGCCTGTCGCCTGTGCTCGTCGACCTGGTGTACCTGCGCGTTTCCCAGATCAACAACTGCGCCTACTGCCTGGACATGCACACGCGCGACCTGCTGAAGAAGGGCCAGCCCATCGAAAAGATCGCCCTGCTGCAAGCCTGGCGCGAGGCGGGCGCGCTCTTCGACGCGCAAGAGCGCGCTGCCCTGGTCTGGGCGGAATCGGTGACCCGCGTGGCAGAGACCGGCGTGCCCGACAGCGATTTCGCCGCCGCCCGCTCCGTGCTCGGCGAGCCCGAACTCGTGGACCTGACGATCGCGATCGGTCTGATGAACACCTACAACCGGATGGCGATCGCATTCCGCAACCCACCCCAGGCCCTGGCCGCCCTGTGATTCGGAACCATTGCAGCAGCGCGCACGCACAAGCGACACCCACCAGCACGAGGACCACGCCATGATGCCTTCAGCCATTCCTGAGTTCTACATACCCGACAGCCAGCTCGCGCGGGAGATGACCCAGTACATCCGCGACACCGAGAGCGACCTGCTCTTCCACCACTCCGTGCGCGTGTATTGCTGGGGCTACCTGACCGGGGCCCGCACGGGCTTGAGCTTCGATCCGGAGCTGCTCTACGCGGCGTCGATGTTCCACGACATCGGCCTCACCGCACGTTACCGCGACAGCCAGCTGCGTTTCGAAGTGGACGGTGCGAATGCCGCGCGGGAATTCCTCCGGAGCCACGGCGTGCGCGATGCCGACATCGAGACCGTCTGGAACGCCGTTGCGCTGCACACCACGCCGGGCATCCCGCAGTTCATGCGCCCGGAGATCGCGCTGGTCCAGGCCGGGGCAGGCATGGACGTGGCGGGCCGCGGCTACGACCAGTTTTCCGAGGCGCAGCGCGCGGCCGTGGTCGCCGCCTCTCCGCGGGAGGCAGACTTCGCGCAGGGCATCATCGACGCGTTCTACGAAGGCATGCAACACCGCCCGCTCAGCACGTTCGGCACCTTCAACGACGATGTCCTGGCTTTCAAAGACCCCGCCTTCCAGCGCGTGGACATGTGCAGCATCATCCTTGCTTCGGACTGGACGCGCCGCACCATCTGCCACGCCGCAGACGGCTGCCCGCACCACGACCACCCACACCCCCCGGCAAACGGCTAGGCCACCTGTTGCGCCACCCGCGCGATGCTCTCTTGCAGCCACACGTGCGCGGGGTCGTGGTCATTGCGGCTGTGCCAGACCGCGCGGAACGTGGACAGCGCGGTTGGATAGGGCGGCTCGCGCACCAGCAACTCGCCCGCACCTGCCAGGCTGCGCGCCAGCGAGGACGGCATGATGGACAACATGTCGGAGCCGTGCAGCAGCGCGGGGATCGCCAGGGAGTGCGGCACGGTTGTGCGGTAGCGCGGCGCCAGGCCGTCGGCCGACAAGGCCTCTTCCAGCGCATGGCGGTCGAACATCTCCGCCTGTCGTGCCAGGCCACGTTCCAGGATGAAACCATCGACCGCGCCCTCCTCCTGGCCGCCCACCGACACCGTCACCAAGGGGTACCGCGCCAGGTCGCGCAGCGCCAGCTTGCGGCGTGCAGCCGGGTGCCCCTTGCGCAGAACGATCAGCTCGCCCTGCGTCATCAAGATGCGCGTGCTCAGGCGCGACGGAACCTGGGCGAAGATGCCCACGGCGATGTCGATCTTGCCGACGTCGATCTGCTCGGCAAGATCGAGGCGCGTGGACGGCCGCACCACCAGGTCGATGCCGGGGGCCTCCACCGCCATGAGCCGGCTCAGCTCCGCCACCATCACCGCCGTCAGGTGGTCGTTGGCGGCCACCGCGAAGCGGCGTGTGGACTTGCCCGGGTCGAAGGGCTCCACCCCCAGCGTGGCCTCGATCCGGCGCAACGAGTTGCGCAGCCCGTCGGCCATTGCCGCTGACCGTGCCGTGGGCACCATGCCCTTGGCCGTACGGACGAAGAGCTCGTCGCCCACCACCTCGCGCAAGCGCGTGAGTGCGTGGCTGACCGCCGACTGGCTCAGGTTCAGTCGCTTGCCCGCACGCAGCAGGTTGCGGTCTTCATAGACCGCGTCGAACACCTTGATGAGGTTCAGGTCGATGCGTCCGATGCTCATGGTGCGCGGCTCCGATATTGCACGGCGTGCATTGTGCTCTTGCAAAACGGGCGATTCCGTTCATGGCGACGGATGACCATCATGGAGCCCTCAACCCCTTGCAACCTCGCGGAGCCCCCCCATGAACCCACTCTCACGCCGGCGCTTCGGCGCCCTCGGCCTCGCCACGCTGGCCACTTCGGCACTGCAGACCATGGGCTGGGCGCAAGCCCCGGCGCCCCCGCGACGGATCATCGTGGGCTACCCCGCAGGCGGCACGCTGGACCAGACCGCGCGCCGCGTGGCCGAGGCATGGCGCAAGCAAGGCATCACCGCCATCGTCGACAACCGGCCCGGCGGCGCGGGCCGCCTGGCCAACGCACAGCTCAAGCGCGAGCGCGCAGACGGCAACACGCTGCTGTGCACGCACACCTCGGCGCTCAGCATCTACCCGCACGTCTACACCAAGCTTGCGTACGACGCGGTGGCCGATTTCGTGCCCATCACACCGGTCGTCTCGGCGACCTGCGCCCTGGCCGTCAGCAACGCCGTCCCCGCGACCGTCAAGACCCTCGCCGACTACGTGCGGTGGGCGCAACAGGCTCCCAGCCGCGCCATGTTCGCGTCGCCGGCGGCGGGCTCCATGGCGCACTTCCTCGGCTTCCAGTTGTCCGAGGCGGCGGCTCTCAAGCTGCAGCACGTGGGCTACCGGGGTTCCGCGCCGGCCATGAATGACCTGCTCGGCGGCCAGATCCCCGCGTACCTGGGCTTTGTTGCCGACTTCCTGCCGTATCTGCAGAGCGGCAAACTGCGCATCCTGGCCGTGAGCGGCGACAGGCGCTCGCGCGCCATGCCTGGCGTCCCGACGTTTGCCGAGCAGGGCTACCCCGCGATCACCGCCGTTGAATCCTACGGCGTCTTCGCTCCCCCGGGCACACCCGATGCCGTGGTCAAGAAGCTGTACGACGACGTGCTCGCGGCCAGCAAGGACCCGGCCCTGGTGGCGGGCTTCGAGGAGGTCGGGATGGAGCTGTTCGCGCTCACGCCCAAGGCCTACGAAAGCCACATCCGGGCCGAACGCGACAAATGGGGCCCGGTGGTCCGGGCCTCCGGCTTCACATCAGAGGAGTGACCATGAACAGCCACGACAGCAACCAAGACCGTGACGAACTGATAGCGCGCAGCATCGCCTTCCTCGGCGAAGTGAAGGACATGACCGCAGGCACGGACGTCGAGCGCTGGCTGAACAAGTCCCATGGCCCGGGCAGCGCGGTGTACGAGCAGCTCGCGCGCCTGGTGAAGGCCGGCGTGCACGATGGCTGGGCCGCCAACGTCGAGATCACCGGACCGCACTACCGGCGCAGCCGCCTCGTGGAGCCGTCGGAGCGCACGCACTGGTTCAGCATCACGGCCGTGTACATGGACAGCACGGCCAACACGCAGGGCAACCCGGGCAACACCTTGCGCGGGCAGTACCACGCGCATCCCTATGGAGAGCTGAACATGGTGGTCCCCCTCAACGCCGGCGCCGCGCTGGCAGGCCCCAACGGCTGGTGCGAAGCGGGCTGGACGGCACCCGGCCCGGGCAGCCACCACTACCCGGAAGCCCGCGGCGGCGCGGTCATCGCCTTGTTCTACCTGCCTGCCGGGCGCATTGCGTACCACGCGCCACCGGTCGAAGCGCAGGCCGAGGAGCGGCCATGACACAGGGCGACATCGCGCACACCACGCGCGTGGTCGACGGTGTACTGCGGGCGCGGCGCAGTCAGCGCGCCTACAAGCCGGACCCCGTTCCGCGTTCCCTGCTGGAAGAGGTCCTGGACGTGGCATCGAGCGCGCCCAGCAACTCCAACACCCAGCCATGGCAGGTGCACGCCGTCGCCGGTGCGCACCTGGCAGCGCTGGGCGCCGCGTTGGTGCGCGCCTGCCGCGACAACACGCTTCCGCCATCCCCGCACTTCCCCGACCCACTGCCCGACGAATACGCCCAGCGGCAGCGCGATTTCGGTACGACCTACTACAAGACACTTGGCGTGGACGTCGCCGACATGCCCAGCCGCATACGGCAGACCGAAAAGAACTTCGTGTTCTTCGGCGCGCCGGTCGGCCTGATCTTCACCATCGACCGGCGCCTGGCGCCCCACAGCTGGCTCGACCTGGGCCTGTTGGTCCAGAACGTGATGATTGCCGCCGCAGCGCGCGGCCTGGGCACCTGTCCGCAGGTGTCGTTCGCGCGGTTCCATCCGGTCATCGCGCGGCACCTGGCCTTCACGGAGTACGAGCTGACGGTGTGCGGCATGTCACTCGGCTACCCCGACCGCGACATGCCTGTCAACCAGGTGGCCACACCGCGTCGGCCCGTGCATGAGTTCGCTAGCTTTCAGCACTTCGCGGATCCATGAGCGCGCCAAGAAGCCGAAATGCAAGGGGCGGCGCCAGATGAGACCGCCACTGCAATGGTTCGCGCCCTGTCCGTTGAACTGTTCCCGCCATTCTCGACTCAGGGCGAACGCCGCTTGTCCATTCGGGTGCTTTTGAACAGATGTTGAGAACGTGTCCGCGAGTCGTGCTCCTTCTCGGCCGGGCAGCAGCTATCGGGGCTGTTGCCCCTCGCGTCTTGCGTTTCTAGTGCGTCGCTTGATCGCGCCTGACCGGCAATTCGGGAAAATGGGGCATGGAAAGTTTTTGCCTCGACCCGGCACGCGTCCGCGACATCTCAGGGGAGCTACTTGATGCACACGGCCGGCTGCAGGTCGTACCCGCGGCGGTTCTGGCCGAAACCTCAGCGGAGGAACGAATGCTGTTCTGCGTTCGGCACGGTGTGTATGGTCTACCCACGGCCGAACTATGCGACTTCCTAGGAGACCGAATCGGTGGTCGCACCGCCATAGAGATCGGCGCGGGAACAGGTATTCTCGCGCGCACGCTCGGTATCGCGGCGACCGACAACCGCCAACAGGAAGACCCAGCCATAAGGGCGCACTACCAAAGCCTCGGGCAACCCACCGTCCCGTATGGACCGGACGTGGAGAAGCTGGATGCGCATCGCGCGGTTGAACAGCACGGCCCACAAGTCGTGATCGCCTGCTGAATAACCCACCGCTTCGACTCCATGGCACCCAGTGCCGGAGGAAGCGAAACGGGCGTGGACGAAGCGGCCATCATTGCCTCGTGTGAGGAATACATCTTCATCGGCAACGAACACGTACACCGCTACAAGCCCATCTGGAAGCTACCGCATCAGAAGCTGACACCGACCTGGCTCTATTCCAGGGCGATCAATGGCACCCGGGATTTCATCGGCCTCTGGCGTGGCGGCCAGCGTTCGTCCAACACTGGCACCGCCGTATGAACCTGCCAGACGACGCATCGTGGGCTGCGTCCATCTAGCGGTTTCAAAGTCAAATGCCGCTCCCGGGCGGGAGCTGTCACGTGCCTGTCAGCTGCGACCGTCAGCTTCAGACTGCGTGCTGCCCTTGAGCTTTTTGAGCTAAGTGACCTCCGCTCGCGAAACCTGCCATTCACGTTCGAAAAGCGCGTCGTTCGGCTGTCAAGCCTAAACCGGTCAACAGCAGCCGTAGCGACGCTGCGCTTGCACCAACACCTCCAGCAGGCGATCGCGCTTGTCCGTGCCATGTCCGTCGGACAGCCCGTTTTTCTCGCGCGACAGGCCGAGGCCTTCCACCACGATGACGTAGTCGGTCCCGCGTGCCTCCAGTCATGCAGATGTCTGCACGAGCATGGCGTAACTCTCGGGGTTCGGTTGATGTACATCGGGCCTGCTGGTGCTGGCCCGCCTGGGTGCTGCCCTGCTGTTATGTGCGCCGCCGTGGCCAGTTTGAGCCTGTCACGATGTCTCCACGATGGCTCGGGGCATATCACGCAAGATCGCTGGACTACAAATGACGGCGAAAGGCAAGACGTGCCAACCTCTGATCTCAACTTGACGAGGCCTTCACAACCACGTGACATGGCTGCTTCTGCTGCCGCCGCCGCAGCTGTGAGCACGGTCCTAGTGACCTCAGGCCTGCAGCCGAAAGCAGCCCGAAACGCATTCCTAGAGATTCAACGACAGGATGCAAGCCCTGTGGAGACCGCACTGCTGCCGACACCTGCTGCTGTCCGGGCTGCCAGGGTCTGGCGCACCACCATTCTCGCGGCATCGACGTCCTGAAGCGGCCGTGAATGCGGAGCTGACCGCGGCAGAGTCATTGCTGGTCGGCCTGGAAGGGGCTGGCCCAAGGCTTGCCGGTGCGGCCTTCACATGACCTTGTTCTTCGATCACTCAATCCACACCGGGTACTACCGAATCGCCCGGCAGCCGCGCATGTATCGGGGGAAACGGGCGGCGGCCTGGGCCAAGGTCGAAGCGGCGTTCTCGGCACCTGTGGACTCGCTGAGCTTCTGGGTCCTAGCGGAAGCGCTCGAAGAAGCTGGACCAGGCCAGGAAGCGATGCACCCGCACGCGTTCCTTGGGTACTGCATCAGACAGGGCTGGCTGATGCGCATGTAGCGGCCGGACGTTGGCGGCGTCTCCAATTTGACCTCAGCCAGGGACCTGTCCTGCACCCTTTCGGCTGGTTGACCCACGGATGCGGGCATCAAACCGCGCGGGAATGGGCCACCACTCCAGAAAGCCTTCCATGCTCGAAACGAAGCCCGAAAACGGCGCAGTCCCCACCTCGTCAAGCCGCAACCGATACGCCAACAAGCGCATGCTGATCATCTGCGGCGCTGTCGCCGCCGTGATCGTCCTCGTCGTCGTCCTAAGAGTGCTGAGTACGGTGCAGGCGTGAGCCAAGGCCGATGGCACTGCGCGCCGTGGGTCGCTCCGCCATGTTTGACGCACTTCAAAGGGAAAGGCCCGCTGATCTTGCGAAGGGCGGGCCGACGCCACGGGCTCATGTGGAGCAATGGTTTGCAACGGTGGGGCCAGGACTGCGACGGCGCTAACCCGCTGCACCCGTGGGCGTCGGGTCAAATTGTGAAGGTCGTAACGCCCGGCCGTCTTTTGACTCTGACTTCGCGACACCCAGTGGAGTGACTGGGCGCCAAGACAGTACGAAATCGAAGCAGGCTGAGAGCTGCTCGGTGCTCTTGATGCATCGCGCCGACCGCGCAGCGAACCTCCAATCGATGCGGACCTGTAGCAGCCAATGTCGGTACTAGCTCTCCAGGATGATGAACAGCAGGAAGAAGACCGAAAACCAAATGGACACCATCATGAATACGCTGAACACATCTGGGCTTTCGCCATCACCATCCCATCGTGGCATCGCATAGTTCCTATTTGGGTCCACCCCTGACAAGGGTGCGCACTACTATAGAAACCTGCGGCTCAAGAATGTGGAGGATCTGTGTCAGCTGCCTGGCCAGGTACTTTTCTGGCGATCCAAGGAGTGACGCTACCGAAGGGGCGGCCAGAATCGTACCGGGGACTCGCGGAGGCTTTGCCAGCCCCGCGATGAGCAGCGCACGCTGAACCGCCCGGGCAGGTTCAAACTGCTGTAGTCAACGTTAGAGTCGAGCGTTGCTGCACCTGCAGCGCTAGCTGGAAAAATGCGCCAACCACCGTTACTTCCCCCCGATGAGGCCGCTCGCCTCGCGGCGCTCACCGATCTTCTGATCATGGACAGCCCGCCAGAGCCGCTGTTCGACCTCATGGCGCGTTTCGCCGCCGAGCTGTGCGGCACCCCCATCGCCTTGATCAGCCTGATCGACGAAGAGCGTCAGTGGTTCAAGGCCAACGTCGGCCTGCCCGGCGTCAACGAGACACCGCGCGACGTCGCTTTCTGTGCCCACGCGATCCAGAGCGACAGCCTGCTCGAGGTGCCGAATGCTGCGCTCGATCCGCGCTTCGCCGACAACCCACTGGTTACCGGGGCGCCGGACATCCGGTTTTACGCGGGTGCCCCGCTGATCCTGCCGGGCGGCTCCCGCGCCGGCACGCTGTGCGTGATCGACCGCACGCCCGGGCACCTGGGTGAACGCGAGGCCAGCATGCTGCGCATGTTGGCCGACATGGTGGGCGAGGCGCTGATGATGAGACGAGACCTGATTCGCCGGTCCTTGTCCGTCCGGAGTAAGTACGAGGCAGCACTTGCACAGAGCGAGGCCCGCTACCGTGCACTCGTCGAGGAACAGCGTGAGTTGGTCGCACTCGTACGCGACCGCGGCGAGATCGTCTATGCCAACCCGGCTTGGCTGCGCTACTACGGCGTCGATGCCGCGCAAGCCATCGGATCGAACGTTTTCGCTTTCTTGGGTCAAGACGACCAGGCCATGGTGCAAGGGGTGTTAGAGCACGTCCTCCTCAGCGGAGAGAGCGTCGTCTGCGAGACGCGCAGCACCGGACCAGATGGGGAGGACCGCTGGGTTTCCTGGTCCAACAATCGCCAACGGGAACGCGATGGCGATGGATGGCTCTTGCGCGGTGTTGGCACGGACATCACTTCGCGCAAGCGTGCCGAGTTGGCGTTGCGCGAAAGCGAGGCATTCCTGGACCGCACGGGCCGCATTGCCCGCGTTGGTGGCTGGCAGGCCGATCTGGCGACCGGTGCCATGCGCTGGTCGGACGAAACATGCCGCATCCACGAGGTCGAGCTGGGTCACCGCCTGAGCCTGGACGAGGCGATCGGCTTCCTGGCAGAAGGCGACCGCGCGTTAGCCGAGGAAGCCATCCGCCGCAGCGTTGCCGAGGGCAAGCCGTGGGACCTGGAGCTGCGCCTGACCACGGCCAAGGGTAAGGAGCTCTGGGTCCGGCTGGTGGGCGACGTCGAACGCGAAGGCGGCCGGGCGGTGCGCCTGACCGGGGCCGTGCAGGACATCACGGAACGCCGCACAAGCAAGGCCGAACTGTTGCGCGAGCAGACTTTGCGCTTGCAGATCGAGGAGCATGCGAAGGCGCTCGGCGAGCTTCTGCGCGAGCGCGAGGAGATGACCCAGGTGCTGGCCCACGAGGTGAGGCAGCCGCTCAATAACGCATCGGCGGCCTTACAGAGCGCGGCTGCTGTGCTGGTGGACGTGGGCGAGCAGGCAGCGTCTGTGCGCCTGGGGCGCGCGCAGGCGGTCATGGGGCAGGTGCTGGCCAGCATCGATAACACCCTCGCCGGGGCGTCGCTGCTGGCCCGCCAGTATGCTGTCGAAGGGGCGGACACCGACATCGACACGCTTGTGGCGGTGGTGCTGGCCGACATGCCCGCGGCGGAGCGCCACCGGATCCGGGTCGAGCGCATCGCGACCAGTCGCACGGTGTCGGCCGATATGAGCCTGCTGCGCCTGGCGCTGCGCAACCTGCTGCTTAACGCGCTGACCTACAGCCCGCCGCAGGCGCCGGTCGTCGTGCGGTTGATCGATTCGGACGACCCCTTGGCGCTGCTGATCGAGGTCGAGGACAAGGGCCCCGGCTTCAACGCCGAGCTGGTGGGTCGCCTGTTCGAGCGCGGCAACCGCGGTCGGCACCCACCCGGCAAGCCGGGCCACGGCCTGGGCCTGTACATCGTGCGCCGGGTAATGGAGCTGCACGGCGGCCGTGTCGAACTGGTGCGCAATACTCCGCATGGCAGCACCATGCGCTTGATCGTCGAGCAGTCGCTGGACGATTGAGCCGCGGAGCAGGCCAGCGGCCCGCCCTAGGTTCAGTAGGCTTTCAGGTTTGCGCGGAACACGTACCCCACGCCCGACTTCGACTGCAGCGGAACCAGCTCGGGCGTAGCCCGTTCGATGCGGCGGCGCAGCCGGTAAATGGTGGCGTTCAAGCCGTCTGCCGCATCGGCACCCGATGACTTGCCGAGTCGGCTACGCAGGGTCTCGCGGCTGACGACTTCGCCATCGGCCTCCAGGAAGCACTCGATCACCGTGACATCGGTCTCGCTAAGCTCCACCCGGGCGCCGTCCGGCGCCACCAACTGGCGCGCGCGCCGGTCCAGCTTCCACACCGTTCCCTGGGGCCCCGCCGGGCCCGTGCGCCGGTGGATCGACTGGATGGCCAGGGCGACCTGGTCGAACTGAACGGGCTTGGACAGGTACATGTCGGCCCCGGCACCCAGCACCTGCGTGAAGACGTCCGGCGCGACCCGGCCCGACACCACCAGCACGCCGGCATCCGTGCGCCGCCGCAGCACCTTGACGAGTTCCACGCCGTCGACGCCAGGCAGCATCAGGTCGAGCACGTAGAAGCCATACCCATAGGCGTCGTGGTGCGCCAACAGGTCGTTGCTGTCCCCGAAGGTGTCGACCTGCACCCCCTGGTCGCGCAGGTACTGCGACAGAAATTCGCTGTACTCGCTGTCGTCATCGACCAAGGCAAGGGTGGTAGGAAGCATCGACGGTCCGGAAAACAAAGACTTTTCCACGCAATTCATTTATTCGCTCATCGCGAATAAATGATTGAGTGGCACAATTTGTAGCAAAGGAGCATTTTATCTCCCGGCCGCTTTCCACCGAGGTCACACACCATGAAGAGTCCATCCATCAAACGGCAGCTTGCCATCGCCTTCGGCACACTGGCCCTGCTAGTTTTGCTCGTGTGCTACTTCGCCCTGGGCAGCTTGGGCGAGGTCAACCGGCAATTTGCCGACTACGTCCTGGGCGAGGCCCGGCGCGAGAGCCTGGCCGTCAACGTCCGCATCCTGGCCAGCGCTCGCGCGACCGCCGTGCGCGACATGGTGCTCGTCCGTTCGGCAGACCAGATCGCCCAGCACAAGGATGCGGCCGTCAAGTCCCATGAAGAGCTGCAGTCCACGATGGCGGCGCTCAAGCAGGAAGTGGCGGGCGCCGGGATCTCGGCGCGCGAGCGCGCCATGGTGGCGGCGATCGACAAGGTCGAATCGGCCTATGCACCGGTGGCGCTGTCCATCGTCCAGCTAGCCGCGAACGATCGCCGGGCCGAAGCGGTCGAGAAGATCAACGTCGAGTGCCGCCCCCTGCTGGCCCAGCTGCTGGCCACATCGAGGGACTACGCCGCGTACATCCAGTCGCAGGGGACGGCCAAGGTCGACGAGGCGGCCGCCGCCTACGCATCGCAACGTACGATGCTGCTCGCGGTCAGTGCGGGCGCCGTCGCGATGGCGATGCTGCTGGGCTGGCTGATCGTGCGCCGCCTGTTTGCAGCGCTCGGTGCCGAGCCGGCCGAACTGAACGCAGCGGCCCGGCGTGTCGCCCAGGGCGACCTCGGCCCGGTCCCAGGCGTGGACGACGCGCCCGCGGGTAGCGTGCTCGCCTCCATGGGTGCCATGCAGCGCCAGTTGGTCACACTCATCGGCCAGGTGCGGGGCGCCGCCGATAGCATCGCCACCGCTAGCGAGCAGATCGCACAAGGCAACCTCGACCTGTCCAGCAGGACCGAAGAGCAGGCCGCAGCGCTGCAGCAGACCGCCGCGACCATGGACGAAGTGGGCACTACGGTGCGCAACACCGCCGCCAACGCCCAGCAGGCCAACCAGCTGGCGCAGGATGCCAGCGGCATCGCCGTGCAGGGCGGGGCCGCGTTCTCGCGTGTCGTGAGCACCATGCGCGGCATCAACGACAGCTCCAAGAAGATCGCCGAGATCATCACCGTGATTGACGGCATCGCGTTCCAAACCAACATCCTCGCTTTGAATGCGGCCGTGGAAGCGGCCCGTGCAGGCGAGCAGGGGCGCGGCTTCGCGGTCGTGGCGACCGAGGTGCGCAACTTGGCACGCCGCAGCGCCGACGCCGCGAAGGAGATCAAGACCCTGATCACCGACAGCGTGGAGCAGGTCGCCGACGGTTCGGTGCAGGTTGGCCAGGCCGGCGAGACGCTGCAGGAGATCGTCGACGCCATCCAGCGCGTGAGCGACATCGTCGGCGAGATCAGCGTGGCGAGCGCAGAGCAGAGCCAGGGTGTCGGGCAGGTCGGCGAGGCGATCTCGCAGATGGACCATGTGACGCAGCAGAACGCCGCGTTGGTGGAGGAAAGCGCCGCCGCGGCGGAGAACCTCAAGCAGCAGGCCCAGCAGCTGGTCGACACGGTGGCGATGTTCAAGCTCGATGCGCACGAAGCTAACAATGCGCACGAGGCGCACGCGCCCCAGTGGCCCGCATCGGCATCGGCATCGGCACAGCGCAACCGCGCTGCCAGCCCGCGCGCTCTGCGCCTGCAGACCGCCATGGCACCCACGGTCCGCGACACCGGCGGATGGACACGCATCTGATGCGCGGGCGGATCACCCCATGAATGCACTCGAACGCCACAACGTGCGCCAGACAGGCAGCGGCACCCCGGTGCTGTTCTCCCACGGCTACGGTTGCGACCAGAACGTCTGGCGCGACCTGGCGCCCGGCTTCGCCGAGAGCCACCGCGTCGTGCTCATGGACCACGCCGGTTGCGGCAGTTCTGCTCCGGGCTCGTACAGTTTCGAGCGCCATGCCACTCTGCAGGGCCATGCCGACGACATCATCGCCGTCTGCGAGGCCGCGGGCTTGCAGGACACGGTGCTGGTGGCCCACTCAGTCAGCACCATGAGCAGCATGCTGGCCGCCCGGGCGCGTCCCGACCTGTTCGCCGCGCTGGTGATGCTGGCGCCCTCGCCCTGCTACCTGAACGACGCCGGCTACGCAGGCGGCTTCGAGCGCGAGGACATCGACAGCCTGCTGGAGCTGCTCGATGCCAACCATTTCAAGTGGGCCCGGATGATGGCTCCCGTCGTGATGGGCAACCCCGACCGACCTAGTCTGGCCGGCGGGCTCGCCGACAGCTTTTGCCGCATGGCGCCCGACGTGGCCAAGCATTTCGCACGGACCACCTTCCTGAGCGATCTGCGCGGCCAGTTGTCCGGGCTGCGCGTGCCCACGCTCATCGTGCAGTGCAGGGACGATGCGCTGGCGCCACCGGCGGTCGGCGACTACCTGCAGCGCCGCTGGCCGCACGCCCGGCTGACCTGGCTGCAGGCGACCGGCCACTGCCCGCACATGAGTGCGCCGTGCGAGACGGCCGCGGTGATCCGCACGTTCCTCTTGACTCTGGCTATTGGTCAGCAAATGGCCGATGGCCTGGCGAGCCTCGCATGAACGCCAGCACCATCCCCGCCCTGACCCGGATCCTCAAGACCGTGCCCGACCTTGACACCGATCCCCTCGCGTTCGAGCCCTTGGAGATCGACGCGTCCTGCGGCCTGGTGGAAACATGGGCCGATGGGCGCATCCGCCGCGCCAACGCGCGCTTTGCCGACTGGTCTGCCCGCACCGGCAAAGATCTTTCGGGCCGGCGTTTCAAAGATCTGCTGGCACCAGCGAGTCGAATCATGTACGAGACCCACTGCGTTCCGCTGTTGGAGGCATACGGTATCGTCAACGAGCTGATGCTGGAGATCGTCCGGCCCGATGGCGAGCGGCTGCCGGTGCTCGTCTGCGCCGTCCGCCGTCTGGACTCGCGTGATGCGGCAGTCGTCAATTTCTCCGTCTTCGATGCGACCGCCACACGGCGCCACGAACGCGAACTGCTGCAGGCGCAGCGCCAGGCGGAAGCCGCTGCTGCCGAACTGCGCGCCACCAACCGGCGCCTGTCTCTTCAGTCCGAGCAATGGCGCGTGACCCTGCGCTCGATCGCGGAAGCGGTCGTCACCACCGGTCCAGACGGCCGCATCGTCTCGATCAACCCCACCGCGCTGCAGCTGTTCGGCGTCGAGGAAGCCCACGTCATGGGGCAGACGGTGCAGGCGCTCGGCGAGATGGTCTGGTCCGCCACCCG
The DNA here is from genome assembly GCF_003337555.1 of Pseudorhodoferax soli. Classification (GTDB taxonomy): domain Bacteria; phylum Pseudomonadota; class Gammaproteobacteria; order Burkholderiales; family Burkholderiaceae_C; genus Pseudorhodoferax; species Pseudorhodoferax soli. The sequence goes on along the minus strand of NZ_QPJK01000006.1, from coordinate 508,885 downwards.
GGAGCCGATCGACCCCGAGCCCCAGCCACAGGCGTTGTGGAAGGCCGGCCTGATCGACGCGACCTTGATCCGCCCCGACGGCAGCGAACGCCAGGTGTCCAGCACGGTCTCGCCGATCCGCGACGACACGGGCGCGATCATGGGCAGCGTGTTCGTCGGTCGGGATGTGACCGAGGAGCGCGCCATGGTGCGCCAGCTGGCGCACGACGCCAGCCACGACCATCTGACCGGCATCGCCAACCGCCGCGAGTTCGAGCGGCGCCTGGAGACGTTGCTACGGCGCCGCTCGCCTTCGCAGCAACACAGCGACCTGCTGGTCTACATGGATCTGGACCAGTTCAAGGTGGTCAATGATGCGGTCGGCCATGCAGGGGGCGACCTCCTACTGCGCCAGGTGTCCACCATCCTGCAGGCGAGCCTGCGCCCCAGCGACACCCTGGCCCGTCTGGGCGGCGACGAGTTCGGCCTGATCCTGCCGGCCTGCTCGCTGAACGCCGGCCTGCGCGTGGCCGAAAGGATGCGCAGCGCGCTGGAGGCCCACCGTTTCTCCTGGCAGAACCAGGTCTTCCAGGTGACGGCGAGCATCGGCATCTCGCTCGTCCATGGGCAGGACGGCATGGCGGCGACCAGCATGGCAGATGCCGACCTGGCCTGCAACGCGGCAAAGGCCCGCGGCCGCAACCGCATCCACGTGTTCGACCGCGGCGACGAGGAGTTGCAGGCCCAGCGGCAGGAGATGAGCCTGGTGGCCCAGGTGCGGCGGGCGCTGGACGAAGACCGGTTTGCGCTGTGCTTCCAGCCGATCGTCCGGTTGTCCCCGCGCCCGGGTGCCCTGCAGCACGGCGAGATGTTGCTGCGCATGCGCGGCGACGACGGCACGCTGCTGGCGCCCACGCCCTACATCCTGGCCGCCGAACGCTACAACCTGATCCAGGCCATCGACCGGTGGGTCGTGCGCAAGACGCTGGAATGGCTGGTCGCCCGGCCCGGCGTGGAGGCTTCGATCAACCTGTCCGGCCAGTCCATCGGCGACGCTGAATTCCTGGCATATGTATCCGGCCTGTTTGCACAGACGGATCTGAAACCGGAACGGGTGTGCTTCGAGATCACGGAGACCGCGACCATGGGCGACCTTGCGGCAGCACTGCGCTTCATGCACACGCTCAAGGCAATCGGCGTGCGCTTCGCGCTGGACGATTTCGGCGTGGGCCTGTCCTCCTACAGCTACCTCAAGCAGTTGCCAGTCGACCAGGTCAAGATCGACGGCAGTTTCACGCGCTCGCTGCTGACAGACCCGGTGAATCGGGCCATCGTCGAGTCGATCCGGCGCATCTCCGACCTGTGCGGGCTCGAGACCGTGGCCGAATGGGTAGAGACCGAAGCCACCATGACGGCCCTGGGCGAGATCGGCGTCGACCATGCGCAGGGCTGGCATGTCGGCAGGCCGGTTTCGATCGACTTGATGTGAGCGGATCACCGGAAATCTATTGAAGCGGGGTTGCGATCTGAAAATTGAGCACTCGGCAGCCCAACGATTCATTCCCTGCAGCTGACAATGCATGGGGCCATGCTCGAGCCGCCAATTTCATCTGAAGGCGAATATTGGGAGACCCGAATGCGTGACCTCCTGCATAGATGACTTTCATATCGGCGACGCGAACGGCGGCAATCGCTGCTGAGCGGCCATTGGGCATCCTATGACCGGACCATGCGCGTCTCACGATCGCGGGGAGCAAAGTGCGCTAGAGGCTCGCCGACATGCCGCGTGAATGCGACGCTGAATGCGCTGGCGGAGCCGTACCCGGGGCGCCCAGCGACCTCGGCGACCGTAGCGCCGGCCAGGCTGAGCAGGCGCTTTGCGAGCGCGATGCGCCATCTGAGCAGTCACTCCATCGGCGTCCACCGACGAGTCGGCCGAACCGGGTGAAGAACGCCGACCGCGACATCGCGGCTTCCCGCGCGAACTGGGCGACTGGGCGACGGTCCACGATGCATCCGGTTTCTCGTGCATCCGTCGGATCGCGTGGGCCAGTCGCTCGTCGACCTCAACGGAGATACATGCAAGGAACATCGCCGTCGAGCTTCGCAGTCTGGATGCCACTGGCATCGCCGCGGCGCGCTGCCTTGCGGGAACGCAGCCCAGTTTGAGCAACGTGCTGCTCGTCCCGGACGCAGTAGGTGCCAGAACCAGAGAGTGGTTGGCGAGCACAAGGTCGGTATCGCCGCCACCAAGCGCCCTTGATAGTGGGGTCGCCCCGCTCCAGCGCACCCGACAGCTGCGCGAAGAACCACTACGACGAAACCGATGCGCTCTTCCGCGTCGAAACCGGATGTGCAGGTGGCAGATCTGGCATTGGCGAGTCGGTGCGCCACACCCAGGCTTTGCCGGCATCCTGAGCGGCCTTTTCCTTCACTGCACGGTCCTTCGCCGACATGAACGCGCTCACGACGTGCAGCGGCACGGGCTGGCCACCTGTGTCGAGCAGCAGAGCGTTTGGAAACGCCGCCACCGTGCGCGCGTCGTAACGCAGCGGCTTGATGAAGCGCCGCCCTTGGGCGATGAGCTCCTGCACCAGCGCCAGCTCGTGCACACCGTCCAATGGAATCCATTGTTCATTGGTCAGCATCAGGCTGGCCGCATCGAGCTCATACGTGTGCTCGCGTCGGGCCCGGATCAAGGCTGCCATGACCAAGCGCACCCGATGCCCCGTATCGGCATGGCGCGCTTCCAGCAGCGGCCCGAACGTGCGCTCGATGCGCTCCCAGGTACGGGTTGCTGCCAGCAGCGGTGCGTCGGGTGCGTGCTTGATCCAGATGCGGCAGCCCTGTGCGGTGCTGTCGCAGCCCTTGAGCTCCCCGAGCGCGATGGCAAGCGGACTCTGTCCGTCCCGAGGATGGAGCACGGCGAGCTTCTCCCGGCGCCGCCGGGCGGCACCGTCACGTCCCGCCTCGGAAAACGGCTCCGGCACGTAGAGCCGTTCGGCAAGCGTGAGGCCACGCGCAGTGACGGTGTCCGCAGCCTCCATGAGGTACTTGTGCAGCACGCCCTGGTTGCGCTTGCCTGCCATTGCCGGCGACCAGCGGTTGATGCCCGCCCGATCAAAGAGAAAGTGCATCAGCGCGCGCAGACTCATCTGCCGGCGCGCAACCACGACTTCGGCCGGCTCCTGTGGTTCGCCGCGGGGCACCCCGCGCCTCTGCACGCGCGTCCACGGAAAATTCAGACGCAGCTCGAAGCTGCCCGGACTGCGCTCCAGCACCGCCTCGCCCAAAAGCTCGCCCAGGCCTGATTGCTGCGCGTCGGGCTCGTAGGAGGGGCAACCCGGATGGTGCCGCATGCCCGACCCTGGCATGCGCTTGACGACCAGTTGCCGATGCTGTGCCACGTACATCTCCACGCCACCCGGCACGCACAGGCAACGGGGCCGCTCCGCCGACTCGTGCACGCGCGCAAGCGCCGGCTGCAACCCCGGGTCGTCAGCATCGAACTCGCAGCCTGCGATGGCGAATCGTTGGGTATCCATGTTCGGCCCTGGCCAGGCCACTGATCGTCGGCAAGGCTCCAGGCGGGGGCAAGCTGCAAACAGGCCCTGTTGCGCGGAGCTTTTGGCAACGGCACGGTTGCGGTAACCGTCTGCCCGCGGCATCTCCGAGGGATGCGACGCACCGCCGCCGCCACACCGAAGTCCGGGCATCGAGGCGTCTTTCGGCCACGGCAAGTGGTATTGCTGGCCAACCGTGTTGCGATCGCCCTCGCTTTCGCCGAGAGTGCGACTGCTACCCGTGAGCGTCGAGCTCACCAGCCTTCATGAGGCCTGTCTTCAGGCCGACTGAAGTCCGGCAAACCGCTGGCGTTGCGGTCGATACCCGCCCTGAAGCGGCCGGACCCAACCGGCCAGGCCATGCGAATGGCCGCAGCATGCGCAAACGCAAGTCTGCGCTCAAGCCCGTGATGCCGCGCCGCCAGCGCAGCCACACGGCATGCAGGACCCGGCGGGCTCGACCGCCAGGCGCCTGTCGAAGCGAGGTCCCGGTCCGCAAGGACCGCGGATCTCTTCCCAACGCGTGCCGAAAGGCACGTGTCCAGCACTTCGACGATGTCGAAGCACCCAACCGGGGAACCAGTTCCCCGCGCGCGGGTGCGGCCTCCCCATCTTTCACTGGAGAGACCGATGACTTCGCACGAAGAGAGCAAGCCGCGCACCTGCGGTGTTCTGCTTGGAAGGATCGCCGTGGTGGTGGCGCGCAGAAAGTTGCCCTACCTCTGCCGGGCTCCCAGGTCAACGCCGAAGCATTGCGCTTCGGCTGCGCCCGGAGCCTCGTCCGACACGGCGCTCGTCGCGCCTGACCGTTGAGGCCGGCATGTGGCAGGACAGGCCGGCAGCACTGACCAAGCGCGAACGGCTTGAGCGCCAAGAAGAAGACACGTGGCTCGAGTTTTATCCGCAGGCGCGAAAAGACCCAAGTTTGGCCGCGGAGATCCTGACCGAGCTCGAACGCGACGAGACGTTGCGACGGCGCCATCGTGGCCTGTACCTGTGCTGTCAGCGCTGCATCCGGCTTAACGACAGCCGCGAAGCACGCTACCAGCGCATCGGGCACGCCACCAGACGCATGTTCAACGCCGTGTTCATCGCACTACCGCTCTGTGCGATGGACCTTGCGAAGAAGGCGGGCCACCTCATGGCGGCCTGTCTTCCCGATGCTGCCGACGACCAAGGCGATCGACGTCACAGGCAGCTGATGGAGGGGGATGCCTACGCGCAGGCGGGGCGGTCGTTGCGGGAGCGTGCCCGCAAGGCCGCAGACCGATCGGACGCGCCGGATCCGGAGCGCACCTTGCCCGAGTCCTGAGCGGCAACGTCGGATGAACCTACCGCAGCCCCTGGACGCCCTGCCCTCCGCGACCGCGGAGTGCAGCGGCGCTCCCACAAATCTCCGCCACCGGCCCGTCGGCGCGCCGACGCTTCAATTTTGCTGGACCCCACAGATTGCGCTTCAAGGACGCTCGCCATCCGCCCGCTCGGCTTCAGTTCCTGGTCCGTCATCCGGCCGCCCGCGCGGGCAGCTCAATCCCCTATTTCTGGGCGATGCGGCCCACCCGCTCCGCAACGGCGACGTCGCCGAGCTGCAGCACTTTGGCGTCGATCGCCGTGTCGGCAGCGACGGCAACAACAAACCGCGTCATGTCGTCGCCATCTTCCGGTCGATCGCAATGCGTGAGGCGGGCGTGAGCAGTTGTGGAAGGCGCGGCACATCGTCGAGATATGCTTGCGCACGTCCTTGGCGTCTACCTTAGCGCCCTGCTCCTTCCTCGCTGCGAGTTCCAGCCAGGCAATGGCCTTGAGCGGGATCAGGCGGACCACGCCGACCCAGGACAGACCGTCGACTTCCCGACGCCCAGCCACGATGAATGCTCAGTAGACCTCCTCGAGCAAGATGGCGGACAAGCTGCTGACAGCCTCGTCCAATGGCCGGCTGACCGGCCAGCGCTCGACCTTGTCCCGCCAAGTCCGCACTTTGCGGAGGGACTGTCCGGTCTTCGCGCGTCCTATCGCAAGAACCACGGGCTGCCCCAGCAATTCCAGTTCGCTGCACTGGAAGGCATCGCGAAGGAAGTGCGGCAGTGCGTTTGCGCGCCCTCAAGGCTGCACGCCTGGTCCTTCAACGCCCAGAATCTCTCGGAGCCACCGCAGAACCTCGATCGCGAGATTGAGCAAATACGGTCTTTCAGGACCTTGTTTCCGCACGATCACCTACATGCCGTTGTCGTGCACCGATCAACTCCATCCTCACGCTTCGACACTGCACGAGGGCCCGATGCAAGGAGCAGTCCGACGAAAGAACCAAACACGATCGGAGCAAGGGCCGGCCGCTGCCACACTGGAACGCATCACACCAGGCCATGCATCAGATCGGGTAGGTTCACCCGCTTCCTGGACGGCACCCTCAAATCACGCACCCCCAACAACTCGCCGATCTGGCCGATCTCCGCACCTTTTCGCAGCAGGCGATCCACGACGGTTTGTCGCAAGCTGAGAGCCGACAGGCCCGGAATGCCGATCCTGCGGAATATCTTGCGGTAGGCGTAGTGCACCTCACGGCACAGCGCCTGTGCACGGCTACCCGACGGAACACTGGCCACATGGAAGGGGTTGCCGGCTTGCGTCAGAAAGAGCGCCCCCTGAGGATCAAGACCGCGAAAGCAGGCATCCGACCCCGGGATCGATGGGCCAGGCCGTGCGCGCGTGGCGAGATAGGCATCGATCGCCTCACACGCAGCAGGACTTGAGAAGTACAAGGGACGCGAGCGCCCATTGACCGCGACGCTTGCGCGAACCGTCGAAGCCAACCGGACCGTGCCATCTGCGTTCAGGTAGTCCGAGACCTCCAGGCGCGCCACTTCCAATGGTGGCAGGCCGGTCGCCAAGAGGATCCACACCATGGCCACATCCCGCTCGGGCGTACGGGTGCGTGCTTTCACACGGCGCACGGCTGTGCGTATGTCGTCATCCGACAAGATGAGGTTCTCCGAGGGTGGAGCGGAGTCGATGTGCGGCTCGAAGCGCACAAGCGCGCGTTCTATCCCCTCCCGATGGGCCCGCAACTGGCGAACGAACATGGCCCGGCTTTCGTTCAGGCCGTCGATGCCAACCGAGCGGACAAGCTCAAGAACGAGTGCCTTGACGCGCCGCTCCACGGCGGTGCGACTCAGCCCGTGCACGCGGGCCGCAGCGTCGTATGTCATGCCGGAGAGCACCGACCGCAACAATGCAGTCGACAAGGCAAAACGCTCCGCATCCATGTCTGTGCACCCTCCAGGCAGTTCAAGCGCTGGGAATGCTGCAGCAGGTCGGGATCGATCGCTACACCGAAATCGGCCCGAATTGGTGCCGATTTCACGACCGTCTCAGGATCGCATCAACCTCGCCGCCTGATGCCCGCCGCTGGCACACGAGGGGAATCGGCAACCATGGCGGCCACCGCCCGCGGCGGTAGCGGCCCACCTGCCCGCCAGAGCGATACACAGGCCCCGCCGAGCCGCGCGCTGCGAAGCTCTGCCTTACAGAGCGGCGTCCTTCAACTTCTTCAGCGAACGCACCTTGACGCGCACCGTTGCAGGCTTGGCCGCGAACTCACGCTCCACCTTGGTGAACGGATCGATGCCGCGGCGCTTCTTCTTGGCCGGGATGGCAACGGAGACGACCTTCAACAAGCCAGGGAGGGTGAACTCGCCCAGACCCTTCTTGTTCAGGGAAGCCACCATGGTGGCTTCCAACGCAGCCATCACGGCCTTGACAGCCTTGGGCTCGACGCCAGCGGCCTCGGCCAGGTGGGCCTGCAGCGTGGACTTGTTGAAAGCCGTCTTGATTGGCTTGAGCGTGACGGGGCCGCTCGCAGCCTTCTTGGCCGGAGCAGCGCTCTTCACAGGAGCGCTCTTCTTCGCTGCCGGGGTCTTCTTCGCAGTTGCCATTTCTATGTTCTTTCCAGTGTGAGTGCGCAGGTCGCGCACGGCAATTCTAGAAAGAAGCCCAGTGTGCAGACCGTGCGTCAGCGCCTGCGGGCCGCCCAGCGGCGCCGTCGGTCACCGCGCCCCTAGGCCGGCCTGCCACTGCGGAACAGCCGGCGCGGGCTGCTGGCCAGCCCGCCAACCCCTGGTCCAGCACAAGCCGCCGATTTGGTCGCTTGGTTGCCGACGACAGCCTGCGCCGCGTTCGCGGACTCAAGAGGGATATCGACCTGGGCCATCCAACGTCGCACGTCCTCAATGCGCCATGCCGTCACTCCCGGCGACAGCTTGACGGGCGGAGGGAAGGTGCGGTCGGTGACGCGCCGCCAGAGCGTTGACTTCGAGAACGGAACTAATTGCAGCAGCTTCGCTTGGCGTACATAGCCCGACTCGGGCAGCGAAGCAGCAGAAGATGGTGAACTGAGCATGGCTCGACTCCATACCGGCTCGCACCGGCCTTTGCCGACCTGACTCGTTTGCGTCGTGCTAAGGCCTGGATTACAGCCACGCGGAGGACGCATCACTCGGAACCACGCTGCCTGCGTCCGCCTGGCATGCGCTTTGGAACTTCCCTCTGTGAGCCAGGCAGGCCGCGTTCAGACCGAACGGACCGGCAGCGCACGATGGTTGCACAACACATCCATCCTACCGATGAGCGCGTTCGGGCGCGTTCAACCCCACGGATCGGCAGGATGCCGTTCGGTACCTCAGGGCTGGAATGGCCACAGGATCCAGCTGTCCACGACCGCTCGACGATCTCCTCGTCCAGGCGGGAAGGCGAAGACAAGGTAACAGCGCCGTGCGGGCTCTTGCAAGCCCTCGCATGTACGGCACCACATCGAATGGCCGAATCTCCGGACATCGGTTCTATTCGGCTACGGGTGGCTCGACTGGGGCTGTTTCCGGCAGCAGCGTGCGGTCGGCTGGCACCTCGCTGTGTTCCGGCCGGAGCGGCACAGACGCCACGCCCTGCTTGGCCGCGCCCTGCCCCGTGTCCGCCACCACGCGCTCGGCGTTCTGCACCGCTGCGTGCATGCGACGCCGCATCGTGTCGGCACGTTGACGCGTTGTCGTAGCCACCTTCTTGATCAGGCGTTTGAACGCCATGCGCTCCTGATCCAACTCCTGCGCCGTGATCACCTCGTGGATCTCCAGCGTCAACAGCAGCGGCATCAACTGATCGAACAGGTTGAACAGCTCGAGGTAGCGTCGGCCACTGGAGGATAGGACACCGACCTCGATGTCCAGGGGCGGTGTGTCGTAGGTGGCCAGGGAGCCGATGCCATGGGCCTTGAACTTTGCTTCAGCGCCATCGATGGCTGTGTGCAGCCTCTTCTTCACGGCGTCGATGTCGCTACGCAGGGCCCTCTCCATCTCGTCGATGTCCTTGCCTTCCACTCGCGTGCGTGCAATGACCGACACGAAGTAGGCATTGAGCTGCAGCGTCTGGAACAGGCGCACGAACAGACGCTTGGCCTCCGCGCTCGCAAAGCGCGTCTGGATCTTCAGACTCGCGCCCTCCACGCGCCTGAAGTCCACTTTCGCCTCCTTGGCCATGATGCGGGCGTTCACACGACCCTGATCGGTCTTCACCATCTGGAAGTCGGTCATCGTTGGCTCCGATGCTGATCGTTCCCCATCTTCGAAGCCGTCTTGGTGCGACGCCACCTCGAATGGGGGCCCATATGCGGCAGATTTCGAGAACGGCGCGGGCTGACCGCCATTCGCGCTTGACCCTGTCCGTGACCTCGTCTAGTGTGCAATCCAACGGCAGCTGGGCCGTGGGGCACACCACCGCGATCCTCCGATCGAGAAGACGCTCCGAACCCGAGCCCTGAAGCATCGGCCGCGCGGCATGCACCAGTGCGGAACATCGGAACCGGCTTTCGAGGCAGGCGCCCGCCGTGCGCCGAAAGCTTCTTCCGATCGGTAGCTGGCAAACCGATCAAGGCGCATCAATCGCCTTCTCCCAGCCAGCCCGGGTCTCAGGACCCTGAAGGTCTCGGGCGGTCCCGTCCGAAAGTCATCCACCCCGAGGGGCGTCCGCCCCATCGAGGGTCCGCGCGCCTTCTCCACCACCAAGGAGGTCGCCATGCGACATGGCTTCGCACCTGCACCACCGCAGGGCACCGTTCCTGCGGGTCTGTTCTTCATCGCCCCAAGCACCGCCATGGCGGGTGCCACGGTGATCGAGGCGCCCGACTGGTCCGTATTTGACGTCCACGCCCCTGACGGCGTCAGCGAATGGACGGAAGAAGAGATCGTCTACCTGCACTGGCGCCTGCTGCAGGACGTCCAGATGCTCGCCGATCCCGACGCTCCGCTCGACGAGAAGCTGGCCACACTGCGGTGGGTCTTCACCGAGCCGGAGAAAGATCGCCAGCCGTTCTCGTTCGCGAGCTGCCTCCAGGTCGTCGGTTCCAGTCCACTGTCGCCGATTCCCTACTGTGGCGCCATCGACTGCGAGGACGTACGCCACCACATCGCCCGCGAAACCAGGCGGTGGATGCAGGAATCGCTCAGCCGGTACCCGCAGTGGATCAAGGATGCGCTCGCCAACAACCCGGACTGGGTGGACGCGCAGCTCAGCCGTAATCCCCAGTGGCTCAATGAGCAAGTCAATCGGCACTCGGCACAGGGCGACCTGTTCGCATGACCTGCACCCCGGCAAGCCCGCTCGAGGTTGCGACGAACGCCCCACCGCACCACAGCATGCGGCCGGGCCGGATCACCAGGAGACCGTGACATGAACGATCAAGCTTTCGCGATACGCGTGGAAGACGTGCAAGCCCGCGCGCACGGCCGTTGGGACGAGATCCTGCGGTGCCTGGGTGCCGATGAGCGCATCCTGCGCCGCAAGAACATGGCCTGCCCGTTGTGTGGAGGGACCGACCGGTTCCAGTACACGGACCGGTTCGGGGAAGGAAACTACCACTGCAGGAATCCCGAGTGCGGGCCCGGTGGCGGCTTCAAACTGGCCCAGGCCATCTTCGGATGGGACTTCGGCACCACATTGAAGAAGGTGAACGCCTGCGTTGGCGGCCTTCGAGAGGCACCGCGGCAAGAATCCGTGGCGAGTCCTGAGCGCATGGCTGCACTGGCGCGCAGGATCTGGGACGAAGCAGTTCCTGTCCAGCCAGGAGACCCGGTGGACCGGTACCTGACCGGCCGGGGACTGGGCCGAGACAGCTACCCGGACTCGCTTCGACACCATCCGCGCCTGGGCTATTACGCACGCAGCGGGGATGGCAAGAGCCAGCGCGTCGGCGAGTACGCCGCGATGCTGGCCCGCGTGGACGGACCGGACGGCCGGATGGTCACGCTGCATCGCACGTACCTGAGCGCAGGCCGCAAGGCGCCGCTCTCCGATGCGAAGAAGCTGCTGTCCACTGGCGTGAACGGCGCGGCAATCCGGCTGTTCGCGCCGACGGAAGAACTGGCCATTGCAGAGGGCATTGAGACCGCCCTGGCAGTCCAGATGCTGCGCAACGTTCCGACGTGGGCGGCCATGAGTGCGGGCAACCTGGAGCGCGTCCAGATCCCCGAGACCGTTCGGCGGGTCCTCGTCTATGGCGACAACGATGCCGACGGCGACTTCGAGGGCGAAGCCAGTGCATTCGCATTGGCGCGTCGCTTGTGCAAGGAAGCAAGGCATGCGACCCGACGTGAGGTGGAGGTCCTGATCCCGCGCAAGCGGGGCTCGGACTGGGCCGACGTCTGGTGGGTCGTGGTGCGCAACATGAAGCGCGCCGCTTGAGCGCTCCAGGGGCGAGCCACGGGGCTCGCCTCCCGAGGAGCCAGAGTCTCGCGCATCTGCTTGCCAATGGCGGCGCCTTCATGCAGACGCCGCAATGAAGAGAACGCTGCGACGCAGCGCCACCGCGCGATCTCCAGATCGCGCTCAAAGGCCCGGCACTGCCGGGTCAAACATCAACCCCCTGGGGCGCTCACCCCAACGGGGACAACGAGCGCCCTTGCCATACCTGAGGAGATCGACATGCGCAACGGACGAACACTCGTGCAGCTGGCCCATGAACTGGAGCGCCAGCTGGCGACCAAGAGAGACCTCGTCTTGCACTCTTCCATGATGCGGCACGAGACCAGCGACCACGGCGACACCGCCCTGATCGTGGACCACCCGGACGGCGGAAGCTTCGCCGTGACCGAGTTGGCGCGCCGGCAGCTCGCCGGCAAGCTGAGCATCCCGTATGCCTACTTTGAACGCATGCGGACCGAGCAGCCCACCTTGTTGGACCGCAACGTCAACACCTGGCTGCAATGCGATGAAGGCCGCAAGATGCTGCGCACCCTGGATGGCCAGGCGCGGGCCGTCTTGTCCGACCGCTACCGCAGGCTGGACAACTACGACCTTGCCAACGCGGTCATCCCTATCCTGCGGACCTTGGAGAACATGCGGTTCGAGTCGGTCGAGCTGACCGACACGCGCATGTACCTGAAAGTCGTGGTCCCGCCGCTGGCCTACACGATGTCGCCTGGCGATGTCGTGCAGGCAGGCATTGTGATCACCAACTCGGAGGTCGGCCACGGTAGCTTGTCGGTGCAGCCGCTGCTCTACCGCCTCGTCTGCAGCAATGGGTTGATCGTCCCCGACCGCGCACTGCGCAAGACCCACATCGGCCGGGCGCTGGGCGGCGAGGAAGGTGACCTCAAGGTCTACCAGGACGACACCTTGCGCGCAGACGACCAGGCCTTCTTCATGAAGGTGCGGGATGTCGTGCAGGCGACGGTCACCGAGACCGCCTTCCTGGAATCCGCGCACAAGATGCAGGCGACGATGGGTGTTCGGCTGGCCGGCAATCCGGTCAAGAGCGTGGAGGTACTGGCCAACCGGTACGCGATGAGCGACGGCGAGCGCACCGGCGTGCTGCGCCATCTGGTCGAGGGCGCAGACCTCTCCGGCTACGGCCTGGTCAACGCGGTCACGCACTACAGCCAGGAGGTCGAGGACTACGACCGCGCGACGGAGTTCGAGGAGATCGGTGGCAGGCTCATCGATCTGACACCCAAGGAATGGGCTGAACTGGCCACGGCCTAGGTCGTCGGTCAAGGGAGACCCCGCTTCGTCGGCACCGCAAGGTGCCGGCGAAGCGGCCGACATTGCGCTTGAGCGTTGCCCAACCCAGACGCGATTGTCCTTCGCCACACCGAAAGAAGCCGGCCTCGTCAATTCTCGGCGAGCGTTCCACCGAGGTCGCCCTCGGCATGCGCCATGCCGCATGCCGCGCCATAAGCTGCTCACCGGCGCACGCAACGTCCACCGCTGCACCGCAGTGCAGTGCCTCGTCCATCCGGTTGCCGAGCCGCTGTGTATTTGCAGCCCGCACAAGGAGGAACATGGCATCGACCGCTACGCTTGAGGAGACCCCAGCCGGCGCACGAGCACCCAGCGCCCAGGCAACGCCGACCATCGCCGGCAGCCTCGCGGACTTCGAATATCCCCCGGCGGACCCTGGCTTTCCGCCGCTGGCACTCGACAAGCTGCTGGCCGCCCACCAGGAGCTGCTCGCACGCATCAAGCTGTGCTACGGATGCACCCAGGAGTCCTTCGACAAGGATGTGATGACGCTGGTTCGGCGCTACGCAGCGCTCGTACATCTTTTACCGGCAACGCCCACCAACTATTTCAGCGAGCCGGGCGGGCTGCTGAAGCTCGGGCTGGAAACCGCGTTCTATGCGCTGCAGGGCACCGACGCGCGTATTTTCTCCCGTCGGGCGACGATTGCCACGCGCCGACACCTGGAACCGCGATGGCGGCTGGCCACCTTCATTGCAGGCCTCTGCGCGGAGGTCCATCGCACGCTGAGCCAGGTGGTGGTCACCGATCGAGACGGGACCGAGTGGCCTTCCTACCTGCAGAGCCTGCATCCCTGGCTGGAAGAACGCGGTGCAGACCGCTACTTCCTCAAGTGGGAGCCCACCGCGCCCCAGAGCCCGGGGCTGGCGCTGTTTGTTCTGCCGCTCGTGCTGCCGGCGTCAACGCTGCAACACCTCGCCCAAGGAAACGCCGTGGTCGTGCCCCACATGCTGGCCAGCCTGGCCGGCATGCCACTGGCGCGAGAGCACAACATCCTGGACGAGCTGGTACGGCGCTCCGCTGCGCTGGTCATCGACCGCTTCCTGCAGACCAGTGCCAGCCGGTCCGGCAGGCCCATGCGGGGATCGCATCTCGAGCGCTACCTGGTCGACGCGCTGCGCCGGCTCGTCGCCATGCATCCGGCCTGGGAGCCCAACGCAGAGAGATCGCGCGTCTGGTTCGGTTCCGATGGACTGTTCATCGTCTGGCCGAACGCGGCCACGGACATCCGCAAGCTGCTGGAGTCCGAGCAGCTGCCCGGCATGCCAGAGTCGGCCGAGACGATGCTGGAGATCTTGCTCGGTGCAGGCATCCTGCAGGTCCAGTCGAGTGGCAAACCGCTGTGGAGCATCCAACCGCCTGGCGCAAAGGCGGCGCTCGAAGCCGTCAAGCTGATCGAGCCGGCTTGGGTGCTCGGCAGCCTGGAGCACCGCCCTGCGCCATCGACCGCCGCGATCCTGGCGCCCTCGCAGGCGACGACGCCAGCAGCACCATCGGCGTCATCGGCGCCTTCAGTGCCGGACCACGGGCCCGACGCCATCGCCCGACCAACGGCCGACGACACCGCGGCGCGGGTCACCACGAAGCAGGCCGCCGGCGGCGCAAAAGTCGGTTCGGCCACCAGCGGCGAGCAGCTCGAGCTGCAGGTCAGCGCCTTGCTGGATCCGGATGCCCACCCGCAACCGCCGACAACACAGGACGCACCGACAGGCACCCGGCAGGTCGATCGCAGGCCGCAGCCCTCGGACGCGACAGCGGCCCCCGGTCCTTGGCGGCTGGAGCTGCCGATGCGCCTGGCACCGCGCCTGCGAGAAGCCGTCGCCGACATCGCGCAGGCCTTGGGCAACGCCGAGCAGGGCTGCCGCGCGTTGGCGACACCACAAGGGTTGTTCATCGCCTTGGCCGAGTTCGAGCGGCGGCACATCGAGCCGTCCCACGCCCTGCGCGGGTTGTCCGAGGCGTGCATGCTCGCGCGCGGACCTCAGGGGCCGGCCAGCGCCATGACGCTCGAGATCGACGGGCAGGAGCACCTTGGACTGTTGATCGCTCCCGCGTACCTGGCTGGCGGTGGGCCTGAGAACGCAGCCATGTTGACGGTCTGACATGCTCACCCGTTCCTACGAGATGCCGTGGCGGCGCGCCTACGAAGGACACGCAAGCCTGGCGTGGTTCGTCGCATTCGCCGCAATCGTGTACGAAGCCGGGACCCACGCGACCCCATGGCTGCTGGCCGTACCGATGGCCGTCTTCTGCCTGGCCGCCGGAACATACCGCGCGTGGCAAGCCATCGGCATCCTTGTGGCACGTGCCTCGCTGGCAGGACGTGCGATGCAGATCATCCCCGCGGCTCGGATCGAGCGGCTCACACGCGACAGCGGCAGCGTCTACCTGGGGCATGGCTTC
This sequence comes from Pseudorhodoferax soli, assembly GCF_003337555.1. Taxonomy (GTDB): domain Bacteria; phylum Pseudomonadota; class Gammaproteobacteria; order Burkholderiales; family Burkholderiaceae_C; genus Pseudorhodoferax; species Pseudorhodoferax soli. The sequence goes on along the minus strand of NZ_QPJK01000006.1, from coordinate 493,877 downwards.
GAGTGGCTCCCTGTGCATTCCCAACGCCTGTACGAGCTCGCCAAGGTCGACTACCGGGACCACCTGGTGCCGCCCGCCGTTCTGCGCATGCTGGGCTACGCACCCGATCCGCAGCCGGACGCCGAGATCGGCCTGCCCTACATCCACGGGGTCGAGCCATTGGAGCAGGCCCTCTACCGTCCCCTGCAGAACTTCGAGGGCGGGCTGCTGCTGGTCGGGACCACACAGGCCGGCAAAGGGGTCGCGCTGGCCACGCTGGTTCTGCAAGCGATCCGCCGGGGCGATGTCGTCATCGTCATCGATCCCAAGAACAGCCACAGGCTCAAGCGCGTCGTGCAGTGGGCCTGCAGACGCTACCGCACGCCAGACACCTATCTTGAGTTCCACCCCGCCTTTCCGGAGACTGGCATCCGGATCGACTTCACCTTCAACTGGCAAAAGCCGACGGAGGTCGCGTCCCGCATCCAGGCCATCATGCCGCCAGACACCGCCGGTGCTTTCAGCGCCTTTGGCTGGGACGCCGTGAACGTGGTCGTTCAGGGCCTGGTGGAGCTCGAGGAACGCCCGAACCTGCGCAAGCTCATGCGCTACATCGAAAACGGGATCGAGCCCATTCTGGAAGAAACGCTGCGTCGTCACTACGTCGCCAAGCTCGGCCCGCAGTGGCGCGACATCCCGGAAATGAAGAAGCTGCTGCACGAAGCGCATCGCGGCAACATGCGGCGGCCGTCCGACGCGACGACCGCCGAGTTGCTTGGCCTCGTCTCCTACTACGAGCATCACATCACCGATGCGCTGAGCAGCAAGACGATCGATGCCCAGGTCCGCACGTTCCGCCACGACCGCGAGCACTACCAGAAGATCACCGCCAACCTGCTCCCCATCCTGTCCATGCTCACATCCGGGGACCTCGGCCGCACGCTGTCGCCCGACCCTTTCGATCTCAACGACAAGCGGCCGATCATGAACCTGGAGAAGATCGAACAGGCCGGACATGTGCTCTACATGGGCGTGGACTCGCTGCCCGACCCGGCGGTGGCGTCGGCGATCAGCGCGCTCGCGCTGGCCGACCTCGCCGCGCGGGCGGGCATGCGCTACAACCTGGGCATCCAGGGCCGCATCGCACTGTTCGTGGACGAGGTCTCCAACGTGATCAACCTGTCGCTCATCGAGATCCTGAACAAGGGCGCCGAGGGCGGCATCTACTCGACCTGCGCCATGCAGACGCTGGCCGACCTGGCCAGGCGGCTGGGGAGCGAGGATGCAGCGCGCATGGTGCTGGGCAACCTCAACAACCTGATCGCGCTGCGGACCAAAGACCGCCCAACGCAGGACTTCGTCGTTGAGACATTCGGTCGGACGGCCATCCACACGATGCGTGTCGGGCTCAGTCAAGGGGCGGACGCGCGCCTGGGCGACTTCTCGTCCTCGTACTCCACGCAGATCACGGAAACACTCGAAGAGGCGGTGCCCGCGGACATTCTGGGCAAGCTGCCGAACCTCCACTATTTCGCGTCGATCTCGGGCGGCCGACGCATCAAGGGCCGGTTCGAGATCATCGATACGTCGGTCGAGGTCGAGGGGACGGCTCCTCCATGATCCGCGCGGTCGCGGTCTTCGCCTTGAGCACCCTGCTGCTGCTCATCCTGTATCTGCCATCCGCGCATCCGCCCGAACGGTTCGTGCAGCAGTTGCAGCAGGAGCACCTTCGGGCCAGCGATGTGTGGGGCATCGCCACTGCCGATCGGATTCTTGACCGGGCCATGGCCATGACCTCACGGGCTGGGGCGGCTTCACCGCTACCGACGCACCAGGCCGCGCCCGAAGGACAGCGCTCCGCAGGGCGAATCGGCCAAGAGATGGCGCAGGTCAATCGCCGCCTCTTCGACAACGCCTACTTTCGGTCGATCGAGGCCTTGCTGGAACTGGCGAGCTACCGGCTCTCCGCCCTGCTCGAATGGGCGCCCAAAAGCCTGTTCCTGATGCTGGCGCTCCTCGCCGATTCCTTCGCACGACGCGTCATCAAGGCCCACGAGTTCACCCGCCATGACCCTGAACTCTTCGCGCTGTGCTTGAGCGCCGCCATCGTCGCGACATGCGCTTGCGCTCTGTCCTTGGCACTGCCGGTGTCCGTGCATCCGTTGGCATGGGCGGCTGCGCCCCTCGGGATGGCCGCGCCGATCGCGAGGGCTGTCGCCGACTTCCATCGCCGAGGCTAGCGAAGGCTGGGCTGCTCTCGGAGCTGAACCAGTGGGCGTGGAAGCTTCTCCTGGCAGCAGAAGTTCCGCAAGATCTGCTGAACGGTCCCCACAACAGTACCCAAGCGCATGCTTCCTGGACGACTGGGATCACACGGCCCCGTGAGCAAAGTGCATCTAAGCGTGGCTGAGAAGCGCCCGCTGAATCAGCAGCCTCTGAATGTCCGATGTGCCTTCGTAGATCTGGCACACGCGCACGTCGCGGTAGATGCGCTCCAGCGGAAAGTCGTTGACGTACCCGTAGCCGCCCAGCGTCTGGATGGCGGCGCTGCACACGCGCTCGGCCATCTCGCTGGCGAACAGCTTGGCCATCGCGGCCTCCTTCAGGCACGGCCGGCCGGCGTCGCGCAGGCTGGCGGCATGCCAGATCAGCTGACGGGCGGCCTCGAGTTGCGTGGCGCAGTCGGCCAGGCGAAATCCGACGGCCTGCAGGTCGAAGATCGCGCCGCCGAAGGCCTGCCGCTCCTTGGCGTAGGCCAGCGCCACCTCGAACGCGCTGCGCGCCATGCCGACGCTCTGGGCCGCGATGCCGATGCGCCCACCCTCCAGCGCGCCGAGCGCGATCCGGTAGCCGTCGCCTTCCTGGCCGATCAGGTTGTCTGCCAGAATCCGGCAGCCTTCGAAGTTGATCTGCGCGGTGTCGCTGCTGTGCTGGCCCAGCTTGTCTTCGAGGCGCGCCACCTGGTAGCCCGGCGCATCGGTCGGCACAATGAATGCGCTCATGCCGCGCTTGCCTGCCGTCTTGTCCGTCACCGCGATGACGATTGCGACCTGGCCGTACTTGCCACTGGTGATGAACTGCTTGACGCCGTCGATCACGTAGCCATCGGCGTCGCGCCTGGCCACGGTGCGCAGCGACGATGCATCGCTGCCGGCCTGCGGCTCGGTCAGGCAGAAGGCGCCCAGCATCCGCCCCTGCGCCAGCGGCTGCAGCCACTGCTTCTTTTGCTGCGCGTTGCCGTGGCGCATGAGGATGGCGTTGACCGGGCAGTTGGTGACGCTGATCGCCGTGCTGATGCCGCCGTCGCCGGCCGCGATCTCTTCCAGCACGAGTGCCAAAGTGAGGTAGTCGAGCCCGGCGCCGCCGTCTTCCTCGGGCACGCAGATGCCGTAGGCACCGAGTGCGGCCAGACCCTCATGCGCGGCTTTCGGGAAGTGGTGCTCGCGGTCCCAGGTGGGGGCGTGCGGCCACAGTTCGGCCTGCGCGAACGCGCGCACCGCGTCGCGGATGGCTTCCTGGTCGGGGTTGAGCAGCATGGCGGGGATCGTCTCTTTGGCAGTGGAAGGAAGCGGACTCCCGCAAGCGGGTCCGGCAATGGTCGATGCGCGGCTTGCAGGGCCCGGGTCATGCCGCTTTGGCGATGGCGATGCGGGCCGGCGCGCGGAACGCCTTCAGCAACGCCTCCTTGTCGTGCCGGTACGCCTGCAATGCCTGCAATTTCACCGGGCCGAAGCCACGCACCTGCGACACCAGGCACGCCAGCTCCACCGCGCTGGCGTGCGTGCGTGGCTTCAGCTCCTTGAGCAGGCCATCGACCAGGTCGAAGTAGTCTTCGACGAGCGCACGCTCGGCGACACGCTCGTGGTTGCGGCCAAACGGATCGAACATGCCGCCACGCAAGCCCTTGAACGCGGCAAGCACCGCGAATGCCTTGAAGATCCAGGGGCCGAACCTGGTCTTCCTGGGCCGGCCGGTGTTCGCGTCGATGCGTGCGATGCCCGGCGGCGCGAGCCACACGGAGACCTTGCCGACGCCATCGAACTGCTTGTGCACGGTGGCCTTGAACTCTGCCGACGCGTAAAGGCGCGCCACTTCGTATTCGTCCTTGTAGGCCATCACGCGGTAGGCATTGACGGCGACGGCGCGCGCGAGCTCCCGCGCGCCGGGCATGGCATCGCGTTCGGCATGGCGGACCCGGTTGACGAGTTGCAGGTAGCGCTCGGCATAGGCGGCGTTCTGGTAGTGGGTCAGTTCCAGGGCATGCATCTGCACCAACTCGTCGAGTGTCTGGGCCGCGCCCTGGGTCGGCACGGTGGCCTCGATCAGCTCCTGCGCTGCCTGCGGGAACTGTGCGGCGATGCGGCCCCAGCTGAACGCGCGGCGGTTCGTCGCAGGCGCCACCGCACTGTCGATCGCCACTTCCAGCGACGCGATCGACAAGGGGAGCAGGCCCTTCTGCCAGGCGTAGCCGAGCATCAGCACATGGGCCGAGGTCGAGTCGCCGAACAATGCGGTGGTCAAGGCGCTCGCGTTGATGCTGTGGCAGGCGTCCGGCGCGCACCGGCCTTCGACGCGCTGCGCGATCTGTACGGCAGGCAGTGCGGCATCCCGGTTGCGCACGACGGCCGCGGTCGGTGTGAGGTCGGCATTGACCACCGACGCCGAGCGCAGGGGCGACAGGCGCGATGCGACGTCGTCGGAGGCGGAGTAGACGAGATCGGCACCGATCAACAGGTCGGCCGAACCCGGGCCGATGCGCGAGGCCTGGATTCCGGCCGCGTCCGTGCTGATGCGCACCTGGCTCAGCACCGCACCGTTCTTTTGCGCCAGGCCGGTGAAGTCGAGCACGTTGGACACCTTGCGATCGACCAGCGCGGCCGCCCCCAGCAATGCGCCGACGGTCAGGACGCCCGACCCACCGATGCCGGCGAACAGCACGTTGTAGCTTCGATGCTGCATGGGCGGCGGCACCACTGGCAGCAGCGACGCGACGAGCTGCTGCTCGCGCTCGACCGACAGAATGCCGGGCTTGGCAGGCTTGCCGCCTTCGATCTCCACGAAGCTCGGGCAGAAGCCCTTGATGCACGACATGTCGGTGTTGCAGCTCGACTGGTTGATCGTCCGCTTGCGGCCGAACGGTGTCTCGAGCGGCTCGATCGCAATGCAGTTGGACTGCACCGAACAGTCGCCGCAGCCCTCGCAGACACGCGGGTTGATCAGTGCCCGTGCCGGCGCGGCCAAAGCCTTGTCCTTCTTACGCCGGCGGCGCTTCTCGGCCGCACAGGTCTGCACGTAGACGATCGCGGTCACGCCGTCGATCTCCCGCAGGCGGCGCTGCACGGCGTCCAGCGCGTCGCGGTGGTGCACCGTCACGCCCGGTGCCAGGTCGGTGTTGCCTTCCCAGCTGTCGGGTGCGTCGGACACCAGCGCGATGGTCGTGACGCCTTCGGCATGCAACTGGCGCGTGATGCGTGCGGGGTCGTTGGTGCCCTCGGCCTGCTGGCCGCCCGTCATCGCGACGGCGTCGTTGTAGAGGATCTTGTAGGTGATGTTGGTGCCCAGCGCCAACGCGGCGCGGATGGCGAGCACGCCCGAATGCTGGTAGGTGCCGTCGCCCAGGTTCTGGAAGATGTGCCGGGTCTCGGAGAAAGGTTGCGCACCGACCCACTGCACCCCTTCGCCACCCATCTGGCAGAAGGTGTCGGTCTTCAACTCGGGCAGCATCAAGGCCATGACGTGGCAGCCGATGCCGCCGCCGCTGATCGATCCATCGGGTGTCCGGGTCGATGTGTTGTGCGGGCAGCCCGAGCAGAAGTACGGCGTGCGCGCCGGCACGGCCATGTCGTCGACCGGCGTCTGGCGTGCCTGCATGCGCGCCAGGCGCTGTGGCAGATCGGCCACGCCACCGAGGCGTTCGACCAGCGCGCGCGCCACCATGATGGGCGTGAACTCGGAGGTTTCCGGCAACAGCGCGCGGCCTGCGGGATCCTGCTTGCCGCTCACGGCCGGCCGTGCATGAGATGGCGCGTGGTACAGCGCTTCCTTGATCTGCGATTCGACGGTGGCACGCTTCTCTTCGACGACGAACAGCTCCTGGTGGCCCTTGGCGAACTCGACCATGCCATGGGTTTCGAGGGGCCAGCTCATCGCGACCTTGTAGACCGAGACGCCCAGGCCTTGCAGGTCGGCCGTGGTGAGTCCGAGGTCCGCGCAGGCCTGCATCAGGTCCTGGTGTGCCTTGCCGACCGTCACCACGCCGAGCCTGCGCTCGCGGGCGGCGACGATGGTCTTGTCGAGCTGGTTGGCGCGGGCCCAGCGGCGCGCCGCCGGCAGGCGTGCGTCGATGAGCCTGCGCTCGAGCTCGAAGCGCTGGGCCGGCCACTGGATGGCCGGGTCCCAGTGCAGCGGCGTCGCGTCACCGTCGTGCGGCGGCACCACGAACGGCGTGGGCGGCGCCAGTTGAACGACGCCGGCGGCCTCCACCACTTCGGCGATCGTCTTCATGCCGACCCACAGGCCCGAGAAGCGTGAGAGCGCAATACCGGCCAGGCCTAGCTCCAGCACCTCGCTCACGCTGGCCGGTTGCAGCACCGGCATCGACACCGCCTGGAACAGGCCATCGGTCTGGTGGGGATACATCGACGATTGGGCCGCATGGTCGTCGCCCGAGACGGCGAGCACCCCGCCCAGCGGCGATGTGCCCATCACGTTGGCACTGCGGAACACATCGCCGGTGCGGTCCACGCCGGGGCCCTTGCCATACCAGATGCCGAACACACCGTCGACCTTGCTCGGGCCGAAGGCGCGGTGCATTTGGGCGCCCCACAAGGCGGTGGCGGCCAGGTCTTCGTTGAGCCCCGGCTGGAACACGATGTCGTGCGCCTTCAGCTGGGCCGCGGCTTTCCAGAGTTGCTGGTCATAGGCGCCGAGCGGCGAGCCACGGTAGCCCGACACCAGGCCCGCGGTGGCGAGGCCGCGGCTGCGGTCCAGCCGGCGCTGCACCATCGGCAAGCGCACCAGCGCCTGGATGCCGGACATGAACGCGGGCCCGTCGTCGGCGCCGTAGATGTCCTGCTTCTCGAAAAGTCTGTCGTCCGCGCCCATGTCGTGTGCTCCTGTTCGGGACCACAAGCGTATTGAAAAGTGCGTGGCAGGATGCTCCAATTCAGCCATCGGATCGACCTATCCTTGGTCGTTCTATCCACTGAACGCACAAAATGCAAGTCGAACCAACTCAAGACCTGGATCGCATCGACCGCAAGATCCTGCAGACACTGGTGAAGGACGGCCGCATCAGCTGGCGCGAGCTGGCGGACGAGGTCGGCTTGTCGACCACGCCGGTGCTGCGGCGCGTGAAGGCACTCGAAGAATCGGGCTGTATCCGCGGCTACACGGCCACGCTCGACGAAGCACGTCTGGCAGGCACGCTGAGCGTGTTCGTCTCCATCACGCTGGACAAGCAGGACGCCGATGCGCTCGTGCGCTTCGAAGAGCAGATCAAGCTGGCGCCGGAGGTCATGAGCTGCTTTCTGATGACCGGCGATTTCGACTACCTGCTGCGGGTGGTCACGCCCAGTGTGGAGGCGTTCCAGGTCTTTCTGACCGGCAAGCTCGCGCGCATGCCGGGCGTGGCGCACCTGAAGTCGAGCTTTGCACTGAAGGCCATCCTCGTGCGCCAGGCGCCATTGGTCTGAAAGGTCGACGCCTCCGGGCTCGGCCGCTGCCGACCGCTAGCGGCCGAACGGCGCGTCGCTGGCGAGGTAGCGCGCGCCCGACCATTGGCCGCTCTCGCAGAGATCGCGCACCACGTTGCCGATCAGGCGGCAGATCGCGAGCTTGGCATTGGTGGTGGGCAGGTGGCGCGACACGCACAGGCCCAGCACACGCACCATGTCCGGCGCGGCGATGCGGTGGGCCACGAGGCGCCCGTCCTCCACCTCGCGCTGTGCGAGGCCGAGCGGCATGATGGTCGGCCCGATGCCGGCTTCCACCGCGCTCTTGAGCACGTAGACCGAGTTGATCTCCGCCGCGATGCCCTGCGGCGCATGGCCGGCGCGCCGCAAGGCCTCGTCGACGATCCAGCGCGTGCAATGGCCGTGTTGCGGGCTCGGCAGCACCAGCGGCCGCGCCACGGCTTGGCCGAGCGAGACGTCGCCCGGCGCGGGTGCCTGCGCGTCCTGGGGCGAATGCATCAGCACGAACGCTTCTTCGACCAGCGGCGTGAACGCGATGTCGCGCGAAGGCATGGTGTCGGTGAAGATGGCCACGTCGACACGTCCGACAAGCAGCTGTTCGGCCATGTTGCCGGTGAGTTCCTCGTTGAGCTGGAACTGGATGTCGGGGTGGCGGCGTGCCACCGCGCGCATCAAGGGCAGCGCAAGCGTGGCGGCGACGCTCTGCGGCAAGGCCGCCAGCACCGAGCCGACCACGGTCTCGGAAGACCGCAGCACCGCCGCACGGGCATCGCTGACCTGCTTGGTGATGCCCTGGGCGTACTCGTGGAACACCCTGCCGGCCTCGGTCGTCGCGACGCCATTGCGGCTGCGCGACAGCAGTTGCACACCGAGTTCCGACTCCAGTTCGGCGAGCTGCTTGCTCAGGGCCGACTGCGCCACGTGCAGATGCTCTGCTGCACGGGACAGGCTCTTGTTCTCGACGATGGCAAGAAAGTACTTGAGTTGGCGCAGTTCCATCGCCTCGATTCTGGACCCTTGTGGCTCAGACTCAGCTGGTCGAGCAAACGAAGCTGGCTGCCTCGTTCACGTCACCGCTGCCCTTGTAGCGCGGATAGGCCGGGTACTTGCAGAGCGGCCTGGCAACGGCGGTGGCGCCGCCCGCATCGACCTTGCGGTGCACCAGCGCTTGCGCCGACGCCGGCGTGCCCTGCTCGACCCAGGTCGCCACCGCCTTCAGCAGGTCGACCTTGTCGGGCCCGGCGCCGCCGAAGCAGTGGCCGACACCCGGCGCCATGAACAGTTCGACCGTCTGGTCGGCCCTGGCCTGGCCCAGCGAGGCAACGACGTTGTCGTAGTAGCGCGCCGTGTCGCGCGCGCTGACCGACGAGTCGGTCGTGCCGTTCCACAGGATCAGCTTGGCGCCACGCGCATTCAAGGCCGCCAGGTTGGGGTCAAAGGCCTGGAACATGCCGCCGACCGCGCCCATGCGCGGCAGCCAGTCGTCGTAGTTCCAGGCGAGCGTGTCGTAGCTGGCGTCCTGCGTGATGAAGGAGCGCACGAAGCCATCCGAGAACAGGCCCTGGACCGACGCGCCCCCCAGCGCCGCGCTGGGCCAGATGTACTCGCCCCAGCCCTTGGGCATGTCCTCGGATCCGGGGTTGTAGCCTGGATGCGACCAGGCGCCATCGGCCGTGGCGATGGCAGACGTCACCGTGTTGACGGTGGCGATCTGCGCGTCGGACAGGCACGCGTCACCGGTGTCCGCTCCAGCCGCGCAGCGCAGCGGCGCCGCGTCGTAGTGGCAGGCCGCGGGCTTGGAGATGATGCCGTCGGCCACGCCGTCGAGCCCGTCGCACTGCGCCAGCACCGCCTTCGCGAGCAGCGTCTGCTTGGCTTCGTTGAGCGTGTTGGCCGGCGTGCGCACCTGCTTGGAAATGCGGTTGAATTGCATGAACAAGCCCATGATGTTGCCGGCCGGCGCGCGCGCCACGATGCCGTCGAAGTCCTCCGGGTAGCGTTGGGCCAGCGTCAGCGCATCGTGCCCGCCCATCGAACACCCCTCGAAGTAGCTGTGCGACGCGGCCGCGCCGAAGAAGCTGGCGACCAGCGCCTTGCCCGGCGGCAGCGCGCGGTGCTCCGAACGGTAGGTGAAGTCTGCCAGCTGCTCGGGATCCAGCGCGAAGGCGGCCTTGAAGTAATCGAGACCGCGCGCGCCCGGGTAGTCGTAGCCGCCGTTGGTGCCGAGCGTCGCGTAGCGCTCGCTGAGGATCGAGGGGCTGAACTGCTGGTCGGTCGCGATCGGCATCGCACCGTCGAAGCCGCCGCCGCCCAAGAACGCGATCTTGCCGTTCCAGCCGCTGGTCGGCATGCGGGCCTCCAGACGCAGGGTCGAGCCATCGAGCCTGGCCTGCACCACGCAGACCTCCGGTTGCGCGCCGGTGGCAGCCACCACCTTCGCCTCCTGCACAGTGGCGCCACCGGCCAAGGTCTTGCCTGCGAGCTGCGGGCACCGTTCAGCGAGCGTGAGCGCGGGGGCGGCGTCGTCGCCGCCACCACAGCCGGCACAGGCGAGCACGGCAATCAGTGAAGCACTTCGGGCGATGTGCATGGTGGTTGTCTCCGTCAATGGAATGGTTGTGTGTGCGCATCCAGTCCTCAGCCGAAGCTGACGACCTTGCCAGGGTTGAAGATGTTCTGCGGGTCGAACGCCCGCTTGACCGAGCGCATCAGCGCCACCGCGACCGCGCCGTGCTCCTCGACGAGGTACTGCATCTTGTGCAGGCCCACGCCGTGCTCGCCGGTCGATGTGCCGCCATGTCTCAGCGAACGCTGGACCAGTCGGTGGCTGAATGCCTCGGCCGCTGCCACCTCGTCAGGTGCGTCGGGGTCGACCAGCACCAGGCAATGGAAGTTGCCGTCGCCGACATGGCCGAACACCGGCGCCAGCAAGCCATGGGCGGCGATGTCGTCGAGCGTCTCCTCGACGCAGCTGGCCAGCGCGGACAAAGGCACGCAGGCGTCGGTCGTCATGCTGCGGCTGCCGGACTTGAGTTGCAGCGATGCGAAATAGGCGTGGTGGCGCGGCGTCCACAGGCGCGAACGCTCTTCCTGCCGGCTGGCCCACTGGAATGCGCCGCCGCCGTGGCCGCTGGCGATCTCTCGCACCACCGCCGCCTGCTCGTCGATCTGCGCCTGGCTGCCCGCGAATTCGAGAAACAGCGTCGGTTTCTCGGTCAGCGCGGTGCGGCTGTGTGCATTCACGGCCTGGATCGTCAGTGCATCCAGCATCTCCGCGCGGGCCAGCGGCACGCCGAGCTGGATCGACTCGATCACGCAATCCACGGCCGCGCGAACGGTGGGGAAATGCACCACCGCGGCGGCCACGACTTCGGGGTGGGGATGGATGCGCACCGTCGCCTCCGTGATGAGCCCGAGCGTGCCTTCCGAGCCGCAGAAGAGCTGCGTCAGGTTGTAGCCCGCCGAACTCTTGCGCGCATGCGATGCGGTACGGATGACCTCGCCCTGCGCCGTCACGACCGCAAGGCTCACGACGTTGTCGCGCATCGTGCCGTAGCGCACGGTGTTGGTCCCGGAAGCGGCGGTTGCCACCATGCCGCCGATGCTGGCGTCGGCGCCGGGGTCCACCGAGAAGAAGAAGCCGGTGCCGGCCAGCGCCGCATTCAGCTGGTTGCGCGTGGTGCCGGCCTGCACCGTGGCCGTGAGATCGCCGGTACGGATCGCCAGCACCGCGTTCATCTGCGAGAAGTCGATGCACACGCCGCCCTCGACCGCCAGCAGGTGGCCTTCGATCGACGAGCCGACACCGAAGGCGATGACGGGTACCCGCTCGGCCGCACAGGCCTTCACCACGAATGCCGCCTCGGCGGTGTCGTGCACGAAGACCACCGCATCGGGCGGCTGGGGGCGGTAGCTCGACTCGTCGCTGCCGTGCTGCAGCAGCACGCTGTCGGCGGTGGAGAGACGCGCTGCGAAGCGGCCCCGCAATGCCGCGAGCAGTTCGGCGGAGGGTGCGCGGCGGCCGGTGGCCGCAACGGTCGGGCGCACAGGGTCCATCACATGGGCGTTCATGGCGTCGTTTCCTATCAGGGGATGAAGCCGCGGGCTGGCAGCCCGCGGCGGATAGCTGCGGATCGGCTAGCGCGTCGACGAAGCGACAGGCTGCTTCGACGGCTTGACCCACAACACCAGCACGGCGCCGATCACCAGGAATGCCGCCAGCATGTGCAGGCCCGCGTCGGTGCTCTTGGTCGCATCCTTGATCAGGCCGATCATGAAGGGCGCGGAGAACCCCGACAGGTTGCCGAGCGAGTTGATCAGGGCAATGCCCGCCGCCGCAGCGGCACCCCCGAGGAACGCGGTCGGCATGCCCCAGAACACGGGCAGCGTCGACATGATGCCCATCGTCGCGATGGTCAGGCCGACCATCGACAGGGTGGCGTTCCCGTGCATCGCCACGCTCATCAGCAGGCCCGCGGCACCGACGACGGCGCCGATGGCCGAGTGCCAGCGGTGCTCGAGCCGGCGGTCGGCACTGCGCGCTGTCAGGTACATCGCGACGACGCCGAAGGACCACGGAATCGCGCTGAGCAGGCCGATGTCGAGCGCGCCCGTCACCCCGATGGCCTTGATGATGCTGGGCAGCCAGAACGAGATGCCGTACAGGCCGGACACGAAGCAGAAGTACACCAGCGCCAGCAACCACACCCGGCCGTTGGACATCACGCTCCAGATGCTGGCCTCGGCTTTGCCGGTGCCTTCCGCCGCAATGTCACGGGCGACCAACGCGCGTTCGTCGGGGCTCAGCCAGGCGGCGTCCTTGACGCGGTCGTCGAGGTAGCGCCAGACCAGCACGCCCAGCGCGGCCGTGGGCAGGCCCTGCAGCAGGAACATCCACTGCCAGCCTTGCCAGCCGTTGACCCCGGCCATGCCCTGCAGGATCCAGCCCGAGATCGGCCCGCCCAGGATGCCGGCGAACGGGATGGCTGCCAGGAACAGCGAGGTCGCCTTGCCGCGGCGCGCCGCGGGGTACCAGTAGGTGAGGTACAGGATGATGCCGGGGAAGAAGCCGGCTTCGGCCGCGCCCAGGAAGAAGCGGATCACGTAGAACGTCATCGGCGAGTTCACGAACATCGTGGCCGCCGACAGCAGGCCCCAGCTGATCATGATCCGGGCGATCCAGCGGCGCGCGCCCACCCTGTGCAGGATCACGTTGCTCGGCACCTCGAACAGGAAGTAGCCGATGAAGAAGATGCCGGCGCCCAGGCCATACACCGCTTCGCTGAACTGCAACGCGTCCTGCATCTGCAGCTTGGCGAACCCGACGTTGACACGGTCCAGGTAGGCCGCGATGTAGCAGACGAACAGCAGCGGGATCAGCCGCCAACTGACCTTGCGGTAGACCGCGTCGGCGGCCGAGAGGGAAGTGCTGCCGCCATGTGGCGCTGACAGGGTTCTGGATGTCATCGGGTTGTCTCGGATGGTTCTGCTTGGCCTGCATGGTCGATCGGCGCCCCCGGGGGGGCCTATCGGGTTAACTCGCGAAATGCATACCGATGGGAGAACGTGCCATCTCGTCCGGAGATGCCGGCAGTCAACCCCGCGAACGCAGCCGAGGAATGGTGGAGCGCAACCATGGTGAATGCGCGCACGGCCCAGGACCGCAGACATGACTGCACATGTGCCGCCAGCATGGTCGCGCACCGCGCGCTAACTGATCGCCGCGTGCGCAGCTGCCCGCCGCGGCCGCCGACAAGCCGGGCCGCCTTCAGCGCGATCGCCGACTTCGACGCCGCCGTGGTCGCGGCGAGACGCGCCGCCGTGACACGCGTGGGCGGCATCCGGGCTCGCCCAATGGGCTACGCTGGCCAGCGGCCTGCCCAAGCGCTGGTGGTCATTGACTTGATCGCTTTCGTCTTCCCGGGCGCTGTGCCGGGATCGGTAAAAAACTTTGCCGGTTCTGTCGCTGGCAGGTCAACCGGCGCGACCGGTTCAATGGTGCCGGCCGGGGACGCTGTTCCTTGCCCATCGAAGACCATGCGCCCATCGCTGTGGGCCGCGCACTCAGCTGATAGCCGGTGATGGCATCACCAACCGCAGGTGTTGCAATTCCTTCAGCGCCGACGCACTGGCATACCAGGGCTTCAACACCTAGCTCCCCATTGCGGCATCGGGGGCAATGGCAGCAAGGCCTTGCGGCGTCAGCGCCAGCACCACGGCGTCAGGCTGCATGGCATTTCCGCTGCGCGTGCGGACCTGCGGCGGGACGCTGAGCTCCACATAGCCGGCAGCCCGGTAGGCGAGGACAAGATGGAACGCTGGACCAATGGGAACGGGCCGAGGCAACCTGCTGCCGGCAAGCGTACGCAAAAACGAAAGATCCACTGCAAGTTCAGAACGATGGGTCGGCACATTGTCTCATTGGAGGTGAAAGCGAGGGCGCAGCAGCAACAGCGCGCAGTGGCACGCGAATCGTCGCCTGCACGGGCTGCCGCCTCCATCCAAACGGATCTCTCCTCACGCAACGAAGGCCTTGAACGCCGATCGCAGCATTCGCTGGACCGAGCGCGTTTGTGCGTCGCCATGCCTTGACAGCATGACCACCTTTGCGGAAGGAAACGCTGGCAGCCCCAGGCTTGGCCCAACGTCCACCAAGCTGCCCGCGGCCAGCCGACGCGCCATGGGGACCACACCGATCCCGGACTGCGCGGCAGAGATCGCCGTGGTCACGCCGCTGGCCCACAGAACGTCGACCCACGGCACTTTCGAACGCAGCAGCAAACGCCTTGCAACGGCGCCGACACCGCAGACTTCCATCACCGTGATCAAGGGGAGCGCGACATTGGTGAAGTTCCCTGCTGGGCTCGCGAACCACCCGTAGGGGTCTTCGAACAGCAGGTCACCGTCCCGGCGCGCGCCCTGCCGAATGATGGCCAGATCGAACTCGCCGCGCTCGAAGGCTCTACGCACCTTTGCGGCGTCATCGACGTGCACCTTCAACAACAGGCCTGGGTCATGCGCCTTGATGCGGGCGAGCACGGCAGGCAGCTCAGGGCCCACCACATGCTCGCTGATGGCGATGCTGAGGGCGCGAACGGGTCGGTCGATGGTCTCAAGAGCGGTCTTCTGCGAGGCCAGCAGGTCACGCGCATGGGGCAGAAACGCTTCTCCCTGAACGGACAGGCGCACGTGACGCGGCGTACGGTCCAACAGACGCTGCCCCAGCTGGCCCTCCAGGCGGCGCAACTGCTGGCTGACGCCGGCTTGCGTGACGCCCAGAACATCCGCAGCCCGGGTGAAGCTGCGCAGCTCAGCGACGAGCACGAAAGCTTCCACGGCGGCGAGGTCCAGGTGCTGAGGGCTCATGTTCGACAAGCGTTCGCCATCTCTGAAATCAGCAGCTACGGCTTTATCTGGGCCGCGCACTTCCGTAAATTTTTCCTGCGCTGAGGACGTCCTGCCGCGGGCCGCTCGTCCCCGTCGCCTGCACCGCGATGCCACCGGCCCAACCCAGGAGAACAGCCATGCAAGAGTCCCCGGCCAACGCCAAGTTCAAGCCCTACACGCGTCTGTCCATCCGACAGGCACCGCAATGGCAACACCTGTCCCTGGAGCACAGGCAGGCCATCGACATCGTCGCGCGGGTACTGCCCTTCCGGGTCAACGCCTACGTGCTGGACCAGCTGATCGAATGGGACCGCATCCCGGACGATCCGATCTACCGGCTGACCTTTCCCCACAGGGACATGCTGCCGGACAGCGAGTTCTTCGACTTGCATCGCCTGGTCTCCAATGGTGCGCCCGAAGCGCAGATCGATCAGCTCGTGCGCAACATCCGGATGCGCATGAATCCGCACCCGGCCGGCCAGATGACCCACAACGTTCCCACGCTCGATGGCGTGGCGCTGCGCGGGCTGCAGCACAAGTACCGCGAAACCGTGCTGTTCTTTCCCGGTGCGGGCCAGACCTGCCACGCCTACTGCACCTTCTGCTTTCGCTGGCCGCAGTTCGTGGGCATGGAAGAACTGAAGTTTGACGCCAAGGAGTCGCAGGAGCTGTGCGCCTACCTGCGCCGCCACACCGAAACCACCGACCTCCTGGTCACCGGCGGCGATCCGCTCGTGATGAACGCGCGCTCCCTGGCCGAGTACCTCGATCCGGTACTGGCTCCGGACCTGGCCCACGTGCAGAGCATCCGCATCGGAACCAAGTCGGTCGCCTACTGGCCGCAGCGTTTCGTCACGGACAAGGACGCCGACGAACTGCTGCGCCTGTTCGAGCGCGTCGTCGCCGCCGGCCGCAACCTGGCGCTGATGGCGCACTACAGCCATCCCCGTGAGTTGCAGCAGCCGATCGCGCAGCAAGCCCTTCGCCGCATCATCGCCACCGGCGCAACGGTGCGCATCCAGGCGCCACTCATCCGCCACGTCAACGAAGACCCTGCATGCTGGTCGGAGCTGTGGACCACAGGCGTGCGGCTCGGTGCAACGCCTTACTACATGTTCGTCGAGCGGGATACCGGGCCGAGCAGCTACTTCAAGCTCCCTCTCGTGAAGGCCTACGAAGTGTTCCAGCAGGCCTACCGCTCGGTGTCAGGTCTTGCACGCACGGTGCGCGGGCCATCCATGAGCGCCTTCCCGGGCAAGGTGATGGTCGATGGCATCGTCGAACTCGGTGGCGACAAGCTCTTCGCCCTGCAGTTCCTGCAGGCACGCAACCCGCTCTGGGTGCGCCGCCCCTTCTATGCCAAGTTCGACGCCCGCGCGAGCTGGCTGGATGAACTGCGCCCCGCCTTCGGCGAGCGCTTCTTCTTCGAGCAGGGGTTGCAAGCGGATCTGCCGGACATCATCCAACCCGTCGCATTCCACCGCAGCACGCGGGAGCCCCCCAGCGCAGCCGATCGGCATCCCTGCTGACGTCAGCCACCACCAATCACCCAAGCCGGCGCCACGACCGACGCCGGACACCCAACACAGGAGCCAAGCATGGATGCAACAAGAGTCGCCGTCATCGGCCTCGGACCGCGCGGCCTCACGGTCCTGGAGCGCGTGCTGGAGCACGCACATCGCCTGCCTCGCGGTACCCGCCTGCAGATCGACGTCTACGACGACGGCGATGCCGGACAGGGATGCCATCGCGCCCAACAACCCGAGCATCTGCTGATCAACACGGTGGCGTCCCAGGTCACCATCTTCCCGCCGGCCAGCTTGGCCGGAGGCGATGGCGGCATCTCGCTCGTCGAGTGGGCCCATGCTGCTGGCTACCGCCGCCACGGCGATCGCTTTCTGCGCAACGCTGCTGAGCGTGGCCAACCCATCACCCAGGGCGACCACCTGCCCCGCGCCATGCTGGGCGAGTACCTCGCGTGGGCCTATCGGCGCGTGGTCGACATGCTTCCACACCATGTGACGGTGGCGCATCACCGCCAACGGGTCATTGACCTGCGCGCCAAGGCCTCCGCCTACGAGGTCTGCACGCCCGATGGCCACACGCGGGCCGCGGCCTACGTGTACCTGACCACCGGGCACGGCAGGCGGGGGCCCAACGGGCAGGACCGTGCGTTCGACCGTTTCGTGGCCGATCACGCCCAGCGCAATCACCACCTTGCCTACGTCCCATCCCCGTATCCGATCGAGACGCTGGACGCCATCGAACCCGGGGCCACGGTCGCCATCCAGGGGCTGGGCCTGACGTCCCACGACGTCGTTTCAGCGCTCACCCTTGGTCGGGGCGGAAGGTACGCCCACGACCAGGGGCGCCTGTGCTATCGGCCATCCGGCCGTGAGCCTCGCATGCTGCTCTTCTCCCGCAACAGCTTGCCGTTCGCCGCTCGCGGCATCAACCAGAAAGGCTTGACCGGCCGCCACCAGGCAAGGATCTTCACTGTCGAGGCCGTCAACCTCAAACGACAGGCCAGGCTTGCGGCCACGGGAGACGCACGCATCGACTTCCAGGCAGACGTGCTGCCGCTCGTCCTCTCGGAGATGGCCTGTGCCTACCGCAACGCCATGCAGCCATCGCTCTGCGCATCCGGCGACTTCGTGGCCACGGAGGACGAACGCCTTGGCATCGATGCCATCCTCTGGCCGCTGAGGCAGCGCAGCTTCAGCTCCTTCCAGCAGTTCCATGACTTCGTCCATGCCCTGATCGAAAGCGACCTCGCCGAGGCCGAGAAGGGCAACCTGTCCAGCCCGATCAAGGCAGCCACGGACGTGTTGCGCGACACGCGCGAGGCGATGCGCGCGGCCGTCGAACACGCAGGCCTGACGCCGGCTTCACACCGCTTCTTCATGGAGGACTTCAACGCGGCGACCAACCGGGTCTCGTTCGGGCCGCCACGGCAGCGCAACGCAGAGTATCTGGCGCTGCGCAGGGCAGGCCTGATCGACATCGCTGGCGGTCCTGGTGCCAGCATCGTCGGCGACACCCGGACGGCACGCTTTCGGATCAACGCACCCTACCCCTCGGGGGATCACAGCGTCGAGGCCGATGTGCTGGTGGTCGCCCGCCTGGATGCCTACTCGCCGCTCACCGACGCATCCAGCCTGACCGACAACCTGCTGGACCACGGCATCATCCGGTCGTTCTGCAACGGTGACTACCATCCTTGCGGCATCGACATCGACAGGCAGATGCATCCCATCGATGCCAGCGGCAAAAGCGGCAAGAACATCTGGGTGCTGGGGTATCCGGCCGAAGGCGCGCACTTCTACACCCATGCGCTGCCGCGACCCCACGTGCTTTCGCGGCAGACGCTGGATGCGCAGCACTGCGTGCTGGAGATGTTCGCGGCCATTGCCGAACGCACGACCGCAGGGTCCGGGTGAGAAAGCAGGCCGCTGGAGCACACAGGCGTAGCCAAGCAAATGCCACAGGCGCCGACCTCGCCCTGCTGACGGCTGCGAAGCGGCGCCATGCTGTACGGCTCAGCACTCTTGCGTCCATTGACTCCACCCTAGTGAAAATCCCTGCTCGTCGTCGCGAGCTTGCCGAGCAGCGGCGTCAGGTCCGCCAGTTTGTGGGCGACGAGGTTCTTGACCTCCCCCTCCCGCTGCCACTGCCCGTACACGGCCAGCAGCCGCGCCCGCAGCACCTCGGGCCGTTGCTGCTCCTTCAATGATCGCCACACGATGACCTGCACGTTGCCGGTCTCGTCCTCCAGCGAGATGAACACCGTGCCCTTGGCCGTCTCCGGCTGCTGGCGGACCGTGACGATGCCGGCATAGCGCACCCAGCGGCCATTCGGCAGCCGGTCCAGGTCGCTCGCCTTGGCCAACCTGCGCTTGGTCAGCACGGGTCGCAGCAACAGCATCGGGTGGCTGCGCAGTGTCAGGCCGACGGTTTG
Source organism: Pseudorhodoferax soli (assembly GCF_003337555.1). Lineage (GTDB taxonomy): Bacteria > Pseudomonadota > Gammaproteobacteria > Burkholderiales > Burkholderiaceae_C > Pseudorhodoferax > Pseudorhodoferax soli. The sequence continues at coordinate 474,860 of NZ_QPJK01000006.1, read as the reverse complement.
GTAGTCGTGCACGACCTCCTCGCCTTCCGGCGCCGCCGGCAGCTCCAGGAAGTCCTCGTCGACCACAGCGTCGTGCAACAGCTTGGGCGGCCGGCGCAGGGCCGACGCTTGCCACACCTGCTGGCGCCGGTGTCCTGACAGGCTCCTGAGCGCGTCCGCACCGGCAAGCAGCTGCATCTCGTGCTGCTCCAGCCCAGCGCGCCTGGCCAGGTCCTCAGGGTCGTCCAACGGAGCTTGGGTGCGCGCTTGCATGATGCGTTGCGCCGACGCCTCCTTCAGGCCGCTGACCAAGCGCAATCCCAGCCGCACCGCCGGCGGGTCGGGCAGGTCTTCCAGCGTGCAATCCCAATCGCTGAACATGACATCGACCGCACGGACCTCCACACCGTGGCGTTGGGCGTCCTGCACGAGCTGCGACGGCGAGTAAAAGCCCAGGGGCTGCGAGTTCAGCATCGCCGCCAGGAACTCTGCGGGATGGTGGTGCTTGAGCCAGCAGCTTGCGTAGACCAGCAGCGCGAAGCTGGCGGCATGGCTCTCTGGGAATCCGTACTCCGAGAATCCCTTGATCTGCTCGAAGATTTGCTCGGCGAACGCCTTTTCGTAGCCGCGTTCGGTCATGCCGTTGACGATCTTGTCGTAGTACTGCTGCAGCCCGCCCTTGCGCTTCCAGGCCGCCATCGAGCGGCGCAGCTGATCCGCTTGCCCAGCCGTGAACCCCGCTGCAAGGATCGCCACTTGCATCACCTGTTCCTGGAAGATGGGAACGCCCAGCGTGCGGCCCAGCGCTTCTTCCAGCGCCGCGCTCGGGTATGAAACCGGCTCTTTCCCTTGCCGCCTGTTGAGGTACGGGTGGACCATCTGCCCCTGAATGGGCCCGGGCCGCACGATGGCCACCTCGATGACCAGGTCGTAGAAGCACTTCGGCTTGAGCCGCGGCAGCATGGACATTTGCGCCCGGCTCTCGATTTGGAACACCCCGACGGTGTCCGCCTTGCAAATCATCCCGTACGTGGCTGCGTCCTCCGCGGGGATGTCCTGCATCGAGAACGCATAGCCCTTGCGCAAGCTCACGAATTCGAGTGACCGCCTGATGGCCGACAGCATGCCCAACGCCAGCACATCCACTTTGAGCAGGCCCAGGGCGTCCAGGTCGTCCTTGTCCCACTCCACGATGGTCCGGTCTTCCATCGCCGCGTTTTCAATCGGCACCAGCCGTTCGAGCGGCCCCTTGGTCAGCACGAAGCCCCCCGGGTGCTGGCTCATGTGGCGGGGCATGCCGATGAGCTGGGAGGTCAGCTGCATTAGGTGCTGGACCACGAGCTCCTGCATGTCCAGGCCGGCTTCCGCCACGCGCTGGCTCCTCTCGTCGGCGCCGTCCCACCACGCGAGGTTGGACGCCAGCGCCTCCAGGCGCGATAGCTCGATGCCCAGGGCCTTGCCCACGTCCTTGAACGCGGACTTGGCCCGGTACTTGATGACCACCGAAGTCAGCGCAGCCCGGTCGCGGCCGTACTTGCGGTACAGGTACTGGATGACCTCCTCGCGCCGCTGGTGCTCGAAGTCCACATCGATGTCGGGCGGCTCGTTGCGCTCCTTGGAGATGAAGCGCTCGAACAGCACCGACGTGCGGGCCGGGTCGACCTCGGTCACCCCGATGCAGTAACAGACCACGCTGTTGGCCGCGCTTCCGCGACCCTGACACAAGATGCCCTGCGACTGCGCGAAGCGCACGATGTCAGCGACGGTCAGGAAGTAGTGCTCGTAGCCCAGGTCCGCGATGAGAGCGAGCTCGTGCTCGATTTGCGTCTGGACCTTGGGCGTGATGCCTTCGGGCCAACGCCGGCCGGCGCCTTCGTAGGTGAGCTGGCGCAGGTAGCTCGTGGGCGTGTGCCCCTCGGGCACGACTTCGTCGGGGTACTGGTAGCGCAGCTCGTCCAGAGAGAACGTGCAGCGGGCGGCGACGTTCAAGGTCTCCACCATCAGCGCTTGCGGAAAGCGCTGTGCCAGCTGCACCCGGCTGCGCATGTGTTGCTCGCTGTTGAGTTCCAGGTCCAGGCCGCACTCCGTCAGGGGGCGGCCCACCCGCGTGGCCGTCATCACGTCATGCAGTGGCTTGCGCGAGCGCACATGCATGCGCACGTCGCCGCTGGCCACGAGGGGAATGGCAGTCAGCGCGCTGACCTCCTCCATGCGGTAACGCCACATCTCGTCGTCCAGCACCTGCTGCATCTCGACCGCCAGCCAGCAGCGGCCCGTGAAGCTGGACAGCAGCCAGCGCGCGATGGTCTCGAGTTGCGCGTCCGTGCACTCACGGTCTGGCGAGACCAGCACCACACAGTCGGCCAGCGCCGTGGGCTCGATGGCGTCCAGCACCAGGCGGTAGGTGCCCTTCTCGGCCGTGCGCCGCAGGGCCGTGATGAACTGGCACAGGTTGCCGTAACCCTCGATGTTGCAGGCGAGAACGTTGAGCGTGAACGGCGCGTCGCAGGTGACCTTGAATTGGCTGCCGTGGATGACCTTCAGGTCCTGGTCCTTGCCCTCCACGTGCGCGCGCACGGCACCGGCCATGGAGCATTCATCGCACACGGCGATGGCGCTGTAGCCCAACTTCTTCGCGCGCTCGATCAGCTCCTCCGGCCAGCTGGCGCCCTTCAGGAAGCTGAAGTTGGACAGCGCGCGCAGCTCCGCGTAGGGCGGGATGCCGGCACGGCCGTCCTCGCTCATGCGAAGGCCCCATGCAGATACCAGGCCGTCTGGTCACGCCCGAGGTGCTCGTGGAAGACCCACAGGACCCCGCAATGCGGGCTCTGCGCAACCCAGTAGTCCCTCACCACCACCGCGGTTGACTCCTTGTCGTCGCCTTCGCGCACGCGGTGCCACCAGCCGCCTTCGACCCGGTGCGGACCGGTGAGCATCTGCAACACGCCCTGGTACATCGGCTTGTCGCCCCGCATCGCCAATCGCAGGGGCTTGGCGAGGATGAAGCTGGGCTGTGGGAAACGGTTGCGGCGCGCTCGCTTCTGCGGCAGGGCCTGCGGGGCGGGCTGCCAGCGGGTCTGCCACTCCAGGCGATGGTCCTCGACAACGACCGGTCGAAGCACCTTCTCCGGCCCCAGGCGCGCTGCGATGCGTTCGAGCACCAGCGTGAGGGATTCCCCCTTCTGGGCGACGTCGGGCAGCAAGGACTTGCTGTGCTCCTGCAGCGCGTGCACGTCCAGCGCTTCCAGCTCCAGGTCGCCTGCGGGCGCCTGGAGCTGCACCTTGGCCAGGTTCTCTACGAGGAGCCGGCACAGGTGGTCCACATCGCGCATCGGCGCTGCCGTGCGGATGGTCAGCTCTCCGCCTGCATCTGAGCCCCGGGGTCGCATGGCGTCGTGGATCCAGCGCAGCACGAAGGCGGTGGTGCCGGCATGGCGCGCCGCAAGCCAGCCACACAGCTGCATGAGCAGCCTGCGCGCGCCAAAGAGCAGCGCCGGTGCGGTGTCGACCCGCGACATCAGTTCGAGCCGCGCCCTGAACGTCTGCGGCGCTTCCACCCATTCATGGACTTCAGGCCGCAAGCCATAGGCCTGGTCGAGCGCGGTGAGCAGCTGCTTGTCGAAGCGCCGGCTGATGCCACCACGCGGCAGCGCTCGAACATCGCCAAGCGTCTTGCAGCCAAGCTGCGACAGCGTGGTCAGGTGCGGCCGCACCGCGGCCAACGTGTCCATCGGCAATGCGTCGAGCAGCGGCGTCAGGGGGCCGCGGATGCCGTTCTCCCTGCCGGCCCGCGCGAAGGCCACCGCCGCGAGGCTGGTAGGCGCCCAGGCCACGTTGCCCACCCCGAGCTCGGGCACCTCCGCAACGATGCGGTCACGCAGTGCGCGGCGCCCACCGAACAGCCGCGTGCTCGCTTCGACCTCGACGACGACCGCGTCCTCCACGATGGCGGTGCGCGGCGAGAACTGCAGCGCGTACATCGAGAGGCCACGCAGCTGGTCGTCATCAGGCGGCGGCGTGCCGGGGTCGGACCGTGTCAACAGGGCTACCCACAGCATGGGAGACCTCGGCGGCGGGGCGGGTGAGCCGGCGGGCACGTAGCGTCAGCACCGACGCCAGCCCGCCCGGTATCGAAGGCAGCGCAAGCGTCCGCTCGTGCGCAGGACCACGCCGCTTCAGGATGTGGACGTCCAGCGTCCAGTCGAGTCCGGCCGAGGCATGGACGCGCAAGGGTGCGGCGGAGGACTCGTGGCGCGCCGCCTCAGGCCGGCATAGGAAGACCAGGCTCTCGCAGCCTTGGGCGCAGACCTGCAGCCGGCGTAGCTGCTCCGCTCGCGCCTTGGGAAGCCATGCGACGACCGCGCCCGCCGCCTTGGACTTGATGAGCTGCTCCGTGGTCCATAGGCGCTCGGCAGGCTGGTCTGCCTGCACCCAGACGAACTGCCGCTCGCTCAGGCCCATGTACTGCAGGCCCGGCAGGTGCGGCTGGCGTGGAGGCCCGACGACCACGACCTGGCCGCCGTTCTGGACGACCGTCTTCAAGGCCGGCGACAGCAGCCGCCACTCGAGCACTGCCGGCTGTGCTGCCAGGATTTCCACGACGGACTGCTCGGGCCAGCCGCCGCCTGGCAGCTCGGCGTCCAGCGCGGCCCACCCGGTCGGGCGTGCTGCGGTGGTGCGGTGTTCCAGCTCCGTGCCCCGCCAGACCGCTTCGGCCACGCGCGCTCCCAGCGCGGATGCCAGCGGCGCGCCAGCGTCATTGGCTGCGGCAGGTGGGGAGAAAGCAGGAACGGCGGACATGTGTGAAATTACTGTACATCAATACAGTATCACGAACTCGCAATCGTGTCTGCTCGCGACATGATTTTTTGGAGGCGCCCTGTCCATGCGGCATGCCGACCCACCTGTTCGGAGACGACGGGTCCATTCCAACCCTGGCTTTCAGAAACAGCCCGACTTCCTGAGCCGCGGGCAAGGTGCAGCTGCTCGAGGACCTTCGGGCGCTGCCGCTGCACCTGGCCAAGTACAAGGAGTATCTGGCGCGCCGCCAGGTCGTGAGCGTCCGCGGCAGCTACGAACTCGACACGAACACCCTACAACCCGGGATGGCGCTTGACGAGCGCCTGCTGCTTGCGCCACCTGGCTCGGGAGGTCCGCGAGCAGCTGGTGTAGGTTCTCGCGGCCGACTACCTGCCAGAGACTCGCCGGGCTTCTGCGCTCGTCGCGGCCGGCATTCAGATTCCGAAATGTGCATTTGCACATACGGTTTCCGCGCTTGGACGATTCCATTCGCAGCGCTGCCCTGCTAGCTTGTGCGCATGGAATTTCTCGATGCGCCTGACGACGCGTGGTGGTACCTGCGCGATGACCAAAAGCTCGGCCCGGTTGGGACGGAACGTCTTCTTCAGCTCCATGCGTCTGGGCTGATCGACGGGACCGCGCTGGTATGGCGATACGACCGCAACCCGGCTTCGTCTGCCTGGCAACCGTTGCGCGTCGCCCTTCGTGGGCGCGCTCGGTCCGAGGTCCTTCGGGCCGGGCTTGCCAGCTCTCCGGCTGATGGGTCGTCCAACGACGTGGTGGCCGTCCGATGACCTCGCCGTTCCCACCGCTTTCGCGATCGCCGATGCGCGAATGGCCGTTCAAGGTGCAGACCTACGATAGTGCCCCTGCCGGCACTTCGGCCGCAGCAAGGTGCAGCAGTGCGGAGCCTCCCCATGGTGCGGCTGAAGGGCTGCCGCACGACGGTCCTGCGAGACCAAGTCAAGGCGCCGATGGCGACCAGCTGGCATCCGGTGCACAGCCTATGCGCGCTCAGCCAGCGTGAGCGCGTCTCCTCAGCCTCGGTGCAGCCACCGCTGTTCACCAAGGCGGCGGACAGGCGCAGGTGTGTCGTTCAAGAGCGAGAACACGCCGCGCCCAAGTCCCTAACGAGACCCACGTCATCCAGGTGCTCCTTTGCGGGATCTGCAGGCAATCCGGATCAGCACCTTCGGACGTCGCCGCCTAGTGGGAGGGGGTTCGTCGTGTTGAGCAGAAGTCGAAAAATGCATCCAGTTGGGTGGACTTGTCGAACACGCCATCGGCCCCCAACATCGCGCATTGTTCGCGCACGTCCTTGGTGGCGTAGTTGCTGAGGACGACAAGGAGCCGGCCGCGATGGCGCGGTCCCCATGCACGCAGCACGTCCAGTCCGGAGCCCTGCTTCAGAAACAGGTCGACAACTGCGAGCTCCCAAACCGACCGCAAACTGTCCAGCAGCGCCACAGCTGCTCGGGCGCCCTCAGCCACACCGACGACTTCCATGTCGCCGAGCTCAGCCATCGTGGGGATGAGCGCGTCCCGTATCGTCTTGCTGTCTTCGATGAGGACGGTCTTGATGGTCATGGTCAGATGATGCGACCGGCGTGCTGCCACCAGGTAGGCGGAAGTGCCGATGCGACGTGAACCTTGGTCTGTTGGTGCCGCGCCGCCACGACGCGTGGGTCCGGACGGCCAAGCGAACCACGACCCTCGGCAACTTCAGCCACCATTCACTGTCGGCCTGGGACTACACCCAGGCGTCTTCGGCCGCCAATGGACTTCTGGGGCGCTGGTTCTACGCTGTGGCTCCGACAACCCGCTGGAGCTGTCCATGGCCACCGCACGTTCCATCGCATCGCTCACGCTCAGCTTCGGCTTGGTCAATATCCCGGTTCGCCTGTACTCGGCCGCAGAAAGCGGGTCTGACATCCGCTTCAACATGCTGGCGAAGGACGGCTCGCGACTCAAGCAGCACTACGTGTCCGAGAAGAGCCAAAAGGTCGTGCCGCGCTCCGAGATGGTCAAGGGCTACGAGGTCGAGCGCGACCACTTCGTTCTGTTCAGCCCGGAAGAGCTGAAGGCACTCGAGGAAGCCAGCAGCCATGTCGTCGACATCGTCGCGTTCATCCCCGAGAAGTCCGTCGACCCGCTGTACTACGACAAGGCCTACCTGCTGGCCCCGGACAAGCGCGGCGGCAAGCCGTACCAGCTACTGATGGCCGCCATGCGCAAGAGCGGCCGCTGTGCCCTCGCCAAGTGGGCGTGGAAGGCAAAGCAGTACGTGGTGCAGATTCGACCGGCCGAAGACGGTCTGGTGCTGCAGCAACTGCGCTACGCCGACGAGGTGCGCATGCCCAGCGCCCTGGGCATCGAGAAAGCCGACATCAATGGTGCCGAGTTGCAGTTGGCACTGCAGCTCATCGACCAAATCGCACAGGACCGCTACGACCCCTCGCAGTTCCAGGACGAGGAGAAGCAGCGGGTGCTGGCGGCTATCGACCAGAAGATTGCAGGCAAGGAGGTCGTTGCATCGTCCCATCCGGAAGATGCCGCGGTCGGAGGCGGTCAGGTCATCGACCTCATGGCGATGCTGCAGGCAAGTCTTGGCAAGAACAAGGCGTCGGGCAAGACCGCCCCAGGCAAGCGCGCTGCTTCTCCGTCGAACGTCACCGCCATGGTCGAGGCGCAGGCCCGCAAGACCGTGAAGCGCGCGCCGAAGTCTGCGCCCGAGGTGCCAACGCCTGCACGCACAAGGGCTCGCAAGTGAGCACAACCGCGGAGCCGGAGTTGAACTGGTCCCTGCGCAAGGTGGAGCAAAAGCTGCGCCTGTCTCGCCGCATCGTCACAGGTCTCATGGCCGAAGGCTTCGTCTGCCCGACCAGAGGCCCGCGCAACGCATTCCAGTTTTCGTTCCGTGACCTGGTGCTGCTGCGCACCGCACATGGGCTGCGCAGCGCACAGGTGCCACCGCGGACCATCCTTCGCGCGCTGGGCAAGCTACGCGCAGAGCTGCCGTCCTTGCTGCCGCTGACGGGCCTGCGCATCACGGCAGATGGGCGCAACGTGGTCGTCTGGGACGACCAGGGCCCCCGCGATGTCGTGAGCGACCAGCTCGTGCTGGACTTCCAATTGGTTCCCGACGAAGAGGACGGGCTGGTCGTTCTCGAAACCACCGTCCCGCGGGTGCAACCTGTCGGCATGGAGGGCCCTTCGGAGGCGGAACTGGCGTTCCGAAGGGGCGAACTTTTGGAGGACGTCGACCGCGCCGCGGCGGCCGACGCATACCGCGACGCTCTCGCGCGCGACCCGACGCACACGCATGCAGCCATCAACCTTGGCGCAATGCTGTGCGAGGAGAAAAACTGTGAAGAAGCGCGGCAGGTGTTCGAAGGTGCCCAACGCAACGGCGTTCAGCACCCCCTCCTGCAGTTCAACTTTGGCGTGGTCCTGGAGGACCTCGACATGCCTGAACAGGCCCTGCGCGCCTACGACGAGGCGCTCAGGCTGGACCCGGTGTTCGCAGACGCCCATTTCAACGCTGGAATGCTCCGCAGACGACTCGGTGACGAACGTGGCGCTTTGCGGCACCTGAATGCGTATCGCCGCCTATTTCGCGAGGCGGAGAACGCCCCACCGTAGGCCAGCTTTCCCGGCGGCAAAGGCCGAAGCTTTCAGCTGTCCATCTTCCACGCCCCGACTCGGGTCTCGGGCGAGCACAACCGCCCTCGAGCGACTCTGCGCAGCACCGACGAGCGGATGCAGAGCGCGGCTAGCCCTCGTTCCGCACAACTGCATCCATCAAGCGTCCGATTCGAACTCGTTCTTGCGGCGTCAAGCAGCCAGCCTGACGGCGGTCCTTCCAACTCATTTTCAGCAAAAGGTCTATCCAATTGCCGAACGCAGTTTCTGCCAGCCGCTTGACTTCAATAGGCGATAAAACGGATACCAATCCGACTAGAATTCGCTTCACCCCGGAACGCAAATCGGCAAAGAATCAGAATTCAATGACTGCTGCCCCATCAATTCGACTCAGCAAGGCAACTGGAACTGCGCTGCATCGCCAACTCTTCCTGGTGCTGCGTGAGCAGATTATGCGCGGCGTGTATGAGGCAGGCGCCCTTCTGCCGACCGAGGAGGAGCTTTGCAAGCTGTTTGGCGTCTCCTCCATTACCGTTCGCAGAGCTCTTGGAGACCTCAAAAGCGAAGGCTTGGTTGAGCGATTCCAAGGTCGCGGGACATTTGTAAGCCAGCAGCTTCCGAAATCACAGTTCGAGGCTGCGAACTTTCTTGAGGCGCTGAAGCGACAAGGCCAGGAAACCAAGGTGAAGGTCCTGGAAGTGCGCATCGCCGTACCACCAGCCCATGTCGCGCTCCAAATGCAGTTCTCAAGCGGTGCTGAGGCCTTCTTCGCCGCCCGCCTTCGCCATGTCAACAACCAGCCGATGATGGTCACAGAGGCATGGGTTCCGCTCCCCTTGGCAAAAGAGGTCACAGCAAAGCTGCTGCACCAAAAGCCGCTCTATGAAATATTAATGTCCAAGGGCGTGGAGTTCTCTCGGGTTATCGAAGAAATCACTGCTGTGGCCGCAAGCCCTTCTCATGCAGAACATTTGGGCACCGGGATTGGCGTTCCTTTGCTGAGAATGACCAGGCTGATGTACGACAAAGATAATCACCCAGTCGAACTGCTGACGGTCTACATGAATCCAGAGCGTAGTCGCGTCCTTTTGAATGTCCCTCCCTTGGAGGCGCAGCGCGGCGTAGCTGGCCGCATTGTTCACACTTGATTTACTTGGGCATCCACTATCCAATCCATGACAGTTCGTTGGAGTGCTGTCGTTCGTATGCGCCAATCTCGTCTTCATGGGATAGTGTCAAGGAAATCTCGTCAACGCCCTTCAACAGGCAGTCACGCCGAAAGCCGTCGACTTCAAACCCATCGACCTGCCCGTCTGGGCCTGTGACCGTCTGACTTTGCAAATCGACCGTGACCATGGCACCCGGCTGCTCAACCAATTGCCGCCGCAGGGACTCGACCCGAGGCGTCGGCAACCTGATGGGCAGGACGCCGTTCTGAAAGCAGTTGTTGAAGAAGATGTCGCCAAAGCTTGGCGCGATGAACGCCCTGAAGCCGTTGTCGATCATCACCGTCACCGCGTTCTCGCGGGAGGAACCACAGCCGAAGTTCTCGTCAGCCACCAGGATTTGGGCACCGGCGTAGGCCTTCGCGTTCAGCACGTAGTCAGAGCGCAATGCGCCGCTCGCATCGTGCCGCACGTCATGGAACATGCCCTTCACCTGCTCGCTTCTTGGCCGGCCAAGAAATCGAGCGGGAATGATTTGGTCGGTGTCCACGTTGGGCTGGTCCAAAGGGACAGCAACCGCGTTCAACTTGACAAAGGGCTCCATCTTCAAGCGCTCCAAAGCGAAAGTTTCCGTACGTCGGTGATGCGGCCTGTCACCGCAGCGGCAGCGGCCATGGCCGGCCCCATCAGGTGCGTGCGAACGCCGCGACCTTGCCGACCGACGAAGTTGCGGTTGGAAGTCGACGCGAGGCGCTGCCCAGGGGCGCCGAGGTCACCGTTCATGCCGACGCACATGGAGCACCCCGGCTCGCGCCATTCGAACCCCGCATCCTTGAAGACCTTGTCCAGCCCTTCGGCTTCCGCCTGCCGCTTCACGAGACCGGAGCCCGGCACGACCCAGCTGGGCACCTGGGCGCGCTGGCCCCGTACCACGTCCGCGGCTACCCGAAGGTCCTCGATGCGGCTGTTGGTGCACGACCCGATGAACACGCGGTCGACGGTCATGCCTTCCAGCGGTGTGCCTGGGGTGAGGCCCATGTACTCGAGGGCATGGCCCATCGCTTCCCGTCGTACGGCATCGGTCACGCTTGCAGGGTCCGGAACGCGGCCATCGACAGCTGCGGCGTCCTCCGGACTGGTCCCCCAGGTCAGCATCGGCGCGATGGTGGCGCCATCGATGCTGACCTCTTTGTCGAACACTGCTTGCTCGTCGGTCGGCAGCGTGCGCCAGTAGGCCAGCGCCTCGTCCCACTTTTTGCCGCCCGGTGCCAGTGGCCTGCCGTGCAGATACCGATAGGTCGTGTCGTCAGGCGCCACCATGCCGGCACGCGCCCCAGCCTCGATGGACATGTTGCAGACGGTCAGGCGCCCTTCGATGGACATGCTGCGCAGCACTGCGCCGGCGTACTCGATGACGTGTCCGACCCCGGCTGCAGCACCGATGCGCTCGATGATGGCGAGCACCACGTCCTTCGCCGATACGCCGGCCCTCAACACCCCATGCACGTTGACGCGCATCGTCTTGGGCTTGCGCTGCCACAGGCACTGGGTGGCCATCACATGTGCCACCTCGGACGAGCCGATGCCGAATGCCAAAGCACCCACCGCGCCATGTGTGGCCGTATGGGAATCGCCGCAAACCAAAGTGACACCGGGCTGTGTCAACCCCTGCTCCGGGCTGACGACATGGGCGATTCCCTGGCGGTCGTCATCCAGAAAGAACAGGCGCACCTTGGATTCCGCTGCGTTGCGCCTCAGCCCCTCCAGCAGTGTCCGGTGCTGTGGGTCCTTCACGGCAGCGACTTGTCGGGCTGAGGTCGAGTTGTAGTGGTCCGGCGTTGCCAGTGCGAGGTCAGGACGTCGAACTTGCAAGCCCCTCTCCCGCAGCTTCTGGAACGCGGCAAACGAGCCGTCGTGCATGAGGTGCCGGTCGATGTACAGCAGGTAGTGGCCATCCCCGCGGTCGATGACGACATGCCTTCGCCAAATCTTCTCGAACAGCGTGCGCGGCTGCACCATGGCACCCTCCCCGCTCATTTGGTCGCCAAAGCGTTTCGCACAACCGGCGTGCCGGGCGTACCAGGGTCGCCGAGCGGGTCGCGGAACGCTGTGCGCCGCTCGTCCCAGGTCGCTGAGTCGAACCTGGCGAAGGTACTCGCCGGCGACGAACCGACCGTGAACGCAGGCAGCCGCCCTACCTTCCTGACGTCAGCGAGCAACTGTTCGCACGTGGCGATGATGCCCTTGAGCAAAAGCCCGGGCAGGATGGAAATGGCGAAGCCCATGGACTCGGCATCGGCGAGCGGGATGTTCGGCGTCTTGCCGCCCTGGACCATGTTGAGCAGGCATGGGCCTCCGACCAGCTTCGGGATGGAGGCGACCTCTTCGACCGACTGCGGCGCCTCAAGGAAGACAACATCCGCGCCATTGGCCAGGGCAAGCCGGCCGCGCTTCACGGCCTCGTCGAAACCCAGGACCGCGCGCGAGTCGGTGCGCGCAATGATGACGAAGTCCCTGCTGCGGCGCGCGTGTGCGGCCGCCCGAATCTTGGCGATGTAGTCCTCGATGCTGGTGACCTCCTTGCTGTCCAAATGGCCACAGCGCTTGGGAAACACCTGGTCCTCGATGTGGATGCCAGCCACCCCCGCCCGTTCGAACTCTTGCACCGTCCTGAACACGTTCAGCTCGTTGCCGTAGCCGGTGTCGGCATCGCTGATGAGGGGGATGGAAATCGAGTTGGCGATGCGGCTGGCATTGGCAACCATCTCCGTCATGGTGGCCAGGCCGTAATCGGGGTAGCCCAGCGTCATCGAGGTACCGGCACCCGTCATGTAGGCCGCGGCGAATCCTGCGCGCTCGATTTCGCGCGCGGTGATGCCGTCGATGGCACCAGGGGCGACAACCATCTTGCCGCTGTTGAGTTGAAGGCGCAATTTGGAGGCGTTGGTCATGTCAGTGGGTTTCGGTGAATTGGATGGACAGTGCAGAGCTGGACGGCTACTCGAACGGGAAGCGGCGCGCGAGCGCGCCCCAGTTCTCCGCGGCGGCCTGGACCATTCCCGTGAACTCAGCAGGCGTGTTGCCCACGGCGATGCCACCGAGGTTCGCGAACGACTTTTGGAGTGCGGGCTCCTTGGCGGCCTGCTTCACGGCCGCGGCGATGCTGTCAACGACGGTCTGCGGTGTGCCCACCGGAGCGAAGAGGCCGTACCAGGTTTCAGACTCGAAGTCGGGGAAGCCAGCTTCCACAGGCGTCTGAACGTCGGGCAGGAGAGGTGAGCGCTGCTTGCCCACCGACATCACCACCTTGATGGCGCCGGACCGAATGTGCGGGATGGCGGCCGTGTAACCCATGATGGCCATGTCCACGCGGTTGGCGACCAGGTCGGTGATGAGTTGACCACCACCCTTGTAGTTCACGACCACGAGGGACGGCAGCACATCGACCATCTGCTGTGCGCGCAGTCGGGCGCTGTTCTCGGTCGTCCCGAATGAGCACGGCCTGGTGGAAGTTTTGCAATGGTTCACGACCTCTGCCATCGTGGTGCCCGGCATCTGCGCAGGAACCGCGACCACGCCGTAAAGCTTGGCGAATGCCGAGACTGGGACGAGCTCCTTGACCGGGTCGGTACCCTTGAACCCCGGGGCATAGGCGTTCAGCACGAGCGACGGAATCTGCACCAGCAATGTCTGGCCGTCGGGCTTGGCCTGGATGGCCTTGCGCGAGCCAATAAGCCCGTCCGCGCCCCCTTGGTTGTCGACGACGACGGTCTGCCCCCACTGCTTCTGCAGCTCCGAGGCGAGGAAGCGCGCCGTGGCGTCAACGCCCCCGCCCGCGGCATAGGGAACTATCAAGGTCACGGGCTTCGTGGGCTTCCAAGCCTCCGCCTTTGCGTTCGGCAAACACAAGGCCATGGCGATGGCGACGAGGGGCTGAAGTAGCTTGCGCGCGGTTGTCCAGGTCATCGATGGTTGTCTCCATGTCGTTCGGATGCTGTCTGTTATGCATGTCCGTATAGTAATATACGGACCATGCGACAGTCACCCACCTAGGGGTTCCACCTAGCGGGCGCTGAAAACCGGGGCCATGCGCCTTGAGGGCGCAGAAGACAGTCGCCGGAATTCCAGGCTCTGCGCTCTGAATTGCAGGTCCGCAGACATCGCGACGGTGTTCTGCAGCAACCCATGCAACAGCATCGCCAGTGCAGTCTCTCGGACGCTCAGGTGAACGACTTCCATGTCTGACATACGTGATCTGACGGCGTCCGACCCACTCCGGATTGCAGGACGCAGCGCGCCGAGCACCACGGAACGCCAAGCCGTGAAGCCCTGTGATGCCGCGGCTGCACATCTTGCGTAGCCGCCAGCACATGTTCGGGCCTCAAGCGGCGTCACACGCGATTTACAAAGCGGCGCGTAGACAGCCACAGGAGGTGTCGCAGTGCCATGGAAGCACAGCTGGAGACTGCGTCGTGCTTTCCCACTGCCGCGGGCTCGCCCGGTCGCGCGCAAGAAGCTCCGCTGAACCGCCGACTTCGCCGCCTGCCCCCCTTCTCGGGCGAACCTGTGCTACCGACAATCGAAGATCCCATCACCCGCGCCGCCAGCCTCGTCGTTCGCACTGTGGACGCTGACCCTAGGCCTGGCTGCGCTCTGCCGGCGCGAGCCTGCCAAGCACCTGGAAGAGCTTGAGCGCGCTGGTCACGTGCTGCCATGGGACTCTGCAGGAGCGGCGGGTGTGGAGAGAGACGGCCTGGATGCGGGGCTGGCGCCAAAAACGTCAGCAACGCACGGATGGTCTAGCGCATCCACATGGACGTGCTCCGCTTCCACATCGCCGACTCGACAGATTCGGAGAAGACCGCACGAGCAGCCGGAGGCTTCCATGGGTTTCAGCGTGACATGGCTCGCCACTCGCGAGCCGGAGAGATTCCCATAGCAACAGGGGCCCTTCCGCCAACTGGCGGCCATCGGTCGCGCCTACCGCGAGGACCGCGGCCTTGCTGGATTGCCAACCACGGTCTGTCCAGCGGCCACATCGCGCGTGACCACGCTTCCTGCCCCCACCACGGCTTCGTCACCAATCGTCACGCCCGGCAGGATGAGCGCTCCGCCCCCAATCCAGACATTTCGGCCGATGTGGATCGGGCGTCCGAATTCCAGTCCAGCCTCGCGAGATGTCGCATCGCGCGGATGGTCGGCGGTCAAGATCTGAACTCCAGGCCCAATCTGGGTCCTGTCGCCAATGCTGACCTGGACAACATCCAGGATGACGCAGTTGAAGTTCAAGAAAACTCCGGCGCCAAGGGAGATGTTGAACCCGTAGTCGCAGTGGAACGGCGGTCGTACGCCGGCCCCGTCACCGACGCCCGCGAAGCGCTCGCGCAGCAGCGCACGACGTTGCGCTGACGTTCCGCCAAGCGACCCGTTGTAGCGGACCATCCATTCGCGTGCAGCGGCGAGGTCGGCTTGAATCTCCGGGTCGCCCGCGTCGTACAACTCGCCGGCAAGCATCCTTTGCTTTTGCGTCTTTTGCATATGGCAAGCATGCACCACGCGCGTGACTGCGCGCAAGCAAGGCTGCCGAGGCCTCAGAACCCGTGCGGAGGCCCTGCCGAAGACCAAGATGGCAGTGCGCCTCGACAGCTGCACCATGGTCAACGGCACCGCACCGCGATCATGCCGGTCTTGCGTCTGGGACTGATTGTTTGTACAGTATCGCAATAGCAGCCACAGTGCTGAACCGCACAGGTCTCCCAAGAGTCGACCTTTTTCTCTTCTCAGCTCCGCGCACGGTTCTACGGGCGGCTTCTAAGCTCAGGAAGTTGCGACAACAACGAGCACGCCACCGAAGTTCCAACATGAATGCGCCCCTGCTCCCGGAAAACCTTCGACGGGCGGTGCCAAGCGCTCAGCAGGACTTGCCACTCGCAGCCGAGGGCGTGCAGCGGTATGTTTGGGAGAGCCAGTGGGTTTCGATGCTCATCGAGGTCATCGGAGCGCAAGTGTTTGTGGATGGAAAGCTCGTTGAGCCGTATGGCGGCTCTTAAGCTGGCAGGCAAGCCAGTGCGGCCACGCCTTGGTTCCGGGAGCGCCGGCTAGACTGCGCGGCCATGTCTCGGACGTTCCTCACTGTCGCCTTTCGGGAGAAGGACGCCGCCAAAGCGCTGGGCGCCCGGTGGGACGGAACCGAGCGCCGCTGGTACGTGCCTGACGGCCTGGAGCTTGCGCAGTTCGCGGCCTGGTTGCCTGCGCAGGCCGTCGCGGTTGCCACCACAAGCTCATTCCTTCCGGCTACCGATGCTGCTCCAGCGCACCGCGGCATCTTGCTGTCCCAACTCCTGAACGGCGTTGCACGCACTGTCGCGGCTGCATACGGCGAGGGCGTGTGGACAACCGCGGAGGTTCTGCGCGTGTCCGCCAGAGGCGGGCACGTGTACCTGGAACTGTCGGAGCGCACGGCAGACGGTAGCGTCGTGGCCAAAGCGCAGGCCGCCATCTGGTCGCGTACCGCAGAGCGCATCGTTCCCGAGTTCGAGCAGGCGACGGGCGCGATCCTTTCAGCAGGCATCAAATTGCTGGTCCGGGCACGACCCGTTTTCAAGGCACAGTTCGGCTTCTCGTTGGAGATTGACGGCATCGACCCAACGTATACGCTGGGCGACCTGGAGGCCAAGAAAAGGGAAATCCGCCAGCGGTTGAAGCGCGAGGGCCTGTTCGAGATGAACAAGAGGCTGGCACCCCCATGGGATTTCCGCCGTGCGTTGGTGGTGTCACCAGAGGCAGCCGCCGGGCACGGGGATTTCGCGGCGGAAGCGGCGCGGCTTGAGCGCTTTGGCGTCTGCCGTTTCGATTACATGCACAGCAGGTTCCAAGGTGAAGGCGCGGCGGCGGAGATCCGCACAACTCTGCTCACAGGGCTTGCGCAAGGCACAGCACTCGATGCGGTCATCATCATCCGGGGCGGGGGCGCGGTCAACGACCTGGCTTGGCTGAACGACTACGACTTGGCTCGCGCGATTTGCGAATGTTCCGTACCAGTGCTTACCGGCATTGGGCATGAACGTGACAACACGGTGCTCGACGAGGTCGCGCACCGTCGGTTCGACACGCCAAGCAAAGTCGTTGCAGGCATGGAGCAGCACATCGTTTCTCGCGCTCGCGCCGCGCAGGCCAGCTTCGAACTTGTCGTCAAGCAGGCCCAGCGGACTTCAGACCGAGCCCGTGCTCAAACGGAGAAGCTCGAGCTGGAGGTGCAATCCTCCGCCGCTTCGGCACTCCAGCAGGCGCGTGCACAGAACGCTCAACTCATGGGGAACATCGGCGAAGCGGCGCGAGAAGCTCTGCACCTGGCCGACAGGCAGGCGCGTGAGTGGACAGCCGACATTCGCCATGGAGCAATGACCGCGCTGGCCCTGGCGCAGCAAGCAGTCCCGACTGCACTGGACGGTGTCCTGCGCCACGCGCAGACGAGCGTCAAGGCAGCCAGTCAAGCATGCGCTGCGGCACTCCCGACCGTGCTGAGCGGTGCCGCCACCAACCTGAAGCATGCCGCAGCAGCGGCGAACCGGCAGATGCAGTCGATCGCGGGGGATGCCCATTCTGCGGTTTCGTCTGCGTCGGATGCCGCGCAAGGCTTGTTCCGCGAGATTGCTGGCCAGGGCCCGTCGAAGACCCTGAAGCGAGGCTTCGCCATGGTGCGAGGTCCCGATGGAGCAACGGTCACATCTGCGCGGCGCGCGACAGGCCTCGTCGACCCTGTTGAAATTTCATTCTCGGACGGGGTGGTGCACGCCACCGTTCAATCGGTTCGGCTTGAGCCAGACAAAGAATCCAAGGACGAAAGCAAATGACGCAACCGCAAACATTCCGCGAAGCGTATGAAGTTCTGCAGCGCCATGCGCAGGACCTTCGCAATTCAGACGAGCCGAACATCGACGACCTGCTGAGCGTGGTGACCCAATCGGTGGCTGCCTACAAGGTCTGCAGACAGCGCATCGATGCCGTCGAGGCGGCGCTCAAGGAAGCGTTGGCGGACGTGGGCGAAAGTCCTTCAACGCCTGCCCCCTCAGGCCCAAGAGCCGATGCGGCGACGGGCAACACGGGCACCGCTGCGCGCGCACGGCCGGCACCACCGGCCGCGGAGGATGCTGAAGACGACGACGTGCCGTTCTGATGGTTCGGCTACTGAACGAAAATCTAGCGGCCTCTTCGGCCTCTTCGGACTTGCGCCTTGGCAACCGACCTCAGGCGGCAAGCAGGCCGTTGCGCGCCACTAGCCTTTTGAGGCGCACCTCCCAATGCGCCGGTGACAGCGCCAAGCAGCGCATTGCAAGGCGGGGCGGCCGCTCCGAAAGAAAATACCCGGATACTGAGCCATTCCCTGATGCCCACACTGCGTGAATTGAAGACCGAACTGGCCGCTTTGGACCATCTTCTGTATGCGACCTGGTTGAAAGAGCGCGACGCCGCGCGAAAGCAGATTGCAGACATGGCCGTGGAGTTCCAACTGAGCCCCGCAACGGTCCTGCGCGATGTGGAGGCTGCTCACCGCAAGGCCCTGCCGCCCATTCCAGTCCTGCGGCCGCCGAAAGTGGAACTGCCCCTTCGCAGTTCCGGCTCGCCGTTCCACGTTGCGGTCAAGTACCGGAACCCGGCAACCGGCGACTATTGGAAAGGACGCGGTCCCCACCCTCGATGGCTCCGCGAGGCTCTGAGCGCTGGGAGGCAGTTGGAGGAGTTCCTGGTGAAGGAGCCCTCCGCTGCCGATGTGCCCGGCGACCCGCTGCGCGCGTTCGAGGAAGCGGCCCGTCGGGCCTCTTCGCGCACCACATGAGTACCGCGGTGATGAGGGACGGGTTCTGGCCCGTTGCAACGGGGTTCGGCGTGGCCTGCGTGGCGCTGGTGACGCTGCAGGCTACCAAGACCATTGCGCCGCCATCGATGTATGTGGCTTGGTTCGACGGCAACGGCGCCTCTCACATCGGACGCATGCTGTGGGACCTTCTCGTCGTTGGCAGCCTTGGGCTTGGCCTCCCGGCCTTTGTGGGGGCCGTTGCCGCGTTCCGGCTTGGTCGACCGGTGCTTCTTCACTGGCTGCTCTTCGTCGTGGCCGCCTTGCTCTGCACGCTCGTTCTCCTGCCTTGGCTTCATGACGGTGTGAGATTTGGCCGGGCCGTCGAGTCGATGGCGCGGCCGTGGTGGCGCTATGGCGCGGAGCTCTCATTGCTGTTCGCTTCGCTTGCTGCCTTGAGGTCGTCTCGTTGAGAAGCGAAGGCCGAACTGCGGAGCTTGGACGGTCCTGTTGCGGTTAGCGACGAGGCCGTTGCCCCACTACTTTCCAGATGAAGGCGGCCAACGCTCCGATTCCGTCCGGCCAGCTCATCTGGACGGACTTGCAACCCGTTGATCGGAGGGGCCGCTTCGCGCATGGCCATTGCATCGCGTTAAGTTTCGCGGTCGAGGCAATGGGCATGGCCCCTTGAGCACGGCGGTTGCCGCACCAGAACGACAAAACCGCCCGAAGGCGGCTCGTCGTGGGTGCGCTGATTGTTCAGACTTCGCCGCCCACCAATTGGCCTTGGCGCACGGCGTAGACGGCTTGGGCGCGCACGGCATCGCGGCTCAGCGTACTCTTGGCGGTAGCGACAGCGCCCACGTCAGCACCTTCGCCCAGCTCAGGCATGGTGCCATTGCGTTCCGCTTGCACCACTTCAGCGCGAACGGCTTCGCGGGTCAGACCGCTGACGCTGGTGGAGACCTCTGGCACATAGCCGACTTCACCACCAACGAAATCAGCGGCGAAGCTGGGGGCAGCAGCGAAACCGGCAGCTGCGATCAGGGCGGAAGCGACGAACTTGTTCATGATGAATTCCTTTGCGTTGACAGATGTGACTTGCTCGATCGGCGGGGCCGGACCCCATGTCCGCCGCGTCTCGATGAGTTGTTTCAGTGCGTCTCATCGATGGCTCAATTGTCGAAGCTGCAGCCTTAAAGAAAAACCGGGCTCGGGGGAATGGACCGTTTCCAACGTCGCAACAAAGGTGCGGCGCCACCGAACGCGCACATCGCAAAACACTTCGACCACGAGTGCCCGGCGCACCGGCGCGCGGCACCGAACTTCTCGCCCTCCCCCCCGCGGCTCTCTTCCTCACCAGTCAGCAGGAAAATTGGATAGACGAAAGAGACAAGAAAGACGTTGGCGCGGGTGCGGCAGTTGGCGTTGTTGCCCGCGGGGTATTAGGTGCTGGCGCAGCATGCGCGCCGATCGGTGGTCCTACCGGTCCGTGGGGGCTGCAACAGGCGCCGTCGCAGGGGCTGTATGAAGCGCCCTGACGGGCAAAGTCGTGGCGAAGACCACTGACCTCACCGGAGAAAACAGCTGTTAGCGGAGCAACGACGGCTCTCGCCCCAGCGCGAGCGTTGCCAGTTACGACCACTACGGCCCTGCATTCGCGGACGGCGCCAGAGCGTGCAACAAGTAGCCAGGCGGCTCCTACGACGACGTTGAACCCAAAACGAGCGACGGCTGGACTAACGCATGTGGAGAGCCGTCGTCGGGTTGGACAACGCCAGGCATCCACCGCCGGATGCTTGGCAGCGTATGAGCGAGGAAGCAAGAAGAGCTTTGCCCGAAAACTCAGACCGCGACCGAAATAGTCCTCAGGCGGCATGGCGGGTGCGGCCCGTCTTCTTGCTGCGGCGGAGCCGCTGCACTACTCTTGTGCTTCAACCCGATCGTCGTTGGTGGTGCTACGGCTGCCTTTGAGATGCAGCTCGACGTCGCTTGCAAGGTCGCCCACCTTTTCGACAGCTTCGCGGATCTGTTCCGGGCTGACGTCAAGGCGCGTGGCCCAGCCACGAAGCGCCTCGTCTGAGCCAACTTCGATGCGCTCCGGGCCGGGAGTGCTCGGTTCAAGGCTTCTGTCTTTGCTACCCATGGTGTTGTTCCTTACTACGGCCTGTAGCCGCTCGGTTACTTGGCTGGGTTGTTGGCACCGCCGCTGGTCTGTGTGCAGTGCGACGGGGTCGACGCCAACGCACTACGATGAAGGCCAGTTCGGAGTGGTCGAGTGGCCGACCGCCGATGAAGGGAGGAAATCGGCCCCGATTCCGCTCAGCCCTTCATGCGCTTGAGCTCGACCTTCGCCGCTTCATGCTGCGCCTTTGCCTGTTGTTCACACGCGTCCTTCGCGTTGCCGTTCATGTCGTCGCACTTTTCCTTGGCGACTTCATAGGCCATCTCGGCCTTGGCCTCTGCAACCTTCTTGGCATGGCTGTCCGAAGGCTTGTAGTTCTGCTCCAGCTGCGCCTTGGCCACGTTTTCCGTGCCCTTGGCTTCCTTCTCGCAGACGTCCTTTGCGTTGTCCTTCAGCGTGTCGCACTTGGCCTTCGCAACCTTGTAGTCGGCGGAGATTTTTTCCTTGGCAACGTTGTACTCGTCCTTCGTCATCGCATTGGCGCCGGTCGTGGCGAAAAGGCTGCCAGCCAATGCGACCCAGAGGAGATGTTTTTTCATAGTGCGTCCTTGAAGCGATTGCGTTTGGGATGCCGATTGACCGGTGAGGTCCTTATCGGCATCCGGACTGTCGCTTCTGGCTCTGCCGACGTCGGTAGGACGTCGCGCATAGCGGCAATAGGCCAGCGTTGTTTGCTGCAGGATGCGCAAAGCGTGTTCCCCCGAGATGGCGCCCCTTGCGCCGAACCCAAGCTTGGGGCTGTTCTCGCCAGTGCCCCTGGTTTCGTGCCCTACGATCTTTCGAAAGCGGGCAACGCAAGTGGCGCCGAGGCGAGACTCGTACTCGTGGTCTCAGGTTGCAACCTGCCTGACCGGCCCACAACAAAGCGGGACCGCTTTCGTGTCGGGCACAAACCCCATTGGTGCGGGCGAGACCATCCTTGTAGTGGACGACGAGGCTGCGATCCGCAGCCTCATGGTGGAAGTGCTGGAAGAAGTCGGCTATCGCGTGCTGCAGGCGGGCGGACGGTCCAAGCGCGTTGGCCATATTTCAAGCAGACGAATCAGTCGTCCTGCTGATCACCGATGTCGGCCTGCCCGGGGGGCTGAACGGCAGGCAGGTCGCCGATCGCGCGCGGGAGTCGCGCCCCAACCTGAAGACCCTGGTGGTGACAGGCTACGCCGAGCGAGTCGTTGTCGAACATGGACAACTTTCCGCCGAGATGCAGGTGCTGACGAAGCCGTTCGACCTGGGCATGTTCTGCGAGCGGGTACAGGCGCTGATACGTTCGGTGCCAGGTTAAGGGCGCCGTGGCCATGGGCTCCATTGCGTTTGCGTCTGCTTCGACGGTCGGGGTTCAACCGACTGCTCTGAGAGGCCAAGGTCGTTCGCTGCATGGCAAGTGGCTGCCTGCTTCAGGCCGATAGCGTTGGTGCAGCCAGACCGCACATAGCCGTCGTCGGGCAGCAGCCGGCTCGGCGCAATTGCAGAGCCGACCGCTACGGCTGCTCAGATCACTGTCTGCTCGGAGATCTCACGTGCGCCATCTATCTCCATGCCGAGGTATCGCACGGTCGATTCCAGCTTGGAGTGCCCGAGCAGCAGTTGCACCGCGCGCAGGTTACTGGTCCGTCGGTAGATCAGGGTCACCTTCGTCCGTCGCATGTAGTGCGTCCCGTATCTGCCGCTTGGCGGCAGGTGGTGAACTGAAAAGAGGTCAAAAAACGCTTCGCTGCCTCACTATGACAGGGCATCGCCAGACCGAAGCAAGCGGATGACATGCCAAACACAGTGCGCCATCGAGGGCTGGCGCAGCGCTTGTCCTGCGGCGCAGGATTGCTGAATCGCGAGCTTGCGAGGTGAGCTGAACTGGCATCGTCCAGCATGGCGCCTACGACGCGTTCGGACAGCGCTGACATCGCGCGACCGCTGGTGGAGACACATTGCCCTGTTGACTAGGGCCGTGCGGCGCAACACACGCGCGGCCCGACAACCGTCTTTCATCCCGCCCGTCTTGCCACCATGAAACTCTTCAGCTGCCCCCAATGCGGTAACCGCGTCTTCTTCGAGAACACCAGCTGCGAGGCGTGCAGGTGCACCCTGGGCTACTCGACCGAGGAGCGTGCCATGCTGGCCTTCCAAGTCTCGCCTGAGGGCATCTGGAACCGTGCCGGCCTCGATGGCCCGGCCTACCGCCCCTGCATCAACACCGCAGAAGGGGTGTGCAATTGGCTGGTCCCAATCGACAGCCATCACCAGCATTGCGTGTCGTGCCGCACCACGCACACCATTCCTGCATTGAGCAAGCCCGAGAACCGGCTGTACTGGGCGCAACTGGAGCAGGCCAAGCGCCGCCTGTTCTTCACGTTGCTGGAGTTGGGCCTGCCGGTGCCGAACAAGATCGAAGATCCGGCGAACGGGCTGTCCTTCGAATTCCTGGAAGAAACCAGCAACGAGATGCACGTGCTCACGGGGCACGACGAAGGCGTGATCACCCTGAACATCGCCGAGGCCGACGATGCGCGCCGCGAGCAGATCCGCCTGTCCATGCACGAGCCCTACCGCACGCTGCTCGGCCATTTCCGTCACGAGATCGGCCACTACTACTGGGACCGCCTGATCCGCGGCACGCGCTGGATCGACGAATGCCGCGCGCTGTTCGGCGACGAAACCGTCGACTACGCTCGGTCGCTGCAACGCCACTATGCCAACCCGCCCGGCGACTGGCCTCAGCAGTACATCAGCGTCTACGCCAGCTCGCACGCGTGGGAAGACTGGGCCGAGACCTGGGCGCACTACCTGCACATGGTCGACGGCCTGGAAACCGCGGCGGCCTGGGGCCTGCAGCTGCAGCACGCCGTCCCCAACGCGCCGGCGCTGGCCGCACAGGGGCTAGACCTGGACGCTGCAGGCATCGCATCGACTGTGGTCGAACAGTGGCTGCCGGTGTCGCAGTTCATCAATGCGATGGACCGCAGCCTCGGTGCCCATGACAGCTACCCGTTCGTGGTTGTCGAGCCGGTGGTGGCCAAGCTCGACTTCATCCACCGCGTGGTCCAGGCCGCGCGGCGTGGCGAAGCGCCGATGAACTTCCTGCCCGTGTCGCAGGGCCAGCCCGCCGAGCAGGTTCCAGAGCCCATGGCGGCCTGAGTCCGCCAGCCCTGCGCTGCGAGGCCCTGGTTATCTTTCTCTTGCCATCAACTTTCCGCATTGCCATGCCCGAACATTCCATTCTCGAAGGTCAACCGTTTCCCCGCGGTGCGACTTTCACCGGCGAGGGCGTGAACTTCGCGCTGTTTTCGGCCCATGCCACCAAGGTGGAGGTCTGCCTCTTTGACGAGAGCGGCCAGAACGAGATTGCCCGCCACACCCTGCCGGAGTACACCGACGAGGTCTGGCACGGCTACGTGCCAGGCCTGCAGCCCGGCACCCGGTACGGCTACCGTGTGCACGGCCCCTACGAGCCGCAAAACGGCCACCGCTTCAACCCCAACAAGCTGCTGATGGACCCGTACGCGCGCGCCCATGTGGGCGAGCTGCGCTGGGGGCCGGAGATCTTCGGCTACACCGTGGGCCACGAAGACGGCGACCTGAGCTTCGACGAGCGCGACAGCGCCCCCTTCGTGCCCAAGTGCGTAGTGGTGGATTCGCACTTCGTCTGGAAGCCCCGTGCCGCCAACCGCGTACCCTGGGGCGAGACTGTGTTCTACGAGACCCACGTGCGCGGCTTCACCCAACGCCACCCGGCTGTGCCCGAAGCGGAGCGCGGCACCTTCGCCGGCCTGGCGCACGACGCGGTGGTCGAGCACATCCGCCAGCTCGGCGTGACGAGCGTGGAACTGCTGCCGATCCAGATGTTCCTGAACCAGCCCTTCCTGACCGACAAGGGGCTGACCAACTTCTGGGGCTATGACACGCTGGGCTTCTTTGCGCTGGACCCGCGCTATCTGGCCTCCGCCGACGTCGACGAGTTCAAGCGCATGGTGGACCGCTACCACGAGGCTGGCCTGGAAGTGATCATGGATGTGGTCTACAACCACACGCCCGAGGGCAACGAGCTGGGACCGACGCTGTCGTTCAAGGGCATCGACAACGCCAGCTACTACCGGCTCATGCCGGCCGACGGCCCGGGCCGGCGCTACTACATCAACGACACCGGCACCGGCAACACGCTGAACCTGAGCCACCCGCGGGTGCTGCAGATGGTGACCGACAGCCTGCGCTACTGGGTCACCGAGATGCATGTCGACGGTTTCCGCTTCGACCTGGCCACCATCCTGGCGCGTGAGGACCATGGCTTCGACGAAGGCGGCGGCTTCCTGGATTCGTGCCGGCAGGACCCGGTGCTGTCGTCCGTCAAGCTGATCGCCGAACCCTGGGACTGCGGGCCCGGTGGCTACCAGGTTGGTGGCTTTCCGCCCGGTTGGGCCGAGTGGAACGACCGCTTCCGCGACACCGTTCGCGCGTTCTGGAAGGGCGACGCCAGCGCGGCGGCCATGGCCCAGTGCCTGACCGCCAGCGGCGACAAGTTCAACCGCCGCGGCCGCCGCCCCTGGGCCAGCGTCAACTTCATCACCGCGCACGACGGCTTCACGCTGGCCGACCTGGTCAGCTACAACGACAAGCACAACGAGGCCAACGGCGAAGACAACAAGGACGGCCACTCCGACAACCGCTCGTGGAACTGCGGCGCCGAGGGGCCGACCGAGGAAGCCGATGTCCTCGCCCTGCGTGCGCGCCAGCAGCGCAACCTCCTGGCCACACTGCTGCTATCGCAAGGCACGCCGATGCTGCTGGCCGGCGATGAATTCGGCCGCACGCAGCAGGGCAACAACAACGCGTACTGCCAAGACAGCGAGATTTCGTGGGTGGACTGGGAAGGCATCGACACGCGGGGCCAGTCGCTGCAGGCCTTCGCCACGTCGCTGCTCGCACTGCGCCGGGCGCTGCCAGTGCTGCACCGGACGCGCTTCCTGACCGGCGACTGGAGCGAGGTCGCGCAGGGCAAGGACATCGTGTGGTTCAACGCGGCCGGGGAGGAAATGCAGGCAGAGGAGTGGGATGCGCCGCACACCCGCAGCGTGGCGTGGCTGATCAGCGGCCAGGCGCCCTCCTCGTCGATCCAGAAGCGCGCAAACGACGCGAGCGTGTTCGTCGCCATGAACGGCTGGCACGAAGGGGTCGAGTTCAAGCTGCCGGCCTGCCCCGATGGTGGCGTGTGGGTACGCCACATCGACACGGCGCTGGAGCAACAAGACAGAGCGACCGTCGACTCGTCGAGCTACACGGCAACTGGTCGCTCGGTGCTTGTGTTCGTCAGTTCACGCGATGCGGAATAAACGACCGTCCCGTTGACGTATGGAGTCACCAAGTGCGCCTGGCCGAGGTGATACCTGAAACTTCGCCACGCGAGCCGCCCCCCCGCCGAGCGCTTGGCGGCTCGGCGCCGTCCTCCACCCCTGAAGAAAAATGAAGATGGCGCTCTACTCTGACCAACCCATGCGCCCGAGCTTCCCCCTGATTTCTTGGCGGTGCATTCCCGCATGTCCGCTGCACACGTTGCCGACGAAGCGGCCGTGTTGCTGGAACGGGTTCGGAGCGCAGTTGACGATGCAGATGCCCAATGCCGCAGTCTGATCGCGCGAGAGCCGGTCAAGGCCGTCACATTGTCAGTCGGGCTTGGCGCGGTCGTCACGACGTTCGTCCTGCAGCTGGTGCGCTGGAAGATCCGCGCAAAGTAGTGCGGGCTGCTCGTTGGGCGTCGCCATCCTGCCCGAAGCCGCGTCGACTTTTGGCCAAGGCATAGATGCCATACCTGCGCGTCAACTCACTGAGAGGGGTTGCCCGACGATGGCCGACGCCGGCTGTGCACCGTCCTCAGTCGGAATGCCTCCTTTCCAGTCCAAACTTTGTTGGTGCAGGGTTTCAATCAGGTCATTGGCCATCGCCTCCAAGAGCTTGACTTCCCGATCGGTCATCATCCTGGGCTGCAAGTCCAAAAGGCACAGCGAGCCCAGCAGATGTCCGCTGGCGCTGCGCAACGGGGCACCGGCGTAGAAGCGCACTCCCTTGGCTGCGAGCGCCGGGTTGCCGGCGAACCGCAGGTCGCGGGCCACGTCCGGCACCACCATCGTCTGCGAGGTGGCCACCACGTGACCGCACATCGATAGCGATCGCGGCATGTTGAGGTCGTCGGAGGACATTTCGGCGCTGCCGCTCGGGCCCACGGCTGTAAGGGAGCCTCGCGCGGAGCCGATGATCTGGCGATCGTGGTCGATCAAGGACACCATCGCGAGCGGCACGTCAAAGATGTCGGCCGCACGCTTGGACGCGGCGTCGAACAAGGGAATCGCCCGAGGGTCGAGCGCACCGCTCGTCCGCAACGCCTGCACCCGGGAGCCGTCATCGGGCAGGACCTCTGCAGGCTCATAGCCTCCAGTCAGGCGGGCGCCCGTCAGCGCCACGATCCGGACCACCGCTTCGTTGACTGAGGTGACGACCGCATCGGCGCCAAGTTCCTTGCAGGCGTCCTCTCCTAGCAGTTCGGGTGGCGCGTTCCAAAGTCCCAGAATGATCTGTGAATCAGGCCAACGCCTGCGAAGCCGGCGGCAAAACTGACGCGCGGCGAATCGAGGATCGCCACTGAAAAATGACAGCAGGATGACCTTGGCACCTTTGATGTCGAGCCGACTGACGTAGTCGGCGTTGACCGTGGTCGCGGTGCGATGCTCGGCAGGAATCCCTTCAAGCGACAGCACGTGGGCGAGCATCCGCGCAGCCAGCGAATCCACTTCCCACTTTGCGCCCAGACAGATGCCCATGAGTTGGCCGGGTTGGTTGGCGCTTGGATTCTGCTCAGCAACATCGTCTATCAACGCGTCCATGCCAATCACGACCCGGTGGCGGTGGTGCGCCGTCGACGCGATCGCATGGTCATGGCTTGCCATGCGCAAGACCGGCAGCCCCACCTGGTCGTAGAACGCCGTCACTCTGCCACCCGCTGTCAGTTCATGTGCGAGCTCTGTTGCCTCCTCGACATCACCAGCCAGCAGGCGTTGATAGATGCGCGTTGGCGTATCCAGCGCGGGCTGGCTTCCAAGCAGGACGTCCAGGAACTGCAGGCGCGGAAGGTAGCGCCCGATCACCAGCAAGCAGACCGTCAGCGGCGTCGACATGACCAAGCCCACCGGGCCCCACATGGCCGTCCAGAAGATGGCGGAGGTCATGAGCGAAATTGCCGACAGGCCTGTGCTGGCCCCATAGAGCCACGGCGCGATGACGTAGCTGCTGATCAACTGCAGCACAGCGATCAGGCCAACGGTCCACAGGAGCATGCCCCAGCCAGGGTCGATGGCGAATGCCAGCACAAGCGGAAACACCGAAGACAGCATGGGCCCGACGTACGGCACGAAGCGGGTGATCACCGCCACCACACCCCAAAGCAGCGCACCCGGCACGCCGATCAGCCACAAGCCCAAGGCGAAAGGCAGCCCAAAGCTGGCGTTCACCACGAGCTGCATGATCAGGTACTTGCTGATCCGTGCACCCGCATCGTCCATCGCATCGGTGGAACGCTGCAGACTGCCACCCCACAGCCGCAACATGCGGTCCCGAAGGTCCAGCCGGTCAAGCAAGATCAGCACGACAAAGATCATGACGATGCCGGTCGTCGCCAACGGACCGCTGCCTAGCCGCAGCCAATCGCTTGCCTGCTCGATGACCGACTGCGGCGTCTCTTCGATCACGACCCGCCTGGGGGGCTGGTCGCCTGACGCCTGTGAAGCAGCCGCAGCTGGGCGCGGCTCGACCACGGCGACGTTGATCTCGCGGCGCACCGTCTCCAGCGTCTTGATCGCCCCTTCGAACATGCCAGGGCGGTCCACGTTGTGCCGCAGGCTTTTGAGTTTGTCTGCGATGTTGCTTTGGTATGTGGGCAGCCGCGCACTGAGCGTGGCCACCTGTGTCGCCAGGAACGTGGCGCTTGAGGCGATGACGACCAAGGTCGCGATGGCCACCACGATGACGGCCGGCGTTCTGGGCATCCGTAGCCGTCTGAGCTTGACGACGAGCGGGTCCAGCACGAACCCAAGAAAGATCGCCAGTGCCAGCGGAATTAGAACGTCGCGCCCAAAATAGAGTCCAGCGATGATGCAAGCAGCTGTGACCAAGCCGATTGCGAATTTGAGCTCTGGCAGCAAAGTGACGATGGCCTGCGCGGCATCGTCGGCAGTGTCGAACGTCTGCGCCTGGGGTTCGCTGGCCCGCCCCACTCTGCATTTGCCGTGGAGATCGCCGCCGTCTGCATTCTGGTGCTTGTCGCTCACTGCATTCCTTTCCGACGAGCCGGTCTGCTCGCGTGAAATCGTCGGCTGCGCACCGGGACCGCAAGGCCGCTCCTACACCTCCGACCGAGGCAAACGGCGAGAGGGCCGATAAGACGGGTGGCGTCGGAGGGATGAGCCCTACCGCTCCAGCCAAGTGATGTGACAGCGAGCTGGAAATGTCCTTGCTGCATTTCCCAGCTCCGGCCTCCGTGAAGTGAGGCCCTGGAGGCGCCGCGTTACTTTGTCGGTGCTGGCTTGACATCCCCGACCAGCCCACCCCTCGGCGCGCTGCCGGCCTTGTTGGCAGCCGCAGCTTCGCTCTTCACTTCGGCCCGCGACTCTGTCGATCCGCCACCAGTCTTCGGCGCCGGCTTCACGCCGCCAACCAAGCCGCCCTTCGTCGCCTGGCCATCCGCATTCGCAGCTGCCGCATCTGCCTTGCGTTCGGCGCGCGCCTCGCTCTTCTCTTCCTTCGTCATCGTGGAGGGTGTCGGCGCCTTCTTCACGCCGCCGACTTCTCCTTGCGCAAAGGCCGTCACGGTAGTGGCTTGAACAAGGACGAGGCCTGCGGCAATCAATGCATTTTTCATTGTGATCTCCAAGGTGTTTTGCATAGCGCACGAGCGCGCATTGCATGTCGTGTACGACCGCTCAAGCATTGCGCGACGGGCCAGCTCAATTCGTAGGACGCAGACCGGCCATCACGGAGGCAGCGAGGGTGTGGGCGTGCCAGTAGTGAAGCCGATGCAGCGCTTGCCCTGCGAAGTTTCTGGAGATGCGTCGCCGCCTTAACGCAATGCCGATCGGCTCGTCAGAACGGGCACGCCGATTTAAGCTTCACCGCCTGGTCAACCAGCCACAGCCAACGAAACGCCGACACGGCGCAACCATCGCATAGCAGAACCAAGTCGGCCGGAACACAGGCCTTGGCGGCGCCAAAAATCGTGACGGCTGCGTCGGCCCATCGCCGCAACTCCGGTGTGACGATCAGCAACACCTCCGCTGGGTGATGAGCCGGCGTAAAAAACATGAACTGGTATCTCGTTGAACATCATGCGCGCGCAACGGGTACTTCCTCCCAGGAGGTCGTGTAGTTCGGCGTAGGACGCTGCTGCTTCATGCCCCATTCGCGGCGCTCGTCTTGATGCCGGTACTGGCGGGATGGACCGTGCCCTTGCCGCACCTACCGTTCAGCGCGTGCATGGCCACGGTGAGCCGCGCGCGGGCTGGGTCCGCCCCATCGTCTTCCAAGTCCATCTCGGTCTGCACGCGCGCCTCGGGCGACAAGGTCGCTGAGTTCGGAATCCATGAGCGGTCGCCTACCCGAAAGCTGCCTCTCGCGATCGGCAGCTCCTGGCCGATAGCGGGTCCTTCCGATCGGCGGGTTCGCGCCCGTTGCAGTCGGTCGCCTTGGGGAGCTGGAGTCGGCGGTGCAGCGGTTGCTGTCCTTCACTCGTAGCGAGTGAATTCGCTGGACGCCACCAAGCAGCCTCTCAGCGCGCTCACCGCTTCTGTCAGAAGTTCAGCTTTTTAGCATCGCATCGCCTTCCGAATGGCTGGGGATCTGTCCGACGGGAGGGCGGCCTTCCGGCTGCGTTTGGGCGGTTGCCATGATCTATGCTTGATCGCGACGCGCACAACATGCATAGCTAGCCAGCTTCTTCACCTTCGCTCCGCCAATATGCTCATCCTGGGCAATGCATCGCTGGCGAGGACTCTCAATCTAAGCGACCGCTGAGGACAAACGGCGGAGGGAAGCGATGGCCGGATCTGAGGGGCGATCCTGACCACAGCATGCGTCACGTCGGCTAAGCGCAAGCAGGCTGGCAGGCGGGCGCTACCTGGGGCCACTGTGTCACAGATGGCGACGGGCCCCCAATCTCTATCTGGCCGTCCACGACGCAGCGCCTGCTGATGTGCCCGAAGCCGATGCTGATGGGCCTGGGGCTACTGAGCCTTCGCGGGGCGCGAACGCCAGGCGGCCGCATGCTGGCAGCGCAGCCTTCACCTACCCAGGCCGTCAGCGGCGATGACCGCCGGCAGCGAAACCTCAGACAAAGCGCAGGACTGCCCGCTACGCCCCAGCTTAGGCTCGACCGCATGACCGCATGACCGCATGACCGCATGACCGCATGACCGCATGACCGCGATGCCAACACGTCTCTTGCAGCGGCAGGGACGCACGGGCGCAACCAGGAGAAGTGAAGACATGTCTCAACGAACGGGCTATCCCATCGCACCCTTTCTCGGCGCCATGGCGCTCGCGTTGCTGGCCGGCTGCGGCGACGATGGAGGCGAGGACAAAGGCAGGGCTCTGCCGCAGGCGATCCAGGACGTGATGGCCAAGCCGCTGTACCGCAACGCGACCTGGGGGTTGCGCGTGGTCGACCTGGACAGCGGCCAACTTGTCTACAGCGTCGACCCTGGGCACAACCTGCTGATCGCCTCGATGCGCAAGTCCTTCTCGGTGGGCCTGACGCTGGACAAGCTCGGCGCGGCGCACCGGTTCCACACGCCTGTCTACCGCAACGGCACGCTGGATGCGGCCGGTGGGCTCGACGGCGACCTGGTGCTGGTTGCCAGCGGCGACATGTCGATGGGCGGCCGTGTGAACCCCGACGGCAGCTACGCCATCACCGACCTGGACCACAACGAGTCCAACGACTTGCGCGACGCCGAGTTGACGGCGCCCGACCCGCTGGCCGGCTACAAAGCGCTGGCCGCGCAAATCGCCGCGTCGGGCATCCGCCGCGTGCGCGGCGACGTGGTCGTCGACGAGCGGCTGTGGGACAAGTTCGACTTTCGCGAGCAGTTCCAGGTCAGCCCGATCTTCGTCAACGACAACGTGGTCGACGTGGTGATCAATCCCGGCGCTGTCGGCGGGCCTGCGAACGTGGTGACGCGGCCGCTGTCGGCCGCGTTCGACGTGCAGTCGACGCTGATGACCGGCGCGGCCGGCGCGGCCACCGACGTCGTATTGCAGCCGTTCCTGCCGAGCTGCATCGGCCGCCAGCCATGCGTCGGCGTCGTCACCGGGACCGTGCCGAGCGACCTGGTGGGCCCGCTGACCGGCCAGCTGCCGGTGCCGCGCGCGTTCCGGATCACCGAGCCCGCCAACTATGCGCGCACCGTGCTGATCGAGGCGCTGGCCGCGGCCGGCGTCACGGTCGATGCGCCGGTGGTGGCGCCGAATGCGCCGGGCCGGCTGCCGGTCGCTGGCGCCTACACCGCGGACAAGCGCGTCGCCGAGCTGGTGTCGGCGCCCTACGGCGAGCACGCCAAGCACATCATGAAGGTCAGCTACAACCTCGGCGCCGAGACCAGCCTGATGCACTACGGGCTGGCACATGGCAGGCGCAGCCAGGCCGATGCGCTGGCGCAGGAGCGCCTCGCGCTGGTCTCGCAGTTCGGGCTGGACGGCAGCGAGTTCACGTTCTTGGACGGCAGCGGCGACGGCGAGACCCGCGCCAGCAGCCGCGCCGTGACGGGGCTGCTGGGCGCCATGGCCAAGCGCCCGGTCTACAGCGACTACCTGGCGACGTTCCCGCGCATGGGCGTGGACGGCTCGCAGGCGCTGGTCACCGGCTTCATGGACGACGCGACGCTCGCCGGCGCGCGCGGCCAGGTGCACGCCAAGACCGGTACCTTCGTCGACGGTGCCCCGAATGACCAGATGGCGATCCGCGCCGAGGTGTTCGGCGGCTACATCCATACACGCGCCGGCCGCCGGCTCGCCTACCTGCTGGCGGTCAACGACATGGAGCCGGTGCCGGGCTTCGACCAGCTGGTCGAGGTGATTCAGGACCTGGGCGTGATCTCGGCGGTGGTCTGGCGCGACAACTGAGGCGCGCGCCGCAGCAGCGCCGCGGCCTGTGCCAAGTCGCGCCGCTGGGTGCGTTCGCCCAGGTCGGCCACCAGCACGGCCAGGCGGTTGCGGGCCCGCGCAGCCTGTGCCGCCGGCAGCGCCAGGTTGGCCAGGCTCACGGTGGCGCGCAGCTCGAACAGCCGCGACCGCTGCGCCTGGGCCTGCACGATGGCACGCTCGAAGCTGGCCGCGGCGCGCGCCGTGCTTTCGGCCGCATCCTTGGCCCCGGCCTCGGGCTGCAGCAGTGACACCTCACCCTGCAGCCGGTGCAGCTCCGGCCCGTACCAGTGCTCGCCGGTGCGCTGCGCGAGGGCCAGCGCTTCGCCCAGCAGCCGCGCGGCCGCCTCGACGCGGCCCGCAAGAACCTGCACGCGCGCCGCCACCGCCAGCGCATGCGGCAGCGTGAGCAGCGTGCCGGCCTCGTGCCAGGCGCGCAGGCCGGCATCGGTCATCTGCCGGCCTTCCTCGTGCTGGCCACGCCCCGCCAGCGCCGCGCCGCGCAGGATCCAACCGCCGGCCTGCCACAGCGCGAAGCCGTGCTCGGCGCACAGCGCATCGAGCGTCTCGGTGGCGCGATCGACGCGGCCCAGGTCACCATCGTCCAGCGCAATCACGGCCTCGACCCACAGCATCTGAGCGTCGCCGAACGGATGCAACAGCCGCCGCGCCAGCGTGAAGCCGGCAACCAAGTGGTGCTCGGCGGCCTCGGCGTCGCCCACGACCCAGCGCGCCAGCGCGGCGTAGTGGTGGCTGGCAATGGCCGGGTCTTCGCCGTAGCTGGCTGCCAGGTGGCCGTGTGCCGCAGGCTGGTATAGGGCCAGCGTCTTGTCCACATGCTCCAAGGCCGCCGCGCCGCCGCCAACGAACAGCTTGGTGCTGCCGAGCACGTTGTGCGCCAGCATGGTCAGCACCGGATCGGGCTGGCGCCGCAGCTGCGCCATGACCTGGTCGGCGATGCGCTGCACCTGCGCGAAGGCGGCCCGCGTCAGGTACAGGTTGTACAGGCCCGACAGCGCAGGGCCGATTGCGGCAGTGTCCTGCAAGGCGATGCCGAGCGCCAGCGCACGCGTGTAAGTGGCCTCGACCTCCGGCGCCCCAAAGCCGCATACCGCAAGCTGGGCTGCGCCCTTGATGAGGCGCAACTGCAGCTCGGCCTCCTCGAGCCCGGGCGTCGCGGACGGCATGGCCGCCAGCAGCGCAAGGCCCTGACCGGCATGGGTCAGCGCCTCGCGGTGGGCATAGCGCTGTAGCGCCTTGCCGCCGGCTTCGCGGCGGTGCTGCGCGCCACGCCAGGAATCGTGTGCGCTCTCAAAGTGCAGCGCCAGCTCGGCCGCGATGTCGGTGGCGTGCACGCCGTAGGCCAGCGCCAGCCGAGTTCCGATGGCGCCGTGCAAGCGCGCGCGGCGCGCGCTCCCCAGACGGCGGTACAGGCCTTCTCGCACCAAATCGTGGCTAAAGCCGTAGCGGCCGCAGACAGTGCCGTCGTGCCAGCTCACCAGGCCGCGCGCCTCGATGAACTGGCCCTGCCGTGCCAGCGTCTCCAGCACCTGCTCGACAGCGTCGGGACTGCGTTGCAGCGCGGCAGCGACACTGTCGGTCGCGAACTCTGCGCCGGCCACGCTGGCGGCCTCCAACGTCTCGCGCTGCTGCGGCGCAAGACGCGCCAACTGGGACTCGATCAGCTCGGCGATGCCGCCGGGTGGGGGGCGCCGGTCGAGCGTTGAGACCGTATCGGGCTGGCGCTCCAGTTCGTCGGTCAGGTGCACCATGAACAGCGGCAGCCCCTGCGAGCGCCGCGTCACCGCCGCGGCCAAGTCGGGCACGGCCCCGTGCTGCCGCAGGCGTCGCGCCACGTAGTCGTGCACGTCGGCGGTGCCCAGGCGGGCAAGCGCGATCTCGCTGGCCGCGTGGCGAGCCACGAGTTCTTGCTTGACCTGCTTGAGCGGATGCTCGTTGACGATCAGCTCGACCGGCCGGCAGGTGGCGATGACCAGCAGCCGTGCGCGCTCGCGGCGGTGCGCCAGCATCGTCAGCCAGTCGACGGTGGAACGGTCGCTCCAGTGCATGTCCTCCAACACAAGGACCAGCAGCTGGTCGGCGGCCGCCAGGTCGATCGCGTCGTTCATCTCGCGCAGCATGCGCTGCAGCGAGCCGGCGGCGTGCGGCGTGGCCTGCTGCGGTTGCTGGCCGAACAGGCCCGGCAATTGGGGCACCCAGGTCGGCGCATGCTGGCGCAGCAACGCCAGCAGGCTGCCGTGGCCGTCCTGGCGCCCGAGGCGGGTGACGGCCTCGAGAATGGGCAGGTAGGGCTCGCCCGCGCCGTAGTGCTCGATGCACTGTCCGTGGCCGATGCGGGCGCCGGCCGGCGCGTCGCCTTCGATGTGCGCGAGGAAGGACTCGACCAACCGGGTCTTGCCGATCCCAGCTTCGCCGGTCACGAACACGAGCTGGCGCTGGCCGGCCGCCGCAGCCCGGTAGCATGCCAGCAGCTGTGCGTGCTCCGCCGCGCGACCGACCAAGACATGGACGGCCGGCGGCTCAGGCGGCCGCAGCTCCAGCGCTTCAGCGGGCGCACGCCGTTCCACGTTGCCGGGCTGGTCGGTGACGGCGGCGATGAAGCGGTAGCCGATGCGGTGGGCCGTGACGATGTAGCGCGGCACGCGCGCGTCGTCGCCGAGCGCGCGGCGCAGGTCGCGCAAGGTCGCGGAGACCACTCCCTCGCTGACGACGACCTGTGGCCAGACCTCGGTCAGGATCTCATCCTTGCTGACGACCTCGCCCGCGCGCCTGGCCAGCATCCACAGCAGGGCCAACGGCTTGCGCGGCAGCTCCACCGCGCGGCCATCGGCGAACAACGGGCCGTGCGGGCCGACCAGTCGGAAGGAGCCGAAGTGGAGTTCGCCGGGAACCGACGCGGAGGGTTCCGATCCGGCAACTGTCAACACAAGTGCTGTATGCGGTGCATTCCTGTGAGTATGCCGGACGGCAAGCAGACGTGTCGACTCTTGTTTCAGAGAAAGCGCATGGCTTGCGCAGGACCGCCACCTCGCGCAGCTCTAACGTGCGCTGCATGCCTGCCGACCCCGCCACGGCCGACGAACTGACGCCCGGGCCCTTCCCGCCCGACTGGGCGTTCGTGCTGCAGCTGCGCGTCGGTACGCCGTTCGCCAACGACGGCCTGTGCGGCCGTATCGAGCATGTGCGGTCCGGCCAGGCCGGGCTGTTCGCCTCGCTCGAGGAGGCGCGTGCGTTCATGGAGCGCGTGATGGCGGGCGCTGCCACGCCGCCTTGACGCAGGCACCGCCGTCCTTCCGATCCACCACCTGAAAGTGTCGATGATGTCCATCCGTTCCCCACACCTCCCCCGCCGCCGCCTGCTGCTCGCTGCCGGCGCCACCGCCCTCCTCGGCGTCGCCTGCGGCGGTGGCGGCGACGATCACCCGGCACTGCAGACGATCGACAGCAGCCGCCTTCAGGCCATCGTGGGCGGGATCGTCACCGAGCAGCTGGTGCCCGGGGCCGTCGTGCTGCTGCGCACGCCCAAGGGCGACTTCACGAGCTTTACCGGCAGCAACAGCTACCGGGGCACGGCGCCGACTTCGGCCGACCAGCACATCCGTGTCGGCTCGGTCACCAAGACCTGGACCGGCACGGTGATCCTGCAGCAGGTGCAGGAAGGCCTGCTCCAGCTCAGCGACCCCATCGCCAGGTACGTTGACGGCGTCCCCAAGGGCGGGCAGATCACGATCGAGCAGCTGCTGCTGATGCGCAGCGGCCTGTTCAACTACTCGACCACCGTTGCGTTCAATCAGGCGCTGGACGACGACCCGGCACGCGTCTGGCGGCCCGAGGAGATGCTGGCGCTGGCCTTCGCGCACGAGCAGTCCTTCGACCCCGGGACCAGCTACGAGTACTCCAACACCAACACCATCCTGCTGGGGTTGGCGGCGCAGAAGGTCGAGAACGGCAAGCCGCTGTCCGACATCATGCGCGACCGGCTGTTCCGCCCGCTCGGCCTGCAGCACACGCTGCTGCCAACCGCGGACGATGCCTCGCTGCCGGCGCCGTTCACGCGCGGCTACCAGTACGGCACCAACGTGCAGACGCTGCACCCGCTGCCGGCCGACATGCAGGCCGCGGCGCGCGCCGGCACGCTGGCGCCGATCGAGCACACCAACTCCAACACCTCGTGGGGCTGGTCGGCCGGCTCCGGCATCTCGACCGCCAACGACCTCGCGCGCTATGTCGAGGCGATGGTCGGCGGCGGCCTGCTGAACCCGCAAATGCAGGCCGCCCGCATCGCCAGCGTGCGCGCCATCGTTCCGCCGGTGCCCGAGCTGGGTTACGGCTGGAACCTGGCCCGTTTCGGCGCGCTGTACGGGCACACCGGCGAGATCCCGGGCTACGGCACCTTCATGGGGCACGACCCTGCCAACAAGGTCACGCTGATTGTGTGGGTCAATCTGGAGACCAACCTCGAGGCCGCGGGCGCAGCGACCGACATCGCGCGCAAGCTGATCAGCGAAGTCTATCGGCCCGCGGAATGACGACCATGGGGGCTGCCGTCTGCAGACGCCTGGCCGCCCGCGCCGCCGCCGCCGTGCTGGCCACGCTGCTGGCCGCTTGCAGCGACGGCGGGATCACAGCCCCGGGCCACGGCCCGCAGATCGGCGCCGACCAGGCCGCGTGCGACGCCGACACCTCGCGGCTCGGCACGCGCGTCTACGTCGACAGCCGCGCCGGTGCAGGTGCCGGCGATGGCTGCGGCGCCAGCCCGGCCACCGCCTGCCCGACGGTCCAGCAGGGCATCGCCGCCTGCGACGCTGGCGGCACTTGCGGCGTGCTGGTGCGGCATGGGCTGTACCCGACCTCCGCGACGATCGAGCTGCGCCCGGGCGTGCATGTGTTCGGCGCCTGCCGCTTCGGTGGCGAGCCGGACCGCGGCTACCGCAGCCTGGTGCAGGCCAGCCCGGCACCCGGCACGCCGGCGCTGCGAGCCGACGGCGTCAATGTCACAACCACCGTCGCCGGCCTGACCGTGCTCGGCAAAAACGAAAGTGCGCCCTCCACCGCCAGCGTCACGCTGCTTGTCAGCGAGAGCCGCGGGCTGGTGCTGGCGGGCACCAGCCTGATCGGCGGGCGCGGTGGCGACGGGGCGGCCGGCGCGCTCGTGCCCGCCGCGCTGGGTGGGGGCCGCGGTCAGAACGCTACCAGCCGCTACGGCGGGGGCGTCGGCGGCCTGGGCTGCCCGGCGCAGCCGCCGCCGGACTATCTCGGCCTGGGCGGTTTCGGCGCCGATGCGAACCGGCTGCAGACGTATCATGGCGCATTCAGCGTCGGGTGCACCGTCGCCCTGCAGGGCACCGAGATCGGGCCGACCGGCCAGGACGGCCGCGGCAGCGCCAGTGCGGCCGGCGGGACCGGCGGCCAAGCAGGCACGTCCGGCTGCTCTTGCAGCGATGCGCCGGCCAACGTTGCTGGTGCCGCGCCCCAGGCCGGGAACGGCCGGCCGGGTCTCTGCGGCGCCACGGTGCCCGCGCAGGGCGATGCCTGGGGCAGCCTGTCGCGTGCGGGCTGGTCGCCGAACCAGGGCGCGCCCGGTCTGCCTGGCGACTTGGGCGGTGGCGGCGGGGGCGGTGGTGGCGGCGGCTTTTCGGCGGGCCGCTATCAAAACATGTACGACATCAGCGGCTACGCGGGCGGTGGCGGCGGTGGCGGCGGCTGCGGCGGTCCTGGTGGCGTGGGCGGGCTGCAGGGCGGTGCCTCGATCGCGCTGGTGCTGGCCGGCGCCAGCGCGATCGACATCGCGCAGCACAACCGCATCGTGGCCGGCGCTGGCGGCGCAGGCGGCCAGGGCGGCCACGGGGGCCAGGGCGGGCCCGGCGGGCAGGGCGCGTTCGGCTGGGAAGGCGGCGACCAGTACCAGTCTCAATGCTCTGCCGCCGCGCCCGGCAGCGGCGGGCGCGGCGGCGACGGCGGCGCCGGCGGCTCGGGCAGCGGCGGCGGGGGCGGCAACGGAGGGCCGTCGATCGGCATCGCCCGCGTGGCCGGTGCCGTGCTGCCGGCCGACCGGTCCTCGGTCCTGGCCGGGCAGCCCGGCAGCGCCGGGCGCGGCGGCGAGCCGAGCCCGGCCAGCGACTGTGCGCCGGGCAGCGGTTCAGGCAGCGATGGCCGTGCCGGTGGCAGCGCGGCCGTCGCGGACTTCGACACAACGCCGGCCAGCGTGGCACCGGCCTGCCCAGCCAGCCGCGTCCAAGGCGGCCACGACTACCAGGGCCTGGCGCTGGCGAACTGCAACTTCAACGGCATGGACCTCACCGACGCGCAGTTCAACGGCGCGACGCTGAACGCGGTGGTGTTCGTCAACGCCCGGCTGACCCGAGCAGACTTCAGCGGCGCGACCATCGTGGACAGCGGCAGCCCGTCCCTGCCGACCGACTTCAGCTTCGCCGACCTGAGCGGGGCGAAGTTCATCGGGACGCGTTTCCAGGGCCGCACCTACCTGACCCAGGCGCTGCTGTCCTGCACCGATTTCTCGCAGACCAAACTCGGCCAGGGCCAGGCGATTTTCGGCGACCTGGGGCTGCGGCTGGCGGATCCGGCCGGCTGCCGCACCAGCTTCCGCCAGGCCACGATGAACTGCGAGTTCATCGCCCAATGGAGGCTGCTGGACCTGGGCCAGGCCGTTGTCGCGGGGTGCGCGGCCGAGCTGGCGTCCGCGACGGGCCGGGATTTCTCCGGCGCGCTGCTGGCCGGCGCGGTGTTCGACGGCATGGCCTTGTCGAGCAGCCACTGGGCAGGTGCCGACCTCACAAGCAGCAGCTTCCGTGGCGCGACACTGGACGATGCCAAAGGCCTGGGCAGCGCTGTGCTGACGCGCGCAGTGTTCAGCCAGGCCAGCCTGAAGCGGGCCGACCTGGTCGGCGCCAAGCTGTATGGCACGGTCTTCGACTGGGCCAACCTGGACCGGGCCCAGATGCGGGGCGCCGAACTGGCGCCGTGCCCGGACACGCCACCCTCCTGCCCCGGCGCCAGCTTCCGCGGTGCCTGGCTGCGCAACGTCGACCTGTCGCGCAGCCACCTGGAGAACGCCCAGTTCGACAGCGCCAGCCTGTTCAGCAGCCTGGCGGTGGACGGCAACGCCAGCATCAACGGCGCCACGCTGGTCCAGACGGACTTCGGCGACGCCTACCTGGCGGGCCTGGATCTGGGCGGCACCTTGATGAAGGGCGTCCGCTTCGACGGCGCGGTGCTGGCCGGCGCGCGCTTCTCCGGCGCCATGGTGACGGCAGCGGCCACGAACGACAGCAGCTTTGCCAACAGCTTCCTGCAGGGCGCGCGCTTTGACGGTGCCACGCTGGACGGCGTGACGCTGTCGGGCGCCTACCTCGATTTCGCGCCGGGCGGCAACACCATCGTGCTGCGGCTGAACGCCAACCACACGCGCTTTGCCGGCTGGCATGCTCCCGGCCTGCCGGTCTGCACGTACGTGAGCTATGCGGGCACGGGCTCCATGCCCGCGAACCAAGGCGGGCTGGTCTGCCCGGATGGCGGCCAGGCCTCGCCCGCAAGCGGCTGCGGAACCGCCGGCCCGAACGCCAAGCCGGGTTCGCGCTGGGACAACGGCAACGGCGGGAACATCGGCAGCGCCGAGCCCGCCGCTTCCTACCGAGGGGCCGCCACGTTCAGCGCGAAGGCGCCGGACCTGTGCACGCCCGACCTTACCTGGTGATGTCCAACGCACGACTCCGAGGCGAACCACATGGCAAAGCGACACAGACTGTCTCCCAATGAGCTCGAACGCACCCTGGCCGCACGCGGTTATGCCGCGACGATGAGCCGCCGCCGCTTCCTGCACGCGGGCGCAGGCGCCGGCGCGGCACTGGGCCTGCCGCCGCTGCTGTTGACCGGTTGCTTGGGCGATGGCGATAGCACGCCGTCCGGCCCCGTGGAGACCGAAGCCCGCACGCTGTTCTTCAACTTCGCGCACGAGGACTTGGGCAGCACAACGCACCACCTGGTGCTGGGCAGGCAGCGGCATGTGCTGACCCGCACCCGCGACAAGCCCGAGGTGCTGGTCGAGGCGCGCCGGACCAACGCCTTCCTGCGCGGCGTGCCCGACGGGCAGATCACCCACCACCTCGAATCGGTCGAAACCCCAACTGCCGCCGTGCAGCTGGCCTACGTGCTGAGCGGTGCCGACACCGGCGCCGGCACCTGGTCGATGTCGGGCATGTACCTCCTGGTCCCGCCAGCGGCGCTGCGGCAGGCGCACGCCATGGCCGCGATCGGTCAGCAGCCGCAGTTGCTTTCGGCCAAGCGCCGCCGCTATGGCCATGGCATCGCGCAGTCGGCGCAGGACCTGGTGGACGAGCATGCGCTGATGGACACCAACGACCACGCGGCCACGCTGGTCGGCCTGCATCCGGAGCTGCTCAGCGCCGAGCCGGTCAGTGCCGCTTACCTGCAGCTGCGGCACATCGCGCCGAGCCCCTTCACCGCGGCGCTCGGCCAGGACATCGCGGCACTGGGTGCGGCGCAGCCGCAGGCAACACCAGGCCAGCCCAACGATGGCGGCTGGGCCACCATGGTCCCGGTGGCCGGCGAAGATGGCCTGCCGATGCGCGCCACCATGGGCGAGAACGCCGGGCTGCTGTTCTACAACCCGGAGTGGAGCGTGCGCGTCGCCAGGGGTGCGGCCAATGCCATGGCCGAGGGCCTGCGGACCAGCAAGAACGACGTGCAGCTGGGCGCCGACGTGACGGCCGGGCTCGATCCCGCAGCCGGCGCGAGCCCCCCTTCGTACCGCGGCACGATCTGGCAACGGCGCGACGGCGTCACCCACCTGGATGTTTCCGGCGCCACGCAGCGCGTGGGCGCCGGCAGCCTGCGCTACACGGTCACTGACGACACGCCGATGAACGGCCTGCGCATCAGCGCCAAGCCCGC
This sequence comes from Pseudorhodoferax soli, assembly GCF_003337555.1. Taxonomy (GTDB): domain Bacteria; phylum Pseudomonadota; class Gammaproteobacteria; order Burkholderiales; family Burkholderiaceae_C; genus Pseudorhodoferax; species Pseudorhodoferax soli. The sequence goes on along the minus strand of NZ_QPJK01000006.1, from coordinate 433,177 downwards.
GCCGGACGGCACCGGCGACGCGTCCGTCAACCTGGTGCTGGAGAACTGGTTCCTGCGCTGGCTCGGCGTGTACATCGAGTTCTACGATGCGAGCGACCCGCCGAAGGTGATCCCGGTGGCGGAGCTGCCGCCCTCGCTGACGGCCAACGGCGCGGCCAACAGCACCGACACGGCGTTGTACATGGGCGTGGTCACGCCGGAGTTCGTGCTCTACGGCATCCCGCTGCAGAGCTCCAAGCTGTCTGTGACCTTCGATTTCCCGGCGCAGGCGGCCAGCGCCAAGATCCTGGCCAGCGGCCTGGGCTACGGCGCGCATACGCACCAGGCCACCGAGCCGCTGGGCATCGCGCTGACCACCATCTTCAACCTGATCGTCCCGACCCTGCTGCTGGGACTCGGCCTGTCCGAAAGCGTGGACGCGATGGTCAAGTCGGTGGCGATCCCGGTCGTCAACGCAGCGGCGAACGAGTTCATCGCGTTCATGGCGGACGAGAGCGAAGGCTCGCCGAACTTCGCCAACATGCTGGCGATCTTCTGGCGCTCGCTGGTGCGCTGGATGACCTCGGGCGGCGTGCTGAAGTTCCTCGCGTCGCTGATACCCCGGCTCGTGGCCTTCATGGGCGGGGCGTCGGCGGCGGCGGCCATCACCAACGCGCTGCCGCTGATCGGCGCGATTCTGCAGGCCATCGGCGCGCTCGGCACGCTGGCCGAGATCGCGGAAACCTCCTGCGAGGCCTTGCTGTCGCCGTGGACCTACCAGACCGGCCTGGTGCTGACGCACGACCTGTCGCTGACGCTGCAGCCGGACGCCACCGACACCGCCACGCCGGAAGGTGCCAACCTTTGCCGGGCCAGCGCCATGTTCGGCCAAGGCGGAACGCCGCGTGTCCTGGAAATCCCCCTGCAAGGCCGGCAGCGCCAGCTGGCACTGCACTTTCCTGGCGTGCCGCACGGTGGCAAGGTCAGCATCGACGCCAGCTTCGTGCAAAGCCCGGCCGATCCGTCGCAGACCCACAGGGTGCTCGGCAAGGCGTCCACCGGTCCCGTCGACAACACCGTCGACCAGCTCGCGGACGTGCGCATCCACAACATGCTGGCGCCCATCGGCCCGGACACCCGCTACCAGCACAAGCAGAAGACGGCGCTGCGCCCGAGCAGCAACGGTCAACAGGTGCATGTCTGGGATGCCTCGCTGCCGGCGCCCGGCGCCAAGTCGGGCGACATGCCCTGCGCCGGGCCGGGCGACCTGTGCAGGCTGTACGACATCACGGTGCGCCAGGGCACGGCCCAGGGTGCGGGCTACGTCGGCTACGCCTGGCAGGGCTTCAGCAGCGGCGTGGTCGACTGCTCCTCCAACGGGCAGAGCGACAGCGGCCAGCTGGCCAACCTGAACACCGACACCACCAACGGCGGCGTGAACGCACAAGCCGGCTACGCCGCGCTGCCCTGCGGCCTGTCGCAGCCGCGGCTGGCCTACAGCCTGCTCGCGCACGGCAGCGCCAACTTCTACCTCGACCCGGCGCAGCGGCTGGTGCGGCAGGTGCAACTGGATCCGCCGGCATTCGCCGACCCGCGTGCGCAACGGGCCTTCGGCGCCTTCAACCTGGATTCGACGGCACTGCTGCTGCATCCGAGTGGGCGCCTGATCAGCATCCATCAGGAAAGCCACAAGATGGAAACGCTCCAGCCCAGCGATGTCGCGCTCAGCGATGCCGATGCCCTGACCCGGAGCCTGGCCCAGCTGCACGCCGGCCAAGGAACCCGGCCCGGCCTGCTGACCGCGCCAGTAGCAGCCGCCGTGTCGGCCGACGGCGTGGTGCTGGTGCTGGAGGCCGGTAACGGCGCGGACGCGCTGCCGCGTATCCAGGCGATGGACATCGGCGCCAATGCGGTGCAGTACTTCGGCCGCCAGCCGGTGCCATATTTCCTGCGGTTGGGCGCAGGCAGTGCCGCCACGCGCACCTACCTCGACATGGCCGTCGATGCGAGCGGCTTCATCTACGTGCTGTCGTACGAGGGCAGCGGAGCAGGCGCCGTCTACTGGCTGGACATCTACCGCGCCGACCAGCCCGGCACCGCGCCGGTCTGCAGCACGCCCAACGTCAACGCCGGCGCACTGTGCGTGGACTTCTGGCGCAACGTCTACACGCTGAACTACGAGGTGCTGGCATCCGCCAGCGGCCAGGCCGAGCCTTCGGTCAGCCTGTGGGAGCCGAGCCTGTGACCCGCGTCGATCCACGCCGCCTGCCCAGGCCGCCGCACTCGGGCTGTTGACCTGGCTGGCCGCCTGCAGTGGTGCCGACGCGCGGGCGTTCGGATGATGATGCGCGCCGCTGCCTGCCAGGCGGCCGTCGTGCGGGCGAGGGAGCGCTACCGCTTACCCGGCCTGCTGGCCGAGTGCGCGTGGGCGCAAGCACCCGGTCCGCGGCGCCGAGCGCGTCGCCTCAGGCTCGCGGCGGGAGCGCCGGTCAGGCATGAACTTTCTCTGCGCTTTCGCTGAGCACGCGCGCCCACACGCAAAGCTCAGGCCTTCTTCATGATCTGCGGGCGGTTCCGCACTACTGTCTGCGCACCAAATTGCCACCACGGGGAGAAGACGCGCAGATGGAAACTCGATCCCAACTTTCCGGAACACAGGACGGTCGCCACCTGGCGTGGCGCGCCGCGGCACTGATCGTCCTCGCGCTGGGGAGCGCGTGCGGTGGCGGCGCTGACACCGACGCGGCCGATACGGCGCAGGCCGCCGCCGACCGAGCGCTCCGCGAGCAGATCTCCGCCGTGATGACGGCGGCAATGGCCGACCATCACCTGCGGGCCCTCATCGTCAGGGTGACCGTGGACGGGCGCGACATCGCCACCAGCGCTCTCGGCGAGTCGATGGCCGGCGTGCCAGCGACGACCGAGATGCACTTCCGCAACGGTGCGGTGTCGTTCACCTACATGGGCACCCTCCTCGCCATCCTGGCTGGGCGCGGGAGCCTTGATCTCGATGCGCCCATCTCGACCTGGTTGCCCGAGTTGCCGCACGCCTCGGAGATCACCGTGCGAATGCTCGCCAACATGACGTCCGGCTACGCCGACTACGTCTACGAGCCACAGGTACTCGTGGGTACCGACGCCGACCCGTTCCGGCAGTGGCGCAACGAAGAGTTGCTCTCGATCGGTGTGTCCCGACCGCTGATGTTCACGCCGGGCACCAACTGGGGCTACTCGCACACCAACTACCTCATCCTCGGACAGGTCGTCGAGCACCTGACGCGCCGGCCGCTGGCCATGGTGATGGACGACGAGGTGCTGCGACCGATGGGGCTGCGCAATACCGCGTCGTCCACCACCGCGGCGATCCCGCCGCCAGTTCTGCACAGCTACAGCTCGGAGCGGCGCACTTTCTTGCAGATCCCGGCGGGCGAGCCTTTCGTCGAGGACTCGACCTTCTGGAACCCGTCGTGGACAACCGTTTCCGGCGCTGTGCAGACGACCGACATCACCGATCTCGCGACCACGGCGGAGAAGGTCGGCTCCGGTGCGCTGGTGACGCCGGCGCTCTACGCACAGCAGGTCGGCAATCGGCTTGTTGGATTGGGCGAGCGGACGGCTGCCTGCCCCGTGTGCTCGCCCATCACCGCGGACCGTGGCTATGGGCTGGGGGTGCTCCTGCTCGGCAAGTGGATCGCCCAGACCAAGGATTTCGCAGGCGAAGGCGGCGCCATGGCGTACCTGCCCGAGCGCAAGGTCGCGATCGCGGTCGTGACCACCTTGCGGCCCGAGGCCTACGACAAGGGGGGAGCCGCGAGCAATCCGAGCATGCCGGTGATGCGCCGCCTTGGCGCGTTGCTGGCTCCCGACCAGCCGATGGGCCCGAGATGAGCGTCTACGCCTGCCCGACCGTCCATGCAGGACGGCCATTGGCTCGCGCAGGTCAGTAGCCAGTCTGAACTGGCCGTTTCCGGATTCGGGTCGAACGACAGATTCTGGCCTGAAGCGGGTCCATATATGGCACGCTCGAGACTGGCGCACTGTTCGCAAGAATAGAGAGCGGAGCATATGGCCGGCCGAATCTTGCTGGGATATGCTCGTAGGAACGCACCCGCAGCGCGCCGGCTGACCCAATGACGGCCGGTGAGCCGAATCACACCGCGTGCTCATGTCCCCACCATTCGTGCATTGGCATCAAGGGCATACCGATGAAAACACGCACTCTGGTGCTGCTGCTAGGCGCCGCAGTCGGCGCCACACTGGCAGCCTGTACGAACATGGCCCAGCGCCCACCAACACCGCCATTACCCCAAGCAAATGCTATCGACCTGCCGCGCTACATGGGACGGTGGTACGTGATTGCCAGCATTCCGACCTTCCTGGAACGCGGAACGGTGGATGCTGTTGAACATTACGCCCTGCGTCCGGACGGCAGTGTGGACATCGACTTCCGCTACCGCCGAACCCCGCGCGCCGCCGAGCAAGCCCTTGGCTCGCGCGGGTTCGTTGACAGCAGCAACAGCGCCATCTGGGGCGTCCAGTTCATCTGGCCAATCCGAGCCGACTACCGCATTGCGTGGCTGGCACCGGATTACAGCCGGGTGATCGTGGCGCGGGAGAAACGCGACCATGTTTGGATCATGTCGCGCACCCCGACGCTGCCGCAGGTCGACTACGATGCGATGGTCTGGCAGGTAGGGGCTATGGGTTACGACACCGCACGACTCGAGCGCGTGCCGCAAGGCGCTGCAAGCGCTGATCGATGACATGCGATGCCACGATGAATCCCCCAGTTGGCCAGTTCGATTGCTTTGTAGAGCGCGCGGCTGGCGCGTCGACATCATGGGAACAGCGCCTCGGCCTCCGGGATTCGTAGTTTTCCCGAAAAGGCGTTCGAGCGGCATCTCGCCCAGGCCCAGCCGTTAATGATCGGCCACTTTGAAACGCCAGACCTGGCCCTGGCGAGACGCTGTGACGGTTTGGATTTCCCTGCTAGCCGGAGCTAAGCCACCTTCTGATCCAACGCCCTTGTTTCCAAGAACGCGACGGTGTCAACCGCCCCCATCCTCCCGGCAAGCTCGAGCGCGGAGAACCCCTCGGCGCTCTTCGCTTGGACATCGACCTCCTGGGCGAGCAAGATCTTCACGATCTCAAGCCTGTTGAACATCGCGGCGAACATCAACGGCGTCTTTCCGCCCGGTGGAGCGAAGTCCGGCTTGGCGCCATGAGACAACAACACTTCAACAATCGGTTGATAGCCCTTGTAGGTGGCCGCGCCCAGAGGCGTCTGCCCCATGTCGTTGTACCGTTCTGGGTCCGCGCCGGCATCCAGTAGCGCCCTAACGGTCTCGAGGTGACCGTGGTACGCGGCAAGCATCAAGAGCGTGTCTCCCTTGTGATTGCTCATGTTGGGCGGCAGCCCCTTCTGCAGCAGACTCGCAAGCGTCGTTGCGTCGCCAGTCCGTGCGAGCTGAAACACTTGCTGAGCGAACGCGACGAATTCTTCCTTCGAGGCTGCGTGGGTGGTGCTTGGGTAGGCCATCGTCTTAACTCCGTGAGGCACGGTCGGACACGATTGTCTGGACCACTTCGATTGTGCGGAGGATTGGGACAGAAGCTTGTCGGACACCTGGCATAGATGGGCTTCCGGCCATGCCAACAATAGAGGACCGTCGACACCATCCCGCCGCCTACGAACACTCGGCGACGGCGCCTCAGGACGAACGCCGATCGGCATTCGGGCTGTGATCCGACATGGTTCCCGCGCTCAAGTCCTAGTCTTCAGACACATAACATAGGAGGCATGTCGTGCCCGACATCAAAAAGCTGGATCCGAGCGGTGAACGAGCGGCAGCCACCGAGGCAATGGAAACAACGCCGATCAGTGGCCAGGAGCATGAGTACCGGGCCGACGGTGATCACCACCCCCGTCAGGATTCGGCCGCGGTTGAGGGTGGCCCGATCGATACCAGCGGTTGCGCCCCGTCGAAGAGACAGGCCGCGCCCAAGGCTGAAGTCCAAGCCGAGCGCCACATCAGCGAGGGCATTCCAGGTGCGGGCGAACTGCCTGAGAATCAATGAGCGCTTGCCGCGGCGCGGAACCCCAGCCCGCGCGCCGGATGGTTGCTTAGACAAATAGCAGCTCGCCGGCACCCTTGCTGTGGCTGCTCGCCGAAGCCAGCTGCGCGCCGTTGCTGCGGATTGCTTCAACACTTTGAACGGCCGCCGCGCCGTGCGGCGCTTGCTGCTTTGAGCGCGCTCGTCAGGATGCACGCTGTCGCTCGGCTAACGGTTGTTGAGGTGATAGTTGCCGCGTCAACGAAGAGCGAGTGGAACCGGCTGTGGTCATGTTCGGCGGCGTGCCCGCCTGCCAGAGTGTTTCACCGTCGGATGACAGCAACGTTGTGCGAAGTCCTCTCAGAAGCGTCGGGATAAGGATGCCCGTCGACCTCGCGCTCCTCAGCAACAACTCCTTTCGTGCGATGCCGGTCAAATCGCTCGCCCCCTTGATCCACGAGGTCGGCAGCAGCTTTGGCGTGTGTTCCGACCGTGCCTAGGTCCTTTGTGTGATGCGCACGATCGCATCGTAGATTTCCTCGATGGCATCCGTCGGGTTCAGCTCTTGCATGGCCGCCGCGAACGATACGGCCTCGGCCGCGCCCAGCATCGCGCGCATCCCCGCAGGGGCCAACGGCTTCGTCGCGAAGGGCTGCAACGCATCGCGGCACTTCGCCATGAAAAGAGCCTCGTGTTCCTTTTTCAACGCATCCAGCTCGGGTGAACCTGCCAGCGCGGCGCTGACGCCTGGCATCTCTCGCCCCATCTGCATGACGCAGTTGACGTAAGTCGTGGCGATCACCTTGGCCACTGCAGGAAGCGTCCTTGCGCACGCCCTGAGTGCCTCGTCCATCAGCGCGTGCTGTCGGGCGTCATAGTCTTTGTAGAGATCCCGCAGCAGACCGGTGCGCGTGACGAAATGGTCGTAAACGACGGGCTTGGACACGCCGGCCCGAGCGGCCAGATTGCCCAGGGTGAGCGCGTCGCTCCCTTCGCTGCGCACCACGTTCCAGGCCACATCCATTAGCTGGCGATGCCGTGCCGCCTTGGGCAAACGCTTCCTTGCCGATACATCCCGGTTCTGTTGCATCTCGCTGCTTGACATTCTTAACCTACCAAAGGTAGCCTTCCGCCAACAACCTACCAAACGTAGTTTACAGCCGCGTTTGAACCGACCAAGGACCCACCATGCACACCCTCATCGTTCTCAGCCACCCCACCCCCCAGTCGCTGACGCACGCCGTCGCCCAGGCGTTTGCCAAGGGCATCGAGCAGAGCGGGCAGCACACGACCGAGAACGCTGACATTGCCGCGGAAGCGTTCGAGGCCAGCTACAACCCGGCTGATCGGTCCGCCTACCTTGAACAAGCAGCCTTGCCGTTCGACGTCCTGCGCGAGCAGCAACGCATCGACAAGGCCGATGCGCTGGCGTTGATCTATCCCGTGTACTGGTGGTCATTTCCCGGCCAGCTCAAAGGCTGGATTGACCGTGTGTTTTCCAATGGATGGGCCTACAGCGAAGGCGCGGACGGTCGCGTCGAGAAGCGGCTGGGGCGCCTGGCCGTTCACCTCATCGGCATCGGAGGCGCTGACAGCGGCACGTACGCACGGCACGGCTACGACAAGGCCATGCGCACGCAGATCGACCACGGGATCTTCGGCTACTGCGGTGCCCGGGTCGTCACTTCGGAGTTCTTGCTGGACGTCAACGGTCCTGCCGCAGCATCACACTTGGCCACTGCCCGTGCCTTGGGAGAAAAGGCGTTCGCGCACCTCGCTCGCGGCACTGATCGATCGGTTGCTGCAGAGGCAGCTTGACAATGATGCTGGTGACGACTTCTGGCACCCAGTGCCATGCAGCGGTTTCCCGTACTCGAAGCCCGCATCAAGAGGCCCGCTGCTGAACCGCGGCAAAGACCCCAAACTGTCCGAACCGGCAGCGATCTCACTCAGCAGACGGGTAAAAAAGTACCCGCACGTTTGAAATGGGCATCATCGTACGCATCGGCGCCGCTCCAGGCGGGTACTATGATTCGCAGATGTCACAGTTGAGAACCAAGTTACCCATCGGAGCGGTCGAGAGGCGAACGGGAACGTTGCCGCTGCGTACGATCCTTCAGCAGTCTGCGGCATCTTCCGGTTTGTCCCGGGACCAACTGGCAGCGAAGGCAGGGCTCAGCCGCAAGGGGCTGTACAACTTGCTGAACGGCGACGGTGATCCTCAGCTGTCTTCGATCGACGCGCTCGCGCATGCGTTGGACCTTGAGCTGGTCCTCGCGCCCAAGGCCGCTTCGCAGATGCAGCTGGACCAGCCACCCTCCCCAAGACGTTCGGACCACTCCCGGATCCATCGCCTCATGGCCGATGCTGACCATTTGCTGGCACAGAGCCGCAACTGACTGTGGACCTCAGCATTCTGGAGATCACGCTGCTCGATCCCACCGGCGGCGATCATCTGGTTGGCCACCTCTTCCGGTACGGCCACGCGCAACCCAACGGGCTCATCCGTTTCGTGCCCGCGCCTGCGTATGTCCGCAATCCGGCAAGATTCACGCTCAGCCAGCTGTATCTCGGCACTGACGAAGACGGGACGCAACGGCTGCTGTCGGACATCGCCGCCGCCGAATTCAACGGCCTGCGGGCCCCCCCCTCCAGGACCGATACCCGTGGTCCGCTGCGACTGCCCCACTGGTTCCAGAACCTTCTTCCCGAGGGGGCTTTCCGCGCGCACATCGCGGCAATCCGCGGCTGCGACGAGGACGATTACTTCGAGTTGCTCGCCGCCTGCGGCACGGATCTGCCGGGGGCCGTCCGCGCCTTGCCGGTCAACAACGCTTCGAACGCGCTCATGCAGCGCCTGGTCACCCAGGATCAGGACGCCCTGGAAGCATCCGTCATCGAGATTCCTCTCGCCGAAGGCGTGTCGCTATCGGGTGTTCAGCCCAAGCTCGGCGTGAACCTCGATGCGCAGGGGCGCTACGTTGCGCGCACGAAACTGGACGAGGCCACGCACATCATCGCCAAGCTCCCTGTTGTGGGCTATCCCAGGATGCCGGAGGTCGAGCACCTGAGCATGCACCTGGCCGGGCTTGCGGGCGTGCGGGTGTGCAAGACCTCTCTGGTGCCGCTCCAGGCCCTGTCGGCCCGACACAGCTACGACCTGGGATCCCCCGACCCAGATCGCACGATGTTCCTCGCGGTTCCGCGCTACGACCGCGACGTGCCGGGCCGCCGACACGCCGAGGATCTGGCGCAAGCGCTCGGGCTTCGGCCCGAAGACAAGTACAGCAAGAGCGTCTCCTATGCCGCCATCATGCTGTTGTTCCTGGCCATTCCTTCCCTGGGCGAATCAGCAGTGCTCGAGCTGCTGCGCCGCCTGGCGGTGAACGAGCTCATTGGCAATCCCGACTGCCATCTGAAGAACATCGGTCTGTACTATCCCGACGGTGTGAATGCGGAGTTGCCGCCCGCCTACGACATCGTGGCCCACCACCTGTTCACCCCTGCGCGCGGCCACGCGCTGTACCTGATGCCCAAGGGCGTGCAGGACGAAATCCAGGAAACATCCCAAAGGAAGATCGAGCGTGAGTTCAGGCAGTTGCACGGCCGCGAACCAGGTGCGAACGAACTGCCGCGCGCACCTATTCGCCTTCTGAATCCGGTGACCATCAAGCGGATGGCACAGTTGCTCCAACTGCCAGGAAAGCTGCTGGAAACCACCCTCAAGCATGTCGTCGCGGCCGCCGCCAACGAATGGCCGGCGGCCATTGACGCCAGCGACATCACCCCGGAGCAAAAGCAGAAGATGAAGGACCTTCTGGAAGAGCAGCCGGCCGTTCAGGCGCTTCGCCGGCGCCGGGAAACATCGCGAAGCAAGGCATCCTCGGTACCCCTTCGCCCACAGTAGTTGTGGTCCGGAGCAACACCTCCCCGAACTCCATTGCACCGCCGTCAGGGTGTTCGCTGCACCCATGCGCCAGAGCAGTGCGCCACAACTCAATTCTCAACATGCGCGTGGCCGGCTTCATCGGCCTGGGCATCGCAGCGAGCCCTGGATCGGGCGGACGGCATGATGCCGCCCACTCCGTACTCAGTTTTCCGAGGGCACCGGGTCAAACTTGACCAGCATGATGATGCCCTGCCGGTTCCCTTGATTGAGCACCGTGAAATGACGCAGTCGCACGGGGCGACCTGAAGGACCGCATCGATCGGCCCAGCCAACGTCCGCGCAGTCACGGTACGAATCGCTCCCTCGCTACCATGGACTTGGACGCGGAGGAGGCCGACGCCGGCAGCTTCGGCGATCACTCGATCGACACCGTCGCTCTGCTTCAGGAAGTCCATCTCCAGGTCCAGCGTGACACTGAGGTCGGCGGAGAACGTTTGATCCGGCTTGTCGTGGTCTGCATGCACGTCCTTGCTGTGCATATCGGCATCCGACTGGCCGGTCAGCTAATGCACGTCGCGATCGAAACCTCCGGGCACCGACTGTTCAACTCCATCACTGAGCAGCTGCATGGCAACCGCGCCAACACCGGTCTTGCTCTTCTCTTCCATGACGCACTCCCGAGAGTTAAGGGAGCCGGTAGGCTAAGAGCACGTGTGGTCCAGAAGGTGCAGGACAGGAGGAACGTGCAGCGTCGGTCGTCCATGACCACCGGGCGCCGGAGCGTGCCGTCAGGTAGCGCAGCGATACGCTCGTGAAACTGATGGGCGTCTCTGCGGATTGGCGGATGGGTTTGGATGAGGTCACGGCACGGCGCCTTGTCAGACGCCCCGCGTGCATCAGTCGATCGACGGTGACGGCCGATGACGCGTCACAGCGTCGTCTCGCACTCGGTCAAGATCTTCGTACCACACCAGAACCACTGACCCGCCAGGCCCATTGTTGCCACTATCGCCTGCAGTGCCCGTGATCAGTCCATGAAGCGCTCGGGCGTCGGTACCAGCGAGACTGGGCGGCTGCCATTCGAAGCGCGGAACTGCCACCGGCAGTCCTGTGACTTTGCGCCTACCAAGGGCTGTAGCTGAACCTGACCCGAATCTGGGTCTTGTTGGGAAGGCCGCTGGGGAAGACCTCCGCCATGGCCTTGGCGCGCACCCCATGCCATTGCGCAGCCCAGTAGCCGGTTCCGTCGTGCCGGCTTGCCCGGTAGGCCACGTCCAGTGCTTCAGGCGTCACCAACTCGCGCAGCAGCACACGGCCGAAGGCGTCTTCGAGCGCCTCTCGCTGCTGCTTGGCCGGGGCTCCTTGTCCCTGTAGCCTCACGCGGAGGACCGTGCCAGAGCCGTGCAGGCCTTGGTGGCACCAGCCGGTCCAGCGGAATGCTTCTCGGATCGCGTCGCCAGGTGCCTCCGGGTGCTTGGCGGCGATCTCCGCGCAGAGCTTGGCCACCGCGCCGGCGAACCGTTGCTGAGCCCGAGCGCCCCACCCTTCCATGCCCTCGGCCAGTGCAAAAGTCATCTGCGCGAGCTGCCCGCCAGCGTCAGCCGCAGCCGCGCACTTGTTCGCCGCCCAGCCGGCACTCAGGCTGACCAGGTCGCGACCGTCCACCTCGTGGCGCCCCTGCTTCGCGCTCGTTTCGTCCGCCAGTCGGCGGGTGGTCTGTTCGATGTCGTTCATGCGGCCATCCTGTGCTCGTAGAAGTAGCGCTCGCGGTCCTCGAGGATCTCTTGCTGCGCGGCCAAGTCAGCAGGGTCGGGATTGAGCCAACGTTCCAGGTGCTCGCCCTTGAGCGGGATGATGCAGCGGTCATGGCCGGCCGCGGCCACCTCGGGCGGCGGATGGTCCGTGATCGCCGCGAACGACCACAGCGCGGGCTCATCCGATCCGGCCGGGGGCGTCCAGTGCGAGTACAGGCAAGCCACCGGCATCAGTTGGCCAGTGATGGGCGCAAATTCCAGCACCACGTCCCTGCCCTCGCGCACGACATGCTCGTAGAAGCACCACCACAGCGCCACGCCGTGCGTGCGGCCGAACTGCCCCTTCCAGAACGCTTCGAGATTGTCGCGCCTGGCGTTGTAGGTGCCCGGGTACTTGACGTCGTATTCGGCTGGCTTGCCTGCTGGCCGGCAGCCATACCGCATCGGCTTGATGACGCGCTCGCCGTTCTCCACGATGAGCACGTAGGCGTAGACACCGGGAAAGATCCGGCCGTCACCAGGCCTGGTCTCGGTACGGTTCAGGTCGGCCAGCCACGCCAGGTACTGTTCGACCTTCGCGGTCGCAATACGCTTGCTCTCGGCCGCCGTCTTCGTCGGCTTGATCGCCAGCTTGCGCTCTGCTTCGGCCAGGCGCGCGCGTTGCGCAAACAAGTCCTGCTGCAGGCGCGTCGCCTCGGCTCCCCGGTGCGCCCGGATCAACGCCGCGATTTCCCGCTCCGCCGGATCGTTGCCCGCCAGGAACGCCTCTTCCATACCGCGCGGCACCTTAAGACGGCGGCCCTGCGTGCGTTCCCAGAACAGCTGGCGGAATTCGTAGAGGCTGAGCCGGCCGCCCGTGTCGCGCAGGTAGCGTCTGTAGTCCGCCTCGATCTTGGACGAGTAGCACATGCACTCATCCTAGGCCAAGGGACCTAAACTGTCTCGGCACACGGAGATGGCCTTGCCCCTGAAACTCACAGCGCCCGGCGTCAGCGCCGAAAGGATCCATCAGGCCCTGCTGCTGGCCGAAGCCGTACTCGAGAAGGCGGGCGTGACGCCAGAAGAGGGCGTCGCCGGTCTCGGCGCGTGCGAGGTCTGGGACATCCATGACTTCGCCGAAGACATGACCCCAAGCGATGAGCAGTGCCGCGCCGCCGCGGTGCTGGACGAGGCCCAGCACGTAGCCATGCGCTGCTGCTATGGAGACGCGGTTCCACCGAACGGCGCAAGCTTGGACGTGGCCAGCTGATCCAGGAGCGCTTTTGACGGGTCGCCATCGAGCAGAACAAGTGGTCAGCTCTCGGTCAACGCCCGATCTTCCTGCCACGTCGTGCGGCTTCCCTGCTCGACGCGTGAACAGCAGCGATTGCGCCGACGTCCCGTCTCCCTCGTTTGCCCCGTGATGCTGCCGCTGACAGGTGCGGCGTGCAGGCCCGCTTCCGTCGCCCGCCGACCGCTTTCCGTTGCTGGATCGACCTCCAGCGCGAGCTGATCCCGCACCCACGGGCCGATGTCCCGGTGCGGGTCTCGGGGGAAAAGAACCGCACCCAGCGCATCACAGAATGTGGCCTACCGAAGCGTCGGGTAATGCGCCAGCAGCACCCGTACTGAGGGTACATCGTCCGACAACTCCAGGAGCATCGCAACCTGTGCATGCGCGTCGGGTTCGTCGGCAAGATCCGATTCGATGTACCCAGCCAGCACGGACAGGGCGTGCAGCGCCCGCAGCTTCACGCCCATTGGCATGCTGTGCTTCTCCAAAGACCGCTGCAACGCCGTCAGGAGCACGCGGAGCTTGACACCCTCCACCGACGGCATTGGGCTCGTGGCGGTCAATAGGTTGGGAGCGCGTCCAGGCGCGTGTGTTCGCAGGCCACGAGCGGCAGCGCGATCAATTCACCTCGCCAACTGCGCGTGACGAACCCGCGCGCGGCAAAGCCACCTGCCGCCGTTGCCACTGCAACGCGGATGTACGCTCCGCTGTTCAGCAGGGTTGCGACCACGGCCGCAGGTGTGTCGCGTCCTTCGCCAAGAGCAAACCCGCCTTCGGCCTCTCTGACGTCGTGAAGCAGCACGCACGCAACGTGTCCGCCTTGGTAGTGAATCTGCGTGATTGCGTGCATGGCCACATGTTGCAGGGGTGGACGCTCAACCTGTACAAATACGGATCAGACAATGCAGAGATGCACGTGTCAGCGGCGCACCGATCACACTGCGGCCAACCGCAACTCCGCATCCAGCGGTGCCGCCCTTCCGCGATAACAAGCCAGCAAGGCCGCCTCGAGCGCGCCGTCCAGCGCTTGTGCAGCCGCCGCTTCTGCGGGCGTTGGTTCATGCAAGGGTGCAAGGCCACTGTCGCCCCAGGATTCCTGGGCCGCGACGCCTGCCGCTGCATGTTCAGCACTGACGCCGGAGCGCTTCAGGAACAACTCGGCCGCAGCCAATCCGCGCGCTTGGTCGGCAGCGCAGGCGCCGGGCGCTATGAATGCAAGTCTTCCTGTCATGGTCGATCCGGCGGGAACAGCGCCCTCGGCAGGCACCTTGGGCACGCATCCACGTGCAAGTAGTACTTCTGAGCGGAACGCAGGACGTCGTCCCAACAGACGTGCGAGCCCAGCATCCGGACCTGGTAAGCAACGGGCCATCCAGCACAGCCCGCGGCGTGCACCAGGTGGGACCTGCTCCCGTCCCTCTGCATATCCACGCAAAACTGCGGCATTGCCGAAACTTGTGTGCAAAGATCAGAGTGTGGGGCCGTTGCCCTGCGGCTGCAAGCGCAAGTGCCCTGGCTCAACCAGTCGGCAGATCGACCAGGAGCGGTCGTAGCGAGACCCGGCTGCCTGGGCTACAGGATCTGCTGATCTCGACCACCTCTTGAAGCCATCGACGGTGGTGACGCGAGGTCTGGCCGCCGGCCCGCCCACCAGCCGAGGTGCCATTCGATGCGGAGCAAGACCTCGACGGGCGCGAAGAAGGGATTGGCATCCCACGAGTAGCCAAGGCGCGCTGCATGCTCCCCGTCTCTGCGGGCAGCGATGCAGTCGTCAAGAGAGTGCATCCTTCCAGCATAGGCGAGCAGCCCGCTCCAGGAATGGCCTTGCTGAACGACCGCGTCGCTTCGAGGCCGCAGTCCCGCGCAGCGTGGACACCGCATCTTTCCAGTCCCGGCGGTGGCGCCATGTGGCCAATGCCGGAAAGACCGCCGGTCGCCCAAGCTTCGAACGACACCCTGCAGCAAGACTCAGGGAGGTCCAAGGTCTATGGTGGCTGCGTGGGGGCTTCCGGCGCATTGGCGAAATTGTCGACACAGAAGTCGTGACAAGGCTCACAGCCAGATTCGGCCTTGGTGGTTACCCTTGGAGCCATGAAGCAGATCAGGATTTCTGGCACTGGCGGCGTTGCTCGCATCGACGGCCAGCGGTTTGTGTGCGAATGGATGGAAGCCTCGTTGATGAACCGTTGGCTCCTGAAGATCAGACTTGCCGAGGCCCTGGCGGCGCACGGTGAGGGCAGCCACTGGGTGGAAAGGCGCGACAAGGAACTGGCGCAAGAGCCGGCCACGGCCTGAGCGCAGCGGGACCGCGCGAAGAACGCGACGCTCGGCCGACCGGGGGTGACGGGCTACACCTCGCTGCGCGGCGACCTGGGTCGGGCATGGGCCGGCCTCACCGCTTGCGCTGCACTTCATCCGGTCTTGCTTAGCCAGCGGTCAGAAGCCTCACCTGGGAGCTGCTGCCGGTCAGCCGAAAGACTGCCATGGCATGCACCAGGTTCTGGGCCTGTGTGCTCAAGCTGGCAGCGGCTGCAGCGCTCTCTTCAAACAGAGCTGCGTTCTGTTGGGTGGCGTGGTCCATCACGGTGATGGCTTGACCGACCTGGCCGACGCCCTTGCTCTGCTCGCTGCTGGCAGCGCTGATTTCCCCAATGATGTCCGTCACACGTTGGATGGCATCGACGATCTGCGCCATGGTGGTGCCAGCCTGGTCCACCAGTTGGCTGCCCTGCTCAACGCGCTGCACGCTGGCCGAGATGAGCGCCTTGATCTCCTTGGCCGCCTCCGCTGACCGTCCCGCAAGGCTGCGGACTTCGCTGGCCACCACAGCAAAGCCGCGCCCTTGCTCGCCCGCTCGCGCCGCTTCAACGGCTGCATTCAGCGCAAGGATGTTGGTCTGGAAGGCGATGCCGTCGATGACGCCAATGATGTCGACGATCTTGCGCGAGCTGTCATTGATGCCTTTCATCGTCTCGACGACCTGGCCCACCACGTCGCCGCCCCGCGAGGCGACAGCGCTGGCACCTTGGGCGAGCTGATTGGCCTGAACAGCACTGTCCGCGTTCTGCCGCACTGCGGCACTCAACTCCTCCATCGAGGCCGCCGTTGTCTGCAG
Organism: Pseudorhodoferax soli; assembly: GCF_003337555.1. GTDB lineage: Bacteria > Pseudomonadota > Gammaproteobacteria > Burkholderiales > Burkholderiaceae_C > Pseudorhodoferax > Pseudorhodoferax soli. Next base: position 417,113 of record NZ_QPJK01000006.1, on the reverse strand, counting down.
CGTGCTGGCCTGTTGCTCGGTGCGTTGGCTCAGATCGGAGTTGCCTTGGGAGATCTGCACGCTGGCGCTCGCGACGCTTTCTGCGCTGCTTCGAACGTCCGACACCACCCGGCTGAGCGAAAGCTGCATGTCCCGCAGAGCCGCCAGGAGCGGCGAGAACTCGTCCCTTTCGAGGTCGTGGACCTGCAGACCCAACTCGCCGTCCCGCACGCTCTCGGCAACTGCGCGCGACAGACGCACTCGGCGCCGCAAAGTCCGTGAGATGTACCAGGCAAACAGCGCGAGGCCGATGATGGTGGTCACCACCAGGGCGACCAGAACCCGGAACGTGCTGACGGCGTTCCCCCCGACAGTGGCCAGGTCGGCGCGGAGAGCGTCTTCCTGGAATCGCACCGAATCAGCGAGCGCTGACAGCAGCTGATTGCGCACGGGGATCACCTCGTCGACGAGGTAGGCGAAGGCCTCGGCCTTGTGGTCGTTTCGGATCAGGACGAGGTTGCGCTCGCCGACTTGCCAAAACTTCGCCACCAGTGGCGCAATGACGGAGAACCGGGCCAGTCCCTCTGCTGACGTGCTTCGGGCGTACTGCGCCAGGGCCTCGTCCATGGCCTTGCGCTTCTCGCCGATGTCTGCGATCGAGGTGGATTGCTCCTGCGCACTGCGGGCGAGGATGGCGTGCCGCAATTGCAGCGACACCCTGGTCACATTCAGCTCGGTCTGGGCGATGCGCTGCATCTGCGGCACTCGGATGTGCTCCATGCTGTGGGCAGAGCCGGACATCCCGTCCAGCTCCACCTTCGCGTAGACCACCACGCCGATCAGGGCAAGTCCAAGCACGGCGGCGACGAGGCACAAACGTTGCGCGATGCCGAAAGATCCAGGTTTCATGGGCACGACCATTTGGGTTTTCAAGACGTGCACATATGTACTGGCTTGGCTTCACGGTCCCTAATGCTTTTGCGCAAGCTGTCGCGCCGCGGCAACGACGTCCGGACTACGGGAGGCTCGAAGAGGTGTTCGCAGAGAGGCCGAACGTATGCGAGCACAGCAGCAAGCGGGTCCTGGACAAGAAAGGGACGCTCGGCTACACGCGCTCCAGCCAGCCCTGCCTGATGCAATACCTGAGGAACGTGTGCGGGTGCTCGGCTGGGCTCCACTCACCTTTTTCCAACGCGTCGGCCAACTCCCAGAAGCTGAGTGCGGGTTCTGGCACCGAGAATGCGACCTCGAGCTTTGTCCATGCGGCCGCGCGACGCCCCCTGTAAAGGCGTGGCTGCCGGGCGATGCGGTAGCGCCCCGTATGGATAGAGTGCTTGAACAACGTCATGCGTGACGGGTTGGACGGACAACCTTCAAACTGTACTGCCGCAGCAGGACCGGTCGTCTGACATTCCTCGGCACACCGTCCCTCAGCAGGCATCACGTTGCTCGCGATGCAGTCTTAGAGGACACCGGTGGTGACTTGGAGTACAGGTGCGTTAACAGACTGCAGGCCAAACACGGAGCTCAGAAGACCACCGTGGCTTCTGGGCCCCGCGGATCAAATCACTTGGCAGGAGCGGCGGGCTTCATGTCGCCGACGCCACCCTTCTTGTCCGCCTTCTCGCCGTTGGCTTCGGCAGAGGGCGCCGGAGCGGCCTTGCGCTCACCGGTTGAGGGGCGCCCCGCCGTGTCAGCAGATCCGGTGGCAGGCTTGCGCTCAGTTGGCGTGCGCGCCTTTTCGCCCATCGTTGCGGTTGTCGGCGCAGGCACTGTACCGCGACTGGCCGCCGAACTGCTGTTGGCGGCCGCACCGGGCGCGTTGGTGCCTGCCATATCGGGCTTGGGGCCGGCTGGGGCGTTGCCTTTTTCCCCATTGGCCTGCACGGAGGTGTTTGGCGTACTGTTCGTACCGCCCGACGTGCTCTGTGCGAAAGCCGTCATGCTGGCGGCTTGTGCAATCACGATGCTGGTTGCCAAAAGAAGCTTCTTCATTCATGTCCTTCAAAAGTGATCCGCTGCGCCGAGTGGTGCTGCGAGGAACACCCACAGCCTAGGAGGCTGGTCAGCTCGAAACGGTAGGACAGAAGGCAGTCGGCAAGCAAGAGGCGGAGATGGTTGCAGATGGTTCAGGTGACGTCGCGACAAAGCCAAAAGCGACGGCCGGGTGGAAGCACACACCCGGCCGTCTGACCTTGACATGCCCGTTTCTTAGGAGATGCATGCCGCAGCTGCAGACATTCTTTGCGGATCTGTTGCGGGCGCATATACCGAGAACGCGGAATCGACGCCGCGACGGTCGCGGCCCAAGGTCCTCCTGGCCGATGGGTAGCAGCTCTAGGCCGTGTGGGAGCAGCGCGTGCACTGCCGGCATACAACCAGAGGGCTCGAACAGCGTCTTCGCCCGCGATGCGCTGCGCAGGCGGCCGCTCCCTAGCTGGTGCAGCTCGGAAAGCCGAGAGAGCCTGCAGGGCGAGCTTCTTCCGCAGGCGACGACGTTGCTTGTAGCGGTTTGCAGTCTGGTGGCAGGAAATGTGGGTTGACCGAGATCCACCTGTGCGGCGGGTAACTCGGATCGCCTGACGTTCAACGATCGGCGCCCACCCTGCTCGACTCGGCCTCGGCCGCGGGTGAGCGATCGAGGACCAACTACCCGTCCGCCCAAGACTCACTTGGAGAAGCGAGCCGGTCCATCATCGGCGGTCCGTGCTAATCCGCGATGTGCGTGTGCCACCTTGCCAGTCTGGCCCAGAGAATTACCGGCCAGCGGTGGACTCGACTTGCTTGCGACCGTTCCGACGACTGACGGCCAGCACGGCTGCCGATAGTGGATCAAGATCCACGCAGCCTCCGAAGGTCGATGGCGCACTGAGCCTATGGCTTTTCCTCGAAGTTCGTCAACACCACCGAGAAGCCGCACAACCGCAGTCTCTTTCGATGTGGATCAGTGCCTTCGCAGGTACCAAACTAGTTAGGGCGCCAATGAGGCCGCTTGGCGCGAACTGGTCTGCCCGATGGAACCCAAGAAATTGGGCGCCATGGCGCGCAGTCGCTCGGCAGCCTCGCGCAGCGGCATCAACAGCCGCTTGATGGCCTTGGCCTCTGTGCCTTCGCCCGACAACAGGTTCACATTGAGCGCCGCCACCACCTGCCCGGCATCACCGCGTACAGGGACGGAAAGCCCGCAGACTGATTCATCGAATTCGCCATCGACCCAGGCATAGCCCTTGTCCTGCACCTCGGCCAGCCGCGCCCGCAGCGCTTCACGCGTCACCACGGTCTTGCGCGTGCAGGGTTTGAGCTCCACGGTCGCGAGGTAGCGCTCCAGCGCTTCCTCGTCTTGCCAGGCCAGCAGCACGCGCCCCGGCGAGGTGGCATAGGCCGGCAACCGGCTGCCCACGCCCAGGCGCAACGACATGACCTTGCGCGAGGGAATGCGCAGCAGGTAGATGCTGTGCTGGCCGTCGAAGGCCGATAGCGCGACCGACTCCTTGACTTCGGCGCAGAGCTGCTCGAGCACCTCCTGGGCCACGCCCCAGAACGGCAGTGAGGTCAGGTAGGTCATGCCCAGATTCAGAATCTTGGGCGTCAGCCGAAAGCTCTTGCCGTCTGTGACCGTGAACCCCAGTTCGGTGAGCGTCATCAGGATGCGGCGTGCCACCGTGCGCGGCAGCTGCGTGCTCGCGGCGACAGAGGCCACTGTGTGCACGCCCGTGCCGGAACCCATCGCTTCGATGACGCTCAGGCCACGGGCGAACGAGCGGACGAAACCATCGCTTTCAGGAGTTGCCATAGAAACGCTTCTTTTCGGTCCGCGATTCTAGGTGGCGCCTGTCGGCGCAAACTGGGGAAGACACAGGCCGTCGCCCATGCGCAGAAAGCGCACTTGCACGCGGTCGCCGATGCGCACGCAGTCAGGGGCGACATCGACGATGTTGGCCATCAGGCGTGCGCCTTCGTCGAGTTCCACCACCGCCACCACGTAGGGCAGCTTGTCGGCCATGTGCGCATTGGCGGCGCGGTGGTTCACCGCGAAGGTGTAGATGCGGCCGAGGCCCGTGCTGCGCTCCCACTGCGGCGACTCGGCGCCGCAGTGCCTGCAGAACGGCCGGGGGATCGACTGCACGCGGCGGCAGGCGCCGCAGCGCTGCACCAGCAGAATGCCTTGTGCGGTGGCGTCCCAGAACGGCTGGGTGGCCTCGGTCGGCACGGGTGCGGGGCGGGCTGCGGCGTTCATGCGATGGTCCCCAGGATCATGGTGGTGTTGGCCGAGAACACCAGGCCGGGCGCGTGGCACAGGGCGTGGTGGGCATGCGAGAGCTGGCGCTCGCCGCATTCGCCGCGCAGCTGGCGCACGGCTTCGATGACCAGGAAGATGCCGAACATGCCGGGGTGGCCGTACGACAGCCCGCCGCCCGAGGTGTTGATCGGGAAGTCGCCGCCGGGCGCCAGCCGGCCGCCCTTGACGAAGTCCTTGCCCTCGCCGCGTGCGCAGAAGCCCAGCTCTTCGAGCGACTGCAGCACGCCGATGGTGAAGTGGTCGTAGATCTGAACCACGTCGATGTCGCCGCGCGAGATGCCGGCCATCGCGAAGGCTTCGTCGGCCGTCTCGGCCACGCGCGTGTCGAGCCAGTCGTCCAGCTCCAGCGGCGTGTAGTGGTGTGAGAAGGTCTCGGCGATGCCCTTGACATAAACCGGCATGCGGGCCAGATCCCGCGCGCGCTCCGCGCTGGTGACGACCAGCGCGCCGCCGCCATCGGTCACGAGGCAGCAGTCGCGCTGGCGCAGCGGCGCGGCCACCACCGGCGAGGCGTTCACGTCGTCCAGCGTCAGCGGCCCCCGGCGGTAAGCCTTGGGGTTCAGGTTGGCCCACTGGCGCGCGGCCACCGCAATCTCGGCCAGGTCGGCCGGCCGGCTGCCGTAGCGGTGCATGTGCAGCTGCGCCACCATGGCGTAGTAGCCGATCGGGCTCAGTTGCCCGTGCGGCACGATGAACTGCCCGCGGGGCGAGCGCGGGTCTTCCACCAGCCCGGTCAGCTTGCGCGAGCCATCGGACAGCTGGGTGCTGCCGTAGGTGACCAGCGCCACCTCGCAGAAGCCGGCGGCGATGGCGGCCATGGCATGGCGGATGTGCATGAGGTTGGACATGCCGCCGACGTTGCTGCTGTCCAGGTAGCGCGGGGTGAGGCCCAGGTATTCGCCGAGCTGCAGGCCGCTGAAGCGGTCGTCGGTGTGGGCGAAGATGGCATCGACATCGCGCAGGCGCAGTCCGGCGTCGGCCAGCGCGGCGCGCGCGGCCTGGGCCTGCAGCTCCAGCGCGGTCTTGCCGGGCACCTTGCCGAGATCGGATTCGGCCACGCCGGCGATGGCGACCGAGGAGGAAAGCGGAGAGCGTCGTGTCATGTCGGTGGTGCGGTTGAAACGGATGCGGCCTGCGGCCAGTAGGCGCGCCTGACCTCGCGCTTGAGCAGCTTGCCGGTCTCGGTGCGCGGCAGTGTGGCGGTGAAGTCCACGCTGCGCGGGCATTTGATCGGCGACAGCCGCGCGCGGCACCAGGCGATGAGTTCCTGCGCCAGCGCGTCCGAGGGCGCCTGGCCGTGGCGCAGCTGCACCACCGCCTTGACCTCCTCGCCGAACTCCTCGTTCGGCACGCCGACCACGGCCACGTCATGCACGGCGGCGTGCTGGCCCAGCACGTTCTCGGTCTCCTGCGGATAGATGTTCACGCCGCCCGAGATGATCATGTTGGCCAGCCGATCGGTCAGGTACAGGAAGCCGTCGGCGTCCAGGTAACCGATGTCGCCGTAGGTGGCCCAGCCCTGCGCGTTGTAGGCCTGCCGCGTCTTCGCCGGGTCGCCGTGGTATTCGAACGCCGGCCCGCCCGAGAACCAGATCACGCCAGGCGCGCCGGCCGGCAGCGCGCTGCCGTCCTCGCCCAGGATGTGCACCGCGCCGAACTCGGGGATGCCGACCGAGCCCGGGTGCGCCAGCCACTCGTGCGAATCGAGCGAGGTGCGGCCCACGAGTTCGGTGCCGCTGTAGAACTCGAAGAGGATGGGCCCCCACCAGTCGATCATGGCCTGCTTGACCCACACCGGGCACGGCGCCGCAGCGTGCACGGCCACGCGCAGGCTGGACAGGTCGTGCGCCCGGCGCTCGGCCTCGGACAGGCGCAGCAGGCGGATGAACATGGTCGGCACCCACTGGCTGTGCGTGACGCGAAAGCGCGCGATCGCGGCCAGCGCGGCCTGCGCGTCGAAGCGCTCCATCAGCACACAGCTGCCGCCCTGTCGCATCACGTTCATGTTCCAGCGCACGGGGGCCGTGTGATAGAAGGGCGCCGTCGACAGGTAGACCGTGTCGCGGTCGAACGTTTTCCAGTGCATGCGCGGATTGGGCTCGGCCACGAAGTGCCGGTTGGCGCTGGCCAGCGGCCGCTTGATGCCCTTGGGCAGGCCAGTGGTGCCCGACGAATAGCAGAAGTCCGTGCCCTCGGGCGTGTCGGGCAGGTCCACGTCGGCTGGCACCGTTTGCAGCGCGGCCTCGTAGTCGTCGAATCCCGGCACTGCACCCTCCAGGCAGAAGCGGTGCAGCCCGGCCGTGCCCTGCACGAGCGCACCGTCGGCGTCCATCAGGTCTGCGGAACTGAACAGCGCCCTCGCACCGCAGTCGCGCACGATGTACAGCACTTCAGGGGCTTTCAGGTGCCGGCTGACGGTGGTGTAGTACAGGCCGATGCGGTGCGCCGCCCACAGCAGCTCGAAGTAGCGCAGGTGGTTGTCCAGGTAGATCGCCACCGCGTCGCCCGTGCGCAGTCCGCGCGCCAGCAGCAGCGCGGCGCAGCGGCGCGAGCGCTGTTCGAGTTCGGCCCAGGTCACCGCCTGGCCGCTCTGCAGCAGCCGGTAGGCGATGCCCTGCGGATCGGCGGCGGCGTTGCGCGCCAGGCAGTCGTGCGCGCGCGGCGCCACGGCGGAGGGACTATGCGCCATGAACCGTTGCCAGCCCGTGCGTCAGCACGGCCTGCCCCCGTTCGAGCGCCGAGGCGCGGAACTGCACCTGCGCGCCGCGGCGCCAGATCTCCACCGCGAGCGTCTCGCCCGGGATGAACGGCGCCGAGAAGCGCAGCGCGAAGCTGCCCAGCCGCTCCGGCCGGTTGCCGCAGCAGGCGCGCAGCACCGCCCGCACGGCCATGCCGTAGGTGCACAGGCCGTGCAGGATGGGCCGCTCGAAGCCCGCGCTGCGGGCCGCGCCCGGGTCAGCATGGATCGGGTTCCGGTCGCCATTGAGCCGGTACAGCAGAGCCGCGCTGGGTGCGGTGCGCAGCTGCACTGTGGCATCGGCCGGCTCGGGCGGCACCGCGGGCAGCGCGGCCGGCGCGTCGTCGCCCGGGCCGAAGCCGCCGTCGGCGCGGCAGAACGAGGTGTGCTCGATGGTGGCCAGGAGCCGGCCGTTGGCGTCGTCGCTGACCTCGCGCGTGGTGACGACCAGCGCGCCGCGGCCCTGGCCCTTGTCGACCACCGCCGTCACGCGCGTGTGGCTGCGCAGGCAGCCCTCGGGCGGCAGGCTGGCGTGCAGCACCATGCGGTGCTCGCCGTGCAGGATGCGCAGCCAGTCGATGCCGGTGCCCGGGTCGGTCGCCCAGGCGCCGGGCGCGCCGAGCACGGTGACCATCGATGGCACGGCGCGCAACCCGTCTTCGTAGACGAAGGGCAGCTCGGCGGCGTCCATCGGGTCCTCGCCATAGCCCAGGCTCAGCGCGTAGCGGATGCAGTCCTCGCGCGTGTAGCGGCTCAGCTGGTCCGCGATGGGCCAGTTCTTCAGGGTCTGGTAGTCGATCGCCATCGTGTCACTCGGCCTTCAGGTTGGCGGAGCGGATCACCTGCTCCCAGCGCGCGGTCTCGGTCGCCACGAAGCCCTGGAAGGCCTGCGGCGATCCGCCGACCGGCACGCCGCCCTTCTCCGCGAAGCTGTGGCGGATTTCGGGGGACGACAGCACCTTCTGCAGTTCGCGGTTCAGCGCCGCCACGGTGGCCGGCGGCGTCTTGGCCGAAACGAACAGGCCCAGCCACACCGTCACCTCGATGTCCGGCAGGCCGGACTCGATCAGCGTGGGCACTTGCGGCAGTTCGGGGATGCGCTCGCGCGTGGTCACGGCGATTGGCGTGAGCTTGCCGGCGCGGACCAGCGGCAGCGCGGTGATGAGGTTGTCCACCATGATGTCGACCTGCCCGCCCATCAGATCGGTCAGCGCCGGCGCCGCACCGCGGTAGATGATGTTGACGGCCTGGATGCCCGCGCGCGCCTTGATCAGCTCGCCCGTCAGGTGGCCCGACGACCCGCTCGTCGACACCGCCATCGACAGCCCCTTGGGCTTGCTCTGCGCCAAGGCCTTGAGCTCGGCCATGGTCCTGGCGCCCAGCGGCGGGCTGGCCACCAGCACGTTGGGCATGGACAGCACGTGGATCACGGGCGCCAGGTCGTCCGGCTTGTAGGGCAGCTTGTCCTGCAGCGTGTAGTTGGCGGCGTTGGGCCCCAGGCTGCCCATCACCAGCGTGTGTCCATCGGGCTCGGCCCGCAGCGCGGCCTGGATGCCCAGCGTGCCGCCGGCGCCGGCCACGTTCTCCACGATCACCGGCTGCTTGAGCACCTCGGACAGCGACTTGGCCACGATGCGGCTGGTCTGGTCGAGGATGCCGCCCGGCGCGGCCGGCGCAATGATGCGCAGCGGCTTGCCGGGCGTGATGTCGTTCGCGCCGGCCACGCCAACCGCGCAGGCCGCCATGGCAAAGAGCGCTACGGCCGCCGCCGTGCGCAGGGATTTGAATCTGGCCATCTTGTCTCCCTAGGGATTACCCCGTTGAACGCCCGCCGAGCGGACAATAGTCTTCTAATACCGGTCACACACATCCGCCTGGCGGTCAATTTAAGACGTGGTTTGGGGAAAGTCAATACGGTCGACAGCAGGTTCAAGCGGCTGCAGACCGGCCCCGCGCCCACTTCCAACACGGGTCCTTTCCATGCACCGAAGAACGCTCTTCTCCCCCGACCACGAACAGTTCCGAGACACCGTGCGCCGCTTCATCGCGCAGGAAATCACGCCCGGCCACGCAGCCTGGGAGGAGCAGGGCCTGGTGCCGCGCGAACTGTGGCGCCGGGCCGGCAGCGCGGGCCTGCTGCTGCCGATGGCGCCGGCGGAACACGGCGGCGGCGGTGGCGATTTCCTGCACACGGCCATCGTGGTCGAGGAGATCGCGCGTGCGCTGGCCACCGGCGTGACCGGCTTCACCACGCACTCGGACATCGTGGCGCCCTACCTCGTCGAATTCGGCACCGAGGCCCAGAAGGCGCTCTGGCTGCCGCAGATGGCATCGGGCGAGGTGGTGGCCTCGATCGCCATGACCGAGCCCTCGGCCGGCAGCGACCTGAAGGCCATCCGCACCACCGCGCGCCGCGTGGACGGCGGCTGGCGGCTGGATGGCCAGAAGACCTTCATCACCAACGGCCACCACGCCGACCGCGTGCTGGTGGTGGCCAAGACGCAGCCCGAGGCCGGCGCCAGGGGCATGAGCCTGTTCTGGGTCGACACCGCCTCACCCGGCTTCGCCAAGGGACGGCTGCTCGACAAGATCGGCCAGCGCGCGCAGGACACGGCCGAGCTGTTCTTCGAGCAGGTCTTCGTGCCCGAAGCCGACCTGGTCGGCGCGGAGAACCAGGCCTTCGGCTACCTCATGCACGGCCTGGTGCAGGAGCGCCTCATGATTGCGCTGCGCTGCGCCACCGCACTCGAGGCGGCACTGGACTGGACCATCGCCTACACCCGGGAACGCCAGACCTTCGGCAAGCCGCTGATCGCCAACCAGCACACCAAGTTCAAGCTGGCCGAGATCAAGACGCTGGCCGCCGCCACACGCGCGTTCGTGGACCAGTGCGTGGCCGAGCACATGGCCCAGCGGCTCGACGCCGACGGCGCGGCCATGGCCAAGCTCTGGGCGAGCGAGGCCACCGCCGCCATCGACGACCTGCTGCAGATGTTCGGCGGCTACGGCTACATGCGCGAGTACCCGATCGCCCGCGCCTATGCCGACGTGCGGCCCAACCGCATCTACGGCGGCTCGTCCGAAATGATGAAAGAGATCATCAGCCGCACGCTGTGACACCCGGCTGCCCACCACCGATTTCAACCACCCGAGGATCGACATGGATCTGCAACTGAAGGGCCGCGTGGCCATCGTGACCGGCTCGGGCCGCGGCATCGGCCGCGCCGCCGTGACCGCACTGGCACAGGAAGGCGTACGCGTCGTCGTGACCGACATCGACGAGGCCGTGGCCGAGGGCACGGCCGCCGAACTGCGTGCCCAAGGCCACGAGGCCCTGGCGGTGCACGCCGACGTCTGCGACGAGGCGCAGGTGCAGCAGCTGGTGGAGCGCGCCGTGGCGGCCTTCGGCAAGGTCGACATCCTCGTCAACAACGCCGGCTTCACGCGCGACAAGTACCTGCTCAAGATGCCGATGGCCGACTGGGACGCGGTGATCGACACCGTGCTCAAGGGCGCCTACCTGTGCACCCGCGCCGCGCTGCCGACCATGATGGCCCAGAAGTGGGGCCGCGTGATCAACATCTCCTCGCGCGCGCACTGGGGCAACCCGGGCCAGACCAACTACTCGGCGGCCAAGGCCGGGTTGATCGGCTTCACACGCGCGCTGGCGCTGGAGCAGGGCAAGTTCAACATCACGGCCAATGCCATCGCCCCGGGCTTCATCGAGACCGAGCTGGTGCGCGCGCTGCCGACGTACGAGCGGCTGCGCGACGCGGCGCTGGCGCGCAACTCCGTGCCGCGCATCGGAACGCCGCAAGACGTGGCCGGCGCCATCCTGTACCTGGCCTCGGAGTACGGCGGCTACATCACGGGCGAGACCATCCACGTGAGCGGCGGCCGCTTCAGCGGCTGAGGAGCAGCGCCATGCAGCTCACACAGGGCCTGCACCGCATGCTGCAGCAGCAGCCCGGCAAGGTGGCCACCTGGTTCGCGTTGCCCGACGGCAGCGTGCGCACACGCACCTACGCGCAGCTGGGCGAGCGCGCCATGCGCATCGCCAGCGTGCTGCGCGCGCACGGCGTGGCGCCGGGCGACCGCGTGGCGCTGCTGTCAGCCAACAGCGACCGCTACCTCGAATTCTTCATGGCCACCTGGTGGGCCGGCGCCATCGCCTGCCCCGTCAACATGCGCTGGAGCGCGGCCGAGATGGCCTACTCGCTGGACGACGCGGGCGTGCGCGTGCTGCTGGTCGGTGCGGATTTCGTGCCCATGCTCCCGGCGATCCACGAACAAGCACGCGAGGGCTTCGCGGCGCTGTTCTTCGGCGACCCGGACAACGGCAGCCAGCCTCCCGACCTGCCCGACCTGGAAGCCTTGCTCGCCGCTTCCGCGCCCGGGCAGGAACACGCCGGCCGGCAGGACGACCCGGCCGCGATCTTCTACACCGGCGGCACCACCGGCCTGCCCAAGGGCGTGGTGCTGTCGCACCTGAACCTGTGGTCGTCGGCCATGGGCCGCATGGCGCAGGTGCCCTCCTCCGCCGATGCCGTGGCGCTGCATGTGGCGCCCATGTTCCACCTGGCCTCGGCGGGGCGGCTGATCTCGCACACGCTGATCGGCGGCTCGGCCATGGTCCTCGCGAGCTTCCGGGCCGACAGCGTGGTCGACGCGATCGAACGCCATGCCGTGGCCGAGGTGGTGCTGATCCCCAGCATGCTGCAGATGCTGCTGGACCACCCCTGCTTCGATCCCGCGCGCCTGGCCAGCCTGCGCCGCATCACCTACGGCGGGGCGCCGATCTCACCGGCCCTGCTCGACCGTGCGCTGGCGGCGCTGCCGCAGGCCGAGTTCGTGCAGTGCTACGGCCAGACCGAGGCCTCGCCGCTCATCACGATCAACTCGCACGAGAGCCACGTCGGCGAAGGCCGGCGCCTGGGCCGGCTGCGCTCGGCCGGGCGCGTGGTCTACGGCGTGCAGATGCGCGTGGTCGATCCCGATGGCCGCGACACCGCGCCCGGCGTGGCTGGCGAGATCATCGCGCGCGGCCCCAACGTGATGCTGGGCTACTGGCGCAAGCCCGAGGAAACCGCCAGGGCCCTGCGCAACGGCTGGCTGCACACGGGGGACGGCGGCTACCTGGACGAGCACGGCTACCTCTACGTGGTCGACCGGCTCAAGGACATGATCATCACGGGCGGCGAGAACGTGTATTCGGCCGAGGTCGAGAACGCGCTGGCCGAGCACCCGGCCATCGCCCAGTGCGCCGTGATCGGCATCCCGAGCGCGGCCTGGGGCGAGAGCGTGCACGCCGTGGTGGTGCTCAAGGCCGGCGCCTCGGCCACGGCGGCCGAACTGCAGGCGCACTGCAAGGCGCGGATCGCCGGCTACAAGTGCCCCAAGAGCGTCGAGTTCCGCGGCGAACTGCCGATGTCGTCCGTCGGCAAGGTGCTCAAGACCGCGCTGCGCCGGCCCTACCTGGACGCCATGCGGTAACGCCCCGGCGCCCACGGTGCGCAAGACAGATCGCCGACAGGAGGGCGAGGCGCGCACGCGTGCGCAGCTAGCAGGCCAGGGGCTTTCCCACCCCTGCCCGATCAGGCTAGGGGCTGGCGCAGGGCCGGCGCGGACCATGCAGGAGATCGGCAACACGGCACCGGCACCGCACCCTGCCGGCACGACAAGGAGACGACGGCATGCAGAACATCCGAGGATGGTGGACCCGCGCAACCGCAGGCGCTTTGCTGGCCTGGGCGGCCATGGGCGCGGCCGCCGCAGACTACCCCGAGCGCCCCGTGCGGCTGGTCGTCAGCGTGCAGCCCGGCGGCGCCACCGACATCGCGGCGCGCACCGTCGCGCACAAGCTCGGCGAGCGCCTGGGCCAGAGCGTGGTGGTGGAGAACAAACCCGGCGCCGCGACGCGGCTGGGCACCGAGTTCGTGACCAAGGCCAGGCCCGATGGCTACACCCTGGGTTTGTTCTTCGGCATCGCCGGCCTGTTCCAGCTGATGTTCGACGACTACGCGCCGCTGCAGCCCGGCAAGGATTTCGACGCGGTGACACTGTTCGCGCGGGCGCCCTCGTTCCTGGCCGTGAACGCCGCGCTGCCCGTGCATTCGGTGGCCGACTTCATCGCCTACGCGAAGCAGAAGAACGGCGGCCCGAGCTTCGGCCACAGCGGCAACGCCTCGACCACCAACCTGGGCGCGCTGGCGCTGCTCAAGTCGGTGGGCGTGGCCGGCATCGGCGTGGCCTACAAGGGCAACGGTCCCACCGCCGTGGCCATCGCCGCGGGCGACATCGACTTCGGCCTCATCGACTACCCGTCAGCTCGGCCCATGGTCGAGCGTGGCGCCATCCGGCTGATCGCGATCACCGAGCCCAGGCGCTCGCCGCTGCGCCCGGATCTGCCCACCACGGGCGAGCAAGGCATCACCCGCAGCATCGATGGCGTCACGCCCTGGTTCTTCCTCGCGGCACCGGCCGGCACGCCGCCGGCCGTGATCGCCCTGCTGAACCGGCAGGTGAACGAGGTGCTGAAGCTGCCCGAAGTCGTCGAGCGGCTGCAGGCCGCCGGTGTCGATGCCGAGGGCAGCACGCCGGCACAGGCCGTCGAGCGCTTCCAGGCCGACCGCGAGCGGCTGACCGGCATCGCGCGCGACCTCGGCGTCTCGCTGAAGAACTGAGCCACCACGGGAGCGCACCATGCAGACACCCGATGCCACCCCGCTCTGGCCCCGGCGGCGCGCCGTGCTGGCGGCCGCCGGCGCCGTGCTGGCGTTGCCGGCCCGGGCCCAGGTGCCCGCCTTTCCCAGCCGGCCGATCCGGCTGGTGGTGCCGTTCCCGCCCGGCGGCGGCACCGACCTCCTGGTGCGGCTGTACGCGCAGGCGCTGCAGGACGCCTGGGGCCAGAGCGTGGTGGTCGACAACCGCTCGGGTGCCGGCGGCGTGATCGGCGCCCAGCACGTGCAGACCCAGCCGCCGGACGGCTACACGCTGCTGGTGACGGTGAGCACCACGCACGCCATCCTGCCGCACATGCAGAAGCTGCCGTTCGACCCGTTCAAGGATTTCACAGCCGTCACGCTGCTCACGCGCGCGCAGTCCGGCCTGTTCGTGCGTGCCGACCACCCTGCCGCCAGCTTCCAGGCCTTCGTCGCCGCCGCCAAGGCGCAGCCACAGCCCACGGCGGTGGGCGACTGGGGCGTGGGCTCGTTCGGCCACCTCGTGGCCGCGGCGCTGGGCGCCACGCTGGGCTTTCAGGTCGTGCCGGTGCACTACCGCGGCGCCGCGCCGATCGCGCTGGCCGTGCTGGCCGGCGAAGTCCCGGCCGGTTCGGCCGACGTGGCGACGCTGCGGCCGCACCTGCAGGCCGGCAAGCTGCGCATGCTGGCCATCAACGGCGCGGCGCGCCACCCCGCGCTGCCCGATGTGCCGACCTACGGCGAACTGGGCGTGGCCGACCTCGACCCCTACTCCTGGTTCGGCGTGTTCGCGCCCGCCGGCACGCCGCTGCCGCTGCGCGAGAAGTTCGCCGACGTGGCGCAACAGCTGGCCCGCTCGCCGCAGGCCGGCGCGCGGCTGGCGGAACTGGGCTTCATCCCGGTCGGCTCGTCGCCGGCCGCGTTCGAAGCCGAATGGCGCGCCAGCTACACGGCGTTCGGCAACCTCGTGCGCAAGACCGGCATCCGCGTCGACGGCTGACCCTCCATTCACCCAGGAGCCCGCATGCACCGCTTCAGGAAACTGCTCGCAGCCGCGCTGTGCACCTTGGCTGCCGGGGCCTCGGCCTTCCCCGACAAGCCGGTGCGCATCGTCGTGCCCTACCCCGCCGGGGGCGCGACCGACGCCTCGGCCCGCATCCTGGCCGAGAAGCTGACCGCCGCCTGGGGCCAGCCCGTGCTCGTGGAGAACAAGCCCGGCGCCACCGGCGCCATCGGCACCGAGCTGGTGGCGCGGAGCGCACCGGACGGCAGCACGCTGCTGCTGCAGGTGCCCATCATGTTGTCGACCGAGCTCACGCGCCCCTCGGTGGGCTACCGCACGCTGCGCGACCTGCTGCCGGTGACCACGGTGTTCGTGACGCCCATCGTCTACCTGGCCAGCAACGCCGGCCCGCAGGGCGACCTGGCGGCCGTGCTGGCGCGGGCCAGGGCCAGGCCCGGGCAGCTCAGCTACGGCTCGCACGGGGAAGGCACGAGCACGCACTACATGGGCGAGCGGCTCAAGGCCACCGCGGGCGTGCAGCTCACGCACGTGCCGTACGCCGGCGACGCACCGATCCTGAACGACCTGCTGGGCGGCCACCTGCCCACCGGCTTCCTGAGCGGGCTCAACGCGAAGAAGGCCGAGGAAACCGGCAAGGCGCGCATGCTGGCGGTGGCCAGCCGCGAACGCTCGCCGCTGCTGCCGCAGGTGCCGACCTTCGCCGAGGCCGGCGTGCCGGGCTTCGACCGCCAATCCTGGGGCAAGCTGTTCGTGCCGGCCGGCACGCCGCAGGCCACCGTGGAGCGCATCGCCGCGGACGTGGGCCGCATCCTCGGCCTGCCGGAGGTGCGGCAACGCTTCGCCACGCTCGGCCTGATCGCCAGCGGCGGCACGCCCGCGGACACGCTGCGCGACGTGCAGGAAGACCACGCCTACTGGGTCGCCCTGGTCAGGGATTTCGGGCAACTCGGCAAGTAGGCTGCCCGGCAACGCACACCCCGCGGCTCTCCCTGCGCACGCGGGTGCGTCACGCCCCGAGCTGCCCGCGCACGAACGCCAGCACCGGCACGGCATCGCCCAGCAGCGCGCGGCCCAGCGCACGCGCGCAGTCGCCGGCGGAGGCCCCCGCGGCGCGCCACTCGTGCAGGCGCCGCGCATGGATGGCCAGCGCGTACTCTTCCGTGATGCCGATGGCACCGTGCACGGCATGCGCGATGGCGACCACCCGCCCAGCCGCCTCGCAACACGCGAGCTTGGCGTTGAGCGCCCGCAGGACGCTGGGTGCCGCAACGCTGCCGGCGCAGCCCAGCCGTGCCGCCATGCCCGCATAGGCGACCTGCTCGGCCAGTGCGCTGACCTCCATCTGCAGGGCCTGGAACTGGCCGATCGGCCGGCCGAACTGGCGCCGGTCTTGCGCGTAGGCCAGCGTCATGGCCAGCACGGCGGACATCGCCCCGGCCATCTCCGCGGCCTGCAACGGCGCCGTCAACAGCCCCGCCGTGTGCGGCGCGGGAAAGCGTGCCAGCGCTTGGTCCAGCACCAGGGCATCGAGCGCGCCGCTCAGGCGCGGCCGGTAGTCGCCCGCGCGCAGTGTGTGGCCGGCCAGCGCCAGCAGATGCCAGTGGCCTTGGTGCTGCACCAGCGCATGCGATGCCAGTTGCAGGCCAGGCGTCTGCGGCAGCGCGAGCGCGCCGCCGGGCGTTGCCACGGCGTCGCACAACACCATCGGCCGTGCGGGCCGCGGCACACCCGCCGCGGCCAGCAGCGCACGCGCGAGCGCCGTCTCCAGCAAGGGCAAGGGACAGGCATGCAGGCCCAGCACGAAGCCGACCTCGAAGCCGGCCGCCAGGTCCAGCCCGCTGCCGCCGTGCGCCTCGTCCATGAAGGCGTCGGCGTAGCCCAGTGGCTCCAGCTGTTGCCACAGCGCCATCGGTCCACCGGCTTCGAGTGCACGCACCTGCTCGGCCGAACAGTGCGCGGCCAGCGCGCTGCGCAGGCCTTCGACAAGGGAGTCGTCCATGCTCATGTTCTCCTGCTCACCGCATTCCCAGGCCGCGCGCGATGATCCCGCGCAGGATCTGCCGCGTGCCGCCCCGCAGCGAGAAGCTGGGCTCGATCTGCGTCAGGTAGGCCACCGTCTGCAGCAGCGCCGGCGGCGCCACGGCGCCGTCATGGTCCAGCGCCTGCGCCACCCAGCCCGGCACGGCCTGCTCGAACTCCGTGCCCAGGTCCTTCACGAACGAGGCGGCCAACGCCGGCTGCTCGCCGCGCTGCAGCTGTGCCGCGATCGACAGGGACATCGCGCGCAGCACCGCGGTGCTCGAGGCCATGCGCCCCAGCACCGCCAGGGCGGCATCGTCCACGGCCGGCTGCGTGCGCAAATGCGCCAGCCATGTGTCGACCAGCACCATGGACGACAGCAGCCGCTCGGGGCCGCTGCGCTCGAAGGCGAGCTCGGCCGTGACCTGCTCCCAGCCCGCGCCTTCCGCACCGACCAGTGCATCGGCCGGCAGCGCCACGTCGTCGAACAGCACCTCGCAGAAGTGGCGGTCCCCGGTGATGTCCAGCAGCGGCCGCACCGTGATGCCGGGAAGAGACAGGTCCACCAGCACCTGCGACAGGCCCTTGTGCCGGTCCTCCGGCGTGCCGGAGGTGCGCACCAGCGCGCACATGAACTGCGAACGGTGCGCGTTGGTGGTCCAGATCTTGCGCCCGCGCAGCACCCAGCCGGTGTCGGTGCGCAGCGCACGCGTGCGCACGCCGGCCAGGTCCGAGCCGGTGTCGGGCTCGCTCATGCCGATGGCCACGAACAACTCGCCACGCGCGATGGCCGGCAGGAAGCGCTCGCGCTGCGCCTGCGTGCCATAGCGCAGGATCAATGGTGCGGTCTGGCGGTCGGCGATCCAGTGCGCAGAGACCGGCGCACCGGCGGCCAGCAGCTCCTCGGACAGCACGAAGCGGGCGAAGGCGCTGCGGCCCGCGCCGCCATAGCGCGTCGGCAGCGTCAGCCCGAGCCAGCCCTGGCGCGCCAGCGCACGGCTGAAGTCCGCATCGAAGCCCATCCAGGAGCGCGCACGCAGGGCGGGCGGCATGCCCTGCAGGGCCTCGGCCAGGAAGCGCCGCACCGGGGCACGCAGGGCCTCGTCCTCGGCTGGAATGCGCACGGGCACGAACGACGTGGTGATGTCTTGCACGGTCCCTCCTCTCTCTAGAATTCCGGCGCATGGAACTGCGCCAACTGCGGCAATTCGCCGTCCTCGCCGACACGCTCAACTTTCACCGCGCCGCCGAGCGGCTGCACATGGCGCAGCCGCCGTTGTCCACGGCCATGCGCAAGCTCGAGGAGGAACTGGGCATCGTGCTGTTCGACCGCGACCCGCGGGGCCTGAAGCTCACGGTGGCCGGCGGCATCGCGCTTGCGCATGCGCGCCACACGCTGCAGGGCGCCGAGGAACTGCGCCGCGCGGCGACCGAGTGCGCCACCGGCGAGCAAGGCCGGCTCACGCTGGGCTTCGCGGGCACCTCCGCCTTCTCTCTGCTGCCGCGGCTGATCCCGCTGTTCCAGGCGCGCTATCCGCGCGTGGAACTGGTGCTGCGCGAATCGACCACGCGCGCCTTGATCGACGCGCTGGCCGAGCACACGGTCGACGTGGCGCTGCTGCGCACGCCGGTGTTCGAGCCCTGCGACGCCGAGCTGCTGGAGCTGGAGCGCGACCGCTTCGTGCTGGCCGTGCACCCGGACCACCCGCTGGCACAGCGCACGAGCGTGGCGCTGGCCGAGCTCGGCGACCAGCCCTGGATCCAGTATTCGCGCCTGCAGGTGCCGGCCATGCACGCGCTGGTGCAACTGGCGTTCCGCCATGCCGGCATCGCGCCCAAGGTGGTGCAGGAGATGGTGCAGGTGCCGACCGCCGTGGGCCTGGTGGAGAGCGGCATCGGCGTCGCGCTGGTGCCCTCGGTCACGGCGCGCTATGCGCTCACCAGTGTGCGGCTGCTGCCCATCGACGACCTGCCGACGCTGCTGGACATCGGCATCGCGCTGGCGCACCACCCGGCCGTGGCGACCGGGCCGACGCAGCGCTTCGTGGACACCGCCACGGAGATGCTGCGGGCCGGGCAAGCCGCGGCCGACTGAACTCACTCCTGCTCCATGCCGACGCGCGCAGCCACGGCGCGCAGCTGCGCGACTTCGCTCTCCTGGAAGGCTCCGAGCTCCTTCGGCCCCATCGGCGAAGGAATGCCGCCCAGGCTGGTGATGTAGGCCATGCCTTCGGGGCTGCGCACCACCTCCAGCACGGCCTTGGCCACCTTGGCGACGATGGCCGAATCGGTGCGCGCAGGAAAGAAGCCGCCGACCCAGGCGTGCACCTCGTGGCCGGGAATGCCGGCCTCGGCCATGGTCGGCACCTCGGGCAGCTCGCGCAGGCGCTGCCGGCTGGTCACGGCCAGGGCGCGCAGCCGGCCGCCCTTGATCAAGGGCACGACGGCGCTGATCTCCGCCAGCGAATACGCCACGTCGCCTGCCGCCAGGCCCATCACCGCCGCTGAGGTGCCCTTGTACGGCACGTGCGTGCCCGCCACACCGGCCTGCAGGTGGTATTGCTCGATCGCCAGCCGGTAGGTGGCCGTGCCGCTGCCGAACGGCACCTTGCCGCCGCCCGCACGCAGGTGGGCCGTCAGGTCCGCCATGCTGTGCAGCGGCGAGGCGGCCGGCACCACGAACACCATGGGAAAGCGGGCCGCCACGGCCAGCGGCGTGAAGTCGGCGATCGGGTCGTAAGGCAGCTGCTTGAACGACACCAGGTTGGTCGTCATCGGCGAGTTGCTGGCCCAGAAGAGCGTGTAGCCGTCGGCCGGCGCGCGGGCCACGAACTGCGCCGCGATGAAGCTGTTGGCGCCGGTGCGGTTCTCCACCACGAAGGGCTGGCCGAAGCGTTGCTGCAGGCGCGGCGCGAGGAAGCGCGCGATGGTGTCGGCCCCGCTGCCGGGCGGCAGCGAGACGATGACCTTGACCGGCTTGTTCGGCCAGTCGTCGGCCGGGCCGGCCAGTGCCGGCAGCGCGCTGGCGCCGGCCAGCGCAAGCAGCGCGCGGCGGCGGATGGGTTGCTGGTGCATGTCTGTCTCCTGGTTCGAATGGGAAAGGGGTTCAGGGCCGCGGCACGGCCTTGGTGCGCCCGCTGCCGAAGGCGGCCAGCCGCTCCTCGTGCTCGGGCGTGTGGTGCGCCAGCGCCTGGAACGCGGCGGAGAGTTCCAGCAGCGTGTCCAGCCGCACATGCTCGCCCTCGCGCAGCAGCCGCTTGCCCAGCCGCAGCGCATGGCCGGGCTGGGCCGCGATCTCCTGCGCCAGCGCCAGCGCGGCCGGCATCAGCTGCTCGGGTGCGACCACCTGCGACACCAGCCCATCCGCGCGCGCCTGCTGCGCATCGATGGCGCGGCCGGTGAAGGCCAGCTCGGCCGCGCGCGAGCGACCCACCAGCCGCGGCAGCAGCCAGGCGCCGCCGTCTCCGGGGATCAGGCCCAGCCGCACGAAGCTGCAGGCGAAGCGGGCCTGCTCGCTCGCGATGCGGATGTCGCACAGGCAGGCCAGGTCCATGCCGGCGCCGATGGCGTGGCCGTTGACGGCGGCGATCGTCGGCACCTCGAGCGCGTACCAGGCCAGCACCATGCGCTGGATGCCGTCGCGGTAGGCATCGCGCGACAGCACCGGCAGGCCCAGGCCGCTGCCGACCTGGTCGCGCAGCGCCTTGACATTGCCGCCCGAGCAGAACGCGCCGCCGCTCCCGGTCAGCACCACCGCACGCACTTCGCGGTCGGCGGCGATGCGCGTGCAGGCCGCCAGCAGCGCCTCGATCGCATCGGGATCGGAGACGGCGTTCTGCGTCTCCGGCCGGTCCATGGTCAGCACGGCCACGCGGCCCTCGCGCCGCTCCCTCAGGAAGGGCTTCATTCGGGTTGCACGCCGGCATTGCGCGCGGCGGTGGTCCAGCGCGTGATCTCGGTGCGCAGCAGGGCATCGAACTGCGCCGGTGTCGAGGCATGCAGCTCCACGCCCTGCGCGGCGAACTGCCTGTGCATCGCCGGCTCCGCCACGACCTGGTTGATCGCCTCGTTGAGCCGCTGCACCACGGGCGCGGGTGTCGCCGCGGGCAGCAGCACGCCGTGCCAGGTGGTGGCGCTGAAGCCCTTGAGCACGGTCTCGTCCACGGTCGGCACCTGCGGCAGCACGGCCGCACGCTGCGTGGTGGTGACGGCCAGCGCGCGCACACGCTGGTCGCGCACGAAGGGCAGCGCGCTGCTCAGCGCGTCCAGCATGAAGTGGATGCGCCCGCCGATCAGGTCGGTCATGGCGGGGGCCGTGCCCTTGTACGGCACATGGACGGCGCGCGTGCCGGTGCCCTGCAGCAGCAGTTCCACGCCCAGGTGCGTGATGTTGCCGATGCCGCCCGAGCCATAGCTGGCCTGGCCCGGGTGGGCCTTGAGGTACTGCACCAGCTGCGCCATCGTGGTGACCTCGGCCGGCAGTGCCGGGCCGGCGACGATGATGGCGGGGATGGATGCCGGCAGCGCGACCGGCGCAAAGTCCTTGGCCGGGTCGTAGCCCATCTTCTTGTACAGCGCGGGCGTGACCGCGATGCCCGAGGAGTGGTAGAGCGCGGTGTAGCCATCGGCCGGCGCCTTGGCGACGAACTCGCTGGCGATGTTGCCGCCCGCGCCGAGGCGGTTCTCGACGATGAACTGCTGGCCCAGCACGTCGCCGAGGCGGGCCGCCATCGCCCGCGCGACCACGTCGGTGGGGCCGCCGGCCGCATAGGGCAGCACCAGCCGGATCGGCTTGGCGGGCCAGGCGGCCTGGGCGCGTGCGGCCAGCGGGGCCGCTGAAGCGGCCGCCAGTGCGCCGATGGTGGCGAGCAGGCGTCGTCGGTCTGGATGGAACATGCTGGATCTCCTTGTGTTGGTGTTATGTCGGGCCGGCCTACGCACCGCGCCTGCGCATCAGGCGCAGCGGCGTGTAGACCAGCACGGCGGTGCCGCGCTGGTTCAGCACCGTGTTGCGGGTGCGGACCAGGCCGCGGTCGGGTTTGGAGGTGGCGCGCTGCTCGATGACCTCGCAGTCCACGCACAGCGTGTCGCCGACCAGCGTCGGGCCCTGCATGTCGATCTCGGTGTGCAGGAAGGCCAGGCCGGCGGCCTGGAACGACGGCGCCACCAGGCCTTCGGCGAAGGTGTAGACCAGGCCGCCCGGCACCACGCGCCCGGCGATGCCCATTGCGGCGCGGTCGCCGGGGTCGGCATTGCCGAACAGCTCCTCGGTCAGCCAGGTCAGGTTGACGAAGCCGACCAGGTCGGTCTCGGTCACGGTGCGCTTGCGCGTGCGAAAGCGCGTGCCCACGGGCAGCTCGTCCCAGTGGATGTCCAGCGCGATGGGAAGTTCGGCCATGGCATGCCTCCTCAGTACGACTTGGGCAGGCCCAGCACCTTCTCGGCGATGAAGCACAGGATCATCTGCGGGCTGACCGGCGCGATGCGCGGGATCAGCGACTCGCGCAGGTAGCGCTCCACGTGGTATTCCTTGGCATAGCCATAGCCGCCGTGCGTCATGACGGCCGCGGTGCAGGCCTTGAAGCCGGCCTCCGCCGCCAGGTACTTGGCGGCGTTGGCCTCGGCGCCGCAGTTCTCGCCGCGGTCGAATCTGGCCGCCGCGTGGAAGGCCATCAGGCTGGCCGCCTCCAGCTCCATCCAGCTCTCAGCCAGCGGATGCTGCACGCCCTGGTTCTGGCCGATCGGCCGGTCGAACACGACGCGCTCATTGGCGTAGGCGGCGGCACGCGCCAGCGCGGCGCGGCCCAGGCCCACGGCCTCGCCGGCCACCAGGATGCGCTCGGCATTCATGCCGTGCAGGATGTAGTGGAAGCCACGGCCCTCCTCGCCGATGCGGTCGGCCTCGGGAATGCGCAGGCCGTCGATGAAGACCTGGTTGGTGTCCACCGCCTTGCGGCCCATCTTGTCGATCTCGTGCACCGCGATGCGGCTGCGGTCGAAGTCGGTGTAGAACAGCGACAGGCCCTCGGTCTTGTGCCGCACTTCCTCCAGCGGCGTGCTGCGCGCCAGCAGCAGCATCTTCTCGGCGCTGCCCGCGGTGGAGATGAAGGTCTTGGTGCCGTGCACCACATAGCCGTCGCCGCTGCGCACGGCGCGGGTCTTGAGCTGCGTGGTGTTCAGCCCGGTGTCGGGCTCGGTCACCGCGAAGCAGGTGCGTTCGCGGCCCGCGATCAGCGGCGGCAGCATGCGCTGCTTCTGCGCCTCGCTGCCAAACGTCACCACCGGGTTCAGGCCGAAGATGTTCATGTGCACGGCCGAGGCGCCGCTCATGCCCGCGCCCGATTCGGCGATGGCCTGCACCATCACGGTCGCCTCGGTGATGCCCAGGCCCGAGCCGCCGTAGGCCTGCGGGATGCAGATGCCCAGCCAGCCGGCTTGGGCCAGCGCCTGGTGGAAGTCGATGGGAAAGCCGCCTTCGCGGTCCTTGCGCAGCCAGTAGTCGGCGTCGAAGCCGGCGCAGACCTGCAGGATGGCGTCGCGGATCTCGCGGTAAGCGGGTGAGAGTGTCGAGTCCATGGTGTCCTGTGTTCAGGGGTTCGGGTCCAGCGCGCCGCTGGCGCGCAGCGCCGCCAGCTCGGCCGGGCCGTAGCCGGCCTCGCGCAGCAGTTCCTCGCTGTGCTGGCCCAGCTGCGGGGCGAAGTGGCGTTGCGCGGGCTGCGTCTTGGACCAGCGCGCCGGCACGCGCATGGCGCGGATCGCGCCCTCGCTCGGGTGCTCCTGCGGCGTGAGGAAGTCCACCGCCTGCAGGTGCGGGTCGTCCAGCAGCGTGTCGACCGTGTGCATCGGCATGTGCGGGATGTCGGCCTCTGCCAGCACGTGGAGCCACTGCGCCGTGGTGCGCGTGGCCATCGCCTCGGACACCATCGCGTACAGCAAGCGGATGTTCTCGGTGCGCCGGCCGATGGTGGCGAAGCGCGGGTCGTCCGCGAACAGCGCGGGCTGGCCGATCAACGCGAAGAAGGACTGCCACTGGCGGTCGGTGTAGAACATCGTGCAGATGTAGCCGTCCAGCGTGCGGTAGGGCCGGCGGTCCGGGTTCAGGATGCGCGGGTAGCCGGTGGGGCCCAGCGGCGGCTCGAAGGTCTGGCCGCAGAGGTGGTCGCCCAGCGTGAGCTGCGCCATGGTCTCGAACATCGGGATCTCCACCGCCTGGCCCTCGCCGGTGCGCTGGCGGTGGAACAGCGCCGCGAGGATGGCGTTGACGGCGGCGATGCCGACGATGCGGTCGGCCAGCGCGCCGGGGGCATAGCGCGGCACGTCGCCGCCGGCCAGCACCGACAGCGCCGGGATGCCGGTGGCGCCCTGGATCAGGTCGTCGTAGGCCGGCCGCGCCGCGTAGGGGCCTTGCTGGCCGAAGCCGTGCAGGCCGGCGTAGACGATGTCGGGCTTGACCGCAGCCACGTCGCCATAGCCCAGCTGCAGCCGCTGCATGGCCTGCGGCCGCACGTTGTAGACCAGCACGTCGGCGGTGGCGGCCAGGCGCAGCACCGCGGCGCGGCCCTCTGGATGCTTCAAGTCCAGCACGATGCTGCGCTTGTTGCGGTTGCAGTGCAGGAACAGCGCGCCCATGCCTGGGTTGCGCATCGGCCCCAGGTGGCGCGTGCTGTCGCCGGCCGGCGCTTCGACCTTGATGACATCGGCCCCCATGTCGCCCAGCTGCACGGTGGCGAAGGGGCCCATGAGGACCGAGGTCAGGTCCAGGATGCGGATGCCGGCGAGCGGGCCGGCGGAGGGAGGTGGGTGCTTGGTCATGGGGTCGACGGTGGTTCGGGCGGCATCGTCGGCCCCAGCGCAATCCGTGGCAAATACCGTTGGTGGCTCGGCCGATACTCTGTGCGTATCGAGCCGGCCGGGCGGCTTCAGAGTGCCACGGTGGCGTCGCCCAGGATGCGGGTGTCGCCGGCCTGGTTCGCGGTCTGGATCTCGAGCTTGACGCGCCGCTCGCCATCGGCCTCGAACTTCTGCACCACCTTGCCGGTGCAGGTGATCTCATCGCCCAGGTGCGTGATGCCGGTGAAGCGCGCGTTGAACTGGCGGATGCGGCGCTGGTCCACCCACTGCGTGAGCAGGCGGCCCAGGTAGGCCATGGACAGCATGCCGTGCGCGAACACGTCGGGCATGCCGCCCTTGCGCGCGTAGTCGATGTCGATGTGCATCGGGTTGTGGTCGTTCGAGGCGCCGGCGAACAGCGCCAGCGTGGTGCGGTTGATGGCCGGCAGTGCCAGCGGCGGCAGGGTGTCGCCGACCTGCAGATCGTCGAAGGCGGGAAGGGTCATGGAAGGCTCCGTTGCGTTGGCGTTGTGGATGGGGACGTTCAGGCACTGCGGTGCACCAGCACCTTGCGCACGTCGGCGACATGCTCATGGCGCTGGTTGGTGACGCGCGTGTGCATCACCACGAACTCCAGCGCGCCGTTCTTCTTGTCGTACACGTCGGTCACGCGGCCCTCGAACAGCAGCGTGTCGCCGGCATGCGCCACCTGGTGGTAGGTGAAGGACTGCTCGCCGTGCAGCACGCGCGGCAGTTCGATGCCGGCCTTCTCGCGCCAGTCGCTGGGCGGCTGCATGAGTTCCAGCGAGAACAGGAAAGTGGGCGGCACCGGCAGCCCGGGGTGGCCGGCATCGCGCGCCGCGGCCTCGTCGAAGTAGACCGGGTCGGTCTCGCCGATGGCCTTGGCGAAGAAGCGCAGCTGTCCGGCCTCTGCGGTCACGCGCAGCGGTGGAAAGACCATGCCGATGATGTTGCGGTCGATCATGAAAAAGCTCCAGGGGAGAAAGGGGCATGGCAAGCATGCGGGCCGGCGACACGCCCCGCCCCCACCCGCGATGGCGAGGGGAGGGAAAACCCGCGCGTCACCATGGCGATACACCTGCGGTATCGGCCGACATCCAATCGGTATTTGCCGGGGCCGCCCGGCCTGCTGAAGATCCGGCCCCGGATCGGAAGACACAGGAGACACCCATGGGACCGCTCGCAGGCATCAAGATCGTCGAACTGGCCGGCATCGGCCCCGGGCCCATGGCCGCCATGCTGCTGGCCGACCTGGGCGCCACGGTGCTGCGCATCGACCGCACCGAGCCGGCCGACCTGGGCGTGCGGCGCCCGCAGAAGTTCAACCTGCTGATGCGCAACCGCGAATGCATCGCGTTGGACCTGAAGCAGCCCGAGGCCGTGCAGCAAGTGCTGCAGTTCGTCGACAGCGCGGACGGTTTGATCGAGGGCTTCCGCCCCGGCGTGACCGAGCGGCTCGACCTGGGGCCGGACGCCTGCCTGGCGCGCAACCCGCGCCTGGTCTATGGCCGCATCACGGGCTGGGGCCAGACCGGACCGCTGGCGCACGCGGCCGGCCACGACCTCAACTACATCGCGCTGACCGGCGTGCTGCACGCCATCGGCCGCGCCGGCCAGCCGCCCACGATTCCGCTGGCGCTGACCGGCGACTTCAGCGGCGGTGCGCTGTACCTCGTGATGGGCATGCTCGCGGCGCTGCTGGAGGCACGCAGTTCCGGACAGGGCCAGGTGGTTGACGCGGCCATCGTCGATGGCACCACCTCCATGGCAACCGTGTTCTACGGCCTGCACGCGGCCGGCATGTGGAACGCCGCGCGCGGCAGCAACATCCTGGATTCGGGCGCGCCGTTCTACGAGGTCTACGAATGCCAGGACGGCGGCTGGATCTCCATCGGTCCGATCGAGGCGCGCTTCTACCAGCAGCTGCTGGCCCTGCTCGACCTGGATCCGCAGGCCCTGGGCGCCCAGCACGACCAGGGTGCCTGGCCGCGCGCCAAGGTGGTGATCGCCCAGCGCTTCAAGACCCGCACGCGCGCCCAGTGGTGCGAACTGCTGGAGGGCACGGATGTGTGCTTCGCGCCGGTGCTGTCGTTCGACGAGGCGCCGCGGCATCCGCACCTGCAGGCGCGCGGCAGCTTCGTCGAAATCGACGGCGTGGTGCAGCCGGCGCCGGCGCCGCGCTTCAGCCGCAGCGTGCCGCAGATGCCGCGCCCGCCGCAGGCCGAGCCGACGCGCGACATCGCCGCGGTGCTGGCGGCCTGGCGCGGGGCTTGAACCCGCTGCCGGCCCCGGGTGCAGCCGTGCACCCGGCCAGCGTATGGCCCACCCCGCGCAGTACCATCGCGCGCCATGCCAGGCCCGCCAGCGGCCCGGCCCTGCTGCCTGCTGTCGACGCCATGCGCAGTCCCTACCCTCCCCTCGCCGGCACGCCCGTGCGCGTGCTCGAGCCCATCGCCAGCACCAAACTGCAGCCGCCGCGCGGCCGGCGCCTGATGGCGCGCGATGCGCTGCAGGCCCGCATGCTGGAGGCGCGCCGCAAGCGTTGCGTGGTCGTGCAGGGGCCGGCTGGCAGCGGCAAGACCAGCACATTGGTGGCCTGGCGCCAGGCGCTGCTGTCGCTGGACTTCGACGTGGCCTGGCTGTCGCTGGCGGCCGAGGACGACGAGCTCACGCGCTTCTTCGACTGCGTGCTGGCCAGCCTCGCCGAGGTCGATGCGGCGCTGGTCGGCGAGACCGCCCGGCTGCTCGGCCGCGACAGCGAGGAGTCGGCCGTCGAACACTGGGTCATCACGCTGGTGCAGAGCATCGCTGCCCGCCCACGCGAGCTGGTGCTCATGGTCGACGACCTGCAGCACCTGGAAGACCCGCGCATCTTCCAGGCCCTGCAATGGCTGCTGGACTACGCACCGCCGCAGCTGCACCTGGTGCTGGGCTCGCGCAGCGCGGTGCCGCTGTCGCTGACCCGGCTGCGCGCGCAGGGCGCGCTGCAGGAGTTCGACCTGCGCGACCTGCGCTTCTCGGCCGAGGAGTCCGAGCGCTTCCTGCGCGAACAGCTGGGCAACATCGCCCAACGCGACGCCCAGCTGCTGCACGAGCTGACCGATGGCTGGATCGCCGGCCTGCAGCTGTTCGCGGTCGACCTCAAGGCCAAGCAGGGCGCCGGCTTCGCGCGCGTGCAGGTGCGCGACCCGCAGGCCTTCGCCGCCTATTTCGAGCGCGAGGTGCTGGGCCACCTGGCGCCCGACGACCTGGCCCTGCTGACGCGCGCGGCCGGCTGCAACCGCTTCTGCGCCTCGCTGTGCGCCGCGCTGACGGGCCAGCCCCATGCGGTGGCGCACATGGCTGCGCGCCTGAGCCACCTGGACAGCGAAAGCCTGTTCATCAGCCAGGTGCGCAGCCACGACCGCGAGAGCTGGTACCGCGTGCACCCTTTGCTGCGCGAGGTGCTGCAGGCCCGCCTGGCGGCGCTGCCCGAGACCGAGCGGCGCGCGCTGCACGGCACGGCCTGGCGCTGGTTCGACGCCCACGGCCACATCGACGAAGCCGTG
The DNA here is from genome assembly GCF_003337555.1 of Pseudorhodoferax soli. GTDB lineage: Bacteria > Pseudomonadota > Gammaproteobacteria > Burkholderiales > Burkholderiaceae_C > Pseudorhodoferax > Pseudorhodoferax soli. The sequence continues at coordinate 388,954 of NZ_QPJK01000006.1, read as the reverse complement.
CGCCATGCGGTGCAGGCCGGCGATGCGCAGGCCGCCGCCGACCTGGTGGAGGCCATCGCCCCCAGCCTGCTGGCGCGCGGCGCGCTGAGCCAGCTGGCCGGCCTAGTGCACCGGCTGCCGGCCGAGCAGGTGCGCCAGCGCATCGGCCTGCGCCTGCTGCTGGCCAACCTGCAGCTGTACGCGCGCAACCTCGATGCACTGGAGCAGGGCCTGCGCGAGATGGAGGCCGACCTTGCCGCGATGGACGCGCGCCAGCAGTACCGCCTGACCCTGCTGCGCGGCGGCCTGGCGCTGCAGCGCGACGACACCAACGCCGTGCTGGCGATTCAGGCCGCGCTGGAGGCCATCCCCGACGACGCCGACGCCTACGCGCTGGCCGGCCGCGGCCATGTGCTGGCCTGGATGCACATGAACCGCGGCGAGTTCGCGCGCGCACGTGCCGTGCTGGCCGACAGCGCCGCACGCGGCGTCGGCCTGGGCCGGCTGCTGGTCGGGCGCTGCCTGGAAGGCATGAGCTACGCACTCGAAGGCCGCATGACCGAGGCCGAGCACCGGCTGCGCGAAGCGCTGCAGGAAGCCGAGAGCGACCCCTCGGTCGACGTGGGGGTGGCCTGCGTGGCGGCCGGCCTGCTCAGCGACACGCTGTACGAGTCCAACGAGCTAGAGGCCGCGGCGCGGCTGATCGAGCCGCGCATCGAACTGCTTGAGCGCACCTCCATCCCCGACGCCGTGGTCCGCGCGCTGGTCGTGCTGGCCCATGCGCACTGGCTGGGCGGGCGCCGGCTGGAGGGCCTGGCCACGCTGGAGCGGCTGGAGGACTACGGCAGCCGCCAGCACCTGGACCGCGTGCTCTCGCATGCGCTGCTGCTGCGCCTGCGCTGGCACCTGCGCCAGGGCGAGACGCCGCAGGCCCAGGACCTGCTGGCCCGCCTGCTCGCGCTCGGCGAGCGCCATGTGGGCGGCGGGCGCGGCGCGGCCGGCGAGATCCGCGGCAACGTGCTGCGCGCCCGCGTCGAGATGTGCCTGCACTGGAACGACTTCGGTGCCGCTCTGGACCTGCTGCGGCCGGCCGCCGCGCACGCCGAGGCCACCGGCCGCGGCCGCCGCGCCGCCAGCCTGCAGCTGCAGATCGCGCTGGCCGAGCGCGGCCTGGGCCACGCCGACGCCGCGCGCCAGCACCTGCTGCACGCGTTGCGCCTGGGCCACCGCCTGGGCCTGATGCGCTGCCTGCTGGACCTGTCGCCCGACGTGCCGCAGGTGCTGCAGGCCGCGCTGGACCAAGGCGCGCTCGACCCGGTGCTCGGCTTCTACGCGCAGCGCCTGCTGGCGGCGGCGCAGCAGACGCAGCAGCGCGCGCTGCCACTGCGGCCCACGGCCGGCGACGGCAGCGCGCTGGACAGCATCAGCGAACGCGAGCGCGAAGTGCTGGCGCTGGTGGCCCAGGCCATGCCCAACAAGAAGATCGCGCGCGTGCTGGGCGTCACGCCGCACACCGTCAAGTGGCACCTGCGCAAGATCTACGGCAAGCTGGGCGTGGCCGAGCGCGACGAGGCCGTGGCCCGCATGCGCGACCTGGAAACCCGGGAATCGCCCAAAGCCCCGTAGCCTGCACGGCGGCCCGCGCTAGCCATCGCGGGTAGGCGCGCAGCCAGCGCCCGTCTCCATCATCGGGTTCGACCCGAATGACCTGCGTCCCCGGATGCCTGGAGGAGACCGAACATGCTGCACGCTCTGCTGCGCCCCCTGCTGCTGGCCGCCCTGGCCGCACTGCCATCGGCCTGGGCCGAAACCGCCTACCCGTCCAAGCCGGTGCGCTTCATCGCGCCGGTCGGTCCGGGCAGCGGCGGCGACTCGATCACCCGCTTCGTCGCCGAGCGCGCCGCCACGCTGCTGGGCCAGCCGACTTTCGTCGAGAACAAGCCGGGTTCGGACCAGACGATCGCCGCGCAGGCTCTGCTGGCCGCGCCGGCGGACGGCTACAGCGTGCTGCTGGTCTCGCCGGGCTCGATGGTGATCAACCCCATCGTCTTCAAGGAGCTGGCCTACGACGTGCGCGACCTCCTGCCGCTGGTGGGCGCGGCGCGGGCCAACGTGGCGCTGGTCACCAGCCCCGGTTCGAAGTTCGGCAGCATCGCCGAGCTGCTGGCGGCGGCGCGCCGCGCGCCCGGCACCGTGAGCCTGGCCAACTACGGCACGACCTACCGGCTGGGCGGCCTGGCGCTGCAGCAGCAGGCGCAGGTGCGCTTCAACGAGGTGCCGTACAAGGGCGCCAGCCAGATGCTGACCGACGTGATCGGCGGCACGCTGGACGCCGCGCTGACCGACATGGGCGGTGCGCTGCCGCTGATCCGCAGCGGCAAGCTGCGCGCGCTGGCCGTGGCCAGCCAGCAGCGGCTGGCCGAGCTGCCCGACGTGCCGACGCTGCGCGAAAGCGGCCTGCCCGACTTCGACCTGACGATCTGGGTCGGCTTCGCCATCAGCGCGAAGACGCCGGCCCCGATCGCGCAGAAGCTCGAAAGCGTGCTCATGCAGGTGGTGGCCCAGCCCGAGTTCGCAGCCATGGCCACGCGCAGCGCCAACATGGAAATCATGGGCCAGAACAGCCGCGAGTTCAGCGCCCAGATCGCGCGCGACACGCAGCGCTACCGCGCGCTGGCCCAGGGCCTGGACCTGGGGCGCTGACAGCACTTCCATCCGATCCTCGACCACCCCCCCAAAAAAGGAAAACCAATGTCAGAACTGTGCAAGGACCGCATCGTCGTCATCACCGGCGCCGGCCGCGGCCTGGGCCGCGCGTACGCGCTGGAGTTCGCGCGCCAGGGCGCCAGGGTGGTCGTCAACGACCTGGGTGCGCAGCCCGACGGCAGCGGCTCAGCCAGCGGGCCGGCGCACGAGGTCGTGGCCGAGATCCACGCGCTGGGCGGCCAGGCCGTGGCCAACACCGACGATGTGTCCGACTTCGAAGGCGCGCACCGCCTGGTGCAGACCGCGGTCGACCGCTTCGGCGGCCTGGACGTGCTGGTGAACAACGCCGGCATCCTGCGCGACCGCACGCTGGTCAACATGGGCATCGAAGAGTGGGACTCCGTCATCCGCGTGCATCTGCGCGGCACTTTCTGCCCGCTGCGCCACGCCGCCGCCTACTGGCGTGACGAGGCCAAGGCCGGCCGCACGCGCCAGGCGCGCGTGGTGAACACCAGCTCGTCCTCGGGCCTGTACGGCATCGTCGGCCAGACCAACTACGGCGCGGCCAAGGCCGGCATTGCCAACCTGTCCATCGTCGCCGCGCGCGAGCTCGAACGTTACGGCGCGACGGTCAACGCGGTCTACCCGACGGCGATGAGCCGGCTGACCGAGAGTTTGTTCAAGAGCGGCCAGCTCAATCCCAAGGCCCCGGCCGGCGCCGCCGGCTTCGACCCGCTGGACGCCGCCAACGTGGCGCCACTCGTGGTCTGGCTGGGCAGCGTGCATTCGGGTGCCGTGACCGGCCGCGTGTTCGGCGCCAAGGGCGGGCGCATCACGGTCGCCGAGGGCTGGCGCGCCGGGCCCCATGTGCAGAAGGACAACCGGTGGACGGCGGCCGAGCTGGGCGAGGTGCTGCCAGGCCTGGTGGCGCGTGCGGCACCGAATGCCGACTTGAGCGGCCAGCTGAATCCGGCCATGGCCTGATGGGTTGTCGAGATGAGACAGCACCACGCTGGGGGGACGGGACCACGCCGACGGCGTGCTCTCCTCCGCGAATGTCCCCCGCCCCGGGCCGCAGGCGGCCCGGGGCTCCTCCTTGATTTCGCTGCGGAGAACACACCATCGTCGTGGTCCATCAACGTCGCGTCGCATGACCCAGCACAACGCGACGTGTCCAGGGTCGAGGGTATCGGGTGGCCCCTGCAGCGAAATAAAGGAGGAGCCCGGGCCACCTGCGGCCCTGGCGGGGGACATTCGCGGAAGGGGCCACCCGGTGGCCTCGGCCCACGCACCACCTCCGCACCGATCGCCTTGGCCGCCACGCCAGCCGCATTCCACTGACATGACCAAGACCAGCGGACGCCGATCCGCAGCAGGAGACAACGCATGAAGACGCCCAACTACCTCGGTGACTTCGCCGCGCTCACGCCCGACAAGCCGGCCGTCATCGACGCCGCCACCGGCGAGCGCCTGAGCTACCGCGAACTCGACGAACGCTCCAACCGGCTGGCCCAGCTGCTGTACGCGCAGGGCCTGCGCCGCGGCGACCGCATCGCCGTGCTGATGGAGAACCACCTGCGCTACTTCGAGGTGGCCTGGGCCGCCTTCCGCTCGGGCCTGCTGCTGACCGCCGTCAACCGCTTCCTGACCGCAGCCGAGGTGGCCTACATCGTGCAGGACAGTGGCGCGCGCGCCGTGGTCTCGTCCAACGCCATGGCCGAGGTCGCTGCCGAGCTGACCGACATGATGCCGCTGTGCGAACGGCGGCTGATGGTGGATGGGGCCATCGCCAGCTGGGAACCCTACGAGCAGGCCGTGACCGCCATGCCGAGCACGCGGCTGGCCGAGGAGTGGGTGGGCGGCACGCTGCTCTACAGCTCGGGCACCACCGGCCAGCCCAAGGGCATCGTGCGGGCGATTCCGCGCACGCGCTTCACGGACGACAACACGTTGGACCCGCGCCTGGCGATGATGCAGCACTACGGCTTCGACGCCGACACGGTCTACCTCTCGACCGCACCGCTGTACCACGCGGCCCCGCTGTCGTACGGCACGAACCTGCAGTTCTACGGCGGCACCGTGGTCTTCATGCGCAAGTTCGACGCGCAAGAGGCACTGGCGCTGATCGAACGCTACCGCATCACCCACAGCCAATGGGTGCCGACCATGTTCATCCGGCTGCTCAAGCTGCCGGATGCCGAACGCCAGCGCCACGACCTGTCCAGCCACCGCGTGGCGATCCACGCAGCCGCGCCCTGCCCGCCCGAGGTCAAGTGCCGCATGATCGAATGGTGGGGCCCCATCGTGCAGGAGTACTACGGCGGCAGCGAAGGCAACGGCCTCACGGTGCTCGACAGCCGCGAGGCCCTGGCACGCCCCGGCTCGGTCGGCCGGGCCAAGGTCGGCGTGCTGCGCATCTGCGACGACGACGGCAATGTGCTGCCGGCCGGGCAGGACGGGCTGATCTACTTCGAGCGCGAGACGCTGCCGTTCCGCTACCACAACGACCCTGGCAAGACCTGTGCGGCCCAGCATCCGCGGCACCCGACGTGGACGGCCATCGGCGACATCGGCCACCTGGACGCCGACGGCTACCTGTACCTGACCGACCGGCGCTTCTTCATGATCATCTCGGGCGGGGTCAACATCTACCCGCAGGCCATCGAGGACGCGCTGGCCCTGCACCCCAGCGTGCAGGACGCCGCGGTGATCGGCGTGCCGGACCCCGAGATGGGCGAGGCCGTGAAGGCCGTCATCGAGCCCGCGCCCGGCGTGGCGCCGACACCGGCGCTGGCCGAGGAACTGATCGGCTTCCTGCGCGGCAAGGTCGCGCGCTACATGCTGCCGCGCTCGCTCGACTTCATCGACGTGATGCCGCGCCTGCCCACCGGCAAGCTCTACAAGCGCGCGCTGCGCGAGCGCTATGCCAGGCCAGCCGAGGAGAACCGCGCATGAAGCCGATGCGGCGCACCGCCGGCATCGACCGGCGCCTGCCGGGCCTGCCCGAGGTGCCGGCCATCGCCGAGCTCGGCTGCCACGAGCCGCAGATCAAGATCATCGGCGGCCCGGTGATGGTGGCACCGGCTGCCACGCCCGCGCCAGTCCCTCGACACCCAGGGCCAGCTCATCGAACGGCTGGTGCAGGCCGCCGGTGTCCGGCTCGACTGATCCCCCCTCCACAAGGAAACACCGCATGGACACCATCTCCGAAACCCTGCGCGCCTCGCAGCTGCGCATCGACGACGGCGTGGCCGAACTCAGCCACCAGCGGCCCGAGGCGCGCAACGCGCTGTCGGACGACCTGCAGCAGGACTACGCCGAGGTCATCGACCGCATCGAGCGCGACCATGCGATCCGCGTGCTGCTCATCACCGGCTCGGGCGGCAGCTTCTCGGCCGGTGGCGACGTCAAGTTCATGCACGCGCGGCTGGCCGATCCCAGCCTGGGCACGGCGCAGTACATGCGCGGCCGGCTGCGCCGCGCCCACCAGTGGCTGACCCGCCTGCGCGAGCTGGAGGTGCCGGTGGTCGCCGCGGTCGACGGGCCGGCCTATGGCGCCGGCTTCGGCCTGGCGCTGCAGGCCGACTTCGTGCTCGCCTCCACGCGCGCCGTGTTCTGCGCCTCCTTCGCGCGGCTGGGTGCGGTGCCCGACTTCGGCCTGCTGCATACGCTGCCGCGCGCTGTCGGCCTGTCGCGCGCCAAGGAACTGATGCTGACCGCACGGCGGCTGGGCGCGCAGGAGGCGCAGGCCTGGGGCCTGGTGCACGCCGTGCATGCGCAAGACGCCCTGCTGCCCGCGACCCGCGCCTTCGCCCGGCGCCTGTGCCTGGGACCGCGCGAGGCCGCCAGCATGACCAAGGCCCTGGTCAACCGCAGCTTCGAGACCGACGGTGCCGCCATGTTCGCCGCCGAGGCCAACGCCCAGGCCATGGCCATGCAGACCCCCTACCACGCCCAGGCCGTGGCGGACTTCGCGCGCGATGGCGCCTTCCGCTACGACTGGGATCAACTGAGCCAAGGAAAGACAACATGAGCGAGAACGTCCTGATCGCCGGCGTCGGCATGGTGCCGTTCACCAAGCCGGGCGCCGGCCCGAGCTACCTGGAAATGGGTGTCGATGCCGTGCGCATGGCGCTGGCGGACGCCGGCATCGGCTACGAACAGCTGCAGATGGCCTTCGCCGGCTATGTCTACGGCGACACCAGCTGCGGCCAGGGCGTGCTGTACCGCGTGGGCCGCACGGCCATCCCGGTGTTCAACGTCAACAACGCCTGCGCCACCGGATCCAGTGCGCTGTACCTGGCGCGCGCCGCGGTGCAGAGCGGCCAGGTCGATTGCGCGCTGGCGCTGGGCTTCGAGCAAATGCAGCCCGGGGCCACACGTTCGAACTTTCCCGACCGTCCGATTCCGCGGGGCGATGTGCTGCCGATCCAGGACCAGCTGTGCGGCGACGCGGGCGAGATTCCGCGCAACCTCGTCACCTTCGGCGGCGCCGGCCGCGAGCACATGCGCCGGTACGGCACGCGGATGTCGACCTTCGCCGCGATCCGTGCCAAGGCCAGCCGCCATGCGGCGAACAACCCGCTGGCGCTGTTCAGGAAGATCGTGACCACCGAGGACGTCATGCAGGACCAGGTCATGTGGGAAGGCGTGATGACCCGCATGATGGCTTGCCCGCCGACCTGCGGGGCGGCCGCCGCGGTGGTCTGCTCGCCCGCATTCGCGCGGCGGCACGGGCTGCGCACCGATGTGGCCATCCTCGCGCAGGCCATGGTCACCGACCCGGCCGAATCGTTCGAGCCGCCCACCATGAAGGGCTTCGTCGGCGCCTACATGGCACAGCGCGCCGCGCGCGCGGTGTACGAAGAGGCCGGCGTGGACCCGCGCGACATCTCCGTCGTCGAGCTGCACGACTGCTTCGCCCACAACGAGCTGCTGAGCTACGAATCGCTGGGCCTGTGCCCCGAAGGCGGTGGCGAGCAGTTCGTGCTGGACGGCGACAACACCTACGCCGGCAGGGTCGTGACCAATCCTTCGGGCGGGCTGCTGTGCAAGGGCCATCCGCTCGGCGCGACGGGCCTGGCGCAGTGCTACGAGCTCACGCAGCAGCTGCGGGGTACAGCCGCCAAACGCCAGGTGGAAGGCGCGCAACTGGCGCTGCAGCACAACCTGGGCCTGGGCGGCGCCTGCGTCGTCACGCTGTACGGGCGGGCCTGAAAAGGCCCCCACGCTCCCCACTGCGTGTGGTCGCTGCCCCCGAGGGGGCGCTTTTCATCTTGGGGCGGCCCGTCGATGAAAAACCCGCCCATCCGGCTAGTGCCAGCCGCGCCCCGGCTGGCCATCATGAAGGCACGGGGCAAGGCCCCCCAGCAACCCCTGAAAGGACAGCCCAGTGCATGTGACGCGAACCGTCTTCCGCGAAGACCACGAGATGCTGCGCCCCAGTGCGCAGCGCTTCTTCGAGCGCGAATGCGCACCCCGCCAGGCCATGTGGGACGAGGCCGGCCGCGTCGACCGCGAGACCTGGCTCAAGGCCGGCCGCGAAGGCCTGCTGTGCACGGCCGTGCCGACCGAATACGGCGGCGGCGGCGGCGACTTCGGCCACGCCGCGGTCATCATCGAGGAGATGCACCGCGCCGGTGTTTCCGGCACCGGCTTCTCGCTGCACTCGGACATCATCGCGCCCTACATCGTGCGCCTGGGCACCGAGGAGCAAAAGCGCCGCTGGCTGCCCAAGGTCTGCTCGGGCGAAACCATCCTGGCCGTCGGCATCACCGAGCCCGGCGGCGGCTCGGACGTGAAGGCCGCGCGCACGGTCGCCGTGCGCGAAGGCGACGAGTACGTCATCACCGGCAGCAAGACCTTCATCAGCAACGGCATGACGGCCGACATGGTCATGGTGGTCTGCAAGACCGACCCCGCCGCCGGCGCCAAGGGCGTGAGCCTGGTCATGGTGGAGACCGATCGCGCGGGCTTTCGGCGCGGCCGCAAGCTGCACAAGGTGGGCCAGCCCGCGGCTGACACGGCCGAGCTGTTCTTCGACCAGGTGCGCGTGCCCATGTCCAACCGGCTCGGCGAGGAGAACAAGGGCTTCTCCTACCTCATGCAGGAGCTGCCGCAGGAGCGGCTGATCATCGCGCTGTACGCCGCCGTGGCGCTGGAGCGGGTGCTCGACCTCACGCTGCAGTATGTGAAAGACCGACGCGCGTTCGGCCAGACCGTCTGGGACTTCCAGAACACCAAGTTCAAGCTGGCCGATGCCAAGGCCCACGCGGTGGCCGTGCGCACCATGGTGGACTACTACCTGGGCGAGCACCTGCGCCGCAAGCTGACGGTGCAGGAGGCCGCGATCGCCAAGCTGCACAGCACCGAGACGCTATGGAAATGCCTGGACGACATGGTGCAGCTGCACGGCGGCTACGGCTACATGCTGGAGTACCCGATCGCCCGCGCCTTCACCGACTACCGCGTCTCGCGCGTGGTCGGCGGTGCCAACGAAATCATGCGCGAGCTGATCGCGCGCCAGCTGTGACAACCCCTTCCCATTCCAAGCAACGGAGCAACCGATGAGCAAGAACACCGTCGTCGCCGGGGTCGGCATGATCCCCTTCACCAAGCCGGGCGCCAGCCCCAGCTACACCGACATGGGCGCCTGCGCCGTGCGCGCCGCACTGCAGGACGCCGGCCTGGACTACGCCCTGGTGCAGCAGGCCTACGTGGGCTACGTCTACGGCGACTCCACCTGCGGCCAGACCGCGCTGTACGAGGTGGGGCTCACCGGCATCCCGATCGTCAACGTCAACAACAACTGCTCGACCGGCTCGACCGCGCTGTACCTGGCACGGGCCGCGGTCGAGAGCGGCCAGGCCGACTGCGTGCTGGCGCTGGGCTTCGAGCAGATGCAGGCCGGCGCGCTGAAGTCGCACTGGGACGACCGGCCGCGCACGCGCGCCCGCTTCGTGCACGTGATGCACGACCTCACGGAGGACGTGGCCGAGCTGCCGCAGGCGCTGCGCACCTTCGGCGGCGCCGGCCGCGAGCACATGCAGAAGTACGGCACGCGCATGGAGACCTTCGCGGCGATCCGCGCCAAGGCCAGCCGGCACGCGGCCAACAACCCGCTGGCGATCTTCCGCAACGTGGTGACGACCGAGGACGTGATGAACGACAAGGTCATGTGGCCCGGCGTGATGACGCGGCTGATGGCCTGCCCGCCCACCTGCGGCGCGGCCGCCGCCATCGTCTGCACCGAAGCCTTCGCCAGGAAGCACGGCCTGCGCAGCGACGTGCGCATCCTGGCGCAGGCCATGACCACCGACCCCGCCACCTCGTTCGAGCCGCCCTCGCTGATCGCCTACGCGGGCTTCTACATGGCGCAGGCCGCGGCGCAGAAGGTCTACGAGCAGGCCGGCGTGGGACCGCAGGACATCCGCGTGGCCGAGCTGCACGACTGCTTCGCGCAGAACGAGGCGCTGACCTATGAGGCGCTGGGCCTGTGCGGCATCGGCGAGGCCGAGAAGTTCGTCAACGACGGCGACAACACCTACGGCGGCAAGACCGTCACCAACCCCTCGGGCGGCCTGCTGTCCAAGGGCCACCCGCTGGGCGCCACGGGCCTGGCGCAGTGCTACGAACTCACGCACCAGCTGCGCGGCAGCGCCGAGAGGCGGCAGGTGGAAGGCGTGCAGCTGGCGCTGCAGCACAACCTGGGGCTGGGCGGCGCCTGCGTCGTGACGCTGTACGGAAAACACTGATTCACGGAAGGAGAACACACCATGCGCAAGAAACTCGAAGGCCAGGTCGCCATCGTCACGGGCGCCGGCCGCGGCATCGGCCGCGCCATCGCACACAAACTCGCCAGCGAGGGCGCCAGCGTCGTCGTCAACGACCTGGACGCCGCGCCGGCCGATGAGGTGGTGGGCGAGATCCGCGCCGCCGGCGGCCAGGCCGCGGCCTTCGCCTGCAACGTGACCGACGCCGACTTCGGCCAGCGCGTCGTGAAGACCGCGCTGGAGAAGTTCGGCAAGCTGGACATCATCGTCAACAACGCCGGCTACACCTGGGACAACGTGATCCAGAAGATGAGCGACGAGCAGTGGGACGCCATCCTCGACTGCCACCTGAAGGCACCGTTCAACCTGCTGCGCGCCGCGCAGCCCTACCTGCGCGAGGTCAGCAAGGCCGAGGCCGACGCCGGCCGCGAGGTGTTCCGCAAGGTCGTCAACATCTCGTCGATCTCGGGCACCCAGGGCAACGCGGGCCAGACCAACTACGCGGCCGCCAAGGCCGGCGTGATGGGGCTGACCAAGGCATTGGCCAAGGAATGGGGCCGCATGAAGGTCAACGTGAACTGCGTGGCCTTCGGCGCCATCGACACGCGCCTGACCCAGCCCACCACCGAGGACAAGACGGTGCAGGTCGAGGGCCGCGACATCAAGGTCGGCGTGCACCCGGACCGCATCGCCGCCGCCGGGCGCGACACGCCTCTGGGCCGCTTCGGCACGGTGGAGGAGGCCGCCGGCTCGGTCTACCTGTTCTGCATCCCGGAGTCGAACTACGTGACCGGTCAGACGCTGATCTGCGGCGGCGGCCGCGGCGGGTTCTGAGCCGGTGCTGACCGCCAGGGCCAACCGGCCCTGGCCACACATCAACGGGAGACGAGACCATGCGCACGAACCTTCCCCGCGCGGCGCGCCGCCGCACCCTGGCCTGGCTGGCTGCCTTGTGCTGCGCTGGCGCGCTGCCAGCGGCGGCGCAGCAGCCGGCCTACCCCGAGCGCCCGGTGCGCATCGTCTCGATCAGCAGCGCCGGCACCGGCGTGGACGACTTCACGCGGCTCGCGGCCAAGTACTTCAGCGACAGGACCGGCAAGTCCTTCTTCGTGGAAAACCGGCCCGGTGCCAACGGCATCATCGCGACCGACCACGTGGCCAAGGCCGCGCCCGACGGCTACACGCTGCTGCTGACGGCGGCCAGCGCGATCACGGCCAACCCCTACATGTACCGCAACCTGCCGTACGACCCGAACAAGGACCTGGCACCCATCGCGCGCATGTCGGTCGTGCCCATCGTGGTCACCGTGCCGACGGCTTCGCCGCACAGGAACCTGCAGTCGCTGCTGGACGCCGCGCGCGCGCGGCCCGGCAAGCTCAGCTACGGCACCAGCACGGCGGGCTACAAGGTCATGGTGGCGGCCGTCAACGGGCTGGCCAAGGTGCAGGCTGTGGAGGTTCCCTACAAGGGCACAACCACGTTGCTGCCCGACCTGATCTCTGGCACGCTGGACTACGCGATGGTCGAGGTATCCCAGGTCGTGCCGCAGATGCAGGCCGGCAGGCTGCGTCCGCTGGCCGTGTCCAGTCCTGCGCGCGTTGCCGTGCTAGGCGACGTGCCCACGCTGTCCGAGCTGGGCCTGGGCGAAGCCACACTGACGAGCTGGATGGGCCTGTTCGCGCCCGCCGCCACGCCACCGGACATCGTGCGCCAGTTGTCGGCTCTGGCGCTGGAGTTTGTTGCGTCGCCGGAGGCCAAAGCACACTTCGACACGCGCGGCACGGCAGCGTACCCGGCCGCCCTGGACGGCTTCCGCCAAGCCATCCTGGAAGACCAGGGTCGCTGGAAGCACTACATCAATGCGGTCGGCCTGCAACCGGAGTAACAAGGGCGCGTCCACCCACATGGCCAGGTAGCCGAGGTCTCCGACTACCACTACCTGCAAGGCGCTGCACTCTCGATGGCGACTGTTGCTGCACCCAGGCACTGGCCTTCCAGCCCTTTAGGCGGGATATCGTTACACGGGCTACCGACATTTCTGCGAGTCGCCCAGCAGTGATCTTCTGTGCCGCAGAGCACCTGACAGCGATCGGTCAGGAGCTGCCGTCCGAGAGCGACGCTGCAATGACTGCTCCAGACTGGCTGCTGACCTTGAGTTTTCGGATTCGAATGACTGTCGCCTGCGAAACCTGACATTCACGCTCGCCAAGCGCGTCGGTTCGATGTACCCCCGTGCCGGTCACTCAGCGAAAGCTCACCGCCTGACAGCCCGAACGGCTGGTCGCGCAGCTGGCGAACTAGCGCTCTGCGCCCTGAACGGACATCCGCCATGCTGGTCTTACTGCTTTAAAGCCGCCGGCCAGATCCGCCGCCGGTTGCCCGTTGCAGGTTTATGTCTTGGGCCTCACGGCTTCACTATAAGAATTCCCCCAAGGCCATTTTGACCCAGGCTGGCCGGCGTGACTTCAGACGTCCAGCACGTGTCGCAGAAAGGCGAAGACCCCGCGTCTGTTGCCATCAGGCGCTCCATCCCATCGCGAAGAGCTTTAGCGATCATGCAACTTGTTGTAACCTTGCGAAGAAAGAAGGAGTTCGATGAGTTCAAACGCCAGGCGCCGCCGCAAAGATGGCTTCTTAACTGCGTACACCGTCGATGAAGACTATCTGCAGAAGCCTGACGTGGCGACTGGCCGCCCCGGCGTCGTTGGAGGGAGAGACCCCGACGGCAATTCGGTCCTCATCCGCGAGTGGCGCAGGAGCATCAAGGCACCCGACAGCGACCTGGAGCAAATCTGGCGCCACGAACTGAGGCAACTGCACCGTCTGGCCGGCTATCCAGGCTCCGCATCGTGCATTGCCCATCTCCACGACGCAGGGTTCGACACCAGAGGCTTCTACCTGATCATCGCGCCTGGTCAGAGACAGCCGCTTGAGTCCTTGCGTCAAAACCTTCCCAATGACCACTGGCTGCGGCAGCCTCGCAGCACTGCAAGCCGGTTGCGTGTGTGGGCCAACCTGAAACTGCTCGCGCATGGGCTGGAGACGCTGCACGTACAGGGGATGCTTCATCGCAGCGTTGACGCGTGGTCGGTGCTCACGGCCGGAGGATCCGAGCCGGATTTCCAGCTCACCGGGTTCGAGTGGACGATGCGGATCGCCAGCGTAGAAGGTCTATCAAGCCGAGGCACCGCGGCAGGTGCAGCCCGGACGTTCGATTCGTTCTCGCAGGATTGGAAGGACTTCGGCGTTCTTGCCGCCGATCTGCTGGGGGCCAAGCGCCAGCGCGTTCTCGACCCGGCGATCGCCCCTTTCGAGATCGCGGAACATTTGACACTCGAGGAGGCCCGGCTCCTTCGACTCATCGTCCAGATGAATCCCAAGCAGCCGCTCGATGGGGATGCGATCGCCACGAGGATCGACGGCGTCCTGGGGGCACTGAGGGCGGAGGCGGCCAATCGTAGAGCCAAACTTCATCTCGCCATCCGGATTGGTCCCAAGAGCCGGCTGAGCACGCGTATCCGCCAAGTTTCCGGACTTGACATCGAGATGGATGATCTCCAGGCACAACTTCAGTTCGTCAAGGACGATCTGGCCAGCGAGCCGCTGCTGCTTTGCGTACGGCAGCAAGATGCATCGAACGAGTTTCGGTTGGTACTGCGGGGAAAGAATCTCCTGTACCGCCTGGAAGAGTTCCGCGCGCCCAAGACCTTGGCTCTTAGCTGGGATTTCGCCTACTGCGAACGCGTGGATCCCAACGCCCCAGCCCCTGTGAACCTGCTCGACCAGCGAAGGCTGCAGCCCGAGTCGCTCGAGATCTTGGGGCTGCGCGATGCATCCGACCTCTTCCCCCGCATTCGCGGCAAGCTCATGTCCTGGGACGAGATGCGGCGTGACTTCGGGGAGATCAATGCACCGCTTTCTCCCGAGCAGACTGCGCACAGAGCCCTGACGCTGCTCCAACTGCTGGAGGTGATCTACGCAGCAGCCGACGCGTACGCCGTCGAACTGCAGCCCTTGCCCGAGCACCTGCGTGGAACCGCGGAGCACGGCAGCGACCGGCTTTGCGTTCAACTGCGATCGGATCCCGAGCGAACGGCCCTCTCGACCGCGCTGGACCTCAAGTCACCGGCTGATCGATTCGTGAAGCGACTGGAAGCCGACGGACTCGGGTCCGAGGACTGGATTCTCGCGGACGGCCGCTCGCTTGGCGATCGAGATTCGACAAATACCGAATGGATTTTTCGGGAGGTCATTCAACGGCCAGGGCAGCCGGACGTGTTTCTGTTTGACGGCCCCGATGCGATTCCGTCCCTCCACGACCCCATCATGGTTCCCGCGTCGGTGGGTCGAGACGTTCAGTTCCGCCGACGTCTCAAGGCGCTCAAGGCGCTGAAGACCCATCATGAACTGCTGCAGATGATCGTGGATCCAAGACTCCGTGTGCTGGACAGCCACGACACGGTTGTCGAGGACGCCGCTTTCGCGAAGCTCGACGAGCCGAAGCAGCTGGCGCTGAAACAACTCACCTCCACCCTGCCGTTCTTCCTTGTGCAGGGTCCTCCCGGAGTCGGAAAGACGAGGCTTGTACGAGATCTGGTGACCCGGCAGTTCGCTGACGAGCCAACATCTCGTTTGCTGCTAACCGCCCAGAGCAACGCGGCAATCGACCATCTGATGGACGAGTTGGCCGGTGTTCTGAGGGCTAACGACCCTAACGGTCCACTCGTCGTGCGCTCCAGCAAGCGCGATGCCATTGAGGCCCCAAGCCAGTTCGACATCAGGGAACAGACACGCAGGCTGGTCAGGCGACTTGCAGCAAGCCCTCTGGCCAAGGAGGTTCCGCCGAGGCTGCAGCGCTCCCTTTCGGATCTCGCGGAGGCAGCGGACTCCTCTCAGGCTGCCGGCCGGAAGACCGCTGCAGTCGCCGGCAGAAGCGCGGAACAGTCTCTCCGAACCTTCGAAGGAGTCGTCGCACGCGCCGCCAACGTCGTGTTTGCGACCACCAATTCGGGAGAGCTGGAACGTCTGATCGACGAACGGGGCCAGTTTGATTGGGCAATCGTTGAGGAAGCCGCCAAGGCAACGGGAAGCGAACTCGTGTCCCCCCTGCTTCTTTCGCACCGAAGACTCATGATCGGCGACCACAAGCAGCTTCCGGCGTTTGCATCCGACCAGCTCAAGCAGTTGCTCGCGCAACCCGACCGGATTCACGAAGCGATGAAGCTTGGTGAAGAGTTCGTAGGCCGGTCCCTCAGGGATGCAACGACGGAGGAACTGCTGGAGGACGTCGCCGAGGACAAATCGCAGCTGCCGGCCCTTTGCTCCGAGGCCCTGCGACTTCTCTCGTTCTTCGAATCGGCGATCGAAGCCGAGTTCAAGCGACAAGCAAAGGGCAAGGGAGGGCGCCCGATAGCGAAGAAGCTGACCGCACAGCATCGCATGCACCCTTCGATTGCGGAACTCGTCTCCAACTGTTTCTACGGAGATCTCAAGACCGATCCGACGTGTGAGAAGCGGTTTGCCTCCGAGCCTCGACCGTTCACCTCCGCAGATGAAAGTCGGCTTCCCCTGGCTCCCATCGTGGTGATCGATATGCCGTACGTCCAGTCGACGCTGAACCAGAAGCAAGGCGATCAGTACCCGGCTTGGCACAACCCCCCCCGAAGTGCGGGCGGCCATCGAAGTCTTGGATATGTTGAGGGGCGTACCCGAGCACGCCAAGGAAGCGCCGACTTTGGCAATCTTGTCTCCGTACGGGCGACAACGCCGCGCACTAAACGAAGCCATCAGCGACGAACTGGACAAGAAACTCAGTCACCTCAAGATGTTTCGCTCGCCCTCTTCCAACGGCCAGTGGTGCCACACCGTGGACTCGTTCCAGGGCAGCGAGGCAGATGTGGTCATTGTCTCGCTCGTACGAAACAACCACCACTCCTCAGTGCAAAGTGCACTCGGCTTCCTGAGCGACGCCAGGCGGATGAACGTCCTCTTGAGCCGTGCGAAGTGGCAGCTCGTCCTGATCGCGAGCACTGAGTTCTTGAAGGAAGTCATGCACGCGGTTCGCGGCAAACCAGACGAAAGCCGGGTGGAGTTCCTGAGAAAGCTGCTCGAGGGACTCGACAGCGGACAAGCCAATGGCGACGTCAAGCGCGTTCCTTTCAAGACCTTGCTCGGGAGCCGCAGATGAGCGTCGTACGCGTTGCGATCCCGTTGCTGAAAGGAAAGCGCAAGTTCTTTCTTGAGAAAGGAAGGCCGTGGAGCCTCGCCGAACACGTTCTCCTTGCTGCGTTGACGAGCAACCCGAGGACCGTTGGTGAGCTCGCCGTCGCTGGCGACATTCCACAGCGTCTTGTGCTAGAGGCGCTCATTCGGCTGATGCGAGCAGGTTGGGTCACGTTGCAACAGGAAAGCAAAGGAGTTGTCTTCAGTGCGACGGTGGCAGGGCATAGCGTCGTGGGCGACGAGGAGCTTCCAAAGCTGGCCAAAAGTACAAGCCGCTGGATGAACTTCGTGATCGACAAGGTCACCGGAACGCTTTATCGAAGCCGCGAGATGCCCTTCGTCGAACAGCATGTCGTCGAGAGGCGCGCCGCCAGGGAGCGACTGGTCTGGTTGAAGCCGCGGGACCTCGACGCATTCGACGACACGGCCGGCGTTCTCGCGACTCTTTTCGAAGACGATGAGAAGTTTCTCGGAATCGAGCCTTCGGCGGAGAAGATGGTCAAGCGCTTCGCGATTGCTACAGTACGGGGTACGAACGTCGAGGGCGTGCCACCGCGCGCGCCAGCTGAACTCGTCGAGCTTGTCATGCGAGCTGCGCGCAATGCAGCCCCCTCCCCGATGGCCGAGAAGTCACTGCAACAAGACCCGGGACGCCAGGTGCCGTTCGCGGACAGGCCTGCTCCACGCGCCATCGATGCGGTGTTCAGGCCCGAGGACCTGATCCTCGGCGGGACAATGCACGAGGAAGTACTCCACGAGGCGATAAAGAAGGCCAAGCACAGGATCATCATCCATTCGACGTTCATCTCCGAGCAAGGGATCGCGCAGGTGCAGCCATCGCTCATCGCAGCCGCAAAGCGAGGTGCGATCATCGATGTGCTGTGGGGAGAGGACGAGAACAAGACGGATGCGGTGACCACGGCAAAGACCATCGCCAAAGTTCGCTCAAGCATCGAGGCCGAGGGCCTGAGCCTGAGTATCCGCGTGCACCCTTTCTCCACGCGGTCGCACGCGAAGATCCTGATATGCGACGACGGTAAGTCGGAGCGCCTTTCCGCGACCGTTGGCTCTTGCAACTGGCTCTCGTCTGGATTCCAGAACTACGAGGCATCCATACGGTTCAGCGATCCCGACGTCGTTTCGGCCGTTCTCGAGCAGACCGCGGACCTGACACGTGGCGGTGATCGCCATTGGACGGAGTTGACGAGTGAGATGGCCAGACTCGCTTCGGACGCTCGCCTTCAGAAGCCACCAGCAGGTGTAAAGGCGAAGGTGACGCTGGTGCTTGGCCCGCAGCACGCCCAGTTTGCACGCCTTGCACGAGACTCCGCCCGTCGCCGAATGTTCGTGACGAGCCATCGGATTGGTTCAGCCGCCCGCCCCTCGGTCGTATTGCCCACCATCGCCGCTGTACGCGAGCACGGCATCGAGGCGCGCGTGTTCTACGGTGTGGCGAGCGAAGGGACGGCTGGCGCATCGACTTCGCACGATGGACATCCGGTGCCTTCGGTGCAGCCGGTTCTCACGCCCAAGCTGCACGCCAAGATCTTGGCTTGGGATGATGACCATGTCCTGATAACCAGCCAGAACTGGCTCTCCGCTGATCCGGGCGAATCGAACGTTCGGCGGGAGATCGGGCTGATGGTGAGCTCCAAAGGAATCGCCAAGGCGGTCATCGACAACTTCGATGCAGCCAGAGGCGATGGTGGCGTAGCGGCAAAAGCAGATAGAGCGTAAAGCCTGGACTGAGCAATGTACAAGTACGGAGTTTTTCAAGGCGGTGGTGTCAAAGGCGTCGCACTCGTCGGCGCCCTGGAGGTCGCTGAAAGCCGCGGTGTTTCGTTCGAGGGCGTGGGTGGGGCATCTGCAGGCGCAATCGTTGCGGCGCTTTACGCGGCCGGCTACACCGCTGCAGAGATGCGGTCGATCCTGGAAGGGGTCCAGTTCGACTCCTTGCTCGATGGCGCAAGTTTGGTCCGCCTCGCCTTGGCAAAAAGGCTGGGCCTCTACCGGGGAAAGCTGTTCCAAGAGTGGATTCACAAGCATCTTGCCAGGAAGGGCGTTCGTTTCTTCAACGATTGCCCCAAGCAGCTTCGCATTGTTGCGACCAACCTCACCGAACGGACTCTGGTCGTTTTGGATACCGCCAGCCAACCCACCTTGGAGGTGGCTGAGGCGGTCCGGATGTCGATGAGCATTCCCTTTGTTTTTGAGCCGGTGCAACTGGGCCGAAACCTGATGGTTGACGGCGGTGTGCTGAGCAACTTTCCACTGTCTCTGTTCGATGGGAATGCAACGCTTGGCTTCAGGCTTCATTCCAGGTCCGCGTCGCTTCCGTTTGCTCCAGAGGGGTACCGCGAGTACCTGGTGGCCATCATGGGCGCCATGCTGGACGGGCGTGACAACTACGACGTCCAGACAAAGAAATTGGCAGGGTTGATCGAGATCGACCCTGGACGGTTCTCGAGCACACAGTTCAAGTTGAGCGTCAGCGAGAAAGCTGACCTTTACGAGCGCGGTGTTTCGGCGGCCAACAGGTTCTTTGTCGACCCCGTCAATATGGACCGCACACAGCAACTCACTGTGCGCGGCACCGAATCCACCATCGGCCTGAAGAATCCTGCAGAGGTTGGCGACGAGGCGGAGATCCGCTTCTCCATCTCCGCACTTGTGCGCATCGAGGTCGATGGTCATTTCCTACTGACCAAGGGCAATCGCATCGAGCAGTTCCAACCCGTTGGCGGAGTTCTAAAAACCTTCAGCACTGCGCACGGGAAGCTAGGAAACCTCGGAGTAAAAGCCGACAGCAAAATTCCGATCGATCAGGACAGTAGAGACGACCTTCGGGTTTTCGTTCCCCGGCGATCCATTGAGGCATTCATTCAGTGGTACCTAGAGGGCCGTGGCCGGGAAACCTCCCCTTGGCGAGAGTTCAACGAAGAGCTCGTTGAAACAGGAGTGTTGAGTTCCGAAAACTTTCGGGCCCCGGCTTTCGACTATGTTGGCCGCCGAGTCGAGGGAATTCGCTGGACCCAGCACTTTCAGTGCTACGAAGTGCTGATTGCCGAAGTGTTCGCCTTGGTGCCAACTCTCAGACAAATTGAGGAACTGAACGCGCTGCGCGGCCACATTGATACGCCTGGCGTCATGTGGGCAAGCCCAGCGCTGATCCGCGCCCTCGGATATGATGCTGCCAGCCAGCGACAGTTGACCAGGATCTCCGAACATTCGTCTTGGATCCTGGACGCAGGAGTCAGTTGAGGCGCCGGCGGTTCGGGGGCGCTTGCCTGGGTCTGCGTCACCCAGGTCGCACCGCAGTCCTGTTCCCTTAGGACGTGAGAGAGGCAAGTTTGACACCTCCCGCGACGCGGGCCGGAATTCGTGTTGCAGGCGGCCCGACAGCCGCCGTTCGCCATGGTCGACTCTGGCCGACTCCGGTCGTAGAACGCCTTCGGTCCCAGCCGGCCCGTTCACCTTCGGAACCGGCCTCTCATTGCGGATCACGCATAGCAGACGTAGCGCCACTCTTCGCACTTGGGAGCCGCTTGCCGGATGACTATTGGATTCGTTGACAGGGTCCAAGAATCAGGGCTGTGCTGGCCCTGAGGGAACACCCAAAACCACCCGTAGCTTTGGCCAGCGCGCCGGCACTTGCGCTCCAGCAAGTACGGCAACTCCACACTGGCTAGCGTTGAGTGGCGTTTGGCGCGTCGGGTCTAGATTCGATTGCTTCCAACTGAAAGTTTGGACGATCTTGCACAACCGTTAGGTGCACCCGACCGTTCTCAACCGACGCATTGGCGGACAGCGCCGCATCCTTGTCAAGCAATGCTGCCAGCGTCCTCATCGCCTCGTGTTTGGATTTCTCCAGCCAGCTGACCAAACGCTCCCCAAGTACGCCCCGCCTTAAAGCACTAAGAGAGCCGACAACATTCACGAGCAACCTGCTCTTCGCTTCCGTTGCCGCTGAATTCCGCTGCTCGTCTTCGAACCGGAACTTGCGAACGAGCGCTACGCGAGTCGTGACTGTTCTTGAGCGTTGGGAGAGCAGCAACGGCCTCAGGGCTGATGAGAGAAATGCCTTCACTTCCTTCAGAGCTAGCTCGGAAGCGTCGTCTGAGCAAAACAATTCCTGAGAAAAGGCATCGGCAATCGCGTCGAATCGATGTCTCTTGGTGAAGGTTTCGTTGTGGAGCACCATCAAAATCAGTGGGGTAGCGTCGTGGGCGATGCCGCAAGAGTAGGACCAGACGTCACGCCAGCGCTCATGTTTCATAAGTCCACGCAGCGTTTTTGCCGAGTCGTCGGTGTCGAACACCACGAATCTCGCAGTGAGATAGTCTGCAATGGTCCGGTGCGCAAAGCTCCATCGGTCTTCGCTGCCTACCTGGGTCACCAATCCAGTGTGCCGCTGCAAAGCCAAAAGCAAGTTCCTGTCGGCACCCAACGGACGGTTCCAGGAGCAGAAGTCCTCCAATGTGAAGAGATCGCCTTGCTTACCGTGGAGAAAAAAAGCCGTTCGACTTAATGCAGCGACCTTCATCTTGGGTGATGCCCAACTTTGTGAATCCCTTACGACCCCTCGCGTTGAATCCCAGCGATCTGTCACCGCGTCAAGGCAGCTCTCCAGCAATACTGCCTTGCTCGCAGGGAGAGTGGCGCTCCTGCGATATGCACTGACTGCGATTGAAAGAAGAAGTGGGTTAGAACACAGCTCCCGAATCTTTGGACTGTGCTCGAACGATGCGATAAACTGTCTCCACGGCACAGGAGGCTCGGCAGTAAGGCGGTAGTAGACCCACTCTCGAACTTTGCTGTCTGGCAAAGGCAGAAGCTTGAAGTACTTGAATCCAGGAATGCGCCATTCGTAGCCGCGCTCCCGAGTCGATATGAAAATGGCAGCTGCGGTGCCGCTGGCGGCAAGACCCTGCATGCTGGCAAGCACCTCGTCCTGAAGATGAGTGGGAACTTCATCCAACCCATCCAAAAGCAGCAGTGCATTCGCTAGGTAGTCGGCGCCCTCGCCGATGCTTTGGCTGGTATCCGTTTCGAGCAGGAGAGGCGGCCCTGCAAACAAAGACCGAGCTGCCTCTTCAAGCGAGTTGCTCGACTGAATATGTCGAAGCTGCATGTAGACCGGGAGGCGTGCTGGGTCATCTTCTTCGCCCCGCTCACATTCCAGCGCCATTCTCCGCAGGCAGGTGGACTTGCCCGATCCAGGTGCGCCGAAGATGATTGCTCTGGTTTCTGACAGCACAGACCACCAACTTCGGCGGGAGATGACCGTGCCATCGGGAGCGAACTCAGCAAACTCTGGTTCGATGAACGCGTTGCGGAGGTCGACTGATTCGAAGGGCGTGAGGGCTTCGCTGCGCGAAACCAGCGGCATCGCACGTTTGGCAATTGACTGCACGTGTTCAGGTACGATCCCGCTTTCGTGTGCGGCGCCAACTGGTTTACCACCGCTATCCACTAACGCGTAGCTGTGGCCTTTGCCGTCGCGATGCACAAGTACCGGCCCTGCGTAGAGCCTCTCGCCGATTACTAGGCGACCGCTTTCCTTGACATACCTGGCTGAGAGAATTGATGACAGGTCCCGAACCGTCGGCAAGTCGCTACCACCAAGCGCGGAATCCTTCTTCTGCCTGAAAACCCCGTCAATCAACTCGACTGGGAGACAGTAGAAGCTTGGATCCAGTCCGTTGATTGAGCTCATGTGCACATTTCGCCGCAGATGGGCTCAAAGCACTCATTCCAGAGTCCTGTAACCGTGCAAGACTTGACCGCTGCTTCGAGCCGGGCCTTCGCGTCAGCGTGCTCCGATGCCGCAAGCTTTCCAAATATTTGGCGCTTGATGTATCCGAGGCGGTCGGCATCGGTGAGGGCGCTCAAGCAAGGAATGAACCTCTCTTCGATGGCCTTTCGAGTCGCCGCGGTCGGCTGAAATCCTCTTAGAAGAAATTTGAAGTAGCGCAGGCTCACTTGTCCGACGGACGCCGGGCGTCGCAGCTGAGGGTCGCAAACTACATGCAGCAGCATTTTCTCCGCATCGGATATGCCCCGCCCTGTGGGGTCGATCAGCACCTCGTTGATGGGATCGTAATAGACGGAATTACACGCAAAATCACGGTGCGAAACGTCTAACGAAAAGTCGGCGCCAAAGAGGGCATCGGGCGTCCCTGAATCGCCGTGGCAAAACAGCTTGAGGTCGATGAAAGGGTCGCCATGGACGCCCTTCCCGCCGAGACGGGCGTAGCCGTTCTCATCGCTTCCGCCGATCTCATCCCTGAACATGGTCTTTAGAAGTGGACGGAGCCTCGCGATTGGCATCGTGGTTACCAGGTCCACGTCATGTGCTTGCTGGCCGGCGAGCACGTCTCGTACAGTTCCCCCGACGACGTAGACCTCATAGCCGCGGCCCCAGATCTCCTCGACCAGTTCTATGTAGGTAGGCCCTGGCGGAATCCTTCGTGAAAGGAGGCGGCGCAGCGCTTCCTTTTCACTAGGCTTCGGTTGCTGAATCAGGGCGCGTTTTGGCAGGTATTCCCAGTTCGGCCCACGACGAACATCTGGCTTTGCAAGTCTCATGCAATCGAAAGCCATGAGCCGAGTCTGATTTCCCAGGTTGTTTTCCACGACGGGCCGCCCACGTACGCCATGTCCAACGTATTTGCCTGTTGCCCTTCGAGTGTCAACGTACCAGACCACCCTGTCTCCCGGACGAGGTGTCGGCGAATGAGGCATCCGCAAGTCTGTAGCGGGCACATTGCCCCGGACCAAAGCAACCATGTCTCTCCCTGTGGCGCGACTTTGTCTGCTCAATCTAGTCTGCGCCTTTGCTGTGACAAACGCAGCCGAGGGTAGCAGCAAACCGCTTTCGCGTTCAATCCGCCGGTCAGGGCACGCGGATGCACGCCCATTACGGTTGAGTATGCCTACGCATGCAGCTCACGGTCCAAGTTGTGGGGGATCTTTTCCACGAACTTGACCGCAACAGAGCATTGGTCGGGTGGACGAATCAGTGACAGCTTTGTTCTAGGCACCGGAAACCTACCGCCTGGCCGTCAGTGACGGCTACCGCTGCACCGCCGCCATTCAACTTCGCCACGCGACCGACAGCAAAGGCGCAGACCAGACATTGGCGCTGCAACTTCGCCTTGCTACCTATGCCCGCGATACATGGCGAAAGCAACTGAACCGCCGTCTCTGACAGGATATCTGCAGAGCGTCTTCGTCAGCCTAATGAAGTCGGGGCCTGGTAGTGGCCAGCAATCTCAACGTCATCGCGTTCAACCTCGACCTCCAGATTCTCCAACACACGCGAAACCATCATGTACGTCCCGATGGTCAACAGCAGCTCAACCAGCGCGCGCGGTGATAGCTCGGACTGCAGGGCCACAAACAGGGCGGCATCGGCCTTGACCTGCAGAACCACTTGGTCAGTGAAAGCCAGCAGGCGGTCCTCCAGCGTATCTGTGGCAGCTTGTCCGTCCAGCCGTAACGCCTTGTCGATGCGCGCATTGCTCGTGCCGACGTGGCGCGCAAGTCGTAGATGCTGGTGGATCTCATAAGCCGATCGGCAATGCGCGCCGACGCGCAGGATCACCATCTCGCGCAGTTGGGCGTCGAGCTCGCCCCGAGTCAGCAAAGCGCTGGCCAGCTGCATGAAACCAGGCAATGCAGTGGGAGCATGCGCCAACACCCGGTAGACGTTGTAGGGCGGCCGATTCGCCAGCAACGCCTGGAGTGCGGGCGGCAGCGTGTCGACTTGGAGGGCAGGAATGCGAGGCATGGGCTCAGTCCAACTTCAGGCCGATGCGAGCGATCAGCTTGCCCCAAAACTCAGTCTGCTCGCGCATGAAGGCGCCGAACTCGTCGCGCGAGCTCGGCCGCGCGCGCAGATTCAGCTGCACGAAGCGCGCCTGCACTTCAGGCTGCGCCAGCACCGCGCGCACCTCGACGTTGAGCCGGTCCAGCACTGCAGCCGGCGTGCCCGTTGGGGCCACGATGCCGCTCCAGCCCTCGACGGCGAAGCCGGGGTAGCCTGACTCGGCCACCGTGGGCACGGACTCCAGGCCTGGCAGTCGCGAGGGCGAGGTCACGGCGATAGGGCGGAGCTTGCCGCTCTGGATGAAGGCCATGGTCGGCGCCACGTTCTCGAACACGATGGGCACATGGCCTGCGATCACGTCGGTGATGGCCGGGCTCGCGCCCTTGTACGGCACCAGCTGCAACTGGATGCCGGCGGTGTCCTTGAAGACCTCCGCCGTCAGGTGCGGCGAGCCGCCAGGCACCGCAGCAAACTGGTACTTGGCGGGCTCCTGCTTCGCAAGCGCCACGAGTTCCTGCAGGTTGCGGGCAGGCAGCTGCGGATGGACGGCCACGATGTTGGGCAGCATCGCCACCAGCGAGATCGGCGCGAAGTCCCTGAGGTGGTCGTAGGGCAGGTTCTTGTACAGGTGCGGGTTGATCGCGTGGGTGGGGATCGTGCACAGCATCAGTGTGTAGCCGTCGGGCGCCGACTTGGCCACGAACTCGGTTGCAATGTTGCCGCTGGCGCCGGGCTTGTTCTCCACCACCACCGGCTTGCCCAACCGTTCGCCAAGTGCCTGGGCCACGATGCGGGCCGCCAGGTCGGTCGAGCCGCCGGGCGTGAAGCCAACGAGCAGACGGACGGGGCGCTGGGGCCAGGCCTCCTGGGCCGGCACAGGGCCGGCAGTGAACGCGGCCAACATGGCGGCGGCACCCGCGGCAAAGGTTCTGCGGTGCATCGTGTCTCCTGGTGGTGGGCAAAATCAGCGCTTGCAGCGCTCCAGCGCGTCCTGGCGCAGCAGGTCCTTCTTGACCTTTCCAGAGGCCGTGCTCGGGAAGGCATCGACGAAGAAGTAGCGCTCGGGGTATTTCTGGCGCGCGACGCCGGCCGCGTCCAGCAAAGCGTTGATGCCGGCGGCGTCCACCGTGGCGCCAGGGCGGGCGATGACGTAGGCGCAGACGGTCTCGCCCAGGCGTGCATGTGGCATCGCGACCACGGCCGCCGCCTGGATGGCGGGGTGCTGGTGCAGCAGGTCCTCGACCTCCTTGGCGCTGATCTTCTCGCCACCGCGGTTGATCAGGTCCTTGATGCGGCCCGTGAAGACCACGGTGTTGCCGTCCAGCGTGCCGATGTCGCCCGTGTGGAAGAAGCCGTCCGCGTCGAAAGCTTCGGACGTGTGGCCGGCATCGGCGTAGCCCAGGAACAGCGCCGGGCCGCGCGCGCAGATCTCCCCCTCCTGACCGGGCGCCACGGGCCTGCCCTCGGCATCCACCACGCGCACTTCGTAGTCGATCACCTCACCGTCGGTCTCGGCCGCCAGCCGTTCCTGGCCCGGCGCGCAGAAGCCCATGGTGATCATCGGCGCCTCGCTGGAACCGTAGACCCGGAACGAACGGCAGTTGGGCAGCACGCGCGGCACGCGGTAGATGGTCTCGGGCGCCACCGCCGCGCCGCCGCATGGGAACAAGCGCAGCGAAGGCAGCTCGCGCTGCTGCGCTTGCGCCACGTCCATGAGTTCCTGCAGGAACGGGGTGGCGCCAATGGTGAAGCTCACCTGCTCGCGGTCGATGGTGTCGGCCGCCTGGGCCGCGTCCCATTTCTCCATGAGCACGCAGCGCGTGCCGCTGTAGAACGGCATCTCCAGTCCATGGCTGAAGCCCGTGACATGCGTGACCGGCGAGGGCATGAGCGTGGTGTCGCCGGGCCGGATGCCCCAATGTCGCGCGCACATCAGCGTGGCACGCATCAGCGAGTTGTGCGAGTGCAGGACCGCCTTGGGCCGGCCGGTGGTGCCCGAGGTGTAGAGCACGAGCTTGACCGCGTCGGGCGACACGGCGGGCGGCGTCGCCAGCGGGCCAGCGCCATCGATGAGGTCGCGCAGGTCGCGCCCGGTGCTTGCCGCGCCACGGACGGTCCAGACATGCCGCAGAGTAGGCACGTTCGGCGCGATGCGCGCCAGCATGGTCGCGAAGTCGTGACCGCGAAATTCCTTGGCAATGAAGATGGCCTTGGCCCCGCTGTCCGAGAGGATCAGCTCGACCTCGCGGTCGCGGTAGATCGTCACGATGGGACAAACCACCAGGCCCAGCAGGCAGCAGGCCACGTCGATGAAGGCGGCCTCGTGCCAATTCGGCGTCTGGAAGGCGACAACGTCGCCCGCTTGCAGGCCATGGGTTTGCAGCGCACTCGCCAGCCGCCTCGCGCTCTCCCAAACCTCCGCAGCCGTCACGCCGCGCCCTCCGCAGACCTGGGTCACGCGGTCAGGTTCGTCGCGTGCACCCTCGCGGACGGCATCGGCGAGCGTGCGGTCGAGCCACTTGCCCTCGGCCACCCAGCGCCGGGCGCGCTCCGCGTCCCAACGCACGTTCCAGCCGCTGATGTCTCGTCGCATGGTCTTCTCCTACACCGCCAGGTAGCGGGTCTTCAGTTCGGGATTGGCATCGAAAGCCGCCCAGTCGCCCGAGAAGACCAGTGCGCCGCTGTCCAGCAGGTAGACGTACTCCGTGCACTGGCGGGCGTAGGCGATGCTCTGTTCGGCGACCAGCACGGTCAGGCCCAGCTTGTCGCGTGCGGCGTGCACCTCGCGCGCCAGGTCGTGCGCGACCTTGGGCGCCAGGCCCTCGGCCGGTTCGTCCAGCATGAGCAGGCGGGGCGAGGCCATGAGCCCGCGGGCCACCGCCACCAGTTGCTGCTGGCCGCCCGAGAGCTGGTAACCCAGCCGGTCCAGCAGCGTCGCCAGCATCGGAAACAGCGCCACGGCCTCGGCCACCTGCATGCGGGGGCGGTCCTTGCCGGCCGCATGCCAAGCCAGCTCCAGGTTCTGGCGCACTGTCAGCGTGGTGAAGATCCGCCGGTCCTCCGGCACCAGGGCCAGGCCCATGCGCGCCCGCGCCTCGGTCGGCAGGCCGGCCAGCGGCTGACCGTTCAGCATCACCTCGCCGCGCGACTGCGGGCCGGCGTCCAGCAGTGATTTCATCAGCGTGGACTTGCCGGCGCCGTTGCGGCCCAACAGCGCCACGCCGCCGCGCGTGGGCACCGACAGGTCGATGCCGAACAGCACGCGGCTGTCGCCGTATTGCGCATGCAGGTCGCGCACCTCAAGCATGGAAGGCCCCTTCGTCGCCCAGATAGACCTCCTGAACGCGCGCATCGGCGCGGATCGCTGCGGGGCTGCCAGAGGCGATGAGTTCGCCGTGGTGCAGCACCGAGATGCGGTCGGCCAGGCCGAACACGACCTCCATGTCGTGCTCGGTCATCAGCATGGCCAGCCCGCGCCGGCGCTTGACCTCCTGCAGCAAGCGCACGGAGGCCTGGCGCTCGGCCGCCGACATGCCGGCCGTGGGTTCGTCCAGGAACAGCACCGCGGGCTTCAGCGCCAGCACCATCGCCAGTTCCAGCCGCTTGCGGTCGCCATAGGCCAGCGTGCCGGCCAAAGCCCCGCGCTGGGCGGCGAAGCCGGTGTCGTCCAGCAGCGTGGCGATGTCCTCGTCAAAGGCCGCGGCGCGCACGGCCGCCACCCGGCCGAAGGGATTGCCGCGGCGTGCGCCGGCCTCCAGCGCCACGCGCAGGTTGTCTTGCACGCTGAGTTTGGTGAACACCTTGGCGACCTGGAAGGTGCGGCCGAAGCCGCGGTGCACGCGCCGGTGCGCGGGCATCCGCGTGACGTCGGCGCCCTGGAACAGGACCTGGCCGCGGTCCGGGTAGAGCTCGCCCGTCAGTACCTTGAACAAGGTGGTCTTGCCGGCGCCGTTGGGGCCGATGACCACGTGGGACTCTCCCGGTGCAATGGCCAGGCTCACTGCGCGCAGCACATGGATCGGCCCGTAGGACTTGTCGAGGGTCGTGGCTTGCAAGAGCGCGCTCATCTCCTGTCTCCCCGCTGCGTGAGCCGCGACAGCAGGCCCAGGATGCCACCAGGCAACCCCACCACGACGACCAGCAGCAGCAACCCGGTCACCATGTCCGACAGGCCCACCAACGTGCGCGTCACATAGAACACGCAGGAC
This sequence comes from Pseudorhodoferax soli, assembly GCF_003337555.1. GTDB lineage: Bacteria > Pseudomonadota > Gammaproteobacteria > Burkholderiales > Burkholderiaceae_C > Pseudorhodoferax > Pseudorhodoferax soli. The sequence goes on along the minus strand of NZ_QPJK01000006.1, from coordinate 360,235 downwards.
AGCACGAACGCACCCAACACCGGCCCCCAGAAGTAGGCGCTGCCCCCCAGCAACGTGTAGAGGATGGGGTTGGTGGAGTTGGACCAGTGCGCCAGCTCCGGCGTGACGATCTGCGCCCAGGGCGCGACCAGCGCGCCGGCCGTGGCCGTGACGGCGCCAGCGAGCACGAAAACAGCCAGGCGATGCCGCCGCACCGGGATGCCCAGGAACTCGGCGCGCTCGGGGTCTTGCTTGACGGCCTGCAGCGCCCGGCCGAAGGAAGTGCCGATGATCCAGCGCACGCAGGCGATCAGCCCACCGCACACCAGCACGATGCAGTAGTAGAAGCTGTCACCCGCGGCCAGGTCGATGTGCCAGCCGCCCACCGCCAGGACCGGCCGCGCCAGCCCGGCCAGGCCGTCGTTGCGCCCCAGCACTCCGGTGTTGGCGATCAGCAAATGCAGCAGTTCGGCGAAGGCCAGCGTCAGGATGGCGAAGTACACGCCCTCGCTGCGTCGCAGCGCCACCACACCCACGGCCGCCGCCAATGCCGCGCCGACCAGCGCCGACAGTGGCAGCACGATGAGGAACGGCAGGCCGCTGCCCTGCGTCAGCAGCGCGGCGGCATAGGCCCCGGCCGCGAAGAACATGGCCTGCCCGAAGCTCAGCACGCCCGACAGGCCGAACAGCAGGTTGAAGGCCAGGCCGAACACGGCGTTGATCCAGATCATGCCGGCGATGAACACCAGGCCGCGGTTCAGGAAGGCGGGCACCAGCAGTGCCGCCCCCATGACCAGCAGCAGCACGATGGCGTCGCGCCGGGCGTTGGCGCCCACGAAGGTAGAGGCTTGCATGTTCAGTGCCTCTTGCCCATGAGACCCTGCGGCCGGACCAGGAGGATCAGCGTCATGGCCACGAAGAATGGCAGCCCCGGCAGCCCCGGCAGCAGCCACTGCCCCACCGCGTCGATCAGGCCCAGCAGGATGGAGCCGAAGAAGGCGCCGCTGATGCTGCCCATGCCGCCGATGATGATGACGCCGAAGGCCTGGATCACGAAGGCGCTGGCCAGCGTGGGGGACAGCGTCTGGTTGGCCAGCAGCAGGCCACCGGCCAGGCCCGCCAGCGCGAAGCCGATGGCCACCGTGGCGGTGTAGACCCAGCGCACGTTGACGCCCAGCAGCCGAGCCATCCAGGGGTCGACAGCGATGGCCTTGACCAGGCGGCCCGGGCCGGTGCGGTTCAGGAAAACCTCTAGCACCACAAAGACGACGATGCCCGCGCCGATGATGAACAGCGAGAATCGCGGCACCACGGCGTCGCCGAGCAGCCAGGCACCGTCGAGCGCGGCCGGCGGCATCACGCTGTGGTAGTTCAGGCCCCAGACCAGCTTGGTCGCGCCCTCGCAGACCAGCAGCAGTGCGTAGGTGGCGATCAGCACGTAGGCGTCTTCAACGCCCGCCAGGCGCCTGAGCACCAGCCGATCGACCACCAGCCCCAGCAGGGCCACGAACACGCCGGCCACGAGCGAGCCGAACAGGTAGAAGGCGACCGAGCTGCCGCCGCCCAGGGCCTGGGCCAGCGAGTACGCGCCGTACGCCCCGATCATGAAGAAGCCGCCGTGCGAGAAGTTCAGGATGTGCAGCGTGCCGAACACCAGCGTCAACCCGGCAGCGACCAGGAAGGTCGCCATCGCCCAGGTGAGGCTGTTGACCAGCAGCGTGGCGATGTCGGCCAGCAGCATGCGCGCTCAGGCGGTGCGCAGCGTGAGCTTCCTGCCCGGCGTGGGCGGGAAGATGACGGTCTTGCCATCGACCTTCACGTACTGCGATACCTTGTAGCCCTTGTCGGTGGCGGCCGGCTCCAGGTAGACGAGCTCCACGTCTTTGATGGCCTGGTTGTCCTCCGCGCGCATGGTGCGCGGGCCGGTCACGGTGTCCCACGTCAACCCCTTCAGCGCGGCGATCACGGCCTCGGTCTCGGCGGACTTGGCCTTCTCGATCGCCTGCTTGTAGGCGTACAGGCTGGCATGCGCCTCGGCAGCCCAGCCCAGCGGCTCGCTGTCGCGCGTCCTGGCCGCGTAGTCGGCGACGAAGCGGTCGCTCATGGCATTGCCCTTGTTGGCCTCGGCGTAGTAGTGCATGCCTGTCCACTGCGCCGGCAGTTGCTGCTTGAGGCCACGTGCCACCAGGAACTCATTGGCCGCGTCGCAAACCACCTTGTAGCGGCCCATGAGGCCGAAGCCGCGCGCCTGCTGGAACATGGTGATGGCGTCGCCGCCGTAGGTGCAGTTGAAGACACCGTCGGCCTGCTGGCGCAGCGCCTGGGTGATCGAGTTGCGGTAGTCGGAGACGCCGTAGGGCATCAGAATGGGCTCCAGCACCGTGGGCTTCTTGCCCGCGATGGCCGGATAGAACTCCAGCAACGCGTCGACGAAGATGCTCCAGGTGGTGCGGCCGTACTCGTGGTCGGGCACCAGGCCGGTCCAGCGCGTGATGTCGGGGTACTTCTGCGCCATCAGCTTGGCCTGGGCGCGCGTGCGCGCGTCGGGCGCATCGCCAGGGCGGAACAGGTTCGGCGAGTAGTTCTCGTGGTTCATCTTCTCGGTGCCGGCACCGCAGGTCATGAACACGCCCTTCTCCTGCTGCATGACCGGGCCCAGTGCCAGCACCACGGCGCTGGAGATGCCGCCGGTGTGCAGGTTCACGCCTGCGCCCAGCAGCTCGCGCGCGGCCGCCAGAGCGGCTGCCGGGTTGGCCTTGTCGTCCCGGATCTCCAGCTGCACCTGGCGCCCCAGGATGCCGCCGCCTTTGTTGATCTGCTCGATCGCCACGTCGGCGCCGTTCTTGACATAGGAGCCGATGAACTCCTGCGGGCCGCTGAGCGGCGTGATCAGGCCGATCTTCAGTGGGGCCGACTGCGCACGCACCAGGCCGGGCAGGCCTGTGGCGGCAGCCGCGGCGAGCGCCGAGGCCTTGAGAACGCTTCTGCGTTGAATGGCGGGCATGGGTGTCTCCTGGATGTTGTGGGACGAAGCAGCGGGCAGAATTTCAGCGGCCAGTGAACACGGGCGGGCGGCGTTCGCGGAAGGCGCGCACGGCTTCTGCGTGGTCGGCCGTCAGGTTCGAGAGGCACTCGTAGGCCACGCCAGCGTCGAAGTAGCTGTGGAACAGCTGGCGCAGTGGCAGGTTGGTGGTGACCTTGCTCCAGCGGATGGCCTTGGTTGCGCCTGCCGCCAGGCGCCGGGCTAGCGTGGCCACATGGGCATCGAGTTCGGCGCGTGGCACCACGTCGGTCACGAGGCCGATGCGCTCGGCCTCGACCGCCGCCATGAGCTCTCCGGTCAGCAGGTACTTCTTGGCCTTGGCATAGCCCACCAGCTGCGGCCAGATCAGCGCACCGCCGTCGCCAGCCACCAGGCCCACGCTGACATGCGGGTCGCCGATGCGGGCCTCGGCCGCCATGACGACGATGTCGCTGAGGAGCGCCAGGCTCGCGCCCAGGCCGGTGGCGTGGCCGTTGAGCCTGCAGATCAGCGGCTTCTCCAGGTCGAGCTGGCTGTAGACGATGTCCTTGGCTTCGCGCGCGGTGCGCTCGAATTCGCTGGGCTCGTCGACAGAAAGCTGCATCCAGTCGATGTCGCCGCCGGCACAAAAGGCGCTGCCGTTGCCAGTCAGTACCACGATGTCGGAGCCCTCGTCGCGCTGCGCGTCGGTGAACACGCGCGAGAGTTCATGGTGCAGACGCGCGTTGACGGCGTTGCGCTGCGCTGGGCGGTTCAGCGCGATGGTGAGGATGCGGCCCTCGCGCTGGAACTCGATGCACTCGTAGCTGGAAAAGTCCATGGGTCTTGTCTCCGTTCAGACGGTGGCCGAAGTGGCCGCAAAAGCCAGGAAGTGCTGCTCGCCAGCGCCGTAGAGCTGCTCGTCCACGCGCACACGGCGCAGGTAATGGCTGGCGGCGTATTCCTCGGTGATGCCGATGCCGCCGTGCAGCTGGACGGCTTCCTGGGCACCGAGCCGCGCGTTCTCGCAGACCAGCGCCTTGGCGGCGTGCACATCGCGCGTGGCCGACGCATCGCCGGCAGCCAGCGCGGCGATGGCTTGGTCCAGCACGGCGCGGCTTTCCTCGACGCCGATGTAGAAGTCCACCATGCGGTGCTGCAGCGCCTGGTAGGAGCCCAGCGGCACGCCGAACTGGCGGCGCGTCTTGAGGTAGTCGAGCGTGAGCTCGAAGGTTGCGCGCAGCGCGCCCCAGGCATCGCAGGCCGTGGCGAGCGAGGCCATCTGGAGCACCGGGCCGGTTGCGAAGGGCTGGGCGCCGTCCAGCCGCGTGGCCTGCGCTTCCACGAGGAAAACGCTGGCTGCGCCGCGGCCGTCCAGCAACGGCAACGGGCGGCGGCGCACACCATCCTGTGCGGTCTCGACCTGCCAGAGCCCGCCCTCCGCTACAACGAACAGCTGGTCTGCCAGGTCGGCATCGGGCACCAAGTCCTGGCGGCCCGTCAGCCGGCCGCCCTGCACCGCCATGGTCTGCGGCTCCAGCACGCAGGCCGCGCGGCGCTGGCCGTTCAGCAGACCAGGCAGCCACGTGTGCTGCTGCGCGGTGCCGCCGTGTTGCCCGACCAACCAGGGTGCCAGGACGCCGCTGGACAGCCAGGGCTCGTTGAGCAGAGCCCGGCCGGCGCGCTCCGCCAGCAGGCAGATGGAGCCGACGCGCACCCCAAGGCCGCCCTGCTCGGCCTCGTTGGCAACGCTGCACCAGCCCATCTGCGCCAAACCAGCCCAGACGCCGGCATCGAAGCGGCGGGCGGCCGGTGCCAGGCGCTGGCGCTCTGCGAAGGCGTAGCGATCGTCAAGGTAACGCTGGGCGGCCTCGTCCAGGGCCGCATCGGTGTCGTCGAACCAGATCTTGTGCGTCACAGGCCGAGCTCCGCCTTGCTGATGATGTTGCGCTGGATCTCGTTGGATCCGCCGTAGATGGTCGAGGCGCGGCCGTGCAGGTACTCGCGCACGGCTCCGCTGGCGTCCTGCGGACCCAGCGGCGAGCGCGCCGCATCGGCATGCACGTCGGCCGGGTCGTAGACGATGGCGGCCTGGCCCAGCCAGTCCAGCGTGGCCTCGGAGATCTGCTGCTGCAACTCGGATCCGCGCAGCTTCATGATGGAGGCCTCCACACCGGGCGGGCCGGAGGCGTCCATGCGGCGCGCATAGGCGAGGCAGTAGGCGCGCAGCGCATGCAGCGCCAGTTCGATGCGCGCGACGCGGCGCTCGAAGGCCGGCCGGTCGGCGACGCCGCTGCTGGGCACCTCGCGCACCAGGCGCTTCAAGTGCTCGAGTTGGCGCATGGAGCGGCCGGTCTCGGCCGCCAGGATGCGTTCGTTGCTGAGCAGGAACTTGGCATAGGTCCAGCCGCGTCCTTCCTCGCCGACCAGGTTCTCGGCCGGCACGCGCACGTCGTCCAAGAACACCTCATTGACATGGTGGCAGCCGTCCATGGTGCGGATGGGCTGCACGCGCACGCCGGAGCTGCGCATGTCGATCAGCAGGAAGGAGATGCCCTGCTGCGGCCGCGCCTCCTCGCTGGTGCGCACAAGACAGAACATCCAGTCGGCCCATTGCACGTAGCTGGTCCAGATCTTCTGGCCGCTCACGCGGTAGTGGTCGCCATGGCGGACGGCGCGGGTTTTGAGCCCGGCGAGGTCCGAGCCCGCGCCGGGTTCAGAGTAGCCCTGGGCCCACCACTCCTCGGACGCCAGGATGGGCGGCAAGAATCTGTCCTTCTGCGCCTTCGACCCGAAAGTGTAGATCACTGGACCGACGTAGTTCACACCAAACGGAATGAGCCATGGCGCGCCATGCCGCGTGCTTTCCTCCTCAAAGACGAAGCGCTGAAGCGGCGTCCACTCGGCACCGCCAAAGGCGCGCGGCCAATGGCCCGCAACCCAGCCGCGCGTCGCCAGCGAGCGCAGGAAGTCCAGGTTGTCCTCTTTCGTGAGAAACAGGTTGCCCTGCACCTTGGCGCGCACATGCGACGGCAGGTCGTGCTCGCAATACGCGCGGACCTCGGCGCGGAAGGCGTTCTCGGCTTGGCGCGCTTGCTCGGGGGTGGTGGTTTGCGGCATAAAATGAATCATGATTCATTAATCAGTTTCAGCCATTTGTGACCTGCCGGCACTAGGGAAAACACCCGACCTGGGCGGAACGAAACAGGCCAGTAAACTGAAATCGAACACTTCAGCGGCGTGCGAGCGCAAGCCTCCAACAACAGGAAAGGAATGGATGTGGCAAGCGCATCAGGCAGCCGGGCAGGACGGCCACGCAAGGTCTTCTCGCCTGCGGTGCAGAGCACTCGCGACGAGCGCGCGGCGCGCACGCGCGAGCAGCTGCTGGTGTCGGCCGCGCGTATCGTTGGCGAGTTCGGCTACCGCGACGCCTCGATCCAGCGCATCACGGCCGACGCGGGCATGGCCCAAGGCACCTTCTACCTGTACTTCGAATCGCGCCAGGCACTGTTCGATGAACTGCTGCCGCACTTCGGACTGCACATGCTCGAGCACGTGCGCGAGCGCGCCCACGGCAAGAGCGACTTCTTCGAGATCGAGGAGATCGGCGCGCGCGCCGTGTTCGAGTACCTGCAGGAGAACACGTGGTTTTGGCGTGTGCTGAACGAGGCCGAGGTCGAGGCGCCTGCCGCCTGGGCGCGGCACCACGAAGAGGTGGTGCAGCGCTACATGAAGTTTCTCAAACGCGCTCGCCGGGCCGGCGTGATCACCAAGTACCGTGAAGATGAACTGGACACGCTTGCCTACCTGTTGATCGCGGCGCGTGACTACCTTTATTTGTATCACCTGCACCGATCCAAGCAGAACAGCGGCATTCCGGAATCGGTGGTGCGCACGTACATGCAGTTTGTGCGCGGCGGGCTCGACGCGTCGCCACCGACGGCCTAGAGCCCGTGCGCATCGGCAAGTCGCTCAGAGTGCCACGGACCGCTGCGACAACATCCGTGTGCCCGAACGCGCCCGCCAACGCCACAACGCGCGACCACGGCAGCTGTCAAGGCGGTCAAGGCGGTCAACTAGTTGATTGCTCCACGGGAGAAATGACAGGCAGCTGCGGGCGCACTGCTGTCGGCCGGCTTCCGCCCGTTCACGACGGGTCTCCATCGCAGATACACCGGCCGGCGATGCTCGTGAATGTGACAGGCGCGCAGCTGTTGGCAGGCAGTCAGGGATTCAAGTGCTGACGGCGTACTTTCGATGACGCCCCGCGCGCCCTTGCGTTCGACTTTGCACCGCGCGGGTGCGGCGATGCGTGTTGCTGGAGGTCAGCATCAGACACCATGGCGCGCCGTTGTCAAAATGATCTTCCTCCTGGCCAACCGGCGAGGCATCGCGACCGGACGCGGCCCTGCACGCGAGGTTGCTGGACATCCAGAAGCGGCGGTTTGCATCGGTTGTTGACGGGGCGGTGAGCGACGTCACGACGTTGTCAAAGGCGGTCTGCGACGAATTCGCGCAATAGGTCCTGGCCATCACCGCCATCGGGGCCAACGCGACGCTGAAAGCTGATCGACGCAGCACGCGAGCAAGGGATCTGGCGCGGTGCGCCAATGCCATTGCATCGCAGTTGGAGCCTGCCAAATGCAGATCGATCCGGTTGGGAGCCTTCAAAGCCAGCCCCAGCAGGGGCTCGGGCGCTGCTCCATCGGAGATGAGTGGTCGTGCTATCAACTGCTGCTGCGGGTGAAACTGGCCACATTGCGCACAGCACCCCACTCCGGTGTATCCGCCGAAATCCTCGGCAGATCTGATCTCGTTCGAAAGAACAGCTGTAGGGTCGCGTCTGCCGATGTGGAAGGAGCTTGAACTCCAGTTCCGTAAACTGGCCCAGTTCCAGCCATTCAGCACTCGTTCCACTTGACCAGGGGTCAGTTGTGGGAAGCGGCCGACGATTCGCCGCTCGGTCGCCAACCGCATTGCTGGCCACGAACTTGCGTCTGTACGCCAAAACCTGAGGAGACAAAGGGTTGGAAATGCACTCGAAGGCAGTGAGGCGACATCTTGTCGCGGCCAAGCTCCATCCCCGTTTGACCTCGCCGCGGCCGGTGCCGCGCCCACAGCTCATGGAGCATATGCACGCGGCAGACCACCCCGCCCTTCTGCTGGTTCACGGTCCGGCGGGGTTCGGAAAGACAACAGCCATGGTCCAGTACTACCTGCAGCTCAGGGACCGCGGCATTGCCACCGGCTGGTTCAGGCTCGACAAGGCTGACAACGACGTCGACCGCTTCCTGGCCTATCTGGTCGAAGCCTTCAGGGCCATCGACACTGCGATTCCATCGGCGCTCGGCCGGTACGACGGCGCAGTCGCCAACGACACGCACGGCGCGATGCTCGATCTGGCCGGACACCTGGCCGCGTTCGAGGGCGAGTTCGTGCTGTTCCTGGACGACTTCGAAGTCATCGAAAGCCCGGTCGTTCTGGGCCTGGTGCGGCAATTCATCGACGTCCTGCCCGCGGGCGGACGGCTCGTCATCGGTTCGCGCACCGTGCCCGACCTGGGCCTGGGCCGGCTGCGGGCCCACGGCCAACTGGTGGAGATCGAAACCCCGCAGCTGCGCTTCAGCTCCGCGGAGACCGCTGCATTCCTGCGCCAGCAGCGCGGCCTGGCACTGCGCGACGACGACATCCTGCGCCTGCAGCACCGGACCGAGGGCTGGCCGGCGGCGTTGTGGCTGGTTTCGCTGGCGCTGCGAGACCGCAGCGATCCGCACCGCTTCGTTGAGACCTTCGACGGCTCCAACGCCTCCATCGCCGACTACCTCGTCGAGGACGTGCTGGCGCGCCAGGCCGAACCCGTGCGCCGGTTCCTGCTGGGCACCAGCGTGCTGCAGGAACTCAGCGCGCCGCTGTGCGACCACCTGCTGCAGCGCGGCGACAGCCACGAGCTGCTGGCGCAGATCGAGCGCGCCCACCTGTTCCTCGTGCCGCAGGACAGTGAGCGCCACTGGTACCGCTACCACGCCCTGTTCAGCGGCTTCCTGCGCGATCAGCTGCGCCAGAGCGCACCACAGGAAGTGCATGGCCTGCACCAGCGCGCCGCGCAGTGGTGGGCCGGGCATGGCAAGCCCACGCGCGCGATCGAGCACGCGCTGCAGTGCGGCGACGGGGACTACCTGATGGCGCTGCTGCAAGCCCATGCGAACGACCTGCTGTGGCTCGGCCGCACCCGCACCCTGGCGCGCTGGCATGCAGCGCCCGCCGTGGCGGCACGCCTGGCGCAGCATCCGGCGCTGATGCTGATCTTCGGCTGGGCGCTGACCCTGGCCCACCGCTACGACGAAAGCCTCAAGCTGCTCGACACGCTGCAGGCGGGCCTGGCCGCAGGTACGCTTGGCGAGCAGGACGTGCCGGCCGTGGCCATCAGCGTGCAGCGCGCGTTCATCCTGGCCATGCAGGACCGGGTCAAGGAGTCTGCCGAGCTTTGGCACGTCTGCACGCCGAGGGTGACGCCGGCCCAGCCGTTCTCCTACGCCATGCTGGGCGCATCCTACGGTTTCTGCCTGGTGGCCGAGAGCCGCTTCGCGGAGGCCCGCGGCTTCCTCGAACAGGCCCGCCGGCGGGTGCAGGAGATCGGCGACTCCTTCATCGCGCCGATGGCGCTGTGCCTGGAAGGCGCCATCGACTTCGCGCAGGGACACCTGCGCAATGCCACTTCCGGCTTTCGTGCCGCGCTCGCGGGCGGCGGCGCGGCGCTGCTGCCGCAGGCTGCGAACAACACTGTGGCCGCGGCCTTCCTGGCCGAGGCGCTGTACGAGGCGAACGCGCTGGACGAGGCGGAGCGCCTGCTGAACATCTACCTGCCGCTGCTCAAGGACGCGGCTGCACCGGACCAGCTCATCACCAGCTTTGCCGTACTGGCCCGGATCGCCTGCGCGCGCGGCCACCAGAGCCGGGCGGACGAGTTGCTCGACGAGATGGAAGTCGTCGGCCACCGCCATGGCCTGCCCCGCATGGTGGCGACGGCGCGGCTCGAACGCAGCCGCGTCGCGCTGCTGCGCGGCGAGGTGGTGGCCGCGCAGAACCAGCTAGCCAGCGGCTGCGACGAGCGCACCTGGCAGCCGCTCGGCGGCCTCGTCACGCACGCCAACGACACCGAAGCACCCGCCATCGCCCAGTTCCGCCTGCGCATCCGCACGGGCCGCGCCGAGGCCACGCTGGCGCCGCTCAAGCAGGCCCTGAAGGAAGCCGATGCGCTGCAGCGGCACCGCCGCGCGCTCAAGCTCTCGATTCTGCTGGCCGAGGCGCTGTGCGCCACGGGCCAGACCGCCGCCGGCCTGCGGCGCCTGCGCGACGCCGTGCAGTTCGCTGCCGGCGAGGGCTTCGTGCGCAGCTTCGTCGACGAAGGCCCCATGCTCATGCGCTGGGTAGGCGAACTGCAGGACTCGCTGGCCGAGGCACACGGCGGTGATGCCGGGTTGGCAGGCTTCGTCGCCAGACTGCTGGCGGCCGGCGGTGTTTCCCCACAGCGGCCAGCCGGCCAGCCGCCGGCCAGCACCGCGCCGACCAGTGCCGGGGTGCTGTCCGAACGCGAGCTGCAGGTGCTGCGCCTGCTGACGGGAGGCCACCGCAACCGTGCCATCGCCGAGCGGCTGTTCGTCTCCGAGACCACTGTCAAGGCGCACCTGCGCAGCATCAACGTGAAGCTGGGAACCGAGAGCCGCACCCACGCCATCGCGGTCGCGCGCCAGCGCGGCCTGCTGGACTGACGACCCTGCACCGGCGCGGGCACTCGGTACAAACCCGGCCCGCAAACTGTCCTTTCGAACGAGGCCGCCCACCGGGCCCGGCTCGAACATCGCGGCGCCACCAGAGAGCGCCATGCCCTACAACGACTACATCCTCGAGACAAGACAGCTGGTCAAGGAATTCCGCGGTTTCGTCGCGGTCGACCACGTCGACCTGCGTGTACGCCGCGGCCAGATCCACGCGCTGATCGGTCCCAACGGCGCCGGCAAGACCACCGTCTTCAACCTGCTCACCAAGTTCCTTGCGCCCACGGGCGGCAGCATCGTGTTCGACGGCCGGGACATCACCGCCAGCGGCCCGGCGGCCGTGGCGCGCCAGGGCATGGTGCGCTCGTTCCAGATCTCGGCCGTGTTCCCGCAGCTGTCGGTGCTGGAGAACGTGCGCGTGGCGCTGCAGCGCAAGCTGGGCACCACCTTCCGGTTCTGGCGCAGCGAACGGTCGCTGCACGGTCTGCATGCGCGCGCCATGGAGCTGCTGGCCACGGTCGAGCTGAGCCCCCATGCGCAGCGGCCCGCGGCCGAGCTGCCCTACGGCCGAAAGCGCGCGCTGGAGATCGCCACCACGCTGGCGGCCGACCCCGCGCTGCTGCTGCTCGACGAGCCCACCCAGGGCATGGGCCACGAGGACATCGACCACGTGACCGCGTTGATCGCCAAGGTGGCGGCCGACCGCACCGTGTTGATGGTGGAGCACAACATGGGCGTGGTTGAGCGCATCGCCCACACCATCAGCGTGCTGCAGCGTGGCAAGGTCATCGCCGAGGGGCCGTACGCGCAGGTGTCGACCGACCCGCAGGTGCTGGAGGCCTACATGGGAACCGAGCATGCCGCGCTCCCGGGGACCCGCCATGCGTGAGGCCCGCGCAGGGCAGCAGCCGCTGCTCGCGATCGAAGGCCTGCATGCCTTCTACGGCGAATCGCACGTGCTGCACGGCGTGGACCTGCAGGTCTACCCTGGCGAAGTGGTGGCCGTGCTGGGCCGCAACGGCGCAGGCCGCACCACGACGCTGAAGGCCGTGATGGGGCTGATGGGCCGCGCCAAGGGGTCGATCCGCTTGAACGGCGCGCAACTGCTGGGGCTGGCGCCGCACGACATCGCGCGGCACGGCATCGGCTACTGCCCCGAGGAACGCGGCATCTTCGCCAGCCTGTCGTGCGAGGAAAACCTGCTGCTTCCGCCCCGGCTGGCCGCCGGCGGCATGGGGCTGGACCAGATCTACGCGCTGTTCCCCAACCTGCGGGAGCGCCGCGCAAGCCCGGGCACGCGGCTGTCGGGCGGCGAGCAGCAGATGCTGGCGCTGGCGCGCATCCTGCGCACCGGCGCGCGGCTGCTCCTACTGGACGAGACCTCCGAGGGCCTGGCGCCGGTGATCGTGCAGGCCATCGGCCGCGCCATCCGCCAGCTGCGCGCGCTCGGCTTCACGCTGGTCATGGTGGAACAGAACTTCCGCTTCGCGGCGCCGCTGGCCGACTACTTCTACGTGATGGAGGGCGGCCGCATGGTGCAGGGCTTCGCCACCGCGCAACTGGCCGCCCATATGGACATGCTGCACACGCAGCTCGGGGTCTGACGCCATGGACATCTTCGGCATCCCCTCGCAGGCGCTGTTCGGCCAGCTGCTGATCGGGCTCATCAACGGCTCGTTCTACGCGCTGCTGTCGCTGGGCCTGGCCATCATCTTCGGCCTGCTGCGCATCATCAACTTCGCACACGGCGCGCAGTACATGTTCGGCGCCTTCATCGCCTACCTGCTGCTGCACAAGGCGGGCGTGGGCTACTGGTGGGCGCTGCTGCTGGCGCCGCTCACGGTGGGCGCGCTCGGCGCGGTGGTCGAGCGCCTGATGCTGTCCAGGCTGTACCGCGTGGACCACCTCTACAGCCTGATGCTGACCTTCGGCCTGGGGCTCATCGTGCAGGGCGTGTTCCTCAGCGAATATGGCTCCTCGGGCCAGCCCTACCCCATGCCGGCGCAGCTGTCGGGGGGGCGCAACCTGGGCTTCATGTTCATGCCGTACTACCGCGTGTGGGTGATCGGCTTTTCGGTCGCGGTCTGCGTGGCGGCCTGGCTGCTGATCGAGCGCACCCGGCTGGGAGGCACCCTGCGCGCCGCCAACGAAAACCCCACGCTGGTCCAGGCGTTCGGCATCAACGTACCGCGCATGCTCACGCTGACCTACGGCGCGGGTGCCGGGCTCGCAGCGCTGGCCGGCGTGATGGCCGCGCCCATCTACCAGGTCGGCGCGCTGATGGGCACCGAACTCATCATCGTGGTCTTCGCCGTGGTCGTGATCGGCGGCATGGGCTCCCTCCTCGGCTCCATCCTGGCCGGCTTCGGCCTGGGGCTGGCCGAGGGGCTGACCAAGGTGTTCTATCCCGAGGCGGCGAACACGGTGGTGTTCGTGCTGATGGCCCTCGTGATCCTCGCCAAGCCGAACGGCCTGTTCGGTGCCCGGAACTAGAGAGACCCGCCATGCCCCAACCCACGTTCCTGGCGCGCCACGGCCAGGCCCTGGCCTTCGCGCTGATGGTCGCGTTCTTCGCGCTCGCGCCGCTGTTCGTGTACCCGGTCTACCTCATGAAGGTCATGTGCTTCGCGCTGTTCGCGTGCGCCTTCAACCTGCTCATCGGATTCTGCGGCCTGCTGTCGTTCGGGCACGCCATGTTCCTCGGCGTTGCCGGCTACGCGGCCGCGCACGCGGCCAAGGTCTGGGCCCTGACGCCCGAGCTGGCGGTGCTGTTCGGCGTGGCCTGCGCGGCGCTGCTGGGGCTGGTCAGCGGCTTGCTGGCGATCCGGCGCCAGGGCATCTACTTCGCGATGATCACGCTGGCGCTCGCGCAGATGGTGTATTTCTTCTTCCTGCAGGCGCCGTTCACAGGCGGCGAGAACGGCCTGCAGGCCGTGCCGCGCGGCCGGCTGTTCGGGCTGGTGGATCTGGCGCGCCCCGGTGCCATGTACGGCTTCGTGTTCGCGGTCTTCCTCGCGGGCTTCCTGCTGGTCTGGCGCATCGTGCACTCGCCGTTCGGCCAGGTGCTCAAGGCGATCCGCGAGAACGAGCCGCGCGCGATCTCGCTGGGCTACGAGGTCGACCGCTACAAGCTGCTCGCCTTCGTGCTGTCGGCCGCGCTGGCCGGCGCCGCCGGCGCCACCAAGGCGTTGGTGTTCCAGCTGGCCGCGCTGCCGGATGCGCACTGGGCCATGTCCGGCGAGGTCGTGCTCATGACCCTGCTGGGCGGGCTTGGCACGCTGCTGGGGCCCGTGGTTGGCGCGGGCGCGATCGTGATGATGCACAACCACCTCGCGCACCTCGATTCCTGGGTCATGGTGATCCAGGGCGTGATCTTCGCTGTCTGCGTGCTCGCCTTTCGGCGCGGGGTGGTCGGCGAGGTCGCGCAGCGACTGCGCGTCCCGCTGTGAGCTGGTGCCAAAACTGTACTTTCGAACGAGGCCGAGCCGGCACCGCACGCCCATCATCGCAGCGGGACCCTTCCAACAGCAACGGAGACAAGCACCCATGAAGACCACACGATTCCACCGCGCCCGGCTGGCTGCCGCCACCGCCGCGCTGTTGACCACCCTGGCCGCACATGCCGCCGATTCCGATCCCGTCAAGATCGCCGTGCTCACCGACATGACGGGTTTCCTGTCGTCTTCGCTGGGCCCCGGTTCGGTGGACGCGGCCCGCATGGCCATCGAGGATTTCGGCGGCCAAGTCCTGGGCAAGAAGATCCAGTTCGTCTCGGCCGACCACCAGAACAAGCCCGACGTAGGCCTGGCGACGGCGCGCAAGTGGTACGAGAGCGACGGCGTCGACGTGATCGCCGACATCGGCAACTCGGCTGTGGGCCTCGGCGTGCAGGAACTCGCGCGCAACCAGAAGAAGCTGGTCTTCATCACCGGCGCCTCGAGCTCGGTGTTCACCGACAAGGCCTGCACCCCCTACGGCACGCAGTGGAGCCACGACACCTACATGTTCGCCAGCAGCCTGCCGGCCAAGCTCGCACGCGCCGGAGAGAAGAACTGGTACTTCGTCACGGCCGACTTCGCGTTCGGCCAGGCCCTGGAGGCCGACGCGACGCGGGCCGTGAACAGCGCGGGCGGCAAGGTCGTCGGCAGCGTGCGCCACCCGCCCAACAGCGCCGACTTCTCGTCCTTCCTGATGCAGGCCTCGTCGGCCAAGGCCAACGTGGTCGCGCTGGCCAACGCGATCACCGACACCACCAACTCGATCAAGCAGTGGAACGAGTTTCAGATGGGCGGCAAGTCGCAAAAGCTCGTCGCTCTCACGCTGCTGCTCAACGACGTGCGCGCGCTGGGCCTGCCGGTGGCGCAGGGCGCGGTGTTCTCCACCGTCTGGTACTGGGACCTGGACGACAAGACGCGCGCCTTCTCCAAGCGCTTCTTCGAGCGCAACAAGTTCATGCCGGCCGAGGCGCATGCCGGCACCTACAGCGCGGTCTACCACTACCTGCAGTCGGTCAAGGCCGCCGGGACCAAGAACGCCGATGCGGTGCGCGTGAAGATGCGCGAGCTCCCGGTCAACGACTTCTACTCCGACAGCGTGCGCATCCGCGAGGACGGCCGCGTCATGCGCCAGACCTACATCGCGCAGGTCAAGGCCCCGGCCGAGTCCAAGGGACCCTGGGATCTCTACAAGATCCTGGAGACGGTGCCGGCCGAGCAGAGCTGGCGCCCGCTGTCCGAGTCGCAATGCCCGCTGGTGGCGAAGAAGGCGGGCTGATGCAGGCCGGCAGCATCCAGGGCCGGGTGGCCATCGTGACGGGCGGCGGTTCGGGCATCGGCCGCGCCACGGCGCTGGGCCTGGCGGCCGAGGGCTGGACTGTGGTGGCGGCCGACATCGACGAGGCGGCGGCGCAGGAGACCGCGCGGCTGGTCGGTGCGGCCGCAGGCCAGGCCTCGGCGCTGCGCGTGGACGTCACGCGCGACGAGGATTGCGCTGCCATGGTGGCGCAGACGCTGACGCGGCACGGGCGGCTGGACGCCGCCTTCAACAACGCCGGCATCGCGGGCTACCCGCTGCGCACCGTGGACCACAGTCCGGCGCAATGGCAGCGCGTGATCGACGTGAACCTGAGCGGCGTGTTCCATTGCCTGCGCCACGAGATCCCGGCCATGCAGCGCCAGGGCGGCGGCGCCATCGTCAACACCGCCTCCATCATGGGACTGCGCGGCGCGTTCGGCGGTTCGGCCTACTGCGCGGCCAAGCACGGCGTGGTGGGGCTGACCAAGGCCGCCGCGCTGGAGTGCGGGCGCGACGGCATCCGCATCAACGCTGTCTGCCCCGGCTACATCGACACGCCGATGACCACGGGGGAGGAAGCCATCTTCAGCGACAAGCTGCTCGACGCCGGGCTGCAGCGCGCCGCCATCCGCCGGCTCGCGCGGCCCGAAGAGGTCGCAGACATGGTGGTGTGGCTGTGCTCGCCACGTGCCTCCTACGTGACCGGCGCGAGCTTCACGGTCGATGCCGGCGTCACCGCCAGCTGACTCTTCCCCTCCCCATCCTCCCGACCGCCATGCCCTACTCCCACTACAAGACCCTGCGCTTCAGCCAGGCCGGTGCCGTGCTCACGGTGCGCATCGACCGCCCGCAGGCGCTGAACGCCGTGAGCGCGACGCTGCACACCGAACTGTCGCGCGTGTTCTCCCAGATCGCGCAGGACGCCAGCGTGGACGCCGTGGTGCTGACCGGCGAGGGCCGTGCGTTCTCGGCCGGCGGCGACCTGGCCTGGTTCCGCGACATCACGCCGGCGCAGCTCGACGCGCTGTTCGTCGAGGCGCGCAAGATCATCGTCGACCTGTCGGAGCTGCCGCAGCCCATCGTCGCCGCCGTCAACGGCGTGGCGGCCGGCCTGGGCGCCACGCTGGCGCTGTTCTGCGACATGGTCTACATGGCCGACGACGCGAAGATCTCCGACCCGCACGTGCGCATCGGCGTCACGGCCGGCGACGGCGGTGCGGTGGTCTGGCCACTGCTGGTCGGCCTGTCGCGCGCCAAGGAGTACCTCATGACCGGCGACAGCCTGGATGCCGTGGAGGCCGAGCGCATCGGCCTGGTCAACCGCGTGGTGCCATCGGCCGAACTCGTGGCCACAGCCCAGGCCACCGCCGAGCGGCTGTGCCAAGGCTCGCGCATGGCGATCCGATCGACCAAGGCCGCGCTGAACAAGCACGTGCGCGAGGCCGTGAACCTGGTGCTCGACACCTCGCTCGCACTGGAGAAGGCGTGTTTCTCGGACGGCTTCCACAAGCGCGCCATCGCGGCCTTCGCGGCCAAGGCGCAGCCCTGAAGGAGGCCGCCATGCGCCAATCCGCCCTCGGACAAATGGTGGTGGGCAACATGCTCGCCACAGCGGCCGTGCGCTTCGCGCAGCGCGAGGCCTGGCATTGCGTGCCCACGGGCCGCCGCTACAGCTTCGCGCAGGCCAACGCGCGCTGCAACCGTCTGGCCAACGGCCTGCTGGCCCTGGGCTTGTGCCCCGGAGAGTGCGTGGCCTTCCTGAGCACCAACCGCGCGGAGGTCGCCGAGATCTACTTCGCACTGGCCAAGGCCGGCCTGGTCGGCCTGCCGCTGAACTACCGGCTGGCGCCGGTCGAAATGCTGGCGTTGATGCAGGAGGTCGGCGCAGTGGCGCTGCTGTGCGAGCGCAGGTTCGCCGACCTGGCGGCGCAGGTGCGCGTGCGGGTGGTCTTCGGCGAGGGCGCAACGCCTGCCGGCACGCACGACTACGAGGCGCTGCTCGACGCCGCGTCGGCCAGCGAGCCCACCGTGCAGGTGAACGAAGACGACCCCTACTATTTCAACCTGACCTCGGGCACGACCGGCCTGCCCAAGTGCTACCTGATCAGCCACTACAACGCGGCCACCTTCGCCAACATGTTCCAGGCGCTGCACATGGTGCGCGAGGACGTTGTCATGACGGTGTTCCCGATGTACGGCCGCGTCGGCTTCGCCTGGGTGGCCTGCGGCGTGATGTATGGCTGCCGCAACGTGCTGACCAACTTCGATGCGGGCCAGGCGCTCGATCTGATCGGCCGCGAGCGCGTGACCATCACCAACCTGGTGCCCACCATGGGCGCCATGCTGCTGGCACGGCCCGAGCTGGACGGCGCGCAACTGGGCTCGCTGCGCGCGCTGGTCTTCGCCGGCTCGCTGCTGGCTTCGCCCGTGCGCGACGGCGTGATGGCGCGCATCTGTCCGCGCCTGTACGAGTACTACGGCATGCAGGAGACCAGCACGCTGGTGGTCAGCACGCCCGAGGACCGTGTGCGCCGCCCCGATTCCGTCGGCCAGCCCATCCTGTTCGCCGAGGTGCGTGTGGTGGACGAGGCCGGCCGCGACGTGCCCGTGGGCCAGACCGGCGCGGTGATCGGCCGTTCGCCCGGCACCGTCACCGGCTACTACAAGAACCCCGACAAGACCACCGAAACCTTCCGCGGCGGCTGGTTGCACACCGGTGACCTGGGCCGACTCGACGACGAGGGCTACCTGTTCATCAACGGCCGGCTGAAGGACGTGATCGTGACCGGCGGCCAGAACGTGCACGCGGGTGAGGTCGAGGAAGCCATCCTCCGTTTCGACGGTGTGGCCGACTGCGCCGTCATCGGCCTGCCCGACCCGCTGTGGGGCGAGAGCGTGAGCGCCGTGGTGGTGCCTGCGCCCGGCCACAGCGTGGACCCCGACGCGCTGCTGGCCTGGTGCCGGCGCAGCCTGGCCGGTTTCAAGACACCCAAACGCGTGCTGCTCCAGGCCGACCCGCTGCCGCGCACCGCCACCGGCAAGGTGCAGAAATTCCTGCTGGTGGCGCGCTACAGCACGCCATCGGCCAAGTCCTGAGGAGCCATCGCATGAACGCCCCTGCCAGCTACCGCAGTCCCTGGACGGACGCGGACCTCGACCTGTACCGCGAGACGGTGCGCCGCTTCGTGGCCGAAGAGATCGCGCCGCACCAGCAGCGCTTTGCGCGCCAGCAGCATGTGGACCGGGCGGTCTGGGACAAGGCCGGCGCACTCGGTCTGCTGCTGGCCGACATTCCCGAGGATTACGGCGGTGCCGGCGGCAGCTTCGCCCATGTGGCCGTGCTCATGGAGGAGCTGGCCCGCGCGGGGGACTACGGCTTCGGCGTCAGCGTGCACCAGATCGCGGCCAACTACATCCTGCACCAGGGCACAGAAGAGCAAAAGCGCCGCTGCCTGCCGCGCATGGCGCGCGGCGATTGGATCGGCGCCATTGCGATGACCGAGCCCAACGCTGGCTCGGACCTGCAGGCGATCCGCACGCGCGCCACGCTGGAAGGTGACCACTACCGCATCGACGGCAGCAAGATCTTCATCTCCAACGGTTCCATGGCCGATCTGATCGTGGTCGTGACCAAGACCGACCCGGCGGCCGGCAGCAAGGGCGTCTCGCTGTTGCTGCTGGAGACGCGCGATGCCGCGGGGTTCTCGGTCGGCCGCGTGCTCGACAAGCTCGGCCAGCATGCGGCCGACACCAGCGAGCTGTTCTTCGACGGCGTGCGCGTGCCTGCGGACAACGTGCTGGGCGGGCACGAGGGACTGGGCTTCTACCACCTCATGCACGAGCTGCCGTACGAACGCACGCTGTGCGCCGTCAGCGCGATCGCCTCGACCGAGGCCGCCCTGCGCATGACGCTGGACCACACGCGCGAGCGCCGCGCCTTCGGCAAGACGCTGCTGGAGCTGCAGAACACGCGCTTCAAGCTGGCCGAAGTGAAGACCCAGGCCACCGTGGGCCGGCGCTTCGTGGACGACTGCATCGCGCGCGTGGTCGCCGGCACCATGGACGCCGACACCGCGGCCATGGCCAAGCTGTGGACCACCGAGACCCTGGGCCGGGCCGTGGACGACTGCCTGCAGCTGTTCGGCGGCTACGGCTACATGACCGAATACCCCATCGCCCGCCTGTACGCCGACGCCAGGGTGCAGCGCATCTATGGCGGCGCGAGCGAGATCATGAAGGAAATCGTCGCGCGCTCGCTCGAGCGCAACGGCGCCTGAACCACGACAAAGGAGACCCACCATGTACCTCACCCAAGGCCTGCGCCGCGCAGTCCAGCAGACGCCCGGCGCCATCGCCTCCGTCTTCCAGGGGCGCCGGCGCACCTTCGCCGAGCTCGGCGCGCGCGTGGCGCGACTCGGTGGGCTGCTGCGCAGCCTGGGCGTCGCGCCTGGCGACCGCGTCGGCATGCTGTCACTGAACTCCGACTGGTATCTGGAGTACTACCCCGGCGTGTACTGGGCCGGCGGCGCGGTGAACCCGATCAACACGCGCTGGAGCCCGGCCGAGATCGCGTTCTCGCTGGAAGACTGCCAGACCGGCATCCTGCTGGTGGACGACCACCACGCCGCCATGGTGGCCGAGCTGCGGGGCCGGTGCCCCGGCCTGCACACCGTGGTCCACGTCGGCGATGGCCCCGCGCCCGACGGCATGCTCGGCTACGAGGCCCTGCTGGCGCAAGCCGAGCCGGTCGACGACGCGCTGCGCGGCGGCGAGGACCTGGCCGGGGTGTTTTACACCGGTGGCACGACCGGCTCGCCCAAGGGCGTGATGCTGCCGCACCGCGGGTTGTATTCCAACGCCGTCGGCGTGGTGGCCGAGGGCGCCGTGCAGCACGGCTGCATCGGCCTGCACACGGCGCCCATGTTCCACCTGGCCGACGGCTGCTTCATGAACGCGATGTTCGCAAGCGGCGGCACGCACGTGATCGTGCCGCGCTTCGACCCCGTGTCGGTGCTCGGGACCATCCAGGACGAAGGCGTGACCGAGGCGCTGCTGGTGCCCACCATGATCCAGATGCTGGTGGACCATCCGGACATCGGCCGTTTCGACATCGGCAGCCTGCGCAACGTGTTGTACGGCGCTTCGCCCATCAGCGAGGGGCTGCTGGACCGCGCCATGCGTGCCATTCCCTCAGCGGGCTTCACGCAGCTCTATGGCATGACCGAGCTGTCGCCCATGGCCACGGTGCTCTCGCAGGACATGCACCGCGAGGCCGGCCGCCGCAAGGGCCGTCACCGCTCGGCCGGGCGCGCGGCGATCGGCTGCGAGGTGCGCGTCGTCGACGCCATGGGCAACGAGGTGGCGCGCGGCGAGGTCGGCGAGGTCGCGGTGCGCGGTCCCGGCGTCATGCTGGGCTACTGGAACAAGCCGGCCGAAACGGCCGCTGCGCTGCGCGATGGCTGGATGTTCACGGGCGACGGCGGGCGCATGGACGAGGACGGCTACCTGTTCATCGTGGACCGCATCAAGGACATGATCGTGACCGGCGGCGAGAACGTCTACAGCGTCGAGGTCGAGAGCGCCGTGGCCGCGCACCCCGCCGTGGCCAGCTGCGCCGTGATCGGCGTTCCGAACGACCAGTGGGGCGAGCTGGTACATGCCTTCATCGTGCGCAAACCCGGCGCCAGCGTCGACGAGGCTGCCATCGTCGCGCACTGCAAGGAGCGCATCGCGGGCTACAAGTGTCCGCGCCAGGTCAGCTTCATCGATGCGATGCCCCTCTCGGGCGCCGGCAAGATCCTGAAGACGCAGCTGCGCGCGCCCTTCTGGGAAGGCCGCGAAAGGAAGGTGGCCTGAATGCCGGCCGAAGCCCTGGTGCAATGGCACATCGAGGACGGCGTGGGCCACATCGTCCTGAACCGCCCTGCCGCCGCCAACGCGCTGAACAGCGCCGCCGGCCGCGCACTGGCCGACGCGATCGACCAGGCGTCGCGCGCCGACATCGGTGCCGTGCTGCTCTCGTCCACGGGCAGGCAGTTCTGCGCCGGCGGCGACATCGGCGAGTTCGTCGAGCGCCAGGCCGACCTGGACCGGCTGGTGCGCGCCATGCTCGATCCCCTGCACCCGGCAATCCACACGCTGGCAACGCTGCCGGTGCCCGTGGTCAGCGCCGTGCACGGGCCGGTCGGCGGCGCCGGCATCGCGCTCGCCCTGTGCGCCGACATCGTGCTGGCCGCACCGGCCATGAAGCTGCGCGGCGGCTACTCGGCGATCGGGCTGAGCCCGGACCTCGGCGCTTCCTACTACCTCGCACGCCGCGCGGGCGCCGCACGCGCCAAGCTGATCCTCATGACCAACCGCGCCATCGCGGCCGAGGAATGCCTGCGCTGGGGCCTCGTGGACGAGCTGCACGAGGCCGAGGCCCTGCCGGGTGCCGCCCGCGCACTGGCGCTGCAGCTGGCGCGCGGAGCAACCGGTTCGCTCGGCGGCATCAAGCGGCTGTGCGACGGCGCGCTGCAGCACGGCCTGCGCACCCACCTGCAGCTGGAGCGCGAGGCGCTGCTGCGCTGCGCCGTGTCGGCGGACGGCCGCGAGGGCATCAACGCCTTCATGGCCAAGCGCCCGCCAGTCTTCAACGACCCCCGCCTGCCCACGGCAGGGGACGCCCAATCCACCCACCAGGAGACCCCATGAACCCCGTCCACGTCACCGGCGTCGGCATGATCCCGTTCGCCAAGCCGGGCCGCCATGCGCCCTACCACGACATGGCCGCACAGGCCACCGCCGCCGCACTGGCCGATGCCGGCATCGGCTACGCGCAGGTACAGCAGGCCTACGTGGGCTACGTCTACGGCGACTCCACCGCCGGCCAGCGCGCGCTGTACGAGGTCGGCATGACCGGCATCCCCATCGTCAACGTCAACAACAACTGCTCGACCGGCTCGACCGCGCTGTTCCTGGCGCGCCAGGCGGTGGCGAGCGGCGCGGCCGAGTGCGTGCTGGCGCTGGGCTTCGAGCACATGAACCCGGGCGCGCTGGGCGCCGTGTTCCAGGACCGGCCGAGCCCCTTCGATCGCTTCGACGAGGCCACGGAAGAACTGGTCGGCCACGCCGAGATCCCGCTGGCGCTGCGCTACTTCGGCGGCGCCGGCCTGGCCCACATGCAGCAGTACGGCACACAGCTGTCGACCTTCGCCAAGATCCGCGCCAAGGCCAGCCGGCATGCGGCGAACAACCCGGTGGCGCTGTTCCGCACGGTGGTGACCGAGGAGGAGGTCATGGCCTCGCCGGTCATGTGGCCCGGCGTGATGACGCGGCTCATGGCCTGCCCGCCGACCTGCGGCGCGGCCGCCGCGATCCTGTGTTCCGAGGATTTCGCCGCGCGCCATGGGCTGGACCGCAGCGTGCGCATCAAGGCGCAGGCCATGACGACCGACGGCCCTGCCACCTTCGGCGCACGCGACATGCGCGAGGTGGTCGGCGTCAGCATGGCCCGCACCGCGGCGCGCCAGGTCTACGAGGCGGCCGGCGTCGGCCCGCAGGACATCGACGTGGTGGAGCTGCACGACTGCTTCGCCCACAACGAGCTGCTGAGCTATGAGGCGCTGGGCCTGTGCCCCGAGGGCGGCGCCGAGAAGTTCGTCTGCGATGGCGACAACACCTATGGCGGCCAGGTCGTCACCAACCCCTCGGGCGGCCTGCTGTCCAAGGGCCACCCGCTGGGCGCGACGGGCCTGGCCCAGTGCACCGAGCTCGTGCAGCAGCTGCGTGGCACGGCCGAGGCGCGCCAGATCGCCAATGCGCGGCTGGCGCTGCAGCACAACCTGGGGCTGGGCGGCGCCTGCGTGGTCACGCTCTACGAACGCGTCTGAGGGCAGCTCCATGATCGATAGAAAGTGGATCGGCCACGCGCTGGCGGCCTCGGTGCTGCCGATCGAGCGCTCGCGGCTGCAGTTCTTTGCCAAGGCCATCGGCGAGACCGACCCGGTCTACACCGACACCACGGCCGCGCGCGATGCCGGCTACGCCGATCTGCCCGCACCGCCGACCTTCCTGTTCGCGGCCGAGCTCGACTCGGGCGCCAACACGCAGATGCTGGCCGACCTGGACATTCCGCTGGCCAGGCTGCTGCACGGCGAGCAGAGCTTCGTCTACCACCGCGCGGCCTGCGTCGGCGACACGATCACGGTGCGTTCGCGCATCGAGGACATCTACGACAAGAAGAACGGCGCGCTCGAATTCGTTGTGAAGGCCTCGCGCGCCACCAACCAGATGGGCGAGCTGGTGGCCGAGATGCGCACCGTGCTGGTCTGCAGGAACTGAAGGACACACGCCATGGCCACTCCCCACTTCGACACCGTGCACATTGGCGACCGGCTCCCGGCGCTGCAGCTGCCGCCGGTGGACCGCACGACGCTGGCGCTGTTCGGCGGCGCCTCGGGCGACCACAACCCGGTCCACATCGACACCGACTTCGCGCGGCGCGCGGGCATGCCTGACGTGTTCGCGCAGGGCATGCTGGGCATGGCGTGGCTGGGCCGCTTGCTGACGGCCTGGGCGCCGCAGTCGCGGCTGCGGCGCTTTGACGTGCGCTTCCAGGGCATCACGCAGCTGGGCAATGCCATGTGCTGCAGCGGGCACGTGGTCGAGAAGCTGCACAGCGGCGGCGAAGCCTGCGTGCGCATCGAGATCCGCAGCACCAACCAGCACGGTCAGACCAAGATCGCAGGCGAAGCCATCGTCGCGCTGCCCTGACACCCACCTCCATGCAACGACAGGAAACACCCCCCATGTCTCTCACACTCGACGGCAAGGTCGCACTCGTCACGGGCTCGGGCCGCGGCATCGGCCGCTCCATCGCGCTGAAGTTCGCCTCGCAGGGCGCGCGCGTGGTCGTCAACGACCTGGACACCGGCCCGGCCGAGGAGGTCGTGGCCGAGATCCGCGCGGCCGGCGGCCAGGCCGTGGCCTGCGCCGGCAATGTGACCGCGCCCGACTTCGCAGAGCGCTTCATCGGCACGGCGGTGCAGCACTACCAGGGCCTGGACATCGTCGTCAACAACGCCGGCTACACCTGGGACAATGTGATCCAGAAGATGACCGACGAGCAGTGGTACGCGATGATCGACTGCCACCTGACCGCACCGTTCCGCATCCTGCGCGCGGCCTACCCGGTGATCCGCGATCTGGCCAAGGCCGACACCGCGGCCGGCCGGCGCGTGGTGCGCAAGGTGGTCAACATCTCATCGGTCGCCGGGCTGTTCGGCAACGTCGGCCAGGTGAACTACGCGGCCGCCAAGGCCGGCATCCTGGGCATGACACAGACGCTGGCCAAGGAATGGGGACGCATGCACGTGACCGTCAACGCCGTGGCCTACGGCTTCATCAAGACGCGGCTGACCGGCAGTGCGGCCGACGGCACCACGACCAACATCGATGGCCGCGAGATCAAGGTCGGCATCAATCCGGGCCTGATGGCAGCCATGGCCCAGAGCATCCCGCTGGGCCGTGGCGGCACGCCGGAGGAGGCCGCGGGCGCCGTCTACCTGCTCTGCCTGCCTGAATCGGACTATGTGAGCGGGCAGACGCTGATGTGCTCCGGCGGACTGACGGGCATCTAGCCATGGCCACGCCACCGCCACGGGCCAGCCCCAGGATCATCGAACCGAGGGCATCTTCGCGGGGCAGGTTGCAGGCCGCAGGCGCATGTCGCGGGGCGCCGGGGTGAATCTCAGGCGGCTGTAGATGTTCAGCCCCTGTTGAAGTAGCACCCAACGACCGGTGAGCGCAGCGATGGAAACGCGCTCACGACCCATGCTTGCGGTGTTGCATTCAATCTCCCCGCTCGTACAGCGTCACCACGCACGCCCCGCCGAGCCCCAGGTTGTGCTGCAGCGCCAGCCGGGCACCCGCCACCTGGCGCTGCTCGGCCTGCTCGCGCAACTGCAAGGTCAACTCGTAGCATTGCGCCAGGCCGGTCGCGCCCAGCGGGTGCCCCTTGGACAGCAGGCCGCCCGAGGGATTGGTGACCACCTGGCCCCCATAGGTGTTGTCACCGTCGAGGATGAAGCGCTCGGCGCCGCCCTCGTCGCACAGGCCCAGGGCTTCGTAGGTGATGAGCTCGTTCTGCGCAAAGCAGTCGTGCAGTTCCACCACGTCGAGGTCGCGCGGGCCGACGCCCGCCTGCGCGTAGACCTTGGCGGCGGCCTGGCGCGCCATGTCGTAGCCGACCACGTTGCGCATGTCGTCGCAGTCGAAGGTCGCGGGTGTGTCGGTGGTCATGGCTTGGGCGCGGATGCGCACCGCCGTCGAGATGCCGTGGCGTCGCGCGAAGTCCTCCGAGCACAGCACGGCGGCGGCCGCGCCGCAGGTGGGCGGGCAGGCCATGAGCCGCGTCATGACGCCAGGCCAGATCTTGGGCGAGGCCATCACGTCGTCGGCCGTCAGTTCGGTGCGGAACAGGGCCAGCGGGTTGTTGGCGGCGTGCCGGCTGGCCTTGGCGCGCACCTGCGCGAAGGTGGACAGCTGCGTGCCGAAGCGGCGCATGTGTTCCAGCCCCGCGCCGCCGAAGTAACGCAGTGCCATGGGGATGCCCTCGTGCCCGACCAGCCGCGTGGTCGCGTCGTCAAAGGGCTGGAACGGGGTTGGCCGGTCCGGGAAGACGGCGCCAAGCGCGCCGGGCTTCATCTGCTCGAAGCCCAGCGCCAGCACGCACTCGGCCGCGCCGCTCTCGATCGCCTGGCGCGCGAGAAACAGCGCGGTGGAACCCGTCGAACAGTTGTTGTTGACATTGACGATGGGCATGCCGGTCATGCCCACCTCGTAGAGCGCTCGCTGGCCGGCGGTGGAGTCGCCGTAGACGTAGCCCACATAGGCCTGCTGCACGTCGTCGAGCGCGATGCCGGCATCGGCCAGCGCGGCGCGCGTGGCCTGTGCGGCGGTCTGCGGGTAGTCCTCGCCAGCGCCGGGCTTGGTGAAGCGCGTCATGCCGACGCCGGCGATGCAGGTGCGATGCGTGCTCATGGGGAGTCTCCTTCGGTGGTTGCAGATGCCGGCGGCGGCGTGCAGGCGCCGGGATGGCGCGAGATCCAGACCAGGTCTTCGGGACGGGACAGCAGCGTCAGCGTGCGCCAGAAGGCCTCGATGTCGGCCTGCGGGCAGGCCAGGTGCGCTTTGCGGATGACCGCGAACTGCTTTTCCTTCGACCGGGCGAGCAGGGCCGCGCCCTGCTCGGTCACGAAGTGGCGGCGCACGCGGCGGTCATCAGGGCAGTAGCACTGCTCGATCAGTCCCAGCGTCGCGATCTGCTGCATGGTGCGCGACAGCGCCTGGTTGGAGATGCGCAGCAGGGTCGTGAGTTCGCCGACGGTGATGCCGGGGCTGAGCTGGGCGAAGTACAGCACGCGGTGGTGCGGCCGGCCCAGGCCGTGCTCGGCCAGGATGCGGTCCGATGCGTCGGCCATCTCCATGTGGGCGAAGAAGACGAGTTCGAGCGTGCGGCCCAGCGCGGCGGGCGTACCGCGCCAGTCGTCGGGTGTCGGCAAGGGGGAACTGGTCGGCGTGGCGGCGCGCTTGGCGGTGCGCCGTGCGGGAGTGGAGATGGTCATGGCGAAGCGTCCAGAAGTGGGCCCAGCCAACGGAGCGCTTCGACCATGGTGGCCGGCTCGGCTTCGAGTTCGGAGCGCACCAGGCTGTTCCAACGATTAAACCATCCGAATGCCGAGACCACGGCCACCAGCGCCAGCAGTTCCTCCTCGCTGAAGCAGGCGCGCACCGAGGCGAAAGCCGCATCGTGCGCCACGCTGGCGCCGCGGGCCCGCGGGCGCGCCGCTGCGTCGGCGAGCGCCAGTGCTGCGCGCTCGCGCGGGGTGTACAGCGGGCTGCCGGCGTGGCGGTCGAGCGCGGCCAGCTTGGCCAGGGGCACACCCAGATGGATCGCCACATGCGCGGCGTGCGCAGCGCTGTAGCCGCAGCCGGATACGCGGCTGGCTTCGCACCCCACGAGGAAGCGCAAGGGCTCCTCCAGCGGCCCTGGTCCGCGCAATGTGGCCTGCACCAGGCCCAGCACGGCAGGCAGCAGGCCGTCGTGGCGTGCCATGGTCAGCAGCGCATGGGGCCGGTAGCCAACGAAATCCACCAGGGCCTGCAGGCCGGCGGGCGCGTTCGCGCTGTCGAAGGCGGGCAGTGGAGCAATGTGGGCTGGCATCAAATGGCCCGCCCGGTGTTCTTCCAGGCCTCTTCGCGCAGGCTGCGCTTGAGCACCTTGCCGACGGCGCTGCGTGGCAGTTCATGGCGCACCTCGAAGGCCTTGGGCACCTTCACCGATCCCAGGCGCTCGCGGCAGAAAGCGGCCAGCGCCTCCGGCTGCAGCGTGCGCCCGGGCTTGGGTTCGACGAAGGCCTTGACCATCTCGCCCCACTTGTCGTCGGGCACGCCGATCACTGCGCAGTCCTGCACGTCGTCGTGGCTCCACAGCACCTGCTCGATCTCGGACGGGTAGATGTTGAATCCGCCCGAGATGATCATGTCGCGCTTGCGGTCGACGATGTAGTGGTAGCCCGCGCTGTCACGCCAGCCGACGTCGCTGGTGTGGTGCCAGCCGTGGCGCGCCGCTTCGGCGGTGGCGTCGGCGTTCTTGTAGTAGCCCGCCATGACCAGCGGACCGCGCACCACGATCTCGCCGCGCTCGCCGTCGGGCAGCAGCCGGCCTGCGTCGTCCATGATGGCCACCTCGGTCAGCAGCGTGGCCCGCCCGCAGCTGGCCAGCCGGTCCGGGGCTTCGGCGAGCGCCTCGGCATGCTCGCGCGGGGTCAGCGCGGTGCACAGCATGGGCGCTTCGGCCTGGCCGAAGGTCTGCGCCATGACCGGGCCGAAGACCTCCATGGCCACGCGCAGCTTGTCCACCGACATCGGTGCCGCGGCGTAGATCAGGTAGTCGAGCGAGCTGTAGTCGTGGTTGCGTACCTCCGGATGCGCCAGCAGCATGTAGATGGCTGTCGGCGGCAGGAAGAGGTGGGTCACGCGGTGCTGCTCGATCGCGGCCGGCACCCGCTCGGGCGAGAAGCCCGGCAGGATCACGAAGGTGGCGCCCGCCGCCATCAGCATCATGGCCACGCCACCGGCTGCGTGCGTCATGGGCGCCACGACCAGGTTGACCGGAGGCCGCCGCACCGGAAAGGCGGTCAGCAGATTGGCGATCATGGTCTGCCAGGTGCGGTGGGTCCAGATCGCGCCTTTGGAGAGACCGGTGGTGCCGCCAGTGGGGAACACGGCGGTCACGCTGTCCGGATCGCGCGCCAGGTCGGGCGGGGCGGAGGCGGCAACTTCGCGCATGCGCGCCGGCAGCCCGTCGGCCTCGTCGTCGTCGATGCACACCGCATGGCGCACGCCAGGCGCGTGCGGCAGGTAGGACGCGACACGGTCCTTGAGCGAGGAGTGGTAGAGCAGGATCTCGACGTCGAACCCGCGCAGGATGTGGCAGTTCTCCTGCAGTCCGTTGTTGGCGTTCAGCGGTACCCAGGCGGCGCCGGCCCGGGCCAGGCCCAGCAGGCATTCGAACGCGCGTGCGCGGTTGGGCGAGAACACCGAGACCTTGGTGCCGGGCTGGCAGCCCAGCCCGATCAGCACATTGGCAATCCGGTGGGTCGTGGCCTGCGATTCGCCGTAGGTCGTGCGGCCCAGGTCGTCGATCAGGAAAGGGTGCTCCGGGTGCATCGCGGCACGGCGGTCGAAGAAGTCGATCAGGCGCATGGTGGTCGGTCGTGTTCGGTGTGGGTTCGGTGCGGGGTCGGGGTCAGGCCACGTGGCCGGACAGGCCGGACAACATGTCCTCGAGCGCGTCCCCGACGTCGTCGCGGCCGCCCCGCCAGGTGATGCGGCCGCTGTCGAGCAGCACGTAGTGGTCGGCCAGCTGGCGCGGCACGTGCAGGTTCTGCTCGACCAGCACGATGCCCATGCCGGCCGTCCGGATCTCGGCGATGGCGGCGACGATCTGCTCGACGATGACCGGCGCCAGGCCTTCGGTGGGTTCGTCCAGCAGCAGGTAGCGGGGGTGCGTCATCAGCGCGCGTGCGATGGCCAACATCTGCTGTTCGCCGCCCGAGAGCGAGGTGCCCTGCGCCGACCGGCGCTCGCGCAGGCGCGGGAACAAGGTGTAGACGCGCTCCAGCGTCCAGGGGCCGGCGCCGTGCGACACGGTGGCCAGCTGCAGGTTCTCCTCGGCGCTGAGCCCGGCGAAGATCTGCCGGTCTTCCGGTACCAGCGCCACGCCGCGGCGGCTCAGTTGCTCGGGGGCCAGCGTGCTGACGTCCTGGCCGTCCAGCCAGCGGCTGCCGCCGGCCAGGCGCATCTGGCCCATCAGGGTCTTGAGCGTGGTGCTCTTGCCGGCGCCGTTGCGCCCGACCAGCGCCGTCACCTGGCCTGGCCGCACCGCCAGCGCCACCTGGTGCAGCGCCTGCGCCTTGCCGTAGCAGGCCTCCGCGTTGCGCAACTCAAGCATGGGCGGCCTCCTGTGCGGGCTGCGTGCGGGCTCCGCCCAGGTAGGCGCGGCGCACGCGGGCGTCGGCCCGCACCTGCTCGGGCGTGCCGCGCGTGAGGATCTCGCCGGCCATCATCACCACCACCTCGTCGGCGACCCGCATCACCACGTCCATGTTGTGCTCCACCAGCAGCACGGTGCGGTTCTGCCGCACGCGTTCGATCAATGCCGTCGTGGCCTGGATCTCGGCTTGGCCGACTCCCGCCAGCGGCTCGTCCAGCAGCAGCACAGGCGGGTCGGACATCAGTGCCAGGCCCAGCTCCACGGCGCGCTGGCGGCCGTGGCTCAGCACGGCGGCAGGCATGTCCAGCGCGTCGTCCAGCCCCACGAGGGCCGCCACTTCACGGGCACGCGCCTCCAGGCCGGGCCAGGCTTGCACGCCGCGCCAGAACGGCTGCAGCCCGAAGACCATGGGCTGCGCGCCCAGACGCAGGTTCTCCAGCACCGTCATCTCGGGAAAGATGTTGATGATCTGGAAGCTGCGGCCCAGGCCCAGGCGCGCGCGGCGGTGGATGGGCTCGGCCGTGATGTCGCGGCCCTGCAGCTGCACGCGGCCACCGGACAGCGCGAGCCGGCCGCTCAGCGCATTGAGCAGCGTGGTCTTGCCGGCACCGTTGGGGCCGATCAGCGCCAGCGTCTGCCCGGTGGCGACGTCCAGGCCCACGTTCGACAACGCGACGAAGTCGCCGAAGCGCACGCTGACGCCGGTGCAGGCGATGGCGATGGCGGTGGACGTCATGCGCGCCTCCAGCGGCGCAGCACCAGGCCGGCCAGTCCCTTGGGCATGAAGATCGTGCCCGCGATGAAGATCACGCCCAGCAGCCCGTACCAATGGTCGGTGTACGCGGCCAGCCCTTCCTTGACCACTTCGAAGAACGCCACACCGAGGATCGGCCCGAGCAGCGTGCCGCTGCCGCCGAGCAGCGTCATGATCAGCACGTCGCCGGACATCTTCCAATGCAGCAGCTGCGGGCTGATGTACATCATCAGCGAGGCCAGCAGCGCGCCGGCCAGACCCGAGACCGCACCCGACAGCGCCATCGCGACGAGCCGCAGGCGACCCACGTTCAGGCCCAGCTGCTCCAGCCGCACCGCGTTCTGCCGCAGCCCCTGCAGCGCCTGGCCCAGCGGCGAGCGGCGCAGCACGTGCACGCCGAGCACAGTGGCCAGGAACAGCCCGAACACCACCCAGACGAAGGCGCCGTTCGCGAAGAAGTCGATGCCCCCGAAGCTGGGCCGTGGCACGCCGGGAATGCCGTCAACACCGCCCGACAGGTCGCGCAGCCGCGTCAGCATCACGATGGAGACCAGCTCTGCCAGCATCAGCGTGAGCAGCGAGAAGTACAGGCCGGTCACGCGCCGGCCGATCCAGGCCACCACAGTGCCGGCCAGCGCGCCCATCAGCAAGGCGCAGACCATCCCCACGCTGAACGGCAGGTTGAAGCGCAGCATCGCCCAGGTGGCCCCGTAGGCGCCCAGCCCGAAATAGGCCGCGTGGCCGAACGACAGGATGCCGGCCGTGCCGAAAGCCAGGTCGTAGCCGAGTGCGAAGATCGCCCAAACCATGATCAGGCTGAGCATGTAGGAGACGCCGTCGTTGCGCACCGTGAGCGCCAGCACCGCGAACAGCGCGGCCATGGCAAGGCTGGCACACAGGTCGGCACTGGCCAGTGGCAGACGTGTGGGGTTTGCCCTGGGCGCGGCTGTCGAACGGTGCCCAGTGGCGTGGCTTGCGACGCTGTTCATGCGAGGCGCTCCTTCTTGCTGAACAGCCCCTGCGGCCGCAGCAGCAGCGTGCCGATCAGCACGCCATAGGTCAGGATGTCGATCCATTCGGGCAGCCATTGCTGGCCGTAGGCGCGGGTCATGCCGATCAGCAGTGCGCCCAGAACGGCACCGCGGATGTTGCCCAGGCCGCCGAGGATCACGACGATGAAGCAATCCAAGATGATGGTGGTGCCCATCTGCAACTGGATCGGCAGCATCGGCCCGGCGATGGCGCCTGCGAGGCCTGCCAGGGCGGCGCCGGCCGCGAACACGGCCGTGCGCACCGTGTTGACCTTCACGCCCAGGTTGGCCGCCATCGCCGGGTTGACGCTGCTGGCGCGTACGATCAGTCCGATGCGCGAGCGTTCGATGCCGACCAGCAGCAACACCACCATGGCGGCACCGAGCGCGATGACGAACAGCCGGTAGCGTGCGAACGCGGTGCCGAACCATTCCACGCTGCCGGTCAACGCGGCGGGCGTGGCGATGCTGCGGCCGTTCAGTCCCCAGAACACGTGCACCGCTTCCTCCAGCACCAGGATCAGGCCGAATGTGATCAGCAGCTGGAACTCGTGCGGCATGGCGTAGATGGGCCGCAGCAGCCAGCGCTCGGTCAGTGCGCCGAGCAGGGCCATGCCCAACGGTGCGACGACCAGGGCCAGCCAGAAGTTGCCGCTGGCGGTGGCG
This sequence comes from Pseudorhodoferax soli, assembly GCF_003337555.1. Classification (GTDB taxonomy): domain Bacteria; phylum Pseudomonadota; class Gammaproteobacteria; order Burkholderiales; family Burkholderiaceae_C; genus Pseudorhodoferax; species Pseudorhodoferax soli. Next base: position 327,696 of record NZ_QPJK01000006.1, on the reverse strand, counting down.
ATCTGGTAGGCCAGGTAGGCACCGAACATGTACATCGCGCCATGCGCGAAGTTGATGATCCGCAGCATCCCGAAGATCAGCGTCAGTCCTGCCGCTAGCAGGAACAGCAGCATGGCGATGCTCAACCCGATCAGGAAGGTCGACATGGTGGAGCCAGTTTCCCGTGCGCGCTGTGCCGCGTCAGTTGCAGGGCTTGAACAGCGCAGCCGCGGTGAAGCGCTCGGTCACCTTCATCACGATCGGGCCATCGCCGCTGCTGCGCTCGGCGATGCCGAACAGGCCGGGTTGCTCGGCTTGGTTGTCGCAGGCGCGCATGCGCTTCTCGCCCTCCACCGAGTCCTTGCGCACGCTGGTGCGGAAGGCATCGACCCACTTCTCCTTGTCCCACACGCCGGTGCTCTCCACCGTGTCCAGCCACCAGCTCATGCCATCGTAGGCCTCGCCCGCGTACTGGCTCGGCAACTCCTTGTACTTGGCCTTGTAGGCCTCGACGAAGCGCTTGTTGCGCGGCGTTTCCTGCGAGTAGTGGTAGCGCAGCGTGGAGTTCACCCCCAGCGAGCCGGTGGGACCCACGGCCTGGCCCAGTGTCTCGTCCATCAGCATGGTGCCCATGACGCGCATCTTCTGCGGCAGGCCGATGTCGGCGCCCTGCTTCAGGGAGGTGACGACGTCGCCGCCCACGACCAACAGCATGAGGCTGTCGGCGCCCGAGCGCAGCGCCTTGTCGAGCAGCACAGCGTAGTCCTTGGTGCCGATGGCGGTGAGGTCCATGCCGACCACCTGGATGCCGCGACCCTCAAAGTCCGTTTTCAGCGCAGCCCACATATCTCGGCCGACCTGGTAGTCGGCGACGATGGCATAGAGCTTCTTGGCGCCCTGTCGCTGCGCGAACTCACCGATCATGCGGTTCTCCATCGCGACCGTGTTGGAGGTGCGGAAGGCGTAGCGCGACTTGTCGCTGCCGGTGATGCGGTCGTCGGCCGACAGCGTGATGATGTGGGGAATCTTGCGCTGGTCGGTCAGCTTCATCATGGCGAGCGTCGAGCCCGAGCTGACCTCGCCGAACACCGTGTGCACCTCGCGCGAGAGGGCACGCGTAGTCTTCTGCACCGCCACCTGGGTGGAGGTCTCGGTGTCGTCCCAGCTGACCTCGATCGGCTTGCCGAGCACGCGGTTGTTGCGCTCCTCGATGGCGATGGTGACGCCGCGGCGCATGTTCTCGCCAATGATGCCGAAGGCGCCACTGAGCGGAAGAACGCCGGCGATGCGGAAGGCGTCCTGTGCCCATGCGGGCGCGATGGGCATCAGCATGCCGCCGAAGACCGTGAGGGCCAGGGCAGCGCCCCTTACCAGCTTTTGCATGAGTGTCTCCTGTCGTTTGATTGCGCCAGGAATCCGTTGCAGGAGCTATGCCCGATTTGCGAATATCCCAACAACGTTGTTGTATCTGGCAGGGCGGTGATCGCGCATCGGGGTTTGCACGCATGACCGTTCGGTCGCCCGCAGCCACCGCAGGCAACGGTGGTTCACATTGAGCGATCCAGCGATGGAAGAGGCGTTGCGCGACGTGCCGCTGTTCCATGAACCGCAAGTCTTGCTTTGCGATACGGCTGTGCCTGAAGCGACGACGATCCTGCAGTCCACCCGCGGCTGGAACGACACCAGCCGGCCAACCAGGAGTGTCTCCAGCGCGTTTTGGAGATCCAGGCCGTCTGAACGGCATGTCCGACCCCCTAGGCGCGGGTGTCGGGTCTCTGCCGCTCACGCGATGCGCAGAACCAATGTCGACCGCCAGTTCCATCGCCCTTGGCTCCCGACACTGGCACGCGACGTCTGCTTGCATGCGAACGCCCTCCTCCGGCCCCGTCCGGAACGAACCAGTAGCATGGACTCAGGCCACCGCCGCGCCCAGCGCCGCCTTGATCCGGTCCACCACCTCGCGCCGAAGCGCGGTCTGCCCCGCAAGCCACTCGTGCAGCTTGTGGCCAACGCCTTCGAACATGCGGAAGTCGGCCAGCCTCGCGCTTGCGCAAGCGGTCGCATAGCCCCGCTGGACCTCCCGCGGAATGATCGCGTCCTGCGTGCCATAGAAGCACAGCACGTGCCCCTCGAAACGCCGCAACGCCTCGAACGCGGGCGACTGCTCGAAGCTGCGCGTGGCCCGGATCACGGTCCTGAATGGTTCGCCGAACCGCGCCGACTCTGCATCGGCCTCGTAGGCTGCGGGACAGAACAGGACCAGGACTTCGGGGCGCAAGGTTTCCGCCAGCCGACAGGCCACATGCCCCGCCATGCTGGTCGCCACGATCGCGCGCGGCCGCACCGGTTGCAGGCTATCTACCAGGCGCAGTGCTTCTTCGCACCGCCGGTCCAGGCTGGCGTCCACCATGTGACCGCCGCTGCGGCCATGCCCGGAGAAGTCCAACGCCACGCTGGCGACGCCATGTTCCGCCAGATCCTCGCGCAGGTAGCGCGTGCCCTCCGACGAGGTGGCCGCACCTCCGCCATGCAGGAAGAGCACGTAGCGCTGGTCACTGCGCTCGCGATACCCTGCCCAGCAGGCCTCGGCATGCAGGCCGAAGCCCTTGAAGGGCAGCCGGAACGTGCGCACATGCATCGGGCCGTCGGTCTCACTCGGGACGGATGTTGCGCGAGCGGATCAGCTGGCCCCAACGGCTTCGCTCGCCTTCGAGGAAGGCGGAGAAAGCTGCGGCAGAACCTGGGTGGAGTTCGGCGCCCATCTCGGCGAACTTGGCGACCACCTCCGGCTGCCGGAAGATCCGGTTCACCTCCGCGTTCAGCCGCTCGGCCACTGCCGCGGGCGTTCCCGTCGGCACGTACAGGCCGAAGAAGTTGTAGATCTGCAGTTCCGGCAGGCCCAGCTCGGTGAAGGTCGGGACGTCCGGCAACTGGGCCAGCCGCTCCTTGCCCGTGTAGGCGATCGCGCGGACCTTGCCGGCGCGTACCTGCGGCAAGGCCGTCACCGTGTTGTCGAACATCAGCGGAACATGACCACCGATCAGGTCGGGCAGAGCCGGTGCCGTGCCGCGGTAGGGCACGTGCAGCAGGTCCGCCTTGCCAGCCGTCTTGAGTGTCTCCAGCGCCATGTGGCTGATGCTGCCCGAGCCGAAGCTCGCCACCGCAATGCTGCCGGGCTGCGCGCGCGCCCAGCCGAGCACCTGGGGCAACTGCGCGCCCGCGAAGCGCTCGCTCCCCCTGGTCGCCAGGAGCAGCAAGCCGTTGCGCTCGATCATGGCCACTGGCACCAGGTCCTTGCGGGGATCGAAGCGCAGCTTGGGGTACAGGGCGTCGGCCAGGGCGACGATGCCGCCGCCGACCAGCAGCGTGTGCCCGTCCGGCCTGGCCTGCGCCACGTACTCCGTGCCGACCAGGCCATACGCGCCGGAGCGGTTCTCCACGATGGCCGGCACCTTCAATGACTTGGCCAGCTCCTGGGCCAGCGTGCGACCGATCACGTCGGTCAGGCCTCCCGGCGCGAAAGGCACGATGACGCGCACGGTGTCCCGTGGCCAGGTGGCCTCCGCCCGGGAAAAGGAAGGGAACGCGGCGGCCAGGGCCGCGAGGCAAACGATGACGAACTGCGCAATGCGTGCCATGTTGAACTCCTTTGATGCAAACGATCGGGGCCATGCACATCGCCACCGCGGAACGCGCGGCGCGGCGATGGGCGGATGGAAGAAGCTGGCGTCGAGGCGGCCGGCGACGAAGCGGCCGGAAACGAGGCGGCCGGTATGCAGGCCCCTCGACACGGACACGAGATTCAAGGTCCGTTGCTGGCGCCACCGGCAAAGCGGCGATGCCAGTGCACCGGCGGGTGCCCTGGCACCGGGCACTCGAAGGCCAGCACCCTGTGCCCCAGGAGCGAGCCGAGGAGCACGGTGCGGCGCTGCGGGCCGGCGAAGCACAGGCTGGAGACATTGCCCAGGCTGCTGGTGCCGCAGGTCCAGATGCTGTCGCGGCACAGACGCCTTGCGTCGAGGTCGGACACATACCGCGCCACGTGCCTGGCGTCCGTGTCCGCCAGCACCAGCTGCAGCATGCCATCGGGCCGCACCACATAGACCTTGTTGCTGACGATGCAAGTGACCCAGGCGCCCCCGAAGGCGTCGAAGCACACGCCGTCGGGCTGGTCGCCCGCAGGAAAGCTGCACACCGTTTCGCGGTCGGTCAGCGTGGGCCCGGGCCGCAGCCGGAACCGCGTCAGGCGCCGCGCGTGCGTCTCGTTGACGTACACGAACAGCCCATCGGGTGAGAACGCGATCTCGTTGGTGTAGCCCAGGCCGTCGGCCAGGATGCGGGTGCCGCGGGCGTCGTGGACCGCGATGTAGCCTTCAGCGACGTCGGGGTACCAGGCCTGCATGCGCGGGATGTGCCGAGTGCTGACCGTGAACCAGACCGTGCCGTTGGCGTCCTCCAGCACGAAGTTGGTTGGCGGCAGCACCCGTCCCTCCAGCGTGGTCACGACGGGCATCGCCGAGCCTGTACTCCCCAGCCTGTAGACGCCCCCTTCTGCGTCACCCAGGTGCGCCACCAGGACGCGCCCGTCGGCGCCGAGCGCGATGCCGTTGGCATGCAGCGCCCCACCCTGCACCGTGCGGCCCTGCACCAGTTGCGCCTTGCCGCCGGGGTCCACATGGGTGAAGCCACCGCGGCGGTCCGACATCAGGAACTCGCCTGCGGCGTTCGAGACGATGCACTCCGGGCTCTGCAGCCCCGCGAAACAGGGCTTGAGTGCGGCCAAGCCCACCTGGAAGTCCGCGGGCAGCGGATAGCGCGCCGAGTTGTTCTGCAACATGGCCACCACTCAGTCCAGCTTGAGGCCGCGGTCCACCACGATGGCGCGGCGCAGGGCGAGCTCCTTGTCGATCAGCGCGGCGAAGTCCGCCACGCTGCCGCCCACCGGCTGGATGCCGGCCTTCTCGAAACGCTGGCGCACGGCCGGATCGGCCAGCGCGCGCGCCGCCGCGGCATGGATCCGGTCCCGGACCTCGGGCGGCATCCGGGCCGGCGCCACCAGCCCCATCCACGCGGTGTTGTCCAGCGCCGCCATCCCCGCTTCGGTGAAGGTCGGCACCCGGGGCAGCGCGGGGCTGCGCTGCGGGCTCATGACCGCGATGCCCCGCAGCGCGCCCGACTGGATGTGCGGCAGCATGGAGGGCAGGTTGTCGAACATCATGTCCACCTGGCCGCCCAGCAGGTCCGCGATGGCCGGCCCCGCCCCCTTGTACGGCACATGGACCAGGTCGGTCCTGGTCAGTGCCTTGAACAGCTCGCCGTCCAGGTGCCCTACCCCACCCGTCCCCGCGGAGGCGAAGGTGCAGGGAACCGGACAGCTGCCCAGCCGCGCGACCAGCTGGGCCATGTCGTTGACCGGCAGCCTGGCGGCGCTGACGGCCAGGATGACCGGCACCGTCGCCAGCGTGATGACCGGTGTGAAGCCGGTGACCGGGTCGTACGGGTTCTTGGGGTTGATCGCCGGGTTGGTCGCCATGGTGGAGACCGTGGCCAGGCCCAGCACCGTGCCATCCGGCACCGCCTTGGACACGAAGTTGGCGCCGACCGCACCGCCGGCGCCGGGCCGGTTCTCCACGATGACGGTCTGCCCCAGCTCCCGGGCCAGCGCATCGGACACGGCCCGCGCGACGATGTCGGTGGCGCCGCCGGGTGCGAAGGGAACGACGATGCGCACGACCTTGTCGCTCGCGGGCACGGGGGTCTGGGCCGGCGCCACGGCGCAGGCCATGAGGCTGCAGACCGCAAGGGCCGCACGCAGCACGCTGGAAACGGACATGGATACTCCTTGGACGGGCCGCGATGGCCCGAAGTGGGAATGGCAGGCGCAACCGTGGGGCGACGCCAAAGAGGAAGACGGAACCGCTGCGCGTCAGGCGTCGGCGGGCGCGGCCGCCTCGGCCCGGATGTGGACGTAGCCCGCGGCCTCCTTGCGCATCAGCGCGCCGGTGGCCGCCTGCTCCGGCAGGTTCTGGGCGGAGTACACGACCGCGTCCTCGGTGGTGCTCAGGTTCTGCAGGTCGTGGTCCACCCAGGCCGGTACATAGAAGCTGTCGCCGGCCGACCAGCTGATCAGTTCGCCGCCGATCTGCGAAGCGCCGCGGCCCTTGAGCACGAAGTACAGGTGCCAGAACGAATGGCTGTGCATGCGCCCCGTCTCGCCCGGGCCCAGCGCCTGCACGATCAGCGAGATGCTGCCGTTCAGGCCCAGGGCCTGCGGATCGTCCGTGGGCGTGAGCGCCAGTGCGCGCGTGAGCCGCTGCGGGCTTGTTGGCTGTGCCGACAGCGCGGCGTCGACGTCCGGGCCACGCCAGATCGCGGGCCGGCCGGCAGGCTGGGCGCTGCGCGCCAGGTAGCGCGCGAACGCGATGAAATGACCGTTCATGGCAGTGGCTCCTCCGTGCAGGCCAACAGGATGCCGAGACAGATGCCTTCCATCGCGGTCGCGAGGTCGGCGGGATCGGGGAAGCTGGGCGCGAGCCGCAGAGTGCTGTCGCGCGGGTCGTGGCCCTGCGGATGGGTCTTGCCCGCAGGCACGAGCACGATGCCGAGCTGGCGGGCCAGCGCCACGACGCGGCGCGCGCAGCCGTTGCGCACCTGCAGGCTCACGAAGTAGCCGCCGCGTGGCCGGGTCCAGGTCGCCACACCGCGGCCGTCCAGGTGGCGCTCCAGCGCCGACTGCACGATGGCGAACTTGGGTGCCAGGATGGCGCGCTGCGCCTGCATGTGCACGAGCAGCCCGGCATGGTCGCGCAGCAGCCGCACATGGCGCAGCTGGTTGAGCTTGTCCGGCCCGATGGAGCGCACGCCCGCATGCCCGGCGTACCAGTCCAGGTTGGCCCTGGAAGCCGCCAGCAGGCCCAGTCCCGCACCGGCGAACGTGATCTTGGAGGTCGAACCGAAGACGAGCGGCCGGTCCGCATGCCCGGCCTGGGCGCTGAGCGCCAGGATGCTGGGCACGCCCTCGGCCTGCTCGGTCAGGTGGTGCACGGCATAGGCCTTGTCCCAGAACAGCCGGAAGTCCGGCGCACCCGTCTGCATGCGGGCCAGCCGTTCGACCACGTCGGGCGCATAGGTTTCCCCGGTGGGATTGCTGTACAGGGGCACGCACCACATGCCCTTGACGCGCGGATCGCGCGCCAGCGCTTCGACCGCGTCCATGTCCGGCCCCCGGCCCGTCATCGGCACCGGCACCATCTCCAGGCCGAAGGCCTCGCACAGTGCGAAGTGACGGTCGTAGCCGGGAACCGGGCACAGGAAGCGGTCCGTCTCCCGGCTCCAGGGCTGCGCGCCGCCCGGCACACCGTGCAGGACCGCGAAGGCCAGCATGTCGTGCATGAGGGCCAGGCTGGAGTTGTTGCCGACCGCCACCTGCTCCGGCGTCGCATCCAGCATCGTGCAGAACAGACGGCGCGCCTCCGGCAGGCCCAGCGGCCCGCCGTAGTAGTTGCGCGCATCGCCACCGTCCTCGGTGAGGAAGTCGCCCCGGCCGGGCAGGTCGAGCAGTGCGTCGGACAGCGCGAGCTGCTCCGCGCAAGGCTTGCCGCGCGTCATGTCGATGGACAGGCCGCGGGCCCGGAAGGCCTCGAAGCGCTCCTGCCATTGCCGGCGGTCCTGCGCCGTGGCGCGTGGGGCCTGCGTGGCGCCGGCAAGGCCAGCGCCGGGTGTCTCAGTGCTGAGCCGCACGGTGTTGCTCCTTCAGGTTGGTGGCCGGCGCAGCACAAGCGACGACCAGATCGAGTTCGACACTTGCCCCCTTGGGCAGCTGGTAGACGCCGACGGCGGTGCGCGCGGCCAGGCCGACCGCACCGAAGACCTGCACCAGCAGTTCGGAGGCTGCATCAGCAACCTCGCTGTGCCGCTGGAAGTCCGGCGCGCACTGCACGAACACCTGCAGCTTGAGGACGCGCTCGACGCGGTCGAGCGAGCCCAGGACCCGGCGCAGCGCGCCCAGCGCCCGCAGCGTGCACAGCCGGGCGGCCCGCTGTGCCTCGCCCAGGGGGACGTCCTCGCCCACCCGCCCCGTGACCGCGACCTCGTCGCCCACGCGCGGCAGCTGCCCGCTCAGGTACAGCAGCCCACCGTGGAAGGTGGCAAGCGCGTAGTGGGCAGCCGGCGTGACATCGTCGGCGATGTCCAGGCCAAGCGCCCGCGCCCGGTTCTCGGGCGTCGGCGCCCGCATCGCCGCCACGTCCAGTCCCTGGCCACTGCCTGGCCGGCCGGCGGCATGCGGCGCGACACCGCTCGCGCTCCGGCGACTCGTGTTCGCCGCCCGCCCTGGTTTCACCCTCCGCGCCGCGCTCATGGCCGCCTTCCTGCCAGCGCCAAGGACTCGCCCGCGCCGCTGCGCTGCAGGCTGCGCACGAACAGTTCCGGGTCGACGTTGCCGCCGGAGCACACCACCAGCGTGCTGCGGCCGGCCAGCACGACCTTGTGCGCGAGCACGGCCGCCAGCGCGGCCGCCCCACCGGGCTCCAGCACCAGCTTGAGGGTCGAGAACGCGAACGCCATCGCCGCCAGCGTCTCGTCGTCGGACACGGCCACGCCAGTGGCCGCGTGCTCGCGCAGCACGGGCAGGGTCAGCCGCCCCGGCGTGGGCGCCAGCAGCGCATCCTGGATGGAGCCCGAGCGCCGCGCGTTGTGTTGCGGCAGGCCCGCGCGCAAAGAGCGCGCGGTGTCGTCGAAGCCCTCCGGTTCGACCACCACGATCTGCACCCGCGGCCAGGCGGCGCGCAGCGCGACCGCCCAGCCCGCGGCCAGTCCGCCACCGCTGCAGCACAGCAGCGCGGTGTCCACCGCCCTGCCCCGCATCTGCTCCAGCGCTTCCAGCGCGCCGGTCCCGGCGCCCGCCATGACCTGCGCATCGTCGAAGGGTGGCACCAGCGTCATGCCCTGGTCCTCCACCATGCGCTGACCGATGGCCTCGCGGTCGTCGCGCTCGCGGTCGTACAGGAGCACCGTCGCCCCCCGTGCGCGGCAGCCCTGGATCTTGACCGCCGGGGCATCGGCCGGCATCACCACCGCCACCGGCACGTCCAGCAGGCGCCCCGCCTCGGAGACCGCAAGCGCATGGTTGCCCGAGGAATAGGCCACCACACCCCGCGCGCGCTCGGCCTGCGACAAACCCAGGATCCGGTTGCAGGCGCCGCGGAACTTGAACGAGCCGCTGCGCTGCAGGCTCTCGGCCTTGAGGAACACCCGCCCGCCGGCCAGCGCATCCAGTTCGGCCGAGCGCAGCAAGGGCGTCTTCACCACGTGCCCCTGGATGCGGGCGGCAGCACGGTGGATGGCCCCGAGGTCGGGCTGGACACCACCGGCGCCAGCCGGGACGGCACCGAACGGGGCGCTGCACTGCGCCCCCACGGCGGACACGGGTCCGTTGTCCGCCATCACAGCGTCCCCGCCGTCGCGTCCAGGCCCGCAGCGCCGGGCAACGTGGCGGGCACCAGCAGCCGCTGTGCCTGCTGCAGGACGTCTTCGTAGCGCGCGCGCTCCTGCGCGATCTGCTCGGCGCTCCAGCGCCAGAACCCGTGGCCGCTCTTGGTGCCGTAGCGCCCCGCTGCCACCTTGTCGCGCAACGTGCGGCTGGGCGTGGCGTCGTTGCACAGGCTGGGGTAGATGGACGAGGCCGCCGCGAACTGGGTGTCCAGCCCCGCGAACTCCTTCTGCAAAATGGGCCCCGCCGCGACGTAGCGGAACCCGAAGCCGAACCGCACGGCCGCGTCCACGTCCTCCGGCGACGCCAGTCCCTCGTCGATCACCGAGAAGGCCTCGCGCATCAGCGCATGCTGGATGCGGTTGGCCAGGAATCCCGGCACGTCCCGGTTCACCCGCACGGGGATCCGCCCCACCGCAGCGAAGATCTCCAGCAGCCGGTCCACCGCCACGTCGTGCGTGAAAGCGCCCTTGGCCACCTCCACCAAGGGCACCAGATGCGCCGGCAGGAAGAAGTGCGCATTGGCCATGCGCGAAGCCGTGTTGCAGCCCGCCGCGATGTCGGTGATGCGCAGCCCGCTGCTGTTCGAGCCGATGGGCACGCCCGCCGGGACCAGGGCGTCGAGCTGCGTGAAGACCGCGCGCTTGACCTCCAGCTTCTCGGTGACCGTCTCGATCACCGCGTCCACCCCGCTCCACTGCACGTCGCCCAGCCCATGCCGCAGGCGCAGCAGGCCGAAGCGGGGCGCCCCGCCCATCTGCGCGACCGACTGCGCCACATGGCGCGCCGCCGCATCCCAGGTGTCGCTCTCCGGCGCCACCAACTGCGTGGCCCATCCCGCGTTCACGAAGATGGCCGCGATGTCCCTGCCCATGATGCCGCTGCCCACGACAACCGCTGATCCGCACTCCATACTTGGCTCCTTGCCTCGGTGATATACCTACAGGGCGAACTGTATGGACATAGATCCATATAGTTCTTTTGACTGACGATTGAGTGTATGTAGACCATATGGAAAATGCAAGGCAACATTCCCAATAAATTTGCGTCGTGGCCGGATGCCGTCCGAGCCGAAGGCGGATCGCTCTACACGGCCATCGTCAAGGTGATCGAGGCCGAGGTCCGCGCAGGCCGGCTCAAGCCGGGAGAGCAGCTGCCGTCCCAGCGCAGCCTCGCCGATTTGCTCAAGATCGACTTCACGACCGTCGGCAACGCCTACAAGCTCGCCAGGGAGCGGGGACTGCTGCAGTCGCACAAGGGCCAGGGCACCTTCGTCTCGGGAGAGCGTCCCGGCACCGAAGCAGGCGGCGACGTCGCCGACGAGCAGGCCAAGGACGCCCCCACCGACCTCAGCACCAGCTGGCCGCCCAACCTGGACATCGCCGCGATGCTGGCCGATGAGGTGCGTCAGGTGACCCATGCGCGCAGCTTCGATTTCCTCGCGCGCCGCTCGGGCGGGGTCCCCAAACTGGACCGCACGAGCGGCCAGACCTGGCTGCAGCCGCGTTTCGACACACCGCTGGAGGGCCGCCTCGCCATGGCCGCCGGCACACGCAACGCGCTGATCGCCCTGCTCGCGCGCGTCGTCGGCAGCGGCGGCAAGCTCCTGGTGGAGTCCATGTGCTGGCCCACCGTGCGCACGCTGGCCGCGGTGCTGAACATCGAGCTCGTGCCGGTGGCCCTGGATGCACAGGGCATCGAGCCAGGCGCGCTGGACGCGGCGGCGCAGGCTTCTGGGGCGCGGGCCCTGTACTGTGTCCCGTCGCTGCAGAACCCCACCGGCGCCGTCATGGGGCTGGAGCGCCGCCAGGCCCTGGTCGAGGTCGCGCGCCGCCACGGCATCACGCTCATCGAGGACGATGCCTACGGCGGCCTGCAGAGCGCGCCGCCGCCGCTGCTGGGCACGCTGGCGCCGGACATCACCTACTCGCTGTTCGGCCTGGCCAAGCTCGTCGCGCCCAGCCTGCGCGTGTGCTACGTGGTGACGCCGGATGCACCCGCCACCGAACGGCTGGCGGAGATGCTGCGCGCCACCATGCAATCGGCCCCGCCATTGGAGGCCGCGCTCGCCAGCCACCTCATCCGCAAGAACGACATGCTCGGCACGCTGATCACGCGGGTCCGCACCGAAGCAGCGATGCGCCAGACCATGGCCCACGAGGCCCTGCACCAGCACGGCCTGACCGGCTCTGCCGAGGGCCTGTTTTGCTGGCTGCCGCTTCCCAAGTCCTGGGACGCGTCCGAGTTCGCCATGCGGCTGCGCAACGAAGGCGTCCTCGTCGCGCAGGCCAAGGCGTTCGCGGTGGAGCCGTCCACTGCGCCCAATGCCGTGCGGATCGCCACGGGCGCCGTCTCCACCACCGACGCGCTCGCCGAAGCCTTGCAACGCATCGCCGCACTGCGGGCACAGAACCCGTCGCTGCTCAGCACCATCGGCTGAGCCCGCGGCACGCCGGGATGCGGCAGGCGCTCACCCGCGGACCTGGATGCCCGCCGACCATCCCGTGCAGCGATCTGGACGGGAGAAGGCGGAGCGGCGGTCCCGCGAGACCGGCTCCGGCAGGACAGCGCAGTCGGCCCTGGCCTGCTGTCCAAGGCCCTGCTGTGCCACGGCCTGGCCATCGACCATCAGGCGCCGCCCCGCTCGCGGGAACCCGCCCAGCCGGGCCAGAACATCCGTCCAGAAGGGCCCGACCGCCCAACAGGGCCGCCCGCCCAGCTCACACAAGTCGGAGCTATACCGCCTCGGCCTAAGCCTCCTATGCTGGTGGTGCAGATCTCTACCGACCAGGAGGCCTCCATGGGAAACGATGTACCGGTCGCGCCCTGCCCGCACCTGCTGGAGCTCGGCGGCCAGGCGCTGCTGCTCACGGACGCGCGCTCGACGAATCTGTACATGGCGCAGGCGATCCGCCTCGGCCTGGAGCGTGACCCGGTGGGCACCTGCCTGCGCTATGGACTGAACGCCGAGCAGGGCCAGCGCCTGCTCGCGCTGACACCGCAGGCCCTCCATGCCATGGTCGCCTCGATCGGCAACCAGTCGCTGTTCCTGCCACGCCGGGACCTGCTCGAACTGCTCGACGCACCCGAGGCACTGCGGGCGACGCTGGCCGCGGCCCGACCTGCAGTCCCCGCCACCGGCTCCGCTGCATGACAGCGGGTACGCCGATGGCGTGCCGCGCCACCCAACGCATCCGCGCCCTGTCCCTGGCCCTGGAGTGCGCCGTGCTGGGAGCCAGAGTGCGGACGATCCATGAACTCACGGGGCTGCGGCAGAGCGAACTGCTGCAACTGCTCTTCAACGACGAACGCCAGCCGCCCCGAGGCAGGGCGCCGGACGCGCGCGAATGGCTTCCGACCGCCTCGCTGGTGGAGCGCGCCGAGGCATCCGTGCTGGCAGCGAACTTCGTGCGCCTGCGCAACAGCGGCTTCTGCATCACGGAGGGGCTGCTCTCGGCCTATCGGCTGTACCGCGCCCTGTATGGAGAGGCCGCGCATCTGGGCTTCGACCGCGCGTTCGACCTCGTTGCCCATGTCACAGGGCTCTGGACATCGGACGGCGCCAGCATCGCGATGACGGCATGCGCCAGATGTGGTTGCGAGTTCCTCGACATCCCGCTGGGTCGGCTGCACCAGAACGACGCATGCCCCTTCTGCAGGATGCTCGTGCGCTACCACCTGGATCCAAGGATTGCCGCATTCCTCCAGGGCCGGCCGCGGCGCGCACAGACCCCACGCAGCACTTCAACCAGCCGCGCGCCGCGGTGCATGCTGCCCCACGCCCTGCACCTGGCATGGACATCGCCATCTGCGTCCACCGGCACCGGCTGACACGCGGCGTCGTTCCGTCATTGAGTTGCGCCTGCAATCACGCCCGTGCTCGGGAGGCCGCAATGGGGACCCGGTCATTGCCGGGCAGGATCACCAGGACGGGCCACCAGCGCCAGCGCCCCTTTGTCTTTCTTGACCGGCGTCAACGCAGCAAACCCCTGGCCGTTGCCTGCGCCACCGCGGCAGGCCGGCTGTTGGCGCCGAGTTTGCGGCGCACATTGGCCACATGCAGGTCCACCGTGCACTTCTTCACGCCCAGGATCTGGGCGGTCTGCCGAGCGCTCTTGCCATCTCCCGCCCAACGCAGGACCTCGACCTCACGCGGCGTGAGCTTGGGGACGCGCCTCTGGGAACCATCTCCCAGGTGGCGCGACATCGCCGTATGGGCCCTGTTCGCCAGCCACCTCAGCTCGGGGTCCTTCAACTTGATCTCCGCCTCCCCGATGGCCTCATTCCCGCGTGCCAGGGACAGCAGGCCGACCCTCCCGCTCGCGTCGATGCACGACTGTGCCCAGCCATAGCGCAAGCCGAACGACGAGGCCTCATCCCAGAACTGCGGGGCCTCGCGCAGATCGCTGTCGGCCCAGACCATCGGCTCGATGGACTGCTTTGCACGCATCACCGTGGGATCGACCTGCAGGTAGCAGGCCTCCGCATACCGCGTCTGCCAGCTCTGCGCGTAGTTGCTGATCTGGAAGCAATTGATGCGCGTGAATGGCAAAGGCCGGTCGACCCCGTACGCACACCATTCAAATCCCAAGTGCCTTGCACCGTCGGCAATCGCCGCGAAGGCTTCCTCGGCCGAGTCGGCCGTGTCCAGAGCGTTCAGCAATGATGCAACCCAATGCCCCATGGTGCCCTCCGTCCGCAGAAACAGCTCGGCGCGCAGCCGAGTGCCAACCAGCCTATTGCACAACAAGATACAAATCCATGCACCAGTAACACACCGGAGTGCAGGGAAATTCTTCACTCGACACGCGCCACGGCCGAGTGAAGAAGCGCTACCTCTCACAATGACTAGCTTGTAGACGCCAGTCATCGCCTCTGAAATGCGGCCTCCACAAAGGAGGTATGAGGCGATGCACTACGTCACTGGAACCGCAACGGAACTCGGCACATCACGGCGGCAAGCACTGGGACGCTACCGCCATCGTGTGTTCGTGCAGCATCTGGGCTGGTCACTGCCCGACGCGCGCGGCGACACCGAATGGGACGGCTACGACAGACCCGACACGGTGTATGTGCTGGCGCTAAGCACGACAGGCTCGCTGTGCGGATGCGCCCGGCTCTTGCCCACGACACGGCCTTACCTGCTGGCTGAGGTCTTTCCCCAGCTGCTCGACGGACAGCCCGCACCGCATGACGAAGCCACCTGGGAGCTGTCGCGCTTCGCCGCGGTCGACCTCGACGCCGCACCGCTGGATGGCCACACGTTGGGCTCCCCGCAGGCGCTGGACCTGCTGCTCACTGTGATGCGCGAAGCCGCTCGCAGGGATGCACGTGCGCTCGTCAGCGTCTCACCGATCGCGATCCAACGCATCCTGCGCAAAGGCGGCTACCCCTTCACGCCCCTGGGACGGACGCACAGCGTCGGCGGCCAGACGCTCTTCGCGTGCGGCATGCCATTGCAGACAGCCCTGCTGCATATGGCCCAGGCGGCCTGAGCAGCGCGCCGACACATCGACGACCGCGGCATGGCTCGACTCACGCGCACGGCCCCTCGCACCTGCACAGCGCAGTGCGTGCGTGCAGTCCAGCGGCAGGCGCGCCCGTGCACCCTGGCATCGAAAGGACCGCACAAGGAGCGCCGATTCGCGCGCGACAGCGCGCCACCAGGCGCTTATCGTGCCTGCCGCACCCTCTTGCGCGTGCTTGCAACGAACGTGAAGGACCGCCGCCATGCTCCACTGTCCACCGCTTGAAGACCGCCCCGCTCGGATGAGCGCGGCATGGACCTCGGCAGAGGCCGCAATGAAGCGTCTGTCCCAAACCGCGCGTGCCCGGCCCCATCTGCTGACGCGCGGCTCGCGCCGCCAACGCCGCCGCCTGCAGCCGCACAGCGGCCAAGGTTCGGCGCCTGGACACGCCATGCGCGCTGTCCTTGTGCTGGCCTGCCTGCCGGTGTCCGCTGCCCTCGCGGTGCCGTGTTGGGAGACTGCCTCCCAGCGGCACGGCGTCGCCGCGGCACTGCTCCATGCGATTGCGCGCGTCGAGTCCGGACTCAACGCCGCCGCAGTCAACCGCAGCCACATCGAGCGAACGGCAAGCTACGACATCGGACTGATGCAGATCAACAGCCGGCACCTGCCCATGCTGGCACGCCATGGCATCGGCGAAGAGGCCCTGTTCGACCCATGCACCAACCTGCAGGTCGGCGCCTGGTTGCTCGCGGATCTGTTCGCACGACACGGCAGGAACTGGGACGCCGTGGGAGCCTACAACGCCGCGTGCACCCAGCTCAAGGGCGAGGCCTGCACACGCGCACGTGCCACCTATGCCTGGAAGGTGTACCGAAGCCTCCCGGCGGACGCCATCGTTTCCGCACCAGTGGTTCCACGCGCGATGCCGCGCCCTGCCGGCGCCATCACCGCGGTGAGGGTCTCGCCATGATGACCGCCACATGGCCGGCACGCGCCGTCGCATGCGCGGTCCCGCTGCTCCAGATCGGATGCGCGGGCGGCCCCTCGCAAGTCGAGCCGCCTGCCGCAGCGCCTCAGACGCCTTCGTGGCGTGCCGCGCAGCAGGGCAATGGAGCGCTGGCTTCGTTTCGGTTGTGCGAGGCGCGGTCCTGCCCCGTCGCAACGCCCAAGGCCTTCCGGGGCGCACAAGCTCTGCACTCCCCGTCCGCGCACAGCGGACACGCGACGCAAGCGGCGCGTCCGACCGCAAGCGCTCCAACGAGGGCGGCAGTGTTCCCGGACGCCGTGCCTCAGGGGCCACCGTGACGGCCATGCCATGCATGCCTCCGGTCTCCGTTCAGTGACCCTCTCCGACTCGCTTCCCCACCTTCAGGAGTTGCCCATGCAAGCCACCACCGTCTCCCGCATGCCCAAGTTCGCGCCGCTGCCTGGCCGCAGGCTTGTGGGCTGCCTCTGTCTGTTCGCCCTGGCCCTCCTGGGCCTGGCGGTCGCGGTGCCCGGACATGCGCTCGATCTCGTGGCGTTCACCGGCATCACCGGCCCCATGACGTCCGCCTTGACCCAACTGGCCGACCTGGGCCCGGCCATCAAGGCACTGGTGGGCTTCATCGGCTTCGTCGTCGCCCTCATCAGCCTGTCGGCGCTGAGGAACTTCGGGCCTGTGCTCTTCTACATCGGCATGGCCATCTTCGGCGCCGTCGGCCTGGTGATCGCGGGCGCCATCATGGGCGCCGTCGTCTGACGCACAGCGCGAAGGACGCCCATGCGCACCGATACCTACATCCCGCGCCGCCTCGACGACAGCTGGAAGATCGGCTTCTGGGACATCGACGTGGCGGCCCCGGTCCTCTTCATGTTCTTCGTCGGCTACCTGACCTCGAGCAAGACCACCTTCGCGCTCTGTGCGGCCATCGGCGTCGCCCTGTCCCGGTGGATCGCCCGCCTGAAGGCCGACAAGCATCCGTCCTTCGCCATCCATTGGCTCTACTGGCATCTGCCCACCAGCCCGGCCACCTCCATGCAGGCCACCCCCCCGTCCCATCTGCGGCGCATGGTGGGCTAGGAGGCGCCAGATGGACTACGCCCGCCTCAACACCGACCTGCGCGACCTGCGCCGGCGCAACCAGGGTCAGGCACTGGCAATCGGTGGACTGACGGGCTGCCTGATCCTGGCCCTGTCGACCATCGTCATGCTGCTCGGCTCGGTTCGGACCGTGGTCGTGCCCCCCGTCCTGAACAAGACGTTCTGGGTGGAAGGCGGCCGGGCCTCCGGCGAATACCTCGAGCAGATGGGCAGCTTCATCGCCTGGCTGGTCCTGGACGTCACGCCGAACTCCATCGAATGGAAGAAGGAGATGCTGCTCGGCTACGTGGACCCGGCGCAGCACGGTGCGTTGAAAGCACGGCAAGAGGTGGAGGCGGAGCGGCTCAAGCGCATCAACGCCGCCACATCGTTCGCGCCCCAGCAGTTGGTCGCCAGCGAAGAGCAGCAATCGCTTGTCGTGCGCGGCAGGCTGCGCACGCTCGTGAACGGCCACGAGACGGCCCATGATCTGAAGGCCTACCGCATCGACTTCGGCCATGCAGGCGCGCGGCTGCACGTCCTTGGTTTCCAGGAGGTCGCCTATGCCGTCAAGTAAGGCCCTGCCCGCAGGCGGGGCGCATCTGCCGCCCAGCGGCCATCCGCGGCGACCCGGCTGCGGCCCGGTGCAGGTACCGCGCCCGTGGCGGCGACGCACGACCCAGTTCGCTGCGCAAGCGATGGCAGCCGCGGCGTGCTGCGGCGGTCTCCCTGCACTGGCACTGCAGCTCGTGGAGGCGCGCGATGGCGTCGCCGCGGAGGCCATCGTCTCCAGCAGGGAGCCCACCCGGGTCCGCATCGAAGGCGCGGCCATCACGGACGTGTTCGGCAACATCCACTCCAGCCAATGCGGCGTCGGTGGTGCAGGCAACACCGCCGCGTCCGCGCCTTCCGCGACCGGGCCGCTTGGCACGCCGCCCAGCAATCCGGCAGGCGACGTGACCGTCGCCTGCGATCGCGACAAGGGAGAGATCTACCTGCGTCCCGTCGGCGATGGCCTGCGTCCGATCAACCTTTTCGTGTCCTCGGCAACGGCCACCTACACGCTGCTGCTGCGCCGGGCAGACACCCCTGCCGACACCATCGTGATCCGGGACAGGACGCCGCGCGCACTGCGGCGATCCGCCGGCGAGGCGCTCGCCGCAGGTCCAGCGCCGAACCACGTGCGCACCATGAAGGCGCTGCTCGTGGCGATGGCGTCAGACCGCGTTCCGCCGGACGTCCGCGTGGAGGACACGCACAGACCGCTGCAGCTCTGGGCGCAGACCCGCTTCACCCTCGCGCGACGGTACGAAGGCCGGGGATTCGTCGGGGAGAAGTACGCGCTCCAGAACATCGGTGCCGCACCGATGGTCCTTGCGGAGCAGGAGTTCGACCGTCCCGCAGGACGGGAGAACGGCGAAATCGCAGGGATCGCCATCGAGCACCACAACCTGGCGCCAGGAGAGGCCACGAGCGTCTACGTGTTGCGTCGCGAGGGCGCCGAATGACAGACCACCAGCCGCCTGCCGGCCCGCATCCTTTGCGCCGCCCGCGCTCCAGTGAGGGCCTGCTCGGGCGTCTTTCTCCACGTCAGCGCCAATTCGTCCTGCTGGGCGCCATCGTCGCGGGTGGCATCGCGCTGCTGTGGATCGTCTTCGCCCTGTCCGAGGACGCACCATCGAAGCGCAGCGCCGGCCAGGAGGCCACGCATGCGGGCGGCGTGACCAACATGGGCGTGATGCCCCCCGGAGGCCAGGTCACGGCGCTCGACCAGTGGGTCGGCCAGGCTGGCCGCAAGCTGGCCCAGTACGAGTCCGAGCGAGAGGAGCAAGGCCGGCTCAACAAGGACCGCCAGGCGTTCGAGTCGCGCACCATGCAGCGGTTCGCGGAGATCGAACAGCGCCTGACCCGCGGGCCCGCAACCGCGCCGCCCGCGATGCCGACGCCGACGCCGACGCCGGCGCCAGCACAGTCCGGAACTCCCGCAACCCCGATTACCATGCCGCCAGCGGCGGCGCTGCCGGCCAGGCCCATGCAACCGGCATCCGGCGCCGCGCCGCCGCCGCTGCAGCTTCCCGCGTCTGCGGCGCGCACCGAGCCGCCGGTGCCGACCATCGCACGGGTCTCGTTGGTCGACCGCCATGCTCCTTCTTCCAACGCCTCCGGTGCGAGCAAGAGCACCGATGCGGAGCGTAGCCGCGGTGGGTCGCCTCAGACCATCGCCACCTTCCTGCCCGTCAGCTTCACGCGCGGCATCTTGTTGGGCGGCCTGGACGCCCCGACCGGAGGCCAGTCCCAGTCCAACCCGCATCCCGTCCTGATTCGGCTATCGGACAACAGCGTGCTGCCCAACCAGTTCCGTGGCGAGTACCGCGAGTGCTTCGTCGTCGCCGCCGGCTATGGTGACATCAGCTCCGAACGCGCCTACCTGCGCACCGAGAGCCTGTCCTGCGTGCGGGCCGACGGCGCCACGCTGGAAGTGCGCATCCAGGGAACGGTGTACGGCGAGGACGGCAAGGTCGGCATGCGCGGACGCCTTGTCACCAAGCAAGGCCAGATGCTGGCCAACGCACTGCTCGCAGGCGTGGTCAGTGGCATCGGACAGGGTCTGGCGACGGCGAACACGAGCTACAGCAACTCGCCGCTGGGCACGGTCGCGAGCACCGACAGCAACGCCGACGCCTACCGCGCCGGCCTGGGCAGCGGCGTCGGCAAGGCGCTGGACCGCCTCGCGCAGTACTACATCAAGCTGGCCGAAAACACCTTCCCTGTGATCGAGGTCGATGCGGCCCGTCAGATCGACGTCGTGATCACGAAGGGCGTGCGCATCGAGGCGCCGATGACCGCGATCGCCCAAACCGGCATGCGCCGCGCCGGCGCAGCCGACAGCCGATACCAGGAGCCGACCGATGACCAAAGCTATTGAACGCAGCCGCCCGGTCCGCCGGTACCCGGCCGCCCTGGCCTTGACCGCCTCTCTCCTCGCAGCCCTGCCGGCGGCAGCCGATGCCGATGCGGCCCGCCTGCTCGCCACCCTGCGCGCCGCCCATCCTGGAACCCGGTTCAACGAAGTCGCGACGACCGAGGTGCCCGGACTCTACGAGGTCTGGATGAACGGCAACGTGGCCTACGTCGCTTCCGCCAACCCGCGCATTTTCCTTTTTGGCCGCCTGTTCGACACCCAGGCCATGCGCGACCTCACCGGGCCGAAGCTCGCGCAGCGGGCGGGCGAGGGACACGCCACCTCGGATACCGCCCCTGCGACCGTACAGCAGGCCGACGCGCCGTCGGTGGCCTTCGACCAGCTTCCGCTGGCCGACGCGATCACGGTGCGGCGCGGCAACGGCACACGCCATGTCGCGGTGTTCAGCGACCCGAACTGCGGCTTCTGCAAACGGCTGGAGGCCGAACTCGCCACGGTGGAGGACGTCACGGTCCACACCTTTCTGGTCCCTTTCCTGGGGGAGGCGCGTCCCGTGGCGATCTGGTGCGCCGACGAACGCAATGAGGCCTGGCACCAGTGGATGCTGCGCGGAGACGCTAGCGCACAGCGGCCGAACGCGCACTGTGAACACCCGGTCGGGCGCAATCTCTCGCTGGCGCGGTCTCTGCGCGTCAACGGCACACCGACCTTGATCTGGTCCGATGGCAGCCGGACCGACGGCTACATCGACCGCAGCGTCATCCTGAGCCGCCTGGAGGGCGCTGCAAAAGGCGCACGACCCGTTGCTGCCGCGCCGCGCACGCTGGAGTGGCAGCCGTGATCCGCCACCTGCTGATGCTGGGTGTGCCCCTGGCCGGCTGCGTCAACATGTCGGGGCTGGACGGCGGCTCCAGGTACGCGTGCGCGGCGCCTGACGGTGTGGCCTGCGACTCGGTCTCGGGCACCTACGCGAATGCCGTGCACGACAAGCTGCCCAGCCAACGCGGCGCGCCCTCCGCATCCACCGCAAGGCAGGCGGCCGCATCCGCCGCATCAGCCGAAAGCGCATCGGCTGCCAACGGGGACGGTACGCCGCCGCGCCCCGTGCCGGCCAGCCCCGGCCTGGCCGACGCCATCAGGGAAGGCGGGGCCGGCGCCCCGCTGCGATCACCCGCGCGCGTGCTGCGCCTGTGGACGAAACCTTGGGAGGACGCCGACGGGGACCTCTGGGACCAGGGCTATGTCTACGTCCAGGTCGACGGCGGACGCTGGCAGCTCGAACATGTGCGCCAGCGGATTCGCGACCGCCACCAGCCGCTGCGGCCACCGCCTGCTGCGGCGCCGGACGCCGCCGCGCCGACGGCTGTGCCGGGTGCTGCCGCCGAGCCCGCAGCCGATGGACTGCCGCGCGGCTCTGGTGCCTCGCCCTTTGGCAGCTTTCCCAGCTTCAACCGCCCCATGGCCGTTCCCGGCCAGCATCCCTGAGGACGCCATGCAGGCAGCTTCCACTCCCCGCCCTGCTGGCGAACAT
Source organism: Pseudorhodoferax soli (assembly GCF_003337555.1). Lineage (GTDB taxonomy): Bacteria > Pseudomonadota > Gammaproteobacteria > Burkholderiales > Burkholderiaceae_C > Pseudorhodoferax > Pseudorhodoferax soli. Next base: position 306,240 of record NZ_QPJK01000006.1, on the reverse strand, counting down.
CGGCTCTGGCCCTGGACCACCGAGGCGCCATCGCCCTCCGAACAGTTCGCCGGTTGGCTGCCCTACTCCGGCTACCTGGCGCAGGAGTGCATCTTCGTCAACCGCGACGGCATGGGCTTCATGCTGGAGGTCATGCCCCAGGCGGGCGCGGACGAACGCATGGCGGAGGTCCTCGTCTCCCTGTACGCGAACTGCCCTCCCGCGACCGGCCTGCAGTTCCACCTCTTCGCGTCTCCGCACGTGCGCCAGCAGCTGCGCCAGTACACCAACCTGCGCGTGGAGGACGCCGACCAGGCCGAGCGCGCCAAGCCCTGGGGGCACCCCGTCCCCGACGAGAACCTGTTCCGCAAGCTGGCGCGCCAGCGTGTGCAGCACCTGCTGCGCGGCACCCAGGAATCGCTCACGGCGGGCTTTCACTACACCCTGCGGGATTTCCGGCTCATGCTGAGCCTGACGGTTCCCGGAAATGCCGAGGACCTCGGCCAGAGGGAGGCCCTGCTCAACCTGCGCGACTCCATCGGCGCCACGCTGCGTTCGGCCATGCTGCCCAACCGCGTCTGCGACGCCACCGCCCTCATCAACTGGTGCGCACTCTTCACGAACCCCGACCGCATCGCGCATTCCGACCATCCGGACCTCAACTTCGACGACGACCGCCAATTGCACTACGACGACGGGCGCGAGATCCGCGACCAGATCGTGGACTTCGACACCATCCAGGACCCGCACCCCACTGGGCTGACACTGTGGAAGGAGACCAGCCAGGAGGTGCTCGAAGCGCGCTTCTACAGCATCAAGAGCTTCCCGGAAGAGTTTGCCCTGTGGCAGATGGGCTCCTTGATCGGCGACCTCATGCAGCCGGCGCTGCAGTACAGCGCGCCCTTCCTGATCACGCTGGGCGTGCACATGCTGGATCCGAACGCCACCAAGTCGGTCGTGACGGCCAACCACGTGCGCGCAACGCAGAACGCGCGCTCCAAGATGGCCGATGTGATGCCCGATGTGCGCAAGAAGCTGGACGACTGGTCGGCCGCGGCCAACGCCATCGACAAGGGCGGTGGCCTGGTCAGCATGTACCACCAGCTGGCGATCTTCTCGCGCCCGGAGAAGGCTGCCGCAGCCCATGAGGCGGCGAACGCGATCTGGCGTGCCCGCGGTTTTCAGCTCAATGCCGACACCTACATGCACCGCCAGGCCCTGCTCGCCAGCCTGCCCATGACACTGAGCCCACGCATGCACAAGGACTTGGCCAAGATGCGCCGTGTCACGCGCAAGCTGATCACCAACGCGATCCACATGGCCCCACTCATCGCGGAATGGCGCGGCACCCGCACGCCTGCCCTGGTGTTCGGTGGCCGGCGTGGCCAGCTCATGACGCTGGACCTGTTCGACAACGACCTGGGCAACTACAACTTCGCGATCATCGGCGCGCCCGGCTCGGGCAAGTCGGTGCTCATGAACGAGATGGCCTGGTCCTACCGCGCCATCGGGGCCAAGGTCTGGATGCTGGACCTGGGCCGCAGCTTCGAGAAGCTGTGCCGCAAGGCGCGCGGCACCTACATCGAGTTCCGGCCGGATGTGAAGATCTGCCTCAACCCGTTCACGATCGTGCGGGACATCCATGAAGACATCGACATGCTGGTGCCCGGCATCGCCAAGATGGCCTCGATGCAGCACCAGCTCCAGGAGGTCCAGTACAAGGCGATCTCCGCCATGGTGCTGCAGCTGTGGCGCAGCCACGGGCAGGACCTGACCATCACGGCGCTGCGCGACGCCTTCAAGACCGGCTCGATCCCGGAACTCGGCATCGTCAACGACCAGCGCATCAAGGACCTGGCCATCATGCTGAACCCTTACGCGCGCGGCGGTCAGTACGAGCGCTACTTCGAGGGCCATGCCAATGTCGACTTCAGCAACGACTTCATCGTCATCGAGAACGAGGAACTCAAGCGGCGCCCGGACCTGCACGCCGTGGTCAACATCCTGCTGCTGCACCAGATTACGGGCGAGATGTACCTCACCCGCGATCGGCGCAAGGTGCTCTTCATCGACGAGCTCAAGCAGCAGCTGGGCGACATCGGCGCCGACGACCCGGTCAAGGCAGCCGTCGTCGAGGAGGCGGCCAGGCGTGCACGCAAGTATGGGGGGGCGCTGGGGACGGGGACGCAGAGCGCAGACGACTACTACGGCTCGGCCCAGATGGAGGCGGCCTTCAACTGTTCCGACTGGGTGTTCCTCCTGCGGCAGAAGCCAGAATCGATCGAGATGCTGGACCGCAAGGGGCGCCTGTCCATGGACGAGCCCAAGAAGCGACTGCTGGGTTCATTGCGCACCGAGGCGGGCGCTTTTTCCGAGCTGTACATCTCCTCGCCTGTCGGCGAAGGGGTGGCCCGCAACATCCTGGACCCGGCAACGCACCTGCTGTTTTCCAACAAGCTGGAGGACAACGCGCCGATCGATGCCTTGCGTGCGCAGGGCCTGTCGATCGACGAGGCCATCGGCGAGCTGCTGCGCCAACGAGGACTGTCGCTGTGACCGGTCGTGCGCATCCGGACGTACGCGCAAGGTCTGGCGCACCTCCCATCCGCATGTGTTTCTGTTCCTGGCCATTTATTGACAAACGACTAGATATTGCAACGATCTTCGGACACGGGATCAAGCCCGACGCTCCAACAAGCAGTGCTGGCGCTCGCCGGACGCCGGCCACTGCTGCGCGCGCGTGACCTGGCTGGCAAGGCCTGCCGACGGTGTTGCTCAGCAGGCTGCTTGCAGCCGGCAAGCTTGAGCGGGTCGCCCGCGGCGTCTACAGCCTGCCTGGACGTGCGCTCAGCGAGCATCGGTCGCTGGCCGAGGTGGCCCTGCGCGTGCCGCGCGGTGTGGAGTGCCTGCTGTCGGCACTGCGCGTCCATGGCATCGGCACGCAAGCACCTTTGGAGGTCTGGATGGCGATTCCCCATCACTCGCCCACACCCCGGCTGGACCAGCCCGCCCTGCGCGTGGTGCGGATGTCAGGGGGCGGCGCTGGCCGATGGCATCGAGCGAGTCCAGATCGACGGCGTGGATGTCCCCGTGTTCAACGCGGCCAAGACGGTGGTCGACTGCTTCAGGTACCGCAACAAGGTCGGCCTGGACGTTGCACTGAAGCGCTGCACGATGGATGGTCGCAACACAAGTTGGCGATGGATGCTCTCTGGCACCACGCCAGGGTGGACCGCGTGGCCAACGTCATGCGGCCCTATCTGGAAAGTGTCGCCGCATGCGCCGCAGCCTGGCTGTCTCCATCCGGGCACGCTTGAGGCAGCGCGCCGACATCACCAGGCAAGAGTTCAACCTGGTGCTGACCCACTATGGCTTGGAGCGATAAGGTTGCCGCCTCTATTGGCTGCACCATCCCAACCAGCGGGCACCCGATAGGCAGCACATGGCTGCCAGAGGGCCGGCAGGCCATGCTCCGTGCGGGTGGATTCGCCGTCATCACCCGGCTGCAGTGCTGAGCCGGCAGCAGCCTGACCACAGCCCATGCGCTTCGACGCCCATGGCCGGCAGGCTCTCGAATTCCACTCCTGAAGCATTGGACGTGCGGTAGCGGCAGGGCGATCCAGCCGGCGCAAAGCAATCGGTCGGGTTCACACGACCTGCTGCCCGCAAAACCCTGCGGCACCTGCAGAAAAGACATGGTGCACCGAGCGGTCGGCCATTCAACTGCCGCCTCGCAGCAAGCCCATGCATCGCCGGCAGGGGCAACCATGGGGAGAACGGCAAGCCCGCCCTGGCAAGACCACGGAACTAGGTGCGAAAGCCCGCTGTTTCTACTGCCTATTGCGTCTCGACGCCGCGAAGACCGGCACCTACGCTTCGATCACAGCCTGGTTCATCAGGGCTGATCGAACCGACATGAGGACCGACGCCATGTTGAGCAATGCACCTTGCGATCCGACACACCGTAGCACCCCGGCCGAGCCGCACGACGCAAGCGGTTCCCAGAAGCTCCACGCGGTCGACAACGAGATCGACGACCCGGCCATCGCCCACCCCAGAGCGACTCGCGCGCACACGTGCTCGAACGAGCTGTGTGCAGCGCCCCAGCCTGCGTCCATCTTCCGGCACGCCATCGCCGCGACTGCTCGATGAATTCGCAAACGCCACGGTACGTGGTCGCGTTCGGGGCCATCGCCCTGCTTGTGGCGGCCAGCTTGGCAGCGTACGACCGATGGATCCTGCGACCGGCGCTCGCCATCGGCGCCGTGGACCTGTCCGAGATCTACCGCGCCAAGGAGGCGCAGTTCACCCAGTTGCTCGTCGCAACCGGCAGCGAGCAAGAGCGCGAGGAGGCACTCAAGATGGCGCGCGCGTTCTCCCAGCGGCTGCCAGTCGCGCTGGACGAACTGCCCCGGGAGTGCGGCTGCCTCGTGGTGCTGAGGACGGCGGTGATCGGCGGCCCCCATGTGCTGAACCTGACACCGGCCTTGCGCCAGAAGGTAGGACTGCCATGAACGCCAGTGCAGGTCTCTACACAGAGACAACACCGCGCCGCCGGATCTTCGATCTGCCAGGACTTCTGGCCCATTCGCGCCAACGCTGGTACCTCTACGCGCCGATCCTTGCCGTCTGGGTCTTGGCCTACGTGCGGCTCTTCGTTGACCCCACACCGCGGCTGCCACTGCTCTTCAACTGGAGCCCCAGCCTGCCCTACCACGTGGCGTGGATGCAGCGCGGCGGTGGCCCACCCCGGCACGGCGACCTCATCGTCTTCCGTTTCGATGGCCCAGGGCAGATGCGCTATCCGGGGCTGCGCGGGCAGCCCTTGTTCAAACGCGTCTGCGGGCTGCCAGGCGACGTGGTCACGGTGCGGGACCGGCTCGTACAGGTCAACGGCAACGCCGTCGGCCTGGCCAAGACGCACGCATTCGACCGCCGTCCCCTGACGCCGATCCCGCCCCAGGTGATTGCCGCTGACCATTACTTCGTGCAGGGCATGGCTGCCGACAGTTTCGACTCGCGCTACAGCGAAAGCGGCCTTGTCAGGTCCGAACAGATGCTCGGCATCGTCGTGCCGCTGTTCTGAGGATCCGGCCATGAGAGCGGACCATCTCTGCGTCGCGTTGCTGGCGTCCGCGGGCGCGATCCCTCCGGCGTCCGCCCAGACCAGCCCAGCGCAAGGCGCACCCGCGCACAACGTGCAGGCGTTTGGAGAGCAGCAACTTGCCGATTACCTCTCGCTTCTCCGGCAAATCTCGCCGGCGGCCGAACAGGCCGCACGGACCTACCTTGCCGCCGTCCGGCTTCGCTGCGGCCTCGCCTTGGACGCCACGGCGCTGCGGCGGGCCCTGGCGCGCGATGGCGGCGATCCGTTGCTGATGGGCCTGGTACGCGCCGTGGCCACGCATGACGACGCGACACGCTTGCGGCTCGTCGCGCAGATGGACTGCAACGCGCAGGTGGCGCCATGAACCGCCGGATCTGCACTGCCGCCCTGTGCGCCACGCAGTTGGTGGCAACCGCATGCATCGCTGCAGACTTGGGCACGATCGGCCCGACCTACCGCATCGCCGAGCCCCATCTGCTGCAGATGATCGAACAGCGGCTGCGTGAGAAGTGGCTGTCCGGCGAACTGGCCCGGTTGGATCAGGAAGCCAGTGCGCGCAGCAGCGAGGCGGTTCGCCATCCCACCCCAATCGATGGCGTGCGGACGACCACAGCGGCGCGCAGCTTCCATGTCGACCCGAGCATCACGCTGACCCAGAACATCCTCGGCCCAAAGGGCGAACTTCTCTTCGCCGCCGGCACGCGCGCGAACCCGCTGGACGTGGTGGCGCTGTCGCGGCAGTTGCTGTTCTTCGACGCCCGCGATCCGCGCCAGGTCCGCCAGGCACGGGGCCTGATGGTCCAGATGCCCGGCAAGTTCAAGCCCATCCTGACCGGTGGCTCGTACATGGACCTGACGCAAGCCTGGCAGGTGCACGTCTTCTATGACCAGCTCGGCCTCCTCACGCGCCGACTGGGCATCGCCCAGGTGCCAGCACTCGTTTCCCAGGATGGCCGATTCCTGCGCGTCGACGAGCTGGCGGTGCAGCCATGACCCACCCGCCGTTGCCCCGATGGTTGCACGTGCTCGTGGCGATGGTGCTGGCCATCGCTGCAGGCCGCGCAGCGGCCACCACCTGCACGGGCCGCTTCCCGAACCCGATCACCGACATCTGCTGGAGCTGCATCCTGCCCATCAGCATCGGCGGCGCGCGCATCGGCAACTTCGGCGACCAGGAAGACCTGGACAACCCGCCCAGCCCGCTGTGCACCTGCGGCGCCAACCCGGTCATCGGCCTGTCGGTCGGCTTCTGGGAGCCGGCCCGGCATGTGGAGGTGGTGCGCAAGCCGTTCTGCCTGAGCGCGCTGGGCGGGATCGACCTCAATCCTGGCTTGCCTGCGCCCGAGGCGGCCCGCTTCACACGCGCCGAGGGCGACGGCGACGGTGGCAGCTTCTACCAGGCGCACTGGTACACGAACCCCATCCTCCACTACCTGGCCGTCGTCACGGACTTTCCGTGCCTGGAACAGGGCTCTTTCGACCTCGCGTACCTGACCGAGGTCGATCCCCTGTGGGCCGACGACGAACTGAGCCTGATCCTGCACCCCGACGCCATGCTGTTCGCCAACCCGGTGGCCGTGGCGTCCTGCGCGGCCGATTGCGTGGCGGCCACGGCCGGCTTCGGCATCCGTGAGCTGTTCTGGTGCGCCGGCTGCCAGGGCAGCGTCCACCCCATGAATGGCCGTGTGCCGTACCACATGGGCGGCGTGCGCACGTCCACCCTGATCGCGCAGCGGCTGGCGGCCAAGATGCACCGTGAGCTCATCGCCTGGGGCTGGCACGGCCAGGCCGGGCTGTGCGGTCCGTATTTCGAGCCGGTCATGGACAAGACGGCCTACAAGACCCAGCTCACGTACCCGATCCCCAACACCACCAAGGAGGCTGGCCGCTGCTGCCAGCCCTTCGGGCGCACCACCGCACTGTGGGGTGCCGGGAAGGAGTATCCGGTGCAGGGCGAGGACTTCGGCTTCATGCTCTTTCGCAAAAGGAACTGCTGTGTCGGCTACTGATCGCCGAGCATGCCAAGCGGGCGCGGCAAAGCCCCGGCCTGGGATCGGCAGCCTGGTGGGCGCTCATCTGCTGGCGGCCGCGGTCCTGGTGCATGCGCAGGCCGCCCCTAAGCGCCCAGCGCAGGCGACGCCCAGCATCGACGCACTGCCGAAGCCACTGACGCAGCCGGTCCCCGATCTGGAGGCGCTCGCGCGTGGCTACGCCGCGACGACCGAGAGCCACACCGGGTTCCCTGGCCTGCAACGCCGCCCTGGGCTGATCATCTTCATCAGCCTCACCGTTCCGCGGCCGACGCTGGAGCGGCTGCTCGACCAGGCGGCACGTGCCGGTGCCAGCGTGGTGCTGCGCGGTTTCGCCGACGGCTCGCTGCGCCAGACCGTCGCGCAGCTGCAAGCGCTGATCGGCACGCGTGCCATTGCCGTGCAGGTGGATCCACCGGCTTTCGACCGCTTTGGCATCACGCGTGTTCCGAGCTTCGTGCTGTTGCGCGATGGAACCCGGCCACAGCCTTGCGCGGCCGGCAGCTGCGCACCGCCCGAGGACTACCTCCAGGTGTCGGGTGACGTGAGCGTGGACTACGCACTTGCGCACATGCAGCGTGCGGCGCCAGGCTTTCGGGCCGAGACGGATCTCTTCCTGGCGCGTCTGCGGCCTTGACGCGATGCACAACGCGCTTCGCCCCCTGTTGCGGCGCACCGTCGTCTGGTACACGCTGGTCGCGCTCGTGGCGACGCCAGTCCGCGCCGACCCCGGGCTGCAGGCGGCGCAGGCTGCGCATGCCGAGGGACTTGCCGCCGGCCGGGCCGTGCAGCCGACCGTTCGGAACAGCCTCGAAGCGCCAAGTGCCCAGAACGTGGTGCCGGGCTACACCGCGACCCCGCCCGAGCGAAGCCACTACGGCAAGTCCAGCCTGTTCGGCGCCAGCGATGCACGGCTGAGTGCCTGTGCCCTCACGCCCGCCGATCCGGTATGCCAGGCCCTGCTGGGTGCCCGGGCCTCGGCCCATGCGCCACGCGAGGGCGTCTCGCCGTACCACCCGGCCGTGATGGATGCGCGCCGCATCGCCGGCAACCCGGCCTCGAAGCTGGAGGACATCGCCAGCTTCTACAGCGGATGCCAGGTCGACGCGGTGTCCACGCCCTCCACAGAGCCACGCGTCTGCCGCCAGTACAGCGGCGCGACCGCCCAATCGTGCGCGCGCACGCTGGCTGTCGACGTCGCCCGCAGCAGCAGTTGTTCCCCAGGCGCGTGGTTCGCGCAAACCAGCCTTGGCGGGCTCAGCCTGGCCGTGCAGTGCAGGCCAGACCAGCCGGCGTCCCGCCAGCGCATGCGCCTGACAGACCGCGGTACGCCGCTGGCCTTCTTCGATGCCGATGTGGGCACAGCTGCATCCTTCCCGGAGTCGGTCCACTCGCTGGCCGACGGCCGGCAGGTCTGGCTTGCCAACAACCGCTGCGACGGCAACGACTGCCAGCTGACGGCCTACGTGGCCGCGCCCCTGCGCCAGGTCTGTACGTCCGAGGGTGATGGTCCCACGGTGTGCCAGGACGAGCCCCCCTTCCTGCCCCGCTATGCGGCCTGCCCGGCAGGGGCTCTGTCCGGCGACCAGATCCTGCAGTTTCCGGTCGACCAGCTGCCCACCACGGCAACCCTCGATCCCTCGCGTTGCTTCACGCCCAGTGCGCAGGCGAACGACGCGGCGGGGTACGACCCGACAGGCGCGATCCGCAGCCACTTCTGGCGCCAGCACAGCCTGCGGCAGATCACGGGCTACCAACTGAACCCGCGGCATGGCCCCGTCCCCCACATGGCGCTGCGCTTCGAACGACCGCACACGACAGTCACCGAAGCCGACCGCTGGGACGACCAATGCCCCGCCACCTTCGGCGATCGGTGTTTCGTGGCCGCGGCGGCGCGCTGTGTTGAAGGACCGGCCACACGCGATATCGAAGGCTTTCCGGTCACGCGCGCCTGCTGGCGGTATGCGACCGCGCTGAGCTGCCAGTTCGGCCAGCCATCCGACGAGTGCGCGCCGCTCGCCGCCGCCGGCTGCACGCCGGGTGCGTCTGTCTGCCGCGAAACCGATGCGGCCACGGGCCACTGCACGCACATGGAGCGAACATACGACTGCCCTGTGGCGCCCATCACAGCGGCCAGGGCACGCAACTGTCCAGCCGACGTCTTCTGCGTCGCCGGCAGCTGCTTCAACACCGCCCGTACCGCCGACACCGACTTCGCGCGCGCAATGAGCTTTCTGGAGGCCGCACGCGAGGCTGGCGTCTACCTGGACACCGACCTGCTGCAAGTCTTTAAGGGCGAACCCAACCGCTGTCGCGACCGTTTGCTCAAGAACTGCTGCACGTCGGACAACGCCGGCCGCGGCATGTCCAACCAGAGCGTCTTCGGGGTCGGCTCCCGGCTGGTCTTTGACGCGCTCATGAACGCCGGCAACCGCGAGTTCCTGTACCACGGCATGCGGGCCTTGCTCCTGAACGGCGGCTTCAACGGCACCTTCACCAGCTATGGCGTCACCGTGGCCGTGAACGGGACGGCACTGCCGGCGGGATCCTCCGTCCTGTACGCCGGGGAAAGCATGGTCGTGGCCTTCGACCCCTGGAGCCTGGTCATCGCCATCGTGATCTACGTCGTGATGTCGGCGATGGCGTGCGACGAGGAAGAAGGCAAGCTGGCCATGAAGGAAGGTGCGGGGCTGTGCCATGCCGTGGGCACCTACTGCTCGTCCTGCATCCGGGTGCTGGGCAGGTGCGTGTCCTGCATCACGCACACGACCAACAAGTGCTGCTTCAACTCGGCGCTGGCCCGCATCATCCAGCAGCAGGGTCGTCTGCAGTTCGGCAAAGGCTGGGGCAGCGCCCGGGCGCCCGACTGTTCAGGCTTCACGGTGGCCCAGCTGCAGCAACTCGATTTCGGGCGGATGGACCTCAGCGAGTTCTACGCCTCCATCGTGCCGACGCTGCCCAACCTCGGCACGATCCAGAGCGGCAACGCGAACCGCGCGGCCGACTGCTACTACGGAGAAGGACGCTGCCCATGAGACGCCTCATCATCCTCGCGGTCCAGCTGAGCGCCCTGCTCGCCCTGACGCCCGTCCGCGCGGAACCGGTGCGAACACCGGTCCCCGACGCCCGACCGGTCCTGCTGGCCGCCCTGCAGGCCGACGACGGAAAGGCCCATGGCGTGCTGACCGGCGAGACCGCCAGCGCCATCACGCGGCATTTCGGGGCCAGCTCGCCGACCCACATCGACGTCTCGACCGAGAAGCGCTACCAGCAGCCTGGCTGCAGCCGGCTCCAGGTGGTGTTCTGGCAAGAGGGGGTTCAGCTGCCCGAGGCGAAGGCACCGCGCCGCCAGACCATCGCGTTCGGCATCGACTACTGTCTCGACGGGCTGCCGCCGCGCTCGCTGTCGTGATTGGCCGCTGATGGTCCTGCGTCCACGCACCCTGTCGATGCTGCTCGCTCTGGCCGCCACAGCGGCGACAGCGCAGCAACCGCCTCTTGCGCCTCCAGAAAGGCCACCGGCGGCGTACTGGACCGACGCCTGGCGTGGCTGGCACTTCTATGAAGCGCCGCCGCTGGAGCCGGAGCTGGAGCAGGAGGACCCGCCGACCGCGCCGCGCGCAGGCGCATCCGCGCCGCAGCGTCCTGCGGAGCTCATCGACTTCGAGCGCATGCAGAGGGCGCTGGAGGACAGCCGCAACATCGCGATCATGCGCCCGACTGAAGACAACGTGCGGCGCTACATGGAGCTGGAGATGCAGGTCGTCGGCCGTGCTTCGTACTTCGCCGACGTGGCCCAGCGGGTGGCCTGGGCGACGCCTTCACTGGACCCCACCTTGCATGGCCGACCCGTCAACGCGACAGCGCTGGACGTCTTCGAGCGACAGCAGCAGACCGAGCGCGCCAGCACGGTCGCTGCGCTGGGCCGCGACCATGTGCTGTTCTTCTTCTACCGCTCCGACTGCCCTTACTGCCATGCGTTCGCGCCCATCCTCAAGGCCTTCGAAGCGCGTTATGGCGTCCAGGTTGTGGCCATCGGCCTGGACGGAGGGCTGCTGCCATCGTTCCCGCAGGCGCGACAGGACAACGGCATCGCCACCGCCCTGCAGGTCAGCCAGGTCCCGGCCGTGTTCCTGGCCCAGCCCGCCAGCGGGACCATCACGCCGATCGGCTTCGGTGTGCTGTCCGAATCTCAGCTGCTCGAACGCATCACGATCGTCACGTCGCCGCAGAGCCAGGCCCTGCTTCCCGGAGCCGTCCGGCAGCTGGTGCTGCCCTAGGAGGAACCCATGATCCGCTGGCACCCTGCCCGCCGCGCGCCCGTCCCACCTTCACGGCCACAGCGCGTCCTTGCCCTGGCCGGCGCCCTCCTGCTGGTGGTACCGGCCCCAAGCCAAGCCGATCTCAACAGCGAAGTGAACGACATGTTCAACCAGCTGGGGGCGATCGGGAACTACACGGCACCGGGCGCGTTCCGCGGCCAGACCTACAACACCTACACGGGTGGCAGCCTGATGATGCGCTCGCCCAACAAGGTCTACCAGCTCGCGGCCATCCAGTTCCCGAGCGCCAAGGCCGGCTGCGGCGGGATCGACGTGTTCGGTGGCAGCTTCAGCCACATCTCCGCAGAGGAGTTCAAGAACATGCTGCGCAACATCACGGCCGCCCTGCCCGGCATCGCGTTCCAGCTGGCGCTGGAGGCCGTCTCTCCCTTGCTCGGCGGTCTGACCAAGTGGGCCAAGGGCCTGGAAACCTGGATCAACAACGCGCGCATGAACTCCTGCGAGACGGCCAAGGCCCTGGTCAGCACCGCAGCCGAATCCGTCGGCTACAGCACCCAGGAAAGCTGCGCGGACCTGGCCATGGAGATGGGACTGGAAAGCGACCGGGACGCGGCGCGCAGGCGCTGCGCCACGGACCGCGCATCGATCCTGTCCAGCGCACGGGCGTCCACCGATCCGAATGTCCGCAACAAGGCGCCCTTCGTGGGCAACCTGACCTGGAAGGCGTTGCAGCATGCCGGCGCGACGCTCGGCGATGCCGAGCGCGAACTCATCATGAGCATGGTCGGCACCATCATCTACCACCCGGAAGAGTCTGGGCGCGATCCCGACCCTGTCCCTCCAACCCTGACGTCCATCACCCAGCTGCTCTACGGCCAGGCCGCCACCGGCGGCAACCAGGTCGTGCAGCACCTCCTTCGCTGCAACGACTACACGGAGTGCAATGCTGTGGCGCTGGACACGGACTACCACCACGTGCCCTTCACGGCCCGCGTGGAAACACTGATGCGCTCCATCGCCGATCGCATCGCGACGCGCACGGCGATCCCGAACGAGTCGGCCGAGGTCGGCTTCGTGAACCAGACCACCGAGCCGGTCTACCGCATGCTGTCGATCGGCGCCAGCATCCCCGGCTCAGGCCTGGCCGACAGCCTGATCGCACAGTACCGGGACGTCATCGCTGCCGACTACGCTTACGTGTTCCTGGAGCGCAATCTCCGAGTGGGTCTGGCGGCCCTGGCCAAGGACTACACGCTGCAGCAGTCCCAGCGCGAGCAGGCGGCCCAGATCCGTCAGCGCGCCCAGGCCATGGTGCTGCAGCTCTCGCAGGAGAAGAGCCTGCTGTACCAGAAGGTCGGCTCGTTCCGCGCTGTAGCCAGCCACCTGGAGCAGTTGGAGCGCCAGTTGCGTTCCAGCATGCCGCAGCACGTCATGGACATGCTGGGCCATCAGGCGGCCTACCGGACGCGCTGAAGCCGATCAGGCGGTACCGGCATGTGGGAGATCTATGCCTACCAGAACGCTGACAGCCTCTTCGGCATCTTCAATGCCGCCGCAGCGATCCATGGCTCGCACGACTACGCCGCGGCGCTGGCGGCGGTCGCCTTCTGCGGCTTCGTCGCGGCCCTGATCGCCTACGCCTTCGCCCCGGAAAAACTCCAGGGGTGGAAATGGCTCGCCTCGGTCGTGCTGGTCTTTGGCGTGCTGATCGTGCCCAAGGTCACGGTCGGCATCATCGACCGGACCGGCGGTTCGGCCGTCAAGGTCGTCGCCAATGTGCCGTTCGGCGCCGCCGCGCTGGGCAGCCTGACCAGCACCATCGGCCACACGTTGACCGGCCTCTTCGAGACAGCCTTCCAGGTCATCCCCGGATCTGGGGCGCTTCCGGCAGAACTGGCCTACCAGCGCAACGGCCTGATGTTCGGCAATCGCCTGATCCGCGAGACCGGTCACCTCGTGTTCCAGGACCCTGGGTTTCGGACGGACCTCGTGAACTTCATCCACAACTGCACGACCTACGACCTGGTCGACGGCAGCCTGGATCCCGCCGTGTTCTCGGCGTCTGAGGACGTCTGGCCGCTGATGTCCACGCCGAACCCCGCGCGCTTCAGCACCGTGGCCGGTTCCGCCGGCACCGTCGATGTGGCGACCTGCCCCGAGGTCTACCGAAGCCTGAACGGACGGATGCCAGCGCAGCTGCAGCGCCTGCAGGGTCGCCTCGCGTTCCAGATGAACCCCACGCTGCCCGGATCGGCGGCCGCCGGCGTCATCGCCGCCCAGGTCCAGCAGGCCTACCTGAAGAACGGGATCGCCAACGCCTCGGCGACGGCGGCCGACCTCATCCGCCAGAACGCCATGCTCAATGCCCTCGACGACAGCGGCCGGATCGTCGGCCAGAAGGTCAACGACCCTGCCGCGATGGTGCTGGCGGTCGGCCGGGCCCAGGCCCTCGCCCAGATGAACGCGGCCTGGCTCAACAACGGCAAGGTGGCGGAGCAAGCCCTCCCCGTGTTCCGCAACGTGATCGAAGCCATCGCCTACGCCCTGTTCCCACTGTTCGTGCTGCTGCTCATGCTCACGAGCGGGCGAGAGACTCTCATGGCCTTCAAGGGCTACGCCAGCGTGCTGATCTGGATCCAGCTGTGGCCACCGCTCTACGCCATCCTGAACTACATGGCGTCCATCTACGCGGCTTCCGACCTGGCGGCGGCGGCGGACCTGGGCACCGGCGGCAGGGCTCTGGCACTCCAGACCGCATCGGTCATCTACGCCCCGGCCGTGTCCGGCGAAGCCATCGTCGGCTACCTGGCCATCAGCATTCCGTTCATTGCCTGGGCGGCATTGAAGCGCATGGAGAACTTCGGCACCGCACTGGTCGGCGGACTGTCGGGACTGCAGGCGGCCGTCACCGGATCCACCGCGGCTTCCAGCGTCGGGAACACCTCCCTTGGCAATGTGTCCATGGACCAGTTGCAGCTGGCGCCGAACCGCACCTCGGCCTTCATGGGCAGCTGGCAGCACGATCTATCGGGCAACACCTTCTCCTCGAACGCATTGAGCGGGCGCACGGCCGTCAGCCTGCTGCGCAACCAGGGATTCGCCTCACGCGTGGTGTCCATGCGGGTCTCGGAGCAGGATGTGCAGGATGCCAGCCGCCAGGTGGATGCCGCGCGCAGCGAGTCGGTTGCGGCCAGCCAGGAGCGCTCGACGGTGCTGGCGGACGCGTTCAGCAAGGGGATGAACAAGCTGCGGGCGACGCGCAGCAGCAGCGGGTCGTCATCATCAAGCTACGAGCAATTGGGAGAATCGCTGAACCAGCTGGACCAGATCAGTCGGAGCATCGCCGACTCGACTGGGTTGGCGCAAGGTCAAATCGCCCGAATAGCGTTGGGCGCTGGAGCGCATATCGGCCTGGGCCTAGGGATCGCCGGAATGCAAGGCAACGTCAACGTCGACAAGAACTACAGCAGCGGGCTGACCAGGGAGGAGCAGCGCGCCCTGTCCTCTATGACCAGCGAACAGATCGCCGCCTTTCGACAATTCGGCGACCGGATTACGCGTGACACAAGCCTAGTGCATGTCATGACAAACGACGCGCGCGAATCGCAGGAGCTGTCTGCGCGCTTGGCTTCGTCAGCATCTCGGACGGAGAGGGCTGACGCCGCTCTGACCGAACGCACGGCCTTTGCAGAGCGCGTGTCGGTCGCCTATGAGCGCGGCGACGCGATTGCCATCGACATCGCGCAGGACCCGCACAACCTGCGCATGTTCACACGCTACGCCGAGCAGTACGGCGGCGGCAGTGCCTCTGCCCAGGTCCTGATGGACTCCGAGCTGGCCCGTCAGTCGCTGAAGCCGCAGCAGGTGTTCTCCGACGGAACGTCTCTGCCAACGAACTTCAACGCACCGGCCGCGCTGCACCGTCGCCAGGCGGGCGATAGCGCGCTTTCTCCGGACCTCGCGCAGCGCCACCAGGATGAGCAAGCGCAGGTTCGAGGCTTCCAAGGGGAGCCAAGCCCTGAGACCTCTACAAGAAAACCATCGGGTCTCAGAGATGGCGTTCGTACCCAAGGGGTTCGAATTCGAGGACAGGTGGCCGAGGAGCGGAGTCGATTCGACGATCAAGCCGAAACGAGCAGAACTCCGGACGGCACGCTTGCTTCACAGCGGCCGCTTCTCAAACGTACGATCGATCAGGTGCAAGTGGATGCCGCACCTTTGCTCGATGACGCCACACGCGCCATTAAAGACGTCCTAAAGAAGTGACCGGTCAAACTCTCTTGTCCGCGTCCAGCATGCGTGTCCCATGCTCAGCGCGTGGCGGCTTCACGAACGGCAGATGGCCTTTGTCACGGCAGTAGTTCGCTGCCATGTCTCGGCCAGACAGTCCCATTCCAGGAATCGGATTGAGCTCCTCTTCCGTCGGTAGACGTCGAAGTCGAGGGTTCCGCGCCCCGATCTGCGACAGCCCTCCACCGATGGCACCGCCAAACAGAGCGCCCACCAGCATCATGCCGACCTGTAGACCGATAGGGTCCTGCCGGGCGGACAGCCACCCCAAGCCGATGCCAATGACGAAGAACAGGAGAAACACGAGTTTTCGCATAGGCCCTCCAACCCTCAGCCTAGCAGCGCTGTGCTCCAGTGCAACAGTTTCCCCGCTCACCGTACATCGCTGGCCTTGGGGCTGAGTCGCACGTGTGCGGTAGACAACCTCAGAGCCTCACGGTCGACGTAGTCGGGAGCGGCATGAAGTCGCCGAGCTCATTCAAGCCAGGTTGAGCTTCATCCCTGAACATGTCGCACGTCTAGGACCGGTCGACGAAATGCGCCTGAGCAGCACGGCCGATGCTGGCGCTGCCTGCAGAGAAGAAGGGAATGAGAAGCGCCGCTCGGGCCTGCCATGCGTCCGCTTGTCGAGTGCCGGCAACTGTCAAGTTCGCCTGCCCCAGGAGATGCCATACTGCGTCGCATACCTCTTTGTGAGCATTCAGCTCAATCAATATGCGCCTTGGTACTCGGCTCGCGGCAAGCTTTGGCGTCGTTCTCGCCCTCCTCGCCGCAATCTTGCTTTTGAGCTTGTGGCGCCTGGATGCAACCTCCGATGCAGTGGCGGAGATGATGGCCACCCCGCTCGCCAAAGAGCGCTTGCTGGCTGAACAGCTGCGGGCGGTGGCGGTCGGCGTGACGAGAGGCAAAGCAATTGCCAAGAGTGCGGATCCCGCGCTGGAAGCCTTGTTCAGTGACGAGGCCAAGGCCTCCACCGCACGTGGCAACGAAATCGTCAAGGCGCTGGAAGCGTTTCCGATCTCCGAAGGCGAGCGGCCGCTCCTCGACCGTTTTGGCGAAGCCCGCAAGGCATACCTGGCGGCGCGCGATCCCATGATGGCCGCCAAGCGAGTTGGCAATGCCGTAGAAGCCGACCGCATTTACGAAACCCAGTTCGTGGTCGCTGGGCCGGCCTACGTCAACGCCTTGACCCAGGTGCTGGAGTACCAGCGCCGTAGCATCGATGCGATGAATGCCGAGATCGGCCGCAATGCGCGCAACAGCAAGATCGTGCTGAGCGCGCTCGGTGCACTGGCCATTGCGCTGGGCGCCCTGCTGGCCGCTGTCCTGGCCAGGTCGGTGACGCGCCCTCTGGCCGTAGCGGTTGCCGCAGCAAACGACTTCGCCCGCGGCGACCTCACCCGAAACATGCAGACCTCTGGCAGCGATGAGACTGCGCAGCTTCTACAAGCCATGGAGCGCATGCGGACAAGCCTTGCGGTCGTGGTCTCCCATGTACGCCAGGGCTCCGACGCAGTTTCGACCGCCAGCGCCGAGATCGCTCAGGGCAACAACGACTTGTCCACACGCACGGAGCAGCAAGCGAGTGCCCTGGAGCAGACGGCGGCCAGCATGGAGCAGCTTGGTGCGACCGTTCGCCAGAACGCGGACACTGCACGTCATGCCAGTCAGCTGGCAGTAGAGGCCTCTAAGGTCGCAACGCAAGGTGGCGAAGTGGTCACCCAGGTTGTGGCGACCATGCAGGGGATCAACGAATCGAGTCGCCGCATTGCGGACATCATCGGCGTCATCGACGGCATCGCTTTTCAGACCAACATCCTCGCCTTGAATGCCGCTGTAGAAGCCGCGCGCGCCGGCGAGCAGGGTCGTGGATTCGCTGTCGTGGCCAGTGAGGTGCGCTCCCTCGCGCAGCGCAGCGCCGATGCGGCCCGGGAGATCAAGGGACTCATCCACTCCAGCGTCAATCGGGTGGAACAGGGAACGGTGTTGGTCGATCAGGCCGGGGCCACCATGGCGGCGGTGGTCTCATCGATCCAGAGCGTGAGCACACTGGTCGGTGAGATCTCCGCGGCCAGCAACGAGCAAACCGCGGGCGTGGCGCAAGTCGGAGAAGCGGTCACCCACATGGACCAGTCCACCCAGCAAAATGCGGCATTGGTCGAGGAAATGGCGGCCGCCGCTTCCAGCCTGAAATCGCAGGCGCTGGACCTGGTCCGGACCGTAGCCGTGTTCAAACTGTCTTCGGCAGAACCAGTCCATGCATTGGAGCAGGAACTGAGGGTCTAACGCCCTGCCGTCGGCCCCCGCCTGCGGCGGTTCATACGCACGCCAGTTGACGCTGACCAACATCACAGCGCGCTTTACGTGCGACGGCGAACCGCGGCCAACCCGGGCAGTAGTTGATGTTTGCGCAAGGGGATCGGCCTTGAGCCGTGACCGCTACGTCGAACTTCGCAATCGGCGCCGTCGGCATGCCTTGACTGAACCGATGGAGCAAGTCGGTCGGTAAATCCGGAGCTGGATCGCGACCCAGGGACGGGTTGCAAAAGCCGGCGCCGCGCTGGATGATCCTCTGCGTCAGGACGGCGCAGCCGCCTGTAAACCAAGCCGACCGAAAAGCTCAAGCCAACAAAGCCTTGATCAAGTCCATGGGCCGGCCCGGCTGCACCGTGCCGAGCTGGAGGCTGGCTTCGATCCGGTCCAGGTGCTCGGTCATGCTGGTCACGGCGGCCGCCACCTTGCCCTGGCGGCACAGGCGCAGAAAATCGGCATGCTCGTCGCTGGAGCAATGCGGGTCGTTCGACGACTGGTACAGCATGGCAATCAGGGCGCTGCGCGCGACCAGCTCGTGCACCATTTCGGTCAGAGTTTGATTGCCCGTGGCCTTGGCCAGCGCCACGTGGAAGTCGCCCAACAGCTCTTCGCGCATGCCGGTGCTGCGCCGTGCCGCCTGGTGTTCCATGACGATGTGCTGCTCCAGCTTCGCATAGTCTGCCGGGCCGGCCTTGGCAATGAACAGCCGCACGACCTCGGCCTCGAGGATTCTGCGCACAGCAAACACCTCGCGCGCCTCCTGCACCGTGGGCTTGCTGACGAAAGCGCCCTTGTCGGGAATCATCTCGATCAGCCGATCCTTGGACAGCATCAGCAAGGCAGCGCGTACCTTGGTGCGGCTCACACCGTAGACGCGGCCCAGCGCCTCCTCGCGCAGCCAGGTGCCCGGTGGCAAGCGCTTTTCCAGGATGGCCACAGCAATGCCCTGGGCAATGTCCTCGATCGACTGCGGCTTGTCGGCCGAAGCGGCAGCTGGTGCGGTGGCGTTTTCAGACTTCGGAGCGCGCGGCATGGCCGGATTGTGGCCCAGCGGCCAGCGTAGCCGCACCGACAGCAGAGTTTCAGGGCGCAAGTGTGAAGCCCGCGAGCAGCCCGGCCATGGACTTGGGCAACGGGCGCGCCAGCTCGCCGCGCTTGCTGGTACGCAGGCCCAGGGCAACGAGCGATTCAACCATCTGCACACCGGCAGCCACGCCGTCAATCACGGGCACGGCAAGCGTCTGCTGGATGTGGGCGCACAAGTCGGCCATGCCGGCGCAGCCCAGTACGATGCTGTCTGCGCCATCCTCGTCCAGCGCACGCCGGCACTCGGCCACGATGCGCTCTCGCGCATTGGAGCCCGGTTCCTCAAGCTCCAGAACAGGCAGTTCGCACGCGCGCACATTCGCGCAGAAGCGCTCCATGCCATAGGCCTCGGCCAGGTGGCGGGCTTGACCGATGGTGCGGGCGAGCGTGGTGACGACCGAAAAGCGCGTGCCAACCATGCTCGCCAGGTGCATGGCCGCCTCGGCGATGCCAACCACCGGGCCGCGCGCCAGCTCACGGGCAGCCTTCAGTCCGGGATCGCCGAAGCAGGCGATCACATAGCCGTCCACACCCTCGCGTTCACCCTGTGCAATGCACTGCAGCAATCCCGGCACCGCCAGCGCCTCGTCGTAGTGGCTCTCGATCGACGCCGGACCCATCACGGGGCTGACGGCGGTGACCTCGCTGCCCCGCCGTGCCACGGCACGCGCAGCCTCGCCGATCTTGGCCGTCATGCTGGCCGTGGTGTTGGGGTTGATGACGAGGATGCGCATGGTGTTCAGCTCTTGCGGTTCAGGGCGGTGTAGATCACGAAGCCCAGTCCCATGCCGATGAACCAGGCGTAGTTGGCACCACCACGCAACGCGGGCACGATCACGCACAGGATCGGAATCAAAGCCGCAGGCACCATCGTCCAGACAGCCTTCATGTTGTAGCCGTTGCTGTACCAGTACTCGCCCTTCTCGCTCATGGTGTAGAGCGCGTCGACGTTCACGCGCTGCTTGCGCACGATGTAGAAGTCAGCGATCAGTATGCCGAACAGGGGACCGATGAAGGAACCGAGCACGTCCAGCGTGTAGTGGATCACCTGCGGGTTGTTGTACAGGTTCCAGGGCGTCAGGAAGATGGAGCCGACGGCAGCGATCATGCCCCCGGTGCGCCAGCTGATGTGCTGCGGCGCCACATTTGAGAAGTCGAACGCCGGCGACACGAAGTTGGCCACGATGTTGATGCCCACGGTCGCGATCATGAAGGTCAGCGCGCCCAGCACCACGGCCGTCGTGCTGTCGATCTTGCCGACCGTGTGCACCGGATCGGTGATGAGCTCGCCGAACACCGGCAGCGTGGCGGCCGTGGTGATCACGGTCAACAGTGAGAAGAACACGAAGTTGACTGGCAGACCCCAGAAGTTGCCCTTCTTCACCGCGTCGAAGCTTTTGCCATAGCGGGAGAAATCGCCGAAATTCAGCATTGGCCCGCTGAAGTAACTCACCACCAGTGCGATGGCCGACAGCATCACGGGAACCGCGTCCCAGCCCTGGAACTTGACACCACCCAGGTTCAGGTCGATCTTGTCCCAGCCGGCCTTCCAGACCAGCCATCCGCACAGGATGGCCATGACCACGTAGACGCCCGGGCCCGCCCAGTCGATGAACTTGCGGATGGCTTCCATGCCGTGCCAGAAGACGAAGGCCTGCAGAACCCACATGACCATGAACGCGGCCCAGCCGAGCGCGGAAAGGCCAACGAAGCCGTGCTGCGCCACATCGGCGTAGGGCGCCCATTGCGGGAAGAAATGCAGCGCCAGGATCATGACCGCGCTGGACGCCAGATAGGTCTGGATGCCGTACCAGGCCACGGCGATCAAACCGCGGATGATCGCCGGGATATTGGCGCCCAACACCCCGAAGGAAGCGCGGCAGATCACCGGGTACGGCGTGCTGGTCTGCTGGCTGGGCTTGGCCACCAGGTTGCAGAAGAACTGCACGATCAGGATGCCGACCAGCAGCGCCACCAGCACCTGCCAGCTGGTCAGGCCCAGCGCGAAGAGGCTGCCAGCAGTGATGTAGCCGCCAACGCTGTGTACGTCGGCCATCCAGAACGCGAAGATGTTGTACTGGCCCCAAGTCTGCCGCTTGAGCGGGGCCAGGTCCTCGTTGGTCAGCCGCGGGTGGTAGTCCGGCTTGATGGCTGCATTGCTGGCGGCGTGGCCTGCATGTGCCGGGCTCGCCCCGGCTGCGCTTGTCTCCCCCGGTACCTGACTGACGGTAGCAGTGCTCATGGTCGTCCTTTGAAGGGTGGTTGGGCTGGTCGAACGTGCATTGCGTCCGTTTATTGCGTTCGTATTTTGTATCCAATAAACGGATGCAATCAAGCCTCAGATTCCAAAATCCAGCAGGACATACCCTAGGAAGGTCAGACGCAGCACCGGGCCACACGCAACCACTCGAAGTGGCCGATCCCTTGGCATGGGCTGTCTGAATCCAAGGAAATCACGGGCGACCGCATGGGGCCGACAGAGTTGTGAGGCACTGCGGTGGCCGGCCGGCGCTTGGCAGCAGCACCGGCTTCAAACGCCACACCGACCCGCAGAGCGATCCAACGGTTGCACGGGCCGTCGCGCATGTCCGCTCAACGTTGTCAGCGATGCGGCTTGTCGGGCGCGAAAGCCACGCTCTGGTGCCAGGGGGTCAGCGAAGCTGACCTTCAGCCCTCACCGCTGGTGATCTGGTGGTCAGACGATCGCGGACGGCCAGTCCAGACGCGCACCACAACGGGCTGCGCGTTGGCACCGCCCGATCCACGCTGGGTGAACGAGACCTCCCACCCATCATGTGGCGCGTGTTTTTTTTGGCCCCGAGCGCGCCGATCACTGCACTCGCGGACGCGTAAGCGCTTTCGTCCAGGTGTCATGGCGACAACGAGAACAGTGCGCGGTCTCGCCGGCGTTCAGTTCGACGGGAAGGCCGCAACGGACACAGCAGTACAGACCCTGCGACGTCGGTTCTTGAACCACCTCTCGGTGTTCGGGCGGTAACACCGACAGCCCAGCGCGCACATCCTCAGCCTCGAAGAAATACAGGCTCACGTCTCCATCAGTCTCCAGGATTGCCAGCCTGACTTGGCCGAGATGTTCCACGCCTCGCTGCCGAAGCTCCATAAACAGCTCGGACGACGACATGTTGAGCCCCTCCAGCGACTCCAGCTTGTACAGCCCGTCTTCGATGACCGTCACGGGCTTGCCATCCATCCAACTCTCGAACCGCTTGCTGTGCGCCATCGCCATGGTTGTCAGGCGATACACCGCGAGCAGGGTCAGAAACACCATCGCCACCGGCAGGAGCGGGACGTCCTCGTAGAACGACACATCTCCCGCGGCAGAGCCAAGGGTCAAGATGACGACAAGTTCGAAGAGCGAGAGCTGGCGGATGCCTCGGCGGCCGCTGAGCTTGAGAAACAGGAAGACGGCGCAATATGCGAACAGGCTCCGCAGCGCGACTTCACCGAGAAACGTGAGCGGCAGGTCTTTGAGGAAGATGCGAGCAGGATCGAAAGTCGTCAGCATGGTCGATGGTTACGCCTAGTGGCACAGAATGGAAAGCGGCCTGATCTCCACCGATTGCTGATCCACACTGAGAGGACCGAGCCCCGCGTCGATTGTTCCCAACCATGGACACGAGGCAGGCCGGTTGGAAGCGCTCCGCAATCCTACGGCTGTTGGCGAAGCTTGCGACCACCTAGCTGCTGGCCAGCCTGAAAACGGAAACAGCTTGCACCAGGTGCTGCGCCTGTTCCTTCAAGCTTTGCGCCGCAGCAGCGCTTTCTTCAACCAGGGCGGCATTCTGCTGCGTCGCCTGATCCATTTGCACGATCGCTTCGCCGACCTGCCCGACCCCGGCAGCCTGCTCCGAGCTCGCAGAGCTGATCTCTCCCACGATGTCGGTCACCCGGCGGATCGACGCGACAACTTCGTTCATCGTCAGGCCAGCCTTGTTGACGAGAACGGTCCCGCCTTCGACTTGCTCGACGCTTTCTGAGATGAGCGCCTTGATTTCCTTGGCTGCTCCCGCACTCCGCTGAGCCAGCGACCGGACTTCCGAAGCAACAACCGCAAACCCGCGCCCCTGCTCCCCTGCTCGAGCGGCTTCGACCGCTGCGTTCAATGCAAGTATGTTGGTTTGAAAAGCAATACCGTCGATCACGCCGATGATGTCGGCAATCTTCTTCGAGCTTTCGTTGATGCCCTGCATCGTCTCAACGATTTCTTCGACAGATGCGCCTCCCTGCATGGCAGTCGCGGATGCACTTTGAGCGAGCTGGTCCGCCTGGCGTGCATTGGCCGCGTTCTGCTTGACCGTCGCATTGAGCTGCTCCATCGATGCCGCGGTCTCCTGTAGAGCGCTGGCTTGGCTTTCGGTGCGACTGGAAAGATCATTGTTTCCATGCGCAATCTGCGTGCTGGCCACGGAAACGCCTTCGGCATTGTGTCGAACCTCTCCGACGATCGAGGCAAGGTTGGACTGCATGGCCGCAAGTGCGGCGAGAAGTTGCGCAGTTTCGCTTTGACCGTCAGCCAAGATGGGCCGAGATAAATCCCCGCTCGCAATCGCTTGCGCCGCGCCGACCGCTTCTCTCACCGGACGCGCAATTGAGCGCACAGTAAGCACTGCGGTCGCCAGGGCAAACGTCAACGAGCCCACAAGAAAACCGCCAACGATGAGAAGCGTGGATTCGCTCAATTGGTCTATCTTGCCAACCGCTTCTTCCATCGACGCTTCCTGCTGCGTGATGAAATCGTCGAGTGCCTTCTGGTAGGCCGACTGCTTCTGCGCAAAGTCTCCAAACAGGGCCGCGGTCGCCGCGGCCTGGTTCCCCTCGGCCGCGAGGGACCGCACTTTGTCCCTGGGCGCTATGTAGTCCTGACGGGCTGTTTGCAGTTTTGCGAAACTCGCTTTGTCCTCGGTGGAGCGGATCTTCCCGGTGACCTGCGACATTTTCTGATCGATTTCCTTGGTCCTCGCGCTCATGGCATTGAGGACAGGTGCTTGGCTCGAAGGATCCAGGAGAACCAGGTCACGTAGCGCCTGCGAGTTCGCTGCGTTGAGGATGGCGATGTCGTTGAGCGTTGCAACCATGGGATAAGTCACATCCATTGTGGCGTTCACTTCATCGGAAATGCTTCCGATACGCCCCAGAGACACGGCACCTAAAAGCACGATCAATGCTGCCATGACTGCGAACCCAGACCCGAGAAGGGTCGACAACTTCCAGTTTTTCATCGCGAAGAACGCCGAGTGCTATTGCAAAAGCTCGTTATCGACAGAAGCAGTGCGATCTTTATGCTTGAGTGGCACTGGCGGCGTGACGAAGAGTAAGTTCGCTGTGCTGAAGGCAAGCAACGACCAGACGTCCAAGGCTTGGCGACACGGTATGCAGGCGTCTGTCAATCATGCGCTTTGGTATCGTGCGATGCGTTTGGAGAATTCCACTTGGGCCCCGATCAGCGGCTCCGAGTCTTCCGTGAGTTACAAACGCCCTTTAACTCCATCCAAGCCGTCGACAAGGTAGTTGTCCCAACGCCATTGCATTGATCCCTGTATATGGAAGACGACAGCCTCGCACTGCAGAGCTCGGGCGGTCACTGCTAGACATTGAAATGGATGACCCTATCGTCCAACGCCTCAGCCGACGGTCAATCCTGGCCCCAACAGGCTGAGGCACACTGGCCGACCGAGCCAAGCTGGCCACAACGGTGGAAGTCCGACTTGGCGCACTCGTCATCTGCCCTGACTCACGTAGCAAGTGGTCTACCTTGAAGCGCCCCGTCAAAGGAGGAGAACATCATGTCCAGCAGTTCGCAGTGGGTTTACCTCCTGCTGTCTGTGGTCGCTTGCATCGTGCTCGCAGCGGTCATCTGGTCCATCCGGCGGCATCGTGCACCCACTTTGCGCGTGGAGTGCCAGACGCCCATCAGCCGTCTCGCCCCATCCATCGCTGGTTTGACCTTGGGTACGATGTTAGGAGGTAACCGGGTGCAGCTTCTCGAGAACGGCGCCTTCTTCGACGTGGTGCTGGACAGCATCTCTGCGGCAAAGCAGACCGTCCATTTCGAAACCTTTCTGTGGAAACAAGGCGCGTTGGGGCAGCGCCTTGCAGAAGCACTGTCGGCCAAGGCCCGCGGAGGTTGCAAGGTGCGCGTGATGCTGGACGCCGATGGCTCCAAAGACGCAGGCAAGGCAACGATTGCACAGATGCGCGAAGCTGGTTGCAGAGTGGAGTTTTTCCACAAGCGTGCCTTTGTCAACATCGGGGTCTTGAACGATAGGACCCACCGCAAGATGTTGATCATCGACGGGCGGGAGGCGTTCGTCGGTGGTCATTGCATCGTCGACAGCTGGCTCGGCGATGCACAGGACAAGGAGCACTACGCCGACCTCAGCGTCCGGCTGCACGGCCCCATCGTCCACAGCGTCCAGAGCGCGTTCAGCGAGAACTGGGCAGGGCACACGGGTGAATTGTTCCTGGGAAATGACGTCTTTCCGCACTTGGAGCAGGTCGGCCAGATTGTCATTCATGCAGCGTTTGCCAAGCCGCATCGGTCGGCGCCCGCGGTGAAGATCCTGCATCACGGCGTCATCTGCCTGGCCCGACGTCGCATCTGGATCCAGAACCCCTACTTCATCCCCGAGCCCGAAGCGATCGACGCATTCGGCGCAGCCGTGAAGCGCGGTGTCGACGTGCGGGTGCTCATGCCCTCGACCGCTGGGTCGGACAACCCCATGGTGCAGCACGCCGGCCACCGCAACTTTGAGAAACTGCTGAAGTGCGGCGTGCGGCTGTTCGAGTACCCCCACACGCTGCTGCACCAGAAGGTCATGACGATCGACAGTTGCTGGAGCGCCATCGGGTCCAGCAATTTCGATGACCGCTCGTTCGAGATCAATGACGAGATCACACTCGCTATCACCGACGAGGCCACCGCGCAGCAGTTGGACGGAGTGTTTGAGAAATATGTGGCCCGCGCACAAGAGATTAACCTGCACGATTGGCAGCACCGCGGGACTTGGCACAAGCTCAAGGACAACGCGGCCTATTTGTTCAACGAGATGCTGTGAACCTTTGCGCCCTGTCGGCTGAACTGCCCCGGTCTGCGGGGCTTGTCCGTTGAAGTGAGCCTGCCGCAGCAGCCTTGCTGCAGCTTTAACGTAGGCCTTCGCCCAGGCCGATTCATCGCCCCGCCTTTCCCGCCGCCGGACCGGACGATTGTTCCTCCTTCGAGACCATCGTCCAAGCGTCGGTGTCTTGCGCCCGTGATTAGCGGGGTGCACTTCCCGATGGCATGGGCACCCAGCAGGCAAACAGACACGATGAACTCTGACCACCTTGATGCCATCAAGAAGCTCATCGATGCAATGGCCTTGACCCGCACAGAGATCGACGGAACGCGCGAGGTGATTGTTGCTGATCTGGCCACCCCGCGTGCCGAACGCAGACAAACCGCCACGGCCATCGAGGTGCTCCGTTGGCGCCACCGGCTGTGCCAAGTGCGCCCAGTGATGGGGGCGCAGAAGCGCTTTGGCCGCCAACACGCCGTCAGGCTTCTCGGGTCAAGACTGCCATGCAGTCGCCCGAGCCTCCGGCCACGCCGCCGATCTTCGGCGGTTCTGGCCTGCTGCCTCGGTGCATCTCGCACGCTCGCAGAAGCGATGGCACCACTGGTGCGCGCCGGAACGGACCCGTGAGAGCCGGGGTAGACGCTCCGAGGGCCAGCTACCAATGAACGGCCGCGGTATCAGGCACACGCCCTGATCTGCAGGACCGTACCGAGCTGGAAGCCACGCCTTGGCAGCCCCGAGGCTGATGACGGCGCGTCAGGTGTCGGCGCCCTCACCTACATATGGCGGCAGGCACGGCCTACCCGCCGAAACACGTCGCAACCAAAGACTCCGCATTCCGCCCACCGGGCATGCATTGACGAGAGAACACTCATGGCAACGAGCAACGATCCCACGCTGGCAGGCACATTGGCGCAGGCCACGGACCTCGACCTTCCCACCACCGAGAGCAGAGGTGACAACATCGTCCGCAGCGAAGGGATCGATCGCAGCGATGTGGTCGATGTGCTGAATGATCTTCTGGAGAACTCGCGTGACGGTGAATACGGCTTCAAGACCTGCGCCGAGCAAGTCGAGACCTCGAAGGCCAAGCAGTTGTTCGCTGCGCGCGCCGAGGGGTGCCGACAGGCCGGTGAAGAACTGATGCAGTTGATCCGGCGCTACGGCGGCGAACCCGCTTCGGGCGGCACGGCCGCCGGCGCATTGCACCGGGGCTGGGTTGCAGTCAAGGGAACCGTGGGAGCCGACAGCGAATTGTCCATCCTCGAATCGTGCGAGCGTGGCGAGGACACTGCGATCGCGCGGTACCGCAAGGCGTTGAAAGCAGACCTTCCCGCGGACGTGCGGGAGCTGGTGCAGCGTCAGGCAGATGGCGCGCAGCGCAACCACGATCAGATTCGTGATCTTCGCAACGCGGCACGTGCTGCGTCCTGATGTTTGAGTTGGATCCCTGTGGTCCATCCGACGGCCGTTTGCAGCAGCACGTTTGACGGCGCTGCGAACGGGCGGCCCGGTAATGCGCCCGCGCGCAGATCGCCCCCACTCCCATCCTGCGGCGTTGGAGCCGACGCGAGCCACGCGCTCTGGCTCGTCGAGAGCCATAGTTCAGGGCAGTAACGCCTCGTCGTCGTCCACGGTCTGCGCGGCCGGCTTCTCTGTCAGGGCACGACAAGTCATCGGTAGGGTTCGATGCTGCTGGCTTCGGCAGCGGCGATCCTCGCGCCGAGGTTGCACTAGGGTGGCCTCCGCCCACGGTGTCGCGAAGGACAAAATCCGTTGATGTCTAAACAGCAACAGCCTCAATCGACCCGTCCGTCCGATCGCCTCGACGCCGCTGTGCGGACGGCCGGGGTCGGTGTCTGGCTCAACCCGCTACCCCTTGGCGATCTGATCTGGAACGACAACACCAAAGCCCATTTTCATCTACCCCAAGACGCACATCCGACGGCCGAACTGTTTTTCGCACGGCTGCACGTGGACGACCGAGAGCGGGTACGACAAGCAGTAACGCGTACCGTGGAGGATCGCCGACCGTTCGATGAGGTGTACCGGACGGTCGGGCCGCAGGGCCAGGAGAAGTGGATCCACGCGGTCGGGCGCGCAGTGTTTTCGGACGAGGGGGTGGCCATCCAGTTTGACGGCATCACGCTGGACGTGACATCCGCCATCACCGCCCAGCAGCAGCTTCGGGAGTTCGCGGACTCCGCGCCAGCAATGCTTTGGAGCACGGAGGCGGACGGGTTGTGTTCTTTTCTGTCTCGCGGCTGGAGCCGGTTCACCGGTATGCCAGAGGCCGCGGGCCTTGGGTTCGGCTGGCTGGAGACTGTGCACCCGGAAGAGCGCCTGGCAGCCCATGAGGCCTTTGTGCGGGCCACGGAGCAGCGATGCGCCTTCTCGCTGGAGCATCGCGTGCGCCGTCCCGATGGCAGCTACAGCTGGGTGGTGGATGCTGGCCAGCCGCGGCTGGGGCCAAACGGCGAATTCCTGGGCTTCGCCGGTTCTGTCACTGACATCCACGAACGGCGCGAGGTGGAACAAGCTCTACGGCGTTCCAACCAGCGCTACGGCCGCCTTCTTGCCTCCATTGACCAGGGCTTTTGCGTCGTTCAGATACTTTTGGATGACCAGGCACGCCCCGCGGACTACCGCTTCTTGGAGTGCAACGCGGTGTTCGAGCGCCAAACCGGGCTGGTCGAGCCGGTCGGGCGCACTGCACGTGAGTTGGTCCCCAATCTGGAGGAGTTCTGGTTCCAGACCTACGGCAAGGTCGGCATCACGCGCGAGCCCGTGCGCTTCACGCACGGGTCAAGCGCGATGGGCCGCTGGTTCGACGTGTTCGCCTCGCCCATCGGTGAAGGACAAGACCTGCAGGTGGCCATCCTGTTTCAGGACGTCAGCCTGCGCATCGAGCAGGAGCGCCGGCTGCGCGAAAGCGAGGAGCGCTACCGCGGATTCCTCGCCAGCACCAGTGAAGGCATCTGGCGCATGGAGTTCCAACCGCCGGTGGACCTGCAGATGGCGCCCGGGGAGCAGATCAATGCCCTGTTTGCTCAAGGGCGGCTGGCTGAGTGCAACTCGGTGTTCGCCCGCATGCACGGCCTGGCGGAGCCGGAAGCGGCGGTGGGCCGTGGTCTGGGGTGGATGTTCGATGCGGCCGACCCACGGGTGCAGCTTCACCTGGACAAGCTGGTCCAGGCTGGTTACCGCAGCGGAGAAGGCGAATGGTTGGTCGTCGCACCGAACGGACAACCCGAATGGTTCGCCTCCACCTTCCTGGGCGTGGTCGAGGACGGCAGCTTGGTTCGCGCCTGGGGAACGCGCCGCGACATCACGGCTCGCAAGCGCGCCGAGGCCGCTTTGTTGGAGGCGGACCAGCGCAAGGACGAATTCCTGGCGACTCTCGCGCACGAACTGCGAAACCCGCTGGCGCCCATTCGCAGCGCAGCGGAACTCATCCGCCGCGGCGGTCAGGACGAAGCCCGTCTGCAGCGCCATGCCGCAGTCATCGGTCGGCAGGTCACGCACCTGGCGAGGATGATCGACGACCTGATGGACGTCAGCCGGATCACCCGTGGCAAGTTGGAACTGAGTCTGGCGCCGCTTGTCCTGCAGGATGTGCTACGCGCGGCTTGCGAAAGCACGCATGCAGCATTGCAGGCCGATGCGCACACGCTCACCCTGGACCTGCCAGAAATCCCTGTGCGTATCTTGGGAGATGAGGTGCGGCTGGTCCAGATCTTCTCCAATCTGCTGACGAACGCAGCGCGCTACTCGGCGCGCGGAAGGCCGGTTGAACTATCGCTGCTTGGCATGGGAGAGCACGCGGTGGTTCGCGTCCTTGATCAAGGCATTGGCATCGCAGCCGACCAGTTGCAGCGCGTGTTCGAGCTCTTCTACCAAGGCGGCACGCCGTCAGAGCGTGGACACGGCGGACTGGGCATTGGTCTGTCACTGGTACAGCAGCTGACAGCGCTGCACCACGGCACGGTGCAGGCCAGCAGCCCTGGACTGGGTCATGGCAGTGAGTTCGTGGTGCGGTTGCCCCTGGCGGGGCCTGAGCTCGCATCGGCGGACACGAGCACGGTCGACGGCAGCCGCTCCGGGCGCCTGCTGATCGTGGACGACCAACGCGACGGCGCCGACACGCTGGCCGACGTGATGAGCAGCATGGGTTACGAGGTGTCCACAGCCTACGACGGGGTGGAGGGCCTGGCGCAGGCCGAAGCCACGCGGCCGGACATTGCGGTGCTGGACCTGGGCATGCCGCGCATGGACGGCTACGGACTGTGCCGCGCACTGCGCGAGCACGACTGGGGGCGGCGTATGACGGTGCTGGCACTCTCGGGCTGGGGTCAGACGGCTGACCGCGAACGTTCGCGCGCAGCAGGTTTTGACGTCCACCTCGTCAAGCCGATCGACCCGCAGGCACTCGTACATGCAATTGAACGCGCACGTGCCGGTTGCCGCGACTGACCAAGCGCAACGTTTGCCTCGCGCCCATCTACGAGGTACACCTCAATCGCGTCACAGCCATCAGAGTGGCACTCCTGATGGCCTAAGGTTCATTGGTGCAGTGTAGAAACCAACCGCGCGTCTTGTTGCTCGAAGAGTGAGCATGCGCCTGAGTCCATCGGCCAGTTCTGCGTGGAGAGAAATGTCTCAGTGCCCGCTCTCTCTCCGCGGCGGCCTTCCAGCAACGAATGCGCTGCGTGGCGGGACATTGGCGTTTCGCGAATGCGTTTCTTAAAACTGTCGATGGCATCAAGGTCGTGGCGCCAGAGCGCTCGTGGTGCATGCTAGCTTGCCCAGATGCCATCGACCTGCCCTGCCCCCCGACCGAGCGTTGTGTCGACAGCACGGGTAAGCCACCCGTGCCGACCTGCTGCCGACATCGCAACTGTGGCGAATCATGGCCGTTTCGAATCGGCTACGCGCCTGGGACCGTGAAGTACTTGGCAGCGCAGACTCGGCTTGCGACCAGCACGGTAATGCAAGCATGGCCGCACGCAATCGGGGCGCACTACGACTCGCGATCAGGGAGGTCAGAACGTACTCGGGCGAGGTGCAGCCGCTTCGCATCATTGACCGTGCGTCGCTGCCGCGGGAGCATCACCGCCATGCCGACTTCGCTCGGTCGCGTATCTGCATCACCACGGTCTGCGGCGCTCTCCTGGCAGGGTCCACTGAAGCCAGCGGCCACGTGATGCTCTCGAACTGCGGCAGCAAAGCGTCAGAGATGAAACGCGTACGCGCTGCGTAAACATGGCGGTCGCCCATCGAGCCCTGCTGGGTGATGTAGAAGCGGTGCGGTGTCATCACATGCAAATGATCCTTGGCGCGCGTCAACGCCACGTAGAGCAGCCGGCGCTCCTCGTCGATCTCTGAAGTGCTGCCAGTGCCCAGGTCCGATGGGATGCAACCGTCGACAGCGCGCAGCAGGAACACTGCCTTCCATTCTTGACCCTTGGCCGAATGGATGGTCGAGAGGATCAGGTAGTCCTCGTCACGTCCCGGCGGCCCGGACTGATCGCTGGTGGCGTCCGGCGGATCAAGCGTCAGCTCGGTCAGAAAGCGTTCGCGGTCGGCGTAACCCGAAGCCATGCGCTCCAGGTTTTCGACGTCGGCGCGGCGCGCCTCAGAATCGTCGTGCAGGCGTTCGAGCTGCGGGAGGTACCAACGCTTGGCAAGGCCCACCTCGGCAGGCCAGGTCGAGCTGCCGCTGCTCTTGTGCATCGCCTGGAACAGTTCCACGAAGGCGGCCCATTCGCCCGCCGCGGCCGCCGGCGGCTCGAAGGCCTGCACAGCGTCACGGGGATCGGCTGCCTGCTCGATGGCTTCGAGCACGCGCGTGGCCGTGACCGGTCCAATGCCCGGCATCAGCTGCAGCGTGCGCAGCCCGGCAAGCCGTCCGCGCGGGTTCTGCGCGAAGCGCAGAATCGCCAGCAAGTCCTTCACGTGAGAAGCCTCGAGGAACTTCAGTCCGCCGAACTTTACGAAGGGGATGTTGCGCCGGGTCAGTTCCAGCTCCAGCACGGCACTATGCGAGGACGTGCGGAACAGCACTGCCTGCGACTTGAGCGTGAGGCCTGCCTCGCGGTGCTGCAGGATGCGGTCAGCCACCCAGCGTGCCTCGCTGGCCTCATCCGGCACGCTGACGAGCTGCGGCAGCTGCGCGCCGGCCCGGTCCGTCCACAGGGTCTTTGCGTGGCGCTCGCTGGCCGCCGCGATGACGGCGTTGGAGACCGCGAGGATGGGCTGGATGGAGCGGTAGTTCTGCTCCAGGGCCACACTGCGCGCTGGCTGGCGGAACTGGTGCGGGAAGTCCAGGATGTTGCGCACTGTCGCGCCACGGAAGGCATAGATCGACTGCGCGTCGTCGCCCACCACGGTGACACCCGTGCCTTCAGGCTTGAGGCCCAGCAGGATCGCGGCCTGCAGCCGGTTCGTGTCCTGGTATTCGTCGACCAGGACGTGATCGAAAGCGGCGCCGACCTCTGTGGCCAAGCTGGGCTCGCCCATCATCTCGGACCAGAACAGCAGCAGGTCGTCGTAGTCGAGCACGTTCTGCTCCTGCTTGGCTTGCACGTATGCACCGAAGAGCCTGCGCAGCTCGTCCTCCCAGGCGCTGCACCATGGGAAATTCTGCTGCAGCACCTCGGCCAACGGCGCCTGGGTGTTGACCACACGCGAGTAGATCGCCAAGCAGGTTCCCTTCTGGGGGAAGCGGTTCTTGGTTTGGGTCAGGCCCAGGTCATTGCGCACAAGTCCCAGCAGGTCCTCGGCATCGCCGCGGTCAGAGATGGTGAAGTTGGTCTCCAGGCCGATGCGCCCCGCGTACTCGCGCAACAGACGCGCGCCAATGCTGTGGAAGGTGCCCGACCAGGGCAAGGCGGTAGGGGTCGTGGTGCCACCCAGCACGCGGCGCAGGACGCCGGCTACGCGCTGCTCCATCTCCTGTGCAGCGCGGCGCGAGAAGGTGAGCAGGAGCATGCGCTGGGGATCGGCGCCGTGCAGGATCAGTTTGGCGACCCGGTGCGCCAGCGTGTTGGTCTTGCCGGAGCCGGCGCCGGCAATCACCAGGAGCGGTCGCAGGTCCGGCTCGGCCTCGGTGCCGTGCTGCACGGCCTCGCGCTGGGCCGGATTCAGGTCGGCGAACGGGTCGAGGCGCCTGGCGGTAGTGGGAATGGGCTCGGACGCAGGATCGGTACGGACGGGCGCGGACAGCATCCGCGTACTGTATATCAATCCAGCTATCAAAACTTGCCCGGAAGGAGACCTCAGTTGCTTACGTCACCTTGTTTTGCGCGGGGGGCAGGCCTCACGTCTACGCGGTGCGTATCGGCCAGCTCGCTCAACACTTCGTAGAACGCTGCAAACCTCTCCTTGCCGACGACGGCGCTCCAGTCGCTTTCGATGGCACGTACTGTCGCGCGCTGAACGCGCACCACCTGCCAGCCTTTCTCGGTCACCGATATTCGCTTGGACAGCCCAACTGCGGCAGGTGCCCGATGGAGGTAGCCCTGCTGCTCGAGTTGTGCGAGCAGGTAGTTCATGGCCTGTTTGGTCATCCCCGCGCGGCTTGCCAGGTCGACCGGCCGCTCGTTCTCTGGGGGAGGAAACCGAAATACCTTGAAATGGGCTCGGTGGAGGTCATCGAAGCCAGCATCCCAGAGTGCCTGCTCGATCCGGGCCTCCACCGCTGTTAACAGGTAGCGCAGTCTTGCACCGATGAGAGGATCGTGAGGTCTGGCGTCGTCGGGAAACTGAGAAGCAGGGGCTTGACGCACTTTGACCATAAGGTAAAGTGACTTTACTTCAAGTCCACGAGTCCACGCAATGCGCTCTTCACGCTCGCTCATACCCATCGGCTCGTTGTCGATGCAGTTTCTGGTCGACGGTGAGGACACTGAGGGCCACATGGCAATGGCAGAGATGATCGTTCAGCCTCAAGCCAATGTTCCGCCGCCGCATCGCCACGCCGACGTCGACGAAACCATCCGTGTGCTTGAAGGTTGCCTCACCTACCGGGTGGACGGCGAGGTCCGCGTGCTACAGGCCGGCGACCACTGCTTCTCGCCGCGCGGCAGCGTGCACCACTTCTCCAATCCGGGTGACGTGCCGGCCCGGGCGCTGGTGGTGTTCTCGCCGGCCAACATCGGGCCGGCTTACTTCGAAGATGTGGCCGGCGTGTTGGGCAGCGGTGGCCCACCGGACAAAGAGCAACTGGTCGCAGTCATGCGTCGGCACGGAATCGAACTCGCGAACTGACCTTCACTGGAACATTGGCACCCGGTGTCGGTCAGCTCGTAGCCCCAGCCAAGAGACGCATGGCGGCCGTCAGGGATTGGCGCTTCTTCCAATAGCCTGACCACGGATCGGCCTGCTGGAAACTGAGGTACTCGCGCGCCGTCGCGATGGTCCATTGCGCACCGCTTTTCAGCTCCCCCAGCTGCTCCCATGCAATGGGCATGGAAACACCCAAGCCCGGTCGTGAGCGCGCCGAGAACGCCGTCGCGGTGGTGGCCCCGTGGCCATTGCGCAGGTAATCCACGAAGAGCTTGCCGACCCGGTTCTTCGGGCCGCTCTTGGCCACGAAGCGCGAAGGGATGGTGCGCGCCAGGTGCTGCACCACCGATTGCGAGAAGTCCTTGACCGTGTCGTAGTCCAGCCGCGGGGCCAGGGGAACGACGACATGCAGCCCTTTGCCTCCGGAAGTCTTCAGCCAGCATTCGAGCCCGAGCTGTTCCAGCATCGACCGGACGAGCACCGCGGCTTCCTGGACGTGCTGCCAAGGCGCCCCTTCGCCAGGGTCCAAATCGAACACGATGCGGTCCGGCCTGTCGATGTTCTTCGCAAGCGAGTTCCATGTGTGGAATTCGATGACGTTCATCTGGGCGCAGGCGACGAGCGCCTGCGCATTCGGCACTTCCAGCAGTTCCGCGTGCCCTGGCCAAAGGTCTGCGGGAAGGTTGCGAACGTGTGGGATGGACAACTTGTCGTCGTGCTTCTGAAAGAACAGTTCGCCAGTGACGCCGGTCGGGCCGCGTACCAGTGACGTTGGCCGTCCCTTCGGATGCGGCAGCATCCATTCGGCCACGCTTTCGTAGTAGCGCACCAGGTCGACCTTGCGCAGCCCGGTGGATGCGTCGATGACACGTTCGGGGTTGGTTACCTTCAAGCCGGGGGTCTTCGGCGCCGTCTTCGCCGGAACGCCACTGCCCATGGCCTTTGCGCGCTCGCGCACGATGAGGGCCGCCGGCTTGTCCGTGCGCACGCCGCGGAACACGGCATGGCGCACCCGCCGGTCGGGTGTCCACTCGGAAAACGCCACCTCCACGACCACCGTCGGTTGCACCCAGCGCTCCGAGCCAGCAGCGCGCTTCGACCACCGCCCCGGCTTCGCATCCTCCGGAGCAACGGCCGGCTGCTTGACCAGCAGCTTGGTCAGCATTGCCTTCAGCTCTCGGGCAGTTGCCGACCCCCATCCTGTTCCGACCGAGCCCGCAAAGCGCAGCTCCGGTCCCTCGTGGTAGCCGAGCAGCAGGCTGCCCACCTCCTTGCTGGCGCCAGCACGCTCGGTGAAGCCGACCACCACGAACTCCTGGCGGTGCTGGCACTTGAGCTTGAGCCAGGCCTCGGACCGGCCCGCGGTGTAGGGCGCGTCCGCGCGTTTGACCATGACACCTTCCATACCCATCTGGCAGGCGGCGTCCAGCAGCTGGCCGGGCATCACGTCGAACGACTGGCTGAATCGGACGATGCCTTCCCCGCGTTCTTCGAACAACTGCTTGAGCGCCGCGCGGCGGCTGGCCAACGGCACCTCGCGCAGGTCCATGCCGCCCAGGTAGGGGGCATCGAAGACGAACATCTCGATGTCCCGGGTGCGCGCGTTGTCAATGGCGTTCTGCAGGCGGTTGAAGTCCGGCAGGCCGGCATCGTTCAGGACCACGATTTCACCGTCCAGCCACGCGCTCTCAAGCCCGAACTCCGCGATGGCTTGTGCGATGGGGGCGAGCTTGTCGGTCCAGTCGTGGCCGTTGCGTGTGAAGAGCCGAACCTCACTGCCGTTGATCCTCGCCAGCAGGCGGTATCCATCGAACTTGGACTCGACCACCCACTTGCCAGAGGGTACCGAGGAGACCAGGGTCGCCAGCTGCGGCACCAACTTTGCCGGCAGAGGGGCTTTACGCGCCTGCTGCAAGTCAGCTGCAGTGGCGACAGGCGGTGCTGCGCGAACCCGGTGTGGCTCGCGCTCTTCGGCCAGCCCCAGCGGCTGCGCCACCACACTGTCCGGCAGCGCTGCGATGACGTCGTACTCGGTGCTGGGCCGGGCCCAGGCGTCGCCGCGCTTCTTGAAGAATATCCACTGGTCCTGCTTCTTGGCGCCAGGCTTGGAGATGCGGACGAACTCCCACAGGCCGGCCAGCTTCTGTCCATGGAAGTGCAGCATCAGCTTGCCCTTGGCCAGCGCCTCGCGCGGATCGCCCACCGGCTCCCAGGTGCCCTGGTCCCAGACGATGACCTTGCCACCGCCGTACTCACCCTTGGGTATGGCACCCTCAAAGGTGTTGTAGTCGATGGGGTGGTCCTCGACGTGGATGGCCATCTGCTTGCGGGCAGGGTCGAATGAGGGACCTTTGGGGACGGCCCAGGAGACCATCACGCCATCGAGTTCGAGCCGCACGTCGTAGTGCAGCCGGGAAGCCCAGTGCTTCTGGATGACGAACACCAGGCCCTGGTCGCGTTTCGCGGTGCTCGGCGGCAGCGCGCCAGTCGGTTCGGCGGTCTTCGTGAAATCGCGCTTGGCGTTGTAGCGTGCGAGCGGCTGGCTGGCCGAGGCTTCTGCTGCCGGCGCCTTTGGCTTGCCCGCGGCCCGGCTGGGCGGCTCGTTGACTTGGGGCCGCACTGGTTTGGCAGTGAAGCGCCTCGCACGTTTGGCCGCGGCGGCACGGACTTCGGCCCACACCGGCGCATGGTCGCTGGCGCCCTCCTGCCCACGCTCCTCGCGGTCCACACCGGCATCGACGACCTGCAGCGATGCGCTGACCAGAATGTGGTCGATGCGCAGGCCCGCATCGCGCTCCCAGCGCTTGCGGCGGTAGTCCCAGAACGTGAAGAACTTCTTTTTGGGATTGACGGCCCGCAGTGCGTCGGTCCAGCCCTGGGAAAGGATCGCGGCATAGGCTTCACGCGGTTCGGGCTGCAACAGCGCGTTGTCGCGCCAGGTGTCGGGCTTGTAGATGTCGGCGTCCGTAGGCACCACGTTCCAGTCCCCCATGAGCACGACGGGCTGGCCCGAACTCCACAGCACATCTGCCCGCTGGCGCATTCGCTCGAACCAGCGCAGCTTGTAGTCGAACTTGGGGCCCGGTTGCGGATTGCCGTTGGGCAGGTACAGGCAGGCGAACAGCACACCGTTGATGGCGGCCTCCACGTAACGCGCTTCCTTGTCTTTCGCGTCCCCCGGCAGAGAGGTCACGACCGGCAACGGCTCTTGGCCTCGAGCCAGGAGTGCCACGCCGTTCCACGTGCGCTGGCCTACCACGAGACTCTGATAGCCCGCATCCGCCAGCGCCCTGGTCGGGAAGGCGGCCGTGGGCGTCTTCAGTTCCTGGAGCGCGACGACATCTGGCTGGGCACGCTCAAGCCAGCCAAGCAGGAGGTCCAGCCGCTTGATAACGTTGTTGATGTTCCAAGTGGCAACACGCATGGCGCGGGAAGCAGGATGTCACGACTTGCAGAGACAACTCGGCGACAGCTGTCCGTCGCTGTAGTGCCCAGGGACCCCCTCGGCCGGAAGCGCCCAGTGCCTCGAGCACAAAGAACCGGACGAGGCCATCAGGGTCGTTTCAGGCATAGGCGCGCCAGCAAGATCTCTCTCGTCAGGTCGGCACGATGTCAGCGGCAACACGCGCCTGCTGTCGGCATTTTGGCCGACGGCCTTCCGTCGGTTCTTTTCTGCAGCCAATTGGGCGCTACGCCGGTGTCGCGAGGTGCACGCCACAGCCACTCTAGTGGGGCGGGATGTTCCGCGAACACCATGAAGCGAGCAAACATGGCAGACGACAAGACCAAGGCCGGTGGAACAGATCGGCAGCGCATCAACGTCAACGAAGACTACGAACTGCGCGGCTGGGCGACGAAGTTCAACGTAACACCCGAGAAGCTGAAGGAAGCCGTCAAAGCGGTCGGGACCAGCGCCGACGCGGTGGAACAGCACCTGATGCAGTCAAGTAGATGAGTTCAGCCTTTCGGCGAGCTCAGTCCTTGAGGTCGGCTGGCACTTTGCCGCCATTGGCTGCCACCTTGTTCATGACCTGCCGATGCAGCCAGATGTTCATGGCTGCGGAATCGTTGGTATCACCCGTGTAGTGCAGCTCCTTCGCCAAATCCTTGCGCGCCGCCAGCGAGCTGTCCAGTTGCAGCAGCTTGAGCAGATCGACAATGGACGTCTTCCAGTTCAGCTTTTCGCTGGACGCCGCGGCCATGCCGTCCAGCATCTGTCCGACATCGACTTCAGACAGGGGTTGCGCAGTCGAAGGTGCCTGCGCGGGTGCCGCAGTCGTCGCTCCAGGAGCAGTACCGAGGGAGGCCGGCGCGGCGGGGGCAGAAGGGGCCGACGGCGCTGGGGCGTTTGCGGCGTGCGATGAGGGAAAGAGTTTTCCGAAGATGTTGCTGAGAATGCTCATGGAAGCCTTTGTGTGGTGAGGTGTGGAGTCTGGTGGGCCCTAAGCGCGCGGGCGTGGGACGCTGCGCCGATGACGCGTCGGGCAGCGACCAAGACATGCAGAATGCCGCAAGCGCTACTGCGACGGTTCTTGTTTGGATTGCGGATGCTGGTCTGCGTGCAGTCCGAGCGGAACCGAGTCCATCCTGCTCGGCCGCGTCGGCGTCGCTGTATTCATGCCGACTGCGTTCAGGATGTGCCGGCGCGTTGTTGGGCACGCCAGTTGCTGAAAATCCCCCCTTGGAGACCGGGGGCGGCCGCAACGGAGCATGAGCAGCAAGTGCGTGAATCCCTGGCCGGACCGTCGCGCGAAGAGACGGCGCGCGGTAAAGCGGCCATCCCCGGGGGAGACCATCCAAATGCTGTGAGGCCGTATGGAACAGGCCACTGGCGTCGCACCCAGGACGCCTGACGGGCGCTACCTGGTCGTGCGAGGACGCCTGTGGCGAGCGTCCGATCCAGGGCTTGGCGCGGACCGGCGAGAAGCGCTCGTGAAGAAGCTGATGGAGGCGCGCCGGGCGTTGCGCCGAGGTGCTCCAGACCACGGCCGAGCCGCCGCACGCCAGCAGGTCGAGGATGCGAAACGCGGCCTCGGCGAACGAGGCCCCGTGTGGTGGGCCGATGGCTCGCCTGACTACAACCGGATGTTGGTCAAGAACACGCCTTACGCCGAATGGTTTGCAAGCTTGGCGCCGCTACACCAGCCGCCAGCGCGGTGACGGCGCCAGAGCGCAATATGTAGCGCCCCCACAACCCTAGACAGAAGTCTATGGCCCAAACGGCCGATCGCCTCGGAAACCGCCGACATCCATTGCTCTCGCATGCCAAGGGATTGGTCACTGGTGCAGCAGAGGCTGTCGAGAAAGGTGACTTCCGCAGGCTGGTAGTACAGGGTCAGGTTGAGAGGCGCCGACGAAAGGTCGGTACGTTTTCCTCGGCGGTGAAGGGTTGGCACCCCGATTGCCCTATGGCCATATGGACCATAACTACGACCAAGCTGCGTGCCATGGCCGCCTGCCCTCGGACACCGATCAAGCAGTCCACCTGCTAGAAAACGCTGAGGTGGATCACCTCGACGTCGGTGTCATCGGCTTCGATCAGGAAGGCATGGTGCGCGTCTACAACCACCCGGAATCAGCGGCTGCGGGCCTGTCGCGCGAACGCGTGTTGGGCAAACACGTGTTCGAAAGCGTCGCCCCGTGCATGAACAATTACTTGGTCGCTCAGCGATTTGCAGACGCGGCGACCAGCAGAGAACCCCTGGACGTAGAGATCGACTACGTGCTGACGCTGCGCATGAAGCCGACCGGAGTTCGCTTGCGTCTCATCTGGACGCCGCAGGCGCAGCTGAGCTACATCGTCGTGCACCGATAGAGCAGTCCAGCCGGCGTTGCCGTCTACTGCAGCCACCTGCAAAGCGTTCCTCGCTGCACGGCCAGCGTTTGTGAGAAAGCCACAGGGTTGGCTCGTCAACGCAGTTGTTCGACTGACAGCTCTCAGGGCATGCGCTCTTACATCCCGATCAGCTGGCAGGCGCCAGGATGGTTGAATGGACAAGGAAGCTGAGGAACTGGATACAGCAGTTCGGCGGGTCAACGAAGCAACGGCAGAGGTCCGGGCGTGCGCGAATGCGGGCCGATCGGTGCCACCTGAGCTGACTCGCCGGCTCACCGTTGCAGTGCAGCAGCTGCGGACGAAGCTCGCGACACCGACGCGTGACACGCGACGGGCCGACTGAAACCGTCTAGGCCACCTGACAAAAACCCCCTCGGGCGCCTATAGTCCGGCCCATGCTTACACCGGGCACCCGAGCTTGTCTGGAGCAATGCCGCGCTGTCGTGGCAGATGCCGATTTGAACGATAAGCTCCAGCAGTTGGGCAGCGATCTGATCGGCCATCTGCTGGCCATGCATGCAGACAAGTGCTCAATACGCAGATCCTGCTCCTTGCGTTGCAAAGCCTGGAGCTGGTGCCCGGTCTTGAAGACGCAGTGAGCGAGCTGCGCGCCACGGCCGCCCGGGAACAGACGCAAAAAGATTAATTTGCGGGGGCGCCGATTGACAGCACTGCCTATGCTCAATCCGAGAGTGCTTGCGGCGGTCGGCTAAGGCGGCCTTTCGATACTGTCGTTCCCCTGGTGTACCCTGGAGAACATACATCGCAAAGGCTCCTGCATGAACGATCGCACCGCAAGCATCCCTGAAGTTGCGCCCAATCCGGCTACAGCTGTCGTGGCAAGAACCTACGTAAACAGCGCGATGAGGCAAACCTATGTGCCTAGCAACACTGCGCCGACCCGGCCAGGCTCAGACGATCACAAGCGATACGCGTCCAAAGGCAACCTTACCTGACTGCGCCGTGCGGTGGAGATCCGCGCCGCGTCGATGGGCCGGCCTGGAGACCACTGAAGCAACGATGACGGCACCCAATCCATCGACGACGACTTTCTGTGGCCAGTTGAGGTAAAGGAGCTGACCGGGGGTGTGGCCAACATCGACGAGCAAGAGCGCAGCTTGAAGCGCGATGGCATGGCGCACCGGCTTCGCTGTCGCACTCCCTTCTGCAGCCCCAGCACCTGGTCCTCCAGCCTAATCAGCCTGTGAGCCGGTCTGCGTCCTGTATCGTGCCAGCGCGACTCAGATCGCCAAGCTCCTTGCGCAACGCTTCAGCGCGACGGGCGGCTGGAAGCCCGGATATTTAGGGATCGGTTTGCACGCCCACCTCACCCAGGACCACGTCCACCAACTGGAGCAGGCGACCCGGATCTTGTTCGACGCGCAGAACATCAAGACGCCGGCTCTTCGAATGGGGGGCGCAATGGTGGGT
The DNA here is from genome assembly GCF_003337555.1 of Pseudorhodoferax soli. Classification (GTDB taxonomy): domain Bacteria; phylum Pseudomonadota; class Gammaproteobacteria; order Burkholderiales; family Burkholderiaceae_C; genus Pseudorhodoferax; species Pseudorhodoferax soli. Next base: position 264,523 of record NZ_QPJK01000006.1, on the reverse strand, counting down.
AGAAATGAAAAACGGGCCCGAAGGCCCGTTTTTGCTTGCTGTTTGGCGGAAACGGAGGGATTCGAACCCTCGATGAGGCTCTACACCCCATACTCCCTTAGCAGGGGAGCACCTTCGGCCACTCGGTCACGTTTCCTGGAAAACCCGGCCATTATGGCACGGATTTAATGCGAATCAGGCCGCTGCGGGCTGGTCCAGATCGAAAACCCGGTGCAATGCGCGCACCGCGAGTTCCATGTACTTCTCGTCGAGCACGACCGAGGTCTTGATCTCGCTGGTGGAGATCATCTGGATGTTGATGCCCTCTTCCGACAGGCAGCGGAACATCTTGCTGGCCACGCCCACGTGGCTGCGCATGCCGATGCCCACGATGCTCACCTTGCAGATCTTGGCGTCGCCCACGACTTCCTGCACGCCCAGGCCGGGCAGGACCTTTTCCTTCAGCAGGTCGATCGTCTTCGCATAGTCGTTGCGGTGGACCGTGAAGCTGAAGTCGGTCCTGCCGTCCTTGCTGACGTTCTGGATGATGACGTCGACCTCGATGTTGGCGTCGGCCACGGCGCCCAGGATCTGGTAGGCGATGCCCGGCTTGTCCGGCACACCCAGGACGGAGATCTTGGCTTCGTCGCGGTTGAACGCGATGCCCGACACGATGGCTTGTTCCATTTGCTCGTCTTCCTCGAAAGTGATCAGCGTGCCCGACTTGGCTTCCTCGTCCAGGTCGATGTCCCAGGGCGTGAAGCTGGACAGCACGCGCAGCGGCACCTTGTACTTGCCGGCGAATTCCACCGAGCGGATCTGCAGCACCTTGGAGCCCATGGAGGCCATCTCCAGCATCTCCTCGAAGCTGACGGTCTGCAGGCGGCGGGCCTCGGGCACCACGCGCGGGTCGGTGGTGTAGACGCCGTCCACGTCGGTGTAGATCAGGCACTCCTGGGCCTTCAGCGCCGCGGCCACGGCCACGGCCGAGGTGTCGCTGCCGCCACGGCCCAGCGTGGTGATGTTGTCGTCCTCGTCCACGCCCTGGAAGCCCGTCACGATGACGACCTTGCCGGACTGGAGGTCGGCGCGCACACGGTCGTCATCGATGGACTCGATGCGGGCCTTGGTGTACGCGTTGTTGGTGCGGATCGGCACCTGCCAGCCAGCGTAGCTGACCGACTGCACGCCTTCGGATTGCAGCGCAATCGCCAGCAACGCGGAGGAGGCCTGCTCGCCGGTGGCGGCCAGCATGTCGAGTTCGCGGTGATAGGCCTCGGCAGGCTTGGCCGGCGCCAGCTCCTTGGCCAGGCCCAGCAGCCGGTTGGTCTCCCCGCTCATGGCGCTGGGAACCACCACCATCTGGTGGCCGGCGCGGGCCCACTTGGCCACGCGCTTGGCGACGTTGCGGATGCGCTCGGTCGAGCCCATCGACGTGCCGCCGTATTTATGAACGATGAGTGCCATGGATAGTGGTGGGAGGCGCCCTGTCCGGGCTCGGCTGTCGGCCGGCGACGCCCCTGCAGTGTGTCAACTCGAAAGCGCGGGATTGTACCAATCGAGCAACGCGCCACTGCGCCGCACGAAACCGGCCCCGACCTTCAGGTGCAGGCGGTGGCCACGGGTGCGGCAGGCGTCGATCTGGTCCAGCAGTTCGGCCAGTTGCACCGCACTCGGGGCCGTTGCGTGGGCCTCGGCCAGCCAGTGGCGCAGCGCATTGGCCTGGCGCGCGCGCGGCAGCGCCTGCAGCGCTGCGATGGCGGGGGGGATGCCGGTGGCCCGCAGGTCTTGCTCGGCGAGGCCGCGCAGCAGCTCCTGCGCCTCGCCCGCGTGCGCGGCGCTGCGCGCGAAGGTACTGCGAAAGGCCGGAAACAGCCGTTGCAGCACCGGCAGCAGTTCGGCGCGGATGCCGTTGCGCAGGTAGGCAGGGTCGGCATTGCTGGGGTCTTCGACCCAGGCTGCGCCCTGTTCAGCAAGCCAGGTGCGCAGTTCTGCGCCCGGCACGCGCAGCAGCGGCCGGTGAAAGCGCAGGCCGCCCCACTCCCACTGGGCCGGCATGGCCGCCAGGCCCGGCAGGCCGGCACCACGCGACAGCGCGAGCAAAATGGTCTCGACCTGGTCGTCCGCATGCTGGGCCAACGCCACGTCGCGCGGCCCGCCCTCGCCCCAGCTGCGCGCCGCGACCTCGGCAATCGCTGCGTAACGCGCACGCCTGGCAGCGTCTTCGGGGCTCTGGCCGCGCGCATGGCGCGCCTGCACACGCGCCACGGCCAGCGGCACGCCGAGCGCGGCGCAGGTGTCTTTGCAGTGGGTCTCGAAACCGTCGGCAGCGGCCTGCAGGCCGTGGTGCACATGCACGGCGTGCACCTGGCCGGGCCAGCGGGCTGCGCAGGCGCGCAGCAGCGCCGATGAATCGGCGCCGCCGCTGTAGGCCACGGCCAGCGGCAGCCGCGGCGCGAAGGCGGCGATCGCCTCGGTGAACAAGCTCAGATGAGTTGGACGCCGGTCTTGGCCTGCAGCGCTTCGCGCGTGACGCCAGGCGCCATCTCCACGACCTTCAGGCCCCCGGGCGTCACGTCCATGACGGCCAAGTCGGTGATGATGCGGTCTACCACGCCCACGCCGGTCAGCGGCAGGGTGCACTTGGGCAGGATCTTGAGGTCCTCGGTGCCGTCCTTCTTCTTCGCGACGTGCTCCATCAGCACGATCACGCGCTTCACCCCGGCCACCAGGTCCATGGCGCCGCCCATGCCCTTGACCATCTTGCCCGGAATCATCCAGTTGGCCAGGTCGCCTTCGGCGCTGACCTGCATCGCGCCCAGGATGGACAGGTTGATCTTGCCGGCGCGGATCATCGCGAAGCTCTCGTGGCTGCCGAAGATCGAGGTGCCCGGCAGCGTGGTGACGGTTTGCTTGCCGGCGTTGATGAGGTCGGCGTCGACCTCGTCCTCGGTCGGGAACGGGCCGATGCCCATCATGCCGTTCTCGCTCTGCAGCCAGACTTCCTTGTCGGCCGGGACGAAGTTGGCCACCAGGGTCGGGATGCCGATCCCGAGGTTCACGTAGAAGCCGTCTTCCAGTTCTTGCGCCGCACGCGCGGCCATCTGGTCTTGGGTCCAGGGCATGTTCAGACTCCTGCTTGCTTGTTGACAGGCACCTTGGGCACCGGCACCTCGTCCACGGCCGCGGCCTGGGCGATCACGGCCTGGGCTTCGACTTTTGCGGCGGCTGCGTCCACGGGCACGGCGGCGCGCAGCGTGCGCTTCTCGATGCGCTTCTCGGGCGTGGCATTGAGCACGATGCGGTGCACGTAGATGCCGGGCAGGTGCACGGCGTCCGGGTCCATCTCGCCGGTCTCGACGATCTTCTCGACCTCGACCACGCAGATCTTGCCGGCCATCGCGGCGGCCGGGTTGAAGTTGCGCGCCGTGCGGCGGAACTGCAGGTTGCCGGACTTGTCGGCCGCGTAGGCCTTGACCAGCGCGACCTCGGGCAGCAGCGCGCGCTCCATCACATAGGTCTCGCCGTCGAACTCGCGCAGCTCCTTGCCCTCGGCCACCAGGGTGCCGACACCGGTCTTGGTGAAGAAAGCCGGGATGCCGGCGCCGCCGGCGCGCAGCTTCTCGGCCAGCGTGCCCTGGGGCGTGAACTCCAGCTCCAGCTCGCCGGCCAGGTACTGGCGCTCGAACTCCTTGTTCTCGCCCACGTAGCTGGCGATCATCTTCTTGATCTGGCGCGTCTCCAGCAGCTTGCCCAGGCCGAAGCCGTCGACACCCGCGTTGTTGGAGATCACGGTCAGGTTCTTCACGCCGGAATCCTTGAGCGCCTCGATCAGCGCCTCGGGGATGCCGCACAGGCCGAAGCCGCCCACGGCCAGCAGCTGGCCGTCCTGGACGATGCCCTTCAGCGCCGCCTCGGCGGAAGGATAGATTTTGTTCAAGGGTGCCTCCTATGGGTTCGGACCGCGGAACGATACTACGTAGCGGAGTACGTAGTTTTTCCTAATGAGAATCCCGATGGACATCGACTACCGGCTGGCATTCGATCTGGCGCCCATCGGCTTGGTGGTGTCGCGCGAGCGGACGATTGTGGACTGCAACCGGCATCTGTGCGAGATGTTCGGCGCCGCGCGCGAGCAGCTCGTCGGCCAGTCGTTCCGCGTGCTCTACCCCAGCGCCGACGAGTACGAGCGCACCGGTGAGCGCATCACGCCCATCATGAACGCCAAGGGCCACTACGCCGACGACCGCATCATGCGGCGCGTGGATGGCCGCCTGAAGGGCGAGGCCTTCTGGTGCCATGTCACGGGCCGCGCCTTCGACCGCACTGCGCCGCACGCTGCCGGCATCTGGAGCTTCGAGGACCTGAGCGCGCGCCGCAGCGTGCACGCCAGCCTCACGCCGCGCGAGCGCGAGATCGCAGCCCAGGTCATGCAGGGCCTCACGGCCAAGGAGATCGGCCGCGTGCTGGGCATCAGCCACCGCACGGTGGAGATCTACCGTGCGCGCGTGATGCGCAAGTACGGTGCGGGCTCCACGGCCGAGCTGGTGCACCGGCTCGTCACGCGCTGAGCGGCGCGGCCCGGCGCGACAGGCGCAGCGTCTGCGAGGGCAGCTCGCCGAAGAGCTCCTTGTAGGCCTGGGCAAAGCGGCCCATGTGGAAGAAGCCCCACTGCGCGGCCACATCCTGCACGTGCAGCTGCTCGGCGGCCGTGCCGCGCAGCCGCCGCCGGCAGGCGTTGAGCCGCACGGAGCGCAGGAAGTCCGCCGGTGAGACGCCCACGGTGCCGAGGAAGTGGTTGTGCAGCGTGCGCGGCGTGAGGTGCAGCCGCGCGCACAGGTCCTCCACCGACAGCATGTGGTTGAACGGTTCGGCCGCCATGTCGCGCGCGGCCATGACCTCGGCCAGGCGCCGCTGCGCACTGGCCGGTGGGCCCTGCCATGCGGCGTCGTCACAGCACTGGGCCAGGAGCCGCAGCAGCTGGCCGGCCAGCACGTGCATGGCGCGCAGCCCCCAGGGCTGGGCCGCCTCGTCGCTGGCCCCAAGCGCCAGCATGGATTCGATGGTCTGGCACAGCGCCGCATGCCGGTGCGGCGAGAGCGCGCCCGCACAGACTTCGGCCCGCCCCTGCAGCAGTGGCGTCAGGCCCAAGGCGTCGCAGCGCGCGGCGAGCCAGGCTTCCTCCAGCACCACGCCATAGATGCCGAAGCGCTGCGGCGTGCGCAGGGCAAAGCCGGCGTCGGCCCGCGCGGCCATGAGGGTGCGCGGGCGCTCGCCGGGCTGCAGCCGCCCGCAAAAGTGCAGCAGGCCTTCCCCTTCGCCCAGACCATCGGGGATGCCGAACCACACGGAGCCCGGCCACGGCCGGCAGCGCTGGCTGGTCTGCTGGTCCGTGAACTCGTGGAACACCTGCAGCCGCGGGGCGTGCAGCCAGAGCTCGCGCACCATCCCGGTGAAGTGGCCGCACGACAACTGGTCGTACTCCTGGCGCCAGGAGGACAGATGGCCGGCGTGCTCGTCCACGTCGGCGCTGCGGCGCACGCTGTAGGCGGCGCCCATGGCGGGTCGGCTTGTCATCCGCGCTTCTCCCAGGCATCCATGCAAGGGTAGACGCAAGACCGATGCCACGCCAGCCGCCCGCTGCTGCGACCGCGGGGCGCAGATTTTCCGAAAGCGGATAGCGGCGGCCCGGCGGCACGGGTGCAATCGGTCCATCCTCCTCACCTGCTCCACGTCGAGCCCCACTGCGATGAGCGCCATCCCCTCCTCCGCCGCCGCCCCCACCTCGGGCCATCTCAAGAAGGTCCTGGGGCCGCTGCAGCTGTGGGGCATCGCCGTGGGCCTGGTCATCTCGGGCGAGTACTTCGGCTGGAGCTACGGCTGGAACACCGCCGGCACACTGGGCTTCCTGGTGGCCACGGTGCTGGTCGCAGCCATGTACACCACCTTCATCTTCAGCTTCACCGAACTGTCCACGGCGATCCCGCATGCCGGCGGCCCTTTCGCGTATGCGCGGCGCGCATTCGGGCCCACGGGCGGCTTCATCGCCGGCTTCGCCACGCTGGTGGAGTTCGTGTTCGCGCCGCCGGCCATCGCGCTGGCCATCGGCGCCTACCTCAATGTGCAGTTCCCAGGCATCGATCCCAAGATGATCGCGCTGGGCGCCTACGTGGTCTTCATCGCGCTGAACTGGGTGGGCGTCAGCATCGCCGCCACCTTCGAGCTGTTCGTCACGCTGCTGGCGATCTTCGAACTTCTGGTGTTCATGGGCGTGGTGGCGCCGGGCTGGTCCATGGCCAACTTCGTCGCCAACGGCTGGGCCGGTGGCAGCGTGCTGGACGGCAAGGCCGTGGCCGGCATCTTCGCCTCGATCCCGTTCGCGATCTGGTTCTTCCTGGCCATCGAGGGCGCGGCCATGGCGGCCGAGGAGGCGCGCGATCCGCACCGCACCATCCCCATGGCCTACACCACGGGCATCGTCACGCTGGTCGTACTGGCTTTCGGCGTGATGGTGTTCGCAGGCGGCGTGGGCGACTGGCGCACGCTTGCCAACATCAACGACCCGCTGCCGCAGGCCATGAAGGCCGTGGTGGGTGCCTCCAGCGGCTGGCTGCACATGATGGTGTGGATCGGGCTGTTCGGGCTCATCGCCTCGTTCCACGGCATCATCATGGGCTACTCCCGCCAGATCTTCGCGCTGGCCCGCGCCGGCTACCTGCCGCGCTACTTCGCCGCGCTGAGCCCGCGTTTCGACACGCCGCACCGTGCGCTCGTGGCCGGCGGCGTGGTCGGTGTGGCGGCCATCTTCAGCGACGAGTGGATCAGCTTCGGCGGCCAGACGCTGACGGCCAACATCGTCACCATGGCCGTGCTCGGCGCCATCGTCATGTACCTCGTCTCCATGGCCGCGCTGTTCAAGTTGCGCGCCAGCGAGCCGCACCTGCACCGGCCCTACCGTGCGCCGTTCTATCCCGTGTTCCCGGCCATCGCGCTCGGGCTGGGCCTGGTCTGCCTGGGCGCCATGGTCTGGTTCAACACCCTGTTGACGGTGCTGTTCTGCGTGCTGATGGCCTTGGCCTACGCCTACTTCCGGCTGACGGCCGACCAACGCGCTGCGGCTGCGCACGATAAGCTGCTCTCAGGAACCGACTGACATGCGCTACCGCACCACGCTGGCCCAACAGGTCTTCGCCTTCGACGACCTGCGCCAGGTGCTGGCCTGCGCCAGCCCGGCGCGCTCGGGCGACTACCTGGCCGGCATCGGCGCGGCCACGGCCCAGCAGCGCATGGCAGCGCGCCATGTGCTGGCCGACACGCCGCTCACGCAGTTCCTGAACGAGGCACTGGTTCCCTACGAAGACGACAACATCACCCGGCTCATCATCGACCAGCACGACGCCACTGCGTTCGCGCCGGTGGCCTCGCTCACGGTGGGCGAACTGCGCAACTGGCTGCTCTGCGATGGCGCAGACGGCGAGACCCTGGCCGCCCTGGCGCCCGGCCTCACGCCCGAGATGGTGGCGGCGGTCTCCAAGCTCATGCGCAACCAGGACCTGATCGCCGTGGCGCGCAAGTGCCGCGTCGTCACCCGCTTTCGCAACACCATCGGCCTGCCGGGCCGGCTGGCCGTGCGGCTGCAGCCCAACCATCCCACGGACGACCTGCGCGGTGTGGCGGCTTCGACGTTGGACGGCCTGCTCTACGGCGCGGGCGATGCGGTGATCGGCCTGAACCCGGCCTCTGACAGCCTGCCGGTGCTGGGGCGCCTGCTGCACCTGCTGGACGAGGTCATCGCCCGCTTCCAGATCCCCACGCAAAGCTGCGTGCTCACGCATGTGACCAACACGCTGCGGCTCATGGAGGCCGGCGCGCCGGTCGACCTCGTGTTCCAGTCCATCGCCGGCACCGAGAAGGCCAACCAGTCCTTCGGCGTCACGCCCGAACTGCTGGACGAAGCCTGCGCCGCCGCGCGCGCACTGGGCCGCGGCACGCTGGGCGACAACGTCATGTACTTCGAGACCGGCCAGGGCAGCGCGCTGTCTGCCGGCGCCCACCACGGCGTGGACCAGCAGACCTGCGAGGCGCGCGCCTATGCGCTGGCCCGCCGCTACCGGCCGCTGCTGGTCAACACCGTGGTCGGCTTCATCGGCCCGGAATACCTGTACGACGGCAAGCAGATCATCCGCGCCGGCCTGGAAGACCACTTCTGCGGCAAGCTGCTGGGCCTGCCACTGGGCGTGGACGTCTGCTACACCAACCATGCCGAGGCCGACCAGGACGACATGGACACGCTGCTGGTGCTGCTGGCCGCGGCCGGGGTGAACTTCGTCATCGGCGTGCCCGGCGCCGACGATGTGATGCTGAACTACCAGAGCACCTCGTTCCACGACGCGCTATTCGTGCGCGAGACCATGGGCCTGAAACGCGCGCCCGAGTTCGAGGCCTGGCTCGCGCGCATGCAGCTGGCGGACGGCGACGGGCGGCTCTTGCCCGGTGCTGCCAACCGCTTGCTGCAGGGCATGGGCGGCCTGGCCGCGCTGGAGGCACAGGCATGAGTGCGCCCGCGCCTGCCGTGACCGACGATCCCTGGCAGGACTGGCGCGCCGCCACGCCCGCGCGCCTCGCGCTGGGCCGGGCGGGCCAGGGCATGCCCACGGACGAGACGCTGCGCTTCGGCTGGGCGCATGCCATGGCGCGCGATGCCATCCATGCCGCGCTCGACACCGGGGCGCTGGAGCGCGACCTGCAGGCCGGCGGCTGGGACAGCCGCACCGTGCGCAGCGGCGCGCCCGACCGCGCCACCTACCTGCGCCGCCCAGACCTCGGCCGCCAGCTGGACGCCGGCGACGCCCAGCGCCTGCGCGCCGAGGCGGCGGGCGGCTGCGACCTGTGCCTCGTGGTCGGCGACGGCCTGTCCTCCCTGGCCGTGGCGCGCCATGCGCTGCCGTTGCTCGCGGCCCTGCGCCCGCAGCTGCCGGCCGGACTGCGGCTGGCGCCGGTGGTCATCGCCACGCAGGCGCGCGTTGCGCTCGCCGATGAGATCGGCGAGGCCTTCGGGGCGCGCCTGTCCGCCATGCTGATCGGTGAACGCCCCGGCCTGTCCTCGCCCGACAGCCTGGGCATCTATCTCACGCATGGCCCCCGCCGCGGGCGCCACGACGCCCAGCGCAACTGCATCTCCAACGTGCGCCCGCAGGGCCTGTCCTATGCGGCGGCGGCGTTCAAGCTGGCCTGGCTGGTGCGCGAGTCGCTGCGCCGCGGGCTCAGCGGCGTGGAACTCAAGGACGAGAGCGACCTGGCGGTGCTCGACAGCGGCGCGCCACCGGCGCCGCCGTTGCCGGGCTGAAGCGCGGCCCGACCGGCGCGGGTGGTACAACCGCTCCCGACCAAGGAGACCACCCATGCCCCAGCGCTACCCGTTGCCCGACCTCGACCAGCTGCCCGACGACCTGCGCGCCAAGATCCTGGAAGTGCAGGAGAAGGCCGGCTTCATCCCCAACGTGTTCCTCGCGCTGGCGCGCCGGCCGGCCGAGTGGCGCGCCTTCTTCGCCTACCACGACGCGCTGATGGACCCTGAGAGCGTGGGCCGCAGCAGCCCTTTGAGCAAGGGCGACCGCGAGATGATCGTCACCACCACCAGCGCGGCCAACCAGTGCCTGTACTGCGTGGTGGCGCACGGTGCGCTGCTGCGCATCTACGAGAAAAAGCCGCTGGTGGCCGACCAGGTGGCGGTGAACTGGCGCAAGGCCGACATCACGCCGCGCCAGCACGCCATGCTGGCCTTCGCGATGAAGGTCTGCGAACGCTCGCACGCCATCGACGACGCCGACTTCGCCGCACTGGCCGCGCATGGCTTCACGGATGAAGACGCCTGGGACATCGGCGCCATCACGGCCTTCTTCGGCCTGTCCAACCGCATGGCCAGCTTCAGCGGCATGCAGCCCAATCCAGAGTTCTACCTGATGGGCCGCGTGCCCAAGGCGAAGAAGTAAGGGCTCAGCCGGCGACGGTCTCGCGCAGCCAGTCCGGCAGCGTAGCCGCCTTGCCCACCTCGTAGTCCACCCACATGGTGGTGCCGCCGCCCTCGGCGCAGACCACGTCCGGCGCATCGGTGCGTGCCAGCGTGGCCCAGGTCTCGAAGGTGGTGCGCCCCGGGTCGCTGGCGTAGAGCTTCACCAGCACCTCGCCCGGGTACTGCAGCTGCGCGTAGAAGTTGCAGAACGCGTTGACGATCAGTGGCCCGGCGCCGCGGCCGTTGGCCATGCAGCCCATCGCCTGGAACCAGTCCACGCGCGCCGTCTCGATGTAGCGGAAGTAGTTCGCATTGTTGAGGTGGCCCATGGCGTCCATGTCGCCCCAGCGCATGGCGATGCGCGTCTCGTAGACCAGCTTCTTGCGTTCGGGAATGGCGATCCGCATGGCGTCAGGCCGCGAAGCCGTCGTCGGCCGCGATCACGGCGCCGTTCACGAAGTGGCTCTGGTCGCTGGCCAGCAGCACGATCAGCGCGTCCAGGTCCTGGGGCTTGCCCACGCGCTTGCGCGGCAAGGTCTGGATCAGCTTCTTGCCCTGTTCGGTCTGCCAGTGCGCGTGGTTGAGCTCGGTGTCGATGTAGCCCGGGCACAGCGCGTTCACGTTGATGCCGAAGCGCCCCCACTCCTGTGCCATCGCCCGCGTCATGTGCACCACGGCCGCCTTGGTCATGCTGTACACGCCGATCTGCGGCATCGCCTTGATGCCGGCCATCGAGGCCACGTTGATGATCCGCCCGCCCGTCCAGCTGCCCGGCGCCGCGCCCCGCGCCCTGGCCAGCATGCGCTTGCCGACCTCCTGCGCGACGAAGAAGGAGCCCTTGACATTGGTGTCGAACATCTCGTCGTAGTCGTCCTCCTGCACGTCCTGCAGCCGCTGCGTGGTGCTCACGCCGGAGTTGTTGACCAGGATGTCGATGGAGCCGACTTCCGTCTCCGCATGCGCCACGGCCGCGCGGATGGAGTGCAGGTCGGTCACGTCGAGTTCGACCACGTGCGCGTCGCCGCCCTCGCCCTCGATGCGTGCGCGCAGCTGCTTGAGCCGCTCCATGCGCCGGCTGGCCAGCACCACCGCCGCGCCAGCACGCGCGAGCACCTGCGCGAACTGCATGCCGAGCCCGCTCGACGCCCCCGTGACCAGGGCCACGCGGCCCGATAGATCGATGCTGTATGCCATGGATGCCTCTTGTGATGCACTGCTGGGATGCCGCCCATTGTGACTGTCGCGCAGGTGAGCGGGCACGCGCTGGCCTGTGCATAGAATCCCCGGGTTTTCCCGCGCGCGGCTGGCCGCGCGCGGGCGCCCCCATCCACGAACGAGACAGCCCACATGACGAACGAAGAGATCCTGGCCAAGTACGGCCCGCGCGAAGCCATGGAATACGACGTGGTCGTCGTCGGCGGCGGCCCCGGCGGCCTGGCCACGGCGATCCGCCTGAAGCAACTGGCGGCAGAGAAAGGCAACGACATTTCCGTCGTGGTGCTTGAGAAGGGTTCCGAGCCCGGCGCCCACATCCTGTCGGGCGCCATCATGGACCCGCGCGCACTGACCGAGCTGATCCCCGACTGGAAGGAAAAGGGCGCGCCGCTGACCCAGCCCGTCACCGACGACGCTTTCATGTTCCTGTCCGAGAAGGGCGGCGTGCGCACGCCCAACTTCCTGCTGCCGGGCTGCTTCCAGAACCACGGCAACTACATCGTGCGCCTGGGCTTCGTCGTCAAGTGGCTGGCCGAGCAGGCCGAGGCCCTGGGCGTGGAGATCTTCCCGGGCTTCGCCGCAGCCGAAGTGCTCTACAACGAGAACGGCTCCGTCAAGGGCGTGGCCACCGGCAACCTGGGCGTGGGCAAGGACGGCGAGCCGACCGACGAGTTCCAGATCGGCATGGAACTGCACGGCAAGTACACCGTGTTCGCCGAAGGCGCGCGCGGCCACCTCGGCCGCCAGCTGATCGCGCGCTACAAGCTCGACGAAGGCCGCGACCCACCGAGCTTCGGCCTGGGCGTCAAGGAACTCTGGGAGATCGATCCCGCGCGCCACCAGCCCGGCCTGGTGCTGCACAGCGCCGGCTGGCCGCTGGAGAACAACACCTATGGCGGCGCCTTCCTCTACCACCTGGACAACAACCAGGTCGCACTCGGCTTCATCACCGGCCTGGGCTACAGCAACCCCTACCTGAGCCCGTTCGAGGAGATGCAGCGCTGGAAGACGCACCCGAACATCCGCTGGTACCTGGAAGGCGACGAGGCCCATGGCATCAAGCACGGCAAGCGCCTGGCCTATGGCGCGCGCGCGATCAACGCCAGCGGCCTGCTGTCGCTGCCCAAGACGGTGTTCCCGGGCGGCGCGCTGATCGGCTGCGAGGCCGGTTACCTCAACGTCGGCCGCATCAAGGGCAGCCACGCCGCCATCAAGACCGGCATGCTGGCGGCCGAAGCCGCCTATGACGCCGTGCAGGCCGGCCGCCAGCACGACGAACTCAGCGCCTACCCCGAGGCCTTCGAGAAGAGCTGGCTCTACACCGAGCTCAACAAGGACCGCAACTTCAAGAACTGGTTCAAGAAGGGGCTCACGGTGGCCACCCTCATGAACGGCTTCGAGCAGTACGTGCTCAAGGGCAAGATGCCCTGGACGCTGCACCGCACGCAGCCCGACCACGCCATGCTCAAGCCGGCGGCCGAGTGCAAGCCCATCGTCTACCCCAAGCCAGACGGCAAGCTGACGTTCGACAAGCTCTCCAGCGTGTTCATCAGCAACACCAACCACAACGAGCACCAGCCGGCGCACCTGACCCTCAGGGACCCCAGCGTGCCCGTCAACGTGAACCTGGCGAAGTACGCCGGCCCCGAGGCGCGCTACTGCCCGGCCGGCGTCTACGAGTTCGTGAAGGACGACGCCACACAGAAGGACCGCCTGCAGATCAACGCGCAGAACTGCGTGCACTGCAAGACCTGCGACATCAAGGACCCGACGCAGAACATCGTCTGGGTCACTCCCGAGGGCGGTGGCGGGCCGAACTACGCGGGCATGTGAAACCGCAGATTCCGTTCGAAGGCGCCGCAAGGCGCCTTTTTCGTATCGGCTCCGCGCAAATCCGTATACACGGAAGGGCACGGTCTTTGCTAGTGTTCACGCTTCAAACCGGAGGACAACAAGTGACCGAAATCGTCAGCACATTGAACGCCATCATCTGGAGCAAGGCACTGATCTACCTGTGCCTGGGCGTCGGCCTGTATTTCTCGATCCGCACGCGCTTCATGCAGGTGCGCGGCTTCAAGGAAATGCTCAGGCTGATGTTCAAGGGAGAGAAATCGCCGGCCGGCGTCTCCTCGTTCCAGGCACTGGCCATGTCGCTGTCGGGCCGCGTGGGCACCGGCAACATCGCCGGCGTGGCCACGGCCATCACCTTCGGCGGGCCGGGCGCCGTGTTCTGGATGTGGATGGTGGCCTTCCTGGGCGCCTCCACGGCCTACATCGAATCCACGCTGGGCCAGATCTACAAGGAGGTCGACGACAACGGCCAGTACCGTGGCGGCCCCGCCTACTACATCGAGAAGGCCATGGGCCAGAAGTGGTACGCGTGGATCTTCGCGGTGTCCACCATCATCGCCACCGGGCTGCTGCTGCCGGGCGTGCAGTCCAACAGCATCGCCTCTGCCATCAACAACGCCTGGGGTGTGGCGCCGGCCGTCAGCGCCGCCGTGCTGGTCATCGCGTTGGGCTTCATCATCTTCGGCGGCGTCAAGCGCATCGCCGGCTTCGCCGAGGTCGTCGTGCCGTTCATGGCACTGGGCTACATCCTCGTGGCACTGGTGATCGTGGTGCTCAACTCCGCACAGATCCCCGGCATGATCGCGCTGATCTTCAAGAGCGCCTTCGGCCTGGAGGCAGGCTTCGGCGCCGTGCTGGGCCTGGCGGTGGAATGGGGCGTCAAGCGCGGCGTGTATTCGAACGAAGCCGGCCAGGGCACCGGCCCGCACCCGGCCGCCGCCGCCGAGGTGTCGCACCCGGCCAAGCAGGGTTACGTGCAAGCCTTCTCGGTCTACATCGACACGCTGTTCGTCTGCTCGGCCACGGCCTTCATGGTGCTGTCCACCGGCATGTACAACGTCAAGGGGCCGGACGGCGCGATGCTGGTCAACAAGCTGCCCGGCATGGAGGCCGGCGCCGGCTACACGCAGGCGGCGGTCGAGACGGTGCTGCCAGGCTTCGGCGCCAGCTTCGTGGCGGTCGCGCTGATGTTCTTCGCCTTCACGACCATCATCGCCTACTACTACATGGCCGAGACCAACATCGCCTACATCAACCGCAAGGTGCACCGGCCGTGGATGAGCTTCGTGCTGAAGATCGCCATCCTGGTGGCTGTCACCTACGGTGCGGTGCGCAGCGCCGGGCTGGCCTGGGACATGGGCGACGTGGGTGTTGGCCTGATGGCCTGGCTCAACATCATCGCCATCCTGATCCTGCAGAAGCCTGCGCTGGCCTGCCTGCGCGACTACGAGAAGCAGAAGAAGGAAGGCAAGGACCCGATCTTCGACCCGGACGCGCTGGGCATCAAGAACGCCGACCTGTGGCGTGAGATCCGCCAGCGCCAGATCGCGGCCGGCAAGCAAAAGTCGTAGTACAAATCCCGAGGTACAAACGCGCGCTGCTCAGGCATAGTCGCGCGGCTCGTGAATGCGGCGCCACATGGCGCCGTACTTTTTTGTACCTCAGGGAGATAGAGTCCATGCAACTCAACCGTATCGCCGCCGGCCTCGCGCTGGGTCTGGGCCTGGCCTGCGCCGCCATGGCGCAGACCACCATGAAGATCAGCATCTCGACGGCCCAGAACTCGCACCAGGGCATCGCCATCGACACCTTCGCCAAGGAAGTCGAGAAGCGCACCGCCGGCCGCTACAAGGTCCAGACCTTCTACAACGGCTCGCTCGGCGGCGAACGCGAGTCGATCGAGGCGGTGCAACTCGGCACCCAGGAACTGGCCTTCTCTTCCAGCGGCCCGATCCCCAACTTCGTGCCCGAGACCAAGATCCTCGACGTGCCCTTCCTGTTCCGCGACAAGGCCCATGCCCGCGCGGTGCTGGACGGCCCGATCGGCCAGGACCTGCTGGCCAAGTTCGATGCCAAGGGCTTCAAGGCGCTGGCCTGGGCCGAGAACGGCTTTCGCCACATGACCAACTCCAAGCGCGACATCAAGGCCCCCGAAGACCTCAAGGGCCTGAAGATGCGCACCATGGAGAACCCGGTGCACATCGCCGCCTACAAGGGCTTCGGCATCATCACCACGCCCATGGCCTTCCCCGAGGTGTTCACGGCGTTGCAGCAGGGCACCGTCGACGGCCAGGAGAACCCGCTGTCGGTCATCATCTCGGCCAAGTTCGAGCAAGTCCAAAAGCACCTGTCGCTGACCGGCCACGTCTACTCGCCCGCCATCTTCGTGATGAACAAGGCCTCGTTCGACAAGCTCAGCGCCGCCGACAAGCAGGCCTTCGTCGATGCCGCCAAGGAAGGCACCAAGGCCAACCGCGCACGTGTCGACGAAGACGATGCCAAGGGCGTGGCCGACCTGCGCGCCAAAGGCATGACCGTGATCGACAACCTGGACAAGGCCAAGTTCGTGGCAGCGCTGGCGCCCGTGAACGCCCAGTTCGAGAAGGAATTCACCAAGGCCGCGCTCGACAAGATCCGCGCCACGCAGTGATCGCCGCGCGCTGATCCCCATGCCCGCGGTCTGCGGGCATTTCTTTTTCTTCGGGCCTGCCCATGCGACAACTGTTCCTGCGCGTCGAACGCGCCACCTCCTTCACCGCCCTCGTCGCCGCCTGCGCCATGCTGGTCGTGGCGGCCGCGCTCGGCGTGTTCCAGATCCTGACCCGCTTCGTGCTGGAGCAACCGGCCGAGTGGACCGAGGTGCTGATCCGCTTCGCGCTGATCTGGATGGTCTTCCTGGGCATTCCCATCGCGTTCCGCCAGGGCGCCATGGTCAGTGTGGACGTGCTGTACCGCTGGAGCCCGCCGCGCCTGCGCCGCGTGCTCGACACCTTCGTGGCGCTGGCAGCACTGGCGCTGATCGGCGTCATCGTCTGGTGGGGCTGGGACTACGCCGTGCGTGGCCGCGTGCAGACCATGGCCGGGCTGGAGAGCCTGTCGATGTTCTGGGCCTACCTGGCCATGCCCGTCGGCGGCCTGTTCTGCGTGTTCGGCATCGTGGCCAACTGGCTCGACCCGCAGCGCAATGAACTCGACACCGCCCAATAAAACAACAAGGACTGCCCCGTGACCACCGTCATGATCTCCACCATGGTGCTGTGCTTCGCACTCACCATTTCGGTCGCCGTCTCGATCGGCCTGGCCTCCGTGCTCGGCATCCAGGTCGCCAACGCCAACATGCTGATCTCCGTGAAGGAGATGTTCGGCGCCATCAACAAGTTTCCGCTGGCCGCCATCCCGTTCTTCATCCTGGCCGGCAACCTCATGGAAACCGGCGGCATCTCGCGCCGGCTGGTCGAGTTCGCCAAGAGCATCGTCGGCGGCGTGCAAGGCGGCCTGCCCATGACCTGCGTGCTGACCTGCATGATCTTCGCCGCGGTGTCGGGCTCCTCCGTGGCCACCACCTTCGCCATCGGCGCCATCCTGATCCCGGCACTCATCAAGCACGGCTACCCGACCAGCTACGCGGCCGCACTGCAGGCCACCAGCGCCGAGCTGGGCGTGATCATCCCGCCGTCCATCCCGCTGATCCTGTACGGCGTCAGCGCCGAGGTCTCCATCGGCGAGCTGTTCATCGCCGGCTTCGGCCCCGGCATCCTGATCAGCGGCGCGCTGATGCTGTTCGTCTACCTCTACTGCAAGTGGAAGGGCTGGGGCAAGACCGACGGCGAAGGCCGCCTGAAGTTCCTGCCGGCCACCTGGCAAGCCGGCTGGGCGCTGCTGATGCCCGTGATCATCCTGGGCGGCATCTACGGCGGCGTGTTCACACCGACCGAGGCTTCGGCCGTGGCGGTGGTCTATGCGTTGATCGTCGGCGTGGTGGTGTACCGCGAGATCGGCGTGCGCGACCTGTTCCCCATCCTGCGCAAGTCGGTGATCTCGTCGGCCGTGATCATGTTCATCATCGCCAATGCCGGGCTGTTCGCCTTCCTGATCACGCGCGCCGGCGTGCCCGACGCCATCGGCCGCTGGCTGGAGGCCGTGCTGCAATCGCCCACGCTGTTCCTGCTGGGCGTGAACGCCGCGTTGTTCGTGATCGGCATGTTCATCGAGACCAGTGCCGCCATCATCGTGCTGGCGCCGATCCTGGCGCCGGTGGCCATGCACTTCGGCGTCGACCCGGTGCACTTCGGGCTGATCATGGTGGTCAACCTGGCGCTGGGCATGATCACCCCGCCCTTCGGCGTGAACCTGTTCGCGGCCTGCACGGTGGCGCGCATCCCGCTGGACCGCATCATCGGCCACCTGATTCCCTTCGTGCTGGTGATCCTGGCGTGCCTGTTGGTCATCACCTACGTGCCGGGCATCTCCCTGGTGCTGCGCGACCTGGCATTCTCCAAATAGTCGCTTGACACACGGGGAACGCCCCGCTTCGCTGGTTAGAATTCGCGCCGTCAGGAGAGAGCCCTTCTCGCAAGGGCCGCCGACGGCGCAGGACACCACCCGAACGCTCAGGCAAAAAGACTGACCCAGGTCTTCCGAGACCTTCCTCACTGGAGAGAGGCCCGCCCCGAGCGGGTCCACCGAAGGGGCAACCCGCGCAAGCGGCGAATCTCTCAGGTAAAGCGGACAGCGAGGCAGCCCATGGCGTCCAGACGCCATGTTGTGTTTCTGCCTCCGGGAAGTCCGCCATGTCCTCCGACACCTTGCTGCACACGCCGCTGCACGCCCTCCATCTGGAACTGGGCGCGCGCATGGTTCCTTTCGCTGGCTACAGCATGCCGGTGCAGTACCCCAAGGGCCTGATGGCCGAGCATTTGCAGGTGCGTGCCTCGGCCGGCCTGTTCGACGTCTCGCACATGGGCCAGCTGCGCCTGGAAGGCCCCGACGCGGCGGCCGCATTCGAGACCCTGATCCCCGTCGACGTGCTGGGCCTGGGCATCGACAAGCAGCGCTACGGCCTGCTGCTGGCGGAGAACGGCGGCATCCTCGACGACCTGATGTTCGTGAACCGCGGCGAGCATCTGTTCGTGATCGTCAACGGCGCCTGCAAGGTGGCGGACATCGCGCACATGCAGGCGCACATCGGCGCGCGCTGCGCCGTGGTGCCGATGTCCGGCCACGGCCTGCTCGCGCTGCAGGGCCCCAAGGCCGTCGACGCATTGGCGCGGGTCGTGCCGAATGTCGAGAAGCTCGTGTTCATGACCGGCGGTGCCTTCGACTGGAACGGCGCTGCGCTGTACATCACGCGCAGCGGCTACACGGGCGAGGACGGCTTCGAGATCTCCGTGCCCGAGCCCTGGGCCGAATCGCTGGCCCGCGCGCTGCTGGAGCAGCCCGAGGTGCTGCCCATCGGCCTGGGCGCGCGCAACTCGCTGCGGCTGGAAGCCGGCCTGTGCCTGTACGGCAACGACATCGACACCACGACCACGCCGGTCGAGGCCAACCTGAACTGGGCCATGCAGAAGGTGCGCCGCACGGGCGGCGCACGCGCTGGCGGCTTCCCGGGCGCTGCCAAGGTGCTGGCGCAGCTGGACGGCAGCACGCCCGTCGAGCGCAAGCGCGTGGGCCTCATCGCGCTGGCGCGCGTGCCCGTGCGCGAGCACACCGCCCTGCAGTCCAGCGATGGCGAGGCCATCGGCGAAGTGACCAGCGGCCTGCTCGCGCCCAGCGTGGACAAGCCCATCGCCATGGCCTACGTGCGCACGGAATTTGCTGCGCTGGGCACGAAGATCAACGCCATCGTGCGCGGCAAGGCCGTGCCCATGGAAGTCGCTCCCCTGCCCTTCACCCCGCCGCGCTACCACCGCGGCTGACCCCTTTTTCCCCAACCCGAGGACAACCCATGATCAAGTACACCGAAGACCACGAATGGCTGAAGGTCGAGGGCGACACCGCCACCGTCGGCATCACCGTGCACGCGCAGGATGCGCTGGGCGACGTGGTGTTCGTCGACCTGCCCGAGGTCGGCAAGACGCTGGCGCACAAGGACGTGGCCGGCGTCGTCGAATCGGTCAAGGCCGCGGCCGACGTCTACATGCCCGTCGACGGCGAGATCACCGAGGTCAACGAAGCCCTGCGCGCCGATCCGGCCCTGGCCAACAGCGACCCGCTGGGCGCCGGCTGGTTCTTCAAGGTGAAGCTGTCGAATGCCGCGCAACTCGACGCGCTGCTCGACGAGACCGCCTACAACGCCTTCGCTGCCAATAGCTAACCGACACAACCACCGGATCCTGCGCGCCATGGCCGAGACCACGCCCACCCTTGCCGAACTCGAGAACCCGTCCGAGTTCATCGCCCGCCACATCGGCATCACGCCGGCCGACGAGGCCCGCATGCTGGCCGTGGTCGAGGCCTCTTCGCGCCAGGAACTCGTGGCCGGCATCGTGCCGGCCAGCATCGCGCGCGCCACGCCCATGCAGCTGCCGCCGGTGGCGAGCGAAGCCGCGGCGCTGGCCGAACTGCGCGCCATCGCGGCGCAGAACCGCGTGTTCAAAAGCTACATCGGCCAGGGCTACCACGGCACGCTGACGCCGGGCGTCATCCTGCGCAACATCCTGGAGAACCCGGCCTGGTACACGGCCTACACGCCCTACCAGGCCGAGATCAGCCAGGGCCGCATGGAGGCGCTGGTCAACTTCCAGACCATGGTGACCGACCTCACCGGCATGGACATCGCCAACGCCTCGATGCTGGACGAGGCCACGGCCGCGGCCGAGGCCATGACGCTGGCCCGGCGCAGCGTCAAGAGCAAGAGCAACGTGTTCCTGGTGGCGGACGACTGCCATCCGCAAACCATCGAGGTGGTGCGCACGCGCGCCGAGCCGCTGGGCATCGAGGTGCTGGTCGCGCCGCTGGCCACGCTGCGCACGCAGGCCGGCTTCGGCCTGCTGCTGCAGTACCCCGGCACGGCCGGCGCGCTGCCCGAGGTCGCCGGCCTGGCCGACGCGCTGCACGCGCAGGACGCCGCGCTCTGCGTGGCCGCCGACCTGCTGGCCCTGGTGCTGCTGGCGCCGCCCGGCAGCTGGGGCGCCGACATCGTGGTCGGCACGACGCAGCGCTTCGGCATGCCGATGGGCAACGGTGGCCCGCACGCGGCCTACATGGCCTGCCGCGACGCCTTCAAGCGCTCGCTGCCGGGCCGCCTCGTCGGCGTCAGCGTGGACGTGGAAGGCCGCCCCGCCTACCGCCTCGCACTGCAGACGCGCGAGCAGCACATCCGCCGCGAGAAGGCCACCTCCAACATCTGCACGGCGCAGGTGCTGCCGGCCGTGATCGCCAGCATGTACGCGGTCTACCACGGCCCGCAGGGCCTCACCCGCATCGCGCAGCGCACGGCACGGCTTTGCGCCATCCTCGCACGCGGGCTGGAGCAGATGGGCTTCGCCCTCGTGCACGCTGACGGCTTCGACACGCTGGCCGTGCGCACCGGCGCACAGACCTCCGCCATCCTCGACCGCGCCCAGCGCGGCCAGGCCAACCTGCGGCTGCTGGCCGAGGACTGCCTGGGCGTGGCGCTGGACGAGACCACCACGCGCGAAGACATCGTCTCGCTGTGGACCTGGTTCGCCGACGATGCCGCCAAGGTGCCGGCCTTCCCCACGCTGGAAGCCGGCGCGCCCGACCGCATCCCGGCCGCCCTGCGCCGCAGCACGCCCTTCCTCGCGCATCCGGTGTTCAACACCCACCACAGCGAGACCGGCATGCTGCGCTACATCCGCGCGCTCTCGGACAAGGACCTCGCGCTGGACCGCAGCATGATCCCGCTGGGCAGCTGCACCATGAAGCTGAACGCCACCAGCGAGATGATCCCGATCACCTGGCCGGGCTTCGCCGAGATCCACCCCTTTGCGCCCGCGGACCAGCTGCAGGGCTACGCCACGCTGAACCGACAGCTGTGCGACTGGCTCAGCCAGGCCACGGGCTACGCCGGCATCAGCCTGCAGCCGAACGCCGGCTCGCAAGGCGAGTACGCCGGCCTGCAGGCCATCCGCGCCTGGCACAAGGCGCGCGGCCAGGGCCAGCGCGACATCTGCCTGATCCCCTCGTCCGCCCACGGCACCAACCCGGCCAGCGCGCAGATGGTCGGCCTCACGGTGGTGGTGACGGCCTGCGACGCCCAGGGCAACGTGGACCTGGCCGACCTCGCCGCCAAGTGCGAGAAGCATTCCGACCGCCTGGCCTGCGTGATGATCACCTACCCCAGCACGCACGGCGTGTTCGAGACCCAGGTCAAGGAGCTCTGCGCGCTGGTGCACCAGCACGGCGGCCGCGTCTACGTGGACGGCGCCAACATGAACGCGCTGGTCGGCGTGGCCGCGCCGGGCGAGTTCGGCGGCGACGTGAGCCACCTGAACCTGCACAAGACCTTCTGCATCCCGCACGGTGGCGGCGGGCCCGGCGTCGGCCCGGTCTGCGTCGTCGAGGACCTGCTGCCCTACCTGCCCGGCCACGACACGGCCGGGCTGGACCATGGCGGCGTCGGCGCCGTGTCGGCCGCGCCGCTGGGCAATGCGGCCGTGCTGCCGATCAGCTGGATGTACATCCGCATGATGGGCGCCGCCGGCCTCACCCAGGCCACCGAGACCGCCATCCTGTCGGCCAACTACGTCAGCGCGCGGCTGCGCGAGCACTTCCCCACGCTGTACGCGTCGGCCAACGGCCATGTGGCGCACGAGTGCATCCTGGACCTGCGCGGCATCACCAAGACCAGCGGCGTGACGGCCGAGGACGTGGCCAAGCGCCTGATCGACTACGGTTTCCACGCGCCCACGCTGTCCTTCCCGGTGGCCGGCACCCTGATGGTGGAGCCGACCGAGAGCGAAACCCTGTTCGAACTGGACCGTTTCATCGATGCGATGATCGCCATCCGCGCCGAGATCCGGCAGGTCGAAAACGGAACATGGCCCACAGGCGACAACCCGCTCAAGAACGCTCCCCACACCGCCGCCACGCTGCTGCAGGCCGAATGGTCGCGCCCCTATGCGCGCGAACTCGGTGCCGTGGCCAAGCCGGGCCAGTCCCTGGCCAAGTACTGGCCACCGGTGGCGCGGGTGGACAACGTCTACGGCGACCGCAACCTGTTCTGCAGCTGCGTGCCGGTCGAGGCCTACGCCTGAGCTGGGCCAGGGGCGGCGCGCGATGACGACGCCCGCCCGCCCGCCGCTGGACGTGCCGGCCGATGCGCCGGCCATCGAGAGCTACCAGCTGCCCCAGCTGATCCGCGACCTGCGCACCTACCAGGCCGAGCTAGAGAGCCAGAACAAGGTCCTGCGCTACAGCCAGTCCATGGCCGAGGCCGCCTCCGAGCGCTTCGAGACGTTGTTCTCCAGCGTGCCGCTGGCGCTCATGGTCATCGACGAGCACGACCTCGTGGTGCAGAGCAACTCGATGGCGCAGCGCTCGTTCCAGCCGACCGAGCGCGACCGTCCGCTCAACTTCCTGATGCCCTTCGTGAGCGCCGGCAGCGCCGCCGCGGTGCAGGCCGCCTTCGCCCAGGCCCGCACCGAAGGCCATGCCGAAGCCAAGGAGGTGGTGTTCCAGATCGGCGACGACGGCGCCATCACCGGCGACCTGCACATCGCGCGGCTGGACAACGCGCACGAGCCCATGGCGCACTTCATCTGCGCCGTGATCGACCAGGGCCCGCTGCTGGCCGAGCGCCGCGCGCTGCTGCAAAGCGGCGCCGAACTGCAGCAGCGCAACGAGCAGCTGCGCCTGAGCGAGGCACGGCTGGCCGACATCATCAACTCCTCGCTGGACGCCATCGTCTGCGTCGACCGCGAGCGCCGCATCACCGTGTTCAACCCCACGGCCGCCGCGCTGTTCCAGTGCCCGCCGGCCGACGCGCTGGGCAGCCCGCTGGAGCGCTTCTTCCCCGATGCGGCCGAGGTGCTGGCGATGCACCAGATCTCCACCGAGCTGCCGGCCACCGAGATGCAGGCCCTGACCGCGCTGGGCGCCGCCGTGCCGGTGGAGGTCAGCATGGCCTTCGGCGACACCACCACCGTGTTCGCGCGCGACCTGACCGCGCGCAAGCGCGAGGAGGCGCAGCGCAATGCGCTGGAAGCGCAGTTGCGCGAGTCGCAGAAGATGCAGGCCGTGGGCACCATGGCCGGCGGCATCGCGCACGACTTCAACAACATCCTGCACGCCATTCTGGGCAACGTGGAACTGGCCAAGGAAGACAGCGGCCTGAACAGCACGGCGCAGGAAAGCCTGCGCGAGATCGAGAAGGCCGGCCGGCGCGCGCGCGACCTGGTGCGCCAGATCCTGACCTTCAGCCGCAACGAGGCGCCGCGCCGCGTGCCCACTGACCTGGCCGAGGTCACGGTCGAGACGGAGCGCTTGCTGCGCGTGACGCTGCCCCCGCAGGTGGAACTGCTGCTGCGCGTGCATCCCGGCGTGCCCGCGGTGCTGGCCGATCCCACGCAGGTCGAGCAGGCGGTGCTGAACCTGTGCACCAATGCCATCCAGGCCATCCAGGCCACGCCGGAGGCGCGTGGCACCGTCTGGATCGAGCTGCAGACCGAATCGCCCACGCCCGCGCGCTGCGCGCGGCTGGGCTTGGCACCGGGCCACTACGCGCGGCTCAGCGTGCGCGACAACGGCCCCGGCATGGACCCGGCCACGCGCGAGCGCATCTTCGAGCCCTTCTTCACGACCAAGGAAGTCGGCCAGGGCACGGGCCTGGGCCTGGCGGTGGTGCACGGCGTCATGCGCAGCAACGGCGGCGCGGTGGACGTGCACAGCGAGCCCGGCCGCGGCAGCCACTTCATGCTGTACTTCCCGTCCACGAGCGAGGCGGCCGAGGCCGCCGCCAGCGCACCGCCCGCGCCGGCCAGCGTGCAGGGCAGCGGCCAGCACGTGATGTACGTGGACGACGACCAGGCGCTGGTGTTCCTGGTCGAGCGGCTGCTGCGCCGGCGCGGCTTTCGCGTCAGCGGCTTCACCGATCCGCACGAGGCCACCGAGGCCCTGCGCGCCGAGCCGCAGGGCTACGACCTGGTCGTGACCGACTACAACATGCCCGGCTACTGCGGCGTGGACCTCGTGCGCGAGGCGCGCGGCATCCGCGCCGACCTGCCCGTGGCACTGGCATCGGGCTATGTCACGGCCGAGATCGAGCGCGAGGCCATGGCCGAGGGCGCGCGCGCGCTGATCCACAAGCCCAACGACGTGCAGGAACTCTGCGCCACAGTGCAGCGGCTGCTGCAGGAGAACGCTTGAGCGCAGGGCTCGAGGTCGTCCACGCGGACGAGGCGCTGCTGGTGCTCGACAAGCCCGCCGGCCTGCTGTCCGTGCCGGGCCGCGGCCCGGACAAACAGGACTGCCTGGCCGCACGCGCGCAGGCGCTCTACCCCGACGCGCTGGTCGTGCACCGGCTCGACATGGCCACCTCGGGCCTCGTGATCATGGGCCGCGGGGCGGCGGCGCAGCGTGCGTTGTCGATGGCCTTCGAGCAGCGCCGCGTCGACAAGCGCTACGAGGCCGTGGTCGATGGCGACTGGACGCTGCCGCCAGAGGCCGACGGCTGGGGCCTGATCGACCTGCCGATCCGCCTGGACTGGGCCCGCCGGCCGCTGTCCATCGTCGATCCCGCGGCCGGCAAGCCGAGCCGCACGCGCTGGCAACTGCTCGAGCGCAGTGCCGCGCGCAGCCGGCTGGCACTGGAGCCGGTCACGGGCCGCTCGCACCAGCTGCGGCTGCACCTGGCGGCCCAGGGCCATGCCATCCTGGGCGATGCGCTGTATGCCAGCGCCGCCGTGCAGGCCTCGGCACCGCGGCTGCTGCTGCACGCCTGCGCCCTGGCGCTGGCGCACCCGGTCAGCGGACAGCCGCTGCACTTCTCTGCGCCCTGCCCGTTCTGACACAGCCTCAGCCCCCGTCCATCACCAACCCGTCCACCAGCCGCCTGGCCAGCCGCGGCTGCTGGAACTGCTCCACCCACCAGGCCAGCGCACGGCCGTCGTGGTCGCCACGCCAGGCGAGGTACAGGGTGTTGGGCTCGCGCGGGTCGGCCATGCGCTTTTCCACCAGTTCGCCACGCTGCAGCAGGCCCGACACGCGGTGCCGCGGCAGCCAGCCCACGCCCAGGCCCGCACGCTGCGCACGCACCTTGGCCAGCATGCTGGGCACGGCCAGCACCGGCTGCCCGCCCTGCGTGCCATAGCCGCGCGCGCCGGCGTGGCGCGCCGTGTCGGCCACCACCACGCTGCGGTGCGCCACCACCGCCTCGCGCTGCAGTGGCTCGGGCGCGGTGGCCAGCGCGTGGCGCGGTGACACGGCGAACACCCAGTCCAGCGCGCCAAGCTCGGTCCAGCGCAGCCGGGGAATGGCCGGCGGTTCGTTGGTGGCGCCGACCACGATGTCGGCGCGGCCGTCGCGCAGCGCTTCCCAGGTGCCGCCCAGCACCTCGTGCGTGATGCGCAGCGAGACGCCGGATTGCAGCGCATCGAAGGCCTGCACCACCGGCAGCAGGGTGTCGATCTCCAGCAGCTCGTCCGTGACGATCCACAGCCGGTCCTCCCAGCCGCCCGCCACCTGCTTGACGCGCCGGGTCAGGCGCGCGGCCTCCTGCGACATCTGGGCCGCGCCCTGCGCCAGCAACTGGCCGGCCGGCGTGAGCTGCAGGCGGTAGCGGCGCCGGTCGAACAGCAGCGCGTCGAACCGCGCCTCCAGTTGGCGCGCCGCGTGCGACACGGTCGAGGGCGCCTTGCCCAGCTGCGCCGCCGCGCGCGACAGGCTGCCACTGCGCTCGATGGCCTCGAGCAGCGCCAGTTCATCGGCCGACAACATGTTCGACGATTTCGCACGTGTGCATCGTCGCCATGGTAAGGCACAGCCCGCGAAACGGCGGACCATCGCTCTCACAGCAAGTTCGCTGGACCATTCGAAGGAGTTGAACATCATGGAACGTTTTGAACACAAGCAAGTGCTGGTCACCGGTGGCGGCAGCGGCATCGGCCTGGCGGCCGCACAGGCTTTCGCCGCCGAAGGTGCTCGCGTGGCGATCACCGGCCGGGGCGCCGCGGCGTTGGACAGCGCTGTGGCGGACATCGGCCACGGCGCCGTGGCCATCGCCAACACCACTGGCACGGCGGCCTCGGCCCGGGAACTCGCCGCCGCCTTGCAAGCGCAGGGCTTCACCGCCATCGACGCCGTCTTCATCAACGCCGGCATGGCGCGCATGCTGCCGTTCGCCGATGTGGACGAGGCGGTGTGGGACCAGAGCTTCGATGCCAACGTCAAGGGCGCCTTCTTCCAGATCCAGGCGCTGCTGCCGCTGCTGAACCGGGGCGCGTCCATCGTGCTCAACGGCAGCATCAACGCCCACATCGGCATGCCCAACACCAGCGTGTACGCCGCCAGCAAGGCCGCGCTGATCTCGCTGGCCAAGACGCTGTCGGCCGAACTGCTGCCGCGCGGCATCCGCGTCAACGTGGTCAGCCCTGGCCCGGTGGCGACGCCGCTGTACGGCAAGCTGGGCCTGGACGCCGCCACGCAACAGGCCGTGGCCGCGCAGATCCAGGGCCAGATCCCATTGGGCCGCTTCGGCACGCCACAGGAGGTGGCCTCCACCGTGCTGCACCTGTCGGCACCCGAGTCGGCCTTCATCGTCGGCACCGAGATCGTCATCGACGGCGGCATGAGCCAGCTGTGAACCCCGAGGAGAACACCATGGACCTGCCAAACCGCCTGATGACCCGCACCATGAACCGCCGCCTGGCCACCGCTGCCACCCTGCTGGCGTCGAGCGTCTTCGCACAAGCGCAGACCGCCAAGCCCGCGGCCACCACCATCCACAGCCGCACGGCCAGCGCCAACGGCATCCGCCTGCACTACCTGCAGGCCGGCAACGACAAGGATGCGACACCGGTGGTGCTGCTGCATGGCTACGCCGAGACCAGCCACATGTGGCGCCCACTGATGCCGCAGCTGGCGGCCAGCCGCACCGTGATCGCACCCGACCTGCGCGGCGCCGGCGGCTCCGACAAGCCGGCAACCGGCTACGACAAGAAGAGCATGGCGCAGGACATCCACGCGCTGGTGCAGGGCCTGGGCCACCGCAAGGTGCGCATCGTCGGCCACGACATCGGCCTCATGGTGGCCTATGCCTACGCGGCCCAGTACCCGGACGAGGTGGAGAGCATCGTGCTCATGGACGCCTTCCTGCCCGGCGTGGGCGACTGGACCCACGTCTGGCTGCTGCGCGACCTGTGGCATTTCCACTTCCACGGCGAAACGCCGCTCAAGCTCGTGCACGGCCGCGAGCGCATCTACTTCGAGCACTTCTGGAACGACTTCGCCGCCGACCCCAAGCACTCGGTGCCCGAGGCCGACCGCCGCCTCTACGCCGCGGCGTATGGGCAGCCCGGCGGCATGCGCGCCGGCTTCGAGTACTTCAAGGCCTTCGAGCAGGATGCCAAGGACTTCGCCGGCTTCGCGCAGACCAAGCTGCAGATGCCCATGCTGGTGCTCAGCGGCGAGAAGGCGGGCGGCCAGTTCCTGATCGACCAGGGGCGGCTGGTGGCGGACAACGTGGAAGGCGCCATCGTCAAGGGCTCGGGCCACTGGCTCATGGAAGAGGCGCCGGAGCAGACCATGGGCGCGCTGGTCGGGTTCGTGGGCAAGGCCGGCTGACCGCGCCGGCAAGACACGCAGGCGACAGCCCTGCGCGCCGGTGCGTGGCCGCAGGACTATGCTCGACCGCTCCCCACACCAAGAAGAGACAAGCGATGTCCCGCTGGACCGCCCTGCGCCCCGTCCTTCCCATCCTCCTCGGCGCCTCGCTGCTGCTGAGCCTGGCCATGGGCCTGCGCCAAAGCCTGGGCCTGTTCATGCCGCCGCTCACGCGCGACATCGGCATCTCGGTCTCCGACTTCACGATTGCGATCTCGGTACAGAACCTGGCCTGGGGCTTCTTCCAGCCGTTCGCCGGCGCGCTGGCCGTGCGCGTGGGCTACCGGCCACTGCTGCTCGGCGGTGCGGTGCTGTACCTGCTCGGGCTGGTGCTGCTGGCCATGGCGCAGGGCTTCCTCGGCGTGCTGCTGGGCGCCGGCATCCTGATCGGCGCCGCCATGGCCTGCACTGGCAGCGCACTGGCCATGGCCGTGGCCGCGCGTTCCGTGCCGCCGGTGCTGCGCAGCAGCGTGCTGGGCATGGTCTCGGCGGCCGGCTCGCTGGGCGCGTTGATCGCCGCGCCGCTGGGCCAGGCCATCAGCCAGCAATCGGGCTGGCGCATGGGCGTGGCGGCCTTCGCGGTGCTGGCGCTGGCCATGCTGCCGGCCGCCTGGTGGGCCGGCCGGGTCGACCGCCTGCCCGCGCCGGTGCAGCCGGCCGGCGGCATGCAACAAGGCGCCGGCAGCGCGCTGCGCATGGCACTGGCGCACCGGCCCTTCGTCGTCATGTCGCTGGCGTATTTCGTCTGCGGCATGCAGCTGGTGTTCCTGACCACCCACCTGCCGGCCTACCTGGACCTGTGCGGCATGCAGCCCATGCTCAGCGCGCAGGCGCTCGGGCTGATCGGCGGCTTCAACGTACTGGGCAGCCTGTTCTTCGGCTGGGCGGGTGGCCGTTGGCCCAAGCAGATGCTGCTGGGACTGATCTACCTGCTGCGCTCGGTCGTCGTGGTCTGGTACTTCCGCACCCTGCCCACGGTCGAGAGCACGCTGGTGTTCGCATCCATCATGGGCTTCCTGTGGCTGGGCGTGGCGCCGCTGGTGTCGGGCTGGATCGCCGACACCTTCGGCCTGCGTTGGCAGGCCATGCTGGCCGGCGTGGCCTTCTGCAGCCACCAGCTCGGCAGCTTCCTGGGTGCTTTCGGCGGCGGGCTGGTCTACGACCTGCTCGGCAACTACACGCTGGCCTGGCAGGTGGCCGCCACGCTGGGGCTGGCAGCAGGCATCACGCAGATCGTGTTCGCGTTCGCGGCCCGGCCGCCACCCCGGCCGCCAGGGCCACAAGCTGCGCCGGGCTAGGAATGCAACCGGCCCAGCGCCGGCAGCCACTGCATGAGCCAGGGTTCGAGCCGGCGCGCCAGCAGCAGCCCCGCCATGCCCGCAGCGGCAACGCCCAGCATGGCGGCGCCCAGGCGCAGGATCAGCCCGCGCTCGCGCGTGCGCAGCACGAAGGACAGGCTGAACGCCATGCTCGTGAACGAGGCCAGCACCGCGCCCGTGCCGGCCACGCCGGGCGCCAGGCTGCCCTGCGCGGCCAGCGTGGCGGCGGCCGCCACGGCGCTGGCGCTGGACATCAGCCCGCCGACCACGCTCACGAAGTAGAAGCCTGCATCGCCGAACTGGCGCTGCGTGAGCGCACCCACCACGTGCAGCAGCAGGAACACCACGCCGTACTTGAGCGCCTGGGGCAGCGAGAACGGCAGGTCCAGCGTGATGGCCGGGGCCTGCACCGGCGGCATGCCGCGGCGCCCACGCAGGCTTGCCAGCACGAGCACCAGGCAGCACAGCAGCATCAGGCCGAAGGCGCCCAGCGAACCCAGCAGCGCCAGCGGCGCGAGGATGGCCAGCAGCGCGGCATTGCGCAGCAGCATCGCGGCGGTGGCCAGCAGGATGCCGCGAAACGCCGTGCCCTGCAGCGCGCCGGCCGACTGGCGCACGCGCGAGGCCATCTCGATCACCGTGAAGTTGCTGTTGACCAGGCCACCCAGAAAGCCGGAGAGCTCGGCGCCGCGGGTGCCGTACATCTTCCACAGGATGTAGTTCACGAAGCCGATGCCGGCGATCAGGATCACCGTGACCCAGGCCGCGCGTGGCTCCACGAGGCCGAAGGGGCCGATGGCGCCGGCCGGCAGGGCCGGGTAGATGACGATGGCCAGGATGGCCAGCAGCAGCGCAGAGCGCAGCTCGCTCTCCGACAGCCCCATGGAGAAGCCGGCCAGCCGCTCCTTCCAGGCCAGCAGCGCGGTGGCGATCACCATCACCGCGGCCGGCGAGATGGTGTGGCCCAGCCCGCACAGGATGCCCGCCATGCAGGTCACCAGCATCGCCGCCGACGTGGTCAGTTCGGCGCCCTGGTTGGCGCGCAGGGTCTGCACGTTGAGCACCACCGTCAGCATGCCGGTCAGCGCCAGCGTCGCCAGGGCGAACGGCGTTCCGAGCGAGCCGCCCAGCGCGCCCAGCAAGGCCACGAAGCCAAAGGTGCGCAGCCCGGCCTCCTTGCCGCGGCGCTCGCGTTCCAGGCCGATCAACAGGCCCAGCGCAAGGGACAGCGCCAGCCGCACGAGGATCTGCACATAGGGCCAGCTTTCGGCCGGCAAGGGGGATGACGTATCGGGCATGGCGCGAACCAGTATAAGAACGTGTTTGCGTGGCCACCGCGGTGCTGCCGGCGAAGGCTCGATGGCCTACAGTGGCACCGGCCACGCGCTGCTAGCATGGTCCGCAGCCGCCCGCGCCAGCCCGGTGCGCGCCTGTCCCCCGGGAGAAAACCCTGAGCGCTGTTCCCCTGCCGCACACCGGCATCGAAGCTTTGTGGCCCCTGTGCCTGTCCCTCGCGCAGCGCCGGCGCGAAGGCCGGCCGCCGCAGGCCGATGGCACGCCCTTGCGCTGGTCCGAGGCCGGCGGCTACGCCCTGCGGCCGGGCTGGGACGCCGAGGCCGAGCAGCTGTTCGCGCTGCTCAAGCCCTTGCTGGACCGCCAGGGCGCCAGCGCCGACTGGACCATCGCGCAACTGGGCCAGAGCCTGGACGGCTGCATCGCCACGCACTGCGGCGACGCCTTCTACGTCAACGGCCCCGAAGGCCTCACGCACCTGCACCGCCTGCGCGCGCTCTGCGACGCCGTGATCGTGGGCGCGAGCACCGCGAGCCTGGACAACCCGCAGCTGACCACGCGCCATGTGGCCGGCCCCAACCCCGTGCGCGTGGTGCTCGATCCGCGGCTGCGCGTGCGGGGCGATGCCCGCGTGTTCCGCGACGGCGCGGCGCCCACGCTGCTGGTCTGCGACACCGCGTGCCGCGCACAGGCCGAGGCCCGGCTCGGTGCCGACCAGGTCATCGCCCTGGCGCCCGGCGCGGACGGCCAGCTGCCCCTGCCGGCGTTGCGGGCGGCACTGGCCGCGCGGGGCCTGCGCACGCTGTTCGTCGAGGGCGGCGGCGTCACGGTGTCGCAGTTCGCGCAGCAGGGCTGCCTGGACCGGCTGCACCTGATCGTCGCGCCCGTGGTGATCGGCGCGGGCCGGCCCGGCCTGCAGGTGCGCCGCGCCGACGCGATGGCCCAGGCGCTGCGGCCACCCACGCGCACCTTCGCCCTGGGCGGCGATGTGCTGTGGGACATGGACCTGCGCGGCTAACCGCCGCCCGTTACAGCGTGCCCAGCACGTCGGTGTGGCCCACGCACAGCTGCGTGCCGGCCAGGCCTGCGAGGCGGCGTGCGCGCCAGGCCTCCACCGCAGCGGCCTGCGCCGGCCCCTGCTCCTGCGCGGCCAGGGCCATGCCCTCGACCAGCGCCTGCAGCATGGCCTGGTCGTCCGCGCCGCGGGCACCGGCGATGCGCCAGTCGCTCTGCGTCAGCACCGTGCGGTAGCCGGCTGCACGCAGCAGCGCGTCGGCACGCGCCGGTGCCGTCTCGCCGAGTGCCGGGCCGAAGCCCTTGTCGCGCCGCTGGTGCGCAGCGAACAGCGCCAGCACCTTCGCATCGGCCGGATCGGCCGGCGTGAAGTCCAGCCGCCCATCGACGCTGAGCGACCAGCACACGGCAGCTTGCGCCGCGCGGCTGCGCGCCACCAGCTCGGCCAGCCAGGCCTCGGACACCAGGTCGAGCAGCGCGGAGGCCGTGACCAGGCCGGCCTGCGGAAACGGCAGGGCCGCCAGGCCCGTGGCGAGGTCGGCCCGGCGGCACGTCCATTCGATCTGCAGCCCATGGCCTTCAGCCCAGGCCTGCATGGTGCGCGGCACGGTGGCGAGCAGGTCCTGGTCGTGGTCGACCAGGCACCAGCGCTGCGCACCGCCGAGCCGCGGCGCCAGCGCACGCAGGCTGCTGGCGGTGCCGCAGCCCAGGTCCAGCACCTCCAGCGTGCCCGGCGGGCCGTGCCGGGCCAGGGCGGCCAGGGCGGCATCGCCGGCCGCGCGTGCGGCCCGATCGAAGGGCTCGCGCAAGGCCAGCCAGCCGCGGCTGAAGCCGCTCATGCCGAGGCCTCCAGCACGGCAGCGAAACGGGCGGCCGCCTGCTCCCAGCGCGGCAGCCGCTGGCCGGCGGCGCGCGCGCCAGCCGCCAGCGCCTGCCGCCACGCCGTGTTGTCAAGCAACGGCTGCAGCGCGGCCTGCAGGGCCACCGGATCGCCGGGCGGCACCAGCACGCCGGCCGTGGCCGGCACGGTGTCGGGCACGGCGCCGGCTGCGCAGCCGAGCACCGGCAACCCGTGCGCGAGCGCTTCGGCGAAGGCCATGCCGTAGCCCTCGTACAGCGAAGGCAGCACGAACAGATCGGCCTGCGCGTACAGCGCTTGCAGCGGCTCGGCCGCGACTTCGCCGTGCCAGGTCACGCGCTGACCCAAGCCCAAGGCCTGCACCAGATCCTGCGCTGCCGCAGCCGTGGCCGCATCGCGGTCCAGGCTGCCGACGCAATGCAGGTGCCAGGGCCGCTCGCGCAGGCCGGCCAGCGCCTGCAGCAGCAGCGCGTGGGCCTTGCGCGGCGTGACCGTGGCCACGCACAGCAACGACAGGCCCTGCCCGCTGCCCTGCGCGGGCGGCACCGGGTCGGTTCCCGGCTCGACCACGGCGGTGCGCGTGGCCGGCACGCCGTAGGCACCGAGGGCCCGCGCCGTTGCCGCACTGGTCACGATCACCTGGCGCGCGCAGGCCAGCGCGCGCCGCTCGCTGGCCTGCAGCCGGTCCTGCTCCTGCGGCGACAGCCCGCTCTCGAGCGCCAGCGGGTGGTGCACGAGCGCCACCCAGCGCAGCCGCTGTGCATGGCGTTCGGCCAGTTCAGCGAGCACGCCGAAGGCCAGGCCGTCGGCCACCACCAGCGCACCATCGGGCAGGGCCGCGGTGCAGGCGGCCGCCTGCGCACGCGCTGGCGCACCCGGCGAGGGAAACCCATCGCCGGGCGAGCACCAGTCGACCTGCCAGCCGAGGGCGCGCAGGCCCTCGGCGATGCGGCGGTCGTACAGCGTGCCACCTGTGCGCGCCTGCGCATCGCCGGGCACCAGGAACACGCAGTGGCGCGCCATCCCCGCCATCAGGCCGGCGCCAGCGGACCTTCGTACTCGGCCCAGGCCACGTGCGACTCGTGCAGCCGCACGCGCAGCGACGCCAGCCCATGGGCGTGCGGCCCCAGCTCACCGGCCTGCGCGCGCGCGGCGATGCGCTCGAACACCACGCGGGCCATGAACTCCGTCGTGGTGTTCTGGCCGGTGAAGGCGCTCTCGTCGTCCAGGTTGCGGAAGTTGAATTCAGACAGCACCTCGCGCAGCACGCTGGTGGCCAGCGCGATGTCGACCACCATGCCGTCGGCGTCCAGTGCGCGGCGCCGGAAGGTGGCGTCGACCACGTAGGTCGCGCCGTGCAGGCGCTGGGCCGGCCCGAAGGCCTCGCCACGGAAGCTGTGGGCGATCATGAAGTGGTCGCGAACGTTGACGCTGTACATGGTTCAGGCGTGTTGGAAGACGAGGAGCAGGTTGTTGGCGGGCATGGCGTGGCGCTCGGCGAGCCGCAGGCCGGCCGCCTCGGCCTCGGCCGTCACGTCGGCCAGCGCGCGCAGGCCCCAGGCCGGGTTGCGCTGGCGCAGGTCGGCATCGAAGGCCTGGTTGCCGGGCGCGGTCGGCACGTCGGCTTCGACATACGGGCCGTAGGTCACCAGCCGGCCATCGGCCGCCAGGCAGCGCGCCGCACCCTGCATGAGGCCGGCGCAGGCGGCCCAGGGTGCGATGTGCAGCATGTTGGCGCACAGCACGAGATCGAAGCTGCCGGCCTCGAAGGCCGGGCCGTCGTCGGGCCAGCGTGGCGCCGTCGCATCCAGCAGCACCGGACCATGCACCTTGGCCGCGCCCTCCTGCGCGCACCAGGCGTCGATGGAGGCGAAGGCCTCGTCCGTGCGGTCGCTGGGCTGCCAGATCCAGCCCGGCATGCGCGCCGCGAAGAAGGCCACATGCTGGCCCGTGCCGCTGGCGACCTCCAGCGCATTGCCGTCGGGCGGCAGCAAGGCCAGCAGCCGCTCGAGGATGGGTTCGCGGTTGCGTTCACTGGCCGGGCTGCGCTGGGCGAGGTGCTGCAGGGTGGATGCGATGGTCATGGTGGATAGTCGATGCGTTGGCAAAGGGTCTGCGCCGCGCCGTCCGAGA
Source organism: Pseudorhodoferax soli (assembly GCF_003337555.1). GTDB lineage: Bacteria > Pseudomonadota > Gammaproteobacteria > Burkholderiales > Burkholderiaceae_C > Pseudorhodoferax > Pseudorhodoferax soli. The sequence continues at coordinate 230,067 of NZ_QPJK01000006.1, read as the reverse complement.
GGCGCTGCAGCACGGTGGGCAGGGTGTCGAACGGCGCATGGTCGGTGACGAGCGCATCGAGCACGGGGTCGCGCAGCAGGTCCAGCGCCAGCGCCATGCGCCGGCCGTGGCTCCAGCGGCTGCGCTGCGCCGTGGCGATGTGGCCGACCTGGGAGCTGCGCAGGCTCAGGCGCTGCGCATGGAAGGCCTCGCCGAGCGGCAATGCCACGGCACGCCGGCCGTACCAGCTCAGCTCCAGCACCTGGGCCTCGAAGCCGGCCAGGCCCAGCGCCGTGACCAGGCCCTGCGGCTGGCCGCTGGCGTGGACCACCAGATCGGCTGCAGGCCGCGCGGCCGCCGGCAGCGCGAAGGCCAGGCCCAGCCGCGCCGCCACGGCCGCGCGTTCGGGCTGCACATCGACGAGCTCGACCGCGCAGCCCGGCATGCGCGCGGCCAGCCAGGCCACCAGCAGGCCCACCACGCCGCCGCCGACCACGGCGATGCGATCGCCCAGGCGCGGCGCGGCATCCCACAGCGCGTTGACGGCGGTCTCCATGTTGGCGGCCAGCACCGCGCGGGCGGGCGGCAGGCCCTCGGGCAGTGCCTGCACCGCCGTGACCGGCACCTGGTAGCGCGTCTGGTGCGGGTGCAGGCAGAACACCTGGCGGCCCAGCCACTCGACGGGGCCTTCCTCGACCACGCCGACGCTGGCATAGCCGTACTTCACGGGGCCGGGGAAATCGCCCTCCTGGAACGGCGCGCGCATGCGCTGGTGTTCGCTCTCGGGCACCTCGCCGCGGAACACCAGCAGCTCGGTGCCGCGGCTCACGGCGCTGTGCAGCGCGCGCACCTGCAGGCTGCCGTCGGGCAGCGCAGGCAGCGTGCCGCTGCGCAGCGCGGCGCGACCGGGCGCTTCCGTCCAGCAGGCGCTGTAACCCTTGGACACCTTTGGTGAATGCGTTGCTGGCATGCTTGGTCGGGCATCTTATCGAGGAGTTCCGTGCCCCACGCCCATGCCCTTGCCGCCCCCGACCGTGCCGCCCTGCAGCGCGACACAGCGCTCGCGCTGGGCTGCGCCATGCTGGCGCTGCTGGCCGCAGCACTGGCCGCGCGCCTGCTGGCCGGTTTCGGCGGCTGGTACCTCGCCAAGGCACTGGTGCTGTTCGGCCTGGGCGCGGCCTGCGTCTGGCAGGGCCTGGCAGACCACGCGCCGCACCGGCGCTTCGGCATGGCCAATGCCATCACGCTGGCGCGGCTGGCGCTGGCCGCCCTGCTGGCCGCGGCGGTGGGCGAGCCGGTGGCAGCCCGCCCCCCGCTGGCCTGGGCGGCGGTGGTGCTGGCGACGCTGACGGCCGTGCTCGACGCCGTCGACGGCCCCTTGGCGCGCGCCCGCGGGCAGGCCAGCGCCTTCGGTGCCCGCTTCGACATGGAGACCGACGCGCTGCTGATCCTCGTGCTCAGCGCGCTCGTGCTGGAGTTCGGCAAGGCCGGTGCCTGGGTGCTGGCCGCGGGCGGCATGCGCTATGCCTTCGTGCTGGCTGCGCGCCTGTGGCCCTGGCTGGACGCGCCGCTGCCACCGAGCTGGCGGCGCAAGACGGTCTGCGTGGTGCAGATCGTGGCGCTGATCGTGTCCCTGGGGCCGGTCGTTCCGCCAGCCTGGTCCAGCGCCAGCGCTGCCGCCAGTCTGGCGCTGCTGGCCTGGTCGTTCGCCGTCGACATCGTGTGGCTGGCACATGCGCGCCGGCGCCCCACGGAGGTCCGCCCCTGACCAGGCGGCGCGCACGTTGCCAGTTCGACGCGGACCGAGGCAGCGCTTGACCCGGCGCGCTGGAAGGAGATACTCCCGCGGGGCCGCATGGCACCGCCCATGCCCGCGGGTGGACCGCACCCGACACCCGTCGGCACACGCCACTCCACCCGTGTTGCCCTGTCACTCCCATCCGGAGGCTTGCACGCCATGGCCCATGCAGCGAAATCCGAGGTCGGTCAGGAACACCGAGGCGCCGACAGCGCGCGCCGTGCGCGGCCGGGACCGGCCACGGCCCATGGCGCCCGCGCCGCCGCCGTCGCGCAGGCCATGCTGGCGGGCAGCCCCGCCACCGCGGCACAGCGCCAACTGGCCGAGGCAATCCACGGCAGCCCGGCAATGGTGGCCCAGCGCCGGTTGCTCGGTGGCCTGTTCCCCGCCGCGACACAACGCCGCAGCATGCGCCCGGCGGTGCAGAAGCAGGCCAGCATGGCCGTCAACGCCGAGGCAAGGCTGGAACACGAAGCAGACGTGATGGGCGCCCGCGCCCTGCAGCTGGCACGCGACGGCCACGCCGCGCCTACGGTGCCGCCCACGCAGGCAGCCGAGCCTGCCGCCGGCCCCGTGCTCCAGGGCTACTTCCGCGTCGACCATGCCCAGCAGGCCGCCGCCAATGTGCAGATCGCGTCGACCCTGCCAGCGATGGAGCAGCATGCGGGCACCAATTCGTACCGCGATTTCGCCGGCAACCTGAACCTCGTCGACGACAACCCGGCGCTGGGCCCGGGGCCGACGGCCGATCTGCGCATCTCCGACGACGGCCGCCTGGCCATCGAGGACGTGGACCTCACGGGACGCCAGCCCCGCGTGTTCTTCGCCGACGCCGCCCTCGTGGTGCACGCCAACGAGCAGCTGCGGGCACGCGGCGGCGCCGACAAGCTCGCGATCAACCCGGCCAACACCGTGCGGGTGCCGGATGCCGCCAACATGGCGGCCGCGCACCAACTCGTCGAAGTGGTGCCCGCGAACTTTCAGACGGACATGAACTGCGACGCGGTGGCCCTGGGGCTGACGGGTGCGAGCGACTCGACGACCGACGTCAAGCTCGGTGTGGGCGCGCCCGCGAACGCCCCCAGCGGCGCGCGCACCGACGGCGTGTATGACCAGCTTGCACACCATGTCGCGCGCGGCACTCCCTCGACGACGGCCATTCTGAACGCCCATGCCAGGGACGTCGGCAACGTCATGGGTGCGCTGCACGTGCCACTGCCTGACCCCAACAACATCAACAACCAGGTCGCCCACGAGCGCGCCCATCCCGGCGGTCTCGCCGCCACCATGGAAGGCCGCGAACAGGCACTCGGCATCAACGCATACGCCGATCCCGACATCGGCGACATGTACGGCAGCATGTCCCTGGGGGCGCTGCGCGACCTCGGCGGCCTCGGCGTGCGTCAGTTCGACGAAGCCACCAACCAGTACATGCGCGCCAGCCAGGAAAGCTGGGGCACGCACTTCGGTGGTGTCGTCATGAAGAGCGGCGGCGACCATGTGACGCTGGAGAACTACAACCGCAAGGTGGAAGATGCGGGGGTCGTCGGAGCCGCCGGGGACGCTGCGCCCCGAGACCGCTGGTACTTCCAGATGTATGGCAGCAAGCGTGCCGCCGCAATGGCCGTGGACCCGGCCCTGGTGCCGCACATGCGGGCCGGCGACGCCGGCGCCGGCGTCGACCAGTCGTGGCACCACGCGTGGTCGTCGGCGCCCCGGCCCGTGATCAACGCCGTCACGGCCGTGATCGGCAAGCTGGAACATCCGCTGAACGCGGCGGTGACGGCAGCGCTCGCGCACTCGGGTGTCGCTGGCCACAACGAGATCACCCGCGCCCACGAGGTCGACATCCGGATCAACTGCACGCCGGACCGGCAGAACCAGCTCACGGCGCACTTCAAGAGCGCCAACCGGCGCCGGCTTGACGCCATCGGGGATCTTTCGGGGCTGCGCAGCACGCAGGCGGCCGCAGCCCGCGAGCTGGCCGGGCACGCTGCCATCCTGCGTGTGTTCGCGACGACGAACGGCGACGCCGACGCCAAATTCCTGGCGGCCACGGCGGCCCGCAACCAGCTTGCCAACAACGGCGCGGGCTCGGCCAACAACCACACACCGGCCAACCTGGTCGCCGCCCTCGCCGGCTACGGCATCAATGCCTTGCCTGCGGGCGTCTAGACACCATCGACATCGCCTGCCTGGCGCGCGCGCCGGCACCCACGGAGTTCCACCCATGACCGCATCCCGCTCCAGCCTGCGCCGTGCCCTGTGTTCCAGCCTGTGCGCCGGCCTGCTCTTCACGGCCTTGCCTGCATTCGCGCAGAGCGCGCGCTACGAGATCGACCCCGACCACCTGACGCTGGCCTTCCTCGTCGAGCACATCGGCTACGCCAAGGTGCTGGGCCAGTTCCGCAAGGCCAGTGGCAGCTACAGCTTCGACGAGGCCAGCGGCCAGCTCGGCGCGGTGCGCATCGAGGTGGAGACCGACAGCGCAACCACCCAGCACAACGGCCGCGACCGGCATGTGCGCGGCGCCGACTTCTTGAACGCATCGACCTTCCCGCGCATGGTCTTCACCGCGACCGGCGGCAAGCGCACGGGCGAGCGCCAGTACGAGATCGCCGGCGAGCTCGAGCTGCTGGGCCGCAAGCAGCCGCTGACCCTCACCGCGACCTGGAACAAGAGCGCGCCCTCGCCCATCACCAAGGTCCACACCATGGGCGTCTCGGCGCGCGGCAGCCTCAAGCGCAGCGCCTTCGGCATGGACTACGGCGTGGCCAACGGCTGGGTCGGCGACGAGGTGCAGCTGCTGATCGAGTTCGAGGCCATCCGCCGGTGAACGGCAGCCGACCGCTGCTGCAGCTGGCCGTCCCGCTGCTGCTGGTCAACGCGCTGCTGACGCTGGTCAACCCCGGCCCCACACCCTGGCCGCAGCCGACGGCGCGCATCGCGCCCGAACTCTGCGCGGCCCTGCTGCTGGCCGCGGCCTGGGCCGGCTGGGGTGGCGGCGTACCGCAGTGGCTGGTGCGCACGCTGGCCCTCGCCTGCACCGTGCTGGCGGTGGTGCGGCTGGCCGAGGTCAGTTCGGCCGCGCTGTACGGCCGCACGCTGCACATCTACTGGGATGGCCGCCACCTGGGCCAGGCGCTGGCCGACCAGGGTGTCGCGCGCTGGCAGGTGGTGCTGGGCGCAGGCGCGCTCGCGCTGGCCGGCTGGCTGCTGTACCGGCTGTTGCTGGCGAACTGGCGCATGCTGGGCAGCGCGCTCACCGTCCGGCCGCTGCGCCACGCGGCGCTGGGCGCCAGCGCGATGCTGCTGGCCGTGTTCGCCGCGCACGGCGTGCACGGGCTGGACCGGTACCGCTGGTTCGCCGGCAGCATCACGCCCGTGCTGGCCCGCCAGCTCGCACTGACGGCGCTGCTGCTGCCGCGCGATGCAGCGGCCCAACGCCTGACACCCAGCCCGGCCTTCGACAGCGACCTGGCGGGCCTGCAGGGCGCGGACGTGCTGCTGCTGTTCTCCGAGTCCTACGGCGTCAGCACGCTGGACCGGCCGGCGCAGGACGCCGCACTCGCCGCTCCGCGCGCCGCGCTGGCCCAGGCCATCGCCGCGAGTGGCCGCTGGGCCGTCTCGGCACGCGTGCGCTCGCCCACCTTCGCCGGTGGCTCCTGGCTGGCCCATGGCGCCTTGCTCAGCGGCGTGGACACGCGCGACCCGCTGGACTACGAACTGCTGCTCAGCAGCCAGCGCCGCACGCTGGTGCAGCACTTCGGCACGCACGGCTGGCGCACCGTGGGCTGGATGCCGGGGCTGCAGCGCGACTGGCCCGAGGGCCGCTTCTTCGGCTTCGACCGCATCGCCGACGCACGCAGCATGGGCTACGCCGGCCCGCTGTTCGGCCCCGCACGGCTGCCGGACCAGGCCGCCATGGCGCTGCTGCACGCGCAGGAGCTGGCCGGGCCGCAACCGCGCGCGCCGCGCTTCGTCGTCTTTCCCACGCTGGACAGCCATGCGCCGTTCCGCCCGCTCGCACCCTTCGTGGCCGACTGGGCGCAGCTCGCAGGCCCGGCCCCCTACACCGCGCAGCAGCACGCCGTGGCGCTGGACGAGCCGGTCTCGCTGCGCACGCCCGTGCCGGCCTACGTGCAGTCCATCGCCGGCACATGGACCTGGCTCGGCGACTACCTGCAGCGGATGGCGCCGCCGGGCCTGGTGACCATCGTGCTGGGCGACCACCAGGCCTTCTCCGGCGTCAGCGGCGACCAGGCGCCATGGGACGTGCCCGTGCACGTGATCGCGCACGACCCGCTGCTGCGCCAGCGCCTGCTGGATGCCGGCTTCGACGCGGGCCTGGCGCCACGCGGCCCCGTGCTGGCCGACATGCACGGGCTGACACCGCTGTTGCTGCGGGCATTCGCCGGCCGCCCCCTGGCTTTACCATCGCCCGCCCCCACCCTACCCGTCGCCATACCACCATGCTCGCCCGCCTGCAGGCCCAGTCCAAACACCTCGCCCGTCCCTTCCTGACCGGGTTGCTGGCCGTCCTGCCGCTGGCCGCCACGCTGACGCTGCTGGGCTGGTTCTGGCAGCTGCTGGCGGCTTGGTTCGGCCCGTCCAGCCTGTTCGGCTCGGTGCTGGTGGCGATCGGCTTTTCCGTCACGCGCTCCGAATCCATCGGCTACGCGCTGGGCCTGCTGCTGCTGTGCGCTGCCATCTACGTGCTGGGCGTGCTGGTGCAGGCCGGTCTGCAGCGCGGGCTGCAGCGCATCGTCGACCGGCTCATGAAGCGCATTCCGCTGGTGCGCAACATCTACGACGTGGTCAAGCGCATGGTCGACCTGTTCTCGCGCAAGAGCGGCGACGGCCTGGGCTCCATGAGCCCGGTCTGGCTGCACTTCGGTGGCCGCCCGGATCCCGAGGCACAGCCGGCCGACGGCCAGAAAATCGCCGTGCTGGCGCTGCTCTGCACGCCCGAGCCCGTCGTCATGGACGGCGGCCGCCGCTACCTGGGCGTGCTCGTGCCGACGGCGCCGGTGCCGGTGGGCGGTGGCCTGCTCTACGTGCCCGAGGACTGGGTGAGCCGCGCCGACGTGGGCATCGAGGGGCTGACCAGCATCTACGTGTCCATGGGGCTCACGACCAACCAGTACATGAACGCGCGGGCGGCGACGCCGCCGGCGGCCCCGGCAACGTCGGCGGCTCCGCCGGCCTGATCCGGCACAGGGGCAGCGGCGCCCCGCAGTGCTTCAGCGCGGGATGTCGAACACCAGCGGCGCGCCATCGCACATGCCGTCCGACAGCACCAGCACGCGGTAGGCCGTCGCCGTTTCCTGGAGCAGCGCCAACGCCTCGGGCTTGGTCTCCTTGTCGCAGGCGCCGCGGTGGACGCGGCGCAGGTCCAGCGTGGCCAGCGTGCGGCTCTCGGCGGGCAGGCCGGCCTGCCGCCTGTCGTTCCACAGCACGATGGCCCAGCCAGCATCGCCGCTGTCCACCTGGTCGTCCGGGCCGGTCAGCAGCAGCATGCCGCCCTCGGCGACCGCCATGTCGCGCAGTCCCCGGCGTTCACCCACGGGCACACGGATGACCCTCAGCGCCGCATCGCCCGTGCCGAACAGCGCCTCGGCATCGACGCTGGCGATGAAGGCGTGGCCGGCTTGCGTCGGCCCGCGCAGGCCGACATGCAGGCGTCCGCCGCGCACGGCCAACGCTTCGATGTCCAGCGCCCCCGTGCCCAGGCAGCGACCGCGGTCCAGGCTGCTGCGCAGCTGCGCGTCGCCTTTGATCAGATCCAGCAGGCGCGTCGTCTGCTGGTAGCCGGCGGGCACCTCGCTGCCTGCGGCGCCCCCCAGCGCCAGGCCGCTGGCCGGGTCGCGGCGGAACCGCAGCACATGCCGGCTGGCAGGATTCGGCCGGCAATCGCTGCGCTTCACGGCGTGCGAACCGGTGACGTAGAAGTAGCGCCCATCGGTGGCGGCGCCTTCCGCGTCGAGCTCCTTGCCCGGCACCGCGAAGCGCACGCCACTGCCCAATGGCTTCAGCTTGCCGTGCCCGAGTTCGGCGAAGCGGGCCTCCATGCCTTCATCGAACACCACGAGGCACACCGGCACCCGCGCCGCACCGGGCGCGCAGGCGATGCCGCTGACGGAGCGGCGCGTGCTCTTCTCCTTGTCGGCGAACTGGAAGCCCGCGCCGCTGCGCCATGCCTTGCCGGCTGGGGCGATGCTCGGCGGCGGTGCCGCAGGCTGCGCATGGGCCAGGCCGCCACACAGCGCCAGCAGGGCGAAGGCGGCCAGCGTGCGCGGCAGGCCGCGGGATCGGCGGACAGGGGCGGAGAGCTTGGGCATCGCGCGATGCTACGTGCCGGCCTGCCGAGCGTGCGTTATGGCATGCCAGGCCTACTTCGCGTGCCGCGCGGGCAGCGTGTCAGACCGGCGCGTAAGTGCCGGTGCCGCCGGGCCAGGGGGTCAGCACCTCGTAGCCCTCGGGCGTCACGGCCACCATGTGTTCCCACTGGGCAGACAGAGAACGGTCCTTGGTCACCACTGTCCAGCCGTCCGCCAGCTCCCGGGTCTCGCGCCTGCCGGCGTTGAGCATCGGCTCGATGGTGAACACCATGCCGGGCTCCAGCCGCAGCCCCTGCCCGGGCTGCCCGTAGTGCAGCACCTGCAGATCCTCGTGGTAGACCTGCCCGATGCCATGCCCGCAGTACTCGCGCACCACGCTGAAATGCGCACGCTGCGCGACCGACTGGATGGCGTGCCCCACATCGCCCAGCGTCGCGCCAGGCCTGACCTGGCGGATGCCGGCCAGCATGGCTTCGTAGGTGGTCTCCACCAGGCGCCGCGCCGCCACGCTCGGCGTGCCGACGAAGAACATGCGGCTGGTGTCGCCGAACCAGCCGTCCTTGATGACGGCCACATCGATGTTGACGATGTCGCCCTTCTTCAGGATCTTGTCCTCCGACGGAATGCCGTGGCACACGACCTGGTTGACCGACGTGAGGATGGTCTTGGGATACCCCTGGTAACCCACGTTGGCCGGAATGGCGCCCTGCACGTTGACGATGTGCTCGTGGCAGATGCGGTCGAGCGCCGCCGTGCTCACCCCGGGCACGACGTGCGGCTCGACCATCGCGAGCACCTCGGCGGCCAGATGGCCCGCCCGCCGCGCCATCGCGATCTGCTCGGCAGACTTGATGGGCGTGCCGCGCTGCATCAGTGCTTGCGCGCCGCAGCGGCGCGCGGTTTGCCGCCGGCCACAGCGCCAGGGCCTGCCGCCGTCGCCGGGCCCGCGATGGCCGCGAGGATGTCCAGCCCGCCTGCCAGCTCGCTCTGGATCAGCAGCTGGCAGATCTCCCGGTGGTCCAGCCCGGGGTGCAGCTCGGCCAGCATGCCGACGCGCATCCAATGCTCGGCCTGGGCATTGATCGACCTGCTGAGCGCGTTGCCCGCCACACGCAGGTTCTCGTGCATCAGGTCTGAAATCTTGACGATGCCCATCGCATGACCTCTATATGAAACATACACGAAGTATATATATTCCACGTGCTCCAAGGCGTGGGCTTCGGGGATCGTGGCTACCGGAACAATGCCCTTTGTTGCTGCTGGCCCGGTTCATCGCATAAGCTGCCGTGCCTTTTTGTTCAATGGAATGGACCCACCATGTGCGATCTGAATGACCAGGAAGAACTCCACAAGTACACCCGCCGCGACTTCGGCGCGTGGGCCGCGTCCGCCGGCTTGCTGACCGCGCTGCCCATGGTGGCCAACGCCGCGGCCGTGGCCGAGCGCGAAGTCAGCATCGCCACGCCGGACGGCAGCTGCGACGCCTACTTCGTCGCCCCGACCTCGGGCGCCGCGCCGGGCGTGCTGGTGTGGCCCGACGTGTTCGGCCTGCGCCCCGCCTTCCGGCAGATGGGCAAGCGCCTGGCGGAGTCGGGCTACAGCGTGCTGGTGGTCAACCCCTTCTACCGGCAGAAGAAGGCGCCCACCGCGCCGCAGGGCGGCCAGACGCCGATCGCCGAAGTGATGCCGCTGATGCAGGCCCTGACGCCGGCCATGCACCTCGCCGACGGCAAGGCCTTCGTCGCCTGGCTCGACGCCCAGGCCGAAGTGGACAAGCAGCGCAAGATCGGCACCACCGGCTATTGCATGGGCGGGCCGATCGCGGTGCGCACGGCCACCGTGGCGCCGGGCCGCGTGGGCGCGGTCGGCAGCTTCCACGGCGCCGCCATGGTGACCGCGGCGCCCGACAGCCCGCACCGCCTGGTGGCGCAGACGCAGGCGCACTACCTGATCGCGGTGGCCGAGAACGACGACGCCAAGGACCCCGAAGCCAAGGCCACGCTGCGCGCAGCGCTGGACAGCGCCAAGCTGCCGGCCGAGGTGGAGGTGTACGCCGCGGCGCACGGCTGGTGCCCGCCCGACACCCGTGTCTACGACGCCGCCCAGTCCGAGCGCGCCTGGACACGCCTGCTGGCGACCTTCGGCAAGGCCCTGGCCTGATCCCTGCTGCCTGGCGCGGCCTGGCGCCACGCGCTCAGCCGCGCAGCAGCTCGCGCACCACCATGTGCGCGCCCAACGCCAGCGTTCCGAGGAAGAAGCAACGCCGGAACACCGCTGGTGAAAGCCGGCGCCGCAGGGCCGCGCCCAGCGCCATGCCGGCCAGCGCCGGCACCAGCATGGCCAGCGACAGCCCCCAAGACATGTCCGCCGCGCCACTGCCGAACTGCAGGCCCGCGGCCAGCGCCAGCGTGGACACCGTGAACGAGACGCCCATGGCCTGGATCAGGTCGTCGCTGCTCCAGCGCAGCGCCTGCAGGTAGGGCACGGCAGGCAGCACGAAGACGCCGGTGGCAGCGGTCACCAGGCCGGTCGCGCCGCCCACCAGCGGCCCCGCCAGCGCCTCGACCGAAGGCGCGACGCTCAGGCGCCGGCCCGACAGGCCCCACAGCGCGTAGACGACCAGCGCCCCGCCCAGCGCTGCCGGCGCCCAGGCCGCGCCCAGTGCGCCGAAGGCCCAGGCGCCCCCCAGCGTGCCGGCCGCCACGCCGGCCTGCATGGGCCACAGCCGGCGCAGCATGGCCGCGAGCCGGCCCCAGGGCTGCATCTGCCAGAGGTTGGTGACGAGCGAGGGCACGATCAGCAGCGCCGCGGCCTCGGCCGGCGACATCCACAGCGCCAGCAGGCCCAGCGCCACCGTCGGCAGGCCCATGCCCACCACACCCTTGACCAGGCCGGCGAGCAGGAACACGCCGGCCACGAGCGCGGGCAGGACGAAGGGCGATTGGGCGAGGGTGTGCGACAGGGCCATGGGCACGATTCTGCGCAGCGCAGGCGCAGGCCACCAGCCGGCATGCGCGCAGCCCGGCTCAGGCAATGCCTGAGGCTGCCGGGCCGCGCGCATGCTAGCGTGCGGGCATGCGCTTCGACCTCACCGACCTGCGCCTGTTCGCCCACGTGCACACGGCCGGCTCCATCACGGGCGGCGCCGCGCTGAGCCACATGACGCTGGCCTCGGCCAGCGAGCGCATCCGCGCCATGGAAGATTCGCTCGGCGTGCCGCTGCTCGTGCGCGTGCCGCGCGGCGTGCAGCCCACGCCGGCCGGCCACAGCCTTCTGCTGCACGCGCGCCAGTTGCTGCTGCAGATCGAGCGGCTGCAGGCCGACATGGGCAGCTACGGCGCAGGCCTGCAGGGCCAGGTGCGGCTGCTGTGCAACACCTCGGCCATGGCCGAGCACCTGCCCCGCGTGCTGAGCGGCTTCCTGGCGGCGCATGCCGGCATCTCGGTGGATCTGGAGGAGCGGCCCAGCGAGGAGATCGCCGACGCGCTGCGCCTGGGCCTGTGCGACATCGGCCTCGCCTCGGACGCGGCCGATCTGGCGGGCCTCTCAGTGCATCCGCTGTGGCCCGACCCACTGGTGCTCGTGGTGCCGCGCGGCCATGCCTGGGCGGGCCGCGCCGGTGTGACGCTGGCCGAGGTGGCGGACACGCCGATGGTCGGCCTGGCCGAGCACAGTGCCTTCCACGCCCACCTGGCCCGGCATGCCCGCCGCATCGGCCGGCGCCTGGACTACCGCGTGCGGCTGCGCAGCTTCGAATCGGTCTGCCGGCTGGTCGGCCAGGGCATCGGCCTGGGCATCGTCCCGGGCGCGGTGGCAGCGCGCTGCGCCCGCAGCACCGGCGTGCAGCGCGTGCCGCTGGCCGAGGACTGGGCCGCGCGCCAGCTGGTGCTGTGCCTGCGCGCGGACGAGCCGCTCGCGCCGGCCGCCCAGCTGTTCGTGCAGCACCTGCTGGCCGGCGCGGCCCCCGGCGTGGTCAGCGTGGCGCCATCCCGGCGGCTTCGGCGACCTTCCTGAAGCGCTCGTACTCGCGGCGCTGGAAGTCGCCCAGCGCACCCAGCGCCATCATCATGGGCGTGCCCGGCCGGTTGGCATTGCGCGCCTGGATGGCGGGCGCCACCAGGGCGGTGCCCACGGCGTCGGCCAGCTTCTTCGCGATGTCCGGCGGCGTGCCGGCGCGCACGAACAGCGAAGACCACACATAGGTCTCGAACTCCGGATAGCCCTGCTCGATCATGGTGGGCATGTCGGGCATCTGGCGCTCGCGTTCGGCGCCGCCGGTGGCCACGCCGCGCAGCTTGCCGGTGCGCACCAGCTCCATGGCGCTGGTGGGGTCGCTGATGGCGAAGTCGAGCCGGCCGCCGACCAGGTCCACCAGCATGGGCGAGGGACCCTTGTACGGCACATGCACCACCGGCACCTGCTCCAGCGTGCCGATCCAGGCGGCCAGCAGCTGGTAGCCCTCGGAGTAGTTGCCGATGGACAACGATCGCCCCTCCTTCTTCGCGCGCAGCAGCATCTGCCGCAGCGGCATCTGGCCCGAGGCCAGCGGCGCAGAGATCACGGGCGCGCTGTTGAGCAGGCCGTGGATGGGCTGCAAATCCTTGAACGCGTCGTAGGGCAGATCCTTGCGCATGACCGGGTTCACGGCCGCGAGCGAGTTGGTCGCCACCAGCATGGTGTAGCCGTCGGGCGGCGCGGCCAGCAGCGTGTTGATGGCCACCAGGCCGCTGGCGCCGGGCTTGTTCTCAGCCACCACGGGCACGCCGAGCAGCTTTTGCAGTTCGTCCGCATAGGCGCGCGAACTCTCGTCGGTGCCGCCGCCCGGCGAGAACGGCAGGAGCATGCGGATCGGGCGTTCCGGAAAGCCGGCCGCGCGCACCTGCAGCGCGGTAAGACCGGAGCCAAGGGCGATGGCCTGGGCCATGCGCCGGCGCGTGAAGTCCATGGCGGTGTTCCTTGTCATTGCGGCCGCACGCCGGCGGCGTCGGCGATCTTGCGAAACCGCTCGATCTCCGCGAGGTGGAAGGCGCGCATCTTCGCGGGCCCGTAGGCCATCAGCTCGGCGCCGCTCTTGCGCACGAAATCGCGCGCGCCGGGCGCGTTCAGGGCGGTCTGCAGCGCGTCGGCCAGCCGCGCGGTCACGTCGTCGGGAGTTTGCATGTGCACGTAGAACGAGACCCAGCTGTACTGCACGTATTCGTCGAAGCCGCGTTCGCGCACCGTCGGCACGTTGGGCAGGTCGCCATTGCGCGCCTCGCCGGTCACGGCCAGCGCGCGCACCTTGCCGCCCTTGATCAGCGGCATCGCGCCGCCCAGGTCGACCAGCGCGAAGTCGAGCTGGTTGCCGATCACGTCCGTCATGATCGGCGCCTGGCCCTTGTAGGGCACGTTGGTGAACCTGGCGCCGGACACACTGGACAGCCACGACGCCGCGAGTTCGTAGCCGGCCGAATAGGTGCCGACGTTGAGCGGGCGCTGGCGGCCCGCGGCCAGCAGCGCATCGATGTCGGCGAACGCCGAGTCGTTGGACACCACCACCACGTTCATGCCGCGCGTGAGGCCCGAGACCGGCTTGTAGTCCTTCACCGAGTCGTAACCCAGCTCCTTGATCACCAGCGGGTTCACCGCCATCGGCGAATTGCTGGCCAGCAGCACGGTGTAGCCATCGGCCGGGGCGTTCTTGACCGCCTGCAAGGCAATGATGCCGTTGGCGCCCGGCTTGTTCTCCACGATGACCGGCTGGCCCAGCAGCGCGCCGATCTGCTCGCCGAAGTAGCGCGAGGAGTTGTCCGAACCGCTGCCTGCCGTGAACGGCACCACGATCCGGATGGGCCGGTTGGGATAGCCGGGCGCCTGCGCTGCGGCCAGGCCGGCCACCAGCCCCAGCAGGCCGGCGGCGCAGACCTGTCTTCTCGTTGATGTCACCTTGTCTCCTTCGTCGTTGGAATCTGCCGCGTTAATAATACATCCATGGTTTAATAAAAACACACTCATGTTTTGTTTGCCATAAGGAGACCGTACCGATGCTTGATTTCGCGACGGACGAAGCGCTGGAACAGGTGCTGGAGACGGCCCGCCGCTTTGCGCAGGGGCAACTCGCCCCGCAGCAGCGGGCTTTCGAGGCGGCGGGCGGCGTGCCTGCGGCGCTGGCGGCCGAGGCCGCCGCCATCGGCTTCGACACCATCGATTGGCCCGACGACTGCGGCGGTGCCGCCATGGGGACGCTGGCCCGCGTGCGCATGCTCGAAGCGCTGGCAGGGGGCTGCCCGGCCGCCACGCTGGCGCTGCAACCCATGGGCAGCGTCGCCCATGCGCTGCTGGCGTTCGGCGGCCCGCAGCTGCTGCGCGAACAGGCCGAGCGCCTGGCCCGCGCGCCGGGCGGGCGCGCCTGCCTGGTGTTCGACCACCGCGGCGCGCTGCAGCGCAGCGGCGACACCGTGAGCGGTACCCTGGCCTGGCTGCCCAGTGCCCGCGTCGACCTGCTGGCCGTGCTGACGCGCGATGGCCTGCTGCTCGTCGACCAGGGCCTGGCCGCAACGCCGGTTCCCGGCAGCGGCTTGCGCGGCGCGGGTGCCACCGCGTTGCGGCTGCAGCGGGCGCCGGTCCACGCGCAATGGACCGACCACGCCGCCGCCGCGCAGTCACTGGCCCAGGCGCGGCTGCACGTGGCGGCCCTGGTGGTCGGCCAGATGCATGCGGCGGCCGAGTACGCGCGCCACTACGCGCTGGAGCGCGTGGCCTTCGGCCGTCCCATTGCGCACCACCAGGCGCTGGCCTTCCTGATCGCCGACATGCACATCGCCGTCGATGCTGCGCGCCAGCTGGCCTACGAGGCCGCATGGCGCATCGACGCCGACGCGCGGGACACGGCCGCTGCCGCCACCGCCTTCATCGAGGCGGCCGAATCCGCGCTGTTCATCGGCGCCAACGCGGTGCAGATCCTGGGCGGCGCCGGCTTCATGCGCGACGTGCCGGTGGAAAAGCACCTGCGCGAACTGCGCGCCCTGGGCCTGCTGCTGGGCGGTGCCGACGCGGCGCGCGACGACGCCGTGGCCGAGGGCGAACTGCCCCCCTTCCTCAAGACCGCCGCCCTGGAACACTGACCATGGATTTCTCCATCACCGCCGACCAGGCCGCCCAGATCGAACGCCTGCGCGTCCTCGGCCGCGAACACATGCGGCCCGCCGGCTGGCGCGCCGACCGCGCCGGCGCACCGCTGCCGCCCGACGACGCCTTCTTCACGCGCATGCTGGCCGAGGGCTTCGGCCGCACGCGCTGGCGCCCGCATGGCAGCGCCGCCAGCGCGGCCGCGGCGCCGAACAAGGCCGCGTCCGCCGTCACCCAGGTGCTGCTGGCCGAGGAAGGCGCCTACTGGGACCGCGGCATCGGCGTGGCGTTGCCGGGGCCGGGCCTGGGCGAGCCGGCCATCCTGTCGATGGGCACGCCCGAACAGCAACAGCGCTTCCTCGCGCCCTTCGTCGATCCCGCCAAGCCGATCTGGGGCGCCTTCGCGATGACCGAACCCTCGGGCGGCTCGGACGTGGCCAACATCAAGACGCGGGCCCGCCGCGACGGCGACGACTGGGTCCTCGACGGCGCCAAGTCGTTCTCGGGCAACTCGGGACGCGCCCAATGGATCGTGGTGTTCGCCACCATCGATCCGGCGCTGGGCCGCGCCGGCCACCGCGCCTTCGTGGTCGAGCGCGGCACGCCGGGCCTCACCGATTTCCGCATCGAAAAGAAGATGGGACTGAAGGCGTACGAGTCCACCTCGTTCTTCCTGACCGGCTGCCGCGTGCCGCATGCCAACCTGCTCGGTGGCGAGGCGTACTACCAGCAGCGCTCGGGCGGCTTCAAGGGCGCGATGAACACCTTCAATGCGGGCCGGCCGGCGATTGCGGGCATGGCGGTGGGCATCGGCCGCGCCGCGCTCGACGAAGCCGTGCAAGTGATGCAGGCCCAGGGCCTGTGGTCCGACCAGCGGCTGCGCGACCGGCTGGAGCGCCACCGCCGCAAGCTCAAGGGCGCGCTGCTGCTGGCGCTCAAGGCCGCGTGGCTGGCCGACCAGCGCCAGCCCAACATGCTCGAAGCCTCGGCCGCCAAGGCCATGGCGCCACCCGCCGCGTTCGACGCGACTGCGTTCGCGATGGAGGTGCTGGGCCTGGCCGGCGGTGCCGGCGAGCACCTGATCGAGAAGCTGTTCCGCGACGTCAAGGCGCTGGACATCGTCGAAGGCACGGGCCAGATCCAGCGCGTGGTGATGAGCCGCCACCTGGTCGGCCTTCCGAATTGATCGCCGTGATGACCACCCATCCCTCTTCTCCCACCGGCCCGCTGCAGGGCGTCCGCGTGCTCGACCTCACGGCCGTCGTGCTCGGCCCGCTGGCCACGCAGACCCTGGCCGACTACGGCGCCGACGTCATCAAGGTCGAGCCGCCCGAGGGCGACATGATGCGGGCCAACGGCATCTCGCAGCACCCGGGCATGAGCTCGATCTTCCTGGCCGTCAACCGCAACAAGCGCTCCATCGCGCTGGACCTCAAGACGCCGGAAGGCCTGGCCGCGCTGCAGGCGCTGATCCCCACCGCCGACGTGCTGGTGCACAACATGCGCGTGGCTGCCATCGAGCGGCTGGCGCTGGGCTATGCGGCCGTGGCGGCGCTGAACCCGGGCATCGTCTACTGCGCGGCCGTCGGCTTCGGCCAGGACGGGCCGCACCGCGACAAGCCGGCCTTCGACGACATCATCCAGGCCGGCTGCGGCCTGGCCAGCCTGGGCGCGGGCGGCGGCGACACGCCCGCCTACACCGCCAGCCTGATCGCCGACAAGACGACCGGCCTGGTGGTGGCCAACGCCGTGATGGCCGCGCTGCTGCACAGGAGCCGCGGCGGCCCCGGCCAGTACGTGGAGGTGCCGATGCTGGAGACCATGGCCGCCTTCGTGCTGGCCGAGCACATGGGCGGGCTGACCTTCCGCGGCTCGGACGTGAAGGCCGGCTATCCGCGGCTGCTGGAGGGCGGCCGCCAGCCTTCGCGCACCGCCGACGGCTGGATCAGCATGCTGCCCTACACCGAGCGCCACTGGGCCGCCTTCTTCATGGAGGTGGACCGGCCCGACCTGGCGGAGAAGTACGCCATCCGCGACCGGCACGAGCGCAACGCCCAGGTGCGCGCGCTCTATGCGCAGCTGCGCGCGTTGACGCCGCTGCGCAGCACGGCCGACTGGATGGCCTTGTGTGAACGGCTGGACATCCCGGCCACGCCGATCTACACGCTGGACGAACTGCCCGAGCACCCGCAGCTCGAAGCCGTGGGCCTGTTCGAGGACGCCGAGCACCCCACCGAGGGCCCGGTCCGCCAGCTGCGGCCGACCACGCGCTTTTCCGCCACGCCCACGCGCGTGTACCGCCAGGCACCGACCATCGGCCAGCACACGGCCGAGGTGCTGCACGAAGCGGGCCTGGCGCCCGAGGCCATCGCGGCGCTGGGCCGCACGGCGCTGCGCTAGCATGGCCGCCGTTTGGCTGGACGACCGTGTCGAGATGCCGACAGTGGACAACAACGGGGTGGGCATGGAGCAATCGGTCATCAAGACGGCGGGACGTGTGTTCGAGGTGCTGGAGTACCTGCGCGAGGTGCGCCGGCCCGTGACGGTGCGCGAGATCTCCGAGAAGCTCGCCTACCCGCTGTCCAGTGCCCAGGTACTGCTCAAGAGCATCGCCACGCTGGGCTACCTGCGCTACGACTCGGCCCTGCGCGCCTACCTGGCGACGCCGCGGCTGGCCTCCATCGGGGACTGGGTCATGGACACCCTGTTCCAGGGCGGCCAGGTGCTGGACGCGCTGGCCGACATCGCCCGCAAGACCGGCTTCACGGCCATCCTGGGCGTGGAGAACGACATCTACGCGCAGTACGTCCATGTGTTCCTGGGCGGGCGCGCCGTGCAGTTCAACGTGCAGCCCGGCACGCGCCGGCTGCTGTGCATGTCGGGCATGGGCTGGGCCCTGCTGGCCGCCGGCAGCGACGAGCATGTGGCACGCGCGGTGCACCGCAGCAACCTGCGGCTGCAGGCCGGCGGCCAGGCCGTGGACGCCGACTTCGTGGCGGCCCGCATCCAGGAGGTGCGCCGCCAGGGCTACGCCTTCTCCAAGGGCGTGGTGACCGAGGGCATCGGCATCGTCGCGGTGGCAGGGCCCGCCGGCTCGGCCGGCGCCAGCTACGCCGTCGGCGTGGGCGGGCTGTTCACCCAGCTCGAACGCGCCGTCGACGAGGTGGTGCCGCAGCTGCGCGCCCTGCTCGCCGCGCCTGCGCCCTCCCCTGCCGCTGCGCTCGCGCCCGACGCCTGACAAGGATTTCCAAGGAGACAAGACCCATGAGCACCCTGCCCAACCTGCCCAACCTGCCCGACATCGGCGTGCACCTGCAAGGCCACGTGGCCGTCGTCGAGCTGCGCCGCCCGCCGCACAACTTCTTCGACGCGGCCCTGATCAGCGGCCTGGCCGACATCTTCGAGGCGCTGGACGCCGAGCCCGCCTGCCGCGCCATCGTGCTGGCCGCCCAGGGCACGGCCTTCTGCGCCGGTGCCAACTTCGCCCGCAACGACGATGCGGCCGTGCACCGCAGCCCGCGCGCCGTGAACCCGCTCTACCACGAGGCGCTGCGCCTGTTCGCCTGCGCCAAGCCGGTGGTGGCGGCCGTGCACGGTGCGGCCATTGGCGGTGGGCTGGGCGTGGCGCTGGTGGCCGACTTCCGCGTGGCCTGCGCCGAGGCGCGCTTCTCCGCCAACTTCAACCGGCTCGGCTTCCACCCCGGCTTCGGCCTGTCGGTCACGCTGCCGCGCCTGGTCGGCCCGCAGCGCGCTGCGCTGCTGTTCTACACGGGCCGGCGCGTCGGCGGCGAGGAGGCGCTGGCCATGGGGCTGGTCGACCTGCTGGTGCCGCAGGACCAGGTGCGTGCCGAGGCACTGCGGCTGGCCGGGGAGATCGCCACCTCGGCCCCGCTCGCCGTCATCTCCACGCGCAGGACGCTGCGCGCCGGCCTGGTCGAGGCGATCCGCCAGGCCGTGGCGACCGAAAGCGCCGAGCAGAACCGCCAGTTCGGCACCGAGGACTTCAAGGAAGGCGTGGCAGCGATGGCAGCGCGGCGCACGCCGGTGTTCACGGGGCGCTAGCCGCCGCCAGGGCCGCCCGCCTGGCGCTGGCAGGCCTGGCCGTGGCGGCACTGCCCATCGAGGCCGCCATGATCAGCGCGATCGCCAGCCACTGCGCCGCACTGAGCCGTTCGCCGAGCAGGCCCAGCGCCAGCACGGCGGCCACGGCGGGCTCCATGCTGATCATGATGCCGAAGGCCTGTTTGGGCAGCCGCTGCAGCGCCAGCATCTCCAGCGAGATCGGCACCGCGCTGGACAGGATGGCCACGCCGAGGCCGATGCCCAGCACCGGCAGCGAGAGCAGCGCCGTGCCCGCATGCGCCACGCCCACCGGCAGCACCACCAGCGCGGCCACGGCCAGGCCGAGGGAGACGGACAGGCCCGCCGGCACATGGCCCACGCGCTTGCCGAACACGATGTAGGTGGCCCAGCACACCGCCGCCAGCAGCGCGAAGCCCACGCCCGTCGGGTCGAGCGTGCCGACGTTGGACCCGAGGGGCAGCAGCAATGCCAGCCCGGCCACGGCCAGCAGCACCCAGATGAAATCCACCGGCCGGCGCGAGCCGTAGAGCGCCACCGCCAGCGGACCCGAGAACTCGATGGCCACGGCCACACCGAAGGGCAGCGTGCGCAGCGACATGTAGAAGGCCAGGTTCATGACGCCGAGCGCCACGCCGTAGCAGGCGATCACGCGCAGGTCGGCGCGGCTGGGCAGGCGCCGCCAGGGCCGCCACAACAAAAGCAGCACCACGGCCGACAGCCCGACGCGCACGGCCGTCGTGCCCTGTGCGCCCACCAGCGGGAACAGGGCGGTCTTGGCCCAGGAGGTGCCGATGCCCAGGAAGCCGACGGCGCCGAGGATGGCCAGGAAGGGAAACCAGAGGGAAGAACCGGCAAGTGGGCGATGCGACGACATGGAAGAGAATGTATTGCGCCAAGCCGCTGGTTTTGGCTTGGTTTTCCGCTCTCGAACGCAATTTTCGCTCGCACCCATGCCCGCAAAAGCCGCTGCCGCTCTGGACGGCTTCGACCTTGCCATCCTGGACATCCTGCAGCGCGACAACACCGTGCCGCAGCGCCTGATCGCGCAGGCCGTGCACCTGTCGGCACCGGCGGTGCAGCGGCGCATCCAGCGCCTGCGCGAGACCGGCGTGATCCGCGCCGAGGCGGCCCAGCTCGACGCCGCCAGGCTCGGCCGCCCGCTCACGCTGCTGGTGGAGGTGCATGTGCACGACGAGCACCCGCGGCACACGGCCGGCCTGCATGCGCGCATCGCGGCCGAGCCCGCCGTGCAGCAGTGCTACGCGATCACGGGCGAGGCCGACTACCTGCTGGTCGTCACCGCGGCCTCGATGGCCGACTACGACGCGCTTGCCGAGCGGCTGCTGCGCGGCGACGACAACGTGCGGCGCTTTCGCACATCGGTCGCGCTGGGCTGCCTCAAGCTGGGGTTGCAGGTGCCCGTTCTGGAGGATTGATGTCCAGGCCGGCCGGACGGTAGGTCGACAGCGCGAACGGCAGCTGGTTCGGCCGGCGGCTTGCCACGGCCCACTCGGCCACGCGCTCGGCGGCCATGGGCCGCGCGAACAGGTAGCCCTGCAGGTCGTCGCACTGCAGGCGCGTCAGCACGTCCTGCTGCGCTGCGGTCTCCACGCCCTCGGCCACCACCTTGAGGCCCAGCGCATGGGCCAGCCGGATCACGGCCTCGACGATGGCCCGCGCGTCGGCGCTGGACTCCAGGTCCTGCACGAAGGAGCGGTCGATCTTGAGCTCGCCCACCTGCAGCTGGCGCAGGTAGGCGAGGCTGGAGTAGCCCGTGCCGAAATCGTCGATGGACAGGTGCACGCCGATGCCGCAGAGCGCCTCGAAGGCCTGCAGGGTGCTTTCGGCGTCCTCCATCGCGACCGATTCGGTGATCTCGAAGGTCAGTTGCCTGGGGTCGATGCCGGCCCGCGCGATGGTGGCCGCCACCCGCCGCACGAAGTCGTCCTGGCGCAACTGGTGCACCGACAGGTTGACGGCCACGCGCAGCCGCAGGCCCTGCTCCTGCCATGCCGCGATCTGGCGGCAGGCCTCTTCGATGACCCAGTTGCCGACCGCCGAAATCAGCCCGAAGCGCTCTGCCACGGGGATGAACAGCGCCGGGCCCAGCATGCCACGCGTGGGATGCTGCCAGCGCACCAGCGCTTCCACACCCGTGACGACCTCGCGCCCGGCGCTGACCTTGGGCTGGTAGTGCAGCAGGAGTTCGCCGCGCTCCAGCGCCAGCCGCAGATCGCGCTGCAGCTCGATCTGCTCGCGCACGCCGGCGTTCATGTGGGCCTCGAAGAAGGCATAGGCGGAGCCGCCGGCGCGCTTGGCCGCGTACATCGCCGCATCGGCATGCGCCATGAGTTCGGCGTCGGGCCCATCGGAGGGGAACAGCGCGATGCCGATGGAGCACGACAGCCGCACCTCGTGCCCGCACTGCTCCATCGGCGCGCTGACCACGTCGATGAGCCGCTGCGCGGCCTGCGCGATGGCGGCCGAATCGCTGACGCCCTCCAGCAGCAGCACGAACTCGTCGCCGCCCACGCGCGCCACCGTGTCGCAGGCGCGCAGCCCCGCTGCCAGGCGGCGCCCGGCTTCCTTCAGCACGGCGTCGCCGACGTGGTGGCCGAAGGAATCGTTGACGGGCTTGAAGCCGTCCAGGTCGATGAACAGCAGCGCCAGACTGGTGTGGTCGCGCCGGCAGCGTTCCACGGCCGAGGCCACGCGCTCGCCGAGCAGCAGCCGGTTGGGCAGACCGGTCAGCGCATCGCGGAAGGCGATCTCCTGCAGTTCGGCATTGGCTGCCTTCAGCGACACCGCCAGCCGCTCGGTCCTGCCCTGCATGCGGGCGTCCAGCAGCGAGGTGAACATGGCCAGGCTCAGGAGCATGGTGGCGGCCACCGTGACCAGCACGCCGACGCTGTCGCCGCGCAGCTGGTCG
The DNA here is from genome assembly GCF_003337555.1 of Pseudorhodoferax soli. Taxonomy (GTDB): domain Bacteria; phylum Pseudomonadota; class Gammaproteobacteria; order Burkholderiales; family Burkholderiaceae_C; genus Pseudorhodoferax; species Pseudorhodoferax soli. The sequence continues at coordinate 207,830 of NZ_QPJK01000006.1, read as the reverse complement.
GCGCTCAAGCAGACGCTGTCGGCCGGAAACGCGGCTGCGGCCATGCCGGTGTAGTGCATGCCGCAGATCGCCGCGCCCATGGCCAGGGCGGCCAGCACCTGGCGGTTGCGCGCCGCCACGCCGCGGTAGCCGCGCAGTGCGAAAAAGATCACCAGCGCCACGGCCGAAGCGAGCACGGCGATGGCGGCAGAGGCCGCGACGAGCAGCCAGTCCCACTGGATGCCGGGTGCCAGCGCCAGGGAGGCCATGCCCAGGTAGTGCATGGCGCAGATGCCGGCGCCCATGGCCAGCGCGCCGCGGCCGAGCCGCGCAAGGTTCAGGCTGGGCAGGCTGGCCGTGTGCAGCGCGACGCCGGAGGCCGCCACCGCCGCCACCCAGGACAGGCCCGTGACGGCATGGCCATAGCCGACCGTGAACGGCAGCGTGGCCGCCAGCATGCCGACGAAGTGCATGGACCAGATGCCGGTGCCCAGCGCCAGCGAGCCGCCGATGCGCCAGGCCCGCGCGATGACCCGGTCCTGCGCGCGCACGCGCTGGGCCAGATCCAGCGCCACGAAGGATGCGTAGCTGGCGATCAGGAACGAGAGCGCCACGACCCAATGGTTGTAGCTGACCTCGGCAAGGGCTGGTGTCATGGCGGTGCAGGAGTGGCGGGGCGGGCGCAGTGCGGGCGGGTGCGCCGCGCGGCTGCGAATTCTCCAGCGCCTGCCCCACCAGAATGTTGCGCAACCTTGTCACGCCCCTGCTGCACACCCGGCCAGGGTGGGTGCGGACGGTCTCCGTGTCAGCAGCAGGCTTGCGTGGCCTGTGCGGCTGTGCGCAACGACAGGCCCAGAGCGCGGCGCAGAAGAAGACCGGCGGAGGCCGGCCCGCCCCGCCGGGGGCTCAGTCCACGCGCGCGCCCGAGTCCTTGACCACCTTGGCCCAGCGCACGAGTTCTGCGTCGATGTGCGCGCCCAATGCGGCCGGCGTGGACCCCACCAGCTGGTAGCCGCTGGCCTCCAGCTGGGCGCGGATCTCCGGCTGCGCCACCACGGCGGCGATCTCGCGGCTGAGCCGCCCGGTGATCTCGGCCGGCGTGCCGGCCGGCGCGAGGATGGCGTACCAGCCGTTCACCACGAAGTTCGGCACGCCGAGCTCCTGCATGGTCGGCACATCGGGCAGCATGGGCATGCGGCGGTCGCCGGTCACGGCCAGCGGGTGCAGCTTGCCGGCCTTCACGTGCGGCAGCGAGGTCGAGGCGCTGTCGAAGGCCAGGTTCACCTCGCCGCCCAGCAGTGCATTGACCATGGGCGCGCTGCCCTTGTAGGGCACGTGTGTCATCTTCACGCCGGCCGCCGTGCTGAAGTACTCGGCCGCCAGGTGGCTGGTGTTGCCGTTGCCGGCCGAGGCGAAGGTGACCTTGCCCGGGTTGGCCTTGGCCTCGGCGATGAGTTCGGGCACGGTGCGCGCCTGCAGCGAACTGCTGCCCGTGACCAGCAGCGGCAGGTTGGCCACCAGCGAGACGGGGGCGAAGTCCTTGCGCGTGTCGTAGGGCAGCTTGGGGTACAGGCTCGCGTTGATCGCGTGCGCGGCCAGCACCATGATGAAGGTGGTGCCGTCGGGCTTGGCACGTGCGGCGTACTGCGATGCCAGCGTGCCGCCCGCGCCGGGCTTGTACTCCAGCACCACGGGCTGGCCCAGGCGCTCTTGCAACTTGATCGACAGCGGCCGGGCCACGAGGTCGGCGCTGCCGCCGGGCGGGTACGGGATGACCAGCTGGACCGGCCGGTCGGGCCAGGCCTGCGCGAAGGCGGGCGGCGCTGCGGCGGCGCACAGGGCCAGGCCGGCGGCGGCGATCAGTTGGCGGCGGAATGTGGGCATGGGGTGTCTCCTGTCGTCTTGGCGGGTGCAGCCGCGCGGCGCGCGGCGCGACCGCGCAGTGTCGTGCCTGGCGGCGCCCGCGGGTGTCGCCACCGCGCTGGCCTAACATGGCCGCTTCCCCGCTCCAGACGCAGCCATGACCCCCTCTTCCCACCTCACCATCCTGACCGGCGCCTCGCGCGGCATGGGCCTGGCCATGGCCCGGCAACTGCTGCAGGGCGGGCACCACCTGCTGTGCATCGCACGCCAGGCCAACGCCGAGCTGCAGCAGCTGGGCGGCGCCCACTGCACGCAGTGGCAGGCCGACCTGGCCGATGGCGCGGCCGTGGCTGCGCGGCTGGACCACTGGCTCAGCGGCCACCACGGCGCGCGCTGGGCCAGCGCCACGCTGATCAACAACGCGGGCGTCATCCCGGCGCTGGTGCCGCTCAGCGATTCCGACCCGGCCGAGCTGGCACGCGCGCTGCGCGTGGGCCTGGAAGCGCCGATGCTGCTCAGCGCGGCCTTCCTTGGCGCCACGGCCGGCTGGAGCGGCCAGCGCCGCGTGCTCAACATCTCCTCCGGCCTGGGCCGACGCGCGCAGGCCTCGCAATCGGCCTACTGCGCGGCCAAGGCCGGCATGGACCATTTCACGCGCTGCCTGGCGCTGGACGAGGCGGCGCGGCCGAACGGCGCCAAGGTCTGCTCGCTGGCGCCGGGCGTGATCGACACCGACATGCAGGCCCAGCTGCGCGGCGCCGACGTGGCCCGCTTCCCGGACCAGGGCAACTTCGCCAAGATGCACACCGGCGGGCAGCTCACCTCCCCCGAGGAAGCCGCTGCGCGCGTGCTGGCCTACCTGGCACGGCCCGACTTCGGCGCCAACCCGGTGGCGGATGTGCGCGATCCGGCATGAGCGCCGCGCCGGGCCGCCCCAAGCAATCTCGCGCCCCCTCGGGGGGCAGCGAACCTCGCGCAGCGGGGAGCGTGGGGGCCATATCCGCCGCGCCGGGCCGCCCCAAGCAAGCTCGCGCCCCCTCGGGGGGCAGCGAACCTCGCGCAGCGGGGAGCGTGGGGGCCACAAGCATCGCTGATTACGCGGTCGCCACGCCGGCGGGCCGTCTGTTCGCCCGCAGCTGGACACCCGATGCAGATCTGCACGTTCCGCCGGTGCTGCTGTTCCACGACTCGCTGGGCAGCGTGGAGTTGTGGCGCGACTTTCCCGCTGCGTTGGCGCAAGCCACGGGCCGGCGCGTGCTCGCCTACGACCGGCTGGGCTTCGGCCGGTCCGACGCCTGCGCCGACGCACTGACGCCGGCCTTCGTGCGGCACGAGTCCCTGGTCAGCGTCCCGGCCCTGTGCGCGCAGCTCGGCATCGACCGTTTCGTCGCGTTCGGCCACAGCGTCGGCGGTGCGATGGCGGTGGAGACCGCCGTGGCCTTCGGCGAGCGCTGCACGGCCCTGGTCACCGAATCGGCCCAGACCTTTCCCGAAGACTGCACGCTGGAGGGCATCCGCGTGGCGCAGGCGCAGTTCGCGCAGCCCGGCCAGCTCGAACGCCTCGCCCGGTACCACGGCGACAAGGCCCGCTGGGTGCTCGAAGCCTGGACCGGCACCTGGCTCTCGCCCGCATTCGCCGACTGGTCGATCCACGCCTTGCTGCCGGCCGTGCGCTGCCCGGTGCTGGCGATCCACGGGGAGGACGACGAATACGGCTCGCTGGTGCACCCGCGCCGCATCGCGGCCAGTGTGGCCGGCCCGGCCGAGGCACTGCTGCTGCCGGGCTGCGGCCATGTGCCGCACCGCGAGCAGCCGCAAGCGGTGCTGGCGGCCGTTGCGCGTTTTCTGGCGGCCGATCAGAAGTCGTAGCGCGCGCTGACGTTGACGCTGCGCGGCATGCCCCAGGTGTAGAACAGGCCCTGGCTCGTGAAGTTGGTGACGCCCGAGAAGTACTTCTTGTCGAACGCGTTGTCCACGTTGACGGCGAAGCTCAGGTGGCGGTCGACCTGGTAGCGGGCCATGAGGTCGAACAGCCAGTAGGCGTCCTGGCGCAGCGTGGCCGTGCCGCGGCTGGTGGAGATGGCGCTCTGCCAACGCAGGCCGCCGCCCACCGTCAGGCCCTGCAGCGCGCCGCCCGCGAAGCGGTAGCTGCTGCCCAGCTTGAACTGGTGCTCGGGCGTGGTGGAGGCGCTGTCCAGGTTGCTGGTGTTCATCACGAAGCTGCCCTGGGCCTGCCAGCCGCGCATCAGTTCACCCGAGAGTTCCAGTTCGTAGCCGTGCCGCATCGCGCCCTGCACGGCCCGGTAGATGCTGTCGCCGTTGTCGTTCAGGCCCACCTCTTCGGCGGTGTTGTCGGTGCGCATCCAGAAGTGGCTCAGCGCCACGTTCAGGCGCTTGTCGAAGAACTCGCCCTTGGCGCCGATCTCGTAGGTCTGGCCTTCCTCGGGCGGCAGCGTGCGCTCGGCCGCGTCCTTGTTGCTTTGCGGCTGGAAGATGCTGGCATAGCTGGCGTAGACGGAGATGTTCGGCGCCACGTCGACCACCAGCCCGCCGTAGGGGGTGACCACGCCACGCTCGCGCAGCTGGTAGTTGTACCAGCCGGTGTCGGTGACGTCGTCCTGGTCGTAGTCGGTCACGCGCACCCCGGCGATCAGCTTGACCGGGTCGGCCAGGTTGAAGCGGCCGGCGGCGTAGACATACCGGTTCTTGCGGCTGAACAGGTCGTTGGAATACGCCAGGCGGTTCCAGTCCGGCTTGGCGATGCCGGCGCCGCCGCTGGCGTAGTCGACGCCGGCCGCGGCCAGCGTCGAGACAAGGGTGCTGCCGCGCAGCAGCGTGGTGCGCGAGCGCGCACTGCCTGCACCCAGCAGCAGGTCGTGCGTGCGGCCGAACAGCTGGACAGGGCCCTGCACGTCCAGGCTGATGCTGTCGTTGCGGTCGTCGATGTCGGTGTAGCGGTTGTATTGCACCTGGCCCGGCAACGCATAGCGCAGGTAGCCGATGCGCATGTCCGGCGTTTCCACGGTGTCGCGGGCCAGCTGCAGCTTGGCCGTCCAGCCGCTGGCGAAACGGTGCTCCAGCCGCGCGAACAGGCCCAGGGCTTCCTGGTCGTAGCCGGCCCAGGGCGCACCGATGTTGAACCCGCGCGGCATGCGCGGCACGGCCACGCCGTCGCCGGAGAAGGCCTGGATCGGCGTGGTGCCGGTGGCACTGCGCAGCGCGCGCTCCTTGTAGGTGAGGCCGACGCCGAGCACGGTGTCGGGTGTCAGGTCGGCCTCCAGCGTGCCGTACACCGTGCTGTTGCGGTTGTGCTGGCGGTCGCGGAACGAATCGGCGTCCTTGTGCGCGGCGACCAGGCGGCCGCGCAGCGTGCCGGCAGCGTTGAGCGGGCCGCTGATGTCGGCATCGGCGCGGTAGGCGCTCCAGCTGCCCACGCTGGCCTTGGCACTGGCCTGGAACTCGCGCGTGGGCCGCTTGCGGATGAGGTTGACGGTGCCGCCGTAGTCGCCGTCGCCATTGACCAGGCCGGACGATCCCTTGAGCACCTCGACGCGGTCGATCTCGGCCAGGTCGTCCAGCGAATACATGATGTGGCTGTTCCAACCCCAGCCGCTGGACAGCAGCCGGTTGCCGTCGACCTTGAGGTTGACGCTGGAGCCGCGCACCTGGAAGGTGGTCATGTCGGCCTGCCGGGTCACGGTGACGCCGGGCGTCTGCACCATCACGTCGGCCAGGGTTTCCAGGCGGAAGTCTTCCATGCGCTGGCGCGTCATGACGCTGACGGACTGCGGCGTCTCGCGCAGCGTCAGCGCCAGGCCGGTGGCGGCGCCGCTGGGGCCGGCGGCGGTGTAGCTCTGCGTACCCTCGGTGCGGCCGTCGCGCTCGGCCTGGGCCGTCACGCGGACTTCGGGCAGTGCGGCACCGGCAGCACCGCTGGCGGCGGCCGGACGTGCCGCGGCGGCCGGTTCGGCGGCGCGGCGCAGCGTCCAGGTGCCGTTCTCGGCCACCGCGGCCTGCAGGCCGGTGCCGGCCAGCAGCGTGGCCAGGGCCTGCGTGGGCGCCAGGCGGCCCTGCACGCCGGGGCTGGCCAGGCCGCGCACGAGGTCGGGCTGGTAGGCCAGCAGCACGCCGGACGTGCGCGCGAAGGCGGTCAGCGCCGCATCGAGCGGGCCAGCGGGGATGCCGTAGGCCAGGGGCTGTGCCGTGGCCGCCTGGGCCTGTGCGGCAGGTGCGGCCAGCGGGCCGGCGATGGCGAAGACGGCCGCGAGTGCTGCGGCCGGCGAGGTGGCGGGAAATGCGTGCATGGTGCTCGGGAAGGAAGGAGGAAAAGGTGCTCTCCCCTCCTTGTCGCGCGAGAAGCGAAAAGGTACAGGCCCTAGGCGGGGCCGATGCGCACCCAGTAGCGCACGGGCACATGCACCTGCACCGGCAGCACCTGCACCAGGGCCTGCAGGATGCGGTCGGTGTCGGCCAGCGGGAACACGCCCGACAGGCGCAGGCCGGCCACCTCGGGCGCCAGCTGCACCAGGCCGGGCCGGTAGCGGCGCAGCTCGTCCACGAAGGCGTCCAGCCGCATGTCGGAGGCCTCCAGCACGCCATCGGCCCAGGCCGGCGCAGACGGTGATGGCAGTGCCTCGGCCGACGCGCCACCGGCTTGCAGCCGGGCGGCCTGGCCGGCGCTGATGCGCAGCTCGGAGGCCGCGCCGCGCAACGCCACGGCGCCCTCGAACACGGCGACCCGGGTGGCGCTGGCGTCCGGGCCGTCCACGTCGTGGCGCACCGTGAAGCGCGTGCCCAGCGCCTGGGCACGGCCGGCGGGCGTGTCGACCACGAAGGGGCGTGCAGGAGCCTGGGTGTCGGGCGCGGTGGCGATCAGCAGCTCGCCGGCGCGCAGCTGCAGCCGGCGCAGCGCGGGGCTGAAATCGATGTCGAGCGCGGTGGCGGTGTTCAGCAGCAGCTGCGTGCCGTCGGGCAGCTGCAGCCGGCGCTGCTCGCCCTTGGCGGTGCGCAGCTCGGACAGCCAGCCGCGTGCCGCCATCTGCTCGCGGCCGGCGTAGACCGCCAGGCCGGCCACGGCCAGCGCGGCCATGCCGCCCAGCGCACGGCGCCGTTGCGGAGCCGGCGGCCGGCCGGCCAGCGCGGCGGCCAGGCCCGGAGCGCCCATGCGCCAGCGCGTGTCGGTGGCTTCGACATGGCGCCAGGCCTGCTCGTGCAGCGGGTCCGCGGCGCGCCAGTGCTGCCATTGCGCACGGCTGGCCGCTGTGGCCTCGCCAGACCACAGGTGCACGAGCCATTCGACGGCGGCATCGACCACCGCCGCCGGCAGCGGCGCGCCGGCCGTCATGCAGCGCTCTCCCGGAAATAGCACTGGCGGATGGCACGCGCCATGTACTGCTTGACCGAACTCAGCGAGACGCCCAGCTGTTCGGCGATCTCGGCGTAGGACAGGCCATCGAGCTGGGCCCACAGGAAGGCCTGGCGCACCTTGGCCGGCAGGCCGTCCAGGATGCGGTCGATCTCCATCAGCGTCTCCAGCACGATGGCGCGCTCCTCGGGCGAGGGGGCGAGGTTCTCGGGCAGGTGGGCCAGCGCGGCGAGGTAGGCGCGCTCGACCTCGCGCCGACGCAGGTGGCTGACCATGACGCGCCGCGCCACGGTGGTCAGGAAGGCACGCGGCTCGCGGATGTCCTCCAGCACCTGGCGCGACTCGATCACGCGCAGGTAGGTGTCGTGCGCGAAGTCGGCCGCGTCGCCCGCATGGCCCAACCGGCGCTGCAACCAGCCACGCAGCCAGCCGTGGTGCTGCTGGTAGAACTGGATCAGGGGTTGCTGCGGGTTCACGGCGCTCGTTGAGAAAGATTCTTATTATCTTACTGCGCGCAGCGGCACCCGCCGACGATAGTCCCGGCCGTCGTCGCGCATGGCGAGCCCGCGGCCCAGGCAGGCCGCGCGCCAACGGAGCGCGTCGTCTCAGTACTTGCTGATGAAGCCGTGGATCATCGCGCGCACCAGCGGCTCGAAGTCCAGGATCTTGTCGGTGCTCAGCACCACGCCCAGCGGCGCCGGGCCGGGCAGCTGGGGCGGCGGCACGGGCCGGCCCGCACGCACCCGCCCAACCAGGGGTTCGACCCCGGTCTCGCCCTGCAGGTGGGCGTGGCGCTGCGCGTACAGCACGCCCAGCAAGGCCACGCCGGGCGAGCGCTGTGCCCCTGCGCTCCCCTCGCCCGACTGCGGCGGCGTGCACAGGAACACGGGCGCCCCGCCCAGGCCAGGGTGGCAGGGTGCATCGACCAAAAACTCGGACGCGCCGGCATACGGCAGGTCGGCATGGGTGGCCGTGATGCCCGTGCGTGCCACCGGCTGCAGCTGCTGCGGATCCCACAGGCCGAGCGGATAGCCCAGCACCACCACGGTCTCCAGATGCGCCAGTTCCGCGCGCTGTTCGCGCGGCAGGATGGCCGAGCGGGACAGATAGGTGATGTGGTAGTCGTTGCCCTCGGACTTGATGGCCTGCAGGCTGGCCCCGGCGAAGATCAGCACCAGGTCGACCGACGGATCGGGATGCGGGTGGCACTTGTCCTCGAAATCGGGGATGTGGCATTCCAGCGGCTGGTGCGGCTGCGGCCGGCCGTCGGCGTCCTTGCGTGCGATGTAGAAGCGGCCGCTGCGCGCGCCCTGGACCACATGGCGGCTGGTGATCAGGCAGGGGCTGCGCTTGCCGTTCTCCAGCAGGAAGGCGAAGAAGAAGGCGGTGCCGCATTGCACGCCCGTGGGCGTGTCGCATTCGATGCGCGCAACGCAGTAGCCCAATTCCTCGGTCAGTTTCTGTGATCCGGCGAGTGGCATGGGGCAGCGCGCAACAAATGTGTCATTCGATGATTCGGATGCTAACCGAGCGTATGGGCTTGCACTTTCCGTTGTTTAGTGGAAATCCCTGCTGCGGCTGCGCAGTTGCCCGAGCCGGCCGAGCAAGGGCGTGAGATCGCGCAGGCGCTCGGCCACGAGGTGGCGCACCTGGCCGCCGCTGTCCACGTCGCGCTGCCACAGGCCTTCGACGGCCAGCAGCCGGGCTTTCAGGAGCGGCTCGCGCTGTTGCTCGCGCACGCGCTTCCAGACGATCACGTTGACCGGGCCGGTCTCGTCCTCCAGCGTGACGAAGATGGTTTCCTTGGCCGTGCCGGGCTGCTGGCGCACCGTGACCAGGCCGCAGGCACGCACGCGCCGGCCATGGGGCAAGGCGTTGAGCTGTTCGGCGTTCAGGATGCGCCAGCGCGACAGGCGCTCGCGCAGCAGCGCCAGCGGGTGGCGGCGCAGCGTGAGGCCGGTGGCGTCGTAGTCGAACAGGATCTCCTCGCCCTCCCGCGCCGGCAGCAGCGCCAGCTGGGCCTCGTGCACGGGCGCGCCGCGCAGCAGGGCCGGCGCACGGTGGCGCGCGGCAGCCTCCCAGGCCTGCTGGCGGCGGTGGCCGGCCAGGGATTGCAGCGCATCGGCCGCGGCCAGCACATCGAGTTCGCGCCGGTCGAGCGCGGCGCGCAACGAGAGGTCTTCGACGTCGGCGAAGGGGCCGGCGGCGCGGGCTTGCATGATGCGTTGGGCGGCCTTCTCGTTGAAGCCCTTGACCAGGCGCAGCCCCAGGCGCACGGCCGGCTGGCCTTGCGCGGCGGGCTGCGCGCGCACGCCGGGCGCATCTTCCAGCGCGGCGTCCCAGTCGCTGTGCGACACGTCGGCCGCGCGCACGTCGATGCCGTGGCGAACCGCGTCCTGCACGAGTTGCGACGGTGGGTAGAAACCCATAGGCTGCGAATTCAGCAGCGCGGCCAGGAAGGCGGCCGGCTCGTGGCACTTGAGCCAGCTGCTGGCGTAGGCCAGCAAGGCGAAGCTGTAGGCATGGCTTTCGGGGAAGCCGTATTCGCCGAAGCCGCAGACCTGCTTGTAGATGCGTTCCGCGAATTCGGCGCTGTAGCCGTTGCCCAGCATGCCGTCGACCAGCCGCTGGTGCCAGGGCGTGATGTCCCCGTCCTTCTTCCAGGCCGCCATGGAGCGGCGCAGGCGATCCGCCTCGCCCGGCGAAAAGCCGGCTGCGATCACGGCCAGCTGCATGACCTGCTCCTGGAAGATGGGCACGCCCAGCGTGCGCTCCAGGGCGTCTTCCAGCGCGGGCTTCTCGTAATGGATGGGCTCGTCCCTGTCGCGCATTGCGCGCGCCTTCAGGTACGGGTGCACCATGCCGCCCTCGATCGGCCCGGGCCGCACGATGGCGACCTCCACCACCAGGTCGTAGAACACGCGGGGCTTCAAGCGCGGCAGCATCGACATCTGCGCCCGGCTCTCGATCTGGAACACGCCCACGGTGTCGGCCTGGCAGATCATGTCGTAGGTCTTTTTGTCCTGGGTGGGAATGCCGGCCAGGTCCCACCGCCGGCCACGCAAGGTGTTCACGAAGTCCAGGCAGCGCTTGAGTGCCGTGAGCATGCCCAGCGCCAGCACGTCGACCTTCATGAGGCCCATGCGGTCCAGGTCGTCCTTGTCCCACTGGATCACCGAGCGTTTCTCCATGGTGGCCTTCTCGATCGGCACCAGCTGCGTGAGCTTGCCCTCGGTCAGCACGAAGCCGCCCACGTGCTGGCTCAGGTGGCGCGGAAAGCCGCGCAGCTGCTCGGTCAGCTCCAGCCACTGCAACACGCGGCGCGGGTCGATGGCGATCTGCAACTCGTCCAGCAGCCGCTCCAGACGCTCGCCGATCAGCGTGGCATCGAACCAGTGGTGCTCCTTGGCGAAGGCATCGACCAGCACGGCCGGGATGCCCAGCGCCGTGCCGACGTCGCGGATCGCGCTGCGGCGCCGGTAGCTGATGACCACCGCAGCGATGGCCGCGCGGTCCTGCCCGTACTTGCCGTAGATGTACTGGATGACCTCTTCGCGGCGCTCGTGCTCGAAATCGACGTCGATGTCGGGCGGCTCTTTCTGGCGTTCCTTGCTGATGAAGCGCTCCATGAGCGGATGCGAGTCTTCCGGGTCGGCGGCAGTGATGCCCAGGCAGTAGCAGACCACCGAGTTCGCCGCCGAGCCGCGGCCCTGGCACAAGATGCCCTGGCTGCGCGCGAAGCGAACGATGTCGTGCACGGTCAGGAAGAACATCTCGTACTTGCAGAACGCGATGAGGGCCAGCTCCTTCTCGACCAGCCCACGGATCTTCTCGGGCATGCCATCGGGGTAGCGCAGCCGCGCGGCCTCGGCGTAGGTCAGCTGGCGCAGGGCCTCGGTGGGCGAGAGGCCTTCGGGCAGCGTCTCGCGCGGATAGCGGTAGGAGATCTCGCCCAGGTCGAACCGGCAGCGCGCCAGCACCACCGCGGTGTTGGCCAGCAGCTCGGCCGGATAGACCTGGCCCAGCGTCACGCGCGGGCGCAGCCGGCGCTCGGCATTCGGTTCGAGCGCGAAGCCGCATTCGGCCACGGGCGTCTTGAGCCGCACGGCGGTCAGCACATCCTGCAGCCTCTTGCGCGAGCGCACATGCATCAGCACCCCGCCGGCCGCAACCAGCGGCGTGCCGGTCAGCGCGGCCAGCTGGCGCAGCTGCTGCAGCCACAGCACGTCGTCGGCCTCGCCCACGAGTTCGGCGGCCAGCCACAGCCGTTCGCCGAACCAGCCGCGCAGGCGACGCACGTGGGTGCGCAGCACCAGTGTGTCGGGCGCGGGGTGGCGCTGGGGCACGCAGAGGATTTCGCAGTGCGCCAGGGCGGGCCAGTCGTCGTCCCAATCGACGCGGTAGTCGCCCTTGTCCACATCGGCGTGCCGGCGCGCGTGCGAGATCAGCTCGCACAGCTGGCCCCAGCCCGCCAGGTCGTGCGGCAGCACCACCAGGCGGCAGCCGGGCAAGGCGAATTCGCTGCCGGGCAGGAAGCGGAACGGGCGCCGGTAGGTCTGGCCCGGGTGGGCTTTCTCGGCTTCCTCCAGCATCGCCTCGTAATCCTTGAGCGCCATGTGCGCCCGCACCACGCCGGCCACCGAGCATTCGTCGGTCAGCGCCAGGCCGCTGTAGCCCAGGCGGTAAGCCTGCACCACGAGTTCGGCCGGATGCGAGGCGCCGCGCTGGAAGCTGAAGTTGCTCAGGGCATGCAGTTCGGCATAGGCGCAGAGCGGATCGGCGCCTTCCGGCAAAGGCGGTGGCAGCGGCCACTTCCAGGCGTCTCGCTCCTCCTGTTTCTCCTGGGCGTTGTGCGAGGGATCAGGCATACACGCCCTGCAGGAACCAGCGCGGATCGGGCTGGCCGCTGTGCGGCCGCTCGCAGTACAGCCACAGCAGACCGAGCTGCGCGCTGAGCGCCAGACGGTAATCGCGCACGGCGGGCTGGGGCGCGGCCAGGTCCCACCAGCCCGGGCCGTCGACGCGGCGCGGACGCGCCAGCAGCCGCAGCGGGCCATGGAACACGGGCTGGCCGTCCTCCATGGCCAGCGGCAGCGGTTCGCGCAGCAGCCAGGCGGGGTACAGCGCGGCATCGGGGGCCAGTGCCTGGGCCGGTGGCGTACTGGCACCCTGCGACGCCTGCGCGGGCACCCAGCGCTGCATGCACTCGGGCCGGTGGTCGGCCACCAGCTGGGGCACCAGCACGCGGTCCACACCCAGCCGTGCGCCCAGGCGCTCGACGAGTTCGTGCAGGCGTTCGCCGCGCTTGTGCTCCTCGGGCAGCAGGCTGGTGGACAGGGGCGCGTAGGCCGCCGTCTCCAGGGTGCGCAGCCGAAGGTGATTGGCGGGCGCTGCCAGCGGCGTGCGTTCCAGGTGCTCGGCCAGCAGGCGGCGCAGATGGGCCATGTCCTGCGTGGGCTGGGCCGTGCGCACCGTCAACAGGCCCTGGCGCGCCAGCGTGCGGCCGTCGAGCCGGCGCAGGTCGTGCGTCCATTGCAGCTCCATGGCCAGCACGCCGCGCTGGCCGGCACGCAACCAGGCGTGCAGCGCTGCCAGCAGGCGCTGGCCCGTCCACAGCAGCTCGGACGCCGCGGTGGCGGTGGCCGGCAGTTCGACGTTCTGGTCGAACACGGGCGGCAGCCGGCACCAGGGATAACTGGTCGGCCGCAGGCCGTAGGCCTGGTCCAGCGCCTCCAGCAGCGCGGCTCCGAAGCGCCGCGCCACGCCAGCGCGCGGCAGCGCACGCAACTGGCCCCAGCTGCGGCAGCCGGTGCGCTCCAGCACCGCCAGCGCGGGCCAGGCGGCGGCCAGCGTGTCCAGCGGCAGGCCGTCGGGCACCTGGCCGGGGCGTGGCTGGCCCGCCAGCTTCAGGCGCAGCAGGGCCAGCGCCACCGGCGCCGTGCCGGCACGGGCCCAGGCCGCACAGGCGGGCAATCCCTGGGGTTGCAGCAGGCGCAGCAGCAGCGCGCGCAGCCCGCCCCACAGGCGCAGCGATGCCGACACGTCCAGCAGCACGAAGCCCTGCTCCACCGCCACGCGTGGCGTGAACTGCAGCGCATGCCAGCACCAGGGCGTGACGTGATCTTCAGGCGGCGACAGGGCGACCCAGCACATGGCGGACCTCGGGGCTGGCCGGCTGCGCGGCCTGGCTGCGCCGGCGCAGCGCCAGCAGCGCGGCCAGCGCTGGCGCATGGGGCGCCAGCCCGACCGGCCGGACCATGGGCGGGCCGCGGCGCTTGAAGGCCAGCACCTGCAGCGTGCTGCCGTCGGCCTCGACCAGCAGCCGCAGCGGCGCCGGGGATGACTCGGCCTGCGCCGTTGCGGGCCGCCAGGCGAACAGCGGCTTGCCGTGGTCCAGCGCGGCCAGGTGCAGGCGGCGCAGCCCGTCGGCACGGGCCCGGGGCAACCAGGCCAGCACGGCCGGCACGTCGGCGCAGCGCAGGGCCTGCTCTCCAGCCCACAGCAGCGCCTTGTCGTCCACGGGTTGCACCCACAGCAGGCGCGTGGCCGGGAGGCCTTGCGCAGCCAGGGCCGGTGCGAAGGGCTGCAGGCCATCGGGGGCCCCGACCAGCGCCACCGGGCCCTGGGCGGACGTCGTCAGCCGCGCCAACGTCGGCAGCAGCAGCCGCCAGTCGTGGCAGGCCCCCTGCATCCCGGGCGCCTGCAGCAACTCGGTGAGCCCGGCCGCGGGCCAGCCGCCGCCGGGCAACTCGGCGTCCAGCACCGCGTGGCCACTGGGCAAGGCAGCGGCCGGGGCCAGGCCCAGCGCATCGCCGCGCCAGACATCGGCCCGTTCCGGGAGGAAGGAAGGCAGGGAACCCATGGTTTACTGATGATTTGTACAGCATTATGCGGCGCCCGGTGTGGCGGTCAAGCTGCCGCAGTTGTTGGTTCGATACGACACCTTGGCGCAATGGCACGGAAGCCTGTGCAACGAAAAGTAGAATCGAATGAGAAATGTTCTTACTACGTTTGCTACTGCTCGGCGACAGACCGCCCAGCGTGTAAACCGTGTCGGCGCGCATTGCGCGTCAAACACTACGGGTCATTTCTAGCCCCGGTGGGCTGGGCAGTCGGCCGTCCGGCCACGGCGCATCCCGAATCCAAAAGACAACACGAAAACACCATGCACCGCGCCACGACGACATCGAAGATTCCGCGCAGCCTGCGCACCGCCGCCAACTCTGGCGCCCCAGCCGTGGGCCGCGCCAGCATGGCACTGGGCATGTCCACCGTCATGTTGCTGCCCCTGGGCGTGCTGGCCCAGGCCACGACCGCCACCAGCGGCGGCACGCTGAACGAGGTCAAGGTGCAGGCCACCAAGATCGACCCGAACCCCAATGCCGAAGTCGGCGTTCCGTACAAGGCGAAGACCTCGGGCGACGAGCGCCACACCCGCCCCCTGGCCGAGACGCCGCAGACCATCTCGGTCATCACCGCCGACGCCATCAAAGATTCGGGCCACACCGATCTCAAGCAGATCCTGAGCGCACAACCCGGCATCACGCTGGGCACCGGCGAAAACGGCAATGCCTTCGGCGACCGCTACATCATCCGCGGCCAGGAAGCCCGCAGCGACGTGTTCGTCGACGGCCTGCGCGACCCCGGCATCACCACGCGCGAGAGCTTCGCGGTCGAGCAGGTCGAAATCTCCAAGGGTCCGAACTCCAGCTTCGCTGGCCGTGGCACGGCCGGCGGCGCAGTGAACGTCATCACCAAGCAGGCCACGCTGGACTACGACTTCACGCGGGCCTCGGTCGCGCTGGGCACCGACAAGCACCGCCGTGTCACTGTGGACGCCAACAAAGGCTTCTCGGACACGTTCGCGCTGCGCGTGAACGCCCTGTACGGCAGCGAGGACGTGCCGGACCGCAGCCCCTCGGAGCGCGAGCGCAAGGGCCTGGCGCTGTCGGGCCTGTGGGAAATCAACTCTGACCTGAGCGTCACGCTGGACTACTACGGCCTGCGCGCCAAGGACAAGAAGCCCGACATCGGCAGCTTCCTGGTCGGCACCGCGCCCAACCGCATCCCGGCCGAGTGGGCCGGCATCAACGTGCCCGTCTATGCGCAGAAAAGCGACCAGCTGTCCAGCGATGTGGACGCATTCACCGCACGCATCAATTACCGCGTGAACGCCGATGCCCGCATCGTCAGCCGCACGCGCTACGGCACGGCCGACAACTCCTGGATCACCTCGGGCGCCAACTATGGCGCATCGCGCAGTACCGTTGGCGGAGCCCCCTACAACGCGATCCGTGTCGACGGCGGCCACACCGGCTGGCAGGATGTGGACTACTTCGCCCACCAAACCAACCTGCTGTGGAACACCACCCTGGGCGGCATGAAGCACGAGTTCGTCACTGGCCTCGAATACACCGACAACGAGGCGACCTTCGGCAGCTACTCGCTCAACAACAGCGGGCAGAACTGCAGCACCAACAACACCTCGCTCAACGCCTTCTGCGTCACCGATGCCAGCGGCGCCGTGATCCCGAACATTGATTCGGTGGTCCAGCGCAACATCCTGCGCAACAACAAGGGCCGCATCTGGCGGGTCCGCACGGTGGCCGCATCGCTCATGGACACGGTGGACCTCACCGACCGCTGGACCGCCTTCGCCGGCGTGCGGGCCGACCACTACAAGTTCAGCCAGCGCAGCTTCACGCCTGCCACGGGCGCCCAGACCGCGGACTACAGAGACAGCGACACGCTGATCAACGGCCACCTGGGCGTCACGTACAAGATCAACCCCCAGGGCATGGTCTACGCCAGCGTCGCCACGTCCACCGACATCAATGGCGGCGAATCCGACAGCACCGGCGTGGCCTATGGCGGCGCCATCGTGGCCGAGGGCAAGCTGGTCGGCAAGCCCGAGCGCTCCAAGCTGTTCGAGATCGGCACCAAGTGGAACCTGCTGGACGACAAGTTGCTCTTCACGGCAGCGGCCTTCCGCACCAACAAGAGCGACGTGCTGGAACCGCCCGTCACCGTCCCCGGCAGCCCCGTGACGGGATATGAGACCTTTGGCGCGAACACCGGCGGCAACCGCATCCAGGGCCTGGAGTTCGGCCTCGTGGGCAATGTGACGCCGAAGTTCACGGTGCAAGCCGGTTTGACGCTCATGAAGTCCAAGGTCACGAAGTCGCTGGGCACGCCTGCCACGGTGGGCGCGCCGCTGGCCAACTTCGCCGACAAGAGCGTCACGGTGCAGGGCAAGTACCAGGTGACGGACGCGTTCTCCTTCGGTGCCGCCGCCAAGTACCAGAGCAGCATGTGCGGCGGTTCGCCTGACCAGGGCGTCGCGCGCGATGCGGCCACCGGCGCCTGCACGCTGCCCGTACCCTCGTTCACCAAGTACGACCTGTTCGCTTCCTACCGCTTCAACAAGCACCTGGACGTGCGGCTCAACGTGCTGAACGTGACCGACAAGACCTTCTACACGGCGGTCTACCGCTCCGGCGGTTTCCTCTACAAGGGTGACGCCCGCGCCACCCGCGTGACGCTGAACTACGAGTTCTGACCTACCTGCCAATGGAACAATGCCGGGCCTGCCCGGCATTGTTCCGTTGGAGAACCCATCCATGCTTCTCGCCATCGACCAGGTGCTGACACCTGACGAAGTCCGCCACTTCCGCACCCATCTCGACCGTGCCGAATGGCAGGACGGCGCCGCCACCGCCGGCAGCGCCGCGCGCCAGGTCAAGCACAACCAGCAGATCGGCGCGCAGGATGCAGTCGGCCTGCAGCTGGCC
This sequence comes from Pseudorhodoferax soli, assembly GCF_003337555.1. GTDB lineage: Bacteria > Pseudomonadota > Gammaproteobacteria > Burkholderiales > Burkholderiaceae_C > Pseudorhodoferax > Pseudorhodoferax soli. The sequence continues at coordinate 190,832 of NZ_QPJK01000006.1, read as the reverse complement.
GAGCACCTGCTGCGCCGCCTGGGCGAGACGCCGCAGTTCGTCTCGGCCGCGTTGCCGCGGCGCATCTATCCGCCCAAGTTCAACCGCTATGCCGGCGGCGGCCAGTACGGCGCGCACGTGGACGCGGCCATCATGCAGCTGCAAGGCGGCCAGAGCCTGCGCACCGACCTCTCGGCCACGCTGTTCCTCTCCGAGCCCGACGAGTACGAGGGCGGCGAACTGGAGATCGAAGACGCCTACGGCGTGCAGTCGGCCAAGTTGCCGGCCGGCGACATGCTGCTCTACCCCGCCACCAGCCTGCACCGCGTGACGCCGGTCACGGCGGGCGCGCGCGTGGCCGCCTTCTTCTGGGTCGAGAGCCTGGTCGAGGACGACCGCTCGCGCACCCTGCTGTACGACCTCGACCAATCCATCCAGGAGCTGAGCGCCACGCTCTCCGCGCAGGACCCGCGCGTGCTCAAGCTCATGGGCATCTACCACAACCTGGTGCGGCGCTGGGCCGCCACCTGATCCGCCAAGGAGTTCCCCATGAAGACGCTTTTCATCCGCGCCCTGCCGCTGGCCCTGGCCCTGGTGGCCGGCAATGCCCTGGCCCACGGCAACGTCACCTGCAGCAAGTACCCCAAGGCCGAGTGGCGCTCGCACACCGAACTGCAGGACAAGCTCGTCAAGGACGGCTGGACCGTGCGCCGCATGGAAAAGACCGAGACCTGCTATGAGGTCTACGGCAAGGACCCGCAGGGCAAGCGCGTCGAAGCCTTCTTCGACCCCAAGACCTTCGAGCGTGTCGAAGAGAAGTGACCCTGCACAGCCCGGCGCTGGCCTGAAGGTCTGGGACAGGCCGGTGCGCCTGTTGCACTGGGCCCTGGTCCTCGCTGTGGCCTGCGCCTGGTGGACGGGCGGCGATGCCGACAGCTGGCACGAAGCCCTGGGCTATGCCGCAGCCGCCGTGGTGGCGTGGCGCCTGGCCTGGGGCTTTTCCGCAAGCCGCTACGCGCGTTTCGCGCAGTTCGTGCGCGGCCCCTCGGCCACCTGGGCCTATGCGCGCAGCGTGCAGGCCGGCCGGGCCCTGCGCCACCTGGGCCACAACCCGCTGGGCGGCTGGATGGTGCTGGCCCTGCTGGCGTGCGTCGCCAGCCTGTGCCTTTCGGGGTTCCTCTACACGACAGATTGGCTCTGGGGCTACGGCTGGCTGTACTGGACGCATGTGGTGCTGGGCTGGCTGCTCGTGGCGCTGGTCGCGGTGCACCTGGCCGGTGTCGCGTTCACGGGCTGGCAGCACCGCGACAAGCTCGTGCTGGCCATGTTCACCGGCCGCAAGCGCGCGCCAGGCCCGCAGGACATCCACTAGCGGCGGGCTGGAGCCGCGCCTGGATGCACCCCGGCACGGGTGTTGCTCCTTCCTGCGTGTTTTGTCCACCAGAGGAAGTTCATTCATGCAACGCCGCCACGCCCTTTCCGCCCTGCTCGCCACCGCTGCCGCGCCCAAGCTGTCCTTCGCCCAGGCCAGGCCGCTGCGCATCGTCATTCCCTTCCCGCCGGGCGGCGCCACCGACATCACGGGCCGTGCCTTGCAAGAGCCGCTGCAGCGCCTGCTCGGCATGCCGGTGGTGACCGAGAACCGCGGCGGCGCCGGCGGCTCCATCGGCATGGCCGAGGTGGCGCGCGCCCCGGCCGACGGCCTCACCGTGGGCGTGGCCACGCTGTCCACGCACGGCGTCAATCCCGCGGTGTTTGCCAGGCTGCCCTACGACCCCATCACCGGCTTCGCCGGCGTGACGGAGATCGTCAAGGCGCCGGGCGTGATCGTCGTCAACCCCGCGGTGCTGCCGGTCAAAGACTTCGCCGAGCTCGTGAAGTACCTCAAGGCCAACCCCGGCAAGGTGTCCTATGCCACGCCGGGAAACGGCACCATCGGCCACATGTGGGGCGAGCTGTTCAAGAGCAGCACGGGAACCAGCATGGTGCACATCCCCTACCGCGGCGCCGGCCCGGCGATCAACGACGTGCTGGGCGGCCAGGTGCCGGTGTACTTCGACCAGGTGGCCTCGTCGCTGCCGCACGTGAAGGCCGGCAAGCTGCGCGCGCTGGCCGTCTCCTGGCCCAGGCGCCTGGACGTGCTGCCCGAGGTGCCGACCTATGCCGAGCTGGGGTATCCGCAGGCGAACGAGCCGTCCTGGTTCGGGCTGGTGGCGCCGGCCGGCACGCCGGCCGAGGCGGTGCTGCGCATCCAGCGTGCAGTGGCCGCGGCCGTGCAGGAGCCAGAGGTGCGCGACCGCCTGGCGGGCCAGGGCCTCTACCCCTCGGGCAGCACGCCGGCCGAGTTCTCGCAGCAGATCGTGCGCGAGATCGAAAAGATGAAGAAGGTCGCCGCCTACGCGCGAATCCGGCTCGACTGACACGGATTTCCGAACGCCGCGTCGCGGGCAGACGGATTTCCGAACGGGACGGTTCGGCACCCGCACCATGCGTTCGTTACAAATCAATGACTTGAACGCCAATCTCTCGTGAACGGTGGCTGGCACGCGATCTGCCATGTAGATGGTGTGCGCCAAGCACCAAGGCACAGCCAACCGTCCACTTTGAGGAGTTAGCGTTCGATGAAACGATTCTGTCCACCCCGTCTGACCCCGGTCGCCGCCATCGTGGCCACCGCCGTCCTGGTTTGCGCTGCCGGGGCCATCCATGCCCACGGCGGTGACCCGGACCAGGTCTACGCGGTCAAGATCCCCTACGCCTCGGAAGACCAGCTGTCCAAGCTGACGACCATGCTGGACCACCCCTACGTGGACCAGAAGACGCGCACGGTCCACGCCGAGGTCAGCGACACCGAACTCCACGCTGTCGAGGCCCTGGGCATCGGCGTGCAGATCGACGTGGAGGAAACCGCGCGCATCAAGGACTTCATCGCATCGCGTTCGCGCGACCAGGCCTCGGGCGCGCTGCAGCGCTCCTCGCGCGAGCAGCCCAGCTCGGTCGCCGACGGCACGCACTCCTGCTACCGCACCGTGGAGCAGACCTACGCCACCTTCGACGAGCTCAAGACCAAGTACCCCGACCTGGTGCAGCTCAAGACGCTGGGCCCGGCCTGGATGAAGACGCAGATCAAGGAGCCCACCGTCGTCGGCAACCAGTACGACAACTCCTGGTCGAGCTACACCAGCCTGCTGGCCAAGTTCATCCCGCAAGCCCTGCTGCAGCGCTTCAACCTGTCGCTGTTCCCGGCCCAGCCGCACGACGTGCGCGCCATCGTGGTCGGCAACTTCGCCAAGCAGGAAGGCAAGGAAGTGCCGCGCATGGTTTGGACCGGCGGCATCCACGCCCGCGAATACGCCCCGCAGGAGGTCGGCACCAAGTTCATCGAGTGGCTGCTGGACAACTACGGCAAGGACCCCAACGCCACGATGATGCTGGACAACAACCAGTACCACTTCATCATCCACAACCCGGACGGCCGCAAGCTCGCCGAGCAGGACCGCTCGGCCCGCCAGCGCAAGAACACCAACTACCTGACGGCGCTGTGCACCACGGGCACGAACGGCCAGCTCGGCTCGGGTGTCGACCTGAACCGCAACTACCCGTTCGGCTGGGCCACCGGCGGCGCCGGCGGCTCGGACGGCAACATCTGCGGCGAGACCTTCCGCGGCACCGGACCGGCCTCCGAGCCCGAGACGCAGGCCGTGTTGAACTACGTGCGCGGCACCTGGAACCAGGCGCAGTGCCGCTGGGAAGGCGGCGCCTTGCCGGACGGCCGCAACAAGTGGGCGGTTGACAGCGCGGGCAAGCCTCTCGTGGGCACCCCCGGCCCGTACTGCAACATCGAGAACCGTGCCAACAACGGCACCGGCGAGCTCGACTGGCAGACCGGCGCCTCCGAGGACTACACGGGCGGCATGTTCGTGGACCTGCACAGCAACGCGCGCGCCATCCTGTGGCCCTGGGGCGTCGAACGCGCCGAGAACGGCTTCAACACGCACACGCCCAACAACAAGGGCATGGCCGTCATCGCCCAGCGCCTGGCCTACCACAACAACTACTCGTCGCAGCAGCTGCTCAGCTACAACACCGAAGGCACGACCAAGGACGCGTTCTACGGCTTCCTGGGCGCGCCCTCGTACACGGTGGAAATGGGCCGCTCCTTCTACGAGGACTGCGGCGTGTTCGACCGCGAGACCTACCCGGAGAACTTCAACGGCTTCCACTACATGAGCCGTGCACTGCACCGCGTCTACCAGCTGCCGTTCGGCCCTGACACGGTCGACGTGAAGGTGGAGCAAACCGCCGCCGTGCCCGCCGGCACGAAGGTGAACGTCTCCGCGCTGGTCGACGACAACCGCTACCGCTACAGCAACGCGGGCCAGGCCAGCATCCTGCCGCCGCCCTACCCGGTGGTCTACAACATCCGCGACGCCAAGGTCTACATCGACCAGATGCCCTGGGAGGCCGGCGCCGAAGGCAAGCCGCTCGAACTGGGCACCTCCGACCAGGCCAAGTCCGACTTCCCGGACGCGACCAAGCGCGCCTTCGGCCAGATCGACACGACCGGCCTGGCACCGGGCCGCCACATGGTCTATGTGCAGGGCACCAACAGCGATGGCAAGCCGGGCGCCGTGTCGGCCGCGTTCCTGGAAGTCGCCGAGGCCAAGAGCGGCGGCGGTGGCGGTGCCGTCGGCGGCCTCGCCGCCGCACTGGCCGGCCTGGCTGCAGTGGCCCTGCAGCGTCGCCGCAAGCAGGCCGCGGCCAGCAGCTTCTGAGCCCAGTCCATGCGCCGGGCCCGCGCCGCGGGCCCGGCAGCCCACCAGAACGAATTCGAGGAAACCACATGCATTCCCGCAACACCTACGCGCTCTCGGCATTGGCCCTGGCCGCGTCCACCTTCCTGGTCGCCTGTGGCGGCGGCGGCGGCGATGACGAGCCCGCCCCGGCCGAGCGCCAGGTCACCGGCACCGTGCTCGACCGCGGCCTGAACAACGCCACCGCCTGCCTGGACCTGAACGACAACCGCGTCTGCGACGCCAGCGAACCGTCGGCCATGACCAGCAACGGCAGCTTCACGATCAACACCACGCAGGCCGCCGACGCCGTCGTGCTGGTGCAGGCCACCACCACCAGCACCACCTCCGAAGGCCCGGTCGTCGCACCCTACGTGCTGACCGCGCCGCTGGGCCGCCACGCCGTCATCACGCCCTACACCACGCTGCTGCAGTCCGAGATCGACTCGGGCCGCTCGGACAACCTGGCGCAGGCCGAGGAGACGCTGCTGTCCTTCCTGGTCGGCACGGCCGGCCAGGTCGGCGGCATCCAGCTCTACGACAACTACCAGGCCGCCGAGGGCACCACGGCCACCGCTGCGCAGCAGAAGATGCTGGCGCTGGGCCAGCTGCTCACCCGCGGCTTTGCGGAAGTGGGCAGCGGCAGCCGCGCCGCCTTCGAGGCCTACAGCGCCGTGGCGCCGGGCTCGCTGCAGCAGCTGCTCTACCAGATCCCGACCACGCTGACGCCCGAGCAGCGCGAGTCGCTGTTCCTGGCCACGCGCGACAGCCTGGTGCCCAGTGCCGCCACGCTGGCCGGTGCGGCCAAGGCCAAGGCGGCCACGGCGGCCCAGCCCATCGAGGGGGCCTGGGTCCGCACCGACGGCACGACGCGCGAGGTGTTCCTGTTCGGCGGCGACGGCACCTTCGTGCACCAGGTCGTGGCCACCCCGGTCGGGGCCGACTATGCCTTCGACAACGGCCTGGGCTACCGCTACGGCCGCTACAGCCTGAGCGGCTCCACGCTGACGCTGGAACTGATCGAAGCGGCCAACGCGCGCGGCCCGGCCGCCGGCGCGCACAGCGCCACGGTCTCGGGCAATGCCATGACGCTGGACGGCACCGCCCTGACCCGCGTGGCCAGCGCCAGCAACCCGCTGGTCGGCGGCTGGGTGCGCCCCATGGGCCTGAGCCGGCCCGAGTACATGGTGATGTTCGAGGACGGCACCTACGCCCACAGCAGCTTCTACTACCAGAACGACCGCCAGACCGGCAGCGCCACCGCGCTGGAGACGGCCCGCAACGTGGGCATGCAGGTCGGCAGCTACGCCGTCAGCGCCGGCAATGCCGACGTGGTGGAGTTCGGCGCGACGACCATCGACTTCAACGGCAACCTGTCGGTGCCGAGCAACCCGGGCGTGGCCCACGTCCAGTCCGACGGCAGCATCTCGCTGTCGGGCTTGCGGCTGGTCAAGCTGGGCAGCACGCTGGGCGCGCAGGCGGTGACGGGCTTCAGCGAGGCCACGCGTTCGCGCATCTGGTCGGGGCGCTACTTCAGCCTCACCACGGGCACGGGCGCCGGACAGACCGTGCAGTACCTGTACGTCAAGGGACCGGGAACAGTCGTCGCGTTCGACCGCCCCGCCGCGGTCAGCACCGCGGCCTGCGTGGCGAAAGCCGCCCCGTTCTCCAACATCGATCCGTCCGACGGCATCCTCAAGCACTTCGTGATCGGCACCGGCACCGGCGCTGCCGCAGCCTATGCGCAGCGGCGCATGGTCTACGGCACGCCGGCCAGCTTCGTGACGATGGTGCCCACGGCCCGGCCGACCGACGCGACCGCCCGTTGCGTGGTGCCCTTCTGAGCACCTGAGAACGCACCGCCACTGCGCGGTGCCCCGCCCGGCCGGTGCGCGTGGACAGCCTGCGCGCCGGCCGGAGCGGCCGATCTGTTCTTGCCTGCTGTCCATGCGATTTCTTTCCCCTCTTGCACTGCTGCTCACTGCCGCGAGCCTGGCCACCGCGCTGCCTGGCCACGCCCGGCCGGCCGCAGGTTTCATCGTCGAGCTGCACGAAGCGGCACCACCCGCCGCGGCGCGCGATGCCGACACGGCCCAGAGCGCCCAGCGCCGCGCCGCGCCGGGCAGCGACGCTGGCGCACCGCGCACGCATTTCGGCGGCTATGCGGTCGACCGCGAACGCTCGGGGCCGACGCGGCTGGTGCTGCGCGCCGAACGCCCGCTGGACAGCCAGGATGCCGAGCGCGAACGCGCCCGCCTGGCGGCCGACCCTGCCGTGCGCCATGTAGAGCCCAATGTGCGCATCCGGCTCGCCAGCGCCGTCACCGATCCCGAATTTCCCCGGCAATGGGAGTTGCAGCCCCCCTCGGCCGGCGCTGCAGCGGCCATCGACGCCGAGCGCGCCTGGGCCCGTGTGCCGGCCACGGACGTGGTCGTCGCCGTGGTCGACACCGGCGTGCTGCCCGGCCACCCCGAGCTGCAGGGCGCCCTGCTGCCGGGCTACGACTTCGTCTCCGCCGATCCCTACTTCGGCCTCGCCTACGCCAACGACGGCGACGGCCGCGATGCCGACCCTACCGACCCGGGCGACTGGGTCACGCCGGCCGAGGCGGCCCGCGTGAACGGTGCGTTCGCAGGCTGCGACGCGGCCGACAGCAGCTGGCACGGCACCTTCATCGCCGGCCAGCTGGGCGCACGCGCCGGCAACGGCATCGGCACCGCGGGCCTGCTGGGCGCGCGGCCACGCATCCTGCCGGTGCGGGCCGCTGGCAAGTGCGGCGCGCTGCTCAGCGACCTGCTCGACGCCGTGCGCTGGGCCGCCGGCCTGCCCGTCGCCGGCGTGCCCGCCAACCCACACCCGGCCCGCATCATCAACCTGAGCTTCGAGGGCGATGCGGCCTGCTCGCCGCTGTACCAGCGCGTGGTCGACGAGGTCGGTGCGCAGGGCGCGCTGATCGTGGCCGCGGCCGGCAACCGCCTGCCGGGTGAGAGCGGCGGCAGCGTCGGCCGGCCGGCCGACTGCCGCGGCGTGCTGGCCGTCGCGGCGGCGCAGCGCAACGGCCTGAAGGCCGACTACTCCAACTTCGGCCCGGCCGTGGGCCTGCTGGCCCCGGGCGGCACGGCGGCCGACGGCATCTGGTCGCTGTCCAACAGCGGCCGCACGGTGGCCGCGCAGCACATCCATGCCTACGGCGCCGGCACCAGCTTCGCGGCGCCGCTGGCGGCCGGCGTGGCCGCGCTCGCGCTGGCGGCCGATCCCGCCCTGGACCCGGCCGCTCTGCGTGCGCTGCTGCAGCAGCAGGCCCGCCCGCATGTGGCCGGCCATCCGGTCTGCGAGCCGGGCATGCCGGGCACCTGCTTTTGCACCACGCAGGCCTGCGGCGCCGGCCTGCTCGACGCGGGCATGGCGGTGGCCGCCGCGCAGGCGCCCGAGCAACCCCAATCGCAGGACGGCACATCCGGCGGCGGCGGCGCGGCCTCCTGGCCGCTGCTGGCGCTGCTGGCGCTCCTGCTGGGCAAGCGGCGCCGTTTGCTGGCGCCGGCCGCGGCCGCGCTGGCGCTGCTGTGTGGCGCGCCCACATCGGCCAGCGAGACGCTGCGCAAGATCCAGCAGACCGGCACCATCACGCTGGGCCACCGCCAGTCGTCCGTGCCCTTCTCCTACTACGACTCGCGCAAGCAGGTGGTCGGCTATGCGCACGACCTGTCCACGCTGGTCTCGCAGGCCATCCGGCATGAACTGCAGCTGCCCGCGCTGACCACCAAGCTGGTGCCGGTGACGGCGCAGAACCGCATCCCCATGGTGGTCAGCGGCAACGTCGACCTGGAATGCGGCTCCACCACGCACAACCTGGAACGCGCGCGCCAGGTGCTGTTCTCGACCTCGTTCTTCGTCATCAGCACGCGGCTCATGGTGCACCGGGACTCCGGCATCCACGACTTCAGGGACCTGGCCGGCAAGCGCGTGGTGGTGACCTCGGGCACGACCTCCGAGCGGCTGATCCGCACCTTCTCCGAATCCTCCGGGCTCAAGTTCCAGATCCTCACGGCACGCGAGCACGAGGAATCCTTCGGCACGCTGGAGCGCGGCCAGGCCGACGCCTTCATGATGGACGACGCCCTGCTCTACGGCGAGCGCGCCAAGGCCCAGCAGCCACTGGACTGGACCGTCGTCGGCCAGCCCATGACGCGCGAGGCCTACGGCTGCATGATGCGCAAGGACGACCTGCAGCTCAAGCGCATCGTCGACCAGGAGATCGCGCGGCTCATGCAAACGGGCGAGCTGCTGGCCCTGTACCGCAAGTGGTTCGAGCGGCCCATCACCACCAAGGGCCTGAACCTGAACTGGCCCCCGTCGCAGGACGTGCTGGAGCTGTTCGCCAACCCCAACGACAGGCCGCTGCAATGACCTGCCCCCCCGCACTCCCAGTTCTCTTCATCGGCGCGCCTGCGCGCCACCAACCCGCGAGGAAACCATGAAACTCTCCACCCTTTCCCTGGCCTGCACGCTACTGGCCGCCGTGGCCGGCGCCCAGGCCCAGACCACGGACACCCTGGCCAAGATCAAGAGCTCCGGCACCATCGTGCAGGGCGTGCGCGAATCCTCGGGCGCGCTGGCCTACACGCTGGGCACCGGCGTCTACACCGGCTTCCACTACGACGTCTGCAGCAACATCATCAGCGACGTGCGGCGCCAGCTGGGCCTGTCCGAACTGACCATCCAGTACCAGCCCGTGACCTCGGCCAACCGTATCCCGCTGCTCAAGAACGGCACGGTGGACATCGAGTGCGGTTCCACCACCAACGACGCCAACCGCGCCAAGGAAGTGGCGTTCGCCAACACGCTGTACGTGGAAGAGGTGCGCATCGCGGTGCGGGCCGACTCGCCGATCAAGTCCGTGGCCGATCTCAACGACAAGACCGTGGCCACCACCACCGGCACCACCTCGGTGCAGCTGCTGCGCCAGAACAAGCGCGCACAGGGCATGAACTTCCGCGAGCTCTCGGGCAAGGACCATTCCGACAGCTTCCTGCTGCTGGAATCGGGCCGCGCCGATGCCTTCGTGATGGACGGGCAGATCCTGGCCGGCAACATCGCGCGGTCCAAGAACCCCAAGGGCTACAAGCTGGTCGGCGAGCCGCTGTCGGTCGAGCCCATCGCCATCATGCTGCGCAAGGACGACCCGGCCTTCAAGAAGGCCGTGGACGCCAGCATTGCGCGCCAGGTGCAGGACGGCACCGTGGCCAAGCTCTACGACAAGTGGTTCATGCAGCCGATCCCGCCGACCAACACGGCGCTGAACATGCCGGCGTCCGCCGCCACGCGCGCCGCCTGGGCCAACCTGAACGACAAGCCCAAGGAAGCCTACGCCGTCGACTGACGCGCCCTGAGCCAGGTCCCGCCCATGCCAACCGCCCCTGCACGCGCCCCGCGGCGCACCCTCCTCACCGTGGCCGTGGCCGGCCTGCTGCTGGGCGCGCTGCAGGCCTTGCCCGAGGCCTGGCTGCAGGTGCTGCGCTACGAGCGCGGCGCCGTGCTGCAGGGCGAACTCTGGCGTCTGTGGACAGGCCACCTGGTCCACCTGGGCTGGACCCACTGGGCGCTCAACGCGCTCGGCCTGCTGGTCTGCGTGCTGCTGGCCGACGCGCCACCGGCGCCGCGCGTGCTGCTGCGCCAGGTGGCCGTGTTGGCGCTGGGCATCTCGCTGCTGTTCGTGCTGCTGCTGCCCGGGCTGGCCCACTATGTCGGCCTGTCAGGCGTGCTGTACGGGCTGTTCCTGCTGGCGCTGTGGCCAGGCGTGCGCCGGCTCGATCCGGTGAGCATCGCGGCGCTGTGCACCATCGCCGCCTGGCTCGGTGCCCAGCTGATCCGCGGGCCGGACCGGCACGAGGAAGCCCTGGTGGGCGGCAACATCATCGTGCAGGCCCATGTGTTCGGCCTGGCCTGCGCCGCGCTGATGCTGGCCGCGCCGCAGCGCCTGCGCAGCTGGCGCCACGACCGCGCGGGCTGCTGAAGCCCGCAACGGACCGGCGCTTCGTTCACACGCGCTCAACCTTCGCGCGGCTCCGCCGGTGCCACGCTGATGCCGTAACGGCGGATCTTGTCGTTCAGCGTGGTCTTGGCCACGCGCAGCGCACGCGCGCTGCGGGCCAGGCTGCCGTCGTTGCGCTGCAGCTCCTCGAGGATCAGCTTGCGCTCGTACTCCTCCACCGATTCGGCCAGCGAACGCGGCGACGCCAGCTCGCTGGAGGCGTATTGCAGCGTCGCGCCTAGCAGCGGCGTGGACACGCCCAGCGCGATGCAGTCGGCCAGGTTGCGCAACTCGCGCACGTTGCCGGGCCACGCGTAGCCGGCCAGCCGCTCGAGCAGGTCGGCGTTGACCGGCGGCACCGGCCGGCCGAAGCGGCTGGCGGCCAGCACGAAGAAGTGCGCGAGCAGCTCGGCGATGTCATCGGTGCGCCGGCGCAGCGGCGGCAGGTCGACAGTGACCACGTTGAGCCGGTAGTACAGGTCGAGCCGGAACTGGCCACTGCGCGCCTTCTCGACCAGGTTCTCCTTGGTCGCGGCGACCACGCGCACATCCACCGCGACGGAGGTGTTGGAACCCAGCCGCTCGAGCTTGCGCTCCTGCAGCACCCGCAGCAGCTTGACCTGCATGCCCATGGGCATGCTCTCCAGTTCGTCCAGGAACAGCGTGCCACCGCTGGCATGCTCGATCTTGCCGATGCGCCGCTTCTGCGCACCCGTGAAGGCGCCGGCCTCATGGCCGAACAGTTCGCTGTCCAGCAGGTTGTCGGGCATGCCGCCGCAGTTGAGCGCGACGAAGGGCCCGCTGCTGCGGCCCGAGAGTTCGTGCAGCGACTGCGCGACCAGTTCCTTGCCGGTGCCGGTCTCGCCGTGCACGAGCACGTCCACGGGCGAGGCGGCGATCTCGGCGATGAGCCGCCGCACGGCCTGCATGCCGGCCGATGAGCCCACCAGACGGCCCAGGCCATCGCTGCCCTTGCCCGCCGCGGGTGCCGGTGCAGACCGGGCCTGGCCGGCCTGCAGGGCCAGGCGCCGCTTGTCCAGCGCGCGCCGCACCGAATCGACCAGCTTCTCGGGCGAGAACGGCTTGGTGATGAAGTCGTAGGCCCCCTCGCGCATGGCATCGACGGCCAGGTTGATGTCGCCATGCCCGGTGATCATGATGCAGGGCAGCTCGGGATCGACGCTGCGCGCGTACTTCACCAGGCTGAGGCCGTCGCCCTGGGGCAGCCGCATGTCGGTGACGACCACGCCGCGGTAGCCCGGCGTGATGATGGGCAGCGCGGGCTCGGCCGCGTCCAGCGCCCGGGAGCGGATGCCCGCCAGGCTGAGCGCCTGGCGGCAGGCCAGTTGCATGTCGGGGTCGTCCTCGACCAGCAGCACGGTCATCTCGTCATTCATCTTGTTCTCCGTATGGGGGTGCGCAGGGCAGGTAGATGCTGAAGCAAGCGCCGGGCCCGTCGTGGTTCCAGGCCCGCAGCGCACCGCCGAAGTCCTGCACGATGTCGCGCGAGATCGTCAGGCCCAGGCCCAGCCCCTTTTGCTTGGTGGTGTAGAAGGGTTCGAACTGGTGCGAGGCGAAGTCCGGCGGCAGGCCGCAGCCGGTGTCTTCCACGTCGATGCGCAGGCCGTAGGCACGGCCATCGGCGGCCATCGCCTCGGCGGCCGCAGGCGCGCGCTCGGCCACCAGCGTGAGCTGCTTGGCGGGGGTCTCGGCCATCGCGTCGATGGCGTTGCCGATCAGGTTCACGAGCACCTGCTCGAGCCGGTGCGCATCGCACCAGGCCGGCAGTTGCTCGCCCGCGGTGCGGTTGTCCACCACCACGCCCAGGTGCGCCATCTGCGTCTGGTAGAGGAACAGCGCGTTGGCGATGCACTGGCCGACGTCGATGAAGCAGAGCGAGGGCTCGGTGCGCCGGGCGAAGCTGCGCAGCGGGTGGATGATGGTGCCCATGCGCTCGGTCAGCCGCGCGATGATCTCCAGGTTCTGCTGCACGCTCTCCAGGTCCTGGCGCTTGGCGAACTCCATGGCATTGCCGGCGAAGGTGCGCACGCCGCCCAGCGGCTGCGTGAGCTCGTGCGTGATGCCGGCGGCCATGCGGCCCAGCACCGCCATCTTGCCGGCATGCACCAGCTCGCCCTGGGTGGCGCGCAGCGTGGCCTCGGTCTGCTTGCGTTCGGCCACCTCCTTGACGAGCTGCGCATTGGCCAGCGTGAGCGCCGCGGTGCGCTCGCCGACCTTGTGCTCCAGCGAGAGGTTGGCCTGCTCCAGCAAGCGCTCGGACTCGCGCCGGTGGCGGTGGATGCGCCGGCGCTGCAACACGAACAGCACCAGCAGGATCAGGAAGGCGGCACCGGTCGCCGAGACGGCGCCGGCCAGCACCGCGTCGCGGCGCGCGCCGTCCACGTCGGTGAACAGCATCACGCGCCAGTCCATGCCGTTGATGCTGCGGCCCGAGACGATCTGCGCGATCTCCGGGAAGCCGAAGTAACGGTTGGTCCGCTGCAGGCTGCCGTAGATGGACAACGTCTCCGGGTTGACCTTGAGCTCCACATCCAGCGGGAAGCGCGGCAGCGGCATGCGGTTGTACATCCGGCTGAGCTGCAGGTCGACGCGGCGCTCGATCGGCAGATCCTGCAGCGTGGTGTAGGTCCAGGTGGGGTCGGACGACAGGATCACCACGCCGTTGGTGTCGGCCAGCAGCGCGGGCGCGCCCAGCATGTCCCAGATCTGGTTGATCGGGTCCAGGTTGATCATGATCACCGCCACGCCCACCACCTTGGCGCCGTCGCGGATGGGGTGCGAAACGAAGTACGCGGGCCGGTTGCCGACCAGGCTGATCGCGAAGTGCCGCCCGACGCGGCCGGACAGCGCCTCCTGGAAATAAGGGCGGAAGGAGAAGTCGTCCTCGGGCAGCGCGCCCAGGCCGGTGCGGGCACTGGAGGCGACGATGGCGCCGCGCTCGTCCAGCACGTAGATGGCGATGCCGCCCATGAAGGCGTTCAGGCGCTGCAGGTAGCGGTCGGCCCGCTCGCGCACCGCGGCCCGGCGCGGCGCATGGAACAGGCGCTGGATCTCCTCGCTGAGCTGCACCGTGGCCGGCACGTCCTCGAGCCGCTGGATCATGCCCTCCACGGCGGAAGAGAACAGTTCCAGCCGGTGGCGCACGTCGGCCTGCAGGTTGTGCACGCCGCGGCGCTCGAAACTCAGGTAGCCGAGCGCGCCGCTCAGGCACACGAAGGCCAGCGCCGCCAGCCAGGCTGCGCCCTTCCAGGCGGCACGGCGGATCGAGGAACGCAGCTGGGGATTCACCGGCCCTGCCCCGCGGCAGTCTTCAGCCCAGGGGCTTGTCATGTTTCACTGTTGCGTGATGCCGTGTGTGGTTCTGCCGCATGGCGGTCGCACAGGTGCAGCAAATCGTGTGCCCGATTCGGCACGCAAAGGCTGCAACTGGAACACAGGCGGCGTCCGCACGCTATTGGTGCACATACCGATATGCCGGCGTTGCGCCTGCTGCAGAGCGGCCGCACCACGTTCACGTTCACGCCCGACCCGGACCAGAACTTCGACCGCGCGTTCACCGACTACTTCGTCACCGGCCGCCAGGACGACATGGCGCCTTCGACACGCTGGTTAGAGATCGAGACCATGGATGCCGCCACCATGCTGCACAACGGCGACGGCCTGTGCTACTACGACCTGCACAAGGCGCCATGCGCACGAACCGGCGTGCGACGCTGAACGTGGCCTGGCCAGCCTGCGCGAGCACCTGGGCCGCTTCCGCGCCACCGACTTCGCGCCCAGCGACACCACGATCGACCTGGCCCAGCCCTGGTTCGTGCCGGCCTCGCTCGTCAACCAGCTGCGCCTCGAGGCCTGCGAACGGCTGCAGGCCGCGCGCCTGTCGGCCTACCAGCGCCCGCAGCGCGCCGCCGCGGCGGAGCCGCCCACGCCCTACCCCGAAGACACGCTGACCTACCTGGCCAATGTCTTCAACGACCAGGCAGAAGCTCACGCTGCGCTTTGACTGCAAGCCCTGCGAGATGCATGTGGTGGGCGAGATCAAGCGCGCCGTGCTGAACGAAGCCAAGGCGCAGCCGATGACCTTCTACAAGACGCGGCCGGACGCGAAAGCGGTCCACTGAGGGGTCCGTCAGCCGCTGCGGCTGGCATGGATCGACAAGGCCGATCACCGGCCGCTGGCGGCAAGCCTAGGCGCCGAACAGCGCCCGGCTCTCCTTGAAGGCATCGACGAGGTGCCGCATCACGGTGCGGATCGGACGCGCATGGCGGTCCTGGCCGCGGATGAGCAGCACCACCTCGCGCGCGGGCGGCAGCGGCGTCAGCGCGCAGGGCCGCAGCCCTGGCACCTGTCTGGCGATGTAGTGCGGCAGCAGCGCGATGCCTGCGCCAGCGCGCGCAGCCGTCGCTTGCAGGAGCTGGTTCTCCGCCCGGAAGGCGACCCGGGCACGCGGGAACTGCTGCGCCAGCCAGATGCCCTCCGGCATGTCTGAATGCTGCTCGTCGAAGCTGATGAAGACAGGCGGCAAGCCTGCTTCCACTTCTGCGCATCGTTCGTCGGTCCCGTAGAACCCGCAGGCCAGCTTCCCGACAGACTGCGCGATGAGGTCTCCGTCGTTCGGCCTGCCGATGCGCACCGCGATGTCCGCCTTGCGCCGGTCGAGGCTGACGGCGTGCAGGTCCGTCGCCAGGTCGATGTCCAGGCCGGGATGCGCCGAAGTCACACGGGCCAGCTGCGCGGCCAGGAAGGCATGCGCCAACGCCGGCGGTGCATTGATGCGCACCACACCGCGCACGTCGCCGTCGTCGGCGCCGTCCTTGCGCGTCAGCAGCTGCGCCGCCGCCTCCATGCCCGTCGCCGCCTCAAGCGCCCGCTCACCCGCGGCGGTGAGAAGGTAGCCTTCCGGCCTGCGTTCCACGAGCTTTTCGCCCATGCTGCCCTCGAGCGACTGGATGCGGCGCGCAATGGTCGCGTGGTTGACCTGCAGCGCCCGTGCAGCGGCCGACAGACTGCGGTAGCGCCCCAGCGCGAGGAACACGCGCACGTCCTGCCAGTCGACCTCTGTGCGTTTTCTCTCAGCCATTGTGCAAGGATAGCGGCTACCGCTTCCGGGGGTGCGTCCATACGCTATGGACTGCGTCGGGCAAGTCCGACGCAGTCCATTCAGACCATCTTCCAGGAGCTTCCATGCAGCAGCAAAAAGTCGCCATCGTCACCGGCGCATCGCAAGGCATCGGCGCCGGCATCGTGTCCGCCTACCGCAAGAACGGCTTCGCCGTCGTCGCGACCTCCCGCAGCATCCAGTCCGGCGCGGACGAGGGCGTGCTGGCCGTCGCGGGCGACATCCGCGAACGCGCGGTGGCCGAGCGTGTAGTCGCAGCGGCGCTGAAGCGCTTCGGCCGCATCGACACCCTCGTCAACAACGCCGGCATCTTCATTGGCAAGCCCTTCACCGAGTACACGGTCGACGACTTGCGCAACATGACCGAGGTGAACCTCGCCGGGTTCTTCCACATCACGCAGCTGGTCCTGCCGCACATGCTGCGCCAGCGCAGTGGCCACATCGTGCAGATCACGACGACCCTGGTTCACCAGGCCATCGCGGGTGCGCCAGCTGGCCTTGCGCTGCTGACCAAGGGCGGCCTGGATGCCGTGACGCGTGGCCTGGCCATCGAGTACGCGCAGACCGGCGTGCGGGTGAACTCGGTCGCGCCCGGAATCATCAAGACGCCGATGCATCCGGCCGAAACGCATGCGGTCCTCGCGGGCATGCATCCCATGGGCCGCATGGGCGAGGTTGCGGAGATCGCCGACGCCATCCTGTACCTGGAGAACGCAGCGTTCGTCACGGGCGAGACCATCAACGTCGACGGCGGCCAGCACGCCGGCCGCTGGTAAGGAGACGTCGATGCCTTACGTCAATATCAAGGTGACGCGCGAGGGCACCGCCCCCGGCGCCGACGCCACGACGCTGGAGCAAAAGCGCGCGCTCATCCAGGGCGTGTCCCAGCTACTGCACGATGTCATGGGCAAGCCGCACGACACGACCTTCGTGGTCATCGAGGAGATCGAACTCGAAAACTGGGGCGTGGGCGGCGTGACCACGCCGCAGTGGCGCGCCCGCCGCAAGGCGCAGCAGGGGTGAGCCTGTGCGCAGCCCCAGCGCCGGAGGCGGCATCCCAGACTCCCCTGCCTCGTTACACGACCGCCATGCCCAGCATCCGATCCGCCAACGCCGTCCGCCTGGAGTTTCCGCCCGGCGGCCTCGTGCATACCAACCTGTCCGGCACCGCGTGCACGGGTGAGTGGCTTTGGGTGGTCGGCGACGAGGGGCCGGCATCGAACGCAAGCGCCGGCTGGAACCGGTCGGCCAGGAGCGCCTGCGCTACGGCGGTGCCCGCGCATTTCCGCTGGCGACCCTGCTCGACCCGCTAGGTGCTGCCGATGAGGAAGCCAACCTGGAGAGCATGGCCGAGGTCGATGGCTGGCTCTGGGTCGCGGGTTCGCACAGCCTCAAATGCAAGACGCCAAGCCCGGCCGCGACCATGCCGAGAACGCCAGGCGGCTGGCCAAGGTGAGCCTGGATGGCAACCGCCGGCTGCTGGCCCGCCTGCCGATCGAGCCAGGCGAGGACGGCACGCCCACGCTGGTGCGCCAGACCCGCGAAGGCCGATGCGCGCTGCGGCTGGAAGGCAAGGCGCGCGCCGACCCGCTGACCCAACTGCTGGCCGACGATCCGCATTTCGCCGAGTACCTGAAGATTCCGGTGCTGTACGACGCACCGGGCAGTGAGCGCATGGACGGTGCGTTCACGGTGTTCGGCGACCTGCTGCAGCGCGGCTAGCCTGGTGAGGTTCAGCCCGCACGCGTCGCGCCGATCGACAGCGCCAAGGGCAGGCGCACATGCCCCGCCGGCAGCCGGAACAGTCGATCCGCCCCAGCCACCATGTCCGGGTACGGGCGCCATGGCAGGGCCTCATGCTCGCGCACGAAATCGATGCGCAGGCCGGCACCGACCAGTGCGTTCAGGATGTCCGACAGCGGGTGCACCCACTCGTAGGTGCGCGTGCTGGCGATGCGCTGACGCGATCCGTCGTAGCTCGTGGCCTCGTCGAACGCCAATGGCGCAGTGGCCTCCGTGCGGAAGTGCTGGCGCAGCACGAGGCCGCCGGCCGAGTCGGCCTCGAACTGGCAGACCTGGGGATGCGTGTCGGCAAAGTAGAGCTTGCCGCCGGGCGCCAAGACGGCCGCCACGGCGCGCGCCCACGCCGGCAGGTCGTCCAGCCAGCACACCGTTCCCCAGGTGGTGAACACGCGGTCGAAGCCGGTGCCCAGCAGCGCCGGTGCATCGTAGACCGAGCCTTCGACGAAGCGCGCCGGTAACCCGCAAAGCTGCCCCAATTGCCGGGCGTGGGCGATGGCGGCCGGCGAGAAGTCCAGTCCCACCACGCCGGCGCCCAGGCGGGCCAGAGACAGGCTGTCGGTGCCGATGTGGCACTGGAAGTGCGCCAGCCGCAGGCCCGCCACATCGCCCACCTCGGACGCCTCGATCGGCGTCAGCAAGTTGCCTCCGGCCAACAGCGTGTCGATGCCGTAGAACCCGGTTTCGTCGCGCACATGGATGTCCGCGCGCTCGTTCCAGTTGGCGAGGTTGGCGGCGAAGTAGTCGGTGGTGGAGGACATGGAAGGCGTGCCGGAGAAAAGGCGGCCGAGAGCGTACACCGGGGCGGCCGCTTGGCGGGGCAGCCCCGGTGCCGCCGCAGCCTAAATCCCGTCGCCATCGGGCATGCACGCTTGGCCGGACCGGGCGCTCGGCGGGTGCCTGCTTCAACAGCGCGCGGCCGTCGCCACCACGCTGCGCCGGTCGCGCAACCGCAGCGCCAGCGCCGTGCCCATGCACAGCACGCAGAGCGCCGCCACCAGGCTGGCACGCAGGCCCTGCGCATCCGACAACAGGCCCAGCAGTGGCGCCGCCATGCCGCCGACCGACAGCGCCAGGCCCAGCGTGATGCCGCTCGCCGTGGCCGGGTTGCGCGGCAGGTAATCCTGCGCCAGCGTCACCTGCGGCGCGAACGGCAGGAACATCGTCACGCCCAACACCAGCGCGCAGGGCCAGGCCCAGGCCGCCGACGGCGCGAGCACCAGGCCGGCCAAGGCCGGCAACGCGAGCACGTAGCCGATGCGGATGGGGCGCATGCGGCCCAGGCGGTCGCCGAGCCAGCCGCCCAGCAGCGTGCCGGCCGCACCGGCGGCCGTGAACGCCGTCAGCAGGCCGGCGCCCACCACGGGCGCAGCCCCCAGCTCGCGCGTGGCCAGCAGCGAGAGCATGGACATCACGGTCACGTAGGGAATGGACCAGCCCACCACCACCGCCGTCAGCAGCGCGAACGCGCGCCAGTCGTTGGCCGCGCCGTGCTGCACGCCGGCGCGCCGCGCGCTGGTAGCTGGGCGGGCATCGCGGCGCGTCGCGGCGAACCACAGCGCCAGCATGGCCAGCGCGGGCAGCGCGAGCAACCAGCTGCGGTGCAGCGCGCCGTTGCCGACCACGCCGGCCGCCAGCAGCGGCGCACAGGCCGAGCCGCAGCCGCCGCCGACCGAGAACACGCTCATGGCCTTCTGCGAGCCGCCGCCGGCCTGGCGTGCCGCCACGGTGGCGGGTGGGTGGTAGGCCGCGATGCCGAGCCCGCACAGCGCAGCCGCGCACCAGGTGGCGGCGTAGCTGCCGGCCAGGCCTGCCAGCACCAGCCCCAGCGCGGCGACGGCGAAGCCCAGCGGCACCAGCCAGGGACGCGGCGCCCGGTCGGCATAAATGCCGAACAGCGGCTGCACCACGCTGGACAGGCCGGTGGCCGCCAGCACCAGGCCGCTGGCCGCCGTGTAGCTGTAGCCGCGCTCGGCCACCATGAAGGGCAGCAGCGCGGGCACCAGGCCCTGGTAGAGGTCGTTGACCGCGTGGGTGCCGGTCAGCAGGCCGAGCCGCGCGCGGTTCATGGATTTGCTCCGGCGCTGGCGCGGGGGGATCTCGAATGCATGGATGTCCTCGAAGTGGATTGCAGGGGGAAGGCCATGCTAGGAAGCCGGCGCGTGTGCATCGCACGACGAATGGGCAGGTATCGTCGCGCAATGGACAATCGCAGCGTGCCTTCCGCTTCCATCGACCACGCCGCGGCGCTGCGGCCCATCCACGGCGAGCAGACGCCCCGCCCCGTCGTCGCCCATGCGCAGGACATGGCCATGGACGCCGAGATCGCGGCGCACAGCCACCGGCGCGGCCAGCTGCTGCACGCCACCGAAGGCGTGATGCTGGTGCGCGCGGCGGCGGGCAGCTGGGTCGTGCCGCCGGGCTGCGCGGTCTGGGTGCCGCCGCGCGTCGTGCACCAGATCCGCATGGGGCCCAGTGACGTGGCCATGCGCACGGTGTTCGTGGAACCCGGCACGCGCGCCGGCCTGTGGCCGAACTGCCAGGTCATCGCGGTCGTGCCGCTGCTGCGCGAACTCATCGTGCGCGCCGTCGCGCTGCCGCTGGACTACCCGACCGGCGGCCGCGAGGAGCGCCTCATGCAGCTGATCCTCGACGAGATCGAGGCCGCGCCGCCGCTGGCGCTGCATGTGCCCCTGCCGCGCCATGCCCGGCTCGCGCGGCTGTGCCGCAAGCTGATCGCCGATCCGTCGGCCGAGGCTTCGCTGGCCGGCTGGGCGGCGCAGCTGCACATGCACCCGCGCACGCTGGCGCGGCTGTTCCTCACCGAGACCGGCATGAACTTCGGTGCCTGGTGCCGCCACGCGCGGCTGTTGCTGAGCCTGCCGCGGCTGGCGGCCGGCGACTCGGTGCTCGCGGTCGCGCTGGCCCATGGCTACGACAGCCCCAGCGCATTCAGCGCCACCTTCCGCCGCGCGTTCGGCGCGCCGCCCAGCAGCTACCTGCGGCGTTGAGGCGGCGCTGCATACCCCTCCTGGCAAACCCGCAGCTGCGTACACCGCAGTACGATGGCACCGGCCCGGGGCACATGCCCTGGCGCCTCCCCAGCACACCGAAGGAGACCACCGCATGCCGTTCGCCATCCATCCCACCACCGTGCTCGCACTTGCCGGCCTGGCCCTGGCCAGCAACGCGCTGGCCCAGGAGCAGGTCGTCAAGATCGGCCACAGCGGCCCGCTGTCCGGCCCCAACGCCTACGCCGGCAAGGACAACGAGAACGGCGTGCGCTTGGCCATCGAGGACCTCAACGCAAAGAAGCTCACGGCGGGCGGCAAGACGCTGAAGTTCGAGCTGGTGTCCGAGGACGACCAGTGCGACCCTAAGCAGGGCGTGAGCGTCGCGCAGAAGTTGGTCGACAGCAATGTCAAGTTCGTGCTCGGGCCGTACTGCTCGGGCGTGGCGATCCCGGCCTCGCGCGTGTACGACGGCGGCGACGTGGTGATGTCCACCGTGGGCACCAACCCCAAGGTCACGCAGGGCGGCTACAAGAACCTGTTCCGCATCATCGCCAGCGACAACCAGATCGGCTCGTCCATGGCGGTCTACGCAGCGCAGGTGCTCAAGGTCAAGAAGGTCGGCGTGATCGACGACCGCACCGCCTTCGGCCAGGGCCTGGCCGACGAGTTCGTCAAGGAGGCCGAGAAGCAGGGCCTCACCGTGGTCGGCAAGGAGTTCACGACCGACAAGGCGACGGACTTCTCGGCCATCCTGACCAACCTCAAGGGCAAGCAGCCCGACGTGGTCTTCTTCGGCGGCTATGCGCCCCAGGCCGCGCCGATGACGGCGCAGATGAAGCGGCTGGCGCTGAACGCCAAGCTGCTGGGCGGCGACACGCTGTGCAGCCCCGAGATGGGCAAGCTCGGCGGCGATGCGGTCAACGACACGGTGTTCTGCGCCCAGGCCGGCGCGATGGTCAAGGACGGCAGCCCGGCCGCGGCCTTCCGCACCAAGTACAAGGCCCGCTTCAACCAGGACGCCGACGCCTACGCGCCGGCCTACTACGACCAGACCATGTTCCTGGGTGAAGCCATGGCCAAGGCCGGCAGCACCGACCCGGCCAAGGTGTCCGACTACCTGCACAAGAACAGCTTCCAGGGCGTGGCCGCCAGCTACGCCTACGACGCGCAGGGCAACCTGCAGAAGGCGCCCGTGACGGTGTCGACCTTCAAGGGCGGAAAGATGTCGCCCTTGGCAAGCTACTGACCGGCAACCGAAGGCAAGGCCCATGCACCGCATCCAAGTCATCGACTCCCATACCGGCGGCGAACCCACCCGCGTGGTGCTGGCCGGCTTTCCGGACCTGGGCCGCGGCAGCATGGCCGAGCGGCGCGCGCTGCTGGCGGCAGAGCACGACCGCTGGCGCGCCGCCACCGTGCTGGAGCCGCGCGGCAGCGACGTGGTGGTGGGTGCGCTGCTGTGCGCGCCGCAAGACCCCCAAGCCGCGGCCGGCGTGGTGTTCTTCAACAACACGGGCTACCTGGGCATGTGCGGCCACGGCACCATCGGCCTGGTGGCCACGCTGGCGCACCTGGGCCGCATCCAGGCCGGCGCCCACCGCATCGAGACGCCCGTGGGCACGGTCACGGCCACGCTGCATGCAGACGGCAGCGTCAGCGTGCGCAACGTGCCGGCCTACCGGCTGCACAAGCAGGTAGCGGTCGAGTTGCCGGGCCACGGCACCGTGCGTGGCGACGTGGCCTGGGGCGGCAACTGGTTCTTCCTGGTGGCCGAGCACGGCCAGCGCGTGGACGGCGGCAACCTGGCCGCGCTGACGGCCTACACGGCGGCACTGCGCCAGGCGCTGGCGGCCCAGGGCATCACGGGCGCCGACGGCGCTGAGATCGACCACATCGAGCTGTTCGCCGACGATCCCGAGGCCGACAGCCGCAACTTCGTGCTGTGTCCCGGCAACGCCTACGACCGCTCGCCCTGCGGCACAGGCACCAGCGCCAAGGTGGCCTGCCTGGCCGCGGACGGCAAGCTCGCGCCCGGCCAGGTCTGGCACCAGGCCAGCGTGATCGGCAGCCGCTTCGAGGCCAGCTACGAGCCCAGCGAGGCGGGCCAGGTCATCCCGACCATCCGCGGCCGCGCCCACCTGAGCGCCGAAGCCGTGCTGCTGATCGAGGACGACGACCCGTTCGGCTGGGGAATTCGCCTCTGAGGCGCGGGCCGTGGACGCCGACTGCATCGTGATCGGCGCCGGCATCGTCGGTGCCGCCTGCGCCCGCGCGCTGGCTGCCGCGGGGCTGGACGTGCTGGTGCTCGACGACGGCCAGCCCGGTGCCACGGCGGCGGGCATGGGCCACCTGGTCGCCATGGACGACAACCCGGCCGAACTCGCGCTCAGCATCGCCTCGCTCGCGCAGTGGCGCGACTGGTCGCCCCGGCTGCCTCTGGCCTGCGAGGCGCGCGCCTGCGGCACGCTGTGGATCGCCGCCGATGCCGATGAAGCGGCCGAGGCCGAACGCAAACAGGCCCGCCTGGCCGCTGCCGGCGTCGCCAGCCGCTGGCTCGACGCCCAGGCGCTGCGCACGGCCGAACCCGCGCTGCGGCCCGGCCTGCTCGGCGCCCTGCAGGTGCCCGGCGACGGCCTGGTCTACGCGCCCGCCGCGGCCGCCTGGCTGCTGCGCGAGGCCGGCCCGCGCCTGCGCCGCGAACAGGCCCGCGCCATCGCACTGGAGGGCGACGCCGTGCAGCTGGCCGATGGCAGCCAGCGCCGTGCCCCGCACCGGCTGCTGGCGTGCGGCCTGCACGCGGCCACGCTGTGCGCGGACATTGCGCTGCGGCCCAAGAAGGGCCACCTGCTCATCACCGACCGCTACCCCGGCACCGTGCGGCACCAGCTGGTGGAGCTCGGCTACGTCAAGAGCGCCCACCATGCCGAGGGCGATTCGGTGGCCTTCAACGTGCAGGCGCGGCCCACGGGCCAGCTCCTGGTCGGCTCCTCCCGCCAGTTCGACACCGTCGATCCTGCGGTGGAGCCGTCCATGCTCGCGCGCATGCTGCGCCGTGCGATCCACTACCTGCCGGGCCTTGCGGACCTCAACGCCATCCGCAGCTGGACCGGCCTGCGCGCGGCCAGCGCCGACGGCCTGCCCTTGCTGGGCGCACACCCGCGCCACGCCGGCCTGTGGCTGGCCCTGGGCCACGAAGGCCTGGGCGTGACCACGGCGCCGGCCAGTGCGGCGCTGCTGGCCGCGCTGGTCACGGGTGCGGCGCCACCGCTCGACCCCCTGCCCTACGCCCCCGCGCGGCTGCTCGGAGCCGCGGCATGACGGCGCGCATCGCGCTCGTGGTGGATGGCCAGCCGGTCGAGGTGCCGGCCGGCATCTCGGTCGCCGCGGCGCTGCGCCACGCCGGCAGCGGCGCCACGCGGCGCAGCGTGGGCGGGGCGCTCCGCGCGCCGGTCTGCGGCATGGGTGTGTGCCAGGAATGCCGCGTCGCCATCGACGGCCGGCGCCAGCTGGCCTGCCAGACCGTGGTGGCCGCCGGCATGCGGATCGCCACGGGCACCGCGCCATGAAGCGCGTGGATTGCGATGTGGCCATCGTCGGGGCCGGCCCGGCCGGGCTCGCAGCGGCCGATGCCGCGGCCGCCAGCGGCGCGCGCACCGTGCTGCTCGACGACAACCCGGCACCCGGCGGCCAGATCTGGCGCGATGGGCCCGGCGTGCACCTGCCGGCCATGGCGCGCCAGCTGCGGGCGCGTGTGCTGGGCCACGCCGCGCTGCGCCTGCACACCGGCGTGCGCGTGGTGGCCGCGACGGCCGCCGACGAGCTGCTGCTCGAGGACGCGGACCAGGCCTGGCAGCTGCGCTGGGGCACGCTCGTGCTGGCCACGGGTGCGCGCGAACTGCTGCTGCCTTTCCCGGGCTGGACCCTGCCCGGCGTGACCGGCGCAGGCGGCCTGCAGGCTTTGGTCAAGGCCGGCATGCCGGTGGCCGGCGAGCGCATCGTCGTCGCCGGCAGCGGGCCGCTGCTGCTGGCCGCGGCGGCCACGGCGCGCCAGGCCGGCGCCCAGGTGCTGCGCGTGGCCGAGCAGGCGGCATGGCCGGCACTGGCCCGCTTCGCGCTGGGCCTGCCGCGCTGGCCCGGCAAGGCCTGGCAGGCGCTGGCGTTGCGCGGCGCCGGCTACCGCGCAGGCCTGCATGTGGCGCAGGCGCTGGGCGACGGCGCGCTGCGCGCCGTGCGCTTGCAAGGCCCGCGCGGCCACGGCGAGGAGATCGCCTGCGACCGCCTGGCCTGCGGCTTCGGCCTTGTGCCCAACACCGAGCTCGGCCGCCTGCTGGGCTGCGCCACGGTCGAACGCCACGGGCTGCCTGCCCTGGCGGTGGACGACTGGCAGGCCACGAGCCGGCCACGCATCCACGCGGCCGGCGAGTGCACGGGCGTGGGCGGCAGCGACCGCGCGCTCGTCCAGGGCGCCATCGCCGGCCATGCCGCGGTCGGGCAGAACCGGCAGGCGCAAACGCTGCGCCCCGTGCTCGCGCACTGGGACCGTTTCGCCGAGCGGCTGCACCAGGGCTTTGCGCTCGGCGCGCCGCTGCGCCAGCTGGCCACGCCCGAGACGCTGCTGTGCCGCTGCGAGGACGTGCCGCTGTCCGCGCTGGCCGGCTGCGCCGACTGGACCGAAGCCAAGCTGCAAACGCGCTGCGGCATGGGCGCGTGCCAGGGCCGCGTCTGCGGCGCGGCGGCGCGCGTGCTGTTCGGCTGGGCGCCGCCGGCCCCGCGCCCGCCGCTCGTGCCGGTGCGCACCGGCACGCTGGCCGCCCTCGATGGCAGCGGCAGCGATGGCATGATGTCCTGATCTGATCGAAACTGGTCCGCGGCGCCATGGCGCAGGCCGTCTTCACCGGGAAGAATGCGCCACTCCCATCGCCACAGAGCACACCATGAAGACCTGTCTGATTCTGATCGACGCCCAGGATTCGTTCCGCCACCGCCCGTTCTTCGACCCGGCCACGCTGGCGCCCTGGCTCGCCGCGCAGAACGCGCTGATCGCCGCCTGCCAGCAGCGCGGCGTGCCCATCGTGCGCGTGCTGCATGTGGCCGGCCCGCAGACGGCCGAGAACCCCTTCGCGCTGGCCTCCGGCCATGTGCGGCCCATCGAGGGCCTGGCCGAGTTCACGCCGGCCGCCAGCTTCCACAAGAGCCGCCACAGCGCGCTGGTGGGCACGGGCCTGGATGTCTGGCTGACGCAGCAGGGCGTCGCCCGGCTGCTCGTGAGCGGCATCCGCACCGAGCAGTGCTGCGAAACCACGGCGCGCCATGCGTCCGACCTGGGCTGGGCCGTCGATTTCTGCGCCGACGCGACGCTGACCTGGGACATGCGCAACGCCGACGGCTCCGTGCTGGCGGCAGCCGACATCCGCACGCGCACCGCGACGGTCCTGCAAGACCGCTTCGCGCAGGTCGTCGGCGTCGACGAAGCCATCACCCGGCTGGAGGCCCCGGCATGCTGAACGTCGGCATCCTCGTCTTCGACGAGGTCGAGGCGCTGGACTTCGCCGGCCCCTACGAGGTGTTCACCACGGCCGTGCGCATGCATGCGCGGCTGCACCCGGGCCAGCCGGCCCCGTTCGCGGTGCGCTGCATCGCACGCGACCTGGCGCCGGTGCGTGCCCGTGCCGGCCTGCGCGTGCTGCCCGACGCGGATTTCGCCAGCGCCCCGGCCAGCGACCTCCTGGTAGTGCCCGGCGGCGTGGTCGACAGCGCGTTGGCCTGCCCCGCCACCGTGGCCTGGATCGCGCACACCGCAGCAAGCGCCGGCACCGTGGCCTCGGTCTGCACGGGCGCTTTCCTGCTGGCCCAGGCCGGCCTGCTGGACGGCGCAGGCCCCGTCACCACGCACTGGGAAGACCTGGACGACCTGCGCCGCGCCTTCCCTGCCCTGCAGGTACAGGGCGGCCCGCGCTGGGTCGCGCACGACCCGGGCGGCCGGCTGTGGACCAGCGCCGGCATCAGCGCCGGCCTCGATCTGAGCCTGCACCTGGTCGCCCGGCTGGCCAGCCAGGCCCTGGCCGAGCGCACGGCGCGCCAGCTGGACTACGCCTGGCAGCAGGCACCGTGAGCACCGCCCGGCCGCCGGCAGGCGCCCGCACCGCAGGGGATGCCGCGGGCATGGCATCGGCAGGGCCGCCGCCCATCCACGTCGTCTTCGCGCTGCTGCCGGGCAGCCTGATCCTGGACTGGGCCGGCCCGGCCGAGGCGCTGCGCATCGCCAACCAGTGCCTGCGCGCCCAGGGCCTGGCCGAGCGCTTCCTGCTGCGCTTCGCCGGTCCGCAGGCCGAGACCGTGTCCTCGGTCGGCGCGCACATCGCCGGCCTGCTGCCGTTGGCGCAGGCGCTGCCGGCCGATCCCGCGGCCAGCACCTGGCTGGTGCTCGTCGGCATGCCGGGCCGGTGCATCGCCGTCGACAACGCGCCGACCCGCGCACTGCTGCACTGGCTGCGCGGCCTGCGCCTGGCCAGCGGCCGGCTCGAGCTGCTCACGGTCTGCGCCGGCACGCTGCTGGCCGCCCACGCCGGCCTGCTGCCCGGCCGCCGCGTGACCACGCACCACCACCACCTGGACGAACTGCGTGAAGTGGAGCCGGCCTGCGAGGTGGTGGACAACCGCGTCTTCGTCGAGGATGCGCCGGTCTGGAGCAGCGCCGGCGTGACCACCGGCATCGACCTCGTGCTGCACCGCATCGCCGACGCCTGCGGCGAGGCCATCGCCGCCCAGGTGGCCCAGGCCATGGTGGTGGCGCTGCGGCGCGGCCCGCACGACCCCGAACTCTCTCCGCTGCTGGCGCACCGCAGCCACCTGCACCCGGCGCTGCACCGCGTGCAGGACGCCGTGAGCGGCGCGCCGCAGGCCGACTGGAGCGTGCCGCGCATGGCGGCCGTGGCCCATGTCTCGCCGCGCCACCTCACGCGGCTGTTCATGCAGCACGCCCAGGTGGCGCCGCTGGACTACCTGCGCCGCATCCGGCTGGCCGTGGCGCAGCGCGCCCTGCAGAACGGGCAGGAGGTGCAGCGCGCGGCCGAGCTGGCCGGCTTCGCCTCGGACACCCAGCTGCGCCGCGCCTGGCACCGCTTCGACCTGCCGGACACACCGTCGACACTGCGCGCGGCCCGCTGAAACCCAAGTTTCAGGCAGCTTTCAGACGCGTTTCAGGACTTTCGGGCGGGTTTTCCCGACAGTAGCGGCCTGCCCGATCTTCACCGAAGCACCGCGCCATGAACCTCTCCGATTTCGCCCCTCCCCTGGCCACCCTGGCGCTGTTCGCGCTGCTGGGCCTGGCCTATGCGCTGGCCTGCGCCTGCATCGCCCACCGCTTCACCCGGGTGCGCGCCGACCGCCGCTCGCCGCACCAGAGCCACCCCCAGCTGAAGGAGCACGCCGTGCAGTTCGCCGCACGCGACGGCCGCGCCCGGATCGACGCCTGGTACCTGCCGGCCGAACCGCGCCAGGGCGCCGTCATCCTGGTGCACGGCAAGGACGCCTGCCGCGGCGAACAGGGCAAGGCCCCTTCGCTGGCGCTGGCGGAACGGCTGCGCGATGTCGGCATGTCGGTGTTGCTGATCGACCTGCGCGGCCATGGCGGCAGCAGCCCGGCGCGCCTGAGCTACGGCTGGCACGAGCGCCACGACGTGCTGGGCGCGGTGGACTTCCTGCGGGCCCGAGGCTATGCACCCGGCCGCATCGGCGTGCTGGGCGTGTCGCTGGGCGCCGGCACCGCCGCCCTGGCCGCCGCCGAGGAGCCCGCCATCGGCGCGCTGGTGCTGGACAGCGCCTTCGCCAGCTTCGAGCAGATGCTGGGCCGCCAGTTCTCGCGCCTCTCGCGGCTGCCGGGCTGGTTCCTGCCCGGCACGCTGGCCGCCGGCCGGCTGCTGCTGGGCGTGGACGTGCGCCGCGTGCAGCCGCTGTCGTGCATGCCGCGCCTGCGCGGCCGGCCCGTGCTGGTGATCCACAGCCAGGGCGACCGCTTCGTGCCCGCCACCGACGCCCATGCGCTGGCCACGGCCTGCGGCGGAGAATGCTGGCGCACCGACAGCGAGGGGCACAGCGGCTCGTACCGCGCGCTGCCGCTGGCCTACGAGATCCGCGTGGCCAGCTTCTTCGCGCGCCACCTGGACGTGCTGCCACCGCGGCACCATGTCAGCGCCCATCTGCCTGCCGCGGATGCCCCGGCCCAGTCGCCGCGCCAGGTGCCACGCCAGGCGCCGCGGTATGCCGCACAGCCCGCCTAGACAAGAAGAGCATCCCATGCCCGCCCTGCGCTACCTCTGCCTCTCCGACCTGCACCTGGGTGCGGCCTACAGCTGCCTCGTCGGCACCGACGCGCGCGGCCAGCCCGACCCCACGCGCTGCAGCGACACGCTGGCCGCGTTCGGTGCCGCAATGCGCCAGCTGCTGCAGCGCCTGGTGCCGCCTGGCGCAGAACGCCCCACCCTGGTCCTGCTCGGCGATGTGCTGGACATGGGCCTGTCGCCCATGGGGGCCGTGGCGCAATCCTTTGCACAGTTCGCGCGCGAGGCGCTGGTGGATGCCGGAGGCGAGCCGCTGTTCGCCCCGCGCGTGCTGTGCGTGCCCGGCAACCACGACCACCACCTGTGGCGCGCCGCGCAGGACCAGCAGTTCCAGGCCGCGCTGGACACCGGCCGCATCCCGCGCGACCTGCTGCAGCACACCGCGCTGTACGACCAGCCCGACGCGCCGCTGCCACCCTCGCCGCTGCTCACGCGGCTGCTGCGCAGCGTGCCGGGCCTGGCCGGCATGCGCTGCGACATCGCCTACCCCAACCTCGCGCTGCTCGACACCGGCGGCACGCGCTGCCGCGTGCTGCACCACGGCCACTACGTGGACCCGATGTACCGCATGGTCTCCACGCTCAACGCCCAGCTGCCCGGCCTGGCCCGCACGCCCCGCCCGGCCGATTCGCTGACGGTGGCGCAGCTGGAGGCCGAAAACGGTGCCTGGGTCGACTTCCTGTGGTCGGACCTGGGCAGCGCCGGCTCCACCGGGCACACCGCCATGCGGCTGTACGACATCATGCGCGACGGCGGCGCCTCGCACAGCTTCTCGCGCAAGCTCGCCACCAAGCTCGTGGCCTGGATCGGCAAGACCTTCGAGACCAGCGGCCGTGCGGCCGTGGTGCAGGGCATCACGCTGGACCAGCTGGTGCTGGGCGCGGTGGACGCCACGCTGGGCCAGGTGGCGCAGTCGCAGCGCGCCAGCTACGCCCAGACCATGAGCGCCGCCGACACGGCCGACCTGGCCTGGTACATCGGCGGCCCGACCCGCCGCCAGCTGCGCCGCAGCGGCATCCTGCATCCCGAGAAGCTGGACCTGGGCTTCGTCTTCGGCCACACCCACAAGCCCTTCGAGGACAGCCTGCCCGTGGCCGGCTTCGAGCGCCCCGTGGCCGTGTTCAACACCGGCGGCTGGGTGATGGACCAGCCCACGCTGACACCCACGCAGGGCGCCTCCATGGTGCTGCTGGATGCCGAGCTCAACATGGCCGCGCTGCGCCTGTTCAACGACCCGGTCAACGGCCGCATGGCGCCCGTGCGCGCGGCCGGCGTGGGCGATTTCAGCGACGCGGCCAACCCCATGCTGGCCGCACTCGGCGAGGCACTGGCCCAGACCGCCGGCGCCTGGCAGCAGTTCTCGGGCTGCGCCCAGCAGGCGCTGGAGCAGCGCGCGCGCCAACTGCTCGACGACTTCTTCGACACGGCCGAAGCGGCATGAACGAACTGCAACCACAAGACTCCCGGGAGACCGCGTGAACCTGCAACCCATCGCCCGCCCGCTGCACGCCATCGGCGCGCGCTACACCGCTGTCGTGGTCGGCTCGGGCTACGGCGCCGGCGTGGCGGCCGCGCGGCTGGCACGGGCCGGCCAGTCCGTCTGCGTGCTCGAACGCGGACGCGAGATCCTGCCCGGCCAGTTCCCCGACGGCCTGGCCAGCGCGCGCGCCGACATGCAGGTCGACACCGCACGCGGCCGGCTCGGCGCGCCAGACGGCCTGTACAACCTGCACCTGGGCGACGACATGCTCGCCATGGTCGGCTGCGGCCTGGGCGGCACCTCGCTGATCAACGCCAACGTGGCGCTGGAGGTGGATCCGCGCCACTTCGCCACCGAGGCCTGGCCCCAGCCCTTCCGCGACGACCCGGCCCTGCTCGCGCCCTACGTGGAGCGCGCGCGCCAGGTGCTGGCGCCCACGCCCTACCCCGAGCACTTCCCGAAGCTCAACAAGCTCGAGGCCCTGCGCAAGTCGGCCCAGGTGCTGGGCAAGCCCTTCTCGCGCCCGCCCATCGCGGTCAACTTCGAGAACCAGACCAACCCCTTCGGCGTGCCGCAACCGGCCTGCACGCTGTGCGGCGACTGCACCAGCGGCTGCAACGTGGGCGCCAAGAACACCACGCGCATGAACTACCTGCCGGACGCGCATGCGCACGGCGCGCAGATCTTTACCGGCGCGCGCGTGCGCCATGTGGCGCGCGAAGGCCAGGGCTGGCGCGTGTTCTTCGAGGCCGTGGCGCTGCGCGATGCAGAGGCGGGCCCGGCGGCGCCCGACAGCGTCTATGCCGACATCGTGCTGCTGGGCGCCGGCGCGCTCGGCTCCACCGAGATCCTGCTGCGCTCGCGCGAACAAGGCCTGGCCCTGTCCGACCGCGTGGGCCAGCGCTTCTCGGGCAACGGCGACGTGCTGGGGCTGGGCTTCGATGCCGACTGGGATCCGCAGCCGGGCACCGCCGATGCCAAGGACCAGCGCCGCAACATCAACGGCGTGGGCGCCGGCACCAACCCCGTGCCCAAGGAGCAGCTGCCCGGCCCGTGCATCACCGGCCTCATCGACATGCGCGCCACGCCGCAGCTGGCCGACGGCCTGGTGATCGAGGAAGGCGTGATCCCCGGCGCGCTGGCCACGCTGCTCACGCCCGCGCTGTTCTTCAACGAGGCGCTGAGCGGCGGCGAGTTCAGCTTCGGCGCCGGCCAGGCCAAGGCCCGGTTGCTCGACGCCCAGGCCATGGCCGACGCCGTGCAGCACCCCGGCGAACTCGCCGCCACGGCCTATGCCGGCGCCGTGGCCCGCACGCAGACCTACCTGGTCATGAGCGTGGACGAGTCGGCCGGCGAGCTGCGCCTGCAGAACGACCGCCTGCGCATCCACTGGCCCGGGGCCGGCAGCAGCCCGGCGATCGTGCGCGACAACGACTGGCTCAACCTCGCCAGCCAGGCCATCGCGGGCCAGTTCGTCGCCAACCCGCTGTGGAGCCAGCCGCTGGGCAACAAGCTCATCACCGTGCACCCGATGGGCGGCTGCGGCATGGGCGACGATGCCACGCGCGGCGCGGTCGACCACCTGGGCCGGGTGTTCGCTGGCAACGCCGGCGCGGCCGTGCACGAGGGCCTCTTCGTCTGCGACGGCTCCATCCTGCCGGGCGCCGTGGGCGTGAACCCGCTCCTGACCATCTCCGCGCTGGCCGAACGCGCGCTGCAGCACCTGTGCGATGCGCGCGGCTGGACCATCGACACCACGCTGGGCCCGCGCAAGCCCATGCCCGCGCCGGCGCCGCCACCGGGCAAGCACCGCCACTGGTGGCAGCGCGCGCTGGACGTGCTGGAGGACGGCGTGCTGGACGCCGCCAAGAAGGCCGTGGCCGAACTCATCGAGCACGACCCCGCGCGCCTGTCGCCCAGCTTCGAATTCACCGAAACGATGTCGGGCTGGATCAGCACGCAGGCCGTGACCGCGCGCAGCAACGCCGACCAGCGCCTGGCCAGCGACTACGCCGTGGCAGCCGCCTGGGGCCGCGCGGCCGGCCAGTCCATGGCTTTTGAGCTGACCATCCACACCGACGACCTGGCGCGCCTGCTCGACGACCCCACCCACCCGGCCAACATCCGCGGCACCGTCACCTGCCCGGCGCTGAGCCCCGCGCCCATGACCGTGCAGAGCGGTGTGTTCCACCTGTTCCCGGTCGACCCCCAGCAGGTGGAGACCTGGACCATGGGCTACGAGATGGTGCTGCTGCGCGAGAACGGCACGCGCCT
Source organism: Pseudorhodoferax soli (assembly GCF_003337555.1). Taxonomy (GTDB): domain Bacteria; phylum Pseudomonadota; class Gammaproteobacteria; order Burkholderiales; family Burkholderiaceae_C; genus Pseudorhodoferax; species Pseudorhodoferax soli. The sequence goes on along the minus strand of NZ_QPJK01000006.1, from coordinate 157,981 downwards.
GCGCTTCAAGGGCCACAAGGTGCTGCGCCAGCAGCCCGGCTCCTCGCCCTGGACCGACACCACCACGCTGATGGTCAAGGTCTACGACCTCGACGCGGCCACCATGCCGCTGGTGGCCCAGGGCCTGCTCACGCTGGGCCTGGAAGACCTGGCCTGGCAGGCCTCGACCATCCGGCTGGAGCCGCCGGCGAACTGGATCGGCCAGCTCGAGAACGCCGTGCCGCGTGCGCGCGACGCGATCTCGCAGGTCTACCTGGGCAAGTTCGCCGGCTTCTTCGGCACCACGCTGATGCGCGCCTACGGCGGCCTGCTGGCCGACCTCAACAACTTCCCTGCGCTCGATGCGCCGCACCTGCCGCGCCGCATGCTGCGGGCGCCGCAGCCCGAAGTGCTGCAAGTGCCGGTAGGCGACCCGGCGCGCGGCTTCCAGATCCGGCTCACGCGCTACCGCGGCGGCACGCGCGGCCCGGTGGTGCTGGCGCCCGGCTTCTCGGTGCGTGCGAGTTCCTTCGCCACCGACACCGTCGACCAGAACCTCGTGGAGGCGCTGTGCGCGCGCGGCTACGACTGCTGGCTGTTCGACTACCGCGCCAGCAGCGATTCCGGCAGCCCGGTCGCGCCGTTCACGATCGACGACATCGTGCGCGAGGACTGGCCGGCAGCCGTGCGCACCATCCGGGCGGCCACGGGCGCCGCCTCGGTGCAGGCCATGGCGCACTGCGTGGGCGCCATGAGCCTCTTGATGGCGCTGCTCGACGGCCTGCAGGGCGTGCGTTCGCTGATCGCCTCACAACTGACGCTGCACCCCGTGACCAACTGGCTCAATGCGGCCAAGGCCGACATCGGCCTGGTGCGGCTGCTCGAAGGCTATGCCCCGCTGCAGGGCCGTTTCGACAGCGTGCCCGGCACGACCGACCTGGACCGCACGATCGACACGCTGGCCTACCAGCTGCCCGTGCCCGAGGGCGAGGCCTGCAAGAACCCGCTGTGCCGCCGCGTGTTCGCGGTGTTCGGCCCGTCGTGGACGCACAGCCAGCTCAACCACGCGACGCACACGGCGCTGGCCGGCATGTTCGGCACCGTCTCGCTGCATCCCTTCGAGCAGCTGAGTGTGATCATGCAGCGCGGCAAGGCCGTCGATGCCGACGGCAACGACTGCTACACGACGCCGGCGAACGCGCCGCGGCTCGCGCTGCCGATCAGCTTCATGGCGGGTGCGGACAACCAGCTCTTCTTCCCCGAGACCTCGCTGCGCACGCAGGCCTGGCTGCAGCGCTACAACGATCCGGCGCTGTACCGGCGGCAGGTGTTCGAGGGGTATGCGCACATGGATCTGTTCGTCGGGCGCAGCGCAGCGCGGGAGGTGTATCCGTGGCTGGTGGCAGAGTTGGACCGGTTCAATTGAGGCGGTCCGGAGACGGGGCCGGGAGTGGCCGGCTCGCCGCCGTGCCGGCCACGCAAGGCGGCGACGCGGCGGCTACTTCAGCACGCCCGTCTCCACCGCAGCGATGGCCGCGCCGGACGACGGCTGCCAGCCGCCCCCCAGCGCCCTGAATGCCGCGACCGCCGCACGGGCGGCTTCGGCCTGCGCCTGCGCCTGTGCATCCGTCGCCTGCAGCACGGCGTCGTCGGCGTGCAGCACGTCGATGAGGCTGGTGCTCCCACGCGCGTAGGCGGCGAACGAGGATGCCCTCGCGCTGGAGAGAGCATTCACGGCCCGGGCCAGCGTGTCCGCCTGCTCCGTGCGCTTGGCCAGCGCGGAGAACGCGTTCTCCACATCCTCCGTGGCACGCAGCGCGGCCTGCCGATAGGCGGCCAGCGCCTCGGCGTTGCGTCCCTCGGCCAGCTGGATCTGCGCGTCGATGCGCCCGAAGTCGAACAGCCGCCACCGCAGCCCGAACATGCCGGCCGCCTGGCTCGCGCCACCCGTCAGCAGGTTGCCGCTGGCGACCGTCGTCGCGCTTCCCAGCATGCCGCTCAGCGAGAACCTGGGGTAGTACTCGGCCATCGCCTCGCCGATCCTGGCGTTGCTGGCGGCAAGGCGGCGCTCGGCCACGATGAGGTCGGGGCGCCGCGACAGCAGTTCGGCAGGCGAGCCCATGTCGCCGATCCGTGGCGCAGCCGGCGTCGGTGCCGGGGCCTGGACGTCCGCGCGGTGCGTGCCGGGCGGGGCGCCGAGCATCACATCCAGCGCGTTCATCGCTGCATCCAGCGCAGTCTGCAGCGCCGGTGCGCTCGCCTGCACCCGTGCCAGTGCGCCTTCGGCTTGCCGCACCTGGTACTCGGCCGCGATGCCGTGCGCGAACAGGCGCTGCACCAACGCCAGCAGCTTGCGTTGCGTCTGGACCTGTTGCTCGGCGATGCCCAGGCGCGATTGCAGGCTCCGGATGGTGATGTAGATGTCGGCGGTCTGCGCGGCAACCGCAAGCCGCGTCGCCACGGCGCCTGCCTCGGCGGCCTGGTAGTCGGCCGCGGCCGCCTCCCGGCCGCGCCGAAGCCCACCGAACAGGTCGGCCTCCCAGCTGGCCCCGAGGTTCATTTCGTAAGCGCTGCCCCAGCGGTCGAAACCAGGGGCGCCGTTCAACAGCTTGCCGAGCGGCGTCTCCACCGACTGGTACGCCCGCGCGGCCGAGCCCTGGATGCTGCCGGACGGAAGCAGTGCCGCATGGGCCGCCCCGAGCCCGGCGCGGGCCTGCGCCACGCGGGCCTGCGCCTGCGACAGTTCCAGGTTCTGGTCCAGTGCCGCCACGACGAAGCGCGCCAGCAACGGGTCGTCGAAGCGCTGCCACCAAGCCTCCAGGCCGTTCGCGGCCGCACTTCCCATCGGCGCGGGCGCGGCCTGCCCGATGTAGGGGCCAGCGACGGGCGCAGCGGGCCGCTTGTACTGCGGACCGACCGCACAACCGGTCGCCAGGGCCGCCGCGAGCAGGAAGGAAAAAGGGCTGCGCATGGGCAGGGGCATGGACATCTCGGCAAATGGCTGCGAATGCGTGACTATATTACGTATTGGTCACCTGTTGCAGCCGTTTTTTGCTGGCGTTAAGCTCTGGCCATGCACAGCGCACCTTCTTCGCCACCCCCCGTCCGCGGGCCGTCCGACCACGATGTCCGAGACCAGATCGTCGAGGCGGCGACCGAGTACTTCGGTCGCTATGGCTACGAGAAGACCACCGTGTCCGACCTGGCCAAGGCCATCGGCTTTTCCAAGGCCTACATCTACAAGTTCTTCGAGTCCAAGCAGGCCATCGGCGAGGTGATCTGCGCGAACCGCCTGCACACCATCATGGCCGCTGTCGACGAAGCCGTCGGCACGACCGCTTCCGCCCCGGAGAAGCTCCGCCGCATGTTCAAGACACTGGTGGAGGCCGGCAGCGAGCTGTTCTTCAACGACCGCAAGCTCTGGGACATCGCCGCCACGTCGGCGGGCGAGATGTGGCCTTCGGCGCGTGCCTACGATGAGCACGTGCGCGCACTGGTCACGCGCATCGTCCGCGATGGCCGGGAGGCCGGCGACTTCGAGCGCAAGACTCCGCTGGACGAGACGGCCGATGCCATCTATCTGGTCATGCGGCCCTATGTCAATCCGCTCCTGCTGCAGCACAACCTGAGCGGGGCAGCGCAGGCCACGCGGCAGCTTTCCAGCCTCGTCCTGCGCAGCCTCGCTCCATGAGTGACTATTGACTAATTCGGTCACACGATAAACAATGCGGACCCTGTTCTATCAGGAAGGGTCCCCATGCTTCGGCGCCAGCTAGCCTCCATCAGCCTCTTGCCGCTCGCGCTGAGCGCGTGCAGCGACAGCCCGGTCCACGACGTCCGCACCGAGCCCGCGCTGGTCAGGGTGGCCGCCGTGCAGAGAGCCGCGGCGACCTCCCGCTCCTTCACCGGGGTGGTGGCGGCGCGGGTCCAGAGCGACCTGGGCTTTCGCGTGTCCGGCAAGGTGCTGGAGCGCCTGGTCGACGCCGGGCAGACGGTGCGGCGCGGGCAAGCCCTCATGCGGATCGACCCCGCGGACCTGGCGCTGCAGGCCCGCGCGCAGCAGGAAGCCGTCACCGCGGCGCGGGCGCGCGCCAAGCAAACGGCCGACGACGAAGCGCGCTACCGTGGCTTGGTGGGCGACGGCGCCGTTGCGGCATCCGCCTATGACCAGATGAAGGCTGCAGCCGACACCGCACGTGCGCAACTCCAGGCCGCGGAGGCACAGGCCGAGGTGGCGAAGAACGCATCGGGCTACGCGGTCCTGGCAGCCGATGCCGACGGCGTCGTCGTCGAGACCCTGGCCGAACCCGGGCAGGTGGTCGGTGCGGGGCAGCCCGTCGTGCGGCTGGCACGGGCAGGACAGCGGGAGGCCCTGGTCCACCTGCCGGAGACCCTGCGTCCCGCCCTGGGATCGGTGGCCCAGGCAAGGCTCTACGGCAGCCAGGAAGCCGCAACGCCCGCCAGGTTGCGACAGCTCTCGGACGCGGCGGACCGTGCCACGCGCACCTTCGAAGCGCGCTACATCCTGGAAGGCACCCTCGCCCGCGCGCCGCTCGGCGCCACCGTCGCGGTCGAGGTGCAGCCGGCGACGAAGGCCAGCGCCTCCCTGCAGGTCCCCATCGGGGCCCTGTTCGACCCGGGCAAGGGCCCGGGCGTCTGGGTCGTCCAGGGAAACCCCGCGACGCTTGCCAGACGCCCCGTGCAGGTGCTCGGCCTCACCGACGAGTCGGCGCAGGTGGCAGGCGACCTGCAGGTCGGCGAGTCCATCGTCGCGCTGGGTGCCCACCTGCTGCGCGAGGGCGAGGTGGTGCGGCCGATGGCCGCAGCCGAGGCCGCCGCGCCTGAAGGCCGCCCATGAGCGAGGGGCGCCTGAACCTGTCGGCGCTCGCGGTACGCGAGCGCGCGATCACGCTGTTCCTGATCCTGCTGGTGTCTGCCGCGGGCATCCTCGCCTTCTTCAAGCTCGGACGGGCAGAGGACCCACCGTTCACGATCAAGCAGATGACGATCGTCACGGTCTGGCCCGGTGCGACGGCGCAGGAGATGCAGGACCAGGTTGCCGAGCCGCTGGAAAAGCGCCTGCAGGAGTTGCGCTGGTACGACCGCAGCGAGACCTACGCGCGGCCCGGTGTCGCCTTCACCATGCTGTCGCTGCTGGACAGCGCCCCGCCTTCGGCAATCCAGGAGGAGTTCTACCAGGCGCGCAAGAAACTGGCCGACGAGGCGCGCCGGCTGCCTGCCGGCGTCATCGGCCCCATCGTCAACGACGAGTACGCGGACGTGACCTTCGCGCTCTTCGCACTCAAGGCCAGAGGTGAGCCGCAGCGCCTGCTCGTGCGCGACGCGGAATCGCTGCGCCAGCAGCTGCTGCACGTGCCCGGCGTGAAGAAGGTCAACATCATCGGGGAGCAGCCCGAGCGCATCTTCGTTTCGTTTTCGCACGACCGGCTGGCGAGCCTGGGTGTCAGCCCGCAAGACATCTTCGCTGCGTTGAACGGGCAGAACCTGCTGACACCGGCCGGTTCGATCGAGACAAAGGGCGCGCAGGTGTTCGTGCGCGTCGACGGCGCGTTCGACAACCTGGAGAAGATCCGCCAGACCCCCATCGCGGCGCAGGGGCGCGCGCTCAAGCTCTCCGACGTGGCCAGCGTGGAACGCGGCTACGAGGACCCTTCCACCTTCTTGGTGCGCAACGGCGGCGAGCCCGCCCTGCTGCTGGGCGTCGTGATGCGCGACGAATGGAACGGGCTGGAGCTGGGCAAGTCGCTGGCGGCTGAAGTCGCCAGCATCAACGCCGGCCTGCCCACGGGCATGCGCCTGGGCAAGGTGACCGACCAGTCCGTCAACATCAGCGCGGCGGTGGACGAGTTCATGGTGAAGTTCTTCGTCGCATTGCTGGTGGTCATGGTGGTCTGCTTCGCCAGCATGGGCTGGCGTGTCGGCATCGTGGTCGCGGCGGCCGTGCCGCTGACGCTGGCGGCGGTGTTCGTCGTCATGGGTGCCAGCGGGAAGAACTTCGACCGCATCACGCTGGGATCGCTGATCCTGGCGTTGGGCCTGCTGGTGGACGACGCCATCATCGCGATCGAGATGATGGTGGTGAAGATGGAAGAGGGCTACAGCCGGGTGGCCGCTTCCGCCTACGCCTGGAGCCACACGGCCGCGCCCATGCTGTCGGGCACGCTGGTCACGGCCATCGGCTTCATGCCGAACGGCTTCGCCCGCTCGACCGCGGGCGAGTACACCGGCAACATGTTCTGGATCGTCGGCATCGCGCTGATCGCGTCATGGGTGGCGGCGGTGGCCTTCACGCCCTACCTGGGCGTGAAGATGCTGCCGGACATCAAGAAGGTCGAGGGCGGGCACGCGGCCATCTACGACACGCGCCACTACAACCGCTTGCGCAAGCTGCTGGGCCACGTCATCGCCCGCAAGTGGCTGGTGGCAGGCGCGGTGGTGTGCGCGTTCGTGCTGGCCGTCGCGGGCATGGGCGTGGTGAAGCAGCAGTTCTTCCCGACCTCCGACCGGCCCGAAGTGCTGGTGGAGGTGCAGATGCCGTATGGCACCGCGATCGCACAGACCAGTGCCGCGGCGGCCAAGGTCGAGGCCTGGCTCGCCAGGCAGCCAGAGGCCCGGGTGGTCACCGCCTACATCGGCCAGGGCGCGCCGCGCTTCTTCCTGGCGATGGCGCCGGAGCTGCCCGATCCTTCCTTCGCGAAGATCGTGGTGCTCACGGCCGACCAGACGGAGCGCGAGGCCCTCAAGCTGCGCTTGCGCGAGGCGGTTGCGAACGGCCTGGTGCCCGAAGCCCGGGTGCGGGCCACGCAGATCGTGTTCGGCCCGCCGTCTCCGTTCCCGGTGGCCTTCCGCGTGATGGGCCCCGACCCCGGGCAGTTGCGCGCGATCGCCGCGCAGGTCGAAGCGGTCATGCATGCCGATCCGATGATGCGCACGGTCAACTCCGACTGGGGACCGCGCGTGCCCACGCTGCACATGAGCCTGGACCAGGACCGCCTCCAGGCCGTCGGCCTCACCTCCAGCTCGGTGGCGCTGCAATTGCAGTTCCTGCTCAGCGGCGTGCCGCTGACCGATGTGCGCGAGGACATCCGCTCGGTGCAGGTCGTTGGCCGTGCAGCCGGCGAGATCCGCCACGACCCGGCCAGGATCGCCGCCTTCACGTTGGTGGGCGCCGCCGGCCAGCGCATTCCGTTGTCGCAGGTCGGATCGGTCGACGTGCGCATGGAAGAGCCCATCCTGCGCCGGCGCGACCGCACGCCGACCATCACGGTCCGGGGCGACATCGCCGAGCATCTGCAACCGCCGGACGTGTCCAACGCCGTGCTCAAGCAATTGCGGCCCATCATCGACCAACTGCCTGCCGGCTACCGGATCGAGCAGGCCGGCTCCATCGAGGAGTCCGCCAAGGCGACCACGGCACTGTTGCCGTTGTTCCCGGTGATGATCGCGCTCACGCTGCTCATCATCATCCTGCAGGTGCGCTCGATCGCAGCCATGGTCATGGTGTTCGCCACCAGTCCGCTGGGGCTCATCGGCGTGGTGCCCACGCTGCTCATCTTCCAGCAGCCCTTCGGCATCAACGCCCTGGTCGGGCTGATCGCGCTGTCGGGCATCCTCATGCGCAACACCTTGATCCTGATCGGCCAGATCCACCACAACACCCAGGAGGGCATGGCCGCCTTCGATGCGGTGATCGAAGCCACCGTCCAGAGGGCGCGACCGGTGGTGCTGACGGCGCTGGCGGCCATCTTCGCCTTCATCCCGCTGACGCACTCGGTGTTCTGGGGCACGCTGGCCTACACGCTCATCGGCGGCACCCTCGCCGGCACAGTGCTGACGCTCGTGTTCCTGCCAGCCATGTACGCGATCTGGTTCAGGATCAGGCCGGACGGACCGGCGCAGCAGGCGCCCGCGCCGTCGGCGGTGCCGGCATGAAGTCCGCGCCCGCGGCCCGACACACCGCGCGCAGACCAGGCTCCACGGCCCCGCCTTGGGGCTTCGCGCCGGGCTATGCCCCCAGCACCAGCTCTGCCGCCTCGCCCTCGTCCAGCGCCCCGCCCTGCACCCGCCACACCGCCAGGCGCTCGGCCGCATGCTCGGCCCCCACCAGGGCCAGCACGGACTTCATGGTGCGCAGGTCGAACGGCGTGCGCACCTCGCCCCTTCGCTGCCGCGCCGCGTCGTCGCAGCCCAGCAGCAAGGCCGCCTCGCGCAGCCTTCCGCGCCGCGCCGCCAGCAGCGCGAGCATGCCCGCGAAGTGCCTGAGCCCGACCGAGCGCCGGCAATACGGCAGGCTGCGCCGCACCTGCTCCAGCGCCTCGTCCAGCGCGCCCTGCGCCGTCAGTGCATGGGCGTACCAGAGCAGCGCGAAGGACATCATCTGGGCATCGGTGCGCGGCGAATCCTCCAGCGCCACGATGGCGCGGCGGTACTGGTCCACCGCTTCGTCCAGGTGGCCCATCTCGTGGTGCACGGCGGCCATGTTGCTCTGCAGGTAGAACAGCGTGCGGCCGTCGCCATGGCGGCGCACGTAAGGCAGCGCCTCGGTGAAGGCGCTCAGCGCCTCGTGCGATCGGCCCTCGAAGCGGCGCACCATGCCTTCGATGTACAGCGGCAGGCCGCGCAGCGGCGCGAAGGGCGCGGGCTGCGTGAGCGCGTGCACGCGGTCCAGCGTGCGGCGCGCCAGCGCCAGGTCGCCGCAGATGCCGGCCACGTAGCCGCGCATGCACAGCGCGTAGACCAGCACCATGGAGGGCGGGTGGCGCTCCAGGATGGCCAGCGCGGCGTCCAGCAGGCGCAGGCGCTCGGCGCCTTCCACGCCACCGTGCAGGCCGACCATGGCCAGGCCGAACTGGAAGCGCGCCTGCACGAGTTCGGGCGTGTCGGCACCGATCAGCGGCTCGGCGCGGCGCATCCAGGCCACGCACTCGGGGTAGCGGCCGGCCTCGTACATGAACTCGGCCGCGGTGTTGGCCAGGTCCAGCGCCAGCGTGCGCTCGCCGCCGGCCACGGCCCAGTCGATGGCGGCGCGCAGGTTGTCGGCTTCGCTCTGGCAGGCCTGCATCCACTGGTCCACGGTCTCCAGGCCCAGCCGCTCCATGCGCGTGCGCCGGTCGAACATGGCGACCATGGCGCGGGCATGGCCCAGCTGCAGCGCGGGCCGCTCGCCGGCCAGATCGAGCTGGTCGCAGGCATAGGCGCGTGCGGTCTCCAGCAGGCGGTAGCGCGGCGTGGCGCTGGCGGTGTCCACCACCACCATGGATTTCTCGACCAGGTTGCCCAGGAGTTCCAGGACGTCCCAGGCGTCCGTGGCCTCGTCCGCCGCCAGCTGCTGGGCCAGCTCCAGGCCGAAGCCGCCGACGAACACGCCGAGGCGGCGAAACACCTTCTTCTCGTCCTCGCGCAGCAGCGCGTGGCTCCAATCCAGTGTGGCGCGCAGCGTGCGGTGGCGCTCGGGCGCGTCGCGCGCACCACGGCTCAGCACGCGCAGGCGCTGGCCCAGGTGCTGGCGCACCCCCTCCACCCCCAGCAGCGGCACGCGCGCGGCGGCGAATTCCAGCGCCAGCGGCACGCCGTCGAGCGCGCGGCAGATCTCCACCACGGCGCCCTCGTTGCCGGGATCGATGGCGAAGCCCGGCAGCGCGGCCTGGGCCCGTGCCAGGAAGAGCGCCACGGCACCGTGCGACTGCGCCGCTTCGCGTGCGCCGGGTTCGGGCACGGCCAGTGCGTCCAGCCGCACCTGCTGTTCGCGCACCAGGCGCAGCGGCTCCTGGCTGGTGGCCAGCACGTGCAGCCCCGGGCTGGCCTGCAACAGGCGCTCCACGAGCTCCGCCACGGCGCCGGCCAGGTGTTCGCAGTTGTCCAGCACCAGCAGCGCCTCGGGCGGCAGCCGCTCGGCCAGCGCGGCCAGCGGGTCGGGGCCGGGCAGGTTGATCTGCAGCACGCGCGCCACGGCCAGCGGCAGCGTGGCGGCTTCGGCGACCTCGGCCAGCGGCACCAGCCAGACACCGTCGGCGAAGGCATGGCCCAGCTCCCAGCCCACCGCGCGGGCCAGGCTGGTCTTGCCGATGCCGCCGGCGCCCAGCAGGCTGACCAGGCGTTGCGAGCGCACCAGCGCGGCCACGGCCGCGAGGTCGGCGCCGCGGCCCAGCAGCGGCGCACCCTGGCGCAAATTGCCGACATGGCCGCGCGCGGCGGGTGGCGCCACCACGCGCGGCGGCGCGGCCGGCGCGGGGCTCTCGTCGAGCAAGGGGGCTGCGAAGCGGTAGCCGCGGCCGGGCACGGTGGCGATCGCCTTGCTGCCCAGCAGCTTGCGCAGCGTGCTGACCTGCACCTGCAGGTTGTTCTCCTCGACGACGAGCCGGGGCCAGACCAGCTCCATGAGCTCGTGCTTGGTCAGCAGCCGGTCGCGGTGGGTCACCAGCGCCTGCAGCAGGTCGAAGGCGCGCGCGCCCACGGCCACGGGCGCCCCGTCCACGCACAACTCACGTGTGTCCAGCCGCAGCTCGGCCCGGTCGAATCGAAAAACAGTCTCAGCCATGTCCCACCGTGTTGCCCAGGCCCTCGCCGGCGTCCCGCCACGGCGGCCCGGCCCATCGGCGGGGATTGTGCCGTGCTAGCACATATTTGTGCAGTTACCTGACGGAAGCCGTCCGGCATTTGTTCGGAACTGTATCGGATGCGGCAAAAACCGGCCGAAAACCCGGCCCGCAGCAGGTGCAGGCCGGGAGCGCGGCGCTACTTGCGGGCCGGAGCGGCGGGCGTGAAGCGCGCGACGAAGTAGGCCAGGGTGTCCAAGTCCTCGACCGGGATGCGGCCCACGGCCTCGCCCATGGCCATGGTGTAGCCAGGGCGTTTGCCGGACTTGAACTCCTGCAGCGCCATCTGCAGGTAGTCCTCGCGCTGCTGCGCGATGCGTGGCACCTGCTGGCCGCCGGACAGATCGGCGCCGTGGCAGGCGAAGCACTTGTGCTCCTGCGCGAGCGACTGGCCCCGCGCCATGCGGGTGGCGTCGGCCGGCTGGGCCGGCGGGGGCGCCGGCACCGCCGGCAAGGTGGCGATGTAGTCGGAAAAGCCGCGCAGGTCGGCATCCGTCAGCGTCTTGGCGATGGCCGACATGGCCTCGTTGCTGCGCCGCCCTTCGCGGAACAGGAACAGCTGCGTGATCGCGTAGAACGAGTGCTGGCCCGCCAGGGCCGGCGTCAGCGCCATGTCGTTGCGGCCGTTGGCCCCGTGGCAGGCCGCGCACACGCTGGCGAAGCGCTGGGCGTAGGCGTTGCCGGCGGCGGGCGGCTGCTGCGCCGCCGCCGCCAGCGGCAGCAGCAGCGCGGCGGCGACGACCAGGGCTGGCTTGAGGCTGGCCCGAGGCTTCATTTACCGCCGTAGGTGATGCGGTAGATCGCGCCCGCGTGGTCGTCGGAGACGAGCAGCGAGCCGTCCTTCATCACCATGAAGTCCACCGGGCGCCCCAGGTAGGTGTTGTTCTCGACGAAGCCCGTCATGAACGGCTCGACCTTGGCGCCGCCCTTGCCGTCGGGCCAGGCGACCGACACGTCGGCGTACTTCACGGTGCGGTTCCACGGGCCGTGGCGCGCGATGAACATGGCACCCTGGTACTTGGCCGGGAACATCTTGCCGGTGTAGAACTTCAGCCCGAGCGAGCCGGCGTGCGGGCCCAGCAGCGCGGCCGGCTTGGCGAACTCGTTGCCGGTGCAATCCTTGCCCCAGCCGAATTCCGGGTCGGAGATGTTGCCCTGGTGGCAGAACGGGTAGCCGAAGTGCTGGTTCGGCCCGCTCACCACGTTGAGCTCGTCGTTGGGGATCTCCTCGCTGAGCCAGTCGCGCCCGTTGTCGGTGAACCAGAGTTGCCCGCCCTTGGGGTTGAAGTCGAAGCCCACGGTGTTGCGCACGCCCGCGGCCACGGTCTCCATGCCCGTGCCGTCCAGGTTCATGCGGTAGATCTTGGCGTACTCGCCCGGGTCGCAAATGTTGCAGGGCGCGCCGATGGCGAAGTAGAGCTTCTCGTCACGGATGCGCAGGTACTTCCAGCTGTGGTCGCCGCCGCCGGGCAGCTTGTCGTACAGCACCTTGGGCTCGCCCAGGTTGTCCAGGTTGGCCTCGGCGTTGTCGTAGCGCAGGATCTTGGTGTTGGTGGCGACGTACAACGCGCCCTTGTGGAACTCGATGCCGGTGGCGAACGGCATCTTGTCGATGATGGTCTTGGCCTGGCCCTTGCCGTCAGCCGGCAGCGCGTAGACCTTGTTGCCCACGAACAGCGTGCTGACGAAGATCGTGCCCTTCTCGCCCTGGCGCAGGCCGCGCGCGTCGAGCAGGCCCGAGGCGAAGGTCTCCACCTTGAAGCCCGGCGGCAGCTTGAATTTCTTGGTCGGCAGCTGGTCGACGGCGGTGGGGATCGGGAAGGCCGGCACCGGCGCCATGCGCATGGCGGTGTCGGTCTTTGGCCGGCCCTTGGCCCAGCCGGGCTCCTCCTCGGCCTTTTGCTGGGCCCAACCGGCGTGGCCGGCCAGCAGCAGGGTGGCGGCGCACACAGCGCGAACCGTGGCGCGGATCATGGCGTTCTTCATGGTCTCCTCTCGTTAGGGGCAAAAACTGTTCCCGGCCTGGAACATGTCATACCAACCTGCTCATCAGACAGTCGGGTAATCCCCTGAATTTGTAACAGTTGTTGCGCAAATCGCTCAGCGGTCCGGTCCGGGCAACCAGCGCAGCAGCGCGGCGTAGAGGAGTTCCGGGTTGACCGGCTTGGCCACGTGGTCGTCCATGCCGGCTTCCAGGCAGGCATGGCGGTCGTTGACCAGCGCGTTGGCGGTCATCGCGACGATGGGCACGGTGTTCAGGTCTGCACGGATCGCGCGCGTGGCCTCCAGGCCGTCCATGTGCGGCATCTGCATGTCCATGAGCACGAGGTCGTAGCGGCCGGCGCGGACCATGGCCAGGGCCTCCCTGCCGTCGGCCGCGGTGGCCACGCGCAGCCCCACATGCTCCAGCAGTGCCACGCCGACCTCCCGGTTGACGGCGTTGTCCTCGGCCAGCAGCACGCTGCGGCCGCGGTACTGGCGGCGCAGCCGCTCTTGCGGGTCGAGGGATGGCAGGGGGCTGTCCAGGTCGAGGGCGCCCAGGGGGGCGAAGCCGCTCTCGCCGCGCGCCTCCTCGAGCCAGGCGCTGAACCAGAAGGTGCTGCCCACGCCCGGCTGGCTTTCCACACCGGCCTCGCCCTCCATGGCGCGCGCCAGTTCGCGCGACAGCGCCAGGCCCAGGCCGGTGCCACCATGGCGGCGCGTGATCGAGCTGTCGGCCTGCTCGAAGGCGCCGAACAGGTGGGCCTGCTGGGCCGGTGCGATGCCGATGCCGGTGTCCTGCACCTCGAAGCACAGCTGGTAGCGCCCGGCCTGCGTCTGCAGCACATGGCCGCGCAATTCCACGCTGCCGCGTTCGGTGAACTTGACGGCGTTGGACAGCAGGTTGATGAGGATCTGCGACAGCCGCAGCGCATCGCCGCGCACGCGGGTGGGCAGGGCCGCGGTCTCGTGCCGCAGCACCAGGCCCTTGGCCTGCGCGGTGCCGCGCACCATGTCCAGCGCCCAGTGCACGGCGTCGGCGAGCAGGAAGTCGCTGCGCTCGAGCACGAGCTTGCCGGCCTCGATCTTGGACAGGTCCAGCACGTCGGAGATCAGGCCCAGCAGGTGCTTGGCCGCGGTGTCCACCTGGCCCAGCTTGCGCCGCTGGTCGGCGTCCACCGTGCGGTGCGCCAGCAGATGCGTCATGCCGATGATGGCGTTGAGCGGCGTGCGCATCTCGTGGCTCATGTTGGCCAGGAAGGCGCTCTTGGTGCGGCTGGCCGTCTCGGCCGCATCGCGCGAGCGCGCCAGGTCGGCGTTGGCGTCGCGCAGCGCGATCTCGGCCTCCTTGAGCGGCGTGATGTCGACGGACATGAGGTAGAAGCCCGGCCGACGCGGCGCCGCAGAACGCTCGGGCACGTAGTCGACCTGGCTGTAGACCACGCGGCCGTCGGGCCGCACGGTGCGCGTCTCGAAGTGCTGAGCAACGCCGGCCAGCGCACCCTCGACGAAATGCCTGGTGCGCGCCAGCGTCTCGGGCGAGTACAGCTGCTGCGCCTGCAGGCCCAGCACCTCGTCGGGCCGCTTGCCGACCCAGTCGCAAAAACGCTGGTTGGCGAACTGGCAGCGCAGGTCGGCGTCCCAGTAGGCGATGCGGCCCGGCATCATCTCGGTCACGTTGTGCGTGCGGTCCACCGCCGCCCTGAGCGCCTCGTTGGCCCGGCCCATGGCGAGGTTGGCCTCCTGCAACAGCCGGGTGCGGGCGCGCACCGTCTTCTCCAGCTGGGCGGCGCGGTCCTGCACGGCCTGGCGCGCGCGCACCTGCTCACTGAGGTCCATCACGATGGCCATCAGCGCGTAGACGTCGCCTTCCAGCGTGCGCAGCGGCTGCAGGTTGAACTGGAACCAGCAATCCTCCAGCACGCCGCCGCCGCGCTTGTCCAGCCGGACCAGCGTCTCCGGGCTCCCATAGGGCGTGCCGGTGTCGTAGGCCGCGTGCAGGATGCCCGGCAGCGCGGTGCCGGCGACCTCGGGGAAGGCCTGCTCGAAGGTCTTGCCGACCAGGTCGCGCTGGCCCACACAGTGGCGGCAGGCGGTGTTGGCCAGCGTGAGAACCAGGTCGGGCCCGGTCAGGATGGCGGCGCCGACCGGCGCGTCCATGAGCAGCGCCTCCAGCTCGCCGGCACTGCTGGCGCGCGCCGATTCGGCCTCGATGCGGTCGAACGCCTGGCCGATGCGCCGGGTGGCCTGCAGCAGGTACTGGCGGTAAGGCTCGTCCAGCGCCAGGCGGGGGTCGAGCGCGAACGCAGCAAAGCGGATCGCGTCGGCGCCCGCCTTGTCGGCCAGCGGCACCAGCACGATGCTGCCGTCGTGCACGTCTTCGCCGCTGCGCAGGCGGTCCCACAGGTCCGGGTCGCTGGCGATCCAGTTGCGCATGGCCTGCGCGCCTGGCATGGGCGCCAGCCCGGCGCCGGACCACGGCTCGGGCACGAAGTGCGCGCGCGGCGTGCGGTGGCAGCTCAGCTGCGTCGCATCGCGCGTGCTGTTGGCGAAGGCCTGTACCGCCAGGTCGGGCAGTTCCGCGGCCACCCGGGCTGCGCCCATGGCCGCGGAGAAGTCCTTCAGCGCCGCCGCGCGCTGCGTGGCCAGCACACGCTGCGTGGTCTCGACCGGGCTGACCAGGACGCCCTGCACCACGCCCTGGGCATCGATGAAGGGTGTGCAGTCATAGGACCAGTAGGTGTCCAGCAGCCGGCCCGCGCGCATCAGCGGCACCAGCGTGTCGCGCTGGAACACCGGCTGCCCGTCGCGCAGCACGGCGGCGAACTGCCCGGCCTGCGCGCCGATGCTCTCGGGCCAGGTGTCGGCCACGCGGGCGCCCATCTGCCGGGGGTGGCGGCTCAGGCCGCGCTCGATGTAGGCGTCGTTGTAGAGCTGCACGAGTTCGCTGCCCAGCAGCAGCACCATGGGCTGGCGCGTGCGCAGCATCGTGCCCACCACGCTGCGCAGGCTGTCGGGCCACTGCGCCATCGCGCCGACGGGCGTGGCGGCCCAATCGATCGCGCGGATGCGCCCGGCGGCCGTGCCCTGGCCCAGAAAATCGTCTGCAGACCGCTCTGCCATGTCTCCCCCGAACTGCGTGGACTGCGCACCTACCGGTTACAAGACGTTCCAGCGATCGCACGCACAGGCGGCCGCCATGACGGATGGACGGGCCGGACCGGGCGCCGCCTTCGGGCCGCCGCGATGGCGCATCGTAGCGCCGGCTTTCCGCACGGCAACAACCACGGCCGGCAGCTGGGGGTGCTACGCAGGCGGGGCGGATCGGGATCACCCCGCGCGGCACAATCCGCGCCCATGCCCCGTTTCCTGCACACGGCCGACTGGCAGATCGGCCGCCAGTTCGCCACCCTCTCCCCCGACAACGCCCCCATGCTGGCCGAGGCCAGGCTGCAGGCTGTCGAACGCCTGGCGGCCTTGGCCAGCGCCGAGGGCGTGGACGCCGTGCTCGTGGCCGGCGACGTGTTCGACGCCCAGACCGTCTCCGAGCGCACCGTGCGCCGGCTGTTCAACGCACTGGCCGGGTTTGCCGGCCCCTGGCTGCTGCTGCCCGGCAACCACGACGCGGCGCTGGCCGAAAGCGTCTGGAGCCGCGCCCAGCGCCTGGGCGCCGTGCCGCCCAACGCCCACCTGCTCCTGGAGCCCTGCGTGCAGCGCTTCGAAGCCCAGGGCTTCGCTGCCCTGCCCGCACCGCTCACGCAGCGCCACACCCACCACGACCTCACGGCCTGGTTCGATGCCGCCGACACGCCGGCCGGGCTGCTGCGCATCGGCATCGCGCACGGCAGCGTGCAAGGCATCCTGGCCGAGGACATCGACTCCGCGAACCCGATCGCGCCGGACCGCGCCGTGCGCGCGCGGCTGGACTATCTCGCGCTGGGCGACTGGCACGGCACCAAGGCCATCGATGCGCGCATCTGGTACGCCGGCACGCCGGAGCCCGACCGCTTCCGCGCCAACGAGGCTGGCAACGCGCTGTTGGTGGACATCGCCGCACCGGGCGCCACACCGCAGGTGCGCAGCGTGGCCGTGGGCCAGTACCGCTGGCAGCAGATCGATGCGGCGCTGCAGGTCGACAGCGACCTGGATGCGCTGCTCGACCAGCTGGCCGCGCTCACGCCGCAGCACGTGGTCGACCTGCGCCTGCGCGGCCAGCTGGACCTGGCGGCGCGCGCACGGCTGCAGGCCGGGCTTGGCGCGGCCGAGGCACGCGTGCGCCACCTGCAGGCCGACCAGGCCGCGCTGCGCCTCGTGCCCACGGATGCCGACATTGCCGGGCTGCAGGCCGATGGCTACCTGGGCGACGTGATCGCCGAACTGCGGGCCGAGGGGGATTCCGAACAGGCGCAGGATGCGCTGGCCCTGCTGGCGGGGCTCCTGGCGGAGCGCGCATGAGAAAACCCCCACCCCCATTCCAAAGCCGAGCGCAGCGATGGCCCGAGCTCCAGGCCGAGCGCAGCGATGGCCCGGATGCGAATTTCCCCTGTGCCCCTGCCGAGGAGCGCAGCGCCATGGGCTGTGCGGGGAACCTCGCGCTTCGTGAACGGACTCATTGCGCTTGTTCGATCTACGTTCCCGCAGTGAACGGTGCGAGTTGCGCAATGCAGCCCATGGCGCGAGCACCGCAGGTTGCCCGGAGCGCTAGCGCAGGGACAGGGGCACCGGGGTCGCCTTCTTTTGCTTACGTTTCTTGGCGAGACAAGAAAAGTAAGTCCGGGTGTGGGGTGGATAGCCCCACCTCCGAACGCCGATCAGCAAGTGGTGTGCATAGAAAACACTGCGTTCGCACGAGCACCAGAGGCCGGGATATGCCGCCGGCCGCCCAGTCCACTGCGCTCCTCGGCAGGGGCACAGGGGGAACTCCCACACGGGCCATCCCTGCGCTCGGCCACTGCATTCTGACGGCGCATTGACATGACCATGCAGATCACCCGCCTGCGCGTCGAACAGCTGCGCCGCTTCCGCGCGCCGCTGGAACTCAGCGGCTTCACGCCCGGCCTCAACATCCTGGCCGGCCCCAACGAGGCCGGCAAGAGCACGCTGGTGCGCGCCATCCGCGCGGCCTTCTTCGAGCGCCACAAGTCCAGCATGGTCGACGACCTGCGGCCCTGGGACGAGGGCAGCGGCGCCGCGCCGCGCGTGGAGATCGACTTCGTGCTTGCCGGGCAGCCGCACCACCTGGTCAAGAGCTTCCTGGGCAAGAAGCGCTGCGTGCTGGCCATCGGCACGCGCCAGCTGGAGGGCGCCGAGGCCGAGGACCACCTGGCCCAGCTGTTCGGCTATGCCTACTCGCCCAAGGGCGCCAGCAAGACCGAGCACCAGGGCATCCCGGGCCTGCTGTGGGTGGAACAGGGCAGCGGGCAGGAACTGGACGTGCGCCACGCGCGCGAGCACCTGCACGACGCGCTGCACGGCCAGGGGGAAGCCGCAGGCGCACTCGCCGCCACCGGCGGCGACGCGCTGCTCGAGCGCCTGCGCAAGGACCGCGCCGAGCTGCTGACGGGCACCGGCAAGCCCACTGGCGAGCACAAGCAGGCCATCGACACCGTGGCCCAGCACCAGGCCGAGATCGCCGCACTGGACGCGCAGATCGCGCAGTACCGCGAGCAGGTCGACCGGCTCGACCAGCTGCGCCGCGCGCATGCCGCCGACAGCAGCCAGCAGCCCTGGGACGCGCTGGAGCACGACCTGGCCCAGGCGCGCGAACGGCAGGCCGCGCTGGACGCCAGCGCGCGCCAGCTGGGCGAAGACCGCCAGCGCCTGGCCGACCTGGGCCGCACGCGCGAACTGCTGGGCCAGCGCCTGGCTGCGTTCCGCCAGCAGGAAGACGACCTGGCCCGGCGCCAGGCCGCGCTGGACCAGGCCGAGACGGCCGTGCAAACGGCCGACGCGGCCGCCGCGCTGTCGCGGCACACCGCCGAGGCGGCCCTGGCCCAGGCGCACACCACCCAGCTGCAGGCCCAGGCCGCCCAGCAACAGGCGCTGCGCGACAGCCTGCAGCAGCAGCGCGCACAGGCGCAGGCCGATGCCGCGCGCGCCGCCCAGGCATTGCAGCGCGCAGAGGCGGCCCATGCCGAACTTGCCAGGCAGCGGGCCCAGGCCGCCGCGCTGCAGCCCATCGCCCCCCGGCAGCTGCAGCAGCTGCGCACGCTGGTGCAGGCGCGCGAGCAGGCCGCCCTGCGCCACCAGGCCGTGGCCACGCGGCTGGCCTGGCAGCTGCCGCCCGGCCAGGGCCTGCAACTGGACGCGCAGCCGCTGCAGGGCGAGGGTGAACTGCTGCTGACGGCGCCCGCGCTGCTGCGCCTGCCCGGCGGCGGCGAGCTGCGCATCACGCCCGGCGGGCAGGACCTGGCCGACCTCGCCCGAGCCGACCAGCAGGCCAGCCACCAGCTGCAGCAGGCCTTGGCCGCGCTGGGCCTGGCCGACCTGGCCGACGCCGAAGCCCGGCTGGCCGCCTGCAGCGCCGCGCAGGCGGCCGTGCAACTGGCCGAGCAAGCCCTGGCCATCGTCGCGCCGCAAGGGCTGGACACACTGCACACGGCCTGCGCCCAGGTGCAGGCGCGCATCCAGGCAGCCGACGCCGCCCTCGCCCGCCTGCCGGCAGCGCCACAGGACGCCCGGCCTGCGGCCGAGGCCGCCGCCGCCGACAAGGCCGCGCAGCAGGCCCTGGCCATTGCGCGCGACGCCCATGCCCAGGCCCAGGCCCAGCAGGCCGCGGCCGCCAGCCGGCGCGATGCCGCGCGCGCCGAACTGCAGGCCGCCCAGGCCAGGCTCGCCGCGCCCGAGCGCAGCGCCCAGCAGGACACCGCGCAACAGCAGCTGCTGCAGACCCAGGCCGAGCACCAGGCGCTCGATGCCCGCGTGGCGCAGACGGCGGCCAGCCTGCAGTCGGCCCGGCCCGACATCGTGGCCCAGGACATCGCGCGGCTGGCGCGCAGCATCGCGCAGCTGCGCGCCAGCCACCAGCAGCGCCACGAGCAGATCCTCGTGCTGCAGAGCGCACTGCAACAGGCGGGCGCACAGGGGCTGGAGGAGCAGCGCGCCGCACGCGACGGCGAACTGCAGCGCGCATGGCGCCGCCAGCACGAGCTGCAGCGCCGCGCCGCCGCGCTCGACCTGCTCTGCGAACGCCTGCAGGCACGCCGCCAGGCCACGCTGGCGCGGTTGCAGGCGCCACTCGCCCAGCGCCTGCAGCACTACCTGCCGCTGCTGCTGCCCGGCGCCAGTGTGCAGATCGACGAGCAGCTGGCGCCGGCACTGTTGACACGCCCGCGCAGCACGGGTGCGGCCGAGTCGGGCGCCGTCGATGCGCTGAGCTTCGGCGCCCGCGAGCAGTTGGGGCTGATCAGCCGCTTCGCCTATGCCGACCTCTTGCAGCAGGCCGGCCGGCCCACCCTGCTGATCCTGGACGACGCGCTCGTGCACAGCGACAGCGACCGCCTGGCCAGCATGAAGCGCGTGCTGTTCGACGCCGCGCAGCGCCACCAGGTGCTGCTGTTCACCTGCCACCGCGCGCTGTGGCGCGACATGGGCGTGGCGGTACGGGCTTTGGACAGCCCGGGCGGCTGAAAAACCGCTGCCACCTACAATCGCCGCCTTTTGCCGCCCGCCCCAACCTGCGGACGGCAGCAAGACACCGCATGCAAGACCACTATCTCGCCCTGGGTGTCAGCAGTGGCGCGAGCCTGGCGGACATCAAGAAGGCCTACCGCCAACAGGCAGCCCTCCACCACCCGGACCGCAGCACCGCAGCCGATGCCGCCACCCGTTTCCGCGCCATCCAGGAGGCTTACGACATCCTGGGCGACGAGGCCAAACGCGAGGCTTACGACACCAACCGTAAGCGCAACCTGCTCGACGACCCGCTGGAAACGGCGCGCGAGATCTGGGCAGACTATTTCCGCACGCTGACCTAGCCCCCCCGATGCACGTTTCACCCTTCTTCCGCAACCTGCGCTCGGCCTACCTGGCCGAACTCGACGACATGCGCCACGACTCCGAGGGCCAGCACGTGCTCGACCGGCGGCTGGCCGAACGGCGCGGCGAACTCAGCTTCCTGGTCGCCATGCTGGAGCTCAGCCCCGAGATGGTGGCCGTGGTGCTGCACAAGGCCTTCCAGTTCCGCTCCGGGCCGGCCATGGAGCGCCTGCTGGCCTGCGAGGCCGGCAACCTGACCGCCTGGGACAGCCTGCGCGAAGGCATCGAGATCGCCCCCTGGGCGCAGGCCACGGTGCAGACGCTGCGCCAGCACCCGGCCGGTGACAACTTCCTCAGCGTGGCTGCCGCGCTGGAGTACATGGTGGGCAGCACCCGGCATGCCGCCGACGGTGCAGACCACGGCGACGACGCGGACGACGCCGACCGCGAAGACGACCGCGACGGCGACCAGGACGCAGACGCGCGCCAGCCGCTCTCGGCCGACGACCTGGACGACGCCGACGCCCAGACCCGCGAAGAGGCCCGCGCCGACTGGATGGCCGAGCAAGGCTTCGACCGCAAGGACTGAACATGAGCAACCACCTCGCCCTGATCGAGAAGACCCAGAGCCTGATCGCCGCAGGCGACATCGCCGGCGCCGAGTCGGCCCTTACCGAACTGGCCGACGCCGAGGGCGACCGCGCGCTGATGGTGGTGCTGGACCAGCTGGCCCCCAAGGACATCCTGGCGGTCATGCGCGAGTACGACCCCTCGCGCGAATCGGTCGTGAACCTGCTGGTCACGCCCGAGCAGTTCGCCCGGGCCATCGTCATCGAGAAGCGCTACAAGGACCTCACCCACACGCACCTGCGCGGCATGGTGAACTCCATCATCTTCCGCGAGGACGCCGACCCCGTGGCGTTCCTCACCGCCGTCGGCGACCTGGAAGGCGGCAGCGAGGCCATGGCCAACTACTTCGCGGAGAAGTGGGCCCGCATCGAGGCCTTCGCGCGCACCGGAACCTTCGACACCGTCGAGGAAGACGGCGAGATGCTGTCCGAGCAGGCGCTGCTGGGCTCGGCCTACGCCAGCCCCCGGATCGACCTGGAAGAGGTGGCCGACCAGGACTGGATGGAGCTGGCCTGGCGCATGCGCTACGAGACCCCCGACCTGTTCACCGAGACCCTGCTGGTCCTGCGCGCCCAGGCCCGCGCCCACCACCTGGGCACGGAGGACGAGGAAGAGGCCGGCGAGGAAGACGTGCGCGTGGAGACCAGCGACACCGACCGTGGCCGCAGCACCCCCGCCGCGCGCGAAGACGACGAAGAATCCGCGATCTGATGGACCACCCCGACCAGGCTGCCCAGGCCGTCGCGCTGTTCGACGAGCGGCCCTTCTTCGAGAAGGCCCTGCAGCACGGCGTGCGCCACGGCATCCTCGTGCCCGACAAGCTGGCCGCGATGTGCCAGGAGGCCCCCAAGGGCATGGTGCAGATCGCGCGCTACTTCGGCACCGAGTACCTGCGGCCCGACCTCGAACTGGCCCGCACGCGGCTGGTCAACCTGGTGAGCCTGTACCTGGAGCACAGCAGCGGTGGCGACCTCGACCTGGCCGCCGAATCGCTGCGCGACCACAGCCTGCTGTCGCGCTCCAAGGGCGGATCGGACATGCTCAAGGCGCTGATCGTGATGCCGCAGAGCAGCCACTTCGGCATGCAGGAACACGGCGCCTTCGAGGACAAGCACATCCCCTTGCTCGCCAAGTGGACCCTGCGCAGCCTGACCGAGTACCAGGCCGAGCGCG
Source organism: Pseudorhodoferax soli (assembly GCF_003337555.1). Classification (GTDB taxonomy): domain Bacteria; phylum Pseudomonadota; class Gammaproteobacteria; order Burkholderiales; family Burkholderiaceae_C; genus Pseudorhodoferax; species Pseudorhodoferax soli. The sequence continues at coordinate 135,626 of NZ_QPJK01000006.1, read as the reverse complement.
CCGCGCGCAGCCACGCCACGAAGCTGGTGGAGGCCGCCATCTGGATGGCCGCGCAGCTGGGCCTGGACGCCGACGACCTGGAAGACGCCGGCAAGGACGCCGAAGCCGTGCTGCGCACCGCCCTGCTGGTGCGCGCCTGCCGGCGCAGCGCCATGCCGGACTGGCGCGCCTTCGAGAAGATGGTGCTGGGCCTGCGCAAGAAGTACGCGGAGCCGGCCCAGGTGCCGATCGATTTGCCCAGGGACCTGCCCGCCGCCTATGTCGAGGTGCTGCAGTCCGTGCAGGCCTCCGTCGTGCAGGACCTGCCCCGGATCCTCGATGCCGCCGTCGGCGTGCGCAAGCTGTTCGACCAGACCCCGGCCTTCCTGGGCCGCTATTTCTGGTCGGAGGATGCGCTGGCCGACCTCGAGCATTTCGAGCGCAGCAACAGCGCGCTGTGGGACAAGGCCACCGAAGGCCACAGCGACGACAGTTCGCTGCTGACCCTGTTCCTGCGCATCGCGACCGGCGGCAAGCACGCCACGCTGCTGAGCGAGAAGACCGCGCTGGGCCTCGTGAAGAAGGTGCAGAAGTCGGGCCTGGACGCCGACGCACCGCGCCAGTTCATCGGGCAGCATGCGCCGGTCGCACTGCGCAACGACTACCTGAAGCTGTGGAACGCCTTCGTCGCCGAAGCCGAGCCGGTGCTGCGCAGCGACCGGGTGCACGCCACCGCGGACGCGCTGGCGCTGCTGCGCCGGGAATGCAATATCGCGGACTGACACGCAGGGGCGTGCCGCAAGCGCACGGTCATCCGGACCGGCGGGAGGACGCCGGCCACTGCCTCAGGCCGGCACAGCGCCCACATAGCGCCCGCGCGGCCGGATCACCTGGGTGACGCCCAACTGCTCCAGGCTGTGCGCCAACAGGCCCACGCTGCGCGCCGTGGCCATGATGCCGAAGGCCGCATCGGGCGGCAGGCCGTGGTGCGCCACCAGGGCGGCCAGCGCCACATCCACGTTGGGCTGCAGGCCGGTGAGCGCGGTCACGCGTTCGATGAAGCGCGCGATCACGGGCGGCGGCGCGAAGCGCGCCAGCAGCGCCGCGCCGCGCGGATCGCCGTCCGGGTACAGGAAGTGGCCGAAGCCGGCGAATGGCTGCCCGGTCGACAGGTAGTGCGCCACCACCTGCTCTTCGCCAAGCCGCTCGACCTCGGCGAAGAGCGCGCGCACACGGCCCGAGGCATCGCCGTGCAGCGGGCCTGAGAGCGTGGCCAGCCCGGCCAGCAGGCAGGCCGGCAGCGATGCGCCGTTGGACGAGGCGATGCGCGCGGCGAAGGCCGAGCTGGTGAGTTCGTGGTCGAGCAGCAGCACCATGGCCGTGCGCAGCAACTCGGCCACCGCGGGCGGCTGCTTCCACCCGCGCGCCAGGCGCTGGTGCAGCGGCCCGCTCCCGGGCTTGGCGCCGAAAGCATCGGCCACCAAACCCACGAGGCCCTGGCCCTCCTGGTGCAACACGCGGGTGAGACGGCCGCGCGTGGAGTGGCCGGAGGCCGCCAGCTGCGCCAGCGCGGTGAACGCAGCGGCGCGGCCCGGCGCCGACACGGGCGCGGTGGCGCCCAGCGAGGCGAAGTCCGCCGGCTGCTCGGCCTCCCACATCCACTGGGCGGCCTCTTCCAGCGTGGCCGATTCGGCCAACTCCACCGCATCGCGCCCGCGGTAGTGCGGCCGGCCCTTGAAGAAGGCCGTCAGCGCCGTCGGAATGCTGGGCTCGGCACCGAACAGCGTGTTGGCCGCCAGCGTCTCGTGCTTGCGGCCGGCCTGCTTGCGCTTGGCCAGTGCCGCCACATGCTCGGCGCGGTACAGGCTGCGCCGCGTGTCGGCCGGGTCGGGCATGACCTCCAGCTTGCCGCGGCTGACGTAGGCGTACACGGTCTGCGCGCGCACACCGAGCTGGCGGCACGCCTCGTCCATCGAAATCCAGGAGGCCATGGTCGGTCGTCGCAAATGTCTATATGTTGATTTTATACATCAATATTTACATTGACATCAACATAAACCTACCATGCGCCACCTTCTGCCAACCGAGCCTGATTGCCATGAAACCGCGTGTCCTGCAACTGAACCCGATCCTGATCCCGGCCATCAACGAGCAGCTGGCTGCGCGCTACGAGGTGCACAAGCACTTCGAGCTCAAGGATCCCGAGGGCTGGCTGCGCGAGCACGGCGCGTCGATCCAGGCCGTCACCACGGGCGGCCACACCGGCATCTCGCGCGCCATGCTGGAGCAGTTGCCCAACCTCAAGGTGGTGGCCGTCAACGGTGTCGGCACCGACGCGGTCGACCTGGCCTACTGCCGCGGGCGCGGCCTGCCCGTCACCGCCACGCTCGGCGCACTGACCGAAGACGTGGCCGACCTGGCCATCGGCCTGCTCATCGCGGCCTGCCGCAACATCTGCGCGGGCGACCGCTTCGTGCGCGCCGGCCTGTGGGAGAAGAACCCCTCGCCCAGCGCGATCCCGCTGGCGCGCCGCTTCTCGGGCATGCGCGTCGGCATCGTCGGCATGGGCCGCGTGGGCCGTGCCGTGGCCCAGCGCGCCGCCGCCTTCGGCTGCCCGATCAGCTACACCGACCTGCGCGCCATGGACGACGTGCCGCACCGCTTCGTCGCCGATCTGGTCGACCTGGCACGCGAGTCCGACGCGCTGGTGCTGTGCGCCGCGGCAGACAAGGCCGAGGGCATCGTCAACGCCGCCGTGCTCGACGCGCTGGGCCCGCGCGGCTTCCTCGTCAACGTGGCGCGCGGCCGCCTCGTCAACGAAGCCGATCTGACCGAGGCCCTGGTGGCCGGCCGCATCGCCGGCGCGGGCCTGGACGTGTTCGTCGACGAGCCGCGCGTGCCGCAAGCACTGCGCGAACACGAGCAGGTGACGCTGCAAGCCCACCGCGCCAGCGCCACCTGGGAGACACGCACGGCCATGGCGCAGATGGTGCTGGACAGCGTCGACCAGGCCCTGGCCGGCCAGCGGCCCACGCTGAGCCTCACGACCTGAGACCACACCCTTGCGGAGACAACCCATGATCAAACGCCACCTTCTCATCGCGCTGGCTCTGGCCTTTGCTGCCCCCGTGTTCGCGCAGGGCTTTCCCAACAAGCCGGTCACGCTGGTCGTGCCCTTCCCACCCGGTGGCGGCACCGACACCGGTGGGCGCGTGATCGCCGAGCAGCTGGGCCGCCGCTGGGGCCAGCCCGTGATCGTGGAGAACAAGGGCGGCGCGGCCGGCCAGATCGGAGCCGACTTCGTGGCCAAGGCCCGGCCCGACGGCTACACGCTGCTGCTGGGCAACATCGGCACGCAGGCCATCAACCCGCTGCTCTACCCCAAGATGCCCTACGACGCCGACAAGGCGTTCGCCCCGGTCTCGCTCGTGGCCGAACTGCCGCTGGCCATGATGGTCAACCCGGCCGTGCCCGCGAAGACGGCGGCCGAGTTCGTCGCCCTGGCCAAGGCCAAGCCGGGCCAGCTGAGCTACAGCAGCTCGGGCGCGGGCGGCGCGCCGCACCTGGCGGCCGAGATGTTCAAGGACCAGACGGGCGCCTTCATCCTGCACGTGCCCTACCGCGGCGGCGGCCCGGCCATCGCCGACCTGCTGGCCGGCCATGTGCAGCTGTCGTTCATGACCGTGCTGGAAGCCTCCGGCCACATCAAGGCCGGCAAGCTGCGTGCGCTGGCCGTTACCGGCGACAAGCGCGTCTCTGCGTTCCCGGATGTGCCCACGCTGGCCGAAGGCACCATCCCCGGCTTCAACGCGATCTCGTGGATCGGCCTGCTGGCGCCGGCCGGCACGCCGCAGGACGTGCAGGACAAGATCGCCGCCGACGTGCGCGCCGTGCTGGCCGACGAGGCCGTGAAGGCGCGCTTCGTGGCCCTGGGCGGCGTGCCGCGCGCCACCTCGCCGGCCGAGTTCGGCAAGCTGATCGCAGACGATCGTGCGCGCTATGCGCAGATCATCCGCGCCCGCAAGATCACGATCGAGTGAGCGCCGACATGCATGCTTGCGCAGGCTTGCGGCCCGACCGCGCCGACGGTGTACTCCGCTCCGCGAATGTCCCCCGCCCCGGGCCGCGGGCGGCCCGGGGCTCCTCCTTGATTTCGCTGCGCGGAGCACACCATCGACGCGGTCTATCGGCGTCGCGCAGCACAAGCCAGCACCACGCGACGTCTCCAGGGCCGAGGACATCGGGTGGCCTCTGCAGCGAAGTAAAGAAGGAGCCGAAGGCGGGTGACATGAGCGGAAGAGGCCACCCGGTGGCGTCGGCCCAGGCACCCCATCCAACCCGATCGCAAGGCCGCTGACATGACCCACTTCGCCATCCAACCACCGGAGCCCACCACCCTGGCAGTCGCGGGAACCGCAGCCGTGTTCCCCGTCGGCCGCGTGGTCTGCATCGGCCGCAACTACGCCTGGAGCGCGGGTGAACCCAAGCCGGCAGACATGCCCGCCTGGTTCATGAAGCCCGCCAATGCAGTCGTGCCGGCGCAAGGCACGCTCCCCTACCCGCCCCAGACACAGGACTTCTGCCACGAGATCGAACTCGTCGTGGCCATCGGCCAAGGCGGGCGCGACATCGATCCGGCCCAGGTGGAGGCCCAACACATCTGGGGCTACGCAGCCGGCCTGGACCTCACGCGGCGCGACCTGCAGCAGCAGGCCAAGCGCGCGGGCGGCCCCTGGGAGCCGGCCAAGGCCTTCGACCACTCCGCGCCGTGTACGCCGCTCGTGCCGGCCACATCCATCGGCCACCCGCACCGCGGCGCCATCTGGCTCGCGGTCAACGGCGCGCAACGCCAGCGCGCCGACCTGGCCGACCTGCTGTGGCCCGTGCCCGAACTCGTGGCCATGCTGTCGCGCTCGGTCGCGCTGCTGCCGGGCGACCTCATCTTCACCGGCACGCCTGCCGGCGTCGGCCCACTGCGACCGGGCGACCGCGTCACGGGCGGCATCACCGGCATCGGCGACTTCTCCATGACCGTCACTTCGGAACCGACATGAACACCACCACCACTCCCCGCATCGCCCTCGTCACGGGCGCAGGCAGCGGCATCGGCCGCGCCGCCGCACTGGGCCTGCTCGAAGACGGCTTCACCGTCGTGCTGGCCGGCCGCCGTGCCGAGCCCCTCAACGCGCTCGTCGACCAGGCCGCGTCCAGCGGCCACGCCGCGCTGGCCGTGCCCACCGACGTGACCGATCCGGCCAGCGTGCAGGCGCTGTTCGACACCATCGAGAAGACCTACGGCCGGCTCGACGTGGTGTTCAACAACGCCGGCGTGAACGCCCCCGCCGTGCCCATGGACGAGCTGCCCCTGGAGAAGTGGTTCGCCGTGCTCAACACCAACGTGACCGGCGTGTTCCTGTGCGCACGCGCCGCGTTCGGCCTCATGCGCAAGCAGGTGCCGCAGGGCGGCCGCATCATCAACAACGGCTCGATCTCGGCCCATGTGCCGCGCCCGTTCACCGCACCCTACACCGCCAGCAAGCACGCCGTGAGCGGCATCACCAAGTCGCTGGCGCTGGACGGCCGCGCCTTCAACATCGTGGCCAGCCAGATCGACATCGGCAACGCGCTGACCGAGCTGTCCGAGCGCATGACGCGCGGCGTGCTGCAGGCCAACGGCACCACGGCGCCTGAACCCATGATGGATGCGAAGCACGTGGCCGATGCCGTGCGCCACATCGCGGCGCTGCCGCTGTCGGCCAACGTGCTGAACATGACCGTGATGGCCAGCGCCATGCCCTTCGTCGGCCGCGGCTGAAGACGATTTTCCGAAACCCCACTTTGAGGAGACACGCATGCAACGCAAGACCCTGATCAAGACCCTGGCCGCCACGGCCGTGCTGGCCCTGCTGCCCGCCCTGGCCTCGGCCCAGGCCTACCCCACGCGCGCCATCAAGATCATCGTGCCGGCCCCGCCGGGCGGCGCCATCGACACCCTGGCCCGCGTCGTCGGCGACAAGCTCGCCGTCTCCATGGGCCAGCCCGTGATCGTGGACAACCGGCCCGGCGCCTCCAACAACCTGGGCACCGACGTGCTGGCCAAGTCGCCGCCCGACGGCTACACCATCGGCATCGTGGGCGGCAGCCACAACATCAACAAGTTCCTGTTCAAGAACCTGGGCTGGGACCCCGAGAAGAGCTTCGAGCCCATCGTCTACACCCACGTCGTGCCGCTGGTGTTCGCGATCTACCCGCAGATCCCGGCCAAGACCCTGCCCGAATTCATCGCCTGGATGAAGGCCCACCCCGACCAGGCCAAGGTGGCCACCTCGGGCCGCGGCAGCGCGCAGGAGATGGCGGCCGAGATGTTCCGCATGGCGTCGGGCGCCGAGATGCTGCTGGTGCCCTACAAGGGCTCCTCGGCCGCGCACCCCGATCTGCTGGGCGGGCGCACCGCGCTGTACATCGACACCATCAGCGCCATCCAGTCGCAGGTGAAGGCCGGCAACGTGCGCGCCGTCGCGGTGTCCACGCTCAAGCGCACGGCGGCGCTGCCCGACGTCCCCACGGCCGACGAGCAAGGCCTCAAGGGCTACGACGCCAACACCAACGGCGGCTTCCTCGCGCCGGCCGGCACGCCCAAGGCCATCGTCGACAAGCTCAACGCCGAGATCAACGCGGCCTTGAAGCTGCCCGACGTGCGCGCCAAGCTCGAAGGCGCTGGCATCGAGATCCAGGGCGGCACGCCGCAGGACTATGCGGCGGTCATCAAGTCGGACCTGGCCAAGTGGGCCAAGGTCGTCAAGGCCGCCAACATCCAGCCGGACTAGGAAGCCTGGCCCGTGCCGCGCTGCCTGGCGCGGCGCGACAGCATGTTGAGCATCTCCACCACCGTGGAGAAGGCCATGGCCGCATAGATGTAGCCCTTGGGCACGTGCACGCCGAAGCCCTCGGCGATCAGCACCGCGCCGATCATCAGCAGAAAGCCCAGCGCCAGCATCACCACGGTGGGGTTCTTGTTGATGAAGTTGGCCAGCGGCTCGGCGGCCAGCAGCATCACCGTCACGGCCACCAGCACCGCGATGACCATGACCGCGAGGTTGTCGGTCATGCCCACGGCGGTCAGGATGGAGTCGATCGAGAACACCAGGTCGAGCAGGATGATCTGCACGATCACCGAGGAGAACGACAGCGCCGCCGTGCCGGCGCCCTTCTCGAACACGCTGCCCGTGGGCACAGGGTCCACGGCATGGTGGATTTCCTTGGTGGCCTTCCAGATCAGGAACAGGCCGCCGGCGATCAGGATCATGTCCTTCCACGAGAACTCGGTCTCGAAGCTCGGCAGGCCGCCCGGACCCACATCGCCCTGCCAGCCCAGGTCGAACACCGGCGCCGTCAGGCCGACGAGCCAGGCGATCATGGAGAGCAGGCCGAGCCGCATGATGAGCGCCAGGCCGATGCCCAGGCGCCGCGCCCGCGCGCGCTGGTCCTCGGGCAGCTTGTTCGACAGGATGGAGATGAAGATCAGGTTGTCGATGCCCAGCACGACCTCCATCACGACCAGTGCCGCAAGTGCGGCCCAGGCGGCGGGGCTGGAGAACAAGGCCTGCAGGCTTTCCATGGTGGGTTCCGGTTGGTGCGACGCGGCATCATGCGCCGGGCCCGCAATGGCCGGCAGCGCATGCGGGATTTCGCCGGCATGCCCCGAAGGCGATGCTGTGCCGGCCCTGCCCGGCCTGTAACGCCCGCACACAGGCGCCGCCGCGCGGTGGCGCTACAGTGCCGCGGAAACCCATCTCCCGAGAACACGCCATGCACTCCGCGCACCCGCCCGCGCAGCCCGCTGCATGCGACCGCCGCAGGCTGCTGCAGGCGGCCGCCGCCCTGGCCTGCGCCCCCACCATCGCCGCCCCGGCCGTGGACCACTTCGCCTGGCCGCGCGCCGATGCGGCTGCCGCCAGCTTTGCCGCCGGTCTCGGCACCCAGTTCGACGAGGGGGTGCGCGGCGGCAAGTTCCCCGACCTGCATGCGGCGGTCGTCGTGCGGCGCGGCGCCATCGTGCTGGAACGCTACTACACCGGCCCCGACGAGCGCTGGGGCACACCGCTGGGCCGCGTGGCCTTCGACGACCGCACACGGCACGACCTGCGCTCGGTCAGCAAGAGCATCGTGGGCCTGCTCTACGGCATCGCGCTGGCCGAAGGCAAGGTGCCCGCGCCCGACCAGCCGGTGCTGGACGCCTTCCCCAGCTACGCCGACCTGGCCGCCGAGCCGGCCCGGCGCGCCATCACCATCGCCCACGTGCTGTCCATGACCATGGGCCTGGCCTGGAACGAGGACCTGCCCTACACCGACCCGGCCAACAGCGAGATCGCGATGGAGCGCAGCAGCGACCGCTACCACTACGTGCTGTCGCAGCCCATCGTCGGCGTGCCGGGTGCGGCCTGGCGCTACAGCGGCGGCGCCACCGCCCTGCTGGGCCACCTGATCGCGCGCGGCACCGGCATGCCGCTGCTGGACTACGCACGCGCCAGGCTGTTCGCGCCGCTGGGCATCGAGGACGTGGAATGGACGCCCGGCCTCAACGGCGAGGCCGCCGCGGCCTCGGGCCTGCGCATGCGCGCGCCCGACCTCGCGCGTGTGGGCCAGCTGGTGCTGGACGAGGGCCGATGGCAGGGCCGCAGCGTGGTGCCGGCCGAGTGGATCACGGCCTCGCTGACCCCGCGCACAGCCGCCTTCGAGGGCGTGCGCTATGGCTACCACTGGTACCTGGCGCAGCGCGCCGACGGCACGCCCTTCGGCTCGCTGGGCATCGGCTGGGGCGGGCAGCGGCTGGTGGTGGTGCCGTCGCAGCAGCTGGTGTATGTGCTGTTCATGGGCAACTACAACCGCCCGGACCAGCTGGGGCCGGTGCTGGCGGTGCAGGGCCTGATCCACGCGGCGCTGCGGTAGGCGTTCGGCGCCTTCAAGTACAGTTTGGCCGAGAAGGATTTCGTCAGAAAGCGATCCCATGGCCATCGACACGCTCTCCACCTGGCACCACCTGGTCGCGTCGCGCAACAGCCGCGGCCTTGCCGATCTGCTGGCCGACGAGGTGGTGTTCCACTCGCCTGTGGTCCACACCCCGCAGGTCGGCAAGGCGGTGACGACCCAGTACCTGTCGGCGGCCTTCCAGGTCTTCTTCAACGACAGTTTCCGCTACGTCCAGGAAACCACGGGCCCGGCCTCGGCGGTGCTGGAATTCGTGGTGGACATCGACGGCATCGCCGTCAACGGCATCGACAGCTTGCGGTGGAACGCCGAAGGCCGCATCACCGAATTCAAGGTGTTCATCCGCCCGCTCAAGGCCATCAACCTCGTGCACCAGAAGATGGCGGCGATGCTGCAGGCGCGCCCGTCTTGAAGCGGTTCACCCGCAGATTCCCCCCGGGACGGAACGCGGCTTTCATGACCGGCCGGCCCGTTCGTTGATGGCTGCGCCGCGCTTCACCGGCACCGTCAGCGCCTGGAACGACGAACGCGGCTTCGGCTTCATCCAGGCCGACCAGGGCGGGCCGGAAATCTTTGCCCACATCAAGTCTTTCCCGGCACGCAACGGCCGGCCACAGCCGCGGCAGCGCGTGAGTTTCGAGGTCGAGATCGGCCGCGAGGGAAAGAAGCGCGCCAGCAAGGTCGCGCTGGTGCAGGCGGCGCGTGCGCCTGCTCCCCGTGCACCGCGGCGCCAGGACAGCCCGGCGCCATGGAGCGCGGCGAGCGCCTTGGCCATTCCCGCATTCGTCCTCGTCTACGCCGCCGTGGCCCTGCTGTGGCGCGTTCCGGCCTGGGTCGCGGGGCTGTACCTGGTGGCCAGCGCCGCCTGCTTCCTGGCCTATGCCATCGACAAGTCGGCCGCCACCGCGGGCCGCTGGCGCATCGCCGAAAGCACGCTGCTCCTGCTGGGCCTGGCCGGCGGCTGGCCGGGCGCCATCGTCGCGCAGCAACTGCTGCGCCACAAGACCAGCAAGGCGGCGTTCCGTGCGGCGTTCTGGGGCACGGTGGCGCTCAACGTGGTGGCCTTCGTCGTCCTGCATGCGCCGTTGCTGCAGGCCTGGCGCCGATGAATCCGCGCGCCCGTGTCATCCGGCTGATGACGGAGCGCCTTTCCCGCGACAGCTTCCCGCGGCTGCAGATGGCGTTGATCGTTGCGCTCACGGGCGGCTTCGGCCTGCTGGCCTCGTTCGTGCTGTTGCAGCTGGGACTCGACGCGCGATCCGATCGCGCGGTGCTGCAGGTCCTCGCGCACGCGGCACGGCGTTGAGGCCCGCTGCACCGGCACGGCACGCGACTTGCGTGATGGCCGTCTCCGGTCAGAATCCCGCCTGCTTCCGATGATGCGCGCCGCTCCTTTCCCCTCCAGATGAACGCTGTCGGCAATGTGCTCGCGGCCACGGGGCCGATCTACCTGCTGATCCTGGCCGGCTTCCTGTGCGTTCGCCTGCGCGTGTTCGATGCCACGCAGGTGCGCGTGCTGGGCCGCTTTGCCACCCTGGTCGCGCTGCCGGCGCTGCTGCTGCGCGCGCTGGCCAGCCGGCCGCTGGGCGAGGTGCTGAGCCCGCGCTTCCTGGTGGCCTACGCGGCCGGCTCGCTTGCCGCGCTCGCGCTGGGTTTCGTCTGGGCGCGCAGGGTGCGGCGCGAGGGCGTGACCAAGGCCGCGATCATGGGCATGGGCATGTCGGGCTCCAACAGCGCCTTCGTGGGCTACCCGATCGCCTCGCAGCTGCTGGGGCCCACGGCCGGCGTCGCGCTGGCGCTCGTGATGCTGGTGGAGAACCTGCTCATGATCCCGCTCGCGCTGTCGGTGGCCGACAGCGGCGGCGGCTCGGGCAGCGTGCTGCGTCGCCTCGCGGGCCTGGCCCATGCCATGGTGCGCAACCCGCTGGTCGTGGCCATCGCGGTGGGCATCACGGTCTCGGCACTGGACCTGCCGGTGCCGGCCGTGCTGCACCAGACCATCAACATCGTCGCGGGCAGCGCGAGCCCGCTGGCGCTGTTCGCGATCGGCGGCACGCTCGTCGGCCTGAAGCCCGGCGGCATGCTGGCCGATGTCGCAGCCATCACGCTGGGCAAGCTGGTGCTGCATCCGCTCATGGTGCTGTTGGCCGTCACCCTGCTGCCGCCCGGCGACGGCGAGCTGGCCAAGGCGGCGCTGGTCTATGCCTGCGTGCCCATGATGAGCGTCTACGCCGTGCTGGCGCAGAAATACCAGCTCGAAGGGCTCTGCGCGGCCGCGCTGCTGGCCGCGATGACGCTCTCCTTCCTGACGATCAATCTCTGGCTGGCCTGGCTGTGAGATTCAGGCCGGCACGGCCGCGCCCTGCTGCGTGAAGGCCTGCGCAAGGAAGTCGACGAAGCCCCGCACGCGGGCCGAGGTCTGGTGGCGCTGCGGGTAGACGGCGTAGATGTCGGCGTCGGGCGTGTCGTACTGCGGCAGCACCTGCACCAGCCGGCCGCTGCGCAGGTGGCGCTGCACGTCCCACTCGGCACGCATCACGATGCCGTGGCCGTCCAGCGCCCAGCTCACCGCGATCTCGCCGTCGTTGGTCGCCAGGCTGCCGCGCGTCTTCACAGATTCGGGCCGGGCACTGCGGCCCTTGCCCTTGGCCGGCGTCAGCCGCCACACGCCATAGGCCTCCTCGCCCTGGCGGATGCCGATGCAGTTGTGCGCCGCGAGGTCGTGCGGCACCTTGGGCACGCCGTGCCGCGCCAGGTAGGCCGGTGCGGCGCACAGCAGCCGGCGGTTGGCGCCGAGGTTGCGCGCGATGACGCGGCTGTCCGGCGGCGCACCGAAGCGCACGCAGACGTCGAACACATCGTCGGTCAGCGCCGGCGGGCTGACCGACAGCTGCAGCTGGACCTGCACCTGCGGGTTCCTGCGCACGAAGCGCGAGACCAGCGGCGCCACATGGCTGCGGCCGAAGCCCAGCGTGGCGTTCACGCGCAGCAGCCCCTGCGGCGTGGCCTTGGAGACGCCCAGCAGTTCGCCCAGGCCGTCGATGTCCGCCAGGATGCGGCGCGCATGCTCCAGGTAGATCTCCCCCTCGGGCGTGAGGCCCATGCGGCGTGTGGAGCGGTTCACCAGCAGCACGCCCAGCCGTGCCTCCATCTGCGCCAGGCGCTTGCTGACGGCCGGCAGCGTCACGCCCAGTTCGCGCGCCGCCGCGCTGAGGCTGGCCGCACCGGCCAATGTGGAGAAGAAGCCCAGGTCGGCGGGCTGGATGCCGTGGCCCATGTGTTGAATCCAGGTTAAGAATGGATTCACTTTAGCGCCGATCCAGCACCTGCCGTGGTTCTTACAGTCCATCCATCCCAACACTGCTCTCCAAGGAAACGGACCATGAAGACCTACAGGATCGCCACCATCCCCGGCGACGGCATCGGCAAGGAAGTCGTGCCGGCCGGCCGCGAAGTGCTCGAGGCGGTGGCCGCCAGCAGCAGCGGCATCGCCTTCGATTTCGAGGATTTCGGCTGGGGCGGCGACTGGTTCCGCGCCCACGGCGAGATGATGCCGGCCAATGGCCTGGAGGCGCTCAAGGGCAAGGACGCCATCCTGTTCGGCTCCGCCGGCGACCCGCACATCCCCGACCACATCACGCTGTGGGGACTGCGCCTGAAGATCTGCCAGGGCTTCGACCAGTACGCCAACGTGCGGCCCACGCGCATCCTGCGCGGCATCGACGCGCCGCTCAAGCGCTGCGGGCCCGACGACCTGAACTGGGTCATCGTGCGCGAGAACTCCGAGGGCGAGTACTCCGGCGTGGGCGGCCGCGTGCACCAGGGCCACCCGATCGAGGCCGCGACCGATGTGTCCATCATGACCCGCGTGGGCGTGGAGCGCATCCTGCGCTACGCCTTCCAGCTGGCCCAGAGCCGGCCGCGCAAGCAGCTGACCGTGGTGACCAAGAGCAACGCCCAGCGCCACGCCATGGTGATGTGGGACGAGATCGCCGCCGAGGTGGCGGCCGGCTTCCCCGACGTGAAGTGGGACAAGGAACTCGTGGACGCCATGACGGCCCGCATGGTCAACAAGCCCGCCACGCTGGACACCATCGTCGCCACCAACCTGCATGCCGACATCCTGTCCGACCTGGCCGCCGCGCTGGCGGGCAGCCTGGGCATCGCGCCCACCGGCAACATCGATCCAGAGCGCCGCTACCCCTCGATGTTCGAGCCCATCCACGGTTCGGCCTTCGACATCATGGGCCAAGGCCTGGCCAACCCGGTCGGAACCTTCTGGTCGGTCGTGATGCTGCTGGAGCACCTGGGCGAGCACGCCGCCGCCCAGCGCGTGATGGCCGCCATCGAGCAGGTCACGGCCGACCCCGGGCTGCACACGCGCGACCTCGGTGGCCGGGCCACCACGGCCCAGGTCACGCAGGCCGTCTGCGCCCTGGTGGCCGGCAGCGCCAAGCGCAAGGCCGCCTGACAGCCTGACTCCCGCGGGCTCACGCCCGCGTCCTTCCCTCGCCCACGAAGCAGCCGCCAAGCGCTGCGGGGATGGTCTTTGCCCGCTGATTCCTGGAGACACGCATGAACCGCCGCAACACCTTCGCCATGCTGGCACTGGCCCTGGCCTGCAAGCTTGCCGCCGCCCAGGCCTTTCCGACCAAGCCGATCACGTTGATCGTGCCCTTCCCGCCCGGAGGCAGTTCCGATGCACTGGCCCGCTCGCTGACCACGCCGCTGTCGCAGGCGCTGGGCCAGCCCGTCATCGTCGAGAGCCGGCCCGGTGCCGGCGCCACCATCGGCGCGGACTTCGTCGCCAAGTCCAAGGCCGACGGCTATACGCTGCTGATGGGCGCGGTGCACCACACGATCGCCACCAGCGTCTACAAAAAGCTGCCCTACGACTTCGAGAAGAGCTTCGCGCCCATCACCACCGTGGCCCTGGTGCCCAATGTGCTGGTGGTCAACGCCAAGTCGGCCGCCACGGACGTGAAGGGCCTCATCGCGCTGGCCAAGGCGGCGCCGGGCAAGGTGGCGTACGGCTCGAACGGCAACGGCACGGTGCAGCACCTCATCGGCACGCAGTTCTCGGGCCTGGCCGGCGTGGAGCTCGTGCACGTGCCCTACAAGGGCAGCGCACCGCTGACCACCGACCTGCTGGGTGGGCAGATCGACCTGTCGTTCGACACGCTGACGCCGCTGGTGCAGCACATCAAGGGCGGCAAGCTGCGCGCGCTGGCCGTGACCACGGCCAAGCGCTCCAGCACGCTGCCCGAGGTGCCCACGCTGGCCGAGTCCGGCCTGCCGGGCTTCGACCAGGGCACCTGGTTCGGCATCCTCGCGCCCGCGGCCACGCCCCGGGACACCGTGGCCAGGCTCAACACCGAGATGGCGAAGATCATCCACTCGCCCGAGTTCAGGAAGCGCATGGAAGAGATCGGCGCCGAGCCCGTGGGCGACACGGCCGAGCAGATGGCCGCACGCATCAAGGACGACACCGCCAAGTACGCCAGGCTCGTGAAGGATGCGAAGGTGGCGATCGAGTGAGCGCCGGGCGGATCAGTAGCCGACCGTGAAGCGCTGGCGCGCGTGCTGCGGGCGCTCGATCTCGTCGGCCAGCGCGATCGCGAAGTCTTCCATCGAGATGTGGCTGTTGCCCTGTGCATCCACCAGCAGCTGGTCGCCGCCCAGGCGGAATTTGCCGGTGCGCTCGCCCGGTGCGAACAGCGCCGACGGCGATAAAAAGGTCCAGTCGACCCCCTGCTCGCCGCGCAGCGCCTGCAGGAACACGCGGCCCGCGCCGGCCTCGGCCTTGTAAGCCTCGGGGAACTGCGGCGTGTCGATCAGCGCCACACCGGGCGCCACCTCCAGGCTGCCGGCGCCGCCGACCACGGCAATGCGCGGCACGCCGGCCTGCCTGGCTGCCGCCACCAGCGTGGCGGCATCGATGCCGCCGACGAAGCGCGTGGCGCTGACCACCACGTCGTGGCCTTCGAGCAGCGGCGCCAGCGTGGCGGCCTGCGTGGCGTCGGCCGCCACCAGCGTGAGGCCTGCACGTGCCGGGGCCTTGGACGGATCGCGCGCGATGCCGGTCACGCGGTGGCCGCGCGCCAGCAGTTCTGCCGCGATGCGGGAGCCGGCGTTGCCGGTGATGCCGAGGATGGCGATGTTGGACATGGAGAACCTCTTTCGTGCTGCGCAGCGCTGCGGGATGCAGCGCCATGTCCGCCATCGTAAGTTGCTCCATTCGATTAAAAAACCATCTAGCATGCAATGCTTTGTTGCTTCATTCGATGAAATCATGGACCGCCTGACCGCCGCCGAAGTCTTCGTTGGTTAGGGACAAATTAGTCCTTGGTTTAGACAATTAGTCCTTGGCGTTTGGCAATCGAACAAATAGTCCTTGGCTTTGCGCCAAGTCGATTTCCAGCCCAGACAAATATGTCGTTGGGTGAAGGAAAAATCAAACGCCACAACAACTTACCTCATACACCTGTATAGCACCGGCCCAAGCTTTCCTGGCAGCGGTGAAGCATGTGATATCTGAGGCATGAGCGAGCGCGCGAGCGGCACAATCCGCCCCAAGCATCATGGAAGTGAGAAGTGCCAGCACGCAAGCCGACAAGCAAGACCAACGGAAATCGGTTCGAGTTCTATGTCCCGAGAGTCGCCGGAACTAAACCGGCGTTACCTATCGGCCCAGGAGCGAAGGCAGTCAAGGCTCCCGCCACGTTCGTCAAGAAGAACTTCAAGGTGACGGCGCACCCGCCCTTCGGCGCACCGGGTGGATTGCCAAAGAACGTGCCGATTCAAGACATTGATGTCCTTCGCGCCGCGCTGGAGTGCGGCTATGGAAAACGACGCGATTGGACAGCCTTGCTCCTGCTGAATCCCTCAGAGGCGCAAGACCTCGCCGCCTACCTGCTAGCCCGCCTCCAGATGCTTCTCTCCTGCATCTATATCGACAGTCAGGGCGCACGCACGCCCCGAGGCTTCTACAAAACCATGGAGACTTCAGAGAAGGCCGCCATGTCATTCGCGGCGGGCGGCATAGCGACCTATCTTGCTGCGCGGGAGTGGTTGTCCGCCGCGGGCGAGCGGCTTGATAAATTCCTCCACGTCGGCATCTTCACGAAAGCGATTGCAGGGGCACCAAGCCCCGTCCAGTACAACTCAACCGCTACCAAGTGGCCAGACTACCTTGCCGTGACAGCGTCGGGCGGTTGGCATGTCTTCGAAAGCAAAGGTGGCGTCAGGCGAGATAGATGGCGACGTGTCACTGAAGGTCTACTTCAGCTCAACGCCGTTCCGCAAATCGGCTGGGCTACACATCCTCCAGCCGCCGCTACCTCGATGGCCTGCGTGCACGCCAGCCTCGATGCCAACCAGCCAATACAGGTGACAGTCGTCGACCCGCCAGCAGACGCGCCTTCGCGTCCCGAGTCTCAGCCGGTAGCGCTAATCCCTGAAGTCGCTGTGCTGATGAAGACTTTGGAGACCATTGACCAGTTCCGCGCATTGACAGACATGCCTGCAGAGCTGCGGCCCACCATTGGCGAGAGCTGGGTGGAACGGGATTGCCGCCAGTTTCCGGGCGTGCGCGCCAGCTTGCCAGCTGGACTTCTTGCCCTGGAGGCTGAAGCCCGCGACCGTCTTGCCCTGTTCGTTGCCACCAGAGATGCCATTGAAAGCGAGAAATTTCGAAGCTTCTCTCTTCGACCTAAGGCCGCATTCACGCAGGCAGTGGACAAGGAGCTCGCCGGGCATGCGCTGCGGTTTCGCGATTCACCGGAGCGCAATCAACTCGTCGAGCTGGCACTCGACTATCGAACGGATGGGTTCCTCGTTCGTGTCAGCAGCGCGCTGGACCTCAACCGCTTTGCCGACGAAGCCGCTCGACTTGCCTCCGTTGCCAACGACATCTCTCCAGAAAGAGGTGACGTCGTCGCGACATCCGGCGGAATGCGACTGACACGTAAGCTTCGAGAGGGCCCTTCAGAACAGACCACTCGTGAGGTTGAGCGACCGCGGTCATAGGCTAGCTTGTCACAATGTAAGTCCAACAACGATTTCTGCCGTAGGCCGAGCAGAAGCCGGAGGGAGAAGAATGCCAGGAAAACTCGAGAGCGATGTCGCTCTGAAGAGCCAGCTTGACGCGGCTTTAGCAGGTACCGCCGCGTCCAAGGGAGCCCAAGAATGGTATGCGAGGCTTCACAGCTTCCTCGATGAAGTCAAAGCAGCAATCCCTGAACGCCTCCACGACGTTCAGTTCCTGAAGAAGCTCTGGGATGAGAATCCAGTCGCAGGCCTTGGCATGGGTTCGGTTAAGACCGCACCCGCCATCGCGGACGAAGGCTTCCGCGACTGGTTCGCGGGCGAGGTGATGAAGCCACTGCCAGGCGACCCGGCGGCCATCGAAGCTCATTTGACCGAGTTCTACAATGGCCTGCGTGACCGAACAAAGGCCCTTTGCGGCCGAGCGCCACGCCTGAAGCTCAATCGCGTGCTCTGCGCGCTCTTCCCTGAGCACTTCACCTCAGTCGCAGACCAAGGCAAATTGCTCTATCTGCACAAAGAGATGGGCGGCGGAGCAAACGACCACCCGGTCCGTGCACACAAAGCAATTCGAGCGCGAGTAGACGCCATCCTTGGACCAGTTGGCGATACCCAGATGGACCTCGTGCGTCGGGTATGTTTGCCTTGGATGGTCTACGAGCGCATTGCCGATGAGGGGGCCGAATCTGTTGCCAACCCATCCGATGACGAGCCGGCGCTCAAACCGCTCCCGGCCACGCTGAGGCGCAAGGGACTGACTTCCATGAAGGGCGGCTTTCAGACACTGCTGGGGCTCCTGCCGGAACTCAACGAAGGTGTCTCGAAGGACGAGTTCGCCGACCTCATCAGGCAGGCGAATCCAGAACTCGCAGCCAACAGCCTAAACACGAGCATCAACGTAGTCTCCCGTGAATTTGACCTGTGCAAACGGGAGGGAGACACCTATCGCCTAAGTGCGCGCGGTATCAACCTTCTGGAAACGCAGGACCCAGACGAACTCGCCGACCACCTCCTCACGAAAGTGCTTGGGGTCGACCATGTCCTGACGGTCCTGAATCAAGCGCCCCAACCGAAGCCTCAACTGGTCACACTGCTCCAGTCCGTTCATCCCGGATGGACCTCAGACTATGCGCCGACAGCGCTGCTCAGCTGGCTCATCAGCCTCGGACTCATTGAAGCTGCGGACATCAACGGCAGAAAACTTCTGCGAACCACTGAGCGCGGTAAGCGATGGGCCGAACTGGTCACCTGGGTGCCGCAGAGCCTGCCATTGCAGGCGGAGACTGTCGCCGAAATCAAGGCTCAAGTTGCTGAGAAGGTCCAGCTACCTTCGTTTTCCGACCTTTCCAAGCGGCTCGCAGAGTTGGTCGCAGGAAAGCTCGTTCTGGACCAATCATTGATTGAGCAACTACATGCGGGTCTATGGTTCCATCCCGTTCGACACTTTGCTGTGTTGACTGGGATATCTGGGTCTGGAAAGACACAGCTCGCGCAGAACTACGCGTCGGCTCTGTGCGGTATGGCCATGACCGAGGAGAACGACCGCGTCAGAGTCATCCCCGTTCAACCCGGGTGGTACGACCCCAGCCCACTTTTGGGCTATGTCAATCCAATTCAGGAGTCGTCGTATCGCAGCGCGCCGTTCCTAGAACTGCTGCTGCGTGCAGCAGCCGACCCTGAGAACCCGTACGTCGCCGTCCTCGACGAGATGAACCTGTCACACCCTGAGCAGTACCTGGCTCCTGTCCTCTCTGCCATGGAAACACATGGTTGGCTGGACCTTCATCAGCTTGGGGACGACTCCGTACCAACGCCCCCCCGGGTCAAGTACCCGGCGAATCTGGCAATCATCGGCACACTCAACATGGACGAGACCACGCACGGTCTCTCCGACAAGGTGCTCGACCGTGCATTCACGCTGGAGTTCTGGAATATCAGCGTTCAAGCCTTCCCCGGATGGAACTCCACCGCACTGGCGCCCGAGCTGAAAGAGAAGACACAGGCTGTACTGGTCGCATTGGGGGACGCTCTCGCGCCAGTTAGGCTCCACTTTGGCTGGCGAACAATCGATGACGTTGTGAGCTACCTCGCTTTCCACGCCGCATTGGCACCAAACAACGAGGCAGCCCTCGACCATGTCATCTACGCGAAGGTGCTACCAAAGCTCCGGGGCGAGACGTCAGTCAAGTTTCAGAAGGCGCTGCAGGAAACGCATAAGGCGCTGGCTGACCATGGCCTCACAAGGTGCTGCGCCAAGGTCAAAAGCATGCAGGAGGACCTCTCAGTCAGCGGGTCAGCCCGCTTCTGGCGATAGGCCTGGTGGGGCCAAGCAATGCTCAGCTTTCGCAAAGCAATTGAGGTGCCTGGCGATGGGTGGACGGAGCTGTCGCCCGGCGAGATAGTGACGGGCCTTACTGAAGACACCGACTACCTACTCAGCACCGGAGCCAGGCCCGAAGCGCGCGTCTTTGTCGACGACGTGGAACTCCGCCGCGAGTCGACCTCATTGCTGAAGTGGAGACCCAGCTTCTATGCTGGACGCGTTGCGGTGGACATTGTCCTTCCCGCGGAACAGCGCACCAGGTACTTCCTAGACGTCAGCCCGAGCCCATCTAAGGCCGGGCAGGCGGAGTTTGACGACATGGTGGCTGATATCCGGCGCTTCGACCAAGGCTTGCTTGGCGGTGTGTCCGCTGCATCGATGGGGTTTGGACACTCAGGCAATCCTGGCAAACTTGCTCACGACATCTTGCTGACCAGGCTTAGGGAGCACGGCCCGGTGTTCTTGGATGCTGTAGAGGCCATCGCCAGGTCTCCTCATCGCTCGCTCGCGGCAGAAGCGAAGGTCTTGCCCCTCTCGAGGGTTCGGCGGCTGCATCATTCGGCGCTTCACGACCGCAGGCTTGCCGCGATGGCCAGCGGCATTGCACCCACCTCGGATGCGATGGACTCGTTGCAGGTCAGCAGTCAAACTTCCACGCCTACCTTCGACACCCCTGCAAATCGGGCGATGCTCGCGCTCTTGCGTAGGTTCAGGGCGGCGCTCTCCTCAATCCAAGCCAAGGTCAGAGAGTTAAAGCTTGGAAGTCCTCCAGAAGAGCAAGTTCTCCGCATGGAGCGGCGACTGGAGGACCTCGGACACCTAGACAGGAGAGCTCATAAACTGCAGTTTGGGCCGCTGTTCAGTGAGGTAGCAAGCGGCGAGACGTCCGCAGCAGGGCTAACCCAGATTGCGGCACAGCCGAACTACGGCCGTGCCTACCGCATTGGCTGCAGGTCGTTGTCGTTAGCAGTCGAGGGCCGCGACCTGGATGACCAACTTCATGTAGCGCCATCCTGGGGAATCTATGAGACCTGGTGCTACCTGCAGGTGTTGAAAGTAGTGTCCACGCTCACAGGCGCAGTCGGTATCTCCACAGTCGCACAGTCCGTCTCAGCGGAGCGGGCAACTTCCTTCGAACTCGGCGATGAAGCGGAACTTGAGGTTTTGTTCCAGGCAAGCTTCCCCGCCTTGAAGGCACGTGGTAACAGGTCAGGTTGGAGCATTTCGAGAGAGCGCCGGCCAGACATCGTTCTCGTTTTAGGTAGAGGAAACTTCGAAGAGTTCCTCGTGCTGGACGCAAAGTGGCGAAGCGGCCGCGAGAACATATTGGATGCAATGGCCTCCGCGCACATCTACCACGATGCTTTGCGCCTGGGGCAGGTGCGTCCCAGGGCGTGCCTCCTCCTGCTACCGGGCCGAAACACAGTTGCAGAGCTTGAGACCAAGCAATTCATTGACGCTCACAATGTCGGCGTCGTGGGAGACGCCAGCGTCAATGGGGCTGGCTTCGTCCGACTCGGCGCCATTCTTGATGCGTGGTTAACCCGCTGACAGTGCCACCTGAGGAGGCAAGGCATGGCGCGTTGCAGCCCAACGAGGCGCGGTAGACATGCTTTGGGCGCATACCGGCACAAATGATGCGGGCTGGCAAACACCTCGGCCATTGGCGCCCAGGTCGCTCAGCCGCCTGCTTCTCGACGACAGCGAATGGTTGGGCGATGAATGAATCGAACGCGAAAATGCGCATCTTGCAGGTTTCCACTCGCCTGCTCTGACCACGACCCAACTCCATAGTCAACATCGCTCAGCCGCGCGATTCCAGACTCTAACCAGTACCTCGTGAGAAATGACCAAACACACCATCGAAGACCAAGCGGCAACGAAGGAACTCCTTAGGCAACTTGATGCGGACACGACGTGGCTTAGGCATCGCGGTCGCGCAGCCGAACTTGACCGTAGGCTTCTGCAGGGTGCCACTGAAGACGAGCTTTCTGAGGTTCGCGTTAGCTGGCGAGGGCATGTCACACACCTCCGCAAAGAACATCGTTTGGTGGTCGTCGAGACCTCTCCCAGCTTCTGGAAGATTACCGGTTCGGATGAGGACTTGGCCAGCATCCTCCCGCCTGCAGAAGGTCCAATAGACGAGCTTGCTGGTGATTTGGACTATGAAGACCAGGAGTCTGGCCATCCTGCACATTCAACTCTGGAGCCTGGGAGCTATCAACTTCGCATCTATGAAACGGCTCGCGCGCTCTCCGTGCTAGCTACATCCGGTTTGCTTGGAAGCGAACTCCTCAAAGCCTCCGTCGGAATGCTGATACGGCAAGCCAGTGAATCCAACCATTGGCACAACTGCACGCACTACAGGTCAAGGAGGGCCGCCGAGTTGATTCGCCGCCACAAGGCCATTAACCCCGGTTCTTTATCGACTGCAGCAAAGTACCAAGCCTTCTGCCGTGCTAACCTCCGACATGAACATGTTGTGCCGAATAGTGTCATCTATCGTCTGCTGAAGACATCAGAAGACCATTCTGTGGATGCAATCGTTAGAACCCTCAGTATCTATTGCATTCGCGCCACCATCGCTCTCGACGAGGACGTAAAGCTCAGTCGAGCAGGCCTGTCGTCCTCCATGCCGAACGGATTCTTCAATGAGAGTGCTCGAGAACTTTTCAAGAATCCACTGGCGCGCTACATTGTGACCGAGTTAGAAAGCGAACTCGACCGACGTCCGGAAGGAAAGCTCTGGCACGAGGTTTCTTAGTACTTGAACACCCGCAGATACTCACCTAGGCGGATGTTCGTGACCTGTTCTGGCGGCGCTGCACCTCCATCAGGCGCATCAAACGACCGGCTCCAACCAAGGGCGCTTGAGCTCGAAGGACGCTGCATCAGTTGCCTGACACAAGCCCTCGCCTTGCTCAATTGGAGACATTTCTATTTAGAGCAAGCCTCAGCACAGTCATTGCCTCAGCCCACCCTAGGCGCTCCTGCTCCAACCTCACGCGCGGTCCCCACGCATCTGCTCTCAACGCTTGGTACACCGCCCGCTCCTCTGTGGTCAGCGCATCCATGGGCAGGTCAGCGCATTGCGCGGATTCCTGGACCCACAGATGTCGGTGAGACAGCAGAGTCTTCTCGTCCATCAGTACCGACTGAAGATGCGGAACGGCACGACGCGCACGGTCCAGAATGGCAAATCCGTGGGTGTCCATATCGCCCCAGTACATCACCGCCTTCGCTCCGATGACCCAGGGAAGCGCCCGGACGACGCCGACCGCGTTCCCAAGCCGCATAACCGCTACCGTGCCCGCAAGGTCGGGCAAAGCAAGACCAGTTTCCAGGTTCTCGACGATGAGCACGGCCAGCGGCTCTATCGGCAGCGCAGCAAGTTCGCCCGCCGGTGCTTCGATGTCGCCAAGACCACCTGCAACTCGACGCATTGCCGGGCAGAGAACCCTCACACGGACCCGATGTGCCGGCTTGCGCAACCCGAACATGCGGTAGAAGTCACCTTCATCATCGCTGACCTCACGCAGCGACCGAAGAAGGCCCGCAACCAACCCCGTTCGCTTCTCGAGCCATTTCGTGTCCAGTCCCTCAACGGGCAACTGGCGAAGGTACAGCCCCGACGCCGGGTTCGCTTCAAACCATTCAAGTAGGGACACCAACCGCTCGAAGTCCGCAGCTGAGTAGTCCGCGAGCACGTCAAAGCGCGCCGCAAGAGTTCGCGGCTCCATGGCAGACCACCGCGCCCGCACTCGCCAAAAGCGGTGCGTGGCCGTCTCCCAGCGCTGCAGCTGCCCGATGCACCGTGCAACAGCAGCAGCGTCCGGCATGCTTAAGCTGACCGGAAGGCGCTGCCTACCCATTCGAGGGAACTGACGGTTCTCGAACACGACATCACCTGGTCCTGTCCAGCCTTGCCAAGCCGTTGCCCACTCCCTGACAGCAGCAGAATCCTCCGCGATGTCTCTTTCTGTCGGAGGCCCCAAGCCGACCAGCAGTGGCCAAGTTCCCTCCCCCACCAACCAGTTGTCGTGTTGATTGCCAAAGCGTCGAACTAGGAAGTCCCGCGCAGCTTCAGGAGGCAGCAGCTTCTTCGGCATTCCGCATGTCTTGGGTCAGCTTCAGCCGCTGGTTCTGGCTGTCGTACTCGATAGGAATGACAGCCGATTTCTTGCGGTCCTTGATGTGGACGAAGCACGCCCCGCCAATGAAGGGCTCAAGCGTCATCACCGACTTCAAAGGTGTTGCGACAATCATCTGGAAGCCGAAGGTCTTGAAGATGTTCATCGCCATCGACGTGAATTCGGAGTCTGCCTTGTCAAAAGCCTCGTCAAGAACCACGGTCGAGTAGCTCGGCAGTGCTCGGTCTTGACCGCCCAGCTGGTAGCGCAGCGCGGCCGCCAAGCACGTTGCCGCCAGTTTCTGGCGCTGCCCGCCCGACTTACCAGCCCCGCTGCGGTACACCTCCACCTCGACGTCATCCGCGTCCAGCTCGCGCGCGACAAAATCAACATGCTGCCTGACGTCGAGCACGAGATGGCGCCAGTTCTTGTCGACGGTCTCCTGGCTCGCAAGTCGCTTGACCAATGCGGCCAACGTCTTGAAGCGCTCCTCGGCGAGGTCGCGGTCGTTGGAGAACGAGTGGCTGAGAGACTCCTTCAGACTTGCGCGAAACATCCGCACGTCCTCCAGCGACTTGTCCGTAGTCTCAATAATGAGGTGCGTCCCAACGTTGAACGGTGCCGTTTCAAGACTTTCGTTCACCAGCTCCATGCGCGAACGAATCGCAGACTTCTCTTCGTCCAACTTCGTTGCCAGCAGGGTCAGGTTCTGGTCACTCTGCTCGCGCAGCAGGCTAAAGAAACGGTCCTCATAAGCAGGAAGGTTGTCGTCCTCCAGCCGCTTCAGCTTGGCGAGGTAGTCATCGGCGCTGGCCAACGTGGCGTCCAAGCCGCCGGCCACTGCCGGCCACAACCGGTTAAAGTCGACGAACCGCTGAACGATGGAGCTCTTCAGCTCCGTCGAGCGCGTATCGAGAACGCGCAGCTCGTTGCTAATACCGCGGTCCACCTGGGCGTGGACTTGGTCAACGCTCTCGAGAGTGACCTCCTTCCCAGTTACCGCGTACCTGGCCGAGATTTGCTCCGCAAACGCAGGCGCCCGGTCAGAGGTCGGCCACAAGCGTGCCAGTTCGGAGAGCTTGCCCTGTAGGACAGCAATGTCCTTGGCGAGCCCCTGCCCCCTCACGTCCTCTTTGTTTCTCGTGTCAACAGCACCTCGGTGCGCCTCGTCCTGCTTCTTGATTCGACCATCCAGAGCCGCCAGGTCTGGGCGCTTGTCTCGTTCCTCCTGCAGGCGCTTCGTCAGCTCAGCAATACGGGTGAGCAGCGCGCCGACATCAACGTCGTTCCAAGTGAGGTTCGACAGATTCTGGCAGTGCAACAATTGCTCTTGTTGCTGGTCTTCTTCCCCGCCGATTTCCTTCAGCGCCGCATCTAGTTCGGTGATGCGCTGCCCCAAGTCTGCCGCCCGGTTCTTGTACAGGGAGAGCTTTTCCTTGTTGTCAAATCCCAAGACCCACTGACTTCGGTCGTTCACGTTGTACCGGTCGTTCTTTTCGTGCCGCGTTGTGCTGTGTTTTACCAATCCCTCGCGCGTCACAGCGCGAGAGGCATTGCGGAACGCTTGCATGGTGTCCGCGCATTCAAGGTCGAACGCGTGCTTCAGCTCCTCGCGAACCCAATCTCCGAACGGCCCGGAGACCAGGTTCAGCTTGCGGACTAGCGAGTTCAGGCCTGGCGTACGACCAGAGGCTTGTTGGATGGTCCGAAAGTACACCAGCCGTTCGCCGATGTTGCGCTCATTCAAGTAGCCTGAGACCGCAGAATAGTGCTTGTCATCCACGAGGATGGCGCGCGCGAAGCCGCCGAGTACGCGCTCAATAGCTCCTTGCCACTCGGCCGCATCGGAGCGTACCTCCACGAGTTCACCGACGAAGGGAAGCTTCTCTTCCGGGATGGAGAGGTCACGCGCCATGCGCTCTCGCAGGTTCACCAGCCGCGATGGCAGGTTCGAGTCCTGACGTTCGAGAGCCTTGACCTCTGCGACCGTCTTGGTGAAGGCCTCGGTGACCTTCAACTTCTCTACCTTGAGCTCGTCCTTTCGTGCATCGAGCTCGTTCCTCAGCTCGCGCGACTTCAGAACACGCTGCTTCGCGGCATCTACGCGCTGCACGAACCAGACAACGCTGTCAGGCAACGCCCAGCCCATTGCCTTGCAGGCTGCGGCGGCCTGGTCGCGCTTCAGCATCCGAGCGGGTTTCTCAGCCTCAGCCTCCTTGATGTCCTTCTCAAGACGGTCGAGTACATCAGCCCCCATGCTGAGCTTCTGGCGCTGCAGGTCTGTGAGCTTCTGGAACTGGTCCTCGGCAATTTCAGAGAGCCTCAGCATCTCCTGGCGAGACCCCTCGCTCTCCACCTCCAGCTCGGCAATCCGCTCGTCGACCAGGGCCTTGCGCCGAAACTCCCGATACTGTTCAGTGACGGTCTGGATTGATTGCAGGCCATTGCGCTCGAAGTTGCAACGGTCCAGCTCGACATGCTCGTCACGGGCGGGCTTGAGCGTTTGAATTTGCTTGCGAGCCGCCACCACTTCCTGGTGAGCCTCATTCAGTTCGCCGAACTCATTGACCAGGCTTGCGGCGATGCTGAACGTCTCCGGCTCGTCGAGCATGAAGTCGCGCAGAAACGCGTTGAGGTCGCCTAGATTCTTGGCCGACTGAGTCTTGTGAAGGAGCCGAAGCGCACGCTCGTTATCGACGCCCAGCAGCCGGCGAAAGCGCTCTTGGTAGGCGCTGAACTCGGTGTGGACCTTAGCGTCCGCCAGGTCGTGTTTGAACCGACGCGTATCGAACTCGCTCTTCGCGAAGAACTCCAGTTCCTGAACATCGAACTCGCGCTCGATGGTTAGGTACAGCCGCTTAGCATCTCCCGGTGCCGTTGAGTTTCCCTTCACCCACAGAACCTGGGCAAGAACCACCACGCGGCCCATCTCATCTGCATAAGTTTCCGCGATGGCCGACCAAGTTGTGCCGCTGCGCAGGTATTGCGACACGTACTCGCCCCCATCGCCAGTTTGTTGTGCCCATGCTCCTCGCAAGTAGGTCATGACGTTGCGGTCACGTCCATGCCGCTCTGCTTCACGGGCGGCCACGTTGAAATCGACCCACTTAGGTGGGGTTAGGAGTGCCGCGTGCGCATCCAGTACCGTGGACTTCCCCGAACCAGAGGGTCCGACAAAGAGGTAGCCCTGCTTGGGGATACGGAAGTCGAAGACGTTGGAGAAGGTACCCCAGTTGAACGTCTGTATGCGGGTGAGTCGGAACTGGTCACTTCCGCCCTCTAGCAAGGCGGTCTGGCCAAAAGGATTCACAGCGCTTCCTCCCCGTCTTCGTTGTCGCCAAGGTCAGCTTGTTCTTCGCCCTCCGCCACATCGTCGCCAACTGCGGCCGCTGGCTTCGACGTCAGTGCAGCGTAGGTTCGCATGAGGTCCTGGATTTCTTCGGCCGAGAAAAGCAGCTTGAGGGTTGGGGACACCTCGTACCGCTCGCTGGAGCCGCGAATGGACTGAAGCAAGCTCAACTTCTTCGCCTTGTCGACGGCGTTCACAATTTGCCGCTCGAATTTTGCGTGGTCAGCGTTGCCATCCCGTTCGAAAACGGAGAGGTGTTGCTGCATCTCATCAAGAGCAACGACCGCGCGGTCGCCCTGCGCGTCGGCCTGGGTCAGCCGCTGACGCAGGAACAGAAGCAGAGCCGTCTCAATATACGTAAGCGACGACTTGCGCAGCAGGATTGGGACGTCCAGGTCCTCGGAAACGACTTGGCGCGTGAACGCCACACGCTGCTCGTGGTCTATGACAACTTCGAGGAACAGGTCATGCATGCGCGACCGAATCACTGCTTCATCGCGCAGTAGGACTGGCCATAGCTTGGACTGCCGGCGAGCGTCCACGGAAGGCCCCAGGAGCAGTTGAACGAGGACGCGCCGAGTGTCGAGTGGAAGTCCGCCGGTATCGCCACGGAACGTTGCCACGTCCGTCGCGGCAGCTTCAGGAAGCTGCTCCTCGGCATAAGGCTCTTCCATAGGCTCAGTCGACGAGTTCAACATACCGCTCCCTCATGAAGAAAATGGTCGGCACCTTGGCGCGACGCTGGGTCAGGTCACCGCCGGTCCACGAGACAACCTCGACATCATTCGTCACCTCGCCATGTTTGGCGCCCAGGGCCACGTAACCGACGACGCTGCCAAGGCCCTGCTCCGCCGGGTACTCCGCGAGAACCTGAGCAATGGTCACTTGGGACTGACGCTCGAGAATGGTCCTCAGGTTTGCTTTGAGCGAACGGAGGTCAATTTCAGACTGTCGAACCAACTCGCTTACAGCCTCCAGGTCTAACTCGGAAGGCTCGGCGGCCTGCATTGACGAGTCGGTCACGCGTTGGGCCGGGTCGTAAAGCCCCCACTGCGAGACAGACCGGATGCGGCTACTCGACTGCATCAACTCGAACCCAACCTGCTCGTTCGGCCGCACCAGCGCCTTCGCACCAAGCGCTGCCTGCGTAGCGTCCTTCAACAAGCCGTGTAAGCGACGGTGCTCAAGGAACTCGCGGCTCTGAACAAAGCTCTTCAGGCTGCGAGCGAAGTGCTGCAGTACGTCGTGCACGCCACGCCCCTCGTTGAGCAATCCTCCGGTGAGGCCGAGCAGGAACTTGCGTTCGTGCGATTCCAACTGACGCGCGAACGGTCGCCCCGTCACCTCGTCAAGGGATTCGCGAAGGGTCGCAGCTTGCTCACTGTCTGTCAGCATGCGCCAGAACGCATTGAACGTCCGACCGGCGTCACTTTCGCCGATGAGGTCCACGCCGGCAAAGAGCTGCTCGAGCACGTCGCCGCGGCTACCTTCGTTCTCCATCAGGCTTTGCCGAAGGCCACGGTTGAGCCGCTCGAACTCATCGCGGACGCTGCGGAAATCAGCAGCAAGCTCCTGCGCGAGCGCTATTACCTCGCGGGCCCGCTCTAGAGCCCGGTCCGGCGCAAGCGTCTTGACACCACCCAGCTGTACCGCTTCAATGGCTTTGTCGATGCGGTCACGTTCTGCCCGAAGGGACGCCAACCGTGCTTCAGGGTTCGTGTTGGTCTCTTCAGCCAAACGCGATAGCTGGTGGATGACAACCGACAGCCGACTCTCAGTGGCAGTGGTCCGCGGCGTCAAAAGCCCGGTGATGAAGCGCAACGCTGTAAGCGCCTCAGCGGTGAGTTCGTAGTCCTCTTCAGCTGCTCCGGTCGGAAAGCGCCGGGTCAGCCATCCCTGGTTGAGCCACTCGGCCACGTAAGCCTGGGGCAGTTGAGGTAGGTCTTCGCCCGTCGCGCGCAGCGCATCTAGGTCGCGTGTGAGGCGCTCTATGAGCACTGAGTTCGGAAGCGCCTTGTCCGCCTCCATGAACAGCGAATGCAGCAGCGCAATCACGGCCGGTGCCTTGGTCGCCGCAAGCAGCTTCCAGAGCGGCTGTTCCCGCAGATTGCGCAGGGCAGCGGCGCCGCGAAGCGCCTTCACGGACTACCTCCATCAATCTGCCTGCCGTCAGAGCGTGCCACTTTGTGCCTCCAAACTGAGCTGAAGCGCGAATATACGTCTACTTTTTATACTCGTCTAGTTTTTGTTCTTATGTGAAAATTACCGAGATGAACGAACGCGCCAGCCCAACCTCGGCCTCTGCCGAAGTCTCTGGGCGCACTTCTGGCAAGTGGAGCCAGGAGCGCCGCCTGGAGTTCATCGATTTCCGACTGCGCTGGGACGGTCGGCTCAACCGAAGCGACCTGACTGACTTCTTCGGCATCTCGGTTCCGCAGGCCTCGTTGGACATTGCCAGATACACCGAGTTGGCGCCGGCAAACTTGACCTACGACAGAAGCTCCCGGGTCTATATGGCCTCCGCGAACTTCAGCCCTTGTTTCGATACAAGCGATGCCCACCGCTATGTGAACGAACTGCTCGCTCAAGTTTCAGGTATCCAGCCTGGCCCGGGCAGCTTTCTCGCGTGGGCACCTACCGTCGCAGCAGTGCCTAGCCCGGGTCGCACGTTTCGCTTGGACGTTCTCACTGCGCTGCTCCAGGCCATCCGAGAGGGTTCTGCTCTCGGCGTGCTCTATCAGTCGATGTCGCGCCCAAAGCCGACTGTTCGGACGCTTACTCCGCACGCACTGGCGCACGACGGTTTTCGTTGGCACGTGCGAGCGTACTGCCACACCCGGAACGCCTTCAGGGATTTCGTCCTCGCCCGCATGCTGCGCGTGGACGGCTTCCAGCCCGCGGCAGCCGACGCCATTGAAGACCAGGAATGGCACACGATTGTTCCGCTCGTACTGATTCCGCATCCGAAGCTGTCTGAATCGCACAAGCGCGCCATCGAGTGCGATTTTGGAATGGTGGACGGCCAAGTCGAGTTTCAGTGCAGGCAAGCGTTCCTCTTCTATGCGCTCCGGCACCTTAGGTTGGATTTAGAAGAATCCGCGAAGCCTGCGGCGCAGCAAATTGCTCTGAAAAACCGAGAGGAAGTTGAAGCCTTCCTGCGCGCTCGGTCAACAAGCAGCGAAGAGCGCTGAAGCTGGCTGTGGCGCGTAGGGCGGCTGACGTGCGACGACCGCGGTGCACAGTCAAGGAACAGAGCAAATCTCATCGCCAGTAAACCATCCGCTAGCCTTGATTCGGCCCAGCGCCGCGGCCGGGTCGGCCGACCAGAGCACCAGTGCTAACGATTCGCGCGCGCGACTGCACGTGACGTACAAGAGTCGAAGCGTCCGGTCGATGGTGGTCTCCTTACCAAGTTCTTTGTTGGACTTGTCGGTGGAAGACAGGTCTTTGCCGCCGAGAAGTTTGTCGTACGAAATCAAGAAGCCTCCAGCCTCCTCGTCGTCCATAACGACCATGACATGCTCAAACTCGGAGCCTTTGACGACCTGATGAGTTGCCAGGACAGAGTTGCCTGCCAGATACCGTCGGTACTTGCGCAGCTCAACCCAAGGTGCCGCGAACAGGGCACACCATCCACGCCGCATCCTTGCCTGCTTCGTCTCTTCTTCTCCTTTCCCAGGAGGCGCTGGCGGGGCAGACTCGTCATCGAAGGCATCTTGCAGACGCGAGTCCGGCTCAAACATCCGCGCAGCAAGAACGGGCGCGATAACTTGCGCCACAGTCGAACTGGGGTCAGAGCATCGGGCTCCGAACTCGGCGATGGCAGTCATCAGTTCGTCAATCCGCGCTGCGCGCGCTGTTGCGTCTGCAGGAAGGACCGCCAGTCGGTCGTGGCGACGCAGCACCTCGGTGACCGCGAACTCGTCGAACGACCCGTCATCGGAAAAGCAG
The DNA here is from genome assembly GCF_003337555.1 of Pseudorhodoferax soli. Lineage (GTDB taxonomy): Bacteria > Pseudomonadota > Gammaproteobacteria > Burkholderiales > Burkholderiaceae_C > Pseudorhodoferax > Pseudorhodoferax soli. The sequence continues at coordinate 104,860 of NZ_QPJK01000006.1, read as the reverse complement.
TCTTGCAACTCGGCGAGCTCGTTTAGGAGAAACCTAACCGACGCAGGGCCGGTGTTCTCACCACTCCCGGACGGCGCGGCCGCGTTCTTGTCGATGAGCAACATTGCTTCAAAGACCTGCGGAAAGGAGCCGCGGACTGCGACGAGCTTGTGCTCGAGCGCAAGCAGCTGATATGCATCCGAGGTCCACGCCTCAGCACCTGTCAAGGCGTTCATCTGGGCGGAACACCATCGTTCCCCTAAAGCCTTGTCTTCCTTCGACTTCGACGTCGCCCCCACGAACACCCTGACAACTCCGCCCGTCTTCTCGGTGCGCGCGTGTTGCTCGACACCTGTGGCTGGCTGCGTGCGCCCTTCAAGCTGCGAAGCCCAGATGGTGTTGATGAGCGTGACGATGCGCGCCTGGCTACGGTGATTCATTCTGAGCTCTGGCGTGGCCCAGTCCGACGGAACCAAGCTGGGCAGGTCCTCATGCCCGTCGTGGTAGATACGTTGTCGATGGTCGCCAAGCAGCCCCAATGTAAGCCCGCTCGCTTCCGGCTTCGCGACCGCCATCAATGCATCCAACACGCTCTTCATCGTGTCCTGGGATTCGTCGATAAGAACGACGGGGTGCCGGTCACGGAGGATTGTGCGCAGCGTAGGCCTGTTATGAAGTAGCCACGCTGTTGCGTCCAGCACGTGCTGATGTTGGATGGCACCCGGACCCTGGGTGCTCTTGTCCGGGTGATACTTGAATGTCGTCGCCGCCACGTAGCCCTGGATTTCTTCTTCCACCTCGGCGAAGTTGCGTCGGTCGGTATCGCTGACACCGTTCTTCTTCCTCTCGGCCTTCGCAACCATCTCTGCCAACTGGGTCCTCTTGACGGCTACCAGAGCCTCTCGAATGTCGTCGTCGAAGCCGCCAATTAGTTCCCAGCAGAATGAGTGAATGGTGGAAACCTGAACAAGGTCGTTGACTCCCAGCCTACCGTTGATGACGGCTACGGCGTTCTTGGTGTATGTCACGACACGAATGGAGCGCCCGTGCATGCGCAAGCGCGAAGCCAGAACGGCGCCCTTCTCATGCTCAGTCACTCCAGTGAGCCGCCGGAGCACCTCGACCAATGTCCTGGTCTTTCCAGAGCCTGCACCTGCGAAGAGGAAGTAGCTGCGGGGCGGTTGCTGCGTGAGGTACCCGCATATCTCCTCGACAACCCCTGCATCGCGTTCGTTGCCTTCAAACACCGGGACAGCGCTCATGCCAACGGTTCCTTCGCTGGCTCCAACTGCTCTTGCAGCCAGCTCAGCGCACTTGCGACGTACTCCGGGCATTCAACGGACGCGCCGGTAGACATCAGCTCGAAGATGCTCGCAGCAAAGTCGCCCTTGTCCATGGACTTGTGCATCAGCTTGTGAAGGCTTTGAAGCAATGCTGGAACAGAGTCCGCTTCCAGTACCCTGGCTGCCACAGCACCAAGTGCACCCGTGGGCGGCTCTAGTTCGTTCCCGTCGTCATCCTCCTCCTTCATGAGGCTCTTAAACCAATCAAGATTCGACAGAACGAGAGAGTCTTCAAACGTACTAGGCCATGCGCCACCTGCTTGCGCGACCGGCAGCTGCCATGCAAAGCGAACCGAACATTCAGCGGTCTCCGTCCAAAGCAGCTGCTGGGGCGTTGGAGCTTTCAGCTCCTCAAGGTCTGCCAGCTTCGGATGCCAGTTTCGGAGCGTCGGATTGCCGCACTTCAGGCCGCCCTGCCCTACATTCGCGACGGCGACGCGCTTGGTCGTTTGCTTACCAGTCTTGGTCGGTTTCCCGGGCTGCTCCTCAACTGGGTCTACATCGGTGATGATGACTGTCGGGATACGCAGCTTCTCCATCAAGGGCTTCAGGCGATGGGCGTGACTTCCGCCGATGTCGAGGAACGACACGTATCGGCTGCCCAACGTGGGGAAGTAGCGTTCTATGAACAGTGGAACGAGCATCCGCTCCGCTACCCCTTCAACGAAGACTGCACCGTTCGCGAACAGCAAGTCACTGTGCTGGACCTGGAAGTAGCGCTCAGCAAACTTTCGTGTTGCCACGTCGTCGCCAAAGACTTGGCCCAGGTTCACCACCTCGGTCGTGGCCATGGCGGTCTTCTCGCTCCGAGCAACACGTCGCACATAGCGCAGCCGGTCAAAGCTTTCCGCGTGTGCCAGGTGGCTGGAATGCGTGCTTATGAGAAGCTGACTTGTAAGGCCTGGGGCATCCTTCGCTGAGGGGCTAATAAGCTTGTGCGCTTTTCCTGGAAAGATGCGTTGCACTTGCACATGGAGATGCGCTTCGGGCTCTTCAATCATCACCAGGTGCACCGGCACCGGTGCGCCCTTCTCCGGCTTGAGCCTTGCGGCCTTGAAGGAAACAAGTTGGTAGCTCAGAGACTGCAGGTTTTGGTACCCAAGGCCGATGGAATGCTCGGGAAGCAGCTCCTCTGTAGACTCCTTCTTCATGCTGTACTGCACAGCAGTGCCATGGTCCAACAAGTCGGCCGCTTGGATGCGAGTGCGAAACCTAATTTCTTGGGGGTCGTGCAGTCCTGGGTATCCGAGTTCCTGCACCTCTGCCACCGATGGCGCGATTGCCTTCTGAATCTTTTCGTCAAGCTCCTCTTGCGCTTCCGCAATCGCCTGGATGAGGTCAGTCCTGTGTCCATGTCCGGTGCTTGCCACGTTCAGATGCTCACTCGCGAACTTGAGCAGCTGATTGGAAAACAAGCCTACGCGGTGCATGCCAGAGGCGGACTTCGATGCGGCTTCCTCACCGCCCAAGCCGCGCTGTGCTGCGACAAAGTCCACGCGGATGAGCTTGCTCAAATGCTTGAGCTCGATGGGAGCGGCGCCTTCCGGCAATGGCTTGCTCGCGTAAGTCGCTGAACCGCTGATGGGGTTGTTCTCCGCATCCAACTTGTACGCCCGAACCTTCCCCATCTTCCCCGGCTCCCGGAGCCAGAAGTCCAACAAATCGATGGGCCAAGCCAGCGACTTGTCGCCCATGTTTTTGACCGGCGCCCGAGCTAAGCAATAGGTCCAGGCCAGGTCCTTGAGCTCGTCCACATGGGTGGCGGGCTCCAAGCGTAGCCGTACGCCAACTGCGCCGCCCTTCCAACTAAATTTCGAGAGGAATGGAGCGACATAGTGGTACATGCCGGCTTGCGCATCGAACCACAGGTCCAACGTCGGCATCGTGGACAGCAGACGAGCAAGCTGCTCTACCCATGGCTCCTCGGCCCCACCCGCGGTGGTCGGGTCTTCAGTCAGGCTCTCCCATCCCTTGCTGAGAGCTCGAAGCGCCGGCCATTGAGAGAGGCTGACGTCAAATGCGCCGAATGGGGAGCCATCGGCCAAAAAGTGGCGGAGCGCCGCAAGGACGGAAGTCTTGCCGCTGTTGTTGGCACCAACGAGGATGGTTGTGTTCTTGTCAACGTCGACCAACACCTTACCCAACCTACGAAACTGACAAAGTTCAAGAGCGCGGAGGCTTATGGTTCCAGCAGCCGGCGCATCGGCAGGGGCACCGACGGGAGCAGCGGGAAGAGCCTCGGGAAGGACAGCAGCGGCAGCTTCGTTCATCGGCTTGGGCAGTGGCGTCAACATCGATGGAATGGCCAAGCATGCGGTGCGACTAACGCTTGCACGCTGGGGACCGGAAAATAGCCAGAGATGTTGCCATATGTAAGGAGGCTTCCCCTGGGCATTTCCACCATTCAGATTAAAAGATGGCGGAACAGAGGCGGCACTAATTCGCTCATAGCCGGCCGATTAAGCACCATTCATGATTAAACGGGTCGTCTTGGCAATCCCGTTGTCCAACTCGGGATAGTCAGCGGGAGTACCGACGATGAGAGCAGACTTAGCGGCATCCCAATAGCAATTTTCAGGTTTTTGGCTGCATAAATTTTGCAAAATCCAGCCGGAATCTGCTAGCGGCAATCCGCATTAGCTTAACCATTCTCGCTTTTTATCGGCAGCTCCAGCACCTCGATATAAGCCGCTTTCTAAGCACGGTGCGTGTCAAACCTCTTTGGCAGTGAAGCTGAACTTCCAGAAACGATTACGGCGAAAAGCAGGCGACGGCTCGACATGGAGTTGTTGAGTTCTCCGCGCGCGACCTCGAACAGCAACTGACCAGCGGCCAGCCAACCATCGCTCCGCGCGCACCGCCGCCCGCACGGCGTCACTGTTGCGCCGCTAGGAGTTCGGATGGTCCAGTTGCTGTCCTATGGGTGTGTCTGGCGGCCAGACCCTGCCAAGAGGCACCTCCGCCCTTCCCAGAGCAGCCATCGCCTGGAGGAAGAAGGCCAGTGAAAACGTCCCGCGGTGAATCTTGTTCTTTACTGAAGCCTCGGATTCCCGGCTGCCAAGCTCCGAGATGCGCCGAGCCAGAACAGCCGACGTGACCCCGGCCAGCGCCATCTCCGACCGCAAGAGACGGCTCGCGGCGTCGGGCCAGCTGAACGGAACAACATCTTGACGGCCATGTTCACTCATGCGAAGAATGAGCCAAAAGTCTCACATGTAAGACTTTCGGCGCAAAGGAGGACGGTTTTAGAGACTTTAGCACGGTACCTAAACGAGCAGGGGCCACCACGGGTGGCCCTTCGTCTCTCACTTTAGGAATCGCCTTTGCCATGTACCAAGCACCTACATCCGTTCCTGTGCGAAAGCTGCTCGCAGCAGCTCGCAAGCCTAAGTCCAAGTGGACAGAGGAACTCATTGCTAGCCGCATCCGGGAGGGTTACGGCCAGGGAACGGGCCGCCACTACAAAAGCTGGCTCACCTTTCGCGACCTGTCCTCTAAAGGACGAGCGAGTCGGTTCTACAGCATAAAGCTAGACCGGCAGATGGTCTTTTTCTCCGACATCGAGCTGCGTGTGTTCCTTGTCGCGGAGTTCCTCGCCGGGTTCGTGGACTTCTGGGAGAACTACCCGCTCTCACGTCAAGCGACCACCGCAGCGGCACGAGCCCTGCGAGTCCGCCATCCTCGCTACCCGAACACGCAGGTGCCGACGGTGATGACCCTGGACGGCGTTGTCACGGTAGTTGACGAGCAAGGTCTGTTCCGCCGCTCAGTTGACAGCAAGCAAGAGTCTGACGCTCGAACGGCTACCGTGAGCAACAAATTAAGCATTCATGCCCGCGCCTCGCAAGAACTTGGTTGGCCTCACGCGCGGGCGACAGAGAAGTCGGTGAGTCATCAAGTTGCTAAAACCATCATGTGGATTCGAGCAGCGGTGCCTCATCGCGCATCAACGCCGCCGTTCCCAGGAGCGTTCGACATCTGGCCAGAACGCTTCCTCTCGATGCTGCGCGACGACATTGCGGTATCCCCGCCCCAACTGACGATTGCACGCTACTGCGCGGCCTTCGACGCAGAGCAGCAGCTTCAGCCTGGCAGCGCGATGACCTTCCTCAGGATTCTGCTCTGGCGCAAACAGCTAGCAATTCCTCTGGAATCAGACAAAGCCTCTCTACTGCCGTTGGGCGTGCTGTTTTTTCCAGACCCATTGGAGGCACGGCTATTCAAGCTTGCGGAGGAGATGCGCGCATGAGACCCCCTGCTCGCAATCAACTCATTGTGAACAAACACGGTGAACTGTTTCGTGTCTTGGAAATAGACGCCGCCTCCAATTGGGTCGCTCTCATTGAGACGAATGCGCCCAAGGCGCTGCCACGGATGAACGCATGGCTCAAGCTAGTTGCCCAGTGCCGCGACGGGGAATGGTTCGATGCAGAGAGCAAGGAGGATGCGCGCCCGAGAGGCAATCCATCCGACGCTGCTATTGCCATTCGCAATCGAAGGAAGGCGAGCATCGCCGCGCTGGTGGATGTCAATGGCAAAAGTAACCCGGCACTTTTTGTGCGAGACGGTCGCGGGCGCCTCGTCGAGGACCACGCCCGAACGGTGTGCATATCGGCGGAAGCACTACTCGCAAACCTCCGCCTGTGGTGGCAGCGCGGCCAGACCGACGATGCTTTGCTGCCCGGCTTCGAAAAGTGCGGCCGTCGTGTAGACGGAATGCCGAAAGGACCGACCGCACCGAACGCGAAGCCCCGAGGCCGCACGCCAACCCAAAACGTTTATCAGCAGCCCTTTTTGCTCTTCCTCGAAGAAGAGCAGCGTTTGGTTGCGCGCGCATTGGAATTACTCGAAGAGAACAAAACCAATACCCTTGAGAAGATTCACCGAACCATCATCAATGAGTCCTACAGCTACACGGACGAAAACGGGGTGCGACGCCACCTGCCGCTGGGCCAGTTTCCCACTAAGCGACAGATGACGTATGCCTTGAGCAAGGTGCGCAAGGTTAGCGACGCACTGAAGCGAAAATTTGGCGCTGCGCACTACGACAACAACCACAAAGAGAATTTGGATAGTGTCGCTAACTACGTCGTCGGTGTCGGCCATCAATATGAGATTGACTCGACCATCCTAGACCTGTGGCTAGTTTCACCACTGAATCGCACGATTGTCATCGGCAAGGCCACTCTTTATCTTGTCGTTGACTCCTACTCTCGCCTTATTGTGGGTTTTAACCTCTCCCTTTCTAAGCCCTCTTGGGTTAACGCAATGGAGGCAATCCTCTCGATTTTCGAGGACAAACAGCAACTGTGTGAGCGCTGGGGTGCGGAGTACCACAAGGATGCTTGGCCAGCCCATGGCCTTCTGCCGCAGACTATCCTCTGCGACCGGGGCTCCGAATTTACTGGCTTTGCAAGCGACCAAATTATCCAGGGTCTGCGATGCACTGTCAGCAATGCACCCGCGCTCATGTCCTCTAAAAAAGGTGCAGTTGAATGCGCGTTTAAACTTACTCACGTCCCAATTAAGGACAATGCACCGGGATACGATATTCCTTCCGAAATTGGCCAACGCCGAAACGGACAATACCATAAAGATGCAGCCTACACATTGCATGAAACTGGGGCGGAGATTCTGGACGCGATTTACACGCACAATGTGCGGATTCATGGAAATCTGGAGATGCATCCCAGCGATGTGCTGGACGGAGTGGCGGCGTCACCTATTCAGGTATGGGAGACCGATTACCCTCGCAGCGCCGGACATCTGACTCACTTCGCCTATGACTACGCAAGAACAAGACTGCTGCCTCAAACCAAAGCGACAGTGACGATTCGTGGGATACGCCACGAGGACCGCTACTACACGTGCGAAACAGCCCGCGAAGAAGAATGGTTCGTTCGGGCTGGGCGAAAGACTTTCCAGGTCCAGATTGCTCACGACAGTCGACTGGTTGACTACATTTATGTTCGAACCGGCGACGACAGCTCACCTATGGAAATCGCGGTGCTCACTCCCGGCAGTCGAAAGTTTATCGGCATGTCTAGTATTGAGGCCAAAGCAGTGACGGACCTTGAAACGAAGCGCCGCGCAACTGCCGACAACAACAACCTACAACTAAAACTTGACCAACAACAGCGCGCCGAGCAGCGAAAGGCCAATGCTATTGCCAAGCTAATGGAGCACCAGGCACAGGCCGGCAGCGATTCGGCCTCCCGCAAAGACCAGGACAACGTACTGCGAAAAATGGAAGACAAGGCGCGGCGCACGGAAGAAGCTATGCGCTCGCGTGCAGCGTTCGCAGGCGACCGACCGAGCGTGGAGCCAGAGCCCGCGGCGGGCGATGCGGCTCGACCAGTAGCTTCTGATGACAAGCCGGTGTCGTGGACCGTTGTCGTTGAGGCGCCTGCATCGCCTATACCGCCTGTTTCCGCTGATAAATCAGTGGACGACCTCTATGACGAGTTCTTTTAAAAGGAATCCGATGACCAATGAATTTACTTTGCTCGACGTCGAGTACTCCTTCCCGTGCGTGAAGGCCGGGAGCTGGCCTCACCCTCTAGCACGCCTGCGAAACAACCCTCTCATATCGGCGCTGAGGCCGTGGCCAAGCGAAAAGGCACTTCGCAAGCTTTTGGAGTTCTTGCCGGATTACGATGAGAGTCATCGCCAGCTTGACCGGCCGATGCGCGTTCAGCAGCTGCAGCAACTCAAAAGGTTTGCTATACCGCTTCCTCGCGTGCTGCAGCTGGCCGAAACAATGCACGCTACGATGCTCGAAGGTTATGTCGGGCGCGAGCCTCACACGCCAGAGGCGAATCGTCGATTGGCCGAGGTCTACAACTCCCCCGACATCGAGAGCTACGCACGTCTTCGCGACAGCGCGAACGCGGCGCAGTTCACGTCTGCGCTCTTAGGTATGTCCGGCGTTGGAAAAAGCACGTCCCTCGAAACCATTGCGGGTTTGTATCCTCCGGTTATTCACCACCCGGAGCACAACATGTATCAAATTCCAACTCTACTGATAGAAATGGCTTATGACGGCGCCAGCATTGCCACGCTGGCAACTGCCATCCTGACGGCGCTGGACAAAAAGTTCCCGGCAGGGAACTACCGGAAGCTTTATATTGAAGCGCGCGGAAATGCAGAACAGAAACTCCTCTTTGCATTCGCGCTGTTGCAAGTTCACGCGGTTGGGCTAATCATTGTGGACGAGGCACAGAACAAGAAGTACACCAAGACCCAAGCAGATGAAACGGACTTCATGGGTGGTCAGTCGCCGCTTTCCACGCTGCTGATTACTGCTTCGAATCAAATGCAGGTTCCCCTCCTACTCACAGGGACCGCTGAACTCAAGAAGGTTTTGGGCAAGCGTATGAGCCAGCTCCGAAGAATGGTCGGCTCGGGGATGCGTCCCTGGACTGCACTTTCAACGTCGGCCGTGGGAAATCGACGGTCAGAGTTTGACGTGTTCTTGACTATCTTGTGGCGATTTCAATGGACCAAGCATGCGTGCCCGCTGACTCCTGCGTTACAGAACCTCTTCTATCAGCTCACAGGAGGTGTTCCGGACTTCGTGGTAAAGCTGTACGCCGCGGTCCAGAACCGCGCAATGTATGGTGACGAGATGATTACCCCGGAGCTAATCCGCGAGGTGGGAGATGCTGAGTTTGGCGCAGTCGCAGACATTGTTCGCGCAATCGTGAAGCGGGATAAGAAAAGCTTGGCGAAAATCGTACACATCTCTGATATTTCCGCTGAGCTTGGAATTTCCCCAACGGACGACCTCTTGACTGGCAGCGAAATTCATCTGTCGAGAAATAATGAGCAAGCTGCCATTCTTTCAGCAGTTGTGCATCAGTCACCGCCACAGTCGCCACCCCTCTGCGGGGATGGTCAGGGGCATCCGCATGCCCAGCCGCAGACGAAGCGAATTGAGGCCTCCACAACTGGAGTAGCCGCCACGTCGATGGCGGCCTCTGGAGCTGTTGAGGAAGCCGCACGGCCCGCGCCTGGTGCGCGTGCGCCGGCGACGCAGCCTGCAACGATGAGCGAATTGTTTAGGCGGTAATGCTGCCCGCACCGAGGCCTTATCCGGACGAAATGCTTAGCAGTGCAGTGATGCGCTGCGGCAGGCACTTTTGCCTTTCGCTGAAGGACTTGGCCCGGGAGCTGGGGGTTGCCTATGTTGGACGGTTGACGCACTTCTCCGTTCAGTACCTTCCTGCGCTAGCACGATGGGTCGGCGTCTCACCCCACGAGCTTGCTTGGCGGCACACAATGCTGCCCTACACCACCTCTAGCTGTTCGGCCAACTCATGGTCGGCGCAGCTGGAGCTTTTGGTGTCGAGCGGGAGCACCGAAAACGCCAAGCTCCGGCGTTCGGTGAACGGCGCCGCCCACAAACGGTACTGCGCTGCTTGCCTCTCGGAAGACCTTCTGAACTACGGCGAGAGCTATTGGCATAGATGCCACCACTTGCCCGGTGCGTGGCTATGTAAACGCCATTGCATGTACTTGTGCGTCACTGAATTGCGCACGGACTTTGTTGCGTCGTCGTGGCGCCTTCTTCCCCACGAAGTTAAGGGAACACCCGTCCTGACTGCTGCCCCAAATCCCGTGGTCATGCGGCTCTCGGAGACCTCGACCCGGGCCTTGCTACGCAGCCCGGGACCAGGCACACACTTCGCACCAGATTATTTTAGAGTGCTTGCCGCTCGGCGCGGTTGGTGCAAACCTGGCAGCATCGTTGGAGCCGATTGGCTTGCGCAAGCGCTCAAGGACAATCTTCCGACCGAGTACCTGCGTGGGTGCGGATTGCAGCGGAACTTGAAAATGCCTCGCTGGATGGACGCTTCCATTGTCGCAGCGCGCCTTCTGGCAAACGCGGCGAACCGGGACAGCAATGGTGCTATCCCCTTGCGACTTTGGCTTCTCGAGGCGCTCCTTCGAGTCGGGACTACGCAGGGTGACCAGCAGTTGCGACGGTCAGCGCCCAGCCAACAAGAAGCCGGCCGTGTCGTATTGAATGTCGTATCGCCGATGCAGGCTTCTTACAGCGAGCGCGTCGGCAATCACGGTTCTGACTGAAGGAATGTCCCCGGCTGGGTCGTCGCAGGCACACGTGCCCCCTCCTCCGGTTCCTTGAGTTCGGCGCACAAGTTGTTGCGCAGCCGCGCATCGCGGAGTCAGGGTCGCAAGTGCTGCAGTGTGCCGGGTCTGTAGCCTCTAGAGATTGCCACTGGGCACTTCAGTGCGTTCCGATGTGACCTCATTGAAACGTCGCCAGGTCTGGCTCGACCTAATTACCGACTCGGTTGGTCAGCGCTTTAGGACTGACTCGCTGGTCGATGACAACTGCTCAAAGCGGGCTCGTTTTAGGCCTCGAAGCACTCGCTTCACTTCCCATCGAAACAACGAGGGAAGAAATGGCTTGGATAGAAGGCGTTGTACCGGCGCCGGGCGGTGGCTTCGTTATGTCGGTCGTCATGCCGAACGGAGACCGGACGTGCACGTCGCTCTCGGCGTTTGAGAAGCTTCGACGCAGCGCTCCGCGCAGGAACAGCGAGGTCGTAACCTTCGACGCGAGGAGTTTGGAACGAGGCCATACGCACGAGTACATGGGTCTCGACGGCATGGTCACGGACACCCGAGCTGACCATGAAGTCTTCGCGCTGCGCGTTGGCACGCTCACCTATCTGATACCCGCGTTCGTGCTTCTTTCGGAGCTGCCCGGTACGCTCGCTTCGCTCGAACCTTACCTCTTAAGTCACGGCGGGCTACAAAGCCTGTGCGCCCTTACAAGCTCGTCCATTGAGGACGACGGTACGGCACAGACTTCTGTCGTCGTTCGGCGCTTCTGCCAGCCTCGGCGTGTAACCACGAGTCCGGCGGTGCTTGCGCGCCTGACGTGGATGCGAGCTTTCCCAACCGGGAATCGACTGTGGACGAGCGTTCTCAACTTCGCCCAGCACGGTCGGCTGGACCTCATTCCTCCGGCGGCCTTGCTAACGGTTGCGCTGAAGGTCAGGAAGGTTGGCGATGTCCGCATTGTCGACCATCTGACAGTCCGCGAACTGAAGCCTCTGGAACGCCCTTTTGCTGCTGAAATGTTCGACGGAGAAACGAATTTCGTATTAAGCGCACTGCACACAAAGGCCGCGCCGGTCGGCTACGACAGGCCTAGGCTCACCGACATCGAGTTCGCTGAATTCACCTCCCCGCTTTCGGACGAGGAGTGGTGGCTCTACGGGCACTTGCTTGTAAAAACCCAAGCGAGCCGACGTAACGGAAATCTTCGAACGGACGTGGACTTTATTCTGCAGAAGTTGGCGTCGGGCCTATCTTGGCGCCATGGACAGTCGAACAGCAAAACCAGCTTGGTGCACACGAAGTTCCTCATCCTACGTCGCGAGGGGCGATGGGAACCCTTCAAGGAAGCTTTGCTTGCATACCGCCGTGCCAGCGCCAAGGGCCCGCCATCAAATGAATTCCTGGCATCGGTCATACGACCTTTGCCGCTGAAGGATTGGGCTTGCGCCAAGGGCATTAGTTACGACCAAGCTCGGACCCGCGCAAATGAGGGGCTGGTCGACGAAGTTCGCCACGGGCGGACGCGCCTAGTGCATGTACCAGGTACGTTCTACCGAACGCACGTTTTGAAGTCGCGCCTTAACTAAAGCACCCCCGCTACTTCAAATCCGTCGGGTTGGACCTCGCTGGGAGCGGTGCTGACTTGGAGCTTCTGTCTGCGATTATTTTGGCACTGCCGTCTAATCAAGCGTGACGAGCCGACGGTCGGCCCGTGCCCTGCCAGCAGGTGCCTCTGGTAGCACTGGGCCGCGGACGGGCAGGCGTCGGGCGAGCCACCTGAAAGGGAATACCAGGGAATCGTGGGCTGCCGAAACGAAGGAAGAACTAGCAGCCCGAGCAGGCGCGCTGTAAAAAACGGTGCGAGCAAGTCGCGCCGTGGCATCTGGTGCCCAAACGCAACAACGCACTGCGGGCCTAGACCTCCTCCCGCCTCGCCTCTGTTCCGCTCGATGCGGCCCCGGTTACTTCCAAGAAGGTTTCTTCCAAACCAGAGGCACGAACCATTAAATCTCTGAGCTCCTGCGCAGTCATCGCGGCTATAGACGCGGCCACGCTGAAACCCATCAGCTCAGATTCACTGTCTAGCACATCCGCCGCCAAGATTTCACCCTCACGAAGCCCAGAAACCTTATCGCTTGAGTCGCACTTGACAACAAATTGAAGATGTTGCAAATATCGACAAGAGAATCCTAGTCTAGGACAAAAAGTACGACTCCGCGACCGCTTCGACAAACAATTCTGTGCCGTCCCCGCGGCTCCCCGGTTCGGCGCCTTACAAACAAGTCCCATTTTCGAAGGAAGCGGGCACACTCGCATCGTGTCCGGCACTTGGTTGCAAACAAAAGGTGTTGTCCCGAAGCGCGTTGGGTGAGCAAAGTGTCGCTTGGCAATGCGACGCGGATGTCGCTACGCATCTGCTGCATGATTGCTGTTCTTCTTCCTCTCCCAGCCTGAAGGCGCTTCCCGAGGACGTATGTCTCAGCTTCCGCCCATGCGCATTGTTCTCCACATGGAGGGTCACGGTTCCGCGACCCTAGAGGCCCACTGTCATGGTGGTGCTCAGCACTACCGGTACCTCAACGCGACCGGGCGTTGGTCTGCCGCTGGAACGTCTACCGTCCCGCTCCTGACATGGCCCGACCGCGGTTCTGCAACGGAGGCAGCCGAGGTTGCATCCAGGACTCGGAAGCGTCCAGTCGCTGTCTCAACTGTCTCCGGGAGCGAGCCAGCCTGCTTTCAGCAGTTCGCCGACAAGCTGCAGCCAGCGCTGTTGGGTTATCTGCCCTACACGGAAGCAGCCCAGCGCAAGCTTGAGGCAGAGCGAAAGCGCACGATGACCTACGTCCGCGCGGTGCTTGCAGTTGCGAACGGCCAGGCGGTGAAGGATGCGAATGCCATCATCCGAGCTAGCTTAGGTTCGGGAACTGTCGTCCAGGCCGCCCAGTTCCTGACCGGAAAACGATGTGCAGATGTTGTTCAGCGGGTGCTTGACGGCGAACTTGAATGCGATGCAGACCTCACTGCGTCGATGCTGGCCGCAGCGACCTCGGTGGCGAGAAGTCATGCCAACCAGCCCGGCCGGACAGATGGACACCGGGACTTTGCCGCGTAGCCCTTCGTTGGATTCTGGGCTGCAAAAGTTGGCATGTCAGCCGAGCTCTGACTGCGCGCCCAGGAGCGCCCAATTTGCCAAAGCGTCCGTTGCGCCATCGAAGCCCTGCACCAGTCTCGCGACCACGAAGCGTTGTCGGTGCTCGCGCAAAAGCGAGGTACTCACCGTCCTGCCGGCTACTCGAACGTCTCCTGCGGCGACAAGTCCTCCGGACCATCATTCTCAATTCGTCGCTCAAGTCGGGCAAGGACCTCCAGCGACCAGCTTGAAATAGTGGTATCCGCATCTTGACTGAGTTCCCGCAGAACCGCGATTTGGGGCGCCAAGACTTGCTTCAGACTCCCGATGTAGTAGCTTGGTGTCAGCTCTTTGCCGAACCCCTCAAGTACTGCTACCTTGTCAGGCGCAAGCTTCAACAAGCCACGCACCAGCGGATTCAGGGCAGCAGACTTCTCGTCTCGTTCGCCGGCGTTTGCAAAGGCCGACCTCCCCTCCGATGCAACGAAGCTCACCTCCCGAGCCACGAGAGGTGCTCGCGCCTCGGGGTTCGCAGCGACCCAATCGAGTACAACGTCATGCGGGGCGCAGTCCACCATTGACCCGTGGCGTGCGATAAATCGAGCGCGAAAAGGAAGGTTAAACACTGGCCGATTGGCGGAAAAGAACGCTTCCAGCGCTGCTAGGGGTTGCAGGCTGAACAGCGTGCAAGCTACCTTGTGATACTCATCGCCGTAGCTGCCCTGCTCGCCAAAAGATGCCGCGAATCGTGATGCGAACCTTGTGGCTGCTTCGAACGCCTCCGGCCCAGTCAGCGCTAGTTCCACCACAGGATTCACTCGCGACGCAGAGTTTCGCTCACGCGCGGTGAAGTCGAGTTGCTCAAGCAGGCGGCGGGCAAGCGGCACAAGCTCGCGCAGAGCAGAAGAGCCGGGACGCTTATGAAGTCGAATCTGCCAAGACAGTGTATCGATAGCGGCGAAGTATCCCTCCTCCATTGCAGCTAGTTGTTCGACTGCGTCACAGAACTTCGCAACTGACAGACCGCCAACCCCTGCGCCTCCTAGACCAAAGCGGTACCAAGCCGGCTTAGCGGTTCCTCGCTTCATTGACGCGATAAGGCGTTCACCATCCTGGTCGTCTTGAGGCACACCAAGCAGTCCAGGAAAGTGGGCGTCCAGCTTTGCATCTGTCACCGCGCCGTCCAACATCTGCCCGGCCGTCACAGATTCCTGCTCTCGAACACCCTTCAGAAATCCAGCTAGGAGGTCAACCCTGGGCGCATCAGAAGCCATCAAGAAGCCATCTCGAAGAAGTCCCCAAATTCGGAGCTTTTCCTTGCACGCCCGGCCAATTCCAAGCCCCAGGAGGAAAACGCGTCCGCGCTCCTGATGAAGCAGTTCGGGCAACAGTTCCCGTAGCAGGGCTTCTTGGTCGGCGAGACTGGCTCCGAATGCAACGACCTGCGCATCCACCCGGTCCGAGGGCGGAACTTCATTCTGATTCTCTTCCTCCTCAGACTCGTCGATGAAGTCGGCTACGTCCAAGGTACCCGCGCCATGGATTAGCGTGAAGGCGCGCACTAGGCCGCCGAGACTTTGTGGTCTGAGCGCTTCAGCCAGCTTCCGAAGTGCTCCTAGCATCTCCGGGTCCATGTCCTCGCCATCAAATCGAATGGCAGCTCTTACCGCTGCCCATCCTTCGAGCCACTCGTCTGCACCGGCCAGCTCTTGGACCAGCGCTGTGACTTGGTCGGTCAAACGATAGCCCCACACACTTCGGAAGTGAGCTGCGACAGCATTACGAGCAGCGGTACGCCCGTCGGCTCCCTGCGCCATCATCTGACGAACCAATAAGAAGGCGCTTTCGAACCATTCAACTTGGTCGGCACGAGCGGTCGGTGCCCATCCATACCCGTAAGGCCGCGCACCAAAGGAGAATTCGTGCGTTGATGAAATTTGGCTTACCGCGAGCATTGCATCGACCGCCGCCCACACGAGCGTCCGTCGCCGTCCTGACGCCGTAGCCATCAACCGCTTGAGAAGCTGGGCACGCTGCGACGGAGATGCCATCGTGCCGGAGAGAGCCATCTGAAACGTCTCTTTCCATGCTCCCAGGCAATCGATGCTTTCTCTGTCCTCATGCTCTGCGAGCGTCAAAAGAAGAGTCGCAGCTCGGTCAAAGGCCTGAGGTTCATAGGCCAAGTGGCGCAGCAGCGTGCTCCAAGCATGCAAGGAGTACCTATTTCGTTGAGCAAAGTCGGCTGCATGTGCATCGTCGAGCGTGCGCTCCATGGCCGAGAGAACCTTGCCTGGGACTAGCGGCGCCAGGTTGAAAAAAAGTTTTCTGCGCGCATCGGTGAGTTTGCCTGGATTAGAGAGCCAGTTCTTATCCTCCATCCACCCTTCGGCTATCTCTCGAGCTTCCGGAGAATCATGGAGGTAGTTCAGCCGGCGGCTAAACGAAAGCAGCAACCGCTCGCACCTTGCGAAGGTCTGCGTAATGTCTGCGGCTGGAATGGTTCGAAGCGCCTGCTTCGCCAATCGGTTCGCGAGTGCCGGAGGCAAGACGGCGCGCCACTTGCCCCGCGACTGAGCGAGGTCGCGCTGAAGCAGGGATGCAACGTGCTTGTAGAGCCCGTTAACCGTCAGTCCGCCCAAATCCGCGAGAAGCTTTAACTCAGAAGTGTCACTTGTGGTGTCCTTTCCATCGAAGGAGTACACCAGTGCACAGACCTCTGCCGCGGCCTGGAGCTCAGGTTCGTCCGACTGCCCTTGCCTGAACAGCCGACCGAACAGTTCAGCGTCGTTCAAGACCGCAACCGACTCGCCCTTTCCAACGGTTCCCGCCAACGCCAACGCAATACGCGCATTGCCTCCGGAAAATTCGATGATGCGCCCGCGGTCAGCGTTGGATAGACCAGGCGACCGTTGCTTCAGAAGCTGCTCAAGAACGACGTCCGACGCGGGTGCAAGCTCATACACCTCGGTCGCATCGGGAGTGTCGTCATCTGCGACGTCGTACTCGACTGTCAGCAGACTCAGATGACCCTCATATTGCTCGACGACGTTCACCAAGGCACGGTGCGCAGTTGGGTTGCAGTTGTCCACCACCACAATTGCAGGCTGCCCCGCAGTACCAAGCCACACAAGCATCTCCCGCGCGCTAGGCTCCTGAACGTTACCCAAATCGGTGTACAGCACAAGGGCTTGGTCGAGCGGCTCGGCTTTACCGACCCCGGTCTCGAAGAGCGCCTGAGCCAAACGGGTCTTTCCCGTGCCCGACAGGCCAACAAGGCGAACTATCCCACCGGATGACCGTAGAGCCGACCGCATGCGGTCGACCCCAGCGTGAACAGACAATGCCGAGGATGACGCTCCGCCTGCGCGCTCAATCATTCGGGTGGTGTCATCGACCAGATAGGTTCCGCCCGACTTTGGACCTGCCCAGGTGCCGTAACCCTGCCAGCCCGTGAGGCGCGCGTTAATGCGCTCACGCAGCCACATCTCAACCCCCGCATACTCGCGTACCCAACGAGCCAACCGGTCCCTGTCGTAGAAGTCGAGATGCAAGTCCTCGAAGCCGGCGACGTCGGCAACCGCAGCACGCATTGCCGCGATTCGGTTCTTGAGAGGCCCGACTGCCACAGAGCCCTTCGAGCTCACGATGACATAGGCCCCCTTGTGGGCAATCAGTTCCTTGATGGAGTCCCGCAGCACGCCCTTTGGACGCATCTCCGTTGCGATTTGACCAGCGGGCATGTCCTCGCACTTGACCTGAAAACCGGTCTCCAAACGAGGAATGAAGTCAGGCAAGCTGCCCGCTTCCGGCTTGTCGAACACTCCGCTAGCAGCCTCGGCTGGAACGCCGCCGGACGCAAGCGTTGGTATGGTGGTCGACACAACATGGGGGCCATCTTGTCGCTGCACGAGGACATCCAAGCCGCCGTCTGGGGCTGTCTGGTTTCCCCCCGCAAGCACGGATGAGGTGCCTTGACCGCCGCGCCTCAACTCAGCCTCGCAAAGTTTGACAACCAACAAACGCAGGTCCTCGTCGCCCAAACGCGCAACGTGGTCACCAGTGAGCTCAAGCTCGGGCACAAACTTCTCCTAGGATTTAGACAAGACAGGGAACGGCGAGTATGTCTCCCCTCGCCCGACCTGCCTGCAATGCTGTGTTCAAGCTGACCCAGCGTGCATCACCGGCACAGCAGCGGACTTCAACAAATGGCCTTCGCCCATGCAATCGCCTCCGATAGATTGATGTGCAAGCTGGCGTAAGCCTTCCTCAAGAGCGGGTCTGGAAGGGCCCAATCCCACTTTTCCCGACCCAAGCTCTTCGTCTCAGCGAAGAGCATTTCTAGCGGTGGAGCGTCCTCACTTCCAATGTCGACAAGTGCGTCTCGAAGGTCTTCCACAGTGCCCTTTTTCGCGACCTCGACTCCAGGCCCTGACGCAGCGGCAGCGAACTTCAGCCTCTGAAGCAGACAGGCCAGAGCCTCATTGGCCGCATCTCCCAACCACGTCATGACCTGGACGTGCCCGCCAAGGTCAAGCAGGTACACGTTCTTCAGGTCCCGAGCCTTGTAGTTGGCGCGTGCCTCAGATAAGAAGCGCCGGGCCACGGCGTCCAGGTAAGACGGCGTGCTTTCGGACTCCAGCAATTCCCGCATGCGTTGACGCACGCGGGTGTGCACTTGGCCAGGCCCTCCGGAAAACAGCGGCGGCGCTCCTCCACCGGACCGAACAACGTAGATGACCTTCTGTTCGT
Organism: Pseudorhodoferax soli; assembly: GCF_003337555.1. Classification (GTDB taxonomy): domain Bacteria; phylum Pseudomonadota; class Gammaproteobacteria; order Burkholderiales; family Burkholderiaceae_C; genus Pseudorhodoferax; species Pseudorhodoferax soli. Next base: position 86,566 of record NZ_QPJK01000006.1, on the reverse strand, counting down.
CATCGACCTCTTCCACCTTCCACGTTCTTCCCGCGAAGAGGATGCGCTGTCCGACCGACAGCATCTGCGACACCGGCAATGAGCCCAGCGACTTGCCCCCGGCGACGATGCGGAACTCCTCGTCCGCCGCGAACGCGGCGTAGAACGTGTAGTGGTTGACCAGCTTCTCGCCAACACGACCGTGCAGCAGCGTTCCTGCGCTGTCCTGCATCAGGAGCTCCTTCTGGCCAAGGTGGCGAACGAGCTCAACGAACTCGCCTTTCGACACGCCCTCAAAGGGCCTGGATTTGGCGCAGAAGAGGTCGTACAGCTGCCCGATGGGTGCTCCTCCGTTCTGCGCGATGAACGACAGCATCTGCTGCACCAGCGTTGACAGGTGGGCACCGTGCGCCATGGGTGGCTCAAACCAGCGGTCAATCAGCAGCGAAATCATCGCTGTCATTTGGACCGTATCTAGCCGCAGCTCGTCGGCCAGCGAAGGCTTTCCGCCCAGCGCGTTCTCAATGCAGAAGCCGCGGAGCGTGGCCGGCTCGCCTTTGCGGCGCCCCGAACGTCCCAGCCGTTGACGGAGTGATGCAACCGTCGGCGGCGACCCAATCTGCGCCACGCACTTCACCGCTCCGATATCAATCCCGAGCTCCAGCGTGTTCGTGCAAACGGCCGTAGCAGGCTGCTCCTTTTGCTTGAGCGCGGCTTCGGTCTCGGAGCGAATCTCGGCAGACAGGCTACCGTGATGAGGCCAGAACTCTTTCGGGACCTGGCGGTCCAAGCACAGCTTGTTCAGCAGGTGTGTGTACCGCTCGACTTCTCGGCGCGAGTTCGGGAACACCAAATTGTTCGTTCCCCGCAGCTCGCTGAAGAGCTCGGCAGCAATCTGGGCCGGCGTCATCGGCTCCTGCTCGGCGTCGTCGCCCTCCCCACGCACAACTTGCGGCTCTTCATATCCCTTGACCAGGACACGTAGGTCGTTGCCCGAGGCCGCCGAGGTCACCAGCGCCACATCAGCTCCACGACCTGGCCGCAGGAAGCCTGCGGCTAGGCCCATGTCGCCGAGGGTCGCAGACAGTCCGATGCGAGGAACAGTTCGTCCAAGAACCTGCTCTACGCGATGCATCAGCGACTGAAGCTGCTTGCCACGCTCAGAGCCGATGAAGGCATGGAGCTCATCAACGACAAAGAAGGCGACCCCTTTGAATGCGGTCCCAACGGAGGTCCCGCGGTTGCAGAGCAGCGCCTCCAGCGACTCCGGGGTAATGAGCAGGACTCCCTCTGGCTTTTTCAGGAAGCGGGCTTTGACCGATGACGAGATGTCGCCATGCCAGGGCCACACCGGAATCTCAAGCTGCTCGCACAAGCGGTCCAGACGCCCGAACTGGTCATTGATGAGCGCTTTGAGCGGGCTGATATAGACGATGAGTCGGGGACCATCTGACTGCAGGACGTGCGTCAGCGCGGGCAGAAATGCTGCCTCGGTTTTGCCTGCTGCAGTCGCGGCGGCAACGATGACGTCGCGGTCCCCTTTGAGCACCAGGGGAATGGCCGCCTCCTGCGCGTCTCGCAGCGACTCCCAGCCCTCGCTCCAGATGAAGCGCTGGATGCGTTCCTCAAGCAAGTAGAAGGCGCTGGACTCCGACATCCGGGGCGGAGCTACATCTTGAACGACGCGAACTCGTCGGCGTCATTCGCTTCTACGGCCTGGTCGGCAGCGGCGCCCCCATCCACTGCGACCTCAATGCCGCCCAGAAGCTCTTGCCAGGAGGCACCAGCGTTCTGCTCGAGCACTGCCAACAGGTTGATGAACGCCGTGATGGTCGTCCGAGGAGTTCGGAAGTACGTATCGCCGACGCGTTTCGAACAGTGCTCCATGAAGCTCGCGATACCGTGGTCCGGCACCAAGTGCTTGGCTGGGTCTCCCAGCGCGTAGACACTGCGAATCTTCTGCAGCAAGACGTAGAAGTCCTCTGGAGTGAGGCTCGTCAGCCGCACCACTGGGCCGCTGAGGTCAACCAGCCCATTGGCCGCAAAAGTGTTCTGCGCCAGACGGCTTTGAAGCGCGGGGTAGCTGTACAGGCCGCGACGTGTGTCGAGCAGGAACTCGGGTGTGCCGCCCAGCACGAAGCCCAGGCCAACGGCAGACCCCTGCAGCGAGTCGTTGAGGATGCGCAGAATTTGCTCGTAGTTCGCGTTGCGTGCTTGTGTGTTGGCCAGCTTGTAGAGATTCACAAGTTCGTCCAAGCTCACCAGCAGGCCGGCGAAGCCCGCGAGGCGAACGAAGCGCGCCATCAACTTGAGCTGGTCGTAAACCGCAGCGTCGTCCACGATGGAACGCACTCCCAGCGCGGCGCGCGCGTCCGTTTTCGTACTGAACTCCCCGCGGAGCCAGCGCACGGCGTCGGACTTGAGCTGCTCGTTGCCCTCTTCGTAGCCGCGGCAGTACGCGGCGATGACGTCCGCAAAGTCGTAGCCGTTGACCAGTTCGGTCAGTTGGTCCAGCTTCTGCCGCAGGACCGCTTCTGTGGGCTGCCCGGCTGCCTTGGCTTCGGACTTGGCCGTTGCGATGAACTTCTCGACGATGCCGTTGAGGGCACCGCCGTCGGGCTTGGTCCGCGTCGCCAGGTTGCGCATGAGCTCAGCGTAGAGCGAGCGCGCCTGGCCACCGCTGGCATGCAGGCGCCGGTCTGGATTCAGGTCGGCGCTGGCCACCACCAGCTTTTTCTCCATCGCTACAGCTCGAACGAGATTCAAGAAGAACGTCTTGCCGGCGCCGTACTCGCCGATGACGACCCGGAATGCAGAGCCGCCATCGGCGACGCGCTCGATGTCGGCCACCAAGGTCTCGATTTCGCGGGTGCGGCCGACCTGGATGAGGTGCTGCCCAGCGCGGGGCACGACGCCTGCGCGCAGGGACTGAATGACCGCATCCCTGTCGCGTGGCCGAATGGTCGGACTTGTCATGGTTCAACTTTCTCAAGGATGTCTGCGTTCACGGTGACGGGGTCATCCCCTTCGAACAGCGGTGTGTCGTGGGCATCGAATGCCGCCTCGTTGATGCGCTCCAGTGCACCGTCGAGCATCAGGTCGAGGTCGGCGGCGACGTCGAGCAGCTCTTCGCGGCTCCACTGCGTACGCGACAGCATCATGCGAGCAAGCGCGCTGTGCGCTTCGTCGAGCCCGAGAAGCCCAGGCTCCGTGCCGGTACTGCTGGTTGCGTCGTCCTCCTCCAGCTCGGCAGCAGGCACAACTACAGGTGGGATGGCCTCCTCAGCCTCTTTGAAGATGTTCGCGAGCATGGCGGACACTCTTTCAGTGTCTTGCTGAAGCGCTGCGATGCGTGCTGGGTCAAGCTTGAAGCCCGTCGTCACGCCTGCCTTTGCAGGAACTGCCTCAGCAGCCGGCGCACCTGATGCAGCCGCATGGACGTCGCTGAAGACCTTTTTCGGTTCGACACCGAGCGCCTTGTAGACCTTCTCCAGCATCTTCATCTCGGCAGGCGATACATCGCCGTCCGATTGCGCGACCGCAGCCATGAAGGTGGCAATCGTTTCCCGGGTTTCGACGGGCAGTGGCTCGAGCCGCTTCTTGAGAGCTGTCAACGACGCCGGCGCCTGCCGCAACAGGCGAAGATGGGCGAGGAGCCGCTGCACCTGCGTGCCGGTGAGGTGTTTCCAGTTCGACACCGTGGAGCGCAGATGCTCCGCCTCCTCGAAACCAAACTGCCCGTCTGCGGATGCGACGGCGGATGCAAGCTCCAGAGTCAGCGACGCCGCAAGGTACGCGCTGTCCTTGCGCGATGCTGCCTCAGCCGTGGGCAACACGAAGACGGCCACCACGTCCTCTGGCTTTGGAACCTTTGCGCCTTGCAGCACGTCGGGCTCAAAGCCGAGGTTGACCGACTCCAGCGCTCGCGCCAACGCCAGGGTCCGCTCTTTCGTGAACGTCGTTTTGGCACCAAGAGTTGCGAGGAGCTCGTTGAACTTGAGGGCGACCGCACCTTCGCTCATGCTTGCCCGCAGGTCCGCCAGCGCCCTTTGCACGCTGTTGGGCCACAGCGTGGCCGGCAAGAGCAGCAGGCCTTCCAGCGACGCTCCACCATCCGCGTTGCGGCCCATGAATCGGCTGTACGACTCCAAAGGCTGCGTGGCCGCCTCCACCAGCTCCTTGAGCGTGTTCACGGGCCCGGTGAGTGCGGTGACATCCGGCGTGTCCTTGAATGTGAGTCTGAGCTCTTCCGACGCTGGGAAGCCCGAAGACGCCGCCCGATACACCATCTTGAGCTTCGTACGATTGCGCTTGAGCACCATGCCGTCGCCAAACTTTGCGCGGTACTGCTCGGCAAAGAGCTTCTCGAACTCCGCGACGCATCTCGTGGCCGGCGTACGCAGGTAAATTGTCGGCTCGAGCCGCGCCCACGCGATTGCGAGATGCGCAGGGACCGGCGCTCCGTCCACTGCCGCCTGGCCGAGCGCCAGCCGCATGTAGAGCGGGAGCTCAAAAGTTCGCGGGAACTCCGGCACCGGCAGGGTGTACAGCCTGCTGGGGTGCTCGACGAGCGAGACCCAGTCGAGCAACTCGGCGGCGTACCGCCGGAAAGAGTGCGACGTCTCGCCGTAGATATTCAGGAGGCGGCGCAGCTCGGCGGCGATGGCCGGCAAGTCAGCACGAGCGGCATCGTCCTTGTTGGCGTCGATGATGGCTCGGCGCTCCAAGCCATAGAAAAAGAGGAAGACGAACCCGACGTCGGCTTCGGGGTCCTTGCGCCCATCTGCAAGCCAGTTCAGATACGAACGGCGCGCTGCTGCCGAGATGTCGGAGTAGCTAGGCCAGTAGTTCGTTTGGCGCTCGGTGTAGTCCCCAGACCTCGCAACTGACAGACTTGGGTCAATGAGGCACGGGTCCGTCGAGCCCGAGCGCGCCTTAAGCGACGTACCGACATACACCATGCCGCCCAAGATGGTGATGCCTGCCACCTGGATGCTCGCCCCCGGCGGCACCCACGTACCACTCTTGAAGTTCGGAGGTGCTGTCGGGACGCGGAACTCGGTCTGCGGCGTAGCGCTCTCGCCGCCCCTGCCCCCGACCGCCACGGGAGTCGTAGGAGGTACTGGGAACGGAAAGGCCGGTGGACCGCTAGAAGGCAAGGTCGCGCGCCGCGTGAGGCCAGCGGGAACTGAATCGGACTGCGGCGGCGGTACGTTCATTACCTTTCGCAGCTGCTCGATTTGAATTTGAGAAGCCGTCAGGGGACTTGGCTCGGCGGCGCGGAAGCGACTGCTTCGACCGCCACAGCAGGCTCGGGCGTCGACGCTTCGACGCTCATGGAGGTCTTTTTGGACTTCCCGAAGAAATAGATGATGGCGCCGGTGCCGACGAGCACGCCCAGCCCTATCCAGAACTCCTTCGGAATGGCTATCAACGCGCCAATGGCCACGATGATGAGGACGCCGATGGCGTCGCTCGAACCGGCCTTCTTTTTCTTCCTTGCCATGTTGCCCCGCTGAGATGGAAGACCTGGACAGGCCTTCATGTGTTGCTGGTGCCTGGCCTGCCGTGCCGCGGCTTGACCGCAATCAAGGCGAGGGACACAACATTTGGCAACACATTTGTACCATCACTTTTGCGGATGCTTGGCCGGTAGAGGACTGTGCTTACGCTCATCTGCGGATGACGAGTCACGGGGAAGCAATAAAGCCGGCGCGGAGGGGCGGGCTCAACCGTCGCGCCCAGACTTCAGGCGCTTCGGCTCGCTCGCACCATGTACCGACGCGAGGCCTTGTCCTTGGCCAGCGACCAACCGGGCTCAAGCAACGGCTCAAAGCGCGTCCTAATGCGCTGTCCAGGCACTGCGCCAGTCTCAAGCAGCAGCCAGGCCTGCTCGCAATTGCTTGAGGTCGTCGGCTAGTCTGGCACTTCGCAGACCGCCAGCGCGGCACAGTTGTTCGGCGTCGTAAGTTCGAACCATCCCTCGCTTCTGAGTGGAGAAGAACTGGTGAAGCCACCGACCAAACTCACCTCGTATTGCTGCCCGGGCTTCTAAATCGACGACGCTGTTTCTCCCGTAGTCAAATATTCGAAAGAGATTCCCTGAAATCACGACAGTCCAAAGCTGTGTCACTGAGTCAGGGTGCGGCATCGTAACCGAGGAAAAAAGCCGCGAAATATGTGTTTTACCCTGACTTGGGCGCGACCTATCGCTGGGCAGCTGCGCAATTTCTTGGCGCAGCTCAGCAAGCAGCCCGGCGTCGTCAGTGGGTGTGCGGTGGCTGCGGCCATCGGTCCAGTCCTCCTCGCGCCCGAGCAGGTCGCGCACATGCGAGCGCGCCAGCCCCATCGTCCGGCAGACCGTTTTCACTGGTCGTCCCCGGGCAACAAGGGCGAGCGCACAATCCACTTTTTTTCTGCGGCGTACTCCACGGCTTCCTTGAGGATTTCGTTCTCCAGGGTCTTCTTGCCGAGCACGCGCTGCAGCTTGGCGATTTCCGCGCGGGCAGCCGCCAGCTCGGAGGCCGGCACAACTTCTTCGCCAGCCGACACCGCGGTCAACGCTCCCTGGCGCTCAAGCTTGCGCCACTGGAACAGCAGCCCTGCCGAGACGCCCTCCTGGCGCGCGACCAGCGACACGCTCATACCTGGTTCGTAGGTGCGGCGCACCAGCGCCGCCTTCTCCGCGAGGGACCAGCGCCTGCGGCGCTGGTCTTTAACGACTACCTCTACTGACTCCGTATGCCTAGTCATGTGCACTGTCCTGTTCCTATCTCCAAAGATAAGCGACAGGACGGGGCCGGGGAATCAGGGGGCTATCTCAAACGCCAGCCGCCGCTAGTCCTCTACGAACCATTGTTTCAGCGCCCGCCGTACAGCCCCTACTTCCTCATGGCCGCCCAGTGGAGTCAGGCATTCAACAGGAATATCGCCTAGCGGACGCTGGAACACGCGAAGCGCAGGCGTGTCCATCGGCAGCAACCCTCTGATTCGCGCGAGCAGCTCTGGGCGCCGCGCTGCGCCAATTCCAAGAGGAAGTAGGAGAACCCGTCTCTCAGGGTCCGCTCCAATCTGTTCGACGCAGTGTCTTACAGCTGCTTCATTCAAGTGGCTGCCGACAACCTTGGCAAGGCGGACAGCAACAGCGGCATCGACCTCGAGAAGGTCCTCGACTCGGATTCGGGTAGCCAATTTGGGGTCGACGGAGCTCACTTCTGCAGCTAACGCGGCGGCTGCTTCAAGTCGACCCACTTGCGGAGTAGCCGCCAAGGCTGCGTCCACAACAACGGACCGAGATTCAGTCGTTCCACTGCTCACTACCAAGCGCAAAGCCTGATACCTGACAGATGGGTCTCTGGAAGTGAAGCCCACTGCGAGGCAAAGTTCCTCGTCCGTGGCGCTGAATTCCTTTGCAGAGCTCAAGGCCTCGACGGCACGAAAAGCGAAGGGAAGAGAGATGCTTTCACCTTCCGAGGCGAACTGAGCGTCGCACCAATCATCAAATAGAAGTTGATGAAGCACTGCCCTGTGTTGTGCCGGATTGCGACATGCGTAGTCCGAAATTACTTGCTTAACGAAAAAACTTCGGTCTTTCGCAAGACCGGACAAGAGTTCCCCACCCAACCGAACCTCTCGTGATACCAGCGCATCGAAGGCCGCAGCTCTGACCCTTCCAAACTTGTGCTCTACAGCCGTCAGAAGCTCAGGCTCAGTTAGGAAGGCGGCCGAGATGGCGACGGACTGCGCAGCTGCCTCACCGTGCTTGCAGGTCTGCAGCAGGCGGCGAACCATCGCCGAGGGGTCTATCGCCCGCGAGGCCTTGGCGCGAATGACGGCCAATAGCGCCCAATCCTGCCTAACGTCTAGCTCCTCGACAAAGGCTGTGAACTCAGAAGGAGGCACATCGAGAGGAGACGAGAACTGCAGGACGCACTCCAGCATTCGACGCTGTGGCAATGGGACGGCCGATAGGAGAACCTCGACAACGTTCTCGAAGAGGTCCTCATGCTCTAGGACGTCTCGACCATCTACTTCCACAAGCAACTCGAGCAATTGATGCCACCGCTGCTGGCTGGCCAGTTGCGCAGCCGCGGACGCAAGTATCGCTCCGCCTTCGGCGAACCGGGCGCACATTACCAGAGCTTCTCGCAACTTTTGGTCGTCGGTGCGGCCGAGCAGCCGCTCAAGGAGGATGGGTGCGAGCTCCGCCGTCCAGAAGGTCGAAGCCCGCTCCCAGAACCTGCGCTCCATCGCGGTTCCATCAGTCCTGGTCAGCAGCGCTTGAACTTCAACGGGGTCTGGTGGCGCGTCCTCGGCAGCACTAGCTGTGGCTCTGAGCCACCACTCCTCCATTCCTCGCGCGGAGCTGTCAGCCGCTACGCTCTGCCATCCCTTCGCTCTGCGGAACTCCGAAACAAAGTGCTGCAAAACATCGTCCGAGTTGGACGCCGACTCCCAAAGATAGACTGCCTCGGGCGTGTAATCGCTTCCGTAATAGCAGTCCTCAGCAGCGATGAAGTCCTCCGCATTGGTCGCATCGAAGTCGATGCTCGTGTACTGAGCGAGTGCTTCCACGGCAATCGGGCGCAGGCGCTCGATATCTCCACCCGCTTGAGTCAGGAGTAGCCGCATGTTATGCGACCGCGCTCCGCTCTCCACCAGATTGAGCACTCCGTCCAGATAGGCCGTGGTGAGGTCTCCAGCAATGCGCTGGAGAATTTCGTCAAAGTCACTTTGAAAAGACTCGTGCGAGTGCGGCAGCACCAAAGCCAAAAAGCGCCTACACAGCAAGGATGTGGAGGGCTCAGCAGTCGCGGCTTCAAACCAAGCAGCCTCGGGCTGAAATGGCTCGAACGTTTCCTCAGCGAAAGGTGAGCAGGAACCGCGCTCGGTCAGGAACCGCGCGACTTCAGCTGGAACAAAGTTGGGAGTTCCAGCGCGCGCTAGCAATTTCAGCTTGTCTTCGAACTGGGGCCCAGCCGCCGCCTCCTGCAGCAACCAGTCATTCATCAGATGTCCAGTCTGGCCTTCGAAGACGAAAGCCCTATCAACTTCCCGCGGCAGCGCTGCGGAAAGCTTGGCTAGTGCCTCCGCAGCCTTGCTGTGCATCGCTCCACCGTAGGCAAGCAGCACCACGGCACAGAAACTTCGTAGAACCGACTGCGCACGAACGACGTCGCAAGAAATGAAGTGTCTCAGCGCCTCCCGTACCTGAGGATGACCATAGCTCACCACGCGCTCCAACTGCCGCAAGCTCTTCCCAGCAACAAAGAAGCCAACCAACTCATCCAGGCCGATGTCGTCGAATCGAGAGTCGAGGCTCGACAGCCTCGTGTGTAGCGAGCGGAGAAAGTCGCGGTCCACGCTGCCGGAGACTGTTAGCGAACACCAGAGAACGATGGCCGCAACGGTGGCGTTCCGCCTGCTGACCTGCTCCCGGATATTGCCCTGAATCGCGTCGATGTGTGCCTGCTGCACCGCTTCGTCAATCTGTGACCGCTGGTCGTGGTAGGTGTCCACAGTTTCCAGCCCGCCTATGTTCGCGAAGAACTGGTCTATCTCGTACGGCGACCGAAGCTCTTGCAGAATGTTGCCGCGTTGCTCTGCCACAACCTGTCTGAGGCCAACCGGCACCCCGCTTAGCCTGTGACGGAACATCGCAAACCTATCACGGGGCTCGTAGTCTGAGCTCTCAAGAGAAGCTAACCACCGAGCATGCTTCTTACCCAGCTCTGCACTTTGGAAAACGTCGCTGCGAGTCGTCGCCACAAAGAACCGTGCAGGCCCAGCCTGTAGAAGCAAGCTGGGGAGTTCATTGCGCCATGGTTCGGCGTTTGGCTCAAAGCGACTTTTGCCCCACGGGTCATCCAGGTAGAAGACAACCGGTTGAAGTCTGCAGTCGCGAACGACTGCCGGCGTTGTCGCTTGAACCACCTCAATGCCAGGAACGCGCTCGCGTAGCTCCAATATGAGTGCGCGAGCTGCCGATGTCTTCCCCGTACCAGACTCGCCCTTGATGATGACCGCATGCTGGTCGGTTAGCTTCTGAAGCAGCAGGTGCCAGTTCTTTGGCTTGACGTACTCCTCGTCGGTCCGAGACTCCGCAAGATAACCGTCGTTCCGTTTGATGCAGTCCTCTAAATCCGACTTTCTCCAAGTATGGTCTTCTGTGACCCGCATTCTTTGCAACGCTTGACCATACAGTTCATCGATGCAAGGCCCAACACGGGACCTTGGCACGTGGCAAGTTGTTTCGAGATGACGTTCGAGCTTGTCTCGGACGCGGTCTTCCGGGAATCCGTAGAGCACTGCCACCCGCGGCCAGACCTCGCGTAGAACCCGTTGGTCATCGCTCAACTTGGAAGAGTCCGTCCATTCGGTGGGCCACACACCTATGTCGCGAACGGCGATAGGCCGTAGGGAGCTGGCGATGGCGTTGTCCGTAATCAAGAGGTACCGCGCCCCCGGCTCGTCATTGAGGCGCTGAAGCGCAGGGACTCGACTCGGTCCCCCGTGCTCCAAAACCGCTCGGAGTCGCTTTGCGCTCCAAGTGTCGCCGGAGCTGCACTTGACCTGGACCCGCAGCGGGTACGTGTCTGTGGTCATCGCAGCACCCACCATCGGAGGGGCAGAACTCGTGAGGTCTGCTTCTATGTCCTCCTGGCTAGCAGGCTCAAGCTCAACCCGCTCAGCCCTTTTGTTGACCAGTAGAACGTCGACTGCAACCCACACGGAAACGAGGACTTGGTACAGATAGCCCTCGAGCCCGTAGCTTCCTCCCTGGCCAGTGCGCATTGATTTCCTAAGCGAGCAAGAAGCGGAACTCTAGGCTCCGCTGTCAATTCTCCGACGACTAGACCGTTTGGAAGTCGGGCGTGCGGCTCTGACTTGCATCGTTGTGACGGACCCGAGACATGTGCTTCTGCCCCCCTGCAGACGCCACAGGGCGGCTCACACTCCGCCATCAGCTACCCCAAAATGACCAATGCTCGCGGTGCCTACGGCCAGGGAAGGCGTTCCGCGAGAAACATCGAATCAGCTGGGTAAGCTCTCGTGCGCGTCGCCTTGCTGGACCAGCAACTCTTCAGGCTTCTTGCCAGCTTCCAGGGCAGCCTTGAACCAGTTCGGTCTCTTCCCATGCCCGCTCCAGCTGTTGCCCTGACCATCTGTGTACTTCGCGACGGACGCGGACTTAGCTTTAACCTTAACAACGCGCCGCTTACCCGTCGCACTTGCGACCTTGGACTTTTCAGCGACGCCACTTGAACGGACGGCCACTTTGCGGCCATGCGAAGCACTAAGGCCCAAATCCTGAGCAGTCAGACCGTAGTGGGCGATAGCCACTTTGATTCGACCAATGACGCCTTCCACTTCGGCAGACTTGATGGCCGCTGCCTTCTGCTGCAGGGCTTGAATTTGAGCCTCGATAGACTCGAGGGACATTCTTCTGGGCATAGTTCCACTCCTTCGCTTTCCAACAGTCGATGCAGCGGGCGTGAAGGAGTCGGTCCTCGTGCCAACAACGAACTGCGGGTAGCCGAGGCTATCAGAGAATGAAGGTAAAACAGAGCCGCTGATGACAAGTCGGGCTCGAAACGCGTTCGTACGCCTCAGGAAAGATGCAGTTCGGAGTTCTCCGGCGGTCGAAAGCAGCCCACCCCATGATGCAGGGAGGACAGATGAGTCTGTGCAGTCGTTGCGGCAATCCAGTTGAGTTTCGCTACATCGGTGGTCAATGTATTCCTCTGCATCTCCACGGAGGATGCGGCAGCTCTTCTTCTGCCGTGGTCGACTTCTCCGGCCATAGCGTCTGCCAGGAAAGCAGCTGCTTCCAGACGAAGTGCCCTGTGTGCCAGGAAGCGGTCTTCTTTGTCCGTCACAACGGTGGTAGCGTCTGGCTCGACGCGCCACTCGGACCGCCTTGGCAGAAGCACGGGTGCTTCGATGTCCACACGCCAGCATCGAGGGCGCGAAGCCTTGCCGCGGAGTATCAGGTCGACTTCCGTGATTCGACAGCCCGAGCTGAAGGAACAGACGAACGCCTCGCGCTCGGGGTCATCCGCTCTACGAGAGTCGAGTTCTCGAGGCATTCGACCGAGGTCACGATGGAGTCCGGCGAAACCCTGACCTACGTCCTGACGGTCAAGCACAACGCTGGTTTTCTGCTCTCGAAGCTGTGCCTGCTCGATGAGGCTGCGATGGTCATCTATCCACTGGAGGCCGCAACGTTCAAGTTCGCGGTCCTTGCCATTCGGCGCGTGGAACGTGTTCATTGCGAGCACTGCGGAGTACTGGTTGGGCTGCTCAAGTTACCCAGGCATATGAAGAAGGTCCATGGAGTGCGCACAACGACCTGAGACCTACTGCAGCCGAGAGGTAGAGCGTGTCGAGACACGGGTTCAATAATCTGCGCAGGTACAACCGAGGAAAATTCCTGAGCCTCAATGTGTTCCTGCGGACGAGTCGAGCTCTCCCACTTTGCCGGTAGGGCTTCATTGGCGCCGTTTCAACCGGCCGGAGCCCGTCCGAGCGAGGTGCGATGCCGCCGCAGACATCATCGGATTTCAGCACGAGAGCGCCGCAATGGTTCGGCGCCGAAATGCTCGCCACTACATCATGAACCTAGAAGCGAAGTTACAACGCCCTGCTGCAGCAGGCCGAGCAACTCGGAATGCCGGACGTGGACGGTGTACGCCTTTGCTTTCAGACTCTCTCGCTTGCCATGGGTATCGACCGCAAGTGCGCAGGCCTCTTGGCGCCGCAGGGCCTGTCCGAGGGACGATTCGTCTTGCTGCAGCTGCTCGATGCATCAACCTACGGACTTGCACCGAATACGTTAGCCGAACAAGCGGGCGTTACTCGTGGGACAGTCTCGGGCCTGCTAGATGGCCTTGAACGCGAAGAGCTCATAGAGCGAAACGCCGATTCAAACGACCGTCGTGCCCTGCGCGTTCAACTCACCGATAAAGGAAGGCGTGTTGCAAAGACTACGTTTGAGCAGTACGGCCTTTGGACTGCCAGTCTGTACGGCAACCTATCAGCACTGGAACGAAAGCAACTAACCGGCCTGTTGGGGAAAGTTGCCCGCAAGCTTGAGGACGCGGGGTCATGAGCGCGGTCCGCCGCCGATGGTCCATGCGACCCACGCTAAGTCGAGATGGGCTTTGGACAGCTCGAGTACTTCTAACCACAGGGTAGGTCGCTAGTGGCGAGCGCTGTTTCAGCCGGGTTTCCGTGAAATTGTTCCACCACAGGCATTGGCACGACGCCAGAATCAAATTTTTATGGAGATTGGAACAGATTCCGAACAATTGATGAGTGAGATTGACCCAAGCGACCCTCCACAGGACGTGGCGGAAAGCGTCAAAGCAACGCATTGAACCGGCGGCCCTACTAGAAAAGAACTGAAAGCTTGAGAGCTCACCGTCGTAGCCAGGCTGCCTCGCCGTGTTCATCCGCCTCCGCGACCAAAAAGCTCCCTCAAGTTCGACCTACCGAAGTTCAGGAAGGCGCCCTCCCCCGCCCCTCCCGAGCTGGCGCTGCCTAGGAGGTGCCTGGGAGTACCGGCATGCAACAACTTGTGGTGCTCATTAGCTGGTTTGCGACAAATCTGGGCTCTCGTTAGCTGATAAGCGACAAAGTGCGATGGCCGGCGGGGCTTGGTTAGCTGATTTCCGACATCTCGCTACTGCCCGCACTTCGCGCTGGTTCCGAGCGCCTGCAGAACGGACAGGCGTTGTCATTGGCAGCTCCCTTGCCGCGTGCGCGGCATTCCTTTAAGAACGAGACTCGAACATGTGCGGAGGCGGCCGCACGATGTCAGGCGGAAGCAAGCCCGCGCCGGGTGGATAGCTCCTGACCAATCCTGAAACGTCGATGACGAGCACCTGACGAGCGCCCGCGTCTAAATACGCCGCGACTCTTCGATTCATCGCTACGAGATGGCTGCCTGGTAGAGAAACCTCCGCAATGAGCGGGGGGCACTTGCGCATCGGCTCATCTGTAATTGCGTCATCCACGCTCTGCGCGGGTAGCCAAGCGACGTCAGGCACTCGAACGCCGGCGTGGTCAGTTAGAACCGCGAGATTGGTGAAAGCTCGTCCACCGTTGAGCGCAGAAACCAAAGTTTCACAAAGCCACGCAACGACAGTCCGCTGTCTGTTTGCCATGTCTGGAACCCAAAGGAGCTCGCCGTGCTCGGACATTTCAAATCGCTGCGGACTACATGGGTCAAAGCAAGCACGACTCCACATCCTGCTTAGCTCATCCAGGCTCAGCGGAGTCGTCAAGTCCGACCGCACGGCGATACACGTGGGCGACATTACCGACTTTGCTGGGGCCTGAGCGTGCCGACGCCCGCCGGCGACCCCTTACAGAGCGACTTTTCCAGTTCATCCGCCAACTGCTCGAAAACAGGGTGCCGCAGTTGCGCCAGTGTGTCCTCCACGGCTGCCTCAGCCTTGTCGGCAAAAAGTCGGAATTTGCGTGGCCGCGCTTTATCAACCATGCTCACAAGCCGCTGAAGAAAGGCCATTTCAATGGCTCGGCATGTCGGGTCGCTGGAGAGTATGTTCGAGCAGCGCCGCTGGATGTGTTCGCTAGTTCGCGAAGGCCGGGAACTAGCTTGCGCCTTCGCATCACTCGTCGTCATCAGCAACTCCATTTTGAGGTAGCCCTTTAGGCTGCCTCGTGCCATCAACCCCGCGGCCGCACCCTTCTGCAAGACGCGCTTCAATCTCAACAAAGCGATATCGCTTGCTGCCGTTCACCCTCCGAAGCAGTTCGTCCATCGCAGGGTTCCGGCCGCGCGGCATCCGTACTGTTTGCGTCGGGCTGCTCTGGCTTGAAGCAGGAACCTGGGTTTCAGCAACGCGTTTCACTTCGCAGCCTTGCTACCGACTCGAGGCCCGCGGGCAAGCAAGTCCCGGCCGCGCTCCGAAGCTACAGCCTCGTCGCTACTGACGTTCTCGCGGGCAGTTCCGTACTGTGCGTACACCATTGCCTCCGGCTCGGCTGTAGTCATCGGCGTAGTGATACGGCGAAGAACATCCTCTGCGGTCAAAGTTGCGTTCAAGACCATGCTCTCCATGACATGTGCACCTCACCGCACATCCGACGGCAGCAACCATCCTAGTTGAGCGACCATTCGCTTGAGAATCCACTGGGCTTCGGCCCGCGAACAAAAGTCGTTGAGCTGTTTGCTGCGGGCGACGCGCCTCACGACATCGCTCTGCTCTCGGAGAGGGTTCTCGCCGGCCTTTCGTTCGCAGTACGCCACTAGCTGTCCGCAGAGGTCATCGCAGAATGCAAATCGGGCAGCTAGCTCGTTCTCTGACAACTCGCTGCTGAGCACCCCAGCCTCCGTTCGCCGCAATAGCAGTTTCGGCTGAGCACCTGCCACCGCTCCCAATTCTCCCCTGGGGAAATCCGGGGGAACGTCGCCTCCAGGCACTTCATGCATTACGGCTCCTGACAGAAACACGACGAGTTGCACAGAAGACGGTACGGGACCACAATGTCACTGTGACACAAATAGCGTTGACTCAAACACAGCATACGACGCATCCGAAACTTTGTCGATGGCAAGGTTGCTGTTCGGTAGACGGATGTCGGCGGGCGCGCGGCCCGAGAGGACCGCACCGAAGTGGACGCAAGGCGTCGACAGCGTAGCAACGCTCCCCGATGACGGCCCCCGCTTAACTCACGCATGCGCTCCTTGAGCAGTTTCAGCGCCTGGGTCTGCTGTGTGTACTCGCACGGGGAACGTACCAAGCCTTCTTTGCAGTTGCATTCTCGACTCCGCTGCGAATGCCAAGCTAGTTGGCGAACTTCAAGGAGACAAACATGCCAGTCTGGCGTACAAAGCCGGTCGAAGAGCAAAGCACACTGACGCTGGAGCGCTGGAGAGTTCTCGAGCTAGCCGATGGCGACCGCCATCTAGTTGGCCACTGCACCGAGAATTGCGCCGGTCGCGTCAGCTCGGCCCTTCAGCAGTTCGACCCCAGCGCTATGCGAGCTGTCACGTGCACTGGTCGTGTCTACACCTTACGCGGCCCACCTAGTATCAATTTGAACGCGGAGTACGTTTGGGCTAAGTGGGCTGACTTGTACTCAGTCACGGCGTGGACCGATGTAACCCGCGCTGTCTGGGCTCAGCACTTGGAAGCGACTGACGCGCCGCCAACTGTCAGCAAGCAGGAGGCGTCATGATGTCGGCTCTTCCAGTCAGGCCCGGCGGCAGCTGAGCAACTCGCTTTGCGCCGACGCAAACCTCCGATAGTTGCAGATTTGCGTCTTTGCATTGAAGACGCCGATGACGACTGCAGATGAGCGCACCCGTGTGGGCTATGAAATCAGTTTTGTAGGCAACTACGTTCCGAACAAGTCCAGCTTGCTGCCGCCAGCGCTGGCGACGGACTTGCTCAACGCGGGCCGTAGCCGGGACCAGCAACCTGCGGGAACCTACGCCCGCGAGGTGCTGGAGCAGTTGCTCATCGACCTGTCCTGGTCGTCATCACGCCTTGAGGGCAACAAAAAGAGCTTGCTCGACACCAAGCAACTCTTCGAGCTCGGGGAGCAAGGCGGCCCTCTCGATGAAGATGCCCTGATGCTGCTCAATCACAGGGACGCCATCGAGTTCATGGTTGACGCTGTGCCGACTGAGGGCATCACGGTGCCCGTGGTCGTCGACCTGCAGGCCAAGTTGATGAAGGACCTCCTGAGAGACTCGCGGGACATCGGCAGCATCCGCCGGCGCGTGGTGAACATTGACGGTTCGGTCTATTCCCCCCCAAGCAACGTTCCGACGCTCTTGGAAGAAGCGCTGAAGACCACCGTCGACAAGGTCCTCCACATCCGCAACCCAGTCGAGGCCGCATTCTTCCTGTGGGTCAACCTGGCCTACCTGCAACCCTTTGCGGATGGCAACAAACGGACCAGCCGTCTGAGCGCCAACATGCCGCTCATGCTGTACAACTGCGCGCCGTTGTCCTTTCTGGACGTGGAGAGGGCGGACTATGCGACAGCCATGCTCGGCGTCTACGAACAACGCAACGTCACCGCTGCGGTGGAATTGTTCGAGTTCATCTACCGTTGCTCGATTCAAAAGTACAGCGTGTTGCGCGCCTCACTGGCCGTACCCGACCCGCTTCGAGTACGGTACCGACAGGCATTGAACGAACTCATGCAGTGCGTTGTCTTCCACGGTCAAACGCTAGAAGACGCATTTTCGGAGGTACCCGTGGACGCCGCTGACCTGGCGGCCTTGCGCTCCATCGCGAACACCGAACTGGACCACCTCGAGCAGTACAACTGTGCGCGCTACAACCTCGCGCGAGGAATGACGCAGCGATGGATTGACGCCGGGCGGACCAGATAGCCGCCAGTTTTGAGCGCTTTGCGCGGCAGCTTTTGATGAGGTTACGCGGCGACAGCCAGGGTGAACAACTGCGCGGGTTGTCTGGGACTTCGGTGGGTCAGTCTGGCAGCCCGCTGGCTCATGGCGCGAGCGAGCGTCACCACTTAACGCGCAAAGCGCCTTGAAATTTTCTCCTGCTGAGCGTGCGCGTCGCGATGGACCAGGATGCGCTGGCCCGACACGCCGTGTCTTGGAGACATAAACTACGTCTGGAGTAAATAGTTGTCTACCAGACTGAAGCAGCCATGGACCGGTTGATGTCGATGCGAGTGTTTGTGCAAATCGCTGACCGGGGCAGCCTAAGCGCGGCGTCGGCGGCGCTGGATATTTCTCGAGCAATGACAAGTCGCTATCTCGAGAGCCTGGAGGAATGGCTTGGTGTCAGGCTTTTACATCGCACGACACGCAAGCTGTCGCTCACGGACGCAGGTGAACAGGCGCTGCAGCGGTGTCGTGACATGGTGGAGCTTTCTGACGAGGTCAAGGCAAATGCGAGCCAGGCTGGTGAGGTGCAAGGACGGTTGCGTGTGACCTCATCGCCGTCTTTTGCGGAGGCACAGCTGACCGCGGCTGTAGTTGAGTTTCAGCGGCTTCATCCCAAGGTGGCAGTCGACCTCGTGACGACGGACAGGACCGTTGACCTCGTCGAAGACCGAATTGACCTTGCCGTGCGGATTAGCAACCGTGTGGACGAAGGGCTGGTCGCCAGACGCTTAGCAACGTGCCACTCGCTTCTGTGCGCGTCGCCAGCCTATGTCGAACTGGCTGGGGAACCGAAGGTGCCCTCCGACTTGAAGACGCATCAATGCATAGTTAACAGCACTGGCTTCGAACCTACCTACCATCTCAAGTCAGGCGGCGACGTAATAGCAGTTGACGTACGCGCAAGCCTTACTGCCAATGAGACGTCCGTCGTGCGCGCTGCAGTGTTGGCCGGCGCGGGGATTGCAATGCTACCGACGTACTACGTTGCGGATGACATCGCGACGGGAACGCTGTGCGTCATCCTGCCCGAGTTCACGTTAGAACCGATGGGCGTTCAGGCGGTTTACCTCTCCCGAAGGCACCAGCCCCACCCTTTGCGCTTGCTCATCGAATTTCTCGCAGAAAGGTTTGGGGGAAGCGTGGCGCCGTGGGACCGCGCTCACGGCGGGCTGGGACTGGGCAAGAAGTTGCTCGCCTGAAGACGGTCTCGTGTAATGCAGCGACGTACGGTGATGTGAAGTAGGACCTGTGATGTGGGCACCCAGCACTTCAGCGGTCACCGCGCTCACGGTCGGGGAGGAGTGCAGCTGGTCTCCGGAAGTCCGTCACCTGCTGTCGCTTTGGATTTCTCTGCGGCGAGCGTCAATACGCGCCTGAATCCGGCCAGCCACCTCGCGCAGCGGGTGAGCGATGCCGGTATGCAAGTACTCCCGCCATGCCGCTTCACCCCGCATGTGGAATTCCGATTGCCCCTGGCGGAAGTCCGCCGGACAACGGACCGCATCGACAGCGAAGGTGCTGATAGTTTCCTCTTTGCCTAGCCCGGGTACAAACTCGGCTGCACGGAGCGGTTCTACACGAACGGCAGTTCGCCTGGACGACTTCATGCGGCAAATGTAGCGCAGAAGCAAGGTACTGAGCACCTAAGCGGTAGGCGTGTATGCGCTCCGGCAAATGCGCGAATGTGACTCATAAGCGGCTGACGTAAAAGCAGCGGAAAGGAAACTGACAGTGTGAAAACACGACTGCCAGAACTCTCCGCGCGCGAGCTGCTTGCGCTGAATCTACTCTCGCTGCGTCGCGCGCGCGGCTTAAGTCAAGAAGCATTGGCGTTTGAAGCGCAGCTCCATCGGACGTTTGTGGCACATGTTGAACGTCGCGCTCGTAACATTTCGCTCGACAACGTCGAAGCGCTAGCAAAGGCGCTAAACGTAAGCATGGCCGACCTGTTCGCCCCTCCTCCACGCTAGCGTGAGCAAGCTTAGGGTAGGCGTCGGGCTGCTCTGGAGGGGTGGCTTGTGCGCTTGGAGCCAAGGACTATTTGTCGCCCCCGACCCGGCTTTTTTCAGTTGCCAAGGACATATTTGTAAGCCTGCTTCCTTGCCAGCGCCTCCACAGCCAACGACATGATTTGTCCGCGATTTGCGACCTACGAACTGGGTTGTTAAAAATCAATGACTTACGAGAGGCACCCCCCAAGGACTTATTTGCACGGAACCATCGTCCAGATCGCCGAGCGCGGCAGCATGGCGGCGGCGGCCACGGCGCTGGACATGTCGCGCGCCATGGTCACGCGCTACCTCGCGCAGATGGAGCAATGGGCCGGCACGCGGCTGCTGCACCGGACCACGCGCCGCCTCAGCCTCACGAACGCCGGAGAACAGGCGCTGGCCCACAGCCGCCAGTTGCTGGAGGTGGCGCGCGAACTGCCCCGCGTGGCCGAGGACGAACGCCAGGCCGACCCGGTGCGCGGCCTGCTGCGCCTGGCCTGTGCGCAGTCGCTCGCACAGGAGGTGCTGGCGCCTGCGGCGGCGGTGTTCCTGCAGCGCCATCCGCTGGCAGCCATCGACTTCCGCGTGGATTCGCGCGCCGTGAACCTGGTCGAAGAGCGCGTGGACCTGGCCATCCGCATCAGCAACCAGCTGGAGCCGGGCCTGGTCGCGCGCCGCCTGGCCGACTGCGCCTCGGTGGTCTGCGCCTCGCCCGACTACCTGGCCCGCCACGGCACGCCGCTGCGGCCCGAGGACCTGGCCGCGCACCGCTGCCTGACCTACTCCTACTTCGGCCGCAGCGTCTGGGAGTTCGCCGATGCACAGGGCCGGCCCGTCGGCGTGCCCGTGGGCGGCCCGCTCAGCGCCAACGAAACCCAGGTGCTGCTGGCGGCCGCGGCGCAGGGCGTGGGCATCACGCTGCAGCCGGTCTATGCCGCAGCCCCGCTGCTGGCGGCCGGGCGGCTGCAGGCCCTGCTGCCGCTTTGGGTGCCGCAGAGCCTGGGCGTGCATGCGCTGTACCAGCCGCAGCGCCGGGTGCCACCGGTGCTGCGCGCGCTGCTGGACTTTCTGGTCGATTGGTTCGCCACGCCCGGGCACTGGCCTGCGGCACCGGCCATTCCTGCGCGCAGCCGCCGCGCACGCGTCTAAGCTTCCTCGAAAAGTTTCGTTGGTGCTGTGCGGCGCGGCTTCCAGAATGGCGCGCTCCCTCTTCTGGACGACAACGCCGCATGCGCACATTGATCATCCCGGGCTGGCGCAACTCCGGCCCCGGCCACTGGCAAAGCCTGTGGGAATCGCAACTGCCCGACGTCACCCGCGTGCAGCAGGACGACTGGGTCGCACCCCGGCGCGCGGCCTGGCTGGAGACCACCGTGCGGGCCATCCTGGCCCGGCCCGACCCGGTGCTGTTGGTGGCGCACAGCCTGGGCTGCATCGTCGTGTCGCACCTGCCAGCCGAGGCCCAGGCCCGCGTGCATGGCGCGCTGCTGGTGGCGCCGGCCGATCCCGAGCGCCGTGCCGTGCTGGTGGACTTCGCGCCCGTGCCGCATGCGCGGCTGCCGTTCCGCAGCACGCTGGTGGCCAGCACCAACGATCCGTATTGCCCCGTGCGGCTGGCCGGCGCCTACGCGCGCGCCTGGGGCAGCCAGCTCGTGCGGCTGCCCGATGCGGGGCACATCAATGTGGAATCGGGCCACGGGGCCTGGCCGCAGGGGCTGGAGCTGCTGCGCGCTTTGGAGCCGGCAGCGCCATGTGTTGCAGAGCGCGCCGCGCCTCGCCCGCGCCGCACTGCGCCCCTGCTGGCCGCACGCTGATCAGCGCACGGGCTTGGCCAGCTGCTCGACGGCCTGCAGCGTGCGCGTCACATGCGCCTCGGGGTCGGATCCGTGGTGCGTGAAGACGATCCTGCCGTCCTTGCCGATCACGTAGGAGATGCGGTCGGCCATGTCGGCGCGCCATGCCGAGCGTGCGTCGTAGGCCTCGATGGTCTTGGCACTGGCGCCGGCCACGGCGAACTTGTCGCGGCAGGCCTCGACCGAGAAGCGCTTGAGCGTGTCGATGCTGTCGGCCGACACACCGACCACGGTGGCCCCCAGCGCGGTGAAGCGGTCGCTGGCCTCGGCGAACAGGTGCGCCTCCACCGTGCAGCCCTGCGTGAAGGCCTTGGGAAAGAAATACAGCACCACCGGGCCCTTGGCCAGCGCCTCGCTGAGCTGGAAGCGGAAGGCCTTGCCGCCCAGCGCGGCCTCGGTGGTGAAGCCCGGGGCCGCGTCGCCCGGCTTGAGCGCGGCCTGCGCGGCGGACAGGGACAGGGCGCAGGCGGCCAATACAGCTGCACGGCGCAATGACAGGCGCAGGTTCACAGGCTTCTCCGTTGTGTGACGGCGGCCAGTGTGCCAGCGTGGCGGTGCCCCCTGTTCACACGTCGAACTTGACCCCTTGCGCCAGTGGAAGTTCACGCGAGTAGTTGACGGTGTTGGTGGCGCGCCGCATGTAGGCTCGCCAGGCGTCCGAGCCCGATTCGCGGCCGCCGCCGGTCTCCTTCTCGCCGCCGAAGGCGCCGCCGATCTCCGCGCCCGAGGTGCCGATGTTGACGTTGGCGATGCCGCAGTCCGAGCCGCTGGCCGAGAGGAAGCGCTCGGCCTCGCGCAGGTCGTTGCTGAAGATGGCCGACGACAGGCCCTGCGGCACGCCGTTCTGCAGCGCGATGGCGTCGGCGAAGTCGGCGTAGGCCAGCACGTAGAGGATGGGCGCGAAGGTCTCGTGGCGCACGGTGGCGGTCTGCGCGGGCATCTCGGCGATGGCCGGGCGCACGTAGAAGGCCTGCGGGAACTCCGCCACCAGCACGCGCTCGCCGCCCGTCACGGTGCCGCCCTCGGCACGCGCCGCCACCAGCGCGGCCTGCATGGCCTCGAAGGCCTGGCGGTCGATCAGCGGGCCGACCAGGGTCCCCGCCTCCAGCGGGCTGCCGATCGGCAGCTTGGCGAAAGCGGCCTGGAGCCGCGCCACCAGCGCATCCTTCACGCTGGCGTGCACGATCAGCCGGCGCGTGCTGGTGCAGCGCTGCCCGGCCGTGCCCACGGCCGCGAAGGCGATGCCGCGCACCGCGAGATCCAGGTCGGCACTGGGCGTGACGATGACGGCGTTGTTGCCGCCCAGCTCCAGCAGCGAGCGGCCGAAACGCTGCGCCACGCGCGGGCCGACAGCGCGGCCCATGCGCGTGCTGCCCGTGGCCGAGACCAGCGCCACGCGTGCATCGTCGACCAGCGCCTCTCCCGTGTCGCGCAGACCCACGACGACCTGGTTCAGCTGCGCGGGCGCCTGGCCAAAGCGCTGTGCTGCACGCGCGAAGATGGCCTGGCAGGCCAGCGCGGTCAGCGGGGTTTTCTCCGACGGCTTCCAGACCACGGCATTGCCGCAGACCAGCGCCAGCGCCGCGTTCCAGGCCCACACCGCCACCGGGAAGTTGAAGGCGGTGATGACGCCCACCACGCCCAGCGGATGCCAGGTCTCCATCATGCGGTGGCCGGGCCGCTCGGACGCGATGGTCAGGCCGTACAGCTGGCGCGACAGCCCGACCGCGAAGTCGCAGATGTCGATCATCTCCTGCACCTCGCCCAGGCCCTCGGTCCCGATCTTGCCGGCCTCGATGGAGACCAGTTCGCCGAGCTGCGGCTTGGCCGCGCGCAGTTCCTCGCCGAGCAGGCGCACGAGTTCGCCGCGCTGCGGGGCGGGCACGTCGCGCCAGGCCAGGCTGGCGGCGCGGGCCATGCCGATGGCACTGGCCACCTCGGCCGGGCCCGCGATGGCCAGCTCGGCCAGCAGGCTGCCGTCCACGGGCGAGCGAACCGCCAGCGGCCCGGCGGCCAGCTGCGTGCGGTCCACGCCCAGGCCGGCGAGGAGGGAAAGGCTGCGTTCTTGGAGGTCGGTCATGGTGCGGGTACGGGGCGGTGTTGGTGACCACCCTTGTATCCGACCTTGGCCTGCTCTTCCAGGCTCAGCGCTGCTGGCCCCAGCGCCGCACCGTCAGGCGTTCCAGCGTGGCGAAGCCCAGCGTCTCCACCGCGAGCCCGATCAGCACCACGGTGACGAGGCCCGCGAACACCTTGTCGGTGTAGAGCTCGTTGCGGTTCTGGAAGATGTACCAGCCCAGCCCGCCCTGCCCCGAACTGGCACCGAACACGAGCTCGGCCGCGATCAGCGTGCGCCAGGCGAAGGCCCAGCCGATCTTCAGGCCCGACAGGATGGCCGGCAGCGCGGCCGGCACCAGGATCTGCAGCGCGTAGCGCAGTCCCTTGAGGCCGTAGTTGCGCCCGGCCATGCGCAGCGTCTCGGGCACGCCCTGGAAGCCCGCGAAGGTGTTGAGCGCCAGCGGCCACAGCACCGAATGGATCAGCACGAACACCAGGCTGCCCCGGCCCAGGCCGAACCACAGCAGCGCCAGCGGCAGCAGCGCGATGGCCGGCAGCGGGTTGAACATCGAGGTGAGCGTGGACAGCAGGTCGCGGCCCAGCTGGGTGGACACCGCCAGCAGCGTCAGCGCGAAGGCCAGCAGCACGCCGGCCACATAGCCCTGCAGCAGCACCGACAGCGAGATGCCCACGCGCGCCAGCAGCTCGCCACTGGCGAAGCCCTCGACCAGCGCACGCATGGTGGCGCTGAAGGTGGGCAGCAGCAGGTCGTTGTCCTGCCAGCGGGCGAGCAGCTCCCACAGCAGCGCCAGCACGGCGAGGATCAGGCCCTTGCGCAGCCAGGCTTGCGACCACAGCCGCGTGCCCAGGGGCAGCGCGCGTTCGACGCTGCCCTCGAGGTAGGGCTGCAGCTGCCATTCGGCCTCGGGCCGCACAGGGGGATTCAGCGCGCTCATACGCTCGTCTCTTCCTCGAACAACAGGTGGTGGATGCGCTGCGCCGTCGCCTGGAATTCGGCGCCGCCGGTGCTGTGCAGGTCGAACGCGTGGCTGTTGATCTCGGCGCGCATGCGCCCCGGGTGCGGCGACAGCAACGCGATGCGGCTGCCCACCACCAGCGCCTCTTCGATGGAGTGGGTGACGAACAGCAGCGTGAAGCGCACCTCGTCCCACAGCGCCAGCAGCTCTTCCTGCATCTTGCGGCGCGTCAGCGCGTCGAGCGCGGCGAAGGGCTCGTCCATGAGCAGCACGCGCGGCTGCATGGCCAGCGCGCGGGCAATGGCCACGCGCTGCTTCATGCCGCCCGAGAGCTGGTGCGGATGCACGTCGGCGAACTTGGACAGGCCCACCTTGTCCAGGTAGTGCAGCGCGCGCTCGCTCGCTTCCTTGCGCGGCAGCGTGCGCGAGGCCAGCAGCGGGAACATCACGTTCTCGCGCACGGTCTTCCAGGGCGGCAGCTGGTCGAATTCCTGGAACACGACGATGCGGTCGGGGCCGGGCGCCGTCACGCGCCGGCCGTCGAGCCGGATCTCGCCTTCCACCGGCGGGATGAAGCCGGCGATGGCCTTGAGCAGCGTGGACTTGCCGCAGCCCGAGGGGCCCAGCAGCACGTAGCGCTCGGCCGCGTGCACGTCGAAGCCCACGCGGTGCGTGGCGCGCACCACGCGCTCGGGCGTGCGGTACTCGAGGCTCACGCCGTCGACCTGCAGCAGCGGCTGCGGCACCGTGGCGCGCAGCGGTTGCGCGACGGCACCCGGCCCGCGCAGCGGCGCGGCGGAGACGGCATTGCGCAGCACCAGCTCGGCCATGCTCAGTTCGCCTGCGCGCTGTGCGCGTCGTCGAAGAAGTAGTCCTTTGCCGATGCGGGTTTGTTCTTGATCGCGCCCACGCGGTGCATGAACTCGGCCAGCGCGTAGGTGTTCTGCGGCGCGGTGGTGAACTGCACCTCGGGGTTCTTGATGATCCTGAGCAGCAGTTCGCGGTCGGTCTTGCCGCCCGAGACCTTGAGGTAGATGTCGGCCGCCTTCTCGGGGTTGGCGGTGATGAACTGCGCGGCCTCGCCCAGCGCGTCGGTGAAGGCCTTGTAGGTCTTGGGGTTCTCGGCGCGGAACTTCTCGGTGGCGTACAGCACGGTGGCCGACGCGGGGCCGCCCAGCACGTCGTAGGACTTCAGCACGATGCGCGCGTTCGGGTTGCCGGCCAGCTCCTGTTCCTGGAACGGCGGGTTGCCGAAGTGGCCCGTGATCTCGGTGCCGCCCTTGATGATGGCGGCGGCCGCGTCCGGGTGCGGCACGGCCACGCTGATCTTGTCGAGCTTGGCGAATTCCTTGTCGCCCCACAGCTTGGCGGACGCCAGCTGCAGCACGCGCGATTGCACCGACACACCCACCGCGGGCACGGCGATGCGGTCCTTGTCGGTGAAGTCGGCGATCGTCTTCACGGCCGGGTTGTTGCTGACCAGGTAGTACGGGAAGTTGCCGAGCGAGGCCACGCCCTTGACGTTCTGGCGGCCTTTGGTGCGGTCCCAGATGGTGAGCAGCGGGCCCACGCCGGCGCCGGCCACCTCGATGTTCCCGGACAGCAGCGCATCGTTGACGGCCGAACCGCCCGACAGCTTGACGAACTCGACGTGGATGTCCACGCCCGCGGCCTTGCCGTGCTTCTCGATGAGCTTTTGCTCCTGCGCCACGTTGAGCAGCAGGTAGACGATGCCGAACTGCTCGGCGATGCGGATGCGGCCCTCGGCCTGGGCGGCGAAGCTGCCGGCGAGCAGTGCTGCGCCGGTGGCGATGGTGGCGAGGCGGCGGGTGATGCGGTGCATGGTGTGGGGATTTCCAGGGTGAGCGAAGCCCGCCCACGGCGCTGCGTGAGCAGAAAAGCGCGGGTGCGGGGATTCAGAAGGGCGCGTCGCCCTCGATGGTGGTGCGGTAGAGCTTGCGGCGCTCGCTGTCGGGCGTGCCGGCGGCCAGGTGCAGCACCGAGCGGTTGTCCCAGAACACGATGTCGTGCGGCAGCCAGCGGTGGCGCAGCTGGAACTCAGGCTTCGTGCTCGCGGCGAACAACAGCTCCAGCAGCGCGCGGCTCTCGTTCTCGGGCAGGCCGACGATCTTCGTCGTGAAGTGTTCGCTGACGAACAGCGCCTTGCGGTCGGTCTCGGGGTGGGTGCGCACGATGGGGTGCACCACGGGCTTCACCTCGTCGAGCTGGGCCTGCGTGAGCGCCGGGCGCCAGGGGCTGCGGGCGCGCAGTTCCTCGTACTTGGCCAGGTAGCTGTGCTCGGCCGTGAGCGTGGCCAGCCGCGCCTTCAAGGGCTCGGGCAAGGCGTCGTAGGCCGCATGCTGGTCGGCGAAGAGCGTGTCGCCGCCCTCGTTCGGCAGCTCCTGCGCGTGCAGCAGCGAGCCCAGGCTGGGCTTGTCCTTGTACGACAGATCGGAATGCCAGTAGTGGCCGGCATCGCCCAGGCCGATGGGCTGCCCATCGACCTTGATGTTGGAGACGATCAGCACCTCGGGCTGGCCTTCGAGCTGGAACTTCTTCTGCACGTGGATCTGCAGCGGGCCGAAGCGGCGGCTGAAGGCCACGTGCTGTGCCGGCGTGATGCGCTGGTCGCGCAGCACCAGCACATGGTGGTCCAGGTGCGCGCGGTGCAGGCGCGCGAAGTCGGCACCGTTGAGTGGATGGGCGAGGTCCAGGCCCACGACCTCGGCGCCGAAGGGCGCGTCGAGGCGGCGGACTTCGAAGGCCTGGGCAGGTGCTTCGGCTGCTTCGGTGGCGGACGGAAGATCGAGCAAGGCGGGCATGGTCGGGCAATGCAGGGAACTGCGCGGGGCAGCGATGCGTTGCACTGTAGGCCGCGCCTGCGCTGCGCCCAACGATTGTTTATTTGCTTGCTTATGCAAAAAACTTCTGTGCAGGCCGCCCCGATCTCACAAGCGTGTTTTGCGCATGCGCACATGCGCAGAACGCGCAAAGGCGCTCCCGCGTCAGCGCAGCGCCTGCGCCAGGTAAGGCGCGGTGGCACTGCCGCGCTGCCTGGCCACGTCGTCCGGCGGGCCGGCCGCGACGATGCGCCCGCCCTTGGGCCCAGCCCCGGGCCCGATGTCGATGAGCCAGTCGGCAGCGGCCGCCACGCGCATGTCGTGCTCCACTGCGACCACGGTGTTGCCCGCGGCCACCAGCCGGCCGATCTGCGCAAGCAGACGGTCCACATCGGCCGGGTGCAGGCCCGTGGTCGGCTCGTCGAGCACGTACAGCGTGCGGCCGTTCTGCGGCCGGTGCAGCTCTGTCGCGAGCTTGATGCGCTGCGCTTCGCCGCCGCTCAGCTCGGTCGCTGGCTGGCCCAGGCGCAGGTAGCCCAGGCCGATGTCGCGCAGCACCTCCAGCGGGCGCAGCACGGCGGGCTCCGCGGCGAAGCGCGCACAGGCGGCTTCCACGGTCAGGTCCAGCACGTCGGCGATCGTCATGCCCTGCCAGGCGACCTTCAGCGTGGCCTCGTTGTAGCGCTTGCCATGGCAGGCGGGGCAAGGCGCGTAGACGCTGGGCAGGAACAGCAGCTCCACGCTCACGAAACCTTCGCCCGTGCAGGTCGCGCAGCGGCCCTTGGCCACGTTGAACGAGAAGCGGCCGGCATCGAAGCGGCGCCGCCGCGCCTCGGGCGTGGCCGCGAACAGCTTGCGCACGGCATCGAACAGGCCCGTGTACGTGGCGAGGTTGGAACGCGGCGTGCGGCCGATCGGCCTCTGGTCGACCTGCACCACGCGCGCGATGTGCTCCAGGCCCTCACTGATGCGGCCCTGCACGGGCGGCATGGGGGCTTGCGCGGCGTCGTCGCCTTCGGTCGCGGGCTGTTCCTCTTCCGGCTCGGCCGGCGCATGCAGCTGGCGGCGCACGAGTTCCAGCAGGGCCTGGCTGACCAGGCTGGACTTGCCCGAGCCCGAGACACCCGTGACCACGCTCAGGCAGCCGATCGGAAAGTCGGCGTCCACGCCGTCGAGGTTGTGGTGCCGCACCTGTTGCAGCCGCAGCCAGGCGCGCGGCTGGCGCACCGTGCGGCGCGCGGCCGGCGCGCCAGTATCCGGAAACAGGTAGGGCCGCGTCTGCGAGCGCGCCACGGCCGCCAGACCCGCCGGCGGGCCGCTGTAGAGCACCTCGCCGCCATGGCTGCCGGCGGCCGGCCCCACGTCGACCAGCCAATCGGCAGCGCGCATGGTGGCCACGTCATGCTCGACGACGAATAGCGTGTTGCCGGCCGCCTTGAGCCGCGCCAGGGCCTGGTGCAGTGCCTCGCCGTCGGCCGGGTGCAGGCCGGCGGACGGCTCGTCGAGCACGTAGACCACGCCGAACAGCTTCGAGCCGATCTGCGTCGCCAGCCGCAAGCGCTGCAGCTCGCCGGCCGACAGCGAGGGTGTGGCACGGTCGAGCGAGAGATAGCCCAGGCCCAGGCTCTGCATCGTCTGCAGCCGCGCGAGGATCTCGCCCGCCAGCCGCTGCGCTGCGAGGGTCTTCTCCTGCGAATCCTCGGGCGTGCGCAGCACATCGTCCGCGCCGGCGTGGCGGGGGTTGGCCACTGTGCGCGGGCGCGCGCCGCGGGCTGCCGAGGGCGCTGGCGCGCGGCCCTGCGCGGCGGGCGCCAGGCACTGTGCGAGCTCGGCCATGGGCATCGCGCCGAGCGCCGCGATGTCGTGGCCGGCGAAGCGCACCGCCAGGGCCGCGGGCTTGAGCCTGCGCCCCCCGCACAGGCTGCAGGCCGTGCCCACCATGTAGGGCGCGACGCGCTTGCGCATGGCCGCGCTCGGGCTGTTGGCGAACGTGTGCAGCACGTGGCGCCGCACGCCCGTGAAGGTGCCCATATAGCTGGGCGCCATCTTGGCCTTGAGGGCGGCGCGCACCTCCGCACGGTCGAAGCCCGCATAGACAGGCACGGTCGGCTGTTCGTCGGTGAACAAAATCCAGTCGCGCGTGCGCTGCGGCAGCTCGCGCCAGGGCCGGTCCACGTCGTGCCCCAATGTGGTCAGGATGTCGCGCAGGTTCTGCCCCTGCCAGGCGCCGGGCCAGGCCGCGACGGCGCGCTGGCGGATGCTGAGGCTGTCGTCGGGCACGGCCGAGCGCTCGGTCACGTCGTAGACACGGCCCAGGCCGTGGCACTGCGGGCAGGCGCCCTGCGCCGTGTTGGGCGAGAAGTCCTCCGCGAACAGCATGGCCTGGCCCGCCGGGTAGTGGCCGGCGCGCGAGAACAGCAGCCGCAGCAGGTTGGAGACCGTGCTGACGCTGCCGACCGAGGAACGCGCCATGGGCGTGCCGCGCTGCTGCTGCAGCGCCACCGCGGGCGGCATGCCATCGACCGCATCGACCTGGGGGATGCCCACTTGGTCCACCAGCCGGCGCGCATAGGGCGCGATGGAATCGAGATAGCGCCGCTGGGCCTCGGCGAACAGGGTGCCGAAGGCCAGCGAGGACTTGCCCGAGCCCGAGATGCCCGTGAACACCACGAAGGCATTGCGCGGGATGTCGACGTCGACGTTCTTGAGGTTGTGCTCGCGCGCGCCGCGCACCTGGACGAAGCCGGCGCCGTCCTCGGCTTGGGGGGCAGCGCTTGACGGCGCCTGTCGGTGTGTGCTGGCCAACGGAAGGGTCCTGGGTCCGGGAAAAAGCACTAGTTTGGCCGCAGGTGCGCGCCGGTCCAGCGCACGCCATCCCGTGCCGCTGTCGGCCGATTTCCCGCTCTGCACGGCTGCACTGCTGCGGTGGACAGCCGGCTGCGTTCTTGTCCTGCATGGCAGCGGCGCAGCGGCCCTTACGGTGGAGCCTGGACTTCAGGAGATGAACATGACCGACAGGAGCAAGGCCGCCACCGGCGTGGGCGCGGTGGCGGGTGGACTGGCCGGCGGTGTCGCCGGCGCGGCCGCCGCAGGCGCGGCGGTGGGCGGTGTGGCGGGGCCGGTCGGCGCAGCAGCCGGCGCGCTCGCCGGTGCGGCGGTCGGCGCCCTGGCCGGCAAGGGCGTGGCCGCGGCCGACCCGACGGTGGACCCCGCGGCCGAGGAGGCCTATTGGCGCGACCACCATGCACAGCAGCCCTATGCCGCCGGCACCCGCTACGAGGACTACGGGCCGGCCTACCGCTACGGTGAGAGCGCCTACGGGCGCCACGGGGGCCGTGCTTTCGATGAGGTCGACGAGGAACTCGCCCGCGACTGGAACAAGGCGCGCGGCCGCTCCACGCTCGACTGGGAAAGCGCGCGCCACGCCTCGCGCGATGCCTGGCAACGGCTCAGCGATGCCAGCGCCCGCACGGCCGCATCGGGCGCGCCACGGGACGGCCTTTGAGCCATTGGCTGCGGGCGCCAGGCCCACGCACCGGCAGCGCCTACGACCAGGCGGTCGCGGGCTTGCTGGGCCTGCTGCCCCGAAAGCTCAGGCGGCTGCTGCGCTGGCTGCTCTCACCGGCGGCGCGCTGGGTGCGCATACCGGCCGCCCTGCTGTGCTTCGTGTTCAGTGCGCTGTGGTTCCTGCCGGTCATCGGGCTGGAGTACCTGCCGATAGGACTGCTGCTGGTGGCGCGCGACGTGCCGGCGCTGCAGGAGCCGGTCGGACGGCTGCTGCTGTGGGGCGGCCGGCGCATGCGCTGGCTGCTGGCGCGTTGGTCGGCACGGGCCAGGCGCTGGCGGGCCCGGGCGCAGCGCGCGGGCTGATCTGCCAAGCGCGTTTTCCGCAGCTGCTGATGCGCGGGCCGCATCAGCGCACGTAGAGGGCGCCTATGCTCGCCCCATGCCCCTGCCCTCACTGACACCCGCCGATGTCCGCGCCGCGCTGCTGGCGCGTGACGAGATCGCCCTGCTCGACCTGCGCGAGGAAGACCCGTTCGCCCAGTCGCATCCGCTGTGGGCCGCCAACCTGCCGCTGTCGCGCATCGAACTGGAAGCCTGGCGCCGCATCCCGCGGCGCGACACGACCATCGTGCTGTACGGCGCGCACGGAGGCGAAGACCTGGTGCCGCGCGGCGCGGCCGTGCTGGCCGCGCTGGGCTACACGCGCGTGCATGCGCTGGCCGGGGGGCTGGAGGGCTGGACCGCCGCGGGCGGCGAGGTGTTCCGCGACGTCAACGTGCCCAGCAAATCCTTCGGGGAACTCGTGGAGCACGAGTGCCGCACGCCCTCGCTGTCCGCCGAAGAGGTGCAGGCGCTGATCGCCACGGGCGCCGATGCCGTGGTGGTGGACGCGCGCCGCTTCGACGAATACCAGACCATGAGCATCCCGGGCGCGACCAGCGTGCCGGGCGCCGAACTCGTGCTGCGCGCCCGCGAGCTGGCGCCCGATCCGGCCACCACCATCGTCGTCAACTGCGCGGGCCGCACGCGCAGCATCATCGGCACGCAGTCGCTGGTCAACGCGGGCGTGCCCAACCCCGTGGCCGCGCTGCGCAACGGCACCATCGGCTGGCTGCTGGCGGGCCAGCAGCTGGACCATGGCGCGGCCCGGCGCGCGCCTGCGCAGGTCGCACCCGAGCGCCTGGCCCAGGCGCGCCAGGCCGCGGCCGACACGGCCCGGCGCGCCGGCGTGGGACGCGCCACAACGCAGGCGCTGGCGCGTTGGCGCGCCGAACGCGGCCGCACGCTGTACGCCTTCGACGTGCGCACGCCCGAGGACTACGCCGCCGGCCACCTGCCGGGCTTTGCCAGCGCCCCGGGCGGCCAGCTGGTGCAGGAGACCGACCACAGCGTGCCGGTGCGCGGCGCGCGCATCGTGCTGGTGGACGACGATGGCGTGCGCGCCAACATGACCGGCTCCTGGCTCGCGCAGATGGGCTGGGAGGTCTACGTTCTCGACGGCGCCGGCGCCTTCGACGAACGCGGCGCGGCCCTGCCTGCGCTGCCGCCGGCGCCGGACGCCGAGCGCATCACGCCCGCACAGCTTTCGGCCGCGCTGGCGGACAGCGTGGTGGTCGACCTGGGACCGGGCCAGGCGCATGTGCGCGGCCACATCCCGGGCGCCTGGTTCGCCATCCGCGCGCAACTGCGCCAGGCGATCGACCACTTGCCACGGGCGGGCCAGTACGTGCTGACCAGCGCCGACGGCGTACTTTCCCCCTATGCCGCCCCCGAACTGCAGGCGCTGCTGGCCGCGCGTGGCCAAGGCACGGCCGGCGTGCAGGTGCTCGCGGGCGGTACGGCCGCCTGGGCCGCTGCCGGCCTGCCGCTGGAGACCGGCGAGCCGCGCCTGGCCACGCCGCGCACCGACCGCTACCGCCGGCCCTACGAAGGCACGGACGCGCCGCGCGCGGCCATGCAGGGCTACCTGGACTGGGAGTTCGGCCTCGTCGCGCAGCTGGCGCGCGACGGCACGCACGGCTTTCGGGTGCTTTAGAAACCGACGGCCTGGCCGTCGCGGCGCGAGTCGCTGGCCGCCAGGTAGCCGCCCTCGACGCGGTGGATCAGCTGCGCCGAGCCGAACTCCAGGCTGTCGTTGGGGGCCACCTGCACAGCGTGGCCGCGCGCCTGCAGTTCCTGCACCACCGCGCCCGGCAGATGCGCCTCGACGTTGACGACCGGGCCGTTCTCGACACGGAAGCGCGGCGCGTCGCTCATGGCCTGCGGGTTCTGGCGGAATGCCGCCAGGCGCATCAGCATCTGCAGATGCCCCTGCGCCTGCATGGAGCCGCCCATCACGCCGAAGGCCATGAGCGGCTGGCCGCCCTGCGTCACGAAGCCCGGGATGATGGTGTGCACGGGCTGCTTGCCCGGTGCCACGCAGTTGGGATGGCCGGCCTGCAGGCTGAAGCTCTCGCCCCGGTTGTGCAGCGCGATGCCGGTGCCCGGCACCACCACGCCGGAGCCGAAGCCGCGGTAGTTGGACTGGATGAACGAGACCATGCTGCCGCCCGCATCGGCCGCGGCGAGGTAGACGGTGCCGCCCGGCTTGGGCACGCCGGCCATGGGCACCGAGGAGCGGTCCATGCGGATCAGCGCGGCGCGCGCCGCGAGGTACTGCGGGTCCAGCAGCGCCGCTGGCGGCACCTGCATGTGGGCCGGGTCGGCCACGTGGGCGTGCAGGTCGGCGAAGGCCAGCTTCATGGCCTCGATGGCCAGGTGGTAGAAATCCGGGCTGTCCAGGCCCATGGCCTCCACGTCGAAGCGCTCGACGATGCCCAGCGCGATCAGCGCCGCGATGCCCTGGCCGTTGGGTGGCAGCTCGTGCAGCAAGTGGCCGCGGAAGGCCTGGGCGATGGGCTCGACCCAGGCCACCTGGTGCTGCGCGAGGTCTTGCGCGGCGATGGCGCCGCCGGTCTTGCGCGCGTGGTCGACGATGCGCTCGGCCAAGGTGCCCTCGTAGAAGCTGCGCCCGCCCGTGGCGGCGATCTCGCCCAGCGTGCGCGCCTGGTCGGGGCAGCGCCAGCGCTCGCCCGCGCGCGGCGCGCGGCCCTCGACGAGGAAGGTGTCCTTGAAGCCGGGCTGCTCCAGCAGCACCGGCACCTGCGCCGCCCACTGCCGCGCGATCTGCGGTGAGACCAGGAAGCCGTCTGCCGCGTAGGCGACGGCGGGCGCGAACAGCTGCGCGAACGGCAGCTTGCCGAAGCGCTCGGACATCGCGCGCCAGCCCGCGACCTGGCCCGGCACCGTGACGGTGTCCCAGCCGACCTTGGGCATGGCGCTGCGGCCCGCGAAGTGCGCCAGGCTCCAGCGCGCCGGCGCGCGGCCGCTGGCGTTCAGCCCGTACAGCTTGCCCTCGTGCCAGACCTGGGCGAACAGGTCGCCGCCGATGCCGTTCATGACCGGCTCCACCACGGTCAGCGTGATGGCCGTGGCGATCGCCGCGTCGATGGCGTTGCCGCCGTCCCGCAGCATCTGCAGCCCGGCCTGCGCGGCCAGCGGCTGGCTGGTGCTGACGGCGTTGGCCGCGAGCAGCGGCATCTTTTGCGAACGGTAGGGAAAGGACCAGTCGAAGTCTTGCATGGGGGTGTGCTTGGGGTGGAAGAAAGACAGCCTGCTACTGCATGGTGATGCCGGACTGCTTCACGAGTTTCTCGGTGCGCGGCACCTCGGTGCGCACGAAGGCCTCGAAGTCGGCGACGGAGCCGCCGCGCGGCTCGGCGCCGGTGGCGGCCAGGCTGTCGCGGAAGGCGGCATCCTGCAGCAGCTTGTTGATCTCGGTGTTCAGCTGGGCCACGATGGGCTGCGGCGTGCCGGGGCAGGCGACGATGCCATACCAGGGCGCGATGTCGTAGCCCGGGTAGCCCTGCTCGGCGATGGTGGGGATGTCCGGCGCCATCGCGGAACGTGTGGCGCTGGACACGCCCAGCGCGTTGAGCTTGCCGGCCTTGACCTGCGGCAGCGCGGTCATGATGGTGTCGAAGTACATCGACACCTGGCCCGACAGCAGCGCAGGGATGGCCTCGCCCGCGCCCTTGTACGGCACGTGCACGATGTCGATGCCGGCCTGCTGGCGCAGCATCTCGCCGGCCATGTGCGAAGTGGTGCCCGCGCCGAACGAGGCATAGGTGAGCTTGCCGGGGTTGGCCTTGGCGTAGGCCACCATCTCCGGCACGGTCTTGAACGGCAGGGAGGGATGGGACAACAGCACGTTGGGCGTGATGGCGACCACCGCCACCTTCGCGAAGGCATCGGGGTCGTAGCTGAGCTTCTTGTAGAGGAAGCGGTTGGTCACCATCGAGGCCGGGCCGCTCATGAGCAGCGTGTAGCCGTCGCCCGGCGCGCGCGCTGCCGCATCGCTGCCGATCATCGCGGCGGCGCCGGGTTTGTTCTCGACGATGAAGCCCTGGCCCAGCGCCTTGGCGAGGCCGGTGCCGATCTGGCGGCTGATCAGGTCGGTGGCGGCGCCGGCGGAGAACGGCACCACGATGCGGACCGGCTTGGTGGGCCAGGCCGGCGCCTGCGCACTGGCGCTGCTGCCGACGGCCAGCACCGCGGCTGCCAGGAAGGACGCGCGCAACGACTCAAGAAGCATGGGAGGAACCTCGTCTACGGAATGGAAGGGATTGCCTGGCGGCCCCTTGTGTTGCCGCCGCGAGTATCCTGCATTTTTGGATATCTGGATCATTGGATCCAGTTTGCAGGATGCAGTCCATCAGCAATTACCAGGCCAGCCAGCCCGCCGCGCAAGGGCCCGTTTTCAACCGCCTGCGCAGGCCGCCGGGCGCCGCAGCGCGGCCATGCACCACGGGCGTGCTCCGCGCGCACCGTATGCGTCCCTTTCGATGCAGGGCGCCCCGCACCCGGTCGATCCGCATACCCCCTCATAGAATTGCGCCGCCATTCGTGCAAATCCCCCGCCCCATTGATGCTGATGCAACGCTCCTCCTCGTTCGAATCCACCCACTCGACCGCCCAGGAGGAGGCCTACCAGCACATCCGCCATGCCATCCGCATGGGGCTGCAGCGCCCGGGTGCACGCCTGGTGCCCGAGGAGATCGCCAGTGCCCTGGGCATGAGCCGCATGCCCGTGCGCGAGGCCTTGAACCGCCTGGCGGCCGAGGGCCTGATCGTGATGCGGCCCAACCGCGGCGCGGTGGTGCGCGACCTCACCGAGAAAGAGGTGCGCGAGGTGTTCGAGATGCGCGCCGTGCTCGAGGGCCTGGCCGCCGCGATGGCCGCGCGCCGCGTGAGCGCGGACGACATCCACGACCTCGAACAAATCCTCGCCAGGATGCAGCGCAGCGCGGCCAACACCTCGGACTGGATCACCGTGCACCGGCAGTTTCACGAGCGCCTGTGCGCGGTCAGCGATGCACCGCGTTTGATGCACCAGATCTCGGCGCTGCATTCGGTGATCGAGCCCCTCATGCGCATCTGGATGGAGGCCCGCCCCTCCGTCGACTACGTGCAGGACGTGCACCGCGAGATCCTCGCGGCGCTCAAGCTCGGCGATGCCGAGGGCGTTGAGGCCCTGGTGCGCGCGCACATCCTGCGCACGATCGCGGGCATCACCGCGCCACGTTCCGCCAACACCGCCCACCCCGCCAACCCCGCCACCCCCGCCGCCTGACATGAGCCAACTCTTCCAGCCCCTGCAGATCGGCCAGCTCGAGCTGGCCAACCGCATCGTGATCGCCCCCATGTGCCAGTACTCGGCCAGCGAGGGCACGCCGGGCGACTGGCACCTGATCCACCTGGGCCGGCTGGCGCTGTCGGGCGCCGGCCTGCTGGTCCTGGAAGCCACGGCCGTGGAAGCCGAGGGCCGCATCAGCGCGGGTGACCTGGGCCTGTACTCGGACGCCAACGAGGCCGGCCTGGCCCGCGTGCTGGGTGCGCTGCGCGCGCATTCGCCCATGCCGGTGGCGATCCAGCTGGGCCATGCGGGCCGCAAGGCGTCCAGCCGCGCACCATGGGACGGCGGCGCCCAGGTGCGCGCCGGCGAGCCCGGCGGCTGGCAGGGCGTCTCGGCCTCGGCGCTGCCGCATGCCCCGGGCGAGCAGGCACCGCTGGCGCTCGACGCGGCCGGCCTGCGCCGCGTGCGCGAGGCCTTCGCCAGCGCCGCCCGCCGTGCCGCCCGGCTCGGGCTGGACGGCATCGAGATCCACGCCGCGCATGGCTACCTGCTGCACCAGTTCCTGTCGCCGCTGTCCAACCAGCGCAGCGACGGCTACGGCGGCAGCCTGGCCAACCGCATGCGCTTTGCGCTCGAGGTGTTCGACGCGGTGCGCGAGGCCTTCACGCCCGGCAAGCCGGTCTGGGTGCGGGTGTCGGCTACCGACTGGGTGCCGGGTGGCTGGGATGTGGAGAGCACCGTGGCGCTGGCGCAGGAGCTCAAGGCGCGCGGCTGCGCGGCCATCCATGTGTCCTCGGGCGGCGTCTCGCCGCAGCAGGCCATCGCGCTCGGGCCGCTCTACCAGGTGCCGTTCGCCGAGCGCCTGAAGGCCGAGGTCGGCCTGCCCACCATCGCGGTCGGCCTCATCACCGAGCCAGAGCAGGCCGAGGCCATCGTCGCCGAGGGCCGGGCCGATGCCGTGGCCATCGCCCGCACCGTGCTGTACGACCCGCACTGGCCCTGGCACGCCGCGACCAGGCTGGGGGCCCAGGTGGTCGCCCCGCGCCAGTACTGGCGCTCGCAGCCGCGCGAGTTCAAGGATCTGTTCGCAGGCGCGGCGTTCGGGGCGCGCTGAGCGCAGCGGCCACGGGGCCGGCGGCACGCGCGCGCAGCGCCTCAGTGGTCTCGTGCGCGCCGGTTGGCGACCAGCCGGGCGGCATGCACAGATGCCCGAGCAGCGCGCGCAGGCTGCGCACCCGCACCAGGTCGCGCGCCAGCGCCAGCCACTGCGCCAGCTCCACGGTCAACGGGTTGCGGCTGGCCATGGGGTGCACCAGGCCGTAGCGGCAGGGCAGCGCATCGCGCTCGGCCGTGTAGGTGCCGAACAGGCGGTCGAACACGATCAGCACGCCGCCGTAGTTGGCGTCCAGGTAGTCCAGGTTGGCCGCATGGTGCACGCGGTGGGCCGAGGGCGTGTTGAGCACGTGTTCGAGCCAGCCCAGCCTGGGAATCCAGGTCGCGTGCAGCCAGAACTGGTAAAGCAGGTTCAGCGACAGCGCAGCCAGCACCAGCCGCAGGTCGAAGCCGATCCACACCAGCGGCAGCAGGAAGACCACGTTGCCGCTGAGCTTGCCGAACATGCCGATGCGCAGCGAGGCGCCCAGGTTCAGCTGATTGGGCGTGTGGTGCACGGCGTGGTTGCACCAGAACCAGCGCACGCGGTGGCCGGCGCGGTGCAGCCAGTAGTAGAAGAATTCCAGCAGCAAGAACAGCAGCAGGCCCGCGCCGACCGATTCCACCGGGATCGTCGCCAGCCGGTGCTGCTCGACCCAGCGCACCAGCGGCGCGGCGATGGTCAGCGGCACGAACACCGTGATCGCGATGCGCCCGACGAAGTCGAACAGGGAGACGCCGTAGGCATGCCAGTCGTAGCCGCCACGGCGCGACAGGACCACTGCCTCCAGCAACGACAGCAGCAGCACGACAGGCGCGGCGCCGAACAGCAGGATCTTCTCGATGGTGTTCATGGTGTGGTGCGCGCGGTGGGGGACGCATTCTGCGCCTGGCGGCACGGGTCGTGGCACCATCGCGGCCGTGAGCGACAACCTTCCTCCTTCCCCTGCGGCCCAGCCGCGCAATCCGCTGCACGGCCTCACGCTGGAACGCATCCTGACCGAACTGGTGGCCCACTTCGGCTGGCCGGGCCTGGCCGAGCGCATCCCGCTGCGCTGCTTCACGCAGGCGCCGAGCATCGCGTCCAGCCTCAAGGTCTTGCGCAAGACGCCCTGGGCACGCGAGAAGGTCGAAGGGCTCTACCTCTTCATGCTGCGGGAACAGCGGCGCTCGGCAGGCGGCCCGCGCAGCTGAGACCACCGGCAGCGTCCGACAGGCGCCGGGCCGCCATGCTAGGCTGGCGCCCCATGCAAGCCGCACCACTGCCCGCCGACGAAGACGCCCGCCTGCGCGCCCTGCAGGCGTTGATGGTGCTGGACACCCCGCCCGAGGAACGCTTCGACCGCGTGGTGCGCTTCGCCGCCGAACAACTGGACATGCCGATGGCCTTGGTCAGCCTGATCGATGGCGAACGCCAGTGGTTCAAGTCGCGGGTGGGCCTGGACGTGCCCGAAACCGGCCGCGACATCGCCTTCTGCGCCCACGCCATCCTGCAGCCCGAGACCTTCGTCGTCGAGGATGCGCTGCAGGACGGGCGCTTCGCCGACAACCCGCTGGTGACGGGCGCACCCCACATCCGCTTCTATGCCGGCGCGCCGCTCAGCGCCCCGGGCGGGGAACGGGTGGGCACGCTGTGCGTGCTCGACAGCAAGCCGCGCGCCTTGGGCACGGTGGAGCTGGCGGTGCTGGAGGCGCTGCGCACCCTGGTCGACGAAGCGCTGGCGAACGAGAACCCGGAGGATGGCGCGTGACGGCGGCCATCCGCCCGCCCGCCGTGCTGCTGGTCGAGCCGCAGTTCGTGATGCGCCGGACCATGGTCGCGGTGGCGCGCGAACTGGGCCTGGTCGAGTTCCACGAGGCCTCCAGCGTCGCGCGCGCGCTGCCGCTGCTGGAAACCCGGCGCTTCGGCGGCATGGTGCTGGACATGGGCGACGGCAGCGAGGCACTCACGCTGTTCGAACGCGTGCGCGCCGGCGAATTCGTGTGCCGGCCGGACCTCCCCGTGGTCGCCCTGACCTTTCCGGTCTCCGCTGCAGCGGCCAGCCGCCTGGAAGCGCTCAAGCCCCTGCGCACGCT
The DNA here is from genome assembly GCF_003337555.1 of Pseudorhodoferax soli. Classification (GTDB taxonomy): domain Bacteria; phylum Pseudomonadota; class Gammaproteobacteria; order Burkholderiales; family Burkholderiaceae_C; genus Pseudorhodoferax; species Pseudorhodoferax soli. The sequence goes on along the minus strand of NZ_QPJK01000006.1, from coordinate 47,058 downwards.
GGACAAACCCTTCAAGGTGCGCGAACTGCTGGCTTCGGTGGCCTTGATGGCGCATGCCTGACACGGTGTGCACCAGCGCGGCCCGCGGAAGTGCCAAGCCGGGCGGGTCTCGGCGCGGTGGCAGGCCCTGCCCGGCCGACCACAGGCTGCCATGAGCGAATTCAGCGACAACCTGCACGAGGTCTTCGAGCGCTTCGGCCGCATCACCGTGCGCCGCATGTTCGGCGGCCATGGCGTGTTCCACGAAGGGCGCATGTTCGCGCTGGTGGCCAACGAGCGGCTGTACCTCAAGACCGACGCGCAGAACCGGGCGGCGTTCGAGCAACTCGGCCTGCCGGCCTTCGCGTACGCGCGCCAGGGCGAGCTGGCCCGCATGAACTACCACGAGGTGCCGGCCGAAGTCTTCGAGGACCGCGAGGAAGCCGCACGCTGGGCACGCCTGGCCTGGGACGCCGCGCTGCGTGCCGCGGCGGCCGCAGCGCCGCGCAGGCCAGCCGCGAAGCGCGCCACGCGCCGCTGATCCGCCATGGGCAGCGATCCGCGCGCGCACTACGAAGCCGAGGTCGCCGCGCTGCGTGTGGCGGCCGAGCGGCTTCTCACGGCCGGGGATGGCGAGGAACAGGTGGCGCGCTGGGCCGTCGCGCAGCGCAACGCGCTCAAGCAGCGCTTTCGCGCCGACACGCCCGCCGACGAGCTCGCACGGCTGAAGGCCTGGACCAGTTCACGCTACGGCCATCCGCTCGGGCCCTCGGCCGACCAGCTCCGCGCGGCCGGCAAGTCCTGGCGCGAGATCATCGACGGCGCTGCCCGGCCGGGCCGGTACCGCGGCAGGCCCTGACAGGTGGGCCTGACATGTGGGCCTGACATGTGGGCCTGACAGCGCCCTGACAAGTGGGCATGGCATGCTGCACGCATGCGCTGGCCCACCCTGCCCTTCCTCACTCCGCACCGCCCGGCCCTGAACCTCGCCTTGCAGGGCGGCGGCGCGCACGGCGCCTTCACCTGGGGCGTGCTGGACGCGCTGCTGGAAGCCGACCGCTTCGCCATCGCCGGCATCAGCGGCACCAGTGCCGGCGCCATCAACGGCGTGCTGCTGGCCCACGGGCTGGTGCAAGGCGGCCCCGCGGCTGCGCGTGCCGCCCTGAGCGACTTCTGGAGCGCCATCGGCAGCCGCGTGCCGTTCGAATGGCTGACCGTGGGAGAAGACGATGCGCTGGCCTTCAACCCGCTGGCGCGGCTCATGCTGCAGTGGTCGCAGCTCTTCGCCCCGCACGAGCTCAATCCGCTGGGCCGCGATCCGCTGCGCGAACTGCTCGCCGAGCAGCTGGACTTCACGGCGCTGTGCCGTGCGGATGCGCCGAAGCTGGCGATCGCCGCCACGCACGCCAACAGCGGCCGGCTCAAGGTCTTCGACAACGCGGCGCTGAGCCTCGACGCCGTGCTGGCCTCGGCCTGCCTGCCCACGCTGCACCACACCGTGGAGATCGCCGGCGAGCCCTACTGGGATGGCGGCTACAGCGCCAACCCGGCCCTGCTGCCGCTGCTGGCCGACGCACGCTGCGCCGCCGACACGCTGCTGGTGCTGCTGGCGCCGCGCCAGCATGCGCGCACGCCGCGCCAGCGCGCCGAGATCGCCGAGCGCGCCATGGACATCGCCTTCCAGGCGCCCTTCCTGCGGGAGCTGGACCTGCTGGCCACGCTGCAGGCGGACGTCGGCACGCGTTGGTGGCCCGGCGGCGGCGTGGCCGGGCGCATCGCCCGCGCGCGCTGGCACCTGGTGGACGGCGGCCCGGTGCTGGCCGCGCTGCGCGGCGAGACGCGGCTGATCGCGCACCTGCCGTTTCTCGAACGCCTGCGCGATGCGGGGCGGGCGGCCGCGCAGGCCTGGCTGGCCGGGCCCGCGCGCCATGTCGGCCATCGCAGCAGCACGGAGCTGCGCGCGCTGGCCGGCGCAAACGCCTGAACCAGCCCTGCTGCGCGCTGGCGGCGCTGCAACAGCCGCGGCGCCGCGCGCCGCATTGCTGCATTGCATGCATCAATCTTTCGGAATGTTGCAATTCACTTGGCGATGGAGCTGCTCCACACTGCCCGGCAACGCTGCACCGCACGCAGCCAACCACCGGAGACGCAAGTGAGCACAGCCACGCAAGCGCTGCAGGCCTGGATCGGCCGCAGCGAGACCGTCCAGGACACCGTCCATCCCACGCAGGTCGCAGCCCTCACGGCCACCCTGGACCACCCCGCCGCCGACACGTCCACAGGCGTGCCACTGCCGCCGCTGTGGCACTGGCTCTACTTCCTGCCGCTGCACCGCCAGTCGGACATCGGCGCCGACGGCCACGCCAGGCGCGGCGGCTTCATGCCGCCAGTGCCGCTGCCGCGCCGCATGTGGGCGGGCAGCCAATTCGCGTTCCACACGCCGATCCGTGTGGGCGACGCCGTGGCCCGCACCTCCACCATCGACGACGTCAGCACCAAGGAGGGCCGCACGGGCAAGCTGGTGTTCGTCAAGGTGCGGCATGAGGTGCGCTGCAACGGCGCCGCCGACCCGGCGCTGGTCGAGTTCCACGACATTGTCTACCGCGAAGCCCAGGGCCCGAACGACGTGGCCCCGCCGCCCCAGGACGCGGAGAAGGGCACCGCAGCCACGGGTTGGCGCCGCGAGATCGTGCCCGACGACGTGCTGCTGTTCCGCTACTCGGCGCTGACCTTCAACGGCCACCGCATCCACTACGACCGACAGTACGTCACCCAGGTCGAGGGCTACCCCGGCCTGATCGTGCACGGCCCGCTGATCGCCACCTTGCTGATGGATCTGCTGCGGCGCCAGCTGCCCGGTGCCGACGTGGCGAGCTTCCGCTTCAAGGCCGTGCGGCCGACCTTCGACCTGCACCCCTTCCACGTCAACGGCGAACTGCAGGCCGACGGCAAGACCGTGCGCCTGTGGGCCAGTGACCACGAAGGCTGGCTGACGATGGACGCCACCGCCACCTTGCGCTGACCCGGAGAACACCACCATGCAACCCCTCAAAGGCATCACCGTCGTCACGCTCGAACACGCCATCGCCGCGCCGTTCGCCACCCGCCAGCTCGCCGACCTGGGCGCCCGCGTCATCAAGATCGAACGCCCGGGCAGCGGCGACTTCGCCCGCGGCTATGACCAGCGCGTACGCGGCCTGGCCTCGCACTTCGTCTGGACCAACCGCTCCAAGGAAAGCCTGACGCTGGATGTCAAGCATCCCGAGGCCGCCAAGGTGCTCGAGCGCCTGGTGCTGGAGAAGGCCGACGTGGTGGTGCAGAACCTCGCGCCCGGCGCCGCCGCGCGGCTGGGCATGGGCTACGAGGCGCTCTCCCCGCGCAAGCCCGGCCTGATCGTGTGCGACATCTCGGGCTACGGCGACGACCCGGTCAACCCCGGCCCCTACCGCGACAAGAAGGCCTACGACCTGCTGATCCAGAGCGAGGCCGGCTTCGTCTCCGTGACCGGTACGCCCGACGAGCCTTGCAAGGCCGGCCCCTCGATCGCCGACATCGCAGCGGGAATGTACGCGTACACCAACATCCTGGCCGCGCTGATGCAGCGCAGCCAGACCGGGCGCGGCCAGCGCATCGACATCTCCATGCTGGAATCGCTGGCCGAGTGGACCAGCTACCCGCTGTACTACGCGTTCGAGGGCGCCGCGCCGCCGCCGCGCACGGGCGCCAGCCACGCCACCATCTACCCCTACGGCCCGTTCCCCGCGGGCGACGGCGGCACCGTGATGCTGGGCCTGCAGAACGAGCGCGAGTGGGCCAGCTTCTGCACCACCGTGCTGCAGCAGCCCACGCTGGCCACCGACCCGCGCTTCACCGCCAACTTCAAGCGCGTGGCCGAGCGCGTCGCGCTGCGCCAGATCATCGTGGACGCGTTCGCGCCGCTGACCGCAGCGCAGGTCGTCACGCGGCTGGAGCAGGCGCAGATCGCGAACGCCCAGGTCAACACCATGGCCGAGGTCTGGGCGCACCCGCAGCTGCAGGCGCGTGGCCGCTGGACCGAGGTCGGCTCGCCGCAGGGCCCGCTGCCTGCCATGCTGCCGCCCGGCAGCTGGGGCGGCGAGGCGGGCGGCCCGCGCATGGACCCGGTGCCCGCACTGGGCCAGCACACCGACGCCATCCTGGCCGAACTGGGCTACGCGGCCGGCGACATCGCCGCACTGCGCGCCGCCCAGACGGTCTGACCCCCACACCCCCAACGAAAGAACTCCATGGCAGCCACCATCATCGACTCGCGCATCTTCGGCGACATGTTCAGCGACGCGCGCATGCGCGAAGTCTGGTCCGACGAGAACCGCACCGCCAAGTACCTGGACATCGAGCGCGCCTTGGCCAGGGTGCAGGGCCGTCTCGGCATCATTCCGCAGGAGGCGGCCGACGAGATCGTCAAGAACTGCGAGCTGTCGCAGATCGACTGGGTGCAGCTCAAGGCCAAGACCGAGCAGATCGGCTATCCCATCATCGCGGTGGTCAACCAGATCAACGCCCACTGCCGTGACAAGCTTGGCGAGTACTGCCACTGGGGCGCCACCACGCAAGACATCACCGACACCGCCGCCGTGCTGCAGATGCGCGAAGGCCTGGCGCTGGTCGAGCAGGACCTGAACGAGATCGGCGATGCGCTGGCATCGCTGGCCAGGAAGTACCGCGACACACCGGTCATCGGCCGCTCCAACCTGCAGCAGGCCACGCCCATCACCTTCGGCTACAAGATGGCCAGCATCCTGGCCGGCATCGACCGCCATCGCGAGCGGCTGCAGCAGCTCAAGCCGCGCGTGCTGATGGGCGAGTTCGGCGGTGCGTCGGGCACGCTGTCGTCGCTGGAGAAGGGTGCGATGGAAACCCAGGCCGCGCTGATGCAGGAGCTGGGCCTGGCCCAACCGCTGATCTCCTGGCACACGGTGCGCGACACCATTGCCGAGGTCGGCGCCTTCCTGGGCCTGGTGGGCGGCTCGCTGGGCAAGATCGCCATGGACGTGAAGCTCATGATGCAGACCGAAGTGGCCGAGGTCTTCGAGCCCTACGCACCCGGGCGCGGCTCATCCTCCACCATGCCGCAAAAGCGCAACCCGATCTCGTGCCTGTACATCCACGCCAACATCTCGGTGGCGCGCCAGCACGCCGCTGCGCTGATGGACGCGATGGTGGCCGACCACGAGCGCTCCACCGGCCCCTGGGAGATCGAATGGGTGTCGCTGCCCGAGATCTTCTGCCTGATGTCGGGCGCGCTCAAGCAGACCAAGTTCATCCTGAAGGGCCTGGAGGTGGATGGCGCCCGCATGCGCGCCAACATCGCCATGACCAACGGCCTGGTGATGTCCGAGGCCGTGATGATGGGCCTGGGGCCCTACATCGGCCGCGAGTACGCGCACGACCTGGTGTATGACCTGTGCCGCGAGGCGATCGCCAAGGACCGGCCGCTGATCGAGGTCCTGGCCGTGCACCCGGAGATCACCAAGCACGTGACGCGCGCGCAACTGGAAGCGATGTGCGAGCCGGCGAACCACCTGGGCCAGGCCGGCGTGATGGTCGACCGGGTGCTGGCTGCCCGCGGGTAGCGCGTTCTCACGCAGGCGCGCGCTTGGCCGCGAGGGCGCGCTTGCCTTTCATCTCCGCGAAGAAATCGTAGAGCTGCTGCGCCGCCGGCGACAGCGGCCGGCCCTTGCGCCGGATCAGACCCACCTTGCGCGTGACGATGGGGTCGACCAGCGGCACGCTGACCAGCAGCGGATGGTCGGCGCCCGGCATGGCCAGCGAAGGCACGGCCGCCACGCCCAGCCCCGCCTCCACCAGCCCCAGCATGGTGGTCACGTGCTGCGCCTCGTAGATGGCCTGCGGGCGCCCTGGCAGACCCGCGAGCGCCTGGTCCAGCAGCAGCCGGTTGCCCGATGTCTTGCTGACCGAGATGAAGTCGTACTGGCCCAGCTCGGCCCAGCCCACCTTGCGCTTCTTCGCCAGTGGATGGTCGCGCCGGCACGCGGCCACGAAACGCTCTTCCAGCAAGGGCTTGAACTCGATGTCGGGCTCCTGGCTGCCGATGAAGTTGAGGCCGAAATCGGCCTCGCTGCGCGCCACGGCCGCCAGCACATCGTTGGCGCCCGCATCGAACACCCTGACTCGGATCTTCGGGTAGCGCTCGTGGTAGCGCGAGACCACCTGCGACAAGTAGTAGTACACCGTGGACGGCACGCACGCGATCGTGACCTCGCCCATGCGCGTGCCGGCCACGCCGCGGATGCCCAGCAGCGTGTTGTCCAGGTCGTCCAGCAGCTGCTGCACCTTGCGGTCGAAATCGCGGCCCACGGCCGTCAGGCTGACCTTGCGCGTGGTGCGCTCCAGCAGCTTCACGCCCAGGGCCTCTTCCAGCTTCTCGATGCGCCGGCTGAACGCCGGCTGCGACACGTGCAAAGCGTCCGCCGCCTTGCGAAAGCTCGACAGCTCGGCCACGGTGCGGAAGGCCTGCAGGTCGTTGAGGTTGAAGTTGATGGCCATGCGATGTCCTGGTTCTCCGGTGATCGACAGTGTGCATCAATCGTTCGCAAAGATGCAATTCACAGAAGCACCCGCGCCGCCGACCATCCAGTCTTCTGCGCATGCCAACCTTTGCAATCCACCGGAGTAGACAAATGAAGTTTCCACAACGACACCTGGTCGGCGCCATCGCCGCCGCCGCCGCATTCGCCTGCGGCACAGCGGCGGCCGCCTGGCCCGAGAAGAGCATCACCATCGTCGTGCCCACTTCGGCCGGCGGCGCCAACGATGCGATGGCCCGCACCCTCGGGCAGGCGCTCTCGCTGGCACTGAAGCAGACCGTGATCGTGGAGAACAAGGCCGGCGCCAACGGTGCCATCGCCAGCGAATACGTGAAGCGCGCCGCGCCCGATGGCTACACGCTGATGCTGGGCTACATCGCCACGCACGCCATGAACCCGGCGCTGCAGAAGCTGCGCTACGACCCGGTGGCCGACTTCGAGCCCGTGGCCATGGTCGGTTCGTCGGCCACGTTGATGGTGGTCAGCCCCAAGGTCAAGGCCAACAACGCCAAGGAGTTCGTGGCGCAGTTCAAGCAAAGCAAGGAGCCGGCCTCCTACGCGTCGGCCGGCAACGGCACCGCGCCCCACTTCGCTGCCGAGATGTTCAAGCTGTCCGCCGGGGTGGACATGCTGCACGTGCCCTACAAGGGCTCCGCGCCGGCGGTCAACGACACCATGGCCGGACAGACGCAGGTGATGTTCCCGAGCCTGTTCACGGCCATGACCTTCGTCAAGAACGGCAAGCTCAAGGCCATGGGCGTGGCCGGGAGCAAGCGCTCCACCCTGCTGCCCGATGTGCCCACGCTGGCCGAACAGGGCATCGCCGGCGTGGACGTCTCGCAGTGGTACGCCATGTTCGCGCCCGCCAAGACGCCTGCGCCCGTGCTGGAGCAGCTGAACGCCACGCTCAACCGCATCCTGGCGGACAAGGCCATCGCCCACAAGCTGGTCGAAAGCGGCGCCGAAGTGGAGACCATGACCCTGCCGCAGATGCGCAGCTTCGTCGCGGCCGAGCAGGTCAAGTGGAAGAAGGTGGTGCAGGCCACCGGACTGAAGGCCGACTGAGCATGCCCACCCTGGCCCAAGCCCCTTCCATGCAGCGCAAGCTGATCGCGCCGGCGGCGCTGGCCACCCTGTGCGCGCTGGCCGCCGACTGCGCGCAGGCGCAAAGCAGCGCACGCCTGTACGGCATCGTCGATTTGTCGATGCGCCGCGCCAGCGGGCTCAACGAGTTCGCGCCCAGCGACACATCGGCCACCACCATGTCCAGCGGGCTCAACAACACCAGCCGCTGGGGCATCCGCGTCCAGGAAGACCTGGGCGGCGGGCTCAGCGCGCAGGCGCAGCTCGAATCGGGCATCAATGCCAAGACGGGCGCACCGGCGAGTTCCACCATGTACTTCGACCGCCAGTCCTGGGTCGGCCTGGGCGGCCCCTGGGGCCTGGTCAGCCTGGGGCGCCAGACCACGCTGCTGGCCGATGCCATCTCGCCCATCGATCCGCTGGGCATGCGGCTGGCCAGCTTCAACCCGGCCATCAACGTGGCGGCCCTGAGCCAGCACCAGCTGGGCGTGGGCTACGGCGCGAGCGGGTCGGCCACGGGCTCGTACCGGCTGAACAACAGCATCAAGTACAACGCCGAGTTCGGCGGCCTGCACGTGCGGCTGATGCACAGCCTGGGCGAGGTGCCTGGCAACAGCGGGGCTTCGGATTCCACCGGCGTGGGCCTGGGCTACAAGCTGGGCCGGCTGCAGCTGTCGGCAGCGCACCAGCGCTTTCGCAACAACGACGACACGCTGGGCCTGCGTGGCCACGTGCTGGGCGCCGCCTACACCCTGGAAGGCGGCATCCGCCTGGCGGCCCTCTATGCGCGCAGCCAGGCCCACACCAGCGCAACGACGCGCGCCGCGCTGCGCACGCTGGGCCTGGGCGCCACGGTGCCCGCGGGCGCGTTCGTCGACCTCACCTTGGCGCACTACCGGGTGGCGCGCGAGCGCAGCGCGCGCGCCGACGATGGCTACGGCCGCACGGTGGCGTTCGCCGAGTACAAGCTGTCGCGGCGCAGCATGGTCTACCTCGAAGCCGACCACACGCGGTGGCAGGGCGGGTTCCAGGGCGCGGCCAACAAGAAGCGGGCGACGGGGTTCAGCGCAGGGGTGCGGCACCACTTCTGAAGCCCTGCCGCACCCGCGTGAAGGGATGCCTGGTTCGCCAGGCATCCCTTTTTTTGTGCTCGGTCGCACAAGGGAAAACGAAGAATGCAAAACAGGGCCTGGGCGGCCCTGCGACTTGCCTGCATGGCCAAGGGCCGGCTGATCGCACCGCCGCCCCTCGGCCAGCACTACTCGAGCACCGCCGCGCGCTGTTCGGCGACCGCCAGCCCGCCCTGCGCGACGACGGCCTGCCAGCGCGCCAGGTCGGCCTGCACGCGGGCGGCCAACATCTGCGGTGTGCCCGCCTCCACGCGCGCGCCGTGCTGTTCGAACAGCTGGACGACCGCTGGATCGGCCAGCACCTGGTTCAGCGCCTGGTTCAAGGTGTCGACGCGGTCGTGCGGCGTGCGCGCGGGGGCGAACAGGCCATACCACTGCGTCACGTCCACGCCCGGCACGCCGGCCTCGGCCAGCGTGGGCACGTCGGGCAGGCCCGGCAGCCGCTGCGGGCCGGCCACGGCGAGTGCGCGCAGTCGACCGCTGTGCACGAAGGGGTGGGCCGTGAACAGGCTGGGGAACATGATCTGCGTGCGCCCGCTGGCCGTGTCGGCGATGGCCGGCGCAGCGCCCTGGTAGGTGCTGCCGGCCATGCGCGCGCCCGTGGCCAGCTGGAACAGTGCCGCGGCGAAGTGCGGCGGCGTGCCCTCGCCGGCCGACGCATAGGCGTAGCGGCCGGGCTGCGCACGCAGGGCCGCCACCAGCGCGGGCACATCGCCGCTCTGCAGGTCCGGGTGCGCCACCATCAGCGTCGGCGAGGAGCCGACCAGGCCGATGGGCGCGAAATCGGCCACCGGGTCGTAGCCCAGCTTCTGCAGCGCCGGGTTCATCGCATGCGTGCCCACGTAGCCGAACATCAGGGTCTGGCCATCGGGGGCCGCGCCGGCCACGTACTCGCTGGCCACGGCGCCGTTGGCACCGGCGCGGTTGTCGACCAGCACCTCCTGGCCCAGCAGCGGCGCCAGCTTGGCGGCGATGATGCGGGCCATGGTGTCGTTGCCGCCGCCCGCGCTGGTCGGCACGATCAGGGTGAGCGGCTTGCGCGCAGCGGGCTGCGCGGCCTCTTCGGGACGCGAAAACACGTAGTCGGGCAGGTGCAGCTCGCCCTGCATGATCTTGCGCGCGGTGCGCACCAGGGCGGCGCGCTGCACGCTGACGGCCTCGCCCGCGCCGCCGAGCTCGACCTCGATGTCGATCTGCCCGGCCGGGTGCAGCACCGTCAGCTGGTGGCAACCGGCGCTGCGTGCCATGCCGCTGGCCACCGTGCCCGGCAGCGCGAACGCGCTGGCCACGCCGATGGCGCCGGTCACCGCATGCGATGCGTGGCAGCGCCGCGGCGTGAAGTAGCGCGAGGTGATGCTGTTGGCCGATTCGCCGGCGCTGACGAGCACCGGCTTGGGGATCACGCTGTTCGACACGTCGCCCAGGCCCATGCGCAGGCCCACCTCCAGCCGCAGCGATTCGATGCGTTCGAGCAGGGCCGTGTCGGCGTCCAGCGCCACCGGCTTCTCGCGCCCGCTGACGCCCAGGTCGGCCGCGCGCACGATCATGAGCGGCATGGCCGCGTCGATGCAGCTGACCTCCACGCCCTGGATGCGGTCGATGCGCTGGCCGGTGGGGAAGACTTGGCCGGTGACGGCGCCCCAGGCATCGAGGAAGTCCAGCAGGATGGGGGCGGCCGTGCCGGCCACGCCGTCGATGCGGGCATCGCCCGCGTAGGTGACGCGGCCGCCCGGCGTGCGCACGGTCACGTCGATGCGCGCGCCGGTGTTGACGTTGTGCACGCGCACCTTGGTCGTGCCCTGCTGCGCCTCGACCAGACCCTGCTCGATGGCGAACGGCGCCACGCCCGAGAGCATGTTGCCGCAGTTGGGCCGCGTGTCGACCGAGCGGTGGCCCACGCCGACCTGTGCGAACAAATAGTCCAGGTCGCAGCCCGGCACGCTCGAGCGCGAGACGATGGCCACCTTGCTGTTCAGCGTGCTGCCGCCGCCCACGCCATCGAGCTGCAAGGGGTCGGACGCGCCGATGGCGCCGATCAGCGCCTGGTCACGCGCCTCGTCGCCCTCGGGCAGCCACTCGCGCAGGAAGAAGGGTCCGCGCGAGGTGCCGGCGCGCATCAGGACACAGGGGATGGTTTTGCTCATGCGGCATTCTTCGGCCCCGCATCGATATTGTGAATTGCATGTTGCACAAGGATTGATGTGTGCGGTGCATCAGAGCCGATGGCAGCGGCCTCTCAGTGCACGTGGCCCTGCGCGCCCGCCGCGGCCCCTTCCGGCACGCCCACCGGCACCTGCACCTCGCGCTGGCTCGCCACGCCCTTGGCATCCACGAAGCGCAGCGTCAGCGGCAGCTGCGTGCCCTTGGCCAGCGGCTGCTTGAGGTCCATCAGCATCAGGTGCAGGCCGCCGGGCTTGAGCTCGACGGCCTGCCGCGCCGGCAGCGCCAGCCCCTCCGTCAGTTCGCGCATGCGCATGGTGCCGCCGTCCATCTTCATCTCGTGCACTTCGGCCACGCCGGCCAGCGGCGTCGCCACGCCGACCAGGCGCAGGCCCTGCGGCGCGCTGAGCTGCATGAAGGCGCCGGTGCCGCTTTGGCCCGGCACGCTGGGCCGTGCCCAGGCGTTCTTGACGTCCACGGCGGCGACGCCCGGTGCCAGCACGTCGAGCCGCGCGGCAGGGAACGGCAGCTTGGCGCTCGCGTCCGTGCCGGGCAACTGGGCCCAGTCGGCGCTTTGCGTGCCGCAGTCCTGGCGCACCGGGAACCACAGCGTGCCGGGCTGGCTGGTGAGCTTGCCGCGCACGACGAACTCGGCGCGCTCCTTGTCGGGCAAGGCGCTGGCGGCATCGGCCGTCCAGCGCACCTCGCGCGGGCTGCTGGCCAAGGTCCAGCCGGCGCGCGGCTGCGCCTCGGCCAGCGTGAAGCCCTCGGGCAGGCGGACGGTGACGGCCGTGGTGGCTGGCGTGTCCTTGCAGGCGTGGCCGACGCGGAACGCGGCCTCGTAGTCGCTGCCGGCAGCGGCGCCGCCGGGCGGCAAGGTGACGTGGGCGAAGGCCGGCATGGCGGCGGCGATCAGGGGCAGGAGCAAAGAGCGCATGGGTGGTTTCCTTTCAAAGATCGAACTGGAGTTGCGCGTGGTAGGTGCGCTGCGGATAGGGGTGGAAGGCCCAGAACTGCTGGTTGTTCAGGTTGTCGATGCCGAACGCGGCCGACCATTGCTTGTCGATCTGCCATCGCAGGCGCAGGTCCAGCGTGAGGTAGCGGCTGGCGCCGAAGTACGTGAAGGCGTTGGTGTCGCTGTTGTCCAGATTGCTGTACTGGCGCCCGCTGTAGCGCGCCGCCAGCGTGGCGGACCAGCGGTCGTCGGCGCGCCAGGTGGCCAGGGCCGTGGCGCGCCAGCGCGGCACGCGTGGCTGCCACTTGCCCACGCTGGCCGGGTTGGCGGCATTGGCCACGGTCTTGCTGTTGGCGAAGGTCAGGCTGCCGCCGAGGTCCAGGCCGCGCAGCGCTACATCGCTGGCGTTGGCGGCCAGCTCCACGCCGAACGTGCGCACCTTGTCGACGTTCTGCACGCGCGAGACGGCGCTGTTGGGCACCAGCTGGCTGATCAGCGCGTCGCGCGTGGTCTCGTGGAACAAGGTCGCGCGGGCGAGGCCCGTGCCCAGATCACGCTCCGCCGTCAGCTCGCCGGTCCAGGACTTCTCGGGCCGCAGGGTCGGGTCGTTGACGAAGCCCAGTGCCCCGCCCGAGGTCGCGCCGTACAGCTCGCCCACCGTGGGGTAGCGCACGGCGCGGCCCAGCGAGGCCTTTAGCACCGTCTCGGGCGTCAACTGGTAGGCCAGCGCGGCCTTGGGCGAGAGATCGGACTGGCTGCGCGCGGCGTAGGCGAGCCGGCTGGTGGCCGTGGCGCTCAGGCCGTCCTCGGCCTGCCAGTGCTCCCAGCGCGCGCCCAGCACGGCCTTCCACTGCGGCGCGAAGGCCCAGGCGTCCTGTGCCCAGGCATGCCAGGTGCTGGTGCGGCCGCCGACCTGGCTGACCAATGCGGAAGGAATGGCACCGCCCTCGCCGCTGCGCCAGTCGGTGGCGACGGCCGTCTTCAGGATGTTCAGCTCGTACGCATCGCGCCCCACGCCGAAATCGACGGTGTGCGCGCCGCCCACGCCCTGCGGCCGCCAGGTGCCCTTGGCCGCCAGCTGGTTCCAGCCCGTGCCGTCCTGCGTCTGCAGCGTGCCGGCGCCGCCGCTGGCGGCCTGCGGCAGGGCGGTGGTCGGCATGCGCTGGCGGTCTTTGGCGTAGTCGTAGAGGCCGGCCACGAGCTCCCAATCCCAGGTGCCCTGCGTGCGGCTCTTGAGCGAGAAGCCGTGCATCCAGTGCGTCTGCGCGTCGTCCGTCGAGGGGAAGGCCGTGGCGCCCACGGTGTAGCTGCGGCCATCGATCTGCACGGGGCCGCTATACACCGCATGGCCGGCGGCGTCGCGCAGCCAGCTCTGCGACCGGCCTTCGGACTGGTTCTGCCACCAGCCCAGGGTGTAGCTCGCGCGCAGGGTCGGCGTGATGTCGTAGGCCAGCTTGAGCTTGGCCTGGTCCTGCTCGGTGGTGTATTGCGTGGCGCTGCCCAAGAGCCACCAGGGCTGGCCCGTGAGGTTGCGGCCGGGCACCGCGCCCGTGACCGGAACGCCGGCGCCGCCCGGCTGCCCGGCCGATTGCAGCGCCGTGGCGAAGGTCTGCGGCTGGCCTTCGCTGCGCCCGCGCTGCAGCGCCAGCCACCACGACCAGTCGCCGCTCTTGCTGCCCAGCGAGGCGCTGGTCTGCCACGAGGTGAACGTGCGGTCGGTCGCATACAGGCTGTTGGGCTGCGCCGCGTAGCCCAGGCGGATGTGGGCCTCCAGCTTCTTCGGCATGCGCGTCACGTAGTCGACCACGGCGCCGGCGGAGTTGCCCGGGTAAGCCGCCGAGAACGGGCCGTACATCACGTCCACGCGCTCGATCTCCTCGGGCGTGACCATCCCCCAGCGCGGCGCGTAGTTGCTGCCGTTGGCGATGCCGTTGCCCAGGAAGTTCGACAGCAGGATGCCGTCGGCATAGACAGCCGAGCGTGCGCTGTTGCCGGTGCCCGAGGCGCGCGTCGAGAGGATGGCGTGGTTGTAGTCGCCGATGTAGCGCTTGCGCACCAGCAGGCTGGGCAGGTACTTGAGCGCGTCCTCGGCGTCGGTGGCGTTGACGGTGGTGGCGATCTGCGCGCGCGTGACGCCCTCGATGGTGGTGGGGATCTGCGTGGGCAGGGACGTGGGCTGGCCGCCGCTGACGGTGACGACGCCCAGCGACTTCTGGCGCTCGGGCGCGTCGCCGGTGGCCTGCGTGGACTGCGCGAAGGCTGCGCCGGCCATGGTGGCTACGGCGCCGGACAACAGCACGGTGATCTTGTGCATGGAAAGCTCTCTGATGGCGGGCCCGCGGCCCGCCGCTGCATGGCGAGGGATTGACGCAGCGCCCTGCCCCTGCGGGCGGCGCTACGCCATCGAAGGCGATGTCAGAAGAGCGAAGGCGGCCCGCGCGCCGGCAAGGGCGCCGCGGTGGCCGCGGCGATGCGCGCGGCCGGGATCGGCTGGACCGCATGGCCCAGCGGCAGCACCGGCGGCAGCGCCGCGGTGCCGGGCATCGGGGGCGCGCCGCTCAGCGCGCACAGCGGGCAGTCGAGGTGGCTGGCGCCCATTTCCTGCACGCCGTCGTCGGTGTGCACGACGGCCTTGACGATGCCGGCGCCCGAGCAGATCAGCTCCATCGCCTGGGGCTTCACGATGGGCGAAGCGATGGCCACGCCCAGCGACAGCATGAACAGCGCCAGCACCGCACGCACTAGTGCCGCGCCCGGCCGCCGGCCTGCCACCAGGGGCATGCGGGAGATCAGGCGGAGCAAGGCGTGCATGGGATCGCGATTGTGCATGAGGGCGTGCGGCCCGGGCCTGGGCAATTCGTCCCAAGGCTGTGCGGCGCTGACGTCAATGGACGAAGCCGCCTTTGACATAGCGCACCGGTTCGGCGTCCATCGCCGCGATCAGCGCCGACAGGCCGTCCACCGGCGCACGGTCCTGCGCCGTGCGCGGCTGGCCCTCGGTGCGGCACAGCAGGTCGTCCTCGGACCAGCCGGCCTGGCCCGGCACCGCGCGTGCGCGCGCCCAGCCGTCGCGGTCGGCCAGCAACTGCGTGCCGGCGAAGGATCGGCTGCCCGTGATCAGCGCGAACGCCTGCCAGGCGGCATCGTCGGTGGCCACGCAGTCCGGCGCCGTCACCGGTGCAGGCACGCTCGACGGGCGCAGCAGCACCGTCACGAATCGCGGGTCTTCCAGCACCGTGCCCTGGCCTTGCGCGACCACGCGCACGCGCTGCCCGCTCCAGCTGCGCAGCGGCCGGGCGCCCTGCCCCGCACACTGCACCGCCACGTCGGGCAGGCCCACGGGCTGCGGCCAGAAGCCGGCCGCGCGCAGCGCCTGCCCTGCCCCCTGGGCCTTTATGAAGTCGATCAGGGCCCAGGCTTCGTCGGCCTGCAGCGTGCCCGCGAAGCCGGCCATGGTGGCGTCGCCGTCGCGCCCACGCACGCCGTGCAGCACGTGCCACCAGAGGTCGCCATCGGCGCGCCGCCACAGCAGCGGCCCCGAGAAATTCGGAGGCCAGACCGGCTGCGCCGCAGCCAGCGGCCCCTGGCCGCGCCCGTCCTCACCGTGGCAGGCCAGGCAGTGCTGCGCATAGAGCGCTTGGCCCTGCACGATGGCCTGGGCCGAGAAGCCGGTCGGCGAGCGGTGGAAGCTGGCCGGCGTGGCCGGCACCAGCAGCACGCGCGCCTCGGGCCAGGGCGCGGCCAGCAGCAGCAGGAGCACGCCGGCCAGCACATGCCAGCGCCCGCGCCGCCAAAGCAATGCCAGCAGCACCAGCAGCGCTGCCAGCGCCAGGGCCGCCAGCGTCCAACCCATGCGGCGTGCCTGGCCCAGGTCGATCAGCAGGTTCTCGCCTGACAGGCGCAGCGCGAACGGCCAGGCGGGCTGGCCGTCCAACGGCTGCACCAGGCCCAGAGCACCGAGCAGCCGCAGCAGCCCGTGCTGGGCGGCTTGCAGTGCGGCGATGAGCTGGTTCAGCCACTCCGTCTCGGGCGGCATCGGCTACCAGGTGGCGTCCAGGCCAAGGTGGCGCAGCGCCTCGTGCCGCAGCTCGGCCAGGCGCTGGTGGCCGCGCTGGCGCGGGTACGGCAGGTCGACCGTCAGCTCGGCCGTGATGCGCGCCGGGCGGTCGCTCAGGATGATCACGCGCTGCGCCAGGAACAGCGCCTCTTCCACATCGTGCGTGACCAGCAGCGCCGAAAAGCCTGCGCGCTGCCACAGCGCCACCAGCTCGCTCTGCATGGCGATGCGCGTCAGTGAATCGAGCTTGCCGAGCGGCTCGTCCAGCACCAGCAGCTGCGGGTCGTTGACGAGCGCACGCGCCAGCGCCACGCGCTGCGCCATGCCGCCCGAGAGCTGGTGCGGGTAGCTGGCGGCGAAGTCGGACAGGCCGACGAGCTTGACCGCCGCGTCCACCCGCGCGCGCTGGTCCTTCAGCAGGCCGCGCGCCTGCGGGCCCAGCGCCACGTTGTCCCAGACCGTGCGCCAGGGGAACAGCGTCGGGTCCTGGAACACCACGATGCGCGAGGGATCGGGCCGCGTGATCGGCACGCCGTCCTGCGTCAGCGTGCCGGTGGTGGCGGGTTCCAGCCCGGCCACCAAGCGCAGCAGCGTGGACTTGCCGCAGCCGCTGGGGCCCAGCAACGCGACGAACTCGCCCGGTGCCACGCTCAGGTCGACCCCATCGAGCACCTGCAGTGCGCTGCCCTTCTGTTCGAACCAGTGGCTGACCCGCTGCACCTCGATGCGGGCGCCTTGTTGCAGCGCTGGCGTGGCTTGTACGGTGCTCACCATTTGACCGTCCCCTTTTGCCAGGACAGCACGCGGTCGCGCACCGTGAACAGCAGCGTGATGAGGCTGGAGCACAGCACCGCCATGACCAGCAGCGCCGCGTACATGTTGGCGTAGGCGGCCCAGCCCTGGGCCCATTGCAGGTACCAGCCCAGGCCGGCCTTCACGCCCATCATCTCGGCCGTGACCAGCACCGAGAACGAGGCGCCCAGGCCCATGAACAGGCCGACGAAGACCTGTGGCAGGGCCGCCGGAATCGCCACGCGCAGGACCAGGAACCACTCGGACGCGCCCAGCGTGCGCGCCACGTCGTAGTAGCTCTTGGGCACCGACGCCACGCCCGACCAGCTCAGCACCGCCACCGGGAAGAAGGTGGCCAGCGCCACCAGGAACACCGCGGCCGAATAGCTCGAGGGGGCGAAGAAGAAGGCCAGCGGCAGCAGCGCCGAAGCCGGCACCGGCCCCAGGAAGCGCAGCAGCGGATGCACCCAGTAGCCGGCGATGCGCGACCAGCCGATCCACACGCCCGTGAGGAAGCCCGCCAGCGCGCCGATCGCGAGGCCATTGGCCAGCAGGCGCAGCGAATGCGCGGTCGACAGGCCGAGCCGGCTCCAGTCTTCGGCCACCACGTCGATCAGGCTTTGCGGCGGCGCGAAGAACGGCGGCGGCAGCAGGCCCAGCTTGGCCGTCAACAGCTCCCACAGCGCCAGCAGCAGCGGCGCGGCGATCAGCCATTGCCCAGCAGGCCGCAGCTTGCCGCCGAGCCGGCCGGCGCGCGCGCCCAGCAGCGCCACGGCCAGCAGCAGTGCTGCCACCGCCAGTGCGGCGATGCCGAACTCCTGGGTGAAGGCCCAGTCGGAGAAGCCGATGGGCTTGTTGGGCCAGGCCAGCGTCAGCACGCCCAGGCCGGCCCAGGCCAGCACGGCGACGAGGCCGGTGCGCCAGACGCCGGTGGGCGCCTGCGCCTGGAACACGGGCGGCACGGCAGGCGCCGCGCGCAGCGCCGGCGTGTGCGCCGGGCTGCGCGGCGCGTCGAAGGAAGATGGTGCGAGCGCGCTCATGTTCAGCCCAGCACGTCCAGCGACACATGGTTGGCGAAGCGCACCACGTCCGTGCTCTTCTTGAGGATGCCGGCGTTGTGGAAGTCGCGCGCGAACGCCTCGACCTCGGCGCGCAGCGGCGCGCCGGCCGGGTGGTGCTTGTAGGTCAGCTCGGCCAGCAGCTTCTGCAGGTCTTCCACGGCCACCTTGGGGGTGTACTTGTGGTAGATCCGCGCGGCCTCGTTCGGGTTGTCGGCCACGTAGTTGGAGGCCTGCGCCAGCGCGCGCACCACGGCCGCGGCGTGCGGCTTGTTCTTCTGCGCGAACTCGGCGCGCGCGCCCACCACGCAGCAGATGCGCTCGGCATAGTCGCCCTTGGCGCTGTTGCCGATCTCGGTGAACACGCCGGGGTTGCGCTTCTCGATCAGGTACAGGTTGGGGTCGCCGTCGGCGATCGCCTGGATCTCGCCCTTCCTGACGGCCACGTCCAGCAGGTCGGCCGGGTACACGCGCCACTCCAAGTCCTTGTCGATGTCCACGCCGCGTTTGGCCAGGTGGATCGCATAGAACTGCCTGGCCGGGCTGTTGAGGTCGGCCACGCCGATCACCTTGCCCTTGAAGCTCTTCACATCGCTGGTGATGCCGCCGCCCTGGGCCGCCACCAGCCGCAGGCAACCGCCGTGCACGCTGCTGACCAGCTTCACATCCAGCCCCGCCTCCAGCGGCTTGACCCAGCGGTGGATCAGGCCCACCGCCACATCGGCCTTGCCCGTGGCCACCGCCTCGAGCAGCTGGTCGGCGGCGCCGGCCCAGTTCAGCAGTTCGACATCGAGCCCGTTCTGCGCGAAGAAGCCGCGCTCCAGCGCCACCGGCACCGGCGTGAGGCAAAAGCCGGCCTGGCTCCAGGCGAAGGTCAGCTTGCGCGGCTGCGAACGTGCGCGCGAGGCCAGCAGCGCGGTCGACGCGGCCACGGCGGCGATGCCGGCGGTGCGCACGAGCTTGCGGCGCGACCAGGTGCTGCCGTGAGGAATGTGCAGGTTGGACATGGTGAAACTCCCTCTCCTTCGAACATCAGGAATGGGCGCTACGGTAGTGGGCACTGGGCACTTTTCCAACGCAGGAAAAAGCGTTTGGATATGCGGAGAACCGGGGGTCCGCGTCGGCCGCAGCGCCGCTGCGCGCGGTAGCGCCTTGGCGCGCATGCACCCGTTCGGCGTTGACGGCACGCTGCGCCGCTTCGACCAGTGGCTGGCGAGCCACCGACGCGCACCGCCGCTGCACTTCGTGGGCGAATGACAGAATCCCACAGACCATGCAGCACCCGACCAGCCTCGCCCATCCCACGCCCTTCGAACTCGGCAACGGCAACCAGACGACCACCTGGGCCGAGTGCATCGCCTTCTACGAGCGGCTGGCCGAGTGCTTCCCGGGGGTGCTGCGGTGGTGGCAGATCGGCACGTCCGACACCGGCCTGCCCCTGCACGCCGGCCTGGTCACGGCCGACGGTGTGTTCGAACGCGACGCCCTGCGCGCGCAGGGGCGCCCGGTGTTCTTCAACAACAACGGCATCCACGCCGGCGAGCCCGAAGGCATCGATGCCTGCATGGCGCTGGTGCGCGACTTCTGCATGGAGCCCCAACGGCTGGCGGCGCTCGGCGACACGGTCTTCCTGTTCATCCCGGTCTACAACGTCGACGGCTGCGTGAACCGCCAGTCCACCTCGCGCGCCAACCAGCTCGGCCCCGAGTCGTTCGGCTTTCGTGGCAACGACCTGCACCTCGACCTGAACCGCGACTTCATCAAGTGCGACAGCCTGGCCGCCCAGGTGTTCAACCGCTTCTTCACGGCCTGGGACCCGGATGTGATGGTCGACACCCACACCTCCAACGGCGCCGACTACGCCTGCACCATGACCCTGATCCCGACCCAGCCCGACAAGCTGGGCGGCGCCCTGGGCGACTTCCTGCGCGAGCGCATGCTGCCCGCCATCTACGGCGACATGCAGCGACGCGGCTGGCCGACCTGCCCCTACGTCAACCTGCTGGCCGAGACCCCGGACGAAGGCATCGAAGACTTTCTCGACCTGCCGCGCTTCTCCACCGGCTACGCCGCGCTGCACCACACCATCGGCTTCATGCCCGAGAGCCACATGCTCAAGCCCTTCGCCGACCGCGTGGCCGCGATGCGCACGCTGGTCGAGGTGGTGCTGGACTTCACCGTGGAGCAATCCGCAAGCATCCCAGCAGCTGCGGCGCCAATCGCGCGCCGACGCTGCACGCCGCATGCAGTGGCCGCTGCGCTGGCGCAACGACCACGCGCGACCGGCGCAGCTTCGCTTCAAGGGCTTTGCTGCGGTGCGCACGCCGAGCCGGCTGGGCAACTACCAGCGGCTCGCCTACGACCGCGCGCAGCCGTGGGAGAAGGACATCGTCCACTTCGACCGCTGCACCGAGGAATGCGTGGTGACGGCGCCGAAGGCCTACCTGGTGCCCCAGGCCTGGCGCGAGGTGATCGAACGTCTGCAGTGGAACGGCGTCGCGCTGCAGCGCCTGGGCGCCGACCAGGTGTTCGAGGTGGCCCGGGTGTACCGGGTGCTGGAGGTCGGCACGCGCGCCACCGCCTACGAAGGCCACATGTTCCATGACCGTGTGCGCTTGAGCACGCACTCCGAGGCCATCCAGGCGCGCGCCGGCGATGTGCTGGTGCCGCTGGACCAACCCCAGGCCCGCTACGTGGTCGAGACCCTGGAGCCCGAAGCGCACGACAGCTTCTTCCGCTGGGGGTTCTTCAACAGCGTGCTGGAGAGGAAGCAGGCCTCCATCTCGGCCTATGCCTTCGAGGACACGGCCCTGGACATGCTGGCCGAGGAGCCAGCGCTGCGCCAGGCGTTCGACGCATGGAAGGCCGCCCATCCGGAGCAGCTGTCCGACCCGCAAGCGGTGCTCTGGTTCCTGTTCACCCATGGCCGGCGCCATGCCGAGCCGGAGTGGCGGCGCTATCCGGTGGCAGCGCTGGTCTAGTCAGCGTCCTCCGCGCAGCTTCCGGGTGCCCACCCCGCCCGCTCAAGCTTCGCCGCGCTTGCGGCGGGATCGGCCTGCGCACCCACACCGGCGAGACCGGGTGTCTTGCACGTCACATGACCACCTGCACCACCACCTTGCCCTTGGCGCGTCCACTGTCCACGTAGGCCAGCGCTTTGCTGGTGTCCTGCAAGGGAAATGCCCGGTCCACGACCGGTCGGATGGCGCCCGATTCGACGAGTGACGTGATCTCGCGCAGCTGCGCGCCATCGGCCCGCATGAAGACGAAGGTGTAGGAACTGCCGCGCTGCTTCGCCTTCCTGCGGATGCCGAAACTCAGCAGGCGCAGCACCTGCCGCAGCGGCCAGGCCAGTCCGCGCGCGGCAGCGAACGCCGGCGTGGGCGGGCCGGAGATCGAGACGAGGTGCCCGCCTGGCCGCAGGACCTGGAGCGACTTGTTCAGCTCGGCGGTGCCCAGGCTGTTCAGCACCACGTCGTAGTCGCGCAGCACGCTGCTGAAGTCCTGCTGCTTGTAGTCGATCACGACGTCGGCGCCCAGGGCCTTCACCCACTCGACATTGGCCGTGCTGGTGGTCGTGGCGACGAACGCGCCGAGGTGCTTGGCCAGCTGGATGGCCACGCTGCCGACGCCGCCCGAACCGGCCAGGATCAGCACCTTCTGGCCCTTCTGCAGCCGGGCGGCTTCCACCAGCGCCTGCCAGGCCGTCAGGGCCACCAGCGGCAGCGATGCGGCCTCGACCATGCCGATGTTCCTCGGTTTCAGCGCCAGCGACGAGGACTTGACCGCGATGCGCTCGGCGAAGCCGCCGATGCGGTCGTCGTCCGGGCGCGCATAGACCTCGTCGCCGGGCTGGAAGCTGCGCACGCGGGCGCCGACCCGGATCACCGTACCGGCCACGTCGTTGCCCAGCACCAGGGGCAGGCGGTAGGGCAGGATCAGCTTGAACTCGCCGTTCCTGATCTTCGAGTCCAGCGCATTGACGCCCGCGGCGTGGACCTGGACGAGCACGTCGTCGTCCCGCAGCGCGGGTTCCGGCATCTCGCCGATGCGGCCCGGCTGCTTCGGCCCGTAGCGATCGATGATGAACGCTTGCATTGCTGCGATCAGGCGGCCGGGCGGTAGCGCTCTGCCACATGGGCCTGCCGCAGATCCCCGACCAGGCCCAGCCGCGCGGCATCCAGTGCGGCCCAGTGCGACGCGTCGTGCAGCGGCGGGATGGTCACCGGCTCGCGGCGGTCGAAGCCGACCAGGGCGGCATCCACCAGCGCACCCACCTCCATCAGATCGGGCATGGCACTGGCATCGATGCCCGCGCGTTCCCAGATCTCGGTGCGGGTGCCTGCCGGCAGCACCGCCTGCACGTAGACGCCCTTGGGCGCGAGCTCCACGCTCAGGCCCTGCGACAGGAACAGCACGAAGGCCTTGGTCGCGCCGTAGACCGACATGCCGAACTCGGGCGCCAGGCCAACCACCGAGCCGATGTTGACGATCGCCCCGGTGCCGGCCCGCGCC
This sequence comes from Pseudorhodoferax soli, assembly GCF_003337555.1. Classification (GTDB taxonomy): domain Bacteria; phylum Pseudomonadota; class Gammaproteobacteria; order Burkholderiales; family Burkholderiaceae_C; genus Pseudorhodoferax; species Pseudorhodoferax soli. The sequence continues at coordinate 24,742 of NZ_QPJK01000006.1, read as the reverse complement.
AGGCGCGGTGCGATGGCGCTGGCCAAGCGCGCCGGTGCGGTGGTGTTGAGGGCGATCAGCCTGGCGATGGAATCCGTCGACTGGTCGATGAACGGGCCGGACAGCGCGGCCCCGGCGTTGTTGACCAGGGTGTCGATGCGGGCGTCGTCGCGCAGGCGTGCCTCGACCGCGGCCAGGTCGCCGGGCTGGGTCAGGTCGGCCGCCAGGATGTCGACGGCTGCGCCGGTCTCGTCGCGCAGGCGCACTGCGAGCGCCTCCAGGCGCGCCTTGTCGCGGGCGACCAGCACGAGGTCGTGGCCGCGGCGGGCGAAGCGGTCGGCGTAGGTGGCGCCGATGCCGGTCGAGGCGCCGGTGATGAGAACGGTGGAGCGTGTGGTCATGTGTTGGATCTCTTGGATGGAAAAGGCGCCCCTGCCGCGACGCGACCGGGGGAACTGCTTACTGGGCGCTGGAACCCGCAAGCGTCGGGTAATCGGTGTAGCCTGCAGCGCCACCGCCATACAGCGTGGCCGGGTTGAGCTGCGCCAGCGGTGCGCCGCTCTTCAGCCGTTCCACCAGGTCGGGGTTGGCGATGAAGGGGCGGCCGAACGCGAACAGGTCGGCTCGGCCCTCGGCCAGGCGCGCCTGGGCCAGCGGCAGGTCATACCCGTTGTTGGCCAGGTAGGTGTTCTTGAACCGTTTGCGCAAGGCATCGAAATCGAAGGGCGCGGCATCGCGCGGGCCGCCCGTGGCGCCCTCGACCACATGCATGTAGGCGATGCCCAGCGCGCTGAGCTGCTCGGCGATGTGGTCGTACTGCGCCTGCGGACCGCTGCAGGAAATGGCACCAGCCGACGACACCGGCGAGAGGCGCACGCCCGTGCGGTCGGCACCGATCTGCTGGGCCACGGCGGCCGTGACTTCGAGCAGCAGGCGGGCCCGGTTCTCGACGGAGCCGCCGTAGGCGTCGGTGCGGGTGTTGGCGCCGTCCTTGATGAACTGCTCGAGCAGGTAGCCGTTGGCGCCGTGCACCTCGACGCCGTCGAAGCCTGCAGCCATGGCGTTGGCCGCCGCCTGGCGGAAGTCCTCGACGATGCCGGGCAGCTCGTCCAGGCGCAGCGCGCGTGGCTCGGAGACGTCGTGGAAGCCGTTGTTGACGAAGGTCTTGGTGGCCGCGCGGATGGCCGAGGGCGCCACCGGCGCGCTGCCACCAGGCCGCAGGTCGACATGCGAGATGCGGCCCACGTGCCACAGCTGCACGAAGATCTTTCCGCCCCTGGCATGCACGGCGTCGGTCACCTGGCGCCAGCCGTCGATCTGCGCGGGCGTGTACAGGCCCGGCGTGTCCTGGTAGCCCTGGGCATCGGCCGAGATCTGGGTCGCCTCGGTGATGACCAGGCCCGCCGAGGCGCGCTGGCTGTAGTAGGTGGCGGCGTACGCGCTGGGCACCAGGCCGGCGCCGGCGCGGTTGCGCGTCAGCGGCGCCATCACGATGCGGTTGGCCAGCTGGAGTGCGCCCAGCGTGTAGGGCTGGAAAAGCGTGGTGTCGGTCATGTGCGTCTGCAGTGGAGTTTGCACAATGATGTCGATCATCATCTTTATTGTCAAGACTTTGATGATGATCGACATCAATGTATATTTGGGCGCCTCCAGCAAAGGCCAATCCTCAGAGATCTCGCATGAAAGTCACCAAAGCGCAGGCGCAGGCGAACCGGGCGCGCATCGTCGAGACGGCGGCTGCGCTGTTCCGCGAGCGTGGCTACGACGGGGTGGGCATCGCGGACCTGATGGCGGTGGCCGGCTTCACCCACGGCGGCTTCTACAAGCACTTTCCGTCCAAGGCCGACCTGCTGGCGGAAGCGGCGACCTGCGGCTTTGCGCAGACAGCCACCAAGGCCGAAGGCGTTGATTCGGCCGCGTTCGTCGAGCACTACCTGTCGCGGGAGCACCGCGACGCACGCGGTGACGGTTGCACGATGGCCGCGCTGTGCGGCGACGCTGCGCGCCAGCCGGAGCCGATCAAGGCGGCGTTTGCGGCCGGCATCGAAGGCCTGCTGGCGACGCTGGCGCGCCAGTCCGGTGCGCCGCAGGACGCCCAACGCGAAGGCGAACTGCGCGCCAGGCGCATCGAGGTGATTGCACAGGTGATCGGCGCGCTGGTGCTGTCGCGCGCCTGTCCTGACGACTCGGCCCTCGCCGACGAGATCCTGGATGTCTGCCGTGCGGCCGTGCTGTCGAGGCGGCCGCCCACCCAGGGTGGGTAGCGCAGGGCCGCCGCAGCGCTGCGGGTGGCCCGCCAGCCGCTTGGTCCGCCCCGCCCTCAGCCCAGCACGTCCACCGACACGTGGTCCGCGAACTTCGCCACGTTCGTGCCCGGCTTGAGCACGCCCACCGACTGGAAGTCGCGCGCGTAGAACTCCACCTCGTCGCGCAGGCTGCGCCCTGTCGGGTGGTGCTTGTGCGTGAGCGTGCCCAGCAGGGCCTGCAGGTCGTCCACGCCGACCTTGGGCGCGTACCGGGCGAACAGCCTGGCCGATTCGTTGGGGTTGTCGGCCACGTAGTCGGAGGCCTGCACGATGGAGCGCACCAGTGCGGCCACCGCGGGCCTGTCCTTGCGCACGAGTTCGCCGCGCGCGCCCAGGATGCAGCAGACCTTGTCCCTGTACTCGCCCGACAGGTTGGTGGCCAGCTCCACGTAGCGCGCCTTGTTGCGCTTCTCGATGAGGTAGATGTTGGGGTCGCCGTCGGCGATGGCCTGGATCTCGCCCTTGTTCACGGCGATGTCCAGCAGGTCGGCCGGGTACTGGCGCCAGACCACGTCCTTGTCGGCGTCGATGCCGTTCTTCTTGAGCAGGATGGAGAAGAAGTTCTTGCCGGGGCTGGCGATGTCGGAGACGCCGATGGTCTTGCCCTTGAGGTCGGCCAGCCGGGTCACGCCGGCCTCCTTCAAGCCGACGAGCCGCACGCAGCCGCCGTGCGAGCTGCCGACGATCTTCACGTCGAAGCCCGATTCCAGCGGCTTCAGCCAGCGGTGGATCATGCCGACCGCGGCGTCGGCCTTGCCGGTGGCCAGCGACTCGAGCAATTGGTCGGTCGAGCCCGTGTAGTTGGTGAGTTCCACCTGCAGGCCGTTGCGTTCGAAGTAGCCGCGCTCCTGCGCCACGACCACGGGCGACAGGCAGAAGGCCGTGGCGTTCCAGGCGAAGTTGAGCTTGCGCGGCTGCGACCAGGCGCGCGCAGCCAGCAGGCCGCTGGCCGCGACGATGGCGGCACTGCCGCTGGTCTGCAGCACGCGGCGGCGGGAGAAGTTGGAAGGCTTGGTCATGGTGTGGTCCAGGTCACTCGATGCGGACGTCGCTGTCCCGGATGACCCGGCCCCAGCGGCCATGGTCCAGCCGGATCAGCTCGGCGAAGGCGGCGGGCGTGTTGTGCTCCACCGTGATGCCCTTGGCCTCCAGCTCGCGCGCGGTCTTGGGGGCGCGCGCGATGGTGGCGATCTCGCGCTGCAGCCGTTCGACCACCGGTACGGGCGCGCCCGCAGGCAGCACGATGCCGAACCAGCCCGAGGTCGCGAATGCGGGCAAGCCAACTTCTGGCGCGCTCGGCACGCCGGGCAGCAGCGGCGAGCGTTGCGCTGCGGTGAGAACCAGCCCGCGCAGCTTGCCGGCCTGGATCTGCGGCGCCAGGATGGTCAGCGTGTCCACCGCCACCTGCACCTCGCCGCCCAGCACCGCCGCCACCGCGGGTGCGCTGCCCTTGTACGGCACGTGCAGCAGGTCGGCGCCGGTCAGGCCCTTGAACAGCTCGCCGCTCAGATGGCACAGCGTGCCGCTGCCGCACGAGCTGTAGCTGAGCTTGCCCGGCTGCGCCCTCGCAGCGGCCACCAGCGCCGCCACCGATTCGGCGGGGAACTTGGCGTTCACCGCGATCACGTTGGGCACCGAGGCCAGCAGCGAGACCGGCGTGAAGTCCTTGAGCGGATCGAAGCGCAGGTTGCCTTGCAGGTGCGGCAGGATGGTCAGCTGGCCGCTGGTGGCCAGCGACAAGGTGTAGCCGTCGGGTGCCGCACGTGCGGCGGCCTCGGCCGCGATCGCCGTGCCGGCGCCGGGCTTGTTGTCCACCACCACGGCCTGGCCCAGCGCGTGCGCCAGTTGCTCGGCGTAGTAGCGGCCGATGGTGTCGGCCGCGCCGCCGGGCGGGAACGGCACGATGAGCTTGAGCGGCTTGCCCGGCCAGGCCTGGGCCTGGGCCAGCGGCGCCGCGAGCAGGCACGCTGCGCCGAGCAGGCCGAGCGCCAGGCGTTGGAACGCTGGCAGCGTCCGCATCATGCGGCCTCCCGGCGGTTGGCGATGCGCTGCGCGACCAATTCGCGCGTCAGCGGGATCAGCGCGCGGCCGTAGTCGGTCGCATCCTCCAGGGGGTCGAAGCCGCGGATCAGGAAGGTGCTCACACCCAGGTCGTGGTAATCCAGCAGCGCATCGGCCACCTGCTCGGGCGTGCCGACCAGCGCAGTGCTGTTGGAGCGCGCGCCGGTCTCCTGCGCAATCGCCGTCCACAGCCGCTTGTCCACGCGCGGACCCTTGTCGGCCGCGGCCAGCAGGCGGCGCGCGCCCTCGCTCTGCTGCGGCCCGCCACGGCCGAAGCCCTGCACCACGCGCAGGCGGCGCGTCTCGGCCAGGATGGCTTCGGCGCGGGCCCAGGCCTTCTCTTCGGTCTCCGCCAGGATGGGACGGAACGAGACCGAGAAGCGCACGCTGCGGCCGTGCTTCGCCGCCTCGGCGCGCACGCGCGTGGTCAGCTCGCGCGCCTGATCCAGCGATTCGCCCCACAGCGCGTAGACATCGGCGTATTGGCCGGCCACGGGAATCGCGGCCTCGGACGCGCCGCCGAAGTACACCGGCACATGCGGCCTGCCGTTGCGCGTCTGCACCGGCTTGACCTCGGAGAACGCGTTGCGCGCGCGATAGTGCGCGCCTTCGTGGTCGAACGGCTTGTCGGCCGTCCAGACCTTGTGCAGCACCTCCAGGTATTCGGCGGTGCGGGCGTAGCGCTGGTCGTGGTCGAGCCAGTCGCCGTCGCGCTTTTGCTCGTCGTCGGAGCCGCCCGAGATGTAGTGCACGGCCAGCCGGCCGCCGCTGAACTGGTCGAGCGAGGCGAACTGCCGCGCCGCCAGGGTCGGCGCCACGAAGCCGGGCCGGTGTGCCAGCATGAAGCCGATGCGCTCGGTGACCGATGCCGCGTAGGCCACCGTCAGCGTGGCGTCCGGCCCGGTGGAATGGTGCGGTACGAGGATGCGGTCGAAGCCGGCGGCCTCGTGTGCCTGGGCGAACGCGCGCACGTAGTCGCGGTCGATGGCGGGCCCCTGGGCGGCGTGGATCTCCGAGACCTTCTGGCTCTGGATCATGCCGATGAATTCGACTTGGCTCATGGTGGTGTGCTCCGTTGGATCGGCGCGACCTTAGCCAGCCCTGCCCGCAGGCGGAACGAAGGAAAACGCCCATCCATATGCGCCGTTCGAGTTTGGGCAGCGGCGCCGTGCCGATAGCCTGCAAGGCCTTGCCCCGACCCCGCCGCACCCACCCATGAACGCCCCCCTGCTGTACCGACTGCCGAGCGCGCCCGCTGCCGCCGGCCTGCATCCCACCGTCCTGGCCCGGCTCACGGCGCTGCTGGCCGGCGGTGCGGCCGCGCTGGACGCCAGCGGCGCGTTTCCGCACGCCAACTTCGCGGCGCTGCACGAGGCCGGCCTTGTCGCGCTGGTGGTGCCGCGGCACTGGGGGGGCGCGGGCGCCGGGCTGTCGCAGGCACGCCGCGTCGTCGCGGCACTCGCGCATGCGGAGCCGGCCACGGCGCTGATCCTCACCATGACCTACCTGCAGCACCTGGCGCTGGGGCACGAGGGCAGCCGCTGGCCGCTGGCGCTGCGCGAGCGCGTGGCCCGCGACGCCGTGCGCGACGGTGCGCTCGTCAATGCGCTGCGGGTGGAACCGCTGCTGGGTTCGCCCAGCCGCGGCGGCCTGCCCGACACCGTGGCACGCCGCGATGCCCAGGGCTGGCAACTGTCGGGTCACAAGCTGTACTGCACCGGCATCGAGGGCCTGCGCTGGCTGGTCGTCTGGGGCCGCACCGACGAGGCCCCGCCGCGCACCGGTGTGTTCCTGGTGCCGCGCGATGCGCCGGGCATCACCATCGTGCGCAGCTGGGACCACCTGGGCCTGCGCGCCTCCGGCAGCCACGAGGCGGTGTTCGACAAGGTCGCGCTGCCGCTGGAGAACGCCGTGGACCTTCGCGCACCGGCCGACTGGGCCCCCGGCGCCGGCAGTGCGGCCGAGCAGCAGGCCCAGGCCCTGCACCAGGCCTGGATGGCGGTGCTGCTGGGCGCGCTCTACGACGCCGTGGCCCGCGCGGCGCGCGACTGGCTGCTGGAGTTCCTGCGCCAGCGTGCGCCGGGCAGCCTGGGCGCGCCGCTGGCCAGCCTGCCGCGCACGCACGAGGCGCTGGGCGAGATCGAGGCGCTGCTGCGCCACAACCGCGTGCTGCTCGACGATGCCGTGGCCGCCGTGGAGTGCGGCGAGCCGCCGCCGGCGGCCGACAGCGGCCTGCTCAAGCACAGCGTGACGGCCCAGTCCATCGAGGCCGTAGAGCGCGCGCTCAAGCTCTGCGGCAACCATGGCCTCACGCGCCACAACCCGCTGCAGCGCCACCTGCGCGACGTGCTGTGCGGCCGCGTGCACGCGCCGCAGAGCGACGCCGTGCTGGCCGCCGCCGGACGCCGCGCGCTGGGCCTGTAGCGCAGGCAGCATGGCACACATCTGCCAGCGCATGAATCTCGTTCGCCGCCGCCGCGCGGCCATGACGATTGCGTGGGACAGATGGCTCCCTCGGAAGGGGATTTGGGCCCCATGCCGGATGGCATGGGGCTTTTTTTCGAGCATGCCGTGGCGCGCCCCAGCGATGTTTTGGCGATATAGAACCAACGAATCAATCGTTTGAGATTTGCGTGTCGCCCCGAACAATCCGGCACGATGAACTTCCAGCAATTGCGCTCCGTCCGCGAAACCGTGCGCTGCGGCTTCAACCTCACCGAAGTGGCCCACACGCTGCACACCTCGCAGCCCGGCGTGAGCCGGCAGATCCGCGAGCTGGAGGAGGAACTGGGCATCGACCTGTTCGTGCGCGCCGGCAAGCGGCTCACGGGCCTGACCGAACCCGGCGCCCATGTGCTGCCCATCATCGAGAACATCCTGCAGGGCAGCCACAACCTGCGCACCGCGGGCCAGGAGTTCGTGGCGCAGCAAAGCGGCTCGCTGTCCATCGCCGCCACGCACACGCAGGCCCGCTATGCGCTGCCCACGGCCGTGCAGGAGTTCCGGCTGCAGTTTCCCAACGTCAGGCTGCACCTGCACCAGGGCTCGCCGCGCCAGGTGGCCGAGATGCTGCTGTCGGGCGAGGCCGACATCGGCATCGCCACCGAGGCACTGGCGCAGTACGCCGACCTCGTGGCCCTGCCCTGCTACCGCTGGACGCACTCCGTCATCGTGCCGCCCAACCACCCGCTGCTCGACGGCCCGCTGAGCCTGGAGAAGCTGGCGCGCTACCCGCTGATCACCTACGGCGCGGGCTTCACCGGCCGCGGCCACATCGACCAGGCCTTCGCCAAGCACCGCATCGAGCCGCGCATCGTGCTCAGCGCGATGGACGCCGACGTCATCAAGACCTATGTGGAACTCGGCATGGGCGTGGGCATCGTCGCCTCCATCGCGTTCGAGGCCGAGCGCGACACGCAGCTGCGCGCCATCGACGCGGGCGCGCTGTTCGGCATCAACCTGACCAAGCTCGCGCTGCGCCGCGGCAGCTACCTGCGTGCCTACGTGTACGCGCTGATCGAGTCCTTCGCACCGACGCTGCAGCGCAGCGTGGTCGACCAGGCCATGGTGGCCGACAAGGACAAGGTGACCGCGGATGGCTACGAGATCTGAGCCGCGCCCTGAACCCTGCACCACGTAGTCGCAGGCCCACGCCGCATCGCGCGCCCAGCCGACTGCGCCGGCGCCGCCTCCTGCTTACGCTAGGGCCATCCCAACGACAACGGACAGCACCATGAAGTCTCCCCGCCACCTGGGCCTCGTCGCCGCCACCACCATCGCCCTCGCCGGCCTGCTTCCCGCGGCCCATGCGCAGGACACCACGCGCGAACAGCGCATGGACCAAGCCCTGCAGAACTACCGCGGCGCCAACACCGCACCCGCCACGCGCGACGCCCCGGCGCCGGCCTACCGCAGCGCCGATCCGCGCAACCCGCAACCCGGCCCGGCCGCCCGCGCGGAACAGAACATCAAGGAAGGCGCGCACAACGCCGGCGCCGCCGTCAAGCGCGGCGCGCGGCGCACCGGCGAGGCCATCAAGCACGGCGCAGAACGCACCGGCGAGGCCGTTGGCAACGGCATGGAGCGCAGCGGCGCCGCCATTCGCCGCGGCGGCGAGAAGCTCAAGGACAAGAGCGCCAGCTGACCGGCGCGGTGGATGACCCGGGTCATCCACCATCCGACCGAAAAACGCCCCGCCGGCCTGGCCGCAGCGGGGCGTTCCTCTTGCCGCACCAGGCCATACGGCGCTAGGCTCGTGGACCACCCGTCACCGGGGGAGGATCCATGCAGCAGCCACCCAGCCTTGCCGCCCCGCGTCTGATCGGCCGTTCTCCGGCCTTCCTGCATGTCCTGCAACTGATCGCGCGCATGGCCCGCTTCGACGCGCCGGTGCTGATCCAGGGTGAAACAGGCACCGGCAAGGAACTGGCCGCACGTGCCATCCACTACCAATCCGCACGCCAGCACGGCCCCTTCGTGCCCGTCAACTGCGGTGCGCTGCCCGAGACGCTGATCGAGACCGAGCTGTTCGGCTGCGAGCGTGGCGCCTTCACCGATGCCCGCCAGGCCCGCACCGGGCTGGTGGCGGCGGCCGAGGGCGGCACGCTGTTCCTCGACGAGCTCGACGCCTTGCCGTTGCGCGCCCAGGTGGCGCTGCTGCGCTTCCTGCAGGACCAGCGCTACCGGCCGGTGGGCGGCGCGCGCGAGTTGAACGGCAACGTGCGCGTGATCGCCGCCGCCAGCCCGCGCCTGGACGCCTTGCTGGACAGCCACCACTTCCGCGACGACCTGGTGTTCCGCCTCAACGTGCTGCTGCTCGAACTGCCCCCGCTGCGCGAACGCCCCGGCGATGCGCTGCTGCTGGCCGAGCACTTCATGGCCGAGCAGCAGCGCCGCCACGCGCTGGCGCCACGCCGGCTGAGCCCGGCCAGCCTGGACTGGATGGCCTGCCATGCCTGGCCCGGCAATGTGCGCGAGCTCGACAACCGCGTGCAGCGCGCGCTGATGTTGTCCGATGGCGACACCCTGGAGCTCTCCCCGCTCGCCCAGGCCGTGCAGGTGACCGTGGTCACACCGGCCAGCGTCGCCCCCGGCGCGCTGCGCAGCTTCCACGACGCGCGCGAGGATTCCCTGCAGCAGTTCGAGCGCGACTACCTGCGCAGCCTCATGCAGCTGGCCGACGGCAACGTCACCCACGCCGCGCGGCTGGCCGGCAAGGAACGGCGCGCCCTGGGAAAGCTGCTCAAGAAGCACGGGCTCGAGCGCCGCAGCTGAGCCGGCCGCCGGCGACCCACCGGGTGCGCCGCAGCGGGTCGCGCACGACCCACCCGCCCCGCACGGGCGCTGCACAAACCAATCCGATCAAGCACTTGCAGCCGGCCCACGGGCTGGCACGGCGTTCGCATTGCAGCACCCAGACAACGTATCGGGGGTGTGATTGCACGACGCTGCGGAACCGGGCTGGCGGCAGGCGGAGCAGGTGATCCTGGACTACCTGGCGCGCCATCCGTTGGCGGCCGATTCCGAGCAAGGCATCGCGCAGTGGTGGCTGGGGACGGCCGGGGTGCTGGTCACGGCGCAGGAGCTGCAGCAGGCGCTGGCCGCGCTGGTGCGGCAGGGCCGGATCGAGCGCGTGCCCCTGCCCGACCACGGCGCGATCTACCGGGCACCGCGCCCCCGGCATTGACGAGAGAACTTGACGCACGACCATGGCCAACATCCAGGCGATCCACTCGGTGGGGCAGTCCCTCGTGACCTACCTGCGCAACACCTACCCGGCCGCGGTGGCCGGCCAGGCCATGCCCGAGTGCGACTTCGCGCTGCTGTCCTCCGGCGAGCTGGCCGCCCCGCAGGACGACGGCACGCGGCTCACGCTGTACGTCTACCGCCTGACCGTCAACGAACACCTGCGCCAGGCCCGGCCCGACCGCATGTCGCCCGACCAGCAGCCGCCGCTGGGCCTGGACGTGCACCTGCTGCTGACCGCCTGGGCCGGCAACCCGCAGGACGAGCTGCTGCCCATGGCCTGGGCCGTGCGCCAGTTCTACCAGCACCCCATCCTGGACGCGTCCGCGCTGTCGCCCGAGGCCGGCTGGGGGCCGGACGAGGTGGTGCAGATCATCCCGTCCGAGCTGTCCACCGAGGACATGATGCGCATCTGGGACGCGCTGGAGCCGCCCTACCGGCTCTCGGTCTCCTACATCGCGCGCCGCGTGCGGCTCGACCCGGACCAACTGCTGGATGCCGCGCCGGTGGTCGCCACGCGCTTCGTCCACGGCACAGCCGTGCAAGCAGGGGCGCCATCGTGAGCGCGCTGCTGCTGCGCGAGCTCGAACGCGTGGAGACGCGCGTGCTGGGCGCCGTGCGCTGCGTCGACGCCGTCACGCGCACGCAGATCGACACGCCGCTGCAAGTGCAGGTGGCCGGCGCCACGGTGCGCCGCAACCGCGGCGGCCTGTACGTGCTGGTGCGCGCCGATGCCCTGGCCGCGCACGAGACGGCCTTCGCCCTGCCCCCAGCCGCCCCCGCACTCGGCAGCGTGGCGCTGCCGCTCACCGTGCACGACCCGCTGGGCCGCTACCTGCCGCGCCGCGCCACCCTGGCCCTGCCACGCGATCCTTTGGCCGGCCAGCCGGACTCCCTGTTCACGCCCGTCGAACTGGCGCTGTACCCCGCCGCCGCCGCGCCCACCAGCGCCAACTGGTCGCTGCTGCGCGCAAGCGTGCGCGCCGAGGCCAGTGGCGATGCGTTGGGCGGCGCACTGCTGCTGGTGCGCGCCGATGGCCGCGTGCTGGCGCGCGGACTGACCGACTGGCGCGGCGAAGCGCTGGTGCCCGTGCCCGGCGTGCCCGTCACCACCTGGTCGGACGACCCCGACGCCGTGGTCGTCAGCGAACTGGCGGCCACGCTGCAATGGGTGTTCGACCCCGCCGCCGGCCTGCGCACGCCGCTCGTCGCCGTGCAGGCCGGCCGCGCGCCGGCCGCGCCGCCGCTGGTCGACCCCGACGGTCTCGAATCCCGCGCCGCCACGCTGCCGAACGCCACGCAGGCCGTGGCGCTCGCAGCGGGGCGCAGCCTCACCCTGTCCCTTGTGCTCGCAGTGCCATGAAGGCCGAGCGAGTGATGCGTCACGGCGTTCCCCGCCTTCATGAAAGGAGTTAGGCCATGCCCGAATACCTGGCACCCGGCGTCTACGTGGAAGAAACCAGCTTCCGCGCCAAATCCATCGAGGGCGTGGGCACCAGCACCACCGCCTTCGTCGGTCCCACCCGGCGCGGCCCGGTGGCCGGCGTGCCCGAGATGGTCACCAGCCTGACCGACTTCGAGCACGTCTACGGCGGGCTGGAGAACCTGGAGCTGGCCGACGTGACCGACGCGGCGCGCCGGCTCAACTACGTCGCCCATGCGGTGCGCGCCTACTTCGACAACGGCGGCTCGCGGTTGTACGTGGTGCGCACCGTCAACGGCGCGCAGCCCGCCTCCGGTGCGCTGCTGACGGGCGCCGATGCGGCCGCCAGCGTCGTCGTCCGCGCGCGCTTCCCGGGCGCAGCGGCCAATGGGCGCGTGCTGTTCCGCGTGGCCCAGCGCCCGGCCACGCTGCGCACCATGGCCACCGCGCCAGCCGGCAGCCTGCTGGCCATCACGGCTGCCGGCGCCGAGACCCTGTACCAGGGCAGCGGCGCCGCCTGGGCCGAGGCCGACGCCACCGCGCTGGACCTCGCCGGCCTGGGCCCTGCCGACGTGCCCGGCGGCGAAGGCGCCACGGCCGCCCTGCTCACGCTGGCGCTCGACGTGGTCGATGCCGATGGCGGCGCGCAGACCTGGGAAGACCTGGGCCTGGCGCGCGCCCACCCGCGCTGGCTGGGCACCGTGCTGGCGTTGAACCCCGGCAGCCGCGCCGAGGCGCTCAACAACCTGGTCATGGCCGACATCGGCGCCAACGTGGACGCCTTCGCCTTGCTGGCCGCCGTGCGCGCGCTGCCGGCCGTGGCCGGCGACACCGAAGGGCGCCGGCAGCTGCTGCTCTCCGGCGGCAGCGACGGCAACGCGCCCACGCTGGGCGCCGAGACCACGGCGGGGAGCTACGCCGCGGCCCTGGCCACGCTGTCGGGCCTGGAGGACGTGTCCATCGTCGCCGCGCCCGGCAGCAGCGCCTATGCCGAAGGCCCGGCCGTGCAGAACGCGCTGATCACCCACGCCGAGCGCCGCCGCGCCTACCGCATCGCCGTGCTCGACTGCGCACCGCGCCAGACGCCGGGCGACATGCGCACTGCGCGCGGCCGTGTCGACTCGCGCCACGCCGCGCTCTACTACCCCTGGGTGGTGGTGGCCAACCCGCTGGCGCGGCCCGGGCGCGACGACATCCCGCGCGAGATCGAGCTGCCGCCCTCGGGCTTCGTGACCGGCATCTACGCCCGCAACGACGTGCAGCGCGGCGTGCACAAGGCCCCGGCCAACGAGATCGTGAGCGGCGCGCTGCGCTTCGAGGTCGACGTCAACTTCGCGCAGCAGGAACTGCTGAACCCGCTGGGCGTGAACTGCCTGCGCTACCTCTCCGGGCGCGGCTACCGCGTCTGGGGCGCGCGGCTGGTCTCCAGCGACCCGGAGTGGAAGTACGTCTCCGACCGGCGCTACTTCAACTACCTGGAGTCGTCCATCGACCGCGGCACGCAGTGGGCCGTGTTCGAGCCCAACGGCGAACGCCTGTGGGCCAACGTGCGCCAGACCATCTCCGACTTCCTCTACAACGAATGGCGCAACGGCGCGCTCCTGGGCAGCACGTCCGAGCAGGCCTACTTCGTGCGCTGCGACCGCAGCGTCATGACCCAGAACGACCTGGACAACGGCCGCCTGGTCTGCCTGATCGGCGTGGCCATCATCAAGCCGGCCGAGTTCGTGATCTTCCGCATCGGCCAGATGACCGCTGACGCGGCCTGAGGAGCGCACCATGGCAAACCGCACCACGCCCTACGGCGCCTTCAACTTCATCGTCAACTTCGACGGCGGCGAAGTCTTCGGCGGCTTCTCCGACGTGTCGGGCATCGGCACCGAGCTCACGGTGGCCGAGTACCGCTTCGGCAACGACAAGGAAAACCACGTGCGCAAGGTCGCCGGCGTGCACAAGGTCTCCGACGTCACGCTCAAGCGCGGCATCCTGAACTCCAAAACGCTGTTCGACTGGATCGGCAGCGCCCGCGTCAAGGGGCCCGAAGCGCAGCGCAGCGTCACCATCACGCTGCTCGACGAGGCACAAAAGCCCGTGCAGTCCTGGGTGCTGCGCGGCGTGATCCCGATGAAGTACAGCGGGCCCACGCTGGCCGGCAAGGGCGGCGGCGACGTCGCCATGGAAGAGGTGGTGCTGTCCGCCGAAGCGCTGGAATTCAGCGCCTGAGGGCAACATGCGAGCAACCTGCCGTGTCAGCCCAGGCCGAGCGCAGCGACGGCTGTCCGCGGCCGAGCGCAGCGATGGCCCGTGTGGGACTGCCCCCTGTGCCCCTGCCGAGGAGCGCAGTGCCATGGGCTGCGCGGGGAACCTCGCGCTTCAACATCTGACTCATTGCGCTTGTCCGAGCGTAGTGAACGCAGTGAACGGTGCGAGTTGCGCAATGCAGCCCATGGCGCGAGCACCGCAGGTTGCCTGGAGCGAAGCGGAAGGACAGGGGCACCGGGGTCGCCTTCTTTTGCTTACTTTTCTTGGCGAAGCAAGAAAAGTAAGTCCGGGTGTGGGGTGGATAGCCCCACCTCCTCACCTCGATCAGACGTATTTCTCGATAGAACCCACTGCTTCAGAACAAGCACCAGGGACCGGGATATGCCCCCGGCAGTGCAGTCACTTTCTCTTGCTCCGCCAAGAGAAAGTAACCAAAGAGAAGGCGGCCCCGGTGCCCACGTCCCTCCGCTGGCGCTCCGGGCAACCTGCGGTGCTCGCGGCCTGGGCGCATTGCACAACTCGCACCACTCACTGCGTTCGTTCAGCTCGGACAAGTGCAATGAGTCAGTTCACAAAGCGCGAGGTTCCCCGCGCCGCCCAGGCCACTGCGCTCCTCGGCGTGGGCACAGGGGGAACCCCCACACGGGCCATCGCTGCGCTCGGCCTGGGGTTCGGGCCATCGCTGCGCTCGGCCACGGCACGGGCACCAGGGGACTGACATGGCCCTCGTCTTCGAACCCGTCGCACAAAGCGCCCCGGCCGACCTCTACCGGTCGGACGTGGCCTGCTTCGTCGGCTTCGTCGGCCGCCGCGCGGGCCGCCCGCTGCCCGATGCGCTGCGCGCGCAGCTGGATGCGGGCGGCTGGGTGACAGGCCCGTGGGCGCGCCCCGCAGCGCAGATCGAAGACCTGCTGGACATGCCGCTGGCGCTCGACAGCTGGCACCTGTTCGACCGCTTCTACGACTGGGACCGCCGCGCGGTGGATGCGGCCGGCACGCGCCGCTGCGCCAGCTACCTGGGCGCCGCCGTGCGCAGCTTCTTCGCGCGCGGCGGCAGGCGTGCCATCGTCGTGCGCGTGGGCGATCCCTGGCCCGTGCAGCAGGACAGTGCCACGCGCACCGCCCAGCGCGCCGCGCGCCTGGCGCGGCTGTTGCCCACGGCCACACCGTTCGCGCCGCACGAACCCGCCAGCTGGCAGGGCCTGCAACACCTCTACGGCCTGCCGCACGCCAGCCTGCTGCTGCTGCCCGACCTGCCCGACCTGTGCGCCGGCCTGCCGCCGCCGCCGGACAACGCGCGCGCGCTCGTACCGCCGCCCGAGGGCTTCGCGCCCTGCGACGTCGAGCAGCCGCCCGATCCCGACACCGCCCTGCTGCGCGTGCCCGCACCGCGGCTGGACGCCGCCGGCTACCAGCAATGGCGTGACGCGCTGCGGCGCGTGCGCGGCTTCCTGGCACGGCACCGGCGCAGCGCCACGCTGCTGGCCGCCTTGCCACTGCCCGAGGCCGACACGCGCAGCGCCGCCGGCACGCATGCGCAGGCCGACTTCCTCAACTACCTGCAGCAGGCCGGCGTGCTGGCGGACAGCCTGGCGGAAGACACCGCACAGGGCCGCCCGGCCGAGGCGCTGTCGCAGCTGGCCTGGCCCTGGCTGCGCACCCGCGCCGCGGTGGGCGATCTGCCGCAGGGCCTGGAGCCGGCCGACGGCGTGCTGGCCGGCCTCGTCGCGCAGGGCGCGGTGGCGCTGGGCACGCACCGCTCGGTGGCCGGCGACCGTTCGCTGGCGCTGCTGCGCGACGTGGGCGGCGCCGAGCCGGTGCCGGCCTGGGGCCTGGCGCCCGACAGCCCGTCCGCCTTGCTGGCAAGGCGGGTGTGCCTGTTCGCGCAGCAGGCCGAAGGCTGGGCGCTGCAGTCCGACGTCAGCGCCTCGGCGCTGGACCCCTGGCGCTTCGGCGGTGCCAGCCGGCTGCTCGGCACGCTGCTGCAGGCGGCGCAGCGGGCCGGCGACACGGCTGTGTTCGAGCCCAACGGCCCTGCCCTGTGGGCCCGCCTGCGCGGCACGCTGGAGGAACTGCTGGCCGGCTTCTGGCAGGCCGGCGCGTTCGGCGGTGCCACGCGCGCACAGGCCTTCTCGGTGCGCTGCGACCGCAGCACCATGACCCAGGCCGACCTGGACGCCGGCCGCCTGGTCGCCGTGCTGCAGGTGCGCCCGGCCATGGCCATCGAGCAGATCACCGTGGTGCTCCAGCTGGGCCACGCGGCCAGCGTCGATGCGCTGGCGGAGGCACCGCAGTGAGCGCGGACGCCGCCTTCATCGGCCTGCACGTGTTCCGCTTCGCGGTCACGTTCAAGCGCGCGGGCAGCGGCGGCGGCGGCGCCGTCGAGGTGTGCAGCGGCGCCTTCGCCGAATGCACGGGCCTGGAGGCCACGATGGAGCCCAAGCTGATCCGTGCCGGCGGCGCCAACTACGGCGCCACCCAGCGGGCCGGCCAGGTCAGCTTCGCCACCGTGGTGCTCAAGCGCGGCATGACGCGCACGCGCGACCTGTTCCGCTGGTTCCAGCTGGTGGGCGGCGGCGCCTACGCCTACCGCCTCTCGGCCGAGATCGTGGTGCAGGACAGCGCCGGCCAGACCGCGCTGACCTGGGGGCTGGACCGCTGCCTGCCGGTCAAGTTCAAGGCCGCCGACCTCAACGCCAAGGGCAACGAGGTGGGCATCGAAGAGCTGCACCTGGCGCACGAAGGCCTGCGCCTGTACGACACGGGAGCCGCGTGATGGCCTGGCTGCCCGACGCCCCCACCGTGGCCGCCGCCACCTTCAAGGTGCTGGACGGCCCGGGCAAGGGCGGCGCGCCGTTCGAGGTGCAGTTCAACCCGGCCTCGCTCGAATACACCATCGCCAACGAGTTCGACGATCGCAACGGCAACAACGGCGCGCGGCAGTTCGTCAAGAAGAGCAGCGGCAAGCTCAGCATGACGCTGGTGTTCGACACCACCGAGACCGGCGTCTCGGTGCGCGACGTCACGGCCCACATCAGCGGCCTGCTGGAACCGGCGAAGGACGGCAGCAAGCCATTCGCGCCCAAGGTCGAGTTCGGCTGGGGCAGCTACCGCTTTCGCGGCGTTATCGAGCAGTTCAAGGAGACGCTGGACTTCTTCTCGGCCGAAGGCGTGCCGCTGCGCTCGTCCATCGCGCTCACGCTGGCCAGCCAGGAGGTCGAGTTCCAGAGCAACAAGAGCCCCGCTCCGCCGGTGGACCGCAGTTTGCCGGCCGACCCCGTGAGCGCCGCGCCCGGGGCCGGTGCCGCCAGCGTGGCGAATGCGCTGGGCGACCCGCGCGCCGCACGCGCCATCGCCGGTGCCAACGCCTCGGCCAGCCTGCGCTTCGGCGCCGAGGCCGGCCTGTCGGTGGGCGGCAGCGTGACGCTGTCGGCCGCGGCGGATTTCTCGGCCGGTGCCGGGCTGTCGCTGGGCGGCGGCGCGGGCGCAGGCTTGTCGCTCGGTGCCGGTGTCGGCCTGGGCGTGGGCGCCAGCGCGGGCGCCGGCCTCAACGTCGGTGCCGCGCTCACGGCCACCGCCGGGCCGGCCTTCGCGGGCCTGTCCATCGCGCCGCCCGGCGTGTCCGTCGACCTGGGCTCCGCCCGCGCCAGCCTGCTGCCGGCACCGCCCGTGGCCGGCGCTGCGTTCGGCCCGGGCGGCCGGGCCGTGGTGCAGGCCGGTGGCAGCCTCAGTGCCGAGGTCGGTGTCCAGGCGGACCTGCATGGCCGCATCCAGTTCGGTTGAGGAGCAACACCATGGCCGTCACCTTCGAAGAAGTCAGCACCGAGATCAGCCCCACCCCGCCGGCCAGTGCGCCGGCGCCGGCCGCCGCCCCGCCCGATGGCGCCGCGCTGGCCGAGCAGATCGAGCAAACCCTGCGCGTGCGTGCCGAGCGCGAAGCACGCCTGTGCGACCGGTAGGCCACGATGAGCGAAGCCACCCTCAGCCAGAGCGCCATCTTCAGTGCGCGCCCCACGCTGCGCATCGCGGGGCAGGAGGACGCGCGGCTCAGCACCCAGCTCCTGGCGCTGCGCATGGAGGAAAGCGAAGGCGGTCTCTCGCACCTGGAGCTGCGCCTGAACAACTGGGTCGCCACGGGCGGCAGCCCGGAACTGGCCTTCGACGCCAACTCCACGCTGCGCCTGGGCGCCGAACTGGCCGTCTACAGCGGCGACGCCGCCGCGCCGACCGAGATCTTCCAGGGCCGCGTGAGCGCACTGGAGATGGTCTGCGACTACGGCAAGCCGCCCGAGCTCGTGGTGCTGGCCGAAGACGCGCTGGGCGCCGCCCGCCGCGCGCGCCGCACCCGCGTCTACACCGACCAGTCGCCCGCCGAGGTGGCGCGCACCATCGCAGGCGTTCTGGGCCTGGCCATCGACGTGACCGCGCTGGACCAGCCGCGCGGCACCTGGGCCCAGCTCGACGAGACCGACCTCGGTTTCCTGCGCCGCCTGCTCGCGCGCTTCGACGCCGACCTGCAGGTGGTCGGTGCCCGGCTGCAGGTGGCGCCGCGCGGCGAGGTGCAGCGCGGCAGCCTGGAGCTCACGCTGTACAGCCAGCTGGCGCGCGTGCGCATCACGGCCGACCTGGCCGGACAGGTCAGCGCGGTCAGTGTCTCCGGCTGGAACGCACGCGACGGCGCACCCGTTGCCGGCCAGGCCAGCGCGTTGGCCCACGGCGGCCCGGGCAGCGGCCGCAGCGGTCCCCAGTGGGCAGCCGATGCGCTGGGCGCGCGCCCGCTGCACCTGGCGGGCCCGGCCGTGCACAGCGACGCCGAAGCCCGCGCCGTGGCCGCCGCCGCGTTCGACCAGCGCGCCCGCCGCTTCGTGCGCGCCGAGGGCGTGGCCGAGGGCAATGCGCGGCTGCGCGTGGGCTGCCATGTGCGGCTGGCCGGCATCGCGCCGCAGTTCGACAACAGCTACTACGTGGTGCTGGCGCGCCATCTGTTCGACCAGCGCCAGGGCTACCGCACCGAATTCCAGGCCGAGTGCGCCTACCTGGGGACCTGATGCAACGCGACCTGCCCTTCATGACCGCGCCGCCCTGGGCCGCGCTGGCCCAGCTCGCGCGCGTGGTCTCGCTGGACGACCCCGAGCGCCTGAACCGCGTGCAGATCCGGCTTCTCGCCTTCGATGGCGCCGAAGGCCAGGACGCCCCGCTGTGGGCCCGTGTCGTCGCCCCGTTCGCGGGCGACCAGCGCGGCCTGTTCATGCTGCCCGACGTGGACGACGAGGTGCTGGTGCTGATGGCCCAGGGCGACGCGCGCGCGCCGCTGATCGTCGGCGGCCTGTGGAACGGCAGCGCCGCTGCGCCGGCCGACATCGCGGCCGGCGGCGCCAACCGCACCAAGCGCCTGCGTTCGAAGAACGGCATCCAGATCACGCTGCTCGACGAGAGCGGCCAGGAGACGCTGACGCTGGAGACCCCCGGCGGCACGCGCGTGACGCTGAAGGACGGCCCCAGCGCGTTGACGCTGGAAGACGCCAACGGCAACAGCATCAAGCTGGAGACGGCAGGCATCACCGTCACGGCGGCTGCCAAGGTCTCGGTGCAGGCCGCCAACGTGGAGGTGACGGCCGGCATGGTCAAGGTCGACGCGGCCATGGCCGACTTCTCCGGCATGGTCAAGTGCGCGGTGCTGCAGACCAATGCGGTGATCAGCGCGAGCTATACGCCTGGTGCTGGGAATGTGTGGTGATGCGATGACAAGCCTTTCAACCGCGCACCGCGCACGGACCACCACCACCTGCCTCGGCCGAGCGCAGCGACGGCCCGAGCGCGGAGCCGAGCGCAGCGATGGCCCGTGTGGGACTTTCCCCTGTGCCCCTGCCGATGAGCGCAGTGCCATGGGCTGCGCGGGGAACCTCGCGCTTCAACATCTGACTCATTGCGCTTGTCCGAGCGTAGTGAACGCAGTGAACGGTGCGAGTTGCGCAATGCAGCCCATGGCGCGAGCACCGCAGGTTGCCCGGAGCGCCAGCGCAGGGACAGGGGCACCGGGGTCGCCTTCTTTTGCTTACTTTTCTTGGCGAAGCAAGAAAAGTGAGTCGTCGTGCGGGGGCGAAATCCCCGCCTCCTCACGTCGATCAACCGTAGTAGTTCTTGCTGGCACCAGAGGCCGGGATATGCACCCGGCAGTGCAGTCACTTTCTCTTGCTCCGCCAAGAGAAAGTAACCAAAGAGAAGGCGGCCCCGGTGCCCCCGTCCCTGCGCTGGCGCTCCGGGCAACCTGCGGTGCTCGCGGCCTGGGCGCATTGCACAACTCGCACCACTCACTGCGTTCGTTCAGCTCGGACAAGTGCAATGAGTCAGTTCACGAAGCGCGAGGTTCCCCGCGCCGCCCAGGCCACTGCGCTCCTCGGCGTGGGCACAGGGGTGGGAGCGGGGTCACACACGGGCCATCGCTGCGCTCGGCCCGGGGCAACTGACATGGCCCAACACCACCCCGTTCTCATCGGCGCCCCCCGCGGCCTCGCCCGCAGCGGCAGCCCCTGGCTCCTGCAGCGCAGCGACGACGGCTTCCTGCCCGCCACGCTGGAAGACCTGCGCAGCACCGCCGGCCGCGAACGCCTGCGCGCCCTGCGTGCCCGCGCCCTCGACAGCCAGGGCACGCTCAAGCTGTTCCAGCCGATCCAGCGCCAGTTCCACCTGGCGCTGCTGGAGGCCTGGTGCGACACCGCTGGCGAACCGCGGCTCGACCCCAAGCGCGTCCAGGCCGCCGGGCTGGTGCTGCGCCGCATCGGCACCGACGGCCGCAGCGAGGGCTGGATGAAGTCCGGCGGCCGGCTCCACGGCTGGCTGCCATTGGCCCGCGTGGGCGGCGCCGACGCCGATCCGCTGCCGGCCCAGCGCAGCCAGCGCGGCCTGACCGGCGTGCCCGACATCGACCGCCAGCTGGCCGCCTTCACGCGCACCCAGCCAGACAGCGCGCTGGAGGAAGCCACCATCCCGCTGTACCTCGCGCCGCCCGATGTCTGCACCGACGCCGGCCAGACCCTCTACTACGGCCTGGTGCCCACCGTCAGCAGCGAGATCAGCGAAGCCGACGACCTGCTGGCCGCCGCGCCCGGCACCGACTTCGGCCCCCGCTCGGCCGCCTTCCGCGACCACCTGGTGCTGGCGCTGCAGGGCAGCGCCATGGGCCTGCCGCGCAACGGCCAGACCATCACCGGCGCCTGGCTCAAGGACAGCGAGCAGGCCAATGCCGATGCGGTCCTCACGCGCTTCGTGCTGCTGCTGCGCCAGCTGGCCAGCGAGTTCGATGCCTTCGGCAGCGCCGGCGCGCCCATCCTGCAGGCCCTGGCCACGCTGCAGCTGCCGCTGGTGCTGCAGAGCGGCGAGATCCAGCCGCGCCTGGTGCGGGCCGACCAGTTCCTGCAGCAGGCCCACGCGGTGGTGCTGCTGCAGCAGGGCGGCAGCGTGGAGATGCCCGCCGCCTGGCCGGCGATGGAAACCACCGCCGCCGGGCGGTTGCTCGACGCCATGCACGCCGCCATGCAGAGCCGCTTCGCCGCGGTGAAGGGCAAGCGCGGGCGCTTCGACGAACCCGGCGCGCGCTACCAGCTGCGCGCCTTCGTGCGGCTGGCGCCCGAGGGCGGGTGCCCGGCGCGCATCGTCTGGGGCGAGGCCAGCGAGCCCTTCGTGATCGCCGCCTGGTATGAGGGCGCCGGCGCACCGCCCGTGCAGATCGCGCTGCCCGACCCGAGCGACAAGGCCCTGCTCGGCGCGCTCAAGCCCAGCGTGGCCTTCGTCGTGCCGCCCTCGCTGCAGAGCCTGCTGTCCGGATCGAGCAAGAAGCTGCTGGACGGCGAAGGCGCGAGCAGCAAGTTCGGGCTGACGTGGATCTGCAGCTTCAACATCCCCATCATCACGATCTGCGCCTTCCTGGTGCTGAACCTGTTCCTGGGGCTCTTCAACATCGTGTTCGGCTGGATGTTCTCCATGAAGATCTGCCTGCCGTTCCCCAAAGTGCCGCCCAAGACATGAGCGCCGCACCCCGCCCCCTCATCGGCTGGCCGCTGCTGCCGCTGCCCGACGCGCACGGTGCGCTGGCCTGGCCGGACCTCGCCACCAGCGTGCGCGACGGCATCCGCGCCATCCTGTCCACGCGCCCCGGCGAGCAGCTGATGCGGCCCGAGTTCGGTGGCGGGCTCGACCGGCTGCTGCACGCGCCCAACACCATCGCCACGCGGCGCGAGATGCGCGACCTCGTGCAGGACGCGCTCGGCCGCTGGGAGAGCCGCATCCTGCTCGACGGCGTCGAAGTCTGGGAGGTCGCAGGCGCGCCCAGCCAAGTGCGCGTGGAGATCGCCTACCGGCTGGCCCGCTCCGGGCAGGCCGCCGCCCTGAACGTCACCGTGGACCTGGAGGGCTGAACATGCCCCTGCTGCCTCCCTCACTGGACGACCGCCGCTTCGACGACCTCGTCGAGGAACTGATCGCGCGCATCCCGGCCCACACGCCGGAGTGGACGCATCCACGCCAGGGCGACCCCGGCCGCACGCTGATCGAGCTGTTCGCCTGGCTCGGCGACACGCTGCTGTACCGCGCCAACCTGGTGCCCGAACGCCAGCGCCTGGTGTTCCTCAAGCTGCTGGGCATGGGCCTGCAGCCGGCGCTGCCGGCGCGCGGCATCGTCGGCCTGGCCTTCGCGCGCGACACCGAGCTGGCCGCCCACAAGCTGCAGCCGCGCGCCCTGCTCAAGGCCGCCGTGCCCTTCGAGACGCTGGCCGAGACCACCGTGCTGCCCATCACCGGCGAGGCCTACATCAAGCGCGCGCTGCCCCCCGCGCAACTGGCCCAGCGCAGCGACCTGCTGCAGGGCCTGGCCCGCATCCACCGCATCAGCGGCGCGCTCAAGGCCTACCAGACCACGCCGGTGTTCGCCCAGGGCCGCGCCGTGCCCGACGGCGTGGACGTGTTTGCGCAGAGCGTCGACCGCGCGCTGTGGATCGCGCTGCTGGCCCCGCCCGCGCGCCAGGCCGACCAACAGGGTGAGGTGAACACGGCCGTGCGCAGCGCGCTGGGCGGTGGCGATGCCGCGCTGCCGCCGCTGCTCTCGGTCGGCGTGGTGCCGGCCGTGCGCCCCGCCGGCCCGTTCGACGAGGTCACGGCCGCCACGCCGGTTCCGGTGCTGTGGGAGATGACGACGCGCGGCACCGGCGACTTCGACACCAGCTACATCACCCTGCCCGTACAGGGCGGCACCGACACCAGCGGCGGCCTGGCCCGCGCCGGCACGCTGCGCCTGCAGCTGCCCGACGAGCGCGCCATCTGGGCCCCGTCCAACGACGTGGGCGAGAACCCGCATGCCGGCGTGGGCGACGCGCCGCCGCGGCTCGACGACCCGGCCCGCGCCGCGCGCCTGGTGGCCTGGCTGCGCCTGCGCCCGCAACCGGGGCAGCAGGTGCAGCAGCTGCCGCTGGCCTGGATCGGCATCAACGCGGTGGAGATCGACCAGCGCAACACGCTGGCCGGCCGCGTGCTGGGCGCCTCCAACGGCGCGGCCGACCAGCAGTTCGCGCTGCCGCTGGGCTCGGTCGACGCCACCAGCCTGCAGATCGAGGTCGAGGCGCCGGGCCGTGGCTACCAGCCCTGGAGCCGCGTGGACGACCTGGCCGCCATCCACGCCGACCCGCAAGTCGCGCGCGACGCCACCGCCTACGAGCTCGACGTCGAGGCGGGCACGGTGCGCCTGGGCGACGGCCTGCGCGGCAAGGTGCCCGAGGCCGGCATGCGCGTGCGCCTCGCGCAGGGCCGCTTCGGCGGTGGACGTGCCGGTAATTTGCCGCCGCTGGCGCTGGCCGAGCTGACCGGCACCACGGTGGCGGGCCAGACCGCGCCGCCCATCCGCGTGCTGCAGCCGCTGCCACTGGCCGGCGGCGAGGACGCCGAGACCCTGGCCGTGGCCGAGCGCCGCATCCCGGCCCGCTTGCGGCACCGCGACCGCGCCGTCACCGAGGACGACTACCGCGCCCTCGCCCTGGAGGCGCCGTCCATCGACGTGGGCCGCATCGAGGTGCTGCCCCGCTTCAAGCCGCGCGACCGCCGCTTCCACGTGCCCGGCGTGGTCAGCGTGCTGGCGCTGCCGGCCGCGCCGCTGGCGCCCGCGCCCAACCCGCGGCCCGACCGCCCCTTCATCGAGCGCCTGCACGCCCACCTCTCGGTGCGCACGCCGCTGGCCACCGAGCTCTACGTGATCGGCTGCGACTACGTGGCGCTGGGCCTGTCGGTCGCCGTGCTGGTGCGCGACGGGCATGCGCGCGACCAGGTGCTGCTGGGCGTGCGCGAGGCGCTGCGCCGGCTGCTGTGGCCTCTGGCCCCCGGTGGTCTGGACGGCAGCGGCTGGCCGCTGGGCCGCGCCGTGCGCTCGCGCGAGCTGGAGGTCGAGGTCTCGCGCGTGCCCGGTGTCGACGAGCTGCGCGGCCTGCGGCTGTTCCAGCGCCAGGGCGACGACTGGCAGCTGCTGCCGGCCATCGCGGCCGACGGCGCGCAGCAGCTCGTGCTGTCGGCGTGGCAGCTGCCGGAGTTGCTGTCGGTCATCGCGATCGAAGGCGCTAGTGCGCCGACGGATCTGCGTGCGTTGCCGAACCCGTTCGCCGATGCGAGCGCGGTGGCGGTGCCGGTCGTGCCGGAGCTGTGCTGATGGAAAAGATCCACGCCCGCCAAGCACGAGGCCGAGCGCAGCGACGGCCCGAGCGAAAGGCCGAGCGTAGCGATGGCCCGTGTGGGACTTCCCCCTGTGCCCCTGCCGAGGAGCGCAGTGCCATGGGCTGCGCGGGGAACCTCGCGCTTCGTGAACTGACTCATTGCGCTTGTTCGATCTACGTTCCCGCAGTGAACGGTGCGAGTTGCGCAATGCAGCCCATGGCGCGAGCACCGCAGGTTGCCTGGAGCGAAGCGGAAGGACAGGGGCACCGGGGTCGCC
>NZ_QPJK01000005.1 GCF_003337555.1 Pseudorhodoferax soli | reverse complement strand
TCGTCAAACGGGTTCATGCTCATCTTGACGTTGGCGATGTCAACGCCGCTGCCGTCGGACTTCACGCGAACCTTCACGTTGTAGTCGACCACGCGCTTGACGGGGACCAGGACCTTCATTGATGCGACTCCTCTGGGATGTGCTGCTTGTGCAGCCTGCAGGACAAAAACTATTCGATTCTAGTGTGCGGTAATGCCTTGGCCGGTCGGCCAAAGACACCGGCGGGACAGTGGAAACACCAGTGCGCCCGGCGAATCCGCGCTGCACGCCGCCGCGCGGCACCTGCCCTGTAGGGCTGCACGCCGGCTGCGTGTCGGAGCGATGCAGAAGATGCCGATGGTCACAGGCGCATCGTCGCGTGGCGCATCCATTGCAACTATGCTGTGCGCTCCGTCATCCAGAGCACAACGCACCGATCCAAGAATGCGCTCCTCCCTGCCCCCTTCCCCCGTCGTCGTCATCACCGGCGCCTCCAGCGGCATCGGCCGGGCCACTGCACTGGCCTTCGCCCAGCAGCGCGCGCGCCTCGTGCTCGCGGCCCGAGGCACCGAAGCCCTGGAGCGCGTGGCCGCGCAGTGCGCCCGGCTGGGCGCCCAGGCCATCGCCGTGCCCACCGACGTGACCGACGCCAAGGCCGTGCGCGCCCTGGCCGGCGCCGCGTTGCGGCGTTTCGGCGGCATCGACGTGTGGATCAACAACGTGGGCGTTGGCGCCGTGGGCCGATTCGAGGCCACGCCCATGGAAGCGCACCGCCGCGTGCTCGAAGCCAACTTGCTCGGCCACATGCATGGCGCCCATGCCGTGCTGCCGCACTTCCGCAGCCAGCACAGCGGCGTGCTGATCAACATGATCTCGCTGGGCGGCTGGGTCGCCACGCCGTATGCCGGCGCCTACACCGCCAGCAAGTTCGGCCTGCGCGGCTGGTCGGCCGCGCTGCGCGCCGAACTGTCCGACCTGCCGGGCGTGCATGTGTGCGATGTCTGCCCCACCTTCGTCGACACGCCGGGCCTGCAGCACGGCGCCAACTACACTGGCCGCAAGCTCAGCCCCCCACCGCCGCTGGACCCGGATGCCGTGGCCAGCGCCATCGTGCGCCTGGCGCGCAGGCCGCGGCCCACGCTGTGGCTGGGCGCGGGCACGCTGGCCGGCCGGCTGGCGCAGTCTGCCGCCCCCGCCACGACGGGCCGCATCGGCAAGTGGGTGGCCGACCGCGCGCTCGCACGCGCCGAGCGCACGCCGATCACCCAGGGCAACCTGTTCGACGCCTCGCGCCATCCGGCCGTGCACGGCGGCTTCCGTCCCGAACCCAAGCCCCGGAACAAGCTGGCGCTCGGCCTGGGCCTGGCGGTGGTCGGCGCCGTGGCGCTCGGTGTTCTGCTGGCCACGCAAGGGCGCGGCGAGCGCAGCTGAGTCAGCGCAGCGGCAGGTCGATCCGCGCGGCCAGCGGCAGGCTCGTGGTGGCCTCGCTGCTGGCCACCACCACCGTGCGCCGGCGCGTGGCGCCGATCTGGGCCAGCACATCCCACAGGCAACGTACCGAACCCTGGTCCAGCGCCGCCGCGGGCTCGTCCAGCAGCACCACGGGCCTGCGCCCGGCGAGCGCGGCCGCCAGCCAGACCTTGCGCCTGGAGCCGGTGGAGAGCATGTAGAGCGATTTCTCCAGGTGCGGCGCCAGGCCGAAACCATCGACCAGCGCATCGCGCAGGGCCTGGTCGGCATCGGCCCCGGCCAGCTGCGCGAGGCAGGCCTGGCCCGTCATCTGGTCGAACTGCTGCGTGGCCGGGTCGACGAAGAACAGCTGCGCGCGGTAGCGCGTCGGCGCGTCGGCCAGCACCGCATCGCCGATCTGCAAGCGGCCGGCGTCGGCCGCCTGCACGCCGGCCAGCAAGCGCAGCAGCAGGCTCTTGCCGGCGCCGGTGTCGCCGTGCAGCAGCGTGATGCCGGGGCCGATGCGGGCCGACCAGTCGGCGACCAGCGGCGGCTCGCCGGGAAAGGCGAAGCGCAGCCCCTGGATGTCGATCACACGCCGACCGCGTCGAACTCGCGGTAGCTGTCGGCCAGCCAGGTCTTCACGCGTTGGCGGTCCAGCAGGCCCAGGCCGCCGCCGGGTGTCGTGGCCTTCCAGAAGCTGCTGCTGGTGCCGTCGATCTTGAGCAGAGCGCCCTCGCTGAGCTTCTTGAGCTGCACCACCTTGGCGCCCAGCGCCGCGGCGCGCTGCTGCTGGCCGGATTGCTCCAGCGCCGCGAAGTCGCTGCCGCGCACCTGGTTGCGCACCAGCACGTAGCGCAGGCCGTCGCCGAAGCGGTCGAGCAGCTTGGCCAGCAGGTCGGCCGAGTCCTTGCCGGCATCCATCACATGCCAGTAGGTCAGCTGGATGCCCTCGTCGGCGGCCACGGCCAGCAGGCCGGCCTCTTCCATCCATTGCGCCAGCGTCTCGTGCGTCTGCGCGGCCAGGTCGACCAGCACGCGGCGTTCGGGCTGCTCGGCGGCGGCCTCGACGATGGCGTCCAGCGCCTCGGCGCGGTCCATGGCCACGGGCGTCGCGTAGTCGGCGTAAAAGCGCAGCAGCGCGCCGTGCGAACGGTCGGTGTCGAAGGCGGCGAACGGCAGTTGCCGGTCGATGCAGTACTGCGCGAGCAGGCGTGACGTCAGCGATTTGCCGACGCCACCTTTCTCGCCACCGATGAAATGGATGTTTGCCATGCGTGCACTCCCTGGGATGTTGTGTGGTCGCGCACCCGGCGCCGGGTGCACCGGCCCATGGTAGCTGCAGCAGGCGGCGCCGCTGCGGGCGTTACAGGTCGGCCAGCACGCGGATGTGCGCCTCCACGCTGCGCGCCAGTGCGCCCAGGTGGTAGCCGCCCTCCAGGCAGCTCACGATGCGGCCCTTGGCGTGGCGGCGTGCGATGTCCTTGATGCAGGTCGTGATCCAGACGTAGTCCTGCTCGACCAGGCCAAGTTGGCCCATGTCGTCCTCGCGGTGCGCATCGAAGCCGGCGCTGATGAAGATCATCTCCGGCTTGTGCGCCTCCAGGCGCGGCAGCCAGAGCATGTCGATCATCTCGCGCACGTCCATGCCGCGCGTGTAGGCCGGCACTGGCAGGTTGACGAGGTTGTCGGCCTGGCGGTGCGGCCAGTCCATCGGGTAGAACGGGTGCTGGTAGAAGCTGGCCATCAGGATGCGCGGGTCGCCGGCCACGATGTCCTCGGTGCCGTTGCCGTGGTGCACGTCGAAATCGATGATGGCCACGCGCGACAGGCCGTGGCGCTCCAGCGCATAGCGGGCGGCCAGCGCCACGTTGTTGAAGAAGCAAAAGCCCATGGCCTGGTCGCGGCAGGCGTGGTGGCCGGGCGGGCGCACCGAGCAGAAGGCGTTCTCGAGTTCGCCGCCGATCACCGCATCGGTTGCGGCCAGCGCGGCACCGGCGGCACGCAGCGCGGCGTTCCAGGTGTGCACGTTGAGGCTGGTGTCGGGATCGATCTGCGCGTGCGTGGGGCCGCCCGCGATGATCTGCTCCTGCAGGTTGTCGGTCATGCCGCGGATGGCGGCCACGTGCATGCGGCCGTGCGCGAGCTCCAGGTCGCTCACGGTGGCCAGCGGCGCTTCGCGCCGGTCCAGCGCATCGCCCACACCGGAGGCGAGCAGGCGGTCCTCGATGGCGTCCAGCCGCTCCGGGCATTCCGGGTGGCCGGGGCCCATCTCGTGCTTCCAACAGTCGCGGTGGCTGAAGTATCCCGTCTGGTTCACGGCCGTCGTCTCGCTTGCTATTGTTTTCGGGTAAGGTTTCGCGATGATCGTACAAGAGAAAGTCAAGGACCTCTTGCGCCAGCTCAATGGCGTCATCGTGGGCAAGGAAGCCCAGGTCCAGGATTGCGTGGCCTGCCTGCTGGCCGGCGGCCACCTGCTCATCGAGGACGTGCCGGGCGTGGGCAAGACGACGCTGGCCCATGCGCTGGCGCGCACCTTTGGCCTGCAGTTCTCGCGCGTGCAGTTCACCTCCGACCTGATGCCGTCCGACCTCTCCGGGGTTTCGGTCTACGAGCGCGGCAAGGAGGCCTTCGTCTTCCATCCCGGCCCGCTGTTCGCGCAGATCCTGCTGGCCGACGAGATCAACCGCGCCAGCCCCAAGACGCAAAGCGCGCTGCTCGAGGCGATGGAGGAAAAGCAGGTCACGGTCGAAGGCGCCACGCGGCCGCTGCCGCGCCCCTTCTTCGTGATCGCCACGCAGAACCCGCAGGACCAGCTCGGCACCTTCGCGCTGCCCGAATCGCAGCTCGACCGCTTCCTGATGCGCATCTCCATCGGCTACCCCGACCGCGCGGCCGAACGCCTGCTGCTGGCCGGCGACGACCGGCGCGATCTCGTCGATGCCCTGCCCGCGCTGCTGAACGGCGAGCAGCTGCAGGCGTTGCAGCACCAGGTGCTGCAGGTGCATGCGGCGCCGCCGCTGATCGAGTACGTCCAGGACCTGATCGCCGCCACGCGCTCGGGCCGCTGGTTCCTGCAGGGCCTGTCGCCGCGCGCCGGCATCGCCGTGGTGCGTGCGGCCAAGGCCCAGGCGCTGCTCGCCGGGCGCGAGTACGTCGCGCCCGACGACGTGCAGGCCATCCTGCCGCAGACCGTGGCGCACCGGCTGGTGCCGGTGGGCGACGCCGGGCGTGGCGCCGTCGAGCAGGTGCGCGCCATGGTCGAGGCCGTGCCGCTGCCGTGAAGGCCCTCGCGCGCCTCAATCCCTGGTCGCGCTGGCGGGCTGCCATGCGGCGCTGGTGGGAGGCGCGGCTGCCGCGCAGCGACCAGCTGCTGCTGACCCAGCGCAACATCTACATCCTGCCCACGCGCGCCGGCCTCATGCTGGCGGCCACAGTGCTGTTGCTGCTGCTGGCCTCGATCAACTACCAGTTGAACCTGGGCTACCTGCTGACCTTCCTGCTGGCCGGCTGCGCCCTGGTCGGCATGCACGTGGGCCATGCCACGCTGCGCGGCCTGCAACTGCACCTGCTGCCACCGGAGCCGCAGTTCCTGGGCAACGGCAGCACGCTCACGCTGGAGCTGGCCAGCACGCGCAAGACGCCGCGCCACGCCATCGCCGCGAGCCTGCTGGACACCGCCAGGCAGCAGGCCTTCGTCGATGTGCCGGCCGGCGGCCGCAGCCAGGTGCACGTGGCCTTTGCGCCCACGCGGCGCGGCCTGCATGCCATTCCCACGCTCACGCTGGAGACGCGCTTCCCGATGGGCGCCTTCCGCGTCTGGACGCTGTGGCGCCCGGCCGCCCAGGTGCTGGTCTATCCACAGCCCGAGGCGCATCCACCACCGCTGCCCGCGGGCGAGCCGCGCGCCGGCGGCGCCATGGCACGCCAGGCCGCCAGCACGGGCGAATTCGATGGTGTGCGCGCCTACCGCCGTGGCGACCCGCTCAAGCTCGTGGTCTGGAAGAAAGCCGCCAAGGCCGGCGAGCTGGTCAGCCGCGACAGCCAGCAGGCCCAGCGCCACGAGCTCTGGCTGGAGCCCGCACTGGCCCAGCTGCCCGACGGCGAGCAGCGCCTGGCGCGCCTGTGCGCCTGGGTGCTGCAGGCCGACCGGCTGGACCTCGAGTACGGGCTGCGCGTGCCCGGCGTGGAGCTGGCGCCCGCCAGCGGCGAGGCCCACAAGCGGCGCTGCCTGGAGGCGCTGGCCCTGTGCTGAATCGCCTGGCCGGCCGACTCTCGGGCCAGCTGCCGCGCGACGGCCGCGACACGCTGTTCCTGCTCGCCGTGATCGGCTGGATCCTGCTGCCCCAGGTGCCGCGGCTGCCGCTGTGGTGCAGCCTGCTGGCCGGCGGCGTGCTGCTGTGGCGCGGCTGGATCGCGCTCGGCGCGCGGCCGCTGCCTTCGCGCTGGTGGTTGGGGGCCCTGCTGGCGCTGACGCTGGGCCTCACGCTCATGAGCCACCGCACGCTGCTGGGCCGCGACGCGGGCGTCACGCTGCTGGTCTCGCTGCTGGCGCTCAAGACGCTGGAGCTGCGCGCCCGGCGCGACGCCTTCGTGGTGTTCTTCCTGGGCTTCTTCACGATGCTCACGAATTTCTTCTTCTCGCAGTCGCTGGCGACGGCCGCCGCCATGCTGGTCGGCCTGCTGGGCCTGCTGACGGCGCTCGTCAACGCCCACATGCCGGTGGGCCGGCCACCGCTGGCCGAGTCGGCACGCCATGCACTGCGCATGGCCGCCATCGGCGCGCCCATCATGCTGGTGCTGTTCCTGCTGTTCCCGCGGCTGGCACCGCTGTGGGGCATCCCGAGCGACGCCATGAGCGGACGCAGCGGACTGTCGTCCACCATGGAAGTGGGCAACCTCGCCAGCCTGGCGCTGGACGACAGCATCGCCATGCGCATCCGCTTCGACGGCCAGCCGCCGCCACAAGACGCGCTGTACTTCCGTGGGCCGGTACTGTCCGAATTCGATGGCCGCCAGTGGCGCCAGGGCCGCGGCGACTTCAGCTTCAACACCGCGCCGCAGCGCAATCTGCAGCTGGCCGGCACACCGACCAGCTACGAGGTCACGCTGGAGCCGCACAACCGGCCCTGGCTGCTGCTGCTCGACGTGGCCTCGCGCCGGCCCGAACTCGCCGGCCTCTCCGCCCTGCAAACGCAGGACCTGGCCTGGCTGGCGAACCGGCCCATCACCGACCTGGTGCGCTTCCGCGCCCAGAGCCACACGGATTTCCGCTACGGCCCGCAGCGCCGCACGGCCGAACTCCAGGGTGATCTGCAGCTGCCCGCAGGCAGCAACCCCCGCACGCTGGCACTGGCCGCCGAGATGCGGCGCGACCCACGCTACGCCGAAGCCGGCAGCGCTGCGCTCGTCGCCGCCGCGCTGGACCGGCTGCGCACGGGCGGCTACAGCTACACGCTGGAACCCGGCGTCTACGGCGAGCACACGGCCGACGAATTCTGGTTCGACCGCAAGGCTGGCTTCTGCGAGCACATCGCCTCGGCTTTCGTGGTGCTGATGCGCGCCCTGGACATCCCGGCGCGCATCGTCACGGGCTACCAGGGCGGCGAGATGAACGCGGTGGACGGCTACTGGACCGTGCGCCAGAGCGACGCCCATGCCTGGACGGAGGTCTGGCATGCCGGCCAGGGCTGGGTGCGCGTGGACCCCACGGGCGCCGTCATGCCGGGCCGCATCGGCAGCCTGGACCGGCTGCGCGCACCGCAAGGGGCGTTCGCCACGGCGGTGGGCAACGTCAGCCCCAACATCGCGGCCCAGCTGCGCGCGGCCTGGGAAGCCGTCAACAACCGCTGGAACCAGTGGGTGCTGAACTACACGCAGAGCCGCCAGCTCGACCTGCTGCGCGCGCTGGGCTTCGAGGCGCCCGACTGGGAGGACCTGGGCCGGCTGCTGATCGGCCTGGTGGTGCTGGCCAGCCTGGGCGGTGCCGGCTGGACGCTGTGGGACCGGCGCCAGCACGATCCCTGGTTGCGCCTCTTGCACAAGGCGCGCGAGCGCCTGCGCGCCGCGGGCCTGGCCGTGCCGCCGCAGGCCGCACCCCGGCAGCTGGCCCAGCTGCTTGTACAGTTGCCGGCTGTCGCGGCCGGGCCGCAGCAGCTGGCGCCCTTGCGCGACTGGCTGCTGCGTCTGGAGGCGCAGCGCTATGCACGCGCGCCGGCCCTGGAACTGGCAACGCTGCAGCGCGAGTACCAACGCCTGCCCTGGCCACCACCATCCTCCCCTGCATGAACCGTTTGCTCCGATCCGGCCTCACGCTGCTGGCAGCCGCCCTGCTCGCCGCCGCCGTCCAGGCCCAGTCTGCCGCCCCCACCAAGAAGCGCCCCGCCGCCAAGGCCGCCGCACCCGCCACCGGCCCGCTCTACGCCACCCGGCCCGAGGTGCTGCGTGCGGCCGACGACATCGCCGCGCGCCGCGACCTGGACCGCGAATGGGTGCGCCAGGCCATCGGCCAGGCCCGGCTGCTGCCCCAGGTGCAGCGGCTCATGACGCCGGCGCCCACCGGCACACCCAAGAACTGGCGCGTGTACCGCAGCCGCTTCGTCGAGCCCATCCGCATCCGCGCCGGCCTGCGCTTCTGGCAGGAACACCGCGAAGCCCTCGCGCGTGCCGAGCGCGACTACGGCGTGCCGGCCGAGATCATCGTCGGCATCGTCGGCGTGGAATCCATCTATGGCCAGCAGATGGGCGGCTTCAGCGTCATCGACGCGGTGACGACGCTGGCCTTCGACTTCCCCAGAGCCCACCCGCGCGCGGCCGAACGCTCGGCTTTCTTTCTGGGCGAGCTGGAGCAGCTGCTGAGCCTGTCCGACCGCACCGGCGTGGACCCGCACAGCTGGCGCGGCAGCTACGCCGGCGCCATGGGCATGCCGCAGTTCATGCCATCGAGCTGGGTGCGCTACGCGGTGGATTTCGACGGCGATGGCCGCGTCGACCTGTTCAACAGCGTGGACGACGTGATCGGCTCGGTCGCCAACTACTTCAAGGCCTTCGGCTGGAAGAGCGGCATGCCGGCCACCTACCCGGTCGGCTTCGCCGCGCAGGCCGACATGGACACCCTGCTGGCGCCCGACATCCTGCCCAGCTTCAGCGTGGAGAGCTTCACCGCCAAGGGTGCGGTGCTGCAGGGCGAGGCGCTGGCGCATGCCGGCCCGCTGGCGCTGGTCGAATTGCAGAACGGGGCCGAGGCGCCGCAGTACGTGGCCGGCACCGAGAACTTCTACGTGATCACGCGCTACAACTGGTCCAGCTACTACGCGATGGCGGTGCTGGAGCTCGGGCGGGCGGTGCGCGAGGCGCTGGACCGCTGAGCCAGACGGGGGCGGTTCGGTCGCGCACGCATCATGCACGCACCATGGAGAACGCCCGCAGGTCGTTGCCCGGCGCCTCGTCGCGCCAGCGCAGGTAGAGCCAGCGCAGGTTGCGGTACAGCAGCGGATTGGGCGCCAGCGTGGGTCCGCCGCCCACGCGCCGCTCGATCCAGTCGCGCGAGTAGAAGGTGGTCTTGGTCAGGATGGAGCGCAGGCTGGCGCGCAGCATGGCCTCGTGCAGGTCGCCATGGCGCACGCCGATGGCGATGTATTCGAAGTAGTTGAGGATGTAGCGCAGCGCCTCCTCGTCGTCGCCGGCGATGCCCTGGGTCGGGTCGGCATCGGGGTCGCGCGTCTTGAGCGAGTGGCGCGCCTCGTAGGCGCCGAAGAACTTGTTGACCCGGTCGGCGCGCTCCATGTAGGTGGCCGACAGGCGCGACTGCAGCAGCGTGTTGACGGTGTGCTGCTTGACCGAATTGCGGATCGAGGTCCAGGCCGTGGTGATCCAGCCGATGACGGCGAGCCAGGCCGCCAGCAGCACCACGATCTGCTGCTTGTCCAGCGCCTCGCCCGGCGCCGTGCGGCGCAGCCAGGCATGCCACCAGAAGAACAAGGCCAGCGAAATCAGGGCCGCAAAAAACAAAAGGCCCAGCACGAAGCTGGGCCTCCAGAACGACGGATCGCCCTTATGCGAAGCCATCGCCTTCCGTGAAGCATCTCGTCATGTGACCTCCTTGCGGTTTCGCTGCCATGGCCCCGAGGCGGGACCATCCGGCTCCGCAGGGCGGTGGAGCCACCGTTCTGCGCCGAAACAGTATGCCATAGCTGGTGGCAACCCCAGGGCCTTCAAGGCGGCGGGCTGGCCTCTTCGAAGCGGTCCAGCCGGCGCAGCCCGCCGAAGGCCGTGGCCCAGGTGCCGACCACGCCCAATGTACACAGGCCGCCCGCCACAGCCGCCCCGACCGGCCCCAGCCAGGCCGCGCTGGTGCCGGCGCGGAACTCGCCCACTTCGTTGGACGAGCCGATGAACAGCATGTTGACCGCCTGCACGCGCCCGCGCATGGCGTCGGGCGTGGAGAACTGCACCAGCGCCCCGCGGATGTAGACGCTGACCATGTCGGCCATGCCCGCCACCAGCAGCGCCGCGAACGACAGCCAGAACCAGTGCGACAGCGCGAAAACCAGGTTGGCCACGCCGAACACCGCCACGGCGCCGAACATGGTCGCGCCCACGCGCCGGTTGAGCGGCCGGGCGCTCAGGTACAGGCCCATCCCGACCTCGCCCACGGCCATGGCGCTGCGCAGCGCGCCCAGCCCCTGCGGCCCCACGTGCAGCACCTCGTGCGCGTAGATCGGCAGCAGCGCGACCACGCCGCCCAGCAGCACGGCGAACAGGTCCAGCGAGATGCAGCCCAGGATCACGGGCCGCGAGCGGATGAAGCCGATGCCCTCGGCAAAGCGCGTCCAGATCGTGCCGCCCACGGCGCGCGGCGCAGCGTGGGCCACCGTCACGTAGCGCAGCAGCACGGCTCCGAGCAAGAAGCAGCCCAGGCACACCAGGTAGGTCAGCTCGCCGCCGCCCAGGGCGTAGAGCAGCCCGCCCAGGAAGGGGCCGGTGATCGTGGCGCTGCGCATCAGCATGCTGTTGACGGCCATCGCCTGGGCCAGCTGCTCGCGCGGCACGATCTGCGGCAGCAGGCTCTGCAGCGCCGGCCCGGCAAAGGCGCGGGCGCCGCCGTACAGCACCAGCACGCCGTAGATGGACGAGACGCCCGCCACCCCGTGGCCCGACAGCCACCACAGCAGCGCGCTGCACAGCGCCGACACCACCCAGGCCGCGGCCAGGATGGGACGGCGCGCAAAACGGTCCATCAGGTCGCCGGCCGGCAGCAGCAGGCACAGCATGGGGATGAACTGCGCCAGCCCCACATAGGCCAGGGCCAGCGGCTCGCGCGTGAGGTCGTAGACCTGCCAGGCCACGACCACGGCCTGCACCTGGGTGGCCAGCACCGCAGCCACGCGCGCGGCCATGAAGGCGCGCATGCCGGGATGGCGCAGCACGCCGCCGGCGGCTGTCGGGGAAGAAGAGGAAGCGGGGGAACTCACAGGCGTCGCCAACAAAAAAAAGCGCCCGGAAGGCGCTTGCGCAAAGCTGCGGCATTCTAGGGGCCGCGCCGTTCTGGTGCCGGCGCACGCCCCTTTTGCGTTTACGCTCGGTATGCCTTCAGCAGCTCGCACCACGCCGCCCCATGGACGGTCGCGGCACCGTGGCACCGATATTGCTGGACAGCGCAGCCGCCCGTCCGCGCCACAAGGAGTGAACACAACATGACCCAGCGCCGTCCCCTGATCCTCGCCGCCGCCATCGCCGCCATCGGCCTGCCGCACCTCGCCCTCGCCCAGCAGGCCAAGCCCAAGGTCGCCGCGGTCTACACCGTGCCCTTCGAGCAGCAATGGGTGGGCCGCATCCACAAGGCGCTCAAGGCCGCCGAGGCCCGCGGCGAGATCGAATACAAGGCCACCGAGAACGTGGCCAATGCCGACTACGAGCGCGTGCTGCGCGAGTACGCCACGGCCGGCAACCAGCTCATCGTGGGCGAGGCCTTCGCCGTGGAGGCGGCCGCGCGCAAGGTCGCCAAGGACTTCCCCAAGACCATGTTCCTCATGGGCAGCTCGGGCAAGCCGCAGGCGCCCAACTTCAGCGTGTTCGACAACTACATCCAGGAGCCGGCCTACCTCACGGGCATGGTGGCCGGCGGCATGACCAAGTCGAACAAGATCGGCCTGGTCGGCGGCTTCCCAATTCCCGAGGTCAACCGCCTCATGAACGCCTTCATGGCCGGCGCGAAGGAAATCAATCCCAAGGCGGAGTTCAGCGTGAGCTTCATCAACAGCTGGTTCGATCCGCCCAAGGCCAAGGAAGCCGCCTTCGCCATGGTCGACAAGGGCGCCGACATCCTCTATGCCGAGCGCTTCGGCGTGAGCGACGCGGCCAAGGAGCGCAAGGTCCTGGCCATCGGCAACGTGATCGACACCCAGGCCCAGTACCCCGACACCGTGGTCGTCTCCGCGCTGTGGAACATGGAGCCCTCGATCGACCGTGCCCTCAAGCTGGTCAAGGACGGCCAGTTCAAGCCCGAGGAGTACGGCGTGTACTCGCACATGCAGCACAAGGGCTCGGCACTGTCGCCGCTCGGCACCTTCGAGAAGAAGATCCCGGCCGACCTGGTGGCCAAGGTGCGCGCGCGCGAGGCCGAGATCCTGGCCGGCAAGTTCACCGTGAAGATCGACGACGGCCAGCCCAAACCCACCGCCAAATGAGGGCGGACGCGCCCACGGTGCTGCGCCTTGAAGGCATCACCAAGCGCTTTGGCAGCCTGCTCGCCAACGACGGCATCGCGCTGGATCTGCGCGAAGGCGAGGTACTGGCCCTGCTGGGCGAGAACGGCGCCGGCAAATCGACGCTGATGTCCATCCTGTTCGGCCACTACACCGCCGACGCGGGCCGCATCGAGGTGTTCGGCCGGCCGCTTGCGCCCGGCAACCCGCGCGCCGCGCTGGCAGCCGGCGTGGGCATGGTGCACCAGCACTTCGCGCTGGCCGACAACCTCAGCGTGCTCGACAACATCATCCTGGGCACCGAGCCGCTGTGGCGGCCCCTGTTGCGGCGCGCCGCCGCACGCACGCACCTGCTCGATGTGGCCCGGCGCTTCGGCCTGCCCGTGGACCCGGATGTGCGCGTGGGCGACCTCTCGGTCGGCGAACGCCAGCGCGTGGAGATCCTCAAGGCCCTGTACCGCGGCGCGCGCATCCTGATCCTCGACGAACCCACGGCCGTGCTGACGCCGCAGGAGAGCGAGCAGCTGTTCGACACCCTGGCCGGGATGGTCGCGCAGGGCCTGGCCGTCATCTTCATCAGCCACAAGCTCGGCGAGGTGCTGCGCGTGTCGCACCGCGTGGCCGTGCTGCGCCACGGCAAGCTCGTGGCCGAGGGCCGCACCGCCGACTGCGACCAGGCCCAGCTCGCACGCTGGATGGTGGGCCATGCCGTGCAGCAGCGCGAGCGCCAGCCGGCGCACAAGATCGGTGCCGTGGTGTGCGAGCTGATGAACGTGCGCACCGCCGGCCATGGCAACGACCGTCTGCGCGACCTCTCGCTGACGCTGCGCGCCGGCGAGATCACGGCGATCGCCGGCGTGTCCGGCAACGGCCAGGCCGCGCTGGCCGAGTTGTTGACCGGCATGCGCGCTGCGACCGCCGGCACCGCCACGCTGCAGGGCCGGCCGCTGCCCCGCACGCCGGGTGCGCTGGTGCAGCAGGGCGTGGCACGGATTCCGGAGGACCGGCACGGCACGGGCGTGGTCGGCGACCTGCCGCTGTGGGAGAACGCCGTCGCCGAGCGGCTGCGCTCGCCCATGTTCTCCCGCGCACGGGCCGGCCTGCGCTGGATCCGCCGACGCGCCGCCACTGCGCAGGCCCAGCGCATCGTGGACACCTTCGACGTGCGTGGCGGCGGCCTGCGCACGCCGGCCCGGTCGCTCTCGGGCGGCAACATGCAGAAACTGATCCTGGGCCGGGCGCTGTTGCCGACGGCCGACGCGCAGTCTTCCGTCCCCGCGCTCATCGTCGTGCACCAGCCGACCTGGGGGCTGGACATCGGCGCCGTCGCCTTCGTGCAGCAGCAGCTGATCGCGGCGCGCGATGCAGGCGCGGCCCTGCTGCTGATCTCCGACGACCTGGACGAGGTGCTGACGCTGGGCGACCGCGTGGCGGTGATGCACGCCGGCCACCTGGGGCCGGCGCGGCCCGCCGAAGCATGGACGCGCGAGGCCATCGGCCTGGCCATGGCCGGCAGCGCGGAGGTGCCGGCATGAGGCTGGAACGTCGCCATGAGGTCTCGCGCGGCGCGCTGCTGCTGGCGCCTGTGGGTGCGGTCGCGTTCACGCTGCTCGTCGCCGCGCTGCTCGTGCTGTGGGCCGGCGCACCCGTCGCGCGCACCTACGGCCTGCTGCTCGCGGGCGGCTTCGGTTCGGTGTTCGCCTGGAGCGAGACGCTCACGCGCGCCATCCCGCTGATCCTGACCGGCCTGGCCGCAACCGTGGCCTTCAAGGCCAGGCTGTTCAACATCGGCGCAGAAGGCCAGCTCTACGCGGGCGCCATCGCCGCGGTGGCCGTCGGCGGCATGCACGGTGGCACCGGCCTCGAATGGCCCGTGTGGCTGCTGTTCCCGCTCATGATGCTGGCGGCGGCGCTGGCCGGCGCCCTGTTGCTGCTGGGACCGGCGCTCATGAAGAACAAGCTCGGCGTGGACGAGGTCGTCACCACGCTGCTGTTCAACTTCATCATGCTGCTGGCCGTCGGCGCGCTGCTGGACGGGCCGATGAAAGACCCGCTGGCCATGGGCTGGCCGCAAAGCGTGGCGCTGCAGGGCGAGCTGGAACTGTCCAAGCTCGTCGCGCAGACGCGCGTGCACACCGGCCTGCTGTGGGGCCTCGTGCTGGCCGTCGCGGTCTGGGCCATCTTCCGCTTCACGGTGCTGGGCTTCGACATCCGCGCGCTGGGCGCCAACGCGCGCGGCGCGGCTTTCGCGGGTGTTCCCGTCACACGCACCGTGGTGCTCACCGCCCTGCTCTCGGGCGCGCTGGCCGGCCTGGCCGGTGCCATCGAGGTGGCGGGCCGCACCAGCTACGTGACGCTGGACATGTCGCCCAACTACGGCTACGCGGGCATCGTCATCGCCATGCTGGCCGGCCTGCACCCGCTGGGCGTGGTCGCCTCGGCGGTGTTCGTGGCCGGCGTGCTGGTCGGCGCCGACACCATGAGCCGCGCCGTGGGCGTGCCGACCTACATCGCCGACGTGATCGTCGCCACCGCGCTGCTGGCAGTGCTGGTGGCCACGCTGCTGACGCAGTACCGGGTACGCCGATGAGCGACATCCTGGACATCCTGGCCAACGGCGCCTTCTGGGTGGCGGTGCTGCGCAT
Organism: Pseudorhodoferax soli; assembly: GCF_003337555.1. GTDB lineage: Bacteria > Pseudomonadota > Gammaproteobacteria > Burkholderiales > Burkholderiaceae_C > Pseudorhodoferax > Pseudorhodoferax soli. The sequence goes on along the minus strand of NZ_QPJK01000005.1, from coordinate 584,007 downwards.
CGCCTCGCCGCTGATCCTCGGCACGCTCGGCGTGCTGCTGTGCGAGCGCGCCGGCGTGCTCAACCTGGGCATCGAGGGCATCATGGTCGCGGGAGCCTTCGCCGGCTGGCTGGCCGTCTACGCGGGCTGGCCGCTGTGGGTCGGCGTGGGCGTGGCGGCGCTGACGGGCGCCGTGTTCGGCCTGTTGCACGCCTTCCTGACCGTGGGATTGGCGCTGTCGCAGCATGTCTCGGGCCTGGGCATCACCATGCTGGCCACGGCGCTGTCGTACTACGGCTACCGCGTGAGCTTTCCGAAGGTGACGACGCCGCCCACGGTCACGCCCTTCGCGCCCATGGACTGGTTGCCCGTGCCCATCCTGAACGCGCTGACGCCGCTCACGCTGGCGGCCCTGCTGCTGGTGCCGCTGGTCGCCTATGCCCTGTACCGTACGCCGGCGGGCCTGGCGCTGCGCATGGTCGGCGAGAACCCGCAGGCCGCGGAAGGCCAGGGCCTGTCGGTGGCACGCACGCGCACGGCCGCCGTCGTGGCGGGTTCGGCGCTGATGGGCGTGGCGGGCAGCTTCCTCACGCTTTCGGCGTTCAACGCCTTCTTCTTCAACATGGTCAACGGCCGCGGCTGGATCTGCGTGGCGCTGGTGGTGTTCGCCTCCTGGCGGCCCGGCAAGGCGCTGCTGGGCGCGCTGCTGTTCGCGTTCTTCGACGCGCTGCAGCTGCGGCTGCAGCAGTCGGGCGATGCCGTTCTGCCCTACCAGCTGTACCTGATGCTGCCCTACGTGCTGTCCATCGTGGCGCTCATCGTGGTGGCGCGCAAGGCGGCCTATCCGCAGGCGCTCATGAAGCCGTACCGCAAGGGCGAGCGCTAGGGCCGCGGCTCACCGGTAGTTCCTGGCCTGCGCCTCGACCGCGTTGCGGTCGAACCTGTTGATCTCGGCGATGAACCTGTCGGTGTAGGCCTGACGCGGGTTGTAGCTGGCCGGCAGGTTGGCACCGGCCTCACGCGCCAGCCGGGCGATGGTGTCCCACTGCTCGGGCCGTGCGGCGCCGTATTGCATGCCGGGCGCCAGCTTGTAGCTGTCGAAGCGCGAGACGAAGACGCTCATGGCGTCCTTCATGGCCACCGCCGGATCGGCGTTCTGCGGCTTGGTCTGCGGGTAGACCTCCCAATGGATCTTGATCGCGCCTTCGGGATTCGCCAGGCCGAAATGCACGGCCTTGGCGATGCCGCGGCCCACCGCGACCACCACCTCGGGATGCTTCTCCAACATCTCGGTGCGTGTCACGATCACGTTGCCGACCAGGTCGTCGTAGAAGCCCGGCTTGAATTCGGTGAACTGCGCTCCGCGGTTCTCCAGGCTCGCCACGGCCGTGTCCCAGGCGGCCCAGGCCACGATGTCGCCGCGTTGCAGGGCCAGGGCCGGCGGCGCGCCGGTGCCGGTGGCGATGATCTTCACGTCTTTGCCGAAGGCCAGGCCGGCCTCGCGGAACAGGCCACCGAAGTAGCCGCTGCTGGCCTCCAGCACCGGCATGCCGATGGTCTTGCCCTGGAGGTCCTTGACGCTCTTGATGGCCGAATCCTTGGGCACCACGAGCTTGGAGATCGGCGCGCGGGCGTGCACGTAGAAGGCCTGCACCGGCATGCCCTGGGCCTGCGCCTGCATCAGCGCCTCGGCCGTCACGGTGATGAAGTCCATCTTGCCCGAGGCCACCATCTGCAGGCCGGCCACGGCGCCCGCCGCGCCGAACACATCCACCTCCACGTTGTCGGCTGCCCAGTAGCCCATCTTGCGGGGAATGGACGAATGGCCGGCGTGGCCGGTGGAGATGTCCACCGTCGTCGGGCCGAAGCTGGTCTTGTAGGGGCCGGCGGCCAGGGCCGCGCTGGCGGCGAACAGCGCGGCGGCGGCCAGCGCGAGACGGTGCAGGTGGGGCATGGTGAACTCCTTCAGGAACGGGACGGGGAAGACGGAGCGGCCTCTGCCGGCATCCAGGACAGCAGCCGGCGGCGCAGCAGCGCGACCGCGCCGTGCAGCAGCATCCCGATGCCGCCCAGCACAACCAGCACGCCATAGACCTTGGGCACCTCCATCTGCGAGTTGGACAGCACCATCTGGTAGCCCAGGCCGGCCGTGGCGCCGACGAACTCGCCGACCATGGCGCCCGTCAGCGCGAAGACGATGGCCACGTCGGCGCCGGCCATGATGAAGGGCAGCGCCGAGGGCAGCTGCACATGGCGGAACACCTGCCAGCGGCTGGCCGAGAGCGCGCGCATCACATCGAGGCGGCCCGGGTCGCAGCTCTTGAGGCCCGCGATCACGTTGACGACGATGGGGAAGAACGCGATCAGCGCCGCCACCGCCACCTTGGACGACAGGCCGAAGCCGAACCACGCCACGAACAGCGGCGCCAGCGCGATCTTGGGCAGGGTCTGGATGGCCACCAGGTAGCCGTAGACCGTGCGTTCGACGAGCCGGCTCTGCGCGATGAGCCCGCCCACCGCGATGCCAGCCGCCAGCGCGATGGCGAAGCCCGTGAGCGTGGCGCCCAGCGTGACCTGGGCGTTGGCCCACAGCGAGCCGTCGCGCGCCATGGTGGCGATGGCCGCGAACACCTGGCTGGGCGGCGGCAGCAGGTAGGCGCCGATGCCCAGCAGCGCCACGCCCCACTCCCAGGCCGCGAAGATCAGCGCGATGGCCGCCGCCGGCAACGCCAGGTCGCCGGCGCGCGCCAGCCATGCGGCCGCACGGCGCGGGGGTGCAAGGCCGGGAATGTCCATGCCGAGCGCCGCCATCACGCCGCCTTGCGCAGGGGCAGCGCAGCGTGGTTGGCCGCTTCCGAGCGGTCCAGCGCCTGGCGCAGTTCGCCCACATGGGCGCCGAACGCAGCATCGGCCATGACGGAGAGCGGCCGCTCGTCGCCCAGCGCGATGCCGACCTCGCCGACGATGCGGCCGGGCCTGGGCGACATCACGAACACCCGGCTGCTCAGGTACACCGCCTCGGGGATGGAGTGCGTGATCAGGAAGATCGTCTTGTTCGACTGCTTCCAGATCCGGCGCAGCTCGAAGTTCATGTTGTCGCGCGTGATCGCGTCCAGCGCGCCGAAGGGTTCGTCCATGAGCAGGATCTCGGGGTCGTGCAGCAGCGCACGTGCGATCGACACGCGCTGGCGCATGCCGCCCGAGAGCTCGTGCGGCAGCTTGCGCTCGAAGCCGCGCAGGCCGACCAGTTCGAGCAGTTCGCGGGCACGCGCGCGGCTCTGCTCCATGTCCAGGTGCAGCACCTGGGCCGGCAGCAGCACGTTGTCCAGGATGTTGCGCCAGGGCAGCAGGTTGGCGTCCTGGAAGGCCACGCCCACGCTGCGGCTGGGGCCTTTCAGCGCCTGGCCGCGGATCTCGGCGCTGCCCTGGTACTGGCCGACCAGGCCAGCGAGGATGCGCAGCAAGGTGGTCTTGCCGCAACCGGACGGCCCCACCACGCTGACGAATTCGCCGGCGCCGATCTGCATGGAGATGTCGGCTAGGGCGGTCACCTGCTCGGCGGCCACGCTGCGGTAGACCTTGGTCAGCCGCTCGACCGCGATCATGGGAACGGAGTTCGGTGCGCTCATGGGGCGGCCCTCAGGTGGATGGGATGGTCTCGGCCGGCGCCCAGGCCAGCAGCCGGCGCTGCGCGAAGCGCACCGCGCTGTACAGCACGAAGCCGAGCAGGCCCAGCATCAGCAGGATCGAGAAGATCTGCGCCGTGTCCAGCTCGTTGTTGGCCAAGAGGATCAGCGTGCCCAGGCCTTCCTTGGCGCCCAGGAACTCGCCCGTCACGGCGCCCAGCACGACGAAGGACGCCGCCACGTTGATGCCGGCGAACACGAAGGGCAGCGCGTTGGGCAGCTTGACCCAGCGGAAGGTCTGCCAGCGGCCCGCGCCTAGCGCACGCATGACATCGACCTTGCCCGCGTCGCAGCTCTTGAGGCCCGCGATCGTGTTGATCAGGATCGGGAAGAAGCCCAGCAGACCCGCCAGGACGATCTTCGACTGGATGCCGTAGCCCAGCCAGATGATGACCAGCGGCGCCAGCGCCACCTTGGGCATGGCCTGCAGCGCCACCAGCAGCGGGTACAGCGCCTTCTCGAGCCAGCGCAGCTCGGCGATGAGTGCGCCCAGCGCCACGCCGGCTGCCAGCGCCAGCACGAAGCCGCCCAGCGCCTCGCCAGCCGTCAGCGCCGCATGCTGCAGGTACACGCCGTTGGACAAGCCCGTCCACAGCGAGCGCGCCACCGCCGTGGGCGGCGGCAGCACGAAGGCCGAGATGCCGAAGGCGCGCACGCTGCCCTCCCACAGCAGCAGCAGGAACGCGATGCCGGCCGGCGGCAGCCAGGTGTCGAGCGTGCGCATGGCCGGGCTCAGGCGCCGACGACCTGGTCGATGATCCAGCGGTCGTAGTCGTGCACGAGCCGGTCGGGCTCGGCATAGCAGCCGCGTCGGTTGACCAGCGAACGCAGGCCGCGCTGCTGCCACTCGGCGGCGTCGCGGTCCTCGGCGCGCACGGTGGCGGAGGTCTCGGCGTACCTGGCGATGATGGCCTCGAATTCCGGGATCTCGGTGCTGGCTTTGGGCACCATCATCGAGCTGACCAGCAATGTCTCGGTGGGGCCCTTGGGATGCACCTCGTGGATCGACAGGCTGTCGACCGCATAGCCCATCAGCGCATTGGCGTGCACCACGGGAAAGAAGGTGCCGCGCTTCATCTCGGGCGGCAGGTCCAGCTCGGGCAGCTTGCGCTCGCCTTCGGGCACGCCGCGCGTGCCGTCGAAGTAGGTGTAGTGCATGAGGTAGTTGCCCTTGAACACCGCCGGGTCGTGGAAGTCGCGCTTGGAGACCTTCTTCTTCGCGATCGACGTCTGGTGCACGAAGGGCACGTGCAGGCCGTCGCTGAAGTTCTCGCTGAACAGCTTCCAGTTGGCGTTGACGGTCAGTTCGGTGCGGTTCACGCAGACCATCTCGTCGGCGTGCCATGGCTTCGTGCGCTCGGGCAGGTCGCCCAGGTGCTCGGCCAGGCTGCAGCTGGCGGGGTCGAGGTTGATCCACATGAGCCCGTCGAACAGCTCGAGCTTGACCTGCCGCAGGCCGTGCTCTGCCTTCTTGAAGCAGGCGCTCTCGTCCACCAGCGGCGTGGCGAACAGCTGGCCCTTGAGGTCGAACGTCCAGGCGTGGTAGGGGCACTTCATGAACTTGCACTCGCCCGAACCCGTCATGACCTCGGCGCCGCGGTGCGCGCAGGAGTTGACGAACGCGCGCACCTGCATGTCGTCGCCGCGCACCACGATCAGCGGCACGCCGATGAAGTCGAAGGTGTAGTAGCTGCCCGCGGCCGGCACCTTGCTGTGGTGGCCGATGCAGTTCCAGTGGCGAAAGAAGATGCGGTCGCGCTCGGCCTCGAAGAAGCGCTGCGAGGTATAGGTCCACGGCGGCATCGTCTCGGCCTGCGCCAAGGGCCGGCGCACGCTGTCGAAGTGGGCGGGGTCGAGCACGTTCTCGGGCTCTCGGACGGACACGGCAAGCATGGAGATCCTTTCGTGGTCTGTCAGGCACGCCACCGCCCTCGCCTGTCCCGGCTGCACCAGATCGATGCCTGCGGAACCGCCTCGGCTCATGTGGTATGCCACCTGTTTGGAAAAACGCACCCGGATCGTGAATCTTCCCGGCCCAAAGAGTGCGGTACACCACATATCGCAACATGCGTGCCAAAGAGTGGCGCCGGTCGTGGCGGGGGCGGTCCGGCCCTGGACCGACAATCGCCGCATGCCCCATGCCGTTTCCCAGCTGCGCGCCGACCGGCTCACGCACAGCGTCAAGCCCTTTCTCGCACGCCGCGGCTCGCGCAGCCCGCGCTGCGCCGGCTGCCGCCTCTTGCCCAGCCACTGCCTCTGCGGGCTGCGTCCCATGGTGCCCACACGCGCAGGCATGTGCCTGCTGATGGCCGACATCGAGCCGCTCAAGCCCAGCAACACCGGCTGGCTGATCGCCGACATGGTGGCCGACACCTACGCCTTCGGCTGGGCGCGCACAGAGGTCGATCCCGCCCTGCTCGCGCTGCTGGCCGACCCGCAATGGCAGCCCTATGTGGTGTTCCCGGGCGAGTACGCAGCGCCCGAGCGCGTGGTGCACGCCGTGCAGCCAGACGCGGCCGCACCGGCCAGGCGCCCGCTCTTCATCCTGCTGGACGGCACCTGGTCAGAGGCGCGCAAGATGTTCGGCAAGAGCCCGTACCTGGCCGGCTTGCCGGTGTTGAGCCTGGAACCCGACCGGGCTTCGGCGTACAGGCTGCGCCGCTCGCGCCGCAACGACCACTTCTGCACCAGCGAGGTGGCCGCGCTGTGCCTGGCGCTGGCCGGCGAGACGGTGGCGGCCGAGACGCTGAACGCCTACCTGGACGTGTTCACCTACCACTACCTGCAGGCGCGCAACCAGCAGCCCGTCGACCCCGACAGCCCCGCGCACCAGCGGCTGCGCGAAGCAGCCGAGACGTCAGCCGCGCTGGCCTGAGTGCGGCAGCAAGGCCTTGGCGGCCTCGATGCGCAAGGCCATGGGCACGGATTCGTCGTCCATCACCCTGCGCAGGAAACGCACCGGGTCGCCCGCCGCAGCCATGGCCGGCGGCTGCGCCGGGGCCTGCGGCGGAGGGGCCGGCGCGGCCTGCACCGCCGGTTCCACCGGCGCGGCCAGCGCCTGCAGCGCGGCTTCGAATGCCGCCTGGCCGGTGACCGCGATGCCGCGCAGCAGGCTGGCCTGGCCCTCTTCGTTGGGCGGAATGTCGAGCCAGGGCGTGTCGCCGAAGACCGGCGCGAGATCGGGCGCGAGGAACGCCGACCAGTTGCCCGTGGCGGGCTGCGCCGCGGGAACCGGCTGGACGGTGTGTTGCAGGTCGGGCGTGGGCAGCAGGCGCACGCGGCGGGCGTCGACATCGGCCAGGAAACGCTGGCGCAAGCCTTCCAGGAAAGCATGGCCTTGCTCCGCCGTCACTGGCTCGGCCAGCGAGAACCACAGCTGCAGGGCGTCGGTGCCCGAGACCGCGATGGCCGGGGCCGGCAGATCCAGCTCGGCCTGCACGCCTTGCCAGACGCGCGACAGCACATCCCAATCGGGTGTGCGCGTCAGCTCGATGACGAGCGCGCGCACCTGGCCGTCCGGGCCGACCAGGGCTGCAGGCGGCGATGGCGCACCCGGCAAGGCAGGTTCGCGGACGAGGTACAGGCGCTGGAGTTCCGTGTGCAGTTTGTTCATGGCTGGGCGAGCTTACGCGCTCTGCCCGTGTCCCTCCCCGCGTGCCAGTGCCAACCCGGGCGCATCCATGGCCGTGCGCAGCACCTGCCCGTGCGTGGAGTCGGTCACATAGAGCGTGCGCCGGTCCGCACCGCCGAACGCGAGGTTGGTGAGGGACGCACCGGCCGCGCCGCGCAGCACCTGGACCGGCTCGGCCCGGTGGTTCAGCACCCAGACAACCCCCAGCCCCGGGTTGGCGACCAGCACCCTGCCCTGCGCGTCCACGGCCAGGCCGTCCGGGCCGCTGGGGCCATAGGAGGTGAAGAACTGGCTGACCTTGGCCACGCTGCCGTCCGGCAGCAGCGGCACGCGCCAGACGCAGTTGCCGCGCGTGACGGCCAGGTACAGCAGCTTGCCGTCGGGCGACAGGGCCACCCCGTTGGGACTGGGCACGTTGGCCAGCAGCAGGTCGAGCTGGCCATCGGGGCGCAGCCGGTAGAGCCGGCCGGTCGGGTCGTGCAGGCCGGTCTGGCCCTGGTCGGTGAAGTACAGGTTGCCGGCCGCGTCGAACACCAGGTCGTTGACGCCCTTGAAGCGCTCGGAGTTGCGGCGCTGCAGGTGCGGCGTGACCGCGCCCGTCGTCACGTCCAGCCGCATGAGGCCGTTCTTGTAGTCGGTGACGAGCAGCGTGCGCGCGTCCAGGAACTTGAGGCCGTTGGGCTCGCCGTCGTACTCTGCCACCAGCGACCACTGGCCCGCGGTGTCGATGCGGAACACGCGGCCCCAGGGGATGTCGCTCACGTAGAGGTTGCCGGCATCGTCGAACACCGGGCCTTCGAGGAAGGAGTCGGTGACGGCGCCGCCGCGGTTGGCATCGGCCCAGTCGCTGCGCTCGGGGCGGCGCAGGGCGGCGGGCATGGCGGTGAAGAGTTCCAGGTCGCGGACCTGGGGTGGTTGCAGCAGGAACATCAAGGATCTCCAGGAAAACCGTAGAGCCGGGCCGGGTTGGCGACGAGGATGCCATCCACCACGGCATCCGAGCCGCACCAGGCGCGCAGCACATCCAGCAGGTCGGCATCGTCGACGCTGCCGCTCGGCTCGGTGGTATGCGGCCAGTCGCTGCCCCAGAGCATGCGCTCGGGCGCAGCCTGCACGAAGGCCCGGCCCAGCGCCCGGGCGTCGCCATAGGCCGGCGCGCCGGTGCGCGACGCCATGTAGACACCCGAGAGCTTGAGCCAGGTGCGGCCCGCGTCCAGCAGCCCGCACAGCACGCCGAAGGCCGGGCTGGCCACGCCCAGGGCGGCGTCGATGCGGCCCAGGTGGTCGACGACCAGCGGCACGGGCAGGCGGGCCAGCAACGCCTGCATCGCGACGATCTGCGCGGGCGAGGCCAGCAACTGGATGTGCCAGCCCAGCCGAACGGCCTTGTGCGCCAGCCGCTCCAGCATGTGCGGGGTGGTGCATCCCCAGGACTGGGGCGAGACGAAGTTCACGCGCAGGCCGCAGACACCCGCGGCAGCCAGGCGGTCGAGTTCGGCGTCGCCGACTTCGGCATCGACCACGGCCACGCCGCGTGCGGCGCGCCCCAGCTGCGCCAGCGCGTCCAGCGTGCAGGCGTTGTCCGTGCCGTAGGTGGACGGCGTGACGATCACGCAACGCGAGAGGCCCAGGCGCTGCTGCAGCCGCCGGTAGGCGGCCACTTCGGCCCGCGGTGGCGTGCGCTGCCAGTGCGGCGATGGCGCGAAGCGCGGGTCGAAGATGTGCATGTGGCTGTCGCAGGCGCCAGCCGGCATGGCGCCGGGTGGCCGCTTGGGGCCGGCCGAGTGCGCAACCACCGGATCAGTCCAGCTTGATGCCGCCCTTGTGTACCACCTCGGCCCACTTGGCGTCTTCCTTCTTCAGGAAGGCGCCGAACTCGGCCGGCGTGGAGCCGACGGGCTGGGTGCCCATGTCGACGAAGCGCTGCCTGACTTCGTCCTCGGCCATGACCTCCACCAGCGCCTTGTGCAGCACCTGGACGGTGGCGGCCGGCACGCCCGCGGGCAGCAGCAGGCCATGCCATTCGTAGGCCTCGTAGCCGGGCACGACCGTCTCGGCCACGGTGGGCACGTTGGGCAGGCGCTTGCTGCGCTCGAGCGAGGACACCGCGAGCGCGCGCAGCTTGCCGGACTCCACCAGCGGCGCGGCGGCCGCCACGGTGGCGAACATGAAGTCCACCTGCCCGCCGGTCACGTCGACGATGGCCGGGCCGCCGCTCTTGTAGCCCACGTGCACCATGTCCAGGGCCAGCTTCTGGCGCAGCAGTTCGGAGGCCAGGCGCTGCACCGTGCCGCTGCCGCCCGAGGCGTAGTTGAGCTTGCCGGGCTGGGCCTTGGCGCGGGCCACGAGATCCTTCACGTCCTTGATCGGCGAATCGCCCTTGACGATCAACACGTTGGGTGCCAGGGCCACCAGCGCCAGCGGCTGCAGCGCGTCGGCCGCGTACGGCATCTTGGGGAACAGATGCGGGTTGATCGAGTACGGCGTCGCGTCGTAGAGCAGCGTGGTGCCGTCGGGCCTGGCCTTGGCCACATAGCTCTCGCCGATGGTGCCGCTGGCGCCTGCGCGGTTGTCCACGATCACGCTGGTGCCGAGCTTGGTTCCCAGGCGCTGGGCCAACACGCGGGCCAGCGCGTCGGCCGCGCCGCCGGGCGCGTAGGGCACGACGATGGTGACGGTCTTGTCAGTGAACTGCGCATGCGCGGCCACGCTGGCGACGATGGCGCAGGCGGCGACGAGGCCTTGGACGAATTTCTTCATGGGGAGTCTCCTGAGGGTTCGATGGTGTGGTGGCCGCGGACGTTCACTCGGCCTTGAGATCGAGCTCGCGGGCCAGCTGGGTGTTGTCCCGCACTTCGCGCTGCAGTTGCGCGGCGAACGGCGCGCCGCAGCTGCCCTGGGCTTCCATGCCCAGGCCGCGCAGCTTGTCCACCGTGGTACTGGCGCGCACGAAGTCCTGCGCCACCTGCGCAAGCCTGGCCAGCACGGGGGCCGGCGTGCCGGCCGGTGCCAGCAGGCCGTACCAGGCGTCGGCGCTGTAGCCCTTGACACCGGCCTCCTCGAAGGTCGGCACATCCGGCAGCAGCGGCGAGCGCTGCGGCGCAGCCACGGCCAGCGCCGTGAGCTTGCCCGACTGCAGCTGCGGCAGCACCGAGCCCAGCGTGGCGAACGAGCTGTCGACCTGGCCGCCCATCAGGTCGGTCACGGCCTGCGCCGCACCCTTGTACGGGATGTGGTTCATGCTCGTGCCCGTGAGCCGCGTGAAGTGCGCGCTCGCGAAATGGCCCGAGCTGCCGCTGCCCGGCGTGGCATAGGTGCGCTTGCCCGGTTCGGCCTTCACCTGTTGCAGGAAGGCGGCCAGCGTCTTGATCGGCATGGCCGGGCCGACCGCCAGCACCGTGGGGCTCAGCGCCAGCGTGCAGACCGGCGCGAACGACTTCAGCACGTCGAACTTCACGCGGCTGGCGTACAGCGCCGGGATCATGGTGTGGTTGGTCGCGCCCAGGAGCAGCGTGTAGCCGTCGGCCGGTGCGCTGGCCACGGCCTCGGCCGCCAGGATGGTGTTGGCGCCGGGCTTGTTGTCGACGATGACGGGCTGGCCGAGCTGGCGTGCCGCATGGTCGGCGAAGGCGCGCGCCACCACGTCGGTGGGGCCGCCGGCCGAGAAGCCGACGACGATGCGCACGGGCTTGGCCGGCCAAGCCGGCTGGGCCGACACGGCTGCACCGGCCAGCAGCAGCGCGCATCCGCCAATGCGCGCGAACATGGGGGCGTGGCGCATGCGGTGCCGCCTCATGCCGCCACCGGCTGGCGCGCCAGCACGGCCAGCAGGTTCTGCGCGGCCGCCACGCCCATGTTGACGTAGGCGTCGCTGGTCACGCCGCCGATGTGCGGGCTCAGCACGATGTTCTTCTCGCCCTGGAACGGGTGGCCCGCGACCATGGGCTCGACGGCGAAGCTGTCCAGGCCCGCGCTGGCCACCTGGCCTGCGCGCACGGCGGCCAACAGCGCGGCCTCGTCGATGAGGCCGCCGCGGGCGGTGTTGACGATGATCACGCCGCGCCTGCACTGGGCCAGCGTGGCGGCGTTGAGCAGGCCGCGGTTGTCTTCCGTGAGCGGGCAGTGCAGCGAGACGGCGTCGGACTCGCGCCAGAGCGTCGCGAGGTCCACGCTTTGCACGTAGGCCGGCAGGTTCTTCGCGAACGGGTCGAAGCCGATCACGCGCATGCCCAACGCATCGGCCATGCGCGCAAAGCGTAGTCCGATGGCGCCCAGGCCCACCAGGCCGACCGTGCGGCCGCCGAGCTCCAGGCTCTTGTGGACGGCCTTGTCCCAATGGCCGGTATGCATGCGCGCGTCGAGCGCCACGACGGACTTGGCGCAGGCCAGCAGCAGCGCAAGTGCCTGCTCGGCCACGGCGGCTGCATTCGCGCCCGCCGCCGCCACCACCTCGATCCCCCGCGCCTTCGCCGCCACCTTGTCGATGGTGTCCGTGCCGCTGCCGTGCTTGGAGATGACCTTCAGGGACGGCGCTGCGTCCATGATGGCCGCACTGACCTTGCCGTAGCGCACGATGATGGCCACGGGGTCGTGTGCCCGGCACAGCGCGACCAGGTCCTCCTCGGTCGGCGTCTTGCCGGCGTAGACGACTTCATGGCCGACCAGCAGGGCCAAGGCCTGCGGCGCCAGGTCGGCGCCCGTGACAAGGACTGCGCTCACAGCGTCTCCCCTTCCTTGAGCACGCCGGCCGCGCGCAGCGCGGACGTGAGCCACTTGGCTGCCGTGTCGCCGCCCTGGATGGCGGCGATGCGCGCGGCCTCGTCCTTGACCTTCTTCGCCGCCAGCGGCAGCAGGCTGGCGAGCTTCTCGCGCTCCACCACGACCACGCCGTCTGCGTCGCCGATCACGAAGTCGCCGGGGTAGACGGTGACGCCACCGACCGACACCGGATGGCCGATGCGCCCGCCCACGTTCTTGGTCGGCCCGTTGGGGTTGGTGCCGACGCTGAACACCGGGTAGTCCATCTCGTCGATCTCCAGGCTGTCGCGGGCGGCGCCGTCCAGCACCACGCCGGCGATGCCCAGCTTGCGGCAGGCGTTCATCATGATGGTGCCCATCAGTGCCGAGCTCTGGTCGCCTTTGCCGTCCACGACCAGTACGTCGCCGGGTTGTGCCAGCGCGATGGCGGCGTGGATCATGAGGTTGTCGCCAGGGCGCACTTCCACGGTCAGCGCCGTGCCGGCCAGCTTCATGCGCGGGTGCAGCGGCTTGATGCGGCCATGCAGGGCGCCGCGGCGGCCGGCCACGTCGGCAAAGATCGCGGGCTGGTACTGCGCGGCCTCGCGCACGAGGTCCGCGGGCACGCGGTCGAAGCTACGGATGATGTCGGGGAGCGTGGAGGACATGGTGGTCTTTCGGGACGTGGGATGGACGGGCATGGCGCTGCCCCGCAGGTGCTGGAACCCGCCTGCGGCAGCGTTGGTTGGATGGGGATGGGGATGGGGCGCAGCGGGTGCGCCCGCGGCTCAGTCGACCCTGGCGCCGGATTCCTGGACGACCTTGCCCCAGCGCACGATCTCGCTGCCGATCAAGGCACCGAACTGCTCGGGCGTGCTGCTGCGGACTTCGGCGCCCTGCGCGGCCAGCTTCTTCTTGACCTCGGCGTCGCCGATGGCCTGGTTGAAGGCGGTGTTCAGCCTGGCGACGACTTCCTTGGGCAGGCCGTCGGGGCCGGCCACGCCGAACCAGGTCACGGCCTCGAAGCCCTTGTAGCCGGACTCGGCCACCGTGGGCACGTTCGGCAGATCGGCCGTGCGCTGCTGCGAAGTCACGGCGATGGCGCGCATCTTGCCGTTCTTGATGTAGCCGATCAGCGTGGGCACGGACGACATGTACATCTGGATCTGGCCGCCGATCAGGTCGGTCGACCCCTGCGCAGCGCCCTTGTACGGAACGTGCGTGAATTTCACGCCCGCCTGCTTCTGCAGCAGCTCTGCCGCCAGGTGGGCCACCGTGCCGTTGCCCGAGCTGGCGTAGTTCAGCGCCTGGGGCTTGGCCTTGGCCGCGGCGATGACCTCGGCCAGGGTCTTGTACGGCGAGTCGGCCGCGACCACCAGCACCAGCGGCGCCTGTGCGACCAGGCCGACGGGCGCGAGGTCCTTCTCGGGTTTGTAGGGCAGCTTGGGGTACAGCGTGGGGTTGATCGCCAGGTTGCTGGTCTGCCCCAACACCAGCGTGTAGCCGTCGGCCGGCGCCTTGGCGGCGGCGTCCACGCCCAGGTTGCCGCCGGAGCCGGGCTTGTTGTCGATGATGATGGACCAGCCCTGCGTGGTGGCGACCTTGTTGGCCACTTCACGCGCGATCAGGTCGGTGCCGCCACCGGCCGGGAACGGCACGACCAGGCGGATCGGCCGTGAGGGCCAGGCGGCCTGGGCAACGGCCTGGGTGCTGGCGAGGCTGGTGCCGATGGCGGCGAGCGCCGAGGCGAGCAGGACGAGGCGGCGCTTGGCACCGGGGTGGCGGATGGCGGGCATGGGCTTGTCTCCAGATGGCCGAACTGCCTTGGCGCAACCGCTGCGGGCCGGCGTTCGATGGGGGCAAGTATTGGCGCGCGATTCCTATCGGTCCAATCGAATCTTTCTTGAAATCGATAAATCCGGCTTTGGTGGTTCAGGCCAGCATCTGGTGCGCGGTGTGGCGCACGAGCAGATCGATCAGCCGCTGCGTGGCGGGCGAGACATAGCCGCTGTCGCGCCAGGTGGCCACCAGCCGGCGGCGCATGGTCAGGGCCGGCAGTTCGACCTCGCGCAGCCCGGCGCCCGCACGCCCGGCCTGCAGGTGCAGGCGCGAGATGAAGCTCAAGAGGCCGGTCTCGCCGATCAGCGTGGGCAGCATCAGCAGCATGGTGGACTCCACCTGCACCACCGGCCGCGGCAGGTTGTGCCGGTCGAAGGTCTGGTCCAGCCAGTCGCGCGTGGGCGCGCCCGGCGTCTGCAGCACCCAGCGCCACTGCGCGAGGTCCTTGAGCGCGGGCCGGGGCTTGTCGAACACGGGATGGCCGGCGTGCGCGGCCACGACGATGGTGTCTTCGGCCAGCATCTGGGCGACGAAGCCCGGTTCCCTGGCGCCCTCGGTACCGACCATGAGGTCGATGTCGCCGGCGCGCAGCAGCGGCGTGAGCGCGTCGACCAGGGCCACATGGGTGCGCAGCGTCACATCGGGCGCCTCGGCGATCAGGTCCCGCGCCACGGGCGGCAGCAGGAACTGCGCGGCCGTCGGCACGATGCCCAGCTTGACGTGGCCGACCAGGCCGCGGCCGATGTCGCCGATCTCGCGCCGCGCGCTCTCCACATCCAGCCGCGTGCGCTGGGCCCAGCGCCGCAAAGCATGCCCGGCGGCGGTGAGCCGGATGCCGCGGCCGGTCTTCTCGAACAGCGCCGCGCCGCAGGCCTCCTCGAGCCGGCGCACGCAGCTGGTCAGCGCGGGCTGGGTGCGGTGCAGCCGCTCGGCTGCGCGGCCCATGTGCTCGAGCTCGGCGATGACTTCGAAGTACTGGAGATCGCGCAGGTCCACATGGGGCTCCGGGGGCAGGCGGGGTCGCGCCGCATCCTGCCACAGCCGGCGTGCGGCGCTACAGCAGCTGCTCCGGCACGAAGGGCGCGAGCAGCCAGGTCTTCAGGCGCATGGAGAAGCTGGAATCGGGTTCGGTCGTCAGCACCATCTCGCCTTGCAGGTCGTCGTCCACGGTCAGCCACTCGCAGCAGCGGCCGCTGGCCGACAGGCGCACGCGGTAGGCGCTTTGCAGCTTGTCGATGTCGATCACCCGCAGCAGCTCGCGCGCCAGCTGCGGGCTCTGCACGATGACGCCCATCTCGGTGTTGAGGCGGGCCGAGCGCGGGTCCAGGTTCATGGAGCCGATGAACAGCGTCTTGCGGTCGATCACCACCAGCTTGGCGTGCAGCCGCGCCTGCGAGGCGCCGAACAGCATGGACTGGCGCTTGTTCTTCATCACGCGGCTGGAGCTGAGCTCGTACAGGTCGATGCCCAGGCGCAGCATCTCGGGCCGGTACTGGCTGTAGCCGATGTGCACCGTGGGCTCGTCGGTGGACGCGAGCGAGTTGGTCAGGATCTGCAGCTTGAGCCCGCGCGCCGCCATCTCGCGCAGCCAGACCATGCCGGGCTGCCCCGGCACCAGGTAGGGCGAGGAGACGATCACCTCCTCCTGCGCCATGCGCATGGCGTCCAGCACGTTGTAGGTCACGCTGTTCATGAGCAGCATGCCCTTGGCCTCCATGACCTTGTTGGGCGTGTCGGCCAGCGCGATGGCCGTGCCCCAGATGAGGCCGACCTGGCCGGCGTCCAGGTCTTCGCGGATCGGGCCGTAGCCCAGCACGTCGTTGGGCGGCAGCGCGGCGGGCAGCTGCGTCATGGCCACGCCGGTGGCGATCTCGAACATGCTGCGCAGGGCCTCGGGCGACTCGTGGGTCCGCGCGACCATCCGCAGCGGGTAGACCGGGTCGCTGTTCCAGTAGCCGTCGAAGATGCGCGAGAGGTCGGCCACGACCGCGCCCACCACGAAGGCGTCCAGGTCGATGAAGTTGTCCAACGCGCCGCGCAGGTAGTACTCGTTGGCCACGTTGCGCCCGCCGACCACCGCCATCGCGCCATCGGCCACCATGAGCTTGTTGTGCATGCGGTGGTTGACACGGTTCCAGTCGCCGAAGGACAGTGCGAAGCGCGCCAGCGGCCCTGCCCCGCGCGCGCAGCAGAACGGGTTGAACAGCCGCAATTCCACGTTCGGGTGGCTGGCCAGCGCCAGCAGCAGCGGGTCCTCTCCCCCGGTGTACCAATCGTCCAGCAGCAGCCGCACGCGCACGCCACGCGCAGCGGCGTCGCGCAGCGCGCGCATGAGCAGCCGGCCGGTCTCGTCGTTCTGGATGTGGTAGTACTGCACGTCCAGCGTCTTCTGCGCGCGTTCGGCCAGCGTCAGCCGTGCGTCCAGCGAGTAGCTGCCCAATGGCAGCAGCCGGAAACCCGACAGCTCGGGCGCGGGAATCGAGCGCAGCGCAATGCGGCCCAGGGCGGTGTCGCCGTCGGCCGCGATGGCCTGGCTGGCTGGCATGTCGCCGGGCTGCTTCACGGGCAAGGCGGTGCAGCCGGCCAGCCACAGGGCGCACAGCCACACCAGGGTCAGACGCCAGCAGAGGTTTCTTGGATTCATGGCAGCACAGGGGTTGCAGCAACTGGAACGGGACGCGGGTCCACGGCGTGCAGCGCCACGCCGGGCGCCGTATCATGCGCCGGCTCGCGCGCCACTGCCCCACCCTGGATGGCTTTGTCGCGCACAAGCCGCACTTGCCGAAGGGACCCACCGATGCGCACCGCTTTCTGCCTCGCCCTGGCCTGCACCGCCTCCACGGCCTTCGCCGCGCTCGACCTGGGCGACAAGGCGCCCGACTTCTCGGCGCAGGCCGCACTGGCCGGCCAGGTCTTCCAGTATTCGCTGCACCAGGAGCTGGCCAAGGGGCCGGTGGTGCTGTACTTCTTTCCCATGGCGTTCTCCGAAGGCTGCTCCATCGAGGCGCACAACTTCGCCGAGGCCATCCCCGAGTTCAAGGCCCTCGGCGCCAGCGTGATCGGCGTCTCGCGCGACGAGATCGACACGCAGAAGCGCTTTTCCGTGTCGGCGTGCCGCGGCAAGTTCGCAGTGGCCGCCGATCCCGACCAATCCGTCATGAAAGCGTACGACGCGGTGCTCACGCTCAAGCCCGAGTACGCCAACCGCGTCTCCTACCTGATCGCGCCCGACGGCACCGTGGCCTACCAGTACACCAGCCTCAACTCGGACAAGCACGTGGAGAAGGTGCTGGGGGCCTTGCGCCAGTGGGCCGCCAAGCGGCCTGCGGCCCGGTAGAACCCTAGTCCAGCGCGAACCGGAACACGGCCCCCGCGCCAGCGCGCGGCTCGAGCCGGATGTCGCTGCCGTGCAGCTGCAGGATGCGCCGCACGATCATGAGCCCCAGCCCGCCGCCGCGCTCGCCACCGGATGCGAAGGCGGGCCGCGTGAAGATCACCGGCTGCAGCTCGCGCGGGATGCCCGGGCCGGTATCGGCCACCTCCACCTGCACGCCGGCGTCGCCATGCAACAGCCGCACCGCGATCTCGCCACCCTCGGGCGTGTGGCGGATGGCGTTGTCCAGCAGGTTGGTCAGCACGCGTTCGATCATGCCCAGGTCGGCATGCACCACCGGCAGGCCGGGGGCGATGTCGGCCACCAGGCGCTGGCGCCGCGCCTGCGCCGCCAGCTCGAACTTCTGGAACACGTCCTGCACCAGGTCGGCCAGCGCGAAACGTTCCTTCTCGGGCTTGACCACGCCGTATTCGAGCCGGGCCAGCTCGAACAGCTCCTGCGCCAGCCGGCCCACCTTGCGGCTCTGGCCCAGCGCGATGTCCAGGTAGCGGCGGCGCTCGTCGGCATCGAGCAGGTCGGCCTTCATGCGCAGCGTTTCCAGGTAGCCGTGCAGCGAGGTCAGCGGTGTGCGCAGGTCGTGCGAGATGTTGGCGAACAGCTCGCGCCGCTGCTGGTCCTGCGCCGTCAAGGCCTTCCATTGCGCGTCGATGCGCTGCGCCATCTGCACGAAGGACTGGCCGAGCACGCCGATCTCGTCGTTGCCGCGCGCCACCGCGTCCAGCGCCGGCGCGTGGCCCAGCGCCGCCACGCCGTCGCGCTCGAAATCCTGCACCGCGTCCGTCAGCTGGCGCAGCGGCCGCGTGATGAAGCGGAAGGCCAGCAGACCCGCGACCAGCCCGAGCAACGCCACCACCGCCATGGACCACAGCGTGGTGCGCAGCGCCGAACCCGCGGCGAGGTTGGCGCTGATGGCCGCCCGGTCTTCTCCTGACAGCACGACGTAGACATAGCCGGCAGCGCGGCCGTCGACCTGCAGCGGCGCTGCACTGAACACCTTGGGGCCCATGCCGCGCGGATCGTCGCCCAGCACCGGCAGGGGCGCACCGGCCAGCAGGCTGCGCACGGGCGCGAGGCTCACGCGTTCGAGCTTCAGGTGCCCGGGCGGCGCGGCCTGGGCCACGATGCGGCCGCCTGGGTCGAGCAGGTAGACCTCCACGCTCGGGTTCACGGCCATCAGCTTGTCGAACAGATCGCGCACCGCCTCGGCGTTGAGCCCGCCGCGCTGCATCAGCTCGGCGTTGCCGGCGATGTGCGCGGCCAGGCCCAGCGACAGGCGCTGCGTCACCTCGCGCTCGTGCCGCTCGCTGGCCGCCATCTGCAGCCAGGCCGACACGCCCGAGCAGGCCAGCAGCAGCACGGCGAACACCACCGAAAGGCGGCGCGACAGCGTCCAGGCGCCGGGGGACCTCATGCTGCGTCTCCGCCTTCATGGTCGCCGGACTCGCCCGCCACCAGCCGGTAGCCCCGGCCCCAGACCGTGAGGATGCGGCGCGGCTGCGCCGGGTCGGCCTCGACCTTGGTGCGCAGGCGGTTGATGTGCGTGTTGACGGTGTGCTCGTAGCCGTCGTGCTGGTAGCCCCAGACCTGGTTGAGCAGCTCCAGCCGCGAATACACCCGCCCTGGGTTGCGTGCGAAGAAGTGCAGCAGGTCGAACTCGCGCGGCGTCAGTTCGATCGGCCTGCCATCCACCTGCACCTCGCGCGTGACCGGGTCCAGGCCCAGCTTGCCGACCTCCAGCCGGCCCGCCTCCACACGGGCGTTGCGGGCCATGGCCTCGCTTCGGCGCAGCAGAGCGCGCACGCGGGCCACCAGTTCGAGCACCGAGAAGGGCTTGGCCAGGTAGTCGTCGGCGCCCAGCTCCAGGCCCAGGATGCGGTGCACCTCGCTGGAGCGCGCGCTGGTGATGATGATGGGCGTGTAGCGGGCCATGGCCCGGGCCGCGCGGCAGATCTCCAGCCCGTCCACGCCGGGCAGCATGAGGTCGAGCACCAGCGCATCCCACTGGCCACGGGACAGTTCGCGCATCCCGGCATGGCCGTCGGCCGCGTGCGTCACGGCATAGCCTTCGTCGTGCAGGTGCATGCGCAGCAGTTCGGCGATGTGGGCGTCGTCCTCGACGATCAGTACGCGCTTGGGGGTGTCCATGGGGCCGGATTGTGGGCGGAAGCCGGCCGCCGAGTTGTCACGATTAATTGAAGATTCCGTGATGAAACGGCGAGGGGGTGCGCACCACACTGCGCCCCATGCCAAGCCCAACACCCTCCAAGCGCCCCGCGCCGATCCACCCCGGCTGGATGCGCGCCAACCACTGGCTCAACGCGCTGGCTGTGCTGGTGCTGGTGGCCAGCGGCTGGCGCATCTACAACGCGGCGCCGTTCTTCCCGTTCGAATTTCCCAAGGCGCTGACGCTGGGCGGCTGGCTGGGTGGCGCGCTGCAATGGCACTTCGCGGCGATGTGGCTGCTGGCCGCCAACGGCCTGGTCTATCTGGTGCTGAACATTTTGAGCGGCCGGCTGGCCGCGAAGTTCTTCCCGCTCACGCTGCGCGGCATCCTGGCCGACGCCAAAGCCGCGCTGCGCGGTGCGCTGGCCCACACCGACCCGCGCCACTACAACAGCGTGCAGCGCGCCGCCTACCTGTTCGTGATGCTGGACACCGTGGTGCTGGTGCTCTCGGGCCTGGTGCTGTGGAAGTCGGTGCAGTTCGGCCTGCTGCGCGACCTGCTCGGCGGCTACGAGTTCGCACGCCGCATCCACTTCGTCGCCATGGCCGGCCTGGTCGGCTTCGTGGCGGTGCACCTGGTCATGGTGGCGCTGGTGCCACGCACGCTGCTGGCCATGCTGAGCGGCCGCGCCGGCCGCGAGGCACCCGCCGCACAAACCGCCAAGGAACTGGCATGAAGATCCTGCAACGCCCCCTGCTCCCCGGCGTCGACGCCCAGGCCGCGCTGGCCGAGGCCCGCCACCTGATCGGCCGCCGCGTCGAGCAACCGGCGCGCCGCGCCTTCCTGCAACGCACGTTGACGCTGGGCGGCCTGTCGATGCTGACGGGCTGCAGCATCAGCGACAACGCCGGGGTGGAGGCTGCGCTGACCCGCATCTCGCAGTTCAACGACAAGGTGCAGGGCCTGATCTTCGACCCCGCGCAACTGGCGCCGACCTACCCCGAATCGATGATCACGCGGCCCTTCCCGTTCAACGCCTACTACGGCGAAGACGAGATCCGCCAGGTGGACGAAGCCGCCTACCGGCTGGAAGTGACCGGCCTGGTGGCCGACAAGCGCCAGTGGACCTTGCCCGAACTGCGCGCCATGCAGCAGACCGACCAGGTCACCCGCCACATCTGCGTGGAAGGCTGGAGCGCCATCGGCAAATGGGGCGGCGTGCGCTTCTCCGACTTCCTGGCCCGCGTGGGCGCCGACACCAGCGCGAAGTTCATCGGCTTCAAGTGCGCCGACGACTACCACACCAGCATCGACATGCCGACCGCGCTGCACCCGCAGACGCTGCTGGCGCTGACGTACGACGGCGCGCCGCTGCCCCCGAAGTACGGCTTTCCGATGAAGCTGCGCATGCCCACCAAGCTGGGCTACAAGAACCCTAAACACATCCAGGCGATGTTCGTGACCAACACGAACCCTGGCGGCTACTGGGAAGACCAGGGCTACAACTGGTTCGGAGGCAGTTGAGGGCAGCCGCCCTCAGCGCTTGCGAAACGTGCGGCTGCGTTCATGACGAACCGGCTCTTTCAAACCATCGACTCTCTCCCAAGGACAACTGCCATGAACAAGCTCACCACCACCCTGCTCGCCACCTTCATCGCCATCGGCTCGGTCTCGGCTTTCGCCGCCGACGAAATGAAGAAGGATGGCATGGCCAAGGACAGCATGGCCAAGGACGGCATGAAGAAGGACTCCATGGGCAAGGACGCCATGGGCAAGGACGCCATGGCCAAGGATGGCATGAAGAAGGATTCCATGGCCAAGGACGGCATGGCCAAGGACTCCATGGCCAAGGACGGCATGAAGAAGGACGCGATGAAGCCGTAAGCGCAACCCCGCCCCACCAGCGCCGCCACAAGGACACCCATGGTCTATTTCATCCTGTCGTACCTGGCCGGGGCGCTGACCCTTTTCGCTCCCTGCATCCTGCCGGTCGTGCCCTTCGTGTTCGCACGGGTCGACCAACCGTTCCGCACGAGCGGCCTGCCGCTGCTGGCCGGCATGGCGCTGACCTTCGCTGCCGTGGCCTCGCTGGGCGCCTTCGTCGGCGACTGGGCGGTGCAGGCCAACGAGTACGGCCGCACCGCCGCGCTGGTGCTGCTGGCCGCGATGGGCGCCATGCTCATCGCACCGCGGCTGGCCCTGCTGGCCACCCGCCCCCTGGTGGCCATGGGCAACCGGCTGTCGGCCACCGCGTCGCAACCCGGCGGCCGGGAACGCAACCCGGCCACCCTCTCCTTCCTGCTCGGAGCCGCCACCGGGCTGCTCTGGGCGCCCTGCGCCGGCCCGGTGCTGGGCCTGATCCTGACCGGTGCCGCGCTGCACGGCCCGTCGGTCCACACCTCGCTGTTGCTGCTGGCCTACGCCCTGGGCGCCGTCAGCGCGTTGGCCGTGCTGCTCGCGGTGGGCCAGCGCACCTTTGCCGCGCTGCGCCGCACCATGGGCATCGGCGAAGGGCTGCGCAAGGCCGTCGGCGTGGCCGTGCTCGCCGGCGTCGCCGCGATCGCACTCGGCCTGGACACCGGCACCCTGGCTGAACGCTCGCTGCCCGGCGCCAACGGGCTGGAGCAGCGGCTGATCGACCGCTTGCGGCCCCAGCCTGCGAGCGCCCCCGCCGCCATGCCGGCCGGCGGCTTCCTGCGCGTGCAGGCGCCCGCGCCGGTGCCTCGCCTCGACCTGCCGGTGCTGGGCGCGATGCCGCCCATCGAAGGCGCGGTCGGTTGGCTCAACTCCCCCGCGCTTTCGGCGCAGGACCTGCGTGGCAAGGTGGTGCTGGTCGACTTCTGGACCTTCGGCTGCATCAACTGCCGCAATGCCCTGCCGCATGTGCGCGAATGGCATCGCAAGTACAAGGACCAGGGCCTGGTGGTGTTGGGCGTGCACACCCCCGAGTTCGCCTACGAGAAGAACACCGCGAATGTGCAGCGCGCGCTCGTCGATCTCGACGTGCCGTTTCCGGTCGCGCTGGACAACAACTTCGCCATCTGGCGCGCGTTTCGCAACAACTACTGGCCGGCGCTCTACTTCGTCGACGCCAGGGGACAGATCCGCTTCCACCATGTCGGTGAAGGCGCGTACGAGAAGTCGGAGCAGGTGATCCAGCAACTGCTCGATGAAGCCAGAAAGGAACCAAGGCCGTTATGAAAAATACTGTCACCACCAGCCAACCCGTCCTGTCGCGGCGCGGCACGCTGACCGCCATGAGCTTGCTGCTGACCGGTGCCTTCGCCGCGTGGAAGGCCCTGCCGGCGATGGCCGCCGAGAGTGCGGTCGCCATCCCGCCACCCAAGGATGCCGGCACCCCGGCAGCCGGGGCCACCAGCGAGACCGCGGTGCTCGCAGGTGGCTGCTTCTGGGGCGTGCAGGGCGTGTTCCAGCACGTCAAGGGCGTCACGCGCGCTGTCTCGGGCTACGCGGGCGGCGAGGCGCGCACGGCCAACTACAACGCCATCGGCTCGGGCAGCACCGGCCATGCCGAGGCCGTGCGGATCACCTACGACCCGCGCGAGATCGGCTTCGGCCAGATCCTGCAGATCTACTTCTCGGTGGTGCACAACCCCACGCAACTCAACCGGCAGGGGCCGGACTTCGGCACGCAATACCGCTCGACCATCTTCGCGCAGAGCGCCGAGCAGGCCCGCGTGGCCAAGGCCTACATCGCGCAGCTGGACCAGGCCCGCAGCTTCGGCGCGCCCATCGCCACCACCATCGAGCTGGCCAAGCCGTTCTACGACGCCGAGGCCTACCACCAGGACTACATGACGCTGCATCCCAACCAGCCCTACATCGCCATGCACGACCTGCCCAAGCGCGAGAGCCTCAAGCGCGTGTTCCCCGACCGCTACCGCGACAAGCCGGTGCTGGTGGGTGCGAGCACTTGAACTGGAGGACCATCGTGATGAACGCCCGCAGACAACTGTTCCGCGCGCTGGGTGCCGGCGCCTTGCTGGCCGGCCCCGGCTGGGCGCTGTTGCCCACCGCGCGTGCGGCCAAGGCCTATGCCGTGAGCCGCACCGACGCCGAATGGAAGGCCCAGCTCACGCCCCAGCAGTACCAGGTGCTGCGCCAGGCCGGCACCGAGCGGCCCTACTCCAGCCCGCTGAACAACGAGAAGCGGGCCGGCACCTTCAGCTGCGCGGGCTGCCAGCTGCCGCTGTTCTCCTCGGCCACCAAGTTCGAGAGCGGCACCGGCTGGCCGAGCTTCTGGAAGCCGCTGCCCGATGCGGTGGACAACAAGAGCGACCGCAGCTTCGGCATGGTGCGCGACGAGACGCTGTGCGCACGCTGCGGCGGCCACCTGGGCCACGTGTTCGACGACGGCCCCAAGCCCACCGGGCTGCGCTATTGCATGAACGGGCTGGCACTGGCGTTCACGGCCGGCACTGCGCCGCCGGCCTGACCTCTCGCCGGCCTGACCTCTCGACTGGCGGCCAGGCCGCTGTCGATCCCGCAAAGCCGGGATGGACCGCCCCCCCGTCGCAGCGCACCATGCCGACCGGCACGGCTGCGATGAACGGGAGCACACCATGGACGGTCGCAAGCAAGGCGGCATGCGCCTTTCGGCACGCTGGCTGCTCGGGCTGGTGCCGGTTGGCGCGCTGACCCTGGCCGTCCTGCAGTGGCTGAACCACGACCGCGTGCACGGCGCCCTGTGCGCGCTGGACGGACTGGCGTGCACGGGGCCCCTGCTGCCCACGGCTTTCGACA
Source organism: Pseudorhodoferax soli (assembly GCF_003337555.1). Lineage (GTDB taxonomy): Bacteria > Pseudomonadota > Gammaproteobacteria > Burkholderiales > Burkholderiaceae_C > Pseudorhodoferax > Pseudorhodoferax soli. The sequence goes on along the minus strand of NZ_QPJK01000005.1, from coordinate 559,813 downwards.
TGCAGGGCATGCCCAGCCAGCTGCCCGCCACGCTGCTGGCCGAGCCGCTGCACCTGCACGCCGACACCGGCTTGCTGCGCCGCAGCTGCGCCGGCGAATGGGTGCTGGGGTTCGGCGCCCGCATGCAGCTCGATCCGGTGTCCGTGGGCGAGCGCCTGGCCAGCGGGTCCGGCTGCGTCGATGTGCTGCGCCAGGGCCTGCATGCCAGCATGGCCGCTGGCCGGCTGCGCCATGGCGACTGCGAAGCCACGCTGGAATCGGCCACGCTCGACTGGACCGGCGCACTGACCGCCACGCTGCGCGCCCGGCTCGCCCCGCAAGCGGCGGCCGGCTGCGCCGCGCTGCTGCCGGCCGCCCTGGCGACTGCGCTCGCGCAGCCGGCCGGCGTGCAGCGCGTGGAACTGGGCCTGCGCTACGGCCTGCCCTACACGCGGCGCGAGGCCATGTTGGCGAGCCCCGGCAATGCAGAAGGCCCGACAGGCTGGGTGCGCCGCGCCCTGGCCGCCGCCGACACGCTGCAGCAGCTGCGCATCGACCTGCCGGACGGCAGCGTGTCGCTGCAATTGGCCAGCACGCCCGGCGCGCCGGCGACCGGCAGTTCACCGGCACTCACGCTCACTGCGCAGGCGCAGGGCAGCGTGGTCCGGCTGCTGCCCGAGGCGGTGAAGCCGCTGCTGGCCGCGCCGGCGCCGCTGACGGTGCGCTGGCACCTGGACCACGAGGAGGGCGCCGTGCAGGTCGACGGGCAGCGCTTCGAACGCGTGGCCGCGCAGCAGCGCCCGCCCGGCCCGACGCCGCTGCCGGCGGCCGAGTGCGGGCCGGCCCACGCGGCCGCGCCCGCGGCGCTGCACTTCGTCGAGGCGGACGACAGCGGCCAGCCGGTGGACCCGGCCCAGTCCACGGCGCTGTTCGGCGCGGTGGACGATGCGGTGGCCGGCCCGGGGGCGCTGGTCGCCGTCTTCGTGCACGGCTGGCAGCACTCCGCAGCCACCGGCGACAGCTACGTCTGCGACTACGGCAGGCTGATCGGCGCCATCGACACCATGGAGCAGCAGGCTGCCCGCGCCGCCGGCCGGCCAGCCCGCACGGTGCTGGGCGTGTACGTGGGCTGGCCCGGCCGCCTGTATGCCGGCGAGATCGCCAACGGCACGACCTTCTGGAACCGCCTGCAGGCGGCCGACCGCCTGGGCGCCCAGGGCGCGTTGCTGCGGCCCTTGATCGCCGGGCTGGCGCAGCGCGTGGCCCGGGGCCGCCCCGATCCGCGTGCCGACCGGCGCAGCGCCCTGGTGGTCACCGGCCACAGCCTGGGTGCGCGTGCCGTCTTCCAGTCGCTGCGCGACGCGCTGCTCTTGCCGGACGGCAGTGCGCAGGCCGCGGCGCGGCCCGACCTGGTGCTGCTGGTCAACCCCGCCTTCTCGGCCGAGCAGTACCGCGGCATCCACGACCGGGAGCGCCGGTGCGAGCCGATCGGCATGCCCCTGGTGTCCTTGTCGTCGGAAGCGGACCTGGTCACCCGCCAGGTCTACCCGGCCGGCCAGGCCGTGACCTTCGATGCGGCGGCGCGCCAGGCCGCACCCTTCCCGGAGCACGTCTACACGGCCGCCAACTTCGGCGCGTTCGTCACGCACCGCTTGCGCATGGAGGTGCTCGATGGCCAGCCGCCGCGCCCGGACGGTGCGCAGACCATCGTGCGCGGGTTCGCGCGGGTGCCCGCCGGATCGAACGAGCTGTACGCCGACAACCCGGTGACGGTGTTCCACCAGCCGCACAGCGGCCGCCCGGCGCCCGGCGACGCCTGGTACCGCCTGCATCTGCAGCCGGTGGCCGGGGCGACGTCGCCGTGCCCGCAGGATGCGTCGCGCGTGGTCGAGGTCGACGCGCGCGTGCTGCCGGACCACGGCACCGTCTTCACGCCGGCCTTCATGGAATACGTGGTGCGGCTGCTGAACCGCCAGACCATGGCGCACGCCAGCGCGTCGGCGCCGCCGCGCTAGCCTTTGCAGGCGCCAGGACCATGGCGATTGCCCGCCTGCACCGGGGGACCCGGGCGCCCGGCGGGACCGGCGTAGAGCTCCTGCATGGACTCGGCCGTGAGGCCCATGGCGGTGGCTTCGAGCGCACTGCCCTGCGCGCTGCGGCTGCCCCAGCCGCGCGCATGCACGGTGGTGCCGGGCTGCAGCCAGGGCATCAGCACGGCGCCCACGTGGCGCGGAAAGCGCACGATGCTGCCGCCAGCCAGCGCCTGAACCCTCCGAAATCAACAGCCTGCGAGCGAGCAAGGGGGGCGCCATGGATGCTGGCGGGACAGGGGATGTCCGCTTTGCGGACAGGGGCTGCGGAGCCCGCTCGCGTCAGCCTGGCCGATTCACCCCAGACGCAGGAGCGCGGCAGACGCGGCGCACACCAGCAGGAACGGGATGCTGAGGCGGTGGAATTCGCGCATGCCTTCCGGCAAGCGCGCCAGGCGCAGCGCGATCAGGTTGGCCAGCGAGCCCAGCACGCAGCCGAAGCCACCGACGCTGACACCGGCCGCCAGGGCCGGCAGGTCGCGCACGGTGCCGTCCAGCAGGATGGTGGCCGGGACGTTGCTGATGACCTGCGAGGCCACGATGGCTGCCAGGTAGGCGCGCCAGCCCTCGGCGATGGGCCACTGCTGCAACAGCGCAGCCATGGCTGGCAGCTCGGCCACCTGGCGCAGCACCACGAACATCAGGGCGATGGTGAGCAGCAACGCCCAGTCGATGCCGCGCAGGACGCGCGGCGCGGCCAGTGCGAATGCGCCGAACACCAGGCCCAGGCCGGCCAGCAGCCAGTGGCGGTCGAGCGCGACCACGAAGGCGACGAACAGCCCGGCCGCCAGGGCCAGAAGGCGCGGCTGCACGGCCGCCGCCTCGGTCGCGGGCTTGAGCGCAATCGGCGTGCGCGGCACCAGCCACCAGGCCGCTGCCAACAGCCAGAACAGCATCACGGCCACGGTGGGCGCCATCATGCCCATGAAGCCGACGAAGCTCTCGCCCGAGCGGTGCCACAGGTACAGGTTCTGCGGGTTGCCGATGGGTGTGAGCGCCGAGCCCGCGTTCACGGCCAGCGCCTGCAGCACCACCAGCCGGGCCAGCGGCAGGTGCGCCTGCGTGGCCAGCACGCGCGTGAGCGGCACCAGCAGGAACAGGCTCACGTCGTTGGTGACCAGGGCCGACAGCAGCGCCGCCGCGGCCGTCAGCAGCAGCGCGAGGCCGCGCAGCGTGGACACGCGCCCGAGCAGCCGCTGGGCCGTGGCCTGCAGCATGCCGCTGCGCTCCACCGCCTGGGTGATGGCCAGCAGGCCGGCCAGCGCCCCGATGGTCTGCCAGTCCACCAGCTGCAGCGTGGCCACCGGCCCGCGCGGCTGCCACCAGGCGAGCACGGCGGCCAGGGCCAGCAGGACCCAGAGCAGCGTGTTGCCGGCAGGCGCAGGTGCATCGCCGGCGGCAGGGGACGGGGGAGCGGTGGAAGAGTCGGACATGTTCAACAAAGTGGGCGCACGGCAGTGCAACCCCGGGATGGTTCGATTTCCGTGCCAGCCGGCCGGCCTTGCAGATCAAGGACTTGGCGCACGGCCGGCGCACGCGGTGGATGCAGGCGGACAGCCGGGTGTCTCCTTCGCGGACGTTTCGCGGACGTTTCGCGGCGTCTCAGTCCAACCCGTACTGCGCCATCTTGCGGTACAGCAGCTGGCGGTGGATGCCCAGCGCGCGCGGCCTCGGCGCGGTTGCCCTGGCTGCGCGCCAGCGCTTGGGCGATGAGCTGCCGTTCGAGCCGCTCCACCGCCTCGGGCAGGCCGGCCTGCAGCCAGTCGGCCGGCAGCGCGGCAGCGTCCTGCGCCACGGCCGGCGCGGCGCCGTCCAACCCCAGGTCGGCCGCGTCGATCACCCGCTGGCGCACCAGGGCCTGGCAACGCTCCATGAGGTTGCGCAGCTCGCGCACGTTGCCGGGCCAGCGCTGGCGCACCAGGGCCTGCGCGGCCGCAGCCGACAAGGCCTTGGGCGCCCCACCCTCCTGCCGCGCGGCGGCACGGCGCAGGAAGTGCTCGGCCAGCGGAATGATGTTGGCCAGCCGCCCGCGCAGCGGCGGCAGCCGCACGGTCAGCACATCGAGCCGGTAGAACAGGTCTTCGCGGAAGCTCCCCTCGCGCACGGCCTGCGCCAGGTCGCGGTGGGTGGCGGCGACCATGCGCACGTTCACCTTGTGCGTGCGGTGCCCGCCCAGCGGGGTGACCTCGCCTTCCTGCAGCACGCGCAAGATCTTGGCCTGCACGCCGGCGGCCATGTCGCCGATCTGATCGAGCAGCAGCACGCCGCCGTCGGCCGCGCGGAAGCAGCCGGGCCGGTCGGACGTGGCGCCCGTGAAGGCGCCGCGCACGTGGCCGAACAGCTCGCTCTCCAGCAGCTCCTTGGGGATGGCCGCGCAGTTGATGGCGACGAAGGGGCCGCCGGCCCTGGCCGAGTGGCGGTGCAGCGCGCGCGCCACCATGTCCTTGCCGCTGCCGGTCTCGCCCAGCACCAGCACCGGCGCCGGCGCCGCGCTGGCGGCCGCCAGGCCGGTGCGCTTGTGCACCGCGCGCATGGCCTCGCTCGGTCCCACCAATGCGTCGTCCTCGTCGTCGTTGTCGACCGCATCACCGGCGCCCTGCCCGGCCCCGGCCGGCGCCGCGGTGCGCAGGGCGCGCGCCAGCACGTCGGCCACCTCCTGGCGCGTGACCGGCTTGGCCAGGTGGTCGAACGCGCCCAGGCGCATGGCCTCGATGGTGTTGCCGGCACTCGCGTAGGCGGTCAGCACGATGACCGGGGGAAGGCTGGCCAGCCGGGCACGCAGCGCGGCCAGCACCTCCAGTCCGTCCATGCCGGGCATGCGGTGGTCGAGGAACACGGCCGCGAAACGGGTGCGCACGGCCAGCGCCAGCGCGTCCACCCCGCTGGCGGCCTGCACCGCCTCGTGGCCCAGGCCCTGCAGCGTCTCAGCCAGCGTCTCGCGGCAGGCGTCGTCGTCGTCGACGATCAGCAGGCGTGCCACGACATCTCCAGTTCGAAGCGAGCGCCGGGCGTGCGCGCCACATGGCGCAGTTCGCCGTCGTGGGCCAGCGCCACCTCGCGGGCCAGCGCGAGGCCCAGGCCGGTGCCACCGGCGCGCCCGGTTGCGAAGGGCTCGAACAGCTGGGGCAGCAGGCCGTCGGGCACGCCCGGGCCGTCGTCGTCCACCGCGATCAGCAGCGCCCCGGCGAGCGTGCGCCCGGCCGACAGCAGCACCTCGCCGCCCGGTGGCGCATGGCGCACGGCGTTGTCCAGCAGGTTGTCGACGGCGCGCGCCAGGTGCACCGGGTCCAGGCGCGCAGCCGCTTGCCCGGCGTGGCGCAAGGCCAGCCGCACGCCCCGCTGGGTGGCCTGGCGCTCCACGGCGGCCAGCCGCTCGGCCAGCCAGGCCGGCAGGTCGGTGCAGTGCATCGCCAACTGGACCGGCTGCACCAGTGCCAGCAGGCTTTGCACCAGGCCGTCGAGCCGGTCGATCTGGCCGACGATGGCGGCCAGCGCGTTCTCGGCCTTCAGCCGCATGGCCGCGATGGGGTTGCGGCTCTCGTGCGCGATGCCGCCGGTCATGCGTCCGAGCGCGGCCAGCCGCTGGTCGCGGCTGCGCTGCTGCGCGGCCTGCTGCAGCTGCGCGCGGGCCTGCTCGAACCGCGCCCGGTAGCGGTTGAAGCTGTCGACGATGCGGTCGAACTGCGGCGCGGCCGGCGTGGGCACGGGCACGGATTGCGCGTAGCGTGCCGCAATGGCGCCGCAGGCCTGCTGCGCGACGGCCCGCTGCGTCTCGACCTGGGCGCCGGCGCTGCTGCGGTACAGCACGACCATCACCACGGCAAGCGTGGCCCACAGGGCCACCAGCAGGAGGCCGAACAGGGTGAGCTGGACACGGAGTGAGCGCATGGGGATGGGCAGGCGGCGGCCATGCGCCGCGACGGGCCGGATGATCGCATGCGCGGCATGCGCGGCATGTGCGGCATGTGCGGCATGTGCGGGCGCTGTGGATCGGCCTCCACCCGGCGGCCCGGCCGGCGGGGCAGAGATGCGCCGATCTGCATAGCAGCCCTGCGGCAGCCGGCGTAGCGGCGCCAGGTCAGCGTCCCTAGACTGGCATCTTCGAGAAGACACGCGGCCCGCCGCACATTGGAGACCCATGGACGACCTGACCCAACTCATCTACGCACTCGACGGCCACGTGGCCACGCTGACCATGAACAGCCCGCCCGTCAACGCACTGACGCGCACGCTGAACGACGAGCTCACGATGGCACTGGACCGCATCTCCGAGATGGACGAGGTGCGCGCCGTGGTGCTGACGGGCGCCGGCAAGGTCTTCTGCGCCGGGGCCGACTTGAAGGGCCGCGCATCCGTCATCAAGGGCCCGGGCGACCTGCCCGCGCATTCGCGCCGCACGCGCGAGTGCTTCCACGCGATCCGCGAATGTGCCAAGCCGGTGGTCTGCGCCATCAACGGCGCGGCGCTGGGCTCGGGCGTGGCCATGGCCGCGTCCAGCGACATCCTGGTCGCGTCCGAGAAGGCATCGCTGGGCCTGCCCGAGGTCGACGTCGGCCTGCTGGGCGGCTGCCGCCACGCCATGCGCCTGTTCAGCCATTCGCGGCTGCGCCGCATGGCACTGACCGGCATGCGTGTGCCAGGCGCAGAACTGTACCGGCTGGGCATCGTCGAGGCCTGCGTTGCACACGAGGAGCTGATGGCCACGGCCATGGAGATCGCGCAGACCATCGCATCCAAGAGCCCGGTCTCCACCCGCATGGGCAAGCACACGCTGAACGTGATCGAGGACATGAGCCTGCGCGACGGCTACCGCTACGAGCAGGACATGACGGCGCAGATCGGCAAGACCGACGACGCCAAGGAAGCGCAACGCGCCTTCGCCGAGAAGCGCGCGCCCGTGTTCACGGGCCGCTGAGATGCGCCGCCAACTGCTGCTGTGCGCCGCAGCGCTGTGCCTGGGCGCCCACGCCAGCGCCAGCGCCGCCGACTACCCCGACAAGCCCATCCGCCTGGTCGTGCCCTTCCCGGCCGGCGGCGCCACCGACCTGATGGCCCGCACCCTGGGCCAGCGCCTGGCCGAGCGGCTGGGCAAGGGCGTGGTCATCGACAACCGGGCCGGCGCGGGCGGCGGCATCGGCGCCGAGGCCGTGGCCACGGCGGCACCGGACGGCTACACGCTGCTCTTCGCCACCATGGGCTCGCTGACCATCAACCCCAACCTGTACAGAAGCCTGCGCTACGACCCGGTGAAAAGCTTCGTGCCGATCACGCTGACGCACAGCACCTCCAACCTGTTGGTGGTGCACCCCGGCGTGCCCGCGCAGGACGTGGCCGAGCTGGTGGCGCTGGCCCGCAGCAAGCCCGGCGAGCTGACGTTCGCCTCGGCCGGCAACGGCACCACCAGCCATTTGTCGGGCGAACTGTTCAAGAGCCTGGCCGGGGTCGATCTGACGCACGTGCCCTACAAGGGCAGCGCGCCGGCCATGACCGACTTTCTGGGCGGGCGCATCTCGATGATGTTCGACACCACGTCCAACTTCGTCGACTACGCCAAGACCGGCAAGCTGCGCCCGTTGGGCGTGACGGGCAGCAAGCGGTCCCCCGCCCTGCCCCAGGTCCCGACGATTGCGGAGGCGCCCGGCATGGCCGGCTACGACATGACGCTGTGGCTGGGCGTGCTGGCGCCGGCCGGAACGCCGCAGGCCATCGTCGACACGCTGCACCGCGAGATCGGCGCGGCCATGTCCACGCCCGGGATGGCGCGGCAGATGGCCGATGCCGGCATCGAGGTGCGGCTCAGCACGCCGCAAGAATTTGCCGGCCTGATCCGCAGCGATCTGGCCAAGTGGGGCCAGGTCGTGCAGCGGGCCGGCATCCGCCTGGATTGAAGGGCCGCTGCCTGTCCATCGAGTGACCCGCACAGCCGGGCGCGCGTGCTACCGTCGATCGCCGCGCGCCCGGTGCGGTCCACGCAAGGAGACAACGATGTTCGCCGAACCATCCGCCAAGACAGCCGACCTGCTGCAACGCATGCGGGACTTTTTCGACCGCTACATCTATCCCAACGAAGCGCGCCACCATGAAGAGATGGCCGCCTTTCGCCGTGCCGGCAATCCCTGGCAACTCTCGCCGCTGATCGAGGAACTCAAGCCCATCGCACGCGAAGCCGGCCTGTGGAACATGTTCCTGCCGCACGAGCACCGTGGCGTGCCCGGCATCTCCAACCTGGACTACGCGCCGCTGTGCGAACTGATGGGCCGCGTCTCGTGGTCGGGCCAGGTGTTCAACTGCTCGGCGCCGGACACCGGCAACATGGAAACCATCGAGCGCTACGGCACCGAGGCGCAGAAGGATGAGTGGCTGGAGCCACTGCTGGCCGGCAGGATCCGCTCTGGCTTCCTGATGACCGAGCCGGCGGTGGCTTCGTCCGACGCCACCAACATCCAGTGCTCCATCGTGCGCGATGGCGACCACTACCTCATCAACGGCCGCAAGTGGTTCTCGTCCGGCGCCGGCAGCCCGGACTGCAAGATCTACATCGTGATGGGCAAGACCGACCCGGACGCGCCACGCCACGCGCAGCAGTCCATGGTGCTGGTACCGCGCGACACGGCGGGCGTCAAGGTGGTGCGCCACCTGTCGGTGTTCGGCTACGACGATGCGCCGCACGGCCACATGGAGGTGCTGCTGGAGAACGTGCGCGTGCCGGTGTCCAACATGCTGCTGGGCGAAGGGCGCGGCTTCGAGATCGCGCAGGGCCGCCTCGGCCCGGGGCGCATCCACCACTGCATGCGCTCCATCGGCGCTGCCGAGCGCGCGCTGGAGATGATGGTCGACCGGCTGCAGGCCCGCATCGCCTTCGGCAAGCCGCTGGCCGCGCAGTCGGTCTGGCATGAGCGCATCGCCGAGTCGCGCTGCATGATCGACCAGGCCCGGCTGCTGACGCTGAACGCCGCCTGGAAGATGGACACCGTGGGCAACAAGGAAGCGCGTGCCGAGATCGCGATGATCAAGGTGGTGGCGCCCAACATGTCGTGCAAGGTGGTCGACTGGGCGATCCAGGCGCATGGCGCGGCCGGCGTCAGCCAGGACTTCTGGCTGGCCGAGGCTTACGCCCACCAGCGCACCGTGCGCATCGTGGACGGGCCGGACGAGGTGCACCGCAACGCGATTGCGAAGCTGGAGCTGGCCAAGCGGCGTTGAGGCTGCGGGTGCGGACACGGACGCGCCGTGCCGCACTTCAGCTTTGAGGCCACCCAGAGAATTGCTGCGCCAACTGACGCAGGCCCGATCACCGCAACCGACTGCCTACCAAGCTCCGCTACCGGGTCCGCCTTTGAAGGGCCCAGCCAAGTCCGGGGTGATCCAGCCACCATAGAAGGCCCCAGCCTGTGGATGGGCCTTCGATCCGCCGACGCGGCAGTCGAGATTGTGGGCATAGAAGGCCACACAGTCGGCGAGCGGCTCGGCACCAGACAGGGGTTGGGGGTAGCTCCAGGCCACCTGGTCCAGGCGGCGTGCGCCATCTACCAGATTCCAATACTGCGCCGGTCCCTTCCACTCACAGAAAGAGCCACCGCCAGCGGGCTCCAACAGTCCAGGCTGAACGTCGGCCAGCGGCAGGTAGAACGTCGGTGGGTGGGCCGTTTCGCGGACCGCCCAGGCGGCGCGTGTGCGCGCTACCTCGAGGTGGCCCCAGAACACGACGATCTCACGCGCTTCACGCACGAGCTCTGGCGGCCTCGGGAAATCCCAAACCGACACCTGCCCCAACGCTGGGACATCGGCGAAGGGGGGCCGATCCTTCCCTCGCCAAAGCCACTGCGCACGGGCGCTATCGAGCCACTTGGAGTCGCTGCTCATGGTGGCTCAGAGCATACAAGACGAGGCAAGAATGCCGAGAACCCAAGGCGGTTCAGCACAAACAAGTGCGCCACGAAACTCTTGGGGAAAGGCTGCGCGGCAGCACGGGGCAGGCGTGCCGCGCACCCGGTCGTGCGCGCCCTCCCGCCCCTACTCCACCGTGCAGCGGTAGCTGCCACCCTGGCGCGCGTCCCCCGCGATGTAACGAGGATACGCAGGGTAGCGGCACATCGGTCGCGTCGCGGTGACGGTGTACGGCGGCAGCGCTTCCATGGCTGACAAGACCGGCGCGTCCGCCGGCAGCATGTTCTTCTCCACCCAGTCCGTCGACATGCGGATGAGGTCGACGTACTGCGGCTCTGCGGTGCGGGCCGGCAGGCTCTGCACGCCGCCGTTGTGGTCGCCGTTCGGCAGCATGTAGAAGCGCACATGGCGATCTACCGCGCGCTGTCCGAAGCGCTGCACCAGGCCGTCGTAGTAGCGCATCACCGTGTGCGGATTGGACGCGTAGTCTGAGCCTTGGGCCTTGATGATCAATCGGCCACCCCGCGCGAAGAACCGGCCCAGGTCGGTGTTGGTCGAATCGATGATGGCCGACGACTGCACGATGCGGTCCTTGAATGCCGCCACGGAAAAGTTGCTCAGGTTGAACCCCGGATCCTTGATGATTCCGTAGCTGACGGTCGCGCCCGGCTGGCCCAGTGCCGGCTGGGCCTGCAGGGAAGGCTGGGGCGCGATGTTGAGCCAACCTCCTTCGGACTCGCGGCCCACCTGGTAGCCCGGGAACTCGGACCAGCCATTCGCCAGCGCGAATCCGAAGCGCAGTGGCGCATGCATCTGGTCCAGGGTTTCGATCTGGCGGTCCGAGACACAGGCATCCCCCGTGTCCCCGCCATCAGCGCAACGGATGGCGGCGTAAGGGTGCTGCACTTTCAGCGGATCGAACCGCGCCGAACACGCCAGGTAGTTCGCGATCACGCCATCGGCCAGGCCGTCCAGGGCGTCGCACTGGCGCAGCACTTCCGCCCCGATCGCGACCTGCTTGGCGGGTGGAATCCACCGTGCCCCGGTCTGTGCCGCGGCCAGCAGCGTCTTGTGGATCACATGCGCTGAATAGCCGATCAAGGGCGATGTCGCGACGATGCCGTCGTAGTCCTCCGGGTAGCGTTGGGCCACCTCCATCGCCTCCCGACCACCTTGCGATTGGCCCATGAAGTAGCTGACGCGCGGGCGCGAACCGTAGAGCGTCTCGACCAGCGCGAAAACCGCGTCGTGCGTCTTCTTGAGTGCCGCGTGACCAAAATTGACCCAGGCTTCGTCATTCAGCGCCCAGTCGGCCGCCGTGCTCGACACCTGGTGTCCGGAGTCGCTGCCGAACATCGCGTAGCCGCTGGACAGCGGATAGGGAGCGTCCGGCGGGAATGCCCCACTGGTCGGAGAACCCGAAGCGCCGATGGCAGCGAGGTTGGCCGGGATCGATCCGTTCAGGCCACCGCCGCCGACCTGGATCGTCTTCTGGTTCCACTGCGTCGGAATGTTGAGCTGGAAGTTGATCGGAGGTGCTGCAGGATCGACCGGGCGGATCGACCCGAGGACGCGGCAGTACTCGGGCAGCGCCCGCGTGACCCGTGCCGCGCCCACCAGCTCGGGGGCTGCCGGCACCAGGGTGGCGGACGTGACCGTGCCGCCCGAGGTCGGCAAGCCGACGGCCGCGGCCGGAATGTCCGTTCCGCTCAGTGCGGCACAGCTTGAAAGCGGAGTCTTGAACGCCAGGGCGCTGGTGTCGACGAAGGGGATGTCGGCGTCGCCACCACCGCCGCATGCGCCGATGGCCAGGCAGGCGAATGCAGCGGCGATGCGCGCGGGTGATGGACGCGGAGCCAGGGATTTGGTGTGGGGCACGAGACCTCCTTGGAAGACATGAGAGAAGTTGACTGACGCGCGTTGCCGAACACGAAGGCCAGCACGCGGCTGCGATTCATCGCGTCAGCGCAGGGCGCGCTCTGCGGTGGCGGCGTAGCGCGCACGCGCTGCGGCGCGCGCGCCCTTGCGCCTATTCCAGCTTGGCGCCGACCGCCTTGGCCAAGGCCCCCCAGCGTGCCGACTCGGCCGCGATGAACGGCGCGAACTCCTCGGGCTTGCTGCCCACCACCTCCACGCCCTGCTGGTCGAACTGCTTCTGCAGGTCGGGCGAGCGCAGCGCAGCACCCACGCTGCTGTAGAGCTTGGCCACGATGTCGGCCGGGGTGCGCGCTGGCGCGAGCATGCCGTACCAGTTGTAGGCCTCGACCTTGGGCAGGCCCAGCTCGGCCACGGTTGGCACGTCCTTCAAGACCGGGATGCGCTTGTTGTTCGTGACGGCCAGCGCGCGCAGCTTGCCGGACTGGATGAAGGGCAGCGCCACCGGAATGTCGACCACCATCATGTCGACCTGGCCGCCCAGGATGTCGGTGATGGCCGGGGCCGCGCCGCGGTAGGGGATGTGGTTGATCGTCAGCCCGGCCTCGCGCCGCAGCAACTCGGCCTGCAGGTGCGGCGTGGTGCCGCTGCCGGCCGATGCGTAGTTGATCTTGCTGGAGGGGCCAGTGGCGGCAGCCTTCAGTTCGGCAAAGTTCTTGTACGGCGAGGCGCTTGAGACCACCAGCACGGCCGGCACCTTGAGCGCCTGGGTGACGGCCATCAGATCCTTCTGCGGGTCGTAGGGCATGCTGGCCGCGATGTGCGGCACGATGGCCAGCGCACCGGCGGACGAGAACAGCACGGTGTAGCCATCGGGCGCGGCCTTGGCCACCGCGTCGGCACCGAGCAGGCCGCCAGCGCCGCCCTTGTTGTCGATCAGCATGTTCTGGCCCAGCGCGGTGCCGACCTTGGCGCCCAGCGCACGCGCCGTCTGGTCGACCGGGCCGCCGGCCGGGAACGGCACGACCACGCGGATCGGCTTGCTGGGCCAGGCTTGCGCGAAGGCAGAGAACGCAGCCATGCCCAGTGCGATGGCCGCGGCGGATTTCAAGAACTTGTGCATGTCGATGTCTCCACGGGTTTGAACGTGCTGGCACTGTAGGAAGCCGCCCGCCGCCTGCCACCAAGGCCACGCGCATACCTGCTATGCAAGCCCGGCCGCATCCGGCGCCTGCTATGCGCCAAGGCGCATCACAGCCTTGCCGGCTGGCTGGTAGCCCCGGGCGGGCGCAGCTTCCAGAATCGGCCACATCCCCCAAAGGAAACCATTCAGATGACCACCGCCCAAGGCCCGCTCTCGCACGTCAAAGTGCTCGACCTCAGCCGCATCCTCGCCGCCCCCTGGGCCAGCCAGATCCTGGCAGACCTGGGGGCCGAAGTCATCAAGGTCGAGCGCCCCGGCGCCGGCGACGACACGCGCACCTGGGGCCCCCCGTTCCTGAAAGATGCCGAAGGCCGCGACACCAAGGAGGCCGGCTACTACCTGGCCGTGAACCGCGGCAAGCGCTCCATCACCGTCAGCCTGGACACGCCCGAGGGCCAGCAGATCGTGAAGGACCTGGCGCTCAAGGCCGACATCGTGCTGGAGAACTACAAGGCCGGCACGCTGAAGCGCTACGGCCTGGACGAGACCTCGCTGCGCAAGATCAATCCGCGGCTGATCTATTGCTCCGTCACGGGCTTCGGCCAGACCGGCCCGCGCCGCGACCAGCCGGCCTACGACTTCCTGATCCAGGCCATGGGCGGCATGATGAGCGTGACCGGCGAGCGCGACGACCGGCCCGGCGGCGGCCCACAGAAGGTGGGCATCCCCATCGTCGACCTGATGACCGGCATGTACACCGCCGTCGCGGTGCTGGCCGCGCTGGCGCGCCGCGACCAGACCGGCGTGGGCGACAGCATCGACATCGCCATGCTCGACGTGCAGGTGGCCACGCTGTCGAACCAAGCCATGAACTACCTGGTATCGGGCAAGCTGCCCAGACGCAACGGCAACGCGCACCCCAACATCCAGCCGCAGGACGTATACGCCTGCGGCGACGGCGACGTGATCCTGGTGGTGGGCAACGACGGCCAGTTCGCCAAGCTGTGCGAGGTGCTTGGCCGCGGCGCGTGGAGCACGGACGAGCGCTTCGCCACCAACGCCCAGCGCGTGCGCAACATCGGCGAGCTCTCGGCCCTGCTGCGCGCGCAGTTCGCCGAGTGGCCGCGAGAGCAGCTGATCGCCGCGCTGGACAAGGCCGGCGTGCCCTGCGGTGCCATCAACAGCGTAGCCGAGGTGTTCGAGGAGCCACAGGTGCAGGCGCGCGGCATGCTGCGTCACGTGCCCCACCCCGCTGGCGTGGACGTGCCACAGGTCGCCAGCCCGATGCGCTTTGCCGAAGCGCCGCTGCAGACACAAACTGCACCGCCGCTGCTGGGCCAGCACAGCGACGCCATCCTGACCGAGCTGGGCTACACCGCCGAGCGCATCGCCGGCCTGCGCAGCGCGGGAGCCATCTGATGGCGGCCAGCACGATGCGGCTGCACTGGTCGCCAAAGTCGCCCTATGTGCGCAAGGTCATGGTCTGCGCGCACGAACTGGGCCTGCTGCCGCAGCTGGAGCTGGTGCGCTCGGTGGCTGCCATGCAGAAGCCCAATGCGGCGCTGATGCAGGACAACCCGCTGTCCAAGATCCCCACGCTGGTCTGCGCCGATGGCACACGGCTGTTCGACTCGGTGGTGATCTGCGAGTACCTGAACGCGCAGGCCGACGGCCTGCTGTTCCCCCAGGAGGGCACCGCCCGCTGGCAGGCGCTGCGTTGGCACGCCCTGGGCGACGGGCTGCTGGACCTGGCCATCCTGTGGCGCAACGAGCGCGAACGCGTCCAGCCCCTGCAGGCGCTGATCGATGCCTTCGAACTGAAGGCCCGTGCCACGTTGGTCCTGCTGGACGCCGAGGCCGGCGCGCTGCAGGTCGCGCCCATGTCCATCGGCACCTTGACCGTGGGCTGTGCGCTGGGCTACCTGGACTACCGCTTCGACAGCTTCGGCTGGCGTGAACAGGCGCCGCAGCTGGCACAGTGGTTCGAGCAGCTCAGTGCCCGGCCGTCGTTTCAGGCCACGGTGGCCGTCGATGGCTGAGCCGAGCGCGGGCTTCGTCTGTGTTGACGGGCAGGCTCTGGACACCGAGACCGCCTACCGCCTGGTCATCGGCTGCGTGGCGCCGCGCCCCGTGGCCTGGATCACCAGCGTGGACGAAGAGGGCCGCGCCAACGCAGCGCCCTTCAGTTCGTACAACTATGTGGCGACCAGCCCGCCGATGCTGGCCATCAACATCGCCCAGCGCGCCGGCGACGGCCGCACCAAGGACACGGCGCGCAACATCCTCACGTGCCGCGAGTTCGTCGTGAACGTGGCGACCGAGCACAACATGGAACTGATGCACCAGAGCGCGCAGGAATTCGCGCCCGAGGTCAGCGAGGTGGAGGCGCTGGGCATCCCGCTGCTGCCCAGCCGCCACGTGAAGCCGCCGCGCATCGCCATCGCGCCGGTGCAGATGGAGTGCCGGCTGGACCAGGCCATCGTGCTGGGCCGCGGCATCAACACGCTGTACATCGGCGAGATCGTGGCCTTCCATCTCTCGACCGAGATCTATGACGGCCAGCGCGTGGACACCGCGCGCATGCGGCCCATCGCGCGCCTGGGCGGCCCGTTCTACGCAGGCCTGGGCGAGATCTTCCACCGGCCCATGCTGCAGCGCCCGCCGGGCGGCGAAGGCTGGGGCCCGCTCCCGACAAACAACTGAAGAGTGAGACAGAAATGCGCCCGATCCACCGACGTTCTGTGCTGCAGGCGGCCGCCGCGCTGGGCCTGGCGCCGGCGCTGCACGCCCAGGACGCCTACCCCACGCGCCCGATCAAGCTGGTCAACCCCTACGCGGCTGGCGGGCCGGCCGACACGCTGGCGCGCGGCCTGGCACGCCTGCTGGAACAGCGGCTGAAGCAGCCTATCGTGGTCGACAACAAGGCCGGCGGCGCTGCCACCATCGGCACCGGCTTCGTCGCGCGCTCGCGGGCCGACGGCTACACGCTGTTGATCGGCACCTCGGCCGGTCACGTGGTCACGCCGCTGATGCAAAAGGTCCCGTACGACGGCCTGGGCGATTTCGCCTTCATCGGCGGCGTGGGCAACCAGCCCAGCGTGCTGGTGGTGCACCCCTCGGTGGGCGTGTCGACCGTGCAGGAACTGATCGCGCTGGCGAAGAAGGAGCCCGGCAAGCTCAACTACGCCTCGGCCGGCAGCGGCGGCGGCACCCACCTGGCGGCGGAATCCTTCTTGCAGCGTGCCGGCATCCAGATCAGCCACGTACCCTATGGCGGCGCAGCGCCCGCGATCAAGGATGTGCTGGGCGGCCAGGTGCAGATGGGCATGCTGAACCTGGCGGCCACGCAGGCCTTCATCGCCGACGGCAGGTTGAAGCCCCTGGCCTATGGCGGGGCCCAGCGCTCGCCCCTGCTGCCGCAGGTGCCGACCATGGCCGAGGCCGGCTTCAAGGGGTCGCAGGTATCCACCTGGTACACGCTTGCCGCGCCCAAGCGCACGCCGGTCGACGTGATCGAGACCCTGCGCAAGGCCATGGCCGATACGCAGGCCGACCCGGCCTACCAGACGCTGCTGTCGTCGCTGGGCGCCGAGCGGCTGGACTTGTCGCCCGCGCAGACCACGGCCTTCGTGCAGGCCGACAAGGTGGCGATGACACATTTGCTGGGCAAGTTGAATCTGTTGGACAAGTAAGCCTGGCTCATTAGCGACAGGGGATGCAGGCCGCGCCACTGGTCGACGAAGCACATCCCGTCCGGGCCACGACGATGGTCTGCTCCGCGCAGCGAAATCGTGGAGGAGCCGCGCGCGGCCTGCACCTCCACGCGCGGCGACTCATGAACGGCTCGATCTGCTTTCTCGGGCGTGGTTGAGCGGTCACGGCGCAGTGCAGCGAAAGCTGGCTGCATCGTCGACGCTTCCCGAGCCGACGTATCGTGCGATCTGGGGGTAGGCGCAGATGTTTCGCGTGCGGCCGGGGAACCGCGATCCCGTGGCCACCAAGAAGTCGGGCGCCACGCCCTTCTCGACCCATTCCTGGATGGCGGCGACAGGATCGAACCGGTCAAGCGCGGCACCGCCAACGGAATGGCCCATGCCCGGAAAGTTGAAGAGGCGCGCGAACTGTTTGGTCGCCTCGAGTCCGCCATTGGCCGCCACCAGCTCGCGATACCAGCGATTGACCCCGCTGGGGTTCACCAGCGTGTCGGCCAGTCCCACGTAGACGATGTGCTTGCCCTTGCGCGCCTTGAAGCCGTCGTAGTTGGTCGAGTTGGTTGCGGTGTAGGCGGCCGATGCGAGCATGCTGGCCGGGTCGGTGTCGAAGTTGAACTTGAGGTAATCGAAGTCCGGCGCGGCCGGTGTCATGAAGACGTACTTGATCGACTGATTGCTGAACTTGCTGGAGTTGGGAATGGGTCCGGTCGCCGTACCGATCTGGTCACTGCGCCATTCGGGTTCGCCGATGCCGGTGTCCCACGGTGCCGGCGGATAGAGTAGCGCGCCCGCCGAGTTGCGCGGCCCGGTCATGACCTTGTTGAATGCGGTCACTTGCGGGGCGGACAAGCATGTGTCGGCCTTGCCCCCCGGACACTGCAGTTCGCTCGCGTCGAAGGTGCACGCGGGGTAGTTCTCGATCAAGCCATCGGCCACACCGTCCAGCGCATCGCACTTGCTCAGCACTGCTGCGGCAATGAGCTTGAGGTCGCCGTCGGTGTAGGCCTTGCTGAGGATCGGCTGCCCATTGGCGTTCTTCGGGGCGATGGCGGTGAACTCCTGCAGCATCTGCATGGAGCCGATCTGGGCCAGGTGCTGCTCCAGGATCGGCGCGCCGGAAACGATGCCGTCAAAGTGCAGCGGAAAGCGCTGCGCCATCATCATTCCCTGGCGGCCGCCGCCCGAGGTCCCGACGTAGTAAGAGTACTGAGGCGCCTTGCCGTAGAACTTGCCGATGACCTCCTTGGCCATCACCGTCACCTTGTCCATCGCGTTGTAGCCCCAGTCGATGCGGGCTTGTTGGTCGAGCCCGAAAGTGGCGTCACGTCCGTTGACGCCGGTATGCCCCATGTCGCTGGTGACGACGGCAGCACCTTGCGCCAACGCAGGAACTCCGCCTGTGCGCTGGAAGCCGTAGGCCAGCGGAATGCTTCCGTCAACGCCGCCGCCGCCGAGGAATTGAAAACGTCCGTTCCACGTGAGCGGCAACCTGAGTTCGAAGCCGATGCTGTAACGCACTCCGTTCACGCCGGTACGGGGGTTGATCTCACCCGTGACAACACAGTGTGCCGGCATCGTGACAGTGCCTGAACGCACCACATCGGTGTCGATCTGGATTGCGCTCTTGAACACGGTGTTCGCATGGCTGAGTCTCTGCACCGCGGTGCAGTCCGGCGCGAGCGCCGTTGCCGCCGGCGTGTCAGGAGTGGCGTCGTCGCCACCGCCGCATCCGGTCGCCAGAAGTGCGATGGAAGCGATCGCGCCGAGGGTTTTGCTGTTCATGGGTGTCTCCAGTGTCAGACGTTGATGGCCGGGCTTTCCGCCCGGGAAAGCGACTCTATGGGTGGCGTCGTCGGCGAGCCAGACGCCGCCAGGCATAGCTGTCTTTCGCAAAGCCGCAAAGCGCAGTGGGTGCGTCGCGCTGCGCAGGTTCAGCGCTACAGGGTGTCG
Organism: Pseudorhodoferax soli; assembly: GCF_003337555.1. GTDB lineage: Bacteria > Pseudomonadota > Gammaproteobacteria > Burkholderiales > Burkholderiaceae_C > Pseudorhodoferax > Pseudorhodoferax soli. The sequence goes on along the minus strand of NZ_QPJK01000005.1, from coordinate 541,175 downwards.
GGGCTGGTCTGCACAACCCGCGGCACCACGGCCTCGTGGCCGGCCACGGGGCGCCCCAGGCCCTGGGTGGGCTCCAGCGCCATCGACACGATGCGCTGAAGCCCCGGTGCGCACCACTCAGGTCGTTGCTCAGCGTGGCAGGCGGTCGGCCCAATCGGCCACGGCGTCGGCGGTGGCCAGCGGCTTCTCGGCGGGCAAAGCGTGGCTGGCCCCTTCGATGACCTGGACCGTCACGCGATCGGGAAACTCGTCCTTCAGTTCGTTGCGCGAATTCGCCGGACGGAACGGGTCGGCGCCGGCCATCAGATCGAGCATGGGCGCCCGGCCCGCGGCCCACCAGTCGGCCTGCCGGGTGCGCTGGCGCGCGGCGCGCTGGCTGCGCGTGACGTCCTGGTGCCAGCCGTCCAGCCAGGGCCGTGGGTCGTTGCCCTCGGCGAAGAATCCCAGCCGCAGGCCGGCCAGGCGCTGCGCTTGGGTCGACGCGGGGTCGTTGATCATGGTGATCGCGTCGCTGAGTTCCTTGGGCCAGGTGCGCGCGCCGGCCGCCAGCAGCACCACGCCGCGGGTCAGCGCGGGAAAGTCCGTTGCGATCACGCGCGCGATCCAGTTGCCATAAGCATGGCCGGCCACGATGGCCGGGGTGCCGCCCTCCTGCTCGATCACGGCGGCGAAGTCCTTGGCGAAATCGTGGAAGCTGATTCCGTCCATCGCGCCGACGCTGCCACCGATGCCGCGCGGCTCGGGCCGCAGCACGCGGTATCCGCGCGCGGCCAGGCGTTCGGCCAGCAGGCCGAACTCCTCGGTGCCGCGACCGGTCGACGCAATGACCATCACCAGCGGTCCGCTGCCCTGTGCGTGGTAGACGATGGTGGCGCCGGGGGCCTGCACCGTCTTGCGTTCGGGGCCGCTCGCGGCCACGGCGAAGGGCAACAGGCAGGCAGCGGCCACAAGGCCCTGCGCGACGCGGCGCCGGGCGCGGTCGCGCAATGGCGGCGCTGCATGGTCATGGCGGTGCATGCAGTCGTGCGTGGATGGGTTGGCGTTCATGGCGGTCTCCTGAAATCGATGGATGGCGTGTCGCGGCGCGCATGCAGCGCCGCGTGGTCGCAGTGTCAGGACCGAACTGCTCGCACGTAAGGCTGCAGCCGGCAATGCAGCTATGCACCGGCCGCCAACTCCAGACGCGAACGAGCGCCCGTATTGCGCAACGGGAGAAGACAGCTTTGCGCCGCGTGGGCTGGCTGCCGCGTGCCCCGATTCCTAGACTGCCCGCCACCCTTTCGCAGCAGGCGAACGGGCCTCATCCACCACCTCGAAGAACCATGAAGACAATACGTTCCACTGCCACGTTTCCCTGCATCCTGGCGTTCGGCCTCGGGCTGGCCACCGCGGCCCATGCACAAGGCGAGCCTGCTGGCGGCGTCACCATCTACGGGCTGATGGACGCATGCCTGACCCGCTCGGACCGAGGCGCCGACAGGGCGACGGCGATCAACAGCGGCTGCCTCTACGGCTCGCGCCTTGGGTTTCGCGGCACCGAGGACCTGGGCGGCGGCCTGCGTGCCTCTTTCGTGCTGGAGACCGGGCTGACCATCGACACCGGGGAGCTGGCGCAGGGCGGTCGCGCGTTCGGACGCAAGGCGCTGGTGTCTCTGGCCGGGCGCTGGGGCGCGATCGAGATGGGTCGCGACTATGCACCGGCGTTCTACGTGGTACAGCCCATCGATCCGATGGCGCTGGGGATCGGCACCGCCAGCAGCACGCTGTGGACCGGGGCCGCGAGCACGAGTGCGGCGCGCAACAACAACGTGGTCAACCTGCTGTCCCCGACCTGGAATGGTTTGTCGCTGCGCCTGCAGGCCACGGTGGGCGACGAGCGCGCGGACGGCAGCCGCAAGGCCCGAGGGCTGAACGTGTTGTACCGCAGCGGCAAGACGCTGGCAGGCATTTCGCACACCCGCGTCGACAACGCCGACGACCTGGCCCACGATGCCGGCACCACCGTCGGCGTGCGCCATGACTTCGGCGCATTCACGCTGGCCGGCATCGCGCAATCCGGCGCCTGGCGCGGCACGCGAACGACCAGCGCAGCGAGCGCGACCAGCATCTTCAGCCGCAGCTACCGCAGCTATCTTGTTGGGGGCTCCGTGCCGGTGGCTGCCACGACAAAGGTCAACGCCTCATGGAAGCGCTACGACGACCGCACCGCGGGCAACTTCGATGCAAGCCAACTGAGCGTCAACGTCGTGCACACGCTGTCGCGCCGGACCGACCTCTACGCCGGCTACTCGCGGCTGAAGAACCTGCGCGCATCGTCCTACAGCGTGTCCGATGCAAGCACCGCCTACACGGGCGTGACGCCAGGTGCGTCTACATCGCTGCTGGCGGCAGGCATCAAGCACACGTTCTGATGCGGCAACGCCCGGCCCACTGGATGTGGGCCGGCGCTGCTGGTCAGCGGTACAGGGTTTCGGGATTGGCCTGCAGGATCTGCTCCGCCACGGCCGCGCTGCCGGCCCAGTCCTTGAACATCGCCAGCAGTTGCGCAGCGTCGGGCTCGGGCGTCACACGCAGGTGCGGCCAGTCGCTGCCCCAGACCAGGCGCTCGGGGTTGGCCTCGGCCATCTTCTGCTGGAAGGCGCGGCCGGCCTGCCAGTCCGGCGCACTCAGCAGGTTGCGGTAGGCGCAGAGCTTGACCCAGACCTTGCCCGTGGCCAACAGATCCAGCAGCGTGCGAAAGCCCGGCTCGTCCACACCGGCCGCCACGTCGAAACCGCCCATGTGGTCGATGACGACCGGCAAGGGCAAGGCCTTGAGCTGCGCCGCGATATCGGGCAACACCTTGCAATCGGTCCACAGCTCGGCGTGCAGGCCGGCATCAGCCAGTTGCGGCGCGAGCGCCAGCAGGTCGTTGAACGAGGCGCTCCCGGCGAAGTTGGCTGCGCCGCTGCGGTGGCTGAAACGCGCGCCGCGCACACCGCGCGCGCGCAGGCCGGCCAGCGGCAGCGCGTCGCCAGGCTGCACGACGACCACGCCGCGCCAGTCGGGCCGGGCGGCCAGCGCGTCGAGCAACAGCTGGTGGTCCTTGCCGTAGGCGCTGGCATGCACGAGCACGCCACGGGCCAGGCCCAGGCGCTGCAGCAAGGCTTCGTACTGCGCCTCGACGGCCTCGGGCGGCGTGTAGCTGCGCTCGGCCGCCAGCGGGTAGCGCGCGTAAGGGCCGAACAGATGGGCGTGGCAGTCCCAGCCAGCGCGGGTCATGCCAGCGCTCCGTGTTGGGGCAGCGGGAACGCCGGCGCCACGCCTTCGGGCAGCGGGATCTCGTGGCAGTTCAAGGTCATGGCGACCAGCGTGTAGTAGCCGATCAGCGCCGTGAGCTCGACCACGCCGCGCTCGCCGAAGCAGCCCAGCGCGCGCGCGTAGGTGGCGTCGGAGACGGAGCGGTGGCGGTTCAATTCGACAGCGTAGTGGTAGAGAGCCGCATCGTCTTCCGCCAGGTCGGCCGGTTCGGTCTGCGCCAGCAGGGCCGCGATGACGGCGGGCTCGATGCCGGCCTTCTCGGCTTCGCTGCGATGGGCGTACCACTCGAAGGGCGACTGGCAGGCGCGGCCGGTGACGAGGATGGCGATCTCGGATTGGCGCGGTGTGAGCGTGGTGCCATAGCGCAGCAGCGCGCCGAAGGCCTGCCATCTGTCGGCCAGCTCGGAGTTGTGCAGTGCGGCGCGCAGCGGGCCCTGGATGCGGCCACGCGGGCCGGAGACGATGCGGTCGTGGACTGCGCGCTGCCCGTCGTCCATGGTGTCGTTGGGGAATAGCGTGATGCGGGGCATGCGGTCATCTCCTGTCGGCCAAAGCTGGCCTGCCAGCTTAGAGGCTGCGGCGGGGCCCGCGTGTGCTGGCTCGTCAAGGCTGATATGCGGCAGGCGGCAAGCCGCCGGTCGCTGCGGTGCCCGAGCGCCACATGCCGCTGCGCGCGCTGTCCTCGACGATCTGCACGATCTCGGCCGCCACGGCGGCCACGGCCCGGCTCGGGCCCTTGCTGCGCGCCAGCGCCATGGACACGATGCGCTCCAGGGTCGGCGACGCGATGCGGGCCGCCTGCAGCTTGCCTTCCTTCACCTCGGACCACACGGCGTGGATGGGCAGCACGGTGTAGAGCCGGGCCTCGGCCACCGTGGAGCGCATCAGCGGCAACGAATCGGCCTCGATGACCGGGGCCAGCGTGATCCGCTCGTGCCGGGCCATGGCGTCCAGCGCGGTGCGCAGGCCATTGGGCACACCGGGCAGGATGAAGGGCAGCTCGTGCAGCGCGGAGAACGGCACTTCTTCGGCGGCCGTCAGCCGGTCGCCCGCGGCGCCGATCAGGTAACTGTCCACCGTGGCCAAGGCCTGCTCGCTCTCGGGCGGAGCACTGCCGTAGCGGTACAGGATGGCGATGTCGACCCGCGCGTCGGCCAGCCATTCCTCGACCTGGCCGCTCGAGCCCTCCAGCACCTTGAGCTGCACGGCAGGGTGCTTCTCGCGCAATTGCTTGAACAGGCGTCCGACCATGGGGTTGGTGATGGAAGGCAGCGAGCCGATGGTGACGCGGCCGGCCGGCTCGCGCGCCTCGCCCAGGATTTCCGCCTCCAGCTGCTCGGCATCCGACAGCAATGCCTTGACCAGCGGGAAGATGCGCTGGCCGACATCGGAAAGCGCCACACCGCGGCCGGTGCGGTTGAACAAACGCGCCTTGCACTCGCGCTCCAACGCGTTGAGGTGGCGGCTCAGCAGCGACTGATTGCTGTCCAGGAATAAGGCCGCGCGGGTGAGGCTCCCCAGCTCGGCGATGGCCAGGAAGGCGCGCCACTTCTGCAGGTCGGAGGTCAGATCCAGCCGCAACTGCGTGGGCTTGTGGGACTGCATGGGAATCACCGTCTCCAGGTGAACGAAAAGGGCTGGATTGTGGCGCTACTGGTTCAGCTGCGCCCAGGTCTTGTCCAGCCGCTTCACGCTCACTGGCTGCGGCGTGCGCAGCTCCTGCGCGAAGAAGCTCACGCGCAGCTCCTCCAGCAGCCAGCGCAGCTCCTGCATGCGGCTGTCGACCTGGCCCTTGCGCTCGGCCACCAGGCGCCAGTAGCGCTGCTCCTGGGGCCTCAGTTCCGCCAGGCGCGTGGCGTCGCGGGCTGGATCGGCACGCAGCTTGTCCAGCCGCAGCACGACGGCCTTGAGGTAGCGCGCGAAGTGCTGCAGCTGCGGCCAGGGCGTGACAGCCAGGAAATCCTTGGGTACCAGGCGCTGCAATTGCTGCTGCACGTCGGCGGCCACGTCGGCGTTCGGCCTCGCGTCCTTGAGCTTGCGCAGCGCGGCGGCGTACTCGACGAGGATGGTGCCGGCCAGCCGCGCCACTTCGTTGGCGATGAGCGTGAGCCGGCCGCGGCCTTCGTCGATGCGGCGCTTGAAGGCCTGGGCGTCGGTGGGCAGCGGGTCGAGCAGGAAGGCGCGGTCCAGCGCCACGTCGATGATCTGGGTGCGGAGCATCTCCTGTGTGCCGAGAGGCATGTAGGCCACGGCCATCTTCTGCAGGTCGGGGATGTTCTTTTCGAGGTACTTGAGCGCGTCGCGGATCTGCAGCGCGAACAGCCGGCGCAGGCCGGCGCGGTGCCTGGCAGCGGCCACATCGGGCTCGTCGAAGACCTCGATGCGCACCGCGTCGCCATCGTCGATGAGCGCCGGGAAGCCGATCACGCTCTGGCCGCCCTTGCGGATCTCCAGAAGCTCAGGCAGTTCGCCGAAGTCCCATTGCGTGTGGCGCTGGTTGGCGGGCAGCGTGGGTGCGGGCGGCGCAGCGGGCGGTGCCGCGGTGGCCGGCGCAGCGGCCCTGGCGGCAGCGGGCGCCGGTGCCGGCGCCGCGGTGGTCTTCAGTGCTGCCAGGGCCTGGAACGCGCCCCGCGCCTGCGTGCCGAGTTCGGCCTTGAGCGCGCCCAGGTTGCGGCCCATGCCACGCTGGCGGCCGTGCTCGTCCACCACCTGCAGGTTCATGAACAGGTGCGGGCTCAGCGTGTCGAGCTTGAAATCGGCCTTCTTCACGTCGATGCCGGTCTGGTCGCGCACGGCCTTGAGCAGCACGTCGACCAGGCCGCCCTGGCCGAACGGCAGTTCGGCCGCGAGCCGCGCGGCCGATTCCGGCAGCGGCACGAAGCGCGAGCGCGGGCGCTGCGGCAGGCTCTTGAGCAGGGCCTGGATCTTGTCCTTGAGCATGCCGGGCACCAGCCACTCGCAGCGCTCCTCGGCCACCTGGTTCAGCACGAACAGCGGCACCGTCACGGTCACGCCGTCGCGCGGGTTGCCGGGCTCGTGCAGGTAGCTGGCCGCGCAGTCCACGCCGCCCAGGCGCACGGTGCGCGGGAAGGTCTCGGTGGTGATGCCGGCGGCCTCGTGCCGCATGAGTTCTTCGCGCGTGAGCTGCAGCAGCTTGGGGTTGGTGCGCGAGGCGTCGCGCCACCAGGCCTCGAACAGGCGGCCACTGTGCACCTCGGCCGGCAGCTGCGCGTCGTAGAAGGCGTAGATGAGCTCCTCGTCGACCAGCACGTCCTGCCGGCGCGACTTGTGCTCCAGGGCCTCGACCTGGGCGATGGTGCGCGCATTGGCGGCGGCGAACGGCAGCTTGGTCTCCCATTCGCCGGCCACCAGGCCCTGGCGGATGAAGATCTCGCGCGCGCCGGCCGCGTCCACGCGGCTGTAGGGCATGCGGCGGTTGTTGTAGATGACCAGGCCATACAGCGTGGCGCGCTCCAGCGCCACCACCTCGGCCGCCTTCTTCTCCCAGTGCGGGTCGAGCAGCTGCTTCTTGAGCAGGTGCGCGCCGACCTCTTCCAGCCACTGCGGCTCGATGTTGGCGATGCCGCGGCCAAAGAGGCGCGTGGTCTCGACCAGCTCGGCCACGGCGATCCAGCGGCCGGGCTTCTTCTTCAAGTGCGCGCCCGGGTGGCGGTGGAACTTGATGCCACGCGCGCCCAGGTAGAGGTCTTCGTCCTCGGGCTTGAAGCCGATGTTGCCGAGCAGGCCGGCCAGCATGGCCTTGTGCAGCTGCTCGTAGCTGGCGGGCTGGTCGTTGAGCTTCCAGCGGTGCTCGGTGACCACCGTCAGCAGCTGGCTGTGGATGTCGCGCCATTCGCGCACGCGGCGCATGTTGATGAAGTTCTGGCGCAGCAGCTGCTCGTACTGGCGGTTGCTGAGCTTGTGGGTTTCACCATGGCCGCCGCGTGCATCGTGGATCCATTGCCACAAGCGCAGGTAACCGCTGAACTCGCTCTTCTCGTCGTCGAATTTGGCGTGCTGCTGGTCGGCCTGGGTCTGCGCGTCCATGGGCCGGTCGCGCACGTCCTGCACCGACAGGGCCGAGGCGATGATGAGCACCTCGGTCAGAGCCTGGCGTTCGCGGCCGGCCAGGATGATGCGGCCCACGCGCGGGTCCAGCGGCAGCCGGGCCAGTTCCGCGCCCACGGGCGTCAGCACGTTGTTGTCGTCCACCGCGCCGAGTTCGTTGAGCAGCTGGTAGCCGTCGGTGATGGCGCGCTTGGAGGGGGCCTCGACGAAGGGGAAGTCCTCGACCTCGCCCAGGTGCAGCGACTTCATGCGCAGGATCACGCCGGCCAGCGAGCTGCGCAGGATCTCGGGGTCGGTGAAGCGTGGGCGGCCGTTGAAGTCGTCCTCGCCATACAGGCGGATGCAGATGCCGTCGGCCACGCGGCCGCAGCGGCCGGCGCGCTGGTTGGCCGCGGCCTGGCTGATCGGCTCGACCAGCAGCTGCTCGACCTTGCTGCGCAGGCTGTAGCGCTTGACGCGTGCGGTGCCGGCGTCGACCACGTAGCGGATGCCGGGCACCGTCAGCGAAGTCTCGGCCACGTTGGTGGCCAGAACGATGCGCCGCTTGCCGCGCAGCACGAAGATCTCGTCCTGCTCGGCCTGCGAGAGGCGCGCGAACAGCGGCAGCACCTGGGCGTCGCGCAGCACGGGCTGGTGCTGCAGGTGGCCGCGCAGGTGGTCTGCCGCCTCGCGGATCTCGCGCTCGCCGGGCAGGAAGACCAGGATGTCGCCGCCCTGGCGCGGATCGCGCCAAAGTTCGTCCACGGCATCTGCGATGGCTTCGTTCAGGCCGTAATCGCGCGACTCCTCGTACGGGCGCCAGCGCTGCTCCACCGGGAACATGCGGCCCGAGACGTAGAGCACCGGCGCCGGGCCCTGGTCGCTCTTGAAGTGTTGGGCGAAGCGGTCGGCGTCGATGGTGGCCGAGGTGACGATGACCTTGAGATCGGGCCGGCGCGGCAGGATCTGGCGCAGGTAGCCCAGCAGGAAATCGATGTTGAGGCTGCGCTCGTGCGCCTCGTCGATGATCAGCGTGTCGTAGGCCTTGAGCAGCGGATCGGTCTGCGTCTCGGCCAGCAGGATGCCGTCCGTCATGAGCTTGACCGAGGCGTTGCGCGAGAGCCGGTCCTGGAAGCGCACCTTGAAGCCGACCACGTCGCCGAGCGGGGTCTTGAGCTCCTCGGCGATGCGCTTGGCGACCGAGCTGGCGGCAATGCGGCGCGGCTGGGTGTGGCCGATCAGGCGGCCCTGCCCGGCCGGGGCGTTGGCCTTGCCGCGGCCCATGGCCAGCGCGATCTTGGGCAGCTGCGTGGTCTTGCCGGAACCGGTCTCGCCGCAGACGATGACCACCTGGTGGGCGGCGATGGCGGCCTGGATCTCGTCGCGGCGGCCGGAAACGGGCAGCGATTCGGGAAAGCTCAGCGTGTAGGCTGGCGCCGGGGGCGCCGCGAAGGCTTCGGGCATATGGAAAGGGGGCGCGTCCCGCGCAGGGACTTCGTAGAGAATCCGGGATTATCCCAGTGCAGCCTCTGCACTGCCCCGCCCCACGCGCAGACCCGCCACCCATGTCCGCTGTTTTCAATTTCACCTTCGTCCCGTGGTTCCGCTCGGTCGCGCCGTACATCCACACGCACCGGGGCAAGACCTTCGTGGTCGGCATGGCCGGCGAAGCCATCGCCGCCGGCAAGCTGCAGTCCATCGCGCAGGACCTGGCGCTGATCCAGGCCATGGGCGTGCGCATCGTGCTGGTGCACGGCTTTCGGCCGCAGGTGAACGAACAGCTGCGCGCCAAGGGCCACCAGGCCCGCTATTCGCACGGCATCCGCATCACCGACGAGGTGGCGCTGGACTGTGCCCAGGAAGCCGCCGGCCAGCTGCGCTACGAGATCGAAGCCGCCTTCAGCCAGGGCCTGCCCAACACCCCGATGGCCGGGGCCACGGTGCGCGTGATCTCGGGCAACTTCATCACGGCGCGGCCGGTGGGCATCGTGGACGGCGTGGACTTCCAGCATTCGGGCTCCATCCGCAAGGTCGACGTGGCCGGGCTGTTGCGCACGCTGGACATGGGCGCGCTGGTGCTGCTGTCGCCGTTCGGCTTTTCGCCCACGGGCGAAGCCTTCAACCTGACCATGGAAGAGGTGGCGACGAGCGTGGCCACCGCGCTGCAGGCCGACAAGCTGATCTTCCTGACCGAGGTGCCGGGCATCCGCATGCAACCCGGCGAGCCGGCGTCCGACGACAACCCCATCGACACCGAGCTGCCGCTGGCGGCCGCCGAGCAGCTGCTGGCCCAGCTGCCGACGCCGCAGCAACCGACCGACACGGGCTTTTACCTGCAGCACTGCGTGAAGGCCTGCAAGACCGGCGTGGAGCGCAGCCACATCCTGCCCTTCGCGCTGGATGGCGCGCTGCTGCTGGAGATCTACGTGCACGATGGCATCGGCACCATGGTCATCGACGAAAAGCTGGAGAGCGTGCGCGAGGCTTCCAGCGACGACGTGGGCGGCATCCTGCAGCTCATCGAGCCGTTCGAGAAAGACGGGACGCTGGTCAAGCGCAGCCGCACCGAGATCGAGCGCGACGCCCACCTGTACACGGTGATCGAGCACGACGGCGTGATCTTCGCCTGCGCGGCGCTGTACCCCTACCCAGAGGCCAAGACGGCCGAGATGGCCGCGCTCACGGTGTCGCCGCAAAGCCAGGGCCAGGGCGACGGCGAGAAGGTCTTGAAGCGCATCGAGCACCGCGCGCGCCAGGCGGGCCTGAACAGCATCTTCGTGCTGACCACGCGCACCATGCACTGGTTCATCAAGCGCGGCTTCCAGCCGGTGGACCCGGATTGGCTGCCCGAGGCGCGCAAGCGCAAGTACAACTGGGACCGGCGCAGCCAGGTGCTGGTCAAGAAGCTCGGCTGATCACTCGGCCGCCGGCTCCAGCGCGGCGGGGGGCACGACGTCCATCTGGCCGCTGTCCAGGAAGCGCTCGGCGTAGCGGCGGTAGACGGCCCGGTTCATGAACACGTCGAAGAGGTCCGGGTCGATGTGGCCGTTCTTCTTGAAGCGCACCATGATTTCCAGCGCCTTGGACACCTTCATGCCCGGCTTGTAGGGGCGGTCGGCCGCCGTGAGCGCCTCGAAGATGTCGGCGATCCCCAGCATGCGCGCCTGCAGCGACATCTCGTGGCGCATGAGCCCCTTGGGATAGCCGCGCCCGTCCATGCGCTCATGGTGGCCGCCGGCGAACTCCGGCACGTTGCGCAAGTGCTTGGGCCAGGGCACCTGCTCGAGCATGCGGTTGGTCGCGACGATGTGGTAATTGATGATGTCGCGTTCCTTGGCGGTCAGCGTGCCGCGCCGGATCGACAGGTTCTCCACCTCGTCGTCGGTGAAGAAAGGCAGGTCTGGGCCCTGGGGGCCAGACCAGCGGCGGCGCTCGGACAGCGACTGCAGCTGCGCCACCGTGCCTTCGTTGAAGTACTCGGTGCCGCGGTTGAGCTTGCGGATGAACTCGCGCTCCTGGTCCAGCGCCGCCTGTTCGGTCGTGCAGGCCGCCGCCGCCACGGCTTCTGCGACCGGATCGACGGAGGGGCGCAGCGCCAGCTGGCGCTTGAGCGCCGCGATCTCCAGGTCGCGCCGCACCACCTCGAAGCGCGTGTCGACCAGCGCGATGCGGTCGAACAGGGTTTGCAGCTTGGTCGCCTTGTCGACCACGTGCACGGGCGTGGAGATCTTGCCGCAGTCGTGCAGCAGGCCGGCGATCTTCAGTTCATAGCGGTCGCGCTCGGTCATCTTGAAGCTGGCCAGCGGACCGTCCTCGGTGGCGTCCACCGCGTCGGCCAGCATCATGGTCAGTTCCGGCACGCGGTTGCAGTGCCCACCCGTGTACGGCGACTTGTCGTCGATCGCCATGTTGATCAGGTGGATGAAGGACTCGAACAACTCCTCCAGCTGGATGATCAGTTGCCGGTTCGAGAGCGCGATGGCCGCCTGCGAAGCCAGCGACTCCACAAGCCGCTGGTCGGCCTCGGAGAAGGTGACGACACGGCCCAGGTCAGGCTCCTGCGCATTGATGAGCTGCAGCACGCCGATGACCTCGCCGTCGTGGTTCTTCATCGGCACCGTCAGGAAGGACTGCGAACGGTAACCGGTGCGCTGGTCGAAGGCGCGCGTGCCCGAGAAGTCGAAGCCCTCCTCGGCGTAGGCGTCGGCGATGTTGACGGTGCGGTCATGGATGGCGGCGTAGGTGGCCACCATGCTGTCGTTGAAGCTGCCGTCGGCGTTGACCAGTTGCAGCAGCGGAAATCCGATCGGCCGTCCGGTGGTGCCGCCCAGGAAGATGTCCAGCGAGTTCGTGCGCATGATCTCGAAGCGCAGGGCGCTGCCGTCCTCGGTCATGCGGTACAGGGTGCCGCCGTCGGCATGCGTGATGTTCTTGGCCGCGATCAGGATGCCCTCGAGCAAGGCATCTGTGTTGCGCTCCTTGGACAAGGCGGCGCCGATTGCATTGAGCTGGTCCAGCCGGGCCAGCAGATCCCCCACGAGGTCCATCGCCATTGGTCTTTGTCCTTGTCCTGGATTGCGCACTCCATACCAGCGACCACCCAGCGGGAAAATGAAGCGTGCACCGCATGTACTGCGCACCGGTTGCGTGGCGCGATGTGCCATTATTTGTGCAGAGCCAAGCCACAACGCAGTCGTGACAGCACTTTGGCGCGACTACCTCAACACAAGTGAGCATCAACGTGCGCATCATCGACCGCGGGCGGGCCCTGTGCGGCTGATCCCAACGCCATTCGTCCAGCCCGGACTTCCGCCGGGCGCACCCTGGCCATGACGCCGCGCCGCCCTGCCCTGCCCTGGCTCGCGCCCGGAGAACCGCTGCCCCCGGTGGTCCAGGCCTGGGGGCCGGAGGACCCCGCCCCCGGCCTGCTGGCCGCAGGTGGCAGCCTGGACGTGGACAGCCTGCGCGCGGCCTACGGCCACGGCGTCTACCCCTGGTTCAGCGAAGGCCAGCCTATCCTGTGGTGGAGCCCGGACCCGCGCATGGTGCTGCGAACCGGCGCGTTCCGGCTGCACCGCTCGCTGCGCAAGACGCTGCAGCGCTTTGTCGCCACGCCGGGCTGTGAAGTGCGGTTCGACAGCGCCTTCGGCGATGTGGTCCGCGCCTGCGCCAGCAGCCCGCGCGAAGGCCAGGCCGGCACCTGGATCGTGCCCGAAATGGTGCGCGCGTACGAGGATCTGCACGCGGCCGGCACCGCGCACAGCGTGGAGACCTGGGTCGACGGGCGGCTGATGGGCGGCCTGTACTGTGTTGGCCTGGGGCGGGCCGTGTTCGGTGAATCCATGTTCGCGCGCGCCACCGATGCATCCAAGATCGCGCTGGCCGCCCTGGTGGCGTGGTGCCGGGTGCATGGCGTGGTGCAGGTCGATTGCCAACAGAACACGCGGCACCTGGCCTCGCTCGGCGCCGCCGAAATGCCGCGCGCGGACTTCGTGTCGCGGCTGCGCCAGGATGCACAGGCGCCCGATCCGCCGTGGTTATTCGACCCCGTATACTGGTCCGCATTGTTCACTCCAGTGTCCCGTACGGCGTGGCCCACCTGAACGATCTCCCACTGCAGACGCTGCAGTTCTACGCGACCGCGCCGTATCCGTGCAGCTATCTGGCGGAACGGCAGGCCAGGTCGCAGGTTGCGACACCCGGGCATCTCATCCAGAGCGACACCTATTCGGAACTCGTGCAGAAGGGTTTCCGGCGCAGTGGCATGTTCACCTACCGTCCGCATTGCGACGGCTGCCAGGCCTGCCTGCCGCTGCGGGTGCTGGCCAACCGCTTCCGGCCTGACCGCAGCCAGCGCCGGGCGCTGGCGCGCCACGCCGACCTGCAGGTGCGCGTGCTCAAGCTGTGCTTCGTGCCCGAGCACTACCAGTTGTACCTGCGATACCAGAACGGCCGCCATGCCGGTGGCGGCATGGACCACGACAGCATCGACCAGTACACGCAGTTCCTGCTGCAAAGCCGCGTCAACTCGCGGTTGGTGGAATTCCACGAACCCGGCGTGAACGGCGCGCCGCCCCGACTCAAGATGGTGTCCATCCTGGACATCCTGGACGACGGCCTGTCGGCCGTCTACACCTTCTACGAACCCGAAGCCCATGCCAGCTACGGCACCTACAGCGTGCTGTGGCAGATCGAGCAAGCCCGCAGCCTGGGCCTCGCGCATGTCTACCTGGGCTACTGGATCGGCCAAAGCGACAAGATGAACTACAAAGCCCGCTTCCAACCCCACCAGCTGCTGCGCGATGGCCATTGGCAGGACGGCCCTGCCCAGCCATGAAGAAGACCGAACAGCAAGCTGGCGGCACCCCCACGGTCCAGGTCATCGAGCGCATGTTCGCGCTGATCGACGTGCTGGCCTCGCGCGAAGACGCCATGTCGCTCAAGGAGATCAGCGAGAAGACCGGGCTGCACCCGTCGACCACGCACCGCATCCTGAACGACCTGGCCACGGGCCGCTTCGTCGACCGCCCCGAGCCGGGCAGCTACCGGCTGGGCATGCGCCTGCTGGAGTTGGGCAACATCGTCAAGGGGCGGCTGAGCGTGCGCGACGCGGCGCTGACCCCCATGCGCGAGCTGCACCGGCTGATCCAGCAGCCCGTGAACCTGAGCCTGCGCCAGGGCGACGAGATCGTCTACATCGAGCGGGCCCTGTCGGAGCGCTCGGGCATGCAGGTGGTGCGCGCCATCGGCGGCCGGGCGCCGCTGCACCTGACATCGGTCGGGAAATTGTTCCTGGCGGCCGACGATGCGCAGCGCGTGCGCGCCTATGCCACGCGCACGGGCCTCGCCGGCCACACGCGCAACAGCCTCACGCAGCTTCCGCTGCTCGAGCGCGAACTGGCCAAGGCACGCGTGACGGGTGTGGCGCGCGACAACGAGGAACTGGAACTGGGCGTGCGCTGCATGGCCGCTGGCATCTACGACGACCAGGCCCGGCTTGTCGCTGGCCTGTCGATCTCCTCGCCGGCGGACCGGCTGGACGAATCATGGCTGCCCAAGCTGCAGCAGACGGCCAACGAGATTTCAGCCGCGCTGGGCCACCGCGCCGGCAACAACGACATCTGATCCGCGCGGGCGCCCGGCCCGCGCCCGGTCAGCGGCGCGTAGAGATCGGCACCAGCGCCGCCGCACTGTGGCCGCCAGCGGTGATGGCGGCAGCGGTGGTGGACTCGACCCACTTGCGCACCCGCTCGGCATCACCCAGACGGCTCAGCTTGCCGGCCGAATCCAGGAACACCATGATGACCTTGCGGCCCGCGATGCTGGCCTGCATTACCAGGCACTGGCCGGCTTCGTTGATGAAGCCGGTCTTCTGCAGGCCGATGTCCCAATCCGGGTTCTTCACGAGCCGGTTGGTGGTGTTGAACTGCAGCGTACGGCGGCCGACGTCGACGGCGTAGCTCGGCGAGGTCGACAGCTCGCGGATCAGCGGCTCGCGGTAGGCGGCGCCGACCAAGAGCGCCAAGTCATGGGCGCTGGACTGGTTGTTGGGCGACAGGCCCGTCGGCTCGACATAACGCGTGTCCTTCATGCCCAGCTGCTCGGCCTTGGCGTTCATGCGGCTCACGAAGGTCGCCATGCCGCCCGGGAAGGTGCGGCCCAGTGCGTGGGCGGCGCGGTTCTCGCTGGACATCAGCGCCAGGTGCAGCAGTTCGCCGCGGCTCAGGCTGGCGCCGACGACCAAGCGCGAACGGCTCCACTTCTCGGTGTCCACGTCGTCCTGGGTGATCGTGATGACCTCGTCCATCGGCAGCTGCGCCTCGTTGACGACCACGCCCGTCATGAGCTTGGTCAGCGAGGCGATCGGCAGCACGGCGTTCTCGTTCTTGCGCAGCAGGACTTCGTCGGTTTCCTGGTCGATGACCAGGGCGACGCTGGACTTCAGGTCGAGCGGATCGTCGGCGGCGTGCAGGCCGGCCAGCTGGCCGAACGAGGGGCGCACGGGAATGATGGCGGCCCGCGGCGTCTCGATGCGCTGGCGGCCCTGCACGCTGACCTTGATACGGCGTTTCGGCGTGGCGGCGGCGGTCTTGCGCTCGGCCTGGCGCTTCTCGGCCACGACCTTTTTCTTGCGCGGAGCGGCATCGGCCTGGGGCAAGGCCAGCATGAACAGGCAGGAAAACACGACGAGCGCTTGCGTCAAACGATGCAAGCCGGAAAAACGAGAAGAAGTCATGCGCCCACCTACTGAAACCGCCGAGGATGCGGGAGTGTAGCCACTCCAAAAAGCTCACACAACATCAAAGACTTGCGCGGTCAACTTAATGTGATGGACGGCTGGCTTGTCGCCCCGCGGCAACAAAAAAGCCGACCCTGGGGTCGGCTTTTCGTGGCCCGGAGGCCTCAGCCTGCCGTCGCTTCCTCGGCCTCGGGCTTGGCCCGGCCTTCCTTCTTGGGCAGCGGCTGGATGTCCAGCTGCACCTCGCCGGTCTCCACGCCCTTCTCGTCCTTGGACAAGGCGATGTCGACCACCAGGCGGCCTCCGTCGGTCAGGCGGCCGAAGAGCAGCTCGTCGGCCAGCGCGCGCCGGATCATGTCCTGGATCAGGCGCTGCATCGGCCGTGCCCCCATGAGCGGGTCGAAGCCCTTGCGCGCCAGGTACTTGCGCAAGCCGTCGGTGAAGGTGACTTCTACCTTCTTCTCGGCCAGCTGCGTTTCCAGTTGCAGCAGGAACTTGTCGACCACGCGCAGGATGATGGTCTCGTCCAGCGCCTTGAAGCTCACGATCGCGTCCAACCGGTTGCGGAACTCGGGCGTGAACAGGCGCTTGATGTCGCCCATTTCATCACCCGCCTCGCGCGGGTTCGTGAAGCCGATGGTGGCCTTGTTCATGGTCTCGGCGCCCGCATTCGTCGTCATGATGATGATGACGTTGCGGAAGTCGGCCTTGCGCCCGTTGTTGTCCGTCAGGCTGCCATGGTCCATGACCTGCAGCAGCACGTTGAAGATGTCCGGGTGCGCCTTCTCGATCTCGTCGAGCAGCAGCACCGCGTGCGGCTTCTTCGTGACGGCCTCGGTCAAGAGGCCCCCCTGGTCGAACCCGACATAGCCGGGAGGCGCACCGATCAGGCGGCTCACGGCATGGCGCTCCATGTACTCCGACATGTCGAAGCGGATCAGCTCAATGCCCATGATGTAGGCCAGCTGCTTGGCGGCCTCGGTCTTGCCGACGCCGGTGGGGCCGCTGAACAGGAAGCTGCCGATCGGCTTGTCGCCCTTGCCCAGGCCGGAGCGTGCCATCTTGACCGACGACGCCAGAACTTCCAGCGCCTTGTCCTGGCCGAACACCACGCTCTTCAAGTCGCGCTCCAGCGTCTGCAGCTTGCCGCGGTCGTCGTTGGACACGTTCGCAGGCGGAATGCGCGCGATCTTGGCCACGATTTCCTCGACCTCACTCTTGCCGATGGTCTTCTTGCGCTTGGACGCGGTCAGGATGCGCTGGGCAGCGCCGGCCTCGTCGATCACGTCGATGGCCTTGTCGGGCAGGTGCCGGTCGTTGATGTACTTCGCCGACAGCTCGGCCGCCGCCTGCAGCGCCGCAGCAGCGTACTTGACGTTGTGGTGCTCCTCGAAGCGCGACTTCAGGCCCTTCAGGATTTCCACCGTCTGCTCGACCGTGGGCTCGACCACGTCGACCTTCTGGAAGCGCCGCGACAAGGCCGCATCCTTCTCGAAGATGCCGCGGTACTCGGTGAAGGTGGTCGCGCCGATGCACTTGAGCTGGCCGCTGGACAGCGCCGGCTTGAGCAGGTTGGACGCATCCAGCGTGCCGCCCGAGGCTGCACCAGCGCCGATCAACGTGTGGATCTCGTCGATGAACAGCACGGCGTTCGGGCGGTCCTTGAGCGACTTGAGCACGCCCTTCAGACGCTGCTCGAAGTCACCACGGTACTTGGTGCCGGCCAGCAGCGCGCCCATGTCCAGCGAATACACCTGGGCCTCGGCCAGGATCTCGGGCACGTCCTTCTGGGTGATGCGCCAGGCCAGGCCCTCGGCGATGGCGGTCTTGCCGACGCCGGCCTCACCGACCAGCAGCGGGTTGTTCTTGCGCCGGCGGCACAGGATCTGGATCACGCGCTCGACTTCGTATTCGCGGCCGATCAGCGGATCGATCTTGCCTTCCTTGGCCAGCTGGTTCAGGTTCTGGGTGAACTGTTCGAGCGGCGAGGCCTTCTCGTTCTTCTCGGCCCCGCCCTCTTCGCTCTCGGGCTGGGCATCGCTCGACTTGGTCGGCTCGGGCGGATCGCTCTTCTTGATGCCGTGGGCGATGAAGTTGACAACATCCAGGCGCGTCACGCCCTGCTGGTGCAGGTAATAGACGGCGTGCGAGTCCTTCTCGCCGAAGATCGCCACCAGCACGTTGGCGCCGGTCACTTCCTTCTTGCCGCTGCCGGTGGACTGCACGTGCATGATGGCGCGCTGGATCACGCGCTGGAAGCCCAGCGTCGGCTGGGTGTCCACATCGTCGGTGCCCGCCACCTGGGGGGTGTTGTCCTTGATGAAATTCGTCAGCGACTTGCGCAGGTCGTCGATGTTGGCCGAGCAGGCCCGCAGCACCTCGGCGGCACTGGGGTTGTCCAGCAGGGCAAGCAGCAGGTGTTCGACCGTGATGAACTCGTGGCGTTGCTGGCGCGCTTCCACGAAGGCCATGTGCAAACTGACTTCCAATTCCTGGGCGATCATGAAGATTCCTTTGACACCATGCTGATAACGTGCGCTCTACTTGGGTGTGGGAGCGGGCTTTTCAACCCATCATTCCACAGGCTCGCTGACGCATTGGAGCGGGTGACCCGCCTGACGAGCCGCCTCCAGGACCTGGTCGACCTTGGTGGCCGCCACGTCTTTCGAATACACGCCACAGACCGCTCGGCCATCCAGGTGGATCTTGAGCATGATCTGCGTCGCCGTCTCCTTGTCCTTGCTGAAGAACTCCTGGATGACCACGACCACGAACTCCATCGGGGTGTAGTCGTCGTTGAGCATCAAGACCTGGTACATCTGCGGCGGCTTGGTCTTCTGGGTGCGCCGTTCGAGCACGACCGATCCGCCGTCGTCCGGCGCCGCAGGCTTGGCCCTGGGCTGCGCAGGTTTGGAGGGAATTTTGGTGGCCATGCGGACCATTCTATCGGTCGCAAAACGGCCGCGCAGGGCGAGGAATTCACGGCCCGGCGAGCGGGCGTGAAGGAGGCTCAGACGGTCTCGGGAGCCTGGACGGCGACAACGACGGTTTGGCGCTGGCCGTCGCGTTCACGGGTGCGCAGCCACCACACCGCGCCCTTGCGGATGGGCATCTCGGCGATCTGCGCCTGCAGCAGCTGGGCCACGGCCTGGCCGAGCGTCGGCTGGTGGCCGACCACGACGACCACACCCTTGCCATGCGGCCACTGCACGGCATCCAGCAGCGCCTGGGCGGAAGCGTCCGGTGCGATCTCGGGCCGCACCTTGTACTTGCGGCCCAGGGCATCGGCGGTCTGCAGCGCGCGCTGCGCCGGGCTGCTGATGACGCGGGCGCCGTCGGGCAGCTGGCGATCCAGCCAGTTCGCCACGCGGCTGGCTTGCTTGAGGCCCCGCGATGTCAATTCGCGCGCCAGGTCCGTGCCATCGGCGCTTTCTTCGTGCGCTTCGGCGTGGCGCCAGAAAATCAGATCCATCACAACCCCCTCGGGTAGGCGAAACGTTGGGCCAGGGCCAGTTGCGCGCTGTGGCGCTGGCCATCGGGGCCGATGCAGTTCTCCGCGCGCGTGTAGCGGCCGTCCGGCCCCAGTGCCCAGGCGTCGCAGCCGTCGTGCAGGTAGGGCACCAGGCATTCGTCGATGACACGCTGGCGCAGCGCCGGGTCCGTTACCGGCCAGGCCAGTTCGATGCGGCGCAGCATGTTGCGGCCCATCCAGTCGGCACTGGACAGGAACAGCTGTTCTTCCTCACCCTGGCGGAAATAGAACACGCGCGTGTGCTCCAGGAAGCGGCCGACCACCGAGCGCACGCGGATGTTGTCGGACACGCCCGGCAGCTGGGCCGGCAGGATGCAGGCGCCGCGCACGATCAGGTCGATGACCACGCCCTGCTGGCCAGCCTTGAGCAAGGCCCGCACAAGTTGCTCGTCGGTCAGCGCGTTGGTCTTGACGATGATGCGCGCCGGCTGCCCGGCGGCTGCCGCTTCGCCGGCTGCCGCCACGCGCTCCAGCATGGCCTTTTGCAGGTGAAACGGCGCCACCAGCAGCCGGGACATGTGGGCCAGCCGGCTCTGGCCGGCGATGTGCACGAAGACCTGCTCCATGTCGGCCGTGAGCTTGTCGTCGGCCGTGAAATAGCTGAGGTCCGTGTACAGCCTGGCCGTGCGCGGGTTGTAGTTGCCGGTGGACAAATGGCCGTAGCGGCGCAGCTTGCGGCCCTCGCGCCGCGTGATGAGCAGCATCTTGGCGTGGGTCTTCAGGCCCACCACACCATAGACCACCTGCGCGCCGATGCCTTCCAGCATCTCGGCCCAGTTGATGTTGGCCTCCTCGTCGAAGCGCGCCTTGAGCTCCACCACGACCATGACCTCCTTGCCGCGGCGCACGGCCTCGCGCAAGAGGCCCATGAGCTCGGGGTCGCTGCCGGTGCGATAGATGGTCTGGCGGATGGCCAGCACGGCCGGGTCGTGCACGGCCTCGCGCAGCAAGGCCAGCACCGCGTCGAAGCTTTCGAAGGGCTGGTGCACGAGCACATCGCCTTCGCGCAGGCGCTCGAACAGCGAGCCGTCGACGGGCAATCCCAGCGGCCAGACCGGCTTGTGCTCAGGGAACATGAGCCGCCGGTCGTTGACGAGGTCGACCAGCTGGGTCAGCCGCGCCAGGTTCACGGGCCCGTGCACGCGGTACAGCGCCAATTCGGGCAGCTTGAACTGCTGCAGCAGGAAATCGGCGAGCTGCACATCGCAGTTGGCCGAGACCTCCAGCCGCACGGCCTGGCCATAGTGCCGGTACTCCAGGCCCTGGCGCAGCGCGGTGCGCAGGTTGTTGACTTCTTCCTCGTCCACCGCGAGGTCGGAATGGCGCGTCACACGGAACTGCGAGAACTGGCCGACCTGGCGGCCCGGGAACAGCTCGGACAGATGGGCGCGGATCACGCTGGACAACAGCACCGCCAGCGTGCGCCCGCCCGAGAGCTTGTCCGGCATGCGGATCACGCGCGGCAGCACGCGCGGCACCTTGACGATGGAGATGTCGTTCTCGCGGCCGAAAGCGTCGCGGCCGGTCAGCTGGACGATGAAGTTCAGCGACTTGTTGGCCACCAGCGGAAAGGGATGCGCAGGGTCCAGCCCGGTGGGCACCAGCAGCGGCCGCACCTCGCGCTCGAAGTACTGATGGACCCAGGCGCGCTGGGCCGAATCGCGCTCGGAGTGCGACAGGATCTGGATCTTCTCGCGTGCCAGCGCGGGCGCCAGCACGTCGTTGAACAGCGCGTACTGGCGCGCCACGAGGTCGTGCGCGGCCTCGGACAGCGCGCGGTAAGACTCCGGCGTGTACACGCTGCTGCTGCCGGCGGCGCGCATGCTGTGCGCCTCCAGGTGCGCGGCGGCGCGCACCTCGAAGAACTCGTCCAGGTTGGACGACACGATGCACAGGTAACGCAGCCGCTCCAGCAGCGGCACATCGTCCCGGCGCGCCCAGTCGAACACGCGTTCGTTGAACGCCAGGATGCTGTGGTCGCGGTCGAGCAAGGCCAGCGGCGCTGCGGCGGCTTCAGGCTTGCTCGAATCGGAAGAAGGAGGCATGGAGCTTGGGCACTCAAAAAGGGCAGCGAATGTAGCCCGAGTGTCTAGCCCATTCGTGACGTTTTGATGTCATTCATGAAACAGTCACTCGCGTGCCTCATTCGTAAACCACGGTGGCCTGCCCCTCGTGCGCCTGCGCCCGCAAGCCGGCCAGCGCCGCGTCGGTCGGAAAGCAGCGCCTGTCCTCCAGGCGCACCACGTCCTCCGCCACGAAACCCGGGAACATCATCGACAGGCGCAGCGGCAGGCCGCGCTGCAGCTCCCCGTGCTCGGACATCTCGGTCTTGGCCGGGTAGTCCTGCAGCAGCTGGGCGATCGCCGGCGGCTTGTGCCCGTTCGTGCGGTCGACCTTGATGCGCAGGAACTTGCCGAAGCGGCAGCGCGCGCCAGCCAGGTCCCAGACCTGCTGCACCGTCATCTGCAGGCCACCGCTGAAGCGGTCGGGCATCAGCTTGCCCATGACCACGATCATCTCGTCGTCCTTGAGCGTGTCCTTGTGCTGGTTGATGAGCGCCTCGTCGGCCCGCGCGTCGATCACGCCGGACTTGTCGTCCAGCTTGAACAGCGCCAGTTTGCCGCGCTGCCCGTTGATCACCCGCAGGTCGGTCACGATGCCGGCGAACAGCTGCGGCTCGCGCGTGTCGATCAGGTCGCCCAGGCCCCGCTTGACGAACTGGCGCACCTCGCGCGCCACCTCGTCGAACAGATGGCCCGACAGGTAGAAGCCGATGGCCGTCTTCTCGAAGGTCAGCTGCTCCTTGATGCCCCAGGGCGTGGCCTCGACCAGGTCGGGCTCCTGCGTGCTGGAGGCGTGCGAATCCTCCATGTCGAACAGGCCATGCTGGTTGGCGTTGGCCGCGCTCACGCTGGCGAAGGCGAAGGCCTGGTCGATGGAGGCGACCAGCGCGGCGCGGTTGCGCTGCAGGTTGTCGAAGGCGCCCGCCTTGATCAAGGCCTCCAGCGTGCGCTTGTTCAGCTTGGTGCGGTCCACGCGCAGGCAGAAGTCGTACAGGCTCTTGAACTCCCCGCCCTCCTCGCGCGCCGCGACGATGGCCTCGATCGCCTGCTGGCCCGTGCCCTTGATGGCGCCCAGGCCGTAGCGGATCACCTTGTCGGTCACCGGCTCGAAGCGGTGGCGGCCGCGGTTCACGTCGGGGAACTCGAAGGTCAGGCCCATCTTGAGCGCGTCTTCGTACAACACCTTGAGCTTGTCGGTGTCGTCCATTTCCACGGTCATGTTGGCGCAGAAGAACTCGGCCGTGTAGTGGACCTTGAGCCAGCCAGTGTGGTACGCCAGCAGCGAGTAGGCGGCGGCATGCGACTTGTTGAAGCCGTAGCCCGCGAACTTCTCCATCAGGTCGAAGACCTCGTCGGCCTTCTCCTGGTTGATGCCGTTCTTGGCCGCGCCGGCGCGGAAGATCTGCCGGTGCTCGGCCATCTCCTCGGCCTTCTTCTTGCCCATGGCCCGGCGCAGCATGTCGGCGCCGCCCAGCGAGTAGCCGCCCAGGATCTGGGCGGTCTGCATCACCTGCTCCTGGTAGACCATGATGCCGTAGGTCTCGCTGAGCATCTCGGCCACCAGGGGGTGCGGGTACTCGACCTCCTCGCGGCCGTGCTTGCGGTTCACGAAGCTCGGGATCAGGTCCATCGGGCCCGGCCGGTACAGGGCGTTCAGCGCGATCAGGTCTTCCAGGCGCGTGGGCTTGGCGTCGCGCAGCATGCCCTGCATGCCGCGGCTTTCGAACTGGAACACGGCCTCGGTCTTGCCCTCCTGGAACAGCCGGTAGGTCGCCTTGTCGTCCAGCGGGATGTTGGCGTAGTCGAACGCCTCCTGTCCCTTGTGGCGCTTGACGATGAACTCGCGCGCGATCTCCAGGATCGTCAGCGTGGCCAGGCCCAGAAAGTCGAACTTCACGAGGCCGATGGCCTCGACGTCGTCCTTGTCGTACTGGCTCACGGCCGATTCGCTGCCGGGCTGCTGGTACAGCGGGCAGAAGTCGGTGAGCTTGCCTGGCGCGATCAGCACGCCGCCGGCGTGCATGCCGATGTTGCGCGTCATGCCTTCCAGCGCCTGCGCCATCTCGATGAGGTTCTTCACGTCCTCCTCGTTGCGCACCCGGTCGTACAGCTGCGGCTCCAGTTCCAGCGCGTAGTTGTTCTTGTCGCCTTCCTTCTTCGGCTCGGGCGGGTAGGCCAGCGTGTACGACATGCCCGGCTTGGCCGGCACCAGCTTGGAGATGCCGTCGCAGAAGGTGTAGCTCATGTCCATCACCCGGCCCACGTCGCGGATGGCCGCCTTGGCCGCCATCGTGCCGAAGGTGGCGATCTGGCTCACCGCCTCCTTGCCGTACTTCTGCTTCACGTAGTCGATCACGCGGTCGCGGTTGCTCTGGCAGAAGTCGATGTCGAAGTCGGGCATGGACACCCGCTCCGGATTCAGGAAGCGCTCGAACAGCAGCTTGTAGTGCAGCGGATCCAGGTCGGTGATCTTCAGCGCATAGGCCACCAGCGAACCGGCGCCCGAACCGCGGCCCGGCCCCACCGGGCAGCCGTTGAGCTTGGCCCAGCCGATGAAGTCGCCCACGATCAGGAAGTAGCCCGGGAACCCCATCTTGAGGATGGTGTTGATCTCGAACTCCAGCCGCTCCACGTAGCGCGGGCGCTCGGCATCGCGCTTGGCGGGGTCCTTGTAGAGGTGCGCGAGGCGCTCCTCCAGCCCTTCGTGCGAGACATGGCGGAAGTACTCCTCCACCGACATCTGCCGGCCGTCCACCAGCGGAATCGGGAAGTTGGGCAGCTGCGGCTTGCCCAGCACCAGCGTGAGGTTGCAGCGCCTGGCGATCTCCACGGTGTTGGCCAGCGCCGTGGGCACGTCGGCAAACAGCGCCTGCATCTGGGCCGAGGTCTTGAAGTACTGCTCGCGCGTGAAGCGCCGCACGCGGCGCTGGTTGGCCAGGATCTCGCCCTCGGCGATGCAGATGCGGGCCTCGTGCGCCTCGTAATCCTCTTCGGCCATGAACTGCACGGGGTGCGTGGCGACCACCGGCAGGTTCAACCGGCCGGCCAGGCCTACGGCGGCGATCACGTGCGGCTCGTCGTCGGGCCGGCCCGCGCGCTGGATCTCGATGTAGAAGCGATGCGGGAAGATACCCGCCAGCTGCAGCGCCAGGCCGCCGGCGCGCGAGGCGTCGCCCTGCACCAGGGCCTGGCCCACAGGACCGGCCTGGGCGCCGGACAGGCAGATCAGCCCGGCGTTGAGCTCCTGCAGCCAGGCCAGCTTGGCCACGGCCTGGGAGCGCTGCACGTTCTGGGTCCAGCCCCTGGCGAGCAACTCGCACAGGTTCAGGTAGCCCTGGCGGTCCTGCACCAACAGCAGCACGCGCGAGGTGGCGGCCGGATCCTGGCCCATGCCCTCGATCTGCACCTCGGCGCCGATCACGGGCTTGACCCCCTTGCCGCGTGCGGCCTTGTAGAACTTGATGCCGCCGAACAGGTTGTTCAGGTCGGTGATGCCCAGTGCGGGCTGGCCATCGGCGGCGGCCTTGGGAACCAGCTCGTCGATGCGGTTGGTGCCGTCGACGACGGAAAATTCGGTGTGGATGCGCAGGTGAACGAACATTGGGGCGATTCTAGGAGCCCCCTCTCCTGCGCCCCGACCTTCAGCCCTGGTCTTCCAGGTTCTCGTGGTGGGCGATGGCGCCGCGCTTCCAGTAGGCTGCCGCGCGGATGGCCTTGCGGTCATGGCCCTTCTCGTCCACGAGGATGCGGCGGGCGGCGGCTGCCACACCGGCTTCGGCCGCGCACCAGGCATAGCCGTGGCCAGCGGGCAGTTCCAGCGCGCGCACGGCGTCCAGCAGGCTGGCTTCGTCGTCCACCCACTGCAGGTCCAGCGCGGCGGCGCTGGCCAGGGCCTGGCGGTCGGCGGCCGCCACATGCAGGCGGACGATGGCGCGGCTGCCCGCCGGCAGTTCTTCCAGGCGCCGGGCCACGGCCGGCAAGGCGGTCTCGTCGCCGACCAGCAGATACCAGTCGAAGTCCAGCGGCACCACGAAGGAGCCGCGCGGCCCGGCCACGGTCAAAGGCTGGCCTGGCTGGGCCTGGCGCGCCCAGTCGGCGGCCGGGCCGTCGCCATGCAGCGCGAAGTCCACGGCGAGTTCACGGGCGGCCTGGTCGTAGCGGCGCGGCGTGTAGTCGCGCGCCACTGGCCCTTCGGCCGTCGGGAAGAAGACCTTGACATGGTCGTCGTAGGAGGCGCTGACGAAATCGGCCAGGGCTTCACCCTGGAACACCACGCGGCGCATCTGCGGGCTCAGGGTCTCGACACGTGCCACCTGGAGCTCTCGGCGCTTGATTTCATGGCGCACGCGCTGCACCTGGCGTGGTGTGTTGGTTTCCAAATTCATTGGGATTCTTGTTGATGGTTGATAATGTCCCCAATCATGCGCGAATCAGTTGATAAGGTCAACCGTCGGGGTCGTCAAGACCCTGCCGACGACGAGGTTCTAGAGCTGGTGCACCAGGTCATGCACCAGTTCCGCTCGCAGCTGTTCCAGGCCCTGCGCCAGGGCGAGCACGAACTGACCCACATGGAAAGCAAGGTCCTGGGCTTCTACGCCCACCGCCCCGGAGCCACGCAGAGCGACCTCGTGCAGCACACGGGCCGCGACAAGGCCCAGCTCGCGCGCCTCATCAAGGGCCTGCGCGAGCGCGGCCTGCTGCATGGCGAGGCCGATGCGGCCGACCGGCGCAACGTGCGCCTGCAGCTGACGCCCGAGGGCCAGGCGATCCAGCAGGCGCTGCGCCAGCAGGCCAAGGCGCTGGAAGCCCAGGCCGTCCTTGGCCTGGCGGAAGAAGAGAAAGCCCAGCTGCTGGCGCTGCTGCGCCGCGTGCAGGGCAACCTGAACGCCTGATCAGTCGCGCAGCACGTGCAGCACCTCGGAGCGGAACTCCCGGCTGTACAGGATCAACACCACGGCCGCCGTCGCCACCGCGAAGGCCAGCGATGAGAAAAACCAGGCCGTGGCCGCGAACGACATGTAGTAGGCCCGCACGCCGCCATTGAAGGTCTCGGCCGCCATGCCCAGCATCTTGCCGGCGCGGTCGGCGAAGTGCTTGCGGTCGAACTTGCCGGCTGCAAAATCCTCCGGGTCGGGCATCGAGCCGATCACCAGCGCTGCGAAGGTGTATTGCCGCATCGACCAGGTGAAACGGAAGAACGCATAGACGAAGATGCTGGCCAGCAGCATCACCTTGAGGTCGAACACCAGCACAGAGGTGCGCACCGCGAAGGGGATCTCGCGCACGAATTCCGAGGCCTTGTCGGTCGCGCCCAAGAGCGCCAGCAGGCCGCCGATGATGATGATGGTGGTCGAGGCGAAGAACGAGGGGCTGCTGGACAGCCCCTGCACGATGATGCCGTCCAGCACGCGCGGGTCCCGCGCCGTGGCCTGCTCCATCCAGTAGCGGCGGTAGCGGTTGGTGGTTTGCAGCAGCGTGGCCTGCTGGGTGCTGCCCGAAAACCGCGCATAACCCAGCCACAGCCCGAAGAACCACAGCAGGGCCAGCCAGTCGTACCAGGGCAGAAACTTGAGTGCGCTCATCGGCCTAGGATAATCGTGCCCGTGCCTGCGATCCTCAACATCTCCGCCTACAAATTCGTCCCCCTGCCCGATGCCGCCGCGCTGCGCGAACGGCTGCTGGCCTGCGCCACCGCGCACCAGCTCAAGGGCACCGTGCTGCTGGCCGAGGAAGGCATCAACCTCTTCGTGGCCGGCCCCGAGGCCGACGTGCGCGCCTTCGTCGCGCTGCTGCATGCCGATGCCCGCTTCGCCGACATCGCGCCCAAGGAAAGCTGGTCCGACGCACAGCCCTTTCGCAAGATGCTGGTCAAGGTCAAGCGCGAGATCATCCGCATGGACCAGCCGCAGATCCGCCCCGACTTCAGCGCCGACGGTGGCCGTGCCCCTGCCGTGCCGGCCGCCACCGTGCGCCGCTGGCTCGACACCGGCCACGACGACGAAGGCCGCCCCGTGGTCACGCTGGACACGCGCAATGCCTTCGAGGTGGACTGCGGCGCGTTCGAGAACGCCGTCGACTGGCGCATCGACAAGTTCAGCGAATTCCCGGCCGCGCTGGCCGCGCACCAGGCCGAGCTCGAAGGCAAGACCGTGGTGAGCTACTGCACCGGCGGCATCCGCTGCGAGAAGGCCGCCATGCTGATGCGCGCGAGCGGCCTCACGCACGTCTACCAGCTCGAAGGCGGCATCCTCAAGTACTTCGAGGAGACCGACGGCAAGCACTACAAAGGTGGCTGCTTCGTGTTCGACGAACGCCGCGCGGTGGACAGCGCACTGCAGCCCGATCCCTCTGCCGCCGCCTGATGTGGCGCTGCCTGGTCATCGAGGACGAGCCCGAGCACGCCCGCTACATCGCAACCGGCCTGCGTGAACTGGGCCATGCCGTCGTGCACTGCCGCGACGGCGTGACGGGCCTGGCCCGCGCCGTCGAGGAACACTGGGACGTGGTCGTGCTCGACCGCATGCTGCCCGGCGACGTGGATGGCCTGGCCATCCTCGCCACGCTGCGCCGCCTGGGCAAGAAGACACCCGTTCTCGTGCTCAGCGCGCTCAGCGCCGTCGATGAGCGCATCCGCGGCCTCAAGGCCGGCGGCGACGACTACCTCACCAAGCCCTTCGCGTTCTCCGAACTGGCCGCCCGGCTCGAAGCCCTGGTGCGCCGCGCCGGCAGTGCGCCCGAGGTGCGCCACCTGCAGGTGGCCGACCTGCGCATCGACCTCATGACGCGCGGCGTGGAGCGCGCCGGCCAGCCCATTGCGCTGCAGCCGCGCGAGTTCCGGCTGCTGGCCTTCCTGGTGTCCAACGCCGGCCAGGTGCTCACGCGCACCATGCTGCTCGAATCGGTGTGGGACTACCAGTTCGACCCGCAGACCAACGTCATCGATGTGCACATCAACCGCCTGCGCAAGAAGATCGACCACGGCTTCGCCCAGCCGCTGATCCACACGGTGCGCGGCGCCGGCTACCAGCTGGCGGCCCAGCCGCCGGCATGAGCGGGAGACAGCGCGTCTGGCGGCATTCCGCCGCGTTCCGGCTCGCGCTGGCCTTCGCCGGCATGGCCATGCTGATCATGGTCATCACGCTGTCGGTGTTCTACATCCGCACCGTGGTGTTGCTGGAGCAGCGCACGCTGCGCCAGATCGCCAGCACCACGCAGCAGCTGCAAGCGCGCTTCGACCAGGGCGGCCGCGCCGCGCTGGTGCAGGCCATCGACGAATCCCTGGGCGATGGCGAGGACTCCGACCGCGAACTGCTGGTGCTGCTGGATGCCGAGGGCCGGCGCATCGCCGGCAGCAGCCGCTTCGCCGATCCGCCGGCCTCCGGCAGCGACATCGAGGAGCAGACCCTGCTGCGCAGCGGCCACCCCGCGCCCGGCTACCTGACCACCCGCAAGCTGCCCGACGGCTCGCGCCTGGTGGTCGGCCACGACCGCAGCGAGCAGATCCAGATGGCCGAACTCGTCGGCGATGCCATCAAGGCCGCCACCTTCCTGGCGCTGCTGTTGGTGGTCGGCGGCACCTACCTGTTCCGCGACCTGCTGGAGCAGCGCATCGGCGCGCTGCGGCGCACCGCCGCCCAGGTCGCGGCCGGCCGGCTGGCCGAGCGCGTGCAGCCCTCCGAGCGCGACGACGAGTTCGCGCTGCTGGAGCACGACATCAACCGCATGCTCGACCGCATCGAGGGCCTGATGCAGGGCGTGCGCCATGTCTCCGACACCATCGCGCACAACCTGCGCACGCCGCTCACGCGCGCACTGGCGCGGCTGCACGAGGCGCAGCGCGAAGGCAGCGATCCCGCGGCCCTGCGGGCGGCCAGCGCCGCCACCATCGCCGAACTCGAGCAGCTCAACGCCGTCTTCCACAAGCTGCTGCAGATCGCCGAGGCCGAGGCCGGCGCGCAGCGCCAGCAGTTCACGCCGCAGTCGCTGCACGCCATCGCGGCCGACGTGGTGGAGCTCTACGCCGCCGTGGCCGAGGACCAGGGCTGCACGCTGCAGCTGGTCGGCGACGCCCCGGCCCAGGCGGCGGGTGACCGCGACCTGCTGGCTAGCGCGATCGCGAACCTGGTGGACAACGCGCTCAAGTACAGCGCGCACACGCCGGGCGCGCGCGTCGAAGTGGCCGTGCGCGCCCGCCACGACACGGTCGAGCTCGCCGTGCGCGACAACGGCCCCGGCGTGGCCGCCGTGGCATTGGCACGGCTGGGCCAGCGCTTCTTCCGGCTCGACGAGCGCCTGCCCGGCACCGGCCTGGGCCTGGCCAGCGTGCGCGCCATCGCCCAACTGCACGGCGCCAGCCTCGTCTTCGAGGATGCCGCGCCCGGCCTGTGCGCGCGGCTGAAGCTGCCGGCCGGCTGACCACCGCGCGCACCTAACCAAACGTTCATCTTCTCGTCATGCACGGCGAGGAGCCGCATTCCTACGATCGCCCCGCGCGCCGCCATGGCGCCGTTCCCCACACGCAGGAGGCCATTTTGGGAATCAAGAGCCAGAGAGACTTTTATTCGGGCGCCATGTTCAGTGCGTTCGGCGTCGCGTTCGCCTGGGGCGCGACAAGCTACACCGTCGGTGACGCCGCGCGCATGGGCCCGGGCTACTTTCCGTTGATCGTGGGCGTGCTGATCGCCGTCCTCGGCTCGTTGATCATGCTCAACGCCTTGCGCCACGGCGGCGCGGACGGCGACCCGATCGGCAAGATCGCCTGGAAACCGCTGTGCTATGTGATCGGCGCCAACCTGGCCTTCGGCGTGCTGCTGGCGGGCCTGCCGTCACTGGGCATCCCGGCCATGGGCCTGATCGTGGCGATCTATGCGCTGACCTTCATCGCCAGCATGGCCGGCGAGCAGTTCGACAGGAAGAGCGTGGCCATCCTGGCCACCGTGCTGGCCATCGGCAGCTATGTCGCGTTCGAACTCGCGCTGAAGCTCAATTTCCCGATCTGGCCGACGTTCATCGCCTGATCCACCACAACGACAAGAACATTCCATGGATCTGATCGACAACCTCTCCATCGGCTTCGGCGTCGCGTTCACCTTCCAGAACCTCGCCTATGCCTTCGTCGGCTGCCTGCTGGGCACGCTGATCGGCGTGTTGCCCGGCATCGGCCCGGTGGCCACCATCGCCATGCTGCTGCCCGCCACCTACGCCCTGCCCCCGGTGGCCGCGCTGATCATGCTGGCCGGCATCTACTACGGTGCGCAGTACGGCGGCTCCACCACCGCCATCCTGGTCAACCTGCCTGGCGAAGCCTCGTCTGTCGTGACCGTGATCGACGGCTACCAGATGGCGCGCAAGGGCCGGGCCGGGCCCGCGCTCGCCGCGGCCGGCCTGGGCTCGTTCTTCGCGGGCTGCGTGGGCACCCTGATCCTCGCGGCCTTCGCTCCGCCGCTCACCGAGGTGGCCTTCAAGTTCGGCCCGGCCGAGTACTTCTCGCTGATGGTGCTGGGCCTGATCGGCGCCGTGGTGCTGGCCTCGGGCTCGCTGCTGAAAGCCATCGCGATGATCCTGCTGGGCCTGGCCTTCGGCCTGGTCGGCACCGACGTGAACTCGGGCGTGGCGCGCTACAGCTTCGACATCCCCGAACTGACCGACGGCATCAGCTTCATCGCCATCGCCATGGGCGTGTTCGGCTACGGCGAGATCATCGCCAACCTGGGCAAGTCCGACAGCGAGCGCGAGGTCTTCACGGCCAAGGTCACCGGGCTGATGCCGACCAAGGAGGACTTCAAGCGCATGACGCCGGCTGTGCTGCGCGGCACGGCACTGGGCTCGGCCCTGGGCATCCTGCCGGGCGGCGGCGCGCTGCTGTCGGCCTTCGCGTCCTACACCATCGAGAAGCGCACCAAGCTCAAGCCGGGTGAAGTGCCGTTCGGCCAGGGCAACATCCGCGGCGTGGCCGGCCCCGAGTCGGCCAACAACGCCGGTGCGCAGACTTCCTTCATCCCGCTGCTGACGCTGGGCATTCCGCCCAATGCGGTGATGGCGCTGATGGTGGGTGCGATGACCATCCACAACATCCAGCCGGGCCCGCAGGTCATGACCAGCAACCCCGAGCTGTTCTGGGGCCTGATCGCCTCGATGTGGATCGGCAACGCCATGCTGATCATCCTGAATTTGCCGCTGATCGGCGTCTGGATCAAGCTGCTGACCATCCCCTACAAATGGCTGTTCCCGGCCATCGTGTTGTTCTGCGCGGTGGGCGTGTACTCGGAGAACAACAACAGCTTCGAGATCTGGATGGTCGCCATCTTCGGCATCGTCGGCTACCTGTTCCACAAGCTTGGCTGCGAGCCTGCGCCGCTGCTGCTCGGGCTGATCCTCGGGCCGATGATGGAAGAGAACCTGCGCCGCGCGCTGCTGCTGTCGCGCGGCGACTGGAGCGTGTTCGTCACGCGGCCGCTGTCGGCATCGCTGCTCGCGATCGCGGCCGTGCTGCTGATCGTGGTGCTGCTGCCCTCGGTCAAGTCCAAGCGCGAGGAAGCTTTCGTCGAGGATTGACGGCCCTGCCCCCGGCGCCAAGCCGGCGCACGCCGCGCCGAGCGGCACCCACCCCACAGGGCGTCAGGCGCGGCGCGGCAGCAGCGCCGCCAAGTGCCCCAGGGCTTCCGTCAGTTCGTCGAAGCGGGGGCCGCCCAGGCAGATCCGCAGACCGCTGGCGCTGTCGTCCTCGTGCACCATCATGGCCTGTGGCGGCGTCAGCTTCAGGCCGATGGCCGCCGCAGCGGCGACCACGCCATCGGCAGCATCGCGCGGCATCGCCAGCCAGGCGTTGTAGGCCTCGGGATGCCAGGCAAGCGCCCCGGTGCCGAGCAGTGTGGCGGCCAGCCTGGCACGCCGCTGGGCCTCATGGCGCAGGTCGCGCTGGATGGTGGCGACCGCGCCGGTGGCCAGCCATTCGTCGACCACGGCGCAGGAGAGCGCCGAGGGGGCCATGGGCAGGTCCTGCAGCAGCGCTTGCGCGGCATCGCGCAGGCCGGCCGGCAGCGCCAGCACGCCGATCTGCAGGCCCGGCCCCAGCGATTTGGAGAGCCCGTTCACGTGCAATGCGATGTCGGGCGCCAGCGCCGCCAGCTGCGGCAATCCGGGCAACGCGGACGCATACACGCCGTCTTCGATGATCCAGGCGCCCGCCTGGCGGCAGATGTCCACGATGGCCTGCCTGCGCGCCGCGGGCATGGTGGCCGTCGTCGGGTTGTGCAGCGTGGGCGTGAGGTAGACCGCCCTGGCGCTGGCGGGCCCGGCCGCGTGCAGTGCCTGGGCGAGCGCCTGCGGCACCATGCCCTCGGCATCGATCTCCACGCCCTGCATGCGGTACCCCGCACGCCGCGCCAGCGCGATCGCGCCGGGGTAGGTGATCCGCTCGGTCAGCAGCAGCCCAGCACGGCCGCACACCAGCGCGAAGGCCACCGACAGCGCCTGGCGTGCGCCGCTGGTCAGCACCAGCTGCGCCGGGTCGACGGCCAGCCCGATCGTCTCCAGCCAGCGGGCGAGAACGCGGCGGTGTTCCAGATGGCCGCCGGGTGGCGCATACAGCGTGAAGTGGTCCGCGTCGACCCGGCGGGCGATCGCCGCCAGCGTCCGCGCGAGGAAGCGGGTGTGCAGCGCGGCCGGTGGCGCGTTGGTGGAGAGGTCGATCTGCCGGTCGCTGTGCGACCGGTCGATCGCGACGAAGGTGCCGCGGCCCTTGACGCTGCGCGTGAGGCCCCTGCGTTCGAGGACGGCGTAGGCCTTGGTCACCGTGCCCAAGCCGATCTGCAGCGCCTTCGCGATGTCCCGCTGGGCAGGCAGGCGGTCGCCACCAGCCAGGCGTCCCTCGACGATGTCGTCGGCCAGTGCCCGTGCCAGCCGTTCGCCGGCGCTTGCGCCGGTGCTGGCAAGGCGGGGCGTCCATGGAGAGCGCAGCAGCATGGTCGGGGTCTCGAATAAAGGTGTCTCGATACACTTTTGAATTTCTTCCTTAGTGTATCGTCAAGGCGCATGCCACCGGGCCTGGGCTGTGCGATGCCTGCGGCCTCGACGCTGGCGCATCGCTTGTCAACGGGAGCACAGCAGCATGGCCGCCAGCCAGATCGCCATCGTCTACGCAACCTATCTCATCGCCACCGCCAGCCCGGGGCCGAGCAACATGGCCATCATGGGCACGGCGATGCGCGACGGCCGCCGCCCCGCCCTCGTGCTGGCGGCCGGCGTGGTCAGCGGCTCCCTGTTCTGGGCGGTCCTGGCGGCAACCGGCGTCTCCGCGCTGCTGGCCGCGTACGCCGAGGCACTCTGGTTCGTCAAGATGGCGGGCGGCGCCTACCTGCTCTACCTGGCGTGTCGCGCGGGCAGATCGGCCATGGGCCCGGCCACCGGCATGGCGGTGCCGCGCGCGGACCGCGGGCCGCTGCGCTACGGCTTGCTCTACCGCCAGGGCCTGCTCATGCACATCGGCAACCCCAAGGCCATCCTCTCCTGGACCGCCATCATCTCGCTGGGCATCCAGGCGGATGCCGCCGCGGGCGGCTTGCCGGCGATCGTGGGTGGCTGCGTGGGCCTGGGCGTGCTGGTGTTCGGCGGCTACGCCATCGCCTTCTCGACGGCCGCGATGGTCGCCCTCTACGCGCGGTGGCGGCGCTGGATCGAAGGCACGCTCTCGGCGGTGTTCGCGCTCGCCGGACTGAAGCTGCTGTTCTGGCGCAGCTGAGGCGCCGGCCCCTGGACCGTCACCCTTCCCGCCACCACGCACCCTCACCCAGGAGCGGCACCATGCCCCAGTCCATCCATCTCGTCGATGTCTTCGGCACCGGCCCGCTGTCGGGCAATCCGCTGGCGGTCGTCACCGGCGCCGATGCCTTCAGCACGGAGGACATGCAGCGCCTGACGCGCTGGTTCAACCTCTCGGAGACCGCCTTCCTGCTGGCGCCCACGCAGCCGCAGGCGCATTACCGCGTCAGGATCTTCACGCTGGACCGGGAGATGCCTTTTGCCGGGCATCCGACGCTGGGCAGCTGCCACGCCTGGCTTGCCACGCACGGCGCGCCCGCAGGCGCTGCGCAGCTCATCCAGGAGTGCGGGGCCGGCCTGGTGCCCATCCGGCGGGACCACGGACGCCTGGCGTTCGCCGCGCCACCGCTGATCCGCAGCGGCGCGCCCGCGCCGGATGCGCTCGACGCGGCGTTGCGCATGCTGGGGATCGCTGCTGCCGACATCCTCGATGCGGCCTGGATCGACAACGGCCCCGGATGGCTGGGCATCAGGCTGGCCTCTGCCGAGCAGGTGCTGGCCCTGGAACCGGCACGGCGCTGGCCCGCCCGCATCGACGTCGGCGTGGTCGGCCCGCACCGCGCCGGCGCAGACGCGGCCTTCGAGGTGCGCGCCTTCTTTTCGGACCACCTCGGGACCATCGTCGAAGACCCCGTGACGGGCAGCCTCAATGCGTCGCTGGCGCAGTGGCTGTTCGCCAGCGGCGTGGCGCAGCGCGACTACGTTGCGGCGCAGGGCACACGGTTGGGCCGCCAGGGCCGCATCCATTTGGGCCGCGACGCAGCCGGCCAGGTGTGGGTCGGCGGCGAAACGCGCACCCATGTCACAGGCGAGCTGCAGCTTTGACGTCACGCCTGCAGCGCCGGCGCGCACCGCGCCTGTGCAGCGCTGCGGAACCATGTATGCGACCGGCCCTGCAGCGAGGGCGGCGTTCCGCACCGAGCGCCATTCAGGCCGTGAAGCGGCGCTCGGGCAAGGGGATGAACTCGCTCTCGCCCGGCACGCGGGCGAAGCGGCCGGCTTCCCAGTCGTCGGCCGCCTGCACGATGCTCTCCTTGCGGCTGGCCACGAAGTTCCACCACATGTGACGGTGCCCCAGCGGCGCGCCGCCGATCACGGCCACACGCGCGGGCGCCGTGCTGTGGATGGCCACGCCGGCACCGGGCCGCAGCACGGCCAGCTGGCGCGGCGCCACCTCCTGGCCGTCGACGGTCAGCGCATGGTCGACCGCATAGACCGCGAGTTCGGGCGCCAGCGGCGGCAGCACGAAGCTGGTGCCGCCCTTGAGCGCCACATCCAGGTACACGGTCTCGGAAAAGGTGGTGACGGGCGAGACCTTGCCGAAGGCATGGCCGATCAGCACGCGCACATGCACGCCGTCCACCTCCAGCGCGGGGATGCTGGCGGCCGGTGTGTGCTCGAAGCTGGGTTCGGTGCGCTCGTGTTCCTCCGGCAGCGCCGCCCACAGCTGCAGGCCATGGTTCACATACGACTGCTGCGCCAGCCGCGCCGGCCGGCGCTCGGAATGCGCGATGCCGCGCCCGGCCGTCATCCAGTTGATCGCGCCGGGCTGGATCTCCTGCTCCGAGCCCAGGCTGTCGCGGTGGAAGATGGCGCCTTCGAACAGGTAGGTCACCGTGGCCAGGCCGATGTGCGGATGCGGCCGCACATCGTGGTTGTCCTCGGGCCGCTGCGCGGCCGGGCCGAAGTGGTCGAAGAACAGGAACGGACCGACGGCCTGGCGCTTGGCTGCAGGCAGCAGCCGGCGCACGGCGAAGCCACCGCCCAGGTCTTTGTCGTGTCCGTTCAACAGCAGTTCGATGGCCATGCGCGTCTACTCCCAGTAAGCGTGTACCGCGCCAGTGTAGTCAGCGCCGGTCCACGCTGAAGCGCCCGGCACCGAAGGCCACGAACGCCAGCAGGCCACCCGCGATCGCCACGTTCTTCATGAACATCAGCTGCTGCACCATGGCCTTGTCGGCCGGCACCGCCCAGTAGTTGTGGAAGAAGAACGAGGCCGCCAGCGTGAACACCGCCAGCACCAGGGCCGCGAGCCGCGTCTTGAACCCGACCAGCAGCGCCAGCCCCAGGCCCAGCTCGACCACGATGGCCAGCGCCGCGCCCACCTGCGGCAGCGGCAGGCCGACCGAGCCGATGTAGCCCACGGTGCCGGCAAAGCCGGTGAGCTTGCCGAAGCCGGCCGGGATGAACAGCACGGCGAGCAGGATGCGGCCGACCAGGGCCAGTGCGTCCTGCGCCGGGCTCGGCGCAATGGGATGGGCGTTCATGTCGTACTCCTTGTCGGAAAGCCTGAGAAAAACGGCCCGCGCACCCCCATGGCGCGCGGGCCCCGCAGTATCAGGCCGCCAGGTCGAACACCAGCACCTCGGCATCCTTGCCGTCGGCCAGACGCAGCTCCGACTCACCGGCCAGCAGCGCTGCATCGCCGCCGGACAGGCGCTGGCCGTTGACGGTCAGCTCGCCGCGCACCAGGTGCACATAGCCCTTGCGCGCCGGGTCCAGCGCCAGCGTGGCCGCCTCGCTGCCGTCGAACAGGCCGGCGTACAGCGCGGCGTCGGCATGCACCGTGACCGAACCGTCGGCACCATCGGGCGAGGCCACCAGCCGCAGCCGGCCGCGCTTTTCCTCGGCGTCGAAGCGCTTTTGCTCGTAGCCCGGTGCAATGCCGTTCTTGGAAGGCTCGATCCAGATCTGCAGGAAGTGCGTGGTCTGCTCCGGCGCGTGGTTGAACTCGCTGTGCATCACGCCGGTGCCCGCGCTCATGCGCTGCACATCGCCGGGCGGGATGCCCTTGACGTTGCCCATCGTGTCCTTGTGCGCGAGGTTGCCCTCCAGCACGTAGCTGATGATCTCCATGTCGCGGTGGCCGTGCGTGCCGAAGCCCTTGCCCGGGGCGACGCGGTCTTCGTTGATCACGCGCAGGTTGCCCCAGCCCATGTGCGCCGGGTCGTGGTAGCCGGCGAACGAGAAGCTGTGGTGGGACTTCAGCCAGCCGTGGTCGGCGTGGCCCCGGTCGGCGGATTTGCGCAGTGTCAGCATGGTGGACTCCTTGGTGGTTCGACGTGCGCCACAAGCGGCGCATGGACAGAACTTTAGGTCTCGGCCATTCAAAGACAATGCACGTGAATTCGCGTCATCGTTCAAAGCAACTGAATCAGCCATGCCCAGCAACCAGCCCCCCAGCCCCCGCGACGTGCTGACGCCCGATGCCCTGGCCATGCTGCAGGCCATCTCCGCCTCCGGCAGTTTCGCGGCGGCCGCCCGTGCGCTCGGCCTGGTGCCCAGCGCGCTGACCTACCGCGTGCGCCAGATCGAGGATGCACTGGACGTGCTGCTGTTCGACCGCAGTTCGCGCCAGGCCCGGCTGACCGAGGCCGGTGCCGAACTCATGCGCGAGGGCCGGCGTCTGCTGCACGAGATCGACGCCGTGGCCAACCGCGTGCGCCGCGTGGCCACGGGCTGGGAGCCGCAGCTCACGCTGGCCGTGGACAGCGTGATCTCGCGCACCACCATCCTGGACCTGTGCGAGGCCTTCTACGCCATCGCGCCGCCGACGCGGCTGAAGATCCGCGAGGAGGTGCTGTCCGGCACGCTGGAGGCCCTCGTCACCGGCCAGGCCGACCTGGCCATCGGCGTCGTGACGCAGGGCGGCGCGATCCGCGACCTGCAGGTCAGGCCGCTCGGCAAGATGCGCTTCGTCTATGCCATGGCCCCGCACCACCCGCTGGCCCAGGCCGACGAGCCACTGGCCGACGCCCTGGTGCAGCAGCACCGCGCCGTGGCCGTGGCCGATTCGGCCCAACGCGCCAACGTCACGCTCGGCCTCCTGGGCGGGCAGGACGTGCTGACCGTTCCCACCATGCGCGCCAAGCTCGAGGCCCAGCTGCGCGGCCTGGGCTGCGGCTTCCTGCCGGAGAACCTGGCCCGCCCCTACATCGACACCGGCCGCCTGGTCGCGCGCCGCGTTCAGCAGCCCGAGCGCATCGTCGACGTGGGCTATGCCTGGCATGCCGCATCCAGTGGCCTGGGCCTGGGCCGCGCCGTGCAGTGGTGGCTGCAGCAGCTGGAGAGCCCGGCCACGCGCGCGGCCCTGCTCAATGCACCGCATGCGGGTTGATGCGGGTGTGACGGCGGGGGGAAGGCCAGCGCCCACCGTGTAGAGTCAGGCCATGAACACGCGCACCCGGCCCACAAGATCCACCACATCTGCCGCGCCTGCGCGGCGCATCGCCGTCATCGGCGCCGGCCTCGCAGGCATCGCCTGTGCGCGAACGCTGGCCCAGGCCGGCCACACGGTGCAGGTGTTCGAGGCCAACGGCGTCGTCGGCGGCCGCATGGCCACGGCCGACACCGCCTTCGGCGGCTTCGACCACGGCGCCCAGTACTTCACGGTGCGCGATGCCCGCTTCGCCCAGGCGCTGGAGCAGACCGCCAAGCCCCTGTGCAAGCCCTGGAGCGCCAACACGGTCCATGTGCTCGACCCCTACGGACGCGTGGCCGCCGCCGCCCTGCCCACCGGCGAGCGGCACTGGGTGCCAGCGCCCGGCATGCAGGCGCTGCCGGCGCACTGGGCCGCCCCGCTCGCAGCCATCGAGTGCGGCACGCGCGTGACCGGCATCGCGCCTGACCGCCTGCAGGCCGCGCAATGGCAGCTGACCACCGAAGGCATGGTCGGCACGCCCGATGCGCAGCGCGTGTTCGGCGGCTTCGACGACGTGGTGCTGGCCGTTCCCTGCGCACAGGCCCTCCAGCTGCTGCGTGCCAGCGGCCTGGCGCCCGCGCTGCAGCAGCGCATCGCCGCCGTCAGCGTCGGCCCGTGCTGGACGCTGCTGCTGGCCTTCCCGCAGGCGCAGCAGGCCGGCTTGCCACACCTGGGGCCCCAGTGGAATGCGGCACGCAGCACCCACCACCGCATCGCCTGGCTGGCGCGCGAGAACTCCAAGCCCGGCCGCGGCGCCATCGAACGCTGGACCGTGCAGGCCTCCACCGCCTGGTCGGCCGAGCATCTGCAGGACGAACCCGCGCGCGTGCAGGCCAAGCTGATGCGTGCATTCGCCGAAGTCACCGGCATCCGCGCCGAGCCGGCCTTCGCCACGGCCCACCTGTGGCACCAGGCCCAGACCCTGGTGCCGCTGGGCGCCAGCCACGTCTGGGACGACGCCCTGCGCATCGGCGTGGCCGGCGACTGGTGCCTGGGCCACCGCGTCGAGGATGCCTTCGTCTCGGGCCTGGAGCTGGCGCTGCAGATGGCGTGAGCTACACCGGCCGCTTCGCGCCCTCGCCCACCGGACCGCTGCATGCCGGATCCCTGGTCGCCGCGCTGGCCAGCTGGCTCGACGCCCGCGCCCACGGTGGCCGCTGGCTGGTGCGCATCGAGGACGTGGACGCCCCGCGCTGCCCGCCCGGCCTTGACGCACTGATCCTCTCGCAACTGGCCGCCTGCCAGTTGCTCCCCGACGAAGAACCCACCTGGCAATCGCGCCGCGGCGCGCTGTACCAGGCCGCGCTCGACCGGCTGGTGGCCGGTGGCCATGCCTACCCCTGCGCCTGCTCGCGCAGCGAGATCGCACAGGCGCAGCCGGCCCGGCGCCACGGCGAACTGATCTACCCCGGCACCTGCCGCCAGGGCCTGCACGGCCGGCCGGCGCGCGCCTGGCGGCTGCGCACCGACCGGGCGGGCCCCGTGACCTGGCATGACCGCCGGCTCGGCGCCCAGCAGCAGGACGTGGCGCAGGCCGTGGGCGATTTCGTGCTGCGCCGCGCCGACGGGCTGTGGGCCTACCAGCTCGCCGTGGTGGTGGACGACGCCGACCAGGGCGTCACCGACGTGGTGCGCGGCGAAGACCTGGCCGACAACACCCCGCGCCAGCTGCTGCTGCAGCGCGCCCTGGGCCTGCCCACGCCGCGCTACCTGCACACCCCGCTGGTGCTGGGGGCCAACGGCGAGAAGCTGTCCAAGCAGAACGGCGCCCAGGCGCTGGCGCTGGACGATCCGGCGGCCGCGCTGCAGGCCGCCGCTCGCATGCTGGGCTTGCCCGAGGCCGCTGGTACGGCGGCCGAACGGCTGGCGCAGTGGGCCGCGGCCTGGCCCTTCGTGTGACGGATTTCACGCTTGCACCCGGCAGGCCGACAACTTGATTTAGTTTTTTCGCAGGCTTGGCCGCCTTCTCCAGGTACGGGCGCAACAAGTGGCCTGTACCCCATCAACCGCAAGGAGTAAACCACATGCTGAGCCTGCACACGAACACGGCTTCTCTGTCCGGTCAGAACGCGCTGACCTCGACCAACAAGGCCCTGTCCACTTCGCTGACGCGCCTGTCCACCGGCTACCGTGTCAACTCCGCCATGGACGACGCCGCAGGCCTGCAGATCGCCACCCGCCTGAACGCGCAGACACGCGGCATGGCCGTGGCCCAGCGCAACACGCAGAACGGCATCTCCATGATGCAGACCGCCGAAGGCGCGTTCGCGGAAGTCACCAACATCCTGCTGCGCCAGAAGGATCTGTTGACCGAAGGCGCGACGGCGTCGACCACTCAGGAAGACCGCGTGGCGTTGCAAGCAGAGTACGACGCACTTGGCCTGGAGCTGTCCAACATCATCCGGAACACCTCGTTCGGTGGCACCGAGTTGTTCAGCGACGGCAGCTCAGTCACTGGCACCGGCGGCCTCCTCAGCTCAACTGCGTTGACCTTCCAGATCGGAGCCAGTAGCGGTGAAACGATGGCAGTCAACACGCAGGCAGACCTTACTGCGCTGACCACCGCGCTGGCCGCCGTCAGTAGCAATTTCACGACGGCGGCAGCCGGCGCGGAACTGGGCACCACCACCACGACCGTTGCCAACGGCAATCTTGCCGACCTGGATGCTGCGCTTACCGCCGTCGGCAAGTTCCGCTCTACGCTAGGTGCGGCCTCCAACCGCCTGGAGCACGTGTTCAACAACCTGGGCAACATGAGCCTCAACACCCAGGCCGCCAGCGGCCGCATCATGGACGTCGACTACGCATCCGAGTCCGCCAACATGACCACCAAGCAGATGCTGATGCAGGCTGGCACCTCGATGCTCAAGCAGTCGAACTCCATGTCGCAGCTGGCGCTGTCGCTGCTGCAATAAGCGGCCACGCCCTCCCGTGAAGCCAACCGCGATCCGGTTGGCTTTTTCATGCCCGCCACCACGCCACCACCACGTCCGCCGCCATGAGCCTGGAGCCGATCTCCGCCACCAGCCGCGCCGCCGTGGTGCGCGCCGCGGCGCAGGGCCCGCAGGAGCGCGCCCCGCCCGACCCGGCCCTGACGCTGCGCCTGGTGCTGGGCGCCGGTGCCGCGGGCGAGAAGCTGGCGCGCGGCGAGCACGGCCAGGTCTACCGCCTCGGCGCTGGCGACGGCCTGCCGCAGTGGCGCGAAGGCCAGACCGTGCTGGTGCAGGTGCTGCGCGCCGGCCCGCCGATGGAAGTGCGCGTGCTCGGGGTGCTGGCCCCCGACGGCAACGCGGCCACCGGCCTGCACGAGGGCCCGGACGCCGAACCGCCCGCGCTGCGGCCCGACCAGGCGGCCATCCTGCGCCTGGCCGCCGCCTCCAACGACACCATGGCGCTGGCGGCCCACTGGCGCCAGCGCACCCTGGCGGCGCTGCAGCAGGCCGCCACGCTGGCGCCTGCGCATTCCAGCGTCGCTGGCGCCGAAGCGCCCGCCCCGCCCGGCACCGAAGCCGGGCTGCTGCTGCGCGTGCTGCCCTGGCACGGCTGGCCGCTCACGCTGTGGCTGGAACAGCGGCGCTGGACCGGCGGCCCCAACCGCCGCGCACGCCGCCGCGCGGGCACCCGGCTGTGCATGTCGGTCGCGCTGGCGCCGCTGGGCCAGGTGGGCCTCATGCTCGATGTGCTGGACGTGCAGGTCGGCCTCACCCTCACCGTGGCCGATGCCGCCAGCGTCGCGCCCTTGCGCGCCCAAGTCGGCGCCATTGCGGCCCGCATGGGCCGCGCCGGCCTGCGCCTCATGCGCTGCCATGTGCGCCACGATCCCGGTTTCGCGGTGCCCGCCGCCGCCACCGCGCTGCCCGCCATCGGCAGCCATGAGTTGCCGCTGGCCCTGTTCCGCGCCGGCACCGAGGCGCTGGAAGCGCTGCGCCGCCATGTCGGCCGCGGCGCCCGATGAGCACCCGGGCCGCGCCGGGCCCGGCGCAGCACGGCACGGGGGTGCCATCGCATAACATCACGACACAAAAGTTGTCGTCACGGCCGACCCCCTGGCATTGCCTGGCGGCGGTGCCGGCACCAGCGGGAGGTGCGATGAACCACGGGGCAGGCCAGAACCCGGCTGCGCAGCAGCTGGCACAGCTGCGTGCCCTGGACGATGTGATGGCCATCGCCGAATTCGCGCCCGACGGCACGCTGCGCCGCGCCAACCAGCACTACCTGGCGCTGCTGGGCTGCACGGCCGACGTGGCCGTGGGCAGCCACCACAGCCGCTGGTGCACGCCCGCCACCGCCGCCAGCACCGACTACGCCGGGCTGTGGCAGGCGCTGCGGCGCGGCCAGGCCCAGGCCGGCCCCGTCGAACGCGAGCGCATGGACGGCAGCAGCTGCTGGCTGCAGTCCACCTACGCCCCCGTGGTGGACAGCAGCGGCCAGGTCACCGAGGTGCTGGAGGTGGCCGCCGATGTGACCGACCGCCTGCTGCGCGAGCGCGCCGACGCGGCCCACCTGCGGCGGCTTTCGCTGGCATCGGACACGAGCGATGCCGCCATCGTCGTCACCGACGCACAGGCCCGCATCCTCTATGTCAACGCCGGCTTCACGCGCTTGCTGGGCTGGCGTGCCGACGAGGTGGCGGGCCAGGATGCGGTGGCCTTGCTGCTGTCCAACCAGGCCCCCGTGGCGATCGAGGCCTTCCGCGCCACGCTGCGCACCGGGCGGCCGGTCGAACGCGAACGCATCGCCCTGGGCAAGAACGGGCAGAGCCGTTGGGTCAAGGTCATCAGCCATCCGATCTTCGACGAGCTCGACGGCCGCCGCTACACCGTCTCCGTCTACACCGACATCACGCAGGCCAAGGTGCACGCCGCGCTGCAGCACCGCGTGCTGGAGGCCATGGCCCGCGAGCGGCCCCTGACCGAGGTACTGGAGCTGATCTGCCGCCAGGTGGAGCACCTGGCGCCCGAGGTCTGCGCCAGCATCCTGGAGGTGGACGAGCAAGGCCGGCTGCACCCCCTGGCCGCGCCCAACCTGCCGGCCAGCTACTCGCGGCAGCTCGACGGCCTGCCCATCGGCCCCATCGGCGGCTCCTGCGGCACGGCCGCCTGGCGCAATGCCCCGGTGATGGTCGACGACATCGCCACCGACCCGCTGTGGGCGCCCTACCGCGAACTCATCCTGCCGCTGGGCTACACGGGCTGCTGGTCCACCCCCATCCGCAACAGCCAGGGCGGCGTGCTGGGCACCTTCGCCTTCTACTTCAGCCAGCCGCGCAACACGGCCAGCGCGGCATTCCACCAGCGTCTGGTGGACAGCTGCACCCATTTGTGCGCGCTGGCGCTGCAGCGCGAACGCACGCGCCAGCACATCCGCCAGCTGGCCTTCTACGACAGCCTGACCGGCCTGCCCAACCGCAGCCTGCTGCACGCCCGGGCCGACCAGGCCATCGCCGCGGCCGCGCGCAGCCGCGAGACGCTGGCCGTGCTCTTCGTCGACCTGGACCGCTTCAAGCAGGTGAACGACTCGCTGGGGCACCCGGCCGGCGACGCCGTGCTGCGCCATGCCGCGGCCCAGCTGCAGCTGGAGCTGCGCGCCTCGGACATCGCCGGCCGGCTGTCGGGCGACGAGTTCGTCGTCGTGCTGCCGCAATGCGACGCCGGGCACGCGGCCGAGATCGTCGCGCGGCTGCAGGCGCTGGTGGCGACGCCGCTGGCCGTGGGCAGCTCCACGCTGTCGGTCACCGCCAGCGTGGGCGTGGCCATGTTCCCGGAAGACGGCCGCAGCATGGACGCCCTGCTGCAACGGGCCGACATGGCCATGTACCAGGCCAAGACCGGCGGCCGCGGCCGCTTCTGCTTCTTCAGCGCCGGCATGAACGATGTGGTGCAACAGCGGCTGGTGCTGGAGACGGCGCTGCGCCAGGCCATGGGCACCGCCCAGATGCAGCTGCACTACCAGCCGCAGATCGACATGGCCAGCGGCCGGTTGCATGGCGTGGAGGCCCTGGCGCGCTGGACCGACCCCAGGCTGGGCGAGATCGAGCCGGCGCGCTTCATCCCGCTGGCCGAAGACTGCGGCCTCATCGCCGACCTGGGCCGCTGGGCCCTGCGCGAAGCCTGCCGCCAGCTGGCGCAGTGGCGCAGCGACGGGCTCACCGTGCCCTCGGTCTCGGTCAACCTCTCGCCCACCAGCTTCCACGACCGCGAGCTGGCGCGCACCATCGCGCAGACGCTGGCGCAGCACGCCCTGGCGCCGCAAGACCTCACGCTGGAGCTGACCGAAAGCGTGCTGCTGGACGCCAACCCCAGCACCCTGCAGACCATCGCCGAGGTGCGCGCGCTGGGCGTGCGCATGTCCATGGACGATTTCGGCACCGGCTACTCCAGCCTCAGCTACCTGCGCCGCCTGCCCGTGGACGAGATCAAGCTGGACAGGAGCTTCGTCGCCGACCTGGAGAGCGACGGTGCAGCGCGTGCGCTGAGCAACGCGATCCTGGAAATCGGGCGCAGCCTCAAGCTGACGGTGGTGGCCGAAGGGGTGGAGACCGCGGCGCAGGACTCGCTGCTGCGGGCGCAGGGGTATGCGGTGGCGCAGGGGTATCTGGTGGCGCGGCCGATGGCGGGAGATGCGCTCGGGGGGTGGCTGGGGCGAATGGCTGGCCGTTGACCGCTGGTCGTGTGCACCAGCCTCGGGACTTCAGTGCGTGGTGCCATTTGGCGCGCGGCGCAC
This sequence comes from Pseudorhodoferax soli, assembly GCF_003337555.1. Classification (GTDB taxonomy): domain Bacteria; phylum Pseudomonadota; class Gammaproteobacteria; order Burkholderiales; family Burkholderiaceae_C; genus Pseudorhodoferax; species Pseudorhodoferax soli. The sequence continues at coordinate 496,251 of NZ_QPJK01000005.1, read as the reverse complement.
CTTGGCAGCGCGGAGTTTGGGGCTCTATCTGCAACCAGGCGGAGGGGAGCTCCCGCTCCAGTGCCTTCCACCTGCTCTGTATCGGGGCCCCGAGAACCCCCAGCCCGCCATGAATGCGTCCACCAGGATCGGAACGTCAGATGCGGCCCAATGCCGCGTGCGCCTCTTTCCAGCCGCTGGGCCCACGAAGAATGGGCGACCCGTTCGGGGTGAGGCCCCGTCGTGTTATTCGAACACCGGCCGAAAGAAGGTGCGCTCGTAGCTGAAGAAGCAACGGTTTTCCTCGGCGTACTTGAAGGGGCCTGGCACTCGGGGTCGTCGAACGACTTGGTTCGGTAGTCCTCGTAGGCGGCGAGCGATGGGAAGGAGAAGGACGCAAGCGCGATATTGTTGGCTCCTTCCGAGGGGAGCAGATAGCCGTGGTGGATTCCACCGAACTTCTTCACGAGCGGGATCCAGACCTTGCCGTAGTGCTCAAACTCTTTGATCTTGGTCGGATCGAGGACATACCGGAGATGGCAGGTAATCATTGGCTGGGACTCCTTGGTGAATATGGGTGTACGGGCTGACGTTTGAACTATGCGGCAGCTTGCGGCTTGCCCCAAGAGGTCTCCTGGGCCGAGGGGTCAGCCGGCTGGGCGCCCCTGGGCACCGCCTTGAAGTAGATGAGTTCGGGATCGCCTTCATCGAGGTTTTCGATGATGCCGCTGCGCGTGAACCCAGCACGGGCGAAGAGGCGCTGCGCTGGCGCATTGGACGCATTGGTACTGGTAAACAGCTTTGAGGTCAGGCACAGGCGCTCAAGCTCGACCAGTAAAGCCAGACCGAGACCTTTGAATTGGTGCGCCGTGGCGACGCAGATCAAGGGAATGAAGGCGTGGCCGAAGAAGTTGTACTCCAGCGTGGCAAAGCCAAGCGGCTGACCGTTGACCAGGGCAAGCAGACAAGATCCTTGCTGAACCACGCGGCGCAGCTCGACCCTTCTGCTTTCGTGATTCCTGGAATAGGGATCGCATTCGTAGAGCTGCGGCAGATCGGCTTGCACAGCGGGACGAAATGATGGCTCGGCGGCGGCTGACATAAGGTGGCTAGCGCAGAAGTGGGCGGCCTGCGCGCCTTGTCGCGGAGGTCCGCCCGACTGGCGGGTCCGGCGGCGCGCGGCGAGGAAGTGGGGAATGACTGCTAAGACAACGCATGCTCAATAGCCGACACAACGAATGGCACAAGCACCTTCTTCGAGAGGGCTATGTACCCGAAGAGTGCAGCGAAGAAAACAATGCGCCCGAAATCACCAAGCTCGCGAAGCCGCGCCGAAATAGACGAAGGAGAAAACAGGAGCAGTATGACCGGCAGACCGACAATTGAAGATGCGGCGAAGACAATGGCAAACGACGGACTGAAGAGAGCGGCAAGCCCCGTAACGCCACAGCACACGCCGACAAGTACGAGCCCCAGTGCTCTTTGCGCTCTAGCGGGACATTCAAGTTCGGCGGCTCAATTTCCATAGGATGACGCCCAACGTTCGACGTAAGGAGCGGCTCGCTTGCGGGACGTCCCCTTGACGGAGGGGTTGGGCGTCGCAGCAAGGGGAATGCGCGTGTTGGGCATGTGACCGAGCTCAACGCAGGGATAGCACGCATGCTGCAGCTGCAAACAGCGCGCCAAATGCTCCACCGACGAGGACTTCTCTAGGTGACAGCGTGATTGTGCTTATGCCTTTGTGTCGATTTGCCGTAGCAACGCCATACGCTGACCAAGCTAGAAGATGGACCACATAAGAGGCAGGCAGCCAACTCGGCACCGTTGACTCATCAGAGAACAGAACATAGACAGACACCCCTCCCCAGACCCATTCCACCGCGGAGAAGACCCAACCTGTATTTGAAGGGCGACCACGAGCCATTAAGTACAGCGCGCAATCAGCAACTTGTGCAAGGCCAACTGCTATAGACACCCACAAATACATTGAGACCATCGTGACCTGACGCCTAATGTTCGCGCTCAGCGGCCGGCATAGCCGTCCCGCTGCACCATAGGGTGAGGTGTCAGCGGCTCATCGCCCATAGTGATGTCCGGCCTGCTTGGCAAACGAATCAGCGAATGATGAGATCCTTTCGAATAGCACATCGGCTCCGAATGCCTTGGCCGAAAAGCAGAACGCCAAAATTCCGCGGTAGAAGTAGTTCCACAAGTCTTCACGGTGCTCGTCGTGCCGTGGCGTTCCCCTCATACCATCAACATAGAAGCGAGGAGGCGACCCCCCGTACATGTCCATGATCTGCGGTGAAGCCGCATGCACGTAACCGGAGTAGGTCTTGCTAACTTGGCGAGTGACTTCGACACCGCGACTGGGATCTAATGCCGCGCCCTCCATTCTGGCGATATAGGCACGGATTTTCTTGCGCGGAGGCATGGGACGATCTTGATCTCCGGGGTTTCCAGTAACCGGATCGAATTCCTCCTGGTAAAACGCCGCCAAGTAATTCTCGTGGATAGGCGTCAACTCACCGAATATCAAGCCAAATGCGAGAAATGTGATGTCCTCTTGGATCTCATCGAGCATCCGCTGAAGCGCTGCTTGTTCTTGAACGAATCCCTGATTGAACAGGATAACGGCTGCGCGAAGCGTTGTGACGTACCGCGCGAGCTTTTGAACGACCGCTTGTCGTGGCGTTTTTTCCAGATATCGATAGGCGAATGAATCCGCAAACGGCACGGTCTGTGGCTGAGGCACCAGATTCGCCAACTCGTGGACCGTTGCGCTCATGTGTTTCAGGGCCGTGGCGTACAAAGCTTCTGCCATCTTCTGACACCTAACGATTTAGCTCAGCGGACGCCGCAGGCGGTCCGATGAAGCGCGTTGTTAGCCACGTCGCGCGCCCCTACGACCGACGCCGAAGAATTGCATGAAAAATGATCCCAATGCCAACAACGATCCATGTAAATCCTCCTGCCCAGTTTTGCATTTCTTTTGGAAGAACGAGGCGAATCAAGTTGTCGATCCAGCATGACGTTCGACATAGATGTTTGTCGCCTATCGCCAAGGCAATCCCTATCAGCACGGCGCCGGCACCGATGGAAAGCGCTGCTAGGGAGATTCGATTTGCCATGGCTAACGTTTAATATGAGAGGCGGCGCCAGGCTTGCCGGGTGACGCCCTCTCGATGGAGGCGTTATGAGTCTGGTGGAATGAGCGCTTCGAGTTTCTCTGGTTCGAACATTTCAAATAGTTCACCAAACGTGAAATGGACGTACTGCTTCCCCGCCGCATATGCGGCCACAATGTACGGATCGAATATGAATGTCAGCCCGTACCGATCTATCACGAATCGCGAGAGGAACTCCGCGCCAGATGCTGCATCGGTCTCTACGGCAATGGGATCTAGCCCAGCTGAAAAAAGCCGAGCATTTACCGCCTCGGCCAGCATCGGAAGCGCCTTCGGAGAAGCGAGGAGTTCCTCAAGAACTATTGGAGCAAACGGGGTTACAAAGAAGTTCTGAACTCGTGTTTCGTAGAACCTATGCGCAGCCCCAAAGGCCATCATTTCTAAGTCGTATCGAACGCTGATCACCTTCAAGTCGCGTCGGCACACCTCGTAGGTGCCGTTCAACCAACCGATCGGATATTCGGACCTATTCCGACTCCCGCGATGCTCAGCATCCTGCGAATGACGGAATTCCTCCAACAGTTCGAGTCCCCAGGCTTCGATGTTTTTCGACACGATGAGGTCAGCCGGATTCATGAGGTCTGGAAACTCGAAGCTGAAGAAGCATTCGGCACTTGAAGGGTCCACTTCGTAGATGCGCCGCTTGATCTCTACGGGGGGAGCCGAGAATGACACCTCGCCCGAGGTCTGAAATGCAGCAACCAGGGCCGCCTTGTAGAGGTGCAGTGCCTTGCGGTCGATTTCACCTTTGTGTGCGCGTCGGTGGCAGTTGGGACAAAGTGCGATCAGGTTCCCGTACTCGTGCTTCTCACAGGCTTCCCATGGAGTGATGTGGTGAATGTCGACATCGGCATGTCCGCAGCGAGGGATGGCGCATCTATGACCTGCCTCAACAAGGACGGCACGACGTACAGCGGCGGGAATTTGTGGCCTACTGCGTAGACTCATAACGCTCAAGCTCAGCGGGCGGCGAAGCCGTCCGCTGGAGCGGTGGGTTGGGCCGCATCTCCGCGGCTAGATTGGCTACCACTTGAACGCCTCACTGTCACCTTCGGATAGAACATCACCTGATGACAAGCAGAGATTTCCTGTGTCGTCGTATGCAGCAAGCTGTCGGCCAGTTTGGTGAGCAAATAGGCGAGCTCCTTGATTCATCTCCACTCGCTTGGGGCCGAACCAAATAGCCTCAAGCACCTCGCCAGAATTCAATCGTATTTCCATCCCGCCTTCGCTGAGCCCGAGGCCGTTGTCGCCGCCAGTCGCTTCAACTGCAGCCACCAAGACGCCTTTCAGCAGGTCGCTTGTGACCTCTCCATCAAAACGCTGAACGAACACCACGCCTTGCCACGCATTTGGATGCTGACTGGGGAGCTCCGCGTGGGCCACCGGGGTCTTCTCGATGAGCTTTCGCTTTTGTCTTCTCATGCTGCCCAACGTTGAGATGAGAGGCGGCACCCGGCTTGCCGGGTGACGTCCTCTCGATTGAAGAGTTAGGCATCGGCGGTCATGACCGTGACTTGGTTAAGAGCGCCTTCTTGATTGAACTCATAGTGAACCGTGTGTTCTCCGAATGCGCCCTTGATCCAGCCTTCACCGTCTGGTTCATTACGGAACGAGATAGCCCGGGCTTGAAAGGCGGCCCTGGCTTCCGCGAAATTGCGATAGAACGGAACTCCGGCGTAGCGTGCGTCTATCGGCTGGTAGTGCCTTCGAGGCAGTATGTACATGAAGATTGCGTCGAGTACTTGCTTTTCATTGAATCGGAAGCCAAACCCCGCCTCGTGAAACGACGCCCAGTAGACATCGGGGCTGTTCTCGCGAAGACGATCGAAGTCGTAGATGACCTTGACGTCATAGTGCTCAAGGATCTCGATGACTTCATCGCTCTTGAGCGACAGGTTGACTAGGGAGAGCAGGTTCATCCGATGCCTAACGCTATAGATCAACGGACGCCGAAGGCGGTCCGCTGGAGCGTCGTGTTATGCCGAAGAAGAGGCGAATGCTCGGATACGCTAGAAAAAGACCGAGCAAGGCAACGCCGATGCCAAGCTCACGGCAGTACCCCAAGGTGTCAAGATAGCTCGCGACTTGACTTCGCATCCTGTTGCTTTTCTGTCCGGAGGAAATGAAGCCTTCGCAGCTTCCGGCGAGAAACGCGTCAGCTCCGGCGCCTACCAGAGCAATTCCAGCGGCAAACATGAGCAATGCGTGGCCCACAACTAAGCTCCTCTGCCGCTTTGGGGATGTCAAAAAATAGGCACTCCACCAGATGACGAACAGTGACAAGATAAAGATATTAAATGCAACACCTGCAATTGCCCTAGCAGAAGAAAAGCTCTCAAATATCGCCGCGTTGCCAAGCCAAGCAAGCAATAGGACAAAGGTGAGAAAAAACCATCTCATACGGCTTGGTCGAACGGGAGTGAACCACTAGGCATAACGATATAGCTCAGCGGGCGGCGAAGCCGTCCGCTGGAGCGTATAGTTAGACGTCATGTCTCTCGACCAGCAAGCCCGACGATTACCGCGGCTTCATTTCGAATTGTGAGCAGCTTTCCTATAAAGAGCCGCTTGTCCTCGGGGGCCGTCGACAACAGCAATGGCTCCAAAGCCGCTATTCGGTTTCGGAACCGTTCAACAGAGGGAACCGAATGTTCCCACGAAGTGAAGTCATCCCACTCCAGTGGGTACTTCATGGGTCCGTCTACGAACCGATCGATCAACGCGACCATCGACCGCAAATCGGCCGGGCCTTCCCCGCGCAGATGAACACGCGACGAATCTCGGAGCCAGCTACGAATGCGAGTTAGGAGCGCGTGCATGACGTCTAACGCCTGAATTAAGCCGACCCGCGAAGCGGGTTCGGCTTGAATGAATTGTTAGCCCTCGCCATCAAAGCGAGAACGCCTCGACTTTTGACGTCGCGGGGCAGTAGACGTGAGCTGGAAAGATAGCCGGCGCTCCCAAGTAACTAGCCAGCCTTTCGGCATTTTCCTGCGACAGATCAGGCATGGCCTTATTGAAGAGGTAGAGATTGCCATGGTGGTAGATGCCGAGGCACGCAGATGTTCTGTAACCAACAAGCTCTGTGCCACTTGGTAGCGAGACTACGGCAGACAGCCAAAGGTACCGAAAAGGCAGTGAAGCCGCTTGACTCGGCAAGGGGAAGACTTTCTCCTCGGGAGTGGCCAGACTTTCGAAGGCAGACATCACTTGAGTTGCTTCAAACCCGAGTCCCTCCAGTAGCTCCATCTCTTCGGGATCGTCGTAACTAGCCCACACAGGATGCGCCGCAAAATCGGCCTCTGTGAGTTGGTCCAAAAGTTTCGGAGCGAGAATTCTCATTGAGGGCTAACGCCTGATTTCAGCGGACGCCGAAGGCGGTCCGATGGAAAGAAATGTTAGCCATTTCAACGTCCCTCTTTCACCTTGGCAACGCGCTCTGCTCGATTTTTGTCGGCAGCCCCTTCCCACAACAGCCCCAAGCCGACGGAGCCAATCACAAGCGCAAGACCAAAAGCCCCGGAGAACCATGGGAGGGTGGCGGCGAGAAATATAGCCAAAACGGTTGTGCCGACTACTGACAAACCCAGCCGCCAGTGGAACACGAGCAGCATAAACAAGTCGATCAGTGCATCCATGGTCTGGCTAACGCAAAGGCCAGCGGACGCCGTAGGCGTTCCGTTGGGCCGACCTGTTAAGGCTCATAGCTTGAGTGCCTCCCGGTTGGCCTTTTCAACCGCAACTACCTCGGCATCATTGGCCTTCCATTTCTGATGAAGTTGGGAGTAGGTGGAATACCAATTTCTACCCGCCAAATTTTCTAGAAGCGCAAGCATGACGTCGATGCTCGATATTTCATCAATGCGCTGAAGCTCCGAATTTCTTAAAGCTTCGACTACGTGCTGCATAGATTTTTCAGCCACCTCCGAATTCATCATGCTCCAGCTCCTGCCGTTCGCGAGGCGAAAGCCGTGAGGATCCATGTACCCATTGACTGGCCCAAAAGGTAGATTCGCGCAAAGCACGATGTATGTGCTTTTCTTCCCCGCAACGCCGTTCGCATCAACCCAAAGTTGTTGAAACACGCCATTCTTCTCGCGCGCAAATTTTCGCGCCGTGACTTTCCGAAAACCTTCATTTTGTAGAAAAGGCCACAGCGTCTTGCTTGAGGCTTGAATCAGTGGGTCGCCCATGTGAGCCTTAACTTGTTGTATCACGCACTCCACTGCGATTGATCACAGCATCCGTCGTGTTATCAAATCGCTGCAAGAACACATAAGTCATTGATTCGCAGACCATTTTTTTACTCCGCGCGGTTGATCACCTTAATAAAAAAATCGACAAAACCCGCGTCGGTTACAAATTTGCTCCCCGGGTCTTCCCCACTCTGGTGGACGCCCAAGTAAGTGAAGGGCCCCTACCCCACCGTCCCCACAATACTCACCTCCCGCTGCTCCGGAATCTCGTTGTACGAGAGCACCGCCAACCCCGGCGCAAACAGCCGCGCATAGCGCGCCAGCAGCGGCCGGATCTGCGGCATCACCAGCAGCAGCGGCGGCGTCGCCTGCTGCTTCATCTGGTCCCGCGCCAGCGGCATGTGTGTCTGCAGCTGCGACAGCAGGTTCGGATCCACCGGGAAGTTGTCCAGCGCCACCTTCGCCCCGCCCTGGCGCGCCTGGTTCAACGCCCCCAGCAGCATGTTCTCCAGATCCCCCGTGAGGCTGAACACTTGCAGCTCGCTGCGCTGGCCGGCCAGCTGCTCGACGATCTGCCGTCGCACGGCGCAGCGCACCTCGGCGGCCAGCAGGATCGGGTCCTTGGTCGTCTCGGCCGTCTCCAGCAGGCTGGTGGCGATCGGTACGATGTCCTTGAGCGAGACGTTCTCGGCCAGCAGCGCGCGGAACACCTTGAGCAGTTGCACATGCGTCATGGCCTTGCCCAGCGCCTCGGCCAGGCGCGGGGCCTGGCCGGCCAGGCGCTCCATGATCTCGCCGGCATCCTCGTGGTTGAAGAGCTCGGGCAGGTTCTCGCGCAGCAGCTTGCTCACGTGCGTGGCGATCACGCTGGGGCCGTCCACCACCTGGTAGCCCAGGCCCAGCGCATGGGCCTTCTGGTCGGGCTCGATCCAGACCACCGCCAGGCCATAGGCAGGGTCCACGCCGGGCGCGCCGTCCACCTGGCCGTACAGCTGCGGCGAGGGCACGGCCATGAGCCTGTCGGCCTGCAATTCGGCGCGCGCCAGCACGCTGCCGCGCAGCAGCACCGTGTACTGCGTGGGCTTGAGTCCCAGGTCGTCGCGCACGCTCACGGGCGGCAGCAGCACGCCCAGGCTCTCGCTCATGCTCTGGCGCAGCCCCTGCAGGCGCTTGACCAGCGGCGCACCCTGCCCCTGGTCCATCATCGCCACCAGCCGGTAGCCCAGCGCCACCGTCAGCGCGTCCACGCGCGGCAGGCTGCGCCAGTCCAGCTCGGCCGGCGGCTCGGCGGTCAGCAGCGCGGCGCCCAGCGCGCCCGCGTCCGCCCCCTCCTTGGGCAGGGCCTGCCGCTTGGCCATGCGCCAGGCCACGTAGGTCAGCAGCGCGGCAAAGCCGATGAAGCTGGCCCAGGGCATGCCCGGGATCAGGCCGAGGATCAACATCAGCGCGGCCGCGCTGTACAGGGCCTGCGGCGAGGCCAGCAGTTGCTGGCCGATCTGCGTCTGCAGGTCGCCCGCGTCGCTCACGCGCGTGACCACGATGGCGGCAGCGGAGGACAGCAGCAGCGCCGGGATCTGCGCCACCAGGCCGTCGCCGATGGTCAGCAGCGCGTAGGTGCGGAAGGCGTCGCCAAAGCTCAGGTCGTGCATCACCGCGCCGATGGCCACGCCGCCGACCATGTTGATGAGCAGGATCAGGATGCCGGCGATGGCGTCGCCGCGCACGAACTTGCTGGCACCGTCCATGGCGCCGTAGAAGTCGGCTTCCGAAGCCACTTCGCGCCGGCGCAGCTGCGCCTTCTCCTGGTTGATGAGGCCGGCGTTCAAGTCGGCGTCGATGGCCATCTGCTTGCCGGGCAACGCGTCCAGCGTGAAGCGGGCCGACACCTCGGAGATGCGCTCCGCGCCCTTGGTCACCACGATGAAGTTGATGATCATGAGGATCACAAACACCACCAGGCCCACCACGAAGTTGCCGCCGATCACCACGTTGCCGAACGACTCGATCACCTGCCCGGCGGCGTGCGTGCCCTCGTGCCCGCGCAGCAGCACCACCCGCGTGGAGGCCACGTTCAGCGCCAGCCGCAGCAGCGTGGTGGCCAGGATGATGGTCGGGAAGACGGAGAAGTCCAGCGGCCGCTGCACCGTCACGGCCACCAGGATCACGATCACCGACAGCACGATGTTGAAGGTGAACAGCACATCCAGCGCCAACGGCGGCATCGGCAGGATGATCATGGCCAGCAGGGCCAGCACCAGCACGGGTGCCATGGCACGGGTGCGGCGCAGCGCGGCGAGCAGGTCGGCGATGGTCAGCTTCATGGATTACTCAACGATTCGGGAACGGGCAACTGCTGCGGCAGGCCTGGGGGATGCGGGCGGCGCCCGGCCTGGAAGGCCTTGAGCTGCAGCACGTAGTTCAGCACCAGGGCCACGGCGCCATACAGCGCGATCGGTATCTGCTGCTGCACCTGGCTGGTCTTGTAGATGGCGCGCGCCAGTGGTGGCTGCGTCACCACCTCCACGCCATGCGTGCGCGCCAGCTGGCGGATGTACAGCGCCATCTCGTCCACGCCCTTGGCCAGCACGAACGGGGCCTCGGCACGGTTGCCGTCGTACTTCAGCGCCACGGCGTAGTGCTCGGGGTTGACGATGACCACGTCGGCCTGCGGCACGGTCTTGTTCAGGCTGCGGCGCGCCGCCTGCAGCTGCAGCTGGCGGATGCGGCTCTTCACCTCGGGCCGGCCCTCGGTGGTCTTGTGCTCTTCCTTCACGTCCTGCTTGCTCATGCGCTGGCCGCGCAGGAAGAAGAACACCTGCACCGGCAGGTCGATGAAGGCGAACAGCACGAACACCAGCACCATGGACGTCACGCCCGAGATCAGCAGCGCCGCGCCCTGGGCGATGGCCTCGGGCAGCGGCAGGGCCTGCAGCTGCAGGAACTGTTGCGCGCTGCCGGTGCACACGAACCACAGCACCACGCACAGCAGCAGGGCCTTGGCGATGGAGGCGGCCACGCCCGCCAGGTGCTTGCCCGAGAACTGGCGGCCCAGGTTGGCGATGGGGTTCAGCCGCTCCAGCTTGGGCTGCAGGTTCTCCACCGACATCGCCCAGCCGCCCGGCAACAGCGAGGCCAGCAACAGCAGCAGCGGCACCAGCAGCAGCGGCGCCACCATGCGCACGGTGAGCAGGGCGGCCTCGCGGAACAGCGTCGACCAGGTGTCTTCCAATGCACCGTTGCCTGCCAGGTCGGCCAGGCCGCCGCTGAACAGCCGGCGCATGTCCTGCAGCCAGCCCGGTGCCAGCCAGTACGCCAGCGTCAGGCTGGCCACGATGCCCACCGCCATCACCGCGTCCTTGGAGCGCGCGGCCTGGCCCTGCTGGCGCACCTTGCGCAGCTTGTGCGGTGTGGCCTTCTCGCTCTTGTCGGCCGACGATGCGCCCTGCTCCATCAGCGCGCCCCGAAGGTCTGCTCGAGCATCAGCAGCACCTGCCGCGTCATGCGCAGGTAGTGCTCGGGGATGAAGCGCACCAGCATGGCCAGCATGAACAGGCCGAAGATGGTGATGACCGAGAAGCCCAGCGCGAACAGGTTGAGCTGCGGCGCCACCCGCGCGAGGAAGCCGAAGCCGATCTGCACCACCATGGTGGCGAACACGATGGGCAGCGCCAGCAGCAGCGCGGCCGAGAACACCCACGACACATTGAACGCCACGGCCTGCAGCGCGCCCATGCGCAGCCCGCCGCCCACCGGCCACAGCGTGAAGCTCTTGCCGATCACCTGCACCAGCACCAGGTGGCCGTCGATGGAGAAGAAGATCAGGATGCCCAGGATCGACAGCAGGCTGGACACCACGTCGGACGACACGCCCGAGAGCGGGTCGTTCATGAGCGCCATGGCCAGCCCCATCTGCGACGACACCATGTAGCCCAGCACCAGCAGCACCGACATCACGAAGTGCAGCGCCAGCCCCAGCACCACGCCGATGGCCACCTGCTCGGCCGTGGCCGCCAGCGCGTGCAGCGAGAACGCGGCGATCGGCACGGCCGGCGCCGCCACCGGCAGCAGGATGACGGCCAGCACCATGGACAGCAGCACGCGCACCGTGAGCGGCACCGAGGTGTCGCCCACGATGGGCGCGGCGCTCAGCATGGCCAGCACCCGCACGAAGGGCCACCACCATGCCGACAGCTCGGCCAGCAGCGTGGTGAAGACGCCTTCCACGGCTACCCCACGAGCGCCGCCGCGCGGCGGAACACCTCGACGCAGAAATCCATGAGCTGCGAGGCCATCCAGCTGCCGGTCAGGATGATGGCCAGCAGCGTGACCATGAGGCGCGGCAGGAAGCTCAAGGTCTGCTCGTTGATCTGCGTGGCGGCCTGGAAGATGCCGACGACGAAGCCCACGACCAGGCCCGGCAGCACCAGCACGGCCACCAGCAGCATCACCAGCTTCAGGCTGGCGCTGACCAGGTCGACGGCGATGTCGGGTGTGAGCATGCCGCCTGCCCTAGAACGCCCGCACGCTGGTCACCAGCGTGTTCACCGTCAGCGTCCACCCGTCCACCAGCACGAACAGCAAGAGCTTGAGCGGCAGCGAGATCACCAGGGGCGACAGCATCATCATGCCCATGGCCATCAGCACCGAGGACACCACGAGGTCGATCACCATGAACGGGATGAACAGCATGCAGCCGATCTGGAACGCCGTCTTGAGCTCGGACAGCACGAAGGCCGCCAGCTGCACCGCGAAGGCGTGCTGCGACGGCTCGGTCACGGCCGGCTCGCGCGCCAGCTGGCTGACCTGCTGCAGCGCGGCTTTGCTGGTCTGCGCCAGCATGAAGCGCGACAGCGGCTCCTTGGCCTCCACCAGTGCCTGCTGCAGGCCGATGCGGTCCTCGTCGTAGGGCAGGAAGGCGCGCTCCCACATCTGCTCGCCCACCGGGCGCATCACCAGGATGGTCAGGATCAGCGCCACGCCGGTCACGATGCGGTTGGGCAGGCCCTGCTGCAGCCCCAGCGCCTGGCGCAGCAGCGACAGCACGATGACGAAGCGCACGAAGCTCGTGCTCATGAGCACCAGCACGGGCAGCAGCCCGAGCAGCGTCATGATCACCAGCACCTGCATCTTGACCGTGTAGTCGGTCTGTGCGTCGCCGGTCACGGCGGAGAGCAGCGGGATCTCGGCCGCGGTTGCGGCGCCGGCCAGGGCCAGCAGCACGGGCGCCAGCGCGAAGGGGCGCCACGCGCTCAGCATCTTCATGGGGTGTGGTCCGCGCGTCAGGGGGTGTCCAGCGACAGCAGGTCCAGGTCGGACAGCTCCAGCACCTTGAGGCCGTAGTTCTCGCCCGAGACCACCACTTCGGCGCGGCCGATGGCCGTGCCGTTGACCTTGATCACCAGCGGTGCGCCGGCCAGTGCGTCGAGCTCGACCACGCTGCCGTGCTCCAGCCCCATGAGCTGGTCCAGCGACACATCGGCCGAGCCGACCTCCAGCGTCAGCGTGACGGGGATCTTGCGCAGCATCAGCGAGAGGTCGCGGCGCGGTTTGGCGGGTGCATCGGCAGTGCCTGCATCCACGGTGAGGTCGCCCAGCAGTGCGTCCACGTCGTTGGTGTCTGGCTTGTCGGTCATGGTCTGTCTTTCACATCAAAGGTCCTGGAACGCCGTCAGCCACAGGCGCCCCTTGTGTTCGGCCACGCTGGCATTGAACAAGGGCGAATCCTTGACCAGCACCACAGCCGTGGGTTGCGGAATCGGCAGCACGCTGCCGGGTTGCAGGTCCAGGATCGCGCCCAGCGGCAAGCGCTGCTGCACCAGGCGCGCCGTCAAACGCAGCTTGAGCCGGGACGACAGCGGCAGCGCCGGCGCAGCGGCGCCCTCGCGCGCCAGCTGGCGGCCGCGGCCCAGCCGGTCCAGCAGCCGGTGCATGCAGCCATCGTCCAGGCTGAAGCGCAGTTCGTGGCGCTGCCCGCCGTCGGCCTCGACCAGTGTCAGGTTCAGCTGCCACAGGCCCGTGGGCAAAGCGGATTCGGAATGGAAGGGCACGGCCGGGTCGGCCGGGGCGGGCTCTGCCGCAACGCCAACCGGCGGCAGGCCGGCGTCGATGCGCCGTGCCAGCGCCAGGGCGAGCTGCTGCCCGAGCCGGGTGGACAGTCGCTCCTCGCTGGCCGTCACCGCCACCGCGCCGGGCTCGACCGCAGCCGGGTCGCCGCCGCCGTAGCGGTACAGCAGCAACTTGAGCACCAGCGCGCGCGGCACCGCCATGCCGATGCGGCCGGACGGGCAGGTGTAGACGTTCCAGCGCACCGGGTCTTCGTTGTGCGGGGGCTGGCGCATGCCGGTGCCGTCCACCTGCAGGCCGATGGCGTAGCGCCGGTTGAGCCCCTGGCGCAACAGTTCCGACACATCGGTGCCAAAGCGTTCTGAAAACGCGCCCAGCAGGTGCATGGGGCGCCCCAGCGTGCGCGGATCCAGCACCCGGTGCGTCACAGGAGGACTAGCGTCTGACACGGACATGGCTCAAGTTCCCACGTAAATCGGATGCAACCATGTGCACAATCGGCATCGCCTGCGTTGACTGCGCGTGGCCTGCGGTCGCCCTGCTGTTGCTGCAGGCGAGACAAGATAGATGCGCTTTCCTCACATTTTTTACCACCCTCAGGGAAATTGTCCACTATTTCTAGTCACTTTTCGTGGCACATTAATTTAACGCGCACTTTTGCCGCCTAATCCGGGTTCACGCCCTTTCGTCGCCCCACCATGCAAGTGAGCAAAACTCTGCCCGGCATCAGCCTGGCGCCAGAAGACGACAGCACCGACGAGGGTGAGGACAGCGTGGTCGCGCGGCGGCTGCACGACTTCTTCTCGGAGCAAGGGCTGCCGCGGCACAAGCATGCGTCGCAGCTGGCGCTGATCCTGGGGCTCTCGCGCTCGGGGGCCTTCCGCAAGTTCCAGGACGCCTCCTTTTCCGCCAGCGACCTGCAGACGCTGGCCCAGCATTTCCAGGTCGACATCAGCGCCCTGCTGAGCGCCGAGCCCGCACTGGCGGCGCCGCGTGTCGAGGGCGATGTGCACGACGCGCGCGTGCTGATCGGCACCCTGGCACTGCACTGCAAGGCCACACTGGGGTCTGCCCTGCAGCCCGGCGAACACTGCGAACTGGTGGCCACCCAGCAGGGGGCGGAATGGCTGATCCAGCCCTACGGCGCGGCCACCCCCAGCGCCGAACGCCGGCGCGTGCTGCAGCTGGTCGTCACGCCCTCGCAACGGGCGCTGCCCCGCATCGCGGTGCTGGAGGATTCGCGCGACCTGGCCGCCAACATGAAGGATGCCTTCGAGGCCTCGGGCTACCGCGTCGAACTGTTCGGCTCGGCCGCGGAACTCGCCCGCCGCGCGGACGAGGCGCCGTTCGACGGCTACCTCATGGACTGGTGGCTCAACGGCCAGACGGCCAGCCAGGTGCTGCAGGCCATCCGCCGGGCCCAGCCCTCCGTGCCCATGCTGCTGACCACCGGCGCCATCGCCGCCGGTTATGCCGGCGAGGCCGACATCGTGCAGGTGGCCACCACCCTGCGCATTCCCGTCATCGAGAAGCCTTTCCGCCTGGCCTTGGTGATTTCCCAGCTGCGTCAGCTGCTGGAGCAAGCCCAGGCCAACCGCTAGTCGCCGGACCGGCACCGAACAGGGCCAGCGCCGAACGCAGGCGGCCCGCGCTGATCGGCTTGTCGAACTTGGCGGCGAACAGCGCATCGGCGGTGGCATCGGCCTCGTGGTAGGCCGACAGGGCCACCAGCGGCGTCTCCACGTTCAGCGCATCTTGCCGGCGCGCGTGCTCGGCCACCGTGTAGCCCGAGCCATCGGGCAGGCGCAGGTCCAGCAGCACACCGTCGTAGCGGTCGGTGTCCAGCAGCACCCGGGCCTCGCGCACGGAGCCGGCCAGGTCGGCCTGCGCGCCCAGGGCCAGCAGCATGGCATGCAGGCTGGCCCGCACATCGGCATCGTCTTCCACCACCAGCACGCGCAGGTGCCGGCCGCCGCCCTGCGCCACGGCGCTGTGCTGGCGCGCCTCCACCTCGGCCGGCACCCGCACCGTGAAGGCCGAGCCCTCGCCCGGCCGGCTCACCGCGTAGGCGCGCCCGCCGAGCAGCTCGGCCATCAGCTTGACCACCGCCAACCCCAGGCCGCTGCCCATCTGCACGTGGTCGCGCCCGCGTGTGAACGGCTCCCAGATGTCGACCGAGGTGTCGAAGCCCGGGCCCTGGTCGATCACGGCCACCGTCACCTCGCGCTGCGCCTCGCGCACCTGGATCGAGCAGACCACCTCGCCGGGGCTGGCGTACTTGACGGCGTTGGACACCAGGTTGGCCACGATCTGGCGCAGCCGCGCCGGATCCGTCACCACGCGCGGACAGGGCTGCGGATCGATCTGCACCCGCAGGATCACGCCGCGTTCGCGCGCGGCTTCGTCGAACTCGGCGGCGATCAGCTCCATCATGAGGTCGGGCTGGAACAGCGTGGGCGAGACCTTCAGCCGCCCACCGGACAGCCGCGCGAACTCCACCGTGTCGTTCATCTGTGCCTCCAGCTGCTGGGCGCTGCGGCGCAGCCGGCGGAAGGTTTCGTCGCCATGCGGCACCTTGCCGCCCAGTTCGATCAGCTCCACCGAGCTGACGATGGTCTGCAGCGGCGTCAGCATCTCGTGGGCCATCATGCCCAGGAACTGGTTGCGCGCCGTCAGCGCCGAGCGGGCCTCCTGTAGCGCCTTGCGCGCCTCGCGCACGCGCAGCACCGCGATCACCAGCAGCACCCCGGCTGCCAACACCAGCAGCGCCCCTCCCATCCACTTGCTCCAGTCCAAGCATCACCCCCTGTTGCGCGCAGATCCACAGAAGCACATGGACCGCGACGAGGCCGCCATCCTAGCGCTGCTTCAAGAAGCGGCAGCAAGTGTTTGAATTTACTAACAGCGGGGCAGCACTTCGTAGCACTTTGAAATTTGAGGTGCGTAAAAATCACGAAAGTTGGAAAAATGGACTTATGATGGTGCGGAATACTCAACACTCATTGATTGAGTTCCACGCAACGCTGAGGGAATGCGTCATGGCAAACCACATGAACAACGCAATTGCTGCGAATCTGGCACACATCAAGGCACAAGCAGCAAACCTCCAGGACATCCTGCCCCAGGCTGCCTACGACGGGCCCGAGCCGACCGCCACGGGCGCGGGCGGCTTCGGCCAGCGCATGCGCGACGCCGTGGACAGCGTGAACGCCCAGGACCATGCGGCCGGCCGGCAGATGGCTGCGGTGGACAGCGGCCAGAGCGACGACCTGGTCGGCGCCATGCTCTCCAGCCAGCAGGCCAGCCTGTCGTTCTCCATGCTCATGCAGGTGCGCAACAAGGTCGTGACCGCGGTCGAAGACCTGGTCAAGCTGCCGATCTGATGCCCGGGACCGCCACGTGATCGCCACCCTGAAGGCCGGAGTCCAGAACCTGCGCAATGTCGGCATGCCGGCCTTGCCGGCCGGGCTCTCCCGCTCGCTCGTGCCCATCTTGCTGCTGGCCGTGGGCCTGACGGCCGTGGTGATGATGCTGCTGTGGCGCGACGAGGCCGGCTACAAGCCCGTGTTCGGTGCGCGCGAGCGCATTTCGGCCTCCGACATGATGGCCGTGCTGGACGCCGAGAGCGTGCCCTACCGGCTGCACCCCGACAGCGGCCAGGTGCTGGTGCCGGGCAGCCAGCTCGGCCGCGTGCGCATGCTGCTGGCGGCCCGCGGTGTCACGGCCCAGCTGCCGGCCGGCCTGGAGCTCATGGACAAGAGCGACCCGCTGGGTGTGAGCCAGTTCGTGCAGGACGTACGCTTTCGCCGCGGCCTGGAGGGCGAGCTGGCGCAAAGCATCCGCACGCTGGACGCCGTGGAATCGGCGCGCGTGCACCTGTCCATGCCGCGTTCCACCTCGTTCGTGCTGGGCGATGGCGAGAAGGCCTCGGCCTCGGTGGTGCTGGCGCTGAAGCCCGGCCGCAAGCTGGCGCCCGAGCAGATCGCCGCCATCGTCAACATGGTGGCCGGCAGCGTGGCCAGCCTGGACGTGCAGCGCGTGAGCCTGGTCGACCAGGCCGGCAACCTGCTGTCCTCGCGCGTGGACCTGAGCCAGGGCTTCGATGCCGTGGGCGGTGGCGACGCCGCCCGCCGCCACCAGGAGGCCACGCTGGCCAACGTGCGCGAACTGCTGGGCCCCGTCGTGGGCCTGGACAACTTCAAGGCCAGCGTGACCGCCGAGGTCAGCGAAGACCGCATCGACGAGACCGTGGAGAAGCTCGGCGACACGCCGCGCATCACCTCCGAGGCCGTGCGCGACGAGCAGGACCGCGCGCAGTCCGCGCTGGGCGTGCCTGGTTCGCTGTCCAACCGCCCGCCTCCGCCCGCGAACCCGCCGAACCCGAACGCCCAGGCCCAGGGCAACGCGCAGAACGGCAACAACGACGCCACCGCGCGCCGCAACGCCACCACGCGCCAGTACGCCTACGACCGCCAGATCCGCCAGATCCGCCACGCCCGCGGCCAGCTCGCGCGCCTGAACGTGGCGGTGGTGCTGAACAACGGCGCCGCGCCGGGCGGCAGCGGCTGGAGCGCAGAAGACCTCACGCGCATCGAAGGCGTGCTGCGCAACGGCCTGGGCATCAACGCCGAGCGCGGCGACAAGCTGGCCGTCTCGGCACTGGCCTTCACCGCCCCGCCGGAGATGGCGCCGTGGTGGAAGCAGCCCGACCGCATCTACGAATACGCCACGCCCGTGGCGTGGCTGCTGGGCGCCCTGCTCGCCTACTTCCTGCTGGCGCGCCCGCTGCTGCGCAGCGTGCAGCAGCGCCTGGCGCCGCAACCGCCGACGCCGCGCCGGCGCAGCGACGATGCCGAAACGACCCCGCTGGCCGCGCTGACCGGCCCGCAGCCCGCGCCTGCCGCCGTGGCGGCACTGCCTCCGGCCGCAGGCACGCAGATCCCGGTGGTGCCGCTGCTGGAGGACTACGACCTGCCGCCGCCGGGCTCGCCCGTGGACGTGATGGTCAACCACCTGCGCGTGCTGGCCGCCAAGGAGCCCGAACGCGTCGCCGAAGTCGTCAAACAGTGGGTGCAAAAGCATGGCCGAGCCGAATGAATCCACCGCGCTGGCCGAACTGCCCGCGCCTGCCCCCGCCAGCCCCATCGAGCAGGCCGCCATCGTGCTGCTGTGCATGGGTGAGGAGCCGGCCGCGGCCGTGCTGCGCCACCTCTCGCGCGAAGAGCTGCTGGAGGTCACGCAGGTGATGTCGCGGCTGTCGGGCATCAAGGTCGAGGCGGTCAAGCACGCCATGACGCGCTTCTTCGACAACTACCGCGAGCAGAGCGGCGTGCACGGCGCCTCGCGCAGCTACCTCAAGCGCTCGCTCGACCTGGCGCTGGGCACCCAGATCGCCGGCAGCGTGCTCAACAGCATCTACGGCGACGCCATCCGGCCCAAGATGCAGCGCCTGCAGTGGGCCGCGCCCAAGTGGCTGGCCGAGCGCATCGCGCACGAGCATGTGCGCATGCAGGCGGTGTTCCTGTCCTTCCTGCCGCCGCCGCAGGCCGGCAGCGTGATCGAGAACCTGCCCGCGCAGGACCGCGACCACCTGCTGATCGCCATGGCCCGCCTGCAGGAGATCGACAACGAGCTGCTGACCGAGCTGGACGAGATCGTCAGCCGCTGCCTGGACGAGATGGGCACGCAGAGCGCCGCCGTCGAGGGCACGCGCCAGGTGGCCGAGATCCTGAACCGCCTGCCGGGCGACAAGCGCCAGATGATCGAGTCGCTGCGCGTGCACGACGCCGAACTGGTCTCCAAGATCGAGGCCAGCATGTACGACTTCTTCATCCTCTCCAACCAGACCGAGACGGTGCTCACCCGCCTGCTGGAGGAAGTGCCGCTGGAGCAATGGGCCCTCGCGCTCAAGGGCGCCGAGCCCAGCATCCGCGACGCCATCCTGCAGACCATGCCCAAGCGCCAGGCGCAGAGCTTCCAGGACATCCTGCGCCGCGCCGGCCCGGTGCCGATGTCGCGCGTCGAGCAGACGCGCAAGGAAATCATGGCGCAGGTCAAGGCGCTCGCCGATGCCGGCGAGATCGAGATCCAGCTGTTCGCCGAAGCGACCGTGGAGTGACCGGCATGCAACTGCGCAACGCCCGCCCCCACCGCTTCCCGCCCCTGGCCCAGGTGCAGGCCCGCTCGAGCGGGCCCGATGGCGGCGATGCCAGCCAGGCCTTCCAGCAGGCCATGGACCAGGGCTATGCAGAAGGGCTACGCAGCGGCAAGGAAGCCGGCGAAGCCCTGGGCCACAAGAGCGGCCATGCCGAGGGCCTGCGCCAGGGCGCCGAGCAGGCGCGCCGCGAGATCATGGAGAGCTTCGACGAGAAGGCCGGCCCGGTCGATGCCATCCTGGAAGCCCTCAACAAGCTGCAGGCCGAGTACCAGGAAGCGCTGCGCGACGAGGTCGTCGAACTGGTCGGCAAGGTGGCGCGCCAGGTGATCCGCTGCGAACTGGCGCTGCAGCCGCTGCAGCTCTTGACCATGGTGGACGAGACGCTGGCCACGCTGCCCCGCGTGCGGGCCCGCGAGGTCGAGGTCTTCCTGCACCCTGAGGATTTGCAGCGCATCACCGACCTGGACCCCGAGCGCGCCAAGAAGTGGAAGCTCCTGCCCGACACCCGGCTGGAGCCCGGCGAGTGCCATGTGCGCGCCGGCCGCCACGAGGCCGATGCCGGCTGCCGCCAGCGCCAGGCCGCCGTGATGGACCAGGTGCGCGCCCAGCTCAAGGGCAAGGGCCGGCCCGAGGCCGCCGAGGGCCTGGACGAGGACGAAGACGATCTGCCGGCCGCGCCGGCGCTGCAGGTGGTGCGATGACGCTGCGTGCCGCCCTGCGCGATGTCGAACTCGGCCAGGTGCCGGTGGCGCGGCCCACCGGCCGGCTGGTCGGCGCCTCCGGGCTGCTGCTGGAAAGCGCCGGCTGCACGCTGCACACCGGCCAGCGCTGCCGCGTCGAGACGGCCGCCGGCGAGTGGGTCGAGGCCCAGGTCGTCGGTTTCCGCGAAGAGATCGCCTACCTGATGCCGTTCCGCGCCATCGAAGGCCTGGCCACCGGTGCGCGCGTGATGCCGCTCGCCGAACGCCGCCAGCCGCTGATCGGCCCGAGCTGGCTGGGCCGCATCGTCGACGGGCTGGGCGAGCCCATGGACGGCCGCGGCCCGCTCGGCGGCGAACACCCGCTGGCCGCCCAGCCACCGCGCGTGCACCCGCTGCGCAAGCAGCCCGTGCACGAGCCGCTGGACGTGGGCGTGCGCGCCATCAACGGCCTGCTCACGCTGGGCAAGGGCCAGCGTGTGGGCCTGATGGCCGGCAGCGGCGTGGGCAAGAGCGTGCTGCTGGGCCTGATCACGCGCCAGACCGTGGCCGACGTGGTGGTGGTGGGCCTGATCGGCGAGCGCGGCCGCGAGGTGCGCGAGTTCATCGAGCGCTCGCTCGGTGCCGAAGGCCTGGCGCGCGCCGTGCTGGTCGTGGCCCCGGCCGATGAATCGCCGCTGATGCGCCTGCGCGCCACCGAATTGGCGCACGCCGTTGCCGCCCACTACCGCGACCAGGGCCAGCATGTGCTGCTGCTGGTCGATTCGCTGACCCGCTACGCCATGGCCAAGCGCGAGGTGGCGCTGGCCCTGGGCGAGCCGCCGGCCACGCGCGGCTACCCGCCGTCGGTGTTCAGCCAGCTGCCGCAGCTGGTGGAAAGCGCCGGCAACGGCGAGCGGGCCGAGGGCAGCATGAGCGCCATCTACACCGTGCTGGCCGAAGGCGACGACCAGCAGGACCCGGTGGTGGACACCGCGCGCGCCGTGCTGGACGGCCACATCGTGCTGTCGCGCGCGCTGGCGGAACGCGGCCACTACCCCGCCATCGACATCGGCGCCTCCATCAGCCGCTGCATGTCGCTGGTCGCCAGCCCCGCCCAGCAGCGCGCGGCGCTGCAGGTCAAGGAACTGCTGGGCCGCTATGCCCAGGTGCGCGAGCTGCTGCCGCTGGGCGCCTACGTGGCCGGTGCCGATCCGGCGACCGACCGGGCCGTGGCCGCCTTCCCGCGCATGGAAGCCTTCCTGCAACAGGGCACGCACGACGCCGCGCCCATGGCCGGCACGCTGGCGCAACTGGAAAGCCTCGTCGCATGACCAACACGCGCCACCCGGAACCTGCGCTGTCACGCCTGGCGGACCTGCGCGAACGCGAGGTCGAACGCCGCCAGACCGAGCTGGCCGAGCAGCTGGCCGACGCCGAACGGCGCCGCCGCAACCAGGACCGGCTGGACAGCCTGTGGCGCACCAGCACCACCAGCGGCACGCTGTCGCCGCTGGCGTCCCTGAACTGCGCCAACTACAAGCAGAACGTGATGGAGCTGGCCGAGCGCCACCGCGGCGACCTGTCGCGCCAGGAGCAGGCGGTGGACCGGGCCCGGCTGGCCTTGCTGACCGCCGCGCGCCGCCAGGGCGCCATCGACCAGGTGCTGGCGCAGCGCCTGCAGGAGCACGGCCGCGCCCTGCGCAGCGCCGAGCAGAAGCGCCAGGACGAGATCGCCCGTCAGAGCTGGCTGCGGAGGGCGCCATGAGCACCACCCGGCCGCCCGCAGCCGCGCCATCGAATGCAGCGCGCGCACTTCATGCCCGGCCGCCAACGGTCGCCTTCTCCACGGGTAACCCCCGTCAAGGAGTCTGATATGGCCGAAATCGATCCCGCGTCCATGGCCTCGCAACTGGCCAACCTGTATGTGGCCAGCGCCCAGAAGCAGCTGACCACCCAGAGCCAGAGTGCGCAGAGCACATCCACCGCGCTGACCAAGCTGCAGTCGGCGCTGAGCGCATTCGAGACCGCGCTCGGCGGCCTGGCGAGCCGCACCACCGGCGTGATGCAGCGCAGCGCCACGTTGACCGGCGGCGGCACCGCCATCACCGCGGCCAGTGCCACGGCCAAGGCGGCACCGGGCAGCCACCAGCTGTTCGTCGAGCAGGTGGCCACCGTGCACCAGGTCGCGTTCGAGGACCTGCCGGCCGTGCCCGTGGCGCTCGGCGGCCCGCTCGTGGTGCAGCTGGGCGACGGTTCCAGCTTCTCGGTCGACCTGACCATGGCCGACCAGAACAGCGACGGCACCATCTCGCACGCCGAGATCGCCCGCGCCATCAACATGGCCGATGACAACGGCGGCAAGGCCGTGGCCAGCGTCGTCACCAGCGGCACCCAGACGCACCTGGTCCTGGGCGCCGGCAGCAGCGGTGCCGACGGCGCCATCACGCTGGACGCCAGCGGCCTGCCCGCCGGCGCGCTGAAGACCGCCCTGTCCAGCGGCCGCGAGCTGGTGGCCGCCCAGGATGCGGTGGTCTGGCTGGGCGCCCAGGGCACCGGCATCCGGCTGCAGCAGGCCTCCAACACCTTCACGGCCATCGAGGGCGTGACGCTCACGCTGGCCCAGCCCATGGCCAGCGGCAGCGCCCCGGCCACGTTGACGGTGGCCAACGACAACAGCGCCACGGCCGAGAAGCTGCAGAGCTTCGTGACCGCCTACAACACGCTGGAGAAGGCGCTCGACGACCTCACCGCCTACGGCAAGGAAGGCGCCGCTTCGGCCGTGTTCGCCTCCGACACAGGCGTGCGCAACCTGCGCACGCGCCTGGACAACGCGCTGCGCATGGAAGTGGACGGCGTGCGGCTCATGGACTTCGGCATCAAGACCAGCCGCGACGGCAGCATCTCGCTGGACAAGGCCAAGCTGGACAAGGCGCTCGCCGCCAACCCCGAGAAGCTCGACGCGCTGTTCGGCAACACCGGCCTGACCACCGCCTCGGGCGTGCTGGGCGCGCTGCAGTCCGTGGCCGACAGCTGGACCGACACCAGCAACGGCCAGATCAAGCGCCGCCAGGACACCGTGCAGGTCACGCAGAAACGCATCACGCAGCGCCAGGACCGCCTGGAGCTGCAGTACGAGAACGCCTACCAGCGCTACCTGGCCCAGTTCACGCGGCTGCAGAACCTGCAGGCGCAGATGAGCGAGACCTCCAGCCTGTTCAGCTCGCTGTCGACCACCACCTGAACCAACGCCGAGACCGACCTTGGACCACGACGCCTACAACCACTACCACGCCGTGAACCTGCACGCGCAGACGGCCAATGCCTCGCCGGTCCAGCTGGTGCTGATCCTGCTGGACGGGCTGCTCGAAGAGCTGGCGCGCACCCGCGCCCACATCGAGGCGCGCCGCTTCACCGAGAAGGCCCGCAGCCTGGACAAGTGCGTGGACATCCTCAACGGCTTGTCGAGCGCGCTGGACGCAGAGCGTGGCGGCGAGGTCGTGGGCAACCTGGCCCGGCTGTACGACTACTGCAGCTGGCGCCTGTACCGTGCCGGCGGCGAACTGGACCCGGCCATGGTCGATGAGGTCGCCGGCCTGCTGCGCACGCTGCGCGCCGGCTGGCAGGATGTGCAGGCGCAGGACCTGCGCCGCAGCACCGCAGGGGCCGCGCATGTCTAGACAACAGCAGCTGACCCAGCTGGCCAGCCAGGTGCTGCGCGCTGCCCGTGCGCAGGACTGGCAGGCCGTGCAGCAAGCCGACAGCGCACTCGCGCGCGAGCTGCCGCAGCTGGCGGCGCTCGGCCCCTGGTCGGGCGCGGAACTTGAGGCGCTGGAACGGCTCGGCACAGCCCATGCCATGGCGCGCGGCCTGTGCCACGAAGCCAGTGAAGCACTGGAGCAACAGATCGCCCAGCTGCGCGAGGGCCGCGACGGCTGGCTCGCCTACGCGCTGCAGGACGGTGCATCCCCGCTCGAGGCCCGCCCATGAACACCCTGCCCCTGCAAGCCCCCCGAGCGCCCCAAGCCGCGCCGCAGCAACAAGGCGCCCTGCCCGCTGCGGTGCTGCCGGCCGCGCTGCTGGCCGTGCTCGCGCCCGTCGCCACCTTGGGCGCGCCGGCCGCCGCCGCCGCAGCAGCACCAGCCCAACCCGGCAGTTTCGACCGCACGCTGCAGCTCCTGCTCGATGGCGCCGCCGCGCTGCCGACACCCGGCGCCGCCGCGCCTGCCCTGGCCGCGCCCGCGCAGGACGACTCCGACGCCGAGACCGACACCAGCGCTGCCGATGCCGGCACCGCACTGCCGTTCGATCCGGCACTGGCCAGCCTGCAGCCGCCGCCGGCCATCGCCGTGCCGCTGCCGGCCGCCGCCGGCACGCCGGCCGTGGCGCCTCAACGCCCGGCCGCCGCCACGACCGTGGCCGTGCAAGCCGCCGCCGGTGCAGCGCAGGCCCTGCCCGCCAGCATCCCGGCCCCGGCTTCCGCGCCAGCGCCGGCCGCCGTGGCGCCCGTGCCGGTTTCCAGCGCCAAGGCCGCGCCGGCCGACACCGCCACCACCGCACTGCCGCTGGAGCGCCCCAACATGGCCACCGCCCTGGTGCCGGCAGCCGCCAGCGCGCCGCCGGACAGCGTGGAGCCGCGCAGCGGCGAGGCGGCGCCGCAGGGCCGTGCGCCCTCGCTGCTGCAGCAACTGGGCGACCGCATCGCCGTGCAGCTGGAGCGCGGGAGCGAGCGCGTGGTCATCCGGCTGGACCCGCCGCACCGCGGCCAGATCGAGATCCACATCCGCCAGGACGCCAGCGGCGCCACCCAGGTGCAGCTCAGCGCCAGCCACGGCGACGTGGTGCGCCAGCTGCAGGCCATCGGCGATGGCCTGCGCCAGGAGCTGGCGCAGCGCCACGGCGGCGACGTCAGCGTGCAGGTGGCGCAGCAGCAACAGGCCCGCGGCGATGCCGAGGGGCGCCAGCGCCAGGAGCGCCAGGCCCAGCAGCAGCCCGGCCGCGCACTCGATGAACAGAGCGAAGACGGCCAGCGCTTCGCACTCGCGGCGGACCGCTCATGACCAAAGGCAAGCTCATCGCCATCATCGCCGGCGCCGTGCTGCTGACCGCGGGCGCGGCCGGCGGCGGCTTCTGGTGGTGGCAGCGCGGGCACAGCACCGAGGCCAAGGCCCCGCCGCCGCCCAAGCCCTCGACTTTCCGCTATGTCTCCATGGACAAGGTCATCGTGATGCTGCGCAGCCAGGCGGGCGACCCGCTGGCCCACTACATGGCCGTGGACGTGGTCTTCAAGGCCGACGACCTGGTCAAGGAAAAAGCCGTCAAGGACCAGCTGCCGCTGTTGCGCAGCGTGACCGTGAAGGCGCTCTCCGAGTTCACGCTGGAGAAGGCCGGCGCGCTGACCATCGAGCAGCTGACCACCGAGGTCAACGCCGCCTACAAGGCGCGCTACACCGCCGACAGCATCGAGCAACCCTTCGCCGAGGCCTTGATCAGCAAGCTGATCATCGAATAAGCAATGGACCTGCGCGACGGATACGCCGAACTGAAGGGAGCTGCAGAGCGCGGCGCAGCCGCGCTCGAACAGCAGCACCTGCTGGCCTGGCTGCCGCTGGTCAAGCGCATCACGCGCCAACTCTCCTCGCAGATCGGTGGCGCCATCGACCGCGAGGACATGGAGCAGATCGGCCTGATGGGCCTGCTGGAGGCGCTGCGCCGCTACGGCGAGCCCGACGCCAAGTTCGCCTCCTTCGCCGCACTGCGCGTGCGCGGCAGCATCCTGGACGAGCTGCGCCGCCAGGACTGGCGCCCGCGCAGCGTGCGCCAGGACAGCCACAAGCTGCGCGATGCCGAACGCGCGCTCACGCGCAAGCTCGGCCATGCGCCCAACGAGGCCGAGTTGCAGGCAGCGTTGCAGATCAGCGCCGACGAACTGCAGGAGCACCGCCTGGCCGAGAACGCCGAGATGCTGGTCAGCTTCGACGAGATCGTGGAGGAGCTGCACCGCCTGCCCTCGCAGGGCCAGTCGCCCGAGGCCGCGCTGATGACCCGGCGCAGCATCGAGCAGGCGCTGGCGGTGCTGGACGCGCGCGAGCAGCGCGTGGTGCAGCTGTACTACGAATTCGACCTGAGCCTGAAGGAGATCGCCGCGGTGCTGGGCCTGACCGACGCCCGCGTGTGCCAGATCAACAAGGGCGCGCTGCGCAAGATGAAGGACTTCCTCAAGGAAGCCTGACCCCTCCCGGAATCCCACACCATGCAATTTCTCGTCGGCCTGCTCATCATCGCCGTCACCGTGTTCGGGGGCTTCATGTTCCACGGCGGCCAGATGGGCGTCATCTGGCAACCCGTCGAAATCGTCATCATCTGCGGTGCCGGTGCCGGCGCGCTGGTCATCGGCAACCCCAAGCACGTGCTGACCGAGATGTGGCTGCAGGTGCGCCACAGCCTTGGAAAGCGGCGCGACGGCAACGAGTTCCACCGCCAGCTGCTGCTCCTGATGTACGAGCTGCTGCAGACCGCCGCCGGTGGCCTGAAGGCGCTGGACGCCCACGTCGAGGCACCGCAGGAAAGCGACATGTTCAAGCGCTACCCGCTGGTGCTGGCCGACCCCAAGCTGCTGGCCTTCATCGTCGACAACTTCCGCCTGATGGCCATGGGCAAGATCAGCGCGCACGAGCTCGAAGGCGTGCTCGACCACGAGATCGAGGCCATCCACGAAGAGCTGAACCAGCCGCAGAAGTCGCTGCAGAAGATCGCCGAGGCCATGCCCGGCTTCGGCATCGTGGCCGCTGTGCTGGGCATCGTGATGACCATGGCCGCCATCGGCGAAGGCGCTGGCTCGGCCGAGGTGGCCGCCAAGGTCGGTGCGGCCATGGTCGGCACCTTCATCGGCATCTTCATGTGCTACTGCCTGCTCGACCCCATGTGCAACATGATGAAGCAGCTGGTGGCCGAGGAGCAGTCCATGCTGGAGATCGTCAAGGTGGTCATCGTCACGCACGTGGCCGGCAAGCCGCCACTGCTGGCCATCGACGCGGGCCGGCGCCTCGTGCAGCTCAACACCAAGCCGAGCTTCGCCAAGCTGGAGGGCTGGATCAATGCCCTGACCGGCGGCGGCGAACCCGAACCAGCCCGGCGTGCCGGCGACCGCGCATGAACACTGCCGCCGCCGGCCGCGACAAGGGCCACGCCACCATCATCAAGAAGGTGTCCAAGAAGGGGCACGACGAGGCCCATGGCGGCGCCTGGAAGGTGGCGTTCGCCGATTTCGTGCTGGCGCTGATGTGCC
Source organism: Pseudorhodoferax soli (assembly GCF_003337555.1). Lineage (GTDB taxonomy): Bacteria > Pseudomonadota > Gammaproteobacteria > Burkholderiales > Burkholderiaceae_C > Pseudorhodoferax > Pseudorhodoferax soli. The sequence goes on along the minus strand of NZ_QPJK01000005.1, from coordinate 468,700 downwards.
TGTTCCTGGTGCTGTGGATCCTGGCGGCGCGCAGTTCCGAGCAGACCGCCGAAGACCTGCGGCGCGTCCAGGGCGGCAAGATGTTCGAGGACGGCGGCAGCATGGTCGCCAAGATCGACCAGCAGCGCGGCAGCCTGATCCCGCGCGAGCCCGTGCCGGCGCAGAGCGACACCCTGCAGCCGCGCCGTGCCTACGCCAACGGCGACACCAACAAGCCCGAGCAGCCGAACAAGACCCAGCCCGACCAGCCGCCCGCGCGCCGCTACGAAACCGCCGCCGACCTGCGCGAGCTGGCCGTGGTCATCACGCGCATGGCCGACGACACCGGCCTGGCCAGCAACCTGCAGAACATCGTCACGCCCTACGGCCTGCGCGTGCTGCTGCACGACACCGACCGCTTCGGCATGTTCGAGCGCGGCAACGCCTACCCGACCGAACGCTTCCGCAAGCTGCTGCGCCAGCTCGGCCCGGTGTTCGCGCAGGTCGAGAACCAGATGCTCATCGTGGGCCACACCGATTCCACGCCGTTCGCCGGCGTGGAGAGCTACCCCGGCGCGCTGTCGAACTGGTCGCTGTCCAACAACCGCGCCATGGCCGCCCGCTTCCAGATGATGGCCGGCGGCATGCCGACCACCAGCGTGCTGCAGGTCGTCGGCATGGCCGACCGCGCGCCGCTGGACCTGACCCGTTCCGACGCCGACGTGAACCGCCGCATCGAGCTGCTGGTGCTGACCAGCGAACACGCCCAGGCCATCCGCACCATGTTCGGCCCGCCCGCGGGCAACACGCTGTTCGCGCCCGGCGCCGACGCGGTGATTCCCGAACGCAGCGCGCTGCAGGCCCTGCGCGACCGCCTGGTCGCGCGTTGAGAACGGCCATGGAAACCAGAACCCGAGGATTGCGCATGAAGATCACCAGCAACGGCACGCCCGCCACCCCGCCCGCCCCGGCTGCTGCGCCTGCCGCACCCGCCGCCCCGGCTGCCGCGCCGGCAGCCGCCACCGCCGGCAGCGGCGCCTCGGCCGCTGGCGCACTGCTCGCCACGGCACGCGCGCAGCTGCAGCAGATGCCCGAAGTCGATGCCGCGCGCGTGGCCGAGATCCGCGCCGCGCTGGAGCGTGGCGAGATCGGCTTCGACGCCGGCAAGCTCGCCGCGCTGATCGAGCGCTACCACGGGAGCGCGGGATGACCCTGGCCAGCGCCACCCGCGACGCGCAGTCCGCAACCACCGGCGCTGCGCGCGCGCTGCCGCGTGCGGCCGTCGAGCGGCTGCTGCGCGACGTGCAGGCCGACCTGGCGGACTACGCAGAACTGCAGGAACTGCTGGAGCAACAGTTCGCCAGCGCGCTGCGCCACGATGCGCAGGCGATGGAGTCGGTGGCGGCCGGCATCGTGGCCGTGGTCGACCGCATCGACGCGCGCCGCCAGTTCCGCTATGGCCTGCTCACCCGGCTGCAGGGCGGTGGCGTGCCCACCGTGCCTGCGCTGGTGGCGCTGTGGCCGGCTGCGCAGCGCGCCGGCGTGCAGGCGCTGTGGGACCAGCTGGAGCAGGCCGTGCACGACTGCAAGGCCCGCAACCTGCGCAACGCCCGCCTGCTGACCGAGCAGCATGTGCTGCTGACGCGCGTGCTGCACGGCACCGAGGACCCGCTCTATGCAGACGCCTGAATCGACCTCGCTGCGCGCTCTGCGCCCGCTGGCGCCCACGCAGCCGCTGGCCGCCAGCGGCGGTGGGGTGCAGGCCGCCAGCTTTGCCAATGCCATGCGCAGCGCCGAGACGGAGATCGGCGACCTGGTGCGCAACGGCTGGAGCCACAGCGAACTGCCGGTGATGGGCACCGAGGGCCTGCTGCGCCGCATGGCCGCGCTGCAGGCCACGGCGGTGGCCGATACGCAGGGCAGCGCCCTGCCCCTGCTCACGCCGGGACTGGCCCGCACGCCCCGCGCGTCTTCCGGCACATCCGGCACGGCCAGCACGGCAGCACTGGCGCCCGGCCAGGCCGTGCCCGCCGCCGCGCAGCGCGATTTCCTGCAGGCCATCACGCCGTGGGCGCGCGAAGCCGGTGCCGCGCTGGGCGTGGCGCCGGAGCTCGTCGCCGCGCACGCCGCGCTGGAGTCGGGCTGGGGCCGGCGCCCGCTGCGGGGCGCCGACGGCGGCGACAGCCACAACCTGTTCGGCATCAAGGCCAACAGCAGCTGGCGTGGCGCCAGCGTGCAGGCTCTGACCACCGAGTACGAGGACGGCGCGGCGCAGAAGACCACCGAGGCCTTCCGCGCCTACCCGGACCATGCCAGCGCCTTCCGCGACTATGCGCAGCTGCTGCAGAGCAGCCCGCGTTACCAGGAAGCGCTGAACACAGGCAGCGACGCCGCGGCCTTCGCCCAGGGGCTGGCGCGCGGCGGCTACGCCACCGACCCGGACTACGCGGCCAAGCTGGCCCGCGTGGTGCGCCAGGTGCAGGCCCGCGGCGCGGCCGAATGAGCCGGCCGCATCAGGAACCGCCCATGCTTTCCGGCTCGACCAACCCCTCTTCCAGCACCCTGGCCCGGATCACCTTGCCGGTGGTGGTGTTGCGCACGCGCACGACCTGGCGCGCCCTGCCGTTCTCCAGCGCCTCGCCGGCCGCGCTGACCTCGACGCCGCCGTTGCGCGCGCGGATGGTCACGCTGTCGCCCCGCTTGACCAGCACCGGCGCCGACAGCCAGCGCGCGTGCAGCGCCTGGCCGGTGCGCAGCGTGCGGTTGCTCGATTGCGCGATGGCGTCCTCGGGCAGCGTGACGGCACCGGCCAGGTCGGTCAGCTGGCGCCGCTCGATGGCCAGGTCCTCGGCCTGCAGTGCACGGTTGGCCGGCACGTCGCGCGCGGCGACCACGACCAGCGCGGAGACCGCGGCCCGCACCGTCCACTCGCGCTGCCAGCCATCGGTGCCCGGACAGACCACGGCGAAGCGCATCCGCGCGGCCGAGCGGGTTTCCAGTGCGTCCACCGTGAGCGCTTCAGCGCACGGCGGCAGGGGCTGCGGCAGCCGGGCCACGGCCTTGACCTCGAACACCGGCTCGGCCAGGCCGCGGGCATCGGCCTGCCCGGCGAGCCAGTCGCGCGCGGCCTGCTCGACCAGGTCTTCGACACGCGCGGGCACGGTTGCCAGCGCCACCAGCGGCAGGCCGATGGCCAGCACGCACGACCAGATTGATCGACGAAAGGGGATGTGATGGGACTTCAATTCGACAAGGCTTTGGGCCTGCATGCGGACGCCTTGCGGCTACGCGCGGATCGTACCAAGGTCCTCGCGTCCAACTTGGCGAACGAGAGCACACCGGGTTACCAGGCGCGCGACGTGGATTTTGCGCAGGCGCTGAGCCGTGCCAGCGGCGACGACCCGTTCGCGGTGCTGGACAGCGGCGCGCCCGAGCTGATGTACCGGCTGCCGCAGCATGCATCGCAGGACGGCAACACGGTGGAACTCGGCGTGGAGCAGGCCGCGTTCTCGCAGAACGCCGCCGATTTCGCGACCAGCCTGCGCTTTGTGGACATGAAGCTCAAGGGCCTGGCCAAGGCCATTGCCGGCCAGTGAGCGCGACCAGGGAATCACCATGAGTTTTCGCGCCATCGCCCAGATCGCCGGTTCCGCCATGTCGGCGCAGACCGTGCGCCTGAACACCATCTCCAGCAACCTGGCCAACGCGCAGAGCGCCGCCGGGACCGAGGCCGACGGCTACCGGGCGCGCAAGCCGGTGTTCGCGGCCATCGCCCAGCTCGGCCAGGGCACCCAGTCGGCCGGCAGCCGCGTGCAGGTGCTGGACGTGGTGCAGAGCCCCGAGCCGCTGCGCCGCGTGCACGAGCCCGACCATCCGCTGGCCAACGCCGACGGCGATGTCTTCTATTCCAACGTCAACTCGGTGGCCGAGATGACCGACATGCTGTCGGCCTCGCGTGCCTTCGAGACCAATGTCGAGGTGCTCTCGCGCGTGAAGTCCATGCAGGCTTCGCTGCTGCGCCTCGGAGAAAGCTGAACCCCATGGTCACCACCGTCAACAACCAATCCGCCGGCCAGACCGCCAGCGCCGGCCTGCCCAGCATCGCCAGCGCGCTCGGCGGCGACATCTCCGACCTGTTCGTCAAGCTGCTCGTCGCGCAGATCAAGAACCAGAACCCGCTGGAGCCGACCGACCCGGCCGCCTTCGTCGGCCAGCTCTCCCAACTGAGCCAGGTCGAGGCGCTGCGCCTCTTGGCCGACCAGGGCACGGCCAGCGCCAGCGCCATGGCCAGCATGCAGGTGATCTCGCTCGGTTCGCAGGTCGGCACCGATGTCACGGTGCAGACCGGCCAGCTGCAGCTGGACAAGGAACCCGTGCAGGTCGATTTCACGCTGTCCAGCCCCAGCACCAAGACCACGCTGGTGCTGACCGGCTCGGGCGGCAGGAAGCACAGCATCGAGCTGGGCACCAAGCCGATCGGCGCGGTCTCCACCGCGGTCGACCCGGTTGCGCTGGGCATCGCGCCCGGCACCTACACGCTCAGCGTGGAGACCAGCACCAAAGAGACGCCGGCCACCAGCGTCACCGGCCTGCTGGGCAACGTGCAGATCGGCAGCAACGGCGCCGCCATGGTGCAGGTTGCCGGTGTCGGCCAGGTCCCCGCTTCGTCCCTCGTCGGCTTCCACGGCCGTCCCACCACCCCGATCAACTGAAGTCCTGAGGAGAACGCCATGAGCTTCGAAATCGCACTGTCCGGCATCAACGCCATCAACACGTCGCTGGACTCCATCAGCAACAACATCGCCAACGCGGGCACCTACGGCTTCAAGGCCACGCGCGCCAACTTCGCCTCGCTCTACGCGGGCAGCCAGCCGGCCGGCGCGCAGATCAACTCGCTGACGCAGAGCATCGACATCGGCGGCGGCGCCATGACCACCGGCCGCGGGCTGGACGCCATGGTGCAGGGCCGCGGCTTCTTCGTGACGAAGGAAGCCAGCGGCGTGGAGGTCTACACGCGCGTGGGCATCTTCGGCACCGACCAGGACGGCTTCCTCGTGGACGCCTCCAACCGCCGCGTGCAGGGCTATGCGGTGATGCGCGACGCCGCCGGCGTGCCGCTGGAAGGCGCCGGCCTGGGTGCCATGGGCGACCTGCAGGTGCCCAGCGGCCAGGTGGCGGCCCAGGCCTCCTCGCGCATGCAGTACGTGAGCAACCTGTCGTCCGACTGGGTCGCGCCCACCGCTGCCTTCGACGCCAGCAACCCGCTGACCTACAACAGCTCGGACGTCTCCGTCGTCTACGACTCGCTGGGCAGCCAGCACACGGTGACCCAGTACTTCGTGAAGACCGCCACCAACCAGGTGACGGTGCACTACACCTTCGACGGCGTGGCCAACGGCACGCCGCAGGCACTGAACTTCGGCACCGACGGCAAGCTGGCCACCGTGCCGGCCGTGACGCTGGCCGCCACGCCGGCCGGCGCCACCGCCATGAGCATCGCGCTGGACTACACCGGCACCACCCAGTACTCGGGCGAGTCGCGCCCCTCGGTCAACGCGCCCAACGGCTACGCCTCGGGCACGCGCGTGAACGTCACGCTGTCCGAGGACGGCTCGGTCATCGCCGAATACAGCAACGGCCAGAAGCAGAAGGTCGGCACCGTGGCGCTGGCCACCTTCCCGAACGAGCAGGCGCTGCAGGCCATCAGCGACACCAGCTGGACCACCACCTCGACCTCGGGCACCCCGCTGTACGCCACGCCGGGCACCGGCATGGCCGGCGAGCTGACCGTGGGCGCGATCGAGCAGTCCAACGTGGACATGACCTCCGAACTCGTCAACCTGATGACCTCGCAGCGCAACTACCAGGCCAACACCAAGGTGATCTCGACCGCCGACGACATGATGCAGTCGCTGATGCAGGCGGTCTGAGCGCGCGATGGACGCCCTGATCTACTCCGCCATGGCCGGGGCCGAGCGTGCGCTCAAGGCCCAGCAGGTGCGCGCCAACAACCTGGCCAATGCCGGCACCACGGGTTTCCGCGCCGACATGGAGACGGCCGCGCACCAGGCCGTGGAAGGCTACGGCTACGACGCCCGCCACATGGCGCGGCTGGAGTCCGACGCGGTGCAGACCCGCGCCGGCACGCTGACCCCGACCGGCCGCGAACTCGATGCCGCCATCGTCGGCGATGGCCTGTTCGCCGTGGCCTACGGCGATGGCGAGGCCTACACCCGCTCGGGCGCCTTCACGCTCGATGCCGAAGGCCAGCTGCAGCTCGACGGCCGGGCCGTGCTCGGCGAAGGCGGCCCCATCGTGCTGCCGGCGACCAACCGCATCGAGATCGCCGCCGACGGCACGGTGCTGGTGCTGCCCGAGGGCACGCAGGAGATGCAGGTCATCGACAAGCTCAAGCTGGTCAAGCCCGAGCCCGGCGCGCTGCGCAAGAACGAGGTCGGCCTGCTGGTCGGCCGCGACGGTGGGCCGCTGGCCCCCAGCGAAGAGGTGCAGGTGCGCGGCGGCTACCTGGAAGGCAGCAACGTCTCGCCCATCGAGGAGATGGTGGCGACGCTGCAGCTCAACCGCGACTTCGAACTGCAGATGAAACTGTTCAAGGCCGCCGACGAAATGGCCGCCAACGGCAACCGGCTGCTGCGCGAGTGACGCGCCGCACCTGAACGACAAGGAGAAACGACATGAATCCAGCACTGTGGGTCAGCAAGACCGGCGTCCAGGCCCAGGACGCCAAGCTGCAAGCCATCGCCAACAACCTGGCCAACGTGAACACCGTGGGCTTCAAGCGCGACCGCGTCGTGTTCGAAGACCTGTTCTACACGGTGGAGCAGCAACCCGGCGCGCAGATGGCCGCCAACCGCAACGCCGATGGCGGCGTGCAGCTGGGCAACGGCGTGCGCGTGGCCGGCACGCAGAAGGTGTTCACCTCGGGCAGCCTGCAGACCACCGGCCGCGAGCTCGACGTGGCCATCATCGGCAATGGCTTCCTGCAGGTGGAGCTGCCCAGCGGAGAGAACGCCTACACGCGCGCCGGCCAGCTCGGCCTGTCGCTGGAAGGCCGGCTGACCAACGCCCAGGGCCTGCCGATCAACCCGCAGATCACCGTGCCGGCCAATGCCACGGGCATCACCATCGGCGAGAACGGCATCGTCTCGGCCATCGTGGGCAACGCCACCACGCCCACCGAACTGGGCCAGCTGACGATGACCACCTTCGTCAACCCCACGGGCCTGCTGGCCCTGGGCGACAACCTGTACCAGCAAACCCAGTCCAGCGGCGAGCCGGCCGAGGGCAACCCGGGCGAGGACGGCCGCGGCAAGCTCAAGCAGGGCGCGCTGGAAGGCTCCAACGTGCAGGTGGCCGAGGAGATGGTGGACATGATCGCGGCGCAGCGCACCTACGAGATGAACACCAAGGTGCTGTCCGCCGCCGACAACATGCTGCAGAACCTTGCCCAGATCGCGAGGTAGGCACCGCGCTGGACACCGGAGGCACGCCATGAACAAGTCGCCCAGGACCATCCTCCTCGCGCTGGCCGCGCTGCTGCTGGCCGGCTGCGAGACCCTGCCGCCCATCCCCAAGGCCGCGGCCCAGCCCGAGGAGCCGCTGATCATCGTGGCCAACCCGCGCCGCGGCGTCTCGGGCGGCGTGCTGCCGATGGACACGGTCACCTCGCTCACGGCGGACAGCCGCGCCTTCCGTCCCGGCGATGTGCTGACCGTGGTGCTGCAGGAGACCACGCAGGCCAGCAAGCGCAGCGGCGTGACCAGCGACAAGAACAGCAGCACATCGATCACGCCCTTCCTGTTCCGCGGGCGCTCGCTCAAGACCGACATCGGCATCGATGCGCAGCGCAGCTCGGACGCCGGCAACACCGCGACCCAGCAGAACGCGCTGCAGGGGGCGATCACCGTCGTCGTGCACGAGGTGCTGCCCAATGGCCTGCTGGCCATCCGCGGCGAGAAAAGCCTGACGCTGAACCTGGGCGAGGAGTTCATCCGCGTGACGGGCTATGCGCGCGTCTCGGACATCGACACCGACAACCGCCTCTCGTCGCAGCGCATCGCCAACGCGCGCATCACCTATTCGGGCCGTGGCACGCTGGCCGAAAGCCAGCGCCAGGGCTGGCTGACCGCCTTCTTCAACAGTCCCTGGATGCCCTTCTGAGGGACGCCGCCATGCGCAAGCTTTCCATCTCCTTCTGCACCGCGGCAGCCCTGCTGCTGGGCGCCCTGCCCGCCCCGGCCCTGGCCGCCGCCCAGGCGCTGCGCAACCTCGCCCATGTCGAGGGCGTGCGCGAGAACCAGCTGATCGGCTACGGCCTGGTGGTCGGCCTGCACGGCTCGGGCGACAGCACCCAGGTCAAGTCGGCCGGGCAGTCGATCAACAACATGCTCAAGCAGTTCGACCTGAAGATGCCGGAGCGCGTCGAGGCCAAGAGCAAGAACACCGCCACCGTGATGGTCAGCGCTAGCTTTCCGCCCGGCTACCGCAAGGGCCAGACGATCGACATCACGGTGTCCTCGCTGGGCGATGCCAAGAGCCTGCGCGGCGGCACGCTGCTGCTGACGCCGCTGCGCGCGGCCAATGGCGAGGTCTACGCGCTGGCCCAGGGCAACGTGGTGATCGGCGGGCTGTCGGCCCAGGGCGCCAGCGGCTCCAGCGTGACCGTGAACACGCCCACCGGCGGACGCATCCCCAACGGCGCCAGCATCGAGCGCGAGATCGAGACCGACTTCGACACCGCGCCGAACGTGCGCCTGTCGCTGCGCCGGCCCAACTTCGAGACCGCCACCAACATCGTCAACACCATCAACCGCAGCTTCGGCGGCGTGGCCAGCACGCGCGACGCCACCACGGTGGAGGTGCAGGCGCCGCTCGATCCGACCCGGCGCGTGGCCTTCGTGGCCCAGCTGCAGGCGCTGCGGGTGGACGTGGGCGTGGAGACGCCGCGCGTGGTGTTCAACTCGCGCACCGGCACGGTGGTGATCGCCGAGGGCGTGACGGTGCGGCCGGCCGCCGTCTCGCACGGCGCGCTCAAGGTGATCATCAGCGAGAACCCGCGCGTGAGCCAGCCGCAGGCCTTCTCCCAGGGCCAGACCGTGGTGACGCCGCAATCGCAGGTGCAAGTGGAGCAAGGCAACGGCCGCATGTTCGCCTGGCCGGCCGGTGCCAAGCTGCAGACCATCATCGACACGGTGAACAGCATCGGCGCCACGCCAGACGACATCATGGCCATCCTGCAGGCGCTGGACCAGGCCGGCGCCATCGACGGCGAGCTGGTGGTGATCTGATGCAGACCACGCCGATTGCCAACGGCGCCCCGGGCGCCAAGCCGGACGACGCCGTACGCGCCCGCATCGAGGACGCCGCGCTCAAGTTCGAGGGCATGTTCATCCAGCAGATGCTGAAGACCATGCGCCAGGGCAGCGGCGCGCTGGCCGGCGAGAACGGCTTTCTGCGCCAGGACCCGGACGACCCGCTGCTGGGCTTTGCCGACCAGCTCATGGCCGACCAGCTGGCCGGCCAGCGCGCCTTCGGCATCGCCGACATGCTGCTGCGCCAGCTCTACCCCAGCGCACCGGCCGCGCCGCTTAAGCCGGCGGCCGAAGCTGCCGCCTTGCCATTGCAGATGCAGACCAATCCGCCGGAACCCACGCCATGAGCATGATCAACAACGCGCTGTCGGGTGCGATGGCGGCCCAGGCCGCGCTGGCCGTGACCAGCCAGAACATCGCCAACCTGCAGACACTGGGCTACACGCGCCAGGGCATCTTGCTGCGCGCCGCTGCGCCCACCGGCGGCCTGTCGCCCGGCAACGGCGTGCAGACGCCGCAGCTGATCCGCTTCGCCGACGCCTACAAGAGCCAGCAGCTCTGGGAAGCCGCCTCCACGCAGGGCCGGCATTCGGCCGTGCAGGGCTACCTGACCCAGCTCGAACAGGTCATGGGCGACGACGTGTCGACCATCAACGCCGGGCTGGACGGCTTCTACGCGGCGCTCAACGCGGCCAGCGTGGAGCCGACCTCCGCCCCGCTGCGCCAGCAGGTGATCGCCTCGGCCGAGGCGCTCACGGTGCGCTTCAACAGCATGAACCAGGTGCTGGCCAACCAGCGCATCGCCATCACGCAGCAGCGCTCGGCGGTGCTGGACCAGGTCAACGTGCTGTCGGCCGAGGTCGCGGTGCTGAACGGCAAGATCGCCGGTGCCGGGGCCACGGGCGCCAACCCCTCGTCACTGATCGACGAGCGCGACAACCGCATCGACGAACTGGCCGCGCTGGTCGGCGTCAACGTGGTCGACCAGGCCGACGGCTCGCGCAGCGTGGCGCTCAAGAACGGCACGCCGCTGGTGGTGGGCACCACCGTCGGCAAGCTGGAGGCGGCCGCGCCGCTGGCGGACGGCACGCCCGCGCTGACGGTGCGCTTCGCCAAGGAAGTCTTCACGATCGCCAGCCGCAGCATGGGCGGCCAGCTCGGCGGCCTGGACGACTACCAGGCCAAGACGCTGCAGCCGCTCACGCAGTCCATCAGCGACATGGCGACCGGCCTGACGACGCTGTTCAACAACCAGCTGGCCGCCGGCTACGGCCTGGACGGCACGCCCGGCAAGCCGCTGTTCCAGCTCGACACCTCCAGCGTCTCCGCCCTGCTGACCATCACGCCGGGCCTGACCGCGCAGGACCTGGGCTTCTCCAGCGATCCGGCGTTGCCCGGCGACAGCGCCAACCTGCTGGCCCTGATCGGCCTGAAGGACCAGCAGGTGCCGATCGCCTCGCTGGGCTCGGTGCAGCTCGGCGATGCCTACACCCAGCTCGTCAGCAACCTGGGCACCACCAGCCAGCAGAACAAGGCCGCGCTGAGCGTGGCCGACACGGTGCGCTCGTACGCCAAGGCCAACTGGGCCTCCACCAGCGGCGTCAACGAGGACGAGGAAGCCGTGAACCTGGTGCAGTACCAGCAGATGTACCAGGCCAACATGAAGGTCTTCAGCACGGCCAACACGCTGTTCGAGGCGACACTCGCCATCCTCCGGTAAGACCACCATGCGCATCGCCACCAGCCAATACCACATGACCATGAGCCAGACGCTGGCTGCCGCACAGGCGCGGCTGGAGCATGTCATGCAGCAGATGTCCACCGGCCAGCGCCTGCTGCTGCCCTCGGACGACCCGGTCACCACCGTGCGCCTGTCGCGCATGGAACGCGAACAGGCGGCGCTGGCGCAGTACCGCGACAACGTCGGCGCGCTGTCGGTGCGCCTCACGCAGAACGAGACGGCGCTGGACAGCACCCTGAAGGACATGCTGCAGGTGCGCGACCTGATGGTCTGGGCCAGCGACGGCGCCAACACCGCCGATGACCTCAACGCCATGGCGGGTGCGCTGGTGAGCCTGCGCGACAGCCTGTACTACACCGCCAACAGCCGCGACCAGGAAGGCCGCTACCTGTTCTCGGGCACGCTGAGCACCACGGCCACCATCGCGCTGGACAGCACCGCCGCCGCCGGCAGCCGCTACAGCTTCAGCGGCAACGAGGCCAAGCAGCAGGTGGTGGTGGGCAACAACATCACCCAGTCGGCCAATGTGAGCCTGCCCGAGATGGCGGCCCTGCTGAACCGCCTGGACCTGGCGGTGGCGCAGCTGCAGACCGCCGGCGTCAACAACAACGACCCGGCCGTGCGCGCGGTGCTGAAGGATGCGCTGGACGGCACGGACGAGGCCATGGCGTCGGTCAGCGCCAAGGTCGCCGGCCTGGGCGGCGCGCAGAACATCCTGTCCACGCTGGACGAGACGCACGGCAATGTCGGGCTCGCGGCCGACCAGGCCAGGATCACGCTGAGCCAGCTCGACTACGGCGAGGCGGCCATCCGGTTGACGGGCTACCAGACGGCGCTGCAGGCCACGCAGAAGGCCTATGTGCGCGTGGCCGGGCTCTCGCTGTTCTCGCAACTGTGAAGGCCGGCTGAACAACGATGCAGATCACTCCCCTGCGTCCCGGCGGCCTGGGGCTGGACCGGTCGCATGCGTCCGACGGCGTGGCGGCCGTGCCGCGCGTGGGCGAAGCACCGGCTGCCGCACCGGCACCGGCCCCGTCCGCGCTGCCGGTGGTGCATGCCGGCCTGCGCGGCCTGGACGCCCAGCGCAACACGCGCGTGGCCGGCGCCCAGCAGGCCCTGGCCTACCTGGACCGGCTGGCCCCGCGGCTGCGCAACCTGCAGACCGACCTCTCCCGCGCCGTAGCAGGCCAGCCCGTGCCGGCCGACCGGTTGGAAAGCCAGCGCGCGCGGCTGGACCAGCTCTGGACCGAGCGCGCCGCGGCGGCCGGGACGGCGCTGGACCCGCAGCTGAACTTCAGCGCGCAAGAGCCGGCCCGGCGCAGCTTCTCGGTGCGTGGCCTGGCCCAGCCGCCGCAGGCGCGTGAGACGCTGACCGTGGCCGTCGGCCTGCCGTCGGCGGCCCGTCCCGCCGTGCGCGTGCAACTCGATCCCGAAGCCACACCGCAGGCCCGGGCCGATGCCTTTGCCCAGGCGCTGGCGCCCCTGGGCCTGCAGGCCGAGGCCGATGCCGGCGGTGGCCTGCGCTTCTCGGTGGCCGAATCGCGCTGGCCGCAGGTGCGCGACGGCCTGGCCCTGCAAGGCGAAGGCCGCCAGTTCGCGTCCGGCCGGCTGCACCGCGTGGCGGCCGATCCACAGCCCGACGTGCTGACGCCGGCGCAATGGGCGCTGCAGGACGAGGGCGGTGCGCGCCAGGCCTTGCAGCAGCTCGGCACGGCGCTGCAGCGCAGCGATGCGGCGCGCGCAGGTGCGCGCGCCGTGCTCGATGGCGACCGCGCGGCCCTGGCCGATGCCGCCCCGGCACGGGATGCGGCCTGGGCCGCGGATTTCGGCACCGAGTTCGCCGCGCGCCTGCGCGGCGAGGCCGGCCCGCGCGACAGCTACGGCAGGCAGGCCACGCTGGGCGCGGCGCTGTGGGGCCTGGGCCGCCAGCGCGTCGAACGCCTGCTGGACGCCGGCTGAAGCCGGCCGACCGCGCAGCGACAATGCGCGGATGCCTCCAGACACCCTGCCCCGCATCTACCTTGCCGGCCCGGACGTGTTCCGGCCCGACAGCGCGCAGGTGTTCGCGCGGCTCCAGGCCATCTGCGCACGCCTGGGCCTGGCCGGCCTGGAACCAGCCGACGATGCGGCGCCCGACGCAGCTGCGCTGGCGGACGATGCACGGGCCCAGCACATCTACGAAGGCAATGTCGCGCGCATCCAGGCGGCCGATGGCGTGCTCGCCAACCTGGCCGACTTCCGCGGCCTGGAGCCCGACTCGGGCACCGTGTTCGAGATCGGCTATGCGGTCGCGCTCGGCAAGCCCGTCGTGGCCTATGGCGTGCCGGCGGGCAGCTACGCGGCGCGCGTGGCAGCGGTCCGCGATTGCGCGCCCGATGCCCAGGGCGTGTTGCGCGAGCGGGCCGACGGGAACATGGTCGAAGGGCTGGGCCAGCGGCTCAACCTGATGCTGGCCCGCTCGGTCGGCCTGGCCGATTCGCCCGAGGCCGCGCTGCGCCAGCTGGCCGAACGGCTGGGCGTGCGCACCTACAATCCCGCCGCGTGAACACGCCTTCTTCCCCCCCCGGCGAAACGCCGGACCAGGCCACCGGCCTCGCCCCTTCCGACGTCGCCCATCCGCGCGCCATCCGCAGCTTCGTCAAGCGCGCCGGCCGCACTACGCTGGGCCAGGCCAAGGCCACGGCCGAACTCGGCCCGCGGTTCGTGCTGCCCTACCGGGCCGCGCCGCTCGATCTGGCCGAGGCCTTCGGCCGCCAGGCTCCCACGGTGCTGGAGATCGGGTTCGGCATGGGCGACGCCACGGCCCACATCGCCGAGCTGCTGCCCGAGACGAATTTCCTGTGCTGCGAGGTGCACGAGCCCGGTGTGGGCGCGCTGCTCAAGCAGATCGGCGAGCGCGGGCTGGCCAACATCCGCATCCTTGCGCACGACGCAGTCGAGGTGCTGGACCACATGCTGCCGGCCTGGGATGCCCAGCAGAACCCGCAAGGCCTGGCCGGCATCCACATCTTCTTCCCCGACCCCTGGCACAAGCTGCGCCACCACAAGCGCCGGCTGATCCAGCCGCCGTTCGTGGCGCGGCTGGCGCAGCGCCTGGTGCCGGGGGGCTACCTGCACTGCGCGACCGACTGGGAGCCCTATGCGCAGCAGATGCTGCAGGTGCTGTCGGGCGAGCCGCTGCTGGCCAACACGGCGGCGGATTTCGCGCCGCGGCCGCATTACCGGCCCGACACCAAGTTCGAGCGCCGCGGCCTGAAGCTGGGGCACGGCGTCTGGGACCTGGTGTTCCAGCGCCGCTGAAGCTCACAAGGGCTGCAGGATGCCTGCGCCCAGCAGCGCGAACACCGCGATGCCCAGCACCACGCGGTAGTACACGAAGGGCATGTAGCTGCGCGTGGACACCAGCTTGAGGAAGCCCACGATCACGGCATAGCCGACGAAGAACGCGATGACGGTGGCCAGCAGCGTCTGGCCGTCGCCCACCGGATTGACGGTCCCCCAGGTCTTGTAGAGCTGGTAGAAGCCCGACAGCAGCACCGCCGGGATGGCCAGCAGGAACGAATAGCGCGCTGCCGCCTCGCGCGTGTAGCCCAGGAACAGCCCCATGGTGATGGTGCCACCCGAGCGCGAGACGCCCGGGATCAGCGCCATGGCCTGGGCGAAGCCGAACAGCACGCCGTGGCCCCAGGTCAGCGTGTCCAGCGTGCGCTGCTTGCGGCCCAGGCGGTCGGCCGCGGCCAGCACCAGCGCGAAGACGATCAGCATGGTGGCCGTGATGTACAGGTTGCGCAGCGAGCCTTCGATCGCGTTCTTGAACAGCAGGCCCAGGATGGCGATGGGCGCCGTCCCCAGGATCACGAGCCAGCCCATGCGGGCGTCGGGGCCGAGCGGCCGGCCGCGCTGCGTCAGCGATGCCCACCAGGCCAGGAAGATGCGCGCGATGTCGTGGCGGAAGTACAGCAGCACCGCGGCCTCCGTGCCGATCTGCGTGATCGCCGTGAATGCCGCACCCGGGTCGCCGCCAGAGGGCAGCAGCGGACCGAAGATGCGCAGGTGCGCGCTGGAGGACACCGGCAGGAACTCGGTGAGTCCCTGGATCAGCCCGAGGACGGCGGCCTCGCCCCAACCCACCGAACTCATGGGTACACCCTGCGGCCTGCGGCCTGCCCCGCCAAGCGGGAGGGAGCGTGCTGGGGGCGGCCCGGTGCTGCGCTCATCGCGCGCCTCCGTGCAGGGTTGCGAAGGCCGGTGGCGATGCGAGGCTGGGCAAATGCATTGGGGTGTGGTGTGTGGGCGGTGAAAACGCGGGCCGATGATAGCGGCCCAGGGTTTCCACCAGGAGGCATGACAGCTCAGCGACAATTCCGCGCCATGCCTGCCCCCATTGCGCCCGCCCTGCCCCTGCGCGGCGGCGTGGCGGCCAGCGCCGTCGGCTTGCCGGCCGGTCCCTGGGCCACCTGGCTGGACTTCTTCGCTGATCGCTTTCCGCACGTGCCCCGTGGCGATTGGCAGGCCCGCCTGCAGGCGGGAGAGGTGTGCGATGCGCAGGGCAGGCCCTTGCCGCCGGATGCGGCCTACCGCGCGCACGGCAAGGCCTGGTACTACCGCAGCCTGCATGCGGAGCCGCGCGTGCCGTTCGAGGCGGCCATCCTGTTCCGTGATGCGCATCTGCTGGTAGCCGACAAGCCGCACTTTCTCGCCGTGACACCGGGCGGCCGGCACCTGCACGAGACGCTGCTGGCCCGCCTGCGGCGGGACACCGGCCTGGCCGAGCTGCAGCCGCTGCACCGCATCGACCGCGAGACGGGCGGGGTGGTGCTGTTCAGCCTACGGCGCGAGGACCGCGATGCCTACCACGCGCTGTTCCGCGAGCGGGTGGTCGACAAGGAGTACGAGGCCATCGCCCCGCTGCGGGACGGGCTGGCGTTGCCGCTCGTGCGCGAGAGCCGCATCGTGCAGGGCACGCCCTTCTTCCGGCAGTGCGAGGCACAGGGAGAGCCCAATGCCAGCACGCGGCTGGCGCTGGTGGAAACGGCCGGGCCCTGGGGCCGCTACCGGCTCGCGCCCCGCACGGGCCAGCGCCACCAACTGCGCGTGCACATGGCGGCGCTGGGCATCCCGATCCGCGGCGACGCGTTCTACCCGGACGTGAAGCGCGGACCCGACGAGGACGACGACCACGGCCAGCCGCTGCAGTTGCTGGCGCGCGCCATTGCATTCACCGATCCGGTGACCGGGCAGCAGCGGCGGTTCGAGAGCCTGCGCACGCTGGGCCCAGTGGAGCAGGCGCCGGCCTGAGGCCGGCGCCACCACTCACGGCGTGCAGTACTGCGTCGCTGGCGCGGTCGGGGCTGACAGCCCTGCATCGCTGTAGGTCTGCACCGGGCGCACGGTGATCGTGCAATTGGCGCTGACGTCGAACTCGAACAGGTTCCAGTAGTCGGTCCCCTCGGTCTCGCCTGTCGCAGGCGGCGTGATCAGTTCCACCGCGCGGCCCGGGATGTTGAGCTCGACCCGAGCACCGGACTGGGTGAACGTGCCATTGCTGGAGTAGCGGTTGACCGAGTACTTGTAGGTGCCCACCATGAGCCGGGTGATCGTCACCACTTCGGGGCCGTAACTCGAGGTGTCGTCCACATCCAGGTTGGCGAACGGTGCAGCCACCAGCGAACCGTCGTTGCTGAAATACACCTCTTCACCGCTCGGCGTCATGAGGCGCGAATCCAGGTCGGTCGGCAGCGCGCCCCAGGTCAGCTTCATCGTGATGCCCGCACCGGCCTGGCTCAGCGTCAGGCAGTCGGTCCAGGCGATGTCGGCCGCGCTGGCCTCGTTGCGCACGGTGTTGGTCAGGCGCCCACCGGCCACAGCCGTGATGGCAGCCTGGCTGCTCACGCGCACCGGCAGGCTGAAGTTGCCGCTGGCGTCGGTGTAGGCGTAGCTGGTGCCCACGTAGTCGATGCCATCGCTGCCCACGTAGGCGTTGGCCACCACGCCGCCAACGGCGTCCCTCACGCAACCGCGCACGAACACGGTGTTGTAGACCTGGTCGGCGTTCCAGGTCGAGAAGTGGCTGACCGTGCCTTCGTAGTAAGCGCTGCTGCCCGCGCCAACCAGCGTGGCATTGCCCTCTTCCTGCCACAGGCCGGTGGCGGTGTTGTAGTAGTACAGCGGGATCGTCACGGGCGGATCGGCGCGGCGTGACACCGCCGGGATGCGGATGGTGGCGGTCTGGCCGCTACGCAGGTTCAGGGCTGCACCGGCGCTGTCGGTCAGCGTCACGTTGAGCGCGCCGAAGCTCTCGATCGGCAAGGTGTTGCCCCCAGCGGTCCCGGTACGGAAGTCGCCGGGCATCAGCTGCGGGTCCAGTGCCGAATTGATCGGCGTGAGCTGCACCGTGATGTTGCCAGTGGGCAGCGAGCCGTCGGCACGCTGCACGCCATTGGCCGGCAGCACGACCCGGGCCGTGCCCGAATCCACCGCGCCGCCCGTGGCCACGGCCACGCTGCCCGTCGTGGCGACCGGCAGCAGCCGCGCCTGCACATCGGTGCTCGCATCGCCCACGAGGTCGGCGATGCGGCCGTTCTCGGCATAGCCGGTGGCGGCGAACACCACCGCGGCGCGCGCGGCCGGCGCCA
This sequence comes from Pseudorhodoferax soli, assembly GCF_003337555.1. Lineage (GTDB taxonomy): Bacteria > Pseudomonadota > Gammaproteobacteria > Burkholderiales > Burkholderiaceae_C > Pseudorhodoferax > Pseudorhodoferax soli. Next base: position 451,013 of record NZ_QPJK01000005.1, on the reverse strand, counting down.
GGCCTGCCAGCGTGAAACTGCCATCGGCGGCCGTGGTTGCCGAGGCCGTGCCCACGCGCACCGTGGCACCGGCGACGGGCAGGCCCGTCGTTCCGTCCACGGCCTTGCCAGTGATGGTGGCCGTCGGGCCGGTCGGCACGCCAGGGTTGGTCGGTTCGGTGGGAGTGGTCGGCTCGGTCGGAGGCGTGGCGGGGTCGTCGCCGCCGCCGCCGCAAGCCGCCAGGCACAGCGAGACCATCAGTCCCACTCCCCATGCTCTGAGTTGTTTTTTGGAGTAGCGCATTGGAACCTTTCGAGATCAGAGAGACAGGATCCGGCGCGGGGGGCCTCCCGCCGCCGGCCATGTCGCTGGTGGAATCAGCCGCGGGGCATGTCTGCCGGCCACGGCCCGTTCTGCACTCCGGCCCGACACGGCCTTGCCTGATCCGACATGTTCTTGTGTGGCGCGGACGGTGATCGGAGCGCTACGAGTTTAAGAGCACAGAATGCGCCAAGCACCCTGCGCGGTGCGCCATGGAGCCGCTGCCACGCCGTTTTTCAGCCCAACTGATGACGCGCCCGTCACGCCGCGTTGCAGCGCTCACGCTTTGTCGCTGGTGGTTTCCCGGGACGAAATCTGGTACCTGAAGTCGTCCGGCGCATAGGGGTCGAAGCGCCCCTGTGCGTTCTCGGCCATCGGGTACATGAAGAAGCCGAGCGGCTCGCCGCGCGAGCCCGGCAGCGTCAGGTCGTGCGCGGTGTTGTAGGCCATCCAGTTGCCTTCCCAGCCGCCGAACAGCGCCTTGTCCACCGGTGCCACGACCGGGTTCTGCACGGTCTTGATCCACTCGGGCGTCTCCAGGCGCATGACCTTGGCGACGTCGGCCGGGTCCATCGCCACCCAGCCGTATCCGGCGAGGTAGACCTCGGCACGGCAGTGCTGCGCGCCCTTGAGGCTGGCCGGGTTGCCGCCCAGCTCCTTGTAGCCGAAGGCAGAGGGCGCCAGCCGCAGGCCGTAGACGTCGCGCGCGGGCACGCCGACGGCCCGGCACAGGCCCACGAAGAGCGCATTGAGGTCGGCGCACTTGCCCCCCAGGTCGCCGGTCTCCAGCAGGGTGGCGATGTCGCCTTCGCCGCAGCCACGCACCTTGGGCTCGCGGTAGGTGTTGGCCACGACCCAGTCGTAGATGGCGCGGGCCTTCTGCACATCGGTCCGGGCGCCCTGCGTGGCCTGCAGCGCCGTCTCGCGCACGATGCCGTCGGTGGGCAGCAGCGCCGTGGCGCGCGTGTAGAAGCGCAGCGTGTCTGCCGATTCGGTGGCGCCCGTGCGGCGCGACCAGTCGGTGGCGCGGTTCTGCGTGGCGACGCCACTGGTCACCTCGACGAAGGGCTGGGCCTGGCCGGGCGCGAACTCCACCGCCAGCATGCGGGCGCCTTCGCGGCCATCCTCGGCGACGCGGGCCACGCCGTTGCTGGCGAAGCTGTGGGTCAGCGTGCGCTGCCAGCCGGTGTCCAGCGAGGGCAGCGGGATCCAAACCTTGGTCGCGCCCTGCAGCGGCGTGAGGTCCACGCGCGTGGTGACGTCGAAGCGGCGCCAACCCTGGGGCTGCGGGTCGAAGCGGCGGCTTGCGTTCGGCGCTGCCTGGGCCCGTGCGATGGCGGGGACGGCGCTGGCGGCTGACAGCGCTGCACCATGGGCAAGGAACTGGCGGCGGCTGGATGGCATCGGTGGACTCTCCTGGGAAACGGGGGCGCGCATTATCGGGTGGGCGGCGCGAACAGGGCCTGTACCAGCCGTTCGGCCTCGGCGCCGGTCCAGTCGAGTTCGCCGCGCAGCCGCTGGCGCGCGCGGCCATCGGGTGCGATCAGCAGCGTGGAGGGAAACACCTTGACGGCGCAGGCCCGCGCGATCGCGCCGTCGCGGTCCAGCAGCACAGGCAGGCGCAGGCCCGTGCGCTGCACGAAACGTGCGACGGTGGCGGGCGCCTCCTTGAAGTTGAGCGCCAGCACCGCCAGCTGCTCCGCCCCGTACAGGTCGGCCAGCACCTGCAGCGTGGGCATCTCGGCGCGGCAGGGCTCGCACCAGCTGGCCCAGAAGTTCAGCAGCACGGCACGGCCGCGCAGATCGGCCAGCCGCCATGGCCGGCCCTGCAGGTCTGGCGCCTCGATGGCGGGCAGCGCCTGGCCCGCGGGCCAGTCCGTGACGGCGTGCTGGGCGTGGGAAGTGCCGGCCGCCAGCCACCCCACCGGTGCCAGCGACCGCAGCAGGGTGCGTCGGTCCATGGGACGGGATTGTCGGCCATGTCGCACTGCAGCATGGGGCGACGGCGCACAGGCAGCCGTGCGGATCGCTGGCGGGATCTTCGGGCAATTCGACCGCATTTCGCGCCATCCGCCACGGAAAATCCGGCGGTGCCGCACGAACAACGCAACTCGACCGCCGACCGCCTCCTGCCATGGCGCCGTACCACCCTGGCCCTGCTGGGCCTGGCATTGGCCGCCTGTTCCGGCACGGCGCCGCGCCTGGACGCGGACGGCCAGGCAGCGGCCTCCGCGGTCGCCATGGTGGCGGGCGCACCGATCACCTTCATGCACCAGGCGGCTCCGCAGTCCCAGGGGCCGGTCGTGGTGTTCCAAAGCGGCCTGGGCGATGACCACGCCAGCTGGGCGGCGGTGCTACGCCAGCTGCCGGCAGAACACGAGGCCGTGGTGCCGGACCGGCCGGGCTATGGCGCCAGCCCCGGGCGTGCCGGGGAGCGCAGCGCCTGCCGCATCGCCGAAGAGCAACACGCCCTGCTGCGCCAGGCCGGGCTGCGGCCGCCCTATGTGCTGGTCGGGCACTCGCTGGGCGGCCTGTACCAGTACGTCTATGCCCGCATGTACCCGCAGGATGTGGCCGGCCTGGTGCTGCTGGACCCCACGCATCCGCGTCTGCAGGCCACGCTGGAGCACGAGCAGCCCGCCGCCGCAGCGCTGCTGCAGCTGGCCCGCCAGACCGTGTTCAGCCCCGCCATGGCCCAGGAGTTCGACGCGCAGGCAGACTGCCTGCAGCAGGTGGAACTGCAGCCGCGGCTGAAGGCGCCCACGGTGCTGCTGGCCTCGACCGAAACGCCGCTCTACATGGGCGATGGCCTGCGCGGCATGCTGGAAGACCTGCGCCAGGACTGGCTGCGCCGCAGCGGCGCCACGCTGGCCCGCGTGCCGGGCAGCGGGCACCAGATCCAGCAGGACGCCCCGCAGGCCGTGGTGACCGCCATCGAGGCCGTGGCCGCATCCGCCCTCTGAGGCAGCGGGCGGCCTACCGGGGCCAGGCTCAGAGCCGTTCGGCCACCCAGCCCTGCACCGAAGCCAGCGCCTTGGCCAAGCCGCTGGCATCGGTGCCGCCGGCCATGGCCAGGTCGGGCTTGCCGCCGCCCTTGCCGCCGACCTGCTGGGCCACGAAGTTCACAAGCTCGCCGGCCTTGACCTTGCCCACACTGTCGGCCGTCACGCCGGCGGCCAGCTGCACCTTGGCGCCGTCAACCACGGCCAGCACGATGGCGCCGGTCTTGAGCTTGTCCTTGAGCTTGTCCATGGTGTCGCGCAAGGTCTTCACGTCGGCACCGTCCAGCCGCGCGGCCAGCACCTTGAGGCCCTTGACGTCGACGGCCTGGCCGACCAGCTCGTCGCCCTGGCTGGACGCCAGCTTGCCCTTGAGGGCGGAGACTTCCTTGTCGAGCGCGCGGATCTGCTCCAGCGTCTGGGCGATGCGGGTCTGCAGCTCGGCGACCGGCACCTTGAGGCTGGCGGCGGCCTGGTGCACGCTGGATTCGAGCTGCTGCAGGTAGGCCAGCGCGTTCTCGCCCGTGATGGCCTCGATGCGGCGGATGCCGGCCGCGACACCGCTCTCGGACACGATCTTGAACAGACCGATGTCGCCCGTGCGGCCCACGTGGGTGCCGCCGCACAGCTCGCGGCTGGTGCCGATGTCCAGCACGCGCACGCTGTCGCCGTACTTCTCGCCGAACAGCATCATGGCGCCCGTGGCCTTGGCGGCCTCGATGTCCATCACGCGGGCCAGCGTCTCGGCATTGGCCAGGATTTCGGCGTTCACGCGCTTCTCGATCTCGGTGACCTGGGCGTCGCTGATGGGCGCGTTGTGCGTGAAGTCGAAGCGCGTCTTGTCGGCATCGACCAGCGAGCCCTTCTGCTGCACATGGTCGCCCAGCACCTCGCGCAGCGCCTTGTGCATCAGGTGCGTGACGCTGTGGTTGCGCATGGTGGCCTGGCGGCGCGCCACGTCGACCTGGGCGCTGACCGCATCGCCGACCTTGAGCACGCCCTGCGTCAGCACGCCATGGTGGCCGAACACATCGGACTTGATCTTCTGCGTGTCCTCCACGCCGAACTGCACGCCTTCGGCCGCGAGGATGCCGCAATCGCCGACCTGGCCACCGCTTTCCGCATAGAAGGGCGTGGTGTCCAGCACCACGATGCCGCTCTGCCCTTCGGCCAGCTGCTGCACGGAGGTGCCCTCGTGGTACAGCGCGACCACCTTGGCCGGCGCGGCCAATTGCTCGTAGCCCGTGAACAGGTTGCCTTCGCCGCCGTATTCCAGCGCGCGGTCCATCTTGAACTTGCCTGCCGCGCGGCCCGCGGCCTTCTGCTTGTCCATCGCGGCCTGGAAGCCGGCCTCGTCCACCGTCACGCCACGCTCGCGCGCCACGTCGTTCGACAAATCCAGCGGGAAGCCGAAGGTGTCGTGCAGCTTGAAGGCCACCTCGCCGGGCAGCACCTTGGCGTCGCCGGCCAGGGCCGCATCGAGGATCTCCATGCCGTTTTCCAGCGTCTCGAAGAAGCGCTCTTCCTCGGCCTTGAGCACGTCGACGATGCGCTGCTCCGAGGCCTTGAGGTTGGGGTAGGCATCGCCCATCAGCGCCACGAGTTCGGGCACCAGCTTGTGGAAGAACGGCGTCTTCTTGCCGAGCTTGTAGCCGTGGCGGATGGCGCGGCGGATGATGCGGCGCTGCACGTAGCCGCGGCCTTCGTTGCTCGGAATCACGCCGTCGCTGACCAGGAAGGACGTGGCGCGCACGTGGTCGGCGATGACCTTGAGCGAGGGGTTGGCCAGGTCGTCGCAACCCGTGGCCTGGGCCGCGGCCTTGATCAGCCGGTCGAAGATGTCGATCTCGTAGTTGCTGTGCACGTGCTGCAGGATGGCGGCCAGGCGCTCCAGGCCCATGCCGGTGTCCACGCAGGGCGCCGGCAGCTTCACCAGGCTGCCGTCTTCCTGCATGTCGAATTGCATGAACACGTGGTTCCAGATCTCGATGAAGCGGTCGCCGTCTTCATCGGGGCTGCCCGGGGGGCCGCCGGGGATGTGCGCACCGTGGTCGTAGAAGATCTCCGAGCAGGGGCCGCAGGGGCCGGTGTCGGCCATCATCCAGAAGTTGTCGCTCTTGTACTTGCCGCCCTTGTTGTCGCCGATGCGCACGATGCGCTCTGCCGGCAGGCCGATCTCCTTGTGCCAGATGTCGTAGGCCTCGTCGTCGTCGATGTAGACGGTGGCCAGCAGCTTCTCGGGCGGCAGCTTGTAGACCTGCGTCAGCAGCTCCCAGCCCCACTTGAGCGAATCGCGCTTGAAGTAGTCGCCGAAGCTCCAGTTGCCCAGCATCTCGAAGAAGGTGTGGTGGCGCGCCGTGTAGCCCACGTTCTCCAGGTCGTTGTGCTTGCCGCCGGCACGCAGGCAGGCCTGCACCGAGGCCGCGCGCACGTAGTTGCGCTTGTCGCTGCCCAGGAACACGTCCTTGAACTGCACCATGCCGGAGTTGGTGAACATCAGCGTGGGATCGTTGCCCGGCACCAGCGGGCTGGACGCGACGACGGTGTGGCCCTTGGAGGCGAAGAAGTCCAGGAAGGACTTGCGGATGTCGGCGACCGACATGAGGGTGGAGGTACTTGTCATGGTTCTGGTGGATCAGCTCAGCAATTGGTAGCGCACGCCGGTGAAGCGGGCGAAGTCTCGGTCGAAAGTCAGCACCTCGGCCTGGTGTTCGATGGCCAGCGCGGCAATGTGGGCGTCGGTCGTCAGGTTGCCGGCGGTTCCGGCCGACAGCAGCAGCCGCCCGAAGATGCCGGCATGCCGCACGCCTGGCTGCAGCACGCGCGCGCGCGGATGGGCCAGCCAGTCGTCCACGACGCTCAGCGCGTCGGCGATGCCCAGCGGCGAAGGCAGGATGCCGCGCTTGGTCGACAGGCGCACGAAGCCGATCAGCACCACCCACGCAAGCGCCAGCCCGCGCGCATCGTCCAGCATCGTTTCCAGCGCCTGGCGTGCGCGCGCGTGGTGCAGGCTGTCCGCGTGCACAGCGTAGAGCAGCAGGTTGGTGTCAGGAAGGAGCATGCGGATCCTGGTGCCGGGCTTCGATGCGGCGCATCTTCGCCATCAGCTCTTCGTCTTCCAGCTCGGCCGCCAGCTGGTTGGCGCGCGTGAGGTCGACCAGCGGCACGCCAGTGCTGTAGGTGCGCTGCACGAACGGGGCGATCTCTTGCGCCGCAGGCAACTCGGCCGCCAGCGGGACGATCTTCGCCACCGGCTTGTTGTGCCGCGTGATGATGACCTCTTCGCCGGCCTCGGCGCGCGCCACGTATTCGCTCAGATGGGTCTTGGCTTCGAACAGTCCGATGGCAGCCATGAACGTCCTAGGTGGGATTTGGTTGAATCAACCAGATTTTAGCCGCGCGGGTCGGCTGCATCTCGTCCTCCTGCAGAGCCCATCAGAAGCTCTCCGTTTGCTCCTCTTGCACCTTGTCACCGCCACACCAGCCGCATGCACACCATGGAGCAGACGCTGGGCCACACATTCCGAGCCCGCCAATGTGAGGCTTGCAAAGGTTTCATTGAACAAAACTGGAGAAAACCCTAGATTCCTTTGAATCGACGAAAGCCTAGGATGCGCACCGCTCCTAGGCTTTCGTTCAATGAAATCTGAATCGGCCGTCCTGGCCCCATCCGAATCCCTCGAGGCGCCCTCCTCGGTCGCCAAGGCCTGCCGCATCCTGCGTGCGCTGGCCACGGGCGGCGCACTGCGCCTGACCGACATCGCCCAGGCCACGGGCCTGGACAAGGCCACCGTGCTGCGCCTGGCGGAGATGCTGGCGCGCGAAGGCTTCGTGCGGCGCGACGACGCCAGCAAGCTCTACCGTGGCGGCCCCGAATTGCAACGCGCCGGCGCTGCCGCGCTCGCCCAGTTCGACCCGCGCGCCATGGCCCGGCCGAGCTTGCTGCGCCTGGCCGGCGCGTTCGAGGACACGGCCATCCTCTCGGTGCCCAGCGGCACCGAATCGCTGTGCATCGACCTGGAACTGGGCCGCTACCCGATCCGCGCCAATTACCTGGAGGTCGGCAGCCGCCGCCTGCTCGGCGTGGGCGCCGGCAGCCTGGCGTTGCTGGCCTGGCTGCCGCCGCGCGAGCAGGAGGCCGCGCTCGACGTGGTCGCCGCCCAGCTGGCCCGCGACCGCCGCTACCCACGCATCACCCGCGCCCTGCTCGCCGAGCGCTGCGCCGAGGCCCGCGCACGCGGCTATGCCGTGCTGTTGGACGTGGTGGTCGAGCGCATGGGCGGCATCGCCGCGCCCATCCTCGGCGCCGACGGCCGGCCCGTGGCCGCGCTCAGCATCGCCGCGCTCAACGAACGCATCGGCGAGCGCGAGGCCGAACTCGCCGCCGGCCTGCAGCGCGAAGCCGCGCTGTGCCAAACCCTTCTCCAAGCCAAGACATGAACACTGCCCCCCTCGCCCACATCGCCGGCGTCGGCAACACCGCCTTCGGCCGCCTGGAGGGCCAGGGCCCGATCGAGCTCATGGCCCAGGCCGCCACCCAGGCCCTGGCCGACGCCCAGCTGCAACGCAGCGACATCGACGGCCTGCTGTGCGGCTACGCCACCACGCTGCCGCACCTGATGCTGTCCACGCTGTTTGCCGAGCGCTTCGGCCTCTCGGTGCAGTACGGCCACGGCATGGCGCTGGGTGGCGCCACGGGCGCGGCCATGCTCATGCTGGCGCGCGACCTGGTGCGCGTGGGCCGCTGCAAGCGCGTGCTGGTCGTGGCGGGCGAGAACCGGCTCACGGGCCAGGCGCGCGACAGCGCCATCCAGACCCTGGCCCAGGTGGGCGATGCCGAGATGGAGGTGCCCAACGGCGCTTCCGTGCCGGCCTACTACGCGTTGCTGGCCTCGCGCTACATGCATGCCACGGGCACCACGCAGGAGGACCTGGCCGAGTTCGCCGTGCTGATGCGTGCCAACGCGGCGCGCCACCCCGATGCGCACCTGCGTGCGCCCATCACGGCGGCCGACGTGGCCGCGTCCAAGCCCATCGCCACACCGCTGCGCCTCCTGGACTGCTGCCCGATCTCGGACGGCGCGATGGCGCTGGTGGTGTCCGCCGAGCCCGGCCCGGGCAGGCCCGTGGCCATCGTCGGCGCGGGCCAGGCCCACCAGCACCAGCACCTCTCGGCGATCGACGACGTGCTGGCCACCGGCGCTTCGGCCGCCGCCGGCCGCGCTTTCGCCGAGGCCGGCCTGTCGCATGCCGCCATCGACTGGCTGGGCATCTACGACTCCTTCACGATCACGCTGGCCATGCTGCTGGAGGAAACCGGCTTTGCGCCGCGTGGCCAGGCCGCGGCCCGCGTGCGCGACGGCACGTTCGCGCCCGGCGGCGCGCTGCCGCTCAACACGCACGGCGGCCTGCTCTCGTTCGGCCACTGCGGCGTGGCCGGCGGCATGGGCCACGCGGTCGAAGCCGTGCGCCAGATGCGCGGCCAGGCCGGCGCGCGCCAGCTCGCCAAGCCGCCCTCCCGCGCCTTCGTGCATGCCGATGGCGGCGTGCTGTCCTCGCACGTGAGCCTGATCCTCTCGGAGACATGAAATGAACAACCACCCCTTCACCGAAGGCCTGGCGCAGGGCCAGCTGCGCTACCAGTACTGCGAGGATTGCGGCGCGCCGCAGACCCTGTCGCGCCTGGCCTGCAGCGCCTGCGGCAGCGAACGGCTGGCCTGGCGCGATGCCAGCGGCCGCGGCACCGTGGTGGCCGCCAGCGTGGTCAGTCGCGCGCCGTCCGATGCGTTCCGCCCGCTGGTGCCCTACACGCTGGTGCTGGTCGAACTGGCCGAGGGCCCGCGCGTGGTCGGCCATGCGCTGCCCGGCACCGGCATCGGCGACCAGGTGCGCGCCGGCACCTTCGCGCACGAACGGCGCAGCCTGCTGCGCTTCGCGCCGGCCGCCTGACCGATCCGACAAAAGAGGAGACAAGCATGCAGAAGATCCGACGCCGCCTCGCCATGGCGCTGTGCGCGCTGGCCGGCTGCCTGGTGGGCGGCAGCGCCCTGCCACAGGCGGCCTACCCCGCCAAGCCCGTGAAGCTGGTCGTGCCCTACCCGCCCGGCGGGCCGACCGACATCGTCGCGCGCGTGATCGCCCAGCGCCTGCAGACGCAGACCGGCCAGCCCTTCGTGATCGAGAACCTGCCAGGGGCGGGCGGCAACACCGGCGCTGCCGCCGTGGCGCGCGCCGCGCCCGACGGCTACACGCTGCTGGTGGCCACCACCGCGCATGCGATCAACCCCTCGCTGTTCAAGAACCTGAGCTACCAGTTCGGCCGCGACTTTGCGCCGATCTCGCAGCTCACGAGCGGGCCGCTGGTGGTCGTCGTCAACCCTGCGCTGCCTGCAAAGAACATGGCCGAGCTGATCGCGCTGGCCAAGTCCAAGCCCGGCGAGCTCAACTTCGCCTCATCCGGCAACGGCCAGTCCACGCACCTGGCGGGCGAGCTGTTCAACGCCACCGCCGGCACGAAGATCCGCCATGTGCCCTACAAGGGCAGCGCGCCGGCCCTCACCGACACCATGGGCGGCCAAACCCAGCTGATGTTCGACACCATGCTGTCGGCCATGCCGCACGTGAAGGGCGGCAAGCTGCGCGCGCTGGCCGTCACCAGCGCCCAGCGCTCGCCGGCCGCGCCCGATCTGCCCACCGTGGCCGAGACCGTGCCCGGCTTCGAGGCCATCGCCTGGAACGGCCTGCTGGCGCCCGCCAACACGCCGCGCGAGATCATCGCCAAGCTCAGCGCCGAGCTGCGCACCGCCATGGAACAGCCCGAAGTGCGCGAGCGCTTCGAAGCCCAGGGTTTCGCCGCCGCCTGGAACACGCCCGACGCCTTCGCGGGCTTCATCCAGGCCGAGATCGACAAGTGGGCCAAGGTGGTCCAGGTGTCGGGTGCCACCATCGAATGAAACCCGCACGCCGCGGCCGAGCGCAGCGACGGCCTGAACCCGGGGCCGAGCGCAGCGATGGCCCGGAACGGCATTTCCCCTGTGCCCCTGCCGAGGAGCGCAGTGCCATGGGCTGCGCGGGGAACCTCGCGCTTCAACATCTGACTCATTGCGCTTGTTCGAGCGTAGTGAACGCAGTGAACGGTGCGAGTTGCGCAATGCAGCCCATGGCGCGAGCACCGCAGGTTGCCCGGAGCGCCAGCGCAGGGACAGGGGCACCGGGGTCGCCTTCTTTTGCTTACTTTTCTTGGCGAAGCAAGAAAAGTAAGTCCGGGTGTGAGGTGGATAGCCCCACCTCCGAACGCCGATCAGCAAGAGGTATCCATAGAACACACCACTTCAAATCAAGCACCAGGGACCGGGATATGCCCCCGGCAGTGCAGTCACTTTCTCTTGCTATCGCCCAAGAGAAAGTAACCAAAGAGAAGGCGACCCCGGCGCCCCCGTCCCTCCGCTGGCGCTCCGGGCAACCTGCGGTGCTCGCGGCCTGGGCGCATTGCACAACTCGCACCACTCACTGCGTTCGTTCAGCTCGGACAAGTGCAATGAGTCAGTTCACAAAGCGCGAGGTTCCCCGCGCCGCCCAGGCCACTGCGCTCCTCGGCGGGGGCACAGGGGTGGGAGCGGGGTCACACGCGGGCCATCGCTTCGCTCGGCCCAGGCAACTTGCTCACTTCCATCACCGCCATGATTGACTACGACACCCTCAAAAACTGGGTCTTCCCGCCCATCGAACACCGCTACACCGCCGACGACAGCATGCGCTACGCGCTCGCGCTGGGCCTGGGCGACGACCCGATGGACCCGCTGCAGCTGCAGTTCGTCAACGACACCAACCCCGGCCTGCCGCTCGCGCTGCCCACCATGGCCGTGGTGCTCGGCTTCCCCGGCTCCTGGATGCAGGACCCGGCCACCGGCATCGACTTCACCAAGATCGTGCACGGCGAGGAAGAGATCACGCTGCACGCACTGCTGCCGGCCGCCGGCGCCGTGCGCGCCGAGCACCGCGTCGTGTCCATCGTCGACAAGGGCGAAGGCCGCGGCGCCACCGTGACCTACGACAAGGCCCTTTACGACGCCGCCACCGGCCAATTGCTCGCCACCGTGCGCCACACCACCTTCGCGCGCGGCAACGGCGGCTTCTCGGCCAGCGACGGCAAGACCGACAGCGCCCCGCCCGCGCCGCCCAAGCCGCCCACCGGCACGCCCGACCAGGTGCTCGAGATCCGCACGCTGCCGCAGCAGGCCCTGCTGTACCGGCTCTGCGCCGACCGCAACCCGCTGCACTCGGACCCGGCCACGGCCCAGGCCGCCGGTTTTGCGCGGCCCATCCTGCATGGCCTGTGCACCTACGGCATCGCCGGCCGGACCCTGCTGACGGCCTGGGGCGGCGGCCGGCCCGAGACGCTCAAGACGCTGTTCGCGCGCTTCTCCTCGCCCGTGATGCCGGGCGAGACACTGCGCTTCGAGATGTACCGCGGCGCCGCTGCGGGCGAGGTCGCGTTCCGCACCATCGCCGTGGAACGCGGCGTGACCGTGCTCGACTGCGGCCGCGCCGTGCTGGCCAGCTGACACCACCACCAGGAGGAGATCCCCCATGTCCCACATCAACCGCCGCCAGCTCGTGCTGGCCACTGCCGCGCTCGGCACGCTGCCGGCCTTCGCACAGTCCGGCTACCCGAACCGCCCCGTCAAGTTCACCGTGCCCTTCCCGGCCGGCGGGCCGGTCGACGTGACGGCCCGCGCCATGGCGCAAAAGTTGGGCGAACTCTGGGGCCAACCGGGCGTTGTCGACAACCGCGCCGGTGCCGGTGGCATCGTGGGCGCGGAGATCGCCGCCAAGCAGCCGGCCGACGGCTACAACCTCTTCGTCTGCGCGATCCACCACTCGGTGCTGCCCGCGCTCAAGCCCGGCCTCAGCTACGACATCGAGAAGGACTTCGTGCCCGTGAGCTTCGGCGCGATGTTCCCCATCATCCTGGTCGCCCATCCCTCGCTGCCGGCCAAGAACGTCGCCGAACTCGTGGCCCTGGCCAAGAAGGAACCCGGAAAGATCGCCTTCAGTTCCTCGGGCAACGGCGGCGGCACGCACCTGGCTGGCGAGCTGTTCAACATGCAGGCCGGCGTGCAGCTGCAGCACATCCCCTACAAGGGCAGCGCGCCGGCCATGACCGACCTGCTGGGCGGCCAGGTGCAGCTCATGTTCGCCGACGCGCCGACCGCGCTGCCGCAGATCCGCGCGGGCAAGGTGCGCGCGCTGGGCGTGGCCAGCGCCCAGCGCTCGGCCCTACTGCCCGAACTGCCGACCATTGCGGAAGCCGGCGTGCCGGGCTACGAGGCGTACTCGTGGGCCGCGCTGGTCGCGCCCAAGGGCACGCCGCCCGACATCGTGGCCAAGATCAGCGCCGACCTGCAGAAGGTCATGACCCAGCCCGACGTGAAGCAACGCCTGTTCGACGCGGGTGCCGAGGCCATGCCCACCACGCCGGAGAAGCTCGCGCAGATGCTGCGCAGCGAGATCCAGAAGTGGGGCAAGGTCGTGAAGACCGCCAACATCAAGATGGACTGACATGAAGCCCCCACGCTTCCCCGCTTCGCGCGGTCCGCTGCCCCCCGAGGGGGCGCGTCAGAGGCTTCGGGCGGCCGGGCGCCACTGACATGGCGGCGCAACTGCTCCATGAGCGCCGCGGCCGCGTGCTGCTGCTGACCATCAGCCAGCCCGCGCTGCGCAACGCGCTGCACCCCAGCCTGTACCCCGAGGCCGCGCAGCACTTCCGCGATGCGGCCAAGGACGAGAGCCTGGGCGCCATCGTGCTGTGCGGCGACGGTGCGCACTTCTGCGGCGGCGGCGACCTGCGCCGCCTGCAGCAGCAGCGCACGCAAGCCGAGGCCGGCCAGCTGCAGATCCTCGACGCGCTGCATGACTGGGTGGAGGCGATGCGCGCCTGCCCCGTGCCCGTGATCGCTGCGGTCGAGGGCGCGGCCGCCGGCGGCGGCTTCTCCGTGGCGCTGGGCTGCGACCTCATCGTCGCGGCCGAGGATGCCCGCTTCGTGATGTCGTATGTGCGCATCGGCCTGTCGCCCGACGGCGGCGGCTCCGATGCGCTGGCCCGCGCGTTGCCGCCCCAGGCCGCGCTGGAGCTGCTGCTCGATGGCGACGTGGCGACGGCGCAGCGCCTGCACGCGCTGGGCCTGGTCAACCGCATCGCGCCGCCGGGCCAGGCCGTCGCCACAGCGCTGGCCTGGGCCGAGCGCTTGGCTGCCGGCCCGCGCGCGGCGCAGCAGCGCATCAAGCAACTCGTGCACGCCGCGCGCGGGCGTGGCCACCGCGCCCAGCTCGATGCCGAGCGCGACGCCTTCGTCGCCAGCCTGTACGGCCCCGAAGCCGGCGAGGGCATCGCGGCCTTTCTCGACAAACGCAAGCCGACCTACCACGCCCCATGACCGACTTCCTGACCGCCGCCCTCGCCCCGCAGTCCATCGCCGTCATCGGCGCGTCCGAGAACCCGCACAAGATCGGCGGCCGGCCCATCGCCTACATGCAGCGCATGGGCTACCGCGGCAAGCTCTACCCGATCAACCCCAGCCGGCGCGAGCTGCAGGGCCTGGCCTGCTATCCGTCGCTGGCCGATCTGCCCGAAGTGCCCGAGATGGCCATCGTCATCGTCGCCGGCGACCAGGCCATCGCGGCGGTGGAAGACTGCGCGGCGCGCGGCGTGCGCTGCGCCGTCGTGATCGCCTCGGGCTTCGGCGAGACCGGCCCCGCCGGCAAGGCGCAGCAGGACCACATGCGCGACGTGGCGCGCGCGGCCGGCATGCGCCTGGTGGGCCCCAACACGCAGGGCCTGGCCAACTTCGGCACGGGCGCCATCGCGAGTTTCTCCACGCTGTTCACCGAGATGCCGCCGGCCGACGGCCCCGTGGCCGTCGTCAGCCAGAGCGGCGGCATGGCGGCCATGGCCTACGGCCTGCTGCGCGAACGTGGCCTGGGTGTGCGCCATGTGCACGCCACCGGCAACGAGGCCGACGTGGGCGTGGCCGACCTGGCCTGGGCCGTGGCGCAGGATCCCGAGGTCAAGCTGCTGCTGCTGTACCTGGAGCACATCGCCAACCCGGCGCTGCTGGCCGCCACCGCAGCCCATGCGCGCGCACGCGGCCTGCCCATCGTGGCCGTGAAGGCCGGACGCACGGCGGGCGGCGCGCTGGCGGCGTCGTCGCACACCGGATCGCTGGCCAACGAAGACCGCGTGGTCGACGCCTTCCTGCGCCGCCATGGCATCTGGCGGGTGCGCGACCCGCATGCGCTGGCGCTCGCCGCACCCGGCTACCTGCAAGGCTGGCAGCCCGCTGGCCGCCGCCTGGTCATTGTCAGCAACTCGGGTGCCAGCTGCGTGATGGGGGCCGACGCGGCCGAGCAGCACGGCCTGCAGATCGCCACGCTGTCAGAGGCCACGCGGCGCGAACTCGCGGCGCGGCTGCCGGGCTTCGCGACCACCACCAACCCCATCGACATCACGGCGGCGCTGCTGTCCAACAGCGGCCTGTTCAGCGAGGTGCTGCCCGTTCTCGCGCAGGACGATGCGGCCGACATGGTGTTCATCCACATCCCGGTCTCTGGCGCGGGCTACGACGTGGAGCGCTTCGCGCGCGACACGGCCACGTTCGCGAAGGCCAGCGGCAAGCCGGTGGCCGTGGCGGCCTGGCAGGAGAGCGTGGCGGCCGTCTTCCGCGCCGCGGGCGTGGCGACCTATGCCAATGAACACGACGCGCTGGGCGCGCTGGCGCAGATCGCCGACCACATGGCGATGCTGCGCGAGCCACTGCCGCAGGCCGAGGCGCTGCCCATGCCCGCGCTGCCCGGCGCCAGCGGCCTGCTCAACGAAGCCGACAGCCTGGCGCTGCTGGCCGCCCAAGGCCTGCCCGTGGTGCAGCACCGCCTGTGCCGCACGGCCGATGCAGCGCGCGCAGCCTTTGCCGAACTCGGCGGCCCGGTCGCCGTGAAGGCGTGCTCGCGCGACGTGCCGCACAAGTCCGAACACGGCCTGGTCGCGCTGAACCTGAACGATGCCGACGCCGTGGCCACCACCTTCACGCAGCAATGGAACCAACTCGCCGCCATGGGCGCCGCGCAGGACGGCGTATTGGTCGCCACCATGCGCCGGGGCCGGCACGAGGCCATGGTCGGTGCGCACATCGACCCGCAATTCGGCCCGGTCGTGGCGGTGGGCGACGGCGGCAAGTACGTCGAGGCCATGCGCGACGTGGCACTGCTGGTGCCGCCGTTCGACCAGGCCGAGGTGGTGGCTGCGCTCGGCAAGCTGCGCATCGCGCCGCTGCTGGCCGGCACGCGCGGCGACCCGCCGCTGGACGTGCAGGCGCTGGCCGATGTCGCAGTGCAGGTGGGCCGGCTGATCGTCGCGGCGCAGGGCCGCATCGCCTCCATCGACCTCAACCCGGTGTTGCTCAGCGCCGCCGGCGAAGGCGCCACCATCGTCGACGCTCTCGTCGAATTGAAGGATTCCGAATGACCAAGACCATCCGCATCGGTTCCGGCTCGGCCTGGTGGGGCGACCGTGTCGAACCCGCGCAACTGAACGCCGAGCAGGGCCGGCTCGACTACCTGTGCTTCGAGACCATGGCCGAGGCCACGATCTCGGCCGCCCAGGTGCGTGCGCGCCGCGACCCGTCGTTCCCCGGCTACGACACCTACCTGGACGACCGCATGCGCGCCGTGCTGCCGGCCTGCATCGCGCAGGGCGTGCGCATCGTCTCCAACCAGGGCTGGATCAACCCGCGCGGCGCAGCGGCGCGCATCGCCGAACTGCTGCGCGGCATGGGCCACAAGGGCGTGAAGATCGCGGCCGTGGACGGCAGCCTCGTGACCGAGCGCATCGGCCAGCTGGCCGACACCGTGATGGAGACCGGCGTGCCGCTGTCCACGCTGGCCGACAGCATCATTTCGGCCGAGGTCTACCAGGGCGCCGAGCCCATCGCCGAGGCCCTGCGCGCCGGCGCGCAGATCGTGGTCACGGGCCGCGTGGCCGACCCCTCGGTGTTCATGGCGCCGATGATGGCCGAGTTCGGCTGGGACGCGCTCGACCACGCGCGCCTCGGTGCCGGCAACGGCATCGGGCATCTGCTCGAATGCGGCGCCCAGGTCACCGGCGGCTACTTCAGCGACCCCGGCTTCAAGGACGTGCCCGAGCCCTGGAACTTCGGCTTCCCGATCGCCGAGGTCTCGGCCGACGGCAGCGCCGTGATCGAGAAGGTGGCCGGCACGGGCGGCGCCATCGACCTGCGCACGGTCAAGGAGCAGCTGCTGTACGAGGTGCACGACCCGGCCAACTACATCACGCCCGATGTGGTGGTGGACTTCACCACCGCCCGGCTGGAGCAGATCGGCCCCGACCGCGTGCGCGTGAGTGGCATCGGCGGCAAGCCGCGCACGCCGACGCTCAAGGCCTCGGTCGGCTGCACCGAGGGCTTTATCGGCGAGGACATGTTCTTCTACGCCGGCCCCGGCGCGCTGCGCCGCGCGCAGCTGGCCAAGCGCATCCTGGAAGAGCGCTTTCGCATCGTCGGCCTGCAAGCCGAAGACCTGCGCATCGACTTCCTGGGCATGAACGCCGTGCACGGCAAGGCCACGCCCGCCGACTGGCCCGAGCCGTATGAGATCGCCGTGCGCGTGGCGGCCCGTACGCGCACGAAAGAGGAAGCGCTCAAGGTCGGCCGCGAGGTCGACGGCATGGCCGTCTCGGGCATCGCCCACACCGGCAAGCGCGTGCCGCACCAGGACCGCACACGCGAGGTGATCGGCGTGTGGTCCACGCTGGTGCCGCGCGAGGCGATCCAGCCCAGCATCCACTACCTGGAGAGTTGAGGTGAAAGCCCCCACCACGCCCAGCGGCCGAGCGAAGCGAAGGCCCGAGCCCCAGGCCGAGCGCAGCGATGGCCCGTGTGGGACTTCCCCCTGTGCCCCTGCCGAGGAGCGCAGTGCCATGGGCTGCGCGGGGAACCTCGCGCTTCGTGAACTGACTCATTGCGCTTGTCCGAGCGTAGTGAGCGGAGCGAACGGTGCGAGTTGCGCAATGCAGCCCATGGCGCGAGCACCGCAGGTTGCCCGGAGCGCCAGCGCAGGGACAGGGGCACCGGGGTCGCCTTCTCTTTGGTTACTTTCTCTTGGCGAAGCAAGAGAAAGTGACTGCGCTGCCGGGCGCACATCCCGGCTCCAGGTGCTTGCGCGAAAGCAGTCTGTTCTATGCACACCATCTGCCGATCAGAGTGAGGAGGCGGGGTATTCGCCCCCGCACGGCGACTCCCTTTTCTTGCTCCGCCAAGAAAAGGAAGCAAAAGAAGGCGGCCCCGGTGCCCACGTCCCTCCGCTAGCGCTCCGGGCAACCTGCGGTGCTCGCGGCCTGGGCGCATTGCACAACTCGCACCACTCACTGCGTTCGTTCAGCTCGGACAAGTGCAATGAGTCAGTTCACGAAGCGCGAGGTTCCCCGCGCCGCCCAGGCCACTGCGCTCCTCGGCGTGGGCACAGGGGTGGGAGCGGGGTCACATACGGGCCATCGCTTCGCTCGGCCGCGCCACCGTTTGCGCTGCGCGCAATACAACACCACGGGACCTCAACATGCAAGTGATGCTCCAACACCTCGCCCACTGCCGCTCCGGCGACAAGGGCAACACCGTCAACATCGCCGTGTTCGCCTACGAACCCGCGCTGTACCCGCTGCTCGTCGAGCAACTGACCGCCGACAAGCTCAAGGCCTTCTACCAGGGCGCCATCACCGGCGAGGTGCTGCGCTACCCGGTCGACGGCCTGCACGCCATCAACTTCGTGGCACATGGCGCGCTGGGCGGCGGCGTCTCGCGCAGCCTGGCGCTGGACCAGTACGGCAAGGCCATGTCGGCCGCGCTGCTGCGCTTTCCGATCGACGTGCCCGAGGCGCTGATGGACCAACTGCGCAACCACCCCGAGAGGAAGGCCGCATGAAGCGCCGCACCGCACTGCAAGGGCTGGCCGCCACGGCCGCCGTCACAGCACTGCCCGCCCTCGCCCAGGCCGGCTATCCCGACAAGCCCGTGCGCCTCGTCGTGCCCTACCCACCCGGTGGCACGACCGACCTGCTGGCCCGCCTGGTGGCCGCCGGCCTGGGCGAAAAACTGGGCCAGAACTTCACGGTCGACAACCGGGCCGGGGCCAGCGGCGCCATCGGCTCGCTGGCCGTGGCCAAGGCACCGGCGGATGGCTACACACTGGTGATGGCCACGATCAGTTCGCACGGCATCAACAGCGCGCTGAACAAGGCCCTGCCCTACGACCCGGTGGCCGATTTCGCGCCCATCACCTGCGTGGCCAGCACGCCCAACGTCATCACCGTCAACGCGGCCCTGCCCGTCAGGACGCTGTCGGAGCTGTTGGCCATGGCGCGGGCGCAGCCCGGCAAGCTGAGCTTCGGCTCCACCAGCGCGGGCGGATCGCCGCACATGGCGGTGGAGCTGCTCAAGGTGATGGCCGGCGTGGACATGGTGCACATCCCGTACAAGGGCGGCGGCCCGATGCTGACCGACCTGATCGGCGGCCAGATCCCGGTGGGGGTGGACAACCTGCCCTCGTCGATGGCGCACATCCAGTCCGGCCGCATCCGCGCGCTGGCCGTCACCACGGCGCAGCGCTGGCCCGGCACGCCCGATATTCCGACCGTGGCCGAAACCGTGCCTGGCTACGAGGCCAGCGCATGGTTCGGCATGCTGGCGCCGGCCGGCACGCCGCGGCCGATTGTCGAGCAGTTGCAGCAGGCCGTGGCTGAGCTGCTGCGTCGGCCCGCCTCGGTGCAGCGGCTGGCCGACATGGGCGCCGCGCCGGTGGCCAACAGCCCCGACGCGTTCGGCCGCCAGATCGCCGACGAGGAGGCGAAGTGGAAGAAGGTCGTCGCGGCCACCGGCCTGAAGGTTGAGTGATGCTGGAACCCGATGCCTACGCGGGCTTGCGCGTGCTCGACATGAGCCAGGGCGTGGCCGGCCCCTACTGCGCCGCGCTGCTGGGCCTGCAGGGGGCCGACGTGGTCAAGGTCGAGCCGCCCGGCGGCGACTGGATCCGCGTGATGGGCGGCGGCCAGGCCGGCATGACGCCGCTGGCCGTGGCCAGCAACCTGGGCAAGCGCTCGCTGTGCATCGACGCGCGCAAGCCGCAGGGCCGCGAAGCCATCGAACGCCTGGCTGCACAGGCCGATGTGCTGGTCGAGAACTTCCGCCCCAGCGTGATGGCGCGGCTGGGGCTGGACGCCGCCGCGCTGTGCGCGCGGCACCCGGCGCTGGTCTACCTGTCGATCTCGGGCTTCGGCGCCAGCGGACCCTGGGTCGACAAGCCCGGCACCGATTCCGTGCTGCAGGCCTACACCGGCCTGGCCATGCTGAACCGCGAGGCCGACGGCCGGCCGCGCCGCATCGGCATGCTGGTGCCCGACACGGTGTCGGCGCTGTACGCCACGCAGGCGGTGGGCGCGGCACTGTACGCGCGCAGCCGCAGCGGGCGCGGCAGGCACGTGCAGGTCTCGCTGGCCGAGTGCTGCGCCGCCTTCCAGGCCGCCCCGATCTACGAGAGCGCGCTGTTCGCGGGCCGCCAGGCGCCGCCCACGGCCGTGCCCTCGGGCGTGTTCCGCACGCTGGATGGCTTCATCACGCTGCTGGTGCTGCGCCAGGACATGTGGGAGCGGCTGTGCGCTGCGCTCGGCCGTGCCGAGTGGCGCACGGCGGGCGACTACATCGACAACAGTGCGCGCGGTCGCAATGCGGCTGCGCTGAACGCCGCCACCGCCGAGCAGCTGGCAGGCCAATCCAGCGCGCACTGGATCGCCACGCTGGAGGCCGCCGACGTGCTCTGTGCCGAGGTGCAGGACTACGCCCAGTTCCGCGACCACCCGCAGATGCAGCACCTGGGCGCGTTCGGCCAACTCGCGCAGCCGCCCTACCAGCCGCTGCCGATGCCCTATGTGCCCGGCACGCCGCGCGGCGGCCCGATCCCGCCCGCACCCGCCACGGGCCAGCACACGCGCGCGGTGCTGGCCGAGATCGGCTATGCGCCCGGCGAGGTGGCTGCGCTGGAGCGCGACGGCATCGCCGTGCAAGGCTGAACACACGACCATCAGGAGACAACACATGATCAAACTGAACCGCCGCGTACTCACGGCGTTGTTGCTGGCCACAGCCAGCGGCTTGGCCTTCGCCCAGGCCTGGCCCGCCAAGCCCATCCGCATGGTCATCCCGTACCCGCCCGGCGGGCCGACCGACATCCTGGGCCGCATCGTCGCGCAGCAACTCGAAGCCCGTCTCGGCCAGCCCGTGGTGGTCGACAACAAGCCGGGCGCCAGCGGCATGATCGGCGCCGACATCGTGGCCAAGGCGCCGCCCGACGGCACCACGCTGCTCGTCAACGCGTCGATCCACGTGATCAACCCCAGCCTGTACAAGAAGCCTCCGCACGACGCGATCCGCGACTTCGCGCCCGTGAGCCTGATCGCCGACGTGCCGCTGGTGCTGGTGGCCGCGCCATCGCAGGGCTTCAACACCGTGCAGGACGTGATCGCGGCGGCCAAGGCCGACCCAAAGCGGCTCAACTTCGCGTCGTCGGGCAACGCCGCCGCGCCGCACTTGGCCGGCGAGGCCTTCAAGATCGCCACGGGCGTGCAGATGCAGCACGTGCCGTACAAGGGCAGCGGCCCGGCGCTGGCCGATGTGATCGGCGGGCAGACACAGCTGATGTTCGACTCCATGCCGTCCAGCATCGGCCAGATCCGCGCCGGCAAGCTGCGCGCCATCGCCGTGACCACCGCCAAGCGGGCCAGCGCGCTGCCCGACGTGCCGACCATCGCCGAATCCGGCGTGCCGGGGTACGACATCAGCACCTGGTACGGCGTGTGGGCACCGCCCGGCACGCCAGCCGAGATCGTCGACCGCGTCTCGCAGGAGATCGCGCAGATCGTGCGCCAGCCGGCCGTGCGCGAGCGCCTGGCCGCCCTGGGCGCCGAACCGGTGGGCAACACGCCGCAGGAGTTCGCCGCCTACACGCGCAGCGAACTGGCCAAGTGGGAACGCATCGTCAAGGCTTCCGGCGCCACGGTGGACTGAGCACGTTCAGAGTGCGAAACGTCCGGACAAATGCTGCGAAGACCGCAGCATTTCGGACGGTCAATGGCCTTCTTCGGTGGATTGGATGTGGGATATTCACGTATTCCCGGCCTGATAGGCGCCGACATCTGCAACAATTTGCATTGCCTTGGCACGCTTGCGCGCCTACCCGCCCCCAACAAGCAGGGAGACGCAATGCAGTCCATGAACTCCCAACGCGACAAGCTGAGCCGTCCGCAGAAGCTGGAATCGAGCATCCCGGCCGTACGTGCGACGCCGGCACAGCTGCTGGCAGGCGCCGCGCTGGTCGCGGCCATCATGGCGGCGGTCTGCCTGTTCGGCGTCTGGACCCGGCTGGCCGGCCAGCTGGCCGTGTTCTGGCCCGCCAACGCATTGCTGCTGGGCCTGTTCATCCGTTTTCCGCGCCTGGACACGGCGGCCGGCTGGGTCGGTGCCTGCGTCGGCCATTTGCTGGCCGGCTACATCGTCGGCGACCCGCTGCCGATCTCCGTGCTGCTGACGCTGACCAACTTCGCCAGCGTGGTCACCGGCTACCTGCTGCTGGCACAGCCCTTCGCTTCCGACGCGCGCAAGCTGCTCGGCGCGGCCGGTGTGCTGCAGCTCCTGGCGATCGCGGCCCTGGCCTCGGTCGCGGGCGGCCTGGCCGGCGGCGTCGTCGGGCCGGTGGCTTTCGGCGGCACGGCACTGGAGTCCTGCCTGGCCTGGTTCGCCAGCGAACTGCTCAACTACTTCACCATCCTGCCGGCCGTGCTGAGCATCCCTACCGCGCAGCACCGCGAGGTGGCGCGCCAGTGGCGCAAGAGCATGCCGCCGCTGCGGCGTGCCACCCCGCTGCTGGCCCTGCTCGCCTCGATGGCGGCGGCCGTGCTGGTCGGCGGGCCGGGCGCCGTGGCATTCCCGGTGCCGGCCCTGCTGTGGTGCGGCATGCGCTACGGCGTCTTTCCTGCCGCGGTGCTGTCTCTGCTGACCACCGCCTGGACGCTGGTGGCGATCTCCAAGGGCGTCCTCAACACCGCGGTGGAGATCGAATCGCCGGCCATGCTGATGTCGGTGCGTCTGGGCGTGGCGCTGATCGCGATCTCCCCACTGGCCGTGGCCAGCGCCATGGCCGCCAACCGCATCCTGATGGCGCAGCTGCGGCACATGGCCGAGCACGACCCCATGACAGGCACCATGAACCGCCGCGCCTTCGCCGAACAGGCGGGCAAGGCGCTGCGCGCCGCCCGCGCGGCACGCCGCAGCGTGGGCCTGCTGGTGCTGGACATCGACCGCTTCAAGAACGTGAACGACACCTACGGCCATGCCGTCGGCGACCAGGTCATCGTCCTGGTGGCCAACCTCGTGGCCGACCACCTGCCTGAAGGGCCGTTGCTGCTCGGGCGCCTGGGGGGCGAGGAGTTCGCCGTGCTGCTGCCCGATGCCGACCACGCACGCACGCGCGACGTCGCCGAGCGCGTGCGCCAAGCCTGCGCCGATGCGGCCGTGGACCTTGGCCAGGACCGCACCACCGGCTGCACGGTCAGCATCGGCGCCAGCGTGAGTCCGCAGGCCGAGGCCAGCCTGGACCGGCTGCTGCAGGCGGCCGACCGCGCGCTCTACGAGGCCAAGCACGGCGGGCGCAACCGCGTGGTGCTGACCGACGCGGTGTGACCGGCATCTTTACCAGCGCCCCTCTCAATTGCGAGTAGTTTTCATTTAACATCGCCCGCTTCCGGGGAAACCTGTTCCCCGCCAGCCCGCCGTGCCGGGCCCAGCCGGTCCGACCGAGGCCGAAGGAAGACGAGGGATGTCGAAGGAAAAGATCGGCGCGCGCTACCGCCTTGCGGTGGCCTCGCGCGCCCTGGCCGCCATCGGCGGCGGCTATGCGCTGTCGGCCCTGGCCGCCACGGCGATGGCGCTGTACCTGCCGCTGCACCGCGCCGAGGCGGTGATCACGGGCACGCTGGCGTCGTTCGTCGTCTACACCTGCGCGGTGATGTGGGCCTTCGCGGCCCGCAATGCCTGGCGCGCCTGGGGCGGGCTGGTCCTGCCTTGCGCGGTGCTGGCCTGCAGCCTGTGGCTGGCGCAAACCGCGGGAGCTGCGGCATGAAGGAAGGTTTCCGCCAGTCCATGGCCTGGCTGCACACCTGGTCGGGCCTGTTGGTCGGCTGGGTGCTGTTCATGGTGTTCGCGGGCGGCACCTCGGCCTACTTCCGCGACGAGATCAGCCTGTGGATGAAACCCGAGCTGCACGCGGCCACGGCGGCACCGCCGGCGGTGCCGGCGCAGGCCGTGGCACTGGCGCTGCGCCATCTGCAGGACAAGGCGGCCGGCAGCCCGCGCTGGAGCATCGAGCTGCCCAGCGAACGCGAGCCGCTGCTGCGCACCGGCTGGACCGTGCCGCAAGCGGCCGCCTCCGCGCCGCGGACGGGCGAGCGCCCGCGCCGGGCCCGCTTCGCCTCGGCCACGCTGGACCCGGCCACGGGCCAGCCCGTGGCGGCCCCGCGCGAGACGCGCGGCGGCGATTTCTTCTACCGCCTGCACTTCGACCTGCACTACATGTCGGCGATCTGGGGCCGCTGGATCGTGGGCTTTTGCGCCATGTTCATGCTGGTGGCCATCGTCAGCGGCATCGTCACGCACAAGCGCATCTTCAAGGACTTCTTCACCTTCCGGCCGAAGAAGGGCCAGCGCTCCTGGCTGGACGCGCACAACGCCACGGCCGTGCTGGCCCTGCCCTACCACCTCATGATCACCTACACCGGGCTGGTCACGCTGATGTTCCTGTACATGCCCTGGGGCCAGGAGGCCGTCTACCAAGACGACCGCACGACCTTCATCGCCGAGGTCTTCCCCTCGTCCGCGGGTTTCAGCAACCAGAAGGCCGCCGGCGTGCCGGCGCCGCTGGTGCCCGTGGAGCCGCTCATGCGCGAGGCCAGCACGGCCTGGCATGGCGCGGCCGTGAGCCGCGTCGTCGTCAACAACCCCGGCGACGCCACGGCCCGCGTGACGCTGTACCGGCACGAGGGGGGCAAGCTCTCCGCCAACCAGAGCTCCATGACCTTCGACGGCGCCAGCGGCCGGCTGCTGGGCCGAGCCGGCGAGGACATCGCGCCGGCCTCCGACACGCGCGGCGTGCTCTACGGCCTGCACCTCGGCCGCTTCGCGCACCCGCTGCTGCGCTGGCTGTTCTTCGCCTCGGGCGTCGCGGGCTGCGTGATGGTGGCCACGGGCCTGCTGCTGTGGTCCGTCAAGGAGCGCCAGAAGTACGCCAAGGCGCTCGCCAGGGGCGGCCGCGTGGGCTGGGGCCTGCGCCTCGTCGATGGCCTCAACGTGGGGGCCATCGCCGGCCTGCCGCTGGCCATGGCCGTGTTCTTCTGGGCCAACCGCTGCGTGCCCGTGGGCATCGCCGAACGCCCCGCCACCGAGATCGCCTGCTTCTTCTGGGCCTGGGGCCTGGCGGCTGTGGCCGGCCTCGCCTGGCCGGCCAGGCGCATGTGGCAGGTCCAGCTGGCGCTGGGCGGCCTGCTGTTCGCGCTGCTGCCGGTGCTGAACCCTTTGAGCGGCGGCATGGGCCTGCTCGCCAGCCTGCCGGCCGGTGAGTGGCGCATCGCCGGCTTCGACCTCACCGCGATCGCTCTCGGCGCCGGCCTGCTCGCGGCGGCGTGGTACGTGGGCAAGCGCAAGCCGACCGCCAAGGCGCGCGCGGCCGCTGCCCACGCCAAGGCCGAGGCCGAGGCGAAGCTTCTGGCTGCCGAACCGCGGCTCGAACCTGCGGGAGTTGGCCGGTGAAAGCCTTGCTCGCCTTCTCGGCCGCACTGACGGGCTTCTCCGCACTGAGCCTGGCGATGGACCGCCACTACGAGGACTACAAGGGCCGTGGCCATGCACCGACCGCCGCGTTGCGGCGCTGGATGCAGCTGGGCGGCGCACTGGGCCTGGCGCTGTCGCTGTGGGCCGCCATCGCGGGCTACGGCAGCGCCCAGGGCTGGGTCTTCTGGTTCGGCGTGATGACGGTGGCGGCGCTGGCCGTGGCGCTCACGTTGACGTATGCGCCGCAGCGCATCGTGCGGCTGCTGCTGAGTGGTGGCGCGCTGCTGGGCGTGAGTGCGTTGGGCAGCCTGGCGTCGCGCGTCTAAGCATAGAAGCAAAAATTCGTTGGTTCCAGCGGGCGCGCTCCGAATACTCGGGCCGTCCACCATCCTTTCGGAACCTTCCATGGCCACCCTCCGACTCGGCGACACCGCCCCCGATTTCTCGCAGCAATCCAGCCTCGGCACCATCGACTTCCACGCCTGGGCCGGAGACGACTGGGTCGTGCTGTTCTCGCACCCGGCCGATTTCACGCCGGTGTGCACCACCGAACTCGGCAAGACGGCGGCGCTGTCGGGCGCGTTCGCCCAACGCGGCGTCAAGCCCATCGCCATCAGCGTCGACCCGGTCGACAAGCACCGGCAGTGGATCGCCGACATCGACGAAACGCAGAACACCTCGGTGCAGTTTCCGATCCTGGCCGATGCCGACCGCAAGGTGTCCACGCTGTACGACCTGATCCACCCCAATGCCTCGGCCACGGCCACGGTGCGCAGCGTGTTCATCATCGACCCGAAGAAGGTGGTGCGCGCCACCATCACCTACCCGGCCAGCACCGGCCGCAACTTCGACGAGATCCTGCGCGTGATCGACTCGCTGCAGCTGACCGACAGCCACAAGGTGGCCACGCCGGCCAACTGGCAGGACGGCGACGACGTGGTGATCCTGCCCAGCCTGCAGGACCGCAAGGAACTGGCCGAGCGCTTCCCCAAGGGCTACACCGCCGTGCGGCCCTACCTGCGCATCACGCCGCAGCCGAACCGCTGAGGCGCGCGCCATGGCCAACGACCGCCTGATCCTGCTGCAGCCCGGCTTCAGCAGATCGGCAAGCTTCCGCGAGCGCCAGTCCGGTGCCCGCCGTGTGTGCGGCACGACGGGCCGCCTGGCAGCCGCCCGGCCGGAATGACTGCAGCTCAGGCGCCCGAAGGCAGCGGTGCATCGGCATGCACCAGCGCGGCATCCCGCAGTTCACGCCAGAACGCGGCCGGCACGGGCTGCTGCAGTGCGGCGCGGTCCTCGGCGATGCGCCCCGGGCGGCTCGCGCCGGGAATCACGGCGGCCACGGCGGGATGGGCCAGCGCGAACTGCAGGCCGGCCGCCTTCATGGACACGCCATGGCGGTCGGCGATCGCCTTGATCGCGGCCACCTTGGCCAGCGCGGCCGGCGTGGCCGGCGCGTACTCGAAGTTCGGGCCACCGACCAGCGCGCCCGAGCTGTAGGGCCCGCCGACGACGATGGACAGGCCGCGCTCGGCCACCTTGGGCATCACGCGCTGCAGCGCGCGGCCATGGTCCAGCAGCGTGTAGCGCCCGGCGAGCAGGAACCCGTCCGGCCGTGGGCCCTGCAGGTCCAGCAGCAGTTCGATCGGCTCGACCCGGTTCACGCCCAGGCCCCAGGCCTGGATCACGCCCTCGTCGCGCAGCCGGTCCAGGGCCTTGAAGGCGCCCTTGCGTGCAGTCTCGAACACGCTGAGCCATTCGTCGCCGTAGAAGTCCTGCGCCACGTCGTGCACCCAGGCGATCTCGATGCGGTCGGTCTTGAGGCGCTTCAGGCTGTCCTCGATGGAGCGCAGCGTGGCGTCCTCCGAGTAGTCGTTGACGACCCGGTTGGGGCGGCCATGCAGGAACACGCCACCCTTCTCGCCCTGGTCGCGCGCGGCCACATCCTCCACTTCATCGAGCACGAGGCGGCCGACCTTGGTGCTGATGACGTAGTCGCCGCGCGGCCGGCCGGCCAGCGCCTCGCCCATGCGGATCTCCGCCAGGCCGGCGCCGTAGAACGGTGCGTTGTCGAAGTAGCGGATGCCGTCGTTCCAGGCGGCGTCCACGGTGGCCCGCGCCTCGGCCTCGGGGATGTCGCGGAACATGTTGCCCAGCGGCGCGGTGCCGAAGCCCAGCGGGCCGGGCAGGAGGTCCTTGAGTGCCATGGTGGTGTTCTCCAGAGGGTGGGCGTCGGTTCAGGCGGCCTGGGCGACGCTGAATTCGGTGTAGCCCTCGGCGCCACCGCCGAAGTATCCGGCGGCGGGGGCGTTGAACAGCGGCAGGCCGTGCTGCAGCCGTTCGGCCAGGTCCGGGTTGCCGATGAAGTCGCGGCCGAAGGCCACCATGTCGGCATGGCCCGAGGCCGTGGCGGCGATGGCGCGCTGGCGGTCGTAGCCGTTGTTGGCGATGTAGGCGCCGCCGAAGGCCTGGCGCAAGGCCTGGTTGTCGAACAGGCGGCCGGTGCCGTCTTCGGCATGCATCTGGCCTTCCACCACATGCAGGTAGGCCAGGCCGAGCGCGCCGAGGCGGCTGGCCAGAGCGGCATGGGTCTCCTGCGGCGTGCTGTCCAGCGGCGTGTCGCCGATGGCCGTGGACAGCGGCGACAGCCGCACGCCCACGCGGTCTGCGCCCCAGACGCCGGCAACCGCCTGCACGACCTCCATCGTGAGCCGCGCGCGGTTCTCGATGGAGCCGCCGTAGCCGTCGGTGCGCCGGTTGGTGCTGTCGCGCAGGAACTGCTCGAGCAGGTAGCCGTTGGCGGCATGCACCTCGACACCGTCGAAGCCCGCGGCCTGGGCGCGCAACGCGGCCTGGCGGTAATCCTCGACGATGGCGGCGATCTCGTGGAGTTCGAGCGCACGCGGCATCGAAGGCGTCTCGAAGCCGGTCTC
Organism: Pseudorhodoferax soli; assembly: GCF_003337555.1. Taxonomy (GTDB): domain Bacteria; phylum Pseudomonadota; class Gammaproteobacteria; order Burkholderiales; family Burkholderiaceae_C; genus Pseudorhodoferax; species Pseudorhodoferax soli. Next base: position 422,845 of record NZ_QPJK01000005.1, on the reverse strand, counting down.
GGTGAACACCTTGCCGCCGGCCTGCAAGGCCGAGGGCGCAACGGGCGCGGCGCCGCCCTCCTGCAGGCTGGTGTGCGACATGCGGCCCACGTGCCACAGCTGCACCACGATGCGGCCGCCGGCCGCGTGCACGGCGTCGGTCACCTGCTTCCAGCCGGCCACCTGGGCGTCGGTGTACAGGCCGGGTGTCCAGGCGTAGCCGCGCGCCTGCCGCGAGATGTTGGTGGCCTCGGCGATCAGCAGGCCGGCCGAGGCGCGCTCGGCGTAGTAGCGCGCGGCCAGCGGCGAGGGCACGCCGTCCATGCCGGCGCGCGAGCGCGTCAGCGGGGCCATGGCGATGCGGTTCTTCACGGCGATAGCGCCCAGGCGGCTCGGGGTGAACAGGGTTTCGGTGGTCATGGTGCGGTGTCCTTGGTGGATTCGGTGGTGGTGGATGGGTCCCGGGTGAAGCGAAGTTTGGGCCGTCCTCTTCCATTCATCCAATTTATTCGTTGAATTTCAGATATTCATCAAGCAAGATATCTGGATGCGCTACGACCTGAACCTGCTGCCTGTTTTCCTGGCCCTCATGGAGGAGCGCAGCGTGACGCGCGCGGCCGAGCGCCTGGGCATCACGCAGCCGGCGCTGTCGAACGCGCTGACGCGGCTCCGTGCGCTGCTGCAGGACCCTTTGTTCATCCGCGAGCGCTACGGCATGCAGCCCACGCCGAAGGCCGAGGAACTGGCCCCGGCCATCGCCGAAGCGCTCGCAACGCTGGACGGCCTGGTGCGCGGCCAGCAGGCCTTCGACCCGGCCAGCGCGCAGGGCCTGGTCACCATCGCGCCGAACAGCTACGTGGAGTACGTGCTGGTGCCTGCGCTGGTGGCGCGGCTACGCGCGCTGGCGCCCGGTATCCGGTTGCGGCTCACGCCCTACGGCGCCGATCTGGCCGAGACCGGCGTGGTCTCGGGCGCCACCGCCATGGTGTTCGGCCGCATCACGGACCCGCCCGCCAACCTGGTCGTGCAGCACCTCATGGACGACGGCCTGGCCTGCGTGGTGCGGGCCGACCATCCGGAGGTCGGCGCGCGCATCACGCGCCGGCAGTACGAGCGGCTCAAGCACGTGAACATGCTGCCGCCGGGCCGGCTGCGCGCGGGGCTGTTTCAGAAGCTGGAGCGCGTGCAGCTCAAGCGCGAGGTGGCGGTCTCGGTCACGCACTTCCTGGCCATTCCCGAACTCGTGGCCGTGACGGACTACTGCGCCACGCTGCCGCGCCAGATCTGCCGCCGGCTGGCCAACGATGCACGGCTCAAGGTGCTGCCCGCCCCCGTGGACCTGGGCAGCTTTCCCGTGCAGATGGCCTGGCACGTGCGCTACCGGGACGATCCCGCGCACCGCTGGCTGCGCGAACTGGTGGCGGAAGTGGCGAAGGAACTGGCACAGGGCGCGGCGGGCTGAAGGCGGCCCTTGCCAGCGCACCGGCGGCCGCCCGGGCCTGCATCCGGAACGCCTGGCCCGCAGGGGCAGTCAGGCCCGGTGCACGGCCGCGTGCCGGCGCGTACCGGCGTTCACCGGCGCGCTGCTGTGCTGGCCTAGACCAGTGCGGTGGCGATGCGCACCTCGCCCGTCAGCACCTTGTGGATCGGGCAGGCATTGGCCACTGCCAGCAGGCGCTCACGCTGGGCGGCGTCGAGCGGGCCCTGCAGCGTGATGCTGCGCGCGATGTCGGTGCCGACCGCGCCCGGCGCGGCGGCACGCAGGGTCAGGGCCACCTCGATGCCCTCCAGCGGCCACTGCTTGCGCGCGGCGAACATCTTCAGCGTGATGGCGGTGCAGGCACCCAGGCTGGACAGCAGCAGCGCATGCGGTGTCGGCCCGGTGTCGCCGCCGCCCTGCGCCGCGGGCTCGTCACCGCTCCAGCGGTGGCCGGCCTCGTCGCGGAACTCGACAGCGTAGGGCGTGGCGCCCAGGGTGGCTTGCAGGGTGACATCGGCGGACATGGTGCTCCTTCGGCAGGTGGACGGGCGCCGATGGTGCCACGGCCACCCGGCCGGCACGCAGTGTCAGGCTTCGCTGCCGCGCACCACCATCACCGGCACGCGCGCGTTCTGCAACACGCGCTGCGTGACGCTGCCCAGCAGCAGCTTCTCGATGCCGCGCCGGCCGTGCGAGCCCATCACGATGAGATGGGCACCGCAGGTGCCGGCCGCCTGCAGGATGCCGTCTTCGGCCGCATGGCCCTCGACGGTGGCGGATTCGCAGGGCACGCCGGCCGCCTCGACCATGGCCACCGCCGCGCGCAACGCACCCTCCGCATTGGCGTTGGCGGCAGACAGGTATTCGGCCTGGCCCACGGCGGTGTCCGTGCCGACGCCCATGAAAGGGTAGATGTCGATCACGTGGACGACGAACAGATCGGACTGGAAAGCGCGCGCCAGTTCCACGGCATGGTGCAGGGCGGCCAGGGCGGCCTGCGAGCCATCCACGGGAACCAGGATCTGCTTGTACATGCGGGTCTCCTTGGAGGGTAGAAGGCCCCAAGTCTAGGCGCGCGGCAGCGCCCGCCGCCCGCTACGCCAGCATGCCTTCGGCCACCTGCGGCGTCACCACGGGCACCACCAGCTCGAACTCGCGTGCCACGCACTGCTCGATGCGCGCGAACACCGCGGGGATGCGGCAGCTGCCCACGTCGCTGGCATCGCGCAGATGGCCCCCGATCTTGCCGTCGGGGTAAATGCGGAAGGCCATGCCCTCGGAGAACTCCGGATCGGCCCACAGCCGCTGGTTCAGTTCGGCCAGGTACTGCACATGGTTCAGGGGCTTGCGCTGCATGGTCAGAAGCGCTCCAGGTCGGCCAGTTCCAGGCAGTCGGTGGGCTGGTTGTCCAGGGCCAGAGAGCGGTCGCCGCCCTCGCCCTGCACGACCTTCAGGCGAGGGCCCAGCGACACGCGCTCGCCATCGCGCAGCAGGGCATGGACGGCGTCGCCCGCGTCGATGCGGGCGACCACCTGGTCGACCTCGACCGCATGCGGCTCCTGCTGCCAGGCGCCGCTGCCATCGCCGTGCCCGAGCTGCACGGCCGTGAGTTGCTGGTTCTGGTAGCGCACGGCGGTCACGCAGTATTGGTTGTTCGTGGTCATGGCAAGACCTCCTTTCGGCCACCATGGTGCTGCCGTGGGGGCGCCGCAGCTGTCGGCCGGCGTCCCGCGGCGCTGTCGGTCCCTGTCGAGGCACATGTCCGAAAACGGCGAGTCGCCTGGTTGCCCGACACCTATCATCCCCGCCATGGACCCGTCCACCCTCTCCCCCGGCGACCCGCTCGACGCAGCCCGTTACCGCGCGCTGGCCGCCCGCGATGCGCGCTTCGACGGCCGCTTCTTCACCGGCGTGACCAGCACCGGCATCTACTGCCGCCCGGTGTGCAGCGTGAAGACGCCGCGGCGGGAGAACTGCCGCTTCTTCGAGCACGCGGCCCAGGCCGAGCGCGCCGGTTTCCGGCCCTGCCTGCGCTGCCGGCCCGAGCTGGCGCCCCAGGCCTTCCCCTGGTCGACGCAGGACGCGTCGAGCATCCTCGCCCAGCAGGCCGCGCGGCTGCTCGACGCGCCCGATGCCTGGCCCGAGGCCGGCCCCACGGTGCAGGCGCTGGCCGAACGGCTGGGCGTCTCCGACCGGCATGTGCGCCGCATCTTCGAGGCGCAGTTCGGCGTCTCGCCGCTGCAGTACCTGCAGACGCGCCGCTTGCTGGCCGCCAAGCAGCTGCTGGCCGACACCGACCTGGCGATCGCCCAGGTGGCCCAGGCCAGCGGCTTCCACAGCCTGCGCCGCTTCAATGCCGCCTTCGTCGCGCACTACGGCCTCAACCCCGCAGCGCTGCGCCGCGCTGGCGGCCAGCGCGAAGGCCAGGGCGCCCAGGTGCGGCTGGGCTACCGCCCGCCGTACTACTGGCAGGCCATGCTGGCCTTCTTCGGGGCGCGGCAGGTCCCCGGCATGGAGACGGTGGCCGGCCCCGACGCCGCGGCACCCGGCATCGCGCGCACGCTGGCGCTGCAGGCAGGTGGGCAGCGGCACGAGGGCTGGCTGCACATGGCCTTCGCGCCCGAACGCCACCAGCTGCTGCTGCGCGTGTCCGACAGCCTGCGCGCCGTGCTGCCGCTGGTGATCCGGCGCGTGCGCGTGCTGCTCGACCTGGATGCCGACCCCGAGGCCATCCACGCGGTGCTGGGCGCGCGCTTTCCCGAGGGCGCGGGCCTGCGCGTGCCGGGCTGCATGGACGGCTACGAGCTGGCCGTGCGCGCCGTGCTGGGCCAGCAGATCACGGTGGCGGCCGCGCGCACGCTGGCCAGCCGCCTGGTCACGCGCTTCGGCCAGCCCATCGCCACCGCCGAGCCGGGCCTCACCCATCTGTTCCCCGCGCCACAGGCGCTGGCCGAGCTGGGCGATGCCGCCGGCGACGCCCTCGGCGGCCTGGGCATCGTGCGCCAGCGCCAGGCGGCCATCGTGGCGCTGTCGCGTGCGGCGGCCGCAGGGCTGAACCTGCAGCCCGGCGGCGACGTGCCGGCCACCATCGCCGCGCTGAAGGCCCTGCCCGGCATCGGCGACTGGACAGCGCAGTACATCGCCATGCGCGCGCTGCGCTGGCCCGACGCCTTCCCGGCCGGCGACGTGGCGCTGCACAACGCGCTGGGCGTGCGCGATGCGCCGCATCCCGGGCGTGCGGCAGAGGCCGCGTCCGAACCCTGGAAGCCCTGGCGCAGCTACGCCGTGCTGCGCGCCTGGGCGACCCTGCCAGCGCGCCCTGCCAAGAAGACCACAACGAAGGAATGAACATGCTGTTCCACCCGTCTACCGTCCACACCCGCATCGACACGCCACTCGGTGCCATGGTGCTGTCTGCCTCCGAGGCGGGCCTCAACGGCGCCTGGTTCGACGGCCAGCGCCACCAGCCCACCTCCGACGCCTGGCCCCAGGCCACACGGCATCCGGTGCTGCTCGCTGCGCAGGAGCAGCTGCTGGCCTACTTCGCCGGCGCGCGCGAGCACTTCGCGCTGCCGCTGGACCTGTCCGGCGGCACCGCCTTCCAGCGCGCGGTCTGGCAGGCCCTGCTGGCGATCGCGCCGGGCGCCACCTGCAGCTATGGCGCGCTCGCGCACCAGCTCGCGCGGCCGGCGGCCGTGCGCGCGGTGGGCGCCGCCGTGGGCCGCAACCCGATCAGCGTGATCGTGCCGTGCCACCGCGTGCTCGGCCACGCCGGTGGGCTGACGGGCTACGCGGGCGGGCTGCCGCGCAAGAGCGCGCTGCTCCAGCGCGAAAGCGCACTGCCGGAGCTTGCTGCTTGGGCACCGCCGGGCCGCCCCAAGGTGCCCGGCACCGCAGCGCGCAGCGCGGAGGTACTCCAGTGAGCGCGGTCCGGCCGCCCGGAGCTGCCCCAGTGGCCCAGCCGCGCAGCGCCTGGCTCGGCGACTTCCTCCTGCTGTCGGCGCTGTGGGGTGCCTCCTTCCTGTTCATGCGCAATGCCGCGATGGAGCTGGGCCCCTTGCCGACGGCCGCCGCGCGCGTGGGCATCGCGGCGCTGTGCCTGATGCCGCTGCTGTGGCGGCGCGGCCTGCTGCCCGAGCTCGTGCGCCACCACCGGCCGGTGCTGTTCGTGGGCCTGCTCAACTCGGGCATCCCGTTCGCGCTGTACTCGTACGCGGTACTGTCGATCTCCACCGGCCTGTCGGCCATCCTCAACGCGACCGTGCCGCTGTTCGGCGCCGTCGTGGCCTGGGCCTGGCTGCGCGAGCGGCCGGGCGCCTCGCGCAGCCTGGGCCTGGCGCTGGGCTTCGTGGGCGTGGCGCTGCTGGCCTGGAACAAGGCCAGCTTCACCCCCAAGGCCGGCGGCGCCGCGACGGGCTGGGCGGTGCTGGCCTGCCTCTTGGCCTGCATCTGCTATGCCCTGGCCGCCACGTTCACCAAGCGCTACCTCGGCGACGTCAAGCCGCTGGTGCTGGCCGCCGGCAGCCAGCTGGGCGCCACGCTGGGCCTGGCGCTACCGGCGCTGTGGCTGTGGCCAGGCCGCGCGCCCAGCCTCACGGCCTTGGGCAGCCTGCTCGCGGTCGGCGTGCTGTGCACGGCGCTCGCGTACATCCTCTTCTTCCGGCTGATCGCCAATGTGGGGCCTGCGCGCACCTTGACGGTGACCTTTGTGGTGCCGGTGTTCGGCGTGCTGTACGGCACGCTGCTGCTGGGCGAGGCGCTCACGCCGGCGATGCTGGGCTGCGGTGTGGTGATCCTGTGCGGGACGGCGCTGGCGACGGGTGTGGTCCGGCTGCCCTCGAAGCGGTGACGACGCCGTCAGGTAACACTTGGCAACAACTTGCTGGTTAGCCGCAATGGCCGCGAGGGCGCAAGCGCTGGCACAGTAGCTGCTTCCCCTGTCGCCCTGTGCCCGCTCCTGGTGCGCAGATTTCCCGTCCCGAGGCTTTCCCTACCAATGAAATACAACACACGCACCCCTCTCTGGATTGCCACGCCCATTGCAGTCGCCCTGGCCGTTGTCGCCTGTGGCGGCGACGGTGGCGACGACCTGATCGTCGACACCAAGGCAGACAGCTGCGCCATCCTGGCCAGCAACGGCTCCACGGTGGTCGTCGGCTCCGGTGTGGCCGGCGATCCGGCCGCGCCCGAAGCCGCGTCTGGCTACCGCCTGGGCTACAAGGCCAAGCATTCCAGCAGCTACATGGTGGTGGCCAACACGCCGCTGGCCAGCAAGGCCGGTTGTGAGGTGCTCAAGGCCGGCGGCACGGCTGCCGATGCGGCCGTCGCCGTGCAGGCGGTGTTGGGCCTGGTCGAGCCGCAATCGAGCACCATCGCCGGCAGCGCGTTCATGATGTATTACGACGCGGCCAGCAAGAAGATCACTGCCTACGACGGCCGCGAGGCCGCGCCCGCCGGCGCCACCGGCTACTACCTGGTGCGCCAGGACCAGGCGGACGCCGCTTCGCCCGCACCCCTGCCCAGCGCACGCCGCAGCGGCCGCTCGATCGGCGTGCCCGGCGTGATGCGCATGATGGAGATGGCCCAGAAGGAGCACGGCAAGCTCAAGTGGAACCAGCTCTTCGACGAAGGCGTCGATCTCGCCACCAACGGCTATGTGATCCCGGCGCGCCTGGGTGCCGCCATCAACAGCAACCGCGCCAGCCTGGCGCTGGACGCCAATGCGGTGGCCGCGTACTTCAAGGCCGACGGCAGCCCCAAGCTGAGCGGCGAGACCACCACCAACCTGCCCTACGCGCAGACGCTGCAGGCGCTCGCCGCGCAGGGCGCGGACGCGCTGCACACCGGCCCCATCGCCCAGGCCATCGTGGCCAAGGTCGCACAGGCTGTCGGCGACGATGCAGCCCGCACGCCGATCACCCCCGGCCTGATGACCATGGCCGACCTGGCAGGCTACAAGGCGAAGAAGCGCGATCCGGCCTGCACGACCTACCGCGCCACCTACTACGTCTGCGCCATGGCGCCGCCGTCTTCCGGTGGCATCGCGATCACGCAGGCGCTGGGCATCCTGGAGAACTTCCCGCTGTCGGCCTACCCGCCAATCAACCCCGACGTGGAAGGTGGCGTGCCCAGCGTGATGGGCGTGCACCTGGTGTCGGAGGCGTCGCGCCTGGCCTATGCCGACCGCGACAAGTACGTGGCCGACACGGACTACATCCCGCTGCCCGGCAACGGCTTGTCCACCATGCTCGACAAGAACTACCTGAAGAGCCGTGCAGCGCTGATCGACATGACGCGCAGCATGGGCACGGCAGCGGCCGGCAACCTGGGCGATGTGCCACTGGGCCGCGACACCTCGATCGAAGCCGGCACCACGCACTTCTCCATCGTCGACTCCTACGGCAACGTGGCCTCGGTCACGTCCACGGTGGAGTCCAGCATGGGCTCCTTCCACATGACCAACGGCTTCCTGCTGACCAACCAGCTGACCGACTTCTCCGGCCAGCCGGTGGACCTGACGACCGGTGCGCCGATCGCCAACCGCGTTGCACCGGGCAAGCGCCCGCGCAGCACGATGGCGCCTACGCTGGTGTTCCGCGGTTCCGAGCCGGGTGACTTCATGCTGGCCACCGGCTCGCCTGGCGGCGGCACGATCATCCAGTACGTGCTGAAGACCGTGGTCGGCGCGCTGGACTGGGGCATGGATGCGCAGATGGCCACCTCGATGGTGGACTTCGGCGCGGCCAACAGCCCGACCACCAACGTCGACGGCGCCAACACGGCGCTGGACACCTCGGCGCTCGTGGCCGGCCTGCGCGCCATGGGCCACACCGTGAACACCGGAGCACAGTCCAGCGGCATCTCCACCATCATGCGGATCCAGAAGGACGGCAAGTGGATGCTGCAAGGCGGCGTGGATCCGCGCCGCGAAGGCATCGTGCTGGGCGACGGCGCGCTGTAGCGCCCGGGGGGCCCGCAACGCCCCTCCCCACCGCGCAAGGCCCGGCAACGGGCCTTGCGCTTTTTTGCGCGGCACCTCAGCGCGCCGGCATCTCCAGCAGGGCCTGCAGCGTCAACTCCGTCGGCCCGTCGTCCAGCCTCACCCGGTGCGCAATGCCCAGCGCCCGCGACAACGCAGGCCGCAGCGGCCGCATGCTGATGCGCTGGTCCGGCAGCGGCGCGCCGGCTTCGTGCGGCAGCAGCGCGGCCCCGTAGCCCGCGGCCACCAGGCTCTTCATCGCGTCGTTGTAGTTCAGGGCGATGCGCGCCTGCGGCCGCTCCCCCGCCGCCGCGAACCACTCGGCGGTCTGGCGCGAGAGCCGGGTGCCGCTGTCGTTGGCGATCAGCGGCCGGGCGGCCAGCCAGGCGGGCGTCACCTGCCGCGGCGGCTTCCAGTCCGCGGGCACGAAGGCCAGCACCGGGTCTTGCCGCCAGGCCCGCACGCGCAGGCCACGCAGTGCCGGCTGCGGCAGCGCGACGATGCCGATGTCCAGGTTGCCGGCCGCCAGGCGTGCGAGCGCTTCCACGCTGGTCATCACCGCGACCTGCACGTCGATCTCCGGATGCTGGGCGGCCAGGGCCTGCAGCGCCTGCGGCAGCAGGTGCGCCAGCGCGCCCGTGGAGGCCCCCAGGCGCACACGGCCGCCGCGTGCGGCGATCTGGGCCTGCACGGCCTGCAGCAGCTCGTCGGCTTCGGCGAGCAGCCGCCGAGCCTTGTCGATCAAGAGGCTGCCGGCGGATGTGGCCGTCACGCCCGATGGCGCGCGGTGCAGCAGGCGCGTGCCCAGGCGGGCTTCGAGCTGCGCCACATGCAGCGTCACCGTGGGCGGGGCCAGGTGCAAGGCCTTGGCTGCCGCGGCGAACGAGCCGAGGTCGGCCACCATGAGCAAGGTCCGCAGGCGGTCGAGATTGAGTTCACGCATGGTCCATGCCTCCCCGGGTCGTCATTCATGGTTTCTGAATCCGCAGTTTGTCAGATTCAACTGGCCTGCATGCGCGCAGCGCGGCACCATGCGTTCCGAACCCTGTCGGAGCACTCCCATGACCCCTCTCGTTTTCATCGATGGCGACCAAGGCACCACCGGCCTGCAGGTGCGGCAATGGCTGGCCGGCCGGACCGACCTGCGCGTGCTGCAGCTGCCCGCAGAACAGCGCAAGAGCGCGGCCCACCGCGCCGAGGCGCTGAACGACTGCGACATCGCCCTGCTGTGCCTGCCGGACGAGGCCGCGCGGGAGGCCGTGGCGCTGGTGCGCCGCCCCGGCGTGCGCGTGATCGATGCCAGCTCTGCGCACCGCACGGCACCCGGTTGGGTCTATGGGCTGCCGGAGCTGGCGGCGGCGCAGGCCGACCGCATCGCCCATGCCGCGCGGGTCAGCAACCCTGGCTGCTACCCGACCGGCGCGCTGGCCTTGCTCAGGCCCCTGGTCGACGCCGGACTGCTGCCGGCCGACTACCCGCTGGCGATCCACGCGGTGTCGGGCTACTCCGGGCGGGGCCGGGCCGGGCTCGAGGACCACGAAGGCGCGAACGCGGCCGAGGCGGCACCCCTGCAGGTCTATGGCCTGGGCCTGCAGCACAAGCATGTGCCCGAGATCCAGCAGCATGCCGGGCTGGCGCATGCGCCGGTGTTCGTGCCGGCCTATGGCCACTACCGGCAGGGCATCGTGCTGACCATCGCGCTGCACCTGCGCCTGCTGCCCGCCGGCGTGACGCCCGGACACCTGCACGCCGCGCTGCAGGCGCGCTACGCGGGGCAGGCCTGCATCGACTTGCAGCCCCTGGGCGGCGACGCAGATGCCCAGCGCCTCGATCCGCGGGCGCTCAACGGCAGCAACCGCCTGCGACTCTCGGTGTTCGGGCAGCAGCGCAGCGGCCAGGTGCTGCTGGCCGCGGTGTTCGACAACCTGGGCAAGGGCGCCGCGGGTGCCGCGGTGCAGAACCTCGACCTGATGCTGGGCCTGGCGGCACGGCCGCAGCGGCAAGCGGGGCAGCCGCTGGCCGCATGACGTGGGCTATTTGCGCAGGGCCTGCCGGTCAAGCCGCCTGCAGCCACGGCTCGCTCTGCGCAGCGCCCTGGGTGCGGAACACCGCCACGCCGTCGACCAGTTCGCCCGCCTGGCTGCGCAGGCTGCTCGCGGCGGCGGCCATCTGCTCCACCAGCGCGGCGTTCTGCTGGGTCGTCTGGTCCATCTGCGTGACGGCCTCGCCGACCTGCGCCACGCCCTGAGATTGTTCCTGGCTGGCGGCGCTGATCTCTCCCATCAGGTCGGACACGCGGCGCACGGCGGCCAGCAGCTCCTGCATGGTCGTGCCGGCCCGGCCGGCCAGCGCATTGCCGGCATCCACGCCCTGCACGCTGTCGGTGATGAGGGCCTTGATCTCCCTGGCCGCCTCGGCGCTGCGCTTGGCCAGGACGCGCACCTCGCTGGCAACGACAGCGAAGCCGCGGCCATGCTCGCCGGCACGCGCCGCCTCGACCGCGGCGTTGAGCGCGAGGATGTTGGTCTGGAATGCGATGGCGTCGATCACGCCGATGATGTCGGCGATCCGGCCCGAGGCGGCGTGGATGCCCTGCATGGTCTGCACCATCTGCGCAACCACCGTGCCGCCCTGCTCGGCCACGCCGCTGGCGCTGGCGGCCAACCGACTGGCTTGGCGCGCCGTATCGGCGTTCTGGCGCACGGTGGCCGTCATCTGCTCCATCGAGGCGGCCGTCTGCTGCAGCGCGCTGGCCTGGCTCTCGGTGCGCGCCGACAGGTCGTTGTTGCCCTGCGCGATCTCGGCGCTGGCCGTGGCCACGCCATCGGCATTGCCGCGCACGCGCACCACCACCTCGGTGAGCTGCGCGCGCATGGCCAGCAGCGCGGCGATCAGGCGGCCGACCTCGTCCGTGCCATGCGGGATGCCCGGGCCTGCCAGGTCGCCCTGCGCCACGGCCCCCGCCAACGCGACGGCCTGCCCCAGCGGCCGGGTGATGGAGCGCACGAACACGGCCATCAGCCCACCGGCGAGCAGCAGGGCCATCCCCAGCGCCATGCCGGTCCACAGCAGCGCGCTGCGCTGGTCCACGATGCGCTGCTGCAGCGCCGCATCCAGGCTGGCCATGGCCAGCGCGTTGAGCCCGTACAGGCCGTCGATGGTCCGCGTGAAGTCGTCGAAGTAGGCTTGGCCCGGCAGCGTCAGCGCGGCGGCCTGCAGCAGTTCGCGCTCGGCCAGCTGCAGCGTGGCGGCGATGCGCTCGCTCTGCTGGCGCGCGGGCGCCTCCAGCGCCTGGCGCAGCGCCGGGTCGGCCGCGCTGGCACGCGCGAAGTTGCGGAAGGCCTCGCCCTGCAGTTCCAGCACGCGCTCGCGCAGCGACTGCAGCAGCGCCCGGCCCGGGGGCGGCAGTTCGCCAAGCGCGAGGAAGGCGGACCCCTGGGCGCGCATCACGCCCAGCTTTTCGCCCAGCATGGGCGCTTGCACCAGCGCGGCCTGGATCAGCGCCTGCAGCGCCGGCTCGGGCTCGACGGTGAGCCGGAAGCTCTGCAGCAGTTCCTCGCCAATGCGCATCGTGGAGCCGATCAAAGCGGTGTGCCGGGCGGTGCTCTGCGGCGCCTGCAGGCTGCGCGCCGCCACCTCGGACTCCAGCTGCTGCCAGGTCTGGCGCAACTGCCCCCAGGCCTGGCGCTGCGTTGCAGGCACCTCGGCTTCGGCGAAGCGTGCGTCCGCGGCCTCCAGTGCCTTGGCCACCGCATCGCGCGCGGCCGGACGGCGCGCCGCCAGCACCTCGTTGCCGCTCAGCATGCTGGCCGACAGGCCGCGGTGCACCTGCATGCCCTGCACGGCCTGGTGGAGCGCGGCCAGCGGTGCGGCGCCACGGGCTTCGAGGCGGGCCTGCGCCAGCGTCTGCAGTGCACCGCGGGTGTAGAGCCACGCCGGCAGCAGGCACATGAGCACGCCGATCAGCGCAAGGATGGCGAATTTGTGGAACAGGGACAGGCGTTGGAGCATGCAGGGTCTCGGCAGTGGCGGGAACAGGGCGCGGTGTGCGGCAGGCCGTGCCCGGCCCGCCCGCACACGGTCTCGTCGGCCAGGTTTTGCAAGTTCCGCACCATGCACCTTCCGCACGGGGGCGTTCGGGAACCGGCTGTCGGCCGGCCCGCCTGCGCGTCTGCGCTGCACAAAAGTCGAGCCGCTCTTTCCATCGCCGTGCCGGGCTTGCCTGCCTGGACAGGAGCGGCGCTGCCGGTCACCATCCACGGCCGCCCAGATGTGTGCGGGAGACACCTTGCATCTTCTTTCGTCCAGCGAAACATCCACCCTGAACGCACGCTTCTCCAGGCTGCTGCAGTGGGGCCTGCTGAGCACGGCCGTGGCATGCCTGGCATGGGGCGCGCTGTCCATCGCGGCCGACCGCCGCGAGGTGCAGGCGCAGGTCGAGCGCAACAACATCGAACTGGCGGCCTCGCTGCGCATCCACGTCGACCAGGTGCTGGACCAGACCGCCTTCAGCCTGCGCGGCATCCGCGACGACTTGCAAGAACAGCGCAGCGTGGTGCCCGCGTCTGCGCAAGCGGCCCCAGATGCCGTGCTGGCGGCGATGCGCAACGCCATGCGCTACGACCCGGTGTCGGCCGTGTTGTTCGTGCGCGAGCCGGGTGGCCAGGTCTACACCGTGGGGCGGGAAGGCCGCGCCGCGCCGGAACTCGCGGCGCAGATCCTGCAGCTCACCCTGCCCGCCGGGAACGCAGAGCCCGCCCTGCTGGCGCCGGTGCAGCGCCAGCGCGGCGAGCACGATCTGCCCATGGTGCTGCCCGTTGGCGATGCCACCGGCCGCGTGGTCGGCGCCCTGATTCCCCTGGGTGCCCTGCATGGCCAGCACGCAGCGAGCGCCGCAGGGGCCCACAGCGGCAGCGGCCTCTACCTGAAGGACGGCACCGGGCTCACCCGCTCGGCCCACGCGGATCGGGTGCGTGGCAAGCGCGTCCCCGAGGCGATCCGGCTGTCCGAGCACGCTGCCGCACAGCCGCAGGGCGCTTTCGACGTGCCGGGCTTCGGAGGGCACATGCTGTCGGTCGGCTACCAGCGCTCCGAGCGCTACCCGTTCATCGCCGCCAGTGGCGTGCGACATGCGGTGTACCTGGCACCGTGGCAGCAGCGCAGCGCCGGCAAGGTGGCCATGCTCACGCTGGGCCTGGCGGCGCTGGCATGGTTCGCGCGCAGCCTGCTCCGGCTCAATGCGGCGCTGGTTTCCAGCGGGGCCACCTACCGCCGGCTGTTCCAGGACATCTCCGACGCCGTGTTGCTGACGACGGAGAGCGGCACGGTGGCGGGCCTGAACGACGCGGCGACAGCCCTGCTCGGCGTGCCGGACAAGGCCCAGGCCATCGGCCACGACCTGCGCGCCTTCTACCGCGTGCTGCATGCCGACCAGGAGCTCGCACGCCCCTTTGCCCGCGTACGGGCCGGCGAGCACCTGCGCTTCGGGCTGACGGTGCAGGCACTGCGCAACCGGCAGCAGATCGACATCGACGTGCGCCTGGGCCGCATCGACGCCGGCGGGCGCCGCCTGCTGATGTACACCATCCGGGACGTGTCGGCGGAACGGCGCCATGTGCGCCAGCAGGAGTACCTGGCCAGCCACGACGTGCTGACCGGCCTGCCCAACCGGCACCTGTTGCTGCGCACGCTGGACCGGCGCATCGAAGAGCAGCCGGGCGAACAGGTGCACCTCGTGGTGATCAACCTGCTGCGCTTTCGCGAAGTCAACGAGAGCTTCGGCCCGCGCCAGGGCGACACCGTCCTGGAGGTCTGCGCGCAGCGGCTGGCCAAGGCGCTGGCCCCGCTGCACTGGACCCTGTTCCGCGCGAGCGGCTGCGATTTCGCGGCGCTGGGCACCGGGGTGCATGGCCTGCCGGCCCTGGAGGGCTTGTGCAGCCGCATCTTCACCGTGCTGCGCGAGCCGATCACCGTGGCCGACGCATCCGTGGAACTGCAGGCGCGCATCGGCTCGGCACTGTTCCCCGAGGACGCGCTGGACGCCAGCGAGCTGCTGCGCTGCGCGGCCATCGCCGTGCTGCAGTCACCGCCATCGGTCAACCGATGGACGCCCTACTCCCGCGTGCTGGACCAGGCGCCCGGCCGCAACCTGAAACTGCGGGCCGAGCTGGGCACCGCGATCCGCACCGGGCAGCTGCAGCTGTTCTACCAGCCCAAGCTGGGCCTGGAGGACCGCAGCGTCGTCGGCGCCGAGGCCCTGCTGCGCTGGCACCACGCCGAACGCGGCTGGATCTCGCCCGGGGAGTTCATCCCGCTGGCCGAGAGCACCGAACTGATCCACCCGCTCACGCGCTGGGTGCTGGCCGAGGCCATCGAGCAGATCCATGCGTGGTCCGCGGCCGGATCGCCGCTGGCAGTGGCCGTCAACGTGAGCGCGAACAACCTGCGCGACCCCGACTTCACCGGTCATGTGAAGGCCCTGCTCTCGCGCCGCGGCATTGCGCCCGGCCTGCTGGAATTGGAGGTGACGGAAGGTGCGTTGGCGCACAACCCGGAGATCGTGCTGCGGCGCCTGCAGGAGCTGCGCGACTTCGGGATCGGCCTGTCGCTGGACGACTTCGGCACCGGCTTTTCCAGCCTGGCCTATGTGCGCCAGTTCCCGTTCACCTCGATCAAGATCGACCGCAGCTTCGTCGACGCGATGCTCGACAGTCCGCGGGACTGGCAGGTGACCAAGAGCACCATCACGCTGGGCCGCGAGCTGGGTCTGACGACCGTCGCCGAAGGGGTGGAGAACGACCAGACGGCGATCGAACTGCTGGCGCTGGAGTGCGACATCGGCCAGGGCTACCTGTTCGGCCGGCCCATGCCGGCGGCCGACTTCGACGGCTGGCGGCGCGGGCATGCCGAGCGACACGCCCACGCAGGTGCTCTCGCACGCGGCGCCGTCGCCGGCTGAGCGCTACCCACCGGACGGCACGGCGTGTTGCCGCGCCGCAGCCTGGCGCGGCAAGCGGCCGGCCCAGTTGGCGTCCTGCCGGCAAGGTGCATAGGCGTCCTGGGCGATGCGGTAGATGTGCGTGGAGACATCCATGAGCCCCAGCACCGAATGGAAGTAGTCGTCGTGCGACACCCGCGCGTCGGCGCGGCCGCGCAGGCAGCTGTCCGACAGGGCCGCGGCCTGCGCAAAGCCCGGCGACAGCCAGGTGATCCAGGGCACGTGCTTTTGCACATCGGGCGCGATCGCGTAGGGCATGCCGTGCAGGTACAGGTTGTTCTCGCCCAGCGATTCGCCGTGGTCGGACACGTACATCAGCGCGTTGTCCGTGCCCGTGGGGTTGCGCCGCAGCCAGGCGATGGCCTCGCCCAGGAACTGGTCGGTGTAGGCGATGGAGTTGTCATAGGCGTTGCGCAGCTGCTCGGGGTCGCAATCCTGCAGCGCATTGCTGGTGCACTCGGGCAGGAAGCGCTTGGCCGAGGCCGGCGAGCGGTGCGCGTAAGCCGGGCCGTGGCTGCCCATCTGGTGCAGCACCACCACGGTGCCGCGCGCGCGGCGTGCCGGGTCCAGCGCGGCCAGGCGCGCGTCCAGCTGCTCCAGCATGGCGCCGTCCAGGCATTCGCCGCCGCTGCACAGCTTGCTGGCGGCGGTGGTGTCGGTGGCGCCGTTCGGCACACGGTCGCACACGCCCTTGCAGCCGGACTGGTTGTCCAGCCACAGCACGGCCAGGCCGGCGCGCTGCAACACGTCCAGCAGGGTTTCGTAGTTGCCGTTGCGGCGGAGGTACTCCTCGCGCGGCAGGTGCGAGAACATGCACGGCAGCGATTCGGCCGTGCTGGTGCCGCAGGACCAGGCGTTGCGGAAACTCAGCACCTGCTCGCGCTCCAGCGCCGGCGTGGTGGGCCGCGCGTAGCCGTTCAGGCCGAAGTGGTCGCTGCGCGCCGTCTCGCCCAGCACCAGCAGCAAGAGGCGCGGCCGCGCGGCACTGCCGGTGGGCGATGCCAGGGCCAGTTGGGCGTCCTCGCCCAGCGGCTGCAGCGGGCCGGCCTCGTGCTGGAACGGCCGCGCCGCGAGCCGCGCGACCGACACCACGCTGGACACCGGGTTGACGAGATAGCGCAAGTCCTTGTTGTTGCGGCTGGCCGAGGCCAGCGGCTGGAACATGGCCAGCACCAGCGCGGCCAAGGCCAGCAGTGCCGCCAGCGAGAACGCGGGGTTGCGCCAGAGCTGGCGCTGCAGGCCGCCATAGGCCACGGGCTGGCGCCAGATGAGCCAGGCCGGCAGCGCGGCCAGCACCAGCACGCCGGCCAGCAGCTGCCAGTTCAGCAGCGCGCCGGCCTCGCGCCAGTCGGTCTGCATGGCGTTGACCAGCATGCCGGGGTCGATCAGCGTGCCGTAGCTGGCCATGAAATGCCGCGCCAGCGCCGTGCTGAACAGCAGCAGCACGAGCGTGGGCTTGAGCGTGGGGCGCCAGGCGAAGAGGCCCAGCAGCGCGGCCAGCAGCGCCCAGATCGCCAGCCACAGCGCGGCGCCGAAGGCCAGGCCGCGGCTGCCCGCGAGCAGGTTCAATTCCGTGAGGCGCTGCCACAGCGCGCCGTTGCCCACCAGGGTCATCCAGAGGCTGGCGGCCAGCACCAGCCACAGTGCAGAAATCGGACGGCGTGTCATGCGGCGGCTCCTTGCAGGTTCTTGCGCGCATGCGCGAAAGCGAGATCGACACCCCAGCCGACTGCGGCGCAGATCCACGCCGTCCACAGCGTGTGGCTCATGAAATGGGCGCCGCGCAGCTGCTGCGCCAGGCCCAGCACCAGGCCTGCGGCGATGGCCAGGACCAGCCAGGCGGCCGCCAGGCGCGGCAGGTCGCGCCGCAGCGCGAACCAGCCGGCGACGAAGGCAAAGCCGGCGCTGGCATGGCCGGCCGGAAAGCAGCGGCCCGCGCCGCCATCGCTGTGCTGCCAACCGAGCCAGTGCGACTGGTAGCGGGCCACGCCGCCAAAGGCCGCCAGGTCCCAAGGGCAGCTGGTGTGGCTGCCCGACTTGACCAGCGCCACCATGCCCGTGGCCAGCAGGCCCGACAGCGCCAGCTGCAGCCGCCGTGCGAATGGCAGCCGGCGCAGCGGCCCGACCGGCCAGGCCACGCCCAGGCACAGCAGCAGGCCCAGCGCCCAGGCCAGCTGGCGGGCGCCGTCGTGCAGCACGTGGGTCAGCCACCAGTTGCCTTTCAGCGCGAAGCCGGCGGGGCCTCCCATGTGTTCGGCCAGTGCCATGTCCCAGCCGCCCGCATCCCACAGGAGCGGCAGCGCGAGCAGGGCCAGCACCACGGTGCCTGGTCCTCGGAGTCCTTGTCGATCGTGCATGCCGCCAGCATTCCGCCGGTCACTTAAGGAACCCTTAAGAGCCGTCGGCACAATGGCGGCCATGCGTGTTCTTGTGGTGGAAGACGATCCGGGCATCGCCCAGGGCCTGCGCCTGACGCTGGGCCAGCACGGCTGGGCCGTCGATTGCGTGGGCGGCCTGGAGGCCGCCTGGTCGGCGCTGCGCGTGGAGGCCTTCGACGCGGTGCTGCTCGACCTGGGCCTGCCCGACGGCGACGGCGCCACGCTGCTGCAGCGGCTGCGCCAGGCTGCGCCGGGCCGCCAACCCGACCCCGCCACGCCCGTCCTCATCATGACGGCGCGCGACCAGGTGGCCTCGCGCATCACCGGCCTGGACATGGGCGCCGACGACTACCTGAGCAAGCCCTTCGACGCGCACGAACTCGCAGCGCGCCTGCGCGCCGTGTGCCGCCGCGCCGCCGGCCGGCCGCAGCCGCTGCTGCGCCACGGCACGCTGGAAGTGGACCCGGCGGCGCGCCAGGTGCGCCAGGACGGCCGCGGGGTGGAGCTGTCCACGCGCGAGTTCGGCGTGCTGCTCACGCTGCTGCAGGCCAGCCCGCGGGTGCTCTCGCGCCAGCAGATCGAGGCCAGCCTGTACACCTTCGACCAGGCGCTGGAGAGCAACGCCATCGAGGTCCATGTGCACCACCTGCGCAAAAAGCTCGGCGATGGCCTGATCCAGACCATGCGCGGCGTCGGTTACTTCGTGCCCGAGGAAACACGCCCGTGACGGGCCGGCCCTCGCTGCAGCGCCAGCTGCTGGCCTGGACGCTGGGGGCGCTGGTCGCGGTCTGGTCGGTGTTCATGCTGGTGGGCTACCACACGGGCGTGGAGGAGTCGGACGAACTGACCGACGGCCACCTGGCCAGCGTGGCCTCGCTGCTGCTGTCGCAGTCCGGCACGGCGTTCGAGGAGCAACGCCCCGATGCCGCCGCCCTGGGTGTGGCGCCGAACCTGAAGGCGCACGACTACCAGCAATCGCTGAGCGTGGCGATCTGGGACGAGCGTGGCAAGCTGCTCAGCCGCACCGGCCCGGCGCCCTTGCTCGCCTTCGAGACACCCGAGGGATTCGCCACGCTGCAGCTCGGTGAGCCGGCGCAGGCCTGGCGCGTCTTCGTGCGTGGGGACAACCTGGGCCAGGTGCGCAAGGTCGCCGTGCTGCTCAGCGTGCAGGAGCGCGACGATCTGGCCGACGACATCGCCGAGCAGGTCGCCACGCCGGGACTGTGGCTGCTGCCCATCGTCACGCTGGTGCTCACGCTGGCCGTGCGGCGCGGCCTGCGGCCCCTGCTGGACCTGAGTGCGCGCGTGCGGGCGATGGACATCCACCAGGCCGGCCGGCTGCAGGCGCCGCCGCATGCGGAGTTCCAGGCCATGGTGGCGGCCATCGAGACGCTGGGCAGCCGCTACCAGACCGCACTGGCGCACGAGCGCGAACTGGCCGACACCTTCGCGCACGAGCTGCGCACGCCGCTGGCCTCGCTGCGCCTGCACGCCACCTCGCTGCGCGGCACGCTGACGCCCGGGCAGCGCCAGGCCGCGCTGGCGCAGATCGAGACCGATGCCGCGCGCACCGCAGCCATCATGGACGACCTGCTGGCCCTGGCCCGGGCCGGCCGCGCCCAGCTGGCCGAGGCCGCGCAGCCGCTGGACCTGGCCGCGCTGGCGCGCCGCATCGCCGCCGAGCAGGCGCAGGATGCGTTCGAGGGCGCACACGAGCTGGCGGTCGAGGCGCCGGCCGAATGCATGGTGCACGGCCACCCGGTGCTGCTGGAGATCGCGCTGCGCAACCTGGTCGCCAATGCGCTGGGCCACACGCCGCCAGGCACCGCCGTGGAAATCCGGGTGCTGGCCGCCCCAGCCACGCTGCAGGTGCGCGACAACGCCGCCAGCCTGCTGCACCCGAGCGACCACCGCCGCAGCGGCTCCGTGCTGGGCCTGGGGCTGGGCCACCAGGTCGTGCGGCGCGTGGCCGCCGTGCATGGCGGCAGCTTCGGCACCACCGGGCCAGACGCCGACGGCTGGCGCTGCGACACACTCACGCTGGGCAATGCGTCCGGCCACAACATCCTCCCACCGTGACCCCAGACCGCCCCACCCAGTCCGATCCCACTTTCGACAACCCGCACAAGCGGCGCCACGGCCTGGTGCGCCTGTGGCATGCGCTGCGCCATTCGTTCGATGGCCTGCGCGCGGGCTGGGCCGAGAAGGCATTCCGGCTCGAAGCCCAGCTCTCGCTGGTGCTGCTGCCGCTGGCCTTCTGGCTGGGCCGCAGCTGGGTCGAGGTGGCGCTGCTGGTGGGCAGCGTGGTCGCGGTGCTGGTGGTGGAACTGCTCAACACGGCCGTCGAATCGGCCATCGACCGGGTCGGTCCGCAATGGCACGCGCTGTCCAAGCGCGCCAAGGATCTGGGCAGCGCAGCCGTGCTGCTGGCCCTGCTGCTGTGCGGCGGGGTCTGGGTGGCGGCGCTGGTGGCGCGCTTCGGCTAGCGCAGGCGCGCGCCGTCGCGCACTGATTCGATCGCGCCGTTGTACAGGCGCACGATGCCCAGGAAGTTGCCGGGGCCGCGGTCGTAGGTCCACTCCTCCATCGGCACGCACTGGTTGGCCAGCACGGCGCCGGGGCCGTCGCTGCGGTAGGGCAGCACGATCCAGCCCAGCTGCAGCATCGGCACGCAGACCGGCTGGCGGTACACCGGCTCGCCGCACTTGTGCAGCAGCGCCACGGGGGAGTCGCCCTTGCCCACCAGCTGGCCATCGCAGCGCAGCGACTGCGACGCCTCGGCGTCCGGTGCGGCGAGCGTCGCGGCGGCGAGGCAGCACCAGGCCACCGCCAGGCGGACCGGGCGCGGAATGTGCAGGCGCGCGATGTGCAGGCGCGGGGTGTGCGGGCACGGCATGGCCACGAGCATACCGCTCGCGATCAGCGCCGCGCGCGCCAGCCCAGCAGCTCGTTGCCGACCAGGGCGAGGATCACCAGCGCGCCGCCCACCAGCACCGAAGGGCCGGGCTGCTCGCCCGCGCCCAACCAGGCCAGCGCGATGCCGAAGATCACCTCCAGCAGCGCCAGCAGCGAGACCTCGGGCGCGGCCAGCACGCGCGCGCAGCGCACCGCCAGCACGCAGGGAATGGCCAGCTGCACCACGCCCAACAGCGCCAGCAGGCCGATGTCGTGCGGCGTGGCGGTGAGCGGCAGCGCCGCCGGCAGCGTGCTCAGCGAGGACAGCAGCGCGCCCACCAGCACGGCGGGCACCAGGTCGAGGTCGCGGCCGGCCGCATGGCTGCGCTGCACCACGGTCCAGTTCACGGCGGCGGCCACGGGCACGCACAGCGCAACCAGCGTGCCGGTCAGCACGCCGGCACCGCCTGCGCCCAGCTGCGTGCCATACATCCAGGCGATGCCGATGCCGGCCAGCACGATGGCCCCCCAGGTGCGCGGCGCCAGCCGGTGGCCCAGGGCGAAGCGCGCCACCAGCGCTGTGAACAGCGGCCCCAGCGCCATGGTCACCAGCACGTTGGCCACGCTGGTCAGCGTCAGCGCGAGCATGAAGGCGGTGAACATCACGCTCCAGCACAGGCCCGAGATCCACAGCGCCCAGCCCGCGGCGCGCATGCGCGCCAGCAGCGTGCGGCCCTGCAGCAGCGGCAGCAGCACGGCCAGCGCCACGAGCGTGAAGAAGCTGCGCCAGAAGGTGACCTCGAAGCCCTCGGCCGCCTGCAGCTGGCGTGTGACGACGCCGGCGATCGACCACATCAGCGTGACCAGGACCATCAGGAACAGCGCGCGCGTGTGTGTGAGATGCATGTGTGGTGCTTGTCTTGTCTCCGGGGCCGGCCATTGTGCGGGTTGCCGCGGGGCCGGCGCGGCGGCGGACCTTCGCCGCACGACCACCGCAGCGCTGCGCACGGCACGCGCCGGATGGCGCCGCCACGGTATCGCTGGCCACGGCCCGGGCAGCCGGCCCTCAGGCTGCCAGCGGCGCCAGCGCCTCGCGCATGGTGCGCGCCACGAGCTGCTGGCGCTCGCGCGGCATGCGCGCCAGCGTGCTGGCCAGGCTGATGGCGGCCACCGGCTCGCCGCGCGCGTCGCGCACGGCCATGCCCACGGCCAGCACGTTGCGCGTGGCGTGGTTGCCGATCACGGACCAGCCGCGCTCGCGCGTGGCGCGCACGAGCAGGTGCAGGCGCTCGGCCGTCATGCCACCATAGGCGCCCAGCTGAGGCGCGTTGGCCGCGACGATCTGCTGCACCTGGGCGTCCGGCAATGCCGCCAGCAGCGCCAGCCCGGCCGCACCCACGCCCAGCGGCTGGCGCGTGCCGACCTGGATGACGAGCACCTGCACCGGATGCGCGCCGACCTCGCGCGCGATGCAGTGCGAATGCGGGCCGTCGCGCACGATGGCGAAGGCGGCGTCGCCGAAGGCCGCACTGACGCGGGCCAGCACCGGCTGCAGCCGCACCGCCATGTTGGGCTGGCCGGGCGCCGCCGCCGCCGCCCCGCCGAGCCGCGGCCCGGGCACATAGCGGAAGCGGCCCGCTGCGGCCACGTAGCCGGCTGCCTGCAGCGTGGCCAGCAGCCGGTGCACGGTGGCGCGCTCCAGCGCGCAGGCCCGGCACAGGTCGACCACGCGCAGGCCGTCGGGGCCGGCATCGAGCACCGCATCGAGCAGTTGCAGGCCGCGCCGCAGCGCGCGTGCGCCGCCGGCGTCGGCGGACACAACGTCCGCAGAGTGGACGTTCTGGTTCGTGCTGGGGCGGGCCATGGCGAAGAATTCGGGCGGTCGGGAGCGATGCCGCGCAGTGTGCCCCAGCGCCGGCACGGCGCCCCGCCGATCACCCACCAGGAGACAACATGACCGACCGCAGCCCGTCCTGCCACCCTTCACGCCGCCGCCTGCTGGCCCTTGCCGCCGGCCTGGCTTGCGCTGGCGCCCTTCCCGCCCACGCGGAGACCTGGCCTGCCAAGCCCGTGCGCCTCGTGGTCGGCTATGCCGCGGGCGGCGCCACCGACGTGGTCGCCCGACTGGTGGGCCAGAAGATGGGCGAGCAGCTCGGCCAGCCCATGCTCGTGGACAACCGCACCGGTGCCAACAGCAATGTCGGCGCCGAACTCGTGGCGCGCGCACCGGCCGACGGCTACACGCTCTACGTCTACACCATCGCCAACACCATCAACGCCTCGCTGTACGGCAAGCTGGGCTACGACCCGCGCAAGGACTTCGAACCCATCGGCCTGATGGCCAAGATCCCCAACATCCTGGTCGTGCACCCGGCCCTGCCGGTGAAGACGGTGGACGACTACCAACGCTTCGCGAAATCCTCCAAGGGCGGCATCACCTTCGCCTCCTCGGGCAGCGGCTCGTCCATCCACCTGTCGGGCGAGATGTTCAAGATGCAGACCGGCCTGAACATGCTGCACGTGCCCTACCGCGGCAGCGCGCCGGCCGTGACCGACCTGCTGGGCGGCCAGGTGCAGTCCATGTTCGACAACGCACCCTCGGCCCTGCCCCATGTGCAGGCCGGCAAGCTGCGCGCCGTCGCTGTGACCAGCGCGCAGCGCCTGCCCATGCTACCCGATGTGCCGACGCTGGCCGAGTCCGGCTTTCCGGGCCTGGACGTCCAGTCCTGGTTCGGCCTGGCCGCGCCGGCCGGCACCCCGGCCCCCGTCATCGCCCGCCTCAACACCGCGCTCAACCAGGCGCTGGAGGCGCCCGAGGTGAAGAAGCGGCTGCAGGACCTGGCGGCCACGCCGGCGCCCGGCACGCCAGCGCAGATGCGCGCCTTCGCCGAGGCCGAGATCACGCGCTGGCAGGCCGTCGTCAAGGCCTCGGGCGCCTCGGTCGAATGAACCCGTCCACCCCGCACTGAACCACGCCATGTACCCGATCGACTTCTTCTGGCGCGCCGCCACCCGCTGGCCAACGCGCACCGCCATCGACGCGCCCGAGGGCACTGTCAGCTACGCCGAACTGGCCGCTCACGTGCGCGCGCTGGCAGCCGGGCTCCACGCCATCGACCCCAGCCCGCAGAGTCGGGTGGGCATCTGCGCGCACAACAGCGTGGCCCACATCGCCGCGCTGCTGGCCGTGCTGGCCAGCGGCAAGGTCTGGGTGCCGCTGAACCCCAAGAGCACGCAGCCGGAACTGCGCCGCCTGGTCGACGCGACCGAGCCCAGCATCCTGGTGCTGGATGCCGACTGCGCCGGCCTGCTCGCAGGCGCGCCCGGCCAGCGGCTGTGGACCGGCAGCGCGCCGGCCGGCGAGGACAACGTGGCCGCGCTGCTCGCCCGCCATGCCGGCGCGCCGCAGCCGGTGATCGACCTGCCGGGCGATGCCACCCAGGCCATCAAGTTCACGGGCGGCACCACGGGTGCGCCCAAGGGGGTGATGCAGCCCTACCGCGCGTGGATGGCCAACATCGCCAACCAGATCCACTGCTGGGGCTTCGACCAGGACACGCGCTATGTGGTGGCCGCTCCCGTCACGCACGGCACCTCCACCTACCTGCTGCCCATCCTGGCCCAGGGCGGCTGCCATGTGCTGCTGGACGGCAGCGGCGCGGAGGCCGTGCGCCAGGCCTTCCGCACGCGCGGCGGCACGGTGGCCTTCATGCCGCCCACGCTGGTCTACATGCTGATGGCGCTGCCGGGCGCCAGCCGCGCCGACTTCCCGCGGCTGCGCCGGCTGATCTACGGTGGCGCGCCGATGCCGCCCGAGAAGATCCGCGAGGTGCGCGCATTCTTCGGCCCGGTGCTGGCCACCACCTACGGCCAGACCGAGGCGCCGCAGATCCTGACCGTGCTGCAGCCGGAGGACTTCGCCGACGAGCGCAACTGGGCCTCGGTGGGCCGCACGGCCTGGTTCAGCGACGTGGCCATCATGGCGCCGGACGGCCGGCTGCTGCCCAGCGGAGAAGTGGGCGAGGTGGTCGCGCGCGGCGACCTGCTGATGACCGGCTACTGGCGCCTGCCCGAGAAGACCGCCGAGACGCTGGTGGACGGCTGGCTGCACACGGGCGACCGCGGACTCATCGACGAACGCGGCATGCTCTACCTCAAGGACCGCCTCAAGGACATGGTCATCACGGGCGGTTTCAACGTCTACCCGATCGAGGTGGAGAACGCGCTGGGCCAGCACCCGGCCGTGCACGAGTGCGCGGTGTTCGGCGTGCCCGACGACAAGTGGGGCGAGGCCGTGCAGGCCGCCGTGCAACTGCGCCCGGAGCGGCAGGCGAGCGAGGCCGAACTCACGGCCTTCGTGCGCGAACGGCTGGGCCCGGTGGCCACGCCCAAGCGCATCCATTTCCACACCAGCCTGCCGCGCTCGCCGGTCGGCAAGGTGCTCAAGAACGCCGTGCGCGACCTCGCACTGGCGGCCGGTTGATTCCCAAGGAGACCCCCATGAAGACCAGCAAGACCCCCGAAACCCGGTTGTGCACGCACACGCTGACCAGCCTGCACTACGGCGACGCCAACCTCGTCGAAGACCTGATGGGCCAACGCAGCTTCACCGAGGTGATGCTGATGCAGATCCTGCAGCGCCCGCCGCGCCCGGTGGACATGCGCATCTGCGACGTGGTGCTGATCGTGCTCATGGAGCACGGCCTCACGCCCAGCGCCATCGCCACGCGCCTGGTCTACATGAGCGCGCCGGAGAACCTGCAGGGCGCCGTCGCCGCGGGCCTGCTGGCCGTGGGCAGCTCCTTCGTCGGCACCATGGAGAACTGCGCGCCGCTGCTCGAGCGCATCGCCGCCGCGGCCGACCCGGATGCCGAGGCGCTGCAGATCGCCAAGCACCACAAGCAGACCGGCAGCGCCGTGCCGGGCTTCGGCCACCACCTGCACAAGCCGGTGGACCCGCGCGCCTACAAGCTGCTGGAACTGGGCCGCGCCGAGCCGGAACTCAAGGGCGACCGCATCCGTGCGCTGCAGACCCTCTCCAAGGCGGTGGACGAGGTCGCCGGCCGGCCCATCACCATCAACGCGACCGGTGCCGTGGCCGCGCTGCTGGGCGAGATCGGCGTGCCGACCAACGTGATGCGCGGCTTCGCCGTGATCTCGCGCGCGGCCGGCCTGGTGGCCCACATCGTCGAGGAGCAGCAAAGCCCTTCGGGCCGCTTCATCTGGGACACGGTGGAGCACGCCATCCCCTTCGTGGGCAAGGCGCCGGAAAGCGCGGCATGACAGCCGGCGAGCGCCCTGCCGCGGCCCTGCCCCTGGACCTGGGCGGGCGCGTGGTGTTCGTCGCCGGCGGCGGCTCGGCCGGACCGGGCTGGAGCATCGGCCGCGCCTCCTGCCTGACCTACGCGCGGCTGGGCGCGCGGGTCTGCGTGGCCGACCGCGACGCCGATTCGGCAGCCGAGACCACGGCGCTGATCCGCGCCGAGGGCGGAGAGGCCGAGACGCTGGTGGGCGACGTGGCGGTGGAGGCCGACGTGGTGCGCCTGTTCGCGCAGGCCCGCGCGCGCTTCGGCCCCATCGACGCGCTGCACCACAACGTGGGCATCGGCAAGACCGGCGGCCCGATGGAGACCAGCGCCGAGGATTTCGACCGCATCCACGCCGTCAACGTGCGCAGCCTGCTGCTGTGCGCGCAGCAGGTGCTGCCGGCCATGGCCGAGCGCGGGCGCGGGGCGCTGGTGGCGATTTCCTCGGTGGCCGGCATGCGCTACGTGGGCTACCCGCACCTGGGCTACAGCGTGACGAAGGCGGCCGTCACGCAGTTCACGCGCATGGTGGCGCAGCAGTACGCGGGCCAGGGCATCCGCGCCAATACCGTGGTGCCGGGGCTGATCGACACGCCGCGCATCGCCGGCACGGTGGCGAAGATGTTCAGCGACAGCAGCCTGGACGAGGCGCGCGCCGCCCGCGCGCGCCAGGTGCCCATGCAGCGCATGGGTACGGCCTGGGACGTGGCCCATGCCTGCGCCTTCCTGCTGTCGGACGCGGCGGCCTACGTGACCGGCACGGAGCTGGTCGTAGACGGTGGCCTGACCGGCAAGTACAGCTGAACGCCGTGACCGGCCAAGGCGGCAGCTGTGCTATCGCCCGCGCGGCTGCCGCTGGCCTCCTGGCCGGGGCGCGGCTGAGTCGCGGCTGCGGCGGCGCTGGCCGCGCCTTGGCGATGGCATGCGCGCACTGGCACGTGGCATCTTTCACACATTCAGCAATTGTCAAGAAGCGGCTACAGAAACCGTATACATTCAGTGCGAGCTAGGGAGGAAAAACATTGACAACTCGTGCCCATCGACGGTTCTACAAGGCTGCGCGCCTGATGACGCTGTCAGCTTTCGTATGCGGCTCCGCGACCCTTTTGGGGGGTTGTTTGGCAATATCGGACGCCATTGCGCCGAAGGTGACCTTCAAACAGCCTGCGAGGAGCGCAGAGGCCAGCGCCTTGCGCTCGGTCATCATCCTTGCCGATAGCGCTGAAGTCTCCCAGCAGATGAGCATGGGCCTGGAGTCGGAGATGAGCAAGTTGCGCGTCGACGAGCGCCCCTACTACACGACGGCCAAGCTAGGGCAACGCATCACCGCGCAGCCATCCGATGCGCAACTCAGTGCCATGGCGCGCAGCGCAGGGGTTGACGCTGTGGTGGTGGTGACCGGCGGTGGGAGCTCCGTCACTGCCACGCAGAGCACGGAAGACCGCTACTCATGCGCTGTGAATGTCAAGCTGTTCAAATCCTGCCCCAAGGACCAGTCCAGGACGACCAAGATGGCCTGCACGACCACGCTGGGCTCTGCGGCGGCGAGGGTCCGGATCGTCCGCGCCGTGGATGCGCGCTCGGTCTTTGTCGATGTCGTCAACGGCCAGGCCAAGCACTACCGCTGCAATGACCAGGACATCCCCCAGGCCGACCGGCGACAGATCGCCTACGACGCCGTTGTCAGCGCCACCACCGCGACGATGCAAATCCTCGCGCCGTCCTATGTCCAGGGTCCGCTGGACCTCATGAAGGCCGATGCTGGCTTGCCGGCCGAAGTCCTCAAGCGTTTCGACGCCGCCAGCGAATTCGCGAAGGCCAAACGGCTTGACGAGGCGTGCAGCCGGTTCGAGGAACTGTATACCGACTACAAGGAGTCCACGGCACTGACCTTCAATGTCGCGTTCTGCCATGAGGTGCGCGGCGACATGCTGCGGGCCAACCAGGCCTACAAGCGGGCGTCCGAGCTGGCCAATGCACCGGATGCCCAGATCGATCGTCGCCTGACGCTCACCGAGAAGGCCTTGCGCGAGAACCCCGCGGTGTTCATGCCCGCCAATCCGAACGCCGCGGCGACGCAGGCCCCTGCTGGCAAGGTGGCAGCCTCAGGCAACGGCCGTCGCGTGGCGCTGGTGATCGGCAATGCGCGCTACCAACGCAGCGCGCTGGTCAACCCCGTGAACGACGCCCGCCTGGTCGGTGAGCGCCTCAAGCGCATCGGTTTCGATGTCGTGACGCTGGAGAACCTTGATTCGGCAAGGTTCGGTGCGGCCACCCGCGACTTCGGTGCCCGCGCCAAGGGCGCCGAGATCGCCCTGTTCTACTACGCCGGCCATGCGCTGCAGGCGGATGGCGAGAACTTCCTGATGCCGGTCGACAACGCCAAGATGCGCACCATGGAGGATGTGCGGGACGGCGGCGGAGTGCAACTGGCGGCAGTCGTTGCACAACTCGACGTGGCCGCGCCGGCGGTCAAGCTGCTGGTGGTCGACGCTTGCAGAGACAACCCGCTTCCCTCGGCCAACCGCAGCCTTGCCGGTGGCGGACTGGCCCCTGTGAAGCAGCCGCCGGAAGGCGGCCTGATCGCCTTCGCGACAGCTCCAGGCCGGACCGCCGAAGATGGCACCGGCAAGAACAGCGTGTTCAGCAAGCACTTCGCCGACCAGCTGATGGTGGCCAACCAGACCGTCGAGCAACTGTTCAAGCGTGTCCGAGCCGCGGTCAAGAGCGAAACCAAGAACCGGCAGGAGCCGACAGAAATCAGCTCGCTCGTGGGTGACGTGGTGCTGGCGACCTCCAAATGAGCGGGTCGCCGCGCGCGCACCCCGCGCAAGCCGGCAAGCCCTGGACTGGTCGCGGCTTCGCCGTCCTGCACCATGCGCTGGCGGCCGGTGTGATGGCGTCGGCCATGCTCGGGATGGAGCACTTCCACGCGCTGGATTGGCTCGACGCCGTGATGCTGCAGGTCGTGACGCCACGCAGTGCACAGCCGGCCAGTGCCAGGCCGGCGAATCTGCCGCAGCTGCTGCTGATCGATGAGCCGACCTATGCGGACACCTTCGACCTGCAGTCGCCACTGAAGCGCGACAAGCTCGCGCAAGTCGTCGGCGACGCGCTGGCGGCCAAACCAGCGGTGCTGCTGATCGACTTGCAGCTGGAGCCCTCCGTGGGTGAGCCAGCCGAGCGTCCGCTGGACGATCTGCTGCGCAATGCGAAGGCTGCCGGCACGCGCGTGGTGCTGCCCCTGCCCGAGGCGCGCACGCCCGAGCTGGACCGCCAAGCCATCGCATGGATGCGAGGCCTGTGCAAAGCCCAGGTGCACTTCGGACTGGCCCAGGTGCGCTCGCATTTCGGCACCGTCGTGCGCTTCGATGCCGACCCCGCCACGATGGCCCGGCTCGGCACCGGCGACGGGGCAGCCAACCCCCTGTGCGAGGCGGCGGCACTGACGCAGGACCTGCCCGCAGTCTGGCAGATGTTCGCCAGCCCATCGCGTTCCATGGGCACCAGCGCGCCCCTCCATCCCGACGCGGTCCGCGCGGTGGTGCAACAGGCCATCCCGTGGAGGGCGCAGTCGGCCCGCCTGCAGCTGCAACAGCTGCGGCCCACCGTCATCGTGCTGGGCGGCGCCTACGACAACCGCGACAGCTTCCTGACGTCAGCCATGGACCGCGCCGTTCCCGGTGCGGCGATCCACGCGTCGACGATCGCCAGCGAGGGCGCGGTCACCAGCTCTCATGCCGCCGGCTGGTTGCTGGACCTGGGGCTCGGTACCTTGCTGGGCTTTCTGTTCGAGGCCCTGTGGAAACTGGTACGCCGGATCCGGACGTGCAGCGACAGGCTGACCCTGCGCTTTGTGCTGCTCGCCTGGCTACGGGTCGCGGCGGCCAGCGGCATCTGGTTGCTGGCAATCGGCGTCGCGCTGGGACTGATGGCGACGATGGGCCGACTGGTCGAGTGCGGCATGTGGCTCAACCCAGGGCCTGTCGTGCTGGGCATGTTGCTGCATGCCCTGTTGCTTAAGGATTCCACCGCCACACACGATCCCGTCTCCTGGCGCGAATACACGCACCACAGTCCATCCTGGCCCTTGCAGGCCGCCTGCGTCGCAGCAGCGCTGGCCTATTTGATGTCCCACTGACCGCCATCGGAGAGTTCCGCGCCATGCACTTTGTTCCGCTCTTTCGCCCTGCAGCCCTGCTTGCGCTGCTCGTCGCGCCGACGCTGGCCACGGCGACGGCATGCATCTACCGCGGCAGCGACGCTTCCGCGCGTGTCATCAACCGGTCCGGGGAGATCTCGACGCCTTTCCCGGACGCGCTTTCGGCGGCCGATTGCCGACGCCTGCGGGTGGCGTCGGGTTCGGTCGTGGTCCATGTCCTCAGCGCAGACCGCAGCGCGATCACGTCGCGCGTGGTTGGCGCGGACGGCGGCAGCCTGGCTGCGGCATCGTCCGCCGGCTCCGGCGTGAACCCGGGCGAGTCGGCCGGCCTGTTCCGCCAGGTCGCCGTGGTGCTGGAAGGCTTGCAGCGCGTCAAGACCGGCTCGTCGCGCAGTGGCGAAGGTGATTTCCTGCTGGCCGCGCTGCCTAGCCACAAGCTGGCGGCACCGGCCGACGATCTGCGCATCGTGCTCGGCCCGGCGCCGGACGCGAACCTGGCAAGCTTCGAGTTGCTGGTCGATGGCAAGTTGGTCCATCGCCAGCGGGGCGCCAGCCAGGAGATCCGCCTGCCCGCGGCCAGCCTCAAGCCGGGCGCACAGGCCAGTTGGCGGCTGAGCTACGCGGGCCAGCAGCACGAGGGGCGGTTCAGCATCGAGCCGCCCGGCGCGCTCGCAGACCTGCAGACACGCCTGGCCCAGGAGTCCGCGGCCGGTGCAGACGCGATGACGACGCGCCTTCAGCTTGCAGCCGGCCTGCAGCAGGAGGGCTTCGAATGGGATGCGCGTGAACTGCTCAAGGCGAGTTTGACCAACAGGGATTGAGACTGCCTCGCGCGTCGCCGACACCGCCTGCATGGCCCGAACAGTCGTTTGACCGGCAGGGCTGTCAACGCACTGCTACTCGCCGGCCCGGTAGGTCGCCGCGTCCAGGCGCAGCCGCTTGAGCTTGTCGTACAGCGTCTGCTTGGCGATGCCCAGTCCGAGTGCCGTGGCGCCCACGTCGCCGTGCGCGCGACGCAGACCCTCGGACACCAGCACGCGCTCGATCTGCTCGAGCTGCTCGGGCAGGCTGCTGGCCGGCGCGCTCTCGCCCAGCAGCCGCGCCTGCTCCTCGCCCATGAGGCCCAGCACGTAGCGGTCGGCCACGTTGCGCAGCTCGCGCACATTGCCGGGCCAGGTATGGGCCATCAGCACCGTGAGGATCTCGGACGTGACCAGCGCGGCCGGCAGCTCGTAGCGGCGCGCGGCCTGCAGCACGAAGTGCTCGAACAGCAGCGGGATGTCCTCGCGCCGCTCGCGCAGCGGCGGCAGCGCGATGAAGGCCACGCCGAGCCGGTAGTACAGGTCGCTGCGAAAGCGCCCCTGCTCGGAGGCCAGGCGCAGGTCTTCCTTGCTGGCGGCGATCACGCGGCAGTCCACCGGCACGGGCTGGTTGGAGCCCAGGCGCTCGATGCTGCGGTCCTGCAGCGCGCGCAGCAGCTTGGCCTGCACGGTCAGCGGCATGCCCTCGATCTCGTCCAGGAACAGGGTGCCGCCGTGCGCGTACTCGAACTTGCCGATGCGCCGGCGCGTGGCGCCCGTGAAGGCACCGGCCTCGTGGCCGAAGATCTCGCTGTCCACCAGCGACTCGGGCAGGCCGGCGCAGTTGACAGGCACGAAGTGGGCTTGGCGGCGCGCGCTGTGCTCGTGCAGGCAGCGCGCCACGAGGTCCTTGCCGGTGCCGGTCTCGCCGTAGAGCACCACGTCGGCCGGGGCGGCGGCCAGCGTGCGCACCAGCGCGCGCACGCGCTGCATCGCGGCCGAGCGGCCCAGCAGCGCGGCCTGGATGCCGGGCCAGCTTTCCAGCTGGCGCTTGAGCGAGGCCACCTCCAGCGCCAGCTGGCGCTTGTCGGCCGCGCGGCGCACCACGGCGGCGAGCTGCTCGGAGCTGCAGGGCTTCTCGATGAAGTCGTAGGCGCCCTCGCGCATGGCCTGCACGGCCATGGCGATGTCGCCGTGGCCGGTGATCAGCACCACCGGCAGCTCGGCATCGAGCCGGCGCAGTTCGGCCTGCCATTCCACGCCGCTGGTGCCGGGCAGGCGCACGTCGCTGACCACCACGGCCGGCATGCCGGCCGCGACGAAGGGCCGCGCAGCCTCGACCGACTCGAATCCCTGCACGGCGAAGCCCGCCAGTTCCAGCGCCTGGGCGCTGCCGGCGCGCACGTCTTCGTCGTCCTCGACGAAGACCACGCGGATCGGATGCGGTTCAGCCGTCATGGCGCATCGGCACGCCGCAGCGGCAGGTCGATGACGAACTCGGCGCCGGTGGGTGCCAGGTTGTGCGCGCTGAGCGTGCCGCCGAACTCCCGCACGAGGTGGGCGGAGACCATGAGGCCCAGGCCCATGCCCTTGCCGGCGGGCTTGGTGGTGATGAAGGGCTGGAACATGCGGGCGAGGATCGTGTCCGGAATCAGGGGCCCATTGTTGCGGATCGCGACGCGCGCGCGGCCGCCTGCCACCGTGGCCGCCACGTCGATGCGGCGCGCCCCGGGCCAGCCCTGCAGTGCGTCGATGGCATTGCCCAGCAGGTTGGCCAGCACCTGTTCCATGCGGCTTTCGTCGCCGGCCACGGCCAGCGTGGCGGGCAGGCCCTCCAGCGAGAGCACGATCCCGCCTTCCTGGAGGCGCGGCGCGAGCTGCTGCTGCAGCTCCTGCACCAGGCGCAGCAGTTCGACGCTGCCGACGATGTCGGCCGGCTTGCTCGCGAACAGCCGCAGCTGCGAGGACAGGCGCTTGAGCCGGCCCACGAGCCGGCCGATGCGGGCGAGGTTGTCGCGCGCCTCGTCGAGCCGGTTGCGCTGGATCAGCTGGTCGGCGTTGTCAGAGACGGTCTGCAGCGCGGCCAGCGGCTGGTTGAGTTCGTGCACCAGCCCGGCCGACAGCTGGCCCAGTACCGCCAGTTTGCCGGCGTGCACGAGTTCGTCCTGCGCGGCCTGCAGGGCCGCCGTGCGCTCTGCCACCTTGCGTTCCAGTGCATCGTGGGCGCGCTGCAGCGCGGCGCGGCTGGCCAGGTGCTGGCGGACTGCGCGGCGGCGCGCACCGAGCAAGGCGCCTGCGGCCAGCAGCAAGGCCATCGCCAGTGCCGCGCTGAAGGCCCAGTTGCGCGCGCTGGCGCGCACGGCCGCCTCGTCGTCGAGCAGGATCAGCTGCCAGCGACCCTGGTGCACCTGGCGCGTGCTGGCCAGCCAGGGCCTGCCATCGACCCGCACGCGGCGGGCTTGCCCGTCGCTGTGCGTTCCGCGGGCTTGCCCGTCGCTCTGCGCTCCGGAGGCTTGCCCCTCGCTCTGCGTCCGGCGGGCCTGGCCATCGCCCTCCGCGCGGTCGCGCCAGCCCAGGGGCTCCAGCGAGCTTGGCCCGTAGCGGCGGGCGGCGGCGGCCTCGGCGCGGGCCTCCTCCGTCAGCGCCACCAGCGGGCGCCAGCGCCAGTCGTCGCGACTCGAAAGGATGGCGACCTGGTGCTCGTCCACCACGAGCACGGGCCCGGGCAGCTGGCGCCATTCCTGCTCCATGCCGGCGAGGTCGACCTTGACGGTGGCCAGGCCCAGGGCGGTGCCCTGCGAGGGCAGCGCGTACGACAGGTAGTAGCCGGCACGCGCCGTCGTCACGCCCAGCCCGTAGAAGTGGCCGCGGCCGGAGGCCAGCGCGTCGCGCACATAGGGCCGGTACGACAAGTCGCGCCCGTATGGCGTGCCCGGCAGCGCGAAGTCGGCCGCGGCGATGGCGGTGCCTCCGCGGTCGACGAGGTACAGGTTGTCGGAACCGGCGATGGCGTTGAGCGACTGCAGGTACAGGTTGACGCCGTAGGCGCGCTGGCCGTCTGCGGGATGCGCGAAGAACTGCATGACCTCGGGAGAGGTCTCCAGCAACGAGGGCAGGAAGTCGAAGCGTGCGAGTTGCGCATCGAGCCGCGCGGCCGCCACCTCGAGCCGCTGAGCCGCCACCTGCTCCAGCGCCGCCAGGCCCTGGTGCATGGCGAGCCAGCTGCCGGCCCAAGCGGCCAGGCCGATCAGCAGCGCGGCGGTGGCGCTGCGGGCGGCCAGGCGCGCGGTCAGGCGCTGTGCGCGCTCTGGCTGGGCCGGACTGTCCGCCATCGCGCTCCCGTCAGCGGCTCTTGCGCGCTGGCGGCGGCTTGGCCGCGCTGGCCGGTGCCGCGCCCATGGCTTCGGACATGCCGATCAGCACGCCGCTGACCAGCGTGGCGTAGTGGTCCATGAACGCCTGGGCCGCACGCTGGTTGAAGGCACGGCCTTCGCGCGCTGCCGCCTGGGCCTTGGCCAGCAGTTGCTCCACGGCTTCGCTCGCGGCCTGGCCGGTGGCGCTGTCGCCCTGGCCGAACAGCATCAGGGCCTGGGCCCAGGCGCCCTGCATCGGCGCCAGCGCGGTGTTGCTGGTGGCCTTGCGCATGGTCTGGAACACCATGTCTTCCATCTTCTCGATGTCGTCCATGGCCTTCTTGACCTGCTTCTCGCGCACGTCCAGGCCCTGGTCCAGCAGCTGCTGCAAGGCGCGCTGGCTGGCATGGACGGCCTGGCGCACCGCATCGTCGACACCGGCCACGGTCTGCGCGAGCATCGCATCGATGTCCACGCCATGGGTGTTGCGCGCCGCGCCCTGGGCCGCGGCCTCGGTCACGGACTTGACCACGTCCTTGATCGCCTTGAGCGTGAGCTCGCGCTGCTGCAGCGCCTTGAGCGTGGTGTCGTGCACGGCCTGGCGCAGGGCCTGCGCCTGCTGGTTGGTGGCCTGCTCGTACTGGGCGATCAAGGCTTCGGTGTCGATGCCGGTCTTGCTGCTTGCCATGGCTTGTCTCCTGGTGCAAAGGACGGATGCGGACGCCGGCCCCGGCGCCCTGCCCCCATCTTGCACCAAGTCGTGCGCAGTTCTGGCGATCAGGCCCGCGCGTTGCCCGCGGATTGCGCCGAGGCCGGCATGTGGTGTTCCACGGCATCGAGCACGGCTTCGGGGCTGTCCGACTCGGCCGGCGTCTCGTTGTTCAGCACCGCCTGCATGCGCGCGGTGTCCAGGTCGCCGGTCCACTTGCCCACCACCACGGTGGCCACGCCGTTGCCGATCAGGTTGGTCAGCGCGCGTGCCTCGGACATGAAGCGGTCGATGCCCAGGATCAGCGCCAGGCCGGCCACCGGCACATGGCCCACGGCCGACAGCGTGGCCGCCAGCACGATGAAGCCCGAGCCGGTGACGCCGGCGGCGCCCTTGCTCGTGAGCAGCAGCACCAGCAGCAGCGTGATCTGGTGCGTGATGTCCAGCGGCGTGTTGGTGGCCTGGGCGATGAACACGGCGGCCATGGTCAGGTAGATCGAGGTGCCGTCCAGGTTGAACGAGTAGCCGGTCGGCACGACCAGGCCCACCGTGGACTTGCGCACGCCCAGGTTCTCCAGCTTGGCCATGATGCGCGGCAGCACCGACTCGCTGGACGAGGTGCCCAGCACGATCAGCAGTTCTTCCTTGATGTACTTGATGAACTTCCAGACCGAGAAGCCGTGCGCCTTGGCAATGGTGCCGAGCACCACGAAGATGAAGAACAGGCAGGTGGCATAGAACGTGGCCATCAGCTGGCCCAGCTGCACCAGCGAGCCCAGGCCGTACTTGCCGATGGTGAACGCCATGGCACCGAAGGCGCCGATGGGCGCGACCTTCATGATGTAGCCGACGATCACGAACAGCACGTGCGAGAACTTCTCGATGAAGTCGAACACCAGCGTGCCGCGGCCACCGAAGCGGTGCAGCGCGAAGCCGAACATCACCGAGAACAGCAGCACCTGCAGGATCTCGCCCTTGGCGAAGGCGTCGACCACCGTGTTGGGGATCACGTGCAGCAGGAAGTCCACCGTGCCCTGCATCTGGCCGGGCTGGGTGTAGGCCGCGATGGCCTTGGTGTCGAGCTGGCTCACATCCACGTTCATGCCCGCCCCGGGCTTGACGAGGTTGATGATGACCAGACCGACGATGAGCGCGATGGAGCTGACGATCTCAAAGTACAGCAGCGCATAGCCACCGGTCTTGCCGACGCGCTTCATGTCCTCCATGCCGGCGATGCCGACCACCACCGTGCAGAAGATGATGGGCGCGATGACCATCTTGATCAGCTTGATGAAGCCGTCGCCCAGCGGCTTCATGGCGGCGCCCGTGTCCGGGTAGAAGTGCCCGAGCAGCACGCCGACCACGATGGCCGTGATGACCTGGAAGTACAGGGAGCGGTAGAACGGACGGGGCTTGGCGACTGGATCCATGGCTTGTCTCTTTGGGTGGAGAAAGAAGCCACTTCGCAATGCGCGTGCCACCTTGCGCCGTGCGGCAAGCCGTTGATTCACAAGGAAATCCGATCACGCCTGCGCGCCGGCGCTCCGGCCTTCCAGACGCGCAAGCAAAACGGCCTCTGGAGATCCAGAGGCCGTTTCAAGGGTTAACCCTGTACGTCGAAACCGCGATCAGGCGTCGCGGCTGGCGCGCTTGCGCTCGTGTTCCTTGAGGTAGCGCTTGCGCAGGCGCACGCTCTTGGGCGTGATCTCGACCAGTTCGTCGTCCTCGATGAACTCCACGCCGTATTCCAGCGTGAGGTCGATCGGCGGCGTGATCTTGATCGCGTCTTCCTTGCCGGACACGCGGAAGTTGGTCAGCTGCTTGGTGCGCGTGGCGTTGACCACCAGGTCGTTGTCGCGGCTGTGGATGCCGACGATCATGCCTTCGTACACCGGGTCGTTGGCGCGCACGAACATGCGGCCGCGGTCGTCCAGCTTGCCGAGGGCGTAGGTGAAGATTTCACCGTCGTCCATGGAGATCAGCACGCCGTTCTTGCGGCCGCCGATCTCGCCCTTGTGGGGCTCGTAGCTGTCGAAGATGTTGCTGATGAGGCCGGAGCCGCGCGTCAGGTTCAGAAACTCATTGGTGAAGCCGATCAGGCCACGCGCCGGGATGCGGTACTCCAGGCGCACGCGGCCACGGCCGTCCGGCTCCATGTTGACGAGTTCGCCCTTGCGCTCGCCCAGCGCCTGCATCACGCCGCCCTGGTGCTGGTCTTCGATGTCGGCCGTCACGAGTTCGATCGGCTCGTGCTTCTCGCCGTCGACAGTGCGAAACACCACGCGCGGCTTGGAGACGGCCAGCTCGTAGCCTTCGCGGCGCATGTTTTCCAAGAGGATGGTCAGGTGCAGTTCGCCACGGCCCATGACCTCGAAGATGCCTTCTTCGTCGGTCTCGGCGACACGCAGCGCGACGTTGTGCTGCAGTTCTTTTTGCAGGCGGTCCCAGATCTGGCGGCTGGTGATGTACTTGCCTTCGCGGCCGGCCAGCGGGCTGGTGTTGACGCAGAAGTTCATCGTCAGCGTGGGCTCGTCGACCTTGAGCATGGGCAGCGGTGCCGGGCTGGTCGGGTCGGTGATGGTCACGCCGATGCCGATGTCGCCCAGCCCATTGATCAGCACGATCTCGCCGGGGCCGGCTTCGGTGGCCTGCACGCGGTCCAGGCCCTGGAAGGTCAGCACCTGGTTGACGCGGCCTTTGTAGGTCTTGCCGTCCGGACCTTCCATGACGACCACATCCATCATCGGCTTGATCGTGCCCTGGCTGATGCGGCCCACGCCAATGCGGCCGACGAAGGTGGAGAAGTCGAGAGCGGAGATCTGCAGCTGCAGCGGTGCGGCCGCATCACCCGAGTTCGCGGGAACGTGGCTCAGGATGGTGTCGAACAGGGCCGACATGTCGGTGCCCCACTGTTCGCCCGGTGCGCCTTCTTCGAGCGAGGACCAGCCGTTGATGCCGGAGGCGTAGACCACGGGGAAGTCGAGTTGTTCGTCGGTCGCGCCGAGCTTGTCGAACAGGTCGAACGCGGCGTTGACCACGTGCTGCGGGCGCGCGCCCGGCTTGTCGACCTTGTTCACCACCAGGATGGGCTTGAGTCCCAGGGCCAGCGCCTTCTTGGTCACGAAGCGCGTCTGCGGCATCGGGCCTTCCTGCGCGTCGATCAGCAGCACCACGCTGTCGACCATGGACAGCGCACGTTCCACCTCGCCGCCGAAGTCCGCGTGGCCCGGGGTGTCGACGATGTTGATGTGCGTGCCCTTCCAGGTCACGGCGCAGTTCTTCGCCAGGATCGTGATGCCGCGTTCCTTTTCGATGGCGTTGTTGTCCATCACGGTGTCGACGACCTTCTCGTGCTCGGCGAAGGTGCCGCTCTGGCGCAGCAGCTGGTCGACCATGGTGGTCTTGCCATGGTCGACGTGGGCGATGATGGCGATGTTGCGGATCTGTTTGCTCATGGTTGGGTTTCCAGGATCTGTTGAATTTCGATGGGACTCAGCAGCCGGGAGGGAATCAGCTCCCCGGCCTTGACATGGGCGGTGCCCAAGAGGGCATGCGGTTGGTCGCCGAAGACCGCGGCGGCATCGGCGTCGGGCCAGGCACCACGCCTGCGCATGCCCGACAGAAAGCGCCCTGCATCCTGCTCGGACAAGGTGACGCGCGTGTGTTGTGGCAGCAGTGCCTCGCAGAGCAGCACCCGTGCCAGGCGCTGGTCTTCGGGCAGGGCTTCGAGCTCGGCGAGCGTGATGCACTGCGCGGCCTCGAACGGGCCGGTGGCCACGCGGCGCAGGGCCACGAGGTGGCCGCCGCAGCCGAGCGCATCGCCGATGTCTTCGCCCAGCGTGCGGATGTAGGTGCCCTTGGAGCACTGCACGCGCAGACGCAAATGCGGTGCATCGCCCTGCAGTTGTGCATCCAGCAGTTCCAGCTCGTGGATGACCACGTGGCGCGGCTGGCGCTCCACGGTCACGCCGGCGCGTGCGTACTCGTACAGCGCCTTGCCGTCCTTCTTGAGCGCGCTGTGCATCGGCGGCAGCTGGGCGATGGGGCCCATGAAGCGGTCGAGCACCTCGACCACCTGGCCGAGGCTGCAGGCGACGGGCCGCTGCTGGACGATCTCGCCCTCGGCATCGGCCGTGGTCGTGGTGACGCCCAGGCGCACGGTGGTCTCGTAGGTCTTGTCGGCGTCCAGGTGCAGCTGGCTGAACTTGGTGGCCGCGCCGAAGCACAGCGGCAGCACGCCGGTGGCCAGCGGGTCCAATGTGCCGGTGTGCCCGCCTTTTTCGGCGCGCAGCAGCCACTTCGCCTTTTGCAAGGCGTCGTTGCTGGAGAACCCCAGCGGCTTGTCGAGCAGCAACACCCCATGCACAGGGCGCCGCTGCACCCTGGTGCGTGGCGCGTTCATGGGCTAGTCGTCTTTGGAGCGCGAAGCGACGGCACGCGCGATCAGCGCGTTCATGTCGGCCGCACGCTCGGTGGTGCGGTCGAACTGGAAGTGCAGCGTCGGCACCGTGTGGATGTGCAGGCGCTTGAACAGATGGTTGCGCAGGAAACCGGCGGCCTGGTTCAGTGCGTCCTGCGTCTCGTCAGGCTGGCCCACCAGCACGGTGAAGAACACCTTGGCGTGGGCGTAGTCCGGCGTGACCTCGACGGCCTGCACGGTGACCATGCCCACGCGCGGATCCTTGAGCTCGCGCGCGATGATCTCCGTCAGATCGCGCTGGATCTGGTCGGCCACCTTCAGGCTGCGGTTGGGTGCTGCGGATTTCTTCGCGGGCATGGCTTACTCCCTCCGGACCCCTTACAGGGTACGGGCGATCTCCTTGATTTCGAACAGTTCCAACTGGTCGCCTTCGCGGATGTCGTTGTAGTTGCGCAGCTTGATACCGCACTCGAAGCCTTCGCGCACTTCCTTGACGTCGTCCTTCATGCGGCGCACCGACTCGACTTCGCCCGTGTAGATGACCACGTTGTCGCGCAGCAGGCGGAAGTGGGCATTGCGCTGCACCACGCCATCGAGCACGTAGGAACCGGCGATCGTGCCGATCTTGGTCGCCACGAACACGGTGCGGATCTCGGCATGACCGATGATCTCTTCGCGCTTCTCGGGCGCCAGCATGCCGGACATCGCGGTCTTCAGCTCGTCCACGGCGTCGTAGATGATGCTGTAGTACTTGAGGTCGACACCGTTGCCTTCGGCCAGCTTGCGCGCACCGACATCGGCCCGCACGTTGAAGCCGATGACCACGGCCTTCGAGGCGATGGCCAGGTTGATGTCGGACTCGCTGATGCCGCCCACACCGGTGTAGACCATCTGCACCTTGACCTCGTCGGTCGAGAGCTTGAGCAGCGACTGCGCCAGCGCTTCCTGCGAACCCTGCACATCGGCCTTGAGGATGATGGGCAGGATCTTGACTTCGCCAGCCGACAGGTCGGAGAACATGTTCTCCAGCTTGGCGGCCTGCATCTTGGCCAGCTTGGTGTTGCGGAACTTGCCAGCACGGTAGGTGGCGATCTCGCGGGCACGGCGCTCGTCGGCCATGACCATGAACTCGTCGCCGGCCTGCGGCACTTCGGTCAGGCCCTGGATCTCGACCGGGATCGACGGGCCGGCTTCCTTGGAGGGGCGGCCGTCTTCGTCGATCATGGCGCGCACGCGGCCCGAGGTCGAGCCAGCCAGCACCACGTCGCCGATCTTCAGCGTACCGGACTGCACCAGCACCGTCGCGACCGGGCCGCGGCCCTTGTCCAGCTTGGCTTCGATGACCAGGCCCTTGGCGGCCACGGTCACCGGAGCCTTCAACTCCAGCACTTCGGCCTGCAGCAGCACCTGCTCGAGCAGCGCGTCGATGTTCTTGCCGGTCTTGGCCGAGACTTCCACGAACGGCGAATCGCCGCCGAACTCTTCGGGCACGACCTGCTCACCGACCAACTCGCTGCGCACACGCTCGCTGTTGGCGTCGGGCTTGTCGATCTTGTTGATCGCAACCACGATGGGCACACCGGCTGCCTTGGCGTGCTTGATGGCTTCCTTGGTCTGCGGCATGACGCCGTCGTCCGCCGCGACCACCAGGATCACGATGTCGGTGGCCTGGGCGCCACGGGCACGCATGGCCGTGAAGGCCTCGTGGCCCGGGGTGTCCAGGAAGGTCACCATGCCGCGCGGCGTATCGACGTGGTAGGCGCCGATATGCTGCGTGATGCCGCCGGCTTCGCCCGCGGCCACCTTGGCGGTGCGGATGCGGTCCAGCAGCGAGGTCTTGCCGTGGTCCACGTGGCCCATGACAGTGACCACCGGTGCGCGCGGCAGCGCTTCGGCCTGTTGGCCCTGCGCTTCGTCTTCGGTGAAGGCTTCCGGATCGTCCAGCGCCGCCACCACGGCCTTGTGGCCCATTTCCTCGACCACGATCATGGCCGTGTCCTGGTCCAGCGGCTGGTTCATGGTGGCCATCTGGCCCAGCTTCATGAGGTGCTTGATGACCTCGGAAGCCTTGATCGACATCTTGTGCGCCAGCTCGGCGACCGTGATGGTCTCGGGCACGTGCACTTCGATGA
The DNA here is from genome assembly GCF_003337555.1 of Pseudorhodoferax soli. Taxonomy (GTDB): domain Bacteria; phylum Pseudomonadota; class Gammaproteobacteria; order Burkholderiales; family Burkholderiaceae_C; genus Pseudorhodoferax; species Pseudorhodoferax soli. The sequence goes on along the minus strand of NZ_QPJK01000005.1, from coordinate 381,255 downwards.
TGCGGGCTTCGGTCGGTGCCGACTGGCCATGGTCGTCGCGCTGGTCGCGGCCGTCGCCACGGCGGCCACGCGGGCCGCTGCGCCAGTTGCCACGTCCCACGCCGCCGCTGGAGTCGCCGCGGGTCGGGATGGCCTTCTTCTTGGCCGGATCGCCGGCCCAGGCGGAAGACGTCTTGGCCGACTTGATTTCCTTGCCGGCACCGCCGGGTGCCGCCGGTGCAGGAGCACCCGGGCGCGTACCCACGGCCGGACGCACACCGCCTGGCGTGGCAGGCTTGTGCAGCGTGCCCTTGACGCCGGGCTTCGCGGCCTCGGCCGGTTTGGCGACAGGCTTGGGCTCTTCCTTCTTGGCGATCAGCACCTTCTTGGGTGCGGCCATCATGGAACGGATGGCGGCCGCCTCGGCTTCAGCCTTGCGACGGCGCTCGGCCAGTTCCTTGGAACGGGCGGCCTCCTCCTCGGCACGGGCCTTGGAAGCGGCTGCTGCGGCGGCGGCCTTGTCGGCCTGGGCTACGGCCGCGGGCGTGGGGGCTGCAGCGGCAACGGGAGCGGCGGCAGGTGCCGGCGCGGACGCGGGCGCAGCAGCAGCAGCAGGTGCGGCAACCTTGGCCTCGGCCGCGCGGGCGGCGTCAGCCTGGGCCTGGGCCTGCTCGGCGCTCTTGCGTGCGGCTTCGGCCGCAGCAGCGGCTTCGCGTTCGGCCTTTTCGGCGGCTTCACGCTCGCGGCGTTCCTGCTCATCGCGCAGGCGGCGCTGCTCGGCCAGTTCTTCTTCCTGGCGGCGCAGGGCTTCGGCGTGCTCGCGGGCTTCTTCCTCGCGGCGGGCAAGTTCGGCCTCTTCGCGCTCGGCGGCGCGTTCGGCTTCCTCGTTGCCTTCGGTCTGGACTTCGCCTTCCGTGTCGTCACGCTTGATGAAGGTGCGCTTCTTGCGCACCTCGACCTGGATCGTGCGGGCACGGCCGGAGGCGTCGGCCTGCTTGATCTCGGTGGTCGACTTCTTGACCAGCGTGATCTTCTTGCGGTCGGCGCTCTGCGTGCCATGGCTGGCCTGCAGGTAGCTCAACAGCTTTTGCTTGTCGGTTTCGGACAGGGTATCGGCCGAGGAGGACTTGGAGACGCCAGCTCCCTTGAGCTGTTCCAGCAGGGTCTCTGCGGGCTTCTTCAGTTCGGAGGCGAATTCAGCGACGGTGGTGGTGGACATGTACTGCGCAACCTTTCATAGCCATTACTCATGCGAAGCGGCGTCGCTGGCGAACCAGTGCTCGCGCGCCTTCATGATCAGGGCCGTGGCCTCGTCCGTGGACTGGCCTGTGATATCTGTGAGTTCGTCGACGGCCAGGTCGGCCAGATCGTCGCGGGTGTTCACCCCGTTCGCTTGGAGCTTGTCGATCATCTCGGCCGACAGGCCTTCGAGGTCGCGCAGGTTCTGCGACACCCCTTCCACGCCTTCTTCCTTCGCGATTTCCATGGTCAGCAGCGCATCCTTGGCACGGGAACGCAGCTCGGTGACCGTCTCTTCGTCGAAGCTTTCGATCTCCAACATTTCCTGCAGCGGCACATAGGCCACTTCTTCGAGGCTGGTAAAGCCTTCGGAGATCAGGATGTCGGCGATCTCTTCGTCCACATCGAGCTTTTCCATGAACAGCTTGCGGCTGGAGTCGGTCTCCTCGGCCTGCTTCTGCGCCGATTCGGCGGCGTCCATGATGTTGATCTTCCAGCCGGTCAACTCGGCTGCCAGGCGCACGTTCTGGCCGCCGCGGCCGATGGCGATGGCGAGGTTCTCCTCGTCGACCACCACATCCATGGCATGGCGCTCCTCGTCCACGACGATGGAGGACACGTTGGCCGGAGCGAGTGCACCGATCACGAACTGCGCCGGGTCTTCGCTCCACAGCACGATGTCCACGCGCTCGCCGGCCAGCTCGTTGGTGACCGCGTTGACACGCGTGCCGCGCACGCCGACACAGGTGCCGATCGGGTCGACGCGCTTGTCGTGCGAGACCACGGCGATCTTGGCGCGCGAACCGGCATCACGGGCGCATGACTTGATCTCCAGCAGGCCTTGCTCGATCTCGGGCACTTCCTGACGGAACAGCTCGACCATGTAGGCCGGCGAAGAGCGCGACAGGATGATGGGCGCGCCGCGCAGCGTGAGGTCGACCTCCATGATCATGGCCCGCACACGGTCGCCCGTGCGCAAGTTTTCCTTGGGGATCATCTCGCTGCGGCGCAGCCGGCCTTCGACACGGCCGCTCTCCACGATGATGTCGCCCTTGTCCATGCGCTTGACGGTGCCAACGAAGATCTTGTCGCCACGGCTCATGAAGTCGTTGAGCAGCATCTCGCGCTCGGCGTCGCGGATCTTCTGCAGGATGACCTGCTTGGCGGCCATTGCACCGATGCGGCCGATCGGCACGGACTCGACCGGCTTCTCGATGTAGTCGCCTTCTTCAATGTCGGCGATGTCTTCCTTGACGTCGGAGTACAGCTCCTCGGCCTCGGGATTCTGCAGACCGGCGGAATCGGGCACGACCAGCCAGCGGCGGAAGGTCTCGTAGACGCCGTTGTCGCGGTCCACCGCCACGCGGATGTCCACTTCGCCCTGGTACAGCTTCTTGGTGGCCTGGGCCAGGGCGGCCTCGACCGCGCCGAACACGACATCGCGCTCCACGTTCTTCTCGCGCGAGATCGCGTCGACCAACATCAGCATTTCGCGGTTCATGTCATGCTTCTCCTGCAGTCTTCATTCGTTGCGGGGACATCCGGGGGCGTCCCTTCATTCTTCGGCGGCCGCACTGTTGCCGCGGCCCTTGAAATTCACCACCGGCGCCAGGCGGGCGTCGCGCAGTTCGTCCAGCGTGAAGCCCAGCACGTGCACCGGCAACTCGGTCTTCTTGCGGGACGGCTTCTGTCCGGGCTTGGGTGCGGGCGGCTCCTCGCTCCACAGCAGTTGCCACTGCGCCGGTGCGGCGGCCTGCGCGTCGGCCGGTGTGTCGGCGTTCACGGCCTCGACGCGCTCGAGCCGGCCGCGGAACTTCTTGCGTGTCGGCGCCACCTGGCCCGCGGCCGCGGCGCCCAGCGGGGCCTTGAGCGTCAGGTCGACCAGTTCGCCGGCAAAGCGCTGGAAATCGGCTTCCTTGCGCAACGGGCGGTCGATCCCGGGCGAGGACACCTCCAGCCGGCGGTACTCGACGCCCTCCACTTCCAGGCCGAACTGCAGCTGGCGCGTGACCTTCTCGCAGTCTTCCACCGTGATGAACAACTCAGTGCCCTTGGCGGTGCCCGGCACCCAGGGATGGTCGATCGTGATGCGCAGCAAGCCTCCGGCAGAGCGCTCGATCTCCACCAAGTCGTATCCCAGACCTTCGACGGTCTTGGTCACCAGCTCCTGCAACGCCACGGCTCTCCTTTTGCCCAACAACACACCAACAACACGATTGACGCAAACCGGCCGCAAACACAACGCATGTGCCAAGGCAAAGTCGCCAGGCGCCCTTGCTTGCGTCAATCCTCAAAATCAAGCGACCAAAAAAAATGGGCCGGTAGCTACCCGCCCATTTGGTCGTGAAGCGCGCATTCTAGCCCAAATTTGGCGGGCTGTGTACACCCACAGGTGCAGCGGCAGCCACCAGGCTGCGCGTATAGGGGTGATGCGGTGTGTCCAACATGGTGGCCGCCGGGCCGAATTCAACGATCTCCCCGTCTTTCATCACGATCACGTCGTGCGCCATGGCCCGTACCACATCCACGTCGTGGGTGATCAGCAGGTAGGCCAGGCCGCGGGAGCGCTGCAGTTTTTGCAGCAACTCGAGCACCTGTTTCTGGATCGTCACGTCCAGCGCGCTGGTGGGTTCGTCCAGCACCAAGAGCGTCGGCTCGACGATCAGCGCGCGCGCGATCGCGATGCGCTGGCGCTGGCCGCCGGAGAACTCGTGCGGATAGCGCTGCAGCAGTGCCGGGAAGCGCTCGGCCGTCATGCCCACGTCGGCCAATGCGGCCTGCACGCGGGGACGCCGCTGCTCGGGCGTGAGTTCGGGCGCGTGCACGCGCAGGCCCTCGCCGACGATCTCCTCGATCGTCATGCGTGGCGAGAGCGAGGAAAACGGGTCCTGGAACACCACCTGCACGGCGCGGCGCAGCGCAAGTTCGGCACGGCGCCCGCCGCCCCAGGTGCCGCCGGCCACCTCCAGCCGCCCCTGCGACGGCAGCAGGCCCAGGGCTGCGAGCGCCAGCGTGGACTTGCCCGAACCGGATTCGCCGATCACGCCCAGTGTGCGGCCGGGCGGCACCGCGAAGTCCGCGCCCTTGACGGCCTCGAAGCGGCCCTTGCGGAACCAGCCCGCGATGCCGGGCAGCGTGACCGTATAGCTCACGCGCATGCCATCGGCGCGCAGCACCGGCACCCCCTCGGCAGGGGTTTCCAGCACATCGCGCTGCGGCCGGCTGTCGATGAGCCGGCGCGTGTAGGGGTGCCTGGGCTGGGCGAAGACCTGCTCGACCGGGCCCTGCTCCACGATGTGACCGGCCTCCATCACGGCCACGCGGTCGGCGAAGCGGCGCACCAGGTTCAGGTCGTGCGTGATCAGCAGCACGGCCATGCCGTTGCGGCGCTGCAGGTCGGACAGCAGGTCCAGGATCTGGCCGCGCAGCGTCACGTCCAGTGCCGTCGTCGGCTCGTCGGCCAGCAGCAGCGCCGGCTTGCAAGCCAGAGCCATCGCGATCATCGCGCGTTGGCGCTGCCCGCCCGACAGCTGGTGCGGGTAGGCACCGGCGCGGCGTTCGGGCTCGGGGATGCCGGTGTCGCCCAGCAGGCGCACGGCCTCGCGCCAGGCCTCGCCGCGCAGCAGCGCCTGCTTGAGCTGCAGCACCTCGGCGATCTGCTCGCCCACGGTGTAAAGCGGGTTCAGTGCCGTCATCGGCTCCTGGAAGATCATCGCGATCTCCTGGCCGCGGATGGCACGCACCTCGCGCTCGGGCAGGCTCACGAGGTCGGTCCAGCCTGCACGGCCCTGGAAGAGCGCCTGGCCCGTGACCTGCGCGTCGGGCACCAGGCGCAGCAGGCTCAGCGCCGTGACGGTCTTGCCCGAGCCGGATTCGCCGACCAGCGCGAGCTTCTCGCCGGGTGCCAGGGTGAAATCGACACCGTGCACCACGGTGTGGCCGCCGAAGGACACCTGCAGCTGTTTGGCGTTCAACAACAGGGGCTGCGTCATTTCTCAGCCTTTCGCGGGTCGAGCGCATCGCGCAGCGCGTCGCCCATGAAGGTCAGCAGCAGCAAGGTCAGCACCAGCACGCCGAAGGTGGACATGGAGATCCACCAGGCATCGATGTTGGCCTTGCCCTGGCTCAGCAGCTCGCCCAGCGAAGGCGTGCCGGGTGGCACGCCCAGGCCCAGGAAGTCCAGCGAGGTCAGGGCCAGGATGGCCGCGCTCATGCGGAACGGCAGGAAGGTCACCACCGGCACCATGGAATTGGGCAGGATGTGGCGCCACATGATCTGCACGCTGGACACGCCCAACGCGCGCGCGGAGCGCACGTAGTCCATCTGCCGGTTGCGCAGGAACTCGGCCCGCACGTAGTCCGACAGCCCCATCCAGCCGAACAGCGAGAGCAGCACCAGCAGCAGCGACACGCTGGGCGCGAAGATGGCGCTGAAGATGATGAGCAGGTACAGCTCGGGCATGGAGCCCCAGATCTCGATGAAGCGCTGGAATGCAAGGTCGGTCTTGCCGCCGAAGTAGCCCTGGATGGCGCCCGTCACGATGCCCAGCACCACGCCGATCGCCGTCAGCGCCAGCGCGAACAGCACGCTGACGCGGAAACCGTAGACCAGCTGGGCCAGCAGGTCGCGGCCGCGGTCGTCGGTGCCGAAGAAGTTCTCGGTCGAGGGCGCAGCCGGGTTGGGCTGGCTTGCGAAGTAGTTCAGCGTGCGCGGGCCGTAAGGGTTGGGCGCATAGACGGCCCAGTTCTCGCCACGGGTGATGCGCTGGCGGATGAAGGGGTCCAGGTAGTCGGCCGGTGTCTCGAAGTCGCCACCGAAGACCTTCTCGGAATAGTCGCGCAGCACCGGGTAATAGGTCTGGCCTTCGTAATGCACGACGAGCGGCTTGTCGGTGGACAGGACCTCGGCGAACAGGCTCAGCACCACCAGCGTGCAGAACAGCACCAGGCTGTAGAAGCCAAGCTTGTTGCGGCGAAAGCGCTGCCAGGCACGACGGCCGGGCGAGAGGTGCAACGGCTCCGGCGCCGGTGCCGGCGCAGCAGCCGTGGGCGGCATGGTGCTGCTAGTCAAATTTCACCCGTGGATCAACCAGCACATAGGACAGGTCGCTGATCAGCTTGGTCACGAGCCCGATCAGCGTGAAGAAGAACAAGGTGCCCAGCACCACCGGGTAGTCGCGCCGGATGACGCTCTCATAGCTCAGCAGGCCCAGGCCGTCGAGCGAGAACAGCGTCTCGATCAGCAGCGAGCCCGTGAAGAAGGCGCCGATGAAGGCCGCGGGAAAGCCCGTGATGATGGGGATCAGCGCATTGCGGAACACGTGCTTCCAGAGCACGCGGCGCTCGCTCAGTCCCTTGGCGCGCGCCGTCAGCACGTATTGCTTGCGGATCTCCTCAAGGAAGGCGTTCTTGGTCAGCATGGCCGTCACCGCGAAGCTGCCCAGCACCATGGCCGTGACCGGCAGCGTGATGTGCCAGAGGTAGTCGGCAATGCGCGCGCCGACGGACAACTGCTCCCAGTTCGACGAGACCAGCCCGCGCAGCGGGAACCACTGCAGCTGCCCGCCGAAGACCACGAGCAGCGCCACGCCCAGCACGAAGCCCGGAATGGCATAGCCGACCAGCACGATGAGCGTGGTCACGAAGTCGAAGCGCGAGCCCGCACGCACGGCCTTGGCCACGCCCAGCGGCACGGCGATCAGGTAGCTGATGAAGAAGGTCCACAGGCCCAGGCTGACGGAGACGGGGAGCTTTTCCTTGATGAGCTCCCACACCCCCTTGCGCTGGTAGAAGCTCTGGCCCAGGTCGAACTGCGCGAAGGACTTCAGCATCTGCCAGAAGCGCTCGGGCGCCGGCTTGTCGAAGCCGTAGAGCACCTTGATCTCCTCGACCTGCTGCGGGCTCAGCCCCTGGCGGCCACGGTAGCCGGCAGAGCTGGCCGAGGGGCCTTCCCCGCCGCCATCGCGCCCCTGCAGCTGCGCCACCATCTGCTCGACCGGACCGCCCGGCACGAACTGGATGACCACGAAGGTCAGCAACAGCACGCCCAGCAGCGTGGGAAACATCAGCAACAGGCGTTTGACGATATAGGCGGCCATGGATCAGGGATTCTTGGGCACAGCCCACCAGGTGACGGCTGCCCAGCTGTCGGGCTCATAGTAGGGTGGCACGACAGGCGGCAACCCGAAACCTTCCGGCCGATAGCCGACCAGGAAGTTGCGGCTGGTCCATTGGGGGATGGCATAGTAACCAAGTCGCAGCACGCGATCGAGGGCCCGCAGGGCGCTGTCGAGCTGCTCCCGCGTCGTAGCCGCCGTGGCGTGGCGGATCAAGGCATCGACCGCAGGGTCCTCGATGCCCCAGTAGTTGGCCGAACCAGGGGTCTTGGCGGCCTTGGACCCGAAGCGCTCGAACAGCTCGCTGCCGGGCGTCAACGTGGCCGGAATCCGCAGGCTCGCCAACTCGAAGTTGAAGTCGTCCATGCGCTGCTGGTACAGCGCCCCGTCGACGGTGCGCACCGTGAGCGCGATGCCCAGCTTGGCCATCGCCGCCTGCATGGGCAGCACCAGGCGCACGCCCGAGGGCTGGGCCGTGAGGTACTCGAGCACGAACGCTTCGCCCTTGGCGTTGCGCAGCGCACCGTCGCGGTAGGTCCAGCCCGCATCGGCCAGCAGCGCGCGCGCATGGCGCAGGTTCTCGCGCAGGCTGGACGGCGGCGCCGTGCTGGGCGACAGCGGCACTTCGCCGAACACCTCTGGCCGCAACTGCGCCCGCAGCGGCTCCAGCAGTGCCAGCTCATCGGCCTTGGGCGCGCCCACCGCCTGGAAGTCGCTGCCAGGAAACCAGCCCTGCACCCGCGCGTACAGGCCATAGAACATCTGGCGGTTCAGCCACTCGAAGTCCATGGTCAGCGCCAGCGCCTGGCGCACGCGGATGTCCTTCAGCTTGGGACTGCGCAGGTTGAAGATGTAGCCCTGGAAATCGCCGGGATAGCGGTGCTCGAACACGCGCTTGCGCACCTCGCCGGCGTCGAACGCGCGGCCCCGGTACTGGCGCGCCCAGTTGCGCGAAATGAACTCGCGCTTCAGGTCGTACTCGCCGGCCTTGAGCCCCTCGAAGCGGGCCGCATCGTCCAGGTACAGCTTGTAGGTGATGCGGTCGAAGTTGTACATGCCGCGGCGCACGGGCAACTCCCAGCCCCAGTAGTCCGCGCGGCGCACATAGGTGATGTCGCGGCCCAGCCGTGCGCTGCTGGGCTGGTAGGGCCCCGAGCCGATCGGCAGGTCGGTCGTGACCTGGTCGAAGGGCTTGCCCGCGCCCCACGCGCGGCTGAACACCGGGATGCCGCCCACCATCAGGGGCAACTCGCGGTTGTCGCTCGAGAAGTCGAAGCGCACCACGCGTTCGCCGAGCGCGACGACACGCGCGACATCGGCCAGCAGGGTCCGGTACTGCGGCGCCGCGCGCGGGCTCATCAAGGTCTCGAAGGAGTGCACGACATCGGCCGCCAGCACCGGCAGGCCATTGCTGAAGCGCGCCTGTGGCCGCAGGCGGAACGTGGCCGAGCGACCGTCCGGCGCCACCTGGACATCCTCGGCCAGCAGGCCGTAGCCCGTGGCCGGCTCCTGCAGGTTGCCCGTCAGCAGGGACTCGAACACCAGCTCGGTCAGGCCCGCGGGCGGCGTGCCCTTGAGCGTGAACGGGTTGAACTTGTCGAACTGCGTCACCGCGATCGGCGGCACCAGGCGGATCTCGCCACCCTTGGGGGCGTCGGGGTTCACATAGTCGAAGTGCGTGAAGCCGGGCCCGTAGCGGATATCGCCGAACTGGGCATAGGCATGCGCCCCCCAGGCAGGAACGGCCATCAGCCAGGCCATGCAAAGAAACCAGATCCTCATGCAGCCATTCTGCGGTATGCCCCGCGCCACCGGCCCGGCCTCATCGCGGACCCGCCCACCACATGGTCAGCAGCCAGGAGCGTGCCAGCAGGCGCTGCGGCAGCGCTGCCGCCGGGCGCTGCAGCCAGGCCTTGCGTGCCACGTAGTAGCGGCTGTCGTAGTACATCGGCACGCCGTAGTGCTGGTGCAGCAGGAAGCGGTCCAGCAGCCGCGCCGCGGCGGCCAGCGTGGCGCGGTCATGGCTGCCGACGATCACCTCGATCAGCTCGTCGATCACAGGGTCGCTGATGCCGGCCAGATTGCGGCTGCCCTTCTGCGCGGCCGCCGCCGATCCCAGCTCGTCGTGGAGTTCGTTGCCCGGGCTCGACGAGCCTGCCAGCAGGTCGACCGCCATGTCGAACTCGAAGGCGTCCTGCCGCGCCTTGATCAGGCTGGCGTCGCGCAGCCGCAGCTGCAGCGCGATGCCGAGCTTGGCGAGGTTGCGGGCATAGCCGGCCAGCACGGCTTCGGAGGCGCGGCTGGCGATGTCGATCTCGACCACGAAGGGCTGGGAGCGCGCATCGCGCAACGCGCCATCGCGGTAGTGCCAGCCTGCTTCGTTGAGCAGACGCTGGGCCTGCAGCAACTGGCGGCGCAGGTTGTCCGCGACGTTGCCTGTGGCGACCGGCCGGGGCAGTTCGCCGTGCGTCATGTCGGCATAGCGCTGGCGCAGCCGCAAGCCCTGCAGCACGGCCTGCTCCGGCCCATCCAAGGCCGGCTGGGCCATCAGGTCGTCGCTGTTCTGGAAGTAGCTCTGGGTCCGCACCCGGCGGCCGTAGAACAGGCGCTGGTTCATCCAGTCGAAATCGAAAGCCAGCGCCAGCGCCTGGCGCACGCGCACGTCTGCAAAGCGCGGTTGGCGCAGGTTGAACACCAGCGCCTGCATGCCGGTGAAGCGGCGGTGCGCGATCTCATCCTTCAGCAACTCGCCAGTGGCGAAACGGTCGCCACGGTAGCGGCGCACCCAGGCATTGATCGAGCCTTCCTCCAGTGCGTCGAGCGCGCCCACCTTGAGCGACTCCTCCTCGCCCAGGCGGTCCTTGAAGTACTCGTAGTGCACGCGGTCGAAGTTGAACATGCCGCGCCGCACCGGCAACTGCGCCGCCCAGTAGTCGTCGCGACGGCGGTAGCTGATGCCTCGGCCGAACTCGGCCTTCTCCACCACATAAGGCCCGCTGGCCAGCGGCGCCTCGCTCAGGATCTGGTCCAGCGGCTTGCCCTGGCCCCAGGCGCGCGAGAACACCGGCAACTGCCCGAGGATCATGTGCAGTTCGGCATTGCGCTGCTTGAAGTGGAACCGGATGCTGCGCTCGCCCGTCACCACGGCCTGCTGCACGCCGGACCAGTAGGCACGGAAGGTCGGGCTCGCCTGCGCGCTCGTCAAGGTGTCGAAGGAGTGCTTCACATCCGCCGCAAGCACCGGGCTGCCATCGGAGAAGCGGGCCTTGGGATGGAGGCGGAACACCACGCTCAGGCCGTCGGCCGCCAGCACCACGTCTTCCGCCAGCAGGCCATAGGTGGAGAACGGCTCGTCCTCGCTCGGCGTGGTCAGCGAATCGAACACCAGGCCGTACTCGGCGAACACGAAGCCGTTTGAAAAACCCATGCCGGCCGGTGGCGTGCCACGCAGCGTGAAGGGGTTGAGCTTGTCGAAACCGCCCGCCGCCGACAAGACCAGCGCACCGCCTTTGGGGGCGTCCGGGTTCACGTAGTCGAAATGGGTGAATGTGGCCGGGTACTTGGGCGTGTAGCCCATGCCCTGGGCCGCGGCGGCCGCCGCGGGCGGCGCCAGAAGTGCCGCCACCGACAGCATGGCCAGCCCCAGGAGCGCGCGGTATCGCATGCGACAATTCTGCACTAATCGCCCTGCCGCCTCGGATAATCCCTGAACAGGTGCCGCCGGCAGGCTTCATCGCAACGAACGAGAAGAACCACATGGGATTCCTGACTGGCAAGAAGCTGCTGATCACCGGCGTACTGTCCAACCGCTCCATCGCCTACGGCATCGCCAAGGCCTGTCACGCGCAAGGCGCAGAGCTGGCGTTCAGTTATGTGGGCGAGCGCTTCAAGGACCGCATCACCGAGTTCGCGGCCGATTTCGATTCCAAGCTGATCTTCGACTGCGACGTGGGCGATGACGCACAGATCGCCAAGCTGTTCGAAGACCTGGCCCAGACCTGGCCCAAGTTCGACGGCTTCGTGCACAGCATCGGCTTCGCACCGCGCGAGGCGATCGCCGGTGACTTCCTGGAAGGCCTGTCGCGCGAGGCGTTCAAGATCGCGCACGACATCAGCGCCTACAGTTTCCCGGCCATGGCCAAGGCTGCCCTGCCCTACCTCAACACCAGTTCGGCCCTGCTCACGCTCACCTACCTGGGCGCCGTGCGCACCGTGCCCAACTACAACACCATGGGCCTGGCCAAGGCCTCGCTCGAAGCCTCCGTGCGCTACCTGGCCGGCTCGCTGGGCCCCAAGGGCATCCGTGTCAACGGTGTCAGCGCGGGCCCGATCAAGACCTTGGCCGCGAGCGGCATCAAGGGCTTCGGCAAGCTGCTGCCAGCCGTGGCCGCGGTCTCGCCGATCCGCCGCAACGTGACCATCGAGGACGTGGGCAACGTCGCCGCCTTCCTGCTGTCCGACCTGGCCGGCGGCGTGACCGCCGAGATCACCTATGTGGACGGCGGCTTCAGCCAGGTCGTCGGCGGCATCGACGGCGAATAAGCCCCGCCGCGCGCTGCTCTTCGCAGCGCTGGGCAGCGCCTTGCTGCCCGCCGCCTCCGCCTGGGCGGCCCCGCCCAGGCTCATGCTGGCCAACGTCTACCGCCGCGGCATGCCGCTGGCAGGCTACTGGGTCAGCGAAAAATACGATGGCCTGCGCGGTTACTGGGACGGCCGGCAACTCTGGACTCGCGGTGGCGAACGCGTGGGCGCCCCCGCCTGGTTCACGGCCCCGCTGCCCGCGATGCCGCTGGACGGCGAACTGTGGGCTGGCCGCGGGCGCTTCGAACACGCGCTGTCCACAGTGCGCAGCCAGCAGCCCGCCGATGCAGCGTGGCGGGCCATGCGCTTCATGGTGTTCGACCTGCCGGCCGCGCCGGGCGATTTCGACGCCCGCCTCGCACGGCTGCACCAGTTGCTGCCGATCGCGGCTGCGCCCTGGATCGTCGCCGTGCCGCAGCAGCGCGCGCACACGCACGCAGCCTTGCAGGCGCAACTGGACCGCGTGGTCCAGGGCGGCGGCGAAGGCCTCATGCTGCACCTGGGCAGCGCACCCTACCGCAGCGAGCGCAGCGACGACCTGCTCAAGTTCAAGCCGTACGACGATGCCGAGGCCCGCGTCGTCGCGCACCTGCCCGGCCAGGGCCGGCATGCCGGCCGCCTCGGCGCGCTGCTCGTGGAGACCGGCGAGGGGCTGCGCTTCAAGCTCGGCGGTGGCTTCACGGACGCGCAACGCACGGCACCGCCCGCCGTCGGCGCACTCGTCACCTACCGCTACAACGGCCTGAACGCCAGCGGCCTGCCGCGCCACGCACGCTTCCTGCGCGTGCGCAGCGACGCCTGATTCAGATCGTGCGGCTGTAAGGCCCGTCGTTGCCCACCTGGACCATGTCCTCGGTGCGCGTGACCTTCTCGGCCTCGCTCATGGGCTCGCCCTCGGCCACGCAGTCGGCGAAGTAGCTCACGTTGCCGTTGTCGTCCTCGACCTCGACGAGCCCGTGGATGTCGGTCTCGAAGCCCGGGCACAGGAGGTTGAACTCGCGCGAGAACTTCAGGTAGTCGACGATCTTCTTGTTGAAGACCTCGCCCGGGATCAGGAGCGGAATGCCGGGCGGGTACGGCGTCACCAGGCTGGTGGTGATGCGGCCTTCGAGCGCGTCGATCGGCACGCGCTGTGTCTTACGGTGCGCGATGTGGGCGTAGGCATCGCTGGGCTTCATCGCGGGCGTCAGGTCCGACAGGTACATCTCGGTCGTGAGACGGGCGATGTCGTACTTGGCGTACAGCGTGTGGATGTGCTGGCACAGGTCGCGCAGGCCCATGCGCTCGTAGCGCTTGTGCTGCTGGCAGAACTCCGGAAGGATGCGCCACATCGGCTGGTTCTTGGCGTAGTCGTCCTTGAACTGCTGCAGCGCCGCCAGCATGGTGTTCCACCGGCCCTTGGTGATGCCGATCGTGAACATGATGAAGAAGCTGTACAGCCCCGTCTTCTCCACGATGATGCCGTGCTCGGCCAGGTACTTGGTGACGATGCTGGCGGGGATGCCCTGCTCGGCGAACTTGCCGTCCAGGTCCAGCCCCGGCGTGACGATGGTGGACTTGATCGGGTCCAGCATGTTGAAGCCGTCGGCCAGGTCGCCGAAGCCATGCCACTTGGCGGCCGCTGCGTCCTTGATGATCCAGTCGTCCGCCGTGCCCACGCCTTCGTCGACCAGCGCGTCCGGGCCCCAGACCTTGAACCACCATTCGTCCTTGCCGAACTCCTGTTCGACCTGGCGCATGGCGCGTCGGAAGTCCAGTGCCTCGAGGATGCTTTCCTCCACCAGCGCGGTGCCGCCGGGCGGCTCCATCATCGCGGCCGCCACGTCGCAGCTGGCGATGATGGCGTACTGCGGGCTGGTCGAGGTGTGCATCAGGAACGCCTCGTTGAACAGGTGGCGGTCCAGCTTGCGGTCCTGCGAATCCTGCACCAGCACATGGCTGGCCTGGCTGATGCCGGCCAACAGCTTGTGCGTGGACTGCGTGGCGAACACCAGCGCGTCCTTGGGCCGCGCACGGCGCTTGCCCATCGCGTGGTAGGAGCCATAGAACGGGTGGAACGCCGCGTGCGGCAGCCAGGCCTCGTCGAAGTGCAGCGTGTCCACGTAGCCGTCGAGCTTGCGCTTGATCGTCTCGGTGTTGTAGAGCACGCCGTCGTAGGTCGATTGGGTGACCGTCATCACGCGCGGCTTGACGGTGTCGGCATCGACACCGGCCAGCAGCGGATTGGCACGGATCTTGGCCTTGATGACCTCGGGCTCGAATTCGCTCTGCGGGATCGGGCCGATGATGCCGAAGTGGTTGCGCGTGGGCTTCATGAACACCGGGATCGAGCCGGTCATGATGATCGCGTGCAGGATGGACTTGTGGCAGTTGCGGTCGACCACCACCACGTCGCCCGGCGCCACGGTGTGGTGCCAGACCATCTTGTTCGACGTGCTCGTGCCGTTGGTCACGAAGAAGCAGTGGTCGGCATTGAAGATGCGCGCAGCATTGCGCTCGCTCTCGGCCACCGGGCCGGTGTGGTCCAGCAGCTGGCCCAGTTCCTCGACCGCGTTGCAGACGTCGGCGCGCAGCATGTTCTCGCCGAAGAACTGGTGGAACATCTGGCCGACCGGGCTCTTCAAGAACGCCACGCCGCCCGAGTGGCCCGGGCAGTGCCAGGAGTAGGAGCCGTCCTCGGCGTAGTCCAGCAGCGCCTTGAAGAACGGCGGCTGCACGCTCTCCAGGTAGCTCTTGGCCTCGCGGATGATGTGGCGTGCCACGAACTCCGGCGTGTCCTCGAACATGTGGATGAAGCCGTGCAGCTCGCGCAGGATGTCGTTGGGCATGTGCCGCGAGGTCTTGGTCTCGCCGTACACGTAGATCGGCACTTCCAAGTTCTTGCGGCGCACTTCCTCGATGAACTTGCGCAGGCTCAGCACCGCGGGGTCGAGGTCCGGGCCGGGCGTGAACTCCTCGTCGTCGATGGACAGGATGAAGGCACTGGCCCGGCTTTGCTGCTGGGCGAACTGCGACAGGTCGCCGTAGCTGGTCACGCCCAGCACCTCGAAGCCCTCGCTCTCGATCGCCTGGGCGAGCGCACGGATGCCGAGGCCGGAGGTGTTCTCCGAACGGTAGTCCTCGTCGATGATGACGATGGGAAAGCGAAACTTCATGGGCAGCTCCGGGCCGGGCCGAATTGGAAAGGCGCGAAGTGTACGAACAATGCATGACGGCAGAAGACCGGCGCGGCTTTTGACCCACAATGCGCGGGTTTCAAAGGAGGGCACCCACCCATGGGCATTGCAGATTCGACCTTCTGGTGGCTGCTGGCAGGCGCCTGCATCGTGCTGGAACTCGTCACCGGCACCTTCTACCTTTTGATGTTGGCGCTGGGCTTCGTCGCCGCGGCGCTGGCCGCCTACCTGGGCCTGGCGCTGGCCGGCCAGGTGGCCACGGCCGCCATCGCCGGCGGTGGCGCCGTCGCCATCTGGTATGCCGTGCGCAGCGCGCGCGGCCGCCAGGCTGCCGCATCGGCCAACCCCGACATGAACCTGGACATCGGCGAAACCCTGTCGGTGGACAGCTGGAATGCCGACGGCACGGCCTCCGTACACTACCGCGGCGCGCGCTGGACCGTGGTGCAGCGCGCCGCACAGCCGCCCGAAGCCGGCATCTACCGCGTGGTCGGTGTGGTCGGCAACCGGCTGATGGTCGACAAGGCCTGAACGCTCATCTCATACAACGCGCTTGGAGGTTCCCGGATGGAAGTCGCACTCGTCCTCTTGGTCATTGCCGCGGTGTTCGTCTCGCAGTCGATCAAGGTCGTGCCGCAGCAAAACGCCTGGGTCGTCGAGCGCCTGGGCAAGTACCACAGCACACTGACGCCGGGCCTCAATTTCCTGCTGCCCTTCGTCGACAAGGTCGCCTACAAGCACAGCCTGAAGGAAATCCCGCTCGACGTGCCCAGCCAGGTCTGCATCACGCGCGACAACACGCAGCTGCAGGTCGACGGCATCCTGTACTTCCAGGTGACCGACCCGATGCGCGCCAGCTACGGTTCGTCCAACTACATCGTCGCCGTCACGCAGCTGGCGCAGACCTCGCTGCGCAGCGTGATCGGCAAGCTCGAGCTCGACAAGACCTTCGAGGAGCGCGACATCATCAACGCGCAGGTCGTCGCCGCCATCGACGAGGCCGCGCTGAACTGGGGCGTGAAGGTGCTGCGCTACGAGATCAAGGACCTCACGCCGCCGGCCGAGATCCTGCGCTCCATGCAGGCGCAGATCACGGCCGAGCGCGAAAAGCGTGCGCTGATCGCCGCCTCCGAAGGCCGGCGCCAGGAGCAGATCAACATCGCCACCGGCGAGCGCGAGGCCTTCATCGCGCGCTCCGAAGGCGAGAAGCAGGCCGCCATCAACCAGGCCCAGGGCGAGGCCTCGGCCATCACCGCGGTGGCCGATGCCACGGCCCAGGCCATCGAGCGCGTGGCCGCCGCGATCCGCCAGCCCGGCGGCAACGAGGCCGTGCAGCTCAAGGTGGCGGAGGCCGCCGTCCACGCCTACAGCAAGGTGGCGGCCGACGCCACCACCACGCTGATCGTGCCGAGCAACATGGCGGACACCGCGGCACTGATCAGCTCGGCCATGAACATGGTCCGGCTGCAACCGCCTCGGCCATGAGCGCTGCCGTCCAGCACAACGTCCTCGGCTCCGAACTGGTGCCCTGCTCCTATGCGCCGCTGACGGGCTATTTCCGCGACGGCTGCTGCAACACCGACGACAGCGACACCGGCGCGCACGTCATCTGTGCGCGCGTCACGGCCGCCTTCCTGGCGTTCTCCAAACTGCGCGGCAACGATCTGTCCACCCGGCGGCCCGAACACCGCTTCGCCGGCCTGCAGCCCGGCGACCGCTGGTGCCTGTGTGCAGCGCGCTGGAAGGAGGCCCACGAGGCCGGCTGCGCGCCGCACGTGGTGCTGGAGTCCACGCACATCAGCGCGCTGGAATTCATCCTGCTGGAAGATTTGCAACGCCATGCCTGGCCCCAGCGAAATGCCGCAAATTGACTGCTAGAATCGCGGGCTTGCCACGGAGCGGTGGATGAGTGGTTTAAGTCGCACGCCTGGAAAGCGTGTGTGGGTTAATAGCCCACCGCGGGTTCGAATCCCGCCTGCTCCGCCAAATGACCATTCCTGAGCGTCTCATCGAGGCTCAGGAAGACCTAGAAAAACCCTGCAAGAACGTTGTTCTTGCAGGGTTTTTTTCTTTGTCGGCCCCGGATCCTATAGGGCGCGGCTGCAGGAAGTGGTGCCAGTCGCGTGGTGCGTGGGACGCCTGCTGGAGTTCCGGCCAAAAGCCCCGGCGGCCCACCTGACCCAATGCGAAGGTCGAGGGCTACCGCCGGCCGGGGGCCGCTCGCGCGACGCCTGGCCATCTCGGTCAACGGACCGCTTCCCCAATCTCCGGCGTCATGTCCGGCGTCAGCTCTGCAGTCCTCGGCGGCAACGTCACGGACCCGCGCGCACCGTTGTTCTCGATGTCGTCCACGAGCAGATTCATTTCGGCGATCTCCTTGACTTGTGCGCGGATGATCCCGTCGGCCAGCTTGCGCACGCGGGGATCGCGGATGTCGGCCTTGCGCGCGTTGTTGATGGCGATCGAGTGATGCGGAATCATCGACTTCATGAAGTCGACATCGCCGATCAGCGTCTGCTGACGGTTGATGGCGAGGATCAAGACGCCGAGCACGATGGCGCCGATCAGGATGGCGAGCTTCGTCCGTGGACCGGCATACATCCTCCACATGAAGGCCAGCATGACGGCCGCCATCACGCAGCCCATCACGACAGACGACACCAGCCGCGTCAGGCTGAAGGTGGCGTGATCGGCGCTGTAGACCAACTGGTACATCAGCGGAAACATCACGATCGTCGACGTCGCGATCATCGCGAAGAAGCGGCCCCAGCTCATCCTCATCATCGCGTGAGTGCTTTGCCTATCGGAGTTCATGGAGGCCATCCTTTGCTTGTCGAGGGCGGCGGCGAGTCGTCTTCAGGCCGAAGGCAGGCCCGCGCGTCTTCCAAACCCGGGCAAACGGCGCTCCCTGAACACCGAGATGGACGAGGTTTCGCCTTGAACTTCTGCTTCCGCTTCATTCCCCTACCGACCCGAATGGGCGCAACGGGTCGTTGCCGCAGTGGCGCCGCAGCAGGCCGTCAACGAGGCTTCCCTGAACGACCATGGCCTTCCACCTGGCCAGGGCCTTGTCCCTGATCCAGCCCGCCGTGGTCGGCAGCCCTCGCATCCGAGCCCAACGTGCGTCCCTCCCGGTCCATCTGGGTCGCAGTGGCTCCGGCAGTCTGGACCGTGTCGACGTCGGTCATGTTGGGCAGGTTCTCGCCTTGCCCACCCTGCGCACTTGCCGGATTCATGGCGCTGGGCAGCGACTGTTCCGGCTGGCCTTCCAGGTCCACATCCTCTTGGTTCCGCGTCATGTCTTGCCTCCTTTGCTGAGAGCTGCTGGCTCGTGACACCGTAGGAGTGCCCGAATGACGGCGGCGTCAACGGAACTGCTCGCTGCGAGTAGGACGGATGCCAGGTTCCACACCAGTGCGGCGGGCGTCTCGCGTTCTGAGGCGGAGTCTTGCCATGCATTCGCGGCCGCAGTTTGTATTGCGCCTCAGGCCTGTGACTCGAAGATGCTCGCCACACGCTGGACGATTCATTCATTCATATCGGCGCTCGACTTCACACAGTCCTCCGTCAACCGCAGTGGTCGAATTCAAGATATTAATCCTGCACCGAATAAACAATTGTTCTTGTTCTTCCTTTGGCAACACTTCAGTTGGTGCTTGCAAATAATCCAATGTCAGACACAGCCGTGTTTTGGTGTCGGCACGCATGTTTCCAGGAAGTTGCCATTTGCAGGCATTTAAAGTCCACGCTTTCGCACACACGAAAAATGAAGAGATAGATGCGCCCCAACCCAGTGAAACTTCATTCTGGCCGGCGATGACCAGTGCGATTGGCATTGGCGCGGTTGCGCCAACCATGGTGCGGCAAGACAACACCTGTTGCGAGGCCTCTGTATGAACCTGACGCGACGCCCTGTCGTCTTGATTGCATTGACGGCCCTTCTGACCGTCGCGGCAACGCTGGTGGGGCTCAACTTCACAAGCGGCGAAAGAAAGCTGGAGGAGCGAATCACCCGGCAATACGCTCTCGACGATCCGCAGTACCAGCGCGCACTCGGTGTTCTTCTCGGACCTCCGATCCTGCAGGGGAATCGGTTTGCTGCATTTCACAACGGCGACCAAATCTTCCCGCCAATGCTGGCGGCCATTCGCGCAGCGCGCCACAGCATCACATTCGAGACGTACATCTATTGGTCCGGCGACATCGGCCGCGCATTCGCCGACGCGTTGGCGGAGCGGGCCAAGGCCGGTGTGCCGGTGCATGTCCTGCTGGATTGGGTTGGCAGCGCAAAGATCGATGAGCGCTTCCTTGAAGAGATGGAAGCCGCGGGCGTGCAGATCCGCAAGTTCCACAAACCGGTCTGGTACGACCTGGCGCGGCTGAACAACCGCACCCACCGAAAGCTGCTGGTGGTGGATGGGCGCATCGGCTTCACCGGCGGCGTGGGCATCGCGCCCGAATGGACAGGCAATGCGCAAGACGCCCAGCACTGGCGCGATTCCCACTTCCGCGTGGAAGGCCCCGTCGTCGCCCAGATGCAAGCCGTCTTCATGGACAACTGGATCAAGGCTTCGGGCGAGGTGCTGCACGGCGAAATCTACTTTCCCGCACTCTCCGCAGTGGGAGAAGGCCGAGCGCAGGTCTTCAGCAGTTCACCTTCAGGGGGCAGCGAGAGCATGCACCTGATGTACTTGCTGTCGATCGCGGCCGCGACGCGAACCATCGATTTGTCCAGCGCGTATTTCGTGCCGGACAAGTTGACAGTCACGGCGCTTGTCGATGCCATGCGGCGCGGGGTGCGCGTGCGGATCATCACACCGGGGCCCATCATCGATGCCCAGTCCGTCCGCGCTGCGTCACGGGCGAGTTGGGGGCCGCTGCTCGAAGCGGGAGCACAAATCAGCGAATACCAGCCGACGATGTTCCACTGCAAGGTCTTCGTGGTGGACGGCCTGTTGGTGTCGGTCGGATCGACGAACTTCGACAACCGCTCGTTCCGCCTCAACGACGAGGCGAACCTGAACATCTACGATGCCAAGTTCGCCGAGGAGCAGACGCTGCAGTTCGAGGCCGATCTCAAAGTCGCCAAACCGATCACGCTGCAGGACTGGCGCGACAGACCTCTGCACGAGCGGGCCAGGGAGAAACTGGCATCGCTGCTGTCGTCACAACTGTAGGTGTATGGGCCCCCGGATGGGCCACCCAGTCCGCGCTCGACTCTTCCACGCCCTTCTGGCTCTGCTTCGTCTGAGGGTGCCGTGCACCCGCTGCGCGGATGGACTGGACGCGGCGGTTTCAAGCCAGGCGCGAGCTCTCGCGCACGATGAGTTCGCACGGAACCAGATGCGTCGCAGGCGGCGCTTCGGGGTCGCGGCCCGCTTTCAGGCTCAGCACCACCTGGGCCGCCTTGAGGCCGATGTCGTAGGGCCGCGGACGCACCGTTGTCAACGCGGGATGCAGGCGTGCAGCGATCGGTGCATCGCCGAACCCGGCAATCGCGAAATCCTGCGGGAAGCGGATGCCCCTGCCGGGCGCCGCGAGGATGGCGCCGACCGCCATGTTGTCACTGGCAAAGATGACGGCCTGCGGCCGCTGGTCCGGCGGCTCGCGCGACAGGCGCTCCAGCATCTGCGCACCGGCATCCAGCTCGTCATCGCATGAGGAGGCCTGCACATCCGGCGTGAGGCCCGCCGCCACCATCGCCTGTGCGTAGCCCTGCGCGCGCTGCTGGGCGCGGAAGTCCTGTGGAGCCTGCCGCAGCGCGAAGCGGATGCGCCGGGCGCCTTGCGCCAGGAAATGCCGCGCCAACTCCTTGCCGACGTCCGCGTGCGGGAAGCCGACCTGGTGGAAAGGCCGCCCGGGCACCACGCCCCAGGTCTCGACGATGGGACAGCGCGCGGCGCGCAGCAGCGCTTCGGATTCGGGCGTGTGGTCATCGCGGGTCAGGATCAATGCGCTGGGATGCCAGCCCATGAAGGCACGCACGGCCCGCTCCTCGCGGTCTTGCAAATACTCGGTGTTGGCCAGCAACAGCTGCAGGCCCGACCCCTCGAAACCGTCGCCCATCCCCTTCACCAGGTCGGCGAAGGTCGAGCTGCCCGTGTTCTGCATCACGGCCCCGACGACCCGGCTCTCCGCCGAAGCCAGCCGCCCCGCCATCTGGCTCGGCACGTAGCCGGTCTCCAGGATGATCTGGCGCAGGCGGTCGCGGACCACAGGCGACACTTTTTCCGGCGCATTGAAGTAACGCGACACGGTGATCGAAGACACACCGGCCAGCGCCGCGACGTCGTGGATGGTCCGAATGCCCAGCTTGCGGCGCGGCGCACGCACCCGCCCCGCGTTGTCCATGGCGGCATCCCTGGCTGGAGCGCCAGACGCCTCATCAGGGTTTTCCCTTGTCTCGGGTGGAACGGGTTGACGCATCGCAGCGCGCGAATATACAGTCGCGCCGATGTTACCGGTGACAGTTACCGGTAACAAGCTCGCCAAAGCGGGCTGCACTTCAGGAGACAGCATGCACATCACCCACCGGCTGGCACTCGCGCTGGCCATCTGCGCCTCCGCATCCGCAGGCAATGCCGAGACACCTTACCCCGAGCGCGCACTGACCCTCGTCGTGCCCTATCCCGCAGGTGGGGTGGCCGACACCATCGCGCGCCCGCTCGCCCAGGAACTGGGCAAGCGCCTGGGCCAGCCGGTCGTCATCGACAACCGCGCCGGCGCCAACGGCAACATCGGTTCTGCCTTCGTCGCGAGGCAGCAGCCAGCCGACGGCTACACCATCCTGCTCGGCTCCACGAGCACGCTGGCCGTCAATCCGCACCTCTACAAGTCGATGGGCTATGACCCGGTCAAGGACTTGCAGCCACTGACGCTCACGCACCAGATGCCCAATGTGCTGGTGGTCGGCGCCGGCACGCCCTACAAGTCGGTGGCCGAGGTCGTCGCTGCCGCCAAGGCGCAGCCCGGGAGGCTCGTCTACGGGTCGGCCGGCAACGGCAACAGCATGCACCTGGCCGGCGTGGTGTTCCAGGAGAAGACCGGCACCCAGCTGCTGCACGTTCCCTACAAGGGCGGCCCGCCGGCCTTGAACGATGTGCTGGGTGGCCAGATCCCCATGATGTTCCACAACCTGCCGGCGGTGGTGTCGTTCCGTCAGGCCGGCAAGGTGCGCGTACTGGCCGTCGCGTACACCAAGCGATCGCCGGTGCTGCCAGATGTGCCGACCATGGCCGAGGCCGGCGCGCCCGGCGTCGTGTCCATCGTCTGGAATGGCCTGCTGGTGCGCCAGGGCACGCCGCCAGCCGTGGTGCAGCGCCTGAACACCGAGTTGCGCGCGATCCTGGAATCACCCAACTTCCGCAGGCCGCTCGAAGCCCAGGGCTACGAGGTGCTGTCCTCCACACCCGCTGAGTTCGAAACGCTGCTGCGCAAGGACCTGGCCGCCATGGCCACCACCGTGAAGCAGGCCGATATCCGGCTCGACTGAGACTGCACTCCCGATTCGCCATTGCCTTTGCACTTCTTTCCCATGACAACGCCTCCTCGCAAAAACCTGAAAGAACTCCGCAGCCAGCGCTGGTTCGCCAGTGACGACATCCGCGGCTTCGCCCACCGCCAGCGCATGCAGCAGCAAGGCCTGGTGCGCGAGGAGTTCATGGGCCGCCCCGTGATCGGGATCATCAACACCTGGAGCGAGCTCTCGCCCTGCCACGCCCATTTGCGCGAGCGCGCGACGGCCGTCAAGCGCGGCATCCTGCAGGCCGGCGGCTACCCCTTCGAGCTGCCCGCGATGAGCCTGGGCGAGGTCATGGTCAAGCCCACGACCATGGTCTACCGCAACTTCCTCGCGATGGAGACCGAGGAGCTGCTGCGCAGCCTGCCGCTGGACGGCGCCGTGCTGATGGGCGGCTGCGACAAGACCACGCCTGCGCTGGTCATGGGCGCACTGTCCATGGACATCCCGGCGATCTTCTGCCCGGCCGGCCCCATGCTCAACGACCGCTACAAGGGCCTCACGGTCGGCGCCGGCACGCACACCAAGAAGTACTGGGAGCAGTACGTGGTGGGCGACATCGACCAGCCCGAGTGGATCGCGCTGGAAGCGAAGATGACGCGCGCGCCGGGCACCTGCAACACCATGGGCACGGCCAGCACGATGACCTCCATCATCGAGGCCATGGGCCTGACCTTCCCGGGCGCCACCAGCGTACCTGCCATGGACGCCGGCCACACACGCCTGGCCTGGGCCTGCGGCAAGCGCGCCGTGGAAATGGTCTGGGAAGACCTGCGGCCCTCGCGGATCGTCACGCGCGCAGCGCTGCTCAACGGTGTGGCGGCCTACATGGCGCTGGGCGGCTCCACCAACGCCGCCGTGCATCTGCCGGCCATCGCGGGCCGCGTGGGCATCGCACTGGGCCTGGACGAGCTCGACGCCATTGCGCGCCGCGTTCCCGTGCTCGCCAACCTGTTCCCCTCGGGCAACCGGCTCATGGAAGACTTCTACTACGCCGGCGGCCTGCCGGCCCTGCTCAACAAGATCCGCGAGCAGCTCGACCTCGATACGCTGACGGTCACGGGGCGCACGCTGGGCGAAAACATCGAGGGGCGCGTCTGCACCGACGATGACGTGATCCGCGATCCGCAAGCCCCGCTGATCGCCGCGACCACCGACTGCCCCGAAGCCGGCATGGCGCTGGCCGTGGTGCGCGGCAACCTGTGCCCCGACGGCGCGGTGCTCAAGCCCTCGGCCGCATCGCCGCAGCTGCTGCGCCACACCGGCCCGGCCCTGGTGTTCGACTCCAACGCCGAGATGCTGGCTGCCGTCAACGACCCGGACCTGGACGTCGACGAGAACACCGTGCTCGTGCTGCGCAACGGCGGCCCGGTGGGCGCGCCCGGCATGCCCGAGTGGGGCAACCTGCCCATCCCCAAGAAGCTGCTGCAGCGCGGCGTGCGCGACATGCTGCGCATCTCCGATGCACGCATGAGCGGCACGCACTACGGCACCTGCGTGCTGCACGTGGCGCCCGAGTCGGCCGTCGGCGGCCCGCTGGCCCTGCTCAAGACCGGTGACCTGGTCGCGCTCGACATCGGCCTGCGTCGCCTGGACATGCTGGTGTCCGACGAAGAGCTCGCTGCCCGCCGCGCCGCCTGGACGCCGCCGCCGCAGACCTACAGCCGCGGCTACGTCCGCATCTACCAGCAGCAGGTGACGCAGGCCGACAAGGGCTGCGACTTCGAGGTGCTGACCGGCAACGCGCCCACCGCCGAACCGTCCATCTACTGACCCTTTGACCAATCCTTCCCCAAGCACCATGGCCCAGACCTCCGACCTCCTTTCCAACCCCTTCCGCGCGCGCCTGGCGCAAGCCGGCACCCCGCTCGGCACCTGGCTCATGTCGGGCACCTCCAGCACGGCCGAGGCCATGGGCCGCGCCGGCTTCGACTGGCTGCTGGTCGACCAGGAGCACGTGCCCATGGACGAGAAGGACACGCTGCACGTGCTGCAGGCCATTGCCGGCACGCGCGCCGCGCCCGTGGTGCGGCTGGCGGCCAACGAGATGGTGCTGTTCAAGCGCGCGCTGGACATGGGCGCGCAGACCGTGATGGTGCCCTTCGTCGATTCCGCCGAGGCAGCCCGGCGGGCCGTGTCCTTCGCCAAGTACCCGCCGCAGGGCCAGCGCGGCTTCGCGGCCGTGTTCCGCGCCAGCGGCTACGGCACCGCCAAGGACTACGGCAAGCGCGCCAACGACTCGGTCTTCACGATCATCCAGCTCGAGACGCCCACGGCGGTGGCCGCGCTGGAGGACATCGCCGCCGTCGAAGGCGTCGATGCGCTGTTCCTCGGCCCGGGCGACCTGTCCGCCAACATGGGCCACATCGGCAACATCCTGCACCCTGAGGTGCAGGCTGTCATCGCCGATGTCGCCGCGCGCTGCCGCAAGCTCGGCATCCCGTGCGGCATCGTCGGGCCCACGCCCGAGGTGGTCTCCAGCTTCGTGTCCATGGGCTACGCTTTCGTGGCGGTCGCCTCGGACATGGGAATGATGATGCGCCAGGCCACGGCCTTCATCGACGCCATCCGCCCCAGCCTCGCGCAGGGCTTCGAAAGCAACGTCTACTGACGTGCGCGCCGTTCTCGTCCACCACAACAATCCAGGAACCGAACCGATGTTTCCGCGACTCGCTGTTGCAGCCGCCAGCTGCGCCATCTGTGCCGCCATGCTGTCCCCGGCCGCACACGCCCAGCAGCCTTACCCCCACAAGCCCATCACGCTGATCGTGCCCTTCGGGCCAGGCGGCACGTCGGACATCATGGCGCGCTTCATGCAGCAGCCGCTCGGCGAGATCCTGGGCGTGCCGGTCGTGGTGGACAACAAGGCTGGCGCCGGCGGCGCGATCGGCATGACCGCGCTCAAGAACGCAGCCCCGGACGGCTACACCATCGGCCTGTCAGTCATCGGCCCGCAGATGCTGCAGCCCGCGCTGCGCAACACCGGCTACACCGCCGACGGCTTCGAGCCGATCTGCGGCACCTACGACGTACCGCTGATGCTGATGGTGAAGCCGGACTCCAAGTTCAAGCAGCTCAGCGATGTGATCGCCGCCGCCAAGGCGCAGCCGGGCCAGCTGACCTACGGCTCATCCGGCACGGGCACGGTGCTGCACCTGTCCATGGCCATGCTGCTGGACCAGGCGAAGACGGACGGTCTGCATGTGCCGTACAAGAGTTCGGGCGAGATGATCACCGGCCTGCTGGGCCAGCAGATCGCGCTGTTCGCCGAAACCCCGACCATCTCGACGCAGTACAAGCTGCGCGGCCTCGCGGTGCTGGCCAAGGAGCGCCTGCCCGCCTACCCCGACGTGCCGACGTCTGCGGAAGGCGGCTTGCCGCTGCAGGCCTCCGTGTGGGGCGGCTTCATCGCTCCCAAGGGCCTGCCCGCCGCCGTGCGCCAAAAGCTCGAGGCCGCCTGCGAGAAGGCTGCGCATTCCGCGGCCTACCAGCAAAAGGCCGAGCAGGTGAACACGCCGCTCGTGTACCGCAACAGCAAGGACTACGGCGCCTTCGTCCAGGCCGAGCAGGAGCGCTACACCCAGCTGATCAAGACCCTCGGCCTGGCCGAGAAGCAGTGAGGCCACCGGCTTGCGGCTTGACGCGGTGAACTGGCCGGAGAGCGGCGATGCCGCATCCGTGGCGGCCTTCGCCGCCTGCGTGGCGCTGGCCACATTCGCCCAGAACCTCACCGGCTTCGCCTTCGGCCTCATCCTGCTGGGGCTGACGGCCAGCCTGCACGTGGCATCGGTCGCCGACGCCGCCAACGCGGCCATGGTGCTCACACTGGTCAACGCCTGGGTGTCCTTCCGCAGCCAGCGCATCGCACCGCCCTGGCGTTTGATGCGGCCCACCCTCATGGGCAGCACCATCGGCGTAGTGGCCGGCGTCGCCTTGCTCGGCTGGCTCAGCGGCAGTGCCGTGGCCTGGCTGCGCGGGCTGCTGGGCCTGTCCATCACCGCCTGCGCAAGCCTGCTGTTGCTGCAGGCAGGCACGCGCCAGCGCCAGTCGACACCGGCGGCCTTCGCCTGCGTCGGAGTTCTGTCGGGCCTGCTCGGCGGCCTGTTCTCGAGCTCGGGGCCGCCGCTGGTGTACCAGATGTACCGCGAGCCCCTGGACCGGGACCTCGTGCGCCAGGCGCTGCTGCTGGTGTTCGCCTTCAACGCCCTGTTCCGGCTGTGCCTGGTCGTGCCGGCGGGTCAGTTCAGCGCGCACGCGCTGCTGTTGGCCGCCTGCGCGGTCCCGGTCGTCTATGTCGTGACGCGCCTGCAGATCCGCTACCCGACCACGCTGCGGCCGGCCGTGCTCAAGGTCATCGTGGCCGGCCTGCTGCTGGCGTCGGGCTCCAGCCTCCTGGTGTCTGCCTACCTGGCCATCGCGTGAGCCGGCCAATCGTCCGGCAGACCACACATTCCCGACCGACATCCACCGAAAACCCATGCACCATGCCGACCCCTCTCTCGCCTTCGAAGTGCAACGCCTCGATGTCTTCGTGTTCCGGGCGCCTGCAGATCCACCTGTCCAGACCTCCTTCGGCATCATGCGGGACCGCCCCGCCGTGCTGCTGCGCGTGCGCGATGCCGAGGGCGTGTCGGGCTGGGGCGAGATCTGGTGCAACTTTCCGATCGTGGGCGCCGAGCACCGGGCGCGCATGGCGGCCTATTACCTGCGCCCGCAGATCGAAGGCCGGCGCTGGGACAGCCCGCAGACCTGTTTCCGGGCGCTGAGCGAAGCCTTCGCCGTGCTGGCCATCCAATGCGGCGAACCCGGCACGCTGCACCAGATCGTCGCGGGGCTCGACGTGGCCCTGTGGGACCTGCTGGCGCGCCGCGCCGGCCAGCCGCTTTGGCGTTTCATCTCCGACCGCAAGGAAGCGGCCTGCGCGCCCATCCCGGTCTACGCGTCCGGACTCAACCCAACTTCGCCGGAGAAGCTGGCCGCCACGAAGCTGGCCGAAGGCTACCGCGCGTTCAAGCTCAAAGTCGGGTTCGGCGCGGCGCGGGACGACGCGAACCGGCACGCCATGCGCGAAGTCATCGGCCCCGACACACCTTTCATGGTCGACGCCAACCAGGCCTGGACGCTGGACGAAGCGCTGCAGGCCGGCCGCGCCATGCAGGACCATGGACTGGACTGGCTCGAGGAGCCCATGCGTGCGGATGCGCCGCTGCGCGATTGGGAGCGCCTGGCCCGCGAGCAGCCGCTTGCGCTGGCCGGTGGCGAGAACCTGGCCGGCGTGGACGCCTTCCACGCGTTCAGCGCCAGCCCGGCACTGTCGGTGCTGCAACCGGACCTGGGCAAGTGGGGCGGCATCACGGGCTGTCTGGCGGTCGGGCGGCTGGCCCTGGAACGCGGCAAGCTGTTCTGCCCGCATTGGCTCGGCGGCGGCATCGGCCTGACCGCATCCTTCCACCTGAAGGCCGCCGTGGGCGGGCCCGGCTATGTCGAAGTGGATGCGAACCCGAACCCGCTGCGCGAGCTGCTGGCCACGCCGCAGTTCGCGCTGCGCGATGGCGCCGTCCTGCTGAATGCAGCGCCGGGCCTGGGGGTCGAGCCGGACCTGCAGGCGACGCGCGATTTCGTCGTCGGCGCGGTCGAGATCTGAGGGCGATTCAACAAGCCGGCAGACCAGGCCGCTGTGGCAGCAGGAAAGCAAGGTGCCGACTGCGGTTTCACGCTCGCGAAAGAGCGCACCTTCCTCGCCTGAATCAGCACTGCGGTGGCGTCTCTGGGGGCGGCATGGTTGGCGGCACTGGCCATCTGGCCCTGCCGACTTCGGGGAGGACCGACGCCCCGCTGCGACAGTCAATCACGCTTGATTCACGGCTGCCAATCACCGTGATGACGGTGGCCTTCGCTGCGTCGGCGGTGGGGGCCTTGTGGTCCTGCAATGGCCGCTCATGGCAGCCTGGCGCGCATGCCCGGCCTGGAACCCAACGCAACGCGCTGGCCCACCGCCGCAGGACGACCGCGGCCACTGGAAGGAAACCAGCGCAACGCGGAAGTCATTGCGAGCGGCAGCGACCGCCTGAAGCAGATCCGGCCGCCGCCCGCCAGGGTGCCGGCCTCGTCCAAATATGCCCTGCGTCCGAGTGCGTGGGCAACCACGCCGGAAACGGGATGATCCTCCTGGCAGAACTGGCTGCGCCTCGATGACGCTGCACCAGTCGGCCGTCAGATCACTTGGCAGGGGCGCTGGGCTTCATCTCCCCAACGCCGCCTTTTTTGTCCGCCTTCTCGCCGTTGGCTTCGATAGAGGGCGTAGGAGCCGCTTTGCGCTCTCCTGCGGTCCCGCGACCTGACGAGTCCGAAGAACCGGTTGCTGGCTTGCGCTCAGCCGGCATACGTGCTTTCTCCCCGGTGGACTCGGTCGTAGGCGCAGGGGCCGTACCGCCAGCAGCGGCTGCCCCACTCCGCGCGCCCATGCCCGGTGATCCGGTTCCCGCAATTCCCGCCTTTGGACCCGCTGGTGCAGTGCCCTTTTCCCCGTTGGCCTGCGCGGAGGGCGTCGGCGCACTCTTCGATCCCCCCGCGTCGCTTTGGGCAAACACATGCATGCTTGCAGCTTGCGCAAGAACCAAGGCTGAGGCCAAAACTAGTTTCTTCATTTCACATCCTTATGAAGTGGTCCGCCGCACCGACGGTGGTGCTGTTAGGAACGAAGCCAGCCTAAGAATCTGCGCATGCCGAGCCAGTAGGACATGAGGCAATCGGCACGCAGGTGCTTTGCATCGGCGCGACGGTCAGTGGCACCGTGAGGCCAAACCGGGTGGCAGGCATAGCGCATGGCTTCGTTCTTGCGCGCGCTGTCAGCCAAGGACGCCAACGGCCTGAGCACCACGTGCGAATACTCCACCGGCAGCAAGAGGCCCGGCGGCAGCCCAAGGCTGCGCTGCCGCGGCCGGGACCGATACAGCGCCGGCTGTAGCAGTAGCCGCGAGGCTTCATTGGGCAGGCAGTGTTTCGCGGACCGCGGGTTTCGCACGCCGAACCGACGCGAGCAAGCCGCAGGACGCGCTATCGCTGCTTCAAATGCCGCCCACTGTGTCCAAGCGGGCCAGACGAGATTCCCAACTTCTTCCTGCGCGGTCCACAGCGGTGCCCCTGTTTCTGGCGACGTAGCCCGCCATGCTTGTGCAAAATTTCACGTCGAACAATCTGTCACACCGTTCCGATTCAGGCCGTGCTTCTTTCCGCAAGTTATTGATCTGAAGAGAAAAAGACTACATGGCACGTTGTCTGCATTGTTTCCAGAAGTTACAACCGTGGGCTTGAGACCAAGCCCAGACCACTGGACACATATGCTCTCCTTCGCTACCCGGTTCGGCCTCGCATCTGCAGTTGCCCTGACGTTTTCCTCTGCATTCGCCGCGCCCATCACCACCTGGAACTACTCAGTCACCAGCGTCTTCGTTCCGGCCGAAACCACTTTCAATGCGGCGACGGGCCAAGGCATCAACAACAGCACGAAGGCCGCCGGCACCTCGGAAATCAGCTGGGGCCGCAAGAATGGCAAGGTCGGGGTCGACCGCAGCGCCCTGCAAATCAAGAACAGCCCGAACATTGGTGATGGCAAGCTGGTCACCAACGGCGCCAGCAACGTTGCAAACACGTATACGCACGTCAACAACAACAACATCGGCACGGGCAGCATCTCGCTGCATTCGACGACCATCCTGGCGACGTTGAAGCTCACTGCAGACGGCTTCGATCTGCCTGCCCAGGTGGCGAAGTACGCGATCAACTTCTACGAGACTCCGAACAGCGGTGCCTGCCCGGAGTACAGCATCACCAAGTGCTCCGACATCTTCGTGCTGGATGGTCCTTTGAGCGCCCAGTTTGAGTACAAGGACTACCTGTACACGGTGACGTTCGCATCCAATCCCGACCTGATCGAACTGAAACCGTCGACCTGTGCCCTGACCGGTGCCGCCGCGGGATGCCTGGGCTTCATCACCCAAGAGGGCATGGCCACCGATGTGAACTTCAACCTGCGCATCGAAGCCCAGTACGTGCCGGAGCCGGCTTCGCTGGCATTGCTTGGCCTGGGCTTGGTCGGCTTGGCTGCTGTTCGGCGTCGCAAGCAAGCCTGATTGGCTTCACCCTTGCAAGGCAGCCCGGCTTCGGCCGGGTTTTTCGTTTTGGCCTTTGAGCGCGAGAAATCTTCGCGCCGGTCGCGCTGATTCCGATCGCACATCAGGCGCAGCCGAACCGCGGAGCTAGGAGTCCTGGCGAAGTTTGGCAGTCGCCTGACGCGCTTTGCTGATCTGGTCCAACCTGGAGCCGGCGGCCAATGCGCCACGCGCAAGGAATGCGATGAGGGTGAAGGCGGTCAATGCTGCAAGCGTCATGGAAACGTCCAACCGTGTGGTTCTGAGCCGGTAATGCGAGCAATCTTCGGCACGTCTGCCCAGTACATGAACCGGTGCAAACCCTGCTTCAACTGCAGTTGGCTACTGTCGCGGTCGCTTGGACAAAGGGGATCGCCCCCCGCCCAAGCTCAGCGCCTCCTTCTTTTGGCAATCACGGCCATGGCAACGACCGCCGCGCCGATCGCCCAGCCGTCGTCTGAAAACCAGCCGGCCTTCGTCAGCGCATCGACTTGCGACGTGGAAGGCAGATCGGACAGGGGTTCAAACCCTGCGACGGCGGACATGGACAGAGCACAGGCGACAGCGATGAGGACGCGCTTCATGGGTAAGGGCAGAGCCGTGCCTGGCAGGCCACGTCGGATGAGGCGACAGGAGCCAATAGGCGCGAGGAAGATGGACCAGCACAGAGTGCGGGGTGTGCCCAATGGTGCAGGAGAACGCCCGAGGAGCCGGCGACTTTCCGCACGGATGGCCATTGCATCGGACCCATCTGCGGTCCGAGGCACTGGGCATGGACCGTGACAGAAACTCTGGCTCCGGACTAGAACGACAAAGCCGCCCGAAGGCGGCTCGTCGAGGGTGCGGTGAGACTCAGAGCGTGTCGTCCCTTGCAGCAGCTAGGATGGCTGGCGCAGTGCCTCACTGTGATCGGTATGCAAACGCAGCGCCTCGCTCCAACAGACGGCCCTCATTTCGCCCCCCCCCATAAGGGTCTGGATTCTCACGGGTTGCGGGTTTGTGCGCCAACGCGGGCACCTCGCCTGTCTCGGCCAAGCTGTTGAAGCGACGCAGGACCAAGGCGCCGATGGCGTAGGGCGCACGCGTGAGGCGCGCGAAGAAGTCGCCCAACACGCCGTGACCGAACAGCAGCTCACCCTCATTGGGTAAGTCAGATCCATCCAGTGATCGCCAGGCGATGCGCCGGCCGAACTCCTCGGCCACGACGCGCGAATCCCATCTGACATTGCCCAGCCACTTGGCAAGTGCCTTCCAATGCCAAAGCCCGCCTGCAATGGGACACGTTGGCGATCTGCGCCATCAGCAAACGCTGACGTTGAAAGTCGAGCTAGAGGCAATCGAGTTCATGGAGCTTCCGGTCAATCGGCAGTGCGCAGCGCACTCCGTGCGCCTGGCCCGAAAGCGGGGGAAGATTGGGGTGCTCGACTGGTGGTCATCGCGATTGGCGCTCCTTGATGTTGATTCTTGCGCGTTCAGGCGTCGTCCCTGTCGCCTCTGACTTGACGCAGCGCCCCCAGCAATGACGAGGACTGCAGCCGACGGAACGCCGGCGCGGTGTCGCGGGCATGGCCAGTACCGACGCGTGCTGCACACGGCAAAGCCGAAGAGCTGGTCGAGCGCTGCGGCGTGTAGCAACCAGAACCCAGTACATGACGCTGCTCGGCGCTTGAGCGCCCCGCCCGTACCCCGGGCGAGAGACGAACGACCCTGTTGCTACTCCGGAGTGTCCCTGCGCAGCGTGGCAATCAACTCGTCCAAGGCCGCAGTCGCGCCGTCCGCATCGCGGTCCCGCAGGCAGCGCACGACCTCGCGGCGCAAGGGAAACACGTCGGGCCGAGGAATCGAAGGGGTCACATGCAAGAGGCGTTCGCGCAGCACGGCCGTCATGGTCTGCGCCATGAGCCGCAGCGCTTCGTTGTGCCCAGCCTGTGCGATGGACGAGAAAAAGCGCGCGAGCGCCTCGATGCGTTGCGGCGCGGCAAGCAGGCCCTGGTGCCGTTCGATCTCGTCGGTCGCGGCCTCGATCGCGTCCACCTCGGCCCCCGAGGCGCGTTCGCAGGCCAGGCGCAACAGCGTGCCATACAGCGCGCGGTAGGCCTCGTCGATGGCCGGCGTGTCCAGCCGGCCTTCGAGCACCTGCTTGCGCAGCGACTCGGCCAGCATCATGTAGGCGCCCTTGTAGAACACCAGCGCATGCTCGCTGGAGCCGGTGCCCATGTGCCGGACCTCGCCGATGAAGATGTCGTGGTCGCCGGCTTCATGGCGGGCATGCACGCGGCACTCGAAGCTGGCCAGGCAGTCGTCGATCAGCGGCGTGCCGAGAGGGCCCGGCGCCCAGTCCACGCCCTCGAACTTGTCGGCGATCTTGCTTGAGGCGAAGCGGCCGGACAGCGCGTCCTGGCTCTGCGACAGGATGTTGATGGCAAAGCGCTCGGCCGCCACGAAGCTGCCCAGCAGGCTGCTGGCCTTGCGCAGGCTGAACAGCACCAGCGGCGGCTCCAGCGAGACGGAGCTGAACGAATTGCAGGTCAGGCCCACGGGCTTGCCATCGGCGGTGGTCGTGGTGATGACCGCCACCCCGGTTGGGAAGCAGCCCAGCAGCTGGCGGAACAGCTTGGGGTCGATGGCCGCCGTGATGTCGGTCATGGTGCGGGTGCCCCCTGGCGCTTGAAGAGTTGAACGGTGTTGCCCTCGGGGTCGCGCAGCGAGAGCACGGCGCCATGCGCGCCCATGTCGCGCGTGCCCAGCACCTCGCCGCCCGCGGCGGCCACGCGCTCGGCGGTGGCCGTGAAGTCGTCCACCTCGAACACCATGACCACGCCGGAGGTGGCCGGTACCGCTTCTTCGCGGCAGGCCAGGGCCACGCTCGTGTTGCCGACGGCGTACTGGATCCATCGGTCGTGGTCGCGGAACTTCAGCTGCAGGCCGAGGGCCTGCGCGTAGAAAGCATGAAGTTCGGCGGGCCGCTCGGCCACGACGAAGACGTTCTGCAGGCGTTTGGGCGATTCCATGGCGTGTCTCATTGGTCGGGTTGGTAGAGGTTGCTCAGCGAGGCCTTGAGGAAGCCGCCGTCGACCACAAGGTCCTGCCCGTTGACGTAGGCAGACGCGTCGCTGGCCAGGAAGCACACGGCGCCCGCGATGTCGGCTGGCAGGCCCAGGCGCCGCGCGGGAATGCGCGCGGTGCGGCGCTTGAGCACGCCCTCGTCGCGGTAGTGCGGCTCCGACAGCGGCGTGCGCACCATGCCCGGGCTGACCGCGTTGGCACGCACGCCGCGCGGCCCCCACTCCACCGCCATCTGGCGCGTCAGCGCCTGCAACGCGGCCTTGGTCGCGCCGTAGGCGCCCACGCGCGAGGGCGACTGCGCGGCGATCGACGCCACGTTGACGATGCTGCCCGCCTCCTGCGCGAACATCATCGGCACCAGCGCCTGCGCGCACAGCAGGGCGCCGCGCAGGTTCACGCGGAAAACGCGGTCCCACAGCTCGACCGGCAGCTCTTCCAGGCCGACGGGCTGCCCCGTGATGGCCGCGTTGTTGACCAGCACGTCGCAGCGCCCGAAGCGCGCGCGCGTCAGCCCGGCCATCGCCGCGATGGACGCCGGGTCTGCGATGTCGCAGTGCACAGCCAGCGCGCCATCCGAGTCGGAAGGCGTGGCGGCGTAGCCGATGTCGGCCTGCACCACCTGCGCGCCCATCGCCCGCAGCTGTTGGCAGATCGCCAGGCCCAGCCCGCCGGCTGCGCCGGTGACCACGGCCACCCTGCCCCGCATGGCCTGGCTGTCGAAGCTTGGCGCGGTCATCTGCACCACACCGTTACGGCGTGCATCGCCGAGTTCTGGCTGACCTGCTGCGAGGTCTGGTGCCAGCCACGTTGCTGCGCGAGGATGAAGACGCCGAGTTCCATAGGTTGCTCCGTCGTTGATGAGTGCGGTCCGATGCAGCGAATTTTCTGGCTGCCCCCTGCGATCGGGAATATGGGAACGGCGTGGTTCAGTCCTGCAGAAAAGTGCAGGATCGAAGGCAATCGAGAGCCGCATGCACCAAAGACAACGGGGCCCAAGGCCCCGGTTCTTTGGCAAGTGCAAGCGATCGGCTTCTTACTTGTCTTTCAACTCCGTCACGCGTGCCAGGCCTTGCCAGATGGCCGCGTCTTTCCGGATCGACGCGGCGTATTCCTTGGCCGTGCGGGCCACCGGCACGATCATGTTCTGCCCCTCGATCTTCTGGCGCACCGCATCGGTCTTTTGCAGCCGGTTGATCTCCTCGTTGAGCCGGTCGACGATGGCCTGCGGCGTGCCGGCCGGCGCGAACACGCCGTACCAGCCATCGGCCTCGAACTTGTAGCCCTGCTCGGCCAAGGTGGGCAGATCCTGCGTGGCGGGCCAGCGTTGCGAGCCGGTCTGGCCCAGGCCCACGAGCTTGCCCGCCTTCATGTGGGGCAGCGGCGACTGGATGTCGGTGAAGCCCACGCTGATGTTGTTGCCGATCAGGTCGGTCACTTCCGTGACCAGTGTCTTGTAGGGGGCGTGCGGCATGTCCAGGCCGTAGTGCGCCTTGATGCCTTCCATGGCCAGGTGGCCCGACGAGCCCGTGCCCCAGGAGCCATAGGCCAGCTTGCCTGGGTTGGCCTTGGCGTAGGCCACCATGTCCGCGAGGTTCTTGAAGCCCGTGCCCGGATTGGCCACCAGCAGGATGCCGGCCGCACCCACCTGCGCCACGGGCGTGAGGTCCTTCTCGGTGTCGTACGGCATCTTGGCGTGGATCACCGGGTTGATCAGGATGGCCGACGACGGCGCGAACAGCAGCGTGTAGCCGTCGCCCTGCGCCTTGGCCACCGTGTCGCAAGCGATCAAGCCGTTCGCGCCCGCCTTGGGTTCCACCACGACAGGCTGCTTCAGTGCCCTGGACAGGGGCTCGGCGATCAGGCGCGCGAAGATGTCGCCGCCTGCGCCGGCCGAGCCGGCCACCACGATGCGGATCGGCCGCGCCGGCCATTCGCCCGTGTTGGCCAGGGCCGGGATGCCGCTGCCCAGCAGCAGGCTGCCGAGCAGCAGGGTTCGTCGGTGGATGGGTGTGTGGCTCATGGGGGTCTCCTTCATTTTTCGGTGCGCGGTGCTCAGGCCGCCACGGCGTGCGCAGCCGGGTTGCGCGCCAGTTCCTTCTGGATGGCGGGAATGATCCGTTCGCCCCACAACTCGATCTGCTTGAGCATGGTCTTCTGGTCGAAGTCGCCCAGCTGCGTCTGCAGGGCGATGTGCTTGGGCCGCAGGATGCTGATCTCTTCCAGCATCTTGTCGATCACCTGGTTGATCGGGCCCACGGGCAGGTTCTTGCGCAGCTGCTCCATCGTGGGGTCGGTGTCGGACGGCACTTCCTTGACCATGTAGCCGTCTTCGGATTGGGCCCGCCGGTACTTCAGGCTTTCGGAGATGCGCCTTTGGAAGCGCGCGCAATCCAGGTAGGCATCGATCTCGGCGTTGTTGTCGCTGGCGTAGGCGCAGCGCAGGAAGCCGAACTTCACATCGCGGTCCAGGTCCTTGCCGTTGTCGCTGGCGACCTTGTCCAGGCGTGCGCGCAGGCCGCCGATGGCCTCGTTGCCGTTCAGCAGCGCGGTGACGAACAGGTTGTGGTTCTCACGCACACCGCGGCCCAGCGCCACCGGGTTGCCCGAGGTGATCCACAGCGGCGGCATCGGCTCCTGCACGCAGCGCACGGCGATGGACGAGCGCGGCATCTTCAGGAACTTGCCCTCGTACTCGAAGATCTTCTGGGTCATGCCCAGGTGCAGGATGTCCAGGAACTCGTTGTAGATGGCGCTGGCGTCAGCGATCTTCACGCCGAAGCGCTCGAACTCGAACTCCTGGTAGCCCGAGCCCACGCCCAGGTCGAGCCGGCCGTTGGACACCGTGTCGGCAAAACCCACCTCGGCCAGGAAGCGCGCGGGTTGGTAGAGTGGCAGGATGCAGACCGCCGTGCCCAGGCGAATGCGTTGGGTCTTGGCGGCCATATGGGCCACCATCATCAACGGCGAAGGCGACAGCGAGTAATTGTTGAAATGGTGCTCGGCATACCAGGCATTATGAAAACCCGCCTGTTCCGCCGCGACGGTCTGCTCGATCGAGTTGTTGATGACCTGCCGGGATGTCTGGTGATAACCCCGTTGCTGGGCAAGAATGAAAACGCCGAATTCCATGAATATTCTCCGCAATAAGAGCCGCCGAATGAGCAGCCGAAAGGCTTGCCAAATTCTAGGGAGCCACGCCCATTCAGCTACCGCAGAAACTGCAGATGTGAACTGCAGAATCCGGGGGATTCATGGATAGGTTGCGCGCCATGGAGCTCTTCCTGTCGATCTCGCAGACGCGCAATTTCTCGGAGACGGCACGCCGCTTCGGCATCTCGGCGACGGGCGTGTCGCGCATGATCACGGACATCGAAGAGGAGCTGAAGGTCAAGCTGCTGCTGCGTTCCACGCGGCAGGTCACGCTGACCGAATCCGGCCAGGAGTACGCGCGCCAGCTCGAAGGCATCCTGTGGCGCATCAACGAGCTGCAGAGCAACATCACCGCCATCAGCACCGCACCGCAGGGCGTGCTGCGCGTGCATTCGCGCGTGATGTTCGGCCTGGGCGTGCTGCCGGCGCTGATCGCGGCCTTCCGCAAGCGCTACCCGGCCATCCACATCGAGCTGACGCTGACCGAGGCCGCCGTCGACCTGCGCCGCAACCAGTTCGACATCGACTTCCGCATCTCGCCGCCCGAAGAGGCGGGCGTCAAGCGGCGCAAGCTGTTCCAGAGCGACCGCCACCTGGTCGCCACTCCCGCCTACCTGGCCGCCAAGCCCGCCTTGCGCCAGCCACAGGACATCCTGGCGCACGACTGCCTGGCTTACCAGCTGCCGGGCGACCAGACCACCTGGCTGTTCAAGCAAAGCGAGGAGCACACCGAAATCGCATTCCAGCCGCGCCACCTCTGCAACAACGGCATCGCGCTGCTGGAACTGGCGCGCCTGGGTGAGGGCCTGGTATTGCTGGACGACTACACCGTGGCCAACGACATCCGCATGGGCTGGCTGGTACGGGTGCTGGAGGACTGGCGCATCAGCAACAAGGGCTTCGACGAGGGCATGTACGCGACCATCCTCGACACGCCCATCGTCCCCGCCAAGATCCGCCTCTTCCTG
Source organism: Pseudorhodoferax soli (assembly GCF_003337555.1). Classification (GTDB taxonomy): domain Bacteria; phylum Pseudomonadota; class Gammaproteobacteria; order Burkholderiales; family Burkholderiaceae_C; genus Pseudorhodoferax; species Pseudorhodoferax soli. Next base: position 343,311 of record NZ_QPJK01000005.1, on the reverse strand, counting down.
GATTTCGTGGCCGACCACGTGGCTGGGCCCGAGCTGCGCTTCGCCGCCCACGGCAAGGCCGCCGGGCTGCACGCGCCCACCGCCGACGCCTGAGCTGGATCTACAGCGCCAGCCGGCACACCGGCCGTGCCAGGCCAGCAAAGCCCAGGCCCGTCAGCTTCAGCACAGCGCCATCCAGCGGGCCGGTGGCCTGCAACCGCCCGCTGTCGCTGATGCTGGTGACGAACAGGTCGGCCAGGCCGGGGCCGCCGAAGCACAGCGCGCTCGGGTGCGTCACCGGCACATCGATCTTGTGCGTCAGCCGGCCCTGCAGGTCGAAACGGGCCAGCGCGCCCACGCGCACCAGCGCCATCCACAGCCCGCCCTCGGTGTCGAAGGCGCAGCCGTCAGGACCTGAACCGTATTCCTCGGTGCGCACGAAGACCTGCTTGTCGGCCAGGCGGCCGTCTGCCTCGATGCGGTACGAATAGACCACGCGCTCGCTGCTGTCGGCCACATGCAGGCGGCCCGTCAGCGGGTTCACGCAGGGGCCGTTGGTGATGCCCAGCCCCTCGTCGAGCCGGTGCAGGCGCAATTGGGGATCGAGCCGGTAGAGCCCGCCCAGCGGCGCCTCGCCGGGCACGCGCGGCACGTGCATGGTGCCCACCAGGAAGCTGCCGTCGGCCAGCGCCGTGCCGTCGTTCAGCCGCAGCTGCGGATGGCTGGCCTCGATCCGGGCCAGGGTGCGGAGTTGCCCGCTGTGCAAATCGAGCGTGGCGATCTCTTCCTTGAGGGCCAGCACGATGCAATCTGCGCCATCGCCGTGGAACGCGAACGCGCCCAGCGGTGCCGGCGCGGCGTGGCGCGCCACCACCGCGCCCGTGCCCGCATCCAGCGCCAGCACCAGCCCGGCGCGGCAGTCCAGCAGCCACAGCCGCCCGCCGTGCCACACCGGGCATTCTCCCAATGCGGTTTTCAAATCGCCGAGGCGCTGGATATTCATGGTCGACAAGGGAAACTCAGAAACTGCAAACTCATTGGCGTTGGCCGACATTCTCTTGTTCGCCATCCATCGAATATCGGCGCGCTGAATCGTACCCAGCCAGGCCGCGCCAGCAAACGGCGAATCCTTCGTTTTTTGCAGAACAGTACTCCGGATTCGACGAGAGTGAATCGGGGCCCGATTTCTACAATCCAGCCAGCGTATCGACACTGAGACAAACCAGCGCAGGCCACCCGGCTTGCGAAGCCAGGACAAGAACTTCCCGCGCAGAACGGGCTGTTTGTCACCGAGTGCGATGTCTCGTCAATCTTGCGAATCTTGCTGCGGCAAGCTGGCTTTCACAAAGGTGGTCTTATGAGCGAAGAATGGGTGCGTTTGGAAGTTTCCGAGGGTGTAGGCCTGGTCACGCTGGACCGCAAGCCGGTCAACGCGCTGAACCGCGACATGCGCCGCATGATCGTGGCCACCTTCGATGCCATCGCCGAGCGAGACGACATCCGCTGCGCGGTGCTGACCGGCACCGGCACCATGTTCTGCGCCGGCGCCGACCTCAAAGACCGGCCGAACGCAGAGGTCATGGGTGACTTCCTGGAGCACAACCGCATCACCCGCGAGACCGGCAACGCCATCCGCGAGTGCAGCAAGCCCGTCATCGCCGCCATCAACGGTGCGGCCCTCGGCGCGGGCTTCGGCCTGGCGGCTGCCTGCGACATCCTGTATGCCTCCGAGAACGCCACCGTGGGCATGCCCGAGATCAACGTCGGCCTGGCCGGTGGCGCGTCGATGCTAAAGACCCTGTTCGGCCGCTCCACGCTGCGCCGCATGTTCTTCACGGGCCAGCGCCTCACCGCGCACGACCTGCTCAAGCGCAACGTGATCGAGGACGTGGTGGCCGAGAAGGATCTGCTGCCGGTGACCATGGCCCTGGCGCGCGAGATCGCCGCCAAGGCGCCGCTGGCCATCGCGTATGCGAAGCGCGCCGCCAACATGGTGGATGTGATGCCGCAGCGCGACGCCTACCGCTTCGAGCAGGAGTTCACCGTCGCGCTCTCCAAGACCGAGGACGCACGCGAGGCCCGCATGGCCTTCCTGGAAAAGCGCGCACCGGTCTTCAAGGGGCGCTGAGCATGCTGACCCAGGTTCAAGCGGCGCCCGGCGTCGGGATGGATGCTTTCTTCACGGCCGCCAGCGTGGCCGTGGTGGGCGCCTCCGACGACATCACCAAGATCGGCGGCCGCCCGGTGCAGCTGCTGCGCAAATACGGCTACGCCGGCGCCATCTACCCCATCAACCCCAAGGGCGGCACGCTGCAGGGGCTGCAGGCGTACGCCTCTGTTCTGGACACGCCCACGGCGCCGGAACTGGCCATCCTTGCCGTACCGGCCGCTGCCACGCTGCAGGCCGTGCGCGACTGCGCCGAGCGCGGCGTGCGCGGCGCGATCGTGCTGTCCACCGGCTTCGCCGAGGCCGGCCCCGAGGGTGCTGCCGTGCAGGCCGAGCTGGTGCGCGTGGCGCGCACGCACGGCATGCGCCTCTTGGGCCCGAACTGCCTGGGCGCAGTCAACGTGGTGGACAAGCTGGTCGGCTCCTTCTCCGTCGCGCTGGAGCAGAGCCTGCCGCCCGCGGGGCAGGTCGGCATCGTCTCGCAGTCCGGCAACATCGGCAGCTTCACCATGCGCAACATGGCCGACCGCGGCCTGGGCGTGAGCCGCTTCATCGCCACCGGCAACGAGGCCGATGTCGACGTGGCCGACGGCATCGCCGCGCTGGCCGAGGACCCGGCCACCACCATCATCCTGTGCTGCATGGAGACCTGCCGCCACGCCGGCCGGCTGGCCCAGGCGCTGGACATGGCGCGCCGCCGGCACAAGCCGGTCATCGTGCTGAAGATCGGCGCCACGGCGCAGGGCCAGGCGGCCGCCGCCTCGCACACCGGCGCGCTGACCGGCTCCGACGCGGTGTTCGACGCCGTGTTCCGCCGCCATGGCGTGCTGCGCGTGCGCTCGTTCGAAGAGCTGCTGGATGTGGGCCACGCCGCCGTGCTGCTCGGTGCGCAGCGCCTCCCCACGACGGACGCGGTGACGCTGGTGGCGGCCTCGGGCGGCTTCGGCATCATGATGGCCGACGCCATGGTGCAGGCCGGCATGACGCTGCCCGCGCTGGGCGAGACCACCCAGGCCCTGATCCGCGAGGCCGTGCCGGCCGCCGGCACCAACAACCCGGTCGATGCATCGGCCCAGATGTCGGCCCGGCCCGACATCCTGCTGAAGATGCTGACGGCCTTGCAGAACGATGCGAACGGCAGCACGCTGGTGCTGCTGCTGGCCCTGTCGCTGTACAACCCGCGGCTGCGCTGCGTCTACCTGGAAGCGCTGGAGAAGATCCGCGCCAGCCACCCGCATCGGCTGCTGGTGCTGATCAGCCAGGGCCCGCCCGATGCGGTGGCCGAGATCCGCGCGCTGGGCATCCCGGTGTTCCCCAGCATCCCGGCGGCGGCCACCGGCCTGGCCGGCCTGGTGCGGCTCGGCCAGCTCACCACCCTGCCCACCGCCGCGGCCTACGACGGCCCGCGCGACGCGGTGGACCCCGCCGTGTTCCGCAACGAGTTCCATGCCAAGAAGGCACTCGCCGCGGCCGGCATCTCCGTGCCGCGCGAAGAGATCGTGGGCTCCGCCGACGATGCCGTGCGCAGCGCCCGCGCCACGGGCTACCCCGTGGTGCTGAAGATCGCCTCGGAAGACATCGCCCACAAGACCGAGATCGGCGGCGTGGCGTTGAACCTGCAAGACGACGCGGCCGTGCGCGACGCCTTCGCGCGGCTGATGGACAACGCACGCCAGCACGCCCCTACCGCGCGGCTGGACGGCGTGCTGGTGGCGCCCATGGTGCGCGGCGGCGTGGAGTTGATCGCAGGCGTCTCGCGCGACCCGGTGTTCGGCCCGGTGGTCATGGTCGGCCTGGGCGGCATCTACGCCGAGGTGTTGAAAGACGTGGCCGTGCAGGTGGCCCCCGTGTCCGAAGACGAGGCGCTGCGCATGATCCGCAGCCTGAAGATGTTCGCGCTGCTGGACGGCGCGCGCGGCCAGCCCAAGGCCGACGTGGCCGCCGCCGCGCGCACCGTGGCCCGGCTCTCCGAATTCGCCTGCCGCCACGCCGCCGACGTGGCCGAGATCGACATGAACCCCATCCTGGTGCGGCCCGAGGGCGAAGGCGTCCTCGTGCTCGATGCGCTGATGGTTCCCACCTCCCGCAACCCTTCCGCCCACTGAAGCCGCCCATGCAAATGGACAAGAACCCGGCCATCCCCGACGCCGCCGCCGGCCCGGCCGTCTACCGCCAGTACGCGCGCCAATGGTTGCGCGCCAACCTGCCCGCGCACATGCGCGCCGACAGCGCCGACTACCGCACGCCCACGCTGGACGAATGCCGCGACTGGGAAGCGGCGATGTACCAGGCCGGCTTGGCCGGCATGACCTGGCCCAAGGCCTATGGCGGCCTGGGCCTGACGCTGCGCGAGCACCTGGCCGTCAACAAGGAAGTCGGTGCGCTGGCCATGCCCGAGAGCGTGAGCTCCATCGGCAAGGAACTGGCCGGGCCGATCATCCAGACCGTGGGCACGGAGCAGCAGAAGCTGCAGTTCCTGCCGCGCATCCTGTCCATGCAGGACTACTGGTGCCAGGGCTTCTCGGAGCCCGATGCTGGCTCCGACCTGGCGCGCCTGCGGACCAAGGCCGTGCCCGAGGGCGACAGCTGGCGCATCGACGGCCAGAAGATCTGGACCAGCGGCGCGGCCAAGGCGCACTACTGCCTGCTGCTGACGCGCACCGGCACCGTGGCCGACAAGCACCGCGGCCTCTTGATGTTCGCCGTGCCCATGGACACGCCCGGCATCCGCGTGGTGCCAATCAAGTCCATCGACGGCAAGGAGTCGTTCGCCGAGGTCTTCTTCGACAACGTGGTGGTGCCCGACAGTGCGCGCCTGGGCGCACCCGACGAAGGCTGGAACGCGGCCATCCGCGTGCTGTCCATCGAACGCGCGACCAACCGCATGTACCGCGCCTGGCGCTTCGAGTGCGAGCTGCGCCAGCTGATCGCGGCCTGCAAGTCGGACCCGCAACTCGCCCCGCTGCTGGACGACGGCCACACCCAGCGCCGCATCGGCGAGGTGGTGGGCGAGATCGACGCACTGAAGGGCCTGGTCGAACGCACGGTGCGCCAGATGGTGGCGGGCGAGAAGATCGGCGCGCGCGGATCGCTGACCAAGCTGTACTGGTCCGAATGCCACCAGGCCTTCGCAGCGCTGGCGCTGTCGCTGGTGTCGCACGTCACGCCGCGCTCCAGTGCGCTGGCGCAGCGCGCCCGCAAGCACTTCACCACCGGCTACCTGTTCGCCCGCGCCGAAACCATCTACGCCGGCACCACCGAGGTGCAGCTGGACATCATCGCCGACCGCATCATGAACTTGCCCAAGGACCTCTGACCATGTCGGACCAAGACCTCCAACCCGAAGAGTTCGCCCAGGCCGCGGCCGCAGCCATCGCCGATGCGCTGGGGCGCAGCGCGCGCGAAGCCGCCCAGGTGCTGGCCAGCGCCGGCCTGTGCGGTGTCTGTGCCGACGAAGATGCCGGCGGCCTGGCGCTGGGCACGGCCTTCGCGCTGCCCATCGTGGCCGAGGCCGGCAAGCTGCGCCTGCAGTGGCCGCTGCTGGAGACCATCCTCGTCGCCAAGGCGCTGGGCACGTCCCCGCTGGCAGAGGAGCTGGCCGGCGGCACACGTATCGCCACCTGGGCTTTGCAGGGCAGCCTGCAGGACGGCTATGCCGGCCAGGCGCGCCATGCCCGCACCAGCGACTGGGTGCTGGTGGCCGACGGCCAGGGCGGCGCGGCCCTGCTCGACCTGGCCACCGTCCAGATCGAGGACGACGCCGCGCTGGACCCGGAGCATCCGCAGTGCTGGCTGGGGCTGGCCGATGCCAAGGTGCTGGCCACGCTGGATGCCGCCACCTTCGGCGCGCTGCAGCGCGAGCGCGACATCCTGGTCGCCGGCTTCGTCAACGGTGCGGCCGAAGGCGCGCTGGCCACCACCGCCGCCTACATTGCGACGCGCGTGCAGTTCGGCCGCCCGCTGTCGGCCAAGCAGGCGGTGCGCCACCTGCTGGCGCGCATGCGGCTGCTGCAGGAGGCTGCCAACGCGGGCATCCAGCGCGTGCTCGATGCAGACGAAGACGGCCTGCCGCGCAACGCCCGGCCCGTGCTGGCCAACGCGCTGTCGAGCGCCGCCTTCGTGCTGGAGAAATCCATCCACCTGCACGGTGGCATGGGCTTCACCTGGGAGCTGCCGCTGCATGTGTCGCTGCGCGAGGTGCGCAAGTTCGACGCCGCCTTCGGCTCGGGCGCGCTGGCCAGCCAGGTCGGCCGCGACTTCATCGCGTCCGTGTGAACACCAGGGAACATTGATGCACCAAGACCTCTCGGGCCGCGTGGCCCTCATCACCGGCGCCGGCGCCGGCATCGGCCGCGAGACGGCGCTGCAGATGGCCGCGCGCGGCGCCATCGTCTGCGTGAACGACCTCAAGGAAGAACTCGTCGCGCCCGTGGTGGACGACATCCGCACGCGCGGCGGCCAGGCCTTCGGCGCGCCAGTCAACATCGCCAGCCGCGAAGGCATGCGCGAGGCCATCCAGCGCGCTTTTGCACACGCCCAGCGGCTCGACATCCTGGTCAACAACGCGGCCTGGGTGCGCTACCAGGCCATCCCGGAAATCATGCCGGAGACCATCGAGCGCATGCTCGACGTGGGCTTCAAGTCCGTCATCTGGAGCCTGCAGGAAGCGGTGGCCGTGATGGACCCGCAGCGCGGTGGCTCCATCGTCAACGTGGCCTCGGTCGCGGCGCTGCGCTCGGCCGCCAACTCGGTGGTGTATTCGGGCATCAAGGCCGGCATCCTGGGCATCACGCGCGCAGCGGCGGCCGAACTGGGCCCGCGCAACATCCGCGTCAATGCCGTGTGCCCGTCCGCCGTGCCCACCGAGGGCACGCAGCGCAACCGCAATGCCGAGCGCGACGCCAACCGCATCGCCCGCACGCCGCTGGGCCGGCTGGGCACGGTGCAGGACATCGCGCGCAGCATCTGCTTCCTGGCCAGCGACGAGGCGAGCTTCATGACGGCGCAGGCGCTGACGGTCGACGGCGGCATCACGCTCACCAACATCTGAGGCGGGCCGCCGAATGCAGACGGTTCTGATCACCGGCGCCGCGTCCGGCATCGGGCGCGACACGGCTCGGCTGTTCGCCGCCGCAGGCTGGCAATGCGTGCTGGTCGACCACAACGCCGACGCCCTGCTGCAGGTCGGCGCCACCCTGCCCGCGCCCGCTGACGGCGCGCACATGTTGCACGCCATCGACCTGCTCGCGCCGCAGCAGATCGCCCGGCTGTCCGCGGGCACGCCGGCGCTGGACGCCCTCGTCAACAACGCCGGCATGTCCGATGCGTCGAACACACCGCTGGCCCAGCAGAGCGCCGCCCAGATGGGCCGCCTGCTGGCGCTCAACCTGGCGGCGCCCGCCGCCGTGGTGGATGCCTGCAGCGCGCTGCTCTTGCCTGGCGCGCGCGTGGTCAACGTCTCGTCCGGCGCGGGGCTGCAGGCCATCCCGTGGCGCGGTGCCTACAGCCCGAGCAAGGCCGGGCTGATCGCGCAGACGCAGGCACTGGCGCAGGCGCACCCGGAGTGGTGCGTGACGGTGCTGGCACCGGGCTTCGTGCGCACCGAACTGGTGGAAGGATTGATCCAGGCCGGCCGGCTGCAGCCCGACGCGGCCGTCGGCAAGATTCCGCTGGGCCGCATGGCCGCGCCCGCCGAAATGGCGCAGGCGCTGTTCTTCCTGGCCAGCCGCGGCGCGCAGCCCTTGAGCGGGCAAACCCTGGCGGTGAACGGCGGCTCGTCCATCTACGGTGGCAGCCAGCGCTTCGCCCCGGCCGAGCTGGCGCCGCAGCCCCTGGACCTGCCCTTGCGGCTGGAGGTGGTGCGTGGCGACACCGCGCCATGGCAGGCCATCGCGCCAGCCAGCCCATCCGCCGCCCACTACGCCGCCTGCCTCGACCTGTCGCCGCTGCACGCCGCACCGGCCGGCCTGCTGCAGGCGGTGCATGCCGCCGCCGCCCGCTTTGCCGCGCACCACACGCAGCAGGCCAGCCTGACCGTCCTGCTGCCGCGCACGCAGGCCGCCCGCTGGCAGGACGCCGGCGACGCCGCCGCCGCCCGCATGCTGGTGGCCACGCTGGCCTGCGAATGGGGCAGCCGCGCGCTGCGCATCAACGCGCTGGAGGTGGCGCCGCAGACACCGCCGCAGTCCCTGCATGCGCTGCTGCGCTATGTGTGCGGGGCCGCTGCGCAATACCTGACCGGGCAGACGCTGGTCTGCCGGGCCACCGCAGAACAGGAGACGGCATGAGCACACACAGCACCGCAGACACCGCCACGCGCGAACAGACCAAGGCCTTCTTCATCGCCGAACGCGGCTACTGGCGCCCATGGACCGAGACCCTGCTCGACGTCAACCCGGGCTTTCTACAGCAGTACGCGCGCTACGCCGGCCACCCGGCGCGCACCGGGCCGCTGACACCGCGCATGGTCGAGCTCATCTACGTGGCGCTGGACGCCTCGTCCTCGCACCTGTTCGCCTCCGGCCTGCAGACCCATTTGCAGCGCGCGCTCGAGGTGGGCGCCACGCAGGCCGACATCTTCGACGTGCTGCACCTAGTGGCCGTGCAGGGCGTGGCCAGCGTGTGCCAGGCCAGCGACATCCTCGCCGAGTTGACCGGGTCGCCCGATGCGGCGCCCGCCATCGACACCCCGCTGCAGCAGCGCATCGACCGCGTCGGCCCCGCGCACGCCCTGCCGCTGGCCCAGCTTGCGCAGCGCGACCCGGGCTATGCCCAGGTGTTGCTGGACTTCATCGAGCACGGCCGCCCCGAAGGCGGGCTGACGCCGGCCGAGCGCAGCACCGTGCAGCTGGCCCTGCATGCCTGCTTCACCGCGTTCAACGCGCAGGCGGTGCGCCAGATCGCGGCCACCGCGCTGGCCCAGGGCGTGCCGGCGGCCGAACTGCAGCAGGCCATCCAGCTGGGCGCCCACCTGGCCGTGCACGGCACGGCCCTGGGTGCCACCGTGTTCCAGCAGGTCCAGGACGGCAAAGACGCCACTGCACCGGCAGCCGGCCGCTGACTGCGCCCTGCCCCACATTTCAAACAACCGAGGAGACACCTTCATGCGCATGCACACCTTCATCTCCGGCCTGCTCTTGTCCCTGGTCGCCACGATCGGGATGGTCGGCCCCGCCCAGGCCCAGCAACCGGCCCGCATCATCGTGCCGTTCCCGCCCGGCGGTGGCACCGACCAATACGTGCGGCTGCTGGCGGCCGAACTCACCAAGCGCGGCACGCAGGTGATCGTCGAGAACAAGCCGGGCGCCAGCGGCATCGTGGCGGCCGACCACGTGGCCCGCGCGCGGCCCGATGGGCAGACCATCCTGATGTCCTCGCTCGGCATCCTGGCCAGCAACACCGTGATCTACGACAAGCTGCCGTACGACCCGGCCAGGGACTTCGCGCCGGTCACGCAGATCGCCTACCAGCCCTCCATCCTGGTCGGCCGCATGGACCTGCCCTTTCAGAACATCAAGGAGATGGTGGCCTATGCCAAGGCCAACCCCGGCAAGATCAACCGCGGCTCGCCGGGTGCCTCCATCCTGACCAACCTGGCGCCCATGGCCTTCGAGAACATGGCCGGCATCAGCACCACGCACATCCCGTTCAACGGCGATGCGCCGGGGCTGCAGGCGCTGCTGGGCGGGCAGATCGACGTGCACGGCACCTCCATCACCGGCCCGCTGCAGCATGTCCGCGCCGGCAAAATGCGGGTGCTGGGCGTGATGGACAGCAAGCGCATGCCCCAGGTGCCCGAGGCGCCCACCTTCAAGGAACAGGGCTACGACATCGAGGCGCTGCTGTGGTATTCGCTCTCGGTGCCGGCTGCCACGCCGCGCGACACCGTTGACCGGCTGAACCGCGCGGTGAACCAGATCATTGCCGACCCGGAGTTCGTCACCCGTGCGCGCGCCATCGGCATGGAGCCGCGCGGAGGGACGCCCGAGGAGCTGTCCACGTTCATCAAGACGGAGTTCGACCGCTGGGTGCCGCTGCTGCAAAGCCTGCAGCTGCCGAAGCAGGCGCTGTGACGCAGGTGCCGGGTACCGCTGGCAAGCTCCCGCAGCGCGCGCAGTGCTGGCGCCAGGCGTTGGCTTCGTCGCCCGTTCGCGCGCGGATATGGCTGCAGGTCGCGCGAGGTTTGCATTCCCCCTCTCTCCTGCCGGCAGATGACTGACCGCTGCCCAAAGGCCCAGCGACTCAGAGACGGGTGCCGTCGGCATCTCCGGCGACGGTGATCGTTCCTTTGCCGCGGCGCTTGCCTTCCAGCATCTTGTGGTCGGCGCGGTCCATCAGTTCTTCGGCTGTCTCATCCGGAGAAGACAAGGCCACGCCCAGCGTCGCGCCCACCTGCGAAACAGCGCCGTTGACGACGAACGGCTCTCGAACGGCCAAGCTCACACGCTCGAGAATGGCCGACCATTCCTCCCCCTCGATGTTGGTCAGGATCAGGACAAATTCATCACCCCCGACCCGTGCAGCGGTATCGGATGCACGCACCTGTCTCAGCAGACGGCGTGCGACTTCCTTGAGCAGTGCATCGCCGGTTTCATGCCCAAGCGTGTCGTTGACAGCTTTGAAACCATCGAGATCCATGTAGCAGATCGCAACGCGTGTTCCCTCCCTCTGGGCCGTTCCAAGTGCTTGCACCAGCCGGTCCTTCAACAGCAGACGATTGGGCAGTTGGGTGAGCGGATCATGGAACGCCGCGTGTGCGAGATGGTCATGCGCCTCTCTCGCAGCAGTGATGTCGACGGCCAACACCAGGACGCAGTTCTCCGCAAACCGCACGGCCCCGAAATCGACCCACACTGCAGCACCATCCTTCTTGCGCATGCGCAACTGCGTGCGGTACTGCGATCCGCTCTGTAGAACGCTGTAGGCTTCTTTGCCGATGAAGTCATGGGTAGCGTCGTCCAGATAGATGACCCGGGTTGGCAATCCTGCCAATTCTCCCGATGCATACCCGAAGACGCGTTCAAAGGCTGCATTCCTCCAACTGAAATGCCGGTCCTCGATCTTGGCCATGCCCACCAGCTCGTTCTCCAACATCGCGGTCTGTTCAACCACGAGGCGCTTGATGTCGCTCACGTCTCGGGCGGAGCCAAAAACCAGGAGCTCTCCGCCAATGTTCACGGCCCTCATCTGCAGATCGACGTCGATGACGGTGCCGTCGTCGCGCCGGTGCTGGACGTCGACCCTCTGATGGTCCCTGTCCTTGAGCTTGGAGAGCCAATGGGTGACGCGCTCCCGGTTCTGGTTGGCGTCCCATTCCGAGATGTGCTTGCCCAGCAACTTCTCGCGGGTGGAGCGCAGCATTTCAGCGAAGGAGTCGCTCATTTCCACGAGCACGCCGTCGCTGTTGATGATGTGGATACCGTCGCCAGCAATCCTCAACAGGACGTTGGTGCGCTCTGTCTGGTCGGCCAGAGCTTGCAGGCCGTGGGCCACCTTGACGCCTGAGCGGTATGTCGCAAACGTCGCGAGGACGACGAGACACCACAAGAACCCAGCCAGCGCCGAGTGCGTCCACACCTGGTCGCGCCAGGCTTGGAAGAATCGGCTGTGACTGACGCCCGCATAGACGGTGAATGGCCAGTCACCGACCGCTCGGTAGGCCGTTGAGCGCATTTCACCGTCGATGGCAACCTTGGAGACGAAGAATCCACTGGCACTGTTCTGCGTCGCGGCGCGTTTCAATGCGTCAGAAACAGCCGTTTCGCCGACATCGGGAAGAACCAAGGCACCAGGAGAGTGGCGCGCCACAAGTGCCAGGTCGCGGGCGCGCAGCGTGACCGCATCCTTCTCGCCGAGGTCATACTGGCTGAACAACCTCTGGAAATGGTCCACGTTGACACTGACGTAGAGAATGCCGGCGAACTCTCCTTCGATCGTCAGCGGGCGGATGAAAACCAGGACCCAATTGCCCGAGACGCGCGAACGCACCGGCCCTGCGACGAGCGTCTGCTCACTTGGCCGCCGCTGCGCCTCCATGAAGTACGGTCTGTCCGATACGTCCATGCGCTGACCTGGCGGCAGTCCCGTTCCCCACTGGACCAGTCCGGACCTGTCGGTCAACCTGAAGGCCTCGGCTCCGGGCAACAGGTTCAAACGTGTTTGCAGTATTTCGTCGACCAGCGGCGTCGTTGCTCCAGCGCCCGGTTTGAGTCGCTGCACCTCATCTGCGGTTGCCCGCAGAACCGCATCGATCAGGTTGAGTTCGCTGCCCACGTTGGCCTGTGCGATGGTGGCAATCCCTTCCGCCAGGCTCTGTGCTTGTGACTCGTACGACTGCTTCGATGCGTTGTGCACCGCATACATCAGTGCCAGAAGAATCAGAGCAATGGCCACATTCGCGCCGACCAGCAGGGTGGATAGCTTCTTCTGCTTTTGCGAAAGGCGATCGACCAGCGCCTGTGGATTGGCTAAAGACATCGCAATAGTCCCCTGTCAACACTTCGCGGCATCAACGGCGAGCACCGCCCCGTCGACACGTTGTCCACGCACGATGCCGCAAGGCGCAGCTGCGGCCATGCCATGGCCTGCGCTTCAGCATAGCTGCAAGCAAGCAGGTGTTGAAGCGAAAGTGAAGCGCCGGCACCTCCGGGGTTCGATGCGTGGGCGCGCTGCGTGGGCAAGCGCTGCAGGACGCCTTCGGGGCAGGGGCGCGGTACGCGGGATGGCGCAGCCGTTGCGCTTGGCCGACTGGCCTGATCGGCGCCACCGCCGGCCACGCGACCGAAGCGGCGTTGCGTTTCGGTTGCTACTCGTTCGTGAGCTTGGCCATCTTCGCCAACCCCTGCCAGGTCGCGATGTCACCGGCAACCGTCGCCGCGAACTGCTCGGCCGTCAGGATCGGCGGCTTGGGCATGTTCAGTGCGGCGAACTTCTTTTGCGTCTCTTCCGTCGCCAAGATGCGGTTGATCTCCTGGTTGAGCCGCTGCACGATGGGCTGCGGCGTCCTGGCCGGGACGAACACGCCGTACCAGCCGTTCACGTCGAACTTGTAGCCCTGTTCGGTCAGCGTGGGCACCTGCAGCAGCGCCGGGCCGCGGGCGGTTCCCGTCACGCCCAGCGCCACCAGCTTGCCGGACTGGATGTGCGGCACCGGCGAGGCGATGTCCAGAAAGCCCACGCTGATGTTGTTGGCCAGCAGGTCGTTCAGTTCGGTGGCCGTGCCCTTGTAGGGCACGTGCGGCATGTCCAGCCCGTAATGGGCCTTGATGCCTTCCATGGCCAGGTGGCCGGTGGAGCCGCTGCCCCAGGTGCCGTAAGACAGCTTGCCCGGGTTGGCGCGCGCGTGGCGCACCATGTCCGCCAGGTTCTTGAAGCCGCTGGCGGGGTTGGCCATCAGCAGCACGCCGCTGGCGCCCACCTGGGCCACGGGCAGCAGGTCCTTCTGCGTGTCGTAGGGCATCCTGGGCAGCACGATCGGGCTGATCGCGATGGAAGAGGACGGCGACAGCAGCATGGTGTAGCCGTCGGGTGCGGCCTTGGCGACGAAGTCGTTGCCGATCACGCTGTTGGCGCCCACCTTGTTCTCCACGAAGACCGACTGCTTCAGCGCGTCCTGCAGCGGCCCGGCCAGCATGCGCGCGAAGATGTCCACGCCGTCGCCGGCGGCGCCGGGCGCCACCAGGCGGATCGGCTTGTTCGGCCAGGCGTCGCCCTGCGCCAGCGCCGGGGTGCCCAGCAGGGCGAGCGCGGACGCCAACAGGGTCCGCCGGTGGATCTGAACGCCGTGCATGCAAGTCTCCTCGTTGTAGAAATCGATGTCGCCAGGGCTGCGCGGCGCGCCTGCCACGCTCACCCGCCCACGCCGTCGAACACGATCACGCTGCGCGCCACCTCGCCGCGCTGCATGGCGGCGAATCCTTCGTTGATGTCTTCCAGCCGGATGCGCCGCGACACCATGTCGTCCAGGTTGAGCCGGCCCTGCAGGTACAGCTCCACCAGGCGCGGGATGTCGTCGCGGATGCGCGCCGAGCCCAAGGCGGAGCCGCGGATCTTCTTCTCCAGGAAGAACTCGCTGCCCTCGATGGAAGCCTTGGCGCCGGGCGCGAACAGGCCGACGATGGTGGCCGTGCCGCCCGGCTGGAGCATGCGGAAGCACTGCTCCACTGTGGCGGGCAGGCCGATGCATTCGAACGAGAACTCCACGCCGCCCTGTGTCATCTCCTGCACGCGGGCGACCACGTCGCCCTCGCTCGCCAGCAGCGTGTCGGTGGCGCCGAACTTGCGGGCCAGCTCCAGCTTGCCGGGCACGTTGTCGATGGCGATGATGCGCGCCGCACCGGCGATCTGGGCGCCATTGACGGCCGCCAGGCCCACGCCGCCGCAGCCCACCACCGCCACCGAGGCGCCGGCCGGCACCTGCGCGTTGCGGAACACCGCACCGGTGCCGGTGATCACGGCGCAGCCCAGCAGCGCCGCGCGGTCCAGCGGCATGTCCTTGCGGATCTGAACCAGCGCGTTGCGGTGCACCAGCATCTTCTCGGCAAAGCCGGACAGGTTGAATACCTGGCTGACCGGCTGCTCGCCATGCGACAGGCGCCGCGCCTTGCCGGGGGGCTGCTTGACCTCGGTGTCCATGCACAGCGCGAAACGGCCGCCCAGGCATTGCCGGCACAGGCCGCAAAAGACCGACAGGGCACCGACCACGTGGTCGCCGGGTTGGAGATCCCGCACGCGCTCGCCCACGGCCTCGACCACGCCAGAGACTTCGTGGCCCAGCACGCCAGGCAGCGGAATCTTGCGCATGCCCTGCATGTAGTGCAGGTCGCTGTGGCACAGGCCGACGGCGGCGGTTCTCAGCAGCACCTCGTCCGGCCCGGGCGCGGCAATCGCCACCTCCTGGATCACCAGCGGCTGGCCGAACTCCTGCAGAACTGCTGCTCTCATCAGATGCGTCTCCCATCGGTATGTCGCGGCCACGGCGGCCGGATCGCGGCGCAGTATGGAGCGGCATCTGCCCCTGCAAACCGCAGTTTCTGCAACCATGGTTTGCATGCCGCGGTGCGTTGCGGGCCGGTGCGGCGGCCGCGAAGCGGGCACGGCCGCACACCGTGGGGCGGTTGGGAGGGCGGCCGGTGCAGGCGAATGAGGACCGCTGCGCGGCCCGACGGCCTGCAGGCGCGCAGGCAAGCGCGTGGCGATCCGCCGGCCTCACTGCGCCGAAGCGCGCACCCTCAAGCGTCGAGGATGGTTCTGTTGCCGCTGCCCGGCAAGGTGCGCAGGGTCTTGACAGTGCGGGCCTGGTAGTCGCGGCTCCAGACGGTGTCGACCTCCACCCATTCACTGCGTGCCTCGGCGGGCGTCAGCGTCAGCACCACATAGCCACGGTGGCTGCACTCGGCGTAGCGCAGGTCCGGAACCATGTCGGGAAACGCGTCCTCCAGCACGGCGCTGGAGATCAGCGGCAGCGCACGCTCGAAGCCCGGCGAGCTGACCGATGCGGTGGCAAATTCCACGCCCACGTGGCCGCCCGCGGCATCCGTCAGGTCGCTGGCCCACGCGTTGTGGGTGTCGCCGGCCAGCGAGATCAGGTTCTTGTCCAGACCGCGTGCCGTGGCCAGCACCGACTCGCGCGCGGCCGGGTAGCCGTCCCAGGCATCGAGGTTGTACGGCGCGCGTCGCTGGTTCACCAGCTCCCGCTGCGAATCGCTGCGCAGCGGTTCGGGCGTGGCCTTAGCCAAGGTGAATTCGGCCAGCGTCTCCAAGGTGAACGACGAGGCGACCGACAAGGGAATTTCCATGCGCGCCATCAGCACCTGCTGGCCCAGCACCTGCCAGGTTGCGCTGGACGCCGTCATCTGAGCGGTCAGCCAGTCCGACTGCTCGGTGCCGAGCATCTGCCGCCCTGCCCCAAGCCCCGCGCCTTCCAGGAAGGCGGGCAGCGTGAGCTGCTCGTCGCGTCCGATGAGCCGGGTGTCCAGCATGTGCAGCGACGCCAGCGTGCCGAAGTCGAAGCTGCGGTAGATCTTCAAGGGGTTCGCCGCATCGGGTACGCGGATCGGCAGCCATTCCTGCCAGGCCTGCACCGCTGCGGCGCGGCGTTCGGCAAAGCCTCCTTCGGAGGATGCATCGTGGTTGCCCGCGCCCGCCGACCACGCGTTGTCGGCCACGTCGTGGTCATCCCACACGGCGATCAGCGGGACGGCCGCGTGCAGCGCCCGCAGGTCGGGGTCGGTCTTGTACTGTGCATGCCGCCGCCGGTAGTCGGCCAGGGTCAGGATCTCCTGCCGCGGGTCGGACTCGCGGTCGATGACGAAGGCCGTCTGCGACGCATAGCCCAGCAGGCCGTACTCGTAGATGTAGTCGCCCAGGTGCAGCGCGGCGTCGATGTCGCCACGCTTGGCCACGTCGGCATAGACGTTGAAGTAACCCGCGGGAAAGTTGGCGCACGACAGCACGGCCAGCTTGACCTGGCTCACGCTGCCGACGGGCAGCGTCTTGGTCCGGCCGATGGGAGAAAGCTCCGCCCCATGCGAGAAGCGGTAGTAGTACGTGCTGGACGGCTGCAAGCCAGTCACGTCGACCTTGACCGTGTAGTCCTGTGCAGGCCCGGTGGTCACGGTGCCGCGCCCCAGGATGATGCCGAAGTTGGCGTCGCTCGACAGCTCCCAGCCCACCATGAAGGTGCCCGGTGCCACTGGCGAAACGCGCGTCCACAGGATCACGCGGTCTGCGAGCGGGTCGCCACTGGCGACGCCATGCTTGAAGGCCTCGCTCGCACTTTCCGGCGGTGGCGGGTCGCCGCTGTCGTCATCGCCTCCGCCGCCGCCGCATGCCGACAGCGTGGTACCGGCGCCGACGGCCATGGCATAGAGCATGGCGCCGCGGATGAAACGGCGGCGTGACAGCGCCGCATCGGCCGTGTGGTCCGGCAGCACAGTCGCAGTCCCCTCGGGCATTTCGTGGTCCATCGGTGTTCTTCTTGTGAGGTGCGGCGGGTCGCCGGCAAACCGATGGGAGCGTTGACTGCAGATGCTGCGCACGCAGCAGGCTGGCCGGCTGAGATCGCGTCAGTCCGTTCTTACAGCCGCGCATCCCTAAGGCTCCACGATGTTGAACATCGGGTCGAACTCGTCCAGGCACTCCACGAAGCTGCGGAACAGCGCCGCATTCCCACGCACATCGAGCTCCTGTTGGTCCAAGGCCGCGAGCAAGGCGCTGCGTCCCGCCGACAACTGGCCCAGCTGCTCGCGCGACATGCGCACCACGGCATCGGCTTCAGCGCCATGGCTGCCCGGCAAATGGTTCAACGCGCCGTTGGACAAGGTCAGCCGGTGCGTGTCCACACCGGACGCATCGCTCAGCTGCCAGTCGAAGCGCGCCTTCAGGCCTTGCGCCTTCGGCCCGTTGACGCGAATACCCAGGTACTCCAGGAAGCTGCCGAAGGGCAGGATGGACACGATGTCCGGGCTGATCGACACGCCCTTGGGCGCGGAGGCGGCCGAGCGGCTGCGCAGCTCGCGTGCGGCCAGCAGGTACGAATTGCGCCAGGTGGCCGACTCGGCCTGGTAGCCCATCTGCTCCATCGCATCGGCCGACAGTTGCCGCGCCGCCTGGTGGCCGGGTTCGGCGAACACCACGTGGTTCAGCGCCTCGACCACCCAGCGGAACTGGCCGGCCTCGTAGTCCTGCCGCGCCCTGGCCACCACCGCATCGGCACCGCCCATGTACTCCATGTACTTCACGGCGGAGGCCGCGGGCGGCAGCGGGTTCAGGTTGGCCGGATTGCCGTCGTACGGCCCCAGGTAATGGGCGTAGACCGCGTGCACGTTGTGCGCCACGGCGCCGTAGTAGCCGCGCGCAAACCATTGCCTGGAGAGTTCGCTGGGCAGCATCAGCTCTTCGGCGATCTCGCGCGGCGTGCGGCCGTGGCTCATCAGGCGCAGCGTCTGGTCGTGCAGGTAGCGGTACATGTCGCGCTGCCCTGCCACGTACTGGGCGATGCGCTCGCTGCCCCACACCGGCCAGTGGTGCTGCACGATCAGCGCGTCCACCCCGGGCACGAAGGCGTCGAGCGCCTGGTCGAGGTAGCGCGCCCAGGCCAGTGCGTCGCGCGTCTTGGCGCCCCGCAGCGGGCAGAGGTTGTGCATGGTGTGGCAGGCGTTCTCGGCCAGGTTCAGCACGCGCAGGCCGGGGTAGTGCATGTTCATGTCGGCCGGCGCCTCGGTGCCGGGCGTGAGGTGGAACACGATCTCCACCCCGTCGACCACATGCCGCTCGGTCGGCTCGCGGATCAGCAGGGTCGGCGCGACGAAGCCGTCGCCGCCACGGCCCACGGCCTTGCCCAGGCCGCTGTCCACATGCGCCATCGCGCCGGGCTCCAATGACCAGCCGAACTGGAACAGCGCGCGCCGGCGCATCGGCACGCCGGCCAGGATGGATTCGGAGAACGACTCTTCGGTGAAGCCGTTGGGGGCGATGACCTTGACGCCCCGGCGCACGTCGTCCGGCCCGATCACGCCGCGCACGCCGCCGTAGTGGTCGCGGTGGCTGTGGGTGTAGACCACGGCGACGACCGGGCGGTCGCCGCGGTGGGCGCGGTACAGCGCGATGGCCGCGCGCGCATGCTCGGTGAACTGCAGCGGGTCGACCACGATCACGCCCGTGTCGCCTTCGATGAAGGTCACGTTGGCCAGCGAAAAGCCGCGCACCTGGTACACGCCCTCCTTCACCTCGAACAGGCCGTGCACGGCGTTCAGCTGCGACATGCGCCACAGGCTGGGGTTGACGGTGTCGGGCGACTCGCCGGCCAGGAAGCCATAGGGCTTCATGCTCCAGGAGACGCCGCCGCTGTCGGCGTCGATGTGCGCGTCGGGCAAGGTGGCGATGAAGCCGCGGCGCACGTCCTCGAAGTCGCCGCGGTCGCTGAAGTCGAGTTCGGCACGCACGCGAGCGTGCGCGGCCAGGGTGTCGGGATGGGCGGGTCGCATGGTGGTTCTCTCTTCTGGACGCTGGCTGACGGCTCGATGGTGTGATCCTGGGCAAGCGCTTGGTGGCAAGGCAGCACCCGGGCCTGGATCGTAGGAAGCGCCGTGCCGCAAAGCCCACCGCGTTGTGCAAAGCAACTTTGCGCCTGAGCGCGCGCCTGCACGCACCGTTCTCGCCACACTGCGGCCATGAACAAGCGCCAGATGATCCGCATGGCCGGCGCCGCAGTGCTGCTGGCGCTCGCGCACCAGGCCAGCGCCCAGACCGAGTTCCCCACGCGGCCGGCCTGCTACTTCACGCCCGGCACGCCACAGCAGTTCGCCGCCTTCCTGGCGGCCGAATCGCGCAAGCTGCAGGCCCTGGTGGAAAGCGGCGTGCGCATCGACGTCGAATGACCGGGCCCTGCCCTGCCGGTCAGCGCGCCTCAGGCTCGCGCAGCGCCTCGGCCATGAAGTCCACGAAAGCCCGCACCTTCAGCGGCAAGGCGCGGTTCTGGCGGAACACGGCGAACACGCCGTTGGAGAACTGGCGCACGGCAAAGCGATAGTCCGCCAGCAGCCGCACCAGCGTGCCCGCCTCGATGTCGGCCCGCACGGCCGGTTCGGACAGCAGCGCGACGCCCATGCTGCCGATGGCCGCCAGCCGCAGCACCTCGCCGTTGTTGGAGCTCAGCACGCCCTTGATCGGCAGCGCGTGCTGCACGCCCTGCCCGTCGATGTACTTCCACGTCGTCGACTCCTGCTCGCGCCGGTAGGTCAGGCAGGGCAGGCGGTGCAGGTCGTCCGGGTGGCGGATGTTCGGATGCCGCTTCGCGAACGCCGCACTGGCCACCAGCACCTCGTCGCTGCTCAGCAGGCGCTTGATCACGAAGCCCGAATCCGTCGACTCACCGGTGCGGATGTCCACATCGAAGTCCTGCTCGATGATGTTGACGGGGTGCTCGGACAGCTCGTACTCGACCTGGATGTCCGGGTACTGTTGGGCAAAGCGCGGCAGCAGCGGCGCGATCACGCGGATGCCGATCTGCGTGCGGGAATGGATGCGCAGCCGGCCCTCGGGCCGCTTGAGGGCGTCGCGCGCGGCCTGCTCCGCCTCGGACATGGCCTCGAGCACACGCTCGGCATGTTCCAGGAAGGCCTGGCCGGCCTCGGTCACCTTGAGATTGCGGCTGGTGCGGTCGACCAGCTGCACGCCCAACTCCTCCTCGAGCGCCGTGATGCGGCGGGAGATGGTGGCCGGCGACAGGCTCAGGCTGCGCGCCGCGGCCGAGAGGCTCCCCTTCCGTTGGGTGATCACGAAGATCCGCAGCGAGTCGAGTGATTTCATCTGGAGCGGCTTCGGCGGCGTGGTGACAGGCTTGGGCGGCGCATGTTACCCAGCGGCGCGGACCGGCTTGCAAGCCGCGATGCCGCAGGAACCTTGTAAGTCGACGAAGGCATTTCCGCTGGCTCCAGGCAGCGCTGCCGGAAGTTCATCGGAGCGCAAGGAGGTCTTGGCAGCGGGCAGACATGGAGAAAACGATCTGCTCTAGAATTACTGTGCATAACTACAGTATTACCACTAGAAGCCTGTGCGTGGCGGCGGCATTGGATCAACGCATCGTGCCCCCACCGGCGCCTCGCTTCGGCAACGCAGCATGCAGAACGACTTGTTCGCCGCCCAGGAGGTCGTGTCCATACCCGGCCTTCGGTACCAGCCCGACTTCCTGTCACGGGAGGAAGAGGCGCAACTGCTCGAGGTCATCGGAACCTTGCCGTTTCAGCCAGCGAAGTACAGGGAGTACACCGCTCGCCGCCAGGTCGTGAGCTTCGGCGGCAGCTATGACTTCGAGACGAACACGTTGCGGTCGGGAGCTGCATTGGACGAGCGCCTCGTGCCGCTGCGCGACCGCGTTGCCACCTGGCTCGGCGTGCCTCCTCGCCAACTGGTGCAGGTCCTGGTGGCCGAGTACGCACCGGGCACACCCCTGGGCTGGCACCGCGATGTGCCTGATTTCGAGGCCGTGGTTGGCGTCTCGCTCGGCAACGATGCCGTGCTGAGGTTCCGGCCCTACCCCCCTGACGACGCAGCCAAACGCCACGCCCTGCAGCTCGCCGTGGCTCCGCGGTCCATCTACAAGATGGAAGGCGCTGCGCGCTGGGGCTGGCAGCACTGCGTACCGCCCGTGAAGGCGCACCGCTGGTCCGTCACGTTTCGCACGCCCGTGGCACGCCCACTTCGACACGCGTGACCGCCGAGCGTGTGCGGCCCTGTGGGTCTGAACCGGCAGCCTTCCACCAGGTTGCTGAAGATCCGGGAAGGCTCCGAAGCTGAAACAAAGTGTGTCATCTACATTCCGGGCGTGTCGTTCCACCTCCCCTCCCAACTGCTGACGCCCGCTGAGGCGCAATGCGCCGCCGATGAACTGCTCGGGCTACGCCGGCGCGTGGAGTGGTCCGACACCGCCGTCAACATGGCCACCGTGTCATTGGCGCCCGATGGCGCGGTCGCCGTTCATCTGCTCGGAAGCATGGAACGTCACCCATCGGTGGCGGCATTCCTCCAGGCTTACGGTCTAACCATGAGCGGCAAGGACGCTTCGGAGCGGCAGCAGACGGCGTAGATCCGGCAATATGCGGCGGGCTGGCTCCGGCACGCACCGCGCACGACCCGCGCTAGCTTCGCGCTAGACCCATCTGCCCCGACCGCCGGCCTTTGCCTGGTAGAGCATGGCGTCGGCGCGCTTCACCAGTTGCTCATACCCCTCGCCCGGCGCAGCGCCAAAGGCGATGCCGATGCTTGCGGTGATGGTCAAGCTCACCTGCCCCACCGTGAATGGCTGCCCGATCACCGAAAGAACCTCCTCGGCTGCGGCATGGCACAGCGCCTCCGATGGCACGGCGGAGAGGATGACTGCGAACTCGTCACCGCCAACGCGAGCGACACCGTCGTCAGGCCGGACAACCCGGCGCAGCCTCTGCGCAAACTCGCGCAGCACCTCGTCTCCGACCGGGTGGCCGTGCGCGTCGTTCACCATCTTGAAGTGGTCCAGGTCGACATACAGCAGGCCGACGCGTTGGCCTCTGCCGCCGGCAGCTTCCATCTCCAGATAGCGTTCGAAGCCTCGGCGGTTCAGCAGGCCAGTCAGCGGGTCCCGCTCGGACAGCTGGAGCAGGCGATTCGCTTCCTCGCGGTGGCGGGTGACGTCCTGTGCGACGGTGACATAGCCATTCGCAGAACCATCGGCAGTTCTCAGGGGAATGAAGCTCACCGCCACATGAACGGCAGGAATCCGGCCGGGAAACGACTTCTCGAAACTCACCGTCTCACCGCCGAGGGCCCGTTCGATCCACGGCAAAGAACGTTCGTACTCTGTCCGTCCAAGCACTTGCAGGCTGGTTCTTCCGACGATCTCGGAGCAGTCCACCCCGAACCAGTTCTCGAACGCCCGGTTGACGAACAGATAGCGCTCGTCTGGCCCGTTGACTGCAATCATCGCGGGGACAGCCTGCGCGACCGCCGCGAGGACTTCGTCGTGGTTCGGTGCCGCGCCTGCCAGCACGGGCAGGAGGTTCGAGGGCAGCTCCGAGCTCACGGCAACGTGGCGTTGGGCAAACAGTTCCAACTCGTCCAGTGGCATGGGACGGGCAAACAGGTAGCCCTGGAAGCTGTCGCAGAAGTTGGCGACCAGGAAGGCGCGTTGATTCTCGTCCTCGACTCCCTCGGCCATCACGGTCAGTCCCAGGTCATGGCCCAGGCTGATGATGCTCCGCACGATGGCGGCGTCGTTGCTGTCGGTGATGACATCGCGCACGAAGGCCTGGTCGATCTTCAGTTGGTCCAACGGCATCCGCGTGAGGTAGGACAGCGATGAATATCCCGTTCCGAAGTCGTCGAGCGACAAGCCGATGCCCAGCGAGCGCAGTTGGCGCATCTTCTGGATGATGGATTCCATGTCGTAGACGAGCAGGCTTTCCGTCAGCTCGATCTTCAGACGCGAAGGCCGCACGCAGTGGCGCCGCAGGCACGCATCGACCTGCTCGACGAAGTCGTCTTGCCGGAACTGACTTGCGCTGACGTTGACCGACAGCGTGACCGATGCGAGGAGGTCCGCGGCCGGCGCGTCCTGCCATTTCGCCAACTGCTGGCAAGCTTCCTCCAGGACCCACGCACCGATGCTGAGGATCAGTCCCGTGTCTTCGGCGATGGGAATGAACCTCGCCGGAGAAACCATCCCTCTTTCCGGGTGCTTCCAGCGCAGCAAGGCTTCGGCGCCGGTGAACCGGCCGTCTCGTCGCAACTGCGGCTGGAAGTGCAAGACGAACTCACCACGCGCGACGGCATGGCGCAGGTCCTTCTCGAGAGCGGCCCTCTCCGATGCGGCGGTGTGCAGCCGAGGATCGTAGAACCGCACGACGCCGCGGCCCACCGATTTCGCCTGGATCATGGCGAGGTCGGCATGCTGCAACAGCTCTTCGTCGCTGAACGCGTTGCCGAAGAACGGCGCAATGCCCACGCAGACGGAGGCCATGTGCACGAACTCCTCCAGCCGGAAAGGCGACTTGAAGGCCTGGGCGATGTTCCGCGAGACCTGTCCTGCACGGGCCTGGGCGTCTTCCAGGCTGCCTTGCGTCGGGGCCAGCAGGACCACAAACTCATCGGCACCGATGTGAGCGACATAGCCCGTCGGCATCACCGCGGTCTGCAGCCTGTTCGATGCGAGCTTGAGAAGAAGATCGCCCTTGCTGTGGCCAAGGGTCTCGTTCACCAGCTTGAACCGGTCGATGTTGATGAAGAGAAGTGCCCCTGCCCCATCGGCTTTCGAGCTGCCGATGCGACTCGCGCGCAGGGTCGCGTTGAACGACTGCCGGTTCGGCAATCCCGTCAAGGTGTCATAGAACGCGAGCCGGTGAACAGCCTCTTCCGCCTGCTTGCGCCGCGTGATGTCCGTGCTGATGGACAGGACGGACTCCGGGCGCCCCGCGTCGTCTCGCACAAGGGTCCAACGCGTCTCGACCTGCACCAGGCTGCCGTCCTTGCGCGGATGGATCGCTTCTCCCGACCATGCGCCGTCCTTCAGGAGGACTGAATGGCGGGCCAATTTTTCCGCGAGGCTCCCGGAGCCGAATTCGGTCGCGTCGCGCCCGATCATCTCTTCCGCGCCCCAGCCGAAGATGCGTTCGCAACCCTGGTTCCAGGTCAGGATCCGGTGGTCGAGATCGCGCACATAGATCGCGTCCTGTGCTTTGTCCAGCAGCGACGCTTGGCTGCGAATGCGGGCATCGGACTGCAGCCGCTGCAGCTCCGCGGACGCGCGCGCTGCAAAGATGCGGAGCATCGCTTCCACGAACTTCGACTGCGGCTGGGCTGCCCGGTACAGGACCGCGATGAACCCGATGGGCTCTCCCTGCACATCGTCCAGCCGATGCATCGCGAACGCCTCGGCACCGACCTGCTGCGCCAGCCGGGCGTCGGGATACGACATCACGCCGAGCTCTCCAGCGAACAAGACCTCGGTCGTCTGCATCTGCGATGCCAGCGCGGGGGCGACATCGAAGTCGGGCAGATGGAGTTGCCCATTGCCGGAGGTCGCGCAGCGGCTTTGGCATCTGCTCAGGCTGCCAGGAAGAAACCTTGCCAGCTGGCCCGCCTGTGCCCCGGTCGCCTCGACGAGGCCTTGGACGAGGTGCTCGAAGAAATCATCGCCCGTTCTGTGCGAGACCGCGGAGCCGACCGACAGGACTGCCTGGTGAAGCCGTCGCTGCTCGTCCTGAACGCGAAGGTTCTCGATGCCGAAAGCCACGTCGTCTGCCAACGACTCCAGAAGAGACAACTCGCTGGGGCCGACATGCGCGACCGCTGCCGAGTAGAAGCACATCGCCCCGAGAACCGTGCCTCTGTGTCGCAGCGGCAGGCTGACGATCCCGCGGTAGCCGATCGCGTCAACGCTGGCCTGCCAGATGGGGAACGAGGCGTCTTCTCTCACGTCGAACGTCACGTCGGGTTTGCCGGCGCGAATGGCGCGGCCTGCCGAGTTCTTTCCGCTGTCGCCCTGTGCGGCCCAGGACAGCTCTGCCTCGAGGACGAGATGTCCGTTCACGCCGGCCACTGCTGCGGGCAGAACGGTTTTGTCCTCGTCATGCTGGGCGAAGCCTATCCATGCGAGCACATATCCACCCACCTCGACGGCCACCTCGCACACGCGCTTGAGCAATTCCTCTTCGTTGATGGCGCGGATCAGGGCCTCGTTGCAGGCGCTGAGCATGCGTTGGGCCCGGCTGGCTTGTGCAGCGAGCCGCTGCACCTCCATCTTCTTCGTGAGGTCGAGCACGTGAAGAACCCGGGCCGAAACACCCTCGTAGCCGATGGGCGTGCTCGATATCTCGACGTCCAGGGGCTGCCTGTTCTTGCGGGCGTGCAAGCGGCGAAAGAACTGCGTGGGCTGCTGGAGCGGAAGGCTGCGCACGAAGGCGGTCGCATCCTCCTTCGCGCGTTCTGCCTGTCCCGACGTGCCTTCGGACCACAGCTGTGGAATCTCCAGCTCGCGGAACTCCGCCTGCTCGTAGCCGTACAACGCGACTGCCGCACCGTTGGCAGCCAGTATGCGCAGCGTGTGCGCGTTGTAGATGATGAGCGGCCGGGGGCTGTCATGGAACAAGGCCCGAAAGAGATCCCCGACCGTGGCCGCGGGCTCCTTGGTCTGGGTGACGGCAGCGGATGCGACTGCTTGGCTCACGGTGGCGATAGGGGGTTGATACGGGCGTCCACAGCAAGCGCGCAGTGCTGCACCGCGCGCGTCGCGTGACCCGTTGCATGGGCAAGGTTCAGGTGCGCGCAGTCTAGAAGACCCGGGCCCCGAAAAGCGGAAAAAGTTCGCTCAGTGGACAAATTTTCTTTGGGATTCGCGCGAAATCCGTTCGAATGTCAGCGTGGCCGATGGGGCAGGCCCGTGCGTGGATGAGGCGCGAGGGGCCGGTCACGCCCGACCTCGCCATACGGCAAAGTGCGCGGCATCGACGTTTCATTCCGAGAGGAAGCGAACCCTGCGGCAGCTGCAAGGTCTGCCTGAGGTAGCTTCCACAGCCCCGCATTGGGCTGTGCGTCTCAAACCCGGCGCAATGCCTGTCCGGACGCGGTGGTGCAGGTCAACCCGCGCCGCCCCCTCGCTCGGCAACCACCTGGCGCGGCGCAGCCTCATACGAGGACGTCGACGCCTCGACGAATCGGTTGCGGCCCCCGTGCTTTGCCGCATAGAGCGCCCGGTCTGCCAATTCCAGCAAGGCGTCGGCCGACTCGACGGGCGAGCTTTGGTAGAGCGTTGCCACGCCGATGCTTGCCGTGACCTGTCCCGGCGCCCCGCCCACGGCCACGGCGCGAACTTCTTCCAGGATCTTCGTTGCAAGACCCACGGCACGGGCCTTCTCGGTCGCAGGCAGCACCAGCACGAATTCCTCCCCGCCCAGGCGCACCGCCAAGTCCCCCGCACGTTCGGCGAATTTCTGAAGCACGGCGCCGACAGAACGCAGGACGTTGTCGCCCTGCTGGTGCCCGTGGACGTCGTTGAAGCGCTTGAAGTGGTCGATGTCCAGCACGAGCACCGTCAACGGCATGCCCTCGCGCAGCGCTCGCCGAAACTCCAGACCGAAGACCTCGTCGAGCTTGCGCCGATTGGCCAATCCTGTGAGCGCGTCGGTCGTGGCCAAGGCCTTCAACTCGGCCTGCGCCCGCTCCAGCTTCTCCTCGACGGCTTTGCGCGCATCGATGCCGCGCAGGTTGACGATGCGCCGAGCCCCGTGCGCGTCGGCCTGTCCAGGCAGTTGCCGCACGCGTCCCTCGACCCAAACATAGGAGCCGTTCTTGTGCTTCGCACGAACGCGGTAGTCGGCCTGCATGCGCTCGCACTGCGGCGGCGCCGCAGGCGCGACGAGCAGGCCGAAGTCCTGCGGGTGGCAGAACCGCGCCACCGAGCGCCCCACGACGTCAGCGGCAGTCCACCCCAGCAGCTCTGTCAACGATGGCGAAGCGTAGGCGATGGTGCGGCCCTCGATGGACAGGATGAGGTCGCTGGAGAATTCGGCAAGCAGCCTGTAGCGGCGCTCCGCCTCCGCCAGAGCGGCCTGTTGGCGCCGCTGGTCCGTGATGTCGCTGTGCTCGAAGTACCCGCGGCCGTCGACCTCGCCACGCTGCTCCACGACGCGGACGAAACGGTCGCCAGGCAGCGCCAGCTCGAACGGAGCGCCCGAGCAGCGCTGGTTCTCGCGCAGCGCGAGCATGCTCTGCAAGAACGCCCCGTCGCCCTGCTGGCCTTGCCATGCGTCTCGGTAGATGGCCTCGAACGACAGGCCCACGGCCGTCTCGGCTGAACGCAGGCCGTAGAGTTTTAGGAAGGCCTGATTGGCCCACATGCAGCGGTCGGCCAGGTCGACGATGAGAACCCCGTTCACCAGCCTCTCCAGCACGGCCGTGGCATTCAGTTCGGCCAGCTTCTGTGTGCTCGGCACGTGGTGCGTCTGCACTGTGGCCAGCCGCGCCACCCTGCGCCACACGCGCACACGGCCGAAGCGTCCCATCTCGAGAGAGGACACCCGCACGCGGGCATCCCGGTGGTCGAACTCGTATGGGCGGCGCTGGGCCCGGTGCCTTGCAAGGCCTTCCTCGATGTAGCGGCCGATGTGCACGCGCTCCGGCTCGGTCAGGCGCCCCGCGTAGAAACGGCGCAGGTTCTCGGCGTAGGGCTCGCCCGCGTGGATCTTGCCGTCGTGCTCCGGAAAGATCTCCAGGAAGGTGGCGTTCCACGCCAGGGTGCGGTCTGCACTGTCGAAGGCGCAGTACGCCACCTCCAGGCCGTCCAGCGCCGCTCCAAAGGCATGCAACAGCGTATCCAACATCGAACGGACTCCAGGTGCCCTGCCGGCCCGTCGGCAAGGGACGCGAAAGAGTGGGAAAGAGGCGCCACCGGGCCGTTCGGCAGGCCGCAGGGTCCACGAATGCCGCGTCGAGCCCGGCCGGGCTGCAGGCACAGCACAGGAAAGGCTGAGGAGCGGGCTACCACGCCGCCCGATTGTCGGGGCGCGGACAGGCGAACTCCAGCACGCGCACGGTGCTGACACATTTCGTTGCTCGGTCGGCGAATTCCGTTTCTGACGGACGGTTGACGGTATTCGGCGCGGGGCCGATCTGCATCTGGGGCGCCAAGTCGGCCCGGTTGCTCGGCACCGGTGGTCATCGGGTCGGGTCCAGCGCGTCCTCGCGGTTTCGCCAGGTGGCGCTCGGCAGGGGTCCGCGGGGGTGGTACGCCGTTTGCCGCAGCAGGCCACAAGGAGACCGACGTGACCTCATTCACCGAAGAACAGACCGCTGAACTCGCCCGCCGCCTCGAGGAGCGCGCGGCGGAGCTGGAAGACGAGATCCGCACGCTGAGCGACGAGGCCGGCGACGCCTCGGCGCAGGCCGCGCTCAGCACCACGGGCGCGCCGAACGATCCCGCCGACGAGGCCGACCGCGGCGAGCAGGCGATCCGCACTGCCGTGCGGCACGCCGAGAAGGAGCGCGACCAGCAAGAGCTGCGGCAGATCGCCGATGCGCGCGAGCGCATGCGGGCCGGCGACTACGGCCATTGCATCGACTGCGGCGTCGACATCGCGTTCGAACGGCTGCAGGCGCTGCCCTCCGCAGAGCGCTGCATGCCGTGCCAGGAACGCCACGAGCGCGAGCGCCCGGTCACCGTGCGGATCTCGCTGACATCGTGACTCGCACGGCCGTGCGGTACGCGGCCGCGCCGTAGCGCTGCGCCAGCACGCCAGGTCCCCATCCCAGGGCCGGCTGGCCGCGGCTGCGCTGCGCACGGGGCGAGACACGGGCGAGAAAGCAACCACCCGCACCGGCATGGCTGGCTGGCTGCAAGAATTTCCGCTGGCCCGGGAGATGCGCGTTCGCCGGTCGGCGCGGCGCAGCGGCCTGGGCTGCCCGCTGCGGGAACGTGCCTTGCCCCGCCGGCGCATGCCGCCAACCACCTCCTCCGCCGCAGCGCCCCGCCACGGGGTCGGACAGCTCCAGGCCTGGGACAGCACGCTGGCCTTCGCCGCCGATCCCTACCGCTTCATCGCGCGCGCCTGCGCGGCACAAGGCACGCGCGGCGTGCGCGGCCGCCTGCTGCTGCAGCCCACGGTATTTCTGACCGGCGCGGCCGCAGCGCGCGTGTTCTACGAATCGCCGCAGCTGCTGCGCCACGACGCCGCGCCCGGCGCGCTGCTCGCCACACTGATCGGGCGTGGCGGCGTGCAGACGCTGGACGGCGCTGCGCACCGGCACCGCAAGGCGATGTTCCTGCACCTGCTGCGTGGCCCGGCGGTCGGCGCGCTGCTGCAGGCGGCCGAGGCCCGCTGGACGCGCTGCGTGCAGATGGCGCACCACGGTGACACCGCAAGCGGCCAGGCGCTGTACCCGCTCATGCAGCACTGGCTGTTCGAGACGGCCATGGCCTGGGCCGGCGTGCCCATGCCGCCTGCGGACGAGCGCCCGCGCTGCGAGCGCGCCATGGTTGACCTGTTCGACAGCGCCGCATCCTCCGTGCCCGGGCACCTGCGGGCGCGCGCGTCGCGCCGGTGGCTGCAACGCTGGCTGGGCCGCTGCATCGAGGATGCACGCGACGCCAGGCCGGTGTTCCGCGCCGACGGCGCTGCGCTCGCCATCGCGTTGCACCGCGACCCGGACGGTTTGC
Source organism: Pseudorhodoferax soli (assembly GCF_003337555.1). Classification (GTDB taxonomy): domain Bacteria; phylum Pseudomonadota; class Gammaproteobacteria; order Burkholderiales; family Burkholderiaceae_C; genus Pseudorhodoferax; species Pseudorhodoferax soli. The sequence goes on along the minus strand of NZ_QPJK01000005.1, from coordinate 313,483 downwards.
GGCTGCCCACCGAAGTGGCGGCTGTTGAGCTGCTCAACGTGCTGCGCCCCATCGTCGCCGTGTCGGTCTTCGTCACGTGGTGCCAGCACGCGCTGTTGCTGCACCCGCATGCGCGTGCGCTGCTGGACAGCGACAGCGGCGTCCTCGCGTTCGTGCAGGAGGTGCGCCGCTTCTATCCGTTCTTTCCTGCGGCGACGGCGCGCGTGCACGGCGCCTTCGACGCGGACGGCCTGCACTTCAGGGACGGCGAGCGCGTGCTGCTGGACCTGTACGGCACCAGCCGCGACCCGCTTTGTTGGGAGCAGCCGGACGAATTCCGCCCCGCGCGCTTCCTGCAGGCGGCGCCGGGCCGCTACAGCTTCGTGCCGCAGGGCGGCGGCGATGCCGCGCTCCACCACCGCTGCCCCGGCGAAGACTTTGCCGTGGCCTTGATGGCGCTGGCCGTGCGCCGCCTGGCCGGCACCCGCTGCAACGCCGCCACGGACGACCTGTCGATCGACATGCGCCGCCTGCCGGCCCTGCCGCGCATGGAACTGTGCGTGCGCGGCCTGGGTCCCGTGCCCGACACCGACACGCCGCCCGGCGAGCCGACGCAGACCCTGCACACCAGCGTGCGGCTGGGTCGCGCCCGCGTCTTCGTGCAGATCCGCCCGGTGCCACCGCTGGACTGGCGGGGCATGCTCGACACCACGGCCCAGCAACGCGTGGCCATCACCCGGTACGCTGCGGCGGCGCTGCGCGAGGGGCGCCACAGTGTCTGCCTGCGCGCTGTGCCGGGCAGCGTCTCGCTGGACGATGCGCCAACAGCGCCAGCGCCAGGGCCTGCACGCCGGCGCTGAGCCCGGTCGGCCGATCGCGGCCCGGGCCAGGCCGCTCGCGCGCACCCGCCGACGGGCGACGCCCCGCAGCGCCGCTCATGGGCCCGTGCCGGCACGCCGGTGGCGCACGCAGCGCCACAGCTCTTCCAGCAGCGGGCCGACATTGAGCAGCAGCACCGCACCGATGAGGGCAGCCAGGTAGGAGCCCGGCAGCGGATGCCGTCGCCACCGCAGGCCGCCCTCGCCGCCGTCGACTCCCCCGCCACTGGCAGCGGATGCGAGGGCCAGCAAGAGCAGGCCCGCGACAGGCAGGACCTCCAGGAAGCTGTGCACCATCTGTTCGAACGGCGCCACCGCGCGGCGGCCGACGACGAAGCGCAGCTCCAGCCAGACCGTCAGCTCGTGCGTGGCGATCAGCAGGGCGAAGATGGCGAGCACGGCCACCGTCGGTTCCAGCAACAGCCCCATCAGGGCGGCACCGCCCATTTGCGCGAACATCGCCAAGTGGAACGACGACTCGCGCACACCGCCGGTGCGTTCGATCGCCGTGCGCCGGTGGCAGCACCAGTCGAGGAAGCCGGCCGCCACCCACAGCGGCAGGACCACCACCATCCACAGCGCCAGCGCCGGGTTGTCGACGGGGGTCATGGCCGCGCGCCCGGCAAGCCGGCGTTGCAGATGCCGCAGATGCCGCGCAGCATGCGGCTCAGCCGCTGCCCCGGGGCGTGCGGCCGGCGCCGCCGCCGCCCTTGCGGGCGGAGACCTGGTTCTGCGGCCCTGCGCCCATGGTCTGCCGGTCGTGCCGGCTGGCCGGGGTGCGTCGGCCCTGGTTGGTCTGCGATGGCGCCTGCTGCCCGGTCTTGTTGTGGTCGTTGGCCAGCTTGCCCGTGCCGGGCTCCTGCGCGTCGGGCCGATGGCCTTGCTGCCCGGCGCTGGCCTGCAGGTCGGCCGGACTGCCGACCTGGTGCTTTTCCGGGTGTTTCTGGCGCGACTGCTCATCGCGCAGGAAATCGTGCTTCTTGGTCATGCGCATCTCCATGAAAGGGTTTGGGCGTCCACACCGCTTGCAGACGCCACCCACGACTGCGGGGCAATTCCGATGCCGCGGCACGACAGCCGCTGCCGGCCGGGCACCCGGATTGCCACCGCCAGTGCAGGCAGTGCCAGGTCCAGATCCGTGCGGAAAAGTCGGCTTGCCATGGAAGGAGCCATGACCTTGCATCCCTTGCTGCGCCAGCGTGCGCCCGTGCCCGCCGGCGTACCGCCCCGCGCCTCGGCGCCCGTTCCTGCATACGGCCTGTCGCCCACCGTGGTCGTCGGCGGCGGTGCTGCTGGCCTGGAACTCGTCACTCGGCTGTCCCGGGCACGGGCCGGCGCGGCGCCAGCGCCGGTCGTGCTGGTCGACCATGGCCTGGGCCATGTCTGGAAGCCGCGGCTGCACGAGATCGCCACGGCCATGCAGAGCCGGGCAGGCGCAGAGACTTCGTACCTGGGCCATGCGCGTGCGCACGGCTACCACTTCGAAATCGGCACGCTGCAGCAGGTCGACCCGGTCCGGCGCAGCGTGCGGTTGGCGCCGCTGATGGGAACCGATGGCCGGCAAGTGCTGCCGGAACGCGCCATCTCGTACGGCAGGCTGGTGCTGGCCCTGGGCAGCGACGAGAACGACTTCGGCACGCCGGGCGCGCGCGCGCACTGCCTGTTTCTCAACAACACGGCACAGGCCCTGCTGCTGCGCGACGCCCTGCTCACGGCGGCCTTCCGCATCGCCCGCCACGAGCAGCCGGAACTCTCGGTGGTCGTGATCGGCGGGGGGGCCACGGGGGTCGAACTCAGCGCGGATATCCACCATGCGCTCGACGCGCTGTGGGAGCACGAACCGGGGCTGGACCGCTCCAAGGTGCAGCTCACCCTCGTCGAAGGCGCCGACCGCCTGCTGAGCGCCAATCCGCCGCAGGTGTCGGTCTACGCCGCCGGCGCGCTGAGAGCACGCCGGGTGGAGCTGGTCCTGGGCGACCGCGTGGCACGCGTGGACGACGCGGGTGTGGTGCTGACGAGCGGCCGCCGCATCGATGCGCAGCTGCGCATCTGGACCGCCGGCATCCAGGGGCCGCGCGTGTTCGAGCGGATGCCCGCCCTGCGGCGCACGCGGTCCGGCCGGGTGCAGGTGGACGAGCGCCTGCGCTGTGCCGGGCTGGAGCATGTCTACGCCATCGGAGACTGCGCTGAATGGACCGATCCCGCCAACGGCCGCCCCGCCCCCTATACGGCACAGATCGCGTCTGCCCAGGCCGCGTACCTCGCTGGGGCGCTGCACGACGAGGCGCGCGGACGCCGCCCGGCGCCCTTCCGTTTCGCCAGCGCGGGGGCCATCGTGTCCCTGGGCGACCGCGGCGCGGCTGGCAACCTGACGACCCGTTTCGGGCGCCACAGCCGCGAGCAGATCGTGCAGGGGCTGAGTGCCAAGCTGGTCTACGCCTGGCTGTACCGCCGGCACGAACTGGCGATCCACGGCTGGCGCGGCATGCTGGCCAGGCTGCTGGGCGACTGGCTGGAAAAGACCTACCAGCCCACACTCAAGCTGCACTGAGGACATGGCGCGGCGGAACGCAGCGCAGCGCGGCGTGCGGCCGGTGCCTGTCCGCCCAGCGGGTACCGAAGTTGCGGCAAGATTTTCCGCCGCAGCGCAGCGGCCAGCCCGTTCCGGCACCGCGCTCCTGCCTTCGCGGCCTCTTTCATGCGCGTGCGCTCAGCGGCGATCGCGGAAATGTGCCGGGTCCATCCCCGTGTGCGCGCGGCGCACCACACCTTGCCCGTCCAGATACACCGAATAGACCTGATCGACACCGCCACCCCGCCAGCGGTAGGTGAGGATCGGTCCGTTCCAGGACGCCACGTGGCCGACCGAGGCCGGAGGGCCGAACTCGCGTTCGACGTCTGCGCGCGTCCAATCGCCGGCGGTGCCGATGCGGCCGAGGTCGGTCTCGTTCAGCACCTGGCGGGACTGGACCACACGCCCGTCCGGCGCCAGATCGACCATGACCGCTTGCTGCCCTGCGGGCTGGGAGGAGTACTGCAGGCGCTCGCCGCCCATGGGCAGTGCAACGCTGCGGGTTGGCGAGCCGAGGCGTGACACGACGTCGCCGCGTGACATGCCCGGCTGCACACCGCCTGCACAGGCGAGCAGCGCGGCGGTAGCCCCTGTGGCGAGCGCTGCGCGGATCAGCCGCTGGAACAGGCGCGCGCGGCGCACACGCAAGAGTTTCATGAAGACCTGCCGGTTGTTGTTGCGCTGCCATGGTGTCTCACCCGACGGGTGAGGCGCAGGATGGATCGCAGAAGTCCTCCCGGCAAGCCGGGTTCCCGGAAATTGCCGCGTTCACAGCCCGGGCCTCTCGACAAGGGCCGAGATGTGCCCGGCAATCTGCCCGGGCAGTGCTCCCTGCTTCGCGGGACGGAGCAACTGCTGCAACTTGTGCGGCTCCCCGCTTGCGATGGCCCGGCCCGAAAGCCCGTCCGCGCACGCGGGCCGGGAACGCCGAATGCCCGGGTGGGGGCCTACCAGCTCTTGCTTTGCACCGCATGTCGACACAACCGTTCGCGGTCCCTGACCTGTTCCTGAACCACCACGTGACGGAGATCCAGTGCTCGGCCGCGACAGCCGCATGCACCGTCAAATCCGTCGATGTTGAACAGGACCAGCATGTCTCGTGCATCTGGACTTTTGCGCTGGACGGATCGGCTGCCAGGCAACTCACGCGCGGGCCCGGGCAGGACAGCGCGCCCCGGTGGTCGCCCGACGGCACACAGCTCGCCTTCATCTCCACCCGGACCGGCACCTCCCAGGTGTTCGTCATCGACCCTGCCGGGGGCGAAGCCCGCCAGGTCGGGACGTTCCCCCAGGGCATCTCCGATCTGCGGTGGTTTCCGTCGGGCACGGCTCTGCTCGTCTGCGCTGCTGTAGAGGTGGACCCGGACCTCCGCGGAGCGCGTGCGCTCGGGCGCAAGCCGACCCAGAAGAAGTGCCGGCCAGAGCTGGCATGGCGGCTGCCGTACAAGGAAGACGGCGTCGGCTTCCTTCTCCAGCGGGAGTTCCACCTGTTCCGGCTCGCGCTGGACTGCGGCGAACGCAGCCAGCTGACCGATGGCGCCTTCGACGTGCTGGCATTCGACGTGTCGGCCGACGGCAGCCAGATCGCCTACGCGCGGACGAGGGAAGGCCGATTCGCGCACTGCAACGACCTGTGGGTCTGCGCTGCCGACGGAGGCCGGCCCCGGCGCTTGACCGCCCACCACGCCATCGTCATGCAGCCGCACTGGTCGCCCGACGGCCGCAGCATCGCCTTCACCGGTGCCACGGATGAAGGGGATGCGGAGCCAGTGCTGTGGCTGTTCGATGTAGACAGCGCCGTGGCCAGGCCGCTGTGCCAAGAGACCGTCGATGTGGCCGATCCGGTGTCCATGTGCTGGGACGACGATGGCGCGAGCCTGGTGTTCAGCCGGGCGCACAGGGGCTGCCACCAGATCGCGGCGCTTCGCGTGCAGGATCAGTCGGTGACCGTGATGGCAGGCGGCGACCGGCAGCTGAGTGCGTTCTGCGCGACACCATCGCACCTGGTCTATGCCGTTGACCACCCGTCGCAGCCCAGCGAGGTCTGGGTGATGCCACGGTCGGGCGCAGCGGCGGTCCAGAACGAACGGCAACTCAGCCGGCTCAACCCATGGTGGGATGCACGCGACCCGATCGAGACGAGCTCCATCTCGTTCGAGGTGCCAGACGGCCGAGGCGGCAAGGAGACGGTGCAGGGGTGGCTGCTGCGGCGGCGCGGCAGCACCGGCCCCCAACCGCTGCTCTGCGACATCCATGGCGGCCCGGCCAGCTACGCACTGCTGGACTTCGATACCAATGTGTACTGGCACACCCTGTGCGCAGCGGGATGGTCGGTGCTGGCGCTGAATGCAGTCGGCTCGGCCAGCTTCGGCCGGGAATTCTGCAAGCGTCTGGCGGGCCGTTGGGGTGAACTGGATCTGCCCCAGTACCTGGCTGCGATCGGGCAATTGCGCGAGCAGGGCCTGTGCGATGAACGCGTGGCTGTCTCGGGCAAATCGTATGGCGGCTTTCTGAGCGCCTATGCGACGGGCAACAGCGGGGTGTTCCAGGCGGCGGTGGTCATGGCGCCGGTCGGCAACATCGAAACCCACTACGGCACCTCCGATGGCGGCTACTACGCCGATCCCTTCTACATGGGGAGCCAGCCCGTGTTCGACCGGGAACTGGCGCGCAAGCTGTCGCCGCTGCAGCACATCGAGAAGTCGTCCACGCCCACACTGTTCATGCAGGGCAAGGAAGACGAACGCTGCCCCAAGTGCCAGTCCGAGGAGCTGTTCGTCAGCCTGGCCCGGGCCAGCGAAGTGCCGACCGAACTGGTGCTCTACCCGGGCGAAACCCACGGCTTCCTGGCCAGCGGCGCGCCGTCTTGCCGCGAAGACGCGGCGCTGCGCATCGTGGACTGGCTCGAGCGCCATGTGCGGCACCGGTACATCGACCCGGCCACGCGGGCGCAGCCGCTCGCGACGACCGCGTGAGACGATGCCCTGCCGCCTGCGGCCGGAGCGAAAGTCGATCGGCACGGTGGACCCACAGCCGCTGCCGTGCGTCCACCAAGGCCCGCGATGGGTCGCGATAGGACAGTCCCTGGCCGAACGCATTGGCTCGCGATCGGCATGTTGTTCGGCGGCCTGCAAATCCACACACGGCGCCAGCCAAGGTCGCGGCTTGGCTATACGTTGCTTGCAGGCGCCGTGTGGACGCCACGCTGTTGCAGCCCCTGCGGATCACGCTCGAATACCTATCGCCCTCGCGAGACCACCTCGCCGCGAAGATCCGGCCCAACACCAAGCTGGTGTACCTGGAGTCGCCCAGCTCGCTGCTCCACGAGGTGCTGGACCCTGCCTGCGCTGGCGGTCGTGGCGCGCGCACGGCATCCCCGTGTCGGCCGACAACACCTGGAGCGGCGGCTGCTCGGATGTGATGCAGGGCATCGTCGTGGCCGACACGCCGGCCCTGGCCACCAAGCCCACCACCGCCTACGGGACCCTGGGCCTGACCATCGGTGCCGACGACGCTTACCTGGCCTTGTGCGGCTTGCGCACGCTGCCCGTGCGCCTGGCGCAGAACCGCCCCATGCGACCGAGGTCGCGCAGTGGCTGCAGCGCCGGCCGCAGGTGGGCCGTGTGTTCTACCCCGCGCTGGCGGACGACCCGGGCCACGCGCTGTGGCAGCGCGACTTCAGCGGGGCGAGCGGGCAAGCGGTGGCGGTGTAGGGAAGGCCGAGGGTCAAACGGACAGCACGCGCCTGTCGGCAGCGGCCCCGGCCAAAGCACGTGTTGCCTCTACAACAGCGCATCGGTAAGATGACCGCCTTACCAGGGGCATCAGCATGGCCAACACGACGTCCACGACGCACATCTCGAGCAAGGGGCAGGTCATCATCCCCAAAGCGCTGCGGGACGCCAAACGCTGGCCGGCGGGCACGGCCTTGGTGGCAGAGCAGACGGATGAAGGCATCTTGCTGCGGCCGGCCTCAGCGCAGCACAAGCAGGATGCCAGTACAACGCTGCGGAGCATCCAGGAACGTATCGGCTATCAGGGCAAGGCCGTGAGCGCCGCGGAAATGAAGCAGGCGATTGCCGACGAAGCAGAGCGGCGCGGCGGACGCTGATGGCCAGACCGCGCGTCTGGCTGGATACCAACGTGGTCGTCCGCCTTCTGGTGGGGGACGACCGCGCCCAATTGGCGCGGGCGATGAAGCTGCTGAACACCCACACATGCACCGTCTCGGCAGCGGTGCTCATGGAATGCGAATGTGTGCTGCGCGGCTTCTTCAAGCTTGATGTTCAGACGATCGCGTTGAGTCTGCAAGAGTTCCTGTCGATCGACCACGTGGCTGCTGAACATCCGACGCAGGTGCAGGCGATCCTGGCGGCATATGCAGCAGGTCTCGATTTCGCTGACGCAGTGCATGCTTACCAGCGCCCGGAAGACGAGTCCTTGGTCACCTTCGACAAGCAGTTTGTTCGCCGAGCAGCCAACGTTGGCGTCCGCGGCGTGCGTGTGCCCGGTTAGCACGCACGGCAAGCATCGTTGATCACACGACGCGACCCGAGCCACAGGCAGTAGCCCATGGCAGACCGTCATCGCGACGGGCTGAAGCCATGTTCACCAATGCCCGTGGCTCTGGCTAGCGCCCCATCCGCAGCTGCCGCGCCGCCTCCTCGTCCCGCGCCGCATCGATCTCGCGCAGCACGCCTCCCATGTCCACCGCCGCAGTGCTCTGCACGAACCGCCCCGTCAGCGGGCTGTCCACCTGCAGCAGCCCCGCCTGGTACAGGCCCCAGATCTCCGGCCCATAGGCCGTGGCCCGCAGTTCCGGTGCGAACTGGCCGAAGAAGTCCGCCAGGTTGCGCACGTCGCGCAGCAGCATGCGTTGCGCATGGTTGTTGCCCGCCGCATCCACGGCCTGCGGCAGGTCGATGACGACGGGGCCGTCTGCGGCCAGCAGGATGTTGAACTCCGACAGGTCGCCGTGCACGACGCCTGCGCACAGCATGCGCACGACCTCCGTCACCAGCGTGGCGTGGTGGCGGCGCGCATCCTCGGGCGTGAAGGCCACGTCGTTCAGCCGCGGCGCGGCGTCGCCTGCAGCGTCGGTGACCAGCTCCATCAGCAGCACGCCCTCGAAGAAGTTGTAGGGCTTGGGCACGCGCACGCCGGCATCGGCCAGCCGGTACAGGGCATCCACCTCGGCGCTTTGCCAGGCGGCCTCCTGCGCCTGCCGGCCGAACTTGGTGCCCTTGGCCATGGCGCGGGCCTGGCGCGAGTTCTTCACCTTGCGGTTCTCGGTGTAGTCCACCGCCTGGCGGAAACTGCGCTGGGTGGCCTCCTTGTAGACCTTGGCACAGTGCGTGTGGTCGCCGCTGCGTACCACGAAGACCATGGCTTCCTTGCCGCTCATGAGCTGGCGCACCACGGTGTCGATCAAGCCTTCTTCGATGAGCGATTGCAGGCGGGCGGGCGGTTTCATGGGGCAGTCGGAAGCGGAGCGGCCCCGACTCTAACCGGCCGGCCCTGGCCGGCGTGCGCGTGGCCGGCCGCGGCATGCGGCTTCTACACCGCGGCCAACAGGCGAATCCCCGTCGTGCCTTCGTGTTCCAGCTGCGCCACCAGGCCCAGCTCCCAGTCCAGGTCGTGCTGGAATCCCAGTGGTCGCCGTCGCCGGTCAGCACGCCGTCTGCGCCCTGCGCCACGGGCCGGCCGCATTGAGGTCGCCAGCCCGCGCGTCTACACGCGTGGGAGACGTCTCAGCATTCGGCTCCGCGATTCGAGCCCCCGGACCACCACATCCACCCACGCCTCGAAACCGCTGTCGAGCGGCTGCTCGCTGCCGTTCGACCAGCGCAACATGAACGCACGGTCGCGCAAGCTCCCGACGTGCCGCGCCAGGCGCGGATGGCGCACCGGATCGATCGCGTCGATGTGCCCCCGGCAGGCCGCCTGCCATTCGGCCGACGAGCCGGCAGGCGCTGTCGACAGCTCCAGCGTGGCGAATCCGCACATCGCAGCGATGACGACGTTGAAAGCATCGACCAGCGCGGCCCCTTCGAAGCCCGCATCTTCGAGCGCCGCCAGCACGTGGTCGAGCAAAAGGGCATCGAAGTTGGCGTTGGTCGCAAGTTCACTCGCCACCGCAGGCGCCAGGAACGGGTGGGCCCGCAACGCCGCCCGAAACCCGCGGATCACCGCAGCCAGCCGAAGCTGCCAGGTGCCTTGCGGCAGGTGCGCGGCCACACCGTCCAGAGCCAGTGCAATGGCGCCCGCCACCAGGGCATCGCGGCTTGGCACATGCCAATAGATCGCGGCCGGATACACGCCCAGCGTCGTCGCGAGCGCACGGATGTTGAAGGTCGCCAGGCCCTTCTCGTCGATCAGTGCCAGCGCTGCCTGCACGATCCGCTCGCGTCCGAGGGCCGAGGCGGCTTCAGCGGCCGACCGGGGCTTGCGTGGCCGGCCAGGACGCGCTGGCGCTGGCGCTGTCTTCCTGTCCGCGGAACGCGTGGGTGTCATGGGCCGATTCTAGGAACACTTGTTCAGTGTTCAATTTTTATTGAACGCCGTACAATTTATGCCGAAGGAGACCGCACCATGCCCGTTCCACCATCCCCGCCCGTGAACCAGTTCGAAGGCGGCAGCGTCTTCCTCGACGGCGCTTTCGCGCCCTTGTCGGAGGCCAAGATCTCGATGTTCGACTGGGGGTTCACCCGTTCGGACGTGACCTACGACGTCGCGACGGCCTGGCAGGGCAGCTTCTTCCGGCTGGACGCGCACATGGACCGCTTCTTCCGCAGCCTGCAGAAGATGCACCTGGCGATTCCCTACAGCCGCGCCGAACTGCGCGAGATCCTGCATGGCTGTGTGCGTGCCGGCGGCCTGCAGGACGCCTATGTCGCCATGGTCTGCACACGCGGTGTGCCGCCCAGGGGCGCGCGCGATCCCCGCCAGGCGCAGAACCGCTTCTACGCCTATGCGCTGCCGTACGTCTGGATTGCCTCGCGCGAGAAGCAGTTGGCCGGCATCGACCTGCATGTCAGCGAACGCATCCGCATTGCGCCCGAATCGGTGGATCCGACGGTCAAGAACTACCACTGGATGGACCTCGTGCAGTCGATGTTCGATGCCTACGACCGCGGCCGCGACACCAGCTGCGTGGTCGACGCACAAGGCCACATCATGGAGGGCCCCGGCTTCAACGTGTTCGCGGTGAAGGATGGAGTTGTGCACACGGCCGATCGCGGCGTGCTGGAAGGCATCTCGCGTCGCACAGCCCTCGAACTCTGCGCGCATTTCGGCATTCCGGTGCGCGTGGCGCCGCTGCCCGTCGCCCGGCTCCGCGAAGCGGACGAGGTCTTCCTCACCTCCAGCGGCGGCGGCGTGCTGCCGATCGCCAAGCTCGATGGCGTGCCACTGAAGGCATTTCCCGGCCCGGTGACGACGCGCCTGCACGACGGCTACTGGGCCCTGCACGACGATCCGGCCTATCGGGACCCCGTGTCCTACGCGCCCTGATCCGGTCGAAGCAGACGGGTGCCTCTCAGGGCAGCGGTGTCGTGCACGGCATCTTCAGGCCCATGCAGTCATGCAACGGCACGCCTGGCCCGGGCAATCAAAACCTTGGGCCCGTTCGAGCCCATCTCCGGTCAGTCCGGTCCATAGACTGAGCCCCGTCCATCCCCTGCGCAAGCTCGTCGCCTTTCGAGGCGCCGCACGCGCTCCAACCGCCTTGGCTTGTGGCTTGGACCGGTCGAACGGGCAAGACGTACCTTCCTGAGCGACCGAAACGCCGTCCCTTTGGAAGACTCCTCGACCATGTCCCTTTCCGCCACGGCCACGGCAACGCATGCCGGTCGCCCTCCTGTCACCGTCTTCGGACCCGACTTTCCCTTCGCGTTCGATGCGTGGATCAGCCACCCTGCAGGACTGGGGGAGCTGCCGCCGCAACGGCATGGTGCCGAGGTCGCCATCGTGGGCGCCGGCATGGCGGGCATGGTGGCGGCCTATGAGCTGATGAAGCTCGGGCTCAAGCCGGTGGTCTACGAGGCGTCGAAGCTGGGCGGCCGCCTGCGCTCGCAGGCCTTCGAAGGCGGCCAGGGCGTTGTTGCCGAGCTTGGGGGAATGCGCTTCCCGGTCTCCGGCACGACCTTCTACAAGTACGTCGACGCGCTGGGTCTGGAGACGCGGCCGTTCCCCAATCCCCTCACGCCGGCATCCGGCAGCACTGTGGTGGATCTCGAGGGCTTGACGCACTATGCAGAGAAGCTGTCGGACCTGCCGCCGATGTTCAGGCAGGTGGCCGATGCATGGCGAGAGGCACTCGAGGATGGTGCGCAGTTCAGCGCGGTCCAGGAAGCGATCCGCCAGCGCGACGTGTCGACGCTGAAGACGCTGTGGAATCGGCTGGTCCCCTTGTGGGACGACCGCACCTTCTACGACTTCGTGGCCACCTCCAAGGCATTCGCCAAGCTGTCGTTCCAGCACCGCGAAGTGTTCGGCCAGGTTGGATTCGGCACCGGCGGCTGGGACTCCGATTTCCCCAACTCGATGCTGGAGATCCTGCGCGTGGTGATGACCAACTGCGACGACGCGCAGCGGCTGATCGTCGGCGGCGTGGAGCAGGTACCGCTCGGCCTGTGGCGCCACGCGCCCAGCCAATGCGTCCACTGGCCGGCGGGCACCAGCCTGGCCAGCCTGCACGGCGGCGCCCCTCGGGCCGGCGTGGCCGCCATTCGCCGGCAGCAGGACGGCCGCCTGGCAGTGATCGACCGCTGGGGCGGACAGCAGTCGTATGCCGCGGTGCTGGCCACCTGCCAGAGCTGGCTGCTGACCACGCAGATCGATTGCGACGAATCCCTGTTCTCGCACAAGATGTGGATGGCGCTGGACCGCACGCGCTACATGCAGTCGAGCAAGACCTTCGTCATGGTCGACCGACCCTTCTGGAAGGACAAGGATCCTGCGACCGGCCGCGATGTGATGAGCATGACGCTCACCGACCGGCTCACGCGCGGCACCTACCTTTTCGACAACGGCCCGGACAAGCCCGGCGTCATCTGCCTGTCCTATGCGTGGATGGGCGATGCGCTGAAGATGCTGCCGCAGTCGCCCGAGAAGCGCGTCAAGCTCGCGCTCGGCGCCTTGAAGAAGATCTATCCGAACGTCGATATCGCCAGCCACATCGTCGGCGACCCGATCACGGTCTCGTGGGAGTCCGATCCGCATTTCCTTGGCGCGTTCAAGGGCGCGCTGCCCGGCCACTACCGCTACAACCAGCGCATGTTCGCGCACTTCGTGCAGGACGACATGCCGGCCGCGGAGCGTGGCATCTTCATCGCAGGCGACGACGTGTCCTGGACGCCGGCATGGGTGGAAGGCGCGGTGCAGACCTCGCTCAACGCGGTGTGGGGCATCCTGCGGCACTTCGGCGGGCGCACCCACAGCGCCAACCCTGGCCCCGGCGACGTGTTCGGCGCCATCGGGCCGATGGTGCTGCCGGAATGAACGAGCTGCGCCTGGCCTTGCTGCAGTGCACATCTGCGCCGGGCGATGTCGCGCGGAACCTCCAACGGCTGGACCGCGCATGCCAGCACGCGGCGGCCGCAGGAACGCACTTGCTCGTCACGCCGGAGATGTTCCTGACGGGCTACAACATTGGTGGCGCAGCCGCCGCCGCTCTCGCCGAAGCGCCTGGCGGCGGCCGCACAGCGGCAGTGGGTGCCTTGGCAAGGCGGCACGGCATCGCGATCGTGTTCGGCCACCCCGAGCGCGACGAACGTGGCGGGATCGGCAACATGGCCGTCTGCGTCGACCGCGACGGCCGCGTCGTGGGTCGCCACCAGAAGACGCAGCTGTTCGGCGAACTCGACCGCAGCATGTTCACCGCAGGCGGGGGAGACACGCTGCCGTTCGCGCTGCATGGCTGGATGGTCGGCATGCTGGTCTGCTACGACGTGGAGTTTCCAGAGAATGCGCGCCGCCTCGCGCTGCAGCACGCCGACCTGGTCGTCGTTCCGACGGCGAACATGGAAGGCTACGACTTCGTGGCGCAGCACCTGGTGCCGACCCGCGCGTACGAGAACCAGCTCTTCGTCGCCTATGCGAACTTCTGCGGGCAGGAGGCTGGCATCGCCTACAACGGGCTGAGCTGTGTGGCCGCGCCCGATGGCGCCGTGCTTGCGCAAGCCGATCGCCAGCCGTCCCTGCTGTTCGCGCGGTTGCAGCGCAGCATGTTGGCCGCTGCCCGGGAGCGCCTCGGGCATCTCAGCCAGGTCCGCGCGCAGCGGCTCAGCCCGGACGCCCCGCACTGACGGTGCGCCGCGGTGACGCCTTGCGCACCTCGGACGGCGAGCAGCCATCGACGCGGCGCATGGCATGGCTCAGCGCAGTGCCGCTGTCGAAACCGACCCGGAACGCGACCTCGCCGATCGGCAGATCGGTGCCACCCAGCAGCTCGCGTGCCGTCTGCAGCCGTACACGCTGCTGGAACTCGCCCACGGAGAGACCGGTCGCCCTGCGGAACAGGCGCGTGATGTGGCGCCGCGATGCGCCGAAGCGCTCGCCCAGCGCGTCGAGCGGGATGTCTTCGTCGGCGTGCCGTGCGATGTAGTTCTTGAGCTCGGCGACGAGCGCCATGCCGTGCTCAGCCCGGGAGACGGCCGACAACACCGGCCCCGCCATGACCTCCGCGATGCATTGGATGAGCAGTGCGACCGCCAGGGAGCGCGTGATCCCGGCGTGGCCATAGCCGCCGTGTTCGGCGCCGGTGGCAAGTGCCTGGAGCGCGCGGACGCGCGGCGTGCGCTGCACCAGAACGGCGGCGCGCGTGCGGCGGTGAAACTCGCGCAGGGAGCCGAGCTCGCTGTCGAGCCGGCTCAGCATCGATTCCGTCGCGTAGAGCGCGACATGGTGGGCCCCTGCTCCGGCCCGCGTCATGTGCGCCCGGTTCGCCGGCACGACGGCAAAGCGGTCGTGCGTCAGCCAGGTCCCTTGGCGGCGATCCTCGTGCTGCAGCTCCACCGCGCCACAGCTCGGCAGGATCAACATCACGCAGTCGTGCCAGTGCCAGGGCTGGGCGTACGCACCGCTGTTGGCCTGCGCGGCATGGCCATCGTCGGCGGCGATCTGCCAACCTTCAACCGTCTCCTGGCAGAGCTGTTCAAACGATCGCAGCATGGTCGGGCAGGTGCTTGGGCTTGTGGGATGCGATGCGCTGCAAGGTGCACGCGTGGCGCGCAATTATGGGACGGCGTGGCCGTCCGCATGCGGCAGTCTGCAGCACCGCGGCCATGCTTTCAAGGCAGGCGCATGGCAGCGGCGCACCGTGTCGCAGAAGGGTTCGCGCGGTGTCGCGTTTCGGTTGGTCTGGCGCGCGACGCGCTCCTAGCATGGGCGCAGATTCATGTTCATGGAACCCATGCCGTCGCTCCCACTCCTCTGGTCTCCAGGCCATCACGCGCCGGCCTGCCAATCGCCCGCCCTGTCCTGCACGAGGAGCGCCGCGGGCGGTCCCCGCAACGCCTGCCGCAGGATGCTCGCGCCATGAACGCGGCGACACCCGAACAGCGCCTGGAGGCCGCTGGCCACCGCTTGCCCGCCACACCGCAGCCGCGGGGCCACTACGCGCCCTTCTATCTGCGACCTGTGGCGGATGGCAGCAGCCAGCTCGCCATCAGCGGCCAGACCTGCCGCATCGACGGCGTGGCCATGGAGGGCAGCTGCGAGCCAGGGCAGGCGCTGGAACCCGCCCGGGCCGCAGCGCAAGTCGCGATGCTGAATGTGCTGGCCGCTGTGGCCGCCGCATGCGGTGGTGCGTTGCCCTCTCATCTCGACGTGTGCCGCCTGCGCGGCTTCGTGCGGAGCAGTGCCGACTTCACGGCCCACAGCGCCGTACTCGATGCGGCCTCTGACGTGCTGTGTGCCGCCTGGCCCGAAGCACCGAGGCCCGCGCGAACCGCAGTCGGTGTGGCAAGCCTGCCAGACCGCGCCTTCATCGAAATCGAACTGGACGCCGTGTTGCCTCAACTGGCCGGCCATGACCCCAAGGTGCACGCATGAACACCCACGAGTACGAGAAGCTCGACGGCCTCGCGCTGGCCGACCTGCTCCATCGCCGCGAGGTCACGCCCGCCGAGCTCATGGACTGCGCGATCGCGCTGGCACAGGCGCGCAATCCGGCGCTCAACGCCATCACCTATCCGCGCTACGAGGAATCGCGCGGCATCGCGGCCGACTGGGCGCTGCGCGGCCCGTTCGGCGGCATCCCGTTCCTGCTGAAGGATTCCGGCCTTGCCCATCGGCGCTTCCCGTCCAGCGTCGGGGCGCGGCTGCTCAACGACACGGCCTACGACTACAACGCCACGGTGGCAGACCGCTTCGAAGCGGCCGGACTGATCCCCTTCGCGCGCACCACCGTGCCGGAGCTGTGCATGGCCGGCACCACCGAGGCGCTGCGCAACGGCGGTGCCACGCCGAACCCCTGGGACCGCGCACGCTCGGCCGGCGGCTCCAGCGGCGGCGCGGCATCGGCGGTGGCTGCGCGCATCGTGCCCGTGGCGCATGGCAGCGATGGCGGTGGTTCGATCCGCATCCCGGCCGCGTGCTGCGGCGTGTTCGGCCTGAAGGCTTCGCGCGGACGCGTCACGGCCGGCCCGAAGCGCGGCGAAGGCTGGGCCGGCATGGCCACGGACGGCGTGCTCAGCATGAGCGTGCGCGACACGGCGGCAGCGCTCGACGCGATCGCGGGCTATGCGCCGGGCGCGCCGTACGCCGCGCCCCCGCAGGCGGGCTCGTACCTGGATGCGGTGCGCGCGTCCGATGTGCGTCCGCTGCGCGTCGGCATCTTGCGCCAGGGTTGGAACGGCATCGGCATCGCGCCGGAATGCCATGCCGCGGTGGACCACACGGCTGCGCTGCTGCGTTCCGTGGGCCACGAGGTGTTCGAGGCCACGCTGCCGGACATCGACTACGACGCCTTCGTCCATGCGCACGGCAGCATCCTGGCCGCCAACGTCGTGGTGGCGGTCGACGCACGCCTCAAGGCGCTGGCCCGGCCGCTGCGGGACGACGACCTCGAGTCGGTGCTGCTCGACGGCTACCACGTCGGCCGCGGCTTGTCCGCCGCGGCGTATGTGGAAGCAGTGACCTGCCTGCATGCCGTGGGCCGCGCCTTCGCGGCCGCCATGGCCGACCTGGATGTGCTGCTCACGCCCACGCTGTCGCAGCTGCCGGCCAAGCTCGGCCACCTGGCGCTGCACTCGCCGGACGGGCTTGGCTTTCGCGCCTACCGCACGCGTGCCGCCAGCTACTCCACCTTCCTGCCGGTGGTCAACGGCGCCGGCCTGCCGGCCGTCAGCCTGCCGCTCTCGGCGACCGCCCAAGGCCTGCCCGTGGCAACCCAGTTGATCGGGCATTTCGGCCGTGAGGACGTGCTGCTCACGCTGTCCGCCCAGCTCGAGCGTCTGGCGCCCTGGTCTGGCAGGAAGCCCCTGTTCGCGTGAACGGGCGCGATGCCCGCGCTGCCTTGTCTCCACTTTTCAAATGAAGGAACCGGTATGAGAAACCTGACGACCAAGCTGGCCCCCACGCTGCTTGCTGCCGCCGCTGTCGTCGCCAGTGCGATGGTGCCGTGCGCCACCGCACATGCGCAGTCGACGGTCAAGATCGTGTTCCAGGCGCCCTTGCGTGTGCTGGACCCGGTCTTCACCAACGCCTACATCACGCGCAACCATGCCTATCTGGTGTACGAGACCTTGTTCGCACTCGACGCCGCCGGCAAGCCGCAGCCCGCGATGGTGGAGAGCTGGAAGGAGTCGCCGGACAAACTCAGCGTCACGCTGACCTTGCGCAAGGGCCTGAAATTCCACGATGGCACGCCCGTGACCGGCGAGGACGTGGTGGCCTCGCTCAAGCGCTGGTCCGATCGCGATGCCGTGGGCCAGCGCATGATGGCCGCCACCGCGAAGATCGAAAGCCCGGATGCCGCCACCGTGGTGATCCAGCTCAAGCAGCCGTTCGGACTGCTGTTCGAGGCCCTGGCCAAGCCCAACCTGCCGGCGCCGTTCATCATGCCCAAGCGCATCGCGGCGACGCCGGTCTCGCAGGCCATCACCGAGGTGGTGGGCTCGGGGCCTTACCGCTTCGTCGCCGCCAACTTCCAGCCCGGCGTGAAGGCCTCGTATGTGAAGTTCGCCGACTACCTGCCGCGCGCCGAGCCGTCCAGTGCGTTTGCGGGCGGCAAGCTGGCCATCGCCGACCGCATCGAACTGGTCAACATCCCCGATTCGCAGACGGCGATCAACGCGTTGCGCAATGGCGAGGTCGACTTCGTCGAGGACGTGCCGCCCGATCTCATGCCGCAGCTCGAAGGTGCCAAGAACGTCGCCCTCAAGCCCTACGGCAAGAGCACCAACATGTTCACGATGAAGATGAACTGGCTGCAGCCGCCATTCAACAACGTGAAGGTGCGCCGCGCCGCGCTGGCGGCGCTCAACCAGACCGACTACCTCGACGCGCAGATCGGCGACGCCAAGCTCTACCAGTTGTGCGGGGCCGTGTTGTCGTGTGCATCGCCGTACGCGTCCGAGGAAGGCGCCACGCAGACGAAGAAGCCCGACATGGCACGCGCCAAGGCACTGCTCAAGGAGAGCGGCTACGACGGCGCCAAGGTCGTGATCCTGCACCCGACGGACCTGGCGACCCTGGGGGCCCTGGCGTCGGTCACGGCGCAGGCCCTGAAGGAGATCGGCATGAACGTGGAGATCCAGTCGATGGACTGGGCCACGCTGCTGTCGCGCTACTCCAAGAAGGACCCCGTCGCGCAAGGCGGCTGGAGCATCTTCCAGACCGGCTTCGCCAGCCTCGACCTGATGAGCCCGCTGACCAACCCGAACCTGGACGGGCGCGGCGAGACCGGTTACGTGGGCTGGGCCAAGAGCGAGGAGACGGAGAAGCTGCGCGGCCAGTTCGCCGAAGAGAGCGACGTGGCCAAGAAGAAGCAGATCGCCATCGCGATCCAGAAGCTCAACTACGAGCAGGTGCTGTTCGTTCCGCTCGGCAGCTACTCCAAGTTCAAGGCCTACAACCCGGCCAAGCTGGAAGGCATGACCGAGGCGCTGGTTCCGTTGTTCTGGTCCGGCAAGAAGTAACGGCACCGGTCGCGGTCAACCCACCAGGGCGAGGAAACGCATGCTCGAACTTGTACTCAAACGCCTGCTCGCCGCCATCCCGGTGATGCTGATCGTGGCCACCGTCGTGTTCCTGCTGTTGCGGCTGGCGCCGGGCGACCCCGCCCGTGTCATGGCCGGTGACATGGCGAGCGAGGAGACCATCGCCGCGATCCGCGCGGAGATGGGGCTCGACCAGTCCATCGCCACGCAGTACCTGCGCTGGATGGGTGCGCTCGCCCAGGGCGACCTCGGCCACTCCATCCAGTCGAAGCTGCCGGTCACCGAGCTGATCAAGACGCGGCTGGGACCCACGTTCGCACTGGCCGCCTGGGCCATCGGCCTGACCATCGCGCTGGCCATTCCGCTCGGCGTGCTGGCCGCCTGGCGCCACCGCAGCCTGGCCGACCGCGGCATCATGGCCGTGGCGGTGCTGGGCTTCTCGGTGCCGGTGTTCGTGGTGGGCTATGTGCTCATCCTGGTGTTCTCGGTCAAGCTGAACTGGCTGCCGGTGCAGGGCTACGCGCCGCTGGCCGACGGGCTGGCCGCGCACGCTGCGCACATGCTGCTGCCCACGCTGACGCTGTCCATGGTGTTCGTGGCCCTGATCACGCGCATCACACGCGCCAGCCTGCTCGACGTGCTGGGCGAGGACTTCGTGCGCACCGCACGCGCCAAGGGCGTGACCGAGCGCTACGTGCTGTTCCGCCACGCACTGCGCAATGCGGCGATCCCGATCGTCACCATCGTCGGGGTGGCGCTCACCGCGCTGATCAGCGGCGTGGTGGTGACCGAGACCATCTTCAACATCGCCGGCGTCGGTCGCCTGATCGTCGACGCGGTACTGGCGCGCGATTACCCCGTCGTGCAGGGAACGATCCTGTTCTTCTCGTTCATCTATGTCCTGGTCAACCTGCTGATCGACATGAGCTACGTGCTGCTCGATCCACGGATCCGTTACTGAGCCGCGCCCGCCCCGGAGCCCTTCCATGCCATCGTCCATCGCCCCCTCCCTCCCGCTCGCCGCGCCGCCCTCGCGGCTTCGGCAAGGCGCCAGCGCCGTGCTCCAGGACCCCGTCATGCTGGGCTCCCTGGTGCTGCTGCTGGTACTGGTCGCCATCTCGGTCGGCGCGCCGCTGCTGGCCCAGCACGACCCGGCGGCACTCACGCCGCGCGCTCGGCTGCAGCCCTCCTCCCCGGTCTACTGGCTGGGAACGGACTCGCTCGGGCGCGACCTGCTGTCCCGCGTGCTCTACGGCGGGCGCCTGTCGATCACGCTGGCGGCGCTGGTCAGCCTGATCTCGGTGATCGTGGGCCTGGCCATCGGCCTGGCCGCGGGCTACTTTCGCAAGCTGGACGCGCCGGTCATGCGCGTGATGGATGGCGTGATGGCCATTCCCGGCCTGCTGCTGGCCGTGGCCATGGTCTCGCTCGGCGGGGCCAACATCGCCACGATGGTGATCGCCATCGCAATCCCGGAGGTCCCGCGCATCGCGCGGCTGGTGCGCGGGGTGGTGCTGTCGGTGCGCGAAGCGCCCTACGTGGAGGCGTCCGTCGGCTCCGGCACGCCGACGCTGAAGGTGCTGTGGCGCCACATCATGCCCAGCACCATCAACCCGCTGGTGGTGCAGGCCACCTTCGTCTGCGCGGCCGCCATCCTGACCGAAGCCGTGCTCGGCTTCCTGGGCCTGGGCTTCCCGCCCGAGATTCCGAGCCTGGGAACCATCATCTCCGAGGGCCGCCCGTTCTTCCAGCGCGCCCCGTGGATCGTGCTGTGCCCTGGCATCTTCCTCGCGCTGCTGATCCTCGCCGTCAACATGTTCGGCGACGCGCTGCGCGACCGGCTCGATCCGCGCTTCTCGCGCAAGAACAAGGTCTGATGCCATGAACGCGACCACCCGCCCCGCCTCCACCGGCCCCATCCTCGACATCCGCCACCTGAAGGTGCGGCTGCCCGGCGGCGGCGACCGCCGCTATGCCGTCGACGATGTCTCGCTGACCGTCGCGGCGCGCGAGATCGTCTGCATCGTCGGCGAATCCGGCTCTGGCAAGTCGGTCACGTCGAGCGCCATCATGGGCTTGCTGCCCAAGGGCGTGCTGACGCTGGAAAGCGGCCAGATCCTGCTGGCCGGCCGCGACATCACGCATGCCGGCCTCGACACGCTTCAGAAGCTGCGCGGCGACCGCATGGCCATGGTCTTCCAGGAGCCGATGACCGCGCTCAACCCGCTGATGCGCGTGGGCGAGCAGATCGCCGAGGTCTTCGAGTTCCATGGCAAGGCGCTCGAGCGCGACGCCGTGCGCCAACGGGTGCTGGCCCTGCTGGGCGATGTGCGGCTGCCGCATCCGGAGACGCTGCAGCACGCCTACCCGCACCAGTTGTCCGGCGGCCAGCGCCAGCGCGTGATGATCGCCATGGCCCTGGCGATGGAGCCCGGCCTCATCATTGCCGACGAGCCCACCACGGCGCTGGACGTGACCTCGCAGGCCCAGGTGCTGCGCCTGCTCAACGAGCTGCGTGGGCGCCATGACAACGGCGTGCTGTTCATCACGCACGACTTCGACGTGGTGGCCGAGATCGCCGACCGCGTGGTGGTCATGCAGTCGGGCCGCATCGTCGAGCAGGGCACGGCGGCCGAGGTGCTGCACCATCCGCAGCACCCCTACACGCGGCAGCTTCTCGACGCGCGCCCGCGTGGCGACTTTCGTGCCGTGGCGCTGCAGACGGCCGCGGCCCCGGCGCTCGAGGTGCGCGATCTCGGCATGCGCTTTGAAACCAAGTCGATCTTCCAGTCCAAGCGCCGCCGCGTCGATGCGCTGGCGGGGGTTTCCCTCCAACTGGCGCGCGGCGAGACGCTGGGCATCGTCGGTGAATCGGGTTCGGGCAAGACCACGCTGGGCCGCTGCCTGGCGCGCTTCGCCGTGCCGACCTCGGGCGACATCCTGATCGACGGCGCGCCGGTCGGCGGATTGACCGGCGCCGCTGCGCGCAGCTACTGCAAGCGGGTACAAATGGTGTTCCAGGATCCGTTCCGCTCGTTCAACCCGCGCCGCAGGATCGGCCTCACGCTGGCCGAAGGGCCGCTGAATTTCGGTGCCGACGCAGCCGAGGTGCGCACCCGGATGCTGAAGATGCTGGAACTGGTCAGCATGGATCCCGGTGCGCTCGACCGCTTCCCGCACGAGTTCTCGGGCGGCCAGCGCCAGCGCCTGTCGATCGCACGCGCGCTGATGATGGAGCCCGAGATCCTGATCGCCGACGAGGCCGTCTCCGCGCTCGACGTCTCTGTGCAGGCGCAGATCCTCGACCTGCTGGAGTCGATCCGCGAGCGGCTCGGCGTGAGCATGGTCTTCATCACGCACGACCTGCGCGTGGCGGCGCGCCTGTGCCACCGCATCGCCGTGATGCAGCGCGGCCAGGTGGTCGAGATCGGCCCGGCGCAGGACGTGTTCCTGCGGCCCGCCAGTGCTTATGCGCGCGAGCTGGTCGCCGCCATTCCCGGCCAGGCCGCGGCGCACGCTGCCGCGGCCCAGAGCCCTTTCACCGCATGAGCCAGCGCCACATCTACCCGCAGGTGCGGGAAAGCGTCAGCGACGCGGAATGGACGCAGCGCGTCCACCTGGCAGGCTGCTACCGCCTGCTCGCGCACTACCGCATGACCGACCTGATCTACACCCACGTCTCGGCACGGGTGCCCGGCACGGCGGGCGAATTCCTGATCAATCCCTACGGCCTGATGTTCGACGAGATCAGCGCCTCCAACCTGGTGAAGGTCGACCATGAAGGCCGGGCCCTGCTGGACCCCACCGGCCTGGGGTGCAACCCAGCAGGGTTCGTGATCCACAGCTGCATCCATCGCGCCCGCGCCGACCTGCACTGCGTGATCCACACGCACACGGCAGCCGGCATCGGCGTGGCGGCCCAGGAGCAAGGCCTGCGCATGCTGTCGCAGCACGCGATGCGCTTCCATGGCGCGCTTTCTTACCACGACTACGAGGGCGTTGCGCTGGACGCCGACGAACAGCCGCGCCTGGTGCGCGACCTGGGGCCGTTGAACAAGGCGATGGTGCTGCGCAACCACGGCCTGCTGACGGCGGGCGAGACCGTGCGCG
Organism: Pseudorhodoferax soli; assembly: GCF_003337555.1. Lineage (GTDB taxonomy): Bacteria > Pseudomonadota > Gammaproteobacteria > Burkholderiales > Burkholderiaceae_C > Pseudorhodoferax > Pseudorhodoferax soli. Next base: position 290,780 of record NZ_QPJK01000005.1, on the reverse strand, counting down.
CGGCCTTCGACCTGATGTTCTACCTGGAGCGCGCCTGCCAGGCCCAGATCGCGGCACTGGCGGGCGGCGCCGCGGTACGGGAATGCAGCGAGGCGGTGGCCGCCAAGGTCGCCCGGCAGTTCTGCGAGCCCGACGGGAGCGAGCTGCACGACTGGCCTGCACTGATGCGCATGCTCGACAGGCTGGGACAGGCTTACAGCGACTGAAGGACCGCCCTGCGCACCCTTTCGGGGTGGGCCGGGATTTGCGGCGGGCCCGAACGCGCGATCCGTGTGCGCCTGCGAGGCCTCTGCAGGCGCACGGTGTAAGCTTCACCGTGGCTGCAAGCGGCACGGCCGCTGTGTTCGGAGTCCTCCGGCAGCACGGACGACGAACGGGATGGCCCGGAAATCGCTTGCCCAGCCTCCATGAGGAACGCCATGGCCATCTCCATCCCACTGTCGTCGAAGCTGGCCGACACCGCTGAGCAGGGCTACTTCCTGCGGCAGAGCAGCCAGCCCAACTACCACTTCGACTGGCACATGCACGACTGCGCGATGCTGCTCTGGCCACAGGTCGGCGCGCTCGACAGCCGCTGGATGACAGAGCCCGGCACCGACCCGCAGGCGCTCCAGCTCGTGCGCCACTCGGCCTTGCTGCTGCCGGTGTCGGCCGCGCACAGCACGCGATCGGCGGCGTCCCGACAACGCCACGGCGAGCTGTACCTGCGCCCAGAACTGCTCGGCAAGGGCAGCCGCTTCGGCGTGTTCAGGCTGGATGCGGCAACCGTCGCGATGCTGGATGCGCTGGCCGCGCCGACGCTGGCACCGGCCGGCGCCGAGCCGCTGGTGCAGGCGCTCGTGGCGCAACTGGCCGCGCGCCAGCCGTGCCAGTGGCTGCATCCGGCGCGCGCCGACCAGGCCGAGTCGGTGGCCCAGCGCATGCTCAAGTGCTATGCCCGCGCCCTGGACCTGGAGACCGCCATGCCCACGGTGGAAATGGTGGCAGGCGAACTCGGCGTGTCGGTGCGCCGTCTGCAGCGCGCCTGCGCCGTCGAGCTGGGCAGCAGCCCGGTCGCGATCCGCCGGCTCCTGCTGGCCGCCAAGGCCCGTGAGCTGATCGCCCAGGGCATGGCGCCCTCCAGCATCAGCCCGCATCTCGGCTTCACCCACAGCGGGCACCTGAACCGGCTGCTGCGCGGCGTGCCCGGCTGACATTGCCGCGGCGCGGCGTGCGGCGTGCCGCGCGCCATCCGCCGTGTGGCGCGTGTCGCGTGTCGCGTGTCGCGTGTCGCGAATGGGTTGCCGTGCTGTCGTGTTTGGGTTCGCACATGTGCGCCGCTGTTCCTAGCATGGGGCGATCGTCATGCCCTGTGGATCCTCCGTGCCACCAACACCCCCACCTCACGCGCGCCGGCGTTCGCTGGCCACCACCGCAGCAGCAGTCTTGCTTGGCGCCTGCGCTGCCCCCCTGGCTGCCGTGGCGCAAAGCTGGCCGAGTCGGCCCGTCACCATCGTGGTGCCCTTCCCTGCGGGCGGCGGCACGGATGTGGCCATGCGCAGCATCCAGCCGCAACTGCAGCAGGAGCTGGGGCAGCCCGTCGTCATCGACAACCGCGCCGGGGCCGGCGGCACCATCGGCTCGGCCTACGTCACCAAGGCGGCCCCCGACGGCTACACCGCCCTGTTGGCCACCACGAGCACCCACGCGGTCAGCGTGAGCGTCTACCCGAAGCTCCCCTACGATCCTGCGCGCGATTTCGTCTACGCCGGCTTCGTCGCCACGTCGCCCTATGTGCTGGCGGTCCAGCCGTCGCTGGGCGTGACCGATGTCAAGGGGCTGGTCGCCGCGCTGAAGCGCGACCCGGAGCGCTACAGCTTCGCCTCGGTGGGCGCAGGCACCGTGTCGCATCTGCTGGGCGAGCAGTTCAAGGCCCATGCGGGCGTGCCCCTGGTGCACGTGCCCTACCGCGGCGCGGCCCCGGCCTACACCGACCTCATGGGCGGCCAGGTGCAGCTGATGTTCGACAACCCGGCCGGGCTGGTGCCGGCCATCCGCAGCGGAAAGCTGGTCGCCGTGGCGACGACCGCGCCCAACGCACTGCTGGCCGGCGTGCCGACCTTCGCGCAGCAGGGCATCGCCAACTTCACGCAGTCGCTCTGGTATGGCGTGGCATTCCCCAAGGGCACGCCCATGCCGGTGGTGCAGCGTTTCAACCAGGCGCTGAACAAGGTGCTGGCCGACCGCGCGGTCTCGGCCGATCTGGCCGCCAAGGGCATCAACGCCCGCCCTGGCACCCCGGCCGAACTGCAGGCCGCCGTCGCCGCGGACATCCCCTACTGGGGCCGCATCGCCAAGGCCGTGGGAGCGAAGATTGATTGAGCGCCAGGCATCCACGTCGCCCGCAGCGCCGCCATCGGCGGGTGAACTGCGGCAGGTCGATGTGTTCATCGGCGGCCATGGCGGCGGCAACCCGGTGCCGCTCGTTGCCGATGCGTCGGCGCTGTCCTCGCAGGACATGCTGCGGATGGCGCACGCCACCGGCCACGAGTCGGCGTTCGTGCTCAAGCCCGTGGCCAGGCGTGCCGACTGGCGCTTCCGCTTCTTCGTGCCGCAGCACGAGATGGAAATGTGCGGCCATGCGACGGTCGGCACACTGTGGGCCCTGCGGCAATGGGGCTGGTGGACATCGCCCACGGCCTGCGTCGAAACCCTGAGCGGCCTGGTCGAGGCCGAATGGGACGAGGCGAGCCAGCGGGTATGGGTGTCGCAGCCGGCCGTGCAGGTGGCGACGCTGAAGGGAGAGGAGGCACTGCGCGTGGGCGCCGTGCTGCGGCTGCCCGGCACCGGCATCCCAGCGATGACCAATGCGCGCACCAGCCGCGTCAAGACCCTGGTGCCGATGCACGATGTGGCGTCGCTCCAGGCACTGCGGCCCGACTTCGCAGCGATGGAAGCGCTGTGCGCCTCGATCGACTCCACGGGCCTGTATCCCTATGCGCTGGACGCGCCGGGCGCGGCGGGCGAGCCCACCGTGGCCGCGCGCCAGTTTCCCAAGGCGTCTGGCTACCCGGAAGACGCCGCGACCGGCATCGCCGCAGCGGCCCTGTGGGGCCATCTTGCCGCGCAGGGCAGCATCGCGGTCGGCACGGCCGCTGCGCCGGTCACCTGCACCGTACGGCAAGGTGAAGCGATGGGCCGGCCCTCCGCCATTGCCGTGCGCGCGCGCTTCGACGCCGCCGGGGCGGTCATCGGCTGTTGGTTGAGTGGCGCGGTCGCGTGGAATCGCCCGGGATGAGCCGGATGGCGCAACCACTGCCCACGCAGCGCCAGAGCCGCACCGATGGATTGCGGCTTTCGGCCCCGCCGCTGGCGGCGCGGCAACAACGTTCCAGAAACAGCACGTCCGTTCAAGACCGGCGCCAGTGCATGCCTTAGCGTCGACTGCCCCATGCACGCCATCTCCACCTTGACCCGCTGCCCCCTCTCCCGCCGCGGCCGAAAGAACCCGGTCCACGCCGGCGACTCCCTCCGACGGAAGATGCCAGGCGGCGACAAGCCATGCAGACTGGTGCGGAAGCCATCCGATTCCCACCACCGCCATGCACACGACCACCCGCACCGCCAGCACCCCATCGACCGCCCCCGCAACGACGGCCGCGCCACCGAGCGCCTTGTGGGCCGCGCTGCGCTGGCTCGCGTTGCTGGCCCTGTGCGGGGCCTATCTGCAGGGCGGCCTCGTCAAGGCACTGGACTTCCCTGGTGCCGTGGCGGAGATGGTCCATTTCGGCATGGCACCGGCCCCGCTCTTCGCGCTCGCGGTGATCGTGCTCGAACTGGGCTGCAGCGCGATGGTGCTGCTCAACCGTTTCCGCTGGCTGGGCGCGCTGGCGCTGGCCGCGTTCACGCTCATGGCCAGCCTGCTGGCCAACCGCTTCTGGGCCGTTCCTGCGGCGGAGAAGTTCGCCACCATGAACGCCTTCTTCGAGCACGTCGGCCTGGCGGGCGCGTTCTGTTACGTCGCCTGGGTCGACCTGCAGTCCCGGCGCACAGGCTGAACCGCCCGTTCCGCCGCAGCGGTGCCGCCGGTCGCGGCCACGGCACCAAGGCACAATCCGCGTGGGCATGCTCTCCTGCCGCCATGGAGGCCGCCCGCACGTGAACATGCCCTTCTCCTTCACCGTTCACATCGTCGAGGACGATGCCTCGTTGCGCGCCTCCATCGCCTCGCTGCTGCGCTCCGTCGACATGGGTGTGCAGGTCTACTCCTGTGCGGAAGACTTCCTGCGTGTCGCCGAGCCAGGCACGCGCGGCTGCCTGCTGCTGGACGTGCAGTTGCCGGGCAGCAGCGGTGTCGACCTGCAGGCTCGCCTGAAAGACATGGGCCACGACCTGCCCATCGTGTTCCTGACCGGCTACGGCACGATTCCGATGACAGTACGCGCCATGCGCGCCGGTGCCGTCGAGTTCCTGACCAAGCCGTTCGTCCAGGAAGACTTGTTCGCCGCCATCGAGACCGCCATGGCCCGCGACAGCGAACGCTGGGAATCGCGCCAGCGCGACATCGGCCTGCGCGAGCGTTTCGCCTCGCTGTCGCCGCGCCAGAAGGAAGTGCTGGCCCTGGTGGCAGCCGGACGCATGAACAAGGTCATCGCAGCGGAGCTCGGCATCACCGAGATCACCGTCAAGGTGCACCGCCGCCAGGTCATGGAGCGGCTCGACGTGCGCACGCTGGCCGATCTCGTGCGGGCTGCCGAGCGGCTGGGCGTGACGGGCGCGCCGCGCGCGGGCCACCCAGAGCCGCGCTAGCCTGGCTCCGCCGTCCTGGTTCCCTAGGCCGCCAGGGACATCTCGTAGCGCAGGGGCCCGGACCGCAGCGCCAGTGGCGAGGCCGTTGCGGCGCCCGCGTCGGGCATGACGAGCCCGCGCCGCATCGCCACGCTCGCGGCCTCGGTCCGGGTGCGCACGGCCAGCTTGCCGAGGATGGCCTTGACGTGGCTCTTCACCGTGCCTTCGGTCACGCCGAGCCGGTTGGCCACCATCTTGTTGCTCCAGCCCACCGCGACGAAGCGCAGCACCTCGTCCTCGCGCGGCGTGAGGGCCTCATAGCAGATGCGGTCCGCCACGCGCTGCGCCGCCGAGGCCGACAGGAAGCGCTGGCCACGGCTCAGCGCAAAGACACCCTCGACCACTTCGTCCAGCCGGCAGCCGACCAGCAGATAGCCCTGCACGCCGCGCGCCAGGGCGCTCTGCACATCGGCTTCGCGGTCGCGCTGCGTCACGACCATCACGCAGGGCGCGCCCTGGTAGCGTCCCATGCCCTCGGCCAGCGCCGCGCCGGTCTCGTAGTCGCACACCACGACAGCACCGCCGGGGGCCGTGTCGCGCCACCGCGCCATGGCGTCGAAGGAGTCGATGGCGCGCGCGTCGAGCCGGGGAACGTCCTGCAGCGACGCGAGGATGCCAAGGCACAGCAGCGGGTCGCGGTGGTACACCGCGACCGGCACGCGCCCGTGGTCGAGAAAGCTGTCGGCGATTTGCACCATGATCTCCAGGCAAAGGTTCAGACTGGCCCCGACGATAGGGAGCGCCGCCTGTTCTGAACATTGAGCCTTGGTATAACGATGCGCACCGCGCCGCCTGCTGTGGCTTCGATCGGACGGTGGCGCCCGCCCCCGCGCCACTGATGCTTTGGTATAGGTGGCCACCGCGTGTCGAACGGTTACGATCTTTGCACGCCGTTCGATGCCGAGCGGCCCGCTCTCGCTGCGCTTCGCCGCGCAAGCCCCGCACCGCCTGCTTTCCCCCGTGCCCGACCTGTGGTGTCGGGTGGGCAGGCTCCAACGTGGAGACTCCGCTTGATGGCCGGTCCTGTCGTCGCCATCGTCGACGACGATGCATCCCTGCGCGAGGCGATCGGCAGTCTGCTGGCGTCCTTCGACATCGGTTCGCAGAAGTTCTGCGATGCGCACGCGCTGCTCGCATCGCCGATGCTGGCCGACTTCTCCTGCTTCCTCAGCGACGTGGTCATGCCGGGCTTCAACGGCTTTGCGCTGGCCGAGCGGCTGCGGGCGCTCGGCCATGTGCAGCCCATGATCTTCATGACGGCGCACCAGGGCGCGCATTACGCCGCACGCGCCCAAGCGCTCGGCGCCTGCTGCCTGCTGACCAAGCCCTTCACGACCGACGCGTTGATGGCCTGCATGGCGCAGGCCCTGGAAGCCGGCGGCAGCCCGCAGCCCACCCGGCCGTGATGCAGGCCGGGCGCGCCGCCCGCTACACCGACAAGAAGTGCCGCACCGCCGGCTTGCCCGGTCCGATGTGGAACTTCAGCAGCGCGCCCTGCAGGTCGGCGTCGGAGTTCGACACGCGGTGGTGCTGGCGCAGATGCTCGGCCCAGGACTCGACCAGGAACCACTCCATCAGCAACTCGGGCTGCGCCGTGTCCTCGGTGATGCCCCAGGCGTAAGCGCCGTCCTTGCGCCGCCCGGCCGACAGGCCCCTCAGCGTCTTGAGGAACTCGGTGCGGTCGGCCGGACGCACGCGGTACTCGATCTGCACCATCACCGGCCCGCGGTCGTTGGCGGCCGGCTCGGCCAGCAGCGGCTCGGGCCAGTGCTGCGAGGGTTCCAGGTCGGTCTCGCCGGTCGGCAGCCGCAGGCGGTGGAACAGCAGCGCGGTGATCGCCAGGCCGCAGGCCGCCAGCAGCATTGCGGTGGGCAAGCCCACGGCCTGCGCCACCATGCCCCAGCTGAACGCGCCCAGTGCCATGGCGCCGTTGAACACCATCAGGTAGATGGCCAGGCCGCGGCCGCGCACCCAGTTCGGCAGGATGGCCTGGGCCACGCCGTTGAGCGTGGTCAGCGCGATGATCCAGCCCGCGCCCAGCACCAGCAGCAGCGCGATGGCCAGCCAGCGCGGCGGCGCGAACAACAGGCCGCCGATCACGCCGGCCGACAGCAGCGCAGCCAGCAGCACCAGCCCGTCGGCGCTGAGCCGCGCGCGCAGGCGCGGCAGCAGCACGGCGCCGCCGATGGCACCGGCGCCCACGGCGCCCAGCAGCACGCCGTAGAAGCTCGCGGTGCCGCCCAGCATCTGGCGTGCGATCAGCGGCAGCAAGGCCCAGACCGCACTGGCGAACAGGAAGAACACGAAGGTGCGCACCAGCACCCGGTGCAGCTCGGCACTGGAGCGCGCATAGCGCAGCCCGGCGCGGAAGGCGCTCAGGAAGTCCTCCGACAGCGCGTTCTCGGTCTGCGGCGCGCGGCGCCACAGCAGCAGCGCCGTGACCACGAACACATAGCTCAGCACGTCCATGCCGTAGGTGACGGCCGCGCCGAAGCTGGCCAGCACCAGGCCGCCTGCCGCGGGCCCGATGGCGCGCGCGATGTTGATGCCCAGCGAGTTCAGCGCCACGGCGTTCTTGAGGTCGGACCGCGGCACCAGCTCGGGCACGATGGACTGCCAGGTCGGCCCGACCAGCGCGGCGCCCACGCCGCCCAGGAAGGTCAGCGCGATCAGCGATTCGACCGACTGCATGCCCATGGCGGACAGCGTCAGCAGCCCGGCGCTGACCGAGGCCAGCAGGATCTGCACGCCGATCAGGAAGCGCCGGCGGTCCAGGATGTCCGACAGCACGCCCGCGGGAATCGCGAGCAGGAAGACCGGCAGCGTGGCCGCCGTCTGGATCAGCGCCACGGCCGTGGGGCTGGCGGACAGGTCGGTGATCAGCCAGGAGCTGGCCACATCGCGCATGAAGCTGCCGATGTTGCCCAGGATGGTGGCGGCCCACAGCATCAGGAAGACGGGCTGGCGCAGCGGCGCGAAGCTGCTGGCCGCCTTGGCCTGTGTGTTCATGGAATGGTTCTCAGGGTGTGCGATGGATGGAAGCGGCAACGGCCGCCTTCCCGCGGGTGGCGAGAAGGCGGCCGGTGCCGGGAGGCGCAGCGCTCAGACCGCCCAGCAGGCGCAGCCCAGCGCGCCCCAGAAGGCGCGGAAGTCCGACACGGGCGCATCGCCCGACCACGGCTTGCTGTGCTCGTGGCCGTGCACCTGGCAGGCCGTGGCGCAGGCGCACGCGGCCGCCGCCTGGCGCAGCACCTGGTTCTGCAGGCCCGCCTGCATGGGCTTGCCTTCGTTCTCGCCCCAGGCGCCGTAGCCCTTGAAGGTGCGCACGGGCGACCAGTCGGGCATGGCAGGCGGCGGTGGCGATTCGTCGTGCGTGCTGAAATCGCCCGCGCCCCAGACGACCTTGCCGCCGACCACGGTCAGTACCGAGGTGGTGTCGATGAGGTCGCTCTCGGCGCAGGCGAAGACGTCGCGGTCCGGCACCATGAGGTCGGCCAGCATGCCTTCCTCGATGCGGCCCTTCTTGCCCACCTCGTTGCTGAACCAGGTGACCTTCTCGGTCCACATGCGCAGCGCGGTCTCGCGGTCCAGGCAGTTGCGCTGCGGGGTCAGCTGCATGCCACCCACGGTCTTGCCCGTGATGAGCCAGGACAGCGACACCCAGGGGTTGTAGGAGGCCACGCGCGTGGCGTCAGTGCCGGCGGACACGTTCAGGCCCTTCTCCAGCATCTTCGCCACGGGCGGCGTGGCCTCGGCCGCGCCATGGCCGTAGCGCTCGACGAAATACTCGCCCTGGTAGGCCATGCGGTGCTGCACGGCCACACCGCCGCCCAAGGCCGCGATGCGGTCCATCGAGCGCTCTGAGATCGTCTCGGCGTGGTCGAAGAACCAGTTCAGGCCCTGCAGCGGGATGTCCTGGTTCACCTTCTCGAACACGTCGAGCGAGCGGCTGATGGTCTCGTCGTAGGTGGCGTGCATGCGCCAGGGCCAGCGGTTCTCGGCCAGCACGCGCACCACCTCTTCGAGCTCGCCCTCCATCTCGGGCGCCATGTCGGGCCGGGGCTGGCGGAAGTCCTCGAAGTCGGCGGCCGAGAACACCAGCATCTCGCCCGCACCGTTGTGGCGGAAGTAGTCGTCGCCCTGCTTGTACTTGGAGCCCGCCGTCCAGCGCAGGAAGTCGTCCTTCTCCTGCTTGGGCTTCTGCGTGAAGAGGTTGTAGGCCAGGCGGATCGTCAGCTGCTCCTCCTTGGCCAGCTGCTCGATGACGGCGTAGTCCTCCGGGTAGTTCTGGAAACCGCCGCCTGCGTCGATGGCGCCCGTCACGCCCAGGCGGTTCAGTTCGCGCATGAAGTGGCGCGTGGAGTTGACCTGGTATTCCAGCGGCAGCTTGGGGCCCTTGGCCAGCGTGGCGTAGAGGATGGCCGCGTTCGGCTTGGCCAGCAGCAGGCCGGTGGGGTTGCCGGCGCCATCGCGCAGGATCTGGCCACCCGGTGGCTCCGGCGTGTCCTTGGTGTAGCCCACGGCGCGCAGCGCCGCGCCGTTCAGCAGCGCCCGGTCGTACAGGTGCAGGATGAACACCGGCGTGCTGGGCGCCACGGCATTCAGTTCATCGATGGTGGGCAGCCGCTTCTCGGCGAACTGGTGCTCGGTGAAACCGCCCACCACGCGCACCCACTGCGGCGCGGGCGTCACGTCGACCTGGCGCTTGAGCATGCCCATCGCATCGGCCAGGCTGCGCACACCGTCCCAGCGCAGCTCCATGTTGAAGTTGAGGCCGCCGCGGATGATGTGGATGTGGTTGTCGATCAAGCCTGGCAGCACGCGCTTGCCGCGCAGGTCGATCACCTTGGTGCCCGGCCCGGCATGCGCCATGACCTCTTGGTCGTGGCCCACGCGCAGGAAGCGCCCATCCTTGATGGCCACGGCCTGGGCCGTGGGCTGGGCGCGGTTCAGCGTCGCGATGAGGCCGCGGTGCAGGATCAGGTCGGCGGTCTCAGCCATGGTGGGTCTCCTTGGAAGTCTTGGTGTCTGCGCATTGGGGCAGCGCGCCGAACATGTGCGGCTTGACCTGGTCGTGCAGCCAGGACACGTGCGCCGTCTCGGCGCCCATGACCTTCTTGACCAGCGGCGGAATCTGCTCGCCGAGCAGGATGCCGAGCAGCCCCACGAGGGCGATGACGGGCGGCGCCGGAGAGCGCACGTTGAGCAGGGCGTAGATGACGCCCACGAGCAGGCCGACGGCCAGCGTGATGAGGTAGGTCTTCATGGCGCGGCTCAGCTCTTCAGGAAGGCCAGCAGGTCGGCGTTGAGCTTGTCCTTGTGGGTGTCCGTGAGGCCGTGCGGCGCGCCCGGGTAGACCACCAGTTGGGCGTTCCTGACCAACCTGGCGGAGGCACGGCCGGCGGCGTCGATGGGCACGACCTGGTCGTCGTCGCCATGCACCACCAGCGTGGGGATGTCGAATTTTTTCAGGTCTTCGGTGAAGTCGGTCTCCGAGAAGGCCTTGACGCAGTCGTGCGTTGCCTTGTTGCTGGCCAGCATGCCCTGCATCCAGAACCAGTCGACGAGGCCTTGCGAGACCTTCGCGCCCGGACGGTTGAAGCCGAAGAAGGGGCCGGATGCGATGTCCTTGTACAGCTGCGCACGGTTGGCGCGCTCGCCGGCGCGGATGCCGTCGAACACCTCGATGGGCAAGCCGCCGGGGTTCTTCTCGGTCTTGACCATCTGCGGCGGCACGGCCGAGATCAGGCCGGCCTTGGCCAGGCGCCGGGTGCCGTGGCGGCCGATGTAGCGCGCCACCTCGCCGCCGCCCGTGGAAAAGCCGAACAGCGCCGCGCCCTGCAGGTCCAGCTGCTCGATCAGCGCGGCCAGGTCGTCGGCATAGGTGTCCATCTCGTGGCCGCCCCAGCTCTGGCTGGAACGTCCGTGGCCACGGCGGTCATGGGCGATCACGCGGTAGCCGTGCTCGGCCAGGAACAGCATCTGCGATTCCCAGCTGTCGGCGTTCAGCGGCCAGCCGTGGCTGAACACGACGGGTTGGCCGGAGCCCCAGTCCTTGTAGTAGATCTGGGTTGCGTCCTGGGTGGTGATGAAGGGCATGGCGAGGTCCTTGGTCGGTGATGGGATGTGACGTGTGAGGTGCGGGAGGCGGCCAGCGGTCGCGCTCGGGAGAGCGGCGCCGCTTGGCTGCGGTGGGTCGGGACATCGTAGGCAAGGGGGCCGCGGCGGGCCAGTCCAGCAAGAGGGGCGCGGGCCCTTCTCGTTCGAGGGAGACGGCCCACGGCGCGCCGGGCGTCGGCCCTGCGCGGTGCCGCCCTCTTCCTTTTGCGAGAGGCGTGCGGGCCCGCGCGTCCTTATGGTCGGCGGCTCTTGCGGCAACGCCTTCGCTGCCGCGCCAGCATCCATCCTTCGAACACCACGCATGAACCCATCCCCTCTCCTGAAGGCCTGCATCGCGGCCGCCAGCGCCTGCGCCCTGCAACCGGTCCACGCACAGTCGAGCGCCACGATCTACGGACGGCTCAACGTGGCGATGGAGCACGCCAGCCAGAGCGGCGCCGGCAGCCTGAACCGCCAGGCCAACCACCGCTCCGTGCTGGGTTTTCGCGGCGAGGAGGATCTTGGCGACGGCCTGCGCGCGCTGTGGCAGCTCGAAGCCGCGGTGGCGCTCAACACCGGAGAAGGCGGCGCCTTCAACCGCGACGTGCGCGTGGGCCTGGCAGGGCGCTGGGGCACCGCTTTCGCGGGCGTGTGGACGCTGCCGTACACGGCCGCCACCTCGGCCTTCGATCCGTTCTACGCCACCACGGCGGGCTACATGGCATTGCTGGGCAACGGCTCGGCCTCGCAGACCGACCACGCGCAGAACACCAGTGCCTTCGACCGGCGCCAGGTCAACCAGGTCCAGTACTGGTCGCCCACCGTGGCGGGCGTGAGCGCGCGCCTGGCCTACGGGCTCAACGAGGGCTTCGTCGCCGCCGATGGCGCCCGGCCGTGGCTGGCCTCGGGCTCGGTGAGCTATGCGCGCGGCAACGCCTTGTTCACCGTCGCTGCGGAGCACCACGACGCCTACCAGGCCCGGGGCACATCCGACACCGCCGCCAAGCTGGGCGTGGCCTACCAATGGGGGCCGGCGCGCCTGACGGCCATGGCGGAGCGGCTGCGCTACGGCACCGCCACGGGCCGCCTCACGCGCAACGCCTGGCATCTGTCGGCCAGCTGGCGCGCCGGCACCGGCCTGCTCAAGGCCGGCTACGGCCGCGCCGGCAACGGCCAGGGTGCTTCGTCGGACACGATCGGCGCCGTGCGCAGCGGTGCGGGCACGGGCGCGGCGCAGTGGACGCTCGGCTACGACCGCGAACTCTCCAAACGGACCACGCTGTTCGCGTTCTTCAGCCGCATCCAGAACCGCAGCGCGGCGGCCTACGACTTCGCGATCAACGACCTCGGCGCGCAACCGGGCAGCCGGCTCGGTGTGCTGGCCGTGGGCCTGCGGCACAGCTTCTAGGCACTGCGGCCGCCCTGCTCTTCTTCCCGCATCTCCAGGCGCAGGAAGTGGTTCAGCGCGGTGCGGATCACCGCGATGGCGGCCAGCTTGCCGATCTGGTCCCAGTTGGGCGAGACGGCGGTGGACAGCACGTCGGCCGCCAGCTGCAGCTCCAACGCGAAGGTCAGGTAGCGCGCGAAGGTGACGCGTGCCTTGCCGAAGCCGCCCTGCGGTCCGTCCTGCCGGCTGCGCCACAGCACCTGCACGGTGGCGAGCAGGCCCAACAGGATGGCCACGGCCCCCAGGCCTTCCACCAGCAGGCGCAGCCACTCCACGCTCAGACGGACGAGATGTTCCAGGTGCTCGAACATGTGGGGGTGCATTCGCCCGCAGGGGACGAGGAGAGGTTGCCAAGGGCCCGGATGGTGGCCGCGGGCGCCCTGCGCCGCATCGCTCTTTCGAGCCAGCCGAATGGGTCCGAGCGGGGCATGCGACCCACGCGGAAGGGCTGCAGACTGCGCCATCCCTCCCTGCGGACCGCACTGCCGTGTCTGCAGACAGCGCGAACCCTGGAACACACCACCATGAACCCCACCATCCCCGCCCCTGGCACCAGCCCGGCCGTTCGCAAGCCGCTGCTGGCCCGGCTTTCCGTTTCCATGTTCGGCATGGTCATGGGCGTCGGCGGCCTGGCCAATGCCTGGGCCGCCGCGAACCGCATCTTCGGCGCGCCCATCGCCATCAGCCAGGCGCTGCTGGCGCTGGCCGTGCTGTGCTTCGGCGTGCTGGTCGTCGCGCACCTGGCCAAGCTGGTGCTGCAGTTCGACGAGGTGGCCGAGGAGTTCGCGCACCCGGTGCGCTCCAGTTTCTTCCCGGCCATCTCGGTGGCCGCCATCGTGCTGTCCATCGGCGTGCGGCAGTACTCCCTGGCCGCGGCGCACGCGCTGTGGTGCGCCGGCGCGGCGCTGCACCTGGTGTTCGCCGTGGTGCTGATCCGGCGCTGGATCCTGCATGCGCAGGACGAGGGCGTGATGACGCCCGCCTGGTTCATCCCCGTGGTCGGCAACATCCTCGTGCCGGTGGGCGGCGTGCCGCTGGGCTACATCGAGATCAGCTGGTTCTTTTTCTCCGTCGGGCTGATGCTGTGGCTGTCGTTCTTCACCATCGTGCTGCACCGCGTGCTGTTCGTGCCCGCGATGAGCCAGCGCAGCATGCCCACGCTGTTCATCCTGCTGGCGCCGCCCTCCATCGGGCTGTCGGCCTACCTGGCCTTCACGGGCGGGCAGGCCGGTGCCATGGGCGACATCCTCTACTGCCTGGCGCTGTTCATCGCCATCCTGCTGATCAGCCTGGCGCGCTACATCGCGCACGGCGCCTTCTTCATGAGCTGGTGGGCCATGACCTTCCCGATGGACGGCTGGGCCGGCGCCACCATGGGCTACTACGCGGCGCGGCCGAGCTTCTATACCGCGGCCATCGCGCTGGTCGCGCTGACACTGGCCAGCGGCATCGTCGTGTGGATCGCATGCCGCACGGCGCTGCACATGGCCAGCGGTGCGGCCTTCAACGAAGACTGAGGGAGATCCACCGCCGCGCGTCCGGTGGTCGAACGCGGCGGCGGTGAAGGGGCCAGCCCGACCATCCGTGGGGACAGGCTTGCCGGCCTGCCCGGGGCCCGGCCTGGGGGACCGGGCCGGGCAGGCCAGGCGATCAGCGCTCGATGACGGGTGCGTGCACCGGTGCCAGCGATTCATGCTTGGTGGCGGTGCGCTGGTCGGCCTTATGGACCATGGTGTAGGCGTAGTCCACGCCCATGCCGTAGGCGCCGGAGTGCTCCTTGGCCACCTTCATCACCGCGTCGTAGGTGTCGCGGTTCTTCCAGTCGCGCTGCCACTCCAGCAGCACCTGCTGCCAGGTCACGGGCACCACGCCGGCCTGCACCATGCGCTGCATGGCGTAGTCGTGGGCTTCCTTGCTGGTGCCGCCGGACGCGTCGGCCACCATGTAGATCTGGTAGTCGCCTTCGAGCATGGCGCACAGCGCGAACGTCGTGTTGCAGACCTCCGTCCACAGGCCGGCGACGACCACCTTCTTGCGGCCGTTGGCGGCCAGTGCGTCGCGCACCTTCTGGTCGTCCCACGAGTTCATCGAGGTGCGCTCCAGCGTCTGCTTGCCGGGGAACACATCGAGCAGTTCGGGGTAGGTGAAGCCCGAGAACGACTCCGACTCGACCGTGGTGATGGTGGTGGGCACGTCGAAGATCTTGGCGGCCTTGGCCAGCCCGACGACGTTGTTCTTCATGGCCTGGCGGTCCATCGACTGCACGCCGAAGGCCATCTGCGGCTGGTGGTCGATGATGATGAGCTGGCTGTTCTTGGGGGTCAGGACTTCAAGTTTGCTTTGGGTGGACATGTTGGTTCCAGAGATGTTGGCGACTGCCGCTGCCCCGAGGGGTCCGGCACCGTGCGCAGGCGGCGATCCACGCGATCGCCGTGCCCGCGCGTCCATGAGGACACCCCGAGCGTAGGCAGTCGCAGCCCATTCGGCATCTCCAATTCGGATAGGACGCGCGTGCCGCGTCCGATGGCCCCAGCCGGTACAGTCCACGGCCCGCTGCGCATGGCGTCCTGTCATCCTCCTTCGGCAAGAGGCGCAGGCGAGGCCGAGCCCGTAAGGTCGGGCCCCCCATTTGGAGATTGCATGGACAGAATCGTCGCCCTGCGCGCTTTCGGACGCGTCGTCGAAACGGGCAGCTTCACCAAGGCCGCCGACACGCTGGAGGTCAGCAAGGCCTCGGTCACGCGGCTGGTCCAGCAGCTCGAGGCCCACCTGGGCACCAAGCTGCTGACGCGCACCACGCGCAAGGTGACGGTCACGCGCGAAGGCGCCTCGTACTACGACCGCACCATCGCGCTGCTGCGCGAGCTCGAGGAGGTGGATGTCGAGGTCGGCGTCGAGCAGAACATCCCCAAGGGTCGGCTGCGGATCGAGATCAGCGCGGCGCTCGGGCAGCGGGTGCTGATCCCGCACCTGCCGAAGTTCCAGGCGTGCTATCCGGACATCCACCTGGACTTCGGCGCGAGCGACCGGCGCATCGACATCGTGGTCGACAACGTCGACTGCGCGATCCGCGCGGGCGCCATCACCGACGAGTTCCTGGTGGCCAAGCGCATCGGGCATTTCGAGTTCGCCACCTGCGCCTCGCCCGACTACCTGCGCCGCCATGGCGTGCCGCAGCACCCGAACGACCTGCTGCAGGGGCACCGGACGATCGGCTTCACGTCGGCGCGCACCGGCCGGGTCTTCTCGTTCGATTTCAGCCGCGCCGGCGAGCGGCTGGAGGTGGAAGGCCACAGCACCGTGTCGATCAACGAACTCAACGCCTATGTGGAGGCGGGTGCCGCCGGCCTGGGCCTGGTGCAGACGGCGCGCTTCGCGCAGCAGCCCTTCATCGACGCGGGCACCCTGGTGCCGGTGCTGACGGACTGGCGCTCGGCCGGCCTGGCGGCGCACATCGTCTACGCGCCCAACCGCTATGTGAGCGCGCGGCTGCGGGTGTTCATCGACTGGGTGGCCGAGCTGTTTGCACAGCATCCGGCGCTGGCGCCACGCCGCAGCGGCGGCGATTGAGTGTTCAACCCGGCGGCGCGGCCGGGGGCATGCCGGCGGCCAGCGGCAGATCGAAGGTGAGCACGGTCCCGTGCGGCAGCATCGGCGTGGCGGCCAGGCTGCCGCCGTGCGCCTCGACGATGGTCCGGCAGATCGCCAACCCCATGCCCATGCCGTCGGCCTTGGTCGTGAAGAAGGGCTTGAAGATGTCGGCTGCGGCACCGGGCGGCAGGCCGGTGCCGGTGTCGGCGACAGCGAGATGCACCTTCCCGGCTGCAGGGTCGATGCGCAGGCTGATCGTGAGGCTGCGCGCCCCGGGCGGCTGGGCGGCCATCGCGTCGATGGCATTGGCGATCAGGTTGATCAGCACCTGCTGGATCTGCACCCGGTCGGCCAGCACCTGCGGCAGCGTGTCGCGGGACTGCACCTGCAGCCGCACGCCGTGGCGGTCGATCTCGGGCCGCATCAGTTCCACCGCTTGCCGCAGCAGGGATTGCAGGTCCAGTTCTGCCACCGAGGTGCCCGCGCTCTTCACCAGGTTCCGCAGGCTCGCGATGACGTCCGCGGCGCGGCTGCCGTCGGCCTTGATGCGTTCCAGGCACTGGCGTGTCTCGTCCAGTTCCGGCGGGGCCTTGCGCAGCCAGTTGAGCCCGGCGCTGGCGTTCGTCACGATGGCGGCCAGCGGCTGGTTGATCTCGTGGGCGATCGATGCCGTCACCTCGCCCATGCTCGTCAGCAGCGAGGCCTTGCCCAGCTCCCGGTGGGCGTGGCGCAGGGCGCGCTCCATCGCCCGGCGCCCGGACAGCTCGCGGAACACCAGCACGGCGCCCGCGGAGGTCTCGCGCTCGCCGGCCAGCGGCGTGCTCTGCTCTTCCACAGGCCATTCCTCGCCCGTCCGGGACAGCAGCAGCGCAGTGCGCACGAGCTGGCCGCCCTGCGCCGGATCGCGCAGCACGTCCAGCGCGGTGCAGCGCAACGGCGAGCGCATCGTCTCGTCGACGACACGGAACACCGCGTCCAGCGGTTGGCCTTCGGCCTTGCCGGCAGGCCAGCCGGTGAGCCGCAGCGCGACCGGGTTGATGTAGGAGACCAGGGCGCCGGGGTCGACCACGATGACGGCGTCGCCGATGCTGGCGAGCGTGGCGGCATAGCGCCGCTCGCTCTGGCGCAGCCGGCGCTCGGCCGCGTGCTTGTAGACCGCCATCTCCACCACGGTGCGCAGCTGCGAGGTTTCGAAGGGCTTGAGCAGGTAGCCGAAGGGCTCGGTCAGGTTGGCGCGGCGGATGGTCTCGTCGTCGGCGTAGGCCGTGAGGAAGATGACCGGGATGTCGCACTGTTCACGGATGGCCCTGGCGGCCTGGATGCCGTCGACGGCGCCAGCCAGGCGGATGTCCATCAGGACCAGGTCGGCACCGGCGCTGCGCGCCAGGGCCGGCGCCTGCGCGCCATCCGCCGTCATGCCGGCCACGGTGTGGCCCATGGCTTCGAGCTGCTGGCGGATGTCGCGCGCGACGATGCGGTCGTCCTCCACGATCAGGATGTTGGCCATGCTCAGCGCCCTCCTCTGGCGTCCTGGCTGGGAAAGCGGATGCGGAACACCGCCCCGTCGCCCTGCTCCACCGCCAGCACGCCGCGCAGCTGCGCGGTGAGGTCGTCGACCAGTTGCAGGCCCAGCGTGGCCGCGCGCGCGACCTCCAGCCCCGTCGGCAGGCCGATGCCGTCGTCCGCCACGCGCAGTTCGCACTGGCCGTCTGCCACCACGTGCAGGCCGACCTGCACCCGGCCGCGCTCGCGCTGCGGGAAGGCGTGCTTGAGCGCGTTGGACAGCAGCTCGTTGATGATGAGCCCGCAGGACACCGCGCGGTCCAGGTCGAGCTGGATGTCGTCGACATCGATCTCCACCGCGATGCGCTGCGCTGCCGTGCCGTAGGCGCGCGCCAGCTCGGCGCACAGCTTGCCGATGTGCGGCGGCATCGGCACCCGCGCGAAGTTGCCGGCGCGGTACAGGTTCTCGTGCACCAGCGCCATGGAGCGCACCCGGTGCCGGCTTTCGGCAAACAGTTCGGCCACGCCGGCATCGTCGATGCGGGAGGCCTGCAGGCTCAGCAGGCTGCTGATCAGCTGCAGGTTGTTCTTCACACGGTGGTGCACCTCCTTGAGCAGCGACTCCTTCTCTTCCAGCGAGGCGTTCTCGATGTAGAGGGCGGCCGTCACGACGAGCAGGTTCAGCAGCGCCACCCGTGACTGCGTGAACACATGGCTGACCAGGCTGTTCTCCAGGTACAGCACCGCGATGAGTTCCTTCTTGCGGATCAGCGGCAGGCACAGCAGGGAGCGGCAGTGCCCCTGTGCGATGTAGGGGTCGGCGCAGAACGCCTCGGACGTGCGTGCGTCGTCCAACAGCACCGTGCCGGCGGTGCGGATCACGTGGCGCAGCACCGCGAGCGGCAGGTCTTCCTCAGAGACGGCCACAGATTGCAACCGCACCTGCGCACCCTTGGCGCCGAAGCGGGCCAGCGCCTCGATGCGCAGCGCATCGCCCTTGGGCAGGATCAGCAGGCCCCGGTTGGCGCCGGCGTGCTCCAGCGCGATCTCCATCAGCGCACGCATGAGTTCGTCCAGGCCGGCATCGTGGCTCACGGCCTGGGAGGTCTTCAGCATGGAGGCCACGTCGGCATCCTGGACGGGGGCCGCAACGGTGTCGGGCGCCGCGGCCCGCAGCGCGTGGAGACGGATCTCCGGGAAATCGCGCTCCAGCTGCGCGACCTTGCCGTCCGCGCCCCAGCGCCGGTAGGCATCGCGCGCCTGTGCCAGCAGGCTGTGCGCCGTGCTGCCCAGGCCGCTGCGCCGGTAGAAGCGCGCGGCGCTCTCCAGCGTCAGCGCGATGTGCTGCGGGGCCTGCGACCGGTGCACCTCTGCCAGGGCGCGCTCGTAGCCGTGCATCGCCTCCAGCACCCGCCCCTGCACGCCGGCCACCTCCGCCTCGACCAGGCTCACGCGGAAGCCGAAGGTCTCGGGGCAATGGATGGCCCAGATGCGCAACTGGTCGAGGTGGGCCTGCACCCGGGCCATCAGCGCATCGCGCTGCGCCGCAGTGGCGCCGTGGCAGTTGGCGGTGCGCGTGAGCGCCGCGCCGAAGTGGTACTGGGCCAGCTCGAAGTGGCCGGTGGAAGTCCACAGCAGCGGCTCGGCCTGCTGCAGGGCCTGCTCGGCTTCCTCGAACCGGGTGGTCATGAAGCGCGCATGGGCCTTGCGGATCCAGTACCAGCAGCAGGCGATGTCCAGGTTGCGGTTGGCCGCCAGGCGGGCCTCGTGGGCGCGTTCCGAGAAGTGCTCGTCGTCGAAGCTGCCGATCTCGCGCGTCTGGCCGCGCAGCGTGGCGATCAGCTGCAGCTGGGCCGTCATGATGTCGCTGACCAGCCCGAACTTGGCGTGTGCCACGTAGCGCAGGCGCTCGCGCGCCTCTTCCTGCACGTCGGCCAGATGGGTGCCATGGGACAGCAGGCTCGTCACCAGCGTGCAGGAGCTGAAGCCTGCATAGGTGACATCGCCGCCGTCGCGCGCGATGCGGTAGGCCTGGCGCAGCAGGTCGAGCGTGTTGCCCAGCGGCCTGGCCCAGGCGCTGACGTGGTAGGCGAAGGTCATGTAGACGCGCCCGCGGTAGCGGTTGCGCGGGTTGCGCTCGACGAGCTCGTAGCCCACGCGCCCCAGCTCGAAGGCCAGCGGATAGGCCCCGAAGCGGTGGCTGATGACCATGCCCAGGTACGCATAGGCGAGAGCCGACGCGTCCCCGTTGCCGTGGGCCAGGCTCAGGCGCGCCATCCGGCACAGCGCGTAGCAGACCAGGTTGGGATCGCTGAAGAACGCAGGCGGCAGCATGGACGCGAGCACGTCCAGGATGGCACGCTGCGCGGGGGTGCTCGCGTCCGGCAGCGCGAGCAAGGCATGGGCCCCGCCCTGGGCGTCGAGCTGGCGCACCAGCGCCTGGTATTCGCGTTCGACCTCGGCATCGTCGGGGCTCGGCGGAATGCCCACGCCCGCGGCTTGGAGGAACCGAAGGCAGGTGCGGATGGCCTCGTCGCTGCGGTCCAGCGCCGTGTAAAGCGTGACCTGCCGCCAGGTCACCGCGGCACGATCGACCGTGTCGCGTGCGCGGCCCTGGATGTCCAGCAGCAGCGCCTCGGCCGCGGGCATGTCCCCGAGCAGGAACCTGCATTCCGCCAGGCCGAGGGATACCGCCAGGGCCAGGGGGTAGCACGCTGTCCAGCGGTCGCTGCCCAGCAAGGCATCGGCGTGCTCGAAATGCCGCTGCGCGGCCTCGTACGCCGTCTCGGCCCTGGCGCGGTCGCCTGCGGCGCGCAGGTGGCCGGCAGCGCGCAGCCGCTCCTCGTCCTCGATCAGCGCCAGGCCGGGGGCGAGCTGGTTGGCGATGTCGAAGATGTGCAGCTTCACCTCGTCGGTCGACAGGCCCGCACAGAGCCTGCGGGCGATCTCCAGGTGCCGCAGCGGCCGGGCCGCCTCGGGAATGAGCGCGTACGCAGCCTCCTGGATGCGGTCGTGCACGAAGCGGTAGCCGCCTTCGGTCTTGCGGATCAGGCCGGCCTGTTCTGCCGCATCCGCGTACGCGCTGCACTGGGCGGCTTCCACGTCGCAGGCGACCGCCATGCAGCGCGTGCTGGCCATGGAGCCGAAGCAGCTCAGCGTCTCGATGCGGTAGCGCAGGTCCGCAGGCAGGCGTGCGAGCTTGGCGATCAGGAACTCCCGGACGTCGTTCTTCTGGCCCTGCGCCTCGATGGCACCCAGATCCCAGGTCCAGGCCTGGCCGGCCGCATCGAACTGCAGCAGGCCGTCGTCGGCCAGCGCCCGCAGCAACTGCAGTGCGAAGAAGGGGTTGCCGCCCGTGCAATCGGAGAGATGGGCGGCAAGCGGGGCGACGCGCTCCGGCGCGGCGTCCAGCACGTCGGCAAGCAGGCCCTGCAGCCCCGCCACCGACAGGCTGTCGAGCGGCACATCGGTGGTGCGCACGCCGTGTTCGCGCACCGTGGCGGCGAGCCTGTGCAGGCCGTGCCCGGCGTCCACTTCGTTGCCGCGGTAGGCGCCCACCAGCAGCAGGTTGGCTTGCGCATCGTGCGTGCCCAGGTGCACCAGCACATCGAGCGTCGATTCGTCGAGCCACTGCAGATCGTCGATGAACAGGACCAGAGGCTTGCCGGCCTCCGCCAGGGCAGAGGCGAGTTGGGCCATCGCGAGCTGGAAGCGCTTGGCGGCGTCCATCGGCGACAGGTCGGGCGCAGCAGCATGCACACCCGGCAGCGCCTGCAGTTCGGGCAGCATGCCCTGCAGGCTGGCCGCGTTCGCACCCAGCGCGGCGGCGAGCCTCTTCTGCCAGCGCATGCGCTGCGCACCGCCCTGCTGCAGCACATCGGCCAGCAAAGGGCCAAATCCCTGGGCCAGCGTCGCGTAGGGGGCGTCGTTCTGGTGCTGTTCGAACTTGCCCGCCGCGAAGAGGCCGCCCTGTTTGGCGACATGGACGCGCAGCTCCTGCACGAGCGCCGACTTGCCGACGCCGGAGCTTCCGCTGACCAGCACCAACTCGACGGTGCCGGTCTTGCTGACACGCTGGTAGGCCGCCACCAGTGCATCGCACTGCGCTTGGCGGTCATGCAGCCGCGTGGGATCGGCGAGTCTGTGCAGGTGCTGCGCCGCTGGCGCCGAAGCGGCGGCGGAGCCCCCGTGGTGGCGTGTGTCTTCGATGGCCTTGTCGAGGTCTTCGATCAGTTCGGCCGCCGTCTGGTGGCGGTCCTCGGCGGCCTTGGACAGCAGCCGTTCGACGATGGCCTGCACCCTCGGCGGGCAGTTGGGAACCTTCTGGACAAGCGCCTGCGGCGGCCGCGCGACGTGGCAGTGGACCCACTCCATCGGGCTGTCGGCCGCGAAAGGCAATTCGCCGGCCACGAGTTCGTACAGCAGCATGCCGAGCGCGTAGAGATCGCTGCGCGCGTCCACGGGCCGGTTCATGCGGCCGGTCAGTTCCGGCGACATGTAGGGCAGTGTTTCCGCCGCTTCGGTCAGGACCAGCGCCATGGGCGGATCGCCGGCACAGGCGGCGCGGCCGAAGCCGAGCAGCCGGATGCTCCCATCGTCCAGCAGCAGCATGTTGGCCGGCCGCAGGTCGTTGTGGACGCAGCCGCACACGTGGCTTGCGCCCACCGCCTCGGCCATGCTGCGCAGCAGACGCAGCGCCCGGCCGACCGGCAGCCGCCCGGGGGAGCGGTGGCCGAGGGGCCATCCCCCCGGGTCGTCGAGCAGCAGGCACAGCCCCGCCTCGGTGTCCAGCGCCCCCCGCACCGGCACCGCGGATCTCCCCAGGAGATCTGGCGGCTGCGAGGCGGCACGCCGCAGGCGCTGCCGGATGAAATCGGGCGCGTCGGCATGGGCCACCAGCACCAAGGTACTGCCCGGCCTGTCCGCGTAGTGGACGCGGACCAGCCGCGTCCAGGCGTCCCGGCGCAGCTCCGTGAGGTCGAGCGGCAGTTCCAGGCCCCGGCCCATCAGGGCGTCGACGATGAACACGGGCAGCGATGGGCGTGGGTCTAGCATGCGGTGGCGGCCGAGCGGTGCGCATGCGCCCGTTGCGTGGCAGTTCGGAACGATGGCATCCGGCGATTGTTTCAAAGTTCGGCGGATGACACGCACCGCAGAAGCCGGGCGGCGCCCTGCATGGAGATGTCGGCGTGCCGGGCTGCCGGCACGCACGCCGCCCGGCATGCTGCAGCAACGCCAACCGCTGGGCAACTACACCTTCGTATAGTCGACCGCGCTGCGGTCTCGGGCCCTGGGCCCTGGGCTGGCGCAGAGCCTCGCGCCTGCGCGACGCTCCGACCAGGGGCATTCGCCACACAGGACCGCGGAGCCTGCGCCAAGCACGCTGGCGCACGGCGCCATCGACGAGGAGCCGGCCTCGGCGGCGACTTCGCCTGGCCCCGAACTGCGCATCGCAGACGGTGGACGTTGGCACCGGGTCCAAGGCGCCGCGAAGTCGAATCGGCCACAATGCCCCGGCAGCCTCCTTCGTGCCCTGGTTGTCCTTGCGGTCTGAATGCACTCTCGAAAGTGCGCATGCCAGCATCCAGGGCCTTCCAGGAATGGAGGGAAGCCGAACGGCTTTTCCGCAAGGCGTTCGAGGCGCAAGCCCTCCGAATCGCCAGGCACGAGACACCATCCCCATCGGAGCGAGAGCTTGTCGCGGCGTTGCGCTTGCGTGCATCCGAATTGCTGCACCTGATGCTCGCCGACATGCGGGAGCGGGCAGCGCAACACGACTGGACGAGCCGCGTGCCGGGCAAGGTGGAGCCGTCGGGCAGCGGCGGCGAGGGTTCGCCCCGCGTTCAGTAGGCGCTGTGCAAGCTCAGAGCAGGATGATGTCGTACTGCTCCGGCGCCATCGCGCTTTCGGCCTGCAGCGAGATCGGTTTGCCGATGAAGTCCGACAGGCCGGCCAGGTGCTGGCTTTCCTCGTCCAGGAACAGCTCGACCACCTTGGGCGAGGCCACGACGCGGAACTCGCGCGGGTTGAACTGGCGCGCCTCGCGCAGGATCTCGCGCAGGATGTCGTAGGTCACGCTGCGCGCGGTCTTCACGGCACCGGTGCCGCGGCAGATCGCGCAGGGTTCGCACAGCATGTGGGCCAGCGATTCGCGCGTGCGCTTGCGCGTCATCTCCACCAGGCCCAGCGGCGAGAAACCGCTGGCCGTGGTCTTCACGCGGTCGCGGCCCAGCTGCTTGCGCAGCTCGGCCAGCACGGCGCTGCGGTGTTCGTCGCGCACCATGTCGATGAAGTCCACGATGATGATGCCGCCCAGATTGCGCAGCCGCAGCTGGCGCGCGATGGCGCCGGCCGCCTCCAGGTTGGTCTTGAAGATGGTGTCGTCGAAGTTGCGCGCACCGACATAGCCGCCGGTGTTCACGTCCACCGTGGTCAAGGCTTCCGTCTGGTCGACGATCAGGTAGCCGCCGGACTTGAGGTCCACGCGCCGGCCCAGGGCCTTGGCGACCTCGTCGTCGATCGAGAACAGGTCGAAGATCGGCCGCTCGCCCTTGTAGTGCTGCAGCTTCTGCGTGGCCGCCGGCATGAACTCGCCGCCGAAGGCCTGCAGCTTGTCGAACTGCTCGCGTGAATCGAGCCGGATGCTCTGCGTCTCCTCGGTCACCAGGTCGCGCAGCACGCGCTGCAGGAGGTCCAGGTCCTGGTGCAGCAGCGAGGCCGCCGGCAGCTTCTGCGCTGCGGCCTTGGTGCGGCCCCAGGCCTTGCGCAGGTAGGCGATGTCTTCGGCGAGTTCGGCGTCGCTGGAGTCCTCGGCATTGGTGCGCAGGATGAAGCCGCCACCACCGCCGCTGGCCGCATCGCCCACCAGGGCCTGCAGGCGCCGGCGCAGGTCCTCGCGCTGGGCGGCGGGAATCTTCTGCGACACGCCCACATGCTCGTCCTGCGGCAGGAAGACCAGCAGCCGGCCGGCGATGCTGATCTGCGTGGACAGCCGCGCGCCCTTGGTGCCGATCGGGTCCTTGATGACCTGCACCATGATGGCCTGACCCTCGAACACCTGGCGTTCGATCGGCACCTGGCCGTTGCCGCCGGGCCTGGGCTGGCTCGGCTCGCCTTCGCCGCGCACGGCGGCCGCGCTGGGCAGCAGGTCGGCCACGTGCAGGAAGGCGGCGCGCTCCAGGCCGATGTCGATGAAGGTGGACTGCATGCCGGGCAGCACGCGCACCACCTTGCCCATGTAGACGTTGCCGACCAGTCCGCGCTCCAGCGTGCGCTCCAGGTGCAGTTCCTGCACGGCCCCGTGTTCGACGATGGCCACGCGGGTCTCCTGCGGCGACCAGTTGATCAGGATGTCCTGCTGCATGCGTTCCTTGCTGTAGAGCGCGCGCGCAGCCGCCCGTCGGCGGCGACGGTGCGCACAGCGGCTCCTCGTTGTTCGTGTTGTCCGGGTCTGGATCGTACGCGCTCAGCGGCGCGCCCAGGCCTGCGCCAAGGCATCCTGGTGCGCCGGCGCCAGCGCGCCCAGCCGCACATGGCCCGGCAGGCCGAAGGAGGCGCAGTCACGCAGCTGCACGCCCTGCGCGCGCAGCCGCGCCAGGTCCTCGGCCAGGCGCGCCGGCTCGGGCGGACGCGCGCAGAAGAAGTTCGCGTCGCTGTCCAGCACCTGCCAGCCCAGGTCGGAGCACAGCAGCGCCTGCCGTGCCTTCCACACGCGCAACCGGGCCAGGCTGGCGGCCAGCCAGTCCTGTGCCGCGCGATCGGTCCAGGCCTGCAGCATGGCCACGCCGTGCGAGCCGACCGGCCAGGATGGCGCCAGCTGCGCGAGCCGCGCCAGCAGCTGCGGGTCGGCCTGCAGCGGCGCGACCGCGTAGGCCGCGCGCACGCCGGTCAGTCCCAGCGCCTTGTTCGGCGACCACAGCTGCCAGACCTGCTGGCGCTGCGCACCGTCGAGCGAGGCCTGGCCGGCCAGGCGCAACGGCGCATAGGCGCAATCCAGCACCAGCGGCACCTGCGGCGCCAGGGCCTTGAGCTGCGCGGCCAGGCCGGCATGGGCCTGGCCCAGCGGCGAGGACGGCTCGCAGGCCCAGAGCAGCTGCGCCGGCCCGTCCGCGCTGCGCACGGCCATTCCCTGCGCCTGTGCAGCCCAGGCGTAGTCGCCATAGGCATGGGCAGGTACCTGGACGAAGGCGCCCGGCCGGGCCACGGCGGCGGTGATGCGCATGATGAATTCGCTGGCGCTGGCCGCCACCAGCACGCGCGCCGGCACGACGCCGTGGAAGGCAGCGAGCTGCTCGCGCAACACGCCGTAGCCAGGGTCGGGGTAGCGCGTCGGATCGGCGAACTGCAGCGCCTGCAGCGCCGCAGGGCATGGCCCGCAGGCGTTGGCGTTGGTCGAGAAATCGTGTGCCGCCGGGCCCTTGGCATCCGGCCCGCCGTGCACGCGGGCCGCCTGCACCGGGTCAGCGCCGGCCACGGCGCGGCCACGCCTGCGTCATGCGCCGTCGGGGATCTCGGGCTCGACCAGCTGCGCCAGCAGGGTGAGCGACTCCTGCCAGCCCAGCATGCAGGCGGCAGCCGGGATCACGGCCGGAATGCCCTCCTGCTGCACATGCATCTCGGTGCCGACCACCGTCTTGGTCAGCCGCACCGTGATCTGCATCTCGCCGGGCAGGTTGGGGTCGTCGAAGCGGTCGGTGTAGCGCAGCAGCTCGCCGGGCACCAGTTCCAGGTAGGTGCCACCGAAGCTGTGGCTCTGGCCGGTCGTGAAGTTGGTGAACGACAGGCGGTGGCTGCCACCCACGCGCGCGTCCATGGCGTGCACCTTGGCCGTGAAGCCGTGCGGCGGCAGCCACTTGACCATGGCCTCGGGGTCGACGAAGGCGCGGTACACCCGTTCGGGCGGCGCGCGCAGCACGCGGTGCAGGCGAACGGTGTGGGTGGAAGCGGACATGTGGTTCTCCTGATCAAGCCGAGGACGACCCTCTGCGCCCACGACGCATGGCGCGGGCCGGAATCGACAACGGGCGGATCAGGACTTGGAGGACCTGGCCTGCTTGGCCACATCCTCGGCCAGCAGGCGGCGCACTTCCAGCGCGTCCAGCGCGTAGGGCAGCAGCGAGATCGCATGCTCGGGCCGGGCCTTGTCGCCGAACACGGCCTGGGTGGCCGACCACATGAATTCCAGCGTCTCGGTGACTTCGCCCAGCGCATCGCGCGTCATGTTGGGCAACAGTGCTTCGACCTGTGCGGATTTGGCCGCCGCCTTGCGCGCAGGTGCGGCAGCTTTGGCCTTGGCGGTGGTGGACTTGCGGGCAGGCTTGGCGGTGGTCACGGCGGCTCCTTGTTCTGGGTCGGTCTGGTGTGGCGAGAGTGTAGTCGCGCCCACGGCCGCCCCAAGACGCACAAGCCCCGCGTGTGCGGCAGCCAGGGGCAAGGTGCTGCGCATGAAGGGCCGATCTTCCACAGCGGCCGGGCTGCCCAAATAGCAGGCAATCCTGTGGCAGACCGCATGGATGCTGGCATGGCGCCACCCCCTCCCAAGCCTGTCCCCAACGATATCCACAGGCAGCCGGGACAAGTCCGGCGCGCGGAAATCTCAGCAGGGCAGCCCGGCCTGGCGCAGCAGCTGGGCGGTCTCGAACAGCGGCAGGCCCATGATGCCCGTGTAGCTGCCGCGCATCGTGCGGATGAAGGCCTGAGCCCTGCCCTGCACGGCGTAGGCGCCGGCCTTGCCGAGCGGCTCGCCGCTGGCCACGTAAGCCGCGATCTGCGCGGGCGTGAGCGCGTCGAAGCAGACCTCGGACACGCTCAGGGCCCGCAGCCGCTGGTCGCCGTGCTGCACCGCCACGGCCGTCAGCACGCGGTGCGTGTGGCCCGAGAGCGCGGCCAGCATGCGCCCTGCATCCTCCGCGTCTTCGGGCTTGCCGAGGATGGTGGCACCCAGCGCCACGGTGGTGTCGGCACACAGCACGGGGGCCGGCGGGAGGCCGCGCGCGCGCTGGCGCGCCACGGCGGCGTCGAGCTTCAGGGCCGTCACGCGCTGTACGTAGCGCGCAGGTGCCTCGCGGCCGCGCACGGCTTCGAGCGCCTCGGCGTCTTCGCCGGGCTCGGCCAGCAGCAGTTCATGGCGCACGCCGATCTGGTCGAGCAGCTGGCGCCGGCGCGGGCTCTGCGAGGCAAGGTAGACGCAATCGGGCATGCCGGGAGAAACCTACTCGCGGTGGTAGGGATGGTTGGCGTTGATGGACCAGGCGCGGTAGAGCTGCTCGATCAACAACACGCGCGCCATGGCGTGCGGCAGCGTCATGTCCGACAGGCGGATGCGCTCGTGCGCGCCCTGGCGAAAGGCAGGATCCAGGCCGTCGGGCCCGCCGATGACGAGGGCCACGCCATCGCCTTCGAGCTGCCAGGTCGACAGCCGGGTGGCCAGGGCCTGCGTGGTCAGCGTGGTGCCGCGCTCGTCGAGCGCGACCACGTGCGCATTGCGCCCCACGGCCGAGGCGATGGCCGCCTCGATGCGCTCGCGCTCGGCAGCCTGCATCTGCGCCACCGTGCGCGAACCGCGGGGCTCGGTCTTGACGGCGCGCAGTTCGACGCGCAATTCGGCGGGGAAGCGCTTGGCGTAGTCGTCGTAGGCCGTCTGTGCCCAGTCGGGCACGCGCAGGCCCACGGCCACGATGACGAGCTTCACGCGCGGATCAGGCGCGGCGCTGGGGCGCCTTCTTGGCGGGCGCCGCCTTCTTCGCCGCCGCAGCCTTCTTGGCCGGTGCCGGCTTGCCCACGACCAGGGTCTTGGGCTTGGAGGTGGCCTTCAGGGGCGCCTTCCTGGCTGGCGCGGCGGGCGCAGCGGTCTTGGCGGCAGGTGCGGCCTTCTTCGCCGGCGCCTTCTTGCGGGCCGGCACCTCGATCACGGGGCGCTCGGGGGCGTACTCGGGCTCGGGCTTGCGGGCCTTCTTGGCCGCGGCCTTCCTGCCTGCGGGCGTCTTGCCCGCGGCCGTCTTTGCAGCGACCTTCTTGGCCGGCGCCTTCTCGACCGCCTTGACCGGCGCGGCTGGCTTGGGCGCACCGAGCTTCAGGCGCACGGGCTTGTCGCCCCACAGCTCTTCCAGGTGGTAGTACTGGCGGATGCTGGGCTGCATGATGTGCACCACGGCCGGGCCGCAGTCCACGATGATCCACTCACCGTTGTCCTCGCCCTCGATGCGCGGTTTGGAGAAACCGGCCTCGCGCACGGCATCGCGCACGCTGGCGGCCAGTGCGCGGGTCTGGCGATTCGAGGTGCCCGAGGCGACGATCACGCGCTCGAACAGCGGGGACAGGTGCTCGGTGTTGAAGACCTGGATGTCCTGCGCCTTGACGTCCTCGAGGCCATCGATGATGGACCTCTGCAGCTTCTGGGTGTCTTTCTTGGCGGCGGATTCCGTGGAGGTGCCAGTGGTCATCGAGCGGTTCGGTAGAGGTGGTGTTGGTCAATATAGCCTGCAACGGCTGGCGGAACCAGATGGACAATGCCCTGGCCCGCCGCGACGCGCTGGCGTATTTCAGTGGCGCTGGTCGCCACCGGAACGGTGTGGAGGAAGTCGATTGTCGCGCCCGGCAATGCCAGGTCGGGCAGCCGGCCTTGCGGCGAGGCGTCGTCCACACGGGCGGCGACGCACAGATTTGCCAGCGCCACGATCTCCTGCCACGCGTGCCAACTGGTCAATGCACGCGCTTGATCGGAGCCGATCAGCAGGTGCAGCCGGGCGCGAGGATAGCCGATTTGCAGTTCCCGCAGGCTGTCCACGGTATAGCTGGGGCCGGTGCGCTCGATTTCGCGCGCGTCCACGACCACGCCCGGGATGCTTTCGAAGGCCAGTTCCGCCATCACCAGCCGGTGCACCGCATTGGTGGGTTGCTTGGGCCGGTGCCAGGGCTGGCCGGTGGGCAGCACATGGAGGCGGTCGAGATTCCACTGGGCCATGGCGGCGCGCACCAGGTCGACATGGGTGTTGTGCGGCGGGTCGAACGCGCCCCCATAGACGCCGACACGCAGCATCGTGGCGTCCGTCAGATCCATGCGCGCGGCACCAGGAAATGCTCGGTCAGCTGCGCCTCGGCCGAGCCGGGCTCCGGCGTGTGGCGGTAGGACCAGGCGGCCTGCGGCGGCATGGACAGCAGGATGGACTCGGTGCGTCCACCCGACTGCAGGCCGAAATGCGTGCCGCGGTCCCAGACCAGGTTGAACTCGACGTAGCGGCCGCGCCGGTACAGCTGGAAGGCACGCTCACGCTCGCCGTAAGGCAGGTCCTGGCGTCGCGCCAGGATCGGCATGTAGGCGCCCAGGAAGGCCGCGCCCAGGGCCTGGGTCATGGCCGCGCTGCGCTCCATGCCCAGCTCGGAGAAATCGTCGAAGAACACCCCGCCGATGCCGCGCGCCTCCTGCCGGTGCTTGAGGAAGAAGTATTCGTCGCACCATTGCTTGAAGCGCGGGTACTTGTCGTCGCCGTAGGGCGCGAGCGCGTCGCGGCAGGCCTGGTGGAAGTGCCGCGCATCGTCCTCGAAGCCGTAGACGGGCGTGAGATCCATGCCGCCGCCGAACCAGCAGACCGGCACCTCGCCCGGGTGGCCGGCCGCGATCATGCGCACGTTCATGTGCACGGTGGGCGCGTACGGGTTGCGCGGGTGGAACACCAGCGAGACGCCCATGGCCTCGAACGGCGCCCCTGCCAATTGGGGGCGGTGCTGCGTGGCCGACGGCGGGAGCTTCGGCCCGCGCACATGCGAGAAGCCGCAGCCGGCGCGTTCGAACACCGCGCCGTTCTCCAGGATGCGCGTGACGCCCTCGCCTTGCAGCACCTCGCCTTCGCCCTTGGTCCAGGGGTCGGTCACGAAGCTGCCGCCGTCCACCGCGGCGACGGCGCTGCAGATCTCTTCCTGCAGGCCACGCAGCCAGGCCGCGAATGGCGCAGCGGCAGACGCCGTCATTTGGCGGCGCGGTGGCCGATGTCGCGGCGGTATTGCATGCCGTCGAACTGGATGCCGCGCACGACCTCGTAGGCCCGTTGCTGGGCCAGCTTGACCTTGTCGGCCAGCACGGTCACGCAGAGCACGCGGCCACCGGTGACGCGCACGGTGCCGTCGTCATCGCGCTGGGTGCCGGCGTGGAAGACGACGGCATCCATCTCGGCGGCCGGCAGGCCCGTGATCGCATCGCCCTTGCGCGGCGTCAGCGGATAACCGTGGGCGGCCAGCACCACGCCCAGGGCGATGCGGCGGTCCCACTCGAGCTCGACCTGGTCGAGCTTGCCGTGCGGGCCCGGCTCGGTGGCGGCCCAGAGCACCTCGAACAGGTCGGACTTCAGGCGCATCAGCAGCGGCTGGGTCTCCGGGTCGCCCAGGCGGCAGTTGAACTCCAGCGTCTTGGGGCGGCCCTGCGCGTCGATCATGAGGCCGGCGTACAGGAAGCCGGTGTAGGCGATGCCGTCCTTCTCCATGCCGCGGATGGTCGGCAGGATGATCTCGCGCATGGCGCGCGCGTGCACGTCGGCCGTGACCACGGGGGCCGGCGAATAGGCGCCCATGCCACCGGTGTTCGGGCCCTGGTCGCCGTCCTGCAGGCGCTTGTGGTCCTGGCTGGTGGCCATGGCGGTCACGTTCTTGCCGTCGCACAGCACGATGAAGCTGGCTTCCTCGCCTTGCAGGAATTCCTCGATCACCACGCGTGCGCCGCCCTCGTTGTGCGTGACGCCCAGCGTGTTGTCCACCAGCATGAAGTCGATGGCCTCATGGGCCTCGGCCAGCGTGGTGGCCACGACCACGCCCTTGCCGGCCGCCAGGCCGTCGGCCTTGACCACAATGGGCGCGCCCTTGGCGTCGACATAGGCATGGGCCTGCGCCGGGTCGCTGAAGGTCTGGTACTCGGCCGTCGGGATGCCGTGGCGCTGCATGAAGGCCTTGGAGAAGGCCTTGGAGCTTTCCAGCTGGGCGGCGGCCTTGGTCGGGCCGAACACGCGCAGGCCGTGGGCGCGGAATTCGTCCACCACGCCGGCGGCCAGCGGGCCCTCGGGGCCGACCACGGCGAGGGCGATGTGCTCCTTCTGCGCCCATTCGCGCAGCGCCACCACGTCGGTGATGGGCAGGTTGACCAGGCGTTCGTCCAGCGCCGTGCCGCCATTGCCGGGTGCCACGTAGACGCGCGTGACGCGGGACGATTGCGCCAGCTTCCAGGCCAGCGCGTGCTCGCGTCCGCCGCCACCAATAACCAATACTTTCATAGCGCCCCGTTGTGGTACACGTTCTGCACATCGTCCAGGTCTTCCAGGACGTCCAGCAGCTTTTGCATGCGTTCGGCGTCTTCGCCGGTGAGTTCGATGGTGTTCTCGGCCCGCATGGTCACTTCGGCCAGCTCCAGCTGGAAGCCGGCGGCCTCCAGTGCGTTCTTGACCGTCTCGAATTCAGGATAAGGCGTCAGCACCTCGATGGCGCCGTCGTCGTCGGTGATCACATCGTCGGCGCCGGCCTCCAGCGCCACCTCCATGACCTTGTCCTCGTCGGCGCCCGGTGCCAGCACGATCTGCCCGCAATGCCGGAACTGGAAGGCGACCGAGCCGTTGGTGCCCATGTTGCCGCCGTACTTGCTGAAGGCGTGGCGCACCTCGGCCACGGTGCGCACGTGGTTGTCGGTCATGGTGTCGACGATGATGGCCGCGCCGGCGATGCCGTAGCCCTCGTAGCGGATTTCCTCGTAGTGCACGCCTTCGGCATTGCCAGTGGCCTTGTCGATGTTGTACTTGACGCGGTCGGCCGGCATGTTGGCGGCCTTGGCCTTGTCCACCGCCAGCCGCAGGCGCGGATTGGCCGACAGGTCGCCCCCACCCTGGCGGGCCGCGACCGTGATCTCACGGATGATGCGCGTCCAGATCTTGCCCCGCTTTTCGTCCTGCCTGCCCTTGCGGTGCTGGATGTTCGCCCATTTGCTGTGTCCGGCCACGAAGAATCCTTCTATCGGTCTGATTTAATCTCGGGCGCGGATTTTACTTTTCGATTGAAGGATGGACGCCATGGCCGAGCCGCTCGTGATCGCCAAGAACAGCAACACCCAGTGCGAACTGCTGCCGGGCCTGGCCAACCGGCATGGACTGATCACCGGTGCCACGGGCACCGGCAAGACGGTTTCGCTGCAGACGCTGGCCGAGAATTTCTCGAAGATCGGCGTGCCGGTGTTCATGGCCGACGTCAAGGGCGACCTGACCGGCATCAGCCAGCCCGGCACCCCCAACGCCAAGATGGCGGCTATCCTGGCCGAGCGCGGTATCGCGGCCCCGGCGCCGCTGGCCTGCCCGGTGCAGCTGTGGGACGTGTTCGGCGAACAGGGCCACCCGGTGCGCGCCACCGTCTCCGACATGGGCCCGCTGCTGCTGGCGCGCATGCTGAACCTGAACGACACCCAGGCCGGCGTGCTCAACCTGGTGTTCAAGATCGCCGACGACAGCGGCATGCTGCTGCTGGACCTGAAAGACCTGCGTGCCATGCTGCAGCACGTGGGCGAGAACGCCAAGAGCTTCACCACCGAGTACGGCAACATCAGCGCTGCCAGTGTGGGCGCGATCCAGCGCGGCCTGCTGCAGATCGAGGGCCAGGGCGGCGACAAGTTCTTCGGTGAGCCGATGCTGGACATCGCCGACTTCATGCAGACCGACCAGGCCGGCCACGGCATGGTCAACGTGCTGGCGGCCGACAAGCTGATGAATTCGCCGCGGCTGTACGCCACGTTCCTGCTGTGGCTGCTGTCCGAGCTGTTCGAGCAGCTCCCGGAAATCGGCGATCCGGACAAGCCCAAGCTGGTGTTCTTCTTCGACGAGGCGCACCTGCTCTTCAACGAGGCGCCCAAGGTGCTGGTCGAGCGCATCGAACTGGTGGTGCGGCTGGTGCGTTCCAAGGGCGTGGGCGTGTACTTCGTGACGCAGAACCCGCTGGACATTCCCGACACCGTGCTCGCACAGCTGGGCAACCGCGTGCAGCACGCACTGCGCGCGTTCACGCCGCGCGACCAGAAGGCCGTCAAGGCGACGGCCTCCACCATGCGCCAGAAACCCGGCCTGGACATCGAGGCCGCCAT
Organism: Pseudorhodoferax soli; assembly: GCF_003337555.1. Classification (GTDB taxonomy): domain Bacteria; phylum Pseudomonadota; class Gammaproteobacteria; order Burkholderiales; family Burkholderiaceae_C; genus Pseudorhodoferax; species Pseudorhodoferax soli. The sequence goes on along the minus strand of NZ_QPJK01000005.1, from coordinate 257,214 downwards.
CACCGAGCTGGCCGTGGGCGAGGCCCTGGTCAGCCTGCTGGATGCCAAGGGCCGGCCCGGCATCACCGAGCGCGTGTACATGCTGCCGCCGGGCAGCCAGATCGGGCCGATCACGCCGCCCCAGCGCCAGGCCTTGCTGGCCAGCTCGCTGGTGGCGGGCGTGTACGAAAAAGTGGTCGACCGAGAGTCGGCCTACGAGAAGCTCAAGGGCCGCGCCGAGGATGCCGCCGCCGGGGCGGCGGACGCCAAGGCCACGGCCGGCGCGCGCCAGGGCAGCGGCGCCGACAGCGGCCTCATGGACGGGCTGAACGACATGCTGTTCGGTTCCACGGGCCCGCGCGGCGGCAAGCGCGACGGCCTGGTGCAGACCATGGCCAAGTCCACCATGCGCACCATGGGCACCAAGATCGGCAACGAGATCCTGCGCGGCGTGCTGGGCGGCATCTTCGGCGGCCGCAAGCGCTGAAGCCTTGGATTCCCGGCCCAGGTGCAGCGGCCTGCCCGCGGCTGCAACAGCGCGCGGCCCCGCCGTGCGTTGCACCCGGCGCCCACTCTGGCACCGGCGCGCCGTGCAGCAGCCGCCTTTCTCGTTCACCCGTTTCAGCCCACCCCTTACCTTCACGGACGTACACCATGGATAGCCTGTTGATTGCACCGAAGGAGACGCTGGCATGACGCTCGCGATGTCCTGGGACGAATGGACTGCGCACGACGGCACGGCGCTGGCCGCGCGCGTGCGCGCCGGCGAACTGACGCCCGCCGAACTCGCGGCCCAGGCGGCGGCCGGCATCGCGCTGACCAACGGCCCGACCAGCGCCGTCGTCGAGGTCTTCGACGATGTCGTCGCCGAGCCCTTGAAGGACGGCATGGACCCCGACGGCGTCTTCGCCGGGCTGCCCTACCTCATGAAGGACCTGGGGCCCACGCTCAAGGGCCGGCTGCAGGAGATGGGCTCCCAGCTGATGCAGGGCAACCGCGCCAGTGCCGACAGCTTCCTCGCCGGCAAGCTGCGCCGGGCCGGGCTCAACATCATCGGGCGCACCACCACGCCCGAATTCGGCGTCTGCAGCTCGGTCGAGAACGACTTGTTCGTCACGCGCAATCCCTGGAACCTGGACTACACGACCTGCGGCTCCTCGGCCGGCTCGGCGGCCATGGTGGCGGCCGGCGTGGTGCCCATCGCGCACGCCACCGATGGCGGCGGCTCGATCCGCATCCCGGCCGGCGTCAACGGCGCCATCGGCCTCAAGTGCTCGCGCGGCGTGTTCTCGATCGCGCCGGGTCTGTCGGACCTGTCCGGCCTGGTGTCCACCCAGGGCGCCATCAGCCGCAGCGTGCGCGACATGGCCAGCTTCGTGGACCACTGCCGCGGCGGTGCGCCGGGCGAGTTCATGCCCTACTGGACCGCGCCCGAACCCTATGCCGAACTGGTGCAGCGCGAGCCGGGTCGGCTGCGCATCGCGCTCGTGCACGCGTGGGGCGACTTCGCCGCCACGCCGCACATCGCGGCCGAACTGGCGCGCGTGGGCCGTTTCCTGGAGGGCCTGGGCCACCACGTCGAGTGGGCCAAGCCGTCCGTGAACATCCGCGCCGCCTTCCAGGCCCAGACCTTCTGCTACATCAGCAACTTCGCACAGACCATCGAGACGATGTTGCGCACGCTGCGCCTGGATCGCCCGCCCGCCGACAAGGTCGAGCCCATCAACATCAAGATCTGGGAAGCCGGCCGCGACGCGAGCTATGCCGAGCGATTCCAGATGCAGGCCGCGTTCAACGACACGGCGCGCGGCTTCGGCGCCTTCTTCGAGGATTGGGACATCCTGCTCTCGCCCGTGACTGCACTGCCGACGCCGCGCGTGGGCACGACCGAATACCTGACGACCAGCGACAACCCCTCGGTGCACGACTGGTTCGAGAACCTGTGGCGCAACTTCGCCTACACGCCGATCGCCAACCTGTGCGGCATCCCTGGCATCTCGCTGCCCATGGCCTGGAACGAGCACGGCCTGCCGCTGGGCATGCACGCGCAGACGCGCCAGGCCGGCGACGGCCTGCTGCTGCAGTTGGCCGCGCAGATCGAGCGCGCGCTCGGCGGGCGCTGGAACGACGGCCGCAGGCCGGGCGTGCACGTGACGGCCGGCCAGGCCTAGCAGGTTTTCGCGGCAGGCTGTGTTGCATCTGTCATCTGCGCACACGCACGGGCTGTCGCTCCGCGCGCAAGCCGCCGCGTTGTGGTTCCAAGCCAGGCAAATGCCCAGCCCACTCGACCGACTCGGAGTTGCAACGAGTCTCGCCCCTCGAAGGACCGCACCATGACCCGCACCAAGACCCTGATCGCTGCCGCTGCCCTGGCCCTGGCCGCTTCGGCCAGCTTCGCCCAGGCACCGGCCGCCGCCCCTGCCGCCCCGGCCGCTGCCACCGCACCCGCGGATGCAGCGCCCGCGGCCGCCAAGGCCACGCCGGCCAAGAAGACCGTCGCCAAGAAGAAGAGCCACAAGGCCAGCCACGCCGGCAAGAAGGCCACGGCCGCGCCCAAGGCCTGATCGGCCATGCGCCTGTGGCGCGGATGCACACCGCGCCACTGCGCCGCATGCACGCCGCATGCACGCCGCGTGCATGACAGTGCGGCGAGTCGCTATGCTTGGCGAACACCACCATCCGGTGTGCCAGCAGGCCGGCTGTGTTTCTCCGCGCAGCCGGTCCCTTTCGAGGAACGACCATGTCTGCAGAAGCCGGCGCTGCCACTCCCACCCCCTCCCCTGCGGCCAGTCCCAGATCTGCCGCGGGCCACATCCGGCTGACCTCGCATAGCGGCGGCTTCGGCGCCCTGCCGATCCGTTGGGATGCCACCACTGCGGCCGAGCGTGGCCCCGTGGTCGGCACCACCTCCAAGCGTGCCCACCGCAACGTGATCGGCACGCACAGCGGCTCCTACAGCGTCTACCGTGCGCTGGCCGTCGCGGCCGGAGCGCTCTCGCGCCAGCACAAGGCCGACCTCACCAACACCATGCCGACCGACCTGATCGGCCCCTACCCGCAGTGGAGCGAGCCCGGCCGGATCGTGAGCCTGGACCCCTGGGGCGCCTCGGTGGCCGATGTGTTCTCCACCGAACTGGCGGCCGGCTACGACATCCGCCCGACGATCGCCGTGACCAAGGCCCATGTGATCCTGCCCGAGGTGCTGGAGGCCTTGCAGACGGGGCGCCTGAAGGCCGACGGCAAGTTCCTGACCGCGGGCGGCGCGGCCATGGTGACCAAGGCCGCGATCGAGCCCGTCTGGTACCTGCCCGGCGTGGCGCAGCGCTTCAAGTGCTCGGAGACCGACCTGCGCCGCGTGCTGTTCGAGGAGACCGGCGGCATGTACCCCGAACTGGTGACGCGCTCGGACCTGGAGGTGTTCCTGCCGCCCATCGGCGGGCAGACCGTCTACATCTTCGGCGACCCGCGCGACCTGGCCAATCCCGACGTGGAGCTGACGGCGCGCGTGCACGACGAGTGCAACGGCTCGGACGTGTTCGGCTCGGACATCTGCACCTGCCGGCCCTACCTCACGCACGCCATCGAGGAATGCATCCAGGGCGCGCAGCGCGGCGGCGTGGGCCTGGTGTCGTACTCCCGCAAGGAAGGCCGGGCCCTGGGCGAGGTCACCAAGTTCCTCGTCTACAACGCACGCAAGCGCCAGGTCGGTGGCGACACGGCCGACCAGTACTTCGCGCGCACCGAGTGCGTGGCCGGCGTGCAGGACATGCGCTTCCAGGAACTCATGCCCGACGTGCTGCACTGGCTGGGCATCCGCAAGATCCACCGCCTGGTCTCGATGAGCAACATGAAGTACGACGCCATCACGGGCTCGGGCATCGAGGTCGGCGTGCGCGTGAACATCCCCGACGCACTGATCCCGGCCGATGCGCGCGTGGAGATGGACGCCAAGATGGCAGCCGGCTATTTCACACCGGGCGTGGTGCCCGACGCCGAGGAACTCAAGAAGGCCAAGGGCCGGGGATTGGACGCATGACATTCGACGGCACTTCCCTGGAACTGGACACGGGCCATCCCGAAGGCGCAGCGACGGCCCTGCGCACCACGGTGGCCGTGCGTGCACGCGCGCGCCAGCTGCTCGAGCGCGCGCGCGTCGGCGCCTCGCGCTGGTTCGTGGTGAACGACGACGCCCTGCAGGGCGTCGCGGCCGATGTGGCCGCGCTCACGCGCCAGCGCTACCCTGACCTCAGGATCCCGTTCCACAGCCGCTGGCGCCATTTCGAGGCTGGCGGCGTGGACCGCAAGGCCGAACTCGACGCCCGGCTCGCACCGCTGGACCCGCCGGCGCGCGCGCGCGCCATGATCGACCTGGCGCTCGTCAGCGTGCTGCTGGACGCTGGCGCCGGCCCGGACTGGAGCTATCTGGAGACTTCCAGCGGCCAACGCTTCGCGCGCTCCGAAGGCCTGGGCGTGGCCAGCTGGCATGCCTTCCTGGGCGGGCTGTTCTCCAGCGATCCGGCACACCCGCTGCAGGTCGACGCGGTCGGCCTGCGCAGCCTTGTTCCCGAGCGGCTGGCCCAGGCCTTCCAGGTCGGCAGCGGAAATCCGCTGGTGGGACTGGACGGCCGCGTGCTGCTGCTGCGCAAGCTCGGCGAGGCGCTGGCGGCCCAGCCCGAGGTGTTCGGCCCGCAGGGCCGGCCGGGCGGGCTGTTCGACATGCTGATCGCGCCGCTCGGCCCGACCGGCATCGCGCCCACGGCCACGGTCGCCGCGCACGACATCCTGTCGCAGCTGCTGATGTCGCTGTCCGGCATCTGGCCCGCGCAGAACACCATCGGCACGCAGCCGCTGGGCGACTGCTGGCGCCACGAGGCCGTGACCGGGCCTGGCCTCACCGCGGGCTGGATGCCGTTCCACAAACTCTCGCAATGGCTGACCTACTCGCTGCTGGAGCCGTTCCAGTGGGCGGGCGTGCACGTGGACGGCATCGACGCGCTGACCGGCCTGCCCGAGTACCGCAACGGCGGCCTGCTGCTGGATGCCGGCGTGCTGGCGCTGCGCGACCCGGCGCTGGCCCAGCGCAGCTGGCAGCCCGGCGACGAACTCGTGGTGGAATGGCGGGCCCTGACCGTCGCGCTGCTCGACGAGCTCGCGCCCATCGTGCGCGCCCAGCTCGGCGTGTCGCCCGCGCAGCTGCCCCTGGCCTGCGTGCTCGAAGGCGGCACCTGGGCCATGGGCCGGGTGCTGGCCCAGCGCTTGCGTGGGGGCCTGCCGCCGCTGCAGATCGCCAGCGATGGCACCGTGTTCTAGACCATTGTCCAAGCCAACCAAGAAGACGCCATGTCCAACGTCCACCTGATCGACCACCCCCTGGTGCAGCACAAGCTGACGCTGATGCGCCGCAAGGATGCCAGCACCAACACCTTCCGCCGGCTGCTCAACGAGCTGTCCAGCCTGATGGCCTACGAGGTCACGCGCGACATGGCCATGCAGGAGATCGAGATCGAGACGCCGCTGGAGACCATGCGCTCCAATGTCATCGACGGCAAGAAGCTGGTGTTCGTCTCCATCCTGCGCGCGGGCAACGGCATCCTGGAGGGCATGCTCAACATCGTGCCGGGCGCGCGCGTGGGCCATGTGGGCCTGTACCGCGACCCCAAGACGCTGGTGGCTGTGGAGTACTACTTCAAGATGCCGCAGGACATGCACGAGCGCGACATCATCGTCGTCGACCCGATGCTGGCCACCGGCAACTCCGCCAGCGCGGCGGTCGAGCGGCTCAAGGAGCTCAACCCCAAGTCGATCAAGTTCGTCTGCCTGCTGACCTGCCCCGAAGGCATCGCCACCATGCAGAAGGAGCATCCCGACGTGCCGATCTACACGGCGGCGATCGACCGGCAGCTCAACGAGCACGGCTACATCCTGCCCGGCCTGGGCGATGCGGGCGACCGCATCTTCGGCACCAAGTAGCCAGGGCATCGCCATGCGCGCCGCCTGCCTGTCCGTCGTCTCCGTATTGGCACTGCTGCAGGGCTGCGCCACGCCCCCTGCACCCATGGCATGCACCAGCGTGGCGCCCAACGCCGCCTACACCGGCCCGTACAAGGGCGAGGAGAACCGGCTCACGGCTGCCGACATGGCGCGCGACCTGCACTGCGCCGAAGCCTTCAAGGCCGCCAGGTACCCGCGCGGCTTCGTCGTGGTCTACGGCAGCTCGCGCCTGGGCGAGGACAAGGCTGGCGTGCCGCCCACCGAGAGCGGCCGGCTCTACCAGGGTGTGCGGCGCTTCGCGGCCGACTGGACGCGTGCGCACGGCGCTCTGTTCCCGATCCTGACCGGTGCTGGCCCCGGCATGATGGAGGCGGCCGCGCGCGGCGCGACCGAAGCCGGCGGCCCCAGCATCGGCTACACCACCTACTACGGCCCGGCGCGCGACAAAGCCGATGCGCGGCTCGCGTTCCAGACCTGGCAGGGCCAGCCCATCGTCAGCGACGGCTTGGTGTTCACGAGCGTGGCCATGCGCGAATCCATGATGGTGCTGCACGCCGCGGCCGTGGTCGTCACCCCCGGGGGCACCGGCACCGAATGGGAGATTTTCCAGACCGTGGAGTCGATCAAGAGCCGCCAGCTCGACCCGGTGCCGATCTACCTGGTCGGCCCCCGTGCGGTCTACTGGAAAGGCTTCGAGCAGCGCGTGCAGGAGATGGCGCGCCTGGGCACCATCCGCGCGGCCGAGGTGACCGACCTGGTGCGCTTCGTCGAGGATCCGCAGACCCTGGCCGAAGCGCTCGCACGCGACATGCGGCTGGCGCGCTGATCAGCGCGGCGTCGGCGGGAAGATGTCCAGCAGCGCGGCGCTGCTGAGAGTCCAGCGCACCTGGTTGCGGCCATTGCGCTTGGCCGCATAGAGCGCCCGGTCGGCCAGTTCCAGCAGCTCGTGCGCGCCGGGATCGCCGTCGCGCGGATCGTGGCAGGCCACGCCCAGGCTCACGGTCACGCAGGGCGCCACACTGGAGGCCTGGTGCGGGATGGCCAGTGCCTCGACCGCCGCGCGGATCTTCTCCGCCACCAGTTGCGCGCCGATCTTGTCGGACGCTGGCAGCACCGCCGCGAATTCCTCGCCGCCGTAGCGGGCCAGCACATCCGTGGCGCGGTTGATCTGCTCGCGGGCGGCATGGGCGATGGCCACCAGCACGCGGTCGCCGGCCGGATGGCCGTAGGTGTCGTTGTAGGCCTTGAAGCTGTCCACGTCGAACATCACCAGTGCCACCGGAATCTGGTTGCGTTGCGCGCGCTCGAGTTCGGCGCGCAGCCTGTCGTCCAGGTGCTTGCGGTTGTAGATGCCGGTCAGGCCATCGACCACGGCCTCGCGCGACAGCCGGTCCGAGCGCAGCTGCAGCACGCGCTCGCGCGTGGCCAGTGTGCTGGTGTCGGTCACCTGCAGCAGGCACAGGTGGCCGGCACCGGGCTGCACCACCGGCGTGATCGTCACCGACTGCGGCAGCCGCTGGTTGCCGGCGCGGTGCTCGGGCCGCGCGTAGAGCGGCAGCGGCGAATGGTGCAGCACGTTGGACAGCACGATGGGCAGGCGGTGCCGCAATGCGTTGGCGAGCGCCTTGCGGAACGGCGCGGAAAGCGCCTGGGGAAACAGCTGCTCCAGCGTGCGGCCCTGTGCATCGGCGAGGGCGATGCCGGCGTAGCGGCTGATCCAGCTGTTCCAGTGCAGCACGCGGCCCTTGGCGTCGAGCAGGACCAGGCCCAGCGCCAATGCGTCGGACAGCACGGGCCAGTCGACCTTCAGATGCGGTGCTGTCATCGGTACCGGGGGCACGAAGCCTCTCGCGCGCTCAAATGCGCGCCAGGAACCTGTCGACGGCGGCGATCAGATCGTGGAACGACGCCGAACTCAGCAGAAACACCAGCGCGCCGTGCGTCTCGCGCTTCTCGATGGTGAGGTCGATGTGCAGCACCAGCACCACCGGCTGCTGCATGTCCGAGGTGAGCTCGTGCAGCACCGTCTCGGTGCGGTTCACGATGTACTGCGGCAGCGTGCTGGTCATCTCCACGTCCAGCATTTCCGAGATCGAGGCCATGCACGCGTTCAGGATGATGTTGCCGAGTTCGCACATCGCCTCCTGCTCGAACTCGGGCAGGTCGTCCACGCTGACCTGCGATCCCAGCATCTCGTGCACGATCTCGAGCGCCTTGTCTTCGGTGAACAGCAGCGAGGCGTTGACCGCGAAAGCGCCGCTGAAATCCTGCCGCACCGCACCCAGGCGCTCGCTGCGCAGCAAGGCCAGGCTGGTGCCGAGTTCGTCGCGGCCGCAGAACGCGATGCGCGGGATCGACAGCAGCACCTCGTCGCCGACGATCTCCGACAGGCTGGCCGCGGCATGCCCTGCGCCGACGTTGAACATTTCGGCCAGCGCGTCGGTCTGCAGCTCCGTCAGCGTGATCACGCGGCCTCGTCGTCGAAGAAGCTCAGCGCCAGCTGCACGCTGCGCTCGCTGACCGGCTTGGGCACGAAGCACGCCCCCATGGCCGCGGCCCTCGCCTTGTGCGCCGCCTGCACGTTGGCCGAGAACACCACCATGCGCACCTGCGGGTAGGCCTGCAGGATGCGCTCGGCCACATCGGTGCCGATGGTGCCGGGCATGTTGATGTCCATGCTCACGTAGTCGGGCACGGCCTGCGCCAGCCGGACCAGCGCCTCGTCGCCGCTTTCGCATTCCTGCAGGGCCCAGTGCGGCTTGCGGGCCGCCACCAGGGTGCGGATCATCATGCGCGACACGCGGCTGTCATCGACGATCAGAAGGGTCTTGGGGGGCGCGCTGGACATGGAGCCAATGGTGCGCAGGCGGTGGGGCCGGCGCAATAGTCGAATACCTGGGGCGAATTCTAGGCGCCAGCATCGCACAATCCGGCGCCCGCAGCCCCCAGTGCAACGCACCGGTTCGGCTCCCGTGGCATGGATACTGCGAGGCAACGCCACTGCTTCTGCCCGCCGGACCGCGCGGCTTCCACCATCTCCATGCTCGACCTTCTCGTCACCCATGCCACGCTGCCTGACGGCGCATCCGACATGTCCATCGCCGTCCAGGACGGCCGCATCGTCGAGGTGGCGCCCGGACTGCAGGCCCCCGCCCACGAGACGCTGGACGCGGGCGGCCTGCTGGTCAGCCCGCCCTTCGTCGATCCGCACTTCCACCTGGACGCCACGCTGAGCCGCGGCCTGCCGCGCATCAACCAGAGCGGCACCCTGCTGGAGGGCATCGCGCTGTGGGGCGAACTCAAGCCGCTGCTCACGGCCGAGGCGCTGATCGAGCGTGCCGTGGCCTATTGCGACTGGGCCGTGGCCCGTGGCCTGCTGGCCATCCGCAGCCATGTGGACACCAGCGATGCAAGCCTGCTGCCGGTCGAGGCCATGCTCGAGGTGCGCCGGCGCGTGGCGCCCTACCTGGACCTGCAGCTGGTCGCCTTCCCGCAGGACGGCGTGCTGCGCAGCCCGGGCGGCCTCGCCAACCTGCAGCGCGCACTCGACCTGGGCGTGGACGTGGTCGGCGGCATCCCGCATTTCGAGCGCACCATGGCCGAGGGCGCGGCCAGCGTGAAGCTGCTGTGCGAGTTGGCGGCCGCGCGCGGCCTGCCGGTGGACATGCACTGCGACGAATCGGACGACCCGCTGTCGCGCCACATCGAGACGCTGGCCTGCGAGACACAGCGCCTGGGCCTGGCGGGGCGCGTCAACGGCTCGCACTGCACCTCCATGCACAGCATGGACAACTACTACGTCAGCAAGCTGCTGCCGTTGATCGCCGAGAGCGGCGTCAGCGTGGTGGCCAATCCGCTCATCAACATCACGCTGCAGGGCCGCCACGACAGCTACCCCAAGCGCCGCGGCATGACGCGCGTGCCCGAACTGCTGGCGGCCGGCGTCACCGTGGCCTTCGGGCACGACTGCGTGATGGACCCGTGGTACGGCATGGGCTCGGGCGACATGCTGGAGGTGGCCCACATGGGCCTGCATGTGGCGCAGATGACCGGCGAGGCCGGCATGGCGCAGTGCTTCGAGGCCGTCACCAGTGCGGCCGCCCGGGTGATGGGGCTGCGCAGCTACGGGCTGGCACCCGGCTGCGACGCCAGCTTCGTGCTGCTGCAGGCGCGCGACCCGGTCGAGGCGATCCGGCTGCGCGCCACGCGGCTCAAGGTCGTGCGCAAGGGCCGGGTGCTGGCCGAGAGCCCCGCAGCCACGGCCACCCTGCACCTGCCGGGCCGGCCCGATGCGACGGCGTTCATGCCGCCCCGCCACCGCGGCGGCAACGTAACGAAATAATTCGCGGCGCGCCTTTCGCGCGCGGCCCCGCTAGCCTCGTTCCCGGCACAACAGCCGCCGGGCGCGGCGGGAGGCTGGCGTGGACAACGAATTGCGCAAGCAGGTGCAGGCGCGCCGGCAGGCCTGGGCGGCCGCCGGCACCGACGACGAGCTGGGCAAGCCGCTGGAAGAAGCAGGCCTGTGGGGCCTGGCGCTGTCCGGCGGCGGCATCCGCAGTGCGACCTTCTGCTTCGGCCTGCTGCGCGCACTGGCGCGCGAGGGTCTGCTGCTGCGCTTCGACCTGCTGTCCACGGTGTCCGGTGGCGGCCACATCGGCGGCCTGCTGGGCCGCCTGTTCTCACGGGCCAGGACACCGCAGGAGGCGGCCCAGGTGCAGCAGGCCCTGGGCGCGGCCCGCACCAACTGGTTCGTCTGGTGGCTGCGCGCGAACGGCCGCTACCTGATCCCGCGCGGCGCGCGCGACGCCACCTTCGTCGCCGCGCTGTACCTGCGCAACCTGGTCGCCATCCATTTCGAGCTCGGCATGCTGGCGCTGCTGCTGGGCGTGCTGCTCACGGCGGCCAACCTGGCAGGCTGGCAGTTCATGCACCAACTGGGTTTCACGCACGCCACGCCGGTGTTCGCCATGCTGCGCAACCTGCCGGACTGGGTACCGCTGTGGCTGCCCATGGCCTGGCTGCTGCTGCCCTGCGTGGTGCTGGTGGGCGCCACGCGCGCCATGGCCTACTGGATCGTGCCCTGGCTCACGCTGGCGCGGCACTGGGCCGTGGCCGGCTGGCTGGCCGTGGCGCTGGCCACGGCCTGGCTGGTGTCGTGGTATTGGCGCCTGGCAGCGGCCAGCATCAGCCCGGTCGGCGAGGTCATGCGCAGCACGCTGTGGGCGGTCACCGCCGCCTTGCTGCTGCTGTGGCTGCTGGCCGTGCCGGTGGGCGCGCTGGCATTGCGGCGCGCGCGGCTGCGCTGTGCGGGCCCGGCCGCCGAAGCCGCGCGCAGCGATCTCACGGCCTGGCTGGCCCATTCCTTCCGCTGGTTCAGCGCGGTGGCGCTGGCCGGCCTGATCGACCGCGCGGCCTGGTTCCTGGCCTTCGAGCTGGAACCGCTGACCGAGGCCGGCCAGGGCGCGGCCGCGCTGTGGCTGGCGGTGTGGGCCGCGGCCATCCGCACGGTGCTGCCGCTGGCCTCGCAATTGCTGCCCGGGCGCATCCTCACGCGCGCGCTGCTCGTGGTCGGCCGCGTGCTGGGCTACGGCCTGTCGTTCGCGCTGTGCGTGTGGTGGGTCTCGCTCGTGCACAAGGCGGTCATGGGCGCCGTGTTCAGCTACAACGGCGCGCAGTTCGCGCAGGGCTGGCAGATGTGGCTGCTGTTCCTGCTGCCGCTGGCCGCCTTCTTCCTGGCCACGGCGCGCAACGTGGAGTTCCTCAACCTGTCCTCGCTGCACGCCTTCTACCAGGCGCGCATCGTGCGCAGCTACCTGGGCGCGGCCAATGGCGCGCGGCTGGGCGCCGGGCCCGGTGCGCTCTCGGCACTCGGCGAGGTGCCACCGGTGCTGCCGGTGCGCCGCCGCCACATTCCGGTGGACGACCTCAATGCGGACGACGACATCGCGCTGGAGCGCTACCGGCCACAAGACTGCGGTGGCCCCGTGCACCTGCTGAACTGCTGCATCAACCAGACCCGGGACCCGCGCGGCGGCCTCTTCAACCAGGACCGGCGCGGCCTGCCGCTGTCGGTGGCCTCCGGCGGGCTGGTCAAGGTCTCGCAGGAAGACTGGGAGCGCCCACCCACCACGGGCCTGCCCAGCCTGGGCGGCTGGATGGCGATCTCCGGTGCGGCCATCGCGCCGGGCCTGGGCAACCTCACGCGCGGCGGCATCTCGGCGCTGGCCACCTTCGCGGGCATCCGGCTGGGCTATTGGTGGAATGTGTCGGCCCGCACCGGCACCGAGCGCCGTTGGCCGCGGCTGTTCGTCAAGTCCTGCGGCGTGCTGAGCGAGACCTTCGGCAGCTTCCTGGGCGGGCGCGGCGACAACTGGTTCCTGACCGACGGCGGCCACTTCGAGAACACCGGCGCCTACGCGCTGCTGACCGAGCGCGCCCAGGTGATCGTGCTGGCCGACTGCGGCGCCGACCCGCGCTACGGCTTCGACAACCTGGAGGACCTGGTGCGCAAGGCGCGCATCGACCTGCAGGCCGACATCCTGTTCCAGCGCCCGCGCCGCGCACCGGCGGGCTCGGGTGAGGGGCCCGCCGGGCTGGCCCGCTTCGGTTCGCTCAACGACCTGGCCTCGCCCGAGAGCACGGCCTGCCTGGCGCTGGCCAAGGTGCTGTACGGCGGTGCACAGCCGAGCACCGGCATCCTCATCGTCATCAAGCCCAACCTGTGCGACGGCCTGCCGGTGGACCTGGTCAACTTCAAGCGGCAGAACCCCGACTTTCCGCAGGAGACCACCGCCGACCAGTTCTTCTCGGAAGCCCAATGGGAGAGCTACTTCCACCTGGGCACCTTCCTGGGCCAGAACCTGAACCGCAGCTGGATCGCCGAGTTGCTGCGCAACCCCGGCGCCTGGTTCGAGGACGACGACTGCTCGCCCTTCGCCGCCGCGCAGGCCAGCCGCGCCGCCCAGGAGCACGAAGGCGCCCGCGCGGTCGCCAGCGGCCGGCTGCCTGCGCGCATCAGCGGCACCGCGACGGCGGTGGGCGCCACGCTCAGCCTGGGCGCCGCCGCCACGCTGGGCGTGACCGTGTGGCAGGCCATCGAGACGGCGCGCACCGTGTTCACCAAGCAGACGCTGGACGAACGCGCTGCGCTCAAGGAACTGGCCGAGCTCTGGGCCAAGGCCACGCCCGGCGGACAGGCCCGGCCCGACCCGGCCGCCGCCGGCAACCTGGCGGCCGCCTTGCTGCGCACGGCCGACACGCTGTGCCCGACCGACGAGGCGCGCTGGTTCACGCGCTCCGACCTCGCGCGGCGCATTCACCAGTCGGCCATGCAGCAGTGCGCGGCGCTGAGCGAAGCCCTGCCCGCTGCCTGTGCCGCGCTGCTGGCCACCGGCGAGCGGCACGCCGACACCCGTGCCAACAGCAGCTGCCTGGTGCCCGCGCCCGAAATCCTGGCCGTGGCCCCGCCGCCGCGCTACTGGGTCTACGACTACACGGGCAAGGGCGCAAGCTCCAGCTCCCACCCGTGCGACCCGGTCGTTGCCGAGCGGGTGTATCTGCAGCAGGCCGCCACCGGCGCGCCGCGCGACGGGCCGCCGGCCAGTTGCCACTACACCGGCCGTTTCGCGGAGGGCGTGTTCGCGCGCGCGCCGGCGGCGGGCACCGTGCCGGCCGCGCCGCCCTCGCCGACGGCCACGCTGCCGCCATCGCCCCAGCCCGTGCCCAGCCATGAATGCGCGGGCGTCACGGTGTTCATGCAGATCTACGGGCCCAGCCAGCGGCGCGCGGTCTGGCCGCTGCGCCGCACCTGGCGCGCCATGGGCGCCGAGGTGCCGCCGCTCGAGGACGTGGTGGAAACCGCCAACGCACGCGGCTACGCCAGCCCCGTGCCGGTGGAGAAGACCACGGTGCGCTTCCACGACAGCGCTTCGCTGGCCTGTGCGCGTGCGCTCGGTCCCAAGGCCGGCTTCATGGACTGGATCGTCGAGCCGCTGTCGGCCCGCTACCGGCCGCGGCCCAACACCGTGGAGGTCTGGGTGGCACCGGGCGACACCACCTTGCAGGACCATCCGCTGCCCTCGGTGGAGAGCCGGCCGGCGCCGCTGCCCAGCTCGCGCGCCACGCCCTGAGCCGCAAGACCCCTGGCCGCGCGCGGCAGCCCGCTCCGGCCTATGCTGCGCGCTTCGTCCATTCCTTGAACGTTCTCAAGCACCATGCCCGATCTGTCCGCATTCGCCATCACCAAGAAGTGGCCCGCGCGCCATCCCGAGCGCCTGCAGCTGTATTCCCTGCCCACGCCCAATGGCGTCAAGGTTTCCATCGCGCTGGAAGAAACCGGACTGCCCTACGAAGTACACCGGGTCGCCTTCGACACCAACGACCAACTCTCGCCCGAGTTCCTGTCGCTGAACCCGAACAACAAGATCCCGGCCATCCTCGATCCGAACGGCCCGAACGGCCAACCGCTGGCGCTGTTCGAGTCCGGCGCCATCCTGGTGTACCTGGCGGCCAAGACCGGCCAGCTGATGCCCACGGACGACGCCGCGCGCTACGAGACGCTGCAGTGGCTCATGTTCCAGATGGGCGGCATCGGCCCGATGTTCGGCCAGCTCGGCTTCTTCCACAAATTCGCCGGCAAGGACTACGAGGACAAGCGCCCGCGCGACCGCTACGTGGCCGAGTCGCGCCGCCTGCTGCAGGTGCTGGACGGGCGGCTGGCCTCGCGCCAGTGGATCATGGGGGACGAATACAGCATCGCGGACATCGCGGTGTTCCCCTGGGTGCGCAACCTCGCGGGCTTCTATGGCGCCGGCGAGATCGTCGGCTTCGACGACTTCCGCGAGGTTCGGCGCGTGCTCGACGCCTTCGTGGCACGGCCGGCCGTGCAGCGCGGGCTGGCGATCCCGCCAGCCCCCTGAGCCCGGCTTACTGCGACAGCAGCACCTGGGCGATGATGCCGGTCGCGATCGCGATCAGCACGTACTCGGCCCCCACCTGCACCCAGTGGTAGCCGCGCGGCGGCCGCTGCAGGCGGTGGCCGCGCCAGTCGTCGATGACATAGGTGCGTGCGCGGTACGCAGGCGGCAGGCGGTCGCCGCGCTTCCAGTGGCCCGGAGGGCCGCCGTAGGCATGGCCGGGCGGGCCGCCATGCGGGTGGCGCGAAGGCTTGCCGTGGTGGCGGTCGTCATGGCGGTCCGGGCCGCGCCGGTCGTCGCGGTCGCCGCGGCGACCCCTGTCATCCCGGTCGCCGTCGCGGTCGCGGTCGCGCGGCTGGGCGATCGCGCCGATGGACGGCACTCCCAGGGCCATGGCCACCAGGGCTGCGGTGAAGATCGAGCGTTTCATCTGGACTCCTTTCAAGGCCCGGTCTGTGCTGCCGGGCTGCGACAAGCTTAGGTGGCCAATGTAAAGCAGCGGTGGCGCAATGCAGGCCTCGTGCAAAGCCGCGTATCAGCCCGGCAGTGCCGCCAGTGCGGCCCCGATGGGCAATTCGACCTTGAGCGCCAGCAGCGCGTCCGCGCGCGTGCGGCCCAGGTTCAAGGCCGCGATGGGCTTGTGCTGCTCGGCCGCGGCCAATGCGAAGCGGTAGCCCGAATACACCATGAGCGAGGAGCCGACGACCAGCAGTGCGTCGGCCCGCTGCAGCGCCGCCATGGCCTGCGCCACGCGCTCGCGCGGCACGGACTCGCCGAAGAACACCACGTCGGGCTTGAGCATGCCGCCGCAGCGGCTGCAGGGGGGCACCTGGAAGCGCGAGAAATCCGCATGCTCCAGGTCGGCATCGCCATCCGGCGCGGCGCCGGCCGACAGGCTGGCAAAGAGCGGGTTGCGCGCCACCAGATCCTGTTGCAGGGCAGCGCGCGGCGAGCGCGTGCCGCAGGCCAGGCAGACCACGGTGTCGATGCGGCCATGCAGGTCGACCACCTGCCGGCTGCCGGCCGCGCCGTGCAGGCCGTCCACGTTCTGCGTGAGCAGCAGCTCCACATGGCCTGCGGCCTCCAGCCGCGCCAACGCCAGATGCGCGGCACCGGGCCGCGCATGGGCCATGGTCGACCAGCCGAGCAGGCTGCGCGCCCAGTAGCGCTGGCGCGTGCCCTCGTCGCCCGTGAAGGCCTGGTAGGTCACGGGCTGCGGACGCTTCCAGTCGCCGTTGGCATCGCGGTAGTCGGGAATGCCGGACTCGGTGCTGACGCCTGCGCCCGTCAGCACCATGAGGCGCGGGTGGCGTGCCACGAAATCGGCCAGTGCAGCTTGCGGATCCATCTCAGCCCAGATCGGAAGCGATGTCCTCGACGTAGGCGTGCAGGGCTTCGAGGATCTCGGCGCCCCGCGCATCGGCGCTCTGGCCGTGGCGGTCGAGCTCCTCGAGCAGCTGGTCCACGTTGCGGACGCCGCCCTCGCCTTCGATCAGGCGCGCGGCGCGGTGCTGCAGCCAGCGCTCCTGTTCTTCCTCGGACAGCGTATCGGGGAAGTTGCGCGCGCGGTAGCGGAACAGCAGCTCCTCGAGCCGCCCGTCATCGAAGCTGTTGCGGGCCGTGGCCAGCGCCTGCGGCGACTGCTCGCGCAGCTGGTTGAGGCGGCGCCGGTCGGCCGGACCGATGAAGCCACCGTACAGGTCTTCGTCCACGTCGGGCGTGGCCTGCGGCTCGCGGCGCAGCAGGCCCTCCCACAAGGCCGAGAGGTCGGGCAGCGCCGCCGCATGGGCTGCGTTCTGCAACTGGACGGAGAAGTCCAGGCCCCAGCGCTCGGCCATGGCCGGTGTCAGCGTCTTGAGGTTGCCGACGACCATGGGCGACTTGTTCAGGTGCACGCTCTTGAGCGGCAGCCGTGCGACACCGGGCGGCAGCTCGGCCGTGCGCGAGTACAGGCGCAGCCGCGCGTCCTCGACCGTGAGGCCGTCGAGCTGGCGCGGGTCGTGCGCGAGGTCCCAGGCCAGCAGCTCGTTCTTGTTGGTGGGGTGCATGGCCAGCGGCCACATCAGTGCCAGGCAGCCGCGCTCTGTCCCGAACATGCCCGAGACATGCAGGAAGGGCCTGGCCGCCTGCGGCGTGGTCGGCAAGCCCAGCTCGGTGGCCACGCGGTCCTTCTTGTGCAGGGCCAGCGCGAAGTCGAACAGCTTGGGCTGGGCATTGCGGATCAGCCGCGCCAGCGCGATCGTCGCGCGCACGTCGGACAGCGCATCGTGCGCCGCCTCGTGCGCCAGGCCGTTGGCCGCGCTCAGGTGCTCGAGCCTGAAGCTGGGACCGCCGCCTTCCTCGGCGGAGCGCTGCGGCCACTGGATGCCTTCGGGCCGCAGCGCGTGCGTGAGCCGCACCACGTCCAGCAGGTCCCAGCGGCCGCAGCCGTTCTGCCATTCACGCGCATAGGGGTCGATCAGGTTGCGCCAGAACAGGAAGCGCGTGACCTCGTCGTCGAAGCGGATGGTGTTGTAGCCCACGCCGATGGTGCCGGGCTGGCTGAAGGCGGCCTCGATGCGTGCGGCGAACTCGGCCTCGGGCAGGCCGCGCTCCAGGCACAGCTGCGGCGTGATGCCCGTGATCAGGCAGGACGCGGGATCGGGCAGGTAGTCCGGCGCCGGCTGGCAGTACAGCATGATGGGCTCGCCGATCTCGTTGAGGTCGGCATCGGTGCGGATCGCGGCGAACTGCGCAGGCCGGTCGCGCCGCGGCACGACGCCGAAGGTCTCGTAGTCGTGCCAGAGAAAGGTATGGGGCATCGGTGAACCTGCGCCCTCTCGGGCTGCGGTGCGAGCGCCTGCTGGCGGCCGGGCGGCGCTCATATCCGCCCCAGCGCCTTGTCCACGCCCTTGTTGGCCAGCGCATCGGCGCGCTCGTTGCCGGGGTTGCCGGCATGGCCGCGCACCCAGCGCCAGTCGATCTTGTGGCCGCCGGCGGAAACCAGCGCGTCCAGCTTTTGCCACAGCTCCACGTTCTTGACGGGCTGCTTGGTCGAGGTGATCCAGCCGCGCGCCTTCCAGCCCTTCATCCACTCGGTGATGCCCTTGCGCACGTACTCGCTGTCCAGGTACAGCGTGACCTCGCAGGGCTTCTTGAGCGCCGCCAGCGCTTCGATCACGGCGGTCATTTCCATGCGGTTGTTGGTGGTGGCCAGTTCGCCACCGAACAACTCTTTTTCGAGCGTGCCCGACTTCAGCACCACCCCCCAGCCGCCCGGGCCGGGGTTGCCCTTGCAGGCGCCATCGGTGTAGATCTCGACGTGGTTCAACGGATGCCTTTTTCTCTCTTGGAAACAGAAGGAGGAGCCTGCGCAGCGTGCGCCGGCTCGTGGACGGGGCGCCGCGGGCGCCGGTTGGCCAGCGGCACGGGCGCGGCCTTGAGCTTGCGCGCGCCCTTCCAGTTGGCTTCGAGCAGGCGCATGCCGCGCACGCGCTTGACGGCGGTGACGAAGTAGACGGCGCCCAGGATGGGCCAGCAGCGCGCGCCCAACTGCTCCATCCAGCCAAAGCGGCCCAGCGTGGCCTCGCTGTTCACGGCCGGCCGGTAACAGCCGAAGCTGCTGGACTCGACCTCGAACGACAACAGGCGCAGCCAGTCGCGCAGCCGCAGGTAGCCGATGAAGTCGCCATCGGCCGGCAGGTACAGCTGGCCCAGGCCCAGCCTGCGGTACAGGCGTGCACGGCGCTGGCGCAGACCCCACAGGCTGGCGCTGTTGAAGCCGCAGATCACGGCCTGGCCCTCGGGAACGAGCACGCGCTCGACCTCGCGCAGCGTGGCGTGCGGATCGGGGCTCAGTTCCAGCGCATGCGGCAGCAGCACCAGGTCCAGGCTGTTGGACTCGAACGGCAGGGCCGAGAAATCGCACGCCAGCGCGGCCCGGCCCATGGCCCCGGATGGTTCCGAAGCGGCCAGCCAGCGGTTCTGGATCCGGCAGGCGCGCAGGCCGTCGAGTTGACCCGCACCCAATTGCAACGCGTGGTAACCGAAGACGTCGGCCACCGCCCTGTCGAACGCGGCCTGCTCCCAGGCCAGCAGATAACGGCCGGGCGGGGTCTGGAACCAATCGTGCAAACCTATAATTTGACCGCTCATGGAACTCATTGCGCTGCCCGCTTTCGCCGACAACTACGTGTGGATGCTGCACGACGGACAGGCGGCGCTAGTGGTCGATCCGGGCGATGCCACGCCGGTCTTCGAGGCCTTGCAGCGCCGCGGTTTGCAACTGCGCTCGATTCTAGTCACGCACCACCATGCCGATCATGTCGGCGGCGTGGCGGCGCTGCGCGAGGCCACCGGCGCCCGCGTCTTCGGTCCGTCGCGCGAGCGCATCCCCGAACCGCTCACGCGCCTGGCCGGCGGCGACCGCGTGCCGGCCGATGCCGCCACGCTGGGGCTGGCCTTCGAGGTGATCGACGTGCCGGGCCACACGGCCGGGCACATCGCCTACTGGTGTGCCGCTGTGGGCGACGCCGATGGCAGCCCCGTGCTGTTCTGCGGCGACACGCTGTTCTCCGGCGGCTGTGGCCGCCTGTTCGAAGGCACGCCCGCGCAGATGCTGGACTCGCTCGACCAGCTGGCCGCGCTGCCCGGCAACACGCGCGTGTGCTGCGCCCACGAGTACACGCTGTCCAACCTCAAATTTGCGCGCGCCGTGGAACCTGGCAGCGCCGATCTGCTCCACTACAGCGCGCAGTGCGAACAACAACGCGCGCTGAACCAGCCCACGCTGCCCTCGCGCATCGCGCTGGAACGGTGCATCAATCCCTTCCTGCGCGTACGCGAACCTTCGGTGGCCGCAGCGGCCCGCGGCTTCGATGCCAGCGCGCTCGATGCCGTCGGTGTGCTGGCCGCGCTGCGGCAGTGGAAAAACGAATTCAAATGAATGTCCTGATGAAGTACCTTGGCGTGGCAGCCCTGCTCTGGCTGACCGGCTGCGCCAGCATCGACCAACCCGCCTCCCCGATCTCCGCCAATGCGCCACAGCCGCCCACCACCGTGCAGGTCGACGGCGCCGCCATCCCCGCGGGCCCGCGCCAGGCCATCATCCCCACCGGGCCGCTGAGCCCGATCGCAGCGTCGGAGCTGCGCTCGGGCACCGTCACGCTGCAGCTGCCGCCGGCCGACCTGTGGGAGCGCATCCGCCGCGGCTTCGCCATGCCCGACCTGGACACCGACCTGGTGCGCGACCGCGAGCAGTGGTACGCCACGCGGCCCGACTACATGCAGCGCATGACCGAGCGTTCGTCCAAGTACCTGTTCCACATCGTCGAGGAACTCGAGGTGCGCGGCATGCCGACCGAGCTGGCGCTGTTGCCCTACATCGAGAGCGCCTTCAACCCGCAGGCCGTGTCGGTGGCCAAGGCCGCCGGCATGTGGCAGTTCATGCCGGCCACGGGCACCTACTTCGAACTCAAGCAGAACATCTTCCGCGACGACCGGCGCGACGTGCTGGCCTCCACGCGCGCGGCACTGGACTACCTGCAAAAGCTCTACGGCATGTTCGGCGACTGGCACCTGGCCCTGGCCGCCTACAACTGGGGCGAAGGCAGCGTGAGCCGCGCGATCCAGCGCAACCAGCGCGCCGGCCTGCCGACGGGCTACATGGACCTGTCCATGCCCAACGAGACGCGCTACTACGTGCCCAAGCTGCAGGCGGTCAAGAACATCGTGGCCCGGCCCGAGCGCTTCAGCACCGACCTGCCGCTGATCGAGAACCACCCCTACTTCCAGATGGTGGACCTGGCGCACGACATCGACGTGGCGCTGGCCGCGCAGCTGGCCGATGTCTCGCCCGAAGACTTCCGCGCGCTGAACCCGTCCATGAACAAGCAGGTGATCCTGGCCGCTGCCACGCCACAGATCCTGCTGCCCTGGGACAACGCCCTGGTCTTCAAGCGCAACCTGGACGCACGCGGCAAGGGCCAGCATGCCAGCTGGGGCGCCTGGGCCGTGCCCACCACCATGACCGTGGCCGCCGCGGCCGACCGCGTCGGCATGAGCGAGGCCGATCTGCGCACCGTCAACAGCATCCCGCCGCGCATGCTGATCAAGGCCGGCTCGGTGCTGGTGGTGCCACGCTCGGGGAAGATGGGCGACGTGGCCAGCCACCTGGCCGACAACGCATCGCTGCAGCTGGCGCCCGAGATCGTGACGCACCGCACCGTGGTCAAGGCCGCGCGCAAGGACACCGTCGCCAGCCTGGCGCGGCGCTACCGGGTGAGCGCCGCACAGGTGGCCGACTGGAACGACATCTCCGCGTCGGCCGCGCTGCGCGCCGGCCAGGCGATCACGCTGTTCCTGCCGGTGCGCGCCACCGCTGGCCGCAGGACCGTCGCGGCCAAGAGGCCCGTGACGCGCCAGGTGGCGCCTTCCGCCAGGCAGCCGGTCACCAAGAAGCGCGCCGCACGCTGATCAGGCCGGTTCCTCGGCCAACTCCTGGCGCGACGCGCGCCGCAGTGCCACCGCGTCGACCTCGGCCAGCGACTGCTCGCCGCGCACCAGCCGGAACAGCCGCATCGAGTCGCTGACGCCCTGGGCCCGGCCCTGCAGCGACTGCGCCGCCGCCGCCAGTTGCTCGACCAGCGCCGCGTTCTGCTGGGTGATGCCATCGATCTGGTTCACGCCCTCGTTGATCTGCGCGATGCCCTGCTGCTGCTCACGCGCGGCGGTGCTGATCTCGTCCAGTGTGGTGCGCACCTTGGCCACCGAGGACAGCGCCTGCTGCATGCGCTCGCGTGCCTCGGCAGTGCGGCTGGCGCCCTGCTCCACGCGCCCGGCCGATTCGACGATGAGTTCGCGGATCTGGCGCGCCGCGTCCGAACTGCGCTGCGCCAGCGCGCGCACTTCGGAGGCGACGACGGCGAAGCCGCGGCCGCTCTCGCCGGCACGCGCCGCCTCCACCGCTGCGTTGAGCGCCAGGATGTTGGTCTGGAAGGCCACGCCTTCGATGAGCTGCACGATCTCGCCGATCTGCCTGGACGACTGGGTGATGCCCTCCATGGTCTCGGCAGCGGCCAGCACCGCGGCGTTGCTGCGTTCCGTCACCTCCGCGGTGGCGTGGGCGAGTTCGGCGCCGCGCGCGGCCGATGTGGCGCTCTGCTGCACCGTGCCGTTGATCTGGTCCATCGACGCGGCCGTCTGCTGCAGGCTGCTGGCCTGCGATTCGGTGCGGGCCGACAGGTCGTGGTTGCCGGCGGCGATCTCGCCCACCGCATCACCGAGCTGGCCCACCTCCGAACGCACGTCGGACACCACTGTGCGCAGGTTGACCGACATCTGCATCAGCGCGCGCTGGAGCCGCCCCACCGCGCCCGTGGCATCGGTCGATACGCGGTGCGACAAATCGCCGGAGGCCAGCCGGTTCGCGTCCACCACCAGCCCCTTGAGCGGGGCCAGCATCAACTGGCGCACGCCCCAGACCGCTGCGGCGGTGGTCACGGCCGCCACCGCCAGCACCGCAGCGTCCGGCAGCCCGGCCCAGCTGGCCAGCACGATGGCTGCCGACGCCGCCAGCTGCAGGGCCAGCAGCTTGCCGTTGGCCTGCGGTGTGAGGCCCTGCACGAGCCGGCCCCAGGCGTCGCGGCGCCGCAGCTCACCGCGCTGCAGCACATGGCGCAGGCTCCCGCTGGCAGCTTCCTCGCGCATGTCGGCGTACAGCCGCTCGGCCGCCTGCACGGCGTCGCGCTCCGCGTGGGTGCGCACGGACAGGAAGCCGGTGATGCGGTCGCCGTCCATCATCGGCGTGGCATTGGCCCGCACCCAGTAGTGGTCGCCGTTCTTGCGCCGGTTCTTCACCAGCGCGCTCCAGGGTTCGCCGCCCTGGATCGTGGCCCACATGTCGCGGAAGGCCTCGGCCGGCATGTCCGGATGCCGCACCAGGTTGTGCGGCTGGCCCAGCAGTTCCTCCTGCCTGAAGCCGCTGACCTCGATGAAGGCCGGATTGCAGTAAGTGATGCGGCCCTTCAGGTCGGTGACCGAGACGAGCGTCTGCTCAGCGGGAAACTGGTACTCGTGCCCACTGACAGGTTGGTTGTTGCGCATTTTGTCCCCACGCGTTGGTCGGTGCGCAGAGTCTAGTCACATAAACACACAAATAAAATCAAAATCTCGTTCGCAACGCGCACGAATTGACCTGCGTCAAGTTTGCGTCACATCTGTGTCGCGCTGAGGCCGGCCCGGCGGGCGTCGGTCAGAGTGGCGACGCCGGCCAGTTGCATGGCCAGCCGCAGCTCGCCCAGCAGGATGGCGATGGCACGGTGGGCGCCGGCCTCGCCACCGGCGCAGGCGCCGAACAGCGCGGCGCGGCCGATGGCCACGGCCTGGGCCCCGAGCATGCGGGCCTTGAGCGCGTCCACGCCGCGGCGCACACCGGAATCGACCAGCAGCGGCAGGCGCCCCGCCAGCCGGCGCGCGATCTCTGCCAGCGCATCGGCCGAGGCCTGCGCGCCGTCGAGCTGGCGGCCTCCGTGGTTGGAGACCCAGATGCCGTCCACGCCCAGGGCCGCAAGGCGCTCCGCGTCGTCGGCATGCTCCACGCCCTTGACGAGCAGCCGGCCCGGCCAGCTGTTGCGCAGGGCAGCCAGGTCGTCCCAGCCGTAGGAAGCGTCGAGGTTTTGCCCGACCTTGGCCGCGATCGTGAGGCCCGCGCTGTGGTCGCCCAGCAGGCCGCGCACGTTCTCGAACTCGGGCCGGCCGCCGCGCGCCATGCGCCAGGCCCAGCCCGGATGGGTGATGCCTTCCCACAGGTGGCGCGGCGTCATGCGCAAGGGAATGGAGACGCCGTTGCGCAGGTCGCGCTCGCGCTTGCCGCCGGCGGGCAAATCGACCGTGACTACCAGCGTGCCATAGCCCGCAGCCCAGGCGCGCTGCACCAGCGCGGCGTTGAAGGCGCGGTCGCGCAGCACGTAGAGCTGGAACCATAGCGGCCCCTGCACCGCATCGGCGATGCGCTCGAGCCCCGTGTTCGACATGGTCGACAGCGTGTAGGGGATGCCATGCGCGGCCGCGGCCTTGGCGATGGCAAGGTCGGCGCCGGGCCAGCCCAGCGCGCACGAGCCCATGGGCGCGACGACGAAGGGAGCAGCCGCCGGCGTGCCCACGATGTCGGTGGCGAGGTCGGGGGCCGAGACGTCGACCAGCACGCGCGGCACGATGCGCACGCGCTCGAAGGCGGCGCGGTTGTCGGCCAGCGTGAGTTCGTCCTCGGCGCCGCCGTCGATGAACTCGAACACCGAGCGCGGCAGGCGGCGCCGCGCGATCGCACGCAGGTCGGCGATGGACAGCGCGCGCTCCAGCGCGGCGTCCATCACTTGCGGCGCGAGGCCGCGGCCATGTAGCTGTCGAACGGCCCTTCGCAGAACTGCTGCCAGAGCACCTGCTCGTTGCGGAACCTGATCCAGTGCTCGAAGATCTTCTTGAACGCGGGGCTCTTCTCGGACAGTTCGGCGTACAAGGCCTCGGCCGCCTTGTAGCTCGCATCCAGCACCGGCCGCGGGAACGCGCGCAGCACGGCGCCGCCGGCCACCAGGCGACCCATTGCGCGCGGGTTCTCCACGTCGTACTTGGCCGTGCACCATTGGTTGGCCTCGGCCGCGGCCGTGCGCAGAGCGGCCTGGTAGTGCGCCGGCAGCGCGGCCCAGGCCTTGGGGTTGATGAACAGGCCCAGCGTGGCCGATCCCTCCCACCAGCCCGGGTAGTAGTAGTACTTGGCCACCTTGTGCAGGCCCAGCTTCTCGTCGTCGTAGGGGCCGACGAATTCGGCGGCGTCCAGCGTGCCCTTCTCCAGCGCCACGTACAAGTCGCCCGCCGCCAGCTGCTGGGCGACGACGCCGAGCTTGGCGAGCACCATGCCCGCCAGGCCGCCCACCCGGAACTTCAAGCCCTTGAGGTCCTCCACGGTCTTGATTTCCTTGCGGTACCACCCGGCCATCTGCGCACCCGTGTTGCCGATGGGCATGGCCATCACGCCCTGGCTGGCATAGAACTCGTCGAGCAGCGCCTGGCCGCCGCCTTCGTAGAGCCAGGCGTTCTGGCCCCGGGCGTTGAGGCCGAACGGCAGTGCCGTGCCGAAACCGTAGGCCGGATCCTTGCCGATGTAGAAGTAGCTGGCCGAGTGGCCGGCTTCGACCGAACCGGACTGGGTCGCGTCCAGCACCTGCAGGGCCGGCACCAGTTCGCCGGCCGGGTGCAGCGAGATGTTGAAGCGCCCTTCCGTCAGTTCGCCGACGCGCTTGACGGCCATGTCCATGGCGCCGTAGATGGTGCCCAGCGAGCGCGGATAGCTCGACGCCAGGCGCCAGCGCACCTGCGGGTTGCTGCCCTGGGCCAGTGCGGGCGCGGCCAGGCCGGCGGCCAGCGTGCCGGCGGCGGTGCCGCGGGCCAGAAATCTTCTGCGTTGCATGTTGGCTTGTCTCCCTTTGTCGTTCTTGCCGGCTCAGTCGTGGCGGATGGCGATGGTCTTGAGCACCGTGAACGCGTAGAGCGCCTCGAAGCCCTTCTCGCGTCCGTGGCCGCTGGCCTTGACACCGCCGAACGGCAGCTCGATGCCGCCGCCGGCGCCGTAGTTGTTGATGAACACCTGGCCCGCGCGCAGCTTGCGCGCGAGGCGCAGCTGGCGGCCGCCGTCGCGGCTCCAGACGCTGGCCACCAGGCCGTAGTCGGTGGCGTTGGCGATGCGCACGGCATCCGCCTCGTCGTCAAAGGGCATGGCGGCCAGCACCGGGCCGAACACCTCTTCCTGCGCCAGCCGGTGCGCCACGGGCACGTCGCGCACCAGCGTGGGCGGCTGGTAGAAGCCGCCTTGCGGCGCCGCCGGGTCCACGCTGCCCTGCGCCACGATGGCCAGGCCATCGCGCCGCACCTCGTCCAGGAAGCCGGCCACGCGCTGCTGCTGTGTCTTGCGGATCAGTGGGCCGCAGTCCAGGTCCTGCTGCGCCGAGCCCACGCGCAGGGCGGCGAACATCGGGCCCAGGCGCGCCAGCACGGCCTCGTAGGCGCTGCGCTCGATCAGCAGGCGGCTGCCTGCGGAGCAGGTCTGGCCGGCGTTCTGCACGATGGCATTGACGATGACGGGCAGCGCGGCATCGAGGTCGGCATCCGCGAAGACGATCTGCGGGCTCTTGCCGCCCAGCTCCAGCGTGACGGGGGTGTGGTTCTCGCAGGCCGCGCGCGTGACCACCTTGCCGATGTTGGGCGAGCCCGTGAACGACACGTGGTCGATGCCGTGATGCCTGACCAGTGCGTCGCCGGCCTCGTGGCCGTAGCCCGTCACGATGTTGATGGCGCCGGCCGGGAAGCCGACCTCGGCCGCCAGTTCGGCCACCCGCAGCAGCGACAGGCAGGCGTCCTCGGCCGGCTTGACCACGCAGGCGTTGCCGGCGGCCAGCGCACCGCCCACGCTGCGGCCGAAGATCTGCAGCGGGTAGTTCCAGGGCACGATGTGGCCGGTCACGCCGTGCGGCTCGCGCACCGTCAGCACGGTGTAGCCGTTCTGGTAGGGAATGGTCTCCCCGTGCAGCTTGTCGCAGGCGCCGGCATAGAACTCGAAGTAGCGCACGATGGCCAGCGCGTCGGCGCGGGCCTGCTTCAGGGGTTTGCCGGCGTCGCGGGCCTCGGTCTGCGCCAGTTCCTCGGTGTGCTGGGCCAGGTGCAGCGCGAGCTTGTGCATGAGGCGGCCGCGCTCGGCTGCCGTCAGCCGGCCCCAGTCGCCCTCGTAGGCGCTGCGTGCCGCGGCGATGGCCGCATCGATGTCGGCCGCGTTGCCGCGCGCGATTTCGTCGAAGACCTGGCCATCGGAAGGATCGACGACGGGAATGCTTTCGCCCGAAGCGGGCGCGACGCGGCGGTTGCCGATGAAATGGTGCTGCATGCTTGTCTCCTGGCCAGTGTGGCGGCGGCGCGGATGTTAGGCGCCTGCTGGACAAGTTGTCAAAGCGTTTTACTACTTCCCGGCCGCGATCCCCGTACCATCCCGCTCTTCCTTTGGTGCGCATGGACCATACAAGTAAACCAGGATGACAAATTTTGACGACCCGGATCTGGGCGCAGCGCCGCTGGGCCTGGAGCCCGTGCGGCACGAGCGCTTTGCCGAGCGCGTGTACGACAGCCTGTTCCATGCCGTAATGACGGGCCGCCTGGCGCCAGGCGCGCGGCTGCCCTCCGAGGTGGAACTGGCCGCGCGCTTCCAGGTGTCACGGCCGGTGGTGCGCCAGGCGCTGGACCGCCTGCGCAGCGACCGGCTGGTGGAGTCCATCCGCGGCTCGGGCACCTACGTGCGGGCGCAACCCGCCACCATGCCCGTCGTGCCGCTGGCAAGCAGCACGGCCGACCTGAGCCACATCGCCCACGGCCTGGAGCTGCGCCTGGTGCTGGAGCCCGAGTGCGCCTACTTCGCCGCGATGCGCCGCAAGCCGCGCGATCTGGCACGCATGGAGGAGATGCTGCAGGGTTTCGAGACCGCCAACCGGCGCGGCGAGGTGGCGCACCATTTCGACTATGGCTTCCACGAAGCCATCGCCCAGGCCAGCGCCAACCCGCGCCTGGCCCAGGTGCTCAAGTCGCTGGAATACGACGTGAGCCATGCCGTCAACCTGTGGCGCCACCTGGCGCGCATGCAGCCCTGGCGCCGCACGCAAGATGCGCTGGACGAGCACCGCAACATCTTCGCGCTGATCCGCACGCAGGACGCCGAAGGCGCGCGCCGCGCGATGCGCGCGCACGTGGAGAACGCGCGCGTGCGCATGCTGGAGATCGAGCCCGGCACGTAGGCCGCCTGCTCAGAGCCTGAAGCGCTCCTTGGCCCTGCGCGCGAACAGGTTGGTGGACAGCCTCGCGGGATCGATGCGCGCGCCATCGATGTCGGGATCGAAGCTGGCCAGCGTGCGCAGCGCCGTGGCGCCACCGTCGTCCGGCACCAGGCCATCCGGGGAGATCGTGTCACGCACCTTCTGGAAGGAAGCCAGGTACAGCGCACGGTCACCCAGCAGGTAGTTCTCGGGCACGGTGCGCACGATGTCGCCCGGGCCGGCGGTCTGCAGCCACTTGAGGGCGTGCACGATGGCATGGGCCAGCGCCTGGCAGGTGCGCGGGTGGCTGGCAATGAAGGCGGTGGACGCGTAGAGGCAGGCCGCCGGCATGTTGCCGCCGAACAGCGCCTGGGAGCCCTTGAGCGTGCGGGTGTCTGCCACGATGCGCACGTCGCCATGCTGCTCGAGCATGGTCATCACGGGCTCGGTGTTGCACATGGCGTCGAGCTCGCCCGCGCGCAGCGTGGCCAGCGCTTCGGCCCCCGTGCCCACGCCGACGAAGCGCGCTTCCTGGGGCCTGAGCCCGGCCCGTGCGAGCAGCAACTGCGCCACCATCTGCGCGGACGAGCCCGATGCCGGCACGCCGATGCTGCGTCCGCGCAGGTTGGCCAGCTCCTGGTACTGGGCCAGCGTGCGCGTGGAAATGCCCATGGCGATCTGCGGAGCGCGCCCTTGCAGCACGAAGGCCTGGTAGGACTGGTTGCGGTTGCGCAACACGACCATGGCCTCGAAGGGGCCGGCACCGATGTCGGCCGCACCGCCGAGCACGGACTGCATGGCATGCGCGCCAGCGGCATGGTCTTCCACGACCACGTCCAGGCCTTCGGCCTTGAAGTAGCCGAGCTGCTCGGCGATCGTCAGCGGCAGGTAGTAGAAGGTGGCCTTGCCACCCACGGCCAGGGTCAGCCGTTGCTTCTCGGGCTTCTCCTGGGCCTGCAGGGCCGGCACCGCCACGCACGCTGCGCCAGCGAGGCCTGCGGCCACGATGCAGCGTCGTCGAAGGGCGGGCGTCTGCATGGTTCTGGTTTTGGACACGAGGCCAGCCCAGCATAGTCAGGCGCCGCGATGTGCGTCATCCGGAACATCCCCTTTGGGGAAAGCACGTAAGCGGTGCTGCGGATGGTGCAGGCAATCGCGCCGGGGCTAACGCCGGTCCACCAGCGCATGCGCGATGGTCGAGAGGTCGACGTACTCCAGCTCGCTGCCCGCGGGAACGCCGCGCGCGAGCCGCGTGACGGCCAGCCCGCGCGACTTCAGCGCGGACGCGATGGCGTGTGCCGTGGCCTCGCCTTCGGCCGTGAAGTTGGTCGCGAGGATCACCTCCTGCACCACGCCGTCGCAGGCACGCTCGATCAGCTCGTGCATGCCGATGTCCCTGGGGCCGATGCCGTCCAGCGGGCTGAGCCGCCCCATCAGCACGAAGTAGCGGCCCTTGAAGGCGGCGGTGCGTTCCACGGCCGACTGGTCGGCCGGGGTCTCCACCACGCACAGCTTGCTCGCATCGCGGCGCGGGTCGGCGCAGGTGCTGCAGATCTCGTCTTCGGTGAAGGTGTGGCACAGCGCGCAGTGGCGCACGTGGTCGACCGCCTGCGTCAGCGCGCGCGCCAGCGCCTGCGCGCCGGCGCGGTCGTGCTGCAGCAGGTGGAAGGCCATGCGCGAGGCCGATTTGGCACCCACGCCGGGGAGGCGGCGCAGTCCTTCGACCAGCACCTGCAGCGAGCCGGAATCGGCCACGGACCGGGGACCGCCGGACTCAGAACGGGAACTTCATGCCGCCGGGCAGGCCAGGCATGCCGGCCGTGAGCTTGCCCATCTTCTCCTGGCTGGTCTCCTCGGCCTTGCGCACGGCGGCGTTGAAGGCGGCGGCCACCAGGTCTTCGAGCATGTCCTTGTCGTCGGCCAGCAGGCTGGGATCGATGGTGATGCGCTTGACGTCGTGCTTGCAGGTCATGACGACCTTGACCAGGCCGGCGCCGGACTCGCCCTCGACCTCGATGAAGGCCAGTTCGTCCTGCGCCTTCTTGAGGTTGTCCTGCATGGCCTGGGCCTGCTTCATGAGGCCGGCCAGTTGTCCCTTGTTGAACATGTGAAAACTCCTAGAGGTTTTGAAATCAAAGTGGCTTGATGCCGCTGGGGACGATTTTCGCGCCAAAGTCGCGCACCAGGCTTTGCACATAACTGTCGTTGCGCACGGTCTCTTCGGCCACGCGCTGTTTCTCGGCCGCGAACGCGGCATTGCGGCGCGCCGGGCTGTCGCTGACGGTGCCCACCTCCACGCTGAGGCGCGTGCCCAGGCCGGCCTGTTCCAGCGCGGCGCGCAGCCGTTCGCGGCTGCCGGGCTGGTTCAGCGATTCGCGCTCCACACGCAGCATCCAGTGCTCGCCGTCGCGCGCGACGAGCTGGGCCTGCAGCGCCAGCTCGCGTGCCAGGGCGGTGACGGCCTCCGCGGCGACCAGCTGCTGCACGGTCTGGTGCCACAGGTCGCCCTCCTCGTTGGGCACCAGCCGGGAGGGGCCGGTGGCGGTCTGCGGCCGCTCGCGCGGGCCGGGCTCGGGCTGCTCGCGCACCGCGATGGCCACCACCTCCTGCTGCGGCACATGCGGCGGCGTCACGGGCGCGGGGGCCTGCACCTCGACGGGCGGCATCTCGACCACGCGCAGGCGCTCGCCTTCGGGCCGGGCCGCAGTGGCCGGGGGCGTCGGCGGTGGCAGTGTGGAGGCCGAGGGGCGCGGTGCCGGCGCCGGCGCCGGTGCCGGTGCCGGTGCCGGCGAAGCCACGGGCGAAGGCGCCTGCGCCGCGCGGCTCAGGCCGGCGCCACCGTCATGCGGAGTTTTTTTTTCCGCCGCGGCGCCAGCCGGCTTGAACGCCAGCAGCCGCAGCAGGACCATCGTGAGGCCCGCGTACTCGTCCGGCGCGAGGCCCAGTTCGGCGCGGCCATGCAGGCAGATGGAATAGAGCAGCTGCGTCTCGTCGGCCGGCATCGCGGCTGCCAGGCGGGCGGCGTCGGCCAGGTCGGCGTCGTCGCCACGGCCGCCGTCGGGCACGGCCTGCAGCACCGCCATGCGCTGCAGCATGGCGGCCATGTCCTCCAGCGTGGCGGCTGCCGACAGGCCCTGCAGGCGCAGCTCCTCGCAGGTGTCGACCACGGTACAGCCGTCGCCTTCGGCCAACGCCTGCAGCAGGCGCAGCACGTGGCTGCGGTCGGCGCTGCCCAGCATCTGGCGCACGCTGGCCTCCTGCAGCTGGCCGGCACCGAAGGCAATGGCCTGGTCGGTCAGCGAGAGCGCATCACGCATGGAGCCGCGCGCAGCGCGCGCCAGCAGCCGCAGCGAGGCATCGTCGGCCGGCACCTGCTCGCTCTGCAGCACGCGGCCCAGATGCTCGCGCACGGTCTCGGGCGCCATCGGCCGCAGGTTGAACTGCAGGCAGCGCGACAGCACCGTGACGGGCACCTTCTGCGGATCGGTGGTAGCCAGCACGAACTTGAGGTACTCGGGCGGCTCTTCCAGCGTCTTGAGCATGGCGTTGAAGGCCGTGTTCGTGAGCATGTGCACTTCGTCGATCATGAAGACCTTGAAGCGGCCCTGCACCGGCTTGTAGACGGCCTGCTCCAGCAGGCCCTGTACCTCGTCCACCCCGCGGTTGGAGGCCGCGTCGAGCTCGGTGTAATCGATGAAGCGACCGGCATCGATGTCGGTGCAGGCCTGGCACACGCCGCAGGGCTGGGCCGTCACGCCGCCCTGCCCGTCCGGACCCTGGCAGTTGAGCGATTTGGCCAGGATGCGTGACACCGTCGTCTTGCCGACGCCGCGCGTACCGGTGAACAGGTAGGCGTGGTGCAAGCGCTGGCTGGTGAGCGCGTTCTCCAGCGCCCGCACCACATGTTCCTGCCCCACCATCTCTCCAAACGTCTTGGGTCGGAATTTGCGCGCGAGAACCAGATAGGACATCCGCGCATTCTACGAACCGGTACGGAGGGGAATTCGGCCGCGGATACAATGCGCCTCGACGGGCCTTCCCGCATGGTGAAGCGGCCAACCGGGTCAGGTGGGGAACCAAGCAGCCCTAACTGTGTAGCCAGTGCCGGGGTCAAGGCTCGTCACCTTTTTCTTTTGTTCTTCTGCGCCGGCGCCGGGCAACCGATGCCCCGCGCATGCCGCGCCCGCCCCGGGCCGGCCTGCCGCCCGCGCTGCTAGCGGCCCAGGCCAAGCAGCCAGCCCACAAAACGCCTGAGCAGCACGAGCAGCTGCCACAGCGCCCTGGCGGCATCCCACAGATCCATCGGCCCAGCATAGTCCCGCGTGTCTGCGCCAATTGTCGGTCGCCGCGTCCTGGCTGGCGCGATGCGGCTGCGCAGCCCCCATTCCCCCCCGAACTTCCTGCGGTTTCCCGGCGTTTGGGCACGCAGTAATATGATCTTAATTTGATCAATTAAGTCGACTTAAATGCACGAAAATGGATGCAAATAAGGTCCGAGGGACCCTATGGTCTGCATTGCTGCGCGAATGGCTGCTGCTGGTTGGTGTACTTGCGGTGCTGGCCGGGCTGATGGTGTACGCCATCGCACGGGAGTACCGGCGCGTCGGCGTCTCGGAAAGCGTTCGCCTGCAGACCCAGGCCCAGGTCGTGGACCACCATGTCCGCCGCCAACTGGAAAGCGTCGACCAGGCCCTGCGCACCACGCTGCAGGCCGCGGCCCAGTGGCCCACGCCGGCCGGCG
Organism: Pseudorhodoferax soli; assembly: GCF_003337555.1. GTDB lineage: Bacteria > Pseudomonadota > Gammaproteobacteria > Burkholderiales > Burkholderiaceae_C > Pseudorhodoferax > Pseudorhodoferax soli. Next base: position 224,764 of record NZ_QPJK01000005.1, on the reverse strand, counting down.
GCGTCGGCGAGGCTTCGCTGCATGCGCTGGTGGATGTGATGCCCGGCGTGCGCACGTTGACGGTGATGGACGCCAAGGGCACCGTGCTGGCCGCCAACCGGCCCGAACTGCTGGGCCGCAACTATGGCGAGCGTGATTTCTTCCGCGCCGCCGTCGGCGGCCCGCAGGCGGGCATGGTGGCGCTGTCGGCGCCGTTCCGCTCCTACCTGGGCAGCGTCGCGATGAACGCTGCGCGTGCCGGCTTCGCGCCCGATGGCCGCGTGCAGCACGTGGTCAGCGCCACGCTGGATCCAGAGTACTTCGGCGGCGTGCTCGGTTCGGTCACCTATGCGCCGGACATGTGGGCGACGGTGCTGCACGGCCAGGGCCGGCTGTTCCAGGTGGCGCCGTTGACCGCCAGCGACATGCTGGAGGATCTGCAGGAGGCCGGCTCGTTCTGGCAGCAGCATGCGGCGTCGGGCGCGCTGCACAACCTGGTCAACGACCACGGCGCCGGCCTGGAGCGGCTCGTGGCAGTGCGCACGGTGCTGTCGCCCCAGGTGCGCGTCGACCACCCGCTGGTGGTTGCCGTGGGCCGCTCCAAGGAGGCCCTGTACGTCCCGATCTGGCAGCAGGCGCAGACCTACGGCCTGCTGTTCGCGGCGGTGGCACTGGGCAGCGGCCTCGGGTTGGGCTTGTTGCAGCGCCGCCGGCTGCAGGTCGCAACGCTGCAGCAGGCCAGCCGTGCGGCGCGGCAGGAAAGTGAAGAACGCGTGGCGCTGGCGCTGCGCGGGGCCGACCTGGGCTTGTGGGAATGGAGCCTGGACAGCGGCCGCATCGTGCTCGATGCGCGCGGCTGCTCCATGCTGGGATTGACGCCGGCGCAGGTGCAGCTGGAGCGCAGGCCCTGGGCAGACCGGCTGCATCCCGACGATGTGGCCGGCGTGCTGGCCCAGGCCACCGACCACGCGCAAGGCCGCGCACCGCGGTTCGAGGCCGAGTTCCGCGTGCGGCATGCCGACGGCCACTGGGTCTGGATCCTGTCGCGCGGCAACCGCGTGGACGGCACGCCCATCCGCCTTGCAGGCACCCACATGGACGTGACGGCACGCCAGCAGTCGGCCCAGGCATTGGCGGCGCACGAGGCCGAGCTGCGCGACTTCAAGAGCATGCTGGACGAGACGCTGGACTGCGTGTTCATCCTGGACGCCCAGACGCTGCAGTTCCTCTACGTCAACGAAGGCGCGATCCGCATGAGCGGCTACGCCGAGGACGAACTGCTCGGGATGAAGCCGACCGACCTGCTCTGGGACACCACGCCCGCGCAGTACCTGGAGCGCACGCGGCCGCTGGTGGAAGGGCAAGAGCCGGCCCAGCTCGTCGAGGTCGTGCACCGGCACCGCGACGGCCATCCGATCCCCGCCGAAGTGTTCCTGCAGTACCTGCCGGCCACCGCCGAGCGCCGCCCGCGCTTCCTGGCCGTGGTGCGCGACATCACGGCGCGGCGCGCCCAGACCGCGCTGGAGCTGTCGGAGGCGCGCTTTCGCATGCTGATCGAGGGCGCGCCGACGGCCATCGCCATCCTGCGTGGCGAGCGCTTCGAGTACACCAACCGGCGCTTCCTCGCGATGCACGGCTACGCCAGCGGCGACAACCTGGCGGGCAGCCCCTGGCGGGCGGCGTTCGCGGTCGATGCGCACGCGATCCTCGCCGCCCCCCAGGCGGCGCCGGCCCATGCGGGCAAGGTCCACAGCACCCGCAAGAACGGCGAGTTGCTGCCCGTGCTGGTGGCCTGCACCGCGGTGGACCTGTCCGACGGGCCGGCCACGGTGGTGTTCCTGCAGGACATCTCGGACCTGGAGCGCGCCGAGGCCGAACTGGTGCAGGCCCGCGATGCGGCCGAACAGGCCAGCCGGGCCAAGGCGGCCTTCGTCGCCAACATGAGCCACGAGGTGCGCACGCCGCTCAACGCCATCCTGGGCCTGGCCTACCTGCTGGAACATGGCTCGCTGCAAGGCGAGCCGCTGGACCTGGTGCGCAAGATCCACGCGGCGGGGCGCACCCTGCTGGGCACCATCAACCATGTGCTGGACATCTCCAAGATCGAAGCCGGCCGGCTGGAGATCGAGCGTGCGCCGTTCCGGCTCGACGAGGTGATCGACAACGTCGCCACCATCATGGGCGCCAACGTCGGCGACAGGCCGCTGGAACTCGTGATCTCGCCGCCACCGCTCGGCGCCGGCCAGCTGATGGGCGATGCGCTGCGGCTGCAGCAGGTGCTGGTGAACCTCACCGCCAACGCCATCAAGTTCACCGAGCGTGGCCAGATCGCCCTGCACACGGAACTGGAGCACCGCGACAGCCGCCAGGTGCGGCTGCGCTTCTCGGTGGTCGATTCGGGCATCGGCATTCCCGCCGACAAGGTGGACGAGATCTTCGCGCCCTTCGCGCAGGCCGACAGCTCCACCACGCGGCGCTTCGGCGGCACCGGCCTGGGCCTGGCGATCTGCCGCCAGCTGGTGGAACTCATGGGCGGGCAGATCGGCGTGCACAGCACGCCGGGCAAGGGCAGCACCTTCTGGTTCTCGGTGCCGTTCGAGCCCGCGCCGGCCACGCACTTCTCCTCGCCCGCCATGCTGCAGGTGCAGGCGCTGGTGGCCGACGACAACCCGCTCGTGTGCGAGGCCGCCGTCGCCACAGCGCGCGGGCTGGGCTGGCAGATGGAGGCCGTGGCCTCGGGCAGCGATGCGCTGGCCTTCATCGAGCGGCGCCTGGCCACGCACACCCTGCCCGACGTGGTACTGCTGGACTGGCGCATGCCGGGCATGGACGGGCTGGCCGCTGCGCGCGCGATCCGTGCCTCCGTGCCGCCGCACGCCTGCCCCATCGTCATCATGGTCACGGCCCATGCGCGCGGCGCGCTGCTTGCCGAGGCCGGGCCCGACCTGGTCGACGCGGTGCTGGACAAACCGCTCACCAGCTCCAAGCTGTACGACGCGGTGGTGCAGGCGCAGCGCCGGCGCAGCGCCGTGCCGGAGGGCCCTGCAGCCGGGCCGGCGGCGCAGGAGCAGCCACTGGCCGGGCTGTTCATCCTGGTGGTGGACGACAGCGAGATCAACCGCGAAGTGGCCCAGCGCATCCTGCAGCGCGCCGGCGCGGCCGTGGTGCTGGCCAACGACGGCCAGCAAGCGCTGGACCGGCTTGGCGACAGCACGGCCGAGCCTGTGGACATCGTGCTGATGGACGTGCAGATGCCCGTCATGGACGGCATCGAGGCCACCCGCCGACTGCGCCGCGAAGCGCGGCTGGCCCACCTGCCCGTAGTCGCGCTGACGGCCGGGGCCTTCAAGAGCCAGCAGGACGCGGCCTGGGCGGCCGGCATGAACGGCTTCATCGGCAAGCCGTTCGACGTGGCCGAGGCCATCACCCTGATCCGGCGCCTGACAGGGCGCGACGGCACGCCCGCAGCCGTCGCCGCGCCCGGTACGCGCCGTGCAGCCCTGGCGCTGCCCGAGTTGCCCGGCATCGACCTCGCGCAGGGCCTGCAGATCTGGACCGATGAGCGCGCCTACCAGCGCTTCCTGGCGCGCTTCCTGGACGAGCATGTCAGCAACGCACAAGAGATCCGCGCGCTGGTGGCGGCCGGCGACACCGAGCAGGCCGGCGCGCTGGCCCACCGGCTGCGCGGCGGCGCCGCCCACCTGGCCCTGCCGCAGACCACCGAGGCTGCCGCCGAGGTCGAGCTGGCGCTGCAGCACGGCGAAGACCCGGCGCCTGGCCTGCAGCGTCTGGAGCAGGCGCTGGCCACGGCCGTGGCTTCGGCCAGGCAGCTGCAGTCCGCGCACCCTGCTGCACCCCTCCCCACAGCACCCGCCACGCCGGCAGCGCCGACCGAGCGGCCCCGGCTGTTGCAGGCGCTGCTGCGCGCACTCGATGCCGACGACCCCGGCCCGGCCGAGGCCCTGCTGGCCGAACTGGGCCCGCATCTGCCGCCGGGCGACATCCAGGCCCTGCAGGACCTGCTGGACAGCTACGACTTCCGTGGCGCAGAACGCCGTGTGCGCCGCCTGCTCGACACCCCATGAACCTGCCCCAAGGAGCCCCCTCCATGCAGCGCCGCCGGCCCATCCTGATCGTCGACGACGAACCGGCCAACCTCGCCACCCTGCGCCAGATCCTGGCCGACGAACACCCGCTGGTGTTCGCCCGCGACGGGGCCGAGGCGCTGGCCGCCGCCCACAAGCACCAGCCGGCGCTGGTGCTGCTGGACATCCGCATGCCCGACATGGACGGCTACGCGCTGTGCCGCCGCCTGAAGGCCGACCCGGCCACGCGCGACACGCCGGTGATCTTCGTGACGGCGCTCTCCGAGGTCGGCGACGAGGCCGCGGGCTTCGCCGCCGGCGGCGTGGACTACATCGTCAAGCCGGTGTCGCCGCCCATCGTGCGCGCCCGCGTGCGCACCCACCTGTCGCTGGTGCGCACCACGGCGCTGGAGGCCAGCTACCGCACGGCCATCTTCATGCTGGGCGAGGCCGGGCACTACAACGACAACGACACCGGCGTGCACATCTGGCGCATGGCGGCCTATGCGCGGCTGCTGGCCACGGCCTGGGGCTGGGACCCCGAGCAGGCCGCCATGCTGGAGCTGGCCGCCCCCATGCACGACACCGGCAAGATCGGCATTCCCCACACCATCCTGTGCAAGCCCGGCAAGCTCGACGCAGCCGAGTGGGAGATCATGCGCACGCACCCGCGCATCGGCCACGGCATCCTGATCAAGAGCCGCGCGCCGGTGTTCCAGCTGGCGGCCGAGGTGGCGCTGGCCCACCATGAGCGCTGGGACGGCTCGGGCTATCCCCAGGGCCTGGCGGGCAGGGACATCCCGGAATCGGCGCGCATCGTCGCCATCGCCGATGTGTTCGATGCGCTCAGCATGCGGCGCCCCTACAAGGAGCCCTGGCCGCTGGACCGCATCATGCAGGCGCTGCACGAGGGCACGGGATCGCATTTCGACCCGGAGATGGTGCCGGTGTTCGCCTCCATCCTGCCGCAGGTGCTGCAGGTCAAGCAGCGCTGGGACCAGCGGGAGGCCGACGAGGGCGAGCCCTTCAGCGCCTCGGCGCTGCTGCCGCCGTAGACCGCCGTAGACCGAAGTTCGGCCTCAGTTGCGCATCAGCGCCTCGACCGGATCCAGCCGCGCCGCGTTGCGCGCGGGCAGGTAGCCGAACACCACGCCGATGAGCGTGGAACACAGGAAGGCTGCGGCCATGGCCGTGCCGGAGAAAGCCAGCGTGAAGGTGCTGGAGAACTGCGCGAACAGTGCGCCGATGCCCAGCGCCAGCGCGATGCCCAGCAGGCCGCCGCACAAGCACACCAGCACCGCCTCGATCAGGAATTGCTGCTGGATGTCGCCCTGGCGCGCGCCCACCGCCATGCGCACACCGATCTCGCCGGTGCGCTCGGTCACGCTGACCAGCATGATGTTCATGACGCCGATGCCACCCACCACCAGCGAGATCACCGCGATGGCCGCGACCAGCAGCGTCAGCGTGGCCGTGGTGGCCTCGATGGTCTGGCGGATGCTGTCGGTGTTGAGCACGTAGAAGTCCACGCGGCCGTGGCGGCGCTCGAGCAGCTGGCCGATGCCCTGCTCGGCCGCCGCCATCGGCATGCCATCGGCCACGCGCACCGTGATGCTGGACAGGTAGGGCTGGCCCATGAGCCGGCGCATGGCCGTGGTGTAGGGCACGTAGACGTTGAGCCGGTCGCTGCCGGGGCCGAAGCCGCCGGTGGTCTTCTGCGTCACACCGACCACGGTCACCGGCATGCCGCCCAGAAGCAGCACCTGCCCCAGCGCGTCGCTGCCGGCGAACAGGCGCTCGCGCGTGTTGGCGTCGATCACGGCCACCTGGGCGAGGTTGCGCAGGGTGCCGGCGTCCAGCCCCGTGCCCTCGGCCAGCGCCATGCCCTTCACGCGGAAGTACTGCTCGCCCACGCCGCTGACGGTTACGGCCGCATCGGCATTGCGCCAGCGCGCCGTGACGGCGGTCGCCACATTGGGCGTCACGCTGTCCACGTAGCCCTGGCCCATCAGCGCGTCGGCATCGCTGGGCAGCAGTGTCTGGATGCGCGCCGCGCGCGGGTCGCCGAAGCCGGTGCCCGAATACACCTCGATGGTGTTGGTGCCGATGGCGCTGATGTCGGCCAGCACCTTGCGCCGCGCGCCCTCGCCCAGCGCCACGACCGAGACCACCGAGGCAATGCCGATCACGATGCCCAGCATGGTCAGCAGCGTGCGCAGCTTGTGCGCGTTCATGGCCAAGAGCGCCATGCGCAGCGCCTCGCGCAGCCGGTCGGCCCAGCCGCCGAGCAGGCCCCGCGCCGGGGCCACCGCTTCGGTGCGCAGCGCTGGCACAGCCTTGGCCGCCGCACGCGGCGTGGGGCCGTCGGCCACGACGCGGCCGTCGCGCAGTTCGACGATGCGCTCGGCATGGCTGGCCACGCCCATGTCGTGCGTGACGATCACCACCGTGTGGCCCAGCGCGTGCAGTTCGGCCAGGATGGCCATGACCTCGGCCCCCGAATGCGTGTCCAGCGCGCCTGTCGGCTCGTCGGCCAGGATCACACTGCCGCCGTTCATGAGCGCGCGGGCGATCGACACGCGCTGCTGCTGCCCGCCCGACAGCTTGCCGGGCGGATGCGCGCCGCGGTCGGCCAGGCCCAGGCGCGCAAGCAGCGCCTGCGCGCGTTCGGCCCGCTCGGCGCGCGGCCGGTTGGCGTAGACCGCCGGCACCTCGACGTTGGCCTGCGCCGTGAGGTCGGGCAGCAACTGGTAGCGCTGGAAGACGAAGCCGAAATGCCCGCGCCGCAGCGCCGCCAGTGCGTCGGCATCCAGCGCGCCCACCTCCTGGCCGGCCACGCGGTAGCTGCCGCGCGTGGGCCGGTCCAGGCAGCCCAACAGGTTCATGAGGGTGGACTTGCCCGAGCCGGACTGGCCGACGATGGCGACCATCTCGCCGGCGTGGATCGCCAGGTCGATCTCCTGCAGCACGGCCAGCATGCCGTCGGCCACGGGGAACTCGCGCCAGATGCCCTGCAGCGCGAGCAGCGGAACCTGGGCCACAGACGAAGCTGCGGGCTGCGCACCGCCGTGCGGCGCGCCTTCGGGCGGCCGGGCGGCGCTCATCGCGGCGGCGGCCCCATGCGCGTGCCACCGCCGCGCAGGGCCTGAGCGTCGCCAAGCACCACGCGCTCGCCTTCCTGCAGGCCTTCGAGCACCTCGGCGCGCACCTTGTTGTCGATGCCGATGCGCACGCTGCGCGGCTGGGCCTGGCCCTGCGCGTCGAGCACGCGCACCTGCTGGCGTCCGTCGGGCGCGCGCACGCCCAGCGCGCCGACCGGGATCGTCAGCGCGCCCTTGGCCTCGCCGCGCACGATGTAGACCGTGGCCGTCATCGAGATGCGCAGCGCGCGCTCCGGGTTGGCGACGTCGAACAGGCCGTTGTAGTAGATGGCCGTGGCGCTGGCCGTGCTGCTGCCCGTGGTCGAGGGCGAGAGCGCACTGGTGCCACTGGTCTTGATCGCGTCGGTGGCCGGCTCCACGGTGCGCAGGCTGGCCTCGAAGCGCTTGTCGGGCTCGCCCAGGATGGTGAAGTACACGCGCTGCCCCGGTTTCACCCGCGTCACGTCGGCCTCGGAGATCGAGGCCTTCACGGTCATGGTGTCGACCTGGGCCACGATGATGATGGTGGGCGTGGTCTGGTTGGCGTTGACGGTGGTGCCCTCCTCGGTCACCACGGCGACCACCTGGCCGGCGATCGGCGCGACGATGCGCGTGTAGCCCAGGTCCACGCGCGCCGTCTCCACGGTGATGCGGGCCTGTTCGACCTGGGCCTGCAGCGCGTTCACGCTGGCACGGCCGGTGGCCACTGCGGCCTCGGCCGTGTCCAGGTTGGCCTGCGAGGTCGCGTCCTGTTCGCGCATGCGGCGTTCACGGCCGAGCGTGGTCTCGCTCTGGGCCAGCGTGGCGCGGGCCGAGGCCAGCTGCGCCTGGATGCTGGCCAGCGCCGCCTCAGCGGTGCGGATCTTGTTCTGCTGCGGCACGGAGTCGATCTCGGCCACCAGCTGGCCGGCCTGCACCTCGTCGCCGAGCTTGACCTTGAGCGACTTGACCTGGCCGGAGACCTGGGCACCGACACTGACCTGGCGGAAGGCCTGCAAGGTGCCATTGGCGAGCACCGTGTTTTCGATGTCGGCCCGCGTGACGGGCGCCGTCACGTAGGCGGGCGGCGGCGGCGCCGCAAAGCCCCAGCGGTACAGGCCATAGGCCAGGGCGATCAGGACGACGGCGGCGAGGACGAGGCGGAGGCGCCGCGGTGCAGGAGAAGACGGCATAGACAGGCGGCATTCTCGGCGAGCGCCATGACGCCCCTACCCACCCGCAGGTCAAGCGATGTGAATCGGCGAGGCCTGGCCCAGGTGGGCCAGAACGCCCTCAGCCGCCACGACGCCGCTGGCCATGCTGGCGGTCAGCAGGTAACCGCCCGTGGGGGCCTCCCAATCCAGCATCTCGCCGGCGCAGAACACACCGGGCAGGGTCTGGAGCATCAGGCCCGCATCCAGCGCCTGCAAGGCCACGCCGCCCGCGGTGCTGATGGCTTCGGCCACCGGGCGCGGCGCCGCCAGTTGCAGGGGCGCGGCCTTGATCGCCTGGGCCAGCGCGGCCGGATCGTGCAAGGTCTCGGGCGCCAGCACCTCGTGCAGCAGCGCGAGCTTGATGCCGTCCAGCCCCAGCCGGCTCTTCAGGTGGCTGGACAGCGAACGCGCGCCGCGCGGGTGGCGGCAGGCGGCCAGCACCTGCTCGGGTGTGCGGTCGGGCAGCAGATCCAGCCACAGCCGGGCCTGGCCCGCGCGGTCGATCTCCTCGCGCAGCAGACGCGACGCGGCGTAGACCAGGCTGCCCTCGATGCCTGTGGCCGTGGCCACGAACTCGCCCTTGCGCGCGAACCAGCCGCCATCGCCATCGGCGCAGCGCAACGCGACCGACTTGAAGGGCTGGCCCGCGAAGCGTTCGGCGAAATGCGCGCTCCAGCCGGCGCCGGCCTGCGCACGCGGCGTGGGCACGAGGTCGAAGCCGCAGTTCGCCGCAGCCAGCGGCGTGATCGCCACCTGGCGTGCCGCCAGCAGCGGCACCCAGGCCGCGTCCGAACCCAGCCGCGGCCAACTGGCGCCGCCCAGCGCCAGCACCGTGGCGGCCGGCCGTGCCTGCACCGGGCCGGCCGGCGCGTCGAATTGCAGGCTGCCGTCTGCGGCCCAGCCGCCCCAGCGGTGCCGCATGTGCAGGCGCACGCCGGCTTCGCGCAAGCGGTGCAGCCAGGCGCGCAACAGCGGTGCGGCCTTCATGTCGGCCGGGAACACGCGGCCGGAGGTGCCCACGAAGGTGGGCACGCCCAGGCCCGCGGCCCAGTCGCGCACGCCCTGCGCATCCAGCCGTGCAAGCCAGCCGGCCACAGCGCCCTGTTGCGCGCCGAAGCGCGCCACGAAACGCGCGGCGTCCTCGGAATGCGTGAGATTGAGCCCGCCCTTGCCGGCCAGCAGGAACTTGCGGCCGACCGAAGGCATGGCGTCGTAGAGGTCGACCGACAGCCCTGCGCGGGCCAACCGCTCGGCGGCCATCAGCCCTGCGGGACCACCGCCGACCACGGCGATTTGCAAGGCCTGCCTCATGTTGTTTCCGCCGTGCACGGCGCCTGTTCAATAGCCGCTTTGGCTATGGCGGCTATAGCCTTTGGGGCCCCGCTTGGGTACTTGGTTTCTGTCACAATGCCGCGACTTTAGCCGTACCGTATCACCATAAAGGAAGCGACCAATGGCCAACGAATTGATCAAGCATGTGTCCGACGCGAGCTTCGAAGCCGATGTGCTGAAGTCCGCCACGCCCGTGCTGGTGGACTACTGGGCCGAATGGTGCGGCCCCTGCAAGATGATCGCCCCGATCCTGGACGACGTCGCCACGGGTTATGCCGGCAAGCTGCAGATCGCCAAGATGAACGTGGACGAGAACCGCGACATCCCCGCCAAGTTCGGCATCCGCGGTATCCCCACGCTGATGCTGTTCAAAGGTGGCGAGCTGTCGGCCACCAAGGTCGGCGCCATGAGCAAGGCCCAGCTGACCGCCTTCATCGACCAGCAGCTCGCCTGAGCTTCTCTCCCTCGCCTGCCCGGACCGGTCTTCTACGCACCGGCTCCCCGGACAGGCGATCTTTCCTGTCATAATCCCCCGCAGTTCACCGTGACCCCCACCAGGGGCCAGCGGTTCGATTCAGGTGCAAGGCGCTCGCCGCCTCATCCGCACTACCTCCCCCGCGTAAGCCACCACTGAACTCCCCGACGGAGTCATCCCATGCACTTAAACGAACTCAAGGCTCTGCACGTGTCCGAAGTCCTGCGGCAGGCCGAGGAACTGGAGATCGAGAACACGGGCCGCATGCGCAAGCAGGAGCTGATGTTCGCGATCATCAAGAAGCGTGCGCGTGCCGGCGAACAGGTGTTTGCCGATGGCGTGCTGGAAATCCTGCCCGATGGCTTCGGTTTCCTGCGCAGCCCGGACACCAGCTACACCGCCAGCACGGACGACATCTACATCAGCCCGAGCCAGGTGCGGCGCTTCAACCTGCACACCGGCGACATGATCGAAGGCGAAGTGCGCACGCCCAAGGATGGCGAGCGCTATTTCGCGTTGAACAAGCTGGACAAGGTCAACGGCGGTGGCCCCGAAGAGAACAAGCACAAGGTCATGTTCGAGAACCTGACCCCGCTGTTCCCCAAGGAGCAGATGAAGCTCGAGCGCGACATCAAGGGCGAAGAGAACATCACCGGCCGGATCATCGACATCGTCGCGCCCATCGGCAAGGGCCAGCGCGCGCTGCTGGTGGCCCCGCCCAAGAGCGGCAAGACGGTGATGATGCAGCACATCGCGCATGCCATCGCGGCCAACTATCCCAACAGCTACATGATGGTGCTGCTGGTCGACGAGCGCCCCGAGGAAGTGACCGAGATGCAGCGCTCGGTCAAGGGCGAAGTCATCGCCTCGACCTTCGACGAGCCCGCTGCGCGCCACGTGCACGTGGCCGAAATGGTGATCGAGCGCGCCAAGCGCCTGGTCGAACTCAAGAAGGATGTGGTGATCCTGCTGGACTCCATCACGCGCCTGGCCCGCGCCTACAACAACGTCGTGCCCTCGTCGGGCAAGGTGCTGACCGGCGGTGTCGATTCCAACGCGCTGCAGCGCCCCAAGCGCTTCCTGGGCGCGGCGCGCAACGTGGAAGAAGGCGGCTCGCTGACCATCATCGGCACTGCACTGGTCGACACCGGCAGCCGCATGGACGAAGTGATCTTCGAAGAGTTCAAGGGCACGGGCAACTGCGAAATCCACCTGGACCGCCGCCTGTACGAGAAGCGCGTGTTCCCCTCGCTGCAGCTGAACCGCAGCGGCACGCGCCGCGAAGAGCTGCTGCTGGCCCCCGAGATCCTGCAGAAGAGCCGCATCCTGCGCCAGTTCATGTACAACATGGACGAGATCGAATCCATGGAGCTGATGCTCAAGAACATGCGTGCGACGAAGACCAACAACGAGTTCTTCGACATGATGCGCCGCGGCGGCTGACCCCCCTGCCCGCGAGTATGTGATAATCGCGGGCTTTTCGCGGCAAGTATCTTGGCTTTGGATTGCATGAAAGGTTCATGCAAGGCACGAGACGGCTGCCGCAGCTGATTGCAGAAGGAATTCCCATGAAAGAAGGCATCCACCCGAACTACCGCGAAGTGGTGTTCCAGGACATGTCCAACAACTTCCAATTCGTCACGCGTTCGTGCGTGAACACGAAGGAAATGGTCAAGCTGGAAGACGGCCGCGAACTGCCGCTGTTCAAGCTGGACACCTCGAGCGAATCGCACCCCTTCTACACCGGCACGCAAAAGTCGGTGGACAACATGGGTGGCCGCGTCGAGCGCTTCCGCAACCGCTTCGGCAAGACCGCTGCCAAGTAAGCAGCTCCTCGCAAGGCACGCAGCCCAAGGGCAGCCCGGTTCGACCGCGCTGCCCTTTTTGCTGCCCTCGTCCATCCTCCTCGACCAGTGAACCAACCCAGCCCAGCCATCGTCGCCCAGAGTTCGGTCCGCCGCCTGCCGCGCTGGCCCTTGTTGCTGCTGTGTGCGGCCTATGTGCTGGCGGGATTCGTCGGCCGTGATCCGCTCAAGAACACCGACGTCGCCACCTTCGGCACCATGCTGGAACTGCTCGCCGGCACCACGTCGTGGTGGGACCCGACTCTGATGGGCCAGCCCGAACCCGGCGTGCTGCTGCCGTTCTGGCTGGGCGCGGCCGCGCTGGCGCTGGCCCCATCCTGGGTCGATCCGGCCTTCGCCGCGCGCATTCCCTTCATGCTGCTGCTGGCCACGGCCCTGGCCTGCACCTGGTACGGCGTGTACTACCTGGCCCGCGCACCCGGCGCCCAGCCCGTCGCCTTTGCCTTCGGCGGCGAGGCCCGCCCGGCGGACTACGCACGCGCGCTGGCCGACGGCGGCTTGCTGGCCTTGCTGGCCTGCCTGGGTCTCGCCCAGCTCTCGCACGAAACGTCTCCGGCGCTGGTGCAGCTCGGCTGCGCGGCGCTGGCCTTCTTCGGGCTGGCCGCCCTGCCCTACCGCGTGGGCCAGTCGCTGGCCGCATTGGCCTTCGGCCTGTTCGGGCTGGCCCTGTCCGGCGCGCCCAGCGTGGCCGTGCTGCTGGGGCTGGGCGGCGCCGCGACCTGCCTGATCGAGCGCGGCGAAGACGCCCCCTTGGCCGAGCGCCGCCGCGCTGCCCTGTGGGTGCTGCTGCTCACGCTGGCCACGGCTGCCCTCGCCTTCGCGCTCGATCTGTGGCACTGGCGCATTGCCCTGCCCGCCGCCCAATGGAGCACCTGGCGCAGCCTGAGCCGCCTGCTGCTGTGGTTCACCTGGCCGGTCTGGCCGCTGGCGCTGTGGACGCTGTGGCGCTGGCGCAGCCAGCTGCTGGGCGGCCGGCCGCAGCGGCATTTCGCCATTCCCCTGTGGTTCCTGCTCGTGCTGCTGGGCGGCACGCTGGTGGCCCCGCCTTCCGACCGCGCGCTGCTGCTGGGCCTTCCGGCCATGGCCGCGCTGGCTGCCTTCGCTCTGCCGACCTTCGGCCGCAGCATGGGCGCGCTGATCGACTGGTTCACGCTGCTGTTCTTCTCCAGCTGCGCGATCGCCATCTGGGTCATCTGGATCTCGCTGCAGACCGGCGTGCCGGCCAAGCCGGCGGCCAACGTGTTCAAGCTCGCGCCGGGCTTTGCGCCCGTGTTCTCGCCGATCGCCGTCGTGCTGGCGCTCGTCGCCACGGGTGTCTGGATCTGGCTGGTGCGCTGGCGTGTCGGCCGCCACCCGTCCGCAATCTGGAAGAGCCTGGTGCTCCCGGCTGGCGGCACCGCGCTGTGCTGGTTTCTGCTCATGACGCTGGGCCTGCCGACGCTGAACTACGCGCGCAGCTACGCACCGCTGGTGCGCCTGGTGCAGGCGCAGATGCAGGGTCCGCAGGGCTGCGTGGAGATCCACGGCTTCACGCGCGCGCAGATCGCGGCCTTCCGCTTCCATGGCGGCATGGACTTGCGGCCGGCCACCGACCAGCCCTCGGCCTGCCCCTGGCTGCTGGTGCACTCCGACGCCACGTCCACGCTGCGCGCCACCATCGGCGCGCAACCCTGGACCTTGGTGGGCTCCGTTCGCCGCCCGGCCGACAAGGACGAGGACATGCTGCTGTTCCGGCGCTGATGGCGTCGTCGGAACTCTCGCGCATCGCCCGGCACGCTGGGACCATCCTGGTCGGCCAACTGGCCGTGATGGCCTTCGGCGTGACCGATACGCTGGTGGCCGGCCGCCATTCGGACGCCGCGCTGGCCGCGCTGTCGGTCGGCTCGGCCCTGTACGTCAGCGTCTATGTGGGCCTGATGGGCGTGCTGCAGGCGCTGCTGCCAGTCTGGGCCGAACTGCGCGGCGGAGGCCGTGGCCACGAGATCGGCCGCTCGGTGCGCCAGTCGCTCTACCTCGCCGCAGCCTGCGCGGTGCTGGGCTGCGGCGCTTTGCTGGCGCCGGCGCCGCTGCTGCGCTGGGCCGACGTGCCGCCCGCCATGCGCGCCGAGGTACAGGACTACCTGGCCGTGCTCGCCATGGCCTTGCCGCCCGCGCTGCTGTTGCGCCTGTACAGCACGCTGAACCAGGCCCTGGCGCGGCCGCTGTTCGTGACCTGGCTGCAGGTCGTCGGCCTCGCGCTCAAGGTGCCGCTGTCCATCTGGTTCGCGTTCGGTGGCGCCGGGCTGCCCGCGGCGGGCGCGGTGGGCTGCGCCTGGGCCACGCTGGTCGTCAACTACGCCATGCTGGCCGTGGCCTGGTGGATGCTGCGCACGCAGCCGCTGTACGCCGAGCTGGCCATCCGCGCCCGCATCGAGGCACCGGACTGGCGCCGGCTGGCCGAGTTCCTGCGGCTCGGCGTGCCGGCGGGCCTCGCGGTGCTGGTCGAGGTGACCTCGTTCACGCTGATGGCGCTCATGATTGCGCGGCTGGGCACGGTGGCCTCTGCCGGCCACCAGATCGCCGCCAACATGACGGCCGTGCTCTACATGGTGCCGCTGTCGCTGGGCCTGGCGACCAGCGCGCGCGTGAGCTGGTGGCGCGGCCAGAACGACGCTGGCCGTGCGCGTGCCAGCCTGCGCACCGGCCTGGCACTGGCCGCGGGCACGGCGCTGCTGCTGGCCGCCGCCGTGGCGCTGCTGCGCAACCCCATCGCCACGCTGTACGCGGGCAGCCCGGCCGTGGCCGCCGTGGCTGCAAGCCTGCTGGGTTGGGTGGCGCTGTACCACCTGGCGGATGCGGTGCAGGCCGTTTGCGTGTTCGTGCTGCGCAGCTACCGCGTGACGCTGGCGCCGCTCCTCGTCTATGGATTGCTGCTGTGGGGCGTCGGCCTGTACGGCGGGCAGTCGCTGGCCTACCGCGGCGTCGGCCCCTGGCCGGCGCTGCAGTCGCCGGCGGCGTTCTGGATGGCGGGGGCCGCTGCGCTGGCCACGACGGCCGCCGTCTTCCTGGTGCTGCTCTGGCGCGTCACACGGGCGCGCTGAGCGGCGTGCTGGCACGCACGCGGCTGGCCGGGAACACGATGGCAAAGCGCGAGCCCTTGCCCAGCACCGACTGGATGCGCAGCTCGGCGCCATGGCGTTGCACCACGTGCTTGACGATGGCCAGCCCCAGCCCCGTGCCGCCGGTCTCGCGTGAGCGGCTGCGGTCCACACGGTAGAAGCGCTCGGTCAGGCGCGGCAGGTGCTCGGGTGCCACACCGGGACCGGTGTCTTCCACGGCGAACTCCAGCTGGCCAGCCTGCAGCGTCTGCCAGGTCACCTTGACACTGCCGCCGCCTGGCGTGTAGCGCACCGCATTGCTCACGAGGTTGGACAACGCGCTCATGAGCTCGGTGCGCGAGCCCGCCAGCGCCAGGGCGGGCGGCGGCGCGAACTCCAGTGCATGGGGCGCGCTCTGGCCCGCGGTCAGCAGCGCCGACAGGGCCTGGACCTCGTCCTCGCATTCGGCGCTGAGCTGGCCCAGCGCCGTCCATTCGCTCCGGCCGGGCGGCGGGCTGCCTTCGATGCGCGACAGCGTCAGCAGGTCGCTGACCAAGGTCTGCATGCGCGAGGCCTGCTGCGCCATGAGCTCCAGGTAGCGCGCCCGCTCGGTCTCGTCCAGCGGCAGCGATTGCAGCGTCTCGACAAAGCCGGTCAGCACCGTGAGCGGCGTGCGGATCTCGTGCGAGACGTTGGCGACGAAATCGCGCCGCATGGCCTCGGCCTGCTCGAGTGCCGTGACGTCGTTGGACAGCATGAGGCGCCGGCCTTCGCCGTAGAAGTGCAGGCGCACGGCCAGACGCACCGGACGGCCGGCGCTGTCGCCACGGCCGGTGACGATGGCGTTGCGTGTGGGGTCGGGGTTGGCGTAGTAGCTTGTGAAGGCCGGGTCGCGCACCAGGTTGCCGATCAGCTGCTCGTGGTCGCGTTCGGTGTCGATGCCGAAGTGCGCGGCCGCCGTCGGATTGCACCAGTTGATGCGGCCCTCGGCGTCCAGCAGCATCACGCCGTTGGACGAGGCCTGGATCGCGTCAAGAAATTCCTGCAGCCGGCGCTCGCTGTCCTGCTGGCGGCGTTCGCCGATGCGCTGCAGCCGGCGCAGCCGGTCCGCGAACTCCCCCCACAGGCCGCCCATGCGCGGCAGGGTCTGGGTGTCGCCGTCCCGCAGGCTGCGCAGCACCCGCAGTGCGCGCACCACATCGACGACACACCAGGCGAGACCCGCCAGCAGCATGCCCGCACAGGCGACAGGCCAGCCCCGCAGCCACCAGCCGATGGCAGCACCGACCACGAGGACGATGAGGAAACTTGTGAAACGCAACCACATGCGGGCGATTGTCGCGGCAGCCCGCGCGGGCTGGGGTTCAGGAAGCGGATGCCGACGTGGACGGTGCCTGCGCAACGCGCGCGGCGCGGGTGGTGGCCACCGGTGCCACAGGCTGCGCCGTGATGCGGTAGCCCGCGCCACGCACGGTCTCGACCATCGGGCCGGCCGCACCCAAGGCCTCGCGCAGGCGCTTGACGTGCACGTCCACCGTGCGCTCCTCGATGAACACGTGGTCGCCCCAGACGCGGTCCAGCAGCTGCGAACGGCTGTGCACGCGCTCGGCATGCTGCATGAGGTAGTGCAGCAGCTTGAACTCGGTCGGGCCCATCTTGAGCGGCTGCCCCTCGAAGCTCACACGGTGCGTGGAGCTGTCCAGCAGCAGCGCGCCGATCTGCACCGCACCACCGGCCTGCTCGGGTGCGCGGCGGCGCAGCACGGCGCGGATGCGTGCCAGCATCTCTTTGGTGGAGAACGGCTTGGCAATGTAGTCGTCGGCGCCGGCATCCAGGCCGGCCACGCGGTCATGCTCGTCACCGCGGGCGGTCAGCATGATGATGGGCACGGCCTTGGTGCGCGGGTCGGCACGCCACTTGCGCGCCAGCGACAGGCCGCTCTCACCAGGCAGCATCCAATCCAGCAGGATCACGTCGGGGAGCACGGCATCGAGCTCGACCTGGGCGGTCACGCTGTCCATGGCCCAGGTCGGCTGGAAGCCGCTGTGGCGCAGGTTCACGGCCAGCAACTCGGCGATCGCGGGCTCATCCTCGACGATCAGGACGCGCGGCATGTGCTTCATTGGACTGCCGACTCGACCTGTTCCATGGTGGCATGGCGCACGTCGGCTCCCTTGACGATGTAGATGATGAATTCGGCGATGTTCTTGGCGTGGTCGCCGATGCGCTCGATGGCCTTGGCCAGGAACAGAAGGTCCAGGCTGGCGGAGATGGTGCGTGGGTCTTCCATCATGTAGGTGATGAGCTTGCGCACGAAGCCGTCGAACTCGCGGTCGATCAGGTCGTCCTCCTTGAGGATGCTGACGGCGGCCGCCGTGTCGAGCCGCGCGAACGCGTCCAGCGCCTTGCGCAGGAGGCCCGAGGCCAGGTCGGCCGAGACGCGCAGGTCCAGCGTCGGCAACTGGCGCGCCGCGCCGCTCTGCGCGATGGACTTGGCCATGCGCGCGATCTTGGCGGATTCGTCGCCCACGCGCTCCAGGTTGGCCGTGGTCTTGGAGATGGCCAGCAGCAGGCGCAGGTCGCGCGCGGTGGGCTGGCGCCGGCCGATGATGGAGGCCAGGTCGCGGTCGATCTCCACTTCCATGGCGTTGACCTGCTGCTCGGCGGCCTCGACCTCGTCGGCGACCTCCGTGCTGAACTGGGCCAGCGCGTAGATCGCCTTGCGGATCTGCGATTCCACGAGTCCGCCGAGTTCCATGACGCGGCTGGACACGTTGTTCAGTTCGGCATCGAACTGGGTCGAAAGATGTTTGTCCGACATGTTGTGTTCCCTCTTGGACCAATGATCCGGATCAGCCGAAGCGGCCGGTGATGTAGTCCTCGGTCTCCTTGCGCTTGGGCTTGAAGAACAGCTGCTCGGTGGCGCCGAACTCCATCAGGTCGCCCAGGTACATGTAGGCCGTGTAGTCGCTGCAACGGGCAGCCTGCTGCATGTT
This sequence comes from Pseudorhodoferax soli, assembly GCF_003337555.1. Taxonomy (GTDB): domain Bacteria; phylum Pseudomonadota; class Gammaproteobacteria; order Burkholderiales; family Burkholderiaceae_C; genus Pseudorhodoferax; species Pseudorhodoferax soli. The sequence goes on along the minus strand of NZ_QPJK01000005.1, from coordinate 206,622 downwards.
GTGGGTCACGATCACCACCGTGTATTCGGTCTTCAGTTCGGTGATCAGTTCCTCGATCTTGGAGGTCGAGATCGGGTCCAGTGCCGAGCAGGGCTCGTCCAGCAGCAGCACTTCGGGCTTGATCGCGATGCCGCGGGCGATGCACAGGCGCTGCTGCTGGCCGCCGGACAGGCCCGAACCGCTCTGGTTCAGCTTGTCCTTGACCTCGGTCCACAGCGCGGCCTTGCGCAGCGCCCATTCCACGCGCTCTTCCATGTCGGTGGCCGAAAGGTTCTCGAACAGCTTCACGCCGAAGGCGATGTTGTCGTAGATCGACATGGGGAACGGCGTGGGCTTCTGGAACACCATGCCGACCTTGGCACGCACCAGAGCCACGTCCTGCTTGCTTTCCAGCAGGTTCTCGCCGTCCAGGATGATCTGGCCTTCGGCGCGCTGCTCGGGGTAGAGCTCGAACATGCGGTTGAAGGTGCGCAGCAGCGTGGACTTGCCGCAGCCGGAGGGGCCGATGAAGGCGGTGACCTTCTTCTCGGGAATCTCCAGGTTGATGCCCTTCAGGGCGTGGAACTTGCCGTAGTAGAAGTTCAGGTCCTTGACGGCGATCTTGGCGCGCTCGGCCACGGGAGCGGCAATGCTTGCGGACATATCGGTTCTCACTTTGGAATTCGGTTTACTGCTTGGAGCGCGTCAGCACGCGGGCCAGGATGTTGAGGCCCAGGACGGCCACCGTGATCAGGAACACACCGGCCCAGGCCAGTTGCTGCCAGTTCTCGTACGGGCTCATGGCGAACTTGAAGATCGTCACCGGCAGGCTGGCCATCGGCTCGCCCATGCTGGAAGTCCAGAACTGGTTGTTCAGCGCGGTGAACAGCAGCGGCGCTGTCTCGCCGGCGATGCGGGCCACGGCCAGCAGGATGCCGGTCACGACGCCGGCGCGGGCGGCACGCAGGGTGATGCTCATGATCACCTTCCACTTGGGGGCGCCAAGGGCGTAGGCGGCTTCGCGCAGGCCCGGCGGCACCAGTTGCAGCATGTTCTCGGTGGTGCGGATGACCACCGGGATCACGATGAGCGCCAGCGCGATGGAACCGGCAATGCCCGAGAAGGAACGCATCTGCGTGACGATCACGGCATAGACGAACAGGCCGATCACGATGGACGGTGCCGACAGCAGGATGTCGTTGACGAAGCGCGTCACCGAAGCCAGCCAGCCCTTGGGCTCGTATTCGGCCAGGTAGATGCCCGCCAGGATGCCGATGGGCGTGCCCACGCAGGTGGCGAACAGGACCATCAGGAAGGAGCCGTACAGCGCGTTGGCAATGCCACCTGCCTCGTTCGGCGGCGGCGTCATCTCGGTGAAGGTGGCGATGGCCAGGCCACCGACGCCCAAGCGGATGGTTTCCCAGAGGATCCAGACCAGCCAGAACACGCCGAAGGCCATGGCCGCCAGCGACAGCAACAGGGCGACCTGGTTGACGCGCTTGCGGCTGGCGTACTTGGCGGCCTTGGCGGCCTCGTACGCGGCCTTGTTGATGAGCGCCTGGCCTGTGGTGGTGGAGGTGTTCACGACTTGGCTCCTTCGCTCTTGCGCAGTTGTGCCAGCAGCAGCTTGGAGCAGGACAGCACGACGAAGGTGATGAAGAACAGGACCAGGCCCAGGTACATCAGCGCCGCCTGGTGCAGGCCGGCGCCGGCTTCGGCGAACTCGTTGGCCAAGGCCGAGGTGATCGAGTTGGCGGCCTGGAACAGGCTCAGGGAATCCAGCTGGTTCATGTTGCCGATCACGAAGGTCACGGCCATGGTCTCGCCCAGCGCACGGCCCAGGCCGAGCATGATGCCGCCGATGACGCCGGCCTTGGTGTAGGGCAGCACCACCTTGGACATGACCTCCCAGGTGGTCGCACCCAGGCCGTAGGCCGATTCCTTGAGCAAAGGCGGCGTGACCTCGAACACGTCGCGCATCACCGAGGCGATGAACGGGATGATCATGATGGCCAGGATGATGCCGGCCGACAGGATGCCGATGCCCACCGGGGGGCCGGAGACCAGCGCACCCAGGTAGGGCACGCCGGCGAAAAGACTTTGCAGCGGCTGCTGCACATAGGTCGACAGGATGGGGCCGAACACCAGCAGGCCCCACATGCCGTAGACGATGGAGGGCACCGCCGCCAGCAGCTCGATGGCCGTGCCCAGCGGGCGCTTGAGCCAGGCCGGCGACAGTTCCGTGAGGAACAGCGCGATGCCGAAGCTGACCGGCACCGCGATCAGCAGCGCGATGACCGATGTCATCAAGGTGCCGTAGATCATGACCAGGCCGCCGAACTCTTCCTGCACCGGATCCCAGGTGGTGCTCGTCAGGAACGACAGGCCGTACTTGGAGATCGCCGGCCAGGCACCCTGGATCAACGACAGCAGGATGCCGATCAGCAGCAACAGCGTGAGCCAGGCCGCGCCCTTGGCAGCCATGCCGAACAGCTTGTCTGCCAGGGGGCCACTGCGGGCCTTCTTTGGGGGGGGTGTAGTCATCGCGCGTTCACCCCCTTTGCCGGCACCCTTGCCGGACAAATCGAAGGGGGCGCCGTTCGCTGGGAGTGTAGAAGACACGTCGGTGGCTCGGCTGGTCAGGTCAGAGGGGGCCGCGGGCGATCAGTTGGCCGCCAGCGCGACCGGCTTGCCGGAAGCGTCGACGATCTGGCCCCAGGACTTCTCGATCACGCTCTTGACAGCGGCCGGCATCGGCACGTAGTCCAGGTCGCCAGAGGTCTTGTCGCCGTCCTTGTAGGCCCACGAGAAGAACTTCAGCGCGGAGGCGGCCACGGCCGGCTTGTCCTGCTTCTTGTGCATCAGGATGAAGGTCGCGCCGGTGATGGGCCAGGCGCCGTCGCCGTTCTGGTTCGTCAGGATCTGGTAGAAGCTCTTGTCCCACTGGGCGTTGGCGGCAGCGGCCTTGAAGGCTTCGTCGTCGGGCTGCGGGAACTTGCCCGATGCGTTCTGCAGCAGGGCGTAGGTCATCTTGTTCTGCTTGACGTAGGCGTACTCGACATAGCCGATCGAGTTGGGCAGGCGACCGACGAATGCGGCCACGCCTTCGTTGCCCTTGCCGCCCGCGCCCGTGGGCCAGTTCACGGCCGTGCCTTCACCGACCTTGGACTTCCACTCGGCGTTGACCTTGGACAGGTAGTTGGTGAACAGGAAGCTGGTGCCCGAGCCGTCGGCGCGGCGCACCGGGGCGATGGCAGCGTCGGGCAGCTTCACGCCGGCGTTCAGCGCGACGATGGCGGGGTCGTTCCACTTGGTGATCTTGCCCAGGTAGATGTCGCCCAGCACCTGGCCGTTCAGCTTCAGTTCGCCGGCCTTGATGCCCTGGATGTTGACCACGGGGATGACGCCGCCGATCACGGTGGGGAACTGCACCAGGCCCTTGGCAGCCAGGTCTTCGTCCTTCAGGGGGGCGTCGGAAGCGCCGAAGTCGACGGTCTTGGCTTCGATCTGCTTGAGGCCTGCGCCCGAACCGACGGACTGGTAGTTGATCTTGGTGCCCGTGGCCTTGTTGTAGTCGGCCGCCCACTTGGCGTACAGCGGTGCGGGGAAGCTGGCGCCGGCGCCGGTCACATCCTGGGCCGAAGCGAGGCCCGAGATGGCCAGGCCGAGCAGGCCGATGGTGGAGAAGCGGATCGTCGATTGCATGAGAAAACCTCTTTCGAGTGTTGACGGTTGGTAACCAGGCAGCAGGATTGCCACCCTCGATGGCCGTGAATTTAAGAAGCTTGTGTGACAGCAACATGACACCAAAACGGTATGCAAACATTTGCGGCCGCGCGCTGCGTTGCACTGCAGCATCGGTGCTAGCATCCCGCCCCAGCCATGCAGAACGGAACCCTCCTCGCCGCCCTGGACCTGGGCTCCAACAGCTTCCGGCTTGAAATCGGCAGGCTGGACCATGGCCAGATCCGCCGCACCGAGTACCTGAAAGAGGTCGTGCGCCAGGGCAACGGCCTGGACGAAACCCGCAACCTCAGCGAAGACGCGATGCAGCGCGGCCTGGATTGCCTGGCCCGTTTTGCCGAACGCCTGGCCGGGTTCCAGAAGCACCAGGTGCGCGCCGTCGCCACCCAGACCCTGCGAGAAGCGCGCAACCGCGACGAATTCCTGCGCCGTGGCCACGCCATCCTCGGTTTCCCGATCGACGTGATCCCGGGGCGCGAAGAAGCCCGCCTGATCTACCAAGGCGTCTCGCGCCTGCTGCCGCAGTCCGAGGAACGCCGCCTGGTGGTGGACATCGGCGGCCGCTCGACCGAGATGATCCTGGGTCAGGGCTTCGAGGCCCGGGTCATGGAGTCCTTTCGCGTGGGCAGCGTGGCCTGGTCCATGCGCTATTTCCCCAAGGGCGAATTCACGGCCGACGCCTTCCGCATGGCCCAGATCGCGGCCGAGGCGGTGCTGGACGAAGCGCTCGCCGCCTACGGCACCGGCCACTGGGACACGGCCTACGGCGCGTCTGGCACAGTCGGCGCCGTGGCCGACATGCTGACCGCGGCCGGCGGCCCGCCCGGACTGATCCCGCGCGCCGGCCTGGAATGGCTGCGCGAACGCCTGCTCAAGGCCCGCTCGGTGGACAAGCTGCAGGTCGAGGGCATGAAAGACGACCGCAAGCTCGTGATCGGCGGCGGCCTGTCCGTGCTGCTGGCCATCTTCGATTTGCTCGGCATCAGCGAGATGCACGCCGCCGACGGCGCGCTGCGCCACGGCGTGCTGTACGACCTCATGGAACGCGACGGCGCCGACAGCGATGTGCGCTCGGCCTCGGTGCGCCGCCTGGCGCGCAAGTTCGACACCGACCAGGCCCAGGCCCAGCGCGTCGGTGCCGTGGCCAACCAGTTCTTTGCCCAGCTGCAGGCCGGCGCAGAGCAACCAGCCGAGGAAATCGACCGCATGCAGCGCAAGCTGTCGTGGGCCGCGCAACTGCACGAGATCGGTTTCCTGGTCTCGCACAGCAGCTACCACCGCCATGGCGCCTACGTGCTCGACAACGCCGACGCGCCGGGCTTCGCCATGCCCGAATTGCACCGGCTCAGCCAGCTGGTGCTGGGCCACCGGGGCAAACTGAAGAAGCTCGAGGCCGAACTGGCCGACCCCGCCCTCGCCCAGCAGCTGCTGGCGTTGCGTCTGGCCGTGATCCTGTGCCATGCCCGGCGCGACCCCGACGTCGACGGCCTCAAGCTCTCCTCCGCCAAGGGCCGCCAGGCCACGCGCACGCTGAGTTGCCGCGCCGGCTGGACGGAAGCCTTCCCGCAGTCCGCGCACCTGCTGCGCGAAGAAGCCCAGGCCTGGTCCAAGACCCCCTGGCCGCTGGCCCTCAGCGGTTTTTGACGGCTTCGACGGGCCTTTTAGCGGCCCCTGGCGCTTTGCTTATAACCAAGCACGCATAGCGCCACAACAAATAAGTAGTTTGGATCTAAGGCCGAATTCCTTAGAGTACGCGGGTTTCCACTGAGTCTTGACCCCGCCGGCCCTGCGCGGCCACCGCCTTCTCAAGCACCACGATGTACCAATACACAGATTTCGACCGCGAGTTCGTCCAGCTGCGCGCTGCCCAGTACCGTGACCAGCTCGAACGCTGGCAGAAGGGCGAACTGGCGGAAGACGAGTTCCGTCCGCTGCGGCTGCAGAACGGCTGGTACGTGCAGCGCTTCGCGCCCATGCTGCGCATCGCCGTGCCCTATGGCGAGCTCAACTCCGCCCAGCTGCGCGTGCTGGGCAAGATCGCGCGCGAATACGACGACCGTGGCGCGCACGACCTGGCCAAGGCCAACGCCGGCCTGTCGGACCTGACCAGCCTGCCCGACGGCGTGGCGCACTTCACGACGCGCCAGAACATCCAGTACAACTGGATCCCGCTGGACCGCAGCGCCGACGTGATGGACCTGCTGGCCAGCGTCAACATGCACGGCATCCAGACCAGCGGCAACTGCATCCGCAACATCACGAGCGACGAGCGTGCCGGCATCGCCGTGGACGAGATCGCCGACCCGCGGCCCTTCGCCGAGATCCTGCGCCACTGGAGCACGCTGCATCCCGAGTTCGCCTTCCTGCCGCGCAAGTTCAAGATCGCGATCACGGGCGCCAGCGAAGACCGTGCAGCGACCTTCTGGCACGACGTGGGCCTGCACGTGGTGCGCAACGCCGCCGGCGAAGTCGGCTTCCGCGTGCTGGTCGGCGGCGGCATGGGCCGCACGCCCGTGGTCGGCACGGTGATCCGCGAGTTCCTGCCCTGGAACCAGGTCATCAACTACCTGGAAGCCGTGGTCCGCGTCTACAACCGCTGGGGCCGGCGCGACAACATCTACAAGGCGCGCATCAAGATCCTCGTGAAGGCCGAAGGCCAGCGCTACATCGACGAGGTCGAGGAGGAGTACGCCGAGATCATGGCGCACGACGGCGCGGCCCACACCATCACGCAGGCCGAACTCGACCGCGTGTCCGCCTCGTTCCACGCGCCTGCCCGGCCTGCCGCCAACGACGTCGACACCGCGTTGCGCGCCGCCGCGCAGCTCGATGCCCAGAGCGATGTGGACTACGCGCGCTGGCTGCAGCGCAATGTTGCTCCGCACAAGAACGCCGAACTGCGCATCGTCACGCTGTCGTTCAAGCGCGTGGGCTTCGCGCCGGGCGACGCCACGGCCGACCAGCTGGAACGTGCGGCCGACCTGGCCGACCGCTACAGCGCCGGCGAAGCGCGTGTCACGCACGACCAGAACCTGGTGCTGCCCTGGGTGCGCGCCGAGGAACTGCCCGCGCTCTGGCAGGAAGCCCGCAAGCTGGGCCTGGCCAAGTCCAACGTGCGCCTGCTGACCGACATGATCGCCTGCCCCGGCGGCGACTTCTGTGCGCTGGCCAACGCCCGCTCGCTGCCGATCGCGCACGCCATCACGGCGCGCTACCAGGACATGGACGAACTGCACGACCTGGGCGAGATCGACCTGCACATGAGCGGCTGCATCAACTCTTGCGGCCACCACCACACGGGGCACATCGGCATCCTGGGCGTGGACAAGGATGGGCAGGAGTGGTACCAGATCACGCTGGCCGGCTCGGACGGCTCGCAGCTGTCGGGCGCGCCGGCCGCCGGCAAGGTGGTCGGCCCCTCGTTCGCGGCGGCCGAAGTGCCGGAGGTCATCGAGGCCCTGCTGGACACCTACCGTGCCCAGCGCAGCAGCGGCGAGACCTTCATCTCCACGCTGCGCCGCGTCGGCCACGACCCGTTCAAGGCCGCGGCCAATGCCGCCCGCGTCAGCACGGCGCGCAAGCCCGAAGCCCAGACCGCCTGAAGAAGAGCAGCCACGATGAACATCCTGACATTCGAGCAACACGAGGCGCCCGCCGAAGGCGCCGCTGGCATCCTGGTGGTGGACAACACGGTCGACCCGCGCAGCCTGGCACTGGACGGCGTGCAGCGCATCGACCTCAACTTCCCCAAGTTCACCGACGGCCGGGCCTACAGCCAGGCCTACATGCTGCGCCGCCGCCTGGGCTTTGCGGGCGAGATCCGCGCCACGGGCGACGTGCTGATCGACCAGCTCGTGCAAATGGCGCGCTCGGGCTTCACTACGGCTGTGCTGCGCCAGGGCCTGAAGGCCGACGCTGCCCAGCGCCAGTTCGACCGCTTCAAGGGCTTCTACCAGGGCGATGCCGCGCATCCCGCGCCGCATTTCGCCGAGGCCGCGGAGCACGCCTGATGTCCGCCATCGACCTGCACGCCCGGCCCTCGGCCGACTTCGAGGCCAAGTTGACCGCCACGCGCCGTGTGCTCCAGGAGGCGCAGGTCGCGCACGGTGCCGCGTTCGTGACGCAGGCCCACAGCCTGGGCGCCGAGGACATGGTCGTCGGCCACCTGATCGACGCCCTGGGCCTGGACATCCCAGCCTTCGTGCTGGAGACCGGCCGCCTGCATCCCGAGACGCTGGCCCTGCTGGAGCGCCTGCGCGCCGAGGCGCGCCGCCCGATCGAGGTGATGCACCCGCGCGAGGAAGCCGTGGTGCACTTCGTCGCCCGCGAAGGCCTGGACGCCATGTACCGCAGCATCGACCTGCGCAAGGCCTGCTGCGACATCCGCAAGATGGAGCCCCTGGCCCGCGCCCTCGAAGGCAAGCAGGCCTGGATCACCGGCCTGCGCCGCGAACAGTCCGGCGCCCGCGCCGACGTGCCGCTGGTCGACCGCAGCAACGCCGAACGGCTCAAGTACAACCCGCTGGCCGAATGGACCTGGGGCGACGTGTGGCACTACATCCGCGAACACCAGGTGCCCTACAACCCGCTGCACGATGAGTTCTTTCCCAGCATCGGCTGCGCGCCCTGCACCCGGGCCATCAGCCTGGGCGAGGACTTCCGCGCCGGCCGCTGGTGGTGGGAAGACGAAGCCGCCAAGGAATGCGGCCTGCACGTGGCCCAGGAAGACGACCCCGTCGCCGTGAGCGCCCTGCCGATTTCCCGCCTTTCCCCGATTGCCGAACGGAGCCCCTCTTGAACGCCCGCACCCAATTCGAACAACAAGCCGACGTGCTGCACCCGCCCGTGGCCCATACCCCCCTGGCCGACGCCCAGCTCGACGCGCTGGAAGAGGAAGCGATCTTCATCCTGCGCGAGGTGGCCGCGGCCTTCGAGCGCCCGACGCTGCTGTTCTCGGGCGGCAAGGATTCGCTGGTGCTGCTCAAGTGCGCAGAGAAGGCGTTCGGCGCGGGCCGCATCCCGTATCCGCTGCTGATGATCGACACCGGCCACAACTTCCACGAAGTGACCGACTTCCGCGACCTGCGCGCCAAGGAGCTGGGTGCCGAACTGATCGTGCGCAGCGTCGAGGATTCCATGGCCCGCGGCACGGTGCGCCTTGCGCACCCCGGCGAATCGCGCAACGTGCACCAGTCGGTCACGCTGCTGGAGGCCATCGACGAATTCCGCTTCGACGCGCTGATCGGCGGCGCCCGCCGCGACGAGGAGAAGGCGCGCGCCAAGGAACGCATTTTCTCGCACCGCGACAGCTTCGGCCAATGGCAGCCCAAGGCCCAGCGCCCCGAGCTGTGGACGCTGTTCAACACCCGGCTGCAGAGCGGCGAGCACTTCCGCGTGTTCCCGATCTCCAACTGGACCGAGCGCGACGTGTGGCAGTACATCGCCCGCGAGAACATCGCCCTGCCCTCGCTGTACTACAGCCACGAGCGCACGGTGGTGGAGCGCCGCGGCCTGCTGGTGCCGGTGACCGAACTCACACCGTTGAAAGATGGCGAAGTTGCCGAGCGCCGCCAGGTGCGTTTCCGCACCGTGGGCGACATCACCTGCACCTGCCCGGTCGAGAGCCTGGCCAGCACGCCGGACGAGATCGTGGTGGAGACACTGCTGTCCGACGTGAGCGAGCGCGGCGCCACGCGCATGGACGACAAGACCTCCGAGGCTTCGATGGAGAAGCGCAAGAAAGATGGGTACTTCTGATGACCGCCACCCTTGAGCATTCCGTGACGACCGCCGCCAACGATGCCGCACCCACGGCCGCCCTGAAGTTCATCACCTGCGGCTCCGTGGACGACGGCAAGAGCACGCTGATCGGCCGCCTGCTGGTCGACAGCAAGGCGGTTCTGTCCGACCAGTTGGCCGGCGTGCAGCGCCAGGGCCAGGACGGCCGCGAGACCGATCTCGCGCTGCTGACCGATGGCCTGTCGGCCGAACGCGAGCAGGGCATCACGATCGACGTGGCCTACCGCTATTTCTCGACCACGCGGCGCAAGTTCATCATCGGCGACACGCCGGGGCATGAGCAGTACACGCGCAACATGGTGACGGCCGCGTCGAGCGCAGACGCCGCCGTGCTGCTGGTCGACGCGACCAAGCTGGCCTGGCAAGACGCGAGCTTCCCGCTGCTGGCGCAGACGCGCCGCCACGCGCTGCTGGTGCAACTGCTGCGCGTGCCGGCCATCGTGTTCGCGGTGAACAAGCTGGATGCCGTGGCCGACCCCCGGCTGGCCTACACCCGCATCGAGGCCGCGTTGCGCGGCTTTGCGCAGGAGGCCGGCATCGCGGTCGAGGCCATCGTGCCCGTCTCCGCGCTCAAGGGCTGGAACGTGGTCGATGCCGCACCGGACGCCGACTGGTGCGGCTACCACGGCCCCAGCCTGCTGCGCATCCTCGAAGGCCTGTCGAACACGCCGTCCGAGACCGGCCTGCCGCTGGCCTTCCCCGTGCAATGGGTCGAGAAGTTCTCGTCGTCGTCGGACACCAGCCAAGGGCGGCGCGTGTTCTGGGGCCGCGTGGCCACGGGCCAGGCCACGGTCGGCCAGCGCGTGCGCGTGCTGCCGAGCGGCCAGAGCGCGACCATCGCCCGCGTGCTGAGCCATGTGCGCAGCGAGCAGGACGTGGCCGCTGGCCACAGCGCCGGCATCGTGCTGGACCGCGAAGTCGACGTTTCGCGCGGCGACTGGCTGCTGGCCGAAGCCGAGGACGGCACGGCATTGCAGGGCGCCCGCGAGGTCAGCGCCACGGTCGCCTGGATGGACGACGAGCCGCTGGTGCCCGGCCGCGCGTACTGGGCGCTGCATGGCCACCGCTGGGTCAAGGCCAAGGTGCGCCGCATCGTGCATTGGCTGGACATCCACACGCTGGCCGAGCAGGACGCCAGCCAGCTCGAAGCCAACGCCATCGGCGAGGTCGAGCTGGTGCTGCAGGACAGCATCGCCACGCTGCCCTACCGCCAGTCGCGCACCCTGGGTGCGCTGGTGCTGGTCGACCAGGCCTCGCACAAGACGGCTGCCGCCGTTCTGGTGCGCTGAAAGCGCGCCACCTACAGACCCCACCCATGCCGGCCACAGGGGCTGCGCACGGTGTGGGGATGCAAATGTCCCTAAAATCGCGGGTTTCCCCCAGCGGCACCGCCCGCCCGCACCGTCAAGCACCATGACCCACGTCGTCTCCGAAAACTGTATCCGCTGCAAATACACCGACTGCGTCGACGTGTGCCCCGTGGACTGCTTCCGCGAAGGCCCGAACATGCTGGTGATCGACCCGGACGAGTGCATCGATTGCGCGGTCTGCATCCCCGAGTGCCCGGCCAACGCCATCTTCGCCGAGGAAGACCTGCCGGCCGACCAGCTCGCCTTCATCAAGCTCAACGCCGAACTGGCGCTGGCCGACGGCTGGAAGAGCATCACCAAGCGCAAGCCCGCGTTGCCCGATGCCGACGAGTGGAAAGACAAGCCGAACAAGATCGCCGAACTGGTGAAGTGAACCGGCGGTGCGCGTGATCGAGACCGACGCGCTCATCATCGGCGCCGGCCCCGCCGGCCTGTTCCAGGCCTTCCAGCTCGGCCTGCAGGAGATCCGGGCCCACATCGTCGACGTACTGCCCTATGTGGGCGGCCAGTGCGCGGCGCTGTACGCGGACAAACCCATCTACGACATTCCTGGCGTGCCGGTGTGCACCGGGCGCGAGCTGGTCGCGTCGCTGCAGGAGCAGGCCGCGCCCTTCGCGCCGCAGCTGCACCTGGGGCAGGAAGTCACGGAATTCAGCACCCTGCCCGATGGGCGGCTGCAGCTGGCCACCAATGCGGGCACGCAATTCACAACCCGTGCGCTGTTCATCGCGGCCGGCATCGGCGCCTTCCAGCCGCGGCGGCTGCGCATCGAAGGCATCGAGGCCTTCGAGGGCGGCGCGCTGCACTACTACGCGCCCGAGGCCTCGGCCGTGGCCGGCCGCCACCTCGTGGTCGCCGGCGGTGGCGAGGAGGCCGTGGCGAGCGCCCTCGCCTTCGCGCAGGCCGCACCCGCCTCGCTGACCCTGCTGCACCGGCGCGACGCCTTCGAGGCCGAGCCAGCCCAGTTGGCAGAACTGCAGCGGCTGCGCGACGCCGGCCACATCCGCGTCGCCACCGGCCAACCCACCGCTTTCGAGACCGACGCCCAGGGCCGGCTCTCCCGGCTGGTGCTGAGCCATGCCGAAGGGCCCGACACGCGGTTACCGCTCGACCTGCTTGTGGTGCGCCAGGGCCTGTCGCCCCGCCTCGGCGCGCTGGCCGATTGGGGCATGGCGATGGAGCGCAAGCAGCTGGCGGTCAACCCGGCCACCTGTGCCACCAGCCTGCCCAACGTCTATGCGGTGGGCGACATCAACCACTACCCGGGCAAGAAGAAGCTGATCCTGTGCGGCTTCCACGAGGCCACGCTGGCGGCGTTCGACGCGGCCGAGCGGCTGGTCAGCGGGCGCAAGGTGGTGGTGGAGTACACGACGACGTCGACGCGGTTGCAGGGCTTGCTGAAAGTCTGACGCGACATCAGCCCGGGCGGTTCGATGCTATTCGTCCGACGCCCAACTTGTGGAATGGCGACCGTCGGCGAGGTCAAAATCGACTGAGATTTGGTAGCCGCCCCGCCCTCGCACAGCGCTTATGACCGCGAATCCGTCCGCTTGATGGAACGTGGTCGCACTCTCGCCATGGATACGTGACGCGTCCGAGAGCCGGCACGCGAACGCGCCTGTGCAGTAGTTGGCGGGCTCCGCATTGGCAAATCGCCAAGGAGCATACAAGCCGGATGACACGATGCTGCGGACTGTGACTGGTTGCTGTGCCTCCCAAGCGATCGTCATCTTTGTGAGCATGGACAGGTGGGCATCGCCAGACAGAAACACCACGTTGCGGATCCGCTGCCTCGCGATCTCGCCCAGCAGATGGGCTTGCGAAGCGGGGTAGCCAGCCCAACCATCGTCACTCCAGGCTACCTCGCCTGGCGCGCTGCGCAACAACGGAAGAATGACGCTCGGGGTGGCGACGAACTTGGGGCATGTTGGCTCCAGCTGGTTAAGCGCCCCGAGCCACGCAAGCAGTCTATCCAACTCTTGCAATGGTGCGATGTGGGCCCTCAGAAAAGTCTGCGGCGAGCGCTGGTCCCTGCGTGTGCGCGTGTCCAGCACGAACAGCGGCCAGCCGCCGGGCGCCGCCTGGAAGCTGGCCGAACCGCAGTCATATGTAAACGGTGGGTTCAGGCTGGCTTGGCGTTCCCGGAAAGCCATCAAGGCGCGGTCGTCCTCCGCTTTCTGATCTGCGGAGCCCTGCCCCCGCTGCCAGTTGTCCCGAACTTCGTGGTCATCGAGCATGCAATAGCTGGGCACGCGCGCGAACACCTCCCGCGCAGCGGACGCTCCCTGGGTTCGGTCGTAGATCTGCTCGAGGGCGATCTTTGCAGTGACAGGGTCGAACAGACCGGCGGTCTCGTCCACATAGACCTGGTCGCCCAGTTGCAGCAACAGCTGCGGTGCGGCGCCGACCTTGTCGGACGGCGCGCGCAAGCGCTGGGCCAGGCGCGCCAGACTTGCCTGGGCCAGATCCTGATCGAGCAGACCGCCGGGGTACTGGCAGCTGCAGATGGCCACGTGCAGCGGGCTGGTCCGCGCCGCAGGAACGTCCACCGTTCTCAGATCGCGCGCGGCGATCAGTGAGGCCGGGACGCGCAGCAGAGCCGATTCAAGCGATTGGGGCGGGTCGGCGAGGAAGCGGCGTACAGCCGAGATTGCATGTCGGCTCGCTCGCCTTGATCGGATCGTCAACCAAGTCAAATCTTCCTCTGTCAGTGCACGCGGGCGCTTTGGCATGTCATCGTGCACTGTCAGCAGAAGCAATGCACTGTTCACACCATCGACCCAGGCCGGGTCGATGTCCAACGCCACTGCTCCCGCGCGTAAGCGAGGTCCTATGTCAGGCAACAACGCCTCGTCCTCCGCGTCCTCCGCGTCTTCTTCCTCCTCCTCTGCATCATCGCCGCTCTCGCTGCGGCGCTGCGCTGCAGGCTCCGTAACGAACACGATTGGAGGCGGTTCTTTGGCCATCTCCATGAGTCGAAGTGCCAGCACGTCCCCTATTGGCAGCTCGCTGTCCGATGCCTCCCACAGGATGATCGGGGCGTCTTCAGGATGAACCCACTGGCCCCGGATCAGTCGCATCGGCACGACCCCGACGAAAGAGGTGCGTGCATGCGTTGGGTTGGGACGCAGCAGGAACGAGACTTTGATCCAACCGTCCTGCGGTGCTTCACGCAACCAACCCAGCACGGGTCCAATCCAAGGCAGGACTGCAACCCAGGGTCGGGCTGGCTGCTGTGCGACGGCGACGCCAGGCGCTGGCGAGGATGCCGGTACTTTTGCCTGCTGCAACGCGCCTGTCGGCGAAGGCAGCGGCGGCAGCGGACATGTCTCCGTTTCCGCCACCCAGCGCAGGAAATCTCCGACCACCGGGTAGACCACGTCCGGCGCGCGGCTGCCGATGATCGTGTCCTGGTGGCCGAACTTCTCGAAAATGCAGAGCTGGCGCGGCGTATCCAGCCCCAGGTGGAGCCTTTCCGCGTCGCGCACGACGCGCCCGAGCGCGGGGTCCAGGCGTGGCGCATGGCTGTCGCGCAGCCACAGGTAGCTCTCCATGCTGCCACGCCAGTCGAACACGCCGCTGCGGCGCCCATGCAACATCAATACGGGAAAACCCATCCGCCGGCTCAGAGCGTCATGGTGCAGGTCGCGGTTGCGGCCGTCGTCGTCGGTCAGCATCGCGTGCTGTGTGTAGTGGATGATTTGCGCCAGCGTTCGCACGCGGGCATAGCCGAGGATGTCGTCCAGCGCATCGAGCATCGCGGCGGACACCGGGGAATCCGGTGTCAGTTCGAACAGCCTGCCCAGCATCGCATCGGCGCGGTGCCGCACCAGTCGAAAGTCTGGCCGCCCTTGCGCAACCGCCTGCGCGGCCAATTCCTGCTCGTGGTCGCGGGCCGGGTAGGGCAGGCTCGCCAAAACCGCGTCCAGTAGCGTCTGGCCCAGGCTGTTGGCGCCGCCGGGCGCGAAACTGGGGCGCGCGTCCAATGAGTCGACGCCGAGGAACTGGGCGAGGTAGCTGGCCAGATAACCCCGAAGCAGATTGGCGGGCGACATCTGGATCAGCGGGCCGACCTGGGAGAGCGTTAGCGAGCGCACGCGCTGGTGCGGACTGCCACGGCGCAAGACGGCGCGACAGAACATCGCGGCGCCGATGCAGTGCGCCAGTACATCCACCTTCATCTGCCGGCGCGGCACGGGCGGGCGCCCGAGCTCCTTGTCCTCCGCAACGCGCAGGCTCAACACCCTGCGGACAATGAACGGGATGTGCTCGGCTACATCCTCGAAGCTCTGATCGACAGCCTCTCGCTTGGCAAACGCGATGCTGGTAGGAAGCTCGACGACCCAGACGTCGCGCCGCTCACCGCACAGGTACTGCACAAGATTGCGTGGCATTGAGGGGTGGGCGAAGGTCGAGCCGCTGGCGGTGAATCCATGCAACAGCACGATGGGCGGGCCGAGCGGTGGCTCTACCTCGTTGTGATACCGCGTGAGCAGCACCTTGCGTTGCGGACGCAGGTCGTAGCGCTGGATCGACAGCCCTGGCAGTTCCGCCGGCCGCCGTGCCTTGATGCTGCGGTCGCGCTTCTCCGGCGGAACGAACTTCAGCAACTGGATCTTCAGCAACACGCGTGCTGCCATCAATGCAAAGCTGCCCAAATCTGCCAGAGCCGTGACCATGTCGGGCTGCGATTGCATTGCCAGCAGCGCGGTCTTGTGCCGTACGAAGTAGCGCAGGTCCAGCGACAGGGTGCCGAGTGGCAAGAGTGCTGGACGCAAGATTCCCTTGCTGCGCACGAGCTCCATGCGCATCTCGCTGACCTGGCGCCACGGGTTGCTGTCCAGCGAGTTGTCGATCAGCTTGCGGCCGCGCAGGCGATCGCCGGGCTGCAGCGGGCTGTTCGGGCCGGACACGCAGTCCACGTGCAGCAGATAGTCGATGCCGCGCTGCTCGCCTATGTTGGAGGCGATGGCCACCTTCTGCAGCAAGGCGCGCATGGAGGTCATTGCAGCGCGTGGTGGCCACCACTGCGCAGTCCCACCGATGCGGTTGGTACTTCCAAGGTTGACCCAGCTGCGCCACACACGGCACAGCCCCCACGACCAATGGCGGAACAGGACGTCGGCCTCGCCGCTGAGCGTGACCTCCCACAGCGGCGTGACCTCGACATCGCGCTGTGCCCGCCACTGCGGGTCATCGTCCAGCCCGCCGCGGTCCGGGTACAGGTACAGCACCACGCGCTCGAACGCTACACGCCGTGGCAGCGTGCGCGCGAAGGCCGCCACATCCTCGATCGGCGCGAAATGCACCTGCATCGCGCCCCAGTAGCGCTCGCCGCCGATCTCCAGCGCGCCGTGTGCCCTTTCGAGTAGCCGAGCTGCCGTCGCCGGTTGCAGGGGACGTGCCACGGGCTCGCTCCACACCGGCCGGGCAAACTTTGCGGATGGCTCCGCGGCGTCGGCATGCTCCTCGCCTTCAATCTCCCAGCGCTGCTGCAGTGCAGGGATGGCATGCTCGGCGAGCGCGGCGATGGTCAACGCTGGATTGATGCCAAGGGCGCGTGGCACGATCGAGCCGTCGAGCACTGCAAGGCCATGGTGAAACTGCCCTGGACCTTGGCTGGAGCCATCCGCGTTGAAGACGCACCCTGCCCAGTCGGTCACGCCGCTGTGGATGCTCTCGCCCATCGGGCACCCCCCCAGCGGGTGCACCGTCGTCACCGGCCCCCGCACACCCCGACCCTGCGCCAGGCGGTCGAGTGCCTGCGGCAGCGGGCGCCAGGCCGGATTGGGCAGGTACCAGCCTCGGCGGCGCGTGCCATAGGCTTTGCCGAGTGCCGCGTGCTGGGCATCGAACACCGTCGCGTGGCGCGCGTCGGGCCACTGCACGGCGATACGCCCATCGAACGGCTCTTCCAAGGGCGGGGTCTGCTCAAGTTGGCGCGCAAGCTGTTGCTCGCCGCGCTCGCTCGATGGCCGGCGCGTCGGTTCAAGGCGGCCGCCGGCACCGTCGTCGCCCATCAAGCCATAGACCATGGTGCGGTCCAGCGCAGCCTGCCCGGGAGACAGGGGATCGTCGCCACGCTGGTGGGGCGAATGCAAAGACCAGTCGAACCGCGGCATGGCATGCAGCATGTCCAGCGTGCCAGTCAGTTCGGCCAGCAAGGTGCGCAGTGCCGCGGGAATCGCAAATTCCTGCGCCGTGAAGCGACTAGAGCCGGCGCCGCTGCGCAGCATGCCGGTGATGGTCGGGCCGATGTGGCGTGCAGGTTTGCCATCGACCTTCGCCGGCGCGGTCTCCTCGGCGCAGATCTGCGTGTGGACCGGCAACTTGACGGCCGCGGCAAGCATGTCGCCATTGGTGGAAAAGCGCGACCCGAGCGCCTCCGAGAAGCGCAAGCGTGCCCGTCGAGCGGATCCTGACTTGTCGCCTGAGTCACTCTGCCCGGCGTCGTCCCTGGCTCGTTCGCGCATTCCCAATTCCGATCGCTGCAGCAATTCGGTCGAACCCAGGCTGCCTGCGCTAATGATGAGAAAGCGCGTGCGGATCGGTTCGGCTTCGCCAGCCCAGCCACGCGACCTGTCCGTCGGCACCCAGCGAACCTGCCAGAACTCGGAGCCGACGAGCCGCTCGATGCGCAAGGCCAGCACGCCGCAGTACATGTCGACGCCCCGGCGTTTGGCTTGCGCCAGGTAGTTCACATCCAGCGAGTTCTTGGCGCGGTGGTTGCACCCGGTAGCGCAGTCGCCGCAGTGGATGCAGGCCTTCTGTTCGACGCCGGCAGGCGTGCGTGCGTCCGAGAACGCTACCGCGAGGTTGCAGCGTTGCACGCGCGGCGCGCCCGGGAGACCATCGCCCAGATGCTGCAGCGCGCTGAGCTTGTGCAATTGCTGGCCCGCGGGCAGTGGCGCGCTTTGCAGCATAGTCTCCACCTTGCGGTAGGCGCCATCGAGTTGCCCGCCATCGATCTGCGGCGGCCAGACGCTTTGCCAGACAGCGGGCTCCGGTCGCTCCATCACCGCGGCGTTGATGAGCGAGCCACCGCCCAGGCCGCTGCCCTGCACGACATTCACATCGGGGCCGAGGCGCAGATCCCACAGCGCGGTGGCTGGCCCGCGCGGCGGCTTGCCGTCCTGCTGGCTGAAGCGCACGTGCCCGGGCAGATCTCCGGTGCGCGATGGAAACATGCCCGGCAGGTACTCGCGCCCACGCTCGACCAGCAGCACGCGCAGCGGCTTGCCGCTGTGCTGCAGCCCGGCCATGCGCGCCGCCGCCACGGCGCCTCCATATCCGCTGCCGACGATCAGCAGATCACAGTGCAGCGGCATAGCCTTTTCCTTCAGACGAATCTGCAGCGCGTGCGCATCGCGCGACAACCAGCCAACTCCAGGGTGCATGGGAAAACTCCTCGTGGATGGATGGCCGTGCGCGCCGGCCGTGCGTCAGTTGTCGAGCAGGTCGGCAAGCGCCTGCTTGAGTTGCTCCAACGACACCGGCTTGTGCAGCAGTTGCAGTCCGCTGTCGGCCGCCTCGCGCAGGCGGTCAGGCGCTGTGTCGCCGCTGATCAGCAGCGATAGCAGACCAGGATGCTGCTTCCGAAGACGCCCGATCGCATCGATTCCGTTGGCATCGTCGCGCAAACGGTAGTCGGCCATGACGATGCGCGGCCCGAAGGTGCGCGCGCACGCCAGCGCCTCGTCCGTGTCAGCCCCGCATGCCACTTCGCAGCCCAGACGGCGCAACAGGTTGCTCATGCCTTCACGGACAGCGGGCTCGTCATCGAGCACCAGAATCCGCAGCCCCCGCAAACCAGGTCCAGGCGATGGCGGGGCTGCCTCAGGTGCAGGCCGCGGAACGTCGCTGCGCTCCATTGGCAGGCGCAGCCGGATGGTCGTTCCCGCGTCTGCCTCGGAACTCAAGGTCACCGCGATGCCCAGCAGCAGTGCAAGTCGGCTGATGATCGACAGCCCCAACCCCAGCCCCTGGGTATGGCCTTGAGCGTGCCGGTCCACTTGGTAGAACTCGTCGAACACCTTGGCCTGCAGGTGCGGCGCGATCCCGATGCCGGTGTCGCTCACCACCAACTCAAGCTCTTCATGCACGACCTGCAGCGTCATCCGGATGGTCCCCGCCGGCGTGAACTTGATCGCGTTGTCGACCAGATTGCGCAGAATCCGTTCGAGCAGCATCGGATCAGTCACTGCAACGACGCCTGGGATCACCTGCAGTTCAAAACGCAATCCCTTGGACCGGACCAAAGGCAGAAAAGACCGCCCCAGCGCTTCCAGCATCCGCGACAGCTGGATGGGACGCCGGTCCGCGCGCAGCGTGCCTGCATCGAGCTTGGAAATATCGAGCAGGGAATCAAGCAGTGCTGCGACGTCCTGGATCGACCCTGCGATGGCTGCCGCAATCTGCGGCGTGTCATCGGCGCGAGGGTCGAGCAGCAGCGCGGAGCTTTGCAGCGACAGAGCGTGCAAGGGCTGGCGCAGATCATGGCTCGCAGCAGCGAGAAACCGCGTCTTGGCGACATTGGCTGCATTGGCTTGGTCGCGTGCCACCGTCAGTTCCGCCACCAACTGCTCATTCACCCGCCGGATCACAAACGACTCGGTGAACGTCTCGTTAACCTTGCGAGCAAAACGATACTGGACAGAGACAAACATCGCCATCAGCAGCGCCAGCCCTGTGCCGAGCCAGGTGCCATTCGCTGCCCAGACCAACGCAAACGGCAACATGATGCTCAGCGTATACGCCAGATAGACCTGCAGCAGCGGCCCACTGATGGCCACCGCACCGGCGGCGGCAGAAACCACGATCGTCGTCAGCACCGCGGACAACGTCAACCCCAGGCTCGGCATGAACAGCGCCGACAGGCCGTAGGCCAGCCCCAAAGCAACGTTCCACAGCAATGCGCCGCGCACCTTCGCCTGCGCGGGCACCAGCACCAGCGTGGCCTGGCGCGCCAACCACCGCGCTCGCAGCTCGAACACGAGCACCGCGCCTGCCAGCCAGGCCAGAACCCACGGCGGTGCCACGGCCTGCCAGCCGACAGCCGCCACCACCGCCGTCATGAAGAAATACGACCAACGCACGGCCAGCACCTGCACAACCATGAGCTGAAAGCGCCGCTCCGTCAGCTCCTGCGCCTCGGTGTCCGCCCGGACCGCGGCGGCCGGCATCGCAGTGTTCACGGGCTGCTGTCTCGCTGCGGTGTCGAGAATTCGTGGGGCGGCTGCGCGGCGCCCCGTGCGGTCCGCCCTTCCGGGCTGTCGACCGCTGTCTGCCCGGCGATGTGGCCAAAGACCATCGCAGCGCCGAGCGTCACGCCGTTGGCGGGATAGTGCCCGCCCATCACCGCCGCCATGTCATTGCCACATGCGTACAGGCCAGGGATGGCCGCGCCGTTGGTATCGAGCACGCGTGCGTTCTCATCGGTCGCCATGCCGGCCAGTGTGCCCAGGCTGCCGGGATGCAGGCGCACGGCGAAGAAGGGCGGCCGCATGATCGGCCCTATGCAAGGGTTGGGTGAAATGAGCGGGTCGCCGCCCCACCTTTCGTATGGCGTACCCCCGCGGCCAAACGCATGATCGTGCTTGTCGTCGAGGTTGTACTGCGCCACCGTGCCGGCCAACTCGCGCTCATCGACGCCGATGCTGCGGGCCAGTTCCGCGAGGGTGGCTGCGCGTTGCACGTATTGGCCGTACTTGGAAGCCACACAACGCAAGGTAAAGAAAGGCGGAACGGCACCAAGGCCGTAGCGCCACAGGAAGCGCCGGTCGCAGACCAGCCAGGCATCCAACCGCTTGCTCGCAGGTGTCTTGCGCATCCACTCGGACACCACATCATGGTATGACAGTGCCTCGTTGAACAGGCGCCGCCCGGATCGGCCGACCGCGATCACGCCCGGCTTGGCGCGGTCGAGAAAGTGGGGATAGACGGCGGTCGACCCATCGCGTCTGCGGTACAGCGACACCGGAGCCCAGGCGGCCGGTGCCGACAGTGGCGGGTGGACGAGCGCACCTTTCCCCTCGCCAAGATTCAGCCCGTCGCCACTGTTCTGGACCGGGGCCGCAGAGCAGATGCCTTGTCCTGTGATGGCGTGGTCCAGGTAAGCGCGCAAACGCTCGGCGTCGTGCGGAAAACCGCCCGCTGCCAGCACTACGCCGACACGCGCCCGGACTGTGCGAAGCCCCTCAGGCGTCTGGACCATCACACCCGTGATGCGCCCGTGCTCCGCTTCGAGCTTGCAAACCACGTGGGACGTCATGATGCCGATGCGCCTGAACATCCGCGCGGGCTCGGCCGCAACCCCTGCCCCCATCAGGGCCGCGTCCGTCTTGCAAGCCTGGCGTTCGATTTCAAGCGCGGCATGCACCATAGCGCCCACCAGCGCGTTGCCATTGACCAAGCGCACGTCGCGCCCGTAGAGCAGCAAGTTCCACGAGAAGCGGATTACCTGCGGGACCACTGCGCAAAACGCTTGCGGCGAGCGAAAGATGTTCAGAAAACGGTTCTGCTCACGTCCGGACTGAATGCCCATCCCGAAAGGAGCGAACTCGGGCAGCGGGCGCCGCAGCCGTTCAAGTGCGGGGCCAAGCTGGAACCCGTCGAACGCCGCCACACGCAACAGGCGCCCGGCCCCGGCGCCATCGCATGGATGGAAATCCGGCATCGGTGTGCTGTCCTCAGGCTCGAATGCCAACGGTCCAGACGGCATGCTGCTGAAGAAGCGCACCATGTTGGGCGCTTCGTTCAGATAGCGGTCGATCTTGCTGCGCTGCTTCTCGAAATCACCCTCACCGAGAACACACCGCAAATAAGACCGTGCGGCGCTTGCCTCGGACTGGCCTTTGTCCCGTGGATCCGCTGCACACGCACCTACGCCCGGCAGCCACATCCAGCCGCCGGACCAGGCCGTCGTCCCTCCGACGTGCGTATGCTTCTCAAGTACGACCACACGCAGCCCGCCGTGCGTCGCAGTGACCGCAGCCGCCAGCCCGGCTGCGCCGGAGCCGACCACGACGAGATCGACATCGCCGACGCCGGTGATCGGCGCCATCACAGTCTTTCGATGGCGCCTGCCGCGTCGGCCGACAGTACGCGGTACATGGCTTCGGTTCGATTTCGCACCCCGAGGGCGCGGAACACCATCGACAGATGCACCTTGACCGTGCCCTCAGCAATGCCGAGTTCGCGGGCAATCACCTTGTTCGGCTTACCGCGCAACGCCAGCGCGAACACCTCGCGCTGGCGCGGCGAGAACTCGCTCCGCAGGAACGACTCGATGGACTCGGCCGGCAGATCCGGCGGCTCGGCAGGCGGATCCTCATCGACCTCCAGCAGGGCCATCGGCGGTAGATAGATGCCCTGCGCCAGCACAAGCGCCAATGCGGCTTGCATCTCCCGATCGGACATGGTCTTGGGGATGTAGCCGGCAGCGCCGCCGAGGATGGCCTCGCGCGCCCGGCGTGGATCGGCGTCGGCGGACAGGATGACGATGGGTGACGCCTCGAACACCTCGCGCATTCGGGCCAATGCCGCCGTGCCGGAGAGGCCAGCAAGGTGGTAGTCCAGCAAGATGAGGTCGAAGCTGCGGTCTTCGAGCTCCACAGCCGCTTCGACCGACAGGCTGCCCTCGAAACGGGTCAAGGGACGCCTATTCGCCTGATTGGACAAGCGCTCCAGCGTGAGCCGCATCCCATTCCAGATGACTTCGTGATCATCGACGATCAGCACACGCATGAAGTACCTCCCACGGCGTAACGATTAAAGCACGCAGCCAGCGCATGCACATGCCCGATTGGCTAAACCAAAGTCCTAGGCAGAAAGATGAGCACACAAGGGCCCGACTACCCCCACGGTTGAGTGGCATGCAGCCGACGGCACTCCTAGACTGCAGCCAGCCATTCAATCGCAGGAGAAGCCATGCTGATCACCGCCGGCCGTCTGGGCCATCAACCGACCACCACGTCGCCTGCGGCTGACATCACTTCGGCATTGCAAGGCGCCCTGGTGTCCGGATTGGATCGACTGGCGCACGGTGTCGCGGTTGTGAGCATCGATGGTCGCATCCACTTCGCAAACGCTAGCGCCCGCGCCCTCTTCGCCAGGTTGGGATGGGCTGCGCATGGCGTGCGGGCCGGCGAGCACGAAGCACGCTGGCGGGCAGCGCTGCAACGGTGCTGCGCTTTTGGGCGCCGAGAACTGGTGGAGGTGGAGCTGCCGGATGCCTGCCTAGTTGCCGCACTCACCGTTGTCGCCGTTGAGGATGACAACATGGCCCTCGTCATCTTCGGTCGCGACGAAATCTGCGGCAGCGTGGAGTTGCAACTGTTCGCGTTGCGCCACGCGCTGACCAGCGCGGAGACGCGGATCCTGCTCCAGCTGTGCCGCGGCCTGCAAGCCAGCGCCATCGCGCACGAGAACGGCGTCTCGCGCACCACCGTCCTGACCCAGATCGCAGCCATCCGTTCGAAGACCCGCTACGGCAGCATCCGCAGCCTGATGGACGCACTGGCGCGGATGCCGCAGTTGGCCGCCTTTTCGCCAGTCATGCCGTCGGCCGTCCAATAGACCACCGGCATGTGATCCAGCAGCCCATCCGCCGCGTACCAGCCGCATGACCCGCAACCCCGACGTTTCCTCCGCCATCGCCCTGCGTTGGGCCGAGCAGGGTCGGCTGCCCGACCGCGTGGTGCGCGGCGGCATCCGGCATCTGCTGCGCCAGCGCCTCGCGCAATTGCACAGCGGCGACGCCGAGGCCGGCGCCAGGATCACGCAGGAATTCCTCGCGCAGATGCGCGGCGCCGAACTGGCGCCGCTGCCAGATAAGGCCAACGAGCAGCACTACGAGGTGCCGGCCGCGTTCTTCGCGCAGGTACTGGGTCCGCACCGCAAGTACAGCAGCTGCCATTGGCCACCCGGTGTGGAGACCCTGGCCGAGGCCGAGGCCGCCGCGCTTGCGAGCACCTGCGAGCGCGCCGGGCTGCAGGACGGCCAGCGCGTGCTGGAACTGGGTTGCGGCTGGGGTTCGCTGTCGCTCTGGA
This sequence comes from Pseudorhodoferax soli, assembly GCF_003337555.1. Lineage (GTDB taxonomy): Bacteria > Pseudomonadota > Gammaproteobacteria > Burkholderiales > Burkholderiaceae_C > Pseudorhodoferax > Pseudorhodoferax soli. The sequence goes on along the minus strand of NZ_QPJK01000005.1, from coordinate 182,681 downwards.
TGGCCGAACGCTACCCGAACAGCTGGGTCACGGCGCTGTCGAACTCGCATTCGCAGCGGATCTACATCGAAGGCCAGGCCCTGTCCCGCGGCCTGCACAACCTGCGGGTGCGAACCTGCGACATCAACAGCTTCGACACCGGCGAGCGCTTCGACCGCGTGGTCTCGGTCGAGATGTTCGAGCATCTGCGCAACTGGCCCCATGCCTTCGCCCAGGTGGCGCGCTGGCTGCGGCCAGGCGGGCGCTTCTTCATGCATGTCTTCGCCCACCGCGAGGCGCCCTACGCCTTCGATGTGCACGACGAGAGCGACTGGATGAGCCGGCACTTCTTCTCCGGCGGCATGATGCCCAGCGACGACCTGGCGCTGCAGTGCCAGGACGACCTGCGTCTGCTGGAACGCTGGCGCTGGGACGGACGCCACTACCAGCGCACGGCCGCTGCCTGGCTGTCCAACATGGACGCCGCGCGCGAAGAGCTGCAGCCGCTGCTGGCCGCCACCTATGGCGAGGACCAGGCCGCGCTGTGGTGGCAGCGCTGGCGCCTGTTCTTCCTCGCCGTGGAGGAACTGTTCGGCCATGCCGACGGCCAGCAGTGGTGGGTGAGCCACTACCTGTTCGAGCGGCGCGCCGCGTGATGTCCGTGGCCTGGCCGGGGCGCCCACTGGTTGTGCCGCCTGGCCGCCGCAGGCCCACGCCGGCCATGCAACTGGCCAACGTCGCGGTGTCGCAGCTGGCTTGGTTCGCCGCCGTGCTGGGCGCGGCAAGCCACCGCCCGCTGGCCGGCACGCTGTGCGTGGCGGCGGCCATCGGCTGGCACCTGGCCGTCTCGGCCCGGCCGGCCCGGGAGGCCAGGCTGGTGCTGCTGGCCTGCGGGCTCGGCCTGGCCGTCGAGACCTGGACCGTGTTGCAGGGCCACGTGGCCTACCCGTCGGGCCAGCCGTTCGCGGCGTTGCCGCCGTACTGGATGGTCGCGCTCTGGGGCCTGCTGGCCATTGCCCTGAACGTCACCATGCGCTGGCTGCGCGGGCGCGCCTGGCTTGCCGCGGGGCTGGGCGCCATGGTGGGGCCGATGGCCTTTTCTGCCGGGGTGCGGCTGGGCGGTGCGCAGCTTGTGCACCCGACGGCCGCCCTCGCCACGCTGGCCGTGGTCTGGGCCGTGTCGCTGCCGCTGCTGGTGCGGCTGTCGGTGCAGTTCGACGGCGTGGCCGAACCGGAGGCGCCGCATGCCTGAGTCCTCGCTGGGGGGTACGGCGCTGGCCGGCCTGGCGTTCACGGCCGTTGCCGCCGTCCTGGCCTGGCTCGCCAGCGTGGTGCGCAGCGATGTGAGCCTGGTCGACCGCGTCTGGGCGCTGCTCATCGTCGGCGCCGGCTGGGTGTACTGGGCGCTGCTGCCGGCCCCGTCCGAGCGTGGGCTCGTGATACTGGTGCTGGCCAGCGTGTGGGCGTTGCGGCTGGCCGTCTTCATCACCTGGCGCAACTGGGGCCATGGCGAAGACCGGCGCTACCAGGCGATCCGCGCGCGCAACCAGCCCGGCTTCGCATGCAAGAGCCTGTACCTGGTGTTCGCGCTGCAGGCGCTGCTGGCCTGGGTGGTGTCGGCCCCGCTGCTGGCCGGCCTCGCGGGCGACCAGCCGCTGCACTGGCTGGACGCACCCGGCCTCGCGCTGGCCGCGTTCGGCCTCGTCTTCGAGACCGTGGCCGACCTGCAGCTGGCGCACTTCAAGGCCACCGCCACGCACAAGGGCCGGGTGATGGACCAGGGCCTGTGGCGCCATTCGCGCCACCCCAACTACTTCGGCGAGTGCTGCGTCTGGTGGGGCCTGTGGCTCACGGCGCTGGCCGGCGGTTGGGCGGCGGCATGGAGCATCGTCGCGCCGCTGCTGATGACGGTGTTGCTGCTCAAGGTCTCCGGAGTGCGCCTGCTGGAGCAGGACATCGCCGAACGCCGCCCGGCCTACCGCGACTACATCGCGCGCACCAATGCCTTCTTCCCCGGTCCGGTGCGCCCCCGTGGCGACTGAGGTGGTCCGCATGGCCTGGGGGGCGTGGATAGCTTGGGCAGCTGCGCTGTTCCTCGCCGCCCTGCCCGGCGTTGCAGCGGCACAGGACTTCGAGGTCACGCTGGACGGCAAGCCCATCGGCACCCACCGCTTCACGCTGGGCGGCACGCCGCAGGCACGCACCGTGCGCAGCGAGGCCATGTTCGCCGTCAAGCTGCTCGGCCTGACGGTGTACCGCTACCGCCACGTGGCCAGCGAACAATGGCGCGGCGACTGCCTGGCGGCGTTGCAGGCCGAGACCGACGACGATGGCAAGACCGGCAAGGTGGTGGCCCGGACTGCCGGCGACGCACTGGAGGTGGACGGCCCGTCCGGCACGCTCAGCCTGCCGGGCTGTGCCATGAGCTTTGCCTACTGGCATCCCGCCATGCGCACGCAGACGCAGCTGCTCAACGCCCAGACCGGCCGCTACGAGGCGGTGCGCGTGCGCCGCATGGACAGCGGCACGGTGGAGGTGCGGGGCCAGCCCCAGCCCGCAGAGCGCTGGCGCATCGAGGGGCCCGAGCAGCCGGTCGATGTCTGGTATGCGCCCTCGGGCGCGTGGATCGGCCTGGACTCCACCGTGGCCGGCGGCCGCCTGCTGCGCTACCGCCTGCGCTGAAAAGCGTCAGATGGTCTCGACCAGCCGCTCGAAGCCACGTTCGCGGAACTGCTCCAGCACGAAATCCACGAACACCCGCGTGCGCGCCGGCAGCAGCTTCTTGGCCGGGTAGTACAGAGAGATTGGCCCGGCTTCGGCCGACCAGCCGGGCAGCACGCGCGCGAGCGCCCCGCTCTGCAGCCAGGGCACGGCAAAAGGCATCGGCAGCAGGGCCACGCCCAGGCCCAGCATGGCGGCCTGGCACATGGCTTCCGGGTCGTCGAACACCACGCGGGTGCGCAGCACGGCCGCCGCCACTTCGCCGTCGGCACGGCGCAGCGTGTACTGGTAGATGCGGCCGTTCTGGCTGGAGCGGCGCACGATGCCGTCCAGCGCGGTGAGGTCCGAGGGGTGGCGTGGCACCGGCCGGCCCGCCAGGTAGCCTGGCGCCGCCACCGCCACGATGTGGATGCGGCCCAGCGTGCGTGCCACCATGCCCGGCTTGAGCTCCAGTCCGCCGCCGATGCCGGCGTCGAAGCCCTCGCCGATTAGGTCGACCTGGCGGTTCTCGAAGCGCCAGTCCGGCACCACGGCTGGGTAGCGCCGCAGGAACGCGTCCAGCAGGGGCACCAAGTAAGCCCGGCCGAAGGCCTGTCCCATGCTCACGCGCAGCGTGCCGGCCGGCTGGCGGTCCTGTTCGGCGGCATGGCCAACCGCGTCAGCCAGCGCGGCCAGCGGCCCGCCGACCTGGGCCAGCAGGCGCTCGCCGCCCTCGGTCAGGCTCAGCTGGCGTGTGCTGCGCTGGAACAGGCGCACACCAAGTTCGGCCTCCAGCCGCGCGATGTTCTTGCTCACCGCGGCCGGCGTGAGTTCCAGCAGCCGGGCGGCCGCCGAGAAGCTGCCGCGCTCGGCGGATTTGACGAAGCAGTCCAGATGGCTCAAGGAAGGCATGCCGCAATTTTCAACCAACAGTTGAAATTGATCCATCCCATTCACGGCTACCGCGATCAGCGCGACGTCCCGACACTGTGGGCATCCCACCACCACAGGAGTTCTGCCATGACCGCATCCGCCACATCCCCCTCGCCCATCCTGGCCGGCAAGGCCGCCTTCGTCACGGGCGGCTCCCGCGGCATCGGCGCCGCCATCGTCCGCCGCCTGGCGCGCGACGGCGCAGCCGTGGCCTTCAGCTACGCCGGTTCGCAAGCCGCGGCCCTTGCGCTCACAACCGAGATCGAGGGCGCTGGCGGCCGCGCGCTGGCCGTGCAGGCCGACAGCGCCGACGCCGATGCGCTGCGCGCCGCCATCGACCGGGCCGCCGCCCAGCTGGGCCGGCTGGACATCTTGGTCAACAACGCCGGCGTGGCCGTGATGGGCGAGCTCGACAGCTTCCGGCTGGAAGACCTGGACCGCACGCTGGACGTCAACGTGCGCGCCGTGTTCGTCGCCGTGCAGGCGGCCGCGCGCCACATGGGCCAGGGCGGGCGCATCGTCAACATCGGCAGCACCAACGCCGAGCGCATGCCCTGGGCCGGCGGCGCCGTCTACGCCATGAGCAAGGCCGCGATCGTCGGACTCACGCGTGGCCTGGCCCGCGACCTGGGCCCGCGCGGCATCACCATCAACAACGTGCAACCCGGCCCGGTCAACACCGACATGAACCCCGCCGACGGGCCGATGGCGGCCGGCATGCATGGCCTGATGGCGATCGACCGCCACGCCCACCCCGACGAAATCGCCGCCATGGTGGCCTACCTGGTGGGCCCGGAAGCCGGAATGGTCACGGGCGGCAGCCTGCTGATCGACGGCGGGTTCGCCGCCTGATTGCTTATTGAAACAATTGGGCGGCCCTGGCCCGCGGTCTTCTGGGGTTTACCCGTTCGCCAATTGATGCCGAAGATCGAAAGAATCTGCGCGCTTGAACAACGAATCGGGAGACAAGGCATGACGATCACGCGGCGCCAGCTCGCTTTTTCCGCCCTGGGCAGCACCTTCCTCGCCGGGTGCGCCAGCACGCCGGCCGTGCCGCGCACCATGGTGTCGGCCGACCGGCTGGCCCGCATCGCGCCGGCCCTGGATGCGCAGGTGGGCATCGGCACCTTCGCGGGTGCGGTCTCGCTGGTGGCGCAGGACGGCAAGATCGTGCACCACGAGGCCGTGGGCTTCCTGGATGCCGCCAAGACCCGGCCGATGCCGCGCGACGCCATCTTCCGCCTGGCCTCGATGACCAAGCCCATCACCTCGGTGGCGACCATGATGCTGGCCGAGCAGGGCCAGCTCAAGATCAACGACCCGGTGACGAACTGGCTGCCCGAGTTCAAGAACCTCAAGGTCGAGACGCCGCAGGGCGACGTGGCACTGGCGCGGCCCATCACCGTGCAGGACCTGCTCATGCACACGGCGGGCCTGGTCTACGGCCCGGCCAGCCCCTCGCCGCGCATCGCCAAGATGTACGCCGAACTCAACATCGAATCGCTGGAGACCGACATCTCGGGCGACGAGATGCTCAAGCGCCTGGGCACCATCCCGCTGCTCTACCAGCCCGGCACCACCTGGTTCTATTCGATCGCCACCGACGTGCTGGGCCTGCTGCTGGAGCGCGTGTCGGGCAAGCGCCTCGATGTGCTGACGCAGGAGCTGCTGCTCGGCCCGCTGGGCATGACAGACACGGCCTGGTGGGTGCCGCCTGCCAAGCGCGCGCGCCTGGCCGAGACGCTGGACAGCGATCCCCTCAAGGCCGCCATGCTGCGGGCCTACCGGCAGGACAGCGACCCGGCGCCGCGCCAATACCTCAAGGGCGGTGCCGGCCTGGTCGGCACGGGCGCGGACTACCTCAAGTTCGCGCAGATGGTGCTCAACGGCGGCACGGACGGGCGCACGCGCTACCTCTCGCGCAAGACCACCGAATTCATGCTGTCCGACCACCTGGTCGGCAAGGCCGGTGTGCCCAACGCCACCACCGGGCCGGGCTACGGCTTCGGCCTGGGCTGGGGCGTGCGCCTGTACGACGGCGTGGGCTGGACGCCCGGCAGCACCGGCGATGCGATGTGGGCGGGCGCCTGGGGCACGAGCTTCTGGATCGACCCGCGCGAACGGCTGGCGGGCGTGCTGATGGCGCAATGCCCGTCCAACCGCATCCACACGCGGATGCTCTACAAGAACCTGGTGTACGGCGCGGTGTCCTAGGTGCGGCGGCGCGGCTAGAGCGCCGTGTCCTGGAACGCGCCCGTGCCCTGGTCCATGCGCGCCAGCAGCTTTTGCACGGTCTGCTGGCTGGCCTCGCCGAGGTCGACGAACTCGCAGCCGAAGTGCAACTGCTCTCCCGCGAGGAAGGACTTGTAGGCCCGGCGCGAGCAGATGTCCAGCCGCAGGTCCATCAGCACGACCGAGCCGAGCTCCAGCCGCACCCGCTCCAGCCGCAGGCCGGCCGCCAGGTCGCGGTGCTCGGCCAGCGGGCCGCGCAGGCCCACGCCACCGAGCGACAGGTCATCCACCGTCAGCACGCGCCGCTTGCCCTTGGCCTGGAACACCGCCCGCAGCGCAGGGCCCAGCGGCGTTTCCTGCCGCGTGAAGCGGCGCCGCTGCAGCTGCAGCAGGCTGGCCGGCAGCGGCGCGCGCGCGGACAGCAGGTCGCCCGCCTGCTGCTGCCAGGTGAGATCGGCATGGAACTGCAGCCGCAGCCCCTCCGGCGCGGCCACCACCAGCGCGGCGCCGTTCGCAGGCAGCTGAGGCCCACGTACATGGACGACGACGCGCTCGCCCGGCTCGACCACCTGCACCAGCCGGCCGCATTGCGGCGCGCCGCCGTCTGCGGGAAACAGCGTGACCGGCTCGGCCCGCATGGCCAGATCCCGCAGAACGGCCAGCACGCGGCGCGGATCGTCCACCTGCAGCGCCGTCTGGGCCAGTGCCTCGCCGATCGGATCGATCAGCGGCAATGCGGGATCGGCCTCTGGGGCGGGGTTGCGGGAGAAGAACGAGGGCCAGATCATGCGGGGACGGCGGCGGCTCGACATGCGCCGGAGATGGAAAAGTGACCGGTTGTATCACCTCCCGTCCCACCGGGCCGCCAGGGCAGCGCCGCCCGTCGGCTGCCAGGCGCATTGCGCCCGGAGGCCCCCGCAGCGCCTGCGGCCCGCGGCCACAGCCCTGCTCTGCGGGGCCCATTGCTGCATCCAAGACAATAGGGCTTGCACGGCCCGTCGCCTCCGCCGGGCCGCCCGCCCGTTGCGCCCTTTTTGTCCATGACCGAACCACAAGCCCTTCCTTTCCTCTCCCGCCTGTCCCTGGCGATTGGCAGCTTCTTCGCGTTGCTGGGCGACGGCCGCCTGGCCGCCCGCGTGCAGGCCCTGCGTGCCGGCGCACCGCTGGCCAGCGAGGTGCCTGCCCCCGCGCCCGTGCAGGCCCCGCCGCCCCCGCCCCCCGCACCCGCACCCGTGCGCGCCACGGCCAACGTCGATGCGGCGTTGCAGCTGCTGGCGCTGCTGCAGCGCGAAGCCCGCTTCGTCGACTTCCTGCAGGAAGACATCGCCGCCTACTCCGACGCGGACGTCGGCGGTGCCGCGCGCCTGCTGCACGGCGGCGCGCGCAAGGTACTGCAGGAGACCTTCGACCTGGAGCCCGTCCGGGCCGAGGCCGAGGGCACCCGCCTGACGCTGCCGGCCGGCTTCGACGCCGCCGCCGTGCGCGTGACGGGCAACGTGGTGGGCCAGCCGCCGTTCACCGGCACGTTGCAGCACAAGGGCTGGCGCGCGACGGCCGTGCGGCTGCCGGCGCTGACGGCAGGGCACGATGCACGCGTGATCGCACCCGCGGAGGTCGAGCTGTGAGCCGGGCCCACCAGGCCGTCCGCAAGGAGGCGGGTACCGCAGCGCGCAGTGCCGAGGTGTCGGCATGACGAAGTACGCCATCGGCATCGACCTGGGCACCACGCACAGCGCGCTGTCCTGGGTCGACCTGCAGACCGAGGGTGCCGCACCCGAGATCCTGCCCATCGCCCAGCAGAGCGGCCCCGGCGCCGTGCAGGACTTCGCCCTGCTGCCATCCTTCCTGTACATGCCGAACGCCAGCGAGTTCGCTGCCGGCGACCTGGCCCTGCCCTGGAACGCCGCGCCGGCCCGCATCACGGGCGAGTGGGCACGCAGCCACGGCGCGCTGACGCCGATCCGCCTGGTCTCCAGCGCCAAGAGCTGGCTGGGCCATGCGGGGGTGGACCGCCGCGCCGGCATCCTGCCGGCCGACGCACCGGCCGAGGTCGAACGCATCTCGCCGCTGGCCGCCAGCACGCACTACCTGCAGCACCTGCGCGACGCCTGGAACCACCGCCATCCGGAGGCACCGTTCGAGCAGCAATCGGTCACGGTCACCATCCCGGCCTCCTTCGACCCGGCCGCGCGCGAGCTGACGGCCGAGGCCGCGCAGGCCGCCGGCTACCAGGGGATCACGCTCCTGGAAGAGCCCCAGGCCGCGCTGTACAGCTGGATCGCCGGCCACAGCGGCAAGAGCGGCAACGGCGACTGGCGCAAGCAGGTGCAGGTGGGCGACGTGATCCTCGTTGTCGACGTGGGCGGCGGCACCAGCGACTTCTCGCTGATCGCCGTGACCGAGGACGCCGGCAACCTGCAGCTCAACCGCGTGGCCGTGGGCGAGCACATCCTGCTGGGCGGCGACAACATGGACCTCGCGCTGGCCCATGGCGTGGCGCGCGGCCTGGCCGCCGAAGGCAGGCAGCTGGACCCCTGGCAGATGCGCGCGCTGACCTACGCCTGCCGCCTGGCCAAGGAGCAGTTGCTCAGCGATGACCAGTTGCACAGCGTGCCACTGGTCGTGCCCAGCCGTGGCTCCAGGCTCATCGGTGGCTCGATCAAGACCGAACTCCAGCGCGAACTGCTGCGCACCATCCTGCTGGAAGGGTTCTTTCCGGCTGTCGAGAGCGGCGCCCGACCCCTCAGCCGCCCGCGCGCCGGCCTCACGCAGATCGGCCTGCCCTATGCGCAGGACGCTGCCGTCACGCGCCATCTGGCCGCGCTGCTGGGCCGCCAGGTCGGCGCCACGGCGCAGCTGGCAGGCTTCGCGCAGGCCGAAGGCGCCAGCTTCCTGCATCCCACGGCCGTGCTGTTCAACGGCGGGGTGTTCAAGTCCCAGCTGCTGGTGGCGCGCGTGCTGGACACGCTGAACGCCTGGCTGGCCGCCGATGGCGCGCCCGCCGCGCGGCTGCTGCAGGGCACCGACATGGACCACGCCGTGGCACGCGGTGCGGCCTACTACGGCCAGGTGCGCCAAGGCCAGGGCATCCGCATCCGCGGCGGCACGGCCCAGGCGTACTACGTGGGCATCGAATCGAGCATGCCGGCCGTGCCCGGGCTGGAGCCGCCGGTGCAGGCGCTGTGCGTGGCGCCCTTCGGCATGGAGGAAGGCACGGAGGCACCGCTGCCGCCGCAGCAGCTGGGCCTGGTGGTCGGCGAATCGGTGCGCTTTCGCTTCTTCGGCTCCTCGGTGCGGCGTGAGGACCAGCCCGGCACATTGCTGGACTTCTGGTCGCCCGAAGAACTGCAGGAGCTCGCCGGCATCGAGGCCACGCTGCCGGCCGAAGGCCGCGCCGTGGGCGAGGTCGTGCCGGTGCAACTGCGCGCACGCGTGACGGAGATCGGCACGCTGGAGCTGCTGGCCGAAGCTGCCGGCGGCGCGCAGTGGAAGGTGGAGTTCGACGTGCGCGGAGACCAAACGGCCTGATGCCATGCCCGCGCTCGCCGTGGGACATCCACGCGCTGCGCATTGGCGGTGTTCACATTCTTGCTAACATCGCATGCCATACGAGATCAGCTACTTTCACGAACGGGTGCTTTCGGAGATCCGGTCATGGCCCGTGGAAGTGCTGGCCGACTACGCGCGGCTGGTCGAACTGCTGGCAGAGCACGGGCCCAGCCTGCGCCTGCCGCACTCGCGTGCTTTCGGCGACGGCCTGTTCGAGTTGCGTCCCCGCGGACGCTCCGGTATCGGCCGCGCCTTCTACTGCTTTCTCGTTGGCAAGCGCGTCGTGGTGTTGCATGCGTTCATCAAGAAGTCGCAGCAGACGCCGGACGCTGAATTGAAGCTCGCGCGCAAGCGCCTCAAGGAGTTGCAACATGGCTGAGCTGAAGTACAAGCCCGTTCGCCACGACCACGCCGCGTTCCTGGCCGAGGCCAGGCAGCGCCCCGGCTTCGCCGAGGCTTACGACGCGCTGGCGCTGGAATACACGCTGGCCGGCCAGATGTTGAAGGCGCGCGCCAAGGCCGGGTTGACGCAGGATGCGGTGGCCGCGCGCATGGGCACCACCAAGAGCGCCGTCTCCCGGCTCGAAGCCGCCGGGAAGCATGCGCCTTCGCTGGCCACCTTGAAGAGATACGCGGCCGCCGTGGGCTGTGACCTGCAGGTGAAACTCGTGCCGCACAAGGCGGCATGACGCCACCGTACGACGGCGAGGCCGGCCGTTGCAGGCCCTTGCGCACCGGCGTGACATGCGGGCGCTGTGCCGATCCCGCGCCAAGATGGTCGCTTCGCCAACGATGCTGAAGGTAGCCCGGTGAGCGCCGCCTTCCGCATCGGCATCGACCTGGGCACGACCCACACCGTGCTGGCGTTCGCGCCGGTCGGTGCGGATGGCATCCAGGTCTTCCCCGTCCCGCAGAGCATCGCCGCCGGCGAGGTGGCTCCGCGGCCGCTGCTGCCTTCGCTGCGGTTCCATGCGGCCGCAGGTGCCGTGGCGGCGGCAGACCTGCCCCTGCCCTGGCCATCGGACGAGCCGGCCATCCTGGGCGCCTTCGCGCGCGAGCTGGGCCAGCAGACGCCGGGGCGGCTGGTGGCCAGTGCCAAGAGCTGGCTGTCGCACCCGGCAGTCGACCGCACGGCCGCCATCCTGCCGTGGGGCGCGCCGGATGAGGTGCTGAAGGTTTCACCGCTCGAGGCCAGCGCGAGCTACCTGCGGCACCTGCGCCAGGCCTGGGACCAGGCCCATCCGGAGGCGCCGCTGGCCGAGCAGCCCACGGTGCTGACAGTGCCTGCCTCATTCGACGACGGCGCGCGCCAGCTGACCCTGCAGGCGGCAGCCCTGGCTGGCCTGGGCGCGGTGCACCTGATCGAGGAGCCACAGGCCGCCTTCTACGACTGGGTCCACGCCCACCGCGATGATCTGGCGCAGCAGCTCGCCGGCACGCGTCGCCTGCTCGTGGTCGACGTGGGCGGTGGCACCACCGACCTCACGCTGATCGATGTCACGCTGGACGCGCAAGGCCAGCCGCAGCTCGCACGCACAGGCGTGGGCGACCACCTGGTGCTGGGCGGCGACAACATGGACCTCGCCCTGGCGCGCTGGATCGAGCCACGGCTGTCGGGCGGAACACCGGACGCCCGTCTCAGCGCCATCCAGCTCGCCCAGCTCACGCAGCGCTGCCGCAGCGCCAAGGAGCGCCTGCTGGCCGCCGATGGGCCGGCGGAGACGACGGTCACGCTGCAGGGCAGCGGCAGCCGGCTGATCGGCGGCGCGCGCTCGGCCACGCTCACCCGCGCCGATGTGGACCGGCTGCTGGTCGAAGGCTTCTTTCCGCAGGTGGCGGCCGACGCGCAGCCCCAGCGCGCACGCGGTGCCTTGGTGGAGTTCGGCCTGCCCTATGCCAGCGACGCGGCCATCACGCGCCACATCGCCGCCTTCCTGCAGCGCCAGGGCGGCGCCCTGCCGGACACCGTGCTGCTCAACGGTGGCGTGTTCCATGCGCAGGTGCTGCGCGAGCGCCTGCTCGCCACGCTGCGCAGCTGGCAGGCCGCCGGCGCCACACCGGTGCATCTGCTGGACGCCCCGCAACTGGACGCCGCCGTCGCGCGCGGTGCCGTCGCCTACGCCATGGCCCGCGCCGGCAACGCGCCGCGCATCCGCAGCGGCGCCGCGCGCGCCTACTACCTCGCGCTCGAGGACGGCCAGGGCGTGTGCGTGTTGCCGCATGGCACGCCCGAGGGCGAGGTCGTGCGGCTCCAGGCACAGCGCTTCAGCCTGCGGCTGGGCCGCCCGGTGCGCTTCAACCTCGCCACCAGCGCCGTCGACCTGCGCCACAGCGCTGGCGATCTAGTCGCGCTGCAGGGCGACTTGCAGCGCCTGCCGCCCATCGCCACCGTGCTGCAGCCCAGGGCCGGAGCGGCCGGCGAGGTGCAGGTGCTGCTGGAAGCCCAGATCACGGAGGTCGGCACACTGGAGATGCACTGCGTCGCAGCCGATGCACCACGCCAGCGCTGGCAGCTGCAATTCCAGCTGCGCAGCGAGGCGGCCATGCAGGACGCCGATGCGCCCGTGGCCGCCCATCCGCGCCTGCCCGAGGCCCTGTCCGCGATCGCCCGCGCCTATGGCGACAAGAAACAGGGCGTGGACGCCAAGGAGGTCCGCCAACTCCGTGCCACGCTGGAGCGCCTGCTGGGCGAGCGCGGCACCTGGCATGGGGCCCTGCTGCGCACGCTGTTCGGCGCGCTGCTGCAAGGCGCCAAGCGCCGCCGACGCTCGCTGCAGCACGAACGCAGCTGGTTCAACCTGGTCGGCTTCACGCTGCGTCCCGGCTACGGCGACCCGCTGGACGGCTGGCGCATGGAACAGATGTGGGAACTGTTCGGCCCCGGCATCGCCCACAGCCACGACAGCCAGCAGTGGTCCGAATGGTGGCTGCTCTGGCGCCGCATCGCGGGCGGCCTGGACGCCGAGCAGCAGCAGATGGTCTATGAGGTCATCGCCTACTACCTGCAGCCGCCCGGTGGCAACGACATCGCCAGGCCCGACGGCCCACCCATGCAGGCGCTGGACGAGCTGCTGCGCATGGCCGCCTCCTTCGAGCGCATCGACACGGCCCAGAAGACGCAGTTCGGCGGCTGGGTGCTGCAGCGCCTGGCGCAAGGCGCCACGGCCGAACTCTGGTGGGCGCTGGGCCGCCTGGGCGCACGCCAGCCGCTGTACGCCAGCCTGCACCACGTGCTGCCGCCGGCCACGGCCCAGGCCTGGCTGGAGCGCATCGAGGCCATCGCGCCCGATTGGCCGCGCGACGAGGCGGCCGCCTTCGCTGTGGCCCAGATCGCCCAGGCCACGGGCGACCGCGCCCGTGACCTGCCCGAGGCGCTGCGCCTGCAGATCGCCAACCGGCTGCAGGCTGCCCACGCCGCGCCGAGCTGGGCCGCGATGGTGCGCGAGCCCACGGCGCTGGACGAGGCCGACCAGCGCCGCGTGTTCGGCGAGGCACTGCCACCTGGCCTGGTGCTGCTGCGCGGGTGATCCGAAACCGCGGCCGCCGCGTACTCCCGGCCATCCCCCCGTCGGAGTTCCTCCATGCCGCTGCCCCAGATCGCCATCGCCTACGTCGCCGCCGCCCTCACCTTCCTGGCGCTGGACGCCGTCTGGCTGGGCAGCATGGCGGAACGGCTGTACCGGCCCGCCATCGGCCACCTGATGGCCGAGCGCTTCGCCGTCGGGCCGGCCGCCCTGTTCTACCTGCTCTATGTGGGTGGCATCGTGTTCTTCGCCATCGCGCCGGCGCTGGAGGCACGCAAGCCGGTGCTTGCCGCACTGGGCCACGGCGCCTTGCTGGGCCTCGTCGCCTATGGCACCTTCGACCTGACCAACCAGGCCGTGCTCAAGGATTGGCCCTGGCATGTGACGCTGGCCGACCTAGCCTGGGGCAGCTTCGTGACGGCGGTGGCAGCGGCGGGCGGCGCTGCGGCGGCGCCCTGGCTGCATGGGCTGTTCGCCAAGAGCTGAGCCTAGATGTCGACCGGGTAGCCCAGCGCGACATCGCAGACCGGCAGGCCGCCCCGCACGCCGATGTTCTCCGGCGGCAGTTCGTGCAGCCGGATGAGCACACAGGCACGGGGAATGCCCAGCAGCTCCAGCCCGTCCACCAGCAGTTTGTAGAGCGCCCGCTTGGCCGCCACGGAGCGGCCCGGCAACACGAAGATGCTGACGTTGGTCAGCCGTTCGGGCGCAAGGCAGTCTGTGCGCCCCAGGAAGCGGTGCGGTGCATGCACGACGAGTGTGACGTTGCGGTGGACCGGCGACACCTTGAACGCCTGCACGATGGCCGCGTGGACGGTCTCCAGCAGCTGGACTTCCACCTCGGGCGCGTAGGTGGTCCGGATCTCGACGATGGCGCTGGGCATGGCCGGCATGGTAGCCAGCCCGCAGCCGCTACATCCCGACCAGCGCCCCCAGCCTGCGCGCGAACCAGCCGTCGAACTCCAGCCGCCCTTCGATCGAGGCCAGGCAGATGCATTCGCTGCCGGCCTGCACCACCGGCTGGTGGTGCACCTGCGTATCGGCAGCATCGAAGTCGCCCGGGCCGAACTGGGCGCGGCCGTCATGGAAGCTGCCGTGCAGCACCTGCGTGAACTCGCGGTCGCTGTGCGTGTGCTGGGCCAGGTACATGCCGGCCGCGATGCGCAGCAGCACCACATTGGCAGAAGGATCACGCGGCACGCGCACCCGCGCGTAGCGCATGCCGGGCGCCATCCAGCGCCACCGCGTGATCTGGCAGCCGGCCAGTGCGCCCGGCCAGTGGGCGCCGGCCGGCAGTGGCGGCAAGCCGCGCACGGGCACGGCCGCAGGCGCCGGGCGCGGCGTGTCGATGGCAGCCAGTGTGCGCGCCAAGGCGTCCTCGCGCAGCGTGGCCGGCGCCAGTTCCTGCAGCAGCGCGCCGCCAGCAGCCTCGAGCACGCGCAGCTGCTCCTGGCACTGCGCGCAGCCTTCCACGTGGGCGGTCAGCACCAGCGCGGGCGCGGTCGGCAACTGCCCTGCCGCAAGGGCCAGCAACAGATCGTCGCCGGGATGGTGTTGGATGCTTTCGGAACTCATGGCGTGGGGTCTTCGAAGGCGGCCAGCAGACGCCGCAAATGGTTCACGGCCAGCCGCACACGCGACTTCACCGTGCCCAGAGGGATGCCCAGCCGCTCGGCGATGCGCGCATGCGGCTGGTCTTCGTAGTAGGACAGCTGCAGCACCAGCGCCTGCTCGGCCGGCAACTGGCGCAGCGCGGCCTGCACCTGGCGTTCCATGCGCTGGGTGTGCAGCTGGGCCGCGGGCTCGGGCGCGGCATGCGCCAGGGCGTCGATGTCGACATCGTCCGCCTGCAGCGCGGCGGCACCGCCCTGGCGGCGGAACCGGTCCACGCGCAGGTTGCGTGCGATCGTGAAGACCCAGGTGGCGGCGCCGGCCTGGGCGCCATCGAACAGCGCGGCCTTGCGCCACACCAGGACCATGGTCTCCTGCGCCAGGTCTTCGGCCAGCGCGTCGTCGGTGCCGGCACGCAGCAGGTAGCTCTTGATGCGCGGCGCGAAGTGGGTGAACAGCTGGCCGAAGGCCTGGCGGTCGCCCGCGTGCGCGACCGCGCGCACCCAGCCGGCCAGGTCCTCGGGGCTGGGCGTTGCGTTGCGGGAACCGGGAGGTGGCACGATGGACAGATGGCTGGGACGCAGCCCGGACACGACGGACTCCGTCGGTGCGGATGAAGAGGGCTGCAGGGGGTGCATGATCGATCTTACGCAGCGGGCCCCGCATCGGATCACTGTGGGCCGCCTGCGCAGATCCAAAAGGGCTGCGGGCGCGTAGAAGCCGCAGAACATGGCCCCAGGCCCCCAAGGATCTTGCGCATGCGCCCAGCACACACCTCGTCACCTGCACCGGCCGCCATGGCCGGCACCCAGCCCCTGCGCGTGGCCGTGGTCGGCAGCGGCATCGCCGGCCTCTCGGCGGCCTGGCTGCTCGGCCAGCGGCACGAAGTCCATGTGTTCGAGGCCGACCGCCGGCCGGGCGGGCACAGCCACACGGTCGATGCGCCGGGCCCGGGCGGAACCGTGCCCGTGGACACCGGCTTCATCGTCTACAACGAACCGGCCTACCCCAACCTCACGGCCCTGTTCGCCCATTTGAACGTGGCGACGCAGGCGACCGACATGTCCTTCGGCGTGAGCCTGGACGGCGGCGCGCTCGAGTACGCGGGCACCAACCTCAACGGCCTGTTCGCCCAGCGCAGCAACCTGCTGCGCCCGCGCTTTTGGCGCATGCTGCGCGAGCTGATGCGCTTTTACCGCGAGGCCCCAGGCCACGCTGCCGCAGCGGGCCTGCAGCCGCTGGACGAATACCTGGACGCGCACGGCTACGGCAGCGCGCTGCGCGAAGACCACCTGTACCCCATGGCCGCGGCGATCTGGTCCACCCCGGCCGCGCAGGTCGGCCGCTACCCGACCGCCGCCTTCGTGCGCTTCTGCGAGAACCACGGCCTGCTGCGCGTGAGCGGCCGGCCGCGCTGGCGCACCGTGCGGGGCGGCAGCCGCAGCTATGTGCGCGCGCTCACGCAGGGTTTCGGCGAGCGCCTGCACCTGGACAGCGCCGTGCTCGAGGTGCAGCGCCATGCCGAAGGCGTGCGCCTGCGCACGCGCGAGGGCTGGCACCCCGGGCGCTTCGACCAGGTGGTGCTGGCCTGCCACGCCGACCAGGCCCTGCGCCTCTTGCCCGACGCCAGCAGCGAGGAACGCCACCTGCTGGGCGCCTTCGGCTACACCCGCAACCTGGCGGTGCTGCACAGCGACCCGGCGCTGATGCCGCGGCGCCGCGCCGTTTGGTCGGCCTGGAACTACCTGGCCGACCGCGCGCGCCCCGATGCGCTGTGCGTGACCTATTGGATGAACCGGCTGCAGGGCATCGCCAAGGACCGTCCGCTGTTCGTCACGCTGAACCCCCCACGGCCGCCGCGGCCCGAACACCTGGTGCGCACCGAGGTCTACGCGCATCCGGTGTTCGATGCCGAGGCGCTGCGTGCGCAGGCCCGGCTGTGGTCGCTGCAGGGCCAGCGGCGCAGCTGGTTCTGCGGCGCCTACTTCGGCGCCGGCTTCCACGAGGACGGGCTGCAGGCCGGCCTGGCCGTGGCCGAGGCCCTGGGCGGCGTGCGCCGCCCCTGGAACGTGGCCAACGAATCCGGCCGCATCGTCCTGTCCGGCGCCGTCGCCGCATGAGCAGCGCGCTGTACACCGGCGTGGTCTCGCACCAGCGGCTGCGCCCGCTGCGCCACCGCCTGCGCTACCGCGTGTTCTCGCTGCTGCTGGACCTGGACGAGCTGCCGGCCCTGGCCGCCCGGCTGCGGCTGTTCTCGCTGGACCGCTTCAACCTGTTCAGCTTCCACCGGCGCGACCACGGCGCCGGCGAGCCCGAGGGCCCGCGCGCCCATGTGGAACGCCAGTTGCGCGCGGCCGGCCTGCCCGTGGGCGGCGCGATCCGCCTGCTGGCGATGCCGCGCATCCTCGGCTATGCCTTCAACCCGCTCGCGGTTTACTTCTGCCACGCGCCGGCGGGTGCGCTGCAGGCCATCCTGTACGAGGTCAACAACACCTTCGGCGAACGGCACAGCTACCTGATTCCGGTCGATCCCGCGCAGGACAGCGCCTGGGTCAACCAGCGCTGCGACAAGCGCATGCACGTCTCGCCGTTCCTGCCGCTGGACATGCACTACCGCTTCCGCGTGCGGCCGCCGGGCGAGCAGCTGTCCATCGGCGTGCAGACCCACGATGCCCAGGGCGCCGTGCTGCTCGCGCGGCTGGACGCGCGGCGACGCCCGCTCACCGACGGCGCGCTGCTGCGCGCCTTCTGCACGCACCCGCTGCTCACGTTCAAGGTGATCGCCGCCATCCACTGGGAGGCGCTGCAGCTGTGGTGCAAGGGTGCGCGCCTACACCCCCGCCCGCCCGCCCCGGCCGAGCCCGTCAGCTTCGCCACCCGCCCTTCGCCCGACCACACCCCATGAAGCCTGCCACCGACCTGCTGCCCCACGCTGCCGCGCCCAGCACGCCTGCAACCTTGCTGCAACGCCTGCTGCGCCAGGCCCTGCGCAGCCAACTGGCCGACCTGGCCTGCGGTGAACTCACGGTGGTGTTGCCGCACGGCGAGCGCCTGCTGGCACGCGGCGCCGCGCCCGGCCCCCACGCCCAGCTCGTGCTGCACCGCTGGCGCCCGCTGCTGCGCTTGGCCGCCGAGGGCGACCTGGGCCTGGCGCGCTCCTGGCGCGATGGCGATTGGTCCACGCCCGACCTGGTGGCGCTGCTGCAGTTCGGCGCGGCCAACGACCAGCAGGCCGGCACGCGGCTGCAGGGCAAGGCCTGGGCGCGCAAGCTGGCCCGGCTGGCCCACCTGCGCCGCGCCAACACGCGGCGCGGCAGCCGCGACAACATCGCCTTCCACTACGACCTGGGCAATGACTTCTACGCCCAGTGGCTGGATGCCAGCATGCTGTACTCCAGCGCGCTGTACCTGCGGCCCGACGCCTCGCTCGAGGAAGCGCAGGCCGCGCGGCTGGACCGCATCGTCGCGCTGGTCGATGCGCCGCCTGGCGGCGGGGTGCTGGAAATCGGCTGCGGCTGGGGCGCGCTCGCGCTCGCCCTGGCGCAGCGCCGCGGTGCGCACGTGACGGGGCTCACGCTGTCGACCGAGCAGCTGGCCTTCGCGCGCCAGCGCGCGGTGTCCGAAGGCTGCGCGCGCCAGCTGGACCTGCGCCTGCAGGACTACCGCGACGTGCAGGGCCGCTACGCGCGCATCGTCTCCATTGAGATGGTCGAGGCCGTGGGCGAGGCCTGGTGGCCCACCTACTTCGCCACGCTGCGCGAGCGCCTGGCGCCGGGTGGCCATGTGGTGCTGCAGGCCATCACGATCGCCGATGCGCACTTCGAGGGCTACCGCAGCGGCGCCGACTTCATCCAGCGCTGCATCTTCCCGGGCGGCATGCTGCCCTCGCCCACCGCGCTGCGCGAACAGGCGGCACGCGCCGGCCTGGTGCTGCAGACCGAACTGCTGTTCGGCGACAGCTACGCGGCCACGCTGGTCGAATGGCGCAGGCGCTTCCTCGCGGCCTGGCCGGCCATCGCCGCCCAGGGCTTCGACCAGCGCTTCAAGCGGCTGTGGGAGTACTACCTCTGCTACTGCGAGGCCGGCTTTCGCAGCGGGCGCGTGGATGTGGGCCTGTACACGCTGCGCCACGCCGCCGATGCGCCCGCCCCGGGCAGCGCTGCGCACTGACCGCACCAGGCGGCAGCCGGGCGCAGCTCCGCCTCCCTGACCTCCTGGCGCGGCGCAGCGGCCTGCGCGGCATGACTCGGGACACTGTCTGCCGGGCGCGGCGCTGCCTATGCTGCATGCGCTTCGGCGTTCGCCGACGGCACCCACACGGAGGTTCCATGCACCATGCCGCCGACGAGGCCCGCACCCGGCCTGCCCACCCTTCCCGCCACGCCTGGCTGCAGCGCGCCGCCATCGGCCTGGCCGTGGCCGTGCTCGCGGCTTGCGGCGGTGGCGGTGGCGGCGACGGGGACGACGGCGCTGCGGCAGAAAGCCCAGGGCCGGGCACCGGCACCGGCACCGGCTCGGCCGCCATCACCGTCGACGCCAACCCGATGCGCGCCACGCTGAGCGCAGACACGGCGCGCACCGTCACCCAGCGCGTGCCGCTGGACGGCGGCACGCTGTCGGTCACCGGTGCCGACGGCGCGGTCTACACGCTCACGGTGCCGGCCAATGCGCTGACGGAGCCCACCGACATCAGCCTCACGCCGCTGGCCAGCCTGGCCGTCGAGGGGCTGGCCAGCGATGCCGCCTACGGTGTGCAGCTCGGCCCGGAGGGGGCCCGGTTCACCAACCACGTGACGCTGGCCATCACGCCGCCACCCGGCGCCAGCGTGCCCATCGAACGCCAGCTGCCGATCGGCTGGAGCGGCGCGGACAACACCGTGGCCCTGGCCGCACTCGACCCGAGCACACGCGAGGTCAACCTCAAGCTGCTGCACTTCAGCGGCTACGCGCTGCTGCTGGCGCGCCAGGGCACCAACGCCACGCTGGAGCCTGCTCGCCACCGCCTGGGCGGCGATGCCGAGTCCCGGCTGCAAAGCCTCACGGCCGAGCGGCTGCTGCAGGAACGCCAGCGCCAGCTGCTGGGCCAGACGCAGGCCCAGCTTAACCTGGACGACATCTTCGCGGCCTACGACGAGGAGGTGCTCAAGCCGCGCATCGCAGCCGCCGGCAGCAGCTGCGCGGCCGGCCGGCTCGCCATCCAGACCGTGCTGGGGCGCAGCCGCCAGCGCCAGCTGCTGGGCTACCCGGACGACGCCTACAGCCAGAGCGCGCTGTACGGCGACCTCATGGCCCAGGCCACCGCCGCCTGCACGCGCGAGGAGTACGCGCTGTGCCGCGACGAGCACATCATCACGCGCATGCTGCCCTACTACCTGGGACTGTCGCGGCAGGCCCAGCTGCTGGGCCTGGCCGGCAGCCCCGGCGTGGCCGACCCGGCCTGGCTGCAGGATGCCGAGGCCGCCACGGCCAAGTGCCTGAACTTCGAACTGCAGATCGATTCGCAGATGGTGCTGAGCGAGGGCTCGGGCGTGGACGCCCACACCGTGCGGGAGAACGTCAGCGCGCGCGTGCTGCTGCCCTTCAACATGGGCATCGCCTTCTACGAGAGCGGTGGCTCCTACGTGGCCACCTCGCCTGCGGCCTTGCCGCTCGTCTCCAGCGGCTACAGCGTGGCCTATCCGCACACCTGCGCCTCGGTCAACAGCACGGCACCGGTCGATGCGACCGTGTGGGGCGCCCTGGGCTTCACCGCGCGCCAGGGCGGCGTGGCGCAGCGCGCCGAGGTGGCCGATTTCTACCTGACGCCTGCGGTGGCGCCCACCGGCCTGGGATCGGGCTACAGCGTGACGCTGCGCGCGCCGCGCGATCCCGCGGGCTGCGACCAGCCTTCCACCTCCAGCGACTACGAGAGCTGGGTCACCGCGGGCTACCCGACCTGGATCGAGCCCTTCGCCGACCCGACGCTGGCCATGGCGATCCGCAACTGGCGCATCGTCGGGGGCGACGTGATGGCCACCAAGGAGTTCACCACGCGCAGCGATCCCGATGCGAGCGAGAACGTGACCGTGAACACGCAGATGGTGCTGTTCCACAAGCCCGCACCGTGAGGGGCCGCGGCAGGATCGAGAGGCCGTGTCCGCCTCTCGACCGGCCCTCCGGCATGTCCCGTTTTGTAGGACGTGATCGCGCATCGCAGTCGATTGCACGGCGCCACCAATCCACGGTGGCGCAGGGCGCGTAAGTGCAGTGCAGCCGCGCATCTCCGCGGCGGCCATTGCAACAGGAGACCCCATGCAACGCTTTTCCAAACTCGCTTCGATCGCTCTTGCGACCGTGCTGTCGGTCGGTGCAGTCAACGCCTTCGCCCAGGTCACCGTCGGCGGCGCACCGATGCTGCCCACCAAGGACATCATCGACAACGCCGTCAACTCCAAGGACCACACCACCCTGGTGGCCGCAGTCAAGGCAGCCGGCCTGGTGGACACCTTGAAGGGCCCGGGCCCGTTCACCGTGTTCGCGCCCACGAACGCCGCATTCGCCGCCCTGCCCGCAGGCACGGTCGACACCCTGCTCAAGCCGGAGAACAAGGGCATGCTGACCGGCATCCTGACCTACCACGTCGTGCCGGGCAAGGTGGACGCCAAGTCGCTGGTGAAGATGATCGAGGACGGCAAGGGCTCGGCTTCGCTCAAGACCGTCGCCGGCGGCACCCTGACGGCCAAGGCCAGCGGCGGCAAGGTGATGGTCACCGACGAGAAGGGCGGGACGGCGACCGTGACCATCGCCGACGTCATGCAGTCCAACGGCGTGATCCACGTCGTCGACAAGGTGCTGTTGCCCAAGTAAGGGCGCTGCCGGTGGCGCGGGTGCACAGACGCACCGCGCCATTGCAGCCGGCAACGCACAAGCCGCTCGCAGGAGCGGCTTTTTTCATTCAAGGGTGCGTGTCGGGCCCGCCTGGTCGGCGACCGTCCTCGCCGGCCGCGCTGCGCTGCTTCATTCGCGCACCAGGCCGAACAGTGTCACGTCGTCGTGCGCCTCGAAGCCGCCGACATGGGCCGCCAATGCCGCGCACACGCCGTCGACCAGTGGCTGGGCGCCGACCGCCGGAGCGGCCAGCGCGCGCACCAGCGCTTCCTCGCCGAAGGTGCCCGACGGGCCACGCGCCTCGGTGGCGCCGTCGGTGTAGAGCAACAGCCGGGCGCCGGGCTCCAGCGAGAGCGAACGCACCGTGCAGCGCTTGCCCGCCATCAGCCCCACGGCCGGCCCGGTGGTGCCGAGCCGCTCCATCTCGCCGCCCGCGTGCTGGCACAGGAACGGCGCCTCGTGGCCGGCGTTGAGGTAGTGCAGCTGCCCGCTGCCCGGCTCCAGCAGCGCGAAGAACAGCGTGGCGAACATGTTCTCGTGGCCATGCACGTTGGCGATGTAGTCGTTGGTGAAGGCCACGCTGCGCACCAGCGTGGCCTGCGGCGTTTCCGCTGCGACGGTGTGGCTGGCCACCGCACGCAGCAGCGTGCGGAACAGCGCCATGTACAGCGCCGCGCCCACGCCCTTGTCGCACACATCGGCCACCAGCATCGCCACCGCGCCCGTGGGCAGCACGTAGGCGTCGTAGAAATCGCCGCCGACCTGGCGCGCCGGCACGCAGCTGGCGCCCAGCGACCAGCCGGCCAACTGCGGCAGCTGCGCCGGCAGGAAGCCCAGCTGGATGCGCTGGCCGATCTGCAGCTCGCGCGAGAGCGCCGCGAGCAGCTGGCTCCTGTGGTCCTGCAGCCGCTTCTTGGCCAGCGAGGATTCGATGCGCGCCTGCAGCACCACCGGGTTGAAGGGCTTGGAGACGTAGTCGTCCGCGCCCAGCTCCAGGCAGCGCACCACGCTGTCGGTCTCGTCGATGGCCGAGACCATCACCACCGGCAGCTGGGCGAGCCGCGCATCGGCGCGGATCTGCTGCAGCGCGGTGTAGCCGTCCATCTCGGGCATGGTGATGTCCAGCAGCACCAGGTCCCAGTCCTGTGCGCGCAGCTGCGCCAGCGCATCGCGGCCGTTGTTGGCGGTGCCGGTGGCATGGCCCAGCCGCGCGAGGCGGCGCACCAACAGGTCGCGGTTGAGTTCGAGGTCGTCGACCACCAGGATGCGCATGGGCCGCTCGGGGCCCGCGCCACCCGCTCCGCCCTCAGGCGACGGCAAGGCGCTGGCGGTCGGCATCGAACAGCGCCTGCAGGTAGGGCAGCTGCTGGCGCGCGGCCGCCTCGCCCTCCTGGATGATGTAGGGCACCTTGTGGGTGTCGAACAGGCGCACGCGTTCCTTGAACTGCGGCACGATGAGGATCATTTCCGAGTGGTGCGTGGCGCTGTGGAAGGCCACGCGCGACTTCTGCAGGTTGTTGGCCAGGATCGCGCTGAGCTGCGACGCGAAGCGGCCGGCGCTGCGGATGTTCTCCTGGTAGGGCGTCTCGAATCCCAGCGCGACGATGACGCGGCTGCCGTTCTTCATCGCCACGCTGACCGGCATGGGATCGGCCAGGTAACCGTCGACCAGCAGGCGCCCGCCCAGGGCCACGGGCTTGAAGGCCAGCGGCAGAGAGGCGCTGGCACGCAGCGCCGAGACCAGGTCGCCGCGCGAGAGCTCGACCAGATCGCCGTTGGCGAAATCGGTGGCCGTGATGTGCAGCGGGATCGGCGCGTCCTCGATGCGCCGGTCGCCGAAGACCTCGCGGAACGCGGCCAGCATCGGCGCATCGTCGCGCAGGCCGAAGGTCTCCGCGCGGAAACCGAACAGCTTGGGCGCCAGCAGGCGCAGCATGCCCATGTGGTTGCGCTTGGAGGTGACCTTGCGCGTCCAGGCGCGCAGCGTGATGTCGGTCATGCGGGCCGCGTCGAAGCCGAAGGCCACGCCGGCCGCGAACAGCGCGCCGCCGCTGCAGCCGACCACCCGGTCGATGCCGATGCCGGCATCGGCCAGCGCCTTGACCACGCCGATGGAGGCCGCGCATTTGACGCTGCCCGAGCCGATCACCAGCGTCACCGTCGGCTGGCGGGCCAGCGCCCCGGTCATGCCGCGCCCCCGAAGCTCGCCACCGCGTCCGGCACGTCCGCGAAGATGTTGAGGATGCTCGTGAACCCGGCGATCTCCAGCACCCGCGCCACCGGCGGCTGCAGCGCCGCCAAACGCAGGTCGCCGCCACCCAGGCGGCAGCGCTTGACGGTGCCGAGCAAGGCGCGCAGGCCGGCGCTGCTGGTGTAGCTGACCTGCGCGAAGTCGGCGACCAGGTGCACGGCGCCCTGGTCGATCGCCTCGGCAAAGCGCTGCGTGAGCGCATCGGCACTGAGGCTGTCGACGCTGCCGGCAATGGCCAGGACGAGGACCGTGTCGTGTTGGGTCGTGGCGATCTGCAAGTGTGTTCTCCTCAAAGTCGATTGGATGGGGCCGGCGCAAGCTGCTTCTCGATGGTCAGGACATTGCCTTGCCGCGGGTCGCGCCGGTAGTGCTGGCGGTCCGACAGCTGGCGCACCAGGTGCACACCCAGGCCACCGGGCGCGCGCGCCTCGGCCGCGGCACGGGTGTCGACCGGCGCCATCGCCAGCGGATCGAAGGGGCGGCCCTGGTCGGTGAGCGTCAGCACGAGGCGGCGCCCGGCTCCGTCCTGCACGGCCTGCACGGCCAAGGCCAGCGGCCCCGGCTGCCCGACCGGATAGGCGTGCCGCATGACATTGACGCACGCCTCCTCGGTGATCAGCTGCAGGTCGTGCAGCGCCTGGGCGTCCAGCCGCAGGTGCTGGCCGGCACGGGCCACCAGGGCCAGCAGCTGCGGCAGGTTCACCATCTCGGCACGGCAGGCGACGCGGTCGGAGTACCCCTGGTCCACGCCGCCGCGGCCTGTCATGGGGCGCGCTCCTGCAGCGGCAGCCAGACCGTGAAGCAGGCGCCCTCGCCGAGCGTGCTGGCCACCTCGATGTCGCCCCCCATCAGCCGGCACATGCGGCGGCTGATGGCCAGCCCCAGGCCCGTGCCGCCGAAGGCCCGCGTGCTGCCCGCATCGGCCTGCAGGAAGGGCTGGAACAGGCGCGCGATCTCGTCGGCATCCAGGCCGATACCGGTGTCCTCCACATCGAAGCGCACCTGCCGCGCGCCGCCCGGCCCGGTGCGCGTGCCGGCGCGCAGGCACACGTCGCCGCCGAAGGTGAACTTGGCGGCGTTGGAGACCAGCGCCACCAGCACCTGGCGCAGGCGCAGGGCATCCACATGCAGCACCGCCAGCCCCGGCGCGACCACGACCTCCATGCGGTTGCTGTTGGCCTGCATCAGCGGCTGCGTGGCCGCCGCCACGGAGGCCAGCAGGCCGCGCAGGTCGCAGTCCTCCGCGTTCAGCTGCACGGTGCCGGCGTCCAGCCGGGTGAGGTCGAGCACCGCGTTGATCATGGCCAGCAGGTCCTTGGCCGAACCCTTGATGCGGCCCAGGTCGGCGCGGGCGCTGGGCGGGACGGTGTCGGCCAGGTCTTCCTCGAGCAGCTCGGTGTAGCCGATCACGGCATTGAGCGGCGTGCGCAGCTCGTGGCTCATGTTGGCCAGGAAGGCGCTCTTGGCCTTGTTGGCGGCCTCCGCCTCGGTGCGCGCCTGCTCCAGGTGGACGGCCTGCGCCTCGATCTCCTGGTTGCGCTGCTGCAGGGCCGAGCGGATGCGGGCCGTGCGCTGCGATTCCGCATGCACCGCATGGCCGAACAGCGTGAGGTACAGCGCCGCGCCCGCGGCCGACAGGGCGACGGTCAGCAGCGAGGTGTCGGGGCGCACCTCGAAGCCGTTCAGGGCGCCGCCCACGGCCACGCCCGCCACCATCAGCGCCAGCCCGCGCAGCGCATGGCGCACCCCGCCCGAACCCAGGTTGGACGCGTGCATGGCACCGCCCAGCGCCACGATGATCCAGGGGTTGAAGCCCGACAGCCCGCCATAGGCCCCCATCAGGAACGAATCCACCAGCAGCGCACGCAACTCGCTGCGCTTGCTGTCCCTGGCGCGCCGGCTCAGCCAGTGGGCCAGGTGCGGCCACACCAGCATCACTACCGCCACCCACCACATCTGGGCCGGCGGACGCATCATGAAGACCGAGCCCAGCAGCAGGCCGCCGGCCAGGTGGGCGCCGATGCGCACGGGGTAGTTCACGCGCACCGAGCCGTGCAGGCGGCGCGCGGCCGGCGCAGCGGTGCCGGCTGCGGGGGCCGCGAGGGCCGCCGTGGATGCCGTGGATGCCGCGGCCGCTGCGCTGGCTCCGGCCGGTGCGGACAGCGGCGGCAGTGCGGTCACAGCAGGCCTTCGATCTTGCCCAACAGGCGTTCGAACTCGATGGGCTTGGTGTCGAAGTCGTCGCAGCCCGCGGCCAGCGCGCGTTCGCGGTCGCCCTCCATGGCGTGCGCGGTGAGCGCGATCACCGGGATCGCGTGCAGCGCCGGATCGGCCTTGAGGCGGCGCGTGGTCTCCCAGCCATCCATGAGCGGCAGGCTCATGTCCATCAACACCAGCGCCGGCCCGGTGCTGGCGGCCATGTCCAGCGCCTGCAGGCCATCGACGGCCATGACCACCTCGTAGCCGCGGCGCGCCAGCCGGCGCGACAGCATGTCGCGGTTGAGCTCGTTGTCCTCGACCAGCAGGATGCGCGGCATGTCAGTCGTCCACCGCGCGTTCGCTCATCGGCAGGTGCGCCAGCACCGACGCGCGGAACTGGCTGCCCGCGCCGGCCTGGCTGGTGGCCGTCACGTCGCCGCCCAGCAAGCGGCACAGCCGCCGGCTGATGGCCAGGCCCAGGCCGGTGCCACCGTAGTGGCGCGCGGTATCGGCATCGGCCTGCACGAAGGGCTGGAACAGCCGGCCCAGCTGCGAGGGCGTCATGCCGATGCCCGTGTCGCGCACCTCGAACACCACGGTCGGCCGGCCGACCGCATCGTGCCCGCGCGTGACCTCGATGCCGATGCGGCCATCGCGCGTGAACTTGGCCGCGTTGGAGATCAGGTTGAACAGCACCTGGCGCAAGCGCATGAGGTCCGACTGCAGCGTGCCCACGCCGGGCGCGCAGCGGATCTCCAGGCGGTTGCCGTTGGCGGCGAGCAGTGGCTGCGTCGTCGAAGCCACCTGGTCCAGCAGGCCGGCGACCTCGAAGCGCTCGACGCTGAGCTCGATGCGGTCGGCCTCGATCTTGGACAGGTCCAGCACGTCGTTGATCATCTGCAGCAGGTGCCGCGCCGCACCCCTGATGCGGTCCAGGTCGCCGTGCGCCTCTGCCAGGTCGCTGCGCGCGGCGAAGTCCTCCTGCAGCATCTCGGTGTAGCCGATCACCGCATTGAGCGGCGTGCGCAGCTCGTGGCTCATGTTGGCCAGGAAGCTGCTCTTGGTGCGGTTGGCGGCCTCGGCCTGCTCGCGTGCGCGCTCGGCCACCATGCGGGCCTCTTCGGCAACGGCGCGGGCCAGCTCCAGGGCGTCCTGGTGCTGCTCGATCACGCGGTTGCGCGCGCGCAGTTCGCGCTTGGCGGCAATCGCCCGCCGCGTCTGGAAATGCGAGACCAGGCCGAAGGCGGCGGTGTAGGTGACGACGGCCAACGCCGTCATGGCCTGCGCCAGGACCGGCACCGGCCAGACTTCGAAGCCCGCCACGAGCCCGGCCGACACCAGGCCGCCGAGGAAGGCGACGACACCGAGCAGCCCCAGCCGCACGCCACCGATGCTGAGATTGGCCGCGTTGATGGCGGTGAACGAGACGGTGCAGATCCACAGGTCGAGCCCCGTCAGCAACGAGAAGGCGCCCATCAGCGCGCTGTCGATCAGCAGGTTGCACTGTTCGGCGCGCTTGCTGTTGCGCACGCGGCTGGCCGCGAGAAAGGCCAGGTGCGGCCACAGCAAGGCCGTGCCGCACATCAGCACCCAGACGCCGAGCGGCACGTCGCGCGCGTGGAACGCCGAGACCGCCACGGCGCCGAAGAACGCATGCCCCACCACGCGCAGCCCGTAGTCCAGCCGCACCGTGGGGTGCGCACGGCGCGGCGGCGCCGGCGGGGGCGGCGCGATGTGCGGAGCGGCGATCAGCGGAAGGTCTTGGGCGGGGTCCATGGAAGGCAGCACCGGCCATCCATGGGCGCGGCGACGCGGCGGACTATGACCGCTCGCACCCTCCATGCGTCAGGTCCGGCGCGGGGCAGAGCCGCAAATGTCCACGATTGGGTGGACAAAGTCTCGTCGCGGCGGGAAAACACCTATAGCGCAGCCCCACCTGGCGAACGCTCCTCAATCGATGCGAGCGAGCAAGGCACCGGCCGCCAGGTAGGCGCCCGGCGCCACGCCACGGACCAGCCGGCCCGCCCGGTGCGCCAGCACCTGGGTTTCCATCTTCATGGCCTCCATGACGGCCAGCAGATCGCCCTCGGCCACGCTGGCGCCATCGTCCACCTTCCAGGCCACCACCGTGCCGGCCACGGGGGCCAGCAGGGCCGTGGCGTCCACCGCGGCTTCGGCCGCCGGTGCGGCCTGCGCGGCCTGCAAGCCACCCAGCAGCGCGGCCGGCAGCCCCAGCTGCACGCGCCGGCCGTCGATCTCGATGGCGGTGCGCAGCAGCGTGGTGTCGGCTGGCGGTGCGGCTGGCACGGCAGCCGCCAGGTCGTTCGCGAAGTCGGTCTCGATCCAGCGGGTGTGCACCGCAAAGCCCTCGCCCGTGAAGTCGGCGTGGTCCATCACGGCGCGGTGGAAGGGCAGCACCGAGGCCAGTCCTTCGATGCGGAACTCCTTGAGCGCGCGGCGCGCCCGTGCGATGGCCTGCTGGCGCGTGGCACCGGTCACGATGAGCTTGGCCATCAGGGAGTCGAAGCTGCCGGGCACGACCGAGCCGGCGACCACGCCGGTGTCCACGCGCACGCCGGGGCCACCGGGCGCCTCGAACACCGTCACCGGGCCGGGCGCGGGCAGGAAGCCGCGGCCCACGTCCTCGGCGTTGATGCGGAACTCGAAGGCGTGGCACTTGGGCACCGGCGTCTCGGTGATGGACAAGCGCAGCCCATCGGCCACGCGCAGCTGCTCGACCACGAGGTCGATGCCGGCCGTCTCCTCGGTCACCGGATGCTCCACCTGCAGCCGCGTGTTGACCTCCAGGAACGAGATCGACCCCGTGGCGCTGAGCAGGAACTCCACCGTGCCCGCGCCCACGTAGCCGGCGCGGGCGCAGATGTCCTTGGCCGATTGGTGGATGCGCGCGCGCTGCGCATCCGTCAGGAACGGCGCGGGGGCCTCTTCCACGAGCTTCTGGTTGCGCCGCTGCAGCGAGCAATCGCGCGTGCCCAGCACCACCACGTTGCCGTGCGTGTCGGCGATGACCTGGGCCTCGACGTGGCGCGGCTTGTCCAGGAACTGCTCGACGAAGCATTCGCCGCGGCCGAACGCGGCCACGGCCTCGCGCAGGGCCGATGCGTACAGGTCGGCCACCTCGTCCATGGCGCGCGCCACCTTGATGCCGCGGCCGCCGCCGCCGAATGCCGCCTTGATGGCGATGGGCAGGCCGTGCTGTTCGGCGAAGGCCAGCACCTCGTCGGCGCCCTGCACCGGGCCGGGCGTGCCGGCCACCAGCGGTGCGCCCACCTCCAGCGCCAGCTTGCGCGCCTGGACCTTGTCGCCCAGCGCGGCGATGGCGGCGGGCGGCGGGCCGATCCAGACGAGCCCGGCGTCGAGCACGGCCTGGGCGAAGCCCGCGTTCTCGGACAGGAAGCCGTAGCCGGGGTGGACAGCGTCGGCGCCGCTCTTCCTGGCGACATCCAGCAGTTTGTCGATCGACAGGTAGGTGTCGGCCGGGCGGCTGCCGGCCAGGCCCCAGGCTTCGTCGGCCACGCGGGTGTGCAGCGCGTCGAGGTCCGGGTCGGCGTAGACGGCGACGGAGCGCACGCCGTAGTCGGCACAGGCGCGGGCGATGCGGACGGCGATTTCGCCCCGGTTGGCGATGAGAACCTTCTGGATCATTGCGCGTCCTTGGGTGTACAGATGGTGGGGCAGGCGATATCGCCGTCGCCTGCTGCGCAGGCACTGCAATGTGGTGAAACGGTCGCTTCGCTCCCGTTTTCCCCACGGTTCGCGATCAGGACTTTTTTCATGGCTCGATGGGCGCGAACGCGCGGATGGGGTTGAAGCGGATGCGTGCACCGATCGGGATCTGCCCGGCCAGGTCGAGGTGGTGCGGCGCAACGGCGGCGATCACCGGGTAGCCGCCGGTGAGCGGGTGGTCGGCCAGGAACAGCACGGGCTGGCCGCTCGCGGGCACCTGGATCGCGCCCAGCGCCGTGCCCTCGCTGGGCAACTCGTCGTGGCGGCTGCGCGCGAGCGGCTGTTCGCCCGCCAGGCGCAGGCCCACGCGGTTGGACTGCGGCGTGACGGTCCAGCTCTGCGCCGCGAGCAGGGCGACGGCGTCGTCGGTGAACCAGTCGGTGCGCGGACCGGGCACCACGTCGAGCACCACGGTCTGCTCCAGTGTCGGCAATGCGGCGGGCAACTCGGGCGCGCCCACCACGCCCTTCGCGGTGGGCTGGATGGCCAGCATTTCGCCCGCGCGCAGGGGCTCGGGCCCCACCTTGGCCAGGGTGTCGGTGGCGCAACTGCCCAGCACCGGCGCGATGGCGAAGCCGCCGCGCACCGCGAGGTAGGAGCGCAGGCCGGCTGCGGGTGTGCCGATCTCCAGGCATTCGCCATCTGCCAGCGCGAGCGCCTGCCCGCGCGCCTGCGGCCAGCGCCGGCCACCGGCGTCGACGCGTGTGAGGGGGCCCTCGGCACCGGCCACGGCCAGCACCGTGTCGCCATGGCTGCGCAGCGCGAAGCCGCCGTCCACGATCTCCAATGCCGCCGCGCCCGCGGCGTTGCCGACCAGCCGGTTGGCAGCACGCAGCGCGCCCTGGTCCAGCGCGCCCGAGGCCGAGACGCCCTGCCCGGCCTGGCCGTGGCGGCCCAGGTCCTGGAACAGCGCCTGCAGTCCGGGGCGCAGGATCTCCAACGCCGGGCCGTCGTGCCGAGGCGCCTGTGCCGGCGGCGGCACGGCGGTGCGCATCGGTGCAGGCCGCCCCGTGGCGTCGACGAAGCGCACGCGGAAGCCGGGCTGCAGCAGTGCCGGCACCGGCCGCGCCAGATCCCACATCGGCGTGTGCGTGACGCCGATCAGCTGCCAGCCGCCGGGGCTCTGCTGCGGATAGACCGCGCTGAAGTCGCCGGCCAGCGCCACGGAACCGGCCGGCACCTGGGTGCGCGGCGTCTTGCGGCGCGGCACCTGCAGGCGCGGGTCGCCGCCGCTCAGGTAGGCGAAGCCCGGCGCGAAGCCGGTGAAGGCCACGGTGTACTCGCTGCCGGTGTGCCAGGCGATGACCTGCTCGCGCGTGGCGCCCAGCAACCGGGCCACTTCGTCCAGGTCTTCGCCGCGGTAGTCGACCGCGATCTCCACCAGCTGGCCCGCGCGTTCGGCGGCGCGGTCCAGCCGGCGGCTGGCGATCGCCGTGGCCAGGGCCTGCGCCGACACCGCGCTGGGCCGGAAGCGGACCAGGATGGTGCGTGCCGCGGGCACCAGTTCCTGCACGCCGGGCAGCGGCTCGGCCTGCAGCGCGGCCAAGAGGGCCAGCGTCTGCGGCAGGTCGTCCAGCTCGACCAGCAGTGCGTCGAGGTTGACAGGCAGGAAACGCATCATGCGGCGAAGGCCTGCACGGCCACGCCGGCGTGCTCCAGCACCGCGCGCACCTGGCGTGCCATGGCCACGGCACCCGGGCTGTCGCCATGCACGCAGATGGAATCGGCCTGCACGCGCACGGTGCTGCCGTCGATGGCCTCCACCACGCCCTCCTGCGCCAGGCGCAGCATGCGCGCGGCCACGGCGTCGGGGTCGTGCAGCACGGAGCCCGGCTCGCGGCGCGAGACCAGCGTGCCCTCGGGCGTGTAGGCGCGGTCGGCGAAGGCCTCGGCCACCACCGTGAGCCCGGCCTCGCGCGCCCAAGCGACGAGGGGCGCGCCCGCCAGTGCGACCAGCACCAAGGTGGGGTCGATGGCGCGGATCGCAGCGATCACGTCGCCCGCCTGGCGCCGGTCGTGCGCGATGGTGTTGTACAGCGCGCCATGCGGCTTGACGTAGCGCACCCGCGTGCCGGCGACTTTGGCCAGGCCCTGCAGCGCGCCGATCTGGTAGACCACATCGGCCTGCAGGTCGGCGCTGGCCACGTCCATGTTGCGCCGGCCGAAGCCGGCCAGGTCGGGGTAGGCCACGTGGGCGCCCACGGCCACCCCGCGCTCGGCGGCGGCACGCAGTGTCTTGAGGATGCCGGCCGCGTCGCCGGCATGGAAGCCGCAGGCCACGTTGGCGCTGGAGACGATGGACAGCATGGCGGCGTCGTCGCCCATGGTCCAGGCGCCCAGGCTCTCGCCGAGGTCGCTGTTGAGGTCGATGTGCATGGAGCTTCCTTTCAATGCAGTTGTCCGCCGCCGGCGACGATGTCGTTCTCGAAGGCCAGCGCCGTGCGCAGGGTCACGCGCAGGGCTTCGACCTGCGTCGCCAGCGCCATGCTGGGCGCACCCGGATGCCGGGCCGCGTGCTCGGGCAGGCAAGGCACGTGCACGAAGCCGCCACGCACGCCAGGCAGGCCCGCGAGCCGGAGCATCAGCGCATAGAAGACATGGTTGCAGACGAAGGTGCCGGCCGTGTTGGAGACCGAGGCCGGCAGGCCCGCCGCACGCAGCGCCTGCACGATGGCCTTGATGGGCAGCGTGGAGAAGTAGGCGGCGGGGCCGCCCGGGACCACGGCCGTGTCCACGGGCTGGCGGCCGGCGTTGTCGGGGATGCGCGCATCGTCGCAATTGATCGCCACGCGCTCGGGCTGCCACTCGGTGCGCCCGCCTGCAAGGCCCAGGCCCACGACCAGCCGCGGCCGCCACCGCGCCAGGGCCTCGTCGAGCCGCTCGGCCGCCAGGCCGAACACGCAGGGCAGTTGCACGGCGCGCACGGTGGCGCCGCCGCAATCCCAACCCTCCAGCGCACGCGCGACCTCCCAGGACGGGTTGAGCGGGTCGTTGTCGAAGGGCTCGAAGCCGGTCACGAGAACGGTGGGCGTGGCGTTGGGCGTCATCGGTGTCCTGGGGTTGAAGACGATCAGTCGACCTTGATGCCGGCGTCGTCGATCACCTTCTTCCACCGGGCCGCATCGGACTTGATCAGGGCGGTCAATTGTGCGGGCGCGCCGCCCACCACATCGAGGTTCATCTCGGCCAGCTTGGCCTGCACGTCCTTCTCGGCCAGGATCTGGTTGATGGTCTGGTTGAGCTTGGCCACGATGGCTGGCGGCGTGCCCGTCGGCGCGACGAAGCCGTACCAGAAGGTCACGTCCAGGTCCTGCCCGCCGGATTCGGCGACGGTGGGCAGGTCCGGGTAGCTGGCCAGGCGCTTGTTGCTGGTGACGGCCAATGCACGCAGGCGGCCACCCTTGACCATGGGCATCGCCTCGGGCACGAGCGCGATCATCAGCTGCACCTGCCCGCCCATGACCTCCTGCAGCGCTGGCGCGCCGCCCTTGTAGGGCACGTGCACCGGGTCGACGCCGTTGGCGCGCTTGTAGTACTCCATGCCCAGGTGGCTGGGCGTGCCGGCGCCGGCCGAGGCGTAGCTGACGCTGCCGGGCTTGCCCTTGAGGTAGGTGCCCAGCTCGGCCATGGTCTTCACCGGCACCGAGGAATGCACGACCACCACGCTGGGCACGGTGGCGGCGAGCACGATGGGCACCAGGTCCTTCTGCACGTCGTAGGGCAGCTTGGGGTAGAGCCCGGGGTTCACCGCCAGGCCGCTCAGCGTGGACAGCAGCAGCGTGTAGCCGTCCGGCGCCGACTTGGCCACGTGCGTGATCGCGATCTGCTCGCTGGCACCGGGCCGGTTGTCCACCACCACCGGCTGGCCCAGTTGCTTGCCCAGCCGCTCGGCCACCAGCCGGGCCAGCGTGTCGGTGGACCCGCCCGCCGCATAGGGCACGACGATGCGGATGGGCTTGGCCGGATAGTCGGCAGCCATGGCGGACAGTGGCAACCAGGCCAGCAGGGCAGCGGCGGCAAGCAGGGGACGGCGGTTGAACATCGGTGGCTCCAGGCGGGACGAAGGCTCGAGAAGTGACAACAATCGCATCAGAATGAGAGAACAATGAAATTGTGATTGTTGAACAATCGTAATTTGATTGGTGAGCGAATTCAAGATGGGCACGCCAGAAATATTCAGGGGTGTTCCACATTCCTGCCAGCGGTGGTTTCTGCTAAAAGGCCTGCCATGCCGACCCCTGCCCTCACCGCCCCGTCCGACCAGAACCTTGCAGAACGCCTGGCCGCCCAGCTGCGCCAGCAGATCGCCGAGGGCGCGCTCGCCCCCGGCCAGCGCCTGCCCGAGCAAAGCCTGAGCGAGAACCTGGGCGTCTCGCGCAACACGCTGCGCGAGGCCTTCCGCATGCTCACGCGCGACGGCCTGGTGACGCACGCTCCCAACCGTGGTGTCTGCGTGGCCGTGCCAAGCATCGCGTCCATCATCGACATCTACCGCGTGCGCCGGCTCATCGAGTGCCAGGCGCTGGCCCAGGCCTATCCACGGCACCCGGCGAAGAAGCGCATGCGTGCGGCGGTCCAGGCCGGCCTGGCGCACCGCGACGCCGCCGACTGGGCGGGCGTGGGCACGGCCAACATGGCATTCCACATGGCCGTCGTGGAACTGGCCGACAGCGAGCGCCTGAACAGCATGTTCACCCCCATCCTGGCCGAGCTGCGGCTGGCCTTCGGCATGCTGCAGGACGCCGAGTTCCTGCATGCGCCCTATGTGGACATGAACGTGAAGATCCTGGAACTGACCGAGGCCGGCCGCTACGCGGAGGCGGCCGCGGCACTGCAGGACTACCTCGTGCATTCGGAGCGCATCGTGCTGGCGGTCTATGCGCGGCGGCTGGCGGAGACCGGCGCCCCGGGCTGAGAGGGCATTGGCGCGCCGGCCACAATCGGTCCATGCCTTCCCGCACCTCCCGCCCTACCCGCCGAACCGCCCTGCTCTGCGCCGCCGGCCTGCTCGCCCTGCCGCGCCTGCAGGCCGCACCGGCCAAGAAGCCCCTGCCACCGCCGCCGGATGTCTGGCCGCGGCCAGCGCTCGTCCCTGGCGGCGTGGCCCGGCTGTCGCTCGGGCCGTCCGCCACCCGCCCGCAAGCCCATTCCGGAGAGCTACCGCTGTTGGTCGTCGGCGATGCCATCGAGTGGACCGCGCTGGTCGGCATCGCGCTGGCGGCACCGCCCGGCGAAGCCGCGATCACGGTGGCCGCGCCGGGCGAAGCGGCGCGCCGCGTGCCTTACCGCATCGTGGCCAAGAAGTACCAGGAGCAGCGGCTGACGGTCTCGCCGCGCACCGTGGACCTCTCGTCCGAAGACCAGGCCCGCTACGAGCGCGAGCGTGAGCACCTGGCCGGCGTGATGGCCACCTTCAGCCCGGCGGTGCCGGCGCAACTGCACATGCAGGTGCCCGTGCCGGGCCGGCGCTCCAGTTCGTTCGGCCTGCGCCGCATCTTCAACGGCCAGGCGCGCAATCCGCACAGCGGCATGGACATCGCGGCCGCCACCGGCACGCCCGTGCGGGCGCCGCTGGACGGCCGCGTGGTCGACGTCGGCGACTATTTCTTCAACGGCGGCACCGTCTGGCTGGACCACGGCGCGGGGCTGCTCAGCATGTACTGCCACCTGAGCGCGATGGACGTGAAGCCGGGCGAC
Organism: Pseudorhodoferax soli; assembly: GCF_003337555.1. Classification (GTDB taxonomy): domain Bacteria; phylum Pseudomonadota; class Gammaproteobacteria; order Burkholderiales; family Burkholderiaceae_C; genus Pseudorhodoferax; species Pseudorhodoferax soli. The sequence goes on along the minus strand of NZ_QPJK01000005.1, from coordinate 147,392 downwards.
CAGCTGCGCGCGGGCGACGCGTTCTGCAAGGTGGGCGCCACCGGCCGCGTGACCGGGCCGCACCTGCACTGGTCGGTGATGCTGAACCGGGCCATGGTGGACCCAGCGCTGTTCATCGACGCCTGAGCGCGCTGGCGCCCAGATCGGCGGCGTAAAAAAACCCGCCGGAGCGGGTTGGACGACGCGCACGCCGTAGTTGCGTTCAAGCCGCTGCGCGCGGCCCGGCTCAGGGCTGGCCGAGGTAGTCGCGCTTGCCGATCTCCACGCCGTTGTGGCGCAGGATGTTGTAGGTGGTCGTGACATGGAAATAGAAGTTGGGCACAGCGTGGCCCAGCAGGAACTGCATGCCCACGTAGTGGGTTTCCTTCTCGCCGCGCCGCGTGACGATGGGCTTGTCTTCCGTGCCGTCGATCTTGTCGGCCGGGACGCTCTGCAGGTAGGCAATGGTCTTGGCGATGCGCTCCTTCAGCTCGGCCAGCGTCTTCTCGTTGTCCTCGAACACGGGCGCGTCCACGCCGGACAGCCGGGCGATGACACCCTTGACCGTGTCACAGGCGATCTGCACCTGGCTGGTCAGCGGCAGCATGTCGGGGAACAGGCGGTAGCCGGTCAGCGTGCCATCGGCGATCTTCTTGGCGTCGATGTGGGCCTGCGTCTTGTCCAGGATCTTCGACAGGTTGCCAAGGATGTTGACGAAGCGCGGCACGCTGGCCTGGTACATGGAAATGGTCATGGGGGGAGTGTCTCGGGTGGTTCCTGGCACGAGCGCCGGGGCGGGCGCATCTTATGCCGAGGCTTGCATCCGGATCAGGGCCGGGTCAACGGCGTGGGCCGCGTGAGCACCTCGGGCCGCAGGATCTCGTCGAGCTGCTGCTTGGTCAGCAGGCCCTTGGCCAGCACGATGGCGTAGACGCTGCCGCCGGTGGCGTGCGCCTCCTGCGCCACGGCCGTGGCGTTGGCGTAGCCGATGTAGGGGTTCAGTGCGGTCACGATGCCGATGGAGTTGGCCACCAGGCCGCGCAGGTGCTCCACGTTGGCCGTGATGCCGTCCACACAGCGCGTGGCCAGCGTGACGCAGGCGCTGCGCAGGTGCGCCACGCTCTTGAACAGGCTGTGCGCGATGATGGGTTCGAAGGCGTTGAGCTGCAGCTGCCCGGCCTCGGCCGCGAAGCTGACCGTGATGTCGTTGCCGATCACCTCGAACGCCACCTGGTTCACCACCTCCGGGATCACCGGGTTGACCTTGCCCGGCATGATGCTGGACCCGGCCTGCATGGCCGGCAGGTTGATCTCGTTCAGCCCCGCGCGCGGGCCGCTGGACAGCAGCCGCAGGTCGTTGCAGATCTTCGAGAGCTTGACCGCCACGCGCTTGAGCACACCCGACAGCTGCACGAAGGCGCCGCAGTCCTGCGTGGCCTCGATCAAATTGGGCGCCGTGACGAGCGGGATGCCGGTGATGCGCTGCAGGTGCTTGAGCACCAGCGGCGCGTAGTCTGGGTGCGCCGTGATGCCGGTGCCGATGGCGGTGGCGCCCATGTTGATCTCGCAGATCAGCAGCACGGCCTCGCGCAGGCGCTGCTGGTCCTCCTCGATCATCACGGCGTAGGTGCCGAACTCCTGGCCCAGTGTCATGGGCACGGCGTCCTGCAGCTGGGTGCGGCCCATCTTCAAGACGTCCTTGAACTCCTCGGCCTTGCGCGCGAACGACACGCGCAGCACCTCCATCGCATCGACCAGGCCGGCGATGCCGAACCAGGTGGCGATCTTGAGCGACGAGGGGTAGACATCGTTGGTGCTCTGGCCGATGTTGACCTGCTCGTTCGGGTGCAGGTGCTGGTACTGGCCCTTGGCGTGGCCCAGCAGTTCCAGCGCCCGGTTGGCGATGACCTCGTTGGCGTTCATGTTGGTCGAGGTGCCGGCGCCGCCCTGGATCACGTCGACCACGAACTGGTCGTGCAGCTGGCCGGCCAGCAGCTCATCGCAGGCGGCGGAAATGGCGTCGCAGCGCGGCGCGTCGAGCAGTCCCAGCTCGTGGTTGGCGTGGGCGGCAGCCTGCTTGACGCACGCCAGGGCCTTGATGAGTTCGGGGTAGATCGAAATGGTGGTGCCGGTGATCGGGAAGTTCTCGACGGCGCGCAAAGTGTGCACGCCGTAATAGACGTCGGCAGGCACCTCGCGGTCGCCCAACAGGTCGTGCTCGATGCGAAACGCGGGGGTGCTCATCAGGGGCTCCTTGGTGGTGGTGGCCGCAGTGTAGGAGCGCGCCTACGGCCATGGCATGCCGAGTTTGCATGCCGAGCTACGAGCCTCAGACATGCCGCGCGAGCACGGCCGCGAGGCGATCGAAGGCGGCGCGGATCTCCGGCTCGGTCACGGCGCCGTAGCCCAGCACCAGGCCTTTGTGCGGCGCGGGGCGGCGCAGGCTGTACATCGACAGCGGCCGCGTCATCACGCCGGCGGCCAGGGCCTCGTCCGCCACGGCGGCGTCATCGGCCGCGTCGGGCAGGCCCAGCACGAGGTGCAGCCCGGCATCGCTGCCCAGCAGCGGCAGGCGCGTGCCGAAGCGCGCCGTCACAGCCTCGATCAGCGCGGCCCGGCGTGCGGCATAGACGCCGCGCATGCGCCGGATGTGGCGCGCGTAATGCCCCTCGCGCAGGAAGCGCGCCAGCACCACCTGCTGCAGCGTCTGGCCCTCACGGTAGAGCTCGTTCAGCGCCCGCGTGAAGCTCTCGACCAGGTCGCGCGGCAGCACCAGGTAGGCCAGCCGCAGTGAGGGATACAGGGTCTTGGAGAAGGTGCCCAGGTAGAGCACGCGGCCCTGCTCGTCCAGGCCCTGCAGCGCGGGCAGCGGCCGCGCGGCGAAGCGGAACTCGCTGTCGTAGTCGTCCTCGACGATCCAGACGCGGTGGCGCGCGGCGTAGTCCAGCAGCTGGCGGCGCCGGCCGTGGCTCATCAGCACGCCGGTGGGGTACTGGTGCGCGGGCGACAGGAACATCAGCCGCGGCGGCTTCTCCAGTTGCTGCGCGCTCGGCGCCAGGCCTTCGGCGTCCAGGTCCACGGGCTCCAGCGCGAGGCCGGCCGCACGGAACATGGCGCGCGCTCCCCAGTAGCCCGGGTCTTCGAGCCAGACCCGGTCGCCGCTGTCGGCCAGCAGATGCGCGACGAGGTGCAGCGCCTGCTGCGTGCCGCTGGTCACCACCACCTGCGCGGCATCGCAGGCCACACCGCGCGTGCCGCCCAGGTAGTCGGCAATGGCCTCGCGCAGGGCCGGGTGGCCCGCGCCCGTGGCGTAGCTCAGGTGCGCGGGCGTGACTTCGCGCCAGGCCTGGCTCTGCAGGCGGCTCCAGACCTTGGCCGGGAACATGCGCACCTCGGGCACGCCGGGCGTGAAGGCCCCCCATTGCATGGGGCTGGCCAGCGCGCCCTGCACGAGGTCGGCGCCGCGCTGCGAGAGCGGCGATGCGACCGGGCCGCCACCGCGCAGCGCGGCGCGCACGCGGCCGACGAAGCCCGGCGCAGCCTCGGCCACGTAGGTGCCGCGGCCGACGCCGGCCTGCGCCAGGCCCTCCAGCACCAGCTGTTCGTAGACCTGCACGACCGTGTTGCGCGCGATGCCGAGGGCTTCTGCCATGGCCCGCGTGGGCGGCAGCTTGTGCCCCGCGGGCAGGGCCGACTGGCGGATGCCGCCCTGCAGGATGCGGTACAGCTGCTGGTGGTTGTACTCGCCGTTGCCGGGCGCGAACTGCTGCAGCACGAAGTCCGGCAGCGCCTGCGCCTCCTGGCCTGAAATTGGCTCCATTGGATTTTAATAAATTGGTTCTTTCAATGGAATCAATGTATTCGTAGACTGGGCTCGTGTCCAGCCAACCCCAGGCCTTGCAGGCCAGCACCCCGTCATGACCACCGCCCTTGAGACCAGCACCAACCAGCAGATCGACGCGCGCCGCGTCGCCGCCACACCGCGCGGCGTGGGCATCGGCTTCCAGATTTACGCCGAGCGCGCCGAGAACGCGCAGATCTGGGATGTGGAGGGCCGCCGCTACATCGACTTTGGCGCCGGCATCGCGGTGCTCAACACCGGCCACCGCCATCCGCGCGTGATGCAGGCGGTGAAGGACCAGCTCGAGCGCTTCACGCACACGGCCTACCAGGTGGTGCCCTACGAAAGCTCGGTCGCGCTCGCGGAGCGCCTGAACGCGCTGACGCCCGGCCAGCATGCCAAGAAGACCGCCTTCTTCACCACCGGCGCCGAGGCCGTGGAAAACGCCATCAAGATCGCGCGCGCCCACACGCGCCGCCCCGGCGTGATCGCGCTGACCGGCGCCTTCCACGGCCGCACCTTCATGGGCATGGCGCTGACCGGCAAGGTGGTGCCGTACAAGACCGGTTTCGGCCCGTTTCCGGGCAGCATCTACCACGTGCCCGCGCCGGTGGCGCTGCACGGCACCACGGTCAAGCAGTCGCTGGCCGCGTTGACCCAGCTGTTCAAGGCCGACATCGATCCCGAACAGGTCGCGGCCATCATCCTGGAGCCGATCCAGGGCGAAGGGGGCTTCTACGTGCAGCCGCCCGAGTTCATGCAGGCGCTGCGCGAGGTCTGCGACCGCCATGGCATCGTGCTGATCGCCGACGAGATCCAGACCGGCTTCGCGCGGACCGGCAAGCTGTTCGCGATGGAGCACTACGACGTGCTGCCCGACCTCATGACCGTGGCCAAGAGCCTGGCGGGCGGCCTGCCGCTGTCGGGCGTGGTCGGCCGCGCCGAGATCATGGACGCACCGGCGCCCGGCGGCCTGGGCGGCACCTACGCCGGCAACGCGCTGGCCATCGCAGCGGCCCATGCCGTGCTGGACGTGATCGAGGACGAGCAGCTGTGCGCGCGCGCCGAGCGCCTGGGCCAGCGCCTGAAGTCGCGCCTGGCCGCGCTGCGCAAGACGGTGCCGCAGATCAGCGACGTGCGCGGCCTGGGCTCCATGGTGGCGATGGAATTCGCCCAGCCCGACGGCACGCCCGACCCGGCCTTCACCAAGCTGGTGCAGGACCGCGCCCGCGATGCCGGCCTGCTCCTACTGACCTGCGGCGTGCACGCCAACGTGATCCGCTTCCTGTTCCCGCTGACCATCGAGGATGCGCTGCTCGACGAAGGCTTGGACATCCTGGCCGCCGCGCTGCAAGCCTGATCGCAAGGAGCACACCACCATGCTGAAACTCAAGGACCCCAGCCTGCTGCGCCAGCAGGCCTTCATCGCCGGTGAATGGGCCGACGCCGACAGCGGCAAAACCACGGCCGTGACCAACCCGGCCAATGGCGAGCAGATCGGCACCATCCCGATGTGCGGCACGGCCGAGACCGAACGCGCCATCGCTGCCGCGGCCGTGGCCCAGCGCGCCTGGCGCGACGTGCCGGCCAAGGAGCGCGCGGCCGTGCTGCGCAAGCTCAACGACCTGATGCTGGCCAACCAGGACGACCTGGCGCTGATCATGACCACCGAGCAGGGCAAGCCGCTGACCGAGTCCAAGGGCGAGATCGCCTACGCGGCCTCGTTCATCGAGTGGTTCGCCGACGAGGCGCGCCGCGTGTATGGCGACGCCATTCCCGCCACCAGCGGCGACAAGCGCATCTTCGCGCTCAAGCAGCCGATCGGCGTCACGGCCGCCATCACGCCCTGGAACTTTCCGACCGCCATGCTCACGCGCAAGGCCGGACCGGCGCTGGCGGCAGGTTGCTCGATGGTAGTGAAGCCGGCCACGCAGACGCCCTACTCGGCCCTCGCCTTCGCCGAGCTGGCCGCACGCGCGGGTGTTCCGAAGGGCCTGCTGTCGGTGCTGACCGGCTCGGCCTCGGAGATCGGCGGCGAGATGACGCGCAGCCCCGTGGTGCGCAAGCTGACCTTCACGGGTTCGACCGAAGTGGGCCGCACGCTGATGCGCCAGTCGGCCGACACCATCAAGAAGCTCTCGCTGGAACTGGGCGGCAACGCGCCCTTCATCGTGTTCGACGACGCCGACATCGACGCTGCGGTCGAGGGCGCGATGGTGTCCAAGTACCGCAACACCGGCCAGACCTGCGTTTGCGCCAACCGGCTGTACGTGCAGCGTGGTGTGCTGGAGCAGTTCACGCAGAAGCTGGTGGTCAAGGTGCAGGCGCTCCAGGTCGGCGACGGCCTGCAAGCCGGCGTCACCCAGGGCCCGCTGATCGACGCCAAGGCCGTCGCCAAGATCGAGGAACATGTGGCCGATGCGGTGGCCAAGGGCGGCAAGGTGTTGACCGGCGGCAAGCCGCATGCGCTGGGCGGCCTGTTCTACGAACCCACCGTGGTCGGCGGCGCCACGGCCGACATGCTGTTCGCCAAGGAAGAGACCTTCGGCCCGCTGGCGCCGATCTTCGCGTTCGACACCGAGGCCGAGGTGCTGGAGCTGGCCAACGACACCGAGTTCGGCCTGGCCGCGTATTTCTACAGCCGCGACATCGGCCGCGTGATGCGCGTGGCAGAGCGGCTGGAGTCGGGCATGGTGGGTGTCAACACCGGCCTCATCTCCACGGCCGAAGCGCCGTTCGGCGGCGTCAAGCAATCGGGCCTGGGCCGCGAAGGCTCCAAGTACGGCATCGAGGAATTCCTCGAGACCAAGTACGTCTGCCTCGGCGGGCTCGACAAGTAAGTTCGCACACCACGCCGCCGCACCCGCGCTGCACGGGGCGGCGGCGCGCAGTCTCTACAGCATCGAGCTGCCGCTGGGCACGCAGATCACGATGCTGTTGATCCTGATGCTGACCTCCAAGGGCATGGCCGGCGTGCCGCGGGCCTCGCTCGTGGTGATCGCCGCCACGCTGAACCAGTTCAACATCCCCGAGGCTGGCCTGTTGCTGATCCTGGGCGTGGACACCTTCCTGGACATGGGCCGCTCGGCGACCAACGCCGTGGGCAACTCCATCGCCACGGCCGTCGTCGCCAAGTGGGAAGGCGAGCTGCTGCCCGAGGCCGAGGCCAATGCGAAGGCCCTGGACCGCGAAGCCGCCGCCACGCTCGCCCAGCCCGCCCATGCCTGAGGCCGACCACATGCACACCGCAAGAACGGCATGGGGCGCGGCCTGCCTCAGCATCGCGCTGGCAGGCAGTGCGCTTGCGCAGGAGGTCCAGTTGAGCGGCACCCTCGCCAAGGTGCGTGCCAGCGGGACCATCGCGCTCGCGCACCGCGATTCCTCGGTACCGTTCTCCTATCTCAATGCGCGCCAGGAGCCCATCGGCTACTCGGTCGAGCTGTGCAAGGCGCTCGTGGACTCCATCGCCGATGCCGTGAACAAGACGCTGACGATCACCTGGGTGCCGGTGACCTCCGCGTCGCGCTTCGATGCGATCGCGAGCGGCAAGGCCGACCTGGAGTGCGGCTCCACCACGAGCAACCTGGAGCGGCAACAGCGCGTGGCCTTCTCGCCCGTCATCTTCGTCTCCGGCACCAAGCTCATGGTCAAGGCGGGCTCGCCCGTGCGCTCGTTCCGCGATCTTGCAGGCAAGAAGGTCGCGGTCACGGCCGGCACCACGAACGAGAAGTCGCTGCGCGACCTGGTGCAGAAGTTCAAGCTCGACACGCAGATCATGGTGCAGCCCGACCATGCCGCCGGCTTCGCCCAGGTGGCCAGCGGCGCGGCCGATGCCTTTGCGACCGACGACGTGCTGCTCTACGGCCTGATGGCCGAACAGGCAGCCAAGGGCGGCAAGTACCAGGTGGTCGGCGAATTCCTCTCCTACGACCCCTACGGCATCATGTTCCGCAAGGACGATCCGCAGCTGGCCCGCGTGGTCCAGGAGAGCTTCCAGCGCCTGGCCGAGGACGGCGAGATCGAGCGCCAGTACACGCGCTGGTTCCTGCGCCGCCTGCCGTCCGGCGCCAGCATCAACCTGCCGATGAGCCCGCAACTCGAGGCCATTCTGGAGACCATGGCCGTCAACAGGCCGAAGTAGCTGGCCTAGAATCCAGCCCGCGCCCGCAAGGGCGCCTCGCTAGGGGTGTCGTGCGCTGCCAAGGCAGCGTGTGACTGAGAAAGTCCCTTTGAACCTGATTGAGGTAATCCTCGCGCAGGGAAGCATTGACCAGATTTGGGCCGCGCCCCCGCCACGGTGGCATCTCGCACGGCCGTCAGAAGATCCGGCAGGCCGACCTGCTATGACGTCGAAAGCGTTGTGGCAATGAACCGTTTTTCCTTCAGACCGCACGCCCTGGCAGGTGCCGTGGCGGTGCTGTTCGCCTCGGCAACGGGTGCGCAAACCACCGCTCCCACGCTGCCCACGGTGAGCGTGGAAGCCAGCAAGCAGGCCCCGCAGGCCGACGTGACCGGCTTCGGCGACCAGCCGCTCAGCGAGCTGCCGATTTCCGCCGTCGTCATCGATGCCGCAGCGCTGCAGGCCAGCGGCGCCCGCCGGTTAGCCGACCTGACCAGCTTCGACGCTTCGGTCACCGACGCCTACAACTCGCCCGGCTACTGGGACTATCTGAGCATCCGCGGCTTCACGCTGGACAACCGCTTCAACTACCGCCGCGAGGGACTGCCGATCAGCGCGGAGACCTCGATCCCGTTGGACAACAAGGAGCGCGTCGAGATCCTCAAGGGCACCAGTGGCATCCAGGCCGGCACCAGCGCGCCGGGCGGGCTGGTCAACTATGTGGTCAAGCGGCCGACCGAGGCCGACCTGCGCAGCGCGACGGTGGAAGTCTCCGGACGCGGCGGCGTTCTCGGCGCCATCGACCTGGGCGGCCGCTTCGGCGTCGATCGCGTGTTCGGCTACCGCTTCAACGTGGCGCACGAGACGCTGCGCCCGCGCATCGAGGACCTGGATGGCCGTCGCAGCCTGGTCGCGCTGGCGGCCGACTGGCGCGTGGGCCGCGACACGCTGGTCGAAGCGGAGGTCGAATGGAGCCGCAAGTCTCAGCCCAGCCAGGCCGGCTACAGCCTGTTGGGCAACCGGCTGGCGCCAGTGCCCAGCCCGCACCTGAACCTGAACAACCAGCCCTGGTCGCAGCCTTCGGTGTTCGGAGCGCTGACGGGCACGCTGCGCGTCGAGCAGGCGCTGAATGCGGACTGGCGCTGGTCGGCACAGATCGGGCAGCAGCGCTTGAAGACGGACGACCGGCTGGCGTACGCGTTCGGCTGCGATGCCGAGGGCGACTACACGCGCTATTGCAGCGACGGCACCTACGACATGTACGACTTCCGCAGCGAGAACGAGCAGCGCCGCCTCACTGCTGCGCAGGTGAAGCTCAAGGGCAAGTTCACGACGAGCAGCGTCGCGCATGACGTGTCGGTGGGCCTGCTCTCCTCGCGCGTGCGCAACCGCTTCCAGGACCAGGCTTACAACTACGTGGGTACAGGCAATGTGGACGGTTCGGCCATCACGTCGCCCGATCCGACATTGACCGACCCCAGCACCAACCGCGACGAGCGCTCGCTGGAGTTGTCTCTGCAGGACACCATCCGCTGGTCACGGCAATGGACCACCTGGTTGGGGCTGCGCTACACACACCTGGACCGCACAAGCATGCGGACCGACGGCTCGGGGCCGCCTCCCTACGACAGCAGCCTCACAACGCCCTGGCTGGCGTTGGGCTACCAAATCGAAGGAGGCCCCTTGCTCTACGCCAGCTATGGCCAGGGCGTCGAGTCCGTGCAGGTGCCAGACCGGGAGGCGTACCGCAACAGGGGCGTTGTGCTCCCGGTGCGCAAGTCGCATCAGCAGGAAGTCGGCGCCAAGGGCGGAGATGCCGCGTGGAACTGGCAACTCGCCTGGTTCCGCATCGTCCGTCCGATGACGAACATCGACGCCTGCGGCAACCAGTGCACCGGCGCCTACGACGGCGAAGCCGTTCACCAAGGCCTGGAAGGCGCGCTGGGCTGGCGCGGCGGTCCCTGGCGGTTGGACGGTGGCGCCACCGTGCTCGACGCCAAGCGCCGCGGCAGCACCGAGACGCCGGCCTTCAACGGCACCCGGCCCGTCAACGTTCCCAAGCTGGTGCTGCGCGGCCGGGCGTCGTACGCCGTTGCCAGCATGCCCGGCCTCGCGCTGGACGGCACGGTGGTGCACGAAGGACGCCGCTCGGTGCTCCCCGATGCGTCGATCGAGTTGCCATCGTGGACCCGCTTCGATGCCGCGTTGCGCTATGCGACCAAGCTCGGCGGCACCGACACGCATTGGACGCTGGGCGTCGAGAACCTGCTCGACCGCCGCTACTACAAGGAATCGCCGACCCAGTTCGGCCACGTCTACCTGTTCACGGGCACACCGAGGACTTTGCGGCTTGCGATGCAGGCAGCGTTCTAGGCACCGGAGAGTCCAAAAAAAGACGCTATAATCGTGGGCTACCGTTCCTCAATAGCTCAGTTGGTAGAGCGCCGGACTGTTAATCCGTAGGTCCCTGGTTCGAGCCCAGGTTGAGGAGCCAAAAATTCACCGATCTTTTCCTCAATAGCTCAGTTGGTAGAGCGCCGGACTGTTAATCCGTAGGTCCCTGGTTCGAGCCCAGGTTGAGGAGCCAGAAAAGCCAAGGCCCCGTATCGCAAGATGCGGGGCCTTTTGCTTTGCCGCTTGCATTGGCGGCCTGCGGCGCCATCTACCGTGACATGAAGACACACACCTCAGCCCTAACCGAACTCGCCCCCGTCCGCGTTCTGGCCGCGCTGCTGGAACGGCTGGAGCACAGCCGCGTCGCCGTCGATCCTGCGCAGTACCCAGGCCGTCGTGGCGCGCCTGGAAACGGCGTTGCGAGATGTGAAACCGAGCGATGCACTGCGGGATTTGCTGGCCGAACATCCAGCAGCCTCCGAGTTGTACGAAAATACGCTCTACGAGGTCGCTGGCCTGTGCCGTTCGCCATTGGATGCATCCGTGGCGGCCGAGCAGCAGGCAAGGGCCGTGATCCAGCGCGCAATGCAAACACCCAGGGAGAGTTCCGCCAATGGCCAAAGCTGAAGTGAAAACCGCAATCTTGGCTGACGGGCTACGCTACAAGACCAAGGTCTCCGGTTCGCCCTTCACCGCAGGTACATCGATGGGCGGCTCCACGATGTCATGCTTTCTGTGCGGCAAGCACCGCCTGCGTTCCCAATTGGGCACGCGCAAGGTCATCGGCAAGTCGCAAGCCGTCTGCGCACCGTCGTGCAAGGAACTGGACGAACTGCTCGCCCGCTGAGCCCGGCAGCGCCTGCGCTGCCTGTTCGTTTCAATGTTCGAAATTGCTTTCGCCACCGCTTGGTGACGCGGTTTGCTGCGTCCGCGCCCCGGGCTGCATGGAGTTGCTGGGCGTGACCTGCACTGACAGCGTCGGCCCGGGGTCCTGCGGCAACTGAACGCTGTATTGCCGGCCGGCGTACTGGTAGTGCACGTCGTAGGCCACCACCTGCGGCTGCATCACGCCCTGCAGCGTGCAATGCCGTACCTGCTGCATCTGTGGCACGGGCCGGTCTTCGATGCGCTCGCTCCACAGGGCACCCAGCACGACACCGAACAAGGTCGCCAATGCGCGGCCCTCACCGCTGCCGAAGCGGTTGCCGACGACACCACCTGCCACCGTGCCCAACAACGCGCCGGTGCCGGTGTCAACTTGCGGCGCCACCTCCTGCGCGATGCGGCACACCTGCTGCGCGACGGTGCGCTGCTGCACCACAGGCACCGCTGACAGCACCAGGGCCTGCTCCTGCGCCACGGCGGGCACAGCCGCCCCGGCCGAGGCCGCCAGTACCATGCGGATCCATCGCTTGTTCATCGCGGCAACTCCAAGGCCAGACCCGCTGGGGACGGAAGCGTCATTATGGTGACGGCCCGGCGAGCATGCGCCATCCACCTGCGTGACACCGGAGCACCCATGCACTACCGCCCCCTCGGCAAGAGTCCCCTGCGCGTTTCCACCCTGTGCCTCGGCACGATGATGTTCGGCGACCAGACAGCGCTGGCAGAGGCCAGCGACATCGTTGCCCACGCCCAGGAGCATGGCGTCAACTTCCTCGACACGGCCGACGTCTACAAGCAGGGTGCCTCCGAGGAGATGCTGGGCCAGATCCTGGCCGGACGGCGCCAGCATTGGATCGTCGCAACCAAGCTGGGCAACAAGATGGCCGATGCGCCCAACCACAGCCACTACTCGCGCCACTGGGTGATGACCGAGGTGGAGAACAGCCTGCGCCGGTTGCGCACCGACCACATCGACATCTACTACCTGCACCGCGACTACGACGGGCTGGATCTGGAAGAGCCGCTGCGCGCCATCGACACCTTGCTGCGCGCCGGCAAGATCCGCTACTGGGGGCTGTCGAACTTCCGCGGCTGGCGCATCGCCGAAGCCGCGCACCTCGCACAACGCCTGAACATGCCTGGCCCCGCGGTCTGCCAGCCCTACTACAACCTGCTCAACCGCATGCCCGAGGTCGAGATCCTGCCGGCTTGCCGCCAATACGGGCTGGGCGTCGTGCCCTACAGCCCGATCGCGCGCGGCATCCTGTCGGGCAAATACTTGCCAGGCGCCGCGCCGGCCGCTGACAGCCGCGTGGGCCGCGGTGAGAAGCGCGTGATGGAGACCGAGTTCCGCGACGAATCGCTGCAGGTCGCGCAGGCGCTGCAGGCCCATGTGCAGGGCCGTGGCATCACGCTCGCACAGTTCGCGACGGCCTGGGTGCTGGGCAGCGGCGCAGTCTCCTCGGTCATCGCCGGGCCGCGCACGCTGGCGCAGTGGAAGGACTACCTGCCCGCCCTGGACCATGCGCTGACCGCCGAGGACGAGGCCACCGTGGACCGGCTCGTGCCGCCCGGCCACCCCTCCACACCCGGCTACACCGACCCCTCCTATCCCGTGATCGGCCGGCAAGCACGCGCCGGTTGAGCTCGCAACAGGCGAACACGACAAATGTCACGCCCGGTCCGACGGACTGCCGCGCGATGTCTTGTGGCTGCCATGGGCGCCGCCTACAGTCACGGCGACGGCGGTGCGGCCAGTGCCCGCACCAGACAGATCGGCAGTCCAACGTGCCGGCGCCGTCGCCACATTTCCATTGCGCGCCAGCCGCGCAGCCTGATTTGGCCGCTGTCCTACAGACGCTCCAGAGCGGCCAAAGTACAACTCCCCCCACAGCAACAACACGCTTCACCGGAAGGAGCCAGATGATCAAAGTCGGCATCGTGGATGACCACGCCATCGTGCGTTCAGGTCTGCGGCAGTTCTTCTCGGACCACGTGGATCTCCGCGTGGTCGGCGAAGCTGCCAGCGGTCGCGAAGCCATCGACCTGGTCCGCAACACAGAGATGGATGTGCTGCTGATGGACCTTTCCATGCCCGGACAAACCGGCATCGACGTGCTCGCCATGATCCGCGCCAAGGCGCCGGATCTCGGCATCCTCATCCTCTCGGGCTATCCGGAGGAGCACTACGCCATGAACCTGATCCGCCAGGGCGCCAGCGGCTACCTCAACAAGGAATGCGACCCGATGGAGATCGTGAACGCGATCCGCACCGTCGCCATGGGGCGGCGCTACATCACCCCTGCGGTGGCCGAACTGCTGGCCCAGCAGATCAACCGCAAGGGCGATGAGGCGCCGCACGAGCAGTTGTCCGAACGCGAGTTCCAGGTGTTCCTGAAGCTGGCCAAGGGCGAGACCGCAGGCGACATCGCCAAGACCCTGTCGCTGAGCGTGAAGACCGTCAGTACGTACCGCACGCGGTTGATGGAAAAGCTCAACCTGAGCTCCAACAGCGACCTGACCTACTACGCGCTCAAGAACAAGCTGATCGATTGATCGGTTTCATCAAGCCAAAAGAAAAGGGGCTCGTACATCGAGCCCCTTTTTCATTCCACGGCAAACCGTGGGATCAGGCCCAACGCACGTCCGCATCCTGCGCGGCCGTCAGCACGTCGAACTGCAAGCGCACGGTCTGCGGGCCCAATTGCAGGCGCACGCCCTCGGCTCGCGCCAGCGCCTCGACGTCCGACCAGGTCAGCGGCCGGTAGGCCTTGGCGCGCTGGGCCGGACCTTCCGCTTCGGGCGTGGGTTGCAGCGACATCGACAGGTTCACCACCTTGCCATCGACACCCGCCTCGATGCGCACCTGGGCGGGCGTGTCCGTGGCATCGGTCAGCGCCATCAGGCAGGCCGGGACCAGCGTGCGCAAGCCCAGGCGCGCGACGCGCGCGTCCTCGGCCTGGGTTGCGTCCAGCACCGTGAAACCGCGGAACGACAGCTCGGTGGTCAACAGGTGCAGGCAGTCGGCCACACCTTCGTTCAGCGCCACCTGCTCGCCCTCGTGCGGCGCCAGCCAGCCCATCAAGGCCACGCCTTCGCTGCTGGCAGAGCGGGCCAGCGTGTTCATCTCGCTGCAGTTGCGACGCAAGGCCTCCAGGTTAGGCGCCGGCGCCTGCACGCGCCGCTCCACCAGTGAGGCAATCATGCTGACAGGCTGCAACGCTCCCGCGATCTGATGCCGGATGGCGGAACCCATCCGGCGCAGCACCGCGTAGCGGGCTGCCTCGTTGGCCAGGGACAGCGCGTCGTCGTTCGCCAGGCTGGCTGGCGGTACCGCTTCGAAAGCATGCAACGCGGCTGATGACATGAACCGACACTCCCCATTTGAATCGATGCGGCTACGGTAGCGCACGACCCGTGAGTTGCGGTCAGGTTTGGGCACAAGCCTCTGTAGGCCGGCGCCGACACTTCTTGCAACAGATGTGCTGGTCAGCGGGCCGCGCTGCGGCGCCACAGAAGCGCCAGCATCGCAAGGCCGATGCCGACGAAGCACAGGAAAGACCAGTTGGCGATGGAGCCGCCGAGGAAGGTCCAATCGATCGCCGCGCAATCGCCGCCGCCGGCGAAGATCATGGGCACGGCGCGCTTGAGCGGGAAGGTTTCGATCATGCCGTAGAAGTCGCGACCGCAGCTTGCGATCTCCGGCGGGTACCACTGCAGCCAGCTCTGCCGCGCCGCGACGAAAGCGCCGAAACCGGCAATCAGCAAGGTCAGCATGCCGCCGGCCAGGTGGGCACCGCGCGACCGCAGCATGGCGGTGAGCCCCGCCACGACGGCCACGAGCACGAGCGCGTAGCGTTGCACGATGCACATGGGACAGGGCTCCAGGCCCACGCCATGCTGCAGGTACAGGCCAAAGGCCAGCAAGGCGATACAGAACAGACTCACCAGGGCCAGCACCGTACGCGGTGACTGGTCCAACATTCGCAGCAGCATTCCCACCCTTTCTTGCGACGCTTCTTGTAGCGCGTGTCCTCCGGCGGAGGGCATCACGGTATTGTCGGCGATGGGATTGCTGCGGCCGGGCTTTGGTTCCCGGCATGAACCTCAATCGTCGCGGCGCCAGCGCCGGCCGTGGCCATAGCCGCGGTCGTCGTCATAGCGGGGCCGGCCCTCGTAGCCAGGGCGCACGATCACCACCGGCGGACCGACAACCGGGGGAGCCACCACCACCGGGCGGCGGTAGCCGTAATAGCCGGGGCCGACCGGCGCCACCACGCAGCCGCTCAGCGCAGCAACGGCCAGCACGGCAAGCAGGGACAGACGTTTCATGCAGATCTCCAACGAAGCAAACCAGATGTGCATTCAACGGCCTGGCGACCGCCCGGACGACATCCGGCGCATGAACTTCTGTAAAGACCGGTAGCCATGCGTTCGAACGAAAACATGATGGCCAACATTTATTCACGCAATCCATTTATGATGAACGTCATTTATCAATGACGGAGCGGCGCATGCCACGCGTATCCCAGCAACAGACCGACCAGAACCGCATCGCGATCGAGAAGGCCTCCGCGCGCCTGTTCCGCGAGAAGGGCCTGCACGGCGTCAGCGTCGCCGAAGTGATGGCCGCTGCCGGCCTCACCCATGGCGGCTTCTACGGGCACTTCTCGTCCAAGGACGGCCTGGCCGCCGTGGCCTGCGCAAACGCCTTCGCGCATTCCAGTGCGCGCTGGGACCAGCGCTTCACCGAACTGCCCGAACGCGAAGATCGCAGGCGGGCCTATGTCGAGGGCTACCTGGCAACGGCCACGCGCGACCGCCCCGGCAGCAGCTGCACGGCCGCCGCACTGGCCGGTGACGTGGCCCGCACCGATGCCGACGCGCCCGTGCGCGCGGCCTACCTGGACGGCGTGAAGTCCATGGTCGCCCGCCTGGCCAGCGTGCAGCCCGACGCCGGCTCGCCCGCGGCAGAACAGCGCGCGCTGGCCGACGTGGCCACGCTCGTCGGCGCGCTGCTGCTGTCCCGCGCCACCAAGGGCGACCCGATCTCCGAAGCCCTGCTGGCCAGCGCACGCGCGCGCCTGCTGCAAGAGGGCCTGGCGCCATGAGCGCGGTTGCCACCCCCACGGCTGCCGCGCCAGGCAAGGCCGTGCTCGCCGCCCACGCCCGCTCCCAGCGCCTGCTGCATGGCCCGGTGCTGGCCACCTTGCTCCTGCTGGCCGCGCCCAACCTCATCGTGATGCTGGCGCAGGCCGCCGCCAACTTCCTGGAGAGCTACTTCGTCGGCCTGCTGGGCGTGGACGCACTGGCCGGGGCCGCGCTGGTGTTCCCGCTGATCATGCTGATGCAGACCATGTCGGCCGGCGGCATGGGCGGCGGCATCTCCTCGGCCATCGCCCGCGCCACCGGCGCTGGCGACACCGAGAAGGCGCAGGCGCTGGCGCTGCACGCCCTTGTCATCGCGCTGGCCTTCGGCGTGGCCTGCATGCTGGGCGGGCTGCTGGGCGGGCCGCTGCTGTACCGCGCCATGGGCGCCACGCCGGTGGTGCAGGAGGCCGCCCTCGCCTACTCCAACGCGATCTTCATCGGCGCCGTGTTCCTGTGGCTGGCCAACGGCATGGCCAGCGTGCTGCGCGGCAGCGGCAACATGGCGCTGCCGGCGATGGTGCTGTCCGGCGGCGTGCTGCTCTTGCTGCTGGCCTCGCCGGTGCTGATCTTCGGCTGGGGCCCGGTGCCGGCCATGGGCATCACCGGGGCGGGGCTGGCGCTGGTCGTCTACTACGTCGTCGCCGCCGCGGTGATGCTGGTCTCGGTGCTGCGCGGCAACGGCGGCGTGCAGCTGCGCCTGCACCACAAGCTGCGCTGGGCGCTGTTCCGCGACATCCTGGGCGTGGGCGCGCCGGCCATCGTCAACAACGTCACGCTGAACCTGTCGGTGCTGACGGCCACGGCACTGGTCAGCCCGCTCGGCAGCGAAGCGCTGGCCGGCTTCGGGCTGGGCATCCGGCTCGAGTACCTGCAGATTCCTATCGTGTTCGGCTTCGGCGCCGCCATGGTCGCCATGGTCGGCATGAACACCGGCGCGGGCCAACTGGTGCGCGCACGCCGTGTGGCCTGGACAGGCGCGTTGCTCGCCGCCGCCGTCACCTCGCTCGTGGGCCTGGCAGCGGCGCTGTTCCCGGCCGCCTGGCTCGGGCTGTTCACGCACGACCAGGAGGCCATCCGCGTCGGCACCCAGTACCTGCAGGTGGTCGGGCCGGCGTACGGGCTGTTCGGACTGGGACTGTCGCTCTACTTCGCCTCGCAGGGCGCGCGGCGCATGGGCTGGAGCATCGTCGCGGGGGCTGCGCGGCTGCTGGTGGTCTACCTGGCCGGGCACCTGGCGCTGCGGCTGGGGGCCGGCCTGCCCACGCTGCTGGTGATCATGGTGGCGGCCCTGGCGTTCTATGCCTTGCTGAACGCCTGGCCCTGGTTCGCGCGGCCGCAGGACCGGCCGCGCGCCTGAGGGATCAGCCCGCGGTGTGCAGCCGCACCCAGGCCAGGTACTTGTCGAGCCAGCCCTGCAGGAATGCGCGGCTGGCCTCGCCGACGCTGCCGTCGGCGTTGAACAAGCCGTCCTTGGCCTGCACGAAGGCCTCGGGCTGGCCGAGGGTGGGCACGTCCAGGTAGGCCAGCACATTGCGCAGGTGCTGTTGCGCCAGCGCCGTGCCGATGGCGCCGACCGACACGCCGATCACGCCCGCGGGCTTGCCCGGAAACGCACTCTTGCCATAGGGGCGCGAGGCGTGGTCGATGGCGTTCTTCAGCACGCCCGGAATCGAGCGGTTGTACTCGGGCGTGATGAACAGCAGGCCCTGCGCCGACTGGATCTCCGACTTCAGCCGCGTGACGCTGGCGGCAGGGTTGCCGTCGTCGTCCTGGTTGTACAGCGGCAAGTCGTCGATGCGCAGCTGCTCGAACGTCACATCGCCGGGCGCGAGCTTGGCCAGCGCGACGGCCAGCTTGCGGTTGAACGAGTCCTTGCGCAGGCTACCGACGACGACGGCGATCTTGATCTGGGCCATGGGGCTGTCCTTTCAGAGTGTGTGAAGGGCGCCCACCTTAGCCGAGATTCAGAAACCCGCCAGCACCGCACCCTTGAATTCGGTCTGGATGAACTTGCGCACCTCGTCGGAGTGGTAGGCCTTCACCAGCTTGCCGACCCAGGGCTTGTCCTTGTCCTGCTCGCGCACCACCAGCACGTTGACGTAGGGCGACTTGGCGCTCTCTTGCGCGATCGCGTCCTTGCCCGGGTTCAGGCCGGCCGACAGCGCGAAGTTGGTGTTGACGGCCGCGGCGTCCAGGTCGTCCAGCGAGCGCGCCAGCTGCGCGGCCTCGAGCTCGACGAAGCGCAGCTTCTTGGGGTTCTCGATCACGTCCAGCGGCGTGGCCTTGAGGCCGGCCGAGGGCTTGATCTTGATCAGGCCCTTGTCCTGCAGCACCAGCAGCACACGGCCGCCGTTGGTCGGGTCGTTCGGAATGCCGAAACGCGCGCCTTCCTTCAGGTCCTTCAGGTCCTTGACCTTCTTGGAGTACAGGCCGATCGGGTAGTTGACGGTCTGCGCGACGGAGACCAGCTTGTAGCCGCGGTCCTTGACCTGCAGGTCCAGGAAGGGCTGGTGCTGGTAGCTGTTGGCGTCCAGGTCGCCAGCGGCCAGCGCGGCATTGGGCTGGATGTAGTCGCTGAACTCGACGATCTGGACCTTCAGTCCGTCCTTCTCGGCGATGCGCTTGACCTGGTCGAAGATCTGCGCGTGCGGGCCGGCGGTGACGCCGATCTTGAGCGGCTTGTCCTGCGCGATGGCGGTGGTGGAGGCCAGCAGCGCGAGGGCGATGGTGGAGATGAATGTACGTTTTTGCATGAGAAGCTCCCTGAAGAAAAGAATCAATGCCGGATGCGGCGCAAGAACATCAATGCCGGATGCGTCGCACCAGCCAGTCGCCGGCGCTCTGCACCAGCTGCACGAAGACGATCAGCACGAGGACCACGGCGGCCATGACCTCGGGCAGGAAGCGCTGGTAGCCGTAGCGGATGCCCAGGTCACCCAGCCCGCCGCCGCCGATGGCGCCGGCCATGGCCGAGAAGCCCGTCAGGCTGACCAGCGTGATCGTCAGCGCGGCCACGATGCCGGGCAGCGCCTCGGGCAGCAGCACCTTCCAGACGATCTGCGACGTGGTCGCGCCCATCGCCTGGGCGGCTTCCACGAGGCCGTGGTCGACCTCGCGCAGCGCCGTCTCCACCAGCCGCGCGACGAAGGGCGCTGCTGCCAGCGTGAGCGGCACCACGGCCGCGGCCGTGCCGATGGACGAACCCGTCACGAAGCGCGTGAACGGGATGATGGCCACCAGCAGGATGATGAAGGGCGTGGAACGCACCGCATTGACGATGCCGCCGACGATGCGGTTGACGGGCGCGTTCTCGCGCACGCCGCCGCGGTCGGTCAGGCGCAGCAGCACACCCAGCGGCACGCCGATCAGCCCACCGGCCAGGCCCGAGATGCCGACCATCACCAGCGTCTCCCACATCGAGGTGGCGAACATGTCCAGCAGCGGGCCGTTGAAGGTCTCGAGGAAATCAAACATGGGCAGCCTCCTGCACCAGGGGTTGGACGTTCACACCGGCCTGGCGCAGGTGTGCGATGCCCGCCTGCAGCTGGTCGGCCGCGCCGCGCGCAAACACCGCCAGCGTGCCGAAGGGCTGGCCCTGCACCTCGTCGATCTGGCCGTGCAGGATCGACAAGTCCAGCCCGAAGCGGCGCACCAGCTCGCTCAGCAGCGGCTGGTCCGCACCATCGCCGGCAAAGGCCAGGCGCAGGCCCTGCCCTTCGCCGGCCGGGCTCGCGCCCATCAGCGTGCGCAGGCGTGCCAGCACCGAGTCGGGCAGTTCCTGCGGCACGATTTCCTCGATCAGGCTGCGCGTGGTGGCGTGCTGCGGCTTGGAGAACACGTCGATCACGCGGCCCTGCTCGACGATGCGGCCCGCGTCGATCACGGCCACGCGCTCGGCCACCTGCTTGATGACCTGCATCTGGTGCGTGATCAGCACGATGGTCAGGCCGAATTCCTGGTTGATCTGGCGCAGCAGCCCGAGGATGGAGCGCGTGGTCTCCGGGTCGAGCGCCGAGGTGGCCTCGTCGGACAGCAGCACCTTGGGCCGGTTCGCGAGCGCCCGGGCGATGCCCACGCGCTGCTTCTGCCCGCCGCTGATCTGCGAGGGATGGCGCCTGGCCAGTGCCGACAGGCCCACCAGGTCCAGCAGGGGCTCCACCCGCTTCTTGATCTCGCCATCGGACAGGCCCGCGATCTCCAGCGGCAGCGCCACGTTGTCGTAGACGGTGCGCGAACTCAGCACATTGAAATGCTGGAACACGATGCCGATCTCGCGCCGCGCCACGCGCAGCGCAGCTTCGGGCAGCGTCGTCATCTCGCGGCCGTCGACCAGCACCTGCCCGGCCGTGGGCCGGTTCAGCAGGTTGATCACGCGCACCAGAGAACTCTTGCCCGCGCCGCTGCGGCCGATGATGCCGAACACCTCGCCGGCGGCCACCTCCAGGTCGATGCCGCGCAGCGCCTGCACCGGCCCACTGCTACCCTGGTAGGTCTGGGTGATACCCCTCAACTCGATCATTGCTTGCGATGGTCTCCACAACCGTGGAAACCCTTATTCACTGGAAGGGGCGTGAATCTACGCTCTTTTCTATAAAACTCATAAGAATAGAAAGTTCGTTGCTTATATGAGATCGAACGGAATCCTGCTCCACGTGCTCGGCCTGTGGGTGCTGTCGGGGCTGGATGCGAGCGGCAAGTACCTCGCGCTGCTGGGGGTGCCGGTGCTACTGGTGGCTTGGGTGCGCTATGCCGTGCACACGGCGCTGTCCAGCGCCATCCTGCTGCCGCGGCGCGGGCTCGGCCTGCTGCGCACCGGCTCGCTGCGTGGCCAGCTGCTGCGCGGCGTGCTGATGATTGGCTCCACGCTGCTGTTCTTCTCGGTCCTGAAGCGCGTGCCGCTGGCCGAGGCCACGGCCATGAACTTCATGGCGCCGATCTTCCTGATGGCGCTGGCACCCTGGCTGCTGCGCGAGCCGCACCGCCTGCACCGCTGGCTGGGCGTGGCGCTGGGCTTTGCCGGCATGCTGCTGGTGGTGCGGCCGGGCGCGGGGCTCGACACCATCGGCGTGCTGCTGGGCGTGGCCACGGCGCTGACCTTCGCGGCCTTCCAGATCGCCACGCGCCGCCTGGCAGGCGACGATCCGCTGACGACCAACTACTACGGCGGCCTGGTGGGTACGGTGGCGTTGACGCCACTGCTGCCCTGGATCTGGGAGCTGCCGCCGCTCAGCGGCTGGCAATGGGCGCTGCTGCTGTCCACCGGCATCACCGGCGCCATCGGCCACGGCCTGCAGTCTGCTGCCTACGCCCGCACCCCGGCCACGCTGCTCGCCCCCTACAGCTACCTGCAGATCCTGTCGGCCGTGGGGCTGGGCTGGGCCGTGTTCGGCCAGCTGCCGGACGCCACCTCGGCCTTGGGCATCGCGTGCATCTGCGGCGCCGGCATCGCCGTGGCGCTGGTCGAACGCCGGCTCAACCGCCGTCTCAAGCACCCAATGCGCGCCGCGCCAGTGCCGCCTGCAACAGCGCACAGCCCACCACCAGGCCCAGGGCCAGCGTCAGCGAACTGCCATGGGCCACGAAGCCGATGATGGACGGCCCGACCATGAAGCCGCAGTAGCCCAACGACGCCACCGCCGAAATGCCCTGCGCGGGCGCCACGCCCGGCACCTGCGCCGCCGCGCTGAACAGCACCGGCACCACGTTGGCCAGGCCCACGCCCACCAGCGCGAAGCCGGCCAGGGCCAGCGGCACGCTGTTGGACAGCAGCACCAGCGCCAGCGCCACGGCCGCCAGGCAGGCGCTGGCGCGCAGCAGCCCCACGGAGGACCAGCGCGCGCGCAGCCGGTCTCCCACGAAGCGCGTGGCCGCCATGGCGGCCGAGAAGCTGGCATAGGCCAGCGCGGCCTGCTGCTGCGGCGCGCCGCGCTCGCTGGCCAGGAACAGCACGCTCCAGTCGTAGATGGCGCCCTCCACCACGAAGCCCAGCGCCGCCAGCAGCCCCACCAGCGCCAAGCGCCCGCGCGACAGCGCGAAGCGCCCATGCGCTTCTTCTGCAAGGGCCTGGCCCGGCGGCATCTGCCGCACGCTCCAGGCCACCAGCGCCATGCTGAACGCCGCCACGCCGAGCAGTTGCAGGTTCGGCGCCACGCCGGCCGTGAACAGCAGCCCGCCCACGCCCGCCCCCACCATGCCGCCCAGGCTGAACATGCCGTGGAAGGCGCTCATGAGCGGCCGGCCGGCCTGGCGTTCGAGTTCCGAGGCATCGGCGTTCATGGCCACGTCGAGCAGGCCCGTGGCCAGGCCGAACAGGCCCAGTAGCGCCCAGAGCAGCACCAGGTGGGGCATGTGCAGCAACAGCATCAGGGCCAGCGCAGACAGCAGCGCGCCCCACCAGGCCACGCGGCGCGCGCCATGGCGCGCAATGAGCCAGCCGGCCTGCGTGAGCCCCAGCACCGAACCCACGCCAGCCGCCAGCACCAGCCCGCCGATGGCGCCCACACCCAGCCCGTAGACGGTCTTCACCGTAGGGATCTGCACGCCCCAGGTGGCGAACATGCAACCGGCCGCAAAGAACAGGAAGCGCGCAGCCCAGTGCGCGCGCACAGTCGAGGAAGTCATGGCGCCAACGATAGCCGAGCGCCATGACCGGCCCCGTGTCCGGCGCCGGCCGGTGCCCCTACACTGCCGCTCGCCATGGCCACCCGCCGCCTCGACCCCTACAGCCTGCGCCTGTTCGCCAGCGCCGCCGAGGAAGGCTCGATCGCGCGCGCCGCTGCACGCGAGCACCTGTCCGCCTCGGCGCTGTCGCGCCGCATCGCCGACCTCGAACATGCCTTCGGCGTGCCGCTGCTGGTGCGCTCGCCGCTGGGCATCCGGCTCACCGATGCCGGCCGGCTCGTGCACGAGCGCGGCCTGCAACTGGAGGCCGGGCTGGACGCCTTGCTGCGCGAGGTGCAGTCGCACGACGGCCGCGTCAGCGGCCTGGTGCGGCTGTGCGCCAACGAATCCTCAGTGATCGGCTTTCTGCCCGAGCGGCTGCAGCGCTTTCGCCAGGCCTATCCGCTGGTCTCCATCGCACTGCAGGAGCGGCTCAGCGACGAGGTGCTGCGCGCCTGCCTGGACGATGCGACCGATGTCGGCGTGGCCGTCGCCCACGCGGTGCCGGCCGGGCTCAACGCCTGGGACTTCGCCGACGACCCGCTCGCCGTGCTGCTGCCCACCGCCCACCCGCTGGCCACCGCCGACAGCCTGCGCTTCACCGAGGTGGCCCAGCACCCGCTGGTCTGCGTGCAGAGCGGCGGCGCGCTGGACCGCCAGTTGCGCGAGCGCGCCAGCGCCGCCGGCCTGCAGCTGCAGGTGGCCGTGGCCGTGCACAGCTTCGACGGCGTGGCCCGCATGGTCGAGGCCGGCCTGGGCCTGGCCATCCTGCCGCGCAGCGCGGCGCGTGCCTATGCCGGCGCGCCGCAGTTCGCGCGGCGGCCCTTGGCCGAAGACTGGGCGCCGCGCATGCTGCGGCTCTATGCGCTGCACAAGACGCCGCGGCCGGCGGCCGTGGCCGCGCTGATCGACGCGCTGCGCGCCTGAGGCCGCCCACCGGGGGTTGGCCCGGACATGCGCGCAGCGCATGCCCCCCGGCGCAAATGCGCACTTGGTCGGGTGCGCCGCGCGCTCCTACAGTCCGCGCCACCACCACCACGGTGGGCGACGGAGACCCAGCGTTTGAAACCCGATCTTGCAGGCCGCGTGCTGTACCTCGCACGCAACCCGGCCGCCATGGCCGACCAGATGGCCGGCCGCCCCATGACGCTGGCCCAGGCCGGACCCTTGCGCGACGAGGTCTCGACCGACGAGATCACGCCGGTCGCCATCCTGGCCCACTACGACGACGCGCTGGGCCGCTACCCCTACACCGGCTTCACGGTCGATGGCCAGCAGCCCATTGCCGCCGGCGCCGTGCGCGCCGGGGGCTTCTCGGTCACGGTGGCCGGCGCGCGCTACGGCAAGGGCTCCTCGCGCGAGCACAGCCCCGCCGCCGAGAAGCTGGCCGGCATCCGGCTCGTGGTGGCCGAGAGCTTCGAGCGCATCTACCGCCAGAACGCCGACAACATCGGCCTGTTCACGTCCACCGACCTCGGCCTCATTCCGCGCATCGAGCGCGGCGAGGCCATCGCCATCGACGAACTCGTGACCGGGCGCGACGCGCTCGCCGCGGCCATCCTGCGCGCGGGCGGGCTGCTGCGCTTCGGCCAGCTGCACATGCAAGGCATCCGGCCAGCCGCCGATGCAGGGGGCACCGGGCCGCGCACGCTGTTCGAGAAGATCGTCGCGCGCCACGCACTGGCCACGCCGGTCACGCCGGCGCACCCGGCCGCTGGCGACGGCGCCTTCGTGCGCGCGGACCGCCGCTTCATCCACGAGTACTACACCGGCATGTGCGCCCACATGCTGCAGGCCAGCTTCGGCCCTGCGCTGCAGCTGGCCGACCCGTCCACCATCGTGGTGTTCGAGGACCACACCGCCTACGTGGCGCAGAGCCCCGCGCACCTGCGCATGGGCCTGGTGCCCAACATCCGCGCCATGGTGCAGGCGCAGCGCGACTTCGCGCAGGCCCACGGCCTGACCCTGCACCGCACGCTGACCGACGAGGAGGCCGCCGCGCCCGGCGCGCAGCACAACGAGGCCGGCATCTCGCACGCCATGGTGGCCGAGCGCTATGCGTTGCCGGGCGAGCTCGTGGTGGGCACCGATTCGCACACGCCGCACAGCGGCGCGCTCGGCTGCGTGGCTTTCGGCGTGGGCACGACCGACATGGCCAACGCCTTCGTGACGGGCGCGGTGCGGCTGACCGTGCCGCAGTGCCTGCGCGTGGAACTGCAGGGCCCGCTGGCCGCCGGCACCACGGCCAAGGACGTGCTGCTGCACCTGCTGGCCCAGCCCGGCATCCGTGCCGGCGCCGGGGTGGGCAAGGTGTTCGAGTTCTGCGGCAGCGCGGTGGCCGCCATGTCCATCGACGAGCGCGCCACGCTGACCAACATGGTGGCCGAGCTCGGCGGCTTCACGGGCATCGTCGCGCCCGATGCCGAGACCGTGCGCTTCCTCCAGGAGCGCCGCGGCGTGGACTTCGTGCTGCAGGACTGGATGGCGAGCGACGCGGACGCCGCCTACGCCGGCCACATCGTGCTGGACTGCAGCGCGCTCTCGCCCATGGTGGCCCGCCCGGGCGACCCGGGCAACGGCGTGCCGCTGGCCGCGCTGGACGCGCCCGTGCGGCTGGACATCGCCTACGGCGGCTCGTGCACAGCAGGCAAACGCGAGGACTTCGACCACTACCACGCCGTGCTGTCCTGGGCCGCCGCGCGCGGCCTGCGCGTGGCCGAGGGCGTGCAGCTGTACCTGCAGTTCGGCACCACGGCCGTGCGCGACTACTGCACCGCGCAGGGCTACCTCGCGGCCTTCGCGCAGGTCGGCGCGCAGATCCTGCAGCCTTCCTGCGGCGCCTGCGCCAACTGCGGCCCGGGTTCGTCCACCGATGCCGGCCAGATCACGGTCAGCGCCATCAACCGCAACTTTCCGGGGCGTTCGGGCCCCGGCAGCGTCTGGCTGGCAAGCCCCCCCACGGTGGCGGCCAGTGCCATCGCGGGGCGCCTGCTGTCCTTCGCCGACCTGCAGGCCGCGCAAGGCTGAGCACTGCTTTCGCAACCACAACGGAGACAACGATGAAACACCCCGCGATCGCGCGGCGTGGCGCCCTGGCGCTGCTCGCCGCCAGCCTGGCCGCGCCCGCCTGGGCCCAGGGCGACAAGCCCATCCGCCTCGTCGTGCCGCTGACCACCGGCTCCACCGTGGACACCATGGCCCGCGCCATGGGGCCCGCGCTGGCCAGGCGCACAGGCCACCCCGTGGTGGTGGAGAACCTGCCCGGCGCGGGCGGCATGACCGGCACGCTGCAGGTGGTCAACGGCGCCAAGGACGGCTCGGTGCTCGCCATGGTCTCGTCCAACCACGTGATCAACCCGGGCATCTACAAGAAGCAGCTGTTCGATGCGATCGCCGACATCACGCCGATCCGCGTGATCGGCAGCGTGCCGCTGGTGCTGGTCGTGCATCCCTCCGTGCCGGCGAAGAACACGCCCGAACTCATCGCGCTCATGAAGGCCAAACCCGGCCAGCTGAACCTGGGCTCGGCCGGCAACGGCAGCACGCTGCACCTGGCCGGCGAACTGTTCGGCCAGGAGGCCGGCGTGCAGATCAAGCACATCCCTTACCGCGGCACCGGCCCCTTGACCACCGACCTGCTGGGCGGCCAGGTCGACATGGCCTTCGTCTCGGTCACGGCCGTGGCGCCGCACATCAAGGCCGGCAAGCTGCGCGCCATCGCCATGTCGAGCACGGCGCGCTCGGCCCTGCTGCCGGAGGTGCCCACGCTCGCCGAGTCCGGCCTGCCGCGCTATGGCTTCGACGCCTGGATCGCCGTGGTCGGCCCGGCCGGCATGGCACCGGCCGTGGTGCAGAAGACCGCTGCCGACCTGCAGGCCGTGCTGGCCAGCAAGGAGGTGGCCGATGCGCTCGCGGCCCAGGGCATCGTGACCGTGCAGAGCTCGCCCGAGCAGGCCTTGCCCTTCTTCCAGGCCGAGCTCGACAAGCACCTGCGCCTGGTCAAGCTTTCGGGGGCGTCCGTCGACTGAGATCCCGCGGCGCTCTGCGGGTTAGCCACCAAGGTGGCTGCACTCTTTTGGTGAACAATGCGGCCCGCCGATGGCGCGCCGGGCGCTCCAGTCCGTCGGCCAGACCAACGACCAGGAGATCGACTTGAAACCAACGCTTCTCGCCAGCGCGCTCGCGTCCGTGGCGCTGACCTTCTCGGCGCCGGGCCAGGCCCAGACCCCCGTCAAGATCGGCTTCATGGCCGAACTCTCGGGCCCGCAGGCCGCGCTGGGCCAGGACATGCTGGACGCCTTCATGCTGGTGGTGGAGCAGAACGGCGGCAAGCTCGGCGACGTGCCGGTCAACGTGCTGCGCCGCGACAGCCAGTTGAAGCCCGAGGTCGCCAACCAGATCGCCGACGAGCTGATCGAGAAGGAAAAGGTGCCCATCGTCGCCGGAATCACCTTCTCCAACATCATGATGGCCGTGAGCAAGAAGCTGACCTCGGCCGGCGTCGTCGTGGTGGGCGGCAACGCCGGGCCGGCGCCGTTGGCGGGCGCGCAGTGCGCCCCCAACCTGTTCGTCGTCTCCAAGCAGAACGACCAGTTCGCCGAGGCCATGGGCAAGTACGCCACCGACAAGGGCTACAAGCGCATCATCGCGATGACGCCCAACTACCAGGCCGGCAAGGACTACGTGAGCGGCTTCAAGCGCGTCTACAAGACGCCGCTGGCCGACGAGATCTACACGCCTTTGAGCCAGCTGGACTTCTCCGCCGAGCTCTCGCGCATCGCGGCCGAGAAGCCCGATGCGGTCTACGCCTTCTACCCCGGCGGCTTGGGCGTGGCCTTCGTGCGCGCCTACCAGCAGGCCGGGCTCACGGCCAAGATCCCGCTGCTGAGCGTGTCCACCACCGACGGCACCACGCTACCCGCCCTCAAGGACAGCGCGCTCGGCGTGATGCACGCCTCGGCCTGGGGCCCGGACCTGCCGATCCCGGCCAACCAGAAGTTCGTGTCCGACTTCGAGGCCAAGTACAAGCGCACACCGAGCGAGTACGCAGCCCAGTCCTACGACGCGGCGCTGCTGATCGACTCGGCCCTGCGCAAGACCAAGGGCAGCACCGAGAGGGCCGCGCTGCAGACGGCCCTCAAGGCGGCGGACTTCAAGTCGGTGCGCGGCACGTTCAGCTTCGGCCCCAACAACTTCCCGGTGCAGGATTTCTACGTGTTCGAGGTGGCCAAGGATGCCAAGGGCAACGCCAACCTCAAGACGGTCAGCAAGCAGCTCACGGCGCACAAGGACGCCTACGTCGGCGAATGCCCCATGAAGTGAGCCGGGCTTGATCTGGAGCCTGTTCTTCTCCCAGCTGCTGAACGGGGTGCAGCTCGGGATGCTGCTGTTCCTGCTGTCGGCCGGCCTCACGCTGGTGTTCGGCATCATGAACTTCATCAACCTGGCGCACGGTTCGTTCTACATGCTGGGCGCCTACTTCGCGGCGGCCGCGCTGGCGCGCACGGATTCGTTCCTGTTGGCGGGCCTGGCCGGCATCGGCGGCGCCATGCTGCTGGCCTTCGCCATCGAGCGGCTGGCGCTGCGCCGGCTCTACACGCGCGACCACCTGGACCAGGTGCTGGCCACGCTGGGCCTGATCATGTTCTTCAACGAGGCCGTGCGCATGGTCTGGGGTGCGCAGCCCGTGTTCACGGCGCAGCCGGACTGGCTCAACGGCTCGCTGCAGTTCGGTGACTTCAGCTACCCGGCCTACCGCGCCATGATCATCGTGGCCGGGCTGCTGGTGGCCGGCGGCATCCATCTCTTGATCCACAAGACGCGCGTCGGCATGCTGGTGCGCGCCAGTTCCACGCACCCCGACACCGTGGCCGCGCTGGGCGTCAACGCGCGGCTGCTCAACACGCTGCTGTTCTCGGTCGGCGCGGGCCTGGCGGCGCTGGCGGGCTGGCTGGTCGGCCCCATCGTCTCGGTGCAGTCGGGCATGGGCGACAACGTGCTGATCCTGGCGCTGGTGGTCATCGTGATCGGCGGCATCGGCTCCATCCGCGGTGCCTTCTACGCGGCGCTGCTCGTCGGGCTGGTCGACACCATGGGCCGGGCCTACATGCCGCAGATCACGCGCCAGTTCTTCGAGCGCAGCGTGGCGGATGCGGCTGGGCCGGCGCTGGCCTCGATGCTGATCTACCTGTTCATGGCGGTGATCCTGGCGGTCAAGCCGGCGGGCTTGTTTCCGGTGCGGCGATGAGCGTACGGTCGCTGGTTGCGGTCGCGCGAGACCCCGTCGACGGTGTACTCCACTCTGCGAATGTCCCCCGCCCCGGGCCGCAGGCGGCCCGGGGCTCCTCCTTGATTTCGCTGCGTGGAGCACACCATCGGCGTGGTCATGAAGCGTCACGTCGCACCAGCTCGCACGACGCGACGTGCCCAGGGCCGAGGGCATCGGGTGGCCTCTGCAGCGAAATCAAGGAGGAGCCTGGGCCGCCTGCGGCCCAGGCGGGGGACATTCGCGAAAGAGGCCACCCGGTGGCCGCGGCCCCTGCACCACGCCCAATCCAGCTCCACGCAAGGCAAGATGTTTCCTGAACCCCTCTCCTGGCGCACGCCACGCGCCTGGCTGGCCTGCGCCATCGTGCTGCTGATGCTGCTGGTGCCGGTGTTCGCGCAATGGGCCGGCTCCAGCTTCTACCTCGGCTTTGCCACGCGCATCGTGGTGTTCGCCATCGCGGCCAGCGGCCTCAACCTGGTGCTGGGCTATGGCGGCATGGTCAGCCTGGGCCATGCGCTGTACGTGGGCCTGGGCGCGTACGTGGTCGGCATCGCGGCTTTCCACGGCATAACCAACGGCTGGGCCCAGCTGGCCATCGCGCTGGCGCTGGCGGCGTGCGTGGCAGCGGTCACTGGGCTGGTGTCGCTGCGCACACGCGGCATCGGCTTCATCATGATCACGCTGGCTTTCGGCCAGATGTTTTACTTCCTCGCCGTCAGCCTCAAGACCTACGGTGGCGACGACGGCCTGCCGCTGGGCGAGCGCAGCCAGCTCGCGCCGCTGCCCGCGCTGGACGGCAAGCTCGCGCTGTACTACCTGGCGCTCGGGCTGCTGTTCCTGGTGATGTTCGCGGTCTGGCGTGCGGTGCACAGCCGCTTCGGCATGGTGCTGCGCGGCTTCCACGCCAACGAGCGCCGCATGCTGGCGGCCGGCTTTCCGCGGCTGCGCTACCAGCTCACGGCCTATGTGCTCTCGGCCCTGGTCTGCACGCTGGCCGGCTTCCTGCAGGGCAACCTCACGGCCTTCGCCTCGCCGTCCTACCTCTCGTGGCAGGCCTCGGGCGAACTGATCCTCATCGTGGTGCTGGGCGGCATGGGCACGGTCATGGGGCCGCTGGTCGGCGCCGTGGTGCTGCTCGTGCTCGAGGAACTGCTGTCGGGCTGGACGCAGCACTGGATGGCCATCCTCGGGCCGCTGATCCTGCTGGTCGCGCTGGTGTCGCGGCGCGGCATCTGGGGCGCGGTGCTGCAGTGGGAGAAGCGGCGATGAGCCGGCCACTGCTGGCCATCGAAGGCCTGGTCAAGCGCTTCGGCGGCCTCACCGCCACCGACCAGTTGCAGCTCAGCATCGCCCCGGGCGAAACCCATGCGCTGATCGGCCCCAACGGCGCCGGCAAGACCACCGTGATGGGCCAGCTGACCGGCGAACTGCTGCCCGATGCCGGCCGCGTGCTCTACGACGGGCAGGACATCACGCACTGGCCCGTGCCGCAGCGCGCCTTGGCCGGCATTGCACGCAGCTACCAGATCACGCAGCTGCTGCACGGCTTCTCGGTGCTGGAGAACGTGATGCTCGTGGTGCAGGCGCGCAGCGGCCATTCCTTCGGCGCCTGGACGCCCGTGCACCGCCAGCCTGCGCTGACCGGCCCGGCGCTGCAGGCCCTGGAACTGGCCGGCCTGGCCGGGCG
Organism: Pseudorhodoferax soli; assembly: GCF_003337555.1. GTDB lineage: Bacteria > Pseudomonadota > Gammaproteobacteria > Burkholderiales > Burkholderiaceae_C > Pseudorhodoferax > Pseudorhodoferax soli. The sequence goes on along the minus strand of NZ_QPJK01000005.1, from coordinate 116,407 downwards.
CGCGCACGACGACGTGATGGCCCTGGCCCACGGCGAGCACCGCCAGTTGGAACTGGCCATGGCCCTGGCCATGCAGCCGCGCCTGCTGCTGCTGGACGAACCGCTGGCCGGCATGAGCCAGGGCGAGTCGGCGCGCATGGTCGAACTGCTGCAGGGCCTCAAGGGCCGCTACACCATGCTGCTCGTGGAGCACGACATGCAGGCCGTATTCAGCCTCGCCGACCGCGTGAGCGTGCTTGTCTACGGCCGTGCGATCGCCTGCGGCACGCCGGCCGAGGTGCAGGCCGACCCGGCGGTGCGCAGCGCTTACCTCGGAGACGAGCACTGATGCCCGCCCTGCTCCAGATCCAGGGCCTGCAGGCCGGCTATGGCGCCAGCCGCGTGCTGCACGGCATCGACCTCACGGTGGGCGATGGCCGCATCGTCACCTTGCTGGGCAAGAACGGCATGGGCAAGACCACCACGCTCAAGAGCGTGATCGGCTTGCAGCCCAAGCAGTCGGGCAGCGTGCAGTTCGGTGGGCGCGACATCACGCGCATGGCCGCCTTCGAGGCCGCGCGCCTGGGGCTGGGCTGGGTGCCAGAGGGCCGCCAGGTCTTTCCCACGCTCACGGTGCAGGAGAACCTCGTCGCCACGGCCGCCAACCGCCATGGTGCGGCCGAGCCGTTCACGCTGCAGCGCGTCTACGACTTCTTCCCGCGGCTGGCGGAGCGCGCCGGCAACCTGGGCAACCAGCTCTCGGGCGGCGAGCAGCAGATGCTGGCCATCGGCCGCGCGCTGATGACCAACCCCAGGCTGCTGATCCTGGACGAGGCCACCGAGGGCCTGGCCCCGCTCGTGCGCGACCAGATCTGGCGCGTGCTGGGCACGCTGCGCGCCACCGGCATGGCCATGCTGGTGGTGGACAAGAACCTGGGCGCGCTGCTCGATCTGGCCGACCAGCATGTGGTGCTGGAGAAAGGCCGCGTCGTCTGGCAGGGCGACGGCGCCGCGCTGCAGGCCGACCGCGCCACCGTGCAGGGGCACCTGGGCATCTGAAACGCTTGATCACAATGGCGCATGCACCATCAGCGCCATAGCGCCGGATGACTGCTTATGATCAAAAGCACCGCCACCATCCCCCAGGCCAGCATGTCCAGCAGCGCCATCTCCGCCGACCGCATTGCCCAGCTCACCGCGCGCGAACGTGCCCGCTTCGCCACTGCACGCCCGCGCAGCGCCGCGCTCGCCGCCCGCAGTGCCGAGCACCTGCTGTTCGGCGTGCCGCTGCACTGGATGAGCGACTGGGGCACACCGTTCGCGCTGCACGTCGCGCACGCGCGCGGCGCGCACCTGACCGATGTGGACGGCCACCAGCTGGCGGACTTCTGCCTGGGCGACACCGGCGCCATGTTCGGCCACTCCCCGGCCCCGGTGGTCGCGGCCCTGCAGGCCCAGGCCGCGCGCGGGCTGACGGCCATGCTGGCCAGCGAGGACGCCGCCGCCGTCGGCGAACTGCTGGCCGCGCGCTTCGGCCTGCCGCGCTGGCAGTTCGCGATGACGGCCAGCGACGCCAACCGCTTCCTGCTGCGCTGGCTGCGCGCGGTCACCGGCCGCCCCGTGCTGCTGGTGTTCAACGGCTGCTACCACGGCACCGTGGACGACGTGTTCGTCGACCTCGTCGACGGCCGGCCCGTGCAGCGTCCCAGCCTGCTGGGCCAGGTGCACGCGCTGACCCAAACGACGCGCGTGGTCGAGTTCAACGACCTGGCCGGGCTGCAGGCCGCGCTCGCGCCCGGCGACGTGGCCTGCGTGCTGGCCGAGCCGGTGATGACCAACATCGGCATGGTGCTGCCCGAGCCCGGTTTCTGGCCGGCCGCGGCAGACCTGATCCGCCGCCACGGCAGCCTGCTGGTGCTGGACGAGACCCACACCATCAGCAGCGGCCCGGGCGGCTATGCGCGCGCCCACGGCCTGGCGCCCGACGCGCTGGTGCTCGGCAAGCCGCTGGGCGGCGGCATGCCCTGCGCGGCCTACGGATTCACGGCCGAGCTGGCGGCCCGCTGCGAGGCCGCCAAGCGCGCCGCGCCGCCCGGCCACTCGGGCATCGGCACCACGCTCACGGCCAACCTGCTGGCCATGGCGGCGATGCGCGCCACGCTGTCCAGCTTGATGACGGACGCCGTCTACCAGCCCATGCTGGCGCTGGCCGGCCAGTTGGCCGACGGCCTGCGCGGCGCCATTGCACGCCACGGCCTGCCCTGGTGCGTGAGCCAGGTCGGCGCGCGCGCCGAGTTCCAGTTCTGCGCCCGGCCACCGCGCAACGGCAGCGAGGCCGCCGCCGCCATGGACGATGCGCTGGAGCACCTGCTGCACCTGGCGCTGCTGAACCGCGGCGTGCTGATCACGCCCTTCCACAACATGATGCTGGTCTGCCCCGAGACCACGCCTGCCGACGTCGATCGCCTCGTCGAGGCTTTCGACGCCGTGTTGGCCGAACTCACCCACGCCTGACGATGCCCCCAGAGCCCGCCGCCGCTTCCGCCACCCAACAGGACGCCATCTACGCGCAGCTGCGCCAATGGGTCACGGTGGGCCGCTTCCAGCCCGGCGAGCGGCTCAAGATCCGCGATCTGGCCGAGCGCCTGGGCTGCGGCCTGATGCCGGTGCGCGCCGCGTTGCAGCGCCTGGCGGCCGAGGGCGCGCTGCGCAATGTGCCCAATGCCGGCGTGGTCGTGCCCAAGCTCTCGCCGGCCGAGTTCGACGACCTGGTGCAGATGCGCATGCTGCTCGAAGGCGAGGCCGCCGAGCGCGGCGCCCTGCGCATCGACGAGCCTGGCCGCGCCGCGCTCGTGGTCCTCGGTGGGCGCATGCGCGAGGCGCTGGGCCAGGGCGACGCCGCTGGCTACCTCGCGGCCAACGAGGACTTCCAGGTGCGCCTGTACCGTGCGGCCGGCTCGCCGCTGCTGTTCGACCTCATCGCGGCGCTGTGGCTCAAGGCCGGCCCGGTGTCCAATCGCCTGTTCGAGGCGCCCGAAGCCGCCGCCGCGCTCAAGGACGCGCACGAGCCCACGCTGGCCGCGCTCGCGCGCCACGACCCTGTGGGCGTGCGCCTGGCCGTGGAGCGCGACCTGTTCATCGCCAGCCAGTTCATCCGCCGGCGCCTGCGCGCCATCCGTTGAAAGGAACCGCCATGGAACCCGATGCCCTCGAACCTGCGCAACTGCTGGTGCGCCGCGCCGCCCGCGCACTGTCGCGCCACGGCCTGCTGCACGCCTACGGCCACTGCAGCATGCGGCTCGATGCCGACCACTTCCTGGTCTGCGCCAGCCAGCCGCCCGGCAGCATCGGCTTCGGCGTGCCCGGCACCGTGGTGCCGCTGGCCGGCGATTTCCCCGAGGACCTGCTGGGCGAGGTGCGCATCCACCGTGCCATCTACCGCCGCCGCCCCGACATCGGCGGCGTGGTGCGCGCCATGCCGCCCAAGACCATGTCGCTCTCCACGCTGCGCCGCACGCCGCGCGTGCTGCACGGCATGGGCAGCTACTTCCACCCCGGCACGCCGCTCTGGGACGATGTACAGCTCTTGCGCTCGGACGCACAGGCCGAGGCCCTGGTGGCACAGATGGGCCAGGCACCGGCCATCGTGATGCGCGGCAACGGCGTGGTCGTGGCCGGCCCCAGCCTGCCCGAGGCCGTGGTGCTGACCTGGTACCTGGAGGACGCCGCCCGCATCGAACTGGACTGCGCCGCCGCCGGCGGCGAGCCCATCGAACTCACGGCCGACGAAGCCACGCGCCGCGCCACGCGCGCCGGCCGCATCTTCGAACGCATGTGGGACCACCTTTCGCACGGAGATACCGAAGTTTGAAGACTGCAGACCAAGCCCCCATCGCCGTGCTCGGCGCGGGCGTCATCGGCGCCGCGTGGGCGGCCTTCTTCGCGCTGGCCGGCCGCGAGGTGCGCGTGGCCGATCCCTCGCCGGACGCGCAGCAGCGCCTGGACGACATGCTCGCGCGTGCCCGCCCGGCCATGCAGGCGCTGGGCCTGCTGGCCGAACACCCCAGGCTGCCGCGCCTGTGCGCCGGCATCGAGGAAGCCGTCGCGGGCGTGGGCGCCATCCAGGAAGCCCTGCCCGAGCAGCTGGAACTCAAGCGCAGGGCCTACCGCGCCGTGGAGGCCGCCGCGCCGGCCGATGCGCTGCTGATGTCAAGTTCCTCCGGCCTGATGCCCACGCTGCTGCAAGAAGGCCTGGCGCATCCGCAGCGCCTGCTGATCGCCCACCCCTGCAACCCGGCCTACCTGATGCCGCTCGTGGAACTGGTCGGCGGCCAGGCCACCAGCGCCGACACGATGGACCGGGCCGAGGCCTTCTACCGCACGCTGGGCAAGCAGACCGTGCGCCTGCAGCGCGAGGCCACGGGCCACCTGGTCAACCGGCTGCAGGCCGCGCTGTGGCGCGAGGCCGTGCACCTCGTCGCAGGCGGCTACGCCACGGTGGCCGACGTGGACCGCGCCGTGACCGAAGGCCTGGGCGCGCGCTGGACCGTGTGCGGCCCGCACGCCATCTTCCATCTCTCGGGCGGCCCCCGCGGCATGGAAGCCTTCCTGGAGCGGCTGGGCCCGGCCGTGGAGAGCTGGTGGGCCGACCTGGGCCAGCCGACCCTGGATGCGGACACACGCGCCAAGCTCATCGCGCAGATGCAAGACGCCGCCGCCGGCCGCAGCACCGAGACCATGGCGCAGGAGCGCGATGCCCACATGCTGCGCGTGATGCGCTTGCTGCAGGGCGACTCTCCATCCGTCTGAGGATTGCGTTCGCCGCTGGGCGCCGCACAATCCGCAGCGCGGCCCGCCGGCCGTGCAAGGAGCCCACGATGAGCGAAGAACGCAAGCAATGGATCTGCACGGCCGTCGACATCGACGGCGGGCAGCGCGTGGCGGGCAGCCCCACGCAGCTCACGCCCATGGGCGTGGCGGCGAAGAACAAGCTCTGGCCGCGCGACAAGCTGCTGAAGGTGCGCTTCCTGCAGGGCGACGCCGCCCTGCACGCCCGCACGCTGAAGACCGCGCAGTCCTGGATGCTGGACGGCGTGCACCTGCAGCTGGAGCAGGCCCAGCCGAACGAAGCGGGCGACATCCGCATCACGTTCGACCCCGGCGCGGGCTCGTGGTCCTACGTGGGCACGGACGCCAAGGGCATCCGCAGTTCGCAGGCCACCATGAACCTGGGCTGGGCCGCGCTGGACACGCCGGAGGAAGACTTCTCCAGCGTGGTGATCCACGAGTTCGGCCACGCGCTGGGCCTGCTGCACGAGCACAACCACCCTGGCGCGCTGGTGCAATGGGACAAGGCGGCCGTGAAGGCCGACCTGGGCGGCTCGCCCAACTTCTGGGACGACGCGACCATCACGCACAACGTGTTCGCCAAGTTCGACGCGTCCACCACCATCACCACCGACTTCGACAGCGCCTCGGTCATGATCTACACGATCCCGGCCCACTGGACCACCAACGGCAAGAGCTTCATGCCCTCGTGGAAGCTGTCGGCCGGCGATGCCGCAACCATCCGCAAGCTCTACGCATGAGAGCTTGAGAGGCAATCGCTTGAGCTCACGCGATCCCCCGCGGTGCGCCGTGGCATCTGAGAACAATGGGTTGGCGGGGTCTCGCCCTGCGGGCCATGGCCCCCAAAGACGCCGGGCGGCGTTGCACCGCTTGCCCATATCCCGATATGGGCTGCGCGGCGCGCCTTGCCCGGCGCCTTCGGGAGCCCTGTCGTGAGCCCAACCAATTCCCTCTCAAGCTCTGACCTGCAGCGCGACCTGCTGGTCTTCATGGGCCTGCGCATGCGCGTGCACCGCATCGGGCTGGCCCACTGGCAGGCCGGCGCACGGCTGCGCAGCTGGGGCGTGGTGCCGCTGCACCGCAATGGCGACGAGCTGCTGGCACCCTGCGGCGCGCGCGAGGCCCTGTGGCTGGGCTTCTGGCAGGACGAGGAGGACGGGCCCGGCGCAACCGTGGAACTGCACGACCGGGCGCGCGGCGCCTCGGCCAGCATCGTGCTGCCGCCGGAGTTCCAGCTCACCGCGCTGCGCGGTGCCGACGGCACGGCGCACCCGATCGCGCCACCCGCGGCGCACTACGCACTCGCCTTGTCCACCGGCGGCGCGCAGTGCCTGCTGTCGCTGCAGCTGCAGCCGCCACGCGAATGGGCACAGGCGGCCGGCCGTGCCGCACCGCCGGCCCTGACCGGCCCGCCGCCCCTTCCGCCCCGCTACGCCTAGGAGATCCCATGGCACTGGAACCCGTCGCCAACACGCCAGGCCTGTGGCGCGACACGCAGTGGCAGGCCGGCATGCCGGGCCTGTATGCGCTGCTGGCCGGCGTCAGCGCCTACCCACACCTGGAAGGCGGCAGCGCACCCGCGCCCGACGCCTTCGGCCTGGGCCAGCTGGGCGCATCGGCCAACACCGCGGCCAGCCTGTTCGACTGGCTGCGCGCCGACTTCCGGCGCGACGGCCTGCCGCTGGTCTGGTGCCAACTGCTGCTGGCGCCGACGGACGAGGAGAAGGCCGGCTTCGACCAGCGCGGCCTCGTGCACTACGCGCCAGCGGACCACGCCACACTGGTCAAGGCCATCCAGCGCTGGACGGGGCAACTGCCCAGCGCGCCGGCCGCGGCACGCCAGAGCCGCACCCTCTTCTTCTTCAGCGGCCACGGCGTGCAGTCCAACTGGCGCGCGCTGCTGCTGCCCAGCGACTACCTGGACCCGGACCCCGGCGCGCCCCAGTTGCAGAACTGCGTCAGCACGCGCGAACTGCAGGACTGGATGGAGCAAAGCCCCGTGGCCGAGCACCTCGCGCTCATCGATGCCTGCCGCAACGAGTTCTCGCCGCTGGCCTCGCGCGGCGCCACGGCCAACACCTGCTTTCCGCTGTTGCAGGCCGGCACCCAGGTGCCGCGCACGGCCGCCTCGCTGGCCGCCACCTCGCCCGGCACACAGGCCTACCAGGTGCCGGGCCAGCCGCACACGCTGTTCGGCCAGGCGCTGCTCAACGCCGTGCGTGGCGATGGCGGCACCGATGCGCGGCTGGAATTCCGTGAACTCGTGGAGGCCGTGCGCAAGGACGTGAATGCGCTGCTGAAAGCGGCCAGCCAGGGCCAGCTGGAGCAGGCTGTGCGGCCCCGCGTCGAGGGCGACGATGCGCTCGTCGTCACCGAGTTGCTGGCCGGGCCGGTGCCGCCACCGCCCGTGCCCACGCCGGGCGCGCTGCCGCGCGTGGGTGGCGGACGCCCGCGGCCCGATGCACTGACCGAAGCGCTGCGCGCCAGCGCGGAGCGCTTCGATCCCCGGCTGGCGGTGGGCGACGCGATCCCGCTCGAGGCGATGGTGCAGGACTTCGGCGAGATCCACCGCCGCATGGGCCACGAGTACACCTCGCACCTGTGGCGCGAAGGCGTGCATGCGTTCGGCCTGGACGACGGCCTCCCGCTCACCGCAGGCCTGCTGCTGCTGGCCGTCGAGCGCGACGACCCGAGCAGCCAGGTGCAGGTCGACCTGGAACTGCCGGCGCGCACCGGTGGCGTGCTGCTGGTGTTCGAGGGCGTGCAGTACGTGCAGCGCGAGCGCCTGGCCGTGGCGCTGCCGACCGACGCCAGCGGCCCGGTGCCGATCCGCCTGTCGCTGCAGTTCGGCCCGGGCATGCCGGGCGAGCCGCCGCGCCTGCTCAAGCTGCAGGCCCGCCTGGGGCCGTCGGCCCACAACCCCCACTACCAGTACCTGTGGACGCTGCTGCGCGAGGCCGAACTCGGCAGCGCGCGCAAGGCGGCCGAGCGCATCGACCCCGAGCGCCTGCGCGCCGCCGCGCAGGACCAGCCCAATGGCCAGGCCGCGCTCACGGCCGGCATGTTGCTGCAGGCCAGCACCGGCCACATCGAGGAGCTGCAGGCCTGGCCGCGCAGCCTGCTGCAGCGCGCGCCGGACCTGCCCGATGCGGCGGTGCTGTGGGCTGCCTCGCTGCGCCACGCGCTGGAGCACGGCAAGAAGAAGCCCTTCGGCGAAGCCGCGCCGCAGGCCGCATTCGTGGCGGCACTGGCCAGCCTGCAGACGCGCGGCCTGCCTTACTTCGTCGACAGCCTGGAGCTGGCCGAACGCCTGCTGCGCCAGGCCCTGCGCGGGCCACTGCAAGCCGGGCAGGGCGAGCAGCTGCGCGGTGTGCAGCAGGCCATCGCGCAGCTGTTCGAGGTGGCCCAGCCCGACGGCCAGTTCCCCGTGCTGGCCGGCCTGCCGCGGCCCGCCCAGCTGCCCGGCGACGGTCCGCTCACGGTCGCCGAACTGCGCGCCGTGCTGGGCCGGCGCTGAGCTACCATGCCGGCCGCGGTGCAAGCCGCGCCCGGACCCGCGGGAAGGGTTGAACCCACTTGCCCCACGCACGCTGTCACGCGTGCGCCCGAGGTTTTTCCCCACCTTTGTGCGGCCGATGCTGCGGGTCCCCGGCCATCCACGCACGGAGGTTTCTCGTGAAGCACATCCCCCCGCGGCCCGACGCCGCGCACCTGAAGAAGCAGGCCAAGCAGCTGCTGGCCGCACTGCGCGCCGGCGACGCCGACGCCTCGGCCCGCATGCGCGCCGCCCTGCCCGCCGCCCGCGGCGCCAGCAACGCCGCCATCGCGGCCATGGGCCTGCGCCTGCACGACGCGCAGTCCTGCATCGCGCGCGAACACGGCTTCGTCTCCTGGTCCGAACTCATGGACTTCGTGGCCGCGCGCATCGCCCACGCCGAGGCCATCGCCGACCCCGCGCGCGCACGCCTGCGCTGGCTGCAGCTGGCCTATGCCGGCGATGTGGCCGGCGGCACCGGGCGCGCGCAGCCGGCCGTGGCCGCGCGGCTGCTGGCCGAGCAGCCCGAACTGGCGGACGGTGACCTGCTCATGGCCTGCGCAACGGGCGATGCCCCGCGGCTGCGCACCGCCATCGCGCAGGACCGCGCGTGGCTGCACCGGCCTGGCGGCGCGCTGCAGCTGCCGCCGCTGTTCGCCGTGGCCCACTCCAGCCTGTGGCAGCTGCCCGCCTTCCGCCCGGGCCTGCTGGCCTGCGCGCAGCTGCTGCTGGATGCCGGGGCCGATGCCAACCAGTCCGTGGGCAACCGCTGGCCACCGGCATCGCTGGCCGCGCCCTCGCCCACGGAGCACCTGTCGACGCTGTACGGCGCTGCCGGCCAGAACCGCGACGCGGCTCTCACACGCATGTTGCTGGCCGCGGGCGCCGACCCCAACGACGGCGAATCGCTCTACCACGCGCTGGAGAGCGTGGAGTGCACGCTGCTGCTGCAGGCTGGCGCGCGCGTGACGGGCAGCAACGCGCTGTACCGCGTGCTCGACCTGGACGCCCTGCCCCAGCTGCGCCTGCTGCTCGCCCATGGTGGCGACCCGAACGAGCCCGCGCCCGCCCCGCTCGCGGGGCCGTGGGGTCGGCCGCTGCTGTGGGCGATCCGCCGGCGCCGCTCGGCCGCGCATGTCACGGCCTTGCTGGAGGCCGGCGCCGATCCACAGGTGCGCACGCCGGACGGCACCGACGCCGCCACGCTGGCGCTGCGCTACGGGCTGCCCGAGGTGGCGGCGCTCCTCGTGGCCGCCGGCGTGCCGGCACCGGCCGCGCCGCTGGAGCGCTTCCTCGCCGCCTGCGCGCGTGGCGACGAGACCGAGGCCAGGGCACTGCAGGCCGGCCATCCCGAGTGGCCGGCCGCCCTGCCGCCCGAGCACCTGCGCCTGCTGCCCGAGCTCGCGGCCCAGGGCTGCCTGGCGGCCGTGCAGTGCATGGTGCGGCTGGGCTGGCCGGTCGCCGTGCGCGCGGGAGACTGGGACGCCTCGGCACTGAACCAGGCCGTGTTCCGCGGCGACGCGGCCATGGCGCGGTTTCTCCTGGCGCACGGCGCGCAATGGACCGAGCGCCACGGCTTCGACGACAACTGCTGCGGCACGCTGCAGTGGGCCTCGTGCAACCGGCCCGACGACGCCGAGGGCGATTGGCTGGGTTGCGCGCAGGCGCTGGTCGCGCACGGCATGCCCGGTGCGCGGCCCGATCCGCAGAATCCGGATGGTGTGCTCGTCCACGGCCAGCCTGCCCGGTTTTCCGACGAGGTCGCGGAATTCCTGCTGGAGGCCGGGGCCGCACAGGCGCGGCCTGCATCGCCCGGCTGATCTCGATAGACTGGATCGATGCCTGACGATCCAACCTACACCCCGCCCGCCGTCTGGACCTGGAACAAGGCCAGCGGCGGCCGCTTCGCCAACATCAACCGCCCCGTGGCCGGCGCCACGCACGACAAGGAGTTACCGGTCGGCCGGCATCCGCTGCAGCTGTACTCGCTGGGCACGCCCAACGGCGTCAAGGTCACCGTGATGCTGGAGGAACTGCTGGCGCTGGGCCACAGCGGGGCCGAGTACGACGCCTGGCTCATCAACATCGGCGAGGGCGACCAGTTCGGCAGCGGCTTCGTCGGCATCAACCCGAATTCCAAGATCCCGGCGCTGTTGGACCGCAGCGGCCCGCAGCCTGTGCGCGTGTTCGAGTCCGGCGCCATCCTGCTGTACCTGGCCGAGAAGTTCGGCGCCTTCCTGCCCACGGGCGGCGCAGCGCGGGCCGAGTGCCTGTCGTGGCTGTTCTGGCAGATGGGGAGCGCGCCCTTCCTGGGCGGCGGCTTCGGCCACTTCTACGCCTATGCGCCGAGCAAGATCGAGTACGCGATCGACCGCTACGCGATGGAGGTCAAGCGCCAGCTGGACGTGCTCGACCGGCGCCTGGCCGAGAGCCGCTATGTGGCTGGCGACGACTACAGCATCGCCGACATGGCCATCTGGCCCTGGTACGGCGCGCTGGCCAAGGGCCAGCTCTATGGCGAATCGGGCCAGTTCCTGCAGGTGCAGGAGTACACCCACGTGCAGCGCTGGACCGAGGAGATCGCGCAGCGCCCCGGCGCGCGCCGCGGCCGCATGGTCAACCGCGTGCAGGGCAAGCCCGAGAGCCAGCTGCGCGAACGCCACGATGCGAGCGACTTCGACACGAAGACGCTCGACAAGCTCGGCGGCTGAACGCGGCTACGGGCGCACCGTGGGCGGCGCCGCGTTGAGCGTCTCGATCGCGAAGCCCGCCGCCGCCTTATAGCGCGCCATGAAGGCCTCGCGTTCGGCCTTGGGCAGCACCTGGTCGATGTCCTCGAACACGCCGCCGCAGCGCTCGTCCACCAGCCCCAGCAGGCCGAAGGGCCCGGCGCCACGGTTGCGCAGCACCAGGGCGGAGATGTCGGCGCAGAGCTGCTCGTCGTAGCTGCGCAGCGCGGCAGGCCCCACGCCCTGGTCTTGCAAGGCTGCGCCCAGCACGCGCGCATCCACGATGGCCTGGCTCGCGCCGTTGGAGCCCACCGGGTACATCACGTGCGCGGCATCGCCGAGCAAGGCCACGCGGCCATCGACCCAGGTCGCCACCGGGTCGCGGTCGATCATGGGGTACTCGAACACCTGGCTCGCGCCGCGCAGCATGGCCGGCACGTCGATCCAGCCGTAGTCCCAGCCCTCGAAGTGGTGGATGAACTCGTCGATGCCGACGCGGCGGTTCCAGTCGCCCTGCGTCCAGCCCTGCGAGTTGTCCACCGTGATCTCGGCGATCCAGTTGATGGTGGCCAGGCCCGTGGCCGGGTCCGGCTGGGAGATCGGATAGCACACGACGCGGTGCTTCAGGCTGCCCAGGCCCACGAACGACGCGCCCGTGCGGATCGGCACGCCCGGCGTGGTGCCGCGCCACATGATGGCGCCGCCCCAGTGGATGGGTGGCTGCTGCGGATGCATCTGGGCGCGCACGGCCGAGTGCAGGCCGTCGGCTGCGACCAGCACGGCGCCCTGCACCTCGCGGCGCTGGCCGTCGCGCGTCTCGATCAGCGCTGTGACGCCAGCTTCGTCGTTGCGGTAGCCCGCCACGCGCTGGCCCAGCTGCACGGCCTGCGGCCCCAGGCGTTCGAGCACGGTGCGGTACAGCAGCATCTGCAGCTCGCCGCGGTGCACCGAGTACTGCGGCCAGCGGTAGCCTGCAGCCAACCCGCGCGGCTCGGCATAGATTTCGCGGCCATTGCGGCCCACCAGCGCCCACTCGCGGGCCTGGATGCCGATGCGGTCGAGCACGTGGTGGTCCAGGCCCAGGTCGTAGAGTTCGCGCACGGCATTGGGCTGCAGGTTGATGCCCACGCCCAGCGGCTGCAGGGCCGGCACGGCCTCGTAGACCACGCAGGGCACGCCGATCTGGTGCAGCGTGAGGGCCATGGCCATGCCGCCGATGCCGCCGCCGGCAATCAGCACGGGGGCCTTCGAAGGGGTGTTCGTCTCCAACATGGGGCGCGATTGTGCGCGCGTTGCGGCAGCTGCCGCCGCTCGTCGGTTCGGTGGATGCGCCCTGGCTTCGCGGCGCGCATGATGCCGGCGGTCGTCGCAACGGAGACCGCCATGGCCACCCGCCGCAAAAGCCCGAGCCGCAAGACCACCTCAGCCAAGCCCGCCCCGGCCAAGGCCGCCGTGGCCAAGAAGCGCGCGCCGCCGAAGAAGGCCGCAGCGCCCCGCCCCGCACGGCCTGCGGACGGGCCGCTGACGCTGGGCCAGGCCAAGGCCCTGGTCGCTGCCCGCAGAGCGGCACCGGCGCATGCGCCCATGCGCGGCGTGGCCCCGGCCGGTGCACCGGCCGGCCCGGCACCGACGCAGCCCACGCCGGGCGACGTGGGCCGGGAACGCCGCCAGCTGGCCATCGCCCAGCGCCGCGAGGAACGCCAGCGCATCCAGGACTACAAGGCCGTGATGCGCCTGCTCAAGCAGCGCGGCGTGCAGGGGCTGCCGGCGCCCGCGGCGGCACCAGCCCGGGCCGGCGCTGCCCCGCGCGAAACGGCCGGCGCGGGCATGCCGCTGCAGATGCTGGCCGAGGGCGATTCGTGGTTCGACTACCCGGTGCCGCTGTTCGGTGGCGGCATCGTGCCGCGGCTGGAGCGCCTGGCCGGCCTGCCCATCCTGAACCTGGCCAAGGCCGGCGACGAGGCGCGCCAGATGATGGGCGTGGAGCAGCGCCAGCGCTTGACGATGCAGCTGCGCGATGGCTGCCCGGCCGGCGGCGCCTGGGATGTGCTGCTGTTCTCCGGCGGCGGCAACGACATCGTGGACGACCCCATGGCGCTGTGGGTGCGCGACTTCGTGGCTGGCCGGCCACCGGCCGAACAGCTGCACCGGCCACGCTTCGATGCGGCACTGGCCATGGTGCGCGCGGCCTACGAAGACCTGATCGGACTGCGCGACACCTGCAGCCCGGGCACGCAGCTGGTGTTCCACGCCTACGACTTCGCGCTGCCCGACGGGCGGGGCATCTGCCACATGGGCCCCTGGCTCAAGCCGACCTTCTCGCTGCGCGGCTTTCCGACGCAGCAGGACGGCTTCGAGGTCATGCAGGTGATGCTGACCGAATTCGCCGCCATGCTGGCCAGCCTGGCGGCAGCCAATGCCCGGGTGACCCTGGTCAACGGCCAGGGCACGCTGGCGCCGGAGCGCGCGAACTGGCACAACGAACTGCACCCGTCGCGCCAGGGTTTCGAACGCTTCGCCGAGCAGTTCCCGGCGCAGCTGCGCGCGCTGTTCCCGGGCCGGCTGCCGAACTGAGTCAGCGCCGGAACTCGGGGATGTCCGGCCGAGCGCCCCACATGCAGAACGAGGCCGGCTCGAACGGAAACTGCCGCGGCCGGTGCGCCGGATCGGTGATCTGGCTGACACCGCTCGAGTACTCGTAGACCATGCCGTCCGGCCCCTCGAAGTACAGGAACATCGCGCCCGAGGTCGGATGCCGGCCCGGGCCGAACACGGTGCGTACACCGCGCTCCTGCAGGAAGTACCAGGACTGCATGATGTCGTCGATGGAAGCCACCTGGTGGTTGATGTGCTGCACGCCAGCGAAGGCCGAGGGGAACAGCGCGATCTTGTGGTGCACCGCGTCGATGCGCAGCAAGGGGGCGGCGCCGATGCGGTCGCTGACCTTGGCCGACAGCACGCCGGTCCAGAAGGCCTCGTCGCGCACCGGGTCGGTGCTGCGCAGGCCCACGTGCGAGAAGCCGGTGTTGGCCACCGGCCGCGTCGGCGCGAAGGGCCGGCCCGCCTGCGGAGTAGGCGCCAGCAGCTCGATGCGGTTGCCGCTCGGGTCGCGGAACTGGATGAAGGCGTCCACGCGGCGCTGCGCGCACTCGGCATCGCTGCCGCGGTGCACCGGGTGGCCCAGGCGTTCCAGTTCGGCGGCGGCGGCGTCCAGTGCCACACCTTCGCGCAGGTCGAAGCCGACCGTGTGGTCGCGCGGGTCGCCGTCGTGGTAGACCAGCGTGTGGTCGCGCGTATCGCTGCGCAGGTAGACCGTCTGGCCGTTCTTGGCATTGCCGCTGCGCCCGCCTTCGGCCAGCCCCAGGATGTCGTGGGCGTAGCGCACGGCGCCGTCCAGGTCCCGCGTGCCCAGGCGCACGTAGCGGATGTCGTGCAGGTCGATCATGCTTGTCTCGCTTCGGCGCTCTGGTGGCGCCATCGTGGTGGAGTGCCGAGTCTAGACACCGAACGCGCCCGACGGAACCCACCGGCCCGCAAGCCCCGCGCAGGCCGTGCGGAATGCGGCCCGGCCCTGGGACGGCGCGGCGCCGCCATTACGCGCAGCCCGGCGCGGTCCGGGCCGCGCCAGCTTCATGGTCCCGGGCGTGTCAGCAGCTTCTGCAGCACCGCATGCACCTGCGGCGGGTCGACCGGCTTGACCAGGTGGCCGGCGAATCCCGCGGCAGCCGTGCTGCGCAGGTCGCTCTCGGCGCCGTAGCCGCTCAGCGCCAGCACCGGCAGGCGCCCGCCGAGCGCGCGGCCGATGTCCACGCCGCTGCCATCGGGCAGGCCCAGGTCGGTCAGCACGATGTCGAAGGCCTGCGACTGCGCCAGCTGCAGCGCCTCGGCCACGCTGGCGGCATGCTCGACGGCGTAGCCGTACTCCTCCAGGCACATGCGCAGCGCCATCGCCGCACCCGGGTGGTCTTCCACCATCAGCACGCGCGCATGCTGGGCCTGCACCGGCTCGGCCGCCGGGTCAGACGGCGGTGGCGGTGGCGGGACGGCGCCCTCGCGCAGCGGCAGGCGCAAGGTGAACCGCGCGCCCTTCCCCACGCCAGCGCTTTCCGCCAGCAGCACGCCGCCGTGCGCCAGGGCCAGGTGGCGCGCAATGGCCAGGCCCAGCCCCAGGCCACCACGCTCGCGCGCGGTGTCACGGTCGGCCTGCTCGAAGGCCGTGAAGATGCGCTCCAGCGCATCGGGCGCGATGCCGATGCCCTGGTCGCAGCAGGAGAACACGAACTCGCCGGACTCCAGCGCCGTGTTCAAGTGCACCACGCCGCCGGGCTCGCTGAACTTGATGGCGTTGCGCACGAGGTTGGCCATCACCTGCTGCATGCGCACCGGGTCGGCGTGCACCCAGGCCGGCTGCTCGGCCAGCGCCAGCTCCACGCGCATGCCGCGTTCGGCAATCGCCTCGGCCAGCATGGTGAGCGCCTCGCGCAGCACGGCGTGCATGTCCACCAGCTCGGGCTTGACGCCCAGCTTGCCGGCAGAGATGGCCGAGATGTCGAGCAGGTCGTCGATGAGCCGCGTCTCCACGGCCACGTTGCGGCGCACCAGCGGCACCAGGTCCTTGTGCGTCGCCGGCACGCTGGCATGCCGCTCCAGCAAGTGCACGGCGGCCGAGACGGCCGACAGCGGCGCGCGCAGTTCGTGCGAGAGCATGGCGATGAAGCGGTCCTTGGCCTGGCTGGCGCGCTCGGCCTCGCGCCGCGCGGCTTCGGCCTGCTCCTTGGCCTCGCGCAGCACCTGCGCGGCCAGGTGCTCGGCCGTGGTGTCGCGCGCGATGCTGCACCAGCCGACCACGGCGCCGCCTTCGCCATGCAGCGGCATCAGCACGCCTTCGGCCCACAGGCGCGAGCCATCGCGCCGGCGCATCCAGCGCTGCGTGGCGGCGCGCTGCGCGGTGGCGGCCAGGCGCAGGTCGCGGCGCCAGGCCTCGTGCGCGTCCTCGCCCTCGGGCAGCAGCAGCATGGCGTTCTGGCCCACGGCCTCGGCCCGCTCGAAGCCGAACATGGCCTGGGCGCCGCGGTTCCAGCTGGTGATGCGGTGCTCGGCGTCGAGCAGCAGCACGGCGTAGTCGCGCAGGGATTCGACGATGTGGGCGTACAGGCTGTCGGCCTCGCGCAGGCGTGCCTCGGCGGCGTCGCGCGCGGCACGCTCGCGCACCTCGCGCAGCGCGCGCTCCAGCACCAGCGGCAGCCGCTCCAGGCGGCCCTTGCTCACGTAGTCGGTGGCACCGCGCTTGAGCAGCTCGACGGCGTTGTCCTCGCCGATCACGCCGGACACGAAGATGAAGGGCAGCTGCGGCGCCCTGGCCCGGGCGATGGCCAGTGCATGGTCGCCGCCGAAGCCGGGCAGCTGGTAGTCGGACAGCACGGCGTCGAAGCGCTGCGTGGCCAGCGCCTGCACGAAGCCGGCCTCGTCGCGCACCAGCGTGCAGCGGGCCGCGGGATGGCTAGCACGCACGCACTCCTGCACGAGCTCCGCATCGAAAGCGGAGTCCTCCAGCAGCAGCAGCTCCAGCGGTTCACTCATGTTCGTAGCGCCGGCTGGCCCGCAGCGAACCGGGCGGCGGCTCATTCAGCACGGCCCAGAAGATGCCCAGGTCGGCGATGGCGGCCACGAACTGCCGGAACTCCACGGGCTTGACCACATAGGCGTTGACGCCGAGCTCGTAGCTGCGCACCACATCGGTCTCCTGCTGCGAGGAGGTCAGCATGACCACCGGGATGGCGCGCAGGCCCGGGTCGGCGCGCACGGCCTGCAGCACCTCCAGGCCGTTGACCTTGGGCAGCTTGAGGTCCAGCAGGATCACCGCCGGGTTGCCTTCGCTGCGCTCGGCATGCGCATCCTCACGGCGCAGGTAGGACAGGGCCTGGGCACCGTCGCGCAGCACCACCACGTCGTTGGCGAGCTGGCTGCGCTCCAGCGCCAGCAAGGTGAGTTCGAGGTCGCGCGTGTCGTCCTCGACGAGCAGGATCGGCTTGAGCATGGGGATGTTTTTCTAGTGGATGGGGGAGCGCGGCAGCACGAATCCGAAAGCCGCACCTTGCTGGGGCGCACCGCGGGCCCAGACTTCGCCACCATGGCGTTCGACGATGCGCTTGACGTTGGCCAGGCCAATGCCGGTGCCCTCGAATTCTTCGGTCGCATGCAGGCGCTGGAAGACGCCGAACAGCTTCTCGACGTACTTCATCTCGAAGCCGACGCCGTTGTCTTCGACCTCTAGCCCGACCCCGTCCTCGCGCACGACGGCACGCACTGTAATGCGTGGCGCGGGCTGCCGGCGCGTGTACTTCTGGGCGTTGGCCAACAGGTTGCGCGTGGCCACCTGCAGCAGGAAGGGGTCGGCGTGCAGCGCCGGCAGGTCTGGCGCAACGTCCCATTGCACGTTGCGCCCGGGTTCGTCGCGCCGCAGCTCGCGCACGAGGTCGGCCACCATGGCGACCATGTCCACGCTGCGTGGCTTGAGCGCGGCACGGCCCAGGCGCGAGAAGTCCAGCAAGGCATCGACCAGTTGGCCGGCGTACGCCGCGGCCTCCTTCACGTGGCCCAGGTAACGCCGGCCGCGCTCGCTGACATGCGCGCCGTCCATTTCCAGTACCAGGTCGGCGTAGCCTGCGATGTGCCGCATCGGCGCGCGCAGGTCGTGCGATACGGTGTAGGAGAAGGCTTCCAGTTCCTTGTTGACGCGGCCCAGCGCCGTGGCGGCGTCCGCCATCTCCTGGGCACGGCGCAGCACGATGCCGATCAGCGCATCGCGCAGCTCGCGCGCCGCCGCCAGTTCGGACGGCAGCCAGCGGGCCGAGCGGCCGCCCAGACGCTCGACCCAGCTGTCGAAGCTCTTGCGCGGATGGATGCGGCCGGCCTCGTCCACCGCCTTGCGCGGGTTGCCGGCCCAGCGCACGGTACGCACGATCTCTGGCCTGAACCACAGGATCACGTGGCGGTGGACCTGCGAGATCGACACCGCCAGCACGCCGGCGGCGTTCTCGCGCAGCGCAGGGCTGCCGCCGAAATCGCGCGCGAGCTCATCGCTCGCGTAGATGTCCTCGCCGCGGGCGGCGACCCAGTGCGCCAGCGCCTCGAGCTCGGCCGGCGGCGGTGTGGTGCCGACGGTCCAGACGGCCTCGTCCAGCACGACGGCAGCGCCGCTGGCGCGCGCCAGCCGCAGCAGGCCGCCGGCCTGCACCAGGCGGCTCAGCGTGCCATCGCTCTCGGCCAGCTGCGCCACGAGCGACAGCGTGAGCTGGCGCAGTTCCAGCCGCGCGGCTGCCTCCTCGGCGGCCTGCAGCGCGCCGATCTGCAGCGACAGCAGCTGGCCCAGGTGTTCACAAGCGGCCCGTGCGTTGGGCCCCAGCGTGCGCGGCGCATGGTTGTGGCAGGACACCAGGCCCCAGAGCTTGCCGTCGACGACGATGGACACCGACATCGAGGCCAGCGTGCCCATGTTGCGCATGTACTCCACGTGCACGGGCGAGACGCTGCGCAGCAGGGCATGGGACAGGTCGACCTGCGACGCAGCGCAGCCCTCCAGGCCGAGCAGCGGCACCGGTGCATAGCCTGCGTCGGGGATCAGCCGGAAGTGGTTGAGCAGGTAGAGCGCGCGCGCCTGCCGCGGAATGTCGGAAGCCGGGAAATGGTGGCCGAGGTAGCTGTCGTAGTCGGGCTCCAGCGTTTCGGCGAGCACCTCGCCGTGGCCGTCGTCGTCGAAGCGGTAGACCAGTGCGCGGCCGAAGCCGCTCACCCGGCGCATCTCCTCGGCCGCGAGCAGGCACAGCGCCGGCAGGTCGCGTGCCTCGTTCAGCCGCGACAGGAAGTTGCGTGCCAGTGCATAGATCCGCGACGGGCCGTGGTCCTGCGGACTGGCGTCCTCGCACTCGACGATCACATGGGAGGCGGTGCGGTGCGCCGACACTTCCTGTGCAGCGCGGCCTGGCAACTGCACGCTGCCCAGGCTGATCGGCGACATGCCGGGGCCCGCGGCCGGCAGCGACGACAGCGCCGTGCGGTCGAGCGCCTCGAGCACGGCGGCGTGATCGGGCGCAGGCCAGCCAGCGCTCGCAGCCACGGGCTGCAGCGTCTGGGCGTCCAGCACCAGCATGCGGCCATGGGGCTGGATCGCGCCGGGCCAGCGGATCGGTTCGAGATCGCAGGCAGCGAGGTCGGAGGGGAGTGCGTCCGCCGTCATGAAGCGGTGTGTGGGCTGGCAAGGAAACGTTTTCGGCGGGCGGAGTTTGCCACCGTGCCGAAGCGCGCCCTGTAGGAGAACGGCGCGGCCCGCTGTGGCATCCTCGCGCGGCCCCCAGCCCCACCCCGCCCTCACCATGAACGCCGCCACCGCCCGCGCACCGCACTACTGGCTCATGAAGTCCGAGCCCGACGAATGCTCGATCGACGACGCACTGGCCGCGCCCGGGCAGACCGTGCCCTGGACCGGCGTGCGCAATTACCAGGCGCGCAACTTCATGCGCGACGGCATGCAGGTCGGCGACGGCGTGTTGTTCTACCACTCCAGTTGCCCGGAGCCCGGCATCGCCGGCATCGCGCGCGTGGCCTCCGAGGTGCGCACCGACCCCACGCAGTTCGACCCGGCCTCGCCCTACCACGATGGCGCCTCCAAGCCCGATGCGCCGCGCTGGCTGCTGCGCGACGTGCAGGCGCTGCGCAAGACCCGGCTGCTGCCGCTGGCCGAGCTGCGCGCGCATCCTGGCCTGGCCACGATGGTGGTGCTGCAGCGCGGCAGCCGGCTGTCGATCACGCCGGTGGAGCCCGGGCATTGGACCTTGATCGTCGATGGCTTGCTGGGCGGCCGATAATCCGGGCCCGCAATCCGCATCCCACAAGGCCGCCCAACGGCCTGCATCCCCTCAAGGAAGACTCGACATGGCACGCATGGTGAACTGCATCAAACTGGGCCGCGAAGCCGAAGGCCTGGACCTGCCGCCCTACCCGGGCGAGCTGGGCAAGCGCATCTGGCAGAGCGTCAGCAAGGAAGCCTGGGCCGCCTGGCTCAAGCAGCAGACCATGCTGATCAACGAGAACAAGCTCAACATGGCAGACCAGCGCGCGCGCCAGTACCTGTCGCGCCAGATGGAGAACCACTTCTTCGGCGCCGGCGCCGACGCCGTCCAGGGCTACGTGCCACCCGCCGCCTGAGCACCGGTGGCCGAGCCCATCGAATGGCTGGCCGATGGCGCTCCCTACAACCCGCGCTTCGGTGACCGCTACCGCTCCGAAGCCGCTCTGGCGCAGGCCCGCGGCGTGTTCCTGCACGGCTGCGGGCTGCCGCAGGCCTGGGCCGGGCGACCGCACTGGGCGATCCTGGAAACCGGGTTCGGCCTGGGCCTGAACTTCCTGGTGGCCTGGGCCGCCTGGCGCGCCGATCCGCAGCGGCCCGCACGTTTGCACTTCGTCTCGGTCGAGGCCCATCCCGCGTCGGCCGAGGACGTGCTGCGCGGCGCTGCGGCCTTTCCCGAGCTGCAGCCGCTGGCCGATGAACTGGCGGCCCAGTACCGCAGCCTGCGGCCGGGCGTGCACCGGCTGCGCCTGGACGAGGGGCGCGTGCTGCTGACGCTGGCCATCGGCGAAGCACAGCCCATGCTGCGCGAACTCGTGTGCCAGGCCGACAGCGTCTTCCTGGACGGCTTCAGCCCGGCCCGCAACCCCGACATCTGGAGCCTGGACACCCTGAAGGCCGTGGCACGCTGCTGCCGCAACGGCACGCGGCTGGCCACCTGGACCATCGCCCGCGCCGTGCGCGACAGCCTGGCGCAATGCGGCTTCACGGTGCAGCGCGTGGCCGGCGTGCCGCCCAAGCGCGACCGGCTCGAAGCCACCTACGCACCCGCCTGGACGCCCAGGCTGCGCCCGCAGCCCTGGCACGACGACGGCCCACCCGCCCAGCCCGGCCATTGCACGGTGCTGGGCGCCGGGCTGGCGGGCGCCAGCGTGGCGCGCCAGCTGGCCGAGCGCGGCTGGCAGGTGCTGGTGCTGGACGCCGCGGAGGCGCCGGCCGCCGGTGCCTCCGGCCTGCCCGCGGGCCTGTTCTCGCCACACGACGCCGCCAGCGACACCTTGCCCACGCAGCTGTCGCGCGCGGGTGCCCGCTGCACGGCGCAGCTGCTGCGGGCACTCCTGCGCGAGGGTGAAGACTACGCGCTGACCGGCGTGCTGGAACGGCGCCTGCGCGGCGCGCGGGCGCTGGCCACGCCCGGCGATGCGTTCAGCGCGGCCGCCGATGCCGCGCAGCTGCAGGCCGCGGGCCTGCCCGTGGACACGCCCGCGCAATGGCATGCGTTGGCCGGCTGGGTGCGCCCTGTCCGGCTCGTGCAGGCCCTGCTCGCACATCCGGCGATCCGCTTCCAGGGCGGCTGCCGCACCACCAGGGTGCAGGCCACGCCCGGGGGGTGGTCGCTGCGCAGTGACGACGACTGCGAACTGCACGCCACGCCGCTCTTGGTCGTGACGGCTGGCATCGGCAGCGGCGCACTGCTGCAAACACAGGGGCTGCAGACGGTGCGTGGACAGGTCAGCCTGGGGCCCTGCCCGCCCACGCTGCCGGTACCGGCCATGCCGGTGAACGGCCATGGCCACTTCATTCCCGGCGTGCCGGGTCCGCAAGGCCCGGTCTGGCTCAGCGGCTCGAGCTTCGAGCGCGGCGACACGGCCACCGACCTGCGCGAGGCCGAGCAGCGCTACAACCTGGAGCGCCTGCAGGCGCTGTTGCCGGCCACTGGCCAGGCGATCGCCGAGGGCCCCGCGCCCGCGGCCTGGGCCGGCGTGCGCTGTACCTCTGCGGACCGGTTGCCGCTGGCCGGCCCCTGGGCCGCCGGCCTGTGGGTGTTGACGGCCTTGGGCGCGCGCGGCCTCACCCTGGCGCCGTTGGCGGCCGAGTTGATCGCCGCCCGCCTGCATGGCGAGCCGATGCCCTTGCCGGCCCGCCTGGTCGCGGCACTCGATCCGCGCCGGCTGCGGCCCGCCGCGTAGCCATCAAAAAAAAGGGGCCCGAAGGCCCCTTGTCGCTGCGGTCGCGGAAAACGCTCAGCGCACCACGGCGAGCTGCTCGCGCTGGCCACCCTTGTAGGTGTACAGCGTCAGCGCGCCGTTCTTGATGTCGCCCTTCTCATCGAAGGCGATGTTGCCGGTGATGCCCTTGTATTCGATCTTGGCGAGCTCGGGCAGGTACTTCTCAGGCTCGGGCGAACCGGCCTTCTGCATGGCCGTGGCCAGCACCTTCACGGCGTCGTAGACATACGGGGCGTACAGCTTCACGTCGACGTTGTACTTGGCCTGGAAGTCGGTCTTGAACTTGTCCAGGCCGGGCTTCAGGTCGCCGTCCACACCGCCGGCTTCGGCACACACGACCTGGCCGTCGGCCATGGCGTCGCCGGCCAGCTTGGACAGCTCGTTCGTGCAGATGCCATCGCCGCCCATGAACTTGACCGTCAGGCCCAGCTGCTTGGCCTGGCGCAGCATCGGGCCGGCCACGGCGTCCATGCCGCCGTAGAACAGCACGTCGGGCTTGGCGCCCTTGAGCTTGGTCAGGATGGCGTTGAAGTCGGTCGACTTGTCGGTCGTGAACTCGTGGCCGATCAGGGTGCCGTTGGCAGCCTTGACGGCCTTCTCGAATTCCTCGGCCACGCCCTGGCCATAGGCCGTGCGGTCGTCGATCACGGCGACGGACTTGCCGGCCAGTTCGCCCACGGCGTACTTGCCCAGCGTGCTGCCCAGATGCACGTCGTCGGCCACCACGCGGAAGGCGGTCTTGAAGCCCTGGCGCGTGTACTTGGGGTTGGTGGCGGACGGCGATATCTGCGGAATGCCGGCGTCGCTGTAGATCTTGGAAGCAGGGATGGTGGTGCCCGAGTTCAGGTGGCCGACCACGCCATGGACCTTGCTGTCCACGAGCTTCTGGGCGACCGAGGTGCCCTGCTTGGGATCGGCCGCATCGTCTTCGGCCAGCAGTTCGAACTTGGCGGTCTTGTCGCCGATCTTGAACCCGGCGGCGTTCAGTTCCTCGATGGCCATGCGGGCACCGAGTTCGTTGTCTTTGCCCAGGTGGGCGATCGGGCCGCTGGTGGGGCCGACGTGGCCGATGCGGACGGTGACCGTCTCGCCGGCAGGTGCGGCTGCGGGTGCAGCCGCAGCGGGCGCAGATGCGGGCGCCGGCGCCGGTTCGTCCTTCTTGCCGCACGCAACGAGCACCATGGCGGCCAAGGCGACAGCGGTCCATTTCAACTGCATAAAAATCCTCCAGACAGGGAAAAACGAGAGAACAGGTTTATACATCTGCCGGTATGCAATTTGCGGGCCCGATTGCGACGATCGGCACAAACGCCACTAGGGGTTTCACGCAGGTGGACGCTGGGCCAGTTCGGCCGCCACGGCCTCGGCCACGGCCTGGCGCACGACGAACTCGATTTCCTCGCGCAGGCGCGGTACCAGCGCGTGCGTGTGCTGCAGCACCATGCTGGCCACGGCGTCGTGCAGTTGCTGTTCGAGCGCGAGGTCGACGCGCTGCATGACACGGTGCAGCAGCTGGTCTTCGAGCGTCTGCGCGTCGAGCGGCGGAGCCACCGGCACGGGTGGTGCCGCAGGCGGCGGCGGCGCCGGCGGCACGGGCTCCACGCGCGCGGCGGCGCCGACCACCTCGGTCAACACCGGCACGTAGCGCGGCGGCACGCGGGGCACGTCGCTCATCGCCTCACTCCTTGAGTTCCAGGTCGTGGCGCACGATGGTGTAGCCACGCGCGACGTAGTGCTTCCAGCGCCCGCGCGCGAGCGCGCGGTCTTCCTCGTCGTTGCTGACCACTTCGATCAGGCGTTCGAAGCGTTCGAAGCCGGCCGGCACCAGGTCGGCCAGGTTCACGAGCACGGGCAGGGCCGGTGCCTGCAGCACGTCCACGGCCAGCACCACGGGCGAGGCGGCCAGCACGCGGTCCGGGCTGCTGCCCAGCATGCAGTGGGGCACGAAGTCCAGGGCCGAGAAGGTCCACAGCTGCTGGTCGAGCCGGGCCAGCATGTCGTCCGGGCCGCTGACGACGGCGCGCGCGCCGCCCGCCACGGCCTTGCGCAACAGCCGGCAGGCATAAGCCAGTTTGTCCGGGGCGTTGAAGTGGAAGGCGATCTCGGTCATGCCCGCGGACGGCCGCAGCTCAGGCCTTGACGCTGCGCTTGCGGGCGACTGCCTTGGGCGCAGCGGTGGCCGCCTGACCCAGCAGGTAGGCCAGCAGAAGGCCCACGGGGCGACCGGTCGACCCCTTGGCGGCACCGCCCTTCCAGGCCGTGCCGGCGATGTCCAGGTGCGCCCAGGCGCGCGTGCCGACGAAGCGCTGCAGGAACTTGGCCGCCGTCACCGCGCCACCCGCGCGGCCCGCCACGTTGGCGACGTCGGCGAAGTTGGTCTTCAGGCCATCGGCGTAGTCGTCGTCCAGCGGCAGGCGCCAGCAGGGGTCGAGCGCGCTCTCGCCGGCCGACAGCAATGCGGCGGCCAGCGCCTCGTCGTTGGAGAACAGGCCGCTGCGCACGCCGCCCAGCGCGACCACGCAGGCGCCCGTCAAGGTGGCGATGTCGACGATGGCCGCGGGCTTGAAGCGCTCGGCATAGGTCAGCGCATCGCACAGGACCAGCCGCCCCTCGGCATCGGTGTTGAGGATCTCGATGGTCTGACCGCTCATGCTCGTGACCACGTCGCCGGGCTTGACGGCGCGGCCATCGGGCATGTTCTCGCAGCTGGCGATCAGCCCCACCACGTTGATGGCGGGCCGGATCTCGGCCAGCGCGCGGAACACGCCGAGCACGCTGGCGGCGCCGCACATGTCGAACTTCATCTCGTCCATCTCGCCGGCAGGCTTGATGGAGATGCCGCCGGTGTCGAAGCTGATGCCCTTGCCGACCAGCACCGTGGGCGCCACGCTGCGTGCCGCACCGTTGTAGCGCAGCACGGCAAAGCGCAGCGGCTCCTCGGAACCCTGCGACACGGCCATGAAGGCGCCCATGCCGAGCTTGGCCACCTCGCGCGGGCCCAGCACCTCGCAGCTGATGCCGGGATGGCGGGCCAGCGACTTGGCGGCGTTGGCGATCAGCGTGGGCGTGGCATGGTTGCCGGGCCGGTTGCCCCATTCCTTGGCGAACTCCACGCCGGCCACCAGGCCCACGGCCTGGTCGAACGCTGCGCGGGCCTTGGCGACCTCGGCCACGGCGACGACGACCTGGGCCAGCTTGCGCGGCTCGGCCTTGGACTTGGTCGCGGTGTAGACATAGCTGGCGTCGGCCACGGCGGCGATGGCGGCGCGCAGTGCGGCCTCGGTCCAGGGGCCGGCGCAACACAGCACCAGGCGCTTGGCCTGGCGCAGCGTGCCCATGCCGGCCAGCACGGCCTGGCGCACGGTGCGGGCGCTGCCGTCGCCGCTGCCGGCCAGCACCACCCGCGTGGCCGCCACCCCCTGGGGCTGGTACAGGGCCAGCGTCTTGCCGGCCTTGCCGTCGAAATCGCCGGATTTGCGCGCCTGCGCGATCCAGCCGGACAGTGCGTCCTTGCCCGTTGCCGCGGTTTCTGGCACCAGGACCAACAGGGCATCGCACCTGGCGCTGGCACAGCCCGCAGCGTCGAGGGACTTGAGTTCGAAGTTCATAATCCAGCCTTTTTTGGCTGGCGATGTTATTCCATTCCTCCCTACGCAAGGAGCTGGCCAGGGGCTTTGGCGCGACCTTCGTCGCCCTCATCACCATCGTGATGACCATGCTGCTGATCAGCACGCTGCGGCTGGCCTCGCGTGGGCGCGTGAACCCCTCGGACGTGCTGCAGGTGCTGGGCTACACCATCCTGGGCCATCTGCCCACCATCCTCACGCTCAGCCTGTTCGTGGCGTGCGTGGCGACGCTCTCGCGCATGTACCGCGACAGCGAGATGGTGATCTGGTTCACCGCGGGCCAGGGGCCGGCGCGGCTGTTCGTGCCGCTGCTGCGCTTCGCCTGGCCGATGCTGCTGGTGGTGGCCAGCATGGCGCTGGTGGTCTGGCCCTGGTCGAACCAGCAGATCCAGGAGCTGCGCTCGCGCTTCGAGCAGCGCAGCGATGTGGAGCGTGTGACGCCGGGCCAGTTCCAGGAGTCGGCTGATGGCAGCCGCGTGTTCTTCGTCGACAAGGATTCGCCGGACGCGATGAACGTGAACAACGTGTTCATGTCGGCGCAGGACGCGGGCAAGGAGTCGGTGACCTCGGCTCGCGCGGCCCGCACCGAGATCCGCGGTGACGACCGCTTCGTGCTGCTGACCGAGGGCCAGCGGCTGGAGACCACCAACGGCAAGGAATCGCTGCGCATCACCGAGTTCCAGGAGTACGGCACGCGCATCGGCGACAGCAACGCCGGCGGCGCGCAGCGCGTGAACCCGCGCACGCTGTCGACCATGGCGCTGCTGGCCGAGCCCACGTCCGTGAACCAGGCCGAGCTGTCCTGGCGCATCGGGTTCGCGATCGCGGCTTTCAATTTCCTGTTGCTCTCGCTGGCACTGGCCAGCGGCAACCCGCGTTCGGCGCGCAGCGGCAACCTGGTGCTGTCGCTGTTTGCGTTCGTCGTCTACTACAACCTGATCAACCTGGGGCAGAGCTGGATCGCCAGCGGCCGCGTCGGTTTTGCGACCTTCGTCGTGCTGGTGCATGGTGGCGTGCTGCTGCTGGCGCTGCTGGCGCTGGCGCAGCGCCACCACCGCTTGAGCCTGCGCGCCTGGCTGCGCCGCGGCCGTGCCCTGCCCGACTCCGCGCAAGCCACATGAAAACCATCCGCCGCCTGATCTACCGGGAGCAGTTGACGGCCGTGGCCTTCGTCACGCTGGGCTTCCTCGCGCTGTTCTTCTTCTTCGACTTCGTCGACGAGCTGTCGGACATCGGCAAGTACGGCGCCGCCGGCTACCAGCTGACCCACGCGCTGCTGTACGTGACGCTGCTGGTACCCAACCACCTGTACGAGCTGCTGCCGATCACGCTGTTGATCGGCACCATCTTCGTGATGGCGCGCTTCGCCCAGAGTTCCGAATACACCATCCTGCGCACCAGCGGCCTGGGGCCGTGGCGCGCGCTGGGCACGCTCGTGGCGCTGGGCCTGGGCTTCGTGGTGCTGACCTTCGCTGTGGGCGACTACGTGGCGCCGGCCACCGACCGCACGGCGCAACTGCTCAAGGCGCGCTACCAGGGCCGCATCACGATCGGCCAGACCGGTGCCTGGCTCAAGGAAGGGCAGCGCGAGCATTCGTACGCCGCCAACGTGGCGGCGCTGACGGCCGATGGCCAGATGCAACAGGTGCGCATCTTCGAATTCGACGGGCGCAATGCCCTGCGCTCCGCCGTGCAGGCCGAGCGCGCGCGCTTCGCCCCTGGCGGCTGGGAGCTGCAAGGCGTGCAGCGCACCACCTACAGCCACAGCGGCGACGAGGCCAGCGTGCAGCGCGAGCGGCTGCCGCAGCTGCGCTGGGACACCGGCATCACCTATGAGATGGTCACGACCGCGCTGCTCAAGCCCGACCGCATGCGCACCATCGACCTGTTCCAGTACATCCAGCACCTGAACGCCAACCAGCAGTCGGCCCAGCGCTTCGAGATCGAGTTCTGGCGCAAGGTGTTCTATCCGATCAGCTGCGTCGTGATGGTGGTGCTGGCCCTGCCCTTCGCCTACCTGCACTTCCGCAACACCGGCATCGCAGGCTATGTGTTCGGCGGCGTGATGGCCGGCATCAGCTTCTTCCTGCTCAACAACGTGTTCGGCTACATCGGCAACCTGCAGAACTGGCAGCCCTGGCTGACGGCTGCGGCGCCGGGGTTGATCTACAGCGCGATCTCGCTCGGGGCGTTCGGCTGGCTGGTGCTGCGCCGATGAAGGGCGTTCTGCTGTTCGGCCATGGTTCGCGCGACCCGGCCTGGCGCCAACCGATCGAGGCCGTGGCTGCGCGCATCGCGGCCCGGCCCGGCGCGCCGGTGGTGCGCTGCGCCTACCTGGAACTGTGCGAGCCCGATTTCGACAGCGCCTGCGCGGAGCTCGTGGGCCTGGGCGTGACCGAGTTGCGCGTGCTGCCCATGTTCCTCGGGATGGGGCGGCATGCGCGCGAAGACCTCCCTGCTTTGGTGCACGCCCTGCAAGAGCGCTGCCCCCAACTCAGCATTGCCGTGCTGCCACCCGTTGGTGAGCACCCCAGCGCACTGGACCTGTTCGCGGACATCGCGGCTCTATAGATGATTGCGACATAATGAAGCTCGTCGTTAGGCGAAATCATTATGAATTTGCACCAGTTCCGTTTCGTCCAGGAAGCCGCACGGCGCAACCTGAACCTCACCGAGGCGGCCAAGGCCTTGCACACCTCGCAGCCCGGGGTCTCCAAGGCCATCATCGAGCTCGAAGAGGAACTCGGCATCGAGATCTTCGCGCGCCACGGCAAACGCTTGAAGCGCATCACCGAACCCGGCCAGCATGTGCTGCGCAGCATCGAATTGATCATGCGCGAGGTGGGCAACCTGAAACGCATCGGCGAGCAGTTCAGCGCCGAGGACAGCGGCACGCTGTCGATCGCCACCACCCACACGCAAGCGCGCTACGTGCTGCCGGTGCCGGTTGCCAAGCTGCGTGAGGCCTACCCCAAGGTCAACGTGAGCCTGCACCAGGGCGCGCCCGACCAGGTGGCGCGCATGCTGATCGATGAAGTGGCCGAGATCGGCATCGCGACGGAATCGCTGTCCAATTACACCGAGCTGCTGACCCTGCCCTGCTATGAATGGCAGCACGTGCTGGTGCTGCCCAAGGAGCATCCACTGGCGGCCAAGGAACGGCTCACGCTGGAAGACATCGCGACCGAGCCCATCATCACCTACCACCCCTCCTTCACGGGCCGCACGCGCGTGGACCACGCCTTCGCGCAGCGCCACCTGACACCGCGCATCGCGCTGGAGGCGATCGACTCGGACGTGATCAAGACCTATGTGCGCCTGGGCCTGGGCCTGGGCATCGTGGCCGAGATGGCGGTGCGCGACGACACCGGCGGCGACCTGGTGTCGCGCCCCATGGGCCAGCTGTTCGGCATGAACGTGGCGCGCGTGGCCTTCAAGCGCGGCGCCTACCTGCGCAACTTCGTCTACCGCTTCGCCGAGTTGCTCAGCGACCGGCTGGACCGCAACCTGGTGGCCAAGGCCATGTCCGGCCAGGCCAACGACTACGAGCTCTGACCCACCCCTTCTTCTCCTGTTCCATCGCCATGTCGATCGCACCCCGCACCCCCACGATCCAGAGCAAGCTGCCCAAGGTCGGCACCACCATCTTCACCGTCATGTCGGCCCTCGCGACCGAGAAGAACGCGGTGAACCTGGGCCAGGGCTTCCCCGATTTCGCCTGCGACCCCCTGCTCGTCGATGCCGTCGACCAGGCCATGCGCGAAGGCCTGAACCAGTACCCGCCCATGGCCGGGGTGTTGCCGCTGCGCGAGGCCGTGGCCGCCAAGATCGAAGCGCTGCACGGCAAGCGCTACAGCGCGCAGGACGAGATCACCATCACGGCGGGCGCCACCCAGGCGATCCTGACGGCGATCCTGGCCATCGTGCGGCCGGGCGACGAAGTGATCGTGCTCGAGCCCTGCTACGACAGCTACATCCCGAACATCGAACTGGCGGGCGGCACCGTGGTGCGCGTGCCACTGGTGCCGGGTACCTTCCGGCCGGACTTCGACAAGATCGCCGCGGCGATGACGCCGCGCACGCGCGCCATCCTCGTCAACTCGCCGCACAACCCCAGCGCCACGATCTGGTCGGCAGCCGACATGCAGCGGCTGGAGGACCTGCTGGCGCCCACCGACGTGTTCCTGATCAGCGACGAGGTCTACGAGCACATGGTCTACGACGGCCGCGCCCACGAGAGCGCGGCACGCTTCCCGGGTCTGGCCGCGCGCGCCTTCGTGGTCTCCAGCTTCGGCAAGACCTACCACGTGACGGGCTGGAAGGTCGGCGTGGTGGCTGCGCCGGCGGCGCTGACGGCCGAGTTCCGCAAGGTGCACCAGTTCAACGTGTTCACGGTCAACACGCCCGTGCAGCACGGCCTGGCGCGCTACATGGCAGAACCCGGGCGCTACCTCGCGCTGCCGGCGTTCTACCAGGCCAAGCGCGATCTGTTCCGCGAGGGGCTGCAGGCCAAGACGCGCTTCAAGCTGCTGCCGAGCGAAGGCAGCTTCTTCCAGTGCGTGGACATCTCGGCCGTCAGCGAATTGCCCGAGGCCGAGTTCTGCCAGTGGCTCACGACCGAGATCGGCGTGGCCGCGATCCCGCTGTCGGCCTTCTATGCCGACAGCTTCGACCAGCGCGTGGTGCGCTTTTGCTACGCCAAGGAAGACGCCACGCTGCGCACCGCCTTGGACCGGCTGGCCAAGCTCTGATCAGCTCTTGGCCGCCAGGCCGAGCCGCTCGATCGTCGCTTTCTCGGCCGCATAGCTCTCGCGGGCGAAGCGCGTGTAGTCCTCGGTGTTCTTGTAGATGATGGTCTGGTCGAACTTGTCGAAGGTGGCGAGCACGGCCGGGTCTTCCAATGTCTTGCGGAAGGCGTCGTGCAGCGTGCGCACGATGGCCGGGTCCATGCCCTTGGGGCCGCACACGCCGAACGGCGAATCCGACACGGTCTGGTAGCCCAGCTCGTCCAGCGTGGGCACATCGGGCCAGCGCTTGGTGCGCTTGCTGCCGTAGGTGGCCAGCAACCGGAACTTGCCGGACTCCACATACGGCCCCCAGCCGGTCGCGTCGCTGGCCGACATCACGTGCCCGCCCAGCAGCCCCAGCATGTTGTCCGCGTTGCCCTTGTACGGCACGTTCATGAGCTTGATGCCTGCCCGCTGCGCGAACTCCTCCATCGCCAGGTGCGGGCTGGTGCCGGCACCGGTGTGCCCGTAGCTCAGCTTCTCCGGGTTGGCCTTGGCATAGTCCACGTAGTCCTTGATGGTCTTGATCGGTGAACTCGACGGCACCACCAGCCCGAAGGTGTAGCCGGTCAGGCAGGCGATCCAGGTGAAGTCCTTCATGACGTCGAACGACACCTTCTGCATGTGCGGGATGCGGAACACACCGTGCGGCAGTTGCGACACCACGTAGCCGTCGGGCTTGGCATTGACCAGCTCGACCGCACCCAGCGTGCCGCCTGCGCCCGGCTTGTTGTCCACGATGATGGTGGTGCCCAGCGTGCGGCCCGCGCTCTCGGCCAGAGAGCGGATCACGGCATCGGTGGAGCCGCCCGCAGGCCAGGGGCAGATGTAGCGGATCGGCCGGGTCGGATAGGCCTGCGCGCGCAGCACGGCGGGCGCGGCGACCGTGGCAAGCGCGGCGGCGGAACGGGCCAGGAAAAGGCGGCGGTCGGTCATGGGTTCAGTCCTCGGTCGGGGCGGTGAAAAAGGTCGCCGCACTGTAGGCAAGAAGACCGCAGGTCTACCGTAGGAAAACCCTCACCGGTTGTCGCGCCGCGGACCGGCGGACGCCGCAACAACGGGCATCCAAGATGTGCCCACACCAACCATCCAAGAGGGGAACGACCATGACCATTTCGACCATTCTGCTGATCGTGCTGATCCTGCTGCTGATCGGCGCCCTGCCGTCCTGGCCGCACAGCCGCAACTGGGGTTATGTGCCGAGCGGCGGACTGGGCCTGGTGGTCCTGGTCGTCGTGATCCTGCTGCTGATGGGACGCATCTGACGCCAACGAAAAAGCCCCGCGATGCGGGGCTTTTTTCTGACGCACAGGGGCGTGTCGTTCAGGCGAAGTTGGCCTGCGCGAACTCCCAGTTCACCAGCTTGTCGAGGAAGGTCTCGACGAACTTGGGACGCAGGTTGCGGTAGTCGATGTAGTAGGCGTGTTCCCAGACGTCGACGGTGAGCAGCGCCTTGTCGGCGGTGGTCAGCGGCGTGCCGGCAGCGCCGGTGTTGACGATGTCGACGGAGCCGTCGGCCTTCTTCACCAGCCAGGTCCAGCCCGATCCGAAGTTGCCCACGGCCGACTTGACGAAGGCTTCCTTGAACGAGGCGTAGCTGCCCCACTTGGCGTTGATGGCGTCGGCCAGCTTGCCGCTGGGCTCGCCACCGCCGGCGGGCTTCATGCAATTCCAGAAGAAGGTGTGGTTCCAGATCTGGGCCGCGTTGTTGTAGATGCCGCCGCTGGACTTCTTGACGATCTCTTCCAGCGTCATGTTCTCGAACTCCGTGCCCTTCTGCAGGTTGTTCAGGTTCACGACGTAAGCGTTGTGGTGCTTGCCATGGTGGTACTCCAGCGTCTCCTTGGAGTAGTGCGGCGCCAGTGCGTCGATCGCGTACGGCAGTTCAGGCAGCTTGTGTTCCATGTTCTTTCCTCGTGGGTGGGTTGGAGAAATGATGGGGTCTCGGGGGACGCGGCATTGTAGGAATTAAACGCGACCGGTCTTCGTGACCTGCAGATCGGCCTCGCCGTCGGCCAGGGTAGCGCGCACGGCAGCGCCTTCGGTCAGCTGCGCCACGCTGGTGACGGTGCTGCCCGACGCGTCGGTGAGCCAGGTGTAGCCGCGCTGCAGCACCACGCGCGGATCCAGCAGTTCGAGCCCGCGGGCGGCATGGGCCAGGGCCTGGCGCGCCTGCTGGGCGCGGCCCTGCACGGCGGCGCGCAGCCGCGGTTGCTGCACATCCAGGCGATGGCGCCGCTGCGCAAGCTGCGTGGCCAGCCCATGCTGCAGCCGTTGTTCGAGTTGGGCCAGGTGCAGGCGCTGGCGGCCGGCCCCTTGCGACGGGCGGCCGAGCCGGGCCGCGGTTTGGTCCAGCCGCTGGGCGAGCTGGTCCAGGTTGCGCATGGCGGCGTCGTGCAGGCGGTTGGCCATGCCGTCCAGCAGGGCCAGCCACACCTCGCGCGGCTGCGCCGCCAGTTCGGCAGCGGCTGTGGGGGTGGGCGCGCGCAGGTCGGCCACGAAGTCGGCGATGCTGAAGTCGGTCTCGTGGCCGACGCCGCTGACCAGCGGCACGGGGCTTTGCACAATGCAGCGCGCCAGCGCCTCGTCGTTGAAGGCCCACAGGTCTTCGACCGAACCGCCGCCGCGCACCAGCAGGATGAGGTCGATGGGCTGGTCCGCACCGTCGCGCGCATGCGCGTACAGCCGCTGCAGCGCGCGCACCAGATCGGCCGGCGCCTCGGCACCCTGCACCGACGCCGGTGCCAGCAGCACGGGCACATGGGGAAGGCGTCGCCGCAGCGCGGTGACCACGTCGTGCAGGGCTGCCGCGCCCGGGGAGGTCACGAGGCCGATGCCGCGTGGCAGGGCGGGCAACGGGCGCTTGCGCGCCGCGTCGAAGAGGCCTTCGGCCTCCAGGCGGGCTTTGAGGCGCAGGAACTGCTCCATCAGCGCCCCGGCGCCGGCGCGCTGCAGGCTCTCGACGACCAGTTGCAGGTCGCCGCGCGCCTCATAGACCGACAGACGGCCCCGCAATTCCACCAGGTCGCCATCACGCGGCGAAAAATCGACCAGGGCGGCTGCGCGGCGGAACATCGCACAGCGGATCTGGCCTTGCCCATCCTTGATCTGGAAGTAGCAATGCCCGCTGGATGCGCGCGAGAAGCCCGAAATCTCGCCGCGAACCGCGACAGGATTGAACTTCTGTTCCAAAGCCCCAGCAATGGCGCGGCACAGCGCCCCAACCTGCCAGACAAGCGGCGCCATTGCTGGCTTCAGCGGTGCCTGCATGGGACGGCCTTTGCTGCAGTACAGCATTCGGCGGACGAATACTCCACAGCGGCGCCGATCTGCCCCGTAGTCTGCCCCAGGCACCCGTTACGCCCAGCATGCATTTAGAAGGCCCTTGATTTCATTGGTATTTTTTGTGCCTGCGTTTTAATCAAAGTGTCAAAGAGCCGCGCCAGTGCTGGGTTTCGGCCGCACGGAACAGAGTTCTTCACAAAGTTATCCACATCTCCTGTGGGTACTGTCCGACGGACGCCGACAGACACAGCTGGCGTGCACGGCGCGCGTGGCGGCCGAAAAACACTGCGCCATAATCCGCGCGGCGTTCCATTGCCAGGGGAGATTTGCTCTTGTTTTCGATCATACAAGCCGCCGGTTGGCCGATCTGGCCTCTGATTGCGTGCTCGGTACTGGCCTTGGCCCTCGTCATCGAACGTTTCATCAACCTCCATGCCCGCCGCATCGTCCCGCCCAAGCTGCTGGAGGAGGCCATCACGGTGTCGCAGAAGTCCGTGCCCGAACCGGGCATCGTGGCGCAGCTGGCGCAGAACTCGGCCCTGGGCGAGGTGCTGGCCAGCGGGCTGCGTGCGCTGCACAGCAACCCGCGCTGCAGCGAAGACGACCTGCGCTCCAGCATCGAGAGCACCGGGCGTGCCGTGGCGCACCGGCTCGAGAAGTACCTCACGGCGCTGGCCACCATCGCTTCGGCAGCGCCGCTGCTGGGCCTGCTCGGCACGGTGATCGGCATGATCGAGATCTTCGGCTCCCAGCCGGGTGCCGCAGCTGGCGCCGCCGGCAATCCGGCGCAGCTGGCGCAGGGCATTTCGATCGCGCTGTACAACACGGCGTTCGGGCTGATCGTGGCGATCCCCTCGCTGATTTTTTGGCGCTACTTCCGGGCCCGCGTCGACGGCTACCTGCTGACGCTGGAGTTGTCGGGCGAGCGCTTCGCGCGCCACCTCAACGGCCTGCGCAAGAGCGCATGAACTTCCGCCGCCGCGGGACGGAAGAGCCCGAGATCAACCTGATCCCGTTCATCGACGTGTTGCTCGTCGTGCTGATCTTCCTGATGCTGTCCACCACCTACAGCAAGTACGCCGAACTGCAGGTCCGACTGCCCCTGGCCAATGCCGAGGCGCAGCGCGAACGTCCGCGCGAGGTGGTGGTGTCGATCGCTGCCGACGGCCGCTATGCCATCGACCGCCAGGCGCTCGAGGGCCGCAGCGTGGAGCTGCTGGTGCAGGCCTTGCTGAGCGCCACCAAGGGCGTGCAGGAGCCCATCGTCGTCATCAGCGCCGATGCGAGCACGCCGCACCAGGCCGTCATCACGGCCATGGACGCGGCGCGGCGCGCGGGGCTGCAGCAACTGACCTTCGCCACCCAGCGTTCCGCCAGCGGGCGCTGAGGCCGGCCGGCACCATGCGTGGCTGGCTCTCTGCGCTGCTGCCGCGGCTGTGGCTGTCGCGCGCCCTGGCCTGGCCACTGTGGCCGCTGTCGCTGCTTTACGCGGCCGTGACCGGGCTGCGCCGCGGGCTCTACCGCAGCGGGCTGCGGCGCAGCACGCGGCTGCCGGTCCCGGTGCTGGTGGTCGGCAACGTCGTGGCCGGCGGCTCGGGCAAGACGCCGGTGGCCATGGCTCTGGTGCAGCGCCTGCAAGCGCAGGGCTGGCGCGTGGGCGTGCTCTCGCGTGGCTACGGCCGCAGCACGCGCGATTGCCGCGAGGTGCTGCCCGACAGCATGGCGCAAGAGGTGGGCGACGAACCCGCGCTGATCCGCCGGCACTGCGGCGTGCCCGTGTTCGTGGCGTCCCGCCGGGCCGAGGCCGGCCAGGCGCTGCTGGCCCGGCATCCCGAGACCGATCTGCTGCTGTGCGACGACGGCCTGCAGCACCTCGCGCTGGCGCGCGACCTGGAGGTCTGCGTGTTCGACGACCGCGGTGTCGGAAACGGCTGGCTGCTGCCGGCGGGGCCGCTGCGCGAGCCCTGGCCGCGCGCCGCGGATCTCGTGCTGCACAGCGGCGAGCAGCCGGCGTTCGCAGGCTTTCGTGCCTGCCGCACGCTGGCCGCGCACGCACAGCGGGCCGATGGCGCGCGCCTGGCCCTGGCCGACCTGGTCGAAACGCCAGTGTTGGCCCTGGCTGGCATCGCCCGGCCCGAGCGCTTCTTCGCCATGCTGCGCGCCGCTGGGCTGCGCCGGCTGCAGGAGCTGCCGCTGGCCGACCACCAGGATTTCGAAGGTTGGCAACCGCCTGCCGATGCGCCAGCCGTCTGGCTCTGCACCGAGAAAGATGCGGTCAAGCTGTGGGCACGGCACCCGGGCGCCTGGGCTGTGCCGCTGCGCGTGGAACTCGATGCCGGTGCCTGGCAGGCGCTGGATGCGGGGCTCGCGGCACTGCGGTCGCCCCGGGTACCATAGCGCCCTTTCGACAGCCTCACCTCGATCCCATGGACAGCAAGCTTCTGGAACTGCTCGTCTGCCCCGTCACCAAGGGCCCACTGCAGTACGAGCGCGAACGCCAGGAGCTGGTCTCGCGCAGTGCACGGCTGGCCTACCCCGTGCGCGACGGTATTCCCATCCTGCTGGAGAACGAAGCCCGCACGCTGAGCGACGAGGAACTGGGCCTGTGAGCACCGCCGGACCGTCCCACGGGGCTCCGCAACGCGAAGGTTCGATCCCCGGCTTCACCGTCCTGATCCCGGCGCGCCTGGCCTCCACACGCCTGCCCAACAAGCCGCTCGCAGCGCTGGGCGATGCGCCCATGGTGGTGCGCGTGGCGCAGCGTGCGATGCGCTCGCGCGCCACCCGCACCGTGGTCGCCTGCGACAGCGACAAGATCATGCAGGCCTGTGCCGCCCATGGCGTGGAAGCCATCCTGACGCGCGACGACCACGTCTCCGGCAGCGACCGCCTGGCCGAGGCCTGCGCGCTGCTGGGCCTGGACGGCGACGACCTCGTGGTCAACGTGCAGGGTGACGAGCCGCTGATCGCGCCGCCGCTGATCGACGCCGTGGCCGAACTGCTGCACCAGCATCCCGAAGCCAGCATGAGCACGGCAGGCCACGCCATCGACAGCGTGGAAGACCTGCGCAATCCCAACGTGGTCAAGGTCGTGTGCGACGCCCGCGGGCGGGCCCTGTACTTCAGCCGCGCGCCGATTCCATGGTGGCGCGATGGCTTTGCCGACGGCGTCAACGCACTGCCGCAACCGGCCCCGCTGCGGCATGTGGGCATCTACGGCTACCGCGCCGGTTTCCTGCGCAGCTTTCCCACGTTGTCGCAGGCACCGATCGAGCAGACCGAAGCACTCGAACAGCTGCGGGCCATGTGGCATGGCCACCAGATTGCAGTGCATGTGACCGAGCACGCACCAGGCCCGGGCGTGGACACGGCACAAGACCTGGAACGCGTCCGCCGGCTGTTTTGACGAACTGTTGCGCCGGGGACTGAGCTCTCCGGGGTGCATGCTATCCTTTGACGGAGAAGCACTGCGACAGCCTGCGCGCTGTCAGCGCTGCCGCCAATATCTACAAGCAATCCGAGGACATCCATGAGACTGATTCTGTTGGGCGCGCCAGGCGCCGGCAAAGGCACGCAAGCCACGTTCATCTGCAAGCAGTTCGGGATTCCACAGATTTCCACCGGCGACATGCTGCGCGCTGCCGTCAAGGCCGGCACGCCGCTGGGCTTGCAGGCCAAGTCGGTCATGGATTCGGGTGCGCTGGTGAGCGACGACATCATCATCGGCCTGGTGAAGGAACGCATCGCCCAGCCCGATTGCGCCAAGGGCTTCCTGTTCGACGGCTTCCCGCGCACCATTCCCCAGGCCGACGCCATGAAGGCGGCCGGTGTGAAGCTCGACTTCGTGCTCGAGATCGACGTGCCCTTCGACGCCATCATCGAACGCATGAGCGGCCGGCGCTCCCACCCGACCTCGGGCCGCGTCTACCACGTGCGCTTCAATCCGCCCAAGGTCGAAGGGCTGGACGACGTGACGGGCGAGCCGCTGGTGCAGCGCGAGGACGACAGTGAAGCCACCGTCACCAAGCGGCTGGATGTGTACAGCGCGCAAACCCGCCCGCTGATCGACTACTACACCCAGTGGTCCAAGGACGATCCGGCCCACGCACCCAAGTACCGCAGGATCGACGGCACCGGCAGCGTGGACGAGATTACCGCGCGCGCACTCGCGGCCCTGGCCGCCTGATTCAGGTACCCAGCAGCTCCAGCTGCAGCTGGATCCGCGCCTTGACCGGCGACAGCGCTCCAGCCCCAGCCAGCGCGTCGCCCTCCCCTCCCAACACCCGCCCCTGCTCGCAACGGCTGGCCCGCAGCACGCGGACGCCGGCCGCCTGAGCACGCAGCAAGGCCGCCTCGAGCGCTTGGTGCACGCTGCCGTTGCCGGTTGCAGCGACCACGATGCCGCGCGTACCGTCGCGCACCAGTGCATCGACGCCCGCGCCACCCGCGCCTGCGTGGCTGAAAACGATCTCCACGCGTGGCCATGCCTGTGGCGTGGACGGCAGCCGCGCCAGCAGCCCCGTCGTGGGCACGGCATGCGGCCAGCCCCGCAGCTGGCGCAAGGCGCCCGCCTCCACATAGCCCAGCGGGCCCGCGTCACCCGAGCTGAACGCATCCAGGCGGTAGCTGTGCACCTTGCGCACATCGGTCGCCGCGTGGACCGCGCCGGCGCAGACGGCCACGACACCGCGCGCACCCGGTTGCGCCGCGACGGCCAGTGCATCGCGGAGGTTCTGCGGGCCGTCCGGCATGGCCGCGTTGGCAGGCCGCATCGCGCAGGCGAACACCACCGGCTTGGCCGGCGCCAGCACCGCCTGCAGGAAATAGGCCGTCTCCTCCAGCGTGTCGGTGCCGTGCGTGATCACGATGCCCTGCACGCTCTCGCGCACGAGTGCCTCGGCGCAGCGCTGCGCCAGCAGCAGCCACACCGTGGCGTCCATGTCCTTGCTGTCGACCTGGGCCACCTGCTCGACCTGCAGTACGCAGCCGGGCGGCGCGTCGACGCCAGCCAGCAGTTGCGCCACACCGACCTGAGCCGCCTGGTAGTCCAGCGTGTCGCCCGCGCGCGGCGCGAGTCCGGCGATGGTTCCACCGGAGCCGAGGACGAGCAATGTGCGCGGGGATGCCCCTGGAAATGCGTGTGGTGCTTGCATGCTGGTAGAAACTGATTGAAAATACAGGTACTGGAAATTTACACAGACCTCTGTGTCATCCAGCCACCGGGTAGCTATACCACGTCGCACAAGGAACTGCCATGTCAGACGCCTCTTCTGCATTTCCGGCCAAGCTCACGGCACGCCAACAACAGATCCTGGAACTGATCCAGGCCGCCATCGCGAACGCCGGCGCCCCCCCC
Source organism: Pseudorhodoferax soli (assembly GCF_003337555.1). Classification (GTDB taxonomy): domain Bacteria; phylum Pseudomonadota; class Gammaproteobacteria; order Burkholderiales; family Burkholderiaceae_C; genus Pseudorhodoferax; species Pseudorhodoferax soli. Next base: position 77,189 of record NZ_QPJK01000005.1, on the reverse strand, counting down.
ACGCGTGCAGAGATCGCCGCCGAACTGGGCTTCAAGTCCGCCAACGCCGCGGAAGAACATCTGCAAGCCCTGGCGCGCAAGGGCGTCATCGAACTCGTGAGCGGCACCTCGCGCGGCATCCGCCTGCGCAGCGACATGCTGCGCTCGGTCAACGAACGCCGCAGCAAGCAGTTCACGCTGCCCCTGCAGGAACTGGCGCAGCTGGCCCTTCCACTCGTCGGCCGCGTGGCGGCGGGCTCGCCCATCCTCGCGCAGGAGCACGTAGACCAGACCTACTACGTGGAAAGCAGCCTGTTCCAGCACAAGCCGGATTACCTGCTGCGGGTGCGCGGCATGTCCATGCGCGACGCCGGCATCATGGACGGCGACCTGCTCGCCGTGCGCGCCACCAAGGACGCCAAGAACGGCCAGATCGTCGTGGCCCGGCTCGGCGACGATGTCACCGTCAAGCGCTACAAGCGCACCGCCGAGAGCATCGAACTGCATCCCGAGAACCCCGACTACCCCACCATCTTCGTGGAGCCCGGCGACCCCTTCGAGATCGAAGGCCTGGCCGTCGGGCTGATCCGCAACACCATGCTGATGTAGGCCGCAAGCCTGTCCGCACAGTGCCAGGTGGCGGGCGTCCGCCGCGCAGCGCGTGGCAACCCTGGTGCTGTGCCTTTCATCAATCCTGCCCCAATCCGCCCGATGGACGGAAGGAGTTTGAAATGGGAATCGCAATGCTGACCGCCGTGCGCGTGGCCCGGTTGCCGCAGTGGTTTGAAGAATTCGGTCCGCGGCTGGCGGGGCGCCTGCAGCAGCGGCTGCGCCGCCGGTCGCTGCAGTCGGTGCCCGCCGTGGCGCGCCCCACACCGGCCCTGCGCGTGTTGCGCGTGCTCGAGCCACACCAACCCCGCACCGCGGCAGGCCGCATGGTGATCTCCGGCCGCATGGCCGATGTGTGCGCCGAACTGGACCGCCTGGCCGCAGTGGAATCCGCGTCCGCACGGCACTGACTGCGCGGCGCCGAGGCCGCACTCCGCGCGGGCGCACACCCGCTGCTGCCCGGGCGCCGTGGGTGCGCGAGGCACAATGGCCGCATGAACATTGTGATCCTCGACGACTACCAGGACGCGGTGCGCAAGCTCGAATGCGCAGCCAAGCTCGAACCCTATGCGGCCAAGGTCTACACCAATACCGTGAAGGGCCTGGGGCAGTTGTCGGTCCGGCTGCGCGACGCGGACATCCTGGTGCTGATCCGCGAACGCACCCACCTGAACCGGGCGCTGATCGAGAAACTTCCCCGCCTCAAGCTGATCGCCCAGACCGGGCGCGTCGGCCCGCACATCGATGTGGCCGCATGCACCGAACGCGGTGTGGCCGTGGCCGAAGGCGTGGGCTCGCCGGTGGCGCCCGCTGAACTGACCTGGGCACTGATCATGGCGGCCACGCGCCGCCTGCCGCAGTACATCGGCAACCTCAAGCATGGTGCGTGGCAGCAATCCGGCATGAAGACCGCTTCCATGCCGCCCAACTTCGGGCTGGGCACGGTGCTGCGCGAGCGCACCATGGGCATCTTCGGCTACGGCCGCATCGGCCAGATCGTCAGCACCTACGCGCGGGCTTTCGGCATGCGCGTGCTGGTCTGGGGACGCGCCGGCTCGTGCGAGCGTGCGCTGGCAGACGGCCACCAGATTGCGGCCAGCCAGGACGATCTGTTCGCCAACAGCGACGTGCTGTCGCTGCACCTGCGCCTCAACGAGGAGACGCGCGGCATCGTCAAGCTCGACGACCTGGCGCGCATGAAACCGACCTCTTTGCTGGTCAACACCTCGCGTGCCGAACTCATCGAGCCGGATGCGCTGCTGGCCGGCCTCAACCGCGGCCGGCCCGGCATGGCTGCCGTCGATGTGTTCGAAAGCGAGCCCATCCTGCAGGGCCATGCTTTGCTGCGCCTGGAGAACTGCATCTGCACGCCGCACATCGGCTATGTGGAACTGCAAAGCTACGAGATGTACTTCAACGCCGCTTTCGACAACGTGCTGAACTACATCCGCGGCACACCCACCAACATCGTGAATCCTGGGTCGCTGCAGGTGCGACGCTGAAGATGCCGGGGCGCCGAAAGGCGCCCGGCCCACGCCCCATCAGCGCGTGGACTTGGGCGCGATGCGCGCCTCTGTGTTCGGATCGAACAGGTCGAAGTCGATCAGCCCGCTGTCGATCTCGGGCTTGTCGGACTTGGCTGGCCGGTCGACCGGCGGCACCATCGGGGTAGGCGCCGATGCCGGCACCTGGGCGAACGCGTCGTCGTCCAGGAGCGGCAGGTCGATGTCGACCAACGACAGCTCCGGAAGCGCCGCGACTTCGCCCGTGCTCGTCGACAGGTCGATGTCCAGTTCCAGCCCAGAGCCGTCGTGCGCCGTCGGCAGCGGAGCCTGGCCGGAATCCGGCACGAGATCCAGCATCGAATCGGTGGCGGCGCCGGCCATGAGCGGCGCACCAGCCTGCAGGCCAAAGCCCGCTCCACGCTGTCCGGCACCTGCCGGAGCAGGCGGAGGAATCACGCCGAAGCCAGACGGTGAGCGCGAGCCCCCCGCGGGCACGAACACGTCCTGCGCGACGCCGTACAGCATCAGCAGATCCCGGTAGGCTGCCAGGTCCAGGGGGCGGCCGGTGTCGTCCGGATGGCGCAGCAGATTGGCTTCGATGGTGTCCAGCACGCGCACGTGGCCCCAGGCCGTCTCGATGCTGAGCAGGGTGGCCGGATAGTCCTCCAGGCCCAGGCCTTCGTCGGCAAAGGCGGCGAAGTTGGGCACATGGGCGTTGAAGCGGCGCTCGAAGCGCGCACGCAAGGCGTTGAAGTCGTCCTTGCGGCCCTGCTGGTGGTAGATGCCGAACAGTTCCAGGAAGGCCAGCGGGCTCATGTCCTGGTGCTCGTCCAGGTGCTGCTGGAGAACCTCGATGGCTTGCTCGTACTGGCCGAGCGAGACGAAGAAATCGGCATGCTGCTGCACGTCGACGAATTCATCCGGACGCACCGGCCGCGACACATCCACCCGCTGCACCCGGTCATGCGCGAAGACGGCGGCTGCCACGGCACCCGTGTCCACCGTCGACGGCCGTCCGACCCCCAATGCCGACGCTGGCTCGCTGTCCAGGAATTCGTCGGCCAGCGACGGCCTGGACACCACCGGTGGCCGCGTCACGGGCGGCGGAACGACCGCTGGCACCGGCGCGCCTGCGGTGTTGCGCGGGTCGACGTCGCCGCTCCAGTGCGCCGCGGCGAGCGCCGCATGGCGGGCGCGTTGCCAGAAGTACGCAGCCAGCGCCACCATCAAAGCCAGCAGCGCCAGCAGGCCGTAGACGAACAGGATGTCGACGCGACCACTTTCTGCCTCGTCCAGCCGCCGCTCTGCGCGCTCCAGCCGGGCGCGGAGCTCACGCTCGGCCGCGGTCGGCTCGGCCGCCTGCTTGCGCTGCACGGCCTGCTGCGCTTCCAACGCTTCGAGACGCTGCTTGTCGCGCACGATCTCTTCCGGCGTGGTGCGCAGCGCGCGCCAGATGGCCGCCACGGCTTCACGCTGGGCGGCATCGTCGATGAGTTGCGAGTTCAGCGCCGGACTGGGCTGCATGCCGGCCACAGGCGTGGCCGGCGCGTCCAGCGTCAGGCGCGGTGCGCCCGTCGCGGGCGCCGAAGCCGCTGCCTGTGCCTTGGCGGGGGCAGGCCGTGGTGCGGAAGCGGATTTCGGCGCGGCAGCCTGGGCCGGTGCGCGCGCAGGTGCGGGCGGGCGGGCTGCCGGTCGCTGTGCCTGGCGTTGTACCGGGCGCGGCGTGGGCGCGGCGGCGGCACGCGGCGCTGGCGCAGGTGCCGGTGCCGGCCGCACGGCGTCGGCCTGTGGCAGTGGCGCGGCCGCAACAGAAGGCGGCGCTGGAAGAGGTCTTGCGAGGTCCACCGGCCCCGCGGCGGTCTTCAGCTCCGCCGGAAATTCGGGCAGGAAGTCATAGCGCCGTACACCGCCATGGCCGCACAGCGCATGCAGCACCAGGCCCACCACGGGCTCGTCGATGACGGCGTTGGAACGAATGCGCAGCACCGCTTCCTGGGAGCCGGTCGCCGGCGCCTGCACCATCAGGCGCACGCGCGAGGACTCCACCAGCGTGTCGCCATGGAACACCTCGATGCGGAAACACTGCGCCGTAGCATCTTCAGGCTGGTCGACCCGTATCTCCACCGCCAGGCTCAGCGGCTGACCGAGAACCACGTTGCCGCGTGCCCGGCCCAGACTCAATGCCGAACTGCCGACCGCCACCCCCAGCAGCCCCAGCCCCACCAGCTTGTGTTGTAGTTTCACAGTGAGTGCTTATGCGTCTTTCGCGCACCATACCACGCAGGTCGGCACGTCATAATTGCCCGATGGACACAGCATATCGCGTTGTCGGCGTGGTCGGCGCCGGCGCAATGGGCCGCGGAATCGGCCAAATTGCAGCACAAGCGGGTAGCACCGTCAAACTCTTCGACGTGGCCCCGGGCGCCGCCGCAAAGGCCAGGGACGCCGTGTATGCACAGTGGGGCAAGCTGCACGAAAAAGGCCGATTGGACGCAAAAGCACTCCAATCGCAGCGAGAGGCGCTCACGGAGGCCACGACGCTGGCCGAGTTGGCGGACTGCGACCTGGTCATCGAGGCGGTCGTCGAGCGGCTCGATGTGAAGCAGGCGCTGTTTGCACAACTCGAAACAATCGTGCGCCCGGACACGGTTCTGGCCACCAACACCTCCTCGCTCTCGATCACGGCCATCGCGGCGGCGCTGAAGCATCCGCAGCGCTTTGCCGGCTACCACTTCTTCAACCCCGTGCCGCTCATGAAGGTGGTCGAGGTCATTGCCGGGCTCAAGACCGAGGCAGCGGTGTGCGACGGGCTCACGCGCTACGCCCGCGCGATGGGGCATACCCCGGTGCAGGCCGCAGACACGCCGGGCTTCATCGTCAACCATGCCGGGCGCGGCTACGGCACCGAAGCGCTGCGCATCGTCGGCGAATCGGTTGCCGATTTCGCCACCATCGACCGCATCCTCAAGGACCAGGTCGGCTTCAAGCTCGGCCCGTTCGAGCTCATGGACCTGACCGGGCTGGACGTTTCCCACCCGGTCATGGAATCGATCTACCGCCAATACTACGACGAGCCGCGCTACCGCCCCAGCGCCCTGGCGGCCCAGCGCGTGGCCGGCGGCGTGGTGGGCCGCAAGGCCGGCGAAGGCTTCTACCGTTATGTCGATGGCGTCGCCCAGGTGCCGCCAGAGCCGCCCGTGCCGCAGGTCGAGCAGATGCCGCCGGTCTGGGTCTCGCCACGCGCCTCGCGGCGCGCCGAACTGCTGCAGCTTCTCAAGGACCTGGGCGCCCGCATCGAGACCGGCCAATCGCCGTCGATGCAAGCCCTGACCCTGGTCGCGCCGCTGGGTTTCGACATCACCACGGTGGCGGTGGTCGAGCGGCTGGATCCGGCGCGCACCGTCGGCATCGACATGCTCATCGACGACGCCGCCACCAAGCGCCGCGTGCTGGCCACGAATCCGGCCACGCGCGAGGACATGCGCGACGCCGCACACGCGTTGTTTGCGCGCGACGGCAAGGCCGTCAGCGTGGTCCGCGACAGCGGCGGCTTCGTCACGCAGCGCGTACTGGCCACCATCGTGAACATCGCCGCGGACATCTGCCAGCAGTCCATCTGCACGCCGCGCGACCTGGAACTGGCCGTCACGCTGGGCCTGGGCTATCCAGCTGGCCCGCTGGCCCTGGGCGATCGCTGCGGTCCCACGAACGTGCTGGAAGTGCTGTTCAACCTGCAGACCGTCTACGGCGACCCGCGCTACCGCCCCAGCCCGTGGTTGCGCCGCCGTGGTGCCATCGGCCTGTCCCTGCTGCACGAAGAAGCCTGAAACCGCCCGCCCCATGCCCGCCGCCCTGCTCAGCACCCGCCATGGCGCGACCATGGTGCTCACCCTGTCGCACCCGGAGCGACACAACGCGCTGGGGCCGGATCTCTGGGCCGCCGGGGTCGAGGCCTTGAACGTCGCCGAATCCAACGCCGAGGTGGCCAGCGTGGTGATCACGGGCGCAGGCGCACTGTTCAGCGTCGGCCATGACCTGGCGCAATTGCAGGCCAGCCGGCGCGAGAGCGCCGCGCACCAGGTCGCGCTGACGGAAGGCCTGCACAGCTGGATCGAGGCCATTCGCAGCTTTCCCAAGCCTGTGGTCGCCGCGGTGGAGGGCGCGGCCGCCGATGCCGGCTTCGCGCTCGCGCTGGCCTGCGACTTCATCGTCGCCGCACGCAACGCGCAGTTCGCGCTGGCCGCCAGCGCGCTGGGCCTGTCTCCGGATGCAGGCGCCAGCTGGAGCCTGGCGCGCGCGTTGCCGCGCCAGCTGGCCGGCGAACTGCTGATGCTGGGCACACGGGTCGACGCCGAGAGGCTGCATGCGCTGGGCGTGGTCAACCGCATCTGCGGCCCGGGCGCGGCACTCAACGAAGCCCTGGCGCTGGCCGCGCAGATCAATGCGCGCGCGCCGCACGTTGTCGCCAGCGCCAAGGAGCTGCTGTCCCTGGCCGACAGCGCCACGCTGCCCGAACAACTGGCGCACGAACGCGATCGCTTCGTCACCAACCTGCACCACGCAAGCACCGGCGCGGCCATCGCCGCCTTCCGCGATCAGCGCGGCGCCGCACCGCTCGTTTGAACCTCGCTGCGGCCGCCCGGCCCAGTCACCCAAAAGACAGGACATGGACGAACCCATTCTTAACATCGCCGAGCGCGAGGCCATCAACGCCGGGCGCTGGTTTTCCTCCCTCTCTCCCTCGCTGCGGCACGACATTCTTCGATGCGCCTACGTTCGACGCTACAAGAACGGCGACCTGATCGCCGCACGCGGCGACATCGCAGAGGAGTGGATCGCCTGCGCCAAGGGCGCGGCCCGCGTGAGTTCCACCTCGATCTCGGGCAAGCAGATCACGCTGACCTATGTGGAGCCTGGCATCTGGTTCGGCGACGTGGCCTTCTTCGACAGCGACCGCCGCACACACGACGTCTATGCGCACGGCGCGACCACCATCGTCTGCGTGGCGCGGGCCGATTTCAAAAAGATCCTGGCCGCGCACAGCGAACTCTACGAAGCGCTGATGTGGCTGCAGTCGCGGCGCATCCGGCTGCTGTTCGGCCTGGTGGAAGACCTCAACACCCTGCCCTTGCGCGCGCGGCTGGCCAAGCAGCTGCTGCACCTGGTGCGCAGCTACGGCGTGCCCAGCCTGGAAGACGGCAACGAGGTGCGCATCAGCCTGCAACTGGCGCAGGAGGAACTGGCCCAGCTGCTGGGTGCCTCGCGCCAGCGCGTGAACCAGGAACTCAAGACCATGGAGCGCGAGGAGGCCATCCGCATCGAAGCGACCGGCCTCATCGTGCGCGACCGCGATGCGCTGATGCGCATCGTCGAAACCGACCGCTGAGCCACCACACCGACACCAATCCAGGGAGACAACCCGCATGAGCGAATTCGACCATTTCGAAGGCACCAAGGAAGTCAGCGGCCAGCATGCTTTCGACATCCAACGGCTGACCGACTGGCTGGCCGCGCAGTTGCCCGGCTTCGCAGGCCCGCTGCAGGTCGCGCTGTTCAAGGGCGGGCAGTCCAACCCAACCTACAAGCTCACGACGCCCACCCAGCGCTATGTGATGCGCTCCAAGCCCGGCCCTGTGGCCAAGCTGCTGCCATCGGCCCACGCCATCGAGCGCGAGTTCGCGGTGATGAGCGGCCTGGCCGGCACCGACGTGCCCGTGCCCGCCATGCTGTGCCTGTGCGAGGACGAGTCGGTGATCGGCCGGGCCTTCTACATCATGGAGTTCAAGGAGGGCCGCGTGCTTTGGGACCAGGGCCTGCCCGGCATGGAGCCGGCCGGCCGCGCCGCCATCTACGACGAGATGAACCGCGTCATCGCCGCGCTGCACAGCGTCGACTTCGCCGCGCGCGGCCTGGCCGGCTACGGCAAGCCCGGCAACTACTTCGAACGCCAGATCGGCCGCTGGAGCAAGCAGTACGTCGCCTCCATCACACAGCCCATCCCCGAGATGGACAAGCTCATCGACTGGCTGCCCCGCAACATGCCGGCCAGCGCGCGCGACGAGCGCTTCACCAGCATCGTGCACGGGGACTACCGGCTGGACAACACCATGTTCCACGCGACCGAGCCGCGCATCATCGCGGTGCTGGACTGGGAACTGTCCACGCTCGGCCACCCGCTGGCGGACTTCAGCTACCACTGCATGTCCTGGCACATCAGCCCGGGCCAGTTCCGCGGCATCGCCGGGCTGGACCTGAAGGCACTCGGCATTCCTGCAGAGGCCGACTACATCGCGCGCTACTGCGAGCGCACCGGCTTCGCCACACCCGCAGACCTCAAGCGGGACTGGAACTTCTACCTGGCCTACAACATGTTCCGCCTGGCCGCGATCCTGCAGGGCATCGCCAAGCGTGCCGAAGCGGGCACCGCCTCCAGCGACCGCGCAGCCACCTCGGGCGCCGGCGCCAGGCCGCTGGCCGAGCTGGCCTGGAAGTTCGCCCAGCAGGCCTGATTGCCAACGACGGAGACAACGCCATGGATTTCGCGTATTCCCCCAAGACCGAAGCCCTGCGCCAGCGCGTGCTGCGCTTCATGGACGAGCACATCTACCCGGCGGAGAGCACCTACCACGCCGAGCTCGAGGCCAACACCGCCGCCGGCAAGCGCTGGACGCCGCTCAAGACCATCGAAGACCTGAAAGCCAAGGCGCGCGCGCAGGACCTCTGGAACCTGTTCCTGCCCGAGGACACGGCCGAACTCTCCGGCTTCAAGGGCGCAGGCCTCAGCAACGAGGAATACGCGCCGCTGGCCGAGATCATGGGCCGCGTGCCCTTCGCCTCCGAGGTCTTCAACTGCTCGGCGCCCGACACCGGCAACATGGAGACGATCGCGCGCTACGGCAGCGACGAGCACCGCGCGCGCTGGCTCCAACCCTTGCTGGAAGGCCAGATCCGCTCGGCTTTCGCAATGACCGAACCCGACGTGGCCTCCAGCGACGCCACCAACATCGCCACGCGCATCGAGCGCGATGGAGACGACTACGTGATCAACGGCCGCAAGTGGTGGATCTCGGGCGCGGGCGACCCGCGCTGCGCCGTCTACATCACCATGGGCAAGAGCGACCCCGACGCCGCCCGCCACCAGCAGCAGAGCATGGTCCTGGTGCCTGCAGATGCCCCGGGCATCAAGGTGCTGCGTCCGCTCAACGTGATGGGCTACGACGACGCGCCGCACGGCCACATGGAGATGCTGTTCGAGAACGTGCGCGTGCCGGCCTCCAACATGCTGCTGGGCCAGGGCCGCGGTTTCGAGATCGCCCAGGGCCGCCTGGGCCCGGGCCGCATCCACCACTGCATGCGCCTGATCGGCCTGGCCGAGCGCGCACTGGAACTCATGTGCCGGCGCGCCGCCTCCCGCGTGGCCTTCGGCAAGACCGTGGCCCAGCAGACCGTCACGCAGGAGCGCATCGCCGAGGCGCGCTGCAAGATCGACATGGCGCGCCTGCTCACGCTCAAGACCGCCTGGCTCATGGACAAGGCCGGCAACAAGGTCGCCAAGAACGAGATCGCGATGATCAAGGTGGTGGCGCCCAGCATGGCCTGCCAGGTCATCGACTGGGCCATGCAGGTGCACGGCGGCGGCGGCATGTGCGACGACTTCCCGCTGGCCTTCGCCTACACCCACGCCCGCACGCTGCGCTTTGCCGACGGCCCGGACGAGGTGCACCGCAACGCCATCGCCAAGATGGAACTGGGCAAGTATGCCGACCGGCCCCAGCAGCACGACATGCCGGTGACCCGGTTCTGAGCATGATCACCGTCCACAGCTGGGCCACGCCGAACGGCCACAAGGTGCACATCATGCTGGAGGAATGCGGCCTGCCCTACGAGGTGGTGCCGGTGGACATCGCCGCGGGCGAGCAGTTCCAGCCCGCCTTCCTGCGCATCAGCCCGAACAACAAGATCCCGGCGATCGTCGACCCCGACGGGCCGGACGGCCGCCCAGTCACGCTGTTCGAATCGGGCGCCATCCTGTTGTACCTGGCCGGCAAGACCGGCCAGCTGCTGCCCGAGGGCGACCGCGCGCGCTATGCGGTGCTGCAGTGGCTGATGTTCCAGATGGGCGGGGTCGGCCCCATGCTGGGCCAGAACCACCACTTCCGGCTCTACGCGCCCGAGAAGATCGCCTACGCGATCGGCCGCTACACCGACGAGGCGCGCCGCCTGTACGGCGTGATGGACCGCCAGCTCGCCGACAACGCCCACATCGCCGGGCCCGAGTACAGCATCGCCGACATCGCCATCTTTCCCTGGCTGCGCAACTGGCAGAACCAGGGCATCGATTGGGCCGACTATCCGAACCTGAAGGCCTGGTTCGACCGCATCGCCGCCCGCCCGGCCGTGCAGCGCGGCGTGGCCGTGCTGGCCGACCGGCGCAAACCCATCACGGACGACAAGGCGCGCGAGAACCTGTTCGGCGCCACGCAATACCGGCGCCGCTGAGGCGGTGCCAGCCGGCCGGCGACCAGGCCCGATCGCCGGGCCGCTCGATCAGGCCGCGGCCAACAGGCCGGCGGGCCCGGTGTGGCCCAGGGCGGCCCCCCTGCTGGCAACGGCCTCGGTGCCCTGCCCCGCGCGCACCTTGAATACCGCCATCGCCTGCACCAGCTGCTCGGCCTGGCCGCGCAGGCTGTCGGCGGCGGCAGCCGATTCCTCGACCAGTGCCGCGTTCTGCTGCGTCGCCTGGTCCATCTGCGTGACCGCCTCGCCCACCTGCGAGACGCCCGCGCTCTGCTCGCTGCTGGCCGCGCTGATCTCGCCGACCAGGTCGCTCACGCGCTGGATCGCCGCCACCACCTCCTGCATGGTGTTACCGGCCTGGCCGACCAGCACCGTGCCGTGCTGCACACGCTCCACGCTGGTGCCGATCAAGGCCTTGATCTCGCGCGCCGCCTCGGCCGAACGGCCGGCCAGGCTGCGCACCTCGGTGGCCACCACGGCGAAGCCGCGGCCCTGGTCACCGGCACGTGCGGCCTCCACCGCCGCATTGAGCGCCAGGATGTTGGTCTGGAACGCAATGGAGTCGATGGTGCCGATGATGCTGGCGATCTTGCCCGAGCTCTCGTCGATGCCCTTCATGGTGTCGACCACGCGCGCCACCACCTCGCCGCCGCGGCCGGCCACGCTGGACGCGTTCTCGGCCAGGCTCTTGGCCTGGCGCGCGTTGTCGGCGTTCTGCCGCACGGTGGAACTGAGCTGCTCCATCGACGCGGCGGTCTCCTCGAGTGCAGAGGCCTGCTGCTCGGTGCGCGCCGACAGGTCGTTGTTGCCGTGTGCGATCTCGGCACTGGCCGTGGCCACGCCATCGGCATTGCGGCGCACGCCGGCCACAACGCTGGCCAACTGCTGCTGCATGTCGCGCAGTGCCGTGGCCAGATCGGTGGCCTCGTCGCGGCCTTCGACCAGCACGGGCTGCGTGAGGTCGCCGTCTGCGATGCGGCGCGCCACGCCGCCGGCCTGGGCCAGCGGCTGCGTGATCGAGCGCGAGATCGTCCAGGCGAACAGCGCACCCAGCAGCACCGCGGCCACCCCGCTGGCGATCAGCACGGTCTGGCCCTCCGTGGCGGCGGCTTCGGTATCGCGCAGCGACTGGGCATACAGCTCCTGATAGCGCGTCTCCAGCGTCCGGATGCTTTCGCTGTAGGCGGCGGCCAGCGGACGCAGCGTGCGCTCCAGCTCGGCCGACACGTCCTCGCCGGCCAACCGGCGCTTGAGCAGCGCGGCACGCGGCGTGCGGTAAGCCTCGCGGCGCGCATCGATGTCCTGCAGCATGCGCTTGCCGATGTCGGTGCGCACCAGCTGGTGGAGCCGCTCGCGCGAGGCGGTGCTGATCAGCGAGGTCTTGTCCATCTCGGCCTGCCAGCGCGGGATGCGGCTGGTGTCCGAGTCCGTCAGGGCCGCCTCGGTCCGTACCCAGTTCAGATCGATGGTCTGGCGCCAGATCAGCGCCGCTTCCTGGCGTTCCTTGTCCGTCGTGCCCAGCTGATGGGTGGCCGCGTTCGACTGCTGCAGCCGCGCCACGCCCAGCGCTGCGCTGGCGGCCACGATCAGCAGGATCACACCGAAGGCCAGGCCCAGCCGAGCGCCGATGCGCAGCTTGCGCAGGCCGTTCATGGTTGGCACTCCAGGTACGCGGCGCGCCGCGCGGGGGAAGAAGCAAGTACGTGCATGGAATCCCTGCGGGTTGGAAGACGGTTCGGCCGTGGCAACGCAAGGCTGCGCGCACGGTGCCGAATGTCCGGTGCCCCCTGCGGGATGCAACCCAGCTGCCCGACCCGGCGCATCCGCGCCGAAGGGGCCTGTGGCTTTGCGTGCGCAACTTTCATTGCGTTTGCCGTCGAAAAGTCTAACAGTGCGACATATATGAAGCAAATGAATTGGTTAATTTGTTGAATCAGAGAAACAGTTTGGCGGCCGTCAAGCGGCCAGCGTGGGCTCTGGCCAAGGCACGGCAGCCCCTGTGGGTGGGGTGGCAGGCCAATGGCCTGCCATCGCGGTGCGCATGGCGGGCACCGTGGCAGCCGGGTTCTCGCCGAGCATGCGCACGACGCAGATGCCGTCTGCCCCGGCCGCGGCCGCCGCGCTGATCTGCGCAGGCGTGAGGACGCCGCCGATGGCCACCACCGGCGTGCCGGCCATCGCGCACCACCACGCCAGGTTGCCCAGGCCCTGGGGCCGCCAGGGCATGGCCTTGGTGAGCGTGGGCCAGACCGGGCCGCAGGCGATGTAGGTGGGAGCCAGGCTGCGCGCACGTGCCAGCTCCCACAGGCTGTGCGAGCTGATGCCCAGCGCCAGGCCGCTGGCGCGCAGTGCCCCACGTGGGCCCGGCTCCAGCGCCAGCAGGTCTTCCTGGCCCAGGTGCACGCCATGCGCACCGTGCCGCAACGCCAGCTCCCAGTGGTCGTTGACGAACAGGCGTGCACCCACGGCCCGGCAGGCCGCTGCGGCCTCGGCCACCTGGGCGTGCAGCCCATCCCACCAGGCCGGCGTGGCGGCCGCCGGCTGCTTGATGCGCAGCTGCACGCTGCGCACGCCGGCATCCAGCACGGCGCACACGCGCGCGGCGCTGTCGACGATGGCGTACAGGCCCAATGGGGCCGCGCGCTCGGCCGCTGGCCCAGCTCCGCCCGGCTCTGCGCCCCAGCCCATGGTGGGCAGCAAGGCCGGCTCGGCGTGGAAGCCGGGCCGTGCCAGCACCTGGCCCGGGCCGCGCCCGGCCGCATGGCCGTGGCGCAGCGCGTGCGTGGCCGCCATCTTGGCCAGCACCACCGCATCGGCCGCTACGAAGCCATGGGCCAGCGCTGCCGCCGCGCTGCTGGCGAACGTGCAGCCCGTGGCATGGGTGTTGCCCGTGCCGATGCGCGGCAGCGCCAGCCAGCCGCTGGCCTGCGGGCTGTCCAGCCAGTCCAGCGCCATGCCGGCCTCCTCGGGGGTGGCGTCGTCGGGCGTGTCGGCCGGGTCGCCACCCGTGATGCAGACGGATTGCGCGCCCAGCGCACGCAGCGCCTGGGCGGCAGCAGGCACCTCGTCGCGGCGCAGGCCGGGCCGCCCCAGCAGGCGCGCAGCCTCGCGCCGGTTCGGGGTGATCAGCGTGGCACGCGGCAGCAGGTGCGCGCGGTAGGCGGCGACCGCGCCGTCGTCGGCGAAGTTGGCCCCGCTGCTCGCGCCCAGCACGGGATCGACCACGAGCGGCAGGCCGGGGGCAGCCTCGCGCAGGCGATCGGCCCAGGCCGCCATGCTGCGCATCTGGGCGGCATCGGCGAGCAGGCCGGTCTTGAGTGCGGCCGGTGGCATGTCGGATTCCAGCGCGGCCAGCTGCGCGTCCAGCAGCTGCGGGCTGACCGCCTCCACGCGTGTGACGGCCTGCGAGTTCTGCGCCGTGACGGCGGCCACCACGCCGCAGTAGTGGGTGCCGGGCCAGGCATCCAGCGCACGCTGGTCGGCGGCGAGGCCGGCGCCGCCGCTGCTGTCGGTCCCGGCAATGCTCCAGACCCGCTTCACGCTGCGCCTCCGATCAGCAGCGGCGCGCCGCCCACCGGCGTGCTCGGCACGGCGAAGTCCTGGCGCGCCATCACGCCGGCCTGCCAGGCCGCCCTGCCCGCCTGCACAGCTGCACGGAACGCCCCGGCCATGCGCACCGGGTCGCGCGCCTGGGCCACGGCCGAGTTCAGCAGCACGGCGTCGAAACCCAGCTCCAGCGCCTGGGCCGCGTGCGAGGGCGCGCCGATGCCCGCATCGACGATCAGCGTGGCATCGGGCAGCCGCTCGCGCAGCGTGCGCAGCGCGAACGGATTGAGCAGACCCTGGCCCGAGCCGATGGGCGCGCCCCAAGGCATCAGCACGGGGCAACCCGCGTCGAGCAGGCGGCGGCACAGCACCAGGTCGTCCGTGCAGTAAGGCCAGACCACGAAGCCCTCGCGCATCAGTTGCTGCGCGGCCTGCAGCAGTTCGAAGGGGTCGGGCTGCAGCGTGTGCTCGTCGCCCACCACCTCGAGTTTGAGCCAGGGCGTGTCGTAGAGCTCGCGCGCCATCTGCGCCAGCTGCACGGCCTCGCGTGCGGTGCGGCAACCGGCGGTGTTGGGCAGGAGCCGCGCGCCCTGCTGCTGCACGGCCGCGCGCACGATGGCGACGAAGCCGTTGTCGCCGCTGGCCGCCAGTGCGCGCTTCAGCCCCACGGTGACAACCTCTGCGCCCGACGCCGCAATCGCCTGGCCCAACACGTCGGGCGAGGGATAGCCGGCCGTGCCGAGCAGGAAGCGGCTCGTGAGGGAAGTGCCGGCAACCTGCCAGCGGTCGTTCGATGCTCCAGCTTCAGGCATGGCTCATCCTCCGGTGATGGGTTGGAACAGCACGACGGCATCGCCTTCGTGCAGTGCGAGGTCGTGGCGGTGACCGCGGGCGACGAAGACGCCGTTGACGGCCGTGCCGACGGCCTCGGGCCGGTGGCCGAGCGCGTCGACCAGCGCGGCCAGCGTGCTGCCCGCGGCCAGCGCATGCGGCTGGCCGTCCAGCACGATGGGGACGGTTTCGGCCCTCATGCCGCCACCTCATGCCGCAGCAGCGCCAGTGCGTCCTGCACGAGCGCCGGCGCCATGAGCCAGCCGTGGCGGAACAGGCCGTTGATGCACAGCAGCCCATCCGCGTGCTCGGTGCGCGGCAGGTGGTCCGGCAACGCAGGACGCAGGTGCCGGTCCAGCCGCAGGATTCTTGCCTCGGCCAGCACGGGCAGCACGCTGTGCGCCGCACTCATGAGCTCCACGGCGCTCTTGAGCGAGACCGGCGAGCGGTCTTCGCTCTCGATCTCAGTCGCGCCCAGGAACAGCAGGTCGTCCGGCCGCGGCACGAGGTAGACGCGCTGGCGCGGGTGCACCAGGCGCAGGGGCCGCGTGAGGCCGTGGCCCGGCGCGTGCAGCCAGACGGTTTCGCCGCGCACGCCGCGCAGCGGCCAGACAGGCGCGGCACCCAGGCCGCGCACATCGATCACGCAGTCGAATGCGGCACTGCCGCCATCGGCGAACAGCAGCCGCCCGGGCAGCGCCTGCGCTACCGGACGCTGCCAGTGCCAGGCCACGCCCTCGGCGGCGGCATGCAATGCGGCCATCGCCGCCAGCGGGTCGATCTGCGCCTCGCCCGGCAGCAGCCAGGCATGCGCCGGCGCCGGCAGCGCAGGCTCCAGCCGGGCGAGCGCGGCGGCGTCCAGCGGTTCGGGCTCTGCATGTGTGTCGTCGACCAGCCGTGCCAGCACGCGCTGCGCGCTGGCGAGGTCGCTGCGGTGCGCCACCAGCAGGCTGCCGCGCTCCGCGAAGAACGGCCGCGGCACCGGGAGCGCCGCGACGATGCCGCGCCACAGCGCGATCGACCGCCAGCCCAGCGCGGCCACGCGCGCGTCCGCATGGTCGCGCTCGGCCAGCGGGCAGAGCATGCCGGCCGCGCTGAACGCGGCCGGGCCCTGCGCGCCGAAGGCCGGTGCCGGGCCTGCCGCGGCGTCGAACACCTGCACCTGCGCGCCCGTGCGCGCCAGCTGCCAGGCCAGCAGCCGGCCGAGCAGGCCGGCGCCGGCAATGCCGATGCGGGCCATGCTCAGGCCTTGCCGATGGGGATGTAGATCTCGCCGCCGCCGGCCTTGAACTCGGCCGACTTGTCGGCCATGCCCTGGGCCAGCGCCTCGCGCTCGGCCACGCCCTTGGCAGCCGCGAACTCGCGCACCTCCTGCGTGATCTTCATCGAGCAGAACTTGGGCCCGCACATGGAGCAGAAATGCGCGACCTTGCTGGCATCCTTGGGCAACGTCTCGTCGTGGAATTCGCGCGCGGTGTCCGGGTCCAGGCCCAGGTTGAACTGGTCGGTCCAGCGGAATTCGAAGCGCGCCTTGCTGAGTGCGTCGTCGCGCGCACGCGCACCTGGATGGCCTTTGGCCACATCGGCCGCGTGCGCAGCGATCTTGTAGGCAATGATCCCCTGCTTGACGTCCTCGCGGTCCGGCAGGCCGAGGTGTTCCTTCGGCGTCACGTAGCACAGCATGGCCGTGCCCATCCAGCCGATCATGGCGGCGCCGATGGCGCTGGCGATGTGGTCGTAGCCCGGCGCGATGTCGATGGTCAGCGGGCCCAGCGTGTAGAACGGCGCCTCGTGGCAGTGCTTGAGCTGCTCGTCCATGTTGGCCTGCACCAGGTGCATGGGCACGTGGCCGGGGCCTTCGATCATGGTCTGCACGTCGTGCTTCCAGGCCAGTTGCGTGAGCTCGCCCAGCGTGCGCAGCTCGGCGAACTGGGCCTCGTCGTTGGCGTCGGCCGCGCAGCCGGGGCGCAGGCCATCGCCGAGCGAGAAGCTCACGTCGTAGGCCTTCATGATGTCGCAGATGTCTTCGAAGTGCGTGTACAGGAAACTCTCGCGGTGGTGGGCGATGCACCACTTGGCCATGATCGATCCGCCGCGCGAGACGATGCCCGTCATGCGGTCCGCCGTGAGGTGGATGAACGGCAGGCGCAGGCCGGCATGGATGGTGAAGTAGTCCACGCCCTGCTCGGCCTGCTCGATCAGCGTGTCGCGGAAGATCTCCCACGTGAGGTCTTCGGCCACGCCGCCGACCTTCTCCAGCGCCTGGTAGATCGGCACCGTGCCGATGGGCACCGGGCTGTTGCGCACGATCCAGTCGCGCGTGGTGTGGATGTTGCGGCCGGTGCTGAGGTCCATCACGTTGTCGGCGCCCCAGCGGATCGCCCAGACCAGCTTGTCGACCTCCTCCTCGATGCTGGAGGTCACGGCCGAGTTGCCGATGTTGGCGTTGATCTTGACCAGGAAGTTGCGCCCGATGGCCATGGGCTCGACCTCGGGGTGGTTGATGTTGGCCGGGATGATGGCGCGGCCGCGCGCCACCTCGTCGCGCACGAACTCCGGCGTGATCGGGCCCTTGGGCAGCGCGGCGCCCATCGGGTTGCCGGCCAGCCGGCGTTCGCGGGCGGCATCGCGCTGGTACTCGGCCATCCATTCGCGCCGGCCGTTCTCGCGCAGTGCCACGTACTCCATCTCGGGCGTGACGATGCCGCGGCGCGCGTAGTGCATCTGCGTGACGTTGGTTCCAGCTTTGGCGCGGCGCGGCGCACGTTGGAGCGCCGCGGCCTCCGCGCGCAGCTGGGCCAGCCGCGCATCGTCCTTGCCGCCGTCGTCCAGGGCCTGGCGGATGCGGCCTTCGTAGGTCTCGGTGTCGCCGCGGCTGTCCAGCCAGGGCGCGCGCAGGGCCGGCAGGCCGCTGCGCACGTCGATGGCCGCAGTTGGGTCGGTGTAGGGGCCCGAGGTGTCGTACAGGTGGATGCGCTCGCCGTTGCTCAGCAGCACTTCGCGCAGCGGCACCTGGAGATCGGGGCGCGAACCTTCGAGGTAGACCTTGCGCGAACCGGGAAACGGTTCGCGCGTGAGCGCAAGGCGCTCGGCAAGGGGAACGGCGTGGCGGTCGGGGGCGTTCATGCGGGCAATCTCCTTGGGATGGATGGATTGCTCCGCATCGGCCGGGATGCACGCACGCACGCCACGGAACACCGTGAGGACGTGCGCAGGCACCCAAGCACTGCAGCTCTTCTTACGCTGGTATGACCCAGATCAAGTTCGCGGTTCCGGCGATCAAGTTCGCCATCTCAGCACGCCATACGTGCACCCCGGAGCGGGGGCGAGTCTAGCGGCGCGGCGCGCAGGGTGTCAATGCGCGGCCACGCGCCAGCGACTTCGCTATCATCGCGGCCTTCGCACCAACGCCATGTGCGGAGCGCTCCGCCAGCTCAGAACCCAACTGCAGCAAGGAATGGCGCATGTTCAGCACTGCCCGTAGCTCAGTTGGATAGAGCAACAGCCTTCTAAGCTGTGGGTCGGGGGTTCGATCCCCTCCGGGCAGGCCAGCCTAAAATAGTCGTTTTCAGAGGGAAACGAGGCTGCATGCGGGCTTCCAGCCACAAGGCTGTATCAGCGGGGTGTATCACTAGTGGCACTTGATCAACCTGATTTGAAGGGTGACAAGATGCGACTTCCAGCCGGCGTGTTCCCGCGTGGTTCCATGTTCTGGTGCCGCCTGGTGATACCCAAGGATCTACGGCACCTTTACCCGCGTACCGCATCTGGTGCCCTCGCCACCACACATAGCTGTGTCTCGCTGCAGACCAGCGACCGGGCCGAAGCACGCGTCCGGGGCATGGCGCGACGGGCCGAGGTTGAAGGCGAATTCCTCGAAAAGCGACGCGCCCTTGCGGTGCCGGCAGTGCGCCCGACTGCGGCCCTGCAGACCATCATCGCGGATGCTGTCTATGCGGGGCAACTGGCATGGGACGAAGGCCGAAGGGCCGACAGACACACCACGGTGCGGATGGTCTCCGGCGTTCACTCTGGCCCCATCGACAGCCGCCCGGACTACCCCGAGGTCTCCCGGCTGGCTCCCTTGCCCGCGTCGGTGGTGGCCCAGCGTGCAGCCTTCAACCGTACGCGTTTGGAGTACGTTCAGCACGCAATTGCGTCCGGCGATCTTCAGGCAATGATCCCGCTGGCATCGCAGGCCGCGCGATCTCTGGGTCTCACGGTGGACTGGGACAGCGCCGAAGGTGCCGCGACTTTGGAAGCTTGCCTGCGGGCCCATGCGCGGGCCTGTGAAGTGTCGATCAAACGAGACTCCGGCGTGGTGGTCGACACCCCGGCGCTTCCTGAGCCGCCCAGCGACACCAGCGCCCTCAAGGCCACCCCGCTGCATCTGCGGGACGCGCTCGTGAACTGGGAGGCCAAGCGCCGCCCAAAGCCCGATGCACTGAAGCGCACGGAAAGGGCCTTGCTTCTACTGAAAGAGGCAGGCCACGACAAGCCCCTGGGCAAGCTGACGCGGCCCGATGGTGCTCGTTTGCGTGACTGGCTGCGCGACCCAGCCCGAGGCTTCAAGCAGAAGACCGGTCAGAACTACTGGCTGGCGTTGCAGTCCCTGCTGAACGTTGCAACCGAATATGGCCAACTTGAACGCAATCCATGGGCCGGCCTGGAGTTCGACGTAACGGACAGCAAAGGACGCGCGGAGTTCACGGCCGAGCAGTTGACGGCGTTGTTCGGCTCTACTCTGTACACCGCTGGTGCCTACCGCCCCATCTACAAAGTGCAGCCATGGGACGCGTACTACGTGATGTTGCTGGGCCTTTGGACAGGCTCACGTATTGGCGAACTGGGACAGCTTGAGGTGGCCGACGTGCTTACCGAAAACAGGGTTGCCTTGGTATCTATCCACGAAGACGCGGAAGGCTCGACTATCAAGAACCCCGAAGCGGGCATCCGCAAGGTCCCTATCGCTCCCGAGGTCCTGCGCCTGGGACTCATGGATTTCGTGCGCGACCGCCAGGCCGCTGGTGACATCAAGTTGTTCCCCTCGCTACACCGCGGCGGCAAGACTAGCCCGGGCGACGTGATGGGCGAATGGGTGCGTGGGTATCGCAAAGACCTGGGGCTGCCGCCTGGGCCATTGGAGGGCTTCCACAAGTTCCGTCACACCATCCGCACCGCCCTGGCTGCACACCACGTTGGCGAGGCGACTGCAGATGCTCTGACAGGCCACGCAGCAACGGGAAGCACCGGTCGCAAGGTTTACACCCATGTGCGCCCGGTCACGGTTCTGGAGGCGCTGCGACTACCGCTGTTCCCCTTCCTGGACCTCCCGCGCGTCTACCCGACTCGCAGCGCCTCCTAAGCATCCCAGCACCCCATGAAGTCCCTGGCAATCACCCAAGGCCCCCTGGAGCTCACAGGCGAACCGCCGCCCTCGTTCGGCTCCACCTATCGGGACTTCGTGGTCTTGTTATGGCTTGAGACCACGCCGGACGGCTGGGAGTGCGCCGGGATCGCTCACACGGCGCTGTGCGACCACAACATGACGTTCAGGATGCAGAGAGTTCACGGGGAGCGGAGGGACGCCATTGATGCCGCGATGGCCCAGGCAGGACGTGCTATCGACGTGTGGTACGCAGACAGGGGCCAGTAAACACAGACATGGCGCTTGGCGCATCGGCCTACACGCAGCCTAGTGGGCGGACTGCAAATCAGTGGGCGCACCTTTGCAGACTCTTCCGTGCTCGCCATCAAAGCTAGCGGGCGCCGACCTTGGAGGCACGGATGAGCTACCTTGAATGCAGCCGAGCGTGGAAGGCCGCGCATCTTGCCGCCGATCTAGCAGAGCGGCGTATTTTTCGCGGTGTCCTGGCCGGTGCTCAGGCGACGCCTATAGAGCGGGAGGTCGCCAAGACCTTGCGACTAGAGGCCCAGGAGAAATTACGCGCAATGGTTGCCGCCTGTAGCGCCGACGCGGCCCGCTTCCCACTGGCTCATTAAGGTCCAACTCGGCACGCAGCTTGCCCGGGGCCGAGATGGCCGAAAGTGTTGACCAAGCTGTGATTGAGGGGCGCGAAGCTTTTCACGCTGGCTTTCAGTCGGCCGCGAATCCGTATGCTTTCTCTCCCGGCCTACTGCATGCTGCCTGGTCTATGGGCTGGCACCAGGAGCATGGGTCTACCGCCTTGCGGGAGTCCCGGGTGCTGACAAAAGCCGTGAGGGCGTTCAGATCGATGCAGCATGCGTCCCAGCACTCGGAGATCGGGCGTACTTAGAGCGGAAACCGTGGTGGCCTCATGCGTTCTCGCGCCAATGCCGCGCGGCCCTCTGGCGCAATTCTGTGAACAACCGATGAACGATTTCCGTCCTCGGCGCTCGGCGCGGACACCGAGGCTTCAATAAAGCCCGCCGCGCGAAGCGCTTGAATATCGCGCACTGCGTCTTGATCATCGACGTGCAGCGGAAATGCAGCATTCGCGATGGATTTCAAGAATTGCATAGGCCGCATAGACATACACCGATGTTATGTCAACGGAGCAACGCGACAGCGTGGCACCGTGCGAACCCGCCAGGCCAAGCAATGGAAGCTGAGACAGCGCCCGTCTAGAACAACGCGGCGCCCAACTGGGAGCATGCAATGGCGTTCCATGCGCTTCGCATCTTCAATGTGTCGGGCGTGACCTCATGTACTGCCCAACGCTCGGAAGCCGAGTGCTTGGACGTGCTGATTCTGGGAAGTCCTGAAGCCTTGCGTATCGTCGCCCAACTAATGATGCTGGGGCCCCTTGATGCCGAGTTCCACGGCCAGCAGTTCCGATTGACCAAATTCACTGTGCGGAACCAAGGGGACCGAGGGCGCTTGGTGTTCACTGCGACCCACACGCCGGCTACAGGATTCACCGCCTCCTAGAGCTATAGCCCATGCCAGCCGGAGACGCTGCGGGCCGCCATAGCCTCCAGCGCCTTGATGCTGTCTTCGGTCCCTGGGAGTCCCCGGAATGCGTCCAGGGCCAGCAACATGGACGCCCTACTCAGCCGCTGCTGGTGGTAGTCCATCTCAAGCCGCATGACCAGTTCCAACGCCGCCACCCGGACTTCCAGGTCGTCCGCAACCGCTGCGGCCACTCGGATGGCTTCCAGGTGGATCAGCGCGGATGGGAAGTGGTGCATGCGGTCAATGTAGACGACGGCGTAACGACTGGCGCTAAATCGTCGCAAGGGTTGTCCCTTGGCCGGTCGAGCACCTAAGTTCACGGCGGTCGCGGCGTCGACCTACCTTCTGCGCATGTGACCAGCCTCAAGCTTGGGCTCTTGTGCAGACCCCCTCGTGCCGCGCCTGCCAAGCAGTAGAAGGCACATCATTGAGGTAATCCGGATGACCTGTTGTCAAGCTAGCTTGGCCTGGAAGGCTGCCCATCTTGTCGCTGAGCGCGCGGAACGGCGCGTGTTTCGGGGAGGTCTGACCGGCATCCCCGCTACGCCCGCTGAACAGGAACACGCCACATCGCTGCGAGCGGACGCCCGGCAAAAACTACGCGCAATGCTATCTGCCTGTTCGGGTTAGACGCAGCTTTTCCACCCATTCGTCTAGGTGCCAGGATGGGCACGGGGCTTGCCCGTGTTCTACATGGCCACCTGCGTTGACGAAGCTGTTTTGGAAGGTCGGGCGGCGTTCCACGGCGGTACGCCATCTCCGGCGAACCCCTACCCCGAATCCCCAGGCCTTTTGCATGCTGCCTGGTCTATGGGCTGGCATCAAGAGCACGGGGCCGCGGCGGTCAATGAAGCTCGGGCTTTGATAGAAGCACTGCGCCAGTTCAAATCAAAGGCGCGAACCCAGAGACAAAGGTGAACGCGCCTAGGCCGGATGGCCTCATGTTGTCCCTGCGCCCCGTGGACAACCCTGTGCCTAACCCCATGCAGAACTGCCGTAAGCGTTGCCTGGCGCGGCTGCGCTGCGGTGCCCAAGGAATGGGCAGCGCATAGCTGCGGTCTCTTAATCCGCTGCTTCCTTCGTCCTCTCAAGCCAAGGTCCCCGCGCCCTTGAGTCCTCCCCAGGCTCCGGGGCCTCATCGATCCTCGCCCGGAGCCACGCGGCGCCGCCCAGGCGGTCGACCTTGTCGCGCTGATCTCGGCTCAGGCGGATCATCATGGTTGCGCTCTCCCCCTGGATGACCCTGGGCCGCCCGGTGCGCTTTGGTTTCTCCTGTTCCATGTACGAATTCTGCCGGGAAGTGAAGCGTTTTGCCTATGCATAAGTCCCTGCACAATGCTCGGGCATTGCTGCGCATCAGACTTTCGCAATTGCATAATTCAGTTGTCGACACCCAACGCAAAGGAAAGCACCATGAACGCCATCACCGCTCCCCTGTCCCTGCATTCGTTGCTGGCACGCCTGGAGGCGAGCGAAACCATCGCAGTGGTTGAGCACGAGTTCAACGAGGCCGCAGAGGCGCCCTGGATCTCTCTGGAAGTGGGACAACTGGACGCAACGGTTACTCTCGACCTCCAAGATTCCCGCGTCCTCATCATGACCGCGGACAACCAAGCTTTGTACGTCAAGCGCATCAGTGCCGACTGGGACCAATCGGTATTCGAGTTCTTGAACGTGCTTGCATCTGCTGTCGAGTCAAAAGCCGTTACCGCGTGATGTGCCTATGCGTTGCGTTCCCCCTACGAACGTCGCGCCGATCCCGTAGGACAACAGGCAGCGTTCTCCCAATTGAGGATGAAACGCGACAAACGGACTAAATCCCCCACAGTTTGCGCATCAGACTGTGTGGTTCTCTACAGCAATGGAGGACCAATGCGCGACCGACTGCCCCCATCTGCCCTGATGCTCAGAATGCGATTCGGAGCGACGCTCAAAGGGCGCAGGCAAGACCTCGGATTCACTCAAGGCGACATCGCGGAACGCTTAGGCATCGAAGCAAACATGGTGTCGCAGGTTGAGCGGGGAGTGACTGCCCTCCCAATGCACGACTTGCAACGCTGGGCCGCTGCGCTTCGCATGCCGAAGGCGGCGCTTGCCGACCGCTTCGCGTTCTATAACCTGCCGGACTTCTACTGCGCTAGGTACAACAAAGATCCGTATGCGGTCGAGGAGCTAGCCCGGCCAGCCCTAACAGCCCGAAGTGCCCCGGGTCGCCCCGCGGAGCGCGGCGCCCGAGACCGCCGGGAACCCTGAATTGGAAAGGCGGCTAGTGGGGCTTGTCATTGGGGTGCTCAGCGCTCGGGCTCTCGGTCGTGGAGGCATGGCAGGGGCTAATAGAATACGAAGCTCCTACACTCGCCGGGTTGAAGTTAGTTGCTTTGACTAACTCGATTAGGCGGGCACGCCGCCAACCAAGGCCTGTGTCCGAGCAAGCATGCCATCGTCAGCGTTGAGAATTTTAATGGCCGCTGCTTCATAGTGCTTTGAATCTGTAAAGCCTAGGGCGTTTGCTATCGTTTTCTTTATGCCGGATTTCTTAATATTGAACCGTCCGCATATGCCGTCCCAGTCTCGATTTTGGACAAATTCATTCAGCAGAAGTTTGTGCTGTTCTACAACCTGCTCCACATTGAGGCGCCGTTCAAATGGGACGCCCGCGCGAACGTCGTTCATCGTGGGTGCGTTGCGTTCCCACTCATTTCGTAGCGCCCGCTCCGCAGAGCGTTCGGCCAGACCGGCTGCACTTTGCTTCAGGACGTCCAGTGCCGCAGAAATGGCTTTACGGCCCATAAGCTGTGCGTCCCCTGGTAAAATCTGCGACATCTTCTCCGCTATTGCAAAAATGATCGTTGAGTGATAATACACAGATTCAACGGAATAGAGCGGTAGGGTGTGCACCTTATCCTGGTTCAGGCTCTGGATCTCATCGGCCGACCTTGAATCCCCGTCTATCAAGCCATGCGCGTTTATCCAGTGAAGCTCTTCCGACTGCGTTATTCCTTTGGTTGCTTGAATTACGTCTTTGCAGCGCCGCTTTGCGACAACCGAGAAGCCAGGAAATAGTACGGAATAAAGAGCAAGATCCATACTTCCGACTTCATCGCCTTCGATAAATAGGATTTTCTTTCTTGCCCCAAGGATATCCTCTTGGATCTGGCGGTCCAGCGCCTCTCCGGGTAGAAAAAGGTCGGCTTCCCACCGGACGGGGTGTTCTCCAGAGTATGAGCAGCCGCGTACCAACAAGGTTTTTGTTGCGGACGTGTCAAGCGGTAGGTGCAAGTCGTGAGTTGATACTACAAATGCGCAGTCATTCCTTTCCGCCAATAACATCGAAAGAAAAGGCGCAATAATTGATCGATGCAGGTGCCGCTCTGGCTCATCGATCAAGATAAGACGACCCGGTTTTGCGGAAAGCACCATCGCGGCAATGATAAGCGCATTTCTCTCACCATCAGACAATTGCTGAATGCTATATTCGGCACCGGTAGTGGCGCGTCGTGCAACGAGGTTGTCGCGTCCATCGATCGCGACTGAAATCGGGAGATTTGCTACGCTAAAAAGGTTGTTTATACGCGCAACTGGCGAACTTTTGGCAGTTTCTTTCGAAATAGCATCTAAGTCGCCGCGTGTCAGGAGCTCGGTAATCGCGCGCGCCCTACGATTCTCCTCGGCCATGAGGTCCGATACGCCGATATTTGACCTATAAGGCGCATAATCGTCTCGATACCGGGAATTTATGTTTATGTCGGACTGTCGAAGGCTAGTGTCGATATTTACCCTCTCGGCCGGAGAAATTCCAACAGCGGCATTCTGAAACCACATTTGCCGATGAGCTGTTATTCGCTCGGCATTGCCATGGTGCTGAAGATAAAAATGATGCATTAGGCTTGATTTTCCTGCACCATTCGCGCCCAGTAGAAAGATCGATTCTCCTGCGTTCAGTTGAATATTATTGGGCTCTCCCGCATTGGGAAGCGATAGTAGGTAAGTCATTGCAATATGAGGTAAGGACTACCGGCGAGTAAACAGGCACCTGTTGTAACAGATACCACAAGTCGTAGAACCTCGCTTGGTCGCTATGTGCCAACCTAAAGCGCTGGGACCCTCATCCTGGTCTCAGGCTACTCCGTGACCACGCGGGCCAAGATCATCGACCGCTGGCAGGAGCTGGAGGGCTCAAGCCGAAGCCCTGGAGGCCAAGGACGCACAGATCGCTGCCCTGAAGCCGGCGGCCACGGTGGGCACCTTGGTCGCCGAGCCTCCGCCAGCAACAAATCCGCAGGGGGTGAACACCCTACCTGCCGATAAAACCGCTAGGGGGTGACAACCCTACAGGCCACCACATGACCATTCCCACTGCACCCAGCGAACCCGACGCATTGCAAACCAGCTTGACGGCCTTGCGTTCCCGGCTGGGCCTGACGCAGCCGAAAGCGCTGCGACCGCCGCCGAGCCTCCCAGCAGCGCCCGAGGCTCCTAGCGCACGCCGAGCCACCCGGCGCACCTCCTCATCTCCAAAGCCCCCCGCGTCCGCTTCGGCCGCCGTTGCGACGACGTACTACGCGGACAACAAGTCCGCCGTTCGTGCGCAACAGGCCAGGTACCGCGCAGCAAACCGGGATGCCATCCTGGCACGGCGGCGTGAGGCTGCGGCGGCGAACCGGGCCGCCCAAGCCGCCAGCAACGCCAAGCACTATGCAGCGAACCGCGATGCCATCTTGTCGCAGAAGCGGGCGGCCTACGCGGTAAAGAAGGCGGCCCGCAGCTTGTCGCCGAGCACCCCCGAAGAACAAACCCGCAGGGGGTGACAACCCTACCGCCGCAGCACGCGGCCCGGCGCACCTTGCGCCCCATTGCTGTCCCGTCGCTGCTTTGACGGACTCGCCTGCCCATCCATCCAAGCAACAGCATGACCACACAACAACCATCCGCCGGCCCGCGCGGCTTCAGCGTGAACCCCGCGCCCTCCGTGCGCACCCAGCAGCACCAAGCCACCCAAGCCACCGTGCAAGGCCAAGGGGCACAACTGAGCGCCATCGGCTCTGCCCTCGGCTCTTTCTTCGGCACTACGGCCAAGACCATCGAATCCATTGGCGAGATCCAGCACCGCGAAGAACTGGTCGAGATCGAGCGCCAGAACGAAACGCGCAAGGCCCAGGGCCTGGCCGAAGCTGGATCGGGCGCACCGCGCAATGAGGCGCTGAATGGCTTCCAGGCATACAAAGGCGCCTATGACGTCGCAGTGGCCGACGAGACCGCCTCGCGTATCTCCACGGACCTCGGGACCGCCATTCGTGACCTGCCTAACACGCCAGACCAGGACCTAGATGCCTTCGCTACCGACTTCGTCCGCAAGCAAGTCGCGGGCGGCACGGGCGACCCGGCCATTGACGGGCGGGTTGCATGGGGCGTCAAGCGCCAAGCTGACCAGCTGTTGGCGCAGAAGCGTGAACTGATCGCGCAGACCGCCGAAAGCAACATTGCAGAGACCATCAGCAAGTCGCTGACGCGGAAAATGATGGAGCAAGGCGGCGTGACCACGGGCCAAGTGGACGGCTTTTACGGCGAGGCTCTTGGTCTGATGAAAGGCGATGTCGCGAAGGCCGACCAGTTCTTTGCTGGTGTCCTGAAGACCGCCATCTACAACCCCGGTCACGCCAATTCCACCCTGGCCGCTATGCGCGAGTCCGGCTTCGCCCAGCGCAATCCCGATGTCTATCGCGAGATCACCGAGGCCGCATGGCAACGCACGAATCAAATCAAGTCTGTGGCCGCAGGCAGCGAGGTTGAGCAAGTCAACACCGACTATGCAGCTGCCCAGGCGAACTACAGGAACGCCGGGACCCTGATGCCAGTTCAGGAATACCTGGGCTTCATACGTCGCGCGGCAGATGTCGATAACCGGCATGGTGTCGGCCGCGGTCAATTCCCATGGCTGACCGCTGGCCTTGATGACCGCGCAAGCGGTCACGCGGGCGCCCGTTCGGCCCTGCAGACCCAGGCGGAAGCGAACTCCATCGTCCAAGCCTTCTTGGGTCAAAACGGTGGCTCGCTGCGCCGCGTGCTGTCCAACGGCACCGCGAAGGAACCTGAGTTCAACTCGACCATCCAGAAGTCGTTCATTCCTGCCGTCAACACCATCATGCAATTGCCCGGGTTCGCAGAACGCTATCCCGACCTTGCCGCGGCCCAGCAGGCCGGCGGCGGCTATGACTTCCTGGCAAGTCGACAGAGCGCGGGGCAGTTCGGTCGGCTCTTGGGATCTCGACCGGACGCCTTCGGCTTCGCCGTCGACGACAACACCGCGGCCCAGTTCTCGGATGCGCTGATGAGCGGCGACCCGCAACGCATGATGATCGCTGTCACAGGCGCATCCGCCCTCAAGGACACCCCAGGCGGCGAGCAGTTCTTGCGGTCGCTGCTGCGTGACGACAAGGCACGTGCGCGGTTCGATGTCATCCTGACCCGCGCTAGGGACGCGGGCGGCCTGGAAACCGCCGTGCAACTTGTGGCGGCCGATGCCGGCGCGGAGCAGCGCGGACACAAGGCTACGCTCCCGACTCGTATCGACTGGGCCGATGCTCTGCGCGATCCTGAACTGAAGGAGTTTGCCGCGAAGGACGAGATCGATCGACGAGCCGCAAAGGCACTGACCAAGGCCAGCGGCCACGACGGGGTCATCTTCAATCCTCGTGTCAACTTGCACCCCACCTTACAAGACAAGCTGTACCGACTCACGGCACGCCACGCCTACGAGCAGCAGGCCAATCTACCAGCCGGCGGGAAGCCTGACCTGTCGCAAGCGGCGGACTGGGCAGCGAAGTCCGTTGCGGCCGAGGCTGTACCGATCTCGGCTCAGGGTGGAGTGCTGCGGTACATCCCGGACCCTTATGCGGGCAAAGGCCGGCAGCTCAAGGACCCCATTGCCACCTATGGTGGTCGGAAGGTCTATGCCGGAACCAAGATCGTCAACGCCTTTGGACAGGAGGAGGACCCGCACGCGACATTCGTGCGCAAAGACCTCCCGGCCATCGTGAAGACCTTTAGCGGCCTTCTGGGTCTCGACCCGGCAGACGACAGCTTCGCGGATGAGTTCATCGACGGGCTCAACCCAGATCGCTCCAAGGTGGCCGAGGGTCGCCAGACCCGGCAAAGCGGCGCAGCGGCCTCCCGAGTCTACTTGGCGCTGCCGGACATGAAGCCAGGCCTAATGCCGATCATGAAGACTGGACAAGTCCCGCTTGCAGTTTTCGGCGGCCAAACCGTCCACCTGAACGGGAAGGACCAAGTGATCCCGAAGTCCCCTGCCGAAGCCGACAGCTTCTTGGCTGGCATCTTGCCGCCTGGGGTCCACGTGATCCGCGGCGCTTCGACCCGTGAAGGCGCCAACACCTACCGATTTGCCTACGGCTATCGACTGGTTGGCGACGAACGTGCGGCGGCCGAGCAACTGCACCAGCAGGGCGAAGCCCGCAAAGCGGAGATCAAGGTGTGGCAAGCGAACGCGGATCCGGTGACGGGTGCCGTTCAGCACCAAAAGCACCCGGTCGCCTTCGCGCGGCCCTGAGGCCATCGGGGCAAGCCCATAGTGACCCAGCGTCCCCGGGGGATACATCGTGATCCCTGGGGCGCATCGGGTCCAGCGAAACAAACGAATAAATCCGCAGGTGGTAAGAGAGACCCTATGCACGGCCCGACCGTTGTGCACCCTGGCTTCGCGAAACAAACGAATAAAAGGCTAGGTGGTAGAAGGACCCTAGGTCCCGACCACTCCCAGGCCTGACAGGGGCCATCACTTCACCCTGTCACCCCCGTGTCTTCACGGCGCCACCCGGCGAAACGAAGAGGCTCCCATGGCCGACATGGGCGAACGCGCAGAAGTTCGCTGGACGAGGCCTGACCCCACCTCCCCAGCTACTGGCCCCCGAGGCCGCACTGAAACCCGTTCGACCTCCACCGTGTCGTGCGCGAGCACGACTTGCGCTCTGGGGGGTCTCGCCGAAGGCGAAACCTTGAGTCTTCTTGAAGACATCGAAGGGTCAAACACAAAGAGCCTGATGAGCTTGAGAACCTTGGGTTGATCCCTTCGTATCTCAGTGTTTACGGTCTTGAAGAACAACTCTCAGAGTAGTCCTAAGCATCTTCAGGACACCCAAGACCATCCCTGATCCGGCTTCGCCGTACCCCTTTCAGAGATGGTCAGCAGGCCGCAAGGCCCGCCACGTACCCCAACCGTCCATCGCTGGTGGGCGATGGGCAAGGCAACTCCATGAACCCCCTGTGTCGCAAGGCTCAGGGGGCTTCTTTTTGCCTGCCCGTTTTCTGTCAGCCGCGCCGTCGACCGCCAAGAGTCGCCGCGTATCCCGACACCGCCGCAATGGCGCTGTAGCCGCCATGCGCTTCGCATGGCACCTTGCACCACACCACCAATGATCATCACCTTTCTCAGCCGCTACCCAGGCGGCACACCCTGGAGTGTTCGCATCTCCGGGAACCCATCTGAACCTGTGGCCCGCCGTGCGGCCATCGAGCACGCTGCGCGAACCGGCGAGGCGCTGCACTTCCTGAGCCTGGATGGCATGGACCTGAGCGAGGGCCACTACGAGGGCCTGAAGCTGGTCAACTGTTCCGCCGTTGGCGTGAACTGGTCCGGCTCCAAGATGGCCGGCGCCAGCTTCGACAACTGCGCATTGAGCTACAGCCTGTTCGGGCGCGTAAAGGCGCACGGCGCCGCGTTCACGACCTGCGACCTGTCCGGGTCTCTATGGAACGGCGCGGATGCGACCGAGGCCGTGTTCACTGCCGTGAACTTCCGCGGTGTCTCTGCGCGTGACCTGGTGGCCCCGCGGTCTCGCTGGTCGTCCGTGCGCACTGCTCGCGCTGACTTCCGCGGCGCAGACCTGGCCTATGCCGACCTGCGCAGCGTGGACGACCGCGAGGTGATCCTGGCGCAAAGCAGCATGCCCGAGCACATCAAGGCCGGGACCCGCTGCGTCGCCGCGGGCAGTTCCATCGAGAACGCCCAGAAGTTCGCCGCCCAGTTCAACCCCGAAGCAGTAGCGTGAAGGCGCCCAGCATGTTCAAGATTTCCACCGTCGCCGACAAAGGCGCCCCGACCATCGAGACCGAGTCCGGTCCGATCTACGCGGACACGCCCGAGGCCGCAAGGTACCTGGAAGCAAAGGCCATCGCTGATCCGCTTCGCTCGCTGGTGCTCGGCGTTCAAGCCATGGCCCTAACCAAGCCGCAGGCCCTAGACCTCGTGGTCCAGATGCTTGCCAGCTTGCCGGCCGCACATGAACGGCTCAGCGAGGATCTCCGAGGTCTGCGCACGGTCCTGGAGACCGGCGGCGATTTCGCGCCCATCATGGTCCGCCTGGAGCATGACCACCTGTCCCGCATTCAGTTCGGTATGGGTTGCACGTCCAGTTCCGCCCCTGCGCCCTTGCGCCCGGGCACGATCACCAAGGACGACCCGAGGCACCCCGAGCACCCGCTGAATCCCACGCAGCAACACAAGAGCCTGCCGAGGAACGCCTGATGCACTTCGATTCCAACGGTAACCCCGTGCAGCCCAGTGGCTTCCGTCAAAGCCGCATCACGGGTGCGCTGCAGTTCGTGGCGACCCCGAACACGACCATGACGCAGGGCCAATGGGCGCGACGCGTTGACGAAGCTGGAGCCATGGCGGATCAGACCTTGGACAACGCAGAGCGTGTCACGGTCGTGGGCCCAGGCAGTCGGGACGTGCGTTTCCGCGTAGGTGGCCGCTGATGGGTGGCTATGCAACTCTGAGCCGCAATTACGGGGCGCTCGCCCCGCGTGCGCTCAATGGGCGCACGTACGCGGCCGCCTTCGGCACTCGGCACGACCCGGACGGGACCGCGCATGTGTCTGTCGAGGGGCATCCAAGTATGCGCGTGATGCTGCGCACCAGCGATCACCACCGCTTGGTGGGTGCCTATGGTTTGACCGGGACACGCTGGGTCTACGAAGACGGCGAAGTCCGCGCGTATGCCCTGGGGCCCGGCCGCAAGCCGATCAAGGACCACACCTATAGCGTGGCCGCGTTGATCCTGGGTGCCCAGGATGGCGACGTGATCCACATGGAAGACTGCCTAGACCTGAGGCCCGAGCGCATGCGCTTGGAGCGACGGGGCGGGCACTGAGAAACCCGGCGGGCCTGAGGTCCGCCACCGATTGAAAGAACACTCATGTACTACGCTGTACGTGTCCGCGGCAACAGCCTGCAAGTTGCACAAGATGATGAGAGCGCCGACGCGCTCTATGAGGGCCCCGAGGGCCTAGGCGTTATGGACTACCTCCCCGCTGGCTGTCGGTTGCTCGGCGGCCTAGCCCGCCGACCGGGCCGTGTCACCTACAACGCCGCTACTGGGAAGTGCTCGGGCGTGGGCCTGCCCGATGTGAGCCCGACTCCTCCAGCCGCGCCGCCGATTCCCGGAGTCACGTCGCTACGCTGACACGCGGTCCAATTTTCCCCCTGAAAAATTCGCGGGACCTCCTGTGCCCGCGAAGCCGCGCGAACTCCCCCCATGGGCCCCCGGGGCCCCCCTGGCCACCCAGGCGCGAAAAAGCCGGCGCAAGGCCGGCTCTGTGGGGTCGCAGGGCTCCCCTAGCTGTCCGCGCTGTCTCGGGCCCGCATGATGGTCTGTCGGCTGGTGTTCATGGCCCGTGCCAGCGCAGCCACGGTCTGACCGCGTGCAATGCCTTCGCGCACCTCGCGTACCTGGGCGGACGTCAGCGACGACGGCCGGCCCAAGGTCTTCCCTTCAGCCTTCGCGCGGGTCAGACCCGCCTGCGTCCGTTCGATCAGTAGATCCCGCTCAAACTCGGCGACCGCTGCGATAACGCCCATGGTCATGCGGCCCGCTGGGCTGCACAGGTCCATCCCGCCAAGGGCCAGACAGTGCACGCGGATGCCAAGCCCCCCCAAGGCCTCGACGGTCCCCCGGACGTCCATCGCGTTCCGTCCCAGGCGGTCCAGCTTGGTCACGACCAGCATGTCCCCGGCCTCCATCTTGTCCAGCAGCTTGCCGAAGCCTGGGCGCTCTGAGGCCGCTACGGACCCGCTGACGGTCTCTGTGATCGCCCGGGACGCTTGGATCGCAAAGCCGGCCGCAGCGATCTCCTGTAGCTGGTTTTCGGTGGTCTGGTCCGAGGTGGACACACGGCAATAGGCGAAGACACGGGACACGCTGGGGCTCCTGTACGAAATGGGAGTCCGAATTGTGATGCATGTCCAGAAGTAGAACAAGCTACTTTTTGAACATGCATTCCAGGCATGCCCTAAGACGGTCGATTTCGGACATGTGGCCCGGGGCTGCACAAAGCGGCCTGGAGGGGCTGGGAGGTCTTGGGGTGACCCTGGGCCCACCGTGCGGCCTGCGTGGCTTCTGGGGGCCTTTGCGGGCCCCTGCTGACTTCAATTGCGGATGCGCGCGTATGCGTGCGTCTGTTTTTACGCAAAACAAACAATGATCTTCACTAACAAGTGCTGTAGGGCCTGCGGCAAGTCAAAGGCGCTGGCCGACTTCTATAGCAACGGCACTGGCTACTTTCCGAGCTGCAAAGAGTGCTACATGGGGGCACGCCGCGCGGCATACCGTCGCGACCCCGAGAAAGCGAAAGAGCAGGTCCGGCGGTATCGCGCCCGGCTGAAGGCCCAGCGGCTCGCAACGACTCCCGGCGCCCCCAAGACCCCCAAGGTCTCCCAGTGACCCCCCGCACCCCCGCGCCTGGCAGCGTCACCGAAGCAACCTGCACGCGCTGCCAGATCCTGAAGCCGGCCGCCGCGTTCTACGCAAACCCCTTGACCCGGAAGGGCCTGCACAGCCGCTGCATCGAGTGCATGAAGGACGTGGGCGCATTGAGGCGCGAAGTACCCAAGACCACCGCAGCCGAGGCGACATGCAACGTTTGCGGGTGGCTCAAGCCCTCCAGCGAGTTTCATGTGAACCGCCGCAGGTTCAACGGTTTGACCAACAGGTGCAGGGCGTGCGCCCAGGACTACTACCAAGCAAAGCGCCGCGGAATCATCGAGTACCAGCGTCAGCACCGCTGGGAAGACGCCCGGGTTCGCATGGCGTCCGATGCTCGACGCCGGGATCGCAAGCACGGTCGGGAATCGGACATCAAGGCGAAAGACATCGTGATCCCCAGGGCCTGCCCAGTGACCGGCAAGCCGATCTATCACGGGTATGGCGTGCGCATGGCGTGGTCCCCGTGCCTGGAGCGGATCGACAAGTCCAAGGGCTTCGTGAAGGGCAATTGGCGCGTGGTGTCCTGGGAGGCCGTGGAGGCCTCGGGGTGGCAGTTGACTAGGACATAGCGCGGATACATTCGGCGCCTTCCCCCCAACTACTTTCGAGTTCCATGACCTGCGAAATCATTATGGAGTGGTTGAAGGTTCTGATTTCGGCGGGTACGCCGGTATCCGCCTTTCTTGCTTACTTGGCCTATCGTGCAAATGGTGTGCGTGACGCAGACAAAGAACTGACTGCCCAAGCGCGGATGTCTCTCAAGTGGGCATACGACGCCCTCACGGAGGAGGGAAAAACTATTCCTCCACCTGCTGATCGCTTGAACTGGCTGACCTGCGCACGCCATCTCCTTCGCCACGATTACTTGGTAGCCCAGATCAAAACGGACACATACCGCACTGTGCATGCAGAGCAGGCTGAGTTCTGGCGCCATCAGTTCTATCTTGCGCTCAACCATCAAACTTTGGCCTTTCCTCACTACTACGCAGGCCCAGGGCGCTATGGGCCACTTTCTGGCAACGGCATTGAGCCACGATCAGCGGCAGTCGTAGTCGCGTTCAGCAGTTGGCCCGAGGGGCAAGTCGACTTGATAGAGCGCGTAGATGCCGCGGGCATGGTCGGAGGATCGGACACCAGCGCAAAGTTTGGTGTTCGTGCTTACTTGGCGGACTTCGCACGTGCGAGGGAAGAACTTGCAGCAAAGGCCCGGGCTTCTGATCGCGCTCCAGAGGATGCGTGATATCCGCGCTTCGTGCGTCGCGCTATGATCGTTGCCGGTGTGTCACTTTTGACGCATCCCAGCGCTGATACACGGCAACTCTTCCTCTGTAGAGAGGCGCCCGGGACCGGGTTCGATCCCCTCCGGGCAGGCCACCAAACAGGCCTCTACAACATGCACTTGCAAGGTCTCCGGCAAGGCGTCGGACGGGTGTCTGGCGTGGCCCCCACACGGTTCCAACACCACGTCGGCATGCTCTTGCCGTTCCAAGGCGCCCACCGCACGTTCCGGGACGGACCGGGGATGCAGCGGCTGCGCACCTGGCAGCTGGCCCTGTGCGTGCTGCTGTGCATGGGCCCCGCCCCGGCGGCGACGCTGCGCGTGGCTTCGGCCTTCGATCCGCAAACCATGGACCCGCACGCGCTGGCGCTGCTGTACCACGCGCGGGTGAGCACCCAGATCTACGACGCGCTGGTCCACCGCGACGAGCACTACCGGCTGGAGCCTGCACTGGCGCTGTCCTGGCAGGCCACCGCCTCCACGCGCTGGCAGTTCCGGTTGCGGCCGGGCGTGCGCTTCCATGATGGCGCCGCGTTCACGGCCATCGATGCCAAGTTCTCGCTGGAGCGTGCGATGGCGCCGCCTTCGCTGCGCAGCTTCCAGTTGCGCGGGGTGCGCGCCGTGCGCGTGCTGGACCCGCTGGCCATCGAGATCGAACTCGACGCACCCGACGCCTTGCTGCCCGAGAAGCTCTTCGGCGTGGCCATGATGAACAAGGCGTGGTGCGAGCAGCGCGGCGTGGTGGCCGCGCAGGACTTCAACGCCAGGCAGGAAACCTTCGCCGTGCGCAATGCCAACGGCACAGGGCCCTTCCGCCTCTTGCGCTACGAGCCCGATGCGCGCACGACGCTGGAGCGCTTTGCCGGCCATTGGGGCTGGCAGGACCGCCGCAGCGGCAACGTGGAGCAGGCGCAGTTCGTGGTGATCAAGTCCGACGCCACGCGCCTGGCAGCGCTGTCCTCGGGCGAGGTGGATGCCGTGCTCGACCCACCCTACCAGGACATCGCCCGGCTGCGCAGCGACGCCCGCCTGAACCTGCTCAGCACCGCGGACCTGGGCCAGCAGTACCTCGCCTTCGACCAGTCGCGCGACGAATTGCAGGACAGCGATGTCAAGGGCCGCAACCCCTTCAAGGACCTGCGCGTGCGCCAGGCCGTCTACCACGCGCTGAACATGCCGCTGATCGTCGACAAGGTGCTGCGCGGCCAGGCCCAGGCCACCGG
This sequence comes from Pseudorhodoferax soli, assembly GCF_003337555.1. Lineage (GTDB taxonomy): Bacteria > Pseudomonadota > Gammaproteobacteria > Burkholderiales > Burkholderiaceae_C > Pseudorhodoferax > Pseudorhodoferax soli. Next base: position 40,983 of record NZ_QPJK01000005.1, on the reverse strand, counting down.
CGCCTTCCTGTCGCCGCTGCTGGACGGCTCGCCGGCCGAACTGGACCGGCGCCTGCCCTACGACCCGGCACTGGCGCGCCAGCGGCTGGCCGAGGCCGGCTATCCCGACGGGTTCTCGGTCACGCTGGACTGCGTCAACGTGGCCTGGCGCGAAAACGTCTGCCAGGCCATGGCGGCGATGCTCACGCAGGTGGGCATCCGGACCCGGCTGCGCACCAGCGTCTCCACCGTGTTCTTTCCCAAGCTGAGCCAGGGCCAGGGCAGCTTCATGGAATTCGGCTGGACGCCCGGCATGGACCCCTACCTGTCGCTGAACGCCCTGCTGCGCAGCCACGACCCGAGTGGCCTGGGCAGCTTCAACGCCGGCCGCTACAGCAATCCGCGGCTCGACGCGCTGATCGACCAGATCCGCGTGGAGACCGACCCGACGCGCCGCCGCGCGCTCGTGACCACCGTGCTGCGGCTGGTGCACGAGGAGTTGCCGCTGGTGCCGCTCTACCGGCGCACGCTGACCTGGGCGCTGGCGAAGAACGTGCAGGCGGTGCAGTGGCCCAGCGACACCATCGAGCTGCGCTGGGTGCGGCTGCGCTGAAGGGCCCTGCCTCCTGGAGGCTTCCCATGGGCTTGTGGCACCGGCCGGCCCGGTTGCGCCCGGGGCGCCACGCCCAACGGTGGCACCGGGGCGACCGCAGGCGGGCCCGCGCCAGACCCGCCGGCGCACAGGCGCATACATTCACTGGCCACATGCAGAGTCCCGACATCCGCGCCCGCCTCGAACGTTGTCAAAGCCTGCTCGGCACCATCGCCGTGCCGGCCGAACTGGACGACCTGGCCTTCGACCTGATCGCCCATCTGATCCAGCTGCACGATGCGGGCCGCCTGACACCGGCCTTTCTGCTGCTGGCGGTGAAGGCCTTCGAGGAGGTCGACGCCCTCGCCCCCGTGCTGGCCCCGCTGGCCGAGCTCGCCAGCGCGCAGGCCGAGGCCGAAGGACACAGGGAACCCAAGGAATCTTCCGGACGGCCGTGGGTGGTTTCCCGCTACGACCCCTTGCAGGCATGAAGCGGCGCCGCGCACCCCAGCGCGGCACCCGCACGGGCCAGGCTAGCGCCCGAGCCTGGGGCCGCCGCGCGGGGCAGCCTTGCGGAGCTTGGACGGATCGTTGTCGCTGATCCGGGCCCGGCGCCAGCGCATGGGCTCGCCGTCGTGGCCACGCAGGGCCAGCAGGTCGTCGTTGTGCGCCAGCAGTTCCTTCCCGTCGGGCGACCACAGGGCACATTCGGGCAGGTCGGCAGTGAAGGCGATCAGCGGCGTGCGCGAGGTGATCAACCACCAGCCCGATGCCCGCCCCGGCGGCAGTGCCGCCTGCACCTGGTAGCGGCGCACCACGTGCACAACCACCCCCACATTGGCTTCGTGGCTGCTGCGGGCGATGACCGCCATGATTCCGGGCGCGATTTCCATGGGGGCGCAGTATCTGGTTGCGCCTTCTGAACGAACGCCAACTATTCCACGAACTTATCTGCTCACCTTGACGAACAAGAGAATCCATGAACAGGTGGTGCTGTTCGCAAGACGAACGGCGCACGCAAAGCCCTGCACGCAGGCGGCCCACAACTCCCCCCGTTCACTTGCTACATTTTCTGTGCGCTAACATGCAAACCAGCGCGCGCTGAGCGAGCGAATTCCGACCCCGGCGGCAACTCCTGCGGCTTCGGTCAATGGTGCCTCCTCTGCGCAGCACCGGACATGTCCACCCCACCAGGCGCTCATCCACCATCGCAAGTCCGCGCGGGCCCGCCATCGGGCTTCAGCGACCTTGCCCCGCTGGGCCAGCCGCCGGACGCCCCCGCACCGGCACGCGACCCCATCCGGCGTGCGCGCTGGCTGGTGGTCTTCGTCTGCCTGGCGCTGCTGGCTACCAACGTCTGGCTCATCATCGATGCGCGCGCCCATGCCATCGCCCAGGCGCAACTGGCCAGCACCAACCTCGCGCGGGCCGTGACCGAGCGCATGGAAGCAGCGGTCTCCGAGGCCGACCACATCCTGGACGGCCTGGTCTACGAGCTCGAGCGCACGGATCTCTCGCCGGCCGCCCTCGAGCCGATGCAGCCGCTGCTCGTCAACCACGTGGCCCGCACGGAGCAGATCAAGGGCTTGTTCGTCTACAACGCGCGCGGCGCCTGGGTCGCCACATCGGTGCCGCAATGGGACCCGGCCTGGAGCAACGCCGACCGCGCCTACTTCATCCACCACCAGCACAACCCGAGCGCGTCGACCTTGGTCAGCCCGCCGATCCTGAGCCGCTCGTCAGGCGAGTGGATCGTGCCCGTCTCGCGCCGGCTCAACGGCATCGACGGCGAGTTCGCCGGCGTGGCACTGGCCACGCTGAGCGTGCCGCACCTGCGCGGTGTGCTGGAGCGCTTCGACGTCGGCGAAGGCGCGATCCTGCTGACCGCGGCGGGCCGCATGGTGGCGCGCAACCCCTCCATCGATGCCGACATCGGCAAGCCGCTGCCGCCCTCGGACGTCACCACCTTCCTGGCGACGCACCGCTCCGGCACGGTCGATGCGCGCTCGCCGCTGGACGGCGTGGTGCGGTTGATCAGCTTCGAGCATGCGCGCAACTATCCGCTGCAGGTCACGGTGGCGGCCAGCAAAAGCCAGGTGCTGGCCAACTGGCGCATCAACTCGACGCTGCAGACGGTCTGGGTCGCATTCCTGTGCCTGCTGCTGCAGCGCGCCGGCGCCTACACGCGCCGCACCATGGCACAACGCCAGCAGGCCGAAGCCGGCCTGCGCGATGCACGCGATGCGCTGACGCAGGCCAACGAGCAGTTGGCGGCGCTTGCCCGCATCGACGACATGACCCGCCTGCCCAACCGGCGCTACTTCGACAGGCGCTTCGCGCGCGTGTTCCGCCAGGCCCAGCGCGACGGCGGCACGCTGGCCGTGGTCATGGTCGATGTCGACGACTTCAAGAAATACAACGACCTTTACGGCCACGTGGAAGGCGACGAGTGCCTGCGCCGCGTGGCAGCGGCGCTGCGTGCCACGGTGCAGCGGCCCGAGGACTTCGTCGCGCGCTACGGCGGCGAGGAAATGGTGCTGCTGCTGCCGCAGACCGATCTGCTGGGCGCCACCATGGTGGCCGAAGCGGCGCGCACCGCCGTGGCCGCAATGGACATCCCGCACGCGGCCGTGGTGGCCGGCAAGGTCACCATCAGCCTGGGCGTGGCGGCCATGGTGCCCGGGCAGCAGGACACCGAGCCGGCGTTGCTCAAGGCCGCCGACGCTGCCCTCTACGAGGCCAAGCGCAAGGGCCGCAACCAGGTCGCCGTCAGCGGCTGAGCACTGCCGCCTGGTACTGCGCGCGCACGGTGTCGATGGAGGCCTGCTGGCTCTGCGCGTACAGCGCGATCTCGTCGGCCACCGGGGCGCCCAGCGCGGCCTCGAAGGCCTCCTGCGCCGCGTTGGCCGCGTAGCTCTTCTGCTCGGCCCCGCCCAGGTTGGACTGGAAGATGCCGGCCGCGCTGACGGGCAGGAAGTCTTCGTAGACGATGGGGCTGGCCGCCACCAGGCCCTTTGCGCGCAGCGCCTGCAGGTCGAACGGGGCGCCGCTGGCGGCCACGCGGGCCAGGCCGTCGGCATCCAGCACGCGCCAGCGGAAGAAGGCCAGGCCGCGCTCCAGCAGTTGGTCCAGATCGTCCGGGAAATCGCGGAAGGCCGCGGCCAGGCGCTCGCTGTAGTCGGCCGAGGCGCTGCCCGCCCCCTGCATCGAGCGCACACCGGCCAGCAGCTCGTCGTACAGCGCACGGCCAGCCCGCGTGAGCGCCATGCCGCGCTGCTCGATCTCGCCGAAGCGGGCCGAGTGCGAGCCATCGGCGCCGTCGTCGGCGAAGACGATGGGTTCCTCCAGCGCCTTGAAGCTGGTCTGGCGCAGCAGGATGGCGTGCTTGCGGCGCGGCGGGCCTTCCACCACCTCCTTGGCGGCGATGCCGCGGCGCGGCATCTCGGCCTGGGCCGCGTCGATGTCCAGCGTGCGCGGCGTCAGGTGGTTGATGTGCGGGCCCTTGAACGAGACCACGTCGGCCACCAGGCGGTGCGCCGCATGCAGCTGGCGGTAGCGCGCGTGGCTCACGGTGGCCTCGCTGTGCCAGCGGAAGGTCTGCGTCACCTCCTGCACGAATTCGGCCGCCTGCGCCTTGGTGAGGCCGCCGGCCTCTTCGGCCAGCGCCGTCAGTGCCAGAGCACGCGGCGTGAAGATCGCGCGCCGGGCCAGGATGGCCTGGGCCTCCTCGCGCAGCGCCGGGTCGGCGATCAGTTCCAGGCGCAGCAGCGAGGTGAAGACGCGGAACGGATTGGTGCGCAGCGCCGCGTCGTCCACGGGGCGGAATGCCGTGGCGTGCACGGGCACCCCGGCCACCGAGAGGTCGTAGTAGCCCACCGGGTGCATGCCCATGACGCGGAAGATGCGCCGCATGTCGGCCAGCTCACGGGCCGTGCCCAGGCGGATCGCGCCATGGCGCTCCACGTCCAGGCGGCGCAGCTCGTCGGCGGTCTCGAGCTGGGCACGCAGCGCGCCGTCGTCAGCAAGCGTGGCGCGGTTGATGTCCGCGACCAGGTCGAGCAAGGTGCCGTACTGCGGCACCTCGGTCTTGTACATGGCCGACATGGCGCGGGAGAACTGGTCGCGGATCTGGTCCGAACTGGCAAACGTGGGCATGGGGATGGAACGTGGAGATGGAGGAAGTCTGCGGATCAGCCCTGCGGTGCCAGCACACGGCCCGGGTTCAGGATGTCCAGCGGATCGAAGGCGGTCTTGACCGCGCGCATGAGGTCCAGCGCCACGGGCGACTTGTGCAGCGGCAGCTTGTGGCGCTTGAGCTCGCCGATGCCGTGCTCGGCCGAGATCGAGCCGCCGAAGGCGCTGACGGTGTCGTAGACGATGCCCGTGATCTGCTCCTCGTGCTGCTGCACGAAGGCCCTGGAATCGCCCTCGGCCGGGGCCTGGATGTTGTAGTGCAGGTTGCCGTCGCCCAGGTGGCCGAAGTTGACGAAGCGCACGCCCGGCACCGCCTGGGTGAGCGCGGCATCCGCCGCCCGCACGAAGTCCGGAATGCGCGAGACCGGGATCGAGATGTCGTGCTTGATGTTGAAGCCCTCCTCGACCTGGGCCAGCGTGATGCTCTCGCGGATATGCCAGAGGTCGTGCGCCTGCTTGATGCTCTCGGCGACGATGGCGTCGGCCACGATGCCCTGCTCGAACGCGGTTTCCAGCAGCCGCTCGAACAGGCCGCGCGCATGCGCTTCCGATTCATGGTCGGAGATTTCCAGCAGCACGCACCAGGGCTGCTCGCGCCACATCGGCACGCGCAGCTGCGGGTAGTGCCGGTCCACCAGGCCCAGCGCGAACTGGTTCATGAGTTCGAAGCCCGTGAGCCCGGCCGCCAGCTGCTGGTGCGCCAGGCCCAGCAGGCGGTTGGCGTCCTCCAGCGAAGGCACGGCCGCCCAGGCCGTCAGCTGCGCGGCCGGCTTGGGGTATAGCCGCAGCGTGGCGGCCGTGATGATGCCCAGCGTGCCCTCGCTGCCGACGATGAGGTCGCGCAGGTCGTAGCCGGTGTTGTCCTTGCGCAGGCCCGCCAGGCCGTCCCACACCTGCCCCTGGGCCGTGACGACCTCCACGCCCAGGCACAGCTCGCGCGCATTGCCGTAGCGCACCACCTGGGTGCCGCCGGCATTGGTGGCCAGGTTGCCGCCGATGGTGCAGCTGCCCTCGGCGCCCAGGCTCAGCGGGAACAGGAAGCCCGCCGCATCCGCCGTCTCCTGCAGCGTCTGCAGGATGCAGCCGGCCTCCACCGTGATGGTCATGTTGTGCGGATCGACGGCGCGCACGGCCGCCATGCGGCGCAGGCTCAGCACCACCTGCGTGCTCGTGCCGTCGGGCACGGAGCCGGCCACCAGGCCGGTGTTGCCGCCCTGCGGCACGATGGCCACGCGCGCGGCCGCACAGGCCTGCACCACGGCCGCAACCTCCTGCGTGGAGCCGGGGCGCACCACGCAGAGCGCGCGGCCCTGGGCGCGCCGGCGCCAGTCCTGCTCGTAGCCCGATGCGTCCTCGCCGCGCAGCACATGGGCCGCGCCGACGATGCCGGCCAGTGTCTCGATCACACTGCTCATTGCACCGTCACGCCGGCGTTCTTGATGATGGCGCCCCAGTGCTGGTACTCGGTGCGCGTGAAGTCGCGGAACGCGGCGGACTCGAGCAGGCGCACCTCGCCGCCCAGCGCCGTCACGCGGGTCTTGAAGTCGGCGCTGCCGGCCACCTTGAGCGTGGCGTCCTGCAGCCGCTGGACGATGGCAGGTGCCGTGCCCTTGGGCGCCAGCACGCCGTTCCAGGTCGCAGTCACGAAGTCGGGGTAGCCGCTCTCCCTCATCGTGGGCACGTTCGGCAGGGCCGGCAGGCGCTCGGCCGAGGTCACCGCCAGCGCGCGCAGCTTGCCCGACTGCACGAACGGCAAGGCCGGCGTGACGTTCTCGAAGATGAAGTCGATCTGCCCGCCCATGAGGTCGGTCAGCGCCGGCGCGCTGCCCTTGTAGGGCACATGCAGCAGGTCCAGCTTGGTGGCGGTCTTGAACAACTCGCCGGACAGGTGCACGGTCGAGCCCGTGCCCGGGGAGCCGTAGCTCAGGCCCGCGCCGCGCTTGCGCTCGGCAGCGACGAACTCGGCCACGGTGCGCACGGGCGTCTTGCTCTCGTTGACCACCAGCACGTTGGGGATGCTGGTCACGAGCGCGATGTAGGCGTAGTCGCCCAGGTTCTTCTCGCCCAGGTTGCGGTACAGGCTCTGGTTGATGGCTTGGGTGCCGGCCGTGCCGAAGAGCAGCGTGTAGCCGTCGTTGGGCGCGCTCGTCACGCGGCTGGCGCCGATGGAACCGTTGGCACCGGCCAGGTTCTCCACGATCACCGGCTGGCCCAGCTGCTCGGCCAGGCCCTGCGCCAGCATGCGCGCGATCACATCGGTGTTGCCACCCGGCGAGAACGGCACCACCAGCTTGATCGGCTTGTTCGGGTAGTCGCCCTGGGCGAAGGCCGGGGCGGCGAGGCTGGTGGCCAGCAGCGCCAGCGTGGCGAGGAACTGCTTGCGCGTGGAGGTCTTGGTCAGGCGGGAACGGGTCATCGGGAGGCTCTCCGGGAATCGGTGGCATCGCCCAGCGGGCGCGCCGAAAAGACACGGATGTTTCCGACAAGCGGTCTTGAGATCAATCAATGTTTCGGAAGAACTTCATTCGTAAACGGAATGAACCATTGCGGGAAACACGTAGGCCGGCGCTGGCTAGAATCGCGCGCAGTACCGCTGTTTTCCCTCTCCAGGGCCGCTCCGCGAGGGCCTTTGCCTGGTGTCGGTGGCGCACACGAGTTCATGCACGCACGGAAATACCTCCCCTCCATGGGACTGCTGGTGGCCTTCGAGGCCTGCGCCCGGCTGCAGAAGTTCACGGCGGCCGCCGAGGAGTTGAGCCTGACGCAAAGTGCGGTGAGCCGGCAGATCCGCGCGCTCGAGGACATCGTTGGCGTCGAGCTGTTCGCGCGCGAACGCCAGACGGTGCGCCTGACCCCGGCCGGCGAGGCCTATGCCAACGAGCTGCGCCAGGCCCTGCGCGCCATCTCGCAGGCGACGCTGCGCCTGAAGGCCAGCCCCGACGCCGGCACGCTCACCCTGGCCATCCTGCCCACCATGGGCACGCGCTGGCTGGCCCCGCTGTTGCCCGACTTCACGCAGAAGAACCCTGGCGTGACGCTGAACCTCGTCACGCGGCTGGAGCCCTTCAACATGGAGACCGACGGCGTGGACGCCGCCCTGCACTACGGCGCGCCCGAATGGCCGCGCGCCGAGCTCGATTTCCTGTTCGAGGAAACCGTGGTGCCGGCCTGCTCGCGTGCACTGAAGGCGCAGCACGGCTTCGCGGCGCCGGCCGAGCTGCTGGCCGCGCCGCTGCTGCACCTGTCCTCGCGGCCGCAGGCCTGGGCGGATTGGTTCGGCGCCCAGGGCCTGGTGTTCGGCGGCGACGCGGGCATGAGCACCGACCAGTTCGCCACGGCGATGCAGGCGGCTGCGGCCGGGTTGGGCGTGGCCCTGCTGCCGGAGTTCCTGTTCCAGGAAGAACTGGCGCGCGGCACCCTGGTGCCGGCCGTCGACGTGCGCAGCCGCAGCGCCGGGCGCTACTACCTGGCCTGCGCCGCCAACCGGGCCTGGTACCCGCCGCTCACGGCGTTCCGGCGCTGGATCCGCGCGCAGGCGGCGGGCGTCGCCGCCTAGCCGCCGCGCTCAGGCGGCCTGGCGCTGCCCCTGCGCGAACGCGTTGCCCGGCCGTTCGAGCCCCAGGTTCTCGCGCAGCGTGCGGCCTTCGTAGGCAGTGCGGAACAACCCGCGCCGCTGCAGTTCGGGCACCACTAGGTCGACGAACTCGTTGAGCGAGGCCGGCAGCACCGGCGGCATGACGTTGAAGCCGTCGGCCGCGCCGTTCTCGAACCATTCCTGCATGCGGTCGGCGATCTGCACGGGCGTGCCCACCACCACCCAGTGGCCACGTGCGCCGGCCAGGTATTCGTAGAGCTGGCGGACGGTGAAACCCTCGCGCCGCGCGAGCTCCAGCACCACCTGGGCGCGGCTCTGGATGCCCTTGGGCGCCTCGGGGATGTACGGCGGCGGCGCGTCCAGGTCCCAGCGGCTCAGGTCTTCGCCAGGCCAGAACGGCGCGATCGCGGCCAGGCCCACCGAAGGATGGATCAGGGATTGCAGCTCGGCCCACTTGGCCCGGGCTTCCTCCTCGGTGCGGCCGACCACGGGCGAGATGCCGGGCAGCACCAGCAGCTGCTCAGGCCTGCGGCCGTACCGCGCCATGCGGCCCTTGACGTCGCGGTAGAAGGCCTGCGCCTCGGCCAGGCTGGTCCAGGCCGTGAAGATGGCCTCGGCCGTGGCGGCGGCCAGCTCCTTGCCGTCCTCCGACGAGCCGGCCTGCAAGATCACCGGGTAGCCCTGGGGCGGGCGTTCCAGGTTCAGCGGCCCCTTCACCTTGAAGTGCTTGCCCACGTGGTTGAGCGCATGCAGCTTGGCTGGATCGAAGTAGACGCCCGAGCCCCCATCGCGCACGAAGGCGTCGTCCTCGAAGCTGTCCCACAGGCCTTTGACCACCTGGACGAACTCGTGCGCGCGCTCATAGCGCAGGGCCGGATCCGGGTGGGCATCGAGGCCGAAGTTGCCGTGGACGTTGTCGGCGCTGGTGGTCACTACGTTCCAGGCCGCGCGGCCCTTGCTGATGTGGTCCAGCGAGGCGAACTTGCGCGCCAGCAGGTAGGGGTCTTCGTAGGTCGTGGAGGCCGTCGCGACGAAGCCGATGTGCTTCGTCACCGCCGACAACGCCGCCCACAGCGTGACAGGTTCGAAGTAGGACACGCGGCCCTGGCGGCGCAGCGCCTCCTCGTCGCCGCGGAAGCCGATGCCCGGGCTGTCGGCCACGAAGACCTGGTCGAACAGGCCGCGCTCGGCCGTCTGCGCGACTTCGATGTAGTGGTCGATGTTGACGCCCGAGTCGATCTGGGACCCTGGATGGCGCCAGGCCGCGATGTGGTGGCCGGTGGCCATGATGAAGGCGCCCAGGCGCAGTTTGCGCTGCGTCATCACACGATCCTCGCGGCTTCGTCGAAGGGCAACAAGCTCGCCTTGGCCTGGGCGCTGCGCACGAACACATAGCGCGCAGGCTGGGCGTTGAAGGCCGTGGGGCCCCACTTCAGCAGGTCGTACAGCTGGTGCAGCGTGGCGTCGGAGACGGCCACGGGCTGGAAGGCGTGCACCGTGCGGGCCTGGCGGAACAGGCGGTCCAGCGCGGCATCGGACAGCGGTGAGAGATCGGACATGCGGGCTCCTGGCGCGCCGCCACCGCCGGCGGCGGTGCTGGGCGCGCAGCAGGCCATTGTTCGAAGCACCGCGCCGCAACCCAACGAAGCTTTTCGCGCAAGCTTATGCGCCGGCGTGCGAGCCCCCAAAAGATAAAGCGGCTGCGGGCCAGGCCCGCAACCGCTTGTGCAGAAGGAAGCCCGGCCTACTTCGCCAGCGTCAGCGTGCCCTTCATGATGGCCGAGTGGCCGGGGAACGAGCAGAAGTAGCTGTAGGCCTCGGCGGCCTTGAGCTTGGCCACGTCGAAGCTGACCGAGGCACTCTCGCCGCCGCCGATGACCTTGGTCGCGGCGAGCACGCGCGCATCGCCGGGCTTGAGGTAGTCGTTGGGCAGGCCGGCGGCGATGCCATCGCTGGCCACGCCGGCCATGTCGGCCGTCTTGCTCAACACCCAGTTGTGGCCCATGGCGGCCTTGGGCAGCTTGCCCACGTGCTTGAGCGTGAGCTTGAACTGCTTGCAGCTGGCCGGCACGGCCAGCGTGGCCTTGCTGAACTGCATGGCGTCGGTGCCGTCGATCTCGGCCTCGCAGGGGCCGGCGGCCAGCGCCGGGCCGGCCAGCACACAGGCGGCGAGCAGCGCCAGGGTATTGCGTGGGATGCGCATGTCTTGTCCTCTCGGGTTTCGTTGGAAGCTGTGGAGCAGACTCTAGGACCGGCGCAGCGGCCGGGCCTTGATGTGGATCACGCCTTGAGCAGATCGAACAGCGTGCGCGCCACCACCTTGGTGGCGCGGCGCAGGTCTTCCAGCACGATGTGCTCGTCGGCGCGCTTGGCGTTGGACTCGAGCACGGTGCGCGGGCCGGCGCCGTAGATCACGGCCGGGATGCCGCGCTCGCTGAACAGGCGCGCATCGGTGTACAGCGGCGTGCCCGAGGCCTTCACGGGCTCGCCGAACAGGGCCGTGGCATGGCTGCACAGCGACTCGACCAGGGGCGCATTGCCGGCCAGCGGCTTCATGGCATGGGCCATCAGCAGGCGCTTGATCTCCACCGTGATGCCGGCCTGCCCTTCGGCCGCCTGCACGATCAGCTGGCGCAGCCGGGCCTCGACCGCCACCGGGTCTTCCTCGGGAATCATGCGGCGGTCCACCTTGAGCACGACCTTGCCGGGCACCACGTTGGTGTTGGTGCCGCCGTTGATCTGGCCCACGTTGATGTAGCCGTGGTTGATGCCCTCGACCGCGCTCTTGGTCTTGCGCAGCTCGCCGTTCTCCGCGTACAGCGCCGTCAGGATGCGGTTGGCGGCCTGCAGGGCATCCACCGCGGTCTCGGGCACGGCGGCATGGCCCATCTTGCCGTGCACCGTGACCTCCAGCTGCAGGCAGCCGTTGTGGGCGGTGACCACCTGGTAGCTGAAGCCGGCGGCGATCTCCAGGTCCGGGCGGGTGATGCCTTTGTCCAGCAGCCATTGCGGGCCGAGTTCGCCACCGAATTCCTCGTCGTAGGTGAACAGCAGATCGACACCGCCGGCCAGCGGCACGCCGGCCGCCTCCAGCGCGCGCGTGGCAAAGCTGAAGGTGGAGAAATCGCACTTGCTGACGGCCGCGGCGCGGCCGTAGAGCTTGCCGTCCACGACCTCGCCGCCGTAGGGCTTCTGCGTCCAGCCTTCGCCGGGTGGCACCACGTCGCCGTGGGCATTCAGGGCCACGACGCGGCCGCCCTTGCCGTAGCGGCGCTGCACCACGAGGTTGGTGATGGACTCCAGGCCATGGGCCTGCACGGTGGCGGCCGGCACCTCGTGCGCCTGCGCCTCGAAGCCGAAGTCCTTGAGCAGTGCGGCCGTGCGCTGGGCATGCGGCGTGTTGTTGCCGGGCGGCGTGTCGGTCGGCACCTGCACCAGGGCCTGCAGGAAGCGCACCTGCTCGTCGAAGTGCGCATCGACCCAGCGGTCGATGGCGTCGTAGGTGGTGGTCGTCGTGGTCATGCTTGTTCGCTCGCGAGTTGGTCGAGAAGGGTCTGGAACGCGCGCACGCTGAGTTCCATGTCGTGGTTGGTGGTCGATTCCAGCGGGTTGTGGCTGATGCCGGCGTTCTCGCCACGCACGAACAGCATGGCCTGGGGCATGCGCTCATGCAGCTTCATGGCGTCGTGGCCGGCCCCGCTGGGCATGCGGTACAGCGGCAGGCCCAGGGCCTGCACGGCCTGCTCCCAGCGCTGTTGCCAGGCTGCCGCGCTGGGTGCCGCCGACGCGCGCATCGTCTGCTCGACCTGGTGGTGCACGCCGCGGCGCTCGCAGATGGCCTGCAGCTCGGCCAGCACGTCGCGCTCGCAGGCGTCGCGCGCTTCGTTGGTGGTGGCGCGGATGTCCAGGCTGAACTTGCAGCGGCCAGGCACCACGTTGATGGAGCCGCTCGGCACCTCGAGCATGCCCACCGTGGCGACCAGGTGCGGCTCGGCCGCGGCGCGCTTTTCCATGAACAGCACCAGCTCGGCCACGGCGGCGGCGGCATCGCGGCGCCGGTCCATCGGCGTGGTGCCGGCGTGGCTGGCCATGCCGATGACTTCGCCCACGTAGCGCACGCTGCCGTTGATCGAGGTCACGATGCCCAGCGGCAGGTCCATCTCGTTGAGCACCGGGCCCTGCTCGATGTGGACTTCCACGAAGCCCTGGTACCGGGCCGGGTCGCGCTGGAGGCCCGCGATGTCCTCCACGCGCAGGCCGGCGTTGGCGATGGCTGCGCGCATGGTGATGCCGTCGGCGTCCTGCTGGTCGAGCCAGTTCGGGTCGAAGTCGCCCGTCAGCGCGCCCGAGCCGAGGAACACGGCTTTGTAGCGCTGGCCCTCTTCCTCCGCGAAGCCGACGACCTCGAAGCCGTAGGGCAGGCGGCGGCCGGCGCGGTGCAGTTCGCGCACGCAGGCCATGGGCACCAGGATGCCGAGGCGGCCGTCGTACTTGCCGCCATTGCGCACGGTGTCGTAGTGGCTGCCGGTCAGCAGCCGTGGTGCATCGCGGTCCGTGCCGTGGTAGATGCCGACCACGTTGCCGACGGCGTCGATGCCGACCTCGTCGAAGCCGCAGTCCTCGCGCATCCAGGCGGCCAGCTGCGCGGCGCAGGCGCGGTGCGCGTCGGTCAGATAGGTGACCGTGAGTTCGCCGCGCTCGGCATAGCCGGGGTCGGAGTGGGCGGCCAACTGCTCCGACCAGTCCCACACCAGGTTGCCCAGCACGGGCGCCTGGCCGAACTTGTCGTCCAGCCGGATTTCGGCGATGCGGTGGATCGCGCGCAGCGCCTCGGCGAACTCGTAGTCCGGGTGGTGGTTCAGCCGGCGCTGCACCGTGGCGATGATCTGCTGCTTGGACAGCCCGGTGCCGCGCGGCCCGCGCACCGGCATGATGAACGGGAAGCCGAAGCGCGCGTTGTACTGCGCGTTCAGGCGGCCGATCAGCGCGAGCTCATCGGGCGTGCAGTTGGTCAGGCCCGCCTTGCTCTGCTCGTTGGTCGATTCGGCCGTCAGGCTGTTGCTGGCCATGGCCTTGCCGGCCAGCTCGGGGTGGGCGCGCACCAGCGCCATCTGCAGGTCGCGGCCGGCGCGGCGCACCGACCCGGCCAGCGCCGCCTTGAGTGCAGCCAGCGAGGCGAAGGGCCGCGCGGCCCAGGCGCCCTCGGCCACCCAGGGCGAATGTTCGTAGGTGCCCTCCAGCAAGGCGACGAAGTCGGCCTGCGTGGCGGTGTTGAGTTGCTCCAGCGTCAGCGGCATGTTCATTCCCAGACAAAGGCGGTGTTGGCATCGAAGGGATGCTCCTGCTTCCAGTGGCGTGCGATGTCGATGCGGCGCGTGACCCAGACCCGGTCGTGCGATTGCACGTGGTCCAGGAAGCGCTGCAGCGCACGCATGCGGCCGGGTCGGCCGAGCAGGCGGCAGTGCATGCCGATGCTCATCATCGAGGGCCGCTCGTCGCCCTCGGCGTAGTGCACGTCGAAGGCGTCGCGCAGGTACTCGAAGAACTCGTCGCCATGGCTGAAGCCCTGCGGGAGCGCGAAACGCATGTCGTTGCAATCCAGCGTGTAGGGCACGACGAGCTGCGGCGCCAGGCTCTCGTCGGTCTTGCGCACCTGCAGCCAGAACGGCAGGTCGTCGCCGTAGTAGTCGCTGTCGTACTCGAAGCCGCCGTAGTCGGCCACCAGGCGGCGCGTGTTGGGGCTGTCGCGGCCGGTGTACCAGCCCAGCGCACGCTGGCCGGTCAGGCGTTCGAGCACCTCCATGCCCAGGCGCATGTGCTCGCGCTCCTTGGCCTCGCTGGTGTTCTGGTAGTGGATCCAGCGCCAGCCGTGGCAGGCGATCTCGTGACCCAGTTCGACGAAGGCGGCGGTGACCTCGGGGCAGCGCTGCAGCGCCATCGACACGCCGAACACCGTGAGCGGCAGGCCGCGCTTCTCGAACTCGCGCAGCAGTCGCCATACGCCCACGCGCGAGCCGTACTCGTAGATGCCCTCCATGCTCATGTGGCGGGCCGCATAGGCGTTGGGGTTGAACATCTCGGACAGGAACTGCTCGCTGCCGGCATCGCCGTGCAGCACCGAGTTCTCGCTGCCCTCCTCGTAGTTCAGCACGAACTGCACGGCCACGCGGGCCTGGCCGGGCCATTGCGCGTGCGGCGGGTTGCGGCCGTAGCCGCGCAGGTCGCGCGGGTACTGGGGGGTGGCGCTGGAGGAGGCCATGGTCACGTGTGTTCTTTCAGGTTCAGGTCTTGGGCCGCAGGACAGCGGCCAGGTCGGGGCTGCGGGGATCGAGCCGCAGGTTGCGCTCGACGCTGGTGATGTGCTGCTCCATGAGCTTGGCCGCGGCGCGGCCGTCGCGCTTCTCCAGCGCCTGGACGATCTCGATGTGCTCGGACTGCGAGTGCTCGGCCGAGTGGCCGCTCTGGTACATCAAGGCGATCAGCTGCGAGCGCGAGAGCAGGTCGGCGATGAGTTCGGCCAGCACCTCGTTGCCGAGCAGCCGCGCCAGGATCACGTGGAAGTCGGCCAGCAGCCGGGTGCGGCCGGTCACGTCGGACCGCTTGACCGCGTCGCGCTCGTCCTGCAGGTGCGCACGCAGCTGGGCGATCTGCGCGTCGGTGATGCGGGCCGCCAGCTCGCGCGCCATGCCGCCTTCCACCAGGCGGCGCAGCTCGAACACCTGGCGCGCCTCCTCCGCGCTCATCGTGGCCACGAAGGCACCGCGCGCCGGCAGCAGCGTGACGAGCCGGCTGCGCGCGAGCTGGTTCAGCGCCTGGCGCACGACCGTGCGCGAGACCGAGAACACGTCGGCGATCTGCTGCTCAACGAGCTTGGTGCCGGGCATCAGGCGCTGCTCGACGATGGCACCCGTGATGGACTCGACGATCTGGTCCGTCGTGCTGGGTGCATCGCGCGGCGTGCGCACCGGTTCCACCAGGCGCAGGGATGAGGCAGGCTTGCGGGGCATGATGGATTGAAGACGATTTATGCGTCTAATTGTGTACAGTAATTCAGGGCAACGCAAGTCCCGGATGGCCCAATGGGTATCCATTGGGCCGGTGTCCTCTCTGGCGCGCGCGGCTCCGCGCCGAGAAGGCGGCCGAAAAATCTGAATACAGGAAAGGGTGGAAATCGCCCTAGTCGCCCTGTGTCAGGTCGGCGACCCACCACTCGCCCTGCAGCTGCTGCTGCAGCCAGACGATGAAGGCCGTGACCTTGGCAGGCACCAGCTTGGGCGAGGGAAAGACGGCGTGCACCTCCTGCGAGGGCAGCGCATGGTCGGCCAGCAACTGCACGATGCTGCCGTCTGCATGCGAGGTGTTGGCCACGTACCAGGGCAGCACCGCCAGCCCCATGCCGGCGCGGCAGGCCGCCAGCAGGGCCGACAGGTTGTTGGACTTGAGCGTGGCACGCACGGGCACGGCCAGCTCCTCGCCCGCGGGCGTGACAAAGGGCCAGCGCGCATCGCCCTGCACGCTGCTGTAGACCAGGCAATCATGGCCGGCCAGGTCGGCCGGGCGCTGCGGCGTGCCGCGCGCCGTGAGATACGCCGGCGCACCGGCCAGCATCCAGGGGTTGCGGCCCAGGTAGCGTGCACCGAGCGAGGAATCGGCCAGCCGGCCCATGCGCACGGCCAGGTCCACGCCCTGCTCCACCAGGTTCACGTAGCGGTCGTCGAAGGACAGCTCGACCTGCAGCTGCGGATGCGCCTGCATGTAGCGCAGCACCAGCGGCACCAGCACGCGCCGGCCGAAGGCCACCGAGGTGTTGATGCGCAGCAGGCCGCTGCCGCCGCCTTGCACCAGCGCGGCCACGCTGTCGGCCTCGTCGGCATCGCGCACCAGGGCCTTGCAGCGCTCGTAGTACAGCAGGCCCACCTCGGTCGGCGTGACGCCGCGCGTGCTGCGGTGCAGCAGGCGCGCGCCCAGCCGGCGCTCGGCCTCGGCCACGGCCTTGGTGGCCGTGGGCTGGGTGGTGGCCAGCTCGGCCGCGGCCTTGCTGAAGCTGCCCGTCTCCACGACGCGCACGAACACCTGCATGGTCATCAATCGGTCCATGGCTGCAGTGTAGGCACGCCTATTCCGTCGCGGAATAGTTGATATCCAGTGGCAGGCGTTCACGCGGGGCGGCGCCGTCGCGACCATTGCCCTCGATTGCACCAACCAGGAGACCAGCAATGGCAAAGATGAAGGCGGCGATGGCCGCAGTGCTCGTGATGGAAAAAGAAGGCATCACCCAGGCCTTCGGCGTGCCCGGCGCCGCCATCAACCCGCTCTATGCGCAGCTGCGCGAGCGCCAGACCATCAGCCATGTGCTGGCGCGCCATGTCGAGGGCGCCTCGCACATGGCCGAGGGCTACACGCGGGCCAAGGCCGGCAACATCGGCGTGTGCATCGGCACCTCGGGCCCGGCCGGCACCGACATGGTCACCGGCCTGTACTCGGCCAGTGCCGACAGCATCCCGATCCTGTGCATCACCGGCCAGGCGCCGCGCGCACGGCTGCACAAGGAAGACTTCCAGGCGGTGGACATCACCAGCATCGTCAAGCCCGTGACCAAGTGGTCCACCACGGTGCTGGAGCCGGCCCAGGTGCCGCGCGCCTTCCAGCAGGCCTTCCACCTGATGCGTTCGGGCCGCCCCGGGCCGGTGCTGATCGACCTGCCGTTCGACGTGATGATGGCCGAGATCGAATTCGACATCGACACCTACTCGCCGCTGCCCGTCTACAAGCCAGCCGCCACGCGCGCGCAGATCGACAAGGCGCTGGACATGCTGGCCGAGGCCGAGCGCCCGCTGATCGTGGCCGGCGGCGGCATCATCAATGCCGACGCGAGCGAGCTGCTGGTGGAGTTCGCCGAGCTGACCGGCATCCCCGTGATCCCCACGCTGATGGGCTGGGGCACCATCCCCGACGACCACCCGCTCATGGCCGGCATGTGCGGCCTGCAGACCAGCCACCGCTACGGCAACGCCACCATGCTGGCGTCGGACTTCGTGCTGGGCATCGGCAACCGCTGGGCGAACCGCCACACCGGCAGCCCCGAGGTCTACTGCAAGGGCCGCAAGTTCATCCACGTCGACATCGAGCCCACGCAGATCGGCCGCGTGTTCGCGCCCGACTACGGCATCGTCTCCGATGCCAAGGCCGCGCTCGAGCTGTTCGTGCAGGCCGCACGCGAACGCGCCGCGCAACGCAAGCTGCCCGAGCGCTCCGCCTGGGCCGCCGAATGCCAGGACCGCAAGCGCGACATCCAGTACCTGCGCAAGACCAACTACGACAGCGTGCCCATGAAGCCGCAGCGCGTGTACCAGTGCATGAACAACGCCTTCGGCAAGGACGTGACCTACGTCTCCACCATCGGCCTGTCGCAGATCGCGGCCGCGCAGTTCCTGCATGTCTACGGCCCGCGCCAGTGGATCAACTGCGGCCAGGCCGGCCCGCTGGGCTGGACGGTGCCGGCAGCCCTGGGCGTGCGCGCCGCCGACCCGAGCCGCAAGATCGTCGCGCTGTCGGGCGACTACGACTTCCAGTTCATGCTGGAGGAGCTGGCCGTGGGTGCGCAGTTCAAGCTGCCCTACCTGCACATCGTGGTGAACAACAGCTACCTGGGCCTGATCCGCCAGAGCCAGCGCGGCTTCGGCATGGACTACTGCGTCCAGCTGGCCTTCGACAACATCAACACGCCGGCAGACGAGGCGGTGCGCAGCTACGGCGTGGACCACATCAAGGTGGTCGAGGGCCTGGGCTGCAAGGCCATCCGCGTGCACCGCCAAGAGGAGATCGCGCCGGCGCTGCGCCAGGCCGAGGCCTGGATGGAGGAGTACCGCGTGCCGGTCGTGGTGGAGGTGCTGCTGGAGCAGATCACCAACATCGCCATGGGCACCGAGATCGACAACGTGGTGGAGTTCGAGGAACTGGCGGCGAACAAGTCCGACGTGCCCACGGCCATCGCCGCGGCGATGCTGGACTGAGGGAGACGACATGCCCCGCTTTGCCGCCAACCTCTCGATGCTGTTCACCGAGGTGCCCTTCCTGGACCGCTTCGAACGCGCAGCGCACGCCGGCTTCCAGGCCGTCGAGTTCATGTTCCCCTACCCGTATTCGGCCGCCGACATCCTGGGCCGCATGCAGGAACACCGGCTGCAGCTCGTGCTGCACAACCTGCCGGCCGGCGACTGGGATGCCGGCGAGCGCGGCATCGCCTGCATCCCGGGGCGCGAGCGCGAGTTCCGCACCGGTGTGGGCCAGGCCATCGAGTACGCCCGCGTGCTCGGCGTGGGCCAGCTCAACTGCCTCGTCGGGAAGACGCCGCCCGGCGCGGACGCCGGCCGGGTGCACGCCACGCTCGTGGAGAACCTGCGCTATGCCGCGCTGCAGCTGGCCGATGCGGGCCTCAAGCTGCTCGTGGAGCCCGTCAACAGCTACGACATCCCGGGCTTCCACCTGAACCGCAGTGCGCAGACGCTGGCGCTGCTGGACGAGGTCGGCGCGCCCAACCTCTTCCTGCAGTACGACATCTACCACATGCAGCGCATGGAAGGCGAACTCGCGGCCACGCTCACCCGGCAGCTGCCGCGCATCGCCCACATCCAGCTGGCCGACAACCCTGGCCGCAACGAGCCGGGCACGGGCGAGATCAACTACCCCTTCCTGTTCGCCCACCTGGACCGCATCGGCTACTCCGGATGGATCGGCTGCGAATACAAGCCCGCGGGCCGCACCGAAGACGGCCTGGCCTGGATTCCCTCCCACTGACAACGACACGCTCTCAGACATGACTTCTTCCTCCCTCAAGATCGGTTTCATCGGCCTGGGCGTCATGGGCACGCCCATGGCAGGCCACCTCATCGCCGCCGGCCACCAGCTGTTCCTGCACACGCTGGGCAAGGTGCCGGCCGCGCTGGCCGAGACCAGTGCCACGCAGTGCACCTCGGCGCGCGGCGTGGCCGAGCGCGCGGACATCGTGGTCACCATGCTCCCGGACACGCCCGACGTGGCGGCCGTGCTGTTCGGCGAGGACGGCATGGCCGCGGGCCTGGCCACCCATGGCAAGGGCAAGCTGGTGATCGACATGTCCTCGATCTCTCCCGTGGAGACGCAGGATTTCGCGCGCCGCATCGAGGCCCTGGGCGCCGACTACCTGGACGCGCCGGTCTCCGGCGGCGACGTGGGCGCGCGCAACGCCACGCTGTCCATCATGTGCGGCGGCAAGCCCGAGGTGTTCGAGCGCGCCAAGCCGGTGCTCGCGCTGATGGGCAAGAACATCACGCGCGTGGGCGGCAGCGGCGACGGACAGTCCTGCAAGGTGGCGAACCAGATCGTCGTGGCGCTGACCATCCAGGCCGTTGCCGAAGGCCTGCTCTTCGCCGCACGCGCCGGCGCCGACCCGGCCCGCGTGCGCGAGGCCCTGCTGGGCGGCCTGGCCAGCTCGCGCATCCTCGAGGTGCTGGGCGAGCGCATGGTCGCGCGCACCGTGGAGCCGGGCTTCCGCATCGCGCTGCACCAGAAGGACCTGAACCTGGCCCTGGGTGCCGCACGCCAGCTGGGCCTGGCACTGCCGGGCACGGCCGGTGCGCAGCAGCTGCTCTCGGCCTGCGTGGCCCAGGGCGGCGCGGCCTGGGACCACTCGGGCATGGTGCGGGCGCTGGAAGCCCTGTCGCAGTTCAAGATCGGCGACAAGCCGGCCTGAGCCCGCCCGCCCCTCCCGGTACGGCGCTTGCATCGCCTCCGCGGCCGCGGAGGCGTGCAGGCGCCTTATCGCGTATACGATCCAGACTCTGCCCAACCTCTTCGAAAGGAACACCGACCATGGGACACCTGAGCACCCACGTCCTCGACACCGCCAACGGCTGCCCCGCCGCAGGCATGCTTGTGAAGCTGCAGCGCGTGCAGGCCGACGGCAGCGCGCAGACCGTCAAGACCATCACGCTCAACGCCGACGGGCGCAACGACGGCGGCCCGCTGCTGGACGCATCCACCATGGAAACCGGCCGCTGGCGCCTGGTGTTCGAGGTGGCGCCCTACTTCCGTGCGCGCGGCGTGGAGCTGCCCGAGCCCCCGTTCATCGACAGCGTGCCGCTCGACTTCGGCATCGCCGACAAGGCCGGCCATTACCACGTGCCGCTGCTCGTGAGTCCCTTCAGCTACAGCACCTACCGCGGTTCCTGAGCGCTATTCGTATGCGATCAGAGGGTTTATCCGGAGACAAAAAACACTCTAAGGTGTATACGATAAGCCTTATATCCAGGTCGCCGCGGGTCTCCTTCTCCAAGGGGTTTTGCGACCAGAGCTCCTCACAGAACCCGCTGTGGTGGGGGGAAGAACCGGCCGGCACTGGCCGCGGCTTCCCCCACTGAAAGCCGCCCAGCGCGCGTGCATTTTTGCGAAGTCCTGGAGACACCCCGATGACCACGCCCGCTGTCCACCCCGTGGATGAACGCCTGCCCACCGGCCGCCTGGCCGCGCTGGGCCTGCAACACGTTCTCGTGATCTACGCCGGCGCCGTCGCCGTGCCGCTGATCGTCGGCCGCGCGCTGCAGCTCTCGCCGCACCAGGTGGCCATGCTGATCAGCGCCGACCTGTTCTGCTGCGGCATCGTCACGCTGATCCAGTCCTTCGGCATGACGCGCTGGTTCGGCATCCGCCTGCCGGTCATGATGGGCGTGACCTTCGCGGCCGTCGGCCCCATGGTGGCCTTCGCCAACGCCATGCCCGGCGTGGAGGGCGCGCGCGCGATCTTCGGCGCCATCATCGGCGCGGGCGTCGTCTCCATGCTGATCGCGCCGGCCATCAGCAAGATGCTGCGCTTCTTTCCGCCCGTCGTGACGGGCACCATCATCGCCGTCATCGGCATCAGCCTGATGCGCGTGGGCGTGGGCTGGGCCATGGGCGGCCCGTCCTCGATGGCGCAGACCGTCAACGCCGACGCGCTGGTGCGCCTGGTGGACGCCACGCGCGCCGCCGCAGAAGCCAAGGGCGTGCCGGTGGGCCAGTTGCTCGGCCCGATCCCGATGCAGGACAACCCGAACTACGGTGCGCTCGACACCATGGGCATCGCCGCCGCGGTGCTGGTCTTCATCCTGCTGCTGGTGCGGTTCGGCCGCGGCTTCTTGGCCAACATCTCGGTGTTGCTGGGCATCGTGGCCGGCTGCGCGGTGGCCGTGGCCATGGGCAAGATGGACTTCCACAAGGTGGCCGAGGCGCACTGGTTCGACATCGTCACGCCGCTGGCCTTCGGCATGCCGACCTTCGACCCGGTGATGATCCTGACCATGACGCTGGTCATGGTGGTGGTCATGATCGAGTCCACCGGCATGTTCCTCGCGCTGTCGGACATCACGGGCAAGAAGATCTCGCAGGCCGACCTCGCCGCGGGCCTGCGCACCGACGGCCTGGGCACCGTCATCGGCGGGTTCTTCAACACCTTCCCGTACACCAGCTTCAGCCAGAACGTGGGCCTGGTCGGCGTGACCGGTGTGCGCAGCCGCTGGGTCTGCGTGGCCGGCGGCGTGATCATGGTGGTGCTGGGCCTGCTGCCCAAGATGGGCGCGCTGGTAGAGAGCGTGCCCACCTTCGTGCTGGGCGGCGCCGGCCTGGTGATGTTCGGCATGGTCGCGGCCACCGGCATCCGCATCCTGTCGGCGGTGGATTTCCGCGGCAACCGCAACAACCTGTACATCGTCGCGCTGGCCATCGGCTTCGGCCTGATCCCGCTGGTGGCGCCGCGCTGGATGCAGCAGATGGCCCATGGCCTGCACCCGCTGCTGGAGTCCGGCATCCTGCTGACGGCGATCGCCGCCGTGCTGCTCAACATCTATTTCAACGGCACCGGCGACAACACGGCCGATGCGATCGAGGCCGCCAAGGCGGCCGAGGCGCACTGAGCCGGCGGGGGCCTGCCGCGCCCGCCGGCAGCCCCCAGATCTTCCGGCCAAGAATCTGCCAGCGACACCGGCACGGGCAGCGGCACTGCCGCGCTCGTCGCCCTGTCCTACGTTCCCACGCCGGCGCCGCGCTTAGGCTCGGCGGTTCTGCAGCCGCCACGCCACGGAGGTTTGCCATGCCGCCCACGGACCCGCGCAGCCCACGCCTGAAGTTCGCCCAGCTGGCCTGTGCGCTGTCGGCGCTCATGGGCCTGGCGGCGCTGGCGGGCTGGGCCTTCGACCTGCCCGTCCTGCGCAGCGTGGTGCCGGGCGCGGTGCAGATGAAGGCCGACACCGCGCTGGGCCTGCTCGCCAGTTCAGCCGCCCTGTGGTTGCGCACCCGTCCCTCGCCTTCGAACGACCGCTGGGCCCTGGCCCTGGCCGCCGGCGTGGCCTTGCTCGCCCTCATGGCCCTGGCCGGATACCTGTTCGGCTGGAACCCCCGGCTGGACGAGGTGCTGTTCCGCCACCACGACACGGCCACGCACCAGGCGCGCGGCCACATGTCGCCCTACAGCGCCGTCGCCCTGACAGCCCTGGCCGGTGCCATCGCCGCCATGCCGCGCCCGCGGCTGCTGCCGCTGGCCCGCATCGCGGCGGCCCTGGTGGCCGGCGTCGGCATCGTGTCCTTCATCGGCTACCTCTGGGATGTCGGCGCCATCGCGACCGACCGCACCGTGCCACCAGTGGCCCTGCACACGGCCTGGGCCCTCCTGCTGCTGGGCACGGCGGCGCACCTGCTGGCGGCCACGCTGCACGCGCAGCCCGGCTCCCACGTGCGCAACCGCATCGAGACGCTGGTGCTGTCGGGCTTCATTCCCACGGCGCTGTTCGTGCTCATGGGCGGCGGCCTCACCTACACGACGGGTGCGCGCTTCGCCGACACGGCGCGCCTCATCGCCCACACGCAACAGGTGCGCGCGGAGCTGGCCGCCGTCTACGGCGCGATCGCCGATGCCGAGCTCGCGCGCCGCAACCAGATGCTGACGGGCGAGCGGAAGTTCTCGGCCGACTACGAGACCTGGGCGGTCGAGACCCGCCGCAACCTGGACGACGTGCGGGCCCTGGTCAACGACAACCCCGAGCAGCTGGCGCGCCATGCGCAGCTGACCCGGTTGGCCGAGACCCACCTGCGCATGCTGGACGCCCTGGGCACCGCGCTGCTCCGCGAGGGCGCGGCGCCCGCACGCGACATGCTGCGCAGCGAGAGCACGCGGCAGAACATGCAGGAGTTGCGCGATCGCGTGCAGCAGATGGACGCCGCCGAGGCCGCGCTGCTGGAAGCCCGCCTGCGCCGCGCCGAGTCGCAGCGCGATTCCACGCTGCTGGCGCTGCTGGTCACGCTGGTGCTGCTGACGGCGCTGTTCGTGCTGCTGTTCCGCGGCATCCGCCAGGAGGTCAAGGCCAGGGCCTTGGCCGAAGACCACCTCCAGCAACTCAACGCCGGGCTGGAGCAGCGCGTGCAGGAGCGCACCAGCGAACTGCAGTTCCAGCAGGCCTTCCTGCGCCGCGTGATCGACCTGAACCGCAACCTGATCTTCGCCAAGGACGCCGAGGGCCGCTTCGTGCTGGCGAACCAGGCGCTCGCCGAGGCCTATGGCACGGATGTGGAGTCCCTGGTCGGACGCAGCGAGCTGGACTTCAACCCCGACCGCGAACAGGTACTGCGCTTCTTCGCCGCCGACCGGCAGGTCATCGAGAGCGGCCGCGACCTCTTGATCGACGAGGAACAGCTGGTCGCCGCCGATGGCAGCGTACGCTGGTTCAGCACCATCAAGCGGCCCATCCTGTCGCTGGACGGGCGCCAGCACGTGCTGCTTGGCGTGGCCACCGACATCACCAAGCGCAAGGAGGCAGAGGACGGACTGCGCCAGATGGCCGCCACGCTGGAGCAGCGCGTGCAGGAGCGCACACTGGCCCTGCAGCAGGCCAATGCGGCGCTGGTGGGGGCGCGCCAGGAGGCCGACGCCGCCAGCCGCACCAAGTCGGCCTTCCTGGCCAACATGAGCCACGAGATCCGCACGCCGATGAACGCCATCATCGGCCTGACGCACCTGCTCGCGCGCGACGCGCGCGACCGCACCCAGCGCGAGCGGCTGGACAAGGTGGGCGCCGCCGCCCAGCACCTGCTGCAGGTCATCAACGACATCCTGGACATCTCCAAGATCGAGGCCGGCAAGCTGACGCTGGAGCAGATCGAGTTCTCGCTGGACGGCGTGATGGCCCGCGCCATCGAGCTGGCGGCCGGCCCGGCCCGCGACAAGGGACTGGAGCTGATCCTGGACCAGGACCACCTGCCGCGCCGCCTGCGCGGCGATCCCACACGCCTGTCGCAGATCCTCATCAACCTCGTGACCAACGCCGTCAAGTTCACCGAGACGGGCTGGGTGCGCGTGCGCGGCGCGGTCGCCCGCGAAGATGCGGAGCGGCTGCTCGTGCGCTTCGAGGTACAGGACACCGGCCCCGGCATCTCGCACGACCGCCAGGCGGCGCTGTTCAACGCCTTCGAGCAGGCCGACAACTCCTTCTCTCGGCGCCACGGCGGCACGGGCCTGGGCCTGGCCCTGTCGCGCCAGCTGGCACGCGCGATGGACGGCGACGCCGGCGTGGAGAGTGCGCCGGGCTCCGGCAGCACCTTCTGGTTTACGGCCTGGCTGGGCCGCGCAGCGCAGGCGCCGCGCGCCGCCATCCAGCCGGTGCTGCAGGGCCTGCGCGCGCTCGTCATCGACGACCTGCCCGAGGCCCTGGCCGTCATCGGCGAGCAACTGCAGCTGCTGGGTGTGCAGGTCGATGCGGTGGGCGGGTGCGAGGAAGCGGTGCGCCGCATCGAGACGCGCATGGCAGCGCGCCAGGCCTACGACGTGCTGCTGATCGACTGGCGCATGGAGCCTGCCGACGGTATCGAGACCCTGGAGCGGCTGCGCGCGCTGCTGGGCGACGGCATCCCGCCCAGCATCCTGGTGACGGCCTTCGACGAGCCGAGCCTGGTGGCACGCGCCCGTGCCGCGCATTTCGATGCGGTGATGCTCAAGCCGCTCACCTCCGCCGCGCTGCAGGAACGCCTGGTCGAGCTGCTGCGCAGCGCGCACACCGAGGCCGAGCCGGCCGGACTGCATGCCTCCAATGCCGCCAGCCTGCTGCAGCAGCGCCACGCAGGCCAGCGCATCCTGCTGGCCGAGGACAACCCCGTGAACCGGGAGGTGGCGCAGGACCTGCTCCATCTCGTGGGCCTGGTGGTGGAGACCGCGTGGGACGGCGGCCGCGCCGTGGAGATGGCGCTGTCACGCCAGTACGACCTGATCCTCATGGACGTGCAGATGCCGGTGATGGACGGCACCGAGGCCACGCGCGCGATCCGCCAGCGCGATGGCGACGGCACGCCCATCGTCGCCATGACCGCCAACGCCTTCGCCGAGGACCGCCAGGCCTGCCTGGACGCGGGCATGAACGACCACGTGGGCAAACCCGTCGACCCCGAGGCCCTGTACGGCAAGCTGCTGCGCTGGCTGCCGCTGCGCGAACCGGCCTCCTCCGGCCTGCAGCCGTTGCCACAGGCCGGCGGCACGCTGCACGGCGAGCCGCTGCAGGCGCGGCTGGCGCGCGTGCCAGGCTACGACGTGGAGCAGGCGCTGCGCCATGTGGCCGGGCAGATGCCCATCCTTGAGCGTGCACTGGGCCGCTTCGTGGAAACCTATGCCCATGGGCTGCCGGAGCTGCTGGACACCAGCGGCACGCCGGCGGAGGTCGTCGCGCGCTGGCGCAAGGTCTGCCATTCGGTGCGCGGCGCCCTGACCACGGTGGGCGCGCCCGCGCTGCTGCAGGCGCTGCGCAGCTTCGAGCGGCAGCTGGGCGACGGCGCCGCACCTGCCACGCTGGCCGGGCCGGGCCTGCAGCTGCACCGCGACCTCGTGCAGCTGGTGCGCCGCCTGGCGCGCGAACTGGGCCACGGCGGCCCGGCCTGACAAACGTCCGGCCACGGGCCCAACGCGCTGCGCCGGGATGCAGCCTGCCGCGTCTGGCGCCACCAGCCGCGCACCCGTCGCAGCGCACGGCTGTGTGGTAGGACAGCACCACATTCGGGCGATCCCCAACACAAAAGTTACAAGAACTGTTTCAAAATTCGGCCGTTGCAAACAAGGAGATCCATGCCGTTGCCGATGCGGTTCGCGGCGCTCGGCTGTGGCACGGTGCCCGCTGCGGCGGGATTTGCCGGCCCCGGGCACGGCCGAGGCCAAGCCCTCGCCCATGGCCGGGCTGCGCGGCCCGGCCGTCGGAGCGGACCGGCGCCGGCCAACGGCGACAGCCTGCCGGCCGTTCCCCGCAGCGCGCGCATCCATCCCGGCCAGGCCCGTCCTGCGCCCCGCACCGGCACCGGCAACGCGGGCGCTGGCGCGCGCCTCGGAACGGCGTCAGCGCACGAAGAACAGCGCCACGCTGACCGCCACCCCCGCGGTCCAGGCCAGGCTGCGCAGGGTGCTCTTGTCGCGGATGTAGCACGAGACATAGACCACGCGCAGCAGCACATAGGCCAAGGCGAGCGCGTCGATGCGCGCCTGCGTGGCCCCGAACTGGTGGGCCGCCAGCACGCCGGCCATGAACAGCGGCAGCCCTTCGAAGCCGTTGTGCTGCGCCGCCAGCGCGCGGGCGCGCCAGCCGCCCTGGCGTGCCGCCCACGCGCGCGGCGTGTGGTTGTCGCCAGGGCCGAAGGCACCGGCCTTGGCGATCCAGGCAGTCACGTAGGGCAGCACCGCGGCGGCCAGCAGGCACCAGTAGGCCAGCGTCAGATGGTGGGTCGGCATGGGAAGCGGTCTCCTCGGGGTGGCAGATGGGCCGCGATTGTCATCGCCGGCCCCGGCCCCGCTACCGCAGGGCGGCGCAGGACCGCTGCACGTGCCGGCATTCCGATGTTTTAGAAGGAGCAAGAATGCACATCGCCATCCTGGAGGACGACCCGGTGCAGCGCGAACTGCTGACGCTGCTGGTGCAGCAGGGCCGCCACACCTGCAAGGGCTTCGAGACGGCCGCCATGTTCCAGGCCGGCGTACAGGCCGAGACCTTCGATCTGGCACTGATCGACTGGATGCTGCCCGACGGCAACGGCGGAGAGGTGCTGCAATGGCTGCGCAAGACCGTCGGCTGGCAACTGCCCTGCATCGTCATCACCGCGCGCGAGGAGGAACCCGTCACCGTGGCGGCCCTGGAGGCCGGTGCCGACGACTACATCGTCAAGCCGGCCAAGCCGCTGGAACTGCTGGCGCGCATCACCGCCGCCTCGCGCCGCGCCCGCCCCGGCCAGTTGCCGGTGCTGCGCGCGGGCGAGTACGAGATCGACATCACCCGCCAGCGCCTGGCCATGGCCGGCCAGCCCATGGAGCTCACGCAAAAGGAGTTCGACCTGGCGGTGTGCCTGTTCCAGAACATGGGCAAGCTGCTCTCGCGCGACTTCCTGCTCGACAAGGTCTGGGGCGTGTCGACCGAGGTCGACGCGCGCACCGTGGACACCCACGTCAGCCGGCTGCGCCGCAAGCTCAAGCTGGACGGCACGCACGGCTGGAAGATGGTCTCGGTCTACGGCTTCGGCTACCGCTTCGAGCGCGTGGACGGCTGATCAGAGAAGACGCTGCGCCACGGCGGCGACGAGGGCGTCGAGTTCGGTGCGCAGTTCGTCCACCGGGGCCTGCAGTTCCTGCTCTGGCGTGCCCTTGGCCAGTGCGGCCTCCACGGCCGCGCTCATCTCGCGCAGCCGGCCGGCGCCGATCATGCCGACCACGCCGCGCAGGCCGTGCAGCGCCCGCGCCAGCGCGGTGCGGTCGCCCTCCTCCAGCAGCCGTGCCAGCGTGGCGCCGGTGGCGGCATAGTGGGTGACGAACTGCTGCAGCACGCGCAGCAGGATGTCGCTCTGGCCAGCCGCGTACTCCAGCGCCTGCGGCAGGTCGATCAGCGCGGCCATGCGCGCGACGGTGTCGGCCGAGCTGGCCGGCGTGGCCGGTGCCGCCGCCACGGCCGGGGCCGGTAGCGGCGCGGGGCTCGGCACGGTGGGCAGCACGGGCTCCTGCACGGCCAGAGGTGCCGGCGGCCGGCCCTCGCCGAGCCGCGCCGGCAGCCAGCGCAGCAGCGCGGCGTGCAGCTCGCGCGGGTCCACGGGCTTGGCCAGGTGCTCGTTCATGCCGGCATCCAGGCAGGCCTGGCGGTCCTCGGGAAAGGCGTTCGCAGTCATCGCGATGATGGGCAGCTGCGCCAGCGCCGGCTCCCGGCGGATGCGTCGCGTGGCCTCCAGGCCGTCCAGGTGCGGCATCTGCACGTCCATCAGCACCAGGTCGTAGGGCCGGCTGCGCACCATCTCCAGCGCCTGGGCGCCATCGCCGGCCACTTCCACGTGCACGCCGGCGGCATGCAGCAGCTGCGCGGCCACCTCCTGGTTGACCAGGTTGTCCTCGGCCAGCAGCACACGCGCACCGGCCGTTCCGGCCAGCAGCGTCTGCGGCCTGGCCTGGGTGTCGACGGCGCCGGCGTCGGCCACCAGGCGCAGCAAGGTGTCGCGCAGGAGGCCGGCCGTGACCGGCTTGGCGAGCACGGCGCCGAAGCCGGCGTCGCGCGCCAGCTGGTGCAGCGACGCGCGGTCGTGCGTGGCCAGCAGCACCATGGCGCGCGGCGGCGCCAGCGCGGCCAGGCGGGTGCCGGCCCGCACGCCATCCATGCCCGGCATGGCGCCATCGAGCAGCAGCAGCTCGTAGGGCTGGCCGACCTGCACCGCCTGCTCCGCCTGGTGCAGCGCCTGGGCGCCGTCCGGTGCCGTGTCGGCCGCCATGCCCAGGCTGCGCAGCAGCTCGGCCAGCGTGTCGCGTGCCTCGGGCAGGTCGTCCACCACCAGCGCGCGCAGGCCCTGCAGCGGCGCGGGTGGCGGCACCGGCGCCGCCTGGACGATGCCCAGGCGCGCGGTGAACCAGAAGCGGCTGCCGCTGCCGGGCTGGCTCTGGGCGCCGGCTTCGCCGCCCATCTGCTCGGCGATGCTCCGCGTGAGCGCCAGCCCCAGGCCGGTACCGCCGTGGCGCCGCGTGCTGGTGCCGTCGGCCTGGGCGAAGGGCGTGAACAGCCGGCCGAGGTCGTCTGCGGCGATGCCGATGCCGGTGTCCTGCACGGCAAAACGCAGCAGGAGCTCGCCGCCGTCCTGGCTCAGCAGTTCCACGCGCAGCATGACCAGGCCGCGCTCGGTGAACTTCACGGCGTTGAACAGCAGGTTCAGCAGCGCCTGCAGCAAGCGGGCGGCGTCGCCGCGCAGCAGGTCGGGCATGGGCTCGACATGCAGCACCAGCTCGATGTCTTTCTCGCGCGCAGCGTCCACCACGGCAGCGCAGCTGCGCGCGAGCAGGCCGTCGAGCGAGAAATCGGCCTGGTCCAGGCGCAGCTGGCCCGACTCGATGCGCGACAGGTCGAGGATGTCGTTGAGCTGCTGCAGCAGCTGGCTGGCGGCGCCGACGATGCGGCCGAGCTGCTGCTGCTGCGCCGGGTCGTCGATCTCGCGGCGCAGCAGGTGCGCGAAGCCCAGGATGGCGTTGAGCGGCGTGCGGATCTCGTGGCTCATGTTGGCCAGGAAGATGGTCTTGGCCTGGTTGGCCGCGTTGGCGCGGTCGCGTGCCTGCTCCAGTTGCTCGTGGCGCTCGTGCAGCAGCAGTTCGGCCTGCTTGTCGCGCGTGATGTTGGTGGACAGCACCACGAAGCCCTTGACCTCGCCCTCGCGCCGGTCGGGGATGTACTGCACGCGCGTGTCGGCGCGTTCGCCGCGCACGCTGTACTCGGTCTGCTCGAATTCCTGCGGCGTGCCGGCGAGCGCTGCGGCGACGCGCGGCGCTGCGCGTTCGGCGAAGGCGGTGCCGCGCAGCTCGACCAGCGTGCGGCCGATCACCGCCTCGTCGGCTTCGCCGAACCACTCCCGCTGCGTGCGGTTCACGAAGCGGCAACGCAGGCTGCTGTCCCAGTAGACCAGCCGGCCCGGCACGCTGTCGGCCACGAGGTGGGCGAAGCGCTCGGCCTCCTGCAGCTGGGCGTTCAGGGCCTGCATGCGCTGCTCGGCCTGGGTGCGCTCTTGCAGCATGGCGGTCAGCTCACGCGTGCGCGACTGCACCTCGCGCTCGAGCTGCTCCAGCGCCTGGCGCTGGCTCTGCTGCTGCTCCGTGACGTCGGTGAACGAGCAGACCACGGCGCTCAGCGCGCCGTCCGGACTGCCGTGCACGGGTTCGGCGTTCACGCACAGCCACTGGCGCCGGCCGTGGCGGTCGGTGCGCGCCACCAGCACGTCGCGCCGGGCCTGGCCGTCGGCCAGCACACGGCCCACCGGCGTCTGGGCGGGCACCACCGGCTGGCCTTGCGGGTCGTGCAGCACCAGGCCCCAGGCCTTCGGGTGCGTGCCCAGCATGTCTTCGGCGCGCAGGTCCAGCAGGCGTTGGGCGGCGGGATTGACCGCGGTGACCAAGCCCTGCGCGTCGTAGGCGATCAAGCCTTCGTTCAGCGAGGCCAGCAGCGAGCGGTGGAACTCCTCGCTGCGCGCAAGCGCCTGGTTGGCCTGGCGCACGTCGTGCACGTCGCTGCTGGTGCCGAACCAGCGCGTGGGCCGGCCCCCGGTGCCCCCGACCGCGCCGAACCGCACGTTGCACCAGCGGTAGCTGCCATCGGCGCGGCGCAGCCGGAAGTCGGACAGGCGATCGGTGCCGCTGGCCTGCAAGGCGCGCCATTCGCCGAGCACGGTCGGGCGGTCGTCCGGATGGATCAGCTCGAGCCAGCCGCCGCCCAGCAGTTCGCGCAAGGGTTTGCCGCTGAAGCGGGCCCAGCGTTCGTTGAGGTATTCGGACTGCGCGTCGGCATCGCAGATCCAGACCATCTGCGGCAGCAGGTCGAGCATCTGGCGGTGCTGGGCAGCCTCGGTGCGCAGCGCCGCTTCGAGCTTGCGCCAGCGCCACTCCCAGCGCCAGGCCGCCGCCAGGCCCACCAGCAGCAGCGCAGCCAGCGCCGACCAGGCCAGCGCATAGCGCCGCTGCTGCACCGCGCGCGACTGCGCCAGGCGGCCTTCGCTCTGGGTCTCCACGCGCTCGGCCTCCTGCAAGAGGGCCGCCAAGGCCGACCGGCCAGGCCCGGCGTCCGCGCCGGTCCAGGGCGAGCGTGCCAGCGCCATGCCGGCCCACTGCGCATGCAGCGCCTGGGCCTGTTCAGACAGCGTGTTGGGCAGGCTCAACGGCTCGCCCGCCACGCGCTGGCCCAGCACGTTCACGCGCTCCAGCGCATACAGCCACGCGGCGCGTTCGGCCGCGTCGTGCGGCGCGTCGCCCTCGGCGGGGCGGGCCTGCAGACGCGGTGCCAACTCGGCCCGCACCACGGCCAGCTGGCGCAGCGGGCGCATCTGCTGCTCGAAGTGGTCGGCCTGGAAGCGGTCCATCGCGGCCAGCCCGAGCGAGGCCAGTGCCGCCACCAGCCAAAGGACCAACGCCGCACGCAGCAGCAACCGCGGCGTCACAGGCGGCTGCACGCGCGCCAACGCGGGAAACGGGCCTTCGGTGCGGAGGGGGTGTGGCATGCGCGCATGGCCTTCAGGAACAGGATGGCGAATTGGGCCCCAGACCGGCGCCGCAAATGTGGCGCAACTGTGGTGCCAGGGGCCAGGGCCGGGCCCTGGCGGGGCCGGCCGGGGCTTGCCGCCGGCCAGGTGTCTGCGCCGCCACGGTTACCCCCTTTTACGCGCCGGACTGGAGCCTCTTCAGGCCGCAGAGCTCGTCGAGGTCGGTGAAGCGCCAATCGGACGGCGACTCGTAGCGCTCGATGGCGTCACCCAGGGCGGCATCGGCCAGGTCGACCTCGCGCGGGTAGACCCGCACGTTGGACGCCAGGTCGAAGAAGGCCTTGACCCGCGGCGCCAGCAGGTTGGCGGCGTTCTGCTCGACGACCACGGCGAGCCGCCCCGAGCGCAGCCGCACCAGGGAGCCGATCGGGTAGATGCCCACCGTGCGCACGAAGGCCTGGAACACCTTGGGGTCGAAATGGCCCTTCCACTGCACCATCTGGCGCAAGGACTCCGCCGGGCTCCAGGCGCGCTTGTAGGGCCGGTCGGAGGTGATGGCGTCGTAGACATCGCAGATGGCGCCCATCTTGGCCACGGTGCTGATCTGCTCGCCGGCCAGGCCGTGGGGGTAGCCCGTGCCGTCGACCTTCTCATGGTGGTGCAGGCAGACGTCCAGCACCACCGGCCCGGCGCCGCCACCTTCCGTGAGCAGCGCGTGGCCGCGCACCGGATGGCTGCGCATGACGCGGAATTCTGCGTCCGACAACTTGCCGGGGCGGTTCAGGATCTCCAGCGGCATGGCGGCCTTGCCGACGTCGTGCAGCATGCCGGCCAGGCCGACCTTGCGCAGCAGCCTGTCGTTCAGGCCAAGCTGGCGCCCCAGCCCGATCATGAGCGCGCACACCGCCACCGAGTGCATGTACGTGTATTCGTCGTGGCGCTTCAGGCGCGCAACGCTGATGAGGGCATGCGGCTTGGAGATGACCGACTCGCAGATCTCGTCGACCATGCTTTCGCATCCGGGCAGGTCGAGCGCCTTGCCCAGCCGCGCATCGGAGAACATCGTCGTGATCTTGGGCAGCGAGCGGTGGATGAGCTCCAGCGCCTGCCCCACATCGTCGCCGCTCTCCGGCACGGTGGGCATCAACGGTGCAGGCATGGTCGCGAAATGCTCCAGCTCCTGCTCCACCATGACCCTGACCTGCGCCTCGGGAATGCCGGTTTCGATGTCCAGGCCCTTGTCGGTATCGATCCAGAGCTCGTGGACGCCGCTCTGGCGCACCTTGGACAGCTGGGCCTCGGTCGCGAGCAGGAATTTCGCGCGCCAGAACGGGTGGTCCATCCACGAACCACAGAACTCCTGCACGTACATCCCCAGCCGCAGCTGCGCGGACGGAATTTTCTTCAGCATGAACTTCGGCTGCCAGAGGGCGAGCGCGCCGTTGTTTGCAGCCATGGCGCTTGCTGCCATGCTTTCACGGAGGCGCCGGCGTTCAGCCGTTCGACGATCCCGAAGTTCTTCTGACGCATCCTCGCCCTCCAGTTGAGCACGGCCGTGCGTGATGCCACTGCCGTGCGGTGCTTGACCGGCCGCCTCCCACAGCATGCCGAAGCGGGTCGATTCTCTGGAGAAGGAGCGCCCGATTGTGGCGACACTGTGAAAGCCGGACGGGCCGGCCGGGCCGGACGGGCTGGCGACCGGCCGGCTGCCACCGTTGGGGCGCACCCGCAGCCTGCATGCCGGCATGGCGGCAACCAGCGGCCCGTTGCACAGCCGTGGCGTGCTACAAACCCCCCCTTTTCCAACACCTCCGAGACGCCCGAGGCGCCCCCGCATGAAACTGAAGATGGCCGAAAACTCGCTGTTCGCGATCCTGCTGCGCTCGCGCTGGTGGATCAGCCTGGCGATCGCCTGCGGCTTCGTGCTGGTCAGCGCGGCGCTGCTGCCGCGCGAATACGCGCTGGCCGGCGCGCTGGGCGGCATGCCGTTCGCCATTATCGGCGCCATCGCGCTCAAGCGGCAGTGGGGCGCGCCGAGCGCGGCCATGGTCGAGGCGCAACTGGCGCGCGCCGCCGGCATGTCGTGGAACGAGTTCGCTGCGGCGCTGGAGTCGGCCTACCGCCAAGCCGGCTACGAGGTGAAGAAGACCACCGGCGGCGCCGACTTCGTGCTCGACAAGGGCGGGCGCACCACGCTGGTCAGCGCCAAGCGCTGGAAGGCGGCGCGCCAGGGCGTGGAGCCGCTGCGCGAGCTGGATGCCGCACGCCAGGCCAAGGACGCCGATGCGGCGGTGTTCCTGTCACTGGGCGCGCTCAGCGACAACGCCTTGGCGTTTGCCAGGCAGGCGCCGATCCGGGTGATCCAGGGGGCGGACCTGGCCGTGCTGCTGAAAGCAGGCTAGGCCTCGGAAGCGTCGGGCGCCCCGCGCTGCGGCGCCTTCTTCTGCTTGCGCGCCGCCTGCTTCTCCGCCCGCGCCGCATCCGCCACCTCGGCCTGCGCGCGCCACTCCGCGAACTCCTCCAGCGTCTCCAGCGTCACACGGCCCCAGGCGCTGCTGCGGAAGTCGTGGATGGCGATCTCGGCGGCCTTCTGCAGGTCCGGCCGGCCGCCTGGCAGCAAGGGCGCGCGCCTGCGGCCGATCTCGGCCAGCACGGCCTCGTCGTTCAGGCCGTCCATGTCCTTGAGCTTGTAGCGTTCGCGCAGCCGCTCCGGATAGCGCCCCAGCATCTGCGTGAGCAGGGCCAACGCGACCTCGACATCGTCGTAGGCGTTGCGGCCGACCGCACCGCTGGCAGCCAGCAGCTCGCCGCTCTGCGCGATGGCGATGCGCGGCCACAGCATGCCCGGCGTGTCGTAGAGGTAGAAATCGTCCTCCAGCACGATGCGCTGCTCGGTCTTGGTGACGCCGGCCTCGTCGCCGGTCTTGGCCTTGCGCTGGCCGCGCAGGCTGTTGATCAGCGTGGACTTGCCCACGTTGGGAATGCCGCAGACCAGCACGCGCATGGGCTTGGCCATGCCGCCGCGGTTGGGCGCCAGCGCGCGGCAGGCCGGGGCCAGTGCGCGGATCGGCGCGGCCATGCCCGAGTCCAGCGCGATGGCATTGGTGCCGGCCTCGGCCTGGTAGTGCGCCAGCCAGCGCGCGGTCTGCTCCGGATCGGCCAGGTCCTGTTTGGTCAGCAGCTTGAGCGACGGCTTGCCCCGGGTCAGTTCGGCGATCAGCGGGTTGGCGCTGGAGCCGGGCAGGCGCGCATCCAGCAGTTCCATCACCACGTCGATCTCGGGCAGGCGCTCGGCAATCGCCTTGCGCGTCGAGTGCATGTGACCGGGAAACCATTGGATGGACATGCGGAGCGGACTTTCGTTGCGGATGCGGGGCCGGATTGTCGGCCAAGTGGCGGCGCGCGGTTTTTGCACGTCTCGCGTGCGCCAGTGCACGTCGATGGTGCGCGTTTCGGTCTCGCGCACCGCCAGCAACGCCGATTGCCGGGTTTCTGCGGATGTTTGGGCTGGCACGGGATCTGCATCATGTCAGCTGTCGACAGATGACAGAACACACTTCCGGAGAATCCGTGGAAACAGCAGAACGCACCGCCCCGGCCGCACGCCCCGCCAGTCGCCCCGCCATGTCGGCGGCCGAGCGCCAGGTCCGTGAAGACCTGGCCGCCGCCTACCGGCTCGTCGCCCTCTACGGGATGGACGACAGCATCTACACCCACATCTCGGCGCGCGTGCCCGGCACGGAAGACCAATTCCTGATCAACCCGTTCGGCATGCTGTTCCGCGACATCACGGCGTCCTCGCTCGTGAAGATCGACCTGGACGGCAACATCGTCGAGCCCGGCGAATGGGATGTGAACCCGGCCGGCTTCACCATCCACAGCGCCGTGCACGCGGCCCGGCACGATGCCGCCTGCGTGCTGCACACCCACACGGTGGCCGGCGTGGCGGTGTCCTCGCTGGCCGGCGGCCTGCATCCCTGCAACCAGTGGGCGCTGCAGTTCCACAACCGCGTGACCTACCACGCGTTCGAGGGCATCGCGCTGGACCACGCCGAGCGCGAGCGCCTGGTGGCCGACCTGGGCCCCACCTCGCGCGCGCTGATCCTGCGCAACCACGGCCTCGTGACGCTGGGCCGCACGGTCTCCGAGGCCTTCATCCTCATGCACAACCTGGAGCGTGCCTGCCGCGTGCAGGTCGCCATCCAGAGCACCGGCCAGGCCGTGAACCCGGTGCCCGAAGAGGTCTGCGAACTGACGGCGCAGCAATACGCCAGCGGCGACACCAACCGCCTGGCCGCGGTGCCCACCGACCCCTATGCCCGCGAATGGCGCGCACTGCTGCAACGGCTGGAGCCGGCCAGCACTGCCTCGTTCCGCGACTGAATCCTCCTTCCTTCCCAGCCCTCCCCCACATAGAAAGGCCTGCACCGATGAAACGCCGCCACCTGATCCAAGCCGTCCCCGCTGCGCTGGGCCTGTCCATCGCCGGGGTGCCCCTGATGAGCCTGGCCCAGGCGAAGAAAGGCGTCGTCAACGTGCTGGTCCAGCCCGAGCCGCCGGGCCTGATGATGGGCATCGTGCAGAACGGCCCCACCCAGCTGGTCGCCGGCAACATCTACGAAGGCCTGCTGCGCTACGACGAGAAGCTCGCGCCCCAGCCCCAGCTGGCGACTTCGTGGACGGTGAGCCCGGACAGCAAGACCTACGTCTTCAAGCTCAAGCCCAACGTGAAGTGGCACGACGGCAAGCCCTTCACGGCCGACGACGTGGTGTTCTCGTGCGACGTGTTCCTGCGCAAGACGCATGCGCGCTTTCGCGCCAGCCTGGCCCATGTGGAATCGATCAAGGCACTGGACCCGCTCACGGTGGAGTTCAAGCTCAAGCAGCCGTTCGGCCCCTTCATGGGCATCTTCGAGAACGGCACCATGCCCATGGTGCCCAAGCACATCTACGAAGGCACCGACTTCCTGACCAACCCGGCCAACGCCACGCCCATCGGCACCGGTCCGCTCAAGTTCAAGGAATGGTCCAAGGGCTCCTACATCCACCTGGTGGCCAACGAGAACTACCACCAGGCCGGCGTCGTCAGCGTGGAGAGCGTCTACTTCCACGTGATCCCCGACGCCGCCGCGCGCGCCGCGGCCTTCGAATCAGGCAAGGTCGACATCGCCCCGGGCGGCACGGTGGAGTATTTCGACGTGAGCCGTTTGTCCAAGCTGCCGGGCGCCTCGGTCACCACCAAGGGCTGGGAGTTCTTTGCGCCGCACAGCTGGCTGTGGATGAACAACCGCACCAAGCCGATGGACAACGTGAAGTTCCGCCAGGCCATCTGGACCGCCATCGACCGCGAGGCCATGGCCAAGATCGCCTGGTACGGCTACGCCAAGCCGGCCACCGGCCCGTTCAACAGCCACATCGCCTTCGCCAGCGAGGACGTGGCCAAGTACCCGCGCGACCTGGCCAAGGCCAAGAAGCTGCTGGCCGAATCGGGCTACAAGGGCGAGACGCTGCGCCTGTTGCCCCTGCCCTACGGTGAATCCTGGCAGCGCCAGGCCGAGATCGTGCGCCAGAACCTCACGCAGGCCGGCGTCAAGATCGAGATGGTGGCCACCGACGTGGCCGGCTGGAACCAGCGCTGCAACGAGTGGGACTTCGATCTCGCCTTCACCTACGTCTACCAGTACGGCGACCCGGCCCTCGGCGTGGGCCGCAACTACACCAGCGACAACATCGCCAAGGGCTCGCCGTTCAACAACGTGGCCGGCTACACCAATGCCAAGGTCGACGAGCTGTTCGCCGCCGGTGCCAAGGAAGGCGATCCGGCCAAGCGCAAGGCGCTGTACCTGGAGGCGCAGAAGATCCTGGTCGACGAGGTGCCCGTGGCCTGGCTGCACGAGATCAACTTCCCGACGCTGTACCGCAGCAAGATCCAGAACATCGTCTCGTCCGGCATCGGGCTGAACGACAGCCTGGGCCGCATCAAGGTCGCCTGACCGGGCTGGCCTGATCTTTCCCTCCCCGCATGCGGCGGCCTGGCCAGGCCGCGCCGCCGCATGCCCGACCCGAGCCCGCGATGAAACGACTCCAGTTCATGTCCGTGCGTGTCCTGCAAGGCCTGTTGGCCCTGCTGGTGATCGCGACCGCCAACTTCATGCTGGTGCGCGCCGCGCCGGGCGACCCGGTCTCCATCATGGCCGGCGAGGCCGGTGCGTCCGACCCGCAGTTCGTGGCCCAGCTGCGCGCGCAGTTCGGGCTCGACCAGCCGCTGCCCACGCAGCTGGCCAATTACCTCGGCCATGTGGTGCAGCTCGACCTGGGCTACTCCTACCGCCAGCAGCAGCCCGTGGCCACGCTGATCCTGGAACGCCTGCCCGCCACGCTGCTGCTGACCGGCACCGCCTTCGCGCTGTCGCTGGCCATGGGCATCGGCCTGGGCGCGCTGGCCAGCCGCAACGCCGGCAAGTGGCTCGACAGCGCCATCACCGTGGTGGCGCTGGTGTTCTACGCCACGCCGCTGTACTGGCTGGCGATGATGGCCGTGCTGCTGTTCACCGTGCAGCTGGACCTGCTGCCGGCCTTCGGCTTCTTCACCGTCGGCGCCGACCTCAGCGGCCCGGCCAAGTGGCTGGACATCGCCAAGCACCTGATCCTGCCCGCCGGCACGCTGGGCCTGTTCTACATGGCCGTCTACGCCCGCATGACGCGCGCCGCCATGCTCGAGGTGGCGCAGATGGATTTCGTCAAGACCGCCCGCGCCAAGGGCGTGCGCCCCGGCCGCATCCAGCGCAGGCACATCCTGCGCAACGCGCTGCTGCCGGTGGTCACGCTGGCCGGCATCCAGGCCGGCGGCATGATCGGCGGCGCCGTGCTGACGGAGACCGTGTTCGCCTGGCCCGGCATCGGCCGGCTCATGTTCGACGCCCTGCTGCAGCGCGACTACAACCTGCTGATGGGTTGCTTCCTGTTCACCGCGGCCATGGCCGTGCTGTTCAACCTGATCACCGACTTCGTCTACACCCTGGTCGATCCCCGCATCGAACTGGGCTGAGGAGCAACACACCATGAAAAGCAGTTTCTGGCGGCGCTTTTGCCGCAACAAGGGCGCCGTGTTCGGCCTCATCGTGCTGATGCTGGTGGCGCTGGTCACCGTGCTCGGCCCCTTCATCGCCCAGAACAATCCCTGGGACATGGTCGGCATGCCGTTCGCCCGGCCCTGGGCCGAACAAGGCCTGCCACTGGGCTCGGACACCATGGGCCGCGACATCTTCGCGGGCATCGTGGCCGGCGCCCGCGTCTCGCTGCTGATCGGCGTGGTCTCCACCGTGGTGTCGCTCCTGATCGGCGTGTCGATCGGCGCCATCTCGGGCTACTTCGGCGGCTGGGTCGACGCCACGTTGATGCGCTTCACCGAACTGTTCCAGGCCATCCCGAGCTTCGCACTGGCCATCGTGCTGGTGGCCATCTTCGAGCCCTCGGTCGGCTCCATCGTGGCGGCGATCGCGGTGGTCTCCTGGCCACCCGTGGCGCGCCTGGTGCGCAGCGAGTTCCTCACCCTGCGCCAGCGTGATTTCGTGGCCGCCGCCCAGCTGGCGGGCCAGTCCACGCCGCGCATCATCCTCACGCAGATCCTGCCCAACGCGGCCTCGCCCATCGTGGTGATGGCCTCGCTGATGGTGGCCACCGCCATCCTGCTCGAATCGTCGCTGAGCTTCCTCGGCCTGGGCGACCCGAACCAGATGAGCTGGGGCTACATGGTGGGTTCGGCCCGCACCGTGCTGCGCCAGGCCTGGTGGATGGCGGTGTTCCCGGGCCTGGCGATCCTGCTCACGGTGCTGGCGTTGAACCTGGTCGGCGAAGGACTCAATGACGGCCTGAACGCGCGCGCCGACGGGAGAGGGAAATGAAAATGGAAAAGATGGAACTGCCCGTGCTGGACATCCAGAACCTGGACATCCGCCTGCCCCGGGGCGCCGACCGTGAACTCGCCGTGCAAGGCGCCTCGCTGCAGCTGCTGCAGGGCCAGACGCTCTGCGTGGTCGGCGAGTCCGGCTCGGGCAAGTCCATGATCGCCAACGCCATCATGGGCCTGCTGCCGCGGCCGCATGTGGAACCGGTGGCCGGCAAGATCCTGTTCGACGGCAAGGACCTGCTGCAGCTCAATGAAGGCCAACTGCGCGAACTGCGCGGCCGGCGCATGGGCATGGTGTTCCAGGAACCCATGACGGCGCTGAACCCCGTCATGCGCATCGGCGAGCAGATCGCCGAGGTGTTCGATGCGCACGTGAGCCTGTCCGCAGCCGAGAAGCGCCAGCGCATCCTCGCCGCACTGGCCGACGTGGGCCTGCCCGAGCCCGAGGTGCTGATCGACAGCTACCCCTTCCGCCTGTCCGGCGGCCAGCGCCAGCGCGTGATGATCGCCTGCGCACTGGTGCTGGAGCCGGCCCTGTTGATCTGCGACGAGCCCACCACCGCGCTGGACGTGACCACGCAGGCGCAGATCCTGAAGCTCATCCGCGAGCTGCAGCAGCGCAAGGGCACGGCCGTGCTGTTCATCACGCACGACTTCGGCGTGGTCTCCGAGATCGCCGACCAGGTCGTCGTGATGCAGACCGGCCAGGTGGTCGAGGCCGGCCCCGCCGCCGCCGTGCTGGCGCGCCCGCAGCACGCCTACACGCGCAAGCTGATCGCCGCCATCCCGAACGGGCAGGTGCGCGCCACGGCCGAAGACCGCGAGATCGAACATGTGCTGCAGGTGCAGGACCTGCGCAAGACCTACGTGACGGGCGGCAGCCTGTTCAAGAAGGGCCGGCGCGTCGAGGCCGCCAAGGGCCTGTCGTTCGACGTGCGGCGCGGCGAGACCCTGGGCCTGGTGGGCGAATCCGGCTCGGGCAAGTCCACCGTGGGCCGCTGCATCGTCGGCCTGGCGCCGTTCGACAGCGGGCGCATCCTGTTCAAGGGCCGCGCGCTGCAGCCGGGCGCGCAGTTCCGCCAGCAGACGCAGGGCAAGATCCAGATGGGGTGGATTCAACCGGTCGACGCAACACCTTCAATCAAGGAGGTGTCTATGGGCCGACCGGCGGGTTGGATGCAGAGGTTGACGGGGCGTGGCGCG